>NZ_JBQFJA010000001.1:470000-4540078 GCF_056535885.1 Ruegeria sp. B1 | reverse complement strand
GGAAAAACGCCCTTGCAAGATCATCGCTGAGCGCTGGGTCGACATTCGAACGCGGCTTGGCCTGTTCGACATGCTTGCGCGCCCGGCTGACAAGCTGTCTGCACGTGGTTGGGCTTCGATTCAGGGCTTTTGCCAGGTCGTCATAGGTTTGATCGAAGATATCGTGCAACAGGAATGCGGCGCGTTCCAGCGGCGACAACCTTCCAATGCCATCAAAAGAGCCACCGAGACGTCACGATCCAGTCGCTCGGTTGCGTCTTCGGTGACAAGTGGCTCGGGCAGCCACTCGCCGGGATAGGTTTCTCGAACGGTGCGTGCCGCGCGCAAATGATCCAGGCACAAGCGCGTCACGACGCGGATCAGAAACCCGGTTTCATCGCGTACGATGGCAGGGTCGACCCGTCGCCAGCGTAGATAGGCATCCTGTACGATGTCTTCGGCATCGTTGACCGATCTGAGCATGCGATATGCAACCGCAAAAGACGCGGTTGCATATCGACGAAGGCGGTATCGCCGGGCTTTGATCCGGGCCGGGTCACGCGGCCGATGCCGTGTTGGAAACCGGGTGCGGCACGTCGAATCCGATGGCCAGACGGTTCCACGCGTTGATGGTCGTGACGACAAGTGTCAGCGCCACCTGATCCTCTTCGGAAAACTGCGCTGCGACTTTTGTATAAGTGGCGTCGGGAGCGCGGCTGGTTTCGATCCGAGTGAGATCCTCTGCCCAGGCCAGAGCCGCCTGTTCGCGTTCCGAGTAAAGCGATGATTCACGCCACGCGTTCAAAAGATGTAACCGGTCTTCGGTTTCACCACTCGCACGGGCGTCGTGGGTGTGCATGTGAATGCAGTAGGCGCATCCGTTGATCTGAGACACCCGCAGCTTCACGAGCTCGATCAGGCTGTGCTCCAGCCCTGACGCCATAAGGAGGTCTTCCATATCCAGCATGGGCTGCATCAACGCGGGGGCGACGGAAAAGTGATTGATCCGAGGGGACATTGCGTACTCCTGTTTTTGATTTGTACAGAAACAGGACGCACGAACCACCGTGTTTGTGACACGGTGCCAAAAAGAACTCCGAGAAAACTCGGATTTTTGAGGCGTCAGCGTTTTCCGTAATACAGGCCCACGACATGTTCGGCCTGCGCAAAAACAGCCAGCGTGAGACCAGAACGCCCGCCAGATGTGACAATACGGCAAGCAACGCAAAGACATGTTTGACCACGAAACCCTCGACAGGTGTCAGGATCAGCACAAGGGGTAGGGCAAACGCCAGGACGAATGAGATGACACGCAGTTTCTGTGCGTGCTTTCGCCCAACCACATGTACGAACTCACGAAGCAGGTAGTTTGTTCCGGTGTGCGGCGGTTCGAATGCGCGCACCGCTCCGCGATCCCCCAATCCGGTGGCGGTTGCCATATTTGTTCCGGAATTCTCCAACGCCCGGTCGCCCTTGGCCCAATAGGCCAATTGCGCCACCCCAGCGATCAACAACAGCCAGGGGGCAAGGTTTTCAGCACCTGCTAGAAGGGCACCCCCTGCCAGGCTGAAAGATAGAAAGACAAGCGGCGTCAGGCCCATGTTCCAGCGCGGCACGGTCTTGAGCTGTGTGTAGATCATCGAGGTTGTGAATACGGTGGCCAGGCAGAGCAACGCACCAACCCAGCCCAAAAGCGCCCAATGGCTGTTCAGGAAGACCGCGCCAAGTGCATACAGACCCATGATGACGAGGGCGGCGACGGCGCAGATACCTTCTCGGCTGAGCCAGCTCGATTTCCACTGGCTGAAAGCCTTCCAGGCACGTTCCGGATGACCCAGATGAAAGGTCGATGCCAGAAGGCCACCGACTGCCAGCGCGTAGGCAATGGCATAGAATACAAAGGCAACCACCCCGGTGACTGCGGGCTGACCGAGGCCGAGAAAGAACAGCAGGCCAAAACCCAATCCGGAAAACGTGGTGAATATGATGACTGAAGGGGCTGGATGCATCAGGTCGCGCCTCCGGGCAGTTTGTCGAGAGCCTTATCGAGCCATCCAACAAAACCCTTGGCTTCGTCGGCAACCGGGGTCAACAGCGGCGCGAGGATGTCGATCTGGTCCTCAACCGTGTCCCTTGGCCGGGGCGGCAGGTATTTGTTGACCGGCTTAGTCCCCATCTCAGGCATTAGGTCCATGCCTTCGCGCTCGGCCACCAGCTTGCTGACATCGCTGTCTGGATCACCCAGATCACCGAAGTGGCGCGCGCCGGCAGGACAGGTGCGCACGCAAGCGGGGACGCGATCTACTTCGGGCAGGTTTTCGTTGTAGATGCGGTCAACGCACAGCGTGCACTTTTTCATTACGCCTTCGGCCATGTCCATCTCTCGCGCGCCATAGGGGCACGCCCAGGCGCAGAGACCGCAGCCAATACAATCGCTTTCGTTGACCAGAACGATGCCGTCTTCAACCCGCTTGTAGCTTGCCCCGGTGGGGCAGACGGTAACGCAGGGCGCATCCTCGCAATGCAGGCAGGATTTGGGGAAATGAACCAATTGAGCCTGACCTTGTTCAGGCTGAATTTCATAAGAGTGCACGCGGTTTAGGAACGTGCCAGACGGGTCGGCACCGTAAGCATCCTGATCCGACAGCGGCGCGCCATAGTTTTCCGTGTTCCAGCCTTTGCACGAGATCACACAGGCATGGCAGCCGACACAGGTGTCGAGATCGATGACCAGTCCCAGCTTGCGGTCGGTCGATTGGGGGAGTTGGGTCATTTACCTACCTTCCACGCCAGATCTTTGGGGCCGGTTCCAACCGGCGATTTAATCGGGCCAAATTCTGGCTGGCTTTCCGCGTCACTCGGCGCCTCGGTCTTTTCGATTCTGACCTTCAGGTCGAACCAAGCGGCCTGACCCGTCACGGGATCAGAGTTGGCCCATCGCATCCCGTCACCTTTCGGCGGCAACAACTCATGAATCAGATGGTTCAGCAAAAGCCTTTGGTGGCCTCGGGGCGTCATCCTGCAAAGCCCATGCGCCTTTGCGCTTTCCAATGGCGTTCCATGTCCAAACGGTGTTGTCGTTCAGCGCTGCCATTTCCATGACCGGTACGGTAATTTCTCCGTGCGGAGAGCTGACTTTGGCCCAGTCACCATCCTTCAGCCCGTGTTCGCGCATCAGCTTTGTCGGGACATAGAGCGGATTGCGACCATGCAATTGCCGCAGCCATGCGTTCTGCGTGCCCCAACTGTGATACATGGCCATCGGGCGCTGGGTCAGTGCGGTGATGGCGAAGCCCTCATTGCCTTGCTGATCGGTTTCGTACCAGATCGGCAGCGGGTCCATGGTTTCCTTGATCCGCTGACGCAGATGGTCGGGTGGTTGACGGTCGCCATAGCCTTCGGCGGCTAGTTGGAATTTCCGCATAGGTTCCGAATAGAGTTGGAACAGATAAGGTTGCGGACTGTCATAGATGCCCATGCCAACCGCCCAGTCCTGATAGGCGGCATTCCAGGGTTTGTAGTAATTCGCGCCTTCCGGAATGTGCGCGACGTAGAACCCGCCGTTTTCGATGTAGCGATTCAACTGGTCTGGGTTGACTTCGCCGCGCCCTTCCTTGTCGCCGTTTTCGCCCCTGAAACCGGCCAGAGGGCCAATACCCGGTTTGCGCTGATGATTTACGATATAGTCGGCGTAATTCTTCCACTTTGGGCTGCCGTCCTCGTTGGTGAAGCCCGGCAGACTCATGCGGTTGGCCAGTTCGATCAGCACCGATTGAAAGCCGCGCACATCGCGGTCGGGCTCGATCACGGGCCAACGAATTGCGTCGGCGGCGGCATCGGCCTCGCAAATCGGGCGGTCGAGCAGCGAGATGCAATCGTGGCGTTCCAGATAGGTCGTGTCGGGCAGGATCAGGTCGGCATAAGCAACCATCTCGGACGAGTAGGCGTCCGAATAGATGATATGCGGGATGACGTATTTGCCGTCTTCGTTGCGGGCGGTCAGCATCTCCATGACACCCTTGGTGTTCATGGTCGAATTCCACGACATGTTCGCCATGTACATGAACAGCGTGTCGATCTTGTAGGGGTCACCCGCAGCCGCGTTCGAGATCACCATGTGCATCAGCCCGTGGGCCGACATCGGGTTTTCCCAGGTAAACGCCTTGTCGATCCGCTGCGGCGTACCGCAATCGTCGAGCAAGAGATCCTCGGGTCCGCGTGGGAAGCCCAAGTGCGGACCTTCCAGGGGGCGTCCGGGACGCCGGTCGCCATGTGGGGTCGGGTGCGCTTCGACCGGTTTGGGATAGGGGGGTTTGAACCGAAAGCCGCCCGGAACCTCAACCGTTCCCAGCAGGATCTGCAGTGTGTGCAAGGCGCGGCAGGTCTGAAACCCGTTGGCATGGGCCGAGATACCGCGCATCGCGTGGAAGCTGACCGGGCGGCCGATCATCTTTGCGTGTGTTTCACCCCGGAAATCTGTCCATTCCTGATCTATCTCGAACGCTTCGTCAAAAGCGACGCGAGCGATTTCAGCGGCGATGGCGCGGATGCGTTCTGCGGGAATACCACAACGATCTGCCACGGCCTCGGGCGCGTGCGCGTCATCAAGATACTTTTCAGCTATCAGGTGAAAGACCGGGCGGTGGGTGACACCGTCCTTCTCGTAAGTCGCAGCCAGATCCGGGCGCACGCCGGGTTTGTCAAAGGCGGTGGGTTCGCCCGTCACGCGGTCGATCACCAGTGGCTTGCCGTCTGCGTCGCGCAGGAACAGGCCGTTTTCCGGACCTTCGGCGGCGTTTACCAGAACAGGTGCATTGGTGTAGCGGCTCAGGTAATCAAGGTCGATCTTGCCGGCCTTCATTAGCACGTGGATTAGCGACAGGATGAACAGCCCGTCTGTGCCAGGTGTGATCCCGACCCAATCATCTGCCACGGCATTATAGCCTGTACGGATCGGATTCACCCCAATCACCCGGGCGCCACGTGCCTTGATCTTGCCAATGCCCATCTTGATCGGGTTGCTGTCATGATCCTCGGCCACGCCGAACAGCATGAACAGCTTGGTATGGTCCCAATCGGGTTGCCCGAATTCCCAGAATGCACCGCCCATCGTGTAGATGCCGCCAGCCGCCATGTTGACCGAGCAAAACCCACCATGGGCTGCATAGTTTGGCGTGCCGAAATTCTGAGCCCAGAACGAAGTGAAACTCTGGCTCTGATCGCGCCCCGTAAAGAAGGCCAGCTTTTGCGGAGCCGTTTCGTGCAACTCGTTCAGCCAGCCAACAGCCGTACTGATCGCTTCTTCCCACTCGATCTCGCGAAACTCGCCCGACCCGCGCGGGCCGACCCGGCGCAGGGGTTTACGCAGCCGCGACGGTGCGTTGACCTGCATGATCCCGGCCGAGCCCTTGGCGCACAAAACGCCCTGGTTCACCGGGTGATCGCGGTTGCCTTCGATATAGGCAACCTTGCCGTCCTTCATGTGCACGTTGATGCCGCATCGGCAGGCGCACATGTAGCACGTTGTGCGACGAATCTCGTCAGACACTTTGGGTGATAAGTCAACTTGCGGCTGCTGGTTCACGTAATCCCTCCCTAGGCTCTATACTTTAGAACCGTCCTCCCATTTAACAGGTGCAGTACATCCCGGGCAATCTGGGCCTCTTCATCAGCCGGTACGATGTGCACGGAAACTGGTCTCAGAAAGGACAGATAATCCATTATTCTGTCGCGGATTTGAGGGGCGTTTTCACCGATACCCCCGGTAAAGGCGACGGCGTCCAGACCGCCTAGGGCCACGATTGCGCTGCCTGCGTGACGCGCCGCCCAGTAGCAAAAGTGATCGACAGCAAATCGGGCGTCTTCATCATCCCGCTGCAGCAGATCGGCCATATTGTTGGTTCCAGCCAATCCGGTCAGACCGCTGGAAAAGTTCAGTAAATGGTTTGCATCGTCCAGCCCGTGCTCACGCGCCAGCCGCAACACGACCATCCCGTCAATCGCCCCGCTGCGGGTCCCCATTGTTAACCCGTCCAGAGGGGAATACCCCATGCTGCTGGCAACACTCTTCCCGTTTCGAATAGCGCAGAGGCTGGATCCGTTCCCAAGATGCAGGCCTAGCAACCGCTCGGGCAGGTCATCGCCCAGATACTCGACCATGGACGCATAGCTGAGCCCGTGAAACCCGTAGCGGCGAAGCCCTTTATTGCGTTCTTCGATCGGAATGGCATAGGCGACAGATACAGCGGAATTGTCGGCATGAAACGCGGTGTCGAACGAGCCGAACTGAGGCAGATCCGGCAAACGGTCCGCCAGAACGCGGATGGCTGACAGGTTGTGTGGATTGTGCAAAGGCGCAAGCGTCACGCAATCCTCAATCCGTCGCAGGATGTCCGGGGTCAATGCGCTGGGCGCCGTCAGGTCGGCGCCGCCATGCACGATCCGATGGCCGGCAGCGGACAGGTCCGACAGGTTGTATCCTTGTCGGACCAGTCCCGCCAACAGGGCATCTAGCGCGGCGCCGTGATTTTCTGCGGTGATCTGCGATTTTTCGGCACCCAGTTTGATCTGCGCGTCGCCACCGATTTCGCTGACCGAGCCGGACAGGATTGGGGCCAGATCAAGCGTGAAAAGCTTGATTTTGATCGACGACGATCCTGCATTCAGAACGAGGATCATGCCGACCCCCCATTCGCAACAATCGCGCCCAATGCCGCCGAGGCCAGCCGCGCGGCTGACCCCTGAGACCGTGATGTCAGCAGCAGAGGCACTTTTGTGCCCATGATCAGACCACCCGCGCAACAGCCCATCCCCAGCACCATCAGTTTGACCACCGCGTTTCCGGTTGTGATGTTGGGCGTCAGAATAATGTCTGCGTCTCCGGCCACAGGTGTTTCAACCCCTTTGATATCGGCGGCCTGACGCGACAGGATGAGGTCCATGGCGAGCGGACCGGCCACATCTGCACTGGGCAGACCGGTTTTGGCCCATGCCGCGATTTCCGCAGCTTCCATGGTGTTTTGGATAGTGGGTGTTGGATCTTCGCTGGGTGCCAGGATAGCGGCCTTGGGACGCTCGATCTCTAATAGATGCGCCATATGAACTGCGTGGGCGAGGCTGGCTTGGCGTGTCTCGACACTCGGATCGACGTTTAACGCGGCGTCCGTCAACAGGATCGGACGATCAGATCCCGGCGCCGTCATATGGAACACATGCGCACACCGCACGCCGGGCGCGCGAAGTCCGGCGGCAGTCGGCAGCAAGCCCTTCAGAAAGGTGGAGGAATGAATCTGCCCCTTCATAATGGCATCGACGTGGCCGTCGCGCGCCAGGCGTGCCGCTTCGGGCGCTGCGGCGTCGTGCGGGGCGTCGATGACCTGAATACCTGTCAGATCAAATTCGATGGATTCGGCGGCTTGGGTGATTTTTGCCGGATTGCCGATCAAAACAGGCTCGGCCAGATCCGCTTTGGCCGCTTCCTGAATACCTGCCAAGGCGGTCGCCGAACTGGCGTTGACCAGCGCCACACGCGGTGTCCGCAGATTTTGCGCTTGTCGGAGCAGTCGTCCGGAAACGGTTGGAGATGTTTGTGAGAGAAAAGGGAACATAGGTCAGCTCATGTCGTTTTTGGGATAAAGCACGGCATGTAACCAATAACGTTCCTGTTTGACATTTACGATAAGTGCGGGCCTGACGTTTCGTCACGCCCGCAGCAATTTTCAGTTTTACTGCGCTGCCATGTCGGCCGCTGCGATCCCAGCAACTTTGACTGGTTTTTTCATGGCGTCGCGGCGGAAGGGTTCCCCGAGTTCCTGGTTGATCATGGCTTCGATCAGGGTTGTGATACCGTTTTTCTGGTCCGCGATGGCCTGGTTCAGGGCGGCGGTCAGCTCGTCCTGGGTGCGGGCCACGACACCTTTGAGGCCGCAGGCTTGGGCGATCCCTGCATACGAGACCTGGGTGTCCAACTCGGTACCCACGAAGTTGTCGTCGAACCACAGGGTCGAGTTACGCTTTTCCGCGCCCCACTGGTAGTTGCGGAAGACGATCTGGGTGATAGCGGGCCATTCCGAACGGCCGATGGCGGTCAGTTCGTTGACCGCGATGCCAAAGGCACCGTCGCCGGCAAAGCCGACAACCGGCACGTCCGGCTGGCCGATCTTGGCGCCGACGATGGCCGGCAGGCCATAGCCGCAGGGGCCGAACAGGCCGGGGGCCAGATACTTACGGCCCTCGTCAAAGTCAGGATAGGCGTTCCCGATGGCGCAGTTGTTGCCGATATCGGACGAGATGATTGCCTCGCGCGGCAGTGCCTGCTGGATCGCGCGCCACGCCATGCGCGGGCTCATCCAGTCCGGTTTGGCGTCGCGGGCGCGCTGGTTCCAGGTGGTGCCGGGATCGTCTTGCTCATGCGTCAGCGAGGTCAACTCCTGCGCCCAGGCGGATTTCTTCTGCGCGATATTGGCCTTGCGCGCGTCGCGTCCGGCATTGCCCGCATCGTCGGACAGCTGGCGCAGGATGCCGTTTGCCACCTTGGCCGCATCGCCGACAATACCCACGGTGACCTTTTTGGTCAGGCCGATCCGGTCGGGGTTGATGTCGACCTGGATGATGGTGGCATCCTCTGGCCAGTAGCTCATGCCATAGCCGGGCAGGGTCGAGAACGGGTTCAGCCGGGTGCCGAGCGCCAGCACCACATCGGCTTCCTTGATCAGCTCCATCCCGGCCTTCGAGCCGTTATAGCCCAGCGGGCCGGCAAACAGCGGGTGGTTGCCGGGGAAGGCGTCATTGTGCTGATAGCCCACGCAGACCGGCGCATCCAGGCGCTCGGCCAGCGCGATCGAGGCGTCGATGCCGCCCTCGGACAGCACGACGCCGGCACCGTTCAGGATGACGGGGGTCTTGGCCGTCGACAGGATCTCGGCGGCTTTGGCCACCGAATTCTCACCGCCCGGGCTGCGCTCGAACTCAATCGGATCGGGGATCTCGATGTCGACGACCTGGGTCCAGAAATCGCGCGGGATGTTTAGCTGCGCCGGGCCCGACAGGCGTTTGGCCTGGGCGATCACGCGGGTCAGAACCTCGGCGACGCGGGTCGGATCGCGGACCTCTTCCTGATAGGCGACCATATCCTCGAACAGCTTCATCTGCTCGACTTCCTGAAAGCCGCCCTGACCGATGGTTTTGTTTGCCGCCTGCGGTGTGACCAGCAGCAGCGGCGTGTGGTTCCAGTAGGCGGTTTTCACGGCGGTCACGAAGTTGGTGATGCCGGGGCCGTTCTGCGCAATCATCATCGACATCTTGCCGGTGGCACGCGTGTAGCCATCCGCCATCATGCCCGCGCTGCCCTCATGTGCGCAGTCCCAGAACATGATCCCAGCGGTCGGAAACAAATCCGAAATCGGCATCATCGCAGACCCGATGATCCCAAACGCATGCTCAATGCCGTGCTTCTGCAATACCTTTACAAAGGCCTCTTCGGTCGTCATCTCCATCTTTGTGTACTCCGCGCAATTGGGGTTGCAGCCAGACGGGCAGTCCAGCCTTTGACTATGGTTTTCGCCGATGGGGCAGGTCCGCGTTAGGTCCAAAACGAAATGCGGATTATGTCCAGATACCGGCTACCCGGCGCGAATAGCATCCGCAATCAGCTTTATGCCGGGTGCAATGCGATCGGTCGATATGGACGAGTAGCCAAGGCGGTAGAAATTCTGGGGCCGATGGGGCCCCGAAAAGAACGATGCACCCGGCTCGATATGGACACTTTGGTTTGCAGCTTTTGCGCAAGTAAAGTCGCGTCGACATGTTCAGGCGCGGACATCCACAAAGACGAACCGCCCATCACACCGCGCCCGGCCACAGTCAGTCCGTTTTCATCTATGGCTGCGTCCATCGCATCGCGACGTTCTCTTAAGGCTTGGGACATTCGCCGGATTTGGGCATCGTAGTGGCCCAGAGACAGGAAATACGCCGCCGTGCGTTGGATATGGCCAGGAGGATGGCGCAGCACGAGGGAACGCAACGCCCGGGCTTCGCGTATGAAAGGTTCGGACCCAACCATGTACCCCAGACGCAATCCCGGGAACAGAGATTTCGAGAAACTGCCCACATAGATCACCCGGCCGTCACGATCCATGGATTTGAGCGCGGGCGATGGCGCACCCAGAAAGGCCATTTCAAACTCATAGTCGTCTTCGACCACCATGGCGTCCAGTGCGCGCGCGCGGTCGAGCAATTGTTTGCGGCGATTGACCGGCATGGTTGCAGTTGTCGGACTTTGGTGACTGGGTGTGGTAAAGATGACGTCCGTGTCGTCACGCAGCGCATCAGGCGGCAATCCATCCCGGTCCACGCTCAAGGGCGTTACCTTGCAATCCCAGTGGTTTAGAAGACTCCGCAGCGCATAGTAACAGGGGTTTTCGATGACAGCTGTGCGATTGTGGGTCAGCAAGATACGCGAGGCCAGCCAAAGCGCGTTTTGTGCCCCGAGCGTGATCAAGATCTCTTCGGGGCGCGCTGCGATGCCACGGCGGGGCAGGGTGTGCCGGGCGATGAACTCTACCAGCAACGGGTCATCCTGATCCACGTAGTCGCCTGTCAGCGAGTCGAAATCCTTGTGCCCCAATGCACGAACCGCACATAGCCGCCAGTTGGCGTGGTCAAATAGAGTCCGGTCTGCCTGTCCGTAAATGAAGGGATACCTGTATTCGCGCCAGTCGCTGGGTTTTGGCAATACATCCGAATCCAGAAAACGCCGCGCCAGCGCTTTGTCCCAGTCCACTGTTTCTGTGCCGCGTTGCATCGGTGAATACTTCGGAGGGACCGGCGCGTTTTGTGAAACATAATACCCGGATCGGCCTTTTGCGGTCAGATAGTCGTTGGCCAGCAATTCAGTGTAGGCCAACGTGACAGTGATCCGGCTGACCCCAAGATGGGCGGCCAGTTTGCGCGAAGAGGGCAGTTTTTCTCCGACGTGAAACCGGCCCGACAGGATGCCCTCGGCGATCATCTGTTGGATCCGCGCCTGCAGCGTGCCTTGCCCGTTCAGTTCAAGAAAGAATGTGTCGACCGATATTCCCATAGGGTCTTATAGGTTGGACTTATAAGATGGGCAATCTGGACTTACGAAACTGCTGAAAAATCATGCGGACCGGAGTTGACCAAATGGATTACATGGATTAAATAACTATAAATCTAGTTTAATGGAGTTAAAGAGATGTGGGAAACAGCGGCTGCCGGGTTTTCAGCTATGGGGTCGGAAGCCCGGTTGAAAGTTCTGAAAACGCTTGTTCGTGCTGGTGAGGCAGGATTGACGGTTGGCGAGATCCAAAGCCGGACAGGGATTGCCCCGTCAACACTGGCTCATCACCTGCGGTTTTTGGCGGCAGGGGGTGTGGTCGAGCAAGAGAAAATCGGGCGCAGCACGATCAACCGCGCCTGCTACGACGAACTTGAAAACCTCGCCCAGTTCATTCTGAGTGAATGCTGCGCGGACGAGGTTACAAAGGCTGCGAACGATGGCTGAGCTGACACAAAATCCCAGACCCTTAAGCAAAGGCGCGCTTGACGTGATCAAAACACCGTGGGCTTTGATCGTAGCGATCCTCGCCGCTGTTGCGGTTCTGGACCCCGGCAACTGGATCGAAGTCGTCACTTTTGCGGCCAAGGCGCTGGCCCATACCGGTCAGTACATACTGTTTGCCGTTCTCCTGCTGTCCTATCTCAAAGCCACGGGTGCCGAGGTGATGGTGGCCCGGGCGTTTGAGGGCCGCGAAACACGGATGATTCTGCTGGCCGCGTTGTTTGGAGGTTTGGCCCCGTTTTGTTCATGCGAGGTCATACCGTTTATTGCCGGGTTGCTGGCCTTGGGCGCGCCGCTGTCTGCCGTCATGGCTTTTTGGCTCAGTTCGCCCTTGATTGATCCGCCAACGCTGCTCATTACGGCTGGGGCCTTGGGTTGGCCGTTTGCTGTTGGTAAAGCCATTTCCGCCGTTGCGTTGGGACTGTTCGGCGGGTTCGCCGTTCGGTTTCTGATGCGGCAGGGAGCCTTTGCCCAACCTTTGCGCGAGTATAAGCCTGCAGGGTGCTGCGGCTGTGAACCAAAACAAGAGGACAAGCCGGTTTGGAAATTCTGGCAGGAACCTGAGCGTCGTGTGCGTTTCCGGGCAGAGTTTGTGCAAAATGGCCTGTTCTTGCTGAAGTGGCTGGCCCTGGCCTATGTGCTGGAAGCGCTGCTTGTCAGCTACGTTCCCGCAGACCTGATTGCAGGCGCGGTCGGGGGTGAAGGTGTCGTACCGATAGTTGTCGCCGCGCTCGTCGGGATGCCCGCATACCTGAATTCCTACGTTGCACCGCCCCTGCTGGCCGGTCTGATGGAGCAAGGCATGAGCGCGGGGGCTGCCATGTCGTTCATGGTGGCAGGGGCCGTCAGCTCAATCCCGGCAATGGCCGCGGTCTGGTCCTTGGTCAAACCGCGCGTCTTTGCAACCTACCTGACGCTTGGCGTCGGTGGCGCGATCATCACTGGCATCCTGTTCCAGATGATCTAAAAACCAAACCGTCCGGTGGCATCGTCGGACGGTTTTTTCTTAAGCAATCTGGACCTCAACCGGTGTCGCAGAACCTTGGCAGTTTGAACCGGTAGCGCGGTTCGCCACTTTCGACATACACCCGCTTTTCAACACAGGCACTGGTGCCGACCGTCTGTGAAATCGGAGCTTCGGTCGACGTGATCGATGTGGCGGTTCCATCCGGCAAGCGAACAGATGCGATCACCCCGTTTTTGAGATCTCCGTTGATGGCCGTCGCAGACAAGACCGGCACGGTCATGAACGAATGATGTTCGTGTTCGCCATCGTCGCCCAGCAAGAACAGGCTGGTCACGATCACGATCATGAACGCGCCGCCCGCCAAACCCAGCCCCCATGTTTTCAGGAAGGCGTAGATCGAAACGGCAAGGTGGGGGCCAAAAATGGCGGACAGAAAGTTCAGCATGGGTGTCCCGTAGAAAGGACCCGACCCGGTCAGGTCAGGGTCACCATTACTTTAGGGGCGTGGGTCATCCTCGCCATCGTCTTCACCGCCGCCCTTGGGCAGGTTGAAAAAGCTGTCGGCATCCACCATCGGCTCGTCTTCTTTCTCGTCCGCCGGTTCATCCGACAGTGAAAATGTTTCCAGACCTTCGATGGCGGTCGGAATCTTTGGCGCCGCATCCATTTCGAGCGATTGCTCGGTCGATACCAGCTTGCGGCGCTCGTCGTCGCTCATCACGCCGCCCTCGGCGGCTTTCTTCGCGGCGGCCTTTTGCACGATCATGTCCAGCTCGGACTGCTTGCATAGGCCCAGCGCAACCGGATCGATCGGCTGCATGTTCGAGATGTTCCAATGGGTCCGTTCGCGGATTGACTGGATGGTGGGCTTGGTCGTGCCAACCAGTTTTGCGATCTGCCCGTCGCTGAGTTCAGGGTGGAATTTCACCAGCCAGAGAATCGAGTTCGGTCGATCCTGTCGTTTGGACAAGGGCGTGTATCGCGGGCCGCGGCGTTTCTCTTCGCCGGTTGCCGCCGGATTGAACTTCAGCGACAGCTTGTGCAGCGGGTTATCCTGCGCCGTGTCGATCTCTTCTTGCGTCAGTTGGTTGTTGGCGATTGGGTCGAACCCTTTAACGCCAGCGGCAACGTCACCATCCGCGATGCCCTGCACCTCCAACTCGTGCATGCCTACGAAATCCGCGATCTGCTTGAAGCTGATCGTGGTGTTGTCCACCAGCCATACGGCTGTCGCTTTGGCCATCAGGGGTTTTGCCATCAGCCCGTCTCCTTCGAATACATGTGTCCCGTCGCCGGAATTCGGCGGCCCCTTTATCTTGGGGCAGGTTTCCGTTGTCGGGGAACTTGGGCCGTATATAGTCGCGCAAAGGCAAGAAGGGAAGAGGCGAATGCGCTGGGTTGTTTTGTGGGTGTTGAGCGCAATGGCAGCACTGGCCGATGGTGAGAAGGCCGGTGAATTCGACTATTATGTTCTGTCGCTCAGCTGGTCGCCAAACTGGTGCGCGCGCGAAGGGGATGCCCGGGGATCGGACCAATGCGATGCACGGTATGACCATGGATGGGTGCTACACGGGCTTTGGCCACAATACCATCAAGGCTGGCCGGCCTACTGTCCCACGTCCGAGGCACCACCGACTCGGCGCATGACCCGCGAAATGGAAGATATTCAAGGCAGTTCCGGCCTGGCCTGGCACCAGTGGAAAAAGCACGGCACCTGCACGGGACTGAGCGCGCCCGACTATCTCGCGCTGTCACGCCGGGCGTATGAGGCCGTTCAGCGACCCAAAGTCTTTCGCATGCTGGATGCGTCGGTGCAACTGCCTGCATCGGTTGTTGAGGAGGCCTTTCTGAAGGAAAACCCGGTGCTGGAGCGGGATATGATCACCGTGACGTGTAGGCAGGGCTATATTGAAGAAGTCCGCCTGTGCCTCTCCCATGACCTAGAACCAGTTCCTTGCGGTCGTGATGCCATAAAGGATTGCAGCGCCAAAGACGCTCTGTTCGATCCGATTCGTTAAAGCTCACGGTTCTGGCACTCGCGGGCATATTCCAGCGCCTTGGCGGTGCCTTTCAGATCAATCGCCATCACCACCTCACCCGCCGGGTTGTAGACAGTCAGCGTCTTGTTCTGCGCAATCGCGTTGACGAAACTCCGGTCGGTGAAAAACACGGTGGCCCCCGGAACGTCGCGTTCATTGAACCCGATGGCAGTAGCGTCATAGCTCTTACCGTCCAGTTCGAACCGGATCGGATAGCTTTCACCTTGTTTAATGTCGCCCCAGGCCTTGTTGTAAACGGCGAAGTACCCCCGATTGTCCAGCGCGTCATAGCCCAACCGAACGACCGACAGATCCTGATACACCGTCTGGATCAGGCACCCGTTTCCAAGCGCAGGGTCCATCATGATGTTCCAACCTTCAACAAAGCCCTTGTCGATCAGCTCCTGCGACAGAGCGGAGGTTGCAGTGACGGCTGCGAAGATGAAGGCGAGAAGGCGGGTCATAATTAAGCTCCCAAAACAAATACTTGAGTTTGCTTGTCTCTAACCTAGTTCGGCGCGCCATCAAAGGCACCAGTTCTCTTAAGCCTACAGGTCAAGCGACTTTGAAAGGTCGATTCAGGGCACCACAAACGATCTGATCTTGCGGACCTCTTTGAATTGGCGACCGATCTGATCTTCAGTTTCCATTCCAGATTGGTCTTAACGGAAGGCCATTCAAAAGCAATCATGGACTAAACGACCAAGCCCTATTTGTTCCATTGGGTGCGATTATGTTTGATCTCAACACTTCTTAGCTGGCTTGGCGGGCGCGGCTGGCGTTTATCAGTTCTTCTCGGACTTCCATCCGGGGTCGCCAGTTGTAGCGCTCATCCGCTTTGGTTTTTGACCAGAACAGCACCCCGCCGTAGCGCCAAGGATCAAGAATAATGCCATCATACATAGTGTCGCCGCGTCTGCTGATAACGGCGGAATGGTGGATGATCCTGAAATCCGTGGGCGGTGACGTGGCCCAGTGCAGTGTCAGCGTCCGAAAATTCTCCTGGTTCAAACGCTTCTGGATATCCTGCGCCCAATCGTTGCAGAGCCCGCGTTCCCGAAAGCCATGCATCACCTTGGCATTGTGAATCAGCGGCGGGTCCGTGACCCGGTATTCCTGCGCGAGTTGTTGCGAATAGGTATAGGCGATATGCGCCGCGCGCGATGCCTCCTCTGGATCCACATCCGGCCCAAGCCCCTGAATTTCAGCGGCAAGGTCCTCTATGTCTGACGGGCCGGGTGTCGGTTTAGTGGTGCAGGCAGAAAGTGCCGCAGCTAGCGCCACGATTAACATTAATGCAATAACGCGCATCATGTTTTCCCACTCGAATACATGGTTTTTCGGGGTCAACACCCGGTGTCCACCTGTTATGTTTCGCTAAAGTTCTTTCCGCGCGCGCAGCGCTGCCGTGATTGTGCCATCATCCAGATAGTCCAGCTCGCCACCAATCGGCACGCCCTGGGCCAGTGAGGTCAGGCGCACTTGACCGTCCAATTGGTCCGCGATGTAATGCGCTGTAGTCTGACCATCGACAGTGGCATTCAGGGCAAGAATGACTTCTGTTATGCCTTCTGCGGTTATCCGATCCTTGAGCCGGGGAATGCGCAGCTCTTCTGGACCCACCCCATCGAGTGCGGACAAGGTGCCGCCCAGAACGTGATAGCGGCCTTTGAACACGCCCGCGCGTTCCATCGCCCAGAGGTCAGAGACGTCTTCGACCACGCAGAGCTCTCCGGTGGCGCGAGCCTCGTCATTGCAGATGTCGCAGATGTCGGTCGTGCCCACATTGCCGCAGTTCAGACACTCGCGGGCGGTGATGGCCACCTGTTGCATCGCGTCCGAGAGCGGCGTCAGCAGCAGAGCGCGTTTGCGGATCAGATGCAGCACGGCGCGCCGCGCCGAGCGCGGCCCGAGACCCGGCAGTTTGGCCATAAGGTCGATCAGATTGTCGATATCGCTGTTCGAACTCACCGCGTGTTCCTGCAGAGCGGCCACGCAAGGTGGCCCGACCATTGATCCGTCAGGACGGTGTATCAGAACGGCAGCTTGATGTCTTTCGGCAATCCCATGCTTTCGGTCAGCTTGCCCATTTCTTCCTGCGAGCGTTCCGACGCCTTGGACTGGGCATCTTTGATGGCCGCCAGGATCAGGTCTTCGACCACTTCCTTGTCGTCGCCGTTGAAGATCGACGGGTCGATATCCAGACCTTTCAACTCTCCTTTTGCCGTGGCCGTGGCTTTGACCAGCCCGGCACCGGATTCGCCGACAACAACGATGTTGTTCAGCTCGTCCTGCATCTCGGTCATCTTGGTCTGAAGGTCCTGAGCGGATTTCATCATCTTGGCCATGTCGCCCAGACCGCCGAGTCCTTTGAGCATCTGTTTTCTCCTGTGTATCAATTTGCTGCTTAGATACGGGCGGTGCCTGCGCTGCACAAGGGCCGTGGGCATTCCCATCGGTCGCTATGGTCTGTGGCGAGAATTTTTTTGTTTGTGCGCCCAAGAACTGTCCAGCATTCAGAGGCGGGGCAGACTAATCCTCTTCGAACGGGTCCCATTCGTCTTCGACTTCGGGCAACGCCTCGGTTTCGACCTGGGCCGCACGTTGTTCGGGGGTTTCGATCCGGGTGATCTTTGCCTTTGGGAACTGAGCCAAAACGGCCTGAACCAAAGGGTGTTGTTCGGCCTCGGCCTTCAAGGTCAGTTCTGCCTTGTCTCGCAATTCGCTTATCGTGGGCGCGTCGCCGTCTGACACGATGGACACCGCCCATCGGTTGCCCGTCCAGCGCTGCAACGCCGAACCCAGTCGCGCAGCAAGGTCTGTCGGAGCCTGATCCGCCGGTGTGAACTCGATCCGGCCCGGTTGGTAAGAGATCAGACGGATGCCGTTTTCCACTTCGACCAGCAGTTTGACATCCCGATGTGCCCGGATCAGTTCGACCACATGTTCGAAAGTCGGATACCGGGCCAACGCGGCCTGAACATCTTGGGCCAATGCTGCTACGGGCGCGCCACCGGAACCTTGTGGCGTGGGGGCGTACGTCTGGGATGTGGTCGCGCTCGTCTGAACGCTCGGCACACCGGTCCGTTGGGGTGTCACGCCGCCGCCAGGACTTCCATTCGGCGGTGGCGGGGCATCTTGCAGCCGTTTCACCAGTTCTTCCGGGCTGGGCAGGTCCGCCACATGCGTCAGGCGGATGATCGACATTTCCGCAGCCATCATCGCATTTGGCGCGGCGGACACTTCTTCCAGAGCCTTCAGCAACATTTGCCACATCCGGGTCAGCACACGCATCGGCAGGGCTTCGGCCATCTGCAGCCCGCGTGTGCGCTCATCTGGGGCGACAGTTGGATCTTCGGCTGCATCGGGTGTGATTTTGACGACCGAGACCCAGTGCGTGATTTCGGCTAGATCGCGCAGAACGGCCAGCGGATCCGCACCCTCGGCATATTGTCCGCTCAGCTCAGTCAACGCGCCTGCTGCATCGCCGCGCAGGATCATGTCCATCAGGTCCAGAACCCTACCGCGATCTGCCAAACCCAGCATGGCGCGCACCTGATCGACCGTTGTTTCGCCGGCACCATGCGAGATAGCCTGGTCCAACAGTGAGGTTGCATCCCGCGCTGACCCTTCTGCGGCGCGGGTAATCAGTGCCAAAGCGTCATCGGCGATCAGAGCGTTCTCGCTTTCGGCAATCTTGCGTAACAGGCCAATCATGTCTTCCGGTTCGATCCGGCGCAGATCGAAGCGCTGACAGCGTGACAGAACCGTGACCGGAACCTTGCGGATTTCAGTGGTTGCAAAGATGAACTTTACATGTTCCGGGGGTTCTTCCAGCGTTTTGAGCAGCGCGTTGAAGGCGCTGGTCGAGAGCATGTGAACCTCGTCGATGATGTAAATCTTGTAGCGTGCGCTAGCCGCGCGGTATCGGACGCTGTCGATGATTTCGCGAATGTCGTTGACGCCGGTGCGACTGGCCGCGTCCATTTCCAGAACATCGACGTGACGTCCTTCCATGATGGCGACACAGTGCTCGCATTTCCCGCAGGGTTCAGTTGTCGGCCCGCCGTTGCCGTCCTCGCCAATGCAGTTCATGCCCTTTGCGATGATCCGTGCGGTGGTGGTTTTTCCGGTGCCGCGGATCCCGGTCATGACAAAGGCCTGTGCGATCCGATCCGCTTCGAACGCATTCTTAAGCGTGCGCACCATGGCATCCTGTCCAACCAGATCCGCAAAGGTCTCTGGGCGGTATTTGCGGGCGAGAACCTGATAGGCGGGGCTGGAAGTGTCGGTCATGTCTGCTCTGGTGGATTCGGAACTTCGATGCAGCGTAAGGCCCGCCGCCGCCCGCGTCCACAGCGCGATGACAGGATTTTCGGTTTGGAAAGTGTCACGCCGCGGGTAGATTAGACAGGTGCATTTCACACGACAGTTTGGTTCTAGGGAGTATCGGGAGGTCGCGATCCATGTCTCAAATGGTGATCTACGCTTTGCAGGTGGGTGGTGGCACACTCGCTCTGACCTCGCTGCCGGGGCGAGGTGGGGATTATCCGGGTGATCTGGATGTGATTTCCGACTGGAAACCCGGTATTGTGCTTTCGATGACGACCGCTGCCGAGATGGTGCAATACGGCGCGCAGGCTTTCGGCCAAGACATTCAGAGTCGTGCCAGTCGCTGGGTGCATCTGCCGGTGGATGATTTCAATTCACCGCCCGCAACCGTCATCAATCAATGGCCCTCGGTTAGCAGTGCGATTCGGCACGCCTTGTCGGGCGGTGGGCGTGTGATGGTCCATTGCAAGGGCGGGTGCGGCAGGTCCGGGATGGTCGTCTTGCGGTTAATGGTCGAATGCGGTGAACAGCCGGGTCAGGCTCTGGCGCGTTTGCGGGCTTTACGCCCCTGCGCCGTCGAGACAGAGGCGCAGAGGAACTGGGCCGCTGAACCGGCCCGAGCAACGGTGGATCACTAGGTCACGCAGGAACGTGCTGCGGTTCTTGCGCCGCGGCTGGGGGCGTCAAAACCGTTGCTTCCAGCAGAGCACAAGGTGGTTTGCAGATGGTGCCGGACGCCATCGCGCTGAACTCCAGACCAAAGATCATATCGGCATAGTTATCCAACAGGTTCATCCCGGTTTCGGGATCAGCGCCACAGTAGACCCGTATCTGATCCTGTTGCGCCCGAAACCGAGCCATGCAGCCCTCAGGACAATGGGTCAATGTGCTGTCGCCTTCGATCTCAAACGCCTCGGTGGTGACATTGGCAGCTTGGGCCATGGCCTGTGCCATTACCCGCGCCATGCGCGCAAGCGCAGGGCAGGGTTTGCCCGTCCGCTGACACACCGTTGCGGTGAATTCATGTGTTTCCGTCTTCCAGATCA
The DNA here is from genome assembly GCF_056535885.1 of Ruegeria sp. B1. Lineage (NCBI taxonomy): Bacteria > Pseudomonadati > Pseudomonadota > Alphaproteobacteria > Rhodobacterales > Roseobacteraceae > Ruegeria > Ruegeria sp. B1. The sequence goes on along the minus strand of NZ_JBQFJA010000001.1, from coordinate 4,520,134 downwards.
TCCTGCGCCCTCCGCGCGGCGGACAGGGCATGGACCAGGCGGGACGGCAATCTACGCCGTCGAGACCTGCCCGGACACCCCGCCCGAGTTTCGGTTTCAGTTTCGATGGCAGGTCTCCTGACTTGCGGATCATCGCTCTGCCGACCTTCCCAGCCTTTCGGCCAGTGGTATTTCGGCGTTGCTCACCGCTTACAGTTGCGGGGGCAGTCGCGGCCTTGGTCCGTTCCGGTCATCACCGGGCAGGACCGCACCGTGTTCCCTTTTCATCCCGAGCCCTTGTGGGGCGCGAGAACCATCACACAATCGCTAGCGGGTACCGGCGACCAAAGTCAAGTTGATCTTTGGTATCTGACGCCCTGCGATTTGAAGGCCGGAGCTGACCTTAAGTGGACGTTTGGTCAACTCGGATCAGTGTTGACTTACGCCCATCAAAGTGAACTGCTTGGTTCAGATTGAGTCCGAGGGCACCATGTTGGATACGCAGCAGGCGGTACTGACCGAAGAATTTCAATTCCCGTCTGGGCCGGCAATGCTGTCGGCGCGGTTCTACCGACCATTGGCCGAGCCGGATACGGTCGTGGTTCTGAACAGCGCGACAGGTGTGCCGCGCGATTATTATCGACATTTCGCCCATTGGCTGGCCGCAGAACAAGGGATGGCTTGCCTGACCTACGATTATCGAGATTTCGGTCATTCCCGTAGCGGTCACCTGAGAGACTCTCGCGTCACAATGGCGGAGTGGGCTCTGGTCGACATGCCTGCCGCTCGGACCGAGATGCGGAACCGGTTTCCTGACGCAAAACAGTGGACCATTGGCCACTCAATAGGTGCGATGCTGGGGCCGTTGCAGCCGGATATCGATCAGATCGATCGGATGATCTGCGTGTGCTCGGGCCTTGTGACATTGGCCGACCATCCCTGGCCGTATCGGGCTTTGGCCTGGCTTTTCTGGCACGGCCATGCGCCACTGTTTGTGCGTGCATTTGGATACTTGCCCGGGAAAGCGCTCGGGTTTGGGTCCGACCTGCCCGCTTCGGTGTATTGGGAGTGGCGCAAGTGGTGCACGGCCCCGGAGAACTATGTGCCAGATATTGGTGTCGAATTGCCGGACGCCCATTGGTCGGGGTCAGGTGTACCCGTTGATCTGTTCACGTTTGAGGACGACGAAATGGTCCCGCCAGAAGCGGTTTGGCGTCTGGCCGATCTGTACGGCCCAGAGGGTGAGCGACACCTGTTGGTTCCAAAGGACTTTGGGTTGTCAAAAATTGGCCACATCGGGGCGTTTGCCCGCCGCAGTGCAAACATCTGGCCCCGGCTGATCGCCTGAAGTCAGGGGCGCCAAAAATCGGCGCCCCTTTGGTCAGTAGCGTTTGCGGGCATTTTTGTCCTGCATCACGGAGCGCACCATCTTGCCAAAGGCTTTGTTGCGGGCGCGCGATTGCGCCACGGTTTCCGAATTGCGTTGATCCTCGCGCCGCAGTTTTCGCCACCGTTCCAACCTTGCCGAATCAAGCGCGCCTGTTTCGATGGCCGCTTGAACCGCGCAATCGGGCTCTGAGATGTGCTGGCAATCCGAGAACCGGCAGGAATCCGCCAGTTCCAGAATGTCCGAGAACACTTCGTCAACGCCCTCCTGCGCGTTCAGCAACCGCAAGGCGCGCATTCCCGGTGTGTCGATCAGCCACCCGCCGTTGCGCATCAGGCGCAGCGCGCGGACAGTTGTAGTGTGTCGGCCATGTGCATCGTCTTCGCGAATGCTGGCGGTGGCCTCGCTCAACCCGGTCATCCCATTTGCCAGGGTCGTCTTGCCTACCCCGGACGATCCAACCAGCGCTGCGGTCTGACTGGCAGGGCACCAGGACAAAACCTGATGAATGGCGGTCCGATCCAGCGCATTGAGCGTTAGCACAGTTAGAAACGGGGCAAGCGATTGCGCGCGCGCTTCGAAATCGTGGGGGTCGGCACAGGCATCGGCCTTGGTCAGAACAACAACCGGATAGCATCCAGCCTGATGCGCCAGAGCAAGGTAACGCTCTAACCGGGGCAGGTTGAAATCGGCGTTGCAGGAACTGACGATAAACAGCACGTCCACATTGGCGGCGATCAGCTGTGATGTTGCACCGGTTCCCGCCGCACGCCGTTTCAGCACGCTGCGCCGCTGCAACAGATGCTGAACGCAGTTGTTTTCGTCTGCGAGCACCCAGTCTCCAACCGCGAAATCGCCTGTCGGACAATGCGGGGTCAGCAGAGGTATTTCGCCGGCGGGGTCAAGACCGATCAGACGATCCCGGTGAACCGCCGAGACACGAAATGGATTGCATGATGGATTAGCCGCGTGCTGCGCGGCAAAGTGTGAGGACCATCCCAGGTCCGATAAGGTAAAGGACATTGTTCTGCCTGTGTTCAGGTACAACAAACCTTCAGATGGCCACGCGCGCATCTGTCGGTGATGTGTTCAGGCAGTCAGGGGGTTTTGAAATTCAGAACCGCTGTGCCCGAAGGGAATTTGCTACAATCATAAAAGCCCTCCTGCGGCTAGTGATTCCACTGCGCCAATTGGCACCTTAAGTGAGAGGTTGGACATCGACCCAAGCGGGGCTCGTTGTGGCTGCTTCCTTCCGGACCTGACCAGGTTGGCGAGGCGCTCGCCCGCGCCAACCTCTCAGGTGCCGATATAGGCAACACCAGTGGAAAACACAACCCGTCAAAGGGTCAGGCGGATCTGCGCAAACCCCTCGGAATCATGTTTCAGTACCTGTGGATCATACACCTCTATGTCCGAAAGATGCCGGAGCGCTCCGGGTCCCGTTTTGAGGATCGCGTGGGTCCCGGATTGCGGCGTCAGTGAAAACGGGTAGGGCATGGAGTTTATCGGATCGTGTGGTAACTGCTCGGTCAGATAATCCCGCACGACGCTTTTGATGTCCAACGGGGCAACTCGATCCGTTGGGCTTTTTTGACAAAGGAAACTGCCCGCCACCGCTGGCGCGGTAGTTGTTCAGGGCCACGACAAACCTGTGATCTGGTTGAAAGGGTCGTCCCTGGCATGTCAGGTTTTGCACCCTTCCATGGGTCGCGTCCGTCAGATTTCCAGCCGCGTCGAAGCAAGCTGGCCGGGACGGATCAATCTGGTAGGTGAGTCCAAAAATGATGTCGAAATTGTACCCGGCCCGGCGGGTGTCCATCAGATCGGTTTCTGAACCGGGCACCAATTGGTTAAAGACACTTGCCGACATTTCCAGCCAATCGTGTAACTGTGCCCCGGTGATCAGAACCGCCCTCAACTCGTTCGGGAAGACGTGCAAATCCGCGACATGGCGTTGGCAAATCTCGCCGGCCGGGACATCCGTATAGTGCCGGGGGCCCCCGCGCCCGCCCGTTTTGCAAGGTGACACCGCCGATAACAGCGGCAGGTGAGCCCAGGCCGTTTCGGGCAGATATGACCGCACGGCCGCAGCCTGCGCGGATGCCACCAATGCCAGCCCGCGATCTGGCGCACAGAAACTGAAATAGCTGTGCAGGCTGCGCGGAAACCAGGCAACCGGCTCGGCTGCCATCGTCCTGGTGCCCGCATGTCCTGATGCAAAAAGACGCAGCATGTCGGGGTCTTCCGCTATGGGACGGCTGCTTTCTGCTGGAAAGATCGGTCGCAGATCAGTTTGGTGGGTGCTGACGCGCCACCCGCCGCCCGGCTTGGGTTCGACGCGCAAATCAATGACGCCCAGATGGGATCCGGCAGATCCGGGTAAGACAACAGGTTTGTTGTGAATTCGCCCAGCCGTGTGGTCGACATGCTCGCAGTCGTCTTTGACCTTGTTGGGAAAGGCCAGATGTGTGTGACCGGCAATGATCGCATCGATCCCGTTGATCTCGGCAAGAGGCACAACCGCATTTTCCAGTCCTGGATGCGGTCGGCTTTGGCCGAGGCCGGAATGCGCCAGCGCCACAATGACATCGCAGCCATCGGCCAATAGCTTGCCAACGGTGTGTTGTGCCGTTGTCAAAATGTCATCGACAACGACCTCTCCGTGTAAAAGGTGACTTTCCCAACGGGCGGTTTGTGGGGGCAGAACGGAAAAGACGCCGATACGGATCGCTCGGTGGGTGCCGTCTTGGCACACTGCACGGTCGAGAATTATGCGGTCTTGCCATTCCGGAGTTTGGGAGACACATCGCAGGTTGCTACACACAACCGGGCAGGAGGATTGGCTGAGCATGTGATTGATGGCTTCCAACCCAAAGCCAAAATCATGGTTCCCAAGACCGATTGCGTCATAGCCCAATGACTTGAAAGCCTGCATCATCGGGTGTGGGCCACCATTCTGAACAGCCCAATCTCCAAACGGCGTGCCCTGAAGGGAATCGCCGTTGTCGAACAGCAAAACGAGGGCGTCCTGCGCCTGCCGCTGGGCCTCTCGGATCAGGCTTGCCGTTCGTGTGAAGCCAATGGTCGGGTCCGGTCTGTCGGCATAATAGTCGAAGCTGCTCAGGTTCATATGCAGATCGGTTGTCGCCAGAATACGGACATGCGCACTGGGCGGCTGCGTTTGAACCGGCCTTGACGGTTTGTGGTCCAATTTCAATCTTCTACTTTAGGATGCTGTTGTTCGAACAATTTGATTAAAAAGCACAATACGTGAAATTTCCGGGGCGACCATGCGACCTTTCGGCGGCACCTGTCATACTCGAAATCAAGAAAACACCATTGCAAGACAGCTTCAACCATGGCAGCCGTGTGAGCAAGATCTAAAGGACAATTAATGAAAAACGCGGAATCGGTGACTTTCGGCGGCGCGGGTCTGGACCGGGCGGCGCATTTTCGTATCGACGCGGATAAACTGTCCCAAGCCACTGATGATCCGGCGGCACAGTGTCTTTTGGTTTGGCGCGGAAAACCCTTGGTGTGTGGTGAGGCGCTGGACCAAGTTGGGTTGATTCCGATGTCCGATACGTTCGTCATCGAACGCGCAGAGCTTTTTGTCGAAAGCCCAATTTTCCTGGGTTGCCTTGATGATCAGGCTCCGGTTTTTGCGATTGATATGTCCAAATGGACTGCCGAGGGTCAGGATCTTTCCGGTCTGGGTGAGTTTGTCGACAGGACGGTTCAGCATCACCCAGATCTACCTGACGGGTTTGTGTTTGCTGAATTGCGCGGGATGCAGAACTGGTGGCGACTGCAAAGGCGGTGATAGGCTGGCATGAGACACATCGTTTTTGCGCGCGGTGTGGCGCGGCCAGCGTGCCTTCGCAAGCCGGGTGGCAGCGCCGGTGCCCCTCTTGCGGCGCACTGCATTTTCCTCGAACCGATCCGGTCGTTATCATGCTGATCACGCATGGAGATTTAGTTCTGATGGGGCGGTCCCCGGGATGGCCCGAGAAGATGTTCTCTTTGTTGGCCGGCTTTGTTGAGCCCGGCGAAACCCTTGAGGCCGCCGTCCGACGCGAAGTCATGGAGGAGGCGGGCGTTCCGGTTGGTGCGGTCTCTTATCTCTCGAGCCAGCCCTGGCCGTTTCCCGCTTCGCTCATGATTGGATGCGCAGGTGAAGCGCTTTCGCGGGATATCCACATCGACCCCGTCGAGATTGAAGAGGCGATGTGGGTTAGTAAGACCGATGTGATGCAGGCGTTTGCCGGGGAACATCCCAAACTGCTGCCAGCCCGCAAAGGGGCGATCGCACATTTCCTGTTGCAGAACTGGCTTGCAGATACGCTGGACTAAGGAAACACTAGGCAAAAGCACATGCAGCAAAGGCAGATATGCAGTTTCTAGCCCGGGAAGACATCGAAGCTCCGATTCAGTCGGTCTTTGACATGGTTGCTGATTTTGAAAGATTCGAACGAATGGCAATGCGGCGCGGAATTGACGTGCGGCGCATGACCCTTGGAGTGCCGGTTGCTGCGGGAGCTGAGTGGCAAACCGAGTTCAAGCTGCGCGGTAAACCTCGGCAGATGACTATCGTGATGACGGATTACGAACGACCTGGGCAAATGCGGTTCGAATCGACGAGCAAGGGAATGACAGGGGTTACAACGGTTGACTTTCTCGCATTGTCTCAGCGCAAAACCCGGCTGAGTGTCGAAATGTCACTGGCTGCCAAATCGTTACCTGCGCGTCTGTTGTTGCAGTCGCTGAAGCTGGGCCAATCGAGGTTTCGCAGGCAGTTTCAGACGCGTTTGGATGATTTTGCCAGAGAGCTGGAGCAGCGACATTTGCATGGATCGTGAAATCCGTTTTGGGAAAAGGCATGGGCAATTGAAGGATGTGAGCTTTCGAAGCGCGCAAGAAACGGATGCCGAAGGGATCGCAAGTGTTTTGCAAGACCTTGTTGAGGCTGGAAAGCGAACAAAACCATGCACTTCTGAATTTGTTCTGGGTCACTACATAGACCACCCTGATGGTATTCGATGTACGGTCGCTGCGGACGAAATCGGGCGCATCCTGGGCTTTCAGTCGCTCAAACATGCTGTGGCGGACAACCCTTATGATGTGGCTGTCGGCTGGGGCATCATAGGCACGCACATCCGACCGTCAGCTGCCCGCCGTGGCATCGGACGAGGGTTGTTTGCCAAGACATTTGAGGCTGCGCGTAAGTTTGGTCTCACCAGCATTGATGCGACAATTGGCGCGAAAAACAGTGAAGGGCTGGCATATTATGAGGCAATGGGTTTCCGCGAATACCGGACGCAAAAACATGCGGTGTCAAAGGTTTTTCAACTACCGTCCTGAACCTTTTCAGCGTCGGTGTTAGATTGGTGCGGTAAGGCTCAGCTGTGTCTCAGATCATCTTTCTTCATGGCGCATCAAGCAGCGGCAAATCGACAATCGCCAAAGCTTTGCAGCGGCGATTGCCTATGCCGTTCTGGCATGTGTCCATAGACCACCTTAGGGATGCGGGTACGCTCCCAATGGATCGCTTTCGCAGCGGAGAATTTGACTGGTCGGCGTCGAGGTCAACCGTGTTTGATGGTTTTTACCAGTCGCTGGCCGCCTATGCCAATGCCGGTAACAATCTGATTCTCGAACATATCCTCGATACAGCCGGATGGGCGGACACGCTGAAGAGCTTGTTTGAGCCTCATGACGTTCTGTTTGTGGCTGTGCATTGCTCCCTTCCGGTTCTGAACGCCCGCGAGCAAGAACGCGGAGATCGTCAAGCGGGCAGCGCGCAAAAGGACTATTTTGAAATCCATAAGGGCAGACTCTACGACCTCGAAATCCACTCCGAGGCCGGAGTGGAGGAAAATGTCGGGCGTATACTGGATGCCTGGAGTGGCGCTTTGCGTCAGTCCGAATTTGCATCGGGCTCCAATAGGTAGATTTGCCTACCCCCGCGGGTGTGCGGCCGGGTAAACGCCCAATATCTCCACATTTGTTGTAAAGTGCTCCAATTCGTCCATCGCCAGCTTGACGTTGCGGTCTTTGGGGTGGCCAACGATGTCAGCGTAGAACTGGGTTGCGGTGAACGACCCGTCGACCATATAGCTTTCCAGCTTGGTCATGTTGATCCCATTGGTCGCAAATCCCCCCATCGCCTTATACAGCGCGGCGGGAATGTTGCGGACCTGAAATACGAAACTTGTGATCATCCCATAATCTCCACGCCGCGACGTGTCAGCCTCTCGCGACATCAAAAGAAAGCGCGTCGTATTGTCGTCGTGGTCTTCGATATGGTGGGCGAGAACGTCGAGATCGTAGATTTCGGCAGCAAGCGCGCTGGCCAGCGCAGCGGAGTGAATATCCCCCACTTCGGCCACTTCGCGCGCCGCACGGGCATTGTCCGGGCTGACACGGCCGCGAATGTCGTGCTTTTTCAAAAACTCTGCGCATTGCGGCAGGAGAACCAGATGTGAATGCGCTTCGGCAATGTCCTCAAGCTTTGCCCCTTTGACACCAAGCAGGTTGATGTGAACCCGCACAAAGGCCTCGTCGATAATCTGCAAGCCGCTATGGGGCAGCAGCCGATGGATGTCGGCAACACGCCCGTATGTGGTGTTTTCAACCGGCAACATGGCAAGATCGGCATCGCCCGCGCGGACCGATTCGATCACATCCTCAAAGGTCCGGCAGGGCAAAGCCTCCATATCCGGGCGCGCATTACGGCAGGCTTCGTGACTGTAGGCGCCGGGTTCCCCCTGAAAGGCAATGCGGTTGGTCATTTGGTCGATTCCATGCAACAAGTTCGTGAATTGGGCGTTTCGTCGCGGTGTCTATACCTTGCCTCTCGTCAGGGGAAGCCTTAGACACCTGCGCAGACAGCTGAAATGGACTCGCGATCAATGTTCGACACGATGACAGTTACCAAGGCCGCAGCAGGCCTGTTCGGCACGTTTCTGGTGCTGCTGTTGGCCAAATGGGGGGCCGACATTCTTTATTATGCCGGTGGCCATGGTGACGGCGAACTTGCGTATATCATCGAAACCGAAAGCGCGGGTGAAAGCGCGGACGGCGAAGAAATTGTGTTCGAGGACATGTTGGCGGCTGCCGATCCCGAGAAGGGCGCCCGCGTGTACCGTAAGTGTACGGCTTGCCACAAACTGGAAGATGGCGCCAATGGCACCGGTCCGTACCTGTATGGTATCGTTGACCGGCCCGTTGCAACGGCCAAAGGATTCACCGGTTATTCGGCAGCCATGCAGGCGCATGGCGGAAACTGGACACCTGAGGCCCTAGACGCCTTCCTTGAACGCCCAAGCGCGTATATTTCGGGCACATCCATGAGCTTTGCGGGCTTGAGAAAACCCGAAGAACGCGCCGATCTGATTGCGTATCTGCAAACCATCGGGAACTGATATCCGGTCAATTCTAGGTGATTCCAGGCCGCTGCCGACAGGCAGCGGCTTTTTTGTTCCGGAAAAACTTCACAAAGCGTTTATGCATTCTAAACTTGAAACAGTCAGTGCTGGACCTTTAGCTAGGTTTAGCCGCATGAAGACGGTCGGGACTATGCAGGAGAGGCGGGTATGACGAATAAACGCATTTGGCCAGCGCAGACGGTGCTAAAGCGGCGCACTGCCCTTCAGCTTTTGGGTGGCGGCGCTCTGGCTGCGGTGACGCCGAGCTTGCAAGGCGCCTTTGCCGCTGGTGTTGAAGGAAGTGGCACAATCAAGGCGCACGGATACTCCTATTTCGGAGATCTCAGCTACCCGCCTGATTTTCCACATTTCGATTATGTGAACCCAAATGCCCCCATTGGCGGAGAGATTTCCGTCTCCACCCGGGGAACGTTTGATGGCATGAACCGCTTTAACTGGCAGGGTAAGGCGGGTCTTTATTCCGGGCTGATAGCGGAAAGCATGTTTGGCGGCAGCCCGTTCGGGTCAGCCTCGCCTGCCGACTCGATCACCGAATCCTACGGGCTACTTGCCGAGTCCGTCGAGTACCCCGACACCAAGGAATGGTGCATCTTTTATATGCGTCCAGAGGCGCGGTTTGCCGATGGAACGCCGCTGACAGCCCATGATGCCGCCTTTACCCATGATCTGTTCCTGGAACAGGGCATCCGCAGTTATGCGCGGGCGGTCAAGCAGCGCATTGAAGGTTATGAAATCATCGACGATCACACGATCAAATACAATTTTGTGGATGGGATCTCGCGCCGGTCCCTCATTTCTCAAGTCGGTGGTACGCCTGTCTTTTCAAAGGCCTGGTATGAAGAAACCGGAGAGCGGTTGGACAAGCAAAGCCTCGTGACGCCCATGGGCAGCGGCCCGTATGTGGTCGATGATTTTGAGTTGAACCGATATATCCTTTACCGTCGCAATCCCGACTACTGGGGTTGGCATTTGCCGATCAACGTGGGTCGGCACAATTTTGAAACCGTACGGGTCGAGTACTTTGCAGACGATGCAGCCGAGTTCGAAGCCTTCAAGGCCGGCATATACACCTTCCGCGCCGAAGGCAGCACCAAGAAATGGGCAACCGGATACGATTTTCCTGCGGTTCAAAAGGGCTATGTGAAGCGTGAGAGCATTCCCGTGATGACGCCGCCGTCGCCTTCGGGTTTCATTTTCAACATGCAGCGCGCGCCATTCGACGACATCAAAGTCCGGGAAGCACTCGGACTGGCGTTTAACTTCGAATGGACCTCTGAATCGCTCCAGTTCGGGTTGACTGAGCAACGCCATTCGTTTGCCGAAAACTCGGAAGTTGCAGCGGATGGGGTGCCCACCGATCAAGAGATAGCGTTCCTAGAATCGCTCGGTGATATCGTTCCCGAAGAGATCTTTACTCAAGAGGCAGTGCGCGCTCATAGCTCCAGCGCAAGCCGAACAGTCGACCGCCGAAATAAACGGACAGCATTGCAACTGTTTTCCGACGCGGGTTGGACGGTCTCCGGCGACGGTAAGCTGAGAGATGCCGAAGGCAACCCGATGGCAATCACAATCATGCTCAACGCGTCCTCTTCGGACACTGCCGAGGCAATCGTGACGACATATGCGTCGAACCTGGAAAGCTTTGGCATATCGGTCACAGTCGAAAAACTGATAGCGCACAGTGGATTCAGCGCTACTACGACAAAGATTTCGACATGATCTTTTTCCGCAACCAGCCTTTCCTGGAAGCGGGTACTGGCCTGAAGCAGGCCTACGGATCAGAAACGGCGGTGGTGTCGTCTTACAATCCTCAATCCCTTCAGGAACCTTTGGTCGATGCAATCATTGATGCGGCCTTGGAAACCAAGTCCCGTGAGGAAGAAATTGCTGCGTTGAAGTCGCTGGATCGCGTATTGCGATACCTGCGCATTCAGGTCCCCACAGGGTATGTCGCAGATACATGGGTTGCGTATTACGACATGTTCGAGCATCCCGAAGTGCTGCCACCACTTGCTGTCGGTCAGTTTGACTTCTGGTGGTTCAACGAGGAGAAATTCCAGGAATTGAAGGCCGCAGGCGCGGTGAGGTAACCGGTTTTGGGCGCATACATTCTCCGCCGGCTGTTGCTGGTGATCCCGACGCTGATCGGCATCATGGTCGTGAACTTCACTCTGGTTCAATTTGTTCCAGGCGGCCCGATCGAGCAAATCCTGGCCCAGATGCAAGGCGAAGGGGATGTTTTTGCCGGCTTTGCCGGTGGCGAAGGGGCGCAGACCGAAGAAACCTTTGGCTCGGACAGTGAGTATATCGGCGCGCGTGGTCTGCCCAAGGAGTTCATAGAAGAACTTGAAAAAGAGTTCGGGTTCGATAAACCGCCGCTGGAGCGGTTTTTGACGATGATGGGCAACTATCTGACTTTGGACTTCGGCGAGAGCTACTTTCGCTCGATCAGTGTGATTGATCTGGTGCTGGAAAAATGCCGGTTTCGATCTCACTGGGTCTCTGGTCGACTCTAATTGCCTATCTTGTCTCGATCCCGCTGGGTATCCGCAAAGCCGTCAAGGACGGCTCTCAGTTCGACACGTGGACCAGCGGAGCCATTATCGTGGCCTATGCGATCCCCGGTTTTCTCTTCGCCATCCTTTTGCTTGTGCTGTTTGCCGGCGGTTCGTACTGGCAGATTTTCCCCCTGCGCGGTCTGACCTCAGACAATTGGGAAAGTCTCAGCCTGTTTGGCAAGATTGTCGACTATTTCTGGCACATTGCCTTGCCGATCATAGCGCTGACAATCTCGGCCTTTGCGACGCTGACCCTGCTGACAAAGAACTCCTTTCTCGATGAGATCAAAAAGCAATACGTCATGACGGCGCGTGCAAAAGGGCTGAGTGAGCGGAAGGTTTTGTATGGTCACATCTTCCGTAACGCGATGCTGATCGTAATCGCGGGTTTTCCTGCTGTCTTCATAGGCGTGTTCTTTGGTGGCTCGATCATCATCGAAACCATCTTTTCGTTGGACGGTCTGGGGCGTCTGGGTTTCGAAGCAGCCGTGGCGCGAGACTACCCGGTCATTTTCGGTACGCTGTTCATCTTTGGTCTGATGGGGCTTGTTGTCGGCATCATCAGCGACCTGATGTACGTTCTGGTCGACCCGCGTATCGACTTTGAAAAGCGGGAGGGGTAATGGCACTGTCCCCCTTAATCAGCGCCGCTGGCGCAACTTCCGGCGTAATGGTCGGGCCTTCTGGGCGCTGATCATTTTCTCCGTGCTTTTTGGCCTGTCATTGTTTGCCGAGTTCATCGCCAATGACAAACCGATCCTGGTGAAGTATCGCGGCGATTTCTACACGCCGATCTTCAACTTCTACGCCGAAACCGAGTTTGGCGGCGATTTTCAGACCGAAGCGATCTACCGCGATCCCGAAGTTCAATGCCTGATCGACAGCGGTGGGCTTGAACAATGTTTTGACGATCCCGAAGGCATTATTGAGCAGATCGATGCCGGAACGTTTCAGGCCGAGGGTTTCGAACGCGGTTGGGCCATATGGCCGTTGATCCCCTATTCATATAACACCAGCGTCGACCGCCCCGGCGCAGCGCCCCTGCCACCAAACGGGCAGAACCTTCTCGGTACCGATGACACCAAACGGGATGTCCTGGCGCGGGTGATCTATGGGTTCCGTTTGTCCATTTTGTTCACCTTGATCGTCACCGGCGCGGCCAGCCTAGTCGGGATTTTTGCAGGCGCCATTCAGGGGTTCTTTGGCGGATGGTTGGACCTGATATTTCAGCGGATCATCGAAATCTGGTCGGCGACGCCATCGCTGTATGTGATTATCATCATGTTCGCCATACTTGGCCGAAGTTTCTGGCTGCTGGTGGCCTTGATGATCCTGTTCAGTTGGACCGGTCTGGTCGGCGTTGTACGCGCGGAGTTTCTGAGGGCTCGAAATCTGGAATATGTGCGCGCTGCAAGGGCGCTGGGCGTCGGCAACATGACCATCATGTTCCGCCACATGCTGCCCAACGCGATGGTCGCCACACTGACCTTCATGCCGTTCATCGTAACCGGAACAATCGGCGGGCTTGCCTCGCTGGATTTTCTTGGGTTCGGCCTGCCGTCTTCGGCCCCCTCTCTGGGAGAGCTGACCCTTCAGGCCAAACAGAACCTGCAGGCGCCGTGGCTGGCGTTCACCGCCTTCTTTACTTTCGCCATTATGCTGTCGCTGCTGGTCTTCATTTTTGAAGGCGTCCGTGATGCCTTTGACCCGAGAAAGACCTTTTCATGAGCCTGTTGGATGTAAAGAACCTCAAGGTTTCCTTCCGACAGGACGGACAGGTCTCTGCGGCTGTGAAAGGTTTGTCCTTTAGCGTTGATCGCGGTGAAACGGTTGCGTTGGTTGGAGAGTCCGGGTCGGGCAAGTCCGTCACAGCCCTGTCGACCGTGTCTTTGCTGGGTGAGAGTGCGATTGTGGAAGGGTCGGCAAAATACGACGGGCAAGAGATGATCGGGGCCTCTGAGCAGCATCTGATGGACGTGCGCGGTAACGACATCAGCTTTATCTTTCAGGAGCCGATGACCTCGCTGAACCCTCTGCACACGATTCAGAAGCAGATGGCGGAATCTCTGGCGCTGCACCAGAATGTGACAGGTGATACCGCACGCGACAGGATTATCGAACTGTTAGTCAAGGTCGGTATCCGCGACCCCCAGGACCGGTTGGACAGTTATCCACATCAGCTGTCCGGCGGTCAGCGGCAGCGTGTGATGATTGCCATGGCCTTGGCCAACAAGCCGGATATCCTGATTGCGGATGAGCCCACAACCGCTTTGGACGTGACCATTCAGGCTCAGATTCTTGAGTTGCTTGCAGAATTGCAGCGATCCGAGAACATGGGGATGCTGTTCATCACCCATGACCTGGGCATTGTGCGGCGGATCGCAGACCGGGTTTGTGTGATGAAAGATGGCGAGATCGTCGAGACGGGCCCGACGCTTGAAATTTTCGACAACCCGCAACATCCATATACGCGCAAATTACTTGCGGCAGAGCCATCTGGCGCGCCCGATCCGGTGGCGGGCGATGCGGAGGAAGTTGCCAAAACTGAACACCTGAAGGTCTGGTTTCCGATTCAACGCGGGCTGTTGAAACGCACCGTTGGCTATGTGAAAGCGGTCAACGACGCGACCCTGAGCGTGCGCGCGGGGGAGACGCTGGGCATTGTCGGTGAAAGCGGTTCGGGGAAGACGACGCTGGCCTTGGCGATCATGCGGCTGATCGCGTCCGAAGGTGAAATCACATACCGTGATCAGGATGTCCGAAGCTGGTCGACACGCGAGTTACGGCGGCTGCGCAAGGATATGCAGATCGTTTTTCAGGATCCGTTCGGTAGCCTCAGCCCGCGCATGACCTGCCAGCAGATCATCGCCGAAGGCCTGGCAATCCATAAGGTCGATCCGCATCGCGCTCCGCGAGATCTGGTGGCCGAGGTGATGACCGAGGTCGGCCTTGATCCTGTGTCAATGGATCGGTACCCGCACGAGTTCTCGGGCGGCCAGCGTCAGCGCATCGCCATTGCGCGGGCGATGGTTTTGCGTCCAAAACTGCTGGTGCTGGACGAACCAACAAGCGCGCTGGACATGACCGTGCAGGTGCAGATTGTGGACCTGCTGCGGGATCTTCAACGAAAATACGGGCTGGCCTATCTGTTCATCAGCCATGACCTGAAGGTTGTGCGGGCCATGTCGCACAAAGTGATCGTCATGCGAAATGGCGACGTGATCGAGATGGGCGCTGCCGAGGATCTGTTCGAAAACGCGCAGACGGAGTACACCCGCGAACTGATCGCTGCGGCGGGCTAAAGGCAGCCTGCCTCTAAAACACTTCAGGCGTTGGCGGTTTCCCGTGCAGCCGATTTGGGCACTGGCCCGCGAAGCTCTTCGTAGTGATCAAAGTTCAGCTTAACCCAACCGGTGCCGCGCGTTGCGCTTGCAAGGGTGCGGTGCAGCTCGTCCTCGGCGACCGCCGGCAGCAGGGCGTTGAATATCTCCCATCCTGATGCGTTTGGATTGCCTTCAAAGCCCAGCACCTGACCCTGCAGAGAACTGATCGTTGGTACGAGATCGCCCACAAAAGCTGAAGGCAGGTGGATTTCTGCGTTCAGGATGGGTTGCAGGACAACCGGTTTGGCCTGCGGGAGCGCCTCGCGCACGGCGTTTTGCCTGCGGTCCGGAACGCATAGTCCGAGCTGTCGACATTGTGGTGTTTGCCATCGCTCAGCGTGACTTTGACATCGACGACAGGAAACCCTTCGGGCCCCTGTATCAGCGCGTCTTTGGCGCCGTGTTCGACCGATGGAATGTAGTTTCTGGGTACCGCACCGCCTTTAACGACTTCCTCGAACTGAAATCCCGCACCGCGCGGCATTGGCCCTATCGAAATCACCACATCCGCAAATTGCCCGGCGCCGCCGGATTGCTTGCGGTGCCTGTGCCGGTGTTCGATGGTTGACTTGATGGTCTCGCGATACGCGGTTTCAACAGGTTCGGCCTCGATTTCGATCCCAAAATCCTCGGCCAGTTTCGCCGTCACGCGCCGCATATGCTGCGGACCTTGCGAGCCAAGCACTGCGTGCCCGCTGAGTTCATCCTGTTCCAGATGCAGTCCAGGATCGATCTCGGCCATGCGTGACAAGGCGTTCGACAGGCGCACATCGTCGCGTTCATGGGACGGAGACACCACTTGCCGGTGAGCCACCGGGTGCGAAGACGCCCACTCCGGAAGCGGAGTGGCCGAGTTGCTGTCATACAGATATCCGGGATTGAGGTGATCGGATTTCACTGCCAGCCCGATCTGTCCTGCCTCCAACGCACCGATCTGTGTCTTGGCGTCCAGCGTTGTCAGATTGCCAACTGTTTCCCCTCCCAAGGCTTCGTGCGCCTTAACGCCGTCGCCGAGACCCCGCAGAACAACGATTTTTCCAATGTGCTTTTTAACATCCGCAAAACCCGCAATGGCGCGGGCATTGTCTGCGGCCTCATCCCGACCGGCGGCGATATCGAATTCCGGCGCCTCATGCCGCAGAGCTTTCATCAAGCGGGTGAGGCCGTTTCCATGACTTGCCGCGCCCAGGCAGGCTGGGATTAGCTGGTGGTTCTGCAAGACCTGAGCTGCAAGATCATAGACTTCGTCACTGGGAGGTTGTTTGTCTTCAATCAGTTGCTCCAACAAATGGTCGTCGAAATCCGACAGTGTTTCCAAAAGTTCGGTGCGGGCCTCCTGTTCGCGGTCTTCGACCGATTGGGGCAGTTCGATCAGGGCAGAGGGCTGCCCCTCCTGATACTTCCACGCGCGTTCCGAGATCAGATCGACGGCGCCTATAATCGCGCCGCCTTCGCGGATCGGAACCTGGCGCAAGGCGATGTGATGCGTGCAGTAGGTCTGTAGCGCTGCGATGATGTCGCGGATACGACCGTTCGGATTGTCCATCCGGTTGATAAACAGGAAACAGGGAATGCCGGCTTCTTCGACCAACCGCAGGTAAGGGGCGCACAGAACGGCGGTGTCCGGGTCCGGCGGAACTACCACAACAGCGGCATCCGAAATTGCCATGGCCGGGCCGACATAGGCCAGTGCGTCCCCGCCGCCATCGACGTCGACGGCGCACCAGGGTTCGCCCAAGTAAGAAAAACCGTGCAAATGCACGGTTCCGGAAACATCGAATGTTGTGGGGCGTCCGTCGAGGCGGCTAATGGCCTCGACCAGGGTAGATTTGCCCGATTGGCTGGGGCCGAGGACGGTGAAAACGCGCATAGGTGCTGTCCCTCTTTCAGGTTTCAGAACGGCTGCACGACAAGAGGTGCCCCACGCAGATGCGTTGGCAGGGACTGCC
The DNA here is from genome assembly GCF_056535885.1 of Ruegeria sp. B1. NCBI lineage: Bacteria > Pseudomonadati > Pseudomonadota > Alphaproteobacteria > Rhodobacterales > Roseobacteraceae > Ruegeria > Ruegeria sp. B1. The sequence continues at coordinate 4,503,430 of NZ_JBQFJA010000001.1, read as the reverse complement.
TGTGAATTGTCCTACCTCGGGTGCGGAACGGTCTGCCGCCCGCGTAGCAAGTGTGTGGAAAACCCTGGGCGTACGTCAAGCCCCCGTTCAGTTTTTTGGATGGGCCGGGCGGATAACCGTTCAACCCGTTTTCTTTAAATCGCCGAACTGTGACCAGCCTTGCTGAGGTCATAGGCGTCAAAGCTGCGGGCGATCATGCGGGTCAGGGCACGCGCCTCTTGCGGGATGTAAAGTCCGTCCCCGGTAACGCGCAGCAAGCCATCGAAGGTTGCGTTTGCGGTCTGATACATCTTTTGCAGCTCAGTGGCGGTTATGTCGTGATCCCGTAGTATTTCCGCCGAGTCGATCTGGAAATCGCACATCAGTGCTTCGATAAGCCGGGCACGCAGGACGTCCTGATCTTTAAACAAATGGCCGCGCGCGGTCGAGAACTGCCCCTCGCGGATCGCCTTGTTATGCACGGACGTGGCCGGCGCGTTCTGGGCATAGCCCTGTGGAAAGCGCGAGATTGAACTGGCGCCGATACCGATCAGAACCTTGGCTTGATCGTCTGTGTACCCCTGAAAGTTCCGCTTCAGTCGTCCCGCGCGCAAGGCATGTGTCAGCCCGTCATCCTGGGTCGCGAAATGGTCGATCCCAATTTCGGCATAGTTATCCCACATGAACAGCCGCCGCGCGGTATCAAACAAATCCAGCCGCTGTTCGGGTGTTGGCAGCGCATCGGACGGGATCAACTGTTGCCGTTTCGCCATCCAAGGGACATGCGCGTACCCATAAAGTGCCACGCGGTCCGGGTTGAGCGACAGCAGCTTCTGCACGCTTTCTGTCATCCGTGTTTTGGTCTGATGCGGGAGGCCGAAAAGAATATCTGCGTTCAGACTGGCAATGCCGCGCGCCCGGATCATTTCGATCGCGTCGCGGGTTGTGTCATAGCTTTGGATGCGTCCGATGGTTTTCTGGATTTGATCGTCAAAATCCTGCACCCCGATTGAAGCCCGGTTCATTCCGGCTTCGGCCAAAGCGTCCAGACGGGCCTCGTCGATTTCGTTGGGGTCGATCTCAACCGAGAACTCTGCGTCCGGCCCCATAGGCACGATCCCGAGAATATGTTGCGCCAGTTCGCGCATCAGGGTGGGATTCAAAAGCGTTGGCGTACCGCCACCCCAATGCAGGCGCGACAGTTTGACGCCTGCGGGCAAACGTGCGGCCAGCAGGTCCAGTTCTGCCTTCAGGATGTCCACATAAGCAATGACCGGATTATCCGTTTGCGTGCCCTGCGTCCTGCAGGCGCAAAACCAGCACAGCCTACGGCAAAAAGGTACATGAATATATAGAGATACCGCGCTGTTGGGCGTTATGTCCGAAATCCAGTTACCGAAAAGATCGGCCCCCACGTCATTGCTGAAGTGGGGAGCGGTCGGGTAGCTCGTGTAACGCGGCACCTTCGCGTCAAAAAGTCCGAGCTTTGCCAATTGTGGTTTCACTATCATAACGATACCCTTATTCGAGAACCGAACCGGCTACTTTGATAAAGATCAAGTGGGAACGCGCATGACAGTGAAAGTACAGTTTGATCACGCCAATTGCGAAGACTGTCCGATTCGACATCGGGCGGTGTGCGCGCGTTGCGAAACAGACGAGCTAGAAGAACTGGAAAGTGTCAAGTATTACCGTAGCTTCGAGGCAGGGCAGACAATTATCTGGTCAGGCGACCAGATGAATTTTGTAGGATCGGTCGTATCCGGTATCGCGTCCCTCACGCAAACGATGGAGGACGGGCGAACCCAGATGGTCGGTCTTTTGTTGCCCAGTGACTTTGTCGGCCGCCCGGGTCGGGAATCGGCCCCTTATGACGTTCAGGCCACCACGGATGTGGTGATGTGCTGCTTTCGAAAAAAGCCGTTCGAAGACCTCATGAACAGCACGCCACATATCGCACATCGCCTTTTGGAGATGACGCTGGACGAGCTGGATGCGGCGCGTGAATGGATGCTTGTGCTCGGGCGCAAAACCGCACGTGAAAAAATCGCCAGCCTGCTATCGATTATTGCCCGCAGGGATGCGTCGATCAGCCAGAAGGGTCTTGTCGGGCCTATAGTTTTCGATCTGCCGCTAACGCGGGAGGCGATGGCGGACTATCTGGGCCTGACGCTTGAAACCGTAAGCCGCCAGATCTCGGCGCTCAAAAAGGATGATGTTATTTCTCTTCAGGGAAAGCGGAACGTGACAGTTCCGGACATGGGTCGCCTGATGGAAGAGGCGGGCGACGATTCAGACGGTGGATTTTTGGTCTGACCATGTTTTAGCGTGACATGGCGCGCCCGCTGTGATTACCGATTCTCGCATGACACAGAATGCGGGAGCAGACTATGGAATTCGGTAGCGTTTTAGCCATGTTGTTGATCGGCGCAGTCGCCGGTTGGCTGTCCGGAAAGATCATTGAAGGACGCGGGTTCGGCCTGATTGGCAACATTATTGTCGGAATCGTCGGTGCTTTTCTGGCTGGTTTGATTTTCCCGGCACTGGGCTTTGCCGTTGGCGGCGGCCTGCTGTCCTCAATCTTTTTCGCAACGATCGGAGCCGTGATCCTGCTATTCCTGATCGGCTTAATCCGGCGGGGATAAACGGCAGAGCACGCCCAAGGGCGGCTCTGCCTTTGACGCACTTTGTGTCAATGAGCCAGGAAAACGGGTACGGCTGATTTTTCCAGCATGTTCCGGGTAGCACCACCCAGAATGGCTTCTCGGAACCGGGAATGGCCATACGCACCCATGATGATCATATCGGACTCTGTGTCGGAAGCATGTCGGTTCAGGATGTCGGACACGCGGGTCATCGTCTTGCTGAGAACGTCGATTTCGCATTTCACCCCGTGCCGCGCAAGCATTTGCGACAGCATTCCACCCGGATCCGAGCGATCAGGACCGTGGCGCGGGGGGTCAATCACCACGATACGAACCAGCTCGGACTGTTTGAGAAAGGGCAGGGCGCGCCGGACGGCACGCATGGCCTCGACACTTTCATTCCAGGCAATCATGGCAGTTCGGGGCACGGAAATGGGTTTGGCCTCCTCGGGAACAACCAGAACCGGAGCGTGGCCCTCGAACATGGCGGCTTCGACAATGGGCTCCGCCTCCGCGCCGCGCTCGTCTCCGTACGGATGCGGCAGAACCACAAGGTCCGAAAAACGTGCCCTGTGTGCCACGTGGCGACCGATATCCGCGATTTGCGCAACCCCGCTTTCAGCGGACCAACGCACGCCGGTTTTCCTCAGATAGTCCTTGGCGAACCCCAGCACCTCATCCGCTTCGGCCTTGGCCCGACTCAGCGTTTCTTGCAGGATCAAGGCATTGGCACCGGCATAATAGTACCCCGTCTGGCTGCGATCGACGCCCAGGCACAGCGCCTCGGCATGTGCGTCCTGTGCGTCGGCCAAAGCCGCCATCTGGCTCAGTGCCGCCCGAGCTGCCTTGGTTTCGGTCATAACCGTGAGAAGAGTTTTATACGCCATTTATACCTCATCGTTCGGGTGTTTGGTTTCGAGTGACCAGTTAACCCCTTCAATCTCTTATGCGTGTCACAGAAATCGGCGCGGTGTCTTGACTCAGATCAAAGCAAACCATGCCGCCTTTCGACATTACAACAGACAGTCAAAAAAGTTCTGTGCGACAATGGAATCGCGCAGAGCAAGGCAAAGGGACGCAGTATGTCGAATTACATCAAGCTGATCGCGCTTGGTCTGGTCGTGGTGTTTGCCGCTATCGGAACCAACTATGCGCGGGATTTGGCGTATCAGGTGCACGCACTGCTGGTGATGTTGATCGCCGGTGGGTTGTTCATCTGGACGCTTCGAAACACCGATGAGCCAGATACCAATGTCGACCGCTCGGCGGAGTACATGGATGGCGTGATCCGCTACGGCGTGATCGCCACTGCCTTTTGGGGCGTGATTGGGTTCCTCGCAGGAACCTTTATCGCGTTTCAGCTGGCTTTTCCCGCGCTGAACTTTGAATGGGCGCAAGGGTATATGAACTTCGGGCGGTTGCGCCCGCTGCACACATCGGCAGTGATTTTCGCCTTTGGCGGTAACGCGCTGATCGCAACCTCGTTCTATGTCGTGCAGCGCACCAGTGCCGCACGCCTGTGGGGCGGCAATCTGGCCTGGTTCGTCTTTTGGGGGTACCAGCTGTTTATCGTTCTGGCAGCAACCGGGTATGTCCTGGGTGGAACGCAATCCAAGGAATATGCCGAACCTGAATGGTATGTGGACCTGTGGCTGACCATCGTTTGGGTGGCCTATCTGGCTGTCTATCTTGGTACAATTGTCAAACGCAAAGAGCCCCATATCTACGTGGCCAACTGGTTCTACTTGTCCTTCATTGTGACGGTTGCGATGTTGCATCTGGTCAACAACATGACCATCCCGGTCAGCGTCTGGGGCTCAAAGTCGGTCATCGTCTGGTCGGGCGTGCAAGACGCCATGATCCAGTGGTGGTATGGCCACAACGCTGTGGGTTTCTTCCTGACGGCAGGCTTCCTGGGCATGATGTACTACTTCATCCCGAAACAGGCCGAGCGTCCGGTCTTCAGCTACAAGCTGTCGATCATCCACTTCTGGGCGCTGATCTTCCTGTATATCTGGGCTGGGCCACACCACTTGCACTACACCGCGTTGCCTGACTGGGCCTCGACGCTGGGCATGGTGTTCTCGGTCGTGCTGTGGATGCCCTCATGGGGTGGTATGATCAACGGTCTGATGACCCTATCGGGCGCATGGGACAAGCTGCGCACCGATCCAATCATCCGCATGATGGTGATCTCGGTCGGCTTCTACGGCATGTCCACATTCGAGGGTCCGATGATGTCGATCCGCGCTGTGAACAGCCTGAGCCACTACACTGACTGGACCATCGGTCACGTACACTCGGGTGCGCTGGGCTGGAATGGCATGATCACCTTTGGCGCCCTGTACTATCTGGTGCCTGTCCTGTGGAAGCGTGAGCGTCTGTACTCGCTGCAAATGGTCAGCTGGCACTTCTGGCTCGCCACAATCGGCATCGTGCTCTACGCCGCGTCGATGTGGGTCACCGGGATCATGGAAGGCCTGATGTGGCGTGAAGTGGATGCCAACGGCTTCTTGGTGAACTCGTTCGCTGACACCGTGGCTGCCAAGTTCCCGATGTATGTGGTGCGTGCTCTGGGCGGTGTTCTCTACGTCGCTGGTGGCGTGATCATGTGCTACAACCTGTGGATGACTGTACGGAAAGGACCGGCCAAAGAGGCCAGCCTGACCGTCGCGGTCCCGGCTGAGTAAGGAGGTCGGAGCAATGGCAATTCTCGACAAACACAAAATCCTCGAGACCAACGCGACCCTCCTGCTGATCTTCAGCTTTCTGGTCGTGACCATCGGTGGCATCGTTCAGATCACCCCGCTGTTTTATCTTGAGAACACCATCGAGAAGGTGGAGGGCATGCGCCCTTACACCCCTCTCGAAATGGCGGGGCGTGAAATCTACATCCGCGAAGGCTGCTATGTCTGCCACAGTCAGATGATCCGGCCCATGCGGGATGAGGTCGAACGCTATGGCCACTACTCTCTGGCGGCCGAGTCGATGTATGACCACCCGTTCCAGTGGGGGTCCAAGCGCACCGGGCCTGATCTGGCGCGCGTCGGTGGCCGTTATTCGGATGACTGGCACGTGCGTCATCTGCGCGACGCGCAATCTGTTGTGCCAGAGTCGGTGATGCCGAAATACGGCTTCCTCGAAAACCGGATCATAGACGGTGAGTACATGGGTGACATCATGGCCGCAAATGCTCTGGTTGGTACGCCTTACACCGACGAGATGATCGAAAACGCGGTTGCGGATTTCCAGGCGCAGGCCGATCCGGACAGCGATTATGACGGTCTGTTGGAACGGTACGGCGACAAGGTCAACGTGCGGAACTTCGATGGTCAGCCTGAGCTGACCGAGGCCGACGCGCTGATCGCCTATCTGCAAATGCTGGGTACACTGGTCGACTTCTCGACCTTCACCCCGGTCGCAAACCGCTGAAGGAGGGAGTTATGGAAGAATATACATTCCTCAGGCAGTTCGCTGATAGCTGGATGCTGCTGCTCTTGTTTCTGTTCTTCATAGGTATCGTGATCTGGGTTTTCCGTCCCGGTGCCAGCAAGGAATACAAGGACACCGCCAACATCCCGTTCCGGCATCAAGACAAACCCGCCGAATCCGAGGAGGCGAGGAAATGAGCAAGACACCTGAAAAACAGCCGGGTGATCCAAACACCACCGGCCATACCTGGGATGGCATCGAGGAGTTCGATAACCCAATGCCGCGCTGGTGGCTGTGGACCTTCTACGCCACCATCATCTGGGGTGTGATCTACACGATCATGTATCCGGCATGGCCCTTGGTACAGTCGGCAACCGCCGGTGTTCTGGGTTGGTCTTCACGGGCACTGGTTCAGGAGGAAATGGTCGCGTTCGAGGAATCCAACGCGCCATGGAATGTGAAACTGGTCGAAACTCCGCTTGATGACATCTCCAAAGATGCTGAACTGCAGCAGTATGCAGTAAACGCAGGCGGCGCGGTATTCCGGACCTGGTGCGCACAGTGCCACGGCTCGGGCGCGCAGGGCGCGCCGGGTTTCCCGAACCTGCTGGATGACGCATGGCTGTGGGGCGGTACGCTGGATGACATCGTGACGACTGTCAGCTACGGGATCCGGAGCGAGGAAAGCGATGATACGCGCTATTCCGAAATGCCGGCCTTTGGCGAGATCCTGGAACCGGAAGAGATCACTCAGGTTGTTCAATACGTGATGTCGCTGACCAACGCGCAGACCGATGATGCGGCGGCGCAGGCGGGTCAGGTTGTTTTCGAAGACAACTGCTCTGTGTGTCACGGGGACAATGGCCAGGGTGACATCTTTCAGGGCGCACCAAACCTGACGGATGCGATCTGGCTATACGGTGGTAGCGAAGAGGCGTTGACCGAGTCGGTGACCTACAGCCGCTTTGGCGTAATGCCGCCCTGGGACACTCGCCTGACCGAGGCGCAGATCCGCGCCGTGTCCGCCTATGTCCACCAATTGGGTGGCGGTCAGTAAAGACAAAAGAATACCTTCAGGCGGTTCGCCGCCCGAAGGTTGAGGCACCGGCTGTTCCATCTGTTCGCGCGTTTCCAGAACAGCCGGTGTCTTTCTTCCTAAGTTAAGTCGTTGACGTCGATTGGTCCAGAACCCCGCTGTTCCTGCGGTATTCACAGATCATTCAGATCGACCTCGCGCCGTTTTTCCGTCCACCAGTGGCCTTCTGGCAACCAGCGCCGTTTCTTTGCGTCCGGTTTCGGTGCATCGCGGATATGGTGGGTATCAATACGGGTCGCGGTCATGAAGGACCGGGCAAGTACATCTAGCATGATCTTTCTCCTGCAGGCTGCTTTCACTCAGTTCAGGATTGACCTTTAACGCTATGAATGCGACTCAATTAGCATCACTTTATGTAATCAGGAATTACATATGGATTGGCTAAAACTGCCGCCTTTGGCATCCCTCAGGGCCTTTTCTGCATTCGCTGAACGGCGCAACGTGGTCGAGGCCGGCGCTGCGCTGAATGTCAGCCACGCTGCAATCAGCCAACAATTGAAGGCACTGGAAAATCATCTGTCTGTTTCGCTTGTGGATCGCGCGGGGAAATCCCTGACGCTGACCGCGGATGGGGAACATCTGGCCCGCGCTCTGCATCTGGGGTTCACAACAATCGAGGCCGCCGTGCGGGATCTGACGCGCGTCAGTGAAGACCGGCCGGTGCATGTCTCGCTGACGTCATCTTTTGCCGCATCCTGGTTGATGCCCCGTCTTCCGGCATTTCGCGCAACTCATCCGGGGATTGATCTTGCGCTAGACCCAACGCCCGAACTTGTCGAGCTACGTCCTGGCGGGGTCGATGTGGCCATTCGCTATGGGTTGGGCGGCTGGCCGGGCGTGCAATCGGAAATGTTGCTTAAAACACCGATGGTTATAGTAGCCGCGCCCGACTTGCTTGGCGGCAAAACGGATTGGACACCGGCTGAACTGGCAAAGCTGCCCTGGCTGGAAGAGATCGGAACGACCGAGGCCACAACCTGGCTGGAGCAGCATGGTGCAGTCCCCGAACGTGGCGCAGGACGCATCGAATTGCCCGGCAATCTGTTGCTGGACGGGCTGCGGGCCGGGCAGGGTGTGACGGTCACCGTGCGGCATTTTGTCGAGCACGACATCCAGGCGGGCAGGATCGTTGAACTGTACGCCGAACCGTATTCCGGTGGATATCATGTTTTAACTGCAAAAACAGCGCTCAGACCTGCAGTGAAGGTTTTTGTCGGCTGGTTGATGCGCATGGCGCGGGTTGAATGACAGCAAAAGATGTCTGTACGATGCGCGTTTTGACCCATGTCAAAGTTTGAATGCCTGTGATCTGGAAGAACACACTCAGAAGAGCCAGATCTGGAGCCAGCCCGTGAGCGATTCCGAACCAGCCCCCAGCCTATATGCCGCGCGAGAACCCATCTTTCCCAGACGCGTATCAGGACCGTTTCGCAACCTGAAATGGATCATCCTCGTGGTTACGCTGGGCATTTATTACGTGACGCCGTGGTTTAGGTGGGACCGAGGGCCCAGTCTGCCGGATCAGGCGGTTCTGCTGGATCTGGCGAATCGCCGGTTCTACTTTTTGTGGATCGAGATTTGGCCGCACGAGTTCTACTTTGTTGCCGGTTTGCTGATCATGGCCGGTTTAGGGTTGTTTTTGTTCACCTCGGCTCTGGGCCGCGTCTGGTGCGGGTACGCCTGCCCGCAAACCGTTTGGACGGACCTTTTTATTCTTGTGGAACGCTGGATCGAGGGCGATCGAAATGCGCGGCTGAGGCTGCATCGTCAGGAGAAACTCGACTTCCGCAAGGCGCGTCTCAGGCTCTCGAAATGGGCGGCATGGTTTTTGATCGGTCTGGCCACGGGCGGGGCTTGGGTGTTCTATTTCGCGGACGCCCCGACATTGGCGCGAGACTTGGTGACCGGAAATGCGCATCCGGTTGCTTACACGACGATGCTGATCCTGACGGCGACGACATTCTTCTTTGGCGGCTTTGCCCGCGAACAGATCTGCATCTATGCCTGTCCATGGCCGCGCATTCAGGCGGCAATGATGGACGAGGACACGCTGGTGGTCGGCTACCGCGAGTGGCGCGGCGAACCACGCGGCAAAGGCAAGCGGGACGCAGACTCTGAGCTTGGGGACTGCATCGACTGTATGGCGTGTGTGAATGTCTGCCCGGTCGGGATCGACATCCGGGACGGACAACAGCTGGAATGCATCACCTGTGCGTTATGTATTGACGCCTGTGACGACATGATGGCCAAGATCGGCAAGCCACGGGGTTTGATCGATTACATGGCGCTGAGCGACGAAACCCGCGAAAGGTCAGGCCAATCGCCTACGAGTGTCTGGAAGCACATCTTTCGGGTGCGAACAATCATGTACACCACGCTTTGGTCTCTGGTTGGCTTTGCACTTTTATTCGCGCTGTTCATTCGCTCTGACATCGATCTGACCGTGGCGCCCGAGCGCAACCCGATCTACGTAACCATGTCTGACGGCACCATCCGCAACACCTATGATGTGCGCCTCCGTAACAAGCATGGTGAGGATCGGTTGTTCAAATTGTCTCTGACCGGTGATTCGGAGCTGCAGTTGCAGATTGAGGGCACCGAAATTGATACTGTGAATGTCACCGCCGATACGGCACAATTGACGCGTGTCTACATCACCGCATCCAGGGATACAGGTCCTGCATCGGCTGAAACAACGCCCGTTCGGATCTGGGTTGAAGATCTGAGCAGCGGCGAACGCGCTTACAGGGATACCACCTTCAGCGGACGAGGGGACTGATCATGGCTGAACGCAAATTTACCGGGAAACACGCTCTGGCAATCTTTGTGATTGCGTTTGGGGTGATTATCACCGTGAACCTTGTGTTGGCCTACAGTGCGGTCAAGACCTTTCCGGGTCTGGAAGTCAAAAACTCTTATGTGGCCAGCCAGGAATTCAACGACCGCTTGTTGGAGCATCAGGCACTGGGGTGGGAGGTTCAGGCTGAAACACAGGGCGGGCTTCTGATCCTGCACATTACCGATGCAACCGGTGCACCCGTGAAGGTGGCTGAGCTTGAGGCCATCGTTGGGCGCGCAACGCATGTACGTGACGATTTCTCGCCGGATTTTGTTTTCGACGGGGTTGTATACTCCACACCAGCCACCCTGGGTGAGGGAAATTGGAACATTCGTCTGGTTGCTCGCGACGGCGAGGGCGCCGAGTTTTCCCAGCGCGTTCCGCTGTATGTGAAGGGTTAGAATTGTGACAGCGCGCGTTTCTTCCGGCACGGCAGCTTGTCCGGGTTGCATTGCAACCCCGGCGGAGCCTGCCCGGCCTATACCGGAAGATGTGCAGATTGCGCTGTCTCTGCCAGGCATTCATTGTTCGGCCTGTATCTCAACTGTAGAGCGTGAGCTGAACGCCCATCCCGGAGTTGAAGACGCGCGGGTCAACCTGACCTTGAAACGGGCCATGATCAAAGCCGCGCCAGAGACGCGCGCCACTGATCTGATCCCGGTGCTCGAACGTGCCGGTTTTGAGGCGCATGAGCTGGATCCGGGCGCCCTGTCCGCGACACAGACCGACAAGGACGGGCGCGATTTGTTGATGCGATTGGCGGTTGCCGGCTTTGCCTCGATGAATGTGATGCTGTTGTCCGTATCCGTCTGGTCCGGTGCGACCGATGCGACACGGGACATGTTCCATTGGATTTCGGCAGCCATCGCGCTGCCTGCCATTGCGTTTTCGGCACAACCTTTCTTTGCAAACGCTTGGAGTGCCCTGCGCGTTCGGCGCCTGAACATGGACGTACCCATCGTGCTGGCGATCCTGCTCGCGCTGGTCACGTCCCTATGGGAAACTGCGTTGAGCGGCAAACACGCTTACTTTGACGCGGCCTTGACCCTGACCTTCTTTCTTTTGGCAGGTCGATATCTGGACTATCGGACACGCGCTGCCGCGCGCTCGGCCGCGGAAGAACTGACTGCGCTGGAAGTTCCAAGGGCCATTCGCGTCGTTGACGGCGCCGAGGAAGAAGTCGCAGTGGCCTCGCTGAACCTGGGCGACCTGATCCTTGTGCGGCCCGGCGGTCGTATGCCGGTTGATGGGCAGATTGTGTCCGGCCAGTCCGAGCTTGACCGGTCGCTGCTGACGGGTGAGACGCTGCCTGTGTTTGCCGAAGCCGGTCGGTCGGTCAGTGCAGGCGAGGTCAACCTGACCGGCCCACTTGTAATACGTGCAACGGCGGTTGGTGAGGATACCTCGCTGCATCGCATGGCCGATCTGGTGGCGATCGCCGAGTCAGGCCGGTCGCGGTATACCTCCTTGGCGGACAAGGCAGCCAAGCTTTATGCGCCCGGCGTACATATCCTGTCTGCGCTCAGCTTTGTGGGGTGGTACATCTATTCGGGTGACCTGAGAACGGCGTTGAACATCGCGGCGGCAGTTCTGATCATCACCTGCCCCTGTGCGCTTGGGCTGGCCGTGCCTGCGGTCACAACTGCAGCCTCGGGGCGGTTGTTCCGCAAAGGCATGCTGATCAAACACGCCACGGCCCTTGAGCGGTTGGCCGAAGTGGACACGGTTGTGTTTGACAAAACAGGAACCCTGACGTCTGGCACGCCGGAACTGACGAACCTGGGAGAGCACAGCCGCGCCGATCTTGAAGTCGCTCTGGCGCTGGCCGAAGCGTCCGCACACCCGTTGTCACTTGCGCTGGCGCAGGCGGCCCGCGCGGCCGGCGTTAAACCGGCCAAGATTCGCGATGTCGCAGAAGTGCCGGGGTTTGGAACTGAAGGCGAGTATCGCGGGCAGCGCGTTCGACTGGGGCGAGCCGCTTGGATCGGCGCCAACCAAGGGGCCGAAACCGCTGCATGGCTGGCAATTGGAGACCAGACTCCGCAGGCTTTCAGGTTCAACGACGCTCTACGCCCTGGCGCGGCGGAGGCTGTTGAGGCATTCCAACAATCCGGCAAGCGGGTCATCCTGATTTCTGGCGACTCGCAAGGGGCGGTTAGAACGCTGGCCGAAAAACTCGGGATCAAGGACTGGATTGCCGAAGCGCTCCCGCAGGACAAGGCCAATCGGATCCAGGCCCTGAATGACGAGGGTCGTCATGTTCTCATGGTGGGCGATGGTTTGAACGACACGGCGGCTCTTGCGGCGGCGCATGTGTCGATCTCTCCGGCATCGGCCCTCGACGCGGCACGGGTCGCATCAGACATCGTTCTGCTGGGCAATGACCTGTCCCCAATCGCGGATGCTTGCAGTACGGCGGTCAAAGCCACCAAACGGATTCGCGAAAATTTCCAAATTGCCACTGTCTACAATGTGATCGCGGTGCCGTTGGCGGTGGCCGGGCTTGCCACTCCTCTGATCGCGGCCTTGGCGATGTCGACCTCGTCGATTACAGTTTCTGTGAACGCGCTGCGGCTGAGGTGATGTGAATGGAAGTGCTCGCCTATCTGATCCCGATTTCCCTGTTGTTAGGAGGCATTGGACTGGTTGCGTTCGTTTACACCGTGCGCTCCAATCAATATGAAGACCCCGAGGGCGATGCCCGCCGCATCTTGAGCGACGAATGGGATGACCGGCCCAAGCCGTGATTCGCGTTCAAATCCGCCACCAACTGCCCTTGAAATTGCCGTAATGCCCCGCTATGTCCGGCCCATTGCTAGCAGAGAGATAACGCCAAATGGCCACCACCAACCCGATCCAGTTCATTCAGCAAGTCCGTGCCGAAGTTGCGAAGGTCGTTTGGCCGACCCGGCGCGAAGTGCTGTTGACCACGGTGATGGTGTTTATCATGGCCGCCCTGACGGCCGTGTTCTTTGCACTTGTTGATTTGGGCATTCGCAGCGGTTTGCAATTGATCCTTGGCGCCTTCGGCTAAGACGGACAATCCGGGGCTGTAGGGCCGCCGAAACTGCGGGTCCCCCCTTGCACAGCGCGCAATGTCAGAGTAGGTGACGCGGTACCTTTCGGGGTGGGCGTGTGGCGATTCGGGCTGCGCGCCGCTTTTTATTCCGGATGACGCGGGACAGCCGCAACAGGATTTCAATACAGGGTGTGTCCGGTTGGTTGGATGCGCCAAAGGCAAACAAGGACGACAGGTTCATGGCGAAACGGTGGTATTCGGTCAGCGTTCTTTCGAATTTCGAAAAGAAGATCGCAGAGCAGATCCGCACGTCGGTATCCGAGCAGGGCCTTGAGGACGATATCGACGAAGTTCTGGTGCCCACCGAAGAGGTAATCGAAGTGCGTCGGGGCAAGAAGGTCACGACCGAGCGTCGTTTCATGCCCGGCTACGTGCTGGTGCATATGGAGATGTCGGATCAGGGCTATCACCTGATCAACTCGATCAACCGCGTCACGGGTTTCCTGGGACCGCAAGGTCGCCCTATGCCGATGCGCGATGCCGAGGTGAACCAGATCCTCAACCGTGTTCAGGAAGGCGAAGAAGCGCCCAAGCTGATGATCACCTTTGAGGTCGGCGAAAAGGTCAAGGTCAACGACGGCCCGTTCGAGGATTTCGATGGCATGGTCGAAGGTGTGGACGACGACAACCAGAAACTGAAGGTTTCGGTCTCGATTTTTGGTCGGGAAACCCCGGTCGAGTTGGACTTTACGCAGGTTACAAAACAGAGTTAACCCGACCAAACCTCTGAAATAAATAAAAACACCCGCCGTTTCCCAACGGCGGGTGTTTTTTCTTGTCATGGGTCTAGAATCTGCGTATACCTAAATTGGTAAAAAAATATTACCAAAATTGGAGGCGTACGATGGGGCTCGCGAGTTGCCATAATTTCCAGGAGTTTCGAAAGCTGGCAAAGCGCCGGCTTCCCAGTCCGATTTTTCATTACATCGATGGCGCGGCGGATGATGAAATCACCTATCGCCGCAACACCTCTGCCTATGATGACGTCGATTTGGTGCCCAATGTTCTGGCTGGTGTCGAAGACGTTGATATGAGCGTCGAGGTTATGGGCCAGAAGCTGAACATGCCAATCTACTGCGCGCCAACGGCTCTGCAGCGCCTGTTTCACTATGACGGAGAGCGGGCGGTCGCGCGCGCTGCGGATAAGTACGGCACGATGTTTGGAGTTTCGTCGTTGGCAACAGTGACGGTCGAGGAAATTGCGGAAATTACCGACACGCCCAAAATGTTCCAGTTCTATTTTCACAAGGACCGGGGCCTCAATGATGCGTTGCTGGAGCGTGCGCGTGCCGCGAATTTCAACGTGATGGCTCTGACCGTTGATACGATCACCGGAGGCAACCGCGAACGGGATTTGCATACGGGGTTTACTTCTCCACCAAAACTGACACCGTCCTCGCTGTTGAGTTTTGCGACGCACCCGGCCTGGGCCTGGAACTTTTTGACCAAAGAGAAATTCGATATGCCCCACTTGTCGGGATATGTCAGCGCCGGCACCAATCTGGCGGTTTCGGTTGGCGACTATTTTTCGACGATGCTCGACCAGTCCATGAACTGGAAAGACGCCGAAAAGCTGTGCGCGCAGTGGAACGGTCAGTTTGCGTTGAAGGGCATCATGAGTGTTGAGGACGCGAAACGTGCGGTCGACATCGGATGCACGGGGATTATGGTTTCGAACCACGGCGGACGACAGCTGGACGGTTCGCGCGCACCGTTTGATCAGCTGGCCGAAATCTGCGACGCCGTCGGCGACAAGATCGACGTCATCTGTGAAGGCGGCATCCAACGCGGGACCCATGTCCTTAAGGCGCTGTCAGTTGGGGCCAAGGCGTGTTCCGGTGGGCGATTGTACCTCTATGCGCTGGCAGCTGCCGGTCAGGCGGGCGTGGAAAAGGCGCTGGGCAATCTAAAGACAGAAATCGAACGTGACATGAAACTGATGGGCGTTACCAAGTTGGATCAGTTGAGTCGGGACAATCTGCGATATCGCTGAGGTTTTGGTGAACCCGCACTTGAGCCTCCGGCAGCCGCTGCACAGCTTGGCATTGCCGACCGACACGTCACTTTTCAGCGACGTCTAGTGTTTGAACCGTACCATCCAACGCGTTCGAGTGGATGAACAAGCGCCGAGTCTAATGATCGCTGTCGAGGTCGGCGCGAAGCCGAAGGAATCGTTGTCGATCTTTGGCGGGTAAACGCCTATTGAACTGGACCTTACGCAGGCTAAGAAGCAGAGTTCAGGAAAGGCAAAAGGGTAGTATTCAGAAAGGTCAGTGCCTTTGATTGGATGCCGGGCGCTTCGGACTCTCGAGGACCGGCAATGTTCAAGACAACCGGGTCGGTCGATGTGAGCCAGTGCCAGAGTCGCTCTCTCAGCTTTTCGCCGTTCTGTGAAAGATCGATGCACAGGACAGGCTTTCCGAGTTCTTTCGCCACTTCGCTGGTGTAGGTTGTTCCGGGGCTTTGAGATCGATCCGTGATAATCAGTGTTGCATCACTGGAACCTGCATTGAGCCGCGTTCTTTCATTGGGTTCAGGTGTAAGCGCTTCGACCAACCCTTTAAACTGTGCGGGAATGCGACCGTTTTCATTGAGACGCCCTTTGGGAACCCAACCCCCATGTCTGAGGCTGTTTTGCAGGGCAAATTCAAGTGCGGCCGAGTCCACGCCAGTCTGCCCTCCCGATATGATCTTCATTGTTCCCTCCTACAGCCGGGTCTTTGGTCCCGTGTCAGACGATTTGTGTCGACCTCAAACCGTTGCGCTGACAGTGAAAATGCTAAATCTTATTGGCAAGACAAATTGGCTGCGGAGCGAAAGTGTATTGTGGACTGTTTTACGGTTGCTTCGTCCGTCACTAAAATCACACCGTATTTGGCTCGGTGCAGGTTTCGGGTTTCAACGGCTCCCACTTGCCAACCCCCGCATTCCTCTATAAGTGCCGCCATTATCGTCTTCGGGCGAGATTCTCTCGTGGGAGGTTGCCGGGATCGCGATCCCGGGCCGGACCACGCAACATAAACCGGGTGGAACGCGTTTCACCTACGTTGAAAGGAAAACCAAATGGCCAAGAAGCTTGCTGGTACAATGAAACTGCAGGTTCCTGCAGGTCAGGCGAACCCATCGCCGCCAGTTGGTCCGGCGCTGGGTCAGCGCGGCATCAACATCATGGAATTCTGCAAGGCGTTCAACGCCAAGACCGCAGACATGGAGCCCGGCGCTCCGTGCCCGACCGTGATCACCTATTATCAGGACAAGTCCTTCACCATGGACATCAAGACGCCGCCCGCGTCTTATTACCTGAAAAAAGCAGCTGGTCTGAAGCCGGTTGGCAAGCGGAACCGCCCCCGTGGTGCGGAAAACCCCGGTCGTGAGACCGTGGCCACCGTGACCAGCAAGCAGGTTCGCGAAATCGCCGAAGCCAAAATGAAAGATCTGAACGCCAACGACGTCGAAGGCGCAATGCAGATCATCCTGGGCTCGGCCCGCTCTATGGGCATCGAGGTGAAGTAAGATGGCAAAACTCGGTAAACGTACGCGCACTGCGCGCGAAGCTTTCGCTGGCAAGACAGATCTGTCGGTTGAAGAAGCGGTTGCACTGGTTAAGGCCCACGCAACGTCTAAGTTTGACGAAACCGTCGAAATCGCACTGAACCTCGGCGTTGACACCCGTCACGCGGACCAAATGGTTCGTGGCGTTGTTGGCCTGCCGAACGGCACCGGCAAATCGATGCGCGTTGCTGTCTTTGCGCGCGGCCCCAAGGCTGACGAAGCAAAAGAAGCGGGCGCGGATATCGTTGGGGCAGAGGATCTGATGGAAACCGTTCAGGGCGGCACCATCGAGTTCGATCGCTGCATCGCCACCCCGGACATGATGCCGATTGTCGGCCGTCTGGGCAAAGTTCTGGGCCCTCGCAATCTTATGCCAAACCCGAAAGTTGGCACCGTGACTATGGACGTGAAAGCGGCCGTAGAAGCAGCCAAGGGCGGTGAAGTTCAATTCAAGGCGGAAAAAGGCGGCGTTGTGCACGCCGGTGTTGGCAAAGCGTCGTTTGACGAAGCCAAGCTGGTCGAAAACGTTCGTGCCTTTATCTCCGCCGTCGCCAAGGCGAAGCCGTCGGGCGCCAAAGGCACCTACATGAAGAAGATCGCGCTGAGCTCGACCATGGGCCCGGGTGTGACACTGGATGTGGCGGCCGCGTCGGGCGAGTGAGCCCGAGCTCAAAAGCAACATGTTGTGAAACCCGGGTGGCCGTCGCCGCTCGGGTTTATTTTTGCGCCGATCGAAAGGCCTGTTTGAGGCGCAGTTCCAGGCGGTCGCGTTTTAGAAGTTCGAAATCGCTGCAGGTGAAGCCGGCCTGCCAAAGGCGCAGCCAATCTTTCAGCAGCCGTCCTCGCAGGCAGCAATCGAGAACCTCCATATCTACGGGGTGGCGGTACTGGCGAAAGAACATCTGTTTGTTTCGGCTCAGAATACCACTTCGGTCAACATCGCTTTCGTCTCCATCTCGGAAGATATCTGCCTTCAGAAGGTCAACGATATCATAGACGGCGAGCTTGTCTCGTGCCTCGGTAAAATCCAGCCCGATTGAGGTGCCTTTCCCCATAATCAGGTTTGAACCATGAAAATCCCCGTGTGAGAAAACCCGCAAGTCCATACGGTTTTTCAGAGCGACAGCTTCGTTCAGAAAGCTTTCGACCATGGGTCGGGTGATCTGTGCGACGTGTGGCGGCAGATTTGCACTCAGATCATCTATGCTCTCAGTCATCCAGCGAGGACGGAATGCGTAATCAGTCGATGCTTTAAACCCGTGCAGGTCGTGCAGCCATGATCCCGACCGACGATAGATTTGCGCGACCTGTGCTTCGTTGTTACTATTGTAGATAATGTCCGTTGCTGTCGGACGGTCTACGAACTCAGTGACCATGAATTGATCGCTTGGGGACAAGTAAACGGGCCTCACAACCCGATTGGTTGGGTTGGTCTTGAAGTATCCCGTCAATTGTTCTAGCAGGTCAAACTCTTTGCCAAGGCGCCCGGTTTCGGGTGAAAGCGTGTCGAGTTTTAGTGCGTAGTTACGACCTGAGCTTTCGACTTTCCAAACAAGACGGGTGTCGGGGAACGCATGCGACCGGCAGAGGAACTCTACTTGAGTGACAGGCGTTTTCAGACAGCGTTGCACCAATTCATCCGCGCAGGCACTGGCCTTGTCGTATTCGTCAGAGGTGACTGGCGTCATTGTGCCCTCGAACCCGCGCCTGTTCCGCGTCTCCATGTGTGACGTGACCGCAGCGGAATGTCGCTGTCAATGGCCCGCACGCTCAGAGTCATCTCACTCGCGATCCAGAATGGCGTTTTTGAGATTTGGGAAAAAGGCCTGACCAGTCCTGATGCCCATTGTTGGGCGGGTAATGTCGTGCACATCGCGCCAATACTCGCAGCCCAGTTGAGCGCCTTTCAGGCAGGCAAAGAAATCCCCGGTCTGAGGTTCGTACCAGAAGATACGGCCATCGAAAACGTTTCCAAAGATGACTGGTTCAGACTCCGCGGCGAACGCTTGCAAATCGGGCACCGCGGTATTTGTGGCAAGTTTCAATACCAGATCCCGGGTCATTTTGTTTGGGAGGACTTGATTTACCGACTGTGTCGCTTGACTGGGATGTATGGCTATGAATGGTAGCCAGCTGAGTAGTATTTGGTTGTCTAAAGGCGGCAGGCTTGAGGACTCGCGGGATTCATCAGCGGTGAATATGACAACGGTGTTAGCCAGCAGCCCCCTGACTTCCAACTTCTGCATCAACTCCGCAACTGCGATGTCGAGATATTTCAGCGCGCGATAGCGCGCAGAGATCTCTTGGGGCAGGAAGTCATGGGGAACGTTGTAAGGCGCGTGAGTGCCGGTTGTCAGAACCGAAATGAACCAGGGTTGCGTTCCGTCCAGATCATCGATGTAGTTGACGACGTTTCGGAACAAGGAGCGATCATCAATGCCCCACCCATTGCGGAGAACACCATCTCCGGATGACCAATCCTGATTTCCGCGCAACTCCTCAAAACCCAGTTCAGCAAGGTGTGTGTCTTTTGACATGAATGCCAAAGGAGCGCTTTGCAGGAAGGCGGTATGATAGCCTTGCTCGGATAGGACAACCGGCAGCGCCTCAGCGGTGACCTCGGCACTATCGGCCAGATCGTCCCACTTGTGTTTGCTGGAGATGAAACTCGGAACGTCTCCGGTTAGCGTGGTGTAGAGCCCATTGGAGGTGATCAATTGATGTCCGACAAAACGTTCAAGGCTGATGTTCTGGTCTGCGAGGGTGCCCAGAGTTTTCATATCTGCTTTGGTCAGGCTAAATCGGGAAAGCCCTTCCAAATAAACAAAGAGTACGTTCAACCGCTCTGGTCCGAGTTCAATCACTTGGGCGCGGTCAAAGGCGGCGGTATCGAAGTTCCTGTCCGATGTTTCTAGTCTTGACTGGCCGAGTGTTGGAAGCAGCGGATGAGTTTGCAGCCAGGCAGGCTCGCTGATGCGAAAACTGTTCGGGATATAGGCAAATGCCGCGGTGCTTAGAGCCACTCCGATAAGAACGCTAAATCGGGCAACATGTCCCAAGCGTTCCAGTCGCAGTAAAACCAGCGCAATGGCGAAGAAAATAGCAGCGTTCACGATGATCCCTGAGGTCAGATGCGCGTCGATAAATGTTGTGTCGGTTGCAAAGCTCAGGAGATCGAGATCGATAGACGTCAGATTGGCTTTAACGTGTTCGATGTTGGACGCATAGAAAAACGCCAAGACACCGAATGAGATCAGAAGAACCGTGTAGGGTGCTAATGTAAACAAAAGTGCAGTTGCAGTAGCAAACAAGACGTCGCCGGCAACACCGAGCCACAAGACGGGTCCCTTGTCGACGAAAAAGGCAGTTGTGGGGTCGAAACCCTGGTGGGCGTTATATGTCCAGCCATAAGAACCCTTCGCGAAAGCCGTCAGACAAAGATACCGATGATAAAGCGTGATAGTGAGAACGCTTACAAAGATGCTTCCGAAGCGCGCTGCGCGCTGCTTCAAGCGAAATGCTGATGTCATCGTCGAAGTGCCTGCTTGATCGCATTTTTTGCATAAAAGCTCACATTGAGATGCCTATTGCAAGGTTGTTTGCGCCCCGACGAAGCGCGCATTAATGACAGGCGTGATTTTTACGCTGTTCTTCGGGGTGGTTCGTCGAGCGAATTGACCCTCTTGCCAAGACGCAGCCGTATCTTCAGGGGGTGCAATTTACCTCTTGGAAACCGGAGTCATCTGCCCTAAAGAGACTTGCGGAACAAAGCGTGCGATTCGTCGTGCGCTTTATTTCGTTTCGTCCAAGACGGTGGGTGACCTCACGACAGGTCTTAATTCCCTGCCTGAGACGGGTAAGACCAAAGAATTCTGAGGGTCCAGCTCTCGGGCGCATTTTGGCCAATCCCGTAACTACGGACCTGAACGCCGGAGCGAAAGCTGCGGCAAATATGAGCCGGGGTGAGGTATCGCCCCTAACTTGGAGAGAACTGTGGATAGAGCCCAGAAAGAGAAAGTGGTCGAGGAACTCGGCCAGATCTTCGAAAGCTCTGGCGTCGTAGTCGTATCGCACTACGCCGGTCTGACAGTTGCCGAGATGCAGGACCTGCGCGCACGTGCTCGTGACGCGGGTGGTGCAGTGCGTGTTGCCAAGAACAGGCTCGCCAAAATCGCCCTTGAGGGTAAGCCGTGTGAAAGCATGGCCGACCTGCTGACAGGGATGACCGTTCTGACCTATTCCGAAGACCCTGTGGCAGCAGCCAAAGTGGCCGAGGACTACGCCAAAGAGAACCAAAAGTTCGAAATTCTTGGCGGTGCAATGGGTGAGAACGCTCTGGACCGGGCTGGTGTTACAGCCGTGTCGAAAATGCCGTCGCGTGAAGAGCTTATTGCTTCGATCGTGGGCTGCATCGGCGCGCCTGCTTCGAACATCGCCGGCGCAATTGGCGCACCTGCAAGCAACATCGCAAGCATCCTTTCCACCATCGAAGAGAAGGCGGAAGCTGCGTAAGCGGTTGGCACTGAATGATCTGCGTGGGGCATGTGCCCTGACGTTGGAACACACACTGTAAACGGAAAGAGCTGATACAATGGCTGATCTGAAGAAACTGGCAGAAGAGATCGTTGGTCTGACCCTGCTGGAAGCACAAGAACTGAAAACCATCCTCAAAGACGAGTACGGCATTGAGCCCGCCGCTGGCGGCGCCGTAATGGTCGCAGGCGCAGCTGGCGATGCTGGCGGTGCAGCCGAGGAAGAAAAAACCGAATTCGACGTCGTTCTCAAGAACGCCGGCGCTTCGAAAATCAACGTCATCAAAGAAGTTCGCGGCATCACCGGCCTGGGCCTGAAAGAAGCCAAGGAACTGGTCGAAGCCGGCGGCAAGATCAAAGAAGCTGTGTCGAAAGACGAAGCCGAAGAGATCAAAGGCAAGCTGGAAGCAGCTGGCGCCGAGGTCGAACTGGCCTAAGTCAGTCTTTTGGTGCATCGCGGATGCACCGGAAATTTGGCTGGTCCCGGAGAAATCCGGGTCCAGCCGAACCTGTCTTAGAAAGGGCCTAAACCGATGGGGCGTTTTCTAAGACACGGTTTTCGGATCGGGAGGCCGCCACTCGGGACGGTGGCCATGAATTGATCCGGACGTGTCGTCTCGAATGTGCAAGATACCGGGGCCCGACGGTGTCTTTGCCCGCTGAGAACATCGAAAGGTGACATCTGACATGGCTCAAACGTTCCTTGGCCAGAAACGTCTTCGTAAATATTACGGCAAAATCCGCGAAGTTTTGGAAATGCCGAACCTCATTGAGGTGCAGAAATCTTCTTATGATCTTTTCCTGCGCTCCGGCGATGCAGAACAGCCCACAGACGGCGAAGGCATCAACGGCGTGTTCCAGTCGGTTTTCCCGATCAAGGATTTCAACGAAACCTCCGTTCTGGAGTTCGTGAAATACGATCTGGAGAGACCAAAATACGACGTCGAAGAGTGCATGCAGCGCGACATGACCTATAGCGCGCCGCTGAAGGTCACTTTGCGTCTGATCGTGTTTGATGTCGATGAGGACACCGGCGCGAAATCGGTCAAAGACATCAAGGAACAGGACGTGTTCATGGGCGATATGCCCCTGATGACACCGAACGGAACGTTCATCGTGAACGGCACCGAGCGTGTGATCGTGTCCCAGATGCACCGCTCGCCCGGTGTGTTCTTTGACCACGACAAGGGCAAGACCCATTCCTCGGGTAAACTGCTGTTTGCCTGCCGCATCATCCCGTATCGCGGCAGCTGGCTTGACTTTGAGTTCGACGCCAAAGACATCGTGTTCGCCCGTATCGACCGTCGCCGCAAACTGCCTGTGACAACCCTGCTCTATGCGCTGGGTCTGGATCAGGAAGCGATTATGGACGCGTATTACAACACCGTGTCCTACAAGCTGGACAAGAAGAAGGGCTGGGTAACGCCGTTCTTCCCGGAACGTGTGCGCGGCACCCGCCCGACCTATGATCTGGTCGACGCGAAATCCGGTGAAGTCGTTGCCGAAGCGGGCAAGAAAGTCACTCCGCGTGCAGTCAAGAAGCTGATCGACGAAGGTACCGTCACCAACCTGCTGGTGCCTTTCGACAACATCGTCGGCAAGTATGTCGCCAAAGACATCATCAACGAAGAAACCGGTGCGATCTATGTCGAAGCCGGGGACGAGCTGACACTGGAATACGACAAAGACGGCGACCTGATCGGCGGCACCGCAAAGGAGCTGATCGACGCGGGCATCACCGACATCCCGGTTCTGGACATCGACAATGTCAATGTCGGTCCCTACATGCGTAACACCATGGCGCAGGACAAGAACATGAACCGCGAAAGCGCGCTCATGGACATCTACCGCGTCATGCGTCCGGGTGAACCGCCCACCGTCGAAGCTGCTTCGGCCCTGTTCGATACCCTGTTCTTCGATAGCGAGCGTTATGACCTGTCTGCCGTTGGCCGCGTGAAAATGAACATGCGTCTGGCGCTGGACGCGCCGGACACCACGCGCACCCTGCGCCGCGAAGACATCGTGGCCTGCATCAAAGCGTTGGTGGAGCTGCGCGATGGTACGGGCGACGTGGATGATATCGACCACCTCGGCAACCGTCGTGTGCGTTCGGTCGGCGAACTGATGGAAAACCAGTACCGCGTTGGCCTGTTGCGCATGGAGCGCGCGATCAAAGAGCGTATGTCGTCGGTCGAGATCGACACTGTCATGCCTCAGGACCTGATCAACGCGAAACCGGCTGCGGCTGCTGTTCGTGAATTCTTCGGCTCGTCGCAGCTGTCGCAGTTCATGGACCAGACCAACCCGCTGTCGGAAGTTACTCACAAACGCCGCCTTTCGGCGCTTGGCCCTGGTGGTCTGACGCGCGAGCGTGCGGGCTTTGAGGTCCGCGACGTACACCCGACCCACTATGGCCGGATGTGCCCGATTGAAACGCCGGAAGGTCCGAACATCGGCCTGATCAACTCGCTGGCCACCTTCGCCCGCGTGAACAAGTATGGCTTCATCGAAACACCGTATCGCGTCGTCAAAGACGCTGAGGTGACCGATGAGGTTCACTACATGTCCGCGACCGAAGAAATGCGTCACACCGTGGCGCAGGCGAACGCGACGCTGGATGCGGATGGCAAGTTCATCAACGATCTGGTGTCGACCCGTCAGGCCGGTGACTACACTCTGGCTCCGCGCGAGAATGTGGACCTGATCGACGTGTCGCCGAAACAGCTGGTATCGGTTGCTGCATCGCTGATCCCGTTCCTTGAAAATGACGACGCCAACCGCGCTCTGATGGGCTCGAACATGCAACGTCAGGCGGTTCCACTGCTGCGTGCCGAGGCACCGCTGGTCGGTACCGGGATCGAGGAAAAGGTTGCGATCGACTCAGGCGCTGCTATCCAGGCGAAACGCGCCGGAATCATCGACCAGGTTGATGCCCAGCGTATCGTTATCCGCGCTACCGAAGATCTGGAACTGGGCGACGCTGGCGTTGATATCTACCGTCTGCGCAAATTCCAGCGGTCGAACCAGAACACCTGCATCAACCAGCGTCCGCTGATCAAGGTAGGTGACACTGTCCAGAAGGGCGAGGTCATCGCCGATGGTCCGTCGACCGATATGGGTGAACTGGCCCTTGGTAAGAACGTGGTCGTCGCGTTCATGCCGTGGAACGGTTACAACTACGAAGACTCGATCCTGATCTCGGAACGTATCGCGCGGGATGACGTCTTTACCTCGGTCCATATCGAGGAATTTGAAGTCGCCGCCCGTGATACCAAGCTGGGCCCGGAAGAGATCACCCGCGACATCCCGAATGTCGGTGAAGAAGCGCTGCGCAACCTCGACGAGGCGGGCATCGTTTACATCGGCGCGGATGTTGAGCCGGGCGATATTCTGGTCGGCAAGATCACTCCGAAGGGCGAAAGCCCGATGACCCCGGAAGAAAAGCTGCTGCGCGCCATCTTCGGTGAAAAAGCATCTGACGTGCGCGACACCTCGCTGCGCGTGAAGCCGGGCGATTACGGGACTGTCGTCGAAGTCCGCGTCTTCAACCGTCACGGCGTCGAGAAAGACGAACGTGCGCTGCAGATCGAGCGTGAGGAAGTCGAACGTCTGGCCCGTGACCGGGATGATGAGTTGGCGATCCTCGACCGCAACATCTATGCGCGTCTGCAAGGTCTGATCCTGGGTAAAACCGCTGTCAAAGGCCCGAAAGGCGTCAAGGCAGGGTCTGTGATCACCGAGGAGCTGCTGGAAACCCTGACCCGTGGTCAGTGGTGGCAGCTGGCGCTGGAAGGTGAGCAGGACGCACAGATCGTCGAGGCTCTGAACGAGCAGTACGAAGTGCAAAAGCGTGCTTTGGACGCCCGTTTCGAGGACAAGGTTGAGAAGGTCCGCCGTGGCGACGACCTGCCGCCGGGTGTGATGAAGATGGTCAAAGTCTTCATCGCCGTGAAGCGCAAGCTGCAGCCGGGCGACAAGATGGCCGGTCGTCACGGGAACAAAGGTGTGATCTCCAAGGTCGTTCCGATGGAAGACATGCCGTTCCTGGCCGATGGTACGCCGGTTGACTTCTGTCTGAACCCGCTGGGTGTGCCTTCGCGTATGAATGTCGGTCAGATCCTTGAAACCCATATGGGTTGGGCCGCACGTGGTCTGGGTCTGAACATCGACGACGCTCTGGGTGAATACCGCCGCTCCGGCGATCTGACCCCGGTGCGCGAAGCGATGAAGCTGGCGTATGGTGAGAATGTCTACGAAGAAGGCATCACCGGTCTGGACGAGGATGGCCTGATCGAGGCTGCGGGCAACGTGACCCGCGGTGTTCCGATCGCAACCCCGGTCTTCGACGGCGCCAAAGAGGCGGACGTCAACGACGCGCTGGTGCGTGCGGGCTTCTCGGAAAGCGGTCAGTCGATTCTGTTCGACGGTCGTACGGGTGAGCAATTCGCACGTCCGGTGACCGTGGGCATCAAGTACCTGCTGAAACTGCACCACCTGGTGGATGACAAGATCCACGCGCGTTCGACCGGTCCGTACAGCTTGGTTACCCAGCAGCCGCTGGGTGGTAAGGCGCAGTTCGGTGGTCAGCGCTTTGGTGAGATGGAGGTCTGGGCTCTGGAAGCTTACGGCGCCGCCTACACCCTGCAGGAGATGCTCACCGTGAAATCGGATGACGTCGCCGGTCGGACCAAGGTCTATGAGTCGATCGTCAAGGGCGAGGATAACTTTGAAGCGGGCGTACCAGAATCGTTCAACGTTCTGGTGAAAGAAGTCCGTGGCCTCGGCCTGAATATGGAACTCCTGGATGCGGAGGTGGATGAGTAATCAATGAACTGGGTTGGGGAGCTTCCAGTATGGACTGGTGTCCTAGGAGCTTACCTGAGTGGCTGCCTCATAATAGCGTCAATTCAATACGCCCCGTACAGCACCTCAACCCTGTTCAAGATTCTAAGACCGATACTCTTTCTTTTTGGAGGGTTCGCCTTCCTAGCGTCGGTCCGTATCATCTTCTTCTAAATCCCCTAAGAAAGGGACTTTAAATGAACCAGGAAATCACCAATAACCCGTTCAACCCGCTGACGCCCCCGAAGGTCTTCGACGAGATCAAGGTCTCGCTGGCGTCGCCCGAGCGGATTCTGTCTTGGTCCTATGGCGAGATCAAGAAACCCGAAACCATCAACTACCGGACGTTCAAGCCTGAACGTGACGGTCTGTTCTGCGCGCGTATTTTTGGCCCGATCAAAGATTACGAATGTCTGTGCGGCAAATATAAGCGGATGAAGTATCGCGGCGTTGTCTGCGAGAAATGCGGTGTGGAAGTCACCCTGCAGAAAGTCCGCCGTGAGCGTATGGGCCACATCGAACTGGCAGCACCCGTTGCACATATCTGGTTTCTGAAATCGCTGCCGTCCCGCATCGGTCTGATGTTGGACATGACGCTGCGCGATCTGGAACGCGTTCTGTACTTTGAAAACTACGTCGTTATCGAGCCCGGTCTGACTGACCTGACCTACGGCCAGATGCTGACCGAAGAAGAGTACATGGATGCGCAGGATGCCTATGGCATGGACGCGTTCACCGCCAATATCGGTGCCGAAGCTATCCGTGAGATGCTGGCCCAGATCGATCTGGAAGCCGAAGCCGAGCAGCTGCGCGCTGATCTGGCCGAAGCAACCGGCGAACTGAAGCCCAAGAAGATCATCAAGCGTCTGAAGGTTGTCGAAAGCTTCCTCGAGTCGGGCAACCGGCCTGAGTGGATGGTTATGACCGTGATCCCGGTCATTCCGCCGGAACTGCGTCCGCTGGTCCCGCTGGATGGTGGCCGTTTCGCGACCTCGGATCTGAACGATCTGTATCGCCGTGTCATCAACCGGAACAACCGTCTGAAGCGTCTGATCGAACTGCGCGCGCCTGACATCATCGTCCGCAACGAAAAGCGGATGCTGCAGGAATCCGTGGACGCTCTGTTCGACAACGGCCGTCGTGGCCGCGTGATCACCGGCGCCAACAAGCGTCCGCTGAAATCGCTGTCGGACATGCTGAAAGGCAAGCAGGGCCGCTTCCGTCAGAACCTTTTGGGTAAGCGTGTCGACTTCTCGGGCCGTTCGGTCATTGTAACCGGTCCGGAACTCAAGCTGCACCAGTGTGGTCTGCCCAAGAAGATGGCGCTGGAACTGTTCAAGCCGTTCATCTACTCGCGCCTTGAAGCCAAGGGTCTGTCTTCGACCGTGAAACAGGCGAAGAAACTGGTCGAGAAAGAGCGTCCCGAAGTGTGGGATATCCTCGACGAGGTGATCCGCGAACACCCTGTCATGCTGAACCGTGCGCCGACGCTGCACCGTCTTGGCATTCAGGCTTTTGAGCCGGTCCTGATCGAAGGTAAAGCCATCCAGCTGCACCCACTGGTCTGTTCGGCCTTTAACGCCGACTTCGACGGTGACCAGATGGCCGTTCACGTCCCGCTGAGCCTTGAGGCCCAGCTGGAAGCGCGCGTTCTGATGATGTCGACGAACAACGTTCTGTCGCCTGCAAACGGCGCACCGATCATCGTTCCGTCGCAGGATATGATCCTGGGTCTCTACTATGTGACGCTTGAACGCGAAGGCATGCCGGGTGAAGGCAAGGTCTTCGGGTCTATCGAAGAAGTTCAGCACGCGCTGGACGCCGGTGAAGTGCATCTGCACACCAAGATCACCGCGCGGATCACGCAGATCGACGACGAAGGCAACGAAGTTCAGAAGCGTTTCGAGACCACTCCGGGCCGTCTGCGCCTGGGTGCTCTGCTGCCGATGAACAACAAAGCGCCGTTCGAGCTGGTCAACCGCCTGCTGCGGAAGAAAGAAGTGCAGCAGGTCATCGACACCGTCTACCGGTATTGCGGTCAGAAAGAGTCGGTTATCTTCTGTGACCAGATCATGTCGATGGGCTTCAAAGAAGCGTTCAAGGCGGGCATCTCGTTCGGTAAGGACGACATGGTCATCCCAGATGACAAGTGGGGCATCGTCGATGACACCCGCGGTCAGGTGAAAGACTTTGAACAACAGTACATGGACGGCCTGATCACTCAGGGCGAAAAGTACAACAAGGTTGTCGATGCCTGGTCGAAGTGTAACGACCGCGTCACCGAGGCTATGATGTCGACGATCTCGTCGTCGGATCGGGCAGAGGACGGCTCCGAGCAGGAACCGAACTCGGTCTACATGATGGCCCACTCCGGTGCGCGTGGCTCGGTTACTCAGATGAAGCAGCTGGGCGGTATGCGCGGCCTGATGGCCAAGCCGAACGGCGACATCATCGAGACGCCGATCATCTCGAACTTTAAAGAAGGTCTGACCGTTCTCGAGTACTTCAACTCGACCCACGGTGCTCGTAAGGGTCTGTCGGATACCGCTCTGAAGACGGCGAACTCGGGTTACCTGACCCGTCGTCTGGTGGACGTCGCGCAGGACTGCATCGTTCGTGAGATCGACTGTGGCACTGAACGTGGCATCACTGCAGAAGCAGCGGTGAATGACGGTGAGGTTGTTGCATCCCTGGCCGAGCGTGTGCTGGGTCGCGTGGCGGCAAGTGATATCCTGCGTCCGGGATCGGATGAGGTATTGGTGGCAACCGGTCAGTTGATCGATGAGCGTATGGCTGACTCGATCGATGAAGCCGGTGTTCAGTCGGCCCGCATCCGCTCGCCTCTGACCTGTGAGTCAGAGGAAGGCGTCTGCGCGATGTGCTACGGTCGTGACCTTGCGCGCGGTACTATCGTGAACACAGGTGAGGCTGTCGGCATCATCGCCGCTCAGTCCATCGGTGAACCGGGTACACAGCTGACGATGCGGACCTTCCACATCGGTGGTGTTGCCCAAGGTGGTCAGCAGTCGTTCCAGGAAGCCAGCCAGGAAGGCGTCGTTTCGTTCGAGAACCCGCAGATCCTGGTCAATGCCGCAGGCGAAAGCCTGGTCATGGGCCGGAACATGAAGCTGGTGATCAACGACGAACACGGCGAAGAGCGTGCCAGCCACAAGCTGGGCTATGGTTCCAAGCTGTTCGTCAAAGACGGCACCAAAGTGGCCCGTGGCGACAAGCTGTTCGAATGGGATCCCTACACCCTGCCGATCATCGCCGAGAAAGCCGGTACTGCGAAATATGTCGATCTGGTTTCGGGCCTTGCTGTTCGTGACGAGACCGACGATGCAACCGGCATGACCCAGAAGATCGTGATCGACTGGCGCGCTGCGCCCAAAGGCAGCGACCTCAAGCCCGAGATCATTCTGGTCGGTGAAGATGGCGAGCCGGTCCGCAACGATGCGGGCAACCCGGTTCACTATCCGATGTCGGTGGATGCGATCCTGTCGGTCGAAGACGGTCAGCAAGTCGAAGCCGGTGACGTTGTAGCGCGTATCCCACGTGAAGGCGCCAAGACCAAGGACATCACCGGTGGTCTGCCGCGTGTGGCCGAACTGTTCGAAGCCCGCCGTCCGAAAGATCACGCGATCATCGCAGAAGCCGATGGTTACGTGCGCTTTGGCCGCGACTACAAGAACAAGCGCCGCATCAGCATCGAACCGGCGGACGAGTCCATGGAGACCATCGAGTACATGGTGCCCAAGGGCAAGCACATCCCGGTCGCAGAAGGGGACTTCATCCAGAAGGGTGAATACCTGATGGACGGTAACCCGGCTCCGCATGACATCCTGTCCATCATGGGGGTCGAAGCGCTGGCGGATTACATGATCGACGAGGTGCAGGACGTTTATCGTCTGCAGGGCGTGAAGATCAACGACAAGCACATCGAAGTCATCGTGCGCCAGATGCTGCAGAAGTGGGAGATCCTGGATTCAGGCGACACCACCCTGCTGAAAGGCGAACATGTCGACAAGCAAGAGTTCGACGCAGCCAACGAGAAGACCATCGCCCGCGGTGGTCGTCCGGCTCAGGGCGAGCCGATCCTCTTGGGGATCACCAAGGCTTCGCTGCAAACGCGTTCGTTCATCTCGGCGGCGTCGTTCCAGGAAACCACCCGCGTGCTGACCGAAGCTTCGGTTCAGGGCAAGAAGGACAAGCTGGTTGGCCTGAAAGAGAACGTCATCGTTGGTCGCCTGATCCCCGCCGGGACAGGGGGTGCCACCCAAAACGTCCGCCACATTGCGCAGAGCCGCGACAATGTGGTGATCGAAGCGCGCCGGGAGGAGGCCGAAGCCGCCGCCGCACTGGCCGCGCCAGTGATGGAGGATGATCTGGTCGGTGACGAACTTGATGTTCTGGTGGAGACGCCGGAAAGTCGCGAGTAAGCTTCGGCAAACGACAGTCTGAGAAGGCCCCGCAACAACGCGGGGCCTTTTTTATTTTGAATCAGTATCTTGGCGTTTTATCAATCGCGACCACTCAGGGCTTTGGTTATGCATTGTAGGCACTTTGCCGCCGCTTGGAGTTGTTTCAAAGATCGCTTGAGCATCCACAAGTGGACCAATCTGTAAAATGATGCAAGAATTGGAATTATTCTTAGGGTAGATTCCAATGATTGAGTTTGAAGCTTCTTCAAGAAGCTCTATGAGAATTGGCTTGGCCTTGAGTTTCGTTGTCGGCATCGCATCCCTACCACGCGATGCACAGGCTCAGGCTGGCCCCTGCGGAAGCTTGGGAAATCTGTATTCGTTGAGCACAACGGCGGACGGTAGCCAATCGCTCTGGCTATCCAGAACCACCGCGGGTTCGGCGTTTGCATTGGACGCAACCGTTTCTTCAACACGTGTTGATACGTGGATTGGCTCAGGTTTGCATATTTCGGCGTCTCCTTTTGTTGCGGTGGGACCCGCCGGAGCCCATACGCTTTCGGAGATTTCGGGTGACACTTCGGGTTCGGGTTGCGCAATTGCGACCACCAACCAATTGGCGCGTCCCAGTCAGAGGCTGCCGCCTGTTCCCGGTGGTGGATCCGGCGGAGGGGGACAACCCATAACCGAAAGCGCGATCATTGGTTTTTCCCCGACGCTGTTGGGGCATTGGTCAATTACCGAACGTTTGAGCAGACGGTCGCTTGGGCCGTATGGTGTCGAAGAATTGGGCAACTCCGCAACCGACGAGGACAGCTTTGCCTGGTTCGATACGTCATTCTCTTATGCCAACAATGATCAGTATTCCCGAGATGGAAGCGACTCGAGCGCTCAGCTGATTTTTGGTCTGGATGTTTGGAGTGACGACGTTTTGCAGGTTGGTATTGCAGCCGGTTTGGACGCCGCCAATTCAAACTCGTTCAACAATACAGTTTCTGCCGACATAAACAGCTATTTTGTGGGTCCCTATCTCGGGTGGCGACCGGACAATTCCACGTTGGTGGATGTTTGGCTCGGCTACGCAAATCGAGAAGTCACCAACCGGATCGGAACCTTTGGATCTTCTTTTGATGCGGATCGTTTCTTTGTCGATGCGAATCTAACCAGGCGCCTCAATCGCGGTAACCTGTCAATTTTCCCAAAACTCGGCGTCTTTTATGCGCAGGACGACATGCCGGATCATCAATACACAGATGGCGTCACCGCTTTCAATGTGGCCAGCAATGATGCCGAAACCCTCATCGCAAGAGTCGCCGTTGACGTATGGGTCGACCCACTTGCCGGATCGAATGGGGTGCAATGGCTTCCGTTCTTTGGTGCAGGCATTGATTGGTACGCAGAACGTCCCGGAGATGGTCTTGTTCTGGGCAATGATCTGGAAATCGAAAGCGTTGGTGATGTTGTTGGTTCTCTCTCTGCGGGGACGGACCTTCTGACGAACAATGGCGGGCGCTGGACTACCAGCATCCTCTACGATGGAATTGGGCTAAGTGGGTACAATGAAGTCGAAATTGAGTTTGCCTACAATTTTGAGTTTTAAACTCAAGAGCCGCTCGAAAACCGGTCCCTCCTCACCATGCAGCAGTTGACAACACGTCCACTCATTGGGCCAATGTGCCGGTTGAATTGAGGCTGGTTCGAATTGTCATGACACCAAACATCAAGGGTGCCTTGCTGATGACGGGCAGCATGGCGGCGTTCACCTTGAACGATACGCTGGTAAAGGTTGCCCTGCAGGAAATGCCCTTGTTCCAGTTGGTTGCAATGCGCGGGTGTCTGGCCGCCTTTCTGGTCTACCTGTTGGCACGGTCGATTGGTGCGCTTCACCTGAATTTCTCGCGCCATGACAAATGGTTGGTTGCCCTGAGGTGTCTGGCAGAGTTGTCCGCGACCTTCTTCTTTCTCACAGCGCTAAAGAACATGCCGCTGGCAAATGTGACCGCCGTGCTTCAGGCATTGCCGTTGACCGTGACCTTGGGGGCGGCCTTGTTCTTCTCCGAGCATATAGGCTGGCGCCGAATTCTGGCGATCACCATGGGGTTTGTAGGCATGCTGCTGATCGTACGGCCCGGGCCAGAGGGGTTCAGCGTCTTTTCGGCTTACGCTCTGGTGGCGGTGTTGTGCATCACTCTGCGCGATCTGATTACGCGGCGTATGTCGCCCGATGTTCCGTCATTGGTCGTTACCCTGGCAACGTCCATTTCCATAGCGATTGCGGCGGCTGTTGTGTCCGTATTCGAGGGATGGGTGCCGGTTTCAACTGGCGCTGGCATATTGGTGGCATCCGCGGCGGTGTTCGTGCTGATGGGATATCTGTTCAGCGTCATGGTGATGCGTGTTGGCGACGTTGGATTTGTCGCCCCCTTCAGGTATTCGAGTCTGATCTGGGCGTTAGGGCTGGGTTGGCTTGTGTTTGATGAGTGGCCTGACGGCGTGACCCTTCTGGGGGCTGCGCTTGTTGTTGCAGCCGGGATGTTCACCCTGTTCCGCGAGCGGGTGCGTCAAGAAACAGAATGAACCTGCCGGACGGTGTTTTGGTCGATGGCAAACCGCGCGATGAACTCACCTTCTTGTTCAGGAGTGAGAGGTTTTAGTTCTTTGGTGTTTTTGCGAGCTCCCGGGGCATCGTTGAAGCTGCTAAGGGTCCTGACCCACATGGGGGCGTCCGGATAGCTGACAACGGGCATGAACCGCCCGAGCCTGTGGTGCGTAAAGCTGATGATGGTTTGTTTGCACTTGCCGGAGACATACATACCGAGACCTACGCCCAATAAGGATTTGAAAACCTCAGTTGCGCAGATTCCGTTTGACGTCATTCGCGCAAAGAACCCCCGGTTAAAGTCGATACCCACAGTGCGGTTGCGCTCTAGCAAAATCTTGTTTTCTTTGGCGGCGTTTCGCAACCGTTCTACGAAATCAACAGACACTGCGTCATCGTCGTCATGGCGAAACTGCAGGCATGACTGATCGGGATTTATCCGCGCCGCATTCAGAACGTCCTTCATCACCTGCCTATGCTTAAGACTGGTATCGGACGGACGCTGAACAATTTGAACCTGTTTCATTTCCGCAGTCAGGTCGTGCAGCCGATCGAACGCCGCTTTGGGAAGACAATCTCCGATCACCACCTTCAATTGAAAATCGTCGTCGGTCTGTTCACGAAAGCAGGGCAGGGTGGAGGACTCAAAAAGACGGAACCGCTCCTCCAGGCGGTCCGGTTGGTAGAGATGCCGCCGTCGCTGTTCCACGGTATCGTGTACGACTTGAAAACTGCTGAGGGCCGGGTAAGAAAAACGGCACAGGCCGATGACTTGCATGATTCAACCGTCTTAAGATCTCTGGGGTCACTATGCCGGTGACCTCAGTTGCCCGCAATGCGGTAGTGTTTTTACGACTTTGGATTTGAATGGATAACAAGGCACTTCCCGGCGGCTTGGATATGTGCGGGGCGTGCTGTTGACACTTGCATCGACTCCCCTTAAGACGCGCGCATCTCGGTACCGGGGGCCGCCCCGTAACCGATTTCAGTAATGAACTGGTCAAGGCCCGGACAATTTTGTCGTTCGCGCCCTCTGATAACAAACCGCGACGTTCACCTCGGAATGGGAACGCTCGCGGGTTTTGCGCTTGTGGACGCATAAGTGTAGCGAATTTAACCGCACGCAGCCGCGTGCATGTCATGTGTGTTGCAAAACGGGGAAGAAACCGGAATGCCAACTATTCAACAGCTGATCCGCAAACCGCGGCAGCCCAAAGTAAAACGCTCGAAGTCCATGCACCTGGAGCAGTGCCCGCAGAAACGCGGCGTCTGCACACGTGTATATACCACCACACCAAAAAAGCCGAACTCGGCTATGCGTAAGGTTGCCAAGGTGCGCCTGACCAACGGGTTCGAGGTCATCTCGTACATCCCAGGTGAAAGCCACAACCTACAGGAACACTCGGTTGTTCTGATCCGTGGCGGCCGTGTGAAAGACCTTCCCGGTGTGCGTTACCACATCCTGCGCGGTGTTCTGGATACTCAGGGCGTCAAAGACCGTAAGCAGCGTCGTTCGAAATACGGCGCGAAGCGTCCCAAGTAAGAAGGAGAGGCTGATATGTCACGTCGTCACGCCGCCGAAAAACGCGAAGTCCTGCCTGACGCCAAATTTGGCGATAAGGTACTTACCAAATTCATGAACAACCTGATGATCGACGGCAAGAAGTCGGTCGCAGAGCGCATCGTCTACAACGCCTTTGACCGCGTTGAGAACAAGATCAAGCGCGCACCTGTCGAAGTGTTCCACGAAGCGCTCGACAACATCAAACCGTCGGTCGAGGTTCGCTCGCGCCGGGTTGGTGGTGCAACCTATCAGGTTCCGGTCGAAGTCCGCCCCGAGCGCCGCGAAGCTCTGGCCATCCGCTGGCTGATCACCGCTGCCCGTGGCCGCAACGAAAACACCATGGAAGAACGCCTCGCCGGTGAACTGCTGGACGCTGTACAGTCCCGCGGTACCGCCGTGAAGAAGCGCGAAGACACCCACAAGATGGCCGAGGCGAACAAAGCCTTCAGCCACTACCGTTGGTAATTCAGAGGCTTATCAAAAATGGCACGCGAATATCCGCTCGAACTATACCGTAACTTCGGTATCATGGCGCACATCGACGCAGGTAAGACCACCTGCTCGGAGCGTATCCTGTATTACACTGGTAAATCCCACAACATCGGTGAGGTGCACGATGGTGCAGCCACCATGGACTGGATGGAGCAGGAGCAGGAACGCGGCATCACCATCACTTCGGCTGCGACCACCACTTTCTGGGAGCGCACTGAGGACGGTCAGACCGCCGATACCCCTAAGCACCGCCTGAACATCATCGACACCCCCGGCCACGTTGACTTCACCATCGAAGTTGAACGCTCGCTGGCGGTTCTCGACGGTGCCGTCTGCGTTCTGGACGCAAACGCCGGTGTTGAGCCTCAGACCGAAACCGTGTGGCGTCAGGCTGACCGCTACAAGGTTCCGCGTATGGTTTTCGTCAACAAGATGGACAAGATCGGCGCGGACTTCTTCAACTGCGTTCGCATGATCGAAGACCGCACCGGCGCACGCGCTGTTCCGGTTGGTATTCCGATCGGCGCCGAGTCCGAGCTGGAAGGTCTGATCGATCTGGTCACCATGGAAGAATGGCTGTGGCAGGGTGAAGATCTGGGCGCAAGCTGGATCAAAGCACCGATCCGCGACAGCCTGAAAGACATGGCTGACGAATGGCGCGGCAAGATGATCGAAGCGGCCGTCGAAATGGACGACGACGCGATGATGGAATACCTGGAAGGCAATGAACCCGACATTCCGACCCTGCGCGCCCTGCTGCGCAAAGGTACTCTGGACATCGCGTTCGTTCCGGTTCTGGGTGGTTCGGCGTTCAAGAACAAAGGCGTTCAGCCACTGCTCAACGCTGTGATCGACTATCTGCCCAGCCCGCTGGACGTTGTTGATTACATGGGCTTCAAACCCGGCGACGAGGAAGAAGTTCGTGACATCGCCCGTCGTGCAGACGACGAAATGGCCTTCTCGGGTCTGGCGTTCAAAATCATGAACGACCCCTTCGTTGGCTCGCTGACCTTTACTCGGATCTACTCGGGCACCATGAACAAGGGTGACTCGATCCTTAACTCGACCAAAGGTAAGAAAGAGCGCATCGGTCGTATGATGATGATGCACTCGAACAACCGGGAAGAGATCGAAGAAGCGTTTGCAGGCGACATCATCGCGCTGGCGGGTCTGAAAGACACCACCACCGGTGACACTCTGTGTGACGCAAAGGATCCGGTGGTTCTGGAAACCATGACCTTCCCCGATCCGGTGATCGAAATCGCGGTTGAGCCCAAAACCAAGGGCGACCAAGAGAAGATGTCCCAGGGTCTGGCCCGTCTGGCCGCCGAAGACCCGTCCTTCCGTGTGGAAACCGATATGGAATCGGGTCAGACCATCATGAAGGGTATGGGCGAACTCCACCTGGACATCCTGGTTGATCGTCTGAAGCGTGAATTCAAGGTCGAGGCCAATATCGGTGCGCCGCAGGTGGCCTATCGTGAGACCATCGGTCACGAGGTCGAACATACCTACACCCACAAGAAACAGTCGGGTGGTTCGGGTCAGTTCGCCGAGGTGAAGATGATCATCTCCCCGACAGAGCCGGGGGAAGGGTATTCGTTCGAAAGCCGCATCGTTGGTGGTGCCGTGCCCAAGGAATACATCCCGGGCGTTGAAAAAGGCATCAACTCGGTCATGGACAGCGGCCCGCTGGCCGGCTTCCCCGTGATCGACTTCAAGGTCGCGTTGATCGATGGTAAGTTCCACGACGTTGACTCGAGCGTGCTGGCGTTCGAAATCGCATCGCGGATGTGTATGCGTGAAGGCATGCGCAAAGCTGGCGCGAAACTGCTGGAACCGATCATGAAGGTCGAAGTGATCACCCCGGAAGAATACACCGGCGGTATCATCGGCGACCTGACCTCGCGTCGTGGCCAGGTGTCTGGTCAGGAACCGCGCGGCAACGCGATCGCGATCGACGCGTTTGTTCCGCTGGCGAACATGTTCGGCTACATCAACACTCTGCGTTCGATGTCGTCGGGCCGTGCCCAGTTCACCATGCAGTTCGACCACTACGATCCGGTTCCGCAGAACATCTCGGACGAGATTCAGGCGAAATACGCATAAGCGACGATTTGAGGGAGCTCCGGTCAGGGGCTCCCTTCATTACCGAAAAAGGAGGCCATCATGGCAAAGGAAAAGTTTGAGCGTACAAAACCGCACGTCAACATTGGCACGATTGGGCATGTTGACCACGGCAAGACGACGCTGACCGCAGCGATCACCAAGTATTTCGGTGACTTCAAGGCGTATGACCAGATTGACGGCGCGCCGGAAGAGAAAGCGCGCGGCATCACCATTTCGACCGCCCACGTGGAATACGAGACCGACGCGCGCCACTATGCGCATGTCGACTGCCCCGGCCACGCTGACTACGTCAAGAACATGATCACCGGTGCTGCCCAGATGGACGGCGCGATCCTGGTTGTGAACGCAGCCGACGGCCCGATGCCGCAGACGCGTGAGCACATCCTGCTGGGCCGCCAGGTTGGCATCCCGAAGATGGTCGTGTTCATGAACAAGGTCGACCAGGTCGACGACGAAGAGCTGCTGGAACTGGTGGAAATGGAAATCCGCGAGCTGCTGTCTTCGTATGAATACCCCGGCGACGATGTTCCGATCATCGCAGGGTCGGCTCTGGCCGCGATGGAAGGCAACAACCCGGAAATCGGCGAAGAGAAGATCAAGGAACTGATGGCGGCTGTTGATGAGTATATCGACACCCCTGAGCGTGAAGTTGACAAGCCGTTCCTGATGCCGGTCGAAGACGTGTTCTCGATCTCGGGCCGTGGTACCGTTGTCACGGGCCGTGTCGAGCGTGGCGTGATCAATGTGGGCGACGAGATCGAAATCGTCGGCATCCGCGACACCCAGAAAACCACCTGCACCGGTGTTGAGATGTTCCGCAAGCTGCTGGACCGCGGTGAAGCGGGCGACAACATCGGCGCCCTGTTGCGCGGGATCGACCGTGACGGTGTTGAGCGTGGCCAGGTTCTGTGTAAGCCGGGTTCGGTGACCCCGCACACCAAGTTCGAAGCCGAAGCCTATATCCTGACCAAGGAAGAGGGTGGCCGTCACACCCCGTTCTTCGCGAACTACCGTCCGCAGTTCTACTTCCGGACCACGGACGTGACCGGCACCGTGACCCTGGCCGAAGGCACCGAGATGGTCATGCCCGGTGACAACGTTGGTTTCAGCGTCGAACTGATCGCCCCGATCGCGATGGAAGACGGTCTGCGCTTCGCCATCCGCGAAGGCGGCCGCACCGTCGGCGCCGGCGTCGTGTCGAAAATCATCGAGTAATCGGTGGCGGCGATGAGATTATTCGCCGAATAATCTCGGGCCCAACCGTTGCAACAAGAAAGGCCGTCCCTCACGGGCGGCCTTTTTTTGTTTTCCAAAAATGAATTAATTGTTTGGCCACGTGGTTCAAACGCCTCGGTCTTAACTTCGAGTGGGAAGGTAAATCGCAACGTCAAGATCGACCGAGCACAAACGGATCATGGGCTGCCCAACCAGAGATGGATCAACCCAAATCCCGCTGCAAAGGGCCACCGCCTAACGGTTGGTTGCGCGTTCTTGATGAAAGAGAGGGTGAACCATGTTTGGGCTCCAGTTTGTGAACTATGGAACGCGGATACTGCACAGCAGTGACCTTGCTGACATGCGGGATGCCATTTTGTGCGAGGTAGACAGCAAGGCGGACTGGGATTGTGATAACCCGTGCGATGGAAACCCTCAGGAAGATGATCCGGTTGTTCCTCTGCCACCCTATTTTTGACAGGCAGCCAGCTTACTGAAGCAAGTCTGTTCCAGACTGTATGGCTAAATATAGTGCTTCTGAAAGCACGTGTTTATGTCCTTGCGGCTCGACGTTCTGCCGCGGGGGCGGTATGGTGTCGGACCAACTGAACCCTCCCGAATGTGATCTTTTTAAAGACAAGCCTGTTAGCGATTTTTTTAAACCAGATGGAAAATTATCTTCTTTTGTCCTTTGTCTTGCTCGGAACGGGTATTGCGATTGTCCCAATCGCCGTTTGGCTTGGGCTGGGTTCCGTTCTTGGGTTTCTTGTTGCGGGCATGCTGCTCGGTCCGGCATTAACCGCCCTGAACGTCGATGTAGGCAGCATGGAGCAATTTGCCGAGTTTGGCGTCGTCATGATGCTGTTTCTGATCGGCCTCGAACTGGCACCGAAAAAGCTCTGGGACTTAAGGCATAGATTGCTGGGCTTGGGTGGGCTACAACTGATTTGCACGACCCTCGCCATCATGGGTTTGGCGACAGCACTTGGCCAACCGTGGCCGACCGCGCTGACCATTGGGCTGATCTTTTCATTGTCTTCAACAGCAATTGTGCTTCAGACCCTGCACGAAAAAGGTTTGCTGATGGGCAGCGGAGGGCAGGCGAGTTTTTCCGTTCTGCTCATGCAGGACATTGCCGTCATCCCTATTCTGGCGCTTCTACCACTGCTGGCGATGCCCGATCTGGTGGCGGCCGGCGTCGGCACCGTCAGTCATGGACCCACAACAAACCCCGGGTTTTCCTTGAATCTGGTTCAGCACCTGCCCGAATGGCTGCGGGCACTTCTAACCCTCAGTTCAATCATACTGGTCATCGCCGGGGGCTCTTACCTGACCGGACCCGTATTCCGATATGTCGAGTCCGCCAAACTGCCCGAGTTGCTTACGGCCATGGCTCTGACACTTATCGTGGGTGTTGCAGTATTGATGATGATTGTCGGTCTGACACCGGCGCTCGGCGCCTTCATTGCGGGTGTTGCTTTGGCCAATAGTGAGTATCGGCCCGCCCTGGAAAAGGAAATTACACCCTTTAAAGGGCTGTTTCTTGGCTTGTTTTTTGTCAGCGTCGGCGCCTCGGTGAATTTTGGACTGATGGTCGATCACTTCGGAACGGTTGTTGCGATGACGCTTGGTGTGATGCTCATCAAGGCTGGGGTTCTTCTCATTCTCGGTCGCCTGTTCGGTGTGACAGGCGCGAGTAACTGGCTGTTTGCCCTTGGGATGGCGCAGGCCGGGGAATTTGGGTTTGTTCTGCTGTCTTTTTCAGTCGCAACGCATGTGTTGAGCGCGGATCTGGCGAATACGCTGATCATTGTCGTTGCGCTATCAATGGTGCTGACGCCGCTGTTTTTTGTTTTCTACGATAAGGTTGTTGCGCCCCGATACGCGCAGAACCAACAGGCCGAGAGTTAGGAGTGCAGTTTCTGGACGAAGCGTTGGAGGACCAAGGTTACTGTGCATCGTCAGCGCCGGTGTCGTGTCCATAATCATTAAGTAAGGCGGCTTTGCCGACTAGTGGGCGGCAGTTGCTCTGAAAGAGCAATGAGAGCCCAATCGATTGAACTCAAGAAGGCCGTTCCCTAGGCGGCGGCCTTCTTGAGGCATTGAAGATTGAGTCGTGATTGAGGAGTGATCATTTCGACTGCCGAATCGGAGCGTTCATTTCACGTACAACGCGAAAGCCAATCCACGGTGACCAATGATCTTCAGACAAGCTTGTACGACGAGCTGGGCGCGACAATTCTACATGCCCGGCAAAAAACCCGCCTTTGTCCACTCGTTTGCAACCCAGCGGTCTGGTTGAGGTGGCTAGATACCGACTGGAGGATACCAAACCGATATGTTTGTCATTCCAACAAGATCTTGTCATCTCCGAAAGGTTTCCGGACATATGCCTTAGCCCCCAATCATTCGCGGCATCTAGCTCATCTGCAGAGACAGGTCGTTTTTCGTTTTCAGGGTCACTTTCCCACACGATTTCACCGTCCTCCAAGTCTAGCCAGAAAACCGCAAAATTAGCTTGTTTGCGTGTCAGCGTATTACCTTGTGCAAACGGAGTATTCGCACCTGCAAGAGCTGCATATTCCCATTCTGCTTCCGTAGGTAAACGGTAAGCACTCATGCCAATCTTCTTATTGAGCCAAGCAACGTATTCCTCGGCTTCTAAGTAAGTTATCGCGGCAATCGGGCTGCGTGGATGGTCTTGATATGGTCCATTTGGATGCCGGAAATGTATGCGTTCGTCCGATCTGTCCGAACAGACTTCATCCGCCACGCAAGCCGCCCACTCTTCACGAGTGACCTCATTGCGTCCCATTGCAATTGGAATATCTATTACGACCTCGTGCTCTGGCAGTTCATTAACAAAATTGCCGTATGGAAAAGAGTCTTTGATCTTATCTGATCGAGCAATACTTTTCATCCTTTGGTGCGCTTCTTCTGCCGCAATTTCTGACGTGCCAAACAAAAATCGACCCAAAGGTAACACGATCATTTCAGGGCAAGAGTCACATTCTTTGAATGTATTGAGATCAGTGAGGTTTTGGTCTCCATAGGCTGGATTTACTATGTCGGCCTTAGCTATCGCTCCGGCCAACAGAGTGACTAGGATCAGCAAATGCTTGGCCGTTTTTTTAAAGTCCACTTTGACAACCTTCATAGCGGTGATTACTAGAGTTAGCATATTTGACTATTCCGGCGGTTTTTTGTCTTTGATCAAAATAGCTGATACTAGAAATTGCAGTCACGTTCCCCCTTGCCAAACCCCACCAACCCCACTAAACCGCGCGAGTTCTCAATAAGAACATCAAGGCGGGGTGATTCCCGCCTTTTGGGTTCGAAGAGGGTTGGCGATGCGCGTCTGTCCTCCTCTCAACCTCAACGCCTGATAAAAGGCTGTTACTATGCAAAGCCAAAACATCCGTATTCGGCTGAAGGCATTTGACTATCGCGTTCTGGATGCCAGCACGCAAGAGATCGTCAACACTGCCAAGCGGACCGGCGCGAACGTGCGCGGCCCGATCCCGCTGC
Source organism: Ruegeria sp. B1 (assembly GCF_056535885.1). Classification (NCBI taxonomy): domain Bacteria; kingdom Pseudomonadati; phylum Pseudomonadota; class Alphaproteobacteria; order Rhodobacterales; family Roseobacteraceae; genus Ruegeria; species Ruegeria sp. B1. The sequence continues at coordinate 4,461,485 of NZ_JBQFJA010000001.1, read as the reverse complement.
CGAACAAGATTGAGAAGTTCACGGTTCTCCGTGGCCCTCACGTTGACAAGAAATCTCGCGACCAGTTCGAGATCCGCACGCACAAGCGTCTGCTCGACATCGTTGATCCGACCCCCCAAACCGTTGACGCGCTGATGAAGCTCGACCTCGCTGCTGGTGTGGACGTCGAGATCAAGCTGCAGTCGTAAGATCGGAGGGTATAGATTATGCGCTCTGGTATTATCGCAAAAAAAGTCGGTATGACCCGCCTGTTCATGGAAGACGGCAAGCAGATCCCTGTGACCGTTCTTCACCTGGACAACCTGCAGGTTGTTGCTCAGCGCACCGCTGACAAAGACGGCTACACCGCTGTTCAGCTGGGTGCTGGTGCTGCCAAAGCAAAACGCACCTCGAAAGCCATGCGCGGCCACTATGCCGCTGCAAAGGTTGAGCCCAAGCGTAAGCTGGCCGAGTTCCGTGTCTCCGAAGATGGCCTGATCGATGTGGGTGCCGAGATTTCGGCCGAACACTTCCTGGAAGGTCAGAAGGTTGACGTGTCGGGTACCTCGATCGGTAAAGGCTTTGCTGGTGCGATGAAGCGTTGGAACTTTGGTGGTCTGCGCGCCTCGCACGGTGTTTCGATCAGCCACCGTTCGCACGGTTCGACCGGTCAGTGTCAGGACCCGGGCAAGGTGTTCAAAGGCAAGAAGATGGCCGGTCACATGGGTGCTGCCCGTGTTACCACCCAGAATCTGGAAGTTGTCAAAACCGACGCCGACCGGAACCTGGTCTTCATCAAAGGCGCCGTTCCCGGACCGAAATCGGGCTGGGTCACCGTCAAGGACGCCGTCAAGAAGAAAGCACCCGAAGGTCTGCCGTTCCCGGCAGCCGTAAAAGGTGCCGCAACCGAAGCACCGGCGGAAGAAGCGCCCGCGGAAGGTGGTGAAGCATGAAACTTGATGTAATCAAACTGGACGGCGGCAAAGCCGGCAACATCGAGCTGGATGCAGACCTGTTCGGCCTCGAGCCGCGCGCGGACATCCTGCACCGTGTGGTCCGTTGGCAGCGCAATAACGCGCAAGCCGGCACCCACAAGGTAAAGACCCGCTCGGAAACCAGCTACTCGACCAAGAAGATCTATCGCCAGAAGGGCACTGGTGGCGCACGCCATGGTGACCGTAACGCGCCGATCTTCCGTGGTGGTGGTATCTACAAAGGCCCCGTGGTTCGTTCGCATGGTCACGACCTGCCCAAGAAGTTCCGCAAGCTTGGCCTGCGCCACGCTCTGTCGGCCAAAGCCAAGGCAGGGGAACTGGTTGTGATCGAGAACGCCGAAGCCGAAGGCAAGACCGCCGCTCTGGCCAAACAGGTTGCAAACCTGGGCTGGAAACGCGCTCTGGTCATCGACGGCGCGACCGTGAACGAAGGGTTCCTGAAAGCGTCGAAGAACATCGAAGGTCTAGATATCCTGCCGTCGATGGGCGCAAACGTCTATGACATCCTCAAGCGTGACACTCTGGTGCTCACCAAAGCGGCTGTCGAAGCACTGGAGGCTCGTCTGAAATGAGCGCGAAGGCAGAACACTACGACGTGATCCGCAAGCCGATCATTACCGAAAAGTCGACCATGGCGTCCGAAAATGGCGCAGTTGTCTTTGAAGTGGCGATCGACAGCAACAAGCCGCAGATCAAAGAGGCCGTTGAGGCGCTGTTTGGTGTGAAGGTCAAAGCGGTGAACACCACCGTGACCAAAGGCAAGGTCAAGCGGTTCCGCGGCCAGTTGGGCAAGCGGAAAGACGTCAAAAAAGCATATGTGACCCTGGAAGAGGGCAACACAATCGACGTGAGCACCGGTCTTTGATCCAACGCTTACTGCGAGTATTCACGGCCTCGGCGGTTCAACCCGCCGGGGCCGATTTCGTTTCGGACCCTGAAGCTGTGCGTGCGCAGGTTCTGGATCAAATGCGGGCGTTCAGCGCCGAGCCCTATTTCCAGATCGTTGACGAAAAGCTGGGGCTGCTGTCGGTTTTTGATGATCTGAAATATGACCGGGCGGATGTGGACATGATCTCTCCGGCGATGCGCAAGCATGTGGTCGGCAAGCTTGGTCCGCTTGGGTTCCGTCAGATTTCGGGCACGGTGCTGGAGCACGCCGAGGCAAACATGCGCGTCTACATGCCCAAGTTCCACGCCCTCGGAGCGTCGCCCTTCGACATCGCGCGCTATACCGAGAAACGCCCGCAGGATTACTGCCTGCTGACGCCCACGCAGGTGGCCTGTCAGTATGTCGATCACTACGCGCTGGACGACGCGGTGCAGCGGATCGAGGCGTTGATTGCGAAACACCCGATCAACCTGCTCAAACTGGCGGATTATCTGGAAGGCAAACCCAAACACCGCGCCTTTCGCGAGGTGCTGGGGCATATCAAACTCAAGCAGAGGATTGCAGTGGAGACTGAGCCGCTGTGCCGCAGGCGGTCTTTGGGGTGAGTACTTGGTGAAGCCTTTGTTGTGTGATCGATAGACACCCCTGCGATACCGGAATCTGCGTATGCGACAGAAACGATCAAATCGACTTGTTATTGCTCTTGTTAGTATTCTGCGACGCAAGGACCTCTGCACTACGCACACAGAGCGCTGGACCCAGAAAGATGATACAACAACAATAAGTTTCAAATACAATGTCATAAGAACCTGAGAAGTGTCACCGCCAGTTCGTGGAGGTATCGAAATTGAGATTGTCTGTCTTTTGCGTTTTTACCCTGGCCTTGCCGTTTCCCTGTTTTTCACAGGAATCAGCTCCGACCGACATTAAGAATGCCATTCTGACCAGCAGATCAGGCGATTGCGCTGACTACATTGGTAGCTACAAAGCGGACGTCGAAGATATCCAAAAGGGCACCTCCTACGAGGCACAAGTTAAGATAGACGCCGACAACGAGACTTGTACAATTGCTACGAATGGGACACCCAACCATGACTTCAATGGTGCGACAGCACGTTTTGCCAATGACTTTCGTCCTTTGTTGAGTGAATTCCAAATTACGCGAAAGCCAGAAAAGGCTACAAACCCGAGTCCCCTCGGCCAACAGGCATACAACGCCATATTGTTGAATGGCGTACCTGTGGATTTGCTTTCGGCAGGTTGCTATCGACCAGATGCTCCCCGAGCTGACAAAAACGGCAACGTGCTTGCTGGTTGTACCATCCGCGACCCGTGGCTGATCGATCCGCCATATTACGATAAGTACTTTGGGGTTGATCTACATAATGCGCATACACAGCCAGATGGCAGGTATCACTACCATTCGAACCCGAACGCATTGTTCAATGACCGACAGTTCGATGCGCCTTCTCCAGTAATCGGTTTTGCGTCAGACGGTTTCCCGATATTCGGAACAATCTTTGAGGATAGCGATGGGAAAATTCGAGCGGCCATCTCGGGCTATGAGTTGAAGTCGACAGAGAGGCCAAAACCGCCGAACGGCCCGGGTGGTATGCCGGATGGCACTTACACTGAAGACTATGAGTTTACTGGCAATGGAGATCTGGATGAATGCAATGGTATGACCGTCGATGGTCAATACGGGTACTATGTCACAAGCTCGTATCCATGGATTCTGAATTGCTACACAGGAACTCCCAACCCTTCGTTCCGAAAGTGATATGGCAACGGTTGGCTAAAACTGTCCAATCTGTGGCGCCGCCGGTAAGAAAAAAACGAGTGCTATCGAGATTTACAGTATGCACTTAGCTAGTTTGAAAGAATCCGCCGCGGCCTATAGACACCCACCCCCAACACTGCTAAATGCACCCAATCTTACGGCCTCGGATTCGTTCCGGGGCCTCTGATATTTGTAACCGGGGACCTTCGGGGCCCTATACCCTTGGCACCTACGGGGGCCTATCACATAGCGGGGCAACGCCCTGCACTTGCTAAACGGAAGACAGAAAGCATGGCACTCAAGTCGTACAAGCCGACGACGCCGGGCCAGCGCGGGCTGGTGCTGATCGACCGTTCGGAGCTTTGGAAAGGACGTCCGGTCAAATCTCTCACAGAGGGTTTGACCAAATCGGGCGGCCGGAACAACACCGGACGGATCACTTCACGCCGCCGCGGCGGTGGCGCAAAGCGTCTCTACCGGATCGTTGACTTCAAACGGAACAAATTTGATGTCGCGGCAACCGTCGAGCGGATCGAATATGACCCGAACCGGACCGCATTCATCGCACTGGTAAAATACGAAGACGGCGAGCAGGCATATATCCTGGCTCCGCAGCGTCTGGCTGTTGGTGACAAAGTCGTGGCATCCGCCAAGGCCGACATCAAGCCGGGCAACGCAATGCCGTTCTCGGGCATGCCCATTGGTACCATCGTCCACAACATCGAGATGAAGCCTGGCAAAGGTGGTCAGATCGCACGTGCGGCGGGTACTTACGCTCAGTTCGTTGGTCGCGATGGCGGCTACGCTCAGATCCGTCTGAGCTCGGGCGAGCTGCGCATGGTCCGTCAGGAATGCATGGCCACCGTTGGTGCCGTGTCCAACCCCGACAACAGCAACCAAAACCTCGGTAAAGCCGGTCGTATGCGCCACAAGGGCGTTCGTCCGTCGGTTCGTGGTGTTGCTATGAACCCGATCGATCACCCGCACGGTGGTGGTGAAGGTCGTACTTCGGGTGGCCGTACACCGGTTACGCCGTGGGGTAAGGACACCAAGGGTAAGCGTACCCGCAACAAGAACAAAGCGTCCCAGAAGCTGATCATCCGCTCGCGGCACGCCAAGAAGAAGGGACGTTAATCTATGTCTCGCTCTGTTTGGAAGGGTCCTTTCGTCGATGCTTACGTGCTGAAAAAAGCCGAAGCAGCGCGCGAGTCGGGCCGCAACGAAGTCATCAAAATCTGGTCGCGTCGTTCCACCATTCTGCCCCAGTTCGTGGGTCTGACCTTTGGTGTGTACAACGGCCAGAAGCATATCCCCGTCAACGTCTCGGAAGACATGATCGGTCAGAAGTTCGGTGAATACTCGCCAACTCGTACCTATTACGGTCACGCCGCTGACAAAAAAGCGAAGCGGAAGTAAGTCATGGGCAAGGAAAAGAACCCCCGCCGCGTGGCTGAAAACGAAGCAATGGCGAAAACGCGCATGCTTCGCACCAGCCCGCAGAAACTGAACCTGGTTGCGCAAATGATCCGCGGCAAGAAAGTTGAGAAGGCTCTGACCGACCTGACTTTCTCGAACAAGCGTGTCGCGCAGGACGTCAAGAAGTGCCTGCAATCCGCAATCGCGAATGCCGAAAACAACCACAACCTGGACGTTGACGAGCTGATCGTCGCCGAAGCATGGGTTGGCAAGAACCTGGTCATGAAGCGCGGTCGTCCGCGTGCCCGTGGCCGTTTCGGCAAGATCATGAAGCCGTTCTCGGAGATCACCATCAAGGTGCGTCAAGTTGAGGAGCAAGCCTAATGGGTCATAAAGTAAATCCGATCGGCATGCGCCTGCAGGTCAACCGCACCTGGGACAGCCGCTGGTACGCCGACACCAAGGACTACGGTGATCTTCTGCTGGAAGACCTCAAGATCCGTGAATTCATCAACAAAGAGTGCAAGCAGGCCGGTGTTGCCCGTGTGATCATCGAACGTCCGCACAAGAAGTGCCGCGTTACGATCCACACTGCACGTCCCGGTGTCATCATCGGCAAGAAAGGTGCGGACATTGAAGTTCTGCGCAAAAAGCTTGCTCGTATGACCGACAGCGAACTGCACCTGAACATCGTCGAAGTGCGCAAGCCCGAGCTTGACGCGCAGCTGGTTGCCGAGTCCATCGCTCAGCAGCTGGAGCGCCGCGTCTCGTTCCGTCGCGCCATGAAGCGCTCGGTTCAGAATGCTATGCGCATGGGCGCCCTGGGTATCCGGGTGAACGTCGCTGGTCGTCTGGGCGGCGCTGAAATCGCACGGACCGAGTGGTACCGCGAAGGCCGCGTGCCTCTGCACACCCTGCGTGCCGACATCGATTACGCACATGCCGAAGCGATGACTCCTTACGGGATCATCGGGATCAAGGTCTGGATCTTCAAAGGTGAGATCATGGAGCACGATCCGCAGGCACGTGACCGTAAAGCACAGGAACTCCAGGACGGCCCTGCACCTCGTGGTGCTGGTGGCGGTCGTCGCTAAGGAGGGAAAGATATGCTTCAACCAAAGCGTACTAAATTCCGCAAGATGCACAAAGGCCGGATCAAGGGTCTCGCCAAGGGCGGCTCTGATCTGAACTTTGGCACTTACGGCCTGAAAGCTCTTGAGCCTGAGCGTGTAACCGCACGCCAGATCGAAGCTGCACGTCGTGCCATGACGCGTCACATGAAGCGTCAGGGTCGTGTCTGGATCCGCATCTTCCCCGACACTCCGGTCACGGCTAAGCCGATCGAAGTTCGTATGGGTAAAGGTAAAGGTTCGGTCGACCGCTGGGCATGCAAAGTCAAGCCTGGCCGCGTGATGTTCGAGATCGACGGCGTCAATGACGACATCGCCCGCGAGGCCCTGCGCCTGGCTGCGATGAAGCTGCCGATCAAGACTCGCGTTGTGGTTCGCGAAGACTGGTAAGCGATCCGGGGGCTACCCCGTTCGTGACAAGATTGACCCCCGTCGGGAAACCGGCGGGGTTTTTAAATAGTTGCTTGCTTTTTTGGCAGATAGGGAATTCTGGTATTGGCGAGATCGAGGTCGCAGATCACAGTGCCACGCATGGGTCTAGTTCTCTACTTTGCAAAGTACACTCTCCTATTTGTAACCTTGCCCGCGTTGGTCATTGCCTATCTCGGAGGCGGTAAGTGGGTGTTTCGCGCCAACCTGTTGTTGTGCGGTGGAACCGCAGCTTGGCTCATATGGTTCTTCACTTTCAGTGGCCAATGTTGCCCTACAGGAATGGAGGGTCTTGCCATTCCTATTGCGATTGGCTTTTTGTTTTGTGCCGCTGTGTGGAGTTATTGCTGCTACGCCTTTGTCGCGCTGCTGGCGCTTTTACCTGACCAGAGAAAACGCTAGTACCCCACCATGCCACAGATTGAATCGCTCTTCGTTACCCGTCTCTATCGCGCAGCTTTGTCCGAGTTTGATCCCAAGATCGACGCGGGCGAGTTGGAAAGCTCTTGTCTTGTCATCGCCGAGGATGATGAGGCCGGGCAGGAATGGTGTGAGGAGAACGGCTATCCCGGTTATACCAGCTATGCCTCGCTGACCGATCTGCCCTGGCGGTTTCCGATTTTCGCCGATCTGGTAGCGGCGTTGGATCAGCATGTGGCGGCCTTTGCCAAGGATCTCGAATTCGATCTGGGTGAGGGTGAGCTAAAACTTGAAGATCTGTGGATCAACATTCTGCCCGAAGGCGGCATGCATTCCAGCCACTTGCACCCACACAGTGTGATCTCGGGTACGACCTATGTGGCAATGCCTGAGGGGGCGAGTGCGTTGAAACTGGAAGACCCCCGCTCAGGCCGTATGATGGCTGCGCCGACGCGCCTGAAAGGCGGGCGGCGCGATCTGCAGCCGTTCATCTATGTGAAACCCAAGATCGGAGATGTTTTGCTATGGGAAAGCTGGCTACGACACGAGGTGCCGATAAACATGGCCGAGTGTCCAGCCCCAATTCTATGGGCCAGTTTTGAGCAAGGTTTCTGGAACGGGCGGTCGCATGTTTAGAGCCTGATGGGGTCTGACACGATTGTACTGTCTAAGCCAGGTATTGATGACGATCTGAGCCTGTTTGGTGGTGTGGAACCATTCTGCGTTGAGGACTTCCCGGCGCAGAGTGCCATTGAAGCGCTCGTTGTATCCATTCTCCCAAGGTGATCCCGGGTAGATTTGGATCGGCTTAATGCCCACCTTTCTTAACCAGGTCTGCAGGGCCGTTGCGATGAACTCCGCGCCGTTGTCGGAACGGATGTGTTCGGGCTTCCCGTGCCGCAATAAGAGTGGGTAGAGCGCATCCAGCACGTCTGCGCTGTTCATCTTCGGCTTGACCGCTACGCAGAGCGCCTCACGGGTATACTCATCCAGCACCGTCAGCATCTTGTAGCTCTGTCCGTTGCTCAGCTTGTCGTGGACAAAGTCAATGCTCCAGATGTGATTGGGATGTTGCGGTCGGAGCCGGATGATCGAGCTGTCCTTGTGGTACAGCCGTTTGCGTTTCTTGTGCCGTTGTGGGAGCTGCAAGCCTTCTTCGCGCCATAGTCGTTCGATCTTTTTATGATTGACTGCCCAGCCTTCGACACGCAGCAGCTCGGCGACCTTGCGGTAGCCGTAGCGCCCATACCGTTTGGCCAATCGGATCATCGCCAGACGTAACGCCTCATCATCCTTTGGCGCTGCGCGGTATTGCAGCGTGCTCCGCGCCAATCCAATCACGCGACAGGTGCGCCGTTCAGAGGTTGCCAGCTTTTGTCGGGTATGCATCACGGCCTGACGAAGCTGGTCTGCCGTCAGGCCTTCGGCTTTAGATAATCAAGGCTCTCCTTGAGAATGAGCTTGTCCAGTTCAAGCTCGGCCACGATCTTCTTGAGCCGATCATTCTCTTTCTGCAGTGCCTTCAGATTGGCCATCTCAGATCGTCCCATCCCACCAAACCGCTTGCGCCATGTGTAATAGGTCGCATCACTGACACCAGCCGTTCTGCACGCCGTCGCGACATCCGAACCAGATGCCAGGCCCAGCTCAATCTCGCGCAAAAGCCGCAGAATATCTTCGTCCGAATACCGTTTCCGCGCCATCAATCCCGTCTCCAAAACTAAGCCAACTGTGGCACAGTTTTAGGGGGCCAAGACACGAGGACGAGCGAATATCTGTCAGCTTCAACTATAAATGGGAGTGAAGCATCTTGAAGCGCCAAGGTGAAAGCGTTCCGGGTGTTTCTTAGGAGGATACTATGACCAAAACAGCTCTCGTCACAGGCGCATCATCCGGAATTGGCCGGGAACTGGCGCGTTATCATGCGTCACAAGGCGGCAATCTGATCATCAGTGCGCGGCGCAGGGATGCGTTGGATGCCCTTAAATTAGAGCTTGAGGCTGCGCATGGCATCACAGTCACTGCAATTCCGCTTGACCTGGGTGCTGTTGGAGGCGCGGACAAACTTTACGCGGCCGTCAAGCGCGAACATCTGACGGTCGACTACCTGATCAATAATGCCGGATTTGGAGGGCATGGGGCTTTTTTGGATCGCCGCCTTTCCGATGATCTGGATATGATCCGGCTGAACGTCGAAGCCCTTGTATCTCTGTGCCATCTGTTCGGCACGGATATGGTCGGTGGCGGTGGCGGAAAGATACTGAATGTCAGTTCGACTGCCGCGCATATGCCGGGTCCGCTGCAGGCGACCTATTTTGCCACCAAAGCCTATGTTTCAAGTTTCAGTCAGGCGCTCGCGGAAGAGCTGAAGGGTAATGGCGTCACGGTGACCGCGCTGGAGCCGGGTTATGTCGCGACCGAGTTTGCTGCTGCGGCAAATCTTGAGGGCACGAAGCTTGTCGCCCAAAAGGGATCGACCGCTCAGGCTGTGGCTAAGATCGGCTATGACGCCATGATCGATGGGAAGCTTACGGTGATCAACGACAAGTCGCTCGCGTTTGTGCTGGGCTGGGTCTTGCCGTTCCTGCCACGTCGTACTCGTCTGAATATGGTTCGGAAAATGCAGGAGAAGGGCGCCTGAACACCCGGCCTCCTTTGTGAGGATCAAGAATCGTCGCGGTTGTGATCAGACGATCCGGGTTCTTAGCGCGACAGGAATTGGGAAACGGGCAGATTCATCCACCTGAAAACGGAACGAAACTTTCCCTTGCCACCCACCCCCCAAACCCTTATACGGCGGCATCCTACGATCTCCCGGCGTTGTCGGGCGATTCGTATGTCTATCATTCATCCACCAGGTCCAAGGTGACCCTGAAAGGGGGCCTTCTGGTGTTTTGAGCAAAGGAAAAAGGCGATGAACGCCCAAGAACTGCGTGACAAGACCCCGGACCAGCTCCGCGAGGAACTGGCCAACCTGAAGAAAGAAAGCTTTAACCTGCGCTTTCAACAGGCAACCGGTCAGCTGGAAAGCACTGCTGGTATCAAAGCGGCCCGCCGCAACGCTGCCCGCGTCAAAACCATTCTGAACGAAAAGGCCGCTGCCGCGGCATCGGAGGAGTAATCCTATGCCCAAGCGTATCCTGTCCGGCACCGTAACCAGCGACGCCAACGAACAGACCGTAACCGTATCCGTCGAGCGCCGCTTTACGCATCCGGTTCTGAAAAAAACCATCCGTAAGTCCAAGAAATACCGGGCTCACGATGAAAAGAACGCCTTCAAGGTCGGTGACACCGTTCGCATCATCGAATGCGCACCGAAATCGAAGACGAAACGTTGGGAGGTTCTGGAGGCGTAAGCCCCCAGGACTTTTTCATTTGTCGAAACCCTGGGGGATTTAACGAGACCAGCCCCCACAGGTCGGGAGAAACCACATGATCCAGATGCAGACCAATCTGGATGTCGCTGACAACTCCGGCGCACGCCGAGTTCAGTGCATCAAGGTCCTGGGTGGTTCCAAGCGTAAATACGCCTCCGTTGGCGACATCATTGTCGTCTCGGTGAAGGAAGCCATCCCGCGCGGCCGCGTAAAGAAAGGTGACGTCCGTAAGGCCGTCGTCGTACGCACCGCCAAGGAAGTCCGTCGCGAAGACGGCACAGCGATCCGTTTCGATCGCAACGCCGCCGTCATCCTGAACAATAACAACGAGCCAGTCGGTACACGTATCTTTGGCCCTGTTGTTCGTGAACTGCGCGGCAAGAACTTCATGAAAATCATCTCGCTGGCTCCGGAGGTGCTGTAATCATGGCTGCTAAACTCCGCAAAGGCGACAAGGTCGTCGTGCTGGCCGGTAAGGACAAGGGCAAAGAAGGAACCATTTCCTCGGTTGACCCCAAAGCCGGTAAAGCTGTTGTCGAAGGCATCAACATTGCCATCCGTCACACACGTCAGTCGCAAACCTCGCAAGGTGGTCGCCTGCCTCAGGCAAACCCGATCGAGCTGTCGAACCTGGCGCTGCTGGACAAGAACGGCAAAGCAACCCGCGTTGGCTTCCGCATGGAAGGTGACAAGAAGGTCCGCTTCGCCAAGACCACAGGGGACGTGATCGATGCTTGATTCCGCAACCTACACCCCGCGTCTGAAAGCTCAGTACGTTGAAACCATCCGTGCCGCTCTGAAAGAAGAGTTCGGCTATAAGAACGACATGCAGCTGCCCAAGCTGGAGAAAATCGTTCTGAACATCGGTTGTGGTGCTGAGGCGGTTAAAGACTCGAAGAAAGCGAAAGCTGCTGTCGAAGATCTGACTGCGATTGCCGGTCAACAGGCCGTTGCAACTAAGGCGAAGAAGTCGATCGCGGGTTTCCGTGTTCGTGAGGACATGCCGTTAGGTGCGAAAGTAACCCTGCGCGGTGACCGGATGTACGAATTCCTGGATCGTCTGATCACCATCGCGATGCCGCGTATTCGTGACTTCCGCGGTGTGAAGCCGTCTTTCGATGGTCAAGGCAACTTTGCCATGGGCATGAAAGAGCACATCGTGTTCCCGGAAATCGACTTCGACAAAGTCGACGAGGTCTGGGGCCTGGATATCGTAATTGCCACCACAGCGAAAACCGACGCTGAAGCTAAGGCACTGTTGAAAGCGTTCAACATGCCGTTCAACGCATAAGCGCCGGGAGGATTGAGACATGGCTAAAAAAGCAATGATCGAACGCGAGAAGAAGCGCGAACGCCTGGTGGCCAAATATGCCGCAAAGCGTGCCGAGCTTAAAGAAATCGCGAATGACGAGAGCAAGCCGATGGAAGAGCGTTTCAAAGCGCGTCTGAAACTGGCGAAACTGCCGCGCAACAGCTCGGCTACCCGTCTGCACAACCGTTGTCAGCTGACCGGTCGTCCCCACGCTTACTACCGTAAGCTGAAGGTCAGCCGTATCGCGCTGCGCGAGCTGGGTTCTGCTGGTCAGATCCCCGGCATGGTGAAATCGAGCTGGTAAGGGAGACATAGATATGAATGATCCTATCGGCGATATGCTCACCCGTATCCGCAACGCGCAAATGCGCGGCAAGTCCACCGTTTCCACCCCGGCGTCCAAGCTGCGCGGTTGGGTTCTGGACGTGCTGGCGGACGAAGGTTACATCCGTGGCTATGAAAAGACGACCGGTGAAAACGGTCATCCGGCCATCGAAATCAGCCTGAAATATTACGAAGGCACCCCTGTCATTCGCGAACTAAAGCGGGTCTCGAAGCCCGGTCGTCGCGTCTACATGGGCGTCAATGACATCCCGCAGGTCCGTCAGGGTCTGGGAGTGTCGATTGTCAGCACTCCGAAAGGTGTGATGTCGGACCAGAACGCACGCTCCAACAATGTTGGCGGCGAAGTGCTCTGCACCGTCTTCTAAGGAGGTCTGCAATGTCTCGTATTGGTAAAAAACCGGTCGAGCTGCCCAGCGGCGTTTCCGCCTCTGTGTCGGGTCAGACCATCGAAGTGAAAGGTCCGAAAGGCACCCGCAGCTTCACCGCAACCGATGACGTAACGCTATCGGTCGAAGACAACGTTGTGCAGATCAACCCCCGTGGGATGTCCAAGCGCGCGCGCCAGCAGTGGGGCATGAGCCGTACTATGGTTGCCAATCTTGTTGAAGGCGTAACAAACGGCTTCAAAAAAGAGTTGGAGATCCAAGGTGTTGGTTACCGGGCTCAGATGCAGGGCAACACCCTGAAGCTAAACCTGGGCTACAGCCACGATGTTGATTTCACCGCTCCGGAAGGTGTCACCATCACCGCACCGAAGCAGACCGAGATCGTTGTGGAAGGTATCGACCAGCAGCAGGTGGGCGAAGTCGCGGCCAAAATCCGCGAATGGCGCCGTCCCGAGCCGTACAAAGGCAAGGGCATCCGCTATAAGGGCGAGTTCATCTTCCGCAAGGAAGGCAAGAAGAAGTAAGGACGCAAACAATGGCAAACAGCAAAAGAACCCTGTTTCTGAAGCGCCGCCTGCGCGTTCGGAACAAACTTCGCAAGGTCAACGCGGGTCGTCCGCGTTTGTCCGTACACCGTTCGAACAAGAACATCTCTGTTCAGCTGATCGACGACGTACGTGGCGTGACCCTGGCCTCGGCCTCGACCCTGGAAAAGGATCTGGGTGTTGTTGGCAAGAACAACGTCGAAGCGGCCACCAAAGTGGGCGCGGCCATCGCTGAGCGTGCCAAGAAGGCAGGCGTCGAAGAGGCCTATTTCGATCGTGGTGGCTTCCTGTTCCACGGCAAGGTGAAGGCAGTTGCCGACGCCGCGCGTGAAGGTGGTCTGAAGATCTAAGACTTGCGGGCAGCTTTGCGGCTGCCCCGATGATCCGGGGGCCTCGGCAACAGTCGGGGCTCACTTGGATTGAAGCAAACGGCGCCGTATGCGCCACATGAGAAAAGGGATGCCAAATGGCAGAACGTGAAAACCGTCGGGGCCGTGGCCGCGACCGTGAAGAAGCACCGGAATTTGCCGATCGTCTGGTCGCAATCAACCGCGTGTCGAAAACCGTAAAAGGTGGTAAGCGCTTTGGCTTCGCCGCTCTGGTGGTTGTCGGCGATCAGAAAGGCCGCGTTGGCTTTGGCAAAGGTAAAGCGAAAGAAGTACCTGAGGCCATCCGCAAGGCGACTGAACAAGCCAAGCGTCAGATGATCCGCGTGCAGCTGCGCGAAGGTCGGACTCTGCACCACGATATCGAAGGCCGTCACGGCGCTGGTAAAGTGGTCATGCGCACCGCACCTGAAGGTACCGGTATCATTGCCGGTGGTCCGATGCGTGCCGTGTTCGAAATGCTGGGCGTCAAGGACGTTGTGTCCAAGTCGCTGGGCTCGCAGAACCCGTACAACATGATCCGCGCCACCATCAACGGCCTGCAAAAAGAGCAGAGCCCGCGTTCGGTTGCCGCACGTCGTGGTAAAAAAGTTGCCGACATCCTGCCCAAGCGGGACGAAGCCCCTGCGGCCGAAGCGCCTGCTGAAGCCGAAGCATAAGGAGAGCGAGTCATGGCAAAAACCATCGTCGTCAAGCAGATCGGTTCCCCGATCCGCCGCCCCGCCGAACAGCGCGCAACCCTGATCGGTCTGGGCCTGAACAAGATGCACAAGACCCGCGAGCTGGAAGATACCCCTTCGGTCCGCGGCATGGTCAACAAGATCCCGCATCTGGTTGAGATCATCGAAGAGCGCGGCTAAGCGCAGCATCTTTTGAGAATCGAAAGGTCCCCGCAGCTTTTGGGGGCTTTTTTTGTGCTCGCGATCATGTTTGTCTGCTTTGAGCCCACTTCGACCAATGCTGTGCGATGCCCCAATGACAGCAACGCGCAGTAAGCCGGCGTTGGCCGCTTTCAAGGCGGCCCAAAGCAGTCCACAATTACCAAATTGGATGCCCACCCGCAACTGCTTCAAAGCAGCCGTTCTAAGGCCTCCAAATTGAGTAGGAACGGTTCTATCTTGATTGAGACTTGGCAGAAATGAGCTTAGGCTACATCCCAGAAAGCCCTGCATTAGTGTTCAATAGAAACTGGCGGAAAATTGGGCTGCTTGCCGCTCCAATACCTCGGGCGTTTTCCCCAACAGCTGCAGCTTCTACAACCGGAGGAATCAAACCGCGTTTGTCTTGGTTGACTAGGTAACGACGAACCCGTGAGACCAGCTCTTCCCGTATTTCAGGCGGGAACGCACCGTCGATGAAAATCGCCTCAAAGTCGATGACCGCGCAAATAGACAGCGCAGCCTTGGCCAATTCCTGTGCCGTTGTACCGATCCATGGTTCGACATAGCGAGAAATGCTGCTCCAATCTTGCGGCTTTTTCCACAGGATATCCGGTTCAACGCCCGCTTCTATCAACCTGTCCTCAAGCAGAAACAGCGAGGCAGTGTCGATCAGTTGCTGACTTTCACCCAAAGGACCCGTTGTCCGCATTGCACCTAATGCGCCAGCATTGCCTTGGTTGCCCTCAAATACGGTGCCGTTCAATGCGACGCCACCTCCAATCATTGAGCCGATGAAGAAATAAAAATAGTCTCGATACTCGGCTCCACGGCCATAGAGATGTTCGGCGTGACACGCGGCCGTCGCGTCATTGACCACAAAAACCGGCAGGTCACTGAACTTGGCCACTTCGGAAGAAAAGTTCACATTTCTCCAGGATCTGAATTTCTGAGCCGCAAGCCCAGATAGGTCGTGCCACTTCCACAGCTCGAACGGTGTTCCGATCCCGATCCCGCATACACGATCGCGAAACTTCTGGGGTTCATTGGCCAGAAGTTTTCCCAGCCCTTCTTCCAGAAATCCGAACACCGCTTCGGGCAACGGGTAGTCATAGGTCGTCGAAAGCTGATGGCGCGGCGCGCCTTTAAAATCGATCAAAAGAAGATCCGCGCTGCGACGGCCGATCTTCATTCCCACAGAAAGGATCCCTTCAGGATTCAGCTCCATGGGGATCGAAGGCTTCCCAACCTTCCCTCTCAACGGGGTCCCACGCTTGAGAAACTCGTCCTTTTCCAGCTTACGCAGAATGATCGAAACTGTTTGCGGAGACAGGCCCGTCAGCCGCGCGACATCGGCACCGGCAGTAGGTCCATGCCGTTGTAAAACCGTCAAAATCAGGCGTTCGTTGTGGTCACGAACACCGCTTTGGCTTACCCCGCCGGTTAGTATTTTCAGCGCCTCTTTATCCATCAACTTCAACATAAACACCTTGTTTTCTTATGAAAAGATGCGTGGGCAAATTAATAAATAAACTTTATTTATTTATTGACACAGAGGCTAGAATCACGGTTTCTTGAATAGGACCTTCATTGGAGGATGGAGGCGCGCCCTGGCGCTATTCCGCGCGGGGCAACAACAATTTTCTGGGAGGACAAGATGAGAAATCTACTCAAGCTCGCTGCATCCGCGACTGCGCTGACACTGGCGGCTGTATCTGCGCATGCGGCGGGTGAAACAGTCTGCCTGATCACCAAGACCGACACCAACCCCTTCTTCGTCAAGATGAAGGAGGGCGCGACCGCCAAGGCAGAAGAGCTGGGCATGACGCTCAAGGCGTTTGCTGGCAAGGTTGATGGGGACCATGAAACTCAGGTCCAGGCCATTGAAACCTGCATTCTTGATGGCGCAAAAGGCATTCTGCTGACGGCATCTGATACCAGCTCGATCGTTCCTGCGGTCAAACAGGCGCGGGATGCGGGTGTTCTGGTTATTGCGCTGGATACGCCGCTTAACCCGATTGACTCGGCGGACGCGACATTCGCGACTGACAACTACAAAGCCGGACTGCTGATTGGTCAATGGGCCAAAGCCAAAATGGGTGACGCAGCAGCCGATGCCAAGATCGCGACACTGGATCTGAACGTCAGCCAGCCGACGGTGGACGTTCTGCGCAATCAGGGTTTCCTCGACGGGTTCGGCGTGGAACTGGCGGACCCGAATGTAATTGGTGACGAAACCGATGCGCGTCTGGTCGGCAGTGACGTGACCGACGGCAACGAGGAAGGCGGACGCCGCGCGATGGAAAACCTTCTGGCCAAGGATTCATCGATCAACGTTGTTCACACGATCAACGAGCCGGCTGCTGCGGGTGCATATGAGGCGCTGAAATCCATCGGGCGTGAAAACGACGTGCTGATCGTTTCGGTCGACGGCGGGTGCCCTGGTGTCCAAAACGTCGAAGCCGGTGTGATCGGCGCAACAAGCCAGCAATACCCGCTGTTGATGGCCTCACTTGGTGTTGAGGCCGTGAAGAAATGGGCCGAAGAGGGCGTGAAGCCTGAAAACACGCCCGGCAAGGACTTCTATGACACGGGCGTCGCGCTCATCACCGACCAGCCGGTTGATGGGGTCGAGTCGCTATCGGTCGCAGAAGGCCTGGATCTCTGCTGGGGTTAATCTCAGCATTTCTGGATGAGGCGCGCCACAGCGCCTCATCAATCCATTCGCCTGCAAACCGAAACTTCCTGTAAACTGAGTTCGTGGACGCGACGCCAGCCACGAAAAGGGGGAGATATGTCTGAAGCAAACCAAAACGCCCAGGAATTCGAAACCGCCGCCAACGCGTCAGAAACCGTTGCGGAGTTTGAAGATCACCGGCGTGGTGTTCTGGGGAAGTTGCAGCATCTTCTCCACGTCAATCCATCCTTTGTGCCCTTGATCGTTCTGGTTGGCGCGATCGTAATTTTCGGCCTTCTGCTGGGGTCCAAGTTCTTCTCTCCCTTTGCGATGACACTGATCCTGCAGCAGGTTCAGATCGTGGGCATCGTGGCCGCTGCGCAAAGCCTTGTCATCCTGACCGCCGGCATCGACCTGAGCGTCGGTGCGATCATGGTGTTTTCATCCGTTATCATGGGTCAATTCACCTTTCGATACGGCATCCCCGTGCCTATTGCGGTTATGTGTGGACTGGCGATGGGAACGCTGATCGGGGCTCTCAATGGTTGGCTGGTCAGTCGTGTGAAACTGCCCCCTTTCATCGTCACTCTTGGGATGTGGCAGATCGTTCTGGCGACAAACTTCCTTTATTCCGCGAACGAGACCATTCGCAGTCAAGATATCGAGGCAAATGCCCCTTTCCTACAATTCTTTGGCACCAAATTCAGCATCGGTGGCGCGACCTTCACGGTTGGCGTGATCTTCATGCTCGTTCTGATTTTCGTGCTGGCTTACGCGCTCAAACACACGGCCTGGGGGCGGCATGTTTACGCGGTGGGGGATGACCCTGAGGCGGCCGAGCTCTCCGGTGTGAACGTGCACAGAACGCTGATGTCCGTTTATATGTTATCCGGTTTGATCTGTGCTTTTGCCGGCTGGGCTTTGATCGGGCGCATCGGATCAGTCTCGCCGACCTCCGGCCAATTGGCCAATATTGAGAGCATTACCGCCGTTGTGATTGGCGGCATCTCACTGTTCGGCGGGCGAGGCTCCATTCTTGGTTCGTTGTTCGGAGCACTGATCGTCGGCGTGTTTACGCTGGGGCTGAGGCTGCTGGGCGCAGATGCGCAGTGGACCTTCCTGCTCATCGGGCTTCTCATCATCGCGGCGGTCGCCGTCGACCAGTGGATCAGAAAGGTATCGGGCTGATGTCAGACACAACGCCAGTCGTCCAAGGGCGCGGGATCGTGAAGCGCTATGGTCACGTTACCGCTATCGACCATTCTGATTTCGAACTGCGCCAGGGGGAAATCCTTGCGGTGATCGGTGATAACGGCGCGGGCAAATCGTCCATCGTCAAGGCGATCTGCGGGGCAACAATACCGGATGAGGGCGAGATTCTGATCGAAGGAAAGAAGGTCAACTTCACCTCTCCGATCGACGCCCGGAGCATGGGAATCGAGATTGTCTATCAGCAGCTTGCTATGTCTCCTGCCCTATCGATCGCGGACAACATGTTCATGGGGCGCGAGATCCGCAAACAGGGGTTCATGGGCAAATACATGCGTAAGCTTGACCGTCCAGCGATGGAGAAGTTCGCCCGTGAAAAACTGACCGAGCTTGGGCTGATGACTGTACAGTCGATCAATCAGGCGGTTGAGACTCTCTCTGGTGGCCAACGCCAAGGTGTTGCCGTTGCTCGTGCCGCTGCCTTTGCAACCAAATTTATCATCATGGACGAACCGACGGCTGCTTTGGGCGTCAAGGAAAGCCGCAAGGTACTTGAGCTGATCCAGGACGTGCGGGCGCGTGGCATTCCGATCATTTTAATCAGCCACAACATGCCGCATGTCTTCGAAGTCGCCGATCGGATCCATGTGCACCGGCTGGGCAAACGTCTTTGTACGATCGACCCCAAGGACTACACGATGTCCGACGCCGTGGCCTTCATGACGGGTGCCAAGGAACCTCCAAAAGAGGACGCCGTGTGATCGAGCAGGATGCAAATCACGTTTGCGATCTGATATCCTCCCGGAGGCAGGTTGTGGTTCGGACGATTGTTGCAATCGCCGGCCCCCCTGCATCCGGAAAATCGACCTTGGCGAAAGCCGTTGTGCAATCGCTGAACACGCAACAGAGCTCGGCGGTTCCTTCAGCCACGCTTGTGCCAATGGATGGTTACCATTTGGACAATCGCGTTTTGGAAACGCGAGGCTTGCGGGCCAAAAAAGGCTTACCGGAAACGTTCGATGCAGCTGGTTTTTGTAAAGCAATTAGGGCGCTGAAATTAGCGCGATATGAATCCTTTCATCCCAAGTTCGACCGTCAAATGGACCTGTCCATCGCCAATGCGATTGCGGTGCACCCTGAAACTCCGACTGTGGTTGTAGAAGGGAACTACCTTTTGATGAAAAGCAACCCGTGGAGGGCGTTGGAGGACGTTTACACCGCAACGGTTTTTGTCAGCCCCACACTGCAAGAACTCGAAAGCAGGTTACAGCACCGCTGGATCAAGCATGGGTTTGACCCGCAAATCGCGCTGCAACGCGCAAAACGAACGATCTGCCCAACGCTGAACGTGTCATCCGTGATAGCCGGAAAGCGGATCTTACACTGAGCCAGAGCTACACCGAATTCGGGATGCGCTACGCATTCTGAACCTGCCACTGGCTTCAGCCAGCCCTTGATGCAGTGCCTTTGGACAGCTTCAGGTGCAATCCAAGTCACCCCATACGCGATGAGGAAACCTCATGAAACTCTTCGTGGACACTGCAGAAGTAAGCGACATCAAAGACCTGATAGGCTTCGGATTATTGGATGGCGTGACCACCAATCCAAGCCTGATCGCCAAGTCCGGTCGCGATTTCAAAGAGGTCATTGAAGAAATTTGTACTCTGACGGATACGTGTCTTGGCCCCCTAAAACTGTGCCACAGTTGGCTTAGTTTTGGAGACGGGATTGATGGCGCGGAAACGGTATTCGGACGAAGATATTCTGCGGCTTTTGCGCGAGATTGAGCTGGGCCTGGCATCTGGTTCGGATGTCGCGACGGCGTGCAGAACGGCTGGTGTCAGTGATGCGACCTATTACACATGGCGCAAGCGGTTTGGTGGGATGGGACGATCTGAGATGGCCAATCTGAAGGCGCTGCAGAAAGAGAATGATCGGCTCAAGAAAATCGTGGCTGAGCTTGAACTGGACAAACTCATTCTCAAGGAGAGCCTTGATTATCTAAAGCCAAAGGCCTGACGGCAGACCAGCTTCGTCAGGCCGTGGTCCACACCCGACAAAAGCTGGCAACCTCTGAACGGCGCACCTGTCGCGTGATTGGATTGGCGCGGAGCACGCTGCAATACCGCGCAGCGCCAAAGGATGATGAGGCGTTACGTCTGGCGATGATCCGATTGGCCAAACGGTATGGGCGCTACGGCTACCGCAAGGTCGCCGAGCTGCTGCGTGTCGAAGGCTGGGCAGTCAATCATAAAAAGATCGAACGACTATGGCGCGAAGAAGGCTTGCAGCTCCCACAACGGCACAAGAAACGCAAACGGCTGTACCACAAGGACAGCTCGATCATCCGGCTCCGACCGCAACATCCCAATCACATCTGGAGCATTGACTTTGTCCACGACAAGCTGAGCAACGGACAGAGCTACAAGATGCTGACGGTGCTGGATGAGTATACCCGTGAGGCGCTCTGCGTAGCGGTCAAGCCGAAGATGAACAGCGCAGACGTGCTGGATGCGCTCTACCCACTCTTATTGCGGCACGGGAAGCCCGAACACATCCGTTCCGACAACGGCGCGGAGTTCATCGCAACGGCCCTGCAGACCTGGTTAAGAAAGGTGGGCATTAAGCCGATCCAAATCTACCCGGGATCACCTTGGGAGAATGGATACAACGAGCGCTTCAATGGCACTCTGCGCCGGGAAGTCCTCAACGCAGAATGGTTCCACACCACCAAACAGGCTCAGATCGTCATCAATACCTGGCTTAGACAGTACAATCGTGTCAGACCCCATCAGGCTCTAAACATGCGACCGCCCGTTCCAGAAACCTTGCTCAAAACTGGCCCATAGAATTGGGGCTGGACAGTGATCGTGCCGGAATAAACCCGTGTCTGAATGAACTGATCGCCTTGCGCAGCGCGAGTGGAACTCTGGCTCTGCGGGAGGCCCGATCCAAAAGACCATTTAAGGCCGCATGCCCGTCACTCCTCGACCGGCGGAAACCATGTCAGCGAGGAATGGTGAAGTGAGATCAAAACACGCCCGTCAAGCTTGTGATAGGCGAAGGTATAGTCGGCACGGGTTGCGTTACCGTCTTGATCGACGAATGTGTAATGCCCCATGTCTTTGTATCCCATGCCGCCCGCTTTGAGGATTGGCCCCACGGCGCTTTGGAATTCCACTTTGACCCACCCGCGCTTCAGGAAACCTGTGTCCTGCGGGTAGTCCGGGTTGCCGCCGATGAAGTAGGAGCGTGCGCCTTCGCGGTCCAAGCGGATCACATCCGCCAGTGTCGGTTTGAACAACAAAGGCTCGTCGGCGTCGCCGAAGTCATAAAGATCCAAAAGCCGATCCAAGTCTTGCTCGGTGACATATTTGGCCCAAGCCCGTTGTGCGGCAATGACCTCAGCTTTGGTCATGGGTTCAAAACTGCGTTCTGAGATCTTCTTTCCTCCTGTTCACTTTAAGGCTTGTGCGGCTGTTTCGCTTGTCGCGATAAATCTCAGCAAAATCACATAAAGCATCTGGCAGCCAGCCGACAACATCTATTTGTAACAAATGGAGTTGCGTTTTGGCGCCGACTCGACTAGCTGCACACACTGACGCTCAAAAGACAGCGTTATACCCCAAGTGTCCCGAAAGGGTCTGTTGCCACCTTCGAACATGTCTAGTGTCGTCCAAACTGAAACCTTCCGCAGCTAAGGCGAGACAAACTCAAAATGCCGCGTATCTCAGGATGAGAGCGAGAATGACGATGACCGCATTTGATATAGAAAGTTTGATCTTTGACGAGCGTGGACTGATCCCAGCCATCGCTCAGGACGGCGACTCGGGTGAAATTCTTGTGTTTGCCTGGATGAATGTGGCTTCGATCCGAGAGACAATAGAGACAGGTCGTGTTGTGTATTGGTCCCGCTCTCGGGAAACTTTTTGGCGCAAGGGTGATACGTCGGGTCATATTCAAAAGCTCATCGACCTGCGATTTGACTGCGACCGCGATTGTCTGCTTTTGATCGTTGATCAAACGGGCCCGGCCTGCCACACCTTTCGAAGAAGCTGTTTCTATGCAGCAGTAAGAGATGGCGCCAGGGTCGAGCTCTCGCGTCCAATAATTCGGTTTTGACAGTTTCCAGCTTCGAATGAGGTCGTGATGCAGACGTTTAACATGGGCAGGATGCCTCCGGTTACATTCGGGGCCGGGCGCATTTCGAAAGTTCCGGACATCGTCGCGGATTTGGGTGGTGGGCCTGTCTTTGTCATCGCGGACGCGGTGCTTGCGGATCTGGGTATCACAGATCGACTGACACAGGACCTGACCGCAAAGGGTCTGACGTTCGTACTTGCGGCAGAAGTGGCTGGTGAGCCCAAGGAGACCTTAATCGACGATCTGTCTGCGCGTGTCCGCGCAGCAAAATCCAAAACTGTCATCGGGCTTGGCGGCGGTGCTGCCATGGACGCAGCCAAGCTGGTCGCAGCCCTTGCAAACAGCGACCATCCTGCGCGCAGCTTCGCTTTGGCTGCGCGTCCCTTGCCGCAGAACGGATTGCCCGCAATCGCGATCCCAACAACGGCTGGGACCGGTTCTGAGGTGACACGCACTTCGGTGGTCTCGACGCCGGATGGTCTGAAGAACTGGTACTTCGGCGAAGAGCTGATGTTTGCACAGGCCGTGCTTGATCCGGAGTTGACGCTGAGCCTTCCGCCCAATCTCACTGCTTGGACCGGGATAGATGCCGTCGCCCATGCACTGGAGGGTTCAACCGCGCGTACCACCAGCCCGGCGGGGCAGCTCTACGGTCTGGAGGCTCTTCGAATTCTGGTTGATGCCCTGCCGCGCGCTGTTTCAGATGGAGCGGATATCGAGGCGCGAGGGCGTGTCCTTTGGGGCAGCACAATTGCGGGGTTGGCATTGCACAACTGCAATACGCATATGGGGCACAACATCAGCCACGCACTGGGATCATTAGCGCGGATTCACCATGGGTTGGCAACTGGGCTCGCGCTTGAGGTCAGCCTTCCGTGGTTGATTGCCCGTCCGGAAGGTTCGGAACAGTATGGTCTTGCTGCTCAAGCCCTTGGTGGAGCCGTGACAGCTGATGCGTTGCCAGCCAGATTCAACGAGCTCATGCGCGCCTGCGAAATACCTGCGATATTGCCTCTCGAATGTTCCCATGTTGCGGCAACGGAACTCGCCGCGGAAATGAAAAACACTGCCAACCGAGCGATGTCGCAAAACGCAGCCTGCCCTATAACAGACGGGGATTTGGACGAAATCGCATGCATGATGACGCGCCTACCGCAGGCAGCGATTACACCATAGAAGCGTCATGTTGGACGGTCGGTGCAGGCCGTCCATGACGCTGATACTGTTTGCTAGGGAGCGTCTCTGTCTGACAGCCACTTTTTGAGCTATCGTTTGTTCAATCCAGCAACTCCAGTTTTGTCCGCGATTTTTGAGTGGCATATATATATTGGTTTTGCTCATGTAGCGAACGGCCACTTCGACGGGCGCACAACGGCGTGCCTTAGGCCTAGATGGACACGCCAACATATCGACATCACCAAATAGCTACGTGCAATATACGGAAGAAGGTCGAGATGTTCTTTGCCCACCTGAAACACATCCTCGGGTTGGGGCGGCTTCGATTACGTGGATCATGTGGCGCAAATGACGAATTCCTCGTCGCCGTTACTGCCCAAAAAAACTCCGCGAACTGGCCAAGGTCATTCTCGCACCGCAGCAATCGCACAAAGCCTTACAGGAAAGGCGTTCACTCCCTTTTCCGGCGCCCATATTTTGCGTTCGCGAACGGGTGTTTTTCCACAGAATCCGCAGGAATCAAACCTTCGCTGCAGGCGCGCTGGCCTAGGCTCAGGACCCATTGATTTCTGTTTGGCAGCGTGATTCACGGTTCAAAAAACGAGCGATGACATGTCTGATCTATTCTGGCTGACGGATGTGCAGATAGTGCGTCTTGAGCCTTTCTTTCCGAAATCCCATGGGAGGCCTCGGGTTGATGACCGGCGAGTGTTGAGCGGGATTATCTTCATCAATCGCAATGGCTTACGGTGGCGTGACGCACCCTCCGCGTATGGCCCGCACAAGACGCTCTACAATCGTTGGAAGCGGTGGAGGTGAGTGGCAAACGCCACTGGTTCGAGTGCCGCCACGAACAGGGCATCTTTGCGCAGATGATGGTGGGTTTGGCCGCTGAGCACGGCGAAGAAAAGACTGTCATGATTGATGCCACATATCTCAAAGCGCGTCGCACGGCATCCAGTCTTGCGGTGAAAAAGGGGGACGTGGACGCCTGATCGGACGCACGAAAGGCGGCATGAACACTAGAGCTGCACGCCATCTGCGACAGAATTCAACATCAGCCGGACGCCGATTCGGCATGTTTTGACGACCTTGGAACATGATGGGTTTCTGCTTGTTAAACACGGTGTCGGCAACATCGTCTCAGAGATCGAACCGCGCGAGTTGGTAGAGATTTTTACAGTTCGCATGATACTTTGGTAGTCTGCGGGGGACTTCTTTGTGTCTCCGTTTCCTGACGGGACGGTGGAGCGATTTGCCGAATATAAAGCGTGCTTTCAATCTGTTCAGGCTGGTGATGTGGTCGGATTTGGCCGGGCGAACAGCCTCTACTACACCGGGTTAACAGACCTCATTACCAATCGCACGTTACGCGACACGATGCTGAAGCTCTTCTTTCAAACCTCCCGCATGTGGCTGGTCTCACTGCCAGCGCTTGACTGGGAGGAGGTAATTACTGCGGTTTCAAACGAATTGGATGAACTCAGGCGTTTAATAAGCCTAGAGGACCCGATCGGGCTGGGATTGGCCGCAAGAAACCATGTTTTTATGGCCCGAAGGCGTATTCTGGAAGGCTTGGGTATGCGACTAGAGGAAACGAGAAATCCGCTTTGACCGGCAAAAATAGCCTGAGAGCAAAAGACCCCAACGGGCCTGACTGTACACTCCGACCACAGGCGCAGAGTTCACCCGGTTTGTCGGTTGGTCAAACCTTTACGTTCAGTGATACCTTGCTGCGATCCATGACTACCGACGTCCTGAAACGCTTTACATTCTTGTCGTCGAAAAACAGCTTTTGGATCAAAGCCTGATATTCGTCCATATCCTCGGCCAGTGCAATCAGCGCGAAATCAGCCTCGCCCGTAATATAATAGCATTGCTGGATCTGGGGTTCTGCGGCGATCTTGCGGCGAAACGCGTCAAGGATGTCCAGACGCTCTCTTTCCAACTCGACAAGAATGAGAAAGGTCATGCCCTGACCAACGCTTTGCGGATTGACCAAGATTGTCTCGCCGTCGATCACACCGTTTTCTCGCAATAGTTTTACGCGACGTTGGACGGTTGCAATCGACGCCCCGGCCTCTTCGGCAATCTCGGTCAAACGGCAGCTGGCATCTCTTTGCAGGATTCGCAGGATGGCGCGATCCACCGGTAACAGGTCTTGATGATCTTTTGGCATTAGAATTTCTGCTTTTTTGAGTTGTATACATCATGGTGATGCAAATTATGAAAAAAATAAAGCGGGATGTTGGCGTAAAGATAAAAAGGAGATCGCGAACAACGTGACGTATCCCAAGAGAGCATCAGAGCTAAGCCAATCAGAGAGGAAAAGAAATGAAATTTGACCTGAAATCCAAACTACTGTCCGTGATCGGGGCAGTGACGATCATGTCAGTCGCATCGACCGCGACGGCGGACGAGCTAACTGATCGTATCAATGCAGGTGAGCCGATTCGACTGGGCTTCGCAACGGCGATCCCTTGGGCTTATCCCGGTGAAAGTGGCGAACCTCTGGGTTTCGTCAATGCGCTGACGCTGGTTGTTCTCGAAGAGATGGGGATCTCCAATTACGAAACCTCGGTCAATGAGTGGTCCGGCCTGATCCCCGGACTTCAGGCCAATCGGTATGATATAATCACGGGCGGCATGTACATCCTGAAGAGCCGCTGTGAGAACATCAACTTTTCCGATCCGATCGGTCTGTTCGGGGATGCGATGCTCGTTCCGGCGGGAAATCCGCAAGGCATCCACAATTACCAGGACGTGGTCAAAACCGGTGCAACTCTGGTGACGGGTGCCGGGTTCAACACGGTTGAAGCGGCCAAGAAAGAGGGCGTACCAGAAGACCAGATGATGCTGGTGGCGGGTGAAGTCGAAATCCTGGCTGCGATGAAAGCGGGCCGCGCAGATGCGGCGGTACAGACCTTCTTTGGCGCCAAGGAACATGTCGACAAATCGAACGGCCAGTTCGAAGTGACCGATCCCGCAGACATGCCGGAATGGACCCAGAATTGGGTCGGCATTGGTATGCGTCACTCCGACACCGACTTTTTGGCCGCCTTTAACGAGGCGATGGCCAAGGTGATCGGTGGAGAGAAGTGGATGGAAGCAGTTGAACCCTATGGGTACACCGAATTCCAGCTGCCGGGCGACGACGCCTCGACCGAATACGCTTGCGCAAACCGCTAAGTTTTTCGTGAGGCAGGCACCGGGCGGCTCTCCCCCCGCTCGGTGCCAACTACTGGAGACCATTCTTGAGTTACATAGAGTTTTTGTCCGAGTTCCTTCCAAAACTCGCGAGCGGTGCAGGCACGACCATTATGGTCATGATATGTGCGACGCTCCTTGCGGTTGTGATCTCGATGATCTTTGGGCTTATGCGCCTGTCATCAAACGTTGCCATTCAAGGAACTGCAACAGTTTACATCGAGTTCTTCCGGGGCACATCGCTGTTGGTGCAGCTCTACTGGATCTACTATGTTCTGCCGCTCATGGGCGTCACGCTGACGCCGTTTGTGTCGGGGGTGCTGGCTTTAGGCATGAATTTCGGAGCTTATGGCGCCGAAATCGTACGGGGTGGCATTCAATCGGTGCCGCGCGGTCAGTACGAGGCGGCTCTGGCGCTGAATATGTCTCCGGTAGCACGTATGAGACGGATCATCATTCCACAGACCTTCCCACTGATCCTGCCCCCGGCAGCCAACCTGACGGTTGAGTTGTTGAAAGCGACGGCCCTTGTGGCGTTGATCACCGTGGTCGACCTGATGTTTGTCGCCAAACAGATCAATGCAACGACGTGGCTTTCGGCACAAGTCTTTGGGACGGCTCTGGTTGTTTACTATGTCATGGCGCGCTTTGCGCTGATCCCTTTCCTGCGGTGGCTGGAGTTTCTCGCCGCGCGCATGGTTGGCAAAGCATGAGGAGGCTGTGATGGAATGGCGTTGGGAATTTGCCTGGGAAATTCTACCCCGCATGCTGTGGGCGACAGGCAACACGCTTTTGGCCGCAGGTGTTGGCTACTTGATTGCGGTCGTCGTTGGCCTTGTGTTGATGCTGGGCCAGAGGACCCCCTACCAGGTTGTCAATATCCTTGTGCGTGAGGTCGTCGAGTTTGTGCGGTCCACACCGCTGCTGGTGCAGCTCTTCTTTGTCTTCTTTGTGGCGCCGCAGTTTGGAATAAAACTCTCGGCGTGGACAGCCGGTATGCTGACCATCGGACTGCATTTTGGCACCTATCTATCGGAGGTTTATCGCGGCGCACTTGAGGGCGTTCCAAAATCGCAATGGGAGGCCTGTAAGGCGTTGAATTTTTCCCCGTCCTATACGTATCGCCGGATCGTTCTGCCGCAAGCTTTCCCGATCGCGTTGCCTGGCATGGGCAATTATCTGGTGGGCATTTTCAAGGATACGCCGCTTCTGGCCACGATTGGAGTGGCCGAACTGATGCACACAGCAAACGCGCTGGGCGCGGAAACCTATCGATATCTGGAACCTTACACGATGGTCGGTTTCATCTTCTTGATCATCTCACTCCCAACCGCCATGGGGCTCAGACGCCTCGAAGCCGCCGTTAACCGGGCGCAGGGCAAGGCAAATCACTGAGGCACATGATGACAATTGACACTCTTCATCCCCAATCGCTTCCAGAGGGAAGCCCAATGGTGCGATTTGCCGACGTGACCAAAAGTTACGGGGCGCTCACCGTTTTGGATCAGCTCAATCTCGATATCGCTCGGAACGAAATGGTGTCGATCATCGGCCCATCGGGTTCTGGAAAAACCACCGTTCTGCGCGTCCTGATGACCTTGGAGGGGATCAACGACGGCGTCATATATGTCGACGGTCAGCCGCTGACCCATATGCCCAAGGGCAATGGTCTGGTGGTTGCAAATGAAAAACACCTGCACGATCGGCGCTCGGAGATCGGGATGGTCTTTCAGCAATTCAACCTGTTTCCACACATGACAGCTCTGCAGAACTGTATCGAGGCCCCGATGCAGGTGCTTGGGCTGAGCCGTGAAGAGGCTGAGGAACGGGCATTGAACCTGCTGGATATGGTCGGCATGAGCGCCAAGAAAGACCAGCACCCCTCGCGTCTGTCCGGAGGACAGCAACAAAGGGTGGCAATCGCCCGGGCACTTGCGATGCGGCCGCAGGTGATGCTGTTGGATGAGGTAACCTCGGCTCTTGACCCCGAGGTGATTGGCGAGGTGCTGAATGTTATCCGCTCGCTCAACAGCGAGCATAATCTGACCATGATCATGGTGACCCATCAGATGGGTTTCGCGCGCGAGATATCTGACAGGGTCTGCTTTTTTTATGAAGGAAAAATTGCCGAGCAAGGTACGCCCGATCAGCTGTTCGGCGATCCGCAAAACGAAAGAACCAAACAGTTCCTGCACGCCGTGCTGGACGCCAACTGAATATAGCGAAATCGCGCCCTGCTGAGCAGCCGGGCCATTGAACTCAAAAGAAAGGCCGGTGCCATGACGCCAGGACTTGAGGATACTATTGTTGATCGTGAGGCCTATCAGCGCAATGTGGAACACCTTCACCGACGTGGTGTCCTCTTGCCGAGGATTGCGGAACTCGCGGATCCCGCGACGCATATTGCGCGTAGGATGGGCGGGATTTCCGAGGCCGACCCCGATGCTGCCGATCCGGCGAACCTGTTTCGGGTTCACTGGCACAATGCACAGGACCGTAGGACCTTGGCCGATGTCCCTGTGCATATCGTGCTGGACGAAAATCTGACCGGAGTCAAAGCCAAGATCGTGGTGGCCCTTGGCAACCGTTTCCCGATGATCGACTGCCACAAGGTGCTGGCAGCGTATGGATGTCTGATCCCACGCCTGATGTCTGGCGTCTTTGATGCCACCAAACACCGTGCCGTCTGGCCCTCAACCGGCAACTATTGTCGCGGCGGGGTCGCAATTGCTAATCTCCTGGGATGCAGATCCGTTGCGGTTTTGCCCGAAGGGATGAGCCGGGAGCGTTTTGATTGGTTGAACGCATGGCTGACCGATCCGAATGATATCTATCGAACTCCGGGCACTGAAAGTAACGTCAAGGAAATCTACGACGCCTGTCATGAGTTGGACAAAGACCCGGAAAACCTGATCCTCAATCAGTTCGCCGAATACGGAAACTACATCATCCACCGTGCCGTGACTGGTCCGGCGATGGAACGTATTTTTCACCATCTAAATGCCTCGGGCAATCTGACCGCGCGTGCCTTTGTCTCGGCCACTGGCTCTGCCGGCACGATCGCAGCGGGCGACCACCTCAAGGCATCGCTGGGCACTCAGATTGGCGCGATTGAAGCGCTGGAATGCCCGACGCTTCTGCTCAATGGCTATGGTGAGCACAACATCCAGGGGATCGGCGATAAGCATGTCCCGCTGATCCACAACGTGATGAACGCGGATTTCGTGATCGGTGTTTCGGATCGTGCCAGCGACGGTATGAACATGGTTGCGAACACTACCTCTGGGCGTGAATACCTGTCCAAATATCGCGGTATCGGACAAGAAACGATTGCAGAGCTTGGCAATTTCGGCCTGTCTGCCTTGGCTAATATCATTGGGGCGATCAAATACGCCAAATACATGGATCTCGGCAGCGATGATGTGGTGATGACCGTCGCAACCGATGGTGCGAATATGTATCAGACCGAACTGCAGATTGCTCAGAAGAAGTACTTTGCACACGGGTTCGATGAGGTGAATGCCGCCGAAGCCCTTGGTCGCTCTATCCTTGGGGCGACGACGGACAACATGATTGAGATGACCCGCACCGACCGCGAACGGGTCTTCAACCTGGGCTACTACACCTGGGTCGAACAGCAAGGCACGACGCTGGCGGATTTTGACCGCCGCCGAGATCAGTCGTTTTGGGATGGGTTGCTTGATCTGGTGCCTGTCTGGGACGGCATGATCGAAAGCTTCAACGAGGCCTGAGACATGGCGGATCGCACGAAACTGTCCCTAACAGCGGCCCATTGGGGGGTGTATCGGGCCGAGGTCCAAGACGGCAAGCTGAGCGCCTTACATCCTTTCGAGCGCGACCCGGAGCCTTCCAATATCATGCAGGGGTATCTGGATACGCTGGACGGTCCCCTACGCATCAAAACCCCGATGGTGCGCAAGGCCTGGCTGGAAGGCAAACGCGGCGATCCGCCAAACCGCAACGGCAATGATCCATTTGTCAGAGTGTCCTGGGACACGGCGGAAAAGCTGGTTGCGGACGAGTTGGACAGGGTCCGCAAAACTTATGGCAATCAGGCAATTTTTGGCGGCTCGTATGGCTGGGCGTCCGCCGGACGCTTTCATCACGCCCAAAGTCAGTTGCACCGGTTCTTGAACTGCATAGGCGGCTACACCCGTTCGGTGAACTCTTATTCACTTGCGGCGGGCGAGGTGATCCTGTCCCACATCGTAGGAGATGCGACCGGGTTCATCCACGCACCACCATCCTGGCAATCTGTCATAGACCACACTGGCTTGGTTGTTGCTTTTGGTGGCATACCGGTGCGCAACAGCCAGGTCACTGCGGGTGGTACCGGATACCACCGTACCGGTCAGGGATTGCGCAAGGCGCGCGATGCTGGCGTCTCATTTGCCAACATCTCTCCCTGTCGAAGCGATATGTCTGACGAGCTGGGTGCAACTTGGATCCCTGCACGCCCTGGCAGTGACGTCGCAATTATGTTGGGGCTGGCCCATGAACTTGTGCAAAACAACTGGCATGACGCCAGCTTCCTGGACAGATACACACATGGGTTTGACCAGTTCAAAGCCTATCTAAATGGTGAAACAGACGGAATCGCCAAGACGGCGCAGTGGGCGGCCAGTATCGCCAGCATAGAAGCGCACGATATCATTGCGTTAGCGAAACGGATGTCGGAAACGCGCACAATGATCTCCGTGAGCTGGTCGCTGACACGCCAGGAACACGGAGAGCAACCTTTCTGGATGGCAACGACTCTGGCAGCGATGCTGGGCCAAATCGGACTGCCAGGTGGTGGTGTTTCCTACGGGTATGGTGCGTCGAACTCGGTTGGGATGGAGCGGCTGAACCTTCGGTATGCTGCCTTTCCGCAGGGCAAAAACAAAGTCAAAGACTTCATTCCCGTTGCCAGGATCTCGGACATGCTATTGGACCCAGGCGGAACCTATCAGTACAATGGGGAACTGCGCCAGTATCCTGACACACGGCTTGTCTATTGGGCGGGGGGCAATCCCTTTCATCATCATCAAGATCTCAGTCGGCTTTGCATGGCCTGGCAGAAACCGGAAACCGTGATCGTGCACGATTGGTGCTGGAACGCATTGGCAAAACGGGCGGACATCGTGCTCCCTTGTACGACACCGCTGGAGCGTGACGATCTCATGCTCACACCACGCGACCGCTTCATCATCGCAATGAAAGCCGCCGTGCCGCCTGTCGGAGAAGCCCGAAATGATTATGACATCCTGCGCGGGATCAGCCAAAGACTAGGCGTCAAAACGGAGTTTTCCGAAGATCGGAGCACCGAGGAATGGCTGGAACACCTATACCGAAAAAGCCGCGATCTGGCGCTGCATTCCGGGGTCGAATTACCTGATTACAACACATTTATGGAAACAGGCGTGCTCGAAACGGATATCCCCGAGGTGTCATGGGATGCGTTTACGGCATTCCGTGAAGACCCGCGTCAGGCGCCTTTGAAAACACCGAGTGGCAAAATCGAAATCACATCCGATCGAATTTCCTCCTTCCCGGAGACAAGCATCCTACCGCATCCGGCCTGGCACGAACCGCGCGAGTGGCTTGGCAATGCAACGGCGGAACTACCGTTTCATCTGATTTCAAGCCAACCGGCCGACAAGCTTCATTCGCAACTGGATCATGGGCGTATCAGTCGAGCTGCCAAGCTACATGGTCGCACCCCGCTTTACATTCATCCCGACGATGCTCGTCGACAGGGGTTATCAAACCATGATTGCGTGCGTGTTCATAACGCACGCGGTGCCTGTCTCGCAACCACGGTCCTTGATCGGAGCCTGTTGCCTGGCGTCGTTCGGATGAGCACAGGCGCGTGGCTTGACGCCGTTGAGCAGACGGACGGAACGTTGCTGTGTCGCCATGGAAACCCAAATCTCGTAACCCGAGATTCAGGGACCTCGGAATTGGCTCAG
This sequence comes from Ruegeria sp. B1, assembly GCF_056535885.1. Lineage (NCBI taxonomy): Bacteria > Pseudomonadati > Pseudomonadota > Alphaproteobacteria > Rhodobacterales > Roseobacteraceae > Ruegeria > Ruegeria sp. B1. The sequence goes on along the minus strand of NZ_JBQFJA010000001.1, from coordinate 4,428,834 downwards.
GGGCCCGTCGCGCATTCATGTCTTGTGGCGCTTGAGCGATACGAGACGGACCTACCCATAGAAGCTTTTGATCCGCCGGTGATCGAAGATCTTTCGTGAACGCCGCATGCGGGCGTGCCAGGGGGGCGCGTTGTGTGGATACTGTTAAAAAGTTGTAGACCACCAGGCCCGGTCAATCCGATATGTAGACGCGCATCGCCTATGGGTCGAATTATACATTCGATGTCGGAAGTGAATCCTCAGCCAGCTTAGTGGCTACAGACAATAATGCTCACTATTTGGCGGGCAACCAAGGCGATGACAGCATCTCTGGAGGTGAAGGCAACGACTTCCTCGATGGTGGCCTTGGCGATGACGCATTGGCGGGTGGCGAAGGTCTATTTTCGTACTTCTTTGCTAAAGGACAAGGCAACGACACCATCGAGGAGAACTCGTCTAACTATCAGGAGAACGACCGGCTGATCTTCGGTGATGGGATCACCGTGGATGATCTGTATGCGGTCAGCACTCATACAGGTGGCAATGTCGGAATCTACCATCTGACCATCGGTCTGAAGAACGCCGACGGTACGATCACCATTCTGGATTACGGCAGCGACAGCAGCATTTCCGACCGCCAGCATATCAACGAGTTTGTGTTCTCGGATGGCACGGTGCTGAGCCGGCAAGAGTTTATGGCCGCAACCCTCGGCACTGCGGGCAACGACCATTTCAATGGGTCGGGCGAAAGCGACGACTATGTGTTCCGGGGTGGTAAAGGCACCGACACTATTGGCGAAAACTCTTCAAACTATCAGAAGAATTACCGTCTGTTCTCCGGCGATGGGATCGAACAAGCAGATGTATTCGGTTTCCTCTCAGATATGAATGCAGACGGCATTGATGATCTAGTGATTGGCGTCGAAGGTATTGCTGGCTCGATAACGGTGCTACGCGAATACGCCAGTTCGAATGCTGATCGTTACCAACTGGATGAGTTTGTTTTTGCAGATGGTACAACCCTTGATCATGATGCATTCATCTCCGCAACGTTTGATCAATCGCAAGAAGACATATTCGTATTTTAAACTATGCAGAGGCGCATATTGCGCCCCTGATTCTTACAGTCGGATCAAACAAAAGCTTCTCTTGCCAGCATTTCTACGACCAATCATACTATTACGCCAGTCGATGGTCAGCGGCTCGCAAGCGAAATACATAGATAGATGCGAAACAAACGCCTGCGAACTTCTTGGCTCAGCTTTCGAAAGAGCGCTGCAGCACTATGAAGAGATCGTGAGGCAGCCGTTGGCGGTTACGCGCCTGCATCCCCGGTCGAAAGCAGCGCAAGAAGCCGGTCAAGTAAAACAAGCGCAGATACAAGCGGCGAAACCGCATCGAGATCATGTTTGGCAGGTTAAAGGATTGGAGGCGTTTGGCGACCCGCTATGACCGTTGCTCCAAGGTCTTCCTCTCAACCATCGTACTCGCAGCAGCCGTCATACACTGGTTGTGAATCCTGACCCTAATGTTCAACCCTGGTCAGAGCTGGCTATTGCATCAGGCTGCTCGAACAGCGATAGCACCAACAATCCAGAATTGCACGCGGTACCGCCTTACATGGATCTGAGTGATGCTAATCACAGGGAACAAATCACCCTCGTCGCCACTCACCGATTCCGATTTAAACGTTTCAACAACTGCCCACTGCTTTCCAGCTAACCGACTCGCTAGGTCGCTGCTCAACACGCTGTACCCTTGAGTTGGTTGTTCCATTAGATATTCGGCGGCGAAAACTTCTAGGACTGGATCTCAGTATATCAGGTTTATCGCAGATTCTACCATGTTCGTCATCTTGCTGACAGCGGCGTGCCGAGATAGGTTACGAGTCAAGGTCTGCTTGGATCTTTGGTGTCGCCCTATTCCATTCACTCATCTATTCTGACAGAAACATGATGGCACATGCTCAGCCTGACACACGCGCTAGTTCCTCAGAGCTATCTGCAGCAGTTTTTTTGTTTTTGATTTCTGTGGTGCTATTTGTGGTTCGCGGGCATACACCGTGGGGGTGGCCGAGCCTGGACATGGCCTACTACTACGTTGAGGTTCAAAGTCCCGGATTCATCACCGGTGACTTTGTTACCAGTTGCTTCAGCCCCGACAATGGGCGTGCTCTTTTGGGCGTTTGACGGATTGGCCCATTCGTCTGGGATTGGAATGGGATCAATCGCTATATCTCTGGATGTACCTCAACAGCGCTCTGTTGCCGTTAACTTTTTTTTTGGGTCTTGCCAGCATTTTGCCCCGCGATCTTCCCGCATTGCGCCCGATCTTGTTCGTCTTTATTCTCGCCGCGATTGCTGAACCCGAAAAAATTCAAAGGCTCACTGTGGCCTGGTGGCAGGCGTGGGGATTCTATTTCCACCCATCTTTGCTGAGCTTGAGCGCATTTTTCGGTGGTCTGTACCTTACAAGCCTCCAGTTACGGAGGTTCATTTTTCTTGGGTACCTGATCATTTTCTTATCTGCCCTGTTTCATCCCGCCTTCGCAATCGGAGCGAGCATTTTTGCGATGATTGTTTCAACGGCGAACCGCAGCGGCTGGTTACACGGGTGCAAGATCGTCGGTACCGTCCTTGCTGGCGCTATTTTTCTGAGACTCAACTCCTCATCCGGGGCACTCTCGGCACAAGAGTATGTCCAGTACTTCGTCAACTTACACCCCGAGCACTACCTACCGACGCGTTTCTTGCCACTCGGCCTTGATCATTGGTACGATCCGGTATTGTTCCTAATGATCTGGTTTCTCGTAGCAATCACCGTGTTGGTCTTCAGCAGTCGACGGTATCTGTCTATCGTACCGATTGGGTTTAGTCTGTACTACGGTGGCTCACTTTTGGCGCAGTATGTTCTGGTGGAACTCTATCCCGTATCGACAACGCTCATCTTGCTGTCGCCGTCACGTTTCCTGGCATTCGGCTATTGGATGTTTGTAGTGTCGGTCGGCCTGATGATCGCAGTGGTTCTGGCAGATAGTGTCGCGCTGAGGCGTCCATCATCAAAAGAAGAAGCCGCGCCATCAAAGCTTGTACTCTATCTGCAACTCGGTTTGATCGTTGTAACGGCAGTTCTGTTTCATGAAGCAACGCAGGGATTTGACGAGATAGTTGCCTTGATTGTTTTCGTTCTACTGATCGGGTTGGCCTTGCGTTTATGGGCCAGCACCTTGCTGACGCGCGTGTCACGGAACGTGCTGCCTATATCAGCCAGTTCAATCTTTAGCATCAGTGTAGTATTGCTATCCGTCGGCGCGCCTTGGGCACTTCGACAGCAGAACACGGCGGGAGATTTTTTAGATCAAGGTGATCGGGCTGTCATTGATTGGATTGCCGAGAACACAAAACCGGGAGACGAGATTGCAGCGCCTGGAAAGTTGAGTGTCGCGATTCCCTTGATCAGCGGTCGCGGAACATATAGCGGCAATGGTTTCCCTTTCGCTGACATGTGCTTGCAGGAAAATTTTGACCGGTATGTGAACTTGCGGGGTGACCCCAGCGGGTCCGAAGGACGCAGCGCAGCCTCCGCACATTATGCGGCGCTGGACCTAAGCCAATTTGAAACCTTTGTGCCATCGCCAGACTGGGTGATCATGTCATCAGCAGATGCCATGGCAAATGGCTCCATCGCGCAGGCAAAGCCAACCTATAGTGCAGGCGGCTGGGTCGTATTCAAAAGTATTGGAAGTCGCTAGGTACTGGCAACAACAAGAGGGAATTAAAATGTTGCAGTTGTTCTGCGTACATTGCGCCTAGGTTAGCAGTACACTAAACCCCTCGGCATGTTGAAAGTGGCGCAACATCTCATCGAACCGACTTCTGCCCAAGTGCTTTCCAGAGGAACAACATGAAGACCAAGAACTCGAAAGCCCTAATTGGATGGACCGGATTCGTGGGCGGCAGCCTGTGTGAACAGCATGGTTTTGATGCGATTTTCAACTCTGAAACCGTTGTACAAGCCCGCGGCCAGAATTTCGACACGGTTGTTTGCGCCGCTGCCCCCGGTTCGATGATGCTGGCGAACAAATTTCCTGAAAGGGACGCCGAGCAAATTGAGGCACTTTGCCAGGAGCTAAATCAGATAGAGGCTCGAAGATTTATCCTTATTTCTTCTATCGCTGTGCTCGATGATTTTGCTGGTCGCTACAACGAGACCGATGCGTGTTATCAAACGGAAATTGCATATGGGCGCCACCGCCGTAACTTGGAAAGTTTTTGTGCCGAACGGTTTCCGGCCTGTCACATAATCAGACTACCGGCTTTGTATGGTGAGGGGCTGAAAAAAAACTTCATTTTCGATTTGATGAACCCTGTGCCTACGATGCTAACCGAAGAGAAGATGTCGCATGTCCTGGATGTTCTGCCCGCCGCACTAACATGCCCTATTTCTCAGATATTCGATCTGAAACCTGAGGCAGGGATGCATGTGGTAGATCGCGCAAAGCTATCAAAGCTGCGGCCTCGCGCTGAGTTGGAGGCCGCGCTAATAGAAAACGGGCTTTCTTCTATGCAGTTCACGAATCCAAACTCTAGCTTTCAGTTCTACGACATGAGACGGCTTTGGAGTGATATCTCAATGGCCGTCTCTCATAACCTAAACTGTCTTCACCTCGGAACTGAGCCCCAACTGGCCTCTGTCATTTTTGAGGCCGTTAAAGGAAAAAAAATGCCGTCCTCAACAGCGCGGTTGCATGCGGAAGATATGCGGACGAAGTATGCTGCGCTTTGGGGGCGGGACGGTTTCTACATTGAAGATGCAGCGGTAACTCGGAAGGATATTGCAGAATTCGTCACAGCGGGAGGCGTTAGAGAATGATCTTTGCAGTTTCCAATATTGCCTGGCGATTTCAGGATCGTCATGAGGCCTATGCTCTATTAGCTGACAACCAGATAACCGGGTTAGAGATCGCGCCCCCCTTGCTGTTTGCGGATGCGGAGGATCCGTTTTGTCCCGACATGGCCTCTTTCAAACGTGCCATGGGCGAAATCAAAGCAGCCGGATTGAACCTAGTTTCGATGCAATCACTGCTTTTTGGTGTCGAGGATGCGGCCGTTTTTGGCTCCGCGGAGCAACGGTTGAACACGCGGAGAGGTTTACAGCGCTCAATCGAACTGGCAGGCCGCATGGGCATTCGAAACCTTGTGTTCGGCTCTCCGCGGCAGCGTGTGGTGCCCGAAGGTATGCCCATTGGGCAGGCCCACGCTATTGCAACCGAATACTTTTCTGATCTTGGTGACAGCGCTGCTGCCGAAGGGACCAACCTCGCACTTGAGGCCAATCCAGAAGTCTATGGCACCAACTTTCTCACGACCGGACATGCAGCTCTGGAATTTGTTAGGACGCTCGGTCACAAAGCTGTTCTCTTCAACTTGGATCTGGGCGAGTTGCAAGTTAATGGAACCTTTGACCAGATAGGTAATCTTGTCGACCAGTCAGGACCTTGGCTGTCTCACGTTCACATTAGTGAGCCAGACCTCTCGCCGGCGCCAGCCAACGCCGAAACGGTTAAGGCACTTTTGCCCGAATTGGAGGCCTCTTCCTACGAACATGCCGTATCAATCGAGATGAAGTCGCACGAAGACAAGTCTCTCAATGTACTACAGCGGTCTCTGCAGCTTTTCAGCTCTGCCAGGAATGCGGTTGGCGTGGACTAACGAGAAGGGCACGAGAATGAACACAACTATACCAAATGCCTCGGACTCGCTGCGGCGTCGGGAAGATTTGCTTGTCTCGATTTGTTTATGCGATGCCGTGGACACATTTCGGCCAGAGGTGGTCAACCGTATCGCGCGCGATCTGGGTCTTCGTTTCCGATACTGGGAAATCTTGGTGATGGTTGAGGCCTTTGAACCGGAATTGTTTGATAGCGTTCGCAATCTTCGCCAGTTGTTGCTGCCCAACGGCACCGATTCATATGGCGCCCGGGCGCTGGCAGCGGTAGAGGCGATCGGTGATGTCGTTGTCCTTACCACAACACAGGAAGCAGCGCATCTGGATCTAGCAACCATGGTAGAGAACGCGCAGGACAGCAAAAGTGTAACAGTTGCAAAGCGTCGACAGACAGGCCTCCTCGATCCGTTATTAGGATACTTCGGAACCCTAAGCGGGTATCGTGTCAGATCTCGCGAAACCCAAAGCATGGCTTTTCCGCGTCCGATCCTGAACACGCTTCTGACCCATCCAGATACCGAACTGACCCTTCGTTTTGTGCCTGCGGCAAGTTCGGTACCCGTGCTGACCTTACCTGAGTTGAGCCAGGATTTCCCCAGGGACTTTCGAGATTTCAAACGGCGCCTGAAGCTTTTGCACAAATTGATTGTTGCCGTGGCACCGCGTTTGTTGTGGTGGGTCACGCTGCTTTCAGGGGGCGTCTTCCTCGTTTCCTTGACTTACATGGTCTACGCCGTCCTGGCCTGGCTGACGCTCGACGAGGTTGAGCCGGGCTGGCTGACAACTTCATTGGTTCTATCGATGACCTCGGCGTTTCTGAGTACCGCGATTTTTGCCCTGGCAATTGGGCTTCAAAAAGTCATTGATCTGCTCTTGCCCGACACCGGTCCGAGCGTTCTGGAAGAGAAGAGTAACGTGGATCTCTTCTCTGAGGTGCTAAAGGAGTTGAATGTGGAGCAGTCGCAAGACACTCCAAATGGCCTGACCAGTGCGGTCACCGAGCAGACCAACAGATGAGCCAAGCCAAGGAAAATGATGCCGATGTGCTGATAGTCGGCGCGGGATTTTATGGTTGTTGTCTCGCATTGTTCTTACGATCCGTTATACCGCGCATTAAGATCGTTGACGCGACAGAAAATGCCATGACTCGGGCCAGCCGAGTCAACCAGGCCCGTGTTCACACTGGATACCACTATCCGCGGAGTATGTTGACTGCTGCAAGGTCAATGATGCTGCACCGTCGGTTTGTTCGTGATTTCGGAGACGCCGTCGTCGACGATTTTGATATGCTCTACGCGATCTCTTCGAGAAACTCGAGCGTATCTGCTGAACGTTTCAGACATCTGTTCGAGAATATTGGCGCTCCGATCAGCGTAACCACCCCAAATCGGCAGGCACTTTTCCAGCCCGACATGATTGAGGCTGTATTCGACTGCACCGAGTATGCATTTGACTACAGTCGATTGCGTGAACACCTGCTGAACCAGGTCGACACGGCGGGATTAGATTTGGAATTTGGTGCGAAAGTCATTGCGTTGAAAGAGGAGCTAGATGCCGTCCGTGTCGGATTTGCCGACGGTCGAGAAATGCGGGTCGGAACCGTGTTCAATGTTACATACGCAAATGTAAACCAACTAATTCGAAGTACTATGGTACCCTTAGCGGCACTCAAACATGAGGTGACCGAGATTGTTCTGGTGCGACAACCCGCGGACATGAACGGATTGGCTGTAACCGTGATGGACGGCCCGTTTTTTTCTATTATGCCGTATCCGGCTGAAGACCTATATTCAATGACTCATGTCCGATACACACCGCATCTGAGCTGGCAAGATAGCCCGGATTCACCGCCACCCGACGACGTACTCAGACAGTATCCTCGACAAAGCATGGCAAAACACATGATCAACGACGCAGCGCGATACATGCCTTGCCTCGACGACTTAGAGGTCAAGAAATCGCTGGTCGAAGTAAAGACGGTTCTAACCAAGAACGAACGCGATGATGGTCGACCGATCCTTTTTCACAGGCAACCTTCCAACAGCCGGATCATCTCTGTTTTGGGCGGAAAAATCGACAATGTTTACGACCTATTTGATCTCGTCAAAACATCGCGACCGGAGTGGACGAAAGCCGATCTGACCCACCTTTTGGGCCGTGTTTGATGACAAAACTTGGGTCTGGATGGTCTTCGGTCACCGAGTTTACGCGTTTCTTCGGCGTTGCCCTTATCGGATTGGCGCTGGACATTACAGTTGCCTGGTTCTTGGCCGTGTGGGTCGGGCTTCCATTGATGGGCGCCGCCAGCATCGGTTTTTCCTTGGGTCTTCTTACAAACTATATACTGCACGAATGTTGGACATTCCGGCGACGGCGCCGAGCACTGTCTGGGGCTCGTTTTTCGAAGTTCGCCCTTGTACAAGTTGCGACCCTGTTGTTTCGGCTCGGGATCATCGCCGGGGTCTCGCGCTTCATAGATGACAATGGAAAAGAGCTGTTGATATTGTGCGCAGCAGCCGCCCTGTCCTTTTTTCTGAATTTCGCGCTTAGCAAGGCATTTGTTTTCATTGCCAATGCAGAAAATACTTCTGCCAACGGTGCCGACGGAGAACAGCAATGACCCAGGATCATGTAGGCGACCAAGAGATGAACTGGGAATTGCCAAGCTTCCAAGAAGACATCATGGCCGCCAAAAACACACGGTTCGCGCTCGTGATACCTGTCCTGAACGAGGGTGATCGTATCCGGCAGCAATTGCTGCGCATTCAAGCTATGGGATTGCCGACCGATGTCATTTTGGCAGATGGCGGCTCGACCGATGGCTCGACTGAAAGGGAGTTTCTGCAAAATGCGGGCGTGCGCGCAGTACTTACCAAGACTGGTGAAGGTCGGCTATCGGCACAGTTGCGCATTGCCTATGCTTGGTGCATCCGCCAAGGATATGACGGCATCATTACCGTGGACGGCAATGGAAAAGACGGTGTTGAGGCAGTCTTGCTTTTTGTTGAGCAACTAGAGCGCGGTTTTGACTATGTGCAGGGTTCTCGTTATCTGTCTGGCGGTGGGTCGCAAAACACGCCACTCGAAAGAACAATTGCAAACCGTCTAATACACGCGCCCATACTAAGCCTCGCAGGTCGTCATTGGTTCACCGATACTACAAATGGGTTTAGGGCGTATTCAACGCGATATCTACTGCATCCCAATGTGCAACCTTTCCGCGACATTTTTCTAAGATACGAGCTATTGTTTTATCTTACGGTCAGAGCCGGGCAATTGGGACTCAGAGTCTGTCAAGTTCCCGTGAAAAGAGAGTACCCTGCGGGTGAAGCTACACCAACAAAAATCTCAGGGTTTTATGGTAAGCTACATCTTCTCATGCAGACATTGCGGGTCGCGCTGGGTGCATACACCCCTTGACCTAACAGAAACTTGCGTGCAAGGAATCGTTCTTTTGATGCAAGCTGTCCCAAATTTCCGGAGTGACCGACATTTCTGAAAAATCCTGTCGGGCACTAGAGTAGAGTGTGACAGCCGCGCAGATTAGAAGTTGGACACCAGCAGGTTACAAGAAAATCTGGAACGGGCCCTCGTGCATCCCAGGTTGTGTCGACCAGAGGGAATCACATTATGGGACTGGCATGATTCATATGTGGACGCCGCCTTTGGCAAGGGTTGATTTTGTCCTGATGCGGTGATGGGTTGCTTTCATATGTCCGGCCTATTTGTGTAGCTTCGAAGGAGCCGCTGGCCCTGATGGAAATCCGCTGGGGAGGTCCCTGATCAACCTGGCGCGCTTATGAGGCGCGTTGAATCAGACGGGTTTGTCTCGCCGTTGGCCCGGTCATTACGCATCATTGACTGCCTTTGCCAATTCTGGTCGGGTCGCGTGTTTAGGCAGCAGGCCCGTAGGGTCTGTAGGTTTCCCGCCGCAGGTGGATGATGACCTCATCAATGACGGCGTCTGCGTAGGTTTCATAACCGAGAAGATTGGGCTCAAGCAGCCTACAGTGACGAACCACATGAAGGTTCTTCAAAAAGCAGGGATCGTGCAGAGCAAGAGGGTCAAGAATTGGGTCTTCTACAAACTGCGTAAGGAGAGAGTCGAAGCCATTCTCCGAGAGGCCTCCGCCTTAGCACGAGAAGGACACTAGTCATAAATGTTGGAATTTGTGCCGCCATTGGAGGAAAATCAGCATGTTGTAATAAATCGCTTTGGTCAATGTCGGGTTACTCCCTTAGGGCAGATGCGTTAAACGAATGGCCGACTCCCGACATTGAAGGCTTAATTGGCATGCTGCAGTCGCAGCCCGCATAGTGGCTGTTCGCTCCTGATGCAGACCAAGACATTAGCTTCCCACTGGATGTTGTGATCGCAGCCCGCACTCAGGAAATTCACTGCAGGTGCAAGACCATAGCACAGACCTGCTTCGCTGCGGCAGGCGGCTTCTTAATGAACTTGGCACTTATCGGTTTCATGCAGTCAGTGTTGATGCGGTGCATGATCCGGTCGCCTATCCAAGACCGGTCGGAGGTCTGCGCCGGATATCTTTGCCGAGGAAACCAGGGTTTGCACAAAGTCTTTGGCCGCACGCGCCCAGGATGCCTTCTCTATGGCATCGGCAATTTTCTGTTTCACAGCGTCAAAGGGCAAAACAGCGCCCTCTGCAACGGCATCCATCTTGATGATATGCCAGCCGTAGCGCGTAAGAACGGGCTCGGCTGTGATGGTACCTTGTGCAAGGCCGCGCAGCGCGGCCTCAAATTCAGGAACCGTATCGCCGGGACTCTGTTGGCCCAATGCTCCGCCGCTTTCTTTTGAGCCGCAGTCGCTTTCACGGGATGCCAGCTTGGCAAAGCCGTTGGAATTTTCCAAAGCCTGCTTTGTCAGATCAACCGCCCGAGCATGTGCTGCCTGGCGCGCATTTTCATCTCTGGGGTCGCAGGCAACCAGAATGTGAGACACCTCCCATAAAGGCGGGGACCTGAAACGCTCCGGGTCTCTTTCCCACTCGGCACGAACAGATGTCTCGGATGGACGTGATACCAGCACAGCTTCTTCGAGAAGGCCCCGAACAAGGGCCTCCTCGTCTGTTTCAAACTTTCCAGGGCTCACCTCTTGAACTTGCGCTTCGATCCGCCGCTTACGCGCCTCTTGCAACAGCAAGGTGCGCACTGCAATCGCATTGGCGGCCTTGCGCCAAGCAATGCCTGGCTTACCTTTTGGGCTGTCATGATTTTGCGTCTCTGCCGCAATCCGGGCAGACGGTACCGTTTCACCATTGACGACGAGATCAGGGAAAAGCGCTTTCACCGGGCTCACTCCGCAGGATTGCTTATTGGACCAACTGCCTTGGCCTTGGCGGCTGCAGTCAGGATGTTGCGCGGCGTTCCCAGCGCTTCGTGTCTGCGCGAGCGCACGATTTGATAGCCCGAGCGTGCGAGATATCGAAACGGCGCCGCGAAGCCTGAGAGCATATGCACAAGCCGTGTGAACGGGAAAAGCATCGTGATCAGAAGCCCCAGGAAGATATGGATCTTGTAGAGCCAGTGAACTTCCACGACCATCGCCCAAGCGTTCAGGTTCCAACTGACCACACTCTGTGACCATTCCATGAACAAGACCATGGTACCACCGTCCATGTGTTGCAGGGTCTGCGTGATGGTCAGCAGACCGATGACAAGCTGCAGCCAGATCAGCACCATGATGATGATATCCGGGTAGCTTGAGGTCACGCGGATGCGCGGGTCACCCAACCGACGGTGCAAAAGCAGGGTTGCACCGATCAGTGCAGCGATGCCAGCCGGACCGCCGATCAGAACGGCCATCCATTGCTTCAGAGCATATGGAACGCCGATCGCGTCAAGGACCCAGATTGGTGTGAACAAGCCCAAGAGGTGCCCGAAAAACACGGTCAGAATACCCACATGAAACAAGACGGACCCCCAGACCAGCTGCTTTCGACGCAAGAGCTGGCTTGAGGAGCTTTTCCAGGTGAACGGATCGCGTTCGTAGCGCGCGATGGAACCCACAATGAGGATTGTCAAAGCCACATAGGGCATAACGCCGAAGAGCGCGAAATCTATGTCGAAATTGGCGAACATGTTCTGTCTCCCTTACTCCGCCGCACAGGATGCGGGGTTTGGGTTGATAGGTGTATCCATCCGCGCGAGCATGTCGCGGGTTGCGGGGCATCCGGCATTTGGATCGGGACCGAAGCGCACCTCGGATTCCTCCCAAATCTTGTCCAGCGCTTCCAAGTCTTCGGGGTCTGAGTCAGGCTCTTCCAGCAATTCCGCGACAGCTTTTTCGTCCGCTTGCGCACCGGAGAGCTGCAACAAAGCGGCGAACACGGCACCATAAGGACTTTCTCGCCGGCACAGCCGGGCATTCAAAGCCTCAAGAATATGGGCCGCGTCCGCCAAGGTTTCCTGTGCCTCGGCAAAGGGACGCGTGGACAGGAATTCCAAAAGGACTGGCAGGTGGTCAGGAAGCTCGCTGGTTGCAGGCTCAAAGCCGGCATCGCGATACATCTCGACCAGCGAAACCATCGCGCCGCCTCGGTCCCGGCTTTCTCCGTGAACATGTTCAAAGAGGTTCAGTGACAGTGTGCGTGATCGATCAAAGAGCGCCACATAGGTCTCTTGCAGGTCGTAGATGTCGTGCCCGCCCAACTCTTCGACAAGCGGACGCAGTGCCCGGCGCGCTGCGGATGTCAATCGCGTGTCCGAGACAAGAACGCCTCCGATTTCAGGCATGGCGTGCTGTAGCTCACGGGTCGGATAGCTGAGGACCAGCGAGAGTGCTTTGAATGTACGATCAATGGTCATTGCAACGCCTCCGGCATTTTGAGTGGTTTTTGGATTTTCCGAACAGAGACGCCTTCGAGGTGCCTGTGGAGCAGCCATTGCCATCTGTGAATCCGCAGCCGCCCTTTAGGTCGTACGCCTCTTCGACCTGTTCACGGTGCGTTGTCGGAATGACAAACCGGTCTTCGTAGTCCGCCAAGGCCATGATCTTGTACATGTCCTCAATCACACGGGCGCTGAGACCAACGCGCGCGGCGATCGCCTCATCGATGACACCGTCGACCGTTTTCGACCGCATGTAGGCGCGCATGGCCATCATCCGCTCCAATGCACTGACGACAGGTGCTTCATCACCGGCGGTCAACATGTTGGCCAGGTACCGCACCGGGATTCGAAGGTCCTTCACGTTGGGCATCATGCCGTCCGTGCCGATTTTGCCGGCCTCAGCAGCGTTCTGGATCGGTGAGAGCGGCGGGATGTACCACACCATCGGCAGGGTTCGGTATTCGGGATGCAGCGGGAAAGCGACCTTCCACTCCATCGCCATTTTCCAGATCGGGCTTTCCTGCGCCGCAGTGATCCAGTCCTCGGGGATGCCGTCAGCACGCGCGGTTTCGATCACCACGGGGTCGAACGGATCGAGGAACACATCCAGTTGCGCATCATACAACTCTTGTTCACTCGGTGCGTTGGCGGCGGTGTCGATCTTGTCAGCGTCATAAAGCATCACGCCTAGATACCGGATGCGCCCAACACAGGTCTCGGAACACACGGTCGGATTGCCGCTTTCGATCCGGGGATAGCAAAGTGTGCATTTCTCGGATTTTCCGCTTTCCCAGTTGTAGTAGACCTTCTTGTAGGGACAGCCCGAAACGCACATCCGCCAGCCGCGACATTTCTCCTGATCGATCAAAACGATCCCGTCCTCTTCGCGCTTGTAGATCGCGCCCGAGGGGCAGGATGCGGCACAGGCCGGGTTCAGGCAGTGTTCGCAGAGCCGGGGGAGATACATCATGAAGGTGTTTTCGTATTCCCCGTAGATCTCTTTCTGAATGCCTTCGAAGTTGTAGTCGTCCGACCGTTTCGCGAATTCGCCGCCAAGGATCTCTTCCCAGTTCGGACCTTTCTCGATCTTCTCAATCCGCTCGCCGGTGATCTTGGAATAGGGGCGTGCCGTGGGGAACGCCTCCATCTCCGGGGCCGACTTCAGGTGATCGTGGTCGAAATCAAACGGTTCATAATAGTCGTCGATCTCGGGCAGGTCCGGGTTGGCAAAGATGTTGGAGAGAATTCGCCATTTGCTGCCCTGCTTTGGCTGCAACTTGCCGGAACTGGTCCGCTCCCAACCGCCGTTCCACTTGGCCTGATTTTCCCAGTCCGTTGGATAGCCGGTTCCCGGTTTGGTTTCCACGTTGTTGAACCAAGCGTATTCGACCCCATCCCGTGTGGTCCACACGTTCTTGCAGGTCACGGAACAGGTGTGGCACCCGATGCATTTGTCGAGGTTCAGCACCATGCCGATTTGTGCACGCACTCTCATTCCGCTGCCTCCTTCTGGGTCGCTTCGCGGTCGAGCCAGTCGACCTTTTGCATTTTCCGCACGACGACGAATTCGTCCCGGTTGCAGCCCACGGTGCCGTAGTAGTTGAAGCCGTAGGACTGTTGAGCGTAGCCGCCGATCATATGGGTGGGTTTCAGGACAGCGCGGGTGACCGAGTTGTGGATGCCACCGCGCTTGCCGGTCAATTCCGAGCCGGGTGTGTTCACGATCTTTTCCTGCGCGTGATACATGAACGTGGTTCCGTCCTTCATCCGCTGGCTGACAACGGCTCGGGCGGTCAGAGCGCCGTTCACGTTGTAGAGTTCGATCCAATCGTTGTCCTTGATGCCCGCACTGGCCGCATCGTTCTCAGAGATCCAGACCACCGGACCGCCACGGTTCAGCGTCAGCATCAACAGGTTGTCCGAATAGGTGGAGTGGATGCCCCATTTTTGGTGCGGCGTGATGAAGTTGAGAACCAGATGCGGATTGCCATCACGTGCATCCCTGTTGACCTCTTTGGTAATGGTTTTGAGGTCGACGGGCGGGCGATAAGACATGAAGCCTTCACCAAAGGCCCGCATCCACAGGTGGTCCTGATACAACTGCTGCCGCCCGGTCAGGGTTCGCCAGGGGATCAGCTCATGCACGTTGGTGTAGCCCGCATTGTAGCTGACCTTCTCGCTTTCGATACCAGACCATGTGGGTGAGGAAATGATTTTGCGCGGCTGTGCAGCAATATCGTGGAAACGGATCTTCTGGTGATGCTCGCCATCGGCCAGATGGGCATGTTCCCGCCCGGTTCCTTCGCTCAGCGCCTCCCAAGCCTTCACGGCGACGTTGCCGTTGGTCTCGGGTGCCAGCATCAGGACCACCTCGCACGCGTCGATCGCGCTCTCGATTTTCGGCCGTCCTTTCGTTGCGCCGTCTTGTTTGACACCGTTCAGCGCCGCAAGATCGTCAACCTCTCCCTGAGTGTTCCAAGTGATGCCTTTGCCGCCATTACCAAGCTTGTCCATTAGGGGCCCAAGCGCGGTGAATCGGTCGTAGATCGCGGTGTAGTCGCGTTCCACGGCCACATAGGCAGGCGCGGTCTTGCCCGGAATGAGGTCACACTCGCCTTTCTTCCAATCGCGAACCTGATCCTGTGCAATTTCGGCCGGCATGTCGTGCAGCAAGGGCAGCGAAACGATGTCGGTCTCTTTGCCCAGGATCTCGGGTGCAACCTCCTGAACCTTTTTGGCGATTGCCTTGAAGATCTCGAAGTCCGATTTCGACTCATAGGCCGGATCCACAGCCGCCTGCAATGGGTGGATGAAAGGGTGCATATCCGACGTATTCAGGTCGTCCTTTTCATACCAACTCGCCGTCGGCAGGACGATATCGGCGTAGACGGCTGTAGTGGACATGCGGAAGTCGATGGTGACCAGAAGATCAAGTTTGCCTTCGGGTGCTTTCTCGTGCCATTTGGCTTCCTTGGGCAGCGTCTTGCCTTCTTCACCCAGATCTTTGCCCAAAACACCATGGTCCGTGCCCAGCAGGTGCCGCAGGAAATACTCGTGCCCCTTGCCGCTTGATCCCAGCAGGTTCGAACGCCAGACAAACAGGTTGCGCGGCCAGTTCGCAGGATCATCCGGGTCTTCGCAGGACATTTCCAGTTCACCGGATTTCAGCTGTTGTGCGACATAGGCCGGGATTTCCATTCCGGCCGCTTTCGCTTGTTTGGCAACTTCCAGCGGGTTCGTCTTGAGCTGCGGCGCCGACGGCAACCAGCCCATGCGCTCGGCCCAAATATTGTAGTCGATCATGCTGACGTCCCAATCTCCTTCCGGAGCGGTTGGTGACAGAATCTCGTTCGCTTCCAGCGTCTCGTAGCGCCATTGGTCAGTATGTGCGTACCAAGCGGAAGTTGAGTTCATGTGCCGTGGCGGACGGCCCCAATCGAGCGCAAAGGCCAGCGGCTGCCAGCCCGTTTGCGGACGCAGCTTTTCCTGACCCACATAGTGCGCCCAGCCACCGCCGGATTGACCCACGCAGCCGCACATCACCAGCATATTGATGACGCCACGGTAGTTCATGTCCATGTGATACCAGTGGTTCATGGCTGCGCCGATGATGACCATGGCCTTGCCTTGGGTCTTCTCGGCGGTCTCCGCGAACTCGCGGGCCACATGGGTAATCTTGTCGGCGGGGACGCCGGTAATCTTCTCGGCCCATTTTGGAGTTCCGGGAACGTCTTCATCATAGGATGTGGCCACCCAATCGCCGCCAAGCCCGCGATCCACGCCGTAGTTGGCACAGAAAAGGTCGAAGACCGTCGCAACCAAAACCTCACCATCCGGGGTTTGTACCCGTTTGACCGGGACGTTCTTGGTCAGCACATCAGGGCGTTTGTCGCCTGTTGTGAAAGCTTCGGTCGCTGCGCTGCCGAAATATGGGAAGTCGACCCCGCGGACGTCGTCATGGTCGTCATCTAGGATGAGCGACATTTGAAGTTTGGCGTCTTTACCATCCGCCTTTTCTTCAAGGTTCCACTCGCCTTTCTCGCCCCACCGATAGCCAATGGCACCGTTCGGCGAAACCAGCGTGCCGCTGTCCTCGTCTAAGGCGACGGTCTTCCATTCGGGGTTGTTGTCTTCACCAAGTTTGCCGTCGAGGTCGTCGGCACGCAAGAAACGGCCGGGAACAAGGTTGCCGTCCTTCTCTTCAAGGCGCACCAACATGGGCATATCAGAGTACTTGCGGCAATAGTCCTCGAAGTATTCGGCCTGACGGTCGATATGGAATTCGCGCAGGATCACGTGGCCAAAGGCCATGGCAAGCGCAGCATCGGTGCCCTGCTTTACGTTTAGCCACACGTCTGCGAACTTCGATGCCTCGGAGTAGTCCGGGCAAATGACGGCCGACTTGGTGCCTTTGTAGCGTACCTCGGTGTAGAAATGGGCGTCAGGTGTCCGGGTTTGCGGAACGTTCGAGCCCCAAATCAGCAAGTAGCTGGAGTTATACCAGTCCGCACTTTCCGGCACGTCAGTCTGTTCACCCCATGTCATGGGTGAGGCCGGCGGTAAGTCGCAATACCAGTCATAGAAGGACATGCAGACACCGCCCATCAGCGACAGATACCGCGAACCCGCCGCGTAAGAGATCATCGACATAGCTGGGATTGGAGAGAAGCCGAAGATGCGGTCGGGCCCATAAGTCTTGGCCGTGTAGGCATTTGCCGCTGCGGTGATTTCGGTGGCTTCATCCCAGGTAGCGCGGACAAACCCGCCCGAGCCACGTTTGGACGTATACGAGGTGCGCAGGATGGGGTCGTTCTGGATCGCAGTCCAAGCCTCAATCGGCGTCTTGGTCTTGCGCATTTCACGCCAGATTCTCATCAGATGCCCGCAAATGAGCGGGTTCTTCACCCGGTTCGCCGAATACAGATACCAACTGTAGGATGCCCCTCGCGCGCAGCCGCGTGGTTCGTGGTTGGGCATGTCCGGGCGTGTGCGCGGGTAGTCCGTTTGCTGTGTTTCCCAAGTCACGATGCCGGATTTGACGTAGATCTTCCAGCTGCAAGACCCGGTGCAGTTCACCCCATGGGTCGAACGGACGACTTTGTCATGGCGCCAGCGGTTTCTGTATGTGTCTTCCCAGCCGCGGTCTTCGTTGGTGACCTGACCGTGGCCGTTGGCGAACTCTTCCAGCTTGTTGGACTGGAGGAAGTTCAATCTGTCGAGCAAGTGGCTCATCTTTTGGCTCCTTCTCCGAGCAAGTTCGGGGTGGACGCGCGCCGGACCGACGCCGGCGCGCGCGCCTTCAGTCAGATCAAGGGTTCTTGATGTAGGCGTTAGGCCTCAGGTAGAACCAGTAGTTGATGACGATGCAGAGCAGATAGAACGCTGCAAAACCGTAGAGCGCATATTCCGGAGTTCCGGCGCTCATCTGTTCGCCAAAGACCTTGGGAATGATGAAGGCTCCGTAGGCCGCGACAGCCGCAGTCCAGCCCAATACCGGTCCAGCCTGTTCCTTGTCGAACGCAACCGCGATGGTGCGGAAGGTCGAGCCGTTACCGATACCCGTTGCCGCAAAAAGGATCAGGAACAGGATCAGGAATGGCAGGAAGTAATCCTGCGGTGTCGCCGAGGCGTAGGCCTGCTGGATAAAGTAGGCCACACCGAGCGCAGAGGCGACCATCACGATCGAAATCCACTGCGTCACACGGGCACCGCCCAGCTTGTCAGCCATCATTCCGCCGATGGGACGGATCAGCGCACCAATGAAGGGGCCCATCCATGCGAACATTAATGCCGCAGGACCATCCGGGTTTACCGTGTTGTGGGTCATCACACCATCGACCATGAGGTGTTGAAAACCAAAGACGACTTTGATGGTCAGGGCCAACGCCGCTGAGTACCCAATGAAGCTTCCGAAAGTCATGGTGTAGATGACCGTCATCGCCCAGGTGTGTTTATTGCCGAAGATTCTGTACTGACGGGTCAGGTTTTGGCCCACGGCACCCGGGATCATTTTCAGCCCAAGCACGGTCAGTGCAATCACGATGGGCAGCACGATCCACTTGGACACCCCAAGACCCGATGTCGGCAAGCCGCCATCTACGCCGGGCAGCATCAGCCAGGCTCCAAAGGCCGCCGTGACAAAGCCGATTAACAACATGAACGCGATGATTGCGAACGCAACGATCGGGTTGGGAATGTCGGGCGACACATGCTCGTCACGGATGTTGTTCATACCCAGCCAACCCGCAACCGCGAGTGGGATCAACGCGACCAGCCAGATAAAGCCTGCGTTCTGAATGTAGGTCTCTGAACCTGCGGGAATGCGGGCAAAGAACGTACCCGAAGTGTTTTCCAGGATCATCGGCTCGCCACCAAACAGACCGAATGTCATGACCAACGGGATCACAATCTGCATGGTGGTTACGCCGAAATTTCCCAATCCAGCGTTCATGCCAAGGGCATATCCCTGTATCTTCTTGGGAAAAAAGAACGAGATGTTCGACATGGACGAGGAAAAGTTGCCGCCGCCGATACCAGAGAGGAACGCAAGGATTTGGAACCACCAGAGTGGCGTATTCGGATCCTGAAGCGCGAGCCCGGTCAGTGCTGCGGGAATCATCAGCAAAGCAGTGGTGAAGAAAATCGTGTTTCGACCGCCCGCGATCCGGATGAAGAAGGTCGATGGGATGCGCAGTGTCGCCCCAGTCAGGCCCGCGATAGCGGCCAGTGTGAACAGCTGCGAGTTCTCAAACGCAAAACCGAGATTGATCATCTGAACAGTGATGATTCCCCAGTACAGCCAGACGGCAAAGCCGCAGAGCAGCGAAGGTATGGAAATCCAGAGGTTACGGTTCGCAATCCCCTTGCCGGAAGAAGCCCAGAAGGCCTCGTCATCTGGCGCATAGTTTGTGAGGTCTCTTGCCATTGAGGTGTCTCCTAGTCTTTGGCATTGGCCGGTCAGCCCGCATGAGCCGACCGGCAATTCAGTCTTACTCGGCCGGTTGTTGGCTGCTGTTTGATCCGATCCGCGCCAAAGCGGTCTTGAGATCATCGAGGTCCTTGAAGCGGGCTGTGACGGTGAAACCGTTGCCCTTATCGGCGAGCGAAACGTTCTGAGACCCTTCAAAGATGAGCGCCAGTTCGGCCTCGGCTTCTTTCTTGCGGGTCGCAACTTCGGCTATCGCCCGGTCTACAGAACTCAACACGTATTCTTCATCGAATCCGCCCTCGGGCTCCTTGAGCCAGAAGAAACACACGATCCAGGACACCATTGCGCCAGCGGCAATGATGAAGAAGAACGTCGCAGAGTCGACGAACATGAAGATGAAGAGGTAGAAGACCGCGCCGACATTGCCGTACGCCCCTGCCATGCCCGCAATCTGCCCGGTGACCCGCCGTTTGATGGACGGGATGATCCCAAAGGTCGCGCCCTCAGCCCCTTGCACAAAGAACGAGCAGGCGATGGTGATCGCGATTGCGATAATCAGCGGCCAGGAGCTGTTCAAAAGACCCATCAGGGCGAAGCCGATTGCTATACCCATCATGTAGGCCAGCATCACAAAGCGGCGGTTTCCCATCCGGTCCGACACCAACCCACCCATAGGACGGGCAACAAGGTTGATGAAAGCAAACGAAGCTGCGATCAGACCGGCAGTCACTGGTGTGAGCCCCCAGGTTTCCTGAAAGAACATCGGCAACATGGACACAACAGCCAGTTCCGCGCCGAAGTTCGCAAAGTAGGTTGTGTTGAGAGCCGCGACCGAGCTGAAGGGGTAGCGGTCATCCTCTGGCACACCCTTCTTCAGGATCGGAAGGTTGACGCGCAACACCTGCCAGACCTGATAAACGACCATGGTGGCAATAGACGCATAGCAGATTATGGCTACAAATCCGTCGATGTAACCCATCATCTGTACGCGGTAGACGAGTATGGACAGGATCCCGATCAGCGGTACGGTGAAAATCACCAGCAGGACAAGATCGCGGTATGTCGATACTTCCAGTGCGCCGCTCTTGCGGGCTTTTTTATGTGTATCCGCAGTCGGGCCGTCGGTTATGGCGAACCAATAGAAGATGCCATAAAGCGCCATGATTATGCCCGATGTTGCGATGGCATAGCGCCAGCCATCATCGCCGCCAAACATGACGAGTGCCACGGTCGGGATTGTCATCGCCGCGGCGGCTGAACCGAAGTTGCCCCAGCCTGCATAGAAGCCTTCAGCAAAACCGATGTCGCGCGGTTTGAACCACAGGGCCGTCATGTGGATGCCAACGACGAATCCTGCACCTACCGAAGACAGGACCAGACGCGAAACAAAAAGCTGCATCTTGGTATCGCCAAACGCAAAAGTCAGCGTCGGCAATGCCATTACGACCATAAGGATCGAGAACACGCGCCGGGGGCCCCATTTGTCGAGCGCCATACCGACGAGTATCCGGGCAGGGATGGTGAGCGCCACGTTAGCAATGGCAAAGAGGCGAATGTCATCGCGGGTCAGCCAATCGTTCGCTGCAAGCATCGAGGATGCCAGCGGCGCCATGTTGAACCAAACATAGAATGTGATGAAGAACGCGATCCACGTCAGGTGGAGCGCACGGATAGCCGGATCCTGGACCCGGACAAGGCTGGATATTTTCATAGTCTCTCGCCTTTTGAGTTACTCAGCCGCTTGCATCGATGATGCGGACTCGTGAGTTGGAATGATGAGGATCGGGCATTTCACTCGCCGCGCCAGAAAGGCCGAGACCGATCCGAAGGTCATGTGGTCGAATTCTTCGGCTATCGCATCAAGCCGCTTTGTTATGAATCCGAACGGTCCACCATCAGCCTGGTGGCTATGCCGGGCCATGACCAGTAGATCGGGTTGACGTTCCTCGGTTGCGCGCAAAATCATCTTGCGCGCATCGCCTTCCGCCAGGACGACTTTGGTATCAAACCCGGCGGCCATAAGTTCAGCTGCAGCCGCTTCGACGCCCGCTTTTTGATCCTGGTATTGTTCCGTAAACAGCTCATCGGCCCCGTCAGTGGCGCTGCCGATATCTTCGACCACCGACACCAGCGTGACGCTGGGATTTAATGGTCCGAGCATTTCCTGAATTGCGTCGAGCGCAATTCGCGCGTTGCGCGAATGG
Organism: Ruegeria sp. B1; assembly: GCF_056535885.1. NCBI lineage: Bacteria > Pseudomonadati > Pseudomonadota > Alphaproteobacteria > Rhodobacterales > Roseobacteraceae > Ruegeria > Ruegeria sp. B1. Next base: position 4,407,141 of record NZ_JBQFJA010000001.1, on the reverse strand, counting down.
TCGTACGCCAGCATGATTTCCATGGGTCCCTCCGTTCCTGCGCACCGTGATGTGGGCGCATTGCGCGTTTGAACCCGTGTAGCCAGCTTCGCCCTGAAATCAGTTGACCTGAGTCAAGAAATAGAAAAAATACTGTAAAATAAATAGGTTACCAAAAATTATCATATCGTTGGCAGTACTGCATCAAACAGCCAGCCCAAACAAAGCAAATCAAAAATTGACATCCATCAATCTTATACGCGAAAAACATCAAGTGGAGTGAGCCAGGTGTGTCTATCAATGCCCGAGTCGGATTTACCGCACATAAAAAATCTGCACATATTTGCGGATATGAGTGAAGAGCACTTCTCGTTGCTCATGAGAGGGTCGTACGTACAGAACTTTCCGCCTCAGATCGACCTTATTGAAGAAGGGGATCCGAGTGATTTTCTGCATATCGTATTGTCCGGTTCCGTCGAGTTGTTCTCAAACTGGAACCGGCGCGAGACGTCTATGTCGACCGTACGACCGGTCTCGACGTTCATTCTAGCCGCTACAATCAAAGACGCACCTTATTTGATGTCGGCGCGTACGCTTGAAAAAAGCCGAATAGCTCTGATTCCAAGTCAGGATGTGCGGGCTGTATTTGACATAGATGCCCATTTCGCGCGTGCAGTCGTAACGGAACTGGCACAGTGTTACCGATCGGTGGTTAAGAACACAAAAAACCTGAAACTGCGTACCTCGCTTGAACGCTTGGCGAATTACCTGCTGCGCCAGCAAAAAAGAGCCAACGGAAAGGCTGAGTTCGGGTTGCTAATCGAAAAACGCCGCCTTGCGTCGAAGCTCGGTATGACACCAGAAAACCTGAGCCGGGCTTTTAAGAGTTTGCAATCCTACGGCGTCAAGGTGAATGGAAACCACGTCACAATTTCTGATCAACGCGACCTTGAGAATTTTGCGAACCCAAGCCCCCTCATCGATGACTTCAGAACATAAGGACGCAGCATAATCGACAGTATGCCGGTGCGGTTGGTGATCTTGCGAAAAATTTTCGCATGTTTGGAACGCATATCAGATGCTTAGATGTAGTGGCTTGAGATCATAGTCTGTTGGGCGCGAGATTATCGCTATTTCTGGCTCAGATAATTTGAGACTGTAAACCGATTTGGGATCACATTAGTTGCGACCGGGCTCAGAATAATTGAGACGGGCTCACATTGCTGAGACTGGGATCGTCGGTGTGAGACCATCCGACTCCGTCACAGCGACAACCCTGCCATCCTCATTCGTTCTGCCAGTTCGGGTGTCCGCGCGAGTTCAAGGTGCCCACTCAGGAAGCGTTAGATCTCGGCAGGCTTGGACTGGAACTAATCCGCCAATACCTTCACGGAATAGCCCCGCCGGGTGAGGCGTGGCTCCAGGTCATCAAAGTCGGGGGCCAGGGTGGCCGGCACAATATCCGGCGTGATTGGTTTCTGGCCGGTGCGGAACCCGGCCTTCAATGCCCGGTTTAAACATTCGGCAAACTGTAAGGGTGTGGTCAGGCGCTCTGCCAGCAGGGCCAGCGCCGCCGGTTCGATAATTTCGTCAAGTGGAGCGTCGTCCTCGGTACACTGGTCCAAAAGCCAGTCGAGATAGGTTCGGGACTCTTCCCCCAATCCTTCGAAGGGCAGGATATCAGTGCGATGCTCGATCTCTTCCATCGTTGGGCGGCGAAGGTCGTTTCGCAGCTTCGGATGGCCTACCAGAATAACGGACAGATTGCCTCCGCCACGTGCGATCACTTCCATCAGGCGTTTCAACCCAATCAGCGTCTTGCCATACAGATCATGGGCCTCATCGACAAACAGCGCCATGGGCTTTCCGAAGCGGGCTACCAGCTTCTGAAGTTCTCGTTCCCTCTTTTCACCTTGGGTTGGAATCTTTGGTTCTTTCTCTCGTGAGAGATCGTAGAACAGGGCTGAGATTAGCGTCGGAACGGTCGTGCGGGCTTTGTCCACTGACAGGCTTTCGGCAACGGTGACTTTCTTCTCCCGCGCAATTTCATCCTGCAACCGGTGCAGAAACACGGTCTTGCCGATGCCAACGGGGCCAGTCACCGCAATCAGGCGTCCGGTTCCAATGCCCGTCCGGACAGTGTGGGTGATCTGGCGATGGTTCTCGGTTTCATAGAACCCGGCAGCCCGCCAATCCTTGATCAACCTATATCGCACCATGATCTCGGCATTCAGCATTACTCGCTCTCCTCTTCAGCGGCCGGTCGCTTCGGCGAGAACCGGGCAGTTATGTCTTGTTTGATTGCAATCTGCCGCGACATGTTTCTGCGCTGGCTGCGTTGACTGATGCGACGGGGAACAGGACATAGGCGGTGCAGCCAGAGTATCCTTCAGGTTGGGATTTCTTTAAACGATCAGTAAGTGCTCACCCCAACAAGTCCGCTGCCGGGTTCTCCGCAATATCGACGTCGTCATAGTACTTTTGCGCTTGGGCCATGGAGCGGTGCAGCGAGAGGCGCATGGCAGCCTGGATCGGGGCGCCGTCCAGTGCGGCTTGGGTTAAGAACCCAGAACGCAGCCCATGTGGCGAGGCAAAACCCTCTGGCAGCCTGGCCAGTTTCAGGCGGTGTCGGACAATCTGCGCAATGGCATCCGGGCTGAGGCGACGTTTGAGAACCCGATCCGCCTTGGAGATCGGTCGGAATAGCGGGCCATCGCGGATCTCGCCGACCTCGATCCAATGCACCAGCGCCTGGGCGGCGCGGCCCTTCAGCACCAGCCGCGGCGTTTCACCTTTGGCCGTGGTCTTGGTTTCCAGCAGGGACAACCAGACGATACCGCCTTTGTCGAACTCCTTCAGAGACACATCTTCCCGCATGAGCCCGGTGATCTCCGACCGCCTCCGACCGCCCGACGCCCAGCCCAGCATCAGGATCGCCCTGTCGCGGCAGTCCCGTCGCGAGCCGCAGCAGGTGGCCAGTAGCTGTTCCAGCACATCCCGTGTGATGGGATGGGCGGATTTTGGGGCAGGGGGGGGCGGGCCGCTGCTCGTCTTGCCTTGGACCGGGCCTGTTTCACCTGGGGGGTGTCAAACGGGCTGGTCAGGTTCTTCATCCGATGAAACGCCAGCCAGGAGGCGATGCGCCTGTCCAGCGTCGAGGGCGCCGGACAGGCAAGGGTTTTGCGCAGCCCTTGGTCGATCAGCCTCTCTGCCGTCTGTCACGCAACATCCTCCACTGTCGCATCGTCCAGAGCGCGGGCGTAATCGAGAATGAAGGCCAGCGCGGTGGTTTCGGATTCCGGCCAGTCCAGCGCCGTCCCAAAGCGTGCTGTTTTCCACACGGTGATGTAGAGCAGGTCGCGCTCATAGGCCCGCAGCGTATTGGCAGGTGTGCCGCGGATGTAGAGATCGGTGAGCGCCTCCTGATCCGCCAGAGACAAGGCAGGGGAGGGGCTGGGCAGGTAGGGCTTGGGCACCATTCTGCGCCGGCTTTGCGACAAAATCAATAAAACATGATAAGATATACTTATTGGACATAGAAAAGAACCGCAGGGTGGGGCGGTTTATACAGTATATTGTGGCCGAAAGCGCCGCGAGAGACTAGTGTTGTGGTATGACCTATCAGCCCACGACCATCTCTGACGACCTAAACAACCTACCGAAGCTGCAGGGCTGGGTCATCACTCGGCGTGCAGAAACCCTTGAGACTGTGGGCTTTCGGTCAGGCGCGGCGCTGACGGTGCTCGACCAGCTCGTGTCCGATCCTAGGCATGGCGTTCCGGTGAAACTGCTCGCCAACCGGCTGGCGCTCAGCGCAGCAACCGCGACCTCAAAACTGGAGGGCCGGCTGGCGCGGGAGGTGGATATCCGCGACGCCTACCACCTGACGTCGCCCGGCGAGGCGCGAGGTCCCGATGGCGATCTGCTGGCGTTCTGGCGGGATAGAGGACGGCTTCGACCGAATGGACCCGGCGAGATCGCGGATTTGATCGGGTCCGAGCGCGCGGAGGATGTCGTGGGTTGTCACTGTACCCTTATTAACCAGAATCCACCCAGAAATTATCCTGCAATATCAACGAGGCTTTGTACCCTTAATTTTCGCACTGGACCGTTAATTACAATACTGCACCCTTAATTGCCAGACGGTCGAACCTGTGGAAAAATCCATTCCCTCCTTGTCGTACGCCGACGGATATAGCCATTCTACGAAGTACAGAGCGTTGAGGAACTGCCTGCAGCACAGCCTGTGGGCATATTGCAATTAAGGGTACAAGTTCGCCTCAAAAGGCTCTGAATCCGCAGAATCTGATTAATTAGGGTACAGTGACAACTGCCGCCAAAAATGTCACCTCGTCCCGACAAGCCAGCAGACTTTCTGAAGGCCATGTTGCAAGGGATCGCAGAGGTAGAGGCCCTTGGGTATCGCAAGTTGCACGAGCTTGGCGCACTAAAACTGAAGTCCGTATGCAGCGTAGGAGGCGGTGCTCGGAACGCTGCGTGGAGCAAAATTCGAGAACGCACGCTCGGCGTTGACATGCGAAGACCGACCAATGCCCAAGCTGCGTTTGGCGCTGCAGTTCTTGCGCGGTACGGGATGCAGCAGTGAGCTTGACGTACGACAACCTTACTGCCCTGTTCGACCGCTATGAGGGGTTTCTTATTGATCAGTTCGGCGTGCTCATGAGTGGGAACGGTCCTTACCCCGGCGCACAAGACGCCCTCGCTGACCTTGCTGCACGCGGGAAACCCGTGGTGATCCTATCCAACTCCGGCAAGCGATCCGAGACTAACAATGAACGACTTGTTCGGAACGGGTTTGATCGCCATCATTTTGAAACTGTTCTCACCTCCGGTGAGGTCGCACACGATTATCTTTGCCAGTCACTTGGGACGGAAATCCGTTGCCAGGCAAATGCATTTCTGATCCTGCGAGACGGCGACCGGTCCCCATTTGATGATCTGCCCTTGCGCCGAACAATTAATCCAGAGGCCGCTGATATTCTTCTGATCATAAACCGTGACCCGTTACGCGGGATCGCGGATTACGAGACAATTCTGCAGCGGCTTGCGGTGCGCAAGGTCCCCTGTATTTGCACTAACCCTGATCTCAAAATGCTGACACCTGACGGGATTATAAAATCGGCGGGTTACTTGGCGCAGATGTTTGAGGAGTTTGGCGGAAATGTGTGTTGGTTTGGAAAACCTCACCGAAGGATATACAACCGTGCGCGAGACATGTTGAAGAGCGTGGGTCAGGATGCCACGCTTTGCCTCGGCGACAGTATCTCGCACGATATTGCCGGTGGTGCGTCCGCTGGGTTCAAGACTGCTTTAGTCCGGACAGGAATAAATGATGAACTGAGCGATGCCCAGTTTGAGCGAGCAATTGCCTTGTCGCGTTTCTTGCCAGATCACATGTTACGTAGCTTTTCGCTCAAAGGATAAACTCCAATGTAACCGTGAGTTTTAGAACACGGGGCTTGATGTGACATTTCTGCTCTTTTGGAGCGTAAGCAAGGAGTGTCGATCAATGACAAGCATTCAGGACAAGATCATCAAACCGAAACTGGGGCTGCTGGAGTTGGCAAATCAACTCGGCAGTGTTTCGCAGACCTGCAAGGTGATGGGGTATTCGCGGGACAGCTTTTACCGGTTCAAAGAACTCTATGAGCAAGGCGGTTAAGAGGCTTTGATGGACCGCAGCCGCAAGAAGCCGATCCCGAAGGACCTAGTGCCGGAGCACGTCGAGCGGGCGGTGATCGAACTGGCCATTGAAAACCCGGCGCCGGGGCAAAAGCGCGCCTCCTGGGAACTCCAGCAGCAGGGCATAATGGTATCCTTGTCCGGTGTCCGTTCGATCTGGCTGCGCAATGACCCGGAAACCATGAAGAAGCGCTGAAGGCATTGAAGGCACGTGCCGCCCAGGATGGCATCCTGCTGACCGAGGAACAGCTAGCGGCGCTGGAAAAGGCGAAGCAACAGAAGGAGGCTCATGGCGAGATCGAGAGCCACCATCCAGGCTATCTCAGTTCCCGGAACACGTATCACGTCGGCACGATGAAAGGCGTGGGCCGGATCTACCGGCAGACCTTCATTGACACCGATGCCCGCGTGGCGATCTGCAAACTCTACAACGAGAAGACGGCAATCATCAAACACCCAAATCGGACCGCTTCATTGCACCCCTCTGTCTGGCGCAAGAAGGATTGTGGATCTCACTTCTGGTTTCGCAAGGGCAGGGTCCACTGGGTTCGGCCGCACCGATGACCGTTGACCGACAGTTTCCACTTACAATTCGTAAAGGGCGGACAGCAGTTCAAAACCTTCGGCGCGCTCAATTGCGACACCAAAATCAGGCGGGTTGAAAGTCTCGTCATCGATCAACATGTCGCGATAGGCGCGAAGATCAGCCTTCAAAGACTCGTTGACGTCAATCATCTCATTGCGGTTGAGAAGCTGAAGCAGACGAAAGACATCGCGCCGGTGTTTTGCAATATCGTTGCTCTTCACTTTCTTGTCGCCTTCCAAGCGCCTGCGGGTGAGATCTACGAACGCCCGCGCTTTAAAAGGGATAAGAAGGCGTTCATCCAAAACATGAATCCCATCAATGGCCCGGCGCGAGGCGACGAGCGCGTCATAGTAGTTTTTGTCGAGCAAGATTGCCGAGAGGCTCAGCATGTCGTCCGAAACGGCGACCGTCGCAAGCTCGTTGCCGACCTCAAGGTCGACTCCAGCCCCGGGGCTTGAGAAAAGCTCCAGCATTTCGGGATAACTGGTGTCCTTCGGTTTGTGGAACCGATAGAACTCTCGCCGTTCTTCGCCGCGTTCCCGGGCCTCATATTGGCCAGCATCCAGGAATCCCTTGAGAGCCGTTCCAAACGAAGAATCGACGACCTCGACACAGAGCACCATGTCGACATCCCGCGTGGCCCGGAATTCCAAGCCAACTTCCTCGAAGATCAAAGCGCATGCGGCACCCCCGATCAGGGCATAGCTGTCTTCATGTCCGGTAAAGTGCTTTCGAAACTTCTCTATCCCTGGTACCAATGCAAGTTCTCCAACAAGTGAGCGGCTGCATCCGCGACACGTTCATCTTCATGGACTTGGAACTGCATGTAGAGAGACAGGGGATCAGCTTTGTTGTCCCCAGTAACAATATCCGGATCATACCGCCAGACATCGATGCCGAAGCTGGCTTCTTCGCGGTCTTCAACCTCCTGACCAAACTCATCAGCTTGCAGGGACTTCCAATCTTTGGGTCCGACAGCGAAATGGGGATGCCGCGGAGGATTCAGCATCGAGCGCTCAGCCAGGGCACTTTCGCCGCCAGCGACGAAGGTTTGCGGCAAGGTGGTTCCGTAAAAGCCCTTTGGCATGTCCTTCGGTTGAAAGAAGTGGGTCGATTTTACCGGAGATCGGAGCAACGGTCGGGCTTTTTCGAAGATTTCATCCGGCGACATGCCAAACACCAGAAGCTTGCTGCGGCCAAGCGGTTCTACAGATGCAAGCTTGTTGGCGCTTAACTGGTCAAACGCCCGGCCGACCGTCATGGCCGAATAGCGAAGTTTCTTCGCAAGATTGCTCGGGGTCCAGGTGTCTTGGTTTGGTACCAGAAGATGTCGGAACAGCACTACCTGTGCCGCCGGAGACAAGCTTTCTGACGAGGTGGGCATCTTGGATCTGAAATACTCTCGCAGATCCATGCCAAGAGCTGGGATATAGAGTTGATTGTCAGGCACAACAAAGGGAAGGGCCTTTTCGATTAGCCGGGCGCGCACATGCGATGACATGGTCTCGAACACAAAAACGATAACGGCATCGCTATCTTTGCGAAGGTTGGCGTGGCGCTTCTCAAGTTCCGATGGGGTAAGCTCGCTGCCTTTGGGTATAAGGACAAAAAGGCATTGCGTCGAAAGCAGGTCGGCATGGAAGAAGTCAAACGCCTTCGCTAAGAACATGGGTAGCCTGTCTCTGCTCTTCCATGGTTTGAGATCGACGCGAATGTGAAGAGTGGCTTGAAGATAGCTCTTCAGCCTGCCGCTCAGCTCTTTGGATTTTATTCTGCTTCTATCTAACATGGTTTAGCACACTAACTCTAGCATGGTTAGCATTCAAGACTATGTTATAATTTTCCATAATTGAGCGAAGTAAATCTTCAACGCACTAAGCGCAACAACGCCGATCTGCCTAATTGCATCGAGACGGAACTTCCCTTGCCTCATCGGCATTTCAACCTGCCGTAACTTTGAGACAATCTCTTCGGGCTTTGGTCGCTTGTTTGCCATTCCTGGTCCTCCGTTTCCTAAACATAGCGCTGGCCCAGTTCAAATGGGGAGGCTCAATAGGCCTCATCCGCTTTGAAGCGGTGCTGGCCCAGCTTGCCCTATTCGGCGAAGACCGAGACGGTGCGTTTGCCCATCTCGTTAGTTGCGCGCATCACGCGGGTGGCAATCTCGCCGCGACTGGCGATCAGAATCTTCTTGAAGTCAGTCATTTCACTCTTCCATCAGCCTTGGATAGGCGTGATAGGGGGTTTCAGATAGCATTGTACCCCAGTGCAATACGTCCGAGGTGTCTGTGTACTGGCGCAGCATTTTGATCCAGCGATCATAATTAGCCGCCAGATTGAGAACCGGCCAATCACTGCCGAACAGTACGCGATCCGGTCCGAACACGCCAATTACATGGTCCAGATAGGGTTTGAGGTCCTCAAAGCCCGCACCCTTGGGGGCCTCAGTCAAAAGGCCCGAGAGTTTGCAGAAGGTATTGGGGTGTGCGGCGATGGCTGCGATGTTCTGCGCCCAATCTTCAAAACGACCCCGAGCAAACTCGGGTTTGGCGCAGTGATCGAGGACGACGCGTAGATCGGGATAGCGTCCCAGAAACGTGCTAAGCACGAGCAGATGTTTCTGCAACACAAGCGCATCAAATGTCAGGTCGTTTTCTGCGACCGCTGCCAAACCATCTTCGAGCGCCGGTTGTAGCATCCACTGATCGTCTGCGATGTCCTGAATCATGGGCCGAATTCCCAGGAACTTCGGTGATGCGGCTAACCTCTGCACTACGTCAGTTGCGGTTTTGCTTTCGAGGTCCACCCAACCAATCACTCCGGCAATCCACGAATGATTTTGTGCAAGGTCCAACAGAAACTCGGTTTCGGCGACATTGTCATCAGCCTGAACGACAATGGTGCTGGTGATCCCGTTGTTTTGTAAAAGCGGCTGCAAGTGCTCTGGTTCGTAATCACGATAGAGCGCGGGAAGATCTTCGGGCATCCAGGCGTAGCCGCCACGCGACAGGCGCCAGAAATGCTGATGGGTGTCGATCATCGGTTTTGCGTTCTGATCCATGACGTATTTCCTGTGGTGACAAGCGACTGGTAGGCCAGCGCATCAGACTTGCGACTTGCCCGTATAGAAATCGGTCAACTCTTCCGCCAGCGATTTGTAGAGTTGATGCACTTCTTCGACTCCCGGAACGTCAAGCTGATCGATCCTTTCCAAAAATGGACAGTTCACGACGCTGATTGCCTGCCCTTCATAGTCTAGCACGGGATAGGCGAGGTTCGTCACCCCAACCGCTGTGGCTGACGGCATTCGCTCATAGCCGCACTCTCGGATGCGTGCGACATGTTCCCTGAATTCAACGGCGTCCAGTTCCGGCTCACCTTGCGCCAGCCTGTGATTGTCCAGCAGTTCATCAAGTTCGACATCACTGCGAAACGCGGCAAGTACACGGCCGGTGCCGGTATTCCCAAGGCCAATCACAGTTCCGACGCGCAACGCTAGACCCCAGTTTCCGGGAGAGGCTATTGACGCAACAACTACAATATCTCCATTGCTCTCCATCCCCATATGGCAGGATTGCCAGGCTTTTCGCGTAACGGCCCGCATTTTGGGTGTAGCCATCTCAAGCAACCGCTCGACCGGAGGATACCTTTGTGAAATCGCAAACATCTTCAGGCTGAGCGAATAGAGATCATCATCCGACGATCGGATCACATAACCGCGTCGTACAAGTGTGGACAGCATCCGGTAGATCTCGCTTTGGGAGCGATCGAGCGCGCGTGCAATGTCACCTTGCGCCAGTCCGTCGGCGTGCTGCGATAGCAGCTCGATAATGTCCAAACCCTTCTCAAGGGCAGGGGCGCGATATTTCTCTGAAGTTGCTGACACGTATTCCTCCCAATTCGCGCTTGAGGGCAAATGCCTGAGAAAGTGACTTGAATACACAGCAAATGTCAATGTTGATTTATTTGTAAATATATAGTTTAAATACGAATATTGGTGGTGCAAGAGAGTCGCCAAATCAGAATTTAGGGAGAAGCAAGTGATGAAATCGTCCAGTACAATCAGCGGGTTGATTGCCATCTGCGCGGTCATAGTCGCAGGTCCAGCGCACGCCGAATCAGACTGGGGGTCGTTCCCTGGGGTTGTTGTCGAAGCCAAGCTGATCGGTGGTCAGCAATATGAGGGCCTGTATGGCCGCATCGCTGAGTGGGAAGAAGCCACAGGCGCCAAGGTCGATATCATCTCGAAAAAAAGCCACTTTGAGATCGACAAGGAAATCAAGTCGGACATGGCCGCTGGCACGACTTCGTGGTGCGTGGGTTCGAACCACTCGTCCTTTGCGCCTCAGTACGAAGGTCTGTATGTCGCCCTGAACGGTTTGGTTTCGGAAGACACGATTGCCGAATTCGTGCCGGGCAACATTGGCGCCTCGACCGTAAACGGCGAGCTTCTGATGCTGCCGCGCGCGCAGTTTGACGTCTCGGTCCTGTATTATCTCAAGTCGAACTACGAAGAGGCCGAGAAGGCCGCAAAGTTCGAAGAGGAATACGGTTATGATCTGGCCGTTCCCGAAACATGGGAGCAGGTGAAGGATCAGGCGATCTTCTTTGCAGACCCACCGAACTTCTATGGTACACAATATGCAGGCAAGGACGAGGCCATCGTTGGCCGGTTCTACGAGATGGTTGTGGCCGAAGGCGGCAACTATCTGGACGAAAACAAGAAGCCCATCTTCAACTCAGACGCGGGCCAGCGCGCATTGCAGTGGTTCGTCGACCTGTACGAGGCGCAAGCGGTTCCAGCAGGCACCACGTCCTATGTGTGGGACGATCTGGGTCAGGGCTTTGCCAGCGGCACGGTCGCGCTGAACCTGGACTGGCCGGGCTGGGCCGGGTTCTTCAACGATCCTGCATCTTCCAAAGCAGCGGGCAATGTTGGTGTTGCGATCCAGCCGATGGGGTCGGTCACGCGCACTGGCTGGTCGGGCCATCACGGTTTCTCGGTCACCAATGACTGCGAAAACAAAGAAGCCGCCGTCTCGCTTGTAAAATTCCTGACCAGCGAAGACAGCCAGCTGGCTGAATCCGCCGGTGGTTCGCTGCCGACCCGCAGCGCCGTCTGGGAAGCCAACGTGGCCGCAGCGCAAGCCGGTGACGATCCGTTCCGCGCCGAAGCTCTGGCTGCCTTTGCCGCCGGTGCCGAGTACGCGTTCGCAGTTCCGCCGATCCCGGAATGGGGTGAGACCACCAATATCGTCTTCCCCGAACTGCAGGCTGCCATCGTCGGTGACAAATCCGTCGAGGATGCGCTGAACGACGCGGCCGACGCGGTGGACGAGTTGATGCGCGAGTCCGGTTACTACTAAGGGCTCCTCCTGCCCAAGCGGGGGTGGCCGACGCCCCCGCACCCTTCACTCATCCAAGGAAAGACGTTATGCGCCGCCGCTTACCGGAGTGGTTTGTCCTTCTGTTGCCTGCATTTATCATCATCGCAGCCGTTGTTCTGATCCCGCTTCTCTTTTCTCTGTATTCCAGCTTTACGCCGTATAAGCTGACGCGCCCGTCGTCGCTGTGGCGCTGGATTGGCACGGCGAACTACGAGAAAATCCTTGGAGACTGGAAATTCTGGTCCGCCTTTGGCCGTACCGTCCTGTTCTTGACTATCGCACTGAACCTGGAACTGCTGCTGGGTCTGGGTATCGCACTGATGATGAACAAGGTCACATGGGGGCAGCGCACCCTGCGCACGATCCTGATGTTTCCGATGATGTTTTCACCCATTCTGGTGGGCTTTCAGTTCAAATTCATCTTCAACGACAACATCGGACTAGTGAACAATGTGCTGCAATCGCTGGGCTTCACCGATGCGGCGCTGCCGTGGCTGGTGGATGGCAAATTGGCGATGTTCTCGATCATCTTCGCCGAGGTCTGGATGAGCACCTCCGTATTCGCGATCCTGATCCTCGCCGGTCTGTTTGCCATGCCACGCGACCCGCTTGAGGCCGCCAAGGTCGATGGCTGCACCGCATGGCAGACCTTCCGTCACATCACGCTGCCCTTCCTGATGCCGTCCATCTATATCGCGATGACCATCCGATCGCTGGACGTGGCGCGGGCTTATGACATCGTGCAGATCATGACCGGCGGTGGACCTGCCCGCCGCACCGAGCTGCTGTGGACGCTGATGAGCCGCACCGGATATGTCGACGCCCGTATGGGGCTGGCCAATGCGATGGGGTATGTCTCGGTCCTGCTGTCGATTGCCTTCACCATCTATTTCTTCCGCAAACTCAGCGCTGCGCGCGCCGAGCTGGGCATGGGGGGCTAAGCGCATGGACCGTAATCAATCCTACCGCAACCAGCGCCGCCTGATGAAAGTGCTGCACCTCGCCGGTCTGTTTCTGGTTATGTCGATCATCTGTATTCCCGGCCTGTGGATCGTGCTGAACTCGTTCCGCCCGACAGTCGAGATCATGGCCAAACCGCCGGTCTGGACTCCGACCTTCACGCTGGATCACTACCGCGCCATGTTCGGTGGCGCGGGTGAGGGCGGTGTGCCTGTGTTCCACTACTTCCGCAACTCGCTGATCGTCTCGGTCACTTCGACCGCGATCGCCATTCTAATTGGGATGGGCGGCGGCTATGCTTTTGCGCGCTATCGGTTCAAGTTCAAGAACGGCTATTTCGTTGGCTTGATGCTGTTCCGCGCCGTACCCGGTGTGGCCCTGTCGCTGCCGCTGTTCATCGTCTTTGCCAAGGCGGGCCTAATCGACACGCATTTCGGCCTGATCCTTGTCTATGTGGCGATGAACGTGCCCTTCACCATCTGGTTGACCGATGGCTTCTTCCGCCAGATCCCCAAGGAACTGCACGAAGCTGCTGAAATCGACGGCTGCACCCGCTGGCAGGCCTTCTGGCGGGTCGAGTTCCCGGTGGCGCGGTCCGGTGTGGCCTCGGCGGCGATCTTCGCCTTCCTGACCTCGTGGAACGAATTCGCGCTGGCCTCGCAGCTGACCCGCTCGGTGGGCTCCAAGACGATGCCTGTGGGCCTGCTGGATTTCACCGCAGAATTCACCATTAACTGGGGCGGTATGTGCGCGTTGGCCGTGCTGATGATCCTGCCCGCCCTGATCCTGACCTTTATCGTGCAGAAGCACCTGATCGCGGGCCTGACCTTTGGCGGCGTGAAAGGATAACGAAATGACTGAAGTTACACTCAACAACGTCGTCAAACGCTATGGTAAGCAACAGGCTGTGCATGGCATCAACCTGGACATCCGCGACGGAGAGTTTCTGGTGCTGGTTGGCCCCTCGGGCTGCGGTAAATCCACCACGCTGCGTATGATTGCGGGGCTCGAGGATATCTCGGATGGTGAGATTTCCATCGGCGACCGGGTGGTCAACGACCTGCCCCCGCGCAAGCGCAACATCTCGATGGTGTTCCAGAACTACGCTCTGTATCCACATATGACGGTGCGCGAAAATTTGGGCTTCACGCTGCAGATCGCCAAGCGTCCCGAGGCCGAGATCACCAAGGCTGTGACCGAAGCCGCCGCGATCCTTGGGCTGGACGAGTTGATGGACCGCAAACCGGCGGAACTGTCCGGTGGTCAGCGCCAGCGCGTTGCCATGGGCCGTGCCATCGTGCGGCACCCGGACGTGTTCCTGTTTGATGAGCCACTGTCGAACCTCGACGCCAAGCTGCGCACCCAGATGCGGGTCGAGATCAAGAAACTGCACCAGCGCGTAGGCAATACCATCGTCTACGTGACCCACGATCAGGTCGAGGCGATGACGCTGGCCGACCGGATCGTTCTGATGCGCAATGGCCATATCGTCCAGGTCGGTACCCCGTTGGAGTTGTTCAACACGCCGGTCAACACATTTGCCGCGACCTTTATCGGTTCGCCTCCGATGAACCTTGTCGATGGGGTTGTCACCGATGCGGGAACCATCGTTTTGAAGGACGCGGTCACGGTGCCCGTCCCGGCCTCGGCGCGCGATCATGTGCGTGCAGGACAGGTGGTACAGTTCGGGTTCCGCGCTGACAACCTGATGCCGGTCGGCCATGCGGTCGAGGAAAAGGGCGATCTGGTCGATCTGAAAATGCCCGTCGCGCTGGAAGAACCTCTGGGTACCGAAACCCTGCTGTTTGCGGATCTGGTGGGCGTCGAGGTTCAGGCCAAGATGTTCAACCCGCGCCCGGTGCATCCGGGTGAAACGTTGCCGTTCCACCTTGTTCTCGACAAATGCCACGTCTTCGACGCGGGCACCGGCGCGGCGCTGAGGTATTAAGCAACCGTGGCCACCATCACCCATATCGAACTGCGCATGATTGACCTAATCCCAAAGGTCAAACGGGTCGATGCGATTCAGTCCTTTGTCAGTCAGGAAACACCCATCGTGACCGTGACCGACAGCGACGGGGCGCAGGGTGTGGGCTATTGCTATACCATCGGTACCGGCGGCCCGTCGGTGATGGCACTGCTTGAGAAAACGCTGGCACCAGCACTGATCGGGCGCGATGCGGATCGGATCGAAGGCATCTGGCGCGATCTGCTGTTCCTAACCCATGCGACGGTGGTGGGGGCCATCACCTCGCTGGCCTTGGCCGCGATTGATACCGCGCTTTGGGATTTGCGCTGTCGCAAACAGGGGCTGCCACTGTGGAAAGCCGCCGGCGGATCGCGGGATCGCATCCCGCTCTATTCGACCGAGGGCGGCTGGCTGCATCTGGACACGCAAGCCTTGGTCGATGACGCACTGGCGATGCAGGCGCAGGGGTTCCGGGGCTCGAAGATCAAGATCGGGCGCGACCATCTGAGCGAGGATGCCACCCGTCTGGCTGCGGTGCGCGAGGCCGTTGGGCCGGGTTATGAAATCCTGACCGATGGTAATCAGGGCTTTACCCTATCCGAGGCGATCCGCCGGGCGCAGGTCTTGGAAGACTATAATATCGGCTGGTTCGAGGAGCCTCTGCCCGCCGACGACGTCGCGGGTCATGCCGAGCTGTCGCGCCGCACCTCGGTGCCGATTGCCGTCGGCGAGAGCATGTATTCGCTGAGCCAGTTCAAGGATTACCTGCAAGCGGGCGCGGCCAGCATCGTGCAGGTCGACGTCGCGCGGATCGGGGGGATCACCCCGTGGCTGAAAGTGGCGCATCTGGCCGAGGCGTATAACGTCATGGTCTGCCCGCATTTCCTGATGGAACTGCACTTGCCGCTGGTCTGTGCCGTACCCAACGCGAAATGGCTGGAATACATCCCGCAGCTTGACAGTGTGACCACGGACGCGATGCGCATCGAGGATGGCTTTGCCATTCCGTCAGACGTGCCCGGGCTTGGCATCGCGTGGGACTGGCAGGCGATCGAAGCCCAATCCTCGCCGATCACAATCAGTGAGGGCGCATGATGAAACGTATGGGTATGGTGATCGGCGTAAAACCCGAAAAACTGGACGAATACAAACGCCTGCACGCAGCCGTCTGGCCTGATGTGTTAGCGCAGATCGCCAACAGCAATATCCGCAACTACACGATTTTCCTACGTGAGCCCGAGAACCTGTTGTTCGGTTATTGGGAATATCACGGCACCGATTTCGAAGGGGACATGGCCCGCATGGCGCAAGACCCCAGAACGCAGGAATGGTGGCGTTTCACCGACCCTTGCCAAAACCCACTGCCCAGCCGCGCCGAAGGCGAAAAATGGGCACCCATGATTGAAGTATTCCACACGGATTGAGGACGACATGACCAAAGCACAGGGCCGTCTGGCCGGAAAGAAAGCGCTGATCACCGCCGCAGGGCAGGGCATTGGCCGCGCCAGCGTCGAGAAATACGTGGCCGAAGGCGCGCAGGTGATTGCCTGCGACATCAACGATGCAACACTTGCGGAACTGGCCGCAATCGACGGCGTGACAGCCTTGAAGCTGGACGTCACCAATGCAGACGCCGTGGCCGAGGTCGTCGCGACCGCCGGAGCGCTGGACGTGCTGTTCAACTGCGCCGGTTTCGTTGGGGCTGGCTCGATCCTTGAATGCGACGATGACCAGTGGGATTTCAGCTTTGATCTGAACGTCAAGGCGATGTACCGGCTGGCCAAGCTGGTGCTGCCGGGCATGTTGGAAAATGGCGGCGGCTCGATCATCAACATGTCCTCGGTCGCTTCGTCCATGAAAGGCGTGCCGAACCGCTTCTCGTATTGTGCATCCAAAGCGGCCGTGATCGGCCTGACTAAATCCATCGCCGCTGACTTCATCACGCAGGGCATCCGCTGCAACGCAATCTGCCCCGGTACCGTCGACAGCCCCAGTCTGCATGACCGCCTGCGCGCCACCGGCGACTATGAACAGGCAATGAAAGACTTCATCGCGCGCCAGCCCATGGGTCGCATCGGCCACGCGGATGAGATTGCCGCCCTGGCCGTCTATCTGGCCAGCGATGAGACCGCATTCACCACCGGACAGACCTTCGCCATCGATGGCGGCTGGACCGTTTGATCAGGGAGATTTGAGATGAAACTGCTGCGTTACGGTCCCGTTGGACAAGAAAAACCCGGCCTGATGGATGAAAACGGCGCGATCCGCGATCTGTCTGGCAAAGTCAGCGACATCGCGGGCGACGCGCTGTCGGATGCCGGGCTTGATGCCCTGCGCGCGTTGGATGTGAATGCGCTGCCCGTGGTCGACGGCGCGCCGCGTATCGGCGCTTGCGTCGGTCAGGTGGGTAAGTTCATCTGCATCGGCCTGAATTATGCCGACCACGCCGCTGAATCCGGTATGGCGCTGCCCGAAGAACCGGTGATCTTCTTCAAGGCAACCTCGGCCATCATCGGCCCCGATGACACCGTGGAAATCCCGCGCAACTCGGTCAAGACCGACTGGGAGGTCGAGCTGGGTGTGGTGATTGGCAAGCATACCAAATACGTCTCCGTCGAGGATGCGCTGGACCACGTCGCGGGCTACTGCGTGATCAACGACCTGTCTGAACGGGACTTTCAGCTGCACCGCTCGGGCCAGTGGGTCAAGGGCAAGTCTGCCGACACGTTCGGCCCCATCGGCCCCTGGCTGGTGACGCGGGATGAGGTGCCAGACCCGCAGAACCTGCCAATGTATCTTGAGGTCAACGGCCACCGCTATCAGGACGGCTCGACCAAGACGATGCATTTTGATGTGGCGACCGTGATCTCGCACCTGTCGCAGTTCATGTCGCTGCAGCCGGGCGATGTTATTTCGACCGGGACGCCTCCCGGCGTGGGTATGGGGCAGGACCCGCAAACGTACCTTAAACCGGGCGACACCATGGAGCTGGGGATCGAAGGGCTGGGCGTCCAGCGTCAAACCGTGGAGGCAAGCAAATGACCCGCATCACTGGTATTCGTACCGAAGACCTGCGCTTCCCGACCTCGGACAGTCTGGACGGGTCGGACGCGATGAACCCCGATCCCGATTACTCGGCGGCCTATGTGGTTCTTGAGACCGATGGCGCGCATGAGGGCCATGGCCTGACCTTCACCATCGGGCGCGGCAATGAGATCTGCGTGGCCGCGATCGAGGCGCTTGGCGCGCTGGTCACTGGATTGGAACGGGACTGGATCACCGAAGATATGGGCCGGTTCTGGCGCCATATCACCGGCGACAGCCAGTTGCGCTGGATTGGCCCCGACAAGGGCGCGATCCATTTGGCCACCGGCGCGGTCGTGAACGCTGCGTGGGATTTGTGGGCCAAAGAGGCGGGCAAGCCCGTCTGGCAACTGGTCGGCGAGATGAGTCCGGAAGAGATCGTGCGCTTGATCGACTTCCGCTATCTGACCGATGCGATCACGCCGGATGAAGCGCTGGCGCTGCTGCGCGCCGCCGAGCCCGGCAAACAGGAACGTGTCGCCAAGCTGAAGGCCGAGGGCTATCCCTGCTACACCACCTCGGCGGGATGGCTGGGCTATTCCGACGACAAGCTGCGCCGCCTGTGCCGTGAGGCCAAGGAGGCGGGCTTTACCCACACCAAGTTCAAGGTCGGCCGTGATCTGGACGACGATATCCGCCGCCTGACCATTGCGCGTGAAGTGCTGGGCGAAGACATGAACATCATGATCGACGCCAATCAGGTGTGGGAGGTCGATCAGGCCGTGGATTGGGTCAAGGCGCTGTCCTTTGCGCGGCCCTTCTTCATCGAAGAACCCACCAGCCCCGACGACGTGTTCGGCCACAAGGCGATCCGCGACGGTGTCGCTCCGGTCAAGGTGGCCACCGGCGAGATGTGCCAGAACCGCATCATCTTCAAGCAGTTCATCAAGGAAGGCGCGATCGACATCGTTCAGATCGACAGCTGCCGGATGGGCGGATTGAACGAGGTGCTGGCGGTCATGCTGATGGCGGCGAAATACGATCTGCCGGTCTGGCCCCATGCGGGCGGCGTGGGCCTGTGCGAATACGTTCAGCACATGTCGATGATCGACTACGTCGCGATCTCGGGCGAGAAAGACAGCAAACGGATCGAGTTCGTGGACCATCTGCACGAGCATTTCCTGGATCCCTGCGTCGTGAAGAACGGTGCCTACATGGCCCCCGACCAGCCGGGTTTTTCCATCGAGATGAAACCCGACAGCATCAGAGATTTCCGGTTCCTGCCCAAACTGGCAGCGGAATAAACCCCCGCCGTCTGACCCTAAAAGCAACAACAGTCGGGCGGCTTATCACCCAACCTGGAGGAAAGACAAAATGTTGAACTTTGGTAAAACGGCCTTTGGGGCCGCCTGTATTGTTGCGCTTGGCGCAACGGCTGGTCTGGCACAGGAGACGCTGCGTTTTGGCCATGTGTATGAGGCCTCGACGCCTTATCACGCCGCCGCTGTGAAGGCCGCCGAGCTGCTCGAGGAAAAGACCGACGGTCGCTACAAGATGGAAGTGTTCCCGGCCTCGCAGCTGGGCAAAGAGGCTGCGCTGAACGAGGCGCTGTCGCTGGGCACGGTTGATGCGATCTTTACCGGCGTTGCGTTCCTGGGTCAGTCCTATGGCCCGATCAGCATCTCGGATTATCCGTTCACCATGCGGTCGTATGACCACTGGAAAGCCTATGTGAACTCGGACCTGTTCGATGAGATGGCCGGTGAATACAAGAACATCTCGGGCAATACGATCGCGACCATGACCTACTATGGCGCGCGTCACGTCACCTCGAACAAGCCGATCCTTGAACCCGGTGACATGGAAGGTCTGAAGATCCGCACGCCGAACGCGCCTGCCTATCAGATGTTCCCCGAAGCAACCGGCGCGAACCCGACACCGATGGCCTTTGCCGAAGTCTATCTGGCCTTGCAGCAAGGTGTCGTGGACGCGCAGGAAAACCCGCTGCCGACCATCCAGTTCAAGAAGTTCTACGAAGTACAGTCGAACATCAACCTGACCGGCCACATCACCAACTCGCTGGCCGTTGTGGTCTCGCCCGTAACGCTGGGCAAGATGGGTGATGATGGTCAGGCGCTGATTGATGCGCTGGCCGAGGCCGCATCGGCCACGTCGGATGAAATCGTGCAGTCTGAGGCCGAACTGGCCGATTGGTTCCGCGAGCAGGGCGTGACCGTGAACGAAGTGGATCGTGCGCCATTCATGGCAGCGGTTGCACCTCTGCTGAGCGGTGACACCGTTCCGTGGGACGCTGAAACCTTCGAACGTCTGCAGGCGATCCAGGAATAATCTGCAATACCGGGCCCGTCGCACCGTCGGGCCCGGCCTTTATGCACGAGGAATGTCCCGATGTCCGACGCCCCGCCCGAAATAGATTTTGACGCCCTTGCCGCCGAAGATGACGCGCATTTTCGGAACTATCGTATCACCGTGGCAGATTATGGTCTGCTGGCGCTGTTCGGTTTGCTGTTCGGCGTGGTCTTCTTGCAGTTCTTCACCCGCTATGTGCTGAACGACTCCATCGCCTGGACCGAAGAAGCGGCGCGGTATCTGCTGATCCTTCTGGGTTTTGCCGGTGCGATCCGGTGTCAGGCTGTCGGTAGCCATATCGTGTTGGAATTCGTCGACAAGTATTATGGCCGCCTGCTCAGCTGGGTGCATGTCTTTGCACTGGTTGCAACCTTCGTTCTGTTCGCCGTCATCATCTGGTCGGCGTGGGAGTTGATCCAGCGCACCTCGTTCCAGCAAATGGTCTCGTTGCCATTCCCGAAATACTACCTGCACACCGCGGTCATGATACTGGCGGTCGGAAATCTGGGGGTTGTGACCTATCAGATCGTCGCGCGGGTGAAGCAACTTAAGGAAGGCGTCGACAAATGGGCCTGATCATTCTTTTCGTATCCCTGTTTGGTCTGATGCTGATGCGCGTACCAATCGCGTTTGCGCTGGCGCTGTCGTCCTTTGCCTACATCCTCTATTCCGGTCTGCCGCCGGTTTTGTTGATGCACAACATGGTCAACGGCATGGACAGCTTCCCGCTGCTGGCCATCCCCTTCTTCATTCTGGCCGGAGCACTGATGAACTCGGCCGGGATCACCGCGCGCATCTTTGGCTTCGCCCGGGCCATCGTCGGATGGATGCATGGCGGGTTGGGCCACGTAAACGTTGGGGCAAGTATCATCTTTGCCGGCATGTCCGGTGCTGCCGTCGCAGATGCGGGCGGACTTGGTGCGATTGAAATCAAGGCCATGCGTGAAGCTGGCTATGATGATGATTTCAGCGTTGGAGTAACGGCGGCTTCGTCGACCATCGGGCCGATCATTCCACCTTCGCTGCCGCTGGTGATCTTTGGCGTCATGGCCTCGGTTTCGATCGGCAAGCTGTTTGTCGCCGGGATTGTGCCCGGCCTTCTGATGGCGTTGTCGTTGTCGGTCATGATCTGGTGGATGTCGCGCAAGCGGAACTATCCGCGCGACGTAAGCTTCAGCCCATCGGTTATCGCCACGCGGTTCAAAGCAGCCTTCCTGCCGCTGATGACACCGGTCATCATCGTGGGTGGCATCGTGTCGGGTGCCTTCACCCCGACCGAGGCCGCCATTGGCGCGGTAGCCTACGCGCTGATCCTGGGCACCGTCTTGTATCGCACGCTGACCGTTCGGAAACTGGCCGTGATCTCTCTGGAAACCATCGAGACAACGGCCGCGATCATGATGATCGTGGGCGCAGCTTCGGTCTTTGCCTGGATTCTGACCGCCAATCAGGTTGCCGCGCATTTTGCCGAATTCGTGCTGTCCTTCACTGATAGCAAGGCCGTCGTCCTCTTGCTGATCATGGCCGTGGTCCTGATCGCTGGCCTGTTCATGGAAACCATCGCCGCGATCTCGATCCTTGTGCCGGTGCTGATGCCGGTGGCTGCGCAATTCGGCATCGACCCAGTGCATCTGGGGATCATCGTTATCCTGAATCTGATGCTGGGCCTGCTGACCCCGCCTGTCGGCATGGTGCTGTTCGTGCTGTCACGTGTCTCGAAAGTTCCATTCGAACAATGCGTGCGCGCGACCTTGCCGTTCCTTGTGCCTTTGTTGGGTGTTCTGCTGCTGCTGACATTCGTTCCAGCGCTGGTCCTGTGGTTGCCCAACATGCTTTACGGGTCGTAAAATCCGGCCCCTTTCCTGGAGACAAAGATGAAAACCAACCAAATCGGCAATACCAACCTGAAAGTGACCGAGCTGTCCTTTGGTTGCGCCAGTATTGGCAACCTCTACGGGGAAGCCTCGGATGCGGACGTACGGGACGTTCTCGACACCGCGTGGGAGGTCGGAATTCGGTATTTCGACACGGCCCCGCATTATGGGCGCGGCCTCTCGGAACAGCGTCTGGGGCAGTTTTTATCCGATAAACCACGATCGGATTATGTGATCTCGACCAAGGTGGGCCGGGTTCTGTCACCCGGGCAACCCATGGCCGAGGCTGACGGGTTCGTAAACCCGTTGCCCAACGACGTGCGCTATGACTATTCAGGCGATGGGATCGAGGCTTCGCTGGAAAGCAGTCTGGAACGGCTGCAAACCACCATGGCGGA
Organism: Ruegeria sp. B1; assembly: GCF_056535885.1. Taxonomy (NCBI): domain Bacteria; kingdom Pseudomonadati; phylum Pseudomonadota; class Alphaproteobacteria; order Rhodobacterales; family Roseobacteraceae; genus Ruegeria; species Ruegeria sp. B1. Next base: position 4,384,891 of record NZ_JBQFJA010000001.1, on the reverse strand, counting down.
CATCGTGTTCGTGCATGACATCGGCATCTTCACTCACGGTGCCGACAACGCGACCCAGATGGAGGCGTTTTTGGGCGGCGGGTACGACCGGCTGGTGAAGCTGAAGGAACAAGGCCGCATCCGTGCGTTTGGTTTGGGGGTGAACGAAAACGAAATCTGTCTCGATGTCATGCGCCACGGCCCGATTGATGTCATTCTGCTTGCAGGCCGCCTGACTTTGCTGGACCGCTCGGCTGAGGAAGCGCTGACCGCGCAATGCCATGCGCAGGGCACCAGCCTTGTCCTGGGCGGTATTTTGAACTCGGGTATTCTTGCCACCGGCCCGGTAGAAGGTGCGACCTATGATTATCAGCCGGCTTCCTCCGAAATTCTGGACAAGGTTCGAGCGCTACAGGACAAAGCCGATGGGCTTGGCATGCCTTTGGCCACAGCCGCATTGCATTTTGCGAAGTCACACCAACTGACATCATCCGTCCTGATCGGCACGTCGAAGGCGACTAGCCTGACGCGAAACATCGAAGCAATGGCGCAAGCAACACCGGAAGAGTTTCACGACGTATTTCGACATATGCCCGACGGCTCCTGAACCACTTTTTGAAACCAGACAGCGGTTTTCACTTCAAAGTGGAAGAACCATGCGTTTGACAGATTACCACAACTTCCACGACTTCCGGCGGCTGGCCAAACAGCGGCTGCCGGGGCCAATCTTCAACGATCTTAGCCCTCACTCTTCTCAAGCTCGAACATAGTGCGTCGGCCCGAGAGCTTTTTGGGCAAAGTCGATATGTCGCCATTCCAGTGCTAGCGAAAATAATCGGCTTGACGCGCACGCGATACCACATCGGGGTAGAAAGCAGCGATACAGGTTCTTCGCTGTGACCGGCTGGGCACCTGATCTGATGGCCCACCCGCGCATCGAGGACGTCACATCTGAGGCTGATGAAACAGACGAGGGCCCCCGACGGCACGGCCACTGCGGGCAAGTGATCCAACAGAGACCCAAGCCGTCCGCAGCGCAGGCGGCTTGGAGCCCCTCAGGCCCTGAAGCGTGTAGCAATATGAAGCACCACAATTTATTATTGTAATTACTCGTAAAAATATAAACCCAGAGTTGAAATAAAATTTCGTTTAATCGACCCCGTCATACTGAAACTCTCCTGTGAGGGGCATCGCTAACGTGTTTGAACACGATCGGGAACAGGCACCGGCTGTTCCGCAACGCGATCCGTTGGTTGGCATAAATCCGGGACTTGGCAGTGGCATCGGCCGGAAACTTTGCTCCAGCCTCAACAAGAAGCGAACCGCAGCCGAAGAGCAGTCGCGGTTCTTCCGCGTCGTCCGAACTGATTGTGGCAAAGTGCGAGGAGTTGCCCCTATTCAACGTTTCCTCAACCGGGTTCTGGCGCTGCCGATCGCCATGCAGAACGCGATTTTCGTCGAGTTTATGGAGAAGATCGAGATTGCCACGGCGCGCGCGATGGCAGCCGGTACGCTGGATGTTGGTTTGGAGATCCTGCGTGGCGACAGGATCACGGCCGGAACATCGCAGGAATTGCGCAAGTGCGACAAAACGGGTGCGGTCACCTCATTGGTTCCGCTGACGATCGAGAACCGCCTGTTCTATCGCAGTGCGACCTCCGGTTCGGTTGCATTGATCGCTTCCCGGCCGGAGCAGGTCTACGGCGCGGGCGGTGAGCTGCTGCTTGAGCGGCGCATAGTGCGGCCAGCGAAGAAAAGCTTCCTTACCGAAGAAACCTTCGAGCGTTCCAACTGGGAGCCAGTAAATACTACCATGTTCCGAACTCTCTGGGATGCGGAGGCTGCCGGGCTGCCCGATACGGAGACACGCCAACTGCATCTGTTGACGGGGTTAATCCTGCCGATCTGGACGGAGATCCCAGGTGACAATACTCGCATTTACCGGGTGCAGCCGGAGGAGGGACCTGCCTTGCTCGGTCGCGCGCTTGATGAGACCCAGGCCTCAGTTCTGCGCGGCAAGTTTATGGACCTCGATTGTCCGTCGTCAGGAGTTTTGGGCCAGTTGGTAATCTGACCTAAGAGAGGCTCTGGCTCATCCGGTTCGCGTAATTATGCGGCGGATTTGCGGTGAAGCAAGCGCCGCGTTTCGATTGTCTTTCGTTTGATCCTTTCTCGTTGTCTCAGAATGGTTTGGCCTCGTCCGAAGTAGACGTCAGCGGGCGTGAGGTTTTGCAGGCTCTCGTGGTAGCGACGGTGATTGTAATGCTCGACGAAAGCACCAATCTGCTGCGTGAGATCGCCAGGTAGATAGTAGTTTTCTAATAAGATGCGGTTCTTGAGGGTCTGATGCCAGCGCTCAATCTTGCCTTGGGTTTGCGGATGATATGGCGCACCACGCACGTGATCCATTTGCTGATCTTGCAGCCAATCGGCCAACTCTCCGGAAATGTAGCTGGACCCGTAACACCTTCGGAATGATATTAATGCAGAGGCTATGATTGCCTGTGCAGCCCTCAAATAGCGCAACAGGTGATCATAGCCGGTTCTCAGGTCTCTACAGTGGTTTTGCGACAAACCACACTGAAGAGGAGACCGACTATGACCGACACCACTATTGCACAGTCAGAAGCTGTTTTGGTGGCGATCGATATTGCCAAATCCCGCCACGAAGTTCTGCTTCAGATCCCTGGTAAGAAGCGTCGACGCCGTTTCACCATTCTGAACCAGCTTGCCGACTTCAATCGGTTGATCGCCATACTCACGGAGTATGACTGTCCTGTCCGTGTGGCTTTTGAGGCCACCGGCAATTACCACCGCGCTCTGGCTTATCAGCTTGGTGTCGCTGGTTTCGAGGTGAAGCTGGTGTCCTCCGTGGCCTTGGCGCGCACCCGCGAGGCCCTGAACAACAGCTGGGATAAGAATGACCCGAAAGACGCGCAGGTTATCCTGCACATGATGCGAATCGGGAACGAACAATTCTATCACGATCCATTGCTGAGCGGCACAAATGACTTACAGGAACTATCCAAAACACACGACATCGTCTCTCGTTGTAAGACTGAGTTATGGCACCGGGTACTGACTCATTATCTGCCCCTGTATTTTCCCGAAGCAGAGCGCTTCCATCGCAGCTCGCGCAGCGACTGGTTCTTTGCCTTCCTGGAGCGCTACCCGTCACCGCATTTCATCTCCGCCATGGATCAAGATGCGTTCATTGCCGATGCATGGGAGGTTGTCGGCCGCAAGGTCTCAAAAGAACGCTTGCTTGCAGACATTTATCAGACCGCCAAGTCTTCGGTTGGCTTGCCAATCGCATTGGATTCTGACGCGGCCAGAATGTTTCGCTTGGTCTTGTGCGAAGGGCGCTGCCTGATTGCCCAGCGGAATGAGATTGAGGATCGCGCCATTGGGCTGCTTAAAGACAACAGCGACTACAAACTCCTGACTTCGATCCCAGGGATCGGGCCCATCAACGCCCTGACCATTCTGGCAGAGGCTGGCGACCTGCGCCGCTTCCGGCATCACCGGCAGTTTCTCAAATTCTGCGGGATGGACCTCGCGACCATCCAGTCCGGCACCTTCCGGGGCCAGACCAAGCTGTCCAAATACGGCAATGCCAGATTGCGCCGCACGCTATGGATGGCTGGTCAGGTAGCCATCATGCAGCCAACCAACAGCTTTCGTGACAAGTTCGAACGTTACATAACGAAGGATCGGCATAACGCCCATCTGCGCCGAAAGGCGTATACCGCAATCGCCGCCAAGATGGCCCGCACAGTACATGGGATCATCAAAAGCGGAGAACCATATCGCCCCTTCTTTCAGGGGTGATCGACAGCAGAAGGACCCTTCTCTGACAGGGCCGTAGAGGCAGGTTTCTGACCTCGTAGATAATGTTCAGGCCTTCTGCTCAACGACTCGAAGATCTCGTCTTAAGGACGGTGAGAGCCGCAGATGCGTACTCTGTGTTTGTTATGGGAGAGACATGTTGTTGACCAAAATGCCGAACTGACACACATTCGACCATGCTGGAACACCCCAGCATGACAATGACCTGATGCCAAATCTGCCGACCATTCTGCACATAGGACGTTGTCGCTGAGCGGACGCGGTTTGTGCAGCACAGTTGCCTGATCACAGCCCGACGCCTGTAGCGCCTGGTCCAGCGTGGCTGTCACATCCTCAGTCTTCATCGTCGTACAAAGCTTCCAGGCAATGATGTATCGGCTGTAGTCGTCCAAGATCGTGCTGAGATAGAACCAGCCCCAACCGATGACCTTCAAATATGTGAAGTCTGTCTGCCAAAGCTCGTTCGGCCTCGCTGTCTTGTCCCGGAACTCATCCGCAGCGGACAGAACCACATAAGCCGGGCTGGTGATCAGATCGTAGGACTTGAGGATGCGATAGACCGAAGCCTCTGACATAAAGTACTTTTCTGTGTCGGTGAAGCGTGCAGCCAACTCACGCGGGGAAAGCTCACTTTCCTTCAGGGCCAGATCCTTGATCTTCTCGCGCACTGGCGTGGGAATGTGGTTCCAGACCCGTGACGGCGTGGGTCTTCGATCTTCAAGCGCCTCGGGGCCACCGACGAGATATCGGTCGTACCAGCGATAGAAGGTGGTCTTCGGAATACCCAGCTTTTCCAAAGTGCGTTTGGTCGGCAGATGCGATTGCTCAACCAAGCGGATGATTTCCAGTTTTTCGGATGCAGGATATCTCATTCGTCGTCGTCCCTATCCGCGATCATGCTTTTTTGAGAAGCCGCAGTTCCAGGGCCTGTTCTGCCACAACTTCTTTCAGATCGCGGGCTTCACGGCGCAGGTCTTTGACCTCGGTCGCTGTCGCAGCACGTGCCGTGTCACCTGCCAGCCGCTTTTTGCCCGCCTCTAGGAACTCTTTGGACCAGCTGTAGTAGAGGCTCTGCGCGATGCCTTCACGGCGGCAGAGCTCTGCAATGCTGTCCTCGCCTTTTAGGCCGTCCAGCACGATCCTGATCTTCTCTTCTGCGGAGTACTGTTTGCGGGTCGCACGGCGAATGTCCTTTACGACCTTCTCACCGTGGCTCTGCTTGGTTCCGGGTTTCTTTCTCATCTTATGGAATGGACGCCCCTTGCACCGATGCCGATAGTTTTCGGCAGACGTATCAAGCAGAAGGAGTTCACAGAATGCAGTTACTTGCGATTGATTTAGGCAAACAGTCGTTTCACATCCACGGAATCACCAATGAGGGCGAGGTAATCTCGAAGAAGGTGACCAGATCAAAACTCGCCGCTGCCGTTCAGGAGTATTCCCCGGAAACAGTCGCCATGGAGGCTTGTGCCAGCGCTCATCACTGGGGCAGACAGTTTGAGGCGCAAGGCTATGCCGTGCGCCTCGTTCATCCGCGGTTCGTAATGCCGTTTGTCAAAGGCTCCAAGAACGACGCTGTTGATGCCGAGGCGATCTATGAGGCCGCACTGCGCCCGACTATGCGATTTGTCCCAGTGAAGACGACGGAGCAACAGGATTTGCAGATGCTGCATCGAACACGTGATCGTCTCATCACACAACGGACCGGATTGATTAATCACATTCGGGGCCTTCTGGGGGAGTATGGCGTTGTCATTCCAGTCGGTGCCTTTCGGTTCCGAAAGGATATCAGAAACGCCGTCGCTGAGGCCAAGTTGTCAGCGCTGGCAACGGAAAACTTCAACGCACTTATCGCCGAATTCGAAGCGTTGGACAAACACGTCGCTGAGCTCGACCGTAAGCTAATCGCGATCTGCCGGACCGATGAGCGGTGCAAACGTCTTGCAACCCTCCCCGGCGTCGGGCCTGTGATCGCCACCGCCTTGATCGCTGCCGTTGATGACGGTCGACACTTTTCGTCTGGCCGGGCACTCGCGGCATGGATAGGCTTGGTTCCCAGACAATATACGACGGGCGGCAAGCCCCGGCTTGGTGGCATAGGCAAACGAGGCAACCAATACCTGCGGCGCCAGCTCATCCACGGCGCCCGGTCCGTCCTGATCAGGATCGCCAATCGTGATGATCAACGCGCGAGATGGGCGCAGGGCTTGCTGGCACGCGCAGGTCACAACAAAACGCTCGTGGCTATCGCCAACAAGACAGCACGCATTGCCTGGGCGATTTTGCGGAGCGGAGAAGGCTACAAAGCGGCGTAGCGGGCAGCCCGGAAAGTACTGGCGCTCTAAGAATGCGAGGTGACGAGACGATGGTGTAACGGCAGGGGCCGCAATTCACAGCCTGTAAGGAGTGGTGGCCAGGAAAGGCCGGTCATCTTGGAAGGCACTGAAACCAGCGGATCCCATCGAGGCCAGGAGCAAAGATGCTTCAATCAAAGGCCGGATAGATTCACGCATCCAATGCCGTCAACATCATCACAAAAAACACCTTGCGCAGGGGGCGTCCATAGATCCACTCCTTGGCGGTTACGATGAGCCAGAAACCCTCTCTTATCAAATCAACCTAAACTGTCCCATTGGCGCTGACGTCAGACAGGTCGACCGCTGCTTTTTGTCCTGATCGAGCGTGATCAGAATCTCACATCCAATTCGAGGGTAAGACCCCAGAAATTGAAGCCCGATTGCCCGATGCCGTCATAGAACACCGAACTGCTGAGCAGATAGTTGGACTGGCTGCTATATTCTGCACCCAGTTCGACACGCCCGCGGGCACCTTCGATCAATTCGCCAGACGCACCGTCGGTATCAACATCGAACGCCCAAATCGTAGATGCACCGACCTGCGCTGTCAGAATGCCTTCCGACAGTTCAAAGCTATGCGAAAGCGTCGGCGTCAATTCAAGCGACCCGAAAGACGTCGTCACCGAGGGGATATCTATGTTCTGGCTGTCCACATAAGCATCAGACTTTGTTTCGTACCAAGACAGGCGCGCCTCGGGGCTGAAGGTGATCGCATCTCCGAGGGCGTAGTCACCGATCAGAGCCGCCGTCACCAGCTTGCGTTCGGAATCGTAGTCATCGCTGTAGGTTCCGAATGGCGAGACAGTGTTGTCCGACTCACCCCAGGCGAGGCGTCCATCAAAGTACAGGTTGTCCCACAGACGGGCAGTCACATACGGTCCGACCATGTACCCCTCACCGTCAATGCGATCTGACGTGCCGCTCAGCGATGCCCTGTCATATTGCAGACTAAAACCCAGCAGAACGTCCGGCGTCACCAGATAATCCAACCCGACATGCAGAATGGTGAAGTTGCCATCACGGCCCCTGAATTGCATCTCTGCAATGGTGCCTTCCGTCCAGAATTCCCACGGTGAGCTGTCCCGGATGACAGGCGTTGCACTTATGGCATTCTTCGCACGGGCGACAATGCCCTGAGACGATGCATCATGGTTCGCTACGTTGCCTTGTTGTGCGTTGCCAACATTATCCGACGGTGTTGTGCCATCATTATCCGCCTCAGGTTGGCCTGGTCTGGGCAGCTTGAAGTCCAGTTCGGTTGATCCGGCAACGGTATCCCGGGTGCTGAACGAAAAGCTCGTGCGACCCGAAGAAAGCTCCAGCCGAAGCGGCAGCGCACTGTTGCGCAGTGCAGCACCTTCGACGAATACACCGCCATCCGAACGGCGCTCGCCCCTTAGGCGACCGATCCGGCGATTGGTTTTTGGGCCATTGGCAACGATCATTTGGCCGCGCACCTGCTGAAAATCGCTGATCAGGGCGGTTGTGGTTTCGACAGGTGTGCTCTCCTCGGTTTTTAATTCGGACAATAGGGTAATGGTCAAAGATCCATTCCCGACGCCGACGCCTGCAATGGCGGCTGGATTGGCGCCGCTGTTAAAGGACCCACCGCCACCAGCAACCCGACCGCCGTCGCCACCGGAATAGCCGCCGCCGCCGCCGCCGCCAAAACACCCGTCACCACTGCCGCCGCCGCCAAACCCTCCGAAAGCTGGCGCGCCAGCACAAGATCCGGTTTTGACTCCTCCTGTCATGCCATTCGCCCAGCTTCTTCCTCCGGTGCCTAGAGGAGCATCGTCTGCGCCATCCCCAAAAAAGCCAGCACCAGCTGAACCCCATCCGTGCCGTGGGGCGGCGCCACCGGCCCCATCGTTTGCGGCAGGTACGGGCGTATATGTTTCTAGGTTGCCACTCCCGCTCCACCCTCTTTCCGTGATTGAAGCATCAGTACCGTCTTGACTAGAAAAAGAACGGGTTCCACCACCTCCACCTGCAATCAGAAGCGGGTTATCGTTTTCATCGACAAGAAACGTGCCGCCGCCGCCGCCGCCACTGCCCGAATTATTCGATGAGGTCGCAGTGCCCGCTCCACCTACAGCAATTTGCAAGCGCTGACCTTCGCTAAACTCGAACTTACCTTCTATCTGCGCGCCTCGACCACCGGAAAAACTTGGGTTTCCAGCGGCACCTTGGGCGCCAATGGCGACAATGCGATACGTACCCGCTACCGGTACGGTCCAATCAACGATGGCTCCAGTATGCTCAAAACGATGAACCGTTTGCGCTATGGCTGGGTATGGCGCGCCCAGAACTGCTATACTGATCAGGGCTATTAGAGCTTGCTCACGGGTGCAGCGCTGAGGTGTACTTTTTGTATCCGGCCGGTAATGCTGGCATTTAAAAATTCGGTTTGCGAGCTCTGCAAATCGTCTCAGTTTATCCATAGCTGTAGTCTTACTTTCCTTTAGTTGCGTAGAGTCGGATGGTCAGCGATTAAATTCAGACATCAGAATTCATAAAATTACGGCCCGAAGCCCCAACCTTGAATTAAGGGTTTGCGTTATGATTAGACAAATATCTTTGCATTGTGCGCTTCGAAACATCATACTTTTTTGCGACAAGTTCCACAGCTATTCCGTTTATCTTAACATCTCTGATCGCTAAATTCATTTTCCTGTCCGAGAGTGCACGCGGACGTCCAATGCGCGAACCCCTTGCCCTTGCTTCAACGAGGCCAGCTCGCGTTCGTTCGCTAATCAAAGAACGTTCGAACTCCGATAAGGCAGCCATGATATGAAAGATGAACCTACCAGAACTTGACGCAGTATCGATTAGTTCAGTAATGGAATGAAAATTTATCCCTCGATTGCCCAATAAATCGATTAGCTGAATGACGCCACCTAACGATCTGCCCAACCGATCTAGGCGCCAGACAGTTAAAGACTCGCCTTCGCTTAGTGAATGTAAAGCAGCATCCAATCCGGGCCGAGACATCTCGGACCCGGAAACTCCAATATCTTTGTATATTTTCTGGCAGCCGGCCTTCTCAAGTGCGGAAATCTGTAGGTCCAACCTTTGTTCGTCGGTCGACACGCGTGCATATCCAATCTTCATCATTGCCTCTTATTGTTTTATGGATGATTTTACAAGGGGTTAAGTGGCCAATTTTATTTTTTAAACCTTCACTCAAATAGCATTGACAGTAAGTGACATAAGCGGTAACTTACGTCATGAGTAGAGGTTGATAATCTGAAAAGTGAAAATCGCGCGCTTTATAAGGCGATGAGGTCGCGATCCTGATGGAGGCTCGGTAATGGTATCAGTGCGACAAAAAGGACCGATTTTGACATGGGGTTCGACCGATGTCGTTTCGGGCGGGCTTGGGTATCTTGTGCTCTCAGTGTCGCTTGGTTTTTTGGGTGCATGTGTTTCGGTATGGGTTGGTTTCGGCGTTTGGGTTGGTTTGATCTCTTACTGCCTGATTGGGAATCTGGCATTTAACGCCTTATTGATTTGGCGCGTATTTATCGATGCGGGCAGGGCGTAAAGGGATGACTCGAACATCATTCCTTGGGCGCATTAACGAGGTGATGCGGACCGCGCTTGGTGCTGGTCGGCGCTCGGAAGCCAAGAGTTGCACGCTTTTAAGTCATGCTAAAGGAGCAGAGGAAACTGAGGGGCGGCCATTTTTGGTGCTCACAGGCGATCTGGATGCTTCGCAATCAGGGCTCAAGTTGGCGAATTGGGTGCAAATGAATGGGGATCTCACGGTTCCTTGCTGTGGGAGCTGCATTGTAGTTTCTGCGGCTGGATGCCAGTCCGGTGATAGCGTTGTTCGTCGGCTAGCCGATTGTGGCTTCGAGCTTGATATTTTGGACGATATGGAAGCGGCTGTCGGTTCCTTGTTAGCGAGAAGAAACTTAAAGAAGCGGGGATGGACGCTCGCTGTTTTCGATCTGGATTTTCTCCAGCAGTTTTTGCCGTTGAGTGAGATTCTTGACGATCTGAGGCTGCTGAGGGAAGAGGTCGCGGATATTCCCGTGGTCTTGCTCTCCCGTGAATTTCAGAGAGATGAATTCGACACTCATCGATTGACAATCGCGGACGCGAGTCTCCACTCTCCGGTGTCCGAAGATCGATTGCGTAAGGCTATTTGGAGGGCGCGACAAAACAACCTCTGTTGGCGACGACGTCAGATAGTGAGGGCGCGTAGTATGTTCTAGTGAATCTTTGGCAATTGAATTCTTAGTGTTGTGAATGCCCCAGGATCATCTTCTAATGATGGGTTTGTATTGGCGCTGAGGCAGTTTGGCGGATTGTTTTCCTGAGGATGGCCGGCCAAACATTGCAAGTCTTTCGAGGTTTATATCAATCACTGAGGGCTGTCAGCGAAGAGCTTTCGCTGCACCTCAATACGATCAACTCCCTTACTCGAACGGGTAACCGAAAACCCCCACTCACGGAAGCCGTTCATTGGAAGGGAGGAGCTTGACGAGGCGAGAGTGCTCTGCAGGCGGGTATATTCCGCTTCGTCAAGCGATTTTGAAAAGCTGAAAGAAAATGGAAATAAGTTGATGGCTGGAGAATACTGTGTCGTTAATCGCTTTTGTTAAATCCCGTGTTTCAGATATCTCTTTAAATTTTGCGAAAGGTGACCTTGAAGTTAGTCTTTCGGAGCCGTCTGAAGTCTGGATCGATGCTGGAGCTGAAGACATTGCGGCGACATTCCGCAATGGAGACAACCTGATTTTAGTCTTGGAAGATGGCTCTGAAATCAAGCTTGTCAATTTTTTTGAAACACATGCAGATGGGCTTGACAACCTTCTGATCCTCGCTGATGGCTCAGCCTTGACATCCACATCACTGGCGCTTTCGGCCTCGCCTATTTCTGCATCCGGGTTGCTTGGTGTAGGAGTTGGTGTTTTGGGTGCTGTGGTTTCATTGGAAGGTGATGATACCAATGGCGGCGGCGTGACGCCGGCTGTACCGGCAGCACCTGTTGTGACGGGGATCAGCGACGATACCGGTGTTGCGGATGATGGTGTGACCAGCGACACCACGCTGGTGATCTCGGGCACCGCCGAGGCGGGTGCAACGGTTCAGGTCTTTCTTGACGGTGCGCCCCTGGGGACGGTTGTTGCGGATGCGTCGGGAGACTGGAGTTTTGATCACAGCGGCACCGCGCTTGCGGATGGCAGCTATGCGATCACGGCGACACAGACGGATGTTGCGGGCAATGGTCCTTCGGCCGCCTCTGCCGCCTTCGATGTTGTTGTGGATACCAATGGCGGCGGCGTGACGCCGGCTGTACCGGCAGCACCTGTTGTGACGGGGATCAGCGACGATACCGGTGTTGCGGATGATGGTGTGACCAGCGACACCACGCTGGTGATCTCGGGCACCGCCGAGGCGGGTGCAACGGTTCAGGTCTTTCTTGACGGTGCGCCCCTGGGGACGGTTGTTGCGGATGCGTCGGGAGACTGGAGCTTTGATCACAGCGGCACCGCGCTTGCGGATGGCAGCTATGCGATCACGGCGACACAGACGGATGTTGCGGGCAATGGCCCTTCGGCCGCCTCTGCCGCCTTCGATGTTGTTGTGGATACCAATGGCGGCGGCGTGACGCCGGCTGTACCGGCAGCACCTGTTGTGACGGGGATCAGCGACGATACCGGTGTTGCGGATGATGGTGTGACCAGCGACACCACGCTGGTGATCTCGGGCACCGCCGAGGCGGGTGCAACGGTTCAGGTCTTTCTTGACGGTGCGCCCCTGGGGACGGTTGTTGCGGATGCGTCGGGAGACTGGAGTTTTGATCACAGCGGCACCGCGCTTGCGGATGGCAGCTATGCGATCACGGCGACACAGACGGATGTTGCGGGCAATGGCCCTTCGGCCGCCTCTGCCGCCTTCGATGTTGTTGTGGATACCAATGGCGGCGGCGTGACGCCGGCTGTACCGGCAGCACCTGTTGTGACGGGGATCAGCGACGATACCGGTGTTGCGGATGATGGTGTGACCAGCGACACCACGCTGGTGATCTCGGGCACCGCCGAGGCGGGTGCAACGGTTCAGGTCTTTCTTGACGGTGCGCCCCTGGGGACGGTTGTTGCGGATGCGTCGGGAGACTGGAGCTTTGATCACAGCGGCACCGCGCTTGCGGATGGCAGCTATGCGATCACGGCGACACAGACGGATGTTGCGGGCAATGGCCCTTCGGCCGCCTCTGCCGCCTTCGATGTTGTTGTGGATACCAATGGCGGCGGCGTGACGCCGGCTGTACCGGCAGCACCTGTTGTGACGGGGATCAGCGACGATACCGGTGTTGCGGATGATGGTGTGACCAGCGACACCACGCTGGTGATCTCGGGCACCGCCGAGGCGGGTGCAACGGTTCAGGTCTTTCTTGACGGTGCGCCCCTGGGGACGGTTGTTGCGGATGCGTCGGGAGACTGGAGTTTTGATCACAGCGGCACCGCGCTTGCGGATGGCAGCTATGCGATCACGGCGACACAGACGGATGTTGCGGGCAATGGTCCTTCGGCCGCCTCTGCCGCCTTCGATGTTGTTGTGGATACCAATGGCGGCGGCGTGACGCCGGCTGTACCGGCAGCACCTGTTGTGACGGGGATCAGCGACGATACCGGTGTTGCGGATGATGGTGTGACCAGCGACACCACGCTGGTGATCTCGGGCACCGCCGAGGCGGGTGCAACGGTTCAGGTCTTTCTTGACGGTGCGCCCCTGGGGACGGTTGTTGCGGATGCGTCGGGAGACTGGAGTTTTGATCACAGCGGCACCGCGCTTGCGGATGGCAGCTATGCGATCACGGCGACACAGACGGATGTTGCGGGCAATGGTCCTTCGGCCGCCTCTGCCGCCTTCAATGTTGTTGTGGATACCAATGGCGGCGGCGTGACGCCGGCTGTACCGGCAGCACCTGTTGTGACGGGGATCAGCGACGATACCGGTGTTGCGGATGATGGTGTGACCAGCGACACCACGCTGGTGATCTCGGGCACCGCCGAGGCGGGTGCAACGGTTCAGGTCTTTCTTGACGGTGCGCCCCTGGGGACGGTTGTTGCGGATGCGTCGGGAGACTGGAGTTTTGATCACAGCGGCACCGCGCTTGCGGATGGCAGCTATGCGATCACGGCGACACAGACGGATGTTGCGGGCAATGGCCCTTCGGCCGCCTCTGCCGCCTTCGATGTTGTTGTGGATACCAATGGCGGCGGCGTGACGCCGGCTGTACCGGCAGCACCTGTTGTGACGGGGATCAGCGACGATACCGGTGTTGCGGATGATGGTGTGACCAGCGACACCACGCTGGTGATCTCGGGCACCGCCGAGGCGGGTGCAACGGTTCAGGTCTTTCTTGACGGTGCGCCCCTGGGGACGGTTGTTGCGGATGCGTCGGGAGACTGGAGTTTTGATCACAGCGGCACCGCGCTTGCGGATGGCAGCTATGCGATCACGGCGACACAGACGGATGTTGCGGGCAATGGCCCTTCGGCCGCCTCTGCCGCCTTCGATGTTGTTGTGGATACCAATGGCGGCGGCGTGACGCCGGCTGTACCGGCAGCACCTGTTGTGACGGGGATCAGCGACGATACCGGTGTTGCGGATGATGGTGTGACCAGCGACACCACGCTGGTGATCTCGGGCACCGCCGAGGCGGGTGCAACGGTTCAGGTCTTTCTTGACGGTGCGCCCCTGGGGACGGTTGTTGCGGATGCGTCGGGAGACTGGAGTTTTGATCACAGCGGCACCGCGCTTGCGGATGGCAGCTATGCGATCACGGCGACACAGACGGATGTTGCGGGCAATGGTCCTTCGGCCGCCTCTGCCGCCTTCGATGTTGTTGTGGATACCAATGGCGGCGGCGTGACGCCGGCTGTACCGGCAGCACCTGTTGTGACGGGGATCAGCGACGATACCGGTGTTGCGGATGATGGTGTGACCAGCGACACCACGCTGGTGATCTCGGGCACCGCCGAGGCGGGTGCAACGGTTCAGGTCTTTCTTGACGGTGCGCCCCTGGGGACGGTTGTTGCGGATGCGTCGGGAGACTGGAGTTTTGATCACAGCGGCACCGCGCTTGCGGATGGCAGCTATGCGATCACGGCGACACAGACGGATGTTGCGGGCAATGGTCCTTCGGCCGCCTCTGCCGCCTTCGATGTTGTTGTGGATACCAATGGCGGCGGCGTGACGCCGGCTGTACCGGCAGCACCTGTTGTGACGGGGATCAGCGACGATACCGGTGTTGCGGATGATGGTGTGACCAGCGACACCACGCTGGTGATCTCGGGCACCGCCGAGGCGGGTGCAACGGTTCAGGTCTTTCTTGACGGTGCGCCCCTGGGGACGGTTGTTGCGGATGCGTCGGGAGACTGGAGCTTTGATCACAGCGGCACCGCGCTTGCGGATGGCAGCTATGCGATCACGGCGACACAGACGGATGTTGCGGGCAATGGCCCTTCGGCCGCCTCTGCCGCCTTCGATGTTGTTGTGGATACCAATGGCGGCGGCGTGACGCCGGCTGTACCGGCAGCACCTGTTGTGACGGGGATCAGCGACGATACCGGTGTTGCGGATGATGGTGTGACCAGCGACACCACGCTGGTGATCTCGGGCACCGCCGAGGCGGGTGCAACGGTTCAGGTCTTTCTTGACGGTGCGCCCCTGGGGACGGTTGTTGCGGATGCGTCGGGAGACTGGAGTTTTGATCACAGCGGCACCGCGCTTGCGGATGGCAGCTATGCGATCACGGCGACACAGACGGATGTTGCGGGCAATGGCCCTTCGGCCGCCTCTGCCGCCTTCGATGTTGTTGTGGATACCAATGGCGGCGGCGTGACGCCGGCTGTACCGGCAGCACCTGTTGTGACGGGGATCAGCGACGATACCGGTGTTGCGGATGATGGTGTGACCAGCGACACCACGCTGGTGATCTCGGGCACCGCCGAGGCGGGTGCAACGGTTCAGGTCTTTCTTGACGGTGCGCCCCTGGGGACGGTTGTTGCGGATGCGTCGGGAGACTGGAGCTTTGATCACAGCGGCACCGCGCTTGCGGATGGCAGCTATGCGATCACGGCGACACAGACGGATGTTGCGGGCAATGGCCCTTCGGCCGCCTCTGCCGCCTTCGATGTTGTTGTGGATACCAATGGCGGCGGCGTGACGCCGGCTGTACCGGCAGCACCTGTTGTGACGGGGATCAGCGACGATACCGGTGTTGCGGATGATGGTGTGACCAGCGACACCACGCTGGTGATCTCGGGCACCGCCGAGGCGGGTGCAACGGTTCAGGTCTTTCTTGACGGTGCGCCCCTGGGGACGGTTGTTGCGGATGCGTCGGGAGACTGGAGTTTTGATCACAGCGGCACCGCGCTTGCGGATGGCAGCTATGCGATCACGGCGACACAGACGGATGTTGCGGGCAATGGCCCTTCGGCCGCCTCTGCCGCCTTCGATGTTGTTGTGGATACCAATGGCGGCGGCGTGACGCCGGCTGTACCGGCAGCACCTGTTGTGACGGGGATCAGCGACGATACCGGTGTTGCGGATGATGGTGTGACCAGCGACACCACGCTGGTGATCTCGGGCACCGCCGAGGCGGGTGCAACGGTTCAGGTCTTTCTTGACGGTGCGCCCCTGGGGACGGTTGTTGCGGATGCGTCGGGAGACTGGAGTTTTGATCACAGCGGCACCGCGCTTGCGGATGGCAGCTATGCGATCACGGCGACACAGACGGATGTTGCGGGCAATGGTCCTTCGGCCGCCTCTGCCGCCTTCGATGTTGTTGTGGATACCAATGGCGGCGGCGTGACGCCGGCTGTACCGGCAGCACCTGTTGTGACGGGGATCAGCGACGATACCGGTGTTGCGGATGATGGTGTGACCAGCGACACCACGCTGGTGATCTCGGGCACCGCCGAGGCGGGTGCAACGGTTCAGGTCTTTCTTGACGGTGCGCCCCTGGGGACGGTTGTTGCGGATGCGTCGGGAGACTGGAGCTTTGATCACAGCGGCACCGCGCTTGCGGATGGCAGCTATGCGATCACGGCGACACAGACGGATGTTGCGGGCAATGGCCCTTCGGCCGCCTCTGCCGCCTTCGATGTTGTTGTGGATACCAATGGCGGCGGCGTGACGCCGGCTGTACCGGCAGCACCTGTTGTGACGGGGATCAGCGACGATACCGGTGTTGCGGATGATGGTGTGACCAGCGACACCACGCTGGTGATCTCGGGCACCGCCGAGGCGGGTGCAACGGTTCAGGTCTTTCTTGACGGTGCGCCCCTGGGGACGGTTGTTGCGGATGCGTCGGGAGACTGGAGCTTTGATCACAGCGGCACCGCGCTTGCGGATGGCAGCTATGCGATCACGGCGACACAGACGGATGTTGCGGGCAATGGCCCTTCGGCCGCCTCTGCCGCCTTCGATGTTGTTGTGGATACCAATGGCGGCGGCGTGACGCCGGCTGTACCGGCAGCACCTGTTGTGACGGGGATCAGCGACGATACCGGTGTTGCGGATGATGGTGTGACCAGCGACACCACGCTGGTGATCTCGGGCACCGCCGAGGCGGGTGCAACGGTTCAGGTCTTTCTTGACGGTGCGCCCCTGGGGACGGTTGTTGCGGATGCGTCGGGAGACTGGAGTTTTGATCACAGCGGCACCGCGCTTGCGGATGGCAGCTATGCGATCACGGCGACACAGACGGATGTTGCGGGCAATGGCCCTTCGGCCGCCTCTGCCGCCTTCGATGTTGTTGTGGATACCAATGGCGGCGGCGTGACGCCGGCTGTACCGGCAGCACCTGTTGTGACGGGGATCAGCGACGATACCGGTGTTGCGGATGATGGTGTGACCAGCGACACCACGCTGGTGATCTCGGGCACCGCCGAGGCGGGTGCAACGGTTCAGGTCTTTCTTGACGGTGCGCCCCTGGGGACGGTTGTTGCGGATGCGTCGGGAGACTGGAGTTTTGATCACAGCGGCACCGCGCTTGCGGATGGCAGCTATGCGATCACGGCGACACAGACGGATGTTGCGGGCAATGGTCCTTCGGCCGCCTCTGCCGCCTTCGATGTTGTTGTGGATACCAATGGCGGCGGCGTGACGCCGGCTGTACCGGCAGCACCTGTTGTGACGGGGATCAGCGACGATACCGGTGTTGCGGATGATGGTGTGACCAGCGACACCACGCTGGTGATCTCGGGCACCGCCGAGGCGGGTGCAACGGTTCAGGTCTTTCTTGACGGTGCGCCCCTGGGGACGGTTGTTGCGGATGCGTCGGGAGACTGGAGCTTTGATCACAGCGGCACCGCGCTTGCGGATGGCAGCTATGCGATCACGGCGACACAGACGGATGTTGCGGGCAATGGCCCTTCGGCCGCCTCTGCCGCCTTCGATGTTGTTGTGGATACCAATGGCGGCGGCGTGACGCCGGCTGTACCGGCAGCACCTGTTGTGACGGGGATCAGCGACGATACCGGTGTTGCGGATGATGGTGTGACCAGCGACACCACGCTGGTGATCTCGGGCACCGCCGAGGCGGGTGCAACGGTTCAGGTCTTTCTTGACGGTGCGCCCCTGGGGACGGTTGTTGCGGATGCGTCGGGAGACTGGAGTTTTGATCACAGCGGCACCGCGCTTGCGGATGGCAGCTATGCGATCACGGCGACACAGACGGATGTTGCGGGCAATGGTCCTTCGGCCGCCTCTGCCGCCTTCGATGTTGTTGTGGATACCAATGGCGGCGGCGTGACGCCGGCTGTACCGGCAGCACCTGTTGTGACGGGGATCAGCGACGATACCGGTGTTGCGGATGATGGTGTGACCAGCGACACCACGCTGGTGATCTCGGGCACCGCCGAGGCGGGTGCAACGGTTCAGGTCTTTCTTGACGGTGCGCCCCTGGGGACGGTTGTTGCGGATGCGTCGGGAGACTGGAGTTTTGATCACAGCGGCACCGCGCTTGCGGATGGCAGCTATGCGATCACGGCGACACAGACGGATGTTGCGGGCAATGGTCCTTCGGCCGCCTCTGCCGCCTTCGATGTTGTTGTGGATACCAATGGCGGCGGCGTGACGCCGGCTGTACCGGCAGCACCTGTTGTGACGGGGATCAGCGACGATACCGGTGTTGCGGATGATGGTGTGACCAGCGACACCACGCTGGTGATCTCGGGCACCGCCGAGGCGGGTGCAACGGTTCAGGTCTTTCTTGACGGTGCGCCCCTGGGGACGGTTGTTGCGGATGCGTCGGGAGACTGGAGCTTTGATCACAGCGGCACCGCGCTTGCGGATGGCAGCTATGCGATCACGGCGACACAGACGGATGTTGCGGGCAATGGCCCTTCGGCCGCCTCTGCCGCCTTCGATGTTGTTGTGGATACCAATGGCGGCGGCGTGACGCCGGCTGTACCGGCAGCACCTGTTGTGACGGGGATCAGCGACGATACCGGTGTTGCGGATGATGGTGTGACCAGCGACACCACGCTGGTGATCTCGGGCACCGCCGAGGCGGGTGCAACGGTTCAGGTCTTTCTTGACGGTGCGCCCCTGGGGACGGTTGTTGCGGATGCGTCGGGAGACTGGAGTTTTGATCACAGCGGCACCGCGCTTGCGGATGGCAGCTATGCGATCACGGCGACACAGACGGATGTTGCGGGCAATGGCCCTTCGGCCGCCTCTGCCGCCTTCGATGTTGTTGTGGATACCAATGGCGGCGGCGTGACGCCGGCTGTACCGGCAGCACCTGTTGTGACGGGGATCAGCGACGATACCGGTGTTGCGGATGATGGTGTGACCAGCGACACCACGCTGGTGATCTCGGGCACCGCCGAGGCGGGTGCAACGGTTCAGGTCTTTCTTGACGGTGCGCCCCTGGGGACGGTTGTTGCGGATGCGTCGGGAGACTGGAGCTTTGATCACAGCGGCACCGCGCTTGCGGATGGCAGCTATGCGATCACGGCGACACAGACGGATGTTGCGGGCAATGGCCCTTCGGCCGCCTCTGCCGCCTTCGATGTTGTTGTGGATACCAATGGCGGCGGCGTGACGCCGGCTGTACCGGCAGCACCTGTTGTGACGGGGATCAGCGACGATACCGGTGTTGCGGATGATGGTGTGACCAGCGACACCACGCTGGTGATCTCGGGCACCGCCGAGGCGGGTGCAACGGTTCAGGTCTTTCTTGACGGTGCGCCCCTGGGGACGGTTGTTGCGGATGCGTCGGGAGACTGGAGTTTTGATCACAGCGGCACCGCGCTTGCGGATGGCAGCTATGCGATCACGGCGACACAGACGGATGTTGCGGGCAATGGCCCTTCGGCCGCCTCTGCCGCCTTCGATGTTGTTGTGGATACCAATGGCGGCGGCGTGACGCCGGCTGTACCGGCAGCACCTGTTGTGACGGGGATCAGCGACGATACCGGTGTTGCGGATGATGGTGTGACCAGCGACACCACGCTGGTGATCTCGGGCACCGCCGAGGCGGGTGCAACGGTTCAGGTCTTTCTTGACGGTGCGCCCCTGGGGACGGTTGTTGCGGATGCGTCGGGAGACTGGAGTTTTGATCACAGCGGCACCGCGCTTGCGGATGGCAGCTATGCGATCACGGCGACACAGACGGATGTTGCGGGCAATGGTCCTTCGGCCGCCTCTGCCGCCTTCAATGTTGTTGTGGATACCAATGGCGGCGGCGTGACGCCGGCTGTACCGGCAGCACCTGTTGTGACGGGGATCAGCGACGATACCGGTGTTGCGGATGATGGTGTGACCAGCGACACCACGCTGGTGATCTCGGGCACCGCCGAGGCGGGTGCAACGGTTCAGGTCTTTCTTGACGGTGCGCCCCTGGGGACGGTTGTTGCGGATGCGTCGGGAGACTGGAGTTTTGATCACAGCGGCACCGCGCTTGCGGATGGCAGCTATGCGATCACGGCGACACAGACGGATGTTGCGGGCAATGGCCCTTCGGCCGCCTCTGCCGCCTTCGATGTTGTTGTGGATACCAATGGCGGCGGCGTGACGCCGGCTGTACCGGCAGCACCTGTTGTGACGGGGATCAGCGACGATACCGGTGTTGCGGATGATGGTGTGACCAGCGACACCACGCTGGTGATCTCGGGCACCGCCGAGGCGGGTGCAACGGTTCAGGTCTTTCTTGACGGTGCGCCCCTGGGGACGGTTGTTGCGGATGCGTCGGGAGACTGGAGTTTTGATCACAGCGGCACCGCGCTTGCGGATGGCAGCTATGCGATCACGGCGACACAGACGGATGTTGCGGGCAATGGTCCTTCGGCCGCCTCTGCCGCCTTCAATGTTGTTGTGGATACCAATATTAAATTTACTGAAAAGAGCCAGCTTGACACGGCTTTAGATAATGGAGCAGCCCACACATCAATCGCGGATATAGACGGGGATGGAGATCTTGATATCATTGGATCGTCAAGATCCTCCGATGCATTTGTTGTTTTCCGGAATGACGGTTCCGGGAATTTCGATACCGGGACCCAAATCGATACATCATTGGATGGCGGTGCGAACAGCACTTCGATTGCGGATATAGACGGGGATGGAGATCTTGATATCATTGGATCAGCCGTAGATTCTAATGCGTTTGTTATTTTTCGCAATGACGGTTCCGGGAATTTCGATACCGGGACACAGATCAATACATCGCTGGATGACGGTGCGACCCACACGTCGATTGCAGACATAGACGGGGATGGAGATCTTGATATCATTGGATCGTCAACATTCTCCGATGCATTTGTTGTTTTCCGGAATGACGGTTCCGGGAATTTCGATACCGGGACCCAAATCGATACATCATTGGATGGCGGTGCGTTCCACACGTCGATTGCAGACATAGACGGGGATGGAGATCTTGATATCATTGGATCAGCGAGAGGGAGCGGGTTTGTTGTTTTCCGGAATGACGGTTCCGGGAATTTCGATACCGGGACACAGATCAATACATCATTGGATAGTGTTGCGTTCCACACGTCGATTGCGGATATAGATGGGGATGGAGATCTTGACATCATTGGATCAGCCGTAGGTTCTAATGCATTTGTTGTTTTCCGGAATGACGGTTCCGGGAACTTCAACGCAAATACCCAGATCAATACATCGTTGGATCTTGGAGCAGCTCACACGTCGATTGCAGACGTAGACGGGGACGGGGATCTTGACATCATTGGGTCATCTATTCACGCTGGTGCACAATCCGGTGCGTTTGTTGTGTTCCAGAATGATGGCTCAGGGCAATTCGACACAGGTACCCAGTTTCTCTCAACTAACACCACAGGCGCACAACATTCTTCTATAGCTGATCTCAATGGTGATGGAGACGTCGAAGTAGTTGGATCAGCACCTACATCAAATTCATTTTTAATCTTTGAAATTCTGTGAGCCATATGAAAAATCATACTCAGGTAAATCTGCGCTATGGAAGTGAAGATTCATTATGAAGAGTTTTGTATCCAAGGCTTCTAGAAAGCTTGGTTATATTATACCTGCGCATATAAGGTTGTATGCTGCAAAAACTATAAGTAAATTAAAAGGTCGCACTTCAATTTTTTTGATAATCTACTTAGCTCAATCAAGCTGTAGTTTTGACTCAGGAAAATATCACGATGGAAACAGTATAACTTTAGGTAAGATTAAAGAGCCCAATACTGAATCGACCAGTCAAAATAGTGATGGGGCAAGTGCAACTAAATCACCTCTAAATTCTCAATTGGCGGTAATTTCGAGAGCCCTGGAACAGGTTGCCTTAACACAGTCTACTGCCGCACAAGATGTAACTGCCGCTCAAGCTACATTACTGGCGCGTAAATATGATGGATATCCACAAGTTGTTCCGAGAGGTTCGGTTTTTTTGGGGGGGCCATACAGAATCAATAGGAGTATCGATTGAACAAGTGATTTGGGATAATGGTCATAATCAAGCCCGGATGCAAGACGCGAGTTTACAGGTAGAAGCAGCCAATCTCCGTGATTGGCAGTATAGGAATGAGATTATCCTCGAGGGTGTGCGCGAATTTGTCGAAATATCACGATACTCTGTACGTCTTACGGAGCTGCATAAGTTATCTCAGTCATTGGAAAGCATAGGCGACTTATTGAGTATTCGCTTAAAAGGAGGCGTGGCAGACAGAGGAGAGGTCTTAAGACTGAACACCTTACTACAAAGCGTAAAACGCCGCATTATCGCTGACAATTCAAAATTGCGCCAAGCACAAATGAATCTTTTCGAGCTTTTACCGGAAAGTGAAATAAGTCCATTGACTGATTTAGATGCCGCTATTCGGCTCTGTCGTAGAGATTGGCAATATGGTGAAGCTCCTGAAGATGCTATAGCGCGGGTAAGTCTTTCGCGTGCTCAGGTGCAAGAAAAAATAGTCCGAACATCAAGACTTCCTCGGATCGTACTTGATGCCGGTGTAAACTTTAATTCAGGAAACCTAGATCAGCCATCAATAGGGATTCGCCTTGATGCAAACAATATATTGGGCCCGGGTCGAAAAGGGAAGATAGAAGCCGCGCGTGCATCAATTCGTTCCGCAGGTATCTCTTATTATCTTCAAGGTAAGGAAACTAAGGCCGAACTTGAGGCGTTAAACAGCAGTTATGAAAGTCTACTATCCGATGCAGCATCGCTGCGTGCATTAAGTAAAAAAATAACGATTCTATTATGTTGTTTAAGGAGCAGTTAGACGTCGGATCAATATTATTGACTGAAGGTGCTGACTTGTACAGAGAGCAAACTGATACCAGAATTGCACTGATTGATGTTCAAGCAAATACCTTGATAAACTGTTTAACATCTTCGCAGAAAAGAGGTCTGCTAGCAGAAAAAGCGGCGCTGGATGAAAATGACTAAAAAAATTAATGGAAAAGCATACAGTTTGCCGTTGTTCTCGTTGAAAGACGCAGTTGTTGCCTTGTTGAATTTTAGGTCTCTGGGGGTGGATGCTCAACGCTTAATGGAGGGTTTACCCGTTGAGCACGGGATACTAACAGAAGAGCTATTGGAGAGAGTTGGGCATAGGTTTGATCATGAAATAGTATGGACTGACGTGGATAAAGTAACAAATTTAGTAGTACCGTGTTGTTTAAAATTAAGATCGGACGAATTCCTTGTCGTTGTGGATATAGATACCGACGACCTGCACGTTCTCGACGTTGTCAATCCAACAGCGGTTCGTTCCATTTCATTATCGGACGTTGATGAAGGGCATTCGGGGCAAGCTTTTCGGATTTTGCCGAATTTGACCTTTCTCTTGCGCCAGCACGTATTAAGTAGCGAAAATAAGCACTGGTTTTGGGGTAGATTGGTACTCCAAAAGCACTATCTCTTTGATGTAATTACGGCGTCTTTATTTGCTAATGTATTGGCAGTAACGGTTTCGCTCTTCACTTTACAAGTTTACGATCGGGTTATCCCGGGACAATCCGAACCTACGCTCTGGGTTCTCGCGAGTGGTGTTGGGTTGGCGATACTCTTCGAAGCAATCTTGCGTGTAAGGCGAGCCAGAATAATTGATCATATTGGGAAGGAGGCAGAAATAGAGATCACAAGCAATATGTTTGCTCGGTTACTTGGTGTGAAATTGGATAATCTGCCATCTTCTCCGGGTGCAGTTGTAAATATGATTCGTGAATTTTCGTCAGTAAAGGAATTTTTTTCGAATGTCGCCATTGGCCTTATTTCTGATCTTCCCTTTTCGTTTATTTTTTTACTTTTGATTTATGGGATAGCTGGACCTATAGTCTGGATCATTATGTTAGGGGCCGTTTTAATAGCGCTTCCTAATATTCTACTACAACGTCGTATGGCGCGCCTATCGGACGAGACTATGGGCGGTTTGACTTCAGCGTCTAAAATACTAATAGAAGCCTCCTACAGTCTGGAGGCAATTAAAATTAGCCGTTCTGAATCGTTGTTTCAAAGGCAGTGGGAGGAAGTTATTGCTTTGAATGCACTGAAAACCACAGAGCAACGCACATTACGCGCTTTACTAACGTATTGGGCAACATCAATACAACAAGCCACTTACGTGTGCGCTGTTATTGCATGTGTATATCTCATTTTTGCCGGAGAGCTTTCCGGTGGTGTACTTATCGCTGTCGCTATTCTTACAACACGTACTTTATCTCCTATTTCTCAGCTGTCTAATTCACTTTTGATTTGGCAGAACATGAAATCAGCTTTAGCCGCACTTGAAACTTTGATGTTAGCCAAACAGGAAAGGTCACTAGAATGTGTGTACGTTAGCAAGCCTAGAGTCCATGGCGATATTTCTGTAAAAAATCTACGCTACTCGCATTCAGAAGTGCGTGGAATGGCAATAGATATAGGCAATCTCGAAATTAAGGCTGGAATGCGGATTGCCTTACTTGGTAGCAATGGATCTGGGAAGTCAACGTTATTGCGCCTGATTGCTGGGCTCTATCAACCGGCGGATGGAGAAGTGGAAATTGATGGGTTGAATCTTCGGCAAATTGATCCCAGTGATTTAAGAAGAAACATTGGGTTGTTGCCGCAAGAGATAAAAATGTTTCGAGGAAGCTTAAGGGAAAACCTGTCTCCCACTACTCATAAAAGTACCGACGAGGAACTCCATCAAGCATTAACTTTTGGGGGTCTGGGGAAGTTTGTGAAGCAAAGTCCCGAGGGATTAGACTTAAGAATAGGCGACGGTGGGGACGGCCTGTCAATTGGCCAAAAACAAAGTATCGGTCTTGCTCGGATTTATCTCCAAGATCCTTCTATTATTTTACTTGATGAGCCAACGTCATCTCTAGATGAGCATCTTGAAAAGGCAGTAGTGAAGCGTATTGGTAGTTGGATTGGATCAAGGACCTGTATTATAGCTACTCATAGACAAGAAATACTTTCCGAAATGTCGCATATAGCGGTGCTGAAACAAGGACAAGTTGTTTTGCAGGGGAAGCGTGATGCGACGAGAAAAAATTCTATATCGTCGTCTATGCCTTTACAAACCACCGAATCGTCATGAAGTTAGGTTGTGAAGTTAATGCGTTTATCAACGCTCAGGGGGTGCGGTCTAGTCGTGTGCAAATAAGGCTTATAGTATTGATTGTTTCCGTATTTATCGCTTGGGCTAATTTTGCTCCCTTGAACGAGGTCGTTCGTGGTGTGGGTTATGTTGTGCCATCTACAAAAAATCAGATCGTCCAAAATCTGGAAGGAGGAATAGTGAAACATATTTATGTCACTGAGGGCGATATTGTGCGCAAGGGGCAACCTATAGCGGAGATGGACAGAACACGTTTTAAAAGCGCTTACCAAGAGCTTAAGTCTCAACAATGGGCGTTGACTTTAAAATTAGAAAGACTTCGGGTTGAAGCGGACTTTTCAAGAGAGTTTGAGCCTGATTCCGAGCTGCGGGAGTTGGCACCAGAACAAGTCGCATCGGAGCACCAGCTGTACTTGGCGCGTAGAAATAAGATAAATAAAAGTATTGATAACTTAAGTAAGACAATTGAATTAAAAGAAGCTGAATTAAAAATTTTGCGAGCAATGACAGAGAAATCAGCGATGCCGGAAATAGACTTGATACGGGCGGAGCAAGCTGCTGAGGATCTTAGATCGCGTTTGGATGCTGTGATTACTGAGTTTGAGCAAACGAGATCTCAAGAGTATTCCGAGGCACTAATTTCCTTACAAAAGATTAACGAGCAAATTAGCAGTCGAGAAGATCAATTACTGAGGACAGATGTGCGTTCACCGATACACGGTGTTGTTAACAAAGTAATTGCAACTACGATCGGAGGAGTAGTACAGCCGGGCGACCCGCTCATCGAAATACTTTCTCTCGAGGATGAACTCCATATTGAAGGACAGATCGATCCGAGGGATATTGGGTTCGTTTATTCTGGAATGCCCGCAACTATTAAATTGTCTGCGTTTGATTTTTCGATTTATGGGGCACTTACCGGCACAGTAGTGCACGTAGGAGCAGATACAATTCTCGATAAAAATGAGCGTAATGGGGAACCTTATTATGAAGTCTTTATCAAACTTGACACCTCTACCTTGAAAGGTCCTACGGGTTATGTAAAAATCAAACCAGGTATGCAAGCTCAGGTGGAATTAAATTCTGGAAGCAAAACTGTCCTCCAGTATATTTTGAAACCCCTCTTTAAAGCAACAGAGGCCTTTTCTGAAAGATGATAGAGGTGATCGAATTTTATGGTATAAACCGGCTGTTTTTTAGACTGTCTTGTCCACCGGCGAAGTTTTTCAGAATACTGAGGTGTTTGCATAGGGGAGATGACCTGCTCCCCGAAACTTCCCTCGTTCTGATGTAGAGTTTGCTCAACCTTGCCTTGAGCCCCAACCTTGGACCGCCAGAAGCTAGATTTTTCCGGCTCTATCACGATGACGGGCTGGTGACGCCATCGGGATAATGCATGGCAATCGGGACGTTGTATCCGATTGCGCTGTGGGGTCTGTCCTCATTGTAGTGCCGACGCCAATCCTCCAGCTTTTCGCGGGCATCTGCAAGGCTCATGAACCAGTGCGCGTTCAGGCATTCCGCCCGGAGCTTGCTGTTAAACGCCTCAATGAAGCCATTGTCCGTGGGCTTTCCAGGCCGTGAGAAGTCGAGGGTAACGTCGTTGGCGTAGGCCCAGAGATCGAGGTCCCGCGAGATGAACTCGCTGCCGTTATCGACTCTGATCGTCTTGGGGTAGCCGATCTGCCCGCAGACCCGTTCGAGCGTCTGCACAACATCTTCGCCCCGATAGGTGAAGCGCGGATCGGCTGCAGGGCAGAGCCGGGAATGCGTGTCAACGACGGTCAGGATGCGCAACCTCCTACCCAGGGCGAGCTGGTCGTGAACGAAGTCCATCGCCCAGACATCGTTAGGCCCGACGGCTTCATGACGGTCTTCTCTGAGCTTTGCCTTCACCCGGCGCTTGGGGTGCTTGTTCCTGAGCTGCAGGCCCAACTCGTTGTAAATCCTGCGTGTCTTCTTCATGTTGATCACCCAACCCTCCCGTCTAAGAAGCACGTGGACGCGCCTGTAGCCATAGCGCACACGCGTCTCTGCGATCTCTTTGATCCGCCGTTCGACGGCAGCCTGATCCGTCCGCCGGGACTTGTAGTGGTAGGTGGATGTGTCGAAGCAGATGGCCCCACAAGCCTTCCGGATCGACACACCCCAATCAACGCACATCCCGGTGACAATCTCGCGCAAACGGCCAGGCTTCAGAGCTTTCGCCGAATGACATCCTGAAGCATCTCCCGATCCAGCGTCAGGTCCGCCACGATCTTCTTCAGCCGGGTGTTCTCGTCCTCCAGCGCCTTCAGCCGGCGCATCTCGTCAGGCAACAAGCCGCCGTACTTCTTCTTCCAATTGAAGTATGTCGCCTGGCTGATCCCAGCCTTTCGGCAGATCTCCGCGACCGGTGTGCCTTGCTCGCCCTGCTTCAGGATGAAGGCCTTCTGCGCCTCCGTGAACTTCGATGCTTTCATGCGATTCCGCTCCTCTCCCAGCCAGGGAAATTTAGCGGAAAACTCCAGCTCCGAACGATCCAGTTTTCAGGGGGCAGAGCATACGGAGAAACCTTTCGATGCGGCCTACAACCGCATCGCGCAGATAGCGCTACACGAAAAAGGCGTTTCCTACGAAACTGAAGAAATCGACCATCAGCACAACTTCGGAACCGTCGCGGATGTTCAGTAAGTAGCTGCTTTCGATATCGATCGAAATATCATCGTTAACCCGTGTGCATCCAGCAATAATACAGAACGCAAGAACAATGTACTTCATCAGTAGAGGCCCGAATAGCCAAGCATTCCAAAGAAGTTTCCGTGCAAATAGGGCGTGGGTATTGTCACGTGAGCATTGCCGTAGCGTACTGCTCGGGGCCGTTTTTGCACTTCACGGACATACGCGCTTTATTTTTCAGCACATATTCGCTGACTACGAATGACTCTTCCGACATCAGCGAAATGTAACCCTACGCACACTGACGAAGAATCATCCTTGAGTCCATCAGGATAAACTCTGGTTTCCCCTTCACGAATAGATACCTTTTGCATTTGGAAGCGCAACGCTGCTTGTCCAGAGCCGACGTTATCAAATTCTGGAAACTGAGAACCATCAAGACTCGGATATATATAAGTAAAATACGTGTCCGATGAGTTATCGAACACACCCACAATAAAAATCCCACTGAAGCGCTCAATGGCGCTTTGGAATTCACTGGTGTTGACGGTCAAAGATATCTCTGAACCATTGCGCACTGAAACTAACGACGATCTGTCAACATCTACCAGGATATTACTGTCGACACGCGAGCAAGCCGCAACGATCAGGAAAAATAATGTGGCTGTTTTCATTAGTGCAGGCCAGAGTAACCAAGCATCGCCCTAAAGTTCCCGTGACTAAAGGTCGTCACAATGTTGACATGCGCGTTCCCATAACGGGCTGCGCGAGAGCCATAGCTTGCTCCTGCAAGTCCAACATAGTCACTCCATCCAAGGCGCGATGGTCTAGCCTGAATGTTTGTCCATCGCGACGCCGATGAACCTGAGATCGGGCTCTGCCCACCAAACAAATTCACAGCACCAACCGTCACCAAGGTACCGACCATAGAGCTACTACATTCAGGCCCAAATCCAAATTATTCTATGCAAACAATATTACTTGCCACACTAAACCCAAAATCGGCGAAAACAATCTGAGCACAAGTGGCATCACTATCGGTCCGCAGACTTCCGTCCCCTGACCTTTTAATTAATCTAGCATCTATTTGGGTTCTATTGTCTCCTAAATCTCGTTCTGATGTATCCGCGAAATCATATGAGAAGTAGGACACTCCCTGTGGCCCGGCACGCACCTCAACATAGTAGCCACCGGGGTTTTGCTGCTTCAAGCGCTCAAGATCATTTTTTGCCGCTACCAAGGAAATCGTAGCTCCATCAGATATTTCCTCCCCAGACGCTGAGAGTAGAAAATCTACTTCACGCGAACATCCTGATAATAACAGACTGATAAATACTAGAGCCGAAATTATATTCGAAGCATACCTTTTGGCTATGGGCGCCTCGAGATCATTACCAACCTGCATCACGAATCATCCGCGTGTACGAATAGTGATTAGCGCCATACGAAGGAAAAGAGACAATATTGGGATAAACACTTGATCGAACAGCAACCGACGCTCCTAGATCGGCGACGAAATCAGAAAATTTCGATTAAACGGAACCGCGTATATTCGCGTTAAATTTGGGTTTCCTGGAATAGGACTGCGTGTGAATACTGGAACCGGATCGATCATTAGGCCAGTCGCAGACCCGGGCGGCATGGCCCCGACCACTGTACCAACGGTATGTCCTCCCATGCTGTGCCCAGCAATTCTCGCATTACACCCGGAACTACCTGCGCACGCAAGAACATCACGAGCCAATCTACCTTTGTCGCCCCAAGTATAAAATGGCGCATAACCCTGTCCTTTGACCGGACTATTTGGGGTAATGTTGTCCAGAAAGCCGCCGACGTGAAGAGTTCTTGTCTCGGCACCAGGTCCACTCCTGGGCGTGAAGGCCCCTACTTCTGCCCCTCCCGCCAGATAATCACGAGCGAACGAAAGGGTATAATTCTGGGTGGCATCGCGCCACGCATCGTATCCGAGAGAACCGCCACCCCGGGAATAGCCTCCATAGGCGCTAGCCGCTGCGCGATCATGAGAATCCCCAAAGAGGCTGTCAGCCACTCGGTCCATGCGCTCGGACGCGCCATTACCGAAGGTCCGGTCGAACGACCCTTCCCCGAAAGCACCGTCCCAAGTCCTATCGACCCAGGCATGTCCACTGGGGTCAGCGTGGTTGATCGGGTCTCCCCCTGAGTAGGCATAGCGGTTCGTTCCGACACCCGGCGTCGTTGGGTCGAGCGGATCGGGCGAGATGAACATCGCGAAAGATGCAGGCGCCCAAGCGGTGAACAGAAGGGCACAGAACAGTTTCAAAAGGCGATGCGTCATCAAGATATCCCTTGGTCAGTTTTGTGAGATGTTAACCGACCTGTCGTAAGCCCGCCAGCCCAAACCTTCCGCCCGATCAAACGTGCTCTGGTTGATCCGTTGGAGATAGGCCAGATACGGGCGCTGATCCTCGGGCACATCATCCGCGTTCGGGTAGCGGTCGTAGAAGTTCGCCTTCAACAGGTAGTAGGCTGCCGTGCCCTTCTTCACCATCGCGTAGGCGAAATTCGGGTAGTGTTCGAGCAGGATATCGGCGACTGCCATCGCGTCGTGATAGCGGCCCTGCTTCATCAGATCCTCGACTAGGACAACCGCGATCACGGCAACGGATTCCTCGGCATCGACCGGGGTCAGGAACACTCCGTTGGCAATCGCCGCATCTGTAATCGGCAGCAGATTCCGATAGTGCTGGTCGCGGGTGACCCCGCCACCACTCGTGGCCTCCAGATTGTGTATGACGCCATGGTCATCGGTGAACTTCACGAAAACATGGAGCGGAGCCATGGCGGGTGTCACGTCGAGCCCGAGCCGCTGGCCCAGGATGGTGAACAGGAACGGCATAGTGATGCAGTTCCCGCGCCGGTCCTGGATGTAATCGGTGAGAAGCTTGTTGCGGACATCATCGCCGTAGGGGTCGTCGTGGTCATACGAAAACGCACGGTGTTCGTTCCACGGACCAGGCTGGTAGATGTACTGCCGGATGGCCTGAACCTTGTCCCAGCTGTTGGCACCGGGTGGCAGCATGCGCTCGATTGTCGCCACCATCCGGTCGATGTCGCCAAGGGCACGGTCCGCGTTGATCAACGGATCGATCATGCGATCCACTTCGATTTTCACGCGGGCGAAATCGAGGGTGTTCATATCGCGGGTAAACAGCTCACGTACATCGGTGCGTATGTCAGCAAGCACGGTGGTCGCCGATAGCAAGAAGGCAAAGAGAACAAAGAAAACACGCATCATAGAATGACCTTTCAGTCGGAGTTGGCCGAAGAAGCTGTCAGATTGCAAGCCCGCACCGCCAAATACGAGGCAAAACCGCTCTTCCAACCTCTTAGACCAGATGAGCGTTTTGCGGCAGCGCGCGTTGCCATGTTTTTCTTGGCGAACATGGATTTGTTCGACAGAGGAAATGAGCATGAACAAGACACTTTATGTGGGACTGGATGTCCACAAGGATACGATTGCAGTGGCCGTAGCTGAGGATGGTCGCGGAGGTGAGATCAGGTTTCATGGCACCATCGTTCATTCCGGGGATGCTGTACTGCGGCTGACCAAAACGCTTGCGAAATCCGGGATGATCCCATCTGGCATTGCCAACTTGTTTGTACGCGGTTGATGGCTGTTTGGCCCGCGTCCGTCAAGCGGCCATCTCGAGAGCGTACCCGTTCCAGAGGTCAAAAGCATCGGCTCTGGCGTGTCGGTAGGAGGCGGTGGAGAGTTGATAGCGGCGGGGTCGAAAGACGGTGTTAATCTAGTCGTGAGCGGCAAGGAACCTTTGCGCTTGCTTCAGCGACTTGAAGCGACCCATGAGCTTTTCGCGCTTTCGAGTGGGTCTGTGTGATCCTTCGATCCGATTGTTCAGCCTTTTGTGTGCTCGGTGATCCGCATCCGGTGCGAGATCCCGTATCGGCCTGAAGTAACTTCGCAACTTATCCGTAATCACAACACGGGGCTGGCAGAACTGCGAGATCAACCGCCTCAGAAAGCGCCGGGCCGCCTTGGCACTCCGCCGTGGTTGGACGAGGATATCAAGAGTATCTCCGTTCGCATCAACCGCCCGCCAGAGCCAGCATTTTCGACCGTTGATCGGGATGACCACTTCGTCCAAATGCCATTTGTCGGCTGCCCCTGGCCGATCTCTCCTTATGCAATTCGCGAAATGGCCGCCAAAGCGGTTGACCCATTGCCAGATCGTTTCCCGACTGACCATCACACCGCGCTCCGCGAGCAGATCCTCAACATCGGCAGTGCTGAGTGTGAACCGATGGTAAACCCAGACAGCATAGGCGATGATCTCGCGTGGAAAACGACAGCCCTTAAGGCGGGGCATCTTGGACGGCATCTTCATGCGTGAGACATAATCAGATCACACCGCGCAAACAAGTTGGCAATGCCCCATACGTCGATCTGAAGGTGGAGGGCCGCGACAAACCGTTCCGCGTCTGGGGTGTCGATCTGCCCAACCTGATGCAGCGCGAAAACTTGTCAGTCGGTGACACGGCCACTCTTGCCCATGACGGCTACAAGAGGGTGACGGTCAGCAAGATCGATCCAAAGACCGGTGAAGAGAAGAACATCGAGGCAAACCGGCGAGCCTGGAAAGCATCTGACATCGAGTGTGCGCCGCGTGAGGAACAACACGGGCTTGAACCACTGCAAGAGGCTGCGGGTATCAAAAGGGATGCGCCCCAAGACCGGCCCGAAGAAAAGGGCCAGCAGGACCGTGCCGTCCGGCAGGAGGTCTCTGTTGAAACCGGCGTTACCGGCGTCATCGTCGATGCCAAAGAAGCTCTGGCGCGCCCTGATGATCCTAACAGAAAGTCCTTCTATGTGGATATGAAGATCGAGGGCAAAGACGAGCCGGAACGGATCTGGGGCACCGCTCTGCAGGACCAGATGACGCGGAACAATATCTCTATCGGTGACAAAGCCACGTTCGTCAAAGCGGGCAAAGAAGAAGTCACACTTTCACGCCGGAACCCTGAGACCGACGAGCCGGAACGCGTCAATGTCACCCGCACGGCCTGGGATGTGAAGAACGTCGATCGACAGATTGACCGTGATCCTGCGGCGCAGGGAGCGGGAAGAACGCGCCAAGGGCGACCGGAGCGTACGCCGATGAGCCGTCATCTGAAAAGCACGTTGAATCGGGTGTTCGGAGGGCAATTGCTCTCCGATCCCCTCTTGTCTGAAATCGTCCTGAATCCAGACGGCAGAATCTGGATCAAGCGCAGCGGTGAGCCCGCCATGCGTCAGCTGGACGAGCGCATGGGTGAAGATGATGCAGAGGTGCTTGCACATGACCTTGCTGGCGGTAATCCAATTTCTGAAAAAACATCGCTGGCCGGATCACAGTTTGAAATCGACGGGTCATTGTGGCGGGCGCAAGTCGCGGTCAAACCTGCCGTTGAGGCGGGCGTTGCGTTTGCCTTGCGCCGGGCCGTGGCAAAGCAACTGTCGCTTGAGGATCTGATGCAGGGCTTGCCGGACCTGGACGCCAATATGGACGATCTGAAATCTGGAGTTGATCCCGCCGATAAGGCTGTTTTTGATGCATACGAGAACAAGGGCTTTGGAGATTTTCTGCGCGCGGCCGTCAAGGCCAAATGGAACATCCTGTTATCGGGCGGGACATCCTCCGGCAAAACGACCTGGTTGCGCGCCTGTCTTGGCGAAGTCAACCACTCAGAGCGGATCATTACCATCGAGGACGTGCTGGAAATCCGGCCAAGCCAGCCGAATGCCGTGTCTTTGGTGGTCAACAAGAACGCATCGAGCAGTGACCTCTTGAAAGCCTGTCTGCGATTCCGGCCGGAGCGGATCATCATGGGGGAGCTGCGCGGCGCCGAAGCTTATGACTTCCTGTCTGCTATCAACTCAGGTCATCCGGGCGGGATTTCCACGCTGCACGCCGCGTCACCGGAATCCGCACTATCGCGCCTGGCCCTGATGGTTCTGCAGGCGGATACCGGCCTGACCTATTCCGAAATCCTTGAATACTGCCGCTCGATGATCGACGTCATTATCCAGTTTCGGAAAACCGGCGATCAGAGGCGACCGGTCGCTGTCAGGGTATTGCGGCAGAAGTGAAAATTGAGACCAAAGAGCAGAGGAGAATAAGAAAATGGCATTGAGTTGTGGATTTTGTGGAAGCGAAATCAAAGGCGGCTATCGCGGTTGCTCAGCGTGCGGTGCCGTCTTGCGCCGACCGCCGCTGGTGACCATGCTATTGCGGTTTATTCTGGTTCTTGTCGCCGTGTCTGTCGTCGGTCAACTTGGGCGGGCGGCTGAGAAGGCAATAAGCCCCTATTCCGAGGTTTTGGGCAATATCGTTGGCACAGTTGTTGTTGTTTTGGCACCCGTGGCGGCAATTTGGTTCCTAGTCAAACAATCAATTTGCACGGCGCTGGTACAAACCACGCGTTTATCGCTGACTAAGATTGGAAAAGTAACCAGCCAGTTTTGACCTGTCACGGTTTGATGTTGCTCCTTTAACCACGTATCGAACCGCAAAGATTCGCACAGATGGCATCACGACCAACCGTGGAATACCATGCGGTGTAATGCGCTCGGCTTTGACAACATGCCTGCCGCGTAAACAGTTGGATGCCGTTAAGCGTAATTCGTTACAACTAAGTGTCATGACGGCTCGGCGATAGAGGCATGTACATTATCTTTCGGCTTCCAGCGCCAGCTCTTTTGGGCAGTCGAACTGTCATAAACGCGATCTATTCGCTCAGGAATATCCCAGCCCCGCGCCGCATAGGTGTACAGTAACTCCGGGATTCTCTTTGCGATCACTGACCGAGCATCATTTCCGAGTGCGGGAGCGTCAGCGCGCTTGAATGGCGTGGTAGCGCAAGCGATTAGGGGGGTGCTTTCAAGATCGCAACAAGCTGCCGCACTGAAATGGGCAGCTGCGGCATCGGCAACGGTGATCCCACGCGACAGCCTATAAAATGTAGTAAGGCGCGGGCCTTCATCGAAACATCGGCCTAACCTAACAATCGACGCCCTGAGGCGGGTTCCGGTCGCATCGCGAACTTTTTCCTCTGCGGCCAGCTTCGTCTCATGGTAAATTGTGCGCGGTGCGACTTGCACATTGTCATCGATCCAGCGCGCAGGTTGCTTCGGTGCAGAACCGCCGCCGAGCAGCGCAGTTGAACTTGTCAACACCATTCGAGAAACACCCGCCGCCGCAATAGCCTGCAAGACAGTGGCAGTGCCTTTCAAGTTGATTGACCAAAATGCTTCATCTGAAGCAGCTCCAACATGCGGTGCGTGCAATCCAGCGCAATGGAACACACAGTCCACACCTTCAAAATGTCTGATGAGCGCGTGAAGATCTCGGATATCGGCTCTGATGGACAATGCGTCTGGCATCATATCAATAGCAATGACCTGCAATCCACGCCTGCGGGCAAGGTTGCAAATGCCCGCACCGATGCGCCCCGCACTACCGGTCACTGCGATGGTGCGCAGAGAGGTCATTCTCGCCCGCTCGCTAGCTCTTCAACTAGCCAGCTTCGAAAGGCTTCTACCTGAGCTGGTCTATGTCGATCCTTTTGTTCAACAAACCAGTAGGATATGCCGGTTCTGAAGCGGCCTGGAAATGGTGCAACCAACTGGTTCGTTGCCAAGGCATCTTGTGCAAGGGTTTCCCATGCTAGAAACACGCCCAGTCCCGCAATTGCGGCGTCTAGACACAAAGCCGCATCAGAAAGCTCGGGGCCATCTCGAAGCTGTTCTTCCTTCATTTCGTTTGGACCCAACCATACGTTCCAGTCAAACATCGCATTTGTATCCCGGATGATCGGAACTTGCTTCAGATCTTCTAGGGTTCGCAATTGTTTGGCCAGATGCGGTGCACAAACAGGGAGGACACGCTGTGGAAACAACTCAGTCGCGAAAACACCCGGCCAATTACCAAATCCAACACGTACGCATGCGTCTGCGTCTTTAATACGTAGATCAACGAGATCGATAGACGCGTCAATACGCACTTTAATACCGGGTCGCGCAGAATAGAAGCGATCAAGCCGCCAAACCAGCCACTTCCCGGCAAAGATGGGAGGTACTGCAATTGTAATCGCATCGGATCGTCTATCTGTCGCGACGGCGACACCCTGCGAAAGCAAGTGAAATCCTTCGGTTAAATTGTTGGCAACTTGCTGGCCAATTTTGGTTAGGATCATCCCCTTCGGACTACGTTCGAACAGGCGGCAGTCCAGTTGTGCTTCTACTTTGATAACTTGCTGGCTCACCGCGCCCGGCGTCACGCCCAGTTCCAAAGCTGCGTCGCGCAGACTGCCTTTGCGCCCCAACACCTCAACCGCCCTAAGGCCCTTTAAGTGAACTTCGTTTAGCTTTTTCATATAGATTTTCTATACTGTGTTCGACTTAAGATCGATGAAATATCTTGGATTTTGTGTTTTTATCTAGAAATGCTACACTTAAACATCAACCGTTTCCGAAGCTACATTGAGTGTTTGTTGGATGGAAAACATGTTGGGGTCGATAACAATGATACCTGTTGGCGACGTGACCCACTATCGCACCCCGATATCAAAAAAATGAGCGTAAGAGAGGTTGCAGACTTGCCTATCGATCCATGCAGTATCAATGATCACTGATTGAGGCCCGATTGGTCAGGAGCTGTGTATCTGGACATTCTCGGGAACAAATCAGAAACACTCGATCAACAACCCTCGTCTCCCGGCTGCCAGAATACCAATTGGTCGCCGGTTACATTAATTAGATGAGGCCTTGCATGACCGAAAACACAACGGAAATTGGTAGAGAACTATCTGAATACTTGAATCCGGGAATGGAAGCCGCATTGGGATCCAGATACGGTCACCTATTTCCTGGTATGGCTGGGGGTGTAGTGGATTTTGCCTATGGTCGCCAATATACTCGACCAGAATTACCCCTGCGTGACAGATACTTGGCGACAATAGCGGCGTTGGCCGCAGTTGGTGGACAGACGCGGCCTCAATTGAAAGTAAACATTGCGGGAGGTCGGAAAGCAGGCCTTTCCCAAAAGGAAATCGCAGAAGTTATCTGGCAGATGGCATTGTATGGTGGATTTCCCGCAGCCATTAATGCCTTGAACGCTGCGCTTGAGGTGTTTGAGGCGGAAGCATGAATGTAGTGGCACAATTGGGTACACTCGCAGG
Source organism: Ruegeria sp. B1 (assembly GCF_056535885.1). NCBI lineage: Bacteria > Pseudomonadati > Pseudomonadota > Alphaproteobacteria > Rhodobacterales > Roseobacteraceae > Ruegeria > Ruegeria sp. B1. Next base: position 4,347,762 of record NZ_JBQFJA010000001.1, on the reverse strand, counting down.
AGACGTCTGCTCCTATGATCGTTCAGTTCACCAGGTCGTAACTCAAGTTGAGCCGCCAGAAATCGCGTGACCGGTTCCAGGATATCTCACTTGGCGTCAGCAGACGACCCGGATAGCTGCAGTGGCTTTAGATTATCCGAGCTCGGGCGCGAAATCATCGCTATTTCTGGCTCAGATTATCTGAGACTCAAATCAGCGTTGTGATTCCCGGTGGCATGAAAGCCAAACCGTTACACAGACTTTAATCAATTCCCATCTTGCACCAGCGGGGTAGCCTCATCGTGCTGGGAAGACTAAAAAAACGCTCACTAATGCGTAGGATTCTGCCCCTTCCGGCATTCGACCTCATGTTCACTACTTCGGCGCCATTCATGTGAAACAGTCTCAGAACGGCGCGTTGATGCGCCTTGTCTAATCCGCGATAAGATCCCATTTCGACAACTAACAGGGCGCCCATCAAGGGTTGGAGCGTCCATCCGTTCTTGATGGATTTGCACGTGGATCGGAGATCACGGAAGAAAACTGGTTTTGCGAACTTCGGAATTCGTGTTTCAACCAGCGCCCGAAAGCATGCGTTGCTGCGGTTTTACCGTTTGATCCTAAATCCGCTAACCAATACGCCTGACCCGTCTTAACTGTCTGGGTAAACGGAACAACCAAGTCACCATTATCTAACGCATCGATAGCTAGTGTTTGCCAGACTAGAGCAACACCCATACCAGATGAGGCTGCCTCCACACATAGGTCTGGAGAAGACAGCTCCGGCCCGATCTTCAGGCTCAAATCTTCGTGGCCGGTCGAACACAACCAGTGTTTCCAAATATCCGACCGACCCTGTTCGACTATGATTGGCAGTTGCTCCAGATCCTTGATACTGGTCAGCTTGGCCGCAAGCGCCGGGGCACAAACTGGAAACAACTCGAGTTCTATCAGGGGTATCATATTTAAGCCGGGCCAGTTTCCGGTCCCGAAGCGAATGGCAAAATCGTACTGACCTGAGCCGAGGTCCGCAAGTTGCACGCTGGAATCGACGATAGGGCGAATGTGCTCGTTCTGCTCGCAAAACCTGCCAAGCCTGGTAATCAACCAGCTCCTGGCCAATCCCGGTGTCACAGTCACTCGCAGGGAAACAGGTGGCGAGTCGCTCAACGAAGCGATAGCCGAATCGATCCGCTCGAAGCCTTCTGATAATTCGGCAAGAAAGTCCTTACAATTTGCAGTTGGGATGAACCCATTGGACGTTCTGTCGAATACTCGGTGGCCAAGTTGTTCTTCGATACGCACAACCTGCTTGCTGATTGCGCCGGGAGAAACACACAGCTGAGCAGCTGCTTTGTTCAATGTACCATGTTGATTTATAGCTGATAATGCGCGTAATCCATTCAATTGATACTTGATGAGATTATCCACAGTTCCTCCTTTGTTCCAGTAGAACATTCGTTTGAGGTTTTGTCGATTGCTCCGTTCGTTACCCAAATCCTATCTTAAAATTGGCTGAGACTAAGTCTGTAGGTTCTCTCAATGAGTGTATTTGTCAAATCAAAATAGCATCTGGATTTCATTCTACTAAGGAACTTAGTGATGAAGTGCGCCGTTGTTGGAACTGGTTTTGGAGGTGTTCACGTTGCATGGCTGAACGATCTACCGGGGGTTGATGTCACTAGTCTGATCTACCGCACAGATCGTTCGCGAGCGGCCTCCTTACAAGCCGTGCACAATATTCCAAATGTGTTCGAGTGTATCTCAGATGCACTTCAAGCCGGTCCACTGGATTTCATTTCGATCGCTTCGCCACCTGAAACCCATGTCGAATGCGTCCGTTCAGCCATTGCGTTTGGCGTGCCGATTGTCCTCGACAAACCGCTGGCACAAAACCTAGAAGAAGCCGAGATCATACACGCCCTTGCTCGGACGCAAGACACGCCTATCTTTGTCTTCTTTCAGTGGCGGTTGCACCCAGCGGCTCAAAAACTGAAGGTGTTACTGGATCAAAACGCACTTGGCGTTGTGACGCACGTCGATGCCACGTTCGACCATGATTTCCTTGCAGGGAACGAAACCAACTGGCCTTGGCGTCATCAGGAGACCTCCGCCGGAGCAGGCTCGCTTAGCGATATGGGGGTTCATCTGTTTGACCTAGTGCGGTTTGTCACTGGTCAGGAATGGACCGTTGTAGGAGCACTGATCGGAGTTGCTCACCTCCGGCGCCGGGCGGGGGCGCGGATAATTGAGTGTGCCGCTGATGACTTCGCGCAAGTCTCCCTCCGAGCCAGTTCCTCTCCTCTAACCGCCCGTGTCACGACATCCCGAATCTCGATGGGCCATCGGTCAATCGCGATTCGAGTCTATGGCGAAGACGGTGTAGCTGCGGTCACGTTCGACCCGGAGACCGGTGCCGCTTCCCTCTTGGTTCAGACAGTAAACGACACCTGCACCCAAGATATAGAAAGTTCAAATCCCTACGAGATGATCCTCGAATCCCTAAGTGGTCAAAGCCGAAACGGCACCATGCCAGCCTGTACTTCAGACGGTCTTGCAGCCCAGAAGCTGATGGCCGCAGCAGTCCTTGCAGCAAAACCTGCATACCTAACCAAGAACTAGGAGATCACAGAAATGGTACAACCAATCAAGCTTGCCGTTGCCGGCGTCGGAAACAATATCTCCGCCCTTTATCAGGGTGCCGACTACTACCGAAAAATGCGAGCGCAAGGCCACTCAGAGGACGCCAGCCTGGGTGTACGCTGTGAAGACATCGGCGGGCTGCGAGTGGAAGATATCGAATTTGTTGCTGCATTCGATGTGCATCCCGAGAAGGTAGGCAAGACTTTTTCCGAGGCCGCTATCGCCCCACCAAACAACTACCCACTGCTCGACGTCTCACTGACCCAGTATGATTTCAAAATTGAGCAGGGCTTTACCCAAGCGAACCTCACCTCAGAAATGTCTTTGGCACATGTTACAGACACTCTACGAAAATCAGGTGCTGAAGTGCTGCTGTACTCCTTGCCGACAGGTTTGCAATGGGCCGCTGAGGCTTATGCGAAGGCAGCGTTGATTGCCGGGGTCGCGATCGTGAACTGCACACCAGAAAAAATCGCGCGCGATCCCGAGATACTGGCTCGATTTGAAGCAGAGGGCTTGCCTTGTGTCGGTGACGATCTAGCAAGCCATCTTGGGGCTTCAGTCGTGCATCGCACGTTGCTTGGGCTGCTTGGCGATCGCGGCCTGACGCTGCGCAGCACGTACCAACTCAATTTCGGCGGTAACGAGGATTTCCGCAACCTACGTGATTGTGGCGCCAGCAAGGCGGAATCTAAGATCAACGCGCTTCGCCAGAAAGGGCTAGAAACAGACAAAATCCAAATCATTCCCTCGGCGGGTTATGTCGATCATCTCCAAGACAACAAGGTCGCAATCATCAATCTTGAAGGCTACGGCTGGGCCGCACGCCCAGTGTCAGTGGACCTCAAGCTCAAAGTGCAGGATAGCTCGAATGCGGCAGGGGTGATCATCGATCTGATCCGGATTGCCGCTCTCGCGCACCGCAAGAAGATCAGCGGCTTTCCGTTGGCGGCAGCCAGCTGCCTGAAATCACCCTCTTGTGGTCACGAGAACATCACAGCCACGGAGGTTCAGCAAGCGTTGACGGATTTGCGTACCGTAGTCGAAACGGCAGCGGAATGAGCGTGCTGTTTCCATCAAAACTCTCGCAACGCGGTGCCGCCCGCGTTGCAATCCTCGGCTTCGACGGCGTGGATGAACTTGACCTATTCGGGGTATACGCAATCCTGTCGAAGGCCGGTAATTCGAAGATAGCGCAAGTTGATATCTGGTCTCGCACGGGCGCCATTCGTGCAACCGGCGGCGTCGAAATCAATACCCGAAAAATGGATACGGGGTTGGATGAGTGCAATATCCTTATTGTCCCTGGTGGAAGCGGCGCCCTCACAGCCGCGAAAGCTGGCCAACTGGCTGATGTGGTCAGGCAAGCTCATCGTAGAACGGCACGCATCTATTGCTGTTGTTCTGGAGCATTGATTGTAGCCGCTGCACTGACACCTCTGGATGGCCAGATGGCTATTCACAAACGCAAACAGGATGATCTGCGGACGTTCTTTGGTGGTGAGATTATCGGTGGCATTGCGGACAGTCGCGGGATCTTTTCCATCGGTGGACAATCCTTTGAAGGCGTAAAATCAGTAATGCTTGCCTTCCGCGTCCTCAGCGACCTCGACGATTCACTGCCCCCTCAAATTGCAGAACGCACCGAAATTTCTTGGAGTCACCTTGATGCCTGCGTCTGAAATGAACATTAACGAGCGCGGTTGGGTGCTAGTGACCGGGGCAAGTCGCGGGATCGGCGCGGCAATCGCATCCGCGCTTCACCAAGACGGGCACGGCGTAATTCTCTGGGCGCGGGGCAGCACGGAACTACAAAGACTTGCTGACAAGCTGGACGCGACCGGGACCAGCGTGTGCTGGGCGTCCACAGACGTCGGCGACGCGCAATCGGTGGAGCGTGCTGCCGATCGAACACTTGGAAACACCCGGCCGCTAAAGGGCGTCATTCTGAATGCCGGTCACGGACGGTGGCGCGCGCTCAGCGATGTCACTCTCGACGACTGGTCAAGCACACTGTCAGCGAACCTTACCGGAGCTTTCCTGACACTCCAGGCGGCCATACCAACGCTGGACATGTCAGCCTATCCGATTGTTCTCGGCATGCTGTCCGATAGCGCTGTATGTTCGTTTCCCAACCGTGCTGCCTATGCTAGCGCAAAAGCGGGCCTGGAGACGCTACTGGAAACCACGCGACGCGAATATCGTAGCAAGGGCGTGAGAGTTTCGCAAATTTACCCCAGCCGCGTCGATACATTTTTTTCGGGCAGCTACGAAAGCGCACAACCGGGCATGCGGTCTGATGGACTTTCGGCGGATCTGGTCGCTGATACCGTGCGCTGGATCTTCAGAGTGCCGCACATGGTCGAAATTCGAAAGATCGAGCTTTCCTCCATTAACGTAACCTTTGGCCTAGAGACGGAAACATATGCTGACGCAAGTTAAGAAAGATGTCTTGATCCCGAAAGGACACTCCAAGCCGGTTGGCGCATATGCACCGGGCATTGCCATTCCAGCGTCAAAGGGTCGTTTGGTGTTCATCACAGGACAGGTAGCTACCGACGCGCTGTCGAACGTGCTTTGCCCGGACGATCCCGCTGGACAGACCCGTGTGGTCTTTGACCGCATCTCTGCCGTTTTAACTGAAGCGGGAGGAACTTTGGACAATTTGGTTTCGATCACAATCTACGTCACTGACCTATCCCACTTCGCTGCAATTTCCGGTACCCGAAACGAAATTCTGAAGAATGTGACCCCAACCAGCACGCTGGTCCAAGTTGCGGGCTTAGTCGAAACCGGCTGTCTGGTCGAAATCTGTGGCGTGGCACTGGTCTGATGCAGGATATTGCCATCATTTCTGAACCGACAATCGTTAGTACATTACGGGAAGCTTCTGCTCAGACCAGAATCGCGTCTATTGGTGCTGTCAACTACGATGAGATTTTCATCCTGCCCGGAAAAATGCGGGATGACGGGGCATCTTATGTCACCGAGAAACGCCTACTCGCTGGCGGCCATGCGGCCAATTGCGCATCGGCTCTCGCCCGTCTAGGGGGTTACCCAGCCGTCATGGGTGCGGTCGGTCGAGATTCCCTCGGAATCTGGCTGATCAAGGATCTGATAGCGCATGGCATTGATGCATCAAACGTCGCTCAGGTCGATGCACCTACCGGACGCGCAATCATACCGATTTTCGATGACAGCCATTTCATGATCCTGGAGCGTGGTGCGAACGATCACTTCGTACAACTCGATCCTACGATTCTTGAACAGTTTGATGCACTCACTGTCTTTGATCCGGGGCTTCCGGCACTCGAAAGTCTGATAGATATTTTGTCAAAGTCAAAATCGCCGCCTGCAATCTATTGGACCCCGGGCGGGCGCTATTCGTCACACTCTATCCTACCGCGCATGTACCCTTTCCTGCGTGCGCTATTTCTCAATGCGGCAGAGGCGGAGGATTTTAGGCAACATCACCAGAACAGCATTGCTGCTCATCCTGAAATCTTATTGATCGAAACCCACGGTGCCTCGGGCGCAACATGTACAGCTTCAGGATGCTTGACGCATGCGCCGGGCTATCTGACCAACTGCGTAGACCCGACAGGTGCTGGCGATCATTTTGCTGCTTGCTTCATTCTCGCAGATCAGGCCGGTCTTTCCCTAGATGTCAGCCTGCGGTTTGCCAATCTTGGGGGGATGATCGCTGTCGAAACTGTGGGCGCTCGGGCACAAGACCTCACGCTAGACCGTATTGAGGTTGAATTCCTACGCAGAAAGCTATTCCAATGACCGCTATCTCATACCAGAAGACGGTCGCCGGAACTAGTCGCCAGCCCACTGCTCTTGAAAGCAGCGCAGACGGGTGGCGCGGACGCATTGGTATCGAGTTCACACCAGAGCGTGCGCTCGCCATTGTGCGGGCGATCATCGACCAGCACACGCAGGACCGATGGCGACGACCATCCCGCGTACTTGTGGGTTTCGATTCTCGGCATCTGAGCGAACAGGTGGCTCAAATGGCCTGCGTTGCTGTACGACAGCGCGGCCCGCATCATGAGGTCACCTTGGTTCGACATCTTCCAACGTCTACTGCATCTTTTCTGGTGTCACGTGAGTATGACTTGGCGATTTTGGTTACCGCCAGCCACAACCCGGCAAACTGGAACGGGATTAAAGTAAAGATTGCACCGGGAATCTCAGCACCTCCAGAATTTGTTGCTGGAGTCGATGCTCGCCGCGGCTCCCCCGCGAAAATACAATCCGACGAACACAGCACGATAACCACGACACATGACGCGGGCGCATTTTTGAAACGCCACGCGAAAGCAGCCGCTGCCGCTTTTCCAACTACTTCTAAAAAGCCATTTCGCGTCGTGATTGACGGGCTCGGCGGAATTGCTGAGCCCGCACTTAAAACAGTCGGCGCCCATTTGGGTTGGTTCATTCTTCCAAGTCACCGAAAGATCGATACGACGTTGTGCGACCAAGCCCCCGACCCATCGAAGGCGGAAGTCTTGCGAGAGCTATGTGCGCGCACTGTTTCTGAAAAAGCCGATTTCGGTTTGGCGTTGGACGGTGACGGGGATCGAATTTTTGCCATCACGCAAGAGGGTGACATTGTTCCCAGCCACGACTTGATGGCTCTGTTAGTTATGCACGCAACACACAGCGGAAAGCCACTTAGCAGGATTGCAGTGACCCAATCCACCGGCCTGTCTGTACGGCGCGCGGCGGATGAAATAGGCGCTAACGTCATCGAGACACCAATCGGGTTCAAATATATATCGAAATTGTTAAGCGACGGACTGATCGACGCTGGCGTTGGAGCTGTCGGAGACATGGCATTCCGCTCGTACACATTAGATCGCGATCCACTCTTTGTCGCAGCCCATCTGTCGCAGTTGCTTAATCACTCGGATGTACCGCTATCCACCGCGCTTAGTCACCTACGGCTTCGACTAGGCACTACGGGTCTCAGTTGGATCGAACTGCACTTGCCCGAGACCCGCGGCACGCGCCAGGAAGAGCTTGACGTCGCACTAACCCAGGCTGCCCATGTAGTGGGCATTGCCCCGGATCTTCGCGAAAGATTGTCAGGTGGTGCAGTCAGACTGCGCGCTGCGAGCGGCGCTTGGATCATGCTTCGCCCCTCCACAACCGAAGGCGGATTGCGCATTTACGGCGAGCTGTTCAACTCTGCACAAAATATCACTGAGGTCAAGGCGGTGATAGCACGCCGCCTTTCCGTATAGAGATAAGGGAGAAGACTATGACACCCACTTTGGGAATTATCGGTGGCACCGGGTTTTATTCCCTGCTGGACGACGTTGAGGATGTCAAACCTGACACCCCCTATGGTCCGTCCAGTGCACCAGTTAGCCTCGGTACGATTGACGGACACAAAGTCGCATTTCTGCCTCGCCACGGGCGCAATCACGACTTCCTACCATCCGATGTACCGTACATCGAAAACCTTGCTGCTATGAAGGCCCTCGGCGTGCGTCATGTACTGGGCTTCAACACTGTAGGCAGCCTACAATCAAATTACCGCCGCGGTGATTTCGTGGTTACTGATCAATTCGTCGACCGCACCCGGCGGCGGAATGACACCATATTCACGGGCAACGAAGGCGCGCATATAAGCTCTGCCTATCCCTATTGCCCCAACATGCGATCCGCAGCGATTGCGAGCTTAAAAAAGATCCACGCGCCCTATCACGATGAGGGGACAGTGGTGGTCATCGAAGGGCCACGCTTCTCTAGTGCTGCTGAAAGCCGCTGGTTCAGCAGCCAGGGCTGGCACACCGTGAATATGACCCAATACCCTGAGGTCGTCATCGCTCGCGAAATGGAACTCCGTTACGCCAACGTATCGTATATCACCGATTATGACGTCGCTGCAAAAGAAGTGGTTGGAGAAGACGCTGCCGTGCCTGTTTCGCATCGTGGCGTGTTGCAGGCGTTCGCCGCTGGAAGCCCTCGGGTCATGGAATTCATCCGCGCGATGGTCGTCGCTGTGAGTCAAATCGAAGACGATGACGATGGATACGATTTGGAAGAGGCGCGCACATGACTGAGACCTTGCTGTCATTAGGGCATGCCGCACTTGCGCGTGCGCGCGATGAAATGCCGGTGTTGGCGGCAATCCGGGCCGAATTGGGAGAGGATCGCCCATTGGCGGGCGCACGCGTCGCCGGCTGCCTGCACTTGACGAAGGAGACCGGCGTTCTGGTGCAATTGCTTCAGGCGGCTGGAGCGAACATCGCATGGACAGGAGGCGACGAGGTTTCGACCCAAGACGAGGTCGCAGTCGCATTGCGAAACGACGGTATCGCGGTCTACGGCAAACGCGGGATGACAACACAAGAAGTGAATACCGAAATTGAAAACACGCTGGCCCATCACGCCGATGGGCCAACCATAATCATCGACAATGGCGCACGCCTGATCCGCACAGCGCTCGATCAGCCTAAACGGTTCTCAAATCTGCGGTTCGTCACCGAAAAAACAACTGAGGGCTGTGCCGAATTGCGTGAGATCGCACTTCGGCGCAAGATTGGCCTGCCAGTTTACCTCGTGAATGACGCGGTTACAAAATGGGAGGTTGATAACACATTTGGCACCGGTCAATCCACGCTGGACGGTATACTTCGGGCAACCGGAAAACTGATTGCTGGAAAGTGTATTTGCGTGTGCGGCTATGGGCACGTGGGACGCGGCGTAGCCATGCGAGGGGCGGGACAAGGCGCTCGGGTCATTGTGGTTTGCCGCAGTTCGGCTACGGCTGTAAGGGCCACGCTGGACGGGTTCCAGGTGCTTCCGTTAGATCAAGCGATAACCAAAGCCGACATTCTATGCACTGCAACCGGATTTCCTGGGATTGTCAAAGCCGAGCACCTTGCCCTTGCCCGCGATGGAATCACTCTGTGCAATACAGGACATTCGGTGACGGAAATCGACGTAGAAGCGCTTAGCCATGCAGCGGACGCGATCCATCGGGTCTCCAGCACCATCGAGCGATATCAGATGCCGGACGGGCGACAGATCGACCTTATCGGTCGAGGAGGTTTAGTGAACCTTTCCGCCGCCACGGGCAATCCAAGTGAGGTGATGGATGTCACCTTTGCCAACCAAGCCCTTTCGGTGCTCGAAGCTGCCCAAGCCGGTACAGGCTTGCGCCCGGGATTGCACGACATAACGAGCGAGCAGGACGAAAGCGTGGCCTTGCGCAAGCTGAATGCCATGGGTGTGCGCTTTGACAGCATCAGCTTGGAGAGAGAGACAACATGAATAATGTTCAGTTTACAGATTTCGTAAACGATCCCCAGCACCGACTGGAGCGAGCCGCTAGAGAAATGCCGGTGTTGGCCGCCATCGCACACCGCCTTCAAGGTGACAAACCCCTAAAAGGTCATCGCATCGCTCTCTGCGGTCACATCACCGAAGCAACATCTATCCAGGTTCGGACGCTTGCAATGCTTGGTGCCGACATCGCTTGGTGTGCCTCAAGCACATCAACGACAGACGATGCAGTCGGCACGTTGATGCAACATGAGATCAGCCTAGTCTGCGGCGAGCGGGGCATGTCTGAGCAAGATATGCGCGATGGCGTTACCCAAGTGCTTGAGCATTGGCCGAAAGGCCCAACCATTGTACTTGACGAGGGCGCGCGGCTTATCGGGCAGCTTCATCAGGAAAATTCTACGGCGTCACAAGTTTGTATCGCAGCTGAAAAAACACCGGAAGGGATTCAGGCGATTAAGAACCTCGGAGCGGGGCTCACAATGCCAGTCCTGATGAGCGACATGTCCATCGGGAAACGTCTGGTGGATAATCCACACGGAACAAGCCAGTCAATATTGCAAACTATCATTGACGTAACGCGGGAACTTATCGCTGGGAAAACGATACTTGTCTGCGGTTTTGGACGCGTGGGAACCGGCGTCGCCAGCAAGGCACGTGGCTTGGGTGCGCGCGTGTTAGTTGCCGAGACCAGGCCGACTCGAGCACTGATTGCCACACTTTCAGGCTTTGAGCTGCTGCCGCTGGCTGAGGCCCTGCCGCAGGCGGACATTGTGCTGACGGTGACTGGGCAAACCGGTGTAATCGCTCAAAACATGTTTTCGCATCTAAGCGACGGGACAGTATTGGTGAATGGCGGACACCTGCCGCTTGAAATCGATGTCCCCACCTTGTCGAAGTTGACTGAAAGCGCGCCATACGCCTCTGGCCTGACGCAACATCGGTTCGAAGACGGCAAGACGGTTTACCTGATGGCAGACGGTAACATCGCAAACCTCAGCGTCGGAACTGGAAACCCAAACGGTGTCATGGACACAACATTTTCGAGCCAAGTATTGGGGCTGCTCCACGCCACTGGCGAGAACCTTCAACCCGGACTGTACTCACTTCCAGACGACAGCGAACGCGAGGTTGGACGGCTGATTGCAGAAAGCCTCGGTATCAATACCTCGGGGTTAGATTTGCCAGCTAGGGTACGCGCATGACTAAACGTCTGCCTGATAATTTCACCCTCACTATTATCCGCCATGCACAAACCCCTACGAACTTAGATGGCACGTTTTGCGGCACCCGCAACCTTGCATTGACACCTTCGGGCAAGGCCATGGCGTGTCGGCTGCACCTTAATCCGCTGGTATCTTTTGCACCCGAGATATGGTGCAGCCCCTATAAGAGGGCGCAGCAAACCGCCGAATCCCTCGCCCAATCACTGAAAATCCCGAAGATTTCTAGCGATCAAAGATTAAGCGAACGTGACTTTGGCAGATGGGAGGGCCTCCATAGCGACGACCTTTCCGATCTGCCCGCCTATCAAAGCTGGAAGGCTGAGCCTTATCACAACCGCCCGCCGGACGGTGAAACCGGGGCCGAGGTGTTGCAGCGCCTACTAGCATTCCTCTCCCGGGCCTTGAACGAAAATCCGCAGATTATCGTTGTGACGCATAAAACACCTATTCGTCTGCTGACAGCTCACTTGATGGGAACGCCGGTAGCGGTGTTTCGCACATTGCCAGGATTTCATGTCTCGTCAGTCGTACGCATTTCGGCACAGCCAAGACAAGGCATCCGGGTCTACGGGCCGAGCACTTCCCATCTTCCTCCCGCTTGGCAGATCGACCCAGACCGAACGAATATTCAAGAACTTAAGGGTACCATAACGAATGCATGAGGCTCCAGAACGCCCGATCTCGGCACCGATCTTGCTGCTCGCTTTCAGTCTTGCACTACTGCATATGCCAAGCGGGATTCCAGCGCCGTTTTACCCAATTTTTCAAGACACCTTTAGCATTGGCGCGAACACAATCTCGATGTTTTTTGCCACCTATATTCTGGGCGTTGTGATCGGACTTATCCTAGCGCCTCGAATCCTATTCTTTGACTACATCCTGGTCGTGGCCTGTATGCTGTCTATCTTTGGAGACCTTGCTCTGTTGCGGTCTTCTTCTGTTCTGGAAATTTATGCGGGCCATTTTATCCATGGCATCGTGCTTGGGGTGTTTACAGTTGTCATCCCCGTCGTCCTGGGCCGGATTGATTTTTCCGGCGAAGCCAAGATTGCCGGGCGACTGACCACCTCCGCCAATGCGGTCGGGCTGACCGCAGGGCCGCTGTGGGGCGGTGTAATGTTAGCCTATGTTCCTTCGGGCGACACGCTGGTCTGGTGGCTACAGATTGCCATGACACTTTTGATCACACCGTTTATGAAGGTCTCGTTGCCCAGAGTCCCGGCACAAAACACGGGCCTTACCTCAGAAGGTCTGAGTCGGTCCTTCAGAGACGCCCTTACCCTGGCAGCGACGATGGTCGGCTTTGTTGCTTTTGCGTCAGGTGGGCTGCTTGCTGCGCTCGGCTCGGTTTTGGCAGATAGTGTTATGGGCGCAGAAAACGCCGCTATCCAGGGTCTTGTCGTGTCGCTTAGCTTCGCATTGTCAGCGGTGACCGGCGCAATAAAGCTGCGACGCCGAGAATCGGAAACGATTGCGATTGGCGTTGTTTTTGTTGCAGTGGGTGTCCTGGGTATGGCCCTAGCAATCATTTTTGCAAACCTTTGGATGTTTCTCGCTGCGGCTGCACTGACTGGCGTTGGACAGGGTTTTGGCCTTCAAGGCGGCACACAGGCGGTCAGCCAGCACAGCGATGCCAATCAGGCTGGACGCGCGATCGCCGCTTATTTCCTTTTCTGCTATGCTGGAACGGCCCTGTCGAGTTTTGGAGTCGGCCTGTTGATCACAGCTACGGATCTGGTGGCTGCTAGCATAACATTCTGTACCACGCTCTTCCTAATCTGTTTGATCGGACTGTGGGTTTCTCGGCGCGCAACTGCCCGTCAGATTCAGCCTGCCCCACAAAGAATCCAATAGCAACCATGAAGCAAGTGTACTCAAAATTGTTCAGCCCCTATGGTGAGCTTGCGCAGAAGCTGGCGAATTTGCTACCCGACTGCAGGGATGGCTCGCATGACAGTGGTCATCTATCGCGGGTCTGGCGGTTTGCGTGCCAGATCCGTTCAGAAGTAGGCGGCGACCCGTTGGTTTTGTTTGCGGCGGCGTTTTTACATGACTGCGTGCAGGTCGAAAAGAGTGATCCACTTCGCCAGTACGCGTCGCGCTGGTCTGCAAGACGCGCTGGTGAAGCCCTGCGCGATCTGAATTGGCCAGCTGAGCGCATAGATCAGGTGTGCCACGCCATTAGCGCCCACAGCCGATCTGCCCGCATTCCGCCGACAACTCTAGAGGCACGTATCATTCATGATGCCGACCGTCTCGATTCAACTGGCGCCATCGGGATTGCTCGTTGTTTCTATGTGGCTGGGCGGATAGGATCGGTGCTGTACAACCAGACCGACCCTACGGCACAGGATCGTACTTTAGATGACATGAGCAATGCACTAGACCATTTTAAGCTTAGGCTCATTTGCGATTGCAACTCATTTCACACCAAAAAGGCGCGGGATATTGCACATGACAGGATCGCGTTCATCGAACATTTTCAAAAGCAGTTCCTTGGTGAAATAGGGGATCTGAATCTGCTCGACCAATATCATGCCAACCCTTGGGGGTTGGCGCAAGATTTCATACAAAAAAACGACGCGAACCACCATATTTGATCTGCAGATTTCCGGCGCGGCAGTTTGGGCATGTCCGGTAAGTTCCACTATAGTTCTTCGAAACGCCCAAATATGATGGAGTGGACGCCTCCTCCCTCGACGGCATCGCAATGTGCCGTGCGCCAGGAAAGCCGTGGAAAGGAGAATGACATGAGCTGAAACCTTTCTTAGCAATCCAGCAGGTTCTACTCCTGCCCGGTAAAGGCGCAGCCCGCCAGCCGGAAGCGAGTCTTGCGTGGGCCTCGGCGACGGCGCTCATGAAGCGTAGACAGCGGGTGATAAAGCGGTGATGTAAGCCTCGAAATGCGAACTTGATGACGCCTTCGGTGTGGCACACCTGGGGGCAGCACCCAACCTGCCGGTACGGGCGAGGCAATAGGGGTCATCCGGGGTCTTGGACTGCCGCAGAGTCACGGGATGGATTGCCACGGAACCTGGGAGGTCCCGCACTTGCCCGCAGGGGCATAGCCGGAATAGGGAGCGCCGGCTGATCCAAAGGCTCCAGGCCCGTGGGCTGACCTGCAACCCCCGGGAGCGCTGCGGCGAGCACGAACAGGCAGGACCCTGCGGACCCGGCTGGCGAAAACAATAAGCCGAAGGGCATGCGGTGCGGGAAGTCGGAGCGCCCTCATAGTACCGTCGAAAGCGGGGAACCGTGGCCAGCGGAACCCGGTGGAGGGAAGGGGGGCGTCACATGTCAGACCCATTGACGGGAAACATCGGAGGGGACCCTGAGCCCTACAAACGTGTACACGAAACGGCAGTGGATCGCCAAACAGGCGAGAGAGCACCCGGGCCGGGTGCTTACGTCCCTGCACCATCTTATCGACCTTGACTGGATGTTCGAGGCGTGGGCCCTGACGCGCAAGGATGGCGCGGCGGGCATCGACGGACGCACGGCTGCCGACTATGAGCGGGACCTGGAGGTGAACCTTGAAAGCCTTCTGTCGCGGATCAAGTCGGGCAGCTATCGCGCGCCGCCGGTGCGGCGTCACTACATACCGAAAGCAGATGGGTCGAAACGACCTCTGGGCATTCCGACCATTGAAGACAAGGTGGCGCAACGGGCGATCCTGATGCTTCTGGAACCGATCTACGAGCAGGACTTTCTGGACTGTTCGTTCGGCTTTCGGCCGGACCGTTCTGCCCATGATGCTTTGCGCCGATTGTGCGATGGCATCATGGGACAACGGCAGTATTGGGTGATCGACGCGGATATCTCGAAGTACTTCGACAGCATCGATCACAGGCACTTGCGATCCTTCCTCGACCTGCGGATCACAGACGGCGTTATTCGACGTATGATCGACAAATGGCTGAAGGCAGGAGTCCTCGAAGGAGGCTCCCGGCAGCACTCGGTGGCTGGAACCCCGCAAGGGGGTGTGATCAGCCCGCTTCTCGCGAACATCTTCTTGCACCATGTGCTGGACGAATGGTTCGTGGAGGTGGCGCGACCGCGCCTTTCCGGGCGGAGCCAGCTGGTGCGTTACGCTGATGACTTTGTCATAACCCTAGAAGACCCGGTGAGCGGCGAGCGCATGCTTGGCGTTCTGGGCAGACGTCTAGCCAAGTATGGGCTCACGCTCCATGTGGGCAAGACGCATTACGTGGACTTCCGGCCCCATCGATTGAAGGGGCAACAACACCCTGTGACGGACGCAACAACGTTCAACTTCCTCGGCTTTACCCATGTTTGGGGAAGGTCGCGGAAGGGCAACCGCGTTGTTCGCCAAGTCACGGCCAAGGACCGTTACGCGCAGTCGCTGAAGGCGATTTGGAACTGGTGCAAGACCTACCGGCACCTGCCGCTCAAGCGGCAGCACGAGCACTTGGTTCGGGTGATGCGGGGCCACTATGCCTACTACGGGGTCACGGGAAATGCGAAACGTCTGAACTGGTATCGCTACCAGGTCGGGCGCATCTGGAAGCGATGGCTGGGAAGCCGAAGTCAGAAGGATGCTCTTACCTGGAACCGAATGCAGGGACTACTAAGGAGGTATCCATTGCCGCCAGCCAAGATTGTCCGTCAGTGGCGTAGTCCATGAGCGAAACTGGCCTGTGAGGAGCCGGATGCGGGAAATCCGCACGTCCGGATCTGTGGGGGGCGGGGATCGGTAACGACCCCGTCTACCCGACAAGGTAGCGGTGTCAAAACGACTACAAGAGGGGCATTGCCAACTTGTTTGCGCGGTGTGATCTGATTATGTCTCACGCATGAAGATGCCGTCCAAGATGCCCCGCCTTAAGGGCTGTCGTTTTCCACGCGAGATCATCGCCTATGCTGTCTGGGTTTACCATCGGTTCACACTCAGCACTGCCGATGTTGAGGATCTGCTCGCGGAGCGCGGTGTGATGGTCAGTCGGGAAACGATCTGGCAATGGGTCAACCGCTTTGGCGGCCATTTCGCGAATTGCATAAGGAGAGATCGGCCAGGGGCAGCCGACAAATGGCATTTGGACGAAGTGGTCATCCCGATCAACGGTCGAAAATGCTGGCTCTGGCGGGCGGTTGATGCGAACGGAGATACTCTTGATATCCTCGTCCAACCACGGCGGAGTGCCAAGGCGGCCCGGCGCTTTCTGAGGCGGTTGATCTCGCAGTTCTGCCAGCCCCGTGTTGTGATTACGGATAAGTTGCGAAGTTACTTCAGGCCGATACGGGATCTCGCACCGGATGCGGATCACCGAGCACACAAAAGGCTGAACAATCGGATCGAAGGATCACACAGACCCACTCGAAAGCGCGAAAAGCTCATGGGTCGCTTCAAGTCGCTGAAGCAAGCGCAAAGGTTCCTTGCCGCTCACGACCAGATTAACATCGTCTTTCGACCCCGCCGCTATCAACTCTCCACCGCCTCCTACCGACACGCCAGAGCCGATGCTTTTGACCTCTGGAACGGGTACGCTCTCGAGATGGCCGCTTGACGGACGCGGGCCAAACAGCCATCAACCGCGTACAAACAAGTTGGCAATGCCGGTCTCCGATCAGGGACACTTCCGCACTTTGCGTGAGGGCAAAACCAACGACGGCCGCACTCCCCAAGACGGAAAACACCCAGAACATTCCGGCCGGACGTTCGCCGCCGCGCAACGCGCCAAATGCAGCGGTACTCAAGGGTAAAAGCCCGATGAAGACGATTGAATGCGCAGCCGTGATGTGCTGAAGGGCCAAGGCCGTCAGCAGAGGAAAGCCGATCACGACGCCCAATGCCACTGTTATGAGGGATCCCAGATCCGCCAGCGACGGTTTGAGCTCTTTGAATAAGACCAGCAAACACAGTGCCAGAGCAGTCGCCAGCACGGCACGAGCTGAGGTCAGAAAAAGAGGGTCAAACCCACTTACAGCCACTCTTGTCGCGGGCAAGGAGCCACTAAAGATCAGTACACCGATCAATCCACTGCCCCAACCCGAAAATGAAGACGTCATCGCCACACAATCCTTTTTGGATCTTGTAGTGGAAGCGCTGTGGTAAATGCAGATACAGAACATTACAGTTCACTCAAACTGTAATGATAGATGAACCCAAACAGATTGATAGTACTATGGCCAAAGCGACCCGTCGCACCCTCGTGATGGACCATATCACACGTAGGATACGGTCTCGTACATATAGCGCAGGCACCAAGCTGCCGTCTGTCCGGGTGCTCGCGCGTAAATTGGGCGTCTCGCCCTCGACCGTAGTTGAGGCCTACGACGTCTTGGCCGCTGAGGGCGCTATCTTTGCCCGACGCGGTTCTGGTTTCTTTGTTTCCGACCGCGTTCAACCCTTTGTCGTGTCGCAAACCGGGCCACAGCTTATGCGAGAGATAGATCCGCTTTGGGTCGCTCGGCAATCCATTGATGCAGAAGACAACATGCAGAAGCCCGGATGCGGGTGGATGCCGTCAGACTGGATGCCTCTGGAGTCACTGCGTCGGGCCATGCGCAGTGTGGCACGGGGCAACAGCAATGTGTTGACCGATTACAGTAATGCAAAGGGGCATGCGGGCCTGCGCCAACACGTGGCACGCATGTTGGGCGATCAAAATATAGATGTCGACCCAAACACCGTTTTGCTCACAAATTCTGGATCACAAGCGCTGGATTTGATCTGCAGATTGCTGCTCAAGCCGGGTGATAAAGTTCTGGTGGACGATCCGTGCTATTTCAATTTTCAAGCCCTTTTGCGCGCGCATCAGGTCGCCCTTGTTTGTGTGCCCTACACGCCAATGGCCCCGATCTCACGATTTTCGAAAGTGTCCTACGCAAAGAGCGTCCCCGGCTCTATCTGACCAACTCGGCACGGCACAATCCAACTGGCGCGACGCTCTCAGCAGCGACCGCGCATCGCGTGTTATCCCTGGCCGAGGCTCATGATCTGCTTATCGTGGAAGACGCTATCTTTGCCGAGTTCGAGCCGGACCTGTCTCCGCGTCTAGCCGCGTTGGATGGACTGGACCGTGTTCTTACGATTGGCAGCTTCTCCAAGACGCTTTCGGCGTCGCTACGATGCGGATACATAGCTGCCCAGCCTAGCTGGATTGCGGCCCTTACCGACCTTCAGGTCGCAATCAGCTTTGGTGGGCCGAGCCCGATGGTAACAGAATTGCTGCACGCAGCCCTCACCGATGGACGTGCTGAGGGCCAAACTGGATCGCGCCCGCGCGCGTTCTATCGATGAGTTGGGCACCCTGGACATCAAGCCCTTTGTGAATCCCAAGGGCGGATTTTACCTATGGTGTGAGTTGCCAGACGGAAGGGAGGCGGCCATGCTGGCACGGGAGGCTCTCAAACAAGGCCTTGTGCTTGTCCCTGGAAATGTCTTCAGCCCGACCCAGTCCAAGAATTCGTTTATGCGCTTCAACGTGAGTCAGATGACGGGAGTGACGCATAAGAAACTGCTTCGCGAGCTGATGAGTGCGACCAGGCCTCAATGACCGCTTTGCTGAAGCCGCATTGCAGCGTTGTTTAATGAAGCAAATGTCGGCTTAGGGCCGCCACGTGAAGGCGGCCCAATTGGTCAGATTTCGATAGCTTCTGCGATGGCCAAAGCGTCTTCAAGCTCAACACCAAGGTATCGGACTGTGCTGTCCATCTTGGCATGTCCGGGTAAGAGCTGAACAGCACGAAGGTTGCCTGTTTTCTTGTAGATCTGGGTCACCTTTGTCCGCCGCATTGAATGAGTGCCATACGCGCTCGCCTCGAGGCCGATCGAAGTCACCCAATCTCGAACAATCCGCGCATATTGGCGGGTCGAGATATGAAGGCGCTCATGGAAGCGGGCAGGCCAAAGGTATTCGGAGCCGACCATGAGCTCGTCTTCCATCCACTTCTCGACTGAAGTGCGAGTGCCTTCCGATATCTCAAAGCGCACAGGTTTCTGCGTCTTGCTTTGAAGTGCCGATGCCCGTTCCTTAATCTGACCAGATGCCATGACGTCCACAACTTTCATCCCCACAAGATCACACCCTCGGAGCTTGCTGTCGATCGCCATGTTGAACAAAGCGAGGTCGCGATGGTTCTCGGCCAACTCAAGCCGGACGCGAATTGCCCAGACATGCTTTGAACTTAAGGGTCTCTTCTGACCTACGATGCGCCCTTTGTTCCACGCGGGGCGTAGCGCGCGAATGACTGGTAGGTTTGGTGTTTCCATGACTGTTCCTCCGATCCGCCATGCCCTCCCAGAACGACAACCCGACGTTGACCGGGCCAGCGTATCACAAGAAGCCGCGCTGCCTCGGAGGTCCATACAAAGTCTTTCAAAAAACCAAACGTGGAGAGGTGCAAGAATGCCGTCAACTGACAGGTCATTCCACTCTCCGCCCTACGCGATGTTTCTGGCAGCTCGGCATGCCAGCCAGAACTGGTCTGGCGGTATGGTCCATCAGTCGCGTAAGTCGGAAAAGAACCTTACTTCGACGCCGCCACGCATTGTCGTTGCGTTCCCAATCCCTCAATCCCAAGCTCCATTTGGTCGCCCGGTTTGAGGTAGGTCTTGGGGGTTTGGCCCATTCCGACACCCGGCGGTGTCCCGGTGGAGATGATGTCCCCCGGCTGAAGGCTCATGAACTGCGACAAATGGGATATCACTTGCGCGATCCCGAAATGCATTGTCCGCGTGCTGCCGTCTTGATACCGATGGCCGTTCACGTCGAGATACATGTCAAGGTTTTGCGGGTCGGGAACCTCGTCGCGGGTGACGAGCCAGGGACCGATAGGGCCAAACGTGTCTGCGGACTTGCCTTTGACCCATTGGCCGGACCGATGGAGTTGAAAATCCCGTTCGCTCAGATCGTTGACCACGCAATATCCCGCCACGTAGTCCAGCGCCTCTTGGTCCGAGACGTATTTCGCGGGCTCGCCGATGACGGCGCCAAGTTCGACCTCCCAATCGGTCTTGACCGAGTTACGCGGGATCTCAACGGTGTCGTTCGGGCCAATGATCGCAGAGGTTGCCTTGAAGAAGACAACGGGTTCCTCGGGCAGCGCCATGCCGGATTCCGCGGCGTGATCCGCATAATTCAAACCGATACAGATGAACTTGCCGACACCGCCAACGCAGGGCCCGATACGCACACCAGTTTCGACCTTGGGCAGCGCAGATAGATCGAGCGCCCTTAGGCGAGACTGGGTTTCCTGAGCCAGCGTCTCACCGGCGATATCCTCGACATGCCCCTCTAGACTTCGGATCGTCCCACCCGGATCGAGGATGCCGGGTTTTTCCTGGCCGACTGGCCCATAACGCAAAAGCTTCATCTGTCTTCCTTCAAGTATTGGCCCAGCCACCGTCGATGACATGGGCAACGCCGGTTGTGTAGCTGCTTTCATCGGAGGCCAGGTAGACAACGAGATGGGCAATTTCCTCAGCACTGGCGATCCGTCCGATGGGTTGACGGGCCACAAATGCCGCATGGGCGGCTTCATAGTCGCCTGTAGCCTTCAGGCGGTCATGGAGCGACGGGCTATCGACGGTGCCGGGGCAGATGGCGTTGCAGCGAATGCCATCGCCGATATGATCTGCGGCGATGGCCTTGGCCAGGCCGATCACCGCTGCTTTCGTGGTGCCGTATACGAACCGGTTTGGCGCAGCGATGACCGAAGAGACAACAGAAGCCATATTGATGATCGATCCTCCGCCTGCGCTGATCATACCCGGCAGAAAGGCCCGCACCATCCGGTACATCGCGGTCACGTTCAGGTCGATCGAGCGTGTCCAAGCGGCCTCATCACAGTCCAGGATGGTACCGTTATCGACAAACCCGGCGCAATTGAACAAGACATCTGGCGCAGGATTATTGTCTCGAAAGGCCGCAATCGCGGTTGAGTCACAAACGTCCAGAACAGCCGTCTCAACGCCTTCGCTTTGCAGGGCCTTAAGCGCATCGGGGTTGATGTCAGTGGCCAGAACGCGCGCGCCCTGCGCCGCCATGGCCAGCGCCGACGCGCGACCGATGCCTTGTCCGGCGGCGGTGACGATACAGGTTTTTCCCTCAAGTCTGTGCATGGTTTTGTCCTTGTTTCAGGCCGTAGAGATGGCTTGCATTTCGGGTAAGCACGGCGTCGCGTTCTCCGCTATCCAGACCATCAAGAAGGCGAAAGGTTGTATCGACCCAGGTCTGATAGCGTACGCTTTCAAGCAGAACCGGATAATCGCTGCCCCAGATCAGCCGATCCATCCCGAAGACCTCGACAAGCGTGTCAAACACGCGGGTGTGGAAGTCCGCATCCATGCTTTGTGCCGTCAGGCCCGACAATTTGCAGGATACGTTGTCTAGGGCGCCAAACGGTTCAAGATCTGTGACCCATGCCTCAAAGGTCTCGGACGTCGGCTTGGCGGCGTGGTTAATGATGATCGGCATCTCGCTGTGCTGCCGTGCAATGGCCAGGAGCCCCGGCAAATGATGCGGCAGCAGGAGTGCTTCAAACACGAGGCCAGAGGCCGCGATGGCGTCTATCCCGCCTGCGAAGGCTGGCGCGTTCAACCAATCCGGGCCGCGGCTGACACCTTCCATCGGGCGGATACCGACGAGCTTGCCATCCCCGCAAACCCGGCGTAAAGCCGCCACCGGGTCGGGCCCGGTGAGATCAATTCAGCCGGTGACCCCGACAATCCACTCATATCTGCGCGCCTGTTCATGCAGCCACTGCGTTTCAGCCTCGCTCGGTGCGGCCTGCACGGCGATCACTTCGGTGACAGGGGCGCCGTCGATCGCGCCCGCAAATTCCTCCGGCAGGAAATCGCGATAAATCTCAGCGCGCTCTCGGGTGAGCCACCCATAGTCGCCCCGCTCCAGACGCCAGAAATGCACATGTGTGTCGATCACGGGCCCAACCCTTTCGGCACCGGAAAGATCTGGGGCAGTTGCAGCCAGACCGGGGCGCCCGTGCCCGGCGACAAGGCGATTTGACACGCGCTGGTGCAGCGCATCCAATCGGCAAGCTCTGGCCGGGCCCGCATCGCGCGCCGATCAGCACCAAGATCCGAACCGGTGTACTCAAAGCTTGCGATGACCAGGTCCTCGACCAGATGCAGGGTGTAGTCGCAATGCCCATACCGTTCCAGCATCGGCAGGACCGCTGGATCAGGCGCGCGGTGCATCGCAAGGTAGTCCTCTACCCGCTCGGGCCGAAGGCGGGTCGCCATCAGAACACGGCTCATTTCACCGCCCCCGAAGTCAGATCGGCGACCAGTTTTTTCTGAAGCGGTAGGAACAACAGGAGTGTGGGCAGAGTTGCCACAACGGAGCCGGCCATAACCGCGCCCCAGTCGATCTGGACATCACCGAAATACTGGTAAAGCCCAAGCGGAATGGTCTTCAGGTCGTTGTCGGTGATAAGGGCCAGCGCCAACAGATACTCAGACCAACTTTGCAGAAACCCGAAGGTCGCGGCGGCGACCAGGCCGGGCCACATCACCGGCACAATGACCAGAAAGATCACCTGCAACCGCGACGCCCCGTCAACCAAGGCGGCCTCATCCAGGCTTTTGGGAATGGTCGTCAGGTAGCCGACCAGCAGATAGATCGTGAAAGGCGTGATAAAGGCCGTGTAGCACAGGATCAGCCCCAGATGGCTGTTGATCAGGCCCGCACGTGCGAAGAAGATGAAGATCGGATTGACCAGAATGATCCACGGGAAGAACTGCCCGCCCATGATCGCGCCGAAGATGAACCCGCGCCCGGGAAACCGGAACCGCGACAGGCCGTATGCCGCCAAAAGACCGATCAGGCAGGCCAACCCCGTGGCCGCGACACAGATGTAGAAGCTGTTGAAAACGTACCGAAAATATCCGTCCTCGATAATTCCGAGATAGTTGTCGAGCGTTAGGCCACCGCCGCTTGCAACAAGCGAGATCGAGATGTTTTCGACCGACCCTTTGAAGTCGAAGACAGCAGGTGCGAGCAGGAAAATGACAAAAACGCCAGCGCAATGACCATGCCACCGTTTTCGATCAGGCCTGTGAGGCCCCGCTTTTGTATGATGGCGCTCATCCGACCTTGTCCTGCATGTCCATCAGCCCGAAAAACCGGAAGTAAAGCGCGCCGAATGCCGCCATGACCACCGCCATCACCACGCCAATGGCCGAACTGTAGCCGATACGCAGGTCGATGAAGGCGCCAATATAGACCTCGGTCGCCAGAACGTTTGTGTAAGTGCCGGGTCCAGCACCGGTCGCGAGCCAGACATAGACGAAGTTATTGAAAGTCCAGATCACCGACATCAGGCCAAGGATCGACAAAGTCGGCATCAGATAAGGCAATGTCACGAAGCGGAACTGCTGCCACCGGGTCGCGCCGTCGATCTCGGCGGCTTCGATCTGTTCTTCGGGGATGGTCTGCAGTGCGGCCAGGAGTGAAACCGCGACCAGCGGTGTCGAGTTCCAGATGATGATTGTGTTGATTGAGGGCCAAACGGTGCTGAGGTCCGCCAGAAAGGCGATTGGATCGGAGATCAGGCCGGTCCAAAGCAGCGCTTCGTTTATGGCGCCATGCGTGGGATCGAACAACCAGCGCCAGGCGATCACTGCCACAACCGGCGGCGTTGCCCAAGGGACCAGCAAAATAAGGCGCGCGAAGGTGGTCATCCGCATGCGCCGCACGAATTCGGAGTTGAGCAGCAAGGCCATCAGCAGGCCGAGGATCAACATCATGCTGACCGAGACAAATGTCAGCCAAAAAACCGTGTTGATTGCGATGTCCAGAAAGCTTGGGCTTTGCAGAAACTCGGCATAGTTGGCAAACCCAACGAAATCGCCGCCCTGACGCAATTGCAGCAGCGTGATGTCGGTGAAGCTGAGTTCGAGATTGTAGAGTGTCGGATAAAGGTAGAAGGCAAACAGCAGCAAGAAGGTCGGAAGCAGCATCCAAAAGGCGCTGATCCTATCTCGTGTCGTGGGGGTAAGTGTCACCGCGACGTCCTTGCCAATCAAAAAATGGGGTCGACCCAGAACGGATCGACCCCTGCAGTGTAACGCGTCAGTTCGACAGCAACCGTTCGATTTCAGCGACAAGCCCTTCAGCGGCTTCCATCGAAGAAGACTGCCCAGACAGCGAGGTGGCGACCGCGCGTGCCGTCAGGTTCCACAACTGCCCTACGCCTGCGCCACTATCGGCATATGCGCCCCAGGTTCGGGTGTTGTTGACGAGTTGCTCGGCAAACCCGCTTTCCTCGGGCCGATACTCGATCTGGCCCAAGAGTGTACGCTGCGCCGGGAATTGGTTGGTGTAGTAGGTTTCAAACAAACCAGCCTCCGTCAGGTACTGGACCAGCGCCCAAGCGGCCTCGGGGTTTTCGGTGTTGGAATTCACCACCAGCGTGCGGCCACCCAAATGGGTTTTTGGCCCTTCGCTTCCTGCCATCATCACACCGGATGCGAATGGCACATCGGCGCCAGGGTTGGCCTCTTCGAATGCGCTCAACAACTGGCGGTAGGTGTTAGTCGGCATCGCGGCCATTCCCTGAGTTCCGTCCAGCAGGGCCTGCAAAAGCGACGGATCATGGGGGACCTCGACCGACAGAACCGAGCGCGGAACCAGACCGTCCTCGATATAGGTTTTGAAGTAATCCATCGCGGCGGCCAATTCCTCGACCGACGCGCCAACCTGAAATCCGCCCGCGCCATCACCCTCGACAATGGAAAGGCCGTTGGACCAGAGGTAGTAGTTGAACGGAAACCAAACTTGATCTGCCGCCGGAAACGCGAAACCAATGCCGTCTGTGTTTGCTTCGATTTGGCGGCTATCGGCGAGCAAATCGTCCCAGGTCACGGGCAGGTCTTCGATCCCGGCGGCGGCAAGGACATCCGTGCGATAGACCATGGCCCAAGTGTCCGCCGACCACGGAACACCCCAGGATTGTCCCTCATAGGCGGTTAAGTCCGTGGCGATGAAATCGTCGAACCCATTGGGAAACTCACCATACTCCGTCAATTGCTCGATCGGTAGAACGACCCCGGCCTCGGCCATCTCTTGCGTCCAGACAAAGGCGATGTGCACAACGTCCGGCCCCTGGCCGACGGCGGCTTCGCGCAGGAACTGGTCGCGGGAATCTCCCCAAGCGATTGTCTGTAGCTCCACGGCGATCCCAGGATTGGCCGCTTCAAACTCGTCCAATGCGGCCCGCATTTCGTCGCGCTCGCTGTCGTTGAAGCGGAAAGTCAACTCTGTTTGCGCAAAAACAGCGCCAGCGGACAATGCCACCGCCGCCGTTGCTGTCCATGTGAGTAGTCTTTGCATGTCTTCCTCCCTATGAAGTCTGCTTGCTTGGGTTCAGTGGATGTCCACACGTCCGACCATCATCGCGCGCAGAGCACCTGGGTCGGGCTCAAATCCAATCCCGTTTCCTACGGGCACGGTTATGCGTCCGCCCCGAACTGTCAGGTTGATCTCACCAAGCTCTGTGCGCAGGGGATTTGGGTTCGCATCCAACTCGACCGGGCCCTTACTTTCGGTTGCGGTTAGCACATGGGCGGATGCGGCAAGGCCAACGGCGGTACCCATGTAATGCATGGCGCAGACCGCACCCGTTTCCTTTGCTGCCAGGCCGACATTAATGGCTCCGCTGACACCGCCCCACTTGGCGACATCGGGTTGTAAAACACGTACACCACCTCGCCCGGCGAAGTCGCGAAACGACTGCTCGGACAGAATGTTTTCACCTGCTGCAATGGGTATTTCCGAGGTCGCTGTCAGCTCGGCCCACTCTTCCTGCGGCGCATCGGCGGCAATAGGTTCTTCGACGAACTGCAGGGCGAAACCCGACAGGTCCCGGATGGCGTTTTTGGCCTCTTCAAGCGACCACTTCTGGTTGGCATCCGCCATCACAGACAGACGGCTGGCGGACAGCTCCTCAAATGCCGCAAGAAGCGCGGTATCCGTTTCTCTGTCGAACCCGATCTTCAGCTTTGTCGAGACATGACCGGCTGTCACCATGTCTTCGACTGAGGCTTCAAGCTGAGCCACGTTGGGGGTGCTCGCGTAGACGGCGACGTCGGGTTTCGGAACTGGATTCAGATACTCCGCGAGAGGCAGCCCAGCGATGCGCGCCGCAATGTCGGCAAGCGCGGTATCAATCGCGGCAAGGCAATGCGCGAAAGGCCCGATCTCCCCGGTATGGCGCGCCATTCGGAAGAACTGGTCCTCGTATTGCGGTCGGAACGTGCGAAAGTCGTTCAGAGCCAGTCCGAGCAACGGCGGCGCGATCACGTCTTCCAAAAGAAACAGGCGGGACAAATTTCCGCGCGGCGGAAAATTGCACCAAGCTTCGCCCCAGCCTTCAACTCCGTCCAGAGTCGTCAATTTGACCAAGAGCCCGTTACGCACCGGCATCGACGCAAGTGACGACTCGGGGCCATGCGATGGCGTTGCAGAGATCGCAAAGGCCTGAATTCTATCAATAACTATGGGACGCATCGGCGAGTCGCTCCAAATTCAGCACCTGATTACTAACTGATTAATCAGTAGTTGACAACAGTGCAGTTACTGATCAATATACCATTACGCACTGGTAACGAAGGCGTGGTTCTGTATGATCCAAACCACTTTGCCAGAGCGGCCCGTGAGAAAGACTGCAACCTATGTCCCGCATTTCAGCCTATGAGAGATTTCGAGAACGCCTGTTTGCCGGAGAGCTGCAGCCGGGCCAGTTCGTGACGCAGCGCGAGTTGGCCGAACTGGCTGGCGTGTCGCTTGGAAACGCACGCGAAGCTGTCCAAAAACTTGAGCACGACTCGCTTCTGCGCGTGCACCCGCAGCGCGGCATTCAAGTGGCCGATGTTACGATCAAGTTCATCCGTGAGGCGTTTCAGTTGCGGTCTATGGTCGAAGTCGCGGCGGTGGAGGATTATTGCCGGGACGGGCAAGACAAAGCGCGCGCGACACTTGAGGACACACGTGCAGTTCTTCTGAAAGCCCGCACCGATACCTCAACTGAAACGCTCAATGACGCTGTTGAAGTCGACTGGCGTTTCCATGACGAAGTGGTCACCGCAATGAACAATTCGTTGGTCGAAGAGCTTTACCAGATCAACGCTGTGCGGCTGCGCCTGATCCGGACCAACATTCGGCTCAGTGCTGACCGGGTTTTTGGTGCCCTTGAAGAGCATCTGGCCATCCTTGAGGCCTGTGCAGAGGGCAATGCAGCTGCCGCCAGGGAAAAGCTCTCAGAACACCTATCGGTCGCGATGCGGCGCGCAATAGAGGGAATGTGACGTGAAAACTATCGCGATGCGCGAAGTCCGCAAGGCTTATGGCAAGACGGATGTGATCCACGGCGTCGATATAGATATCGCACCCGGCGAATTCGCTGTTCTGGTGGGGCCGTCGGGCTGTGGAAAATCCACGCTACTGCGGATGCTCGCGGGTTTGGAATCTATCACCGGGGGCGAGATTGAAATTGGTGACGTTGTCGTCAACAATTTCCGCCCCAAAGAACGGGACATCGCAATGGTGTTCCAGAACTACGCGCTTTATCCCCATATGACTGTCGCAGAGAACATGGGATTTTCCCTGCGCCTGGCGCGGGCCGACAAGGCGGAGGCGCGCGCCAAGGTCGAGGCCGCCGCTGAAATTCTCGGCTTGTCAAACCTCCTTGATCGCTATCCACGACACCTTTCAGGGGGGCAGCGCCAGCGTGTGGCCATGGGGCGTGCGATAGTCCGGGCACCGTCGGTGTTTCTTTTCGATGAACCCTTGTCCAATCTCGATGCCAAGCTCCGGGTGAAGATGCGCACCGAAATCAAAGAATTGCATCAGAAACTAAAGACAACAATCGTTTACGTTACCCACGACCAGATCGAAGCAATGACGATGGCCGACAAGATTATCGTCCTGGACGGTGGGCACGTGTCTCAGATCGGCTCGCCGCTGGAGCTTTACGACCGGCCCAAGAACAGTTTTGTGGCCGCTTTCATCGGCTCACCTTCAATGAACCTGCTGCCTGCAATATCTACTGGTGGTTCCAGGGCAACCCTGGACGATGGCCAGACCGTTGCGCTCCCCACCGATGTCGAGGCGGGTCGCGAGATTCTGTTTGGTATTCGCCCCGAGCATCTCACCCTCTCCGAAAGTGGAACAGGTGACCTCGAGATCGCGGTGTCGGTCGTCGAGCCTACGGGTGCCGAGACGCTGGTTATGTCTCATCTTGGTCAAAGCGAGGTTCTGGCGGCCTTGCGCGGCCACCATTCCGCAGCCCCGGGCGAGACTCTCAATCTGTCGGTCGATGACACGAAAGTGCATCTCTTTGATACAGCCACAGATATGAGGATCGAATAAGCCAATGCCTTTAAAAATGCCGAAACTCGGTCTAGGCACTGCGGCGCTGGCCGGGCTCTATCAGACGGTCGACCGCGCCAAAGCGATGAATACGCTGCAGACCGCTTGGTCGCTCGGCATCCGCTATTTCGACACAGCCCCTCACTACGGGCAGGGGAAAGCCGAACGCTGACTCGGTGATTTTCTGCGCGGGCAGGACCCAGGTAGCTTTATTCTATCGACAAAAGTGGGGCGCATCCTGACCCCCGCGACAGAACCGCCGCCCAAGCTCAACGGATTTGTCGAGCCGCTTCCGTTCGATCAGAACTATGATTACTCTTACGATGGCATTATGCGATCTTTTGAGGACAGTGTGCAAAGGCTTGGATTGAACCGTGTCGACATCCTCTTTGTACACGACATCGGTACGCGAACACATGGAAACAACCACGACCTCTACTTGGATCAGTTGCGCGAGAGCGGTTTTCGGGCCCTAGAAGATCTCAAGCGGTCCGGCGCAATCTCAGCCATTGGCATTGGCGTCAATGAGGTTGAAGTGTGTGAAGAAATCCTCTCATTTCAGCCGCTCGATCTCATCCTGCTTGCCGGTCGCTACACGCTTCTGGACCGGTCAGCCGAGGCGCGCCTTCTGGAGCTTTGCCGAGTGGCGAGCACCCAGCTGGTGATCGGGGGTGTCTTCAATTCGGGCATTCTCGCCACAGGCGCACGACACGGCGCGCATTGGGATTACGGCCCGGCACCAGAGGCCATCTTGAAAAAAGTCTCAGCCCTCGCAGAGCTTTCTGAGGCCTTCAGTGTTTCTTTGCCGACCGCCGCGCTGGTCTTTCCGTTGCGCCATGATGCGGTGTCCACAGTCCTCCTGGGCAACAGTCATTCCAGTCGCCTGGCCGAAAACGCCGCTGCCATCCAAAGCGGAAACATACCGCCGGAGTTTTGGGTCCAGGCATCCGCGATTGCTTACAGCACTGGGAGTGGGTCCATCTCCGATTGAAGCACTGGCAGTGGGGCTGACTAAAGTGCGCCCGTGGCGACCACATTGCTAATCATACCGAAATCGTCAAATCCTACAGAAAAACAAAGCTGGCACCGCCACCTGACGGAAAGTGGCATTGTTTCTCAAACTGAGCGCCAGCAATCACCTAGACAATGCGCTTGCGGCGAACGTCCGGTAAGTGAGGATTCTGTTGAAAAACAACGTGTTGCAGTCGCAGAATGGGGTGACCTGAGCACGGCACGAGCGCCTTTCTGGTCAGGCGTTTCGCGTTTGCTGCGGTGCGGGAAAGATTTTCGCCAATTTGCGGAGGTTCTGGGCGGTGGCGGCGAGGAGGAATTCGTCATTTGCGCCGCACGGTCCACGTAATCGGAGCCGTCCAAGGCCTAGGATGCGCTTGAGGTGGGCGAAGAGCATCTCAACTTTCTTTCTGAGCTTCATCGCAATCTGGTACTCTTCAGTTTTGGCCAGATCTCTGGCGACCTGGCGCGCATCTTCGTGCTCTTCGCGGGTGATTTTGCGTGCATCAGCGTTGGGGCAGCATCTTTGTTTGGACGGACATACCTGGCAGACTTCTTTCAAGGCGCGATAGCGGGCTGTGCCCTTGCCCGACGGCCCCGGTTTGGATCAGAGTAATTCCGGCGGAACTGTTTAAGCGCGTGACCCTCTGGGCAGATATATTGATCATGCTCAGCGTCCCATTCGAAGTCTGTGCGTGTCCAGGTGCCGTCGGGGCGTCCGGCCTTGTCGATGACCGGGATGTAAGGATCGATCTTGCGATCCACGAGCCAGCCGAGCATCGGGCCTGAGCCGTAGGCGGTATCGGCGATCATCCAGTCGGGGACGAGGTCGAACTTGTCCTTCACCCGGTCCAGCATCGTCTTTGTCGACCCCACTTCGGCTTGCCGGATGGATCTGGTCGCTTCCACATCCACAATCACGCTGTGATCTGTATCAACGAGGTAGTTATCAGAGTAAGCAAAGAAGGCTGGTGCCTTGTGCGCCGCTGTCCATTGGCTGGCAGGGTCCGAATATGAAATGAACTTAGGCTTGACTGGCGAGGCAGCACCAAACGCGGCCTCATCCAGGGTTTCCAGATATTCCCGAACAGCGCGCGGTGCGGTCTTGGCATCGATCTGTGCAGCATCCCATTCTTCTTGTGACGCTGAATACTGCTTGGTCGCTTCTGCCTCAATCAAGCTGGCATCAATCGCCATACGCTGGCCGCTGACCAAACCTTCTGCGATGCACCGCGCCACTGTCGTTTCGAACACGTGCCGCAAGAGTTCACTCTCGCGGAACCGACCATGGCGGTTCTTGGAAAAGGTAGAGTGATCCGGCACTCGATCAGTCAGATCGAGGCGACAGAACCAGCGATACGCAAGGTTCAGGTGCACTTCTTCGCACAACCGCCGTTCCGACCGGATGCCAAAGCAATAGCCCACCAGCAGCATGCGGATCAGCAACTCGGGATCGACGGAAGGGCGACCAGTATGACTGTAAAAATCCGCCAAATGACTGCGAATACTACTCAGGTCAACAAATCGATCAATCGACCGCAGCAGATGATTGTCCGGGACATGTTCCTCCAGGGAGAACTCATAGAACAGCTCAGCCTGAGTTTCCTGTTTTGGTCCCATCATCATCCAAACTCCCATTCAATAAGAGAATTGAATCAGCCAGATGGCCTTCGATCAAGACAGAGTTTTTCAACAGAATACGGGCTGCGACGGCAGCATTTAGGCAGTGGGTTGGATGTCGGCTCTGGGCCGTGAGTTCCAACCAGGACAAGTGGTTACCCGCTGTACTAAGTTGTCGCAAAGCATTCAAAGAACTGTGCAGATCGTTCACAGAGCTGTACATTCGAAACTAACGGCTTAGACAGAAACAATGCTTGATCTTCTAAGCCACATACTGACCAGCCTGTCGATGCGCGGGACGCTGTACTTCCGTACATCGTTCACCAAACCCTGGGGCGTCGCCGTACCGAGTTACGAGAACGTGGCCCGGTTTCACTTTGCCCATCGCGGTAACTGCCTTGTGACCGTCGAAGGCACGGATACGGTCATAGATCTGGCGCAGGGCGATCTTGTTATCATTCCGCATGGGGCGTCGCATGCGCTCTATTGCGGTCATGAGCCAGAGAAGACAGTCCTGCCGCTTGACGCCGTTTTAGAGAAATCGGGCTACGATGGGTCAGGCGTACTGGTTTTTGGTGGTGACGAGCCGCAGAGCGAAACGCAGCTTGTGTGCGGGCATTTCTCGTTCAACCCAAGCTCAAGGCACATTCTGCTGGATCGCCTGCCAACGTATATCCATCTGAAAAACTATGGTGAAAGCGCCGGTCGCTGGATGGAAGCCACACTTCGCATGATTGGCGAAGAGGCCGGTGGGACAAAACTGGGTGGAGACCTGATCGCGTTGAAAATGTCTGAAGCGATCCTCGCCCAAGCAATCCGTAGTTTCATTGAGGGTGACGAGGCAACCGAATGGGGCTTGAGTGCCTTTTCGGACAAGAACCTGAGCCGTGCTCTGGATGCGTTTCACAAGTCTCCGACTAACAGTTGGACTGTTGAAACACTTGCACACACCGCAGGGATGTCACGCACCAGCTTTGCGGTGCAGTTTCAAAAAACAATGAGCATGACGCCCATGGAATACGTCACGAGGTGGCGTATGGAACTTGCCAAGAAAGTTTTGCAAGAGCCGGGAACGTCTCTCTCTGAGGCTGCCGAAACTGCCGGATATGCCTCGGACTCGTCGTTCACACGGGTCTTTAAGAAAGAGACCGGGATGACGCCGGCAGAGTTCCGGAAATCGCAAAATCTCGTTCGTTCGTAGGTCTGAACGATCTGCGCATTATGCGCATTATTTGAAACTTGCTGACATGGTTTGGCTTCTGCCTAAGGCTTAGTTTGACCTCATCAATGCTGCGTCGCAGTTATTAACAAGAGGAAAATTACCATGTCTCTACGCTTCGTCACCAAATCCATCCACGCATATCTGGACTATCCTGTCGCCATTGGCCTCATTGTCATGCCGTTTGTCTTCGGACTGGGCGCGGGAAACCCACTGGCGCTTTGGCTCTCAGTTGCCACCGGGGTCGCCGCCTTCGGACTGACGGTCCTGACGGATCATCACCTCGGTCTCATTCGAGTGCTGCCATACAGCCTGCATCTCACGGTCGACTTCCTCGTCGGTGTGACCTTCGTTGTCGCCCCCTTCTTACTCGGCTTCATGGGCCTTGATTTCTGGTACTACGCAGTGTTCGGCGGGACGGTCCTCTTGGTTGTTGGACTGCATCAACCAGAAGACGCGGCATTGAGCGCTTGAAACGCACTGACGTCGCTAGGGGCTCCACATTTGATGCGGCTCCTTTCGCGTTTCAAGGCACGGCTGTTGGCCCTAACCCACGGCGCCGTTTCGATATGAGGCAGGCTATTCCAGCACAATTTGTTCAGATCGTTCGAAGCATCATACAATCAGTTCGTTTTATTTGCAGTTCTGTTGATTGTTAATTCTAAGAAAACCACTCTTTGAGCACGAGACGAGTGCTCGATGGTCGTGTACTCGCAGTCAAAAAAGGAACTCCAAATGATAAAGAAACTCGCAATCGCCTCCGCTCTTTTGACCGGTCTCGCTCTGAGCGGCACAGCGGCAATGGCAGCTGACGAATACAACGTATCGCGTGGAATCACTGCCGCCGGTGCGCCTTTGGGCCTGCACGGGGTGGATCCGGTTGAGTTCATCGCAACTGCGAACCCGGTTGAGGGCTCCGCTGCATTCACCGCCGTCCACGATGACGTGGCTTACTACTTCACCTCGGAAGTCAATATGAAAGCCTTTGAATCAAATCCTGCGGCGTACCTGCCTCAGAACGGTGGCTACTTGTAGTGGCTTGAGATCATGAATGATGAGTTTCGCGGCGGCGTTCCGCGTATCATCGCGCAGGATGGCTATCGTTCGTTGTTGTTTCTGATGGATCAGGTTCGGTCCGCTGATCCTCAGGCAAAGCTGGACCTGCCGGATATGCCCGGGAGAAGCCGCATCGAGCGCGTGGAGTTTGTCGAGTTCACAGCAAACGAAGAAGAAGCTGCGGCGTTGAGACGTATGCTGCAAACGCTAGGTTTCTCGCATGTTGCGCAGCACATCGCCAAGAAGGTCGAAGTCTGGCAACAGGGTCAGATCAGGCTGGTGATCAACACAGAAAAGGAAGGATTTGCGCATTCTGCCTATGTGATGCACGGGACCAGTGTGTGCGACATCGGCTTCCGGGTCGACAATGCCGATGCAACCAGAAGGCGCGCCGTTGCGATGGGGTCCAGCATATTCTCGCAGCGTAAGGGCAAGGACGAGATTGATATCCCCGCGGTGCGCGGTGTCGGGGGGTCAGTTCTGCATTTTCTGGATCAAAGCCCGGCATACATGGATGTCTGGACCACCGAGTTCGACCCGGTGTCACAGGAGAGCGACCGTTCTGCCGGTTTGTCTGCGATAGACCATATTGCGCAAACCATGAGAGCCGACGAGTTGCTGACGTGGACGTTGTTCTACACGTCCATCTTCGATGTGGTCAAAACGCCCATCGTGGATGTCGAGGACCCTGGGGGGTTGGTCCGCAGCCTCGCCCTAAAGAACTCGGACGGCACACTCCGGTTGACGATGAACGGTGCAGATACTCACAAGACATTTGCTGGGCGCTTCATGGCTGATAGTTTTGGGTCGCTGGTCCAGCACATCGCGTTCACCACAGAAGATATTTTTGCGACGGCGAACGCGCTGGCCGAGCACGGGTTCGAAGCGCTGGAAGTATCGCCGAACTATTACCTTGATCTCGCAGCTCGGTTTGGCTTGGATGAGGCGTTCACCGTGAACCTGTCCGCGCATAACCTGCTGTATGACCGGGATGAAAACGGAGAGTTCTTTCAGCTGTACAGCAAACCCTACGGCAACGGCTTCTTCTTCGAGGTTGTCGAACGGAGGGGCGGCTATGACGGATATGGCGCGTCGAACGCATCCTATCGGACTGCCGCGTTAAAACAGTATTCGCGCCCGTCAAACATCCCGCGCACCTGATTGTCTGTGTCCGGTTTTGCCAATGGGCTTTAAGGGATGGCGACGGGCGCTTTTGTCTCGGCCGATTTCAGCATCGCTTCAATGGTGACAAGCGCAGCAAGACCATCCTGACCGGTGACAACTGCCTTACCATGTCCCCGTATGACATCATCAAAGTTCGCAAGCTGCGCGACCAGAGGGTCAGCGGCAATGGACGGCGTGTTGACCGCTGCTATCGGGCTTTTCCAGTCCGGCCCCGCTGGGTGATGCCAGATCAGGTTGTGCGGCAGCGAAATCGCGCCTTCGGTTCCAGAGATGTGATAACAATCCTGGTTTGTTTTTGGATAATCCGGGTTCTCGCCGGCTGTCAGTTCCCAGCTCCAAGGGGACACGGCAGCATCCGATACGCTGAGCGTGCCAAGCGCGCCGGATCGAAACCTGAGATTGGCAACCAGACTGTTTTCAATTTCAAAGCCGCGATAGGAATTTGACGCCATGGCACTGACCTCAACCACGTCACCGCAGAAATAGTGCAACAGATCCGCATCGTGGATTGCGTTTACAATGGTTGGACCAGCACCGCGTTTCTGCCTCCATTCGAGGTCGTAGTAGTCATGCGGTTTGAAGAACCAGCATGACGACTGGATCATGGTGATCTCTCCGATGTCGCCCTGTTCGATCCTGTGTTTTGCGGCCTGGACAAGAGGGTTATGCCTACGGTGGTGGCCGACTAGTATCGGAACGCCAGCAGTTTCCGACGCGATGAGCAGCGCCCGAGCGTCAGCGGCGCTTGAGGCGATGGGTTTTTCAACAAGAATCGGACAACCGTTGGCAATGCAGTCCAGGCCATTGCTGACATGCAGTTTATTGGGTGTTGCGATGATCGCCCCGTCAGGACTGTGATCTGCAAACATCGCAGTCAGGTCGTGATACCACGGAATACCCACAGACTCGGCGAAGGCGCGCGCGTCGTCGGTTGGATCAACGATCGCAGCCAAGTCAATGTCCCGTGTCGAGCGATGAATGGCGTTAACATGGGCTTTGCCGATTGCTCCTGCACCCACAAGTGCAAGTCGGGTTTTCGTCTGCATGGTCTTTCTCACTTTGGCGGATCAATTTGGGCGAGGAACCGGATCGAATCGATGCTTGGCCCGCTTTCACTCATTTGATGTGGTATTGCTTTGCATCGGGCGCATCATGAGCGCAAAAATCGATTCGGAACACCCTCAATAGCACTGTTTGATGCATCAAAGCACGTTCTCACTCATTATGATTTCAGTGGGAACGATACTGACTCTTTCGGCGTTCTGGCCATTGTCGCGAATGACCGAGATCGCGCGTTCTGCGATACGGGTCATATCCTGATGGATTACGGCATCGAAGGTTCCAGAAACCAGCGCATTGCGTGTCAGGTGGGTGAGGTTGAACGCGATAGTTACCAGATCTGGTCTGTTGCCTGCCTCACGGAGCGCGCGATCCAGACCGCGGACGCCGCCGCAGATCGAGCAGATTCCAACAAGGTCGTCATGGGTTTCGAGCAGGTTTGTAACTTCTCGATAGATCAAATCTGGATCGTCGCTGCAATCCAGGGGTTGAAGCAGCCGCAGATCATCGAAACTGCGCCGGATAACCGATTGAAAGCCGATCTCGCGTTCTTCGTGGCTGCGGTATAGCGGCCCACCGATCAAAAGGGCAACCTTGCCCGGTTTGCGTATAAGCCTGCCAAGAAGCAAGGCGGCCGCGCGCCCGGCCGAGCGATTGTCCAACCCCACATAATATGTCCCGATGGGGTGTGTCAGGCTGGTCAGCAATGTGACTACCGGAGCACCCGACTCGGTTAGTGCCGCAACTTCCTCTCGAACCAAAGGGTGTTCGAAAGGTTGCAAGATCACGCCGTCGAACCCGCCGCTCCGAATCTTGTTCAGGGCTTTGGCCTGTGTAGCTGCATCCATCCGCGGCGAGCTTTCAAAATGAAGCTGCACATCCGCGGCTTGGGCGCTTTTTTTGAGCGCGGCGCGCAAGGTCTGATTGACCGACCCGCCACCTTCCGACAGCAAGACGCAAACGCGCAAATCCTTCTTCTTACCACGTGTGCTTGCCGACTGTTCGCCCTTCTTTAAGGCTTCCGCTGCCGCCAACACCTTCTCACGGGTCTTGCTGCGGACGCCACTGCGGTCGTGAAGCACGCGGTCGACAGTGGCCGTGGAAACATCCGCCATCTGAGCGATTTCCAGAATCTTCGGGTTTGGGGTCTTCATTAGTGCTCTACCTATCAACTTTCTAAAAATGATGCATCAAAAAACAAAAAAAACAACTAAAAACATCAAATGAGGTAAAACAGTGATCTACCCAAGAGCAAAACCTGATACGAATCGGATAAGGGAGGGGTGGGACTTGATTCGTGTCATACCTGAGATTCGCGCAAAAGCGCTCGAAGCGCTGGGAGCTGACTTGGCGAGTGCCTGGGTGACGCATCGCGTGTTGCCATTGCGGGCGTCAGATAGTTTGCCACAGGACAGCACCGAGGCGTATTTTGTGCAGGACTATATGGCCGAGATGCTGTCCCTCGACCAATCGGGCTGGAAGGTCGGCGCGACCAGTCAGAAGATGCGAGAGCTTGACGGTCACAGTGACGTCATCCCCGGTCGTGTCTTTGCCCCCAAGACTTGGTTGGGTTCCAACGTATCCATTCCCGCAGATAGTATGACAGGCGCAAGGGCCGAAACCGAGTTTGCCTTTCGCCTCACCCGGGACTTGCCCTTGCGGTCTGATCCCTGGAAGGCAGATGAGATCGCGCCTTACGCCGTTCTTCACCCCGCTATCGAGATCATTGGAAACCGCTTTGCCTTGCCAGAGGCGCCGCGCGAGATGTGTTCGTTAATGACTATCGCTGACAATGGCGGTGGTATCGGCTTTGTGTTCGGCGATCCGGTAGCCGACTGGCATGGCGTCGATTTTCAGTCACATGTCGTCAACTTGACTGTCGATGATGGTGATCCTGCCGAGAACTTTCTGGGTGAGATGCGCTGCGTTCCCATTCAAGCGGTGGCGGATTTGGCCAATCACCTCGCAACGCGTGGGGTGGCGCTGTCAGAAGGTGATTTTGTTTCTACAGGAGCAGCAAGCGTCCCTCAGCCAGTCAAGAAAGGCAGCCTCGTTCATGCGGATTTCGGGCGTCTTGGCCAGATTCAGCTGGAGTTTACCTAGATGTCGGACGCTCTTGATATCGTAATTGCCGGTGCCGGTGGAATGGGCAGCCTGTTCGGCAGCATTCTCCAGGATGGCGGGCATAACGTGGTCTTGTACGATGTGGATGCCGAGCATATCGGCGCTATTTCCGCGAAGGGTTTGAAAATCGAAGGCTTTGGCGGGAACCGGGTCATGCAAATGCAGGCCACGACAGACCCCCGTCAGATTGATCGGGCCGACGTCATCCTCTTTCAGTGCAAGGCGCACGGCACGCGCTCTGCTGCGCAAAGGCTCAAGCCTCTTGTCGAGGGCGGTGCGATTTGCGTCAGTTTCCAGAATGGCCTTGGCAATGAACAGATCATCGCCGAGGAAGTGGGCGCCGAGAATGTACTTGGTGGTCTGACAGCGATGGCAGCAGTCAAGCTCGCCCCGGGTGTCATCCGCGATTTCTCCCGGGTGCCGTCTTACATTGGCGAGATGCAGGGGCGTTCAAGCGCCCGCGTCGAGAAACTGGCCACAGCCTTCTCGAACGCAGGTCTGGAAACGCATGACAGCGCCGCGATACAGGACGACATCTGGAAAAAACTCATCGGGAATATCAGTCTGAGCGCGCTTTCCGGTCTGACAAACAAGACGGCCGCTGCGTGCATGCGCACGCCCTTTCTCAAGACCATCGCGCGTCAGGCCGCCACCGAAGCGCTGGAGGTTGCGGCAGCCGAAGGCATTTCCCTCGACCGCGACGCAGTGATCGCAGGTATCGAGATGATCTCGGAGCCCGGTGGAACGGGGGATAACAAATCATCTCTGTGTGAGGATCTGAACCATCAGAGACCAACCGAGGTTGAGGTAATTTACGGCTCTGCAATTGCCGCCGGTAAGGCAAAAGGCCTGTCCACACCCACCCTTGACACGCTTTACGGTTTGGTCCGGGCGCGTCAGGCCGAGTATCTTGAAAGTGAGGCGGATTGATGTCCGATATTGCTGGAAAAGTGCTGTTTGTCAGCGGTGGCTCGCAGGGGATCGGGCTGGCCGTGGCGCGCCGGTTGGCCTCGAACGGGGCGAACGTGTTTTTGGCTGCGTCCGACGCCGAACGTCTCGCTGCTGCTGCAGATGGCATCGCGCGCGATTACGGTGTCAATGTCGCATGGTCGGCATCAGATCTGCGCGATCTGGCCAATTGTGAAGCCGCAGCGCAGCAGGCCTTGGATCGATTTGAAGCCTGCGACATTCTGATAAATGCTGCCGGTGCGACCAAGGGCGGTCTGTTTCCGGATCAGCCTGATGCCGATATGGTCGATGGTTTCGCGCTGAAATTCCATGCCGCTGTACGGTTGTCGCGTGCTCTGTGGCCCGCGCTGACTGCGTCGAATGGAACAGTTATAAACATTGTTGGTGGATTTGCCCGAACGCCTGCGGCGGATTTCATGGTTGGAGGTGCTGTCAACGCCGCGCTTGCCAATTTCACCAAAGCGCTGGCCGAGCAGGGGCTGCGCGACGATGTGAACGTGAATTGGATTCACCCCGGGCTGACCGTCACCGAGCGGTTGCAAAGGATTTTCGCCGATCGCGCCGCACAGCAACAAACCTCGCCCGAAGAGATCGAGCGTGCCGCGCTTGCCAGCGAAGGCCTGCGCCGGCTCGGCCAACCCGAAGATGTCGCAAACCTTGTTGCGTATCTTTGCAGCCCCGAAGCACGGCATATCCACGGAACCGGGATCAGTGTCGATGGCGGCGGCTCAAGAGGGTATTACTGATGGAATTCGGGCTATCCTCTGATCAACGCATTTTGGTCGACTCTTTGCGAAGGTTCATCGACCGCGAATTGCTACCGCTGGAAGAAAAGGTGGAGCTGTCGGGAAGACTGGACCCCACATCTGCCAGGGACATTTTCGAGAAATCTCGCGCCAACGGCTTCTATGCCATGAGCATGCCAGCCGAACTTGGCGGTGGTGGGCTTTCAACACTGGATTGGATCATCGCCGAAGAACAGTTTGGACGGACCACCGATATCCTGATCCGGCGGGCTTTCGGGAACATCTATGATCTTTTGCTGGCCGCAACGCCCGAGCAGCAGGAGCGCTGGTTGGTTCCCTGTATTCAGGGGGAGCGCACCTGCTCGATTGCCTTCACAGAACCCGAGGCAGGCTCGGACGCGGGCGCTGTCAGAACCCAGGCCACGCCCGATGGCGACGGATGGGTGCTGAACGGGTACAAGCAATACATCTCCGATGCGCATTTCTCGGACTTTTTTGTTGTGACCGCCCGTACAAAGGGCCGGGACGACCGAGGAGGCGTTTCAACCTTCATCGTGGACAAGGGTCTCGCCGGATTCCAGATCGGTGCGGATCAGCCAATGATGGGCCTGCGTGGCACCACTCATGCGTCCCTTACGTTCGACAATGTGCGACTGGGGGCAGAGACCTTGCTGGGGGAGCAGGGTGGGGGCGTCAAACTGGCGCTCAAAACGCTGGGACGGGTAAGGCTGGCACAGGTCGGGGCACGTGCCATCGGCAAAGCCGCCATGGTTCTTGAAAAGACGGTCCAACACGCCCGGAACAGGCGTCAGTTCGGCAAGCCGCTCGCTGAGTTTCAGGCGGTTCAATCCATGCTCGCCGAGAGCGCTGTCGAGATCTCGTCCGCTCGGCTACTGCTCTATCAGACCGCATGGTTACTCGATCAAGGCAGTGATGGGCGGGCGCAGATCGCCATGGTCAAGCTTCAGGCCTCGGAACTCCTGAATCGCGTGACGGACCGCGCCGTGCAAATCCATGGCGGATCCGGCTATTCCAAGGAGCTGCCGATCGAGCGCTACTACCGTGACGCCCGAATCTACCGGATTTTTGACGGTGTCTCGGACATCCAAAAGCAGATCGTCGCGCAGAACCTGCGCGGAGACGCCTCTGACCCCTATCAGATTGCGGTGTGATCATGGTGCGACGTAAACAAACCTCTCTCGACGAAGCCGTCGAATTGATTAAAGACGGTGACACTGTCGGGCTGATTGGCGGCGGTGGCGGATTGGTCGAGGCCACTCTGTTGCACGAAGAAGTGGAACGGCGGTTTTTGTCAACTGGCACCCCCCGAGACCTGACCGTTCTGCATTCCCTGGGGATCGGCGACAAGGATAGGCGGGGCATGAACCGGTTTGCCCATAACGGGTTGGTCAAACGGGTTATTGGCGGCCATTGGGTCTGGTCTCAGAAAATGCAGGAGATGGCCCGCGACAACGAGATCGAGGCTTATGTCCTGCCCGGCGGTGTCGCAATGCAGTTGCTGCGCGAGGTTGCTGCAAAACGCCCCGGTCTGGTCACTCATGTCGGCCTTGGTACTTTCGTCGACCCCCGTCTGGGTGGGGGCAAGATGAATGAGGCGGCTCAAGACGATCTGGTCGAGGTTTTTCAGATCGGCGGCCAGGAGTATCTGCGCTATCTGCCTATTCCCGTAGACGTTGCGCTGCTCAAGGGCAGCCGTGCGGATCATGACGGAAACATCAGCCTTGACGAAGAGCCCGCCAATGTAGACATCTATGCGATGGCGGCGGCCGCGCGAAACTCCGGCGGTAAGGTCATCTTTCAGGTGCGCGAAATTGTCCAGAATGGTGCCTTACCGGCACGTTCCGTTCGCGTTCCGTCCGCGCTTGTCGACGCGGTCGTAGTCGATCCCGATCAACGCCAGGGGTATGAGTTCACCTATGACCCGGCCATTTCGGGCGAACGCTTCATGCCGGAAACGCTGCCGAGGATGCCCGAATTCACTATCCGCCGTGTCATCGCGATGCGTGCGCATGACGAACTGGTTCCTGAAAGCGTCATCAATTTCGGATTTGGCATTCCCGACGTTGTCGCCGCCATCATCGCGGCACGCGGTGAACAGAACCTGTATTACCAGACGATCGAGCACGGGACCTATGGCGGAACACTGCTGAATGGCAGCCTATTCGGATATGCCCGCAATCCGTCAGCCATGATCGATGGCCCAGCCCAGTTCGACTTCTATTCCGGCGGCGGGCTGGACATCGCGTTCCTCGGCTTCGGCGAGTTTGACGGCGCAGGCAACGTAAACGCATCGAAGTTCGGAGGGCTGCCCGTTGGCCCCGGAGGGTTCATGGATATCGCTCAGAACGCGCAAAAGGTGGTTTTCTGCGGCACGTTTGACGCCAAGGGCGCCGCGTTCGAAACCGGCGATGGACAGATGACCATCACTAAGCAGGGCACCATCCAAAAGCTGGTCGAGAAGGTCGAACAGGTGACCTTTTCCGGTGAACAGGCGCGCAGGCAGGGACAAG
This sequence comes from Ruegeria sp. B1, assembly GCF_056535885.1. Taxonomy (NCBI): domain Bacteria; kingdom Pseudomonadati; phylum Pseudomonadota; class Alphaproteobacteria; order Rhodobacterales; family Roseobacteraceae; genus Ruegeria; species Ruegeria sp. B1. Next base: position 4,305,741 of record NZ_JBQFJA010000001.1, on the reverse strand, counting down.
AGGTTTTGTATGTCACTGAACGCTGCGTTTTTCGCCTGACCGATCAAGGGCTGACGCTGACTGAAATCGCACCGGGTGTCGACCTGCAAAGGGATATCTTGGATCGGTTGGGTTTCAGCCCGGTGGTTGCCGATGACCTCAAATCGATGAACCCGACATGTTTCACAAAGGACGGTACTCATGTTGTGGCGTGATCGCATTACAAGGGGCACGCTGACCCATTTGTCCAGCACCCGCGCGGAAGCGCGCGGCCTGCCAAAAACCATTCTGACAAAAAGGTATGAGCGCTCATGAGTGAGTTCCACGTGGATGTTGGTCACACGGTGACATTTTCCAAAACCGTCTCGGAAAGTGATGTCTATCTCTTCGCAGGGATTACCGGCGACCTGTCTCCGAACCATGTGAACAAGGCGTATATGGAAAAGTCGTCCTACGGGCGTTTGATGGCACATGGCGCCTTGATGGTTGGATACATGTCGACGGCATCGACGATGGCCATTGCTCATTCCAGGGATGCGGATGAAACGCCCGTATCGCTTGGATATGACCGGGTTCGCTTCCTCAAGCCGGTGTTCCTGGGTGACACGATCACTGTCCGGTACGAGATTGTCGAAATCGACGTCGAACGTCGCCGATCCGTCGCGGATATCAAACTGTTCAATCAGCATGACGAGTTGACCACGGTCGCGCAGCACATCCTGAAATGGGTGCCAAACGAGGATGCGGGCGCATGAGTTTTGAGCTGGACAACAAACGCGTAGTGGTGACCGGCGCGGCCCGGGGTATCGGGCTGGGTATCTGTAAACGCTTCCAAGAGCTTGGGGCGCGAGTTGTCGGCTGGGACATTGCCCCTGAACCCATCCTTAATGACACTGATTTCGAACTGGTTCAGACGGTCGATGTCACCGACGAGAAGGGTGTTCAAGAAGGATATCGCGCTGCCAAGCAAGCCCTTGGTGGTATCGATATCGTTATTGCAAATGCCGGCGTCAACGGTTCGACGAGACCCGCATGGGAGTACTCGCTGGAGGAGTGGCAGCATGTCATCAATGTCGATCTAACTGGGGTATTTCTGACCACGCGCGAGGCCGTTCTCGACATGCGCGAAAGCGGTGAAGGACGCATCATTGTCATCGCCTCGGTCGCCAGCAAGGAAGGCAACCCCGGGGCCTGTGCCTATGGCGCGGCAAAGGCCGGGGTGCACGGGTATGTCAAGACCCTCGCGCGTGAACTCATGCCCTCAAACATAACGGTCAATTGCATCGGCCCGGCAATAACCGAAACCGATCTATTTTCGGAAATGAGCGAGGATTACATCGCCGACAAGCTGTCGCGTATTCCGATGAAACGGTTCTGCACGGTCAGCGAAATCGCCGACATGACCGCTTTTGTGGCCAGTCCCCGCTGTTCTTTTACCACAGGCCAACTGTTCGACGTAACGGGTGGGAGGACAACCTTTTGACCTCGACACCGGCAAATCACGAGTTGTGCATTCATCAGGCGACACTGATGCAATGCGACTTTGCCGAGTCGGTCAGGTGTCTGGCACGCAATGGGGTGGGCAAAACAGCGATTTGGCATGAAAAGCTTGATGGGTTGTCAATCGCAAGTGCCCGGCAAACCCTGCGGGACGAGGGCGTGCGCGCGACCTCTTTCTGTGTGGCCTTGCTGTCGCCGCACGAAAAAGGATCAGCGGACCTCGTGTTGCGGCAGATCGAACAGGCCGCAGAACTGGGTGCAGAAACGATCGTCGTGATTTCCGGCGGTCTGCCTCCGGGCAGCCGTGACATCACAAGTGCCCGAGCGGCGGCGGCAGAGCGCCTTGAGAGGTTGCTTGAACCAGCTCATGCCAGTGGTCTTCAGATTGGTTTGGAGCCTTTGCACCCGATGGTCTGCGGCTATCGCAGCCTCTGGTCGACGTTGGACGAAGCGGCCGTGGTCTTGAACAAGATCGATGCGGGGGCACGGGCCGGGCTGGTTCTGGATACCTACGCGCTTTGGTGGGACGAAACGCTCTTGGCTCAGATCGGTCGACACAGGGACCGAATTATCAGTTTTCATGCGTCCGACTGGCTAGCGGAGACCAAAGATCTGAGGCTGGACCGGGGCATCCCTGGGGATGGGGTGATCGATATCGCAGAGACCTACGCTGCCCTTTGCGCCGGAGGTAGTGCGCCGGACATCGAGGTGGAGATTCTTTCAAAAATACTGTGGCAGGCCGACCCGGACGAGCTGGTCGAAACGATCCTGTCACGCGTCGAACAGATTACGGGCTCGCAGCCCGGGGAGGAGATCGCGTGCTGAGTCTGAAAGGCGTCGAAGCCGGATATGGAAAGCTAAAGATCCTGCGGGGCATCGACATGACGGTCGACAAAGGCGATGTGGTTGCGCTGTTGGGTGGGAATGGAACGGGTAAATCGACCCTTCTCAAGGCTGTCTCGGGCCTCATCCCGCTTATGGGCGGAGAAATCCATCTGGATGGTGTGCCGATCCACAACCTCAAACCACATGAAATCGTCCGCGCTGGCCTGGTTCAGGTGACCCAGGGAAAGGATTCCTATCCCGGGTTGACCATCGAAGAGAACCTGATGCTGGGCGCGTTCACCCGGTCGGACAAAAAAGCGATCCGGCAGGACCTCGACCGGGTCTATACTTTTTCCCGATCCTGAAGGAGCGGCGGCACCAATTGTCCGGCCTTCTCTCGGGCGGTCAGGTCCAAATGCTGGTGATTGGACGGGGTCTGATGGCGGCGCCGAAACTGATCATGCTCGACGAGCCCTCGGCCGCGCTGGCCCCGTTGGTGGTGCTCGACATTTTCAAACAGATCAATCGCATTCGCCGCGAGATGGACATGACCATTCTGGTGGTCGAGCAGAACGTCAGAATGGCGTTGCTGCTCGCGCGATATGGCTATGTCATCCACGACGGCCGCATCCGGTTGCAGGGCAACGCCGATGAAATGATCGATGACGATAAAGTGCGCCTCGCCTTTCTTGGCGGAACAGTTGCAGAGACAGAGGAGGTCTGAAATGTTCTTTGATTTTCTGGTGGTAGGTCTGTCGATTGGACTTGTTTACGGGCTTGTCGCACTTGGGATTTCCCTGATTTATTCCGGGCTCGACATTGTGCATTTCGCCCATGGTGAAGTGTTCATGTTCGGGGCGTTCTTCGGGCTGGTCCTGTATAACAATATGGGATTTTCCTACCCGATCACCCTGTTCCTGGCGATGATCCTGACCGGCATCATGGGTGTGATCCTCGAGCGTGTATTCTATCGGCGTCTCACGTCACAGGGCGGCGGCTATACCGTCGCAGGAATGGGGATGATCATCTGCGGATTTGGCATGGCCATCATTTTGCAGAACATCGCTTTTCTCATCTGGGGGGCCGAAGGTCACGCCTTCGATCTGCCATTCAGCATGCCCATGCAGATCGGCGGCATTGCGTTGCCGAAGGCCTATCTTTGGATACTGCTGGTTTCTGTCTCATTGATGGTGCTGCTGCACCTGTTGCTGAAAAAGACAAAACTCGGTCTCGCCATTCGCGCAGTCGCGGCCAACAAGGACATCGCCTACCTGATGGGGGTCAATGTTCCGCTGATGATTTCGCTCATCTTTGGTGTTGCCTGTGCATTGGCTGCCGCCGGTGGCGTTTTGATCGGTCCCATCAACTATGTGCAGGTCGAGATGGGGTACCTGATCCTCATCAAGGCATTCGCAGCAGCCGTGATCGGGGGTTTCGGCTCGCTCCCCGGCGCCGTCCTTGGTGGTTTGACGGTTGGTGTCTTTGAAACCTTTGGTGCGGCCTACATCTCGGGCAGTCACAAGGACATCTACGCGTTCCTGCTGCTCATCATCGTTCTTCTTGTCAAGCCGACCGGCTTCCTCGGTGTCCTTGCGAAGGTCAAGGCGTAAGCGGAGTCAATAAAACAATGGAGGTGAAAATGAAACGACTTGGAACCTGCGCTGTGCTGGCGACCTTGATGACAACAGTGGCCGCAACGGCAGCAAGCGCCGAAACCATCCGGATCGGGGCAACTATGCGAATGATCTCGGAGAACGGTCAGAAATACGGCCAGATGATGCAGGATGAATTCGACGCGATCAACGCGGCGGGCGGCATCAATGGGGCGGAAGTCGAGCTGATCCTGCTGAACGACGAGTGTAAGTCCGACAAGGGCGTCGCAAACGCAAACCGGTTTGTCTATCAGGACAACGTGCATCTGGTGATCGGTTCGACTTGTTCGTCGGTTTCGTTGCCGATTGTCGATGTCACCGCGCAGGCCGAAGTTCCCCAGATCATACCGCATTCGACCAATCACGAGATCACCCAGAAAGGTTCTGAATGGGTGTTCCGGGTGCCAATCTCGGCCAGATACTACAAAGGCGTGATGGCGAAATACGTCGGTGAGAACATCGGTACCAATATCGCCTATGTCTACGCGTCGGACGCTGCGGCCCAAGCCGATACCGAAGGTTTGCGGGACGAAATGCGCAAACAGTTCGGGGTCGAGCCTGCGTACTGGGGTCAGACTCAGGAGAAAGAGATCGATTTCCGCAGCCACCTGCTGAAGATCAAAGCACTGGATGTCGACGCGGTTTTTATTGGTGCGTTGCAGGAACCAATGGCCCGTTTCCTGGTGCAGTCCTACGAGGTGGGCATTCCGGCAGATGTGAAGCGTCTGGCGAACTCAAGCGCCTCAAACGCACCGGTGCCAAAGCTGGCCGGTGATGCGATCAAAGGTGTGTTCTTCTCCGCCGCCTATTCCGACTCGGATGATTGCCAGATCGCTCAGGACTTCAACCAACTGATGAAAGAGCGATATGACGTCGACAAGGTCGATCACGATTTCAGTCAGGCCTGGGATCTTATCCGGATCGTCGAGATTGCGCTTAACAATGCCGAGTTGGAGCTGACCGACGGGTCTCTGACAGCAGACCGCGCCGCAATCCGCGATGCGATTGCGAATGTCAGTGACTATCAAGGGCTGGCCTCGGGGCCGATCAGCTTTTGCGCAGATTCCACACCCGAATGCCGGGACGGAAATCGCACGCCTGTGCTGATCGAATACCTGTCTGGTGGCGAGGATTTCGAGGTCGACATTCTCGACCGCGTCACGATGCCGGTTGATTTCGGTCTGGAATAAGCACTCACGACACTCACTGAACCGCGCGGAGGCCGCGCGGTTCACCTAGGGCAGAAAAGGCACTTAAACATGGATGTTGTACTTCAGGCACCTAAGAATGGAATTGCGCGGCTTGCTGCGATTCACCCGGTTTTGCCGTGGATTGTCGCCTTTTTCATTTTGCTACCGTTGCCTTACCTGACGACGAACAATTACCAAATCTATCTGATCAATCACATCGGGGTGATGATCATCCTGGCCACCGGGCTTAACATCGTTAAAGGATATTGCGGTCAGGTGACTGTGGGGCATGTAGCGGTCTATGCGATCGGAGCCTACACCGCCGCCGTGCTTTCGGTCTATTTCGCCATGCCGTTCTGGATCACCCTGCCATCGGCGATGATCGTATCCATGATGTTTGGCGTTTTGGTCGGCTTTCCGTCTTTCCGACTGGAAGGCGCATACCTGGCGCTCGCAACCCTTGGATTTGCGCAGGCCGTCGAAGTGTTCATCCGTGTAACCGATTATCTGGGATCAGCCTCTGGCCTGGGTGGCATCAAGGCACCCGTTTTGTTTGGCTTCTCGTTTGATACCTATCAGACCTACTACTACCTCATGCTGCCCTTCGTGCTGTTTGCGATCTATTTTGCCTTTGCATTGCTGAAATCATCTACCGGGCGCGCGTTTATGGCAGTGCGCGAGGACCCTGTGTCAGCGGCTGCGACGGGTGTGAATGTGAGGCGCTACAAACTGTTGGCTTTCGTTATCAGTGCAGCCTATGCTGGCATGGCCGGTGCATTGCTGGCGCATATGCGGCCGGGGTACATCCATCCCAACAACTTCACCATCATTGAGATGGTCGTGGTCTTGTTGATGGTTGTTCTGGGCGGTATCGGCAACATCTGGGGGGCCATTATCGGGGCCATTCTGGTCACAATCATCGCCGATCTGACCCGCGATTTGTATCACTACCAGCTTCTGGCCTTTGGTCTGGTCATCGTTGGCACGGTTCTGTTCATGCCAAAAGGGATCGGGGGGCTGATTGATCGATACTTTGTCTCGCGCTCGTTCGTCGCGGCAATGGATAAAACCGCTGAACGCGTTCGCACCCAGCTTGATGAAGATGGAGAGGGCTGATGACAGAGATCATTAAAGTCACCGGTCTGTGCAAGAGCTTCGGAGGCGTGCACGCCGCGAACAACATCGACTTCAGTCTGCAGGAAGGTGAGGTCCGTGGCATAATCGGACCAAATGGTTCTGGCAAAAGCACGTTCTTCAACCTGTTGACAGGCATATACACTCCGGACGAAGGCACCATCATCTATGACGGGCACAATATCGCCGGGTGGGAGCCACACAGGATAGCGTCTCATGGGATTGCGCGCACATTCCAGCTGCTGCGCATGTTCACCGAGATGTCGGTCTTGGATAACCTGATGATAGGGTGTCACTGTCAGGTAAACTATGGCGCCCTCAGCGCACCATTTGCACCTCTGACCATCGCGCGTGAGGAAAAGGTCTTGCGGGAGGAGATGATGGACATCCTGCAAACCATCGGTCTGGCGGACTACGCGCATGTCACTGCGTCGGAGATGTCGATCGGTCAGCGTCGTCTGTTGGCGCTGGGGCGTGCGATCGCCATGAAACCTCGCATTCTGATGTTGGACGAACCGGCAGCCGGGCTGTCGCCGGTCAATGTCGACAATCTGATGGCGATCGTGATGAAACTGAAGGACAAATATGGCCTGACACTGATCATTGTCGAGCACATCCTGAAGGTCGTTATGGAAACCTGCGACAGGATTTCCGTGCTCGATCATGGCGAAAAGATTGCTGAGGGCCGTCCTGATGAAGTCAGGGATGATCACGCCGTGATCGAAGCGTATCTTGGCAAGGAAATGGCCGACGACGAAGTGCGTCAACTTCTGGCGTCTTAGTCCAAGCGTGTGCAACGCACGACGCCCGACTTTGATATGCGCGAGCCCTCACGACAATAGACGGCAGTGGTTTCACCGCCGTCTGGTGTTCTTTACGAACCCACGTCTATCAGAACGTCATCGCCGTCGATGCGGACGGGATATGTCTTGAGGTTCACGCAGGCCGGGCTGCGAACCGCTTCGCCTGTGCGGTAGTCGAATTGGCCATTATGTGCCGGGCATTCGATCAGGTGATCCAGAACCAGACCGTCAGCAAGGTGGACCTCTTCATGTGTGCACAGGCCGTCTGTACAAAAGAACTCGTCCTCCGGGCTCCGATAGACTGCAAATGTTCTTGATCCATGGTCAAACCGGATAAGGTCTTCAGTTTCTATGTCGTCCCGGGTACAGGCGCGAATCCATTCTGCCATTTTCTGTTTTTCCAGTGTTGTTGATAGGGTTCCGGCAACGGTCCGCCGTGTTCGGTGGCTGGAACGTGACGCCAGATTGGTGAGGGAGTTTGAGTCAGATCCGATGGTGTTCGAGCTTCTCCAGAAAGGCATCAAACTCTCTTGGAACCATGCCTACCGTCTCATTTTTACCAGGGAACTCACCGGTAACCGCTGCTTCGCGGAAAGCGCGCACCGCTGAGACCCGTTCTTCCCTGATCTGATCGTGAAGTCGTTTCAGGTTTCCAAATGCACGGGCGTGCCGTGGCAGTTCTTCCTGCTCACCGCAGATGTCGTTCATGAACAGGTAGTCGACATCTCCATCCGGCCCCGAGCCAAGTGAGACAGTTATGATCTTTGTGCGTTTACTGATTTCTGCAAGAACCGGACCCGGGATGACTTCTGCCTCGACCAGAGCGCCGCCAGCGTCCTCCAGCCGTTTGAAACGGCAAAACAGGTCATAGGCTTCGTCTGCTGTCTTGCCTACAGCGCGCAGCCCGTCGGTCCAGGTTGATTTGCGCGGCACCAGACCGAGGTGACCCATTACGGGGATGTCCTCTTCGGTAAGGGTTTGGACAACCTTCATGCCGCGCGCCGTCATCACCGCATCGGCCCCGTCAGACAGGGCCTGAAGCGCCGCCCGCAAGAAATCGTCCGCAGTGGCAAAGTCGGGTATCCCGATGGCCGCAGTGAAGAAGATCGTTTTCGATCCTTCCCGAACCGCTTTGGTGTTGCGGAAGTTCCCGATTGCCATGTCGATTCCGGCGGTTTCGGCAGCTGCGGCCTCTTCTCCTGTGTTCGCAGTTACTTGCGTCCATTTCCGCGTTCCCTTGGCGGCTCTCATCCCGGCAACCGTCACCGACCGCAATGCCGGCTGCGCCGTCCATGTATAAACGCGCTTCATCCTTCTTTCCTCTTCGGCCTGCACGAGTGGATCATTCCGCTGCATCCGCTGCGTATTCCTGCCCGGTCCACCTGTAGGGTTTCGCTGTTTCTGGCAGATCGCGGACCAGGAAAAACTCGGGATCCTTCAGCTGTTTCAGAAGGACCGGAACAGTTTCTCCAATGGCTTGAACTATCGACGTGTTTGCGGCAGGCGTATCTTGTTTCATGCGCTCGTACAGCTTTGGAAGATTGTGATACGGCACCATCGGGAACATGTGATGTTCAACGTGGTAGTTCATGTTCCAGTAGATGAATCGGCTGATCGGATTCATCAGAATCGTTCTGCTGTTCAGACGATGATCGATAACGTTATCGGCCAAGGCAGCGTGTTGCAGAATTCCTGTGATGGTCATGTGCCAGGCGCCATAGAACCGTGGCAGCCCGATCACCATCAGTGGCAAAATGGACCATGTCCAAAAGGCGAGGGCAAAGGTCGCCAGATAGATTGACAACCAAATGCGTGCGATCCGAATGGCGGCTGGGCGCTCAGCCTCAGGGACGTACGATCGTTCCTCGGCGTTCATATGCCCGGCCGAAAGCTCAATCATCGACTTGAAGGCCAGCGGTACGTCGAGCAACCCAAAGAGATTGGCGGACATTTTGAGCAGGTTCGGCGGGCGTCGGGACAGGATCTGGGGGTCGCGCCCGACGATCGTCGTGTCGGTATGGTGACGCGCATGCCCATATTTCCAGGTGACCGGGTTGCGCATGATCATGAAGCTCGCAAGCTGATACACGGCATCGTTCATCCAACGGGTCCGAAAGGCGGTGCCATGACCGCATTCGTGCCAGCGGCTGTCTGTCGACGACCCGTAAAGCACGCCGTATGCCAGCCAAAAGGGGGCCGACCACCAGCTTGGCCACAGCGCGATCCCGGCAGCAGCAAACCCAACGAGACAGGCAAGCCAGATAATCGTGTCGCGGATCGCGGGGCCATCCGACCTTTTCATCAAGGCCTTCATCTCCTTACGCGGAATGTCTGTCATGTACCAGTTGGCATCCGCCAAACCTGTTTCCTTCGCGCGCCGGGCGTTTTCGCCCAGCAGGCTGTAGTCGCGTTGACTCATGGATGAGTTCCTCCGATTTCGGAGTAGGATACCCAACACATCTCGCGCAGTTCGAGAACTGCCGAAAATATCTATCAAAACCTTTCCAAAACAAGATAGATTCGGATAGAAATCTATCCATGGCTAAACGACCAACAATGGCCGATATCGCAGCTTTGGCGGGTGTCGGCATCGCGACCGTGGATCGGGTTCTGACGGGGCGCCGCAAGGTGCGGGAAGAGAACGCCCGCCGCGTCTATGAGGCGGCGTCCAAACTGGGTTATCATGCGACCCCGGTCATTCGGTACAGGCTTAGTCAAACGGCACCGCCGATGACGTTTGGCTTCATTCTTCCGAAACAAAAGCAACCGTTTTACAAACGCCTGTCTGCCGCTCTGGAGGACGCGGTCGCTTTGCGCACCGATGTGCGCGGCCGCGCGATTGTTCGCTATGCGCAGACGCAAACGCCGCAGGAACACGCGGAGTTAATGATGGGGTTTGTCGGAACGGCAGACGTCATCGCGGCATCTGTTGTAAATCACCCACTGGTGACAAAGGCCGCGCGCGAGCTGAGTGCCGAAGAGGTGCCGGTTGTTTCAATGCTGAACGACTTCGCAAAGGAAGAGCGCCGCCGTTTCGTTGGCATCGACAATTACCGGGCGGGGCGCTTGGCGGGATGGATGCTTGCGGGTTTGTCCCGGACTCCGGGAACAATTGCGGTGCTTGTTGGTGGCAATCTCTGGCAGGCGCACCAGTTGCGCGAAAGCGGATTGCGCAGTTACGTCCGCGAGCACGCGCCCGATTTTGCCCTGCGCGATGCGGTTTTGACGCTTGAGACCAACACTGTCACGCATGATTTGATTCAGGATGTACTGGAAACCTGGAGGGATCTGCGGGGTGTCTACATTACAGGCGGCGGCGTCGAAGGTGCGATCGAAGCGCTGAGGTCCAGCAATCGGTCAGACCTGCCGCATGTTGTCGCCCATTCTTCATCAGACATGGCACGCCTCGCGCTATCTGAACGTCAGCTCTCGATGCTCATCGAAACACCGGTGGATGCGTTGGCCCGGGCTGTCGTCGATGAGTTGGTTGAAGCCGTGCATAGCACCAAGAAGCCAACTGGAAGCGAAAGACTGCTGAGACCTGAGGTTGTCTTACCTGAATCGCTCTAGTCGCAGGGGGCATATCCGGACAAGTTTACTTTAGGTGTGTTCCTTGAACGCGTTTAGCGTTTGCGACCTTGGTTGGCGGCATCGGCGTTGTACGAGCCTCTCGCGTACCGATCACAGTTCCGTTTCCCGATCTCATCCGATGTCGATGAAGACATTCCCTCCCTCGACTTTAACGGGGTAGGTTTTCAGGTTCACACAGACCGGCGAGCGTTTTGCTTCACCGGTGCGATAGTCAAACTGGCCGTTGTGCATTGGGCATTCGATGAGGTGATCAATCACCAACCCATCTTCGAGATGCACCTCTTCGTGCGTACATAAACCGTCAGTGCAGTAGAATTCATCCTTGGGGCTGCGATAGATCGCAAATGTACGGTGCCCGTGGTCAAATCGGATCAGATCCTCAGTTTCAATATCGTCACAGGCGCAGGCGCGGGTCCATTGGGTCATGGTGTTTGCTGTCCTTAAAAGAGAGTGCTTTATTCCGCCGCCATTGAGATGTGGCGCGTATAGTCAGGGCTCGGATGAGCGTCCTGTGGCAGCAGCGGTTTCCGGTCCACGAAATAAAGCGGATCGCGCCGCTGTTTCAGGATCGCGGGGAGCATCTCGCGAAAAGCGACCAGCGTCCCGTTATATGCGGGCGGGCAATCGCCTTTGATCTCCTCATGCAGCGCAGGCAAGTTGTAGAAGGGCACCATGGGATACATGTGGTGTTCGACATGGTAGTTCATGTTTGAGTACACGAAGCGAAAGAACCGGTTCATATAGACGGTCCGTGAATTCAGCCGATGATCCGGAACATCTTCGGCCAGCCCGGCATGTTGCAGCGACGCCAAAAGGTGATGCAGCCAGGAGCCGTAGAAGGTGGGCCCGCCGATCAGAACGATCGGCAGCCACGATCCAAGGGCCAGTGATGCGGCGAGCGTCGCCAACAGGATTGCAAGGTGAATGCGCGAGGCCCAGAAGGCCTTGGACCGGTCAGCTTCGATCAGGAACGTCTTCTGATCCCTGGTCAGCCGGCCTGCCGAAAGCAGAGCCATCTTTTTCAATTCGGTCCATCCCGATTGCAGATGAAGCATGTTCCAGAGAATGTTCAGTGGATGCGGGGGCCGCGGAAAGGCGATCTCGGGATCCTTGCCGACAATTACGGTATGCGTGTGATGCCGTGTATGGCTCCACCGCCAGAGATAGGGGTTCTTCAACGACATGAACGAGGCCAGCTGATAGGCGGCTGTGTTCAGCCATGACGTCTTGAAGACGGTCCCATGACAGCATTCGTGCCAACGGCTGTCGGCGCAGGACCCGTACAAAATGCCGTAGAGGATGACGGACGGAACGGCCCACCAGGTGCCCCATGTCACGATCACTATGGCACCTGTCATCAGCACCATGCCCAGCCAGATCCCGTAGTCGATCAGAGCCGGCCCGTCGCGACGCTTTATCAGTTCTTTCATCCGTTTGCGAGGAACCGGCGTGGCGTACCACTGCTTCGGCGTGAAGCTTGGACCGCTGTCTCGGCCTGTCAGCGAGTAGTCCCGCCATTGCTGTGTGGTTTCAGAAGACACATCAACATCCTTCTTTGCGTTTCCACAGAGAGCAGAGCAGTTGCATCAGTCCCAGGTCAAATTTCAGATGATATTTTTCATCTTTTCTTTCACAATGCACTGCAAATAAGGTGATGAAATCTATCATGGGGCCTAATCGTGGCGCGTGTCACCCTCAAAGACGTAGCTCAGAAGGCCGGGGTCGGCGTTGCAACTGTCGACCGGGTTCTGAACGCGCGGGCACCTGTTTCTGCGGCCACGTCTGCGCGGGTTCTGTCCGCAGCTGATGCGTTGGGCTATCGCTCGGCAGGACTGTTGCGTCGCCGGATCGAGGAGATGGCCCCGGCAAAGCGGTTGGGTTTCGTCCTTCAGAAAGAAGGAAAATGGTTCTATCGAGAACTGGCAACTGCACTACAAAGACAGGCAGAACAGCTGCGAAACATTCGGGCCACGGTCGACATCCGCTTTGTTGAAAGCCTGTCGCCATCAGACCTTGCGTCAGCGGTTGAGGAAATGAGCGTCCGTGCGGACGCCATCGGATTGGTCGCCATTGATCATGCGGATATCAACCGGGCGATTGCGACCGCAGATATCCCTGTATTTGCGTTGCTGTCCCCGCTGTCATCCCCGGATGTTGCCGCCTACGTTGGGATCGACGGCAGAAAGGCTGGGCGCACTGCGGGCTGGGCCATGGCACGATTGAACCGATCCAATGGCCCTGTCGGCATCCTGATCGGATCACATCGCTATCTTGGGCATGAGGCTCTTGAGAGCGGGTTCAGAAGCTATATGCGCGAGTTTGCACAGCAAACTTCGATCCGCGATTCCGTGGTCTATCTGGATGACGCAGCTGTCGCTTATGAGGCGACCGCCGAATTGCTGCGGGTTAGCCCGAACCTTTCGGGTATCTACCATTGCGGCGGCGGGGTTTCAGGAGCCCTGAAGGCACTACGCGAAACGGGGCGCGCTCAGGACATGATTTACATTTGCCATGAACGCACACCAGTGACAGAGGCCGCGCTGGCGGATGGCAGCATCAATCTGGTGATCCACAACCCTGTGGATCAGGTCGCCGACCGTGTGACACGCATGATGTCACGGCGTCTGACCGGGCAATCGCTTTCGGCACAGGATGGGCTGGTGTCGTTCGAACTCTGCACGCCAGAAAACCTGTAAGAACAGTCAGCCGAATGTGGCTCCGTTGATGTTTTCACGCGTAATGACCTCAACTGGCACGACCTCGGCCTGAAAGGGGCGGTTTTCTAGTTTGGCAATCAATGTCTGAACCGTCTGTTCGGCGATGCGGCGCATGTTCTGGTGGATGATCAGATCCATTGACCCCTCCAGCAGGTAGTTCCGCGTCTTGGGAGTCAGATTGTGCCCGATCAACATGATCTCGCCGGACACGCCTCGATCGTTCAGCGCCGCGACAATACCCTCGTTTCCGCCACCGACGTTGTAGATCCCAAGCAGACCGGGATGCTCGTCGAGCATCTTGCCGACCAGAGCGCGGTTTTCTTCCACATCATCATGCCCGATATAGGTGCCCACGACGGCAAGATGGCTGAAATCCTTCCGCAGCGCAGATCGGAACCCCATCTCCCGGTCAGAGTGATTGCGATACAACTGCTCGCCGGATACGACGCCGACCGGACCGGCCTGACGCAGCATGCGCCCCATCAGATACGCGGCCGTGCGCCCTGCGGCCATGTTATCCGTTCCCACAAACTGCCCCAGAACAGGGCTGATGAGATCAGACACCACGGGAACACAGGGGATATTCAGCGCGTGCAGCTCCTCTACGGCGTCTCGCACGCGCGGGTCGTCAAGGGCCTGAAAACCCACCGCGTCGACACCTTGCCCGGCGCAGGCGCGCAGCTTGCGGGCCAGAACGGGCGGCTCCAGCTTTTTGAGAACACGCACTCCACCGTAGCGCGGCCATTGGTGAAAACGTTTTGAAAGCAATCCGCAAGAAATTCGGTTGAAGGACCGGCCTCTTCAGGCAGGAATATCTTGAGCCGCCAAGGACGGGCCCGCCGGTCCAGTTGCGCACCGGATTCGATGGCGTGTTTGGCCTGTAATACGCGCTGACGGGTTTCGGTTTTGACATTGGATCTGTTATTCAGCACCCGGTCAACGGTGGCGGTTCCCACGCCGGCCAGTTTGGCGATCTCGGACACGCGCGCTTTCTTCGTTATGATGGGGGCATCGTCGTTCATGTCTGTGACGTACCATCATTTAAGATCAAAATCATCCTCATTATGAGCACATGATAAATCAAAAACCATCATTTCCGCCAATTGATGTGGTTTCGCTTGCCAGCCATTGCAGCGGCGGCATATCTCAACGGCATGCAGCGGGATCGAGTCCCGTTCAGGGAGGATGATATGACCTACACAGCCAAACTGCTGGCCGGAGTGGCCGGCCTGATGATGACCGCCGGCACGGCACTGGCCGCCGACTTCACCTTTAAGTACGGAAACGAGCAGCCCGAGACCTCGATCCGGTCGCAGTCCATGGATTGGTTCAAGACCGAACTCGAAAAGCGCACTAACGGCCGCATCGAGGTCGAGAACTTCTTTGGCGCGGCATTGGGCAACGAGCGCGAGATGATGGACCAGGTGACGGCTGGCCTGTTGCAGGGTACACGTGGCGGTTTCTTTGCCGATGCGTCCGGTGCGTTCAACCTGTACCAGCTGCCCTTCCTCGTCGCGAACTGGGATGAGATGGAATGTCTGGTTGCCTCAGATTTTACCAAAGGCGTTCAGGCCCGTGCCGAGGCAAACGGCTACCATATTCCGGCCACCGGCATCAGCCAGGGGTTCCGCGCCTATACCAATAACGTCAAGCCGATCGCGTCGGTCGATGACTTGCAGGGCCTGCGTATCCGTGAACCCCAGTCGGACCTGATGATCGCAACCGGTACAGCCATCGGCTCGGTTCCTGTGGCCATGCCATTCTCCGAGGCTTATCAGGCCTTTAAGCAGGGCGTGATCGACGGGCAGCACAACCCGCCGCAGAATATCTGGGACTTCAACATCCACGAAGTTCAGGATTATCTGACGCTGTCGAACCACATGACCGGTCCCGATCCGCTGATTGTCAACAAAGCGTGGTATGACGGTCTGCCCACCGATCTGCAGGCCACATTCGACGAAGTTGCTGTCGAGGCGATGGCCATGTCAGATCAACTGTACCGGGATGCGGAAACAAACATCATCGGCGAACTGGGCAAACACATGGAAATCAATGAATTGACGCCCGAGGCCCTTGTCGGGTTCCAGGAAGCCGTCGGGCCTGTGTATCAGCAGATGATCGACGCCGGACATTTCTCGATGGAAGATGTCGACGCCGCGCGGACCGCTGCTGCATCCTGTAGCTGATCTGCCGTAACATCTCCGGGCACCGGTGGATCACCGGGCCCGGATTTCTTCACTTTTTGGGATCAGACTATGGATACGCTCTCTGCAATCGACCGCGTTCTAACGCGCGCAATCGAATGGCTGATGGTCGTGCTGTTTGGAGTGTTTCTGGTGATCGTTGTCACCAAGGTTCTGATGCGCCCCTTCGATATGGCGATCTATGGCGTCGACGAGCAGGTCAAGATTGCGTTTTTGTGTACCTCCGCACTTGGCGGAGCGGTCGCAATCACCAAACGCGAACATATCGCGATCACCTATTTTGTCGACTTGATGCCCTACAAAATCAAAAGGGCGTTTTATCTGGTGGGGCTGGTTCTGGTTGGCGTGATGAACGCGGCGCTGGTCTGGCTGTCCATCGACTGGATCGCCGGTCCCGGTAAAAACATTTGGCAGCCCTTTGGAATGCCACAGGCCTATGTGTTCGTTATTGTTCCGATTTCTTGCGCGATTGCCGTCTTTTATTGCTTTGTTCGGATCGTCATGACAGTCAGCGGTCGTGATTCCATTGACGCCCTCTGGATGCCGGAGGACTGAAATGCTGATCCTGTTCGCAACATTGGGAATTCTGCTGATTTCCGGCGTGCCGATCGCGTATTCGCTTGGCTTGGCTTCTCTGGCTTACTTCCTGCTGGAAGCCCCGGCAGCAACCGGATTTATCGTTCAGCGCTTCTTTTCGGGTATCAACAACTATCCCTTGGTGTCGCTGCCATTCTTCATCCTGATGGGGCTGGTGATGAATTCCGGCGGCATCACACGGCGCTTACTGGACCTGTCGATGTTCTTTGTCGGCCGGCTCAAGGGCGGGCTTGGTTTGGTCAACGTGGTCGGATCGATGATCTTTGGCGGGATTTCCGGGTCCTCCGCCTCGGACACGGCATCCATCGGATCGGTTCTGATCCCCGAGATGGAAAAGCGCGGCTACCCCAAGAGTTTCGCTGCGGGGATCACGGTGGCCTCATCCACCATGGGCATGATCATCCCGCCCTCGGTTCCGATGATCATCTACGCCGTCGCTGCCGAAGAGAGTATTGGGCGCCTGTTTCTGGGCGGGATCATTCCCGGCATCATGGTCGGGCTGATGCAGTTGATCATCGTCTGGCTGGTTGCCAAAAAGAACAACTATCCGACAGAGAACGTGCCGTTCACGCTGGCCGAAGCCGCGCGGCAGGCGCGTCGGTCTGCGGCTGTGGCCTTGATGCCTGTTCTGATTGTTGGTTCCGTTGTTTTTGGGTTCGTTACGCCGACCGAAACCGCAGGCGCCGCCGTCATTTACGGCCTGATCATAGGTCTGTTCATTGTCGGATTTGGGGTTCTGCGCGACCTGCCCGGCGCGATGCGCCATGCCATCATCATGTCGGCCAAGATCATGATGATCATCGCCTTCAGCCAGGTGTTTATCACGGTTCTGGCGCTTGAGCGCGTGCCGAACCAGATTGCGGATTTTGTTTCAGGATTGGGGCTTGGGCCGGTTGCCTTCATGGTGTTGACGGCGCTTCTGATCCTGATGGCCGGCACGTTCATCGACGTCAGCCCCGCCATTTTGCTGCTGACCCCGGTTCTCTTGCCCGTGGCCGAGAAGATGGGTGTGTCGGGAGTACATTTTGGCGTGGTGATGGTGTCGGGGCTCGCGGTTGGCGCGTGTACCCCCCCGGTTGGCAACTGCCTTAACGTTTGTGCAGCGATCTGTCGGTTGCCGATCGGGCGGATTTTTGTCGGTGCCGCGCCGTTTCTGATGGCGAACGTCCTGGTACTGATCCTGATTGCGGTCTTCCCGCAACTGGTCATGTGGATACCGAACGCGGTTATGGGGCCGTAGCGTGACAGAATTGGGCAGCGGGGTGTCTTCCGGACCTGCCCGGCTTTGGTCAATCAGAGCCTGAAACTCCGCACACATCGACGCTCACAATTTTTGGGGGCGCCAAATCTCAATTCCGGCCAGGCCGGACGACACATTAGGAAGACAGAAATGCAACGTGCAGGTGTCATAGGATTGGGCGATATGGGCAGCGGGCTGGCCAAGAACCTGATCAAGAACGGGTTTGAGACCACCGGTTTCGACCTGAGCGAGGCGCGGATGAGCGCCTTGGTCGACATGGGGGGCAGGCCCGGAACCAGCGTGGCAGACGTCGGCGCAAATTCGGATGCGGTCTACGTCATGGTCATGAACGGCGATCAGGCCAAAGCGGTGATCTTTGGCGAAGATGGTCTGATCAGCCACATGCCGAATGGCGGGGCAATCATCCTCACGGCCACCATCAAACCCCGCGAGGCGCGTGAGATCGGCGACGCCATGGCAGGATCGGGCATTCACCTGATCGACAGCCCGGTCTCGGGCGGTTTCCCCGGCGCGCAGGGCGGCACCCTGACAATGATGGCCGCAGCGCCCGATGCGGTGCTGGACACGTTTCGGCCGGTCATGGAGGCAGTTTCGGCCACAATTCACCATGTGGGTGACACGCCCGGTCAGGGCCAGACTGTGAAAGCGTGTCTGCAGACCCTGATCGGCTCGATCTTCTCGGCAACGTTTGAGGCCTCTGTGTTGGCCGCCAAGGCCGGGGTCAAGGGCGAGAACCTGTTCAAGGTCTTTTCGACATCCGGTGCCGGCTGCGGCTGCACCAATACCGCCCTTGAGAACATCATCGACCGCAAATTCGAGAACACCGGGTCCGGCATCGGCACGATGCACAAAGACCTGACCATTTCACTGGATCTGGCCGAGGAACTGGGCGTTCCGATGCATGTGGCGTCCTCGGCCATGCAGATTTTCCATGCCGGCAAGGCCAAGTTTCCCGACGGGGACAACTGGGCCTGTACCCGCGTCATCGAAGAGATTGTCGGCGCTGAATTGCATCGCTGAGAAAGGATAAGAACATGAAACTTGGCGTAATCTGCGATGGCATCAGCCGTGATCTGAAACACGCGGTCGATGTGATGGATGAGTTTGACCTCGAATATGCCGAACTGCAATTTGTCAGCGACACCGAGGTCGGCGATCATTCGGCCGACGAAATCCGCGACATTGACACGCTGTTACGGGATCGGGGCAAGCCGGTATCGTGCCTGTCCCGCCACATCTTTGCGGGGATGACCGGGGCGAACAAGCCGGGGGATGAGTTGCATTCCAAACATATGGATGCCCTCAAGCGCGTGATCGATATGGCCCATGTGGTCGGCAGCCCGCTCGTGCGCATCATGACCCCGAAGAAGGAACAAATCCTTTGGGGTTTCGGAGGGGCCGAGAAATGGAATGTCGCCAAGGGCGCGTGGGATGCGATGCTGCCCCTGATTGCCCCGGCGATTGATGTCGCCAAGGATGGCGGCGTGACGCTTGTTGTCGAAACCGGCAATGGCACGATGGTGAACTCGAACTACACCGGGCGTAAGCTGATCGACGACTTGGATGCCAAGGGCACACTGAAAGTGCTTTGGGATCCGGCCAACAATTGCTGGTGCCATGAACAAGCGTATCCTGCCGGGTATGAAGAGGTGAAAGACGGCTATCTGGGACACGTTCACATCAAGGATGTTCAGGTCGACACGCCCCGCGCAACCCTGACGGTGAAACAAATGGGCGAGGGCCAGTTGGCAGATCAGTTTCAGCCGATGGCGGACGCTCTGCGGGCCGACGCCTATAATGGCGTCATCTCATTCGAGAGCGTATACCATCCGGGAAATGGCAACTACGAAGATGGTTTCCGTCGTTGCGTCGGTCGTTTCAAAGAGCATTTTGACTGAAAATCTAACGATTGCACATCGGCTAATCGATGTTCCTCCCATTACATCGGAAGGCTGAAAGACAGGCCCGTCGTTAGGCGGGTCTGTTTTGACTTTTTCAGATGGAAGCCCGAATGATGACGAAAAGTTTGGATGTGAGGCAAACTATTGGAACGTCCAACCTCGAAACTGCCGGTGAATGCTTGACCATGTGCCAAACTCCTTAGGTTGAACCTGGTGAAATCGCGGATCTTGAGACGCTTGGTCGGCGGCCGCTGGTCTTCGAGCATCACTATTACGAGGCTCCGGACACGCTGCCGGGGCAGGGGACTGACCTGCAGGCGCTACGGATCAAAAGCGGCATCTATGCCATAGCGGCAGCTCTACTTGATTGCCGGCAGCCCACGGAAAGGGAAACAAAAGCTGGAGTCATGGGGTGATTGGCTCGAAGAGCCTTAGCGCAAGCGCTCTGAGATTGTTGACCTGACCAGGAAAATTCTGGGTTTGCCGGATGTCCACGATATGAAATCATCGTGGGTGTACAATCTGTTGATCAAATACGTTGGCACTGGGCAACGCGACAAGCCGGATCATTGGAGTGGAATTCAAACAAACAGTGATTGAGGAATTTAGGTGAATGCAGGAAAATACCTTGTCAATCTACGCAACCGAAAGTCTGTTGAAGGCTGTGGCCCTATTTGTACTGTTAGGGTTTTTTTTACACGAGTACGGAATACTATGTTCGCTGTGAAACCGGACCAGTTCCAAGCTGGTTCGTCTACACTGCGCTCCTTATAGCGGCGATTTTTCTTATATTATTGGCTGTTGGAATTCTCCTGGACGTTCTTCTTGCGTTTTATCTTAGGTTTCTTCCTCAAAACCGAGCAGCAGATTTGGGGTCGTTTGTGATTGTCGCTGGGATTTCCGCCATGATGGCGATGGTTTCTGTGGATTTTTTTGAGGCCTCTACTGATCTCGAAGACTGTCCTCAATCTGTCAGTGAAAAAGTAGACGACAAATAGGAGCAATGCCTTGACGAGCATAGAAAATCGATTGCAGGCCAACCGCTTTTTGCGTCAATGACGGGTTGCAGTCTCCCCCTGCTCCTTTTTGAGCGATCGTAAGTCGGAAGCTCGGTTTCCACTTTTGATCGCGTTTTCTAAGGGTGCCAGGTCTCGATACTATATCCCGATCCATATTTTGCTACTCGAGCTTGCGCACTACTCGGATGCGGTATACTATGACGGTATGCTTGATGTGAGTGAGGCCCATGACTGCAGCCGTAAAACGTAAGACATCACTGACCTTGAGTGCGCATGCGCTGGATGCCGCACGCGAGCTCGGCGTCAATGTGTCCGCAGTTGCAGACGAGGCGCTCGTTCGTGCTGTTGCTGAGGAGCAGCGCCGGCAATGGCTGGAGGAGAATGCAGACGCATTTGCTGCCCAGGCAAGCTGGCATGAGAAAAATGGCCATCCCCTGAAGGACATCCTAGCAGGTCCTGGCAGTGACTCATGGAAGAGCTAAAGCGCTTCGACATTGCCGTGCATGGCGATGTGGCGATGGTGGTCATCGAAAGCGATCTGTTGCCTCCCGACGCAGCGATTGTCGTTATTCCCTTGCTGGCTGACTATCCCGCTGTACGTCATCTCAATCCCGTCATCCGGTTTAACGGCTGGGATTTGGTTTTAGCCACCAGGCTGATCGCTGCTGTTCACAGATCGGCTCTCCGCCGGGTTGGTAGTGCTGAAAGGCAAGGAGATGAGATTACTCGCGTTATTGATGTTCTAATGGGAGGTTTCTAATGAATTGGTTTGATCGAAACTAATCAAACCAAATCCATGAACAGACATTTGCTTCTTTGCAAA
Source organism: Ruegeria sp. B1 (assembly GCF_056535885.1). Taxonomy (NCBI): domain Bacteria; kingdom Pseudomonadati; phylum Pseudomonadota; class Alphaproteobacteria; order Rhodobacterales; family Roseobacteraceae; genus Ruegeria; species Ruegeria sp. B1. The sequence continues at coordinate 4,284,545 of NZ_JBQFJA010000001.1, read as the reverse complement.
ATGCACTGGACAAGCGGCCTCAATCCGCGTTTCTGGCGGTGACATGGAAGCCGTAAAGCCGGCGGCCCTACGCACTGGCACAGTTGTGGAACTCCGTGATCTGCTCGTTACAACCCCGGCACGCCTAAAAATCATGCGCACTGATTGTGCAGAAGCGCAGGCAATTTCAGATGTTATTAAACGGCTTTCCATGACCGAGCCCTAAATTACGTTTGTCTTGCGAGACGTATCTGGTGGAGGCGACGGGCGTGTATCCTGTTCCTTCTTGGCGTTGTCTTCTTCCTCTAAGCGGCTTCAAGATTTAGAGCTTGGAAGAGCCTGTGGCGGATTTCGAAACCGCTGAAAAATTCCCCGACGCTGCAGATACGCGCGTCACACCGCTTTTCCTTCAGTTTGCCTGACGTCAGCGCCAATGGGACAGTTTAGGTTGATTTGATAAGAGAGGGTTTCTGGTTCATCGTAACCGCCAAGGAGTGGATCTATGGACGCCCCCTGCGCAAGGTGTTTTTTGTGATGATGTTGACGGCATTGGATGCGTGAATCTATCCGGCCTTTGATTGAAGCATCTTTGCTCCTGGCCTCGATGGGATCCGCTGGTTTCAGTGCCTTCCAAGATGACCGGCCTTTCCTGGCCACCACTCCTTACAGGCTGTGAATTGCGGCCCCTGCCGTTACACCATCGTCTCGTCACCTCGCATTCTTAGAGCGCCAGTACTTTCCGGGCTGCCCGCTACGCCGCTTTGTAGCCTTCTCCGCTCCGCAAAATCGCCCAGGCAATGCGTGCTGTCTTGTTGGCGATAGCCACGAGCGTTTTGTTGTGACCTGCGCGTGCCAGCAAGCCCTGCGCCCATCTCGCGCGTTGATCATCACGATTGGCGATCCTGATCAGGACGGACCGGGCGCCGTGGATGAGCTGGCGCCGCAGGTATTGGTTGCCTCGTTTGCCTATGCCACCAAGCCGGGGCTTGCCGCCCGTCGTATATTGTCTGGGAACCAAGCCTATCCATGCCGCGAGTGCCCGGCCAGACGAAAAGTGTCGACCGTCATCAACGGCAGCGATCAAGGCGGTGGCGATCACAGGCCCGACGCCGGGGAGGGTTGCAAGACGTTTGCACCGCTCATCGGTCCGGCAGATCGCGATTAGCTTACGGTCGAGCTCAGCGACGTGTTTGTCCAACGCTTCGAATTCGGCGATAAGTGCGTTGAAGTTTTCCGTTGCCAGCGCTGACAACTTGGCCTCAGCGACGGCGTTTCTGATATCCTTTCGGAACCGAAAGGCACCGACTGGAATGACAACGCCATACTCCCCCAGAAGGCCCCGAATGTGATTAATCAATCCGGTCCGTTGTGTGATGAGACGATCACGTGTTCGATGCAGCATCTGCAAATCCTGTTGCTCCGTCGTCTTCACTGGGACAAATCGCATAGTCGGGCGCAGTGCGGCCTCATAGATCGCCTCGGCATCAACAGCGTCGTTCTTGGAGCCTTTGACAAACGGCATTACGAACCGCGGATGAACGAGGCGCACGGCATAGCCTTGCGCCTCAAACTGTCTGCCCCAGTGATGAGCGCTGGCACAAGCCTCCATGGCGACTGTTTCCGGGGAATACTCCTGAACGGCAGCGGCGAGTTTTGATCTGGTCACCTTCTTCGAGATTACCTCGCCCTCATTGGTGATTCCGTGGATGTGAAACGACTGTTTGCCTAAATCAATCGCAAGTAACTGCATTCTGTGAACTCCTTCTGCTTGATACGTCTGCCGAAAACTATCGGCATCGGTGCAAGGGGCGTCCATTCCATAAGATGAGAAAGAAATCCGGAACTAAGCCGAGCCACGGCGAGAAAGTTGTCAAAGACATCCGCCGTGCGACCCGCAGACAGTATTCCGCAGAAGAGATAAACAAATCCGAACGTGTAACGTTACGGCCAGACGGATGATCTCAGCACTTGTTTTGAAGTACTTGAATGGCAATCTCTTATTCATGGACCGAGGTTACGAAAGCCCTCATCCCGCCTCAAGATAAGTGCTTCTGGCAGGTCCCTTTGTTCGCTGCTGCAGTGCGGCTGCGATTTTTTTTGTGACACCGAGTGATGTAAATCCGGTAGTCCTCGAATTCCATTGATATGGAATAAAACGCCTTGCGCCGCGTTGTCGTCCCGAAAGCTGTTCAACCAGGGTGGAAACCGAAATGAAAAAGATCGCAAAGCTTCTCCTTCAGGTTTGCCTGATACTCGGTTTCTGGCTCCCTCTGGAACTGGCTTTGCCGTTTGAACCAAAACTATCTTTCGTCTCTGCAGCTTGGGCAGATGATGACGACGACGATGATGATGATGACGATGACGACGACGATGACAATGGCTCTGGTTCCCCGGGCGGTAGCGGATCGTCGGGAGAGCGACCCGGCAGCGGAGTCCTAGGGCAACTGTTCAACAGACCCCGACAAACCCAGGCTGTGCGGCCGACGGCTGTCGCTGCGCTTCCGACACAGGCATCTTCCGAAATTGTTGTCTCGGATGCCACGGCTGAAGATCTTGAACAACTCGTCTCCGAGGGGTTCACGATAAATGCCACTGTCAATCTGGACGCTGTGGACCGGGTTCTGACTCGTTTGTCTTTTCCTGAAGACTTGGATCTGGAGGCGGCCCGCGATCGGGTCCGGTCGCTGCCGTCGGGCAGCAATGCGGATTTTAATCATTTCTACCGGTTCGAACAAAACGAAACGCCTGAGACGGCCTCTGACAGCTGCTCGCATGAAAACTGTCCTGCCTGGGAGATGATCGAATGGCCAAAAATGGCGGAGACGGTCGGCGCCTGTTCTGTGCGTGTAACTGTTGGGATGATCGACACCGGAATCAATTCCAACCATGAAATCATGTCGAGCGCGCGGCTGGAACTGATACAGCTGTCGGATCAGTCTCTGGCTCCATCCAAAGCGATCCATGGGACGGCAGTCGCTTCTCTTATGGTCGGTGATCCGGAGAGCCGAGTTCCGGGTCTCATTCACGGCGCAGAAATCATAGCCGTCGATGCGTTTGCGCGCCAAGGCTCTGACGAACGCGCGGATCTGGTTTCACTGTTGCGGGGACTCGATCTGTTGAAAGAGCGCGGCGTTCGCGTAATCAACCTGTCACTCGCAGGTCCCGAGAACAACGTTCTTGAAGACGTCGTTAATCAGCTGGTCGTAGAGGACCAGATCGTCCTGATCGCGGCGGCAGGAAATGCCGGTCCGTCCGGCAAGCCAGCCTTTCCGGCCGCTTTTGACGGCGTGCTTGCAGTAACAGCGGTCGACGCGCGGGCGCGTGTGTATCGTCAGGCCCAACGTGGGCCACATATTGATCTGACCGCGCCCGGTGTAAACATGTTGTCAGCGACCTCGATCCGGGGCGCACGCCTGAAATCCGGCACCTCATTTGCGGTCCCATTTGTCACCGCTGCTGTCGCCCTCATGTTGTCAGAGGACGAAACACTGACACCGGATGAGGTCAGTACGCGGTTACTGCAATCCGCCCGGGATCTTGGCGCACCGGGCGTTGACGACATATTTGGTCATGGGCTGCTGAACGCGGGTTGGTTGTGTTAATCTTTCCAACCGCGTTCAATCAGGCTGGCTTCCTGTGCGGGAGCCAGAGCATCGCCTGCCCCAAGCCGATCGAGGAAAGGCATCAAGCCCTGCATCTCTGTTCCGCTGGCAGTCACAAAGCCGTCTTCCGTTCCGGTGGCCGAAAGCGGCTCTGACATGGTGACTTCGACCACCCAACCGTCTGACTGAAAACAGGCAATGCCAAGGTCGACCCGTTCATCTTCGTAGCTGATAATCTCGAACTCCCGGCAGTATCCGTCATTCACCGGCAGCGTTGCCAAAACCATCAGGCTCTGTTCGGAATTTCGTGTCTCAGGAACTCCGGACGGCAGATGGTCAAGCGACGTGGCCAGTGCGGACCCGTTTTCGACCGGTCCGACCGCGAGCCTAAGCGCGTCGTTTGGACCAGCAAGCTCTGGACCGATGGTCACGGCCAACGCCAATACGGCTGCCAATCCGGTACCCAGCCAAACGACACTGCGTTTGCGAAACGGCAATACATTGGCGGTTTTTGACTTGCCCGAAACCGTTTCCCTGATCGCGTTTGGAACAGGCTCGTCCAAAGGGTCGGAGAACGCCTGTGACAACGCCTCGTTCGCCGTCATAAGCGCGTCGACATAGGCCTGATCCTGCGGATGATCTGCCAGATGCAGAACGATTTCCGCTGCTTCTTCCGGCGACAGTTCCCCGTCAACAAAAGCGGCAAGACGAGACTGATCCATTACAGTGGCAGAAATCATTGCATCGGTCCCCTCGACATCCCCAGTTGCGGCAGCAATGCCTCTCTGGCCCTCGATAAACGGCTCATGACGGTGCCGACAGGAACCTCGAGAACCTCGGCCGTTTCCTTGTAGCTCATCCCCTCAATGGCCACGAGCGACAGGACAACGCGCTGGTTCTCGGGCAATGCACTCATCGCGTGACGCGCAGTATCAAGCATCATGCGATCTTCGGGCAGGCGCGCGCCGCGCCCTCCGTCGCTGAGGCTCACAACCTCCGGATCGATCTGTGCCCCGCGCGTTTTCGCGCGTCTGCAGTCGTCGATCCAGAGGGTCTGGATGATGCGATACATCCAGCTGTCCATCCGGGTTCCTTCGCGAAACTGGGCGGCGTTTCTCAGCGCCTTGACGCAAGCGGATTGCACCAAGTCGTCTGCGTCCGGCTGGTTACCTGCCAAAGTCAACGCGAACCGGCGCAGTTTTGGGACAAGGATCACCAGATCTTTGCGGAACCGATCCGACATTTGTTTCTCCTGTTGCGCGTTTTCTTCATTAACAACGGATCTGTCAGACATTTATTCCAATCCGGTCGAAAAATGAAACTCAGACGTAATTGTTTGCTGAAACAAGCCAGGAGGTGGTGCGGCACGCATCCAACCGCTAGCAGGGTTTTGCTCGGTTCAATTGTCACTTGGCGCCTAAGTTTTTTTGGAATAGATCGCCAAGCCCTCCGTTGTCTCTGCAAGATTGCGAATTTTGGGAGCAACAGATGTTTGACACTGCCATGGATACTATACCTGTAGCGAGACCGATGTCGGTCCACACACTTTCCGTCACGGTCGGAAAAAGAATACTATCCGCAGAAGTTCGGATACCCAGGTTAGCCTCTCCAACACAGCCGCCTTTGTTGGCTCTGCACGGAATCTCACGCGATGCGGCCAGCATAGCAAACTCGTTTTCGGCCCTTTGCGAAGCGAAAGGCCAAATCCTGATTACTCCTCTGTTTTCCGGTAGAAGCTGGCCTCACTTTCAGAGGATCGGTGCCTACCGGCCGGATCGTGCCATCCTCGCACTGCTTGATTTGGTGCAGCAAATGGGTGCTGCGACGACTGATAAGGTCGAGATATTCGGTTACTCCGGCGGCGCCCAGCTCGCGCATCGATTTGCGATGCTTTATCCGCAACGCACCGAGACGCTGCATCTGGCGGCCGCAGGATGGTATTGCCTGCCCGATCTGACACAGCCCTTTCCGATGGGGCTTGCCCCATCCGAGAAGTCGAGCAAAGCAAACATACCCGCTTTGGCCCACAACCAGCTGCGCAACTACCTAGCCCTGAAGCTGCGGGTCTATGTTGGATCTGAAGATCACCATCGTGATGACGCCTTGCGTAAGGGGCCACTGATCGACGAAGCGCAGGGACGCCATCGTCTAGCGCGGGCACGGCACTATTGCACTTCATTTCGAGCCGCCGCAGAGGCCAGAGGGATCAGTCCGGACGTGTCCCTGACGGAACTTCCCGGCTGTGCTCACAGCTTTTCTGACTGCGCAAACGCCGGCTTGACGCGGCTTGTTTGCAGCAATTGAAAACCTTTAGATAGAGGAGCTTAACTATGGACCGTTGCAATTTCAAAGATGCAAAATGGAGTTTTACGACCAGGCGCATTGATCCCGGGCTTGCCCACGGGCTATGCCAGGATTTTTCCAGTTCGAAGCCGGGCGATCTCATCCTGGGGCGCGTGTCTGAAATTGGAAATCACCGGCGCATTCAACTGAGGGCGGGCCGCCCGTCGGCATTGTATCCCGGTGACCTTGTGGTTCTGCCCTGCGGCGCTCGCTATGCCCCGGACCAATTTGAAGGGCTGGCCGAGATCAGCGAAACCGGCTGTGACATGCTTGCGGGTGGGGGATGTATCGGTCGAATGACACAACGCAATGAGCGCGTTAGACCACCCACCCGGATTCAGCCATTGGGGCGCATCACGTCAAATGACGGGAAAGTCCTGAACACGATCGATTATGCATTGCCCGCACAAACGCGGCCCTTTCAGCTTCCCGTAATCGGCGTTGTGGGCACATCGATGAATTCCGGTAAGACAACAGCAACTGCCGCATTGGCGCATGGCCTGAGCAAGGCCGGCTGGCAGGTTGCGGTGCTCAAAGGCACAGGGACAGGTGCGTTCGGAGACTACAATGCCTACGCCGATGCCGGAGCGTCCTACGTCGCAGATTTCACCGACGCGGGAATGGTCACGACATACCTGGAGCCATTGTCGAGGATCATCGCCGGAATTGACGCACTTCTGGGCGAAGCCGAAACACGGGGCTGCAACATTGCGGTCATGGAACTGGCGGACGGGATCCACCAACGAGAGACCGCTGCACTGCTCGCAGATGCGGACGCACGGACCCGGTTCTCGAAATACCTGTTTGCCTGTGCCGACCCGGTGGCTGCGGCAGGGGGCGTCTCGGAACTCGCGCGTAACGGTATTCGACCGATGGCGCTGACAGGAATGCTGTCGTGTTCTCCGATGGCTGCCACCGAGGCGCAGTCGGTGACAGGCGTGCAAGTACTGACACGCGGCCAACTCCTTGACCCAGCCTACGCCAATACACTGGCGGCGCGAACCGGGATCGGACGTGCCCCGCAAGCAGCATGACCCCTCCCGAGCTCTTTGCGGGTCTCAGGCGCCGCCTGCTGGGGCGGATTTTGTTCCTGACACTGGCGCAGGCCGCCGCTCTTGCAGCGGCGGCCATTGCCACGCGCAGTGTATTTGTTGCGATACATGCCGAAATGGGGATCCCGATCGTCTCAATACTCGCGGTGGGTATTGCCGGAATTTGTGCTGCCTTAAGCCAGTTGCTCTTTCGAAATGTTGCCGAACACCTGGGTCAGGACTACGCCAAAGATGTTCGTTTAGCATTGTTCGAGCATGCCAGTCGCAGTGACCAGCATGATCTTGACCTCCGGCGCATGGGCTACCAGGTGCTGCGTTCGACGGGCGATCTGAACGCCCTGAAAGACTGGCCGGGTTTGGGCCTGCCGCGACTTGTGCAGGCGGGTGTATTGCTGCCTGCGTCAACCGCTGTTTTGGTTTACTTGGATCCCAGGTTTGTTTGGGGCGCGGCGGGTGCAATTTTGCCAACGGCCGTTTGGGCGATCGCAACGCATCGAAGACTTTTTGAAGCCCATGTTCTTCTTCGAAAGCGCCGCGCCCGGCTTGCTGCCGACATTACAGAACGACTTCCGGTTGCCCCGAAACTCGCTGCGCTCGGGCGCCGGCAACTGGAACTAAGGTCTCTGGAACGGGGTGCTGAAAAAGTTATAGAAACAGCTCGTTACAGACGCGCCATTTATCAAAACCGAATGGCGATTCCGGAGATTTCAGCTGCTGTCGCTGCAAGCCTGACTATGGTCATTGGCAGCCTTAATGGTTTGCCCGCAGCCACCATTGCCGCCGCGTTGGCAGCGCTGGGTCTTATGATCCGGCCGTTGCGCAACATCATGTCTTCCAGCGACAAGGCTGCTAAATTTCATGCGGCATACAGCAGTCTAAAGCGTGCGCTAGGGCGTCCCATGGTTGCGCCGAGGCACCAAAGGATTCGTTTGCGCCGCAAACCGTGTACTGTCGAGATGTTTCGTGGAGAAGAGCCCATTCTGAAACTGGCCGCAGGTCATACAGCCGTTGTATCCAGCACCGCAATGGATCTGGTGGAAAAGTCCCTGACGGGCAACGCGGTGACCGCGGATTTCTCACTCAAACTGGGTGGCTCGGATATTGCCGATCTGACACCCGGCAGTTTGCGTCGATGCGTCGGTATAGTCACAGAGCAGCCGTTGATCCTGAAGGGCAGTCTGCGGCGCGCTCTGACCCTGGGTCTGCGACCCAGGCCGCCTGACGCGAAAATTCTGCAAACCGCCGAGCGTATTGCTCAACTGGATTTTATTTCCGAAATTGGCGGCCTAGATGCCAAACTGAAGGAACGTGGCGCCAACGTTGCCGCACACCATAGGCTTGCGCTCTCGATCCTCCGGCTGGAACTTCAGCAACCTGGGCTTGTTCTTGTACGCAGTGTCATGCCTGAACAAGCGAACTTGGCGGCACTGGACAACGCGACCCAACTTGTCCAAGAGACCATTGGAACCTCACAGCCGGTACGTGCATGTTAGTGTCCCGCTTGAGGCGACGTCGGTAGAACAACCCGGTGCGAACTTGCACAAGTTTTGTTGCAAACGCTGGATCTCGCAAACCACTTTCGCGATGACGCTCTTGGCTGCGCCACAGCCGAGATCGTCATTCTGGACCTGTATGGCCTCTTTTGGAGTCCTCGAAGGATGGTGTTTCTCCCAAAGTCACCAAACTCGTACCGCCGGAATCACAAACTGAGACTGCGGCTCGAAATCGACCATTGTTGCGCGCATGCTCGGGTCTCAATTGAAGTCGCCAGAACTTAAGGTTCTGAAAAATCAACATAAAATTCACATTCCTTCAAGGTTTTTTGACTTCAAGGAAAATCATGGCTGGGGTGGTAGGATTCGAACCTACGATACACGGTACCAAAATGCGAAAATGCCTTACCGGGTGCTAATTTTGCCTTACATTTTTTACTTAAAGTACAAAAGCTTGCGTGGCTAAAAAACGCGAGATGTGCATTTTTACTTACAATGTTGTGGATCGAGCCGTGTTTCCATTGCAGCGCACATCACAAATCCTTACTGGCCGTCCATTGCTGTGGAAAATTTCCACAGTTGTGTGCTGATTCTATTCAACTGGTTGACCCAACCGATGACGCTATCTCGAATTCCAGCGACGCATTAACTCAACCCACTTAGGGCTAGCGCGTAGTTCTGAATCCGCCACGACTATCCGCTCCAATACGGCGTCAATCTCGTAAGGCCATGAGTTGGCGTCCTCGGGCAGAGCGATATAGAGGATTTCTAGAACTCGCTCAGGGTATTTGTCGACGATATTGCCTTCGCCTCGTCTAATAGAAGGCAGGACAATATGATCGCGCTCGATTGGGCCAATGAGCGGTAAGATAGCTTCGGATGTCTGCATGAAAGTATCTGGGTTGGAGAAAGCCAACTCAATCAATCTCGCAGTGTTTTTTGGTGTGCGAGCGGCTATCTGAACTGGCCAGACGTTCCGCAGGAAGCGATCTTGCATAGACTTCCAGAGCTTGGAATCGTCGTCATCGCCCTTGCCACGTCTCTCCAACTGCCAAAGCGCTTGCGCTCGGAAAGAATCCCCTGCGTTAAGTAACAAATGACGAAGTTCGGCGTCGCTTATCCGCACTTCCCCGTTGGCACTGTCTGAGTACACCCAACTTGCCAGTACGAGACCCACCAAACCGTCTCTGTTTTCTTGATCGTCGGTTGCTCTACTGGCCACTTTGTCAAATAGGTGAGGTTTCAGTTTTTCGGATAATTCGAAGCTGGGAATGCTTTTGGCACCCCAAAGATAGCCTGTCCACCAAGCGTCAATTTTGGCAGTGGAATCCCCATTCAAAACACTTAGTAACTTTTCATCCGCCCACTCTGGGTCAATAGCGTAGAGCCAATGCAGCATGTGGCTGACAAACACCAAGGCAAGGCAACCGTCGTCTCCGGGCAACGACAAAGCTCTTTCAACAAGCACCCTCCATTCGTTTGGTAACCCTTGCCCTAAGTCCAAGTCGTTTCGCCGTGGATCGTTGTACAGAGCCTGAGCGATTTTACCTGCTGGCGAGTTTAGCGCCTCAGATGCCCAATCTGGTTCGTTGCCGCCTCTCACAATACCAGAACCGCCTACATCGGGGTTATTGGTAAGCGTATCTAGTAACCTTGAAGTCAATCGTTCAAATATCGGCACGCATTCGTGGGGAAGCTCCTTTGAGGTATTTAGAAGCCAGTCGGAAACAGGATAAATGACACCTCCTAGAGCTTCATCGTTGGCCGTTAACAAGACTTCGGCAATAAAGTTCTTAAGTCGAATTAAGTCCTCTTTCCGGCTCTCACGATTTAGAAATCTTCGCCAAGCCCATTCAGGAAAGATACCTTTCCTTGCTTCGAGACGAAGAGCAGAAATCGCTAAGACTGGCCGTTTTGTACACAAGCCTGAGAATGGGTCTCGTTCATCAAGACCAAACCCGGACTTATTCGACAATTCCTGAGCTTTGGGCAGAATGTTGGCTAAAGGTTCGGCTAGTAGCTCATCAAAGTCGGTATGAGTGCGAACAATACCACCACGGCTTTCGAGAGATTCATCAGCCCTTTCACCACGTTCTGGAGACCAATCTGGAGCAGCCTTTTGCAGTCGTTCGATCTCAGCATCGTAGTTGAGATTCAAATTGCAGCCATTGGAATGCAGCCAGTGAATCCTGTCGGCAATTCCCCACGCGCGTCTGATTGCAAACTCGTGCTCGGGTTCGTTTTCCCAACGCTCTCGCCCCTCAAGAATTCGCTGCTCAAGTCTTCTCGTTGCAGGCATAGGCAACGTAGCCCATCGCTCTTTCAGAGCTAGAAGCAGGTCTCGCTGATGGCGAATGTTCCAGAAGGCCTCCCGGGTGACGCTTTCGAAATAGTCTTCAAACTCATCGTTTGGCACGACTTCTGCAAATCGACTGGCCCAAATCCGAAGCCGGGCAAACGTGATGTCATCATTGGTAGGCCAACTCGCAACCTCTTGGCGTGCCTTTCGAGCGTCTAGTTCAGCTAAGCGCTCAAAAACAGTGGAGTATCTTAGAACTGCTCCACGAAAGCCTTCGCTTCGTTCGTGCCCACTGATGTCTGGATCGTCAGACGGGATAATCGGAGGTATGTTTAGCCACTTGTAGTTTCCGCTCTCGGTTTTTAGCTGAATGCCAATATCTAGGTTGCGTTTCAAAGCAGAGACTACGTCAGCAAGCCACTCGTCAGGTATGCCAATTTCGGGAGCATGCTCAAGGTATTTGAGCTCTAAATGAACCAGATCACTAAGTTTGGTTTTCTCCTCAACTTGAGGAGGTACGGCCGACCCGAAATAATTGTGCTTCGCGGCCAATCTGGGGCGCGAAAGAGTTTCAAATTTTCGTACCGTTGCCTTGCTCCAACCGACGACTTCCAATTCATCCAAGAACCTGTACCAATCCAATCTGTCGTCATCGCTCGCGAAACGCCAGTGCTCGAAAAGGTAATACCAAGCCTGCAAAACGTGCGGCTCACATTTCGTTTGAGCGCTTCCAACGTGCCATCGGATGTTCTTTTGAATCCATTCATGTAATCCATATTGCCTTGCACCCCACCAAACCGCCGCGTTCTGGTCGGATACTTTGGACAACCAAAGCCCCAACATGTTTAAGCGATCGGGTAATACGCCTGCTTTCAGGGTAGCACCGCCACGCAGCAATGTTACATGATCGTCTCTAAGCCCAGCCCTGTCCCTCCGGTTCAACGTAAACGCATCCCATGCCGTCGACGGAATTTCTCGTTTCGGGTTCAAATCATCTGGATTTACCGGTGGCGGAACCTGATCCGTTGCCAAACCATAAAGCAAGAACGGATCAGCAAACTTGCCTTCATCTTCACCGAAACGGATTTCACGAGGCGGAGAATAGCGGATCGTTCTATCAAACACACAAAGCCAAGTTGCAGGTGGAGGCGGATCGCTTTCGAAAAACTTTCGTGCGCCTTCTTTGGTCGAGACCAAATGCGAAACTCGCGCGCGCTCTATCGGCGTCAGTGCTTCTGGACCGCGCAGAGCGAGCTCAACTGTGCGGTCTTGCCATGCTTCAGGTTCCCTCGCACGGTCGGCCCATTCTGCTAGAGAGGTCCAAAGCGCCTCGTGCTGGTTGTCACTGGCGTAGGGGATAGCCGCCACACCCTTGTGCTGCCAGCGTGCGTTAGCGTCATCGTCTGTGCCCGATTGGAATGCATAGACTTCGTCCAAGCGCCCACGCGACTTGTTCAAAGCCTCAAGCAGGTATTGCACGGGTGGATCGTCGGCGGCATAACCAAGAAAGACAACCGCATAGCGATCGATTACATCCTTGAAAAAGTTTGTTGCCCAGCCCTCTGCCAAATAGGCTCTTCCAAATTCAGCGCTGGATAGAACAAACCCTTCGCCTTCTGACCCATCATACTTCTCTGTGGCGCGACCGTGGAGGTACACGACACCATTGAGCTCGCCCGGGTGTCCCGGGTTTGGCAAACGCGGAGGTTGCCAGACCTCAAGTTCACGTCCGCAATCATCAAAAAGCCTGTCGAAGTTGGTGGTGACGAGTTTTGTCACCCCGTCGTTTGATGTGGCAAGGTCAAGAAGGAGCTCGTGTGCTGACAGGTCCGCGTTATCCTTCGGGATAAGAGCCTTCGCTACGGCTCGATCTATGTCAGCCGACAGGAAATCCCGCTCCAAAAGACCGAAAACCCTGTCTGCCGAGATGAGACCCGGCACCCCAGTTTGATTTTCCATGTCTTGCGCTGCCTTGAGAATCTTGGCCGCAGGGCTGTCGTCCCCTACGCCTAGAGACGCAAGGACTTGCTCAGCCAGCCCAAAAAAGTCCGGAAGCTGGGCTTTGGCTCTAGAGACACCAGCACCGCAAAAAAACACCACTCTTCCTTCGTCCAAAGCGTGCAAGAGTTCGTCAGGGATGTTTGGGCCGTTTTGTATGAATCGCATTTCGACGTTCGCGGATATGTAGACTTAAAATAACTTAAGAGTTGTAGCGTGTTATAGGAGCTTTCAGATAGTGTAGTGCCGGGATTTCCAACAGCCAAGGCCATTGACGCCGGGATGATTCAAAATGCCGCGCAGCGAGCGAACCGGAGCGTTGCAGGCGATTTTTGGTGATGGCATCAGATGCTTGTGTGACCCTCAAGCTTCACTTTCGAGTGTCAGGGAGACTTACCTAGATGACAGCGCTGAGACCAGCTTTGGTGTTGGTAAGTTGCTAGGAGGCAAATTACCATGAGCTACAAAAAGAATGCCGACCTAAAGGGAGTTCGGTTACTGCGCACAGACCAAGTCGTAGAAAAACTGCAAGGGATAGGGATGACTGACGTCAACGTAACTTGGGTTAATAATCGCATCGACCGAGGGCAACTACCCTGCACAAAAGTTGGCAAGTATCGTCGGGTTCGTGAAGACGTTTTAGAGAAGATGATAATGCGCTGGTATCGGGACGCTGACCGCTAGGCCACGAGCTAGGCGTGAACAGCCAATTATTCCCAGATTCAATTACCATACATCGTAGGTTTCATTTTTATAATGAAAACAGAATGTTACCGGTTTCTTTCCGGTAACATTTTTGCCGTTTCCACAGTTTTTCCACAGTTTTCCACAGTAATTTACGCTTGGATTTGCGAAGCCACGCAAAAACGATACTCGTAAGCTATTGTAAAGTAGGGAAAATTTATGGCTGGGGTGGTAGGATTCGAACCTACGATACACGGTACCAAAAACCGCTGCCTTACCACTTGGCTACACCCCAACGGTGAGCGGCTATCTACGATTGTTGCCGGTGGTGTTCAAGAGCTTTTAGGCAAAAACATCGAACAGTTTGAACAAGAGCAAGAACCCCGTTCATACAGTCTCCATCAATACCGATCCGGTCCGGTTACCGGCGTGTACCAATTCATGCGCTACCGCGCAGTCCTGCATCGGTAGAACCTTTTGAACAGGGCAGGTCAGCCCGCCTTGGGTCAATGCGCTGTGCAGTTTTTCTGCGGCTGCGCGGCGCTGGTCGGGTTGCAGGAGGTAAACCAGAATCAGTTCAACCGTTACCGCCTTGAACATCAGGGGATAGAACGGCAGGCTGGGGGCCATGTTGCGTGCTGAGCCGTATGTGTTGATGCGGCCGTTTTCTGCAATGACAGCCGCATTGGTCTCGGCATTCTGGCCAAACTCCACGTCTATGATTCGATTGATCGGCTGTCCGGCGTTTGCGTCAAGGATTTGCGCAGCCGCATCATCGGCACCATAATCTACAACACGGTCTGCACCGACCTCTTGCACCCGGCCGAAGCTATGGGGGCTGGCCGTCGCGATCACGTGCGCGCCACCCCATTTGGCTAGCTGCACGCACAGATACCCGACCGTACCCGCGCCGCCGTGGACGAGAACGGTCTGGCCTGCGATATCTCCGCCGGAAAAGACCGCATGGGCTGCCGTCAGGCCCGGTATCCCCAGCACCGCGCCGGTCTGCAAAGACACAGCATCCGGAAGCGGGACTGCCTGAGCCTCTGGCAGCGTGATCTGCGACGCGGCTGTGCCAAAGGCGCGTTGCCATTGCCCGTTCCAGATCCACACACGCTCGCCGATCCGTGAAGGCATTACACCGGTGCCCATCGCTGAGATCACCCCCGATCCGTCACTGTGCGGCACAACCATCGGAAAGGGTGGTTTGGTCACGCCGGGTCGGGCACCGGCACGGGCTTTGACATCCGATGGATTCACACCCGAATAAACTAGATCGACCGTCACCTCGCCGGGGCCCGGAGGTATCGGCGGCAGGTCCTGAATGCGCAAAACGTCCGCAGCTGTGCCAAATTTGGTATATGTGACAGCTCTCATTTTCTGCCCTTTGTATCGGTGGTCGCCACGTTTGGTTGCGACTGCGTTTCATTACCAGAGATGGCGTATTAACACAATGAAATCAATTGGTAAAAGCCCTGATCGTCGTTGCAATCCGCATCGGAACTGCCTAGCTTACGGGTGCACTTCGAAAACCGAAAAAAAAGGAACGGTCCATGAAACTGAATCCAGACGTTGCGGATGCGCTGAACCGTCAGATCAATAGCGAGCTTCATGCGTCCTACACCTATCTTGCCATGGCGGCCTATTTCGAAGCCCAGGAATTGCCGGGCTTTGCGCACTGGTTCCGGGAACACTCTGCCGAAGAAGGCACCCACGCGATGCGCATCTTTGATTTCATGGCAAAGCGCGGCGGGCGTATTGACGTGGACGGAATTGCCAAGCCAAAGGCGGACTACGCGTCCCCTGTCGAAGCGCTCGAGCACGCCTTGGCAAACGAGGAAACAGTGACCGGTCAGATCAACGCACTTTTTGAGCTGGCGCATAAGGTCAAGGAATACAGCACACAGAACATGCTGAACTGGTTTTTGGCCGAACAAACCGAAGAAGAAGACCTGTTCACTCAGATTCTGGACAAGACCAAGGCGGCCAACGGAGATCGCTGGAACCTTTTGCTTTTGGATAAGGAACTGGGCGCACGTGGCGGTGAGGGCGACGGCGAGGCCTGAAGAGCGCACACCGTCGCAACGAACGATCGCAGGTCAGTCGCGGATTTCCGACGGATCGACGCCCCACAGGTTCGATTTCAGCGCCCAACCGCGGTAGCCGCCTGCGGAAATGCGACACCAGTCGAGCGAGCAACTTCCGAGGCGTGCCACCACACCAGTTTCGAAATGCGCGTTGACCTGCGAACTCGGGTCTGGCCGGGAATAGACTGGTAGAATCTCAGAGTCGATCAATACCGTTCGAACGCCGGATAGCAGCGCATAGTGAACCCAGCCGCCGGCGCCGTCTCGGTCCTGAACCTTGCGCCAGTTCCCATACTCGGCCGTGATTTGCAACGGCATGCCGCGCCGCTTGAACACCCAGTCGATCCGATGGGTCAAAGACGGACCGCGCCGTACATTGCCTTCGGCGGCTTTCATCGACACATAGCGCGGCAGTGGCAGATTGGTCACCGGACCGCGCTTGTCCTGCGCAGCCCCCGCAAGCGGGCTGAACGCAAGAACGATTACGGGTAGGATCGCCAATAAACGACGTTTTACCGGTAGAAGACCATTCACTGACTATCTGCTCTTATGCCTGTTGATCTGCTTTCGAAAAAAGGTGGACTCAATGCCTCAGGGTTCTTGTGCCCCGCCTTATCCTGCGCCACGATGCCATGGCGCGCGCACGATTGCAAAGAAGTGGGAGGGCAGAGGTGCCAAGAGAACGTCTGAGTGTTGTCGTCACGCGACGGTTGCCCGAAGCGGTGGAAACCCGGTTGAGTGAGTTGTTCGATGTCCGGTTGCGCGAGGCCGACACCCCCATGTCACGGGAAGAGTTGGTGAGCGCGGTCAAAGAGGCCGATGTGCTGGTTCCGACGGTCACGGATGCAATTGACGGCGGGCTCCTTGGGCAGGCTGGAGAAAACCTGCGCCTGATCGCCAATTACGGGGCTGGCGTCGATAACATCGACGTCGCGACCGCACGGCAGCGCGGTATTCTGGTATCGAATACGCCGGGTGTCCTGACCGATGACACGGCCGATATGACGATGGCGCTGATATTGGCGGTGACGCGCCGTATCCCCGAGGGTCTTGGTGTCATGCAGCAGGGGGACTGGGCCGGTTGGGCACCCACCGCCTTGCTCGGCGGCCGGATTGGCGGGCGGCGTCTGGGCATTCTGGGCATGGGACGGATCGGACAGGCCGTGGCCCGGCGTGCGGGCGCGTTTGGCATGCAGGTGCATTATCACAATCGCCGACGGCTGCGACCAGAGATCGAAGAGGATTTGGAAGCAACCTATTGGGAAAGCCTAGACCAGATGGTTGCGCGCATGGATGTGATCTCGGTCAATTGCCCGTCAACGCCATCCACCTTTCATCTGATGAACGCACGTCGCCTGAAGCTTATGAAACCAACGGCAGTGATTGTGAACACATCTCGGGGCGAGGTTGTCGACGAGAACGCGCTGACCCGTCTGATCCGCACGGGAGACATCGCCGGGGCCGGTCTGGACGTTTATGAACACGGCATTAACGTGAACCCTCGCCTGCGTCAGTTGCCCAACGTGGTTCTGCTGCCCCATATGGGATCGGCTACATTGGAGGGTCGAATCGAAATGGGCGAAAAAGTCATCATCAACATCAAGACGTTTGAGGATGGCCATCGCCCACCGGATCAGGTTGTCCCATCGATGCTTTAGGGCGTCGGGAAAGGGTCGCATATGGATCAGTTTCAAGGGGGATGCGGGTGCGGCAAGGTACGATTTGTGGCATCAGGCCAGCCTGTGCGGGTTGGGTTGTGCCATTGCATCGACTGCCGCAAGCATCACGGTGCTTTGTTTTATACGGCCGCAATTTTCCCTGAGAATTCGGTGCAGATCGAAGGCGAAACACGCGGCTATGCTGGTCGATTCTTTTGCCCGAGTTGCGGCTCGCCGGTCTTTGCCCGCACGGGTGACGAAATCGAAATCCATCTGGGAGCGCTTGATCAACCCAACCAGCTGACCCCAACCTATGAATGCTGGGTGCGCCACCGCGAGGAATGGTTGCCCGAGTTTCCCTGTTTGGATCAGTATGAAAAAGATCGCGAAACATCGTCTAACGTCGTATGTGATTGACACTTGGGCCCCAAACTGCGCAGCGAAGGCTGCCGCGGATCAGACGCGTTTCAGTTCGCGGTTGTCCGGAAGGTGAGGCCGGTACAGCGTTGAAAGCAATGAACGAATTGGAGGATAAAATGCACACCAGTCGAATTTCCGGGTTACTGTTTTCTGCCATTGCCTTTACCGCTCCGGCCTTTGCTCAGGAAACCGCCGATGCCGTTGCACCTGAAGGTGCGTCTGAAGGTCAGGTTCAGGCCTTGACCGACGAGGTCATTGCGGCGCTGGAAGCGAAGTCCACCGGTGTTCCGGTCGTGGCTGAAAACTGGATGGTCTCTGCAGCCAATCCTCTGGCGGTTGAGGCTGGCGCCAGGGTACTGCGTGCGGGCGGTTCAGCGGCAGATGCAATGGTTGCCGTTCAAGTCGTTTTGGGGCTGGTCGAGCCGCAATCGTCGGGTTTGGGTGGTGGTGCATTTCTGGTTTGGTATGATGCAGCCACCGGCCAGTTGACCACGCTGGATGGGCGCGAAACCGCACCTCTGGCGACCACACCGACCCTGTTCCAGGACGAAAACGGTGAGCCGATGAAGTTCTTTGACGCCGTTGTTGGCGGTCTGTCAGTTGGAACGCCGGGCACGCCTGCGCTGCTGGAAGAGGCGCATCGCAAATGGGGACGCTCTCCATGGCCCGGGCTGTTTACCGATGGTATCCGCTTGGCGGATGAGGGTTTTCTGGTGTCGCCCCGACTGGCCCGCCTTGTCGAAAACGATGCCGAGCGGTTGTCTCGGTTCTCGGCAACTGCCGAGTATTTCCTGCCGGGTGGTCAGCCCTTGCAGCAAGGGCAGCGCCTGATGAACCCGGACTATGCCGAAACGCTGCGCGTTCTGGCGTCCGAAGGGGCTGCAGGCTTCTACGGCGGTGACATTGCATCCGGGATTATCAGTACCGTCCGTACTGCACCCGGCAATCCCGGCGTTCTGTCCGGGATTGACCTTGCGCTCTATCAGGTCATCGAGCGCGAGCCGGTCTGTGCGGCCTATAGGGTTTATGAGGTTTGCGGGATGGGGCCGCCGTCATCCGGCGCACTGACCGTAGGGCAGATTCTGGGCATGCTGAACAGCTATGATCTGGCAGCGATGGGACCAGAAAGCTTAGAAGCATGGCGGCTGATCGGAGAAGCCTCGCGCCTCGCCTTTGCAGACCGTGGACGCTATATGGCCGACAGTGATTTCGTCCCCATGCCGACCAAGGGTCTGGTCGACCCTGCTTACCTGTCTCAGCGAGCCGAATTGCTGGATGCGGAAAGCGCGTTGATTGAGGTCGCACCCGGCAATCCGGAATTTGATCACGCTTCGAACTGGGTGGACGATGAGTCACTAGAACTGCCCTCGACCTCGCATATCTCGATTGTGGACAGCTACGGCAACGTTCTGTCGATGACGACGACCATTGAAAATGGATTTGGCTCGCGCCTGATGACCAACGGGTTTCTGCTGAACAACGAGCTGACGGATTTCTCGTTCCGCACCCATCGCGAGGGCGTGCCGATCGCCAACCGGCTCGCGCCTGGAAAACGGCCCCGTTCGTCAATGAGCCCGACGATTGTGATGCAGGATGGCGCGCCGGTGCTGGCGATTGGATCGCCGGGCGGCAGCCGCATTATCGGTTACGTCGCCAAGTCGATCATCGCTTGGGCAGATTGGGGCATGGACATCCAGCAGGCCGTATCGCTACCGCATCTGGTTAACCGGTTCGGCACCTATGATGTCGAGCTTGGCACGGATGCGGAAGGATATGTCGACGTGCTGACTGAGATCGGGTTCGAAGTGAACCCGCGCGACCTGACCTCTGGCCTTCACGCCATCGAAATCAGGGATGGTTTGCGCGGCGGTGCTGATCCCAGGCGCGAAGGGATCGCGCTGGGCGAGTAAGCACCCCGTTTTGTAGGTATTGCCGCGATCTGGCATGCCTTTTAGTCATGATCTGAAAGGCCTGCTGCGCGCGGGTGTGGGAGGACTACAATGGTGCAGGCATCTGCAATGCCGCGAAACGAGTCTGGTATCGAGACAGCCGTCGGTATTCTGAAGCAGCGGTTCGGAGACCAGTTGCAGACGGGGGCCGCAATCCGCGAACAGCATGGCCACACAACGACGTGGATTGAAAATCAAAGCCCTGACGCGGTCGTCTTTCCACACTCCACCGAAGACGTGTCCGAAATCGTCAAAACCTGTGCCGCGCATCAGGTGCCGGTGATCCCGTTTGGAACCGGTACCTCGCTGGAAGGGCATGTGAATGCGCCGGCCGGCGGGATTTCGGTTGATCTGACTGAAATGAACCGAGTTCTGGCCGTAAACGCAGCGGATCTGGATTGTGTGGTCGAGCCGGGAGTCACACGAGAAGATCTGAACACCCATCTACGCGACAAGGGTTTGTTCTTTCCAATCGATCCCGGGGCCAACGCCTCGCTGGGGGGGATGGCCGCCACCCGCGCCTCGGGCACCAACGCGGTGCGGTACGGAACCATGAAAGACAACGTTTTGAGCTTAGAGGCTGTCATGCCAGACGGGCAGATCATCCGCACCGGCAACCGTGCCAGAAAATCGTCGGCAGGATACGACTTGGCGCGCCTGCTGATCGGCGCAGAGGGCACGTTGGGTATCATCACAGAACTCACTCTTCGGTTGCATGGCATCCCAGAAGCGATCAGTTCAGCCCGCTGCTCTTTCCCAACGATTGATGCCGCCTGTCAGGCAGTGATAATGACCATCCAATATGGCATTCCGGTCGCCCGGATCGAATTGCTGGATGAGATGTCGGTCAGGGCGGCCAATGCCTATTCCGGTCTGGCTTTGCCGGAAACGCCATTGCTGTTGCTGGAGTTTCATGGTTCGGTAACGGGGGCCGCCGAACAGGCCGAAACTTTTGGGCAGATTGCGCAGGAATTTGGGGGGGCAGATTTCGCGGCAACCTCCACCACAGAAGAACGCAACAAACTCTGGCAGGCGCGTCATGATATGTATTGGGCCTGTTTGCAACTGCGTCCGGGTGCGCAGGGGATTTCGACAGATGTTTGCGTTCCGATCTCTCGGCTGGCCGAGGCCGTTACAGCCGCGCAAGGCAAGGCTGCCGAACTGGGTTTGATCGCCCCCATTGTCGGGCATGTTGGGGACGGAAATTTTCACACTTTGCCACTGATCGACATGCAGAATGCGGATGAAATTGCCAAGGCGGATGAATTTGTTGGGTGGCTCAATGATCTTGCCATCTCGATGGAGGGGACATGTACTGGCGAGCACGGAATAGGGCAGGGGAAACGCCCTTATCTGCTCAAGGAATTGGGCGCGGCCACCCGGTACATGACCGCGATCAAAGCCGCGCTTGATCCACACAACATCATGAATCCCGGCAAAATCGTCTGACGCGGCACAGATTTCACCTTTCGTAATTGGCGAATTTCAACCGTCGACCCACGGGCACAGGGCCAGTTGGGGTCGCTTGCGTCGGTTTTGCGCGCAATTGCGTCGGATGGACTTGGCGATTTGGTCCCGCGTTGGGCATAAACCATGCCAAACAGACTCAATCCGGAGAGCGGGCGAATGAAAACCCAAGTCAAAGCACTGGTCGTTGGCGGCGGCGCCGTCGGAACCTCGATTGCCTATCATCTGGCCAAGGCGGGCTGGGATGATGTGATGCTGATCGAGCGGGATGAGCTGACCTCGGGCTCGACTTGGCATGCGGCTGGCCTGCTGCCGCTGTTCAACATGTCTTATGCGACGACCCACATCCACAAATACTCGGTCGATTTCTACAAGACGCTTGAGGAAGAGACCGGCCTGAACGCCGGCTTCGCGGTAGTCGGTAACCTGCGCATGGCGCAAACACAGGAGCGTATGGATGAGTACATGCTCTATGCCTCGACCGCCGAGACCTGCGATGTCGCCTATGAATGGCTGACGCCCGAACAGATCAAGGAACGCTGGCCGCTGATCGAAACCTCGGACCTGAAAGGCGCGATCTATCACACCGAGGACGGTTATATTAACCCTGCCGACGTGACACAGGCGATGGCCAAGGGTGCCCGTCAGCGCGGTGTCGACATTGTGCGCAAGATGCAGGCCGATGCCTTCTACTGGACCGGCACCCATTGGGAAGTCACCTGCACCAAGATGGTGGAAAAAGGCGCTAACCTCATCCCGTCAGACGAGCAGGTGGTGATCACCGCCGAACACGTCGTGACCGCATCGGGCAACCACGCACAGCGCACCGCCAAGATGCTGGGCATCAAGATGCCTGCGATCCCGGTCGAACACACTTTCATCGTCATGGACAAAGACCCCGAGTTGGTCAAATGGCGCGAAGCGGGCAACCCGGAGCACCCCGTTGTCCGTGACGCCGACAATGAATCCTACGCGCGCGAAGAACGCGGCGGCTGGATTCTGGGTATCTACGAACATGGCGCACCCGCGCAATTCGAACACGGTGTGCCGGACAGCTTCCGTGCAGACCTGTTCCCATTGGATCTGGACCGCATCGCAGATCAGTACATGGCAATGGCTGAGCGTGTGCCGTCTTGCGCCGAGTCTGGTTTGAAAGACGACTTCAACGGCCCGATCTGCTACACCCCCGACGGCAACCCTCTGGTTGGCCCCGCTCCGGGCCTGCGCAATATGTGGCTGGCCGAGGGCTTCTCGTTCGGTATCACCGCTGCAGGCGGCACTGGCTATTATCTGGCACAGATGATGGTCGATGGCGAAGCCGAGATCGACATGGCCTCGCTAGACCCCAAACGCTACAGCAGCAACTGGATGACCACCGAATTCGCGGCGCGCAAGAACGAAGAGTGCTATGAGCACGTCTACATCCTGCACCACCCAGATGAAGAGCGTGAAGCCTGCCGTCCGCTGCGGACTGTTCCGGCCTATGAGCGCCAGAAAGCGCGCGGCGCTCAATTCGGCTGGGTTAATGGCTGGGAACGCCCGAACTACTTCGGTCCGGTCGATGCACCTGACAGTTTCGACAAAGAAAGCCGTTCGTTCCGCCGTGGTGGCTGGTGGCAACATGCTGTCGAAGAAGCCAAAGCGATCCGCGAGGGCGTTGGCCTGATCGACGCGTCGGCCTTCACCAAGCATGTCGTCAAAGGCCCCGGTGCGACCCAGTTCCTGGATTGGTTCACCTGCAACAAGCTGCCCAAGGTCGGACGCATCAACCTGACCTACGCACTGACCGCGCACGGCACCACCCGTACCGAATACACCATCGTCCGCAATGGTGACAACACCTACTACATCGTCTCTGCCGGTGCCTGGACCGAGTACGACGCCGACTACCTGCGCAAGGCGGCTGACGACAAGATAAAGGAGTTCGGTTACATCGAGATCCAGGACGTGACCACTCAGTGGGGCGTCTTCGCCATCGCCGGCCCCAAATCGCGTGATGTTCTGAAAGAGGTCATCAAAGACGCCGATCCGGAAACCGCACTGTCCAACAAGCGCTTCCCGTGGCTGTCGACCCGTCAGATCGAACTGGGCATGTGCCCGGTCAACGCGATCCGCGTGGCCTATACTGGTGAGTTGGGTTGGGAACTGCACCACCCGATCGAAATGCAGAACTACCTGTTCGACCTGCTTGAAAAAGCCGGTGAGAAGCATGGTATGAAACTGGTCGGCGCCCGCGCCCAGAACTGGCTGCGTCAGGAAAAATCCTATCGCGCCTTCGGTACTGAACTGGGCCGCGACGCGACCCCGCTGGAAGCCGACCTGCCGCGCTTTGTCGACCTGTCGAAAGACTTTTACGGCAAGGCCAAGCTGGAAGAGACCGGTGTGCGCGTGAAGTGCTGCACGCTACTGATCGACGGACCGGACGACGCCGACCCATGGGGCCGCGAGGTGCTGTATACACCGGAAGGCGCGCGCGTGGGGCGTCTGACCTCGGGCGGGTACTCGGTCGCGTTCGAAAAATCCATTGGTATGGGCTATGTAACCCCAGAACTGGCGGTCGAAGGCACAAAGCTGCAGGTCAAGATGCAAGACAAGCTGTGGGATGCGGTCGTCACCTGCGACAGCCCCTATGATCCGAAAAACGAGACCATCCGCAAAGACGGTTGAGCATATTAAAACGGGCGGCACCACAAGGTGCCGCCTGTGAACGGACCACCATTGGTGGGTTGTCTATGCGCTTAGCTCGTCAAAGCACTCCAAAGCCTTGGCCGCGTACATCATAGAAGGACCGCCGCCCATCTGCACGGCCATGGCGAGCACATCCGAGAATTCTGCGCGCGTAGCTCTGGCCTTGATCAGGGCCTCGGTATGCAATGTGATGCAGGGTTCGCAGCGGATGGCGATCGACATGCCCAAGGCGATGAGTTCTTTGGTCTTGTAATCCAGTGCGCCGCCTTCCTTGACCGCTTTCCCAAGCGCACCAAAGGCGCGGGCGGTATCGGGGATCGCTCCGTGTAGGTTGCGCAATCCGTCGCGTGTTCCCGACAATGCGTTCTGCCATGTCATTGTGGCATCCTTCTTTAAACATATGATAAACCGCATATGATGCGCGAAGGATGAGACCAGCCTTGATCTTGATCAGGTGATTGGCTTTTTTGCCACAAAAGCCAGGTTATTGGCGGGCATTTCTACGCTCTCCTCCAGTTGAAGACCGCGGGCGTGCAGCAGGTCCCGCATCTGACCATCATCCTTGTAGCCAATGTCGGGGTCTTGCTGCTTTAGCGCATCGTGAAACCTCTGGTCACCGTCACTCGTCAGCCGCCCTGCGCGCTTGAAAGGCCCGTACAGAACCAAGCGCCCACCGTGCTCAAGGGCCAACGCAGCTTCGGTGATCAGGGTTTCGACCTCCGGCCAGCTTATCAGGTGCAGGAGGTTGATCAGAACGATCAGGTTCTGTTTTCCGAATGCCTCATGCCACCCGACCTGAACTGCATCGATATGCGCCGCCGCCGATACATTCGGCATGCCGTGGGTATAGGCACCAATGCTGGCCCGGCGTTCAGCGGTCACTTCGCTGGGCAGCCACTGCAAATCTGGCAAGCGCTGGGCAAACGCCATGATATGCTGCCCGGTCCCGCTGGCCAGTTCCAGCGCACGGCCAGACCGTGGCGCGAAGCGATCCAGCAGATCGCACAACGCCGCGGCATTTCTGGTTGCTGCCGGAGCGACCAGTTTGGCGCCAGCACCCTCGGTGACAACGCTGGCGTTTGGAGGCAGCGTGCGCTTTGTCATTGGCGCAGTCTTTCCGGTTTCAGGGCCGAGACGCTGGCCGCATCAATCTGTGGTGGCACGCCCGTTGCAAGATCGGCCACCAGTTGTGAGGCAGCGGGGGCGGTCTGGAACCCGTACCCACCCTGACCGGCAGACCATATGAACGAAGGGTCAGAAGGCTCGGGACCCAGAACCAAGGTTCCATCCGGAGCAAAGCTCCGCAACCCGGCCCAGTTGGATTCCAACCGCGTCACCGGCTCGGTCACCATGTCCTCATACCGTGCCAGCCCTTCGGCCAGTACCATATCGTCGGCATAGGCATCATGCGGCGTTGTTGGGTCCGCTTCTGCAGGGGACACGATCAGCTTGCCGGCATCAGGTTTGGCGTACCAGCTTTCGCCCGCACCCAGCATCATCGGCCAGTTCCTCAGGTCGTGATCACCCGGCGCGGAGATGCGCGCCATCGACCGGCGCAGAGGCGTGATTCCAATGGGTGCAATACCAGCCATCTGAGCGATTTCATCGACCCATGCGCCCGCCGCGTTCACAACGTTGCGGGCCTCGAACACCTCGGCGGCTTCGACGGTCCAGTGACCGGATTTGCGCATCGCCTTTACGCTTTGCTGTGTGAGAACCGAACCGCCATTGCGCCGAATGGTTCGGGCAAAATCCTGCATCATACGGTCGGTGTCGATGTCCGACTCATCCATGCTGTGGGCCGCATATCCAACGGTTTTTGGGTTCAGGATCGGAACAAGACGGATCGCCTCATCGATCGAAATCTGCTCTCCGCCAAGGTGCATGGTGTCTTGCTCAAACACATTGCGTTGATCTTTTCCTCCCACCAGCACCCAACCGCGCGGCGACAGGTAGCCCTGCGTTTCGAAGAACGCGGAACTGGCCTGGTTTAAGGTAAGGACCGAAGGCGGGCCATAATTGGGTGCAAACATGGCCGCCGACCGGCCCGAGCTGTGGTACCCAAGCGCATCTTCCGCCTCCAGCACGGTGACGGTGCTATTGCCGGATAGGCGTGCACCCACGCTCAACCCGGCGATGCCGCCGCCAATAACGAGGAAATCAATCATAACTCGCTTGAATACCGACCGGGTCCGGCTCGGTTTGGCAAAAGGATAAATTCGTTGGTCATCTGAGCCTTGTGAGATAGTGGAGGGGTCTGCAATCCATCGCAGCCACTATATGCAGGCTTGAATTTGCGCATCAACCCATCCAAACAAGGGAAAAGCATAAGCAGGAGGGTAGGGTGGACACCGCAGAACTGCACCCGATGGCCACAGGACATATTCCGTCCTACGTGACCCAGGCGGACGGAAGTGATTTCCTATTCACGTTCATGGTCGTTTTCACAGTTGTATTGATCATCTTGATTGGTGTTGCGTACTTCACCCTGCACTCGATACCAGAAAAGATCGCGCATGAATCAAATCACCCCCAGTTTCAATTGGTGGGCATTCTGGCGTTGCTGGCCTTGTTCACGCATAACGGGTTGTTCTGGGTGGCCGCCATTTTAGTTGCCGGATTTCAGTTCCCCGATTTTGCCGCCCCTCTGCGCTCAATCGCCGACGCCATCCGGTCCCTTGGGCCGCAACGCGAGCCCGAACCGGTGATCGAGGAAATGCCGGTCGAACACCCCGAACCCACAGCGCCGCAGGAGCATTAAGACATGCTTGAGACAATGATGTGCGCGCTTGTCACCGTGCTGCCCGACTATCTGTTCCGCCGCTTCGTACAGGGCAAGCGGAT
Source organism: Ruegeria sp. B1 (assembly GCF_056535885.1). NCBI lineage: Bacteria > Pseudomonadati > Pseudomonadota > Alphaproteobacteria > Rhodobacterales > Roseobacteraceae > Ruegeria > Ruegeria sp. B1. Next base: position 4,257,982 of record NZ_JBQFJA010000001.1, on the reverse strand, counting down.
CGGGCGCGAGATCACCTTGTTCACGATGTGGTATGAGTTGCGCTGGGGTTTGACCACCTGCGCAATTCTGGCGCTGACGGTGATCACTACGTTGTTCTACTTTCACCCGGCCAGTAAAACGGCGGCCTCGTATTTCCGGACGGTAACGATCCTGCCTCAACTCGGCGGCCGCGTCTCGGAAGTCTATGTTCGCAACAACGAATTGGTGACAGCAGGTCAGCCGATATTCCGGATCGAGGATTTCACGCAGACGGCACAGGTGGAATCTGCACACGCGCAGATCGCTCAGGTTCAGGCATCGTTAAAAGTGGCCGAAACGGATCTGGCCGAGGCCGAGGCCGGTATTGCCGGTGCCCGCGCCGCGCTGGCGCAGTCTATTGAGGATTTGGAACGCAATACCACTTTGCGCGACGAAGGCTCCAGCGCTGTGCGCTTGGCTGAAATCGAACGGCTGGAAAATCTGGTTGCCGAACGAGAAGCTCAGGTCACAGCGGCCGAGTCGCAGCGCGCCGCCGTCGTTCAGCAGATCGAGGAACTGATCCCCGCCCAACTCGCCAGCGCCAATGCGCAGTTGGATGCGGCTCTTACCGAGCTGGACAAAACCGTGATCAACGCAGGGGTGACCGGCCGGATCGAACAGTTCGGATTGCAGGCTGGGGATTATGTCAGCCCGCTGCTGCGCCCGGCCGGCATACTTGTGCCGTCCGCGTCCGGGCATGACCGGTTTCAGGCTGCCTTCAACCAGCTTTCCGCGCAGGTCATCAAACCCGGCATGATCGGGGAACTGGGCTGCATGACCAAGCCGTTCACAGTGATCCCGGTTGTTGTGGTCGAGGTCCAGGATGTGATCCCATCCGGCCAGATCAGGCCGTCCGACGAGTTGCGCGACGTGCAGAGCAACAGGGTTCCGGGGTCCATCCTGGTCTATCTGGAGCCTCTGTACAAAGGCATGGCCGACGCAATTCCACCGGGCAGCAACTGTTTGGCAAATGTCTATACCGACAATCATGAAAAGCTCGAGGATGAGAGCCTTGGGTTCTGGGATAGGGCTTTTCTGCACGTCGTCGACACCATTGGTGTTGTGCACGCGGCGGGTCTGCGTTTGCGTCTGATCCTGATGCCGGTCAACACGCTGGTTCTGACAGGTCACTAAAACCGTTAGCGGCGCTGTGGTTCTGCACCGATCAAGACGGCGAGGATGTCATTCGAATGCACGAATAAATCCGGCGATTGCTTGGCAACACAAGAAAAAGACCACAGAAGTTTCGAAGGCCCGCTAAAGCGCGGGCCTTAGCCGTCATGCGACCTTGTTCTGCTCTTCCGAGTTATTCGGACGGTCGAGCGCCAAGAACGCATACGCAAAAACGCAAGCAACAAATGTAGCGATCACCCAAAAGACCACCGGGTACGACCTCGTAATTGCGAAAGTGGTACTGGCCAAGGCCATACCCATGGTTCCACCCAACAATTGGAACGTCATGGATATTCCGCTTGTCTGACCATGCAGGTTTTGTGGCACCGAGGTCATAACAGCCCGACGTGGCGGGACAAAAAGGAATGGGGCACAACACCCCCAGATCAGAAAACCGGCGACGATCAACCGGCTCTGCCCGATTTGCATCCCACCGGCAACCAAAACCACTCCGATCAAGCCAAACGCAACGCCTAAAATCGAAGGCACCCGGGTGCCGAAACGATCCGCGACCTTCCCTGCCAAAGGCGCAATGAAGACCTGCGGGATTGCAACTGGCAGCAGCGCAGCACCCGCCGCAAGGGGCGAAAATCCAAGTTCGGACTGGAAATACAGCGCCCCGAACACGAACAGCACGATTTTCACGAATTGCGCGGTAAAGATAATCATGTTGGCTGCGCCGAAACTGGGATTTGCAAAAAGCGCCACATCAATCAGCGGAGATGGCGCGGCGCGTTCGACCGGAATGAAAACTGCAAGCAGCAGGATCCCGGTAATCAGCGCCGCCAGAACCTCAGGCTGCAGCCACCCGCGATCCGGTCCTTCCATGATGCCAAAAACCATAGCAGCCAAGCCAGTTACCAGTAACAGGACGCCTTTCCAGTCGAACCCTAGCTCTGGCTCTTGCGGCGTATCACGCCAACAGGTCCAGGCAATGGCCGCTACGATCAGAACGATTGGCGGGTTCACCCAGAAAATCCAGCGCCATGACAGATGTTCGGTCAACAGCCCTCCGACCAGTGGACCCATCGACAGGAACACCGTTCCGATTGCGCCATACAGACCCAGTGCCAATCCTTGTTCGTCGGTTTCAAAGGATCGGATCAAGATCAACAGAGACAGGGGGAATATGAGCGCCGCGCCTAGGCCTTGCACCGCGCGGGCCAAAAGAAGGTCCAACGCGCTTTCTGCGAAGCCGCCTAAGGCAGAAGCCAGACCAAAGATCAGCAATCCAGCACTCAGCAGCCAGCGGGCCCCAAGAATGTCGCCCAAACGTCCGGCTGCGCCTGCAAAACAGGCCAGAACAAGAAGGTAAATGTTGACGACCCAATGGGATTGCAGCCGCGTCAGGCCAAGGTCCTGCTTGATCGTGGACAGGGCGACGCTGACCACCGTTTCATCCAACAGGATCACGCCCAGAATGGCCCCCATGGCCGCCAATATCCACCAACGGGTGGCGCCTTGTGTCTGGGTTGCCATCGGGGTTGTGAGTTCCTTTCTGCGACTGATCTATCAGTCCGGCAACATTAATTGTCCGTCAAGAATTTCGTTCGACCTAATCCAAAACAATAAAGGGCCGGTCATTTGACCGGCCCATGTATTCGTCCATCGCTGTTTATTGCGGAATTTCGCCTTCCAGACCTTCGACATAGAAGTTCATGCCTGCCAGGGTGCCATCATCCGCGACCTCCCCTTCAGCAAGCCAATCGCTGCCATCCTGTTTTTTGATTGGACCGGTGAAAGGGTGGTATTCGCCTGCGGCCATTGCGGCCTTCAGTGCCAGTGCCTCTTCTTTGACATCGGCGGGAACCGCGTCCGTGATCTCGCCGATTGCAACCATGCCTTCGCGGATGCCATCCCATGTATTGGCGCTTTCCCATGTGCCATCCATAACGGCCTGAGTCCGTGCGATGTAGTAGGGCGCCCAATCATCAATGATCGATGACACGCGCGGGAACGGAGCGTATTCGCTCATGTCCGAGGCCTGACCGAAGGTCACAACGTTGCCAGCCTCTTGCGCAGCCGCCTGAGGCGCGGTCGAGTCGGTGTGCTGCAGGATTACGTCTGCGCCCTGTTCGATCAGAACGGTGGCGGCGTCAGCCTCTTTCGCGGGATCAAACCAAGTGTAGGCCCAAACGATCTTGAATTCGACATCCGGGTTAACCTTTTGGGCATGGATGTAAGCCGAGTTGATGCCACGGATGACTTCGGGGATCGGATAGGATCCGATGTAGCCGATGATGTTCGACTCCGTCATGTTACCCGCGATGTGACCCTGAACGGCACGACCCTCGTAAAAACGAGCGGAGTAGACCGAGACATTGTCAGCCGTTTTGTAACCGGTCGCATGCTCGAACTTCACGTCCGGGAATTTCTTGGCCACGTTGATGGTGGGGTCCATATAGCCGAACGAGGTGGTGAAAATCAGATCCGCGCCCTCTAGCGCCATCTGGGTCATGACGCGCTCTGCGTCCGGACCCTCGGGAACTGATTCGACAAACACGGTTTCGACCTTGTCGCCAAAGTGCTCTTCTACAGCCAGACGACCCTTGTTGTGCTCATAAGTCCAGCCGCCGTCACCGACAGGCCCGACATAAACGAAACCGACTTTGGTTTTGTCGTCAGCCATTGCCCCCGAGGCCAGACCCAGCGCTATGGCGGCGCTTGCCAGAAGTGTCGTGAATTTCATGTGTTACTCCCCAAGTTGGTTCAATTGGCCCCGTCTAGTGCGAGGCATGGAAAATCCGGCCTAATGCGGCAGGTGCGCTGCTCTTGTCGGCCGAAAGGATCACAAGCACAAGGATCGTGATGATGTAGGGCGACATTGCCAGATACTCGACAGGAATGGCAACGCCCGCTGCCTGCAAATTCAGCTGCAACACGGTGATGCCGCCGAACAAATAGGCACCCAGCAAGGCGCGCCATGGCTTCCAACTGGCAAAGACCACCAGCGCAAGGGCAATCCAGCCGACGCCAGCGGTCATACCTTCGGTCCACTGCGGCACGCGGATCAGGCTGATGTAAGCTCCACCGAGGCCCGCGCAGGCGCCGCCGAACAGGATCGCCATGATACGGATTTTGATAACCTTGTAGCCCAGCGCATGCGCTGCGTCGTGGTTCTCGCCGACCGCTCGCAGGATCAGACCGACGCGGGTGTATTTCAGAACGGCCCAAACCGCTGCGGTCAAAGCGATGCCAACGTAGAGAATTGGGTCGTGCTGGAACAGAATGGGCCCTATGACCGGGATATCACTGATCACGGGGATATGGATCTCGGCCATATCCGGCGGCTTAACACCTACGTAACCCTGGCCCATCAGTGCACTGAACCCGAGACCGAACAACGTAAGCGCAAGGCCACTGGCCACCTGATTGGCCAACGCCACCTGCGTCAATAAAACGAACAGCAGCGACAACGCCGCCCCCCCGACTGCCGCAGCAACGAAACCCAGCCAGGGTGAACCTGTTTCGACCGAGATCGCAAAGCCGCTGATGGCACCCACAATCATCATGCCCTCGACGCCGAGGTTCAGGACGCCTGCCTTTTCAACGACCAGTTCTCCGATGGCTGCCAATAGCAGGGGGGTTGCGGCCACCATAAGCGAGGCGATCAGGAGGACGGGATTGATTTCACCTAGGTCCATGGCTCAGGCTACCTCGCTACGGGCCGCACGAATGCGGTAGTTGGTCAAAAGATCGAAGGCCAGCAGGAAGAACAACAGCATCCCCTGAAAGACCTGAATGGCCGCAGCGGGCAGACCCAGCTGAGACTGGGCAATTTCGCCGCCGATATAGGTGAGCGCCATCAGGAAGCCGGCCAGCAGGATGCCAACAGGATGCAGGCGCCCCAAAAAAGCGACAATGATCGCGGTAAATCCGTAACCGACGTTAAAGTCGATGCTAACAACGCCGGAGGGGCCGGAAACTTCGAACATGCCTGCCAGCCCGGCCAGAGCACCGGACAGGCCAAGACAGAACAGGATCAACCGCGCCGGGTTCACACCTGCGAATTTCGCCGCGCGAGGGGCTTCACCCGTAAGACGGATGTGGAACCCCAGCATATGCCTGTTCAGCAGGACATAGGCGAAGATCACCGCAATCAGCGCCGTTACGACGCCCCAATGCATCCCCGAACCGGCGATCAGCTCGGCATTGTGGGCGCTCTCGTAAGATTGCAGATTGCGCGAGCCGGGAAAGCCAAAGCCTTCTGGGTTCTTCAGCAACCCCAGCGAGACCGAAGCCAGCATCTGCTCGGCCACGTAGACCAACATCAGCGAGACGAGGATTTCGTTGGTGCCAAAGCGAACCTTTAGAATTGCCGGGATCATGGCCCAGACCCAGCCGCCGAAAGCGCCGGCCAGAACCATGATTGGGAAGATGTAAAACGCATCCAGCGGGTAAAATGCGAGGCCCGCTCCGGCGCCAAAGATGGCCCCCATGATGTATTGACCTTCGGCACCGATATTCCAGATGCCCGCGCGAAAGCCCAGCGACAGGCCGATGGCAATCAACACCAAAGGCGCGCCCTTCACCAGCAGTTGCGGGCGGTAGTAAAATGCAAATTCACCGAACAGAGGCTCCCAGAAGATGGTGCCGATGGCCTCAACCGGGTTCTTGCCCAGAAGCGCAAACAACACGCCCCCGAACACCATCGTTGCCAGAACAGCCACCAAAGGGGTCGCGTAGGACCAAGCCTTGGACGGCTGAGGCCGTTTCTCCAACACAATCACAGACCCATCCCCCTGTATTTCTTATACTTTTCTGGTTCTGCCTTGCGCTCACACATGGGCCACCTCCATGCCATGTGCGCCGCCCATCATGAGGCCAATCTCGTCTACGGTCAGACCGGTCGTCGGGCGCGGCGCGCTCAGTCGGCCTTCGTTCAGGGCGGCAAAGCTGTCCGAGATTTCCATAAGCTCGTCGAGGTCTTGACTGATGCAGACAACCGCCGTGCCCTTGGCCGCCAAATCCAGAATGGCCTGCCGGATCGCCGCTGCCGCCGCCGCATCTACGCCCCATGTTGGCTGATTGACCACCAGAACGTCGGGATCTTGCAAAACCTCTCGTCCGATCACGAATTTCTGCAGGTTTCCTCCGGACAAGGATCGCGCGGCGTTCTCAGCGCCGGGTGTGCGGACGTCGAAGGCAGAGATGATCTTCTCGGCAAAGCTTTGGGTTTCGGCCCATTTCAGAAATCCACTGCGTTCCAATCCTTCGCGGACCGATCCGGTCAGTAGCGCGTTTTCGGTCAGGCTCATGTCAGGTGCAGCAGCGTGCCCCAGCCGTTCTTCGGGCGCGGTCAGAACACCCAGCTTCCGCCGCGCGGTTGGTCCCAGTTTTCCGATCGGCTGACCTACGAACTTGATGGCATCGGCTGCGGTCAGGATTTCTCCGGACAGCGCGCCCAGCAATTCGTCCTGCCCATTGCCGGCCACGCCGCCGATGCCCAGAACTTCGCCCTTGCGGACTGTCATATGAACATTGCGCAGGTCGGTCCCGAACTCGGACGGGGACGGCACGGACAAGCCGCTGACATCCAGTGCGACATCGCCGAACGCGCGCGCCCCACGCTCAGGCGTCTGCAGAGTCGAGCCCACCATCATCTCGGCCATATCCCGCGCCGAGGTCTCGGAAGGCACGCATTCTCCCACATTCTTGCCCAATCGCAGGATCGTGGCGTGATCACAGAGTGTGCGGATCTCTTCCAGTTTGTGCGAGATATAAAGGATCGAAGTTCCCTCTGACCGCAATTTGTTAAGGGTTTCGAACAAGATCTCGACCTCTTGAGGGGTCAGCACCGAGGTCGGTTCGTCCATGATCAACAGCTTTGGGTCCTGCAACAGGCATCGAATGATCTCAACCCTCTGTCGTTCACCGGCGGACAGATCTCCAACGGTGCGGTAAGGGTCCAGCGGCAGGCCATAGGTTTCGGACACTTCGCGGATACGCGAGGCCAGATCCCCCATCGCGGGTGGGTTCTCCATCCCCAAGGCGATGTTCTCGGCCACGTTCAAAGCGTCAAACAATGAGAAATGCTGGAATACCATCGCGATCCCATCGGCGCGCGCGGCTCGCGGTTCGGGAGGTGCATAGGGCTGCCCCCGCAGCAGCATTGATCCGCTGTCCGGCTTTACCAAGCCATAGATCATTTTGACCAGCGTTGATTTGCCAGCACCATTTTCACCAAGCAGCGCATGCACTTCGCCTTCTCCGATGTCAAAAGACACCTGATCGTTGGCCACGACACCGGGATAGGCTTTGGTCAGCCCTTGCAAGCTTAACAGTGGAGTGGTCACGCGCTCAGGTCCTTCTTCAAGTCGTTCGATTGGGCCGGACGCAGGATTTGTGCGGCAACGCCAACGGCGATCATCTGCGGGTGCTTACCAAGTGACGGGTCGCCAATTGGGCAGGTGATCCGCCCGATCCGCTCGGGCGAATGCCCATGAGCCGCCAGCCGCGACCGGAATCGCGCCCATTTCGTAGCCGAGCCAATCAGCCCCGCAAAGCGGAAATCGTGCAAAAGCAGCCTGTTGCACAGTTCCAAATCCAGATTGTGCGAATATGTCAGCACCAGATGCTCTGCATGATGCGGTGCGTGGTTTACCAGCTCCGATGGCTTTGCAACCGGTATGACGGTGACCCCGCTTGGAATCTTGTCAGGAAAACGCTTGGGTCCGGTATCCACCCACGTAATCGCCACATCGGGCAAGGGCGACAGAACCTCGACCAAAGCCCGGCCCACGTGACCCGCCCCCCAAATCCACAGGCTGCGCGCCGGTTTGTGAACAGGCTCCACCATCCAGCCGTCGATCAGCTGCGCCTCGGGTCGCACGCCCTGATTTCGCGCCTGCATCAACATGCGCTTCACGGTCAACGGCATGTCAGAGCCTGCAATCGCACGGGCAATGACGGTATCGTCCAACAGCTTAAGGCGGTCCGAGTTATAGACCTCGCTGAGCAGAGTCACTGCCCCACCACAGCATTGTCCCAGACCCGGGCCGAGTGCGTGGTGAGTCAGGCGAGAAGCCATCTTTTGAGCGCGCGCGGCCTCGGCCGCTTGATACTCCAGCTGGCCCCCCAATGGTGCCGGACTGCCCATCCTTCCAAACCAGCATCGCGGCACCTACTTCGCGCGGGGATGACCCCTTGATGGCGGCGATGACCACCCGGACAACTGTCCCGTGGATTTTGACGGCCTCACTCAAAGCTTCCCGATCAAATCCCATTACGCGCCTCCTTTTACCCTTCGAACCCCGCGCCACACCTCTTCGGCCGTTCCTGGAGCATTGAGTGCCGGATAGACATCACCGCACGCCGCCACCGCATTGGATAGGGCAAGCCAGGCTGAAATGCCCAGCATAAGTGGCGGTTCCCCCACTGCTTTGGACCGGTAGATCGTGTCTTCCCGATTTTCGCCATCCCAAAGCGCGACGTTAAAAACATCCGGTCGGTCGGAACAGGCCGGAATCTTATATGTTGACGGCGCGTGGGTCCTGAGATTGCCCTGACCGTCCCAGACCAATTCTTCGGTCGTAAGCCAGCCCGCGCCCTGCACATACCCACCTTCGACCTGCCCAATGTCGAGGGCCGGGTTCAGCGATGCCCCGGCGTCGTGCAGAATATCTGTGCGCAGGATGCGGTTCTCTCCGGTCAGTGTATCTATGGCGACTTCGGTAACGGATGCGCCGTAGGCAAAGTAAAAAAACGGCCGCCCGCGCCCTTTTATTCGGTCCCACTCAATCTTGGGCGTTTTGTAAAAGCCTGTTGCCGACAGGCTGATGCGCCCCTGATAAGCTATTGCAGCCGCCTCGGCGAACGTATAGCGTTCCTGGCCAACGGACACGTGTCCATCGGCAAAAATGACCGACGCAGGTTCGGCCTGATGTCGCTCGGCAAGATAGTCGGCCATGCGGTCGCGAATTGTGTCACATGCCGCCTTCACCGCCATACCGTTCAAGTCGCTACCCGAAGACGCCGCAGTGGCCGACGTATTCGGCACCTTGGCCGTATCGGTCGCGGTGATTTTCACCATCTCCAGCGGAATACCAAAGCGCGACGCAGCAACCTGCGCCACCTTTTGAAACAGGCCCTGGCCCATCTCGGTTCCGCCATGATTCAAGTGAACCGAGCCGTCCTGGTAGACATGCACCAATGCGCCGGCCTGGTTAAGGTGGGTCAATGTGAATGAGATGCCGAACTTGACCGGAGAAAAGGCGATTCCTTTCTTGATGACGCTGTTATCAGCATTCCATTTTTCAATAGCAGCCTTTCGCGCGTGATAATCGCTGGACTTAAGCAAGGCTTCGGTCAGACCGTGCAATTCAAAGTCGCTGACGTCCATTCCGTAGGGCGTCGTGTTGCCGCCCGCAGGTACAGGTCGAACCGGAGCGCTTCCCATCTCCACCGCGCCGCGGCTTGTGAGGTCTTCATGCGGATCGGGATGCCCAAGAGGCTTTTCGATCGAAGGGCTTTCTTTGGCGGCGTGCGGGGGTGCGTAATAGTTCCGGCGCCGTAATTCGACCGGATCCATCTTCAGTTCATGCGCGGCATGATCCATGACCCGCTCGATCCCGACCATGCCCTGCGGTCCGCCGAACCCGCGAAAGGCTGTCGCGGATTGGGTATTGGTTTTCAACCGATGGCTCTCGATCCGTGCATTGGGCAAAAGATAGGCATTGTCGGAATGCAGCATGGCCCGGTCCGCGACCGGCAAGGACAGGTCCTGCGCCCAGCCGCAGATTGCATAGTGCTGAAAGGAGACACCCTGGATATGGCCATATTCGTCGAACCCGGCCTCATACGTGATGCGGAACGCATGTCGTTTTCCGGTGATGATCATATCGTCATCCCGGTCATAGCGCATCTTGCAGGCTTTTCCGGTTGCCTGTGCCGCGACAGCGCATGCTACAGCCAGTGCATTGCCCTGACTTTCCTTGCCCCCGAAACCGCCGCCCATCCGCCGGGTTTCGACCCGCACTGCGTGCATCGGAACGCCCAAAGCGTCTGCTACTTTGTGCTGAATCTCTGTCGGGTGCTGTGTGGATGAATGCACCAGCATATCGCCGCCTTCATTCGGCATCGCCAATGCGGCCTGACCTTCCAGATAAAAATGCTCCTGACCACCGATCTCGAAACTGCCGTCGATCACATGACGAGAATTGGCAATGGCTGCGACTGCGTCACCTTTGGCGTAAATGCGCGGACCATCCTCGAACCTGCTGTCGGCGGCCAAGGCCTCTTCAACAGTCAGGATAGGAGGCTCTTCAGAATACTCGATTTCACCCAGCCGTGCAGCCTTTCTGGCAGCCAGATGGCTGGTGGCGACCACAAGGAACACGGGCTGGCCGATGTAATGAACCGACCCATCAGATAATAGCGGTTCGTCATGGATCGATGGCGAGACGTCATTTGCGAATGGCAGATCGTCCGCGGTCATGACCGATACGACCCCGTTCGCCGCCCTTACAGTCGACAAATCCATCGCTGTGATCTTGCCCTTGGCTATCGGACTAAACCCAAAAGCGAGATGCAGCGTTCCTTTGGGTGTTGGAATGTCATCCACATAGCGGGCCGTACCGGCAACATGCAGCGGCGCCGCGTCGTGTGGGAGGGGTTTGGTCACGCTCATGCCGACACTTCCAGTACGTCTGTCACCGCACCCTGATCTTCCAGGAAATACCGCTCAAGCATCGCCTTGGCCGTTTCCAGTCGATAGGTTGCCGAGGCCCGCATGTCTGTAAGAGGTTCAAAGTCCGAGGGAAAGGATGAAAGGGCTGCATTGATCGTTTCATGCGTCCAAGGTGCGCCCATCAGTGCTGACTCAACGGTCTTGGCGCGTTTCGGAATGCCGGCCAGTCCGCCAAATGCGATGCGGGCCATCGATACCAATCCGTCCTGAACTGTGATGTTGAAACACCCACACACGGTCGAGATATCCTGATCGAAGCGTTTGCTCAGCTTGTAGACTTTTAGCCGATCCTTTTGACGCGGAAAGCCAACAGCTTCGACGAATTCGCCGGCCGCGCGATCCTGTTTGCCATAATCGAGGAAAAAGTCTTCCAACGGTATTTGTCGGCGTTTATCCCCTTTGCGCAGGCAGAGCGTCGCATCCAAAGCAATAAGCGCCGGAGGGTTGTCGCCGATCGGCGAGCCATTGGCGATGTTTCCGCCAACTGTAGCAGCATGGCGTACCTGCACGCTGGCATAGCGACGGATCATTTTCGCGTATGACGGGTGCAGGTCGTCCAGCGCATCGCCCATGCGGTTCATATCCACCATTGCGCCAAAGCGGATTTCGGTATCGCCGATCTCGATTTTCTTGAGATCATCGCACCCGTTCAGGAAAATCACCGGGTCCAGATCCCGCAATTGTTTGGTTACCCAAAGCCCCACATCGGTTGCGCCGGCAATGAGCGTGGCGTCCGGATGTTCGGCGTAGAGTGATGCCAGTTCGTCGGAGGATGAAGGCAGCATGGCGGGGGATGGCTGCGCGGCCATGGGTTTATCTTGAACCCATACGGGAACGGGGTGTTTTTCGGCCGCTTTTGCAGCGCGGATAATCGGTGCATACCCCGTACAGCGGCACAGGTTTCCAGCAAGCTGGACATCATGGTCCGTTGCGCCGTTTGTGTGCCCCGCCACCATCGACATAACAAAACCCGGCGTGCAAAATCCGCACTGCGATCCATGTAAATCAACCATGGCTTGCTGCACCGGATGTGTTTCGCCATTCGGGCCACTGACACCTTCCACCGTGCGCACGGCCTTGCCGTGAAGCTGAGGCAGAAACAGGATGCAGGAATTCAACGCTTTGTGACCTGCTTCATCTGTCACCATGACAGTGCAGGCACCGCAATCGCCTTCGTTGCAACCCTCTTTGGTGCCAGTCAGTCCTCGGTCCTCGCGCAACCAGTCCAACAAAGTCGCCGTCGGATTGATATCCGCCAGCTCCACTGTCTCTCCGTTCAGAAGAAACGTGATGTTCATTCGTGAAACCCGTCGCGTTACCCGGTTGCGCCCTTGGGTGCCCTCCTTCGATGCGACGTAGAAAGAGCGGCGGGCGGATAGCTTGCCGTCAGATGTTAGAAACAGCATGGCTTATCTGGCAAGAAAAACTGCCTATATGATGTATCATTACGCTGAAAAAGCCTTAGAAAGGTGCGGCTGGCTGGTGTTCAGGCGCCTGAAACTTAAGCATTTTTTACATCTAGCTCATGCGGAACACCGAAGCACCTTCAAAAAAGACTGAATAATCAAAGGTGATTTTTCAGGCAATTGATGTCCGCAGTTCTGCCTTTTGCATGGCCGTCGCCTCAGATAGCTTGCGGTGTATGAGCAGCACTCCTCGATTCATCCATCTCCGCGTGCATACCGAATATTCCCTTCTGGAAGGCGCGGTACGTCTGAAAAAACTTCCCGGTCTTTGCGAGAAGATGGACACGCCCGCCGTAGCGGTGACTGACACCAACAGCATGTTTTCGGCGCTGGAGTTTTCGGTGACCGTCGGCGACGCTGGTATTCAGCCGATCATGGGATGCCAGGTCGATCTGACCTATGTTCACGCGCAACCCGGTGAAAAGGCCAAGCCCCCGGCGCCTCTGGTGCTGCTGGCCCAGTCGGAACTTGGATACGAGAACCTGATGAAACTCAGCTCGTGTCTTTACGTGGATAAAGGCGGGCAATTGCCCCAGATCACCTTGGATGAGCTTGCCGAGCGGTCAGAGGGTTTGATCTGCTTGTCCGGTGGGCCGGACGGTCCGGTCGGGCGGTTGTTGCAGCAAGGGCAGCGATCAGCAGCTGAGGCTTTGGTTGATCGATTGGCAGGGATGTTCCCGGATCGCCTTTACATCGAATTGCAACGCCACCCCGGTGAGGGCGGCCAGCCCGAAGCCGAGCGCCTGACCGAACGCGGCCATGTCGAGATAGCCTATACCAAAAACCTGCCTTTGGTGGCCACCAATGACGTGTATTTTGCGACCTCTGACATGTATGAGGCGCATGATGCGCTGATCTGCATCGCCGAAGGCGCGTATGTCGATCAGCAGGAAGATCGGCGTCGTCTGACGGCACAGCACTATTTCAAGTCACAGCAAGAGATGGTGACTCTGTTCGCCGATTTGCCAGAGGCGGTCGAAAACACGGTTGAGATTGCCAAACGCTGTGCATTCATGGCCTACAGGCGCGACCCCATCCTGCCGAAATTCGCGGATGACGAGGTCGCTGAATTACGTCGTATTGCCAACGAAGGTTTGCAGAAGCGACTGGCCGTTATTCCTCATGCTGTGACGGTTGAGGAGTATCAGAAGCGATTGGACTTCGAGCTGGGCATCATCGAAGGGATGGGCTTCCCCGGCTATTTTCTGATCGTTGCGGACTTTATCCAATGGGCCAAGGACCATGACATTCCGGTGGGGCCGGGGCGGGGTTCGGGTGCGGGCTCTCTTGTGGCATACGCGCTCACGATCACGGATCTTGATCCGCTGCGCTATTCGCTGCTGTTTGAGCGGTTCCTGAATCCCGAACGGGTCTCGATGCCCGACTTCGATATCGATTTTTGCATGGACCGCCGCGAGGAGGTAATTCGCTACGTGCAGGAGAAATATGGCCGTGACAGGGTCGGTCAAATCATCACCTTTGGTGCGCTTTTGTCCAAGGCCGCTGTGCGCGATATCGGGCGGGTTTTGCAGATGCCCTACGGACAGGTGGATCGCCTGTCCAAGATGATCCCGGTCGAAGGGGTCAAGCCGGTGTCCATCGAAAAGGCCCTGAAAGACGAACCGCGCTTGCGCGAAGAGGCGCGCAGTGAGGAAGTCGTAGAGCGTCTGTTGAACTACGGTCAGCAGGTTGAAGGTTTATTGAGGAACGCGTCGACGCATGCGGCGGGTGTTGTCATCGGTGACCGCCCTCTGGACGCGCTGGTGCCTATTTATCAAGATCCACGCTCAGACATGCCCGCGACCCAGTTCAACATGAAATGGGTGGAACAGGCCGGGCTGGTAAAGTTCGACTTTCTGGGTTTGAAAACACTCACCGTGATCCAGAATGCGATGGATTTGATCTTCAAATCCGGGCGGGATCTGCATATCGCCGCCGATGGCACAGAACTCTATAAACCCGCTGAAGGGGCCAAAAACGAGATAAATGCCATACCCTTGGATGACGAGGCTACCTACAAACTCTACTCGGCAGCCAAGACGGTGGCGGTGTTCCAGGTGGAATCCTCGGGCATGATGGACGCGCTCAAGCGCATGAAACCGACCTGTATCGAAGACATTGTGGCCCTCGTTGCACTGTACCGTCCCGGCCCGATGGAAAACATCCCGAAGTATTGCGAGGTCAAAAACGGACTCAGCAAGCGCGATATGCTGCATCCAACGGTCGATCATATTCTGGACGAGACACAAGGCATCATCGTCTATCAGGAACAGGTGATGGAGATCGCGCAGGAAATGGCCGGCTATTCGCTTGGGGGCGCTGACCTGCTGCGCCGCGCGATGGGCAAAAAGATCCAAGAGGCGATGGATGCCGAGCGGCCCAAATTCCTCAAAGGTGCGGCAGAGAACGGCGTCGACACCGACAAAGCGACCGAGGTTTGGAACCTGCTCGACAAGTTCGCCAACTACGGCTTCAACAAATCCCACGCCGCTGCCTATGCGGTGGTCAGCTATCAAACCGGCTGGTTGAAGGCGAACCATCCCGTCGAGTTCATGGCCGGCGTTATGAACTGCGATATTCACCTGACAGACAAGCTGGCCGTCTATTTCGAAGAGGTGCGCAAGGGGCTGGAGTTGCCTTACATTCCCCCGTGCGTCAATCGATCCCAATCCACCTTCGGTGTGACCGATGGACATCTGGTTTATGCGCTGGGCGCGCTCAAGAACGTGGGTGTTGAGGCGATGAACCTCGTCGTTGATGCGCGCGGAGACAAACCCTTTGTCAACTTGTTCGATTTTGCCAGACGTGTTGACCTGAAGAAGGTTGGCAAACGCCCGCTCGAGATGCTGGCGCGATCAGGAGCGTTTGACCAACTCGACAAGAACCGCAGGCGGGTTTTTGAAAGCCTTGACCCAATGGTCCAGTATTCGGCTGCGATCCACGATCAGAAGAACTCGAACCAGGTGTCGCTGTTCGGCGAGGCAGGCGATGACCTGCCGGAACCGCGCTTGTCGCCTTCGCCCGATTGGCTGCCCGCTGAACGGCTGAGCGAAGAGTTCAAGGGCATCGGCTTCTACCTGTCCGGTCACCCGTTGGACGACTATATGCCATCCCTAAGACGTCAGGATGTTTTGACTTTGGATCAGGTCTTGGAACGTCTGCAAGTTGAGAGAGCAAGGCAGGTTAAGATGGCGGGTGTGGTCGCCGGGCGACAGGAGCGAAAATCTGCGCGCGGAAATCGTTTTGCCTTCGTCCAGCTGTCTGATCCGACGGGTGCATATGAGGTTACGCTGTTCTCGGAAGTGCTGGAGAAGTTTCGCAATAGCCTAGAGACCGGAAACAACGTCATAATTACTGCAGATGCGACCTTCGAGGCGGATCAACTCAAACTTCTGGTTCGTACTGTCACCGACGCGGACACGGTTGCCGAAGCCGGATCAAAGGGGTTCCGAGTGTTTGTGGACGGAGTTTCGGCTGTGTCGAGGGTGGCGCGCGTGCTTGAAGAAGCTGGCAACGCGTCCAATTGTGCGGCGAAAGGGCCGATCCAAATGCTTCTATTGGATCCTGATCTGCCGGGTGATGTCGAGATGGATTTGGTGACAGAGTTTCCGATCAACCCCCAAATCAAAGGAGCGCTCAAATCGCTGGACGGTGTCGTGTCGGTCGAGGAAATCTGATCGGCAAAGCCTTTTGTTGCCAGAAAGTCCGGGCCTCGCTAGGCTGACTTCAGAACGTGTATTTTGGGATCAGATTACAGGAGAGCACCCCTATGACAATTGCGGGTATCGGGTTCAGAACACTTACTTTTGCAGCGGCCGCTTCGCTGGCGCTGGTGACAGCATCAGCCGGGCTTGCCGAAAACAAAAAGAAGAAAAATACGATAGAAGGCGCGCTGATCGGCGCAGGCGTTGGAGCGCTGATTGGAGACGGCAAGGGCGCAGCCATCGGTGGCGTGGCCGGTGCGTTTATCGGACATAACTGGAAGTGAATGCGATGCATATGACCCTTTTGAAAACTGTATTGGCAAGCTCTTGCGTGGCTCTTCCGGGCGCGACCTTCGCTGATGAGGCGGCCGAGCAAATGGTTCAGGATGCGCTGCCCGTGATGTACCATACCTGTGCCACTGTTGTTGAAGAGGCCGACGGGGATGAGGCGTTTATCTATGCTGTCGTGGAAAAGCTGACCATCGTGTCAATTTATAATCGAGAGATCGACATCAATGACCACGCGACCTCGGACGAGGACAAAGCCAATCTGCACAAGGTCTTTGTGGCCGCGTTGCGCAATGGGTGTGCTGACGACAAAAACGCATTGCTGGCCGGTGTCGTTGACAATGCCGTGAAATCAACGCTGGGTCTTTAATCCTAATAGTGCGGTGGTCGCTCGTCCCCCAGCACGACGCCGCCTGATCCTTCTTGCGCCCGTTCACCTTCGCGTCGCATCAATATCTCGACGCGGCGAGTCAGCCGGTCGATCTCGTCCTGCTGTTTGGTGACGATGCTATTCAGCTCTTCGACGGTGCGGGTCAGATGGGCGATCTGTTCTTCCAGATGCTGCATATTAGGCTCCTGTCTTTTGTGTCGCTGATAACGGTCAGGTGGCGTCTGCACCAGAGAAACCGCGCCTGGCCACAGAGGCTTGGCTTGCCCCGATCCGGACCATGGGATAGACCGCGCGCGCAAGCGATTGAATCCCAAGGACGCCGCACATGGCCAAGCCCAAGAAACAGCCTCGCCCCAAGGCCATAACGCCAAAAGGGTTCCGCGACTATTTCGGCCAGGAAGTCTCGCAGCGCACGGAGATGCTGCGGGCCATCGCAGGTGTCTATCATCGGTACGGCTTTGACGCGCTGGAAAGCAGTGCGGTTGAAACGGTTGAGGCGCTGGGCAAGTTCCTGCCCGATGTCGACCGCCCGAATGAGGGCGTTTTTGCATGGCAGGAATTTGAAGAAGGCGGCAATGGTGACTGGATGGCCTTGCGCTATGACCTGACCGCCCCTTTGGCGCGTGTCTATGCGCAGCACCGCAATGATCTGCCGACACCTTACCGCCGCTATGCGATGGGTCCGGTCTGGCGCAATGAAAAGCCCGGCCCGGGTCGCTATCGTCAGTTCTATCAATGTGATGCGGACACCGTAGGCACGGCCTCTATGGCGGCGGACGCCGAGATCTGTGCGATGCTGTCAGACACGTTGGAAACCGTCGGTATTCCGCGCGGTGACTATTTGGTGCGCGTCAACAATCGCAAGGTCCTGAATGGTGTGCTTGAAGCAATGGGGCTGGGTGACGATGCCGCCGCGCGCGACAACGTCCTGCGTACAATCGACAAGTTCGACAAGGTGGGCGAGCAAGGCGTGCGAGAGTTGCTGACCAAAGGGCGCCTGGATGCGTCCGGTGCTTTTATCGACGGCGTCGGTCTCAGCGAAGATCAAGCCGAACCGGTAATTGCGTTCCTCACGTCAAAGGCTATGGATACAAGCGGAACCCTGGCCAACCTTCGGGCGGCTGTTGGCGACAGCAAGATCGGTGCAGACGGGATTGCCGAGCTTGAGCAGATCGGCGCCCTGCTGGACGCTGGCGGGTACGGTGCGGATCGGATCGAGATCGACCCTTCGGTCGTGCGGGGCTTGGGCTACTACACAGGGCCGGTTTACGAGGCAGAGCTGACCTTTGAAATTTTTGACGAGAAGGGTCGCAAGCGGCAGTTCGGGTCTGTCGCGGGCGGCGGGCGCTATGACGATCTGGTCAAGCGGTTCACGGGGCAGGAAGTCCCCGCCACCGGTATTTCCATCGGCGTCGACCGTCTGTTGGCCGCGCTGCGTGAAAAAGGACGGATCGGGGTCGATACGAAGGGCCCCGTGGTCGTGACCGTAATGGACCGGGACCGTATGGCTGATTATCAGGCGATGGTTGCAGAGTTGCGCAACGCAGGCATCCGGGCCGAGGTTTATCTGGGCAATCCCAAGAACTTCGGCAACCAACTCAAATATGCCGACAAGCGGAATTCACCGATTGCAGTGATCGAGGGGGGCGACGAAAAAGCCAATGGGATCGTGCAGATCAAGGACCTGATCCTGGGCGCAAAGATTGCCGAAAGCGCCACGCTAGAAGAATGGAAAGAACGTCCCAGCCAGTTCGAAGTGCCGCGCGGGGATCTGGTCGCAAAGGTCCGCGAAATCTTGGGCAGTCAGGATTAGGCATGCCCAACCGATCCCAGATACAGGCGCGGGCTGCGAAGATGTGCGTTCAGTTCGAGGCCGCTGGCGCGCGGGTTGTGGACCCACCGCTTTTGCAACCAGCGGAAACACTGCTGGATCTATATGGCGAGGATATCCGCGCCCGCGCCTATGTCACCTCAGATGCGCTGCGTGGTGAGCAGATGCTGCGCCCGGATTTCACGCTGCCTGTCGTGCAAATGCACATGAAGGATGGGGCGGAACCGGCGCGTTATACCTATTCGGGCGAGGTGTTTCGGCGGCAGGAGCACGACCCGGACCGAGCCAACGAATACGTCCAGGTCGGGTATGAGGTCTTTGACCGTAAAGACCCCGCCGGTGCGGATGCCGAGGTGTTCTCGCTGTTTGCCTTGCAACTGCGGGGTTTGCCGCTGCGGGCGGCGACGGGCGATATCGGCATCCTGACAGCAGCTGTTGAAGGTTTGCGCACAACCGACCGACGCAAGGCCGCGTTGATGAGGCACCTCTGGCGTCCGCGGCGCTTTCGGGCTCTGTTGGATCGGTTTTCCGGGCGGACTCCGGAACCCGAGGCAAGGGTGGCGCTGCTGGTTTCTTCAGACCCGATGAGCTTCGACGCGCCGATGATCGGCAAACGGCGCGCCTCTGAAATCGCGGCGCGGATCAAGGCGCTGCGCGACGATCGCCAATCGCCTCCAATCTCCGACACAGAGCTCGTTGGATTGGAGTCGCTTTTGGCGGTGCGGGAAGCCATGCCTTTTGCACTCGAACAGTTGCGGGATGTCGCGGTGGACCTGCCTCAGATCACCGCCGCACTCGACCGGCTGGAGGCGCGTATCGCGGCCTTGCAGGCGCGCGGCGTCGATGTCCAAAATCTGGATTTCGAAGCCGCCTATGGTCGCACATCCATGGAGTATTACGACGGGTTCGTATTTGGATTCTATGCCGAGGGGCGCCCCGATCTGCCGCCGGTTGCCACTGGTGGGCGCTATGATGCGCTGACCCGGCAGTTGGGCAACGGCGCAGAGATCCCAGCGGTGGGCGGTGTTTTGCGCCCCGATCTGATGCTAGAGATTGAGGAGGCCGCGCAATGAGTTTGAAACTTGGCGTGCCCTCCAAGGGCCGGTTGATGGAAAAGACCTTCTCGTGGTTCCAGAAACGCGGCCTCACCCTGTCTCGCAGCGGGTCCGAGCGGGAATATGCGGGGAAGGTCGAAGGCATAGACGGTGTTTCTCTGGTCCTGTTGTCAGCAGGTGAAATGCCCCGTGAATTGGCCTCTGGGCGCATCCATCTTGGCGTGACGGGAACCGATCTTGTGCACGAGAAGCTGCCACGCTGGGAACAGCAGGTCGAGGAAGTCGCGACCCTTGGGTTTGGACAGGCCGATCTGATCATCGCGACACCGGCCTGCTGGGTGGATGTGGATACGCTGGATGATCTCGACGCCGCTGCTGCAGCCTTTCGCAGAACTCACGGTCACCGTTTGCGGATCGCGACGAAATACCACCGTCTGGTGCGAGAGTTTCTGTCCGATGCCGGAGTGGCCGATTTCACGCTGGTGGATAGTCAGGGCGCAACCGAGGGAACGGTTGTGAATGAGACCGCCGAAGCGATTGCTGATATCACCTCGACGGGTGAGACACTGCGGGCCAATCACCTGAAAATTCTGTCGGATGGGCTGATCCTTAAATCGCAAGCGACGCTGTGGCGCAGCCGAGTTGCCGACTATGACAATGCAGACAAAAAGGTGCTCAGCGAAGTTTTGGACCGCCTGACTTGACCCTATAGCACGCCGATTTCGGCCAGCGCGCGGTTCAGGTCATCGGGCAGGGCATCATCCTGCGACCGGCCTTTGGGCAGATCGGGCGGAGAGTCCTCGGGTTTCAGGTAGCGCCATCCCTGGAACGGGCGTTTCAGGGCGCTTTGGGTGCGATGGACCTCAGGCTCCAGCACAATGGCGCAGCGGCGGATACCGTCATCACCGATGACCTCATCCAGTCGCAGGATGCGCTGGCGGCATTGAACGACGCCTTTGATAACCCAATAGATTGAACCGCCATTCAGAACCTCGGCCTCGCGCTTGGGCCACATGCGGGTGACATGGCGCGGGCATCCGTCCTCATAAAGCAGTTTGCGGCTGTCCTGCCACGCGATCAGCGTTTCAACGCTGTCCGATCCAACCGATAGTTTTATGAGGTTAGTAAACTTATCCACAGCTTTCCCACAGAGTCGTCCCGAGACCCGTCTTGATATTGTAGCCTGTAGGGCGCTGTCATCAAGGTGTTGTGGTTTGGGGTGTACTTGAGCTACTCTGGGTACCTCTTCCTAGCCAGGGAATCAGACATGAGCCGCTTTGCCGCCCCCATTGCTGAGCAGATTTGGGACATGAAGTACCGCTTTAAAAAAGCGGATGGCACGCCGATCGACCAAACGGTCGAGGATAGTTGGCGGCGGATTGCCCGTGATCTTGCCCGGGTCGAGACAAACCCGAGCCATTGGGAAGAGAAATTCTATCAGGCGTTGGAGGATTTCAAATATCTGCCCGCCGGTCGCATCACAGCGGGGGCTGGAACTGCACGTCAGGTGACCCTGTTCAACTGCTTTGTCATGGGCACGGTCCCGGACAGTATGGGTGGTATCTTCGACATGCTGAAAGAGGCCGCGCTGACCATGCAGCAGGGCGGAGGGATCGGGTATGATTTCTCGACCATCCGCCCGCGCGGTGCAGATGTCCACGGCGTGGCAGCGGATGCGTCCGGCCCGCTGTCGTTCATGGATGTGTGGGACGCGATGTGCCGCACGATCATGTCAGCGGGGTCGCGTCGCGGGGCGATGATGGCGACCATGCGCTGCGACCACCCGGATATCGAACAGTTCATTGCCGCCAAATCCGACCCTGCACGCCTGCGCATGTTTAACATGTCGGTTCTGGTGACCGATGCGTTCATGGAGGCGGTCAAGGCGGACGGCCCATGGGAGCTGGTTTTTGGCGACAAGGTCTATCACACCGTTCAGGCGCGCGATCTTTGGAACAAGATCATGCAGGCCACCTATGACTATGCTGAACCCGGCGTGATCTTCATTGACCGGATCAATCAGGCCAACAACCTGAGTTACGTTGAGACCATTGCGGCCACGAATCCCTGCGGCGAACAGCCCCTTCCTCCTTACGGCGCGTGTTTGCTGGGTTCGATTAACCTCGCGCGGCTGGTGCTGGACCCCTTTGAGGACGCGGCACATCTGGACGAAGAGGCGTTGCAAGAGTTGGTTGCGACGGCCGTACGTATGATGGACAACGTGGTCGACGCGTCGAAGTTTCCGTTGGCCGAGCAAGAGGCCGAGGCGCAGGACAAGCGCCGCATCGGGCTTGGCGTGACTGGGCTTGCCGACGCCCTTTTGATGTTAGGCCTACGCTACGGGTCCGACGAGGCGGCGCGTCAGACCGAGCGCTGGCTGCACGCGATCGCCCGCGCCGCATATCTGGCGTCGGTCGACTTGGCGAAGGAGAAGGGGGCCTTCCCCTTGTTCGATGCCGAGAAATATCTGGCCAGCGGTACAATGCTGCAGATGGACGAGGATGTGCGCGATGCCATCCGTGAACACGGGATCCGCAACGCTTTGCTGACGTCGATTGCACCGACCGGGACCATTTCGCTTTATGCTGGGAATGTCTCGTCCGGCATTGAACCGGTCTTTGCCTATGCTTATACGCGCAAAGTCCTGCAGAAAGACGGCTCACGCACCGAAGAAGAGGTCGTCGACTACGCGGTGCAGATGTGGCGCGACAAGTTTGGCGATACCGAACTGCCCGAGTATTTCGTCAACGCACAAACGCTGTCTCCCTCCGACCATGTCAGGATGCAGGCTTCGGCGCAGAAATGGATCGACAGTTCGATCTCCAAAACGATCAACTGCCCTGAAGACATCAGCTTTGACGCCTTCAAGGATGTCTACATGCAGGCCTGGGATCAGGGCTGCAAAGGATGCACGACCTATCGACCGAATGATGTGACCGGATCGGTTCTTACGGTGTCGGAGAGCTCGGACAAGGTCCCGGGCGAAAGCGCGGATGCGCCACAGGAGGTTGATGGGGGCGATGTGATCTATATGTCCGAGCCGCTGGATCGTCCACAATCGCTGGAGGGGTCGACCTACAAGTTGAAATGGCCCGACAGTGAACATGCGATCTATCTGACCATCAATGACATCGTTATCGGCGGCCGCCGTCGCCCGTTTGAAGTGTTCATAAACTCCAAGAACATGGAGCACTATGCCTGGACCCTTGCATTGACCCGCATGATCTCGGCCGTGTTTCGGCGGGGTGGCGATGTGTCTTTTGTGGTCGAGGAGCTAAAGGCAGTCTTCGACCCGCGCGGTGGGGCCTGGGTTAAGGGCAAGTATATTCCGTCGATCCTTGCGGCCATTGGCGGTGTGATTGAGCAGCACATGGTCGCCATCGGCTTTCTGGAAGGCGAAGGGATGGGGCTTAAAAGCGACCCTCAGGCACAAGTGGTCAACCTGGACGCGCCACGCGGAAAGGCGTGCCCGGCTTGCGGTCAGTATGACATGGTCATGATCGAAGGGTGCATGACCTGCCGAAGTTGTGGCTACTCCAAATGTAGTTAGCAATTTGATAATGTAAATGTGGTGTGGAACGACACATAAGGTGACATTTATTGACGCCGAGTTGCCATTTCTCGGCGTCAAACCTGCAACTTTCCTAGCAGCCTTTTGCGTGTTCCATTATTTAGGGCGGAAAGTGTGAATTCGCCGCTCTGCAGCGGAGACACTCGGGAAGTTCCAATGCGGACTTTGATCATTAAGAGTGTGGATGTATAGAAGGTCACGAAACTTTGTTTTAATCGACACCAAAGGCTCAGAAAATCAGCCACTCACGTCATTCAATTCTGAGCCAAACGCCTACATTCCTAGCCAAGCGTACAGAACGGCATTCTTCAACAGAACAGCAAATATCGCAAGCCAGCCGTAAGTCTAGGTATTGAAATGCATTGAAGTAGAGGCCATTTTCGATCTGCTCTTGGCAGGAGCAAGGCGCTCGCCGTTCCAAAGCTGCTGGCAGCACTGCTTCAAAATTCTTTTTTGCAGAACCCTATCAGCTGACACTCCGGCTTGAAGGGCGTTTGGCGAGCAACGTCTCATTTCGAGCCAGGAGACTGCTATGTTGATTGAGGATCTTAGTCCCACCACTATCACCGGCGTTAAACGCCTCGCTTCTCAGCTCAAAAAGAGCAAGGGCATAAAGCACTCTGACGCGTTAGAACTGGCATCCAAAGCTGCCCACTGTGAAAGTTTCCGGCACGCACAGCGTACCTTGCCAATTGGCGGAAACCCGAACAACAAACTTTATATCTTACTAACAAGGTACTGGTACGACAAAGACAGTCGCCCAAGTTTAGGGCGGGAGACTTTGCGGGTGCAGTTGTCAATTCCGATTTCCGAGTTGTGCGCGAAGAACACACTTAAATATGCACGTGGTTTCGGCGACCTCAGAATGGTGGCTGATGACCACTTTGTTTGCGACAGCGTTGATCACAGCCAAGACTACGCACGCGACAGGCTTTGCACTGCCGAACGCTCGCTACGTTTTATGGAGCACACGGGCCTTATACCAAACCGTGATCAACGGAAATATCCAAAGCTTCTAGATAGAGACGACCTCCCAAACACCGATCATCCGACCAGTTGGATCGATCAAGAAAATGGTCAATTCGTGCTTGTCGATGAACCATATGGCAACGTGCCAGATGCGGATGCTAGATCGGCTTGGGCATCACGCAATGGGTGGAGAGTTGAAAAAAGCAGTTGGCCCGGTGTCCAGCCCCAATTCTATGGGCCAGTTTTGAGCAAGGTTTCTGGAACGGGCGGTCGCATGTTTAGAGCCTGATGGGGTCTGACACGATTGTACTGTCTAAGCCAGGTATTGATGACGATCTGAGCCTGTTTGGTGGTGTGGAACCATTCTGCGTTGAGGACTTCCCGGCGCAGAGTGCCATTGAAGCGCTCGTTGTATCCATTCTCCCAAGGTGATCCCGGGTAGATTTGGATCGGCTTAATGCCCACCTTTCTTAACCAGGTCTGCAGGGCCGTTGCGATGAACTCCGCGCCGTTGTCGGAACGGATGTGTTCGGGCTTCCCGTGCCGCAATAAGAGTGGGTAGAGCGCATCCAGCACGTCTGCGCTGTTCATCTTCGGCTTGACCGCTACGCAGAGCGCCTCACGGGTATACTCATCCAGCACCGTCAGCATCTTGTAGCTCTGTCCGTTGCTCAGCTTGTCGTGGACAAAGTCAATGCTCCAGATGTGATTGGGATGTTGCGGTCGGAGCCGGATGATCGAGCTGTCCTTGTGGTACAGCCGTTTGCGTTTCTTGTGCCGTTGTGGGAGCTGCAAGCCTTCTTCGCGCCATAGTCGTTCGATCTTTTATGATTGACTGCCCAGCCTTCGACACGCAGCAGCTCGGCGACCTTGCGGTAGCCGTAGCGCCCATACCGTTTGGCCAATCGGATCATCGCCAGACGTAACGCCTCATCATCCTTTGGCGCTGCGCGGTATTGCAGCGTGCTCCGCGCCAATCCAATCACGCGACAGGTGCGCCGTTCAGAGGTTGCCAGCTTTTGTCGGGTGTGGACCACGGCCTGACGAAGCTGGTCTGCCGTCAGGCCTTTGGCTTTAGATAATCAAGGCTCTCCTTGAGAATGAGTTTGTCCAGTTCAAGCTCAGCCACGATTTTCTTGAGCCGATCATTCTCTTTCTGCAGCGCCTTCAGATTGGCCATCTCAGATCGTCCCATCCCACCAAACCGCTTGCGCCATGTGTAATAGGTCGCATCACTGACACCAGCCGTTCTGCACGCCGTCGCGACATCCGAACCAGATGCCAGGCCCAGCTCAATCTCGCGCAAAAGCCGCAGAATATCTTCGTCCGAATACCGTTTCCGCGCCATCAATCCCGTCTCCAAAACTAAGCCAACTGTGGCACAGTTTTAGGGGGCCAAGACAATCCACCGATCCGTTCGGCTCGTTCTCGCCATTGCGCGTCAGCGCGATCAAGCGATAGGAGAGTGTGTTTTGCGCGTTCAGCACCCCGCCGAAATCCAGCGCGACTTCGCCGGTGTTATATGAGCCATAGCTTAAACGACCTTCAAAGTGTTCTTCGAACAAGGGGCGCTTGGTGATCACATTGATCCGGCCGCCACCACTGCCACTGCCGAATGTGACACCTGTGGGACCCCGGAACAGGTCGATCCGCTGGACCATGTAGGGGTCGATCTTGAACCCCGAGAAGTTCTGCGTGCGCTGCACCAGCCCGTCCCGGAAAATCCCACTGGTCGAGCCGACATTGAAACCGCGGATGCTGAACTGATCGAACCGGTCGTCCACGCCCCATTGCGAGGCTTGCACGCCGGGCGTGTAGGCCACTGCGTCTTCGATCTGTGCCGGGTCGCGGTCGATCAGTTCGCGTTCAGTGATCACCGAGATCGAGCGCGGGGTTTCGTTGATCGGCAGCCCGGTTTTCAGACCCGCGCCCGATGTTGGGGCCGTATAGATCGACCCGCCCGAGATCGGGCTGTCTTCGTCCCCCTTGATAGTGATGTTACCGAGATCGGTGGTCTCTTCCTGGGCAAGGGCAGAGCCTGCGATCAGGGTTGAATTCAAGAACAGAGCAAGGAGCCCGGCAGAGGCTTTGACCCCGCAATTCGCGTCAAATGACATGGTTCGACCCGTATAGTTGAGTAGGTCCTTCGTGAGACGAAGGCTGACGGCGGCCTGAAGGGTAGCTGCGCCCTTATAGGCAATTTGTTAACGAACGGTGATGCGTTTGGGCCAAGTTCTGTTGCGATCGGGCCAAGTTTGCCGCCGACGGGAACGGGGAAATCCCAAAGCGGGCCCACGCCCCGGGGTGGGGCGGTGCCAGCGGGGCTTGGTCATCGGGTGTAGCGGATCGCGCGGATTGGCAAAATGGATCACATGATCTGTCAGGAGAATTTCTACTTGTAGCGGCGTGATTATCGATCAAGGATCGAGACATATTCACCAGATTGTTGAGAGCTCGGGGTGTTCTTCTTTGAACCCTTCTTATCATCACTTTCTTCCATGCCAAACTCCGCAGAAATGGTGGTGGTCGCTCCGCCATCGTCAGAGTAGTCCCAGACATGGGTGACGCTTGAGGCGATCCAGTCGCCATCGGCGTCGGGTGCCACGCCCAGTACCTTGATCGGAGCTTCGGCGTGTGCCTTGGGCGAACCGACGATATCGCAGTTCAGCTCACCTTCTCCGGCGCGCAGTTCTTTCACCTTGGCCTTGGCCGCTTTGCGGGCTTCAGCCTCGCTTTGAAAGACCTCTCGAAGCGTCATCGAAGGGCCTTTTTCAGCCGCTTCAAGCGAAACCTGTCGCGTGCGGCCGGCCCCGCGATCTTGCCACTTGGCGATCACCTTGGAATAGCGCGAGCGGGGTTTGATCCGCACGTAATAGGCGTTGTCGGCGATCAGGCGGTTTGGGGTGACAAAGATTGTCGGCATGGGTTTGCCGGAGACGGTCTTTCCCGAGCGGCGTTCGTTGACCAGAAGACGCCCATCCTTCGGGGCGATGATGGCCCCGATCTTACGGCCGATGCGGGTCATGAAATGCTGATCGCTTTCCTCGGTCTGAGCGGCATAGGGAATGTGATGCTTGGCCAAGGCATCGGCGATAGCCAGCTGCAGGTTGTGCTCGCGGGCGATGGTGCCTGCGATATCGCCGAACGTCATGTTCTCCCAGGCGCGGGTCTTTGGTTCCTTCAGTGTCTCCGCATGATCGGCCGCTTTTGCAATAAGTGTGAGCGTGCGCTCATAGCCGTTGCGCTCGATTTCTTCGAACACGTAGGTGCCCACATAGAACGGCCGTCCCCATTCCAGATAACCCAGCCTTAGCTCGTACTTTGCGCCCTCACGCGGCCGAGCAATCTGGGGCGGCGCGTCATCGAGCGTGAGCGTCAGTTCGTCGCTTTCAAACCCGGCCGTGTCCGTGACCTCAATACGCAGAACCCGACTAGGTGGGAAAATCGCACCATCAACATAGAGTTCGAAAATCGGGGTCAGTGCGCCGGGGCTGAGAAAGGCTTCAATCATAGAGCTTCACCGTTCGGATCGGTTCGTTTTCGTCGAGATCAGGAAGCGTCAGGACAAGGCCTTCGGGCAAGATCATGGGTTGTTTGGCAAGCCCACGATTGGCTTCCAGAATGGCCTCGGTCGTGCCGTTGTGTCGCCCATAGTGACGGTGGGCGATGGCGTCGATCGTGTCTCCTTCTATGGTGCGGTATGTTTCTGGCATTGCGTCCTCAGTTTGCTGATTTGCCCCCATCACAGAGGTATTTTGAGTTATCGGCGTTCCACATGCCGTAAACATCATCGGCGTCTGTAAGAGCGAAAAGGTCAGCGTCGGCAGCGTTCAAAACTTCGCCTTCAACAGTCAGATTTTCGGCGTTCTCAGCCAATCCGAGTTCGCGTTGGAACAGCGCCACGAAGTCCCGAAACTCTGTTCTTTCACCCGCCAGCAAGCCGCCACCGAGGTCGTAGGCCAGCTCGGAATACCACTTATGTAATGGCCTCGGACGGTCATCCGCCCACACAGTGTATTCTATGAGAACCCCACCGAGATCGAATTCCATTCCATTGTCGATCGACAAATCAAATGCGACCGAGTTCGCGATTATGCGTGGATTTTGGATTTCCAGCTCGATTGCCGAAATGTCACATGTCGTGTCCGCTTTGATTGGGTTTCCGGCAATCAACAAGACAGCACATCCGAGGCTCAAGTAACGCATTTCAAATCTCCAATGGTCATTCCATGGCACTATTGTCCAAGTTCAGTTCGGAGAGCGCAATACGCATGCGCCGCAGCCAGAGGGACCACCCCGTTACCGGCCGCAGCGGATCGGTCCATCCCGAAGGCCACCCCATCAGCCAATCCGTGAAGGCAGGGTTTAAGCTCAGCGGATCGGTCGAGTGTTTTTCCCCATTGATCAAGATCACCCGGAAGCGGTGGGAAAAGCGGAATGGTTGGGGCGTCCAGCCTGCGGCTGTCATCAGCTCCCACATCAGCGTCCAGGCGCTGGCCGCGTTCTTGATTCCGATCTGACTGCCTGTCTGGTTCTCGTCCGTTTTGAACTGGATGCCTGCTGGCGATCCCACGATGCAGGCCCGATTGCCTGAGCCCTTGAAGGTCGGCGTGGGCCAAAATGAAGAGCCTTTCGCGGGTATGCGACGCGCCGACTTCCGCCGCTGATACGACGCGCGCTGCAACCCGGTAGCCCATTGCCTGAAGGTCTCGGGTGACGTCCTGGACGTCAAGGGTGAGATGGCCGGGGACGTTTTCAAAGAAGACCCATTCGGGCGCGATCTCTCCCGTGATGCGCGCGACCTCCGGCCATAAGTGGCGGGGGTCGTTCTCGCCTTTTCTGAGACCCGAGAGTGTGAACGGTTGGCACGGATAACCGGCAGTGAGGATATGAACGCGGCCGCGCCATGGTCGGCCGTCGAAGGATTTGAGATCGTCCCAGACAGGTGCCGGTGCCAAGGACGCATCTGCCATCCGCGCCACGAGAGCGGCCGCGGCGAAACTGTTTCGCTCGACAAAGCAAACAGTTCGATATCCGGGTTCTGCGATGTGCAGTCCGAGGTCAAGTCCGCCGACGCCTGCGCAAAGGCTGATGCCGAGAAACTCGTCATGTTTTGCGGTGGGATGAACAGCCACATGGGGCCTCCTTTCCATCGCACTCGGGGTGCTCTGGTTTGGGGCTCGGCGCTGGCCTCATGATATTGATGGACCGACAACGCGGGCATTTGATGGACAATGCGCCCTTCAGCCCGTTCGGCTCCATCTTGAATAATAGTTTTGCACATTGCGTGCATCGGATTTCCTCCTGCCTCATTTAGGCGACTCACCTCAATCTGGCCGTCCCTGTACAGGGTGGAAGCGACCATGAGGCTTCGGCTGGTCGGCGGGGTCGTCTTTGAGAATTTCGGCCCCGTGTTGAGAGGCGTTACAGCGCCCCTTGGCCTTCCTTTAAGAACACGCCGCCCGGACCATGCAGTCCTTTGCTTCTAGCAACTTGCGCAGCCCGGCCGACTTCTCAGGTCCATCGGGCAAAGTGTCGTCCAGGTACTCGGCCAGATCAGCGATCGGGGCGCTGACATCCTGAAGATGCTCGGGCAGATGTGCGCATTCGAAATGCCTCATAATTGGGTTAGCCATGGGGTGTCTCCTTTTCAGACAGGGCGCATTCGGCTTTCAGAGCCCGGCATGTCAGTCGTTTTTGGCGGTCCTGAAGCGCGATGCTGCGATGGGATGTGGGTGGCAGGTCCTTGATGCGATCGGCCAGCTCCACCCGTTCCAAGGCCAACTGCTCGATCTCTTTGATGAGTTGGACAGCGAACAAGGGAAGCGGCGCAGACATCAGAACACCTGAATGCCGAAGATGCTGAAGCCACTGGGCGCGCGGGTCAGCGTGATTTGCGTTGTGATCTTCTGGAATGTGCCGTTGGGCAGCACATGGGTCTTCTCTGCGGCGAGTTCCTCGATCAGATAGAAGCCATAGAAGTGGCCTGATCGGGCAATCAGCGGTAAGCGCCGCCCCGTGCGCATCCAGAGACGCATCATCTCGATCTGGGCGGGACCACCGGGTGAAAGCACCTCCTTGTAGATTGTGGCATCGAGCGTGATCGTGCGATCGCCAGGGCCAAGAAACTGCTTTGTCGGCATGGTCAGGGCGCGATCCCTGCGCGCAATCCGCGCGGTCTCGCGATCCTCAAGTCGT
Organism: Ruegeria sp. B1; assembly: GCF_056535885.1. NCBI lineage: Bacteria > Pseudomonadati > Pseudomonadota > Alphaproteobacteria > Rhodobacterales > Roseobacteraceae > Ruegeria > Ruegeria sp. B1. The sequence continues at coordinate 4,227,629 of NZ_JBQFJA010000001.1, read as the reverse complement.
TCGAGAGCTTGGGTATCCAGGGCAATTCGGAAAGGTCCAAGGGCAAAGAGCATGTCAGATCACTCCACATTTGCCGCGTCATCGAGGCTACGCCGCACGGCGCGTTCGGTGGCGGCTCCGGCTTCGCGACCGGCACGCGCCGCAATGGCGCGGTTATCGACCTCCTGCACTCTTGTGATGCTGATCGGCATACTGACCTGCACACTCACATCGATATTCGGATGACTTTCAAAGGTGCTTTCAACGGTCACGTTCGGCTGGGCCGCTTCATATGATTGAGGCTCAGGCCGCGCTTCAGGGCGCAGTGATACCTCTGGCGCCAGGTTGCGCTCTTTGCCTTCGCGGATGGCTTGGGTCAGTGGCGTCAGGGCTTGCTGGATCGCTTCGCCAGCGGCTCGATCAGCCTCATTGGCCGCGTCGACACGAACTCTGTCCAACGCAGCGAGAATGCTGGCCTCGGTGACGCCGTCAGCAGGTGGTGCGCCGGTTGTCTCGGTGAGAGCATCACGCAGAGCTTCTTTGCGAGCGGCCGCGGCGGCGGCTTCTGATTGCGCCCAATCCATTTCCTCTTGAAGGATGGCCAGCTCCTCCCGAATTGGGCGGCGCAGGGTTTCTGCGGTTGGGCCGTCCTTGACGATGGAGAGTTGCTGTTCGAGTGCGGAAATCTGTCCGCCAAGTTCGGCGATATGGGCTGACAGATCAGCCGTGTACTCATCCGTCGCAAGATTACCGCTGTTGGTGCCTTCGCGGAGCTGTTCATCAATCCGGGTTGCTGCGACCTGTGTTTCTTCAGGAAGCGATGTGAAGCCGCGTGTCCCGGAAATCGCGGGCCTTTCCTGCTTGATCTTGTCGCTCCAAAACAGGGTGGGCAGCGCATTCCAAGCCTTGAGTAACCCTTCTGCGTTGATCCATTCATCCCAACCCAGCGGCTCGATGACATAACTCCAAAGAAACTTGCCGAGTTCCCAAGCAAAGAACGCCCAACCAATCGGGCCAATGAAACGTAGCCCAGTCTTGGCAAACCATTTGAGAGGTGTAATAAGCCGCCCCCATCCGGCAGCATTCATCCCAAAGGTGCCAAGCCTACCAGCCATGGCACCCCAACCGATCGCGGGGATCAGCCGCGCCGTCCATTGCAGCGGCTTCACCAGTTTTCCCCACTGCAACATCGTGGCCAACCGACGCCATGGGATCGCCGGTATCAGACTGGCCGTCCAGCGAAGAGGCGCAATCGACCAACGCAGCGGGGTCCTCATTAGACGTGCCAAGCCACGTCCACCACGATACAAACGGGCAATCGACCAGCCCGCACCACGCGCTGCGCGCCCTAACAGCGAGACATTCCTCCCTGCTTTGTCGAACTTCAGGAAGAGCGCGGCGGTGCGCAGGACGCCGCCTTGTATGACGGCAAAGCCAAAGCCCACCACCCGCGTTGCGATCCCGAATGCCAGAAGTGCCGCAGCGCCTTTGACAATGGTGGCGGTCAGCTCAGGGTTTGCGGCAGTCCAGGCGGAGACGGCTTCGACGCCGAAACGGATCTCGCGCATGATGTCGGTGATGATCGGCAGGAGTGCACCGGATGGAAGCAGAACCGCGGACACTGAATTCTTCAGTTGACGCCATTCTTCGTTAAAGCCCTGCATCACGCGCTCGAAATCGTCATCGATGATACCATCTGCGCCAAGGGCCGCAGCCTTGATGCGCTGATACTCTTCCATGTTCGGGATCATCGCCCGTAGGAAATCGAGAACCTGTTTGTCGGCGAAGAGTTCGCCCATCTTGAAGGGATCGCCATCGGTCATTTCCCTGATGACCAGGAGCATGTGTTCGAGAGGATCGGCCCCGCGCTCAAGGGCGATGCGCATTTCCTGTTCGACATCGACGCCGAACTCGCGGAACTTCCTGACCGTATCGGGCGCGGTTATTTTGCCGAGGAAGTTGGTCATGTTGGTGGCCGCCTGATCCTCGGACCCGGCGGATTTCATAGCGACCTGAAGCGCGGCAGAGAGGGAAGCCACGGCGTCCACCCCTTCCATCTTGAGCGATTTGGCCCCAGCAGTGATCTCGGGGAATTTCCGAGCCATTGCCGCCAGTTCGAACGAACCTTCCTTGCCTGACTGGGCCATGATGTCGAAGGCCTGACGCAGCATGTCTGGGGCAACGCCAAGGTTGTCCATCACCGCATACCCGGAACTGGCCATCTGATCGAATTGGGATCTGGTGGCCTTGGCGGCACGGCCGGTCGCGGGCAGGGCCGCAAGGGCCGCGTCCAGGTCCATGCCTCTGCCGACATAGGTGGCCAGACCATCAAGAAGCTGAACGTTCGATTGCCCAGTCAGGGCGCGCAATGCGTTCAGCTCTTGTTGGAGTTGGACGACGCGCTCGCGATCGATCTCGGCGAGGTTGGCAAAGTCGATCAGCCTTTCTTCGAAGTTGCCCGCCTGAATGACCGGCGCACCCAGCGTGACGGCCATGGCGGCAGCACCCATGAGACGCCCTCGGGCTTCGCTGATCCGGCGTTCACTTCGGGAAAGTGCAGCCTCGACCTCATCGGCCGAGAAGCCTGTTCTGATCCTGCGGCCCATCTCCCGCTGCATTTCGCGGGCGCCCTGGGTCATGTTGCGCATCGACTGGCGGACCTTATCGGCCGGGCCTGACCATCCATCCATCAGACGGATCAGCATGGAAAAGCTCAGATCATTCCCGCCCATCTTTCAGTCCCATCTGTTTGTGGATGCGTTGAACCTCCGCGTGGTAAGCGAGTAAATCGTCCCAGTTCTTGTCTAGGAGCTTGTCTTCGTCCCACTTGAAGGCATAGGCGATGTCGGCGATGAGGCTGCGCCACGGGGCAATTCGGGGGGCGATGGCTCGGCTTTCGCGTCGGTGGCGTCTTCCATCCGCTGCTTCAGCATCGCTTCCATCTGCGCGCGCGTTTTCCAACTCGGCCCGCATCTTCTCCGGCAAAAAATCGATGACGGTCTCCGCAAGCTCGGCGAAATCATCCTGATCCAGCTCATCGAGGACGCATTGCGGTTGATCTGTGAAGGGCTGGATCATTCGTTCGAAGAGGAAACCGTTGTCATCCATGGCCTCCTGAAGCCCCTTCACCTCACGCGCCGTCAGGCGGCGCACGGTGATCTTGTCCAGGACCTCACCATCCACCTTGAGCGGATAGGCCAGAGGCACGTCGCGGAACCGGGCTTTGCCGCCTTCGGCGAATTCGATCACGGGAGCCTTTTCAGAGGGTTTCGCATTCTTGGTCATCGTTTTCCCTTCACGTTAAAGCGCTCTATTCGAGGGGTCCAAAACAGGCGCTTGAAACTTGGTTGCGGGGGCAGGATTTGAACCTGCGACCTTCTGGTTATGAACCAGACGAGCTACCGCTGCTCTACCCCGCGCTCAAATCAAAAGCCCAAACCGCCGCGCATGTCGGCCCAGACATCGGTGCCATCAACGATCCCGATGAAGTTCTTCAGGTCGATGTGATGGACCACAGATCCATCGATCACGTGCTTGTAGAAGAGGATCGAGCCGATCCTGTAGTCGGTCGTCGTTTTGGACTGGGCCTGCCAGTTGCCCTGGTCGAGGTTCAGACGGCCGGTGATGCTCATCACCTCGTCTTGCTGCGACCCATCCACCTCAGAGACGCTGACGCCCCGGAAGGTGATCATCTTGTGAACGCCTGGCGCCAGACCGACATGCTTCATCAGCTCGCGCTGGCGGGAATTTAGCTTTATCGACGCTTCCAGCTTTTGCAGGCCAAGGGCCACATCGTATTCGGCAAGCAGACCGCCACCCGTAATAGCTTCCACCTGGTCGCGGACGTTGGGCGGGGTCAGTTCCTCGACTTCGAGATGGGTGGAGTACCCTTCCACGAAGGCGTTGAACTTGCGTAGGACCTGGGTCATTTTTCTCTCCTTGTCAGGACAGGATCAGCGGCCTCAGGCCAGCCGCCCGACCTCGCTGATCGCCTCGCGCGCCAGCTCGGCGTAGTAGTTGGTGTTGCGGTTGAACTGGAAGATCAGCCGTTGAAGCGGTGCCGGGGCTTCGCTGTCGTAGGAGACATAGAGATCGCCATTCAGCCAGGTCTCTCTGGTGTTCAGCGCAGGGTCGATCCAGACTTCATAGCCGATGGTCCAGCCCGCCGCGCGCATGGTGCGCAGGAACCCGTTTACGGTTTCTGCGATGTCGAGGATGAGCTGGGTCGAGAACGGCTTGTCTCGCGCCCAACGATGGGCCTGCGCCACACTGTCCATGATGATGTCATGCACACGCACCACCGGAAGAAACTTGTTAAGCGGCTCGGTCCAGGTGGTCTCGTTGCCCCAGAGCCGGAAACCGCCGTCGCGGATGATGGTCGCGATCTGGTTGCGGGTCAGGTAATCGGCTTCGGTGTCGGGATCGCCGTCCGCATAGTCGATCGGGCGCGCAATGCCGGTAATGCCAAAGAACTCATGGTTCGAGGGCGAATGGTGCGGCCCAAGCGATTTGTCCACACGCAGGATGACACCCGCGACCGAGGCGCTGGCGGGTCTGACAACCGTCTGGCCATTCACAAACCGCTTCACGGCCGGGTCGATCATATAGATGCGGTGCGAGCCCCAGTCCTCGCGGGATTTAAGCGCATCTTCCTTCGTGGTATTTGGCCCGTCTTTCAGGATGATACCGCGACGCCTATCGGCAATGCCCAGCATCTCGGCCACGACTGGATTACGGGCGCCATCGATGCGCTGCGAAGTGAAGCCCGGTGCCAGCATCAGGCGCGGCGTCAGGCCCAGTTCGGATTGCGCGGCCTTGAAAGCATGCACCCCGGATTGGGGCCCGGCCGCACCGACTATATTGGCGATCGTCGCGTTCAGATTGGCCCCTTCCTCGACGCGAACGCCGATTGCATTCACGCCCGTGCCTTCAGCGAAGATCTGCGCGAAGGCATCCTGGCCGGTGCCAGTGGTGCCCATGCCTTCGAGAATCTCAGCGCCGCCCACCAAGGCGAGCGGTTCGTTCATCGGAAACTTGGCATTGTCCGCGTCGGGTGCGGTGAAAGCGATTGCCACGGTCGAGGCCTGCGCCACTTCAACGGGCCGTCCGCCTTTCAGGTTTTCAACCGTCCCGATGCCCTTGTGAAAAGCGACTGGCATGAGCTTACTCCATCTGTCGAGATCGTCTCGTTCATCTGGAGCGTTCCTCGCATGCGCGGACGGGTGGTATTATGGTAGCGCGTGCTACCAAATGACCTTCTTAAACTATCGGGATGCTGACCGGATACACTCGGGTGACTTAATTGCCAAGCCCTATGATTCGATAGTGGTTTGCTTATAGCAGGATTTCACCATGTGTGGGAAAGAAACGCCGTTTCCGTTGGCCGGGGTTACGGCCAAGGCTGCGATCCGCACTAACTTCCCAGGTCCTCGTTTTTGTGTAGTGGTAGCGGGCGGTTCATATGCTCTTGCAGATCAAACGCTGGAACGAAAAAGCCGCTCTTCGGAACGATGCAAGTGATGACTTTATCATAGCGTATCCCGAACCATGCTTCCGGCATGATATGAGACGGGATCAACTCAATGCCGGAAAACTCTGTGTCTGGCCCGGCGTTTGAAGTGAAAATCTGGTCAGCTTTTCGAAGTCCAACTTCATGCGCCACTCCTCCTTTAAAAGGATTAGCCTCCCGCCAGCGCCTGAAGCGCCGCCTGCGCCTCCGAGGCGAACGCGTCCAGCGCGGCTTGCAGCGCTTCATGGGTGGTTGCGGCCTCGACGGCGGCGCAGCCCGAGTCACAAAGGGCAGCGCCCTGTCCGATATGGCCCAGGTATTCTGCGTCTTTGGTGGTGATGGTCTGAGCCATCTCCGTTGGCGTGACGCCGCTGCGTGTCGCTTCCGCTTCAATAAACGCGGTCTGGGCGGGTGCGGCGTTATTCGCCAAGTAGGCTGTTGCGGCGGCTGTCTTTACAGGCCACGTGTCCCGCTCTTCCGGCGTGGCGTTGTCGGTCGCCTGGCGCAGGTAGCTCGCATGCGTGGCATACACCGTAGCCATCGCCTGCGCTTTGGCCTCTTCAAACGGGATCACCGGAACGGCAGGCGCAGCAGGGGCCGTGAATGTCTGACCGTCATAGAGATCGCCGATACAAGCGGCATCGGTGCATTCCACCCAGCCTTCGGGGACGGGCGCATCGGCTTTGATCCGCGCGATATTGGTCACATGGCCATCGGTGATTTCAGCGACAGTCTTCATCAGTAGAACTCCGTGATAACGATTATGCCGTCTGCGCCACCTTGTGCTAAAACGGATCCCCCCACAGAGGCGGCGCCAGCGCCGCCGGTGCCGGGAACCGTGGCGGATTGCCCGGCGCCCCACGCAGATACCGAGTCTGATGGCCCGAAGATGGACCCGCCCGGAGCGTGAAGAAATTCACGGCCGTCGCCGCCCGAGTAGTTGACACGCTGCCCCGGCGATCCGCGATAGTTGATGTGGCCTCCCGATGCAGTTGCTGTCGTTCCAGCACTGGTGTTTCTGCCCCCAATCGCGTGCATCTCCCCAAAACGGGTGGTGCCGCCGGAACCGCCGAAGACGGGACTCTGAAAATCGCTTAAACCGCCGGGCGAACCGCCTGCGCCAATTGTGTAGGTGAACTCCTGAAAAGGGGTTGGTGTTAACCATGCCTCAAACCCGGCACCACCGCCGCCGGGAAGGCCAAGGCGGATTGAGAAGTTTGGATGGGTTGCCGGGAATTCACCTCCCGCGCCGCCACCAACGCCTCTGACATGAAGGGCTTTGCATCCTTCCGGTGTGACATAGATGGCGTCTGCGCCGGAGGTGAGGATTGTGACGGTTGGGGGCTTTACTGCTTCACGCACTTTGTCGAAGTCCACAGCCAATGTGCGGTCCGCGCTCAAGCCGCCGCCGCCAGTCAGGCCGTCTCCGGCGATGACTTTGCGGAATGTCCGTACAAAAGCAGACGCATTGAGGCCATCGAGCTTGTCAGCGTCCAATTCGGACCCGGCACCATGCACCGTGAGTAGCTTCGCCAGAACATCTTCCGCCGTGTACGTGTCTGCCGAAACGAACGCGGTGCTGGCGTCGATCTGGATGACCAAGTTCTCCAAATCCGAGAACACCACGTTGATGCGCAGATGCGCCGAGACTGTATTGACCGGCTTGTTGACCGGCGGGTCATAATGGGCGACGGCGATCATGTCGCCATCCGCATCGAAGAGACCGGCCTCTCGGATCACAAACGGCCCTTCATCCTCGGCCAGCAGGATCTCGAAGAACGCCGTATTCAGCGCGCCGGCCGTCACGCCTTGCGCCGCCACAGGCTTGCGGCCCTGTTCGTTCTCAAGCGCAATCTCACCGCCCGCCGGAATACGGGCACCATCGCCCCATGCGATCTCGGTAATCGCCAGCGGCGATGCACTGGCCAGCGCTGCCGCTTCCTTGTTGCGCCCCACGTTGGTGAGCATTGCGTAAGATGCCATGTCGTCAGCCTCCGATTTCCACGCGCAGGCGGGTGTGCGCCACCACCGCATATTTAGATTGCGCCGTCAGAACCGGCGGGGGCGGCACGTCCGCCGCCGCCTCGGCCCTGATGGCTGTGTGTTGAAATGCCCCGACATGAGCGGGGGCATTGATTTGCGCGCCAATGCCCAAGTTGAAACTGCGCGACTTGGGTTTTGTCTTCAGAATGATCTCGCGCATTTCCGATAGCTTGGAGTGATCCAACCCCGCTTGGTCAGATATAAACAACGTGACATCAAAACTACCGCGTTTGCCCACGGGAACCTTTTGCCACCATTCTTCGATTTCCACTTGAAATCCGTGGGGTTCGAGCGCGTCTTCCAGCGCAGAAAGGACGCCCTTTTTCCGATGCACGGTGGGAGACGCGGCGATTGCAGCGCGTTTTTCAGCCACTGACCATTCGTCGTTCCAAACATCAACGGACGTCGCCCAAGCAAGCCAAGGCAATAGTGTTTCGGGACAATCCCAAGGGTTCCAGATGGAACTAACCATCAACGATATGTTCTCAATGCGCTCAAAAAGCGTTTCCACCGCTGCACGCTCCAGAGGGGTCGCGTTCTTTGGCAGGACTTGGCGCACAAGTTGTTCAATCAAGGTCGCCATCCTTCCGCGACTACCTCGGCAGTGATGACAGGATCGCCGAGAAGTTCTGCGTAACCTTTGGAACCGGGTAGAATGTCGGCGGCGGGTTTGGTGAGATCGATCTCTTGCACTCCGGGCACCTTCATTGCTGCGGCGATGCCGATCCGCTGGACGCGGGCACCAATGCGCCGGCGTGAGGCCACATAGATCAGGACGGAGGCAAGCGCTTCAGCGATCACCGCTTCTGGTGATGGGCCGGCATCGAAAAGCAAGTTCGCCTCGATCTCATAGCCGTTGCTTTGTGCAGGCTCGATCCGCACGTTGTCACCGATCGGGCGTACGTCCTTGCGACAGGCTGCGTGCCAGGCGCGGTCAAGCAAGGCCTGATCGCTGGCGCCATAGGCAGCCTTGGGCAACGTCACGATCAGAACTTCCGGAGCCAGAACGGGATCACCAGTGGCGCGGTTGTCAAAGGGCGCTGCGCGCAGACCTACCGTATAGGCATCGGCATGGAGCCCTTCAGTATAGGTGGCATTGTCGTCCTCGGAATAGACCGCGACATCGGCGATATCCGCCACCCCGTCCAGTTCCAAGACATGAAAGATATAGCCGCCTTCAGGACCGGCCGTGGAAAATGCTTCGGGAGCTAGCGCAATCCGAGCCCGGAAATCCTCGTCGCCTTCCAGTACCTCAGCGACGGGCGGCACTGCGTCGGGATCCGCCGGTGTGACGATCAAGCGAACGATGCCGTAATAGGTGGCGGCGATGTGGTCGAGTTCCGGGCCTTGTGCATCGGCAAGGATCAAGGCCCTGATCTGATCGTTGGCTTCAGCATAGAGTTGAACAATACGCTCGGCAAAGGCCTCATAGATCACATGCAGCGGATCGCTTTCGAGGTGGATGACGTCAGAGAGATCGAGCCCATAGGTCTCGGCCCGGCGGAGCAAACGCTCCTTCAGCTCCGCGAGCTCATCCTCAAAGCTCAAGCTCTTGATGACATCGAGCGTGGGCAGGGCGGCCATGTTGATCGGGGTGAAACGGCTCATGCGGGCACCTCGAATTCGCGCGCGATGCCGGTGGCGGTCTCGGTCACATCGACCACGAGCTGACCGTCACCATTCTCATCAATGTGAACCAGGCGAAAGCCATTCAACTCGACGCGCGGCTCGAAGGCGTCGATTGCTTCGGCGATGGCTACATAGTGATCAAGGATGGTCTCGCGGTTGCCGGGCTTGTCCAAGAGGTTCTTGCCTTCAGAGCCAAAGCTCCGCCTTTCCACACGCGTGCCAAGCCGCGTTGTGAAGATCACCCCGAGGGATTGGGCAATGTGATCCCATTCCTCAAGGCGACGCCCGGTATGCCGACACATCCCCGCCATAACGCCTTAGCTCTTTTCCTTGGCAGGCTTCGTGACAGGCGCAGGATCAGCGAGGTTGTTCGCGCTGCGCGTGTCCGATTTCTTCTTCTTCAGGATGTGAGGCACATAGTATTTCGCCTCTTCCTCGGTCATCTCGACCTCTTCATTCTTTTTCTTCAGGTGCGGCCCAATCCATGAAGGGCACTGAAGCACATAGGTGTGCTTGACCAGCTTGGGGTCGGGTTTGGTTGCAGGGTCAGCCATGGTTTTCTCCTCAGAGTGGGGTTCCGGTTTGAGCGGGACCAGGGTTGATCCCGCCATGCTTGTGAGTGCTACCGATGTTGATGCCGTTGTGGGTTACGGTACCGCCGGTGATGGCCATGCCGCCTTCGGTGATCTCGACTGACACACCGCCCACCTGCATTGTTACGCCGCTCCCGGTGATCTCGACCGACACACCGTCCACCTGAATTGTTGCGCCGCCTGCGACCACGGTCACTGTGACCGAGCCCAGCGTGAACACGGCTGCATCGCCATTGCCTGAGGGCGCGGCATTCTCATCGGTGAAGCCACCATGCACAGCGAGCGATTTCTCATCGATCTCGCCTGCGGGCGAAAGCACGGTCATCAGTTCGCCCTTGCTTGGCGGGTTCCAGGTCTTCCGCGCGCCGGCGCGTTCGGTCCATCTGATCCAGGGCGTCGGCAAGGCGTTGTCGTCGTCACCGATATCGACCTTCACCCGCTGGTTGGCCGGGTCCACATCCACAACCCGGCCCGATCGGATCATATTGGCCTGACGGCGGCGATCCTCGGCAATCTGGCCTTGCATGCGGGCAATGATGCGAGCGACATCTGCCATCAGGTCCCCTCCGGCAGAATGGTGATGTCGATTTCCTCGGCGGTTTCGACCTCTTGAGGGATGACCGCACCCGGATCGTCAGCAGCGAGCCCTTTGGATTTGCCCAGCGTGAGTGCTTGCGTCCAGGACACCGAATGCAGCGAAATCCCGTGATCGTCGATGTCGCCAGAATAGAGCGCATCGAGGCGCAGGTTCGCAGGCAGACCAACACCAAGCCCGTTTGAGAAGCGGTTCACCTCGATCTCTTCGGCAACGGCTTGGGCGAGATCAACGCCTTCGGTGGCGCGGTTCCTGCCATCTGTCATCACAAAGACGGCAAAGGCCCCTTCATAACGGCGCGTGTCATCAGGTTTGGGCTGCGTACGCGGGGCCCCAAGAAAGGCAACGCGCAGCGCGGGGGCTTTGAAGCTGCGCCGGGTGATCTCATCAGCATTGAAGCGGCCGGGGCTCACATCGATGTCGCGCACATCCTTGAAGGCTTCAGCGTCTGTCAGATTGGCTTTGATGGCATCCAGAAGATCGGAGATTTTCATTTGAGAACCTCCGCGATGAAGTCGGCAACTACCTCTTCGATTTCCTGCGCGTTCTGCGGGCTGATCCCCAGATAGGGACGTGCCGGCATGGTGACACTTTTGGCGAAAACCTTTCTATTGCCGCTCATGAAGGCGAGTGTCTTGGCACTCTTAGCCTTGATGATCCCACCGAAATGATGAATGGCTGCATAGATCAGCGGCGATCCGACCGTGACCTGTCCAAGTCCAGCCTGATAGTCGATGCTGTCATGCAAAGCACCCGACGCATAGAGCGGAGCGGAACCTCGGCGATTGTGGGGCCACAGCTCACCATTGGGACCGATCTTCTCAGACTGAATGCGCCGCCGGGTTTGAAGCTGGCACAAGCGGCCAATCACATCCATCAACTCAAGCCGGTCCCAACCGGTCACACGCTCGATCGCTTGGGTGGCGCGGTCTAGCCCGGTGAGCTGCATTTCGACGGCAAGATCACTCATCAGCTACGCCCCCGTCCAAAGAGCCGCGGCCGAGATGTGAAGTCAGCGCCGGAAGAGGTCCCGTTCTCGGAACCAGGAACAGCGGCGCTCGGTTCATCCTTGCCCAATCCGGCATAGCCTTTGCTGATCTTGGTAAGCAAAGCGATGGCCTGTTCGTAGCGCGTTTCGATCGTGTTGGTCAGGCGTGTGTGGGAATTGGCCAGCACATAAACGGCGATGTCGATGCAAGGGCGCCGCAGCGTCTTTGGCTGCGTGCCCAGGGGAAGCGTGTAGCGTGTGGAGAGATAACCATCGATCTCGGCTGATGCATCGACCAGGGCCTGATCGACTGCCCCATCGGGATCGAAATCAGGATCATCTCCATCCACGGGCGTGATGTCCGCGAGGAACTCGGCTCCGTAGATTAATCTGATATCGTCGCGGGTGGCGTACATCGCATTCTCTCCGAAAGGTGCCCGTCTCTCCGGGCTGTCACGTCCATTCCTCAGACGTTGCAGGCTCCAACTCGCGTGGGCCGCGCCTACTCAGAACTGCACCGTGGGGCGGGCTTTCGCTTGTTCCCGGTGTTTCCCTCTGGCTCGCGATCGTTCCTTTCGCTCAGGAATTAGTCGGTGATCTCTTTGACCTTCAGAACCGGGTCGTTCTGGATCGCCTTTTTCTGTTTCTCGTCGATCTTTGAGACATCGACGCGGGTGCCTTCGGGCGTGAAGCGCAGACCGGCGCGGCGGCGCGGCTTGCCGTGGGTGGTCGAGATCAGCACGAAAGGGCCTTCGCTCTCGTCGGTATCGGATTTGTCCTTGGATTTGGTCTGGGCTTTGAGGGCCATGGTGTTTCGCTCCTTGAGGTGGTCGGCTGAATGAAGCGGGCCGGGAATGCGCAACCGACCCGCTCTGACAACCGGCCAGCGTTAGCTGATCCAGGGGGTCATAAGGATTTCGGCTTTGCCGTAATTGGTGTTGTCTTTGCCGCCGGTGGTGCGCTTGACCTTCAGGATTTCTTCGGCCTTGTCTTCAAGGTCCGGCGGGATCACCAGCAGATTGGGCACAATGTTCAAAGTACGTCCCTCATCGCCTTTGAGGTTGGCCATTGCAGTACGCGCAGCGCTGAAGTTCTCAGCCGTCAGTGGGGCTTTGGAAGCAAAGGCCAGTTGCCAGAAGGAATACCCAGCCGCGCCGCGAGAACGTGCACCGTAGATGTATTCATCCTTCATGAAGACGTGATCGGATGTTCCGGCATCATCCAGCGCATCCAGCTCGGCCTTGATGCGCTCTTGGTAGATGATCGGTTTCACCGCTTTAATGGTGCAAAGCAGATACCAGGTTGGACCTGCGCCATCCTGCATGTTAGAAACTGAAGTCTCTTCACCGTCCACCATCACAGGGTGATCAGTGTCAAAGAAGTTCTGACCATCGTAGCAGGCAACTTCAAAGCCCTTTTTCAAAGCCTCGAAACAGAGTTCGTCGGGATGTTCGGCTACGGCAGTGCCCAGACCCTTTGCAGCCATGGAGTAGGTGCCGAGCTGATCGTCCTCGATGGCTTCGCGCTTGACGGCGAAGGTGTCTTCGAATTTCTCGTTCTTCAGCGTGTAGGCTTCGACGTTCAGCCGCTTAATGCGACGCTCATCGATCCACTTTTTCATGCCGGGGATTTGCGCCAGCCAGGCATAGGTCTCGATGGATGTGGTGGAATTGACCTTCTCGGCAATCATCGACCATTTCGGCTCGGCCGCGTCAAACGCGCCCTGGAAGATGGCTTTGAAGCCGGTGGTCATCCGGTTCAGGATTTCGCGTGTGACGCGCTTTGCAACGGGCATGAGGGTGTCCTCTTCAGCTAAGGGTGGTCAGGCGGAAAGGATCAGATCGTGATCCAGACATTCGCCCCTTCAATCGCGCGGACACGGCCCGCTTTCGCGCGCGCGCCGCCGCCATCGGTTTTGGCAACGGTTTCGTCATCGATGACAAAGCAGTCTTTGCCGATTTCGGTGCGGGTGATCTCGTCAGCGCCAGCGGCACCGCGAAACAGGAACGTGCCGGAGCGCGCGTTGACATGGCTGTCGCCTGCGGTCTCATCGGCGGTGTCGGTGGCAACACCAACGCAGATGGCTGCGGCGCTTTCAAAGCCGGGCTTGGCATAGCCTGCGTCAAGGACAACCAGCGTGCCCTTGTTGATCTTGACAGCAGCCGCAAGCTCGTAGGCGAAAACATCGCCTTCGCGCATTTCGGTGTTGCGTTCAGTTGTGGTTGACATGGATCAGGTCCTTTTGTGAGCGGGCTCTGGGCGGTGCGGCGATCAGGATTTCTGCGCTGCAAGCTGTTTGGCGAAGTCCTCTTCGGAGACGCCAAGCGTGGCGCACATCTCGCGATCTTCATCGCTCAGCCCGTGGGCGCTGGTGGATTTGTCATCGAGGTTCGACGGGTCGGTGATCTTGGGCAGGGTTTCGGTCAGCTTCTTGACCTCTTCGAACCCGTCGTCGCTGGCCATCGCCAGGGCGACATAGTGATCCTTCGACGCCGGCGCGATCTTGCCCGCGCTCACAGCCGACGCGATCATTGTTTCTACCTCGTCCTTGCGAGCCGATTCCTGCGCCTCGGTCAGTTTTCCTTCGGCTTCTTCGGCACGGGCCAGCACACGATCATAGTCGGCACGCGGCATGAAATCCTTCGTGGACGGCGTGGACTGGGAAGCCTTGGCCGTTTCCAGTTCCTGATCCTTGTGCCGGATGGCGGTCAGGATTTGCTCTTCGGTGGCGTCGTCAGACAGGCCAAGCGCCTTGGCGATTTCTTTCAACATGGGGGTGTCTCCGGGTTTGGTGGCGCGTGCACGCGCGAGGGCCTTCATCTGAAAGGCAGGACGATTGACGAGGGCGACGGCATCCAGCATCGCGATCTCGCCGGTTTTCTTGTTCACGCGGAATTCCGGGCTGAGGAAGCGCCATTCCCGATCGGCGATCTGCTTGGCGGCACGGACGGTCCAGGCGACACGCGCCCAAATCTCGCCGTCGCGCACTTCCAGCTCTTCGATCCAGCCCGCGGCGGTCTGATCGCCGTTCTCTTCCGGCATGAAGGATGAGAGGTGATCGTAATCGACAAGGATCGGCTTGGCGTTCGAGGCGCGCTGCGCGTCCACGAAAGCCTGAGGATCGCCCATCTTGAAGACGCGACCATCGACGGTGGCCAGCTCAGGACCGGCCGGAAAAATCTGTACCCAGTCCGGCGCTCCGTCCTTGCCTGCATCGCTGGATGTATCGAAGGCTAGGGCGCGTTCGAGGAAATGCGTTTCACCCTCATCACGGGAGGCCAGATGGGAGACAAAAAGCGGGGCTGTCGGATGCGTATTCATGGATCATGCCATGAACCATGCTTCCAGACCCCGCATGGGTAGCGCGTGCTACCAAACCGAGGCAATCAGCCAGAATCTAGGGGAAGTCGGAACTTGGCCAAGTCATAGGACGCGGCAAGCGTTTTTGAAAGCCTTTTGAAAGCGTTTGAAGGCTCGTCCGGGGTTTTCAGGTATGGGTGGGGCCAATTCGAAAGGAAGGCCGCTCACGGGGCCTCTGAAGCGATCTGGTGTTCTGGGGGAAATTCGAGGCCGGAAGGTCACAACATCCTTCGCGAGATATACCCGGCTCTGTATGGCTCGACCTCACGAAATGTGTACCACAGAGGCAGCCGGAATTCAATCCATCGGGATTTGGCGGTCGGTAGGCCCATATTGCTCCGGACGGATGCGCCGGAAGCTCTTGAGGTAGATCTCCCGCCTGTCCTTGGTGATGTGCAGGATCGCCGCCCAGGGCTTTCCCTCGACCAGAAGCTGAAGGATGAATTCTTTGTCCGACGTCGCGTCCTCAAAGAGCTGACCCTCTTCGACGATCTGTTGCACGAGGGCATAATCGTCGGATGAAATCTGCGCGCGTTTGGCGATCTGCTTATGGGCATCGGCGTTCGAGAAAAGCACCGTGCGCGTCTTGGTGCCGATCAACTCCTGGACACGATCGGGCAGGATTGCCACGGGCAAGGCCATACGACCGTGCTCGATATTGCCGGGGCTGCGATCAGATGCACCGCGATAGGGCAGTTCACCCCGCGCCAAAGCCTGAAAGTGCTTCGCGCCCACCAGGTCCTGGACGGCAACGCGGCGGGCATTCTGGGGCAGAGCGTCGAGCCGATCGGCAAGAAAGCGGCGCAGATTGTTTGCGCGGGTGGCTCCGGGATTGGTCTGCCAGCCCGGATCGATCCCTTCTGGCACGTCGAAACGCTCGCCCGTGACCTTATTCGTCCAAGGGCGCGTGACCACCTGCGGCCCCGGTGTTTCGGGATCATAGCCAAGCGCCTCAGCCTCGCGCCGGGAAATCTGGCGGACCCGGCATTGGCAAAGCCAGCCGTTGGGTGGGTAGTGCGTCGTCCAGAATGGGTGATCGACGGGAAGAATGATCCCGACCCATGCCTGATGATGAAGACGCTTGTTCTCCGCAGTGGACAACTCATAGATCAGGAAGGGCAGCCCGCGCTTTGTGCGCTGGATGCGCTCCCATTCGCCCGCAGCCCGTGCTGTCGTGGTGTTTGCCCAGTAGATCGTGCGCAGACGGCGCAGGCTTCCGAGCTGGACAAGCTGCTTGCCATTCGGTCCATCCACGACCTGACGGCCCCACCAGCCTTTCTGGCGCAGGGTTGGCTCAAGTTGATCGACGAATTCGCCATAAGAGCCAAACTTGCCGATCGCATCGCGGGTCGCGGCGCGAATGTCGTCCAGGATGTCAAAACCTGCAGATTTCGCGACGGTGAACGAAACGGCATGTTCGTGGGGAGCGAAGTCGCGCCAGTCAAAGCTCGGCTGATTACCCTTAGCGTCGAAGTACCGTGTGACCTCTTCAGGTGCTTCGCTGAAGACGGGATCAGCCATCGATGTCGCCGTCGCCGCGAGCTTTCATCATCTGCGTGGCCAGCCGTGCGGCCAGCACTTCGACATCAGGCGACACGTTGTCCAGGCTGGCTAGAAACGTCTCATAGCTTTCGGCCGACTTGGCGGCGGCAAGGATTTGAGCGACAACAGGCCCGACATCCGCCTCCCATTGATCGAGCGCTTCCGCGACAAGTTGATCCTCTTCGCGAGCGGCCGCAGCGCGATGGGACTGAAAGGCGCGCTCTGATCCCGGCCCAGGCACCACGTTGGACAGTGCCGCTGTGCCCATCTGCAAGACGGGTTCGCCTTCGTCCGGCACCCGGAACCCCATGCGCTTGTTCACATCGGCTGAAGCCACGCGCAGCCCCAGCGGCACCAATGTACCAAGCGAGCTGGTCAGGGCTTCGAGGTCTTCAGGATCTTCGACCGGGAAGCTGCAGTTCGGCGGTAGCCGATCCCAACCCCAGTTTAGGCCCACGAAGGGCGCGATCAGATCACGCTTGATCGTTGTCCCCATCTGGCGGGCGTCGGCTTTCTTGATGTCACCGCGCACCTCGTCATGGGTTTCCGACTGGGCGCGGCTTGATCCCTCGTCGGTGGTCATGGTCTGGCCGATGATCGCCTTCGACATTTGCTTGTCGAGATATTCGGTCATCGCCCCGAAGACGGCATTGCCCTGACCACCCTTGGCCTCAATAAAGCTAATCTCCATGCCCTTCGGGATTATTGCTGCCGCGTCTGATCCGAGATCACGCACGGCACGCAAAAGGATGCGCTTCTCTTCGGCGCTGGCGGTGTCGTCATAACGACCCAAGCGCAGCGGCATGCCAAAGACTTCCAAAAACGCCGCCCAATCCTGAAGCGTGTAGGATTTCAGCATGAAGCACCACGCGGCGATCCGCGCGATGCCGCCGCGCACGGTCAGCCCGGATTTGAGCTTCGGACGATGCACGATCCAGCCATAGGGGTTGAGCTCAAGCCCATCCTGATTGCCATCATCACGGATGCGCAGCTCGCGCCCAGTACGCTTGTCGAATTGGAAGTGACGCGGGTCGCGGTGGATGTATTCTGCCGGCGTCCAGCGATCGGCCCCGGTTTCCCAAATGACCTCAATGGCGGAATAGCCCTTCGCGATCCCGTCGAGCGCATCGTCCACCATATCAGCAAATTCCGGCGCCTGGATCAGATCTTCGACAGCCGTTGCGATTTCCTTGTCGGTGGCGTCGTCACTGGCCGGTGTGACGATCGGCTCAATACCAGACACGGCGCGCTTGCGCTGGCCCAGCACCGAAGCGTAATGGCCGTCGCGCTCTTCCATTTCCTCGGCCAGGACAAGGAAGTCGTGATTGTCCCCTTCGTTCGCCGCCCTCAAGAGCGAGGCAAGTTTTCTGGGGTCAAGGCCACCGGCAACGCTATCGGCCCAGACCGAGCGCACGCCCGTGCTAGTGGGCGGGGCCTGTTCTTCGGTGAGTACCGCAACCTGAAACGGCTTGCCGTCAGGGCCAAGCACCGATGATTTCCGAGTTGGAGCCTTAGCCATGTTCTTTCCTCAGTGCAGATGGGGCGAGACCGGCGGAGCGCATTCCGCCCAATGGGTCACATATTGTGCTTCGGCATACCCAAAGTCATTGTCGTCCCAGACGCGTAGAAGCCCACCATCGGCTGCGCACATTTCGCGACGATCCAGTTCGCCGAACACCGCGTATTCGCCCGCGCAGTCTTCGATCCAGAAAAGGGCCTTGCCGCCGGGGTAAGTGTCCATGGGTTGCCAAACGACTCTCATTTCGTGAACCCTTCCCGTTTGATCGCTTCAATACAGGAGCGCGCCCTACCGAAATCCGGCCACCCTTGAACCGTGTTGGTGCGGTCTTTCCGCTCACTGTCCAGAAGCCTGCGCCAAACCCCGTGATATCGCCGCCCGTCTATTTGCTCCCCATCGAGCATCGAACGGATCAGGCTGTTTGCGTCGCGGCAAAGCCTTTCGACTTTTCGATCGCGGCCTTGCCAGTAGGCGGCGTGGGCGGCCATGTCGTTGGCGACTTCTGCGGATGTTGCCATTACCAAAGCCCCCCAGACCGTCTGAAACTCTCGCCGTCATCGCTGCGCCGATCGCCCCAGCCATCCTCTTCATCGGGCGCATGGGCGGATGTGTATTCATAGGTGCTGACCGCCTGGCGGCTGGCAAACCAGGCAAGCGCCTCGGCTACTGCGCTATCGCCGTGGCGGTTGAAACCGTCAGATCCTTTGAAGCGGAAGTTCTGCGGAACCCGGATAACGCCATCGACATATTGCAGCGACTGAAGGTCCTGAAGGATGTCGTCATGCCGCGGGATCACATTGGTGCCGTCGCTGAATGACTGGATGAACGGCGGCATCTCGATCCGATACCATTCCTGCGTGAACGAGACTTCGATGATCTTCTCGCCGTAGCGCTGCGCGGCAACCTCAGCCAGATAGGCCCCGTTGCCGGTTCGATCGACCGCGCCCTTGGCAAAGTTGGGAAGCCGATCGGCAATGTAGAAGAACACCTCGCGTTGCTGATCGAAGGGAACGTTGCGCAGTTCGACCGTGAGCTTTCCGCGCCTCACCAGATCATGACCCATTTCCTTGATCACGATGTCGGTGGCATCACCGGAACGGGCAAAGTCCTCGCCCAGGTAATGCCGTTTGTCGCCATCAAGGGCTTTCAACACCGGCTCAAGATGCTTTCGACACCAGTCCAAAGCCTCAGCCGTGCGAAACGCCGCTGGCGCATTGCGGAAATCATCCGCACAGGTCCAGCGTTCGAACGGAATACCGTCTTCCATGCAGGCCTCGATCTGGACACGGGTCAGCGCCGCGCCTTCTGCTTCGGCCGGTATCGCGTCGAGTTCCTGGCGCATCGCCGCAACCCGTGGACCATATGAGCCGCGAATGAGCGCTTCCCAATCGTCTTGGGCTTCTTGCGTCCAGCCCTTGCCCTTGATCAGGCAGACACGGCGATAGAGCCCGTTCTCGACGGCCTTGCCGAACGGGATGTGATGGACCGTGAACGGGGTCTTGCCGGCATTGGCTTCGCGGATCAGCTCGTTGAACGGATTGAGCACGCCATTGTGGGTTGAGATCACGCGCACCTTGCCGCCCCAGATCAGAAGCGCGTTCACCGCATCGATCACCTCGCGCACATCCTTGTGGAATGCCGCCTCATCGATGACCACAATCCCCTGAAGGCCGCGAATGTTGGCCGGGTTCGAGGACAGGGCTTCGATCCGATATCCGCTGGCGAATTTGATTCTGAAGGCAGAGATATGTTTCGTGGTGCCGTCTGCCTGTTCGTCCTCGAAGAGGAACTCTTCGATCTCGGCCAGTTCCTTCGCCACGATCTTTGCGAAATGGGCAACATAGCCGATGAACTCGCGGCCCTTGTCCTTGGTGTCCCCGATATAGAATACGTTGTCACCACCTGCTGATCGGGCCGACGCCGCAGTGATCGTGTCGTCGAGCGCCTCGGCAAATGTGATGCCCGTCCTGCGGCCTTTCTCAGCCAGCTTCAGGTCGCTCTTGTCGGCCAGCCACTCTTGCTGATGGCGCATCAGGATGCCATCGGCCAGCGGATCGAGATCGCCGGGGATCTCCGCGCCGCGGGTGAAAGTGTCAGGCAGCGCCTCTGGATCACGCCCGATAACAGGTGGCCCTGCTTTCGTGGTTTCAGATACGCTCGGCCCGTTCATGACTTCACCCCAAGCACTTCACGCCGGAAGAAATCGGCCTGTTCGGCGCTGAGGCCTTTCTCGGAGCTGACCTTCTCAATCGCATCTTCTACTTGGGTCTCGAACTGCGCCTGAAGGGCGCGTTTGCGATCGACGGACAGCTTCTGGGAATTGACCGCCGATTGCAGCGCACGGGCCAGTTCCATCGCGGCCTTGGGTGAGCTGGCCTTGCCCTCTTCCATCATCTCGAAGATCAGCGTCTTGATCGTTTCGGCCGCCATGATGGTCAGATCGTCGGTCTGCCCAGGCTCAAGCCGTTCTGTCAGCGCTGCCGTGATGGCGCGCACCTCTTCATGCCGACGCGCCATCGAGGCAAGTCGGATCGAATGGCGGTTGAAGGCGGATTTGGAGATCGGGCCCAGGTCAAGCCCGGCCAGCTTGTCGTTAAAATCGAACCAGATTTCCAACTGGGTGCGGTCGCGCTCTTTCAGCTCCTGAAACGCCCAGGCCACGATATGATCGGCCTCGGGTGGCAGAAGATCGATCGAGGAAAGCCGCCCTCGTCCTTTGCGCACCGCCATCTTCTTAAGCCTTCCGGCGCGACGGCTGGTTGATACCTTCGATCACCGTCTTGCGGCTCAGGTGATCCTCACCTTGCTGGGTCAGCTCTGCAACTAGAACCGATCCGACCTGTGTTACGATCACGGCTTGAGCCTGCTTTTCAAGCCAGCGCAATTGCGTGTGGACATAATCACGGGTGCGGTTCACGGCGAAACTTTCCAGAACCTTTGTGATCATGGTGGAATTCAGCCGCCCGTCCTCTTCCTCGGACAAGGCCCGCAGAATGATCAGCCGCACATCGGCGTTGAAATGGTCTTCATAGCCATCAAAGAGATTGCTCATTTCGTATGTCCCTTCGACAAGTTGATCAGGAAATCCTCAACGCGCAGGACGCCTGCCTTTGTCGCTTGCGTGGTGTTTTCCAGAACCAGAAGCCTCCCCGCCAACCGCTCATGGGCGAGCTGCAAACCGTGGATTTCCTCGCGGGTTGGTAAGGCTTCGACATCACGCTCGACCGTGGCGAGGCGTTTGTCGATCGCGGCGACCGTCGAGCTGAGCGCGGAAAGCTGTGAATTGGACACAACCTTGGATTTGTCCTGCGTGAGCCAGCCCTTCTGACGCAGAATAAATCCCGTCACGAGGACGAGAATAACAACGAGCGCACCAATCGGCCCACCGTCTTCTAGGATTGGTAGGAGGTACTTTTCCATGCCAAAAAGGCCCCTGAAATCGCGCATGCCCCGGCGAGCAACGTGTAATTGAGATGTGCGGTGGTCGAGATGCCGGCTTCCCAGAAGTTCCAGGCGATCACGGTCCAGGCCCCGGCTGCAAAGGCCATCGCAGCGAAACGAAATTCCAGCGGATGCCAACGCCAGACCATCATGGCGATGATTTGGCCCAGAGCGATCGCGCCGAAACAATAGGCCCAGACAACAGCCTCAACATTGCTGAAGCCACGATAGGCACCATAATGCAGAAGCTCAGGCGCGGTCAAAAGGACCTCAAACCACGCCAGAAGGTTGAGGGCAGAAAAGACCTCTAAAAGCCGCACCTCGTCGAAAAACAGGAAGCGCAAGATTTTTGTCAGCAAGCTCTTAGGCATGTTGACGAGCCTTCCGTTCATGCGCCCTTTGGCAGTTGATGCAGCGTTCGGCGAACGGGGCGACTTGGCGACGGGCCTGGGATATGAGCTCTCCACATACGGCGCATTCCGCATTGCCAAGCCGCGTAACCGCAGCCTGCGCGGCTCTGGCAGATCGTTGCCGCTCTTGTTCGACACGGGCTTCGCTGCGTTCGAGATCACGCTCATTCATGCGCTCCCCTCACTTCTTATCCCGCCACGCTTTCACGGCCGCGTTGTCGATCGGTTCAATTGCCGTCGCGCTTAGCGCGGCGTCGGTGCCCGTATCTGCAACGCCCGGACTGCCACTGCGCAGTTCGCGTGTCCAGCCCCAATTCTATGGGCCAGTTTTGAGCAAGGTTTCTGGAACGGGCGGTCGCATGTTTAGAGCCTGATGGGGTCTGACACGATTGTACTGTCTAAGCCAGGTATTGATGACGATCTGAGCCTGTTTGGTGGTGTGGAACCATTCTGCGTTGAGGACTTCCCGGCGCAGAGTGCCATTGAAGCGCTCGTTGTATCCATTCTCCCAAGGTGATCCCGGGTAGATTTGGATCGGCTTAATGCCCACCTTTCTTAACCAGGTCTGCAGGGCCGTTGCGATGAACTCCGCGCCGTTGTCGGAACGGATGTGTTCGGGCTTCCCGTGCCGCAATAAGAGTGGGTAGAGCGCATCCAGCACGTCTGCGCTGTTCATCTTCGGCTTGACCGCTACGCAGAGCGCCTCACGGGTATACTCATCCAGCACCGTCAGCATCTTGTAGCTCTGTCCGTTGCTCAGCTTGTCGTGGACAAAGTCAATGCTCCAGATGTGATTGGGATGTTGCGGTCGGAGCCGGATGATCGAGCTGTCCTTGTGGTACAGCCGTTTGCGTTTCTTGTGCCGTTGTGGGAGCTGCAAGCCTTCTTCGCGCCATAGTCGTTCGATCTTTTTATGATTGACTGCCCAGCCTTCGACACGCAGCAGCTCGGCGACCTTGCGGTAGCCGTAGCGCCCATACCGTTTGGCCAATCGGATCATCGCCAGACGTAACGCCTCATCATCCTTTGGCGCTGCGCGGTATTGCAGCGTGCTCCGCGCCAATCCAATCACGCGACAGGTGCGCCGTTCAGAGGTTGCCAGCTTTTGTCGGGTGTGGACCACGGCCTGACGAAGCTGGTCTGCCGTCAGGCCTTTGGCTTTAGATAATCAAGGCTCTCCTTGAGAATGAGTTTGTCCAGTTCAAGCTCAGCCACGATTTTCTTGAGCCGATCATTCTCTTTCTGCAGCGCCTTCAGATTGGCCATCTCAGATCGTCCCATCCCACCAAACCGCTTGCGCCATGTGTAATAGGTCGCATCACTGACACCAGCCGTTCTGCACGCCGTCGCGACATCCGAACCAGATGCCAGGCCCAGCTCAATCTCGCGCAAAAGCCGCAGAATATCTTCGTCCGAATACCGTTTCCGCGCCATCAATCCCGTCTCCAAAACTAAGCCAACTGTGGCACAGTTTTAGGGGGCCAAGACAATCGCTGCCAGAAACTGCTCACGGGTCACTTCACTAAAGGACGCAAACGCGTCAAGCAGAGGTTTCAATTGTTCAAAAGCCGGGTGCTCGTCGAAAGCCGAAACTAAACTCTGCAACACATCAAAGGATACAACATCAAGGTTACCCGCGATTTGTTCCCAAACCTTCTCTATTTCATCGATTCGAAACTGACGCGTCATGGCAACGAATTTACTTTAAGTTGCGATGTTTGGAATCCATTTCTTGCAGAAAAAGGTCTCCGAATTCTTAGAGGCAGATAGTGTGCATAGATAGGAACTTGGCACCCCGCAGTGGCTTTGTAAGGTTTGTCTGGCTGTGCGCTCTTTTCAGTGTCTTAGTTGCAAGAATAGTCTGGATTTGACCGTCTCAAGAACCGGTATAATGCGGCGAACGGCTGGTCTATTGCGCGTTGCAGTTATCCGGATTGGTTTAATCTCGCTAGACTGTCCAAGGCCTGCTTTTGGGAGGCGTAGCGCAGCGTTGACCTATTCGATTAACGACCGCTTTGGAGCGTCCGCCGGTCTGGATGACCCGCAAATGGCCAGATGCTGCGCCGCCTCCATGATGGGCTTTGGGCACATATTGGTCAATGTTGTCCGACCGTTGCACGTCGGCTATTTCGGTAGCGCTTCACAAAGAGCTCTCTCCAGCAGACTGCGCAGCACGTTTTCTTCGGCTTCGGAGATCGGGTTAAGGATTTCACTGATCGTCTCGGAGACGACTTGCTTAAGCGTATCGACGACCTGTTCGCCATCCTGCGTCAACGACACGAAAGAAACCCGTGCGTCGTCAGGCGATCGTTTTCGTGCTACTAGCCCCTTCGTCTCGAGCGATCTTATGGTGCGTGTCATCTGGGATTTGTCGCGCGCAACTTGTTTGGTCAGTTCATGCAGGCTCGGACAGCCCATATCGGACAGAGTCAAAAGAACAATTCCGCCACCCGGTCCGACTTTCTCGGTGTCGAAGGCATGTGCCTTGGATTGAAGGCCGAAGTGGATGCGTCGCATGAAGCGATCAATCAAGAGGGCCAGCTCTGCATCTTGCATAGAAACACGTTAGTTGACAAAGTCCACAAAAAGTCGAAAGTGGACAACATCAACTTATCTAACCCCAATCGGTTGCAGACGAAAGGGTGCTCGCATGAATAGTCGGACAACGCTTCTACTCAAGATTTCTGCAGTGCTTTGGATCATCTGGGGCCTGGTCCACATGTTCGCAGGCATCATGACAATTTCGCAAGATGCGGGAGGGGCTGTGGCAGGAATCGCAGATGCGGTCGACCCATCCCTACTTGCGGGCGAGTACCACCCTGCGATCGACGCGGTCTTGAACCAGCACGGCTTCAACTTGCTTTGGATTGGTGCATTTACAGTCGTAGGTGGTGTGATGATCTGGCGTCATTCAGTTGTGTTCGTTTTTATGACGGCCGTGGTCGGCTGGGTCACTGACATTGGCTATTTCGTCTTCATGGACCTCGGTGGCTTTGTGCACTTTGTGCCCGGGACTGCCATGACGATCATTTCTTCAGCCGCCGTCATTCTAAGCTTCTGGGCGTACTTTTCCGGAGTTCGCCACGCAGATCTATAGTTGGCGCTCCTGGAAGCGGGAGTTGAGCCACAACTATCAGATTGCACCTTTGTTTCGCAGACTTACAGTTCGCCGTCTGACCGATTTCGCCGCCGCAGCGAAAGTCTCGTTTGACGAGCCGCGCCGCAGCGTCGGACAGCGCCATTCAATGACCGGTTCGGGCCGTTGCCTGAAGATCTTTCTCGGCGAACGTGCCAATGCTGCAATGGCTCAGAGGTCTGCAACGAGCCCAGAGTGCCAAATGCTGCGGTTGGCCCAGATACGTGCGAAGCGTGCGTCGCTGCCGTCGGTCGTGCAAGGGGCGGCCCCATTCCGGACGTTGACCGCCACGCGAAGTGCTGCAACGCAGAGTTCTTCACAATCATATTTGATCCTATTGCATGTTCTTTCTGCTCACTCAGACGCGACCGGCTGTTAACGGACCACGGACACATCTCTTTTCCGTTGCGCATCTCTAACAAGAGCAGCAAGCCGATAGAAGCCGTGTGCCATCTTTGTGTAGGGCGTCAGCAGGAAGAAGGTCAGAACCGATCCAAGATGCAAGGCGAGCAGCGCAGGCATCAGAGGCGTTGAACCGAGGGCATAAAGACCCAAACCGCTGAGGCCCACAAACCCGAGCAACAGGATAAATCCGATATCCGCGCCCCAAGCCGACGGATCGCCAAGTTCACAGTCTGACTTTAGCTTGAGCAGCGCCATCGCACCACATCCTACCGTCAGCAGCAGCCCCCGGAAATCCCGAATAGTTTCGGCAACGACCAGAACCCGTAAGGCGCGTGCATTCCGAATACATAGTGCATGACGGTCGCCACCGAGGTCGACGCAAAGCACAGCAGAAAGCCATACATGATAGCGTGGTGGATGTGGCGTCGGCCCTGACTGAACCGGTCTTCGTCCTCGAAGTTGCAGCCTTCGCCATGGCCTGCGGCCAGATCCTGCATCTTGCCCGCACGTTTGAGCGCAGCCATCAGATCAGACATCTGGATCGGTTTGCCGCCAACCTTGGTCCAGTAGCGCCTCAGGCTGAAGGCGATACTGAACAGAGGCAGCAGGAATGCAGGCGCAAAGATCGCGACCATCGCGTTATGCGACAGGACGGCATAAAATCCCTCCCCTCCGCTCGATCCAATCGCGCGGATCGCCCAGAACAACAGGGCAAATCCGATCACAAGCGCTAGGGCGATGGCCCCGCCATGGGTGTGGAACCGCCGCGCTAGCGGCTGCGGCCAGGCGAAGCTTTCCCAACTGTCGCGCCGCACTTCGGCCAGCGCCTTGGGCAAGTTCAGATCGAAGGCGTGCGGGGCGGTGTACTGACAGGCGTAGTAACAGCCCCGGCAGTTGTGGCACAGGTTGGCCAATTGCGTGATGTCCCCATCCGAGAACGCGCGCTCTGCGTGCAGCGACGGGAAGACCGAGCAATAGCCCTCGCAATAGCGGCAGGCGTTGCAGATCTCGGCCTGGCGGCGGGCTTCCTGAATAAGATCAGTTTGCATAAGCGGCGGCCTCTCGTCCTGCGATGCGTCCAAAGACAGTTCCGATGGTCATGCCGAAGCCCGCCAGATAGCCTTGCCCAAGGATCGACCCGGCCATGGTCTCGCCTGCGGCCCACAGGTTTTTGATCTTTCCGTTTGGGGTCGAGCACTGGGCCGCTTCGTCAACCTTCAGCCCCAGATAGGTGAAGGTCACGCCGGTGCGCAGCGAATAGCCATAGAATGGCGGTTCGGTAATGGGGCGCGCCCAATTGGTCTTGGGTGGGATCAGGCCTGAGGTCGCCACCCCGTCCAGTTCGGTCGGATGAAACCCACTGATGTCACCGCAGGCGGCGTTGAATGCGCTGACGGTTGCTTTCAATTTCTCCGCAGGCAGGTCCATCTTCCCGGCCAATTCGTCCAACGTGTCCGCCTTTAGCGGAGGGAACACGGACGGCATGAACAGGTTCAGCGACTTGGCGTCGATGATAGCATATCCCACCTGATCCGGCTGGGCCGCCACCAGACGCCCCCAGATCGCATATCGTTTGGGCCAGACATCCTCTCCTTCGTCGTAGAAACGTTCAGCGTTCTTGTTGACAACGACCGAGAACGGCACGCAGTCCAGACGCGTTACGATGCCGCTGTCGAATTTCGGCGCGCGCCCGTCAATAGCCACGGCATGGCATTGGGTCGGGTCGCCGACGTTTTCTACTCCTTGGTCCAGCAGATCAGACAGGACCACGCCTCGGTTGTACGGCGTTCCCCGGATCAGGAAGTTCTTCGCAGGCTCACCCCAGGCGCGGGTAAGCCAATCGGTGTCTGCCTGAAAGCCGCCGGAGGCAACGATGACCGCCTTGGGCGCGATGCGATGAGACTGACCTTCATAGCTATAGTCGACCCACTCGATCCGATCACCATTCAGTTCCAAATGCGTGATGGCGGCATCGTACAGCACATCTACACCCAAACCTGCCGCCGTCCGGTAATAGGCATTCACCAGAGATTTGCCGCCCCCCATGAAAAACGCATTGGTCCGTGCCAATGACAATGTGCCGGAAAGCGACGGCTGAAACCGGACCCCGTGTTCTTGCATCCAGGGAAGGCATTCTTCCGACGTGCGGATCGCCAACCGGGCAAGATGTTCATCGGTTTTTCCACCGGTGACTTTCAGCAGATCCGAGAGGTATTCGTCTTCGCTATACGCCTCGACGAGCGGGCCCAACGGGCCCGAATGCATGCAGCGAAAGTTGCGCGTATGGCGCGAGTTGCCCCCACGATAAGGTTTTGGCGCCGTTTCAAGGATCAAAACACGGGCGCCTGCGTCGGCTGCGGTCATCGCAGCGCAGAGAGCCGCATTGCCGCCACCGATCACAGCGATATCGTAAGCTTCCTTTGGGGTGGCCATATCCTGTCTACCTACTGGCTTTCGTCGATTGAGCGGTCGCGGTCCTGCAACGCGCGGATGCGCATCCGCTGCGCAGCTTGAATATGCGCGCGCATCTCTGTCTCGGCCGCTGCGCCATCGCGGGCCTTCAAGGCCGCCATGATGCGCCGATGCTCGGCCACTGCGGCCTCGGCGCGGTCGCTATCCAGCAATTGCGAGGGACCCAGGATCAACAGCGCCTTTTGCAAGGACAACATGGATTTTGCCAGAAACCGGTTCTTGGCCGCATCCAGCAGGGTCGCGTGAAAGATCTTGTTGATTTGGGACGCTTCGGGACCAGTACCCGCCTCGGCCAGCCGGTCGTTCAAAAGGTCCAGTTCATCCAATTCGACATCCGAGGCCGCGCGGGCTGCCAGACGGGCCGCTGTCCCTTCAAGCACCGCGCGCATCTCGTAGAGTTCCATGACCTCGGCGTAATCCAGACTGCGCACGGTGGCACCTTGCCGTGGCACATGTGTGACCAGCCCATCGGCCTCCAACTGCCTTATCGCCTCGCGCACCGGGGTACGGCTGACGCCCAACCGTTCCGACAGCTCAATCTCTCGTAGCCGGTCGCCGGGCAGAAGAGTGCCGTCGCGAATCTCGTCCAGCAGGCGCTGATACGCAGAGTTGCCTTGTGGGCCAGGCTGTAACGGGTCGTCCTGAAGGGTCATCGCAGGCTCTCTTGTTATCTTGCGTCCAGTTGTATACATATGGATACACTATAAGTCAACGAAGCTGGAACGCTTACCTTGCACAGCCAAACCGATACCCCCTCTCTTCTGACGAAACGGGCCGTCACGCTCGGCCTGGCGGTGTTGGGCACTGGGGTATTTTGGGCGCTAAACCTGCCGCTACCTTTTCTGTTCGGGCCAATGAGCGCATGTTTAATTGCAGCTCTTGCGCACGCACCGATGGAAGGCTTTGGACAGGTCTCGGTTGCCGCCCGCACTATACTGGGCGTGGCGGTAGGGGCATCGATTACGCCGGCTCTGTTTGCTGAATTCCCGAAAATGGCCGCGTCAATTGCGCTGATCCCGTTCTTCATCCTGCTGATCGCGCTGGTAGGTGTGCCATTCTTTCGTAAATTCTGGGGCTTTGACTCCACAACGGCTTTCTACGCAGCCATGCCGGGCGGTTTGCAAGACATGATCATCTTTGGCACTGAGGCGGGGGCCAATCCGCGTACCCTGTCCTTGATCCACGGTACGCGCGTGCTGATCATCGTGACGCTGGCCCCCTTGTTCCTCACCGTGTTCTATGATGCCCAACTCACCAATCCGATTGGCGAGCCCGCGCACAACCTGCCAATACATGAATTGGCGCTGATGGTTCTGGCCGCCATTGTCGGCTGGAAAGGCGGGGAGCGGATCGGCCTGTTCGGGGCGTCAATCCTGGGGCCAATGATCGTTACGGCGGCCTTGTCATTGGGCGACTTCATTCATACCCGACCGCCTCGCGAGGCCATCCTTGCAGCGCAGTTTTTCATTGGCTGCGGAATTGGTGTGAAATTCGTAGGTGTCACATGGGTCGAACTACGCCGCGTAGTGGCAGCGGGTTTCGCCTATGTCATTGTCCTCGCCGTCCTGGCAGCCGCTTTCACCGCCGTTGTCACCACCTTGGGACTGGGCCAACCTGTCGAGGCATTTTTGGCTTTTGCCCCCGGCGGGCAGGCAGAGATGACAGTGCTGGCCATCGTCTCGGGTGCGGATTTGGGCTTTGTAATCACCCACCATCTGACAAGGATCGTGTTGGTAATCATTGGTGCGCCAATCGCCGCAAATCTTATTCTGCGTTGGTCCAAACCTCGGGGTTGATCATGTGGATCGGAGCGCCCCCAGCATAGGCGTTCACTTGATCAAAAATATCTGCAAATTGCAGATCAAACTCGTCCTCGGTGACGAAGCCAATGTGCGGGGTCGCGATCAGGTTGGGATGCGACAATAGCGGATCGGTTGGGTCGGTCAGAGGCTCGGTATCGAACACATCTATTGCCGCTTTGCCGGGGCGACCGGCATCGAGCGCCTCAAGCAAAGCCCCTGGAGCGATCAACCCGGCCCGCGAGGTGTTCACAAACAGCGCCTCCGGCTGCATTTGCGCTAAATCCGATGCGGTGATGATCCCGCGCGTGTCAGGCTTCAAGCGCACATGGACCGAAACAACGTCACTGTCGGCGAAGAACGCTTCACGGCTGGGCGCGACCTGCGCGCCGTCCGCCTGCGCACGTGCTCGGCCTTCCTCGGACGACCACCAGACCACATCCATGCCGAATGCCTCGGCAAAGCCCGCAACAGCGCGGGCAATGCGGCCAAATCCATAGAGCCCCAACTGTCGGCCACGCAGTGTCTTGCCTACACCAGCCTGCCAGTGCCCTGCCTTGGCCGAGGCCATTTGCGCCGGCAAGTCACGCATCCCGGCCATGATTAACGCCCAAGTAAGTTCAGCTGCAGCATAAGACGGCGTGCCGCCATGCATGTTCGAACACAACAGCACTCCGTTATCCGAGCATGCCTGCACATCGACATGCGGGTATACGCTGCGCTGACTGATCAATTTCAGGTTTGGAAGTTTTTCAATCAAGTCACGGGTGATCTTGGTGCGTTCGCGAAACAGCACAAGCGCTTCAGCCTCCTGCAAACGCGCGGCCAATTGGTCGGTATCTTCGACATGATCCGTCCAGACCTTCACGTCATGGCCGGATAACTTTCCAAAACAGGGCAAGCCCTGCAGTGTATCAAACCAGTCATCAAGAATGTGGACCTTCATCGGCTTTCTATACCCTGCTCGGTGTTCAGTTTTCTTGGCGTCGGCACAAAATGACATGTGTCGAGAGCGGCAAGTGCATTGCGGACCCGTTCGCTTTGATCCAGCAGATGGTTGAACTGCTCATCGCAGCCAGCAATCGGTGTCGGATAGTCCGCGATGTCCCGCCGTAGGGCCGACTGCGCCAACATGAGTTCCTGACGCGCGATATCGAGGCATTCCGAGTAGTTGTCCATCGTGTCCTCCCATTATATATACAATAGTATACTATTTGGGTTGCACTTGATCAACTCCCGTTCCAAACAGACTCAGGCACATAAACATGCCCGTCCGCCAACTTGCGCGCGGTCCGCACCAAACCCGCCGCGTTCACTGTGAACCCGTCGGTGGTGGAAAAATCCACCAACACGTCGATATTGCCCGAGGCGTGTTCCAGAACGACTTCAGCCGGGCTGTTCGTGGGGCGATCCAGCAAACCGTCGGCGACGGTTCCGGGAGTCAAAGCGCAAGACGCCATGCATTGCGCGCCGGTGACCGCCATGGTCGGGTGGGTTTTCCACGGCATGAAATACCGCACTGCGAGCGTTCCACCCTCTCTGGCCGGAGCAACAAGGCCGAACTTAGGGGTGACCGATTTGGACACATCCCCCATACCCATCCGCTGCCCTGCTTCGATCCTAACGGCCTCCATCCGGTCAAAGAACGCGCGGTTTGCGTCCAGCTCCTTGGCGCTCTCATAGCCCGTCAATCCGAAGTCTGTGGCGCGGGCGATAGCCATCGGCATAGCGACATCCATGCAGGTCAGTTCGACGCCCTGAACTGCATCGCGCAGGTTGCCCGTAGGCAGGAACGCTCCGGTGGCCGAGCCCACCACGCCCATGAAACTCAACTGCACAGGCGCTGAATGACCGGGAACGCCGGCGATCTCCGCATCACCCTCATAGGTCAATTCGCCCCCGGGTGTATTCACCTTGGCCACGACCCGAGCCCCAGTGTTGACGGCCCGAATGCGAATTTCGGTTTCATCGCCCTGCGGTTTGAACAGGCCCATCTCGATAGCCGCAGGGGCAACCCCGGACAGGATGTTGCCGCAAGTCGGTTTGAAATCGACCAGCTTGTCCTCGACCGAGACCTGCGCAAAGAAATAGTCGATATCGGCCCAGTCATCCTCGCAGACCGACAGCATCGCGACCTTTGTGGTCACCGCCGCGCCGCCGCCGATGCCGTCGATGTTCAGCGACTGCCCGGACCCAAGAGCAGCGATCAGCACCTCGGCCAGCGCGTCCAGACCCTCAGGCAAGTCCGAGCGGCGGAAATACGGGCCTTTCGACGTGCCGCCACGCATCAAGATATAAGGGATTGCGGTTTGAGTCATTTTGAACCCCTCACTTCAACGGCCAGGGCAGGCTGAACATGTCCTGCAACAGACCTGGCGGGAAATCGCGGTTCAGAGCGCCCGCCATCAGGCACATGAACCCGATGCCGCAGGCGGTCAGGATCAGAGTCATCTGCCAGCTGGACCCGGCGCGGATACGGAGAAAGGCGATCAGGAACCCTATCAGGGCGAGGATGAAGCCCACCACCCACGTGGCCGCGATCAAACTGACGAACCATGCCAGAGTGGACCACAGACCGTGGGGCGCACTGGCGTCCTCACCGGCGATTTCCTTGTCGGCGAAGATCGCGTCACCCTCGGGCCGTCGCATCATCTGGATCAGAAGGATCACGCAACAGAACAGCGATACGCTGCCGATCACCAGCGGGATGATCTTGTCGGTCATGTTGTAGTTGGGGATCATGTTGGCATTGACCAAAGCGACGATGAGATAGGCCATGATCACCAGCAGGAACACCAGCGGCGCGCGTTTGTGCCCGGCCTGCACGTCACCTTCGGCCATGATCATCTTGGCCTGCCGGATGCCCAGAATGACCGAAACAACCGTGACCAAGATCAGCACGATGACGATAGGGCTGAAGACATATTCCATCCCCTCGCCAAAGCTCTTGCGGAACCGGAATGAGGCGATCTGGAACGCCTGATTGGTGAATTTCTCTACCGGGTTCGACAGAACGAAACCGATCAGAAAGGCCGGGCGAGACCAGTCGAATCGTCGCAGGAAGATGCCGATCAGTCCGATGACGAACAGGGCGAGCAAGTCTTCGAAGTTTTGCCCGGACTGGAAGGCCGCAAAGCTGATCAGCATGAACAAGAACGGGGCCAGATAGGTAAAGCGGATCGTGGTCAGCTTGGCGATGCCGCCCGAGGCCGCGATGCACAGGATCGTGCCCACCACGTTGGCGAGCGCCAGCAGCCAAACGATCGAATAGGTGATGTCGAGATTGTCTTTGAGCATGCTCGGACCGACCTCGATATCGCCAGACCCCAGCAGCGCCACCGCGCCAATGAAAATCGCCATCGAGCCGGAACCGGGAATGCCAAACAGCAAGGTCGGTACCAGTCCCCCACCCTCTTTGGCGTTGTTCGAGCTTTCCGGGCCGATGACGCCACGCACTTCGCCTTTGCCGAAATTGCTCTTGTCCTTGGTGGATTGAACCGAATGGCCATAGGCGATCCAGTCGACGACCGAGCCACCAAGCCCGGGGATGACGCCAACAACCACGCCAATGATCGAGCACCGAACCGACAGCCAGATATTGGCGAACCAGTCTTTGACGCCGTCCAGCCAACCAGCGCCCAGAGAGGCCCCTTTGGCAATCGACCGATCCTGCCGCAGCAGCGAGACGATCTCGGGGACCGCAAAGATGCCCAGGCCGACAATGACCAGTTTCAGACCGTCCGTCAGATAGGGAATGTCATAGGTCGCCATGCGCAGCGAGCCGCCCGCGTCGGCCTCGCCAATCGTGCCGACCATCAGGCCCAAACCGGCGGCAGCTACGCCCTTTAGCGGGATACGCCCTGCCAGAATGGCGACCATCGACAGGCCGAGAATCGTGATCATCAACATCTCGGGCAGGCCGAAGGCCAGAACGATGGGCCGCGCGATCAGGATGAACATGGTCAGGAAGGTCGCGCCGACAAGCCCGCCGAACAGGGACGAGGAAAAGGCCGCCGAAAGGGCCCGCGCGGCCTCGCCCTTTTTCGCCATGGGGAAGCCGTCCAGCACGGTCGCCTGCGAGGCCGAGCTGCCGGGAATGCCCATCAGGACGGACGCGAACGTGTCCGAAGTCGGCACTACCGCGACCATCCCAATCATCAAAGCCAGACCCAGGATTGGGTCCATGCCGAACATGAAAGGCAGCAGCAGCGACAGACCAGCGATGCCGCCCAGCCCCGGAAAGACGCCCACAGCCAGCCCCATGACGACGCCGAGAATGAGATACCCCAAAACGATGGGTTGCAGGATCAGACCCCACGCGTCACCAAGCGCAGGAAGAGCGGTGGCGAAAACCTCCATAGCGGCCGCCTTTCATAAATTGTCTTGGATGTAGAAAAGCGCGCGCCCTGCGTTGGGCGCGCGACGACGTGTCAGCTTAGTTCAGCTCGACACCATAGGCCTCTTTCAGCCAGTTCAGGACGTATTGCTTGGCGTTGTCGTCCACATTAGTCGCCGTTTGCAGCGCGGCTTTTGAGCCGTCGCCGACGAACACCGGATACTTGCCCACGCGTTTGGACGAAATATCAGCAAAATCGCCCCGCTCGGTTACAGCCTGGAACGCTGCGGTATAGGCGTCGACGACCTCTTGCGGCGTGTCACCGGGCAGGAAGGCCAGCTTCTGAACCGGGAAGCCTGCCACGAAGAAGGCCTTCCATGCATCCCAAGCCTCACCACTGGTTTCGCACCCATCGGTGGCCTCGCAAACCTCTTTGAAGGTTGGAATGTCCGGGAAGGTCGGATCGCGCACGATATTGCCATCCGCATCCAGCGCGCCCCATGTCATCATCGGAACGGCCTGACCAGCCTCGACCAGCGGGGCCGACCCGCCCAGATAACCGGACGAGGTCTGATAGTCGATGTTGGCCTCCCCACGTTCGAACATCAGGCGACCATCACCACGGCCTTTGATACCAAATACCGGTTCCACATTCATGCCCAGCATCTGCCAGGCCAGCAGCGGCACCAGATCCAGCCGTGTCGCGCCCTGCGAACCGTAGATGAAGTTGGTGTCTTTCAACGCATTGGCAGAGCCATCAAACTTTGCCCCATCTTCGGCGTTTAGATAGGCAACACCACCTGTTCCCGACGCCATTACCGGAATCCAGTCGTTGTATTCATAGCGCACGCGCGGGTCACTCAGCAGATAGGGGAACTGTGTCGAACCAGAGGTGCCGAACAGCAGCGTACCGTCGTCATGGCCCTGCTCCTGAAACCAGTTCGCGCCTTTGGTCGAACCGGCACCCGGCATGAACTTGACCACCACGGTCGGCTCTCCCGGCAAAGCCTCGGACAGAAGTGGCGCAAAGAAGTTGGCCCATTTGGCCGACCCGCCCGTTTCCGAGAACGGAATGACCCATTCGATGGTCTTGCCCGAGAAATCGACCTCGGCAGCGGCAGGTGCCGCGAGTCCGGCGGCGGCGATCAGCCCCACGACGGCGCGACGGGTGAAGTTTGAAATGGCCATTGGTTCCTCCCTGTTGACCAGACAACCACGTCAGCGCCCTCCGCACCACCGTGATTGCAAATAGAACTGTGGGGTTGATTCCCCCTCCCATCTGGCAATCATGGAGCGCCAACCTTGCGCGAAACTTGCAGGAGCCCGAATGCGGATCGTCATCGTCGAGGATAATGAGACCCTCGCCAACGCCATTGCCTATCGCCTGCGGGATCGGGGCCATGCTGCTGACGTGCTGACAGATGGCGATGCCGCCGATCTATATCTGGAACAAGAAGGCGCAGATCTGATCGTTCTGGACATCAACCTGCCGGGTCGGTCAGGGCTTGAGATTTTGCGGTCCCTTCGCAACCGGGGTGACAGCGCGCCCGTCATCCTGCTGACCGCGCGCACCGAGACCAGCGACCGCGTTTCGGGCCTTGATATGGGCGCTGACGATTACTTGGTGAAACCGTTCGAGATGGACGAACTTGAGGCCCGCATCCGCGCCCTATCCCGCCGCAAACAACTGGACTACGGCACGCAAGAGACCATCGGAGACCTGGAATTCGACCGCACCGCGCGGCAGGTCAGCGCAAAGGGCCAAGTGCTCGATGTGCCGCGTCGGGAAATGGCCGTGCTTGAGTGCTTGCTGGAACGACGCGGCAGGATCGTTCCCAAGAGTCAGTTGACCGACTACGTCTACGGCGTGGGCGCTGATGTCGATGATTCAGCCGTCGAGCCGCATGTGTCAAGACTGCGCAAGCGCCTTCAAAACCTTGGCATTCGGATCAAGACCGCCCGTGGCCTTGGATATCTGCTTGAGGTGCAGAAGTGATCCGGTACGGTTCGCTCAGACTCAGGCTGTTTATTCTGATCCTGACGCCTCTGGTGCTGCTGGCAATCCTGCTTGGATACTGGCGCTACACGGTCGCCCAGCAAACGGCGCAGGAGCTTTTTGACGACAGCTTGTTATCCGCTGGTCTGGCCATTTCGCGCGATGTTGCGGTGTCGGAAGGCGATGCCTTGTCGCCCACCACGCGCAGCTTGATCCGCGATGCATCGGGTGGAGAGATTTTTTATCACGTGACCGGACCCGGTGGCATCTACGTCACAGGGTATGCATATCCTCCGGCCGCTGCAAAACCCTCTGAACAAGACGCGTACCAGCCACAGTTTTTCGAGGCTTTGTATCGGGATGAACCGGTGCGCGTGCTGAAAATGACCGAGCGGGTCACATTGGACAATCTGGTGGGCGATGCGACGGTTACAGCCTGGCAACGCATCGCGGACCGCAACGCCTTTGCGAATGAATTGTCGATCCGTGCTGCGATCCTGAT
This sequence comes from Ruegeria sp. B1, assembly GCF_056535885.1. Taxonomy (NCBI): domain Bacteria; kingdom Pseudomonadati; phylum Pseudomonadota; class Alphaproteobacteria; order Rhodobacterales; family Roseobacteraceae; genus Ruegeria; species Ruegeria sp. B1. The sequence continues at coordinate 4,191,375 of NZ_JBQFJA010000001.1, read as the reverse complement.
GGGTATCCTGCTGGCCACGCTTGCGTTTGTTGTTTGGTTCGGCGTCGCGCGAGGGCTGCGGCCCTTGCTGGATTTGCAGGATGCGATCGACCTACGCTCACCTGACGACCTGAGCGAAATCAGACGCCCGGTCCCGGTCGAGGTTCATGGAATTGTTCAGACCTTGAACCGGCTGTTTGGACAGGTCGAGCACAGCATCAACGCCCATCAGGTGTTTATCTCAGAAGCCGCGCATCAATTGCGAAATCCGGCGGCTGCGGTCCAGTCCATGGCTGAGGCATTGCGCGATGCAAAAACAGATGAGGACAAAGACAAACGGATAATCGAGCTGGTGGCAGCGGCAAAGAATTCGGCTACAGTGGCGGAACAACTATTGTCACTGGAACGACTGCGGCAACCTACGCATCAGGATCAGATGGACAAGATTGATTTCCGTGCGGTTGTGGAAGAGGCCTGCGCTGACATGGGCGTTCATATCCTCACAAAAGGGATCGATTTTGAAGTCACATTGCCAGAACCAACAATCTTGGTCTCGGGAGATCGGATCTTTTTGGCAGAGGCTATCAAAAACCTGCTGGACAATGCGCTTAAGCACGGCGGCGCTAAACTGAGTCAAATATCAGTTGTACTGCGTTGTGACGCGGGGAACGTCAAACTAACCGTATCTGATGACGGAACCGGCCTTTCACCCGACCAAAGCGAAGCCGTTTTCAGTCGATTTTCGCAGCTGGAATATTCCGAAGGTAGCGGTTTAGGGTTGTCGATTGTCTCAGCTGTCGCGAAGCGTCACGGAGGAGTGGTCGCGATCAACCAAGTCGAAAAAGGAGCAAGCGTTACGCTTCAGCTTCCCATAGCCCTGTAGTTCGTTTCTATTTCTGCTCGGAGCCCGAGACCTGTCACAATCAAAGCGAATTTTTGCGATTGCAGCGAATGACCGATTTCTACCGATTCTGTGGAAAAACAACGTGTTGCGGACGCAGAAAGTGGTGTGCTGAACCGAGCGCGAGTGCCTTTCTGATCAGGCTTTACGTGTTTGCTGCGGTGCGGGAAAGATCTTGGCCAGTTTGCGGAGGTTCTGGGCGGTGGCGGCGAGGAGGAATTCGTCGTTTGCGCCGCATGGGCCACGTAATCGGAGCCGACCCAGGCCGAGAATGCGTTTGAGGTGGGCGAAGAGCATTTCCACCTTCTTTCTGAGCTTCATTGAGATGTCGTACTGGCGGGTCTTGGCAATGTCTCGAGCCACCTGGCGGGCGTCTTCTGTTTCTTCGCGGCTGATCTTGCGGGCATCCGCGTTGGGGCAGCACTTGGTTTTCGATGGGCAGACCTGACAGACCTCTTTCAGAGCGCGATAGCGAGCGGTGCCCTTGCCCGTCGGACCGCGGTTGGGGTCTGAGTAGTTGCGGCGGAACTGCTTGAGGGCGTGACCTTCGGGACAGATGTATTGGTCATTCTCAGCATCCCATTCGAAGTCGGCGCGGGTCCAGGTGCCGTCATTGCGACCGGACTTGTCGAACACCGGGATATGCGGCGCAATCTTGCGATCAACCAGCCAGCCCAGAAGTGGGCCGGTGCCATAGGCGGTGTCCGCGATTAGTCTCTCCGGATGCAGATCGAACCGTTCCTTTACTCGGTTCAACATGGTCTTGGTCGATCCGACCTCAGCCTGACGGATTGATCTGGTGGCTTCGACGTCGATGATAACTCCGTGATCTGTATCGATCAGGTAGTTGTCGGAATAGCTAAAGAATGCAGGGCCTTTGCGGGCTGCGGTCCATTGGCTCGCCGGATCGGAATGCGATGTGAACTTGGGCTGAACCTCGCTGGCAGCGCCGAACGCAGCCTCGTCCAGCGTGTCGAGATACTCGCGGACGGCGCGGGGCGCGTCGGTCGGATCAACGGTTGAGGCGTCCCACTCTTCCTTCGGCGTTGAGTTCTGCTTGTTGGCATCGGCTTCGATCAAGCTTGCATCGATGGCCATACGCTGACCGCTGACGAGGCCTTCCTCAATGCTGTGTGCCACGGTCATCTCGAACAGGTAGCGCAGCAGTTCGCTTTCGCGGAACCGCCCATGCCGGTTCTTCGAGAATGTGGAATGATCCGGCACACGGTCGTTCAGATCGAGCCGACAGAACCACCGATAGGCTAGGTTCAGATGAACCTCTTCACAAAGCCGCCGCTCGGACCGGATCCCGAAGCAGTAGCCCACGAGTAGCATTCGGATAAGCAACTCGGGGTCAACCGAGGGGCGTCCAGTATGGCTGTAGAACTCCGCCAGATGCGACCGGATGCTGCCAAGATCGACGAACCGATCAATCGAGCGCAGCAGGTGATCTTGCGGGACATGATCTTCCAGCGAGAACTCGTAGAACAACGCCGCCTGCGCTTCCTGCCTCGGTCCCATCATCGCCAATTCCTCCCTACAGGACGAATTGAATCAGCGACTTACCACTCAATCAACCAAGAGTTTTTCAACGAAATATACCCGAGGTGCCGGGCACGGCGGTCTGGGTAACTTGACGGCCCGGTACGCGTCTTCGGCAGGCAGCAAGCGCAGCAGAACTGAGGCCAGCGCCGCAAATACGACCGCAACAGTCACAGGGACTACCTCGAACACACTCAGCAGAACCATTCCCAGAACGATCGCGATGGCGGGCCAGAACCAGTGGGTCGTGATGTCTGAACAGATCGTCCAGCTTGCCCCATCTTGCAGCCACCAGTAACCGATCTCCGGGCCTCAGTGTGCAAGACCCGGCCTCCGGGATGGTCTTACCATGGCGCATGATTCCGACCACGGCTATCTGACCCGGTAGAGCGTCAAGCGCAGTCTGTGCAGGCTGTCCAAGGATCGTGGCCTCGGGGTGGACCAGCACTCCGGCAAAGCCCAGCGTATCCATCCATTCATCCATGCGGTAGATGACCTTGGGTGCACGCCGTATGCCTTCGCACTGCACCAGCAGGTTCTGTTGCTTTGGATCACGTAGCAACAGCAGAACGTCACCCACCACGAATTGCATTGTTGGCCGGTACAACGCTGCGTTCAACTTCCCGTTCTGATCCAGGCGAATCCGGGCAAAAACCCATGGCTTTTGGTCAGCAAGCGTGTGAAAGTCGTTATCATGGCCGATGCTGCATCTTTGTCTTTATCAACCTTTTTCAATCAGGCCGAACCTCTAAGCGACAATCTTAGGTTCATAGCTGTGGACGTCGAGACTGCCGGGTACGATATCGCGAGCATCCGTCAAATCGGCCTCGCGTTTGTTGGGTTTGACAGCTCAATTGTAACTTGTAATGCATACATCGATCCCTGCACGCCATTCGCTGCGGGCAATACCCGATTGCATGGCATTGATGGTGCAACTGTCAAAAACGCCCCCAAGTTTGCAGAAGTATTGCCAGACCTGCGTCCGGTTCTTGAAGCGTATCCGCTTATTCAACATAGCCGTTACGATGAGAAAGCCTTTGATGCAGCGTGCCGACTTGCAGGGCTTCAAGTGTTGAAGTCGGTATGGTCAGACAGCGTTGCCATCGCTCGCCGAGCCTGGCCGGAGTTACGGGACAATGGTGGGCATGGTCTGGCCAATCTCAAAAAGGTGTTAGGGCTTCAATTAAAACACCATGATGCCGGAGAAGATGCACGTGCTGCTGCCGAAGTTACTTTGAAAGCAGAAGCATCAATGGGGCGAAAAATCAGGCTGCTGAATAACTCACAGCAGTTGGTCTTTGATTTTCAGTGATGCGAGAGGGCGACTTCGTGGGCCGTAAGGCATCAAAACAACCATCAGCGCAAACTGAGGGCTCAAATCTCATGAGAAATAGTACTTAGACTTAATGTACATGCTATGTGTATTTTATGGACGCCAAAGAGTAACATTCAAAGATGGGTCTTGGTTAAGGCTATGATTTGCGTGAAAAAGTATTTATCGAATGGGCAAACTATGGGTCATTTTACAGATTGTGGCGTTTCATGCGACATGACCTAAACGTTTCAATAGGTTATTTGGGCTGGTGATATGAGAAAACGGCCTCGGATTTCTTCCGGAGCCGTTCGCAAGTCTACCAAGGAAAGACGAATGAGACGGCGCGGGGCTGAAGAAATTATCAGGCTTTGATAAGAGAGGCGGCTAGCGGTCATCGGCCCCGCCAACGCCGAAGGTCTGTAATACACGGCATACAAAACCGCTTCCTTGGGAAAGCGGCAGCTTTTCGTTGAGACCATTCTGAAACCTGCTCGGAAACTATTCGACAGGAACAAACGTCAAATTCTACTCGCCAGTCAATCGGGCGCCAGAATTTACGACACACCCTTTCTGGCTAAAAGTATAGCGGTTTTTATTTACCTTTCGATTGCAACCAAATCTCAAATCCCTTCGTCTATGGTCGATTCAGATCAACAAGAAGCGGAGCATTGAGAATGCGCATTTTGTCTTTGGTTCTGGGTGCCAGTTTGACAATCGCGGCTGCTGCACATTCTGAATCAAAAACTCTATTGATCGCTACCGGCAGCTTCGCACCGTTCACCGGTAAGGATTTACCAAATGGCGGGACAGTGAACCAAAGCCTTCGTGAAATTGCCGCACATGCCGGTTTTGATGTAGAATTCCACTACATGCCCTGGAAACGCACGCTCGAAGCGACACGGCGCGGCAAGTATGATGCGACGTCCTATTGGCATTACAGCACAGAGCGCGAAGAGTACTTCATTCATGTCGGACCGGTTATGGAACAGCGAGAAGTATTCTTTACGCGTGTGGACTCAGATATCGTGGATTGGACCGACTTAGAGGATCTGGCCGGGCTGCGCATCGGGGTCGTGCCGGGCTATACCTATACACCAGAGCTTTGGGAGATGGGGGCCGGCGGGCAGCTGACTTTGTCAGAAGCAGCAACGGACGAGGCCAATCTGCGCAAATTGCTTGCCGGCCGCATCGATATTCTTCCGATGACCGAACCGGCGGGTTGGCATATGATCGGTGAGATATTCTCGGAAAGTGAACAAGCGCAACTGAGAGTGCTGGACACAGCACTTGTGATTAGCGGTGGCTTTATACTTGTTTCGCGCAACAAGCCGGGCGCCGAAGCGGTTGCCGAAGCTCTTCAGAATGCAGTGCTGCAGCTGTTCAACTGAGCTTACATGTTTTACACCAAACGTCAGCAAATGCGGTCCTTGGGACGGCAGCGAGCGCTCAGCGAGGTTTTGCTGAGAATCACGCTTTTTTTGGCGTTGGCATTGGGATTGCTTGCAGCGCTGATCCAGCTGTCCCTGGACCTTCAGCAGCAAAAGAACGCCGTCGAAGAATCGGCTGAAGCCTTTCTTGACAGTATAACCCCGTCCGCTGCCTCCGCAGTCTATAACTTCTACGACGAAGCAGCGGAACAAGCAGTGGTTGGCCTGTTCACCCAACGTGCAATCCGGTCGGCCACCATTTTGAACGGCGACGACGTGATGGTAGAGCGGAGTCGCATCTTGGCCCCCACCTTGCCGAACATCGGGCTGATCGGGAAAAGTGACGAAATTACGTTGACCCGCGTGTTGCGGAGCCCTGATGTTGGGAGCACCGAAATCATTGGTGAATTGACCATCGTTGTTGACCGCTCGATCGTGCCACCCGCAATTGTGCGCCGAATGATCTCATTCTTCCTGCTGTCGACAATCAAGAACCTTTTGTTCGGCTTAGCGCTGGTGGCGCTGGCCTATACCGCTTTGACCCGCCACATCCTGCAACTTGCGAATGCAGCTTCTCAGTGGCGGCCCGGGTCCGGTGAGGTCATGGTGCCAAGGCCCCCAAAATTCTTGTGCAACACTGAGCTTGACGCTTTGGGTGCCCAGATTGTCAAGATGTCAGGCATGGCTGAGTTGGCCATCCGTGATCTCGAGAGTGAAAGCCTTGAAGTCAGGAAGGACAATTCTGAGTTAAGCCAGCGCTCGTCTGAGCTGTCAGAGGCGGTTGAAAAACGCACCGAAGAACTACATGCTGCCAATCTGGCGCTTAAACGCCAGGCTGATCGCGATCCCCTGACCGGCCTGACCAATCGCGGGGCGTTCGACCGGTTGGCGGTCCGCAACCTGACCGAAGCTAAGGAGTGCGCGGGGTCGATCACCCTGATTATGATCGATCTCGACCAGTTCAAACCTTACAATGACCATTATGGTCACCAGGCTGGGGACAGCTGCCTGATTTCGATTGGGACGATGTTGAGCGATCTGGTCGATGACGATTTCACGCTCGTCGCCCGCTATGGTGGTGAGGAGTTCATCTGTTTGCTCAGGGATGTGTCGCTTCGGGATAGTAACGCGTTCGCGGACCGCATTCACCAGGCGCTGAAAGAGCTGGCAATTCCCCATGAGCGTTCCAGCGTGAGCGATGTGGTGACTGCAAGTATTGGGGTGGCATGGGAAGAATGCACCTCCTCAACAACGTTGGAAACACTGACCGGAGCAGCCGACGAAGCACTTTACGAAGCCAAGCACAAAGGCAAAAATCGCACCGTGCTTTCAAGTGAGAAGATCCAGGAGCGTGTCCGAAACCGGCGTAAGATCATCAGCGATATTGTTGAAGCCATTGACCTCCGGCAATTCGAGCCTTTTTTTCAGTCTCAAGTCGATGCCCATACCGGGGAAATTGTCGGCATGGAGGCACTCGCGCGATGGTGCAAACCAGATGGCGAAATTGTTTGCCCGCAGGACTTCATGCCGACAGCAGAAGAAAACGATCTTGTGCGTATCATTGACGGTATCATATTCGAAAAATGCGCGACCTTTCTAAAAGATGCGCAGGCGCAGGATATTGCCGTCCCCCACATGTCGCTGAATCTGTCCGCAGATCATCTAAGGGATGACGGCTTGATCGATCGCCTACGCATGCTGCGTGACGGTATTGACGTGCCGGTCGCCGTTGAGCTACTTGAGACAACCGCTCTTGATACCCCTTCATCTGAACTGATCTGGACCATAGACAACATCCGAGAGCTTGGTTTCGAGCTCGAGATTGACGATTTCGGTACCGGTAAAACATCAATTTTCAGCCTGATGAACATGCACCCATCGCGCCTCAAAATCGCTAAGGAACTTGTGCTTGGAGCACCGTTGGAGGACAGAAACTCGAGGTTGCTCTCGTGCGTTCTCGATATAGGCAGGAGCCTAGGTATCAAAATCATAGCAGAAGGTGTCGAAACCGAAGAACATCGCCGTCTGTTGTTGGAACTGGGCTGTGCCACGCATCAAGGGTTCTTATACGCACGCCCGATCAGTGCGGCAGATCAGTTGAACGCCCTTCGTATGCGCCAGCGCAAGGAAAATGGCCCTAACCAAGTGGGTGTCTGACATCAGCGGGCGGGATGTGTCGCAAACTTTGGGTCTGGATTGACGAGCCTGCAGATTCCGACGTTTGTTGCCTGGGATTTTCTGCAAACCTTTGACTATTGGCGCTCATAATTGCTTCGAGTGAATGGATATCCAAGCATTGAAGTCGAAAGTCTGTTCTTATAATCTCTTTCAAAGGCGCGCAGTATCCGAAAGATGTGATCCTCTTCGCAGTATTCTTCTATGTCCGATAAGGTGTTTCCTACCGTGACCAGGAAAGAATCATGGGTGAGCGCGGTGTTTCGGTGGACCACACGACATTGAACCGCTGGGTGAAAAGATACTCTAGCGCGATTGCTGAGGTCGCTCGCCGTCGAAAGGGTCCGAGCGACCGCTCCTGGAGAATGGGCGAGACTTACATCAAGGTGAAAGGCAACTGGGTCTATCGCTATCGAGCCATCGACAAGCACGGCAAAACGCTTGATTTCATGTTTTCGCAGCGACGAAACAAACCGGCTGCGACAAAGATCTTCGCCAGGATGCTGGAGGTCAACGGGCTTCCGAGGAAGATCGTCATTGACAAAAGCGGTGCTAATACTGCTGGCATCAAGGCGATAAATGAGTTGGTCAAGGGCTTTGGTTGTCCGATCCCGATCGAGATGATGAGGCGGAAATACCTCAATAACATCGTCGAACAGGACCACCGTTTCATCAAAAGACGAACCCGCCCGATGCTCGGCTTCAAATCTTTTGCTTCGGCTTCAGCGACTCTCCCGGGCATCGAGGTCGCGCACATGATCCGTAAAGGCCGGTTCACGCCCGGGCTCTGTTCCTTTCAACAGTTCAGAGAACTGCTCGCATAACAAAGCAGGTCAGATGTATTTCCCTGAACTTCGCTAAACTTCGCAACAGAACCATTCGCCAGCACTACGACGTCTGGTTTTAGGCTATTTGCCGAGATCGCAGGATAGGTGCGTCTAGGGTCAGGACTTCGGTAACGGAGGCACCCCAGTCAAGCGGTTTTGCGCACAACAATTGACCCGCCGTAGAGGTTCTTTGATATTCTTGGTGCCGGTCCTGGCTTCTGTCGCGGCCTACGGCTGAGATCCTTTGGGTACATGCTTCGGTTCGTGGTCAGCGCGGCGGCTGCCAACATGATGCTGGTTCGATGTAATTCCGATGTGCCCATCTCATAGGCGTGCTTGATTGAAGTCGGCGACTGTCCTGACCACGGCATCATCGGAACCACGTCCCTGCGGGACCTCAAAGGCCTGCGATCAGGCAGGCAACGGGTGGGGTGTCATCCTGTTAGGCAGGGTTTGGCGCCGCATCTGATTGGAAGGTTGTGCCATCGACCCAAATCCGATGAAGTATGACAGCGATACGGCGTGCGAGGGCGACCATTGCGATTTTGCGTCCGCGCCGCTGCGCGAGTTGGGCTCCCCAGGTTCTCAGCCATGTCGATCGGCCGCGGTTCATCATGACGGTTGCGGCCTGGCACAACGCCCTCCTCAGATTGACGTCACCAGCTTTGGTGATACCGCCTGACAGGTCCCGTTCTCCGGACTGGTTGCGTGAAGGCGTCAAGCCAACCCACGGTCCGACCCGCTTTGAAGATCGAAAGCGGGTTGGATCATCGACAGCTGCGCGGAAGGTCAGTGCGACGACTGCACCGATCCCCGGCATTGTCATCAAACGATGGCACACTGGATCGTCCTGGGCGAGCTGGCGTACCTGTTTCTCAAGGGCTGCCAGTTCTTGTCGCAACGTTGCTCTGGCGCGTAGCATTGGCGCTGTTGCGGTTTCCAGCATCGGATTGCCATCTGCCAATTCCCGAATGCGTGTCTCGAACCTGCCGCGGGAGATCGCACCAACCTTGAGGCCGAAGTTCCGCAGCAGTCCGCGCAACGACATTTCCAGAGCGATCATGTTCTGCTGGATAGCCTTTCGAGCGCCGAGAACCGCCCGGGTTTCCTGAGCAGAGACGGATTTACAGTGGACCGGGCGGAACCAGCCGAGATGAAGAAGGCGTGCAATCCCTTCTGCATCGCGCCGATCCGTCTTGATCGGCATCGCCTTCAGCGCTCCTTTCACCTGCCGTGTTTCCATGAGCACCGCCTCCAGGCCAGCTTCGGTCAGCCCTCTGTGCAGCCATTGCGACAGTGGCCCAGCCTCAAGGCCAATCGCTGCGATACTGCCGTCAAGTTCGTCCAACCAGTGCGCCAGAGCTTCCGGGTCACTTTCAGTCTCCGCCTCTTTGACGATCCGGCCATGCTCGCTTACCACGCACACTGCGGTCTTCGCCAACGACACATCCAATCCGATAAATAGCTTCATCCCGTCATCCTCCATCTAGGGTCAATACGGGAATGGCGACAGCGCCGTGCTGGTCTGACAAGTGGCAACGGTCGTGCGTGACGCAGGCCCCGTTACAGCATCTCATAGCCAGTAAATGACGAGTGCAGTCAACGCGATTGCCGACATGAAGACCTTCGAGCACCTGTCGTATCGTATTGCCACGCGTCTCCAATCCTTCAGCCTTCCAAACATGATCTCAATGCGGTTACGGCGTTTGTAACGTCGCTTGTCGTATCGGACGGTTGATCGTTGATACGCCGCTTCTATTCAGATTGTTGGTTCGGACTCTAGCAAAACCTAGAGCAACCGAGTGACGATTTGCTTTTCAAGGAGGGGCGTCGAGGCCTTCGATCGCTTCACTAAATGAAGGTAATTCACTCTGAAATTTTTGGTCAGTATACCGCGCCGATGTGATAAGAGTGTGTTGATGCAAAAAGGTTTTTCGTGTGTTGGTAGGTAATGTCAAATGGAGCGCTACATGTGGATGTGGCGTTTCATGCGACGTCACCTAAACGTTTCAATAGGTCATTTTGGCTGGTGATAGGAGAATACGGCCTCGGATTTCTTCCGGGGTCGTTGGCAAGTCTGACAAGGACAGACGAATGAGATGGCGCTGGGCTGAAGACATTATCAGGCTTTGAGGCGAACTCGGATTGCCCAGACATGTTTTGGTTTCAGTGGTCGCTTCTGGCCGACGATGTGACCCTTGTTCAACGCAGGGCGAAGAGCACGAATGGCAGGTAAGTTTGGGGTTTCCATGGTTGATCCTCCGATCCGCCATGCCCGCCCACAACGACAACCCGACGTTGACCAGAAAATTTTATCACAGCATGTTGCGCTGCATCCGAGGTCCGCGGTGAGCCCAGTTCGACCAATGCTGCGCCATACACAAATTGTAGCTAAGTCCCGCTTAGCGGTCATTTGCGTCGGGCAAGGTCGTGTTTTCGCCTGCCGTACTGCCGCATGTCCGGTTTGAGCCCCTTGTCCACTGATACTGCGCCATCGCCAAGTGGCTGCATTACATAATCCGGTAGCTTTTGTACCTTAGTAAGTACGCTTGTTTCCGCAGTTTACTATAATATAATCCTCTATACTATATTTGGAATATCTTCATGGGCCACCTCAGCCGTGACAACTCAAAGCTCATTGCCCGCCTCCGCCGGATTAAAGGTCAAGTCGAAGGCATTGAGCGCGCACTGGAAGCAGAGGCCGATTGCGCTGAAGTGCTCCGGCAGATCGCATCCATTCGCGGGGCAATGACGGGTCTGACCAACGAAGTCTTCGAAGAACATCTTCGCAATCATGTTGTTGACGCTGCCGATGGCGCTGCTCGTGAAAAGGGCGCGGAAGAGATGATCCATATTTTGAAGTCGTATTTGAAGTAGCAAGCGCGGTTACACCGAAAGGACCTGCCATGAGCAATCAAGATGTATCGGCGCTCACCCATGAGCATGTCTTTCTTGGCGCAAATCAACAACGCAACGAGCGCAAGGTTTGGCTTGTGATTGCACTGACTGCCACGATGATGGTCGTTGAGATCACAGCAGGGCATTGGTTCAGTTCAATGGCGCTCATCGCTGACGGGTGGCACATGTCCACGCACGCCGGGGCGATGCTGATCGCGGTCCTGGCCTATCGCTATGCAAGGAAGAACGCCAACAACCGTAGTTTTAGCTTCGGTACAGGTAAGGTTGGTGATCTGGCTGGCTTTGCGAGCGCTGTAGTGCTGGTGCTGATCGCTCTCTTGATTGGTTGGGAAAGTGTGCTGCGGCTCGTGGAGCCAGTACCAATCAGCTTCAATCAGGCCATTATGGTCGCGGTCGTTGGATTGATCGTCAACTTAGCAAGCGCATGGCTTCTGCGCGATGACCACCATCATCACCACCATCGTGGGCATGGACACCATCACCACGATCATGACCACCACCACGGTCGTGGCCACGGACAAGACAACAACTTGCGCGCAGCCTATCTGCACGTTTTGGCGGATGCCCTAACCTCTGTTCTTGCGATTGTCGCCCTTCTGTTGGGACGTGCCTACGGGTGGTTCTGGGCTGACCCGTTGATGGGTATTGTTGGTGCGATTGTGATCTCGCGTTGGTCGTGGGGGCTAATCCGCGATACGGGTGGCGTCCTACTGGATCGGACCCCCGACGATGGGCATCTTGAGTCGGACGTGCGTGATGCAATCGAAAGCGATACTGACGAGATCACTGACCTGCACATCTGGCAGGTTGGCCCGGGATATTATTCAGTCATCGTTTCGGTCGCTTCAACAGTTCCAAGATCACCAGACGAATACAAGAGCCTGATAGGTGGAATTGACCACGTGGCGCACACTACGGTAGAAGTGAACAAAATCATGGCAGCCGCATAAAGGCTGCACTCACCGGGCAGATAGATGTAATGAAACAGGCTTACGAGCACATTCAGAGAGTTGGCCTAGCTGCCCTCTGTCTATCGTTGGTGGTTTGGTCCGTAACGCCATCATTCTCGCACGCACCAGCGGTTTTTGAGACGATCCAAGATCATCTGGAAATGGTCGAGGATCATGGCCATTCGCACGGGTTCGAAGAAGACCTCTTTTGGGCGGTGCACGGCCACAGTCACGATGTAGCTGATCACGATCACAACCAAGCTTTTCTCTCCAGTGGTCCCGGCACCGCTCCTGAATTGCACACAGGTGAGGCGCGGGTACGGCTGCCTTCAGTCAATGGCCCAACCCGTCAGTTCCGCATAGACCGACCTCCGCGCGCTTGATCGGCACTGCGCGGCTCTCGCGCACTACTGATCAATCCAACTACTAAGCGGAGTTAATCCATGAGAACCCTCAATGAGGGCGTCAGGCGCAGTTCTAAGCGTCTCGCCTTTTTCATAATATCCATGTTGCTACTATCGACCAGTGCAGCCATGGCGCATGATGTGACGCCCGGCGATGCTGGCTACATCCAAGAAATATGGGGTGTGCACATCATCCCCTTCATGTATCTCGGGGCCAAACACATGGTCACGGGCTACGACCATATCCTGTTCCTACTAGGCGTCGTCTTCTTCCTCTATCGGTCAAAAGACGTTGCAGTATACGTGAGCCTCTTTGCATTGGGGCACTCGATCACGATGCTCGCGGGCGTCTGGTTTGGCTGGGGCATCAGTTCATACATTGTCGATGCCATCATCGGTTTGTCCGTTGTCTACAAGGCGCTCGACAACCTTGGGGCCTACCAGCGGTGGTTCGGTTTCCAGCCCAACACCAAGGCGGCGACTTTCATCTTCGGCCTGTTTCACGGCACTGGCTTGGCCACGAAGATACTGGACTACCAGATCGCACCGGACGGACTGCTGCCCAACCTTCTGGCGTTCAATGTTGGCGTGGAGATCGGTCAACTTCTGGCGCTTGCAGCCATCCTGATCGTCATGGGGTACTGGCGCAAGAGCGCCAAGTTTTTCGAACAAGCCTACTCCGTCAATGTCGTCATGATGACCATCGGCTTTGTGCTGATGGGATACCAACTCACCGGCTACTTCGTGGCCGCATAAGGAACAGCACAGATGTTTAACGCAAAGAAACCGAGCCTCGAAGAGTTACCAAGCTCAGCCCAACTCCTTCGGTCCACCATCATCGCGGCTGTCAGCGCCGTGGCAATACTGGTCGCTGTTGTGCTGCCTGCGGAATACGGGATCGACCCAACGGGTGCAGGCCGCGTGCTTGGCCTGACTGAGATGGGTGAAATCAAGCAGGAACTGGCGGACGAAGCTGAACAGGACCAACAGCTTCACGGTGCGGATCAGTCATCGAACTTAATTGATGACATCTTCAGCCTGTTCGTTGGCACAGCACACGCTCAGGAGGCGTGGCAGGATACAATCACGTTCACGCTTGAACCGGGAGAGTTCACCGAGATCAAGGCTACTATGGAGGAGGGCGCGACCCTGTTCTACGCGTGGGTGGCTGAAGGTGGTCGTATCAACTTCGATCTCCACGCGCACGCGGGCGACCAAAACGTGACCTACGAGAAGGGGCGAGGACAAACTGAAGGCGAAGGCGGCTTTGAAACGCCCTTCGCTGGTGATCACGGTTGGTTCTGGCGCAATAGGGACGATGAGCCAGTTACAGTCACACTCAACCTAAATGGTGCTTACTCGGGCATTGTTCTAAACGAGTGACACTACAAGCCGCGTATCAAGACGGTGGTGCGCGGCAACAAAGCGACCGCCCGATGTTTCGCCGTAAGGGGCTGCTTTGTCCGCAAAGCAGCCGGATCGTCTCACGAGACCGGACATTCCGGACCCCAAAAACTGCCATTCGTTCAGGATGCAGAGAATCGCCGCGACGAGCCTAAACTTAAACAGTTTCGACGTCAGTTTCGTTGTTTTTGGTGTTACAGAATGTTAGCCAACTCATATGAAAGACTTCATGGTCAAAATTCAGGAAAAGTTCGGCGTTCAAGAACTGCCGCATGGCCTGTTTCACTCTTTCGACCGATCTCTACGATTTGAGCTGGGCGGGGAGGAGTTTGGTACTGATCGCCCAATGCGTCGCTTCATTCAAGCTATCGAAAGGTCAAAGGCGGTTTCGCAGACATTCTTTGAGAATTCACCCGAAGTTTTTGTTCTGCTGTCCAGCTACGGAATGGAGCAACCAGATAGGAAGCGCCTAGCACCACTCCAGTTTTGCGGAATAAAGCAATTTGAATTCAAATACTTGAGCAAAACCCCATTACAAGATGATGATCATATTGCTGAGTTTGGAAGCGATCTTTTTCGGCACTGGGATGTTGTTAAACTTAAAGATGGACAATCCATATCGGAAATTCTGTGGCTAGGAATTGCTTCCGAAATGGCCATTGAACCGAGCTTTCGCGGCTTGATGAGCGCATATGTTGTGGACTTATCCAACGGGTTGATCTTGCATGTTTACGATGATCGAGGGATGGACGTAGTCGCTACCAAAGATGCGCCCCTGAAAATTCTTTTCACGACATATCGAACTTGGTTGCTGGAACATGATCTCCCACGAATGAACGCAAAGTACGGTGACGGCACCTAGAGATTTGAACGGCAGCAAAGTCCGTATTCTGTTGAAAAACTCTGTCTTGATCGAAGGCCATCTGGCTGATTCAATTCTCTTATTGAATGGGAGTTTGGATGATGATGGGACCAAAACAGGAAACTCAGGCTGAGCTGTTCTATGAGTTCTCCCTGGAGGAACATGTCCCGGACAATCATCTGCTGCGGTCGATTGATCGATTTGTTGACCTGAGTAGTATCCGCAATCATTTGGCGGATTTTTACAGTCATACTGGTCGCCCTTCCGTCGATCCCGAGTTGCTGATCCGCATGCTGCTGGTGGGCTATTGCTTTGGCATCCGGTCGGAACGGCGGTTGTGCGAAGAAGTGCACCTGAACCTTGCGTATCGCTGGTTCTGTCGCCTCGATCTGACTGATCGAGTGCCGGATCACTCTACCTTTTCCAAGAACCGCCATGGTCGGTTCCGCGAGTGAACTCTTGCGGCACGTGTTCGAAACGACAGTGGCGCGGTGCATCGCAGAAGGTTTGGTCAGCGGCCAGCGTATGGCGATTGATGCCAGCTTGATTGAGGCAGAAGCGACCAAGCAGTATTCAGCGTCACAAGAAGAATGGGATGCTGCACAGATCGATGCCAAGACCGCACCGCGCGCTGTTCGGGAATATCTGGAAACCCTGGATGAGGCCGCGTTTGGTGCTGCCTCGCCAGTCAAGCCTAAGTTCATTTCATATTCGGACCCTGCCAGCCAATGGACAGCGGCGCACAAGGCACCAGCCTTCTTTGCTTACTCTGATAACTACCTCGTTGATACAGATCACAGCGTGATTGTGGATGTGGAAGCGACCAGATCCATCCGGCAAGCCGAAGTGGGGTCGACAAAGACGATGCTGGACCGGGTGAAGGACAAGTTCGACCTCGTCCCCGACTGGATGATCGCCGATACCGCCTACGGCTCAGGCCCGATGCTCGGCTGGCTCGTGGATCGCAAGATCGATCCTTACATCCCGGTCATCGACAAGGCCGGACGCCCCGACGGCACCTGGACACGCACAGACTTCGAATGGGACGCTGAGCATGATCAATATATCTGCCCAGAGGGTCACGCGCTTAAACAGTTCCGCCGGAATTACTCTGATCCAAACCGGGGGCCGTCGGGCAAGGGCACAGCCCGCTATCGCGCCTTGAAAGAAGTCTGCCAGGTATGTCCGTCCAAACAAAGATGCTGCCCCAACGCTGATGCACGCAAAATCACCCGCGAAGAGCACGAAGATGCGCGCCAGGTCGCCAGAGATCTGGCCAAAACTGAAGAGTACCAGATTGCGATGAAGCTCAGAAAGAAAGTTGAGATGCTCTTCGCCCACCTCAAGCGCATCCTAGGCCTTGGACGGCTCCGATTACGTGGACCGTGCGGCGCAAATGACGAATTCCTCCTCGCCGCCACCGCCCAGAACCTCCGCAAATTGGCGAAAATCTTTCCCGCACCGCAGCAAACGCGAAACGCCTGACCAGAAAGGCGCTCGTGCCGTGCTCAGGTCACCCCATTCTGCGACTGCAACACGTTGTTTTTCAACAGAATCTCCGCAGTCCAGACATTCGCTTCGGTTGCGTGATTTCAGCTTCTATTTCTACTAACGACAAAATTGTCGATTGACTGAGTTCAGTGTCTCTGGCACTAATTTTATCAAATTGACTATATTTATAGGTCCGGAGCTGGAGGCGAACGAACTCGCTGTCTTTCTGAAAGAAAAACTTCTAGCGGTACGCACGTTCTTGTTGTCTCAAGAAGGGCTGCGCAGCCTGATTGTTGTCTAAGAAAGTGTGCGCCGCCAATAGATGCGTTACTTTTGAACGGTTTGTCTGCAAGGCGCGTCAGCGCAATTTTGGGTGTAGCAATTTCGATAGTGGCAAGAAGCCGAAGGGAGCTTGCCGATGAGCAAAGACCGATCCGGTATTATGCTGTCTCACCCTCGCGCTTGGGCTATCCTCACGCGTCGGAATGTCGCAAAAAGCTCGAAGTTCCGGCCTTGATTTTGCGTTTGAGGTGTGCTCGTTATCCGAGAAGAAGGCTACTGCAATGCTCTTTTAACGTGCCGATACTTATCAGGATTTGAGTTTTTGATACCGAATGACATCTCCGGCAGGGGCCGAACAAGATGCAAGCGTTCTCCTACCAGTATCATCGGACATCACCTACTGTTGCTCAAAGTATTGAGCGAAGAGTTTACTGAAGTGTGCTCACCCGAGATGTCCACCAGATCTAACCGATCGAAAGAAGGCGGTCAGGATTTGGCCGTTCAAACTTTATTGGGCGCGGTTTGACCGCAAACGACTTAGAGGCGCAGCGAGATAGCTATGAACTTATCGAATTCGAGAATGCCGTTTCCAAAACTATTACTGTGTATAGCCCTCACTTTAATAGCAACAACTGGGCTTGGCGATGTAACAAATGAAGGTAATGTTTTTGAAGGGCGCCCAATTTGCGCTGATTATCAGGTCTTTTTAGGGCTTGAGGGAAACCCTGAAGACTCTGAGTGCACCGCTACGCAGAAATTTATTTTAAGTAGCGGAAGCTTGGGAATACTGGAATTTCTGACAGCGTACTCGGAGACAGCGAACAAAGGATCAACCCTCTTTCTCTTGGCTAACGCACAAGAGGCAATAATTAGGGGGGATTACTCAGCTTCCTTTGTGTTGATGGATGTCGCGGATAGGCAGATGTATTCGGATCTTATTCTCTCTGGGGATCAAGTCCGCGCTTCGTTCTATTCTTCCGTACTAAGTGACTTGAAATCACTGTTCGTAAAGGAAATTTGTCAGGAAAATCAATTCGATTGCGAGCGTATCGACAGATATTTTGAGCTTGATGAAATCATAAGTGATATCGAGCAAAGTGTTTTAGATGAGAGGTCTGATATTGTTTTGCTTTGTCTGTTAAGGACGGACGCATTTTCGATGCCTTTGCGAAGACTTATTACAACGCCGAAATTCAAAAATTGCATTCAATTTAACGGGGAGTAACAATGGGTAAAAGACCAACTTCATCCGCGGGCAACCGGCCCAACTTTACAGGCGGTATGGCAATCCCCAAGGCCAAAATCGATCTGGGGGCTCTCCCTCCCGGTGCTGCGATCCAAGGTCAATCAGCGCTATATGGTGAGATGGTCAACAAGTTCACGGGCTATTCGATCACCGGATTGAGCGACAGAGAATACTCTTTTGAGCTAAATGCGGTATACGAGAGTGTTCCGGCTCAACAAATTGATGCGATTTTGGACAATTACATTCTCGGGAGATATTTAGCTGATTCGTTGGATCTTGTTCCAGTCTTCGGGACAACCCCTTGGGTAGACCTTTCTTTGCATGATCCGACGGCTCATCCAAGTTTGCACCATGATCTGCTTAAAGCGCAACTGGCTCGAGGCGGCTCGCTGCCTGACTATTGGGACCTCAATCCCCAACCTGCAGAACCGGTTTTCTCATTCCCTGTGGCCGAAGTCTTGCCGAAAGCGTCGAATCCGTCTCATCCATCCAACTTGTATAATAGCGGGCTGGAAGATTTTTTTGATTTTGAGGTTGATTCATCGGGACATACAATTGGAAGAGACTTTGATCGAACCAAGGAACATGATTACTTCTCCGACGATGGAAAAGGACCATTCTCGGACGCGCCTGGTCGCCCGGGCTCTTACCGGCCCGACCCGACGACTCCGAGCGGTTTGGTAAATGAGCCGCACGGGACAAAACCGGGCTTTTCCATTCCCTCACCAACAGGAATTGCATCGCGAGATGTCCATGCGTTAGAGGGCCCAGAAGCAGCTTTGATTGATGCGCCGATGCCGCAACCTGCGCTGCCGTTTGATCACTATTCCAGGTTTTCCACGCTGGAGTCACCGCTGAGCTACGGCCCGCCTGTTGCTCTTAGACCTGCGCCATACGTACCGCCTGTATCTCCAGTGATTGCACTAACTCAAGGCTACTCCCAAGGAATAGACCCTGGTAGCCTGAGCCATGGTGGTCTTGTCGGTATTGGTCAGCATTTTGGCCAAGCCGTTGGAAACTGGGCCAAGTCTTTCAGAGATTTGGTTACGACCGGACAAGATGGCTGGCGCGACCCTTATACTGGCAAAGCTTGGGGTGATTTGACATTTGATGAGAGAACGAGGGCCCTGTACGGAGAAGATGCGTACGCCAAAACCAACCAAAGTAACGGGGATGGAAAGGGTGGCGGAAGCGGCAGTGGCTCTTCATCCGGCGGTGGCAACACTGGCCGCAGTGGTCACAACTCTGGCACAGGTCTGAGCGGCGAAGACCGCCCGCTTATCTTGGATCTGGACGGCACTGGGGTCGAGCTCACTGAACTGAACAACTCGACGGTTTTTGTGGATTCCTCTGGCGACGGACTGCTGAACCGGACGGCTTGGGCGTCAGCCGGAAACGGCGTGTTGTTTTATGACGCGGATGGGGATGGGACGATCTCCGAGAAGCGGGAGTATGTGTTCACGGAATGGGATCCGACGGCGACAAGCGATATCGAGGCGCTGCGGGCGGTGTTTGACAGCAATGGCGATGGGGTCTTTGACGCCAATGATGACGCCTGGGCTGACTTCAAGGTTCTGGTGACCAAAGCGGACGGCTCGCTGGAGGCCAAGACGCTGGCGGAGCTGGGGATCACCTCGATCGGCCTGACGGCGGATGCGACCAATATCGAACTGCCCGATGGCTCGGTGATTACCGGCAAGGCAACGTTTACGTGGTCCGATGGCAGCACCGGTACCGTGGCAGATACAACGCTGGTGAGTGAGACGGCCAGCAACCGTCTCGAAGAGACCGAGAGCGTTGACGCCGACGGCACACGCACCCATGTGCAGACGGGTTATGCGGCGGACGGGACAATTGCCTTCGTGATCACGTCGGTGACCGCGGCGGATGGCGCGTCGATCACCAACAGCTACGACACAAATGGCGACGGGGTTGTGGACCAGCAGCAGACCATCGTGACGGTGGCCAACCCGGATGGCAGCAAAAGCGAGACAGTCACCAATAGGCTCGGCGCGGATCTGGCCACCGGCATTCTGATCAGCGAGACTAGGACCACCACCAGTGCGGACGGCAATACGGTAACGATCGAGCGGGATTCTACTGGCGGCGGCTGGTACGACCAGACCGAGATCCGCACCACCCATTCCGATGACAGCATGACCATCGTGACCACGGATCGCGACCCCAACGGAGGGATCATCCGTAGCTCGACCGAAACGGTCTCGGCTGACGGGCTGACACGTACGGATGCCATCGACGAGGATGGCGACGGTGCGGTGGATCTGACCATCACGCATACCATCGTGATCAACGGGGATGGCAGCCGGTCGGAAACAATTGAGCACTTCAATCAGGATGGCTCACTGCGCAGCGCGGTGATTGAGAACGTCTCTGCTGATGGTCAGACCAAGACCATCGCCCGCGATCTGGATGGCGATGGGGATACGGATGTTCAGGAGGAGTTGGACATCGTGGTCAATGCGGATGGCACCACAGACTCGACGCTGACGGTGAAGAATGGCGATGGCGGCCTGCGAAGTACAACCGACCATAGCCAATCCGAGGATGCGCTGACCAAGTCTTCGGCGGTGGATCAGGATGGGGATGGTGACGTCGATCTGACCACGGTTGAGGCCACGATGATCAACGCGGATGGCAGCCGCGAGACAGAGACGACGCAGACCAACACAGATGGGTCTGTCCGCAGCAAGACAAAAGTGACACTTGGTAGTGATCAGGTGAGTTCCGAGACCTGGATCGATCACAATCAGGACGGCACATACCAGGCCACGGATCTCAGCCGCAGTATCACGGTGGACGGAACGACCGGAGACCGCACCACAACAAGCTGGACCCGCAACGCGGACGGATCGTTCAGCGCGCAGTCTGTTTCGATCTCCAGCGAAGATGGTCTGATCGTTACGACGGATATTGATGCGGATGGGGATGGGGATACCGACCGTTCGGTCTCGGATGTCACGGTCGAGAATGCGGATGGCAGCTCAACACGAACTGTCACGGAAACCGCGCAGGATGGGTCCCTCATCAGTGGTCAAGTGGTGACCACCAGCGCAGATGGATTGACGGTGACGACGGTCTCTGACGTCGATGGGGACGGTTTTGCGGATGGCAAGAGCGTCGTGTCTCAGGTCTCCAATGCCGATGGCAGCACGTTACAGACAACAACCAGCTATGCGGGTGATCAAACCACAGTGCTAGGCGAGACATCTATCTCGCAAAATGTGAATCGGCGCATTACGATTACCACCAGCGATGCCAATGGTGATGGGGCAGAGGATTTGATCCAGGCCTCCATTAAGAATGCAGACGGCAGCATGACCGAGCTGATGGAACGGTCCAGTGCAGACGGCACCAGCCTCTCTTCCCAACAAACGAGTATCAGCACTGATGGGCTTACGGTCAGTACTTTGGTCGATATGGATGGTGACGGCGATACGGACATCAATTCTGTTCATGCCACCGTCCTGACTGCGGATGGCGGTCGAACAACCACCAGCACGATACGCAACGGAGATAGCAGCCTGCGTTCGCAAGGTGTCACCACGGTCAGTGATGACGGGTTGGTCACAACCACCACGGAGGATGCGGACGGGGATGGCACATTCGAGCGCAATGCGACCTCGACAACTGTGCTGAACGCTGATGGGTCGACAACGACAACAGAAGACACACGTTCCAGCGATGGATCGCTGCTGTCGCGTCGTGAGACAATTGTCAGCGATGACGGGCTGACGGTTGAGACCCGCTCGGACGCTGACGGCGATCAGAGCGCGGACATTCTGACCACAAGGCACACGACCCTCAACACGGATGGCAGCACCACTGTCACCGTGGATGTCAAAGACATCACAGCGGCCAACGAAGTTTTGCGGTCTCAAACTGTTACCACGACCAGTGACACTGCCCGCGACATCCTTGAGACATCGGATATCAATGGGGACGGGCAGGTCGACACGCGCGTTCACCGCGTCATCGGCGATGATGGCACCGTCACTGTCACCGAGACCAACTTGAACAGCGATGGCTCGCTCCAAAGCCAGATGGTGACCGAAACCAGCGATACAGGGCTGGAGAGCACAACGACATACGATGCGGACGGCGATGGCGCCTGTGAGCGCAGCATGGAGAGCACGACCGTGCTCGACGCGGACGGCTCAACTACCCAAACGGTGGAGGAAAAAACAGAGGACGGTACCGTCTACCGCCGCACGGTCACGGATACCTCTCGCGATGGCTGGACCACGACCACACGCGAAGACTGGGACAATGACGGTGACGATGATCTGAGCACTACGCAGGTCTATGATCTGAATGCATCGGGCGCGGAAACAACAACCATCACAAGAACCGCCGCAGACGGATCGACACTCAGCACTGATGAGATGGTCGTCAGCGCTGACAAACGTAATTGGAAGACAAACCGTGACTTTGACGGCGATGGGTCTGATGATCAGGTGACCACCGTATCAGTCGCCGATGATGGGTCGACAATGGTTTCCGACTCGATCTTTAGTGAGACCGGGACACTAATCTGGTCCGCCACAGAGCACCAAAGCGCAAATGGCTTGAGTATAGACCAAGAGCTCGACCTCGACGGAGATGGCCAAATCGATCGGACAACCAGCGAGAACACCCAATTGCTCTCTGATGGATCATCCAGCACGTCAGTTGAATACTTTAACGGCCAGAACTCACGAATCGCTCAGTTGGTGAAGCACACAAGTCATGACGGGCTTCATATTGTTTCCCAGTTGGACATCGACGGAAATGGCAGCTTTGACTACACGACCGACGACATAACATCATTTGGATACAATGGTGAGACGCTTCGTCGTCAGACAACCGTAGACAAACACTCCAATATTGAAGCTGAGATCGTTAGCAGTGTCAGTGGGAATGGCCTCAACCGCAGCGTCGAATTTGATTTCACGGGCGACGGCAATGTCAACCGCAGCGCGACAACAGCGATTGGGTCTGCCGGAGGATTGAACGAAGTCATCAACTGGTTTGCTGCGAATGGCCAACTGCTAGAATCGCAGACGCGAATTGTCAGTGAAGATGGTTGGACTGAAACGACCAGGTCGGACATTGATGGTGACGGAAACGTTGACGTCGAGGCTGTCACCGTCAGCGACGATAGTCGCAATTCAACCACAAGATTCGAAGATTTCGATGCAGACGGAACAGCTACAAAAACAATCGCAAGCAGCGTGTCCGCAAATGGTCATCAATCCGGTATCAACTTCGATTTTGACAATGATGGAAATTCCGATCTGACGAGATCTTCCGAAACGGCCTACGACTCCTCAAGTAACAAGGTAACCGTCTTTTCCGAAGAAGCGGGTTCGGGTAACGTTGTCTATCAAGAAGTGACCACGGCGGCTGCGAATGGTTTGTCTTCCACGACAACAATCGATGCCGACGGTGACGGA
Organism: Ruegeria sp. B1; assembly: GCF_056535885.1. Taxonomy (NCBI): domain Bacteria; kingdom Pseudomonadati; phylum Pseudomonadota; class Alphaproteobacteria; order Rhodobacterales; family Roseobacteraceae; genus Ruegeria; species Ruegeria sp. B1. The sequence goes on along the minus strand of NZ_JBQFJA010000001.1, from coordinate 4,168,198 downwards.
GCCATAGATGGCATTACGCAAAACACGACCATATTAAACTCCGACGGAAGCAGCGAGTACGTATCGGAAACTCGCTATGCGAATGGGGACCTGCGGTCCTCCAGCTCTGTAGTGGTGTCAAGAGATCAGCGCGTAACCACGGAAACACATGACTACGACGGGAACGGAGTAGCCGACAAAACCTCCGAGCTTGTCCTTCGCGCAGATGGTCATTCTGTTCTGACCGAAACCGTTTTTGACGAAGCTGGTATTGAGACAAACCAATCGGTGACCACAACAAGTTCGGATGGGCTTACCACGACAATCTCGCAGAATGGCAATGAATACACGCTCAATCGTTCAGTTCTAGATAACGGGAGTTACACGTGGAACAACGGGATCACTGCAGGTGTTGGAAAAAAACGTCTCGTCGTAACGCATGAGGTAGATCCCTTGGGTGTCGAAACCTGGACGCGAACGTATTCTTGGCAAACAAGGCATGTGACCGAGAAATTCCATGAGCCAACCGGTGATATTATCCGAAAAGTCACTTACAAGAACCATTCTACACATTATGCCGTGCAACTTGATCAGGACGCGATCTCAAAAATTCAAAGTGATGCTGCACTGATTTACGATACAGTTTTGGATCGTGACGCCGATTTTTTTGAACTGGAAGCGCTCATTGAATATCTGAATGGTACTCGACTAGACAAAGCGCGGCTAGTGGATGACCTGATAAACTCCGATGAGTTTGTCGCTCGTTATAGTACGATGCCGGACGCCGAATTCATTACCCAGATCCATTTGAACACGTTCGGGCGGGCTCCGGGAATGGCGGAGTTAAATGCGCAACTCCGGGATCTTGCGGATGGAACTCTAACGCGTACGACGCTGGCGTTGGATCTGGCCGACTCGGTTGAACATCTTGTCGTTGGTAACACACACAGAGAGACCAACAATTTCGATGTCGTGCTCAACCCTGCGGAATTCGAACGCACCCTCAACCGGACATATGTTGAAGATCTGGTTCGAAAAACGATTGAAATTGTCTACGGTCGACACGCGTCAGACTTCGAAACCGGTCATCTGTCCAAGATGCTGCTCGAGGACACGTACAACCTGGATGATGTTGTCGCAAAGTTACTAACACTCAATGGCGACATTCCGTTCGTTGCAGAAAACACTCTGGCAGGGCTTTCCGGAGGTGACCTTGTGTCCAGCCCCAATTCTATGGGCCAGTTTTGAGCAAGGTTTCTGGAACGGGCGGTCGCATGTTTAGAGCCTGATGGGGTCTGACACGATTGTACTGTCTAAGCCAGGTATTGATGACGATCTGAGCCTGTTTGGTGGTGTGGAACCATTCTGCGTTGAGGACTTCCCGGCGCAGAGTGCCATTGAAGCGCTCGTTGTATCCATTCTCCCAAGGTGATCCCGGGTAGATTTGGATCGGCTTAATGCCCACCTTTCTTAACCAGGTCTGCAGGGCCGTTGCGATGAACTCCGCGCCGTTGTCGGAACGGATGTGTTCGGGCTTCCCGTGCCGCAATAAGAGTGGGTAGAGCGCATCCAGCACGTCTGCGCTGTTCATCTTCGGCTTGACCGCTACGCAGAGCGCCTCACGGGTATACTCATCCAGCACCGTCAGCATCTTGTAGCTCTGTCCGTTGCTCAGCTTGTCGTGGACAAAGTCAATGCTCCAGATGTGATTGGGATGTTGCGGTCGGAGCCGGATGATCGAGCTGTCCTTGTGGTACAGCCGTTTGCGTTTCTTGTGCCGTTGTGGGAGCTGCAAGCCTTCTTCGCGCCATAGTCGTTCGATCTTTTTATGATTGACTGCCCAGCCTTCGACACGCAGCAGCTCGGCGACCTTGCGGTAGCCGTAGCGCCCATACCGTTTGGCCAATCGGATCATCGCCAGACGTAACGCCTCATCATCCTTTGGCGCTGCGCGGTATTGCAGCGTGCTCCGCGCCAATCCAATCACGCGACAGGTGCGCCGTTCAGAGGTTGCCAGCTTTTGTCGGGTATGCATCACGGCCTGACGAAGCTGGTCTGCCGTCAGGCCTTCGGCTTTAGATAATCAAGGCTCTCCTTGAGAATGAGCTTGTCCAGTTCAAGCTCGGCCACGATCTTCTTGAGCCGATCATTCTCTTTCTGCAGTGCCTTCAGATTGGCCATCTCAGATCGTCCCATCCCACCAAACCGCTTGCGCCATGTGTAATAGGTCGCATCACTGACACCAGCCGTTCTGCACGCCGTCGCGACATCCGAACCAGATGCCAGGCCCAGCTCAATCTCGCGCAAAAGCCGCAGAATATCTTCGTCCGAATACCGTTTCCGCGCCATCAATCCCGTCTCCAAAACTAAGCCAACTGTGGCACAGTTTTAGGGGGCCAAGACACCATGTCGATCAGCTTCATGTCACCCAACCGGTTGCCCTGCGTTTTCCGGCGTTCAATCAGCGCGAAACACCCGAGATCGATGGCCATGTTGTGACCGTCTCCGCCGATGTCTTTACCGATGAACAATCGGGGTTCAGCTTCTACCGCGCGGAACTGGTGCCGGATGAGGGACAGATCGAGCGCCTGAACGGTCAGGCCCTGCTGCCCGGCATGCCGGTCGAGGCGATGATCAAAACCGACGAACGCACACCACTGTCCTACCTCGTCAAACCCATGACCGACTACTTCACCCGGGCGTTCCGAGAGTAGGGGGGCTAGGCTCGAACTGGGGTAGTCTGGTTTGAGATCATTGGGACCGGGGGCTCGGAATTGATAACCGGATCGATAACCACGTTAACAAAAGCTCCGGACGAATTTGAGCTTATGATTGCCTTGGGCGGCAAGCGGCTTATTCCGAACTGCGATCGAAAGCAGCCATTCACTTATTCAACGCAAAAGTCGGGAAAGTCCGCGGTTCGGTCATCAAAAGGTTCTTGATAGCGCGAGCAAGCGCCAATGTCCGCTATGCGGGCTGCGACCGCAGCATCCCGAGACCATCCCAAATGTCGGATATGGGCCGTCCTAACTTAGTCCAGATGTCGCGAACTCCGATGCCTGGGTTTCGACTAACCGTGATTACATCCTGCCGCTGTAAACCCAGCCCTTCGATGCCAAGCCGCTGCGGATCATTTGTTGGAGCGCCCAAACCATGATTTTCGGGCTTTCATCTATGACTTTGTCTGGAAGTCGAAGCGCAGGCACAGTGCCGGATGGGGATGTCTGTAAGAAGGCTTGCGGTTTGTCCCTTAAGAGAATTTCGCGCAACTCGACTGTAACTTGTGAACTCGCCAATGCGAGCCGGGCTCTTATAGCGTAGGGACAGCGACGAAACGTCCAAAAGATTGGGTAGTTATCCATACGAGGATCTACCTCCAATCTAACTGGTGGGTCAAACCTCCAATCGTTTGCCAATTGGTACCCCTGTATACTGGCTATAGGCGGAGAAGGCAGGCAACCGAAAGTGCTTAGAGTGTCATTTCGCCTCGTCCCGCAATCACCCCTAAGAGCTTATATTGTGCCAGTCTTCCAGCGATGGTCACGCATAAGAGTGTACGGGACACCGAGAAGACGATCCGATCTACTTATTCAGAAAACGACGCCTCAACAGAACCACTCAATGGATAGAGAGCTGAACTGTCTTTGCGACACCTTTCTCTATGATCCTTGAGAGATGCTGATTCACTAACGCGACCCATTCAGATCGCTTGAATAGGGAGTAAGGCAACAAGCGATCAACGCGCATCAATGCTGCTGTAATCGAATGTGCTTCGTTTGTCATTGAAAGCGCAGATGTGATTTCGGCCTCTCTCGGGTCTTTAAGTTTATAGCTCAATCCGCCTTCCGTCACACCCTTGACCAAACATGGCTTCAAGTATCAGCGATTTGTCGAAGATATTGAACGAAACCTATATCGCCGCGCACGCAGGGCTTCCTAGCATTAGCAATAGACAGCGGCTATTGGCGCAGCCGCAGCGAAATCCCGCTATGTGTGAGATGGTGTTGAAAAACAACGTGTTGCTACTGCAGAAACTGATGTTCAGGATATAGCGTGAGCGCCTTTCTAATCAGGCTTCTTGCGTTTGCTGCGGTGCGGGAAAGATCTTGGCCAATTTGCGGAGGTTCTGGGCGGTGGCTGCGAGGAGAAATTCGTCGTTCGCGCCACATGGACCACGTAATCGAAGCCTGCCAAGCCCAAGGATACGTTTGAGATGGGCAAACAGCATTTCAACCTTCTTCCGCAGCTTCATTGAGATTTTGTATTGCCTGGTCTTGGCAATATCGCGCGCAAGCTGCCGGGCGTCTTCGTGCTCCTCGCGGGTGATCTTTCGTACATCCGCGTTCGGGCAGCACTTTGGTTTCGATGGGCAGGCCTGACAGGTCAGTTTGAGAGCGCGATAACGGGCTGTCCCTTTTCCGGATGGGCCTCGGTTGGGATCCGAGTAGTTGCGGCGAAACTGTTTCAGCGCATGTCCCTCAGGGCAGATGTATTGATCGTTATCAGCATCCCACTCAAAGTCGGCGCGGGACCATGTGCCATCAGGGCGCCCAGTCTTGTCGATGACCGGAATATGCGGGTCGATACCCCGGTCAACAAGCCAGCCCAACATCGGGGCAGATCCGTAGGCCGTGTCTGCGATCAGCCTCTCAGGGTGAAGATCGAACCGCCTTTTAACCCGGTCCAGCATGGTCTTTGTCGATCCCACTTCGGCTTGCCGGATGGACCTGGTCGCTTCCACATCCACAATCACGCTGTGATCTGTATCAACGAGGTAGTTATCAGAGTACGCAAAGAAGGCTGGTGCCTTGTGCGCCGCTGTCCATTGGCTGGCAGGGTCAGAATAGGATGTGAACTTAGGTTTGACTGGCGAGGCAGCACCAAACGCGGCCTCATCCAGGGTTTCCAGATATTCCCGAACAGCGCGCGGTGCGGTCTTGGCATCGATCTGTGCAGCATCCCATTCCTCTTGTGATGCTGAATACTGCTTGGTTGCTTCTGCCTCAATCAAGCTGGCATCAATCGCCATACGCTGGCCGCTGACCAAACCTTCTGCGATGCACCGCGCCACTGTCGTTTCGAACACGTGCCGCAAGAGTTCACTCTCGCGGAACCGACCATGACGGTTCTTGGAAAAGGTCGAGTGATCCGGTACTCGATCCGTCAGATCTAGGCGACAGAACCAGCGATACGCAAGGTTCAGGTGCACTTCCTCACACAACCGCCGTTCCGACCGGATGCCAAAGCAATAGCCCACCAGCAGCATGCGGATCAGCAACTCGGGATCGACGGAAGGGCGACCAGTATGGCTGTAAAAATCCGCCAAATGATTGCGGATACTGCTCAGGTCAACAAATCGATCAATCGACCGCAGCAGGTGATCGTGCGGGACATGTTCCTCCAGGGAAAACTCATAGAACAGCGCAGCCTGAGCTTCCTGTCTGGGCCCCATCATCATCCAACCCCCCATTCAATAAGAGAATTGAATCAGCGAGATGGCCTTCGATCAAGACAGAGTTTTTCAACAGAATATGTGAGTTAGATGGAACCCGAAGTTTGCGCTTGCAACGAATGACCGCAAAGCGGGCTGCGACCGCGGCATCTTGACCGTTAGATGAATGGCAGCTCTGGGCCGTTCTCGCAATCAAACGGGTTCAAGCCGCACAGGTGCATATACGTCAACTGGCACACCAATCCCTGGGAGTTTGGACTTTCCCAGAAAGCGCAAGTCTTGTGAAGCCTGCACGGTTTCAGCCGTAGTGCTGTCTAACGCGATAGGCGTTTGTAACTTTTTGCAAGCCGCCTCCAACCGTGATGCTAGGTTCACGGGGTCGCCATAGACAGTAAATGACTGGCGGCTTTCGCCGCCGACAATGCCAGTGACAAGGTCGCCGGTTGCTATTCCAATGCGGATGTCGAAACCGTGCTTCTTGGCGACGGCCCGCAGCGTTTTCGAGGAGTTGATGGCCGCAAGTTCAGGATGATCGTTCGAAACGGGCGCGTTGAAGGTCGCCAGAAACCCGTCACCTAGGTAGGTCAGTACAATACCGCCATTTTTAGAAATCACTTGGCTTGTGTCTGCCAAAAAATGATCCAAGGACTTGATCACCGTTTGAGGATCGTGACGGGCCGAGAAAGCAGTGAACCCGGCTATGTCCATCACAAGCACCGTGCCGCGGTTGCGTTGTGGTTTCAAGGGTGCATCGTCTGCGATGAGCTTTGTCGCGATGGCTTCCGGCACATGTTTGCCCAAGAGGTCCGACACCCGCTCGCGCATTGACTTTTCACGCTTCCGCTCGGCATCCGCGGCAACTTGGGCAAAGAATACAGCCCGCGCCCGATAGACCGCAAGGGCGAGTGCAAGTGTGGCAAAGAAGATCATACCCGTTTCTTCTATGCGGTTTCCACGGCCAATGAAGTCGATGGCCAGAAACGTATCCTCGTAGTCTGTGCGAGACGCGGCAGAAGGCATGTCGGACCATGACAAATAGCTATCCATCCCCGAAACGGCCCAAGCAAAAGCAGTCCACCACCCAAGTACGATCATCGCACCCGTCCAGAGAACCAATCGCCAAGAAAGGCTCAGACAGGCCATCGCGAGCAGCGGGAAGAGAAAATAAATTCCGTATGCCCGAAACGCTATTATCTGAGGGATATCGGCCGCGCGGCTGATCGGAACAAGTGCAAAGGTCGCACAGATTGCTAGGGTGTCCAGCGCGTAGATCAGATACTTGATCCAAGGCCGGTCATAGTCAGTGCCGATGATGGCCAGATGCGTAACACCCAGCGCGGTAAAACCAAGCAACACTGCGATTGTGACAAATCGTGGGCTGATTTCCGGAAAGAGCAAGGCCGCAAGCACATACCAGACAAAGGCTGCGCCCGTAATCGCTGAGCGACAGGCAAGTGCAAGACGCAGGCCGGTTTGTTCGGCCCGCGTCAAACGTGCGTGGGATTCTCGAGCGTAGGTATCTGCGGTATCTTTGATCATTTACCTGTCCATACTTAGCCCGCTTGCCCACTTTGCTCTGCTCTAATTCGCGGCGGCGGCACGTTCCATCGCTTCAGCTGCCAATGCGCGATCACCAATCTCTTGGGTCATGTCAAAGACCATGCGCGTGACACGCCATTCACCATCGATCTGGGCCACATCCCAGTGATAGGTGCCAATCGGACGCCACAACGCTTCTCCGATCCAGTGCCGTCCATCGACTGCGGCTGTTGCAACGGCCGATGAACCGTCGATTTCGACGCTAACCGGGCCAAGCTCGTGCCATGTGACATCAAATCCCGGAACAATCCCTCGCCATGCCGTCATCAGCTCCAATGGGGTCATAGTCGCCGGTTCGCCGCCCCAGAGACTGGTGTAATCGATAACGATCTCAGGGGCGAATGCGGCTTCTGCGAGGTCATAAGCCGCCCGGTCCACCGCGAGAGGAATGGAGGAGACCAGTGTCCTGATCTGGGCGCTTTGCGGCTCGCCTGCGGGAGGTAAACTCTGATCTGCCTGAGCGGCGAGTACGGGCAGTGCGGTCGTGAGGGCAGTGGTGGCAAGAAAACGTGTCATGAAACCGGTCCTTTCGAAGTGTGGAGCGAAGGTTCGGGCCCGAGGTTGTCCCTCGGGCCGGTCATAGGGTCAACTTTCGTCACCTTCAGCAGCGCTGAAGTGTGCAGCCATAGTGTCAGCCGCTCGGGCGACGTCCTCAGGGTTGTCGTAGAAGTCGAACTGAGTAACTTCATCGAGCATCTCAAGCGTAGCTTGTCCGACATAGTCTTTGAGGAAGGCTCGAACACCCTGTGGGATTGCTGCCGCCTCGGAATGCACGATGGCCAGCGGTTGCGTCAGGCCTGCCGCATTGTCGGCGGGATGGTAGGTCAGCCACCCTTCCCAGCCTGCATTGTTCCACTTGTTGTCATAGGCCGGGATCGCGCCGCGATCCTTTTCGTAGTAGTAGCCGCCAATAGGCATCAGAACGCCTTCGGCCCCTTCAGGACCTGCGGCTGGAATGATTTCACCGCCCGCCGCTTCTGCGGTCTGGCTGACTTCGATCAGCCCCGCAACGCCTTCCGCACCGCCATAAACGGCCTGCACAATCTCTTCATTCTGCAACCAGGGGGCAACCAGACCAATCCGCCGGACTTGCGCGTTGCCCGAGACGGCATCAACCATGTATCCGGCCGATGCACAGATGCCGAGACCATTGATGCGAGATGGATCAACCTCGGGCAGGGTGGCAACAAAGTCAAAAGCCGCTCGGATATCAGAGGTCTTGGCCGCGGGGCTTTCGACAAAGCGTACGTTCTGCGGCAGATCACCCGACTTGCCCCAACCGCGGAAATCAAAGGTAAAGGCGGCAAAACCGCGCTCGACCATCTTTTCGGCATAGACGCTTGGCATCTGTTCTTCGACAGACGTCCAGGCGCCGGTGACGACGACGGCCGGCAGGGCCGAGCCATCGTGTCCTTCCGGCAGATACAGCGTGCCTGAGAGCGTTGTGCCTTCGTTGATAAAGGTCAAACTACGGGTTTCAACCTGAGCAATGGCGGCGGTGGAAGCCATCAAAGCGACGGCGATAGCGGGTGCGAACATCTTCATGATGGACTCTCCTGTGTGTCATGTTTTGGGCGTTGTGCCCGATGACATTGGAGATACGTCGGTGGATCAAAGCTTACTTGAAGCGACCTGCCTATCTTTTGAAAGATACTGCTTTTGCGGTTTCCTGCTCAACTAAAATTGGCCGCGCGGTAAGCTCGCGGGGTTTGCCCGGTGACCTGTTTGAAGCTGCGTGAGAAATGTGCTTGGTCGGCAAATCCGCAATCCAGCGCGATACCGCCCAAGGGGCGGCTTGCATACTGCATCATCTTGATGGCCTGTTCGATTCTATAGGCCAGAACGTACTGCATCGGGGTGGAGCCCAGTGTCTCTTTGAAGACACGGCTGAAGTGAGAGGGCGACATGCCGGCTTCACGCGCCAGTTCTTCAACCGAGATCGACTGGTCCAGCCGCGACCGGATGAAACCAAGCACACGGGCATAGTGGGTCGAGGTGAAACGGGCGCTCAGTGCGGCGTCTTCGGCTCGACGCTTGCCATAGCGTTGCAGAAGCTTCACCAGCAGCACCCGGCTCATGGCTTCGAACATTACGCCTGAAGTGATGTCGTCACCATCCAGCGCGTCGCGCAGAATAACCCCTGCAGCACAGAGGTCTGTGTCCTCGAAGAGCGGTGTGTCATGGAACTGCTGTGGGTCTAACAGCATCGACAACTCGGTCTGCGCATAACGTTCCACCATTGCTGGATCAATCGTTATGACAATCACATCCGAGGTATCGAACCATCGCCATCCTGATCGCATTCCGGCGGGTGTAACAATCACCTGATCTTTGTGAAAAACAAAATCATGAAGCTTGCCATCACGCATATTCTGAACACGGTGCGGCTTGGACTGGAGATTCAACAAAACGTGGTGCTCTGTAAACACGTCCTCGGGCATTCTGTCTGGTTCTGCCTGAAAGTACCGAACCGACATCAACCCGGCGGCAGATGTGTAATCTCGCTCGTCGCTGTTGAGCAACGGCAACGACGGATATACTTCCTCGTATCGACGCGACAATGCGACCTCCTGAGCAGCAAATAGTATTATCGCTGATGAAAAACTGGGCTCACTTTGAGTATCTAGACTACCCGCTGTACCTTACCAATAGAGGCGAAAATCTAGGTGTTGCACTGCGGGCTACAGACTCCGGTCGAACGGCCGCTGTGGACGGCTCTTGCATAGCCAGACGTTTATAAATTGATATGAGCGCTGTTGGCCCCCCCTGTAGCCGCTAAGTCTGACAGCATTAAGGCTTTGCAATTGCAGCGAATGACGGCTAAGCGGGGATTCTGTTGAAAAACAACGTGTTGCAGTCGCAGAATGGGGTGACCTGAGCACGGCACGAGCGCCTTTCTGGTCAGGCGTTTCGCGTTTGCTGCGGTGCGGGAAAGATTTTCGCCAATTTGCGGAGGTTCTGGGCGGTGGCGGCGAGGAGGAATTCGTCATTTGCGCCGCACGGTCCACGTAATCGGAGCCGTCCAAGGCCTAGGATGCGCTTGAGGTGGGCGAAGAGCATCTCAACTTTCTTTCTGAGCTTCATCGCAATCTGGTACTCTTCAGTTTTGGCCAGATCTCTGGCGACCTGGCGCGCATCTTCGTGCTCTTCGCGGGTGATTTTGCGTGCATCAGCGTTGGGGCAGCATCTTTGTTTGGACGGACATACCTGGCAGACTTCTTTCAAGGCGCGATAGCGGGCTGTGCCCTTGCCCGACGGCCCCCGGTTTGGATCAGAGTAATTCCGGCGGAACTGTTTAAGCGCGTGACCCTCTGGGCAGATATATTGATCATGCTCAGCGTCCCATTCGAAGTCTGTGCGTGTCCAGGTGCCGTCGGGGCGTCCGGCCTTGTCGATGACCGGGATGTAAGGATCGATCTTGCGATCCACGAGCCAGCCGAGCATCGGGCCTGAGCCGTAGGCGGTATCGGCGATCATCCAGTCGGGGACGAGGTCGAACTTGTCCTTCACCCGGTCCAGCATCGTCTTTGTCGACCCCACTTCGGCTTGCCGGATGGATCTGGTCGCTTCCACATCCACAATCACGCTGTGATCTGTATCAACGAGGTAGTTATCAGAGTAAGCAAAGAAGGCTGGTGCCTTGTGCGCCGCTGTCCATTGGCTGGCAGGGTCCGAATATGAAATGAACTTAGGCTTGACTGGCGAGGCAGCACCAAACGCGGCCTCATCCAGGGTTTCCAGATATTCCCGAACAGCGCGCGGTGCGGTCTTGGCATCGATCTGTGCAGCATCCCATTCTTCTTGTGACGCTGAATACTGCTTGGTCGCTTCTGCCTCAATCAAGCTGGCATCAATCGCCATACGCTGGCCGCTGACCAAACCTTCTGCGATGCACCGCGCCACTGTCGTTTCGAACACGTGCCGCAAGAGTTCACTCTCGCGGAACCGACCATGGCGGTTCTTGGAAAAGGTAGAGTGATCCGGCACTCGATCAGTCAGATCGAGGCGACAGAACCAGCGATACGCAAGGTTCAGGTGCACTTCTTCGCACAACCGCCGTTCCGACCGGATGCCAAAGCAATAGCCCACCAGCAGCATGCGGATCAGCAACTCGGGATCGACGGAAGGGCGACCAGTATGACTGTAAAAATCCGCCAAATGATTGCGGATACTACTCAGGTCAACAAATCGATCAATCGACCGCAGCAGATGATTGTCCGGGACATGTTCCTCCAGGGAGAACTCATAGAACAGCTCAGCCTGAGTTTCCTGTTTTGGTCCCATCATCATCCAAACTCCCATTCAATAAGAGAATTGAATCAGCCAGATGGCCTTCGATCAAGACAGAGTTTTTCAACAGAATACGGGCTGCTGTCCAGCCCCAATTCTATGGGCCAGTTTTGAGCAAGGTTTCTGGAACGGGCGGTCGCATGTTTAGAGCCTGATGGGGTCTGACACGATTGTACTGTCTAAGCCAGGTATTGATGACGATCTGAGCCTGTTTGGTGGTGTGGAACCATTCTGCGTTGAGGACTTCCCGGCGCAGAGTGCCATTGAAGCGCTCGTTGTATCCATTCTCCCAAGGTGATCCCGGGTAGATTTGGATCGGCTTAATGCCCACCTTTCTTAACCAGGTCTGCAGGGCCGTTGCGATGAACTCCGCGCCGTTGTCGGAACGGATGTGTTCGGGCTTCCCGTGCCGCAATAAGAGTGGGTAGAGCGCATCCAGCACGTCTGCGCTGTTCATCTTCGGCTTGACCGCTACGCAGAGCGCCTCACGGGTATACTCATCCAGCACCGTCAGCATCTTGTAGCTCTGTCCGTTGCTCAGCTTGTCGTGGACAAAGTCAATGCTCCAGATGTGATTGGGATGTTGCGGTCGGAGCCGGATGATCGAGCTGTCCTTGTGGTACAGCCGTTTGCGTTTCTTGTGCCGTTGTGGGAGCTGCAAGCCTTCTTCGCGCCATAGTCGTTCGATCTTTTTATGATTGACTGCCCAGCCTTCGACACGCAGCAGCTCGGCGACCTTGCGGTAGCCGTAGCGCCCATACCGTTTGGCCAATCGGATCATCGCCAGACGTAACGCCTCATCATCCTTTGGCGCTGCGCGGTATTGCAGCGTGCTCCGCGCCAATCCAATCACGCGACAGGTGCGCCGTTCAGAGGTTGCCAGCTTTTGTCGGGTGTGGACCACGGCCTGACGAAGCTGGTCTGCCGTCAGGCCTTTGGCTTTAGATAATCAAGGCTCTCCTTGAGAATGAGTTTGTCCAGTTCAAGCTCAGCCACGATTTTCTTGAGCCGATCATTCTCTTTCTGCAGCGCCTTCAGATTGGCCATCTCAGATCGTCCCATCCCACCAAACCGCTTGCGCCATGTGTAATAGGTCGCATCACTGACACCAGCCGTTCTGCACGCCGTCGCGACATCCGAACCAGATGCCAGGCCCAGCTCAATCTCGCGCAAAAGCCGCAGAATATCTTCGTCCGAATACCGTTTCCGCGCCATCAATCCCGTCTCCAAAACTAAGCCAACTGTGGCACAGTTTTAGGGGGCCAAGACACGACGAACGGCAGCTGTGGGCCGATACTGTTGAAAAACTCCGATTTTGCGCAGATTCGAGTCCAAAATTTCTCGTAGAAGCCCGGTAGGATTATTCAGCTTAGGGTTCGGCCAAAATCTGACTCTGGCCGTCAGAGGGCATCTCAACAACTGTCATCGATATTGGCTTTGGACTTTATCGACGGATCGCCGGTTCGCAGAAAACTCGAACCTCTTGCATTTTTGAGTTTTTCAACACAATCGGCCGGAAAAAGAATAAGCCTGGGACTAGCCCTCTGCAGTCTCAATCTTCCAGGCGTCCAGTAGTTTCGGGAGCGCAATCCCCCAATCCAATACTCCGGTCCGTTCGGCCCATGATTGGTACTGACCCTTCAAATCCTCCTCAAGTTTTGGAGATATACCGGCCAGATTGTTCAGTTCCGTGCGATCAGCCGCCATATCGTATAACTCCCAGTCTTGGGAATACTGACGCACCAGTTTGAAATGTCCAAGACGAACTGCTGCGTTTCCTTCATGCTCGAAGAAGATAGGTTGTTCCCGTTCCCATTCTTTTCCACAAAGCACTTGAAGAAGGGATTCACCCTGCATTGGTTGAATTTCGTGCCCCCCAACTTCGTTCTGATACGTACATCCAGTAGCTTCAAGGATGGTGGGCAAGATATCCACGACGTGACAGGCAGCATGGACCGTATTGCGGGATGTGAACCCTTTGGGCCAATGTGCAACTAGTGGCGTCGATATGCCACCTTCATGCACGTAGTGCTTGAACAGGCGAAAAGGCGCATTCGACACGTTTGCCCAAGGCTTGTCATAGCTTTGATAGGTCAGAGCATTTCCGGGCATGACGTCCGGGCGATTGCCCATCTCAATCTTGCGCCCGTCAGAGGTAGTATCCGGGAAGAACTTGGCCCACCCATCTTCGGCCATAAACTCGGCGCAACCACCGTTGTCGGACAGAAACAAGATCAACGTGTTGTCGAACTTGTCCATTCGTTTCAGCTCGGTAATCAGCCGGCCAATGGACTGATCCATCCGGTCCACCATCGCCGCATAGGTCGCCATTTTTCGAACTTCCCAGTCAGTATTCTTCTCCGCGGTCCACGGGTGAACTTGATCATCACGCGGAGAAATGTCCCAAGTGGTCTGGAACAGTCCCATAGCATTCATTGTCTCGTGCCGCGCGGTGCGCGTGGCATCCCACCCGGAGTTATAAACACCATCGTAGCGAGCGATGTCTTCTTCATGGGCGTGAAGTGGCCAATGCGGCGCGGTGTGCGCCAGATATAGAAAGAACGGCTGATCGTCTGGCGTCTCCTCAATCATGCCGATCGCTTTGTCGGTGATTGCATCGGTGAAGTAGAAGTCGTCGGGAAAGGTCTCTACCCGGCTATCGTCTTCGAGCATGTAATGGGGTGAGAAGAAATGTGTGACGCCATCGACAATGCCATAGAAGCGGTCAAACCCGCGTTGGCGTGGCGTTGGATGCTCCACATCGCCGACGCGCCAGCTGTCGACCTCGCGGGCCATGAAGTCCCCGGCCACGTGCCACTTGCCTGACATCAGCGTTCGGTAACCATTGGCGCGTAAGTGTTCTGCAATCGTCGCACTGTCATTGCGCAAGAACCCCTGATAGGCAGGTGTGCCCAGATTGGCCCCCATGTGACCGACGCCTGCATTGTGAGGATATAAGCCGGTCAGCAACGACGCGCGGGTCGGGCAACATCTGGCGCAATTGTACATGGCCGACAGCATTGTGCCATCGCGCGCAAGTGCATCAATGTTGGGTGTCTTGATTTCAGAACCCGTAACGCCAAGGTCCGCAAATCCCAGGTCATCAGCGAGGATCAAGATGACGTTTGGCCGTTCGCTAAGCTCTGACATCGTTTGATCTCCGGTGGTCTTTGAAGAAGCGTAGCTCTGGCCAAGTGCAAATACAACGACCTCAAAACAACTGTTCTGAAAGCGTTCGTTTGAGGGCGCGTTTGGAGGGCTCGTTTCTTTGATGATGCTCAGCCAGACCGGCCTTAGAACTCGCTCTAACAGCGAATGTCTGGAAAGCGGGCTGCGAACGCGGCATTCAGTAGGGTTGCGGAATGTCTCCTATGGGCCGCCCGCTAGAGCGACCCGTGAGCGTTAAATCTCAATGGCTTCGGCGATGGCCAAGGCATCCTCGAGTTCGACGCCGAGATACCGGACTGTACTGTCCATCTTGGTATGGCCAAGAAGAAGCTGAACAGCGCGAAGGTTTCCGGTCTTCTTGTAGATCTGAGTGACCTTGGTTCTCCTCATGGAATGGGTTCCGTAAGCGCTTGCTTCGAGGCCGATTGACGTGACCCAATCGCGGACAATCCGTGCATATTGGCGTGTCGAGATGTGCAGGCGTTCATGAAATCGGCCGGGCCAAAGGTACTCCGAACCGACCATTAGCTCGTCTTCCATCCACTTCTCGACAGAGGCTCGTGTGCCTTCGGATATCTCAAAGCGCACGGGTTTCTGCGTCTTGCTTTGAAGTGCCGACGCCCGTTCCTTGATCTGACCCGATGACATGACATCGGCGACCTTCATCTTCACCAAATCGCAGCCGCGGAGCTTACTGTCGATTGCCATATTGAAGAGCGCAAGATCGCGATGGTTCTCAGCAAGCTCGAGGCGAACTCGGATTGCCCAGACATGTTTTGGTTTCAGTGGTCGCTTCTGGCCGACGATGTGACCCTTGTTCCACGCAGGGCGAAGAGCACGAATGGCAGGTAAGTTTGGGGTTTCCATGGTTGATCCTCCGATCCGCCATGCCCGCCCACAACGACAACCCGACGTTGACCAGAAAATTTTATCACAGCATGCTGCGCTGCATCCGAGGTGAGGAATGAGCCCAACTTGTATCTTGAGAATCTTCGCTGCGAGCGCTCGCGGCAGAGAATTTTCTGCATACGCACCTAGACCTGACACTCCAATTGGGTTCGGCAACATGCAACCCAGCGGGCATTAACTCCCACCCACTACTCTGCAATCAACGGCATGGCCCAATCAACTGCCTCTGAAATGTCATCTGCCACGAAGGAAGGTGGTGGAACGTATTGCTTCTCCTCGCCAGGGCGATACTTTCCGGTGCGTACCAGTATGGCTTTGCCAACACCGGCTTTTAACGCACCAGACACGTCGTTTTCAGCGTCATCGCCGATCATGATAACTTTTGCGACTGGCAATCCCATGCTGTGTGAAGCAGCGCGGAAAAACGTCGCCGATGGTTTTCCTAAGACCTGAGCCTCAACTTGGGACGCAAATTCAAGTCCATGGACGAAAGCTCCTGCGTCAAGACTAAGTGCTCCGTCAACATCACGAAAAACGCGGTTCGCTGCCAGCGCTAGGAACGGGGCGCCTTTGTCAAGTTCACGAAACGCTGCATTTAGGTTTTCGAAGTTGAAGGACGGCCCTGCATCACCTAAGACAACGGCGACGGGTTTCCCCTTAATAACTCTGTCGAAATCTTCCGTAAGATCTGGGTGCACCAAAAGATGGGGAGAATATCCGTTTTGATTCAACCAGTCGCATGCAGCCTGAGAAGGCGTCATGACTTCGTTTGCTTCGACTGCGAAGCCGAACTGATTAAGCCTCTCGACAATTAGCCGCTTGGGTTTGCGAGTGGTGTTTGTGAGAAATCGGATTGGGATCTCATTGGTTCTACATCGGGCGACTGCTTCTTTGGCCCCCGCAATCGCTTGAGTGCCGTTGTATAGAACACCTGAAATGTCCAGGAGAAGACCATTTGCCATGACATCTTAACGCTAGAGCAGGTATTCTGCTTTGATCAAGCAGAAGATCTGAGCGGAGAAAGGGGAATTTCGATCAAACTCCGAATTGCGCCGTAAAGCCGCTCTACCGCTTAACAGGCACATTTCGGGTATCGATTTGGTGTCCTTGAAGAGTCCGCGGACAAGCTCAGGTTTTAGTGTCAACACAACTTGTCCGCATTGGGTGAAAATCAGCCAGTTCCATCGGCAAAAAGCTTGAAAATCAAGCGCTCCACCTCTCGGACGGCCCTCGATCGAGCTTCAGTTCGGCGTGCCAGTGATACATTCAGTCCGGGAAGCAGGGGCATCCCATCTGTCTTTCCAAGTACCCTCAGGCCAGTTTCGGCATTCTCGGCCAATCCTGCCGCTATGCCGATCCCAGCCCTTGCCGCCGCCATCATTCCCCCAAAGCTCTTTGTGCTCATCGCAACACGATAGCTGCGCCCAGCCCCTTCCAAAGCACCTTGAATCGTTCGTGTGTAGTCGCTGCCTTCCCCCCAAGCGATGATCGGCAATGGGTCGACTTTGTGCAGATCAACGACCTCAGGTCCGATCCATACAGCATCCCGCACAAACAAAGGTACGGCTTTCGGCATCCCGGGCGCATTTCCAGCAAGAAGGGCGAGATCAAGCCCGCTGTCGCGAAGTCCAGTGATCAGCTGAGGTGTAGATTCGGCCCAAAGAGACAATTCGACTTCCGGTGCTGCCTTCCGTATTTCGGGCAAAAGCCGATCAAGGATCGGCGCCAAGAAAACCTCAGCCATTCCCAGCGCCACCCGACCCGCGCCAGTGTGCAGTGCGAAGACCTCAAGCGCCCTGTCATGTGCATTCAACACCTCACGCGCCGGACCGAGAAGCCGCCGCCCTTCCTGGGTCAGTTGAACTGAACCACCACCCCGCTCAAAGACCACCCGCCCGATCTCTACCTCGAGCTTCTTGATCTGCTGACTCACAGCGCTTTGTGTGCGCCCGATCTGTCGGCCGGCAGCAGTGAAACTTCCGGTTTCTGTCACCGCCAGAAATACTTTTTAACGCATCGATGTCCATCCCCATTAGAGTTTCTAATTTTTGCAAGAAAGTAAATTCGTTTGTCAAATGGCGCGCGTTTTCGGCAAATTCTGCGGTGAAGGAGGCACCCGATGATACAAGCTTTGATCCACCGCCTCGCCGCGCCTGGCGATCTAGAGGCGTTGATGGCTCTCCGAGACCGGGCGACGCTTGGCCTCAGCTGCGGTCACTACGATCTGGATGCGATGCGACTTGCGTTGAAGGAAGTACCAATCCTGACCCGCGATCTGATTGAAGACGGTCACTACCATGTACTGGCCGATCGCGCAGGCTCGATCCTCGCTGGCGGTGGCTGGTCTGATCGAGCGAGCGGCTTTAACGTCGTGGCCGCCGGCTCTCTGATGCCTGGCGAAGCGCTTGTCCGGGCCGTGTATGTCGATCCTTGCGTGGCTCGCAAAGGACTTGGCAGCCGCATCATGGCGCTGATCGAAACAGATGCCAGCGCAAACGGCATCCACCACCTCGCACTGACTGCTACACTGCCCGGTCAGTTACTCTATGATTGTCTTGGCTATCGAACTCTTCATCCGGTTGAAAGACGGCTTTCAAACGGCTACATCGTACGCCTCATTGCGATGGAAAAGGTATTGGTTCAACATCCAGAAACGCCTACGGAACCATTTCCAAATAAACCAAACTAAGGACCGGGGCGGATTCCCCTTTGTAAACGGGTCGGGTCCCAGAACAGTATCGACCCACAGGTGCCGCAGAATACTGCAGGATCTTCTCAGGCGAACGGTACCATCAAACTGCGTTCTCCCCTTCTACGTTAAGCGTCGCCCGGGGAATATCTAAGGAAGCTTCGTAGTGACCGCAATGCTTGCCGCATTTTTGGCATTGGCAAGCCGTGGGGCGCGACAGGTTACCTTCCAACTCGATCCGCACGGCCCGTAAAGGCAAGAACTTTATGCGTGGCTCACCTCCTCTTCTTTCAACGCGCCTAGCTAACATACAGGATCCGGCAGGAACGTGGAGTAAAAACGTTTCGCGAACGTCATGTCGTCGGCACCAATTGAAATGTATGCAATCATTACTGGGTTTCCCTGTGATTTGGTCCTGTCCGTCGCTTGACGCATCGTTCTTTGTGGTTCCCGGTAATTTGCCTAAAGGAACCAAAATCGCCGCGCATGTTCGGCTTTGGCCTCGTCGATTGTCATGCGTTCTCCCTTGATGGGGACGATTGAGGTCAGATTACTGGATCGTGCTGAACCGCGCAGCCCATTGGCACTCAGAACCGCTGCACTGCATGCGAGTGCCGCAGATAGGCCAAACATGGCGCCCCAGGATATACCTGCAGCCACTCCGGCCAGCACCGCTCCAAACGCACCTACACCATCCAAAAGAGCAAACGCGAAACCCAAAGTAGTGCTTTCATTGCGATCAGAGTGATCAACAGCAGCTGCCAGCGTTGCCGCTCTCACTGCGTCCAGCGCCGCGACTCCGAGCGCCATCATGGCAATCATGAACCAGAACGGAGGTTCGAACATCAAGGTTCCAATTGCCAAGGCTGCAAGCCCATTTCCGGTTGCGAGTACCGGAAAGCGGCCGAGCCTGTCGGAAACCGATCCAACCCACGGCTGGGCCAGCGCGCCCGTTACGAGAATGGCCGCGAAAGCGATCCCGATAGCTCCTGGTGCAAAGCCGCGAGCCGTCGCCAGGTACAGCGGGATCATGCTCAGTAATCCGATCAGTGCCATGTTGTAGAGAGAAACTGTCGCGACAATGCGCAACCCGTTTCGGCTTCGCCAAGCCCGCACCAGCTCTGTAAGATCCTGTCGGTGTGCACGTGGATTTTCAATAGCAGGGATTGCCTGAACCACCCATAGGAAGCAAAGACCGACGAAAACAGCCGGCAGCACCGAAACGGCCAGAGCGCCACGCCAATCGACGGTCGACAGAAGCAACCCTACCGTCAATGGAGCCAAGACTTCTGCGAAGGAGCCGCCAACCGCATGTATACCCAAGGCATGGGCACGAGTGCTCTCGTTTGTTCTCGCCAGTACACCGGTTGCTATGGGATGCCAGGCCGCATTCCCCATCCCTGCGAGTGCTAGAAGAATTGCCAGGCTCCAAAAGCCCTGAGACACCGCCGCAAGGGCGTAGCCAACCCCGACCCAGACAAACGTCCCGAAAAGAAGGCGGCCGCGGTTAGTAATATGATCCGCCAACAGGCCTGCAGGAACGTAGGCCAAGGCACCGCCAACGCTGAACAGCGTGAAGAGCAAACCGACCTCAGCGGGCGAAAGCTTCATTGCAAGGCCAGCAGCGGGCACGATCAGCCAAAGGGACGCAATTGGCCAGTCGTTCGCGAAGTGGCCCACGGCGAACCAGGCCATCAAGGTTCGGTTGGTCATGGTAGCTTTTCCGTTCAGAGCGACACATCGGACCCAATGCCCGATGGATTGGCGATATCTAGCTAATGGTGATATGTCTGTCTGTCGAAAGAGAGGCTATTTTCATCGAGGATTCGTCAATGACGGACAGCCAAAGTATCCAACAGGATCGGCCCCGATATCTCGGTGAGACGATCAGGCCGGCGTCAGGCGAAAGCTACGACTGGCACTGTCACGATTTTGGTCAAATCATCTCGGCGGCGTCAGGCTCGATGTATGTGGGAACTCCAGACCGCGTCCTGCTTCTCAGTCCGGCCATGGCGATATGGGTTCCCCCGGATCTTAAGCACTGGATGAGGTACGGGTCAAACAACGTCATGCATTATGTCGATGTCAATCGCGACGAGGCGGAGCGGCTTGGCCCAGACTGCCGGGTCGTAGCAATGACACCGCTTCTGGATGCATTGTTTGTTGCCGCGATGCCAGAGGCCACAAATACGCGCACGACCAATCACAACGCAGCGCTGCAAAACCTTCTCAGACACGAGATGCTCGCAGCAAAGGACGTTCCGCTCATTCTGGTTTTACCGAAAGACGCACGCCTTCAGAGGGCTGCTCAAGCTGCTCTCGATGACCCAGGCAGCGTTCGCTCTGTGGTGGCTTGGTTGTCAGATGTGCCTGCAAGTCGAAAGACCATCGAACGACTTTTCATTGCAGAAACGGGCATGCCACCGTCGAAATGGTTGCGGCACGTACGGGTCTTGCATGCCGTCTCGTTGCTTGCGTCGGGTGCAAGCGTCACCTCGGTAGCGTTCGACATGGGATACGAGTCGACGAGCGCGTTTAGCTACATGTTCCGGCAAACGCTTGGCGTAAGTCCAAGAGAGGTTTTAAAGGACAGAGTTGTTTTGCCGTGACGATTAGATGATTTGATGGCCCAACCGGTCATTGAGCTTTGCCATCCGATGCTTCGATACGGTCCGTCGAACCTGCAGTTTGCTGCGAGCGCAAAATCAGAGGCTGGTTGAACTTGCGCTACGTGGGACAAACCGAATCTTGATAAATTTCGCCGAAGCAGCATTTCTTTTCTCCAAGGAAGTCGTTTGCGCACCTCGCAGAACTTATGGAGTTTGTGACTGCAACACGGGTAGTTGCATCGGGCAAACAGCGCCCAATCAAGCGACGCAGCAACCGCTGTTGACAGCCTACCAGGCGGATGAAGTTGAACTGTACCGCTGTGATTGAAAGGAAAGCGGCACGTCAGTTTCCCAGCGTGCCGGCACATTCAAGATGTTGCCTTGGGCAAAGACGGATCATTTCCCCATTCTGCCCAGGAGCGATGGTAAACTCGCACGCGCGGGAACGCCAACAGTCGCAGCGCCACGTAGCTGTGTGAAGAGGCCAGTCCGTTTTGGCAATGCATGATGACGTCTGTGTCGGGCGTCACGCCATGACTGGCAAATTGGTTCATGAGAACGCCCGCTGAATTGAAATGCCCATTTGCATCGAGGTTTTCTGCCCAAGGGATGTTCACCGCCCACGGGACATGGCCTTCGGCATACATATTCGGCGGTCGCACATCGATTAGAACCGCGTCTTTCGCCCCCTTTTGTCGCAGCACGTCATCCGCCGAAGCGTGGCGGCGTGGACTAATCGCTGGATGGAACTTACGAGCCTGTTGAAATGCAGGTGCCGTCGATAGCGTGCCACCTGCTGATGTCCAGTTCGTCAAGCCGCCGTTCATTAGCGCAACATTGCGATGTCCCAGGTATTCCAACAACCAGAACATGCGCGCTGCATGAAATCCGCCGCGATCATCATAGAAGACCACTCGGCGCTGTGGAGATATCCCCAATGCCCCCAGAATTTGGGCGATACCAGTTGGGGTACCCAAAGCGCCACTTACCGGACTGTGGTCTGCGACGACAGCATTGGGGTCGAGCCATACCGCGTCGGGAATGTGGCCCGCGTCGTACTCGTCTTTTGTACGAATATCGATGAGAAGCGGCGCCTCGGTCGAACCGTCCTCGCTCGCCGTCCCGCCACGCATTAAATCAACGGGATCAACAAGAAGCTCAGGATGCGCGTAACTATTGGCCTGTGCGAAGGTCGGCACGAGTGTGAGCGTCACAGCCGTGCCGATTGACGCCTTGGCAAAACCGCGACGCGAAAATTTGATCGTCATTTCAATTCTCCTTTTGTGCGCAGATCAAGCGGGAGCCGGTACCAAACGCAGATATGGAACCGGGGCCTTCCACCCGTCAGGAAACCGTTCCTGCGCGACTTCATCGGTAACGGATGGCACGATCACAACGTCCTCGCCCTGTTTCCAGTTGGCGGGAGTTGCCAGTTGCTGACGGGCAGTCAGTTGCAAGCTATCGATTGCACGCAGGACCTCGTTAAAGTCGCGTCCTGTGGTCATTGGGTACGAGATCGTTAGCTTAATCCTTTTGTCTGGTCCGATAACGAACAAGGTCCGCGCAGTTGCATTGTCCATCGCCGTTCGTGTCTCGGCTTCCCCCTCAGTGTCATTGGGCAACATGTTATAGAGTTTTGCGACTTGCAGTTCAGGGTCACTGACCAGAGGGTAGTTTGGACCGTATCCGGTCGCTGTCTTGATGTCGTTTGCCCAACGAGTGTGATCTTCGATCTTGTCGATGGATAGTCCAATCAACTTCACCCCGCGGCGCTCAAACTCGGGTTTCATTTTGGCCACGACGCCAAGTTCTGTCGTGCAAACAGGCGTAAAGTCCTTTGGGTGCGAAAAAAGCACGCACCAACTGTTGCCAATCCAGTTGTGAAAATGAACCATACCCTCGGTCGAATTTGCGACAAAATTCGGGGCTTCGCTGTTAATAGCAAGAGGCATTGCAATCCCTTTCTTTGGGTTCCGTCACTCGGTCTGAAGGCATTGGTCTCAGGCCCATCAGAAACGATTTGCTAGAACTACGCGCAAGCGCCGGACCGAACCTGAAAGAAACCTGAAAGAAACCTGAAATCTAACTTCACGCCTATAACATCCCGCACGCCGGAAAGCTGCAGGACAAGTCAGGGGCTTCAGAGAGGGGCTAAGCGGCGCCGAGTCGCGATGCGATCCTGCGATAGGCTCTTTCGGAGTTTAGCGAGGCGAGCGCGGGTTCGGCGGCGAGCCAGGCAGGGTGACACCATCCACGATCCACAACCGCTTCAAGGGTTCGAATTGCCCCAGGCACGTCTCCAATGAGCGCGCGTGCCACTACATCGTAAAACTCCATTGGCGAGCCAATACTGCTTTCCGCCTCCAATGTAGATGCCGCCACATCGTGTTCGCCCAAGTGTGCCATCAGGGGGCCAAGCGTGTTGACCGCGCGCGGTTCCAAAGGGTCGATTTCTAGCCGCGTGCGCACGCGTTTCAGCGTGAGTTCCCCCAATCGTCGTGCACGCATGGGATCAACGGCCGCAGCTGCGCGGGCCGCGAGATACACCGGTCGATAGTTTTCAACATCCAAAGCGGCCGCTCGCTCGGCCATCGTTGTGGCCCCAGCGTAGTCCCTGCTTGCAAATAGGGTTCTCGCCGCCAAGTAATGCGCGTCGGCGTCATTCTGATCGCAACCCAACGCGTGTTCAAAAGACTGTTTCGCCTCAGCCCATCGGTTCAACGCACCGAACGTATATCCAAGCGCGGAATGCGCAGTCGACAGGTCCGAACGCAGACGCACAGCCGTTTGCGCGCGATTTAACGCTTCAAGCAAGCCGTCGAATCCGCCTTGTCGATAGAGATGCCGCTGCACAAGCATGATTGCATGCTCGGCCTGTGCCAGCGCAAAGTCCGGCGCACGTTCGGCGGCCTCACGCGCAAGCATCTCGGCGCGCTCTGTCGAACCCGGTCCACTACGCGAAAGTACCATGCGAGCATCCAGGCACAGTCGATAAGCCTCAAAATCGAAGCCGCTGCTCTGTGTCGATGGAAACTGGTCGGGATCTGCTTCCATAAGCACCGGTGCTGCAACCCGGTACCCCGCTTTAGCCACAGTTTGAATGACCGCTTGCCCGCTACCGTCGCGGCGGAACGTTCTTCGAAGCTCGGTAATGACCTGGGTTAAACTTTCGTCGCTTACTGTGACGTTCGGCCACCCATGGGTCAAAAGCTCGTCACGTGACACCACGTCGCCCTGAGCCTGCGCCAGAGCACCCAGAACACGAACTGCGCGTGGGGATAACTTGCTTTCAACCAATCCATTGGTTGCGCTTCTGGCGGCAACGTCGATGCGCCACGAACCGACATGAAAAACACTGCAATACAACAAAACAAGCCTCGCGAGACTAAATTCCAAGTTTCTATATGAACCGCAAGAGAGAGTGCAACTCACGTTATTGAGAGTGCTGCAACACTCACCTAACCCGCTCGGAAAACGAAGTCACTAAGTCGGCGACTGTTACCCCGCACGCGATGATAGGAAGCAGATTGGTTCTCGTCGAGGACAAGACTTAGGTGACTGGCAGCGGTGCTGTCAGAAAAGTTCGAACCAATCTCATCTGGCACAGTAGAGCTGCTCTGAATCTCCCTAAGTGAATTGGTCCTCAGCTGTGTTGAAGAAACGGAGGACCAAGAACGACGGACACGCGACCAAAGCCGGAAGAGATTGTATCGAAGTTATTTAAGTTGGCGATGTCGCCTTGTGTAAAGTCAGACAGGCTGTCTTGGCCGCAAACGCCAGCGTAGACCTGCATAAATTGAGCACTGGCACCAGAGTTTCGCGCGAACCGTTCTGCATCGACCTGTTATGCAAACACTGGTTTGCAATGCGCTCTCGGGCGCGTGCTTCGCCGCTGACCATTCAGGTTAAATGTGCGGGGCGAAAAACGCGCCCCGCACCAGTTTCTAACGACCGCCCGCTTTCCCGGGCATGTTCATCCGTTTGGCCGCTCGCCGTGGCATTTTCTTGCGCAGGTCACGCGGTAGTTTGGCTTTGGTCTCCACAGGCTTCGTAGATTTCAGTGTGTCCTCCACAGCAGGAAGGGTTCCCTCACGGGTAATTTTTGGTGGCTTGAAGGGCATATTGCACCTCATGACAAAAAGAAGCTTAAGTCGCGCAGATGCACGACTACGAACGCCCACAAGGGGCTATCGTCGTGTGTCCATTGCCAGAGTCCTCCGCAGGAGTGTTTCGGTGCGCATTCTGCCATTTCGGGTCAGTGCGCGGCGGGATCAGAAAGTATGCTGGTCCATTGTCAGAATCTCCTTTGCGAATGTTGGGATCGTCTCAGACCACAGGGTATCTGTCAAACATGTTCAACCAACGGCAGCATTTATTGCCAGGCCGTCGAGCTGGCCCTAAGCCGACATTGAGGCCGAATCTTCGATGCCGCGCTTGCATTACTGCATTGCTGCCATTGGCTGCATCCAGAAAACTACATATGCAAACCAAACAATCCGTCTCTTTGATCTCTCTCCTTGCGTTCTCATTCTCTGGAGAAGACAAATCCGCACGAGATCTTGAATTTATGTCCCATATGAGACATCTATGTCTCATGAGCCAGATTCGACCAGCGACCCGAGACGCAATCATCGATGCTGCCTTTGAGGTCTTCTCAGAGAGCCAAGCGGCTTCGCTTGGCGATGTAGCGCAACGCGCAGGTGTTGGCCGCGCCACACTGCATCGACACTTTCCCGGACGACCCGAGTTGATGCGGGCATTAGCCAAAATAGCGATGACCGAACTGGATGAGGCCGTCGAACACGCGACAGCCAACGCAGCGAGCTATTCAGAGGGATTTCGCCTTTCACTGTTCGCGATTGTGCCACTGGCGAACCGCCAATGGTTCCTAGCCAACGAAGGGCTGGAAGCGGACCCCGAGATTGCCGCCGCTTACGACGCGAGTCTGGAAGAACTTCGGCGTGATGTCGAGGAAGCAAAGAAGGAAGGCGCGTTCGATCCGAATGTGCCGACAGAATGGATCGTCGAAGCATACGAAAACCTGACCTATGCGGCCTGGTCCCTTGTTCGTTCAGGTGAAGCAACGCCGAAACAAGCTGCAGAACTGGCCTGGCGCACTCTGTCACAAGGATTGAAAGGAAGCACACAATGAACCTGGAAAATCTGACAGTTCAGATTGATAGTGCTTTCTTCCTCATCGGCGCCGCTATCCTGCTGATTGAGATTGCCGAGATGGTCTTTAAGGGCGAGTTCAAGGCAAAGACACTTGGCGAAATGTTGACAAGCGCATCGACACAGATCCCGTACCTATTGGTTGAGACGTTCATTCTAACCGGTGCTTATGGCGTTTATTGGATCATCTCTGAAGGGCTGCCGTGGAGCATCCCTGTGACATGGTGGAGCCTGCTGCTGATAGTCCTGCTGGCGGACATTACCTACTACTGGGAACACCGGATTGCTCATGAGGTGCGGCTGCTTTGGACGCAACACGCAGTTCATCACTCTTCGCGCGATATGAACATCGTCACAGGTGTGCGGTTTGGACCGCTGGAAGGTGTTTGGTCGCTCCTCGCGCATATTCCCCTGGCGATTATGGGCTTTCCTCCAGAGGCCATCATCTTTGGGGTGATCTCCGTTCTGGCTTACCAGACGTGGCTACACACCGAGCTGATCGGGAAGTTGGGACCACTCGAAAGCGTATTGAACACACCTTCACATCACAGGGTCCATCACGGTTGCGATGAAAAGTATCTCGACAAGAATTATGGGGGCATCCTTATCATTTGGGATCGGATTTGGGGGACGTTTCAGATCGAGGAAGAAACCCCACGCTATGGCCTGAAACGTGACTTCAACAGCCAGAACCCGATCAAAGTCTGGTTCTCCGAATGGCCCGATCTTTTGCGGGATGTTCGCCGGTCCGAAAGTATAAGTGAGGCGATTGCTATTCTCTTTCGTGCACCCAGTTGGTCAACAAACAAGAAAACAAAAACTGAGATTGCCAAATGAATCAACGCTCTTTCGTGAACACAGCATTGGGCGCTCTGGCCACCGGTTTCGCGCCAATGCCCAGCGCGGCGCAGGGCGAACGAGCGCCGAGCAGCTATATCCCGACAAACTGGAGCCGTGATCCCCATATCAGTATACGGGCGAACCGGTGATCATGGCGTTCAATGGCGCACAAACTGCACGGGATTTGGCTGAGCTATCTGATACCGAAATCATAGAAGGAGCGCTGCGAACTTTAGATATCGCGTACTCGATAGAGCAGTAACACGCGGGAGAAGCGAAGTCTGGTTCTGAACGTACGCTTCGAGCTATGCGGCCGTCTGGAGCAAAAACACGGATGGCCGGTTTGTCCACATTTCGCGAGTTCAGGCAGCCGTTGATTTTGCGCTCGCAGCGAACGGCAGGTTCGACGGGCCGCGCCGCAGCATGGAGACTTTTGGGTGAAGGTCCGGACAGGGCCAAAAGCCGACCTTGGCCGCTGCCAAGGCTGTTCCGAATGACCCTTTAAAGCAGGGACGAGTTGACATAGTTTTGGTATGACAGACGCGGTGCGTCGCGGTTCTATGACATTCAAGAAATCTGCGGTCGGGAGACAAACCATGCTATTTCGTCGCCTTGCTCTTGCTGGTCTTTTGGTCGTTGCATCTTCGTTTCAGACGACGTTGCTCGCACAGGTCACCACAGAGCAGCCGTCGGACCTTCTTATTGAACTGAACGCGCTTAAGGATGTTGACGGCGCCTGCCGCCTGACCTTCTTTGCGCAAAACATGACAGAAGAAGAGATCGACAAAGCCGTGTTCGAGACCGTGATATTCGATGCAACCGGTGGCGTCGTGCGCCTGTCACTCTTCGATTTCCGCGATTTACCGGCGGGACGACCGCGCGTGCGCCAGTTCGATCTGCCCGGAATGGCCTGCGACATGGTGGGACAGGCATTGATCAACGGGGCGAATTCTTGCGTTGTCGCGGGGGCCGAGAGCAAGGTCTGCCATGAGGCGCTGTCTCCAAGCAGCCGTGTTGAAGTGGAGCTTCTCGGATGAACCCGCTTGAAGCCCTGCGCGAGATCCTGGCCCTGGGCGGCCCCGTGGTCGCGATCCTGATCGTAATGTCTGTGCTGACCTTGGCGGTAACGATCTACAAGATCTGGCAATATGCGGCTTGTGGGGTCGGTCGGCACTGGGTTCTGTCCGAGGCGCTTGCAGCTTGGGACAAGGGAGACCGGCAGATGGCACGTGCGCGTCTTGACGACAGCCGCAGCTACCTCGCCCCGATTGTCGGCGCCGCAATGGATACGCCCGAGACGCCCGGCCTCGATGATCGTTTGGACGCCGAAGCGGGTCTGGCGCTTGCCGGGCTTGAGAGAGGCTTTCGTTTGTTGGACACCATTGCGCAGCTCGCCCCGCTGCTAGGGCTCTTTGGCACGGTGCTGGGCATGATCGAAGCGTTTCAGAGCTTGCAGACGGCGGGCTCCTCTGTCGATCCCTCTCTGTTGGCCGGCGGCATCTGGGTCGCCTTGATGACCACGGCGGTTGGCCTTGCCGTGGCCATGCCCACTTCGATGCTGCTCTCCTGGTTCGAAAGCCGCACCGCGCGTGAGCGGGTCTTCGCGGACAAGGCCCTACGCACCGTGCTGGTGCCGGGTCAGCCCATCGCGGCGGCGGGAACCGAGGTCTCCTCGGTCGCGTCCGAGCATGCGTAGGGCAGCGCCCTTTGTCAGACGGCCCATGTCGATGACACCGCTCATCGACGTAATCTTCCTGCTTTTGCTGTTCTTCATGCTGTCATCGACTTTCTCGCGTTTCAGCGAGATCGAGCTGAGCAGCGCAACCGCCGGGGGCGCAGCAGCCAGCGAACCGACGGAACGGGTCTTTGTTCAGCTTGGTGCAGAACGGCTGACGTTGAATGGCGCGCCGGCCTCGCTCGATGAACTGGCCGGGCAGGTCGAGACCGGGCAGGTTCTGGTCAGCCTTGATGCCGACACCTCTGCGCAGCGGTTGGTGGATTTTCTGGTTCGTCTACGCGGGCGCGACGAGTTGAGCGTAACGGTATTGGAGTGAGTCGATGATCCGCCACGCCCGCCCCCGCCGCAAACGCGACTCGACCATCCCGCTGATCAACGTCGTCTTTCTGATGCTGATCTTCTTCCTGATTACCGGCACGTTGGCCGTACCGCTCGACCCCGATCTGGAGCTTGTGAACACGGCCGAGTTTGAGGGGCGGGAACCGCCCGACGCGTTGGTGCTGCACCAGGACGGAAGCCTGAGCTTTCGCGGCGCAGCGACCGATCCGGAGGCTTACATGACGGGTCACGGCCCCGAACCTGTCAGGATCGTACCCGACCGCAATGTCTCTGGCGTCCGCTTGATTGAGGTCACCGGCACGCTCCGCCGCCTTGGCGCATCCTCGGTGTTTCTCGTGACCGAGCAGGCCCTAGAATGATCCGCCGGTCGCTGGCTGTTGCGACGATTGCGCTGCTGGTGTCGCTGCTGGTTCACGTTTTTGGCCTGAGCGTTGTTGTGCCTGATCCGGCAGCACGGCCTGCGACGGACAGCACAGCGGACACGGTCGCCTTGGGCAGCGCTTTCGAAGATCTGGCGGATACCCCCGCCGATCCGGTGGAACCCGAACCCGCAGAAGTACCCGATCCCCCGCTCGAGACAGCGCCGGAACCTGAACCGGCGGAAGTACCGGCCAGCGATGCGCGTGTGGCCTCGGACGACCCGCAACAAGTTCCATCGCCCGACACCGGCACTGCCGAAATCCTGCAACCGACGGCAACGGAACCGCCTCAACCCGACGCGCCAGAGGGTGAAGACCCGCCCGAAGATAGTGCGGAAACGGCTGCAACACCGCCGGTGGAACCCGACACGGTTACAGAAACTCCGGTTGGCACGGCTGACGGCAGCGCAGCACCCGTTCAGGCCGAGACCGCGGTCGCGCCATCCAATGCATCTGCCGCTAAGATCGCTCCGGCGTCCGAGGCCGCAGCAGTTCCCGTTGTCCCGTTGGAACAGGCGGCCATCGTTCCGGAAATCCCACTTGAAACGGCAGAGCCGGTGCCTGACGAACCCGATGCCGCAGCAAGCGATGAAGAAACGGGTGCGACTGATCTGGCCTTGGCCACTTCTCCGCGACCGCGTTTACGCGAAGAGCGGCCAACATCCACGCTGAAAGGTTTGCCCGACGGATTGAACGATTTCAGTAACCTGCGCAATCCCACGCAGTTGGTCGAGTCGCCGCTTCGCACTTATCAGCGCGATGGTATCGATGCCTTCCGCCAGAGAAACAGCGGAAGCCGGTCAGGTGGGCGCGGACCGGGCAACGCTGACACAACAAACTATGCCGGTGAGGTACTGGTCCATCTCAATCGATCCCGGGTCGTCTATGTCAAGGACAGGGGGTACGCACAGGTTTTCTTCGAGATCAATCCGGATGGAACGCTGGCTTGGGTCGACGTCGTTAACAGTTCGGGTTCCCAGAATGTCAACCGCGCTGCTAAGGCACAGGTTCAGAGCGCGGCACCCTTCCCGCGCCCGCCGGGCGGCATAAGCCGAAAGCTATCATTCTTCTATCAGATCAACTGATCAGCAGCGGCGAATGGCCGGAGTGCGGGCTGCAAACGCAGAAAATCGATCCCTTGTCGAGTGATCGTTATGGGCTGATTCCGTTGAAAAACTCTTCCTTGATTGGGTCGTCAGCGCCTGATTCAATCCTCTCAACGAGCGGGAGGGTTTGCGATGATGGGGCCGAGGCAAGAGGCGCAAGCTGCCTTGTTCTACGAGTTCTCGTTGGAGGAGCATGTTCCGCAGGATCACCTGCTGCGTTCGATTGATCGGTTCGTCGACCTAAACAGCATCCGCGCGCACCTTGCGGATTTCTACAGCCACACGGGTCGTCCGTCAGTTGATCCTGAACTTCTGATCCGGATGCTGCTGGTGGGATATTGCTTCGGCATCAGGTCGGAACGTCGACTTTGCGAGGAAGTGCACCTCAACTTGGCTTACAGGTGGTTCTGCCGCCTCGATCTGACGGACGGCATCCCGGATCACTCAACCTTTTCCAAGAACCGCCACGGACGTTTCCGCGAGAGTGACCTGTTGCGGCATGTGTTCGAGACGACTGTCGCACGTTGCATGGCGGAAGGGTTGGTTGGTGGTCAGGGCTTTGCGGTCGATGCCAGTCTGATCGTCGCGGATGTCCAGAAGCAGAACTCCAGCAACCCCGAGGACTGGGCGACGCGAGAGATCGCTCTTTCTGATGCGCCACGCGCGGTGCGCGAGTATCTTGATGTATTGGATGACGAAGCCTTTGGAGCCGCCAGCGAAGTGAAGCCCAAGTTCACTGCTCACGCGGACCCTTCCAGCCAATGGACGGCAGCCCGGAAAGGTCCTGCGTTCTTTGCCTATTCGGACAATTACCTGATCGACACAGATCATGGGATCATTGTCGATGTTGAGGCCACCCGGTCCGTCAAAACAGCGGAAGTGGGCGCATCACGCCGCATGATAGACCGGACCAGCGAACGGTTCGGGCTGAAGCCGGGCTGGGTCGCTGCCGACACCGCCTACGGCTCCGCAGAGAACCTCGCCTGGCTTGCGCTGGATCGACAAATCCTGCCGTTCATCCCTGTCTTCGACAAATCGAAACGTCAGGATGGAACGTGGTCGCGCTCTGACTTCATCTGGGATCCTGACAATGACAGGTATCTTTGTCCCGAAGGCAAAGAGCTGAAGCGCACCCGGCAATACCACAAGGACCCCCGCAATAAACAGCCGCGAACAGGGCGTCGCAAATACCGCGCCAGCAAGATGGTTTGCAGTATCTGCCCCGCGAAGGAGAAGTGCTGCCCGAAGGTCGATGCACGTTCCGTCACCCGCGAGCGGTTCGAGGAGGTCCGGGAATTTGCACGCCAATGCACGGCCTCTGAGTTCAATCCAAAGGCTCAGGCGCGCCGTAAGAAAGTCGAGATGCTCTTCGCCCACCTCAAACGCATTCTCAGTTTGGGGCGGCTCCGATTACGGGGGCCATGCGGCGTTCAAGACGAATTTACCCTCGCAGCTACCGCCCAAAACCTCCGGAAACTGGCCAAACTCAAGCCGCTGGTGCCCGCCATCGGATAAACCGGCGAACCAGCCTTCAACGCCCAAAAGAAATCAAAGCGACAGCTCGCCAAAACGGCTAAGGACGGGCAACTTTTTCAACGGAATCAGCTGGGATTTCGCATTTTTTGCAAGTGCATCTTCTTGTCTATTTCGTGATCTCTAGTCGCTCAGCAACCCAGGGAAAAATGATGTGCTCTAACCGGCCGCTGACCTGTTTGCGATGGTCTCCTTTATAGACATCCAAAAGATGTGGGATACGTTCTTTGCCAAATTGTTGCGATAACTCAAGGGTTCCCGTTGGGATGTGTAAGAACTGATCATTTAAACCGACATCCAGTGCCAAGCCTTTGAGTTGGCGAAGCCTGTCACGGGCTGCGCGGGCTTGCCGAACAGGCATTTCATCCAGGTATCGGTCAAACACCGTGTCGTTCAGGATCACTTCTCCACGCACGACCTTAAATGGAAAGCTCCCATAGATGGGTGCTGCCTCTACATCGGGGCTGAATGCCGTTACAATCCCGAGTATCGCGATGGGATAGAAATCGCGGCTCTCGACAAGGTCTTGAATCTCCTCTGGCTGAGTGACCGATGCGGCGCGCTGCCACGCGTCATTGCCAAAGCTCAGGTCATCATTGGCGGCAAGGCAACAAGGGCTAAGTGCCCACACCACGGAAAACACGCCTGGGCGCGTCATGGCGAGATGAAGCGCACCATAGCCACCCATGGAATGACCGACAACGGCACGGCCGGCGCTATCCGGGATGGTTCGGAACTGCGCATCAATGGACCCGACCAAATCGCCCGCAATATAGTCAGCCCAGTTCCCGCTTACAGGAGAATTACGGTAGAACCCTCCACCATATTTATTACCGCCATTGGGCATGACCACGATCAACTCCGGTACTTGCCCGGTTGCAAAGAGACGATCCAAGATCGCTGGTACGTCGAAATTTTCTATCCAGACACCGTAGTCGTCAAAGATACCGTGAAGCAGATAGACCACCGGGAAATGACTATCTGGCTGTTGGTCATAACTGGGCGGAAGATAGATGGCAGCGGCCTGGATGCTGGGTGTTTCAAGAAGATTGCCCTCTAGCGCGGGGGCTGGAACTTCGATCTCGACGATGCGCCCAGTGGCTTGGATGCCGGATTGGGCAAGCAATTGTGTTGAGGCGAAAGCAAGGATGAAAGGGAAAGACAGCCCCCAAATTCTAGTGAACCGCATTGTATCACCTCCATGTAAACGCCATTTACATTTAGGAGTTGCCGAGCGCCATGCAAGTGGGCGGCACTTAATAAGACTGCCCCCCTCATAGTCCTCAAGGTGCCTTCGTTCTGAGCTTTGCAGGAACGCAAATGCCGAGCCTGAGCCTCGCTTTTAAGTGGTAAATTTGACTCCACACACAGCCATATCTTACCGTGGTTGGATTATATTCATTCGTTACTTTTTCTTTCATTTGCAGGAGGGGCATGGGATGAGCGACATTTTGGAACAGGAGAGAGCACTTGCGGGGCTAAGGTATCGACCCAGCGTGAGGGAGTTAGAAAAGGATGAGGGAAAGCTAAACCGCTTCTTGGATGCTTGGAAGGAAATGTGTGAAAAGCCCGCGGGTGACGAGAGCAGTTTTCAGCACATTGCCGGAATCCATGGTGAGCCGGCACCACACTTTTGCGACCACGGGATTTGGTTTTTTCCTTGGCACCGCGCTTACCTGCTAAAACTCGAACGAGCTCTAATGAAGGTTGACCCGACCGTTGCATTGCCCTGGTTCGACTTCGCTTCTGACGAGTCTATTGTAAACGGCTTGCCAAGATCCTTCTTGCCCGCGTCTGAAGGGGGTTTTGACGAGTTGGCGCGACAGCCGATTGGGGTCGACGGTGGGCGGGAAAGCGTACGAAGTGTGGGCTCGCCGTCCAGCCTTCCTACGCACGAAGACGTTAAAGCCGCGTTTGAAGAAAAGAACTATATCAGCTTCTGGCGCAATTATTATCCTTCTGTCCATAACGCACTCCATGGCTGGATCGGAGGCGATGCAACGACCACGGCCTTCACAGCCTATGATCCTAGTTTCTGGATTATTCACTGTGCAAACGACCGGCATTGGTGGCTGTGGCAATTGGAAAACCCCGGTTCAAACCCGCCGCGACTCGACGAACCTTTGCCTGGGCTCGACACGACGTCGCGTGACATGCTCGACATCAACGCTCTCGGATATGAGTACGCGACGTTCGAGCTCGAAATCGTTCCAGGAGTTTAGTGTCATGCCAGTTTATATCTCAGAACCATTTCAGTTTCAGCCAAGTTCATTCGAACATAGCAAACAGCGCTTCGAATTGATTGTCCGCGGGGTTCGCCATATCGGTCCTTCCTACGAAGCGCGTGTGTTTGTTGGACAAAACTCCGCCAACGAAGAGACGGAGCCTACGGAAGAAAATGGATTTGCCGGTAGGTTCCATATCTTGGGCCATGGTGACTGCTATGGTGCGCCCGGACATTGCGGCCCGGCACAGCAGCGGTTGGCATACGATACGACACCGCCCCTGTCGTCTCGGCCGATCGAAATCCACGTGAACATAACAAACGGTCTCAAGAGAGCCGCGGAGGCGGCAGAGGGCCAGGATTTGATACTATCGATCGTTCCGATTCCGAACCGTTCCTGCCCATCCATCGATATCGACGAGAAGCGCGTTATGGAAGTTGATGGGCGTGTCTCTATTGTCGGTTACGCCTAGTTCACTCTGCAAACACCGCACTTGATGGGCGTGGCGAACACTAAAGACACAAGCAACAAGTCGGCCACTAAAGATGGATTGGGACAGCATGAAAACATATCAGTATCGCATTCATCCCGCTATCGGGATCGCGCGAGTAGGCAACCACCCAACTGACTACTACTTTGGTCCTGAGGCACCAGGAGTTGCGCCGGAAGGCCCCTTCAAATCCGATGGTAAAATCAAACGGCAAGCTGTGCGATTTCGGATCTTTCGTTACACATATGACGAGGACGGGCTCGCAGGCATACGGGAAGTTACGGCTGACGCCGATAATGTCAAAATCAAGTGGTCCGTGCATCTGATTAACAAAAAAGCTGCATCAGCGGTCTTTCGCCCCGAACAACCAGTGCGCCTCCGGAACGCCCATATTCAATCTGAACGCCGTCGTTTGGTGATAGATTCTGGAACGACAGCAATATCAAAAGGCATGCCACAGAAAACGCTAGAAGGCGCGTTCATGAATACCCCTGTCACTCTAGGCCATATTTTGACGGACGATGACGGGCGATTAATTGCGTTAGGCGGGCGCGGCACTTCAGGTTCAGTACCGGTTGGATCCACGTTGAACCACTATGCGAACAATGACAATTGGTACGATGATGTCTCTGACGGGCCAGTGACAGCTACGATCGAGGTCGAACGCGGCATTCATCGCGGAATGCATGAAGCTGAATCCGCTTGGCTTGTCGTCTCACCACCGAGCTATGCGCCGGGTATCACAAATGTCGTCACTTGGTATGATCAAGCATTTCAAGTCGCCATCGAAAAGGATCCACAACTGGTCTCAAAGAAGCTGTCTTTTAAAGATCACATCCTACCCATTTTGATGCGGCCAGTTCTTATGCAGTGGGTAGACGGATACGCTGCGGATGGCCACAGCGCAGCTAGGCCCGGTGGAAACTTCCTGGATACCAGTCTTTTGAAGAAGTTGAAGAGTAACAGCGAGTCCGATCGCCCCACAAGACAAGGCGTTTTCGACAGGGTTTACACACCAAATGACCCAAACAACTTTGGAAACATGCCTGCTTTGAACACGGGCATCGACCCGGAAAACCCCTTCGGCCCTCGCCAACTAAGCAGTGCGGTCACCGACCATCAGTACGGGATCTTACTCCGTTGGGCGAAAGGAGATTTTGAATCCGATCTCCATGGGGACGAAATCCCAAGTCCGCCGACCTACGACAACATAAGAAATTCAGACAAGCCTGCAGCGCTGGACAAGGCAGCCCTAGATGACAGCATCGGTCTTTCCTTCTTTCCCGGAATTGAAGCGGGTTATCTCTTGGCGCGTGCAGACACCTACGTCAAACCGTTTCGAATTGCCCCTGAGTTAGAGCCGGGCGATCTGACCGCAGCGCTGGCGGTGCCTTGGCAAGCTGACTTCTTAGCATGCGACCAAGATGCATCTCATACTTGGTGGCCTGCAGCACGGCCCAACGGCATTTTCCGGGAGGGAAATCCGAACCGGATCGATTGGGTTCCTCCGTGGCTCAGCAGCTATCGGCAGATGGTAGAGAACTGGCACAAGCTAGGTTTCATAGTACCTGAGGATGGAACCAGACGCTTCATCGAAACAGAGCGCGATCCCGATTTGGATCTTCTGAATTGAAGAAGATTGACTGCGACGTCGCGGTCATCGGTGCTGGCCCTGCTGGTCTTGCAGCAGCAATTTCGCTATCGAAGCAGGGAACGGATACTGTCGTTTTGGAACGTGGCAACTTTGACGAGCTTCGGATTGGAGAGCACGTTCCACCTGAGGCAAGACCGTTACTGCACAACCTGGGATACCCGCTATCGAATCTAAGCGGGCACCATTTGGACAGCGACGGCGTGGTCGGGCTTTGGGCCGAAGCAGAGCATGTCGGACGCGACTATTTGTATTCTGGCCATGGCTTGGGGATAAACCTGACCCGGCCACTTTTTGACAGAGAACTCGCCCACCTTGCTAAAGCAGCGGGAACCAGAATTCTAACTGGCGTTAGACTCTCGCTGAGTGCTGGCCCCCCGGATTGGCAGATTGACATCGTTAAATTCAAAAGGACCCACAGCATTCGTTGCCGTTACATCGTCGATGCCTCGGGGCGAATGGCCTGGCTGACGCGAAAACTTAGAATAGGTCGAAGGATGCAGGGGCGTCAATTGGCATCCCTCGCCTATTTAGGGACAGATGGGATGGGTCGTGACACACGCCTTAAGATTGAGATGTCCGGATCCAGTTGGTGGTATGCCCTACCTCTCATTGATAACCGCCATGTTATTGCTGAATTGGGCCCGCAATCAGAACGATCGCAGAGAGTGCGGAGCAATGGATATGGATGGCTTGCCCGTTTTCGAGAGACTGAGTTGATCTCTCAGCAAGTGAACATTCAAAAACCGCCGAAATTGATTACCTGCGCTGCTTACGCAACAGGCCCGACGAAGGTTTGCGGCGAACGTTGGATTGCAATTGGTGATGCGGCTTGTACTTTCGACCCGCTCGCGGGCCAAGGGATCAGAAAGGCCCTTCAAGATGGTCTGCAGATCCCTGAAAGAATCTCACGCGGCCCAGCGATAACGACCCGCGAGCCGCTTGGTTATCAGAAGGAAATCTCAGACCGACTAAACGCGCACTTTAAGCAATTGAATAATCTAAAAGATCGAACAAGTCTATAGCTTACGAAAAACATCTCATTTGCCAAAGACGATCCTCCATAGCGCACGGATCTAGGCTAATTGGAGCGCCAAACGGGCCATCAAAGCGTGCATCTCAGTGTGCAGACTATGCGAAGATCGAAAGCTCCGGATGCTGCACAATTTGTCAACGACCGCAACTGGGCTAGAGCTGTAATTGCAGCAAGTGCAGACCGATGAAAACCGCAGCGAAATTCAAGATTGCTCGCTCGTTCGACGCAAACCAGTGTCGCTGTCGAAAAGATGCGATTTGGCAGGCTGGATCGCAAATTGCATGATTGAGTTGTCACCACTCAGGACATGAACACCCGGCAGGCTGGCTGTGAAGCTTTCGTTTGTGTCGACCAGTTCGCAATGCAGGAGAGTATTTGCGCCTAGCGGTTCAGCCAGTTTGGCGCGAACGCGGATCGCTCCGGCCTTGTCGGCGTTCAGGTGTTCTGGGCGGATTCCAAGTTTGACGGGACCGTCAGGCCCAGTGGCCTCGACAATGCGTTGATCGCCCGACATAATCCAGCCGTTTTTGATTTCGGCGTCCAGGATGTTCATCGCCGGGCTGCCGATGAACTGCGCGGCAAACAGGGTCCGCGGGGTTTCGTAGACTTCCAGCGGCGTGCCGATCTGTTCAGCGACACCGCCGTTCATCACAATCATCCGATCCGCCATGGTCATTGCCTCAACCTGATCATGGGTTACGTAAAGCGCCGTAATACCGAGCTTGGACTGAAGCTCTTTGATTTCAAGACGCATCTGAACGCGCAGTTTGGCATCGAGGTTCGACAGCGGTTCATCAAACAGAAAAACCGCCGGTTCGCGCACAATGGCACGTCCCATCGCAACGCGCTGACGCTGCCCGCCCGAGAGCTCTCGGGGTTTGCGGTCCAATAGCGGTTCAAGTTGCAGCAATCTGGCGGCTTCAACCACCTTCGCGTCAATCTCATTCTTTGGCAGCCTGGCGATCTTGAGACCGTAGCCCATGTTCTGGCGGACTGACATATGCGGGTAGAGCGCGTAGTTCTGAAACACCATTGCGATATCGCGGTCCATCGGTTCCTTATCGTTGGCGCGCTCGCCCCCGATCAGAACGTCACCGGATGTAACGGTCTCCAACCCGGCGACCATACGCAGCAATGTGGATTTTCCGCACCCGGATGGCCCGACAATGACGATGAATTCACCGTCTGCGATGTCGGTCGAGACACTGTGGATGACCTCGGTGTCGCCAAAGCTTTTCTTGATATCCTGAAGGGAAACCGTCGCCATCTGTTACTTCTCACTATCGACAAGGCCGCGAATAAACAGCCGTTGCATGCCCACGACCACGATGACTGGTGGGATCATCGCAAGGATCGAGGTTGCCATGATCGTTGGCCAGTGCGCAAAGTCATCGCCGCTTGGGAACATCTGTTTGATGCCCATGACGATTGTGTTCATTTCCGGGTCGGTCGTGATCAAAAGCGGCCAGAGGTATTGATTCCAGCCATAGATAAACAGGATCACAAAAAGAGCGGCGATGTTTGTCCGGCTCATCGGGACCACGATATCCCAAAAGAACCGCATTGGGCTGGCACCATCTACGCGGGCCGCCTCGGCCAGTTCATCCGGGATCGTCAAAAAGAACTGCCGGAACAAAAACGTCGCCGTGGCGGATGCGATCAACGGAAAAATCAGACCCGAGTATGAATTTAACATGCCAAAACCGGCCACCACCTCATAAGTGGGGACAATGCGCACCTCGACAGGTAGCATCAGCGTCAGGAAGATCAGCCAGAAGAAGAGGTTGCGGCCAGGAAACTTGAAATAGACAATCGCAAATGCCGAAAGCAGGGAGATAATGATTTTCCCCACTGCGATCCCGATCGCCATGACCAGACTGTTGAACAGCATCGTTCCAACCGGCACGTTGATGCCTGAAAACAGCGCATTCTTATAGTTGACCCAAAACTGATCGCCCGGCCAGACCGGCATGGGCGGGCGGATGATGTCCGACTGGGTCACGGTTGAGGCGACAAAAGCCAGCCAGATCGGAAAGAAGATTACCAGAACGCCCAGGATCATGAACACGTGGGTCAGCCACAAACTCGTGCCCCGTTTTTCGACCATACCTTGCATTTCGCGTGCCATCAGTAATGCACCCGTTTTTCAATGAACTTGAATTGCAGGACCGTCAGCAGCCCGACCACGATCAACAGGATCACTGACTGTGCCGAAGAAGACCCGAGATCCTGACTGACGAAGCCGTCGGAGTAGACTTTGTAGACAAGGATTGTTGTTGCCTGTTGCGGCCCCCCTCCGGTGATCGTGTGGATCACTCCAAATGTTTCGAAGAAGGAATAGACGATATTGACCACAAGCAGAAAGAAGGTTGTCGGCGACAAGAGCGGCAGCACAATTGTCCAGAACCGCCGCCAGAAATGCGCACCGTCAATGGCAGCAGCCTCAATGACCGATTTGGGAACCGCTTGCAGGGCCGCGAAGAAAAACAGAAAGTTATAGCTGATCCGCCCCCAGGCCGATGCAACCACAACAAGGCCCATGGCTTCGGTCCCGTTCAGCACGTGGTTCCAGTCGTATCCCATTTGCCCGAGGTACCAGGAGACCACTCCGACGCGGGTGTTGAACATGAACAGCCACAGCACGCCCGCAACCGCAGGGGCTACGGCATAAGGCCAGATCAACAAAGTGCGATAAACGCCTGACCCTTTGATCAACCGATCGGCGACTACGGCCAAGAACAGCGCGGGGATCATGGAACACAACGTCACAAGGACCGAAAAGATCGCGGTAGTTACAAACGACGCACGATAAAAAGGATCTGACAGCAGGAATTCGAAATTTCCCAGGCCGACATATTGCATCGACAAACCAAAAGGATCAGGGATGAACAACGACTGCCAGATCGCTTGTCCTGCCGGATAGAAAAAGAATACCGCCGAGACTACGACTTGTGGCGCAATCAGCAGCAGCGGCAACATCCAACCGCGAAACTTGACCCGTTTGTCCATTAGACACCTTGGCAGAAAAGGCGGGCCGTTTGGCCCACCTTTCGCATTACCTTAGTTATTGGCCGATTCGAACCGGCGCAACAGCGCGTCACCGCGTTCTTTTGCACTGTCCATCGCTTCCTGAGCGGTTTTGTCACCTGCCCAGATGGCCTCAAGCTCTTCGTCGATGATCCCGCGGATTTGGTCGAAGGACCCGAGGCGCAGACCTTTGGAGTTCGCAGTCGGTTCTTTCGCGGTCATCTGGATCACAGCCACATCGGTGCCGGGGTTGTCCTCGTAGAACCCGGCAATGCGGGTTGCTTCGCCCGCTTCTGCCGTGATCGGCAGATAGCCGGTGTTCTGGTGCCATTGCGCCTGCACGTCGCTGGATGACAGGAAGCTGAGGAATTCTCCTACGCCAGCATACTCGGCGTCATCATGGCCCTCCATGACCCAAAGGGATGCACCACCGATGATAGTGTTTTGTGGGCTGTTTCCGACACCTTCCCAATAGGGCAGTGGCCGTACGTCGAAATCAAACTCGGCTTCTGCCTTGATCCCTGCATAGCCAGCCGAGCTTTCGGTGAACAACGCACATTCGCCAGACCGGAAGTTTGCACCACCTTCATTGCGGCGCCCGGTATAGATGAACTTGCCGTCTTTCGCCCATTCACCCATCGCCGTCAGATGCGCGACCTGCGCCTCGCCGTTAAGCATCAATTCTGTATCAAGCCCGGCAAACCCGTTGTCCTGGCTGGCGAATGGTACATCATGATAGGCCGAGAAGTTCTCAAGGTGGATCCAACTTTGCCACGCTGTTACCAATGGGCACTGAGATCCACCCGCTTTGAGGGCGTCAAGCGTTTCGCCCACTTTCTGCCAGGTTGAAAGATCTGTGTCCGGATCAACACCTGCCGCTTCAAAGGCGTCCCGGTTCACCCACAAAACCGGTGTCGAAGAGTTAAATGGCAGCGACAGCATTTCACCATCTGTCGTCGTGTAATAACCTTTGACCGAGCCGATATAGGCGTTTGGATCAAACGTGGCACCGCTCTGCGCCATCACCTCAAAAACAGGCTTAGTCGCCCCTTTTGCTGACATCATAGTAGCCGTTCCGACTTCAAACACCATAAGGATATGCGGCTGCTCACCAGCGCGGAATGCCGCGATCCCGGCGTTAAGCGTTTCCGAGTAGTTGCCTTTGTGGCTTTGCACGACAACATAGTCGTCTTGACTTGCGTTGAACTCTTCAACCTGTGCCGCAACCAGCTCACCCAAGCGGCCTGTGAAGGCGTGCCAGAATTGCACTTCTGTTTGTGACATGGCCGCAACTGGCGACAGCAGCGTGGTTGCGGCGAGGGCGCCGAGAATTGACTTTTGCATTGTTCCTCCCTTGCACCGCAGCGGTGCGTGGTCTTCAAGCGCTGGGATTGAGGTCCCACGCATATTGTTCGATTTCAAAACGATACACCTGTACGGGAATTTATCAAGGTAAGGACTTCTCAGCCTTACGGCTTTGAAATTCCAGCACTTTGGCTTTAAACGTTGCAAGACGTTGCAACCTCCAACCAGATCAACCTGGGCCGCTTGGAGTCTTCGTAGGCAGCTTGTCACAATTTGGCTCCTCACCACACGTTAAGCAAATGTGTAAGAAGCTTACGAAAGCATAGAATCTTGTAAATTTTGTAATACCTCAAAACTACTTGGCCAAAACAACGCAACCTGTGTTCGACACCGTGATGGCATAACGGTTGGAACCGCAAGATTTGCTACCGCCCATAGGCGCACAATTGGAACAGCCAATACCAGTTCTTAGCGAATCGACCGCCCACAGCGGACCATGGTTGATAGAAAATGCAAGTTCATTGCGTCCACGGAATGTACTTTGATCTGGATATGATTTCGACAATGCGCAAAAGTCCGTTCTGGTGAAGCTGAAGCACAGCGGTGAGCATCTTGGCGAATGCCTGGAATGTGCCCGACGCAACTCCGCAGCACGCTATATCAAATAAAGTTTTCACCACACTTGACTTCGGCTACAAC
This sequence comes from Ruegeria sp. B1, assembly GCF_056535885.1. Classification (NCBI taxonomy): domain Bacteria; kingdom Pseudomonadati; phylum Pseudomonadota; class Alphaproteobacteria; order Rhodobacterales; family Roseobacteraceae; genus Ruegeria; species Ruegeria sp. B1. The sequence goes on along the minus strand of NZ_JBQFJA010000001.1, from coordinate 4,125,923 downwards.
ACAAAGTCTCGAAAGTGGAAAAGTCGCTGCCCACAACAGCTAAAATTTCTGCACTCTTTTTGTCTGATGATCGAGTGTTTCTCATCGAACGAAGCAAAGCTGGGCGGTTGAGAATGGCCTAGTCGTTGAAGTCTGCGCTTTGGATTGTCGATAGGGGAGGCCTCCTATTTCGCCCTCAAAAGACCGACCAAGTCCGGGACTGTCTCATGAGATTTGGAGAAATCGAGATCAAGTCTAATATGCTCAAGATGCTCCCTCGCTAGGGCCGAGGCGCGCTCCGCATCTCGGGTTTCGATTGCGTCCAATATTCCTTCATGCTCGTCTTCACGACAGCAGGACGAATTGCCTGACCCGAACATGGCTACGATCAGTGACGTCCGCGTTACAAGTTCACGAAGGGTTCGAGTCAGGAAGCCATTTCCTGACACGCTGGCAATAAGAATGTGAAACTCTCCGGACAGTCTGATAATCTCTTGGCGGTTATCAGATCTGCGGGCTGCTCTTTCTTCTTTGATGTGATCAGTTAATGCAATGAACCCTTTTGCGTCGATACGCTCGGCCACCTGTGCGGTCAGGCTGGGTTCTATATGAATGCGCGCCTCAAAGACTTCGTCAGCATCTTTCTGGTTTGGGCATGCGACAAAAGCCCCACGGTTTGAACGAAGCTCCACAATTCCTTGACTTGCCAGCAGAAGCAGCGCCCGGCGGGCCTTCATTCTACCAACACCGAAACTTTCACAGATCGTCGATTCGGTCAGCTTTGTCATCGGAGTCAAATCTTGCTGCATCACCGCATTGTAGATCCGATCGACGATTTTGCGCTCGTCGTCCAGCGACGAGTCTACGTCGTGAATTTGCTGAACTGCCAAGGTCTTAGCCTCCGGATTCTTTGGTTTTGAACGCGTCTACCCAGCACACTAACGCCAAATCTCGTCAACCAAAACAGCGATTAATGTTAACGATGGGTAAACTTTATGTTGACAAAGATTGTTAACAATTATTTGCTGAGTGCAACTGGCCACGCAAGATGGCTTGAGAAATTCGGCTGTAACGCGTCGGATGACTTCCAACGGAGGAGAAATGATGAAACGAAGAGCAATAGTGAAATCCGTCGCAGTGACCCTTGCGCTGTCGACATTTGCAGCCCACGGTGCTTGGGCAGATAATCCGACGCTCAAGATTGGCTTTGTCGGTGTTACCAGCGGTCCTGCGGCGGCTTGGGGCATCTCGAACCAACGTTCGATGGAGACACGTGCGGCCTGGATCAACGAGACCGGCGGCTACAAAATCGGCGATACAACCTACGACATTGAGATCGTCTCGTTCGACGACCAGAAAGACCCCAAGCGCGCCATCGCTGGTATGGAAAAGATGGCGCAGGAGGGTATCCACTACGTTGTTGGGCCAAACGTCGATGATGGTGCCGCTGCGGTACGCCCTGTGGCTGAGGCCAATGGGATCATGTACTTTCCCTATGCATTTCCGAAAGAGCTATACTCCGCACCGGCTTCGAACGCAGTGCTGGGGATGATCGCCAACTATCAGTCTGGCCCGGCTATCTATAAGCACCTTATGCAGAATGAAGGCGTCGAAAGCGTTGCGTTTGTTGCCGCAAACGAATCCGACCCTCTCAGCCAGCGGGATGGAGGTGTGGCTGCGGCCAAAGAGCTGGGGCTTGAGGTGGTTTCTGACAACGTCACCTACCAAGTAGACACCACGGACTTCACACCCGTCCTGACCCCGGTCCTGCGTACCCAGCCTGACCTATTGGTCTTGTCTGGAGTGTCGCCAGCCAACGCGCCTCAGCTTATCCGTTCGGCCCGTGAACTGGGATTTGAGGGGCTGATTTCCACCGAAACGGCACAGGATGCGCAGGTATTGCGAGAAGGCGCAGGTGATCTGGCCAATGGCTTTATGTCGGTTGGCGGGGCGTCCACGCCCGAGCTTGCCTCCGATGACATGCGCGAGTTCGTTCAGCGCTATACCGATATGTTCGGAGAGTATAATGACGAGTCCAACACCAAGGTCTACGCGTTAGAGTACATCCTGGAGACGCTGAAAGCGAATCCGGCGGCTATCGACAACATCGAAGTTTTTCAAGAGACAATGGATAGTTTCGAAGCGCCCAACCCCTTCGTCGTTGGCGACGCCAAACTGCGTTACGTCGGTACGACATCCTTCGGTCAAAAGCGCCAGCTCTTCGTTCCATTGGTTGTGAATGTCTACCGCGATGGCGCTTTCGAAACCATGTTCGTGGCCGAGGTTGACTGACAGTCACCTCCCTGACGAACTATAGTTCTCCCTGATCGCTAACTGCACTTCGGGCCGGTTCTTCTGGCCCGAAGCGATAAGAAAAAGCTGGAACACAATGGAACAAGTAATCGCCAACGGGGTCTATTTGGGCGCGCAATATGCGATGATCGCCCTTGGCCTGACACTTATCTTCGCCCTTATGAACGTGCTCAACTTTGCCCATGGGCAGATGTACGTTATCGGCGGGTTTGTCACCTACACCTTCTACGGACAACTCGGCCTTCCCTTTGTGGTCGCTTTGTTTCTGGCCTGCGCCACGCTGTTCATCCTCGGAGCCCTGGTCGAAAAGTTCCTGTTTGGTCCAGTGATCAAACGCTCCTCCCGAGAGGAAAGCACCATGCTTCTCGCGGCGGGCCTTGCGTTCTTTCTGGACGCCGTCATCCTGTTGGTCTTCGGTGAGAAACAGCGCGGTGTGCCGAAAATCGTCGACGGGGTCTTCAACTGGGATTTCCGGTTGATCATGCCCTATGACCGGATTCTCATCTGCGTTCTCGCAATCCTGTCCATCGTCGGCTTCATTCTGTTCATGCAGTACTCCAAGACCGGGCGCGCGCTGCGTGCCCTGGCCCAGGATCGCACGGCTGCGCAATTGATGGGCGTGAATGTCGATCGCTACTCGATGATCGGTTTTGCTCTCGGCGCGATGCTGGCGGGGCTTGTTGGTGGGTTGCTTGTTACGATCACAGGCGTGAACCTCGGTATGGGTGAGCCGACCTCTATCAAGGCCTTCATCATGGTCATGATCGGTGGAGCAGGGGTGATTTCCGGTGCAATCGCAGGTGGGATCATACTCGGCTTCCTCGAAGCTATCGGTCTCGCGGTACTGTCTCAGTATGGCGACATCACCTATCTGCTGATCTTCGTGTCTTTGATGATCTTCCTGGCCATCCGCCCTCAGGGTCTGATGGGCAAGCCGTGGGGTTAAAGTAATGCTGAAGCTTTCCCTACCGCAGTGGATCGGTCTTGGTTTATTCCTCTTGGCCTTGTTCGTCGTCGTGCCGATGACAATCACAACAATTGGTCGAACCGATCTGCTCTTCACGCTGACATCCGTTGGACTGCTGGCCATCGCCAGCGCGGGCGTATGGCTGACGTTCTACATCGGACGGATCAACATAGGGCAGGGGGCATTCGCGCTGCTTGGGGCTTATGTCTCTGCCATACTGGTCACCAAAGCAGGAATGTCATTTTGGCTTTCCCTGCCGATTGCAGGTCTGGTCGCATCGGCGTTTGCGGTTGTCATCGGTCTACCGATCCTGCGGTTGCGTGGCGTCTATTTCGCAATGATCACGCTGGTGCTGACCCAGGTTTTTGAACTGACGGCCCTGGCGCTGCCAATCACCAACGGGGCGCAGGGTATCACCTCAATCCCGTTGCCGGGCGAAGTCTCGGTCTTGGGTCTCACCCTTATTCCTGACTTCGCTACCGTCGAGAACTCTCGGCTGGCTTTTTATTATGCAACGGCGGTTCTGATGGTGCTGACATTTGCGGCCATGTATCGGCTGGTAAACTCCCGCTTGGGGCATCTGTGCCGCTCGATGCAGCAGAACGAAGAACTCGCGAGCTCAATTGGGGTAAACATCTCTTATGTCCGGGTGATCGTGTTTGCGATTTCATCCTTCTTCGGCGGTATCGGCGGCGCCATGTTCGGCTCGATTGCGCAGTCGGTCTACCCCTCCAGCTTTCAGGTGGCCGACAGCGTGAACTTCATGCTGAACTGTTTCCTCGGCGGGCTTGGCTATGTCTTTGGCCCCATGCTTGGCACGCTGGTACTCTACTTTGGTTGGGATCTGCTGTTTGAGTTCGGCAAGTACCAATTGCTGATCTATTCCAGCATGCTGATCATTCTGATGCTGGTACTGCCTAATGGCCTCCTGAGCCTGCGTCTTCCGAAGCGGGGAGGGAAAGCCAAATGAGCACGCTTCTTGAAGTCCGTCATGTCACCAAGAAATTCGGTGGCCTTACAGCCAACAATAACATCTCGTTCGATGTGCATGAAAAAGACATCCTGTCGGTCATTGGTCCCAATGGGGCTGGCAAGTCGACCCTGTTCAAGATGATCGCCTCCTTTCTGCCAACGACCAGTGGTGAAGTGCTCTATAAAGGTGAGCGCATTTCGAACCTCAAGCCGCATATCGTTGCCCGGAAAGGAATCGTGCGCACATTTCAGGAAACCACGATCTTCAAGTCCATGACGGTGCGCGAGAGTGTGATTGTTGCCCAGCATTTGCGTGCGAAGGCGTCGCTTGCCGGATACTTCTGGGGGAGCACGGCGGCCCATGAGGACGTCGAAAGCTTTGGAAATTATGCAGATGATCTGATCGACTTCCTTGGAATGACCGACATCGCAGACGAACAGGCATCGAATCTGCCACAGGGCAATCTGCGCGCGCTTGGCATTGCAATCGGGCTGGCAACAGATCCCAAGGTTCTTCTTCTGGACGAACCCTTTGCGGGAATGAACCACGACGAAACCATGAGAATGGTCGATCTGGTGCGAAAGGTTCGTGACGAACGCGAGGTCACTGTGCTGCTTGTCGAACACGACATGCCTGCCGTGATGAAGATTTCGGATCGAATTGTGGTCCTCAACTTCGGAGAAAAGATCGCCGAAGGCACACCTTCGGAGATTCAAAACGATGAGCGGGTGATCGAGGCCTATCTGGGCAGTGCTGACGATGAGATTGGGATTTAGACCATGAGCAAGATGTTGGAATTCAGGGATGTCGAGCTCTACTACGATCATGTCTACGCACTGAAAGGGGTGTCGATTGACCTCGAACAAGGGGAAACCGTAGCGTTAATCGGGGCCAATGGTGCCGGCAAAAGCTCAATCCTGCGTGCCATTACAGGGCTGGCTAAGATCGCGGCCGGTAGCGTGAGTTTTGAAGGTCAGCAGATCGACGGCATGAACCCCGCCGATGTGGTGGCCGGCGGAATCGCGATGGTCCCCGAAGGTCGCCGGGTATTCCCCTATATGAGCGTTAAAGACAACCTCTTGATGGGTGCGTTCACCAGAGACAAGAAATCTGGTGTTGAGGATACGCTGGAGAGCGTTTTGGAGCGCTTCCCGCGCCTTAAGGAACGATTCAAGCAATCCGCAGGCACATTGTCCGGTGGAGAGCAGCAGATGATGGTCATCGGACGCGCCCTGATGGCCAAGCCACGGCTGTTACTTTTGGACGAGCCATCACTGGGTATTGCGCCGAAACTCGTTCAGGACATTGCCCGGTCCATTGTGGCCATCAACCGGGACGAAGGTGTGTCGGTTCTTCTTGTCGAACAGAACTCCCGCATGGCGTTGTCGATCTCGAACCGTGCCTATGCATTGAGTACGGGCAGTGTTGTCATCGAGGGTAACTCCAAGGAGTTGCTTCACGATGATCGCATCAAGGCCGCCTATCTTGGCGGCGATGTGTAGGAGCGTGGCATGAAACTTTTGCTTATCAATCCCAACACCACCGTGTCGATGACCCGAAAGGCCGAAATGGCGGCCCGCAAGGTGGCACGCCCCGAAACAGAACTGATTGCCACGAACTCCAAGTCTGGTCCCCCGAGCATCGAAGGCTTTTACGATGTCGCGATCTGCGTGCCGGGACTGCTTGAGGAGGCACAACGGCACCGCGAGGTCGATGCGATCGTCATTGCGTGCTTCGACGACACAGGTTTGGACGCCATGCGGTGCACTTTTGACGTGCCTGTGATCGGTATTGGTGAAGCTGGGTTTCATGCAGCCGCGATGTTGGCACACCGGTTCTCTGTCGTGACGACGCTAAGTCGGTCCGTGGCAGGGATCTCCGACAATCTCAAACGATACGGATTGGAGTCAAAATGCGCGAGTGTACGTGCGTCAGATATCCCGGTCCTAAAGCTGGAAGAGAATGATCCCGTTTCGATTGATCAGGTTCGGTCCGAGGTCGCGGCGGCCATCGAACAGGACAATGCCGAGGCCATAGTGCTTGGCTGTGCGGGAATGGCTGACTTGATGTCGCAGCTTTCCGACGAGTTCGGTGTGCCGATAATAGACGGGATCTCCTGCGCAGTTGGAATGGCCGAAGCTCTGGTGGCGGCGGGGCTTTCAACATCCAAGGCCCGGGCCTATGCACCAGCGGTGCACAAGCAAAACTCTCCAGCGGACGCCTTTGAAGTTCTGGATAAACTAACTGTCGAGTAAGTCACTTTTCGCTCGGTAAAGCGGGTGCGATTTTCCAAGACGCCGTCGCGGTTGGGAAATTCCAAGGGCTGATTATGGCCACGACGCCAACCGCTTCACGGCGGACATCGATCTCGACGCCGGGGCGAACACTGTCTGCATTCTCACCGATCTGACGTAGGCATTCGGCGGCATAATAGGTAAAGAACTGGCCGGCGCGGTATACCTCTCCCTTGCCCTCGGCCAGCGGTTTGCCTTCCTCGCGCGACAACAGCATGCCCAGTTCGTCGGCACGGGCCATGAGCTCATTTCCGATGTTCATCAGAACGGTTTGCTTGCGCTCAGGCAGGTAGGCGGCCCATTCCACCTGTGCTGCGCGCGCCCGATCCAGCGTCGCCGCAAGCTGATCTACACTGGCCTGCGCATAGGTGCCGACTAGATCGCTTAGGTCTGACGGGTTGCGGTTTTCGATCTCGCTTTCGCCCGCCAGCCATTCGCCGGCGATCAGATTCAATTTGGTCACATAAAACCCCGGTGGCAGTTTCTCGATTTTCAGTAGGATGGATTTTGCAGTTGACATCAGTCAAACTAAAATAAATTAACCGAATTTCAGGAAAACTGAAACATGTCCATCAAGATCGAAATGTTGCGGTGCTTTTGCACGGTTGCCCAGACAGGCAACTTGGCAGAAGCCGCTGACCGTCTGGGTCGCACGCAATCTGCCGTGTCGATGACGTTGAAGCAGTTGGAAGATCATCTGGGTAAAAAGCTGTTTGAGGGCGAAAGAAAAACCCATCTTTCGCCTTTGGGCCGACAGGTGTTTGACCTTGCGCTTAAACAAGTACGTCAGTTCGATGCCTAGTGTAAACGACTTCTCCACCGGTTCTCAAAGGCTCTTGGCACCTACCGTCCTACCCAGGACAGTAGCACTGGCCTCACGCGTGGAGACTTCACATCGGAGCGTTTGTGGCCAATGTGGGATTGGAGTCGCGCGGTCAACATAGGGCGGGAAGCGAAAGCTTGCTGTAAGCGAGAACCCATCGCCAAGCCTCGGAAATCGGACATCCGTCGCGCAAGCCAGAGACTGTCAAACACCAAATTCGTCAAAGACGCGTTCGGTATGCTGCCCCAGCGTTGGTGGTGGTGGCAGACTTTCACTTGCGTTGATGGATCTACGGATCGGAGGTGCTGCCATTGTGACTTCTGTGCCTTTTGTGGTTGCGACGCGAACGCGGTTCAAACCTGGGTGTTCTGCCAGGGCCGCCACAGAGTTGACGGCACCATAGGCGATGCCTGCCTCGGACAGGGCTTGGATGAACTCGTCGCGCGACAAACCTTCCGTGACACCACCGATTATTTTGTGCAAGGCATCCATGTTTTCAACACGGGCATTGTTGTTATTGAACCGTGCATCAGTGGCCAGTTCAGATTGCCCCAACACCTTGTCACAAAACTGCGCCCACTCACGCTCATTTTGAATGGCGATGATGACCTGGGATCCGTCGTTGACCTTGAAGGCCGCGTAGGGTTGGATCGTTGGGTGCATCAGACCGACCCTCTTTGGGGCTTTGCCTCCGTACTCGTATTGCATCAGCGGCACGTTCATCCATTCCGACGCGACGCCAAAGAGCGAAACGCTGACACCGTAGCCCTCGCCAGTTCGCTCGCGATACAAAAGCGCTTCGACAATCGCCGCATGCGCGGTCATTCCCGCACCGATATCGCAGATTGATACACCAATGCGCCCGAGGTCATCGGGTGCACCGGACACATCCACCAACCCGCTTTCTGCCTGAACCAGAAAGTCATAGGCCTTGAGAGAACTGGCCGGTCCGTCCTCGCCATAGCCGGAGATGTCGCACGTGATGAGCCTTGAGTTCTTCTTGCGCAGCTCTTCAGAACCGAAACCCGCGCGGGCCATAGCGCCCGGCGCCAGATTTTGAACGAACACATCCGCTTTATCCAGCAAACGATTCGTCAACTGTGCGTCTCTTTCCGATTTCAGGTCGAGTACAACCGACTCCTTACCGTGGTTGGTCCAGATGAAATAGGAGCTGTCGCCATGGACAGCGGCATCGTAGCCCCGTGCAAAGTCACCCCCTGCACGTTCGATCTTGATGACCCGAGCGCCCATGTCGACCAAGCGCGAGGTGCAAAGCGGTGCCGCCAGTGCCTGTTCAACAGATACAACCAGCAGGTCGGAAAACGGGTTCGTCATGTTGTTCTTTCTCCGGACTGCCGATCAGGTGTCAGCGAGGGATTTGGTGACCTCGCGGAGATCCGTGGCTGTCTCCAACGAAAGAATGTCGGCAGATACCCGGCCAACCCGCTCAACACCAAGAGCACCAACCGCAAGCGCGCGGAACTTCGCCTCAATTTCTTCAGGCGTCATCCGGTTGTTCGGGTCGCCTTTGGCGTAAACCTGTTCGCCCGAGAAAACTCGGCCATCGCGGGTTTTCACGTCGACCAGGGATGCGACTGTGTTGGGGTATCTCTCGGCCAGTTCCATGCTGGCTTCGATCTTGATACGTGGCATCAGGTCGTTGATTTCCGGGTCGGCCAGAGTTTCATCCGAGAAGCGATCCAAGGTGACCTCTCCATCTTTGAGGCCCAGGGACACAGCAAATGGTGTGCTGAGGCGCGCAGCCAGAGGACTTTTCGGTGCATAATTCATGCCCTGTCCCGGCATGGTTTCCGACTGCACGATGCTGATTTCGGCGATATCCGCAGTCTGCAATCCGTGTTCGGACACCAGATCGAGCGTTTTTGCGACGGCCGTATGGCTACACTGGATAGTGGGCAATGATTTCAGGCCGCCGATGCTGACCTCGTAGTAGTCCCCCAGCCGGTCGAGCAAGGGGGCAGGATTCGGTTCTTCCGAGAAGGCGTTGAAGAAGCCCGAAGGGTATTCGAGAATGCCGAGAGGGCCTGTCGCGCCACCTTTGATCAGTTGAGCGAAGAGCACGGCTTTCATCGCGGCCATGGCCGGATGCAGGCTTTTGGAGAAATCCCCGTTCTCGATGCCGTACCGAAGACCTCCAGCAGCGTCAGCGGCGAGGCCGATGGTCATTTCGACGCCGACAGCATCCAGTTTCAGCAGCTTCGCTGCGGCGGCTGCCGCGCCGATGCCTCCGAAGGTCGCCGTCGGATGCCAGAACTTATAATGCGATGGCATCGTGCAGCGCCCGATGCGCCCTGCCACATCAAAGCCCAACACGAAGGCTTCGATGATCTCTTTGCCGCTAGATTGCAGTTCTTCGCCCAAAGCGAATGTGGTGGCAACGAGCGATGACCCCAGATGCGAGATCGAAGGCATGTGTGTATCGTCGAAATCGATGGTGTGCGCCATGGCACCGTTGGTCAGCGCCGCCGTCACGGCGTTGGTTTTCCCGGCCTCACCGAAAACGGTCGACTCGCCGCCCGCGTTTTGAGCCGCAGCAAACCCTGTGACCCAGGAGACCTCTTCGCTGGCCTGAACGCGCCCGCCAAGGGCACAGCCAAGGGTATCAAGGATAAAGAGTTTCGCCTGTTCAACGACCTCGGACGGCAGGTCATCATAGTTGGTGTGAGCTACAAACTCTGCAAGCTGACGGGTCAGGCCCGCTTGCTCTGTCGGGTGTGTCATTAGAGTCTCCGGTTCGCGCAAATCTGGATAGGGTAAGCCTTGGAGCCAAAATTTGCATCTGGTAGGGCTTTCAAAAACTAAAATGCATGGATAGTTGCTATATCAAGTTTTTATGTGAAGGGGCCTCGCGCACCAGGTTTGATGTCACCCCGAACACGCAACCATGCGTCGAGGGCAGGGGGGGCCGCACTTTGCACAATATCCCAAAGATCCGCGACCCTGTGTTCACCCAGCAAAGCCTTGGCCTTCGCCCTGATCTTCTGTTCTCGTTTTTCGAAACTCTCCGGACGATCTATGTCATGGGTGATTTCAACGCTTTGGCCATCTTTCGCTGCGATCCGGACCGTGGCTATGGTTTCGGCCATCCCGTCGACGCCGGTCACCTCGACGCAATCTCGTAACGCCAGAAGCTCAGGATCTTGGCACGTTGCGTCTGAATAGGTGGTCAGAGCGGCTGTGTCGTGCCCCGCAAGCATCATTGCCGAACAGAGACGAAAGCTAAACTTGGCCTCAAGTCCCGTTTGTGGCTCCAGGATATTGCAGACTTTCAGATAGCGCGATGGAACCAACAGCGAAATCTTGTCTATTTCGCACGGCTTCACGCCCAGAGTGTCGCGGGCCTCTGTCAACGCTTCCAATGAGGCATGTACACCATGACAGCAAGCGTGAAACTTGTGCAGCACACCTTCGAACATCCAGGAGCGTCCCAGCCCGCACAATGCCTCACTTGTATCACCCTCATTGCCCGCGTGCGTGACCGCAAATCCCTGATCCGTTTCCAGCGCATCGGGCCGTGAAACGAAGCCCCTCTGGGCGAGCAGTGCCGCTTCAACTCCGTTCGAGGCCGCCATGCCCGCATGAAAGGGTTTGCCCATCGTCCCGAACTGCGCACGCAGTCCCGAGGCGCGGGTTGTCGCAAGCCCAAGGGCATGACCCGCTTGTTGTTCATTCAAACCAAGCAATCGGGCACAAGCCATCGCCGCACCAAAGGTGCCAGCGGTCGCGGTCGAATGAAAACCGACATAATGATGATAGCGTCCCAGCCAGGCGCCGATGCGCGTCGCAACTTCCATTCCGATGAGCGCAGCGGTGAGAAACGCTGTTCCGCTCGCCCCAGTTTTCTGAGCGACTGCAAAAGCCGCAGGAAACACAGCGACGCTGGGATGACCAAGATAGGCAAAATGCGTGTCGTCATAGTCCAGGGCGTGGCTGATTGTTCCGTTTGCCAGTGCCGCCGCCCGTGCCGGTAACTTTTGCTCCAACCCGAATACCGTGGCCTCATTGATGCCGCCTTCGGCGGCAACATAGTCCCTGATGATTCGGCTGACTGGTTCGTTATGCCCGGCGACCGAAACAGTCAGCCAGTCGAACAAAGATATGCGGGCTATGCGCAATGCGGTGCCAGAAATTTCCTCGTCCGATACGCTTGTTGCAAACGCCGTCATGGCTGCGCTGACACGGCCAGCGTTCGAGGCGTCAGGTTGGTCCAATTGCAAGTCGCTCCTGCACGTCAGAGGAAGGTGGAAGCAGTTTGATCCATTGACGGAGATATAAATATGCGAAAGTAAATATAGTCACGATAAAAGAATTCGAACGGTACGCCATGGACATAAAACAGCTCAAGACATTCATCTGTGTTGCGGAAACAGGATCGTTGAGCGCTGCGTCCGACCGACTGAGACTGGCTCAACCCGCGTTATCGCGTCACATTAAATTGCTGGAACATGAGATCGGTGTTCAGCTATTTGCCAGACACGTCCGGGGCATGACGCTGACCGAGCCCGGCGAAAAACTCCTGGGGCGCGTTTCTGGCCTAATCCGCCAATTGGAGCAGTCCGTTGATGACATCCGGTCCAGCCAAAATGAAGTTAAGGGAAATGTTGCAATAGGATTGATGCCGAGCGTAAATACCGTCTTTGCGGTTCGCTTGGTGGAACGGGTGCGGCGGGAACTGCCGAAAGTCACGCTGCGCATCGTCGAAGGGTACTCGGGGCATTTAATCGAATGGCTGCAAAGGGGCGATCTGGACCTTTCATTTCTTTATGGGCCTTCAGCCGATCTGCATCTTCGCTGCACCGATTTGCTGTATGAGGACATCGCTCTGATCAGTCCTCCAGGGTCATTGCTGGACCTCGGGGACCCCATCCAAGTAAAAGACATGGCGCATTTGCCGCTTGTTCTGCCCAGTCGACCACATGGTATTCGAATGGTTGTGGACAGCGCTGCCGCCAAGGCCGGCGTCTCATTAAACATAGCGCTTCGCGGCGATGCCTTTTGGGTGCTAAAATCACTGGTGGCGGAAGGCTCTTACCATGCTTTCATACCGCTTTCTGCTGTGACTGATGAGGTGAAACAGGGCACTCTTGAGGCCCGGACTTTCGTTTCTCCACCTATTCGCAGGCAGCTTGTTTTGGCGATGCCGCCAGACCGCTCCAATACGCGGGCTACGGATGCCGTGATTAAGATTCTTGCCAGCGAAATCGCAGCCATGATCAATGAAGGTGTGTGGAAGGCGGATGCGGCAGCCAATCTGCTAGGCACCTCATGAGCCCATCCTGTTCGCAGTACAATTGAATTTCTTTATGGCATCGCTGCTGACATTTTAATTGTTCGATTGCCTCAAGCCCATGACCTTGGCCAAAACGATGAACGGATCCGAGCAATGAAAACGTCCGAATACTCGACCCTCGAAATAAGTGCGCCGCGTAGCAACGTGCTTCAGGTCACATTAAACAGGCCAACCTCAGCCAATGCTTTCAACACGCAGATGGCGCGCGATCTGGTGCAATTCTACGAAGACCTAGCACTTGATCCCGGAGACACCAGATGTGTCGTGATGACCGGCGCGGGAGAAAAGGCGTTCTGTGCTGGCGCAGATCTTAAAGAACGCGACGGGATGTCCGATACAGATTGGGGTCTTCAACATCTGGTCTATGAACGCATGATCCGCGCGATCTTGGGCTGTCCGGTGCCGGTTATCGCTGCCGTGAACGGTGCGGCCTATGCCGGCGGGTGCGAAATTGCGGCGGCTGCAGATTTCATCTATGCCTCCGACAACGCCCGATTTGCCCAGACTGAGACGCGCATTGGTATTATTCCCGGTGCAGGTGGCACCCAGACCCTTGCTAGGGCTATCGGTGAGCGCCGAGCCAAGGAAGTGATCCTCTCAGCCAAACCCTTTAGTGCGGCGGAGGCACTCGACTGGGGCCTCGCAAACGCTGTCTTCCCAATTGAAGAACTCGTGGAAGAAGCACTTAATACCGCTGAGGATATAGCCCGGAATGCACCAATCGCTGTCCGGCAGGCCAAGCAAGCCATCTATCGCGGTGCGCAGATGTCATTGGCCGATGGGCTTGCCTTTGAGATTGAAGCCTACAACCGCACCATCAACACTGAAGACCGGCGCGAAGGCGTACGCGCATTTAATGAAAAGCGTCATCCGAAGTTCACAGGAAAATAAGCCACATGCTGATGTCTGACAGTGTGACCCTGCGGGAGGTTGGCCTTCGCGATGGCCTCCAAATGGTTGATCAATTCCTGCCGACTCAGACCAAGCTTGCCTGGTGCCGCCAGCAGGCGGAGAGCGGGTTTTCGGAGATTGAGGTGACGTCGCTGGTTCCGCCGTCATCTATTCCTCAGTTTTCAGACGCGGCTGAGGTTCTGGATGGTGCCAAAGCCATGGGCGGGTTCACTGCTGCTGTCCTCGTGCCCAACCTCAAGGGCGGCATCCGCGCGCTTGAACTCGGTGCAGATAAGATCACATTCGTTCTTTCGGCAAGCGAAGCCCACAACATGGCAAATGTCCGGCGCACGACGGATGCTTCTGCGGCAGAGTTTGGGGCGCTTGTGTGGGAGCGCGATACGCGCGGGCTTAAGGGCAAAGTTGTCCTATCGGCTGTGATTGCGACCGCTTTTGGCTGTAGTATTCAGGGCGAAGTTCCCGAGAACCAAGTTCTCGCCTTGGCTACGCGATTGGCTGTCGCGGGCGCTGACGAGGTGAACATTGCCGACACGGTCGGATATGCCAACCCTGTCCAGGTCCAAAGGATCTTTTCCGCTATTGCGGGTCAGCTTGGCCAACTGCCGCTTGCGGCCCATTTCCACGACACCCGCGGCATGGGCCTTGCCAACGTGATGGCCGCGGTCGAGGCGGGCGTCAGACGCTTCGACGCGGCGCTGGGCGGGCTTGGCGGTTGTCCCTTTGCACCGGGCGCCACAGGAAACATCGCGACCGAAGACTGTGCCTATATGTTTGAGAGCATGGGGCTCAACACGGGTATTGATTTCGAGCGCCTTCTGAAGGTTCGAAGACAGCTCGACACGTGGTTGCCGGGTGAGCGCACCGAGGGGCGATTACTGCAGGCGGGCCTAGCGAAAACCTTTCGCTTTGCGGCATGACCGGTATTACAGATTTGTTATAGCAACCATAGCCGCGTTATAATTCTGTCACATTGCCTCGCCTGTAAACTGGGTTGCGAAAATGTGCCTTCGCTAGGCAGAGGGCGCAGCATTTCTGGGAGGAACAAATGATCACTGCCAATCTATCAAAATACGCGGCCGTTTCGATGATTTCCCTTTGCCTCACGGGGGGCGGCGCGATGGCGGAGTCGCTGAAACTACTGAGTTCGTGGGCCTCTAACCAAGCGACGTACCGGGTGAACGTTGACACATTCGTCAGCAAAGTTGGCGAATATACCGGTGGCGCCACGGAAATCAGCGTTGTCGGGCCTGACGCAATCAGCCCGCTTGAGCAGATCGAGCCACTTCAGACCGGCATTGTTGATATGGTCTTTACCCACCCGGCTTATCATGCCGGTACCACAAAGATAGGCATGGCCGGAGATGGGATCGCCGTAGACCCCACCGCTTGGCGGGAAAACGGCATCTTTGATGCGTTCGATGACTACTACCAGACCCTTGGCATCAAGGTGATCGGGATCATGCCGCTAGGGCAGCGCGGTTTCAGGTTCGTGACCAACCAGGCGGTTGATGGCCGCGACCATTCCTTCGAGGGCATGAAAGTACGAGCCAACGCTTCTTACATCGGTATTATCGAAAAGCTGGGCGGCAGCCCGGTTCCACTCGGCGGCGGTGAAATATACTCGTCGCTGCAAAACGGGGTGATAGACGCCGCGCCCTGGAGTGCTACCGGCCTGGTCGATTTCAAGCTTTACGAGGTTGCCAGCCACGTCCTGCAACCTGACTTCGGATCACTCTCGAACTGGATGTTTATGAATCTCGACAAATGGAACGCGCTCGACGCCGATACACAGGCGGCAATCACCCGCGCCGCAGCCGAGACGGAACTCTACGCGTTGGAAGAGATGACGCGAATTGCGGACACAGAACTTGGGCAGCTTCAGGAACAAGGCATGTCGATCACAAACATGAATGCCACCGAAGCCGAAAACATCTCGGCCTGGATGTCCGAGGCGATGTGGGGGCTTGCCATGGAGACCGACCAAGACGTTGCATCAGCTATTCGCGAAAAAGCCGTTGCTGCTGGCCTTTCTCAGTAAATGCTCACGCTAAAACGATTTGAAAGAACGGTCGCGGAGGGGATGCTAGTCCTCTCCGCGTTGCTTCTGGCGGGGATCGTCACCCTATTCGTGATGGAAATCGTCATGCGTTACGCAATGAATATGCCAACCAAGTGGAGCAGCGATGTCATTAGTTTCATCATGCCCGCCATGATTTTTTGGCTCTTCCCGAAGTGACACGCCGCAATCAGCACATTGCTATCACCTTCCTGGTAGAGTCGATGGGGAGCAAAGCAGCCGCACGCTGGGGGCGCGTTTTGGCTTTCGTTTCCGCAGTTGTTGCAATCCTTGCCGCCTGGATCGTTGCAGCATCTGCATTGAAACAGTTTTCGACAGGCATTCTTACGAATACGGTCATCCAGGTGCCAAAATGGGTCCTTTTGTCTCCGATTGCTTTCAGTTTCGGGGTCGTTTCGCTGATTTTCCTGACAACAGCGGTTGCCGGGAGAGATGAGGCATGAGTTGGGCTGAAACCCTTCTCATTCTGCTGGGGCTGTTGCTCGGGTCTTTTGCGACCGGGTTACCCATATTTATCGCCTTTTTCATGATCTGCATTGGCGCCGTAGTCTTGCTCTTCGGCTCGAACGGGTTCGGCATGGTTGCGAATTCCATACTGACGGCCACCTCAAATGTGTCGCTCAGCACTGTCGCCATGTTCGTACTTATGGGCGATCTGCTGTTTCGATCTGGATCGACCGATATCCTCTTTGACGCCGCCAACAGAATTTTTGGCCGGTTGCGCGGTCGCCTGTACTTCCTCGTGATCGCACTCTCCACGATCTTCGGCGCTTTGTCGGGGTCCATCGTCGCGGTGACAGCGATGCTTGGACGTTCGGTTTTGCCTTCGATGAACCGCCGCGGTTATGATGAAGGTCTGTCCATTACAACAATCCTGTCTGGGGCAAGCCTTGCTCCGATCATCCCGCCATCAATTGTTGTGATCATACTGGGTTCGTTGGTCAACGTATCCATTGCGGGGCTCTTGGTCGCAGGGCTTCTGCCGGGGGTTCTTATTGCGTCCCTGACTGGTTTGTACGTTTGGGTCCGGATTAAAAGAAATCCAAGCCTTGCCCCTGTCGATGAGGCAGGCGCCGATCAGTATGAGGACGGTATCGGTCTCGTTCTGCTGAAATGCGTGCCCTTTCTGATGGTCATTTTCTCGGTCATTGGGTTCATTCTACTGGGTGTGGCAACGCCCTCTGAAGCGGCGGCCAGTGGCGTTGTTGGCGCCCTGATCACGACGGCGCTCTATCGCAGGCTCAGCCTCCGGTTTCTTTTCGACAGTCTGAAGGAGGCGGCACTGCTCACCGGTTCGATCATGGCGATCTTTGCGGCTTCAAGCCTCTTTGCCCAGATCTTGTCATTCACCGGGGCCTCGCAGGGCTTTTTGAAGTTTTTTCTGGCTCAGGAGCTCACGAGCCTGACCGCTTTCCTCGCAATCATGCTGATCACCCTTGTGGCCTGCATGTTCATCGACGTGATCGCGTATATGCTGGTGAGCGTGCCGATTTATGCACCGATTGCCGATGCATTCGGGTTTGACCCGATCTGGTTCTGGGCGATCTATCTGATCAATGTTACTCTGGGCTCGGTGACGCCACCGTTTGGCTACGCACTTTTTGCGCTCAAGGCCGCCTCACCTTCGCTTCCAATGGGCAAGACCTACAGCAGTGCTTGGAGCGTCGTGGTCATTTTCGCGATTGCGATCACGCTGCTCTACCTTGTTCCCGGCATCGTCACGCTTATCCCATCCCTACTGTGAGAACCCTTCATGACCGAATACACCAGTTACGATCTGATCGAATGGGGGCAGCCATTTGAAAAAAGAAAGAACGAGTTGCCGAAGCCTACCGGTTTGGAGGTTCTGGTGCGGGTTACGGCGTCAGGTCTTTGCCACTCGGACCTGCATGTGCAGAAAGGGTATATGGACCTAGGCGAAGAGGGACGGCTGACCTTCGCAGAACGCGGCGCGCAGTTGCCGATGACCTTTGGTCACGAAATTGCCGGCATAGTAGAGGCCGTAGGCCCCGATGTGACGAGCGTCTCGCCGGGTCAGCAGGTGCTGATTTTTCCATGGATCGGATGCGGGCAATGTGAAGCGTGCCAGGAGGATCGCGAAAGCGATTGCTCGGCGATGCGGATCATCGGGCTCAAGCAAAAGGGGGGCTTCGCCACCCACTGCCTTGTCGAGCATGAGAAATTCCTAGTCGATATTGAAGGGCTTGATGCCGCTGATGTTGTCCCGCATGCCTGTTCAGGCATCACTGTCTACAACGCGCTGGAAAAGATGGGCGCGCTGCGGGATGGCGAGTGGCTGGCGATCATGGGATGCGGCGGCCTCGGCATGAATGCGATTGCAATCGCTCAAGCCATGGGGTTCGATAAAATCATCGCTGTCGATATCGACGACGCAAAGCTGGAGGCGGCATGTGAGATGGGCGCTGCGAGAGCGATGAACAGCATGCGTGAGGATGCGGTGGCCGAATTGCAGCGTCTCGCTGACGGGCGGCTGATGGGGGTGATCGACACGTTTGGAGGTGCTTCCACCGGCAGGCTTGCCGTGCGCGCAATGGCAAAGGCTGGGCGCTACATTATCGTCGGACAATGTGGCGGCGATTTTAAGATGCCTCAGGTCTGGTTGCCGCAAAAGGCAATGACCGTACGAGGCAGCCATGTCGGTAATTCGCCGCAACTGCGCGCGCTCATCGACATGGTCCGTGCGGGTAAGATCAAGCAGATACCGATTGAACGGCGTCCGCTTTCGCAAATCAATCAAGCTGTTGAGGACTTGGAGCATGGCCGGGTTACTGGCCGCATCGTGTTTCAGCCCGACCTAGAGGATGACTAGGCCCATGAAAACTTATCAGCATTACATCAACGGCGCTTGGGTCGAACCAGCGGGCTGCGAATACTTTGACACTGACAATCCCTACACGGGCGAAGTCTGGGCACAGATTGCCAACGGCAACCACGAAGACGTCGCCCACGCCGTTGCTGCCGCCAAGGCGGCTTATGAAACTGGTCCATGGGCCGAAATGCGCCCAACGGCGCGAGGCAAGCTGCTGGTCAAACTGGCCGACATCGTCGAGCGCGAGGCAGAGCGACTTGGTGAGCTTGAGGTGCGTGACAATGGCAAGCTGATCGCAGAGATGGGTACCCAGACCCGCTATCTGGCAGAATGGTATCGCTATTACGGTGGCTTGGCCGACAAGGTCGAAGGCGCGGTTCTGCCCTCGGACCGGCCCGGCATGTTTAGCTACACCAAGTATGAACCCTTGGGCGTGGTGGCTATGATAACGCCCTGGAACTCGCCGCTGATGCTGCTTGCCTGGAAACTTGCCCCTGCATTGGCCGCTGGCAATACAGCGGTTGTGAAACCATCGGAGTTTACCTCTGCTTCGACCCTTGAGTTCATGGAACTCATCAAGGAGGCTGGTTTCCCCGATGGTGTTGTGAACTGCGTAACCGGCTTCGGCCTTGACGTTGGCGCGCCATTGGTAGAGCACCCGGACGTCGGCAAAGTCGCCTTCACTGGATCTGACTTCGCAGGGCAAAAGATCTACGAAGCGGCAGCCAAAAAGATCATGCCGGTCACTTTGGAACTCGGCGGCAAATCCCCCAATATCGTCTTCGAGGATGCCGATTTCGACGCCGCCGTGATGGGCGCGATTTCGGGTATCTTTGCCGCAACCGGTCAGACCTGCATTGCCGGTTCGCGACTTCTGGTTCAGCGCTCGATCCACGATGCGTTCGTCAAACGTCTCGTAGAGGTGGCTGGCGAAGCCAAAATCGGCAATCCGATGTCAACAGACACGCATGTCGGCCCCGTGACCACGCAGCCACAATACGAAAAGATACTTCACTACGTCAACGTTGCGCGAGAAGATGGCGCAACCTGTGTGCTCGGCGGCAAGCCCTTTACAGGCGAAGGCGCGAAAGGGGACCGTTTTATTGAGCCGACCATCTTTACCGGCGTTTCCAATGACATGCGTATCGCACAGGAGGAGGTGTTTGGCCCGGTCCTGTCGGTGATCCCCTTCGACACCGAAGAGGACGCGATCCGCATCGGGAACGATATCCTGTTTGGTTTGGCCGCAGGAGTTTGGACATCGGATATCGGCCGAGCCTTCCGGATGTCTGACAAGCTCAAGGCCGGGACGGTTTGGGTGAACACCTACCGCGCTGTCAGCTTCATGACGCCGTTCGGCGGTTTCAAGCGCTCTGGTCAAGGGCGCGAAAGTGGACAAGAGGCGATCAAGGAATTTTGCCAGGTCAAATCCGTCTGGATTGCGCAGCAAACGACAGCTGCCAACCCCTTTGTCATGAGGTAACGGGGAGTCTCGTTCCACCACCACCCTTAAACTCAGCCCTGCATACGGAATACGGGACATGCATCGAAGCATCTTGAACAAACGCTATACTATCAAGGCGATCCCGATCGAGGACCGTCGCCCGATCGAACTCAGCTCGATCATGAAACCGCATCCGTTGTCTTACATGGAGCTACCTTTCGACCCGGAATACTCGCTTTACAACAACCGAATGACGCCGGAGCGCTTGAACCATGTCACCGATGACGAACAATATTGGGCCGTTCGTCAGAAAGTCATTTTGCGCAATACCGGCGAATTTCCAGTGGAAATCTCCGGATCGGATGCCGAGGCATTCGCGAACCATGTGTTTGCCCGCGATGTGAGCCGGGTCAGGGTGGGCCGCTGCTCGTACAATTTCGTCCTCTATCACCATGGCGGGATGATCACTGACGGGGTCATGCTACGCTTGGCCGAGGACAAGTTCTGGATGGCGCAAGCTGACGGTGAGTTGATCAAATGGTACATGGCCCATGCGCATATATACGATGTGACGATTTCCGACCCGAATGTCTGGGTCACGCAGGTTCAGGGGCCCCGCGCGATGGATGTGCTGCGCGACGCAATTGACGGTGAGTTTCCCGATCCTTGGCGCTACTTCGACGTCGCAACCGTAATGATCGCCGGGGAAGAGGTAATCATCACCCGCACCGGGTTTTCCAATGAGCTTGGATGGGAATTCTATCTGAGACCGGAAAACGATGCCGAGAAGGTTGGCAACCGCATCTGGGAGGTAGGCCAGAAGCACGGTATGATTTTGACCGGAACGCCAGTCTTCCGCGCTCGTCGTATTGAGGCCGGGTTGATGAGCCAGGCCGAGTTCGACAGCACAACCACGCCGTTCGACGCCGGACTTGGCCACTTTGTCCAGATGGACAAGCCCGGTTTCATCGGCAAGGCAGCGCTTGAAAAGGCCGACAAACGCTCGCGTACGTTTGGGATGCGCGTGCGCGGTGGGATTGCGGAGCGAGGACGGACAATCTCGATTGGCGGGGACATTGTCGGTCAGGTATGCTCCTCGACTTGGTCACCTTATCAGGAATGTGGCGTTGCGCTTGTGCGCATGGATGATCCTGACATAGGCCCTGGCACAGAAGTGGAAGTGGTTGGAGCGAACGGCAAGATGTACAGCGCGCAGCTCTGCAGCCTGCCGATGTACGACGCAGAGGGCGACATCGTACGTGGGAAAAACCTAAGCGTACCGGCGGGCCCGGAGGCATGGACCGGCTAGTGCGGGGGGCGTCTCGACTGTCAATTCAAGCTTCGGTGCTAGGGTTGCTGGGCAGCAGGTCCCATGCGTAACTCTGGATGGGCGATTTTGCGATTTGACCCACGATTGAGGGCGTCACAGCAACTGTGGGCTTGCAGCCTCCCGCTGCGTTTCCGCTAGAGTTGCAAAGATCGGCGCGCTGGCGGCAAAATGCTGCAGATCTACTGATGAGGACGGGAATCACACCCGACCAGACAGCAGATTACCTCGGGTTCCACCTCGTCATGGGTGACAACCTCCCCGAGCCATTCGCTCCGCTGAACCAGCCAAAGCACCATTAGTCTTGAAGTCGGGTCATTTCAAAGACTCAAAATTTCAATGAATAGGTATGCGAACTTTTTTAGAATTCAATGAAAGTATGAGAGCTATTTTATTAGGTATTCGCTGAAGTCACCGCATGTAAGCAAGGCTTCCTTGACAGAATCAAATATTCACTACAGATTTGTTTCGCATACGTATGCGGAAATGATATCCATGAGGCCTCCGTGACACAGAAAAGTAAACTCCCCGAAGATTCCGCAGCCGCGTCGGTGAAACCGCCGGTGCGTGGCGAAGTGAAGAACGCCAACAAGGTAACGCATATTCGGTTTAGCCCCTTAAAAGACGAGCACATGCCAACGGATTATTCGATC
Organism: Ruegeria sp. B1; assembly: GCF_056535885.1. Lineage (NCBI taxonomy): Bacteria > Pseudomonadati > Pseudomonadota > Alphaproteobacteria > Rhodobacterales > Roseobacteraceae > Ruegeria > Ruegeria sp. B1. Next base: position 4,104,020 of record NZ_JBQFJA010000001.1, on the reverse strand, counting down.
TCGCTGGAAGAGTACCGTCGCGGCGGCACGAAGGATTTTCTTGGCAGGGAGCCCGATCACCTTGCTACGCACTCGATGCGCGGATTTGAGGACAAGTATAAGAACATCGTCGACTACATCGTCCGGATCACCCACCAAATCTGGGAGGAGAAGGACATCGGCTGTATCTATGACACTTACAGCCATGACTGCCGCGTCTGGGATGATGTGGGCCTTCAATATGGCCGCGACAAGATTGTCGCAGACACCGTTCATACCAATAATGCAATTCCGGATGTACGCCTTGTTGCGGATGAAGTGATATGGGCTGGCAACGATGATGTGAGCTTTCACACCTCGCATCGCACGATGATTATGGGGACGAATACGGGATTTTCTCGTTTTGGCCCCCCTACCAATCGCCCTCTGCGGTTATTTTGCATCGCCAATTGCGTTGCTCGCGACAATGAAATTTATGACGAACACGTCGCCTACGACACTGCCGCCCTGATCCAGCAGATGGGCTTTGACGTGGGTGAAATGGCCAAGCGCATTGCCTCGCAGCGCCCGCAAGGCCCGTTTGCACCAAACTTTGCTGCAAGTGACCCGAAGCGCCTGGACGGGCAGGCCTTCCCGGAGCGCCAGGCGATCCCGGATGTGGTTGACGGCAACGTTCGTGAATTCGTTCAAGCGGCGTTTGAGAGCATCTGGAACCGCAGGAACTTCGGAGCGATGGATCAGGTCTATGCACCAGACATCGTTTTCGAAGGCTCAACCAGTCGGGTTTACCGGGGCGTAGGCCAGATGCGCTCACATGTAATGTCGATGGTCGCAATGTTCCCGAACATTCGCATGGCCGTCGATGACATCTATTGGATGGGCAATGCCAAAGACGGGTATCTCGTCTCAATTCGCTGGGGTGGCGTCGGCGCGCACCGGGGGAACGGTCCATACGGCGAACCCACCGGCAAGGAAGCTCATATCTGGGGCATCACTCAGTGGCATATTCATAACAACAAGGTCCAGAAAGAATGGACTGTTTTCAATGAGTTCGGGATTTTGATGCAGATTCTGGGCGACACCTAACCGCGGCAGCGGCAACACGGAGGTTGATATGAAACTGAAACACATACTGCCAGCATTGGCCATCGGGCTGAGCCCGATTGCGGCTTCGGCCGAATGCACGATCAAAGGTTCGGGCGAAGTAAATGTCCTGTCCAACTTCTTCGAAGCGCTGGAAGTTCTGGCTGCAGAAATGGAAACATGTGAGCGAGACGGTCTTGTCGTCGAAACCAAGCTAACCACGGATCACAAAGAAGAAACGAACAAAGCGTTTGAAGCCTCAACATCTCCTTGGGATGCAGCCGCTGTTGCAAATAGCTCGATAACTCTGCTTCAGGCTAAGGGACAACTTCGCCCGTTGAATGACCTGGTCGAGAAGTACCGCGACAAATATGACATTGAAGACGGGATGCTGATCCGTTTTGGTGACGACATTATGGCGATTGCCTTCATGGTCAACGCTCAACACCTGTTCTACCGCAAGGACATCTTTGAAGAGAACAACATTGCAGTCCCTACGACTTGGGACGAAGTTATAGAGGCATCCGAGAAGCTCAAGCAAGCCGGAATCGAACACCCGTATGGTGCTGCCTTTGGCAACAGCTGGGAGTTGGCAAACGAGTACGTCAATATGCTTTTGGCGAATGGTGGCACACTGTTCGATCCAGAGACATCCGACTCTACTTTCGAAACGCCCGAGGCGATCGCTGCGTTGGAAAAAATGGGCGAGCTATACAAATACATGTCGCCAAATTCGATGTCGATGGACTTCGGTGACGTGAAGCGTCAGTTGCAGCAAGGTGACGTGGCGATGGCTGTTATGTGGGGTAATGAAGCCTCGGGTATGGACAATCCCGACGAAAGCACCGTGGTTGGTAAGATTGGGTTTGCTCCATCGCCCGTTATGGTTGAAGGCGGGGCTCCTGCATCGACATTCTGGTGGGACGGTTATGTTATGCCAAAGAACCTCGATGGTGATCCAGATCTAACCTTCCAAGTTCTGATGCACGCGATGCGGGCTGAAACGGTCAAAGACAACAACGATGTAACCCTCTGGATTCGGTCGGCCTATGAGCCAGGCCAATACACAACGGCCATCACTGACACGGTTGTTGCGGGCGCCCCCCCTTATCCGATGAACCCGCAAGCGGCCCTGGCGCATTCAGCCCTGGGTGAGAACATCGCGGACTTTATTGTTGGTAAAGAAAGTGCCGAAGACTCTTTGGCCGATGCAACAAAGACGTATCGCGCCGCTGCGCGTGATCAGGGCCTTTTGAAATAGGCCAAATCCCTGGTGCCAGCTACGTCGACCAATTTTGGCTGGCACCAAACCTCTGACGGGATAGTTCAGTGAAGCGCTCTACCTTCTTTTCGTTCGTTGCACCGTCGTTGGTGTCAATGCTGCTGCTTATCGCACTTCCCCTGGTCGCGATTGTCTATCTCGCAGTGTATCAATCCTTTACTCAAACTGAGTTGAAAGAGGTGAAGACTGAGGTGCCTCTGTTCGGCGGGCAAACCCGGGAAGTCACCCGAATGGTTCCGCAGTCGGTGTTGGATGCTGACGGCAATCCAGTACAAGTCTGGAAATATGTCGGTGGGCAAAACTTAGAGAATGCTATCGATGTGGAGGGTCTTAAGGCCTCTATCGATAGGACCAAAGTAGAAAGCCCCAGAGAGTTCATCAAAGCGCTTTATCGAGAAATCAGTGATGTAGATTTCTGGTCCGCGCTGGAATTCACGCTTCTTTATACCTTTGTGACGACACCGATCATACTGATCCTGGGATTCGGTCTCGCCCTTGCAACCAATCGAGTAACGGTGCAATTGCGCGGCTCGGTTGTGTTTGTGACGCTTCTGCCAATGATCGTAACTGGACCTGTCACGGTTTGATGCCGCTCCTTTGATAGCATCTACTGCAGCAAAGGAGACTGACTATGGGACTGAAACGGACGGCCGAATTCCGGCAAGATGCGGTGCGTATCGCATTGACCAGTGGGCTAACACGCAAGCAGGTGGCTGATGATCTAGGTGTCGGGATGTCCACGCTGAACAAATGGATCACAGCGCACCGAGATACAGACGTGGTTTCCAAAGAGGATTTGAGCCTCGCTCAAGAGAATGAGCGACTTCGACGGGAGATCCGGCTCCTCAAGGAGGAGAGGAAATCCTAAAAAAGGCCACCCAGTTCTTCGCGGGCCTAAAGCAATGAGATTTAGGTTTATCGAAGAACACAGAGCCAGCTTTCCAGCCAACCGGTTATGCGATGTCGTCGGTGTCAGCGCACGCGGTCTGCGTGCCTTCCGCAGCCGCCCTGCCAGTCGCAGACAGCGGTCTGATCTGGTCACGCTGGCGCATATCAAAGAACAGTCACGCCTCAGTTTGGGCAGCTATGGCAGGCCGCGCATGACTGAAGAGTTGAAGGAAATTGGTTTGGCTGTGGGGCATCGTCGCGTTGGTCGCCTGATGCGCCAGAACGGCATATCCGTGTTGAGAACACGCAAGCACAAGGTCACGACAGACAGCGATCACAAGTTCAATATCGCGCCCAACCTACTGGATCGGGACTTCACAGCGGATCAGCCGAACAAGACATGGGCTGGTGACATCAGCTATGTCTGGACCCGTGAAGGCTGGCTTTATCTCGCCGTCATTCTGGACTTGCATTCCCGCCGTGTGATTGGCTGGGCTGTTAGCAATCGGATGAAGCGAGACCTGGCCATCAGGGCGCTGAGAATGGCTATCGCCTTCAGATCACCACCGAAGGACTGCATCCACCACACGGATCGTGGCAGCCAATACTGTTCCCACGATTATCAGAAGATCCTGCGCCAACATGACTTCAAAGTGTCGATGAGCGGCAAAGGCAATTGCTATGATAACGCCGCCGTCGAGACCTTCTTCAAAACGATCAAAGCTGAGCTGATCTGGCGGCGGTCATGGCAAACCCGACGGCAGGCTGAAGCGGCCATCTTCGAATACATCAACGGCTTCTACAATCCGCGCCGCCGACACTCAGCACTGGGCTGGAAAAGTCCCGTCGCCTTCGAATGGAAAGTGGTTTAAACGAGCACTTGGAGCGGCACAAAAACGCGACAGGTCCAAACTCCGGTAGTTTCGTCCCTCGCGGTCTATTGGTTATTCATTGATGGCGGTGTTATCGCCGCGACCTTAGAAGCCATGGGCCTCGGCAAATTCTACTTTCTTGCCGATCAGGTCACGATACGGCTGGTGATCATCGCCTACGGGGTCTGGTTTGCTGCACCCTTCGCATTCATCATACTATATGCAGGGTTGCAAACGGTACCGGAAGAGCCGCTTGAAGCGGCGATCATAGACGGCGCAACGCCATGGCAGCGCGTTCGATATGTCGTAATCCCTCACCTGTCTCCATTGTTTGCCGTGATCACCTTAATCCATGTGATGGATAGCTACCGGGTGTTTGAGCCCGTTCTGGTCTTCGGTTCGCGTGTCTTCGCAAATTCAGTACAGTATCTGACCTACTACACGCTTGTTTTTGAGGGAAATATCCACAAGGCCGCGGCGTACGCCGTGCTGACAGTGGCTGGGGTCGTTGTGTTGCTGATACCGATCATGATCCGGACCTACAAAGATCAGAAAGCCGAAAAATGAGACCCGCGAAACTCAACCTAGCTTCTCGAGTATCGATCAACCTTGGCCTTTGGTTCTGGTTCTTTGCCGCGCTGCTGCCGTTCTTTTGGATGTTCATCATCTCATTGCGCAAACCCGTAGATGCGTTCTCGACACCGCCAAAACTGCTGGCTCCAATGACCTTGGAGAATTTCAGATACATCTGGGTCGAAGACGGATTCTGGCAGTATGCAATAAACACGACAATTGTGACTGCTTCGACCGTTGTTGTGTCACTTACGATCGCCTGCTTGGCGGCATATGCACTATCGCGGTACCGAGGCTCACTTGGGTTTTGGCTGCTGATGGCCGCCATGGTGTTTCGCGCAATGCCGCATGTTGTGTTGCTGACAGCCTATCGTCCAGCTTTTTTCGAGCTGGGAATCTGGAGCCGATACGAGACACTCATCATCGTTCTTGTCGCTATAAACCAACCGTTTACAATCTGGATGCTGCGGGCGTTTTTCATGAATATTCCGCAGGAATTGGACGAAGCTGCGTTGGTTGATGGGTGCAATCGGTGGCAGGCTTTCTTTCGTGTGATTGTGCCCGTCATGTGGCCAGGTATCGTGACTGCTGGTTTGTTTTCCTTCCTGCTGGCTTACAACGACTTCATCATCTCCAGCCAACTTATGAATGGCGATATGGCCACCATGACCGCGTCTCTTGGCAGTTACATGGGCCAGAACCAAAGCCTCGCGCGGCTGATGCACGGGATCGCCGGGGCTGTCTCGATCACCATACCCATCATCATTTTGGTTTTCGTTTTCCAGAAACAGATCGTGTCTGGGATGACCGCAGGTGCAGTGAAAGGATGAAACATGACTGCCGAATCCAACCTCAAACTTATTCAGGATATGTATGTCGCGCTGAACGCGCAGGATCTTGATGCGCATGATCAGTATTGGCATGAGGATATGATCTGGCACGGACCGCCGGGTTTTGGCGACATCCATGGACGCGAACGCTTCAAATATGATGTTCTTGCCGAATTCTACAAAGCGTTTCCCGACTATCATGTCAGCCACGAGATCGAGTTCGCCAACGAGAACTGGATTGCAGGGACCGGATACCTGACCGGCCACCAAAGAGGTGAATATCTGGGTCTGCCGCCCACTGGTCTACCGGTAAAGATGCGCTTCTCGGATTTCTGGCTGGTGGTCGATGGTAAACTGAAAGAAAACTGGGTAATGGTTGACCACGTCGACACGTTCAAGCAATTGGGTGTTGATCTGATGGCAGCTGTCAAGAAAAGCTAATGCAAAACGGGTTGGCGTGAGTTCCATTGAAAAAATCCAAGGTCACTTCAATTGATGTTGCGCGCCATGCTGGCGTCTCTCAATCTGCGGTGAGCCGGGCTTTTTCCCGCACGCCGACCCAATCGGGCGTTTCCCCTGAAACAAAAAAACGCATCCTTAAATCCGCGGACGAGTTGGGGTATCGCCCCAATGCGATCGCGCGATCGCTCATTACACAAAGATCAAACATAGTCGCGCTGTTGTTTAGTTATTTGGACAATCAGTTCTATGCGCTCGCGCTTGAGAAACTCTGCATTGAACTCCAAAAAACCGGGTTCCACGCGCTCGTTTTTATGATGCCCAGCACAGATGAGGGCGTCGAAGAGACCGTATCCCAATTGTTGGAGTATCAGGTCGATGGGATCATCACGGCATCTGTCGAGTTGTCTTCAACCCTGGTTAAATTCTGTTCTCAACGCGATATCCCTGTCGTGATGTTCAATCGTTTTCAAGAACATGATGGTATTGCCAGCGTTACAACAGACAATGTTTCAGGCGGACGTATGGCTGCGCGGCATCTGCTCGAAACGGGTCACCGAAGACTTGCACTGCTGTCCGGGTGGGAGCGCTCTTCCACCAGCCGGGATCGAAAGTTTGGTTTTGAAGCCGAACTGAGAGAGAATGGTCACAGCCTCTATGCACATGAAGTTGGTCACTTTGATCTTCAGCGAACGGGTGAAGCAATCAGAAGGATGTTTGGCGACCCGGAGACGGCCCACCCAGATTCACTTTTTGCGCTGAATGATTACATGGCCATCGAAGCGATCAGCATTTTGCGGAACGAGTTGAATTTCAGTATTCCCGACGAGCTCTCTGTTATTGGGTTCGACGACATCCCGATGGCCGCCATGCCTGAGTTTTCACTAACTACACTGCGACAGCCCGTTAACAAGATGGTTGCAAACGCAGTGCGCCAGATCAACGAGTTGGTCGGGGACAAAACCACCGAGGTCGAGAACATAGCATTGGCGCCAAAGTTGATTGAAAGGCAGACCGTCAAATCGCGGGGTTGAACTGCACGGGACATGTATCCTGATTTTTGGCATCGAATGAAGGTGCCTTTTCCTTCTGAGTTTTGAATGTGAAGGAAACACAATAACCCAGTCCGTGTTCCACGCGTTGAATCCGAACCAAGCGTTGCAAGTGCAGCGAATGTCCTAAAGGACGGGACGGACCGCAGCGTCTCAATGGCAAGCCGAAAGTCGGGATAGGCGTACCTTGTTCAGACAACGGATCGCATCGAAAAACCGACCCCGGTTGCGATCCGGCCCGGCCACGCTGGTGTTGACACCGAACTTGGATTGGCAAGCGCGCCAGCAACCCGCCCGTCTTTTTTGGACGCTTCTCCCGCGGGTAACATGGTTTGGGGCCGTGGCGTCCATTCATTGTCTCAGACGTCGCCGCCGCGGTTCTGCTCATTCACCAGTTCGGAAGCCAGAGCATACAATGATGGAGAAGGACTGACCGAGGGGGTCAAGGCCAGTCCTTCTCACGGTGTGAGTGGCAGTACTTTGCACCGTGGATCACGTTAGACGAATCTCAATAAATAGTCAAATTGAATTTATAATGATTGAGTGAGGTGATCCTTGCGTGCCCTTGGGGCGTAAGCTGAATGTCTTTGCGCCGCCGGTGCAAATTCAATTCTATTAATCAGGTGCCTGCTTGACTCACTTTGAGGTGACAGGTGCTCTGCAATCTCAAACTATGCTCTGGAATCCTATGGAGGTAAGTCAAGTAGACTTTTTTAGTCCAGCTTTTTCGGTCGTTTGCACCGAGGAAGTGGAGTGCCAGTGCAAAACTTGAATTATATCGAAACTGCCTGCATCAATGAACTGGATGCCTCATTCACGTACTATCAAGAACGGAGTGTGTACTGCGCAATCTGTATCAACAGCTCAAAAAACCCGACATTCGAGACCAGAAAGGCGCCATGGTCCGGCAAGATCAAGCAGAGTTCCATTTTAGCAGTTGTCTTTGAGCTGTTTCGCTCTGCTTTGCCTCAGGCGGTAGCTGCCTCTGTCCCTCGCAATTACCTGACATAGCGGGTCGGCCTGTACGGCAAAGCGCCGGGCAGGCAGGCTGAAGCGAGTGTTTCGGTCCATTCTTCGATCCGCTGTTCGATCACGCACGGTGCTTCGCGTGATACTGGCCTTTGATGCTACTAAGAGAGAAACGGATTCGATAACAATTAGATCGGATCGAGCCTTGAGACTTTTCCACCAATCGAGTCGGGCGTTTGAGTGGAATAAATCGTCAAGATTCGTCTCGTTTTCTCCAAATCCAAAGGGTCCGCCGCCTCGGTTGCGTATGTTGCGTCATACAGCACAATCTCAAACCGGAGGGTTTTCCCGAACACCTCAAATGACCCCGCCTCGTGCGTCCCATGTGGATCGTTGTCTGAGGAGAAATCGCTGTAAGCCCTGACAGCTTCCAAGCAAGCAATCTGAAACTCCCCCGACTGGGCGGAGATGTCCTCAGAGAGCTTGATGCGGCCCAACTGTGGCATCAACGGCCAAGACGATCTAAAAAGATCGTTCTGTTCGGCGATCTGTGCCAGTTCCGTGCAGCAATACCTGTATTGAGACCGACGAGCGGCTGCGTTTGCAGTTGATCTCATTAATTCCCCACCTAATATTCGCCCCAGTTGTGGCTTTCTATCCAGATTATTGAGCCACCACACATTGTGAGATTGGCAGTCTTCGACTTTATAGCAATTGCGTATTTCTGTCTTTGACCGTGTGTCTCAGTTCTTGAGGTTGTGTTGTCTCGCGTTTCGATGGTTCCCCTTTTGTTTTCTCTGACGTGAAAGGCCGATCGGAAACACCCTGTTTCTTTTCGGTTACTCAACATTCTAGAAAGGGTATGTAAATACGAGACACCCCCCCGTGCCTATGCCAGTTTCGCCAGCTATTGGGTGCCGCGCAACGAACACGCCAAGTTAACAAAGGTGTTAGGAGTTCGCTCTACTGCAGGACGCTTCCACAGGCTGAACAAGCAAGTGTGCAATCTTTTCAAAATCGTTTGGCCGGTCAAGAGATCGAACGGTTAGCAAAGCGCCGCACAAAATGGCAAGAACAGCATCTGCGTGTTCGTCGTTGTGATCGCACTTTAGCGCATCGGCAATCCACGTTGATACCGACTGATAATAGGCTCTCGTCGCTTTGGTCACGGCCGGAGGGAGCGCAGAGATTTCTGCTCCGTAGAGAGTGCACAGACACATCTGCCCATCCTGGCGGGCAGCATGACCCCAGATATTAATAAGATGATCCAGTGGCTTAGCCTGTTCTGGTGATCCCAATGCGCGTATCAGCGAGGCTGTGTACCTTTTGACTAAAGCTACAGACAAGTCTTGCCTGCTATCAAAGTGCGCTTGAATTGCCAGTTCCGGAATCCCTGAAGCTTTGGCCACATCACAGATTTGGAAACTGAAATAGCCACCTCGACGGGCCAATTGCTCAGCGGTGTCGAGAATATGGTCAACTTCTCCGTTCTGCATTTTCTCATCCAGAACTGCGCTGAATCTTTGTGTCATTTTAAGATCCTGGATTTGGTCTCGATAGAAGTAGTTTAGTAGAAAGCAGTCAATTTGAACATCATGGTCAAGAAATTCCGTGCCGAAACTGGTTTGCGAGTCACGCAGAAAGCCAACGGTCAATCAGTGCGATCGGCGCTGAATAAGCCTGATTTGACGTCGCCGTACAGGGTTGATCGCGATCAGCTTCACTCCCCAGGTAATCGCTTGGCAGCGCACCAAAATGTCGGCGAAATGCTCGCGTGAAGGTACTTGCTTCGCGGTACCCGTACCTTGTGGCGATTTCGGATATTCCCCCGCGCTCACGACCAGTCATTGTAAGATCCAACATCGCTCTGTGAAGCCGATGAATTCGAATGTACCGACCAATTCCGCCTTCGCGTTCGAATTCACGGTAGATGGTTGCTCGAGACGCGCCAAATGCGCTGCAAATCCTGTCGATCGTCAACTCGGAATCGTAGAGGCGCTCAAGGATGAAGCTTCGGAGTGCAGCGCCGCGAGCGCGTTCGAATACTTCGTGTCCACTGCAGTTCTTTCGGACATCGCCGATTAAGCTGCCAGCAAGTCCAGCAAATGACTGACCAAGTGGAGCTGCGTCCTCATGTGTTCCCCTGCCAATATTGTCCAGTGTTGCCACCAGCATATTTCCGAGCAGCTTTGCACTCGGTGAACCCGCCTCGAGCCTGGTTTGCCTTGGCGCACCGGTATGATTATAGCCCAGCATCTCAAAAGGGACATAGGCGGTTACATGCTCAATATGTCTTGTTATCAACCTTGATTTCTGACCGTAAGGATAAAGGTGCACTTCGCCCGGTAAGGAAACCACTGCCTCGTTGCCTATCAGGCCACATTCATCCGATTGGATAAACGCGCGTATCATAAGCACTTTGCGTGGAATCCGCTCCAGCCTGCATAGATATGCGCTCCCGTCACCAGGTTTTATCGCAACATGCGAAAAGACAACTTTCCCTGCACGCCAGCATGCAATGGATGCGCAGAAATTCGACGCATCACCATCGATTGGCCACAATGAATATGCTGGTTGGTTTAAATAGTTCCAAAAGTTGAGCCTGTCCTCGGATGGTACGCTGCACGTGTTCGCGTACACTCCAAAGGGCGGCATTTGAGTGGGAACCCCGAGTCGATCCTTGGACAACAGAGCGTCGCTCGCAAAAGCCGAGGTGTTCAAGATGCCAGCATGACCCCCTTTTGTTTAAAATGCCTCCAAGGCAATGAAATCAAAGCAAAAATGGCCACCCCTTCAAGAACTTTACTTCCCCGATCACTAAACGCCAGCATGCCAAGGCTCCAGTCTAAGTTAAGAATTTCGTCAGAACGCTGGCCAGCGAGCAAATGACTTGCGTTCTGCAATCCTAAACTCGTTACTTGTACTGACAGTTTCTTCCCACATCAATGACCTGAAGTCTCGACTTGAGTGTCAAATCGTCTCTAACAATGCCGTTCAGCCGGTTAGTTAACTATGTCACAGACACTTTCTGAGGCATCAGCTAGCGTTGAAAGCTAGTCAAAAAGAGAATATTAAAGTATCATGAAACCTGTAGTTCATCTGAATTTTGACAGGGTGCGTTTTGCCCAAGAAGATCGCATCGATGCCGTGCAGAACTTATGGCGAAACTATCCTACATTAAACTTGTATCCAAATTGCAGAAGCGGTTTCTTCCTGAGTTCTAATGTTTGGTGGATGAATGATTGTACCTTTGTTCATTTCCGTGCGGCCCCAATAAACTGCCTGAGGCCACCGCTCCCTGACAAAGAGAACTTGATCTCAATCTCTTATCTGAAGCGCTGCCGACAATATTGTGCTTGGGGCGACAGCTTGGAGCCGAAAAGTCTGGATGCTGTGCACATAAGCAACCCGCGCGATCAGGTGCTAAGCGATTGCCCAACAAATAGCGAAATTTTCGTTCTGTATGTGCCGAGCGTTCGTCTCGGAAAACTGCCTGGTGAGGCCATTCCGAGTCGTGTTTTTTCAATCGAATCCTCAGTCGGAGCCGTATTGCGCTCATTGCTCTTCAACCTTCGAAAAAGCTTAGATGAATGCAGTTTGGAAGACGGAAACAAGCTGGCAGATGGTATCTGCGGATTTCTTGAACCTTTGTTGCGAGAGCCGCCAGACCGTGACGCGATGCGCGAAAGCAGCGCGCGGCGCAAGGTGATCCAACGATACATTGAAAATAACATTAAAGATGCCTCACTGAGCCCCAACGTATTGTGCGAGAAATTCGGAGTATCGCGCGCAACCCTTTATCGGTTGTTCAATCAAACAAACGGAGTCGCCGGCTACATCACGAGGCGCCGGACACAACTCGCCGTCTCAGAGCTGACCCGGTCACCACCTAGGCGCGGAATTATTCGGGCTATCGCAGAGAAGTATGGCTTCAACGACTCAAGGCAATTCTACAGAGCATTCCGTAAACATACCGGGGCAACGCCAGCTAGCTTCATCGGTAAGTCTTAACCGATTTAAAGTGTCCCAAAACTCTGGTGCTGGACACGTCGGAACGCGAAAGATGTCGTTCGATGATCCTTGCAGGGATGCTTGGGTCTTAAACAACGCGCCTCATACCAAGCGCAAAGGTCATATGACCATTCCGCCCGAAACAGCGGCTTGATTTGGCGACTGGTGAACTGCAAACAACCACTGGTCAAGTAAGACACTTCTCGCATAGCCGCTGGGTTCACAGTGCAGTGCAGCAAAAAGCCGAAAACGCGTGGGCAGGGTCAATCGGCTCGTCGCAAGGTGCCCAATAAATTGCTTTTACAACCGCGCAGCAGTCCAGATCAAAACCCAAGTCGCCTTCAAATAGGTGAGTAATTTCCAAATGAAAGTCTTCCATGTGAGTTGGTCTTTGCAGCTGAAACTCCTTCATTTACCGCAGCGATAGTGAGTGGCGATTTTAGTGTTGCATCGCAAATTGCCGCTCTTTCGGCCGTCAAATCGTGACCTCTGACTTGGCTGGAGACCATAATGATCTTGACGCTGGGATCGAAATTCCGAAGCTGAAGGCAAAACGAAATAGTTTCTTCCAGGTCGCCCATAAGATCGGCGTCTACAAAGCAAATTTTTGCTATGAGAAGGAATGACTGAATAGTTTGCCAGTTTTCGTCGGGAGACATGGCAACAACCGTATTTCCTGTATTATCGGCCCAAGCGTCAATTGACTTGAGGTCCGAACTGCCTTCCTGACCAAAATACCCAATGATATCAGTTGACCGGCTTTCGGATTCCCGCTGTATGCTGTTTGCCGCCGCAATAAGCCGATCAACAAGATCGTCGTGGATGCGTTCCGAAAACAGAACCTTCTTAGGGGTTAACGGGTCAAGGGTGTTGGCGCTTGCCAGAAAATTGCCGGCATGTATCGGCGTGGAAACCGCTTTGCGGGGGATCGGGGCAACTTTCGCTTCTGAAGCAAGTCGGCGGGCAAGGTCTTCAAGTTTGGTGATGCTTCTCCACAGTTGTCGAGAGCGATCTTTTGCAGTCTCGGTACATTGGCCAGCGTTTGCTTTACAATAGTCTATATGACTTTTCATGGGTGTTAGGATTCTACGCTGATATCCATCAGATGGTGATCCGCTTACAACACTGAGAACCATCTGCCCTTTTGGGTCGTAAGGATTGCCACGATGTCTCTTAGCAATGGTGTCTTTTTGTGTGGACCAAAAGCTAATGTTATCGCGCACGGCACGAACTACAGTTGTGAGTGTAAAGACAGCCAAGGCTATCGCTAAGTATTTTGAAATAAGTGGAAAAACGTAATATGAAGGCAGCACGATCCCCAAGATAGTCGAAGCCACCAAGGCGACCCAAAGAGCCCCGGCAGCCATGAGGGCAAGGGTCCAAACAGCATCTGACTTGTTTGCAACTGCCAATTTGTCATAGCGCGCATCGTCGTGCATTATTCCAGCCTCGGCAGTTTCATCTGGTTCGCTTGGGTATCGCAGCTTCTTCGTCCTTGAGGTCAACATAGCAGACTTAAAAAGTCAATATGACAAAATTTTTACTTTGTCGTAGGTCCTCAAGTGCAACGGCGTCTAAAAACTCCATCGCGCATCCTCAAAGACTTGAGACTTTTCGGAGATTTGGCTCTTCGGAGAACATGCTGGCCAGATTAAATCTGAGAAAGAGAGGGTAAGAGCATTTAACCCCGCTCGCTGAATTCAGGCCACCGAAGGGGCAGTAGTCCGTCCAAGCAAAGGATGGGCAATGAAACGCAGATTTGCAGAGGAACAGATTATTGAAGTGATCAAACAATATGAGGCTGGGGTTGCTGTGCAGGAGCTGTGTCGTCGATGTGGCATCAGCGACGCGACGTTCTAAAATACAAAGCGAAGTTTACGATATGAACGTATCAGATGCCAAGAAAATGCGCGCCCTTGAGGACGGGAACGCCAAGCTGAAACGCACGCCGACTGATGCGGTGCTGGACAATGCTGCACTGCCGGATCGAGGCAGTCTGTTCGCGTGCCGAATCGGGCCAATCAACGGTGTTAGCTGGGTTTTGCGTCCGACGCCTTTGAAGATGGCCAGCGGTTTCGCGTGTTGTGCATGGCGGATGATTGTAGACGAAAGGATCTAGCTAGTATTGTGAATCGTTCTTTGCCTGGGGCGCGGATGACCCGTGAATTAGCTGAACTGATCGGTCGTTGCAGCCAGTCCGATGTGATTGTCTGTGACATTGGAACGGAAATGACATTGCGCTGCACAAGACCATGCAGAATGCCTTTGTAGAGTCACTTGACAGCAGACTGCGAGATGAACGCTTAAACGACAACATCTTCGGCAATCTTGATCATGCACGGAACATCCTCAATGACTGAAGGATCGGCTACAACACACAGACGCCGCGCAAATCGCTTGCAGGATTGGCACCAGTTGTCCAAGTCAATCCCAGACGTGCGAGCGGCCTGCTGCGCTTGAAATACAAAAAGGCTCTGCTCAGTAGGTCTTGACCGCAACCTGGTCACAAGAAGGCAACAGTAGTGGATTCTCCATCCTAACGGCCCGGTTCGTGGGGCAGCGTCGCAACTCTTGTCTTCATGGGAAGTGTTGGACAGCCGATCCGACTGCGAACAACCTATACGAGGTTTCGTTTGTTGCGGCTAGCGCGCAAATTTGCTGGGCTGAAGGTTGGTCGATGTGGCCAACCTGCAGTCCGGCAGATGCCTTTACAGTAGCCTCGCTATGCTTCCGCTGTTTTAGGGCCAAGCCGGTAATGTCTCGTTTTATAATTCGGAGCAGGTTCAAGGTAACCTTGATCTATTAGGGACCGGAGTGCCCTGTTGAAGGTCGGTTGACTCATCCCCTTCACTATTTTGTGATTACGAATGTCTGCAGTCTCAGCTGTGTCAATTGGGGACTCATCGCAAAGCAATCGGACGACGTAAAGTATGTCCAATTCGTTTGAAGAAATTGATTCAAAACCAAGATCACGTTCTAAAGTGGCGAGAAGGTCGCGAAGACGTGCCACGGTTGTAATTTTCGTGCTATCTGCCATATTTTATCTTCATTATCAGTCACATGCACAGATCCACTGCAATACAGCGGCAAAGGGTTTTAAGACGATTTTCAATCAGGCGGCCCTCAGTAAGAACCAGACGCTTCAATTGCAGAATGAGCCTGACAAGGGACTTGATTACACGAGTGTCAACCAAGCCTACTGTAACTCGTTGAATAAGTTCACAAATTTTCTCCATCCGGTCAATGCAAATTATCGTGGGGTTCGGCAGAACGTCACCACGGTTGGTTTGATGCTTCTTATATAGTAGTTTGGTGCTTTCTATATATCGGTTATCCGTGTGTGTCTAAAAAGTCAACCTGATTGCTTGCGTCGCCTAAAGCGGTAATGCGTCTTGGCGGTCGCCTTCTGGTATATCATCTCAGCGGTCGAAATTATCGGTGGTTGGGTGTAAACGTGGTCACCGATGGTGCATAATGCTGGTGCCTCCGAGGATATGTTCAAAAGAAAAGGCGCGGCGCGCTTCGCCGTGACAAGAGTGCCTGCATCTTAAGACTAGATTTTTGCTGGTTCGCGATGTTTGAGCCACCCAAACGCTAGCGTTTGTATTCCGTGGTTTATTGTGAGGATGGATTGAGCCTTTTTTGGGGGCCAAGCCATTTACCGATCTCTCCCTAAGGCGGAAATAGACTAGAAATGAAAGAAGGAAGATCATCGCTCCGGTAGCGTCTCCCAGAACAAACAGCAAGGCGAAAAGTACACCTTCTAAGATGGAATTCGGATCACCGATCAAGACAAGGATCGAACTCGCTGTCACCACCGATGAAAAAACCATTATGACAAATAGAGATCTCCATGTGTGCAGCTCCCTGGATGTTTCGAAATCCAAGCCAAACTGTTCAAGGCAGAGCTTTACGGCAGGAGCGGCTGTTAAATAGATTGTGACAATTGCCAAGTGGTTCCACTCGATTAGGTTCCCCAAAAAAAACTTATGTAGAACGACGCTTGTCGGCAGAATGTATAATACAGCCCACCACCCATACATCCAAGCGGCCAGGGCTTTGACAACAGCCGGAAAAAACAAAAGGGCAGGCGTCATGAACAAGGCTTGGTCAAGCCCATCTCGTATCAGGAATTCCTGAACAGGATAGGACACAAAGAGTGTCATGACGACAGCAGCGCCATGTAAGACGCTGAACTCGATTAGCCGACGGATGTGTGCTTTTACGGCCTGCCATTCTCGGGCCTCGAGCAAAGCTAAAAAGGACATTTTTCCCCACAAAAATATTCAAAATGATTTCATCGTATTAGACGCAAAGAGTTATTAACGCAAGCAAGTGCGCAGCAAGTTGCCAATCGATCGCTTCGCCGTTCGGCTGTCTTGCAAGCAAACCTGCTTGGTTCTGTAGGGATCCCGCCAAGCTTGATCGCAAATTTTCTGTTGGGATGGATTGGCGGAAAAAGTGCCATAGTTCTGATTATGCTGACTTTACTGGCTGAGATGGATCGTCAGAGACCGCGCGTCGAGCTTACAAAAGTTCCAGGCTCTATCAGAGAGTGTCCGGGTTGAACCTGAGCTTCCGATAGCCATGTGATCTGGTTGTGTCGACGGTCGAATACCTGTTTTACCGTCTAGTACTTTTGGTTGCGCGCAGCCTATTCAAGCTATGGGAGATTACGTAGGGTAAACATACAATCATAATGACTTGTTTTTTGACCAGATGTTCGGCTAAAGTGCGCGTTACGTCCGTGCTCGGGAGGCTAAAGTGACCTCTTGTGGCAGGTTCAAGAACGTTGACACAACAAGCAAGGCATGATGATCAACCTTTGTTTTGCCTCAAGTCACTCGTATACGAGTGCGTTGAGCACATCGTTCTCACGAGCGGAGTGTGTTTGCTCCCTAAATTGCAGCTCGTGGCGTTGTGACAACTGTCTGCCGAGCAATGGTGTTTTTCGGTCCAGCGATCTGGCAGGCCGGGGCTCATGAGTAGCGGCAGAATTGGAACAACGACATTTGCTCGCCTCCGCGAGCTATTGGTCACACTCGAGATGGACCTGAGTCTGGGTTCTTTGTCAGATGTCGAGCTAAACGTTCTACGCGCCGTGCGATTGATTTGTGATGACACACCTGACCAGTCAACTGATGTTTTGACAGTTCGAAATCATACTTTAACTGAGAATATCGGGAATATCTCGCTGGGTGTCGTAATCCAGTCTTTGGTGGAGATGGGCTATCTTGAGGCAACGTTCAGTCGCGTTAGGGTGCGAGAGAATTTCAAGCAAAAGACGTTCGAGTCGGGGCTCATAGCCAAAAAATGAAGGTTGTTGCCGCGAGCGCGATGGCTGAGCGCAAGACCTTGGTCCATCGTTCATATCGGGTCGCGGTCTCGCACCAGCCCTTCAATTTGTAGAACGCGATCTCAATGCGGTTGCTGGGCAATGGATCAGACACCCATGCCCTTCCTTTTTTTACCCTAAAGGCTGAAAGCCGCACGGTCAGCTTGAGATCGGGTTGCGTTGATCATCACGCTCCGTTCAGTGTGAAAGAACCGAGCCATATCTTTACCCCGGGGGTGACACCAAGCCGGTCGGGTAGGCCTGTGGGCGCGCGATATCACTCGTCAAATCTACCGCGAGAACATGGTCGACCTGCGGCGCTGGGTGCCGTCATCCGACATGTCCACATGTCTGTCTCGTGCCGCCGAAAATCGCCACTTTCAGTCTATTTAGCAGGATGAAGGGTCGTTCATTTCAAAAAATGCAGCGCGAGGAACTCCCGCTGCAGAACCGTTGGGGCCGCCGGTTCCTGGGTAAGGGGGCATTTCTTAGCCCCCTTTGGCAACATCACCGAAGGCATCGTCCTGCAATATCTGGAAAACCAGATTGTCCCTCCTGCCGCCTCCGGTCGGTAATCGTTGAGTTTTCGCTCTCGCTAACAGGGTTGCGGAGCAGGCCCTCGAAAAGGGTCTGTGGAAGTCTAAGAGCAGAAGTAATGTGCGCCAAATTCCCGCCGGATCATGATCTCGCGCAGGCGTTCAAAGCCGCGTTCACGCAATTGGCGGATCCTTTCCTTTGAGACGCCGTAGTGTGCACCGAGACCCTCCAATGTCGCTGGCGGGTCGTGCAACTGGGTCGCGATAATGATGTCGCGTTCGCGAACCGGCAATGTACTCAGGGCGTCTACAAGTTCCCGGCGCAAGGCTGCCGTTTCCAGCCCGTGCAGCGGCGCCGGATCATCGAGGCTCTCGGGGTCGGCAAGCAGTGCGATACGTTCCTCGCTGCCGTCATCAAGCGCGGGCGCATTTAGCGAATGATCGTACCCCATAGCCAGCGCACGCAGTTCTGCGACCCGGTTAAGGCCAATATCCAGAGCCTTCGCGAGCCGCGTCTCAAATTCTGCGCGGTCAATCGTGGGATCGGCCGCCATCTCTGTTTCCAGCGCAGCGATTTCGGCAATTGCCTTGCGGGTTTGCGCGGAATTTGGTCGCCGGACGATCGACTTGTTCGCACGCAAATAGTCTTGGATCTCGGCGCGTACCCACCAGGATGCATAGGTTGAAAAGCGATTGTCGCGATCCGTGTCAAAACGGTTTGCGGCTTTTATCAGACCGATGAGCGCCTGTTGCATCAGGTCCGGGTCGGCCTCGCCGGGACCCGGTTTGAACCGTTTTGCCGCGGCAGCAGCCAAAGGACTAAAGGCATGCACAAGTTTATCGAGCGCGCGCGCGTCGCGACGGTTCTGCCACGCCAGCATCAGGTGGCGTTCTTCATCTTCCGATAGCATGTCTGCCGTGCGTTTAAAGCGTGCGCGGCTTCCCCAGTTTGGTAGCGGCTTGTTCATAGTATCCGACTCTTTTAATTTCGAAACGATACTAAACACGCGTCGATACTATTGTCAAAATGATTTCGGTTCTATACTATTTTTGCATGAGCGATGAGCATCAAACACCTGACCGTATCGCCGAGTTGCTGATCCATGTGGGCCGCGCGGCGCGCAGTGAAGATGGCCGGTCCAAGCTGACGGCGGCGCAGTGGACGTGTCTGCGTTTTCTTGCGCGGGCCAATGGTGACACGCGCACGCCATCAAACTTTGCTAACTTCCAGGCGACCACGCGCGGCACTGCGTCGCAAATCATAAAATCTCTTGAAAGCAAAAGGTTGGTAACGCGTCACAGATCAGAGCGGGACGGGCGCAGCGTGTATTTTGATCTGACACAGGCGGGCCGTCAGTGTCTCAAGGATGATCCGCTCGGTGACTTGATCGGGGTCATCGGCGGTCTGAAGCGTGGTGAGCGCAAGCAGTTTCTGGAAACGCTGTCGCGGTTGGCGATCGCCGTTGCTGAATTGCGGGATGTGCCGGCTTTCGGCACCTGCAACGGGTGCAGTCATTTCACTTCCAGCGACGGCGCGGCGTATTGCGCCTGTATGTCCGCCGAACTGGCGGTGGATCAGATCGACAAACTATGTGCCAGCTATCGCGAACCGACCTGAGAATTCAAACTTGAGGAGAGCAGGATGACGAGGCCTGAGCAAGCCCCGGCCCCCCGTATGATCGCGATCAGCAGCGGTAAAGGCGGCGTTGGCAAGTCAACGGTTTCGGCAAACATCGCCGTTGCGATGGCCGAGGCCGGGTTGTCTGTTGGGATTGTCGACGCGGACATTTACGGCCCGTCCATTCCGGGGATGCTGGGTATCCCGGCCCGGAAACCAGCCATGTCCCCCGAGGAAAAGGTCGTTCCGGCCGAGGCGCACGGCGTCAAAGTCATCTCGATGGCCATGCTGACCGACGACGACAAGCCCGCCATCCTGCGCGGACCCATGGTTACAAAATATCTTCAGATGTTTGTCAGACAGGTGGATTGGGGCCAGCTGGACGTCCTGCTGCTGGATCTGCCGCCCGGGACCGGCGACATCCAGTTGACGCTGGCGCAGGCGTTTCCGCTTACCGGCGCCGTTGTGGTCAGCACGCCTCAGGATGTCAGCCTCAAGATCGCCCGGCGCGGCTTGCGCATGATGGAGCAGGTCAATGTGCCCATTCTGGGTGTGATCGAGAACATGAGCGGTTTTACCTGTCCGTCCTGCGGGACGGTGACCCACATTTTCCATCAAGGTGGGGGTCAGGCCATCGCGCAGGAACTGGGCGTGGCGTTTCTTGGCAAAGTGCCACTAGACCCCAATGTGGTTGATTGTGGCGATGACGGCAGGCCTCTGGTTCGCGCCGCACCCGACAGCCCGGCCGCCGCTGCTTATCGCGGTATTGCGGCAGCTTTGACACAAACCGCGCGTGGCTCGGGCGGGATTGCGACGCCATTTTCCTGGACGCTCGCCGACGGGAAGGGCAAGCCTGCTCCGGCCAAAGCCGATAACGGCGCGCCAGACGTTCTTGTTGCACTTGATTACGACGAGGGCGGTCTGACAATCGAGTGGGGTGATGGTGCCGAGAAATGCCTGAGCCCAAGAGACCTGCGTCTCGCCTGCTCGTGCGCAAAGTGCCGTGACGAGATGACAAGTGCACCCCTGCTCGATCCTGAGACTGTGCCGTTGGGAATTGGTCTGACGCGTGTTTGGAGCGTCGGGAATTACGCGCTGGGTCTTGCGTTCACCGATGGTCATTCGACCGGAATTTATACGTTCAAAGCCCTTCGCGAAATGCAGGGGACGGAGCTTGAAGATGTCTAACATGCCGTACAACCGGCGCATTCGCGCGCAGGCCTCTACCAGGGACGCTGATGTCATGGGGTTTGTCCTGGATGTCCCAATCAATCCGGGCGGATCAGTCCAGTTCGATGAAGTGGGCCAGGCCCCCTTGGCGCAAGGCCTTCTCAGGGCACCGGGGGTGGCCAGGATCGAGGTGAGCGAGGCGACGATCTGGGTACGCAAAGAGACCGGCGCGGACTGGGCGGTGCTGAAGCCCGCCGTTGCCGCCGCCATTCGCCGGGTTCTCGACGAAACCGATACGCCCTTGGAAGGCGATAGAGTATCGGAAAACGACGATCCCGATGCGGCTCTGCTCAAGCAGGTCAAAGAGTTGCTTGACCGGCAGGTCAACCCATCCATTGCCGCGCATGGCGGTCAGATTTCTGCGGAGCGCGTGGAGGGTGGCGCGGTCTATCTGCAGATGTCCGGCGGGTGCCAGGGCTGTGCTGCGTCGTCGATTACGTTGCGAAACGGAGTCGAGCGCATGCTGCGCGCCGCATTGCCGCAGATCCGAGAGATCGTGGATGTGACGGACCACGCTGCAGGCAGCAATCCGTTTTATTCTCAGGACGCCCCGCAGTCTCCTGTTTTGAACCGTATGGTCCCAGAGGGTGTGATCCGGTGGGATGGGGGGCAGGTGACAGTCGATCCGGACTATCTTGCGCCAAAGCTGGGGCTTACGGCTGACGCCCTGCGCGTCGGTCTGCGCCAGGGCGACGTTACCGGCGTCACCGAGGCCGGGGAAGGACGGGATGAAGGCAAAACCCGAATCATTATGCGCTCCACAAGGCGTGCCTGGGCCGCAGAGATCCTTAGTGACGGCTCCGCGCGGGAAATTCCGCCACCGCGCGAAACCGGTGCGGCGTTAGCGCGCGAACGAGAGCTTACAGATCGCGTGCGCGCCCTGCTTTCGGGTCTCCCATCCGACCGCACTCCCGTCACATACGGATCGCTGGCGCGTGCGCTTGGCCTGTGGACACCCGGCGCGGTCGGTCGGGTTACACGGGCGCTTGAAACGACGATGCGCCAGGATGCCGCCGCGGGTCGCCCCTTTATTGCTGCCCGTGTTGTGAGCCGGGGTCGCGACAAATTACCGGCCAAAGGCTTTTTTGAATTGGCGCAGAGCCTTTCGCGAGGGCATCGCGAAGGTGAAAGCGATCAGGATTTTCACCTTCGAGAAGTACGCTGGCTTGAGCAGTCGATTAAGGACGGTTCTGATCGGGTGGACGGATCGACGCAAACACCAGCCGATAAAACGGTATGAAGCGGGCTTGCCTGAAGCGCCCTTGGTTTTACGGACTGCTACCTGCGCTGCGCGGTTACCGCGTTGCGGCTAGACCGCGAATTTTGAACAGCTGAAATAGATATCGAGGTAAGCGCTTGTAATACATGGCGTTTGCCTCGGGCATGTTTTGAGTTTCCAGCGCGAATCGCATCAGAACATCACCAGTTGATCGAGGTTTTTCGTAGGGCCTTTCCGCCCCTGATCCGAGAAGTGAATAATATCGCGATATTGGCGGTCTGTGAAGTTCAATACCTGAACGTCCCCCGAATCCGGCAGGTTTTGTTCAATCCGGCGCACGCGGGTGGAAAACGCCTCTTTCCCGTTCATGAACCGGGCATAGACCGAAAACAGGCTGCGCTCGAACCCTTCGTCCAGAAGGAGGTTGCGAAAATCCGTCGCCGCCTTGCGTTGCGGTTTGGTTTCGGTTGGAAGGTCGAACATCACAAGTATCCACATCAGCCGGTATCCTGAAAGAACGGTTCTGTCGCTGTTCATGTTCCCAACCCTGCCAATGTCAGAGGGTCAGGGGGCGCAGGCAGCCCAAGGTCCAGTTTGCCGGTCTCGAAACTCTGCCCCAGAGAGGTTGCGAGTTTCATCAGCGCAACGGACAAAGGTGTAACGGCTTTTCCCAATGGCAGATCGGTTGCGATCAGCCGCGCCAAGGCCTGCTTTGCAGTGCTGTCCACCTGCGTTCCCTGCTGGGGTAAAAGTGAACGCACGGCGCAATCGACCAGAGGGCGAAAAGGCTCGACCAGATCATCGGCCAGCGCAAAGGCATTGCCTCGGTTCGAGTGAAACAGGCCGATGGTCGAGTGTAACCCGGCTGCTGAAATCGCCCGGGCGGCGGCGGCGCGCAGCACGGTATAGCCATAATTCGGCAAGGCGTTTTCATCGCCTTGCGCTGCGTCGCGCCGGAATTCGGGTCCCATCATACGAGGCCAGTAGTATCGGGCGGCCTGCGCCTCGATATTGGCACTATCGCCCGAGGTGACGTTGCGTATCATCATGGTCATGGGTGCCGGGGATTCGCCGACCATCTCCAGTGCGGCGGCTTGCATCCTAACTTTTGCCACAACGATCCGTTTCCAGGCCTGTTTGAGCAGCGGTGCCTTGGCGGTCCATTGTGCCCGCATCCGTGCGCCCTGCGCGTGGTCCCCTTCGATCAGCAGCACAACCGGACCGGGGGCGTGATTGGTGGCGGACAGAACGACCGGTATGCCACGTTCGCCAAGCTCGACCAGCAGAGATGTCGGCCAGGTTATGCCATGTGCGTGGACGATGACCGCCGCGATCTGAGCCAGCGGGGTGCGGCTAATTTCCGATCCCCCCTCGGAGACTTTCAGAAATCCCCGGTCGCGCGACAGGTGGCGGCCGTCGGTCGCAATATCAAAAGTCTGGTCCAAATCGAGGAGCCCGAAAAGAAACGGATCAATAATGCTCTGATTTTATTGCTCTTCGCCGGATTCTCAAAATTCGGTCTACTGCCTTGGGCCGGGGTCACGCAGGCGGCCGATCTCATCCACAAAGACCCTGCGCGCCCTAGCCTTGATCAGGGGACCGGCCCCCATTTGCAGAAAGCGGAAGGGATCGTCCTTGTCCCGGTCACGCGCGTCGGCGTTTGCTTCGGTATGCGGTGCGATGAACAGGCCGTTCTTGATGTGCATGGACTGGACATATCGGGTGATGACCGCGCAATCCCGTTCGATCCGGATCATGTCCCGCTTGAAGATGCGCAGCAGGCGTTTCGCCGCGGGGTGCGGTTTCTTTTCAACTGCAGATTGATGCGCCTCAAAAGTCGTGACGACCTGCGCCCGAAGCTTGCCGTCGGGCAGCCGCCAGATTTCATAACATTGGTTGCTGTCGCCCTTGTATGCCTTGAAGGGCTTGCCATCGGCGTCATCGACCTCGATGCGGGCGCTGGGTTGCAGGGTCTCCTCCATACGTACCCGCCTGATCCCGAGATAGGGATTGTCGGTCTGGTCGGGCAGTTTGGGCGAGGCGGCAAAGGCCGCCAGCGCGGCCTCGAACGCCTTGCCTTCCAGCCCGCTGGTGACTCTGGCCAGATGTCTGCGCAGATCGGCATCGCGGATGTTTGCTCCGCGGTTGTCAGTTCGATGTCCTTGGGGCTCAGCGCTGTCAGCGGCTTGCGGCTGACGACAGTGCCCCCACCGGCAAGCCCATAGGCGGTGTCATTGCGCAGCCGGCCCGCCGTGCTGTCGCGCCCGGCCTTGCGTGCGCGCAGGTCGATGCGCCCATGATCGGCGCGGTGGCTGACGATGATCTTGCTGATCTGTTCCGCAACAGCGGCGCGGAACCCCTCCCAGGGGGGCGGGGTGGAGCGGGCCTCATACTCGAGGCCTTCGGTTTCCTCGCGACGATGAGCGTCGGAGATCCGTTTGATCAGCCCGTGATCCGTGGCTGCAATGACAGCCGCGTCGATGGCATGGTGCCGGTGATCGGTACGGTTTTTGGCTTTAACCGTACGGTTGCCGCAGTCGGTGAGGGGTCCAATGCCGTTCAGTCCCCAATGACGGCGGAGCGTCTCGGTCAGTTTGCCGGGCACCATCCAGACGTGGCTTTTGCCGTCACCACCATCATACAGTGCCTCGAGATAGCTGCGCGCGATCCGGGACAGGTATTGCGTGTCTTTGAGCGCGCGCGCGGAAAAGTCGTTCTCGCCCTCGAACCGCTCCATCGCGTCGGGGGCAAAGCGCCATGCCTGGTTGTCGGGCAGGTTCTTGAGGTTGCTGGCAATCGTGCCCCAGTGCGGAGTGTCGCCCCAGGCCTCCCACGGGGTCTTGTTGGCCTTGGCGCGGTTCGCTTCGCGCAGGCACAGGGTTCTGTTCGGGAAACTGTCATCCAGGGTACGGGAATAGGGCAGGATGTGGTTTATGTCGCATGAGCCGTCAAATAGCATTCCGGCGCTGATCCGGCGGCCGGTGTATGGACAGTTACGGATCATGACATCGTCGCCCAGCGATTCCCAAAGGCGCAGGATCATACGGTGCGCGCCGGTGTTGGGCACGCCCAGTTCCTCAAGCTTCTGCCCGCGTGTAATCGCCCCCTCGGTGTTTTTTTTGATGTCGCGCTGTACCACGCGTTTCTGATCTTCGGACAGCTTCAGGTCGCGCGCCAGTTCCACCACGATCTCATCGGGTTTCCCATAAACGGTGATGATCATGTTCACCAGCCGCCGCAACTGGTTCAGGCCGATATGCACGGTGGGGTTGGTGATCCGGCCATAGCGGGTGATGTCGTCGTCATTCTCATCATAGGTGCCGGGTATCACGTGGCGGTCGAGGATTTCTCCATAATAGGGCAGGGCCTCCACTACCTCGCCGGTGCGCCCGTCGGAATGATCCCAGCCACAACCCGCGACCGCCGCGCTATATAGGATTACATCGGCCTCAAGCGCGGTCAGAATACGCCGCGTTGCAGTTTCCCCCAGCCGCCCATACCCTTCGGGCAAGGGCGCGTGCGCGGTGGCTTCGGCCTGATCGCTGTCCAGCCGCAACTCACGTTGCCGGGCAGGCAGGTGCTGAACTATTGTAGCTGTTCAAAATTCGCGGTCGAGCCGTTAACAAGCATTCGATTGCACCACATTGAAACGCAGGCCAGGGCCTGCGTTTTTTGTTGGGCTTCGGGTTTGTACTGTCCGCCGGGACAGAGCGGGTGCATCGCGAGTCCGGATATCACGCAGCATCGCGATACGTGCCACCGGCCAATGGCTACGGTCAGACCCACAGCTCGGCAACGGCGGAACCTGTGGGCTGCCTCATGCTAGTGTCCCGGGTTTTCCGGGTCGGTCAGTTCGGCCTCTCGGTCAAAGGCTGCTGCCCAATCGGTCAGAAGCGCGCTCTCGCCATGCAAAACGCGCCACTGGCGAATGCCGTTGCGCCAGCCAGCGCGGCCCACACGGCTGGCCGGTTCGGATGCCTCAGCTGGGGGCACACCCCGTTCCAGCAGGCGCCAGACCTCTTGCTTTGCACGCAGGTAATCCTGGGGTGCCCAGGCGTTCAAAAGCTTTTGAAACGCATCAAAGGCGTCGCGGTTGAACGGTTTGTCTTCATCCAACCGGCCGATCACCGGGTTTTCGGGGTGTAGACCAGCGCAAGGGGTCAGACCCTCCGGGATCGGAGTATTGGCGGAATGCGTGCGCCCCGCCCGTAGCAATTTGGGCAGCACATGGGTGTGCGGCCCTTCCGGGGATTTGCCATTGGTGTCCGGGCCGCCGATCATCTGATAGACCTCGACACGTCCGATCCGGGTCAACGCCACGCGATGCGGATGCGCGGCCAGAATAGCTGACATCGTCGGGTTTTCGACCTCGAACAGAGACCGGTCGGCGTTTTCCCGCAGGGTGCTCAGAAGATCCTGATCCCCCGTGCTAATGCAGAAATCCACCTGAAACTGGTTCAAACCCATGTCGAACAGGATATCGCCACGGTCCTGCGCCCGTATGGCGCCGGTATCCGGCCCCAGTTCGGTCAACACATCGCGCTGGTTCATGACCGCGATGTCCTCTGGCAGACACAGAGAAACAGCTTGAGTCCAGCGATGCGGCTTCGGGCTGAGGGTTTCATATGCGACAGGCACAACGTTGTGCAGATCGTCGATTCGGACGCCGCCACGCGACGTGACCTGTGTCAGTCCTTCGACGGGCGCTGGGGTGGGATCACCTGTGACGTGATGGAACTCGGCAATGGCACCGAATGATCCCATGTTCCAGCCGGTCTCTTCCTGTGACAGGGCCTCATGGGCGACCTTCGTCAGATCAAGCATTCCTCTGCTCCTTTCGTTGCGTAATCCATGCGGCAGTTCCAGCGGTGACCGCATCGTAAACGGCGCGGCCAACGGCCTCGCCGGTGTCGGTGTGCAGCCCGGCAAATTCGGTCGATCCGGCGGGGGCCGCAACCGCAACACAATCCGTACCGGTGCCGGTGGCGATTCCGGTGGGCAGGTCGAACCTGGTATCCATGACGGCGGCGGTGCGGGCTTGGACAACGATGCTCATGGTCTCAAGCAAGGCCGTTTGGCTGAGTCCGGTGCTAACCCGCACCGCTACGTTGATGGTGCCCCAATCGCGGCCGCGATGATCGACCCGGGCTCCGACCCGCTCGCCATTTGACAGGCCAACCGTTGCCACCGCCTGTGCCCGAATGTCCCCGACCTCGGCAGTTCTTGAGACAAAATGCGATATCGCGCGCGACGTGAGCAACACCACGGCGTTCTCACTGTTCCGACGGCTCAACTCTTTGACCAGCCACAGGCGCACATCCATACCTTCGGGCAAATCGGCGTTGCGCACCTCGCGCCACAAAATCTGCGACGCCCGAACGAAGCCGGGTCGGTTGATTGACCAGCTGAGAACCTCCATCTGCTGCCCCAGGTCAAAGCGCAGCCATGGGGCATCCAGCGTCAGGCCGGACACCTGACAACCTCCAGAGGCTGAAATACGGGTCCGGACGCGGTGTCCTCGTGCCAGGCCGAGATACCGAACGCACGCGCCATCAGGGTGGGGGACAGCACATCCGCCGGGGGGCCATCCGCAAGCAGGCCACCTTCGGCCATCAGGATCAGGCGGGTGCAGTGACGGGCCGCGAGACCCAGATCGTGGATCGACACCAGAACGGCCCGGCCTTCGTCGGCCAGATCGCGAAACACGCGCATGGTTGAAATCTGATGCGCCGGGTCCAGACCGGCGATCGGCTCATCTGCCATCAGAATGGGCGTGTCCTGCGCCACCGCCCGCGCAATCAGCGCGCGCGCCTGCTCGCCGCCGGACAGCCGGGATGCGGCGCGCCCGCGAAGCGGGTCGAGATCAAGCCTGTCGATGGCCTGATTGATCAAAGCTCGATCCTGTTCAGGCAGTGTGCCCGTTGGCGGAAGATGCGGCAGCCGCCCCAGGGCGACCAAACGCTCTACTGTGATTGGCCATGCGATCTCACGCGATTGCGGCATCCATGCCACCATTCCGGCCCGTTCCCGCGCGGTCAGACGGGCTATTGCGCTATGGCCTGCGTGGGGAATCAAGCCCAGAGCGGCGCGCATCAGGCTGGTCTTGCCCGCGCCGTTGGGGCCAATCAGCCCAACCATCTCACCTGCAGAAATCGTCAGCGAGACATCGCGAAACACCTCACGCTGGCGCAGGGTGACGCCGATGTCGCGCAGGTCGAAGCCGGTCACAGCAACTCCTTTCGCGTTTTGTAGATCAGATGCAGGAACAGTGGCGCACCGACAATGGCTGTGACCACACCAAGTTTGAGATCGCGGGCGGGCAGGATCAGGCGAACGGCGATATCGGCCAGTTGCAGCATGACAGCCCCACCGAGGGCCGAGGCCCATAACAGCCGGGCAGGGCTGGCCCCGACCATTGGTCGCAGGATATGCGGAACCACAAGGCCGACGAACCCGATTGCACCGGCAACGGCAGTTCCCCCGCCGACGATGGCCGCTGTTCCAAGGACCAGCAGCATGCGCAGCCGGGACAGATCGATCCCCAGGGTCTCGGCAGCATCTTCGCCCAGCGTCAGGGCATCCAGACCCCGGGCAGTCAGTGCGATCAGGGCGGTACCGACAAGGAAGAAGGGCAGAACCAGCCAGACATGTACCATCGAGCGATCCGCCAGCGACCCCATCATCCAGAACACGATCTCATTGGCGGCAAACGGGTTGGGGGATAGGTTCAGCACCAGCGAGGTCAGCGCCCCGGCCAGTGCAGAGATGGCGATCCCGGCAAGGATCAGGGTCAGAGAGCCGCCGCGCGGTCCGGCAAGGATCATGATCAGCGTGACCCCCGCCACGGCCCCGGCCAGCGCTGCGAACGGCAGGGCCAATGTGCTGCTGGCCGCCAGCCCGGTGTAGATGGCGAGCACTGCACCCAATGCCGCCGAACCCGATACGCCGATCAGCCCGGGCTCGGCCAGCGCGTTGCGCAAATAGCCCTGCAGCGCGGCACCGGCCAGTCCCAGGCTGGCACCAATCAGCACGGCCAGGATCGCACGCGGCAGGCGAATTTCGCGCATCACCAGACTCAACGGGCCGTAGTCGGTTGAAAACAGGGCGGTCAGGCTATCAATGGCAGGCACGTCCGCTGGGCCAATGACCAGCGAGACGAGGAACAAACCCGCCACAGAGCATAGCAGAATAAAGGTCAACCGTGTCATCCGCCGCTCTCTTGCCAGGTCTTGCGCGCCTTGTTTAGTTCCTCGACCGCGCGCAAAACATAGGGGGTGCCGCAGACCCAATCCCGGTCCGACATCAAGGCCTGGCCGGACCGGGTGCGCAGATACGCGACAACGGGGTGCTGCAGATATTCCTCGGCCCGGCTGTGGCCCGGATACGGTTGCGAGGTAATCACGATTTCCGGTTCTGACAGCACCAATTGTTCAAGTGGCAGAATGCCCCCGGTATCCATACCCATCTCTGTGGCGATGTTTTGCAGACCGGCGACCTTTAGAATCTGGCCGGATAGCGTCTTCTCACCGGATGTCCAGCCGCGCGCCGAATAAATCGCAGCGCGCGGGCCAGCCTCAGCAGACTGTAAGGCAGCAAGCCCGGTCTCATAGTCCCGAAGCAAGTCTGCTGCCGCCTCCTGACGCCCCAGAACCTCTCCCATTCTCAGGATGTTTTTGCGGACATCCTCCAACGAGCGGGCGGGGTCAAAGACAACAACGGGAACGTTCAACCGCCGCAGCATGTCGACTGTCGCTACTGTCGAAAACCGGCCTGCAATGACCAGATCCGGTTGTTGCAGATAGATTTCTTCGGCGAGGCCGTGGTTGACCCCATGGCGCATGGCCTGCCCGGCCATGGCTGAGACACGGGTATCCCGTGCAAGATGGGACACCGACAGCAATTGTCCGGGTGCAGCCAGCATCATGGCCAGCTGATCGGTGCACACATTCATTGACACCACGCGCTGCGGCTGCGCCCCGGCCATATTGGTCAGGCCGGCCAGGAAACACAGGATGATCAGCCACAGCTTCATGGTCAGAACGCCGCGCTCAGACCGACATAAGCGGTGCGGCCTCGCTTGGCATAACCCCATACATCGGCATACTCCTTGTCGAGGAGGTTCACGATCCGGCCCGTCAGTTTGACGGTGTCGGTCAGCGCGTATTGCGCCGCCACGTCAACGGTCAGATAGCTGGGCAGCTTCTGGGTACCGTCACCATCAAAGAACTGGGTGTCATAATTGTCCAGAACATAGCGAAAATCTGCTGTGACCGAGCCGCGACCTTGCAGGAATTCCTGCGTTGCCGTCAACAGGAACTCATGGCCCGGGCGCCGGATTTCGACCGTGCCGTCCGGATTTTTGGCATCTATGTATGTGTAGCTCAAGCGAAGGTCGAGCGCGTCGGTCGCCTGCAATGTTCCCGAGACCTCGACCCCGCGACGGGTACTGTCGCCAGGCTGGTTCACATACGTCGAACTGCCCAGACCCGGATCGAAGACCGAGGTGATCTCATCGGTTACATCGTCGTGGAACAGGGTGACATCGACAAGACCACGACCGGCCCAAAACGGTACTTCGGCCCCCAGATCGAAAGATTTGTTTTTCTCAGGCTTCAGGTTTGGATTGCCGACGAACCCAAACGAGTCTGCAAACAGCTCGAAATACGACGGGTTCACAATCCCGGTTCCGGCAGAGCCATGCAGGCGGGCACCGCTGGGCAGCATGTAAGAGGCCGCCAGGGTCCAGGTGAAGTCGTTCTCGAAGGTTTTGTTATCGTCGTAGCGAACGCCTGCCTGTACGTTCAGGCCGCTCTCAAGCGACCCACGGTATTCAAGCGCGTAAGACCGCGTTTCCCGTTCAAAGTCCGGGTTGGAAGAGCTGCTGTCCTCTTCCCATTCCAAAATCCCGTTCAGCAGATGGTTACTGTCATCGGTCGCCCGCCCGTCCAGCCCAAGGCTCAGCAGGTACCGCGCCGAGTCGCGATCCGTTTCTGTTGGTGTACCATTGTTGGTAGTCTGTTCGTTGTCGGTCCGGTCAAAGCTGAACCGGTGAACCATCTGGCCGCCCATCGCTGTGTATTCGGCATATATCTGTCCCAGCCGCTCTTTTCGCTCAGAGCTTTGGTCGGGGTCGTCCACAACGTACGCTTTGGGGGTTTTTGCAAGAAAATTGGTGCGGTCAAAGTCATAAGTTTCCAGCGAGTTGCGGAATACCAAGCCCAATCTCAGGCCTTCAGCTACGATATAGTCCCCGGTCAGGTCGATCGTTGTTCGCTCAACTCCGTCCTTTTCACCGTTGCTGCCAGAGTAATCATATCCATGATCGTCCAGCCGCGCGATGCCGATCGCCACACCGCCCAGATCGTTGCGGTATGAATACCGGGCAGACGCGTTGTAGCCGTCCCCAAACTCGATGGTGCCGCCGTATTCGCGGCCTTGCCCACCTGTTTTGGTGATGATGTTGACCACACCTGCGGAAGCATTCGAGCCGTAAAAGACCGACTGCGGACCTCTCAGCACTTCGATGCGTTCGATGTTGGCGGTCTGAATGCCCGACAGGATGTATTCTCCGTCACCACCAGCAGCGGGAACGCCGTTAATCAGGATCAGTGTATGGTTCGCTTCGCCGCCGCGGATGCGGACCTGGGTGAATGTGTCGCCCGAGCCGTTGACCGACACGCCTGGCACGGCCCGCAGGGCATCCTGGACGGTCGTGATACCGCGCTGCTCGATTTCTTCTGCGGTGACAATGCTGGCGGCGCGACCGTATTTCTGTTCTTCGATTGGAGTGAACCCGCCAGAAATCACGACAGTTCCAATGTCGGTTGCTTCCTGAGCATAGGCGGTTGTGGAAAGCACGAGCGCTGCTGAGATCGATGCTTTCAGCACGGCAGTCTTCTTCATTTTATTCCTCATGGCCCCTTCGGAAAGGAAGGGAAAAGACACCCGCAAGGATGCCTGGACAGATTGGTCATTGGAGGAATTAGCCTCCGCAGACGGCGAAAATGTCACCGCTACGGATAGACCGTTGCCCCAGACGCGCCCCGCGTCCGGACAGGGTGATCGTTCTGGCAGGTCTCCTGACTTGCGGGTCAGTGCTGAGCCGGGCCTTCCCATCCCCTGTTGGGGTCAGTGGCATATACCGACAAAGCTCTCCGCCTACAGTTGCGGGGGCAGTCGAGGATTTGGCGCAAGCGCCGCACCCCGTTCCCTATTATCCGGATGGACTTCCACCCGGACCAGAACGCGCAAAACTTCGCTGAGAGGTATGTGATTTGTCAATTGTTAAGTTGTCAAAAAACTCTGAAAAAGTCGCGTGTTATCTATGAGGACTTTGGGGCTGGCAAAGCGGTGAGCGCCTACGCCACAAAGCGGCAAATCCGATGCCCACCGCCAGGTGACCGCGCGATCCGCGTCGATTTATCGCAAACGCCATTCCGGGGTTCATTTGATCACATTCCGGATTGATGAAATGGAAGGCGAGATGTCTCGGATAGTCCCGAGGGGATTGGTTGTGCATTGAACATAAGTATCTTGTCCGCGCCCTATCGGAGCTTGTTTCCCGCCGCCTTTTTGTGCGCTCTGTTCACCATTTCCTGGTGGCCACTTGGTGTGTGGCTGGGGTTGCCTCCTCCATTCTTCGAGCCCGCGCATCTGTGGCATGTACACGAATTGTTCTTCGGTTTTTTGGCGGCTGCTGTGGGAGGGTACTTGCTGACGGCGTTACCGAGCTGGACCAAGCGGCCCCCTGTGGTCGGACTGCCTTTGGCGGCTTTGCTTGTCACATGGGTTTTCGCCCGGTTTGCCATTGCTTGTGCGGGATTTCTGCCGCTCTGGGTTTTGCTGGCGATCAACGCCAGTTACTTTCTTCTTTTGGGAGCGATTGTACTCGGGTACACGCTTGCTGCCGGAAACTACAACAAAGCGGGATTCGGGCTGGCAGTTCTTGCCTTGGGTGCTTCTGATGCGGCATTCACCACCGCAGCGCTGACGAGCGGCGCCTGGCAAAGCGCTGCGATCGCACAATTGGTTGTGATCGGCGCAGGGCTGCTGATGCAGGTGGTGGGGGCAAAGATCATTCCCGCCTTCACCGACAACTGGCTCCGGCGATATGGTCTGAATGCAACCCCATCTTTAAGACCTTCGAAACGCTTGAGTACGCTGGTCACGCTGGCTGCTTTGGTCGCACTGGTCGCACAACATGTTGAGGTGGCATATTTCCTTTTGATTGCTGCCGGTTTGCTCGTTTTTTGGGACATGCGCATGTGGCAAACCAGACGAGTTCTGTCCGAACCGCTGTTGCTGGCGATGCATGTCGGTTTCGCCTGGCTTCCCTTTGGGTTCATACTGATCGGGGCGACGTCGTTGGAGCTGTTTGGCTACCCAAAAACAGATGCGCTTCATGCCGTGACGATGGGGGCAATGGGGGGTCGGATCATGGCGGTCGCAGGCCGGGCCGCCGCCAGGAGAGTAAACGGGCATCTCAAAGCCAGCAGATGTTTTGTCTTTGGGTTTGTGACCCTTTGGATTACGACGGCATTTCGGTTGGCGGTGCCTCTTTTCCCCAACCAGACTTATGAATTCACGGGATTTTCAGCCGTATTGTGGTGCCTGGCCTGGCTGGTGCTTCTGGCCGGTTACCTGCCTGCGCTGATTGGTCCGGTGGTTCAGCCCGTGCTAAGCGGTAAGCTCTTGCCCATTGATGAGGCCTATACCGATGGAAAGGACCGTTCTTGAGGATTGCATGTGTGACCTCGCCCGAACGGGGCGAAACCGACCGCTTGCTGGCAGAAGCTGCATCGCTGCTGAAGGCACGCGGCGTGACATTGGCTGGTATCGTCAAACATCTGGAGTATGAAAGCGGTTATCAAAACGGATGCGATATGCTGGTTGCCGTCTTGCCAGACGGTCCGGTTATCAAGGTGACACAAGACCTTGGTGGCGGGTCGGACGCGTGCCGACTGAACCCCGAGGCCATCGCCGAAGCGGTATCAACGGTTGAAAACGGTAGCATAGAAACCGCGGACTTATTCATCCTGAACAAATTCGGACCGGAAGAGGCCGAAGGACGGGGGTTTGTCTCGGCAATCGGCAAGGCGCTTGAGCACGATGTTCCGGTGGTCGTCGGGGTTGGTGCGTCCGGCACGGCTTTTGCCGCCTTTGAAGGCGGATTGGCAGTACGGTTGCAACCAAATCTTGAAGCCATCGTCGATTGGTGTCTTGCGGCAACGGCCGACGCGCGGGCTCAAAATCTGATGTCTGAGTCGTAGAGACAATCCGCCAGAGTGCTGCGATTCAGTTCGGCATAAAATGCCACCTGGGCGTCAGCGAGTTTGCCCTTCAGCCGGCAACCGGGCAGCAATGTGCACAAACTTCCGGAAACCGCGAAACACTCGACCAAGGGTTGGTCGGATTCGAGCAGCGCGACGACATCGCCCAAGCGAATGTCATCGGCCTGCCGAGCCAGCGTTAGACCGCCCGCGCCGCCCCGGCGCGTTTGCAACAGACCGCTTGACGCCAGCCGGGAAACAATCTTGGCCAGATGGTTTCTTGAAACCTGCAGCTCAGTGGCGAGTTCCGCGGTTGTGAACGGACGATCCCGGTGGCTCGCCACATGCATGAGAATTCGTAGGCCGTAATCCGTAAAAGACGTGAGACGCATCGTCGCAACCTCGATTTGGTATTTCCAATGCGCATTCGCAAGGCGTAGGTCCCGAAGTTACTACCAAACCGATCATATCGAAAGAAGCCTCGGTTGGTGCAACTGGCAGAACCCACAAAGGTAAGTGTGCCATGACTCCTATGGAGACAAAAAGCCGAAACCACATCGTGTTACCAGGATCCCGTGCAGTGGCGCGCATCGCCTGCACCGTAGCGCAGCCCCTCTTGACCCGAGTGGTCCACAGGATCGCAAAAGAGCATCCGTCGATGTTTTCCCGACTGGGCGAACATCAAAAAACCGATTTTGTAATTGATCCCGCCGAATTCCCGTTTGCTCTGCATCTCAGGCCTAATCCGGACGCATTGGTTTTTCGGGCCGTTCCGCGCAATGCGCTGCCGGTAGCCGGGGCATCCATCAAGGGGAAGTTTCTGTTGCTGCTGCAGCTTCTGGACGCGGACGAAGACGGCGACGCCGCCTTTTTTTCACGCGATCTAACGATCACCGGAAACACCGAGGCGGTGGTGCGCCTGCGCAATGCGCTGGACGATGTAGATGGATCCATCGCGGAAGAAGCCGCCGACCTGTTCGGACCGCCCGGGCGCGCTATTCTCGCCCGGTTGCGGCGCAGCTATACCTGAGAGGACCAAGATGAGCCTAGGAGAATTGATCTGCCCGGCGGGTACGCCCGCTGCCCTGCGCACGGCCGTCGATGCCGGTGCCGACGCCGTCTATTGCGGATTTCAGAATGCCACCAACGCGCGGAATTTTCCGGGGCTGAATTTCACGCCCGGTGAACTGGCCGAGGCTACGGCTTACGCGCATAGCAGGGGGGCAAAGGTGCTGCTGGCCCTGAACACTTATCCGCCTGCCGGTAAGGTCAGTCTCTGGCGCGAGGCTGCCGATCTGGGCGCGCAAGCCGGTGTGGACGCCTTCATTGTCGCGGATATGGGCGTCGCGGATTACATCGCACGGACCTTTCCTGAAGTGCGGTTGCATCTGTCGGTGCAAGCGGCGGCCTCAAGCCCCGAGGCCATCCGTTATTATTGCGAGAGTTTCGGGGTCAAGCGCGTGGTGCTGCCCCGTATTCTGACCATTCCGGAAATCCGCCAGATCAGGAAAGAAATCCCCTGCGAGATCGAAACCTTCATCTTTGGCAACCATGGTTTGATGGTTGAGGGGCGATGCAGCCTGACCAATTATCTGACCGGACAATCCACTAATATGGATGGGGTTTGCTCACCCGCGTCGGATGTGGAGTATATCCGCAACGAGGACACCGGAGAGATGTCCAGCCAGCTTGGCGGCTTTACCATCGACTGTTTCAGCGCGGACGAAAAAGCGGGCTATCCGACCATCTGCAAGGGCCGATACAGGGCGCCTCATCGGTCTGGCAGTTACTATGCTTTCGAAGAGCCGATCAGCCTGAACCTGTCGCGCCTTCTTCCCGAATTGCTGGACGCTGGTGTGCATGCCTTCAAGATCGAGGGCCGGCAGCGGTCGAAATCCTATGTGCGCGGCGTCGTCTCGGCCTTTTGCCGGGCGGTCGATGATATTCTTGCGGGCCGCGAAGCGGATATCGCGGATCTGGTAGCTCTGACAGAAGGTCAGAAGCAAACCCAGGGCGCGTTCGAAACCAAGAAATGGCGGTGAGTGCGATGGCAAAACTGACGCTGGGTCCAATCTATTATCACTGGTCTGCCGAAACACGGCGCGACTTCTATGCTCGCATTGCCGATGAGGCTGAGGTGGATGAGGTCTACCTGGGCGAGGTCATCTGTTCCAAACGCGCACCGTTTCACGAGGCCGATTTACCCGAAACCATTGAACGGCTGGAACGCGCGGGAAAGACTGTGATCCTGTCCTCGCTGGCCGAGGTCATGCTCAAACGCGAGCGCAAAGCGACGGCCGACCTGGCCGCCATGACAACACCCGAAGTCGAACTCAATAACGCCGCCGGTCTTTACGAACGTGGCGCGCAGCCACACCGCATCGGTCCGTTTATGAACGCTTATAACGAGGCGACCATCGCGTGGATGGCGCGGCAGGGCGCGCGGCATATTTGCCTGCCGCCCGAAATGCCATCCCAGGCTATCGCTGCGGCCACGCGTGAGGCCCGAACCCTTGGGTTGGGGGTTGAAGTGCAGGTTTTCGGCCGTACGTCGCTGGCCGTTTCGGCGCGCTGCTATCACGCGCGCGCGCATGACCGGACAAAAGACAACTGCCAGTTCGTCTGTGAGAACGATGCCGATGGAATGCCGCTCCGCACCACGGATGACCGGTCGATCCTGCGTGTGAACGGGATTCAGACTCAATCCGAATGTTATGTCTCGTTGCTGCAAGAAATAGGGATGCTGGTGGCCGATGGCGTCAGCCACCTTCGTCTGCAGCCACAAAACGTGGATATGGTCGCCGTTTCCAGCATCTTTCGGGACACGTTGGAGGGGCGGCTGGAACCGGATCGTGCCGATACGGCATTGCGCGGTCTCTGCGGTGAAACTGAATTCAGCAATGGGTTCTACCACGGCCAAGCGGGGTACAGACGCATCGAAATGGCGACCCGGGCGCAGCAGGCCTAGCGGAACTGGCGAGTTTGGCGGCTAACCCAATGCGCACGAGGTAGCAGACAGCGATCTTGCAATCAAAAAACCGCTATGGCCAAGCAATGCAGGCCGCGTTTTGGTCACCAGGAAAGCAGCCATGCATCTTCGTATCCAAGCGCGCAGATGAGAGTTGTGCAAGGCCGGTTTGAAGCGCTGGAGCCTTTCGCCGTGCAATGTGTCGGAGCGGCTTGAACTCAATTAACAGTGGATAGATAGGATCGGCGATAAAGCGGATCTGATTAACCTCCAATCGCTAATCGAGATCCCGCAGAACGGTTTCGTGTCTGACACGGCACCAACGAGGCAGTTTGGCTGAGAGGGCTTCATTCTCCATGACGGTGCCTAGGGATCGGGCCTGTCCCGCCGATAAATTCCAAAGTCCCTTTCTTTAGTTGATTTGAATCATATCTCTGTTCGGTAAGGAAAAGTTTACTATTCTTGTCAGAAATGGAGGCATGGATGCTGGATGTCCGCAACCTCACCGTCTCAGTTGAGGGTAGAACAATCCTCGACAGCGTTGACTTAACGCTGCCGGATGGCGAATTGCATGTGCTTTTGGGACCAAACGGATCCGGTAAATCAAGTCTGTTGGCGGCGATCATGGGGCTCCCACCATTTCAGATTACATCGGGTGAGATTTGGTTCGACGGCAATGCGATTCAGGATATGGACCTGCATGAACGCGCGCGTTTGGGCATTGGCCTCGCTTATCAGCGCCCCCCAAGCCTTGATGGCGTAACAGTGCGTAGTTTCGCTAATGCGCTTGGTGCGGAAGACCGGCTTGACGGCGAAGCGGATGCCCTTGATCTAACAGACTTCCTGGGCCGGGACATGAATGTTGGTTTCTCGGGGGGTGAAATCAAACGCTGGGAGGTGCTGAAACTTGTCCTGCAGGACCCCCGGCTTCTGCTGTTTGACGAGCCCGAAAGCGGTGTCGATCTGGAACATGTGACTGCGGTTGGCGATGCTATCGCACGCGTGGTTCGCGCACCTGACCAGCATGGCCGTATTTGCTCGGGTTTTGTGATCACCCATACCGGACTGATCCTGAACCATGTGAAAGCGGATCGCGCGCATATCATGCGTGACGGCCGCATCCTGCATTCTGGCGATCCGCAGGCGCTTTTCAAACATGTGCAAACCGATGGCTATACCGTTCCCGCAGACTAGTCCCGAACATAGTATTAAGGAAACCGTGACATGACCGGATCTAAGGATCACACAACAGGTCTCAATCTGAGTAACGAAGAACGCGACATTCTCATGGATGTCGGGTTCGGAGATTTAGGTGATCGCGCGGCAACCAGCATTCTGGCCGATACTGAAATGCGATTTGTGCAGTCGAATGATCCGGGCGTGGAAATACTGCCGCTTAGCGAGGCATTGCGCACTTACGATTTCGTTCAGGACCTCATGTTTGGGCTGGTCTCGCCTGACCGCAATGACCACATTGCAATGGTGGCCGAGCACATGCACGATCCGCTGGGTCACTTCATTTGGGTCAAACCCGGTGCAAAGGTCACACTGCCTGTTCAAAGCTTTACGTTGCTGAATACCCCGCAGGGGCGGCAGTTTACTCACGATGTCACTCTGATTGATGAAGGGGCCGAGCTTGACATGATCTCGGGCTCCGCCGTGCCCACTAACGTTCATAAAGGTCGCCATATCTCGGTCGGCGAACTCTATATGCGCAAGGGGTCGTCCTGCCGATCCGTCTCGATCGAGCATTGGGGCACGGGCATGCAGGTTTATTCCTACGGCTATACTCAGATGGATGCAGGGGTGCGCAGCCAGTCCACGGCGATAATGATGGCGCCCGTCGCTCGTCAGTTCAGTCAGTCCTCGACATATCTTGAGGATGACACAAATGCCGTCAGTCAGGCGATCATTTTTGCCGCCGAAGGGACTGAGCGGGTAATAGAAACCGAGACCTTTCTCAGAGGGTCCGGTGCAAAGTCCGAAGACGTTGCGCGGATGGTTTCCGCTGGCGGAACCATCATCAACAACGCAAGGCTTGTGGGCGAAGCGACGGAAACAAACGGCTTCCTGGGCTGTGACGGGCTTAAGCTTTCAAATCGCGGCGAGATTACTGCAGTACCTGCGCTTCAGGCCCTGGCGGAGGGCGCGATGTTGAGCCATGAGGCAAGCGTGGGCATGATTGACAGCGACAAGCTGAACTATCTTATGGCAACCGGACTGGACGAGGACACCGCGCGTAATCTGATCGTTCAGGGGTTCCTGTCGCTCGAAAGCGACGCCATTCCATCCCGACTTCGGGCCCGCATAGTGGATTTGGTTGCAAGCGCAAAATCCGGTGGCATGTGACATGGGCAGGCGCTAAAGGCACAATAGTTTTAACATCAGGAGAGTGTCTAGGACCACTCTCAACTGAATGGATGAAACGTCGCTTTGGGTGTCAGACTTTCAGGTAGTCGCTGATGCCGCTCCGGGGCATTTGGGGGTCTGACTCAGGTACCGATCCGCCATTCAGGCAGAGCTGGGTTTCCTGAGCCTAAAGCAATAGATCCTGCTTGGGCATAGGGTCTTATTGGCGCTCTTTCAGAGTTAAAGACCCAAAGTATTTGAGAGATCGGTCTGGCGCGCGCCCAGATTGTACCTGATTCAGTTCTGCAACAATCTTGTGAATGCTGCATTTCCGTCTCTTTTCCGCCGGAATCCGCGCTGATAAGCATGAATGAGTAAACGGTGGGGTGTTGAAAGGTACGGGCGGGTAGATGACAACCGGATACAACGGTCGCGCAGCCATATCATGGACGCAAACAGAGATTGACGGGCTTGAGAATGCTCCCTTGGCCTCACTTGCCGTTGGTGCGGCGTGGTCTTGGCGTGGGCAGGCCGTGATGCTTGACACAAGCGTGGTGTGCAGCATTGGGCAGACTGGCTATGCCGATGGGTTTACCGCGCGTGCGACGGATCGTTTTGCCGCAACAAACGAGGTTTCTGGTCGTCAAAGCGGGTCTGTTGTGATGACCAACGGGGCGCAGAGCTTTACCGCAGCCCTTATCGTTGAAGACAACGAAATTATCCCGACATTGGTGTTTGAGGACAGCTTTCCTCCCCGAGACCAGGATTTTTGGATCAGCGAAGTCAGCGAGCTTGAGATGCGCCGCGATGTCGAAACCGAAACGGGTGCCACCGTCATCGCCTTTCCAAGCATGGCAAAGACACAGGACGCGTGGGTCGATGACGGCCGCCTCGTCGCAACCAATTCACCGCGGCCGCTTCACCAAGGCTGATTGATCAGCGTTTGGTCCGGGTCCGGAAAATCCGGGTAGCTGCAAATTTTCTGACAACTTTGCACCATCTGTTGACTCTGCCATTTCTCCGGATATAAGCGCGGCTTCATTGGTGTTGGTGGCCCCTGCAAGGGGATGCCTGTCATGGGGGAAACCTCAAGAGGACAACGCCCTTCATAGTGGCCCGCAGGGCCTCGAGTTAACGAAGGAGATCAGCCGTGACCAAACGCACGTCTGCCAAGCATAAAATCGACCGCCGGATGGGCGAAAACATCTGGGGTCGTCCAAAATCCCCGGTCAACCGCCGCGAATACGGCCCCGGCCAGCACGGCCAGCGCCGCAAAGGCAAACTGTCGGACTTTGGTCTGCAGCTGCGTGCCAAGCAAAAGCTGAAAGGCTATTATGGCGACCTGACCGAAAAGCAGTTCCGCCGCATCTACGCTGAAGCGGAGCGCGTCAAAGGCGACACCGGTGAAAACCTGATCGGACTGCTGGAGCGCCGTCTGGACGCCGTCGTCTATCGTGCCAAATTCGTCGCGACCGTTTTTGCAGCACGTCAGTTCGTGAACCACGGCCACGTCAAAGTGAACGGTAAGCGGGTCAATATCCCCAGCTACCGCGTTCAGGAAGGCGACGTGATCGAAGTGCGCGACAAGTCCAAGCAACTGGCCGTTGTTCTGGAAGCCGCCGCGCTGGCAGAGCGTGATGTGCCGGATTACATCGATGCGGATCACTCGAAAATGACTGCAACCTTCGTGCGCGCTCCGTCGCTGGGCGATGTGCCGTACCCGGTCATGATGGAGCCGAACCTGGTTGTTGAATTCTACGCGAAGAACTGATCTTCGCCGACACCGGATAGATTGGGCCGCGCGGTTTGCGCGGCCTTTTTTTATTGCACGTTACAGAGGGAGCGGTCGCCCTTCGGCGATCGCCTCCATCGCAAAATACGAGGTGACGCTGTCCAACTCGACCTTTTCGATCAGACGCTGATAAACTTTGTC
Organism: Ruegeria sp. B1; assembly: GCF_056535885.1. NCBI lineage: Bacteria > Pseudomonadati > Pseudomonadota > Alphaproteobacteria > Rhodobacterales > Roseobacteraceae > Ruegeria > Ruegeria sp. B1. The sequence continues at coordinate 4,062,565 of NZ_JBQFJA010000001.1, read as the reverse complement.
GTAGGTTGCCATGTCCTGCGTCACGACCTTTAGCTGATAGTCGTAATCCCCCCCAATGCGGTGAAAGTCCACCACTTCGGGAATGGTCAGGACATGACTGCGAAATGCCTTCAGCCAGTCGGTCGAATGATGTCGGGTTCGCAGCATCACAAACACCACGAGGCTTAGACCCAGCTTTTCGCGGGCAATGCGCGCCGATGAACCCTCTAGTATTCCGCTATCGTTCAAGGCTTTGAGCCGACGCCAGCATGCGTTTTGCGACACGCCAACCCGGTCGGCCAGTTCGCGTTGCGACAGGGTGGCGTCTTTTTGCAGTTCCTTCAGGATGCGTGTGTCAATCTGATCTATTTTCCGTTCCATTACTCATCATATGACACAAAATTTTAGAAATCTACGCAAAGAAAGGTGAGGTTTGTGCGCTATACATCAATCACATTGGTGGCACAGTAAGGAGCCGATGTTATGACCCTGTCCAAGTTTCGTGCGGAAATCCAGTCCTCTACTCACAATTCCTCGCTGCGCGACGGGCTGATCGGAGAGAATGTTCTGATCCCGGGTCTGCATGGGGATGTCCCGCTTGTCTACGCGGACTACGTCGCTTCGGGCCGCGCCATGCGGCAGGTCGAAGACTTTGTGGCACAACATGTTTTGCCGTTTTATGCCAACAGCCACACCGAAGCCTCCTACTGCGGGTCCTACATGACCCGGCTTCGGCGCGAGGCGCGCGCGGAAATTGCCCGCATTGTCGGCGCGAGGGGAGAAGACGCGGTGATTTTTACCGGGTCCGGTGCCACTGCGGGTCTCAATCGGTTGGTCAGTCTACTGGGGGTGGAGGAGGCTGACCGACCGATTGTCTTGATCGGGCCCTATGAACATCACTCAAACATACTGCCCTGGCGCGAAAGCAAGGCGCAGGTGATCGAGATTCCCGAGGCGGCAGAGGGTGGTGTTGACCTGCGGGCTTTAGAGAGTGCGCTGCGGACGCACGCGGATGCCGATCTGGTGATCGGGTCATTTTCGGCCGCATCCAATGTTACTGGGATCATCACCGATCCTGATCCTGTCACACGGGTTCTCAAGACACATGGTGCGCTTGCTGTCTGGGATTATGCCGGAGGTGGTCCTTACCTGCCCATGGAAATGGGCGAGGACGGCGCGCGCAAGGATGCCATCGTCGTATCCCCGCACAAGTTCCCGGGTGGTCCCGGTGCCTCCGGCGTATTGATCGTCAACAAACAGGCCGTTCAGCGTACCAGCCCCAGTTGGCCCGGCGGCGGTACTGTCAGCTTTGTCTCGCCCTGGCGGCATGATTACAGCGAAGATCTGTCGGCGCGCGAAGAGGCCGGCACACCGAATGTCATCGGCGACATTCGTGCCGCCTTAGCCTTCATAATCAAGGACGTCGTTGGTACGGGCGAGATTGCCCGGCGCGAGGCCTTGTACAACCGTATGGCCTTGGACGGATGGCAAGACAATCCACATCTGACGTTGCTGGGCGCTGACAACCCGCACCGTCTGCCGATCTACTCTTTTCTGGTGTGTGATACGGCTGGACAACCGGTCCATCAGCAGCTTTTCACACGTATGCTCAGCGATATCTATGGAATTCAGGCGCGTGGCGGATGCGCCTGCGCAGGTCCCTATGCGCACCGTCTGCTGGGTATCGACCAGAAGACATCCGAAGACCTGCATGCGGCATTGTCTGCCGGAGAAGAGATGAAGAAACCTGGTTGGGTCCGTCTGAACTTCTCCTATCTGATGAGCGCGGAGACGGTTCAGTTCATAATCGACAGCGTCAATGACCTGTCCCGCCGGACCGAGGAGTTCGCGCCTTACTATAATGCGGATCCGGCGACGGCTCGTTTCAAAGCAGCCTGAGGGAATTGCCGCTTTTCTCAACGCGTTGACACAGGTATGAGAGGCCCATTGAACGGAGCCTCTCATGACCAAGATCACCCCTCAACCCGGCATTATGGACATCGCGCTGTATCAGAGCGGGCAGTCACATGTGGCCGGGGTCGAACATGTGATCAAGCTGAGCTCAAACGAAAACCCTTTTGGTCCTAGTCCGAAAGCTATCGAAGCTGTTCGCGACAGCGCTGCGACCTTGCACCGGTACCCCAGTACCGATCACAGCACCCTGCGTGCCGCGATTGGTCAGAGGCACGGGCTGGACCCCGAACGGATCATCTGCGGTGTCGGCAGCGATGAGGTGCTGCAATTTGTGGCGCACGCCTATGCCGGTCCGGGCGATGAGGTCATCCATACCGAGCATGGGTTCTCGATGTACCCGATCATCGCACGTATGGTCGGTGCAACTCCGGTGATGGTTGCTGAGCGGGACCGTCATGTCGATGTGGATGAAATTCTGGCGGCAGTGACCGACCGAACCCGGATCGTTTTTGTGACCAACCCCGGTAATCCGACCTCCACCATGATTTCAGACGGCGAGTTGCAGCGCCTAGCTGAGGCATTGCCGAAGTCCTGCCTAATGGTGATCGACGGGGCCTATGCCGAATTCGTCGATGGGTTCGACGGCGGCGCGTCGTTGGTAGATCGCTATGAGAATGTCATCATGACGCGGACCTTTTCCAAGGTTTACGGGCTGGGTGGTATGCGGGTTGGCTGGGGCTATGCTTGGCAACCGATCATCGATGTGCTCAACCGGGTGCGTCAGCCGTTCAACCTGTCGCTCACGGCGCTGGCTGCGGCACAGGCTGCAGTGAGCGATGTCGAATTCCTGTCATTCTGTCAGTCCGAAAACGCCCGCCTGCGGGTCTGGCTGGCCGCAGAGCTTGATAAGATCGGTGTTCCATCAGATCCGTCCTGCACCAATTTCATCCTTGCCCGCTTTGCAGATCAGGCCGAGGCGGAGGCCTGCGATGACTATCTGAAATCGCAGGGTTTGATCGTGCGCCGGGTTGCGGGTTACAACCTGCCGAACGCTTTGCGGATTACCGTGGGCGATGAAGAGGCCTGCCGCCGTGTTGTTGCGGCCGTTACCGCGTTCAAAGGGGGCGCCGCATGAGCCAGATTTACGACCGCGTGGCGCTGATCGGGCTCGGCCTAATTGCCTCATCAATATTCTGGGCGGTTAAACGCGCGAATCTTGCGGGCGAGGTCACCGGCTATGCTCGGTCCGAGGCTACACGCGAGACGGCCCGTCGCATCGGGTTATGCGACCGGGTTTGCGATACTGCGCAAGAGGCTGTTGAGGGCGCCGATCTGGTTGTGTTGTGTGTGCCTGTTGGCGCCATGGAGGCCGTGATCAAGGACATCGCGCCGGGTCTGAAACCCGGCGCAACCGTTACGGATGTCGGGTCGGTCAAGCGTCACGTGATCCGGACTGTGGCTCCGCATATCCCTGACAACGTGCATTTTGTCCCTGGTCACCCGTTGGCCGGAACCGAGCATTCCGGACCAGAATCCGGGTTTGCCGAATTGTTCGACAACCGCTGGTGCCTGCTGGTGCCTGTCGACGGGTCAGATCCGGATGCCACGGCGCGGCTGCGCGCCTTGTGGGAAGGCATGGGATCCAATGTCGATGAAATGGACGCCGATCACCACGATCTTGTTCTGGCTGTAACCTCTCATGCACCGCACCTGATTGCATACACAATGGTTGGCGTCGCCGACGATCTGCGCCGCGTGACAGACAGCGAGGTCGTGAAGTACTCGGCTGCCGGTTTTCGCGACTTCACCCGCATTGCGGCTTCTGATCCGACCATGTGGCGGGACGTGTTCTTGACCAACAAGGACGCGACGCTGGAAATCCTTGGGCGTTTCACCGAAGAACTCTTTGCATTGCAACGCGCGATCCGAACCGGCGACGGAGAGCATCTGTTCGACTATTTTACCCGCACCCGTGCCATCCGTCGGGGGATCATTGACGCCGGGCAAGATACCGATGCGCCTGACTTTGGGCGAGGAAAGGCAAGCTCATGAACTGGTTCTGGGGTAGATTGCTGACCGGATTTGCAGCTGTATTCGCAGCGACGACGCAGGTCTCGGCTTTGGAACGTTCCCTTGTGCCACAGGCGCGGCCGATTGCGTATTCGGGAAATGCTCTGCCGTTGCAGGATGTGGTGTTGAGCGAAGCCGCTCTGGTGATCACCGTTCCGAAATTGCGCCCTGAACTCCGGCCGGCCTCTCCGCAGGTTCTGGCGGTTGCGGCTCGTCCCGCGGATCTGCCGTTGCTTGGGCCGGAAACCTCGCTGATGCCGTATTTGCGGCCCGAGGCTCTGGAGCAGGACGCCCTGTTCAAAAAGCGTAAACTGCGCAAGGGGTCGGTGTGCGGCGATATCGCGATCCAGGGCAAACCGGTTGGCACGGTTCCCGGAAAGATCAAGGCCTGTGGTGTCAAGGATGCAGTTCAGATCACATCGGTGTCCGGTGTCACGCTCAGTCGCCCATCGACAATGGACTGTGGCACTGCAATTGCACTGAACGAGTGGGTCGACAGATCCGTCAAGCCAACATTCAAGCGGCGCGGACCGGTGGTACAGTTGCAGGTAGCCGCCCATTACGTCTGCCGCACACGAAACAACCGTAAAGGCGCCCGAATCTCAGAGCACGGCAAAGGGCGCGCGATCGACATATCCGGTTTCGTCATGGCAGACGGCGAAGTTGTCACTGTCTACGATGGGTGGCGCAAAAACCCGTCGCAGACGCAGCTCAAGAAAGTCTGGCGCGGTGCCTGCGGTCCGTTCGGAACGGTTCTGGGCCCCAATTCAGACCAGCATCACCGCGATCATTTTCACCTGGATACGGCACGGTATCGCAGCGGCCCGTATTGTCGCTAGCGCAGGATCAATCGAGGCGCCGGACCTAGGGGCAGCGGGCCTAGCGCGACAAATCCGTCGCGGAAATTCAGTTGTAAATCCAATGCGTTGGGGTTTCCGCCAAGACTGGCCATAAAGTTCAGGGCGCGGGTGACCGGGTCAACTGCCTGATCGGGCAGGGCACCGGCAGCATTTGCCATCGCAATCATGTCCCGCCAGTTTTCGGCTTTCATTGCAATCTCGCCGGTGGGGATACCTTGGCTATCGACATCCAGCTCGCCGGTCGCGAACAGGCGCAACTCGCCCCATTTGATTTCAGCCAACCGCAGCCCAACCTGGACCGGTTGTGGGCGTCGTTCCTCCAATGCGCTGCGATCCCAAGGTTTGTCAAAGGTGACAACCGCGTCCAGTTCCAGCGTTTCAAACGTCTGCGGCAGCGATGCGGCTGATTTCATCAGATCACGCAGGTCGTCTCCGGGCGCAAACCCGTCTGCGCGCATCGTAATGGCGTAAGCTTCGGGCGTAGCGGTCTGTTCCATGACAAGACCCAGGGTTTTGCCCGCGGCCAGCGCGTCCGCGTCCTCGGTAATCGACCATGGCCCTGCGGTCAGAGCCATTTTTCCAGAACCAACGCAACGCCGGGTTGCAGTTGCAGTTCGGCCTGCAAGGCGCTGGCCTCGATCGTGGCGGTTTGATCGAAATAGGACAATCGTTGCGGTGTGTCGGCAAAGCGTAGAACTTGCCGTCCGGGCCAGATGGCCGGGCTTTCAAATTCGATCCAATCCGCGCTCCAGGCTGTTCCGTTGATCGGATCGGCGAGGGCCGGGTTGTCCAGGCGGGTCACGTGGTGGGTTGGGTAACCGGCGGTTTCAACGGCGGAAAAGTCGGCCTGCCAGCCAAGCGCCTGCTGCTGGGTGAACCAGCCCGTTAAGGCGCTGCGCAAGCCGTAGCTGGCAATGAACCAATAGCCGCTCCATGCCACCGCAACCAAAATGAACACTCGTATCAGACGGCGCATGAGAAATGGCCCTTTTTCCTGCCTTGGAATTGATGTTTATAGGCCGAAACGGGCAAGGACCAGTGCAATGACGATGTGGGTTTTCGGATATGGATCGCTGTTGTGGAACCCGGGATTTCCCGTGGCGCACAGTGAACGCGCGACCCTGCTCGGGTATGCCCGATCCTTCTGCATGAGCTCGATCCATCATCGCGGAACGGAGGATAAGCCGGGGCTTGTGCTGGCGCTCGATGAACAGGTTGAAGCCCATTGCAAAGGGCTGGCGCTGGCGGTTGAGGAGGGTCACGAAGACCGCACGCTGCACGAGCTAAGAGAACGCGAGTTGATCTCATCCGCCTATGTCGAACGTATGCTGGACGTGCATCTGGAGACGGGCAGTGTAGTAAATGCCGTGACTTACGTGATCGACGCGCATCACGTTCAGTATTGCGGCGGCATGCCGTTGGAGGATCAGGCCCGGATCATTGCACAGGCCGTGGGCGGGCGGGGGCCTAACACCGAATACTTGTATAACACAGTTGAGCATCTGGCCGAGATCGGGTTAAGCGATCCAGATCTTGAGTGGTTGTCGCAACGGGTTCGAAGCCTTACCGCATAAACCCTTGGCGTCACCGGCGGATTTTCGCTAGATTCGCGCTAGAGCAGGCAATAACCGGGAACCACGCGCATGGCGCAGGCACATCAGGGCGCGAGACCGCATTTCTCGCATCCCATTCGTCAAATTGTGATGATGTTGATCGCAATCGGGCTGTCGGGTCTTGGGGTCTTTATGGCGCTGCCTTACGTGCTTCCGGTCTTTTATGCGAACCCGTACCTCAACGGCTTCATCCTACTTGTCTTTGTGATCGGCGTGTTTGCCTGTTTTTATCAGGTGACACAGTTGATCGGCTCCGTCCGCTGGATCGAGGCCTTTGTGGGCGGGGTGGTGCGCGAAGACGCGCGCACGCCACAGTTGTTGGCACCGCTGGCCTCCTTACTGCGAGAGAGAGGCGCGCGTTCGCAGATCAGTTCCACCTCGAGACGATCCATCCTCGATTCCGTGGCCGAACGGGTTGAGGAAGAACGCGAGATTACACGTTACATCACCAATGTCCTGATCTATCTGGGCCTGTTGGGTACGTTCTTTGGCCTGGCCACCACGGTGCCCGCTATTGTGGACACAATCCGCAGCCTGAACCCGCAGGAAGGGGAAGAAGGACTGACCGTTTTCAATCGGTTGATGACCGGGCTGGAGGCCCAACTGCAGGGGATGGGCGTTGCCTTTGGCTCGTCGCTCTTGGGTTTGGCGGGCTCGCTGATCGTCGGATTGCTGGAGCTGTTTGCGGGTCACGGCCAGAACCGGTTTTATCGTGAACTCGAGGAATGGTTGTCCTCGATCACGCGTGTTGGATTTGCCGGGACAGAGGAGGGCGCAGGTGCAGAAATTGCAGTCCTGACGCCGGTTCTGGATGCAATGTCCGAACAGATGGATGCGCTGCAAACCCTGTTCTCGGCACAGGAAACAGACCGCGCCGAAGTTTCGGCCAAGCTGGGTCAGTTGGTCGACACCATCGGTGAACTGAACACACGTCAGTCCGAAACCGAAGGTGTCACGGCGGCATTGGAACGGGTGGCTTTGGGGCAAGATGCTTTGCTAGATCACATGCGAGATCACAGAGATTCCGGCGACGGGATCGACGCGGAAAGCCGCATGCGTCTACGGTCGATGGACGTACAGTTGCTGCGGATCCTCGAAGAGATTTCCGCAGGTCGTCAAGAGAGCATGAACGAGTTTCGCAAGGATGTCGAACTGTTGGTCAAGGCGTTGACCCTGCCGCGCGGCGCGGTGCGCACCACGCCGGAAGGCGAGTGACCCATGGCCCTGTCGCGGCGCACAGGTCAACGATTCCAGGGCTCGGTCTGGCCCGGCTTCGTGGATGCGATGACGGGGCTTTTGATGGTGCTGACCTTTGTGCTGACCATCTTCATGGTGGTGCAGTTTGTCCTGCGCGAAACCATCTCGGGACAGGAGGACGAGCTTACAGCGCTCTCCGATGAAGTTGCGGCACTCGCCGGCGCGCTAGGTCTCGAAGAACGCGAGAACAGCCGGCTCCAGGCGCGGTTGGGGGCTCTTAACACGACGCTATCGCAGGCCGAAGACGACCTGTCTCAGGCTCAAGCTCTGATTGCTTCGCTGACAACCGAGCGGGACCGGCAGGCTGCGGCACTGGATCAGGCCCAAACGAGAATTACCGATTTCGAGGCGCAGGTCGCCGCTTTGCTCGCAGATCAGGAACGGGCGCTGGGGGACATCGAGGCGCTTGAAACCCAGCGAGAGCAACTGCTGAGCGAGCAGGAGGCCCTGAACCTTGCTCTCGCGCAGAGCCGTGATGAGATCGATGCGCAGGCCGAGGCCGCGCGTCTGGCAGCGGCCCGTCGCGAAGCGCTGGAGGCTCTGGTCGCGGATTTGGAGCAAAGCGGCGAGGAGCGTGCCGCGCAGATTGCCGAACTGGAACAGCAGTTGACGGATGAAGAAGCGGCCCGACTTGCCGAGGCTGCTGCTGCCGAAAACTTGCGCGCCCGGCTGCAGGACGCAGACGCCGAACTCACGGCCATGACCTTGGCGCTTGAGGCGCAGCGCAAGGAGGCCGAAGATACCCTGACCCTTCTGGCGGCCGCGCAGGCGGCCAAAGCGGAACTTGAACGACAGTTCGGCGAACTGAACAACGAGGAGTTACAGGCGCGGCTGCAGGCCGCGTTGGCGGCGCAATCTCAGGCGCAGGCTGACGCCGAAAGCCAAAGGTCACTGGCAGACGAGCGCGAGGCATTGTTGGCTGTGGCGCGCGAGGCGATTTCCGTAGAAAAAGCGCTGTCCGCCAAAGCGCAACGCGAGACGGCTTTGCTGAACCAGCAGATTGCCGCCTTGCGCGGTCAATTGGGCTCTCTACAGGCCCTGCTGGATGATTTCAAAGACCGCAACGCAGCGGCCGAAGTTCAGATCCAGACCTTGGGGCAGGATCTGAACGCCGCTCTGGCGCGCGCGGCTTCGGAAGAACGGCGTCGGCGCTTGCTGGAAGAAGCCGAGCGCATCCGTCTGGAGGCCGAAGCCGAAGCGCTGGCCGGTCAAAACCTGCAACTGACGGCGCAGGCCGAAGACCTGGAGCGTTACCGCTCGGAATTCTTTGGGCGGCTGCGCGATGTGCTGGGCAATCAGGAAGGCGTCCGGATCGCAGGCGATCGGTTTGTGTTCTCGTCCGAAGTTCTCTTTGATACGGGCTCGGCGGTGTTGTCTGCTGAAGGGCGGCAAGAGGTGGCCAAGGTGGCCAATATCTTGCGCAGCGTCGCCGCCGAAATTCCAGAGGGCTTGAATTGGGTGATCCGAGTGGATGGTCACACCGACAATGTGCCCTTGGCTGGCTCGGGTCGGTATCGCGACAACTGGGAACTCAGCCAGGGTCGCGCCTTGTCGGTCGTTCGTTATATGGTGGATGCGCTGGGCATCCCGCCTAACCGGCTTGCGGCCAACGGGTTTGGTGAATTCCAACCCGTCAACCCGGCGGACACACCCGAAGCGAGGGCGCAGAACCGTCGGATCGAGCTGAAACTCACAGAGCGGTAACCGACAGTGTGTCTGGCAAACGGATACCGCGCCTACCGTCGGGCAAACTGAAAGCTCTGGTCGGGCGTGCCTTTAAAGCACCTCGGGACCACCGGGTAATCCTCGGTCAGAAAATAGGCGTAGGTTCCTGAAGGGTACTCTGCCGATACTGTGAATGCGCCATTGCACTGGTCGAGATTGCCGGTGCCCTCAACGTAGACATAATCTTCGTTGAACGTCCCGTCATGGCGCCCGTTGGGCATTCTACTGCCGGGTCTGTTCCCGGACTTCAGCCGGTAAGACGAAGTCATGTCGCTCACGCGCCCGTCGATCACGCCCGTCATGGCATAAATTGGAAACCCATAAGCCGCATAGCCGATCAGCGGCGAATGTGCGTCAGGTGACCAGTCCAGCAGCTCGACCAACCCGGTCGGCACGCCGTGATAGTGATACTTTCCGTTTGCCTGAACATGCGCGTAGTTTTCGTCGAGACCCAGCGCTATGGCGCCACCCAGCGCGTTGTAGGACCAGCCAGATCGCGGGTCGCCTTTCCAGAACTCGGCGGCCAGCGGGTCAAACACAACACCATTGAGCGAAACGCCGAAATTCCAACCCATGCGCAATGGCGTCACCGTTCCGTTCTGCTTCGGCGTTTTGGGAATGTTCAGGTTGACGCTCTGGCTGGTCATTTGATGCGGATTGCCGCGGTTGGGAAACTGCCCGACCAGATGATCCGGAATGCCGTTGCCCGACAGGCGCAGTTTCGATGCAGTTTCGTTGATCTGCGTACGACTGGCGCCTGGATCAACCGTGGCCGGAACCAGCCGCAGCGGTTGGGACTGTGTTTCGTCATGGTATCGGAATCGATGCTGTGCCGTGGCAATGACAGCAACAACGGATAAAGCAAAGGCGGTGCCACAAATAGCGACAATTCTTGTGTTCACTCCCAGTCTCCCTGATTGGTCGCCATGAGATTAGAACGATGCAGCAGAGTATTTCCGTCGCAGGTTTTTAAGCAGTTTAGCGGCATGCTAATTTTGGCCGCCAACTCAATCGAAAAACCCGGCGATGTCACATCGCCGGGTGTCCCATACTTCGAAATGGTGGTTTGGATCAGTCCGCAGTCAGCAGCGGGGGCTTGTCGCCCGGAATGCGGGGTTGATCTGGCCCCAGAATTTCTAGGTTCAATTCTCCCTTCTTGACCGAGACACGGACAACACCGCCTTTGGCGAGTTTTCCGAATAGCAGCTCTTCGGCCAGCGGCTTTTTGATATGCTCCTGAATGACGCGGCCAAGCGGGCGGGCGCCCATTTTGTCGTCATAGCCTTTATCGGCCAGCCACTCGGCAGCTTTCGGGGTCAGATCGATGGTGACGCCACGATCCAGCAATTGAGCCTCAAGTTGCAGCACGAACTTCTCGACAACCTGCAAGATGACCTCTTTCGGCAGCGGTGCGAATGAGATCACGGCATCCAGACGGTTGCGGAATTCCGGCGTGAACATGCGCTCGATCGCAGCGGTGTCCTCGCCTTCGCGCCGATCCCGGCCAAAGCCGATGGCCGCCTTGGCCTGCTCCTGTGCGCCGGCATTGGATGTCATGATCAGGACCACGTTGCGGAAGTTCACGGTGCGGCCGTTGTGATCGGTCAACTCACCATGATCCATGACCTGCAACAGGATGTTGAATACGTCCGGATGGGCTTTCTCGATCTCATCCAGCAGCAGCACGCAATGCGGATGCTGGTCAACACCATCGGTCAGCAGACCGCCCTGATCGAACCCGACATATCCCGGAGGCGCACCGATCAGACGGCTTACTGCATGTTTCTCCATGTATTCCGACATGTCGAACCGCAGCAGTTCCACGCCCAGCGTATCCGCCAGTTGCTTGGCCACTTCGGTTTTACCAACACCGGTAGGACCGGCGAACAGGTAGTTGCCGATGGGCTTTTCAGGTTCGCGCAGACCAGCACGCGCTAGTTTAATCGCGCTCGATAGAGCTTCGATCGCTTCGTTCTGACCGAACACGACGCGTTTGAGCGACACTTCGAGATCCTTGAGGACCTCGGCATCGTCCTTGGTGACATTCTTCGGTGGAATGCGGGCGATCTTGGCGACTACGGCCTCAATTTCTTTCACACCGATGGTTTTGCGGCGCTTGCTTTCCGCAACCAGATGCTGTGCTGCACCGGCCTCGTCAATCACGTCGATGGCCTTGTCGGGCAGCTTGCGATCATTGATGTAGCGTGCCGACAGTTCAACAGCGGTTTTAATCGCATCAGCGGTGTATTTGATATCGTGGTGCTTTTCGAAGTAGGGCTTGAGACCGCGCAGGATTTTCACGCTGTCTTCAACCGACGGTTCGTTCACGTCAATTTTCTGGAACCGACGCGACAGCGCGCGGTCCTTTTCGAAATGCTGACGGAATTCCTTGTAGGTCGTAGAACCCATGGTGCGTAGCTTGCCACCTTGCAACGCCGGTTTGAGCAGGTTGGACGCATCCATTGCGCCGCCTGAGGTCGCGCCAGCGCCAATGACGGTGTGAATCTCGTCAATAAACAGCACCGCGTCGGGGTGATCCTCCAACTCAGTAACAACAGCCTTCAGGCGTTCCTCGAAATCACCGCGATATCGTGTTCCGGCCAGCAGGGCCCCCATATCCAGCGAGTAAATGGTCGTGTTGGCCAGGACGTCGGGCGCTTCACCTCCAACGATCTTATGGGCCAGACCTTCCGCAATCGCAGTTTTCCCGACACCCGGATCGCCCACCAGCAGCGGGTTGTTCTTACGGCGGCGGCAAAGCACCTGAATACAGCGTTCGACTTCGGCGGCACGTCCGATCAGCGGGTCCACGTCTCCTGCGCGCGACTTTGCGTTCAGATCGATGCAGTATTTACCGAGCGCGCTTTCCTTTTGCTCTGAATCACCGGACCCGGACTGAACCTCTTCTTCGACCTGATCCGCACCAGAGACCGACCGGCTTTCACCGTAAGCCGGGTCTTTTGCCACGCCATGCGCGATGAAATTGACCGCATCATATCGGGTCATGTCCTGTTCCTGCAGGAAATAAGCCGCGTTGCTCTCACGCTCGGCGAAAATGGCGACCAACACATTGGCGCCTGTGACCTCGGTACGGCCCGAGCTTTGCACGTGGATCGCAGCGCGCTGGATGACGCGCTGGAACGCAGCGGTTGGAACGGCCTCGGATCCGTCGATGTCCGTCACAAGATTAGACAGGTCTTCGTCAATGAACTCGATCAGGGTGCTGCGCAACTCGTCCAGGTCCACACTGCACGCTTTCATGACGCGTATCGCGTCAGGTTCTTCCAGCAGCGCCAGCAGCAGATGCTCTAGCGTTGCAAATTCATGGCGCCGTTCATTGGCGGCTGCAAGCGCCGCGTGTATGGCTTGTTCCAATGTGCTCGAGAATGAAGGCACGCGGGTGCTCCTCTAGTATTGGGTCGGAAGGGCCGGGCTTTAGGCCGGATCCCCATCCCAACCATGTCCTCATACTATTAGAGTTTGGTTGATCGTGGCCCGGCTTCAAGGGTTTTCTTACACTTGACAGTCACATTTGTTGTGACCGTGACTGTGAAGAGAGGCAAATAGGCACTAAAACCGGTCTTTTCTAGCCCTGATTTCCGCAAAAACGGACGCTGTATCAGCCCCTTTCATTCCCAGATGTGCGAGAATCGCCGGGTCATCCGCGCGCAGAAACGGGTTTGTGGCTTTTTCAAGCGAAAGTCTCGAGGGCACGGTCGGCTTTCCTGCCGCGCGGGCGCGGTCAATATCTGCCATGCGATCCCGCAGAGCCGCATTGTCTGGATCCACCGTAATGGCAAACTTTGCGTTCGACTGTGTGTATTCATGACCGGAACAGACCAGCGTGTCGTCGGGCAGTGCCGCCAGTTTGCTGAGTGAGGTCCACATTTGCGAGGGGGTGCCCTCGAACAACCGACCGCAGCCCAAGGCCATCAGGCTGTCTGCGGTAAAGACCACGGCGCTGTCCGGCAGGTAATATGCGACGTGCCCGATTGTGTGGCCGGAGACATCCAACACGTGCACCGGCTCTCCGCCGATTTCGAATACGTCACCTTCGGCCACCTGAAGGTCCAGCTTGGGTAGGCGATGCGCATCCGCCGCCGCTCCGACTACCCTGGCGGGCTGTCGTTCAAGTATTTTGGCAAGGCCATCCACATGATCCCAGTGGTGGTGAGTCAGCAACACGTGACTCAAGGTCCATCCCCGGTCGCCCAACTCCTTCAGAATTGGGGCCGCTTCGGGCGCGTCGATCAGGGCAGTCTGGCCGCTGGCGGCATTGTGCGCAAGATAGGCATAATTGTCGCTAAGGCATGGGATTGTTACGATCTCAAGAGGCATGGCCTTTTGCCCTTTCATTGCTAGACTGCGCCCAGCTAAGCCGATTGTCCAGGTGTCCGCAATGCATCTTGATGTGCAGGATCTGAGGAATTTCTACTACCGCAGCACGCTCGGGCGCGCGGCGCAGGCTGCGATCCGTGGTCGGCTGACAGATCTGTGGCCCGAGGCCAAGGGACAGACGGTCGCAGGATTTGGCTTTGCGGTGCCTTTAATGCGTCCCTATCTGGCCGATGCCAGGCGTGTGATTGGCTTGATGCCCGGACCGCAAGGGGTGATGCCTTGGCCTGCGGGACTGCCCAACGTGTCCGTGCTGACCGAAGAAACCCTTTGGCCGATAGAAACCGGGCACGTGGACAAGTTGATCGTGATGCATGGGTTGGAGACCTCTGAACGACCAAATCAGTTGCTCGACGAGTGCTGGCGTGTCTTGGGACCTGGCGGGCGGGCCCTGTTTATTGTTCCGAACCGGGCAGGGCTGTGGTCGCGCTCGGACGTGACACCGTTTGGGTTTGGACATCCCTACTCGGCTTCGCAATTGGAGAACCAGCTGAGGGCGCATCATTTTGCTCCGGAAAATCATTGCTCGGCGCTCTATTTGCCACCTTCGTTTCGCCGGTTCTGGCTGAAATCGTCCGGGCTGATTGAAAAGACCGGCCAGCGTCTGCCGACCATCATGGCGGGCGGGGTATTGATGGTCGAAGCAACCAAGCATATCCGGCCGCCCAGCGGCAGCGTGACCAAGGATACAGCCCGACGCCCGATCAAGGCTTTGGATGGTCTCTTAAAGCCAGCTTAGCGATTTTGGCAGGCCGTTTTGAAAATTGGTTCCCGCTAAATTGCGAGAATTTCGCCACAGGAATCGCAAAAAGCTGCAACTTCGTAACATTTTTCAAACGGAAGAACCGGTCAAAAGGGTCGCACTTTGCCTAACCGTTTGAAAGTAAACGTTTTGTGCAAAAGTGACTGACCGGCATAACATATTGCTAGGTTGGTTCGGCTCTGCTAGACCCCCGTTGATTTTGATCCCCGGCCTTCTGGACGGGGTTTCTTCACGCCCCCGGGGTAGCTGCCGCAACGCGAATTCGGGGCCTCAAATATCGGAAGGGTGGACGTGTCCGAACCAGCTTCGATTTCCACAGGCATTGCCGAACGCTATGCCACTGCGATCTTCGAGATCGCCAAAGAGAATAAAGACCTCGCAGGTCTGGAAACCGGCATCAATGACTTGGCAGCAGCTTTGGACGAAAGTGCCGATTTGCGCGACCTAATCGCTTCACCGCTGATTTCCCGAGCAGAACAAGAAGGCGCAATCACCGCAATCGCCGACAAGATGGGTCTGCACACCATCCTGCGCAACACGCTGGGCCTGATGGCTGAAAAGCGTCGTCTGTTCGTTGTGCCGCAGCTGGTACAGGTGCTGCGCGACATGCTGGCTGAAGAGCGTGGCGAAGTGACCGCCGATGTCGCCTCGGCCAAGGCGCTGACCAAGACGCAACTGGATAAACTGTCCAAAACGCTATCCGAGCGTGTGGGCAAAACCGTGACAATCAATGCGACCGTTGATGAAAGCCTCATCGGCGGTCTTGTCGTTAAAGTGGGCTCGAAAATGATCGACAGCTCGATCCGTTCGAAGCTCAACTCCCTACAGAATGCAATGAAAGAGGTCGGATAAATGGGAATCCAAGCTGCAGAGATTTCTGCAATCCTGAAGGACCAGATCAAGAATTTTGGTCAGGAAGCCGAAGTGGCCGAGATCGGCCGCGTGCTGAGCGTCGGTGACGGGATTGCCCGTGTATACGGCCTGGACAATGTACAAGCCGGTGAGATGGTCGAATTCCCCGGCGGCATCATGGGTATGGCGCTGAACCTGGAAAGCGACAACGTCGGTGTTGTTATCTTCGGGTCTGACCGTGACATCAAAGAAGGTGACACCGTTAAGCGCACCAACTCGATCGTGGACGTTCCGATCGGTGACGAACTGTTGGGCCGCGTTGTTGACGGTCTGGGCAACCCGTTGGACGGCAAAGGCCCGATCAAGGCCTCGAAGCGTGGCGTTGCAGACGTCAAAGCCCCCGGCATCATCCCGCGTAAGTCGGTGCACGAGCCGATGGCAACCGGTCTGAAATCGGTTGACGCGATGATCCCGATCGGCCGCGGCCAGCGGGAACTGATCATTGGTGACCGCCAGACTGGTAAAACCGCTGTGGCGCTGGACACCATCCTGAACCAGAAAGTTTACAACGACGCAGCGGGCGACGACGAGTCGAAGAAACTGTACTGCGTTTACGTTGCGGTTGGTCAGAAGCGTTCGACCGTTGCGCAGCTGGTGAAGAAACTGGAAGAGTCCGGTGCGATTGACTATTCGATCGTTGTCGCCGCAACCGCGTCCGACCCGGCACCGATGCAGTTCCTGGCACCGTACGCCGCGACCGCGATGGCTGAATACTTCCGCGACAATGGCCGTCACGCTCTGATCATCTACGATGACCTGTCGAAACAGGCTGTGTCCTATCGTCAGATGTCGCTGCTGCTGCGCCGTCCGCCCGGACGTGAAGCGTATCCGGGCGACGTATTCTACCTCCACTCGCGCCTGCTGGAGCGTTCGGCGAAGCTGAACGAAGACTTCGGCGCGGGCTCGCTAACCGCTCTGCCGGTTATCGAAACGCAGGGTGGTGACGTATCAGCCTTTATTCCGACCAACGTGATCTCGATCACCGACGGTCAGATCTTCCTGGAAACTGAACTATTCTACCAAGGTATCCGTCCTGCTGTGAACACCGGTCTGTCGGTTTCGCGCGTGGGCTCGTCGGCTCAGACTGATGCGATGAAATCGGTTGCTGGTCCGGTTAAACTGGAACTGGCACAGTATCGCGAAATGGCCGCGTTTGCACAGTTTGGTTCGGACCTCGACGCCGCAACCCAGCAACTGCTGAACCGTGGTGCGCGCCTGACCGAGCTGATGAAACAGCCGCAGTACTCGCCGCTGACCAACGCGGAAATCGTCTGCGTCATCTTCGCAGGCACCAACGGTTACCTCGACAAGATCGACGTCTCGGATGTTGGCCGCTATGAGGCTGGTCTGCTGGCGCATCTGCGTGGTAAGCATGCTGACCTGCTGAAGTGGATCACCGACGAAGATCCCAAGGTCAAAGGTGAAGCGTCCGACAAGATCAAGGCAGCGATCGACGAATACGCCGCAACCTTCGCTTGATAGGAGGTTCCGATGCCTAGTCTGAAGGACCTTAAAAACAGGATCGAGTCGGTCAAATCGACCCGCAAGATCACCAAAGCCATGCAGATGGTCGCGGCTGCAAAACTGCGCCGCGCCCAGGAATCTGCCGAAGCCTCGCGCCCCTATGCCGAGCGGTTCAATGCCGTGATGGCGGGGCTGGCGGCGTCGGTTGGGGGCAGCGACAGCGCCCCCAAGCTGCTCCGTGGTACGGGCAGTGATGATGTGCATCTGCTGGTTGTGCTGACAGCTGAACGCGGTCTGTGCGGCGGCTTCAACTCGAACATCGCCAAGCTGGCCCGCCAAAAGGCGGACGAGCTGCGTGCCAAAGGCAAGACGGTCAAGGTTCTGACCGTCGGTAAGAAAGGCCGTGATGCGCTCAAGCGTGATTTTGGCGATCTGTTCGTTGGACATGTCGACCTGAGCGAGGTCAAGCGTATTGGCTACACCAACGCGCAAGACATCGCCAAGGACGTCCTATCCCGCTTTGACGGGGGTGAGTTCGATGTTGCCACGATCTTCTATTCGAAGTTCGTCAACGTTGTGACCCAGATCCCGACGGCACAGCAGGTCATCCCCGCCTCGTTCGAGGACGAAGCGGCAGGTGACGACAGCGGTGCCATTTTCGACTACGAGCCCAGCGAAGAGGCCATTCTGGCCGACCTGCTGCCCAAAGGGGTTGCGACTGCAATCTTCTCGGCTCTGCTCGAAAACGGAGCGTCGGAACAGGGTGCACGGATGTCCGCGATGGACAACGCAACGCGTAACGCGGGTGAAATGATCGACAAGCTGACGATCCAGTTCAACCGCTCGCGTCAGGCTGTGATCACCAACGAGCTGATTGAAATTATTTCCGGCGCCGAAGCGCTGTAGAGACAAACCGGAGACGAAACATGGCGAATGCAAAAGGCAAAGTCACACAGATCATCGGGGCCGTCGTCGACGTGCACTTCGAAGATCAGCTGCCTGAAATTCTGAACGCGCTGGAAACCACCAACAACGGCAAGCGCCTGGTGCTGGAAGTTGCTCAGCACCTGGGTGAAAACACCGTCCGTACCATCGCGATGGACGCGACCGAAGGCCTGGTCCGTGGCGAGGAAGTCACCGACACCGGTGGCCCGATCTCGGTGCCGGTCGGCGACGCGACGTTGGGCCGAATCCTGAACGTTGTGGGCGAACCCATCGACGAAAAAGGCCCGGTCAACGCATCCGAATCCCGGGGCATCCACCAGCCCGCCCCTGCGTTCGACGAACAGTCGACCGAGAGCGAGGTTCTGGTGACCGGCATCAAGGTTGTGGACCTGCTGGCCCCCTACGCCAAAGGCGGTAAGATTGGCCTGTTCGGCGGTGCCGGCGTTGGTAAAACCGTTCTGATCATGGAGCTGATCAACAACATCGCAAAAGTGCACTCGGGCTACTCGGTGTTTGCGGGTGTTGGCGAACGGACCCGTGAAGGCAACGACCTGTACTGGGAAATGATCGAATCGAACGTGATCAAGCCGGACAACCTGTCGGAATCGCAGGTGGCCCTGGTTTACGGACAGATGAACGAACCTCCCGGAGCGCGTGCGCGTGTTGCTCTGACCGGTCTGACCCTGGCCGAGCAGTTCCGCGACCAGTCCGGTACCGACGTTCTGTTCTTCGTCGACAACATCTTCCGCTTCACACAGGCGGGCTCCGAGGTTTCGGCTCTGCTGGGTCGTATTCCTTCGGCGGTGGGCTACCAGCCAACACTGGCGACCGACATGGGCGCCCTGCAGGAACGCATCACCTCGACCAAGTCGGGCTCGATCACCTCGGTTCAGGCCATTTATGTTCCTGCGGACGACCTGACCGACCCTGCGCCTGCAACCTCGTTTGCGCACTTGGACGCGACCACCGTTCTGAACCGCGCGATCTCGGAAAAGGGTATCTACCCGGCTGTTGACCCGCTCGACTCGTCGTCGCGTCTGCTGGACCCGGCCATCGTTGGTGAAGAGCACTACGCGGTTGCGACCGACGTTCAGCAGATCCTCCAGCGCTACAAGTCGCTGCAGGACATCATCGCCATCCTCGGCATGGACGAACTGTCGGAAGAAGACAAACTGACCGTTGCACGCGCCCGTAAGATCGAACGCTTCCTGTCGCAGCCGTTCGACGTTGCCGAAGTCTTCACCGGTTCGCCGGGCGTTCAGGTTCCTCTGGACGTGACCATCGCATCGTTCAAAGCTGTTGTCGCTGGCGAATACGATCACCTGCCCGAGGCAGCCTTCCTGATGGTTGGCGGCATCGACGATGTGGTCGCCAAAGCCGAGAAGATGGCCGCAGAAGCCGCCTAAGGAGCAAACCTGATGGCAAACACAATGCAATTCGACCTCGTCAGCCCCGAGCGGAGCCTTGCTTCGCTTGAGGCCAGCGCGGTCCAGATTCCCGGCGCGGACGGGGACATGACGGCGATGCCTGATCATGCCCCCACCATCACAACCCTGCGCCCCGGTCTGCTGAAGGTTGAAGCGCCCGAAGGGTCCAGCGAATACCTGGTCACTGGCGGGTTTGCCCAGATCAACGGCGACAGCCTGTCGGTTCTGGCGGAAAAGGCCATTCCGGTTGCAGAGGTGACTCGGTCTCATCTGGATGAGATGATCGAAGAGGCGCGCGCCTCGCACGAGGCCGCCAAGGCCGGTGATGATCAAACCATCGTCGACGATGCTGCGAAGCTGCTGGCCGATATGGAAGCCCTTGGGACGCATATGAGCCTGTAACGGCCTCAGAATGTTAGTGTTTTTAGACGGCCCAGTGAAAGCTGGGCCGTTTTTTGTCGTGCTTTTGCTAAAAGCTCGGGATACGTTGCGGGAATTGTTGAACGATGATGACAGTATGAAGAAATTTCAGACCCATCCCATCGGCATCGATCAGGGCGAAGAAGTGCTGTTCTCCGAGTTCGCCGAAGGCGGAGACATGTGGACCGGAGATGGCCCCCGCGAACGTCGAACCGCGATCCGCTTTAGCGAGCCATTTCGTTCGGTGCCTTTGGTGCAGATTGGCGTGTCACTGTGGGATGTCGATACGTCGTCAGCGCTGCGTGCCGAGGTGCAGGCCGAAGACATTACACCTAATGAGTTCCACGCAGTGTTTCGGACGTGGTCCGACACTCGTATTGCACGGATACGGGTTGCCTGGATCGCAATTGGCGAAGTCGCGCATGTAGATGATTGGGATGTTTCATGAGCGCATCGGCTTTTCCTGCTGTGCGAACGCTACCTAGAGCACAGCGGGTCCGTACCATGCCGTCACCGGATTGCCGTCGTTGGCGGCGGATCGATTTGCTGCCCACAACTGCGTTCCCAAATCGTAGTGCCACCACTCGAACGCGTAATTGGTGAACCCGGCGCTACACATCGCCCAATACAGCAGGCGGCGGTTTTGCAGCGCTTCCAGTTCGCTCAGGGTCAACTGCCCGCAATCACCACCAACCGTTTCGAGACGCTCTTCAAAAAACCGCGTGTGGGTGACGGCTGCGGGATCGTCAAACACACCGCCAAAGAATAAGTGTTCCTTGGTTTCCAGATTACGTAGCGTCAAGTCGATGGCCCCGCCGGTGATATGGGTCGGCCATGTCCGTGGATCGGTGACCTCAAAACGGCGCGGGTCCGAACAATACTGGCCCGCGAATGCGACGCATGCTTCCTTTGTTGGATCGGGTAAGGTTGTTCGGGCCTCGGACATGAAGAATGCCCACAGGTCTTGCTGCACCGCCAATGGCCGAAATCCATTTAGGGCAAAGAATTCAATACCCAAATTGACCAGTTCTTCGTTGATGTCTGAAAGCCTGTCGGCAAGCGATTCGCGAACACGAACTTGCGGCTCCGAAGTCGATAGCGACCGGCGATAGGGCGCGTTCAAACCGTCGCGCCGCGCATAGAAGTTAAGGCCGGACACACCGTAATCGCTGAGATCTACCAATGGTTCCTGCGCGCGGTTATCGGTCAGATCGACAGATAAGTCCTTGTAGTCCAAGGCCGTTGGCGGGTTTGCGATTCTGGGAATTGGGCGGTCCCGAAACTTCGAGTAATCCAGCAACAACCTGTCCCTTTTGACTGTACTCTTCGCGGCGCAATACCTGAATATTGCAGCCAAACACCGCACGGCAGTCAAGTAAGTTGAGCGGATTTGATCGAAACGTGCTGATTGACTCAGAGGGGCGTTCGATCTGGGCTGCTTAAAGTCCAAGAAGGTGGACCCAGGGACGTCCGCCTTGAGGTCTCAATCCATATGGTAGAGCGATTCGTAAATAGGGATCAGCGTCCGGTCTTCGAATAGCGAAGACACACTTGTTCCGTTCCAGATATTCAGGATCGCCTGTGTAAAGATCGGAGCGGTTGGAACGATGCGGATATTCTTGGCCTTGCTCACCTCAGGGGTCGGTTCGATCGTGTCGGTCAGAACCAGAGACTTCATGACTGAGTTGGTCACACGCTCAACTGCAGGGCCGCTCATAACGCCGTGCGTGATGTAAGAGTGTACCTCTTTCGCGCCATTATCCAAAAGAACCTGCGCCGCTTTGCACAGCGTTCCCGCCGTGTCGCACATGTCGTCGACAATCAGGCAAATTCTGTCTTTAACGCTCCCGATCACCGTCATTTCGGCCACTTCGCCTGCTTTTTCGCGGCGTTTGTCGACGATCGACAGAGGTGCATTGATCCGTTTGGCCAATTCCCGTGCGCGCGCCACACCGCCCACGTCCGGCGAAACAACCATGATCTCGTCCATCCGGTCCCTAAACTGGTTTTTCACATCCAGCGCAAAGATCGGTGAGGCGTAGAGGTTGTCTACTGGAATATCAAAGAACCCCTGAATCTGAGCGGCATGCAGGTCCATGGTCAGAACCCGCTCGAGTCCCGCACCGGTCAGCATATTGGCTACAAGTTTGGCACTGATCGGTGTGCGGGCCTTGGTGCGGCGGTCCTGACGGGCATATCCGAAATAGGGGATCACGGCAGTGATCCGCGAGGCTGATGATCGGCGCAGCGCATCGGCGATAATCAGCAGTTCCATCAAATTGTCATTGGCCGGGTTCGAGGTCGGCTGGATGATAAACATGTCCTCGCCACGGACGTTCTCGAACACTTCAACGAAAATCTCTCCGTCATTGAACCGTTCGACCCGTGCATCGACCAGGCCCTGGTCAACGCCGCGATGCAGGCTCATGCGGCGTGCGATGGTTTCGGCAAGCGGAAGATTTGCGTTCCCAGCGATCAGCTTGGGTTCGTGAAGTGTCGGCATCGGCTGAGGTCCCCGGGCAGCAATGGCAATGTGACAGATTCGTGATGTTGACTCCGCTTAGCATGGCCTTACCGTCCCGCAAAGATAACGCAGCGGAGAAAGTGAACATGGCCGAGATTGACTACTTTTTTGCGACACTGTCGCCCTATTCCTACCTGGCGGGCCAGCGTTTGGAAGAGGTTGCCGCGAAACACGGGGCCACGATCAACTACAAACCGATGGACATCATTGCCCTGTTTGGCCGCACCGGGGGGACGCCACCGAAGGACCGACATGTCTCCCGCCAGGAGTACCGTGTTCAGGAATTGCAGCGTCAGGCCAAGAAACTCGGCATGGCGTTTAATCTGCAACCGGCACATTGGCCAACCAATATGGCGCCCTCGTCCTATGCGGTGATCGCAGCCATTCAGGACGGCTCAGGCGATGTTGGAAAACTATGCCATTCGCTGCTGCGCGCCTGCTGGGCCGAGGAAAAGGACATCGCCCAGGACGACGTGATCCGCGATTGCCTGACAGATGCCGGTTTTGACCCCAACCTGGCCGACAGCGGCCTACTCGTCGGAGCAGAAACCTATGCGGCCAATCTGGAAGAGGCGGTTGACCGGGGTGTGTTTGGTGCGCCCTTCTACATCACACCGGACGGTCAGCGCTTTTGGGGGCAGGACCGGCTCGACGATCTCGACCACCATTTGGCGGAGATGAAGGGGTGACATGCGAGGGTTCGCCCTCACACCCGACATTTGTCAGAGAGCTTGGAGGCGGCGCGCGCAAGGTGCTCGCCCTGCACTGCACGATTGCGCATTCCGGGGCATGGGCTGGGCTGGCGGCTGCGTTTGGGGATCAGGCAACGCTGATTGCGCCGGACATGCTCTCACATGGGCGCAGCCCGGATTGGGATGGTCACAGCGATGTTTTTGATGCGGTGACCGCGCAGGCACTAGACCAGATTGCAGAACCCATGGATGTGATCGGACATTCCTTTGGGGGGATGGTTGCCCTGCGTTTGGCCATCGAACATCCCGACCTGATACGCAGTGCTGTGCTGATCGAACCTGTATTCTTTGCGGTGGCCAAACAAGACGCACCTTTGCTTATGAAGCAGCATGACCGAGATGCGCAGCCCTATGCGGCAGCGCTGGCGGCGGGCGATGACAGGCTGGCCGCGCGTCTGTTCAATCGGTTGTGGACCGATGAAGACAGTCCACGTTGGCCCGATCTGCCTGAAAAGACGCGCGCAGCCATGGTGCGTGGGATGAAACTGGTCCCTCCGGTCGAAGACGTGTTGTTCGGCGACCGTTCGGGGTTTCTGAAACCGGGTATTCTGGATCAGGTCACCATGCCGGTTCTGCTGATGCGGGGCGCTGAGACGCATCCGGCGATTGCCGCAATCAACGCAGGTCTCCAGCGCCGCCTGCCCGCCGCCAGAGAGGTGTGCATCAACGGGGCAGGGCACATGCTACCCATTTCGCATCCTCAGGAAACAGCCGCGCAAATTTTCGAGTTCTGGTCGTCCTGCCCATGAACCGTATGCTCGATTCTAAAACCGGCCGCGTTGTCAAAGCAGCGAGAGAAAACGCTTGATTTGGTCCGTTCCAATGGACCAGTCGCAGACGAGGCGACAGGCCAGCATTTCATCCTCGTCAGCCCCATCCAATTCACACCCCCAGAGGTGATACACGGCCCCGGCTTCGTGCAGGTGCCGATGCGTGCGGCGGGGGAAGCTCGCAAAGATCATGTTGGCTTGCGGCTCATGCAGGAATGCGGCTCCGGCAGTGCGCAGGCCATCCGCCAGTTGCGCGCAGTTTGCGTTGGCTTTTCGAGCCGATCGCAACCACAGGTCATCTCGCAGATAGGCGGCCATCTGAGCGGACAAATAGCGGTGTTTGGAAAACAGATGCGCCCCCCGTTTGCGACGAAGCTCAAACTCCCAGGCTTTGCTTTCGTCGAAAAAGATCACCGCCTCGACGCCCATTAACCCATTTTTGGTGCCACCAAAGCTGACGGCGTCCATCCCGGATTTCCAAGTCATCTCGGCCGGCGAGCAATTCAGGGCCACCAGCGCATTGGTAAAGCGTGCGCCGTCCAGATGAACCGGCAGGCCGTATTCCTTTGCCACGTCGCAGAGCGCCTGCAACTCTTGCAGTGTGTAAACCGAACCCCGCTCGGTCACTTGCGTGATGGAAACCGGACCACGCTGCGGTCCATGCACGCCACGGGTTTCCTCGGCCAGGATCGACTTGCGCAGGGCCTCGGGGGACATCTTGTCGCCACCAGGTACCAGGGTCAGCTTTGCCCCGGTGTAGAATTCCGGGGCATTGCACTCGTCCTCGTGGATATGGGCCACGGGTGAACAGAACGCGGTGTCCCAGGGATTTGACAGAGTGGCCAATGCCAAAGAATTTGCCGCCGTCCCGGTCGCCACAAGATAGACTGCGGCCCCCGGGGCTTCGAAAATCCCTCGAATCCGGTCGCGCACTTCGTTCATCAACGTGTCCGCGCCATAGGCCATCTGATAGTCTTGATTGGCCTCAGCCAGCGCTGTCAGAACCTCGGGGTGAACCGGCCCGGAATTGTCAGAGGCAAAATGCATCAGTTGGGTTCCTCAATAATGTATTCTTCCCAGTCTTCTTCGGGCGTCTCGAACTCTGACACGGTACGTCCTTTCACCGATACACCTGCAGCATGGACGCTGTCTGGCGTACCAGACAGTAACGGGTGCCAGTCGTAAAGAGGTTTGCCCTCCCACAACAACCGATACGCGCACGTCTGTGGCAGCCAATACGCGTGCGTGTCGATATTGTCAGGCGTCATTACGATACATTCCGGAACAAATTGGTGCCGAATGTCGTACTGTGTGCACCGACAGCTTTCATCGTCCAGCAAGCGGCAGGCCACGCAGGTCAAGGCAACCTCGCCCGTGTCCTCGTCTTCCAGCTTGTTCAGGCAGCATTTGCCACAGCCGTCACACAGGGCTTCCCATTCGCGCGGGTTCATCTTGCGCAGGGGTTTGCGTTCCCAAAAACGCGGGGACAGGTCCGAACGATCAATCGGGTCTTTGCTCATTCGGCCGCCAGCAGGGTGCGTGCACGGTCGCAATCAGCATCCATTTGCGCGACCAGCCCGTCCACTCCATCGAAGGTCATCTCGGGGCGCAGGTACTCGACCAATCCAACGGACAGGGTTGCGCCGTACAGATCGCCGGAGAAATCGAAAAGGAAGGTTTCGATATTGGGAACCTCGCCATGAAACATCGGCCGTACACCGATCGATGCGGCTCCGTGATAGCTGCCCGTATGTGGGCCATCCAGCACATCCACAAGAACGGCGTAAACGCCAAACGCGGGGGGGTGAAGGCCTTCGATGGACATGTTGGCGGTGGGATACCCCAATTCGCGCCCCCGCTGTTCGCCGCCAACCACTTCACCCTCGATCCGGTGCCAGTGGCCCAGCATTGCCGCCGCATCACGCGGGCGGCCGTCGCTGAGCGCAGTGCGGATCGCGGTCGATGAAACCACGTTTTCCGAGCGTTCCATCAGGGGCGCGATGGTAACGCCAAACCCCATCTCCTTACCGAACCGGACCATATCGTCTGCCGTTCCACTGCGCCCTTTTCCGAAGCAGAAATCAGCGCCGACAACGACATGAGACAGGCCGAGCCCGTCGCAGATCACGTCGCGTGCAAACTCTTCCGGCGCCAATCCGGCCAGGGCTGCGTTGAACGGCAGTTCATACAGCTTTTTCACACCCAGCTTTTCCAGGCGGTGCGCCCGTGCGCTGCCCCGCATCAGACGGAACGGAGCGGCGTCAGGCGCGAAAAACTCACGCGGGTGCGGCTCAAATGTCAGCACGCCCAAGGGTGCGTCGGGCGCCGCACTGCGGGCCAGTTCTATGACCGAACGGTGCCCGATATGGACACCGTCAAAGTTTCCGATCGCCGCGCTTGCGCCGCGATCTTCTAGCTCGACAAACTGGAAATCCCGGATGATGTGCATGAGGCTTGGGTACTGTCCCACAGGGATATGTTCAAGCACCTCATTTTCGAACCAGGCGTGATTTACGCGTTCGCATGCCGCCTGATCATCGAAATTCCGCTTCCTTCTCGTTCGACCCTAGGGGCTTCGCCTTTTGTCCGGGTTGGCAAAGCCGCTGACACCGTTACATCGCTTTCAATCGCGCACGGATGTACTTTGCCGCCGATCTGAAATGGCTTGGTCCGGCGGCCTCGGCCCATCGCCCGGGCGTCCAGTTATTGTTGCCCCCTTTCATGGGGCCACCATACAGCTCTGAGTCCGGGTTCGCCTCGATAAACGCGATCAGCTTTGCGTACCTGTCCTCCAGTGCTGCGATTGCCGCGCCCCACGACAGGCCCGCCTGCGTCTGGCGCAGCTCGGCGTTGTAGCGCTTAAGCTCGTTCCACTTGTATCCTTTAGCCGGGAAGTAAACGGGTTTCCCAGCCTGCCCATCGGCGTACCAGCTCAGGAACAGGTCGATCCAGTGCGCGCGATGCCCGATCACGTCCTTTATCGACGTGTCATCTTCGTCTTTTTGCAAGGCCTTCTGGTCAGTTACCGGCGCAATCAAGGCCTGCAGCTTGGCAAATTCCTTTTGAGTAATGTCCAGAAGATCAGATTTGTGTGTTGCAGCCATCATCCACCATCAACGTAGCTGGTCCGATTGCGGTGCAGCCTGCCTTGATTGAGGAGAACGCCATATGACCCAGATCAACACTTGCCGCGATTTACAAACGGGGCAGTAAATCGTTATGCGCTGGGTTCCCGGATCAGTCGAATTTGCGTGACGGAGCCAGAACCATGGCTTCGCCGACCAGCACCTTTTTGCCATCCACCGAACAGTGGCAATCCAGCTTGACGCGGCGTTTGGAGAAGTCGATATCGACGACCTTGACCTCGGCATAGACCATGTCGCCGGGGCGGACAGGGGCCAGAAACTTGAGCGATTGGCCCATGTACACCGTCCCATGGCCAGGCAGTTGTTCTCCGATCACCGCCGAGATCAGGCCTGCCGTCAACATTCCGTGGGCGATGCGGCCCTCGAATATCGTATCGCGGGCGTAGTCATCATCCAGATGCACCGGGTTCCGGTCGGTAGAAACCTGCGCGAACATTTCGATATCTTCGTCCGTCACCACTTTGCGCAGGTGCCGGCTCATGCCCATTTCGATGTCTTCGATACAGATCGTTCCGCGTGGAAGATTGTCCAACATGTCACCCTCACTCGATATCGGCCGTGAAAGAAAAAATCACCAACGGCCCAGTGTTGGCAACTTTATTACTTCGCAACTGCAGAAAATCAAGCCCTAAATGGCTATCTCAGGCGCCCAATTGTGTAGGTCGGATTGATTTTTTCTTGCCGAATATAGTCGGCCAGCGACTCGGCATGCGGGTGATGCGATGTTTTGGTCTCGGCAGCGGCCAGCCCACCCGAGATAAAGAGCGTATCGATTCCCTCACCCATACCACCCATGATGTCGGTGTGTGGGCCATCTCCGATCGCCATGATGTCACCATCTGCGATATCCGCCCCCAGTTCCTGCAGCCGGCGGCGGGCCAGATCGTAGATCGGCGGATGCGGTTTGCCGAAATACAGGCTCTCGCCGCCCATTTCGGTGTACAGCCGTGCCAAAGCGCCGGCACACCATTCGCGCACCTCACCCCGGTCCACGACAATGTCAGGATTCGCACAGAGCAGTTTCAGGCCCATTTGTTTGGCATACAGAAAGTCGGGTCGGTTCACATCGGGGTCTGCCATCGGGTCGAACGGGCCACAGCACACAATGCCTTCGGCCTGATCCAACGGAACGCTTTCAATATGAATAGGGTGGTGCAGAATTTTCAGCGGCTCGAAAAAGCCCGCGTCCCGCTGCCATTCCCCCATGAAATACACTTTGTGCCCAACCACGCCCCGAAACATCGCGGACCGCGCCGAGTCACCGCTCGTTGCAATGGTGTCGTATGAATCCGCCGGCACATTGAAATGAACCAGCTGTTCGGCAACCCCTGCGCGGGGTTTGGGAGAGTTGGTGACCAACACGACATATCCGCCCATGGCCCGGTATTGCTGCAGGGCAGCAACGGCCTCGGGGAACGCGGTGATGCCATTGTGCACACAGCCCCAAAGATCAACAAACAGCGCGTTGTAGCGTTCGGAAATGTCGCTGAGAGCGTGAATGATCTGGGTCATAGAGCCTCTTTCGGCAGAGCAGAGTACGGCCAAGCCTATGGCAGAGCTTGACCAGTTTTGCCAGAGGGTGCTGCCCCCGCCGTCCGTTCTGGGCGTCTTGACCTCTGAGAGCTCAGCCGATCAGACCTTGAGGTTCGGGATGATCTGCTTTTTGCGGCTCATCACGCCGGGCAAAACAACGCTGTCTCCCTCAACCGACGCGCCAAAGCTCTTTTCAGCAACGCCTTTGACCACATCGTTTGGCACCAGCAAGGTGGCTTCTTCGTTCAGGATGTCGACCACGAATAGCAGAACCTGATCGACGCCGTCTTCCTGGGCGACATCGGTCATCGAACCAGCCAGGCTGTCCTTGCGGTCCAGTACAACGCCGGGTGCCGTGGTTTCCAGAACCGAAACGCGGAACTTGGTGCCGTCCACTTCGTATTCCTTGCTGTCCATGCGAATAAGTTCGGCATCCGAGAAGGACGAGACATCCGACTTGGCCGCAAACATGTCGGCCGCATAAGCCGAAACGTCGAGACCGAGATCTGCCGCCAGTTTCTCGGCGACATGGCGGTCATGCGCGGTGGTCGTGGGTGAGCGGAACTCCAGCGTGTCGGACAGGATGCATGTCAGCGCAGCGCCTTTGATAGCTTCTGGCATTTTGGCGGCATCTTGGCCCATCAGATCGACCAGGATCGTCGCGGTGCAAGCCAGCGGGCGCACGGTGATGTCGATTGGGCCTTTGGTTTCCAGGCCACCGACCAGTTTGTGATGGTCGATGATCGCCCGGATATCGGCGCTGTTGATGCTGGCGGGCAGCTCTGCCGGGTTGTTGGTGTCAACGATAACAACCGGCGTATCCTCGGCCACGTCGCCGAT
The DNA here is from genome assembly GCF_056535885.1 of Ruegeria sp. B1. Classification (NCBI taxonomy): domain Bacteria; kingdom Pseudomonadati; phylum Pseudomonadota; class Alphaproteobacteria; order Rhodobacterales; family Roseobacteraceae; genus Ruegeria; species Ruegeria sp. B1. The sequence continues at coordinate 4,033,256 of NZ_JBQFJA010000001.1, read as the reverse complement.
GATGCGCGGCTTGGGCAGGTTCCACCGATCCAGCATAAAGGCAGCTTCGGTGTTCGGATCACCCAGCAATACGGGTTCGGCGGGCTCACCTTTGATCTCGTTAAGATACCAGGCCCAGATGATGGGCGACCCGGTCGAGTCGGTATCGGGGGATTTGTGACCAAAAACCTGAATTGTCATGTCTGCGTCCTGAGGATTGGAAATTTGCGCGCCTTATAGGGCGGGCAACGGGCATTGTCACGCATCGTCAATTTTGCTGCGACGGTAGGTCTGAATTTCGGGTCAACTGCCTAGAACGGTGCTCGTGTCAGAGTATATCCAGCCTGATCTAATTGGTTCAGCAATCCGTGATCGCCGCTCAGATGGCCCGCACCAACAGCAATAACCGCGGTCTGATCCTGAATGTCCAAAATGTGCTGCATCCAGTTGGCGTTGCGTTCGACAAGCAATTGTTGCTCGAACCCCTCCCACTCTTCATTGAATTCTTCGGTAGACAGACCAGACAGTTCAAGACCCTGCAACTGCGCCAGTTGGAGAATTTCGGCGTGTTTTTCTTCCATATAGGCGTTTGCCATAGTGGCCAGTTGATCCTCGCTGCCCTGCATTGCATCGGCTAAACGCACAAGCGACTGAACTTGTTCTTCAAGGGGATGGCTATCAAACATCGCCATCAGGTCCTCGATCTGTTCCAGAGAGTGCTGCGGGATACCTCGCGCTTCGGCCAGCTCGGTTAGGCGCGCGTCCATACCATTGTTGGCATCCGGGTCTTCCATCAGGCAGGTTGGAATGCCCAGCATCATGCTCAGAAACCACGGGCGCATCTTTGCCGCCATCCACGGCGGTATTCCGCGTTCTGTCAGCTTGGATGAAAGCTCGGACCAGTCGTCTTCGGTCATAAGATCGATCAGCGTCGGACCAGAGGTAATCAGAACCGGACTGAGATCTTGGGCCAGGTTCCGCTCGAACCTGTCCATCGCATTTTGCGTGACCTCAAAATAGAACGCATCAGCCTTGCCCAACGTCGGCGTCAGGCGTTCAACAACGGCCTCCATACGGGCGTCACTGGTGTGAAGGGTCCCGATCAGGTGCAGGACCGTACCGTCTTTGGTTGCAATCCAATGGTTGCCCTCGGGAAATGGAATGCCGTCCAAGGCCTGTTGCAATTGTGCCTTTGCTTCGGGCGTCATGTCGGGCCTGAGATCGCGCCCGTCACAAGCCGCCTGAACCGAAACAGGCAACAGCAGAAAAACAAGGAAGGTCAGCAATCGCATTCTGAAAACCCTGAACGTGATAAAAGTCGCGCCCAAGACATAGCGGCGCAACGCGATGCTGTTCAACCCATTGGAAACTGAACGTCTGGCAATCACGAGTAAATTGCATAGCATAACACCATGGACCGCGAGCAGGATCTTTACCCACCTATCAAGGCGCTTCTGGAGCGTCAGGGTTACACCGTCAAAGGTGAAGTTGGTGCTGCCGATATCGTTGCTGTGCGCGACGAGGAAGCTCCGGTGATCGTGGAGCTCAAACTTAAGTTCTCATTGGCCCTCTTTCATCAGGCGATAACCCGGCTGAAACTGACCGATCAGGTTTATGTTGCGGTGTGCAAGCCCAAGGGGCGCAACGCCCGGCGCCTGCTCAAAGACAACCTCGCCCTGTGTCGCCGCCTGGGTTTGGGTCTGATAACGGTTCGGTGTGATCGGACGGTTGAGGTACACTGTGATCCCGGTCCGTATGCGCCACGCAGGGACAAGAAAAAGGCGGCGCGGCTTTTGCGTGAATTCGACCGTTTGCAGGGCGACCCGAATGCGGGCGGTGCGACTCGGCACGGTATTGTTACCGCTTATCGCCAGGATGCCTTGAGATGCGCGAGCCACCTGGCGGAAAGCGGTGCCACGCGTGGGGCCGCGGTTGCCAAGGCCACTGGAGTACCCGAAGCGACGCGCCTGATGCGTGAGAACCATTACGGGTGGTTCGAAAAGGTGGATATCGGCATTTATGCATTGTCTGAGGCCGGTTATAAGGGTCTCAAGCATTGGGCATATAGCTGGGAAGACCCCGATTGACGGCTGGTCCCGGCCGAATTCCACCCTGGGGAAAATTTTCCCGTACTCGTTGTTGACACGGTGCGTACGACCCCCTAGCTATTCGGCGTTATCACTCAAGTAATCCGAGTGCTAACGCCTCGCCATCCGGCGGGGGGAGGATTAACAAACTTTGAGCCCAAGGAGCTGCAAAGATGGCATTGAAACCGCTTCATGACCGTGTGCTGGTTCGCCGTGTGGAAAGCGATGAAAAAACCGCAGGCGGACTGATCATTCCCGACAGCGCAAAAGAAAAGCCCAGCGAAGGCGAAGTCGTCTCGACCGGCGAAGGCGCGCGCAAGGACAGCGGCGAGTTGATCGCGATGGCTGTTAAGGCTGGCGACAAGATCCTGTTCGGCAAATGGTCGGGCACCGAGGTTCAGATCGACGGCGAAGAGCTGCTGATGATGAAAGAAAGCGACATCATGGGGATCATCGAGTAAGCCTGCGCGCTTTCTCTGATCTTCATCTCAATATATTTTCTCAAGGAGAAACAACATGGCTGCTAAGGACGTCAAATTTGACACCGATGCCCGTAACCGCATGCTGGCAGGTGTGAACATCCTGGCCGACGCTGTTAAAGTGACCCTGGGCCCCAAAGGCCGCAACGTGGTTCTGGATAAATCCTTTGGCGCACCGCGCATCACCAAAGATGGTGTAACCGTTGCCAAGGACATCGAACTGGAAGACAAGTTCGAAAACATGGGCGCGCAGATGGTGAAAGAAGTTGCCAGCCGCACCAATGACGAAGCCGGCGACGGTACAACAACCGCAACCGTTCTGGCCCAAGCCATCGTTCGCGAAGGTCTCAAGCAGGTTGCAGCAGGCCTGAACCCGATGGACCTCAAGCGGGGCATCGACCTGGCAACCTCCAAGGTTGTTGAAGGTATCAAAGCTGCGTCGCGCGAAGTCAAAGACTCGGCAGAAGTTGCCCAGGTCGGCACCATCTCAGCCAACGGCGAAGCTGAAATCGGCCAGCAGATCGCAGACGCGATGCAGAAGGTTGGCAACGAAGGCGTTATCACCGTCGAAGAAAACAAAGGCCTGGAGACCGAGACCGATGTTGTCGAAGGTATGCAGTTCGACCGTGGCTACCTGTCGCCTTACTTCGTCACCAACGCAGACAAGATGGTTGCAGAACTCGACGACTGCATGATCCTGCTGCACGAAAAGAAACTGTCGTCGCTGCAGCCGATGGTTCCGCTGCTCGAGCAGGTGATCCAGTCGCAAAAGCCGCTGCTGATCATTGCTGAGGATGTTGAAGGCGAAGCGCTGGCAACTCTGGTTGTCAACAAACTGCGTGGCGGCCTGAAAATTGCTGCTGTTAAAGCACCAGGCTTCGGCGATCGCCGCAAAGCCATGCTGCAGGACATCGCGATCCTGACCGGCGGTCAGGTTATCTCGGAAGATCTGGGCATGAAGCTCGAGTCCGTGACCATGGACATGCTGGGCACCGCCAAGAAGATCGAAATCACCAAAGACGAAACCACCATCGTTGACGGTGCAGGCGAGAAAGCCGAGATCGAAGCCCGCGTTGGCCAGATCCGCACCCAGATCGAAGAAACCACCAGCGACTACGACCGTGAGAAGCTGCAAGAGCGCGTTGCTAAACTGGCAGGCGGTGTTGCCGTGATCCGCGTCGGCGGTATGACCGAAGTGGAAGTGAAAGAGCGTAAGGACCGTGTGGACGATGCTCTGAACGCGACCCGCGCTGCCGTTCAGGAAGGCGTTGTTGTCGGCGGCGGTGTCTCGCTGGTCCAGGCTGGCAAGGCTCTGGAATCTCTGGAAGGCGAGAATGCTGACCAGAATGCCGGTATCAACATCGTGCGTAAGGCAATCGAAGCGCCGCTGCGTCAGATCGCTGAAAACGCAGGTGTCGACGGTGCGGTTGTCGCTGGCAAGGTTCGCGAATCCTCGGATGCGTCCTTTGGCTTCAACGCTCAGGCCGAAGAATATGGCGACATGTTCTCGTTTGGTGTCATCGACCCCGCCAAGGTGGTTCGGACCGCTCTGGAAGACGCATCGTCTGTTGCCGGTCTGCTGGTCACCACCGAAGCCATGGTGGCCGACAAGCCCGCCAAGGAAGGCGCGGCACCGGCCGGCGGCATGCCCGACATGGGCGGCATGGGCGGCATGATGTAAGCTGACCGAGCCATAGTGCTTACTTACGGGGTCGCCTGCGGGCGGCCCCGTTTTATTTTGATCCATCAAAGACGCGGCGCAGTGCCGATCAGAAGAAAGAGAATGTGCAAGGCGGTAGGAAAGCGCTATGCGGTTGATATGAAACTGTTCCTGCTCACTTCCCTGACCATGTGCGCCTTTGCTTCGAATTCGATTCTGAATCGCCTTGCAATCGACAGCGACGCCAGTGATCCCGCCGGGTTTGCAGTGGTGCGCGTGCTGTCTGGCGCAATTGTGTTGGCCGCACTGGTTTTCTTGCGTGGCGGTCAATTGCCCCTTCTGAACCGGCGGCGGGCCGTCGGAGCGGGGTCTTTATCGCTCTATATGATCGGGTTCTCGTTGGCCTATCTGACACTGGATGCCGGGCTTGGGGCGTTGATCCTTTTTGGTATTGTGCAGATCACCATGTTTGCCGCGAACACACTGACCGGATCGATACCTTCAATTCGGCAACTGGCCGGCGCAGGGATTGCGTTGAGTGGTCTGGCTTATGTGCTCTCGCCGTCCGGCCCGGTTCAGGTGGACCCGGTGGGGGCCATGTTGATGATGGCGGCCGGGGTCGGCTGGGCCGTCTACTCTCTGGCTGGCCGCAGCGAACCGGATGCGTTGCAGGAAACAGCGGCTAATTTCGTGGTGGCTTTGCCTGTCACAACGCTTGCTTTGATGGTCACGGTCGATGGGTGGCATATGACCGGTTTTGGATATCTGCTCGCCATTGTGTCGGGCGGCGTGACATCCGGTCTTGGATACGCGCTGTGGTACCGCGTGTTGCCTCAGCTTGCACCTGCTGTTCCGGCTGTTGTGCAACTCAGCGTGCCGGTCATTGCCATCGTCGCAGGTGTCGTGTTGTTGGGAGAGATCGCCGGAAGCCGTTTGCTGATCGGCACCGTGCTTGTTCTCGGCGGTATCGGATTGGCGGTCTTGCGCCCGAAGGCAGGCTAGGTCTTTCATCGACACAGGATTGGCTTTATCTGGCGGGTATGAGACTCCTGTGCGCCTTGTTCCTTTGCCTGTTTGCCACGGCGGCCCATGCGAAATGCGTGGTCTTGCTGCATGGGCTGGCGCGGACCGAGGCGTCTTTTTCTGTCATGGAGCAACTGTTCAAGACCCATGGATATGAGGTTGTGCGCCCGGGTTATCCCTCGACCGATCTGGGGATACCTGAACTGGCCGCCCAGACCCTGCCAGACGCTTTTGCCGCTTGCGGGGATGATACAGTCAACGTTGTGGCGCATTCCATGGGCGGCATATTGTTGCGCCACTGGTTACAGGACAACCGTCCGGAAAACCTGGGGCGGGTAGTCATGCTTGGCCCGCCGAACCAGGGCAGCCAGCTGGTTGATGAGTTGAGCGCGTGGGAAGTGTTTGGCTACCTGAACGGGCCGGCTGGGCTTCAGCTGGGCACAGGCCCCGAGGGCATTCCGCGTAAACTGCCCACGGTCGATTTCGAACTGGGCTTCATCGCTGGTGAAAACTCGTTGAACCCGCTGTTTTCGTCGCTGGTCGACGGTCCGGATGACGGCAAGGTTTCGATTGAAAGCACCAAGGTCGACGGAATGACAGATCATATTGTACTGCCGGTGACGCACACATTCATGATGAATAACCCCCGCGTCATGGCGCAGGCGTTGCATTTCATCGAGTTCGGGCAGTTCGATCCACAGATCACCTGGCTGGATGGCGTGATGGACGTCATAGACGAGATCTGCATCGGCGAAGACTGCGCTGAACCCGACTCGGAACCCACGCGATGACCGCTCTCGACCTGACGCTCTCCGGCGCGGAGGTTCTGTTGCCGGAGGACGGGCTGACGCCTGCTGACCTGTCCATCGCTGACGGATTGGTGCAGAAGGATCGGGTAGGGCGCCGGATCGATCTGTCCGGATATCTCATTCTGCCTGGGATCGTGGACCTTCATGGCGACGGGTTCGAACGCCATATTGCGCCGCGCAGGGGCGCGATGAAACAGATGTCCGAAGGTATCCTGTCCGTTGAGGCGGAACTGGCCGCAAACGGGATTACCACCGCCGTTCTGGCCCAGTTCCACAGTTGGGAAGGCGGTGTGCGCGGACCTGAATTTGCTGCGCAGGTCTTTGGAGCAATCGCTTCGGTCAGGGGCACGGTCGTCACCGATCTTATCCCGCAACTGCGTTTTGAAACCCATATGCTGGATGACTATGACGGATTGCCAGACCGGATCGTCGGGTGGCAGGTGCCCTATGTCGTTTTCAACGACCATTTGCCACATGACCGGCTGGCACAGGGGCGCACGCCCCCCCGTCTGACAGGACAAGCCCTGAAGGCCGGGCGCAGTCCCGAAGCGCATCTTGAGATGTTGCAAACCATGCACGCGCGCCGGGACGAGGTGCCCGCTGCCGTCGAAGCCCTGTGCGCAGACCTGCTCCGACTGGGTGTGCGCTTGGGCAGCCATGATGACGCGACGGCGGACACGCGTGAATGGTGGCGTAAGAGAGGCGTGTCCATTGCCGAGTTTCCGGAAACACTGGAGGTTGCCGAAGCGGCTCGTGCTGCTGGTGATCATATCATTCTGGGCTCACCCAATGTGGTGCGGGGCGGATCGCATAAGGGCAATGCCAGTGCAGTGGACCTGATCGCGATGGGTCTGTGTGATGCGTTGGCGTCCGACTACCATTACCCCAGCCCGCGTCGCGCCGCGTTGATGCTGGCCAAAAGCGGTCTGCTGGACTTGGCGGGCGCATGGGACCTCATATCGTCCGGCCCGGCGCAGGTTTTGGGTCTGACCGACAGGGGAAGGTTGATGCCCGGACAGCGCGCGGATTTAGTCATCCTTGACGCTGAAAGCGATCGGGTCGCCGCCACTGTGGCGGGCGGGCGTTTCAGTTATCTATGCGGAGACATCGCCGCGCGATTCATCGCATGACATGATCCTGGCCCTTCATCTTTTCCCAAATACTCCCGCCGGAGGCATCGTGCGACAGCACAACCACCCCTAGCGTATGATCCGGTTGAAATGGCCCATCTTGCGCCCGGTCTTGACCTCGGCCTTACCGTAAAGATGCAGCGCCACATCCCGCTCACCCGCCAGATCCGGCACGCGGTCCATGTCTTGGCCGATCAGGTTCTCCATCACCACATCCGAATGACGCTGCCCGTCGCCCAGCGGCCAGCCCGCCACGGCGCGGATATGCTGTTCGAACTGATCGACGGCACAGCCGTTTTGTGTCCAGTGGCCTGAATTGTGTACGCGCGGAGCGATTTCGTTCACGATCAACCCGTCCGGCGTCACGAACAATTCGACCCCCATGACGCCCACATATTTTAGGGCGTTGAGGATGTTGGCTGCCAACAGAACTGCGTCCGTGCGCTGCGTCGGGGGCAAACGGGCCGGAACAGTAGTTGTGTGTAAGATACCGTCGCGGTGCACATTTTCGCCGGGATCAAAACAGGCCACCTGACCGTCCAGTCCCCGCGCCGCTATGATGGAAACTTCATGCGTGAACGTCACAAACCCTTCCAGAATGGCAGGCGCCCCCGCCATCTCGGCCAGTGCGGTTTTGGCATCACCTGGTATCCGCAGGCGCACCTGACCTTTGCCGTCATAACCAAAACGACGGGTTTTCAGGATAGCGGGTGTACCAATCTCATCCATGGCCGCGCGCAGGCTTTCGGCATCTGTAACGTCGGCGAAGGGTGCCGTCTGAAGCCCCAGATCCTGCAGAAAGGTCTTTTCGGTCAATCTGTCCTGACTGACCCGCAACGCCTCACGTCCGGGTCGAATCGGGCGATGCGCTTCCAGAAGGTCCAGCGCTTCGGTCGGAATGTTTTCAAACTCGTAGGTAATGACGTCGACCGAGTCCGCAAAGGCAATCAGAGCTTCTGTATCGTCATAGGGCGCCGTTGTGATCCGGTCGGCGACCTGACCCGCAGGTGGATTTGCACCCGGTTCGTAGATGTGGGTGACAAATCCCAGCCGCGCCGCAGCGACCGACAACATGCGTCCCAACTGCCCGCCACCGAGAATTCCAATTGTCGCCCCGGGGGCGAGCATGTCCGTCATCGTCACGTCTCCAAACGTTTTTCTATCGCAGTCAGGGCGGAACGCAGCACCTCGTGCACTTGGCCCGACCGTAACGTGTCCGTCATCTGCAAGCTCAGCGTGCCTTCCGTGGCCAGCGCGTCGCGCTCTTGGGCCAGTTGCCCGGCTCCGCCTTTTTCCATCGTTGCAAGGAAGCCTGCCACCAACTGAGTTGTGTAAAACTCCGACCGGTCCGCATCGCCCGTTTTCTCTGCCAGCCACCCGGCGCTGGTGGCCATCAGATCCAAAAGGCCGGGAACAAGCGCGCAGATTGCGAAATGCGCGTTCAACGCCGCCTCATCCGTCACCTTGACCACCGGGTTTTCCGGTTCAAAAAGAGCGGCCAGCAGGCGATCATTGCCATAAGCGGCCAGCGGGCAGCCCCCGGCCTGCAAAAAGCCTAAGGGAATGGTTTGTACAAAGTCCGAAACAGGCGTACACATCTCAGCAAGCTGATTTTTTGAAACGTCAGCCATAACAGACACGACCTGTTGATCCTTCCGAAATGTCAGCGGGCCCAAGACCTCGCTAGCGCGGTTCGGGCGCAGACACAGGACGACAATCTCAGCAAAATCGACAACGGTCTGCGGTGAGCCAATGGTGACGCCCAACTCGGCCCGCAAAGCCGCGGATACATCGGCACTTCGCTCGGTGACCGCAATTTCGTGCCCTCGGGCGGCCAAAAATCGCACCATTGGGGCCGCGATATGGCCGGTTCCGATAAAGCCTATGCGGCTCATCCCTCGGGCTCATCGGCAATCGAGGCCGACAGAGCAGCACGCCATGCCTCCAGCCGGTCGGCCAGTGATGCATCCTGCAACGCCAGAATGCCAACCGCCATCAGCCCTGCATTTGCCCCGCCCGTCGCACCGATTGCCATGGTCGCGACCGGAAATCCCTTGGGCATCTGCACAATGGAGTAGAGGGAATCCACGCCGGACAAGGCACGTGTCTGTACCGGCACGCCGATGACAGGAATCCGGGTTTTTGAGGCCATCATACCAGGCAAATGTGCCGCACCGCCTGCGCCCGCGATGATCACGTCCAACCCGCGCTGGGCGGCGGTTTTTCCGTATTCCCACAGACGATCAGGGGTGCGATGGGCCGACACGATGCGCTTTTCGTAGGGCACGCCCAGTTCGTCCAGAATATCGGCAGCTTCCTTCATCGTGGGCCAATCCGACTGGCTGCCCATGATGATTCCCACTTTGATCTCACCCATCCGCTCGTATCCCCGGCATGTCAAAGAGCGCGCACTATAGCCAAATCCGCCTTCGTGGCAATGTGTTAGGGCCTTCCCGTCGCATGTCAGGCGATAATGTCAGGGGTCAAACGGTCTTCGATCAGGCGGATGAGGTCTTTCAGCTTCAATTTCTGCTTTTTCAGACGCTTAATGGTCAGTTGATCCGACGTGCCTGTGGCCTGCAATGCTTCGATGGCTTCGTCCAGATCCCGATGTTGTCGACGAAAAACCTCCAACTCAACTTTCAGAACTTCATCTGTTTTCATCGAAAGGTCGGTAGGCGCGTTCATGGGCGACTCAATTTGGTAGGTGGTGCATTCCACACAGAATAGTGTGTTGAGGTGAATCCGGCCAGACCTTGTGGACATCCTGATTTCTTCCCATATTCTAATATGTGCGGTTGCCTAAGCAGGGACCGCGCCAAACGTCGCTTTGACAATAAAGGACGAGAAAACGTGTCAAAACTTACTCTTGGCTCATACCCGCATCTTTTGGGGTTCGAGCAGTTGGAACGCCTTCTGGAACGGTCTGCAAAGGCCGGCAATGAAGGGTATCCGCCCTACAATATCGAACAGACCTCGGATTTCTCCTATCGCATCACCCTGGCCGTAGCCGGTTTTGCAGAAGAGGATTTGTCGATCACCATCGAAGATCGTCAACTGGTGATCCGGGGTCGTCAGAGCGACGACACAGAGGGCCGTGTGTTCTTGCATCGCGGCATCGCCGCTCGGCAGTTTCAGCGGATGTTTGTCTTGGCCGATGGCGTCGAAGTTGGCGAGGCGATCATGGAAAACGGACTATTGCACGTGGATCTGACACGCGCCGTTCCGGAGACCGTGGTGCAGACAATCAACATAAAAAAGGGGTAAGAGCTATGAATACACCAATTGAGATCAACACTGAAGGCGACCGGATCGTTTATGTCAAAGTCGTGGATGTGGCCGACCTGCCGCGTGATCTGCGCGATCAGGCGGGCGATTTGGACCATCTTTATGCCGTACACGATTCAGATGGCCAGCAATTGGCGCTTGTGGCCGACCGCAAGCTGGCCTTTTCTCTTGCGCGACAGCACGATCTTTCGCCTGTGGCCGTTCACTGAAACGGCCCTGCGATCCTTGAAACGACGTGATGAGGTCCGGAAACAGGGCGCATGAGCTGGTACAGTTTTGATTGGGTGGACGCCTTTAGTGATCGCGCTTTTGGGGGCAATGGATGTGCCGTCGTTCATGACGGCGCTGTACTCCCCGAGGATGTGTGTACCGCTTATGTCCGCGAAACCTCGCTGGTGGAATGCACATTTACCGGGCCGTCCGACATTGCCGATGTGCATGTAAGATACTTCCTCGCCAGCCGCGAAATCCCATTTGCGGGCCATCCGACCATCGCCACGGTTGCGGCCATGCGCTCCCGTGGACTGATCAGTGGCGATGCGTTGACCCTGGAGACCGGCGCAGGTCTGGTGTCGATCCAGCTGAACGGCGACGAAATCGAAATGACACAGATCGCGCCGGAGTTTGGCGTACACGTCCCCGAAGATCTGGTCGCTTCCGCCATTGGGCTAAGGACAGATGCAATCATTTCACCGCCCCGGATGGTTTCAACCGGATTGCCGTTCTGTATTACGGTCCTGTGCGATCACGAAGCCTTGCGGGCCGCGCGTTTGTACGAGGGCCCTCTGCGCAAGGTTGCCGCAGCCGCTGGGCATTCCGGATCTGATATGGCCGAGCCGTTTTTGGTGACGCTACAAGGCGCGACATCCGCCGGTGACACGTTCTCGCGTCTTTTGATGGCGCCGCCCAGCCCGCCCGAGGACCCTTTTACCGGATCGGCTACTGGTGCCATGGCTGCCTACCTTTGGAAATACGGGTTGATGGAAAAGGACAGGTTTGTCGCCGAACAAGGGCATGATATGGGCCGTCCGGGTCAGGCGATAGTAACCCGGGTCGGCCCGATTGCTGCCATGACCGGAATCAATGTCGCCGGACGCGGTCACGTCTTGATGCGCGGGCAGGTCGATTTGCCCGAACGCCTGGCATGACCGAACCGGCCATCGCCATCCTGCCCTATGGCCACCGCTTGGGCCCGAAGCTCGGCCGCGTACCGCTTTCCGATCTCATCTGGCCTGAAGGCTGCCCGGATCGCCTGATAGGCAAAACAGTGACTGAACTCGCGCCTACGGATCACCTGATCATGTATCCGAATTCAACTGTGCATCTGCGTCTGCGTCGGGGCACGCGGGCACAAATCTCGCTGATGATGGGCGAGCCGTCTGCCATTCATGGCAAACACGACCGGATGCTGCGGTTTACCTGGCGACGGTTTTTTCGCGTGCTCACCTTTCACGACGTCTTGCTGCAAAGCCTCCCGAACGCCGTCTTTCTGCCCTATGGCGCGACCATGGTGCCCGATTGGCGCGATTTGCCAGTCCAAAAAATTAAATCCTGCTCTCTGATCGCGTCGGCCAAACGTGACCTTGCGGGACATCAACTGCGCCATTCCGTCATTGACTGGGTGCGTGACACCGGCGCGGATGTCGACATCATGGGGCGCGGCTATACACCCTTTGAACACAAGTCCGACGGTTTGGCGCCTTACCGTTACTCGGTAGTGATCGAGAACGTCCAGGAAAAGAACTATTTCTCGGAAAAGCTGATCGATGCGATCCTGTGTTCGACCGTTCCGATTTATTGGGGTTGCCCGAACATCGCGGATTTCATGGACACTGCTGGCATGGTTCTGTGCGAAACCGAAGACGAAATTCATAAGGCCATCAGCGCCACGTCGGTCGAGGACTACGCAAATCGTTTACCCTATTTGACAAAGATCCAGTCGAAAGCAGCGGATTTCGGCGATTTCGAACGGCGCGCCGTTGCGACAATTAGAAAAGAGCTGAGAGTTGCCTGATTTTATTTAAATTACAACGCTTTAAAAGGAATTCGACGCTCCGGCCCGCACCAAACATCTTGACAGTCGTGCCACTTTCATGAGTAGCTTTGTTTTTATTCGTTTTTTAGTCTATTGGGGGTCATATTATGACGCACGTCGTTACTTCGGAAAAGTACCAATCGGATGATGTCGTAGTCGAAGAGACGCAAATAGAGCTCATTGATGGCGAGTTCTCATTTACAAGACAGCTCGAGGATTTTGATGCAGATACACTTGTCGTAATTCATAGAATTTCAGGTCACGTGGAAATCAAAGCTGACATACCATCTAGTGAAACTCAGGAAAGCGAGCTTGGGCAGGTTTTTAAAGGTGAAACAAGCGGTGCTGTACCTCTATATTTTAGTTTTGCTTCTCGTGGGGTGGCAAAACTAAAGGTTATCATTTCTCAAGTTCGACGCGGCTTTTCCAGCGCTTTTCGCGGCTTGCCCTGTAAGCTCTGTAAATTGGCCTTGAAAACAATAGCTTCAACTATTTTAGTTCAGCTTGGAGTCCCAGTTCTGCCCACTGGCGAGTTTGACTTGAAGAATGCAATCAATAGCGTGCTGAATGTCGCCGCTGATATTGCTAACGGAGTGTACGGTCAGGTGGTCGAAGCGCTGTCCAGCCTCCTTCCAACGAACTGGTGGAACGTGGTGCTCAATGTGCTTCATGCTGCGAATTGGTTGTGGAATGTCACTGACGCTTTTTTCGAGAAAATCTGCCGTCTTTTGGGCATGTGTCCTCCCGCACAGCCTGCTGCCCAACCCTAAGTCGCATTTAATATATGACAGAAAGCCTGAGATGGTGATCTGGCGGTTTTGGAAACAATAGCTTCCCAATAACAAAAAGGCCCTCGCATCAAGAGGGCCTTTTTTCACTCTTGATCCTTACGACCCGGCGATCAGGCCCATGCTTTCCAGTTTCAGCAGAACCTGATGGGCGCAGTTGTCGACTTCAACATTCTCGGTCTCAACGCGCAATTCGGGATTTTCCGGCACGTCATACGGGTCCGAGATACCAGTGAACTCTTTGATCTTGCCCTCACGCGCCAGTTTGTAGAGCCCCTTGCGGTCACGGCGCTCGCATTCCTCGATGCTGGTGGCCACATGCACTTCGCAGAACGCGCCAAAGGCTTCGATATCTTCACGCACCGCGCGCCGGGTGGTCTCATAGGGTGCAATCGGCGCGCAGATGGCAATACCACCATTCTTGGTAATCTCGCTGGCCACATAGCCGATGCGGCGGATGTTCAGGTCGCGGTGCTCTTTGGAGAATCCCAATTCGGAAGACAGGTTCTTTCGCACGATATCCCCGTCCAACAGGGTCACGGGACGACCGCCCATCTCCATCAGCTTGACCATCAGCGCGTTGGCGATGGTGGATTTGCCCGAGCCTGAGAAACCGGTGAAAAACACGGTAAAGCCCTGCTGGCTGCGCGGTGGGCGTGTTTTGCGCAATTCGGCCACGACTTCTGGAAAACTGAACCAGTCCGGAATTTCCAGCCCCTCGGCCAGACGGCGGCGCAACTCGGTGCCTGAAATGTTCAGGATGGTGACGTTGTCCCTGTCCAGAATCTCGTCATTTGGCTCGTATTGGGCACGTTCCTGCACATAAACCATGTGTTTGAAGTCGACCATCTCGACGCCGATCTCGTCCTGATACTTGCGGAACAGGTCCTGCGCATCATAGGGGCCATAAAAGTCCTCACCGGCCGAGTTCTTGCCGGGGCCCGCATGGTCGCGTCCCACAATAAAATGCGTGCAGCCATGGTTGGCCCGGATCAGACCGTGCCACACCGCCTCGCGCGGGCCAGCCATGCGCATCGCCAGGTTCAGCAGCGACATCGAGGTTGTAGCCGCTGGGTATTTGTCCAGAACGGCTTCATAACAGCGCACGCGGGTAAAGTGGTCCACGTCGCCGGGTTTGGTCATGCCGACGACCGGGTGAATCAGCAGGTTGGCCTGTGCCTCCTTTGCGGCGCGGAAGGTCAGTTCCTGATGCGCGCGGTGCAGCGGGTTGCGGGTCTGGAAGGCCACGATTCGGCGCCAACCCAGTTTGCGGAAATAGGCCCGCAATTCGTTGGGCGTATCGCGCCGCGCGCGAAAGTCGTAGTGGACGGGCTGCTGAATGCCAACCACAGGCCCGCCGAGATAAACCTTGCCTGCAACATTGTGCAGATAATTGACGGCCGGATGCGCCTGATCGTCTGCGCCAAACACATGTTCGGCCTCGCGTGCTTTGTCGGGTGTCCAGCGGTCGGTCACCGTCATGGTGCCCAGGATGACACCTTCCTGATCGCGCAGCGCAATGTCCTGGCCCAGCTCAATCTGATCTGCGAAATCCGCGCTGACATCCAGAGTGATCGGCATCGGCCACAGAGTGCCATCCGCCAGACGCATGTTCTCGACAACGTTGTTGTAATCCGCCTCGCTCAGAAAGCCTTTGAGCGGGTTGAACCCACCATTCATCAACAGTTCAAGGTCGCAGATCTGGCGCGGGCTCAAATCCCAGCTTGTCAGATCGGCGGCCTCAACCTTCAGCTTTTGCGCCGAGTCATAAGAAACATACAATTCGGAAATGGGCGCCAGATTGCTTAACATCGTCATCAGAATACTCTTATCGCAGTGTTGTTTTGCCAGTGTGTCGCAGTTGTGGAGGGCATTTGCCCCGGCTGTCCGACGAAGTCCACAGGCCTTAATGAAACAAAGGACGATATGCGCGGTTTTTCTCTGGAATGGAAGGATTTTCCGCGCCCTAGGACAAAACGGAACCGCAGTTCCCGGTACTGTCAACAATCCGGTCAGGCCGGGGACATGTGTTCCTGACCGTGAACGGGTTGCGCGAGGTCCGAGGCCCGCTTGACCGGCAGGGCCGGAACAGGTTGTGAGACGCCGCGCAGTTGAAAAAGACGGATGTCATCAGGGTTGATGGTCACATCCGCCGCCTGCAGCAGCTCATCAGACACCAGCAGTTCGACGCCCAGGGCTTTGGTTTCGCTTTCCAGACGGCTGGCGACGTTGACGGCATCGCCGATGATGGTGCGTGCGGCATGTCCCGCCGCACCGATTTCACCCAGAACCAGATCACCCAGATGCAGACCCATGCCGATGCGAATTCCGGGGCTGCCTTCGGAGGTCAATTGCTGATTGAACCTGTCCAACGCGCGGCTGATGTCTATAGCGGCTGCAAGGCCTGCGCGGGCTGAACTCTTCGCATCCGGTTTTTCGAAAACGGCGAGCAAACCGTCTCCCATATACTTGTCAACGACACCACCCTCGTTGGTTATGGCAGGGACAATCGCATCGAAGAAGCGGTTGAGCAGGAAGACGATATCATATGGCAACTGCCCCGTGGTGCGTGCCGTAAACCCACGCATATCCAGGAACAAAACCGCAAGCTGGCGTTCCTGACCCTGACTTGCGTGCCCGCGATTGCGGCCGCCATCCGGGCGAAAGACACGAAAGACAGATAGCGGCTCGGTGGGGCGAATTTGACAGGCAAGCCGGGTCTGAGGTGATGCGCCAACGGCTGCCAAGCTGCGAGCCTCGACATCGCTGGGCGGGGGCAGGGCATCGGCTCCGTCTTCCACGATCACCCGGCAGGTTGTGCACCGTCCCTTGCCGCCGCACAGCGCGGTATGGGGTATGCCGTTGGCTTGTGAAATCTCAAGCAGCGTCATCCCTTTTTCCGCGACCACTTCCGGGCCACGGGTGTATTTTATGCGAACGGAATGCCTGCGACGCCAAAGCTTTCGTCCTACATAAACCAAAGCGACGACACCAAGGGCAGTCAGGAATGCAAACAGCCCGTTATCCTTGACCCTCGTCAGAACCTGAAATTCTTCGGGCGATGGCCAGTTATAGTGCTCAATGTACTGTTCCCGCAAAAACGCGTCCGCGAAATCCGCCCAGATGCGCCGGCCTTCTGTCAACAGCCCGGCCAGGGCAAAGGCTGGGACAAAGACAGCCAAACCGATCAGATACGGCACGGTTCTTGACCACCATTTTGTCAGCCTCAGCCACATGTGCAGACCGATGCAGCCGTGGACCCAAACGATCAACAGCAGGGCACTCTGCATCCAGATGGCCGAATTGGGCCACATCAGGATTATGATATAGCCCATCTCGTCATTCACGTCGAAAAACTCATGTGCGTAGCGCGTGTGCACGATGTGTGAGATCAATTGCACAGGGATCAAAAGCCCCAAAACGATCTGCAGTGCCGAGCTGAATGGCATGCGCAAGGTTCTGCGCTGGACAACGGAGGTCAGAGCCAGGCTTGCGTGAACAATCAGCGCCGCGTAGATGACCACGCTCATGGCATTGTGCCGGGTGACGGCCTTTCGACCGTCCTGCATGTCGTGCAGATAATCTGTGTGAAACAGGCCTAAGCCAATGTTGATAAAATGAAAAAAAGCAAAAACAAACAGGATCAGCCCACTGCCGATCCTAAGCCGGGTTGCCCACCCGCCCCGCCAAAGAGCGCTGTTTAAGGCTGCCACCTGCAATCACCTCATTTTGTGCAAGTGTGCTGTTCCTCCGGGGATCGGTCAAGGCGGCGGCCAACTGCAAATCTTGGAGTGTGGACGAGGTCAGTGTAAATCTGGTGTTGGCCGGTCGCCGAGTGACCGGCGATCGACCATGCTGCAAGTCCGGCAAAATTGCCGCCAAGACCCCGCGTTCCGGGCTTTTACTAATCCTGTTCGGCCAAAAACCGCTCTGCATCCAGCGCGGCCATACATCCCATTCCAGCGCTGGTGACCGCCTGACGGTAGATGTGATCGGTCAGATCACCGGCCGCAAAAACACCGGGGATTGAGGTTTCGGTCGACCCCGGTTTGGTAACCACATACCCGCCCATGTGGGTTTCCAACGCATCCTTAACCAATTCGTTCGCAGGTGCATGCCCGATGGCAACGAAAACGCCCTTGCACGGAATCTCTGTGATTTCACCTGTCTTGACGTTTTTGACGCGTACACCCTCGACCCCAAGCGGCGCGTCGGTGCCGATCACTTCCTCCAGTTGATGAAACCAGAGTGGTTCGATCTTGTCATTCTTAAACAGACGATCCTGCAGGATCTTCTCGGCGCGCAACTCGTCCCGGCGATGGATCAGGGTGACCTTGCTTGCGAAATTGGTCAGGAACAAGGCTTCTTCCACAGCCGTGTTGCCGCCGCCGATGACAACGATCTCTTGCCCGCGATAGAAAAAACCGTCGCATGTGGCACAGGCCGAAACTCCAAACCCCTTGAATTTCTCCTCAGAGGGCAGGCCCAGCCATTTTGCCCGGGCACCCGTCGCGAGAACCACGGCGTCGGCTGTGTATGTGGTGCCGCTGTCGCCCTTGGCTGTGAAAGGTCGCTGGCTCAGGTCCAGATCGCTGATGATGTCACCGATCACTTCGCATCCCATGGCCTTGGAATGATCTTGCATCCGGACCATCAGGTCCGGGCCTTGAACTTCGGTATCCCCCGGCCAGTTCTCGACTTCGGTGGTGGTGGTCAGCTGACCACCCGGCTCGATCCCCTGCACAAGAATAGGGTTCAGCATTGCTCGGCTGGCATAGACGCCGGCGGTATATCCTGCGGGTCCTGATCCAATGATCAGAACCTTGGTGTGTCGTGTGTCGGCCATGGTATCCCCGCTCGAACTGCCTGATATGGGTTTTCACCCGTCGCTAGGATATAACGGCGGGTCGCCAACGCTTAAAGCCCTTTCCTGCGGTTAACCCGCTATGCGCTGACGGAATGACAATGCAGGAAGAAGAGTTTTGAAAACAAAGAATATTGCGCCGTTGCGAAACAATATTGCGCACGAGCGGGGTGCTGATATAAGAACCGAAAAATCAGGAGCGTTTTATGGTCACGACTCGGCTGGATGATATCGACCGCAAGATTCTGGCGGAATTGCAGGCAGACGGTCGCATGACCAATGTGGAGCTGGCCAAACGGGTTGGAATCTCGGCCCCGCCATGTCTGCGGCGAGTGCGCACATTGGAAGAATCCGGTTACATCACCGGTTACCACGCTGAGGTCAACGCGCGCGAATTGGGTTTTGAGGTTCAGGTCTTTGCGATGGTCGGTCTGGACAGTCAGGCCGAAACGGAGCTGCGCGCGTTCGAAGAGCGCTGCCGCGAATGGCCTCTGGTCAGGGAATGTCACATGCTGAATGGCGAGGTGGACTTTATCCTGAAATGCGTGGCCCCGGACCTCAGCAGTTTTCAACAGTTCCTGACGGGCGAACTGCTGACCACGCCGAACGTGGCCAGCGTCAAAACCTCGCTTGTTATCCGCGGCGCAAAAGACGACCCAGGCGTACCGTTCGACGTTCTGGAAGAACGAATGAACCGGACGGCATGAACCGCATAGTGTTTGGCTGCGTGGCGCACGGCGGCAAAAGCGCCGAAATCACCATAAACAAGATCCAACTCAGTAATATCTGCATGATGCCCCCGCTCTGCAGTAATTGTTAACAACTCACGCCGTAATCGCGTCCACTTCTCCATCTCCGGCGCGCGGCATCAGCAGCGGGCCAAAATCGTTCAGCGACTCGATATGCGCAAATAGGTTCAAATAGATCGAGCGAAGCGAATGGCTGATCATCCGAACCGCGTTCACACCTGGGTGATAGGTTTCAAACTGTAAACCGTCGACCCGGATTACAGAGTGTCGCCTCAGGCAAATGTGAAACAACTCGACCGGTGTAGGCGGCATTGTTTCGATAACACCCATTCCGTCCTGAAACTCGGCGACCGGCGCCAGAATCGGTGCGCCGCCATGCAGATGGCGCAGATGCGCCGGTGTGCCAAGCAGCCGGGCCGCCGGACCGGCAATGACGCCGGACATTGGTTTCTGCATCCCGAACGTATCGGCCATGATCCGGGTGAGCGGTCGTGTTCGCCCCCGCGAATCCTCGCGTCCGGGGATCAGTGTGACCGATCCTTTCCACAACACGGTTTCAGAGGTCTCATCCTGTGTCAGAACGCTGTCGCCCGGCATCAGGTCCTCGATCGCCATCGGTCCCTGCTCGGTTTCGACCAGCGAGCCGCGTGAGAAGGCGCAGAACGCGTCCTCGAACATGGGCAGAGCGGGCGCGATGTGGCGTGTTTGAGAAACATCGCCGTTTTTCAGGAGGCTGCTGACCTCATAGCGCCGCAGCTGTGCCTTTGGCGTTTCAGCCGGCCGCGGCAGCTCTCTCAAAACGGCCGACGTACCGACCGCATTTCTGGCCGCGCGGGCCAATGAACTTGGAATAGTCATAAATATCCCATCCTTCTTAATACTCCGCTGGGCGGGGCGTACCCCCGTGCTGGCCCGCATGGCAGACTGATTCTTTGCCTTGAAACAAATGGGTAACCTCTGGGCACCGGCCGAATAGGCAGTACACAGCGACATAATTTCGCGTTCCATCGGTCAACACATTGACCCCCCAGACAAACTCGTACTTTGCAGGCTGCAATTGCCCGCACACACACCCCAAAAACATGCCGCGGAATGTATCGCGACCTCTCACGCATCAGACCGGAGCAGTTTCTGATGCATGTTTGACCCATCGGGACCGGCAGCTTGGTCCGTTGGGGTTCCTGTTTCAGCGTCGAGCCGCCAGACGGCGGGCAACCCTGACAGAATTGCTTGAAACTCGTTTCCACGGCATGTCCAGTTCCTGGTTCCGTGTCGCGGCAACCACCGCGCTGAGAAAGCGAGATTTCGGTTTCATTTCTTGATCCTGCTCTGTTTGAGGTCTGATGCCTCGTATCCCTTATGAACCTAACGTGACGCTGATTTGCGGCAGGGATAAGGCTTATGCGGGATCAAATGCGGACAAAAAATGAAGTTTGATAGCCCTTCCTAATACCGATGCCGGAATTCACGTGTCTGAATGTCAGTTAACAACCTGAAGACCGGCAAAAACTCGTTACGATTCTGCCTTAGGTAAACAAAACAATTGTGGCGGAAAGGTGGCAAAACTGCCTTATTTCGGGCAAGAACTACAATCTGATGGCAGAAATCAGGCGCCCGTAATCGGCTTCTTTGGCGTGGGTTGCACGGCGGTAGGAATAGAACCTGTCCGGGTCCGAATACGTGCAATGCCGCGTCCATTCGGCATCTCCGATTCCGGCCCGCCTCAGCCGGTGCAGGCCAAAGGCGGGCAGATCAAACTGCAGACGGTCGCCCTGACCGTTGGTAAAAAACCGGGTGTTCTCCGGTGAATCCGCGATGAAATCGTCCAAAAGCTCGGGCCCGACTTCATAGGCCCGTTGCGAAATTGTAGGTCCGATTACAGCACGGGTGTTTGAACGATCGGCGCCCAAAGTCTCCATGGCGTCCAGGGTTGCCTCAAGCACACCGTCCAGCGCACCGCGCCATCCGGCATGGGCGGCACCGATGACCTGAGCGTCAGGATCGGCAAACAGGACCGGCTGACAGTCGGCTGTCAGGATCGTAAGGGCCAGACCGGGTGTCGCCGTCACAACCGCGTCGGCTTTGGGTTTGTCGCCATTGATTGGGCCTTCGACCGTCAAGACCGTCAGGGAATGAACTTGATGCACGCCAATCAACGCGTCGGCGGTTACGTCCATCGCGTCTGCCACACGACGACGGTTTAATGCTACGGCCTCGGTCTGATCAGACGATCCATGGCCGCAATTCAGTCCCGAAAATATTCCCGAGGATGCACCGCCGCGGCGACTGAAAAATCCGTGCCGGACAGGGGACAGCATATCTGAGGTCAGAATTTCCAGCGTCATGGCTCAAGTCCCGGTGGAGGTGCCGAATGCACTGGATAGAGGCCCAGCACTTTGAACAGGTTTCCCATTTCCTCCGGGTGCGTCAACCGGCGATGTGCGGCAATCGTTCCGTCCAGTTCAGAACCGCTCTGGGTTCTGCTCAGAACTTGGGCCCGCGCAGTGATCCCAAGCCGTTCCAGAAACACCCCCTGTGGTGTCAGCCGCGTATGCGCGCATCCCCCCGCCCGTGCGGCCTGTGCCAAAGGTTCAAAGTCGACATGGCACGTCAGATCGGCCTGGCCCGGTGCCGCCAGCGGATCAACGCGCTCGTGCCGCATCAGGGCCTGAAACGTGTTACCCAGTGAATGCCAGTCGCCATAGTCGATGATCAGTGCCGTTCCGCCATGCGCGGCAATCCGCGCAGCAATGGCAGTCACTATCGGCCCTGCCGCCGCGCACAGCTCGACCAGATCGCCGTCCTGTGTGTCCGACAGCCTGTCCTGCAAGGCCAACTGGGGTGCTCTGGGTCCCAAACCGAATCCAAGGGCGTTCGATTGTTCGCCGATCAACCGCTCGCGCCAGCCGTCGCCATCGCGCAGAAATTGACGGATGGGCAGGGCGTCGAAGAATTCGTTGGCCACCAGCATTACCGGCAGGTCCGGCAGATCGGTGATGCTGCTGATCCATATTGGGTCACACGCGTCCAGCGTCTCGGCCTGCATTTTCCTTAAGACAGGCGACGCCTCCAGCAAACAGAGCTCTGCAGCCTTGTGGAATCCCGGAACGCCGCGCGTCGCCCGCAGGATATCGGCCATGAGCGTTCCGCGCCCCGGGCCAAGTTCTACCAGCGCGAACCGGGCAGGCCGACCCTGATCCATCCAGCTTTGCGCGAAACACAGTCCGATCAGTTCGCCAAACATCTGGCTGACTTCAGGTGCAGTGACAAAATCCCCCCGTGTCCCAAGCGGATCGCGGGTCGTGTAATAGCCCATCGTCGGGTGCAACAGGCATTCTGTCATGTAATCTGAAACGCTCATCGGCCCGTCTTGCCGGACGCGCGCGACGAGATGATCCAGAAGTGTCACCGGACCCGTCCGGCGCGCAAGGCAAGCCACAGGCCCAGTAGAATCATCGGCAAGGACAGTACTTGCCCCATTGTCAGGCCATATCCGCCGATGTGGAATGCCAGCCCCAGTGGATTCCCCGGCGAAACGAATTGCGCGTCGGGCTGACGGAAGAACTCAACCAGAAACCTTGAGGCGCCGTAGCCTGCAAAGAAAACGCCCATCACCAGACCCGGCCTGCGAAACGCTCCACGTCGATAGGCAAGCCAAACCAGCATGGCCCCCAGTAGAAGGCCTTCCAATGCAGCTTCGTACAGCTGCGACGGGTGCCGGGCACACATGCCGATCACCACACCGGGACAGTCCTGCGCCGCAGCGCCGGGAAAAATCACGGCCCACGGCAGTTCGCTTGGACGGCCCCACAACTCAGCATTGACGAAATTGGCCAAACGCCCCAGCAGCAGGCCGGGCGGCACGGTGTAGGCGATCAGATCACCCAGCGACAAAACTTGAGTTTTGTGGCGGCGGGCAAACAGGTAAGACGCCACAACAACACCTAGCAGGCCACCGTGAAAGGCCATGCCACCTTGCCAAACCATCAGAATTTCCAGCGGGTGCGCCAGATAGTATCCAGGCTGATAAAACAGCACGAAGCCCAAACGCCCGCCCAAGATAACACCCAGGATGATCCAGGTGACCAGATCTTCCAGTTGATCCGCTGGCATCGGTGGCCTGTCGTCCCGCCACAAACCGGGACGGCGCAGCGCCATCATCGCCATGCGCCAGGCAATCAGAATGCCCACGATATAGGCCAGCGCATACCACCGCAGGGCGAACTCCATCCCGAACAACGAGATCGAGAACAATTCGGGCGACAGATCGGGGAAATTCAGAACAGCCTGCATGTGCGCCTCATTGCCCGGGGTGTGCAGGGCAAGTCAACCTTGTGTCCGCGCTATTCTTTACCCATATAGACAGCAAGTGCGAAATCGGGAGTAAGACCATGCAAACCCGCAACAAGATCCTGGATGATGTCTCTCAGTTGATGACCAATGCCATGGGCGTGGCGCAGGGCGCGCGGGAAGAGGCCGAAAACGCAATGAAGTCAATGATCGACCGCTGGCTGGCCGACCGGGACTTTGTCACGCGTGAGGAGTTCGACGCGGTTCGCGCCATGGCGCAGAAAGCCCGCGAAGAGAACGCGGCGCTCGAAGAGCGTATCGCAGCGCTTGAGGCGAAATCGAAAAAGTAGCGCTCGGGCGCTGCTCTCAAACCTGAATGTCCTGCAGAACATCGTCCGCACAATCCGATGTCGGCTTGTGTGGTGCGGCGAAGTTTTGACGCATCGCAGAATTTTATCAAGACAAAGCTGCGTTACATGCCAATATTTTGACTGTCGTTGCCGGCTATCCACAACTTATTGCTGATATCCCCAAAATTGGGGGTTGTCAGAGTCTCACCTACATCGCACCATATTTAGTACGAGCACGCGGGGGAAGCCCGGCTTGTAGAGCAGGCAACTAGCGCTGGGGCGCTGCCAGCCCCCAAATGCTAGAGATTAGTGAGGTGGCATCATGGCCCTTTCCGAGCAATTTCTCGAAGAAGACCTTCATCCGATCGATATTGTTGAACATCTGGCCGAACATCACGACTGGGATTTTGACCGGATCGGTGACGATCAGATCGCCATGGCGGTCGAAGGACAGTGGCGGACATATTCAATCACACTGGCCTGGTCCAACTACGACGAAACTCTGCGCATGGTCTGTTCTTTCGAAATGGAACCGCCGACCGATCGCGAATCCGAGCTTTACGAACTGCTCAACCATATGAACGATCAGTGCTGGGCCGGTGCATTCACCTATTGGGCCAACCAGAAACTGATGGTGTATCGCTATGGGCTGGTTCTGTCTGGCGGTCAGATGGCCAGCCCGGATCAGATTGACACGATGATCACGGCTGCCGTCCTCAGTGCCGAGCGGTATTATCCTGCAATCCAGCTTGTGACCTGGGGCAACCGCAGTCCTGAAGATGCGATGCAAGTCGCCATTGCAGAGGCCTACGGCCGCGCGTAAAGCTTTGCCCCGAACCGGAATGCAGGGGAGGGGCAATCATGGACATGTCGCGCGTCGCGGAGCAGGGGCTGGTGCTTCTGGGATGCGGCAAGATGGGATCTGCGATGCTGGCGGGTTGGCTGGATCATGGGCTGCCAGCTGCATCCGTTTGGGTTATTGATCCCAAACCCTCTGGCTGGCTGAAGAACCAAGGCGTCAACATCAATACACCACTTCCCGAAGCGCCCGCCGTGGTGCTGGTGGCGGTCAAACCGCAGATGATGGGCGCGGCTCTGCCAGCGATTCAGGCGCTGGGCGGCGGTGACAGCTTGTTTATATCCGTGGCAGCGGGCACTTCGATTGCGACCTTTGAACAGGTATTGGGCGGCAGCACTCCGATCATTCGCGCCATGCCCAACACACCGGCCGCTATCCGACAGGGAATCACGGCCTTGATTGGCAACGCGCGTGCTTCGGATGACGATCTCGAATTGGCGGAAAACTTGCTTACGGCCATTGGTGAAACCGTCCGACTGGACGATGAAGCACAGATGGATGCTGTGACCGGGCTAAGCGGCTCCGGTCCGGCCTACGTCTTTCATCTGATTGAAACGCTGGCGGCGGCGGGTGAAAAACAGGGCCTGTCGCACGATCTGGCGATGCGACTGGCCAAGTCCACAGTTGCCGGGGCCGGGGCGTTGGCCATGGCCTCTGACGAAGATCCGTCGCAACTGCGCGTCAACGTGACTTCGCCCAAAGGCACCACTCAGGCCGCATTGGAGGTTTTGATGCACGAGGAACAGGGCTTTCCGGATCTTCTGCACCGCGCCGTCAAGGCGGCAACCGATCGATCAAAGGAACTTTCGCGTGAATGAGATCAGTTTTGACGACTTTCTCAAAGTCGATATTCGCGTGGGCGAGGTGATCCGCGCCGAGCCATTCCCTGAGGCCCGCAAACCCGCGATCAAGATGTGGATCGACTTTGGGGAGGAGATCGGCGAACGAAAGACCTCGGCCCAGATCACCGCGCATTACGATGCGGGGGCTCTGGTCGGCAAACAGGTGTTGGCCGTGGTGAACTTCCCGCCCCGTCAGATCGGCAAATTCATGTCCGAAGTGCTGGTGTTGGGAATGCCGGATCATGCGGGTGAGGTTGTGCTGATTGGACCCGACACCGATGTGCCTTTGGGCGGGAGGATGCACTGATGAAGCTCTGGGTCACCCGCCCGATGACACCTGCGGTCGAGGATCGCGCCCGCTCCGAATTCGATGCTGAGTTCCGAACCTCGACTTTGCCTCTGACCCATTCCGAACTTATACGCGCGCTCTCCGAATTTGACGTAGTTGTTCCTACACTGGGAGACCAGTTCAGCGCAGCGGTTTTTGTCGAGGTGCCCGAGCCACGTTGCAAATTGCTCGCCAATTTTGGAGTTGGCTACAACCATATCGACGTGGAGACGGCGCGGGTGGCGGGTGTTCAGGTCTCCAATACCCCCGGAGCGGTCACAGATGCCACGGCCGACATTGCTATGACCTTACTGCTGTCCACCGCGCGCCGCGCGGGCGAGGGCGAGCGGCTGGTCCGCTCGGGCCAATGGGAAGGCTGGCACCCCACCCAGATGCTGGGACATCACGTCACTGGGAAGCAGGTTGGCATTGTCGGCATGGGCCGTATCGGTCAGGCCATCGCGCGACGCTGCCATTTCGGTTTTGGGATGCAGGTGGCGTATTCGGCACGCAGTGCTAAACAGCTTGATTTTCCGGCCATGTACGTCCCTGACCTGCTGGAGTTGGCGGGCGCTGTGGACTTTTTGGTTCTGGCCATTCCCGGCGGAACCGAAACCAGGCATATGATTAACGCGCAGGTTCTATCAGCGATGAAATCGTCGGCGATACTGGTCAACATTGCGCGTGGCGAGGTCATCGAGGAATCCGCGCTGATCGCTGGGTTGCAGAGCAGTCAGATCGCGGGTGCCGGACTGGACGTCTATGAATTCGAACCGGATGTCCCTCAAGCCCTGCGCGACATGGACAACGTCACCTTGCTGCCGCATCTGGGAACGGCAACCGAAGAAGTCCGCACAAGTATGGGCCATATGGCGCTGGACAACGTTGCGGCTTTTGTGGCCGACCAAGCCGTGCCAAACCCGGTTTAATCCCCAACAGCCTCGCGCCAGTGCTTGCGGCAGAGCGAGACATAAGTCTCGTTGCCACCAATCTGCACCTGCGCGCCTTCGGTGATGGCTTGTCCGTTTTCATCGCGGCGAATCACCATCGTGGCCTTGCGCCCGCACTCGCAGATCGTGCGCACTTCGCGCATCTCATCTGCCAGTGCCAACAGGGCGGCCGAGCCGGGAAACAGCTTGCCTTGAAAATCCACCCGCAAGCCGTAGGCTAGAACTGGAACATTGAGATCGTCGACGACGCGGGCCAGTTGCCAGACTTGATCTTCGGATAAAAACTGAGCTTCATCGACAAAGACACAGGCAACGGGATTGGCGGACAACCGGCGCTGAATCATAGCAAAAACATCGTCTTGTGGGCGAAATGTGTCCGCCTGCTCGGATATTCCAATGCGCGAGGCAATCCGCCCCGCACCCGCACGCCCGTCCACTGCCGCGGTCATCAGATAGGTATCCATGCCGCGTTCACGGTAGTTGTGCGATGCCTGAAGCAACACGGTCGATTTGCCCGCGTTCATAGTGGAATAGTTGAAGTACAGCTTGGCCATGCCGCGGGTCTAAAGGGCTTGGACCAAACGAACAAGCCATCACTGCCTTGGGATAAACCGACGTCGCCATTGCACTCACAAAGGCCGAGCTTGCGCTCTTTGGGGATGGAACCCCCGCGTCCACAACAGCGACGCCGTCGGCCATCATTAACGGCCAAACCACCATGAGGCTAAAAAAGTGCCTCATCTTCACTCATTACCGGCAGGAACTGCCGCCACTCACTCACAAAATCCCCCGCATATCTGAGGGATAGCCAATATATGGCATTTCAATTATGACTCGAATATGGGAAATTTCCCCACCCTTTCCCCCAAATCTAGATACGGGACGGGCGCGCGCGGTAACAAAGGTAAACACATGGCAGATATTGGGGCCTATCTGAAGAAGCACACCGAGGCATTGGTCAAGGATGTC
The DNA here is from genome assembly GCF_056535885.1 of Ruegeria sp. B1. Lineage (NCBI taxonomy): Bacteria > Pseudomonadati > Pseudomonadota > Alphaproteobacteria > Rhodobacterales > Roseobacteraceae > Ruegeria > Ruegeria sp. B1. The sequence continues at coordinate 4,005,777 of NZ_JBQFJA010000001.1, read as the reverse complement.
GGAATCGAAGCTGCCTGTGAAATAACGGGCAAGTCCAAGGCAACGCTGGGCCGGTATTATTCCGACAATGCCGAACATGCGGACAGGTTTATGCCTGTCCATGCGGTAGCCCGGCTTGAGAATGCAGCGTCCTATCCGCATGTCACGTCGGCACTGGCCGATCTCAAGAACATCACCTTGTCCTATGATGGGCGCAACACCGACACACCACGCACCGGAGGCGTGAACTCGGACGTCATCGCGCTCAGCCAGCGCTTCGCCATGCTGATGACCGAGTATCAGGCGGCGATCGAGGACGGCATCATCACGGTCAACGAAGCCAAACGCCTTCTGAAAGAAACCAGCTTGCTGCAGCAAGTACTGATCGAGATGAAACTGCATCTGGAAGAAGAAAGTGTGAGCTAGGCTAAACGCTCGGCCGCGCCAAACGTATCTCCGCAACACCGCAAAACTTCTTTGACCCGAGTCAAAACAATTGGTGCCAAGCCAAGTGTATCTGAGTCATAACCAGCCTACTGGCCGAACTCTAAGATCAAGTCCCGGGACAGACACCCATGCATAACTTGCAGAAGCCGTACACCATCCGGTCTGACCGGTTTTCGTGGCGGATGTATTGGGTCGCATTTGTTGTGCTCCTTACCTTGATGATGCTCGGTGGCCATGTCGAAGGCCCGGATGACACAATGCGATGGGTTTCGGTTGTTGACCTGCAATCAGGACAAGGTTGGTTTGACCCTTACCAGCACCGTCTTGGGCCAGGGAACGGTACGTTGATGCATTGGTCGCGTCTGGTCGATGCGCCAATTGCTGCCATCTACTGGCTGAGTGCTTTGATTTTGCCACCTGAATTGGCCCTGAACCTGACCGCGTTCCTCTGGCCATCTTTGTTGGCAGGTCTGACCTTATGGGTTTTTGCGGTAACCGGTGGTGCGCTGGGAGGACGTGCGGGAGCGGTTTCCGCTCTCGCTATGGGAGCGCTGGCAATATTGAACTCCGGTAAGTTCGATCACTTCTCATTTGATCACCACGGATTGCAGGTATTGTTGTTTTTGACGGCGGTGATGCTCTTTATCCTACGAAAGCAAAAGTCGTATGCGGGTTGGGCATTGGGTGCCTGTCTCGCGCTATCGGTATCCATCGGCGCAGAGGCGCTTGCTCAGATTGCTTTGATCGGCCTCTTTGTCGCAGCAGACTGGATCATCGTCGGGGAGCCAAGTCGTCGTAGGACAATGACCTTTAGTGCCGCAATACTCCTGACGCTGTTGCTGACAGCATTATCGACAGCAAGTCGCGAGAGTTTTTTGTTTCCGGGGTGCGATGCGTTTACACTGAGTGTGGTGTTACCCGCCAGTCTGTCTGCAGTCGGACTGCTTGGTTCGGCCTATCTTCTGTCCAATTCGGTTGTCTGGGCACGAATCCTTTGTTTTCTGGCGGTTGGCACGGTTGTTGTATTCGTTGCGTACGTTTACGCGCCACATTGTCTCGCAAACCCGATTGATGAGATGTCTACTGATGTCCAGGAGTATTGGCTGAGTCAGATTACAGAGGCGCAAAACGTCACTCTGGTCATTCAACGCCATGCTGGTGAAACGCTAGCGCTGCTCGGGATCGCCGTGTTCAGCATCTTTGCGGCGGTGGTGTTTATCCGCGCATCAGAATTCAAGATTGAGTATCTTTTGTTACTGTGCTTGATGACGGTCAGTTTCCTGCTGTTCTTGTACCAGTCTCGGATGATGACGTTTCTGACAATGTCTCTGGTGGCAGTACAAGCACAAGTCCTTCGGGTTTTGTATCAAATGTACAAGATTGAGGGACAAAAGTTGTTTGGTGTGTTAATGATCGTTTTCGTTGCATTTATGTCGCCGAAAACCGGTGGGCGAATAGAAAACTGGTATTCTGCGTTGGCAGCACGTGAGGATCAGAGTGCGAGAGACGAGCCTGGCGAAATTCTCGGTGTGGTTTCATGTAACGCCGAACACTCTTTCAAAAAAATACGCGACTTGCCCCCGGGTTTGGTCATCGTTGGGTTTGATTACGCGTCGTACATTCTGCGGTATACGCCTCACTCGGTACTTGCCGGAAATTATCACCGCAACGAAGCCGGGCTTCTCGCGCAGATCGATTTGTTCAGATCAGAGGTATCCGCTATCGAGGCCCGTCTGGCAGAGTTGGGCGTCGACTATCTACTAATCTGCAAGTTTCACCCAAGGACCAACTACTGGTCGTCTGTGTCTGAGGGTGCAGGTTTAACAGCTGGGTTGTTGTCCGGGGAACTGCCGGCTTTTCTAGAAGAAATTGACGGTGGTTCGGATGCCGCGTTCCACATCTTTCGCGTCAGGAACGGTTAGCTCGACCAAACGCCGACAATAAAGGCCCCGGCGAAGGTTCAGCCATGCCGTTTTACGATCACGGACCCAACGGAATAGCCCGCACCAAACGAGCAGATCAATCCGATATCGCCATCCTGCAGATCGTCAGAGTATTTGGAGAACGCAATGATTGATCCGGCTGACGACGTATTGGCGTAGTCCTGTAAAATGTTGGGCTGCTCGCCCGGCTCCGGCTCGCGGCCCAAGACTTTTTTTCCGATGAAGTCGTTCATTGTCTTGTTGGCCTGGTGCAGCCACAGACGTTTCAAACCCTCACTTTCCACACCTTCAGCATCCATATGGTCGCTGATATGTTTGCTGACCATGGGCAGGACTTCTTTGAAAACTTTCCGTCCGTTCTGCATGAATTGCATGTCGCGCCGGTCGATCATCCCATCGGGGCGCGAGCGGCGTAGGAAGCCATTATTGTTGCGGATGTTGTTCGAGAATGCTGTGGCGCAGCGGGTCGAGAGAATTTCGAAATGCGGGCCTTGGGCCTCTTCAATCCGTTCGATAAGTGTGGCCGTCGCCACATCGCCAAAGATGAAATGGCAATCCCGGTCTCGCCATTCCAGATGACCCGAACAGATCTCGGGGTTGACCACCAGGGCTGATCGGACCGAGCCCGAGCGCACCATGTCTGCTGCCGCCTGAATGCCAAAGGTTGCAGAAGAACACGCAACGTTCATATCGAACCCAAATCCTTCGATCCCCAGCGCCTGCTGAATTTCAATGGCAATGGCGGGATAGGCGCGCTCGTGGTTTGACGCCGCGCAGATCACCAGATCGACATCGGTCGGATTGCGCCCCGCCTGAGCCAGCGCCTTTTTGCAGGCATCCACCGCCATTTCTGTCATAATCCCGGGTTCATCATCGCTTCGCTGGCGCAGCGAAGGATGCATCACGTCCGGATCCAACACGCCGGATTTGTCCATCACGTACCGGTTTTGAATGCCCGAGGCTTTGAGAATGAACTCCTCGGACGAATGCTGCATCGGGTCCATCTGACCTGCTGCGATCGCGTCCGCATTTTCGGCGTTCTTCTTGTCGGCATACGCGTTGAACGCAACGACCAGTTCGGCATTCGTGATGACGTTCTCGGGTGTGAAGACACCGGTGCCGGTGATCGCGGGGGTATACATGTCGGGTCCTGAAAGTTTCGGATTTGCCCAAAATGCAGTCACATCGACTTTTGATCAAGTGATGTTGACCCAAGGGAACGCCTCCGAATTGATCAAATTCAACTTCACATCTTGAATGGTTCAGAAAATGAAGTATATGCGGCGCTGACTCGCAAGGAGAATCTTCATGCCGGACGACATCGCTTCCAGGCTTGGTCGCCTTAGCCCTGAAATTCAGGCGATCATGGGGGTGTATGCCCTTTACTGGAAACTGGAGGAAACCTTTGACAGTATCGAAACGGACCTGAGCCATCTCGAATGTCACATGCTCATCAAACTGGATCAACCCAAACGCATGGGCGTTCTGGCGGCAGATATGCTCTCGGTGCCATCGACAATCACTGCCACGTCAGACGCTCTGGAACAGGCAGGCTACTTAACCCGCGAACGCGACCCGGCGGACCGACGCGCCTGGCTGTTGGTTCTGACCAAACAGGGTGAGGACACCCGCAATATGCTGGTCGCCGAGGCCGGGGATCTGTTTCACCGCGCATCGGGTCTGAATGACGAAGAAACCGCCGAATTCGCGCGAATGGCGTGCAAAATCCGAGACAATATTCTGAAAACCGGAATTCCCGAGGGACTGAAGACATGCGACTCTTAACTTCTCTGGGCCTTGCATTGGCCGTGCTGGCAACACCGATTGCTGCACAAGACATTCCAAAACCGGTGAAACTGATGGTGGTGAGCGAAACAACGCCAGGCTTTTCCCGTCAGTTTTTCGGCCGTGTGGCTGCACGCCAAACCGTTGATCTTGCGTTTCAGGTCGCCGGGCAAATCGTTGAGATGCCGGTGACCGAGGGGTTTGTCATTCCCAAAGATGGTCTGATCGCGCGCCTCGATCAGGAACCGTTCGAGCTGCGCCTGGATCGTGCGCGCCTTCAAAAAGATCAAGCCGACCGGACCGAGGCGCGCCTGTCCCGCCTGCGCGGCACCACAGCCAGCCAGGTCGCGGTCGACGATGCAGAGACCGAAGCGCAACTGGCCGCGATTGCCCTGCGAGACGCGGAATATGAGCTGGAAAACTCCACGCTGACCGCGCCTTTTGACGCGCTGGTGTCCAGCCGCGCGGTCGAAGCGTTCTCAACCGTTTCAGCAGGCACACCAATCGTTCGTATTCACGACATGTCCGAACTGCGGATCGAAGTGGATGTGCCGGAGATTCTGTTCCAGCGTTCCGGCCAGAATGACGACCTTACGATCACAGCCAAATTCCCGGTCAGCGACGAAATCTACCCGCTTGAGATCCGTGAATTTGATGCAGAATCGTCAAGCGTGGGTCAAACGTTTCGCATCCAGTTCGGCCTAACCCCACCCGAAGGGGTGCAAATTCTTCCCGGCTCGTCGGTGACCGTCAATGCTCAGATTCAGGATGGGCGCTCGGGTATCATCGTTCCGCCCACGGCCATTGTTGCGGACGCAAATGGCGATCTGAGCGCCATGGTGTTCACACCTGTTGGTGCCAATGAAGGCACTGTGAGCCGTGTTCCGGTCATAATAGAGCCGACGCAGACAGGCGACGTCCGCGTTCTGACTGGCTTGTCTGATGGCGATGAGATCGTTGTGGCTGGCGGCGCAGTGTTGACCGATGGTCAGGCCGTGCGCCGCTTTGCCGGCTTTTCGAACTAATAGGGCGGACCGATGAAGATTGCGCGCGCTTCTATTGATCGACCGCTCTATACGTGGCTGATCATTCTCATTGCCTTGTTTGGGGGCATCTGGGGATTTCTGTCGCTGGGTCGGCTGGAAGATCCGGCCTTTACCATAAAGAACGCCGTGATCGCCACGGAGTATCCGGGCGCCACGGCTGAGCAGGTCGCTCTGGAGGTCTCGGAGCCTTTGGAATCCGCCATTCAGCAGATGGGCGAAGTGGACACGATTACGTCGGTCAATCAGCCCGGTTTTTCTCTGATCGAGGTCGAGATCAAATCCACCTATGACGGCACGGAGCTTCCAGATATCTGGACACGTCTGCGCGCAAAGGTGCGCGACGCAGCGCGGGGCCTGCCGTCCGGGGTCGGGGCACCGTTTGTAAACGATGGGTTCGGCGACGTGTTTGGTCTGTTCTACGCAGTTACTGCCGAAGGGTTTTCGGACGCTGAAAAGCATGAGCTTGCGACGTTCCTGCGCCGCGAATTGCTAACGGTGGACGGGGTTGCAGATGTCGAAGTGCAGGGCCTGCCGGACGAGGCGATTTTTATCGAACCCGACCTTGCCATTTCCGTGAACCAGAATGTCCCGTTCCAGGCCATCAACGACGCGATTGCCAATGCCGACTCGGTCAATGCCTCGGGGTCTGTGCGGTCGAGTGATGACCGCACAACGATCCTTACGGCTGAAGGGTCCGACAGCGTCTCGGCCATCGCTGGCCTGTCCGTCGGGTCCCAGGGTCAGGTGATCAACCTGTTTGACATGTCCGACGTTTATCGCGGACGTCAGACGGATCCAGAGATCATGATCCGTTTCGACGGGGTCGAGGCCTTTACATTGGGTATTGCTGGGCTGGCCACCGAAAACATCGTTGAGGTCGGCAAGCGTGCCGACGCGAAACTCGCCGAGCTGGACGCGGACATTCCTTTTGGTGTTGAGATACTGCCCATCTACCAGCAACACGTAGTGGTCGAGCAGGCATCGAACGACTTTCTCGTGAACCTGGCCATGTCCGTCACCATCGTGGTCGCGGTCCTGGGGATTTTCATGGGATGGCGCGCGGCGGTCGTTGTTGGCTCGACCCTGTTGCTGACAGTGGTGGGCACGCTGCTCTTCATGTCGTTGTTTTCAATCGAGATGGAGCGGATTTCGCTGGGCGCGCTCATCATTGCCATGGGGATGCTCGTGGATAACGCCATTGTGGTGGCCGAAGGCATGCAGATCGCAATGCTGCGCGGCAAATCCTCGCGAGACGCCGCCGAAGAGGTCGCGTCGAAAACGCAAATCCCGCTGCTGGGGGCGACGGTCATCGGTATCATGGCCTTTGCCGGTATCGGCCTCAGCCCAGATGCGACCGGTGAATTCCTGTTCTCGCTGTTTGCCGTGATCGGCATTTCGCTGCTGCTCAGCTGGGTGCTTGCGATCACGGTGACGCCAATGCTGGGGCACTACTTCTTCAAGCAGGGTAAAGAAGGCGAGGTGGACGCCTATAGCGGCATCCTGTTCCGTGTCTACGGTGCCATCCTGCGCTGGGCGCTGTGGTTCCGCTGGCTGGTCGTCGCGGGCCTCGTCGCAGTCACGGTCGTCTGCTATGCGGGCTTTGGTCTGATGAAGCAGCAGTTCTTTCCGAATTCGAACACGCCTTTGTTCTTTGTTCATTACAAACTGCCGCAGGGTACGCCCATCGCACGCACAGCCGCGGATATGGCGGTGTTTGAGGATTGGCTGGCCGCACGGGACGATGTCGTCTCCGTAACCACTTTTGTGGGGCAGGGGGCGACACGTTTCATGCTGACCTATTCTGCGGAAAAGCCGAACCCCAGCTATGGTCACATGATCATCCGCACCGAAACCCTGGACGATATCCCGGTGCTGCAGGCGGATCTGGAGGCATTTGGAACCGCCCAGTTCCCCGAGGGAGAGTTTGGAACCAAACGTCTGGTTTTTGGCCCTGGCGGAGGCGATCCGATCCAGGCCCGGTTCTCGGGTAGCGACCCGGTTATCTTGCGTCAACTGGCGGATGAGGCGGTCCAGCGCATGGCGGCAGCGTCGCCAAACGCGCTGCGCGTTCATCATGACTGGCGCGAACAGGAACTGGCGGTTCAGCCGATCTATGCCACCGAACGCGCGCAGACGGCCGGCGTGACACGTGAGGATATCGCCGCAACGCTGCAGTTTTCGACGGACGGGATAACCGGGGGCGTGCTACGCGAACGGGATCGACTGATACCGATCATCCTGCGTCGCCCGGCGGACGGCGACTACTCGATTGTCGATCAGGTGGTGTACTCGGACCAGTCCGAGAAGTTTGTACCCATTGAACAGATGGTGGATGGATTTGAGTACAAATCCCTCAATACGCTGGTTCACCGCCGCGATCGGGTGCTGACGATCACCGTTGGTGCCGACATCCCACCAGACCTGACCGCTGCACAGGTGCACAGCGAAGTCCGCGATGCGATAGAAGCGATCGAGCTTCCTCAAGGCTACAAGCTTGAGTGGGGCGGCGAGTTTGAAGATTCAAGCGAGGCGCAGGAAAGTCTGGGCAGGCAGTTGCCACTGAGCCTCCTAATCATGGTTCTGATTTCCGTATTGCTGTTCAATGCGATACGACAACCGATCATCATATGGCTGCTTGTGCCGATGTCGGTCAACGGTGTGGTGATCGGCTTGCTCGGAACGGGACTGCCGTTCACGTTTACGGCACTATTGGGACTGCTCAGCCTGTCAGGGATGCTCATCAAAAACGGCATCGTCCTGGTCGAAGAGATTGATCTGGTTCGTGCAACGGGCAAACCACTACGAGAGTCGATCATTGAAGCCTCGGTCTCGCGTCTGCGTCCGGTCATGCTGGCCGCAATTACGACGATATTGGGGATGGCGCCTTTGCTGACGGATGCGTTCTTTGTCTCGATGGCCGTGACGATCATGGGCGGGCTGGCATTTGCCACCGTGTTGACGATGGTCGCGGCGCCGGTGTTCTATCTTTTGTTTTTCAAACGGGATGAAAAAATGGAAATGACGGTGCAGCTCGCTGTGTGAAACCCGTTGATAAGTGAGGAAACCCCGGGGCAATTCCGGGGCCTTTTAATAAGGGTGCGATTACCCTTGTAACGACTTTACCTCAACATCCCCTTCGGCCTGCGCCTTGATCGCAAGCGCCGCTGCATGGCTTGCCGCTGCCGTAGTGAAATAGGGGATCCTGTCATACAGCGCAATTGAGCGGATGACCTTGCTGTCCTCGACCGCTTGCGTTCCCTCGGTAGTGTTCATCACCAATTGGACCTGCCCGTCCTTCAGCATGTCGGCCACGTCCGGGCGACCCTCATAAACCTTGTTGACCAGATCGCAGGCTACGCCCCGTTCTGCCAACCAGGCCTGCGTCCCGCGCGTCGCCACCAATGAGAAACCGCGCTCGGCTAGAACCTGCGTGGCTTCCAACATGGCAGGGGTCTTGTCAGCATCTTTGATCGAAATGAAGGCGCGCCCGGATGATGGCAGGACCATGCCCGCCCCCATCTGTGCCTTGAGGAAAGCGCGCGGGAAATCGCGATCCCAACCCATGACCTCACCGGTCGAGCGCATTTCCGGGCCCAGGATCGTGTCGACGCCGGGAAAGCGGGCAAAGGGCAGCACCGCTTCTTTCACCGAAAACCAGGGCATGTCGGGGTCGGCCAATGTCATCTGGTCCGCAATTTTGGTGTCCTGACCGTCCTGATACGGTGGGCGCATTGGGAAGTTGGACAGTTTTTCACCCGCCATGACACGCGCCGCAATCGACGCAATTGCACTGTCGGTGGCTTTGGCGACAAAAGGGACAGTACGCGATGCACGCGGGTTAACCTCGATCAGGAAAATCTCACCGTCCTTGATGGCAAATTGGACGTTCATCAGACCGACAACGTTCAGTGCCTTGGCCAGTTTGAAAGCTTGATCCTTGATCTGCCCGAGAATCTCCTTGGACAAAGAGTAGGGCGGCAGCGAACAAGCCGAGTCGCCCGAGTGGACGCCGGCCTCTTCGATATGCTGCATGATACCAGCCACATGCACGTCGGTGCCATCGCACAGCGCGTCGACGTCCAGTTCCACTGCACCGGCCAGATAGCTGTCCAACAGAACAGGGCTGTCGCCTGAAACCACAACGGCCTCGTTGATGTAGCGGCGCAACTGATCCATATCGCGCACGATTTCCATTGCACGACCGCCCAGAACGTAAGAGGGGCGTATCACCAGCGGGAAGCCAATATCCTCGGCGATTTCCAGCGCCTGCTCATCGGTTGATGCGATACCGTTCTTGGGCTGTTTCAGGCCAAGTTCGTTGACCAGGGCCTGAAAGCGTTCGCGGTCTTCGGCCAAATCAATGGCGTCCGGTGTTGTGCCGAGGATCGGAATACCTTCGGCCTCAAGCGCATTGGCCAGTTTCAACGGGGTCTGCCCGCCGAACTGAACGATCACGCCGTGCAGCGTGCCGTTTTCCTGCTCCTTGGTAAGGATTTCCATCACGTGTTCAAAGGTCAGCGGCTCAAAATACAGACGGTCCGAGGTGTCGTAGTCGGTCGAGACCGTCTCGGGATTACAGTTGACCATTATGGTCTCGTACCCAGCCTCGGTCAGCGCGAAACAGGCGTGGCAGCAGCAATAGTCGAACTCGATCCCCTGACCGATCCGGTTCGGCCCACCACCAAGGATAACAACTTTTTTGCGATCAGACGGGCGCGCTTCGCATTCGACTTCGCCCATCATTGGGGCCTCGTAGGTCGAATACATATAGGGCGTCTGCGCTTCGAATTCAGCGGCACAGGTGTCGATGCGCTTGAACACGGCGCTCACGCCCAGATTCCGGCGGGCGCGGCGGATGTTGGCTTCGTCGCGGCCTGTCAGGTTACCCAGACGCGCGTCGGTGAACCCCAGCATCTTGAGCTTGCGAATACCTCCCTCGGTGACGGGCAGACCATCCTTGCGGACGGTGCGCTCGGCTTCGATGATCTCGCGGATACGGGCCAGGAACCATGGATCGAACTTGGTGACGCCAAAGATTTCATCATCGCTCAGGCCATGACGCATCGCTTGCGCGATTGTTCGCAGACGGTCGGGGGTCTGCTGGCTGATCGCCTTAATCACGGCGGCCTTATCGTCTGCTTCTTCCCAAGCACCCACGTTCAGACCGGGGATTTCGATCTCATCAAACCCGGTCAGGCCCGATTCCATCGACGCCAGGGCCTTTTGCATGGATTCGTGGATGGTGCGGCCGATGGACATGGCCTCACCTACCGATTTCATTGCGGTGGTCAGGTAAGGCTCAGAACCCGGGAACTTCTCAAACGCGAATTTCGGGATCTTGGTGACGACATAGTCGATGGTCGGCTCGAACGAAGCGGGCGTGACCTTTGTGATGTCGTTGTCCAACTCGTCCAGCGTATAGCCCACCGCCAGCTTGGCGGCGATCTTGGCAATCGGGAAACCTGTCGCTTTTGACGCAAGAGCGGACGAGCGAGACACGCGGGGGTTCATCTCGATGACGACCATGCGGCCATCATCCGGGTTGATCGCCCATTGCACGTTCGAGCCACCGGTCTCGACGCCAATCTCGCGCAGAACGGCAATCGAGCCGTTGCGCATGATCTGGTATTCCTTGTCGGTCAGCGTCAGGGCAGGGGCCACGGTGATCGAGTCGCCGGTATGCACGCCCATCGGATCGACGTTCTCAATCGAACACACAATGATGGCATTGTCGGCGGTGTCGCGCACCACCTCCATCTCGTATTCTTTCCAGCCCAGCAGGCTTTCATCGACGAGAATCTGGTTGACGGGCGAAGCATCCATGCCCGAGCGGCAGAAGTGGATGTAATCCTCGCGGTTATAGGCCACACCGCCCCCTGTACCGCCAAGGGTAAACGCCGGGCGAATGATGGCGGGCAGGCCGATCTCCTCCAGTTCGTTCAGCGCCATTTGAACACCCGCATCCAGATCGGCGCCGCCATCTGCTTTGCGCGGAGCGGTAATGATGGTTGCCTTGGGGTTTTCGAGACCAAGCCGGTCCATCGCTTCGCGAAACAGCTTACGGTCTTCAGCCATTTCGATGGCGTCGCGTTTGGCACCGATCATTTCGACACCAAATTCTTCCAGCACACCCATCTCTTCCAGCGCCAGCGATGTGTTCAGGCCAGTTTGTCCACCCATCGTGGGCAAAAGGGCGTCGGGGCGTTCTTTCTCGATGATCTTGGCAACGACCTCGGGCGTGATCGGCTCGATATAGGTGGCATCCGCCAGACCGGGATCGGTCATGATCGTCGCGGGGTTCGAGTTGACCAGTATGACCCGGTAACCTTCCTCGCGCAGCGCCTTGCAGGCCTGAGCGCCGGAATAGTCGAACTCGCACGCCTGACCGATGACAATGGGCCCCGCCCCGATGATCATGATCGACTGGATGTCGGTTCTCTTCGGCATGGCCCAATTCCTTCGATTTCCCGCGAGTCAGGGCACCGCCCAAGCACCCAAATTGTCCTGCGTTATAGGGACCGCGCGAAAAGGTGCAAGGGGGATCGGAAACAGGGATGAAATTGCCGCTTTCCCCCCTTTCCCCTGACCGCGTATTGTCTATATCGCGCAGCACGGCTTATGAGGATGCACTTGCGTATTCGTTTTGATCAGGGACCCGCCGGGGCAGGCACCTGTTTTGACCAACCGCTCCGGGTGATCCGCGCAGACGATGCGGAGGGTGTTCCCGCTGCTTTGGCAGCGCTGGATGACGCGCGCGCAGAGGGCGCCTGGCTGGCAGGCTATGCCAGTTACGAACTTGGATATGTGTTGGAGCCGCGCCTGTCCGCGCGCTTGCCGAATGGCCGAGGCCTGCCGTTGATGTGTTTTGGCGTGTACGATCCTCCAATGGCGTGTGACCTGCCAAAGCCTCGCGGTGGGATCACGGCCTTTCAGCCCAGATGGGACGAGGTGCGCTATTCCCGTGCGTTCGAGGTTGTGCACGAGGCGATTGGTGCCGGTGACATCTATCAGGCCAACCTGACCTTCCCCATCGACCTGACCATTCAGGGTGATAGCCGGACGCTGTATGCAGCACTTGCGGCCAGTCAGCCGGTGGGGCATGGGGCGTTGATCGAACAGGACGGATTGCCCGATCTTCTCAGCCGGTCACCCGAGCTGTTCTATCGTACGGATGAAACGGGGCGCATTGAAACGCGTCCCATGAAGGGCACCCAACCCCGCAGCGAGGACTTGTCCGAGGACGCGCGCCGCCGGAACTTTCTGTCCGAGGACGAAAAGAACCGCGCCGAGAACCTGATGATCGTTGATTTGCTGCGCAACGACATCAGCCGTGTCGCCTTGCCCGGCACCGTCAAGGTTCCTGAACTGTTTAAGGTGGAGACCTATGCCACTGTGCATCAGATGATTTCGCTGGTGCAGGCGCAGCTGCAGGTCGGGGCAGATCTGTCCGATATCCTGAGGGCCTTATTCCCTTGCGGTTCGATCACCGGAGCCCCCAAGATCCGGGCCATGGAGATTCTGTCAGAGCTGGAGCCTTGGCCAAGGGATATCTATTGTGGAACAATTGGCTGGGCCGCACCGGATGGACGATCTGAATTCAACGTGGCGATCCGCACCTTGATGGTCACGCAAGACAAGGCCACCCTGAACGTGGGCGGTGGTGTCGTCTGGGACAGCACGGCCCCATCCGAGTATGAGGAAGCGCTATGGAAAGCCCGCTTTGCGCGCCAACTGAGCCTGATTTCCGTCTGATCGAAACCTTCGGCTACCAGCCGGAACAAGGATGTGTGCGGCAAGCCCGTCATCTGGCGCGCATGGCACGAACCGCCGCTGCTTTGTCGCTTCCGTTTTCCCAAGAGGGTGCCCTGAACGCGCTGACTGGCCTGATCGGAGACGTACAGCTCCGGTGTCGGCTGACCATGGACGCGTCGGGCGGGTTCGAGATGACCACGGCCCCTTTGACGTCCAATCCAGCGGTTTGGAAGGTGGCCATTGCGGATGACCGGCTCTTGTCCTCGGACATCTGGTTGGGGCACAAGACAACCCACAGGGCGATCTACGACGCTGCACGGGCGTCGATGCCCAAAGGCGTGGATGAGCTGCTGTTTCTGAACGAGCGGAACGAACTGTGCGAAGGCACGATCACCAACCTCTTTCTAGAAGCAGAAGACGGGCGGATCCTGACGCCGGCCTTATCCTGCGGGCTATTGCCGGGCGTTTTGCGAGAAGAACTGTTGGAGAAAGACACCGTTTCAGAAGCCATTTTGACCTTGACCGATCTGCAAAGCGCACAAACTGTATTCATGGGAAATTCATTGCGCGGGTTGATCCGGATAGAGTTGGTGAACCAGTGAGCAAAGAAAGCACGATGATCGGCGCGCCCGTGTCACTGGTGCGTTTGCGTTTTGAGTTTGGCCTGTTTTATGTTGCGGTGCCTTTGGTGATCGCGGTGCTGTTTCCACCTGACTGGATGTTTCCTGCCCTGTTTGCTTTCACCGGGCTTGGTATTGCGTTGCTGTACTGGACGCCCGGGTTTCATTGGGCAGAACTGCGATACGACTGGGGGAACTGGTCCTGGCGTGAACTGGCGATCTTTACCATCGTCATGTCTGCATTCTGTGTTGCAGTGATCCAGATCGCCCGACCTGAGGCCGCGTTTTTTCTGTTGTTGAACCGACCCGAGATGCTGGCGTTCATCTGGATCGGCTATCCCTTGGCGTCCGCGCTTCCGCAGGAGCTTTTGTTTCGGTCGCTGTTTTTTCGGCGCTATCACGCAATCCTGCCCGATGGGCGCAGAGCCTATGTGCTGAACGCCGCCATATTTTCCTTTGCGCATCTGATGTATTGGAGTTGGATTGTCGCAGCGATGACATTTGCGGGCGGGCTTTTGTTCACTTGGGCGTATCGGCAACGCGGGTCGTTCTTCTATGCTGTCTTGCTGCACGCGATTGCAGGAAACATTCTTTTTGCAGCCGGATTGGGTGTGTATTTCTATTCGGGAAACGTTCAGCGTCCGTTTTAGCGCTACTCCGCAGCATCCTGTGTTCTTTGGTGATGCAGATACACGTAGTCGCGCGTAAGTGGAACGGCATCGCGCCGGTGGCCCAGTTGTAACTGAAAAACGGTTTGATCGCGCTCTTCGAACACCAGAATGCATGCGGTCAGGTAGAACCGCCACATTCGGATAAACCTGTCATCATACATCTTGCGCACCTGATCCAGATTTCTCTCGAATCTGTCGCGCCAATGGCGCAGCGTTTTCGCGTAGTGCAGTCGCAGGCTTTCGATATCCAGATACCACAGCCCTGTTTTTGAGATCGGTTCGATCAACTCGGACAGCGACGGTACGTATCCACCCGGGAATATGTATTTATTCAGCCACGGAGACTGATTGGTTGGCGGTCCGTTGCGCCCGATTGAATGGATCAGGGCAACGCCATCCGGCTTCATCAATTCGGCGACTTTATCGAAATATGTCTGAAATTGCGGTGCGCCCACATGTTCGAGCATTCCGACCGAGACCACTCGGTCGAATTCACCGCGCAAATCCCGATAGTCCATGAGGCGGATATCGATGCGATCCTGCAAACCGGCATCGCACACGCGTCTGGTCGCTGTTTTGTGCTGGTTCTCGGACAGGGTCAAGCCGGTCACCCGAACCCCATGGTCGCGCGCCAGCGTCAGGGCCAAACCGCCCCACCCGCATCCGATGTCGACAACAGTCATGTTGGGTTCCAAGTACAGTTTGCGCGCGATATGGGCCTTTTTGGCGTTTTGGGCCTGTTCCAGCGACACATGTGGTGTTTCGAAGTAAGCGCAGCTGTACTGCATGTCCTGATCCAGCATCAGGTTATAAAAGGCGTCGGAAAGATCGTAGTGATGTGCTACGTTTCGCCGGGACAGATTGCCGGAATTACGCTGTGTGATGGGGCGCAAAAGGTAAGCAAAACTCTCTTGCACGCGCTGAAGGACCGGCAGCCGCCCTTGGGCTGCATTTCGAATCGCGACCCGCATGGCGTTTTCGAGCGACCCGTCATCCACCGCCAATGCGCCATCCATGTAGCCTTCGCCAAATCCCAGTTCCGGATTGCGCACGAGTTTCGGCAACAGGGCGGCGTCACGAATGGAAATATGCGCCGATGGAGCCGTTCCATCGCCATAAATCTGGTGTGTCCCGTCCGGGTACGTCACATGCAGCGTCCCTTGCACAATAAACCGCTGCATTATGCGATCGAAAATAGCTTGCCACATGAGCCGAACATCTCCTTTCGAAAAGGCCTGGCTCCCGCAGATGGGGATCAACTATTCAAGTTCACTATTCTGAAAACATACCTCAAAAAACGAATTTGTCTTCCTTTTCGATAACATCACGTGCGACTTGTCGCCGAACCCTTGACTTCCCGAGGTGATCGCGGTGTATCGGCGCGATGAATTTTGCGCCCGAAGGGATATGTTCCATGCACGCCTATCGCAGCCACACCTGCGCCGCTCTGACCGCTGCCAATGTTGGCGACACCGTTCGCCTGTCGGGCTGGGTGCACCGGGTCCGAGATCACGGTGGCGTCCTGTTCATCGACCTGCGCGATCATTTCGGTGTGACCCAGATTTTGTGCGACGGCGACAGTGCGGCCTTTGCCGAGCTGGACAAGGTACGCTCGGAATGGTGCATTCGCATAGACGGGTCCGTCAAGGCGCGCGACCCGGAACTGGTCAACCAGAAACTGCCTACTGGTCAGATCGAGGTTTATGTGCGCGACCTTGAGGTTCTGGGCACCGCAGAAGAACTGCCGCTGATGGTTTTCGGCGATCAGGAATACCCCGAAGAAACGCGCCTGCGCTATCGGTATCTGGATCTCCGCCGCGAGGCGATGCAGCAAAACATGACCTTGCGATCTGATGTAGTGGCCTCGATGCGCCGACGCATGTGGGATCAGGGGTTTCGCGAATACCAGACGCCGATCATCACCGCCTCATCACCTGAAGGTGCCCGCGATTTTCTGGTGCCCTCACGTTTGCACCCGGGCAAGTTCTACGCCCTGCCGCAGGCCCCGCAGCTTTTCAAACAGCTGATCATGGTCTCGGGCTTTGACAAATACTTCCAGATCGCACCGTGTTTCCGCGACGAAGACCCGCGCGCAGATCGGTCGCCCACTGATTTCTACCAACTCGACCTCGAAATGTCGTTTGTCGAGCAACAGGACGTGTTTGACACGATCCAGCCGGTACTAACCGGCGTGTTCGAAGAGTTTGGGGGTGGCCGTGCCGTCGATCAGGACTGGCCGCAGATCTCCTATAAGGACTCAGCACTATGGTACGGCACCGATAAGCCAGACCTGCGCAATCCTATTAAAATGCAAGTTGTGTCCGATCACTTTCGCGGGTCTGGCTTCGCGATTTTCGCGAAGCTGCTGGAGCAAGACGGCACCGAAATTCGCGCCATCCCCGCGCCAAGTGGGGGCAGCCGCAAATTCTGCGACCGCATGAACGCCTTTGCCCAGAAAGAGGGTCTGCCCGGGATGGGCTATATCTTCTGGCGCGATCAGGGCGAAGGGATGGAGGCCGCCGGGCCTTTGGCCAAGAACATCGGCCCCGAGCGCACCGAAGCGATCCGCCAGCAACTGGGTTTGGGCGTTGGCGACGCGGCGTTCTTCCTTGGTGGCAAGCCCAAAGCCTTTGAAAAGGTCGCCGGCAAAGCGCGCGACGTGATCGGCGAAGAACTTGGCCTGACCGAAAAGGACCGCTTTGCCTTTGCCTGGATCGTCGATTTCCCGATCTACGAACAGGATGAAGAAACCGGCGCCATCGACTTTGAGCATAATCCGTTCTCGATGCCACAGGGTGGGATGGACGCGCTGCAAGGTGATCCTCTGGACGTCCGTGGCTATCAGTACGATCTGGCGTGCAACGGGTATGAGCTGGTCTCAGGCGCGATCCGGAACCACAAGCCCGAGATTATGCTGAAAGCGTTTGAACTGGCGGGTTATGGCGAAGAGGAAGTCAAAAGCCGGTTTGGCGCGCTGTACAACGCGTTCCATTTTGGCGCTCCACCGCACGGCGGCTGCGCCGCTGGGATCGACCGGATCGTGATGCTGTTGGCGGATGAGGCCAACATTCGCGAAGTCATGATGTTCCCGATGAACCAGCGCGCCGAGGACCTGATGATGGATGCCCCATCCAATCCGACACCGGACCAGTTGATGGAACTGGGGCTGAGGGTCATTCCGCAAGACTGAGGGAGTTCGCCTGCCTTCTGTGGGAGATTTGCCAGACAGGCCATGCGTGATCCCGTCTTGGGTGGTGTAACCACTTTTTGCCCCAATGGCACAGTTCAGAGTTATCGGCTCGGGCTTTGCGGGTTTGGCACCGCTGGGTCAGTCGAGCGGGTTTCCATATGTTCTGCTTTTCATACGAATGCTACGCGCTGCGTGCCGTGTTTGACGGTACATCCAAACACACAAAAGGGACGCGGTGATGAAATACGCTGACATCATCTCAAATTGCCTTTCGTTGTTCCAGGCGGCTTTGGACGAGGCCCGCGACCTGAGCGGCCTGAGACGTGATCGGGGTTCCCTGCGCGCGGGAGGCAGCAAGCCGCCGGGCCGCCTCTGCCAGAACCATATCGTCCGCCTCGCGTGCGACGCCGCTCAGAAACTGGGCGGCATAGTCCAAAGTGCGCGCATCATTTGGACCGGTCAGCACATCCGCGATATGGGCCATGTCGTCCTGATAGGCCATTGGATCGGGGCGGATGACCTCGTCCCGGATCGCATAAAGGTCACTGGGGCGCCGATCCGCTGGTAGAAGTTCCAGGATCGATTTCTGAAAACAAGATATTGATTTTAAGGGTTTTGATAGGAAGCCATCCGCCCCTGCATTGACAGCCGCCGCCTTGTTGCAATCGTCACCCGACATCGCCAGAATGACGCCGATGCGGGGGCTGCTATCCGCCAGATCAGCGATCAGATCGGCCCCGGACCCGTCCGGCAGGCCCATATCAACCAGAATGACCGAGGGGCGATAAACTTGTAAGTGACGTCGCGCCGATTTCAGGCAATCCGCCCGCCGGATACGCGCCCCGCTGGTCAAACACATGAGGCGTATCACGTCGCAGGCATAGCGGCTGTCTTCGACAACCAGAACGGTCTGACCCAGCAAGGGCCGCCTCGACGTAGGCATTGCGGCGGCGGTGAACGGGTCCGAATCGTCCATGTCAGGTCTCCTGTTCCTCAGATGACTTACGCTAGGAGCTTCTGGCTAACACAGGGTTAACGGGCGATTTGGCGCACTTGTCCTTTGGCCGGACTGCCCCCATAACCCATGCAACGCAGAACGAAAGGAAACTGCCATGATCGGTCGCCTGAACCACGTTGCCATCGCTGTTCCGGATCTTGAGGCTGCGTCCGAGCAGTACCGTGGTGCGCTGGGCGCCAAGGTCGGCGCGCCTCAGGATGAGCCGGATCATGGTGTGACCGTTGTCTTTATTGAACTTCCCAACACCAAGATCGAACTGCTGTATCCTCTGGGCGACGACAGCCCCATCAACGGGTTTCTGGAAAAGAACCCGGCGGGCGGCATCCATCATGTGTGTTACGAAGTCGACGATATCCTGGCAGCGCGCGATCATCTGAAAGCCACGGGAGCCCGCGTTCTGGGGTCGGGTGAGCCCAAGATCGGCGCCCATGGCAAACCGGTGCTGTTTCTTCACCCCAAGGACTTCAACGGCTGCCTTGTCGAGTTGGAACAGGTGTAATCGAATCTCGGAGGACCCGAAATGACCATCACCGCCGCCCTGGTCCTGTTTGCCGTCATCTGGTTTTTGACGCTCCTTGTGGTTCTGCCCATTCGCATCAAGACACAAGGTGATCTGGGTGACATTGTTCCGGGCACGCATGCGGGTGCGCCTGAAGTCCATCACATGAAGAAAAAGCTGTGGATTACAACCGGAGTGACCGTGGTGTTGTGGGCCATCATCGCCGGCATTATTCTGTCGGGCTTGATCTCGGTGCGGGACTTTGACTGGTTGAATCAACTCGAACCTCGCGACTGACCTTCACGGTCGGTCACTGGCAAGGCCGTGGTAAATATGTGTGAACGTGGCCGCTCCAATGATCGGAATGATTAAATTCACCAGAGGGATAGACAACGGAATGGCCATTAGCGTACCGGCGGCCCAAATGGTCGTTGAGTGCTTGGCCCGAAGTTGCCGCGCACCGTCTCGGCCCAGCCTGCGCATGGCGGCCAGAGTAAAATACTCCCGGCCCAGCAGAAATCCGTTCATGGCCCAGAAGATAAAGGGCGCCAAAGGGGTGAATAGGACATAGAGGATCAAGGCCAGGATGTTGGCCACGATCAGGACGCCCAAAAAGCTCAAACCATCCCATAATGCCTCGGAAAACGGGATCTTGGGGGCGGTGGGCAGACTGGGGTAATGCCTGTCCTCGACTGCCTCGGCGACCTCGTCGAGAAAAATCGAGGTGATGGCCGAAGCCACGGGCACCATCAAAAAAACCGGCAGCACCAGGACAACAAGGATACCTGAATAGTTCAGGACATCGTTCAGCCACGGTACTGCGCCGACAAAGGGCAGGGAAATCTCATTGCTCGACAACTTGTTGATGACCCAGATCGCGGCTGCGCATGCGACGACTAGAAAGATGATCGTCAGACCTACGCCGCGTAGCAACACCGCCCGAAATCTGGGGTCCCCGATCTGGCCCAACGCCGCGAAAAAGGCGTTCAGAATGATCATTCGGAAACCCACTCGGTCAGCGCTGAGATGTCTGGGCGGGGGCGTTCGGGCGGCGTGCGACCTTCGGTTGCGATATGGATAAATCCGGCCACGCGCTCGTTTTCCGCAAGTCCAAACGCTTTTTTGCAAAAACCGGGGTCATGCGAGGGCCAGCCGGACAGCCAATTGGCGCCCCAGCCCGCTGCAAGGGCCGCGTTTAACAAGGCCAGACATACGGCGCCTGCGGAATAGGTTTGCTCGATTGCGGGAATCTTGTCGGACGGTTTCTGAACCTCGATCACCGCAACCGCCAGAAGCCCCATGTCGAATTGGACGCGGGCCTTGGCAATCTCTTCGGGGCTTTTGCCAAGGGTTCGACCGCAGTCTTCGGTCAGCTCCGAAAGGCGCTGCATGGCACCTTTCTGCAGCACGATAAACCGCCACGGTTCCATTTTGCCGTGATCGGGACTGCGCGCCGCCGCTGTCAGCAAAGGTATCAACTCGTCTCTTGTTGGTGTTGGTTCAACCAGCGTCTTGGCGGGCCGGGACCGGCGCGATTGCAAGAAATCCAAGGCGGCCGGGTTCTTTAGAGGCATATGTTAACTCCCTTTACATTCTCTGTCTGTACTTTGGTTGGCAAGGTCCGGGTTTCAAGGGCACCAGACGTGCTAAGTGGATCAATTCCACTCTGGGATCTAAGATGCAATGAGATACGGGCAATCGCGTGACCGACAGCCGAAACGACGCAGTGCAAAGGAATACTTAGCTACGACTCGTGATTCTGCGTTTCGCGAATCTGATAAACGCCTTCAGGCAAGTCCAGCGCAGCCGCCAGATCGCGAACCTGTTCTGGGGACAAGGTGATTTTTTGAACTTGCCCGGTGCGCGGGTCGAACTGTTCCAAGGTCACACATTCCGCGAAACTGTTGATTACAACATCTTCTTGCAGCGGTTTTGCGCCCTGATCCACCAGAGTAATGACGGTCGAGTCGAATTCATGCTCAATAGAAAACATAACTACACAGTGCAGGGCGATTATCGCCATTGCAACCCGCTGATTGGCGTAGTGCGTATGGTCGCGCCGGATCGGCTGCGCTATGCTGGCGGCGCAGCTTGACATGCCCAAAGGAAACGAAATGCGCAGTTTGATTTTCTTACTGGTTTCGCTGCTTCTGGTGGCTTGCGAGCGGGAAACGCTCCGCGTGCAGCCCGCCGAAGACTGGGACGGGTCCGCCGCGGACACACAAGTTAGCGTCGACACTTTCCGCGAAGTCAGCCGCGCAATCGGGACCGAGGCCAAGGCCCAGTGCCTGCGTCGGACCAGACCGCAGAATTGTGATTTCAGAATACTGGTTGACCTGAACCCGGCTGCGCCTGCCAACGCCTTCCAGACCCTGGACGAAAACGGGCAGCCGGTAATCATCTTTACAAGGTCGATGATTCGATCCACTCGAAACCCCGACGAACTTGCGTTTGTCATGGGGCACGAAGCGGCGCACCATCTTCTGGGCCATATCGCCCGGCAAAGCGAGAATGCCAGCGCAACCGCAGCGAGATTTGGCGATCTGGCCCGGTTGCAAGGTGCCGACAATGCCGAAATCGAAGAGGCCCAGAAGTTGGGAGCAAAGGTTGGCGTACAGGCCTATTTGAAGGACTTTGAACTCGAGGCCGATCAGTTGGGCACCGTTATCACCTATAAGGCCGGATACAACCCGCTGGTTGGTGCCAAGTTCTTTGACCGCATTCCGGACCCCGGCGACAGGTTTCTGGGATCGCACCCGCCTAATGCACAGCGTGTCCAGATCGTTATTGAAACGGCAAAATCTCTGGGTCTGACCGAATGACGGCCGTAACGCGGCTGGGTGTTATCCTAACGGACCGGGGCTCCAGATACGCGGTCTCTGGCGCACCGGTCGAAACAAGAGACGAGATTGACGCGGTGTTGAGTCACCTCAGGACCGACAAAAGTTATGCAAAGGCCACGCACAACACCTGGGCAGCCACCTTGCCGACCGGCGCGCTGAAAGCCGACGACGGGGAAAGCGGGGCCGCAATGGTAATCCTGCGCATGATGGAGCGGGCCAACATCCGGAACCACGTGATCATCGTAACCCGCTGGTACGGCGGTAAAAAACTGGGCGGTGACCGGTTCCGCCGGGTGCAGGACGCCACGCGCGCCTACCTTGATCAGATCAGCGCTATGCCTTGACCTGTATCAAAGGCCTTCGTTTTGCAAAGCGGTACTCTGTTTCCAATGCGCCACTGGAAAGGACACCGCATGCCCAGCCGAGAGACCTTACGACTGCACGCCGGATTGGTTGACGATATGGCAAGGATGCTCGACGTCGATCTTGAGGCCGCCGCCATTGGCGGGGACGTCACGATCGATCAGATTTCCGACGCCGTGATCAATTGTACGGATTGTCAAAACCCCATTCATTGTCAAAGCCTGATGGCTCGGGAAACCCATGCAGAGCGAACGCCGGAGTATTGCCGCAATCAGGACCTGCTTCACAAGCTGATGCCATAGACAGAGAGGATGTCATGCCGCGTTTAGGGGATGCCATAACCCATCGTCAGCCTGTGCTACGGATGATGCAGGTGATCGGGGCTGATACTGCCCTATCGCATCGCTCTGGTCACCTGAGCCCGCAGGAGCGGGTCAGCGACTGCCTGGAACGGCTGAAAGAACACGATTCTATCGCCAATGCCCCCAACACCCGCCTGACCCGGCCGCAATTTTCGGTGCTGAAAACTGGACAATTGGAGGAAGGCTGATGCGGCACGTGCCTCTTGGAGATATCGAAAAACACTTCTGGCTGACACGATCTGTCGCGCGGTGCGTGGGCGTTTCGCTCACCGATGCAATGGCCGAAGACCAGCTTTCGCCGGACGGTTATGCCGAGTTGGTCACGCGCTGCCGGGCATCCGACTGTAGTGGTCGCTGCCAGGCCTGGCTGGCCTTACAGCATGAACTGGCGGAATCAGCCCCGGAGTTTTGCGCAAACGCCGACGCTCTGAATGCGCTTTCGGAGCGTTTAAAGCCGCGCGTGTGACCCGTCACATAGCGGTGTTTTCGAAGAATGCTTGCAGCCGCAAAAGAACACCTTTTTGCTCTCTTCCGCCGTGTACTTTACCGGTTCCAGACCGGTTCCCTTGTGCGAGCCATCGCAGAAAGGTTGTCGTTTGGATTTACCGCACGCGCACCAGAAGTAGCTTTTTCCTTCCTCGACTTCGA
This sequence comes from Ruegeria sp. B1, assembly GCF_056535885.1. Lineage (NCBI taxonomy): Bacteria > Pseudomonadati > Pseudomonadota > Alphaproteobacteria > Rhodobacterales > Roseobacteraceae > Ruegeria > Ruegeria sp. B1. The sequence goes on along the minus strand of NZ_JBQFJA010000001.1, from coordinate 3,982,611 downwards.
CCGGAAAGGGTGAGGTCTGGGCAATAATCGGTGCGTCTGACATGTGGCTACTCCGTCTTTGGCTGATGTCGTTGCAATAGTTTAGGGCTACGGGCGGAAAAGGGTAGCGGGACACGTTATCACAGGGATTGAGACAGGAGGCGCAGGCATGGTTTCGCCTTCCTTCACGCTCTTGCAGCCGATGCTGTTGCCAGAATGAACTGCAAGCCGTATTCTGGGTACGGCCCCGAAAAACTGGGCAATATCAGAAAAGTAATAGAGGATTGACGGACATGAAACTCAAACTCGCTGCTGTTGGCGCATTTGCGCTGATCCTGACTGCCTGTGCGCAGCAGGAAGAACCGACCCCGGTTTTTGTTCAGCCTAGCTATGACAAGTCCGGTACGCCCAGCTGCCCCGGCGGGTATGAACTGGCAACAACCGAAGCAGGCCAGACTGTCTGTAACCCGGTTACTCAGTAAAAATTCAGCAGGCGGTCCTGTTGGGGACCGCCTGCACACTGTCCGCAAACCAGGCCGCCGTTGGGCGGTTTTTTCTTGCCTGTCTCGTGCCGGACAACGATCCTGATGCACGGACCAAGACCTGTAAGCGTGAGGATCGATGCTGTACTTCTTTTCCCGCCTCAAGGACCGGACCCGATGGAGTTGGCAGGGTGTGCTAGCAACCTGGAAAGCGGAGTACTCGTTCCGGGTGTGGGTTTGGGCCAACCTGATTTCGGCCATGCTGGCGTTTTGGTTGCCAATCGGTGTTGCCGAGCGCGCGCTGATCCTTGTGCTTGGGATTCTGGTGCTGGTGGCAGAGCTTTTCAACACGGCCATAGAGCGTGCAGTCGACCACACATCCGTTGATCACCATGAACTGGCTGGTCAGGCCAAAGACGCGGCCAGCGCGGCAGTTGCGTTGACGGCCATCGCGGCCGCAATTGCATGGGGTGTGGTGTTGTTTGACCTGATCTGAAAGGGGCAGGGTCACCCGATTGCGATCAGACGGGCTTGCCCCAAAGGTCATACTCACCGGCTTCATCCACCAATACGGTCAGGATGTCACCCGGTTTGAGATCAGAGAACCCTTCATCGAGGAACAGATTCCCGTCAATTTCAGGCGCGTCAGCTTTTGTGCGGCATGTTGCAGCTTCGGCATCGACCTCATCCACGATAACGTCGATCGTTTGCCCAACCTTCGCTTGCAGCTTGGCTTCTGAAATGTTCTGCGCCTTTTCCATGAAACGCTCCCAGCGGTCCTGTTTGACATCGGCAGGGACGTGGTCGGGCAGGTCATTCGAGCGTGCGCCGTCCACGTTTTCGTATTGAAAGCACCCAACACGATCCAGTTGGGCTTCATCCATCCAGTCCAACAGGGTCTGAAACTCAGCTTCGGTTTCTCCGGGGTACCCGACGATGAAAGTCGACCTCAGAGTGATATCTGGACAGATCGCGCGCCACGCATGGATCTCCTCCAGCGTTTTTGCCGCAGCTGCAGGGCGCGCCATGCGTTTCAGGACGCCCGGGTGGGCATGCTGAAACGGAATGTCCAGATAAGGCAACAGGTTGCTACCCGCATCCGCCATCATCGGGATCAACTCGCGCACGTGCGGGTAGGGATAGACATAGTGCAGCCTCACCCAGGCCTCCATTCCACCCAGTTCACGCGCCAGATCGATGATATGGCTGCGCACGTCGCGATCTTTCCAAGGGTTCACATCATATCTGCGGTCGAGGCCATATGCAGATGTGTCCTGAGAAATCACCAAGAGCTCGCGCACGCCGTTTTCGACCAGCTTTTCCGCTTCGCGCAGAATCGCATGAGCCGGGCGGCTGGCCAATTTGCCGCGCATATCGGGAATGATGCAGAATTTGCACTTGTGGTTACAGCCTTCTGAAATCTTGAGATAGCTGTAGTGGCGCGGCGTCAGTTGCACGCTGCTGGCCGGTAACAAATCCACAAAGGGGTTCGGGTCCGGTGGTACGGCGGCGTGCACGGCATCCAAAACCTGCTCGTACTGGTGCGGGCCGGTGACGGCCAGAATACGCGGATGATGCTCGCGAATATAGTCGGGCTCAGCCCCTAGGCAGCCTGTGACAATGACCTTGCCGTTTTCAACCAAAGCCTCGCCAATGGCGTCCAGCGATTCCGCTTTGGCGCTGTCCAGAAACCCACAGGTATTCACGATCACGGCATCGGCACCCGCGTAATCGGGTGATATGCCATATCCTTCAGCGCGTAGCCGGGTCAAAATGCGTTCACTGTCGACCAGAGCCTTGGGACAGCCCAATGAGACCATGCCTATGGTGGGCTGGCCAGAACTCGGCATCTCGCTGATCCGGGCGGCTGGGGCCAGATCGGGCCGAAGGTTTGGCGGATTTGATGTCATTGCGCGGCATATAGTGGGGAACACTTCCCCTTGCAAATGCATCGCGCGATTTGAATGATAAAACACAAGACAAGCCCAAAGGCGGAGAGCAGAAAATGAAATGGCTGTTGCGCATCCTGTTCATTGTTGTGGCGGTTTTCGGGTTGGTTATCGGCGCATTGCTGTTGATGCCCGGCGACAAACTTGCAGAAATTCTGGCGGAACAGGTCAGAGCAGAGACCGGGCGAGAATTGACGCTGTCAGGGGATGTAAACTTGTCCTTCTGGCCCGTTCTGGGGATGGAAACCGGGCCGGTCACCTTTGGAAATGCGCCATGGGCCGGACCCGAACCGATGCTGAGCGCGGACAGCATTGCCGTGGGCGTCGATGCTGCGGCCTTGATTGCGGGAGACCTGCGGATCAAGAGGGTGTTTGCCGATAACCCCGTGTTGCGGCTGGAACTGTCAGAGGGGCGCGGCAACTGGGAACTGCGCGTACCCGTCAGTGCGCCATCAACAGCAGGTGGGGGTAATGCGCCGGCACCCACAGATTCAAAGCCGGTGACGTTGGATCGTCTTGAGCTGACTGATGCGCGGCTGATCTATATCGAAGACGGCGCAACCAAGCTGGATTTTGCAGACGTTGTCTTGTCGGCAAGTTGGCCGGATGTCACCGCACCGATGGTGATGGAGGCGCGCATGCCTGTTCCCGGCGGAGAGGTGCAAGTTGACCTGAAAATCCCGGATTTGCCAGCCTTTTCCTCCGGAACAGCGACACCGCTGGACCTGGCGTTGAAGGCACCGGGAGGCGAGATCGGTTTTGATGGGCGCGTGAATCTGGCCGGTGAAATGGATGGTAAAACACAAGTCGTGACAACAAACACCGAAGAGATGCTGGCTGCGTTTGGACAGGCCGGGGTGAGTGTGCCGCTGGGCTTGGGGCGTGTTGCAAGTGTTTCCGGACACATGACCTATACGAAGGACGGGCGCGTTTCTCTGCGTGATATGTCCGCCAAGCTGGATAACAACCAGTTCGCTGGCGAGGCCGATATCGTGATCTCGGACCCGCCGCAGATCACGGCTCGGCTGAACACCGGCGATCTGGACCTTTCCAGCTTCAATGGGGGCGAGGCATCTGCGTCTGCCGGTGGTTCGGGCGTTCCGGAATCTGCAGGCGGTGGCTGGTCCACAACGCCGATCGACGCGTCCCCGTTGTCGCTTGCAAATGGTAAGATCAGACTCACCGCCAATTCGATTGCAGTTCCAGGTCTGAAATTCGGTCAAAGTGATCTGACACTGAACCTGGATCGCGCGCGTGCGGTCTTGGAGATGCATCCTGCCTCGCTATTTTCGGGTCAACTCAACGGTCAGGTGGTCGCGAACAATCGCAACGGCCTGTCGGTTGGAGGAAATCTGAAAGCGTCGGGGATAGATATTCAGCAGGCCTTGTCGGCATTGGGGGGCATTGAGCGGCTGTCAGGCACCGGATCAGGCGCACTGGAGTTTCTCGGCGTGGGGCAAACCGAAGATCAGATCATGCGCTCACTCAGTGGCAAAGGGAATATCGACGTCGGGAAGGGTGTGATTTCCGGCTTTGATCTGGACCGCCTGATGGGACGCGGGACAGGGTCCGGCGGCACGACGGTGTTCAACAGCATGACGGCCAGTTTCACCATCGACCAAGGTGTTCTGACCAACAATGACCTGTTGATGTTACTGAACAATTTTCGGGCCGATGGCACGGGAACAGTCAACATAGGCAGCCAGAGCATCGACTATCTGTTCACACCCGTTGCCTTGCGGGCAAACTCTGGTCAGGGCATCTCTGTACCGGTGCGGATTGTCGGTCCGTGGAGTGACCCGTCGATCAAGCCTGATCTGACCAAAGTTATCGAAGCAGCAGCGGAAGGTAAAATCAAAGATCTTGAGACGGACGCCAAGCAAAAGGTTCTGGACAAGGTCGGTAGTGAGTTGAACACGACGATCACAGACAGTGAGCAAATCGAAGATGCGCTCAAGGACAAGCTTGAGGAAGAGGCCAAGAAAGGGCTTCTAAAGCTGTTCGGCGGCGATTGAGAGAATTCGGGGGTCGTCTTCGCCCGAAATTCAAATGGTCTGGTCGTAGTCACCGACGCCGGGTTCAGTCCGGATGACTTCGTCTATATCTGCGAATATCGCGCGCATCTCTTCCTCGCTTTCGCTACTCTCACACACGACAACCAGATTTGGTGTGTTCGATGACGCGCGGACCAGGCCCCAACTGCCATTGTCCAAGATAACTCGGGCCCCGTTGACGGTAACCACCTCCTTGATCGACCGGCCCGCGAAACGCTCTCCAGCCTCGGCCTTGGCCACCAACTTGTCCACCAGCCGCTGTAGGATGTCATATTTCTCGGTGTCGGCGGCATAGGGTGACATCGTGGGTGTGGACCATGTTTTGGGAAGCGCCTTGCGCAGATCCGACATGCTCTGATCCGGGTTGCGGTCCATCAGTTTGCAGATTTCCACCGCGACGCGCATGCCACAGTCGTAACCCCGCCCGACCGGTTCGGCCAGAAAGTAGTGACCGGATTTCTCGAACCCGGCGAGGGCCCCGATCTCCTTGACGCGCCGTTTCATATGGCTGTGGCCGGTTTTCCAGTAGTCGGCCTTGACGTCTAAGGCCTGTAACTCTGGGTCACTGGCAAACAGGCCGGTTGATTTCACGTCCGCGACAAAGGTCGATCCCGGGTATAGCTTGGCCAGATCCCGGGCCATGATCACACCGACCTTGTCGGCAAATATCTCTTCGCCCTCGTCGTCGACTACGCCACATCGGTCGCCGTCACCATCAAACCCAAGTGCGAGATCGGCACCGCTGGACTTCACTGAAGCGGCCATATCGTGCAGCATTTCCATGGCTTCTGGGTTCGGGTTGTAATTCGGAAAAGTATAGTCCAACCGGTTGTGGCTGGGCACAACCACGACACCGATGCGCTCAAAAATCTCAGGCGCAAAGGCGGACGCGGTGCCGTTGCCAGTGCCGCAGACGATTTTCAGCGGGCGGGACATTTTGAAATCGCCCACAAGGTCCTCGATATAGGCCTCTTTTACACCCTCGACGAATGTGTAGGATCCGCCCGGTCTGGCCACCCCTTCACCGTTGAGGACAATATCGCGCAGCTCCGCCATCTCATCCGGACCGTGGGTCAATGGACGCTCAAACCCCATTTTGACCCCGGTCCATCCGTTCGGATTGTGGCTGGCAGTCACCATCGCCACGGCAGGCACGTCCAGATGGAATTGCGCGAAATACGCCATCGGGCTGAGTGCGGGGCCGATATCCTTGACCTGAATTCCGGCCTGCATCAGCCCCAGGATCAACGCGTTTTTGATGGACAGAGAATAGTCGCGATAGTCGTTGCCGACTGCAATCACCGGCGCGATGCCGCGCTTGTGCATCTGCGTGCCCAGCCCTAGCCCAAGGGCGGTCATCCCCGGCAGATTGATCTCATCGGGGTATTTCCAGCGCGCGTCGTATTCCCGAAACCCTGTGGGTTTGATCATTGCGTCGCGCAGAAAGCTCCAGGTGTTGGGGGTCACCTCGGGGATTGGTTTGGTCATAACAAATCTCAATGGTTAAATCTGAATCGGGTTGGTCTTGGCCAGCGCATCGAAGCGCATCAATGTGTCAACAAGTTGGGGCATCTGATCGAGGTAGATCATGTTTGGGCCGTCGCAGGGTGCGTTGTCCGGATCCTGATGCGTCTCCATGAACACAGCGGCGGCGCCGACGGCGACCGCGGCACGGGCCATCACAGGCGCAAATTCGCGCTGACCACCGGACGATCCGCCATGGCCGCCGGGCTGTTGAACCGAATGGGTGGCATCCATCACGACCGGGTACCCTGTCTGCGCCATTTGTGGGAGCGAGCGCATATCTGCGACCAGAGTGTTATAGCCAAAGGTCGTGCCGCGTTCGGTCAGCAGGATGTTCCGGTTTCCTGTGCTTTCGATCTTGGAGATAATATTGGGCATCTCCCACGGCGCCAGGAACTGGCCCTTTTTGACGTTGATCACGGCACCTGTGTTACCCGCAGCCAGCAGCATATCTGTCTGGCGGCACAAGAACGCCGGGATCTGCAGGACGTCCACCGCCTCAGCCGCAACAGCGCATTGCGCCTCGGTGTGAACATCGGACAGAACGGGAATGCCCATCGTTTTGCGAATATCGTCCAGAACCTGCAACCCCGCATCAATCCCCATGCCGCGTTTGCCGGACAATGAGGTGCGGTTGGCCTTGTCATACGAGGCCTTGAAAACATACTGCGCACCTGCGGCATCGCAGGCCTCTTTCATTGTGCCCGCGATCATCTGGGCGTGATCTGCGGTTTCAAGCTGGCAGGGGCCGGCGATGATGGTCAGCGGAAGGTCGTTGCCAACTGTCAGGTCGGCGATTTTTACATGTTTCATGGGTCTTTACGAGGATACCTGTTCACGAAGGACCGACGCGGTAAGCGAGATCATCAGGTAGATACCAGCAAACAACAGGAAAGCCAAAATCGTATTTTCGAACTTGCGCGGATAGCTGGCTTCCTGGCTTGGAACAGGGTTCACCGAGACCGTCAAATACCGCACCTGACGGTTCGCCTCGGTGCGTGTGGTTTCCATATGCTGCATGGCGGTTTGCAGCATCATATCGCGTGCCACCAGATCGGCCTGAGCCATCTGAATGCGCACGCTTAGGCGGGCCAGCGAGTTTTCGCCAGCCGAGGCGTCCAGCATCTCGGCATTCAGGTCCGCCAGCACTGTTTCCAGACGGGCGATATCACCGCTGACGCCATCGACCTTTGCCTGATTGGGCCGTAGATTGTCTTGTAGCGCGGCCAGCTCAAGCTCTTTGTCCTGCAGCAGAATCTCGATTTCGTTGATGCGCCCGCGCAAGCTGGCAATTACGTTTTCCGGGTCCAGCACAGCCCCTTGAAGCTGCAATTCAATCAAATCTTCCTGCGCTTGCCGGCGCGACTCCTGTGCTGTTTCAAAGCTCTGCAGGGCATCGCTCATTTGATCTGCGCGTTTCTTTTCCGACAGGGCATTCACGCGCTCTTCGGCATACGAGATGAGCCGCTCGGAAAATTCAGTTGATGTCTGGGCATCCGGGGCCGCAACCTCCATTCGGATGACGCCTTCGGTTGGATCGTATCCGATGGTTACCATGCGTTTGTAGAGCTTGTAGGCATCTTCCAAAGTGGCGTCAGGGGTCAGCCTTTGGACGGGATCGATCCACTCTTGTTTGAAAACATCCGAAAATCCAGCATCGCGGTCCAGCAACAGCAACGCTTCTTTGGATTCCAGAAATGACTGGACCGAGATCGAATCCTGGGTTGTGGCAAATTGCGTTCCTGCCAACAGTCCGCCAATTGCGCCCGGCCCGCCATCAGCCTGCAGGATCAGGAACTCTGAATCACTAGCGTACATCGGGGTTGCAACGCGATAGAAATAGTACCCGACGATCAGGGTCGGCAGCATCACGAAGGCCGCCAGGCGTGCAAACAGCGCAAAGAGTTTGCGCCGCCGTCTGCGCGCAATGTCTTTTTGAATCTGGCCAATCTCAAGATTGCGGCGCTCGGACGGGCTCAGTTCCGGGCCGGGCAGGTTCGGTTGTTTGCCTTCAACAGGCTCCGGCAAGTGGATTTTGACCTCGCCCTTGGATGGTTTGTCTGCGTCTTTGTCCTCCCGCTTTGCCGTCGCAAGGTCCAATAGATTGGTGCGCTCGAAAGGGTCGATGCCTTTTTTGCGCAACAACCGCACGGCGTCATAATCAGAGGTCGCGGCCAATCCCTGTTTTTGTGCCAGCCGCCGTGCGATGCGCAGCTGGCGCCCTGTCAGCCCTTCACGCTTGATGTCATCCAATTCTGTGCTGGGTTGCGGGGCGTCCGATGCGGCCGTGTCTTGCGTCGCGCTGCGGATCCGCGCGATCGCATCGGCGCGTGCTTCAGGCGTCCCTTCACCCTGCCGTTCGCGACGCCAGTTGTACTTTTTAACCTTGGGTTTCGTAGTCATATAACTGCTTTGCCTCTTCCAAGGTTTCAAACATGTACAGCTGCCCGTCCAGCAGAACTGCGGCTTGCTGCGCGAACTTCTCGAGCGTGGATGGGCTGTGGGACACTATCACCAATGTTGTGGTGCGCAATCGTTCCTGCAGGATGGACCCCGCCTTCTTGTTAAACTCCACATCCGTTGTCGCGGGCATGCCCTCGTCGATCAGGTACATGTCAAAGTCCAGCGCCAGCATCAAAGAAAAGGTAAACCGCGCCCGCATCCCCGAAGAATAGGTTGCAAGCGGCTGGTTGAAGTATTCGCCCAAGCCACACAGCCAGTTGCAATAGGCTTCGACATAGTCCGGGTCCATGCCGTAGATCTTGGCGATGTAGCGGGCGTTTTCCAGCGCCGACATCTTGTTGGACACACCACCCGTGAATCCCATCGGAAACGACACCCGGCATTCCCGCCGGATGACACCTTCATCAGGTTTCTCAAGCCCGGCCATCATGTTGATTAACGTGGTTTTTCCGGTTCCATTTGGCGCCAGAACGCCCAGGGACTTGCCGATTTCAATACGGAACGACACCTGATCCAGAATCACCTTGCGGCGCGTCCCGGTCCAGAAGGATTTGCTGACATTCTCGAATTCAAGCATTCGCAGCCTGCTGCTCAGTCCGTTTGTGTGTCGCTCGTTTGGGTGGCGATGAAACGTAGTCTGTATCGGCCCATATTGGCTACATTATGTCGAATTATGAAACAAATGATCAATGCACGTCGGAAACGGACCGCTTCGGCTGGTGTTTTCGGGCCGCTGGAGCGGTCGTTTTGAACTTACAAGTGGGATGATTATCTTTGTCTAAAGATGCGGACCGATTTGGATGCAGGAAGGGTTGTGAACAGGTGAATAGTTTGGCCCGGGAAATCGCCTCTTGCCGTTTGTGCGCGCGCGAATTTGCACAAACGGCGACGGCGCACGAACCACGCCCGGTGGTTTGGTTCCAACCCGGAACTCCGATCATGATCGCCGGGCAGGCGCCGGGTGCGCGGGTGCACGACTCCGGTCAGCCCTTTACGGATCCGTCGGGAGATCGGTTGCGTGACTGGTTAGGTATCGATCAGACCGTGTTTTATGACCGGGCACGGGTTTCTATCGTGCCGATGGCTTTCTGTTTTCCTGGCTACGACTCGCGAAACGCGGATTTACCGCCTCCCGCCATTTGCCGGACGACCTGGCATGATCAGGTGATGCAGGTGTTGGGAGAGGTGCCATTGACCGTTCTGGTTGGAGGTTATGCGCACAAGTACCATCTGAGCACCCGTGGGTCGGTGACTGAAACCGTTCGAAACTGGCAGGACCATGCGCCGCAGGTCTTTGCCTTGCCTCACCCGTCATGGCGCAATACGGCATGGCTGAAGAAAAACCCATGGTTCGAGGCCGAGCTGCTGCCGGTTCTGCGCTCAAGGGTCCAAGAGGTACTGAATGACTGAAACCACGGCGCTGGATGCTGCCCATGCAGCGATGCAGGCCGCCTCGCAAGATGACAATGCGAGGTTGAAGTTCTTTGAACGTCTGGCGGATAACGAACTGTTTGTGATGCTGACCGAAGAAGCACGGGACGAGAACATTTCGCCAGAGCTGTTCGATGTGGCCGACGGGCGCTTTGTCCTGGCGTTTGATCGCGAGGATCGGCTGGCCCAATTTGCGGGTCGCCCGGTGCCATACGTGGCGCTTTCCGGACGAGTCTTGTCATCCATGCTGGCCGGGCAGGGGATCGGGCTTGGCCTGAATCTGGACGTTGCTTCGTCGTCCATGCTGATCCCCGCCGAAGCGCTGGAGTGGCTGGCAGATACCCTTCAGCACGGCCCTGAGGAGGTGCAGGAGCGGCTGACAGAGTTCCTGCCACCGTCCGGCTTGCCGGACAGTCTGTTGACCGCTTTGGATGCCAAGCTGGCGTCCGCTGTTGGTTTGGCGCAATCCGCGTTTCTGGTTGCCACAAAGTCACAGGACGGTGCCATGGGCCATCTTTTGGGTATTGTTGGCGCAGTTGAGGGCGCCGAACCCGCTTTGGCCAAGGCTGCCTCCGAGGCGCTGACCTTCTCCGGTGTCGAGGCAGGTGCCATGGATGTTGGGTTCTTCGCGCCAAGCGATTCAACCACAGCCCTTCTGGAAAAAGCGGGTCTGCGCTTCGACTTGCCCCAGGCAGAAGCTGCTGTTTCGCTGCGTGCGGCTCCCGGGAGCGATCCGGACAAGCCGCCGGTACTCAAATAGAAGCGCTTTTCAGGCAAGCTCACGCGACAGACCCGCGCCGCGCGAGTTCGTGTCGCTTCCTAAACTATTCCGCCGCCGCTTCCAGCTTGTCTTGTGTGCGGGTCTCAAAATCGCTCGCCTCATGCCGTTCGTGCAGTTGTGTGTGCGGCTCGCCAAATGGCCGGTTCACCATGCGGCCGCGTTGCACCGCCGGGCGCGCATCAATGGCCTTGGCCCAACGCATAACGTTCTTATAGGATTCGACGTCGAGAAACTCTGCCGCGCTGTAGAGGCGCCCCAGAACGAGTTGACCGTGCCATGGCCATATCGCCATATCGGCAATCGTGTAGTCTTCGCCCGCGATATAGGTCTTGTCGGCCAGTTCGCGATCCAGAACGTCCAACTGCCGTTTGGTTTCCATGGCAAACCGGTTGATCGGGTACTCCCATTTTTCGGGCGCATATGCGTAGAAATGTCCGAACCCTCCACCCAGGTACGGCGCGCTGCCCATCTGCCAGAACACCCAGTTCATGGCCTCCGTGCGCTCTGGACCGGATTTCGGTAGGAAGGCACCAAACTTTTCAGCCAGATGAAATAGGATCGATCCGCTTTCAAAGACGCGGACCGGTTCCTCGCCAGATCTGTCCCACAGGGCTGGGATCTTTGAATTCGGGTTTGCCCCAACAAATCCCGAGCTGAACTGGTCACCTTCACCAATGTTGATCAGCCAGGCATTGTACTCGGCACCTTCGTGACCGAGCGCCAGCAGCTCTTCGAGCATGATGGTCACTTTCACCCCATTGGGCGTGGCCAGCGAGTACAGCTGCATCGGATGGCGTCCAATTGGCAAATCCTTGTCGTGGGTGGCACCGGCGATGGGTCGGTTGATGTTGGCAAATTGCCCCCGCTTTCGCTGTCCCAGGTCCAGATTTTCGGGGGCGTGTAAGTGGATTGATCGCTCATCTCTTGCCTTTCCTGCCGATTTCGGGGCCGCGCGCCCGATCTTGCTACAGCTAATATTGCAGTTTCCAGAGTCCACCCCCCGTTTATCAAAGCGACGCTGTAATAAAACGGGCATTCCCCTCACTTTTTCTCGTGCCACGTCACAGCGGCGCGAGCAGGACTACGAACTGCCGGAGAATCGAATATTGTTTCGCTAATCCCGCCAGACTGGCGCCCCCGCAATCGATGACACAAAAGGATTTACCAGATGAAACGACTCGCATTGACCTTCGCTGCGGCAATGGCACTTGCCGTACCAGCGTTTGCCGGCCCGCAATATGTGGATGGGACCGGTTTTGCCGTGTCTGGATATGACGTTGTGGCCTATCGCAGTCTCGATCAGGTCCCGGTCGGCCAGTCGCAGCCCGAAGGCGTGCGCGGCAAAGCCGAGATTACCGCCGACTACAATGGCGCCACTTGGGCATTTGCAACCGAGGAAAACCGCGACAAGTTCCTGGAAAACCCAGCTTTCTACGCCCCCCAATATGACGGTCATTGCGCGTATGGCGTGTCCAAGGGCGGAAAGGTGCCTGCAAATCCGAACCTGTGGCGCATTGTCGATGACAAGCTGTATCTGAACATCACAGACGTGGTTGTAGGGTTCTGGGAAGAAGATGTGCCTGGGAACATCAACTTGGCAGAAGGCAATTGGCCGGGCATCGAACCTGCGGACGCGTCGACCAGTGTAATCCCGAAGTTTACCTCAGAAGGCCCGGTCGCCAACTAAAGGTGCAGTGACCATCCAAAGCCCGGCTCGAAAACGCCGGGCTTTTTTGTTTGATCAGCTTGCCAGCCAGAATTCGTCTCGGATGTCCGAAGTGGACTCAAACCGGATTCGAACGCTTTTGGCGCCGGGGAACTTGCGCGCGCAAATCGTTTCGGGGATCACCACCTCGCCGGGACCTGCACCCTTTGACTGAAAGCTCAAGACCTCGGTTTCCGTGTGCCGCGCATTGGTCAGCACGGACGTGGGCAAGGCAACCCGGTTGGCGCCTTCACACACTGGTGTCGGCACAAAATACGTAAGGTGACGCCCAAAAAAACCGACCGCATCCGGGACGTGATCCGACGCGGCGCCGTCTGACGTGCTTGGATCTGAGCCTTGCGGGCGTGTCATATCCGAAAGTGCCCGGTCCGGGTTCAACCGGTCTTTGCATGTCGCGATGGCGTCTTGAGGAAACTCGATGACCCGCTTTTTTAGCCTTGGCCGACGAGGCATGCGCGCGTCGGTCCCGGCCGCGCCTTTTGCAACCAGACCTTCTTTGCGCAAAAAATCATAAGCGGCCTTCGCGCGGGCGAAATCCGCGCAATCGCCACCGGTGTGATCCGGATGATCGTGAAAGGCGATATGCCGCCAGGCTTCGCGAATATCGTCTGAACCGGCGCAAGCGTCCAATCCAAGCGCTGCCAGCGCGTCGGTGCGCGCCCTGATCTTGTCGACAGGCTCCATACCAAAAACACTCTTTAAACTACACGTCCCCAGTTTGGCTATGGCTTGGGCGTTGTCAAATTTTCCCAAGAATTTCATTGGTTAGTGAGAACAATAAGGCGCCCGTTTGACAATTGTACGCCGAAGTAGACGGGGTTGCGCACGGTATGTGAACAAGGTCACAGTTCATGCTTGCACAAAGAAGACCCGGGCCAAGAGATGACCCGGGTGAAACGCAAAGCCTGCTAAGGTCAGGCGACGTTCTGTAACTCGGCTTTGGGTGTGATCCCCAAGGCAAAACACACGTCTCGCGTCAACTCGGGACGGTTAAGCGTGTAAAAGTGCAGCTTGTCCTCGCCACCTTCGATCAGGTCCGAGCACAATTCGGTGCACAATGCTGTGGCCAGCAAGTCCTCGCGGTCATCGCGTATCGCTTTTTCGAAGGCTTGCTCGATCCACCCGGGGATATGCGCTCCGCAGCGCTGGGCGAATTTGCGTGCGCCGTGCCAGTTCTCGATCGGCAGAATGCCCGGAACAATTGGTTTGTCGATTCCGGCTTTGACACAGGCATCGCGGAAGCGAAAGAATGTTTCGGCCTCAAAGAAAAACTGGGTAATGGCCTCGTCCGCGCCCGCATCCAGTTTGGCCTTAAGCCAATCAATGTCAGCCGCTGCGCTTTGGGCTTCGGGATGGATGTCCGGATAGGCACCCACGCGGATATTGAACTTACCCGTGTCTGCAAGCGCCGAGATCAGTTCCACCGAGTTCGAGAACCCGTTGGGGTGCGGTGTGAACTTCGCGTCTCCTTTGGGAGGATCGCCGCGCAGGGCCACCAAGTCTTTTACGCCCGCTTTTGCAAAATTGTCGGCGATTGCCAGGGTCTCCTCGCGGGAGGCATCAACGCAAGTGAGGTGCGCCGCGACAGGCAGACCCGAAGAGTTGTGCAGGGTTGAGACGGCGTCCCGTGTCAGTTCGCGCGTTGTGCCGCCAGCCCCGTAGGTGACGGAAACAAAGCGGGGTTCCAGCGGTGCAAGTGTCTGAACCGTATCCCACAGACAGAAAGATGCCGCGAGGGTTTTCGGGGGAAAGAACTCAAATGAAATTTCAGGTTTGGTCATGGCGGTCTCACAGGTTCAATTTGGGCACTTGTGCCACGGTGAGCATTGTGAGACAAACTCATAATCTTCAAGAACAACATGAGCGCAGTGAAATATGCATATCGAGTTCCGGCATCTGCGGACGATCAAAGCAATCCATGAATGCGGCGGTCTTGCGCGTGCGGCGGACCAGTTGCACATCACGCAATCCGCGTTGAGCCATCAGATCAAAGGGCTGGAGGATCAGGCCGGGGTTGAGCTGTTTTTACGCCGCTCGAAACCCATGAAACTGTCCGCTGCCGGATTGCGATTGCTACGTCTGGCCGAGCAGATTTTGCCGCAGGTCGAGGCGGCGCAACAGGAGTTTTCTTCGCTGCGGGATGGGCGCACCGGCCGGATGCACATCGCTATCGAGTGCCACGCCTGTTTTGAATGGCTTTTCCCGGTGCTCGAGGCGTTCCGGAAATCTTGGGCGGATGTGGATGTGGACATACGCCCGGGTCTGGCCTTCGACGCCATACCTGCGTTGCAGAAAGAAGAGGTTGATCTGGTGGTCTCGTCAGACCCAGAGGACCTGCCTGGTGTCGAATTTGTGGAACTGTTTGACTACAATGCCGTTTTCGTTGCCGCATCATCCCATCCTCTGGCCGAAAAGGACTTTATTGAGGCCGAGGATTTTCGGGGTCAAACTTTGATTACCTATCCGGTTGAGCGCACCCGGTTGGATGTATTCAGCCAGTTGCTAATCCCGGCGCGGGTCGAACCGGCAGTGATCAGACAAGTCGAACTGACGGCTGTCATCCTGCTGCTGGTGGCGTCAAACCGAGGCATTTCGGTCCTGCCGGACTGGGTCGTGCGCGAGGTGAAATACAACTCGGATTATGTGACCCGCCCCCTGACGAAAGAGGGCGTCACAAGACGCCTTTACGCCGCAGTGCGAACGGATGATCTGAAAAAACCATACGTTCAGGAACTCGTGAAATTGGCGCGGGACGAGGCGCGGCGGCTGCAGGCACAATAGACGGTACACAAGGCGCTCAGGTAAGGCCGGGTATGCGTATCATTCCTCTTGGCAAGCCTCTGAAGCATCAGTATACGCGCGGCTTGACCGGACAGGAGCCTCGGAACAATGGTTGGCAGTGCAAATCTTAACATCATGATCAAAGCCGCGCGCAAAGCAGGGCGGTCCTTGGTCAAGGATTTTCGTGAGGTCGAGAACCTGCAAGTGTCGGTGAAAGGTGCCGGGGATTTTGTGTCCAAGGCCGATATCGCAGCCGAAGCCATCCTTAAAGAAGAACTGCTGGGCGCGCGCCCGACCTATGGCTGGCTGGCGGAAGAGGAGGGTGCAGTCGATGGCGAAGACCCGACACGGCGATGGATTGTCGATCCCCTGGATGGCACCACGAATTTCCTGCACGGCCTGCCACACTGGGCCGTTTCCATCGCATTGGAACACAAAGGCAAAATCGTTGCAGGTGTGATCTATGACGCCGCCAAAGACGAGATGTTTTTCGCGGAAAAGGGCGAGGGCGCCTGGATGAACGACATGCGCATCCGCGTGTCGGGACGCCACCGTATGATCGAGTCGATCTTCTCGACGGGTCTGCCATTTGGGGGCCGTTCCGATTTGCCGGAAACCCTGCAGGATCTGGCGCGTCTTATGCCGGTGTGCGCTGGCGTTCGTCGCTGGGGCGCTGCTGCGCTGGACATGGCCTATGTCGCGGCGGGCCGCTATGACGGATTTTGGGAACGACGATTGAATGCCTGGGACTTGGCTGCGGGGATCATCATCGTCAAAGAGGCCGGTGGACTCATCCAGCCTTTGAATCCCGAAGGCGACATTCTGGACGACGGCGAAGTTCTTTGCGCGAACGAGCCGATTTTTGACACCTTTGCCAAAGTGATCCGGGACTAACACCGGTCGTCAGGCTTGGAACAGGGCCTACCTGCGCGGCACGCGTGGAATGCGCGAGCGTGACAGTTTGTATTTGGTCTCGGGATGCGGCGGGTGACCGTGTGTTTGGCTCCAGAATCCGGTTCCACCGCGTTTCAGCCATAGTGGAATGCACAGAACCAGGCCGACAAAGAACCCCCCGGTATGGGCCCAATAGGCGACACCGCCTTCGTCCGGGTTGACCGAAAAACTGCCCAGAAACTGCATCCCCAGCCAGACGCCAAGCATCACAAACGCGGGTATGGTGAACACACGAAAATAGACGATCAGGATCAGCAAAATGTCGACGCGCGCCTTGGGGAACAGCAACAGATAACCACCCATGACGCCGGCAATTGCCCCGGATGCACCGATGGTCGGCACAACCGAGCCCGGTGCGGTTACCACGTGGATCACGCCAGCGCCAATACCCGCGACCAGATAGAAGATGAGAAACAACACATGGCCCATCTCATCTTCCAGATTGTCTCCGAAAATCCACAAAAACAGCATGTTGCCGGCCAGATGCATCCAGCCGCCATGCAGGAACATCGATGTCAAAAACGTCTTGTACGACAACCCGTCAGCGATCCGGGCGGGAATAATCGCATAGTCGAAGTAGAACCGATTGATCAGCGGCGCGTCATCCATGATCCCGACATAGCTGAGAAAGATCAGAATGTTTGCGGCCATCAGGGCGTAAACAACATAGGGCGTGCGCCCCGACGGGTTGTGGTCTCGAATTGGAAACATGGCGCGACGCTGGGCTTTTCCCGGCCCAGCGTCAAGCCCGGCCTATGTGAGGAACGTCACAGATATTTGACCCTCGGCACGATTTTTTTGAACCCAATTAGTGTAAGATGTCACGCAGTGTTGGTCCAAACGTCATGCTTTTCTTATCTAATGTCAGGCGAGCGGACGAAGTTGCCTTTATGCGCGAAGCGTGACCGATAATTTTGAGTTTTGCCGAACCGATAATGTCACCTACCGTATGAGTAGGATTGAAGAGCAAACCTAGTTTTTGAGGAGACCTAAATGCAGTTCATGGTTCATGTGAACATCAGCCCGGAGAACCGAGATGCTAACTACAAGCGTTTGAAAGAAAAGGAAGGGGCTGTTGATGTGCCCGGGACTAAGATTCTTGGTATGTGGTTTGCAGTTAACCAACTCGAAGGCTGGACCATAGTTGAAGCTGAAAATGCAGCAGCACTTGGAAAACTCTTGCACGATTGGACCGATTTGAACGTTAACACTGTGACTCCTGTTCTATCTCTTGACGAATTTACAGAAGAGTTCGAGGGCGACTAACTCTTCCATTGGCTCGGCCTCAACCTTTCTCTTGGCCTTTATGGTGGGATGGTAGGCAAAGCGACTGCTGAAATGCCTTCTTCGGGCTCATTGTGTTGAAAAACTCAAAAATGCAAGAGGTTCGAGTTTTCTGCGAACCGGCGATCCGTCGATAAAGTCCAAAGCCAATATCGATGACAGTTGTTGAGATGCCCTCTGACGGCCAGAGTCAGATTTTGGCCGAACCCTAAGCTGAATAATCCTACCGGGCTTCTACGAGAAATTTTGGACTCGAATCTGCGCAAAATCGCAGTTTTTCAACAGTATCGGCTCAATCCAGACATTTTCTGTATCGCGTCGTCGTAGCATCCTATCCCCTGTCCCAGCTTTCACCGTAAAAACAGTGTTCGGCTTGGTGCGCCGTTTGATGCCGATTGTTGCCCTGGTTCCTGGTCCAACTTTGACGGTTGGGTCAGGTCTGTGTCGTGGTGAACACTATGCCATTCCGCCCAGCAACGCCGGGTTGCCGCCCGCAGCCGTGGTATCGACACAGACGTGTCGTTCTCCCAGAACCCGAGTTCGCTCTGGAATTCCGGGTATCAGGGGCAGGATTGGCCCGTTGCGCCGCGCCAGATGTTGCTCGATCTGACGGGCGGTGTCGTCATCTCCCCACCACAGGACGCCCGAGAAACCCGTCAGGTTCTCGAGCCGGTGAAGATCGAGCATGCCTGTCATTTCAAATGCAGTTCCGCCAAGTGAAATCACCGCCTCGGCCTGCGCGCTGGCGGCGACCTTACCCGGACCCATGCACAGCAAAGGCGCGCAGGCGTATTCGCTCAGTCGGTTTGATTCCCCGGTAGGTCCGGGCAGAGACCGCGTCGTCACCGAGGCAGGTTGTCCCTTCGGTGCGGGTAGGTTCGCGGTGCCGGACCAAGCACCATCTGTTGACTGGCGGTCGGGTTCGCAGAACCGATACAAATAGTTCGGACCACCGGCTTTTGGCCCGGTACCGGAAAGACCCTCTCCGCCAAAGGGCTGAGACCCAACGATGGCGCCAATCTGATTTCGGTTCACATAGATATTGCCCGCGTGGATCGCTTCGGTCACATGCTGCACGCGGTCGTCGATCCGCGTGTGCAGGCCAAAGGTCAGGCCATACCCGGTCGCGTTGATATCCGCGATGACATTATCGATCTCTTGCGCTTTGAAGCGCGCGACATGCAAGACAGGTCCAAAGATTTCGCGATCCAATACGGCGATTCCGGAGATTTCGATCAGTGTTGGGGCAATGAATGTCCCTTCGGGCGGCGTCCCAATCTCTTTGAGGACCCGGCCTTTCGCTCTCGCTTTGGCGACATGATCTGCGATCCCCTGACGTGCCATCGCGTCGATCACCGGGCCGCAGTCGGTCGAAAGCAACCATGGGTCCCCCACTTTTAGTGCATCCATTGCGCCCTGCAACATTGTCAGGACATCATCGGCGATGTCGTCCTGCACATACAGGCAGCGCAGGGCCGAACAGCGCTGGCCTGCGGACTGAAACGCGCTTTCGATGATCGACTGCACGGCCTGCTCGGGCAGGGCGGTGCTGTCGACAATCATCGCGTTCAACCCACCGGTCTCGGCAATCAGCGGCGTACCCGGACGCAAGTTGTCCGCCATTGCGGCTCGGATTTTGAGCGCCGTCGCGGTGGATCCCGTGAACGCCACGCCCGACACACGCGCATCTGACGTCAATGCAGCGCCCACCGATGGGCCACCCGGTAACAACTGCAGCGCCTCGCGAGGCACGCCAGCTTCGTGTAGCAGTTGGACTGCGCGGTGCGCGATCAGGGGCGTTTGCGGGGCTGGCTTGGATAGAACCGCGTTACCGGTGGCCAGCGCTGCCGATATCTGGCCGGTGAAGATCGCCAGCGGAAAGTTCCAAGGGCTGATACAGGTGAATATGCCAGCCGGTTTGGCATCCGGAATGTTCGCCGCGTAATACCGCAGGAAATCAACTGCCTCTCGCAGTTCAGCAACCGCGTCTGGTATCGATTTGCCGGCCTCGCGCGCAAGCAACGCAAAGAGTTCACCGTAGTGCATTTCGTAGAGATCGGCAGCCTGGTTAAGAATGCGCGCCCGTTCCGCAGCCGGCGCCGACCATGGCTGCGCCGAGGCCAGAGCAAGGTCGACATCTGCCGCGCTGGCTGGGGCAACCGAACCGGGCCTGTCTTGCGGGTTGGCTGGGTTGACGATGCTGTCGTCGACATCCGGTTCAGCCGGCCGTGCAAGCAGTGGTTGCGCCGTCCAGTGGTGTGTTTTGAAAGGGTCTCGCGCGGCGTAGATGGTGCCGAGAGTCGGCGTATGCTGCAGGTCGAACCCTTTAGAGTTGGGACGCTCTGGCTGAAACAGATCTGGCCCTGTCGGCAGAGGGGCAGGCGGGGTCTCAAATAAAGTGAAAGGATCCGCGGCAACCTCTTCCGGCGGGACGTTTTCGTCGACGATCTGATTGACGAAGGACGAGTTCGCGCCGTTTTCCAACAGTCGGCGCACCAGATAGGCCAGTAGGTCGCGGTGCGCGCCGACCGGTGCATAGATGCGGCAGCGCGCATTGTGCTTGTCCATTACGAGTTGATGCAGCGTCTCTCCCATGCCGTGCAGGCGCTGGAATTCAAATGGCTGGTCATCAGCCATATGCAAAATCGCGCTGACCGTATGTGCATTATGCGTGGCAAACTGCGGATAAATGCGATCCGTCATGCCCAGCAACTTGTGGGCATTGGCGATATACGAGACGTCGGTGGCCGCCTTATGTGTGAAAACCGGAAATCCATCGACGCCTTCGACCTGTGCCCGTTTAATCTCGGTATCCCAATACGCCCCTTTGACCAGTCGCACCATCAGCTTTCGGTCATGCCGCCGGGCCATGTCGTAAAGCGTATCCAGAACCAGCCCTGCGCGCGGACCATAGGCCTGAACAACAATGCCGAACCCGTCCCACCCGGCCAGCGCCGGTTCGGACAGCACGGCCTCAATCACGTCCAGAGACAGCGATAGCCGATCTGCTTCTTCTGCATCCACGTTCAGGCCCATTCCCGCAGCCTTGGCCAGCAACGCCAGAGCCCGCAGACGCGGGACCAGCTCGTCCATCACACGCGCTTCCTGCGCCAGTTCATAGCGTGGATGCAGGGCCGATAGTTTTACGGATACACCGGGGTTGGCGCGGATATCGTCATGGGTGCAGGCCTCGGCAATGGCGGCAATTGCCCGTGAGTAGGACAGGTGATAGCGCGCAGCGTCCGCTTCGGTCCGGGCGGCCTCTCCCAGCATGTCGTAAGAATAGGTGTAACCCTTGGCTTCCATGGCGCTGGCGCGGTCCATTGCGGATTGAATGGTTTCACCCAGGACAAACTGGCGCCCCATTTCTTTCATCGCGCGACCAACCGCGGTGCGAATCACAGGTTCACCCAATCGCTTTATCGCGCCGCGCAAAGCGCCGACCGGTGACGAGTCTCCGTCATCCAAAACCTTGCCCGTCAGCATCAAGGCCCAGGTCGATGCGTTGACTAGCGACGAGGAAGACTGTCCTAGGTGTTTTCCCCAATCGGAAGGGGCGATTTTGTCTTCAATCAGGGCATCGATTGTGTCGGCATCGGGGACGCGCAACAACGCCTCGGCCAGACACATCAGCGCAATGCCTTCATCGGTGGACAGTCCATACTCGGCCAGAAAAACCTCCATCAAGCCCGGCGATGTGCTCGACCGAATGTCCCGCACAAGCTGTGCCGCCGCATTACAAATGGCGTCGCGGTCCGCTTTGGACAGGTCCACTTGATGGATCAGCGTTTCCAGAATGGCAGACTGGTCTGCATAGGTTTGCGAGTCGATCAGGGCGCGCAGCTTGTGTGGCATGATTTCTCCGGGCTTTTCCACCAGTTTAATCGTATTTTTTTCGGGACAGTGGACCGAAATTGTGTGTATTGCAGGTCAATCGATTTAAAAGTAAGGGCGGAACAATGCAAAAAGCCTCTCTTGATCTCGACAGGTTTGACCGGTCAATCCTGACCGTTCTTGCCGAAGACGGTCGAATATCTGTCGCGGACCTCGCTCGAAAAATTGGGCTCTCCAAATCCCCCACACAGGCACGCCTCAAACGTCTGGAGGCCGATGGCGTGATTACCGGTTACCGGGCGATGCTCGATCCGATCCGTTTGGGGCTGGACCACGTGGCCTTTGTAGAGGTGCGTTTGACCGACACGCGGGAAAAGGCCCTCACCGAGTTTAATGCGGCGGTCCGCAGAATTGCCGAAATCGAACAGGCACATATGATCGCGTCGAATTTCGATTATCTGCTCAAGGTGCGGACAGGGTCGATGACGGAATACAGGGCTGTTCTGGCAGAGAAAATCTCGTCGCTTCCGCATTTGGCCAACACGTCGACTTTTGTGGCAATGGAAGCGGTTAAAGAAGCAGGCATGCTGAGCCGGCTCGATTAGCCCGGTTGACGTGACCCGGCTGAGCGTCATCATTGAGGTATGAGACAGACACTATTGGCTATCCCTGCACTGATTGCACTATGCTCAGTGGCTGATGCACAGACATGCCCGGATGCTCCGGATCATACAGACAGCGTGGACGCGTTGATCGCTCAGGTGCAACAGGCCGAGTCGCAAACGGACGCCCGCGTCTTTTCCAATCAGATGTGGGAGTTATGGACGGACGCACCCGACGCAAAATCCCAAACATTGTTGGATCGCGGCATGGCAAGACGGGAAGCCTGGGACCTGATCGGCGCGCTGGATGACCTCAACCAACTGGTCACCTACTGCCCGAACTATGCGGAGGGCTATAACCAACGGGCGTTTGTCAATTTCCTGAGGCAGGACTTCGCATCAGCACTGCTAGATCTCGATGTGGCGCTGGAGCTGTCACCGAACCACGTGGCAGCCTTGAGCGGCCGCGCCCTGACATTGTTGGGCCTCAAGCGTATTGATGAGGCAAGGTCGGTGCTGATCGCTGCGCTGGAGCTGAACCCATGGCTGTCTGAACGTGCGCTGCTGGAGCCCGGCGGAGCCTTGGTCCCACCAGGCGAAGACATCTGATACGTGTCTGTGCCTCAAGTAGGTGCGCAGATTTGATGCGGGTACTGGCGCTTGCTTTTGGTTTCCCTGACCTTGGCAAATCGACATGGCACTCGATGCCTTTGGCATCGCAGCACCCAAATCGATTTCAAGTTGGGTTGGTCGCGGCCCGACCGCTCGTCCGCATCAAAAAAGTACCGTTTTTCTGAGGTTTTTTAATTACGTTTCCAGACTGATCAAGGACTTGAAACTGTTCTTGGCAGTTGTGCGGATGAGGTCGGCAAAAATCTCGAAAGCTGCGTGATGGCCACTGGACTTCCGCCAAACAAGGCCGATGGATCGAGAGAAGCCGCCGCGCCGATAGGGAACCAGCGCGACATCTCCACCGGGCTGCGGTATCTCTGAATGTGCATAGAGGGCTGGCAGGAATGTTACGCCCATGTTCATGGCTGCCATCTGCCGCAAAGCGTCCAGACTGGTCCCCTCGTAATCCGCGCGCAGATGGGCGCCAACCTCGTTGGCCAGCTGTGCGACCTGACGGTGAAGAACGACCCGGCCAGATAGCGCCAGCACGGTTTCGCCCGCGAGATCTTTGTCGCCTGCCGCTGTTTTTCGGGCCAGCGGATGATCGAGCGCCACCGCAAGATGTAAGGGCTCGCGCAGCAGCCGCAAGACAGTGACATCGGTTGACTGCACAGGTAATTGCGTCAGGATCAGGTCGTGGGAGCCTCTCAGAAGGTCATCCAGCAAATCGGTGGGCGCACCATCGCGGATCACCAGCCGCAGGTCCGGGTACATCTGGTGCAGGTTGCGCAGGACACTTGGCAACAGGTACGGACCAAGGGTTGGCGATGACCCCAGAGATATCGTTCCTGCCAATCCGGCTTTCATGCGTTTCGATGTCTCCTGTAACGCGGC
This sequence comes from Ruegeria sp. B1, assembly GCF_056535885.1. Lineage (NCBI taxonomy): Bacteria > Pseudomonadati > Pseudomonadota > Alphaproteobacteria > Rhodobacterales > Roseobacteraceae > Ruegeria > Ruegeria sp. B1. The sequence goes on along the minus strand of NZ_JBQFJA010000001.1, from coordinate 3,959,261 downwards.
GACATCGGCCAGAATAGTCTGAGCTTTTGTCAAGACTTCACGACCTTCGGGTGTCAGCATCGCCCCTGCGCGACCCCGTTCGACCAAGGTGAGTTTGAGCACTTCTTCGAGATTTTTGATTTGAAGACTGAGCGACGGCTGACTGATCCCGACCCGTTCAGCGGCTTTGCGATAGTGACCGGTTTCAGCGAGGGCCCGGAAATACTGCAATTGCCTTAAAGTTGGCTGCTCATTCATTCTATAGGTTTTTCCAATCAGATTTGGCTAACAGATAGGCTGGTATTGGCGCTGCGGCAAGACCATCTGAAAGGCTACGTAGTACCAAGACATGTCGGCCACCGGATGCATCAGCCAGGTCAGCACTTTTGGTTGGCCCAAACCCCTGCCGCCCCTTGCCAGGACGGCTGTGAGGTCGCCACCTTTTCCACCGCATCGAACCGGCAGGACGGACATGTTTGACATAACTCAGGCCAGCCCGACACAGGAGACACAACGTATGAATATGCAAGTGACCAGCAAAGTTGCAAAGGTGGGATCGCATTTGGCCGCTCTGGGTCAGCGGCACAAAGAGCTTGAAGACCGTATCGCCAATGTTGAACGCCAGCCGCAGCCCGATGCGCTGGTGGTAAAAAGGCTAAAGCGGCAAAAGCTGCGGCTGAAGGACCAGATGCAACACTGTGAGGGTGTGCTTCGCACCTTGTCGCGCAGCCTTGCGTGATGACACGTTGGACCAGGCGCGGTCGCACTTTCTGTCAGCGCAGCCTGTAGAACAGGTGCCGGGAGGCTGAGAGGCTGCACCTGGCACTTTTTGCCTTGGGGCCTAAACAAGATGTACTGGTCGGATGCGCCCGGTGCCAAAGGAGAGTCCAATACCCTGGATTTTCCAAACCCAACCCCGCGGTCTTGCGACGGCGTCGTTTGCCACGCTCCGTCAAATCATAAAGCTTTCGTTGGCTTCATGGCTCCATGCCGGATTGACAATCGGTTGAGCGTTGATGGGCCGATCGGCACGCGAAACACGCGGTGCGCGGTTTTGCGTCCGTATGTTTGTTCGGTCGTTTTTGCGCAGATGTACGCACCTGAAACGAAGCTCAATGAAGATGTCTCGCGGGTACGTCCATATCTACATTCGCGCTGCCAGCGCCCTAGATGATCGCGCGAATCTGGACTTGCATATTCACCACGACCTGCTGCATGGCGCTTCGTGGGAGGTTCACGGTACGTTTTGCAGGCCGGCGGTTCTGTAAAAGGCCAGGCAGGCGGATGCCGTTCTGACGGGTGCGCTTGGCGGCCCGTCTGGCAGAAACCCCAGATGCTTCGGTGTGCCGGTCAAAGCAGGTGGGCATGGCCGGGACAGGCGCATCCGAACGTGCGAACTGCTTGCTGCCCCAGACCCACCGCATATCGCGCCCGATGTGGATGCAGAAACAAGATCCCGATATCCGATACGGATAGATGTTGAACGCGACGGGTGAGTACCGAGCCTGCGACACTCGATTCTCGAAACTTGGGCAGGACCTTGCTGTTAGGTCATTGGAAAATCGGTAACCTGCCCGGTACGCGTCAAACCATCGGGTGTTTCGACCTCGACGCTTTGACCGATATTCCATGCCCCGCGATCCACCAAGGATACACCCACATTCGCCTTTAGACGGGGCGACCAAATCCCGGATGTAATCTGTCCGACCTGCTTTCCAGTGTTGATGACAGGCCACGGTTTTGCGCAAACCGGAACTGGAGGGCCGTCGAATTTAATACCCCGTATTTTCCGGGCGGGGCCTTCTTTCGCGATCCGTTGAAGAGCTGTCAGGCCGATGTGATCGACCGATCCGTCGAGTTTACAGAATTTCTCCATTCCCAGCTCCAGAGGATTGTTTTCCCGGGTCATCTCGTTGCCATAGGAAAACAATCCCCCTTCGATCCGGTCGATCAGATTGGGGCAGCCCGGTGCGATGTTGTACGCTTGGCCAGCCTCCCAAACCGCGTCCCACAGGTCGGACCCCAGGGCGCTGTCGTCAAGGTAAATCTCGAACCCGCCTTGGCGTGAGTATCCAGACCGCGCGATCAGTTGCTGCGTGCCTTTGAACTCGAACAGGTCGAATTTGAAGAACCTGACGGACCGAATCTCTTCACCGAACAAATCCACCAAGAGATCTTCGGCCATCGGTCCCTGCACCGCCAGGGGTGATACGTCCGGCTCGTCGATTCGGACATCCAGCCCCATGCCCTGTGCAAGCCCATTTGCGTATAGCAAAACGTCACTGTCGGCGATGGAGAGCCAGAACCGATCATCAGCCAGTTTCAGCAGGACAGGATCGTTGATCATACCGCCATTCTGATCGATGATTGGAACGTAGAGGCAATCACCCACCTTCGCGGTGCCGATCTTGCGTGGTGTCATCCACTGCACCAGCCTTTCGGCGTCCGGGCCTTGAATCTGAACCTGCCGCTGGCAGGAGACATCCCAAATCTGAGCAAACTCGCGCAGGTGCCAATAGTCCTCCTCGACACTGCGTTGAAACGCCTTGGGCAGTAGCATGTGGTTGACCACGGAATATCCTCGCACGCCGACTGCTTCGACGCGGTCGGTGTAAGGAGTTCGGCGGATGCGCCGGGACATGTTGAGACCATCGGCCATGTTCAGTTTCCTGTCTTTAACGTGATGCCCATGTCGAATAGCCGTTGGGGCTTAGGATGATGGGCATGTGATACTTACCGTCCGGATCGGGCATCGAAAAGCGCAGCACGATCTCAGAAATGATGCGGCCCTCGTCCTGCGGCAGGCCACGGGTGCGCCAGTAGGCTCCGGTGTGAAAGACCAGCTCGTAGGTTGCGTCGGGGTCCGCACCGGACAAGTCCACCTCTTCCGACAAACGCCCGCCCGCGTCCATTCGCGCAACTAGGATCGGTGTCTCAGCGCCGCGTTGCGTAAGGTGTACATCGATGCCACCTGCATGGGTGCCATCGACACCGTTCAGGGTATGCGATGAGACAATCGCCATTACTCAATCGAGGCCTTGTCGCGTTTGTCGGCGGTGGCGGCCACGATTGGGCTGATCACGCCGCGGCATTTGACGTTGATGCAGGCGGTTTTGCCACTGGCAATCGCGCGCTGGATCGCACCCGACAGGTCCTCGCGTCTGGTGACCAGTTCACCATAACCGCCCAACCCTTCGATCATGCTGTGAAACGGGATATCGCGGAAATCGGTGGCATAGTGCTGCCCGTTGTTGAACAGCTTTTCCTGCTGTTGGCTGATGCAGTCCAGCCCGCCATTGTTGTCGATCACCACGACGATCGGCAGGTTCTCCTGAAAACAGGCCTCGATGGACAGACCGCCCGACAGGAAGGCACCGTCACCGGACACCAGAACTACGGTCTTGTCGCGATGCACATTCTTGGCCGACATGGCAAAAGATACACCCACGCCCAGCAGGCTGTAGTTGCCCGGATGCATGATCCCACCCAGTTTCAGGCCGCGCTTGGCGGCGATGTTGGTGCCGATCTCGTTCCAGAAGTGGGTGTTGCCACCATCGAAGACCAGCCAGTCGCCATCCTGCATCTCGGCCTGGACATCGACGGCCAGCTGAAGCGGATGCATCTTGCGCCCTTCAGTTGCGTCGGTTGCGCGTTCGTTGTCCAGATGGTCGCTCCACTCCTGTACCCAGTCCGTGCGGCGCTGCTGTTGCAGGTCGAACCAGTTGTCCCAGGTCTGGTCGAGCTCGGCCATCGCGTCAAAGAACGCCCCGGGGTCCGACAGCAACTGGATATCAGCACCGTGATTGTATTCCAGTTCTTCATGGCTGCCATTCACGCAGATCAGTCTGGTTGTTAGTTGACACAGATTATTACAGTACCCCGAACTATCCCGTCTGAACCCGGACAACCCCGAATACTCATTGAAAATAAAAGGAAAATTAACAAGCACGGCCTGTGTCACGAGCGTGAAAGCTTGTCATGCAGTGCAGGCGGAAATCGCGGCGATTGACTGTCGTGACGCTCAGTGCCGATCCTTGTATCGTCCCTCTTAAACCAAGTTTAAACGCTTATTTACAAGGGTTCCATGAGGCGGTGAGCGGCTAGCTTGCGGCTCTGGCGATTTTCCGAACATGCACGTTGGCGTGCAAGTTTGTTTCCATCCGTGCAAGTTAGGCCAAACCCCTATCTATTAAAGAAAAAGATAGGGTTTGATCGGCGTAGGAGTTTCGGGCAACTTGCACGATTTTCACTTTAACCTTGCTGGCGACCTAGCCATTCCAACACGTCAACTAGCTCATCATCTGAGAGTTGAGACAGTGTGGACGTGCCGAAATGCAGCTCACAGTAATCAACGAATAACGTCTGGTTTCCCAAGCTAGCACACTTAGCGTAAATCCACCGTCTTGTGCAGTGGCGTTGCACGTCTGTGAGTGGAGCCTCCAGCTTTCGAACCCCTGGATTTGGCACAGCACCCCAAGGCACTCCGGGGGCTTCATGGGGCACATCACCACGGTCGTATTTGTAAGTTATATTGAAGATATCGCCCCCAGCTATGAAGTAGCTGCTGCCAGATTCAGGTTTGCTTTCTTCGTCTGTCGAGGCATCGCGAACAGCCTCCGAAATCTTCTTTAGAAGTTCTTGCTCCCTTTCGCGGGAATCCTTCATTTGCTGCTGCCCTGAGTTTGAAGTTACACCGCCTTGATTAAACGAATAATCTTTTCCTCAGCACCATCTTCAACATCACCGAGCAACTCATATGCAAGGAGAATAACTTCTGCCTTCTTTGCAGGTTTCATCTTTCGCCTGCTTTGCGACAGGCCCTCTTCAACAGCCGAGATGGCTGCAGCCAAACGTTCGGCGTCCGAAAAAACTGAGGCTCTTTTTTTGGCGTCTTCTATAGCCTCACGAGAGATCGGTGGACCGATGTAGAGTTCCAGACCGAAGTACTCAGATAGTGCTTGAAGCTTATCGATGCTCGGAAGCCTACCTGCGCGAATATCTCTAATTAGTCCATCATGCCCAACCACATCGAGAGATGCCTGGCGCGCAGACACGCCTTTTGATTCGAGCGCCTCTTCAATGACAGCGCGGAGCCAGTCACTGGCGTCCTCTTTGTGTCGTTTAGCAAGCGCCATTTCTAAGTGATCTGCAAAACGTCTCCGATTCGCAAGATAAAAATATCTTACGCACTAAGGTGATTTATATCTTGATTGTGTGAGGATATTTCTGTCTTATGCGGGCATGATGAATGATATCCAACGCACCCTTATCCAACTCTGCGATCTTTACGCGAAGCATAAAGGCATTTCTCACTGGAGAGTTTCTTATCTCGCACGGGGTGACGGGATGTTCTTTCGTCGTCTCAAGGAAGACGGCGCTGGATGCACGTTAAAGACGGCGCACAAGGTCGCTCAGTGGTTTTCTGATCATTGGCCAGATCAAGAAATTGAATGGCCGTCAGGCATTGAGCGACCCGACCCAAGAAAGGTGGCGGCGGAATGATCGGCACACCCGTCAAGCTTGTCGAAATGGCTCGTGAGGCCACGCTTGGCATGACCGATGAGGAGAAGGTCGCTTTTGCCATTGAGGTCTGTCACGGCATCACCGATCCCGCCAACGGTTCAGCGTTGACAATTGCGTCAAACAGGATTGGCCAGCATGCCCACATGCTCTGCCGTGCTGCTCATGAAAAGGAGCGCGGATGATGAAGTATCATGGAGATGCCAAATCCCCAACGCTACTCACAAAGATCCCGCCCAAGGTTGGTCACGCACCCAAAGGCGGGAACGGCTCCAGCCTGCGTTTGCCTGTAGCGCGGTGCTGGGGCCAACTCAAACGTGCGGTACGCTGGCTGGATGATAGTTGGGTTGGTGATCTGATCGGGGCCGTCAGCCTATTTGGCATCTGCTATCTGCTCCTGCTGTTTGGCTGGGCACTGTCCTGATGCATCACGCCCGCCTGCATACCTCCCCGCGCCTGCGCCGCGCCTTGAAGGTTCTTCAAGAGGCCCGGGGCGAGATCACAACCTACGAGTTGTCAAGGGCGGCAGACATTTGCGCAGTCAATTCGGTCATTGCTGAGCTGCGCGAAAACGGAGCCGAGATCACCTGCCGACAGGCGATCAGGGATGGTCAACGGCTGTTTTTCTACCGGCTCAAGAAAAGCCCAAAAGGATGCTAAAGCGTGACGAAAATCTCTGAACCCAAGATCCAGCGACTACCCCTTTCTGACATTGAGGTAGATGCCGAGAACCGGCTGCGGCCTGTGTCGGACGCGGGCGTACAAAGCCTGATCGCCTCGATCGAAGAGTTGGGTGTGATCAAGGACGCGATCCATGTGCGCAAGAAACGGCGCGCTTCCGGTAAAACACTTGTTTTGATGGCGGGTGGACACCGCCTTGAAGCAGCCAGGCGACTAGGCTGGGAGACCATTCCGGCGCGTGTTTGGGCTGATGTCACTGATGACTTTGCCCGCCTGATGGAGATTGACGACAACCTTTCCGGTGCAGATCTGAGTAACCTCGAACTCAGCGTATTCCTTGCTGAGCGCAAGCGCGTCTATGAACGAATGTATCCAGAAACGAAGGCTGGTGTTGCAGGGGGAAAAGCGCGCCAGAAATCAGCAACGGAAATAATTTCCTTTGCTGAAAGTGTAGCTGAAAAGCGTGAGTTGAGCGCACGCCACATCCGCAACTTCATCCAGATTGGCAACGCGCTCAGCCCACGTGAGGTTGCTGAGCTTGCGGCTGCCAAGGAACCTTTGAAGCTCAAAGATCTGATGGCGCTTGCAAAAATTGGAGAGCCGATCGTTCGCGCGGACATCGTCGGTCGCCTTTCGAGCGGTGAGGTCAAATCGGTCGCTGACGCACTGGGCAAACTGCAGCCCGGAAATTCGAACGCGAAGGATCTTGATGCTGTCGCCTTCCAGAAGCTCGCGGTTGCTTGGGAACGCACGCCCATGAAAATGAAGCGCCGCTTTGTCGCCGATCAAAGTGTCGAGTTGCTGAGCCTCCTCAAAGACCTGGATGGAGGACTGTAACGTTGCCTACGCTAAGCCCGGAAAAGGTTTGGTGGACTGCCACCGAGATCGCTGATGCCCGGCTACCAGACGTGCCCAATACTCGGCAGAACGTCGACGCGCTTGCAAAGCGATCGGGATGGCGCGAGCACCCGGAATGGTGTCGCCAACGTTCAGGCAAGGGTGGAGGTTGGGAGTACAACTGGCAGCTCTTTCCGATCGCGTCGCGTCGCAAGCTCTTGAACGATACAAGGCTCCCAGATCAGGCCCGACAGGATGTCGCGCCTGATTTGGCTGATATGCAAGCCTACTACGAGAGCCTGCCCGAAGCCGTCAAAGCCAAGGCGCAACTCCGCAAAAAGGTGTTGTGTGAGGTGCTGACGCACGAGCGCTCGGGCCTGACGCGATTTTTTGCGGTGAGCCAAGTGGCGCTTATGCATGATATCGGCGATCGCACGATTTGGAACTGGTTCAAGCTGGTTAGGGGGCATCCTGAAGCGGATTGGCTCTACCTTCTCGCGCCGCGCAACAAGGCGGGTGCGCGCAAAGAGCCGTCTGCGCAATGCAGCCCAGAGTTTATGGACCATTTAAAGGGTCTGTTTCTGCAGCTTGAAGGCCCGACTTTTGCCCAGGCATGGCGCGATGCCGAGAAGATTGCTCGCAACAACGGCTGGACCGTTCTGTGCGATCGCACCGCGCGCCGCCGCCTGAATGAGCAGGTGCCCCGGGTCGTTCAAGTCTACGCACGCGAAGGCATCGCCGGGCTTGAGCGATGCTTCCCGCCGATGATCAGATCGAAGCTCGACATGCATGCGATGGAGCATGTGAATGCCGACTGCCACAAGTTCGATGTCTTCACGGAATGGGATGACGGCTATATTGATCGCTGCCAGATCGTTGCCTTCCAGGACATCTATTCGGGTAAGGTTCTGAGCTGGCGCATTGACCATACGCCCAACGAGGCTGCAGTAATGTCAGCCTTCGGAGAAATGGTCGAGAACTGGGGTATCCCCGAGCATTGCACCTTCGACAACGGCCGCGAATTCGCCGCCAAATGGCTGAGCGGGGGCGTGAAGACGCGCTATCGCGGCAAGGCGCGTGACGACGATCCGATGGGCGTGTTGCCACTCCTCGGCATTCAAATCCACTGGGCCACGCCCGGCCATGGTCAGGCCAAGCCGGTCGAGCGGACCTTCCGCGACTTTGCCAGCGACATTGCCAAGGACATCCGCTTTGCCGGTGCCTATGTCGGCAATCGGCCAGATGCCAAGCCGGAGAACTACAAATCCCGCGCCATTCCGATCAAAGACTTCATTCGGGTGGTTGATGAGCGCATCAAGGAACATAACGCTCGTGTCGGCCGGATGTCGGAAACCGCGAATGGCCGCAGCTTCGATATAACCTTTGCCGAGAGCTATGAGCGCTCAGCCATTCGCCGTGCCACCGATGAGCAAAAGCGCCTCTGGCTGATGGGTCAGAAGACGCTGACCATGCAGAAGAACCACGGCCGCATTCACGCCTTCGGTAACTATTTCTGGTCGGACTGGATGTCTGAATATGCGGGCAAACGCGTCATCGTCCGCTTCGACATCGAGGATCTGCAATCGGGCGTCTATATCTACGAATTGACCGGCGAGTTCATGGGCTTTGCTCCATGCCAGCTTGCCAAGGGCTTCCGCGACCTCACGGCAGCGAAAGAGAACGCCCGCGCCAAAGCGCAATTCCGCAGGGCGCATCGCAAACTGCTGACGGCCGAGCGTCGCCTCAGTCAGAAAGAGATCGCAGCGCAGCTTGATGTGATCCCGGCCTCTGATCCGGTTGTCCCTGAAAACAAGATCGTGGCTATGCCCAAGGGTGATGCCCGACCCGTGGCCGCCCGCGTGGCGCGTCCTGAATACGAGGACAAGATGACGCCAGAGCAGGAGGCCGAAGTCATCGCCTTCCAAGAGCAGTTCTATGCGGAACAAGAACGCAAGAAGGCCAAAGCTAAGGAAGAAGAGCCGATCGATCGCTATCGCCGCGCTGTGACGCTCGAACGAGAGTTATCAGCCGGGAAGGACATCGGCGCAGGATTGGCCAACTGGCTGCGGGGCTACCAAGGATCCCCGGAATACTTCGCGCATCGCGACATGCACCAAGACGTTGGAGATCACTTCGTGTGGTTTGAGTGAAGCCGCCGCGCGGGCTGCAACCCGCGCGAACGGCAATGAAACGGGCGGCAAGGCCCAGAGACAGGAGGAAAGATGTCAGAGACTAACCAGCTTTACAACAGCGTTGCGCCGCTCAGGAATGTGACCGCCCTGGTCACCCTGATCCATCGCGTCAACGAGCGCGCCTTGGGGTTGCCTGGCATGGCCACTTTCTATGGCTATTCGGGCTACGGCAAGACCACGGCTGCGGTTTACGCCGCAAACAAGTTCAACGCGCTCCAAGTTCAGGTCAAAGAGAGTTGGACGGGCAGGAAACTGTGCCAAGCGATCCTTGGTGAAATGAGCCTTCAGCCAGCCAAGACGATTGCCGATATGGTCGATCAGATCGCCCAGGAGCTGATGTTCTCCGAAAAGGTGCTGATCGTGGATGACGCGCAGTATCTGGTCAAGCGCAGCATCATCGGGATCCTGCGGGACATCTATGAGAGCAGCGGTAACACGATCATTCTGATCGGCGAAGAGAACCTGCCGCAGGATCTACAACGCTGGGAAAACATCCATGGCCGCATGCTGGACTGGGTGCCTGCATTGCCCGCGTGCATGGCGGACCTCGACCATCTGGCGACCCTGTATTGCGCGGATGTGGCGCTTGATCCTGCTTTCAAGGAACACCTGCTCAAAGCCTCACAGCATTCTATTCGCCGCGTCTGTGTAAACCTCGGTCGCGTTGCCGAGTTCGCCCGGACTCGGGGCGTCGAGCGAGTGGATCTTTCGACGTGGGGAGATCAGGCGTTCTTCGCCTGCGCCGCGCCCAAGCCTCGGAGGGAGCTAGCATGAGCGATTTTCAGTTCAATGCTGATGTGCTGCGTGGACAGATGGCCGAAGCCCTCCTCTACGCCGACGAAGATCATACGATGTGGGTAGTCGCTGAATTCGCGGAGCGCGCTGACCCCAAGAGCGTTGAGAACCTCGCCGCGTGTTTTCAGCCTCATGAGCATGATCGCTCAGAAGTCGTCGCGTTCTTGCGCAATCTCGCCGACCTCATTGAAGCGGAGGGGAAATCAGTATGACCCGTAAACCTATCGATCAGTTGAACAAAGAACCAAAGCCGCAGGGCATGGACGGCGTCTGGGCCGAAATCCGTCGCCTGAACACCTTCACCAAACGTGAAATCCACGAGAACACCGACATCCATAACAAGACGATCACGGACTACGTGAAGCGTCTCATGGCAGGCGGTTACGTTGAGGAGCATTCCACCTTCGAAGACAGTGGCCGTTACGTCCTGGTGCGTGATGCAGGAATTCATCCACCGCGCATTCGGCCTAACGGTCAGCCCGTCACCCAGGGCAAAGGTACGGAGAATATGTGGCGGTCAATGCGGATGCTCGGGCAGTTCACACCGCGCGACATCATGGTGCATTCGACCACCGACACCGTGTCTGTCACCGAGGCCACGGCCAAGAGTTATTGCTCGATGTTGCTGAAGGCTCAGTATCTGCGCGTTATCCAGAAGGCCGTGCCTGGCAAGCGGCAGGCCACCTATAAGTTCGTGCGCTATACCGGACCGCTACCTCCCCAAATCCAGCGCGTGAAGCAAGTCTTCGATCCGAATATCCGTGAAGTCACTTATTATCCGGGAACCGCCCAATGAGCGCGCCCTTGGAAACCGTGACAGAAAGCTGGGGCGCAGATGCGCCGGACTGGGTGATCCGCCTCGCTGAAGAATGTTCAGCCAGTTCGCAACGTCAGGTGGCCGGTCGTCTCGACCGCTCGGGCGCATTGGTCAACCAAGTGCTGAAGAACAAGTACAACGGCGATCTGGCTGCTGTCGAAGACTGCGTGCGTGGCGTGTTCATGAACGGCACGATTGAGTGCCCGGCACTCGGATCAATTCCCTCGAATGAATGCCACGACTGGCGCAAGAAATCCCGCCAGTTCGGCAACGCCAACATGCTGCGCGTCCGCATGTTCCGCGCCTGCAACCACTGCCCTCGAAACGCAAAGGAGAGCCAATCATGAGCGATCTGCATTCCAAGATCGTGACACTTGCCAAGAAGCGTATCCCGCCGACGCAGATCGCCAAGATTGTAAAGTGCTCGCAGGACAAGGTCTATTCTGAAATCCGTAAAGCGCGCACGCGGGGTGAGGTCATCCCGTATTTCAAAACAGCGATGACCGAGACTTCCAAGCGCCCCGGTTCCTCAGTGGTTTTGCCTGATCGACTTCATGAGCTTTTGTCACTTTACGCGCAGACCAAGGAGTTAACCCCTGGCGAAGCTGCTACGTCTCTCCTTGAGGCAAGCCTGCTTTCGAAAGCGGTGTCTCATGGCTGAGCGTTGGACCGAAGCAGAGATGCTTGGCTTAGCTGCCAGCGGCGTCACCAAGGTGGACCTGCTCGGTCAACGAGGCACCACGCTGGTGACGTGTGAGGAGGTCGCCGCGATGGCTGCGGTGATCGCCCTTTCCGGCACCCTCTCGCCTGTCGATGCTCGGATCGACGCGGGCACATACCCTGAATTCAGAACCACACGAAAGGAACGGACATGATCCCCGAAGGATACATGCAAGACGCCCAAGGCAACCTTGTACCGGAAGCGAAAGTGAAACCGGAACACAAGCTTGAGGACGAGTTGGTGCGTCGTCTTGCCGGGTCCGCGCAGTCGCTCCGTAATTCCCTGTCGGCCTTTAAGGGATCTGCACTGGATGAGGCGGATGCCTTCCGCGCCCTGGTCGCCGAGAAATATGGTGCGAGCAAAGGTGGCGCGAAGGGCAACATGACCTTGCGCAGCTTCGATGGAAAGTTCGAGATGCAGGTGGCTGTCTCCGATAACCTGTCATTCGGACCGGAGCTGCAAGCCGCTAAGGAGCTGATTGACACCTGCGTCGAGCGCTGGTCGGAGGGTGCAAACGACAACATTCGTGCGCTGGTTAATCACGCCTTCCAAGTCAACACGGAAGGCCGCATCGACACTGGCCGCGTGCTGGGATTGCGCCGCCTGGATATCGACGATGCCGAATGGAAGCGCGCAATGGATGCGATCTCAGACGCGGTGCGCGTGACCAGCTCCAAGACTTACATCAGGTTCTACGAGGTCGATACAGAGACCGGCATGCGCCAGCCAATCCCGCTAGACCTGGCGGCGGTGTGATCCATTGAAAACCTCCCGCTCGCTCCAGCAACAAATCCACATCGCATGTCGCGATCTCGGCCTTGATGCCGACGCCCGTCACAATATCCAGATCGCGGCCTGCGGTAAGGCATCGATGCGCGACATGTCGGAAGCGGACCTGCAACTTGTGGTCAATCACCTGAAAGAGCGCGGTTGGAAAGGCTGGTTTAAACGGGGCGCTAAACGGCGCGATTACAAGGCCGCGCCCCGTGGCGATTTGCGCCTCGTGCATGTACTCTGGCGCAAGCTCGGCGAGGCAGGTGCCCTGCACGAACCCGGTCGCGCTGGCCTCAACAAATTTATCCGCTCGCGCTTTGAGGGGACATGGAATGGACCTGTCGCGTTTTTGTGCCGCTCCAAGTGCTCGTTTAAACCACTTTCCGTTCGAAGGCGACGGGACTTTTCCAGCCCAGTGCTGAGTGTCGGCGGCGCGGATTGTAGAAGCCGTTGATGTATTCGAAGATGGCCGCTTCAGCCTGCCGTCGGGTTTGCCATGACCGCCGCCAGATCAGCTCAGCTTTGATCGTTTTGAAGAAGGTCTCGACGGCGGCGTTATCATAGCAATTGCCTTTGCCGCTCATCGACACTTTGAAGTCATGTTGGCGCAGGATCTTCTGATAATCGTGGGAACAGTATTGGCTGCCACGATCCGTGTGGTGGATGCAGTCCTTCGGTGGTGATCTGAAGGCGATAGCCATTCTCAGCGCCCTGATGGCCAGGTCTCGCTTCATCCGATTGCTAACAGCCCAGCCAATCACACGGCGGGAATGCAAGTCCAGAATGACGGCGAGATAAAGCCAGCCTTCACGGGTCCAGACATAGCTGATGTCACCAGCCCATGTCTTGTTCGGCTGATCCGCTGTGAAGTCCCGATCCAGTAGGTTGGGCGCGATATTGAACTTGTGATCGCTGTCTGTCGTGACCTTGTGCTTGCGTGTTCTCAACACGGATATGCCGTTCTGGCGCATCAGGCGACCAACGCGACGATGCCCCACAGCCAAACCAATTTCCTTCAACTCTTCAGTCATGCGCGGCCTGCCATAGCTGCCCAAACTGAGGCGTGACTGTTCTTTGATATGCGCCAGCGTGACCAGATCAGACCGCTGTCTGCGACTGGCAGGGCGGCTGCGGAAGGCACGCAGACCGCGTGCGCTGACACCGACGACATCGCATAACCGGTTGGCTGGAAAGCTGGCTCTGTGTTCTTCGATAAACCTAAATCTCATTGCTTTAGGCCCGCGAAGAACTGGGTGGCCTTTTTTAGGATTTCCCTCTCCTCCTTGAGGAGCCGGATCTCCCGTCGAAGTCGCTCATTCTCTTGAGCGAGGCTCAAATCCTCTTTGGAAACCACGTCTGTATCTCGGTGCGCTGTGATCCATTTGTTCAGCGTGGACATCCCGACACCTAGATCATCAGCCACCTGCTTGCGTGTTAGCCCACTGGTCAATGCGATACGCACCGCATCTTGCCGGAATTCGGCCGTCCGTTTCAGTCCCATAGTCAGTCTCCTTTGCTGCAGTAGATGCTATCAAAGGAGCGGCATCAAACCGTGACAGGTCCAGAAGTCGGTACCGATCGACGTGGACACCCTGCGCGACCATCGCCAAATCAGCCAGATCATCAATGCGCTGAAGGACTGGTGCGCCCGTGAAGGTGTAGAGCTGAAGCGGTGAAGAAACCCGTCGTGCATATCACGGATCACGCCCTGGTGCGGTATCTCGAGCGCGTTCTACTGGTTGATGTCGAACGCCTGCGCCGCCGGATCGGCCGCAAGATTGACGCGCTGTTTATCGAAGAACTGCCCGATCCGAGCGGCGTTACTGTGAATGGCGTCACTTACAAGCTTCGGGGCAAAGCCGTCACAACCTGCGTACCCGTCAAGAAACGCACCCGTCGAGGGCAACGGCGGCGCAAATGAACAAGAGCTTCAAGCCATATCTGCCGGGTGTGCTGGCCATGATCGCAGAGGAGATCAGCGAGCAGGTTGCTGTGCGCTTGGCAGAGGCGAGAGGCGGACGGGCCGTATATGTGCCCAAGACACCCAAGCCTGGTTCTGAACTGTCGCAGATCGTAGGCGTCGAGGCTGCCAAGCAACTCTCCAAGCTGCTCGGGCATGGAACGCTCAAGGTACCTTGTGGCAATATCGGCGGTGCTGGTGGACGGCGCGCACGGATCGAGACGCTATGGCATCAAGGTCTCAGCCATGCCCAGATTGCTGCCGAGGTTGACGTGCACACGAGAACCGTGGAACGTGTTGTCGCGTCACTGCGCGACGACAGTGAACCCAAACTCCCCTTTTAGCGCCAAAGACGAGTGATCCCGACAACTGTCGGGGCGCGTCTCGAACGCCCGATTGCTTAGGTTCCTCCTCAAGCAAACGGAGCAAACGAGATGAAGTCTGTCAGACAAATCGCGGAAGAGATTGTTGCGCGCGAAGGTGGCTATGTGAATGACCCTGATGATCCGGGTGGAGCCACAAACTTCGGCGTCACCATTCACACCATGCGACGATTGGGCTTGGACCTGGACCGCGATGGAGATGTCGATGCACGTGATGTCCGGGCGCTGAAACGCGACCAAGCCGTTGATATTTTCATCCGCCATTATTTTGAGAAACCGCGCATCAACCTGTTGCCCGAGCCGCTGCAAGCATCGGTCTTCGACATGTATGTGAACGCAGGCAGCAACGCCGTGAAGATCCTACAGCGACTGCTCAGTGAATTCCAGGAGCCGGTCACCGTCGATGGCGCGCTCGGACCTCAGACTGCAGCCGCCACGAGACGGGCATTTGCTAAGGCCGGTGTCCATTTGGTCGACGCTTATGGCATCGCTCGGCGCAACTACTATTTCCGGATCGCTGACCACCGCGCAGCTTCGCGCAAATACGCCCGTACCCGCGCTGGCGGTAAAGGCGGCTGGATTCGACGCGCCGAAGAGTTCATCAGCGCGCAATTTCACATGAGCGATTCAGAGTTTCAGCGGAGGGTTTCGGCATGGGCATGATCGGACGGATTTTGACAGGGCTTTTCGGCGGCGGTCGGAATGTGGTGGCCGAGACGGCCGAGGTGTTCCGCGTGAACGCGGAGGCCAGCGCACAGCGGCAATCGGATTATGCTCAGGCCGCGCTGGCGCAATTCGGCACGGAGTTTCAGATTGAGCGCAAGGGGTGCTTTGACCGCTTCATAGACGGTCTCAACCGATTGCCGCGCCCGCTGATGGTAGTGGCGACATTCGCGCTGTTCGCATCAGCGATGTTCGATCCGATCTGGTTTGCGGAGCGGATGCAGGGGTTGGCACTGGTGCCGGAACCACTCTGGTGGCTCGCAGGCACGATCGTCGCCTTCTATTTCGGTGGCCGTTTCCAAATCAAGGCGCACGAGTTCCAGCAAACAGTGGCTCAGGCGACAGCGATGGTTCCGCAGGTCATGGAGAACATCAGCCGTCTTCGCGCGTTGCGGCATGATAGCCCCGGTGTGGCCGACACAGGGACAGATACTGAGCTGACCGTTGCGTCGATCGAACCCAGCGACAACCCGGCCGTCCAGGCTTGGCGGGAGGCATCTGCGTGACACTAGACATCGACACCGGTCTGAAGCTGGCAAGCTTCGGACTATCTATTGCCGCCATGGTCTATGCCTTTTTCGTCAACCGGCGAAAGGATGTGGATGAGCGTTTCCGAGAAGGCTCCAATCGGATGGACCGCCACGAGAACCGGATCGCGACGATTGAGCAGACCGTCCAGACCATGCCTGGCAAGGACGACATGCATTCCCTTCAACTCGAGCTGGTCAAGCAGACCGGCTCTCTCAACGAAATGCGCGCGGTGATGGAGGGCAATGCCAAGATCATGGCACGCCTCGAGGCCATTGTGAGCCGCCATGAAGATCACCTACTCGAGGGAGGTAAAGGTAAATGAACGACTATGTAGGCACCCTTTCCAAACACCGTCGCCTGACAATCCTAAAATTCCTCTTGGACAGCCCTGAATACACCTCGAACGCCTCAATCATGGTCGAGGTTTGCAATACTTTCGGCGTCACTTCCACGCGTGACCAAGTGGCCGGTGAAGTGGCCTGGCTGAAAGAGCAAGGCATGGTGACGTTCGAAGATCATGGCGACTTTATCGTTGTGACCGCCACGACGCGCGGTGTCGAGATCGCCCAGGGCAAAGCCCGCCATGACGGAGTGCAGCGTCCTCGACCGGGAGTGTGATATGCCTCCTCGCCGCAAGATTGATTTGTTGCCGAGGGAGTTTAGGCAATGGCTTCAGGATGAGCTGAAGGACCGAGGTTTCTCAGGTTATGACGAGCTGACGGAAGCATTGAATTTCCGTCTTGCTGATGAAGGTCTGGAATTACGGATCGGCAAAACGGCTGTTCACGCATATGGTCAGGAATTCCAGCAATACGCGGCAATGCAAGAGCAAGCCCAGGATGAAATCCGTGCCTTCCTTGAAGAAGCCAGCCTGAAGGAAGAGGTCGATGTGACCTCGGCGCTGTTTCAGCAGCTCACCACGATCCAGTGGCGCTTGCAGATGATGATGGCGGATCCCGATCAACTTCCCGACCCGCGTGGTATGAAAGACCTGACCACCGCGCTTAACAACCTGATCCGGTCAACCAGCCTGCGTGACGGCATCTTGAAAGCCGAACGTGCCGCGCAATCCGAACGCTTAGACCAGGCGGTGGCCTCCGGGCAGATTGATCGCGCCGCCGCCGAGAAGGCTCGCGAGATCATGGGGTTTGGTTGATGTCCTATGACGACGAGAACTGGTGGGGGGAGCGCCACGGTTATGAGGTCCATGTAGACAATGCGATCGGACACCTGTGGGTCATCCATGATGGCAAGGTCACCTGGGATCAGCTTCAGGCGATCAAGAATGAAGTTTGGGGCTGCGATGCCCGCGCGATCGAAGTCTACCCGGCCGAGGGTGATGTAGTAAATTCACTGCACTGTCGTCACCTCTGGCGGCTCGGCCCAGCCGATTTTGTACCTGACCTGCTCGGCAATGATCCGGCACAAGACAGCCTTGCCGCGCGCTACATGAGTGCCTGGGCCGAAGCTCGCGAGGCAGGCAAATGAGTGTGGAGCCGGTCATTGACTTTCTTCCTTATCAGAAGGCCTGGATAAAGGATAAGTCCCGCTTCAAGGTCGGTATGATGACCCGCCGTGGCGGCAAGACGTTCGCGACCTGCGGCGAAGCTGTTGATGAGTGTATTCAGGCCGAGATTGAGGGACGCAAAGAACGCTGGACAATTCTCAGTCGATCAGAGGGCACGGCTAAAGAGGCGATCGAAGATGCCGTAAAGCCGATGACCAAAGCATTTTATTCGGTCTACTCGACGCTGGCCAAGCATGGGGAACCCGAGTTCAGCGAAGAAGACTTTGTCGTCCCGGCCCACACCAAGACCCTCAATCAGGGCGATCGCGTGTATGAAGTCCATGTCGAGGAAGCGACATACAAAGTCCAGGAAGTGCGCTTTCCCGGCGGTTCCAGAATATCTGCCATATCTGCGTCGCCGGATGCTGCCCGTGGTTTTGGCGGCAACCTCATTCTTGATGAGTTTGCCTTTCACCGCGACAGCCGCAGGATCTGGGCCTCGGCTTTCCCCGTTGCCGCACGCGGGAACCATAAGATCAGAGCTATTTCGACACCAAATGGTAAAGGGAACAAGTTCTACGAACTGATGACCACCACAGAAAATGGTTGGTCCAAACATCACGTCGACATTTACGAAGCCGTTAAACAGGGCCTCGATGTTGATCCAGATGAGCTGCGAAAGGCGCTGAACGACGAAGACGCCTGGGGTCAGGAATTCGAACTCAAGTGGATGGATGCTGCTTCAGCGTGGCTGACTTATGACCTGATCTCGTCTTGTGAAGATGTTCGTGCGGGTCATCCTTCTGTTTACCGAGGCGGTCCATGCTTTGTCGGCGTTGATATTGCCGCGCGCAACGACCTGTTTGTGATCTGGGTTTGTGAGGTGGTTGAAGGACAGCTCATCACCCGCGAGATCATCGAAGAGAAGAAGATCAAGTTTTCAAAGCAGGATGAGTTACTTGCCGATGTCTTCCGGCGGTATCGTGTTGTGCGGTGTTGCATGGATCAAACCGGCATGGGCGAAAAACCGGTCGAAGATGCGAAGGCCACGCATGGCGAGGATCGGGTCGAAGGCATCTTGTTTGGCGTCGCATCCAAGCTCGATCTTGCAACCGGCCTGAAAGAGACAATGGAAGAAAGAGGGCTTCTTATCCCTGAAGGCCAGCCTCTTCTGCGTGCCGATTTGCATGCAATAAAATCAACCGTCGGCGCGACAGGTGTTCGGCGGCTTGTCGCAGACGGGGATACGGATGGCCATGCTGACCGTTTTTGGGCTGCGGCCTTAGCCGTTGAGGCGTCCCAGACAGAGTACCAACCCTATGCTTATCGCCCTGTCCCACCAGGTGGGGGAAAAGATGTGCGCCGCCCGATTAAGCTGACGGCCGGGTTCCGGACCCAGAAAGGAGTGTGGTGATGGCTTATCAACTTGTGGATCAATATGAGCGCCCGGTGCGCAAGAAGCTTCTGACCGAACGTATTGCTGAACCAGGCATCACGTCCATCCGCACGGCCTGGGCGCACTCTGTTGCATCCGGCCTTACACCATCTCGTCTGTCATCCATACTGGCAGCCGCCGCAGAGGGCAGCCTCTATGATTATTTGGTACTGGCCGAGGAGATGGAGGAGCGCGATGCGCACTATGCCTCCGTGCTGGGTGTGCGCAAGCGCGCCGTCTCCGGTGTCGCCCCGATCGTCGAGCCTTCCTCTGATGATCCGCGAGACGTGAAGATCGCTGATGATGTTCGGACCAATCTGGCCCAACATGACAGCTTCACCGATCTGGTTGAGGATATGCTTGATGCGCTCGGCAAAGGTTTTTCGCAGGTCGAGCTGATTTGGGGCCGTGGCAAACGCACTTGGTGGATCGAGGAATTCATTCACCGGGATCCCCGCTTCTTCATGTTTGATCGAGATACCGGCCGGGAAGTGCGCCTGATCGATGAGAGTGACATGGTTAACGGGCTGGCGCTCGAGCCGTTCAAA
Source organism: Ruegeria sp. B1 (assembly GCF_056535885.1). Taxonomy (NCBI): domain Bacteria; kingdom Pseudomonadati; phylum Pseudomonadota; class Alphaproteobacteria; order Rhodobacterales; family Roseobacteraceae; genus Ruegeria; species Ruegeria sp. B1. Next base: position 3,939,858 of record NZ_JBQFJA010000001.1, on the reverse strand, counting down.
TGGATCAGCCACAAGGCCAAACTCAAGTCCGGGTTGGTCGGCCGAGGTGGTTTGGCGCGCCTCATTGCTTTCGGTTGGATGTGTAAGAGCTACACCCTGAAAGACTGGATCGCTTTCATTGAAACCTATGGCCTGCCGCTGCGCCTTGGCCGATATGGGGCCAGCGCCACTGCCGAGGATGTCGAAACGCTCTTCACTGCTGTTGCCAACATCGGCACCGATGCTGCCGCCGTTTTGCCTGACAGTATGCGGATCGACTTCGAGCAGATCGCCGGTGGCCCAGGCAATGACATCTTCGAGAAACTGGCACGCTGGGTAGATGAGCAGACATCGAAGGCGGTGTTGGGTCAAACCATGACCTCGGACAATGGCTCCTCAATGGCGCAGGCGCAGGTGCATAACGAGGTGCGCCATGACGTAGCTCAGTCAGATGCGCGCTCGGTTTCCGGCACGCTGAACCGCGACTTGATAAAGCCCTATGTCGATCTCAACTACGGGATCCAGGAGCGTTACCCCCGTCTGTCGATCCTCGTCGAGGAAGTCGAAGACACTGACATGATCATGAAGAACGCCTTCCGCATGATCAGCCAGGGCCTGCGCGTCAAACAATCGGAGCTGCGATCCAAACTGGGCTTTTCCGAACCGGACGATGACGACGAGGTGATCGGCGGTGTGAAGCCAGCGGCCAAAACAGCCGAGGCGCGTAACCGGGCAGAGCCGGATGACCCATATGCCGATCTCGACGAAGTGGAGGATGATCTCTTTGCCGATTGGGAGGAGGTCATGGGCGATGTGCTGGAGCCTGCGCTTGCGCTTCTGGAAGGGGCATCCAGCTATGACGAGGCCCGCAGGATCATCACGGATGCTTTCCCACAGCTCGGCGATAAAGCCATGATTGAATCCCTCGTTAAAGCCGCAGTTAAATCCCGTGCGTCTGGCGAGGCCGAGGATGACTGAGTTCTCGGATAAGCCGGGCTACGCATTCAACCCTGGTGCACCGCCCGAGGTGGCGTCCTTTTTTCGCAACAAAGGGCTACGGCCGAGTTTTGATTGGCAGGATGTCGAACCTGAAGAGCATGCCGTGGCTTTCTCGGTTGCCAAGGCCATGCAGGTCGATGTGCTGGAGGCGATCCACGGCGCATTGCAAGAGGCTATCGACGAAGGCATTCCCTATGAGCAGTTTGCCAAAGATTTGAAGCCACGCTTGCGCAAACTCGGCTGGTGGGGCGTTAAAGAGCAGGTTGATCCGGTCACTGGCGATGTGCGCAAGGTACGGCTTGGCAGTCCGCGCCGTCTCAAGACAATCTATCGGGCGAACATCCGGTCGGCCCGTGCTGCAGGTCAGTGGGATCGCATCCAGCGCACAAAGGACGCCTTGCCCTATCTGATCTACCTGCTTGGCCCCAGCGAAAACCATCGTCCGCACCATGAGGCCAAGGAAGGTCTGGTGTTGCCCGTAGATGACCCGTTCTGGCAGAGTTGGTATCCGCCCAATGGCTGGGGTTGCAAATGCCATGTGCGCCAGATCACCAGGCGCGAGGCCGAGCGACGCGGGATCTCGGACAGCCCGGAGATCCCGATGCGAGAAGTCTTCAACCGGCGCACTGGCGAAATCAAGCGCATCCCTTCCGGCATCGATCCCGGCTGGGAGATGAACCCCGGCCTTTACCGTCAGCGCCAGATGGAGCGCTTCCTAACGGGCAAGTTGGATGCGGCCGATCCGGCAGTTGCGCGTGCTGCCGCGCGGGACATGGCCGCAAGCTGGCGGCTGCGGCGCATTCATGAAGGCAGTGCTAAGGGCGCTGTCCCTGTGGCAATGTTGCCCGATGAGCTAGCCTCAGCGATCAGCGCGCGCACCCGCGTCGTCCAATTCTCCGACTACACCGCCGAAAAGACCCGGCGCAAACATGGCGAGGCAACGGCAGAAGAGTTTGTCCGCGTAGCCGATCTGCTTGAGACCGGCTCAGCGGCTCGGGAGGTCTCCTCCACTGGCACGGAAAGTCTGATTATCGAAGGTGGTGCCGATCGGCGTTGGCGTCTGGTGCTGAAACGTACGGTGGTGGGTGATGAGATTTTCCTCAGCACCTTCCATCGAACAACGCTGGCCAAATGGCGCAGACTTCTTGAGCGCGATGGCGTCGATCTGGTGAGGGAATAAAGCGTCTGGAAGGACGGTGTCTCCTTCGCGGCTCGAGACCGGCTGCCCGCTTGGCTCAGACGCAATCCAAGCATAAGCAATCTGCCCCGGATTTTCAACCGAACCGACCCTGTCATGGAGCGGAGCCTCAAACGTGGGCAAGGGTCTATACAAGCTTCGCCGTTAAACAGGGTTTAAACGGGTCAGGAGCGACCTTGAGAAAAATTCCGGCCCGCAGTAGCGTCTGACCAATGATGGCCCTCTCCGGCCCTCTGAGCGCTTGACCCAAAACCATCACTGACACGCAGTCTTACCCCCGACAACTGTCGGGGCGCAATCGCTTGTAGGAGCGGGGCATTGTCGCCCCATGACTGTGAACACTTCCGTGCAAACAATAGCATTGGCGCTGAATGCGTCTGGTGATGCTGTGCCAGACTGGATTCAGCTCACACCGGCAGGCCCAGACATTGAGGGGCGTGACGGTCGTAAATGGGTTTTGCCGAACCCCGAAGAGGTCGTCGCTGCGTTCAAACGCAACGCTGCGGATCTGCCTGTGGACTTCGAACATGCCACGCAAGTGAAAGGTCCCAAGGGCGAAGCGGCCCCTGCGATTGGCTGGATCAAGGATTTGGAAGTTCGGAGCGGCGCGATCTGGGGCCGTGTCGAATGGAACGAAGTTGGTCGACAGGCCATTGCATCCAAAGGCTATCGCTACATCAGCCCTGTGTTCACTTTCAAAAAGGCTGCAGGCGACATCCTCAAGATGCTCTCTGCCGGTCTGACCAATCAACCCAACTTGCAACTCGCCGCTCTCAATACTGAGGGCGATCAGGAGGAACCTGCCATGAACAAGGCGATCCTTGAGGCCCTTGGCCTGTCTGAGGGCGCATCTGAAACGGATGCCCTGACGGCGATCAACAAGCTGAAATCCGACGAGGCCACCGCGCGCAATCGCGCCGAAAATCCCGACGCCTCAAAATTTGTGCCTCGTGCTGACCACGATCTCGCGTTGAACAGGATCAAGAAGTTCGAGGACGCCGAAGCAGAACGCGAAGACGAAGCAATCAACACTGCCGTCGACGCTGCCATTGAGGCGGGCAAAATCGCTCCAGCCAGCCGTGACTATCATGTAGCCGCCTGCCGCGACGAAGGCGGTCTCGAACGCTTTCAGAAGATGGTCGAGGCCAGCCCCGAGATCGCTGCCAAAAGCGACCTCGATGGCAAGAAGGTCGAAGCCCAAAACAAAACCGCTCTAACCGACGAAGAGCTGGCCACCTGCCGTGCCCTGGGGATGACCGAAGAGGACTTCGCCGCCGCCAAGGCTGACGAGAACAAGGAGTAAACCGCCATGATGGTCACAGCCGCATCCCTCACCGCCCTTCAGGTCGGTTTCAAGAAGAACTTCCAGGACGCGTTCACCGCAACCCGGCCTGACGCTGACTTCACCAGCGTCGCCACGGTGATCACTTCGACTTCCAAGTCGGAAACCTATGGTTGGCTCGGCAAGTTCCCGAAGATGCGGGAATGGGTCGGTGCCCGCGTGATCAAGGACATGGAAGCCAAGGGCTACACGATCACGAACAAGGACTTTGAGTCCACCGTTGGCGTCGAGCGCAACGACATCGAGGACGATAACTTGGGTGTCTATGGTCCACTGATGCAGGAGATGGGGGTTAGCGCCGCGCAGCAGCCTGACGACTTGACCTTTGGCCTGATGGCCCAGGGTCGCGTTGAGACCTGCTATGATGGCCAGTACTTCTTTGACGGTGACCATCCCTCGTTTAACGAAAACGGCGATGCAATCACCGTCTCCAACGTCGATGCTTCCGGCGCGGTTGGAAACCCCTGGTGGTATCTGCTCGATGTGACCCGGCCGTTGAAGCCGATGATCTATCAGGAACGGAAGAAGCCCCAGTTCGTTGCGAAGACCGATCCGCAGAACTCCGATCATGTCTTCATGAATAAGGAGTTCCTCTACGGCGTCGATGCCCGCAGCAATGTGGGCTTCGGTCTCTGGCAGATGGCCTATGCGTCGAATGCGGCGCTTGATGGCGACAGCCTGGACGCGGCGATCGAGAAGATGCGCGGGTTGCGCGATAGCAACGGCCGCCCGCTGGGCATCAAGCCGAGCCTGATGGTGGTTGGTCCCAAGCTGCGCTCCGCTGCAAACAAGACCGTCAAGGTCATGCTGGGCGCAGGCGGTGCGTCGAATGCCAATTACGAGGCGGTCGATGTTCTCGACACGCCGTGGGTCGCGTGAGGAGCTGAGCTATGACTGGTAAGTTTCTAATTGCTGCCACCGTCGCCGCTGGTTTCTGGCGCTGCGGTCGGCATTTCACCGAAAGTGGCATCTTGGTTGATGCAGCCGACTTCACCGACGAGGAGTGGGAGCGCCTGAAGGCCGAGGTCAAACTTCGCATCAAGGAGGCATCGGACGACGATGCCGCCGCGATCAAGGAGCGGCTTGAGAAGATCGCTGAAGCGGTCTCCGCGTTCTCAGCCGAGGACTTCCAGCGTGACGGTAAGCCCAAGCTCGACAGCTTGAACGCCCTTTTGAGCGACGAGCTGGGCAAGATCACAGGCGCAGAACGCGACCGCGTCTGGGACGCCATGACAGAAAACGGGTTCAAAGCACCAACTGCTTCGAGCTGACCAATACCTGAGAGAGGGGGCAACTGGTCCGGGCCGCAAGTCCGTCAGCACCCATAGACCGCCGGTTTGAAAGCACCCTCGGGGCACCGGCGCAGGGGACGCCAAGAGTGTAGCGCAAAGCGAAGCCCCCAACACGCCACGACCTGGGCATGTCAGAAAACTGCCCCCGAATTCAAAACCGACACGCGGGCGAGCAGACATCCCCAGATGGCGCGCGTCGGATCAGCCCGGTCGGCGGAGTGGCAGCACCGCTGGCCGGGTAACTCGAACAGAGGAAGATCATGGCCTACGCCACGCAGCAAGATATCATCACGCTCTATTCCGAGGACGCTCTCTATGTTGCGGATCGGGATGGTGATGGCGTGGTTGATGCCGATGCTGTGACCCGCGCTTTGACCTCAGCCTCTGGCGAAATCGACAGCTTTATTGGCGTGCGCCACTCCCTACCGCTAGATTTGGCTGATGCGGTGGCAGCCCAAGAGCTGTTGAAGCAGTTCTGTGTGGATATCGCGATCTATCGGTTGGCGTTGTCCCGCGATGTACTCTCTGAAGAACATCGCCGCCGCTACGAAGACACGATCAAGCACCTCGAAAAAATCGCCAAAGGCACCGCGTCCTTGAACCTGCGTGGTCCTGTGGATCCCAACACCGGGGAAGCCACTCACACCTCGCCCCGTCCGATCGTGGCCGGTGGGCCTCCGCGTGTGTTCACACGCGAGAAAATGCGGGGGCTGTGACCATGGCTGGTGTAACTGCATCCCTGACGACCGAAGGACTTGACGCGGCAATCAAGCGGCTGAGCCGTCTCGAAGGTTTCCAAATGGCCGAGTTGACCGACGCGGCTGGTGCAATTCTGGAAAGCTCCACCCGCAATCGCTTCGAAACAAAGACCGCCCCGGATGGTGCGGCCTGGGTGCCTTGGTCCGAAGCCTATGACGACACTCGCGAGGATCGCCATTCGCTGCTCGTTGAAGAGGGTGATCTACGCGACAGCATCGCCAGTTACTCAACCGGCGGCGAAGTCCATGTGGGATCGAACCTGATTTACGCCGCGCATCATCATTTTGGCGGCGATGAGATCGGCAGCGGGATCCCCGCGCGTCCTTATCTCGGGATCTCCGATGAAGACGAGATCGATCTGGCTGATCTAGTCACCGGCAAGCTGGAGGAGCTTCTGCAATGAGCGATACACTGCTTTCCGATCTGCCCAAGACTGTCAGCGCAATGGTTAAGTCCTTCATGCCTGATCTGGCCGAATGCAAACCGCACGCGGGCAAATTCTCGCTTGAGGAGTTGAAGCGCAAAGGTTTGCCGTCGCCCTCGGTCCTGGTCTCGGTTCTGGGTGCAAAGCAAGACACCACCTATGCCGGACACGCCAACACCTTCATGTTGCAAATGGCGGTCTATGTCGTGGTCAGGGATGGGCTGGGAGCGCCACGTGACGTGCGTGCCGCGAACATCTGCCAGAAAATCCTGTCATTCGTTCCTGGTCAAAACTGGGACAACCCGGCGATGGGCGAAGCCCGCAACGTCCGAATGCATACGCTTATCTCCTCCAAGGCCAAGGATCATGCAGTCTCGCTTTGGGCCGTGACATGGGATCAACCGATCAGCTTCTTTCAGCCTGAAGCGCGACCGCTCGGAGTAGAGCTGTATGTGGCGCAGGTGTCTGGAGACGAGCCTGGGGTCGAAGAAGACTACACCCAAATCGGGGGGCAAGGCTGATGTCTGAAGCGCTCGCCGAAGCGGATCGCCGTATCGAGAACATCGTCCGCGTAGGCCGGATCGCTTCTGTCGATCCTGGTACCGCCACCGCCATCGTTGATTTTGGCAGTTTTTCATCACCGCCTTTACCCGTTTCTCAACTGCGCGCCGGTGGGATGCAGTTTTGGTGGATGCCCACGGTTGGGGAGCAGGTGATCGTCATATCCGAGAGCGGTGAAATCGCTCAGGGCTGTATCGCAGCCTCGATCTATGCGGGAAACGCACCAAGCTCCGACGCTGCCGTCCCGCAAATCAACTTGGCCGGTGGTGAGATGATCATCAAGGGAACGCTCAACGTGACCGTCGATGTGAACGTTGAGGGCGACGTTCATGTTGGCGGTGATGTTCAGGTCGGCGGGGACGTTCACGTTGGGGGCGCTGTTCATGTTGGCGGTGCTGTGCTGGCTAACGGCGACGTCTCTGCCAAGGGCGTCAGCCTTGCCAACCACACCCACAGTGGCGTCGAGCGTGGACCTTCCAACACAGGGAAACCGATCTGATGAACGAAAAGAAAGATTACACCGTCAAAGCCGATGGCTGGGTTGCAGGCAAGTGGCGCGCCAAGGGCAGCACCGTGTCTCTGACCGATGTCGAAGCCAAGTACGAAAACGTCACTCTTGTGTTGATCGGCATCGATCTGGCTGGAGGCGCTGACGAAACCGTTGTCACCGAGATCCCGGCTGACAAGGCCGAAACCGGCAAACGGAGCCGCACCAAGAAATGATCGGCATGAACCGGCATACGGGTCGGAAGATCGAAGCGGCGGTGCATTTGGCGCAGTCGATCCTCGACATTCTGACAACGCCCAAAGGCTCGTTGGTGATGCTGCGAGACTACGGCTCCGATTTGCCTGACGTGATCGACCAGCCGCTCAATGGCGAGACCATGATCGACGCTTACCTCGCGACAGCCGAGGCGCTTGACCTTTGGGAGCCTCGCATCGATCTGGCCCGTATCGAATTGGTTGCCACCCGTGCGGGCTACGCCGAGTTCGAACTGTATGACGCGGAAGGAAACGTGATCCCGATGCCTGTCGATCTCAATGCAGAGGTGGCAGCATGAGTGGTTTCACTTCGATCGATCTGAGCAAACTGCCCGCGCCAGAGGTTATCAAGACGGTCGAATATGAGGTGCTGCTGGCTGAAATGAAGGCCGAGGCCATCAGCTTTATGCCTGATCTCGAAGCCTATCTGTCGCTCGAGAGTGAACCGACCGCGCAGCTCCTGCGGGTCTGCGCCTATTACCGGATGCTCGATCGACTGGAGTTCAATGACGGGGCAAGGGCCTGCATGTTGGCGCTTTCCACCGGAAGCAACCTCGATCAGCTCGCTGCTCTTTTTGGCGTTACCCGGCAAGTGATCCAAGAGGCTAACCCGAATGCGGTGCCGCCAATACCCGAGGTGCTTGAGGATGACGACCGGTTGCGCATCCGTGCGCATCTCGCGCCGGAAGGCTTCCCAACAGCGGGACCGCGAGGCGCTTACATCTTCTGGGCGCTGTCTGCGTCGGGTGCAATTAAGGACGTGTCTGTTGACGCACCGCGCTTTGATAAGCTGGAGCTTGATCCCTCTATTGCTGCTCAACTGCCCGCAGATGTTTTAGTGCTTCGGGTCGTCGATGACGCTGGGCTTGACGATCCTATGCCGGGCGATGTGGCAGTTACGGTTCTTTCCCGTGATGGTGACGGCACTCCGTCACAGCAGGATTTGAGTGCCGTTAGCACCGGGTTAAACGAAGAAGATATTCGTCCTCTGACCGATCATCCGCGCGTCAAACCCCCCACAATCATTCCTTATCAGGTCGAAGCCATGCTGACCCTTTACAACGGGCCAGACGAAGACCTTGTGCTTGCAGCCGCCCGAGAGGCCATTGAAGCCTACGTGCACGAGCATCACCGACTTGGCCACGACATCACGATTTCTGGCCTACATGCGGCATTACACCAAGCCGGAGTGCAGAATGTCGATCTGATCCAGCCCGCCGCCCATATCGAGGTGGATGATTATCAGGCGGCGTATTGCACCGGCATCACCCTGACCGTGGGAGGTCGTGATGTCTGATCTTTCTTCGGTCCTCAAACCCAACGCGACGCGGCATGACCAGGCGATTGAGCAGGCGATCCGCAAGGGCACCCCCGATCTGACGTCGGTGGCCACGTTGATGAACCCCGACACATGCCCTTCCGAATTGCTTGGGTGGCTCGCTTGGGCCTTCTCGGTCGAGACCTGGGAGGCAAGCTGGCCGGAGGCTACCAAGCGCGCGGTCATCAAGCGCAGCATCGAATTGCACCGCCTGAAGGGTACGATCGGCGCTGTGCGGCGGGCACTGGAGACGCTGGGCTATGCCATCGATATCTCCGAATGGTTCGAATATGGCGGAACACCGTACACCTTCCGCATCGCAGTCGATGTTCTCGGCTCGCACTCCTTAGGCATCGAGATCAGCCCGGACCTCTTGGCTGAGATCGTCGAAGTAATCGACAACGTGAAGCCGGTGCGGGCGCATTTCGATGTGGCGCTCAATGTCTGCATCGATACCCCCGCTCATGGCGGGGCGTTTCAACACACAGCCATCAGAGCCGAGGCGGTGGCGGACATTCCGCCCGCACCGGTTCTAACGGCGCAGTCTGGTTATGCAGCGGTGGCACACACCCACCTGCGCGTGGAAGTGGGAGGCTGACGATGGCGTCTTTTGCGATGCTTACGAATGTGGGCCGTAACAAGGAAGCGGCGGCTCTGGCCAATGGCACTCCGCTCGAAATTTCCAACATTGCATGGGGCGATGGCAAACGTATTCCGGCAGGCGGCGAGATCGCACTGGAAAATGAACAGGGCCGTAAAGCTGTCCAAGGCAAAGGTACTGTTGCAGACGCACTCAACACGGCCTTTTTCGAGGTGCTGTTGACCGAGGACGAAGGGCCGTTTGTGATCCGCGAAGCCGGTATCTTCGATGTGGATGGCGATATGATCGCCATCGCTCATTATGACCCGCCGGTGAACAAACCACTCAATACAGTCTCGGCACATCTGCGCATCAAGGTGGTGTTCACCGACCTGCAAAACCTGAATATTCAGATTGACGCCTCCACTGCGTTCGTCACACCGGAGCAGTTGGCTCAAGCGATTGAAGCGCTGAAAGCCCCGACGGTCACAATTCTCACCGAGGGCGCAGACGCCACCTACGTCACACCGGAAGGATGCAAAGCCCTTCATGTCAGAGGCGTTGGTGGCGGCGCGGGAGGTGAATTCCCGGCAACCCATCCAAACTTCTCAATCCGCCTTGGCCTTCCCGGCGGCGGTGGTGCCGGGTTTGAGGCATGGTTAACACCAACCCCTTTTCAGGAGTTCACCTACACAATTGGCGCAGGCGGTTCGCCCGGCGGTTTAAGCGATTTTCAGAGTCCCGTCTTCGGCGGTTCCGGCGGCACCACCCGCTTTGGGAGCATCGCTGCGAATGGAGGCAGAAACACAAGTACTGGATCAACGGCGACGGCATGGCGTGGCAATGATCCGTCAACGAAAGTGCTCACTTTTCGCGGATCGCCGGGGCAGCGTGTCAACTACACGGGCCACGACGGTCGTGAATTCCTGCACGTTCCCGGTGGGTCCATCTTCGGACCATCAGACTCGGTATCTGCATGGGGCGCCGGGCAATCCGCCACAGTTCCCGGAACAGGAGGTGCTGGCGGAGCCGGTGTGGGGGGACCCGTTTTCGCACAAGGTGGCGCTGACGGAATTATCGTCGTGACGGAGTACTACTGATGAAGACTGTCGCTGAAATCACCGATGGCCGTGTGACCAATATCGCGCGGATCAAGGATGATACCCCCATCCCCGAAGGTTGGGTCGAATGCAACGGCGTCGCTTGTATCGGCGACAAGTATGACGGCCAAGCATTCACGACCCCTGCTGCCCCTGCGGCTGCGGTGATCCCGTTTGAACAGGCCAAAGCAAAAGCATTGGCGGACGTGAAGGCAACGCATGCCAGCTACCTGCGCCAAGCGACTGACAACGCCACCGCCGAAGAGCGGGACACGTGGCCCGCGAAGAGCGCGGCTGCAACAGCCTACCTAGCGGGCACCGCCACCGCTGCCCAGATCGCGTTTATGGGCGCGGCGGCGGCGCGCGACGGCGTCACGCCTGATGCGCTAGCCCAGACCATCATCACCAAGGCAGACGCATACCTTGGCCATATCGGTCAGGCCGACGATCTCCTTGCTTCGGGCCGCGCCGCCGTCGAGGCTGCGACCACCCACGATGCGCTGCAAGCCGCACTGGACGCGTTCGAGGCCGAGGCACAGGCGGCGTTTGAGGCGTTAGGAGGCTGACATGGCATCTTACGCAATGCTCACAAATGTGGGTCGCAACAAGGAAGCGGCGGCGCTGGCAAATGCCTCGGCACTCCAAATTGCCGAGATCGCATGGGGCGATGGCGAGCGCATTCCGGCTGGCGGCGAGATCGCACTGGAGAATGAACAGGGGCGCAAGCCGGTCTCGGCGCAGGGTGTCACGGAAGGTGCGCTGAATACGGCGTATTTTGAGATACTGCTGGCCGAGAATGAAGGTCCGTTTGTGATCCGCGAGGCCGGTCTCTTCGATGTGGATGGCGACATGATCGCCATCGCTCATTATGACCCGCCGGTAAACAAGCCGCTCAACACAGTCTCGGCGCATCTGCGCATCAACGTGGTGTTCTCGGACCTTGAGAACCTGATCATCCATGTCGATGTCAGCACCACTTACGCGTCGGCAGACCGCACCCTGACGGCAGGTCCAGGCATGACGGGCGGCGGCGATCTGACGGCAGATCGCACATTTGCCTTGGATTTCGCCACAGAAGCCCAAGCGCTGGCAGGCGCGCTTGAAACCAAAGCAATGTCGCCTCTGCGCGTGGCGCAAGCGATCAAAGGAGTGAAACCCCCAACCGTCAGAATACTCACACATGGCACGGGCGTGTACGTCACCCCGGAAGGCTGCAAGGCCATACACGTGAGAGGCGTCGCTGGCGGTCAGGGAGGTGAACAACCGTTCCACAGCCTAGCAGGTGATTGGCTCTATGGACATCCGGGCGCTGGCGGCGCGGGGTTTGAAGCATGGCTGACGCCAGACCCAGGGCAAGAGTTCACTTACGCAGTTGGCGCAGGTGGTTCGGGCGGTTCTTCTGCCGGGATCACCGGCGCATGGGGAGGCCAGGGCGGCAACACCTCCTTTGGGCACATTGGCGCGAATGGCGGCGGTGGAACCCTTCCTGGCCCGACAGCCCATTCATCAGGGGGCGACATCAACTATCGCGGCTCTCCGGGCATTCAGAACTGGTTCGAAGAAAGAGAAGGCCGAGAGCGTCCAAAGCTGCCGGGTGGGTCCATTTTCGGGCCATCTGACTCTTTAAATGACGAGGATATTCAGCAAGCTGCCACAGTGCCCGGCACCGGCGGCGCTGGCGGCGCCACTCGGGTTACGGCCTCAACTCAGCCTGTCGGGGTGCCCCCTCCTGCTGCTCCTAGATCTCAGGGGCAAGATGGCGCTGACGGCATCATCATCGTTACGGAGTACTACTGATGAAAAAGGCAGCGCAAATCACCGATGGCCGTGTTTCAAATCTGATAAGGATTGAGGACGACGCGCCCGTCCCTGAAGGCTGGGTCGAAGCGACAGATGCCGTTCGTATCAATGATGTTTATGACGGCCAGACATTCACGCCGCCTGCTGCCCCGGTGATCTCAATTGAAGACGCCAAGGCAAATGCATTGGCCGAAGTGAATGCCACGCACGCCAGCTACCTGCGCGCGCTGCTTAAGAGCGCCACGCAGGAAGAGCGGGACACTTGGCCCGTAAAGGTCAAGGTCGCGACAGCATACTTGGCTGGTACGGCCACGGATGCTCAGACCGCGTTGATTGAGACCGAGGCGGCGGGTGGCGGCATCTCGCCTGACAATCTGGCCGAGAAAATCATCAGCAAAGACGCCGCATACCATGGCCATATCGGTCAAGGCGCTGCTCTTCGCGCTTCCGGTCGCGCCGCCGTCAAGGCTGCTGCCACTCATGACGAGCTGCAAGCCGCGCTGGATGTGTTCAGCGCCGAGGCTCTTGCCGCGTTTCAGGCGCTGGCAGGAGGCCAACCATGACAATCCAAAAGCAAAACAAATCTGCAACCAAAGGAGGCACCCATGCCTGAGCAGTTTCTCCACGGGGTGGAAGTCATCCAGATTGATGATGGTATTCGCCCCATTCGCACCGCCAAAAGCTCGGTGATCGGCCTGGTGGGTACCGCCCCCAATGCTGACGTCGACGAGTTCCCCGAAGACACCCCGCTACTAATCGAAGGACCGCGCAAAGCGGCACTGCTCGGTGACGCGGGCACTCTGAAGGATGCCTATGAAGCGGTCTATGCCCAGGGCGCTTCCTTGGTCGTGATGGTTCGTGTCGCCGAAGGTGCGGATGCTGCCACGACGCTGACTAAGGTGGTCGGCGATGCCACCCAAGGCACCGGCCTCTGGGCCTTTGAGGCATCCGCATCCAAGCTTGACCTGACGCCGCGCATCCTCGCTGCACCCGGCTTCACCCAAACCGTGCCTGGCGAGCCTGCCAGCCCGGTCGTCACCAACCTGATCGCAGTCGCCGAAAAACTGCGAGCGGTGGTGGTGGCGGATGGCCCAAACACCAATGAAACCGACGCCAAGGCAGACCGCCAAAACTGGGGTTCCGATCGCTTGTTCATCGTCGATCCCGCCGTGACCGTGTTTGACAACGTTTCGGCCTCTTACGTGACCCGACCGGCCTCTGGCTATGTCGCCGGACTGATCGCCAAGCGCGACATCGAGAAGGGCTTCTGGTGGTCGCCGTCCAACCAGGTGATCAATGGGATCTCCGGCACGGCGCGCCCGGTCAGCTTCCACCTAAGTTCAACCGAAACCGAGGCCAACCGGATGAATGAGGCCGAAGTTGCGACAATCATCCGCCGCGACGGCTTCCGGCTCTGGGGCAACCGGGGCACCAGCCCTGATGCGCAATGGGCCTTCCTGTCTGTCCGCCGCACGGCCGACATCATCTATGAGAGCATTGAGCGCGCCCATCTCTGGGCGATGGACCGCCCAATGTCGGCGCAACTCCTCATGGACATTCGCGACGGCGTTCAGGCATTCGGTCAGCAGATGGTCAACACTGGCGCTCTCTTGGGCTTCAATTGCTGGCTGGATCCCGAGCTGAACACAGAAGCCACTCTGAAGGCCGGGAAACTCTACCTCGACTTCGACTTTGAACCACCCGCACCGCTTGAGCACTTGATCTTCCGCGCACATCGCAACGGCGACTACTACGACGAGTTGATCGCCGAAGTTGGCGCGGCAGCATAAGGAGGACTGATCATGATGCAGTACCCGCGCACAATCCGTAACTTCAACGCCTTCGTCGATGGGGTCAGCTACGCTGGTCGCGTCCTGGAGGGCAAACTGCCCGAGCTGAAGATACAGACGGCAAGCCACCGTGGTGGCGGTATGGACGGCCCTGTCGCTGTCGATATGGGCATGGAGGCAATGCAGGCCGAGCTGACCCTCGCTGAATGGCCACCCGAGTTGATCAAGATGTTTGGCACCCGCCAGCGGATGACCCTGCGTCCCGGCGCGATGGGCGAGAATGACTTCTCGGCCGACAGCTATGTCGGCACGCTTGGTGGTCGCTGGTCCATGACCAACTTCGGTGATCTGAAGTCCGGGTCTGACATGCCGCTGAAGCTGACGCTCGAGGTTGATTACTTCCGCATGCTGAAGGACGGCGACGAGCTGTTCGAGATCGATATCGAGGCAGGCAAGCGGATCATCGGCGGTGTAGATCAGCTCGCTGAATTGCGCGCCGCGATGGGCTTCTGAACCGCCTACAGTGAACCTCCAGGCGTTAGCGCATCCCCGTTCACGCCTGGTTAAAACACCCTCTCAAACAGGATTTGTACCATGACCAAGAAGAAACATGACGTTACCCTGTCCGCTGCCGTCAAGATCGACGGCAAAGACGTGACCGGCATTGATCTGCGCAAGCCCCAGACTGGCGAACTGCGCGGCCTCAAGATGACGGATGTGCTTCAGATGGACACCGACGCCATGATCAAGCTCTTGCCACGCATCACTCAACCCCCGCTGACCTCGGCTCAGGTAGCCGCACTGGATCCGGCCGACTTCGTGGCGCTCTGCGGGAAGACAGTGCTTTTTTTCGCGAAGAAGTCGGAGCTTCAGGCGCTGGAAGCGAATACCTGAAGCTACCCGACGATGTGGAAGACGCGATGGCCGACATCGCCTCGGTCTTCCACTGGCAGCCTGATGCGATGAGGGGCATGCCCCTCGAAGAGTTGGCACGGTGGCGCGAGAAGGCACGAGAACGCTTCGAGGTTCAGAACAACCCGGGACGTTCCCCGTTTAACCAACGATAGGAACGGAAACGAGATGGCCGCTGGCGACCTGAACATTGCGCTCATTCTGAAGCTGGTGGATCAGGCAACCGGACCAGCACGCGCTGTTACGAACTCCCTCCGCCGGATCGGTGCGGTCACGGAAGAAACGGGTCGCGCCGGTGTCGCCTGGGCCAATGAACAACTGGCCGCAAATCAGGCTCGCCGTTCGGCCCTCATGGGCGAAGCTTTCGGTGTCGCCGCTCTGGCTGGATCGCTGGCCGCCTCGCTAAAGCCAGCGATTGATTTTGAACGCTCGATGGCCGAGGTCGCGGCCGTCGCCCGCGCTGATGATGAAGAGCTTGCCAAGCTGACAGAGACCGCCCGAGAGTTGGGCGCAACGACACCCTGGGCTGCGTCGGAAGCCGCCCAGGGGATGCGTTTTCTTGCAATGGCAGGTTTCGAGGTCAACGAAACTGTCGAGGCAATGCCCGGAATGCTCAACCTTGCCAGCGCCGGTGCGATCAATCTCGGTCAGGCGGCGGATATTGCCTCGAACGTCTTGAGTGGCTTCGGCATGGAAGCCGATCAGATGGGTCGCCTGGGCGACGTGTTGACCAACACCTTCACCACCTCGAACACTGATCTCACCATGCTGGGCGATACCATGAAATACGTAGCCCCGAATGCGGCTGCGCTTGGCGTATCTCTTGAACAGACAGCGGCGATGGCGGGCAAGCTTGGTGATGCTGGCATCCAGGGCAGCCAGGCGGGCACCGCGCTCCGGGCCATGATGTTGCGTCTGGCGGCGCTTCCTAAGCCTGCGGCCGACGCAATGGCCGAACTGGGCGTACAGACCGTTGATGCCAGCGGCAACCTGCGAGACATGCCCACAATCCTTGCCGAAGTACATGAGAGCCTTCAGCGCCTCGGCTCTGGCCAGCAAGCCAAGCTGATCAACGATATCTTCGGCATGGAAGCCGCCAGCGCCGCTACGATCCTTCTCGAACAGGCGGGCAGCGGTGCGCTGCAATCCTATGCCGATAGCCTGACCGAGGCAGGTTCGGCTGCGCGTGTGGCCGCAAAACTCAATGAGAACACAGCAGGGTCATTGAAGCGACTGCAAAGCATTGCTGAAAGCGCGGCGATCTCGATCGGCACAGTGCTGTTGCCCGAGATCGTCGCATTGATTGAGACTGTCATTCCTGCGATCGCAGCTCTCCAGGGCTTGGCCGAGGCACACCCAGAACTGATCGGCTTGATCTTCAAACTGACTGCTGGGCTTCTGGTCTTCCGTCTCGGCTCGATAGCACTGCGGTGGGTGCTGTTCTCAATACTGACCCAATCTTGCATATTATCCGCGCCGGAAGCTGGCTCCTGGTGCTTCTGCCGCAGCTCGGCCGAGCGCTACTGGCACTCTTGAACCCGATGAAGCTGGTGCGCGGTGCGTTGATTGCGATCCGTCTTGCATTTCTCGCTACCGGGATCGGTGCACTGTTGGCCGGTGTCGCGATGGCGGGTATCTGGATCTACAACAACTGGCAGGGTTTGAAGACTTTCTTTGTCGGTTTCTGGCGCACCTTCCGCGAGGCGCTTGGCCCGGCCGCTCCCATGCTTGACGCCATCATCAACTACGCCCTGCAGATTTGGGAATGGTTCACGAACCTGCTCGGTCCGATGGATGCAACCGAAGAGCAATGGCTTAGCTGGGGTCAGAACGCCGGTGAAGCGCTCGGTGAGGTGGTCGGTAGTGTTGCACGCTGGGTTGAAGAGAACAAAGGGCTGATCAGCACCGTTGCCAGGCTCTATGCGTGGTTCTTTGCACTCCGCCTGATCTGGCAGTTCCCAATGGCTCCGATCCGCACCGCTGGTCGCGTTCTGGCGTGGGTAGCAACTGGTCCGATCAAGTGGTTGCTAGGCGGCGTTGGCCTCTTATCCAAGGCATTCATCCGCCTCGGCGTTCTGATGCTGACCAATCCGATCGGGCTGATCATCGCCGGTGTCGCAGCGCTTGCCTACGTCGTCTACGACAACTGGGATCAGATCGTCAGCTTCGTCATCGAGAAGGTGGATGCCGTCAAAGCGGCCTTTGATGAAGGGCTGTTAAACGGCGTGTTTAAACTCTTGGCTGAGTTCAATCCGTTTACGCTTGCGACCGAGGCAATGAAGGGTCTGATAGCCTATGTCATGGAATTGTTGGGCGTCCCGGAAGAGATCGTTCAAGTGTTCCGTGAGTTCAGCCTATTTGATGTCGGTGTCGAGTTGCTGCAGGGGCTATGGGACGGAATGGCCTCCCTTGTGCCGCAGATGGTTGCCGCGATCTCAGAGAAGTTGTCTAGCATCGTGCCAGACTGGATGCAGGATGCCTGGAACTGGGTGACTGCCGCAGAGGATGCGCCTGAAGCAAACCCGAACGGTGAACGCGATCGCGGAGGCCCGGTCCGTGCGGGCATGCCTTACCTGGTGGGCGAACGCAGCCCGGAGATTTTCGTGCCGGGCGTATCGGGCACCATTCTGCCCGGTCGTGTGCTGAAGGCCGCAATGGCGGCCTCGGCGATGGCCGCGCCGGTTGCTGCAATGCCCTCTCATGCCGAAATCGTCGAAACTATTGATCGTCGCCCGGTGATGTCGGCTCCAACTCGCGCGCCACAGATCACCCGAGAAGGCGACACTGTGACGATCAACATTTATCCGACGCAGGGCATGAGCGCGGAAGACATTGGCCGCGAGGTTGAGCGTCGTCTGGCACAGCGTGAAGATGCCCGGCGCGCAGATCTGCACGACGGGGTGGATTACTGATGCAGCCTGGACTTGTCATGATGGCGCTCGGAAGCTTTCGGTTTGGAATGACGAATGGGGCTTACCAGCAGTTTTCACGAAGCGCCGGGTATCGCTGGAACGAGGTCGAACGCATCGGCCGCGAACCGGCGTTGCAGTATCTCGGTCCCGGCGCACAGGAGGTTGCGATCGAGGGCGTGATCTATCCGCACTTCAAGGGGGGACTGCACCAGGTCGATCTGATGCGTCTAAATGCAGGCAGTGGCCTACCGATGATGATGGTCGATGGCTTGGGTTGGGTTTGGAAACGCTGGGTGATTGTGCGGGTGGAAGAGCGCAAGAGCTATCTCCTCCGTGACGGCGCGCCACGCAAGATCGAGTTTTCACTCACTCTTAAGAGCTACGGGCCGGATACTGGCGATTTGGCTTCGTTCATCGGAGGTCTGCTATGAGTACCTACCGCACGATCGACGGCGACATGGTCGATGCCATCTGTAAGTCTCATTACGGCCGCGAAGATATGACGGTCGCCGTCTATAATGCCAATCCCGGCCTCGCCGCGCTTGGGCCAGTCTTGCCAAAGGGCTTGTTGATCAAGCTGCCCAACGTGCCGGAGCAAACTGTCCGCAAACCGATCCGGCTCTGGGGGTGATCCATGCACATCGCTTATCAGATCATCGCTGACGGAACGGATGTCACCGGCAACTTTCAGGACCGCCTTACCAGCCTGACCATCATCGATGAGGCCGGGCTGAAGTCCGACACAGCCGAGATCATGGTTGATGATCGCGATTACCTGGTCGCGTTGCCTAAGGCTGGCGCAAAGCTCAAGATCGCTCTCGGTTTCGTCGGCGACCTTGTCGAGATCGGAACCTATGTTGTCGATGAAACAAGCGGCGAGATCGCGCCGGACACCATGACGATCAGTGCCAAGGCGACTGACATGCTGAGTGGCATCCGCGCCCGCAAGACGCGAAGCTGGCGCGACGTGACGATTGAGGACATCGTCGGCAAGATCGCCGGTGAACACGGTCTTAAATCGCTGGTAAGTGAAAGTTTGAAGGCGCATTTCTACGCTTACCAAGCGCAAACTTCCGAAAGCGATCTCAACTTCCTAACCCGGCTGGCCAAGGGTCTAGACGCTGTCTCAAAGCCCGCAGGCGAATACCTAGTCTTCGCCAAGCACGGAGAAGGCAAAGCTGCGGACGGATCAGATTTGCCCATCTTTGTCGTTCACCGCACTCAAATGAAGGGTGGCTCCTGGAAAATCACCGGGCGCGGGAGATACGGCCGGGTGACTGCTGAATGGGGCGAGCGCGGTACCGCAGTTACCCGCAGGGCGACCGCCGGGGACAGGGAGCCAGAGCTGGCGCTGCGCCATCGCTATCCCACCGAAGCTGAAGCCCAAAGTGCGGCCAACGCTGCCCTCACGCGTTCACGCCGGGCCAGCGGCAAGATCAGCATCGAACTGGGTGGTTTCTGGGGTGACCTAATGGCCGAGGCCAAGGTCGATCTCCAGGGCATCAAGCCTGAGCTGACCGGCGAATGGCTAATCACCCGTGTCCAGCACCGTCTAACCGACACCCTGACCACCAGCTTTGATGCCGAGCGCGACAATGAGAAGGGCAAGGGATGAGCGAATTGAGCGTCGAATAACGGAGGTCAAGGGGCGCGCCAACGCCCCTCAACACGGGGCCAAACTCTCACATCCGACCCCGCCGACCAGCAAAAGCTTATGGCCGCTCCTCCCTTCGAAGGGACCGGCATTGAGGCACGATTCTACACCCTATGAAAAGAGAGCTTTTACACCCCGTTAAACCCGTCAATCCGGTAGCGCCTTGGCTCGGCGGGAAGCGCAATCTTGCAAAGCGGATCACCGCCATCCTTGATGGTGTTCAGCACCAAACCTACGCCGAGCCATTCGTCGGCATGGGCGGCATCTTTCTGCGACGTGCAATGCAGCCGCGCTCGGAAGTGATCAACGACTTCGGCCGCGATGTCAGCAACCTCTTTCGCATCCTGCAACGGCACTATCCGCAATTCCTGGAGGTGCTGCGCTTCCAGCTCACCACTCGCGCCGAGTTTCTACGCTTGGTCGATACCGATCCAGACACCCTAACCGATTTGGAGCGTGCTGCGCGCTTTCTTTACCTGCAGCGTACCGCTTTCGGAGGCAAGGTCTCAGGCCGCAACTTTGGTGTCAGCAAGGACCGGCCGGGCCGCTTCAACCTGACCACGCTGGAACCCATGCTGGAAGACTTGCACAGCCGCATGGCGGGTGTCGTGATTGAATGCCTGGACTACGCCGAGTTCATCCGGCGCTATGATGGCCCAGCTACTCTGTTCTATCTCGACCCACCTTATTGGGGCAGCGAGAGTGACTACGGCAAAGAGATGTTCGCCCGTGAAGAGTTTGATCAGATGGCAGACCAACTCGGCCGGATCAAAGGCCGCTTCCTGATGTCGATTAATGACGTGCCCGAAATCCGTGAGATTTTTGACGCCTTCCACCTAAGTCAGGTTTCCACTACCTATTCGGTCAGTAAGGTCAATCAAGGACGAGGCCAGCGCGCCGAACTGCTGATCTCGAATTTTGGATTCGACTGAACCATTAAAGGAACACGGTTTCATGAAACTGGCAGCATCGACCGCTCTGGCACTCGCCCTGACCACACCTCAAGCAATCGCTGAAGACCTGGCACCGGGTGCGTGGGTTTCCGAAGCGAGTTGTGCCGATGTGCTCCACCGCATAAAAAACCCAATGGACAAAACCGGAGTGTCGTCCCCTATGTCAGCTTTGGCTTACGTGGGTGCGATCTTCGGTTACATCGAAGGCTACCGAGCCGCGCGAGACCTCGCCATGGCACCTGATGAATTTAAAAAGGACGTACTGAGCCGGTGTGTAGATTTGCCTGAAGTACCGTTCAAGATCTCGGTTGAACAGGCCGCATCCGATCCCGCTTAAATACTTCGAGCGGCTACATTAGGCTGGATCGGTTGCGCTTTCTACCAATGGCCAATTGAGACGGTGACCGATACAACCAGTACAAAGAAGAGGGGGGAGTCGTTTTATGCGCACGCTGAAACTCGATTTGGAGTACTGCTACGGAATTCGGAAACTGGAGCACGCTTTCGACTTCAGCAAGTGTAATGCTGTCGCACTTTATGCGCCAAACGGTGCCATGAAATCATCACTTGCCAAAACATTCCAAGACATCGCTGATAAGAAGAAATCTTCTGACAAGATGTTCCCGGACAGACCTACGAAGAGGTCGGTACTCGACGAGAACGATGCGGAACTCGATCCGGAATCCGTTCTGATAATTCGACCATACGATGAAGACTTTGGTAGCAACGAAAAGACGTCCACCCTTCTCGTTAATGCGGCTCTCCGCAGGGAACACCAGAAACTCAATGAAAGCATTGAGGATGCAAAGAAGACGCTTCTCGCCGCATTGAAGGACCAGTCAGGCTCGAAAAAAGATCTCGCTTCCGAAATCTCGTCGACCTTCACCAGGACGTCGGAACAGTTTCTCATGGCTATTAGTCGGGTCGCTGCGGAGGTCGACGAACAGTCGGAAGCTCCGTTTGCCGACATCCCATATGATCTCGTCTTCGATCCGAAGGTTGTCGAGATGCTCCAGCAGGAACAAGTTCGGGAAGCACTAGAAGACTACATTAAGCGCTTTAACGAACTCATCGACCAGTCGCAGTACTTCAAGCGCGGGACTTTCACCTACTACAATGCGGGGGTGATAGCGAAGGCGCTCGCCGACAACGGATTCTTCGATGCAGCCCACAGCGTCAGCCTGAATGCAGGTGAAAAGGTTGAGATCACATCGAAGAAGCAGCTCGAGGAGTTGGTTAAGGACGAGAAGGAGGGCATCACATCAGATGTCGACCTGAGGAAGAAGTTCGACGCAATCGAAAAGCTTATTCACAAAAACGCCAATGTCAGGGGCTTCAATTCCTTCATCGCTGATCACGAAGACATTCTTCCCGCCTTGGCGAATGTCGCCGACTTTAAGGAGCAAGTCTGGAAAAGCTACTTCGTGAAGCATCGCGACGCTTTCGATCAACTGGTCAGGGAAATCCGGGCAGCCGCGGAGAGGAGGAAGGAGATCGAAGAGGCGGCTCGCAATGAACGGACGGCATGGCAAGAAGTCATCGAAATCTTCAATGAGCGCTTCTTCGTCCCATTCGAGCTAAAGGTGAAGAACCTTGTGTCGGTCGTTCTCAACGAGGACAAAATCCCGAAACTAGGTTTCACCTTCAAGGAAGGCGACGACCGAAGGGATGTCGAAAGGGATGCGCTGCTGGATGTCCTCAGCACTGGCGAGCGCAGGGCTTTCTACATCCTGAACATCATCTTCGAGATTGAAGTTCGGCGGAAGGCGGGGCAGCAAACAATAATCATCGTCGACGATATCGCGGACTCCTTCGACTACAAGAACAAGTATGCGATCATTCAGTATCTGAAGGATATCGCGGACGACGAGAAATTCCGACAGGTCATCCTCACCCACAACTTTGATTTTTTCAGGACGATCCAAAGCCGTTTTGTTAACTACAAGTCTTGCTTCATGGTCGCGAGGAAGGAAGGTGGCATTGAGGTCAATAAGGCAGTCGGGATCAAGAATATCTTCGTCAACGACTGGAAGGTCCATTTCGGAACGGAGCCGAGAAAGCGGATCGCTTCCATTCCGTTTATGCGCAACCTTGTGGAGTACACTAAGGGCGAAGACGACCCTGACTACGAGACTCTGACATGTCTTCTGCACATCAAGGATGGCACCGCAGGCATTCAGGACAACGACATCTTTGACATCTACCAGACAATTTTTGGTGCCCTACCAGCGAACGCGGCACCGTCCGGGGCGCGCGTTTTGGACTTGGTCTACCAAGAGGCTGACGACTGCCTTCAGGAAGCAGATGCTGCCAACTTTGAAAACAAAATTGTCCTATCAATCGCCACCAGCCTCCGTGCAGAGCAATACATGCTCGGGCAGATCAACGACCCGAACCTGCCTGGGCAGATAAGCGGCAATCAGACTACGGTGCTACTGAAGCGTTTTCGTGAGGACTTCCCTAGCCATGCTGCCATTCCGACAATGGACCGAGTTGTTCTCATGACACCAGAGAACATCCACCTGAACTCCTTTATGTATGAACCCATCCTAGACATGTCGGATGAGCATCTCCGCAAGATTTACGATGACGTAAAGGCGCTGTAACAGATCCTATCGGAGGCGAGGCCATTCATCATTCGAGGTGAATGCATGCACGTAGACAGGATGCGCCAAAGTGGGACAACGGCAGGAGAGAGGTGATTTGACCAAGGTCTCTCAAGGCGTTTAGTCGCCAAATCGCTCAGAGCCAGAAAAACACGCTGCTGCAAATATCCTTGTCACTCACTGCAAAAAGTTGTGGCGAGCTACACCCGAATAGCCGCATAATCCGGAGCGACCGTGAATTGGGGGCAAAGTAAAACGGGTAACTATCTGGATTTATTGGTCGGAGTGAGAGGATTCGAACCTCCGACCCCTGCCTCCCGAAGACAGTGCTCTACCAGGCTGAGCTACACTCCGACCGTGGCGGGTGATCTATACTTGGTGATAGGGATGTGCAAGGGAAATTCCTGGGTATTGGCAGAGCGGACCAAGGGCAGTTATTGCGCAGATTGGCGCGTGATCAGGGTAGGGCTTCGGTTCTGTGCAACCGGACTTTGGTGCCGCCGTGATCGACCACCGGTCCGGTCGGCAGGAATGGCAGCCGTGTTGCACGGGCGAGCGGGCCCGAGCTGGTCACGATGCCGACCCGCCATCCCGAGAACCGCGCCATCAGGACCTTGCCCAAGCTGCCGTAAAGCGATCTGAGGCGTTTTTCGTCTCCGATCCGGGCGCCGTAGGGCGGGTTGACGACCACCAATCCCGCCGGGCCGGGTAAGGGTTTTAGGTCACTCATTGAGCGTTGCGAGAAACGTGTCACCGACGCGACCCCAGCTTCGTTGGCGTTGGTGCCCGCCGCCTCAATCGCGCCGGTGTTGCGGTCCGATCCGACAAATTGCAGATCCGTCTCGCCAATCGCGTCATGTTGGCGCATATTGTCCCAAGCCTGCGTATCAAAACCGGCCAGATCTTCAAAGGCGAACCGCCGCGACCGACCTGGTAATAGGCCGAGGGCGATTTCGGCGGCTTCGATGACAAACGTGCCCGATCCGCACATCGGGTCCATCACAGGCTCGGTCCCGTCAAAGCCACACTCTCGCAGGAACATCGCCGCCATCGTCTCGCGCATTGGGGCTTTGGCAACAGCGGGTTTGTGGCCGCGCTTGTGCAAAGGCTCGCCAGAGGTATCAACGGAAAACGTGCAGATGTCTTTTTCGATGCGCAGCAGAACACGCAGGCGGGCATCCGATGAGACGGGCGCGCCAAGCGTTTCAGAGATCGCGCGTTCGATCCGCTGCCGGGCTGCGCCAGCATGGTAGATGCGGGATTTGCGGCTTGTGGCCTCGACTTTGACAGGCACATCCGGGCGCAGAATGTCCGACCAGGGAAATCTGCGCGCCCTCTTGTCCAGCTGCGCAAGGTGTACAGCGGGAAAACTGCCGATCCGGACCAACACCTTGTTCGCGCCGCGCAGCGACAGATTGGCGCGCCAGACCTCGGACCAGCCTCCCCGGCAGGTGACACCACCAGCGACCTGACGGGCATCTGAGAAGCCAAGTTGAACGGCCTCAGCGCAAAGCGGGCCCTCCAGACCGGGTGTAGCAACCAAAAATATCTCAAGATCGTCAGAATTGCTCATGTCCGTTGCTTACACCGGATGCAAATCTGCGCAACACGGTTTTTTACACTGGTGAGACAGCGAGGCGCCTTCAGGAGAACGTCATTTTGTAGTACGGTTTTCGCAGTTAAGAGGTTTGCGTTTCGCGGCATCCCCGCGTAAAGGGTCCGTGATCGGAAATACGCTTGCGGATTCCGACAGGTGACCGGCGCTCAGACGGCCCTGACGGTTGGAAAATCCGGGCTGTTGCACGGCCTGAACTGCAGGGCGGCAAACAGCGGGCGCAGAAATAGAGGCTTGGAAGACCGTAGCGAGATGCAAACTTTCAAACTGAAAAAAGGGTTGGAGTTGCCAATTCAAGGCGCCCCCGACCAAACTATTCAGCCAGGGCCGGAGTATTCAAGCGTAGCAGTGCTGGGGGCAGACTATCTTGGGCTGAAACCTCGCATGCTGGTTCAGGAAGGCGATGAGGTGAAACGTGGCACCCCGCTATTCTGCCACAAGGACGTGCCCGAAGCCATGATGGTGGCCCCGCTGAGCGGGAAGGTCGTCGCCATCAACCGGGGTGCACGTCGTGTGCTGCAAAGCGTTGTTGTCGCGGTTTCGGACGCCAATGACACGGGGATCGATTTCTCGGGCGTCGGCAATGCCGAGGATGCTGAGGGCGTGACGGAAAAGCTGTGCGCTGCCGGTCTGTGGACCGCGTTCCGCACACGCCCGTATTCCAAGATACCGGCGCCGGGCACAAAACCGGCCGCAATCTTCGTGACCGCGATGGACAGCGAACCACTGGCACCGGATGCCGCGGTGATTATTGCCGATGCCGGAGAGGCGTTTGCTGCCGGTTTGGCGGCGATTTCAAAACTGACCGAGGGCAAGACGTATCTGTGCCACAGAGATGGTGACTCGGTTCCGGGTGCGGATGTGCCGGGTGTCGAAGTTGCTGCCTTTGACGGACCGCATCCGGCCGGATTGGCCGGAACCCATATCCATTTCCTCGAACCGCTGGCGGGTGACAAGCAGGTCTGGACCATCGGGTATCAGGATGTCATCGCCATCGGCCGCGTGATGCAGACCGGCCATCTGGACCCCAACATCGTCGTCGCGCTGAGCGGGCCGGGCGCACGTCAGCCGCGTCTGATCCGGACCGTTATGGGCGCGTCGACCGACGACCTGACCCGGGACGAGGTCCAGGTCGACGGACAAGCGCGCATTATCTCAGGATCGGTCCTGTCCGGGCATCAAGCCGAGGGGCCGACTGCCTATCTGGGCCGGTTCTCTCGTCAGATCACAATTATCCGCGAAGACCACGATCAGATTCCGATGGGCTGGATCCGCCCAATGCCTTCGAAATACGCGGTGCAGCCGGTGCTGGGCTCGGCCTTTTCGCACAAGCTGTTCAAGCTGACCAGCAACCTGAACGGCGGACGCCGCGCGATGGTGCCGACGGGGACCTTTGAGCGGTTGATGCCGCAGGATTACCTGCCGACCCAGTTGTTGCGTGCGTTGCTGGTGATGGACACCGATACCGCGCAGGCCCTTGGGGCCCTGGAACTCGACGAAGAGGATCTGGGCCTTGTGGGCTTTGCCTGCCCCGCGAAATACGAATACGGGCTGGCGCTGCGCGACTGCCTGACAAAAATTGAAAAGGAGGGCTAAGCCAAATGGGTTTGCGCAGCTTCTTTGACCGGATCGAACCGAACTTTACCAAGGGCGGCAAGTACGAAAAGTATTTCCCCATCTACGAGATGGTGGAAAGCTTTATCTACACTCCGAAAACGGTGACGACCGCCGCACCGCACGCCCGGTCATATATCGATATGAAACGGATCATGACCTATGTCGTGATCGCGACGATCCCCTGTATCCTGTGGGGAATGTGGAATACCGGCTACCAGGCGAACTCGGCCATCGCGGCGTTGGGGCCTGACTCGGCAACCGGATGGCGGGTCGCGATCCTGCAGGCGGTCGGTATCCCGCTGGATCCCAACAGCATTTTTGCCAACGTGTTGCACGGGATGATGTATTTCTTGCCGATCTACATCGTGACGCTTGTCGCAGGCGGTATCTTCGAGGTGATCTTTGCCACCGTCCGTGGCCATGAGGTGAACGAGGGTTTCCTCGTCACGTCCATGCTCTACACGCTAATCATGCCGGCGACGGCGCCGCTGTGGCAGGTTGCGCTCGGGATCATCTTTGGTGTCGTCATCGGTAAGGAAGTGTTTGGCGGGACGGGCAAGAATTTCCTCAACCCGGCTTTGGTCGGGCGCGCGTTCCTGTACTTTGCCTATCCGGCAAATATGTCGGGCGATACGGTTTGGACGCCAGTTGACGGGTTCTCGGGCGCGACCACTCTGTCGGTATCCGCTTCGCAGGGCTATCAGGCATTGGCCGCCGAAGGCATCACCTGGTGGAACGCGTTTTTTGGCACCATTCAGGGCAGTTTTGGCGAGACCTCGACACTGGCCTGCATGATCGGTCTGGCGTTCTTGCTTATGACGCGGATCGCCAATTATCGGCTGATTGTCGGCTGTCTAGCGGGTACAATCGGCTTTACGCTGCTGCTGAATCTGATTGGGTCGGACACGAACCCAATGTTTGCGATGCCATGGTACTGGCACATCGTTCTGGGGGGCTACGCATTTGGTCTGGCTTTCATGGTGACCGAGCCGGTTTCGGCTAGCCACACGAACCTGGGACGCTACATATATGGTGCACTGATCGGTGTCATGGTTGTGATGATCCGGGTCGTCAACCCGGCCTTCCCCGAAGGCATGATGCTTGCCATTCTATTCGGAAATGTTTTTGCACCGCTGATTGACCATTTCGTGGTGCAGGCCAACATCAAACGGAGGGCGCGTCGCCATGTCTGATACGCAATCCCCTGAACCAAAAGGCGCGATTGCCCGGTTTCTGGCCGCCTCGCCGGATTCGGTTGGCAAGACCATCTTTGTCGCCGTTGCCGTTTGCCTGGTGGCTTCGATGGTTGTGTCCTTTGCGGCCGTCAGTCTGCGTCCCGTACAAGCGGCGAACCAACTGAAGGACAAACAGGTCAACGTCCTACAGGTCGCGGGTATCTATGAGCCCGGCATTGACGTGACCGAAGCCTTCGCAGCGTTTGAGCCGCATGTGCTGGAGCTGTCTACAGGCAATTTTGTCGATGACCGGTTTGACCCAGCCACGTTTGACGACAAGGCCGCTGCGTCCGATCCGGACCTGAGCGTTGCGCTGGATGACGACCCGGCGGGGATCGGTCGTCAGGCACAGTACCGCGTCATCTATCTGCTGCGTGATGATGCGGGTGCCTTGGACAAGGCTATTCTGCCGCTGCACGGCTATGGTCTTTGGTCGACGATGTACGGCTTTATCGCGCTGGAAAACAACGGCAACGACATCTACGGCCTGCAATTTTATCAGCACGGAGAGACCCCGGGTCTGGGGGCCGAGATCGACAACCCGCGGTGGCGGGCATTGTGGAGCGGCAAACGGCTGCGCGATGATGCGGGTGAAATTCAGATCACTGTCGCAAAGTCACAACCTGCCGCCGGACCCGATTTCTACGTCGATGCGCTGGCGGGGGCCACACTGACTTCGGTCGGTGTCGATAATCTCGTCCGGTTCTGGATGGGCGACGCGGGCTACGCTCCCTTTCTGGCCAAACTGCAAGCAGGAGAGATCTGATGTCCCAGACCAAGAAAGAGATGCTGATCGATCCGCTTGTCGACAACAACCCGATCACGTTGCAGGTGCTGGGTATTTGTTCCGCCCTTGCGGTGACCTCGTCGCTGCAAGTGTCAGCGGTGATGGCGTTGGCGGTGATCTTCGTGACGTCGTTCTCGTCATTCTTCATCTCGTGCCTGCGTAACCAGATCCCCGGCTCGATCCGGATCATCGTGCAGATGGTCATCATCGCCTCGCTCGTGATCCTGGTGGACCAGATCCTCAAGGCTTATGCGTTTGAGATTTCAAAAACCCTGTCGGTCTTTGTGGGCCTGATCATCACCAACTGTATCGTGATGGGCCGGGCCGAGGCATTTGCAATGAAGAACCCGCCTGTCGCTTCGTTCATTGACGGCGCGGGGAACGGTATGGGCTATGGGCTGATCCTGTTGCTGGTCGGGTTCTTTCGCGAATTGTTCGGGGCTGGGTCGCTGTTCGGTGTCACCATTCTGGAGACCGTCAACAACGGCGGCTGGTACGTGCCTAACGGCATGTTGCTGCTGCCCCCGTCGGCGTTCTTTATCATCGGTCTGATCATCTGGGCCTTCCGCACATGGAAACCGAACCAGGTGGAAGAGCGTGAATACAAAATCCAGCAGGTAGAGGCGCACTGATGGAAGGTCTGCTTTCACTGGCCGTTAAGGCCATCTTTGTCGAAAACCTTGCGCTGAGCTTCTTCCTCGGGATGTGTACCTTCATCGCCGTGTCCAAGAAGATATCGACCGCGATTGGGCTTGGTATCTCGGTGATGGTTGTGCAGGCCATCACCGTACCGACCAACAACCTGCTGCTGAACTATCTGCTCAAGCCGGGTGCGCTGTCTTGGGCGGGATTTCCGGATGTCGATCTGACCTTCCTTGGCCTGATTTCCTATATCGGTGTCATCGCGGCGATGGTGCAGATCCTTGAGATGATCCTCGATAAGTATTTTCCGCCGCTCTATAACGCGCTGGGGATTTTCTTGCCGCTGATCACGGTGAACTGCGCCATTCTGGGTGGTTCGCTGTTTATGGTGGAACGAGACTACAATTTTGCCGAGGCCACGACATATGGTCTGTCTTCCGGCTTTGGCTGGGCGTTGGCGATCACCGCAATGGCCGGTGTGCGCGAAAAGCTGAAGTATTCGGACATTCCGGACGGTTTGCAGGGTCTGGGGATCACCTTCATCACCGCTGGGCTGATGGCGATGGCCTTCATGTCCTTCTCGGGCGTGAAACTGTAAGGGGGCGTCGATGGAAACTTTCAGCCTGGGTGTCGCCCTCTTCACTTTGATCGTGCTGGGACTGGTCGCCATTATCATGGCGGCGCGGTCGCGTCTGGTGTCGACCGGCAATGTCAACATCACCATCAATGGTGAAAAGACGGTTTCGGTGCCGGCGGGTGGCAAACTGCTGCAAACGCTGGCTGCCGAGAAACTGTTCGTCCCTTCGGCCTGCGGCGGCGGTGGAACCTGCGCCCAGTGTCGCGTTCGGATACATTCCGGCGGCGGGTCGATCCTGCCGACTGAGGAGGGCCACATCACCAAGCGTGAGGCCGCCTGCGGTGACCGGCTGTCCTGTCAGGTCGCGGTCAAGCAGGATATGGATATCGAGGTTCCCGAGGAGGTCTTTGGCGTCAAGAAATGGGAATGCACCGTTCGATCGAATGACAACGTGGCAACCTTTATCAAGGCGCTGACGCTGGACCTGCCGGAAGGCGAAGACGTGAATTTCCGCGCCGGCGGGTACATCCAGATCGAAGCGCCAGCCCACCAGTTGGCCTATACAGATTTCGACGTCGAAGACGAGTATCGCGAGGATTGGGACAAGTTCAATCTGTGGCAGTACAAATCTGTTGTCAGCGAACCGATTGAACGGGCCTACTCCATGGCGAACTATCCCGAGGAAAGGGGCATGATCATGCTCAACGTGCGGGTCGCGTCGCCGCCTCCGGGTTCCGAAGGCATTCCTGCCGGTCAGATGTCGTCCTATATCTTTAACCTCAAACCCGGTGACAAAGTCACGATTTCTGGTCCGTTTGGGGAATTCTTCGCCCGCGACACGAAAAAGGAAATGGTCTTTATCGGCGGTGGCGCAGGTATGGCCCCAATGCGCAGCCATATCTTTGACCAGCTCAAGCGTTTGCATTCTGACCGCAAGATCAGCTTCTGGTATGGTGCGCGGTCCAGGCGCGAGATGTTCTTTGTCGAAGACTTCGACACGCTGGCCAACGAGAATGGCAATTTCGAATGGCATGTGGCCCTGTCGGACCCGCAACCCGGGGATGACTGGGACGGGTACACCGGCTTCATCCACAACGTGCTGTTCGAAGAATACCTTAAGAACCACCCCGCCCCGGAAGACTGCGAATACTACTTGTGCGGCCCTCCGATCATGAACCAGTCGGTCATCAATATGCTGTTGGATCTGGGGGTGGATCGCGAAGACATCATGCTCGACGATTTCGGCGGATAAGAACAAAAGAACCGGCGCTCATAGCGCCGGTTTTCTTTTCCAGGCCTTTTGGTGCGCTTACAGCCTCAGATCGCTGGCCCCGGGCGGCAGGCAGGATTTGACGTCGAACAGCACGCTCTTTTCCTTGCCGTAAGACCGGAACTGCTCAGGGTCCATCTCTCGATACTCTCGATGTGCGACCGCCAGAACGACGCCGTCATAAGCGCCCTGATCCGGCTGCTGGGTCAGCGACAGACCATATTCGGCCTTGGCCGCGTCGGCGTCGGCATGCGGGTCGTGTACGTCCACGTCCACGCCATAGCTCTGCAGTTCTTCGATAATGTCCACGACGCGGGTGTTGCGCAGATCGGGGCAGTTCTCTTTGA
Organism: Ruegeria sp. B1; assembly: GCF_056535885.1. Taxonomy (NCBI): domain Bacteria; kingdom Pseudomonadati; phylum Pseudomonadota; class Alphaproteobacteria; order Rhodobacterales; family Roseobacteraceae; genus Ruegeria; species Ruegeria sp. B1. Next base: position 3,908,827 of record NZ_JBQFJA010000001.1, on the reverse strand, counting down.
ACGTTAAGCCCAGGATCAGAACCCGGGCCGCGCCCACATCGATCCCGGTTTGCACCATGCGTTTGATCAGTTGCGAAACGACATATCCGCCCATCCCGTCATTCAACCGACGCCCGGCCAGAATAATCTGTGGGTGATGGCCGACCGCTTCGGCTTTGTGAGTCAGATAGTAGGGATCAACGCCGATACAGTGCCCGCCAACCAATCCGGGGCGAAATGGCAGGAAGTTCCACTTTGTTCCCGCTGCGCGCAAGACGGCGTCGGTATCGATGTCCATACGACCGAAGATCATGGCAAGTTCGTTGACCAACGCGATGTTCAGGTCTCGCTGGGTATTTTCGATGACCTTGGCGGCTTCGGCTACGCGGATGCTTTCGGCCTTATGCGTGCCTGCAGAAATGATCTGGGCATAGAGCGCGTCAACCACATCGGCGACCTCAGGTGTTGAGCCCGAGGTTACCTTGCAGATGTCGGTGATACGGTGCGTTTTGTCACCGGGATTGATCCGCTCAGGGCTGTAGCCAGCAAAGAAATCGGTGTTGAACCTCAGCCCTGAGACGCGTTCAAGAACCGGCACGCAATCCTCTTCGGTCGCACCGGGATACACGGTGGATTCGTAGATCACCAAATCACCGGGTTTCAGGACATGCGCCACGGTCTCGGTCGCTGCCAAAAGGGGTGAGAGATCGGGTTGTTTGCCAGACGTGATCGGTGTCGGAACGGTAACGATATAAGTGTCGCACGCGGCCAGTTCGGACGGGTCGGTGGTAAAACTCAGACCCGTTGCCGCAGCCAGATCGCTCGGCTCAACTTCTTGCGTGGCATCCATGCCTTTGCACAGCGCATCGATGCGCCTTGGGTTGATGTCGAACCCTAAAACCGGGCCGGTCTTGCCAAATGCCACTGCTAACGGCAGGCCGACATAACCCAAGCCAAGAACAGCGATTTTTCGGGCATTGGGGTTCGTTTCCAGCATGTGGTTCTCGTCGTTTACTTGCCGTGATAGTCGCGGAACCATTCCACGAAGCGGGCGATACCGTCCTTGAAATCGGTCTGGGGGCGATATCCCGTCAATCTTTGCAGAAGGTCGGTATTTGCCCACGTGGCTGGAACGTCACCCATCTGCATCGGCATATAGTTGCGGATGGCTTCCTTGCCGATAGCCTCTTCGATGGCTTCGACAAAATCCATCAGGCGCACCTTGTCGCCGTTGCCGATATTGACGACCCGATATGGGGCAACCGGAGACAGGCTGTCACCTTCTTCGATGTCGTCCGCGCTGGCCGGACGGATTGGCGGCACATCAATCAACAGTCTGATGCCCCGCACCAGATCGTCCACATTGGTAAAATCGCGATACATATCGCCGTGGTTGTAGATATCGATCGGACGACCATCCAGAATCGCATCGACGAATTTGTAAAGCGCCAGATCCGGCCGTCCCCAGGTGCCGTAGACAGTGAAGAACCGGAACATGGTGGTCGGCAAATCCCATAGATGCGCATAGGAATGGCCCATCGACTCGTTTGCCTTTTTCGTGGCCGAGTAGATCGTCAGCTGAGTGTCCGCCTTTTCGACCTCGGTGAACGGCATGTCCTCGTTTGCGCCATATACAGACGAGGTTGAGGCCATCAGCAGATGCTCGACCTTATGCTGCCGCGCGACCTCCATGACATTGAACGTACCGACAACGTTGGAGTCGATATAGCTGCGGGGATGTTCAAGGCTGTATCTTACACCGGCCTGTGCTGCGAGGTGTACGATTACCTCCGGTTCGAACTCATCCGTCACCTCCATGAGGCGTTCGTGGTTTTCCAGCAGGTCTTCGGTCGCGGTGAAACCGGGTGTTTGCAACAGCATCTGGTGTCGCCGCTGTTTCAGGGTGACGTCATAATAGTCCGTCATCCCGTCATAGCCATGTACGCGAAACCCTTCTGACAGCAGCAGCTTTGCCAGATGGAACCCGATAAATCCCGCCGTGCCTGTAACCAGAACCCGTTTCATGAAACCCTCAAACGCAAATCAAAACACATGCCCATCAGGGATACGTTCCCCGGCTCAAGGTCAAGGAGATTTTCAGTGTGACGGCGTCAAATCAGGGGGTCGCGGTGCTGGTTCGGACCGCGTCAGGGTTCCATTTGCCGATTGTCGCCAATGCCCGGTCAGAGTAGGGATGAACCAGCATGGTGAGAGACTGGATAAAAGGGCTGATCGGTCGGAACGCGGCGCAGGACGCAGGGTTTCCCGCGTCCGAAATCGCGCCTGAGCAACGGTTTGTCGTGATTGGCGATATTCATGGCCGTCTCGACCTGCTGCAGACCCTACTGCCTAAGTTGGATGACGACTGCCCCCTGATCTTTGTCGGGGATTACGTGGACCGAGGGGATTACAGCGCGCAGGTTTTGCGTCAGTTGCATCACCTCAGCGAAACATCGAACGGGCGGGTGGTCTGCCTTTTGGGCAACCATGAGGAAATGCTGCTTCGTTTTGTCGAAGATCCCAAGCGGGTCGGGGGGCTTTGGCTGAACAATGGCGGATTGCAAACCCTGGCCTCTTTCGGGATTGCCGGCATAAACGAGGCCGTTTTCGGCGATGGGGCGGTGGCGGTGGCGGCACGTTTGCGACAGTCGATGGGCGACGCGCTGCTGTCATGGCTGAACACGCGACCGCTGACCTGGACCAGCGGCAATGTGACTGTGGTGCATGCGGCGCTGGACCCCAATCAATCCGTGGAAACCCAGTCGCGGCAAATCTGCGTGTGGGGGCATCCGCAGTTCCCGCGCATTCCCCGGCAGGACGGCCAATGGGTGGTGCACGGGCACACGATCGTTGATCATGCGCGGGCGCGGCACGGCATCGTCTCGATTGACACAGGTGCCTTCGCGACCAATCGCCTGACCGCCGCCGAGATATTCAAGGGCGGAGTTCGGTTCGTTTCGACCGGCTAATCATGGCGGTAGCAGGACAGAGTTCCGCAAACCTGGCATTGCGTGTCAGCCCACGATCATCTGCTTCATGCGCAGCGCTTCGTATTCCAGTTCTTTAAGGCGGAAATGTACGACGTCGCCGATGGTGATGATGCCGCACAGCTTGTCATTTTCGAGAACCGGCATATGGCGAAAACGGCCTTCGGTCATGGTTTTCAGGACGTCATTCAACAGGTCATCGGGCTTACAGGACTGAACATCCCTGGTCATCAGGTCCTCGACCGATTGCGGCAGGGTTTGGCCCGGTGTATCGGCCATGCGCCGCACGATATCGCGCTCGGACAAGATACCTTTCAGGGTGCCGTTCTGATCCGTCACAACCACTGCACCGATCCGCTTTTCCTTGAGGGTATTCACCACGGAATGGATCGTGTCGTTGGGACGCACGGAAAAGACCGCATCGCCTTTACCCTCAAGCAGCTTGGCCACGCTGGTCTGCGTGTGCGACAGGTTCGAGTCGACCGATTGGCTGTAGGTGGTTGAACCTGCCTTGTCGCCACGTGTCGGAGGCTGATAAGAGCTTGGGGCCATAGGCAATCTCCTCGTGCAATTGGAATACCGTCTCTTTCACCTTACCGCAGCCAACCGGCCTGTATAGAGTTCAATTGCCGCAATCGGCAAAATCCCGGACAAAACAAGGAAACCCAAGCGTTTGAATGAGTTGTATCTGACCCCGCCGCTGGCCGTTCTCCTGTTTTTTGTCGTTGTTGTCTGCGGCCACAATTTTCGCATGGCGTGGAAGCAGCAGCCGCCTGGATGGAAGAAACGTGCATGGTTGTTCGGGGTGACGGCAGGGCTTGGGCTTCTAGTGCTCGGGTTCCTGCCGCTGAAACTCTGATCCCGGTTTGACTCCGGCAGGGGGCGCTGGCATATGCCGGACACGGATTTTCCAGGAGAACGCCCATGCGTCTGATGCCCGCAATGGCCCTTGCAGCACTTGTGTCCGGTTGCCTGTTCGACAAAGAGCCCGACGTGGTGCGCCTGTCCGGTGAAACAATGGGAACAACGTTCAATGTCACGGCAATCGGTGACGATCTGGACGAAGCCGTTCTTGCCGTAGCCGTCGAAGAGACATTGGCCGCAGTGAACGCAAAAATGTCCAATTGGGATCCAAATTCCGAGGTCTCGACCTTCTCGGCCGCTGCCAGCACGGATCCGATGCAGATATCCGAGGAATTTGCCGTCGTCATGGCCGCAGCAAACGACGTGCACGACAAAACCGGCGGGGTTTTTGATGTTACGCTTGGACCGCTCATAGAATTGTGGGGCTTTGGGCCGCGTACGCCTGAAGACCCGGTGCCATCAGATGCCGAAATCAGCGCTGCATTGGATGCCGTTGGTCAAAACCGGCTGCTGGTGTTGGACGCCGAGGCGGGAACACTGGCGAAATCCGAAGCGAGCGTGGGGATCAACCTGTCTGCCATCGCCAAAGGCTATGGGATCGATGCGGTTGCAAACACGCTACAAGACGCGGGCGTCGAGGATTATCTGGTCGAAATCGGCGGCGATCTTGTGGCGAAAGGTCAAAACGATCAGGGCGAAGCTTGGCGGATCGGGATCGAAAAGCCTGAGGCCGGCCCGCAGAATCTGCAACTGATCGTGTCGCTGGACAATCAGGGCATGGCCGGCTCAGGCGATTACAAGAATTTCTTTGAGCAGGATGGCGTGCGGTACTCGCATATCATTGACCCGACAACCGGGCGGCCAATCACGCACAGAACCACGTCGGTCACGGTTCTGGCCGAAAACGCCATGATGGCGGATGCCTGGGCCACGGCTATGCTGGCGATGGGGCAGGAAAAGGGGCTGGAACTTGCCGAAGAACAAAAAATCGCCGTGTATTTCATCTCGCGGGATGTGACAGGCGGCGAAGATGCTTATATTACAGTTCATAGTACTGCGTTCAAAGACGCGCTTGGCACCGACTGACAGGTAGGACCCACGATGAGCACTTTTGTTCTGGCCTTTGTACTGCTGCTGATCATCATGGTTGGCATGTCTTTGGGCGTTCTGCTGATGGGCAAGACCATCAAAGGCAGCTGTGGCGGCCTGAACGCGATTTCCGGTGCGGACAAATGCGTCGTTTGCCAAAAGGATGTCGATCCCGACAGCCCGCTACGGGATCAGTTGCAGTGCAAGCGCGCCAGAAAGATGCTGGAACAGATGGACCGGCAGGCTTAGCAAAGTTTAGGCTTCGCGCCGGGTCAGGAAATGGCTAGGTAGGTCTCTGACATTTCCAGGGGCCTGAGAATGGCAAAAGCCAAAAACATCCTGTTCATCATGTTCGACCAGCTGAGGTGGGACTACCTGAGTTGCTACGGTCACCCCTACCTGCACACCCCCAATATCGACCGTCTGGCCGCCCGTGGCGTGCGGTTCGACCGCGCCTATATCCAGTCTCCGATCTGTGGCAGTTCGCGGATGTCCACTTATACGGGGCGCTATGTGCATTCGCACGGGGCCTCGTGGAACGGCATCCCGCTGAAAGTGGGCGAGATGACCATGGGGGACCATCTGCGCAAGGCCGGAATGGCTTGCTGGCTGGTGGGAAAAACCCACATGCGCGCGGATGCCGAGGGTATGGCGCGTTTGGGTCTGGAACCTGACAGTCTGATTGGCACGCGCGTCGCGGAATGCGGGTTTGACGTGTTTGAGCGCGACGATGGCATGCTGCCTGAGGGACCAGATGGCTCTTACGACCCCGACGGCGCGAAAGAATACAACAAGTTCCTGAAATCCAAAGGCTATGACAGTGACAATCCTTGGCATGACTTTGCCAATTCCGGTCTGGCTGAGGACGGGACTGTTTTGTCCGGCTGGTTTCTGAAAAACTCATCCGAGGCGGCGAATATCGCTGAAGAAGACAGTGAAACACCCTATCTGACGGGCCGCGGGATCGAGTTCATGCAGACCCATGACGGTCCGTGGTGCTGTCACCTGAGTTTCATCAAACCGCACTGGCCATACATCGTGCCCCAACCCTATGCCTCGATGTTTGGGCCCGAGCATGTCCTGCCGGTCGTACGCTCTGAATCAGAGCGACAGAACGCTCATCCGGTGCTCAAAGCCTTCATGGATACGAAAATCGGCCAGACCTTCTCGCGCCAGGATGTTCGCGAGGCGGTGATCCCTGCCTATATGGGTCTGATCAAGCAGGCTGACGATCAGATGGGCCGGTTGTTTGACTGGATGGAACAGACCGGGCGCATGGATGACACGATGATTGTCCTGACGTCGGACCACGGTGATTTTCTGGGTGATCACTGGATGGGGGAAAAGACCTTTTTTCAAGACGCTTCGACCAAGATGCCGCTGATCATTTATGACCCATCACCCGAGGCAGACGCGACGCGCGGTATGGCCAGCGACGCGCTTGTAGAATCCATCGATCTGGCACCGACATTTGTTGACATCGCGGGTGGTGAGATTGCGGGGCATATCCTCGAAGGGCATTCTTTGTTGCCAATCCTGCACGGGCAAACCGACGAGACGTCTCGGGATGTGGTGATTTGCGAGTATGACTATTCCGCGTCGCCGATCGCCGAACGGCTGAACGTCTCGGTCCGGGATGCCGCGATGTTCATGGTGGCGAACAGGAAATGGAAACTGATCCATTGTGAGGGCGGATACCGTCCCATCCTGTTCGATCTTGAAAATGATCCCGATGAACTGACCGACCTCGGTGGCAATGCGGATCATGCAGGCGCAATCGCTGAGATGTATGATCATCTGTTTGCCTGGACCCGGCGTCCGTCCCAGCGCACCACGCGGTCGGAACAGCAGTTGATCGAGATGCGAACCAAAAGCCGGGGTACGGGGGTACTTGTCGGTATCTACGACGAAAACGATGCGCCGCTGGAGCTGACGGTCAAGTATCGCAACCGGACTGCAAGACCGTACAAGGCGGTTCGCAAGGACTAGCCGCCCTCAGATCGGACAACCCTGATGGGTCTGTCTCAGCCGATGTTCTGTGTGGTGTTGATTAATTCTGCGTGCAGATCAGCAAAGACGGTTCACCCTTTGGCGACCAAACGATAGAAGAAGTCGTAAGAGCAGTAATCGGAGACCCTCAATGGCCGCCCCGAAACCCGTTGTCCTGTGCATTCTTGATGGTTGGGGTCTGTCCGACGATACGCAGGCCAATGCACCCTATCTGGCCAACACCCCAACGTTTGACGCCATCATGCAAAACGGACCGCATGCGATCCTGACCACCCATGGCCCGGACGTTGGCCTGCCCAGTGGTCAGATGGGCAATTCCGAAGTTGGTCATACCAATATCGGCGCGGGCCGGGTTGTTGCCATGGATCTGGGACAGATCGATCTGGCCATTGAAGACGGGTCATTTTTTGAAAACGGCGCCCTGCAGGACTTTATCGATAAGGTCAAATCTGCCGATGGCACTGCGCATCTCATGGGGCTGGTCTCGGATGGTGGCGTCCACGGGCATCTGAATCACATTATTGCAGCGGCAAAGGCGATCACCGATTCCGGCGTACCCGTCGCGTTGCACGCCATCACGGACGGACGGGACGTGGCCCCGAAATCGGCTTTGACGTTTGTGGCTGAGCTTGAGGATCGGTTGCCCAGCGGAGCGCGCATTGTGACGGTAGGCGGGCGGTATTTTGCGATGGACCGGGACAATCGCTGGGAACGCGTCGGCGCCGCATACAGGGCAATAATGCAAGCCGAAGGCCGCGTTGCAAGCAGCGCGCAGGAGGCGGTGAAACAGGCCTATGACCAGTCCGAGACGGATGAGTTCATCACGCCAACTGTCTTGGACGGCTACGAAGGTGTCAAAGACGGGGATGGGTTCTTTTGCCTGAATTTCAGGGCCGACCGGGCCCGGGAAATCCTGCGCGCGATTGGAGAGCCAGGTTTTTCGGACTTCGACACCGGTTCGCGACCAAAGCTCTCTGCGCTTCTTGGCATGGTGGAATACTCGGACGGTCACAACGCGTATATGACGACGGTTTTCCCGAAACGTGCTATCGTGAACACGTTAGGCGAATGGGTGGCCAAACGGGGATTGCGGCAGTTTCGTCTGGCGGAAACCGAGAAATATCCGCATGTGACCTTTTTCCTCAACGGTGGCAAGGAAACCCCAGAAGTGGGCGAAGACCGGTACATGCCGAAATCGCCCAAGGTGGCGACCTATGATTTGCAGCCCAAAATGTCTGCGCCCGAGGTCACCGCAAAGTTCGTTGAGGCGATCGAGAGTGGATATGACCTGATCGTCACAAATTACGCCAATCCGGACATGGTTGGACACACCGGGGACCTGCAGGCGGCGATCAAAGCCTGTGAAGCGGTGGATCAGGGTCTGGCTCAGGTGGTTGCCGCGTTGGACAAGGTTGGCGGCGCGATGATTGTGACCGCTGATCACGGCAATTGCGAGATGATGGTCGATCCCGAAACCGGGGGGCCGCATACCGCGCACACGCTCAATCCCGTGCCGGTGGTTCTGGTTGGTGGACCGGACGGGGCCAGGTTGCGTAACGGGCGTTTGTCGGATCTGGCACCGACCCTTCTGGACCTGATGGACCTGCCCAAACCACCTGAAATGACCGGGGAAAGCCTGCTGTCATGAGGGTGCTCTCCTTCGTTGCTTCCATGTGTTGCGCTGCGGTTGCGCAGGCCCAAAGTGATCCATCGCAAGCCGCGCTTGAGGCGGCAGCGATGCTGGAACAGGCATCGATTTCCCTCATCGAAGCGGATGGTGCCCGTGATCGGGTCCGTGCATTGACCCAGACCATACAGGCCTATGAGGCGGGCCTTTCGGCCATGCGCGATGGCTTGCGCCGTGCCGCCACGCGTGAGGCGCAGCTGTCCGCAGAGCTGCGTGCCCGCGAAAAAGAGGTGGCCCAGCTGCTGGGCGTTCTGCAGACAATCGAAACCACCGCGCCGCCGGTTCTGATGTTGCACCCGTCTGGCCCTTTAGGGGCCGCGCGCACCGGAATGATGCTGTCGGAAGTAACACCGGGTTTGAACGCCAACGCTCAGGCACTTGCCGAGGATCTGCAAGAGGTTAAGACCCTGCGCCTTTTGCAACAGGATGCAGCGGAAACACTGACAGAGGGTCTGACCGGCGTGCAGAGCGCCCGCACGCGGCTCAGCGAGGCCATCGCGGACCGCACCGATCTGCCGCGTCGGTTTGTCGAAGACCCTATACGCACCGCGATTTTGATATCGTCCACGGAAACACTAGACGGATTTGCGAGCGGTCTGGCCGAGATTTCGGAAGGTGAGATTGCCGAAACGGATGCCAGTGTATCGGATCAAAAGGGACAGATCCCCTTGCCGGTGCGCGGGATCTTGCTGCATCGCTCCGGTGAGACCGATGCGGCCGGTGTGACCCGGCCGGGATTGGTGCTTGGGACGCGCCCGCGTGCGTTGGTCACGTCACCAACAGCCGCCACGATCCGTTATCGCGGGCCGCTGTTGTCGCTTGGGAATCTGGTGATTCTGGAACCGGAGCCAGGCCTTTTATTCGTGTTTTCCGGTCTGCAAGAGGTTTATGGTGAGCCGGGTCAGGTGATTCCCGAAGGCACACCCGTGGGTCTGATGCCCGGTGAAACGCCTGAAATAGGCGCAATATTGTCAACAAGCAGTGATGGCACTGGAACTGACCGATCAGAAACGCTCTATATAGAGGTCAGACAAGAAAACAGCCCCGTGGACCCGGAATCATGGTTTCGGACCGACAAGGATGGATAAACGAGTATGAAGAAATTTGTGATGGCCGGTCTGGCCGGTACCGTGGCAGGCGTGATTGCAACCACTCAGATCGCAGGGCCTCTTTTGGCGCAAGAAGCCGAAAACAAGGCGAGCGTCTATCAACAACTGGATCTGTTCGGTGACATCTTTGAGCGGATCCGGGCGCAATATGTGGAAGAGGTTGAGCCCGAGGAACTGATTGAGGCGGCCATTGACGGCATGCTGACATCGCTGGACCCACATTCCAGTTACCTGTCTCCGGATGACGCCGAGCAGATGCGGGTGCAAACCCGTGGTGAGTTCGGCGGTCTGGGCATTGAGGTCACGCAGGAAGAGGGTTTTGTAAAAGTGGTCTCGCCCATCGACGAAACCCCGGCCGCAGCGGCAGGGATCGAAGCAGGCGACTTTATCATTCACGTGGATGGGGAAAGCATCCTTGGCCTGACGCTGGACAAGGCGGTTGATCTTATGCGAGGCCCGGTCGGTTCCGAGATCGTCATCACCGTCGTCCGTGAAGGAGAAGCTGAGCCGTTTGATGTCACCATCATCAGAGACACGATCAAGCTGACTGCGGTTCGCGCACGCTCGGAAGGCACCAGTGTTGTGTTGCGCGTGACCACGTTCAACGACCAGACGTTCCCGAACCTGCAAGAGGGTCTTGAAGAGCAAATCGCCGAAGTCGGTGGTATGGAAAAGGTTAACGGCTTTGTACTGGATTTGCGCAACAACCCCGGTGGCTTGCTGACGCAGGCGATCAAGGTATCGGACGCGTTCCTGAACGAAGGGGAAATTGTATCGACCCGTGGTCGTGACCCCGAAGAAGGCGACCGTTACAACGCAACACCCGGCGATCTGGCCGAGGGTAAGCCCATTGTGGTCTTGATCAACGGCGGTTCGGCCTCTGCCTCTGAGATCGTGGCCGGTGCGCTGCAGGACCATCGCCGCGCGATTGTTGTGGGGACCAAGAGCTTTGGCAAAGGCTCGGTACAGACCGTTATGCCCTTGCGCGGAGACGGCGCGATGCGCTTGACAACATCGCGCTATTACACCCCGTCGGGCCGTTCGATACAGGCGCTGGGCGTGAGCCCGGATATTATTGTCGAACAGCCGCGCCCCGCGCCCGAGGTGGAAGACGAAGAGGACAACCCCTTCTCCCGATCCGAAGCCGAGTTGCGCGGCAGTCTGGACAATGACAGCCTGAGCGAAGACGAAATCCGTCAGATAGAAGAAGATCGCGCCAGGGCAGAAGAAACAGCCGAGTTGAGAGAAGAGGATTACCAGTTGGCCTATGCCATCGATATCCTCAAAGGGCTGTCGGCCTTTAATCCGGACGGACCGTCTCAGTAACGATAACAGGGCCGTGGCACACGCGGCCCTGTATCAACCATAGCTGCGCGTCAGCTTTCGATCTTGTGCAGTTTGTCCTCATCCAGCATCAGCGCCAGAATGATGCCCATGGATACTGAGACAGTGGAAAAGATAAAGGCCATGCTCATACCAGTGCTGAAGGCTGCTGTAATGGCCTCTGTGACCTTTTCGACGTCGCTGTGGTCCAGTTTTGAAATAACAGCCTTGGCCGAGGCCGTTTCAAGGGTGCCGCCATTGATGGCCTTTTGATCCGCATCGGAAAGGTTGACACCGGCAGCGGCCAGACGATCCCTGAGGCTGGACAGACTGACGGCGTACATGATTGCGGTGGCGCAAGCGACGGCGATCGCGCCATAAACCAGATGCGTCATGAAGCTCAACCCACCGACCAGGCCAGCGCGTTCCGGCTTTACGGCACAGACTGCTGCTGTTCCGGAAGGCCCAACCGTTAGGGTCGCCCCAAGCCCAATCATTGTCATGCCCGGCAGAATCTGAAAGTAACCCAGCGAGCTTGGCAAAACGACGATGCTGGCTGACCCGATTGTCGCGATCACATATCCCCAGAACAACAGTCTTTTGGGGCCAAAGTCGTTGTACAGAGTGCCCGATAGAACCGATCCCACTGCCAACAACACGGTCAGCGGCGCCAGCCCGAGCGCCGATTCAAAGGTCGACCAGCCCAGAACCTTCTGCATGTATTGAGGAAAATACAGAAACGCGACAAAAGCCGCCGAGACATTGAACATGTTGAGCCCAAGCGTGATGCGGAATTCCCGGTTGTGCATCATCTGCGGCAATATCAGCGGTTCCTTCACGCGCGTTTCGACCCTTGGAAACAGAACAAACAGCACTGCGCTGACAAAAAACAACAAAAGCAGCGGGACCGAAGTCCAGCCCCAATCGGCGCCAACATCCAAACCGTAAAGCAGAAGCAAGACGCCAAAGGACAAAAGACCCATGCCCGCGAAGTCTATGTGCTCGCCCTGTTTATGCTTGGTTTCGCGTTCCATTAACAACACGGTGGTCGCCATTGAGACGCAGGACAGCACCACATTGACGAGAAAGAAGTAGCGCCATTCTCCCAGACCAACGGCGAGGCCGCTGATCATGGGGCCGAAAACATTCCCGGTGGTGACGCCTGCCAAAATCATGTCCATAACAAGAGCGCGATGTTCCTCACGCCCGACTTTCGTTGCCCCCAACGCCAGAGTGCACGGCCAGACGCATCCGGCTCCTATGCCCTGCAAAGCACGGGCGCCGATCAGGTAATCAAGACCGGGCGCCACAAAACACAAAACGGATGAAAACAAGAAGATCGATAGCCCAATGATCATAATCTTGCGGTGCCCGTACATGTCACCAAGGCGCCCGCCAGCAACCATCGTCATGGCAAAAAACAAGGCGTAGATGTTGAGGACCCACTGAGTGCTGGTGATGTCAGAATCGAAGGAATTTTCGATTGCCGGAACCAACAGCAGCGCACCGGTGAAATCGATCCCAATTCCAAAGCCGGTCACCATCAAGGCGATGACTTTAACGATGCTGCTGCGGTCCATAGGGGGGCTCGGGTTGCTTCGGATACCCCACTGATGCATGAAATCTTTGAAAAAGATAGGTTTCTCGAAGAATTCGGTTCAATCGTCGTAGCGGTGCTTCCTGCGAAACGCGCGCTTTAGCATATCCAACTCGGCGCGCAACAACTCGACCTCGGCCCGAAGGTCATCCGCAGCGGGCGCGCCTGCGATCACTGTAAAATCAGCCAGTTTCTGGCCTGTGTCCGTATCCAGGATGACAAAGCAATGCACCCCTTCGGACAGGGCTGACGCAGGTACCGGAACCCGCAGTGACCAACCTGTCTGGACCGACGTGACCGCAACGCCATCCACGATCTCATTCAAGTAACGGACCTCGATACGCGGTTCGGTGTCAGCTTGAATATGCGCCTGCCAGATGCCGTTCTCGAACGAGGTCTGCGTCAAGGTTGGACTGGTCATATCTGGGCACCTCACAAATCGGCGCGGTGGTGGCGACAGAATGTCAAATCACGCAGCACAATGCGGTTCATATGCGGGGTCTCAAAGATCAGGTCCAGCCACATCTTTTCAATCCGCCGCTCATTCAATGGCAAATGGGCCAAGTCGAAATCTACTGAATTCGAAGGGCCGGACAAGTCCATCTGACGCAAGACCTGTTCTGTGTTCGGCCCATGCTGAATATTGAGCCGGGCAAAAACCTTTGAGGCACGCTCGCTGTCAATTCTGGCATCAACACGCATAAGATGCTGCCGCGTCAAATCCCGGACGGCTTCTTGCGGCAATTCGACCGATAGTGACAGAAACGACCCCTCAAAGCTGAAAACCTCGATGGCGAGGCTGTAAGGCGCAAGGTCGCTCTCGTGTCTGTTTCGAATTTGACGCACAGCAATTTCAGATTGCTTGCAGTCATGAAACAAGGTCACGTGCGGGTCGATCTCTGCCTTGCGGGCTGCCGACGCGATGCCGGGTCGGGCCAGTGGTCCCCGCCAGAGGTCGGGACGGCAATACCAGTCTGTTCCAATAGGTTTGGGAAACTGAACCGATCCGATCCGGGGCAATGTCAGCCGGCCATCAGCGATGTGAATCAACCTATTCAACTGGGTCCGCAGCGTACGCGCCTGATCCCGTTGCAGACGCAGTTTCATGTACTGCGTATTCGCGGCCTCTTGTGCCGCTTTGCGCCAGCGTCGCAAAGCCTTGCGGTGAAAGTAAAGATCCAGAATTCTGCTCATGGTTCCATCATCTCAGGCTGTGTTTCTTTAGTCCAAGACTGTTTGGGGACAAACCCGGAATTCCGCCCAAGCCGCAGAAATCTCTGACCGCAAACGGTTTTGATGGCAAGTCGTTACGTCCTGTTTGGGAAACCGGCGTCAATTCTTGCAATACGCGAGGCCAGTGCTTACCGTCTGTCATCTGAATTCAGCGGGTCGTTCCCTGAAAAACCACCCTGCACTCTCAATTAATGACAAGGCTCGGGTATGGAACCCACCCTATTCTCGTTCATCTGGAAGTATTCGAAAAAGCAGCAATTCGTGCTGCTGCTGCTGACTGTATTGTCGTTTCCGTTTCTCTACGCCTCGCTGGAATTACCCAAGCAGATCATCAATGACGCCATCGGTGCACCCGCAGACACGGTGACCCTTTGGGGACTGACCGTGACCCAGATTCAGTACCTCATGATTCTATGTTTTGCCTTTCTGGGTACCGTGCTGGTCAGCGGGTTGATGAAGATGCGCATCAACACGATGAAAGGCATTCTGGCCGAGCGTATGTTGCGCCGCCTTCGGTTCACCTTGATTCACCGCGCGATGCGTTTTCCGAAATCCTACTTTGCGACCACCAGTCAGGGTGAGTTGGTCTCGATGATAACGTCCGAGGCTGAGCCGATGGGCGGCCTGATGGGGGATGCCATCGCACAGCCGGTGTTCCAGTTCGGTCAGATGATGACGATCGTGACCTTTCTGTTCATGCAAAGCGTCTGGTTCGGTCTTGCCAGCATCGCGCTGATCCCGTTGCAGGCGTGGTTGATCCCGAAATTGCAACGCCAGATCAACCTGTTGAACAAGGATCGCATCCAACAGGTTCGGCAGTTGAGTTCGGAAATTGGGGAAAGCGCGGCAGGCATCAGCGATCTGCGCACCAATGGCGGCTGGCGCTATCGGCTGGCGCAGTTCAGTCACCGGCTGGGAACCTTGTTCGAGATCCGGTTCAAGATCTACAACAAGAAGTTCTTTATGAAGTTCCTGAACAACCTGATTACGCAGATGACCCCGTTTCTGTTTTACTCGGTCGGCGGATATCTGGCGATTACGGGTGAGGTGACGGTTGGTGCTCTGGTCGCTGCATTGGGGGCGTACAAAGACCTGAGCGGGCCATGGAAGGACCTGTTGACCTATTACAATCAGGTGCAGGACATGTCGCTGCGCTGGGAAATCGTGACCGAGCGCTTCGCCCCGGACAAAATGATCCCAGAACACTTGTTTGTGGGATCGCCCGAGACCATCCCGCATCTGACTGGCGATATAGAGCTGCGCAATGTGACCGTGCGAGATGATGATGGCAAAACCATACTGGAAGATATTGACCTGACCATTCCAAAGGGTGCGCGTGTGGCGATCCAATCGACCCATGCATCCGAGCGAAACGCCCTGGCCCAGTTGCTGACGCGCGAGCTGCTACCGGTGCAGGGCGATGTCATTCTGGCCGGGCACAACCTGAAAGACCTGCACCAATCCGTGATCGCTGCCCGGATCGGCTATGCCTACTCGCGGCCTTACCTGTTTGACGGAACAATGGGCGACAACCTTTTGATGCCGCTGCGCACACATCCGCAACACGAAACCGACGCCGTCAAGGCGCCGTCGCGCCGTCAGATCGAGGCGGTCCGCGCGGGAAATCCGCCGGATTCCCTGTCGGACGAGTGGGTTGATCCCGGGGTTGCCGGGCTGGACAGTATCGACGAGATACGGGACTGGTGGTTCCAGCTGGTCGAGGCGATGGGCATTGACGAGTTCATGTTCCGCCGCACATTGCGCAGCCAGCTTGACCCCGACCTGCATCCCGTTCTGGCGCAGGAAATCGTTGACTTGCGAGAAACCGTTGCAGAGCGCCTGCGGGAAAAAGATCTGGATCAATACGTGTTCCGGTTCGATCCGAACCGTTTTAACCCTGCGGTGCCATTGGGCGGCAATCTGCTATTTGCCGCACCATCGCGGGATATCTCTCCGGAGTTTCTGGCCGAAGACGGCCGGTTTTTCTCGGTGCTCAGTACGCATGATCTGGCAGATGACGCCATGGGCATATCGAACGCCGTTCTTGAAACGCTGAACCAAGCATTCGGTCGCGACGGGACGGATCACCCGCTGTTCCTGCGGCTCGGTATTTCCAAAGAGATGTATCACCGCCTGCTCGACATCAAAGATCGCAGCAGTGCAAAAGGCGATGCCGAGATCACGGACGAAGAGCGCGCGCTCTTGCTGACCGTGCCGTTCCTTCTGACCGCCGAACAGATCGGTCCCGATTTCCCGGAGGAATACAAAGACAAGATCCTTGCGATCCGCAAAGGACAGGCCGAGCGTTTGCGGGGGGCGATGGACGGAATGTTTATTCCCGTCTCACCCGATACGTATATTCCTCGCCTGACGGTGATGGAAAACGCGCTTTATGGTCGAACTTCACTGATGGCCGGAGCCCGCACGGAAGAGATTGAGGACGTCGTGGCAGGGGCTCTGAATACGGCCGGGTTGCGTCGCAGAGCGGCAGCGATCATTTACGATCTGCCCTCGGGTTTGGGCGGGAACAACCTGCCGACAGTTTTTCAGGAGCGCGCCGCGTTCTCCCGCGCCGGGATCAAGCGACCGGATATTCTGATTTTGGATAAAGCGTTGGCAAGCCACGATTCCGAAAGCCGGCTGAGAACGCGGCTGAAACTGCGCGAGTTGTTGCCCGAGTCGATCATGATTTTCATGGAAGATCACTTTGCCCACCCAGAAGCCTATGATCTGTTTGTTGAGGTCAAAGATGGCCGCATTGATGGCGTTTCGCGCACGCAGATTGTTCATGAAGAGGGAGCATCAGCCGATCTGAGTCGCAAGCTCGAGGTTATTTCTTCGACCGAGCTGTTTGCGGGCATTGACGCTCGAAACCAGCGGTTGCTGGCCTTTTCGGCGCAGTGGTACGACGTGGCCGCGGGGCAGGTCATTTTTGCACGCGGCCAAAACCCGGACGCAGCGTATCTGTGCATCTCTGGACAGGCCAGGTTGGACTGGTCGGATGAAGATGGGCAGAAAAGACCGATTTCGATCATTGAACCCGGACGCCTGATTGGGGATCTGTCCATCATTACCGGCGAGACCCGCCAACTGGATCTTGTTGCCCTGACCGATTGCTCGTTCCTGCGGATCGGAGCCGAGGAACTGCGGGCCGTTGTCGAAAGCGACGCCTCGGTTGCGGTGCAATTGCTGCAAACGGTGGCCGGGTATCTGACGGCACTGTCCAACAGGATCAACGGCGCCAAGAACCCGGCGGACATTTTCCCGGAAGTCGCTCATGCGATCGGGATGGAGGACAGGGGTGACAATGCCTGATGCCTCGCCCCTTGTTTACGCCGCCCACGAGCGGCTTGTGAAGGACGCGCGCGCGGCCCGAGCTCTGGCGCCTGCTTGTTGGACTGGCACTTGTGGGTGTTCTGGTCACGGCCATGAACTTGGGCCTGTTTGCGCTGATTGCCGGAATGGGTTCGCAAGACTGGGCAACGGGCTTTCTGCAGGGGTCATCGCCTGTCGCCATGCTCATTCTGTTGTGTAGCTTTGGATTCATCACGCTGGGCGTGACCATCGCCGCACGGAACCTGCAACACCGGTCATTGCGCTCGATTCTCGGCCAGCGCAGTGTCGGAGTGCGCCAGTTCTGGAAAGTATTCAGTGCGCTGCTCGTTCTGGGCGTGGTTCTGGCGATCCTGCCGCCCTATGACATGGGCGCGCCGCTAACACAGAACCTGAGCCTGTCCACCTGGCTCGTTTTGTTGCCCTTGTCCGCCTGCGCGGTCCTGATTCAAACCAGCGCCGAAGAGGTGCTGTTTCGCGGCTATATCCAACAGACTCTGGCCGCCCGGTTCCGGTCTCGGGTGATCTGGATGGGCCTGCCCGCCGCATTGTTTGCTGCCGGTCACTATGCCCCTGCGGTCGCCGGAGAAAACGCGCCCCTGATCGCCGTCTGGTCGTTCATTTTCGGTCTGCTTGCCGCCGATCTGACAGCCCGGGCCGGAACGCTGGGCCCAGCTATTGCATTGCATTTCTTCAACAATGTCGTGGCGTTGCTGTTCATCTCGCTACCCGACAACCTCAGCGGTCTTGCATTGTTCCTGTTGCCTTATGACATGTCCGATACGGGCATGCTCCGGCAGTGG
Organism: Ruegeria sp. B1; assembly: GCF_056535885.1. Lineage (NCBI taxonomy): Bacteria > Pseudomonadati > Pseudomonadota > Alphaproteobacteria > Rhodobacterales > Roseobacteraceae > Ruegeria > Ruegeria sp. B1. The sequence continues at coordinate 3,890,813 of NZ_JBQFJA010000001.1, read as the reverse complement.
CTCTATGTGGATTTTGCGGTGATGATTGTCTGCTGGCTGACAGCACGTCTGGCGATCAGGCGCTGATTGCATTTCCTGCCGTTGCGTCTTATTTGACGTCAACGCCGCATCAGCAAGGTTCCAACATGAACTGGATCACAAACTACGTTCGTCCCAGGATCAATTCGATCTTCTCGCGCCGCGAAGTGCCGGAAAACCTGTGGCATAAGTGCGATGAATGCGGAACGATGCTGTTTCACCGCGAATTGGCTGAAAACCAGAATGTCTGTACGCAATGCGGCCACCACATGGCGATCACGCCGCGCGACCGATTCAAACACCTATTTGATGGCGGGATTTTCACCGAAGTCGAGGTTCCGGCGCCAACGGACGACCCGCTGCATTTCCGCGATCAGAAACGATACCCCGACCGCATGAAGGCGGCCCAGAAAAAGACCGGCGAGAAAGAGGCGATGCTGGTCGCCTCCGGCGAAATTGGGCGCACACCCATCGTGGCTGCGGCACAGGATTTCTCGTTCATGGGCGGGTCGATGGGCATGTATGTCGGCAACGCTATCATCGCCGCAGCACAAGAGGCGGTCCGGCTGAAACGCCCGCTGATCCTGTTTTCTGCAGCGGGTGGTGCCCGGATGCAGGAGGGCATCCTGAGCCTGATGCAGATGCCGCGCACAACCGTTGCTGTCGAGATGTTGAAAGAGGCCAACCTGCCGTACATCGTCGTTCTGACCCATCCAACAACGGGTGGCGTGACGGCCTCTTACGCGATGCTGGGCGATGTGCACATCTCGGAACCCAACGCATTGATCTGTTTTGCCGGGCCGCGTGTGATCGAACAGACGATCCGCGAGAAACTGCCCGAAGGGTTCCAGCGCGCGGAATACCTGCTGGATCACGGCATGCTGGACCGCGTGACCAAGCGGACGGATATGCGTGAGGAACTGATCACCATCACCCGCATGCTGATGGACCTGCCCCCTGCGGTTAAAGGGGACCTGCCTGCCCCAGAGCCTGAAGAGGTCGCAGAAGACGCGCCTGCCGAGGATACGGCCGAGACATGAGCGCGCAGACCTCGGACGTCATCCTTGAACGGATGATGGCGCTGCATCCCAAGATCATCGATCTGACCCTGGACCGTGTCTGGCGTCTGCTGGCCGCACTGGACAATCCGCACACCAAGCTGCCGCCCGTGATCCACATTGCCGGTACCAATGGCAAAGGGTCGACCCTGGCCATGATCCGCGCGGGGCTCGAAGGGGCAGGGCACCGGGCCCACGCGTATACTTCGCCCCATCTGGCGCGGTTTCACGAGCGTATCCGTCTGGCTGGGACGCTGATCGACGAACCCGCGCTGTCGGCGGTTCTGGATGAGTGTTATGCTGCGAATGGCGGCGAAAACATCACCTATTTCGAAATCACGACCTGCGCCGCCTTGCTGGCTTTTGCGCGGTCCAAGGCGGATTTCACGTTGCTCGAGGTTGGTCTGGGCGGGCGGCTCGATGCGACCAATGTGATCGCACAGCCTGCTGTGACGGTGATCACCCCCGTTTCGATGGATCACGAACAATTCCTTGGCAACACGGTGGGTAAAATAGCCGCCGAAAAGGCCGGTATCATCAAGGCGGGCGTGCCCTGCGTCGTGGGACCTCAACAGGATGAGGCGCTCGAAGTCATCGAGTACACAGCCGCACGTCTGGGCGCTCCGCTTTTGGTTCATGGTCAGCACTGGCATGTTCACGAAGAAAACGGTCGTCTGGTCTATCAGGACGAAACCGGTCTGCGCGATCTGCCGCTGCCCAACCTGCTGGGCGCACATCAGATTCAGAATGCCGGTGCTGCCTTGGCGGTTCTGCGCCACCTGGACATGGGGGATGCGGCGTATGAGGCTGCGGTGACCGAGGCCGAATGGCCCGCCCGCATGCAACGCCTGAAAACCGGCCCGCTGGTCGACCAGGCTCCGCAGGCCGAGTTGTGGCTGGACGGGGGACACAACGCGGCGGCCGGGATTGCACTGGCTGACGTGTTGGCGAAACTACCGCAAAAACCGACCCACATGATTTGCGGCATGCTGAATACCAAGGATGTGACGGGCTATCTCTCTCCGTTGGCCGGGCAGGCTCAGAGCCTGACGGCTGTTTCGATACCCGATGAGACCGCCACGCTGAGCGCCGAAGACACAGCCGCCGCCGCAGCCCGTGTGAACCTGCCTGCCTCAACAGCCACCAGCGTGACGGATGCCTTGACCGGGATCACGGACAGAGATCCAAAGGCCCGCATTCTGATCTGCGGCTCGCTTTATCTGGCCGGCAATATCCTTCGCGAAAACGGCTAGGGCTTCATCTGGCCAAAAATACGTCGGGGGAGGCGCGCGAAGCGCGGCGGGGGCAGCGCCGCCTATGTGCCCCAGTTCTGATCCTGCATTTCCCGCAGGCGCGAGGCGGTGCGTTCGAATTCGAATGTCCCCTCACCTTCAACATACAACATCTCGGGCTCGGCGGCCGCGGAACAGATCAGGCGCACTTTGCCTTCGTACAGCGCGTCGATCAGGGTCACGAACCGTTTTGCCTCGTTAAAGTTGTTGCGCGACAGGCGCGGGATGTCTTCCAGCACCAGAACTTTCACCTCTTCGGCGATGGCCAGGTAATCCGCCGGGCCCAGCATGCGGCCACACAGATCGTAAAATGACGCGCGCGCAACGCCGTTGCGGAAGGCGGGCAGTTCCACCGCGCGGCCATTCACCTGCAGCACCAGCGGGTCGGCCTGCCCACCTGCAAGATCATTCCAGACCGTCCGGATGCTGTGCCGGGCCTCGGGCCCGATGGGCGTGAAATAGACCGGCGCGCCTTCCAAACGGTTCTGGCGATAATCCGTGGGTGAGACCAATTCCCACACCTGCAACTGGTCCTTGATATGTGCGATGAAGGGCAGAAACAGCTGTCGATTGAGCCCGTCCTTGTACAGGTCATCAGGATGCCGGTTCGAGGTGGTCACGGCAACCACGCCGCCGTCATGCAGCATGTCGAACAGGCGGCCGACAATCATCGCATCGGTGATGTCGGTGATCTGCATCTCGTCAAAGGCCAGCAGGCGGACCGACTTCACGACCTTTTGCGCCACAGGCGCCAGCGCATCCTCGACGCCCTCTTGCCTTGCTGTGTGCATACCGGCGTGGATTTCCTGCATGAACGCATGAAAATGCACCCGACGCGCCGGGATGTCCGCCAAAGAATCCACGAACATGTCCATCAACATGGACTTCCCGCGCCCGACACCGCCCCACAGGTAGAGGCCTTGTGGCGGCGGGGGCGCTTTGCGAAACAGCCCGCGCTTGACCGGTTCAGACAGAGCCGTCCGGATACGCTCGAAATGCGGCAGAACGGCCTCTTGCGCGTCATCCCGGGTCAGGCTGCCCTCGGCAATGCGCGCCTCGTAAATCGAAACAAGATCCGTCATGATCCCGAGCCTTAACGCGCGCCCTGCGCCTTGAAAAGCAGCCATTTTGGGCGACACATCAATTTTGCTTATCCGTGACCGCAAATCTGCTGAATTGACGGCTTGTTCAAAACCGCTAACGTCCGGCGAACGAAACGCCGAGATCCCGATGCAGCAGACCGCCCGCCTCATGAACCCGATTCTGATCGTTGGATGTATCATCATCACGGTCAGCTTTGCCGTGCGTGCATCGTTCGGGGTGTTTCAGATTCCCATTGCGGATGAATTCGGCTGGCTGCGAACCGATTTCTCGATGGCCATCGCCATTCAGAACCTCGCTTGGGGCATTGGTCAGCCAATCTTTGCGGCCATCGCCGAAAAAGTCGGGGACCGTCGGGCGATCATTCTCGGGGCGCTGACCTATGCCGCAGGTATGGTTTTGTCGGCCTGGTCTGTGACACCGTTCGAACATCAAATGTATGCCTGGCTGGTCGGCTTCGGTATCGCCGGAACAGGATTTGGCGTGGTTCTGGCCGTGGTCGGCCGCGCGTCCTCTGACCAAAACCGGTCCATGTCATTGGCGATTGTCACAGCGGCCGGCAGCTTTGGTCAGGTGCTCGGGGCACCGACAGCCGAATGGCTTCTGACCTTCCTGCCGTGGCAACAGGTGTTCGTTGTTTTTGCCGTTGCGGTTCTGGCGCTTGTTTTGACCTTGCCCTTCATGCGGGCGCCTCAGCCGATCAGCAAAGCCGAGCTGGAAGAAAGCATGAGCCAGATTCTGGGTAAGGCCTTTCGCGACCCGTCTTACGCGCTGATCTTTCTTGGCTTTTTCAGCTGCGGCTATCAGTTGGGGTTTGTCACCGCGCATTTCCCGGCATTCGTGACCGAGATGTGCGGTCCGATCCAGCCGGGCGGTGTCTTGCATTCCATCGGGATTACGACAACCTCAGCGCTGGGGGCGGTGTCCATTTCGCTAATTGGTCTGGCCAATATTGGTGGCACGCTTCTGGCCGGGTGGGCCGGGAACCATTTCCCAAAGAAATACCTGCTGGCCATGATCTACACAGGCCGGACGCTTGCGGCCGCACTGTTCATCGTTTTCCCGATCACGCCGCTGACGGTAATCGTGTTTTCGCTGGTGATGGGGTCCTTGTGGTTGGCCACCGTGCCATTGACCTCTGGCCTCGTCGCGCATCTCTATGGGCTGCGATACATGGGGACACTCTACGGGTTCGTGTTTTTTAGCCATCAGGTTGGAAGCTTTTTGGGCGTATGGCTGGGCGGACGAATGTACGACCAATATGGTGACTATACGATGGTTTGGTGGATTGGCGTGGCGGTCGGTGCTTTCAGTGCCATCGTCCACCTGCCCATTCGCGAGAACCGAGCGGTTTCGCCGGCAGCAGCATGAATGCTGCCACCCCTACTTGCATTTTTGGTGGGCCAGCCTCAGCGCAACTCTGCCTCGGTATTCCCACCGTCTACAGTCACAACATGACCCGTTGTGCGCTCCAGTAGGGCAAGAGCCACAAATGCATCGGCGACATGAGTGGCCTCGACTTCACGGCCCAGCAAATTGCCTGCCATATACACATCCTCTGCGACCCCCCGAGCCGCGGCGCGATCCTTGATGAACGCGTCCGTCAACAGGCCCGAACGGATACGGTCTGCGTTCACACCATTGACCCGGATTTCATCTTCCGCAAGCTCGAGCGTCAGTTGGCGTAGCAGGAACATGGTGGCCGCCTTCGGTGTGCCGTAAGCGCCAAGGTTCCGACCGGGGTTGACGGCCTGCTTTGAAATGTTGAACAACAACTGACCACCGCGCCCTTGTTTGCGCATAACGCGGGCCGCACTTGTGGCGAAAGCCTTATGGGAAAAAAAGTTCAATTCGAATGCAGACCGAAACTCGAGATCATCCAAGTCAAGCAAGGCGCCTGACATTGCAGAGCCTGCATTGGACACAAGGATATCCAGCCCACCGAACCGGTGAATGACCGCATCCATAGCGGCATCGGCGGCTCCGTCAGCCGTTACGTCGCCGGCATGGGTGGCGTGCCAATGGCCTAAGGATTTTTGGCCTTCCGCCAATGCGGTCTCGTCCTGATCCACCAGCATGATGTTTGCCCCAACAGCCGCAAAGGCTTTTGCAGTGGCCAGGCCAATTGCGCCCGCTCCTCCTGTGATCATCACGATCTTGCCCTGGAGAGGCGGAGGAGCGTTTTTGCCGAGTTTTGCCTGTTCCAGAGACCAGTATTCGCAATCGAACTGGTCTTTCTCACCTATCGGGTAAAACCCTCCAGCATCTTCACCCACCGCCCTGACGCGAAGGTTCTGTTCGGCCAGATCGGCCGATGCCGATGCCGCCTTTGCGTTTGCACCGATGCCGATGAGGCCAACCCCCTGAATCCATGCGTGTTTCGGGTCTGCGGACAACATGGTTTTTGGTTCATCGGCTGTTGGCGCTTGCCGATCAAAATAGGCGCGGTAGTCCTCGGCAAACTTTTCGACCTTGGCCTTGAGTTGCGCGCGACCAGCCGCCAGATCGGACGCGCGTAGGACAAGCGGGCAGCCTTTGGTTCGCAAAACGTGGTCGGGTGAGGCCATGCCACGTTGCGACAAAGCGTCGACATCCGAACGCTCAAAGAACTTCATCACTTCCGGACCATTGCGAAGATCGAATACCGGCATTGGATCGTCCCGCCCGGCAGATACCTCGGCGATTACCCCGCGAAGGGTAGGCAACACCTGCAAGTTCCGCGCGGGTTCGCGGACACCGATCGGCGTCAGGTCCGTCATTCCAAAATAGGCGGCCACTTCGTTGGTATGTGAAACGATCCGGTCGTAACTTTCCTGTGCGGTGCTGCCAAATGTGAAATGCCCATGTTGCAACAGCAAAAGCCCCTCGACATTTGGGTTCTCGTCGAACACTTCCGCCGCTTTTTGGCAAGGCCAAACCCCGGCATGATGTAAGGTACTATGGCCATACGGTCGCCGAAAATCTCACGGCAAACACCTGCCGCATTTGGCAGGTTTGCCAAAACCAAAAATGGTGTGGCGTGAGTATGATCGACATATTTGTGCGGAAGGAACGCATGCAAAAGCGTTTCAACCGACGGGTTTGGTGACCCTGAGTCCAACAGATTGGCGCGCTGAACGTTGACCATTTCAAAGTCAGTCAAACGATCCAGGGCGCGGAGCTTCATGAGCGGCTCGAGCCAAACACCGGGCAGTCCCGGTGCTTCGATGGTATCCAGATCCCAACCCGATCCCTTTACGTGAAGGACAGGCTGCGCCGCGCCAAACAGGTCGGGCCGTTCCAGTTTGACGGAGGTGTTGCCACCGCCATGCATGAGCAGATCCGGGTTCTGTCCGATCAGACGAGATGTGTAGACCCGTTCGCCCAGTTCCTGATCGGCAGGATCCGCCCCCCCCGTTTGCGCCATGTTTGGGCGTCGTCCAGTTTGTACCAGTTTTCGATCATTGTTTTTGCCTTGGAAATACAACCGGTCGCCCGATGGAATTTGTCGAACTTTCGTGTTGGGTTCTGAACAAACCGTTAATTGGAATGCTCAGGAAACAGTGTGCTCAAACCTTCGGCGGAGGCTTCGCAGACTCCGCGCTCGGTTATCAGGCCCGTGACCAACCGGTTTGGGGTGACGTCGAACGCAGGGTTGCCGCCTTCCGTGCCATCCGGTGTGACGCGGACATCGGCGATGGCTCCATCCTCGTCCACACCCATGACGTGCGACACCTCTTCCTGATCCCGTTCTTCAATTGGAATTTCCGCAACGCCGTCCCGGACAGTCCAGTCAATCGTCGGGGATGGCAGCGCAACGTAGAACGGGACGCCGTTATCATGGGCGGCAAGGGCCTTGAGATACGTGCCGATCTTGTTGCAAACATCGCCCTGTGCCGTGGTCCTGTCGGTGCCTGTGATCACCGCATCCACCAACCCATGCTGCATCAGGTGCCCGCCTGCATTGTCCACGATGTAGCGGTGCGGAATACCATGCTCGCCAAGCTCCCATGATGTCAGCGCCCCCTGGTTGCGGGGGCGCGTCTCATCGACCCAAACGTGAACCGGAATACCTGCTTCATGCGCGTGATACATAGGGCTTGTTGCCGTCCCCCAATCTACGGTCGCAAGCCAGCCTGCGTTACAGTGGGTCAGAAGACGCACCGGCTCGCCTTCGGGTTTGCGGGCCGCAATGCTCTTGATGAGCTCAAGCCCGTGCTGGCCGATGGAAGCATTGGTTTTGACATCTTCGTCGGCGATGTCCTGAGCCAGCCTCCAGGCGCGGTCGGCGCGTTCGCTGCCCGATAGAGGCATTAACGTATCGCGGCATTTGTCCAGCGCCCAGCGAAGGTTGATCGCAGTGGGGCGCGTCGCATTGAGGACATCGTAGGCAGTGTCGAACGAGGCGTCGGAGCTGTCGCGGGACATCTGCTCGGCAATTCCAAACGCGGCTGTAGCGCCGATCAAAGGCGCACCGCGCACCCACATGTCACGGATTGCCGCGGCGAACTCTTCCAGTGACTTGAGTGTCACGATCCGGAATTCGTGCGGCAGCCATCTTTGATCGATTATGCGGACCTCGCCGGTCGCCTTGTCCCACCAAATCGATCGGTAGTGATCACCTTTTACCTTCATTTGTGGTCTCCGTTTCCGAATGCGTGAAGCGAGAACTTGAAGGTAAAGTGCGACTTCGATGACAGCTTGTAAACCAACTGATGTGTTTTCGGTGCCGTTGGCTCGCTTCGATAGTCAGCGTGAACCTAATTACGCTCGCTTCGCAGCCCGAATTTCGCGTTCCAAACTGTCCAAAAAGCGCGAGCGATCTGCTTTGCCAAACGGTTTTCCGCCCCCGCCTGTGCCCAGCGGATTGGATGCGCGCAGGTCCGCCATCAGGTCTCGCATCGCCAGTTGCTGACCGATATTGGCGGCCGTGAACGCCTCGCCATTGGGGCGCAGGACGCGGGCCTGGGCGGCAACGCATTTCGCAGCCAGCGGTACATCGGATGTGACCACAACGTCTCCGGGACCACAGCGTTCGGCAATCCATTTGTCGGCCGCGTCCGCCCCTTCCGCCACGACGACAACCTGCACCAAGGGGTTCGCTGATGGACGCAGCCCGCCATTTGACACCAAAACCATCGGTATCTTGTGCCGCGTTGCAATCCGCTCTGCTTCGGTCTTAACAGGGCAGGCATCGCCATCGATGTAGAGCGTGGTCACGCGTTTTTAGCCTGTTTCTTTGCAGGCTCAGATGGTGGTTTCTTACGCACTTTGAACTCGTCCGGGATGGGCATACGGTTGAACGCATCCAGCCCGGCAATCTTGTAGGCCTCGGCCAGCGTCGGATAGTTGAACGTGTTCTGCACAAAATAGTCCACGGTGCCCTTGAGGTTCAGTACGGCCTGCGCGATGTGGATCAACTCTGTCGCACCTTCACCCACGATCTGCACACCCAGCACCCGGCGGGTTTTCAATGAAAACAGCATCTTCAGCATACCATGTTCCAGCCCCATGATATGCCCGCGCGACGTTTCGCGAAACCGGGCGACACCAACCTCGTAGGGAATGCCGCGTTCCTGCAGTTCTTCCTCGGACATGCCGCAGGTCGATATCTCGGGAACGGAATAGATGCCGTACGGATACCACGGGCTTTCCGGCAAGGTTGGCGTTTCCAGTGCGTGACACGCGGCGACGCGTCCTTGCTGCAACGATGTCGAGGCCAGCGAAGGATGCCCGATGACATCGCCGGTCGCATAGATATGCGGTACGTCGGTCTGATAGGTCTTGCGGTTGACGCTGATCCGGTCGCGATGATCTGTCTCAACCCCAACAGCATCGAGGTTCAGAGCGGACGTGGCCCCCATGCGACCAGCGGCAAACAACAGCATCTCGGCGCGGACGTGGCGGCCGTTGTCCAACGTCACTTCGACATGATCGCCGGCATCTTCGATTTTCTCCACCGCCGACCCCAATCGCAGATCGACCCCGTTTTCGCGAATCTGATGTGTGAAATCGTGGATCAGACGCTTGTCGATGAAATCCAGAAACGTCTCCCGCGGTTCGATCAAAGTCACCCGAACGTCCAGAGCCGAGAACATGGTGGCGTATTCAACACCGATCACCCCTGCGCCGATCACAACCAGCGAGCGCGGGATTTCCGCCATCTCCAGAAACGTGTCCCCGTCAACAATGGTCTTTCCGTTGAATGGGACGTAATCCGGTCTGTAGGTCTTGGTGCCTGTGGCAATCAGGAACTTGGCGGCCGTCAGACGCGTAGTTTCGCCTGCATCCGTTGCCACCTCGACCTCGTGCGGGCCGGTAAACCTGGCCAGCCCATTCAATGTTTCGACGTGATTGCGGTTAAACTGGTGTTCCAGAACGTCGACCTCGTGATCGAGCGTCATGTGCAGACGAGCCTTCAGGTCTTCGGCACGGATCTGGTCCTTTACCCGGTAGGACCGGCCGTAAAAGCTGCGCTCGCGCCAGCCTGACAGGTTCAGAACGGTTTCCCGCAGCGTCTTGGACGGAATGGTGCCGGTGTGAACCGAGACGCCGCCCAGCCTGTCTTTGCGGTCGATCACAAGCACGCGGCGTTTCAGCTTGCCGGCCTGAATCGCGGCCGAGCGCCCTGATGGACCGGACCCAATGATGATCAGGTCATAGTCATACTTGCTCATGTCTTAGTCTCCGTACAGCGCCTCGGCATGAAAGGTGACGTGGTCTTCCATGAACGTGGACACAAAGAAATACGAATGGTCGTAACCCGGTTGCAGACGGAAGGTCGCCTGCTGTCGGCGTTCGGCGATAGCCTGAGCAAGCGTCTCGGGGCGCAACAGGTCGATGAACTGGTCATTGGCGCCCGTGTCGATCAGGATCGGGCCGTCAAAGCCTTTTTCCTTCATCATTAGCGAGGCATCATGTTTGCCCCAGGCCGCGAGGTCATTGCCGAGATAGGCGCTCAGTTGTTTGCGCCCCCAATCCGCACCCATCGGGTTGGAGATGGGCGCAAAGGCCGAAACCGAGCGAAAACGCCCTGGCAGATTCATCGCCAGCGTCAGCGCGCCGTGACCGCCCATGGAGTGACCGGTGACTGCCTGACGGTCTGGATCGACAGCAAACTGTTCGGCAAGCAGTGTCGGCAGTTCCTCGGCGACGTAATCCCACATCTGAAAATGCGGTGCCCACGGGTCCTGGGTTGCATTCACATAAAACCCGGCGCCCTGGCCGAGATCATAGTCCTCGTGATCCGCCACACCGTCGCCCCGTGGCGAGGTATCGGGAAAGACCACCGCAATCCCCTGTTCCGCGGCCCAGGCCTGTGCGCCCGCTTTGGTCATCGCGTTTTCATGGGTGCAGGTCAAACCCGACAGATACCACAAGATCGGAACCGGGCCGTCCTTTGCCTCTGCCGGCAGAAAGAGGCCGAAGGTCATATCGCATTTGCAGGCCGCAGAAGCGTGGCGGTACACTCCCTGAATCCCGCCAAAGCAGGCGTTTTCCGAAACGGTTTCCATCTGGCGTTGTCCTTTTCCTTGAGTTGCGACATGGCTAACGATCCAAGGACCCGCCGTAAAGTCCGCGTGTCAGAGTGTTTGGGTTTTTCGAGACGTCGGAACTCAGGGCGTTCCAACCCAGGCAATCACCAGCGGCACGGTCAGAATGCTCGCCATGGTTGACAGCAGGATCGCGGCTGAGGCGCGATGGGGCGCAACCCCATAATGTGCTGCCAGCATGTAAACATTGCCAGCCACCGGCAACGCGGCAGCCGCGATAGCGACAGCGGCCGGAAAGGCGTCGATCGGCACCAGCCAGATCAGAGCGATGGCAACACAGGCCGGGTGCAGGACCAGCTTGCAAAAGCTCAGCCACCCCGCGACCTGTATTCGCTCGGCGGATTTTCCGGCCAGCGATGCGCCGATGGCAAACAGCGCGCCGGGTGTCGCGGCCCCGCCAAGAATGGTAAGGAAATCATACATCGGTCGGGGCACGGGCACTTGTAATGCCGACCAGATCAGCCCTGCGGAAATGGACACGATCATGGGGTTCTTGATCAAGCCCATCCCGATCAGGCGAAACGTGGCCGGTGTCAGTTTACCGTCGCGTCCGCCATTGATGAGGATGACAATCAGGGATGAAAACACAACCAGATCCACCGTCAACACCAGCATCACCGGCCCGATGGCGGCCTCAGAAAACAACAGCGCCAGCATCGGTAAACCCAGAAAGCCGACATTTCCGATGGCGGCACATTGGGCTTCGACAGCGGCCGTCGGAACATCGAGACCGCGTATCCACGCGACCAATGTGGCCAGCACATAAACGGCAAGGGTGCCAAGCAGATAACCCACAATCAGCCGGCCATTGAAGATATCGGCAAAGGGCAACGTGGCCGCAAAGCGGAACAGCATAGCTGACAGTGCAAAGTAGAACACGAACTTGGTCAGGTAAGCGGTGGCATCGGCGGAAAAGAAGCGCGTGCGTCCGGCCCAATAGCCCAGGCCGATGATCGCAAAAAAAGGGAGTGTGCGCAGGAAAATCTCGACCATGTTCAATGTCCTAACATGGTTTCAAGTCACCGCAAGCGTCGTTATCGGAACGGCCGCAATTCCCTTGCCTAAACGGTTTTCAGCCGGGAAAGTGCCGAAACCCGACAGAAAAGTGGGAGCGATCTGCGGTGAAGACCGGAGAATCCTTGTATCTGAACTGAACGGTTTATAAGCTGGTTTCAGCCGCTGACCAAGGAGATGTCATGACACAAGCCGCCACGATTCTGCGCACAGGCCGGAAATTCGATCAGGTCTTGCGCGGTGCCCGAGAGGTTTTTATGGCGGATGGATTCGAAGGGGCGAGCGTGGACGATATCGCCCGGGCGGCGGGCGTCTCCAAGGCGACGTTGTACAGTTATTTTCCGGACAAGCGTCTGCTGTTTGTGGAAGTCGCCCAGACCGAATGCAGTCGTATGGCAGAACGGGTCATCTCGATGATTGACGAAACAAAGCCTGTGCGAGAGGTGTTGACGATTACGGCCACTCAACTGACCCAGTTTCTCATCTCAGATTTTGCCCAACAGGTGTTTCGGATTTGTGTTGCCGAGCGGGACCGGTTTCCGGAACTGGGGCGGGCTTTTTACGAAGCCGGCCCTCAGAATGGCCGGAGGCAAATGGTCGAGTATCTGGAAAAGGCGGTGGCCAAGGGCGAGCTGGTGATAGAAGATTTACACATCGCGGCGGAACAGTTTTCCGAGCTCTGCAAAGTTCGGCTATGGCCACAGGCGGTGTTTGGCATTCAGAAAAGCTTTAGCCAAAGTGAGATTGATGAGGTCGCCCTGCAGGCCGTGGACATGTTCATGGCCCGATACGGGGTCTGATCGCGCGACTCCAATATGCCGCACTACTATCAAAGGGTGATGCAGTTCCGCCCATGCCGTCGGTTGTGCTATTGCGTTCAGGTGGTACACGGACACATCGGATCATGGAAAACACAACGGAAAAACACCGCTTCCTGCCCAAAGGCGCGATGTCCGTCGAGGTCTCTTATGACGGTCCGCCCATAACCATACACTTTCTGCTGCTGCCGAATACTACGATGCTGGCCTTCAGCGCGGCGATTGAGCCATTGCGCATTTCAAACCAGTTGGCGCGCAAACAGTTGTTTGAATGGTATGTAATGTCTCCGGACGGATCCCCAGTCACCTGTTCGAACGGCATCCGCATCCATGTCGATCATGCGATGCGGGATCTCGACAAAGGCGCTTATACATTTGTCTGTGCCGGAACCGAGCCGATGGCATCGTTCGATGCAAGCGTTCTGAACTGGATCCGCCGTCAAAAAGCGCATGGCTGTGACTTTGGCGGGATTTGCACCGGCGCTTTTGCCTTGGCCAAGGCGGGGCTGATTAGGGACAAAAGGTTCACGGTGCATTGGGAAAACCGGCCCGGGTTTTGCGAGAATTTTCCCACGATGGTTCCATCCCAGAACCTGTATGAGAGTGATGGCAGTCTGAGAACCTGCGGCGGTGGCCACGCCAGCACCGACATGATGCTTGAGGTGATCGAAGAGCTGTTTGGCAACGCGCTGGCGTTGAACGTGTCCGAGATGTGCCTGCACCGGCGGGTCGGTGAAAGCGGCAGCAAACAGATGTCGCCGGTTTCAGCCGTTCTGGGCACCCGCAACGGTAAGCTGATCGAGGCGGTGCAGATCATGCGCGAGAATATTGAGAGCCCGCTGAGCCTTGAAGAGGTGGCGGAAAAGGCATCACTGTCGCGGCGTCACATGGAGCGGCTGTTCCTGAAGCACGCCGAGATGTCGCCGGGCCGATTTTACAATGGTCTGAGGTTGGATCGCGCCTTTGCGCTGCTCAATGAAACCGACTTGAGCATTTCAGAGATCGCCTTTGCATCCGGGTTTTCCAGCACCGAACGGTTGTCTGTGCATTTTCGCGCCAGATACAACACGTCCCCGCATAACTTTCGACGGTCGTGGTCACAGGACGAAGGCGGGTAGGGCAGGAGTCCCACTGAAATCGACCGATGTGTTGACTATAGGACGCCACACGCGGGACTGGCGGGTGAGATCGCGACGGATTCCGGCCTCAGTAGGTCGTCCGCATCTGGTACCCTTGGTGGAACGTCATTCGGACAAACGTAACGGGATCGTTGCGAAACCATGTTGTGCGTTCAAGCTGAAACAAAGGTGTCCCAGACGGCACCGACAGGAATTCCTGCAACTGGCCCGTGGCGGGAACGGCCGAGAACGCGATCTCGGCATTGGAAAACGGAACTTCGGCCAGAAGCCATTCATTGGGTCCGAGTGTCAGAAAGTCCTCGTCCACGACATGCGGTACGGTGTGGACATTGATCCAGCGTTCTTCGAACTGAAACGGCCGATTGTCAGCGTGGTGCATGCAGTGCAGGTGCAGGACCTGGGATCCTTCTGGAATATCCAGTTTTGCCTGCAGCCATGCCGGGCAATCCATAAGGGTGCGGCTGACAAGGGCATAGCGATACATGGCATTCATATCTTCAATCGTTTGACGGACGACTGCTATTGGCAGCTTTGCCTGTTTGACCGGCGTTGTGACCACACGTGTACCGCCCTTGCGTCTGCGCGTTACAATGCCCTGCTCTGCCAGTTCCCGCAGCGCCCGGTTCACTGTCGCCCGCGCGCAGCCAAATTCTGCCGCCAGTTCCAGTTCGGTCGGCAACAGAGAACCCTGCGGCCAGATCCGTGTCTGTATCCGGTCGATGACTTCGTCCCGAATGTCCTGAAAGCTGATGTTCTTCGAAGCGGTCACGGTACACTCATTATTTTAAAGCACTCATATTCCCATTATGTCCATGATTTGAGCTCGGTAAAGAGTGTGATCTGCGCGTTCAAAGGTTTGGCAGCAGTTCATCCATGGCCGACCGGTAGCGCGTGACGATCCTGTCGCGGTTGATATGTCGCCCGCCTTGCACTTGATGACGGCCCGCCGACCAGACATCCGTGACAACCTCATCTCCGGCCGCAAAGACCAATCCGTCCAGCAAGTTGTTGGACCCAAGCGCGCACAGCGTCTGATGCTGACTGTCGATGGCCACCAGATCGGCCAGTTGGCCTTCGGCAATCTGACCAGCCGCGCGCCCAAGGGCTTGCGCGCCGCCAACCGCTGCTCTGCAATAAAGTGTCTGACCAACCGATCCTTCGCCGGGTACCAGCACATTTCGCGACAGATCGCGCAGGCGCTGAGAGTATTCCAGCGTGCGCAGTTCTTCGGTCAGGGAAATCAACACGTTTGAATCGGAGCCAATGCCGAATGCGCCACCCGCCTTCAGGTAAGTCGGTCCGTTGAAGGGGCCGTCGCCAAGGTTGGCTTCGGTGATGGGACAAAGTCCGGCCACTGCGCCGGTGGCGGCCATGTCGCGGGTTTCCCGGTCCGTCATATGCGTCGCGTGGATCAAGCACCAACGCGGGTCCACCGAGGCATTGGCCAAAAGCCATTCGACGGGGCGCGCGCCCAATCCGGCCAGCACTTCATCGACTTCCCTGGGCTGTTCTGCAATGTGGATGTGGACCAGTTTTGCTTTGCGATCTTGCAGGACCTCGGCCAAATCCGTCGGGCATGTTGCGCGCAGAGAATGGGGGGCCATCCCGACCAGGCAATCCCCGGGTAAGCCCGCCACGGCGTCTTCGGTCTGTTCCAGCAAAGCACTGTACCGGTCAACGTCATTGCCAAAGCGCTTCTGGCCCACATCCAGCGGCTTTTGCCCCACGCCAGAATAAGAGTAGAGCACCGGCAAATGCGTGAGACCTATTCCGGTTTCCACTGCGGCGGCCATGATCCGGTCTGACAGTTCAGCCAGGCGATCATAGGGTGTGCCATCGGGCTGATGGTGCAGGTAGTGAAACTCTCCGACCGAGGCATATCCGGCCTCCTGCATCTCCATAAACACGAGGGCCGCGACGGCCTGCACCTGATCCGGGGTCAGATGGGCTGTGAAGCGGTACATCAAGTCGCGCCAGGTCCAGAAACTGTCGCGCCCGGCTTTTCGGTGTTCCGTCATCCCGGCCATGGCGCGCTGAAAGGTATGTGAGTGCAGATTGGCCAGCGCAGGCAGCAGAGTGTCAACACTAACATCCGTGTCTTCTGCCGTGCTGCCGGGCCGGAGGGACGTGATTGTCCCGTCATCGACCTCAAGTCTCAAATCCTCGACCCACCCCATATTCAGCAAGGCCCGTTTTGCAAAGATTGTCACTCTCGCCCATCCTTTTTATGAATAGACATAATACAGAAAGACTTGTACTAGAAAAGAGAGAATTGCGGGGAGGCTGAGAATCGCATGCAAGCGGAAAATCAGGTTCTTTCCAGTCTGAGTGCCGCAACGATGGTTGACGGCGTGGCACCCTACGGGCTGATCAAGGATGCTGCGATCGCTGTTGCAAACGCCCGAATTGCGTGGGTCGGGGCAGAGGCCGATCTACCGGTTGAATATGCCGATTTACCCAGAACGTCGCTTGGGGGGCGTTTGGTGACACCCGCCCTGATCGACTGTCACACGCATGTGGTCCATGGCGGGCATCGCGCCGCTGAATTTGAGATGCGTCTGAAAGGTGCCAGCTACGAAGAGATCGCGCGCGCTGGTGGTGGGATCATTTCAACGGTCCGGGCCACACGCGATGCCAGCTTGGATGACTTGATCGCCCAGGCCCTGCCGCGTGTAGACGCCATGCTTGCCGAAGGCGTGTCGCTGATCGAGGTGAAGTCAGGCTATGGGCTGGATCGCGAGACCGAGCTGAACATGCTACGCGCCGCAAAAGCGCTGCCGCAGCATCGTCCGGTCCGCGTTGTGACCAGTTTTCTGGGCGCGCATGCGATCCCGGTCGAGTACGAGAACCGGGCAGAGGCCTATATCGCGGACATTTGCATTCCAACATTGCGGGCCGCTCATGCCGAGGGGCTGGTTGACGCGGTTGATGCATTCTGTGAGCGGATTGCCTTTCTGCCTGAACAATTGACTCCTCTGTTCGACGTCGCGAAACAGCTGGGTTTGCCGATCAAGGTTCACGCAGAACAGTTGTCAAATCTGGGTGGCGCGAAACTTGCGGCCAGCTATGGCGCGCTGTCAGCGGACCATATCGAATATCTCGACGAGGCTGGCGTTCAGGCGATGGCCGAGGCGGGCACTGTGGGTGTCATCCTGCCGGGCGCATTCTACACGCTGCGTGAAACGCAAGTTCCGCCGGTTGATCTGCTCCGCCAGCATGGCGTGCCAATGGCACTGGCAACGGACTGCAACCCCGGGTCCGCGCCGATGACCTCTTTGCTGCTGGCGATGAACATGGGTTGCACCTTGTTTCAAATGACACCCGAAGAAGCCCTGAAGGGTGTCACGGCCCATGCGGCGCGCGCCCTTGGGCTGACCGATTGCGGCCAGATCATGTCTGGGCAGCGTGCCGATCTGGCAGTCTGGAACGTCCAGCATCCGGCGGAACTGGCATATCGTATCGGCTTTAACCCGCTCTACGCGCGCATTTTTGGAGGCACTTCGTGACACCCCTGACCCTGATGCCTGGCTCTGTCACGTTGCAGCAGTTGGAACGGATTTATCGCGAGGAATGCGCCGTGCGTTTGGATGATGCCTGTCGTCCGGCGATAGAAGCCGCATACCAGCGCATCGCGGATGCGGCGGCCGGTGAGGCTGCGGTATACGGCGTGAACACAGGGTTCGGAAAACTGGCCAGCGTCAAGATCGCACCCGAGGATACGGCCAAGCTGCAGCGTAACTTGATCCTTAGCCACTGTTGCGGCGTTGGGCCTGCCATCCCGCGGGCCCATGCCCGTTTAATGATGGCGCTGAAACTGCTGAGCCTGGGTCGCGGCGCCTCAGGTGTGCGGTCGGAGTTGATTGATCTGCTGCAAGCGATGCTGGAGACAGGCGTGACGCCGGCGATTCCGGCGCAAGGGTCCGTCGGGGCCTCGGGTGACTTGGCGCCCTTGTCTCATATGGCCGCCGTCATGATGGGTGATGGCGAAGCCGAATTTGACGGTATGGTGATGCCTGGTGATGGCGCGTTGAAAGCGGCTGGCTTGGAGCCTATCGAACTTGGCCCCAAAGAAGGCCTGGCGCTGATCAACGGAACGCAGTTTTCAACCGCATTCGCGTTGGCCGGTTTGTTCGGTGCGTGGCAGGCCGCGCAGAGCGCGCTGGTCACGTCGGCCCTGACAACCGATGCCATTATGGGGTCAACCGCGCCACTTCAACCCGAGATCCATACGCTGCGCGGTCATCGCGGCCAGATCGAGGCAGGGGCCACGATGCGCGCCATCTTGGCGGGTTCGGTCATTCGGGAAAGCCACCGCGACGGCGACACTCGCGTCCAGGACCCGTATTGTATCCGCTGCCAGCCGCAGGTTGTGGGGGCGGCCCTGGATGTTCTGCGTCAGGCCGCAACCACTCTGGAGATTGAGGCAAACGCTGCCACGGACAATCCCTTGGTGTTGTCCGACGCGGGAATGATCGTGTCTGGCGGGAATTTTCACGCCGAACCAGTCGGCTTTGCTGCTGACATGATCGCGCTGGCTTTGGCCGAGATCGGTTCCATTGCACAGCGGCGCATTGCCTTGATCGTTGACCCGGCACTGAGCTTCGACCTGCCACCTTTCCTGACCCCAAACCCGGGGCTGAATTCGGGGTACATGATTGCCGAGGTCACCACCGCCGCACTGATGAGTGAGAACAAGCACCTGGCCAATCCATGCGTCACGGACAGCACGCCAACGTCGGCCAATCAGGAGGATCACGTCTCGATGGCGGCCCATGGCGCGCGGCGGTTGGGGCCGATGGTCACCAATCTGGAACGTATTCTGGGCGTCGAATTGCTATGCGCCACGCAGGGCGTCGAATTCCGGGCACCGCTGGTAACAAGTGAAACGCTGCAGGGTGTGATGACGCGTCTACGGTCTGAAATTCCGGTTCTGGGCGATGACCGGTACATGGCGACCGAGATAGAAACGGCCTCGGCCCTGATCGCAAGCGGCGAAATTGCGCATGGAACGGGTGTCGCGATGCCGGAGCTTTCTGCGTGACAGAGGTGGTGGACATCAGTCGAGGCGAAGGGCCGTTGGTTCTGGGTGTGCCGCATACCGGCACCTATGTGCCTTCGGCGGTCAAAGCCAAGCTCAACGATATTGGCCGCGAGTTGACCGACACAGACTGGCATATTCACACGCTTTACGAAGGGCTGCTGCCCGACGTCACAACGGTGCGCGCCACATTTCATCGGTATGTGATCGATGCCAATCGCGATCCGTCTGGCGTTTCGCTATACCCGGGTCAGAACACCACGACGCTTGTGCCGCTGACGGATTTTGACGGGCAGGACATTTGGGATACTGCGCCCACCGCCTCGGATACTGCCGAGCGACGTGCCGCGTTTCACACTCTGTATCATCAGGCTTTGGCGGCCGAGTTGACGCGTGTGAAGGCGATCCATGGCGTTGCGGTGCTGTATGATTGCCACTCAATCCGCAGTCGCATTCCGTTTCTGTTCGACGGCACCCTGCCAGACCTAAATATCGGAACCAACGGAGGCGAGACCTGTGCGCCCGAAATTGAAGCCGTCGCACATGAATTTGCGGCGTCATCGCCCTACAGCACGGTGCTGAACGGGCGGTTCCGGGGCGGCTGGTCAACCCGGCATTATGGCCGGCCAGAAGCTGGCATACACGCGATTCAGATGGAAGTGGCCCAGTCGACCTACCTGAACACCGAAACCCCGCCTTGGACATATGATACTAAAAAAGCCGCCCGCCTGCGGCGCTGGCTGACAGATATCCTGGACGTCATCAAGGACACAGCATTGGAGCTTGCCCCATGACCGATCCCCGCAAGAACACGCGCGATGTGTATCCGCCAACCGGCCCCGAGCTGAATGCAAAAAGCTGGATGACCGAAGCGCCGATGCGGATGCTGATGAACAACCTGCACCCCGATGTGGCCGAAAACCCGCATGAGTTGGTGGTCTATGGCGGTATTGGCCGCGCGGCGCGGACGTGGAACGATTTTGACACCATCGTTGCCAGCCTCAAAGATCTGGAAGAGGACGAGACACTGGTCGTGCAGTCCGGCAAACCTGTTGCGATCGTGCGGACACACACGGACGCGCCGCGCGTGCTGATCGCAAACTCGAACCTCGTGCCGCATTGGGCAAATTGGGATCACTTCAACGAGCTCGATAAGAAGGGGTTGATGATGTACGGCCAGATGACCGCCGGCTCGTGGATTTACATCGGCACGCAAGGCATCGTGCAGGGCACCTATGAGACCTTTGCTGAGGCCGGGCGTCAGCACTATGGCGGCGATTTAACCGGCAAGTGGATTCTGACCGGGGGTCTGGGTGGCATGGGTGGCGCGCAGCCTCTGGCGGCTGTCTTCGCCGGGGCCTGCTGCCTAGCCGTCGAGTGCAACCCAGACAGCATCGATTTCCGCCTGCGCACCAAATACCTGGACGAAAAGGCCGAGACGCTGGACGAAGCGCTTGAGATGATCGACCGCTGGACCAAGGCCGGTGAGGCCAAATCGGTCGGTTTGCTGGGCAATGCCGCTGAAGTTTTTCCCGAGATTTACGCCCGGATGCAGGCCGGTGGCATGTGCCCTGATATCGTCACCGACCAGACCAGCGCTCATGATCCGGTCAACGGGTATCTGCCGCTGGGGTGGACTATTGCCCAGTGGAAGGACAAACGCGAAAGCGATCCCAAGGCGGTGGAAAAGGCGGCCTGCGCGTCAATGAAACAGCATGTGGCCGCCATGGTCGATTTCTGGAACGCGGGCGTGCCGACACTGGATTATGGCAACAACATCCGTCAGGTGGCGCAGGATGAGGGGCTGGAGAACGCCTTTGCCTTCCCCGGTTTTGTGCCTGCCTATATCCGCCCGCTCTTTTGCCGGGGGATCGGCCCGTTTCGATGGTGTGCCCTGTCGGGCGACCCGGAAGATATCTACAAGACCGACGCAAAGATGAAGGAGCTTTTCCCGGAGAACACCCATCTGCACAACTGGCTGGACATGGCGCAGCAACGCATCGCCTTTCAGGGCCTGCCCGCGCGCATCTGCTGGATTGGGTTGGGGGATCGGCACAAAGCCGGGCTCGCGTTTAACGAGATGGTCAGAACCGGCGAGTTGAAAGCCCCAGTGGTCATCGGGCGGGACCATCTGGACAGCGGCTCGGTGGCGTCCCCCAACCGTGAGACCGAGGCAATGAAGGATGGGTCTGACGCCGTTTCGGATTGGCCGTTATTGAATGCGCTGGTCAATACGGCCTCTGGCGCGACCTGGGTGTCGCTGCATCATGGCGGCGGTGTCGGCATGGGTTTCAGTCAGCATGCAGGTGTTGTGATCTGCGCGGACGGTACCGATGCGGCGGCTAAGCGGTTGGAGAGAGTCCTTTGGAACGACCCGGCTTCGGGTGTCTGGCGGCATGCGGACGCAGGATACGAAAGTGCAAAGGACTGCGCGCGCGCGCACGGACTGCGTTTGCCTGGGATTCTGGGGTGAATCCGAAGACTGGAACCGCAAAAGCGATACGGTCGTGTCCTGCGATTTACGAAGTTTTACGCGTAGCTTAGCGCTAAAGTCACACTTTCCGGTTTCGCAATGAAGTTGTATCGGATAGGCCTAGATTCTTAAGTAGTGCACCAGGCAAACGACAACTGAAAAGGTGGCTCGTCCGTTGCTCGATCTTATGCAAGTCCGGTCCGTTCTTTCGGACGTCTATGACCTCGCCCCTTCGGCCAAGCTGGCCGTTGAGATGCAAGACATCTACGCGCGAATGGATCGCGTGGTCAGCCCGCCAGACTGGGCGATTTATGCACCTTACGTGCGCGCGATCAACGCGCTCAAAAAGGAGCGCAATGCGGTAATTCTGGGTCATAACTACATGACGCCCGAGATTTTCCACGGCGTGTCGGATTTTGTGGGTGACAGCCTGCAACTGGCCATAAAGGCCAGTGAGGTCGAAGAAGACATAATCGTGCAGGCCGGTGTACATTTCATGGCCGAGACATCGAAAATCCTGAGCCCGCAGAAAACCGTTCTAATGCCGGATATGAAAGCGGGCTGTTCCCTGGCGGAATCGATCACGGCTGATGGTGTCGAAGAGATGCGCGCCAAATATCCGGGCGCGCCGGTCGTATCCTATGTGAACACTACGGCCGAGGTCAAAGCGGCGTCGGATATCTGCTGTACCTCATCGAACGCGGTGCAAATCGTGAATGCGATGGAAAGCCACACGGTCATCATGACGCCGGATCAGTATCTGGCGCAGAACGTGGCCAATGAAAGCCATAAAAACGTGGTCTATTGGCCGGGATCCTGCATCGTACATGAGCAGTATACGGCGCAAGATTTGCGCGATTTTCGCGAGTGGAATCCCGGCACGCGCCTGATCGCTCATCCCGAATGCCCACCCGATGTCGTGGCCGAGGCCGATTTCTCGGGGTCAACCAGCGGCATCTTGAAATACGTCCATGACGAAAAGCCTGAAAAGGCCATGCTGATCACCGAATGCTCGATGGCATCGAACATTGCGGATGAGTTGCCGGAGGTCGATTTTGTCGGTCCCTGCAACATGTGCCCCTACATGAAAAAGATCACGCTCGAAAAAATCCTCTATGTGCTGCACACCATGGAAGGTCAGGTCGAGGTTGCCGAAGACGTCGCCAGCAAGGCGCGCAAGTCGGTGCAGGCGATGATAGACCTGTCGCGCAAGCTGGGTATCTGATCCGAAATGACCGACATCGCCACGGATCGCGTCATCATTGTGGGCGCCGGTATCGGAGCGCTGTATGCCGCGTTGAAACTGGCACCGCAGCCGGTGGTGGTGATCTCACCGGATCCCCTGGGTGAGGGGGCCAGCTCAGCATGGGCGCAGGGCGGGGTCGCCGCCGCTATGGATCTTGCAGACAGTCCGGAAAGCCATGCGGCAGATACGGTTCAGGCCGGGGCGGGCACGGTCGAGCCCGATGTTGCGGAGCTGGTAACGCGCGAGGCGCGCGCCTACATCCTCGATCTGACAACTCTGGGAACACCCTTCGACCGGACCGAAGATGGTGACTATGTGTTGTCGCGCGAAGCCGCGCACAGCTTTGCACGCGTGGTGCGGGTGAAAGGGGATCAGGCCGGGACCGAGATCATGGCAGCGCTGATCGAACAAGTTCGGGAAACGCCCTCGATTCAGGTGCTCGAAGGTGTCTTTGCCGTTGGGCTGGATGTGGACAACGGCCGCGTCACTGGTGTCTCTATTCAGGACGCATCCGGAGGATCGGACATCGTGACACTACGTGGACCGGCCGTGTTGCTTGCCGGTGGCGGGTCCGGCGGGCTGTATGCCCTGACCACCAACCCGCCCCGGATTTGCGGGCAGGTCATCGGGCTGGCGGCCCGCGCAGGGGCGATGATCGCGGATGCTGAGTTTGTTCAGTTTCACCCAACGGCCATGGATGTCGGCGAAGATCCGGCGCCTTTGGCGACCGAGGCGTTACGCGGCGAGGGCGCGATCCTGATCAACAGGCATGGCACCCGTTTTATGCGGGACATTCACCCCGATGCAGAACTTGCCCCCCGCCACGTCGTGGCACGTGCAATCTTTGCCGAAATCCAGGCGGGCAACAGACCAATGCTGGACACGCGCACGGCCCTGGGCGCGCGGATCAAAGAGCTGTTCCCATCGGTGGTGGAATACTGCGCCCGCAACGGCATCGATCCGGTACAACAGCCCATACCGGTTGCCCCTGCGGCGCATTATCATATGGGCGGTGTCGCAACAGATACACGCGGACGCGCCAGCCTTGGCGGACTCTGGGTTTGTGGCGAGGCGTCCTCGACCGGGCTGCACGGGGCGAACCGGCTTGCGTCAAACGGGCTGTTAGAGGCCCTGGTTTATGCCCGTATTTGTGCGGAAGACATATCCGGCGCTTTGCCTGTATTCTCTCATGCTGATCTGCTGGATATTGGCTTTTCTAAAACCTACACACACGGTACTGAACAAGCGGTTGAGGAGTTGCGCCAGACAATGACCCGCTATGTTGGTGTGGTGCGAAATCGCGAAGGTCTAACACGCGCTTTGCATGCGATTGCTGAACTTGAGGCCCCCCACCAGAAGGTTCCTGCATTCCAAAACATGTGTGCCACCGCAACCTTGATTGCCGCTGGAGCGTTGGTCCGTGAAGAAAGCCGCGGGGCGCATGAACGCTCCGATTTCCCTGATGTGTCCGATGACATTGGCAGACGATCCCGGATGCATCTGTCCGAAGCGCTCGAAATTCGGGCTCAAGCCTGCAAGGAACTGTCATGAGTTACGCGACCCTGCCTGATTTGGTTCTGGAACCGTTGGTTCGCGCCGCCTTGATGGAGGATCTGGGCACCTATGGTGATGTCACCACGCGCGCTGTCATACCTGACGGAACCATCTATGAGGCCAAACTGAACGCACGCGAAGATGCCGTGGTGTCAGGACTGCAGGTTGCCGCGATTGCATTTCGTCTGGTCGATCCGGCCTTGGACATTGAAGCCCATTTTCAGGACGGTCAGACCTGCCACCTGGGCAATACGTTGATGACCATCACGGGGTCGGTCGCGTCCATCCTGTCAGCGGAGCGGGTTGCGCTCAACTTCGCGGGTCGCCTGACAGGAATTGCCACCCAGACAGCATCTTTCGTGGATCAGACCCGGGGGACCGATGCCCGGATAACCTGCACCCGCAAAACCACCCCGGGACTTCGGATTGTGGAAAAACTGGCCGTCCTGCACGGCGGCGGGTTCAACCATCGCTATTCACTGTCCGATGCGATCCTGATCAAGGACAATCACATCGCCGCTGCGGGCGGAATCCCCGAGGTTCTCACCGCAGCCAAGGCCCGAGCGAGTCATATGATGGCCGTCGAGATCGAGGTCGACCGGCTGGACCAACTGGCCGAGGTGCTGGAGGTTGGTGGCGCGTCTGTCGTGCTGTTGGACAATATGGACAACGAGGCGCTGCGCGAGGCGGTTGCCATGGTCGATGGCCGGATGAAGACTGAAGCAAGCGGGAACGTGACGCTTGATCGGGTTGCGTCGATTGCCGCAACCGGGGTGGATTACATTTCGTCCGGTGCGTTGACACATTCTGTTCGAACGGTCGATCTCGGCCTGGATTTCTGAAAAACCGCCTTTCCAGCCCACCATGCTTCGGAGCTCCGTCAGAACATGGCTTTGGACGCAACGATCGCTGGTGGTGAGCCTGTGTATCCGCACACGCTCTCCAGCGTGACGGGTACATTATCCCGCCATGCGCCGCCGTCGCGGTGTGCGAGCCTTGGCCCCCTCTGCCTCGGGCGCCTTATTAAATTTGATCCATGCGCCGCCGTGTGGGTCGTTGTTTGTGAGCAGGTTGGCGGCGCGGATGGCTTCCATTTCCTTGCCGGCGCGCGGCAGGGTCGAGCCGAGACCGAACATCTGTACAAAGGCCTCGTCCTCCATGCCCTCGGGCAGGATGATGCCGGCGGCAGCCACCGCCTCTTTCTTTTCGGCAATCTTTTTCTGCGTCACCGGCAAGGCCACCGGGTTCATGATGGCCGAGGTCATACCGGCGCCCATGGCCATGGGCAGGAAGGCGTTGTTGATGCCATGACGGTTGGGCAGACCAAACGAGATGTTGGAGGCACCGCAGGTGGTGTTCACGCCCAGTTCCTCGCGCAGGCGACGGACCAGGGCAAAGACCTGGTTGCCGGCGGTTGCCATTGCACCGATGGGCATGACCAGCGGGTCGACCACGATGTCATGGGCGGGGATGCCGTGATCGGCGGCCCGCTCGACAATCGTTTTGGCGACGGCAAAACGCACATCGGGATCTTCGGAAATACCGGTGTCGTCATTCGAGATCGCCACAACCGGCACGTTGTACTTCTTGACCAGCGGCAGAACCAGTTCCAGGCGTTCTTCCTCGCCAGTCACCGAGTTCAGCAGCGGACGGCCTTCAGCCGCCTCCAGACCGGCTTCCAACGCGCCCGGAACCGACGAGTCGATGCACAGCGGCACGTCCACCAGACCCTGCACCAGCTCGACAATCCGGCGCATCAGCGGCGGCTCGGTCTCGTTTGGGTTTGGGTTCGAGTTGTAGACAACCCCGGCGTTGATATCCAGGACGGTCGCACCGGCCGCAACCTGCGCCAGCGCGTCTTTCTCGACGGTCGAGAAATCGCCCGCTTCCAGTTCCGCCGCCAGTTTCTTGCGACCCGTGGGGTTGATGCGCTCACCGATCACGCAGAACGGTTCGTCAAAGCCCAGAACGGCAGTTTTGTTTTTGATTCGACGACTGTACGGGTCATGTCCGGTCCTTAAGCGTTTGCAGGCTGTGCCGACGCACCGCCGTTATTGATCGCCCAGTTGGCGTTGGTCTTGATCCGCCCAGCGGGAAGAAATGCACGTTGGTGATGTTGAACTCCGGATTGGCGGCCTTGTGGGTGGCCAGTTCGGTGATCACATCCGTCGGCTCATACGGCAGCAACAGCTTGGACACATCCATGGCGCGTTTCTGCAGAACCTTCAGCGACGGGCCAACACCGCAGGCGATGGCGAATTTGATCAGGGTCTGCAGCTTGGCTGGACCTGCGATGCCGATATGCACCGGGATGTTGATCCCCGCCTCTTTCAGGCTGTCCGCCCAGGCGATGATCGGCTTGGCATCGAAAGCGAACTGGGTCGCCAGTGCCATTTCGGCGTCGGTGGTTTCGCTGAACTTCTGTTTCCAACGCAGCGCGTCATCAACATTCTTTGTCGAGCCGTCGGGATCAATGTCCTTGTTGCCCTCTGGGTGACCCGCCACATGCAGGCGTTTGAAGCCTGCCTTGTCGAACAGACCGCTTTCCAGCAACTGCATCGAGCTGTCGAAATCGCCATGCGGTTTGGCTATGCCACCGGCCAGCAGCAGCGCCTGATCGACGCCCGCCTCGCCCTGATACATTGAGACCCAGTTTTCCAGCGTCGCGGCGTCCTTGATGATCCGCGCCGGGAAGTGCGGCATGACCGGATAGCCCTCATCCGCGATGCGCTTGGCGGTCTTGACCATGTCCTCGATCGGCGTGCCCTCGATATGGGCGATGTAGACGCGGGTGCCTTCAGGCAACAACGCGCGGAAATCCTCAACCTTCTCAGCCGTCCGAGGCATCACCTCAATCGAATAGCCCTGCAAAAAGGCCTCAACCGTCGGATTGACCGGACCAGCCTCAACCACTTCCCGTTTCTTGAAACTCAGCAAAGACATCGCAATCTCCTCCCCTTGGCAGACTGGCTTGAATTCGGACAGAGAAATCAGTCTGTCGGCGCAATTAGCACAAAATTGCATGCGCATGCAATCAAAATAATTATGCAATTAAGATAGATATTACAGACCGAATTTGCACTATTGACACATTGCATAGAAATGCAATTGAATGCGCATGCAGTATTTTCGATGCAGACCGGATATCGGCGCATCAGTGGCGGGAGGCTGGTTCGAACCATGGCGATGACACCAAGAGAGAATTTCCGGGCGGCAATGGAAAGAACAGGGCCTGAATGGGTGCCGCTCGACATGGGCAAGCATATCGGATCGATTCACAAGACGCATTACGCGGCTCTAAAGCCGCTGCTACCGCAACTGGGCATGACCAATGGCGAGTCGATTCTGGACCGCATGGCACAGACCATCGTGCCGGATGAGGAGCTTCTACAGCACTTTGGCGTCGATTTCCGCTGGATGGTGCCCAATTGGGTGCAAATCACGGAACGCACTGATACGGACGGTTACATTGATATGTGGGGCGTACCGTACCGGGGCGCTCATGGCGATCACTTTGCGGTCGACAGCCTGGCGACGGCGCCGCTTGCAGCCTGCGAAACACCCGAGGATGTCGCCGCATATGACTGGCCCGACCCCGAAGATCCGGCACAGTTCGCGGGCCTGCGGGAGCGGGCCAAGGACCTGTATGAAAATACCGGTTATGTTTTGGGGGCGGATGCGATCAAGGCTGGCCCGCTTATGTCGGCCTTGCAGATGCGCGGATATCAGCAGTTCTTTATGGACCTGGTGATCAACCCCGAGTTGGCGGATGCCGTACTGGGCAAGATCACCGACCTGCTGTGCCGGATGTGGTCGCGGTTCTTGGACGAAGTGGGCCCTTATGTTCAGATCGCTTATGTAACCGACGACCTGGGCACGCAAACCTCGCTGCTGATCTCGCCGAAAGTCTACCGCAAACGCATTAAGCCGTTTCATACAAAGCTGCACCAGCACATCAAATCCTGCGCCGACGTCTACCTGATGATGCATACCGACGGCGCGGTGCTGCCGCTGATCGAAGATCTGATTGAGACCGGGGCCGACATTCTCAACCCGGTGCAGACATCGACGGCGGGCATGGACGAGACAGCAGCGCTGAAGGCCCGATTCGGCGACCGGCTGGCGTTTCACGGCGCGATGGACGTTCAGCAGATGATGCCCAACGCCACGCATGAGGAACTGCGCTGGGAGATTGCCCGCCGGATGACCGATCTGGGTGCGGGCGGCGGGTACATTATCGCACCCTGCCACAACATCGGCCACGATATCCCGCCAGAAAATACGCTGGCTTTTTTCGACATGGTCCGACAGATGGGTCGCTATCCGCTCGACCTCGACGCGGATCTGGCAAGCAATGCCTCGTATTTCGAACGTCTGAAACAAGAGGAAACGGTATGACCCCGAACATGACCCCAAACGCCCGATTCAAGGCACGCCTGACCGCCCGACAACGGCTGGTCGGGTGTTTCGTGAAAACCCCGCACGCAGCGGTGGTCGAGGTTCTGGGGCAATGCGGGCTCGACTTTCTCGTACTAGACGGAGAACACGGGCCTTTCGACAAAACCTCGATCAACGCTTGCCTGTTGGCCGCGCGGGCGGTGGGCTGTGCGACGCTCGTGCGGGTGCCAAATCATGATGCGGCGTTTATCCTGAACGTGCTGGACATGGGGGCCGCCGGAGTTGTCGTCCCGCATGTCGAGTCGGTTGCGCAGGCCGAGGCGCTGGCGCGCGCCGCCCACTACGGCCCGGGCGGGCGCGGCATCGCCGGCACCACCCGTGCCGGAGAGTATGGCATGCGGCCACTGTCCGACCATATTGCTGCAGCGGATGCCGAGGTGTCGCTGATCTGCCAGATCGAGGACAGGGACGGCGTGGATTGTGCCGAGGATATCGCCGCCATACCGGGAGTGGACGCTCTGTTCGTCGGACGTGTCGACCTGACGGTGTCTTACGGGCTCAGCGACTTTGGCTCGGAAAAAATCCAGCGGATTACCGATGACCTTCTCGGCGCCAAGGGCGCTGCCACCGGGCTGTTCTGCGCCCCCGGAGAAGACATAACGCGCTGGCACTCAGCCGGTGCGAGCTTTTTTGCAATTGGTGCCGACCATTCTTTCCTGATCGAAGGTGCCAAAGCCCTGAAGGCGTTATCGGACGCCCCCGGGCACGACTAACGGAGGATGGCATGACCAACGACCTATTGACGCCCGACTACAGCCGTAACATTCGAATTCTGAGTAACTCGGACCAGGGCGGGCGCGCCGATGGTATTCAGATCATGGTGTCGGGCGGCTATGCCTATGTTGGCCATGTCTTCAACAACGGGTTCTCGATCATGGATGTGCGCGATCCGAAGAACCCGAAATTCGTCAAGCATATGCCACAGCCCGAAGGCACGTGGAGCCAGCATATCCAGACCTATGGCGACATTATGATCGTCAACAATATGTGCGACATGCTTAGGGTCGAAACCTCGGGGGCATTCGATCCGGGGGACTATTACAAGGGCTCGGTTGCGGACAAAGTGGATGTAACCGGCGGCGACCGCGCCTACTCGGCGGGAATGCGCGTTTACGACATCTCGGACCGCGCCAACCCGCGCGAGATCGCGTTTCTCGACGTCCCCGGTCTGGGTGTACACCGGATGTTTTGGGACGGTGGTGACTGGGTCTATTTCTCGGCTCTGCCGCCGGGATTCTCGGACGACATCTTCATGATCGCCGATTTCCGCAACCCGGAAAAACCCCAGATTGTCTCACAGCTCTGGCTGCCCGGGATGAACAAAGCAGCGGGTGAGGAACCGCACTGGGACCAGAAGTACCGCTATGCGCTGCACCACGCGATCGTAAAGGGTGATTTGGCGGCGGCCGCCTGGCGCGATGGCGGCATGTCCCTGATCGACGTGTCGGACCGCCACAATCCAAAATTCCTGTCGCATGACAACCCGTGCCCACCTTTTGCCGGTCATACCCATAACACCCTGCCGTTGCCCGGACGCGGATTGATGTTCGTGGTCGAGGAGAGCCAGGCCGACAATTGCGAGGATGGCATCAAGCGCAACTGGGTCTACGACATTTCCGTGCCGGAGAACCCAGTGACCATCGCTACCACGCTGCCGCCCGATGAAGAGGACTACAAAACCAAAGGCGGACAATTCGGGCCGCACAATGTGCACGAGAACCGGTCAGAAGGGTTCCAGAGCGAAGAATTGATGTTCGTGAGCTACCAGAATGCGGGCCTGCGGGTTTATGACATTTCGAACCAGTTCCGACCCGAAGAGGTTGCCGTTTGTGTGCCGCCCGCGCCGAACAAGCTGATGGATTATCGCCCTAACCGGCCGGTCGTTGTCGATACCACTGATGTCTATGTGGACAAGCAGGGGCTGATTTATACCACGGATATGAATGCCGGTCTCACCATCATGGAGATGGAGGGCCTTTGATGGCACGGGTGCTTGTCTCGGGACAGATTCACCCTGATGGGATGGCGGTTCTGAAAACCGAGCCGGGGCTGGAGATCGAAACTATCTCCGATCCCGGTGCGGCGCTGCCGCTGGACCTACTGGTCGGGGCAGACGCTCTGCTGATCCGCTATGGGGTGCTGACGGAACAGCATGCGGCGCAGATGCCCCACCTCAAGGTGGTTTCGCGCCACGGTGTGGGCTGCGATAACCTTCCGGTGGACGCACTTGGCGCGCGGGGTGTACCTGTCACCATCGTTGGGCCGGTCAACGCGGTGTCTGTGGCCGAACAGGTCATGGCGATGTTGATGGCGTTGGTCAAACAGATTGCGCCTTATGATGCGGCGGTTCGCAGCGGCAATTGGGCGATCCGCGACAGCCTGGGCGTCGGTGAGTTGTCCGGGCGGAGCCTGATGTTGTTGGGTTTTGGCAGGATCGGGCGCGAGGTTGCTCGTCGCGCCGCTGCTTTTGACATGCGGGTTATGATCTTTGATCCGTTCGTCGATCCAGAAACGATTGATGGTGCTGGCTACCACCTCGTTGACGACTGGCGCGCTGCCCTGCCCGAGGTCGACGCGCTGAGTTTGCACCTGCCCATGACGCCGGAAACGCGCGGGTTGATTGGACGGCAGGAATTGGCGCAGATGAAGCCGTCGGCAATCCTGTTGAACGCCGCTCGGGGCGGGCTGATCGATGAAGAGGCTCTGTATGCCGCGCTGACCGGACCGATGAAAGACGGCGGCGCAGGTCTGGACTGTTTCGCGCAGGAACCGCCGCCCGTAGATTTACCGTTGCTTACGCTGCCCAACGTGGTGCTGAGCCCGCACTCGGCGGCACTGAGCGCCGAGGCCGCGCGGCGGATGGGCATCGTCGCTGCGCAGAATATTCTGGCCGGATTGAAGGGCGCGTTGTCGCCGGACCTCGTATTCAATCGCGATGCGCTCAACGAGGCCGGTTATGGCCTATGAAATTCCCTCGGAGGGACGGATTCCGCTTTTGGATATCGTCATCCCGATCCATTGGGAAAACCATGCGGTTCTAATGTTCGGCGTCTGGTTCGTGCTGGTGCCGCTGGCGGTGATGTTCCTGCGCTTTGGCAAGATCCCTCCGTCGACTTACGGCATTCCGCGCGGCACGCCCAAATGGGCCTGGCCGGAACTGTGCTGGAGCTTTCATAAGTATGCGCTCTATACGGCCGTATTCCTGGCGGTCGGCGGGGTGGCGTTCGCCGCGATGCTCTCTGGCGGTTTTTCAGGAACGCTTCATGCATGGTTCGGTATTGCAACCGTGACGCTGGGCGTTTTGCAGATTTTATCGGCCTGGTTCCGCGGCAGTCACGGTGGACGCAAGGACCCGGCTGCCGACCCCGAGGACCGATCAACCTGGGGCGGTGATCATTTCGACATGACGCCGCAACGCTGGTGGTTCGAGGCGTATCACAAGACCGCAGGCTACTTTGCCCTGTTCTGCGCCGGCGGCGCGGTCACAACGGGGCTGTCCCAATTCTGGATGCCCTGGATCGCGGGTGGTCTCGCTCTGGTGGTGATCCTGGCGCTGGTCCTGTCGGTGCTGATGCAAGGCTGGGGGCGCAATCACGACACCTATCTGTCAACCTATGGCTCGCATCCCGATCACCCGTTCAACCGCCAGAGATATCAAGGCATGCTGGACGCCCAGAACCAAAAGCCCTGAGACAAGACCTTATAGACGAACCGTCAGACCCAGCAGCGAATTGAGGGGCTGAAAACAGCCTGTATCAGTGACGGTAACACCGGGATTGATCCCGTCGAAGCATCCCAGCAAGGCCTGAACACTGGCCGCATCCCAGATCTTTCGGGCGCCGCAGAGCTCGGTGGCCTGCACCGATATGCGCCTGAGTTCTTGGCCGGGATGGTCCGCCTGTTGCATACGAAGCGCAAGGCGCCCGAGCGAAAACAACACTTCGCTGGCCAGATCTGTTTGCACATGGTGGGCCATATAGTCGCCTTGCAGCATTTCGAACGCATCCGCCTGTGAATAGCCCAGCGTCATAAGATAGGCGGTTAAACAGCCGCCTTTGCTGAGATCCTGTGCAAGCCGCGCATCGCTCAGCGTGACGCGCCCGGCGATCTCGGTCTCATCTCCGGTGGCATGTGCGGAAACGGGCATGAATACAACTTCGGCGCGCGCCAATGCGGTGACGCACTCGGTCGCGCGGTCCAGCATCTGATCCAGCCCGGTGCTGGCGCTGGCATCGCGGGACAGAACGCGCGCATACTGCTTTTGCCGCCGCAGGCGTGCAAGGGCGGCGGTAAGAAGATCATCCACCGGCACCGGATTACGACGGCTGATGTCACGTCTTCCAAAATGAGCCGTCATCCGTCCATCCATTTACAAAATCAGGCGTTGAGCCCAAGGGCACGCTTGACAGCTTTGACTGCGCCAGGTGCGTCCTCTCCAAAGGCATCGGCGCCGATCTTGTCGGCGTAATCCTGTGTGATCACCGCACCGCCAATGACGATCTTGGCGTAGTTATTGGCCTGACGCAGATGATTCACAACGCTGACCATCTGCGGCTTGGTCGTCGTCAACAATGCGCTGAGGCAGACGACATCGTTGCCCCGCTCGACGGCATTGGCGAATTCCTCATCAGCCACATCCACACCCAGATCCTCGACCTCGAACCCGGCGCCTTTGAGCATCATGACCACCAGGTTCTTGCCGATGTCATGCAGATCGCCCTTGACGCTGCCGATGCACACGCGGGCCAGCGGTTCGTGCTCATTCTCGGCAAGGATCGGTTCGATGATGTCGATGCCGCCCTTCATGGCCCGCGCCGCCACTAACATCTCGGGGACAAAAATCTCGCCAGCCGAGAATTGCTCGCCAACCTCGGCCATGGCGGGGATCATTGCATCGTTCAGAAGTTGCCCAAGGTCTTCACCCATATCGCGGGCTTTGGTGATCAACTCGACAACCGTTTCACGGTCGCCATCGCAGATCGCCTCAAAAAGCTCGTCCTTTTCGTCTTCCGACAACATAATGGCTCCTCCTTGCACAGAATTGCATGCGCATGCAATTTGCGTGAAACAAGATTTGGAGTCAAGGGTGGAATTGGCGACAAAACCTAACTAAGATAATCGAAAACCTGCGAGCGTTGAATATGCATCAAAATTGCATTCGACCGCTGTAAGGCAAGCGAGAAAGTCATTTAGAGCGCCGAAACATGAGCAAAAGATCAATCACATCTTATGACGTCGCCAAGGCCGCAGGGGTGTCGCAGTCGGCCGTCTCGCGGGCATTCTCCCCCAGCGCGTCAATCGCCAGAGCGACTCGCGACCGGGTTCTGGAGGCGGCCAGAGAAATGGGTTACCAGCCAAATGCCATAGCGCGCAGCATGTCGTCCGCGCGGATCGACACGAAACAGAAATCCGCCATGGTCGGGGTCATCGTAACGCGGCTTCAGGACCCGTTCTTTGCGAATGCGATCGCGGATCTGAGCCGCAACATCCAGGCCCGCGGCTGGCAGATGCTCTTGTTTACGGTGGACACGCAATCCGAGATCGACACTGCGCTGAACACCCTGATGCAGTACAAGATAGACGGTGCGATCATCATGTCGGCCATCCTGAGCGACCAGATGGCCCAAACCTGCCGTGCGCGCGGGATACCGGTGATGCTGTATAACCGGAGCGCCGAGGGGGTGGATGTGAACTCGGTGCAGATCGATAACCGGGAAGGCGGTCGCCAGGCTGCCGAGTTTCTCGTCGAGGCCGGACATAGCCGTATTGCCTTTGTCGGCGGTGAGACCGGCGATGCAACATCAATGGCGCGTGAGACCGGGTTTGTCGAGTGTCTCGCAGAGGCCGGGATGAAACCGTTCCTCTGTGAAGAGGGCAATTTTACCTTCAACAGCGGTCGCGAAGCGGGGCTTCGGATGTTTTCGCGCGGCGAACGTCCCGACGCCGTGTTCTGTGCAAGCGATGTCATGGCCTTAGGCGTTTTGCACGCCGCACGTTTCGAGCTGGGGCTGAACCCGCCACAGGACTTTTCCCTGCTTGGCTTTGACGACATTCCGGCCGCGAGTTGGCCCGGCCACTCGTTGACAACGATTCGCCAGCCAATCCGACGCATGATCCGCGATGCGGTCGATATCCTGGTGGATAATATGCAGGATCCGGATGTTTTGCCGCGACAAGAGAGATACAGGGGCACCCTTATTCTACGCGGGTCCTGCCGCAAGATCTTTGAGTAAGCAGACGGGTGCATCCAGACCTGCCACTTCTTATGAGCCGCCGAATCCGAACGGTCAGTTGCGTTAAAGCCGGTACAGCATGATCCGCTCGCGATCTTCCATCGGGCTCAGACCAAAGGTGGCTTCATAGTGCTTTTTGAACGCCGTCGTGGAGGCATAGCCTACAGAAGCCGCGATCGATGTGAGGTGATTGTTCGAATACATCACAATCTGACGGGCCGCTTTCATACGCATGTGTCGAAAATACCTGCTCGGGCTTAGCCCTGTCGCTTTCTTAAAGCTCCGCTCAAGATGCCGCGGCGAGGTTCTGAGCTGTGCAGCAACGTCGCCGACCCGGATCGTATGTGTCATGTTGTGGGAAAAAACCTCGACCGCCCGCCCAACCAGCGGCGGCAGGCTTGCATTGACACCTTTGGTTCCGGCGGCGGGAACTGCCTGCCGGACGCTGCTCTGCCGCAGCAGAGGGTGCTGAAACCAGCACGCCGCTTCTGTCGCAATCTCGGCATCAAGTTCGTCACCAATAAAAGACAGTGCTAGGTCAAACGCGGCCGCCGCCCCCGAGGCCGAGACGCAGTGCGGCGATACCTCGATAACCCGGTTGCTTTGCGCTGCGTCCGGAAACTCTGCGGCATAGGCCGTTTCATAGCACCAATGAACAGACAGCGTTTCACCCGAAACCGCACCGCTTCGGGTCAGCGGAAAAACACCACCGCTGATTGCGCCCAGTACAGCGCCGTGGCGGGCCGCCCATCGCAGATGGGCGGCCGTCTGCGTATTTCCAAACGTGCTGGACGGCGTCGAGAGGAGGATCAGCGTGTCCAATTTCATGTTGCGGTCGAACACGCCCTGCGGTTCGAACGTTAACCCCGCGCTGGACATCACTTTTTCACCCGTTTCGGAGAAAAGTTGCCATCTGAACGCCTCTTGCCCAGAAATTTCATTTGCTGCGCGCAAAGGCTCGATGACAGAGGTCAGGCAAGACATCGGAAAGCCCTCGAACAAAAGGAACCCGATACGACGCATGTCCATCCTCCGTACATCCGATTTCCATCGGCAGATAACCTATCGTAAGCTTTCTTACGGGTAAACGAAAATTCCCTGTGTTAAATTTCTTTGCCGCTGTTATGCACACTGGTATCTTCCCCCAGATGAATATGTATGATGCTATAAAAACAACGCGTTGGATATCCTCCCATGGCACCGTTGACCCAAGATCCCCATAAAGTCCGAGAAACGCGTGAAGGTACGCTTGAAACAGCAATCGGACGGGAAGTGCGCTCGTTTCGAAAGAAACAACGCATGACGGTATCCGAACTCTCCAAACTGACGCACTTGTCGATCGGAATGCTCTCCAAGATTGAAAATGGTGTGACATCGCCGTCTCTGACGA
Organism: Ruegeria sp. B1; assembly: GCF_056535885.1. Classification (NCBI taxonomy): domain Bacteria; kingdom Pseudomonadati; phylum Pseudomonadota; class Alphaproteobacteria; order Rhodobacterales; family Roseobacteraceae; genus Ruegeria; species Ruegeria sp. B1. The sequence continues at coordinate 3,854,449 of NZ_JBQFJA010000001.1, read as the reverse complement.
CGCTGCAAACGCTTGCGAACGCGTTGTCGGTGCCATTGACCGCCTTCTTTCGCGGTTTTGAAGAGCGGCGCGAGGCGGTGCATACCAAGGCGGGTGAGGGTGTGGAACTGGAACGGGAAGGCACCCGTGCCGGGCACCAGTACAGTCTGCTTGGCCATATCGGATCAAATGCGAGCGGCGTGATCACGGAACCGTACCTTATTGTTCTCGACTCGACGTCTGATAGTTTTCCGACCTTCCAGCACGACGGGATCGAGATGATCTACATGCTGGACGGGCAGATGGAGTATCGCCATGGGGCGGAAAGCTATCTGCTTCATCCCGGCGATACTTTGTTCTTTGACGCCGACGCGCCGCACGGGCCGACAACTCTGATCGAACTGCCGATCCGGTTCCTGTCGGTCATCTGCTATCAGAGCAAACAGTGATCCGCGACACGGCTCTGCCAAGCCAACATCGCCGGTTGTGTCGCAAGCTTTGAGCCGAGCCTGATCTGATCGCGTATTCAGGGGCGTGTTGTCTCTAAGTCACTCGCGATCAGGGTTTCAGAGTAACCTCTTTGACAGGCCGCGGCGTCCCCAAGGGTATGGTTTTCGACGCCGTGTTTTTCAATTTGCGCCGTACTGCTTCCCATCGTGACCAGGAAGAGATCATGGCTGAGCTGAGCGCTTGCTCCGCGTTTGCAACGGTGTCGATCCTTGGGTTTGTCAAATGTCGAGCGTATGTTCCTGTTCCCACCTTGAGAAGTGGCTGACAAAGGAATCCCATTCCTGCCGCTTCATCTTCAGAAAGGCCGACGAGAACTCTTCGCCCATTGCAGCCTTCAACTCGGCATCCTTGTCATATTCCCGCAACGCGTCCAGCATATTCAGCGGCAGTTTCGGGGCATCGGTCACAGTGTGGCCATCGGCGTACATGTCAATGTCGTAGCGCGGCCCCGGATCGGCCTTGGACCGAATGCCCGACAGGCCAGCGGCAATAATGACGGCCTGCAACAGATATGGGTTGACCGCACCATCTGACAGCCGCAGCTCGAACCGTCCCGGTCCGGGGACACGGACCATATGCGTCCTGTTGTTGCCGGTCCAGGTGACGGTGTTCGGCGCCCAGGTTGCGCCGGACATGGTGCGCGGCGCGTTGATCCGCTTGTAGGAGTTTACCGTCGGATTGGTGATCGCCGCCAGTGCGCTGGCGTGTTTCATGATACCGCCAAGAAAGTGCTTACCTTTCTCACCCAGCCCGACCTCACCGGTCTGGCCATCGCCTTCGCCTGCAAAAACGTTGGTCTTGGCGTCGGTGCCGGGCGCGTCCCAGACCGAGATGTGGGCGTGGCAGCCATTGCCCGTCAGCCCCTCGACAGGCTTGGGCATGAAAGTCGCGCGAAAACCGTGCTTTTCAGCTACCGACTTGGTCATGAACTTGAAAAAGGAATGCTTGTCAGCCGTCCTGAGGACATCATCGAATGCCCAGTTCATCTCGAACTGGCCGTTGGCATCCTCATGATCATTTTGGTACGGGCCCCACCCGAGTTCCAGCATATAGTCACAGATTTCGCGCACCACATCATAGCGCCGCATAACCGCCTGCTGGTTATAGCAGGGCTTTTCAGCGATGTCGTGGGGGTCGCTGATCTGCTTGCCATCCGGTGTCAGCAGAAAGAACTCGGCCTCGATACCGGTCTTGACATACAGGCCCTCTGACGCCGCTTCGTCGATCAGCCGACGCAGAACATTGCGCGGGGCCTGCGCCACGTCCTTGTCCTCCATCGCGCAGTTGCCTGCGACCCAGGCCACCTCGGGTTTCCATGGAAGTTGAATCACCGAGGATGGGTCCGGCAAAGCCAGCATGTCCGGATGCGCCGGTGTCATGTCGAGATAGGTGGCAAACCCGGCAAAACCCGCGCCTTCTTCCTGCATCTCGGCAATGACCTGAGCTGGGACCAGCTTGGCCCGTTGTCCACCAAACAGATCGGTGAACGAAATCATGAAGTACTTGACGCCTTTTTCCTTGGCGAAAGCTGCCAGATCTGTCGTCATGGTCGGCTTTCCTTTCCCTGTTGATAGTGTCGGATAGAAGAAAGGCGCCACTCTGTCGAGCCGCGCCTTGGTTTCGTTTTTGATCAGAACCCCGCCTTCCCTGGATACCAGTCGGTACCCGCCAGCGGCACGCGGGCCATGGCGGCAGCCTCTATCGTCAGGGCGCACAGGTCCTCGGGTTCTAGATTGTGCAGGTGGTTGTGGCCGCAGGCGCGCGCGATGGTCTGCGCCTCAAGCGTCATGACCTTCAGATAGTTGCGCAGACGACGGCCTGCCTCGACCGGGTTCAAACGGGCGGCCAGATCAGGGTCCTGGGTGGTGATCCCGGCAGGGTCCTGACCTTCGTGCCAATCGTCATAAGCGCCGGTTGTCGTACCCAGCTTTTGATACTCGGCCTCCCATTTGGGATCGTTGTCGCCAAGCGCTACCAGAGCCGCAGTTCCGATGGCAACAGCATCGGCACCCAGTGCCATTGCCTTGGCCACATCAGCGCCGGTTCGAATCCCGCCTGAAATGATCAACTGCACGTCGCGATGCACGCCGAGGTCCTGCAAGGCCTGCACGGCGGGGCGAATACAGGACAATGTGGGCAGGCCCACATGCTCGATGAACACGTCCTGCGTTGCCGCGGTTCCGCCCTGCATCCCGTCCATGACAACCACATCGGCCCCGGCCTTTACCGCCAGTGCCGTGTCATAATAAGGCCGCGTCGCGCCAACCTTGACATAGATCGGAACCTGCCAATCCGTAATCTCGCGCAGTTCTAGGATTTTGATTTCCAAATCATCTGGTCCGGTCCAATCCGGATGGCGACAGGCCGACCGCTGATCAATCCCTTTGGGCAGGGTCCGCATGTCGGCAACCCGATCCGAAATCTTCTGACCGAGCAGCATGCCGCCGCCGCCGGGTTTTGCACCCTGACCGACCACAATCTCGACAGCATCGGCCTTGCGCAGGTCATTGGGGTTCATGCCATAGCGCGAGGGAAGGTACTGATAGACCAGTTTGCTGGAATGACCACGCTCCTCAGGTGTCATGCCGCCGTCACCGGTGGTTGTGGAGGTTCCGGCCGCAGACGCCCCCCGGCCCAGTGCCTCCTTGGCCTGTCCGGACAATGCGCCAAAGCTCATACCGGCAATGGTAATCGGTATGTCCAGTTCGATTGGTTTCTTTGCATGGCGCGTGCCCAGAGTCACCGAGGTGTCGCAGCGCTCGCGATACCCCTCGAGCGGATAGCGGCTGACACTTGCCCCCAGAAACAGCAGATCGTCGAAGTGCGGCACCTTTCGTTTGGCGCCTCCACCGCGGATATCGTAGATGCCGGTTGCCGCGGCCCGTCGAATTTCAGCATTGATTGGATTGGAAAAGGTCGCCGACTGGATTGGCGGGGTGCGGGGATTGGTCTGATCCATGTCTTTAAATCCTGACTCCTCAGTAAGCGGCTGCGTTGTCGACATCGAAATTATAAAGCTGCCGGGCCGAGCCATATCGTTTGAACTCTTCCGGTTTGGCATTGGACCCGGCCCGATCCAACAAATCCTTTAAGATCGCGATATGCTCGGGCCGCATCTCTTTTTCTATGCAATCGGCACCGAGACTTTTGACCGAGCCGCGCACGAACAGGCGCGCCTCATAAAGGGAATCCCCCAGCGCGTCCCCCGCATTTCCGCAAACAACCAGATTGCCGGCCTGCGCCATAAAGGCGGACATGTGGCCGATATCCCCATGCACGACGATGTCGATCCCCTTCATCGAGATACCGCACCGGGACGAAGCGTTGCCCTTGATCACCAACAATCCGCCATGCCCCGTCGCACCTGCATATTGGCTGGCATCCCCTTCAACGATCACGGTGCCGGACATCATGTTCTCGGCCACACCAGGACCAACTGAGCCTTCGACCGTGACGGTTGCCTGCTGGTTCATCCCGGCGCAGTAGTAGCCGGTCGATCCCTTGACGACGACCTCAATCGGGGCGTCCAGACCAACCGCAATGGCATGGCTGCCCCTTGGATTCTGAACCTCCCAGCTGGTCTGGTTGGTATCCCCACTTTGTGCCTGCAGGGTCGAGTTCAATCCACGCAGGCCGTTTGCTGCAAGATCATAGGTCTGCATCTCAGTGGCTCCAGAAGTACACGGTTGCGGGCTCGGGCTCCCAGACGCTTGCACCCTCGATGCCCGGCAGGTTGACTAGGGCGCGGTATTCGCTGCCAAACGCCACATACTGATCCGTTTCCGCCATCACCGCAGGTTTGCAGGCAATCGGATCACGAACCACACCGAATCCGTCCTTGGTACCGACGACAAAGGTGAAGAACCCGTCCAGGTCCTCAAGGCTGCTTTCCAGCGCTTCGCCCAGCGTGGCCCCGTTTTGCATCCTCCATGACAGATAAGCCGCGCCAACCTCGGTATCATTCATCGACTCAATGCGCACGCCTTCACGCATCAGCTTGCGGCGCAGGGCATTGTGGTTTGAAAGCGACCCATTGTGAACGAGGCACTGATCAGCGCCGGTATTGAACGGGTGTGCGCCCTCGGTGGTCACAGCGGATTCCGTTGCCATGCGGGTGTGGCCAATGCCGTGGCTGCCGGTCATCGCGGGCAGGTCGAACCGGGTGGCCACATCCTTTGGCAGGCCCACTTCCTTGTAGACCTCGATGACCTCACCCACGCTCATGACGCGCAAGCCGGGGCGCAGTTCACGAACCTTCTGGCGCGCCTCTTCCACTTTGCCGGCGTCTAGGCTCAGAACTGCATGGGTATCGTTGCGCCGTAGTGTGACCGGGCCGTCAATGATACGGGCGAGATCCTTGGCCAGTTCAGGGAAATCTGTATCCGGCGTATCGGACTGTACGGTCAGCTTTGTCTTGCCATCGGTCTCGTGGTAGACCGCGATGCCCGCGCTGTCGGGACCCCGGTCGGTCATTGTAATCAGCATATCGGTCAGCATCGAGCCAAGTTGCGGCTCCAGCGCCTTGTCCTTCAGAAAAAGGCCGACGATTCCACACATCGAAGAGCATCTCCCGTTATTAGGTTTGAAGGGGACGCTATCACCGGGGTTCTTGGAATTCAACACAAGGAAATTTTTATTCCTATAAGGAAATTTATAGGCTCAAATTTCGCTCCTGTTCAAACCAAGTTTCACGACAGCCTGTGATGATCGCGTTGCCGGACAGAGTATATTGGCTTGATTGAACCAGCATCAAGACCGATCCGCTGGGATGCGCGGCCTGCATTTGCGCAACTGCTGTTTAGAAACGATGCTGGACTATGTCGATTGCATTCCCCATCGTCGCAACGGACCGGCGGACGGCGTTATGCGACACCATGCGCAATCCCAGGGTCTGCCGAATGTGATGATCGAGATACGCAACGGCCTGTTGCGTTCGGTCGATTAGGTTGCACATTTGGCCGAGGGCACCATGGCGCCGCTTGAACCGGCGTCGGGGACATTGTGATCGGGGAGGAGGCATTGTGACGGGGTTTTTAACATTTGAGCATCTCAGAACCCAGGTTTCCGAGGGTGAGATAGACACGGTTCTGGTCTGTATGGTGGACATGCAGGGCCGGTTAATGGGCAAGCGGTTTCATGCGGCGCATTTCGTCGATGGCGGGTGGGAAGAAACCCATTGCTGCAACTACCTGCTGGCCACCGACCTGGAGATGGGGACGCCGGATGGCTACGCCGCGACCAGTTGGGAGCGGGGATATGGCGATTACGTCATGAAACCCGATCTGGACACGCTGCGCCCCGTGCCCTGGCTCGATGGAACAGCGATGGTGATGTGCGATGTTCTGGATCACCACACGCATGCCGAAGTGCCGCACGCACCCCGGTCAGTGCTGAAGAAACAGGTCGAGCGGTTAAGAGCCATGGGCTACGATGCGATGACAGCGACCGAGTTGGAGTTCTTTCTGTTCGAAAAGAGCTTTGATCAGATCCGCAAGGACGGATTCCGCGATCTGGAGCCGATCTCGGGCTACAACGAAGATTACCACATCCTGCAGACCACCAAGGAAGAGCATGTGATGCGGCCGATCCGCAATCATCTTTGGAATGCCGGAATTCCGATCGAGAACTCGAAAGGTGAGGCGGAGACCGGGCAGGAAGAGCTGAACATCAAATACGCGCCGGCGATGGACACGGCCGAATATCACTCAATCGCCAAGAACGCGGTGAAAGAGATCGCCTGGCAGCATGGCCACGCGGCGACGTTCCTGCCGAAATGGCATCACGACAAGGTCGGCAGTTCCTCGCATGTGCATCAGTCGCTGTGGGCCGATGGTCGGCCTGCCTTCTATGATCCGGCGGATGAGCTTGGCATGTCAGCCCTGATGAAAAGTTACATGGCCGGTCTGTTGAAATATGCGGCCGATTACACCTATTTCATGGCCCCTTACATCAACAGCTACAAGCGGTTCGTGAAGGGTAGTTTTGCGCCGACGCGCACTATCTGGTCGGTGGACAACCGAACGGCGGGGTTCCGGCTATGCGGTGACGGGACCAAGGCCGTGCGCGTCGAATGCCGCATCCCCGGCTCGGACATGAACCCGTATCTGGTGCTGGCCGGGATGCTTGCCGCCGGGATCGCAGGTATCGAGGAGGGGCTGGAATTGCAGCCGCCAGCCAGTGGCGACATTTACAAGGGTGACACCGGCCTGATCCCGCAAAGCCTGCGCGCGGCTCGGGAGGCTTTGCAGGGGTCCAAGATGTTGCGTGCGGCCATGGGAGATGAGGTGGTCGATCACTACGTGCGTGCGGCCGAGGTTGAGATCGAAGAATTCGAGCGTGTGGTAACGGATTGGGAGGTCGCCCGGGGGTTTGAACGGGCTTGAGGTTGGCTCAGGCTGGGGGCTCTGCCCCTAGACCCCCGGGATGTTTTCAGCCAGATGAAGCAGGGATCCTACTTGTTTGGAGAATGGAGTGCATATGGGGCAGGTGTTGCAATGTATCTCGCCGATCGATGGATCGGTTTTTGCCGAACGTGAGGCGCTGTCTCAGGATGCCGCGTTTGAGGTGGCTAAGCGGGCGCGCGCGGCTCAGGCGAATTGGGCGGCGTGGCCGTTACAGGAGCGTGTTGATCTCGTCATTGCAGGTGTCGCCGCTGTTGGCGCGATGAATGACGAGATCGTGCCTGAACTGGCGCATATGATGGGTCGCCCGGTGCGGTATGGCGGTGAGTTTGGCGGTTTCAACGAGCGCGCCAGCTATATGGCGGAGATTGCCGAGAGCGCGCTGGCTGATATTGTCGTGGGTGAGGATGAAACCTTCAAAAGGTACATCAAACGCATCCCGCATGGTGTGGTCTTTGTGGTTGCGCCCTGGAACTACCCTTACATGACCGCGATCAATACGGTGGCGCCCGCGCTGATTGCCGGGAATACAGTGATTTTGAAACACGCCACACAGACCTTGCTGGTTGGCGAACGCATGGCGAAGGCCTTCCATTCAGCGGGTGTGCCGCAGGACGTGTTTCAGAATGTCTTCCTTAGCCATAGTGTGACCAATGACCTAATCGCGGGCAACGCGTTTGATTTTGTGAACTTCACAGGCTCCGTCGGCGGCGGTCAGGCGATGGAACGCGCGGCGGCGGGCACCTTTACCGGTGTTGGCACCGAGTTGGGCGGCAAGGACCCGGGCTATGTGATGGAGGATGCCGATTTGGATGCCGCCGTGGAGACGCTGATCGACGGGGCGATGTTCAATTCAGGCCAGTGCTGCTGCGGGATTGAGCGGATTTATGTGCATGAGAGCCTTTATGACGCCTTCGTCGCGAAGGCGGTCAAGATTGTGCAGGGCTATAAGCTGGGCAATCCGCTAGACCCCGAGACGACACTGGGTCCGATGGCCAACGTCCGTTTTGCTGACGAAGTACGGGCGCAGATTTCCGAGGCGGTTGCGGCAGGCGCCGTTGCTCATATCGAGACATTCGCTGAGGATGATGGCGGCGCTTACCTGACGCCCCAAATCCTGACCCACGTTAGCCACGACATGCGGGTGGTGCGGGATGAGAGCTTTGGGCCTGTTGTGGGCATCATGAAGGTATCCTCGGACAACGAAGCCATTGCGCTCATGAATGACAGCGCGTTTGGCCTGACCGCCAGCCTTTGGACACGCGATGTGGACCGGGCCGCGCGCGTAGGGGATCAGATCGAAACCGGCACTGTCTTCATGAATCGGGCCGATTATCTGGACCCCGGTCTCTGCTGGACCGGCTGCAAGAATACCGGGCGGGGCGGCGGCCTTTCGGCCATCGGGTATCACAACCTGACTCGACCCAAATCTTACCATCTGAAGAAGGTGACATCATGAGCCTTGTTGGAAACTGGTCCTACCCGACCGCGATCAAGTTCGGCGCTGGCCGCATCAAGGAACTGCCCGAGGCCTGTGCGGCGGCTGGGATAAAGCGCCCTCTGCTGGTGACAGACAAGGGGCTGGCGGATTTGCCGATCACCACGGCGATGCTGGACATCATGGAGGCTGCCGGTCTGGGCCGGGGTCTGTTCAGCGATGTGGACCCCAACCCGAACGAAAAGAACCTTGATGCCGGTGTAGCGGCCTATAAGGCGGGTGGTCATGACGGGGTGATCGCATTCGGCGGCGGCTCGGGGCTGGATCTGGGCAAGATGGTTGCCTTTATGGCGGGTCAAACGCGGCCCGTTTGGGATTTTGAAGATATCGGCGACTGGTGGACGCGCGCGAATGCGGATGTGATTGCGCCAATTATCGCAGTGCCGACGACGGCGGGAACAGGTTCGGAGGTGGGGCGTGCCAGTGTCATCACGAACTCGGAAACGCACGCCAAGAAGATCATTTTCCACCCCAAAGTTTTGCCGACAGTGGTGATCTGTGACCCGGAACTGACGGTGGGTATGCCGAAATTCATCACCGCAGGCACCGGGTTGGATGCTTTTGCCCACTGTGTCGAGGCGTATTCCAGCCCGCACTACCACCCGATGTCTCAAGGCATCGCGTTGGAGGGCATGCGGCTGGTCAAGGACTATCTGCCGCGCGCTTATTCTGATGGCACCGATATCGAAGCCCGGGCCCAGATGATGAGCGCGGCGGCGATGGGGGCGACGGCCTTCCAAAAGGGTCTGGGTGCCATCCACGCGATGAGTCATCCGGTCGGCGCCGTGTTCAACACCCATCACGGCACGACCAACGCGGTCTGCATGCCTGCTGTATTGGAGTTCAACGCGCTCGCCATCGCCGATAAGTTCCAGTCGGCGGCCGCATATTTGGGTATCGATGGGGGCTTTGACGGGTTCCGGCGCTTTGTGCAGGAGTTCAACGATGCGCTGGGTATTCCCCGGCGCCTGTCTGAATTGGGTGTGACGGAAGAATCTGTACCCAAACTTGTTCAGGGGGCCGTAACTGATCCGTCCTGCGGCGGTAATCCGATTGACTTGAACAAAGACAATCTGACCGCCCTGTTCCGGGCCGCCCTGTAACACTGAAAAGGCCCGGCGCACCGCACCGGGCCCGTTCTGGAGTTCAGAACTATTCGGCTGCTATGGCGCTTTCGCGGCCGGCCTGCCGCTGTATTGGGATCCATTCCAGATCGCGGCTGTAACGCCACGCCAGATCGCCGTTTTCGTCCATCGCGATCAGGTGCAGCCAACGATTGTCGAACAGCTCCTTCACTCCTGAGTGTTTCTTCAAAATGTTGTTCATCGCGTCGCGTGGCGCTTCGATGATGACGGACAGGCGCAATGGGTCATGCTGGAATTGTTCGCCATCGTGCACGGATTGCCATGGCAGCCCTGGACGCAGGGCACCTCCGTTGCCTTCGACAACGCCAACGCCACCCACGACGTTGTGCAGCAGTTTGTTGCCGCCCCCAAACAGGCCGGGTGCCACGGTCGACCCGTAGTATTGCAGGCTGATCCAACTGGCGACAACGACCGGCGCGGTCATGATCAGTTCCAATACGCCAAAGCCCTCGTCCGCACGCCAGTCATAGCTGTGCAGAAAGGACTGACCGGCCAGTCCGGTTCCATCGGTCCGCGCACGTGGCGCTGCAATGAATGCCCGACAGCCTGCCAGGCCCCATTCCGGACGCAGTTCGGCCCAGTCGACGGCGCGGCGGGCAATGTCCTCGGCGCTACCGGCGCGCGGCAACCGGAGCGCGCGTTCGGCCCGCGTCAGACGCCCTGCGGTCTTTAGCCAACCTGTGAGCTTGGCAATATCCTGCGACCAGACATCGGTCGGGTGGTCCTGATCGAACAGGGTCACAGCATCCGTTGTCGTGTGGTGCATGGCCGCCAGAAACAGTGTGTCGGTGGGAATATCGATGCCATGTTCCCGCAACCCGTCGCGCACAGCACTCTCATTCAGCAAACCGGCCAGCAGACGGGCGCTGACGTCCCCGGCGTGGCCACCACACGCGCCGCATTGCAGGGCGCTTTCGTGCGGATTGTTGGTCACATCCGCGCCATGCCCCGCCAACATGACAATGCGGGCAAAATCCCGTGTCAGAGACATTGCACCCAGAATGGCCTTGGCTGAGTCGATGCGCGTTTGCAGGTCGACCGAGGGGTCAAGGCGCGGTGCCGGATCGAACTTGGCCGCGCCTTTTCCTGTGGCCAGCGCGTCGCGCAACAGTTTGCCCGCATAAACGGGGCCCGTGGCTTCGACAAAGGCAAAAGACGACACCGCGGCCAGTTTGAACCGACCCCAGGCGCGTTTGGCCCGCGCGGTGTACCGGCGGCTGAGATCAGATTGTGTGTCTTCGGCCGCCGTCGAGGTCACATTGGCTTGCAGCAAAACCGGACCGCGCAATTCAGTCACATCGGACCCGGCGCATTTGTGTGCGCTGGCCAGACCGAAGAATCCGGCGAAACCAATGGTCTCGATCCCGCCATCCTGCGCTTCGAGCGCCCGGCGGAACACTTCGGACCGCACATCGATGCAAAAGGCGGCCTGCACCAGCGGGCGGCCCTCGGCCCTACGCGGTTGGCCTTCGGACAGGGTTTGCGCCAGCTTGCGCTGTTGCGCGCGCTCGGCGGCGTCCTGTAACAACGCATCGATCACCAGATCCCGCGTTGGCGTTATCGGAGCCTCATGCTGAGCGATGGTTTCAGACCAGCGCGCGGCAATCTGGTCGCGGTACAGCTCGAACAGCGCTTCTTCGAAAACCAGCCGGATCGCCAGAAGCTCGTTTGCTGTGGTGTCGGTCTGGTTGTTGAGCTCGGCCTGCCACAAAAGGTAGCGCGCGTACTGAGCCCAACCGCCCAGCGTAATCAGCCAGCGATGAAACGCGGTTTCCGCAGCTTCGGGTGTGACCCCAAGCGTCTCGGATGCCCTGCCAATCGCCCGCCAGGGCGACCGGTTGGTGGCTGCAACATAGGCGCCGAACCCTTTTAGCCCATGAATTTCCAGTGTCAGATCGCGAGACGCGAACTCACGCCAGGCGCTAAAGGCGCCGCCAGTGCGGCTGGGTTGCCACAGGGCCTGACCCTGATCAAAGTGACTGGCTGCCCAGGCTCCGATCCGCTCTTCGATGAGGCCGGGCCAGTCAACACCGGACACGTCGGCTGCCAGATCAGCGACGGTTCGCAAGGCGACCGCCGGCGTCGGCTCGGTTTCAATGGCTGCTTTTATGTCCTCCAGATCGGGGGAGTCAAACCGGCTCTCGACATTGGACAGGGCCTCGGCCAGATCAGCGTCCAGAATTTCTCCTGATTTGACCCTTTCAGAAAAGATAGCCCTTTCAGGTGTGATGCGCGTGCCGGACACCCGGCCAAGACGCGCTGCGGTGATGGCAAGGGTCTCATCCGACTGCCCTAGAAACGGGTTCACGGCGACGTTCGAGGCAAGCGGAAACAGTGGGGGGATCTGCCGGACTGCGTCATCGGCAATCGCGACCAGCTCCAGCAGGGCAGCGGGGTAGCTTTCGTGTTTCATATACATGTCTGATCCCTTTTCACACGGTCCGAGGCTTGGACCATCCGTCCAGAAGCCGGTCAAAGATTGCGTTTGCGTAAAGCCCGTTCGACAGGTGCACCCGAAGCCCGGCCGCCGCCGGGTGTGAGGCCCAAAGCGGGAAGGTGGCTTGCGCCAGCGCGACGGCACCAAAGCTGATCAGCGCCAGGATCATTAGGGCCCATTCCAAAGGTCCGGGCGCGGGGGTCGCAGGCAGCGTCCCTGCCGTCAGGTATTGGGCGGCCATTTGCAGCAGGAAATAGCTGACCGATGTGACGCTGGCATAGACCACGGTATGACGGGTCAGGGCGCCGGGGGCTGCGTCGGCAAAACCCTGCGCTAGCAGGTAGGCCACGCCAAAGATCAGGATCACGCCCAGAACAATTGCCTGGATCGACTTTCCGTCAATTCCGAACACCGCTGCAACCACACCATAGATCAGGATGCCGATGACAAAGGCCTGGATTACATTGCGCGCGCTTGGAACGGCAACAGGACCGGGGCGTTTGATCGCGGCGACGTTGCGGACGGCCTCACCGGCGCTGAGGAAGGCATGCGCTTTGTAGAGCGAGTGTGCCGCGATATGCAGCAGCGCGAGCGGAAACAGGGCCAGACCGCATTGCATCACCATAAAGGCCATCTGCGCTATGGTGGACCAGGCCAGCGATGTTTTAACCGCCGGTTGCGTCAGCATAACCAGCCCGGCAAACAGGGCAGTGAACCCGCCCAGCATCACCAGCAGGGCCATGATCCCGGGTGCCGCAAGCATAATGTCTGCAAAGCGGATCAGCAGAAAGCCACCGGCATTGATGACGCCGGCATGCAGCAACGCGGATACAGGGGTGGGCGCTTCCATCACTTCGGTCAGCCACCCGTGGACCGGAAACTGGGCCGAGGCCATCACTGCGGCCAGCGCGATTAAAAAGGCGGCGACAACCGTCATGGCGTTGGGTTGTGCCTGAGACAGGATCGTCGAGATATCGGTCGTTCCATAAGTCAGGATCAGCAACAGCACGGCCAGAGCCAAAGACACCTCGCTGATCCGTGCCACCACGGCCTTTTTGCGCGCCGCGCGCCGGGCAGTGGTCCGTTCCGGGTAGAACAGCAGCAGCTTGTGCATGGCAAGGCTGGTCACAATCCAGGCCGCCAGCAGTTGCACGAGATTGCCGGACATGACGAGCAAAAGAACCGCGGCGAGCGTCACGGACATCCAACCGGTGAACGCACCCTGCCGGGCCTCGCCGTCCATATAGGTTGCCGAGAACCGCAGAACGATCCAACCGATGAAACTGACCAAAACCAGCATGATCGCGCTGACCGCATCCAGACGCACCGACAGGCCAACGCCCCACAGCCCGATCAGAGCAGATGTGCCTGACCCATGCAGGATCAGCATCAAGCCGGACAAAGCGGCCACGGCCAACGCAGCCACGGCTGCCCACTCGGAGAGCTTTGGAACCAGACCGGGGCGCAGGCCGGGATGGCGGCTGGCATAATAAGCTGAGGCCAGCAAGATCAGCGGGCTCAGGAGTGGAAGAAACAGGTAGATCATCGTGTGTGTCCCATTCAGATGCGGGCTGGCGCGCCCGTTTTTAGGACATACTGTGGTGATAGGCTTGTGAAAAATTCATTGTTTGGCGGTTATTGTTCTATTAAATAGAATGATATGCCATTAAACTATCATCACCTCCGCTATTTCTGGGCCGTCGCGCATGAAGGGAACCTGACGCGCACCGCTGAACGTCTGAACCTGTCGCAATCCGCGCTGTCCGTTCAGATCAAGGAGCTTGAGGAACGTCTGGGTCATCCCCTGTTCGAACGCCGCGGCCGCAAGTTGCATCTGACCGAGGCGGGGCATATTGCGCTCGATCATGCCGACGCAATTTTCGCGACAGGTCAAGAGCTTGTGGCCACATTGCAGGACACCGGCAACGCAAGACAGGCGCTGCGGGTCGGTGCGCAAGCCACGCTGTCGCGAAACTTTCAGATCGGGTTTCTGCGACCCATTTTGGCTCGCACGGATGTTGAGGTGATACTGCGCTCTGGCAGTCCCAGCGAGCTGCTCAGTGGGTTAGAGACGTTGAATTTTGATCTCGTTCTGATGAACCATGAACCGGCAAGCGACAGTTTGACGAATTTTGAGACGCATCACATCGCCGAGCAACCGGTCAGCATTGTTGGCACGCCTGCGCGGCTGGATCCCAAACGCCCGATCAAAGAGCTGCTTGGGGCGCATCCTTTCATTTTGCCAACGATGAATAACAGCGTTCGTACCGCATTTGACGCCATGGCCAGCCGCATGTCGGTCCGCCCGCAAATCGCCGCCGAGGTTGATGACATGGCCATGATGCGCCTGCTGGCGCGCGAAGATATCGGGCTGGCGCTGGTTGCCCCGATTGTTGTGCAGGACGAGTTGTTATCCGGCCGGTTGCTCGAAGCGGAAGAGCATCCGCGCATCAAGGAAAACTTCCATGCGGTGACGTTCCGGCGCCGCTTTCCCAATCCACTGGTTCAACAGCTATTGGCGGACAGCACCGGTGTGCTGGACCAGACCCCTTGAGGTAATTATTGGCGGCAGCAATTCCGACGACCTTGATTTCCTCACGCCTTGCGGGCCGACCTGTACAAGTACATGAACACAAAAAGCGACCCGATGGATGTGGTTACCACACCAACGGGCAACTCCTGTGGTGCCAAAAGCAGCCTGGACAGGATATCGGACAGGGTCAGCAGCACCGCCCCGACAATGGCCGAGGCCACCAACAGGTTACGATGCAACGTTCCGGCAATCCCGCGCGCGATATGGGGCACCATCAACCCCACAAACCCGATAACACCCGCCACCGAGACAAAGGTTGCGGTTGCCAGGGCCGCAACAAAGAACATCCGGAAACGTAATCCCTGGACGGGAATCCCGAGTGTGGCGGCTGTAAAGTCCCCGGTCAGCAGCGCATCCAGCCACCGGCTGCGATACAGCGCATAGCTCAGGATCAGCACAAGCCCGGCCAAGACGAGCGGAAAAGTTTCCCACCTGGCAAGGCCCAGCCCGCCCAGCATCCAGAAAATCACCGAATGCGCCGCGCGACTGTCCCCGGCAAAGATCAGATAGTTGGTAATCGCTGAGAACAGAAAAGACACCGCCAGCCCTGCAAGGATCAGCTTTTCCGGCGCGCTTGTCCGCAGGCTTTGGACAAGGGCCAGCACGATGCCCGAGGCGATGAGCCCGCCACAAAAGGCTGCAATGGGCAGAGTCCAAATCCCCAGTATGTCGCCGGTCACGGTGATTACCAGAACCGCCCCTGCCGCCGCGCCCGAGGACAGCCCGAACAGGAACGGGTCCGCCAGATCGTTGCGCGTTGTGGTTTGCAGAACCACACCAACAACCCCCAGTCCGGCCCCGATAATGGCTGCAAACAACGCGCGTGGCAGGCGCAGATCGAACACGATCCGGTGCAGAGGCGACATCTCACCATCGCTGAGGCCAATACCCAGCCCGACGGCGGTGAACACGTCCGAAATCGGGATTGGCGTTGTGCCATAAATCGTGGACAGCAGAACAAGGGCGGTCAAAACGACCGCCCCCATCACACTCAATCGACCTGTCAGGCCCATTTAGTTCATATCCGGATGCATGGCCTGCGCCATTTTCTCGATGGCGTCGATGTTTGCCGGTCCGGGTGTTAGTTCCTCGTAGCGCAAACCGATCCAGCGTTCGTTTTTGACCGCATCGGTCTGCGACATCACAGGATGTTCTTGCAGGAATTTAAACGTATCCGCAGCGCCATTGCCGGTCTGGTAGTCCAGCAAGACCAGAAACTCGGGATTTGAGGCAGCTACGGCCTCCCATGACGTGCGGCCCCAGCTGGTATCCAGATCATGGGTGACGTTTTCCCCGCCTGCGGCCGCGATCATCGCGTCTGGAATGGCAAACTTACCGGCCGTAAATGGTGCATCTGCCGGTCCGTCCAGCAGAAAGACACGGGGCTTGGCCAGGTCGGCGGTTTTGGTTTCGATGGCGGACAGCTGGTCTTTCCAGCCCGAAACAAGAGCTTCGGCCTTGTCTTCAACATGCATGACCTGACCCAGACGCAGGACATCGTCAAACAGCAGATCCATGCTTGCTTCGGGGCGATCCTTGTTCAGATGCACGCAGCTTTCGGTCAGGATCATTGTCTTGATACCGAACGGGGCCAGGGTATCCGGCGTCACGTCGCCGCCCGGTTTCATCCCATAGTACCAGCCGGCAAAAAACAGATCGGGTTCAACCGCAACCAGATTTTCAACGGTTGGGTATTTCGGAGCAAGTTCCGGGATGTCTCCGCGCAGGGTGTCAAAATCCGCGCTGGTCTTGTACCAGCCTGTGATCCCGGTCAGCCCCACGATCTGATCCTGCAGGCCCAGGGCAAAGGCCATATCCGTCATGTTCATGTCGTGAACAACAACCCGCTCGGGCTTGGTTTCAAACACCAAAGGTTCGCCGCAATTGTCGACGGTCACGTCGTGCGCTGCCGCGCCGGTCGCGAAGCCGGTGACCAAGGCCACGGACCAGAGTTTCTGCATCATAGTAAGCTCCTGTTAGGATGACAGTTTTCGTTTTCGGATATCGAGGGCCGGGATCACGCGGCCTTCATGGGTAAAGCACAGGTAGTCGACACCAAAGGTCTCGCGGACACGGTCCGGGGTCAGCACCTCACCAACCGGTCCGAACCCGGTCAGACGCGTGGATTTCATCAGCGCGACGTGTGAGGCAAATTCCGGGATCATGACCAGATCGTGCACGATCATAACGACCGTGATCCCCAGATCTGCAATCAGAGACAACATGTGCCCCTTGGCATCCGGGTCCAGATGGTTGGTCGGTTCGTCCAGAAACAGCAACGAGGGGTTCTGTGCCAGAGCGCGCGCGATATGCGCCCGCTGTTTTTCCCCACCCGACAAGCGTGTCATCGGTTTTTCGGCCAGATGCGTCAGTTCGGTCGTCACAAGAACGCGGTCCAGCGCTTCTTTGTGGTCCGCTGCCGATTTGTCGGCTTTGATGGGTATCTGTCCTAACGCCACATAGTCACGCAGCCGCAACCGTCCGTCCGGAAACTCCTGCTGGCTGACCACGGCAATGGCGCGTGCCCTTTGCTGGGCTGTCAGTGTGCGGAGGCTTTGCCCACGAATGCGCACGTCCCCAAGGGCGATACGTTCGACGCCGCAGAGCAAGTTCAGCAAGGTTGTCTTGCCGGCACCGTTGGGCCCGGCGATGGCCAACACCGCGCCTTCGTCCAGTGTGAACGAGACATCCTGCAGCAGCACATCTCCGTTCAGCGCAAAGTACTCCAGATCTTCGGCGACCAGAAAGCTCATGCCTTCCCCCCCACCGGTAGGCGGGGCATCCGCGACAGCGTTTTGTAAAACAGCGCAGGCGGACGATCCGACGCGCTGGTCCAGCCATCGGCGCAGTCGCCAAACTGATGCGCAAATGCGACCACCGCCTTCAGGTCCGCTTGGGTCTCAATATCGCCGAACAGGTACTGCGCCTTGCCCACAGCCTGCACACCCACGGTCATCGGTCGGGCGCATCCCGCCATACAGCGGATCAGGCGTGTTTCGTACCGTGCAGGCAACGCCGCATCCAGAACAGCCTTGGCAATGTCCGCTGGTATCGGCCCCTGGCAGGTCGAGCAGATCAGGACGAAATGATCAGGAGTGTCCGTCATTGTCCGCTCCGCCTGTTTCCACGAGCGGACAGAAGGTGCGAACAATGTTTGCACAAAAATGTGCCATCAAAGCCTCCTTCCAGGACACCCCGCCCCGGGTTGGTTGAACATCTGATGGCAGGTCTCCTGACTTGCGGGTCATTGCTTGGCCAACCTTCCCGGCATTGGGTGCCAGTGGTGATATGGCGTCGCTCTCCGCTTACAGTTGCGGGGGCAGTCACGGCCTTGGCGCCTATCCGGCGCCGCACCGTATTCCCATTTTCATCCCTCCGGTCATCCTTCGGGAACCATCGGAGTCAGCTAGTCTGGTGTCATAAGACTTGTCAAGCGTTTGGTGAGTGAGCTAGCGCACCACGCGCAGAACGGGCCGCCGGGCCGAACCTGTTCTTCGGCTGTTGTTCGTCGGAAACCGGTTTGCGAGCGTCAGACCGGCCTGAATCAGATGCGCGTCCGGATACCCGCCTGTGACCTGACCAACCGCATCGCGCGCGTCCGGTGTTTCGTCGCGCCGCATATAGTGCAGCATCTTCAGCAGGGCGAACTCGTCGCAGGTGACAGCCAATCTGTCGTCGACGCTCAAAGGATCGTTAAAGGCCAGACCATCGGGGCGGCAGTGCAGTGTCGCTTTGACGATCTTAAACACCAGATGCGCAAGGTTCAGACCCTGATCCTGCCCCCAGCGTTCTATTGCGATGGAATAGGCGTGCTGCCACGCTTGGGTCTCGGGGTCTTCCAAACTGAGTATGAAATGACGCATGACCGG
This sequence comes from Ruegeria sp. B1, assembly GCF_056535885.1. Classification (NCBI taxonomy): domain Bacteria; kingdom Pseudomonadati; phylum Pseudomonadota; class Alphaproteobacteria; order Rhodobacterales; family Roseobacteraceae; genus Ruegeria; species Ruegeria sp. B1. Next base: position 3,836,017 of record NZ_JBQFJA010000001.1, on the reverse strand, counting down.
CAACAGTCCGCGCTCGAAATCGTCGAACTCAAATTCATCCAGCTTTGTAGAAATGTCCGCTGAAAGTTTCACGCGCTTTTCCTTTCGGCTTTATTGGCCAGGCCGAACAGGCCGTGCACATTTTCTGGCAGGTTATTCTGGTCGACGGCTTCGACAGGTCGGGGCGAGGCTGCGTGGACCGGGAACCTGATATCCGCCTCGATGGCCTGACGCAGTTTGGGTTTCAACGCACATCCGTAGCGGCTGGCAACTGTATCCATGGCCAGTAGGTCTGTTAGAGACTTTGTCATCGTCAAATCATCCATCGGTTCCGGGGCAGTGACCGGGCGTGATTCCAAAGGATCTGACTGGGTCAGGCGGTATCTGACAAAAACAGTCAGAAAATGCAATGGTCAAAATGATCGCACCGCAGAACTTGGTGCACCGGTCGCGATCAGTAGTCCGAAACGAGTAGAAAATCCGGCTCGGTATCTTCCTCGATGGTGGCAAAACGCGGGATCGGATCTTCGAAAACGTTATCGGTGCGGTCGTCGTTGACGGTCGACACCTCACCAATCAGGCAATCGCCGCGTTCCGCCCAGAACGCATGCCAAACACCGGGCATCAGTGTTACGCTCTGTCCAGGTTTCAGGCGCAGGTGTTCGCCGGGTTGAATGGCAACGGGACAACCGTCGCTTGGAACCACGATCGGCGTTTCGCGATCAATCCCGCCCTTTGAGTCAGACGCGTAGATTTCCATCACCAGATCGCCGCCACCTCGGTTAATGATGTCTTCGGCCTTAACGATGTGGCGGTGCATCGGAGACAGCTGTTTATCGCGGGATATCAACAGTTTTTCCGCATACAACATCCCGCGTCCCTGGCTCAGGTCTTTCTCGTTTCCGTTGCGCAGTGTGAACAGGAACAGGCCAAGCTCATCGAACTTGCTTTGTCCATAGTCGGTGATGTCCCAACCTAGGCCGCGGTCGCGAATGCCTGACGCCTGCGCACTGCGCATCTGGTCGGGCGACCAATAGGCAAACGGGGGCAGGACAGCGCCGAAGGATTTGATGAACGCCTCGGCCTCGGTTTTGATGCGGTTGATGTCGGATCGCTTCATTGTACCCCCCCCTCGCAAGATCAAATCTCGTGCGCCCAAGGCGGATTCGCACCGGCACGAGATACGGTGACGGCGGCCACTCTGGCACCGTAGTCCAGCGCGGCGCGCAAGCTGTCGGTGCCCAGACTGCGGATCCCCTCTTTGGTCAGATGCCCGGCCCGGTTCAGTTCGGCCAAAACGCCGGCGTTAAAGGTGTCTCCGGCCCCAACGGTATCCACGACCTGAACCGGATTCACCGGCACATTGGTTTCGGACCCGTCGGCGAGATATCCGGACGCGCCGTCGCTGCCACGGGTAACAATCACGACCGCAGGTCCCGCTTGCAGAAGCAGCGGAACCTTTTCGGCGTGACTTTCGGGACCGGGGATGATCCAGTCCAAATCCTCATCGGAAACCTTAACAATATCGGCCTGCGCAATCATCCGGTTGAGCCGGGTGCGGTAGCGGGTCTGATCCTGGATAAAGCCGGGTCTGATGTTTGGGTCCAACATGACGGCCCTGTCTTTTCCCTGTCGATCCAGCAGGGCCGCATAGGCGTCGGCGCAGGGTTCACAGGCCAGGCTGATGCCACCGAAATAGAGCGCGGATACGGCGGGCAACTGGGTGGGCATGTCTTCGGCGCGCAACATCCGACCGGCGGAGTTTTCGTCGACGAATGTGTATGAGGCATGACCCTCTTTTAGTTCGACGAATGCCAAGGTTGTCGGCCGATCTGATTGTATCGCATGTGTTGCATCGACGTGGCTGGCCTGCAGAGCCTCGGCCAATTGCCGACCAAACATGTCCGAGGAGAGGCCCGTCAGCAATCCCGCCGGAGCCCCTAAGCGCCCCAGAGCAATGGCCGTGTTGAACACGGCACCGCCGGAATGCGGCACAAAACCCTGTGATCCTGAGACCGTCGGTTCCGCGATCATGTCTATTAGGGCTTCGCCACAGCACATGATCATCCCATGCTCCTTTTTTCGAAATTGAGGTTCGGCGGCCTGTTTACCGCTTCAGCGCATTTTTGCAGAAGTTGTTAGCGCCAACAATGCCAAATTCCGCCTGCTCCGAGATGTATAAATTCATGGACCGCCGCAAGTCGCTGAACCTGCCACCATCGTTGAATGTGTTTTGGAAGGCTTCGCCGAACAGCCAGCGGTTCTTTTCAGCGACCCCACCAACAAGGAAAACACCGCCTGCGGGCATCAGCGTTACCGCCATATCCCCCATCACCGCCCCCAAATGGGTTGTGAACATATGGGCCGCCGCGACAGCTATGGGATCCGTTCCATCCTTGGCGTCCTGCAGGATTTCTTTGGCGGTGCGGACAGGAGTGTCAACCTGACCCCCGGCCATGCCAACAGCCTGATACAGGATGGGAAGACCCATGCCACTCAGGAACATCTCGGCTTCAAGCGCAAGACTGTCCGAAAAGAAACACTCTGGCGCGATATGGCGTGCGGCATCAAAAATATCCACCTCGTCTCGATGACGGGGGGACAGGCCCACATGACCGCCTTCGCCCGATACTGTGTGAAAGTGACCCTCGGAATAAAGCAGAGCACCAACGCCGAGCCCGGTGCCCGGACCGACAACAAGCCGGGTCCCCTGTGGCGGACTGGCCTCGCCTTGCAAGACCACAACATCCGCCTCCGTCACTTCCGCCACGGACCATGCGGCAGCGGTGAAATCGTTGATGACATAGGTGTGCTTGGACCCGGTGGCCCGGGCCAGTTCTGCTTCGGACAGGTCCAGATGGGCGTTTGTCAGGCGAATGGTGCCGTCTTTGACCGGACCGGCACCGGCGGCAACAACGGCCTGGGGATCGGTTCCGATTTCGTCGCGCAGGCTGTGAAACGCCTCCAGCAAATCTGGCAGCGTGCCGGTTGGGTGCTTGCGCAGGTCGGTCAGCTCGCCGTCCGAGACAACGCCAAGACGGGTGTTTGTACCGCCGATATCCGCCACAAGGTTCCAGTGCTCATGGACTGCGCCGGCAGGCTGAGCCAACGGCAGGGCGACATCCTCTCCTTTACTAAGCGCAGATTTCAGTGCTTTGAAGGAGGCCTTGGGCGTGCGTTTGAGTGTGTCGAAATCCACATCAACAAGCCCAAAGCGCTTCTCATACCCATACGCCCATTCGTAATTGTCCAACAATGACCAGATGAAATAGCCTTTGACCGGAACCCCTTGGCTTAGCGCGTCCTGAACTGCGGTCAGGTGTTTGTTCAGATAGTCGATCCGGTCATCATCCTGCTTCCGCTCAGGACTGGCCATACCATTCTCGGTCACATAGATGGGCAGATCGCCTGTGTGGTCCTTCATTGTGCGCGTCAAAAACCGGGTGAGTGCACCCGGTTCGATTTCCCAGTCCATCTGGGTCTTTGGCAAGGGGCCGTCGACTTCTTTTAGATTTGGCCACGCGGTATCGGCCGGCGCGATTAGCTTGCGGGTGTAATAGTTGAGCCCGCACCAATCGACAGGTGTGCCGATGGTGTCAAAGTCGTCCTGCCAGTTTTGGGGAAGATAAGGCGCCAACCCGTCCAGAACGTTTTCCGGGTAAGTTCTGTTAAAGACCCCGCCTAGAAAGAACCGGTTGTAAATGCCGTCATAAAGCGTGGCGGCCTGTTGCGCCTCGACGCTATCGTCGGCCGGTTCCGCCCATTCCAGATTAAACACGGCACCCAGATTGCCGATACCGAGGCCGCGCATGGCCTGAATAGCCCGGCCGTGGGCCAGCAAAACATGATGCATCGCGCGCGCCGTTGCGCGGATGTCGCGCAGACCGGGGGCGTGGTGGCCGTCGAAATGGCTCAGCCAACTGACGCACCAGGGCTCGTTGATTGGGGCGACGCTGTACATGCGGTCCCCGATGCGACCCATGATGACTTCGGTGAAATCGGCGAACCAACCTGCGATATCCCGATTGCGCCATCCGCCGAGATCAGCGAGAGGCGACGGCAGCTCCCAGTGATAGAGTGTTGCACAGGGGCGGATGCCGCGTTCCAGCAACGCGTCCGCCAGTCGGTCGTAATAATCTAGACCCTCTTCGTTCACTTGCCCGCGCCCCTCCGGCAGGACGCGCGCCCAGCTGGTTGAAAAGCGATAACAGTCAAAACCGGCTTCGCGGACAAGATCGAAATCCTGCGGGAACCGGTTCAGGTGATCACAGGCCAGATCGCCGTTTTCATTGTGCGCCACATTACCGGGCGACGCGGCAAACGTGTCCCAATGGGTCTGACCCGCACCGCCCTGCGCGTGTCCTTCGATCTGATAGGCAGAGGTTGCCACGCCAAAGAGGAAATCTTTGGGAAAGTCAGCACGTGTGTATTTCATTTTTACAACCTGTCGGGCGCCGGGCCTGTTGATCTGCCAACTACCAGTTCAGCCTCGAGCAATCTAGTTTTGATCTGGTCATTCGGGGATTTGATCCGCTCAATCAGCATTTCAGCGGCCAGTTCGCCGGCATGCCGGACCGAGGAGCGCGTCGCAGTAAAGATAGGCACATCCTGACCGTTCTTGAGATATGACAGGTCGTCATCATGCGCGATCACGGACACGTCGCGTCCCATCACAAGCCCTTTTTCATCCAATGCCCGCCGTACACCAATGGCGGCAATCATGGACGAGACGATGATGGCGGTTGGGGGATCGTCCAGTTCCAGCATGTCCCGGGTTTCATGATGGCCGTAAACCTCGGTCATTTCGGCGCTGCGCATGATGTCCGGGTCCGGGGACAGGCCTTCCTGTCGCAGCGCCTCAAGGTATCCGTCCCGACGGCGCTGTGCGAAATCCATGTCCTCCAGCCCGTTGATAAGGGCAATACGCCGGTGGCCCAGATCGATCAGAAACTTCGTTGCGCGCAGAAAGGAGCTTTTGTTGTTCACGTCGATCCAGTCATACGGCACATCTACGCCGGTCGAACGCCCGTGAACGATGAACGGCACGCCCATTCTTTTCAGGACCTCAATCCTCGGTTCGTCCACCTTGGGGCCTTGCAGCACGACCCCATCCACCGCGCCGCGCTGAAACAGGCTGCGATAGGCTTCCTCGATCGAAGTATCATCTGCGTTCGTAAACATCAGATCATAGCCATGTTCGGCGTATTTTTGACGGCACCGGCCACAAAATCTCCAAAGATCGGATTGACCATCTCATGCCGCGATGAGCTGGGAATCACATGACCGATCACCATTGATTTACCGGTCGCCAGCCCCTTGGCGCGGCTGTTGGGGCGGTAGCCATGTTTATGTGCCGCAGCCTGAACCCGAACGCGTGTTTCTTCGTTCACCTCCGGATATCCGTTCAGCGCACGGCTGACGGTGGTCTGTGAGAGGCCCAGGATTTGCGAGAGCTGCTTTAGGTTCATAGTCTTTCAAAGCGCCTTCAAACGGGGTGCCTATCTGTTTTGTGGGCAATTACCCATTCCGTCAACCGGTTTCGGTGTGCTGTCCAGATTTATTAATATTTCAGGGATATCCAAACCCACAGTTGACAGAGCTTAAATGTTAGCGGATAAAATCCTCTATCCAAAGCGCTTTGAAAACTGAGTCTCAAAGGCGCATGACACTGTGGGAGGAAAATTCATGAAACACTCGCTTTACGCAGGTGCGGCCACGTTCGCCCTGATGGCGGGCGCGGCCCAGGCCGACAAAGTAACCGTGTTCGGACCATGGCTGGGACCGGACCAGGAAAATGCCGAAAAGGTGCTGGACGGTTTCGCCGCTGCGACCGGACATGAATACGCCTATGTGGGGTCGGACAGTTTCGAACAGCAAATCCGGATCGATGCCGAGGCCGGATCGGCCCCCAACATTGCTGTTTTCCCGCAGCCCGGTCTGGCAGCTGATATGGCCAGGTCAGGCTTCCTGACGCCCTTGGCTGACGGCACAGCAGAGTGGATTGGAGACAACTACGCCGCCGGTCAGTCCTGGGTGGATCTTGGGACGTATCAGGGCGCGGATGGTGAGGACCACCTGTACGGGTTTTTCTACAAAGTCGATGTGAAATCCCTAGTTTGGTACATTCCGGAAAACTTTGAAGATGCCGGGTACGAAGTGCCGACAACTATGGAAGAGTTGAAGGCTTTGACCGATCAGATCGTTGCAGATGGTGAAACGCCATGGTGCATCGGGCTGGGTTCCGGCGGTGCAACCGGTTGGCCCGCGACGGACTGGGTTGAGGACATGATGCTGCGCACGCAATCGCCCGAAGATTACGATGCGTGGGTGTCAAATGAGATGAAGTTCAACGACCCCAAGGTTGTGGCTGCTATCGAAGAGTTTGGCGCCTTTGCCCGCAATGATGACTATGTGGCCGGTGGCGCCGGTGCCGTGGCGACCACGGATTTCCGCGACAGTCCAAAGGGCATGTTCAGCTCGCCTCCGCAATGCTATTTGCACCGTCAGGCCTCGTTCATTCCAGCCTTCTTCCCCGAGGGAACGATTGTCGGTGAAGATGTCGATTTCTTCTACTTCCCGGCCTATGAAGGCAAGGATCTGGGCAGCCCGGTTCTGGGGGCGGGAACACTGTGGGCCATCACAAATGACAGCCCCGGTGCACATGACCTGATCGCCTATCTGCAGACGCCTGAGGCGCATGAAACCTGGATGGCGCTGAGCGGGTTCTTGACGCCGCACAAAGGGGTGGACGCGTCGGTCTTTTCGGACCCGACACTGAAAAAGATGAACGACATTCTTTTGAGTGCCACGACGTTCCGGTTCGATGGATCCGACCTGATGCCTGGCGGCGTGGGGGCCGGTACGTTCTGGACAGGAATGGTTGACTATGCCGGTGGCACACCGGCGCAAGAAGTCGCTGACGAAATCCAGTCCTCCTGGGACGCACTGGACTAAAACGTCTGAGTTCGGGCAACCCGCAAGTCCGGGTTGTCCATACCCCTCGTCGCAAGGGAGAGCGGCATGCATCCGGCATTACAAGGCCTTCTGACCATCGCCATCGGCGTGTCAGGTTGCGTAGGCTATTTCTACCTATCCAATCAGTTTCTGGACAAGATCCTGTTCCCGCCCCGCGGACCGAACGCGGGCCGCAACATTAACCGCGCAAACATGATCAGGCCTTGGCTGTTCCTGTTCCCTGCGCTCGCGGCATTGGGACTGTATCTGGCCTATCCGGTTGTCGAAACGCTGCGCTTGTCACTGACCGACCGTGTGCCCGGCGGTGGATATGAATGGGTTGGGTTGAGCAACTACGCCCAGATGGCGGCAGAACCAAAGTTCTGGGAAGCGATGCGCAACAATATGTTCTGGCTCATCATCGTGCCTGCGATGTCGACGGCCTTTGGCCTACTAGTGGCGCAGCTGACGGACCGTATCCGGTGGGGGAATATTGCCAAATCGCTCATCTTCATGCCGATGGCGATTTCTTTTGTTGGCGCCTCGGTAATCTGGAAGCTCGTTTATGACACGCGGCCCGCCGATCAGGATCAGATCGGTATGTTGAACGCGCTCTACATCTTCTTTGGCGGAACCGAGCCGCAGACCTGGCTGACCGTCCCGTTCTGGAACAGCTTTTTCCTGATGGTGGTCCTGATCTGGATTCAAACCGGGTTTGCCATGGTGATCCTGTCGGCTGCTCTGCGCGGCATTCCCGAGGAAACCATTGAGGCCGCGATCCTGGATGGGGCCAACCCGTTTCAGATTTTCTTTCGGATCAAGGTACCGCAGATCAAAACCACAATTCTGGTCGTCTGGACCACGATCACCATCACCGTGCTCAAGGTCTTTGACATCGTCTTCGCCATGACCAACGGGCAATGGGAGACTCAGGTCTTGGCCAACTACATGTACGACAAGCTGTTCCGGGCAAATGACTGGGGCGTCGGGTCGGCTTCGGCCATCGTCATCATGTTGCTGGTGACACCAATCCTGATCTGGAACGTGCGCAATGCGCGCAACGAAATGCGCTAGGGGGCCAGAGACATGAGCGATATTGCAGGAACAAAACCGGCTCTTAGATGGGTCGTTCACGCTTCGGTTCTCTTTTTGGTCGTCCTGTGGATTGTGCCGACGCTGGGCTTGTTGATTTCGTCGTTCCGAACAGCGGATCAGATCGCGACCAACGGGTGGTGGAAGTCGCTGTTCCCGTCCGAACAGAACCTGACCCTGCGCAGCGCGGCGCCGGACACTCAGGTTCAGGAAAACGGGCTCTATGTGATCGAAGGCAACCTCTTTGATGCGGGAACACAGGTCAAGATTTCAAAATGGGGCGTCAGCTCGCGTGCGGTGGATGCGTTCGAGCCGGGCCAAACGGCTGAGCTGCGGAATGGTGGCACGATCACAGTGGACGCCGAAGGCAACTACCGGATGGAGAACCAAGAAGAGTTCACCGGCAGCAGGGGCGCCCGCGTCTTTGTGTCGGCATCTTTGCCGCCCGAGTTTACCTTGGACAACTATCACAAAGTTCTGTTGGCCGAAGACAGCACCGACAGCATGGGCCGGGCGTTCTTCAACACTCTCACAGTAACGATCCCAGCCACCATTATCCCCATTCTCGTGGCTGCATTTGCCGCCTACGCGCTGGCGTGGATGGATTTTCCGGGACGGGCGCTGCTGATTGCTGCGGTCGTCGGCCTGTTGGTTGTGCCGCTGCAATTAGCGCTGATTCCTCTTCTTAAGTTCCATCTGAACATCGGAATCGGAAAGGGGTATCTGGGTGTTTGGATGGCGCATACCGGATTCGGGATGCCCCTGGCCATCTACCTGTTGCGCAACTACATGGCCGGATTGCCGCGCGACCTGATCGAGAATGCGCGCGTCGATGGCGCGACAGAGTTTCAGATCTTCACCAAGCTGATCCTGCCGCTCAGCTTTCCGGCGCTGGCATCGTTTGCGATCTTCCAGTTCCTTTGGACGTGGAATGACCTGCTGGTTGCCAAGGTGTTCCTGATCGACGCATCGGGCCAGACCACCGTGATGACCAACCGCATCGTCGAACTACTGGGCACACGCGGAGGCAACTGGGAAATCCTTGCCACGGCGGCCTTCGTTTCGATCGCTGTGCCGTTGGCCGTCTTCTTCGCAATGCAGAAATACCTTGTCCGCGGTCTGTTGGCCGGGTCAGTCAAATAGAGGCGTGTTATGAACGTGCAGAACACTGTAGAACTCACCAAAGCAACCAAAGTGGCTTCCGATTGGTGGCGCGGCGGGGTGATTTACCAAGTCTATCCGCGCAGCTTTCAGGACAGCAATGGCGACGGTATCGGCGACCTGAAGGGTATAGCCCAGCGTCTGGGCTATATTGCGTCGCTTGGCGTCGATGCAATCTGGATCTCGCCGTTCTTCAAGTCCCCGATGAAGGATTTCGGCTATGATGTCAGCGACTATCGCGCCGTTGACCCGATGTTCGGAACGCTCGAGGATTTTCAGGTTTTGCTGGGCCAAGCCCACGCGCAGGGTTTGAAAGTGATGATTGACCTTGTGTTGTCACACACCTCGGACCAGCATCCGTGGTTCACCGAAAGCCGTGCCAACCGGGACAACCCAAAGTCCGACTGGTTTGTCTGGGCCGATCCGAAACCAGACGGCACGCCACCCAACAACTGGCTATCGATCTTTGGAGGCTCTGCCTGGCAGTGGGATTCGCGTCGCCAGCAGTATTACCTTCACAATTTCCTGTCGTCGCAGCCCGATCTGAACTTCCACAATATCGAGGTCCAGGATGCCTTGTTGGATGTCGCCCGGTTCTGGCTGGATATGGGCGTCGATGGGTTCAGGCTGGATACGATCAACTTCTACTTCCACGATCAGAAATTGCGCGACAATCCGGCCTTGCCGCTGAATCAGCGCAACGCCTCGATTGCGCCGATGGTGAACCCGTACAACCATCAAGATCACCTGTATTCCAAGAGTCAGCCGGAGAACATTGCGTTTCTGGAACGCCTGCGAGCTCTGACCGATGAATATGAGGGCCGTGCCTGTCTGGGAGAAGTCGGAGATGCGCAGCGCGGCCTCGAGATCATGGGAGACTACACCACCGGCGATAAGCGGATGCATATGTGCTACGCGTTTGAATTTCTGGAAAAGCGGGCTTTGACCGCCGAATATGCGAAGCAGGTGTTCGATCAACTTGAGGCGAAGGCAGGGGATGCCTGGCCTTGCTGGGCCTTCTCAAACCACGATGTACAGCGCCATGCCTCACGGTGGGGGTTGGACGATGCGGCCATCCGTCAACTCGTGGTGCTTATGATGTGCCTGCGCGGATCGGCCTGTTTGTATCAGGGCGAAGAACTGGGCCTGCAGGAAGCAGATGTTCCGTTCGAACGCTTGCAGGACCCGTATGGCATCGAGTTCTGGCCTGAGTTCAAAGGCCGCGACGGATGCCGTACGCCCATGGTCTGGGCCGCTCAGGATGAACAGTCCGGGTTCAGCACTGGTGAGCCGTGGCTGCCTGTCAGCAATGCTCAGGCAGAGAACGCAGTTGACCGGATGGAATTCGACCAACACTCCATGCTGCACCATTACCGTCGAGCAATTGCGCTGCGCCACGCACATCCTGTTCTGGCATCCGGCGCGCAAACCAACTTGAAACGAAACGGGCCCGTCCTGACATTCCTGCGAGAGAACGCATCCGAACAGATTTTCTGCGCGTTCAACCTGGGATCTGAGGCGGCCGAGATCTCGCTGCCCGCGGGCGACTGGCGGTTCATCGGGCAGGATCTGGGTGCCGTGGAAGGCGCAGACAATTTAACACTCGAGGCCGCGCAATTCTGCATCATGGCCAAGGATAAGGGGTAAGACATGTCGGAACTCAATCTCACGGATGTCGCCAAGTCCTATGGTCCGGTCGATGTTTTGAAACACATTGATCTGGATATCGAGCAGGGGGAACTGATCGTGTTCGTCGGCCCATCGGGCTGCGGCAAATCCACCTTGTTGCGTATGATCGCGGGTTTGGAAAAGATCACCGGCGGCACGCTTGAAATCGAGGGGCAGGTCATGAACGATGTCCCACCGGCGCAACGCGGCATTGCAATGGTGTTCCAGAGCTACGCGCTTTATCCGCATATGACGGTTCGCGAGAACATGTCATTTGCACTCAAGATCGCCAAAATGCCGGGTGATGAGATCGATGCAGCGGTCGACCGCGCAGCACAAATCCTACAGCTTGAGCCGTTCCTCGACCGGCTGCCCAAGGCCTTGTCGGGCGGTCAACGTCAGCGTGTGGCCATCGGGCGGGCCATCGTGCGCGACCCCAAGGTGTACTTGTTTGACGAACCTCTGTCGAACCTTGACGCCGCGTTGCGTGTCGCCACCCGGATCGAGATTGCGCGGCTGAAAGAGGCCATGCCTGACAGCACGATGATCTACGTCACGCACGATCAGGTTGAGGCCATGACACTGGCCAGCCGGATCGTTGTTCTGGCCAACAAAGGTGTCGCGCAGGTCGGCACACCACTGGAGCTGTACGAGACGCCGGATAACGAGTTCGTTGCCCAATTCATCGGGTCGCCGTCGATGAACCTTTTGCCCGGCACCATTACCGAAACCGGGCAGACGACTACGATCGCGTTGGACTCGGGCGGCGTGGCCGTGTCTGCGATTCCCACCGATGCAGCGGATCAGGGAAAACAGGTTAACATTGGTGTCCGCCCGGAGGACTTTTTGCTGACGGACGGCGAGGCCGTGTTCGGCGGCGAAGTTGACTTCACCGAAGCTTTGGGCGAGGTCACGTTGCTTTACTTCGCGGATGCCCCGGGCGCAGAGTCCGTCATTGCCAAGCTTCCCGGCATTCAGCGAAACCTGCGCGGACAAAGCGTATCTGTGACGGCGGCACCCGAAAAGGTCCACCTGTTCCACAACGGGCAGTCTATGCGGAAGTAGATCTGGGCGCGTCCAACACCGGCGCTTGGGGTGTGGCGTTGGTCGATCGAGCAGATATGCGCATGCTGACAGTCGAATCGTTGCGGGTATTTGCCCGCGAATCCGTTCGTTTATGCTGAAATGCGCCGAGTAAGCTCCAAGCTTCGTAGGAAATCCTTAGAAATAGTCGGTTATTTTGCGGGCAAACACGGCAACAGCGGCCGTGCCATAACGCGCTGGCCGCGGGCAAAGTGACTGGCGATCATGCGTAGGGATGATCTGCCCCATGCGGGTTCCGAGACGTGTTGGAATGGTCGACAACGGCGATTTTAAAATGCGGACCCAATGCGCCGATTGCACGGCTTGGTCCCCTTTGTTTTGCGCTTGATTTCGGTTTTTAGCTGATGCCGCCGCTTGCTGAGATGTAACTGGATATCCCACTTGGCCCGACCCAGTTGCGTCGTTTGACTCAACCGATTGGCGGGTGAGGAACCTGCAAGATCGTAGTGCTAGATGTTACAAGCGTGTGCAAAACTGGACTTAAGAATTTCGCCAACTGTCACTTTTTTGGCTGACGTGAGTGCGATGAAAGTCCTATCAATTAATTACAACAATAAAAATCAGTCCAATATCGGGAGAAAATCAATGGCTGACAGAAAGACACTATCCAGACGCTCTGTCCTAAAAAGCGCAGGTGCCGCTGCACTGGCGGCGCCGCTTTACAGCAAAAGCGCGCTGGCCTCGTCGGGGAAATCAACATTCTGATGTGGTCGGACTATTTGCCGCCCACATTTATTCAGGAATTTGAGACGCTTACCGGGATCAAGGTAAATTATACCGGCATCGGCTCGAACGAAGAAATCATCAACAAGATGAAGGCCACCAAGGGTCAGGGCTTCGATATCGTTTCGCCCACCAATAACCGTTCGCTACAGTGGGAGCCTTTGGAACTGTTGCAGCCGTTCGACATGAACAAGGTGCCGATTGATCTGGTGAACCCTGCGATGGCCAAGATCGGCACGGATGCCTGGGACTTCGGTGGCAGCGGCGCACACTGGTTGCCGCACATCTGGGGCACTGAAGGTATCGCGTACCGTACCGACCTGTGGCTGCCGGATGGCGACGCGCCGTCATATGGTGACGTGTGGTCCGAAGAGAATGCCGGAAAGACCATGGGCCGCGCGCATTCGATGATGCTGGGTGCGGGTCTGTACATGGAGCGTGCGGGCGAAATGGAGCCGGGCTCTGTCTGGGCGGCATATGGCGACGAAGAGACCATGCGCAAAGTCTGGGGTCAGATCGCCGATTGGTGTATCGCCCGTAAGGATCGCATCAAACTGATTTGGAACGATGCGGATACGCAAAAGAACGGCTTGCTGAACGAAGGCGTTGTTGTCGGCCAAACTTGGGACGGTCCACCGCTGGCGCTGAAATCGGCAGGTGAGCCGGTTCACTATCAGGCCCCCGTCGAAGGCGCGATGGCATGGGTCGACGGTATTTCGATGCCGACCGGAGCCGCAAATATCGATCAGATCTATGCCTTTATCGATTTTGCCTATCAGGCCAAGCCCGCTGGTGTCGCAATCGACAGCCATGGCTACAACTCACCGGTTCTGGGTGCGGATCAGTACTCCGGCGACACCTACAAACAGAACTTTGCCGAGGCCTATCCGGGCGACTCGCTGGCAAATCTCAACCCGTGGCCGGCCGAAGCACCCTGGTACGCCGAAACCCGGACCGAGTTCGTCAACAAGTTCAAGAGCGCCTAATCGCTTTGAAACCTTGCCCCTCGCATGATGTGCGGGGGGCAGTGTCCCGCGCGCCGGTTCGGCGCGTCGGGCGGATAATGGTGCGGTGAGTACGCGCCCACACGGAGATATCAACCATGAGTGCAGGGGTCGGAGTAGATCTGGAAAACCTGTGGATCCGTTTCGGTGATTTTGTTGCCGTGCGCGATGCGAATGTGAACATCAACGGGGGCGACTTCTTTTCGTTCCTGGGACCGTCAGGCTGTGGCAAGACCACTATCCTGCGGGCCGTGTCCGGGTTTCTGGAGCCGAGCGAAGGCAATGTTCTGATCGGCGGCAATAACATGAAGGGTATCGGGCCGAACAAACGTCCGACGGCTCTGATCTTTCAGAACCTCGCTTTGTTCCCGCTCATGAAAGTCTGGGAAAACATCACCTTCTCTATGGAGATCAAAGGTGCCAGCGCTGCTGAACGTCGCAAGCGAGGCGACGAGTTGCTCGATATGATCGCGCTGCCGGGACAAGGGGACAAGCTGCCAAGCGAGCTGTCCGGCGGTCAGCGTCAACGGGTTGCGATCGCGCGCGCGCTATGCGCCGAGCCAGACGTGCTGTTGCTGGACGAACCGCTGTCAGCGCTGGACCTGAAGCTGCGTCAGCACATGCGGACCGAACTGCGTGAGATCCAGAAGCGAGTTGGAATCACTTTCATTTACATCACTCACGACCAGGGCGAAGCCCTGACCATGTCCGACAGTATCGCCGTCATGCGGGCCGGAGTGATCGATCAGATTGCGGACGGCAAGACCATTTACAACGACCCCAACACCGCTTTTGCTGCGTCATTTGTCGGCGAAAACAATGTATTCCGAGGCAAGATCAAAAACATCATGGGCAACGAGGCGTTGATCTCCACCAACCGCTCCGGCGATTTGGTGGCGCGGATTTCGACGGCCAACCAAGGCAAGATGAAAGAAGGCGATGACGCCATGATGTTCATCCGCCCCGAAGCCTTTTCCATTGCACCCGATGGCGCCGCCGGCGACCATTTTGTCACGGCGCGCGTGACCCACGAGGAGTTCGAAGGCAACGTCTTCAACATCTTTACCGAAGGCGAAGGTGGCAAAGAGATCAAAGTGTCCCTGCCAAATGTCGGCCAGTCCTTCGAGGATCACACCGGGCAGACCATCACGCTGGAATACGAGACGCGAAATGCGGTCCTTGTTCCGGCGGGTGAACTGGCCGCAGAGTAAGGGGTAGAACAGATGCCCCGGTTTCTGAAAGACTTCTTCAACCGCAACGGCACCGGCATGGGGTTGGCCATTCTGGGTCTGGTTGTGTTCTGGACCATCGGCCTGATTATCCTGCCGCAGCTGTCGATGCTGGACTTTTCCTTCCGTCCGAATCTTCCGCCCCCGGAAATTGGCGGTCCCAAAGACGTTTATACGCTGGAGAACTACAAATACCTGATCTATGGGCCCGAAGGCGGCAGCCAGGCCTACAATGCCGTCGACCTGCGCGTGTTTTTCCGTACGCTGCTGGCAGCGATCTGCGTGACGGTCTTCAACCTGATCATCTGTTATCCGATCGCCTACTATTTGGGTCAGTCCAAGGGCAGCCATATCCGCATCTTCGCGATCATGCTGATCATCCCCTACTGGATCAACGAGATCCTGCGGGCCTTTGCGCTGCGCATCATCTTTGGCGAAACCGGCGTGCTCAACACGCTCTTTGTGGGCTTGGGTATCTGGGACACGCCTTTTGACTTTATCCGCAACGATATCGCGCTCTATGCCGGGCTTGGGTATGCCTACATCCTGCTGATGATCTTCCCGATCTACAATGTGATCGAGAGTTTAGATCACAACCAGATCGAAGCCGCGCGCGACCTCGGCGCCCCTTGGTGGCGGATTCATTGGCGGGTCGTTATCCCATATGCCAAGCCCGGGATCAGTTCGGGCTGCACCATGGTGTTCATGCTGAGCGCTGGTGCGCTGGCCGCACCCCAGATTCTGGGCGGACCGTCGTCACTGTGGTTCACGCAACTGATCTATCAGCAGTTCAATGACAACAACGACTGGCCGCAGGGGGCCGCCTACGCCATCGTGCTGCTGGTGACCTGTATCCTGTTCGTGCTGGCCGTGATGCGCCTGTTCAAGGTGAACATGGGGGATATCGGGAAATGAACACGTCCTTCCTCCGCATCAGCATCTGGGTTTATCTGGCAATCTTCTTCGCCTATTTGCTGGGCCCGCTGGTGATCATGTCGGTCACGGCGTTCAACTCGTCCGGCTTCCCAAGAATGACCCCCTGGGAGTGTTTGACATTCCAGTGGTTCAATGAACTGTTTCAGGATCAGCGCATTCTGAACGGTATCAAGAACTCGCTGATCATCGGGGCGGGGACGGTGGTTCTGTCGGTAGCGATGGGTCTGGCCGGCGCACTGATGCTGACGCAGATCTGGCCCAAGCTACGGGCGACATATTATACGGTCATTATTGCGCCGATCCTGATCCCGGGTGTGGTTCTGGGTATATCGACGCTGGTCTTCTGGGACCGGATCAACCGGATGCTGGGGCTGGGTGCTGACAGTGTTTTGTCGAACGGTGTTTTCCTGACGGTGATCGGGCAGTCCACCTTCATCGCCAGCTATTGCATGCTGGTGCTGGTCGCGCGGTTGCAGCGCTATGACATCGCATTGACCGAGGCAGCCCTGGATCTGGGCGCAAGCCACGCACAGGCGTTTCGTAAGATCCTGCTGCCGTTCATGCGCCCGGCGATTGCTTCGGCGGCCGTTTTGGCGTTCCTCGCCTCGTTCGAGAACTACAACACCACCACTTTCACCTTTGGCGAGTACCCAACGCTGACAATCGAGCTGGCGCAAAAGGTACGGTACGGCATCACGCCATCGATTTCGGCACTGGCCTTCATCATTGTCGCGCTGACTGTCTTCTTTGCGCTGCTGAACGAAGCCAAGCTGAAACGTCAGGAACTGGTTGCGGCAGCACGCAAAAATGCGACCGTCGAAGAACTGGCAGGCAAAATCAAACTGCCCAGCTTCTTCTCCGGAAACACCGCAGCGGTTTTGCTTGTCGTTTTTGCGGTGGCGACGATCACCGTGGTTGGTACCGCAACGGTCTACAACCCAGCGCAGTGCATCGCAGATGTGCGTGAGCAAAAGCAGCTGGAAGCGGAACAGCGCATTCAGGAACTGCGCCAGCAGCGCGAAGAGCGGCGCAAGCAGCAAGAGGCGCAGGAAGCGGAACAAGAGGGCACACAGACCGCGCCAAGACCGTCAAACAACAGTGGCTTTGGCAATGTGTTTGCGCCGAATGCGCTGGGCGGTGACAGTGACGAGGAGTCCTCGGACACCGAGAACCAACCCTCGAACAACAGCGGCTTCGGAGGGGTGTTTGATCCCAACAGCCTGCAAAACGATCAATAGCCGCGAAGCCAATGATATCGAATACCGCCCGGGCCAGCCTTAGGTTGGCTCGGGCGGGTTACGTTTGACAATGGCGACGTCGCAGCCATCAATCCGGTGGCCGTGCCACTCGACAGGTTCGGTGTTGTAGTTGATCAGAAACACATGATCCGCGGTTTCGCGCCGCCGCAAACCTTCTGGCACCGGGTGCAGCACCATACCGGTTTTCTGGGCCGCCAGGGCGACAACCTGATCCCAGAGATCGTTGTCCGGGGCACCCGCCACATACCAAAGGTCTTCTGACCCTTTCATCGCGGCGGTGCCGTCAGCAAAGGTCAGCAGAGTCTCTGCACTACCCGACAACCGATCGATCCAAAGCAGCGCGGCACCGCCGCCTTTTACCGGTCGTGTGACAGTAGGTGGCAGTGTTTCGACCAGATCGACATGACAGTCCAGACCGCCCAGTCCGGGCCGGCCTGTTTCGGGAATACGAAACTCGGGCGTGATCGCTCCGGACCTCGGCCCCAATACTGCGAGATTACAGTTGTCTGTCAGCCGCCGTTCCAATTGGCCGTCCACCGTTGCCAGCCCGGGGGCAAGGATCAGTTTGTACGCATTTGCCGGGACATCGGTTGCCGAAATGAAGTCAACCGACAATCCCGCCTTCCGCAGGGCCTGATAGGCTGAAAAGACCAGTTTGAAATAGTCGAACCCAGCGCCCTGCGGCAACGCAGACCACGCCCAGTCGGATGCATAATCAAAGAGAATTGCAACCTGCGCGCCAGTCTGTTGAACCGTGCCAAGCTCGCTCAGATCCCGTGCGGTTTGGGCGGCTTCGGCCAATCCTGGCGCAGCCCGGTTGTCCGGCGTCAACAGACCCGCATGCATCTTTTCCTGCGCAAAGGGTGCCTGCCGCCAGCGGAAGTAGCTGACCACCTCGGCCCCGTGCGCCACCGCCTCCAACGACCATAGGCGCACCATTCCGGGCAGTGGAGCGGGGTTGTAAGGGGCCCAGTTGACCGGGCCGGGCTGTTGCTCCATCACCCACCACCGGCCCCGGCCAACGGCGCGATACAGGTCGTGGTGAAAGGCCTGCATATCGGGGTCACCCTGCTGCAGAAACGCTGTTTTATGAGGGTCTCCGGCTTCAAGCCGGTCGGACAGGAACCCGATCGGATAGCTGTCCCACGTGGCGATATCCAGATCCGCACCGACCTTGAAATGGTCGAACTCCAACGTGCGGCCCATATAATTGTGCAGCATCGGCGCATCCGTCAGCGCTCGGAGGACATCGACCTGCGCCTTGTTGAACGCCACCACCTGATCCGAGCTGAAGCGAAAGAACGCCAGAACATGTGCCGGGTTGGGTTCGGTCACCGTCAGGTTGGGCAAATCGATCTGGTCGAACGAATTGTATTCCATCGACCAGAACACATTGCCCCAGGCCTCGTTCAAGGCTTCGATCCTGCCGTATTGATCCGCCAGCCAATTCCGGAACGCCTTTAGTGCGTGGGCGCTGTAGCTGACCGTTGTGTCATGGCAACCATATTCATTGTCGATTTGCCAGGCGGCAATATGGGGGTTGCGCCCATAGCGGTCCCCCATGATCCGAGCAATACGGGCACATTCTTCAACGTAACCTGGGTGGCTAAAGCAGTAGTGCCGGCGCGAGCCGAATTTGCGTGTGCTGCCCTGTGCGTCCACGGCCAGCATGTCGGGGTGTTTGTCCAGCATCCAACGCGGTGGCGTCGCCGTCGGCGTACCCAGAACAACCTTAAGACCAGCGGCCCCAAGGATATCGATCGCCCGATCCAGCCAGTCGAAGTGCAGATCGCCCGGGCGGGGTTCCATACGGCTCCAGCCGAACTCGCCTATCCGAACCCAGCGCAAACCGGTTTCGACCATGCGTGCGGCATCCTCCGCCCACATCGCCTCTGGCCAATGTTCGGGGTAATAGCAAACGCCAAGTTCTGGCTTCATAAGTGGACTCTGTGTTCTGTCTGACCTCGCCCCGCGTCCGCGCTGGCAAAGGTCATTCCGTTGCTAGGTTGCGATTCAATCGCCTCGGCACTTAACCCGTCTCGGGCGGATGTGCAAAACAAGGTTGTCAGATCTGCACCGCCAAATGCGGGGCACGAGGTATGCGCGGCATCAAAAGAAATGGCCCGCAGAAACTGACCGTCAGCGGAATAGGCCGC
This sequence comes from Ruegeria sp. B1, assembly GCF_056535885.1. Lineage (NCBI taxonomy): Bacteria > Pseudomonadati > Pseudomonadota > Alphaproteobacteria > Rhodobacterales > Roseobacteraceae > Ruegeria > Ruegeria sp. B1. Next base: position 3,816,752 of record NZ_JBQFJA010000001.1, on the reverse strand, counting down.
GACCCGACCGGCGCCCCATTGTGCGATCCAGATGTTGCCACCCATGTCCACCACGGCACCGTCCGGGTTCAGCCCTGCGTCCCGCAGATCGAGAAACACGGAACTGTCGCCTTCGGGCCAGCCCGATTCCGGGTTCAGGTTCCAGCGCCGCACTTGTTGGGTGCGTGTGTCGCAGAAATAGGCGCAGGACTGATCCGGTGCGAAACACATCGCGTTTGAGATCGTCACTTCGCTGACCAGGCGCCGTAATTCCCCGCGCCAAAAGCGGTAGATTGCGCCAGCCCCGGGTTCCGCGTGTTTTCCCATGGTTCCAATCCAGAACCCGCCCCACGGATCAGCCCGACCGTCATTGGACCGGGTCACAGGGTTGTCGGCCTCAAGCGGCACGACCAGTTCCTTCCGTCCTGATATCAGCGCAAACCGCCAGAGTCCGGTCTCCGAGGCGACCAGCATGGTCTCGCGATCCACCCACCCGGCGGTCGAGACATGTTCGGGGAATTCCCAACTTTGCTGTTCGTCGTCCTTGCGCGTCATTAGGCGTTTGCCGACGATATCAAACCAGAAAAGCTGTTGCCGCTCGGGGTGCCATAAGGGTCCTTCACCCAGCCCGCACGGGCGGTCGTCAAAAATGACGCTCATAGCACCGCCGCGTCATATGCCGCAACGACCCTCTTGGCGCGATCCGCGATTTCGGCAACCTGTAAACCGGGTTTGTAAAGGGCTGAGCCAATACCAAACCCGTCGGCACCAGCTGCGATCCACTCTGCAAAGTTCTCCGGGCCGGCGCCGCCAACGGCAAAGACCAGCGCGCCCGTCGGTAGAACCGGGCGTAGTGCGGCCAGACCTGTCGGCCCTGCCATTACGCCCGGGAAGAGCTTCAGCCCGGTCGCACCGGCCTGCAATGCCGCAAAGGCTTCGGTCGGCGTGTAAACGCCGGGCCAGCTTTGCAAGTCCAGCGCCACAGTCCGTCGGATGACATCGGTATCGCAGTTGGGTGAGACAATCAGTTTACCGCCAACCGCCGACACGTCCTCAACCTGTTCCGTTGTAAGAACGGTACCCGCTCCGATCAGGGCGCGATCCCCAAAAGCCTCGACCAGCAGTCTGATGCTGTCCAGCGGGTCTGGAGAGTTTAGTGGCACCTCGATCCGGTCGATCCCGGCTTCGATCAGGGCTTGCCCGACCGCCACCGCTTCGGCGGGCTCCAAGCCCCTGAGGATCGCAATGATTGAACGGCTCATACGGTTTGCCTCGTCAGGTTTCGGGCCAATGCAAGACCCGCCAATGTGGTTGGGATAGAATTTTCGGTCTTAACGAAAGCCCCTTGTTGTTGCAGAGCCTGAGCGTAGATTTGCGACACGTTTTTCGCCCCGATGATCGCCAATTGCTGACCCAGCCAATACGGTCGCGTCGCAGCCAGCTCCGCGCCGATCAACTGACCCGACAGGCGCGCCCGGGCGGTGCCTGGGTCCTGCCCCAGCAGCAAGTCCGCTGCACGCAATCCAAACAACCGCGCTGCCATCTGCTCTGGTTTTGTCAAAGCATCCGCAACCGCTTCGGCAAAGGCCGCGTCGTCCCAACCCTCGCTGAGGGAGTGCCGCAAGACCGATTGGCGGCACAACAGCTCGAATAGCTCGCCGGTCATGAACGTGCGGAAACTGACGACCTCACTGGCACTGATCTGAACCCACTTTGTGTGCGTGCCAGGCAGGCAGAGAACGCCATCCCAGTTTTGTCGGGAGGCCAGAAACCCGGCGATCTGGGTTTCTTCCCCACGCATCACGTCGGGTGGTGTGTTTTGTTTGAGGCCCGGTACGACGAAGGTCCGAATGCGGGGGTCTGTGTTTGGAACGCGGATGGGCGCGGCCGAAACAGGCGCGGATGGAACCGCCGTGTAGGGCGCCTCGACCCACCCCTGTCGCGCACCAACCATCCCGCAGGCAATGACGTCGACAGGGGACGGGCCCAACCAGTCTGCCGCCAGGTCCAAAAGCGCCGATTGAAACGCACCCTTTTCCACGCGGGCCATGCCCCGGTCAGACTGTGCCTGATCCAGTACGGTTGCCCCTTGCATGGCCCACGCGCGCAGGTGGGACGTTCCCCAGTCGACGGCGATCCAGTCTGCTTTCATCGCATCACCCTGTCACCACCACGCCGCCATCGACTGCCATGCACTGACCGGTCATGGCCCGACTGGCTTGCGAGGCCAGGAAGAGCGTGGGTGCGATCATATCCTCGGGCGTCAGATGCTCTTTCAGACATTGGCGCTCCATATGTGCTGCCAAGTCTTCCGGCGTTGCCCACACATCCAGCTGTTTTTGCGTCAGAACCCATCCCGGCGCCAAGGCATTCACGCGGATGTTTTGCGGACCCAGCTCACGCGCCAAAGACCGTGTCATACCGGTGATACCCGCGTTCGAAGTTGTATAGATCGGATAGCCGGAATTGCCCATCATGTAACTGATCGAGCTGAAATTGATGATCGAACCGCCTTTGCCCTGCATCTGGCGCGCCGCTTCCTGGCAGGCGAAGTAATAGGCCTTGAGGTTCACCTCGATCATCCAGTCCCAGAATTCGGGAGTGCTGTCTTCCAGCGCATGGCGTTTGTCGTTGGCCGCATTGTTAACAAGCACTTCCAGAGGCCCGTGTGCCTCGGCAGCCTTGGTCATCGTTGCGTGCAACAACTCGGTATCCGTCATGTCGCCCTGCATGAACAGCGGCGCGCGGCCATGCTTGTCGCGCATCTCCTCCACAAAAGCGCTGGCATCCGAGCGACCAATGAAGGCAACGTTTGCACCCTGGGCCAGAAACCCATCGGTCAGTGCCGCACCTACGCCGGAACCGCCGCCGGTAATGTAGACGGAGGCACCGTTCAGATCGTGAAATGTGGCTGGCTGGTCCATCAATGGCTCTCTCTCGTCACAAGGCGAGTGTCTTTGCCGACCAGGAAATCAAGATCGGCACCCTGATCGGCTTGCAGCACATGGTCGATATACAGTTTTGCGTAACCGCGGGTGTAGTGCGGATCGTCCGGTCGCCACGCCGCGCGACGGGCGTCTAGTTCGGTTTCATCGACCAGCAGTTCTATTTCGCCCTTGCTGGCCGATACACGGATGCGGTCTCCGGTTTTGACCAGCGCCAAGGTGCCGCCCGCCTGGGCCTCTGGGCTGACATGCAGGATGACGGTGCCATAGGCGGTGCCAGACATACGTGCGTCCGAGATACGGATCATGTCGCGCACGCCTTCCTTCACCAGCTTGGCCGGAATCGGCATGTTACCAACCTCGGGCATGCCCGGGTAGCCCATGGGGCCACAGCCCTTGAGTACCAGAATGGTGTCGGGCGTCACCGGCAGATCATCGCGATCGATATTGGCCTTGAGGTCTTCGATGTTTTCAAACACATAGGCTTCGGCTTCGGTTTCCAGCAAAGCGTCTGTGGCCGCCGAAGGCTTCACGATAGCCCCATTGGGTGCGAGATTTCCACGCAGAACACGCAAGCCAGCAGCGGGCTTCACCGGGTCGTTGAAAGGACGGATCACATCTGTGTTGAAGCACTCGGCCCCTTCGTAGTGGGCCGAGATGTCCTTGTTCAACACAGTCTTGGCCGGGCGCAGGAAAGGCTTGAGTTCTGACAAAACGACGGGAACACCCCCGGCGTAACAGAAATCCTCCATCAGGTATTTGCCCGAGGGCATGCAGTTGACCAGCAAAGGAATGTCCGATCCGATCTCGAAATCTTTCAACGTCAGATCAATGCCGACCCGGCCGGCCAACGCCAGCAGATGCACAACCGCATTGGTCGAGCCACCCACCGTCGCATTCGCCAGAATGCCGTTTTCAAACGCTTCCTTGGTCAGAATGTCCGAAGGCTTCAGGTCTTCGTCTACCATCTCGACGATACGCTTGCCGGTCATATGCGCCAGCGCCATGCGCCGGGCATCGACGGCAGGCAGGGCCGCGTTTGTGGGCAGGCTCATACCCATCGCCTCGACCAGCGACGCCATCGTGCTGGCTGTCCCCATCGTCATGCAGACGCCAGTGCTGCGCGACATGCCGGATTCGGCGTTCATGAAGTCCTTGAGGGTCATTTCACCCGCGCGCACCGCCTCGGAGAACTTCCAGACGTCGGTGCCCGATCCGATATCCTGACCGCGATACTTACCATTCAACATCGGACCGGAACTGACGACGACTGACGGCAGATCGACCGAGGTCGCGCCCATCAACTGGCCCGGTGTGGTCTTGTCGCACCCACCCAACAGGACGACACCGTCAATGCCATAGGCGCGTATGGACTCCTCGACATCCATGGCCAGCAAGTTGCGGAACAGCATCGCCGTCGGTTTCATCTGGGTCTCGCCCAGCGACATCACCGGAAACTCGACCGGAAACCCGCCCGCTTCCCAAACGCCGCGTTTGACGCCTTCGGCCAGATCGCGCAGGCCGGAATTGCAGGGGGTCAGTTCCGACCAGGTATTACAGATGCCAATAATGGGTCGCCCGTCAAAAGCGTGATCGGGGAAGCCCTGGTTTTTCATCCAGGACCGGTGAATGAACCCATCCTTGTCGAGTTTTCCGTACCAATGCTGGGAGCGACGTTTCTTCATTTCAGGCATTGCTTTTCGTAGCTGGGGTTGGAATTGAGTATTTGCAAAAAGATGAAATTTAGGCTGCGCGGGCCGGGCGGCACCAGTCAGGCAGCCAGTCGGCATGCGCAGCGAGAAGGTCGCTCACGAGATTTCGGATCTGGCGCAGATCCAGTTCGGCTGCTGTGTGGGGGTCCATCATGGCCGCGTGGTAGATGTATTCAGGATTTTGCTCAACCAGAGCCCTTACCGTAAGCTCCTGAACGTTGATCTGCGTGCGCATCAGCGCAATCAGCTGCGGTGGGATATCTGTGACGACCGAAGGCTGAACGCCATTTGCATCCACCAGGCAAGGCGTTTCAACCACAGGGCCCAACGGCAATTGGGGAATCTGACCGGTATTGGGCAGATTGCAATAGGTTGCATAGGCGGAGTCCGTGACGATGGCGTTCATCAGGTCGGCCGCAAATTCGTGGCTGCGGGTCACCGCGATGTCGCGCCCATCGGTAAGGGTTTTGGCCTGTTCCTTCCAGGTGGCGACCTGCTCAACGCAGCGGGCCGGGTATTCGTCCAGCGGAATGCTGAACTGTTCGATCAGGTCCTCTCGGCCATCTTTGATGAACCACGGTACGTATTCCGCAAAATGCTCTGAGCTTTCGGTGCAGAAATAGCCCAGGTGATCCATCACCTCATAGCGGACCTTGTTCGGGCAGCGGGGCATCAGCAGAGGTGGTTTGGGAAGGCGGCCACTTTGATACCCCTGACGCAAAGCCGGGTAGAGATTGCGGCCATTGTGTTCCAGCTTCAAAAAAAAGGCGACGTGATTGATACCGGCAACTTTGTAGCGAAACTCGTCCTTCGGCAGGTCCAGATCATGGGCGAGTTCTTCGACCGTATTCTGAACAGAATGGCACAGTCCCACATTTTTTAGGTTGGGGAAGCGCTCGGCCAGTGCCCAGGTGTTGATCGCCATCGGGTTGACGTATTGCAGCAACGTGGCATTCGGACAAAGCTGCATCATGTCCTGCGCGACATCCCACAGAACCGGAACCGTGCGCAGGCCCCGCATGATACCCCCGACGCCCATCGTATCGGCAATTGTTTGACGCAGGCCGTATTGCTTGGGGATTTCGAAATCCGTCACCGTGCAGGGCTCGTAGCCGCCAACCTGAAAGGCGGTGATGACGAAATCGGCCCCATCCAACGCAGCACGCCGGTCGGTGTGTGTTGAGACGGTCGCACCGGTTCCAACCGAGCGGATCATCGCCCGCGCCACGGTCTCGCTTTCCGCAAGGCGCACCGGATCAATATCCATCAGTGCAAAATGACTGTCAGCCAGCGCAGGGGTCAGCAGTGCGTCGCCCACGATGTTTTGCATGAAAATCGTGGAACCCGCACCAATAAAGGTGATTCTGGTCATGTAGCGAACTCCGGTTCGAAGTTATTTTACGGCACCGAGGGTCAGTCCCGCGATGAAGTGTTTCTGCATCAGGAAGAACATGGCCACCGGCGGCAACGCCGCGACGATGGAACCGGCACTCATTAGTTGATACGCCGCCCTGAATTGCGCATTAAAGCTGGTAATCCCGGCTGTCACCGGCTGGCTTTCCGCGCCCTGGGTCAGGACAACGGCCCAGAAATAGTCGTTCCAGATGAACGTAAAGATCAGCACGCTGAGCGCGGCAATCGCGGGCTTCATCAGCGGCAGGACGACGTACCAGAAAATGCGCCATTCACTGATGCCTTCGACCCGCGCAGCCTCAATCAGCTCAAAGGGAAGCGCGCGAATAAAGTTGCGCATGAACAAGGTGCAGAACCCGGTCTGGAACGCGATGTGGAACAGGACAAGACCCGTTTTTGTGTTGTAGAGGCCCAGTTGTAATGTCAGGTCGCGCACCGGCACCATGAGGATCTGGAACGGCACAAAATTGCCCGCAACGAACAGGAAGAAAATCCAGAGGTTGGATTTGAACTTGTAGATGCCGAGTGCAAATCCGGTCATGCAGCTAAGCGCAACACAGCCGATCACCGTTGGAATCGTGATCAGGAACGAGTTCATCAGGTAGCGCGGCATGTCCGAGTTAAAGAACACCTGTCCGTAGTTGAACGCGCCTTCAAAACTGGATGGCATGCCCCAATAGTTGGCGTTGGTAAAATCGGCAGCCGGTTTGACCGAGAACAGGGCGACCGCCAGCAGCGGCCCGAGCCACAGCAACAGCGCCAGTGGCAGCATGGCCTGATAGGTGATTTGTGTCGCGCGGGGTTGTTTTTCGATGGGTTTGGGAAACATCTCAGTGCCCCTTCTCTTCGCGGTACATCGACCAGAGGAAATAGGCGATGAAGCAGAGCATGATCAGGAACAGGATCACGGCAATGGCGGCGCCATATCCCATACGGAAACCGTATTCGGACAGCGCGACCTCGAACATATAGTAGGCCAGCACGCGGGACGACCCGAATGGCCCACCCTGGGTCATGATCGAGATCAGGTCAAAGGACCGCAGCGCACCGATGATGGTAACGACAAAGGCGATGAAGGTCGCAGGGCGCAATTGCGGCAAGATGATGTGCCACAGCATCCGGCCCCCCTTGGCGCCGTCCAGACGTCCAGCCTCGATCTGTTCGGGGTCCACGGCATTCAGGCCTGTGAGGTAGAGGATCATGCAATAGGCGGTTTGCGGCCAGAGACCAGCAAAGATGATGCCGTAAGTCACAAAACGCTCATCCCCGAGGACGTTCAGGGGGCCCATACCGAACAGGCTGAGGAATTCATTCAGAAGGCCAAAGGTCGGGTCATAGAACCATGTGAAGACGAGGCCAACCACAACCTGGCTGATGACAAAAGGAAAGAAAAACAAAGACTTGTACAGGCGAATGCCCCAAGCTGTCTGGTTCAGGAATAACGCTATGAACAAACCCGCCGGGATCGCCAAAAGATACAGCAGAAGCCAGATCAGGTTGTTTTTAAGCGAAATGTAGAACGCATCCCGGTCGACCCACTCCCAATACAGGTCTTCGTAGTTCCGAAAGCCGACATATTCCGCGGCGCCCAGCCCATCCCATTCGTATAGCGACAGGTTGAAGGACTGGAAGACCGGGATGATCACATAGACCATAAAGAACAGCAGGCCCGGAGCCAGAAACAGCCAGGGCGCGATGCGTTGTTGGTTCTTGTGGAACCAGCTCTCTTGTTCTGGGGCTTCGACAGCAACGGTCATGACAAATCTCTGGCTTTGGGCGGCAGAGTGGGCGTTGGCCCACCCTGCATTTCATTTCGTGTCCGGGCCGGGGACTAAACCGGCCCGTGACTAGCGATCAGTTGTCATAGATGCGCTGACGTGCGCGTTCCAGCTTGGCCAGAACGCGGTCTGCGTCGTCTGGCTTGACCATGAACTCCTGGAAGCCTTCCATTGACACTTTGGCCATTTCCGCCGGGGCGTCACGATCCCAGAACTGGGCCACACCACCCGGGCTGTTGGACGACAGCATCTCAAAGCCCTGCTGCAGGAATTTGTCATCATCCACCGAGGACTGTGCGTTCACAGGCAACTGGCCAAGGTTTGCACCGTTGTTGATCTCGGTCTGTTCGGCGGGTGATACCGCAAAGCGCAGGAATTCACGGGCCGCTTCTTTGTTCGACGCGTTGGCCGGAATATGGAACGTATCCGTTGGTGCATCCTCGGCCAGTTCAACATCAGGGTTGATCGCGACGAACTGGTAGAAGTCGAGCTGATCGTCTGTCAGCCCAGCCTCACGCAAGGGTGCCACGGCGAAATTGCCCATCAGATAGGCTGTCGCGTCACCATTGACCATGAAGGGCAGGGCTTCCTGCCAGCTATAGGTTTGGTGGTTGTCGATGAACGCGCCCATGTCGATCAACTGCTTCCAGTTGGCGAAAGTCTGCTTGACCCGGTCGTCCTCCCAGCTGACTTCACCATTCGCAAGCTGTTGATGGAAGTCGAACCCGTTGGTGCGCATGTTCAGATAATCGAACCAGCCGCCCGCCGTCCAAAGGAACTTGGTGCCGATGGTATAGCAGGCCCGTCCCGAGTCGACGATCTTCTGGCAGTTTGACAGCTCTTCTTCCCAAGTTGTCGGCTCGCTCAGGCCCAGCTCATCAAAGATGTCTTTGCGGTAGTAAACACCCCACTGGTAATAGGTGTAGGGCACGCCCCATTGCTTGCCATCAATGGTCATCGCGCCTTTGGTGGATGCTAGGTTGTCAGCAATCGCAGGCTCGGCCCACAGGTCCGACACATCCTCGAACAAGCCAGCCTCGACATAAGGTTTCATCCGGTTTGCCGCATACCATGTCGCCACATCCGGCGTGTCCGCCGTCAGGAAGTTACGAATCTGCGTCTTGTAAGCCTCTCGGTCGATAACTGTGGTTTCGATTTCCAGCCCCGGGTGTTCGGCCGCGAATCGCTCGATCATCGCTTCCATCGTCGCGCGCGGTGCGGGGTTCGACGTATCAAGAAAAATTCTCAGCTCACCGGTCAGTTCAGCCGCAACCGGCGCAGCAAGTGCAACACTTGCAGCCAGAGCGGCCGCTGTGCGCTTGAACATGGAATGCATGGTTTCCTCCCTTAAGCTTCCATTTTGGTTCCAAATAATGAAACCGTGTTTTATATATTGAAAACTACACATCAACTCGGTTAGTCTTGTCAAGACCTTCGTGCCTCTGGCCGCGGGTCAAGTGGAGGAGAATAGGCAGCCTTGGCTGGTGACGGAACAATAGGCAAAGCATGTGATGTGCTGGATCAGGTCGCGTCTTTTGAGCGGCCCGTCCGGTTTGCAGAGTTGCTGGACAGCAGCGACTTTCCCAAGGCAACGCTGTATCGGTTTCTGCAATCCCTGACCAATCAGGGGATGCTGTCATATGACCCAGACAGGCAGACCTACGCGCCGGGGCTGCGGCTGGTCCGGCTGGCGCATGCGGCGTGGACACAAAGCTCGCTGGCACCGATTGCCCGACCCTTTCTGGATGCGCTGAGCCGGGAAACCGGTGAGACTGTGCATCTCGCTCAACTCGATTCCAGCCAGGTTCTGTATGTCGACAAGCGCAATGCAGCACAGCCCATCGAGATGTATTCGCAGGCGGGTAAAGTCGGCCCGGCATATTGCACTGGTGTCGGCAAAGCGATGATGGCCTTTCTGGACGAAACCGCGCTGAACAAGGCCGTGGCTCAGCAGAGTTTTCATCGCTTCACGGACAAGACGCTGGCCTCAGAACAGGCTTTGCGCGCGGATCTCGAGCTGATCCGAAGCCGCGGATACGCGATCGACGACGAAGAACACGAACCTGGTATCATCTGCATCGCCTGCCCCATCCTGACGTCTGGCGGGCGGATGCTGGGTGCGATTTCAGTGACCGGGTCCACCGAACGTATGAACTTTAAACAACTGGAGACGTGGGTCCCTCGGGTTCGGCGCGTGGCCGAACAGATCGGAACCGAAGCACAGGCGTGGCGGTTCCCCGAGACCCGCCCCAACGCCATTAACAACAGGATGCAAGTGACATGACGGGTGTAAATCTGAACCAGGCGATAAAACGGTACGGCCAGACTCAGGTCATTCATGGTGTTGATCTGCAGATCGAAGATGGTGAGTTCTGCGTGTTTGTCGGCCCGTCCGGCTGTGGCAAGTCCACCTTGTTGCGGATGATCGCCGGACTGGAAGAAACCTCCGAAGGCCAAATTCATATCGGCACGCGTGACGTCACCCACATGGACCCGGCCAAGCGTGGTGTCGCGATGGTGTTTCAGACCTACGCACTCTACCCGCATATGACAGTGGCCGAGAACATGGGGTTCGGCCTGCGCATGAACGGTGTGCCCAAAGGCGAAATCGACCAGAAGGTGCAGGAAGCGTCGAACATCCTGAAACTGGATCAGTACCTGAAGCGTAAACCCAAGGCACTGTCCGGCGGTCAGCGTCAGCGCGTTGCCATCGGCCGCGCAATTGTACGCGGCCCGGAAGTCTTCCTGTTTGACGAACCCCTATCCAACCTCGACGCGGAGCTGCGCGTTGAAATGCGGGTCGAAATCGCACGCCTGCATCAGGAAATCGGCGCAACCATGATTTATGTGACCCACGATCAGGTCGAGGCGATGACCATGGCTGACAAGATCGTCGTGCTGCGCGACGGTCGCATAGAACAGGTAGGCGCCCCAATGGATCTGTATCGTGATCCGGACAATCGGTTTGTGGCCGGGTTCATCGGGTCGCCAGCCATGAACTTCCTCGAGTGCGACTACGCCGATGGGCAGGTCACCCACCCTGCGCTGAGCCAGCCATTGGCTGTGTCAGCCTCCATTCCGACCGGCCTGAGCAAAGTGACGCTGGGCATGCGCCCCGAACACATACATATCGACCGGTCTGCCGATACATGTACCGTAGACCTGACAGAAGCGCTGGGAGGTGTGTCCTATTCCTATCTGATCTCCCCGAACGGAGACAAACTGATCGCCGAAGAACGTGATGACCAGCGCAGCACAGCAGGCGAGCGGGTCGGTATCTCGGTACCGTCGGAGCGTGTGATGGTGTTTGACCCAGAGACAGGTCAGAGGTTTCGCTAGCCCGATTAAAAAGACCTGGCATTGTGATCACAAATTTGGGCCAGAACCTGCCCAAAAATGCGCCAGCGGCCAAGATTACACCAAACCGTGTCAAATCGCGCGGGTCTACGCGATTGATTCCGAGACAAACGTGATTTAAGGGAGGCCTGTCAAATCAGAGTCACCCAAGGGGCAGATACTATCATCGCTCCTTCCGCGCCGCAGGCTTTGCGGCCCCAACGCTCAGATCGATCGCCCCTGAAAGGCTAAAAAAGGTAAAAGAATATGGCAGATAAATCGAACTTCGACATATTGTATACCATTGTAGACGAAGCGCCCGAACTGGCCAGCGCCTCGTTCCTGCCCATCATTCGCAAGTTCGCCTCGGCGGCTGGTGTGAGCGTCGGCACCAAGGATATCTCACTGGCCGGGCGAATCATCGCCACCTTTCCGGAGAACCTGACCGAAGAACAACGCATCACGGACGATCTGGCCGCTTTGGGTGAATTGGTGAAAACACCCGACGCCAATGTGATCAAGCTGCCCAATATTTCGGCCTCGGTCCCGCAACTGGTGGCCGCGATCGAAGAGTTGCAGTCGCAAGGATACAATCTGCCGAACTATCCCGACGACCCGTCGAACGACGAGGAAAAAGCAATCCGTGCACGGTATGACGCGATCAAAGGGTCGGCCGTAAACCCGGTTCTGCGTGAGGGCAACAGTGACCGCCGCGCGGCACGGGCCGTGAAAAACTATGCCCAGAAGAACCCGCATTCCATGGGCGAATGGTCGGCGGACAGCAAAACCAAAGTGTCCTCGATGTCAGCTAACGATTTCTACGCCAATGAAAAATCGGCCACCATCACCGCGGCACAAGCTGGCGACGCCAAGATCGAGTTTGTTGGCAAGGATGGCAGTGTGACTGTGCTGAAAGACAGCTGGCCGTTGGACGAAGGCACTGTGGCTGACGCGACCTTCATGTCGGTTAAGGCTTTGTCCTCTTTCCTTGCAGATGCCATTGAAGACACCAAAAAAGACGGCACCATGTTCTCGCTGCACATGAAAGCCACGATGATGAAGGTCAGCGACCCGATCATCTTCGGCTACGCGGTCAAAGCTTGGTTGGCACCTGTATTCGAGAAATTCGGCGCAGAACTGGATGCGCTGGGCGTGAACCCGAACTCCGGCATGGGCGACCTGCTGGAGCGGGTGCAAGGCAACGCGGACATCATGGCAGCCATCGATGTGATCAAGGCGGATCGCCCGACCATGTACATGGTCGACAGCGACAAGGGCATCACCAACCTGCACGTGCCGTCGGATGTGATCATCGACGCCTCGATGCCTGCCGTAATCCGCGCGGGCGGCAAAGGATGGGACGAAACCGGCGCCAAGGGCGACACCAACTGCGTAATCCCCGACCGCTGCTATGCGCCTGTTTATGATGAGACCATCAACTTCTTCAAAGCCAATGGCGCGCTGAACCCGGCCACAGCCGGAGCCGTGGAAAATGTCGGTTTGATGGCGCAAAAGGCCGAGGAATACGGCTCGCACCCGACAACGTTCCAGGCGCCTGCCGATGGCACCGTGCGCATCGTTTTGGCAAATGGTGATGTCTTGCATGAACATGCGGTTGAACAGGGCGATATATGGCGGTCCTGCACAGTCAAAGAAGCTCCGATTGAGAACTGGATTCAATTGGCTATGGACCGTCAGCGCCTGACCGGATCCGAAGCGATCTTTTGGCTGGACGCAAACCGCGCGCATGATGCGGAACTGATCAAATACGTCAAACCCGCACTGGAAGCAGCCGGTGTGACCGACAAGTTCAAGATCATGGCCCCGCGTGAAGCCACCCGTCAATCGCTGGAGACGATTACGGCTGGCAAGAACAGCATCGCCATCACCGGCAATGTGCTGCGGGATTACCTGACGGATCTGTTCCCGATCCTCGAACTGGGCACATCGGCCAAGATGCTGTCGATTGTCAAACTGATGAATGGCGGTGGCCTCTTTGAAACCGGCGCCGGTGGTTCGGCCCCGAAACACGTGCAGCAACTGGTCGAGGAAAATCACCTGCGTTGGGATTCTATGGGGGAGTTCTGCGCATTGGGTGAATCGCTGAACTTCCTTGCCGACAGCAAGGGCAATGCCAAGGCTGGTGTTCTTGGCGCGGCAGCCGAAGCGGCCACACAGGGCATTCTGGACAACAACAAGTCGCCCAGCCGCAAAGTTGGCCAGCCAGATAACCGCGACAGCCACTACTGGTTCGCACGCTACTGGGCCGAGGCGTTGGCAGCGCAAGCGGATGACGCGCAACTAGCGGCTGAATTTGCACCAATCGCCAAAGAACTGGCCAACAAAGAAGAGCAGGTTCTGGGTGAACTGGTGGCTGCACAAGGTGCAACCGCGGATTTGGGTGGATACTATCACACCGACCCGACCAAAACGGCGGCAGTGATGCGTCCCAGTGCAACACTGAACGCCATCATCGGCTAAACTATCCGGCCTGCACCGTCAGGGTGCAGGCCATTCCCGCGCAATATCGAAACGGTAGAGTGCGGGATTTTTGTATGTCATAGTTCCGGTTACGCGCTCGCGAACAGGGCGTGGGCTGACATGATGTGAACGAGTGACCTTGATGACAAACCGCATCGATGCGACGAAACAGGATAATGGCCCCAGTGTGCTGTTCTTTGGGCGCGAAAACTGTGACGGAACGCAAAAGGCCCTACAGTTTCTAAAATACGCCGGGTTTGATGTCAGCTATGTCGAATCCCAGGGTCTGGGCCAGGTGTTGCCCGACTGGGTGCGCGACTGGCGCGGCGACTATATCTTTTGCTTTCGCAGCTATTTCATTCTGGATCAGGCGCTGATTGATGCGGCGGCTATCGCTGCGATCAACTTTCACCCCGGACCGCCCGAGTATCCCGGCAGCGGATGCATCAACTTCGCGCTTTATGATGGGGCCAAGGAATACGGCGTGACGGCACACATCATCAATGCCAAGGTCGATAACGGCAATATCATTCAGGCTCTGCGCTTTCCCATCCTGCCGCATGACGGTTTGCGGTCGCTGCTCGCACGAACGCATCTGTACCTGTTTCATCTGTTTCAGGAGGTTGTCGGCGGGATAGCTACCGCCGGACACACCTATCTCAACGACCAGATGTCCCGGTCGAGTGGGGAAAGCTGGCGCGGCGAAGCGCGGCGCATGAAAGAGTTATCCGCCTTGCAGCAACTTCCGTTTGACATTGATGCGGCGGAGTTTGATCGCCGTCTCCACTCCGTGCATTTGCCCGAGTATCCGCTGTATGTTCTGCTGCACGGTCGGAAATTTGTTCTGACCGGCGAGGCAGACGAGGCCTAAAACGAGGGTCAGGGGCAGGCGACCTGTGACGGATCAAAGCGGGTCAGATCCACAAACTCATCCTCGACAACGAACTGCGCCAGATCGTTTTCACCCAAGAACCGCGCCACTTCGGTTGCGATCACAAAGTTTCCGATTTCCTGATGATGATGATCCGGCGCGCCGTATAGATCGCTGGCCGGAATGTCCCGATCGGCTGCATACCGGATCGCAGCCGGTTTCAAATCCAGCCAAGTCAAACCATTTTCTGTCGCGGCCTGATCGATCAGATCGCGGACCTCATCGCTGTATCCCACAGGATCTTCGCGAAAGGTGATCCTGTCTTCGCCGACAAATTCCGAGATGTCGGGCAGCGAAAACACGATCAGCCGCGCGCCATTGGCCGCAGCGGCCTGGGACAGAGACCGAATGGATTCAAAAAACAGCGTCTGTTCCGTCTCGGTTGGAACGGATGGCAAAAGGTTCCGGTCGAACATTTGCGTTTTGAACATCAGCAACAGCTTACCCACGTAAAGCGAGGCAAAGCCGCGTTTCAAACGCTGGGTGAATGTCGGCGTGTGATTGCGGGTGCCCGGGTTGTCCTGCCATTTGCGGAACCGGACGTTGTCGATCAGGTCGTTGCGGTTGAAGACAAACAGCAGCACCGTGTCATGAGGAATCTCGTCCTTGAACTCATCATAGGTCAGCGCGTGTTGCAGGGTTCCGTGACCCCCTGTGCCCAGGTTTACGAAATGCGAATCCTGCGACCATCGTGACAAAAAAGCGGGGATCGTCTCGGTTTCGTCAGACAAGGTGCCCCGGATGAACGAGTCGCCCAAAACCGGTATCTGTGCTTTGTCATCACCGGACGAAAACGAACCACGAAAGCCGTGTTCGTTGATCACTTGGAATGACACGATATCGTTGCGGAACTCGAAGTAAGACTGATTGGGCGTTTCCCGCGAGAACACAACGTCATGCGGCTGCAGCCGTTTGGGACCGCCTGCACAGAAATAATTCTCTTCATTTACAAGCGGAACGTTGGCCAGTTTTCGGCTGACATGTGGCTGGAAGTTCAACGGATCGAACAGGCGCAAACCGATTTCCACAACACCCAGTGTTATCAATATGCTGAGTAAAATCAGAAAAGCATTCTTCAACACGAATTAGCGGCCCCCAAAAACTAAAAAACCTGTCAAAAACTCAAATACGCCGATCATCACACCCACGTGATTTCGGCAGCGTACTTGCCGCAAGGCAATCAGGCAACCGTGTAGCTGACCTCGCGCGTTGTTCTATTTTTGTAGTATCTTCCGCGATATCAAAAAGTTCAGTGTCATCCCCGCAAGCGTTGCAATGGCCAGCGCGATTATCGGGTATACCTTGGCCGTGTCTGACAAGTACAGGACCACAAAAAAGGTGCTGAAATTGGTCAGCAACCCGATCTGCATGCCGCCGAGGTAACTTAGAAATTCGACAAACGTTGCTGGTTTGCGCGTTCGAAATGTAAAGGTTCTGTTGAGATACCAAGTGAACGTGATCGATGCGAGGATCGACAGACAGCGCGAGACGAATGTGCCTGCTCCAATTGCGTACATTGCGGTGAACACGCCGGCATCCACAAAGAAGGCCAGTGATCCGACGACGGCAAAGGTCATCATATGACGAAGGGTTTCGCCTGACGGCACGCTGGCGCTCCTGTTTCAAATTGACCACCTGTTCGGCGGCATGTTTGAGCATTCGGAGACAACATGCAACGAACCGCAATGCAAGACCAAGGCCGGATAGAGAGCGCAGGGCAACCAAAGGAATCAACGGCCACTGGAAACGGTCATAAGACAGGGAAACGCTGCCGACTTTATCAATACAATCAAAACTTTGCCGATTTGAGCGCCGCTGTTGGTTTTGGGTGCCAAACCTCGCCGTATGAGCTAGGCTATGTTTTGGGAATTGCGACAATCCCCTGAGTTTCAGTCTTCGGTTTCGACACTAAATTGGTTCAAACATGCACGTTTCGAGTTTTCTTCGTTCTACCCTGATTCACACCGGCGCCCTGAGCGTTCTATTGGCCACCGCAGGGATTGCTGACACCACATCCGGTGAAAACGTCGCGTTTCCCGGTGCCGAAGGGTATGGAAAACACGCCACCGGCTGGCGGGGCGGGAGCGTTTACTATGTCACCACGCTCGAAGATTCCGGGCGTGGCAGCCTGCGCGAGTGCCTGCAGCATCCGGGCGTTGGCCGGGTATGCCTGTTTGCGGTTTCAGGCACGATAGAGGTCGACAAACAGTTCCGCGTGTCGCCTAACACGTACATCGCCGGGCAGACTGCGCCGGGGCAGGGGATACAGTTGCGCGTGCGCGATGTGCAGTCCTCGCCGCTTATGATTTACGACTCCAATAATGTCCTGCTGCGGTTCATGAAGTTCCGGCCCGGACCAAGCAAAAAACCATCGCCCAGCGTCGACGGGCTAGGGATCGAAAGCAGTACGGATGTTTATGTCGATCATGTTTCGGTCGCTTTTGGTGTCGACGAAAACCTCGGCATTGGCAGCGAACGGTATGCCAGCCACGACATCACCATCGCCAACACAATCCTGGCTTATGGTCTGGACAAATCCACCCACACGGAACGGCGCCATTCCAAAGGTGCGTTGATCTGTTCCAAGGATGGTGCCGTCTCGGATTGCGGCCGCATTACGCTGGTGGGCAACCTGTTTGCCCATAACCGGGATCGCAACCCCGATGTCTCGTCCTCACAGCTGGGTCCGATCGATATCGTCAACAACGTCTTTTACGATGCAAGCTCACAGTTCGGCGAATTTCGGAACCTCTACGGCGACACCTGGATCAACTATGTTGGCAACGTGATCCTGCCGGGTCCAAGCACACGCGACCGCAACCGCCCTGCCGCCTTCGAAGTATTCCCCGTCGAGCCGAGCCACAAGTTGGAAGTCTTTGAACAGGACAACCTGTATCTGGACAATCGTTTGGATGTTCTTTGCGACCGCTCAAAAAAGGGGCGCATCGCAGACGTCGCTGCAGTAGCAAATCTGGTAGACCAACCTGCCCATGAACTGTCGGTTACACCGCAGCCGGTGGGCGGTGTGCTGGATCATGTGATGTCAAATGTAGGCGCGCGCTTTGGCCCGGATCGGCAACTGGACAGCCTGGATGCGTCGATCATCGAAAACGTCCTGAGGTGCGATGGTCATAGGATCGATCACCCGGACGAGGCGGGCGGCTGGCCCGATCTGCCAGAGATCAGCCTCCTGAACGATCGGGATCTGGACGGTTTGCCCGATGACTGGGAAGAGATGCAAGAGGGTCTGGATCCAGATGACCGGAGCGACACTTGGAAAGATCGGGACGGGGACGGCTGGTCAAATCTCGAAGAGTATCTGAGCCATCTGGCGGGTGATCCGCTGCCATAGGTCAAAGCACGCGGTCAGCGCAGCCATTCCTCCTGCCAGAAATGGTACATCAGCGCGACCCACAGATGGGGCCCCCAATTGCGTGTACCGGCCAAGTGCTCGTTCCACCGTTTGTTGAGTTGCGCGCGGCCAAAAATCTCACCAACCGTTGTGTCAGCGGAAAACACCTCTTGCGCGACCGATTTCAACGGGCCGCGCAACCAATCGTTCAGCGGTATGCCAAAGCCCTGTTTGGGCCGGTCATACAAAGCCTTCGGCACGCGTTTGTCCAACAGGTGTCGCAGCGCAACCTTGCCGGATTTGCCATCGTAGCGGAGCGACGCCGGCGACCGCCACGCCGCTTCTACAACACGGTAGTCCAGCAACGGCGCGCGCACCTCCAAACCCACCGACATCGATGCGCGGTCGGCTTTCACCAGAATGCTCTCGGGCAGGTACAGTTCTGAATCCAGCAGCATCATGGTGTCCTGCGGTGTCAACCCGTCTGGTATCTGATGTGCTCGAAAGGCACCCAGACAATCGGCGCTTGGGGGCTCCCACAGCGTGAACAAAGCGTTGTAACGGCTGCGGAAATCCGGGTGGCGCGCGATTGAAGCCACCTTGGACAAGCGGTCCGGGGTGACCTGATCGCGCATGTTCGCCGGAGCGAGCGGCTGGAGAACCCTTGCCGCCGCTTGCGTTACAAATGCGGGTGAGGCTGCCAGGGCCGAAACCGCCGGGCCGGGCAGTTTGGCACTCAGGCGTTCCATCGCCATCATGCGCACATACCGCTCATATCCTCCAAAGGATTCATCCCCGCCATCGCCGGACATCACCACCTTGAGCTGCGCGCGCGCCAGTTGCGAAACCAACAGCGTCGGAAAGGCCGAAGGATCGGCAAACGGTTCGTCGTAGACGTGAGGCAACGTCTGCAACAGATCAAAGGCCATTTGTGGGGTTGCCGTTACCTCATGATGGTCGGTGCCCAGATGTTGTGCGATGGCCGCCGCATGATCGGCCTCGTTGGTGGCATCATGATCGAAGCGGACCGTAAAGCTGATGACTTTGCTGTTCGATTGCTCCTGCATCATCGCGGTGATCAGGCTGGAATCGATCCCGCCCGAAAGGAACGTGCCAACGGTGACGTCCGCGACCATACGTTCGCCAACTGCCGCATGCAGCGCATCCTCGATTCCGGCCAGGGCTTGTGCTTCGGTGTTGTAGGGGTTCGCCCGTCCGGCCTCCACCCGCTCGCTGAGGTCCCAGAAGGTCTCCAACCCTTCGACCAGATCTTCGGACGATGTTGGCGGAGCGTTCAGGTCAACCTCGACCATTGTGCCAGCGGGCAGCTTCATCACATCCCGGTAAATCGTCAAAGGTGCCGGAACAAACGCATAGCGCACATACTGCGCCTGTGCCCGCCTGTCAGCCTCGGGCGTTCCGAATGCGGAATGGCTGCGCAGGGCCTTCAATTCTGAACCAAACAGCAAATGGCCGCCCTTTACGCCCAGATACAGTGGCTTCTTACCCAGCCGGTCGCGCGCAAAGACAACTCGGTTCTTTTGTCGGTCGAACACCGCAAAGGCAAACATGCCATGCGCCAGTTCCAGTGTCCTGCGAATGCCCCACAGATCCATCGAAGCCAACAGGACCTCGGTATCCGACGTGCCCCGGAACGAGACACCCTGTTCGATCAATTTCTGGCGCAGGTCGAGAAACCCGTAGATTTCGCCGTTGTAGACGATGCAAAACCGCCCGCTGGGCGAGGTCATGGGTTGAGCGCCGGTTTCTGACAAATCAACGATGGACAAGCGCCGGTGACCCAACGCAACACCTGCATCGGAATCGACAAACATCCCGTCGGCATCCGGGCCGCGATGCTCGATACTGTCGCACATCGCCTTGAGCGCAGCCGTGCCAGCCTCGACGCCGATAGGTTGGAATGCAAGATATCCAGCAATGCCGCACATGAGCCTGACTTTCTATCCGGTATGCGGGGCCGTTGAAGACCCCGGCTGGCCCGCAGGACCTTGCAGAACGTCATCATAGGCCCGGGCAATCGCAGCCAGGGAGTAGTTATTTGCGATCCGTTCCCGCGCGGCCTGGCTGCGCGCCACGTAGTCCTGCGGGGACCATTGCGCGGCTTCGACAAGAGCCTGACCCAGAGCCTGCACATCCTGCGCGGGCACAATCAGGCGGGCGTCATCCACAATACGCGCCGCATCGCCCACATCCGTTGTCACGACTGGTCGACCAAAGCTCATGGCTTCGGCGACAACATTTGGGAATCCTTCGGTGCGCGATGACAGAACCAGCAGGTCAATGTCATTGTAGAACGTCCGCATGTCGTGCAAATCGCCGCACAGGGTAACGCTGTCCTCGGGCAGATTGTTTTCTGCAATCAACTCACGCAGCGCCTCGTTCTCCGATGTCACATTTTCTCCGGCAAGGCGCGCTGATAGATCGGGCACGGTATGCCGCGCGAGCGCGAAGGCGCGAAAGAACGTCCCAAAGTCTTTTTGTGGATGGAACCGGGCCGCAAGCCCGATGACACGCGCCGGTCCGCTACGAGATTCTGGTGCGTCGGGCAGGTTGAATCCGTTGGGTATGACCGAGACATGTGCATCGGCAAAACCATACTTGGTGTGTTGCTCCAACGCGCGGGTCGAGTTGTATATGATCCCCGCGCAAAACCGCGACAGCTTCCGAGACAGTCTTACTGCGATCCGCGTGCTGCGGGTAAAGGCGGCCGGGTCGTCCAGTGCCTGACGCACCGTCCAGATCACCGGAACGCGCCGCATCGACAGAATCTCGGCAATCAATCCGACAACCATCGCATGATACATCCAGCACAACACGACATCGGGTTTGTGGGTACGGATCAGACTGGCGATGCGCCAGATCGCTGCTGGGAAAGCCAATGGCGACCTTGCGTGCAGCGACACA
The DNA here is from genome assembly GCF_056535885.1 of Ruegeria sp. B1. Classification (NCBI taxonomy): domain Bacteria; kingdom Pseudomonadati; phylum Pseudomonadota; class Alphaproteobacteria; order Rhodobacterales; family Roseobacteraceae; genus Ruegeria; species Ruegeria sp. B1. The sequence goes on along the minus strand of NZ_JBQFJA010000001.1, from coordinate 3,795,900 downwards.
TATTCGACCTTGTCATTCGCTGCCATCGACCGGCAGCGATCCGACACTTCGGTCAGGGCCACGACCACGGCCTTCTCACCCGAATGCGCCAGCAGGCGCGCCAGCATCGCTTGTGCGCCGCCCTGGGTCGAGAAATCCGTGACCACGTGCAGGATCATTTATCCGGCCTTCCGCGTTGCAAGCGCCCGGTTGCCCACATCGCGAACCATCTGGGCAAGACGTGCGGTGTGTTCCAAACTACATCCCGGATCAACGAGGAAGGCGAGACTGGTTTCGCCAAGCTCCTGCGCCACGGGCAGGCGTTCGGCTGGTCCCAACCCGTTTTTGCGGAACGTCTCTTCCAAATAAATCTCGGAGCAACTGCCTGAAAACGCGGGAAAACCAGCCTCAGTAATCTCGGCGATGATCCGGTCGCGAGACCAACCGGAAGCCAAAGCCTGCGGTTGCACAAATGCGTAGAACCGATAGTAAGCATGCGTCAAACCCTCTGGTGGGATCGGTACGCGGAAGGCGGGACACCCCGATAACGCGTCCATGAGGATTTCGGCGTTTGCCGTACGGTGGGCGCGCCATTCATTCAGTCGCCTCAACTGCACGCGCCCAAGCGCGGCCGAAGGACCGGTCATCCGCAGGTTGGTTCCCGGGCCAGAGTCGTGCAGCCAGCGAAAGCCCGGCGGGTGGGGCTTGTTGAAAACGGTATCATAGCCTTTGCCGTGATCCTTGTAGCTCCAGACCCGCGACCAGAGGTCATCGTCATTGGTGAGCAACAGGCCGCCTTCGCCCCCGGTTGTCATGATCTTGTCCTGGCAAAAGGAAAAGGACCCGAACGTGCCGATGGTGCCGACATGCCGGTCTCCGATCATGGCACCATGCGCCTGTGCGCAATCCTCGATCACCCACAGATCATGGGCGCGGGCCAAATCCATGATCGCGTTCATGTCGCAGGGCCATCCACCAAGATGTACCGGGATAATCCCGCGCGTGCGGGATGTGATCAAAGGCGCGATCGTTTCGACCGTCAAGTTCTGCGTCACCGGATCGACATCGGCAAACACAGGCCTTCCACCGGCCAACATCACCGAACTGGCAGACGCGATGAAACTGCGGGGTGTCACGATGACCTCGTCGCCGGGATCAAGGTCCAGCACATGCAGGGCCCCGTCTAACGTCACTGTGCCATTCGCCATCGCGATCGTGTGTTTGGCGCCGGTGTATGCGCGGTATTCATCTTCGAACGCGCGAACATCCGGGCCGGTCCATGCGTTGACCTTGCCGGAGGCCAGGACCTGACTGACTGCGTCAATCTGTTCCTGATCGTAAATGGGCCATGAAGACATCGGTAACCTCCTACTAAACGACCGTTCGAACCAACACGAACCCTTCGGCGGCATGGCGATGAACGGTGGCCCCGCGCAGTGTTGCCAATGCACGCAGGCTTTCCACCGACCGCTCGTGAGGCGGTTGCTTGGCTTGGCTTTCGAACAGGCGGAACGCCTCCAGTTTACGCTCCAGCGTCTCTGAAATGTCCACAAAAATATTCGGCACAAAGGGGGGTGTCAGGTACGGCGCATTCCAGTTTGTCTCGGACAAGGTCTCGTAGGCCGCGATGGTGGCCGGGTACTTGTCCTGATGCGGTCGGCTGGCCACAAGACTGGACAGAAAGGTCAACTGGTGGTCCATATGGATATCACCCGGATGCGGCGCCAGGATCAAATCAGCGCCTAACTCGCGCACCAGTGACCCAAGGCCTGCATTCAGATCAGAATGCGGTTGCTCCGACAACTCGGCAGCCGTGAAATCTAACCAATGTGTCTTGGTTACACCCAGAAAGGCATGGGACCGGCGGGCTTCGGCGCGCGTGATCTCGGTGTCCTCATCTCTGAACTTGGGCGGTTTAGCCCGGGTGACGACAACCACATGGACCTCGCGACCTGCATCGACAAGCCGCGCGATGGTGCCGCCAGCACCCAAAATCTCGTCATCGGGATGCGGCGCAACGACAAGGGCGGGACCTGCGCCCGCGCTGATCAAATCGGTTGTAATCATCACGTCTTTCCCAGTTTCGAGTGCAGAGGCGGCGGCACGTCGGCACCGGACCACTCCAGAATATCAAGACATCGGCCATCGCCGCAGGCCACCGTGAACCCCTGATCATCGATGTCCTGCACCTGACCGGGCAAACCTATATAGTAGCCGTCCGGCTGGGTGTGCCGGGCACGCGTCACAACCAATTGACCGCCGTCCGGCGCAAAGGTGAAAGCACCGGGGTAGGGCGGGCCAGAGGCGCGGATCAGACGGTCGATATCAGCCGCCGGTTTGGACCAGTCGATCAACCCGTCTTCGGGTCGGCGGCGCGCGCAGACGCTGATGCCAGTCTGCGGCTGCGGCTCGCGTGGAATGTCCCCCACGGCAATCTGCTCCAACAGAGGGGGCAGCAAGCCGGATACCGCGCGCAGAGATCGGTCATACAAGTCTCGGGCCGTTACGGTTTCAGGGTCCACCGCGTATCGCGCCTGGGCTGCAATGGGCCCGTCATCGGCGCCTTCACCCAGCCAGAACAGGGATGATCCGACATTCCGTTCCTGCAAAAGAACCGTCCATGGGATCACCCCGCGCCCGCGCAGGCGGGGCAGGGCAGATGGGTGAAATCCGATACACCCGATCCGCGGAATCGCCCGAAACTCCGGTCCGCATAGCTGCGACCATCCAATGACCAGCAACAGGTCGGGCTGCACCGCCCTGATCTGCTCAAGTGTTTCTGGCGCATTGGTCTTTTCGATATAGGACACCGGCACGCCATAGCGTTTTGCGACGATACCAAGGTCCACAAAGTCGGAATGGCGATGGGCCAGGTGCGGCGGCAATGTCATCACCAGATCCGGCGCATGACCGGCTGCGCAAATCGACACCAAAGCAGCGTGCGAGGTTTCCACCGCGCCAACCAGAACGGTTTTCATGCCGGTGTCTCCTGCAGGTTTGACTGTGCGGGGGGATGGTCCCTCAGCCATTGGGTGGCCGTTGCAATGCGGTCTGTTCTGCGACGCTCTCCTCGGATCGCAACGCCGATTGTCTCATAGAGGATGCGCAAGTCCAACGCCAATGATCGGTGCGCAACATACCAGAGATCCAGGGTCAGCTTTTCCTCATTGCTGAGATTGGTGTTGCCACTGACCTGCGCCCAGCCGGTCAATCCCGGTCGGACAGAACAGCGATATTGACCCCTCGACCCAAAGCTCTGGATCGTTTCCGGCAACAACGGGCGCGGACCAACCAACGCCATCCGGTTTTGCAGAATCAAAACAAGCTGCGGAATTTCATCCAGCCGCAACCGCCGGATGAGCGCTGTGGCGCGCGTTTGTCGCTGATCATCCGGTAGTAGTTCCCCATCGGGGCCGCACGCCTCGGACATGCTTCGGAGTTTGAAAAGGTGAAAAACACGCCCTCCAATCCCGCAACGAGGCTGCGAAAACATCAGAGGTGCGCCGACAGACCACAGGACGATCAAGCAGGCAATCAGGAAAAACGGCAGGGCAACAGCCCCAAGGACGACGCACAGCAGAATTTCCGGCAGTCTGTTCACAATTCAACCCAACTCAATACTACGCGGCGGGCCGCGCCACATCGAAATCACTTAACAATTCGTCGCCCAGAGTTGACGAGAAAACGCATGCCCACGCGACCAAAAGTGGCGAGCGCTCTCAATCTGTTCGAATTGGATCTGATTTGCAAGAATTCTGGACACCAATCGTCGAATCAAGTCGCCATGGGTTCTGGATCGGCAGACACGTGCGGTAATTCGAGGTGCTTGCTCAACGATTCGAGCTATCCACAATCATTGTTTCCGATAGCAGAACTGACGGACGACGGCGCGCGAAAAATACGGAAAATCATTTAATTCCATTGTGTTGACCCCGGTTTTGACCGCTTGGTCCGACAAATCCGATCGCACCTACTTCTGCGTCTTGCGAATATCCCAAGATATCGGTTCAATTGCGCAAAGGTGGATGGAGAAATTTCCTGACAACACGACGCCGGAATAAAAGGCTCTGGCCGGGCGGGGCGCGACATCGTATCCGACCGACGGAGCAAAGTAATTCTTTAACTGGAAAGAGCAGTGCCAGATAATCTCGAACGAACCTATCAGGCTAATCAATTTGAACGTTTCGCGCGCCCGATGATCTGGACCGTGCTCCGACGGCATGCGCTTTTGATGGCAGGCATTTGCCTGCTGTTTCTTGTGATCGCCTATTTCGTTCTCAACCGGTTGGAACCCCGATACAGCGCCCAAGCGACTGTTGTGATGGCGCAGTTGGACACGAGGGTCAGGACAACGGATGTGCAACTCGAATCTTTCGAGTTGTCGCGTGTCGCGATTGAAACTCAGCTGGATATTCTACGATCGCGAGAGTTCGCAGCGGACGTGGCGCAGGCCATGGACCTGTATGACAACGCTGTGTTTATGCCCCCCGCGCCACCCGATCAGCCGATCCCCGTCGAGCTGCGACGCGAGCAGGTCATCGACAAGTTACTCGGCTCATACAATATCGTGCGCCAGGGCGAGAGTCTGGCCATCAAGATTGAAGCCGAGTCAAACGACGCGCTGCTCGCAGCGGAAATCGCCAATACCGTTGCTGAAACCTATATCGCTGAAAGCGACCAGGACCGGCAGGCCGGGATAACCCGGTCAATTGAGTTTCTTCGGGCTCGTGTCACCCAATTGGGAGAGGAATTGTCGACGGATGAGATCTCGCTGGCCGCATTTGTCCGGGAAAACAATCTGGACGATGAGACCCTGCCGGATCGTCAACGTGCGGACATAGAACGATTGCAGGCGATTTATGACGTCATTTCAGCGGACGAGGGCGCGGCAGACGAGGCAGAGGAGCTTAAGGCGGAACTGGATCTTGCGCGTGCTGAATTGCTGGAACGTTCGCGGGCAGAATTGCGCCTTATTGGTATGGAGCGGTCTCTGGAGTTGCTTCGGTCCCGCTACCAAAACTCGATCGAGCGGCTGAACGAACTGGAGACCCAACTGCAATTTGTCGCGGAGGGTGCACGGCAGGTCACCATTGCCCGAATCCCGACCCGTCCCTTCTGGCCGAACCCCTATGTTATCTTGGGTGGCGGTCTTCTTATCGGGGCGTTTCTGTCCGTATTGGTTGTGGGCCTGCTGGAAGCGCTGAATACGAGGGTCTGGAGCGACAGCCAAATCTCCAATTCGGTTGGCACCGTCAACTATGGGTTTCTGCCAAAGATCAAGAAACGCAACATGTTCGACAAACGGCAAGAGCTTGTTCCCTTTTTCTTAGAGAACCCGCGTTCGCCATATGCCGAAGCGTTGCGAAACTTTCTGACTCTCTGGTTCAATCGCGAAGGTCTCGGGCGCGTGGTGATGGTGACGTCCGGTCTACCCGGTGAGGGCAAATCCACAGTTGCAGTATCGATTGCGTTGGCGGCGGCACGCGAAGGTTTAAAAGTGCTCGTTCTGGATCTCGACTCTTATCGTCTCGGGGCGAGCAGGACGCTGACGACATCTTACGCCGCACAGCCTCTGGAGGATGCAGCAAGCGGAAAGGCACAACCCAAAGCGCTCGAGATCGATGGGATACCCGACGGTGCAATTTCATTGCTGAGCGTCTCGATCCGGTCCGAAGCGTCGGTGAGGGATGAGGCATCAATGCTGAGCGACCTAAAATCGCGGATCGACCCCAGTTACGATTTGGTGTTGGTGGATACGCCGCCTATTCTTGTGGTCAATGACGCTTGCCGGATCGGAACACTGATCGACAGCACGCTGTTTGTGATACGTTGGGGTCGGACGCGCGTAGAAGAGTTGCAGGACGCGTTTGAGAAACTGGACATGCACGGGATTGAGGCAACGGCTACCCTCGTGAACGATGTCGATTTGGACAAACAAAGGAAATACGGCTACGGCACATATTCTTATTACAGCGACTACAGCAAGGCCGGGTATTCCTGACGGTCGGGCTGTTTCACTTGCCAGCCGAAAGGACTGTGACTAGCTTCATTGACAGGGGGCCACGCCCCAAAGTCTTTTAAGGCGCGGCATCGGGTGTTTGTATTGTAGCGCAGTGTATACCCCGACAAGTCGATGTTGTTGTGTGATCTGCGAGTTTAGTGAGTTGGGAGACAGAGTTTTGCAAAGCTGTTTCAGAGCGTTGTTTTTGATTGCGGCACTGGTGGCCACGTCGGTCTGGGCCGAGGGCTATCGCCTGCTGCCGCAGGACCGGTTGTCGCTCAAGGCGATGCGGTGGGATGCACCTTCGACAACCTATGTCAGCTGGGATGGTGTGACCGGCGAATATGCCATTGCCGGAGACGGCACCATGATGGTCCCCCTCGTTGGTCAGGTGGAGGCCGAGGGCCACACGCCAGCAGAACTGGCCGCTTTGTTAGAACTGAAATTCCGCCGTCAAATCGGTATGGCAGAACCGCCTCGAATTGCATTGGAGGTGGTTGGGCATCTTCCGGTATATGTACTGGGCGACGTAAATTCGCCGGGCGCCTACGATTTTCACCTTGGCATGACGGCACAGCAAATTCTGGCGCTGGCAGGTGGCCCCATTCGTCCCCCGATCCAATTCTCGTCCAGCAATGACTTTCAGATCCTGCGCATGGGTGGCGAGATTCGTCTGTTGGCCACACAGATCGAAGAACTGGAACAAGAACGGCAACGGCTGGTTGCGGACCTTGCGATCCTGGAAAGTGAAGAAAATGCCGACGAACTTCCGGAGTTTCCCGAGGGGCTGGAAGGCGAAATCCTGGAAGCGACCCTGGCGGCGCGACAGGGGTTGGGCGAGCGCATAGAAGACTTGCAAGGTCTGCTGAAAGAGCAAATCTCGAGCCTGACGATCCAACTGGAACTGCGCAACACCCAGATCGAAAACGTGACCAAAGAGCTGGATAACCTCACCTCGCTCAAGGAAAAAGGTCTGACTGTCTCGAACCGGGTGACCACCATGACCAATCTGCTGAACGATCTAGAATCCAAGCGTCTGGATCAGGAGGTCGCGCTGTTGATCGCGCGGCAGGAACTGAACCGCGCGGAACGGGATGGGCTGGAACTGGATGACAACGCCCGCTCGGATTCGCTGGTACAGTTGAACAAGGTCGAAAGCGAACTGGCGTCACTAAAAACGCGACTGGAAACAGCGACCACGTTGCACGGAGAACTGGCGGCCGCCGGGTTCCTCAGCGAGGATGATGTTGCCAGCGAGACGATCATAGAGTTTGTCGTGACGCGCGGTGATGACAACCAAACAAACCGCGTTAAAGGGACCGATCTTGTCCAACCCGGTGACACGATCGAAGTCATCAGGAGAACTGTTTTGACCTCAAATTGACAGCTTTGGTCGTCAGGGGTCTTTTCCTAAGCTTATTGGTTTAAGATTATTATCATGACATTGTCCGCGGACCGCACGGTCGATTTTCTGATTATTGGTGCTGCGAAATGCGCCACCACTTGGTTGCAGCAATCGCTGACCCAAACCCGGTCCATCTACATGCCGGGTCCCGAGCTTCATTTCTTCTCGCGCGAGTATGACAGGGGCCCTGACTGGTATCGGGATCAGTTCGATGTCAGCGAAGACGCCACGCTGATCGGCGAGAAATCCAACTCATACCTGACCGTGCCTCAAGCCGCGTCGCGCATTCGCGATTTTGCACCGGATGCGCACCTGATCCTGCAAATGCGCGATCCGGTGCAACGGGCCTATTCCGACTATTGCATGCTGTTTCGCCGGGGTGAGGTGTCAGGTCGGATCGAAGATTACCTTGACCCGGCCCGCGCGGCGGATCAGCGGTTCATAGCGGACGGTCGGTACGCGCACCACTTGATGCGCTTTTATGACTTGTTTCCAAAAGATCGGATCCTGTTGCTGGCTTATGAGGACATTCGCAGCAATCCGACCGGCAATTTGGATAAGGTCAGGGCGCATCTTGGAGTCGCCACAAAACTGGAGCCACCGGTCCAAAGGCGGGTGAAGGACAAGAACGCCCCGATGGTGCCGCTGCCGCTGCGCAAAGCGCTTGCGCCGGTTCGGCGGGTGCTGGATCCGGTGCGCCACACGTGGCCCGTGCGGTCTCTGCGCAATAGAATTGCACGGCAGGTTAAGTATCCACCGCTGCCCGACGACCTAGCCCGGAAACTGGCCGAGTTCTACGCGGATGACGTCGAGCAGATCGAGCGATCTCAACCGGGGCTGTCGCGGGCGTGGTCATTGTCTGTTTCGGCTGGCAGGCGCGAATCAACTGAACGCCGCGCCACCTCCGAGACCCGCTAAGTTTCCGCATTGGAAACAAAAACTAACTATCAGCGAAGCCGTGGTGGGCTTTCGGGAACTATATCCGGATTTTGTGAACTGCGCGAACAGTAGGCGAACACTGGGAAATAAGGCAATTCTTTGGTCGATTGGTGTCTGCAAGGTGAAAAAAGCATTTTGATCCCCTTTTTGCTGTGGTACCGTTGACCTACATTGATACGGCATGGGCCAATTCAAAAGCTGGCCTGATTTTTGGTGTTTGGTTTGTAAGAGTGAGAAGGGGGGTCTTGGTTTCAGGAGCGTATATTTCACGCACTTGCGACCGGTGTGGGGACTTCAAGTGAAATAAGTCAAACTTGCTGACACTTGGTATGCGTCGGCGGAAGAGTGCGGCTTTGAGAACGGGACAGCTTTCATCGACCCGTTTCTTTGAGTCGAGTGGTAATGGGCAATTTATACGCCGGAGTACAGAGTTATGTATGAGCGTGAGTTTGTTAAGCTCAAAAATGCGTCCGTTAAGGACAATGTGGCCGATTCCGATTTGAAGTTGGGCGACCTTGTCTCGATTTTGAAGCAAAAGCTCAACGAACTGAGCGCTAACCGCCGTCTCGTGATCGGCGATGTTGTGGCCTCGGCCATTTCCGTCATGATGGCTGTGGTTCTGGCCAATGGGGGCGTGTTGCCCGCTCAGTCAGCAGCGCTGTTAATTCCGTTGGCCGTCATGTCGTGTCTGGTGGCATTGGCCATTTTGCCAATGTCCGGCCTGTATAAACGTCACACACGGTCCACATCGTTGCGGGATGTAACCCTGATTGTGCGCGCATCCGCCCTGTGCGTTGGGGTGCTGGCCCTGCTGAGCACGGCGGTTCAGGTCACGGCACAGGTTCCGTTGGCGGTCTATGTCATCCAGTTTTTCCTGATCGTTCCAGCCTTTGGGGCCCTGCGGGTATTGGCACGCAGCACTGAATTCAAGCGCAAGGTTCAGGGTCGTGCGGCCCGCGCCGACGGCAAAATCCCGGTCATCCTGGTTGGAACCGGTGCCAGCTGTGACCTGTTCGTGCGCTCACTGCGCAACACTGAATCCAAATACGAGCCTGTTGGTATCATTGATGACGCCCGCAATACACAGGGCCTCTATTTCCATGACGTCAAGATCATCGGCTCTCTGCTGGACGCGGACGCGGTAATCGAACGCCTTAAGTTCTATGACGAGTTGCCCCAGCGTGTTCTGCTGACCGAACCGGTCACGCATTTCGAAAGTGACGGCATTCGCAAACTGACCCGCTGGGCCGAGGCAAACAGCATTACCGTATCGCGCCTAACCGGGTTGGAAGAGCTTGGCACCGAAAACTCAGGCATCCGCACGGTCAACCCCGAGGACATTCTCGACCGCCCGCAGAAAGCGGTCGAACGTTCGATGCTCCGGGAAATGTTCCAGGGACGCCGCATCCTGGTCACCGGTGCAGGTGGATCGATCGGCAGCGAACTGACTCGTCAGATCGCATCGTTTGAACCCGCTGAAATCGTGATGATCGAAAACTGCGAGTACAACGCCTATTCGATCGACATGGACCTGAGCCAGAACTTCCCAGAAGTGGCGCGCCGTATCTATGTGGCCGATATCCGCAGCGCGGACCGGGTCAACTCGATCTTTGAGCGTCATCGCCCGGAACTGGTGTTCAATGCTGCGGCTCTGAAACATGTGCCCATGGTCGAACTGAACCCCTGCGAAGGCGTTCTGACCAATGTGATCGGAACCCGCAACGTGTCTGATGCCGCCCGTAACGTGGGGGCCATCGCGATGGTCCAGGTGTCGACCGACAAAGCCGTCAACAGCACCAGCGTGATGGGCGCGACCAAGCGTGTCGCTGAGTTCTACGCGCAGGCGCAGGACCGTGTGACCAATGAAACGGATGAAAAGACGCGCTTCTTCTCGGTGCGTTTCGGCAACGTGTTGGGCTCGTCCGGCTCACTTATCCCACTGTTCCAGCGCCAGATTTCCGAAGGCGGTCCTCTGACCGTGACCGACCCCAAGATGGAACGGTACTTCATGACCATTCGCGAAGCCGTCCAACTAACGCTTGTGGCTGCGGCTAAGGGTCTGAACCTCGAAAACAGCCATGGCGAGATCTTTGTTCTCGACATGGGCCGTCCGGTCAAGATCGTTGATCTGGCCGAACGGATGATCCGCCTTGCGGGTCTCGTGCCCTATGAAGATGTCGACATCAAGTTCATCGGTATTCGCCAGGGCGAAAAGCTGTATGAGGAACTGTTCGACGTTACCGAAGATCACCGCGATAGCGGTATTCCCGGCGTGTCCTCGGCGATCCCGGAAGGCATCTCGGCGGCCCGTTTGCGCGCCTCGATCCTCAAGTTGGAACAAGCGGCACATGAAGGGAACGATCTGGCGGTCAAGAAACTGCTGAAAGAACTGGTTCCCGGTTATGGCGCCAACGGCTTGCGCCCGATCGAGGCCAAGGATCTCTTGGAACGTCCTGCCAAGCCCAAGCTTCAGGCGGTCCCGACCGAGAACCTTGCAAGTGGATTTCAAAAGCAAGACGCGTTGGAAACCATCAACGGCGGTCGCTAAAACTATAGTTTAATGCAATTTGATCCGGCGGCCTGTCCCCCCGGCCGCCGGCAGTATGAATGAAAAAGGGCTCTTCGGAGCGTGGTTTGAAATGTCAGGATTAAGTCCGTCCGACGCCCGCAGCCAATTTCAGGCCAGCTGGGATCGTATTTTCAGATTTCTGGGCGCGGGCGTCGTGAACACGCTTTTCGGCTACGCTGTTTTTTCTGTTTTGGTGTGGACCGGCGCCCACCCACAAATGGCACTGGCCGTTCAGTTTGTGGTGGGTGTGTTGTGGAATTTTCAGGTTCATGGCCGCTACGTGTTTTATGTGCAAGGCTATGGCCGGCTTCCGTACTACGCGATATCTTATGTTGTGATCTATGCCTTTAACGCGGCATTGTTATGGGGGCTGCTGCATTTGAGGCTGGACGCATATCTTGCGCAGGCCATTGCGCTCGGGCCAACCGTTGTACTGTCCTATGTCCTGATATCCCGTGCCCTGCGCCCCAACCTTCAGGAGGCGGTTCATTGACGCAATCCGCAGATCCAGACTTCGGAGCGAGCACCGAGACGGCGCCAAGATTTGGTGACACCGTTCTCGCCCGTGTTCTGGTCGCCGGCATACTGGTCGTCTTGTTCGCGGCGCTCTATGGGCGGATTATGGGGTATGGTCTGCGTCGGGACGAGCTGATGTTTGTGCCGCCTGCGGAGCTGTTGGGGTCTTGGAGCCTTTACAGCGATTTCTTTTACAATCACGTCCCAAACTCGGCGTGGTATTACAGAGGCTTTTACCTGATTTTCGGGGGCGAGGGCCTGTTGGCATCGGCCCGATTTGGTCAGTTCATCGCCTGGCTGCTGCTGGCATCTGGCGTGGGATGGGCAATCTGGCGCATATCCGGTTCAGGAGTGCTGGCGCTCTTTTTTGTCGTGGCGCTGGTGGTCAACGAAACTTTGCAGACCCAAGCCGGCATGGCCGCCAGCAACAACCTGCTTCCATTGCCTTTCGTTATCTGGGGTCTGGGGATTTTCATCGTTGAAACCCTGCGCGATCACCCAAGATTTCTGTTGCTGGTGTTGTCCGGACTGCTTTTGTCCATCGCAGCCGGGATCAAAGTCAGCGCGGCAATGTTCATCCCGCCGATCGCGGTCGCTGCCTTTCTTCTTCCCTGGCACATGCGGTTCTCTGAAAGAGTTCGGACCGTTGTTGTCCCGGTTCTCATTGGCGGCCTGGTCGGTGCAATCCCCCTGTTCTGGTACCTTGGGGCGGACCCGGCGGGGTTTCTGGCGCATGTGATGCAGTTCCATACCGGACCTCATATCGCGTATTGGCAGGCCAATGCCGCCTCTGAACCCGGGTTGGCCATGGGAATGGGGGGTAAAGTTCTGCTGGCTTATACCACCTGGTTCAGCGGAGCGGCGCTGATCGGGCTCATGGTCCTGTTTTATTTGGCCGTTCTAAGCGGTGTGAATGCGGTGCGAGACCGGTCGGGGCTGGGTCAGATTCTGCTGGTTCTGGTCTTATTGGGCGTCACGGCCCTGTTCAGTTTTGTCCCGACGCCCGGATTTCCACAGTACTACATCCAACCTCTTATCACTTTGCCATTGCTGGCGGCCTTGATCTATCGGCTGGTGCCTCAGGACAAACGCGCACAACTCGTACCGCTTTGTGCCGCAGGTTTTGCGTTGCTGTTTCTGCTGGGTGCACCCCGGCTGGCACCCGGATTGCTGAACTTGGCAAACCCGGATGGATTTACCACGACGCGCATTGCCAACGGCGGTCAGGCTCTCAGCGAGGCTGTGGCAGAAAGCGACCGTCCTGATGGGCCGGTTGCGACCCTGATGCCTCTCTATCCGCTTGAAGCCCATTTGCCGGTCTATCCTGAACTGGCCACAGGGCCGTTCGCCTATCGCATCGCCCCCTACACGGATCCGGATCTGGCGCAGCAATACGTGATGGTCGGAGAAGAAGACTTGCAGGCGCTGTTTGATTCCAATCCGCCTGCCGCTTTCTTGTTAGGATATGATTCCGCCCTTGAAGCTCCATTGTTGCGCTATGCGGAAACAAACGGCTACGCCGCAGTGCAAAAAGAAGGGTTGGATAACCGCTATGGACAGGGTGTGATATACTCTCGACATGCAGGTGTGGCAGAGTGAGCATGAGACGCGAATGAACCCACCAGCAAGACGACGAACGACACGCAAGACACCGGCGTGAAACTGCAGAGATTTTAGTAAAGGTTTTTTGAGGGAGTGGCACACATGAAGACAGTACTTCTGGCAGGAGGACTGGGCTCGAGGCTGGCCGAAGAAACGGTTTCGATACCGAAGCCGATGGTCGAGGTTGGGGGCCGCCCAATCATTGCGCGGGTCATGGATATTTACAGCCATTTTGGCCACCGCGACTTTGTCGTTGCCGCAGGGTATAAGGCTTTGTTGCTCAAGCAGTTCTTTGCGAATTACCACCTGATTGCGAACAATATTTCGGTCGCGCTGGACACCGGCGAATTGAAACTGGTGCCCTCGGCGCCAGGTGGCTGGAACGTGTCGGTGGTTGACACCGGCGCCCACACGATGACCAGCGGCCGTATCCGCCGCCTCAAGGACTGGCTGGATCCGGGTGAAACGTTCATGTGCACCTATTCCGACGGTCTGGGCAATGTCGACATCAACGCGCTGATCGATTTCCACAAATCCCATGGCAAGCTGGCCACGGTAACCGCAGTTCAGCCGCCCGCACGGTTCGGAAACATCGAACTCAAAGGCGACCGTGTCGATGCGTTCACCGAAAAAGTGCGCCGCCGCGAGACGTGGATCAACGGCGGGTATTTCGTGTTCGAGCCTGGCGTCATGGACTACATGGTCGACGACATGGAGCCGCTGGAGCAATCGCCGCTGTCACAAATGGCGCGCGATGGCGAATTGATGGCCTATCGTCATGACGGATTCTGGCATCCGATGGACACGATCCGTGATCGCAACGCCCTGAACGCTCTGAGTGAGGAAGAAACGCCACCGTGGATGCAATTTGGTGAGAGCGCTTCGGCAGAATACCCGGTGGCGATCTGAGGTAAGAATGCAAGGTCTTCAGGATCAGATCTTCGGCGGCCAGTTCCACGGCCGCCGTGTCCTTGTTACGGGGCACAGCGGCTTCAAGGGCGGTTGGATGTCGTTCTGGCTGAACCGGCTGGGCGCTGACGTGACCGGTCTGTCATTGCCACCGGAACCCGGGCCGTGCTTTTACGACGCCTGCGATCTGGCTGCGGTGACCGACAGCCGTTTCGCCGACATCCGTGAAGCAGAGGCATTGAACAAAACGCTGCAAGATGTGGATGCGGAGATCCTTTTTCACATGGCGGCCCAACCGCTGGTTCGGAAGTCGTACCGGGACCCGTCGGAAACATTCGCCACCAATGTGCAGGGCACGGTGAATGTGCTGGAAGCGGCGCGCAAGATGCGATCGCTCAAGGTGATCGTCGTTATCACCAGTGACAAGTGTTATGACAATCGCGAATGGGTGTGGGGCTACCGGGAAAACGACCCGCTGGGAGGGAAAGACCCGTACAGCGCGTCCAAAGCCGCGACGGAACTTGTGGCGCAGTCCTACGCGCATTCCTTCTTTAGCGACCCGCAGGGGCCGCAACTGACCACGGTCCGCGCGGGCAACGTGTTCGGCGGCGGCGACTGGGGCGAGGATCGGCTGGTTCCAGATGTCATCCGCGCTTGGGCGAAAGACGAACCGGTTATGATCCGCAACCCGGCCAGCATCCGCCCCTGGCAACATGTTTTAGAACCCGTGTCCGGCTACTTGCAAGTTGCGGAGAAAATACTAACAGACGGCGCGGCATATGCCGGGGCGTGGAATTTCGGCCCAGATATCTCAAGCACAGTGGATGTTCGGCAGCTGGCCGACATGATCCGGCGCGCCTGGGGGGCAGGCGCGCCCGTGTTCAGGTTCCCCGAGCAGGCACCTGACGCGCCGCACGAAGCTGGCATCCTGCGGCTTGACAGCACAAAGGCACAGTCGCGTCTGGGATGGCGTCCGCGCCTGACCCTGCAAGAGGCCATTGATCTGACCGCTGATTGGTACAAGGCCCATGCGGCCAACGCTCAGATGGCCAAAGTCACTGCCACGCAAATCGAACATTTTGAAAGCCTGATGGCACCTGTTGAACCTGACCGCCCGACGGTCGCAGCGCAGTAAGCTGCAAATTTGAGGAGTGAGTAGTATGAGAGTAAATTACGGGCAGACAGTACACGGCCAGGAAGAGATTGATGCCGTTGTCGAGGTTTTAAAGACGTCGACCCAAATGGGCCCCAAAGTGCGTGAAATGCAGCAAAAAGTCTCTAAGCTTTTTGCCAAATCGCACGGGATCATGACCAATTCGGGCTCTTCAGCGAACTACCTGGCCGTTGAGATTCTGGACTTGCCAAAGGGTAGCGAGGTTATCACGCCGGCGCTGACCTTTGCGACAACTGTCGCGCCTCTGGTTCGCCAGGGGCTGATCCCCGCTTTTGTTGATGCCGCCGAAGGCACCTACAACATCGACGTGGATTTGATCGAACGGATGATCACCCCAAAGACGTCGGCAGTTATGATACCGTCACTGATCGGCAATCTGCCCGATTGGAAGAAAATCCGCGAGTTGGCCGACACGCATGGTCTGAAGGTCATTGAAGACAGCGCCGATACGCTTGGCGCGACAATGGAGGGGGTCAGCACCGGCACATACTCCGACATATCGACCACCAGCTTTTACGGCAGCCATGTGATCAATGGCGCAGGCAATGGCGGTATGTTGTGTGTCAATGATGACGAACTGGCGCGCAAGGCGCTGCTGATGCGGTCATGGGGCCGCAGTTCCTCGCTGTTTGTGGAATCCGAGGCCATTGAGAACCGGTTCAACGTGCAGCTGGACGGAATCGAATACGACGCAAAATTCCTGTTTGAAGCGTTGGGCTACAATCTTGAACCATCGGAAATCAGCGCGGCCTTTGGTCTGGTGCAACTGGGCAAACTTGAGAACAATATCAAGGTCCGCGAAGAGGCATTTGATGCCCATCGTGCGTTCTTTGCCCAATACGAGGAATGGTTCATCCTACCGGAACAACTGCCGGGCTCCCGCACCGGTTGGCTGGCGTTCCCGCTGACGATCCGAGAGGCGGCGCCATTCACACGCCGCGAACTGCAAATTTTCCTGGAAAAAGCTGATATTCAAACCCGTCCGGTCTTTACCGGAAACATCCTGCGGCAGCCGGCGATGAAAGAGGTTGAGTATCGCAGCGATCCGGCGGGATATGGGGTGTCCGATGCCGTGATGCGCGGCGGTATTCTACTGGCCTGCCATCATGGCCTGACCCAACCCCAGATCGACTACATGCATGAAAAAGTGACAGAATTTCTGGCGCCGCATGTCGCAGGGCTCTCACGGGAGGCATCCTGATGCCGCTGGCCCCGACCGAGGCAATCAAGGATTTGATCCGTGAGGATTTCAAACAGGTCACCGGCCCCTGCGCCGTCAATGGCGGCGTGCCGGTCTATGTGCACTATGAGAACTCGGTCATCGAACCACCCAAACCCACCGATATCGAGGTGGAATCCCAGATTCACCGCCCGGCCTATCGCGGTCCAATCAAGTTCCTCAAGCGGCTAGCCTCGCCCGTCAAACAGGTCACATTGCGCAACGTGGACAGGTTCCTTTCCGAAATGAAGGCACTAAATCCCACTCCGCGCGTTTTGATCGTGGGTGGCGGCAGCGTGGGGCAGGGCATGGGCAAGCTCTACGAAGATCCCCAAGTTCAGATTTTCGCCTTTGATATCTACCAGTCCCCCAACATTCAGTTCGTCGCCGACGCGCACGACATCCCTATGCAGGATGATGTGTTTGACGGCGTGGTCATTCAGGCGGTTTTGGAACATGTGCTCGACCCACGTCAGGTCGCAGCCGAAATCCATCGCGTCCTGAAACCCGGCGGTTTGATTTATGCAGAAACGCCCTTTCTGCAGCAGGTGCATGAAGGACCCTATGATTTCACCCGGTTCACCGAAAGCGGGCACCGGTACCTGTTCCGTGCTTTTGAACGGATCGACTCGGGGGCCAGCGCCGGTCCGGGCGTGCAGTTCATGTGGTCGGTGGATTATCTGTTCCGGGGCCTGTTCCGGTCTCGCACGGCTGGGAAAGTGGCGAAGTTGTGCGTGTTCTGGGCCCAATACCTGGACCGGCTGATCCCGGAACCCTACCGCGTTGATGGGGCCAGCGGCGTATTTTTCCTGGGCCGGAAATCTGAGACAACATTGCAACCAAAAGAGGCTGTCGCTCACTATCAAGGCGCGCAATAGCCGTAAGGCGGCCGGGCATTTCACCGGATCGCTCGGATCGTGTAAGCTGCGTTGGAACAAGCAGAGACGGGTATGTTTAGGGTTTTAGGTTATTTGCACGGTTGGATGCGGTTCGGATGATGCGTGTATTGATCACTGGCGCCAACGGGTTCATCGGTTCGCATCTGGTTCGGGCCTGCGTCGCACGTGGTGACGATGTGATCGCTCTTGCGCGTCCGGGCGCATCGACGGACAGACTGCCGGGCCCTGACGAAATCACCCTTTGGCAGGCGGACTTTACCGATGCCAAAGCGATACAGGATGTGTTTGCCGAAACCTCGCCAGATCTGGTGTTTCACGCTGCCGCCAAAACCCGCATTTCCAACGCATCCGATTTCTCGGACCCGGCTGCCAGCCTTCAGGAAAACGTCCTGAGCCTGCTGCAAGTCCTGGGCGCCGCGGCCAACAGCAAAACGCCGCCGGGCGCATTTGTCCGGCTGGGCACAATCGCGGAATACGGCGACAACCCGGTCCCTTATGTCGAGACGCAGTGTGAGCATCCGCGCGACAGCTATGGCGCTTCGATGCTGACTGGCACGAAATACCTCGAAATGCTGCGAACCCGCTTGCCGTTTCCCGCCGTAACAGCGCGGCTGTCGCTGACCTACGGGCCCGGTCAGACAGGTCAGCAGCTTGTCCCATATCTGATCGACAGTCTGCTGAACCACCGGCCCGCGAACATCGGCAGGCCAGACGACGCACGGGATCTGATTCATGTGGATGACGTGGTGCGGGGGCTATTGCTTTTGGGGTCTGATCCCCTTGCCGCAGGGCCGGTCGTCAATATCAGCACGGGCATTGCCACCGAGGTCCGAACCGTCGCCACCATGCTGCGCGACCTGACAGGGGTGCCCGCGGAGTTGCTGACATTTGGCACACCCCAAGGACCGCCGACCGATCTCGTCAACGACCCCGGGCTAATGACCTCGCACTATGACTGGTCCGCACGGATTTCACTGCCGGATGGCCTGAGAGATACCGTCGAATGGGCCACGCGCGCGCGTACCGGCGACAAGGTATCAGGACAGGTATCATGACCCTCGTTTCCATCCTCATCCCTGCCTACAACGAAGAAGACAATGTACGGATGGCCTATGACCGGGTCATCGCCGTGTTTGACGGTCTGGACGGGTACGAGCCCGAAATCATCTTTACCGACAATCACTCGGAGGACCGGACCTTTGAGATCCTCTCGGACATCGCCGCAGGTGACCCGCGTGTCAGAGTCATACGCTTTGCGCGAAACATGGGCTATCAGGGCTCGGTCCTGACAGCATATAGGTCGGCCAATGGCGCGTGTGCCGTGCAGCTGGATTGCGACATGCAAGATCCGCCGGAGTTGATCCCGCAAATGCTGGATCTGTGGCGGCAGGGCAATCACGTGGTTTACGGCATCCGCCGTAGCCTACCGGACGGGCCTTTCGTGGCGGCCGCACGGCGCGGATTCTACGCGCTGATCGACATGATAAGCGATGACGACCTGCCCCGGAACGCCGGCGAATTTCGCCTGACGGACCGTCGCATCCTGGACGAGCTACGCCGGGTTGACGACCGGTCGCCTTATGTTAGGGGCCTCATCAGTGGGATGGGATTCAACCAGGTCGGGTTCGAATACGACCGCGTCGCACGTACGGCCGGGGAATCGAAATTTCCGTTCCGGGCAATGCTGGGCCTTGCTGTCGATGGCCTGATCAACCACTCGCTCCTGCCGCTGCGACTGGCGTCGATGATCAGCCTGACGGCGGGGCTGGCCATGTTCCTGTTGATGGTGGGGTATCTGATTGCCAAGCTCGTGTTCGGTGCAGACTGGCCTGCGGGTTTCGCCACAACCACCATTCTGTTGCTGCTGTCGATGACCCTGAATGCCATGTTTCTGGGTATTATGGGCGAATATATCGGGCGGATTTTCCTGCAATCCAAGGACCTGAACAGGCCGATCATAGAACATGAACTGAACCGCCCTGCACCCAACGAGCAGCCGGTGACCCCGGCGTTGCGCGAAGCTGAAGACCCGCGCAAAAAGGCGTCGGGATAACCGCGCGTGAAGCTGTTGATCATTCAGGGCGGTTTCGGGGCCGGGGGCGCTGAAAAGATCGTCTCGGTCTTGGCTGCGCATCGGCAAGCGCGCGGGGATGAGGTGCATGTGGCCGGGCAAACCATGCCGTCAGAAGGCTCCTATTTCGACTACCCTGATGCGGTCAGTCTGCATGTTGCGGCATCGGATGGCGGGCAACTGGATCGACTGCGTCATATCCGGCAGGTCATTCAGGACGTTGCGCCCGACGTGATCATTACGTTTCTGACCAAGATTAACGTCCTGGCATTGCTGGCGACGCTGGACAAGCGGGTGCCGGTCATCGTTTCGGAACGCAACAATCCTCGTGCGCAGACTGCCCATCCGATTTGGCGTCATGCCCAGAACCTGCTGGCCCGCCGGGCTCATACGGTTGTGATGCAGACCCAACGCGCCAGCGAAGACCTGCCGCGTGCGGTGCAACGCAAGGCGAAAGTGATTGCCAATCCCTGCGCCCTGCCGCCGGGTGCGCGCGAAAACCTTGGAACAGGCTCCACCAATCTGGTTGCCGTTGGTCGGCTGGACAGACAAAAGGGCTTTGATCTGCTGCTGACCGCCATGCCCAGGATTCTGCGGGGCAACCCTGATGTACGGCTGACCATCTTTGGTGAGGGCCCAGAACGCGCGACGCTCGAGAAATCGCGCGATGACTTGGGCTTGTCAGATGTCGTGTTCCTGCCAGGACACAGCCCGTTACCGGGCGCGTGGATGGAAGGCGCCGACATCCTTGTTTTCCCATCCCGCTACGAGGGTTTTCCAAATGTACTGGCCGAGGCAACGGTCACCGGGCTACCAGTGGTGTCCTTCGACTGCCCCTACGGCCCGCGCGAGCTGATCCGGCCGGAGGAAAACGGCCTGCTTGTGCCTCTGGAGAATGTGGAAGGGCTAGCACAGGCGGTGCTGCGCCTGACCCAATCACCTGAGCTGTTGCAGCGCATGCGCGAGGTCAACATGGAAAGCCGGGTCTGGCTGGCACCGGATAACATTCTTGCAGAGTGGGACGAAACAATCGACGATGCGGCGTAAAATTGCGACCGGACTGGCCGTGCAGGTACACAAAGGATAGTGAGACAGGTGTGAATGTCTCGAATGCCATACCGGACAGAACCAGCGAACTGCAGTTGGTTGAGGATCAGGTCGAACGCCTGGGCCTTGTCGGTGTGCGCGCAATCATACGGCGCAATCTGGCCTTGTTCCTGTCTGTTTTCGCAGCGGTCATGCTGATCGCCAGTTTGGTCTTGCTGTTCAAAGACAGGCTCTACGCGACTGAATCCGTCATCGTTTTAGACGACCGCAGGGTCACAATCCGTGCAGACTTACGCCCGATCGCAAATCTTGAAATCGCGCTGTCCGAAGTTCAGACCGAGGTCGAAATCATCCGGTCCCGGGATTTCGCTCAGGCGGTTGTCACGCGCCTCGGGCTGGAAAACGACGACACCTATAATCCGTTTCTGATACGCCCCCCCAGAATCTTACCAACCCCGGAACAGAGCCTGACGGCCACAACAACCAAGCTGTTGGAAAGATACGTGGTCTCGCCGTTCCGAAACACACTTGGGATAGGTATTCAGGTTTATGACACGGACCCGAACCGCGCCGCGCTGATCGCCAACGAGATTGCGCAGACCTATATCGATCAAACGCTTGAGATCCAGCAGCGCAGTGCGCTTGAGAAAATCGACCTACTGACTGAACGCATGGGCGTCATGCAACAAGAGATCTCGGGCATCGAGGCCGAGTTGTCTGACCTGATCCTGACCAATCAACTGGACGACACCGACGCCGGTACGGCCCTGAATGCCGAAATACGCAATGTAGCAGCACGTCTGCAATTCCTCCGTGAAAGCGATGCGCCCCAATCCGAGATAGACCCGTTGGAAGAACGCGCAGACAGGGCCCGAGCCCGGCTTGAGCAGCGATCCAAGGCGGCGCAGGAACGTATTACACTGGAACAACGCCTCGAAGATCTTTTGACCCGTCGAGAAATTCTGTTTCAGCGCAGCAGTGACCTGGCGGTTCATGCCGGGTTGATGGCACCGCTGGCGCGCCAGATTTCGGTGGCACAACCACCCTTGGAACCGGCCCTGCCGAACCGAAACACCGTATTGGCCGGCAGTTTCGCCAGCGCGCTGGTAATCGCCTTCATTGCGGTTCTGCTGAGCGAGATGCTGAACAAAAGGCTGTTCGTCCGACGGTCGCTCCATCCCGCATTGGGCTTGCACGGCGCGCTGGCCTTTCCACGCTTTCCCCGCGCCGCGCGCAGCAGCATGGCGACATTGCTCGATATATTCGATCAGCGCATGCCGCCCGATCCCCGCGCAGAAGGCGCACGACATATCCTGTCGGTTCTGATGGACCGACTGTCGCAAGACGGATCGACGCGGATGATGATCACTTCATCGTCTCAGACCGACCGGTCGGCATTTATCACACTGTGCCTTGCTGTGTCTGCTGCAGGCGACGGACTGCGCGTGCTGTTCATTGATCTTGATCCAAGCGATGACCCATCCGTCGCTGGTCTTTTGCCGCGCCGCCAATCGCAATACGGCTTGCCGTTGTTGTTGGGAAACGCCTTGTTGATGGCTCAGGAGGCTGAAGAGATCACCGACAAGGTCAAGTACGTAAGGCCGTCGACGGACGCCCACATCCCGGTTGATCTGTTTGATTCACATAACATGTGGTCCGGGTCTGCAGCTCTTGCTGATCTATATGATAAGATTGTCATCCACGTTCCCCCGGTTACCGAGAACGCTGTTTTAGGCAGACTGCTGCCGTTTACAGACAATGTGGTGTTTGTCGTGCGTGATCAGTCATCAGATGTTGAAGAAATTGTCCGCTCTTTGGAAAAACTGCACCAGTTGAACCTGAACCCGATCAAGCTGGTGAATTTCGGGTAGGGCGGGGTTTCAATCTATGCTGGGCTCTCATAATCAATTGACGATTGGACTCGCGACAAAACCGGAATCCCGACTGGAATTCTTGCTGGTTGCCACTGCCGTATTTCTCTCTCCTCTGAACTATTTCCGTCCGAGTTTTGTGTATTTCACACTCGGGGATTTCTTCACGTTCCTGGCCTTTTTGGTTGTGTTACTTAGCGGACGGCTTCCTCTGCGTCCCATGGGAGCGGCTTCGGCCTTGTGGTTTGCGTCGGTGCTGGCATTTCTGGCCGGTTTCGCCGCCGCATCGATTATCAACGGCAACGCGATGGACGGGGCACTTGGGCTACTACAGTACTGCTTTTCCTTCGTCCTGCTGCCATGGATCATCCTGCGCCGGTCCCGGAAGGAAACCCAAACTCTGATCTTCCTGTTTGTATTGTCGATCGCACTGGCAATGCTTCACGGGGCTTACTATGTGAATTTTGTGCCCGGGCGGAACGACTTTGTCAGTGGCAGCGGACGGCTGAGCGGGTTGTTCGAACGCGAGAACGAGTCCGGTATTTTGGCCGCCTTCGCACTGGTGTTTCTGATCTGGTTGCGCTCGGTTCGTCGAGTAACAACCGTAGGTGCTATCCTTTTGTTTGTCCCAGTGGTTTACGGCTTGCTGCTGACAGGCTCGAACACAGCGTTCTACCTTTCGATCCTCGGCATTACACTCTTTGTGGTGTTAACAGGGTCTGTAAAGGCCACCGCCGCTCTTACAGTTGGCGTTGTCTTGTTCTTTATCGCCGCCGCTCTGTTTGGAGAGCTTTTCCTGCCCGAAGTCTTTCAAGAGCGCGTATTTTCCGCCCTGCGCAATGCAGATATCAGCGAATCCGGAACGATCGATGATCGGCTGTTTTTGATCCTCGAAGCCATGCGGTTTGGTGAAAACACAACATGGCTGGGGTTTGGGATCGACCAGTACGAAGAAAAAAGCGCCATTGGCGCCCCGGTCCACAATGCCTACCTTTTGACGCTGACCGAGGGCGGAGCGGTCTCTCTAATTGGTTTGGCCGGCCTGTTCGCGTCCGGGATTTACGTGATTTGGCGCTACAACATGATTCATGGCGGGGCCAAGGATACGGCGTTGGCGGTCACCATATTGATCATGCTGGTGATGGTTCTAAACACCGCACCGCATTTCTATGGCCGGTTCTGGCTGGCGCCCTGGATGCTGGGTCTTTCCGTCTGTCTCACGGCACGACCTGCCATGGCCCCATCCGCGTTGACCAACCAAGTGAAACCCGCACAACGGGCTTATTGATTTGTTGACATGCCCTACAGCGTCAGCACAGTTTCGGCCCGGATTGGTTTAAAACGTTGATTGTTCCGCATCGCAGCGGTTTGAATGACAAGTGACTGGAGTGCGTTGTGTTGCAAACACTGGAACCCCTTCAAACCGGACAAGAACAGCAGGACCGAAAAATCGCGGTGGTTGCGAATCTGACGTCTTCTTTGGTGAACTTTCGCTTTGATCTGTTGCGCGAAATGGCTCAGAGGGCCGAGGTGATCGCCTGTGGTCCGGAACGCCACGAGGCCAGCGAGGCCGCTTTGCGCGAGATCGGCGTCAAATTTGTGCCCTTTCCAATGTCGCGGACCGGGATGAACCCCATGGAGGATTTCGGAACGCTCCGGGCCCTTAAGCGGATATTCAATGAGTTTCAGCCGGACACCGTGTTTGCCTATACGATGAAACCGATCATCTACGGCTGCCTTGCGGCACGCATGGCAGGTGTTCCGCACAGATACGCGATGTGTACCGGGCTGGGCTATGTGTTCAATGCCGAGAACACCAGTCTCAAACGCAGATTGGTCCGCGCTATTTCTGCCAACCTGTACCGGGTGTCGCTGAGCGGTGTTGACGAACTTCTGGTGTATAATCAGGCAGACGAAGAAGAGTTTCGGGCCCGTCGGATGGTTGGCAACGGGACCCGGTTGAGCATCGTGCCAGGCTCAGGCGTGAACCTGACCAAATATGCCCGGTCCAGCCCGCCTGACGGACCGCCCGTCTTTCTGATGATTTCCAGACTTTTGCGCGAGAAGGGGGTTTTTGATTTTGTCGAAGCAGCCCGCATTCTCAAACGGGATCATCCGGCGGCACGGTTTCAGATTCTTGGCCCGATGGATGCCAACCCCGATTCCGTGGGGCAAAAGGAGATCGATGCCTGGACCCGTGAAGGGGTCGTTGAGTATTTGGGCGAGACCACCGATGTCCGCCCGTACCTCGCCGACTGCTCGGTGTTTGTGCTGCCGTCCGCCTATCGCGAGGGCATTCCGCGCACGATCCTAGAGGCGATGTCGTCCGGTCGCGCAGTAGTCACATCTGACGCACCCGGTTGCGCCGATCCCGTTCTGCAGGGTGAAACGGGCTTTGTTGTCCCGATGCGGAACCCACAGGCGCTCAGCCAAGCCATGGCGCGATTTCTGGAAAACCCCGATCTGATCCTGGATATGGGGTCGGCCGCTCGCAGCCGGGCGGAGTCCGTTTTTGACGTGCGGCGGGTCAATACGATCCTGTTGAGGAAAATGGGGCTTTTGGCGCCGACCGAACACCTAGTGCCCGTCGAAACTCCGGGCGACTTCTAATAGATTGGCAGGTCGTGAAACAACGGCTCAGCGTCCCCAAAAAGTAATTATAACCAGTAGCTTGCTCAAAAACTGTTGAACCTACGGGATTCCCCTAATTTCTGCCGAGATCCTCCTTTGTTAGGTTGTACCCAACATAGAGGTAATACCGGTGAGGCCTAACGGCTCTATCACTCACTCGGCGAAAATGACCAGCATTTGGGGTGCTGGTCATTTGTTTTTGGGGTCACGGTTTCGCAGGATGTCCGGGGTCAGCGGGCTTCGGGTGGCAACTGATAGCCATACTTTTCCAACTCCAAACCTGTCAGCTCCTTCAGGATCGCGTTCGAGTCGGCAAAGGCCCCTTCGAATTGCATCGCAGCGCGCTTGGCCATGCGGTCTTCCAGCATGCGGTCCAACGCGCGGGGGAAGATCCTGCTCAGGGGTCCGCTCAGTTTGCCAAATCGACGGGTTGCATAGGGAAACGGGATGATCGCCCCAGTGCTAAGTTGATTGTCGCTGAAAATACGGTTTACCGCCCTCTGCAATACCTGAAAGCTCTGTGACCGTTTCTTGTTGGTCTTCAGAAACTCGCGTTTTGGTGTCTCAACACCCAACGACCCGCAGAGGTGCGAAACAAATGTGTCCGAGTCCTGTACAAACTGCTCGTATGTCAGACCGTGCACGCGTTCGGGACCAAACAGTGTCTGATAATACTTGAACAGCCGGTCATACCGGTAAAAGTCTGGGCTGAACATCGGAACCCGGCGCATCATCGGTTCCGTTTGCGCCAGATACCCTTTGAACGACTTGTGGCCGCCATCGGTGATGTACTGACTGTACATCGACAAGATGCTGGACAACTGCTCGCGGAACACAATCAGAATATGGGCCTCGGGGAACGTTTCCCTCAGACGCTGCGCGATTAAGGGGCTGTCGAAGCCTCCTGACGCCGGATAGCCGGAAAATCGTTCGTGTGAAAAAACGGCCACTTTCCCTGAATCGTGTGCGGTTTCAAGAAAACCCGCGTATTGTCCACGAACGGCGGACGCGTCAAAGGTCATTGGTTGCGGCAATACGAATCTATTCGAAAGGACGTACTTCCGCTCATCAGGAGGACTGACAAAAGGGCCATCTGACGCCGCAAAAAGCTGTTTCTGCAACGACGAAGTTGCCGTCTTGTGATACCCTATGTGAATGAGAACTTTTGCTTGTTCCATAAAACGTTAATCAATACCCAAAGTCGATCGACCACCCAAAAATCTCACCTTGGACAAGGCAAGTAACCGTACCATTCCACCCCGATTCCGGCGGGTTCCAAACCAATGTTTGTATGTTCAAAACCGGTTCCCCAAAACAGGACTGGATTTCCCCATCAAACTGCGCTTTCGTAAAACGATACAAGCGTAAAAAACAAAATGATAGAAGTAGTGGCGACCAGAATCGCCAATTTAATGGTTTGACGAGTGATGAAAGGTATTTGACCTGCGACGAGTACCGAGGGTTTTTTGCACCATGCTTTTAGGGGTGCCCGGGATTGCACCCGGACCAACCGCCAAGTGACGCGATGATCGGGTTTGATGCCAGGTCTTTGATTGGGCGGCTTGCCAAGAACATGTCATGGCTGTTCTTGTCTCAAATTCTTATGGCCGTTTTCGGACTTGCAACATTGATCATTACCGCACGTGCCGTGGGACCCGCCGCAGTCGGTATCCTGGCGCTGGTGGATGCCTATGTTCAGGTTCTGGATCGGCTATGCCGCCTGGAACCCTGGCAAGCGGTTATCAAATACGGCAGTGACGCCTTGACCGAAGACGACACGCATCGATTTGGCCACCTGATAAAACTGTCTGTGGTTATTGATATCATAGGTGGTCTCTTGGCGGGAACGGTGGCGATCCTGCTGGCGCCCACGCTTGCCCCTTTGATTGGCCTGCCAGAGGATGGCGGGTCCTCTTACATTGTCCTTGTCGCGCTGGGTTTGTTCCTGTCCTTGCGACCCACCGGCATTGCCGTTCTGCGTATCCATGACCGGTTCGACCTGCTGGCGATTTCGGACATGGTGGTGGCAGGGCTGCGTCTGGTCGGGACAATAATTGTTTTTCTGTTGGATATGGACCTATGGGCATTTCTTGCGCTGATGCTCATGCATCAGGTCCTGACCGGGCTGGTTGCCTTTTTCATCGCGCTGAGAGAGTTGCGGCGGCGCAACCTGCAATCCTTCATGTCCCTGAAACTGCGCACAGCGCTGCGGCAGAACCCTGGCTTTCTCAGGTTCCTGTGGAACTCGAATTTCAACGTCGTCCTGCGACAGTCGACCCAGCGGTTGGATGTACTGGTTGTTGGGGCTTTGCTGGATGTGACTTCGGTCGGGTTCTATCAGGTCGGCAAACGGATCATGACCAATATCGTGCGCGTCGGGGGGCCGATCCGTCAGGTTCTCTATCCCGAAATGACCCGCCTCTGGTCAGCCGAAGAACATGGACGGTTCTGGAAACTGGTGCGCTATGTGTCCTTCGCGATGTTGGGGCTCTCTCTGGCCATCGCGGTTCCGCTGGCCTGGAAGATGACGGATCTGGCTGTGCTGTTGTTTGGCCCTGAATTTGCTGGTGCGGCACCGGTGATGACGATCCTGATGTTTGCGGCGGTCATCTACTTGGGTGGCCTGGCTCTGAATCCAACGCTTTTGAGTATGGGGCTGGACAGGGCACTGGTGCGCACGACGATGGTTGCTACTGGAGTTTTCGCGCTCTCCTTCATTCCGCTTTTGTGGGTTTTGGGGATCGAAGGCGTTGCCTTATCCCATGTGGTATTCAACATAGTCTGGACGACCGGCTGCATCCTGGCGATACGGTCCTATCTGGCACGATAACAGGGGACGCAATCAACTTTAGCATTTCCCGATTTGACCCCCGCAATTAGCCAGAAATTTATGATTAACGAGACGAGCAATGACGAAACGTATTCTGTTTCCTTTTGAAGGCGACACCGTGATCGGTGGCAGCCATGTATCAGCCATGAAGCTGGCCGCCGGCCTGGACCGAACGAAATATGAACCTTACATCGTGATCCACTATCAGGACGGGCTGGCCGGCGAGTATGCCCAATCGCTGGGGCTGGAGTATGAGGTTTTAAAAAAACCAAGCCTGATGTCTCCAGGACAAATCAGCTATCCCGGTGATTGCGGCCCTGCACGGTATCTGATGTCGAGTGTGCCGGGGTTCATCTCGGTCCTCAACCGGATCAAGCCGGATATCGTGCACACCAACGAAGGACGGATGCACTCGAACTGGGCCTTGCCGACGAAATTGTCAGGGCGAAAACATATCTGGCATCATCGTCAGGATCCTAAGGCCTTTGGCATCAACAAACTTGCTCCGCTTTTGTCGGATCACATCATCAGCGTTTCGCATTTTTCAAAACCCAGAAATCCGGTGCGATCCGTGGACAAGAAATTTACCGTCATTCGCAGCCCTTTTGATTTCAACCCTCATCCTCCGGACCCGGCGCAGGCCCGACAAGCCGTCCTTGACGAGATGGGTTTGCCTCAGGACGCTCTGCTGTTGGGGTATTTCGGAAACTTCGTTCCGCGCAAACGCCCGGATCACTTTGTCAAAGCGGTGGCCGCCATTCAGAAGCAGATGCCGGATGTTCCTGTGCACGGGTTCCTGTTCGGCAGCGTTGTTGACCGGGGAAATCAGCTCGATAAGGAATGCGAGGACCTAGCTGCCGAAGCGTGGATGGAAGATCAGATCCACATGATGGGGTTTCGGCAACCGATTGACGGATACATGGCCGCGATGGACGCCAATCTGGTCACGGCTCTGGATGAACCATTTGGACGTACCTTGATCGAAACAATGTATCTTGGCACCCCGGTTGTCGCCACGCGGCACGGCGGAAATGTCGAGGCGATTGTCGACGGGAAGAATGGATTTCTGGTTGATGCCTTTGACGCGGCGGCCTTTGTGGACCCCGTGCGACGCCTTCACCAAGACAGCGAATTGCGGGACGGAATCATTGCTGCAGGCCAGCGTCACGCCAGGGACAACTTTGGCATGGCGATCCATATCGACAGCGTCTGCAAAATCTACGATCAGTTGCTGAGCTGAGCGGAGAACAAACCGCGTTTAAACAGCGGTTTTTTTTACGCGGGCGACGCCGGGATACTGCAGGTAAGACAGACGTCTACTTTCCCGTCGTCCTCGCGCCAGCGAGTCCAAAATTAGCGCGCAGACCACCGACAGCATTGCCGCGACAAACCCTGAAACCGCGACAACCAGCGACGGCATTCGCGTGACAAAGCCTGTTTCGAGGAATTCGCCCAGAACCGATGCAAAAACCCACAGCGACGGCACGAAGACTATTGCGGCCAGCGAGAGGAAAAACGACATCGGCTTTTCTTCTTTGATCAGAAGACTAATCATTTTAAGGATTCGCCACCCATCTCTGAACGTAGATAGTTTGGAGTTTGAGTCGGGAAGGCGTTTGAAGTAACTCGTCTGAAGCTCACCAACCGGCATTCGCATCTGCATTGCATGAACCGTCAGTTCGGTTTCGATTTCAAACCCATCAGAGACAGCCGGAAAACTCTTGACGAACCGTCTGCTAAAGACCCTATATCCAGACAGCAAATCATTAATCTTGCTGCTGAAGAAAAACTTAACCAAACCCGTGAACAGCGCATTTCCAAACTTGTGCCCAGGCCGATAAGCTTCGGATTCCTTGTTCACACGAGCACCATTCACCATGTCCAGATTCTGGGACACCAGCAAATCCACCAGTTCGGGCGCAGCGGAACTGTCATAGGTCGCGTCACCGTCAGCCATGATGTAAACATCCGCGTCGACATCCGCGAACATGCGACGCACCACGTTTCCTTTACCTTGCGAAGGCTCTGTCCGCACGATCGCACCAGCGCCATGTGCAATCTGGATGGAGTCATCCGTCGAGTTGTTGTCAAACACATAGATTTTCGCCGTCGGCAGAGCCTCACGAAACTGCGCGACAGTCTCTCCGATGGCCACAGCCTCGTTGTAACAGGGCAAGATGACCGCGATATCCAACGCTTGGTGAACAGGAGAAACTGCAGCACCAACTCTGAAATCCTCACTACTCTGTTTCATGAGTATTATTGCCCTCAATATCGTGTCGACTGTGTTGGTAGCACCGTATTGAGGCAAAAATACGGACGCGGCTAATTTACCGGCAAATACAACAGGCTACCATCCTCCGTACGCACCAACTCCGTCAGGTTAAGGTCCTCGGTCAGTTCCTGCTGCGTCGGGAGGTAAAACCGCCATGTTACCTTGTCAAAAAAGGCCAAAACCGCATTGCCCTGCCGCAGGTCATCATGCATTTCGGCCAATAGCATTTCGTACGGACGGCCGGGCAACGGTTTGCCAGTGCGGCGATTGAATTTCATCGGCAGCCATTCTGTGTCGCGTTCGGTCAGCAGATGCACGATGTCGGGCGCGTTAGTATAGACGAATGTGCCGGGATCGAGTTTGTTTATCTCAGCGACCAGAGGCGACCGAAACCACTGCGGCCCGGCAAAAAATATGCCCTCGTCGCGGTACTCGGTTATGAGCTTACCGGTTCTTGCCAGATTAGCTGCCAGAACCAACGCGCCAAAAATCAGGAGACACACACCTACTAGACTCTGCAATCGAGATCCCGCGCCAGAACGCAGCAGGCTGCTGTATTGCGCGCCAGTGATCACGATCAGAACATAGACCGGTGCAAAGTAAGACGGCTTGAGCGGCAAGTTTGGCTCGATCAGCAGAGACAGGAGTAAAAGAGCGAAATGGCCAAAGATGTAAACCGCCGCGATCAGGGGAAAGGCTGCAACCTTGTCGTCGCGGTTGGGCGGCGTGGTCAGGATACGATCACGCGACTGTTGCCAGACAATGGCGGCCAAAATAGCAATCAAGGCAAGCGTTGCCAGCACTTTAATGACGGTCGGAACAACGTTGGGAAAGAACGTCACCCAAATCGACGTTGCGCCCTGTAACAGCGTCTCAAAAGTGGCATTACCTAAGAATCCGAACTCGCGTCCAAGGCCTGTGCCACCGGTGCGTGCCTCGATTATACCCCACAAGACCAGTGGCAGGATGACTGCCCCAAGAAAAGCAATTGCATGTAGCACCCGCGTTTTCGCATTGCGAGGCCCCAGAAAGGCCACGGTCAGCACGCCAACCACCCACACGGGCGCTCCATTGAACCGGGTTAGGAACACCAGATCCGAGACAAGACCGGCCAGAATCAAAAACGTCAGCGCGCCGGACCCAGCATAAAAGCTGAGCAAAGCCAGAGTGACCACCAAGAGAAAGATAAACATGGCTTCGGACAGCACAGTGACATGCAATTCGAACACCAGCGGTGAGGTCAGGACCAGTAGCGCGGCCAGGGCGGCAATGGTTCTCGAAACACCGAACCCGCGAACGAGGCCAAAAACAATCACGCAGTTCAGGATCAGGAACACGGCGTTCAAAACCGTTGCGGCCGCAATGCTGTCCAGGCCAGTTGCGGCAACCATCTTGATCGCCCAAAGGTACCCTGGTGAATTGCCTTGCAGAAAATAAGGAAAATCCAAGTAATAGGCTGAATCGGGACGGATTCCGATGCCCCAAGGTGTCGCAATAACAAACAGGATAACGGCCAGTACCGACACAGCGGCGGCCAGAGCGTAGTCAGGTATTCCAAGGCGATGTGAACGGACAGCGCTCATAGCAGGCCTCCTTCAATGCCCTCAAAAAGCAAAAACGATACGTATGTCATAATACTCTTCTTCGTTTGAATGTCTCAGATCGACACAGGCGGTCCGTTTACCCCCGATCGATTTCATAAAACGTGTTACCGGCCACAAAACCGTCCAGCTCGACCTGCCGAGCGTAATGGCCAAGATCGCTGGTTGTGTTGATAAAGCCCGAATTACGGAAATTCAGTGATGTATTACACAATACACCAACGCCTGAGATCGATTTGAACTCCGTCAAAAGGTCGTGAAAAAACGGGTTCTGGTCGCGCCGCACGGTTTGCACGCGTGCGGACCCGTCCACATGGGTGACTGCGGCCAGATTGGGATCGGTCACCTGGTGAAAGCTCAGCATGTACGGAGATGACCCGGTCATATCAAAATGCAGACTGGCGTCTTCTTCCAGGCAGGACGGCGCAACGGGGCTGTTTTCGGCGCGTCCTTTGATGCGATTCAACCGGGCACGCGTTTCCGCCTTGAACGGGGCCGCCAAGATCGACCGGTTGCCCAAAGCACGGGGTCCGATTTCGCAATTGCCGCGGGTCCAGCCAATGATTTTCCCCTCGTACAAGGCCTGCGCAACGTCTTTCAGGTTCAATTCCGACGCCCTCAATCCATCAAGATCGACCTTGTCATCTGAAAAGGACTGACCGGAATACACGGACCATTTCAGCTTGGCGCGCCCGGTAAAGTGGCGCATCGCATCGACCGCAGTGCCAATGGCACATCCCGAATCCCCCGTTGTCGGTGGCACGAACACGTTGCGGAACAATCCGCTTTTTTCCCATTTTGCGTTCCAGTTGCCATTCAATCCGCAACCGCCTGCGATGATCAGCGGGTACCCGTCGCGCAGATTGGTTTCAGCAAACTGATAAAACCGTTCGAAAATGGCGTCCGACAGTTTGGTCGCCAGATTTTTCAGCCTCTGGCTGTCCGTGCCGATATTGAAGAAAGGCGAATTTACGAATGAGCTTTTGCGCAGTGGATCCGTGGCCGTGTCAATCGACAGGAGTTTGTCGATCAGCGCCTGTTCATCCTCATCCGCCGGACCCGGTTCCCCAAACGCGCATGCCGCCATGAGGCGACCAGGGTCCGCCGGGCGCAAGTCGCCGCCCGAGATTGGAAAGTCGGGATCAGCCAGTGCATAGAGAAACGCAAAGCGTGTGCCGGGTGCGGTCATCACCTGCCCACGGTGGTGTATGTTGAGGTCACGGTCAATTTCGTAAAAGTCACCCAGCGCGCCTTCCCAAAGCAGCACATAGCAAGGCTCGCCCTGCGCATATGGCGACAGGGCATAGCTGCACCAGATATGGGCACGCTCATGGGTCGAGGTGTAGTAGTCGACCGTCTTGCCAAAGAAGGTGCGCTTGCCGACGGTTTCCGAACCCGCTCCAATGCCGAAATACCCGGCTCCCGACATAGTCACATGATCCAGGCCGTTGCTGGACCAGCCACTCAGCGCCAAGACGTCAGGCAGGTCCTTGAACCACAGTCCGGCGTCGATAAAGGTATCCGGGGTGACAGGCGTGTACCTGGGAAAGCTGTTCTTTTCCGCCTCGTATGAGAACAATAGGCTTTCATCGATGCAGTCCACGCCAGCGACCGTGCCATCATGGCCAGATTTGAACGATAGAATCTTCATCCCTTGTGCCTCATCAATTCTGCCGATCTAAAATCCAGCGAAATACACCGGCAAACATCTTGGCCGGACCTTTCAGGGCATTGCCCCGATCTCATTGATTGATTTCTCAAAATGCATGCCAAAACCCGCAGAGTCTCACGGGATCATAAACTGGCGCCATGGGTACATATACAAACCTGAAAATCGAAAACCGAACCAAATGCCACATTGATCGCACCTAGCCTAACAGAAGGGACAGGGGGCGTGTAAACACTCTTTTGTTGCGACACTTGAACGCCGATCCGGACGGGCAAATTTGTGAACGGATATGAGAATTCGGTGATATTGTTCGCGAAACATAACCATTCAAATCGTGATGAAAGACCATCGGATCAGACCAAAAACCGGTCAATAACGTTGATTTCGCTGCCTCTGTGATCGGCCCCAATCGCAACAGGCGATTTTTAGCGTGCCTGTGTGACCAACTACCTTGCGTGTCCAAGCAACTGAACGTTACTGTGTGCGCGTTGTAGGCATGTATTTGGCCAAGGATGTTTTGAGTTATGTCAGTGATTTTGGGTTTGGCAACGATGAACAACAGCGCTGCGGCGCTGTTTGTCGATGGAAAGCTGGTTGCCGCGGTGGAAGAAGAGCGTCTGACGCGGGTCAAGAATGACGGCGCCTTTCCGCATCACGCGATCGCCGAAGTTCTGCGAATCGGCGGGTTGAAGTTCTCGGATATCGATGATGTTGCAGTCTACTGGCAGCCTTGGCGCATGGCCGGGCGCGGTGTGGGCACGGTTCGCAAGATTCTGCAAAGCCCGTCGGCGGCGAAAAGCGTGACCAACCGGATCGGCGCGTTGTTTTCTTCTGACAGCGGAAGTGAAGGCCCGCAAGACAGCGGATGGATGGACCTGTTCCGGATTCGCAAGATCCTGACGGCAGAACATGGCCCGTCCGAGTTCAAGCTGCATTACATCAATCACCATTTGACCCACCAGCTGTATGCCGAAGCAATGCGCGACTGGGACAGCTTTGTCTCATTGTCCTATGACGGCGGTGGTGAAGAAAGTTCGACCATTGTCACAACCATGCGCAATGGTAAGCGCGAGGCCATTGCAGACCACCGTTGGCCCAACTCTCTGGGCCATTTCTATTCCGCCTTCACCGGTTTTCTCGGATTCAAGATGCTGGAAGGCGAATACAAGATGATGGGTCTGGCGCCCTATGGCAAACCCATCTACCGCGATGCGATCCTAAAGGAAATTCTGCATCTCGAAGAAAATGGCGGGTATCGCCTGAACACCACCCTGTGCGACTATCACTCGGCATTGCGGGGTGTGTTCCACCCGCGTCTTGAAGAACTGTTTGGTGAGGCACGAGCGCCCGGAACGGTGCCCAACGAACGGCATATCGATCTGGCCGCCTCGGTTCAGGCAGCGTTCGAGGATGCGCTGCATCACATCTTGGGGCCGGTCCGCAAAGCGAACCCTGATCTGCGCAAATTGGTGATTTCGGGTGGCTGCGCCTTGAACGTTACGGCCAACGGAACGCTAATCTCGGACGGCACGTTTGATGAGATCATCATCCCGCCAGCACCGCATGATGCCGGATGCGCCGTCGGTGCGGCGCTGGCGTGTATCCCCCACGACCAGGTTGATCTGCCATCAGTGCGCAACCCTTATCTGGGGGCGGAATGGGACACAGCCTCGATCACGATGGCGCTGAACGAGTATTGTGCGCAACCACAAACGGCACTGGCCGAGGCGGAGCTGATCGAACAGGTGTCCGACCTTTTGGCCGATGGCAAGATCATCGCATGGTTCCAGGGTCGTGCAGAGTTTGGCCCGCGTGCACTGGGAACCCGGTCCTTCCTCGCGGACCCGCGGCAGGACAGCATTCGCGACGACATCAACGCCAAGATCAAGAAGCGCGAGCATTTCAGGCCTTTCGCACCCAGCGTCGTGGAAGAGGCCGCGTCGGACTTCTTCGAGATTGATCAGTCCAGCCCCTACATGAACATTGTTGCGCGGGTGCGGGACGAACGCGCCGCCGATATCCCGGCCATCACCCATACGGACCAGACGGCCCGGGTGCATTCTGTGGCGCAATCGGCCAATCCGCTGTATCATGCGTTGTTGACCAAATTCGGCGAAAAGACCGGAGTTCCAGTTCTGTTGAACACATCGTTCAACATTCAGGAACCAATCGTCTATTCGCCGCTGAACGCATGCTCGACGTTTGCCGCCTCAGGCGTGGATGCCTTGGTCATCGGCCACTATGTGGTGCTGCGTGAAGCCCTGAAAGAGGAAAGCCCGAGCAAAGCCGTGGCATAGCCCCGTGTTCCTGAGCATTGATTTCGAGGATTTTTCCCATGATCTCAAACGCGCGCTCGGTGTCTGGGATACCGGACCTTTGCGTGTGGATGCCCTGTGGCGCAGCTATGAAACGATTGCTGCGTTTCTGAAAGAGCAAGGTGGTCCCAACGGCGCTACTGCCACGTTTTTCTGCACGGGTATCGTGGCGGAAAACGCACCAGACCTGATCGCGCATATCGCGAAGCAGGGGCACGAGATTGCCTGCCACTACCATTTCCACGACAACATGGACCAGCAATCGGCCCAGACGATTGACCAGATGCTGGGCCATGCAAAAGAGAAGCTTCAGGGGGCCGCGAACACTTCTGTTCGGGGTTTTCGGGCCCCAAAGTTTCGCCTGAACCGGAACACACCCGAACAGTACCATCTGATCGAGCAGCATTTTGATTATGACAGTTCGACTTTCTTTGGAACGACCGACGAATGCAACGCGTTCGCGCGAACCATGTCGCTGTCCAGTCTGCGATTGGTCCCTCTTGTTTCGGGGCACTATAAGGGGCGAGGGCCACAAATTCGGCTGGGCGGCACGTATCTGAAACTGGCACCGGATACCGTGACCCGCGACTTGATCGACCAGGCCAGCCGTGCCGGGCTATCGCCACATATCTACCTGCATCCCTATGAGGTTGTGGCGCCGGCAGAATTCAGAGTTCCGCGAGAGGAACTCGCCAAACTCGGCGTAGCCAGGGCCACATATTGGGCCGGGCGGCAAAACCAATGGCTAATGTTTGGTGGTGCGCGGCTGTTGCAAAAATTATCCCGGCTCATCCCGCCGCAAGGTCTGTCCGGTCGATTGGACCAGCTTTTGGTCCACCAATAAAAAAGGGCCGGTCACAGGACCGGCCCCAGTCTTCCAGCTGAACCGAGGGATCAGTTCGAAGCTGTATTCAACTTTTCATTCTGCTCGCGCAGCGTGTCGGAAATGATCGCGTACCATTCGCCGGATTCGCGCATTTCGTTCAGGCCCTTGTTCATCATTGCGATGTACTCACGTGCGAACGGGTTCGTGCGATGCGCAAGGAAGCTCATCGACGACAAGGTCGACACATAGGGGTTTTCGACGATGTCGCTCGAGGTCAGCCCCATATCTTTCATGGTTGACGCAAAAAGATCGACTTCGAACGCGGCAACATCTGCTGTCCCGGTCAGAACCGCATCAAGGCACTCGCGGGCCGAGGCCGGCTGGACCACGTTTGTGTTTTCGCGGTTCAGACCCACTTCTTCCAGAACAACCATGCTCCAACCGGCCATGCGGCAAATGGTTGATCCTTCAAGGTCTTGAAAGGTTGTTGCCTGCGTGTACTGGCTTTCGGGCAGGGTGAAAAAGCCGCCAACGATATCGTAAACCGGAACGGATGCGACAAACTGAGTGCATCTTGCTTCGGTTTCCGCAGACCATTCATACGTGCGGTTTGTGCAATCAGGAATGGTCCATGCGATTGAGATGTCAAACGCACCCAGTGGCAACAGGGTGTCAAGGTGTGAACTCCAATCGTCCACAAAGCTCACGGAGTAATCGCGGCTGTTGCCAGCACGTTGAAGGCTGGTTGTCGCCAGACGGGTCATGATGCCACCACCGCTCAGCGCCTCGCTGGTGAAGGGCTCCCAGCCGTTCCCCGCCACCATCTTGATCGGCGGCGCATACACATTCGAGCGCTGGATGCTCGCCGCGCGCTGTTCTTCAGCCGCGATGACTTCCTGTGCGGACTGACCGTTGGGCAGGCTGCCATCTTCACACGGCAGGGCCAGCACCAGACCCGGATCAAGTGAGTTCGGATTGGTAATTATGTTGCGGTTCGCGTTAAAGATCGGCTGATAGTTCGATGTGCCGTAGGCCGCGATTGCGATTGTTGCCATCGTGTCGCCGTCCTGAACCGTGTAGTTTGTACACGCTTCCTGAGCGGCGGCGGCACCGGCGCTGAGTGCGGTGACGGCGGTGGCCGACATCACAACTTTCTTTGGGTTGAAATTAAACATGTCCACTTCCTCCAGACTATAGGTTTGTCAGGCTTTTCGGAGCCTTATCCATTTTCCATTTGGTGACGCAGCGCGGTTGACACGATGTCGCGCCACTCACCGGATTGCTGCATGATTGCCAGACCCTGATTCAGCGTCTCAAGGATCGCTTCCCCATCAGGATTATCTTTATGGGTCATGACGTTTAGCGACTTGATTGCCGCCAGGTTGGGGTTTTCGATAATGCGGTGTTCATACCCGAGCCGGCTGATGGCCTCGACCGCCAGATGGGCTTCGATGGCCACGATATCGGCCGTGCCGGTCATGACGGCATGGAAGCAGTCATCCGGCGATACCGGGCGCAGCAGATTGATTGCAGGTTCGTAAAGACCCACCGCATCCATGTGCGACAGAGTCCAACCTTCGGGGCGACAAATTGTGGTACCAGCGAAATCCGCATAGGTCAGCGTTGCCTCGTAGCCCGAACCCTCGCGGGCAAAGAATGTATCCACGACCTCATAGAACGGGTTCGAGAAATTGTAGGTCTCACAGCGTGTGCGGTCACTTTCAGACAGCGCGGCGGCCTCTTCGCAATTCGGGCGCGACCAGGGGAAGGTTCCGTCAAAGGCAAGCGTCGGCATCAACAGGTCCAGATGCGAGGACCAGTCATTCACGAACTGAATCTTGTAGCCTTGCTCGGGCGCTGCGCGGAACAAAGCGGTTTCCACCAGTTGCGTGTACAGCCCGCGATGCGGCAGCGCCTCATCCGTAAAGGGCGCGTAGTTGCCGCCGGTGATCAGCAGCAACTGACGATCCCGGATTTCCGGGCTTTCGCCGGAACCGGCCTCACGGATCAGCGCCGCACCCTGAGCCCGGGCCGCTTCAATCTCGTCCTTGGCGGCCGCTCTGGCGGCAGTTACCGCGTCCTCACTGGATTTCTTCGCCTCAGCTTCTGCTGCGGCCACACGGGCCTCGGCATCGGCAATCGCTTTTTCGGCACGCTCTTCGGCGGCCTTGACCAATTCCGCCGCCATTTCGGCGGCCAGACGCTCGGCTTCGGTATCGGCCAGCACCGGGGTACGTCCGATATCCTCCAGACACGGCAAGTTCAGCACATCACCGACACGGATAATGTTCGGGTTCGATCCGATGACATCGCGGTTTGCGTCGAAGATAATTCGAAAGTCCTCGGTCGAATAGACCTCAATAGTCAGTTCCCGTAAGCTGTCGCCCCGCTGAATCTCGTAGGTCGAACATGCCTCTTGCGCCGACGCCGCACCTGTTGCGGCAGCGAGTGCAAGGCTGGATATGATTAGATGCTTTCTCATGGTCCCTGTTACTTTGCCTTCAGTTAGGGTCTCGCCAGTTTCACAACCGCGATTGACAGATTGTCTTGATCCGGATCGTTCTTTGAATGAACGGCCTGCAACAACGCCTCTGCGATGTCCTGCGCAAGGTCCTGCGCGTGATTGCGCAAGACGGTCTGAATCTCCGCGTTGCTGAGGTATTGCAGCCCGTCGCTGCCAAGGATCAGAACGTCCGCAGCAGACAGCGTCAAAGGCTCCTCTGGGCAATCCACCTTGGGGATCGCAGCGCCCATGACGACGGATGTCAGCTGATTGCGATCAGGATGGGATTGCGCTTCGGTTTCAGAAAGCACGCCCTGGCTGACCTGTGCATCAATCACCGGTGCCATTGAATGATCTTCGTTCACCTGTGTCAGCTCGCCATCCCGAAACAGGTAGAGCGGGCTGTCCCCGATCGAAATCCAGAACACACGCTGATCCAGCAACAAAACACCCAGCAGGGTGGATCCCATGTTGAACCCGTCGCCTTGCTCATCGTTGTGATTGGCGATGGCGGCGTTGGCCTGCATGGCCGCCAGAGGCAATGCGTCAATCAAGGCGGCTTCGATCGGTTCTTCGGCCTCAAGTTCGGCATCCAGCGCACTGCGCCATGCCGAGATTACCATCTCGGACGCGACCTCACCGGCTGTATGACCACCCATTCCGTCGGCAATCACCACATAGCCCGCATCCGCCGCGTCAAACATGCGCGAGGCAACCGCATCTTCCTGCGTGTCGCGTTGTCCCTGATCCAGAATCAGCGCAATATCATATGCCGGTGTCGCCAGCATCTATCAGGAATCCCGCCAGTCAAAGCCATCATCGCAGAAGGCGGTAAATCGGATTGATGTTTCGCTGATCCGGATCAGATCGCCACTGGACAGGGCAATTGTGCTGAGAACGGGTTTGCCGTTCAGGCGCACCAGATTGGCCTTGCCGCCATGCCCAAGGTAACACTTGCGATCCTCGGGGTCGTACGCGATCACGGCATGGTTGCTGCGCGAGATTCCGGTATCGCCGAAATCCAGTTGAATAGCCTGATCATCCTTTCGGCCAATCTGCATCAGGCCTTCGGTCAGCGTGACACTCGCACCGCGCCCCGGACCGCCGGTGACAACCAGCCATCCAACCGGAAAGGTTTCTTGCGCTGTTTCCGATTTGGCAACCGGTTCCGCGGTTTCGAGTACGTCCTGAACATGGGTGTCTGCGCGATCAAACCCGAGGAACGTGGTTTTGACACGCGAGCGGCGGTCAACGGACGGGCCGGACTCGGGCTGCGGGTCTGCGGAAGCATGCGCTTCGGGGTCCGGCTGGATCGCATCTGTGTTTGCCACGACGGCAATACCGTCGCTGACGGGTGTTTCTACATCCTCTGCCGGCGCCGCTTCCGGTTCGGCAGGGGCCTCGTTCGCGGTCCCAGTGGCAAGGTCCTCGGACAGGTGCAAAGTGACAACCTGATCCGCATCCTCCTGCGCGACATCGGGCTCTGCATCAGAAATCTCAACGGTGGCCTCTTGGCTCACTTCCGTGTCCTCTTCTGAGACCGTCTCATCCGCGACATCCGCCGGTGTAGGGTCCTGATCGGGCACGTCATCACCATCGGTGAAATCGGGCATCTTGTCTTCGGGGATCAACTCATCCGTTTCTTCATAGGCCTCGGATGTCGTGTTGCCGCCAGCCAACGCCTCGCGGAGCGCATTGAAATCTGCAATCGGCTCAGGCGCCTTCCGGTCCGGGGCCGCGCTGTCTGTGACGTCGTCTTCTTTGGCTTTGCCGGCACCTTCTAGAAGCCGGCTGAGAGGGCTTTTGTATTTGAACATGGTGTCGACACCTTTGAATACTCGGCACACAAACTGCATGCCATTGGGCTGCTACTCACCTCTGCGCTCAGCAGCACAGCGGTACTTAAGATTTTGAAAAACCAAGTAAACTTTTACCTTCTGCGACGGGCCGGACCCCGTCAGGGTGGCAGAAACAGGGGCCACCCTCAGCAAACACACACTGGCAGATCACAGATGAACCGG
This sequence comes from Ruegeria sp. B1, assembly GCF_056535885.1. Lineage (NCBI taxonomy): Bacteria > Pseudomonadati > Pseudomonadota > Alphaproteobacteria > Rhodobacterales > Roseobacteraceae > Ruegeria > Ruegeria sp. B1. The sequence goes on along the minus strand of NZ_JBQFJA010000001.1, from coordinate 3,755,028 downwards.
TCAGATCACTCCTGTGCTAGCTGCATAACGACAGCTGTCTCGGCCCCGTTGCGCGACACGGTCAGACGTGCCTGAGGCTTGTTTTCGGTAACCAGAGCGTTCAGCATCGCGTCCAGACTTTCCGGATCGCTCAGTTCAGTGCCCGTCTGGGTTTCCCGCAACAGGATGTCACCTTGCCGCAGGCCGCCTGCATTCTCTGTCGGAACACCGGACACAGTGGTCTGCCACCCTGCGTCACCCGCATGACGGATTGTAAATGCGTACCCGTTTTCCAGCCCCACCATCCGGATCGCGGGCAACGCCAACAGCCCGTTTTGTGCCCGCGTCTGGCCGAGCGGGCGGTACCGCGCCGCAACCCGGGTGAACCCGTCCGGGTCAACCTTGAGGTTGTCCAGCACCTGCGCCGCGAAAGAGGCGTCAGACCGCACGGGGTTGCCATTCAGCGTAAAGATTGCAGCGCCGCGTGTGACCCATTCGCCGATCACCGACATGTCGGTTTGCGGATCGACACCAGTCACTGCAATCACATTGCCGGTCGATGCGCGGCGTCGTGACGTTGTGAAGGGAATTTCAACGTCCCAATGGGCAAATGCGACCTGTGATTCAGCCAGATCAACAGAACCCGCCGGTGCGACAGGGCTTTCCAGCTCGACCGTCACCTCGGTGTTCTGAGGGTTGGCCTCCGCTGCGGGTGCCGGTTCTGCGGAGGCCGCTTCTGTGGCGGCCACCTCCGCAGGTTCGGCTTGCGCCTGCTCGACAGGCTGCTCTGAAACGGGTTCTGGGGTGTCAGACGGGACAAGATCCTGCGCGGCGGTTGCTTCTGCAACAACAGATGCAGGTTCTGCGGTTTCGGTCGCAACTGCGACATCGGGTTCAGACGTCTTGCCTGGCAGCAAGAAGTATCCAGCCGCTGCAAGCGCGGCAATGACGACTGCAATCCCAAGGATCGCTTTGCTGCTTCCGCCGGAGCCGCTTTGAACGACCGTATCCACCGCAACGGGGGGATCTTCTTTCGAGGCGATCTTTGCGATCTCCTCATCGTTCTTTGCGTCCCCGCCAAGGGCAATGTCGGGATTACCAGCCAACAAGGCGGTCACAACCGCCTCGGCGTTTTCGCTTTCGGCCTTGATACGGGCCTTCTCGGCCTCTTTGTCCTCGCGGTCCATTCCAACGATCACCGACACAGGGCGATAGGCGAACGTGTCGAACATGACACCGGGACCACGGAACATGCGCAACCAATCGAGCGCGGATTGAAGACGATCCGTTGCGTGGACCTCCATCGCTTTGTCGATCGCTTCCAGGAACCCCTCAGGGTATCCGTCGAACCGCCCGGCCAGAGGTGTGTAGGGATCGTCCTGACCGTTGTTGAACGCGTTCAGACGGCTCTGACCATCAATCGGACGCTCGCCGCTGATGGCATGATACAGTGTGGCCGCCAATACGTAGAGGTCGCTGCTGGGATCCTGTTCGGACCCGCGAACGTAAAACTCATGCGGCGAATACCCGTCCTTGATCACCCGAAGTGTCAGCAGGGCCGCTGTCTTGTTTGCGGCCTGTTCCCGGGCCGCACCAAAGTCGATCAGAACCGGGTCGCCGTTTTCATCGATAAGGATGTTGTCGGGGGAAATATCCCGGTGCAGCATGCCGCTTTGGTGAATGAAAGACACCGCCGACAGCATCTTTTCCGTGACCTGGACAATGAAATCCGGGCCGCTGTCGGTTTCGGGGTCTTGGACGTAATCCAGCAGGTCGCACCCGCGGATCAGATCCATCGCGATGTAGGCGGTGTTGTTGTCTTCGAAAACCTGGTGCACATCCACGATATTGGGGTGCACGAGACGCGCGTGATTACGGGCTTCCTGAATGAACAGGTCGATAATGGCGCGCAGGTCTTCCTTGTACGCCGGGTCGGACGGTTCGACCAGATCGCCATTACGGCGGCACAGGGCGCCCGGATAGCATTCTTTGATGACGACATCGCGTTCAAGGCTATCACGCGCAAGATAGGTGATTCCGAACCCACCATTGCTGAGAAAGCGGAGAATTTCATACTGCCCGCGCAGCAACTTTGCGCCGGGTTGCAGACCTTCGATTTTTGGTTCGTCGTGCGATGCACCGACAGCCTGGTTGTGGCTCATTTCTTTCCGCCCGTTCTACTCATTTTGCGGTAATTTTAACTGGGCAAACAACCCGCGAACTCACAACCAAACACAACCGCAGGACACTTGAGAACGGTTAGACGTTTCAAATTTGACTTTATTTGGGCCGCCTGATGGCTTCACTAAGGATCGTTTTGGCGGGATGTCCATATATAGTTCTAGAGTTCCTTATAGCTCAATATATAGATATTGTGGCTATGAAAATTGAAAACTGAGGCCCTGTTTTCGGGCACTTGGTGCACGAATTCGAAACAATGCCGCAGCGATTCTGACCGGTTTCGAATCGCCGCAGTGCAGCTCAATTTTAGCGGGAAAGTGTCACGTTCCGGTTTTTGACGGTACGTCTGCCACGGTACTGCCGGCCCAAGCCAGATTGTCGCTCAGTTGTGCCAATATGCTGATCGCATCCTTCAGAGGGGCTTCACCGCTTTCAAACTGAAGCAGCAGCAGAAGGTCCGTGGCCTTTTCGAATTCGCCGGGAATCCAGTCAGCTTCGGGGTCGATTTCCCCGCCCTGTTCCAAACGTTCGGCAAAATCCTCGACAATCTCCTGACAGCTCTGCAGGAACGCCGCGGGTTCGATATTCGCCGACTCGCGCAAGTCGTCATAGATGCTGGCAATCGCAGCCAGCCAGTCTTCGAGAATCGGATTGGTCAGCGGTGGAAGCGCGGATCCAAGGGCCGCCTGTATAGACGTGTTATCTGCCGGGGCCGGGGTTGGCTCGGGGCCCACCAGGTTTTCCAGATATGGCAGGAATTCCTGCTCAAGGTCTTTGCGGGCCGCTTCCAAATCGCTCTGGCGCCGGTTCGACGCGGCCTCAAGGACATGCTCGGCCAGATTCTGGCCGCCGCAGGATTCCCACAGACCGAAATCCGGCTCGGGCTCTTGCGCCATCGCTCGTACCGCAACCGGCGTTCCGATTGGAACCACGGCCCGGAACATCCCGTCCTTTTCCTTGTTCAAACGATTCAGGACGCGGTCCAGCGCGTCCCGCACCGGGGGCAGGTCGGCATGGGTGACCGCAAGCAGGCTGTTGGCGCGCAGTTCCGGCGGCACCTTGGACCACAAATGACGCTCGGTCTCGCGCCAGGCATTGGTCCCGTTGGTGCACCAGATGGCGCAATCGACAAACTCCAACAAATCCAGCGTTGGTTTGTAACTCTCGTCCAGCGCGCCCGATCCCGGCAGGTCAAACAGCGAGATTTCTTTAAGGGCCGGTGTATTCAACCCAACCGAGATGAAATCCGGATTGTCTGCGGCGGCCTTTTCCAGCGCGATACCGGAATAGGTTTTGGGTTCCTTGCCCCACCACCCAACCGTCGTCTCCGGCGCGTCGGCATAGGCAACAATGACCAGCGGCAGTTTCAGATGCTGCGGACCGGTTGGCAGGATGTCCGCACCCGCCAGCATATTTGCAAGGCTGGACTTGCCGGCACCAAACTCACCTGCGAACCCGATATTGACCGCATTGGACAGACGCTCTGCATGAGCAAGCGCCCGCGCCCGCATATCGTCAAGTGCTGGCTCGGACGGCAACGCCTCGGTGGCCGTCAAAAAGCGCTCAAGCTGGCGCACGTCCTTTTCGGTTCCGGGAAATTCGATCATTCCGCAGCCTCAGCCAGCCTTTCATCCGCAGGGGTTGTTCCAAAAACTGTTTCCAACTCATCCGCGATGCGGCGCGCCCGGTCGAACGCAGTCTGGGCTTGCGCCTGGGCATTTGATTCTCCGGCCCCGGCCCGGCTTTCAAGATGCCCAGCCAACAACGCCAGATAGTGATCCAGAACGATGTTCAGCCTTTCAAGGATGTCTTCACGTGCTGTGTCAATCAGATCGTCGCCAATCAATTCGAATTCCTGCACGATCATCTTTTCAGCCCGCGCGACGACGCTTTTTCGCGAAATCAGACGCGACAGCCAGTTCACCCGCAACTCGACGGTGATACCGCGAGTCAATGCCGTCGTGTCCGGCCGGAACCACCGCACTGCGCTTGTGTTCATGCGGTTGTCGCTGGGTTCTTGCCAGCCGGGCAGCGCGCGCAGGGCGGCGTTGCTTTGCATATCGATGGCGTAGAGCTCGCTCAGCATGCGCTGGCGCACAACTTGCGTCGCGCCCTGGACCAGTTCGCGCATGCGATCCCGTAAAGGGGTAAAGTTCAGCTCGGTCTCACCGCCTTTGGCCAACAGCGGCGACTGACCGTCCGACCCGCGCACGACGGCCGAAACGGCTTCGGCCACAGTATCGTCCATGACGCCGCGCAGGTTGGACAGAACGTCGTCCATATCCTGGGTGATGTCTTTTGTTTTGGCCGATATCAGCGTGCGCAACTCGCCCAGTGTTTTATAATTCTCATCGGCGCTGGTTCCGGTTGGATTTTCTTCGTCCTCCATCGCGCGCAGATGCGCCTGCGAGCGTTCCAGTTCACCCTGCGCAAAACTGTTGAGATGCTGCCATGCCATCCGCAGGTGTTCGGTACGTGGCCCGTCGGACAGCGCTTGGGTGACATGACGACGCAAGTCCGGCAACCCCGAAGCGATCATCGCGGCAAAGCGCAACACGGCCTCACGGCTGATTGGACCTGCACCCTGTTTGATTTCTTCGACACCGTCCAGATATTGCTGCATCTGTTCAGGATGCGCGCGCAGCCAGGCCAAGACGTGGTCATGGTTGACCCCCGTTTCGTCCCCGGTCAACGCATAGTGCGCCCATTGCGCGCTGCCCATCAGGACATCGACATCTGAGTTGCCAAGCGCCTGCTCCAAACCGTCCAAGACATCAGCGCGGACTTTTTGGGCGTCACCAGCGCCGCCGCCCAACTCGTCCACGCGGTTAATGAACACCACGATCTGGCCCAGCTCCAGGGCCTGCATCAATCGGAACAGTTTCAAGTCGGCCCGCGACAAAGCCTGATGTGCCGAGAGGACAACAACAAAGAAATCGGATTCCTTGAGATACTGCCGCGAGATTTCCTCGCGGATCAGCAGCGGGTCGTTGACGCCCGGCGTATCTGTGGCCGTCAGCGGAAATGGAAAGTGGCCCATGTCGAAATAGACTTCGGCCTTGCGGGTGATGTCGCTGTACAGCCCGCGATCACTGCCGGGATCAGGGCTGCCTTCGTCGGTCGGATCGTCCCCGGCACAGACATACCGTGCCAGATCATCGGTCGTCAGCTCTTCAAGATCATGATGCTGACCCAGCAGTTGTTCGTAGCTGTCCCCGAGACGCCGGCGCGCGCGGGTTTTCATCGCTTCGACCTGTTCCTCGATCATCTCGCGCTTGTAGCTGTCCTCGTCATCCGGGAACATGTTGCGCAGCTCTTCACCCTCGGCGATCAGGGACTGCCACTGATGATTGTCGAAGAAATGAAACTCGGCGCCTTCCGAGCGACCACTCGGATGCCCGAAATGCATATCAGTGATGACCGTGGTCCAGGGGTTCACATCGGATGGCAGGTATTCGGCCTGGCCTGTGAACCCGTTGATCAAACGAGACTTTCCCGCCTTTATTTGACCGACAAACGCGATCGACGGTTTCAGATTGGACAGGTCGCCAACAATGCGCGAGATAAACTGACGGGTTTCGTCATTGCTTGTCTCGTTCATGTCTTCCGCGATGCGGATTAACTCTCGGCGATGGGATTCACTCATAACAAACTACCTTGATAACAGGAAACAACACATTGAATTCGTCGAAAACTTGAAGGGTCGGGAGGCGATCATTCCACGCCCTCCAGCAAAGCCGTCCACAGACTGACAACCGCACCCAGTTTGCGGGTCTCGTGCGCCGCGATCGCAATCTGATGGCCGTCGTTTAAGACAGCCAGACCGGAGCCTTTTCCGCCCGACGGACGCATGACGATCAGTTGTGGATGGTCCAGCTTCGCCCCTGCATCACTGTCCCATCCGGCGAGATCGGCAGCAAAGCGGGTCAGCAATTCCTGATCCGGGTGCAATGCGCCGGAGGAGGCGCACGCGCCATCCACGCGCGGCGGTGTTTCAGGCGACCCGGACACCAAAACCCGTCCGGTGGCAAAGCGCCCTGCACCTTCAAAAAATGCGTCGGCCAAAGCGGTGCTATCATCTGATACTGCTTGCGGTGCCGGTTCTTCTGTGTCCGGCACAACGGCAACGATGGGATCCTCGGTCAGGACGATGCCTGCGCATGCCTTTTCAATTTCGCTGAGCGTAATGCCGACGTCATCAGCTTCGAGCAGCGTGTCCGGTTTCAGCGAGTTCAATTCCAACGGCGCAGGGGCATTGGCGATATCCGTCACCAACTGAGCCATTTTATCTGTGAGCGCCTCGCGGGATTCGGTCTCGAAATCCGGAACCGGGCCCGAGCGCACCCGAAAGACATCTGTGACACGTGAGCTGTTGACCTCTATCGCCAGACAATCTCCGTTTGCGGCAGTGAATTCCAGCCTGCGCGGCAAAACAGTTCCACGAATTGTGCGCAACACCGCATTCCTGCGCGCCAATGCTGTGTCGCCTGCAAGGTTCACGGCAGGCGACAGACGCGCGACCGACATCCGCCCGATGTCTTCGAGTGAGCCGAGTATGTCGTTGTCCATCATGCCGTGACCCCCTCTGGTCCCGTTCACACCGCAGCCGTTACCGGCCCCAGGCTAAGATGCGATTTCGTTAGCGCCAGCCCGACATTCACGCTGCTGCGACAGATGTAACAGACCACATGGTCGGGATAATCCGGGGTCCGCAGAAAGATGTTCAGCCGATCCCTGGAGAACACAGCGATTTCCCCAAACCCAGGATTGTCGGCCTGTTCTGTTCCGGACTGGCGCAACAAAGCCTCAAATGCGCCGACCCCACGTCCCTGAAACAAATTCGCGACCGCGATCGCAAAGGTTTCAAGGTCATCTGCGCTGGCGGGATCCGAAACGTTGGTGCCCAGCAACATCCCCGTTTCCATGTCAACATACCCGGCTGCAATACAGTCGGGTATGGTTTCCATCGCGGCAGTCAGTGAAGCTTGGATCGACATCTACATCCTTGTTTTCAATTCAAATGCGCCTCAATCCCTGGTCGGAATTTGCTACAATACATGCCATTCCGCCCCGCTGTTTTCACTGGCTTTTGGGATCGAACGCAAGGTCTCTCTTGTCTGCTTTGATTTTTGTTCAAGCGCGATCTGATCGAACTCGGCCAGAAAAGCCTCGAATACGTTCTTGAGACCTTCGGCATCCTCAGGCAGCTCTTCACCATTTGCGATTTCTGACCACATCGCTGACGCGCTCAGAAATTGTTCTGTCGGCACACCCAGCATCGGGCCCTGCACGTCGTCATCGTTGGTGTCAGATGCAACGCGCATTTCAACCAGCCCGTTGCTTTCCGGCTCCGGTTCATACTCGTTTGCTATATTGCCCGGCTGTTCGGCCATCAGAGCTGTGATCGAAGACACGGACAGTTCGATGCCCCTGTCCTGCGGCTGATCATCGGGTTCCGCTGTATCGGACTGGGTTTCCGACGACTCCGCCAGTGTATTGCTGAGAGAGGCGAGTACATCGTCAGACGCGTCCCCAGCCGTTGGGTCGTCGGCGTCCTCATCGACGAGAAGCTGACGTTCTAAATCCTCTTCCTCGTCTATCTCGGCTTCGTCCAATAAATCCAGATCGTCCTCTTCCGCCTTGGAGTCGATCCGAGGCATCAGATCCAGCGGATCGCTCGAGGTGTCTCGAAAGAACGCGCGCAACTCATCTTCTTCGGGATCCGGCGTATCCGTCGCCGCAGGCACCATCTCGGCCCGCATGCGTTCTGCATCCTCGGCATCGATCCGTGCCCGCTCGGAGTCATCAGCGCGCCGTTCGACCCGGGCAGGGCGTACCGGAAAGCTGGTCACGACGCCTGCGTCCTGCGCATCGGTCTCATCGTCTTCGGTCAGCGGGTTCACCAGTTTAAGCGGCGCTGTGTGGCGCACCATTTCTTCGACGGCATCGTCACCGCCTTTTCTTTCCGGGCGCCGCGGTTCTACGTTTTGTACATCCGACAAGCTTTTGTCGATCTGGTAGCGTGCCAGCTGATCGGCACGGTTGTCCATGATCTGCTCGGTGATCTCGAGGAAGCTGTCGATCATCTTGCCGCCGCCGCTGCGCGACCAAAGCTCGGCGTCACCGGTTTTGTCACGGGCCACAATGGCATCACGGGCGGAAAACAGGATCGAGCGGTTGAACAGATGTCCGGCTTCGCGATTGACCCGGCGCAGCACTTTCTGCCGGTCTTTTGATCCCAGCGCGTCCGCGCGGGTGACGAGCAACAGCGAATTGTGCTGCAAACGTTCAGGCAGCGACACCCATGTGGCCCGTTCCGTCTCGCGCCACGCCTGGGTCGAATGCGTGCACCAAAGCACGCCATTTGCCTGTCCCACGGCACGCTGCCATACATCGGTTGAAATCTTGGGATCGGAAATACCGGGCGTGTCAATCAGATCAACCGCCTCAAGGATATCCGCCTCAAGGTAAATGCGAATGAACTGCGCGTCGTTGACACCAACTGTCTCGAGTTGATCCAGTTCGATATCTTCGGTGCTGCCGTCGTGACGTTTGACGTAAGCAGACGGTGTACCCCAACTGAACCAGACTGGCGGCAGCTGCGTCGCCGTCACCTGTGTCGGCAGCGTATGCGTCCGCAACAGGAAGTTAATCAGCGTCGATTTTCCGGCACTGAACTCTCCCATAAGCGCAAAGACGGGTTTGCGACGGGACCACTGCTCGATGCGTTCCCATGCCCGAGGAGAGACGAAGCGGGTTTGTGAATCTTTTGCCATTTTTCTACTTATGCTGCTTCGTTGCTTAGGTCTTTGAGGATGTCACCCAGAATCTCATCGCGCGATTTTTGCGGCTGCAGTCCGGCCATCAAGGCGGCATTCTGCCCGGTATCCTTTTCTGCCGATGCCGAGATGTTCAGCAGCGTCTCCTTCTGTTCGCGCATGAAATCGGCCATAGTCGCCCGCACGTTTTCCAGAACTGCCGCGACCTGGTTTTCCTCGATGTCTTTGGTGATCGAGTTTGCCTCAGATGCGATCAGACGGGTGTAATCCGCCGCGTAGGCCTCGAACCCCTTGCGGCGCTGCCACCAACGGCGCCACCATGTGCTCTGCAAATCCAACGCGATAGTGCGCCCGATACCCAGCGGGGGTGGCACGCGTGGCACAATAGGCGCCTCGATGCTGAATTCGCCTAAATGATTGCCCAGCAACTTATGATACAGCGCTTCGACATCCGCCGCTGCGGCTGTGTACAAGGCGCCTGCCTCTTTGCGCATGGATCTAGCAAAGCTGAAATACGCAGCCTTTTGCAACGTGCGCAGCCCAGCCGGATCATATTGCCATGTGCCCTGCTCGCCGTTTTGTTCAAGGTGAGAGATCAGCGAGTCAGTCGCCCGTTTTACAAAATTAGCTTCGGCCGAATTCAGCCGCTCGAGAACTTTGTCACGCAGGGACGTCGTCAGCTCAGCCACTTTCTTTTCGTATTCGGCGGCCACGGTCGCAATCGCCTCTTCCGGTGACGCCCCGTCCAAATCACGCACCACGCCGTCGCCACTCTTTAGGGTCTTGGCCACTGCCGTTGCGCGAATTTGGCTGGCGATGTTGCGAGCGCGGTGACGCACACGATCTAACAGGCGCGCACCTGCACCCTCGGCAATCCGTTCGTTCATTGCCAACAACAGGTCGGGCAGGCCGGACAGGGCCCAGATCTTATCGAGCGAGGCCGCCTGATCGCCAAAACCGGCTGCAAGGTAAAAGGTATTCAACGCCTTGCGCGATTCATCTGTCAGGATGTCCGGATTGCCGGTCAATGCGGCCTCGGCCCACAACGCGCTGCCAAAGACCACGCTGGTGTTGGTGTCGATGTTGTTCTGCTTGAGGGTATCCTGAATGCGATCCCGTATTTCCGGGACTTGGTTCACCGGATCCAACAATTCGTCGATGCGATTCACGAACAGGATGATTTGACGGTTTTCGAACTGCGCGATGATCCGCATCATCGCCATGTCCATTGTTGTCAGCGCCTGACTGGCCGCCAGCACAACAATACACACCTCGGACCCACGCAGGCTGCGCAGAGTGATCTGTTCGCGCACCATGAACGTGTCGTTCACACCGGGAGTGTCGCACAGTTTCAGCGACACCGGATATTGCGGAATGTCCATGAACAACTCGGCCGATTTTGTCACATCGGCGAACCGTCCGGTTTTGGGACTGATGTCGGGATCGTCCTCGTCGCCCAGACAGACATAGCGCTGGATGAGTTCCTCGTCGAAATAGTCGTATTGGTGGCTCTGACCCAGAATCAGGTCGAAATGCTTGCCCAGCCGGTCCTCGGACTTGGCCTTCATTTCGGCGATCTGGCGACGGATATCATCCATCTCGTCATCGGCACCGGCGCGGTTGGCCAATTCGCCGAGACGCCCGCCGCCAACCATCAGATTGTCCCATTCTTCCTGTTCAAAAAATGTAAACTTGGACTTGGTGTCACCGGGGGTGCGAGTGTTGATGTTCAGCGTGGTGACCACAGAGGTCCACGGGTTCACATCCGATGGCAGCAGGCCAGGACGGCCCGCCAGAATATTCACGATCGAGGACTTTCCGGCTTTGACCTGGCCCACCATCGTCACACTGGCGGTGAAGTTTTCCATCCGCGTTTTCAGCGTGGACAAGCGGGCCGTGGATCGCGCATCGGCCACCTCTGTCAGTTGGTCGATCTGCGCCGTCAGCGACGTCATCGCCGTCGTCATCGGCGCCAGCGCTTCGTTGCCGACGGACAAAAGGTGGTCGTTGCGGGCCATGGATCAGCCTCCGGTTCCGGTTGCAGCAATCCGGGGCGCGTCTGCAACGCGTCCGGCCGGCATACTGGTCAGGGTGTCAATCCGGGCGATCAGATCCAAGGCATTCCCGAGGATTTCAGCCTCGGCCCTCGGCGTAATCGCTTCATATGCATGCGAATCCGCAAGAACTTCGATCGAGCTAAAGCGATCCCCGTTCTCTAGGCAGGCGACGCGGCGCCCGGTCGGAAAGCCGTCGGATTTGGTGGATGGCAACGGCATGCGGGCATTGGCCAGCAAATAGTGCTCGCCGGAATGCGTGCGCAGGGAAATACCAAAGCCAGTTTCGGGATAGTCGCGGTTCAGGGTTTTGAGTTCACCAAGAAAACTATCGCGAGCAAAGATGACTGCATCTTGCTCAGGGGCAGCGGAGTTGTTCAGATCGGTCACAGCAAAGAACCTTGTACTGGAGTTGAGCGGAAAACTCGTACGGGTGCCAAGGCGGCGGAAGACTCATTAACTCCTGAAGCCCAAAAGGGACCTTCAAGGCGGTGTTATTTTGACGCGAATAAGATTTTTTGGCGTTTGAAATGTGGCGTGAATGTGTTCGCGCGCCCTTCGGAATGCCTCAACCCTTGAGGGTATCGTGCGGCCTGAGCGTCACGAAATTCAAAACGACGCCACTTGATCAACGTGAGCAAGGCAGGATGGGATCTTGCTGTTTTGAGACAATCGAAACCCCCAGGGATCTCAATTTTCCTATAATTTTCTTATGGTTAAATAAGTATATGGATGAAAGTCGGATACACAGAAACTGCGGATATGGTGTATGGTGCCACGTCTCGGACCCCGATCCGCCAGTGTGACCGCGTAAAACCATTTGCCGATTGCTGCCGCCGTTACTCAACGTAAGCGCGCTTTGTGCAGTCAACCATCACTCACGATTGTATCTCTTTCGAGAACAATTGTGGCACGCCGCTTGCCTGGCTTGTCTAGGTCAAGACGCAGTTTGGTCAGGACGTCGTGATCTGGTCACTTAAAGTGTATTGGAGGAGAAACCCGCAGGCCTGTTCCCTAGGGCACGGGTCCCTTGGACGAAATCTCGGCAACCGGCTGGCGCTGTATCAAAACATGTCGCGGCTCAAGTCCCAACAAACTTGTTTTTCGCTCGATTTTACCTCTCGCACTCATCTGCAAGCTTTGTTATTGAGCGGTTCACTGCGGTGCGACAGCGCCGAGATGCGGGTGTGGCGAAATTGGTAGACGCACCAGATTTAGGTTCTGGCGCCGCAAGGCGTGGGGGTTCAAGTCCCTCCACCCGCACCATCTCGTTTTTCTGATCTATAATTCCCAATGACGCATTGAAAGGAAAGGTGAAAGTGGTAGTTCGATACACTCCTTCTGGGTTATACCGAAGGGGCTCCGCAAATCCTAATCTGAGAACTGTTTTCTTGACCGTGTAACTTCGGTTTTCGTATAAATAACAATGGCTTGAAGGTGAGTTCGATACAATCCTCCAGCCGTCTCTTGGGTGGCACGATCTTTTACTGCCGCTCCAACTCATTAATCTTCGAGTCATAGCCCTTCAAGGTCTCGAACAGCGGTTAAAGCTGCCAAAAGGAACTTAACGCCGTGTGCCTGATCGCTGCCGGTGACCAGAACCTGACCATTGCCAAGTTCCGTTCGGCGAAACCGGTGATTGATCTCCCGGATGTGTTGGTGTGGCGCTTCTGTGCGCGATCAAACCAGCTTTGCGGGTTTCACCACGCTCAGGGATTCCGGATAACTCGTTCCGACCTGCAGGTTTGGCAACGCGGCACAGAGCCAATGTCGCCTTCAATATCTTCCCTCAAAACACCCATCATACATATCCTTCGGTGGAGTGCGTAGGACGAAGTTCCAACATACTCCACCGAAGGAGATGCTAGGCAAGATCTGCCCAACAGTATTATGAACCGGATCGAGAAAGACCGATAGTATTCACCTCATCGGACGAGGCAATGTGGCAAGCGGCGAGAAGCCGGAGGACTTTTCTCGCAAACTAAAGACAGATCGGGTTTGGCGTCACGCCGTCAGACCCTGGTGCTAGAATACTCGCAGGTCGCAATAACTACGAATTCCCGGTCTTGAATTCGTGCTTTAACTGTGCTTGCCGTGCGGGAATGAGTTTCTCCAGTGCAGCCATAAGATGTGCCGATACTTGGTAAGGTTTGAGTTTGTTACCAACTGACATCCCCGGTTGGCGGAGACCAAGAAATTTTGGTTCTTGTTTAAATCTGACCGGACATCGCCTGCCATCACAGAAAGTATTGACCCAACCGTCTGGATATCGATTTGTTTTGGTTTTGGCACCACTGCTAGGTCAGGTACTGTTTCTTCCGAGCCTGGCGTTTTCTCAGAGTTCCAGTGCTGAACCCGTAACGATGGCCCTTGAGAACAATGGGTGCGAGCAAAATAAGTTTGGATGGTTGCAACCCGACTTTTCGGACGATCTACTGAGCCAAAAGGTTTAAACAACAGCTCATACAAATGTGGATGAATTTTCGAATAGTTCATTTGGCGGCAGAACACTAAACTTAAATTGCTTTAGCATGGCAAGTGACCCGCTGGAAGCAAAAGGCATTAAACGCCTGCCACGCCTGCCCACCGCTCGCACGCGATGGACAGACACCCGTTGGCCGGGCTGCGGGCGCGCGTGTGGATCTGGGCAGGTCCCGCCAGGGGCTACATCATCGCCAACACCATCACCATCCAGCTAGCCGCCAAATGCTCGGTTGGCAGCCAACACAGTGCATACAACACCGCCGCAACGCTGGGCAGGCCAGTGATCAAGGCCTCGGTGCACATGACCAGCAGCAACGCCAAAGGTCCGCGGCGGGCCAGGATTACACCCCAAGCTAGGGCCGCAAGGCCCCAGCGCACAGATATTACTGGTGTCATTCGCTTTGACGGTAAAGGCTGATATTGCCAATCTCAGACTTGGCTCCGCCGGGCACGTCGCCTGCGGACACCAGATCAACGCTTAACTCATCCGCACCCAAGGCGCCGCCCAGATGTAGCCGGTCGATAATGGCAGTGATCTCCATCACATAGGTGATGCCGTTGCCTGCGGGAAGGTCGTTGGGGTCGCTGGCCAGAGCGCCGCTAAATAGCGATATAGTACCTGCCAGATGCTCCCGCGCGTCTGTGGGATCGGTACATTCGGCCAGACCGACATAGACCTTAAATACCACCGCATCCGATTTCGATCGCACCTTTTCAAGTTTCAGAAATACCCGGTCCGGAGGGCTGGGTGCGGCCACTGCGCCTGATAAAGCTGCGGTAAGTCGCGTCATCGAAGGTGTATCCAGCGTAACGCTGCTGCGCTGGGTCGTTGTGCCAGCCAGCGTCACTCTGCCAGCCTTTGAACCGATCAACTCGGCCATCTTTTCATTAATGCCCAGGGCAATTGTCACAGCTCTTGCCTTAGGGGCCGCCGGGGTGTCGAGCCCTAGGCGCCCGGTCCAGCATAGTTCCCGTGGGCACATCTGGGCCGGGTGTCAGATCATCGTAATCGTACTGCAAATCCTCGAGGCCGATCATCTCGCCTGGCGTAAAGGCCCATTGCGTTCCATCTGGCCGGGGCATCGCAAAGGCGCGGTCCCCCTGTGCGGCGGGCCCATCGTTCCAGTTCGCTCTGTTTGGATTACCCCAGTCGTTTGGATTGATCTGAGGTTTGCCGGGAGGAAAGCTGTTCCAACTTTCCCACAAGCAGTCGATGTTGCAATGGTGCAGCCAAAAGATCGGGTCCAAGGCCGCCGTGCGCGGATCGTTCATCAAGCCCGGGATGGGAACTTCATGGTTCGGCGGCGGCAGCGGGAGGAAATCTGCCAGGCTTTGCGCACCGATGCGCACGTGCATGATGTTGTGGGGTTGCCATTCCGCCCCGCCGTTGTCGCCACCCAACCAGTTGAACGACGTTGGCCGCCCGCCAAACCCGGTACTTCCGCCATTGCTGGGGCCGGAAAATTCACGATCCGCCATGGGGTTCACGCTGATCTCGGTTCCGGGGTCATACGTCGGGTCCAAGGCCATCGGCCCCCAGCGTTGCTGCACAAACAACGGATTGTCATCCGCGCCATCTGGCCATGCAGAAGAGCGAAAAGCCGGAGGGATCTGACCACGCCCCGTCTCTAGATAGCTCCAATAGGGCAGGGCCCAGGTGTCGTGGGGGCCGCCCAACGTCTGGATCTCGTTTCGGATCATCCGTTCGAGCGCCAACAGATAGCCTCGATGCCACGGCAGAAAGAACCAGCCTTGATACTGACACCGGTTGATATAGGTGTCGATGCCGGCCTGGGTTGGCTCCGGTTCACCTGCCGTGGTGATGCCCGGAATGTCTCACAGCAGCCGCAAATAGCCGTGAATGATGCCGTAGAATTTCCATGATGTGACATCGTCCAGTGGGCGGGCCCGCATTGCCTTGATCCCGCGAGCGTACCACAGAACAGGATCAGCCCAATCATCCCCTATTTCATAGACGTTTTGGCGCGTGAACATTGGCTATCTCCTAAAAACAAGTATCCAAAAATGCGCCCACGCCATACGGGCACAGCGTAAAATGTTGCTGTGAAACCGGCGGTTGTCTGACCGCCTGAATGGGCTTCTTAGCGAATGACCGAACCGGTGATTGTGTCGACTTGACTAATGCGGCCAGGCCAATCAGGCGTGACGTAACCGGGGCAATCATAAACTCAGACTTCACCCCCGATGACGCCACGCACTGTCCACGACATTTGGGTTGCAGTGCCCGTTGTCACCGTGCCAGTGAGGCTCAATTGCCACCCCGCCCCGCCAAGAGTGCCGGTCAATTCGCAGTCATCAATGGTGAACTAAATCGTACCTAGGCCAAAGGCGAGATTGTCAAAAGGAACTGCCGGGTCTGGGTTGTTCAAAAGGCTGCGGTAAACCCACATGCCTGAAACATCGTTGGTCATAGCTGTCGATTAGAAATAGATCATCAAGGCGCGCCAATCGGCCCGTCGCAAACGCGAGGCTCGATTATGAAATACTGGCAAGTGTAATGAGTTTTTCTGTTCACTCAACTTTAGGTTCATCTTCTTTATGGTTGATGTGGGATCTGTATTCGACTGGACATGAGTTTTGCATTCGCAGCGAATGTCAGTAATGCGAGGATTCTGTTGAAAAACAACGTGTTGCAGTCGCAGAATGGGGTGACCTGAGCACGGCACGAGCGCCTTTCTGGTCAGGCGTTTCGCGTTTGCTGCGGTGCGGGAAAGATTTTCGCCAATTTGCGGAGGTTCTGGGCGGTGGCGGCGAGGAGGAATTCGTCATTTGCGCCGCACGGTCCACGTAATCGGAGCCGTCCAAGGCCTAGGATGCGCTTGAGGTGGGCGAAGAGCATCTCAACTTTCTTTCTGAGCTTCATCGCAATCTGGTACTCTTCAGTTTTGGCCAGATCTCTGGCGACCTGGCGCGCATCTTCGTGCTCTTCGCGGGTGATTTTGCGTGCATCAGCGTTGGGGCAGCATCTTTGTTTGGACGGACATACCTGGCAGACTTCTTTCAAGGCGCGATAGCGGGCTGTGCCCTTGCCCGACGGCCCCCGGTTTGGATCAGAGTAATTCCGGCGGAACTGTTTAAGCGCGTGACCCTCTGGGCAGATATATTGATCATGCTCAGCGTCCCATTCGAAGTCTGTGCGTGTCCAGGTGCCGTCGGGGCGTCCGGCCTTGTCGATGACCGGGATGTAAGGATCGATCTTGCGATCCACGAGCCAGCCGAGCATCGGGCCTGAGCCGTAGGCGGTATCGGCGATCATCCAGTCGGGGACGAGGTCGAACTTGTCCTTCACCCGGTCCAGCATCGTCTTTGTCGACCCCACTTCGGCTTGCCGGATGGATCTGGTCGCTTCCACATCCACAATCACGCTGTGATCTGTATCAACGAGGTAGTTATCAGAGTAAGCAAAGAAGGCTGGTGCCTTGTGCGCCGCTGTCCATTGGCTGGCAGGGTCCGAATATGAAATGAACTTAGGCTTGACTGGCGAGGCAGCACCAAACGCGGCCTCATCCAGGGTTTCCAGATATTCCCGAACAGCGCGCGGTGCGGTCTTGGCATCGATCTGTGCAGCATCCCATTCTTCTTGTGACGCTGAATACTGCTTGGTCGCTTCTGCCTCAATCAAGCTGGCATCAATCGCCATACGCTGGCCGCTGACCAAACCTTCTGCGATGCACCGCGCCACTGTCGTTTCGAACACGTGCCGCAAGAGTTCACTCGCGGAACCGACCATGGCGGTTCTTGGAAAAGGTAGAGTGATCCGGCACTCGATCAGTCAGATCGAGGCGACAGAACCAGCGATACGCAAGGTTCAGGTGCACTTCTTCGCACAACCGCCGTTCCGACCGGATGCCAAAGCAATAGCCCACCAGCAGCATGCGGATCAGCAACTCGGGATCGACGGAAGGGCGACCAGTATGACTGTAAAAATCCGCCAAATGATTGCGGATACTACTCAGGTCAACAAATCGATCAATCGACCGCAGCAGATGATTGTCCGGGACATGTTCCTCCAGGGAGAACTCATAGAACAGCTCAGCCTGAGTTTCCTGTTTTGGTCCCATCATCATCCAAACTCCCATTCAATAAGAGAATTGAATCAGCCAGATGGCCTTCGATCAAGACAGAGTTTTTCAACAGAATACGAGCTGCTAATGCAGCAATCTTACCTCGCGGTCAAGGTCGACTCTGGGCTGTCTCCGGAGATCCGCAAAGTCTGGTGTTTGCGATTGGCGGACGTTGCATAAGCCCTTGGCGCGTTCAGTCCTTTGGTCCCGCCGTAGTGATGGCCCAACCAACATTGATACCATATCTACGTCTGGCCGCCGCTTACAGCGTTAGATTTATTGCTCTTGCGCGACGCAGCTACCGCTAGGGCAACGATCGTTCGGCGGTATTCAATCACCCCCCTCAATGACAAACTCTACAGCGGCTCGAACACCGTCTGCGGTTGTGGTGGGTCGCGGGTCATGGCGCGCCTCGTCGCCAGGTTGGTATTTTCCGGTTCGGACAAGAATGGCTGCGCCTAAGCCAGCCTTCAAAGCGCCTGCGATATCGCTTTCGGCATCATCGCCAATCATTACTATGTCAGCAGGTTCCAGCCCCATGCTTTGGGCGGAGGAGCGGAAGAAGGCTGGTGAAGGCTTCCCAAACAGAAGAGCATCTGTTCCACTCGAATACTCGAGCGCCCGGACGAAAGCGCCGGCATCCAGGCTCAATTCCCCGTCTGTGCCGCGAAATACCCTGTTCGACGCCAATGCAAGAAACGGGGCTCCGTCTTTGATCAGGCGAAAAGCCGCGTTCAAACGTTCATAGGTGAAGAAGCGGCCGGCATCTCTAACGATGACCACTTTCGGGCCTGATTTCAAGCAGGTTGCAAAGTCCTCTTCAAGATCCGGATAAATCAGCAGATGTGGCGCAAAACCGTTTTCTTCCAGCCAAGCGCACGCGGCAGCAGCTGGTGTAAGGATTTCTGCCGCATTCGCGTCTATTCCGAAGCCCTGGAGTTTTTCCAGAATAACCCGCTTCGGTCGCCGGGTTGAATTGGTAAGAAAACGAGCCGGAAGTCCTGTGTTGCGAATTGTTAAGACCGCCTCCGCCGCATCCGAAAAGGACTTGTCGCCTTGAAACAGAACACCTGCGATATCAAGCATAACACCTTCGGTCAAATCTACCTCGCAAACCTGAGAAACATCTTTCTTTCGGGTCAATTTTGCCAAGTGGTGGTTCGCTCTTGACGCCCACTTGGCCATCACATAGGAAAGCGAAACCTTGAGCGGGTATAGCTTAATGGTAAAGCCCCTGCCTTCCAAGCAGGCTATGTCGGTTCGATTCCGTCTACCCGCTCCAGGAGTTTCCGTCCGACATATCTCCTACAAAGTATCTTGCTGCGACGCAGTAAAATATTCAAAAAATTATTGGAAGAGTACTTCATACGCTTGCCTTCCAAGCTAATGACGCGGGTTCGAATCCCGCCGCCCGCTCCAATGGGTTCACCCTGCGAAAATCGGCAAAATCACATCGGTCTGCTGAGCAAAACCCCTAAAGAAATGGGATTGTTCGGATTCTGAAAGTCAGGCCAGGATTGCTTTCTCGTCGCGCAGTACAGACAAATCCAGTTTGAAATCTCTGCGTCAAATGGCCCTCTCTGTTCGATATTCCACGTCGTGTCGCTTGACCCCAGGTGCTGCTACGGCCAAGAAACGTGAAATCAGGACCGTCGAGGAAACACAGGCCCGATATGGCTAGAAACACCGCCGCCAGCCCAGCGACCGCGCCCGCTCCGGGAGCCAGCGAAGAACGAGCAGGCTCAAAAAAGCTGGGTGTTCTGGTCTCGCTTTGGCCCTTCATGAGACCGTATACGCTGCTGATGGTTGGCGCGACGCTGGCTCTTGTTCTGACGGCCAGCATGACCCTGACCCTGCCGCTTGCGGTGCGTCGCGTTGTCGACAATTTCCGTATTGAGGATGGCGAATTGCTGGATTGGTACTTTCTGGCGGCGCTGGGTGTTGCTGCCATTCTGGCGATTGGCACCGGCATCCGCTACGCACTTGTGACCCGGTTGGGAGAGCGTGTTGTGGCCGACATTCGCAAGGCTGTGTTCGACCGTGTCATCGCCATGAGCCCGGAATTCTACGAACGCATCATGACGGGTGAGGTGCTGAGCCGCATTACAACGGACACGACGCTGATCCAGTCGGTACTCGGCTCATCGGTGTCGATTGCGTTACGCAACACGCTGATGTTTGTCGGCGGGCTGGTTCTGATGCTTCTGACCTCACCCAAACTGACCGGACTGGTGCTGTTGCTTGTACCCGTGGTTATTATTCCGATCCTCGGTCTGGGCCGCCGTCTGCGTGTGATCAGCCGCGAAAATCAGGACTGGATCGCCGCCTCTTCCGGCAACGCGGGCGAATCGCTGGGGGCGGTGCAGACGGTGCAGGCGTTTACCCACGAACA
Organism: Ruegeria sp. B1; assembly: GCF_056535885.1. Lineage (NCBI taxonomy): Bacteria > Pseudomonadati > Pseudomonadota > Alphaproteobacteria > Rhodobacterales > Roseobacteraceae > Ruegeria > Ruegeria sp. B1. The sequence goes on along the minus strand of NZ_JBQFJA010000001.1, from coordinate 3,735,074 downwards.
GGCGAGCCGTGCGCAGTTCGGCGATTTGACCGAGACATCCTATCTTGTGTCACTGCGGCGTATTCGGACGCGGGCGGTGTTGACCGTGATTGTTATCTTTCTGGTCTTTTCCGGTATTGTCGGTGTCCTCTGGATGGGGGCCAACGACGTACGCAACGGTGCCATGACCGAGGGCGTTTTGATCCAGTTCGTAATCTACTCGGTTATCATGGCCGGGTCGGTTGCCGCCTTGTCCGAAATCTGGGGCGAGCTGCAGCGGGCGGCTGGCGCGACAGAGCGACTGGTGGAATTGCTGAATGCTGAAGATACGGTTTCTGATCCGTCAGGCGCACGGGCCTTGCCACAACCCGTTCGCGGAGAAATCCGGTTTGATGATGTCATCTTCCGCTATCCGGCGCGTCCGGAGGCGGTGGTGCTTGATCACTTCTCGTTGCACGTGAAACCGGGTGAGGCCGTGGCATTTGTCGGTCCATCGGGTGCTGGCAAAACAACCGTGATCCAGATGATACAGCGGTTTTACGATCCGAATTCCGGAGGCATCACTCTGGATGGCCAGGACCTGCGGAGCCTGAACCGCGCTGATTTTCGCGGGCATATGGCGCTGGTACCGCAGGATCCGGTGATCTTTGCCACTTCGGCCCGCGAAAACATCCGTTTTGGCCGTCTCGACGCCACCGACGCCGAAGTTGAAACCGCTGCCCGCGCCGCCGCTGCGCATGATTTTATCACCGCCTTGCCGGAAGGTTATGAGACTTTTGTTGGTGAGCGGGGCGTGATGCTGTCGGGGGGGCAGAAGCAGCGTATTGCCATTGCCCGCGCCATCCTGCGTGACGCGCCGGTTCTGCTGCTGGACGAAGCGACATCCGCGCTGGACGCCGAAAGCGAGCGTGCAGTGCAGGGCGCGGTTGACCAGATGCGCGCCGGACGCACAACCCTGATTGTGGCGCACCGTCTGGCAACGGTGAAGAAGGCTGACCGTATCGTGGTGTTGGATGCGGGGCGGATCGTTGCGCAAGGCACCCACGATGATTTGGTGGTGCAGGGTGGCCTCTACGCGCGTCTTGCCCGGCTGCAATTCACCGATGGTGTCGCCGCTGAATGAAGTGACGTACGGGCAGTCCGCCTTCCGTCGCAGCGTCATTCTACATTTTCCACACCTCAGTCGCTAAGCCCTTGCTTGCGCTGCCTTGGTTATGGTCCCATCTTAGGAGGGATCATAACCGTGCCGCGCGCAGGAGAAAAACAAGGGGAGGAGCCACATGGCCTTTGTGGGTCTAGAGGACAAAGTACGGATCGAGCAGGAAATGCCGTGGGAAGATCGCGACCTGCCGGTAACGTTTCACCAATTGCTGTCGCGGACGGCTGAGAAATTCCCAAACCATAATGCGATCAGTTTCCAGCTGTTCTCTGGCCCAAAGGACAAGGCGGAAACGCTGACATGGTCCGGTTTGCTGGGTCAGGTCAATCAGGCGGCAAACCTGTTTCGGTCATTGGGTATCGGTGAGAACGATGTGGTCGCCTATGTGCTGCCCAACTGTACCGAGACGCTTGTCACCATGATGGGTGGTGCGGTGGCGGGGATCGTCAATCCGATCAACCCGCTTTTGGAACCCGAGCAAATTGCCGCTATTTTGCGTGAAACCAATGCAAAGGTGGTGGTGACGCTGAAGTCCTTCCCGAAAACGGATGTGGCGCAGAAGGTCGAAGAGGCGGTTCGCCATGCGCCCCATGTCAACACCATTTTGGAAATCGACCTGAACCGTTACCTGACACCGCCAAAATCCTGGCTGGTCCCGTTGTTGCGCCCAAAGATGGGTGACAAGGAACATCTGGCACACGCGGATTACAAGAATTTCAATGAGGAACTGGCCAAACAACCGACAACGCTGACCTTCGAAGACAGCAAGGAAGACCGGGTCGCTTGTTACTTTCATACCGGTGGGACAACCGGCATGCCCAAGGTCGCGCAACACAAGTATTCCGGCCTGGTCTACAATGGCTGGCTTGGCCACACGCTTCTGTTCGATGAGAACGACGTCATCATGTGCCCGCTGCCAATGTTCCACGTCTTTGCCGTGCATGTCATTATGATGGCTGCAGTTTCGTCGGGTGCGCATGTGATCTTCCCGACGCCCCAAGGTTATCGCGGGGATGGCGTGTTCGACAATTTCTGGAAGCTGATTGAGCGCTGGAAGGTGAGTTTTATCATCACCGTTCCAACGGCGATCTCTGCCAAGATGCAGCGACCGGTGGATGCGGATATCTCCTCCGTCAAAACTGCGTTCTCGGGATCGGCGCCGTTGCCGGTTGAGTTGTTCCGCCGCTTCGAAGAGGCGACCGGTGTGACCATCGTCGAAGGCTATGGCCTGACCGAGGCCACATGTCTTGTGTCCTGTAATCCCGTGGATGGCGAGAAAAAGATCGGCTCGATCGGTTTTCCCTTCCCTTATACGGATGTCAAAATCCTGCAGGACGGACCGGACGGACCCACTGAATGTCCTGTGGACGAGATCGGCGAAATCTGCGTCTCCAATCCGGGTGTATATCCAGGCAATACCTATACCGAAGCGGATAAGAACACCAACCTCTACCACTACGACAAATACCTGCGCACCGGCGATCTGGGCCGGTTTGACGAAGATGGGTATCTGTGGATCACAGGGCGTGCAAAAGACCTGATTATCCGCGGTGGCCACAACATCGATCCTGCTGACATCGAAGAGGCTTTGCTGGGTCACGAGGCCGTCGCCTTCGCGGGAGCTATCGGTCAGCCGGACGCCTATTCCGGCGAAGTGCCCTGTGCCTTTGTCGAACTGGTCGAGGGGGCGTCGGTGACCGAAGAGGCGCTGATGGAATACTGCAAAGTCCACGTGCACGAACGCGCGGCGCAGCCCAAACACATGACGATCCTGCCTGAGCTGCCTAAAACGGCGGTGGGCAAGGTCTTCAAGCCCGAGTTGCGCAAACAGGCGATCACCCGGATTTACAACGGTGCGTTGGAAGCGGCCGATGTGGCAGCACGGGTTGTGTCTGTTATTGACGACAAGAAACGCGGGCTTGTCGCACAGCTTGACGCGAACGGCTCCTCCGAAGACGATGTCAGTAAAGCGCTGGGATCGTTCACCCGGCCGTGGGAGTGGACTGACTGATCTGGAGGGGCGATGGACTATGAGCGTCTGATTGACGAGGAAACCTGGGGGTTCATCCGGCGGACCACTGAATGCTATCCGGATGATGCGGTTGGCTTGACCATCGCTGATCAGCGGCGCGTGTATGACACGATGTGTCAGGAGTTTCGCCAGAAGCGCCCGGCAGGTGTAAGTGTGCAGGACCGGTCGGCTAACGGTGTGCCGGTCCGTATTTACACAGCCGGAGATCCAACCCGAACCGTCGCCTATTTTCATGGCGGCGGTTTTGTTGTGGGCGGTCTCGACAGCCATGATGATGTGTGTGCGGAAATCTGTGCGCAGACCGGCTACCGTGTGATGTCTGTTGATTACCGGTTGTGCCCCGAACACCTGCACCCGGCTCAGTTTCAGGACAGTTGCACTGCGGTGGAATGGGCTGTTCAGGAATTCTCGGATTCCATGGTTTTGGCTGGTGACAGCGCCGGAGGTAACCTGGCGGCTGCGGTGTCACACTATAGTCGGGGTCGCGATGCGACGATCCTGGGGCAGGTTCTGATCTATCCCGGATTGGGGGGTGACTCGTTCAAAGGCTCATATCTCGAACATGCCCATGCGCCGCTTTTGACCCAGTTGGATGTTCTGTTTTACGAAAAGATGCGATTTGGGGGCGAGGTGCCAAAAGGCGATGCAACCGCCGCCCCGCTGCAGGACACCGATTTCACGGGTCTACCGCCGACCGTGGTCGTGACGGCAGACTGCGATCCGCTGCGGGATGATGGGTCGGCCTATTGTGAACAGATCGTTACAGCCGGCGGACGAGCGCATTGGATCAACGAGCCTGGATTGGTTCACGGATATCTGCGTGCCCGCACCAGCGTAAAGCGGGCAGCGGACAGCTTTGAAAGAATCTCCATCGCAATCGAGGCGCTGGGGCAGGGGATCTGGTCATACGATTGACGCGTCGGCCTCAGGTCAAAAAGGGCGTCGCTTTCATAGTGTCCGCAATGGGCGCGCCCATGCGGTTCAGGATGGTCGGCGCCAATTGTAGCTGGTCAACGACGTAATCTGCTTCCGGCCCCGTTGCGTCTCCAAAGTAGTACAGTGCGGTTTCCTGCTGCAGCGTTCCGCGGCCGCCATGGTGACCACGCTCGTCCTGACCATGATCAGCCGTCACAATGACCTCATAGCCCAATTGCCGCCATCGCGGGATGAAGGGAGCAAGCATTTCATCCATGACAAAGCAGGCATGGTCCATTTCCTGACACTCGTGGAAGTACCGGTGGCCCATGCTGTCCAGTGTGCAGGTGTGAAGGATGCCATAGTCCAGATCAAAGCGCAGACACAGGTTGGTCAACGTGGCAAACAGGTCCACATCCGACGGGGTCATCTGGTTGTCTTTCCCGTAGCCGGTCATCGTATGAAACCGCCCGTGGTTGATGGTCTTGCTGTCCGGTTCGTCATATTCGACGTCACGGACATAGTCGAACGGGTGGCGGTTGAAGAACTGCGACCAAAAGCTGTGCGTAACAGCCCCGGTTATGCCACCAGATTCGCGTACTTGACTGAAGATGTCTTTGTGGCGCAGGCGAAAAACATTTCCGTTGCCGGTGCATCCATGTTCCTGCGGTGTGACGCCGGTGTGGATCGACGCGTAACAGGTGGCTGAGATTGACGGCAGCACGGCGCGGTGTTTCCAGACCTGCGCGTCGCCGCTTTGAACCCAGCCTTCAAGATTGCCGAAAAGCCGACGAAAATTGCGCCAAGGCACACCGTCCAGAACAATCAAAAGAACTTTGCGATCCATGCTGTGCCTTTCTGTCCGCCGCTTCATAGATTTGTAGATGATAACCGTGTCTGCTGGCTGTCAGAAAAGCGGCAAGACGACCCACAGAAAAGGCAAAACCGTGCTGTCGAACTTGTGATCGGTGGCACATCGTCCCGACAGTATTGTAGTGCCCATCGCACCAACAGATTGGATGACGGATGGCTAAGACTTCCAAACGCAAAAAGGCTCAGATGCAAAAGGCCAAGGCATCACAAGCCCAAGGCGTGTCCCGACGCAATGTTCTGCGGCTGGCCCGAAACGGCGCCATCGCCGTCACCGTGGTCGGGGGCGGAGGCTTTTTAATGATGCGATCCGTCCGAGCTATGCAGGCCGAGCATGACCTGTCGCGTGTAGGTCAAGGGAAGCCGGTGGTTGTTCAGGTACATGATCCGCAATGCTCGACCTGTACGGCTTTGCAACGTGAAACGCGCAAGGCGATGAAGCAGTTCGGGGAATGTGATCTGGTCTATCTTGTTGCTGATATCAGTCAACAGGACGGGGCAGGGTTCGCCAATCGATACGGTGTGCCACATGTGACTCTGTTGTTGTTCGACGGCAAAGGAGAGCTACGCCAAACCTTGCAAGGTATGCGCTATCAGGACGAGCTGAAGCGGGTTCTGGTCCAGCACCATCAACGGTACGGTCAACAGGCTTAGACAATATGAAAACCGGCGGGCAAGTGACCCGCCGGTTTGACTTCACAAGCCCGGTTCAGTTTCCGGCGCTTTCCATCTTGCGATGCGCAACAACCTCTTCCAGCCAGCCCAGATGCATCTCAGGGACCGAGCTGAGCAGCAGGTCCGTATAATCGTCGAAGGGGGGGCTCAGAACCTGCGATTTCGGACCGTAGCGGACCACGCGCCCCTGATACATCACTGCGATACTGTCACTGATGGCGCGCACCGTCGCCAGATCGTGTGTGATAAACAGATAGGCAACGTCTTCGATCTTCTGCAAATCCAGCAGCAGTTTGAGAATTCCATCCGCCACCAATGGATCAAGCGCCGAGGTGACCTCGTCACAGATGATCATCTTGGGCTTGGCCGCCAGCGATCGCGCGATACAGACACGCTGTTTCTGGCCGCCCGACAGCTCTGCCGGATAGCGATCCATGAACTTTTCGCCCAACTCGATCTCATCCAGCAGTTCGATGATCCGCTTACGCTTCTCCGCGCCGCGCATATTGAAGTAGAACTCCAGTGGTCTCCCGATGATCGTGCCGACGGTCTGACGCGGGTTCATCGCGACGTCAGCCATCTGATAGATCATCTGCAGTTCACGCAAATCCTCGCGCGAGCGTCCGGCAAGATCGGGGGACAGATTGCGTCCGGCAAAGTTAATCTCGCCATCGCGCGGCGGCAGCAGCCCGGTAATCACCCGCGCCAGCGTGGACTTGCCAGAGCCGGATTCACCCACAACCGCCAGTGTCTGCCCGGGATGAAGTTCAACGTTCACGTTGTGCAGCACGTCAAAGTTAAGCCCCTTGTAGCGTGCAGTGATGCCATCAACGCTCAAAACCGGTTCAGGCGTTGGTGTCTTTTCGTCGTGTTCGATTGATCGAACCGAAACCAGCGCCTGAGTATACTCCTCTTGCGGTTTGTTGATGATCTGATCGGTGGTGCCGTATTCGACCATATCACCCATGCGCAGGACCATGATGTCGTCGCTGACTTGTGCGACGACCGCTAGGTCATGGGTAATATAAAGCGCGGCAACCCCGGTATCGCGAATGGCTTCTTTGATGGCCATCAAAACGTCGATCTGGGTGGTCACATCCAAAGCGGTCGTGGGCTCGTCAAACACCACCAGGTCCGGCTCGGGACACAGCGCCAGCGCAGTCATACAGCGCTGTAGTTGACCACCGGAAACCTGGTGCGGGTATCGATCCCCGATATTGTCCGGGTCGGGCAAGCCCAGTTTGGCAAACAATTCGCGCGCGCGCCCTTCGGCCTCTTTGCGCGAGAACTTTTTCTGTTCGACCGCTGCTTCGATCACTTGATCCATGATCTTCTTGGCGGGGTTGAACGAGGCTGCGGCGGATTGCGAGACATAGGTCACCTCGCCACCCCGCAGCTTGCGGATGTCGCCTAGGGATGTCTTGAGGATATCGCGCCCGTTCACCCAAACCTCACCGCCGGTGATTTCAACACCGCCGCGGCCATAAGCCATGGATGCCAAACCGATCGTCGACTTACCTGCACCGGATTCGCCGATCAGCCCCAGCACCTTGCCACGTTCGAGGTCAAAGCTGACCCCGTGCACGATTTCGATATCATGGGGTTTCTCGCCCGGCGGATAAACGGTCGCGCCGATCTTGAGGTCGCGGACCTTGAGAAGGGTATCACTCATCCCCGGCCTCCTTTCAGCGATGTGGTGCGGTTCAGGATCCAGTCCGCCACGAGGTTGACCGAGATCGCCAGCGTCGCGATGGCAACCGCGGGATACAGCGCCGCACCGATGCCATAGACGATACCGTCCTTGTTTTCTTTCACGATGCCGCCCCAGTCAGCCAATGGCGGTTGAACGCCCAGACCCAGGAACGAGAGTGTTGAAACAAACAGAACCATGAAGATGAACCGCAGGCCCAGTTCCGCCACCAGTGGTGACAGGGCGTTTGGCAGGATTTCCCGAAAGATGATCCACGCCTGACGTTCACCGCGCAGTTTGGCGGCCTCAACGTAGTCCATCACTGTGATATCCACGGCGACGGCCCGGGCCAGACGATAGACGCGCGTGGCGTCCAACAGGCCCATCACAACGATCAGGACCGGTATTGTCACCGGTACCATGGCCAGAACCACCAACGCAAAGATCAGGGTCGGGATCGACATGACCAGATCGACAGCCCGCGACATGGCCTGATCGGCCCAACCGCCCAGCACAGCGGCCAGAAAGCCAAGGATCGAGCCGGTCACAAAGCTGAGCATCGTTGCCGCCGTGGCGATAAAGATTGTCGTCCGACCGCCATAGATCATCCGGCTTAACAGGTCGCGGCCGATATTGTCGGTGCCCAGCCAGAATTCTGAACTTGAGGGTTCCCATACGTCGCCAACAACTTCGGCCATGCCGTAAGGGGCCAGAAGCGGAGCAAAGATTGCGATGAAAAAGTACAAGCCGGTAAAGCCCAGCCCAATTATTGCAGAGACAGGGATATTTTTCATTTCGGATGCCTCAGCCTTGGGTTGGCCAGAATGGCAACGATATCTGCAATCATGTTCAGCCCGATGTAAATGGCGGCAAAGATAACTCCACAGGCCAGAACAACAGGGACGTCCCGCTTGGTGACGTGGTCGACCAGATATTGCCCCATGCCCGGATAGACAAAGACAACCTCGACCACGACAACGCCCACAACCAGATAGGCGAGGTTGAGCATCACGACGTTCACGATGGGCGCGACCGCGTTGGGCAGCGCGTGACGGTAGATGATCTTAAAGTTATTGAGGCCTTTGAGTTCTGCCGTTTCGACATAGGCCGACTGCATCACGTTCAGGATCGCGGCCCGGGTCATGCGCATCATGTGGGCCAAAACCACCATGGTTAAAACAAGGACGGGCAGAGCGATCGAATTCAGTTTCTGTCCAAGCGTCATGCTGTCATTGATCATCGCAAGCGGCGAGAACATGCCCAGCTTCACCGCGACAAAATAGACCAGCACGTAACCGATCAGGAATTCGGGGATGGAGATCGTCGTCAACGTGACGGCCGAAATCAGTTTGTCAGGCCAGCGGTTGCGGTAGCGTACGGCCAGCAGGCCAAGGAAAATGGCCAGTGGAACAGACACGATGGCCGCCCAGAACGCCAGAAACAGCGTGTTGCCCAGACGGCTACCGATGGATTCGGTGATGTCGAGCTTGTTGGTCAGGGATTGGCCCAGGTCGCCTTGCAGGATCCCTCCCAGCCACTCAAAGTAGCGGGTCAGGGCAGGGCGGTTCAGCCCCATCTCTTCGCGCAGATTTGCAAGGGCCTCTGGTGTTGCGGACTGCCCCAGGACGGCTTGCGCGGCGTCTCCGGGAAGGGCTTCGGTCAGGCCAAAAATCAGGGCCGAAGCGCCGAACAGCAAAAGGAGTCCCAGCGCGAGGCGCTGGGAAACCAGTTTGATGATAGGATGCATGATCCGTCGCCCGTATCAGACGAACCACATTTTGCGGGACACGTTGCCGTTCATCATTTCCTGTGTGGGGTCGGTTTCCCAACCGTCCAGCGTATTACTGACACCTTCCACAAAGTCGTTGAACATTGGGCAGATCAAGCCGCCTTCGTCGCGGACCATCTGACCCATCTGGCTGTAGATTTCCTTGCGCTTGGCCGGATCCAGTTCGGCGCGGGCCGAGAACAGCAAGTCGTCAAACGCCGGAACCTTGAATCGGGTATCATTCCAGTCTGCTGTGGACAGATAAGCTGTCGCGTACATCTGATCCTGCACCGGACGACCACCCCAGTAAGAGGCGCAGAACGGTTGAACGTTCCAGACTTCTGACCAGTAGCCATCGTTTGGCTCACGTTTGATTTCCAGCGGAATACCAGCCTGGGCCGCCGTCTGCTGGAACAGCGACGCCGCATCAACTGCACCCGGGAAGGCGCCGTCTGCAACGCGCAGGACGATGGCCGAGCCATCATGGCCGGACTTCTTATAGTGCTCAGCCGCTTTTTCGACGCTGAATTCGCGCTGCGGAATGGTTTCATCAAACAGCGGATAAGCTGCATTGATGGGCATGTCGTTTCCGATCGAGCCATAGCCGCGCAAGACTTTTTCGACCAGATCCTCGCGGTTGATGGCGTGTTTCAGAGCCAGGCGCAGTTCGTTGTTGTCGAACGGTGCCGTATCCACATGCATGATGAAGACATAGTGACCACGCCCTGCCGTCGAATGAACAGTCAGGTTTGGCGCGCGACCAAGCAGATCCGCAACCTTGGGCTCGACACGGTTTATCAGGTGAACCTGTCCTGACTGCAGTGCCGCAGTACGAGCAGTCGCGTCATTGATCACCACAACTTCCACACTGTCGAAGTTTCCGAAATCGGGATTCCAGTGATTTTCGAACTTCGAGTACAGGTGACGCACACCCGGCTCGTCCACTTCTACCTTGTAGGGCCCGGTCCCAATACCGGCACCTGGATTTTCCATACCGCCATCGGGCTGAATGATCAGGTGATAATCGGCCATCAAATAGGGCAGGTCGGCATTCGGCTCGGTCAGAGTGACCTGGAAATTGTCACCATCGGCCTTCATCGACTCGATACCCTTCATGATGCCCAGGGCACCGGACTTTGAGTCTTCGTTCGAGTGGCGCTGCATGGTTTTCAGCACGTCCTCGCTGGTCATGGTCTTGCCGTTGTGGAATTCGACACCCTGACGCAGTTTGAAGGTCCACACCTTCGCGTCGGCGCTGCCTTCAACACTTTCGGCCAAGCGAGGCTCGATGGTTCCATCCGGCGCAACCTCGACCAACTGGTCTCCAAACTGTTTACCGTTCTGGAACGGAACCGAGCTGGCATAGGTGGCCGGGTCCAGCGAGTTGGTCGATTCACCGCCCTGAAGGCCAAATTTCAGATCGCCGCCTTTGTTGGGGCCAGCGGCGCGTGCCGCGTTTGCGAACATCGTGCTGGCAATGGCTGCGGACACGCCCAGGGCGGCTGCCTTGCCCATGAATTCACGGCGTGTCAGTTTTCCCGCAGTGACCTGATCTGCCATGTAAGTGAGTTGATCGTTCATCCATAAATCTCCCTGTTTGATGGATCTGAGGCCCTCTTCGGGCTTTTTATTGACGCATGAGTCAACGTTGGCGCATTTCAGTCTACCGGGCAAGGTTTATTGTTTCACGATGACCACAGCGGCGAACGGGACCAAACCGTCGCCCTTCAGTATTCTTGAGCCGGTTGAATTCAATTCTCCCCCGCTTTTTGTCGTAGTCTTCCGGTGTACGCGATCGTGGGCGGCGGCATATGCGCCAATTCATTGTCGAATTGCGACAACCAGATCCATTACGTTTGTCCCGGTCGGACCCGTGATCAACAAGGCGCCCGCTTTGTCCAGATAATTGCCGCTGTCGGCGTTTTTCAGAAAGTCTTCTGCCTGCGGGGTCCAGGTCTTTCCGTCAACGATGCCTCCGGCGGCATCGGTTGGCCCATCTGTCCCGTCGGTCCCGCCGACAATCACGGTGATCCCATCGACACCCTGGATCTCGCGCGCCAGCGCCAAAGCCAATGCCTGATTGCGTCCACCTCTGCCGGGATTACCGGGTAAGACCACGGTCGGCTCACCCCCAAAGATCATAACGCCGGGACGCATATCGCGCAGTTGTGGACCCAGCTTTGCGGCCACTGACAGGTAATCATCGTGCAGTGCCTTGTAATCGGCCAGGACAGTTAGACCATCAGCCTGCGCAGCCGCTGCAGCTGCCGCGCGCGCATGCGCGTTTGAGGCAATAATCCGGGTTGTTGCCTCAAATGCAAATGGGGTTGGCAAGGCACCGATACCCGATCCGACCACGTTCAGGTCGTCACCGGGCACATCCGAAATCGCAAGAACGGTTACCTGACGGCCCGAGAAATGGGACAGCAGCCCGCCCCCCTTGATCCGCGACAGCTTGCGCCGTTCCGCGTTCATCGCCTCGATGTCTAAACCTTCTGACAATAACTTCCGGTTCATGGTTTCCAGGTTAGCGAAGGTGACACCGGGTCGAAGATCTTCGGCCAGCGAAGAGGCACCACCAGAAACCAATAGCAAAAGATGTGACTGAGGGCCCATCGCTTCAACGGCCTCACGCAAGGCCCGACCGCCCGCAAGGCTTCGATCATCCGGAACGGGATGAGACGCCTCGATCACATCGACATCTTCTGGCAAACCATGCGCATGGTCGTCTTTGGTGACAACAAGGGTTGGCACCGAACCAAAATGGTCAAGCGCCGCGCCAGCCATTGAGGCTGCTGGCTTGCCCACGGCCAGAATGCGGTCGGGTTTTGGAACGTCCGGCAACGCCGTCTTGGTTGCTGCGTATCCGTCAACAGCGGCCACCCCGGCCTGCCAAATCCTGATTGCTTGGTCCGCAAGGTTCATCAGTTTTCCATCCAGATTGTGACAGGTCCGTCATTTACAAGTTCGACGGCCATGTCTGTGCCGAACTGCCCTGTTTCGACCCCGATACCAAGTGAGATCAGGTGTTCAGCAAACACGTTGTACAGGTGCTCCCCGATATCCGGCGGCGCGGCTTGTGAAAAACCCGGCCGGTTGCCGCCCGACGTATCGGCGGCCAGCGTAAACTGGCTGACCACAAGGGCGGTTCCTCCGATATCCAGTATCGAGCGGTTCATCTTGTCCGCATCATCTTTGAAAATACGCAGCTTGGCGATCTTTGCTGCCAGCTTGCTGGCCTGATTCTCATCGTCGCCCTGCATGGCGCAGACAAGGATCAAAAGTCCGGGTCCCGACTGTCCAACAATCGCGCCGTCCACTGAAACCTTGGCCTTGGAAATTCGCTGAAGCAAAGCGCGCAATGGGTGTCTCCGGAAAATGCGTAACGATGGCTGTAAAGCGGTTTATCCGCGCCAGTCGACAATGTCACCCAGCGCTGCGCGATCTGTCCGAAACGCGTTTGCGGGATGATCTGGATCGCGATAGCCAAAGGATATGGCGCATAAAATCAGGCGATCGTCGGGAATGTCGAAATACTTGTGCAGAAACGGCCCGTAAGACGCCACAGCCGCCTGCGGAATGGTCGCCACCCCAAGCGCCTGAGCGGCCAGCGTAAAAGCGGTAACGAAACCGCCGCAATCCATCGCGCCATACGGGCCAAGCTCGGCCGGGCTGGACAGGATCGCGCAATGAGGCGCGCCGAATAGCGCAAAGTTCTCCATCATCTGTCTGGCCGAGGCCGCGCGATCCCCTTTTTCAACACCGACTGCATTGTATAGCGCCCAACCACAGGCGCGGCGCCTTTCTTGATAGACACCGGAATAAGAGAATGGAAAAGGCAGGTCAGGGTTTGGCGTTCCGGTGGCAGCTTCGTTTTGCAGGGCGTGCCGGAAAGCTTCGGTCTCTTCTCCGCTGGTGACGATCAGATGCCAGGGCTGGGCATTGCACCAACTGGGTACGCGTGTTGCGCTGGAAATGATCTGTCCGATGAAAGGTCTCGGCACCAGGTCGGCCCGAAACGCGCGGCAGGAATGGCGGTCGTTTAACAGGCTGTTTAGTACATTTATCGGCACCACCACGTCTCCCCTGGGCTACGGCGCGCAGGATGGCGTCAGGGCCGTGTGCGCGCAAGAGGGCGTGCGGTAATTTGCGGCGGATCAAGGACAGTCTGTCACCCGGATGAAAGAATCAGGAACCAATTTAAGATGGAGGACTGAATATGGTTGAAAAATCCGATCACACCGGCCTCTGGCCCTCACTTTACGATCCGTTTCGCAATTTTGGAACAAAACTTGCTGACTGGCTCAGCCCAGCGACCGAAGCCTCGGGCAACCGCGAGGCCTACAATATCTCAATGGAGTTACCGGGCGTGTCCGACGATGACATCGACCTGACCGTCGAAGAAGGCGTTGTCACGATACGCGGCGAAAAGAAAACACACGAAGAAAAGAAGGGTGACACCTGGTATTTCTCCGAACGGCAGTATGGGGCTTTTCGCCGATCCTTCCGCTTGCCGGATGATGCAGATGGTGCCAAAGCAAGCGCCCGCATGAAGGAGGGTGTCCTGCACGTTACGGTTCCGAAGAAACCCGTTGAAGAGTCGGAAACATCCAAAAAGATCGACATTAAACGCGAGTGACCCGGTGAGTGTGGGGCTATTGCTGCCCCGTTGCCACGAGGTACCCAATACCGGCTGCCACGAGCAGGCCCACAACAACCGCAATCGTAATCTTGAGTGCGGACCAGGGCCGCTCACCTTGGACACGCCCGGTACGACCGTTCACAACAAACCGATAGGTTTGCCCTCGATACTTGTATGCGGCCATCCAGACCGGCAGCAGAATATGCTTGAACGTGACATCGCGGACATCCGTGTCCACAGCATGGATGCGCTGACGGTCGCCGCCAATGTCAAAGCGCACATCGCGCTCAATCACACGTGCCATATGGGCGCGGGCTTCGGTATACCCGTCTGGTAGCTCAACAGTGTAGGCTTCGGCCCGAAACCCGGCGAGATACTCGGGCTGATATGGTTCCAGCGCCGGCAAATCCCAGGGCTCCAGCGCATCCGTGTAGGTCTTGGGCAGCGAATGTGAGGCCAGGACAAGAACGTCGTCAAAGAATCGCGCCACACGACCGGATTTGGGCGTCCAGCGCACCTTGGGCACCTGTTGCTGCACGCGCTTGCCGTCGCGCGCGACGGTGCGCGTCTCATAATAAACCACGCCCCGCTCGCCGCGGTAACTGGATTTCGTATCGGCATCGAATGTCCAGTACGGCACGTAAATGCCCTGCATTTTGCGGCCTTTGCGGGCGTAATCCTTCAACCCGTTTGGTGCAAACCACAACCGCCCGAGCCAATTGCTCATGGCTTTATGGGCGCTGGGTTCGTCGAGGGCGAAGGGCAAAACGCCCTTTGGCTTGATATGTCGGTTCACGCCGGTGTCGGTCACCACTGGCGTGGCGCAGAACGGGCATTCTGCCGCGTGCGTGCTCGGGTCAAACTCCACCTGCGCGGCACAATTCGGGCAGGACAGAACCCGGGTTTCTTCGATTTCGCTATCCGGCAGTCGATTGGCAATCGCAGCGTCGAAATCCAGTTCCTTCAAACTGGCCCCACCCCATGGCCCGGCGCTGATCGCCTCAGAATGTCCGCAATGGTCGCACGTCAGGGTGCCGTCATCCGGGTTGAACCGATAATCGGCGCCGCATTGATCGCAGGGAAAGCGGTGTTCTTCGGTCATAGCGAAGCCCTGTTAGTGGCTGGTGATACGCACAGTTGGCATCACGTGCCGGGCGGGGGCGGTGGCAATATCGTAAACAACTGCGCCAGTTCCTGCACGTCGCCCGCCTTTTTCCAGCCGTCCTGACCGGCGGTCCAGACATGGGTCTCGCGGGTCAGGTCGCCTTCAGTGGCCATGCGTCCCATCTTTGCCTTTGAAAACGGTCCACTGGTCTGCCCGTCGACTGCGATATGCCAGACATGCTCAACGGGCGGCGGGGGCGGGGGTGCCGCATGTGCAGACGGTTGCTGAGCAGCGGGGGCGGAACCGCCCCAAGGGCCACTCGGTTGACCCGCTGCCATGTTCGACATTTGGTTGGCCATCGCCATGCCCATTCCCATGCCAAGTCCGGCACCCATGCCGCCGCCCTGTCCGGGGTTGTTGGCAGCGGCGGTCATGGCCTCTGCTGCCGAATACTGCGTGAACTTGCCCAGGTCCCCGGCCAGACCCATCGAGGTGCGCTTGTCCAGCGCAGCCTCGACCGCAGGCGGGAGTGAGATGTTTTCGATGTAGAACTCTGGCATCTCCAATCCGTAGCCGTCGAGAACCGGAGACACCTCTGCCGCGATCAGCTTGCCCAGATCGGCAGTATTGGCGGCCATGTCCAGAACCGGGATACCCGAGCCTGCGATCACGCGGCTGAACTCCTGCACGATGATGTTGCGGATTTGGAAGCTGATTTCATCCATGGTGAATTCACCATCCGTACCCACGATCTCAATCAGAAACTTCGCCGGGTCTTTTACGCGAACTGTATAGGTTCCGAAGGCCCGGATGCGTGTCGGGCCGAATTCCGGATCACGCAGCATGATCGGGTTCTTGGTGCCCCATTTCAGGTCATTGAACCGTGTCGTGTTGACGAAATAGATCTCGGACTTGAACGGCGACTGGAACCCATGATCCCAGTGCTGCAACGTGGTCATGATCGGCATGTTGTTGGTCTCAAGCATATAGAGACCCGGGGTGAACACATCCGCCAGCTGCCCTTCATGCACAAACACAGCCGACTGACCCTCTCGCACGGTCAGCTTGGCGCCATACTTGATTTCATGTCCTTCCCGTTCAAACCGCCAGACCATCGTGTCGCGGGTGTCGTCCACCCAGTGGATGACATCAATGAATTCTCCGGTCAGAAAATCGAAAATTCCCATGTGGGTTCTCCTGTCCTTGGGGTCAGAGCGGCTGCCCCATCAGTTCGCGTGCAATGATCCTTACAACAGGCCGCGCCTGATCGACTGTGACGCCCGGCTCGAGGCGCGGATCGTAGAGCATCGTCAGCAGTTTCTCATCGTGGCTTGTCAGCAAGGCAAACTCGTCATCATCGTTGAAGATTGACGGCCGCGCCGCCGGGCTGTCATTCGACAGGCCCAACCCTTGGGCCATCTCTTCGTGAATACAGCTAAGACGTACCAGATCGGGCAACTCGGTGCGGATCAGTGTGACCGCCCGAACATATTTGTGCGGAGCGCTGCTGGTAGCGGACGCAAACACGAAACAGTCAAAATTTGCACGCGGGTTCGCGACAAGATCCAGTGACGCCTGACTGATATTTGGGATCAGTTCCCGCAGCCGGGCTACGACATAGGCGCTGTCGTCCTTACCCGCAAAAAAAACGTGAAAGTTTGCCTTGCGGCTGACTGTGGAAATCGGGTGACCAGTCAACTTTGCCAGCCGCGCTGCATAAGACTGAACCTGTGCCGCATCCTGATCGCGTGTGGCAAGCGGCACCGATGGTCCAAACTCACTCTGGATACGCACAGGTCCTGACCAGCGACTGAGTTGCCCATCCGTCTGACGCGCTCCGATCGATACGACGTGGTCCGGATACTCGCTGTAAAAGGCGATGACCTCGAAATTTCGCGCCAGATCGTCTGCGTCATAAGGCGTGTCCGCACCTCCGCCGTCCGTGCGCAACAGGCCGCGTGTCAGCAGATCGCGCTGTACCCTTTGATAGAACCGGGCCAGATCCTGACTGGCGGCTGATGCCGGAACATAGGCATTGGCCGCCGGGACCGGTGCGGGCGGCACAGGTTCGGGCGCGACGGCAGTTGGCAGGGCCTCCTCGCAATTGGCCAGCGCCAAAAATGCGATCATCCCAAGCCCGAGTTTCAGGTGTCCCGAAGCCTGCACGCCCAACCCGCCTTTAACCCGGTACTGCCGTACCGGCGTTGTCGCCAATCCCGTCCTTGCGGGCTTTGGCGGCGGCCAGCGTGTCGCGCAGCTCCGCCTCCATCTTCTGCAATTCTTCCTCAGCAGCGGCGCGCTTGGCCTTGCCCTCGTCGGCGATGGCAAGGCTTTCGTTGATCGCTCCGATCAGGTCCGCATTGGCCTGTTTCACGGCCTCGATGTCAAAGACGCCGCGCTCCATTTCTTCGCGGATCATCTTGTTCGACTCGCGCAGGTTGGCGGCGTTAGACGTCAGCAATTCGTTGGTCAGATCATTAGCATCGCGCACCGCAGCCGCCGCTTCGGCGCTGCGTTGGATGGTGACCGCCTGCGCCAGCTGCGTTTCCCACAGCGGTACGGTATTCACCAGTGTCGAATTGATCTTGGTCACCAGCGACTTGTCGTTTTCCTGTACCAGACGGATTGACGGCAGGGATTGCATCGTCACCTGCCGTGTCAGTTTCAGGTCGTGCACCCGGCGCTCCAGATCGTCCCGGGCCGCCCGCACGTCGCGCAGTTCCTGTGCTTTCATAACTTGCTGATCTTCCGGTGCGGCCTGAACCTCGGCTTCTTTTTCCGGGATGTCATGGCTGTCCAACTCGGTCAGCTTCTCTTCGCCCGCAGCAATGTAGAGCGCCAGTTCGTCGTAGAAATCCAGCGTCTTTTCATACAGCAAGTCCAATGACTTGATGTCTTTCAACAGGGTATGCTCATGACCCAGAAGACTGTCGGTGATGCGGTCAATCTGGCTCTGCACCTCTTCATATTGTGCAGTGAATTTGGCAAACGGTGCGGCCCGTCCCAACAGCCTTTCCCACCAGCTGCGTTCGCGGCGTACATCCAACTCACTGACCGAAAATCCCCGAATGGTGGTCACGATGTTGCGCAGGCTGTCACCGGCCGGGCCAACGTCTTTGTTGCGGACATCAGCCAGCATCGCCTGGCTGATTTCCTGCAACTCGGCTTGTGCAGAAGACCCGAAGGAGACAATCGAATTGGTGTTGCCCATATCGATTTCATCCATCCGCTTGCGGATTTCGGCGCTGACGGGTTCGTCCGCCTCCTCCAACAGGACGATCTCGGACTTTGGTTCCGGCAGCGCAACCGCAGTGACTTCCTGAACCAGAGTTTCGGCTTCGACCGCCTTATTCTTGATCTCATCGGACATGGGGGTGTTCCTCGCTCATTTTGTGGCCGGTCAGTCCAACCGGACGCCTTCGCGTTGCAGCCTGTCGCGCAACACGTCAATTTCAACCGTCAGATCGCTGCGGTCATCCAAAAGCATCTTGCGCGTGCGGGCCGCAAAATTCTGTTCCAGATCGTCCAGCAGTGCGGAGTAATCGGCCAAAGCCTGTGCGTCGCGGGTGCGCGCATAGACATCCGCAAACTTCACCGTCGCGTCGCGCGCGCCCTGCAGATAAACCGTCAGGTATTTTCGCGCGCCGGCCAGATCGCGCGGGTCGTCTTCGACAGTGCGAAAAAGATCGCGTGCGGTGTCCTGAAATCGTTCAACCCGGGCCTCGATCTTGCGATCCCCGGCGCGTTTTATGGCATCCGTCATTTCGGTCAAATGGGATTCTGCGTCTTCGACCACACGGGCCACCCGGTCTTGTTGAAACGTGTCGACGCGTTCCATCCCCTTGTCTTTCATGGGATCGATCCCGAAAGATATTGAGTGCAGCGCAGTCGCGGCAACTCCAAACAGGATGGGTGCGATCAGGCTAACCTGCGAGACTGTTTCCGCGTCCAGATACTCATTGCGATAAGACGCAAGCGCGGCGCCCAGACCAGTTAGCACACTGGCAAAAATCTTGCGCGGAAAGGCGGGGCGTCTTGCAGTTCGCCGCGTGTTAAAGGCGGCCTCGGCGCGCAATCCCTCGCGCAACAGGAAAGCAGCCGCTGTCAGTACGCCCGCTGCAACGAGGCCCATTGTCATGCCGATCGCACCGTCGTTCAGGGACAGAAACACCAACGGAATGGCCGGAACGAACAGAATGTTGGCCCGCGCGCCCGCAGGCTCGACCCGTGCGCCATCGAACTGTCCACGCCGGGGCGGTTCATCGGGGGATTTTGTTCCGTCGGGGCTGAATTTCCCGCCATATCGTTTGGCCATGTCTTACAGGCCTCCCAACAGGCCAGTACACACGCCAAACAAAAGCACGAGCAAGGCCGCATAGGCCAGTTTTTGGACTCCGGTCCCGGACATAAAGCCCCCCAACAGACACATTCACAGAAAATTTAGGGGATGCGAGGGCTTGGCGCTAGGGGGAAGGTTGCCAAACAGGTGTCACTTGCGAGGTTTCTTGCCTATGGTTGCCCGTTTTCGCTGCGGTCTGGGCGGGCGTTTTGCGGCGCCGGCGGGATCGGTGCCGGCATCAAGCCCCAATTGATCACGCATCACACGGCGACGAATTTCTTCGACCTCGCCGGGTTTCAGGTCACCCAATTGGAAGGGGCCATAAGATACGCGCAGCAATCGGTTGACGGTAAAGCCAATATCTTCGATCGCGCGACGGATCTCGCGGTTTTTGCCTTCGCGCAGGCCAATGGTCAGCCAGGCATTTGCCCCCTGCTGGCGGTCCAGTGCCACGGTCATCGGTTGGAATCGCTCGCCCTCAATCACCAGACCTTGCCGCAACGGGGCGAAATCCTCGTCTTTCGGGCGCCCGTTGATCCGAACGCGATATTTGCGCAGCCACCCTGTCGAGGGCAGCTCCAGCTTGCGCTTGATACCACCGTCATTGGTCAGCAAAAGCAACCCTTCCGAGTTCAGGTCCAAACGCCCGACACTCATAACCCGCGGCATATCCTCGGGCAGCTTATCGAAAATTGTCGCGCGGCCCTTTTCGTCGCGTGTTGTTGTCACCAATCCGGGGGGCTTGTGATAGAGCCAGAGGCGCGATGGTTCCGGCTCGGAAACCGGCTTCCCATCAACGGTAATCTTGTCCCGGGCCGTTACATTCAGCGCCGGGCTGTCGATGGCCTTGCCGTTGACGGCGACTCGGCCTGCTTCGATCATGCGTTCGGCCTCACGACGCGACGCGACACCGGCACGGGCCAGAACCTTGGCGATCCGGTCGCCGGGAGGAGGGGTGTTGCTCATGCTCCGGCCATAACGCATCCCGCATGCTTGCGAAAGACGGGTTTCTGATGCAGTCAGTGGCATGACATTCAGATCGCATATGGACAAGGCGTTGGAACAGGCGCGCGCTGCGGCAGATCGCGGAGAGGTGCCAGTCGGTGCCGTCATCGTTTCTCCAGATGGTCGTATCGTAGCCTCGGCGGGCAACCGGACGCGTGAGTTGAGCGACCCCACAGCGCATGCCGAAATCCTGGCGTTACGCGCTGCATGTTCAGATGCGGGCTCGGAACGCCTGCCGGATCACGATCTCTATGTCACGCTGGAACCCTGCGCCATGTGCGCCGCCGCCTTGGCCGCCGCGCGCATCCGGCGGATTTACTACGGAGCATCGGATCCGAAATCCGGGGGCGTGGCCCACGGCGCCCGGGTTTTCTCACATCCGCAAGCCCATCATGTTCCCGAGGTTTATGATGGGATCGCCGCAGACGAAGCGGCGGATTTGCTGAAACGGTTCTTTGCGGCGCAGCGGTAGAGCTCGCGCGTCGGACTTACGCTGGCTTGATTACCAACTCGCGCGCAATCTCTGCCAGGGGTTTCCCGCCTTCCGGCGTCACAACAAAGCTTTCGGTGATGGCCAAACCCCAATCCGGGGTCCAAAGGCCGGGCATCAGATGAAAGGTCATGTTGTCCTGCAACTCGGTTGTGTCACCCGGTCGCAAACTCATGGTGCGCTCGCCCCAATCAGGTGGATAACTCAACCCGACCGGATATCCGGTGCGGTTGCCCTTTGTGTAACCGGCCTTGGCAAAGCTGGCATAGACGCATGTCGCGACCTCTTCGCAGGTTGCTCCGGATCGTGCGGCGGCGAGGGCATCGTCAATGGCCGTCAGCACCGCCTCTTCGGCACGAAGGATGTCCTGAGGAGGATCGCCGAGAAACAGGCTGCGGCTGGCAGGGCAATGGTAGCGCCTGTAACAGCCCGAAATCTCGAAATAGGTCGCCTCGCCTGGGGTGAGAGGTCTGTCGTTCCACGTGATATGCGAAGCCGAGGCTTCGGTTCCCGACGGGGCTATGGGTACAATCGCAGGATAGTCTCCGGCCAGACCGGGCAGCCCTGCGACCCCTGCGGCCTGCACGTCAGCCACCAACCGGTTCTTGGGCACTCCCTCTCGAAAGGCATCGCGTAAAACGCTGTGCATATGCGCCGTAAGCTGTCCGGCGTTGCGCATCATGTCGATTTCGGCGCCGCTTTTGACAGCGCGTTGCCAATTCACCAGCCCGGTGGCATCGGCCAAACTCTGCGGGCCAAACGCTGTTTCCAGTATTTTGTGACTGGCAGCCGAGTAATAATAGTTGTCCATCTCGACGCCCAGCCGCGTTGTCCATCCATGATCCCGCAGAAGGGTCAGCAGGGTGTCGACCGGATGATGATCCGGATGCTGAACATGCTCCTCCGGCCAGTCAAATAGCGCATCCTCTGTCAGCCACGTTGTCTGTTGCGCTCCGGCCTTATCCTGTGTCCGTCCCCACCAGAGCGGTGACCCGGATTTTGGCAGGATCACCATTTGCGGTACATAAAAGCTCCACCCGTCATACCCGGTCAGCCAGGCCATGTTCGAAGGGTCCGTGACCAAAAGGGTATCAATACCCCGTTTGTCCATCGCCGCGCGTGTTTTTGCGATCCGGGCAGCGTATTCTTGCGGGCTGAAATCAGTAGCGGGCATCAGAGTGTGATCGCCTTCATCAGTTCCGGCTCAATCACATCGACGCCCGGCAGCGCATCAATCAACTCCTGTGCCGATTGTTCCAGAACCGGGAACGTTTTGTAGTGGCAGGGAATAACGGTCTTGAAATTAAAATACCGTTTGGCGGCATAAGCGGTCGCCTTCATGTCCATTGTAAAATGACCGCCTGCGGACAGAATTCCGATATCCGGTTTATAGTAGTCGCCCATCCAGTCCATGTCCGCCATGATGTCCGTATCGCCAGAGACATACACCATGTGCCCCTCGCTCGCGATCATGAAGCCCACCTCGCTGCCGCCGGTGCGCAACCCGTCCGGTGTTGAAAAGGTCGAACTGTGAGAGGCGGGAACCATCGTCACCTTAACGCCATTCAGATTGACGGTTCCGCCCTTGTTGAACCCGACGGTCTCGATGCCTTCGGCCTCGCTCCAGTACCCCATCAGGTCGTATTGCCCAACCACCGGGATGCCGAGATGTTTTGCAAGATGCAGGACATCGGCCACATGGTCGAAATGCGTATGGGTCAGCAGGAGATGCGTGGCGCCATCCAGCGCCGCGTCATGCTCTGCCTCGGATAGGACTGGGTTACCCGTCAGCCAAGGATCGATCAGCAGCACCTGACCAGCGGTTTCTATGCGAAAACTCCCATGTCCCAGCCAAATGATATTCATCAAAAAATCCTCCTGAACTGACTATTGGCGGCAGCGTAGCATTCGCTATGTAAAATTCCATGGACTGGATGCAGGAAATTGACGGCTATTGCGAACGATTGTCGTCCGCCTATTGGGCCGAGCCAATCAATGCCGTCACAAATGCGGCCTTTTTGATCTCGGCCTGGATCATGTGGCGACGGGTGCGCGGAGAAAACATGCCACTTGCAATGGCATTGGTTGTGATTCTGGCGATGATCGGGATTGGCAGCTATTTGTTTCACACGCATGCACAGGTTTGGGCCGCCATTGCGGATACCACGCCCATTTTGCTGTTCATTCTTGTCTATATCTTTGCGGTCAATCGGGACATCTGGCGGGTGTCGCCACTGCTTTCAGCGGTTGGAACGGTGTTGTTCATTCCTTACGCCGCCGCCACCATTCCGTTGTTCCAGTTTGCTCCGGGTCTGGGCGGGTCAGCGGTCTACGCTCCGGTTCCGCTGCTGATCCTGATTTATGCGGGTCTGCTGCGGAACAGAGAGCCGAAGTTCGCCTTGGGCATGACGGCCGGTGCTTTCATTCTGATCCTGTCGATCACGTTTCGGGCAACGGACATCCCGCTGTGCACACAATTTGCCATTGGGACACATTTCATGTGGCACATCCTGAATGCCATCATGCTGGGCTGGATGATCGAAGTGTATCGGAGGGCGATCCTGCGCAGCAGACATGACGTGCCGGTTGCTGGCTAAGCCAGAATCCACGCCATCAGAACCCTTCGGTCAGGATGATGTTGGCCACACGCTCGCCGATGATGCGGCTGGATTTGCGCGAGGGGTGAATCCGATCGAATGAGAAATACGAGGCGTCCCCGGGTCTGGCGATGTCCTGACTGGATACGAATATGATACCCGCGTCCCGCTGTGCCAATCGTGCAATGCGGGCCTCAAACTCGTCCCCTTCCGATTTGCAGTGTTCGATGGGGGTCAGCAGCTTGGGACTGCGCAAATAGCCGACGTAGATTACACGTGTTCCACTGCTTCGGATCCGGCGCACAAACTGCGGTATCTGGCCGCTTTGCCCGTCCTTGGAAATCATGTTGTCCAGTGTCGTGTCACAGCTAATGCACCCACACCCCAGCATCAGATCATTGCCGCCGCCATTTATGACGGCCCAGCTCCAGTCACCTTCAACAAATTGTGCCTGAACACCCGACTCTGGTCGGCCCTCCACATCGAATTTGGTTTGCAGCCAGGCGGCGGACATTGCCCTATCGACAACCGGCGCACCAATATTTTTCTCAATCACGTCCGAGATTGATGAGCCGGAGGCCGAGTTCCAGGCCATAAGAGAATCGCCAACAGCGATAACGCGTGCAGTCGGTTGGTTGGACGGGGCTTCCTGACAACCCAGAAGGCAACTGAGCAATGCGAATAGGACGAAGCGTTTTCTAGACATTTGAGACCGGACGTTTCGAAGGTTCTTTCGTCCTCGATGGGACGGCCAAATGGTTAATTCTCTGTTAAGCTCACACCACCTTTTGGCGGGCGCATCAATCCTGAAACGCCGCCGCCAAATGCGCAGGCAGGTCGAACTCCTTCAGCACCCGTGCGCGACCTTCGGCGGACATCTTTTTGGCGGTTTTCTCTACAATACGCTGAATCTTCTCTGCCGAGTGTTTCGCGGCAAATGGGTGAAAGTACCACTTGAGAAAAACAAAGCAGATGACATCTTCAAGGGCCTGAACCTCGGGATCACGTTTGATGCCCTGCTTGCGCAGCATACGACCGGCGGCGTCCGTTTCATCCGAACCGTACCCGCCCTGGGTCATCAGGGTAGTGACCACTTCCGCGTGATGTTCGCCCTGCGCTTTTCGCCATGCCAGATATCCTGCGCGCCCGTCCGGGTATTCGCTCCGTCCCAGCTTCCATCGTTCGATATGCTGGCCGCGCGCGGCAATCTGCAAGGCATCAGACGCGTCCGGGAACAAGCGGTCCAGCTCTGCGCTCATGCGCTTGCCATACAACAAGGTTTCAGGCTGGTTGTCTTCGATATTTGGGTCGTCTGCGTTGGCCGCGTCAATCGCGTCCAGAACTGCTTGCTTGCGCGCACTCATGCTTCGCTCCATTGGCTTGCTCGTTTGGGGCATCACTGGGATGTTTGCGCCTATGGTAGCGGCTTAAAGCAAGGGGTGCAGCAGCGAAATGTATCGCCGCCGGGTCGGATAGGGCGTCCTGACCCGGCGGGCACAGCTTCTTACTTGAGGGGTTTGGTTTGGTCTTGTGTGACCGGTTCCGAGACCGGTTCGGGGAAGCTGAGATTGCGGGTCAGGTTGGTCATATCGACGCCCATGGCCATGGCCATGGCCGGGGCGGACAGGACGGTAGCAGACAAGATTGCGGCAGTAAGAAAGGTTTTCATTTTCTGTCTCCGGTTTTGTGCTGTGACACATCTTAGAAAATGAACAGTTCAGTTCAGTTTTCAAGGGTCAAAATGAACTAATTAGTTTACTTTTTTGCATATGAGATATTCAGTTCTGAATGGGGTGTAGCAGTCTGCGGGCCGGACACAACTGTGAGCGCGTTGTGTAGTGGCCTTGCGACCGGTGAAACAGACGGGTAAATGCCCTCTAACGCATATGAGGATTTCCATGTCGATTGACCAAAGCACCGCTGCCAAGGTGGCCAAACTGGCCCGGATCAAGGTCGAGGATGACGCGCTGCCGGCGCTGGCCTCGGAATTCAACACGATCCTGGGGTTTATCGAACAACTTAACGAGGTGGACATCGACGGTATTGAGCCGATGGTTTCGGTTGAACCCATGCGCCTGAAGCGGCGCGCAGATGTTGTGACCGACGGAAACCAGCAAGACAAGATTCTGGCCAATGCTCCCGACGCGCGTGAGGGGTTTTTTGCTGTCCCCAAAGTGGTGGAGTAAGACATGAGCGAGTTGAACAAACTAGGTTTGGCCGAAGCGCGTGATGCGCTGCGTGCAGGTGATGTAACGTCGGTTGAACTCACAGAATCATGCCTGAAGGCGATTGAGGAAGCCGACGCGCTCAATGCTTTTGTCCACAAGACGCCCGAGATCGCGATCGAACGCGCCAAGGCGGCGGATGAGCGGATCAAAGGCGGGGATGCACCCTCGATGTGCGGTCTGCCGATTGGCATCAAGGACCTGTTCTGCACCAAGGGCGTGCCGTCGCAGGCAGCCTCGAAAATCCTCGAAGGCTTCAAGCCGGAATACGAATCCACCGTGTCGCAGCACCTGGCCGATGCCGGTGCCGTGATGCTAGGCAAGCTGAACATGGACGAGTTCGCGATGGGCTCGTCGAATGAAACCTCTGTCTACGGTAATGCCGTCAGCCCGTGGCGGCGTGGAAACGATGATGCGCAGCTGACCCCCGGAGGGTCGTCAGGTGGCTCTGCGTCTGCCGTTTCGGCAGACCTGTGTCTGGCCGCGACCGGAACCGACACCGGTGGTTCGATCCGTCAACCGGCCGCATTTGTGGGCATCACGGGCATCAAACCGACCTACGGTCGATGCTCGCGCTGGGGCATTGTCGCCTTTGCATCGTCGTTGGATCAGGCTGGCCCTATGACCAAGAGCGTACGTGACGCCGCAATCATGCTGGAAACCATGTGCGGCCATGATCCCAAGGATTCAACCAGTGCGGACTTGGCTGTCCCGAATTTCGAGGCCATGCTGACCGGCGACATCAAGGGCAAAAAATTGGTATTCCCAAAGAATACCGTATGGATGGAATGCCTCCCGAGATCGAAAAGCTCTGGTCTGATGGAGCCGCGATGCTGAAAGATGCCGGGGCCGAGACGATCGATATCTCGCTGCCACACACCAAGTACGCGTTGCCGGCCTATTATGTGATCGCCCCGGCCGAGGCCTCGTCGAACCTCGCGCGTTATGACGGCGTGCGGTACGGCCGCCGGGCCAAATTGGCGCAGGGCGACGGCATCACCGAGATGTACGAAAAGACCCGCGCCGAAGGGTTTGGCCACGAAGTGCAGCGACGCGTCATGATCGGAACCTATGTCCTGTCGGCAGGTTTCTACGACGCGTATTACAACCGTGCACGCAAAGTCCGGACGCTGATCAAGAAAGACTTTGAAGATGTATTTGCTGCCGGTATCGATGCAATCCTGACCCCGGCAACACCGTCTGCCTCATTTGGTCTGGGCGAGATGACCGAGGCCGACCCGGTGCAGATGTATTTAAATGACGTGTTCACCGTCACGGTCAACCTGGCCGGTCTGCCCGGCATCTCGGTTCCAGCTGGGTTGGACAAGCAGGGCTTGCCACTTGGTTTGCAATTGATCGGACGTCCGTGGGACGAAGGCGAGTTGCTCAACACCGCTTATGCGCTGGAAGGCGCGGCCGGTTTTGTGGCCAAGCCCGGGAAATGGTGGTAAGCCTCAGAGCACGCAGGACAACAAAAGACGGAGCAACTGAATGCGCTTTAGGCTTCTGATCCCGGCCATCGGTTTCATTGCTGCATGCGACACCGTTGCACCGGTCTCCGGTACCGGGTTCAACACACCGGAATACCAGGCGCAACGCGAGGCGCAATTGGCCGGGCAGGGCGGTGTGGTCAATCCATTTCCCGCACCTGCGGACGTGTCGCAAGAGACACTTGGATCACCCGGAACGGTCCCTGCGGACGCGACCGCGACCGGTTCAAATGCGGACATCGCCAATCAGACGGCCGTTGCTCTGGCGAGCACATCGGGACAAGCAACTGCACCAATCCCGACCGTAAGCAGCACAGAGATATCTGATGAACAGGATTTTGAGGCCGTCTCGGGCCGTCGTTCCATCGAATCCGATGCCGCACTTATTGAACAGAACCGGCAGACCTATGAAGTTGTCGCTCCAACCGCTGTTCCGCAACGCGGAACGGATGGCCAGCCAAATATCGTGCAGTACGCATTGAGCACATCAAACCCGGTGGGCACTCAACTTTACAGCCGCGCTGGATTCAACTTGCAGGCCAAGGCACAGCGCAATTGCGCGCAGTTCCCCTCACCAGATCAGGCGCAGATCGAGTTTTTGTCCAGTGGCGGACCGCAACGCGACCGCAAAGGCTTGGACCCGGACGGTGACGGATATGCTTGCAGCTGGGACCCCAGCCCGTTCCGCAGTGCCGTCAGCAACTGATCCACGCTCGCCGATCTGGCATCCGTCCCCCAATTTTGGCCCGCGCAGGGATCGTTTGCGACCATCGTTGATCGTTCTGCACTACACGGCGATGGAAGGTGCTCAGGCCGCGCTGGACCGTTTGTGCGATCCCGAGACTGAGGTGTCCGCCCACTACCTGATTGGCGCTGATGGCACAGTCTGGCAGATGGTGACGGAAGAAGACCGTGCCTGGCATGCCGGTGAAGGGGAATGGCACGGTCAGACCGACATCAACTCTCGTTCGATTGGAATAGAACTGGATAACGCCGGGACCCACCCTTTCTCTGAGCCGCAGATGGCGGCGCTGGGCGGACTGTTGCGGCAAATCATGACCAGATGGGGTATAACCCCCGATGGCGTGATCGGCCACTCCGACATGGCTCCGGGGCGCAAATTTGACCCAGGCCCGCGTTTCGATTGGCAGCGGTTGGAACGTCAGAACCTGGCGTCCCTACGCGGCCACGAAGATGGCCCACAGGATAAGCCTGTGGACGTGTTCCGAGCGATGGCTCGGAACGCGGGTTTTACCGCCGAAGTCGACGACAACACTCTTCTTGCGGCCGTCCGTCTGCGCTATCGCCCATGGGGCAAAGGCCCGTTGCAACCGGAGGACTTTATTGCACTCGCGCATAAGCCGCTTTGACTCTGATCCAATCTTCATCTGGCCAAAAATATCCCGGGGTTGAATTGGCCGTAGGCCAAGAAGGGGCTGGCCCCTTGCGCCTCGTCAGCCCTTGACGTGGTTTGTGCTACCGCATACCCACCCGACTGCGCGGAGGGCCGGATGGCCGCTGGGGCCTCGGCCCGAGAGGAAAGTCCGGACTCCACAAGACAATGGTGCCGGGTAACGCCCGGGCGGGGCAACCCGACGGAAAGCGCCACAGAAATCAAACCGCCAAGGATTTCGGTCCAAGGTAAGGGTGAAACGGTGGGGTAAGAGCCCACCGCGCTCCTGGCAACAGGGGCGGCAAGGCAAGCCCCACCAGGAGCAATGCCAAATAGGGTCCCCGCGCGGGCCGGTCGGTGCAAATCGATACCGCCGCTAAGGGTGTCTTGGCCAAGAGGGACCGGGTTGGCAGCTTGAGCCGCGCAGCGATGCACGGCCTAGAGGAATGGTCATCGAAGGGGGCAACCCCGGAACAGGATCCGGCTTACAGGCCCTCCGCGCATGTCTTTTCGGGTCGCGTCAACAGTCAAGCGGTATGACGAATGAGTTTTGCCACAGACCCTGAACCAGACCGCCATCCCGTACTTTCTTCATGTTGCACCCTGTTTCTGTCGTAATGATGCGCAGCATCGTTCTTTCCCACGCCACATATTTGCGCGACAGAGGGCCCGGTACGTAACCAACCGGCTTGACCACCCCATAGCTCGCACCATTCACGACAACACGCCTTAGTTGGGTGTTGGTTTTTCCAAACTGAATCGGCTTGCCCGGCATTGACTTCTTTGTGGCGTCAGCCGCGGCCTTTGCGTTGGTTTTGCGTGCGTTGACGGAATAAACAGGAACAGTTCCGGGTGTTTGGGCTGCAAAATTCACAGCCGGCGGCGGCGCGCCTAAAACGTAGGTTTTGACCGTCGTGTCCTCGTCGATTTTCTTGACGGTGACAGTCTCTGACGGGGACAGTCGATACGTTGTCGTGGCAGAGCCGTTCAGTGGTGTTGCCGCACTGCCGCTCGCACCGGGTTCGGACCCAATTGGCGTGTGTGGAATCGGAATGGTGGAAATCGAATCCCCACACGCGCCCAAAAAAGCCAACAAAGATAAAGGGATCATCCGAAATGTCATGCTAGGTCACTCTGCTCTTAGGTGTCATGAAGTGTTGGCTAATTCAGGAATGAGGCAAGATTCTGAAGATGGGCGAACTATCGTGTTGAGTAGCGCTGTTGGTGCCCATTGCTCGCGTGGGTCGCACAGGACACCATATCGCCCGCTCTCTCCGGTCTATCCGTGGTGCCAAATGCCCTTGACTCGGGCGTGCTACCGGGTAAAAGCGCACGCTCATGAGGATTCAACCGAAAGGCCCCTGCCTTTTCGGACGCAGGAGACAACCATGGCGAAGCCGACGACAATCAAGATCCGTCTGAACTCGACCGCGGGCACGGGCCACTTCTACGTGACCAAGAAAAACGCGCGTACCATGACCGAGAAAATGACCGTTCGTAAGTACGATCCGGTCGCTCGCAAGCATGTCGAGTACAAGGAAGGCAAGATCAAGTAATCTGCCATTCCGTCCGGACATTTCAAAGGGTTCTGCCAAGGCGGGACCCTTTTTTCTTTGTGCTTTGGACAGATGCGGTAGGATATTCGGGCCCGTCGCCGTTGCAGTGACGCATCAGCCGTGCGGCCATTCGTCCAGCCTGTGGCTTGCTTTTTGCCGCGGCCTACACGTACGGTTGAGCAAACCGCCACAAAATGTTGACCGTCATGAAAAAATCTTGTTATCCACAATCGCCGTTCTGACCCTCTCGGCCTGTGAAGACCCGTTCAACCGCGAAGGCGTCGGGTTTACGGGAATTGACGGCGAGCCGCGCACTATTTCGGACGTCAAAGGTGCCGTGGCCTTTTTGCCGTCGGCAACAAACGTACCTGCCGAACTGGCTGAATTGCCGACGGTCTCGGTTTTGTCGGACGAGGTCGATCTGTCGAAAGTTGCAGGTGTCGCCATTGATAATGGCGGACGGACAGATACAAGTGCCGTCTTGCTGTCCGGCAGCGACACAAATCTGTTTCTCAGCACGGTGAGTGTCAACGGCACCTTGTTTGGTGTGTTGCGTACCCGGGACAACAGCACGCGCGTCGACAACTCTGTCGGTGCCAGTTTCGGCAGTCAGACGGAACGGTTCACCGGGTGTCTGGCGGCTGGGGACGTCTATCGCAAAGGCTCGTCGGAGCGCAGCTCTGGTTTTGCAGTTCCGTTGAACTGTAGCTGACCAACTCAATTTCGTAATAGCTTATTGCCCTGACCCAGCCGGTTGGGGCCTTTTCGTTTTGCGGTGTCAAATCCTCGGGTATTAGGCTTGAATGCGGGCCTCAGGGCCGCGATGAATTTGCGCTGGCCAAGTATAAATACAGGCGTAGGGTCAAGGACACATAGAGCATGGATTGGGACGAATTCTCCGGATGGAGCAAACAAATCGCGGATTGGGGCGCGCAGTATCACAAGACGTTGCGCGACCGTCCTGTGCGGGCCCAAACCAAACCTGGTGAGATCGCGGCGCAGTTACCCGACGCGCCGCCCGCCCAGCCTGAGGATATGGAACAGATTTTAAGCGATTTCGAAGAGCTTGTGATGCCGGGAATGACCCATTGGCAGCACCCCCGCTTTTTCGCCTACTTCCCTGCTAATGCCGCGCCGCCCTCCATGTTGGCCGAGCAATTGGTAAACACCGTCGCTGCGCAGTGCATGCTGTGGCAGACGTCGCCCGCTGCGACCGAGGTCGAGGGTAAGATGGTGGATTGGATGCGGCAGGCGCTTGGGCTGGACGAGGGCTTCACCGGTGTCATTCAGGATTCCGCATCCTCTGCCACACTGTCCGCCGTTCTGACA
This sequence comes from Ruegeria sp. B1, assembly GCF_056535885.1. Classification (NCBI taxonomy): domain Bacteria; kingdom Pseudomonadati; phylum Pseudomonadota; class Alphaproteobacteria; order Rhodobacterales; family Roseobacteraceae; genus Ruegeria; species Ruegeria sp. B1. The sequence continues at coordinate 3,703,815 of NZ_JBQFJA010000001.1, read as the reverse complement.
ATGCGAGAGCGTGCGACCGGGTTCACGGGCAACCGCGATGGGTTGGCCGGCAAAGGGCATGTGCGGATCTATTGTTCTGACCAGGTGCATTCATCGATTGATCGCGCCTGTTGGGTGGCAGGTATCGGGCAGGCCAATCTGGTTAAAATCCCAGGGCAGGGGCCGCGCTTTTCAATGGATCCGCAGAACCTTGATGCAGCGATCCGGGCGGATGTTTCGGCAGGGCATACCCCTGCTGGCGTTATTGCAATCACTGGCGGCACGGGCGTCGGGGCCTGTGATGATCTGACCGATTTGGTCGAGGTCGCGAAGGCCCATGATCTTTACACCCACCTTGATGCCGCATGGGCTGGGTCCGCCATGATTTGCCCGGAATTCCGCGACGCGTTCTGGAAGGGTGCCGATGCCTATGACAGCATCGTTTTCAACCCGCACAAATGGCTCGGCGCACAATTCGATTGTTCGATCCAGTTTCTGCGCGATGCCATGCCGCAGCTGAATACGCTGAAGATTGAACCGGAATACCTGAAGACGACAGGTGATGCGTTGACGAACTACTCGGAATGGACAATCCCGCTGGGGCGTCGCTTTCGGGCATTGAAACTGTGGTTTCTGATCCGGTCTTACGGGTTGGATGGCTTGCAGGCGCGTATCCGAAATCACGTTGCCTGGGCCGAAGAGCTGTGCGCTAAGATCGGCGCCCTGAGCGGGTTCGAAATTGCAACCGATCCGATCCTCAGCCTGTTTTCTTTCCGTTGTCCGGGCGATGATGCAACCCAGCAGCGTCTGGTTGATGCGATCAACGATGACGGGCGCATTTACCTGACGCAAGGGTCCATTGAAGGCCGCAAGATCATACGGGTCCAAGTGGGTCAATTCGATACGACACGCGAGGATGTGATGTCCGTGGCCAGCGTCGTCCAAGAAGTCTGGGACGCCATCAAGTGACGTTCGCAGGCTATTCAAGCCGTGGCTTCACCCGTTTAGGCGCGGCCCCGGGTTTGCCAATCGATCTTTAAGTCGCAGTTTTCGACCTTAAAAAACCCCGCTTAACAAGCAGTTAAACGGGGTTCAGAAGTGTCTTGGTCTTGAGAGTTTTACTCTCGGCTGCCGAATAGTTGCAGCAGGAACATGAACATGTTGATGAAGTCCAGATAGAGGCTCAGCGCGCCCATGATGGCCGCTTTGCCCAGCCATTCCTGATCTCCAGAATGCGCCATTTCCAGATATGTAGTTTTGATCTTCTGAGTGTCATAAGCTGTCAGACCCGCAAAGATCAGAACGCCCAGGATTGAAACGGCAAACATGATCGCAGGTGACTGCAGGAACAGGTTGATGATCATGGCAACAACCAAACCAATTACACCCATTATCAGGAAGGTGCCCATGCCGGACAGGTCCCTCTTGGTGACGTAGCCATAGAGCGACAGTCCCGCAAAGGCGATCGATGTCACGAGGAACACCTGAGCGATCGACATGCCGGTGAACGCCACGAAAATCCAGCTGAGCGACAGGCCCATGACTGCTGCGAAGGTGTAGAAGAACAGTTGAGCGCCAGCCGCCGACAGACGGTTGATCGCGGCACCGAAGCCAAACACCATCGCCAGAGGCGCGAACATGATAATCCAGCCCAGAATATTAGGGCTCAGCGTGACAGGATCACGGAACACCGATAGCAGTTGCGGGCTCGAGCCAACGGCCCAGGCCACCGCAAATGTGATCAGCATGCCTACGGACATTGTGCCGTAGACTTTGTTCATATGGGCGCGCAGGCCCTCATCGATCTCGGCGGCGCGCGCGCCGGATGCCGTCCGGATCGTGTCAAATTGTGCCATCAAAGGGTCTCCCTTTAGATATCTTTAGTGCGCCCTGCTGATGCGGGACGCTTTCCAAGCAAATATCGGCAACTGGAGGCTGTGTTTCAAGAGTTTCTCGCGCAAAACTGCCTAAAACGCCCAACAAAAATGGCGACCTGTGTCAACAGGCCGCCATTTCAGAGCTACTGGTCTGTTATTGTGTCATTTCTGCCAGAATTGCGGCGCATCCCAGACAAAGCGGCGGGCCTCGGCATCCGCCTCTGAACGACTCACACCGATGTCATCCAATGCGCGATCATCCAGCCTGGCCAGCTTGCGGCGTTGACGCATCAGGGCAACCGCTTGCCAGATCAGTTCCAAAGCGGATCGCTTCGCGGGTTTGCAAGCTCGGTTGATTGCAATTTGGGTCATAGCAATTGTCCTTTCTTCAATCTGCGATGATAAACTTGGGTATCATCAAGTTCCTTGATTTATATGGAGCGGCATGACATATTTTAAAAACGAATATTTTTGATGACACCCATAAGGGATCGTGAAGATGCGAAATCTGGATATCACCACCTTGCGCTCTTTTGTGGCGGTTGCGGATCAGGGCGGCGTCACGCGGGCGGCAGGATTCTTGCACCTCACCCAATCTGCGGTTTCGATGCAGCTGAAGCGGCTGGAGGAATTGCTGGGATTGGAATTGCTGGATCGGAGCGGGCGCACAATTGCGTTGACGGCCTCTGGCGAACAATTGCTGGCCTATGCCCGTCGTATGGTGGCCCTCAACGACGAAGTGATATCCAAGCTGACCGACCAGGCCTTTGAGGGTGAAGTTGTTCTGGGTGTGCCCCATGACATTGTCTATCCGGCAATTCCAAGGGTCTTGCAGCGGTTCAACGCGGATTTTCCACGGGTTCGGGTGCAACTGGTCTCTTCCTACTCTTTGCAACTGAAAGACATGTACAAACGTGGCGAATGTGATGTGATCCTCACAACCGAGCCGGCAACGGCCGATGGTGCGGAGACAATCGCCGAACTCCCGCTGCGGTGGATCGGCGCGCCGGGAGGGTCCGCATGGCGAAAGCGGCCGCTGCCCCTAGCGCTTGGACGGCGCTGTTTGTTCCGTCCACAGGTCATCGCGGCGCTGGACGCCGCCGGTATTCCCTGGGAACTGTCCGTGGAGACGGAAAATGATCGCACCATTGAAGCAACCGTCAGTGCCGATCTGGCTGTTCATGCGATGCTGGATGGAACCGAGGCCGCACATCTGGAACAGATTGAGGCCCACTCCGTTCTGCCGGACCTGCCGGCACATAAGATCAACCTGTACGGTGGGGATGCCGGTCGCGGGGCTGTGGTTGAGGCCCTGGCTGCCCTCGTGCGGCAGAACTTCCGTATGTTGGGTGGTGCGCCGTTGAAAGCTGTGGTCGGATAGGCCGCATCACGGGGTGATAATGATCTTGCCCGTTGATTTTCGGTCTTTGAGCAGGTTCAGACCTTTTTCCACCGAGGTTAAAGGCAATGTGTGGCTGATATGGGGCTTGATCCTATCTTCCGCATGCCACCTGAACAGGGTTTCAAAACTGTCTCGAACAATCTCGGGATGAAAGTTCAGATAACCACCAATGTAAAATCCAATCACGGTCAGGTTCTTAACCAGCAGATGATTGGCCGGGATTTGTGGAACGTCTCCTCCGGCAAATCCAATGGGCAACACTCGGCCTTCGGGATTTGTTGCCCGGAACGCCGCTTTGAACACATCTCCACCGATGGCATCGTAAACAACGTCTGCTCCGCCCAAGGCTTTGACACGCTCTCGCAGGTCTTCGGAGGCATCGATCAGGTGATCCGCACCAGCGGCCTGCGCCACGTCCAACTTGTCTTGGCCGCGGGCCTGCGCGATCACGGTTGCGCCCATCAGTTTGCCGATTTCAACGGCCGTCAATCCTACGCCGCCCGCCGCGCCGGTCACCAAAAGCGTTTCGCCGGCCTGCAAGCGCGCACGATGATCCAATGCGATATGGCTGGTCCCGTACGCAATCTGAATGGCGGCGGCATCTTCGAAACCTGTCGATTCGGGCAAGCGAATTGCTCGCGCGGCATCAAAAACTCCAAACTCGGCAAGCCCACCCTGACCGGAATAGACCGCGACTCGGTTGCCGCGTTGCAGATTCGAAACATTGTTTCCGATTTCGTCAACAATGCCGGCGATCTCCATGCCTTGTGTAAACGGGGCAGGGGGTGTGTCCTGATAGGTGCCGTTCTGCATCAGCAAATCGGCGAAATTCAGCCCGCATGCGCGAATGGCAATTCGAACCTGCCCATCGCCGGGAACAGGCACGTCCATCTCGCACAGTTGTGGCTTGGTCCCCTCGGATTGAACGCGATACGCCAGCATACAAGCCCCCTATTTCTTTGGCTCATAGGCGCGCGGGTGGCGAAAATTGTCAATCGAGTTTTGAATATCCAGATCTGTCATCTCTTGCCGGATCGCCCGACCGGTCTGCGCGGGCACAATCTATTGGCGATGTTTCAGAACGATACAACCGCAAACCTTTGTGCAGCCCCTCTGATTCAACCGGGTTGAAAAAAACCCCAAAAGCGGCAATATTGACGTCCAGTGCTGTTGCGGGGTGCGGCACGGTCCGGATTAGGGGGCGGTTAACGACGGCTCACTAATGCTGTAGTCCGGCATGTTTCAAAATCCCGAACAGATGTTTGTGTAGTTAAAGGAGAATACCAATGACCCATCACGTCGATGTCCATGTGGGCAAGCGCGTCCGGCATCGCCGCTGGCTGATTGGCATGACCCAGCAGCAGTTGGCCCAGCAAGTTGGTATCAAGTTTCAGCAAATCCAGAAATACGAGACCGGCGCCAACCGGATCAGCGCATCCCGCCTGTGGGACATTGCCGAGGCATTGGATGTACCGGTGAGCTTCTTTTTCGATGGCCTGGAAGAAACGCAAAAAGAAGGCACTGGCAAAAAGTCGATTCCCGCGGATCTCATGGCCGACAAAGAGGCGTTGGATCTGGTGCGGTCTTACTACGCTATTCCGGAAAATCAGCGTCGTCGGCTGTTCGAACTGGCGCGTGTGCTGAGCGACGTCGCCTGACAATACAGGCTTGACTTCAAAGGGGTTCTGACCGCACCTGTGGCGCATGAAACAGACCCCGTTGAGCGATCTGGAAGTTGCCGAGGAAATGGCTGATGCTGCGCGCTCAGCCATTCTTCCTTATTTCAGACAGGCCGATCTGCAAACCACCAACAAACTTGCCGACGGGTTCGATCCTGTCACTGTCGCCGACCGCGCCGCTGAAGAAGCGATGCGGGATATACTGGCGCGGCACCGCCCTGAGGACGGCGTTTTCGGGGAAGAGTTTGGCAAGGTCGAAGGCACCAGTGGGCGAAGCTGGGTGCTGGACCCCATTGATGGAACCAGAGGTTTCATCAGCGGCACACCGACTTGGGGGGTATTGATTGCCCTGAGTCTGCAGAACGGGCCGGTGCTGGGAGTCATTGATCAGCCGTATATCGGAGAGCGTTTTGTCGGTTCCCCGGACGTTGCCCATGTTGTTGGGCCATCGGGTAAGACAACTCTGAAAACCCGTACGACCACGGAATTGGACAACGCCATTTTGTTTACGACATATCCCGAAGTTGGCACGGCCGATGATCGGGCCGGGTTTCAGGCGGTTGCTGAACAGGTGCGACTGACACGATATGGCATGGATTGTTACGCGTACGCCTTGCTTGCTGCGGGCCAGATCGATTTGGTCATTGAATCCGAATTGAACGCATATGACATTCAGGCGCCGATAGCGGTGATCCATGCAGCAGGTGGTGTCGTCACCGATTGGCAGGGCAAACCCGCGCATGACGGGGGCAGGGTATTGGCCGCAGCAAATGCCGATATCCACGCCGCTGCTTTGGACATCTTAAACCGTTTCTGAAAATTGTTGCCGCCCAAGGCGGGAACACCTACAACGGGCACCGGTTGGTTCTTGTGCCTGCTTTCCGCTAGCCAAAGCACTCCTTGCATGAAGTGGGCCATTGCGAGGAGACACAAGTGACTGAATTTCTGATCAAGAACGCCGATACGATCCTGACAATGGACGACGCCCGACACGAGCTTTCTGGCGCGGATATTCTGGTGCGCGACGGGCAGATTGTTGAGATTGGTCCGGATCTGACAACAAGCGGCGAAATCCATCAGGCCAACGGCTGCGTTGTGACACCGGGCCTCGTAAACACGCATCACCATCTGTATCAGACCCTGACGCGCGCCGTACCGGGTGGGCAGGATGCATTGTTGTTTGGGTGGCTGCAGACGCTCTATCCGATCTGGGCGCGGTTCGGACCAGAGGAGATGTTCACGTCCGCGCAGATCGGACTGGCTGAACTCGCGCTGTCAGGGTGCTCGCTCAGCTCGGATCATCTGTATCTTTATCCTAATGGAGCCCGTCTGGATGACACCATTGCAGCGGCGGCCGAACTGGGCATCCGGTTTCACCCGACCCGGGGGGCCATGAGCATCGGTGAAAGCGACGGAGGGCTGCCACCGGACAGTCTGGTCGAAGCAGAGACCGATATTCTGAATGACATGATCCGCGTTGTGGACGCCTTTCATGACGCTGACGAGGGCTCCATGTGCCGAATCGGTTTGGCGCCGTGTTCTCCGTTTTCGGTCAGCCGCGACCTGATGCGCGACACGGCGGTTCTGGCCCGTGATAAGGGTGTCATGTTGCACACTCATCTGGCCGAGAACGAAGAAGACATCGCCTATTCGCAGGCGCAGTTTGGCTGCCGGCCCGGTCAATATGCCGAAGACCTTGGCTGGACCGGTGCCGATGTATGGCATGCCCATTGCGTCAAACTGAACGGGGTCGAAATTGACCTGTTTGCCAGAACTGGAACCGGGGTCGCCCATTGCCCCTGTTCCAATTGTCGTCTGGGTTCCGGTATTGCTCCGATCCGAACGTTGCGCGATCAAGGGGTCAAGGTGGGCCTTGGGGCGGATGGATCTGCCAGCAATGACAACGGCAACCTTATGCTCGAGGCGCGGCAGGCCATGTTACTGCAACGTGTGGCGAACGGGGCGGACGCCATGTCTGCCCGAGAGGCGCTGGAGATTGCCACGCGCGGGGGTGCTGATGTGTTGAACCGCCCGGACTGCGGGCGCCTCGCGCCGGGAAAGCGTGCAGACATTGCCATCTGGGACACCCGCTGCATAGAAAGCGCGGGCAGTTGGGACCCGGCAGCGCTGCTGCTGGCCGGGCCGATGCAGGTCAGGCATTTGTTCGTCGAGGGACGCCAGATCGTTCGGGATGGTCAGATCACGACCCTGGATTTGCCACGGGTTATCGAGCGGCAAAACGCGCTGGCGCAGTCTTTGCGCGCCTAGACGGTAACGCGCCGCCCGCCGATCCAGACTTCGGAGACGGCACGGTTATCACCCATCATGATGGTTGGAAAAACGGCCTCCCAAAAGTCTTTGGCATGAGCCTCGCGCTGGGCGATGTCAGGCGTGGATGCCAGGTCCAGGATAACGAAATCGGCTTCCATCCCCGGTGCAACATTGCCGATACAGTCATCCATGCGCAGGCATTGCGCTGACCCGACCGTGCCTAGCCATAACAGTTGAGCAGGATGCAGCGGGCGACCGCGTAGCTGACCCACCTCATAGGCCGCCGCCATCGTGCGCAACATTGAAAAACTGGATCCGCCGCCAGTGTCCGTGGCCAGTCCCACGCGATGCCCCTCGTGGATCAATCCGTTCATGTCAAACAGACCGGACCCGATGAAGGTGTTGGAGGTGGGGCAATGCACCAAGGCGGCACCCACGTCGCGCAGCCGGTCACGTTCGCGGGCTTCCAGATGAATGACATGCCCATATAGCCCCCCTGCACCCAGCAGTCCAAATTGCTCATAGGTGTCCAGATAGTCGCGGGCGCTGGGAAAAAGCGATCGGACCCATTCGATTTCATCGGTCTGTTCGCTCAGATGTGTTTGCATAAGACAATGCGGATACTCTGCCCAAAGCGCCCCCAGCGCCTCAAGTTGTTCTGGCGTGGATGTGGGCGAAAACCGGGGCGTTATCGCATAGGAAAGACGGTCTACGCCGTGCCATTTCTCTAGTAAGTTCTGCGATTGATCATAGGCTGTCTGGGGTGTATCGTACAGCGCGTCCGGTGCGTTGCGGTCCATACAGGTCTTGCCCGCCACGACACGCTGCCCACGCTGCTGCGCGGCCGCAAAGAACGCGTCGACGCTTTCGGTGTGGATCGTGCAAAAGCTGCTCATGGTTGTTGTCCCATGCGCAGTGGTCAGATCAAGGTAGCGATTGGCGATTTCCGCTGCATAGTCGGGATCGCCAAACTTCATCTCTTCGGGAAACGTGTAGGTGTTCAGCCAGTCGATCAGTCGCTTACCCCAACTCGCGATCATGGCGGTCTGCGGGTAATGCACATGCGGGTCGACAAAACCGGCCATGATCAACCGCGTGCCGTAGTCCAAAACATCAGCTTCGGCATGTGCCCGGGTCATGGCGTCAGCAGCGCCGATATCTGACACCCGCCCGTCCTGTATCACAACCGCTTCGTGAATTCTGGCCGCATCGGTTGGCTCACCTTCGAAAGGCGAACCATCGAAACTCAGAACGCGCCCTTTCAAAAGCGTCTTTTGCGCCATTTGCCCTGTTCTCCACCCGTTTGCGACCGCCGTACAGCATAAGCAGGCGAAAGATGTGGGTAAATCGGACCATTGTCATTGTTTTCCGGTAGCTGCTTCTTCTATTTAAAGGCCAATCGCCGAACCAAGGGGGCAGCGCATGACCACAGGCAGTGACGAGGCCAGACCCGATCAGCCCCGGGACGACGACGCCTATGCCCTGGATCGCCGGACGGTTGCGGCAATCCTATATGCGGTGGACGTGGATGATCGCGCCAAGCTGATCGAGCTGATGGAGCCGCTGCACCCGGCCGACATCGCCGACCTTCTGGAACAGATCAATCCCTATGATCGCGCACGTCTGATCCGTTTGTACGACAAGGAATTCGACGGCGACATCCTCTCGGAACTGGACGAGGCGGTGCGTGAAGAGGTCATCGCTGTTCTAAAACCGGATGTGTTGGCGGAAGCTGTCCGGGAAATGGAGAGCGACGATGTTGTTGACCTGCTGGAAGATCTGGAGGAACCGCAGCAGGAAACCATTCTGGATGCCCTCGAAGATTCCGAACGGGTCGCGGCAGAGCAGGCGCTTGCTTATCCCGAAAACTCGGCCGGTCGCCTTATGCAACGCGAAGTCGTCATGGCGCCCGAGCACTGGACGGTGGGTCAGGCCATCGACTTCATGCGCGCCAATGACGATCTGCCCGAGCAGTTCTATCACGTGGTTCTGGTCGATCCGCGCCTAAAGCCCGTGACGCAGGTAACGTTGGGCAAGCTGATGGCCACCCGCCGCGACGTGCCGTTGCATGACATCACAGAAGAGGAATTCCATGTCATTCCCGTCGATCAGGACGAAGAGGATGTCGCCTATGCCTTCAACCAGTACCACCTGATTTCGGCCCCAGTGGTAGATGCGGATGGCCGTCTCGTCGGGGTGATCACCATCGACGATGCCATGGTTGTTTTGGACGAGGAACACGAAGAAGACATCTTGCGCCTTGCCGGTGTGGCCGAGGAAAGCTCGCTGTCCGACAGTGTTGCAGCAACCAGCCGCAGGCGCCTGCCTTGGTTGACGGTAAATCTCGGCGCAGCCATGTGCGCATCGCTGGTGATTTCACAATTCGAAGCGGAGATTGGACAGCTGGTGGCGCTGGCCATTCTGATGCCGATAGTGGCGTCGATGGGCGGAAACGCTGGCACCCAATCCCTAACGGTTGCAGTGCGAGCGTTGGCAACCCGTGACCTGACGGGCTCAAACGTTTTTCGGGTGATCCGGCGTGAATTGTTGGTTGGCATGCTAAATGGGCTGTGTTTCGCCATCCTGCTGGGGACGGTCGGCATGGTGTGGTTTGACTCACCCCTGTTGGGCGTTGTGATCGGGTCGGCCCTGGTCGTTAACATGATCATCGCAGGATTTGCCGGTACCGTGTTCCCCGTTGTGCTTGATCGCCTCGGTGTTGATCCCGCTTTGGCGTCCGGGACATTTGTCACCACCACAACAGATGTCATGGGGTTCTTTATCTTCCTTGGCCTTGCCAGCGTGGTTTTGCTGTGACCGATCTGGCGGAAGTGAAATCGGTGGCGCGTAAGGCAGGCTTTGCCCGTCGTAAACTGGCGTTTGAAACCCATCTGCCCGGAGCGGCAGGACGCTTGTCCGAGGTTCTCGCTGGATATCGGGGTGTGCCACTGTCCGGCTATATGCCGATCCGGACGGAAATTGATCCGCTGCCCACCATGGCCGAAGCGTCAGCATATGGGCCCGTCGGGGTGCCGGTGATCCAGGGCGCCGGGCAGCCGCTGCGGTTTTCCCGCTGGACACCCGAGGGCGCGTTGAAGGACGGCCCGTTCGGGGCCAAAGTTCCGGTAGACGACGACTATTTCGACCCGGAAATTCTGATCGTACCTTTGGTGGCCTTTGATGCGCGCGGGGGGCGATTGGGCTATGGCGGGGGGTTTTACGATCGCACGCTGGAAGGTCTTAGGGCGAACCGCCCGACGCTGGCTATCGGGTTCGCCTTCGACGCGCAGGAGGCAGAGGAATTGCCACTGGAACCGACCGACCAACCGCTGGATATGCTCGTCACAGAAAGCCGCGTGCTGACATTCTGACCTTTTCAGTTCTCAAAATGACTGCGCAGATAGTCCCACGCGTCAACTTCAGTTCCGTCAGAGAGAATACAGACACCGTACTCACTGCCGTCGGCGTTCTTGCGGATCTGGTACTCGCCGTCGTTTTCAAGACAAAACGTGGCCGCGGGATTGGCCATCGAGGTTTTCGTGGTCTGTGCTGAGGCATTTGTGGCGGCAAGAACAGCAACAATCGACAGAACAATCGGTTTCATGAAAAACTCCATCTGGATCAATTGGGATAGCTTTCAGGTTGGCATATTCGCGCGTGATTTCAAGCCTTGCCGAGATAGGGGATATTTCACGGTTGCGCCTTGTTATTGCCACTCACAGCCAATACGACCCGAAATATGAGAATTCTGTTTCTGGGTGATGTCATGGGGCGCGCAGGGCGCGCGGCCGTTCAGCAGCATTTGCCGCGGCTTCGCGACGACTGGCGGCTGGATTTTGTGGTGGTCAATGGTGAGAACGCCTCGAACGGTATGGGGTTGACCGGCGATCACGCAAAACTGCTTTTGGATGCGGGCGCAGATTGCCTGACCTTGGGCGATCACGCCTTCGACCAGAAAGACATGCTGCAATTCATCGAAAGTGAGCCACGCATCGTGCGCCCGGTGAACTTTGCCAAGGGCGCTCCAGGGCGTGGGCATCGCCTCTATACGGCCCCCGGAGGCCGCAAGGTGATGGTCGTTCAGGTTCTTGGACAGGTGTTCATGAAACGGCCCTTTGACGATCCGTTTTCAGCCATCGAGCCGATCTTGAAATCCCACCCGCGCGGGGGTCAGGCGCAGGCCATCATCGTCGACATGCATTGCGAGGCGACGTCCGAAAAGATGGCCATGGGGCACTACTGCGACAAACGCGCCAGCTTGGTTGTTGGCACTCACACGCATGTTCCAACGGCAGATGCTCAGATTCTGCCGGGTGGTACGGCGTATCTCACTGATGCGGGGATGTGTGGGGATTATGACTCGGTGATCGGCATGGATAAGCAAGAGCCGATGCGCCGTTTTATCACCGGCATGCCCAAGGCCCGGTTCACGCCTGCCAATGGCGAGGCCACGCTAAGCGGTATGTTCGTTGAAACGGATGACCGCGACGGTCACGCCAAGACGGTGCGTATGGTGCGTATTGGAGGTCGGTTGGAACAGGCCAGCCTGTAAAACGATATCAGGCTTGCCCTGCCGCGTTCAATGCGGGACACTACCGGTCAGGCGCTTGGGCCAGGGTTCGGACAGAATACCACGAATGCAATTCCTACCACTGACAGAGACAGGCGGCGCAATTCTTGCGCTTGTGATCGTTGCGGGCATGTTCATCATGTTCCTGCGAGAGGTCTATCCGACCGAAGTTGTGGCAATCGGCGGTGTGGCCCTGATGCTGGTCACGGGCATCTTGCCCTATCAGAACGCGCTGGCCGTTTTGTCCAACCCCGCGCCATGGACCATTGCGGCGATGTTCATCATCATGGGGGCTCTGGTCCGAACCGGCGCTTTAGATGCCTTTACATCGACCGCGCAAAAGCAGGCGCAGGTCAATCCCCGGATCGCAATCGCGCTTTTGATGGCATTTGTCGTGTTTGCTTCGGCGGTGGTGTCGAACACACCGGTCGTGGTCGTGATGATCCCCGTCTTTGTGCAGATTGCACGAACCTTGAACGTGCCCGCATCAAAACTGCTGATCCCGTTGAGTTATGCGGCCATTCTGGGCGGTACGCTGACGCTGATCGGTACGTCGACCAATCTGCTGGTGGACGGTGTCGCCCGCGCGCAGGGCATGCAGGCCTTTACCATTTTCGAGGTCACGCCGCTGGGTATTGCTCTGGTGATTTACGGCATGGTTTACCTGCGGTTCATTGCGCCGCGTCTTCTGCCGGAACGCGACAGCATGGCGTCGATGCTCAGCGACAGATCCAAGATGAAGTTCTTCACCGAGGCGGTGATCCCGCCCGAGAGCAATCTGATTGGGCGCGAGGTCACCGGCGTGCAATTGTTCAAACGCCCCGGTGTACGTCTGATCGACGTGATCCGGGGTGACGAGTCGCTGCGCCGCAACCTCAAGGGCGTCACCTTGAAAGTCGGTGACAGAGTGGTGCTGCGCACGGAAATGACTGAACTGCTCAGCTTACAAAGCAACAAAGAACTCAAACGCGTGGATCAGGTTTCCGCTGTCGAAACCAAAACGGTTGAGGTGCTGATCACACCCGGGTGCCGCATGGTGAGCCGCACGCTGGGCGCATTGCGTCTGCGTCGCCGGTACGGTGTCTACGTGCTGGCGGTTCACAGGCGAAATCAGAACATTGGCAGACAACTGGATGATCTGGTCGTCCGCGTCGGAGACACATTGCTGCTTGAAGGGGCGCCAGCCGACATCCAGAAACTTGCAGCCGATATGGATATGGTCGATGTCACCCAGCCGTCCGCGCGGGCATTCCGGCGCAACCATGCGCCGATTGCAATCGGGTCTCTGCTCGGCCTGGTCGCGCTTGCGGCGGTGGGCGTCGCGCCGATCCTGCTGCTTTCGGTTCTTGCTGTCGCAATTGTTCTGCTGACCCGCTGCATCGACGCAGATGAGGCGTTCTCTTTTGTAGAAGGACGCCTGTTGGCGCTGATCTTTGCGATGCTGGCCATCGGCGCCGCGCTGAGCAGTTCGGGTGCCGTGTCCTTGATCGTGGAAGCCATCGCACCGGGCCTGAGCGCGTTGCCGCCTTTCCTGATCATCTGGGCGGTGTACTTGCTGACCTCGGTGCTGACCGAGCTTGTGTCGAACAATGCCGTCGCCGTTGTTGTGACCCCAATTGCCATGGGGTTGGGTGACGCGGTTGGGATCGATCCGCGGCCACTTGTGGTGGCGGTTATGGTTGCGGCATCGGCCTCGTTTGCGACGCCCATCGGCTATCAGACGAACATGATGGTGTATGGCCCAGGCGGGTACAGGTTCGTGGATTTTATGAAGGTCGGCATCCCCCTGAACCTGACTGTGGGACTGCTGGCGTCGTTGCTGATCCCCTTGATCTGGCCGTTGTGACATCGGCGCAGACCTGCCGCTCTCAACGCAATGGCCTTGTAAATTGATGTAGATACACGATCTTTTGTGAATAGGATTTGCAAAAGGGATTTGGAACATGTCTGGAATAGGACGCATCACATTGGCTGGCACCGCGATTTGGGCCGCACTGTGCGGCACCGCATTTGCTGGAACGGTCCAAGGCACCGCCACTTATCGTGAACGTATTGCAACACCACCCGACGCCACGCTGTTTGTCGAACTACAGGACGTTTCATTGGCGGATGCGCCCGCGATCACTTTGGCCGCGCAACGCTATGCATTGGACGGCGTGCCTGCCGCGTTTGAACTGACATATGATGAGGCCCTAATTCAGGAACGCAATCGTTATGTCGTGCGCGGTTCGATCTTTCAGGGTCAGACACTGCTGTTTACGACAGATACCGCCTATCCAGTATTGACTGACGGTGCGGGCAACTCGATTGATCTACTGCTGATCCAAACGCAAGCGCAGCGTGCCGCGATGCTGGAAAACACAGAGTGGGTTGCCGCTGTGCTGAATGGCGCACCGATTGAGACCGAGAGGCGGCCGGAAATAGCCTTTGCGCAGGGTGGAGCTTTTGCCGGAACCGGTGGCTGCAACAGGTTCAACGGTCAGGCGGAGATATCCGGCAACCGCATGGAGTTCCCCGATAACATGGCGGCGACGCTCATGGCCTGCCCACCGCCGCTGGATGAGGTGGAACGCGAGTTCTTCAAAGCTTTGCAAGGTGTTACTACCTACGCAATGCAGGGTGACGCTCTGGCCATGCTGGACGCAGCAGGAGAGCCCGTGGTTCAGTTCGTACGCAAGTAAGTCGGGGTCGTCAGGCGACGGCTCTTGAGCGCCCGGCATTGCGGCCGGAGAAAATGCAGCCCCCCAGAAACGTGCCTTCCAAAGCGTTGTAGCCGTGGTAGCCGCCGCCGCCAAAACCTGCGACCTCGCCTGCCGCAAACAGGCCGGGGATAACCTGACCGTCTGCACCGATCATCTGGCTGTCGAGGTTTGTCTGTAGCCCGCCCAGGGTCTTGCGCGTCAGGACATGCAATTTCACCGCAATCAGCGGCCCGTTGGCCGGATCAAGGAACTTGTGCGGTTTGGCCGTGCGGATCAGCTTGTCGCCGCGATAGTTACGCGCCGCCAAGATTGCCATCATCTGCGCATCCTTGGAGAACGGATTGTCGACCTGCGAATCCCGCGCTTCGATCTGGGCACGCAGGTGGCTCTCATCGATCAGGCCGCCGCCGAGTTGGTTCATGCCGCCAACAAGCTCGGTGAGCGTGTTTGCAACCACAAAGTCTTCGCCTTTTTCCTTGAATGCCTCGACAGAGGCGGTCGCCTTTGAACCGGACAGGATGCGCTGGCGGATGACCTCTTTCCAGCTGCCCGATGTGAAATCAGGGTTTTGCTCCGATCCGGACAGCGCGAATTCCTTTTTGATTACTTTCTGCGTGAGGACGAACCAGCTGTACTCATAAC
Organism: Ruegeria sp. B1; assembly: GCF_056535885.1. Taxonomy (NCBI): domain Bacteria; kingdom Pseudomonadati; phylum Pseudomonadota; class Alphaproteobacteria; order Rhodobacterales; family Roseobacteraceae; genus Ruegeria; species Ruegeria sp. B1. Next base: position 3,688,693 of record NZ_JBQFJA010000001.1, on the reverse strand, counting down.
CGGTTTTCAGGATTTCACGCAGCGTGCCAAGCGTATCGAACCCCGGCAGGCAGGGCGGTTGAAGGCGATTGCCTTTGGCGTCGAACCACATCGAGCTGGGTCCGGGCAGGATACGGATGCCGTGCGCGGGCCAGATCGGGTCCCAGTTCCGCACCCCTTCGGTGTAATGCCACATCCGGTCACCGTTGATGACATGACCACCGGCCTTTTCGCTGATGGGGATCATGCGTCCATCCACATGGAACGGCACACCGGCCACCATGTCCCGCGGTGGCTCCCCCAACCGATCCCGCGGCCAGTTTTTTCGCACCATTTCGAAATTGCCGCCGATCCCGCCCGACGTCACGATGACGGATGGCGCGTAGACCTCGAACTCGCCGACCTCGTCCCGGTTGGTCTGGCCGCCGCGCTGTACTGTGTCATCGGCCAGCACTTCGCCAGAAACACCCTTGGCAACCCCATTCTGCACGATGATGTGGCTGACCTGATGGCGAAACTTCAGCTGAATCAGGCCATTGCTTGCGTGTTCCCGTACCCGGCGAATGAAATGCTCAAGTACACCGGGGCCGGTCCCCCAAGTGATGTGAAACCGCGGGACAGAGTTTCCGTGCCCGTCTGCGTAGGACCCGCCTCTCTCGGCCCAGCCGATGACCGGGAACCAGCGCAAGCCCATATCGTGCAACCACGGGCGCATTTCGCCTGCCGCAAATTCCACGTAGGCCTCGGCCCATTTGCGTGGCCAGGTGTCTTCATCCCGATCAAACTGCGCGCTGCCCATCCAGTCGCGAAGCGCCAGGTCGTGGCTGTCCCGAATTCCCATTCGACGCTGTTCGGGCGTGTCGACCATGAACAGCCCGCCCAGGCTCCAAAAGGCCTGACCGCCCAGAAAATGCTCGGGCTCCTGATCAACAATGATCACCTTTTTGCCGCGATCGCCCAGCTCTGCGGCGGCTGCAAGGCCGGCCAGACCACCGCCGACCACAATCGCATCTGCAGTGTTGTTGGTCATTGGCTGTCCTTTCAGCGGTTGCGGTACCAGACAAGAAACGGAACCGCGACGGCATACATCGTGATCCCATACACCGCGGATGGCAAAGCCAGGGGGCTAAAGCCGCTTTCCGTACTCGTTATCAGGGCCGCCAGGGTAATCCCCAGCGTCGAGTTCTGAATTCCGGTCTCGATCGAGATCGTCTTACTCTCATTCCACGACAGATTTGCGGCGCACGCCAGACCTAATCCGATCAGCAAGAGGGCAATGTTCAGCGAGACCAGACCGGCCCCCATAATGCCAAGATTGTCGACAAACAGCTGCCAGTTCCCGGCAAGCGCTGCCAGAACGATCAACACGAACAAAACCGTCGCCAATTTGGACAGCGGCGCGTCGATGCGACTTGCCACGCTAGGTGCAAAGTGGTGCAGGCTGATGCCAAGTGCGACCGGCAAGGTTGTGATCAGGAACATGGCAATCGCAAGACCGCTGATCGAAACCTCTGGCGCATCCTCACCTAAGAAGTAATTGATAGACCATGCGGCAAGGATCGGGACCGTCAGGATAGACAACAGGCTGATCACGGCTGTCAGGCTCACGGACAGTGCGACATCTGCTTTGGCGAGCTTGGACAGAATGTTGCTGGTCACGCCGCCCGGGCAAAAGCTTAGCAGCATGAAGCCGACCGCGATTTCAGGCGGCAGCGCGAATATCTTCACCGTTGCAAAGGCGGCGACCGGCAACAGAACAACCTGACACAACGCACCGATGGCGAACGGGTACTTCCGGCGCAGTACACGACGGAAATCGGCAATCTCCAGCCCGACACCCAAAGACAACATGATAATGGCCAGCGAGATCGGTAGGCCAACAGTGATTAGCAGATCCAAGAAACACCTCCTCCCAAAGCCGTTCGGGCCAGCCTATGCGAGGGCCGAAGGTGCAGGCAACCGCGCCGTTGGGTCACCCGTAACGCTCGGCGAACCGGCGCAGAATTTCACCCGGCTGTGTGACCTCCGCCGCGTTGCACATGTCGATCAGGCGCTGGGCGTCCTCGGGCGGGAAATAGCCGTGATGTTTGTATATGTTGATGCGTTGCTCAAAGTCCTTGGCATCAGCCTCGGGGTGAAACTGCGTGGCGTAGACATTTTCGCCCCATCGGATCATTTGAAACGGGCAGGGGTCAGAGGTCACCAGATGCACACAGCCCTCGGGCAAGGACTGGACAGCTTCTTTGTGTCCAACAAAAGCGTCAAAAACCGGTTGTAGTCCTCTGGTCATCGGATCGGTCGCGGCTGCATCGGTCAGATTGCAAGACGACGGCCCGACAGGTTCACTGTACTGCGCCTTGCTGACATCGCCCCCCAGATGCGCCGCCAGGATACCCAATCCGTAACAGCAGCCCATAAAGGGATGATCGTGATTGGTAATCTGGGGCATCAAACCCATGATTGCGCTCTCGATTTTGGCGTCCAGTTCGGATTTCTCCGCCGGATCATCGCTGACACAACCGGGACCGCCGCCGACGATGACACCCGCATAGTCCGTGACGTCTATCCCCACCGGCAAGTCTTCGCGGTCCAACCGGATCCGGTGAGTCTGTTCGGGCGGCAATCCGGTCTTGTCCAGAATGGATGCATATTCGGCATCCGAGGCATCCGTCTCAGGGCGCAGTTGCAAGATCAAAAAGCGTTTCATGCCCCGCCTTTAGCGCTCAAAGCGGCCAGAAGACAAGGATCGCGGGGACGGAAACCGCGATGATCAGGACCTCAAGCGGCAGGCCCATGCGCCAGTAGTCGCCAAAGCGATAGCCACCGGGGCCCAGAACCAGCGTATTGTTTTTGTGCCCGATCGGTGTGAGGAACGCGGCAGAGGCGGCAACCGCAACGGTCATCAGGAACGGATCCGGCGACACCTCCAGTGTTCGCGCCATTTGAATGCCAACCGGCGCGGCCACGATGGCTGTGGCGGTGTTGTTCAGCACATCCGACAGGGTCATGGTCACGACCATCAGGACCGTCAAAATGGCCCAGGCGGGTAGGCCATCGGTCAGGTTCACCAGCGCGTTTGCGATCAATTCGGTTCCGCCCGACGTCTCCAAGGCGCTGCCCAGCGGAATCATCGAACCCAGCAAGACAACGACCGGCCATTCGATGTGATTGTAGATGTCGCTGATCGGCATAACCTTGGTCAGCACATAGGCAATGACCACTAATCCCAGCGCAACGGGCAGGTAGATGAGGCCAATACTGGCCGCCAGAACGGCGGCTGCGAACAAACCGATGGCCAGCCACGCCTTTTCATTGGCTGTCACGTTCAAGCCGCGTTGTGCCAACGGCAGACATCCCAGCCATTCGGTGACATCCGCGCCGCGATCACGGGGGCAAAGCAGCAACAGGATATCTCCCGCTTCAACTTCAGTTTTGCGCACCTGCTCGGTGATCCGGCGACCTTGGCGCGAGATGCCCATCAAAACCGTGCTTTGCCGCCAGGCAAGTCCAAGCCCTTGGGCCGTACGGCCGGTTATGCGCGCGCTTTCGGGGGCGACGACCTCAATCACCTCAAGGCCTTCGCCCTCGGCAGTCAGCAGTTCCTGACGTCGAGTGTCCGAGAAATCGAGGCTCAGGGCCGCCCGGAACTCGTCCAGTGCCTCGGGGCGGGCCTCCAGTACCAACGCATCACCTTCGCGCAGCGTGGCATGCGTGGACCGCCCATACCGCCGTTTCCCCTCGCGGATCAGGCCGATGATCGCCACATCGGATTTCTCGGCAGCCTCGTATAGTTCGCTGACGCGTTTGCCGATTTGTGGTGCCTCGGGCGGAATGGTCAGTTCGGCGATGTATTCAGCAAGGGCTTCGGACGTTTCAGTTTGCGGTCCCCGGTTCGGGATCAGCCGCCATCCGATCAACGACACAAAAGCTAACCCGGCGATGGCGGCCAGTCCTCCAACCGGCGCAAAATCGAACATGCGAAACGGCTCGCCCAAAGTTTCCGCTCGAATTGATGCGATAATGATGTTGGGGGGCGTGCCGATCAGCGTGACCATCCCGCCCAGAATGGTTGCAAAGCTCAATGGCATCAGCGTCAGGCCAACGGATCGCCCGGCCTTGCGTGCGGTCTGGATGTCGACCGGCATCAGCAGCGCCAAGGCGGCGACGTTATTCATAAAGGCCGACAGGACAGCTCCGATGCCGCCCATCAAAGCGATATGCGCGCCCAACCCGCGCGACGCATCGACCAGCGTGCGGGTAATCAGGAACACAGCCCCCGACCGGACCAGCCCGGCTGACACCACCAGAACCAGCGCCACGATGATCGTTGCGGGATGCCCGAACCCGTCAAACGCATGGTCGACGGGTACGACCCCAAGGACAACACCGACCATGAGCGCGGCAAAGGCCACAAGGTCATACCGAAACCGACCCCAGAGCAGCAGTCCAAATACGGTGATGAAAAGCGTGAAAAGAATAATCTGATCTGTCGTCATGCCGCCACCATACCTTCAGCCGGTGTTTGAGCAAGCCGCTCTCTTGATCCCGCGCCCAGCAAACGTCTATATGAGCGCCGAATACGCATTACCATCACGAGGACGCATTATGGCAGGCCATTCCAAATGGGCCAACATCCAGCACCGCAAGGGACGTCAGGACGCCGCGCGGTCCAAGCTGTTTTCCAAATTGTCGAAAGAGATCACCGTTGCCGCCAAGATGGGTGACCCCGATCCCGACAAGAACCCGCGTCTGCGTCTGGCGGTGAAAGAGGCCAAGTCGAACTCGGTCCCTAAGGACGTGATCGACCGCGCGATCAAGAAGTCGCAGGCGGGCGAGGGCGATGACTACGAAGAAATCCGGTATGAGGGTTATGGTCCCAACGGCGTGGCCGTGATCGTCGAGACAATGACCGACAACCGCAACCGGACCGCGTCGACTGTGCGCTCGACCTTTTCCAAGAACGGCGGAAACCTGGGTGAGACGGGTTCGGTTGGCTTCATGTTCGAACGCAAGGGTGAGGTTGTTTATCCCGCGACTGCGGGCGATGCCGATACCATTTTCGAGGCCGCGATCGAGGCAGGTGCCGAAGATGTCGAAAGCGCCGATGACGGGCATATCATCTGGTGCGCCGATACGGATTTGAACGACGTGTCGAACGCTCTTGAAAGCGCGCTGGGCGAATCCGAGTCGACCAAGCTGATCTGGAAACCAACCACAACCACCGAGCTGGGTCTGGAGGACATGCAGCGCTTGATGAAGCTGGTTGACGCGCTGGAAGATGATGATGACGTGCAGCGCGTGACGACCAATTTCGAAGCCACGGATGAGGTTATGGCGCAGCTGTGAACGAACAGTGACAGTACATGCGTGCTTCGAAATCCCGGCCACGTGGCCGGGATTTTCGTTTTGACAAATGCCTGAGTTCTTGGCCGCTTGGCGTGGAGTCTGTATAACCAATCGACACATGTTGACGATCCGAAGCGCGGATGGACAATTCCATTCTGAAGAGCATTGCAAAAAGTAAGCGACCGCATGGCTGAAAATCCGCCAAATCCAGCAAAACGGAACGTGCCCGTTCTGGCCGGTCAAAGCATCCTGTCCCAGGTTGCCTGGACCCTTGGCAGCCCGTCCGTCGTATTGCCGTTTTTGGCCGTATCGCTTGAGTTGCCCATGTTTGTAGCAGGCGCTTTGGTCTCGGTACGTATGTTTGGCAGTATGATCCCGGACGTATTCCTGGCTCAGACGATTGCCGCCAAACCGCGAAAGAAGCGTGCGATTGCCCTGACCGAAGTCGCACTCGGCGCCTGCCTCGTAATGGCGTTGGTTGTTGCGGCAACGGGTGTGATTCCCTTGACAGCGCTGGCCTTTGTTGCCGCTTTTTTTCTGATCGGACTGATCGAAGAGATACAATCCCTGATGTTCACCGACTTGTTGGGCGATCACGTTCAGTCGAAATCCCGCATGGTGATGCGCTACCTGCAATTGGGCGCCGGCGGTCTCGGGGCAATTGGATTGGCGCTTTTGGTGCACCAGATCGTGAAAGACAATCCGCCCTTTTCGCGCCATACGGCCGTTATTGCGGTGTCGGTGACATTCTTCTTGCTGTCCGGATTGTCCATTCTGGCCATGTCCGAAATGTCCAAACGCACCAAGGCGCCGACGGATGCGAAACCTGCGCAAAAGCGGTCTCTTTTTGCGTATATCAGCGATATTCTTTCCATGTTCGACGAGCCATGGTTTCGGCGCTACATGCTCATGCGCATGCCGTTGGTGGTTGTATCACTTTCGGTTCCATTTTTCGCACTGCTGACCGCCGAACAACACCATGCGACTGCCAAAGGGCTGACCGCGATGATCGTTTCGTCCGCGTCAGGCTACCTGGTTGCGGCCCCGCTGTGGCAGATGGTGAACATGAAATCGCATCGCGCGGTGATGGTCACCGGAACGTTGATGGTGGTGATTACAGGTGTTGTATTGCTGTCCGCGCATTATCTGCACATTGATCATGATGTGCATCTGCATGCGGTATCCTTGTTTGTCGCTACCGTCGCAGTGACGGGTGTCAGCAGTGCCCGGAAACTCTATTTTCTCGACGTTGCCCCCAAAGATCAGCGCATCAGAGCGTCCGCGGCCGTCAAAAGCATATCCAGGATCTCCGCCGTTGTGATATCCGCTGCATTGGCGGGTATCGCCCATATGCACGAAGTCTCGTTGGCGATTGTTTTCATCGTTCTTATCAGTCTGATGGGATCGGTCCTGTGTTACAGAATCGTTGTTCCTCAAACAGCCCAACCGGTTCAACCCTGAGCTGGATCGGCCCGATACTTGGTCAGGCGTTATAGTCTTTGGCGGCTTGCCGAACGGCCCGCGTCAACGGCTGAAGGGCAGGGGCTAGAACGCGAACCACCTGCCATTTAAGTGGCACATCCAAAGGCGCATCTGGAAGCAGCGTGCACAATCGGCCTTGTTGGATTGGACGGTCAACCAGCCCTTTTGGGTTCATACCCCAACCCAACCCAAGGATCGCGGCCTCCACAAAGCCCTGCGATGACGGTAGAAAATGCGAAGGTGGAGAGACGCGGCGGCCGACCTGCTGCTCCATCCACGCTTTCTGCAAACTGTCCTTTCGGTTGAAGGTCAAACAGGGCGCACGCGCCAGCGACGCAGCGGTCACGCCCTCCGCAAACCATTGGCGCACAAAGTCGGGGCTGGCGGTCGGAAGGTACTGCAAGGTGCCCAGATCGATCTCATCGCAACCCGTCACAGGCTGATCGCCAACGGTGATTGCGGCACTGACCTCGCCACGTTTCAACCACTCGGCCGAGTAATCCTGATCATCAATCACCAAGTCGAACAAAATGTCCTGAACCCGAGCCATCGCGTTGACAAACCATGTGGCCAGTACATCCGCAGGTATTGCGATCCGTACCCGAGCCGGTCCACCCCCGCGATCCAGGGTCAATTCCCGGGACAACTGTGCCTCCAACACGCCGATATCCTCGGCATGCCGCGCGATACGCAGGCCCGCCGGTGTAGCAGTGCAGGGTGAACCTCGGTTGATCAGCGTGACCCCGACGCGATCCTCCAAGGCTTTGATGCGCTGCGATACGGCTGACGGCGTAACGGCCAGTTCGGCGGCGGCGGTTTCAAAGCTGCCATGGCGCAGGATTGCGGATAGGGCGGACAGGTGATTGGGATCAAGCAGCATAAGTATGACTTAATTCGATTCAGTATCTTTAATTTGTTAGAGGAGCCGCCTGCCAGTAGTCAAGATTTCGAATGACAGGAGGTTTCATGCCAACATCCGTGATCGCAGGGTTTGCGCTTGGCTTTAGTCTGATCCTTGCGATTGGGGCGCAGAATGCCTTTGTGCTGCGACAGGGGTTGCGGCGCGAGCATGTTTTCATTCTCTGCCTGACCTGCGCTGTGTCGGATGCTATTCTAATCGGTGCTGGTGTCGCGGGGTTTGGCACTCTGGCGCAGGCGGCGCCGTGGTTTGAGACAGTCATGCGGTATGGCGGCGCGATCTTTCTGACCTGGTATGCATTGCGCAGCTTTTGGTCAGCCTGGAAGGGTGGGGCGGCGCTCGAAGTCGGTTCCGGCCAGCGCACAACTCTGCGTGCCGCGTTGCTGACTGTGTTGGCTTTCACATGGCTCAATCCACATGTCTATCTCGACACCGTGGTTCTGATCGGATCGATCTCGGCGCAATATGACGACCGGCTGGGATTTGCTATCGGGGCCATGGTGTCCAGTTTTGTCTTTTTCTTCTCGCTTGGTTATGGCGCGAGAATTCTGTCGCCCGTATTTGCCCGCCCTCGTGCATGGCAGCTGCTGGATGTCCTGATCGGTATCGTCATGCTGGCCATTGCGTGGAAATTACTTGTCATGTGAAGGGTTGTCGTCGTCCGGCTTTCCGTGTTCAACCGTAGACATGACTTCACTCACTGCGTCCCGTCCGATCGCGGGCATGTTCTGGATGTTTGCCGCCGGGTTGTCCTTTGTTGTGATGACAGCACTGGTCAAATCCCTGGGAACCACAATAGACCCGATTCAAGCGGCGTTTTTGCGCTATGTTTTGGGGCTGGTGTTCTTGCTGCCTGCACTGCGGCAGATCATGGCGACCCATCTGACGCGGAGGCGTATTGCGCTGTTCGGGCTGCGTGGCATTATTCATGGCGTTGCGGTCATGTTGTGGTTTTTTTCAATGACCCAGATCCCATTGGCCGAGGTGACGGCGATGAATTACATGACCCCGGTTTACGTCACACTCGGCGCAGCCTTGTTTCTGGGTGAAAAACTGGCCTTTCGGCGCATTGCAGCGATCCTTGTCGCCCTGATCGGGGTCCTGATCATTCTCCGCCCGGGATTTCGTGAGGTATCGGCAGGTCACCTGGCCATGCTGGGAACCGCTCTTACACTTGGGGGCTCCTATCTTTTGGCCAAGGTTCTGGTGCGGGATGTGCCGCCTTCGGTTGTTGTGGCGCATCTATCGATCTGGGTGACCGTCGTGTTGATCCCATTTGCGATCGCCGTCTGGACGCCCCCCAGCCTGCACGATCTCGGCGTGTTGTTTCTAGTCGCCTGCTTTGCCACAGCAGGTCACTATTTCATGACGCTGGCCTTGCAGGCGGCGCCGGTGGCTGTCACTCAACCGGTTACCTTTTTACAGTTGATCTGGGCGACACTTTTGGGCGTCGTGGTATTTCACGAGAGGGTCGACATTTGGGTGATCGCCGGCGGTACGTTGATCCTGGCCGCGGTCAGCTTTATTTCATGGCGCGAAGCGGTCTTGAACCGCACTGACTTGACACCCCCCAGCATCGCGCCAAAGCTGTAAGCCCAAAGCTCTCAAAACGTTATTGATTGACGAGTCAATAAAAACCTCCTAGCGTTTGTATGATATACGAATGTTCAGGGGAAAGCGATGCCGAAAGTCGGAATGGAGCCAATCCGCCGCGATGCAATCGTCCGGGCGACGATTGCCGAACTGGGCGTCAAAAAGTCCCTTGATGTCACGGTCAGCCAGATTGCCAAGCGGGCCGGCATGTCGAGCGCGCTGGCGCATCATTATTTTGGCGGCAAGGACCAGATTTTTCTGGCGGCCATGCGCCAGATCTTGGCGGATTTCGGTGAAGAAGCCCGTGGTGAGTTGAAAGCCGCAGCCCCGAAGGAACGCGCCCAGGCGATCATACGGGCGTGTTTTGCGCCATCCTGTTTCACACCGGACGTGATTGCGGCTTGGATGACCTTTTATGTGCTGGCCCAGACCAACGAGGATGCGTTGCGACTTTGGCAGATTTATCAGGCGCGCATTCGCTCCAACCTCATCTCTTCCTTGCGCCCTTTGCTCGCCGATCCGGTCGAGGCGGCCGAGAACATGATTGCTCTAATCGACGGGCTCTACATCAGGGCGGCGCTGAGCGCGCCGGAAGAACCGCAACTGGCGGTAAATCACGCGATGCGGGTTCTTGACACCTTTCTTGAGGCCGAAAAATGACAAAGCCGAACATTCTGATCCTGATGGTGGATCAGCTTAACGGAACCCTCTTTCCCGATGGTCCCGCAGACTGGCTCCATGCGCCGAACCTGAAGAAACTGGCGGATCGGTCGACACGGTTTGCAAATGCTTACACGGCCTCGCCGCTCTGCGCGCCAGGTCGCGCCAGTTTCATGTCGGGTCAGCTTCCGTCGCGCACGGGCGTCTATGACAATGCTGCCGAGTTCCGCAGTGATATTCCGACATATGCCCATCATCTGCGTCGGGCGGGGTACTACACCTGCCTCTCGGGAAAAATGCACTTTGTGGGGCCCGACCAATTGCACGGGTTCGAGGATCGCCTGACCACCGACATCTACCCCGCCGATTTCGGCTGGACACCGGATTACCGCAAACCGGGTGAGCGGATCGACTGGTGGTACCACAACATGGGATCCGTGACCGGTGCGGGCGTCGCCGAAATCTCGAACCAGATGGAATATGACGACGAGGTTGCATACAACGCCAAGGCCAAGCTCTACGATCTGGCGCGCGGCAAAGATGACCGTCCCTGGTGCGTGACCGTCAGTTTCACCCACCCGCACGACCCCTATGTCGCGCGTCGCAAATACTGGGATCTTTACGAAGATTGCGAACATCTAATGCCCGAGGTTGCGGACCTCGGATACGAAAACCAGGACCCGCATTCCAAGCGGATCTTCGACGCGAATGACTGGCGCAGCTTTGACATTTCTCAAGAGGACATCCGCAAATCGCGTCGCGCATATTTTGCGAATATCTCATATCTGGACGACAAGATCGGCGAGATCCTAGAGGTGCTGGATACCACCCGTCAGGAGGCGATCATCCTGTTTGTTTCGGACCATGGCGACATGCTGGGCGAACGGGGCTTGTGGTTCAAGATGACCTTTTTCGAAGGCTCATCCCGGGTGCCTCTGATGATCTCCGCACCGGGTTTGTCTGTTGGGCGGATCGACACACCCGTTTCGACAATTGACGTTACACCGACACTGGGCGCACTGGCCAATGTGGACATGGCCGAGATTGCGCCGTGGACCGATGGGGAAAACCTGGTACCTCTTGCTCAGGGTACCGAGCGCACCGCTCCGGTTGTGATGGAATACGCAGCCGAGGCGTCATATGCGCCTTTGGTGTCCTTGCGATATGGAAAGTGGAAATACAATCGGTGCGTTCTGGACCCGGATCAACTGTTCGATATGGACGATGATCCAAGCGAACTGAACAATTTGGCTGATCATCCTGAACATGCAGGGACTCTTCAATCTCTGCGCGCCAAATCCCAAGCGCGCTGGGATCTGGAACAGTTCGACGCGGACGTGCGGGCCAGTCAGGCCCGTCGCTGGGTCGTTTACGAGGCACTTCGGCAAGGTGGCTACTACCCTTGGGATTACCAGCCACTGCAAAAAGCGTCCGAACGCTACATGCGCAACCACATGGATCTGAACATCGTTGAGGACAGCCAGCGCTACCCGCGCGGCGAATAGCCTCTTCATCTTTTGAAAAATACTCCCGCCGGAGGCGTTGTCTCGGGCGGCGGTCACAGGAGACCGGAATATGGAAGCAGATTTTGTCATCGTCGGCGCCGGCTCGGCTGGCTGTGCGATGGCCTATCGCCTCAGCGAGGCCGGTGCGTCTGTATTGGTGATCGAACATGGCGGTAGCGATGCCGGTCCGTTCATTCAGATGCCTGCGGCATTGAGCTATCCGATGAACATGTCGCTCTATGATTGGGGGTATCAGTCCGAACCCGAGCCGTACCTGAACAACCGAAAACTGGCCTGTCCGCGCGGCAAGGTGATTGGCGGGTCATCGTCGATCAACGGGATGGTGTATGTGCGGGGGCATGCGCGGGATTTCGACACCTGGGCCGAGATGGGGGCAGATGGGTGGTCCTATGCGGATGTGCTGCCATATTACAAGCGCATGGAGAGCTGGCACGACGGAGGACACGGTGGCGACACGACATGGCGGGGCACCGATGGTCCGTTGCACGTCTCGCGGGGACCCCGCGAAAACCCTCTGTTCAAGGCCTTTGTCGATGCCGGGCGGCAGGCTGGCTACGAGGTAACTGGCGACTATAACGGGGAAAAGCAGGAAGGCTTTGGCCCGATGGAGCAGACCGTCTGGAAAGGGCGGCGCTGGTCGGCTGCAAATGCGTATCTGCGACCTGCCCTCAAGCGGGCCAATTGTGAAGTCGTACGGGGTCTCGCGGCACGTGTCGTGACAGAGGACGGGCGTGCAACAGGGGTCGAGCTGGTGCGTGGGGGCAAGACGGAGATTATCCGTGCCCGCCGCGAGGTGGTACTGGCTGCGTCATCAATCAACTCTCCGAAGCTGCTGATGCTGTCAGGTGTCGGACCGGCCGCGCATCTGGCAGAGCATGGGATTGATATCGTCGCGGACCGACCCGGTGTTGGGGCAAACCTCCAGGACCATCTGGAGCTTTACATTCAGCAAGCCTCATTGCAGCCCATCACGCTCTACAGGCACTGGAACCTCGTCAGCAAGGGTCTGATCGGCGCGCAATGGCTGTTCACAAAGACAGGGCTTGGCGCATCCAATCAGTTTGAAAGCGCCGCGTTCATCCGATCCAAACCCGGCGTGGAGTATCCCGACATCCAATACCACTTTCTGCCCATAGCCGTTCGCTATGACGGGCAGGCGGCGGCTGAAGGGCATGGATTTCAGGCGCATGTGGGTCCGATGCGGTCGCCCTCACGCGGGGCAGTGACGTTGCGGTCGGACAGACCCGAGGACGCACCGGTCATCCGCTTTAACTACATGAGCCACGAAGAGGATTGGGAAGATTTCCGCACCTGTATCCGCTTGACGCGCGAGATATTCGGTCAAGACGCGTTCAAGCCCTTCGCAGGCAAAGAGATTCAGCCGGGTTCCGAGATTCAGACGGACCAGGAGCTGAACGGTTTTATCGCCGAGCATGCTGAAAGCGCCTATCACCCCTGTGGAACCTGCCGGATGGGACGCGCGACCGACAAGAACGCGGTTGTTGATCCAATGGGCCGTGTTATCGGAGTTGATGCATTGCGTGTCGCTGACAGCTCGGTGTTTCCTCAAATCACAAACGGCAACCTGAATGCGCCGTCGATCATGGTCGGAGAAAAAGTGTCCGACGACCTGTTGGGCAAAGACCCTTTGCCCAAGGCCAATGATCGCCCGTGGATACACCCGCAATGGGCAACGGCGCAGCGTTGAACTGATTGAACTGTCCCCGCCGGCAATGTGACGTGCATGGCGACGAATTCGGTCGCTGCGCGCGCTTTTTGATCGGGGTCAAAGAGTGCCGGTGCCAAACAACTTAGCACTGGGCTGCAAACACGCATAAAGGAGCGAACAGGAATGTCTCACACCCCGCATGAACTGGCCGAAGAATTCCCCGATAAGGTCGAACTGATGAGCCAGCTCAAGCAATCGGACGCACATTTTGCCCGGTTGGTCGATGAATATCACGAGATCAACCGCATTGTGCACCGCGCTGAAACCAACATCGAGCCGATGGACGATCTGGCCGCCGTCGAAATGCGCAAGAAAAGGGCGGTTCTAAAAGACAAAATCTGGACCATTCTCTCGAAATGATATGGCGTTGAACAGCGCGGGGGTTGTGCAATGATTGCGCAGCCTTTGGTAAAGAGCTTGTTCACGTGACCTCGTATGGAAGTGTGCCGCGTCTGTGGGTGTTGATACTGAGGCGACGCTCCAATGGCGGGACCGACCGCTGATGGCAAGTCTGGCGCTCGCAGATGCGGCAGGAAATGCCGATTGGCTCATAGGCGCTGGCGTTGTTGATGTCGAGATTGTCGGCGTAGACCAGCGCTTCGGCGTGACGCACTTCGCAGCCTAAAGCTATGGCATAGCGCCGGACCGGCGCGCCAAATGATCCACCCGGCTTTGATACATCACGTGCAAGGGAAATGTACCGGACCCCATCCGGCGTTTCGGCCAGTTGCAGCATGAAATGCCCCGGTGTTTCAAAGGCACGGTGCACGTTCCAAAGCGGGCAGGCACCGCCAAACCGGGCAAATTGCAAGCGTGTCGCTGAATGGCGCTTGGTGATCGTTCCGGCCTGATCGACCCGCACGAAGAAGAACGGAATGCCCTTGGCACCGGGGCGTTGCAGGGTCGACAGGCGATGGGCAATTTGCTCGATTGACGCCCCGAACCGATTGCTCAGCAGTTCCAGATCGTGCCGGTCTTCCTGCGCCGCGGTCAGAAAGGCGGTGTACGGCATCAGCGATGCACCGGCGAAGTAATTCGCAAGGCCGATCTTGGCAATGGACCGCGCTTCTTCGCTTTGAAACTTGGCAAAGTCCAGTGTGGCCTCCAGCAGCTTATCCTGACTGATCAAGGCCACCTGCAGCAGAAGTTGGAACACCTGTGTCTGCGGCGCCGCGCGTGACGACAGGCGCAGGATCTTGCTTTCGGGGTCATAACTGCGCAGCGCTTCGATATCGGCGAATGAAACCTGTATGCCGCGCTCTGACAGGCTGTTCAATGCGGCTTGACGGATACCGCCGGGGCCATCGGCGCGGTTGGCGAACAGCTCTGCAGCCCGGTCCACCGCGTCAATGTAATTGTCGCAATAATGAAAGAAATCGCGCACTTCTTCCCACGGGCTGGCCTGGATACGGGCGTCTTCGCGCCCAAGCGCCTCGTCGAGCGAGGCCAGACGTTCATGGGTCTGGCGATAGGTCCGGTGTAACTCGAGAAACGCGCGGGCTAAAGCCGGCGCATTGGACGCGGTCAGGCGCAGATCGGCCAGCGGGGGCAGGGCGTCTGCAAAGACAGGGTCCGCCAGCGCTTCGCGCATATCCGAGACAAGCCGTTCGCTATCGCCCGTGCTGAGCTCGGTCACATCCATACCGAATTCCTGTGCCAGCGCGAGGACAACCGTCGTCGAGATTGGACGATTGTTGTTCTCCATCTGGTTCAGGTAAGGGAGTGAAACGCCGAGTTTCGCAGCAAATTCCCGCTGCGTGAGGGTCAGGCGCGTGCGCATCTCGCGCAGCTTTGCGCCAGCGTAGAGCTTTTGGGTGGCCATAGGCGTGCCTTTGCAACTATTCAACACGCGTAAGCTAACTTTGCAAACCCTGATGGGCAAGCCGTGTTACAGTCCCAATTGCCGTTCGCGCCAGATGACTGCACTGATGGCTGCGATCGCCAAGACGGCCGTTGCCAACATCAGCCAAAGCAGTGGCATCGCACCCGTTTCGACTGTTAAGAGAGCGCCGGCTAACGCGCTCAGCGCGGCGCCCCCGCCCAGCATGATTGCTCCGCTCAGGCCGGATGCGGTCGCAGCCAGATGCGGGCGCACGGACAGGGCACCCGCAGTCGCGTTTGGAATGGTCATGCCATTGCCCACCCCAACAAATGTCATGAAGCCAAAAAAGATAAGCGCCGATCCATAGCCCGCCAGAAACAGTGCCGCTGATATGGCAACGCCAAGCGCGTTCATCCAGCATCCCCACAGCACCATCCTGTTCACACCAAAGCGAACGGAGTATCGCCCGCTGACGAAGTTACCAACAAAGTAACCGACAGCCGGAGCACCGAAATAGATCCCGACTTCGGCAGCGCTCAGGCCAAACATTTCGGTGCCGATAAACGGCGCACCCCCGAGATAAGCAAAGAAGGCCCCCGAGGAAAACGCCGAAGACAGCGAGTATCCCCAGAACCGCGGTGACATTAGCAGCTCGGGATATTCTCTGAACTGTTGCAACAGCGTCTTACCACTTTTGGCCGCTGTTTCCCCGAAATCCGTATAGGTCAGAGCCAGCGTCAGAGCTCCGACTGCGAAAGGCAGCCAGAAATTGGCTTTCCAACCAAGGCTTTCCTCCAGAATGCCTCCTATGGCCGGGCCGATCATCGGCACCACAGCCATGCCCATCGTGACATAGCCGATCATCGAGGCTGCCTGATCCTGGTTGTACATGTCGCGCACCGCCGCGCGGCTCAGCACCATTCCGACGACCACCACGGCCTGGCACATTCTGAACGCCAGAAACACTTCTGCATTGGGCGCATAGATGCATCCCAGTGTCGCCAGCAGGAACAGGACCAATCCCCACAGCAAAACCGGACGCCGGCCAGCCTTGTCCGCAATGGGTCCGATCAGGATCTGCAACACCGCATTGATCAGCAAATACAACGCGATCGACAGTTGCATGACCTTGTAATCGGTCTCGAAATACATCGCCATATTCGGAAGGCTGGGCAAAAAGAGGTTCATGCTCAGGGCGGACAAACCGGAGAGTAAAACAAGTGTTGTTATTGTGGGTGGAGTGCGGTGCACCGACGACAAGCTGAACTGCATGGTTCACATGTATAGTCAGGGATTTCCAGATTGCCATACGTGACATTGTATCAAACTGAAACTTAGCAATTTTACAGTTTGGCAAACAGCTGTTGCCAAAAATTTGCAAATTTGCCGAAAAGCACTTTGGCCGCGACGGTGCAGGCGCTAGGGTCTGGCAAGATTTTACAGAGGATAACCGTCATGAAAGACATCCTTTCCGAGTTGGAAGACCGCCGTACCAACGCCCGGTTGGGTGGCGGGCAAAAACGCATCGATGCGCAGCATGCGCGCGGAAAACTGACCGCGCGGGAGCGCATTGAACTGCTGCTGGACGAAGGCAGTTTCGAAGAATTCGACATGTTCGTAAGTCATCGGTGTACTGACTTCGGAATGGAAAAACAACAACCCGCCGGGGATGGTGTGGTCACTGGATGGGGCACGATCAATGGCCGCATGGTCTATGTGTTCAGTCAGGACTTCACGGTGTTTGGCGGCTCGCTGTCAGAAACGCACGCTCAGAAGATCTGCAAGATCATGGATATGGCAGTGCAGAATGGCGCGCCGATCATTGGCATCAACGACTCGGGCGGCGCGCGGATTCAGGAAGGCGTTGCTTCGCTGGCCGGCTATGCCGAAGTCTTCCAGCGCAACATTACCGCCTCGGGCGTCGTCCCGCAGATCAGCGTGATCATGGGTCCCTGCGCCGGCGGCGCGGTCTATAGCCCGGCGATGACCGACTTTATTTTCATGGTCAAAGACTCCTCTTACATGTTTGTGACCGGCCCCGATGTGGTCAAGACCGTCACCAACGAGGTCGTCACGGCTGAGGAACTGGGCGGCGCGTCCACGCATACCAAGAAATCCTCGGTTGCGGACGGGGCGTTTGAAAATGACGTCGAGGCCATGGCCGAGGTGCGTCGCCTCGTCGATTTTCTGCCGCTGAACAACCGCGAAAAGCCCCCCGTGCGCCCATTTTTTGATGAGCCTGGCCGGATAGAAGGCTCGTTGGATACGCTTGTGCCCGACAACCCGAACACCCCCTACGACATGAAAGAACTGATCACCAAAGTGGCGGATGAGGGCGACTTTTACGAGATTCAGGAGGATTTCGCCAAGAACATCATCACCGGTTTTGTCCGGCTGGAGGGGCAGACGGTGGGCGTTGTGGCCAACCAGCCGATGGTTCTGGCGGGATGTCTGGACATCGACAGTTCGCGCAAAGCGGCTCGGTTCGTACGGTTCTGTGATTGCTTTGAAATCCCGATACTGACCTTTGTTGATGTCCCCGGTTTTCTGCCGGGCACCTCGCAGGAATATAGCGGCGTGATCAAGCATGGTGCGAAACTGCTCTACGCCTATGGTGAGGCGACGGTGCCAAAGGTGACCGTCATCACGCGCAAGGCCTATGGCGGCGCATACGTTGTTATGGCGTCAAAACACTTGAGGGGTGATTTCAACTATGCCTGGCCGACCGCCGAGATTGCGGTGATGGGTGCCAAGGGTGCGACCGAGATTATCCACCGGGCCGATCTGGCAGACGCGGATAAAACTGCGAAACACGTAGCGGATTATGAAGACCGCTTTGCCAACCCCTTTGTTGCTGCGGAACGCGGGTTTGTTGATGAAGTGATCATGCCGCATTCGACCCGGCGCCGGGTTTCAAAAGCCTTTGCAAGCCTGCGCGGCAAGCAACTGAAGAACCCATGGAAGAAACACGACAACATTCCGCTGTGAGCCATGAGTGAGTCCGGGAATCTCGACATCTACGCGATTATATTCGGTCCAACCAACACCCCAATTGAGGCTCTCGATTTTTTTGAGATTTCTAGTGGGTCAAACACTCGGGAGGTGATGTTGGCGGTCTTTCGTTCAGAACTGGGAAGTGAATTGCAGTTGCGTGACCCGTCTGCTGATCTGATATCGCACTTTCGAAACACTTTGTCTCAAATGGTTGCATTCGCGGAAAAAACTGATGCCGGTTTGCCTGACGAGTACTTCGTGGAACTCGCGGATGGATCCGAGGTGACCTACATTGAAATTCCACCATCGCGTCGTTTTGTTCTCAGTTTTGAAAACGAAAGCTGGCGGACACAAGAACCCGTGCGCGTGAGCGTGAACTAAGTGAAATCGAGGCTGATAATTGACTCGGAGTCAAAAAAGGACCAATGATCCGACCCGTCAAACATAGCACTGCGCAGGCCAACAGCACTGCGCGCGCGGTCCCGGAAGGAGGAGCCTGCCGTTGGCGGGTCCGGGGTCGCGCCATATGTTTGGTGATCTCGGGACTTGCCCAGCCTGTTTCCGCTCAGTCCGAAACACTGCTGCCGGTACCCTCTGGTCAGCCCGTACATCTGAGTGACGTGCTGCTTGACAATAACCCGGGAGAGCTGTGGCTGCGGTTTCGCTTCATCGCTCCGAAGATCGGCGCGACCGTTGGACGGATCGGCTATGACGTCGCCTCGGAGGATATGGAGCATCTGTGTCAAACGCTCGCGGTGGCCTATGTCGCGCAGCATGGGCTGGACCCGGCAATGGTTGTCATTTCCCTGGCGGACAGGCCCATTGAGTTTGGTGACGCCGCCCCGGATGCGACACAGTTTTTCGAAGCGTACCGTCTGGATCAGTCCCAATGCGTTTGGGAGGAGCTTTGACAATGGCACACGTGCTTAATAGCTCCTGCGCGTCCAAGGTATTGGATGTAAGACAAATGTCGCAGGAATGGAATCCGGGCTATGATGGGTGGCGTCCAAAGGTTCTTGGAAAAACCCTTAGAACTGGGCATCGGATATGCTGAAACACCGAGGATTTCCTGGGCGTCTGCCTGGCACCGATTTTCAGTTCACCATTCGCCGTGCCAATCCCAAGGGTGTCACGCCCCTCAGCCAGCGTGAAAGGTTTCGCGATCGAAAACCTTCGGATCGCAGGGCCGACGCAGCATTTATCCAAGCTTTGTGGGACCATTTTCAGGACCAACCCTTTGAGCGCGGCAATCTGGATGCCGGGCGGCTTTGCTGGTTGTTCGGGCGCGAGGTTGTTCCCGCAGAGGACCCGTTTGACCCGGCCAGTTATGAGGCGTTGCTCCGGATTGATCTGGATGCGGCGCGTGGGTCTTTTCCTGACGTTTTTGGCGGGGTGACCTGATCATGACCGCGCAGGCGTCACATCATACCCATCGCACGCATATGACTAGGCATGGCAGGGTGCGAAATCGTGCATTCTTACCTGATTTTCGGGCGATTACGGCGGTACGTTCAAGCAGCGGCGCAGCGCCTTTAGGCACGAATTTGCGCGGCAATTTGCCCGATGGGCAGAATTCAGCCGGAATCTCAGTTGGAAACAATACTTTGTTTTCGGTTTATATTGTGAAGTGCAATGTGAGCGTGCCGTGCGGCTCTACTTTGCCTGCGTCGCACATGCACCTACTATTCCGTACCCCTTCCTTCCGCGGGCAGGCTTGTGTTCCCCACATCGTCCTGTCCGCGTTTTTCTTTGCCCGCGATTTGGGCAAAAACCGGCAAAAAACTGCGCATACATACTGTTCACAACAACATTTGTTGCGTGATGCGCGGTTGTCGCGGCATCTGGCTCCAAAGCAATCAATAACCTCAAAGGGGCAGAGCACATGCAAATCAAACGAGCCATTCTCGTATTATCGGCTTGCGCGGGTCTTGCGGCCTGTGGTGACACCACGGGCGAGCAGGCCTTGCTTGGCGGTGGCGCAGGGGCGGTTGGAGCCGCGGTCCTCAGCGCAGACCCGCTTTTCGGCGCAGCGGTCGGTGCAGCCGGCAACGTGCTGTATTGCAAGACACAGAACACCTGTAACTAACGCCAGAGTTTCCGGGGCGCGCTACGCCCCGACCGTAATCGCGTATCACGCCATCACCGGGTGTTTGCCCGGCGGTGGCGTTTTGCGTTTTCCGTACAGCAAGACAAAGGACGTTCCATGTTCAACAAGATCCTGATCGCCAACCGGGGCGAGATCGCCTGCCGGGTCATCAAGACGGCCCGTAAAATGGGAATTGGCACGGTCGCCATCTATTCGGACGCGGACCGCCAGGCCTTGCACGTCTCGATGGCGGACGAAGCGGTCCGTATCGGCCCGCCGCCGGCCAACCAGTCCTATATCGTCATCGACAAGGTTATGGATGCCATCCGTCAAAGTGGGGCGCAGGCGGTTCACCCGGGATACGGTTTCCTGTCTGAAAATGCCAAATTCGCCGAGGCGCTTGAGGCCGAGGGTGTGGCCTTTGTCGGCCCGCCAAAGGGTGCGATCGAGGCGATGGGCGACAAAATCACCTCGAAAAAGATCGCACAGGAGGCGAATGTTTCCACGGTTCCAGGTTACATGGGTCTCATTGAAGACGCAGACGAGGCGGTGAAGATCTCGAACGAGATCGGCTATCCGGTGATGATCAAAGCCAGCGCCGGGGGTGGTGGCAAGGGCATGCGGATCGCCTGGAACGATGAGGAAGCGCGTGAAGGGTTCCAATCGTCCAAGAACGAGGCAGCGAACTCATTCGGGGATGACCGGATTTTCATCGAGAAATTCGTGACCCAGCCGCGCCATATCGAAATTCAGGTTTTGTGCGACAACCATGGCAACGGTATCTATCTGGGCGAGCGCGAATGTTCGATCCAGCGCCGGAACCAGAAGGTGGTGGAAGAGGCCCCGTCGCCGTTCCTCGACCCGGACACCCGCAAGGCGATGGGTGAACAGGCGGTCGCGCTGGCCAAGGCGGTGGGATATTCCAGTGCCGGGACGGTAGAGTTCATCGTTGATGGGCAAAAGAACTTCTATTTCCTTGAAATGAACACCCGTCTGCAGGTGGAACACCCGGTTACCGAGCTGATCACAGGCGTCGATCTGGTCGAACAGATGATCCGCGTGGCCGCGGGTGAGCCTTTGTCGATCACTCAGGATGACGTTACTCTTACAGGATGGGCCATCGAAAACCGTCTGTATGCCGAAGACCCGTATCGCAACTTTCTGCCATCGATTGGCCGTCTGACCCGCTATCGGCCACCACAGGAAACCGCCGCAGGCCCGATGCTGGCGAACGGCAAGTGGCAGGGCGATGCGCCAGAAGGCGACGCCGCGGTCAGAAATGATACCGGCGTCTATGAAGGCGGCGAAATCAGCATGTATTACGACCCGATGATCGCCAAGCTCTGCACTTGGGCGCCGACCCGTGAGGCTGCGATTGAGGCGATGCGCGTTGCGCTGGACAGTTTCGAAGTCGAAGGCATCGGGCACAACCTTCCATTCCTGTCAGCCGTGATGGATCATCCGAAGTTTATCAGCGGTGACATGACCACTGCGTTCATTGCTGAGGAGTACCCGGAAGGTTTCGATGGCGTTGTGCTGCCCGAGGCTGATTTGCAACGTATCGCGGCCTCCTGCGCGGCCATGCACCGCGTTGCCGAGATCCGACGGACCCGTGTTTCCGGCCGTATGGACAACCACGAGCGTAAGGTCGGCAATCGCTGGGTCGTCTCGCTGGAAGGGCAGGAATATGCGGTGCGCGTTGAGGCGGACCGAGAGGGCGCCAGCGTCAGGTTTGAAGACGGGTCGACTCTCCGTGTTGCGTCCGACTGGACGCCGGGCGATCAACTGGCCGTTCTGGACGTTGATGGAAGCCCACTGGTTCTGAAGGTCGGCAAGCTCCCGGGCGGCTTTCGTGTTCGCAACCGGGGCGCTGATCTTAAGGTGTATGTGCGCCGCCCGCGTCAGGCCGAACTTGCCAAGCTGATGCCTGAGAAACTGCCACCCGACACCTCGAAAATGCTGCTCTGCCCGATGCCCGGATTGATTGTGAAAATCGATGTCGAAGTGGGCCAGGAAGTGCAGGAGGGACAGGCGCTGTGCACGGTTGAAGCGATGAAGATGGAGAACATCCTGCGCGCCGAGAAAAAGGGCGTCGTTTCCAAACTGAATGCCGGACCGGGCGACAGCCTGGCCGTCGATGACGTTATCATGGAGTTCGAGTAACCCGGTCATGGCCGAATTGCTGTCCCATAACTGGCTGTTGCTGGCGTTTCTTGCTGGCGGTGTCCTCGTAATCGCCTTTTGGCTGTCCGAGGATGCCCATGTTGCCCGTCGGGTGTTTGTGCAATTCATCTTTAACATTGCCTTGCCGCTGTTGGTCATCTTCGGCAGCGGTTTGGTTGTGCTGGCCACGCAGGTGGAACTGGATGATCGTATCTGGGCCGCCATCATTGCGGGCCTCGTGATCGCAACCGGTTGGTTGACCACTGCGATTTTCGGTGCGTTGGGCAAGTCGCGCGATAAGTCTGAAAAGCTTAGGGACTACCATAAGGCGCTATACGCCGAGATTGGGAACACGCTGCAAATTCTATGGGACCGTGGCAAGGCTGAGGCTGAAGCTGACGCTTTGGTTGATCGGATGAAAGCAGATTCTAAATTCATTCCGCTGATCCCCCGGGAGCATCACGATTTCGTCTACGACTCGCTGGTTGACGAAATCGAAGTGCTTCCGCGGATTACGATCGATGCCGTGGTGGCCTATTACAGCCTGATCAAGTCGCTTGCGGCCCAGGCCGAAGACATGCGGGGGGACATATTTCGCAGTCAGGACATGGCGCAGGAGCGGCGCATACTGATGTATCGGGACTATTTTGAAACCCGAAAAAGCGCCTTTGCCATGGGGCAATATGCGCTGCGGCTCATCAAGGAATATGCGGAAAACGGTCAGGCCGCCGCCGAAGCTCTGGCCAAACAGCTCAGTAGCCCGGGCGAGGCCCCGTCCGACCTGTCACAGGGATCGGAGTAAACGGAATGTTGGGATCTTTTTCCATCCAATTGTCCTTTCCGCGTTCGCCAACAGAACCCAATGCCCTGTCTGCTATAAATATAGGTGAACATTCAGGTTTCAGCAAGGGATGCGGATATCAGCCGCCCTCGCGCCGCTCTCGGATTTCACGTTCACGCAAAGGCGTTTTGTCAATCGAGCGGCCGATTTCACGTACACTCCACGGTGATGGTTTGCGTAGTTTGACCACACCGTCCTTGTCGATAAAGACCATCTGGAACCCGCGCGGACGCAATTGGGACCGGATCGCGGATCGAGCGCCGGGATCGGTATCGGTCAAAACGATAACATCGCGGTCGCGCATCGCCTCTTCGCCCTCCAGCAGCATGTCGATTTGTTGCCGGAACCTTGGATCCGCAGGTGTATCGGCAAAGACCACGATCGGACGGTGCGTCCAGAGGAATTCACTGAGGTCGCTTTCTCCCACTGGGCGAACAAATGCGTCTTCTGCCGGGGTAGATCCGTCAGCCGCCAGCGCAACCAGCGGAAATAGTGCCGAGAAAACAACGGCAAGCGTGCGATTCATATGGCCTCCTGTTCCGATGAATATAGACCCTGTGTTCACGAATGCGACCGGCGAAATGCACATCGTCTCAAAAAAGTTACGTGCAACAAACAGGACGCTCAAGGAAACCGGCTGCACCGTGACCTTGGCGCAATCCGGATTGCGGCCAGGGTACGGCAAGGGGGTGAGGCTATGGAGGTAGTCCTTCATCTCGGCGCCCATCGCTGCGCGACCACCAGTTTTCAGGACTACGTTCAGCGCAACGCAACGGAATTCGCGCGTCAGGGCATTGCCTTCTGGGGTCCGGACTGGACTCGCAAAACGGAATTGAATGCGTTGAAGTCGCTGACACCGGTGGCAAAGGAGCGGTTGCAACGCAATCTGCAAGACTACCACGACAACGGCGCCAAACAATTGCTGGTGAGCGAAGAAAACTTTCTCGGCCGGATGGCTCAAAATCTGCGACAGTCCAAGCTGTATCCCGATGCATGGGAGCGCGCGCAGGTACTCGCCTCGGTATTCAACGGCTGGGTGTCCAAGGTTGTATTGAATATCCGGTCGCTGGACATGTATTGGGCCTCGGTCGCGGCTTACATGATCCGGCGCGGGAACAGTCCTGTTGCGCCAGCGCATTGGAAACGCATTGCCGGGGGTGAACGCAGCTGGCGACATGTGATCACGGACCTCGCAAATGGTTTTCCCGGCATACCCGTCATCGTCTTGCCTTTTGAAGAATTCGCAGGATGTCCGGACGCTCAGATGAGCGCGGTGACGCAATGCATTGCGCCGCAACTGCATCGCGATGTGTGGACGAACCGTGACAAGAACCCCAGACCGCAGGGTCTGAGCCAGGCGCAAACTCTGCAGTTGTGGTCCACATACGCGGATGACCTGACGTGGCTGGCCTCCGGTGCCGACGGGTACGCGGACCTCAAATCTCTAAAACGCTCAAACGCAGGCACGGAAACGTCCGTTGCGATCCGAATTGACGAGAGGAACCTCAATGACCGACACGAATGACTGGCGCGCGCTGGCCGAGAAAGAGCTGCGCGGACGACCGTTGGACGATCTGACCAAGGAAACCCTGGAGGGGATCGACGTCAAACCGCTCTATACCCAAGCCGACACCGCCGATCTGCCGCATATGGGGTCGCTGCCCGGCTTTGGGCCGTTCACACGTGGCGTCAAGGCGACGATGTATGCGGGTCGCCCGTGGACGATCCGCCAGTATGCCGGGTTTTCAACGGCGGAGGAATCGAATGCCTTTTACCGTCGCAATCTGGCGGCGGGTCAGCAGGGTGTCTCGGTCGCCTTCGATCTGGCCACACACCGGGGCTACGACAGCGACCACCCGCGCGTTGTTGGCGATGTCGGCAAGGCCGGTGTGGCCATCGATAGCGTTGAAGACATGAAAATCCTGTTCGATGGTATTCCGTTGGACAAGGTCTCGGTTTCAATGACGATGAACGGCGCTGTGATCCCAATTCTGGCGAGCTTTATCGTTGCGGGCGAAGAACAGGGCCACGACAAGTCCGTCCTCTCCGGCACTATTCAGAACGACATTCTGAAAGAGTTCATGGTGCGCAACACCTATATCTACCCGCCCGACCCATCGATGCGGATCATCTCGGACATCATCGAGTTCACCTCGAATGAGATGCCAAAGTTCAACTCGATCTCGATCTCGGGCTACCACATGCAAGAGGCTGGGGCGAACCTTGTGCAAGAGCTGGCCTATACGCTGGCTGATGGCCGGGAATACGTCCGTGCCGCGACGCAGGCCGGGATGGATGTGGATAAGTTTGCGGGCCGTTTGTCGTTCTTCTTTGCCATCGGCATGAATTTCTTCATGGAGATCGCAAAACTACGCGCCGCGCGCACGCTCTGGCACCGCGTGATGACAGATTTTGGCGCAAAATCTGAACGCTCCAAGATGCTGCGGACCCACTGCCAGACCTCGGGTGTGTCGCTGCAGGAACAGGACCCCTACAACAACGTGATCCGCACCGCCTATGAGGCGATGAGCGCGGTTCTGGGCGGCACCCAGTCGCTGCACACCAATGCTCTGGATGAGGCGATTGCGTTGCCGACTGACTTCTCGGCTCGTATCGCACGGAATACCCAGCTTGTTCTGCAGGAGGAAACCGGCGTGACCGATGTGGTCGATCCGCTGGCCGGCTCCTACTACATCGAAAGCCTGACCAATGAGCTGGTCGAAAAAGCCTGGGCCCTGATGGAAGAGGTCGAGGAAATGGGTGGCATGACTAAGGCTGTGGCCTCGGGCATGCCCAAGCTGCGGATTGAGGAAAGCGCGGCGCGGCGTCAGGCCATGATCGACCGGGGCGAAGAGGTCATCGTTGGGGTCAATAAATACCGCAAAGAACAGGAAGACCCGATCGATATATTGGATGTCGACAATGTTGCTGTGCGCGACGCGCAGGTTGCGCGGCTGGAACGTATCCGCGCGACCCGAGACGAGGCCGCCTGCCAAACCGCGCTGGACGCCCTGACCAAGACCGCCAAAGAGGGCGGAAACCTGCTGGCCGCTGCCGTCGAGGCTGCCCGCGCCCGTGCATCCGTAGGAGAGATCAGCATGGCAATGGAAAAAGAATTCGGTCGTCATCGCGCCGAGGTAAAGACTTTGGCCGGCGTGTATGGTGCCGCTTATGAGGGCGACGAAGGCTTTGCCGCCATCCAGAAATCCATCGAAGACTTTGCCGAAACCGAGGGTCGCCGCCCGCGCCTGCTGGTGGTCAAGATGGGGCAGGACGGCCATGATCGCGGTGCCAAGGTGATCGCCACCGCCTTTGCCGACATTGGTTTTGATGTCGATGTGGGGCCTTTGTTCCAAACCCCGGCCGAGGCGGCGCAGGATGCGGTCGACAATGACGTCCATGTGGTGGGGATTTCGTCACAGGCCGCTGGGCACAAGACCCTGGCCCCGCAATTGGTCGAAGAGCTCAAAAAAGCGGGTGCCGAAGACATTATCGTGATCTGTGGAGGTGTTATTCCGCAGCAGGATTATCAATTCCTGTACGACCATGGTGTGAAAGCCATCTTCGGCCCGGGAACCAATATTCCCGAAGCCGCACAGGACATTCTGCGACTGATCGGCGAAGCGCGCGGCTCGAAATAGTGCGCGTCGGCGCGCTGAACTTGTGTGGATCACTGAATTTGGGGGAAAACGCGTGAAACTGGATCATCTGGCGGTTGCCGCAGAAACACTGGAGGCAGCGGCGGCCCATGTCGAAGACGCTTTGGGCGTCAGTCTGCAAGACGGCGGCAAGCATGCAAAGTTCGGAACATACAACAGGTTGCTTGGTCTGGCGGACGGGCTGTACCTCGAAGCGATTGCGATTGATCCGGACGCGCCGGTTCCGGACCAGCCCCGCTGGTTTGATCTGGACCGGTTCGAAGGCCCGCCAAAGCTGACAAACTGGATTTGCCGGGTTGACGATATCGGGCAGGTGACGGTGCCGGACGGGCCCGTGACTCCGATCGATCTGGAGCGTGGCGCACTGCGGTGGCGTATGGCCGTGCCAAAGTCGGGACGTTTGCCGTTTGACAACCTGTTCCCGGCCTACATTCAGTGGCTGGGAGATCT
Organism: Ruegeria sp. B1; assembly: GCF_056535885.1. Lineage (NCBI taxonomy): Bacteria > Pseudomonadati > Pseudomonadota > Alphaproteobacteria > Rhodobacterales > Roseobacteraceae > Ruegeria > Ruegeria sp. B1. Next base: position 3,661,444 of record NZ_JBQFJA010000001.1, on the reverse strand, counting down.
ACATCCGGCAGCCATGTTGGCAGCCAGCGGATGCACACTGCGTCAATTGCATGTGTCACACCCAAATGTCGCGGAACTGTCTGGTTTTACTGGGAAAGTGGACGGCGTGCAGTTTCATACAGGTGCGCCCGGGCTACGGGCGGAATTCGAAACGCCGCACGGGCCGCGTGTACTGGAATGATTGTCCGGCAAGCCCAGGTGTTCGATGCGCACGCTATTCAGGGCATCGCCAACACAATCATTTCCGACACCCTGGTGACGTTTACAACGGATCTTAAATCCTTCGAGGACATTGCGGCGGATATCCGAAGTAAGGGCGCCCGGTATCTGGTCGCCGAGGCCGGGGGGCGGGTTGTTGGATTTGCCACCTACGGCCAGTTTCGCTCTGGCCCCGGCTACGCTCGCAGTCGTGAACTCTCAATTAATCTGGCGCCAGCCGCACGCGGAAAAGGCGTCGGTCGGGCATTGATGGCGCGTCTGGAATCCGTTGCGCGTGACGATGATGTGCACGTTCTTGTTGCTGGGATTTCCGCCGAAAACCCGGCAGCACTTGCCTTTCATACCCGCCTCGGTTTTGTCGAGGTTGGCCGGATGCCAGAAGTTGGGTGCAAATGGGGGCAGTGGCTGGATCTTGTCCTGATGCAAAAAATACTTGCGCCGGATTGATCGGTGCCTGACAGGCGTCGTTTGTGGCGCTAGGGTGCGCCCATGTCGATCTGGACCCGCATATCGGATGCGCTCAGTGCGCTTGCCCAAGGGGAAAGCCTGACCGCCGTTTTTGAAAAACTGCGGTCTCCCCCCGAGAAATCTGTTGCGTTTACAATTGCCGTGATCGCATTGGGCGCGAAAATGGCCAAGGCGGACGGGCAGGTGACGCGGGACGAGGTCACCGCTTTTCGCGACGTGTTTCAAATCGCGCGCGAAGACGAAGAGGGCGCGGCCCGGGTCTTCAACATGGCCCGGACGGATGTTGCAGGATATCAGGACTATGCCCGCAAGATTGCCAGCATGTTTTCCGAGGACAGCACGACCCTGTGCGATCTGATGGAAGGCTTGTTTCACATCGCCATGGCAGACGGGTTTTATCATCCAAATGAAAATGAGTTTCTGGAGGATGTCAGCAACATCTTTGGTCAGACCGACGCGCAGTTTCTGGCGTTGCGCGCGCGATTTGTACCCGACGCGCCCAAAGACCCCTACACGGTGTTGGGTGTTCCGCGCGATATGCCGTTGCCGGACATTCGCAAAGTCTGGCGCGAGCTGGTCCGCGATACCCATCCCGACGCCATGATGGCCCGGGGTGTTCCGGAAGAGGCGATCCGATTGGCGGAAAAGAAGATGATCGACATCAACCAAGCCTGGGATGAGATCAACGGCGCGCGGGTCTGAGCAAATGCGGTTGGCGACTTACAATATCGAATGGTTCGCCAACCTGTTCGACCGCAAGGATAACTTGATTGTCGATGACAGCTGGTCGGGTCGTCATGACGTCACTAAGGCACAACAAATCGAAGCCATCGCAACTGTCCTCACCGCCGTTGATGCAGACGCTATCCTGATCGTGGAGGCCCCGAATACAGGCAAATCACAAAACACGGTCCGCGCGCTTCAAGAGTTTGCCGAAGCCTTTAATCTGCGCACAACCAACGCCATCATGGGGTTTGCCAATGAAACCCATCAAGAGTTGGCGCTGCTTTATGACCCATCGGTTCTGACCGCGCGCCACGACCCTTTGGGTGCTGCGGACTCGACCGGTGCGCCGCGATTTGACAAGGACTTCCGTATCGATCTGGATATCGACGCAAGCGAGGATGTTGTTCGGTTTTCCAAACCCCCCATGGAACTGGCTATTCGGTCACATGCAGGGGTCGAATTCCGCTTGATCGGTGCGCATCTCAAGTCAAAGGCCCCGCATGGGGCCGAAACCCGTGACGAAGCCATCCGCATCTCGATTGCCAATCGCCGTAAACAATTGGCGCAGGCGGTGTGGCTGGCCCGGCGGGTCGAGACGCATCTGGCAGCGGCCGAGCCCGTTATTCTGCTGGGCGACCTGAATGACGGGCCCGGTCTGGATGAGTTTGAACACCTTTTTGGGCGGTCCTCGGTCGAAATTCTGTTGCAGGCCGGATTGTATGACCCCCACGCGGTTTCGGCATTCGGCCCGCGACCGGGATCGGCCCTTTCGACGGCGCGGTTTGCGCGGCCCGACGAAGGACGGTTTCTTGAGGCCTTGCTGGATTACATCATGATCAGCGAAGACTTGCGCGCAAAGCGCCCGGAGTGGCGCATCTGGCATCCATTCAACGATGCAGCCTGCTGGGCGTCTGCGGACTTGCGGGATGCCTTGCTCGCGGCCTCTGACCATTTCCCGGTCACTTTGGACATAGAATTATGACCTTTCAGGCTTCCGTTGCGTCGTTTATATTTCTACCCATGACACGTTTTCTCTCGATCAGCTTGATGTCCATCCTTATTGCCGCGCCGGTCAGCGCGCAGGAAGACGATGGCAAGTCACTGATGGAGCAGGGGGCCGAGCTGTTTTTTGAGGGTCTGCGCAAAGAGATGGAACCGGCGCTGGATGATCTGCGTGGCATGGTCAGCCAGTTTGGCCCGGCAATGCAGTCGTTCTTTCAGGAAATGGGTCCGGCTCTGGCTGAACTGGCGGGCGAGGTTCAGGATTGGAGCGTTTACGAAGCGCCCGAGATGCTGCCAAACGGGGACATCATCCTCCGTAAAAAACCGCCAAAGGACCCGTCTGACGACACCGAGGACACCGAAGAGGGCAGCGATTCCTCCGAAGGTGCAACGGATATCTGAGCGCCGAAAGCTCAGCCTTTGATGACCACACGTGTCTCTGACTTAAGGGCGATTGTCAGCGAGTTCAGTCGCGCTTTGGCGACCTCGCTGAACAAGGGTTCGGCGGCCTTGGTCAGGAACAGATCCAGCTGCCGCTTTTTGGGAAAGAACCGCAGCCGTCCCATGTTGTCACCGTTGTGCATCCATAACATTGCGCCAAACCGCATCGCCTTGCCCAATATCTCGGCCTGCTTCTGATCCTCTTCGCTCAACAACTCATAAAGAGGGGCAAAACGGTTATCTTCGCGCTTGTTGCGATATCGGTGCTGCAATGCCAGACCGATGAACACACGTTCCGAGTGTTTCAGGCCACCCAGATTGGCGCGGGTAACATAGTCGAAACAGGCTTCGGCGCGGTAATCCGGGTGTGCGCGCCAGCTGACGTCATGCAACAAACAACTGGCCTTGATCAAGCGCACTCTCGCGGGAGACGCGGATTTAAACAGCGGCATCACAAATTCATAAAGATGGCGTCCGAATCCGGGCAGGCGGGCATCTTTGGCCTCGGAAAACCGGCTGGCTTCGATCAACGGGTCGCGATCGCGCTGTTCTTGCGACATTTGTTCGTACAGCAACCCTTCGCGAATGCCGTAGCTGGAGATGGCGATGTCCTTCGGTTTGAACGTACGGATCAACCGCGCCAGAACATCCATTGCAAAGGGAATCAGCGACATCCGAGACCCCGACACGCCCGCCTGACTGCGTAGCTTGTCGGGGTCATTCTTTTCAATGAACTTGATGGTCTGGTGCACCTGTTTGGTGGTCATGCGATATTCGTGTAGCACGTTCAGCGGGTAGCCCCGGCGCAACATGTCCAGCCGGGCAAAGGCGCGCCAGCTGCCGCCGACCAAAAACAGACGATCACGTTGCGGACCCATCTGATCGCGCAGCTCTTCCATTGTGGATTTGATATGCGCCTTACGTGCGCGCCGACCGCCCTTGATGTCTCTGAGTTTGAGCGGACCAAGGGGCGAAGACAGGCGCCCCCCAACCTGACCTTCCCCAATTTCGGCAAGCTCCATAGAGGAGCCACCAATATCGCAGATCAGACCATAGGCCCCGGGCCAACCCAAAAGAACACCCTGGGCCGAAAGGCGCGCTTCTTCCTGCCCGTCGATGACCGCCACGTCCAGCCCGGTTTCAATCTTGACCTGTTCGCAGAATTCGGGCCCATCTTTCGCCTCGCGGACGGCCGCAGTTGCAACCACGTGCAGGCCGGGCAGACCCAGATCCTCCGCCAATTGATGAAACCGGCGCAGCGCCGCCAGTGCGCGTTCACGGCCCAGCGGATTGAGACGTCCGGTTTCCGACAGTCCGGCCCCGAGCTCGCACATCACTTTTTCGTTGTAGAAATACGCCGGTGACCGCGCCGCGCCGTCAAAGATCACCATCCGCACCGAGTTCGACCCGACATCTACAACACCGACGCGCGATAGGGCCCTGGTTCCCGGGTCATCGAACAGAGGTCTTCCGAAAGGTCCCCAATCCGGGATGTTGGTGTCGACGGTCTGATCCATGGTCTTTCCAGAAATTCCGTTGTCAGGATGCGAAATCACGACGCATGGGTCAATCGCCCGTGTCAGTTTCGACGGCGTGGATGTTCAGGACCCGGATGGCCAGCGCGCGGGTGATGTCTCTTTTTTCCGATAGCGCCAGTTGATCCAGTTGGGAAACCACTGTTGCGGCCGTTTCGAATCGCCGATCCATATGTTTGACCAGATACGCGATCACGTCGGGTCTGGGGCTGAGCTGCCGGTCCACGAACAGTTTCGCCAGCACAGCGCCCAGCAGGGCGTCATCCGGGGGATCCAGCGCAACATGTTGGGCACCTTCGACCCGGCTTTGCAGATCGGCCAGCGGCAAGCGCCAGAGGTTCGGTGACGAACGCCCGGTCAACAGCAAGGCATGCCCCTCTGAAAGGATCAGATTATGCAGGTGAAACAGGGCTTCTTGCTGCTCAGGGTTGTCCGCGATCTCAGGAATGTCTTCGACGGCGATTGGGACGCGGGCGAGATCAGGGACATCGTCATGCAGCAGTGATGTGGCTTGCACGATCCGGCCACCGGTTTCCGCTGCCCAGACATGGGCCAGATGCGTTTTTCCTGACCCGGCAGGTCCGCTCAGCACCAGCTTATTGCCCGGCCAGGAGGTGGCCGAGATCATCGCTACCGCCAGGGCATTGGCCGGCGATACAAAGAAATCCTCGCGCCCCAGCGCAGTTTTGGCTGGCAGGTCAAAGCTCAGCTGTCGGGACATTCACTCGGCTTCCTGATCCTGGCCTTCCAAGCCTGTATAGAGGCGGCTGTCGAGGTAGATCGAGGTTCCGAACCGCGCCAGTACACCCAGCGCGGCCGCAACCGGAACCGCAATCAGCATGCCGACGAAGCCGAACAATGCGCCAAAGACCGATAGGGCGAGCAGCAGCCAAACCGGGTGCAAACCGACCGAATGGCCAACCAGTTTGGGGGTCAGAAAGTTGCCTTCGGTCACCTGACCCAACGCGAAGATACCGGCCACCAATCCGATATGCGCCCAGTCGCCCCAGAACTGAAACAGCGCCAACCCAATAGCCAGTGTCCCGCCGATCAGCGCGCCGAGATAGGGAATGAACGTCACCAGACCCGCGATGAACCCGACGATCAGACCAAACTGAAGACCGACAAGCATCAGGGCGACGGCGTAGTAGGTTCCGAGAATCAAACACACCGTCCCCATGCCGCGCACAAACGAGGCCAGAACGTTGTCAATTTCACCGGCCAGCCGCTTGATTGTCGGCGCGTGATCGCGCGGCAGCAATTCTGCGATCCGTGCAATCATGCGATCCCAGTCCAGCAGCAGATAGACGGTCACAACCGGCACGATGACCAATAGGACAACCACGTTGATGGCTGATCCGAGTGAGGCGACAACGGATTGCAGAACATCGCCTGTCTTCGACCTCAGCGTTTCACCAAGTGACACCAGAAACTGATGCGAACTGGAGTTGCGATCCAGAATTGAAGGGAACTGTTTCTCGATAAACCCGCGCAATTCCTGAAACAGGCTGGGCATCACATCGACCAGGTCGATCAGCTGGGTGACCAATGCGGGTACGACCATCAGCAGGACCAGAACAAAACCGAGAACCCCAACGACGGTTATGATGCCTGTTGCAGCCATACGCGTCAGCCCGAACTTTTCCAAGCGATCGGCAACAGGGTCCAGGAAGTAAGCAATTGCGCCGCCGATCACAAACGGAAGCAAGACATCCCCGAGCACCCAAAGAACGAATACAAAGACCGCTGCGGCAATGCCCCAGTACCTGAGCTGATCCCTCACCGGCAAAGCCATGCTGGTCCCCTTGATTGCGGCCTCTTCGGGGTTCTAGTCCTATGGACCTCTTTTATGCAAGCGCTTCATGATCCGGAGTTTGAGGTCGGTGTCTGGTGGCACAAACAAGGGGTTCCGATAATCAAAAGACCCGCACGCCTTGGCGATCCAGCTCTTTGTGCACCGGAGCCAGATCCAGCGCATCCAGATCACGGTTGCTTTTCAGCGACTGCACAGCCGCTATGCCCGCGCCCTGACCCATGACCGCGCAGCAGGCCATGTTGCGTGTCGCGGCATGCGCAACACGGTCGGCCCCGTGCGACCGCCCGGCAACCAGCAGATTCTTAATGCGTTTGGGCAGCATCGAACGGTAAGGGATCTGCATGTAGCGCCCGGTCGTTGGCAGGATCAGGATGCCGTACCCGTCGATGAACTCGGGGTAGATACCGATTGAGTCTTCGAAGCGACCCTGATGGCGGGCATCGTCCTCGGTCATATTGTAAACAGCATCTATCTTGCGGGTATCGCGGATGCCGATGGTCATCCCAAAGTTCCGCAATCGTGCGTTCTCGCACCCAGGCATAAAGCGGCGCAGGGCATCGATTGCGAGCATGGTTTGCCGGCGTCCTTCGATTTCTCCTTTTGTGAGACTGTCCGGGTCGGTGCCATCCACCTGATCCAAATGAATCAGGTTCATGTAGGTCAGTTCTCCGGTGTCATGCATCGCACCCCAGGTGCCGGCGATGGTGTTCAGATGGGCCGGGATCACCCCTGCATCAATCGCCTGTTGGAAGGGTTTGTGAACGAAGGGCGAGAACATGTCGTCCTCTTTGCCACTGGTTTCGATGTTCCATTCTCCGCCACCGCCCCAGTCCTTGTAGGTCTGCGGATCGGCTTTGACGCCTTCCATAAAGGCGCGCTTGTCGACCCCGGCAAGGTGGAACATGACCGACGCCGCCATCATCTCTTCCGGTGCCGTCTTCTGTGTCGGCGCTCCGGCGCGATGGGCCACATCTGCATCGCCCGTCGCGTCGATCACGATCCGTGCCAGAACCGCCTCGCGCCCGGCTTTGGATTCGGTGATGATGCCGGTGATCCGGTCGCCTTCCATGATCGGAGCAACGAACTGCCGGTGCAGCATCGGGTACACGCCTGCCTCTTCCACCAACCGGTCAGCGACCAGTTTGAACCCTTCGCTGTCCAACTCGTAACTCAGCGACTGGCTTTCCGGTACCGCCGCACCCATTTCCTTGGCGCGGGTTTCGAATTCCATTCCGATACCGCCCGCCTCGACAGTCTGTTCGTGCCGATACCAGGCAAACCCTTCGACCCCTACGGCGGTGATATTGCCGCCCATGCAGCCGAACCTGTCAACAAGCGTGACTTCGGCACCCGCCCTTGCGGCGGACAGGGCCGCCGCCAAGCCAGCGGGACCGGAACCCACAACCAGAATGTCCGTTGTGTGGATAACGGGTGTATCCCGCGCCGGTTCTTGAATCGTCTGCATCGATGCCTCTGAGTTTTTCAGTTTTGTTACAATTGAAAACCCTGACTGGCGGGTCAATCAAAAAAACCGGCAAGTTGCAGATCGCAAAATCTCCAGTGCGCGATTGCCCCCGGCGGACCTTTGGCATAAGCAGCTTTGAAGTCGAAGTCTTACCCGTGAAGGTCAAACAATGCGCCTCAGCCGTTACTTTCTGCCCGTACTCAAGGAAAACCCGTCTGAGGCCCAGATTGTCAGCCACCGGTTGATGCTGCGTGCTGGCATGATCAAGCAGGCGGCTGCCGGCATCTATTCCTGGTTGCCGCTAGGCTTCAAAGTGCTGCGCAAGCTCGAAAACATCGTGCACGAGGAACAGGCGCGGGCAGGCCATATCGCCATCCAGATGCCGATACTGCAATCCGCCGACCTGTGGCGCGAATCCGGGCGCTATGACGGCTACGGTCAGGAAATGCTGCGGATGAAGGACAGGCATGACCGGGATATGCTGTTCACACCGACCGCCGAGGAACTGGTGACAGACATCTTCCGTGGTCATGTGAACAGCTACAAGGACCTTCCGCTAACGCTCTATCAGATTCAGTGGAAATTCCGGGATGAAATCCGCCCGCGTTTCGGTGTGATGCGGGGCCGCGAGTTCTACATGAAGGACGGCTACAATTTCGACCTGACCAAAGAGGATGCGCTGCACGCCTATAACCGTCACCTGGTCAGCTATCTGCGCACCTATGAGCGGATGGGGTTGCAAGCCATCCCGATGCGCGCCGATTCCGGCCCGATTGGCGGCGATTACACCCATGAATTCCTGGTGCTGGCGGATACCGGCGAGTCCGAGGTTTTCTACGACAGCGCGGTGACCGATCTCACCTTTGGCGACCGAGTCATTGACTATGATGACCGCGCGCAATGCCAAGCTATTTTGGAAGAGTTCACATCGAAATATGCGCGCACGGATGAAACCCATGACGGCGCGTTGTTCAACGAGATCCCCGAAGAGCGTCGCCGTGTGGCGCGCGGCATCGAGGTTGGCCAGATCTTCTATTTTGGCACTCAATACTCCGAAGCGCTGGGCGCGACCGTCCAAGGCCCCGATGGCAAGCCGGTCCCGGTTCATATGGGCAGCCACGGCATCGGGGTCAGCCGGCTGGTCGGTGCGATTATTGAGGCCAGCCACGACGACAAAGGCATCATCTGGCCCGAAGGTGTCACGCCGTTCCACTGCGGGATCGTCAACCTCAAGCAAGGTGATGAAGAGGCTGATGCAGCCTGCGAAACGATCTACTCGGCGTTGACCGCGCTGGGTCTAGAGCCGCTCTACGATGATCGTAACGAACGGGCAGGGGGTAAGTTCGCCACCATGGACCTGATCGGTTTGCCTTGGCGCATCACCGTTGGGCCGCGCGGCTTGAAGAACGGTATCGTGGAATTGACCAGCCGCCGTACGGGCGAAAGCGCAGAGCTCAGCCCCGAAGCTGCCGTCGCCAAGGTCGCCGGGATCTATGAGCAAATCGCCTGATCCGTCCGACGCGCCGCTGATCTCGGTGATCACGGCGACCTATGATCTTGTGTCACAGGGACGGCAGGACAGCTTTCGCGGTGTCATCGACTGCATGGAACGGCAGAAGTGCAGCCGGGCCGAACACATCATTCAGGATGGCGCTTCGACCGATGGTACGCTCGATTTCCTGACTAATGTGACTGAAAACGCAGGCCGAACGCGCGTCATCAGCGAGCCGGACAGCGGCTTATATGACGCGATGAACAAGGGCGCAGAGGCGGCACAGGGAGACTACCTGCTGTTTCTGAACTCAGACGACTCGTTGGCGTCACACGACATTCTGAACCGCGCGGCGGATCGTCTGGAACAAACGCGACCCGATTTTCTATATGGCTCGACGCTTCGCCGGTTACAGGATGGCAGCGAAAGCATGGAAAAGCGGATGTCGTTGAAAGCCATCCTGCAAAGGATGCCGTTCTGCCACAACTCGGTCTTTTTGAAGCGCGATGTGTTCCTCGCCCTCGGCGGCCATGACACCCAGTTTCGCATTGCTGCGGATTACGACCTTATGCTGCGCCTGATTGGGGGCGGATACCAAGGCGAGCGGATGGACGACCCGATATCCCTGTTCTGGGATCGTGGGGCCACCAGTGACGATGCCGCAACGGGTCAGGACTATGCGCGTGTCTGGGTGAAATACTATGCGGGTTTCCAAGCCGCGCGCCATCTGACTCAGCAGGACTTTGCGGAATTCTATCGTCGCGGGCACATGCCGCTGAGGTTGATTGCTGAGGTGTTGCGCAACGCGGACACGCCTGAACCGATCCGGATCGCGGCCCGTCACAGCTTGTCAAAAACCCTTAGACGCTCAGTCCAGTTCTGGCGGAGTTTCTAGGCTCTGCTGCGTGTCGGTCGCACAGCAAGCACGTCGCCATTGGCACCATTGCCCCGCGCTACGACAATCGGACGTCCAAGTCGACGCACGAGATCCCGAAACTCGAATCCGAGAAACCGCAACCCGCAAATCCGAGCCCCGCTGGCACGGTCGGTCACGCACAACCGCCCTTGCCGGAACGCCAGATCATATCCTTTGGCTTTCAGAATGTCTGATAAGTTGGCCCAGCTTGCAGCGCTGGCAAAGATCGGCCGGATCGCCGCGCGCAGTAATGCTGCGGTTTCGCAATCTAGGTCTGTTGATGCATTGCGGGCCAAAATCGGGCCCGACCCCTCTGGTCTAGTATAGATATTCATGAGCGACCCCCGCTCTGAAATGTGTTCCCCCGCAGTCAGGGTGACAAAGTTTCTAAAAATAAGCAAAAAGCGAAATAAAGTTGCTTAATAAATGTTGCATTTTGAGTTCAGTGACTCACGCAATGCCTGCATTGACTTCATAGCTGAAACAATCGGCACCTGTCTGTGATTGACTTCACAACTTCAGGTGTCGCGCGTAGGTCTTGAGGACTACCTCTGTGTGTTTAAAAACATGCTGCGGCCCGGATTGATTCGTTTTCTGCGCGCCTTGGCAAGAATTGACCCGGCAGGATTTGGTGGTACAGGGGGCAACGCGGCCACGAGGAAAATGCGTTTTGCTGAGTTTTGCCACCGTCGTCTATTCCAAGGACTTCCCCCTGCTCAAACTTCAGGCGCTGTCCCTTGCCCGGTTTGTCGCCCCCGAGCACGTCGCATCCATCCATGTGATCCTGAACGATGTCGATGAGACCAGCCTTCGCCAAAAGGTAGAACCTATCCTTTCAAACTATGGGGCATTGCGATCCAAGGTGCAGCTTCACAGCGGTGATGATGTTTTACTGGGACCGGGTCATTGTGCCCGCAGGCCCCTGCGCGATCGGGTGCTGATTGAAAACCGTTTTCGTCTGCCGCTGATCCGAAAAGGCGGATGGCGCGGCAATAATGGGTACAGGGCGCAGCAGGTGCTGAAGCTTGGCGCAGCGCGCGTCGCAGCGTCAGAGAATATGATCATCCTGGACACCAAGAACCTGTTCTTGCGGTCCTTCGATGAGGCGAAGTTTTTTTCCGATGCGGGTACCGCGCGCATCTCGTTCATGGATGTCAAAAGCGACTATCATCGAAACTGGTTTTTGCAGAGTTTGGATGCGCTGGATGTGGACCGCCCGAACCTGCCGACATGTAAGACCACGACATTTTCGACGCCCTTTCCGGTGCGCAGGTCCCTGATCCTCGGGGTGTTGGAGGAGATAAATGCAAGGTACGGGTCCGTTCAGTCCCTGTTTGCCTCGCGCAGGCGCCCCTCTGAATTCATGTTGTTGAACGCCTTCTGTCTCAAAAACCCGGCGGGATACGCCCCATGGTTCGAGCATGCCCACACCCAGAATATCGGTTTATGGCCGACATATTCGCAGGACGAGCTGGCGGAATTGGTCTCTCGATTGGATAACCCCGAAGCGCTGAGCCTCGGATTGCACAACCGGGCAATTTCGAACTTGCCGGATCACATGCGCCAACAGGTCTTCGCGGCCTTGGAGTCCAGGGGAATTTGCGGACGGACCGAGGCGGAGATGGTTCTACAGAAAACTTCGGCGCTCTAGGTCTGAGAGCGCCGCAAGAACTGACAACCGGGTTGACCATCCGACGAAATGCCGAAAGGGTCGCCGCGATCAGTAGACCGGAGCAGGCATGGCCAACACACCCGCGCCCTTTGCGCCCTTTGAATGGAAAATAGCCTGGCGGTATCTGCGCGCGCGTCGTGTCGAAGGGGGCGTCAGCGTCATGACGTGGATCTCCTTGATCGGCATAACGCTGGCGGTGTTTGCCCTGATCGCTACTCTGGCTGTCCGGTCCGGCTTCCGCGCAGAGTTCGTGGGCACAATTCTGGGCGCCAACGCCCATGTCACAGTGTATTCGTCTGGAGAGATCGACGGGCAGGGACGGGTTGATCGCACGATCACCGATTATGAAAGCATGTCATCTCGTATCGCACAGGTCGCGGGCGTCGAACGCGCCGCGCCGCTGGTCAAGGGGCAGGTTTTGATTACCAACCGCGACCGCAGCAGCGGGGTCGAGGTGTTTGGCATCCGACCCGATGATCTGCGCGATTTGCCCGGGGTCGCCCAAAGCGAGCAGGCCGCAGGTGATCTATCCCAATTCGCGACGGGCGAGGACGTCATCGCCATCGGTTCGGGCGTTGCGCGCAGCATCGGCGCAACGGTGGGTGACACCGTCAAGCTGACATCGCCAAATGGCGTCAAGACGGCGTTTGGCACCTCGCCGCGCGTCAATGCCTACCGACTCGTTTACGTGTTTTCCGCCGGGCGCTACGACATTGACCGGACCCGGGTTTACATGCCGTTTTCTCAAGCCCAGAGCTTTTTCAATCGCGAAGGTGTGGCAGACGAGATCGAAGTCATGGTCGCGCGTCCCGAGGATCTGGGTCCAATCCTGATCCCGATTCTGGAGGCCGCCGGAGAGCGCAGCCAGATCTGGACATGGCAGGATGCCTCGGGCGGTTTTCTGAGGGCATTGGAGGTTGAAGACAACGTGATGTTCATCATCCTCTCAATCCTCGTTCTGATCGCCGCGATGAATATCGTTTCGGGCCTTATCATGCTGGTCAAGAACAAGGGGCGTGACATTGGAATTCTGCGCACTATCGGGCTGAGCGAAGGATCAGTGCTGCGCGTCTTTTTCATCTGCGGCGCGTTCACGGGGATCATCGGAACGGCGATGGGGGTCCTGTTGGGATGTCTGTTCGCCATCTATATCGACCCAATCTTTTCGTTCGTGAATTACGTGATGGGCGGCGGCGTCTGGGACCCGGCGATACGTGGCATCTACGCACTGCCAGCGGAGCTGCATCTGACAGATGTGCTCAAGGCGGTCGGGTTGTCGCTGGGCCTGTCATTCTTTGTCACCTATTTCCCGGCCCGCCGCGCCGCACGGCTGAACCCGGTTGAGGCATTGCGCTATGAATGATGTGACGATGCGTCTGGGCGGTCTGACCAAGACTTACCTCAAGGGCACTCCGGGAGAGGTTCAGGTATTACGCGGCGCTGATTTGGAACTGCGTTCGGGCGAGGCCGTGGCACTAGTCGCACCTTCGGGGGCCGGTAAATCGACATTGCTGCACATCGCCGGTTTGCTGGACACACCCGATGCCGGAACGGTTGAAATCGCGGAACAGGACGTGTCGGGAAAGGGGGACCGGACCCGCACCGCACTACGTCGACAGGACGTGGGGTTCGTCTACCAGTTCCACCATCTGCTGCCCGAGTTTACGGCCCTTGAAAACATCACCCTGCCGCAACTGGCCAATGGTGTTGCCGAGAGCGCGGCGCAAGATCGGGCCATGCAATTGCTGGATCGCGTGGGCGTCGCTCCACGTGCCGGTCACCGCCCGGCGGCGTTGTCAGGTGGTGAGCAACAGCGCGTGGCTTTTTGTCGGGCGCTTGCCAATAAACCACGTGTCCTTCTGGCAGATGAACCAACGGGCAATCTGGACCCGGACACATCCGATCAGGTGTTTGAGGCACTGATGTCTCTGGTGCGCGACGAGGGGCTGTCGGCACTGATCGCCACGCACAATCTTGAACTCGCCGGGCGAATGGATCGGGTGGTGCGATTGGACGCGGGCGTGCTCAGGCCAGTTGAGTGATCGCGACGCCAACCGCCATGACGGCAATTCCGCCCGCCCGCACCCATGTCAGCGGGGTGACCTGCGCGCCAAACAGACCGAAATGGTCGATGGCGGCAGTACTGAGCAATTGTCCCAGCAGCACAAAGAACACCGCGTTGCCGACACCGAAATGCGGGGCGACATGCGTTATCGACAGGACGTAAAAGGCGATCAGTACCCCTGCCAGCAGCAGGTGCTTTGGCGCCTGTGTCACCTTTGACAGCGCCTCAAATCCCGGAAACAGCAGCATCACGACCGCCGATGCGCCAAACGCGATGGCAAACAGAATGACCGCTGCCGTGGTCGGCGACCCAATCAGTTTACCGAGGGCCGCGTTGAGCGCCGCCAGGATTGGCACGCCAATTCCGGCGGCTAACATGATGGCTGCGTACTGTGTCATTGCCCGAACCCTCTGCGCCGATTTCGTTGATCTGGATCATTGCGCCTGTATGGCCGCCGGGCAAGCCTGTAAATGCCAATCTAGACAGGAGGATGCGATGGTTAAGGGGATACTTGGTGCTGCGTGGATCGGGCTTGCGATGACGGCATCACAAGCTGCTTGGGGGCAAGACCTGGAGACAGGCGCCGAGCTCTATCGGCACTATTGCGCGACCTGCCACGGGCTCGATGCCACGGGGCAGGGCCCAATGGCCAGTGTCCTCATCATCCAGCCGACAAATCTGAAACAGCTCGCGGATGAAGACGGCGTTTTCCCGACGGCCCGCGTTGTCGCTCGGATCGATGGGCGCGATCCGTTGGTCAGCCATGGCAGCCCGATGCCGGTCTATGGCCCATATTTCGAAGGTCAGGACACGTCTATGAAAACACCTGCCGGTCAGCCGATCCTGACCAGCCAACCCATCGTGGATCTCGTTACCTATTTGCAAACGCTTCAGGAGAACTGAGCCGTCACCTGCAGATGCCTTTAATCTTGGCCCCACTCCACGGGATCACCACATCTCGCTCGCGATTGCCTTTGGACAGCGGATCCAGTTCGAAATGCGTGCCCAGCATTTCGTGCAGCCTTTGCGTGCGCTCTGCGCCCGGATCAAGCGCGCGGCAGCACACATACTCCTCGACAATCGCGCCCTGCTGTTCGAACCCGTAGGATAGGAAATCCGGTGACGTATCCAGATCAAAAAGGTAAGGGTCTTTGCGCCCGCCATGCTCGGCAGCTGCACGCAAGGGGTGATACCCGGTCGTCTTGCGGTTCTGCCACTGCCAGACATGGGTCAGTTCGTGGGCCAGCAGCATCGCCGCAATCAGGTTCATTTCGTCCGGATAATCGGACATATAGTCTTCAAGATACCAGTCGCGGGTGAAATAGACCTTGTTGAACAGGGCAACAGCCGCCGGTTTGCCGGTCACCATGCCGTCTTCGATCGGGGGCAGGATGCGTTCGCGACAGGCAAGCCGAGGTCGGGCTTCGCGGAAATAGGTTATTGGCGCAACGGGCGCACCCTCGACCAGACGCACGCGATCCAGGTTCAGTGTTTCGCCCTGAACGGCATCTGCAAAAGCGCGCTCGTGATCGGTCAGCGGACGACCACAGGACGCAAGCAACAAAAGGGCCAGGAACAACACGCGGATAGCCATGCCTGCGAGCCTAATGGGATAAGCAGAGACCGCAAACCGTTTTCAGAGGCTCATGGCCAGAACCCGGCTGATTTCGGTCAGCGATCGACCGGACTGATCCATCCAGGTGTTGAAGGCTTGCTGAACTGAGGTCATCGCTTTCTTCGAGGTTGCAGCCTTGTCGATCACCCCTTCGGCAATCAACCGCGCCGTCACATCCTGTGAAAGGATGAAACTGTCCCGCCCGGCAAACCGCATCGCATACTGGGCAGAGGCGCCGCCGAGGCGCGAACCACGCTTGGCCAGCATGGCCAGCAGTCCGATGTAATCGGTCGAGGGCCAGCCCCCCAACACCTGACCTGCACCACCGTCTTCCCGCAACTCCAAAAGAAAGGCCGCATTGTCACGTACTGTGGCGATCTTTGTGCCATTGCGCACAATGCGGGTGTCCTGCAACAAGGCGTCGAACTTCTCGTCATCCATAAAGGCGCATCGACCAACATCGAACCGGTCAAACGCGGCCTCGAATCCATCCCACTTATTTTCAATGACCTTCCAGTTAAAGCCCGCCTGGAACACGCATTTTGTGATGATGGACAGCCATCGATCTTCCGGCATCGCGACAAGTTCGGCCGTTGGCCTGGGCTTGGTCAACTTGCTTTCCAGTGCGTCCGGTCCGCCGTGGCGCATTGCTGCAATCTCATAGATCTCGTCAAAGTGATGCATCGCAGTTTCCTTTCGGAGTCCGAGTTTCGGGGATTGCGTCAGGAAGGCAAGGGAGAAACCAGTTCAGACATTCGACGCGGCGCCAGCGTGTTTTATATTGACTAGTCAATCAATATCCCCCTAACCTCCCGGTTTAGCATAGCCGGGTGTGCGTGGTTTGGGTCAATGGGGGCTCGTCGAGAGAAAAGTTCCGAAAGAAGCGGCGTTGCGCGTCGACTGTTCCCTTTCCTTTTGCGGCCGAATTTGTGCATGCTGCGACAGGCACCGCTTTAGCGTATTTCTCTCGGTTGGCGTCGCATCGCTGCCCGGGACAATGACAACGAAACAGGGAGAAAAACATGAAAAAACTGAGTGTAAGCCTATTGGCCCTTGCGGTCGCAGGATCGGCGCAAGCGGCGGATATGGGTGCCGTGGACGAACCGATCAAACTGGCGATCAACGAATGGACAGGGCAGCACGTGACTACGCATGTCGCGGGCGAAATGCTTAAGGCCGCTGGCTACAACGTGGAATATGTTACCGCCGGTATGATGAACCAGTTCCAGGCTTTGGCTGACGGCGACATTGATGCGACGCTGGAAATCTGGTCGTCTAACGTGTCTGACGAATACGCCAAGAAGATCGATGAAGGCACTGTCGTGGAGATCGGAGATCTCGGGCTGGATGCCAAAGAAGGCATTGCTTACCCCGCGCATGTGGCGGACCTGTGTCCTGGCTTGCCGGCCTGGGAGGCCTTGAAAGACTGTGCACAGGTTTTTGCCACAGCCGAGACCCTACCTGGTGGTCGCTTGGTTGATTACCCGGCGGATTGGGGCACTCCGGGAGCGGACCGCATGACCGGTTTGGAGCTGCCGTTCAAGGCTGTTCCGGCGGGGTCCGAAGGTGCTCTGATCGCGGAACTGCGCGCCTCGACTGAGCGAAAATCGCCTCTGCTGATCACGTTCTGGCAACCGCATTGGGCAATGTCCGCCTATGACGTGCAGTTTGTTGACCTGCCTGCTGGTGAAGAGGCCTGTTTCAACGACCCGGCCTGGGGTCCGAATCCCAATGCCGTGAACGACTGCGACTTTTCACCGTCGCGCATCTTCAAGGCGGGGTGGAGCGGCATGGAAGACAAATGGCCTGCCGCCTACGAAATCCTGACCAACTACCAGTTGGCAGTCGAAGATTAGCAACCCATGATGGGTGCGATCGACGTTGACGGCGGTCAGGTCGAAGAGGTCGTCGCCGCATGGATGTCGGAAAACGAGGACAAATGGCGTCCGGTTGTCGACGCGGCCACGCAGTAAGGTCGCATAGGTGACCGAGACGACGACGCCAGCCATCGCCTGCCAGAACCTCTGGCAGGTCTTTGGTCCCGGCGCTGACAAAGCCCTGACCGACGCGCTGTCTCGGTCAGGGAATGATGCTGACAGAGCCGCAGCGGACCTGCGCGAGAGCGGGTTTATTCCGGCGGTGCAGGACGCCAATTTCGAGGTCAAGGATGGTGAACTGTTCGTCATCATGGGTCTGTCCGGGTCCGGCAAGTCCACGTTGATCCGTTGCATTTCGCAATTGCTGCCGGGAACTGGCGGTGAGATTCGTGTGGATGGCGAAAATGTTGTTGGCGCCTCGAAGAAAGCTCTGACTGACTTGCGTCGTAAAAAGCTGGGCATGGTGTTCCAGCATTTCGGTTTGTTCCCACACATGACGGTTGCGGAAAACGTGGCCTACCCGCTGCGCGTTCAAGGTGTTGGCAAGACGGAACGGCTTGCGCGCGCTCAGGAAGTGATTTCTCTGGTCGGTCTGGAGGGGCGCGAAGACAGTTTTCCACGCCAGCTCTCTGGTGGCCAACGCCAGCGTGTTGGCATCGCTCGGTCCCTGGCCGTGAACCCCGATATCTGGTTTCTGGATGAACCGTTTTCGGCGCTCGACCCTCTGATCCGCCGCCAGTTGCAGGACGAATTCCTGCACATTCAGGCGACGCTGAAGAAGTCCATCGTTTTCATTACCCATGATATTCAGGAGGCCCTGAAACTGGCCGACCGCATTGCGATTATGCGCGATGGCAAGATCGTTCAGATCGGTACGCCGACAGATATCGTTTTGCGTCCTGTCGATGATTATGTGCGCGAGTTTTCCAGGGACGTGGCCAAAGGCCAGCACGCCAAGGTCGCGTCGGTCATGCGGGAGCGCGACAGCGACTGTGGGCCGGACGATCCCGGGCTGACAACCGGGATGACGCTGGACTCGGCGCTCGCCAATTGCATGGAGTTGTACGAGCCGGTTCCGGTACGCGACGCGAATGGCGAGATTGTGGGTACGGTGCATCCCTCGGATCTGGCTGCTGCGCTTCAGGTGGACGAGACATGACTGCTGTCACGGATATTCCCGAACAGCAGGCGCAGCGACTGACAGCAGGGGCCCAGGCTGCGCTGATCGCCGTGATTGTAGGTGCGCTTTGCCTCGCGCTGGAAGGCATCGCGCCTTGGTTGGTCAAATGGCCCACCGCTTGGGAATTGCCAGCAACCGAATGGGTTGGTGCCTTTCTGGACTGGTTCCTGAACGGCATCAAACCAGCGGCAAGGTTGTTTTCGGACCTGATGGCCTATCCGATGAATTGGGCGAATTTCGTGCTGGGCAATACGCCATGGCCCATTCTGATCGGCATCGTCACCGCGCTGGGCTGGTACCTTGGTGGTCTGCCAATGGCGGCTTTGGGCTGATAGTGTTGAAAAACTCGAAAATTCCGATGATGCATTTTCTCGCCAAATTCCATCGCGCCTGAAAAGTCACCCCAGTTTGGACGGAGAAGGCCATGAGCGCGCGGCACGACGGCAATGCCGTGCTTTGGCCGACCCCCTAGCTAAAATTTTCGACCGGCTTTCAACGGCTGGATTTTTCAACACCTTCCGTCAAAAATGGTGTTTTTCAACACTATCGGCTTTCTGGGCTTAAGTTTTGTGCTGGCTTCGGGCTATTGGGCCGAAAGTATGAACACGCTGGCATTGGTTGCAGTATCTGTACCCGTTGCTCTGATCATGGGTGGGGCCATCGGTATCCTCGCCAACGAAGTGCCGCGCGTGAAATCATTTGTCCAAGCCGTGCTGGACGTGATGCAGACGGTCCCGACCTTTGCTTATTTGACGCCATTGCTTCTGCTGTTTGGTTTTGGCCCTGTTGTCGGCCTGATCGCCTCGGCGATTTACGCCGCACCACCTATGGCTCGGAACGTCATGCTGGGGCTGGAACGGGTGGAGCCCGACATCAAAGAGGCCGCCATCATGTCTGGCGGTACACGCTTTCAACAGCTGTTTCAGGTCGAAATACCGTCGGCCAGAACGCAGATCATGGTGGGTGTGAACCAGTGTCTTATGGCGGCCTTGTCGATGGTCATCATCGCCGCTGTGATCGGTGGCTTTAACGACATTGGCTGGGAGGTTCTGCTGACCATGCGCAAGGCGCAGTTTGGCGAGGCGATGATCGCTGGTCTGGTCATTGTGGTTTTTGCGGTTGTGATCGACCGGATGAGCGGCACACTTGCCACTGAACGCAAGAAATATGACGGGCGTGTGGTTTGGGCGATCCTGGCTGTTGCTGCGGTTGTCACTCTCGTGGTTTGGGGCTCTGCGTCGACCCCGGCTGAAATCACGCTGCTAGACCCGGTCTCCGGGGCGATGGACCGGGGTCTGACAGCCTTTACCCAGAACAATGGGCCCTGGCTGGATGCACTCAAAAACAACTCAATGTTCTATGTCCTGCTGCCGCTTCGGATCGGTCTGGATCAGGCGGTCTTACCTTTCACCTGGGGGTTTCAGTGGACACCCGCGATGAGCTACGGCCTCTTCGCAGCCGGTGCGGCTGTTGCCCTGTTGATGACGTGGCGTGGGCGCATGACCGGTGGTTTGGTTGTTCTGATCCTCATCGGGATGCTTGAAACTGGCATTGCAAACCTGCCGTGGCCCTTCGTTCTGACCGGTGCTGCCGCTCTCAGCTATGTCGCGGGTGGCTGGCGTCTGGCGGCTCTGTCGGTCGGGTTGCTGTGTACCATCCTTGTGTCCGGCCTGTGGGAACGGGCGTTGCTGTCGCTCTACCTCAGTGGCGCGGCGGTGTTTTCTTGCGCCGTGGCAGGTGGGTTGATTGGGTTGGCCAGCGCTGTCTGGGCACCGGTCTGGAAAGTCGTTCGTCCGATTTGTGACATGCTGCAGACCATCCCTTTGTTCGTCTTCCTGATTCCGGTACTGATGGTCTTTCAGATTGGCGAGTTCTCGGCCTTCTTGGCGATCTGCGCGTATGCCATCGTCCCGATGATCCGTTACACCCGACACGGGTTGGTCAACACACCAGATGAGATGATGGAAGCGGCCATTTCCAGCGGCGCAACCGACTGGCAGATTATGCGCGATGTGCGCGCGCCATACGCTGCGCCGACGATCTTGCTGGGGCTGAACCAGACCATCCTCTACGCATTTGCCATGCTGGTGATCGCGGCGCTGATCGGAACCACAGGTCTGGGTCAATCAATTTATCTGGCGCTGGGGCAGGCGGATGTGGGCCTCGGCATATCGGCTGGGGCTGCCATGGCTATCCTCGCGCTGATCGCTGACCGAATAGTGCAGGGGTTTGCCGAGGAACGGCGCAAGGCTCTGGGCCTGTAAAGACACGGGCGGGGTGGCATTTCTGCGCTTCCGCCCGACTTGATTTCGGACAAGGACCGCCTGCGCGGTTTAAACTACACCGGTGGCAACAGGTTCGGAGAAGATCATGGCCGGTTGGGGCGTATTCCTCGCAGCACTCGTTGCCTTTCTGCTCAGCCATGCCATACCCGTACGCCCTGCGGTGCGGGGCTGGCTGATGGAGGTACTGGGCAAAAAGGGTTATTTCGCAAGCTATTCGCTGCTGTCCCTGGCGGTGCTGGCGTGGCTGATCGTTGCCGCGGCAAACGCACCCTATGTCGAGGTCATTCCGTCGTTTCAAGTGTTGCGCTGGGTGCCGCTGTTGATCATGCCGATTGTGTGCTGGCTTGCCCTAGCGGGACTGGCCATCGAAAACCCGTTTTCTTTCGGTGGTGTCGGGCGTCGACCGTTCGACCCTGATCAACCGGGCATCCTGAGGACCACGCGCCACCCGATCCTTGCCGCTTTGATGTTATGGGCGCTGGCGCATCTGCTTGCCAACGGCAGCCTGTCCCATGTCATCCTGTTTGGCTTGTTTGCCGGCTTCGCGGCGTTGGGCATGGCCCTGATCGACCGGCGCAAGGCGCGGGACATGGGCGCGGAATGGGTCCGTTTGTCGCGTCACACCGCCCGCCTGTCCCTGCATGCGCCACGTCCGTGGCCGTCGGTTTGGGTCTGGCTGGCCTCTATCGCGGTTTTTCTTGTTTTGCTCCACCTGCACGTACCCGTCATAGGCCTCTCGCCACTGCCCTGAAGCGGGGAGTGGTCGGGCAGTGCGCTGCGTGCTATCTGAAAGTTCACACATTCCACGACTGGGAGAACCCAATGAATCTGGCCTATGTCACGACAACCGACCGCGGTGCCACCGACCGCCTTCTGAGCGCGGTTGCGGAACATCTTTTGGCACACGGCGCGCGTCTGGCCGGCGTGGTGCAGACCAACACTGAATGTGCCGACAGCAGTAAATGCGACATGGATGTCAAGGTGTTGCCCGACGGAGAAACCATCCGCATTTCGCAATCCCTGGGCAGCGCGTCGCGCGGCTGCCGTCTGGACCCGGCGGCGCTGGAACAGGCAGTGGGCCTTGTGACCGCCTCACTGGCGAGTGATCCGCAACTGCTGATCATCAACAAATTCGGCAAGCACGAGGCGGACGGGCGCGGTTTCCGTCCCTTGATTGCCGAGGCATTAGCCCAGGACATCCCGGTTCTGGTCGGAGTGAACGACCTGAACAGTGCCGGATTTCAGGAGTTCACCGGTGGCGAGGCGGACCGGCTTGCTGCTGATCTCAATGCTATCGTTGACTGGTACAATCGCATCGCCGCGCGGCGTGCCGCCGCCTGATGGCAGGTATTCGAAACCCTGCTCCCAGAACCGATGAGTGCCAAATGATCTCACAAGTTCAATAGGGAATTTCCGTTTAGGAAAATATTTGCCTTGGTTTCAGATATTTATGAGAATGGTGGGCGACCCTGGAATCGAACCAGGCGTGCGTCTCCGCGAGGGAGTTACAGTCCCCTGCCACACCTTGCGGCCTGTCGCCCACTGTCAGGCGTTGCACCCGACGTGGAGGCGTGATTACAAGCGCGCCAAACGAGCGTCAACAGGAAAGTTCCGCCGCTGTGCAGGAAACCAAACCCTCGGCCCGGAGGCCTGGATAATGAAGAAACCCAAGTGGGTCGTGGAAAAGGAACAGGCACGTAAAGCGGCGGCGTCCGAGACGGTCTGGTTGTTTGGCTTGCATGCGGTTCGGGACGCGCTGATGAACCCGAACCGTCAGAAATTGCGCCTGATCGTCACCCGAAACGCGGGCGACAAGCTGGACGATGCAATAGCGTTTGCGGGGGTTGAGGCCGAGATGGCGGACCCGCGAAAATTTACCGCTCCGCTTGATCCGGGCTCGGTGCATCAGGGGGCTGCGCTGGAAGTCAAACCGCTGGACTGGGGCGGGCTGGCCGAGAACTGCATCGGGCGCGAAAATCCGCGCGTTATCCTGTTGGATCGCGTCACTGATCCCCACAATGTCGGTGCGATCCTCCGGTCGGCTGAGGTGTTAGGGGCCAGCGCGGTGATCGCCACCCGCCACCACTCTGCGCCAGAGACGGGTGCGCTGGCCAAGACTGCCAGCGGGGCGTTGGAACGACAGCCCTATCTGCGGGTCCGAAATCTGGCGGATGCAATTCTGGAACTTCAGAACATGGGTTTTCTGGTTCTGGGCCTGGATGGGGAGGCACAGGACACAATCGAAGCTACCCTGGGCGAGCAACGGGATCGCCCGGTCGCGCTGGTGCTGGGGGCCGAAGGGCCCGGATTGCGGCAAAAGACCAAGGAGACGGTCGATCATCTGGTGAAAATTGACGCAGCCGGCGGGTTTGGGTCCCTGAACGTCTCAAATGCGGCCGCAATCGCCCTATATGCGTCTCGGCACCAATAACGGGAGGGCGCCATTTCAGGTCCGTCGAAAATCGCAACCTGCTGCTATTGCGGGACACGTGCGGCGCTGGTTCTCAAGGGGAAGCAGCGTCACGAACTCAGCTGTTCCAGTTGCGGCGCGCCGCTCCATAACCTCAAGATGCTGCCAAAACGCAAAGTCGAGAGTTACAAACCCAAACGAGACAAAACAGTCCGAAACGTTCCGCACAAGTCGAAACGCAAGAAGAAGAAAAGAAGCCTGTTCTCGCATGTTCTGGACGAGGCATGGGACGTGATCGAAGACATCTTTGATTAATTGCGGATCATGG
Organism: Ruegeria sp. B1; assembly: GCF_056535885.1. Classification (NCBI taxonomy): domain Bacteria; kingdom Pseudomonadati; phylum Pseudomonadota; class Alphaproteobacteria; order Rhodobacterales; family Roseobacteraceae; genus Ruegeria; species Ruegeria sp. B1. Next base: position 3,637,932 of record NZ_JBQFJA010000001.1, on the reverse strand, counting down.
CGACACAGGCGTTCACAACCGCGTCAACGGGGGTGTTACACAGCGGAAAAAGTTGCAGTTTGAGGGTCTGAAATCTTAACCCTGTATCTGTGATGCTGACCTTACGTTCCTTTTTTGGCGCGCTGACCGCCCTTTTCCTTGGTTCTGCCCTCTACGCGCAGGACCGGCCTGTCTACTTCGCGACCGATGGTGCCGCGATGGCCGGGTACGATCCCGTGTCCTATTTTGAAGGCGACGTTCCGATGCGCGGCCAGCCCGAAATTGCCGTGATGTGGAAAGGTGCTTTGTGGTTCTTTGCATCGCAGGAAAACAGAGAGGCGTTTGAAAGCAACCCGCGTGCCTTTGCACCGCAATTCGGTGGGTATTGTTCCTATGGAATGGCGCTCGGCGTTCTGGAAAGCACGGATCCGATGGCGTGGCAGGTGATCGATGGCAGGCTGTATTTGACTCATTCACCTGCGGTCGAGCAGATCTGGGGTCAGGATACCAGTGATTACATCCATATGGCCGAGGAAAACTGGCCGGGTATTCTGTATCGGGAATAGGGGAATTTCCGCCTTTTGTGAAAAGTCATCACAAAAATGCGCGCCCCCTCTTTTTTTTAACCAAATCATGCCTAAATGTCACAGTGACCGCGGAACGGAACTGCCGCGGGTCATTTCACTGTCCCTCGTTCCAAAACTTGCGCCCAAGACTTCTTGGGCGCTTTTTTCTTTTCAGGACCCTGCGTAAGGTAAGCGCATGCCTGAGTATTCCGACGATTTTCTCAAATCGATCCTACAGCGGACAAAAACCGTCGCAGTTGTGGGTGTATCGATGAATCCGGTGCGGCCCAGTTACTATGTGGCCCGGTATCTGTCGCTCAAAGGGTATACAGTGGTCCCGGTCAACCCCGGGCACGCGGGAAAAGAGCTTTTTGGCCGGACGGTTCAAGGCGCGTTGTCAGATGTAACAGAGCCTGTTGATATGGTTGACATATTCCGCAGGTCAGAGGCTGTGCCTCCGATTGTTGATGAAGCACTGGATGCGTTTCCGAAACTGGGCACGATCTGGATGCAAATCGGCGTTGAGCATGACGATGCGGCGGCGAAGGCGCAGGCGCGCGGCGTCGACGTGGTGATGAACCGGTGTCCCAAAATCGAATACCAGCGGCTGTTCGGAGAGTTGCGCATGGGCGGCTTCAGCACCGGCATCATTTCGTCCAAACTGTAGCTGTTTACCCGCCCGTGTAGGGTTTCAGCCGGGCAACCTGTTCCTGACGCCGTTTCTCCAAAACCACCTCGCGCGGGATCCAATCGTATCGTGTATCCTCGACCAGGGGCGACCAGAACAACACCCCGCCATAGCGCCAAGGGTCCAGAACCACGCCGTCGTACAGCGAATCTCCGCTGCGGCTGATAATCGCCGTGCTGTGGTCGATTCGGAACGGGTTGTCGGCGTTGGCGATGGCACGGTGCAGCGTGAGTGTCTCAAAGTTCTCCTGACTTAACCGACGTTCGATATCCTCAGCCCAGTGCCAGCACAGCCCGCGCGGTCGCAGCCCGTTGTTTACCTTGGCATTATGGATCAGCGGGGGGTCGGTGATTTCGTATTCCTGCACCAATTGCGCGGTGTAAGCATAGGCAATCCGCGCAGCGCGATCAGCCTCGGTCGGGTCCACGTCTGGACCAAGGCCGCGTATCTCGGCCGCAAGCCTTTGTACCTCTTGACTGTCTGAAGGGGGCGGGGCGACGCATCCGGCCAGCAAAAGGCCGCACAAAACCATCAGCGCAAGTGCAAAACGTCGGAACACGTCAGCGATCCCCATTGTGAATGCGCCGTGGCGCTCTGGGGAAACTATACGCGGCCTGTCGAACTGGTGAAAGCTCGGGTTCTACGTCTGGGGACGTGCAGCCTTTTCGTCGATCCCACTCATGCCCTGACGCGCTGCCAGTTCATTCAGTACGGAATCCAAAGACACATCTCGCGACGCAAGCATGACCAGCAGGTGATACAGAACGTCAGCAGCCTCGGCCGTCAGCTTGTCCTGATCGCCTTTAACCGCCTCGACAATCGCTTCGACGGCTTCTTCGCCGAATTTCTCGGCACATTTTTCCGGCCCTTTGGCCAGCAGCTTGGCTGTCCAGCTGGAGTCGGGGTCGGCGCTTTTCCGGGCGTCGATCGTTGCGGCCAGGTCGTGCAGAATACTCATGTCAGCCTCATGGGGATGCCGGCGGCGGCCATATGGTCCTTGGCCTCGCGAATAGTGAACTCGCCGAAATGAAAGATCGAGGCGGCCAGAACTGCGCTGGCACCGCCTTCGGTGACGCCCTCGACCAGATGGTCCAGAGTGCCCACGCCGCCCGAAGCGATGACCGGCACGTCAACGGCATCCGAGATGGCGCGGGTCAGGGGCAGATTGAACCCGGCTTTGGTGCCATCGCGATCCATTGAGGTCAGCAGGATTTCACCCGCGCCCTTGGCGACTACCGTTTTGGCAAACTCGACCGCATCGATGCCGGTTGGCTTGCGCCCGCCATGGGTAAAGATCTCCCACTTACCGGGGCTGACGGTTTTGGCGTCAATGGCAACCACAATACACTGGCTTCCGAATTGATCTGCGGCCTCGGCCACGACATCCGGGTTGGCGACGGCTGCCGAATTGAAGCTGACCTTGTCCGCACCTGCCAGAAGCAGGGCGCGCACGTTTTCCTTGGTACGTACGCCGCCACCTACAGTCAGCGGCACAAAGCATTGCTCGGCCGTGCGTTGCACAACATCGAACATGGTGCCGCGGTTTTCATGCGTGGCGTGAATATCCAGAAAGCAAATCTCATCCGCACCTGCTGCGTCATAGGCTTTGGCCGATTCCACCGGATCGCCGGCATCGCGCAAGCCTACAAAGTTGACGCCTTTGACGACACGGCCATCGGCGACATCGAGGCAGGGAATGATACGGGTTTTCAGCATGCGCCTTCCTTTGCTGGCGCACCTCTACCGGCAAAGCCCCGCCGATGCCAGACTTGTGATTGCCACTTGTCTTAAACCTGTGAAAACTGTCCCCAAATTCACCAGGAGATCAATGAGATGCAAAAACTCATTTTGACAACGGCATTTATTCTCGGAGGAGCTGTCGCAGCGATGGCGGACGATGACATCATCAAGATCAACACCGACAAATCGGTGTCCGAGGCATTGGACGCGCTTGAAGCCGCTGTTGGAAACGCGGGCGCGACGGTCTTTGCCCGTGTGGATCACGCAGCAGGGGCGGAAAAGGTCGGCATGACCATACCCGACAATCAGGTGCTGATTTTCGGCAACCCGGCGCTTGGTACGCCCGCCATGCAGATCGATCCGCGCGCAGGCCTGTTCCTGCCACTCAAGGTCCAGGCCTATGAGGACGAGAACGGTCAGGTCTGGCTGGCCTACGAAGATCCAAAGGAAACCATGGACGAGCTTGATGCGGTTGAGAAATCTCCTGTGATCGAGAAAATGCGCGGGGCTCTGGCCAATCTGACGGCCGCTGCAGCCGGTTAACCGGTTTCAACTCAGGCGCTTGCGCGACCGACCCGCGCAAGCGCGTTCCGGGCGATCAGGATGTGGAACGGCAGGATCAAAGCCAGATACAGCCGCCCTCCGAGATTATGCCGATGCACCCAGGTGGCCAGCGAAACGCGACCACCTTCGGAATGAACCGACACCCGGAAATCCAGATGGCGATCGTTGAAACCCGCGATCAGTTCCGTCCCATCGTCGTGTTCAACCGGAAAAATACCGACCTTGTCCTCGGCGGATGGCCCGGATGCGCTGATCCCGAACGGCGCAACCAGAAGACCGCGCAGGCGAACCAGAGCCATTGCCCAACCGGGGAAGGCAGTGATGATGTCCGCCGCGGTGCGCGGGGGCAGATCGGACGCAACGCTGTAGCAATCCAGGAAATCACCTGGCTGACACCGTTTGTGCAGCAGGCTCGTTTCCGGCAGGTCAGACCGTTTCACGTGCGGCTTAAACATCAGGCTATGCCCTGAGCGTCTCAAGGGCCTCTCTCAGATCAATCGCCCCATCATAAAGCGCGCGTCCGGAAATCGCACCATTCAGACCTGCGCCACAATCGCGCAGGGCAATGAGGTCGCCAATCGATGAGACGCCGCCCGAGGCGATGACCGGAATGGACACCGAGCGCGCCAGCGCGGCGGTTGCTTGGACATTCGGGCCCTGCATCGCGCCGTCGCGATTGATATCCGTATAGATGATCGCCGCGACCCCCGCGTCTTCGAAGCTGCGCGCCAGATCCGTGACCTCGACGCTGGTTTCTTCGGCCCAGCCCTTGGTGGCCACCATGCCGTTACGCGCATCTATGCCGACCGCAACCTGATCGGGAAACGCCTTGGCTGCGTCTCGTACAAGGTCGGGATTTTCGACGGCTACCGTGCCCAGAATCACGCGCGCCAGCCCCTTATCCAGCCACGTTTCAATGGTGGCCATATCGCGAATGCCGCCGCCCAGCTGGGCGGGCACGTTGCAGGTCTTCAAAATGGCTTCGACCGGGGCCGCGTTGACCGGTTCTCCAGCGAATGCCCCGTTCAGATCGACCAGATGCAGCCATTCGCACCCGGCCTCAACAAAATCCCGGGCCTGAGCGGCCGGGTCATCGTTGAAAACCGTCGCCTTGTCCATTTCACCACGCAGCAGGCGAACGGCCTGGCCGTCTTTGAGGTCGATGGCGGGATAGAGGATCATGTAGTGGGCCTTGTCTCACTGATATTCGGGCGGGATATCGCACAGGCGGGGCAGGGGATGCAACGCGACGCAAAGTTAACCTTGCCCGAAACAGGCAGCCGCGCCAGACTGAAGTCAAAATTGGGAGACAATCATGAAAAAATTTATCTTTGCAGCGGGATTTGCTACGCTCGCGTCTACCGCTTTTGCGGCTGATCCGGTTGACGGGCTCTGGAAAACTCAGCCGGGCGACACCGGCGGTTACCTGCATGTATCCATCGCACCCTGCGGCAGCGCCATTTGCGGCACCATCGACAGTGCCTTTAGTGCCGACGGCAACCAGAATCTGGAATACGAAAATCTCGGCAAACAGATCATCTGGGACATGGTGTCCGAAGGCGGTGGCAGCTATGGCGACGGCAAGATTTGGGACCCGGAACGTGACAAGACGTACGTCTCTAAAATGACCCTGGACAGCCAGAACCAACTGACAGTCAAAGGCTGCGTTGCCGGTGGGCTGGTCTGCCGTGGCCAGACCTGGACGCGGGTTCAATAACTGCTCAGGGCGCCCAGGTCAGGAAGTTCCCGATCATGCGCAGCCCCACATCCTGACTTTTCTCAGGGTGAAACTGCAAACCCAGCATCGTGTCGCGGCCAATGACGGCCGTGACGTCCTGCCCGTAATCCACATGGGCCAACCGCTGCGCCGGGTCATCAACCCGAAAGTGGTAGGAATGCACGAAGTAGACGTGATCGCCTGAACGGATCCCCGAAAAGATCGGGTGCTCACTCTCGACCACCAGATCGTTCCAACCCATATGCGGCACTTTCAGCGCGCTGTCCGAGGGATTGATCCGCACCACATCGCCGGCCACCCAATCCAATCCATCCGTCTCGCTGTATTCATGGCCCTTTGTGGCCATCAATTGCATGCCCACACAAATGCCAAGAAACGGGCGACCTTTCTGCTCGACTGCTTCGACCATCGCGGCATAGATGCCCTTGTGACCACGCAGTTCAGCAGCGCAGGCCGGAAAGGCGCCGTCCCCGGGCAAGACCAGCCGATCGGCGCGTGCAACAATATCCGCGTCTGAGGTCACGACTACCTCGCCCGCATCCATCTCGCGCGCCATGCGTTGAAACGCCTTTTCGGCCGAGTGCAGGTTACCGCTTTCATAGTCGATGATGGCGGTGAGCATTCAGAGCGCACCCTTGGTCGACGGAATCGCATCCGCCTTGCGCGGATCGGTCTCAACTGCCAGCCGCAGGGCACGGGCGACGGCCTTAAAGGCGGCCTCGGCGATGTGGTGGCTGTTGAACCCGTGCACCTGGTCGATATGCAGCGTTATGCCGCCATGGGTGCTGAGCGCCTGAAAGAACTCGCGCACCAGTTCGGTGTCGAACGCCCCAATCTTTGGCGTGGGCAGGTCCACGTTCCAGATCAGGTACGGGCGCCCGGACAAGTCCAGCGCGCAACGCACCTGCGCGTCGTCCATCGGCAAGTTGCACTCGCCATAGCGGCGGATGCCTTTCTTGTCGCCCAACGCCTGCGTCAGCGCCTGACCCAGTGCAATTCCGGTGTCCTCGACCGTGTGGTGGTCGTCGATGTGATAATCACCCTCGGCACGGATTGTCATGTCGATCAGCGAATGGCGCGCCAACTGGTCCAGCATGTGGTCAAAGAAGCCAACGCCGGTCTGGTTGTCATAGGTGCCGGTGCCGTCCAGATTGACCTCGACCGAGATCTCGGTCTCGGCAGTCTGACGGCTGATCTTTGCGCTGCGCATGGGTGAATTCCTTTTGCTTCAGGCGCGCTTATAGACCCGGAAGGCCGCCCTATCCAGACCGCTTAGAGCCTATGCCGCAAACTGTTGCAGGGGATTGCACCCCGGCGCAGCCCATGCCAGCCTGCGCGCAACGCAACCAATAAGGCGCGGCCCATGTCCACCTGTGTTTTCATTCAGATCCGCTGCAAACCCGGCACCACTTACAAGGTCGCTGAAGAGATCGCCCTGCGGGAAATTCACTCGGAACTCTACTCGACCAGCGGCGAATATGACCTGATGCTCAAACTCTACATCCCCGAAACCGAGGATGTAGGCCATTTCATCAACGAAAACCTGCTGGTGATCCTGAATATCGAACGCTCGCTGACCACGATGACGTTCAAGGCGTTCTAACCCAGCTCGAACGTGGTCACGCCGAAGATTCGGCTCAGATCGATATCCGGCTCATGGTCGGAATACATCCGCGCTGTTTCAAACACCTTGTCCAGCTCAAGTTCGTCGGCCAGAGCGAAAGCCGTCGCGTTGGGCTGAGGCATATCGACGAAGACCTCATGTTCGTTGTGGTCTTCAGGAATAGCCTCAAGAAGTGCCCCTAGTAGGTTCTTCGCGATTTCGGATGTATCCGCAAACAGAGGGCCTACTTTATAGCCGGTGAGGCAGGGGCGCAGCGTTGCGTAGCCACGGATTTTGCCGTTCTCGGTATACAGCTTCGAGACATGGCTGTAGGCGCTCAACCAGCTTTCCAGAAACAGGTCGCGCGATGCGGGAAACAACTTTCGGTCATAGGCTTTAACCTCTTGGGAGGCGCTATTCAGATCCGTAGTATTGGTGTTCGGGCCTGCACCCAATTTTGCCAACATTCGAGTCTTGGTGCCTGAAAAGCGTGCCTTGAGCCCCAACCTTGGACCGCCAGAAGCTAGATTTTTCCGGCTCTATCACGATGACGGGCTGGTGACGCCATCGGGATAATGCATGGCAATCGGGACGTTGTATCCGATTGCGCTGTGGGTCTGTCCTCATTGTAGTGCCGACGCCAATCCTCCAGCTTTTCGCGGGCATCTGCAAGGCTCATGAACCAGTGCGCGTTCAGGCATTCCGCCCGGAGCTTGCTGTTAAACGCCTCAATGAAGCCATTGTCCGTGGGCTTTCCAGGCCGTGAGAAGTCGAGGGTAACGTCGTTGGCGTAGGCCCAGAGATCGAGGTCCCGCGAGATGAACTCGCTGCCGTTATCGACTCTGATCGTCTTGGGGTAGCCGATCTGCCCGCAGACCCGTTCGAGCGTCTGCACAACATCTTCGCCCCGATAGGTGAAGCGCGGATCGGCTGCAGGGCAGAGCCGGGAATGCGTGTCAACGACGGTCAGGATGCGCAACCTCCTACCCAGGGCGAGCTGGTCGTGAACGAAGTCCATCGCCCAGACATCGTTAGGCCCGACGGCTTCATGACGGTCTTCTCTGAGCTTTGCCTTCACCCGGCGCTTGGGGTGCTTGTTCCTGAGCTGCAGGCCCAACTCGTTGTAAATCCTGCGTGTCTTCTTCATGTTGATCACCCAACCCTCCCGTCTAAGAAGCACGTGGACGCGCCTGTAGCCATAGCGCACACGCGTCTCTGCGATCTCTTTGATCCGCCGTTCGACGGCAGCCTGATCCGTCCGCCGGGACTTGTAGTGGTAGGTGGATGTGTCGAAGCAGATGGCCCCACAAGCCTTCCGGATCGACACACCCCAATCAACGCACATCCCGGTGACAATCTCGCGCAAACGGCCAGGCTTCAGAGCTTTCGCCGAATGACATCCTGAAGCATCTCCCGATCCAGCGTCAGGTCCGCCACGATCTTCTTCAGCCGGGTGTTCTCGTCCTCCAGCGCCTTCAGCCGGCGCATCTCGTCAGGCAACAAGCCGCCGTACTTCTTCTTCCAATTGAAGTATGTCGCCTGGCTGATCCCAGCCTTTCGGCAGATCTCCGCGACCGGTGTGCCTTGCTCGCCCTGCTTCAGGATGAAGGCCTTCTGCGCCTCCGTGAACTTCGATGCTTTCATGCGATTCCGCTCCTCTCCCAGCCAGGGAAATTTAGCGGAAAACTCCAGCTCCGAACGATCCAGTTTTCAGGGGGCAGAGCAAGCGGTAGTTGTTATAAGCGAAGGTGAACCCGGACTTGCGATAATTGTCCTGCTGCTCGACCACGCCGTCCAATCCCATATTGCGCCCTTTGCAGTGGGCCAGAGCATGCTGAGCGATCTCAAGACCATGGCCATGGTGCCGAAATTCCGGTCGCACAATGTAAAAACCTAAGAACGAAAACGCATCATCGTAATTGACGGCTGAAACAGACGCGATCATTTCGCCATCCAGAAACCCGCCCAGAAACCCGCCCGGATCAGTTGAATAGAAACACTCGGCATCGTGGATACCAGGGTTCCACCCCTCGCGCCCGGCCCAGTCCACGGCATATTGCACTTCGTCGGCGGTCAGGTGGCGAATGGTATAATCCGACATGGGCATGATCTCGACTTGTTGAAACTTGCGGCCAGAATGGCCCAACCGTCAGCGAAGAACCAGCATGTTCGGAAAGCTTGGTATCTGGAGCGGGCGAGGCGATTCGAACGCCCGACCCTAACCTTGGCAAGGTTATGCTCTACCCCTGAGCTACGCCCGCATCAGATACATATGCAACCCTAAGGTCTCTCAATGGAGCGGGCGAGGCGATTCGAACGCCCGACCCTAACCTTGGCAAGGTTATGCTCTACCCCTGAGCTACGCCCGCGCCGTTGAGTGAGGAGGGATGTATTAATTCCCATGCCGCGCTGCAAGCGGAAAAACACATAAGCCTAGAAAATCTTTCGACGGAAACCGGCGTTTGGGACGTTAAAACAACGGAACATTACAAAAGAGAATGGCCGGAGGGACGATATGAGATGTGTCGGAGACCTTAAGATCGCGGTTCTGGCTGCCATGATTTTGCTGGTGAAGCTAATGCCGGTGACGGGCAAGGACAGGATCAGTCAATTCGAGCCGCTTTTCCGGAATGCACCAGGCATTGAGAGACACGTGTTGGCGGGATAAGGCCTAAAGTAACAGCGCAAGGTTTGCTAAAGCTGCCAGTAGAATTGCCGTAAAGGTCAGCCCCATGCCTATTTGTCGCAAAATGACGATCTGAGGTGTGCGGCCAAAACCGTAGGCGTGCAAAACGCGCCCTGCGGCCAGTGTCAGGCCAAGCAGATTGACCAGCCATCCACCCGCGCCCTGCAATTCGACTATGGCAATGAGCAGCAAAGAAAAGGGTGCATATTCAGCGCAATTGGCCTGCGTTCGCATGGCTTTGATCATCGTTTTCTGACCACCATCGCCGACCGAGACCTTGTCGCTGCGCCGTCGCAGGATCACGTTCACGGACAGGGCGACAAACAGAAACGCCAGCAGCGCGGCGTATATCGGGGTGATGGTCAGCATGACGGGCCTCCGGTCCATTCACAAAAAGGCCGCGCGGTGTCCCACGCGGCCCTTTCGAGTGTATCTCGTTCTACGGTTTATTCCAGTTCGACGAGCAAGTCCTTTGCATCAATCTGACCACCGGGTTGAACATGCACCGCCTTGATTTTTGCATCGCGCTCGGCGTGGATACCGGTTTCCATTTTCATGGCTTCGATGGTGAGCAGCATGTCGCCTTCTTTGACCTCCTGCCCAGCGGTCACCGCGACAGTCGCCACAACACCCGGCATCGGCGCACCGACATGGTTGGGATTGCCGACCTCGGCCTTAGGCCGTGCTTGGGTGGCCGAAGTCACCATACGGTTTGGCACACGGATCACGCGGGGCTGGCCATTGAGTTCGAAAAACACTTTGACCTCGCCCTTTTCATCGGTCTCGCCGATGGCCTGACAGCGGATTTCAAGCGTCTTGCCTGGGTCGATTTCAGCGGTGATCTCCTCTCCGGCCTCCATACCGTAGAAGAATGTCCGCGTCGGCAGGGTCCGGACCGGGCCGTAAATCCGATGGCGACCCATGTAATCCAGGAACACCTTGGGGTACATCAGGTATCCGTTCAGATCCTCGTCATCGACTTCCTTTCCTTCGAGTTGCTTGGACAGGTCCGCCCGGGTCGCTTCCAGATCGACGGGCTCGACATCCTGTCCGGGACGAGCCGTGTTCGGCGCTTCGTCCTTCAGCACTTTCCGGATGATGGTGTCCGGGAAGCCACCGGGTGGCTGACCCAGGTTGCCGCGCATCATGTCCACGACGGAGTCAGGAAAGGCGACTTCCGTTCCTGGATCCTCCACTTGCTGACGTGTCAGCCCCTGGCTGACCATCATCAGAGCCATGTCGCCAACAACCTTGGACGACGGTGTCACTTTGACGATGTCACCAAACATCCGGTTCACGTCCGCATACATCTGCGCCACTTCGTGCCAGCGCTCTTCGAGGCCCAGAGACCGCGCTTGCGCCTTGAGGTTGGTAAACTGCCCACCGGGCATTTCATGCAGGTACACTTCGGAGGCCGGCGCCTGCAAGCTGGATTCGAAAGCGGCATACTGGCCGCGCACCGCCTCAAAGTAATCGCTGATCTCGCGGATTGCCTTGATGTCCAGCCCGGTGTCCCTGTCGGTATGGCGCAGGGCCTCGACCACCGTGCCCAGCGTCGCCTGTGACGTGTTGCCAGAAAAACTGTCCATCGCGCAATCCACGGCATCCACGCCCGCCTCGGAGGCGGCCAAGATGGTCGCGCTGGCGATCCCTGCGGTGTCATGGGTGTGGAAATGGATCGGCAACCCGACTTCTTCCTTCAAAGCGCGGATCAGGATTCGGGCGGAGGCTGGTTTCAGCAATCCGGCCATGTCTTTCAACCCCAGAACATGCGCCCCGGCATCGCGCAGGTCCTTGGCCATGCCGACATAATATTGCAGGTCGTACTTGGCACGGTCCGGGTCCAGAATATCACCCGTGTAGCACACCGTACCTTCGCAGATTTTGCCGTTTTCGACGACCGCATCCATGGCAACCCGCATGTTTTCGACCCAGTTCAGCGAGTCGAATACCCGGAACACATCAATATTTTCGGACGCCTGGCGCACAAATTCCTGCACCACATTGTCAGGGTAATTGGTATAGCCGACCCCGTTCGCGCCGCGCAGCAGCATTTGCGTCATCAGGTTCGGCATCGCCTCGCGCAGATCGCGCAGACGCTGCCACGGGCATTCCTGCAAGAACCGGTAAGCTACGTCAAAGGTTGCACCGCCCCAGCACTCGACGCTGAACAGCTGCGGCAGGTTGGCTGCATAGGTCGGAGCGACCTTGATCATGTCGATCGAGCGCATGCGGGTGGCCAGCAAAGATTGGTGCCCGTCCCGCATGGTGGTGTCGGTGATCAGCAACTGGCGCTGCGCCTTCATCCAGTCGGCAACGGCCTGCGGGCCTTTCTGTTCCAGCAGGTTGCGCGTGCCCATCTGGGGTTCGGCTTTCAGCGCCGGGGGTTTGGCTTCTCTTAGGTCGGGGCGTGGCGTTGGGCGGTCCTTGGTTTCGGGATGCCCATTTACAGTGATATCGGCAATGTAGGTCAGAACCTTTGTGCCCCGGTCGCGGCGGCGCTTGAACGTGAACAGGTCCGGCGTCGTGTCGATGAACTTGGTTGTGTATTCATTCGACAGGAAGGTCGGGTGTTTCAGCAGGTTGATGACAAAGTCGATATTGGTGCTGACGCCGCGAATACGGAACTCGCGCAGGGCGCGGTCCATTCTGGCAATCGCCATATCCGGTGTCGGAGCCCAGGCGGTCACCTTGGTCAGCAAAGAGTCGTAAAACCGCGTGATCACCCCGCCCGAATAGGCCGTACCACCATCCAGCCGGATCCCCATACCGGTTGCTTCGCGGTAGGCGGTGATGCGGCCATAGTCGGGGATGAAGTTGTTTTGGGGGTCCTCGGTCGTGATCCGGGTCTGCAACGCGTGGCCGTTCAACTGAACATCGGCCTGGCTTGCGGCGCCAGTGGCTTCGGCCAGCGTCTTGCCCTCGGCGATCAGAATCTGCGCCTGAACGATGTCGATCCCGGTGACTTCTTCGGTGACCGTGTGTTCAACCTGCACACGCGGGTTCACTTCGATGAAATAGAATTTGCCCGTTTCCATATCCATCAGGAATTCAACGGTGCCCGCGCATTCATAATTCACATGAGCGCAAATCTTGCGGCCGAGTTCGCAGATTTCTGTGCGTTGCTCTTCAGACAGATACGGGGCAGGGGCGCGTTCGACGACCTTTTGGTTGCGGCGCTGGACCGAACAGTCTCGTTCATACAGGTGATAAATCTCACCGTGTTTGTCACCGAGGATCTGAACCTCAACATGGCGGGCGCGGGTGATCATCTTTTCGAGATAGCCTTCGCCGTTGCCAAACGCGGCTTCGGCCTCACGCCGACCTTCAAGAACCTTTTCCTCCAGTTCATCTTCGGAGTCGATGGGTCGCATCCCGCGACCGCCGCCACCCCAGGACGCCTTGAGCATCAGCGGATACCCAATCTCAGCGGCTTCTTTGCGGATTGCGTCCATGTCATCGCCCAGCACTTCGGTCGCTGGGATAACCGGCACGCCTGCTTCAATGGCAACGCGCCGCGCACTGGCCTTATCGCCAAGCGCCCGCATGGTTTCGGCCTTTGGTCCAATAAAGGTGATGCCATTGTGAACGCAGGCATCCACAAAGTCCGGGTTCTCGGACAAGAGGCCATAGCCCGGATGGATCGCGTCCGCGCCGCACTCTTTGGCCACGCGAATGATCTCGTCGATGGACAGATACGCGGCAACCGGCCCCATCCCTTCGCCAATGCGGTATGCCTCGTCTGATTTGAACCGATGCAGGCCTAGCTTGTCCTCTTCGGCAAAGACAGCAACGGTGCGTTTGCCCATTTCGTTGGCTGCGCGCATCACGCGAATGGCAATCTCACCGCGGTTGGCGATCAGGATCTTGTTGAAGTCGGTCATTTGGTGTCCCGGTCTTGATGGTTTGGGCGTGTTAATAGACGGAGATTATGCGCGCGTATACCGGCGGTTATGGGTGGAATCGGTATGTTATCGCTCGCAAACGCCTCATGTTCGCGGATTTCTTATACGCACGCTGCGCCGCAGCATCAATTGCCCTGTTTACGTTGGGGTAATTGGGCAAGTGTGGCGATCCCCATCTGGCCCATATTCGCCAGCATATCCTGCCTTAGAACGTCGATCACATGCGCCGGTCCGCGGGGACCAAGCGCCCCAAGACCATAGAGAAACGCCCGTCCGGCCATGACGAAATCGGCCCCGTTTGCCAATGCACGCAAAATATCCAGCCCGCCTTCGACGCCGCTGTCGAATATCAGCGGCAGCCGCGTCGCGGCGCGAATGGCTGGCAGCACCTCAATCGTGGCCGGGGCCGCGTCAAACTGACGACCTCCGTGATTCGAGACCCATAGCGTATCAACGCCAACCTGTTGCAGGCGATCCGCATCCTCGGGGCGCAGCACGCCTTTGACAATCAGCGGACCGTCCCAGTTGTCGCGCAGCCATTTCACGTACCCAATGTCCGGAGAGGCGCGGAGCAGGTATCCGATATGTGCCGTTGGCGGCAGGTTCTGGGACGTGTCGATATACTTCTCCAGCGTGCGCATGCTGGGCACACCGTTGCGCAGCATGCCCATGGCCCAGGCTGGACGTCGGCACACTTGCGCCATCAGGCGGGGCGTGAATCGGGGCGGTTGCGTCAGCCCGGACCGTGTTTGCCGTTCGCGTCGCGAGGCGACAGGAACATCCACGGTCAAAACCAGCGTCTCAAACCCCGCGCGCCGCGCTCGGTTCAAAACATCGGCCCGGATTTCAGGGTCTTTCGGCGGGTAGAGTTGAAACCACGCGTTGGTACCCAGATGTGGCGCCAGATCTTCGGGGCTTTGGCTGGCCACAGTGGACAAGGTGTAGGGCAGGCCAGCGGCGGCGGCGGCACGGGCCAGAATTCCTTCGGCATCGGGCCAGACCAGCCCGGACATTCCAATTGGGGCGACGCCAAAGGGCAGTGCATAATCGCACCCAAGGAACTGGACATCGGTGTCGAACGTCAATTCTCCGTGCAGGATAGACGGGCTGAACTGGATATGGTCCAGCGCTGCCCGATTGCGGTGCCGCGCGGCTTCAACCCCGGTGCCGCTGTCGATGTATTCCCAGACGAAATGCGGCAGGCGCTGTTTCGCGCGCCGCTTCAAATCCGCGATCCCTGGATATCTACTGTGCAGGTCCATGCGGCTTGATCCGATCTGTCGCGCGATTCGGCAAGGTTTCGCTACGCGCCGTGGTCCGGTGTTCTGAATTGGATCGCGGAAGAGAGGAAATGGTCTTGCGAACAAGCCGTGAACAAACCCTTTTCCTTGTCGCCCATCCAGCGTAGTTTGGCGCCATGAGCAGTTTTGATGAAACCGACGCCTTTGAGGGCGCATCATTGTCGGCGCGCGCGATGGCGGCACGGCCGGTGCCGTATCTGGATGACCTCAATCCGGCACAACGCGAAGCGGTCGAACATCTGGACGGGCCAGTCCTGATGTTGGCAGGGGCCGGGACAGGGAAAACCAAGGCCCTGACGACGCGGATTGCGCATTTGCTGCATACGGGCAAGGCGCGCCCGAACGAGATTCTGGCGGTGACTTTTACCAACAAAGCTGCCCGAGAGATGAAAAATCGCGTCGGTCACCTGCTGGGCCAGCCTGCCGAAGGGATGCCCTGGCTGGGAACCTTTCACGCGATCTGTGTCAAACTTCTGCGTCGGCATGCGGAACTGGTCGATCTGAAATCGAATTTCACCATTCTGGACAGCGATGACCAACTGCGCTTGCTCAAGCAATTGGTGCAGGTCGCGAATATCGATGACAAGCGCTGGCCCGCACGCATGCTGGCGGGCATAATCGACGATTGGAAAAACCGCGCCCTGACGCCTGACAAGGTGCCCGCCGCGGATGCTGGGGCCTATAACCACAAGGGCGTCGAGCTTTATGCCCAATACCAGACCCGCCTGCGCGAGTTGAACGCGGTGGATTTTGGTGACCTGCTGCTGCATATGGTCACGATTTTCCAGAGCCACCCGGACGTGCTGGAACAGTATCAGCGCTGGTTCCGCTATATCCTCGTGGACGAGTATCAGGACACCAACGTCGCGCAATATCTCTGGCTGCGCCTGCTGGCCGGAGGACACAAGAACATCTGCTGCGTGGGCGACGACGATCAGTCGATCTATGGCTGGCGCGGGGCGGAAGTGGGGAACATCCTAAGGTTCGAGAAGGACTTCCCCGGAGCGTTTGTGGTGCGGCTGGAACAAAACTACCGCTCGACCCCGCATATTCTGGCGGCGGCCTCGAATGTGATCCGTGGAAACACAAAACGTTTGGGTAAAGAGCTTTGGACCGACCGAGACGAGGGTGAGAAGGTCCGCCTCATCGGGCATTGGGATGCGGAAGAAGAAGCGCGTTGGATATGCGATGAAATCGACGCGATGCAAAGCGGCACTCGCGGTATGCGGCCAATAGATCTCGATGAGATGGCAATAATGGTCCGAGCAACCCATCAAATGAAAACGCTTGAAGACAGGTTTTTGAAAATTGGTATGCCTTACCGTGTCATCGGCGGGGTACCCTTTTATCGAAGGTTGGAAATCAGAGATGCCATTGCTTACTTCCGTGTTGTGGTAAGCCCTGACAATGATCTGGCTTTTGAGCGAATCGTAAACACACCAAAACGCTCTTTAGGCCCCAAGGCGCAACAAATAATCCAGCGAGTCGCTCGTGAAGAAGGAAAGTCACAGGTTGAGAGTGCGCGAATTGCGATCGATCAGAAGCTGATTAAGGGCAAGGGCGCTGCATCTTTGCGTGAACTAGTCGACGGCCTTGAGCGTTGGAACTCAATGGTGCGCGGCCCACGGATTGAAATTGATGACGGCTCCGTGATCGATGATGGTGCCACACCAATCCGGTATGGCGATCCTGACGTCTCGCATGTTGAGTTGGCGCAGATCATTCTTGACGAAAGTGGCTATACAGAGAGTTATCTAACGCCTCTTTCCGATAAAGAAATGCAAATGGAACCAAAGCCGCCTCGCAAGCCTCGTGACCATGAGGCTGCCGGACGGTTAGAAAACCTAAAGGAGTTGGTTCAACAATTGGGCGATTTCCAAAATCTACAAGGATTTCTGGAGCATGTAAGTCTGGTTATGGATAACGATCAGGACATTGATGAGCCAAAGGTTTCAATAATGACGCTGCATGCGGCCAAGGGATCGGAATATCCTGCGGTTTTTCTGCCGGGTTGGGAGGAAGGATTGTTTCCGTCCCAACGCTCTATGGACGAATCTGGTTTGAAAGGGCTCGAGGAAGAGCGGCGTCTTGCATATGTCGGCTTAACTCGTGCGGAAGAGGTATGCACAATTTCATTTGCTTCAAATAGGTTGATTTTCTCTGGTGAAACCAGAGGTTGGCAACCGATGATGCCATCGCGGTTCATCGACGAATTGCCTGACGACCATGTCGAGGTTCT
This sequence comes from Ruegeria sp. B1, assembly GCF_056535885.1. Lineage (NCBI taxonomy): Bacteria > Pseudomonadati > Pseudomonadota > Alphaproteobacteria > Rhodobacterales > Roseobacteraceae > Ruegeria > Ruegeria sp. B1. Next base: position 3,620,923 of record NZ_JBQFJA010000001.1, on the reverse strand, counting down.
AACACCTCCGGGGTTGTATGGCGGGCAGGTGTCGGCGGGCATTGAAACCCGCGCAGCTGAGGCGAATATTTACAACTCGCCAGGCTGGAAGCGGATGCAGGCTCGCCAAGGGCAATATGGCATGTCGCAACCGAAAGAGAGCCGCAATACGGTGATCGACGCGACGGCCTTAGCCAGTTTCACGCTTGGGGAGCGCGTGTTTCACCAGAAGTTCGGTTATGGTGCGGTGATCGGGATCGAAGGCGACAAGGTCGAGGTCGATTTCGACAAGGCCGGCACCAAGAAAGTCGTGTCACGTTTCCTGTCGGCAAAAGATGACGTGCCGTTCTGACCCAAAGGAATGTGCCTGAGGGCACATGCTCGATTGTCTGATGGGCGCCCGGTCGTGACCGCGGCGCCCTTCCTCTGTCCGACAAAAGAAAAACGGCGGTTCCCAGGGAGGAGGAGAGGGAACCGCCGTTCTTTTCAACACCAGGGCAGGGAGGAGGAGAGCCCCGATGTATCCGAACCCGGGTCTGATCCCGGTATGAGGAAGACGCGGCGACGTCAGGGAGGAGGTAGACGTCGCCGCGCGCTTTCAACATCGGAGCAGGGAGGAGGAGAGCCCCGATGTATCAGTGTCCGGCATCACAAAGCCGGTATAAGGTGCGACAGCATCAGGGAGGAGGTAGATGCTGCCGCTGATTACAGACCCTAAAGGGAGGAGGAAGGGCCTGATCTCGGTTGTTCGTTCAGCGCTCAGCGCGCCGTGTAATCCTCAGTCGCCTGCAGTGCGATGCGGCGAATCATCGACCGGTGCATGCCCAGATCGGCCAACTCGCGGTTGGACAGGGCCGACAGTTCGTTTACTGTCTGACGGTATAGGCGATAACGGGCAAAACGCGTTTTTGCGGTTTCGATCAGCGATGTCAGCCCGCCGGAAGGTGCGCTTTTCAGCGCGGATGTATTGGTTACCACTGCCATTTGAGTTACTCGATGTCTCGTGTTGTTGCCGGTGATGTCCGGCGTTTGCTTGAGACTGAAGATAGGTGAATGCTGCGATTGCACAATAGGTCACGTGGTCAATGCTGCCATGCAGCAAATGCATAGATATCAAAAACTTGACCGTCAATTCGCGAATTCGCCTTTAAAATATGGGTTTCGGCCTCGCCTTCGGGTCTTCGCGTTTTTTGAAGATTTTTGTTAGCGCAAGCAGTTGCATCTTGATTGTGCGGTAAGCGCTAAAATTTGGGCGCTGTAAAAGCACAAAATTCGGGCAGCCGTCGCAAAGCGGTTCGGGACTGCGATTTTATGGGAAACCATGGGCGGGCGTGATCCGGCCTTTGCTGAGAGCGCAATACTGGGCCGTTTCTTCGCCGATGATTCTTGCCCGACGCTTTTGGGAGCAGGTGAATTGGAAGCAGATAATTCAACAAAGACAATTTCTCGGGAATTCATGGGAAACGCGAACAGCAGCCAGAGATTCATATATGTGGTGTTTGTGTTGCCTCGTTCGTCAATATGCTGTATGATCCCTCCAAAGTGTACTGTATCTTGTGTGACTGAAGCACCTGCCTAAGCCAAGGGCTGCCAAAAAAGGTATTGATTTCCATAAAATCCCATGCCATCCCTTATGCATCCGATGAGGACGAGGCATATGGGGCACCAAACGACCCCGAACCAATAAGATCAGGTTTCATACAGGCATCTCGCTTTCATCAACCAAGAGATCCGGCGCGCGGGCGAGCAGACATCCCCCCAGGTGGCGCGCGCAGCTGGACATCCCGCACAGCGGGTCCATGCGGCGGGTTGATCAGTGGCAGCAGATCAACCCGCCGTTTTTCATCCGGGGGAACGTGAATTCTGAGGTGGGGCGCAAGCGAAAGGGACAGTCGTCTTGGCGCGCAGGTTTAGAGGTGAAAGCCACCATAAGGTGGACACGAAGGGCAGGGTGTCGATCCCGGCCTCGTTTCGCCGTGTGCTTGAGGCGTCTGACCCAAACTGGCAGCCCGGAGACAGCCCTGAACTGGTGATTGTCTACGGCGACCACCGCCGCAAATACCTTGAATGCTATACAATGCAGGCGATCGACGAGGTCGACGCCAAGATCGACGCGTTGCCGCGCGGCTCGATGCAACGCCGCATGCTTCAGCGGATGTTCCACGGACAGTCTTTCCCCACAAATGTCGACGAAACCGGTCGTCTGGTTCTGCCCGCCAAGCTACGTGCGAAAATCGATCTCGAGAACGAGGCGTTCTTTATTGCCGCCGGGGATACCTTTCAGATCTGGAAGCCCGAGACCTACGACGCCGAGGAACTGGCCGCCGCCGAAGAGTGGTTGGACGATCTGCCCGACGATTTCGATCCAATGGAGTATCTCGACGGCATCGGGGATGGGTGACGGCATGGCCGGCGCGATCCCTTTCACGGACAAGCCCCACATCCCTGTGCTGCTGCGCCCGTTGCTGGCGGCAGTTGCGCCGATTTCAGGCGTCTGGCTGGATGGCACCTTTGGCGCCGGCGGTTACACGCGGGGTTTGCTCGATGCGGGCGCGGACAAGGTTGTCGCCGTGGATCGCGATCCGCTGGCCTTCGAGATGGCGGTGGACTGGGCAGCGCAGTATGGCGACCGGCTGGTGATGCAGCCCGGTGTTTTTTCGCGCATGGATGACTATGCGCAAGATTTGGACGGCGTTGTGCTGGACCTCGGCGTGTCGTCAATGCAACTGGATCAGGCGGATCGCGGCTTTTCCTTTATGAAAGACGGGCCGCTGGACATGCGGATGAGCCAGCAAGGCGAGAGCGCCGCCGATCTGGTCAACACGGCAACCGAGGCGCAACTGGCCGACATCCTGTTTCACTACGGGGAAGAGCGCGCCAGCCGCCGCATCGCCAAATCCATCTTAAAAGCCCGCGCCGAGGCGCCGATCACCACCACCTTGCGTCTTGTTGAGATCATCGAGTCCTGTCTGCCCCGCCCCAAACCTGGGCAATCACACCCCGCGACCCGCAGCTTTCAGGGCCTGCGCATTGCCGTGAACGCCGAATACGAGGAACTGTTCCAAGGGCTTATGGCCGCCGAACGAGCCTTGAAACCCGGCGGGCAGTTGGCCGTTGTGACGTTTCATTCCATCGAGGACCGGATGGTCAAACGGTTCTTTCAGGCCCGGGCCGGAAAGACGGGTCGTGCCAATCGCTATGCGCCCGAGTTGGAACAGGAAAAGCCGCAATTCACGTTGAAGACCCGCAAGGCCATTGGTCCGGATGAGCAGGAGGTGCGGGAAAACCCGCGCGCACGGTCGGCCAAGCTGCGTGTTGCTGTGCGAACGGATGCTACGGCGGGAGAGATTGACCCCCGCGCCGTCGGCATGCCGCAACTAAGGGACAGAGTGAGATGAAGAGTGGTTTGTATGTGTTGACCGCTCTGGCTGTTTTTGGGCTGGCTTTGTGGGCGTATCAGGAAAACTATCGCACCCAGCAGGTGTTAAAGGAAACCCAGTCGTTGCAGCGCCAGATCGGCACCGCACAGGCGCGGCTGGCCGTTTTGAACGCCGAGTGGGCCTATTTGAATCGCCCGGATCGCCTGCGCGAACTGGCGGATCTGAACTTTGAACGTCTCGGCCTGCTTCCGTTGCGCGCCGAACAGTTCGGACGTGCGGATCAGATCGCCTATGCCGAAGACCCCGATCTGCCCATCGTCGACCCGATCGAGTTGCGGGCGATCACCGACACGCAGGCGCTTGGTGAGGTGCAATTGCCATGACCCGGACACCCCTCCGCCCTCTGGCACGCGTTCTGGATGCCCGTGCTCGCGGTGAAAACCCAAAGACCATCGAGCGCGAAAACATCCGCCAGCGCCACGAAGACATGAAAGACCGTGCCCGTGCCCGCGCCGAGGGGCGTCTGCTGGTGCTCGGTCTGTTTTTCTTTTGTGCCTTCTCGGTGGTGGGCTTTCGCATGGGGATGCTTGCGACATCCGAGGCGCAGGAACCGCTGGCCAACGCCCCGGGGGCGTCAATTGCCATGCAACGCGCCAATATCGTGGACCGCGAAGGGCGCATTCTGGCGACCAATCTGGACACCTATTCCGTCTACGCGCAGCCGCCGCTGATGATTGACCCGGTCGCTGCGGCCGATCAACTCGTGGCGATCTTCCCCGATCTCGACAAGGATCGTCTGGTCAAGGACTTCACCGGCAATCGCAAGTTTCTATGGATCAAGCGTCGCATCTCTCCCGAACAGAAACAGGCCGTTCATGATATCGGCGATCCTGGAATTCTGTTCGGTCCGCGTGAGATGCGGCTTTATCCCAACGGGCGCCTTGCCGCGCATATCCTGGGCGGGTCCGGCTTTGGCCGCGAAGGCGTCAGCGCCGCCGAAGTCATTGGGGTCGCGGGTGTTGAAAAGAAATTCGACGACTATCTGCGCGATCCGGCAAATGGCAACAAACCCCTGCAACTGTCGCTGGACCTGACCATTCAGGCCGCAGTTGAGCAGGTGCTGTACGGCGGCATGAAAATCATGAATGCCAAGGGTGCCTCGGCGGTGCTTATGAATGCCCACACGGGCGAGGTCGTCTCGGCCGCGTCGCTGCCGTCCTTTGACCCCAATGACCGCCCGCGCCCGCCGACCTCGGGGTTTGATCCGTCCGACAGCCCTCTGTTCAATCGGTATGTTCAGGGCGTGTATGAACTGGGCTCGGTATTCAAAATCTTTACCGCAGCACAGGCACTTCAACTGGGACTGGTCAACTCCGAAACGATCATCGATGCCTCTGGTCCGATGAGGATCGGTCGGTTTCCGATCGGCGAGTTCAATGGAAAGAACTATGGCAAGATCAGTGTCAGCGATGTGATCGTCAACAGTTCGAACCGGGGGACCGGACGACTAGCTCTGCAGATTGGTGCGCAGCGTCAGCAGGACTTCCTTGGTGCGTTGGGTATGTTCGAGCCGACTCCTTTTGAGATTGTCGAGGCCGCAGGCGGCGAACCTCTGAAGCCCAAGAAATGGGGTGAACTGAGTACAGTGACCATTTCTTACGGTCACGGTTTGTCGACAAGCCCAATGCATCTGGCGGCGGGCTACGCTGCGATTGCAAATGGAGGGCACTATGTCAGCCCGACCATTCTGCGCCGGAACGGGCCGCAATACGGGCCGCGCGTGATGACGGCGGACACCGCACGTCAGGCGCAGAAGATGTTGCGCAAAGTCGTAACCGATGGCACAGCCAGTTTTGGTGAGGTGTCCGGCTATGGCGTGGCGGGCAAGACCGGAACCGCTGACAAACCCAAACCGCGCGGCGGATATTACGATGACAAGGTCATCGCGACATTTGCCACGATCTTCCCCGAATACGATCCGAAATACGTTCTGATCGTCACGCTTGATGAGCCGTCGATTGTGGCCTACGGGGAAAAGCGCCGCTCGGCAGGTTGGACGGCGGTGCCGGTGGCCGCTGAATTGATCGGTCGGATTGCGCCATTACTGGGCCTCAGACCCCGGCTTGAGCCTGAGACGGGCGCTGCTATAACCCTGACTTCGAACTAGGCTGCGGAGTACGAGGTGGGCCATGGGCAATCGGTCAAAGAAACTCAGCCAACTGGCCCTAACCGCGCGGGGTGGCACAAACCCTGACATTACAGGGTTGGCAGTCGACAGCCGCGCGGTCAAGGACGGGTATCTGTTTGCCGCGCTGCCCGGGACCCGCGTGCACGGAGGCGAGTTCATTCAGTATGCCCTTCGCATGGGGGCTGCCGCCATCCTGACCGATGCAAAAGGGGCCGAGATTGCGGCTAAGGAGTTGGCGGCGTCGGACGCAGCGCTGATCGTGGTCGAAGACCCCCGTCAGGCGCTGGCCGGTTCCGCGGCGCTCTGGTTCGGCGCGCAGCCTCAGACCATCGTTGCCGTGACCGGAACCAACGGCAAAACCTCGGTTGCCACTTTCGTGCGTCAAATCTGGACCGAACTCGGGCATGTGGCTGTCAACCTTGGCACGACCGGGGTCGAAGGGGCCTGGACTGCGCCGCTGGCCCACACCACACCCGAACCGATCACCCTGCATCGGTGTTTGTCTGCGGCTGCCGAGCACGGCGTGACACACGCCGCGATGGAGGCGTCGTCGCACGGGTTGAAACAGCGGCGCCTGGATGGCGTGCAACTGGTCGCGGCCGGGTTTTCGAACTTCTCGCAGGACCATCTGGATTATCACGAGACGTTCGAGGCGTATTTTGCCGCCAAGGCCGGACTGTTTGATCGTGTCCTGCCGCAGGACGGTACTGCGGTGATCAACCTCAGCGATCCGAAAGGCGCGCAGGTGCGCCGGATGGCCGAGGCGCGCGGTCAGTCCATCCTCACTGTGGGTCTTGGTGATGCCGATCTGTGCCTGATGAACCAGCGCTTTGATGCGACTGGGCAGGATTTACGTTTCTCGTGGCGGGGTAAGACCTTTCAGACCCGTCTGAACCTGATCGGCGGGTTTCAGGCCGAGAACATTCTGCTGGCTTGTGGTCTGGTGATTGCCGCAGGCGACGACCCCGACCGCGTGTTTGAAACCCTTCCGCATCTGACGACCGTGCGCGGTCGGATGCAACTGGCCGCAACGCGCGAGAATGGGGCCGCGGTGTTCGTTGACTATTCCCACACGCCGGACGCGGTCGCCACAGCGCTCAAGGCGCTGCGCCCGCATGTCATGGGCCGTCTCATCGCCATTGTTGGCGCGGGCGGTGATCGCGACGCGGCCAAACGGCCCTTGATGGGGCGGGCCGCAACCAACCACGCGGATGTGGTTTTTATCACAGACGACAACCCGCGCAGCGAGGACCCCGCCACGATCCGCGCCGCTGTGATGGAGGGTGCCCCCGGCGCCACTGAGGTTGGCGACCGGGCCGAAGCCATTCTGCGCGGGATCGACGCGCTGCAACCGGGTGATGCACTGTTGATTGCCGGAAAGGGCCATGAAACCGGCCAAGTCGTCGGGGATCAGATCCTGCCATTCGATGACGCCGAACAGGCAAGTATCTCGGTGGCGGCGCTGGACGGGAGGGTCGTATGACCCTCTGGACCGCAGCCGATGCCGCCGCGGCCACCAACGGGCGCGCGACGACCGACTGGGTGGCGGATGGCGTCTCCATCGATACCCGCAGTTTGCAACCCGGCGACCTGTTCGTCGCCCTCAAGGCGGCGCGCGATGGGCATGATTTCGTCGCGCAGGCGCTGGAAAAGGGGGCGGGTGCCGCCCTCGTCTCGCGTGTTCCTGACAACGTGGCGCAAGATGCCCCGCTCCTAATTGTCGACGATGTGCTGGCAGGGCTCGAAGCGTTGGGACAGGCCGCACGCGCACGCGCCGCCGCACGCGTGGTCGGCGTCACTGGCAGCGTCGGAAAAACGTCAACCAAGGAAATGCTGGCCAAAATCTTGGAAACGCAGGGCAAAACTCATGCCAGTGTGGCCAGTTACAACAACCACTGGGGTGTACCACTGACGCTGGCCCGTATGCCGCGTGACACGGAATATGCGGTGATCGAGATCGGCATGAATCACCCTGGCGAGATCGCTCCGCTGGCCCGGCAGGCCCGGCCGCATGTCGCGCTGGTTACAACCGTGGCTGCCGTGCACCTTGAGGCCTTCGATTCTATAGCTGGTATTGCCCATGAAAAGGCCGCCATCTTCGACGGGCTGGTTTCTGGCGGTGCGGCCATCGTCAATGCCGATGTCGATCACGCCGATATCCTACGCCAGCACGCGTACAGCCATGATGCAAAAATCGTTGAGTTTGGTCGCAACGCCAAAGACTACGTGTTGGCCGATGTCCGCCAGCGGTCGAATTCAGTCCACGCAACCGCAATGATCGCGGATGCACCCCTCGCCTTTGACGTTCAATCCGCAGGCACGCATTTCGCAATGAACGCCTTGGGGGCTCTGGCGGCTTGCGTTGAGTTGGGCGTTAACCTCGACAGTGCAATCTCTGGTCTAAAGGAATGGTCACCGGTTGCGGGACGCGGCGTGCGCGAGACCATCGCCCTGCCGGATGGGGGAGGTCGAGCTGCTGGACGACAGCTACAACGCAAACCCAACATCGATGGAGGCTGCTCTGGAGGTGCTGGCTGCGTCGGACGGCGTACGCCGCGTTGCGTTTCTGGGCGATATGAAAGAGCTGGGAGCGCAGGAAGAGGCCATGCATGCCGAAATGGCGTCTGTCGGCGCCATGGCGCGCGTAGATCAGGTTCACTGTATTGGCCCTTTGATGCAGGCCATGCACAAGGCGTTGCCCGATGACAAACGCGGATTGTGGTTTCACACCAGCGCAGAAATGGCCGGGCACCTGCCAAAGCTGGTCCGCAGCGGCGATACCGTGCTGGCCAAGGGGTCGCTGAGCATGGCGCTGGCCCACATTGTTGACGGTCTGCGGAAAATGGGGCAAGGGGGCGCGCCTGATGGATGACCGGGCCTCCAAGTTCAGCGTGAGAAAGGTACTGTAATGCTTTATTGGTTAACCGCGCTGTCGGACGGAGGGGACTTTTTCAACCTCTTCCGCTACATAACGTTCCGCGCGGGCGGCGCCTTTCTAACCGCCTTGGTCTTTGGATTCTTGTTCGGCAAACCCCTGATCAACGTATTGCGCCGCAAACAGGGCAAGGGTCAGCCGATCCGCGATGATGGGCCCGAAGGGCATTTTTCAAAGGCCGGAACGCCAACCATGGGCGGTCTGCTGATCGTGGGTGCGCTTGTTACGTCCAGTCTGATCTGGGCCCGCTGGGACAACCCCTATGTCTGGATGGTGCTGTTTGTGACGCTGGCCTACGCCGCCATCGGGTTTGCCGATGACTACGCCAAGGTTTCAAAACAGAACACCAAGGGCGTGTCGGGCAAAATGCGCATGGCTCTTGGGATCATTATTGCAGTTCTGGCCGCATACTGGGCCACCCTGCATCACCCAGAGGGCCTGCAAAACCAACTGGCTGTTCCGGTGTTCAAGGACACGCTGATCAATCTGGGCATCTTCTACATCCCCTTTGCCATGATTGTCATTGTAGGCGCGGCCAATGCCGTGAACCTGACCGATGGGCTCGACGGGCTGGCCATCATGCCTGCGATGATCGCAGGGTCCACGCTGGGCGTGATCGCATATGCCGTTGGCCGTGTGGACTTTACCGAGTATCTCGACGTGCACTACGTACCGGGTACAGGCGAAATCTTTGTTTTCACCGCAGCGCTGTTCGGCGCTGGTTTGGGATTCCTGTGGTACAACGCCCCGCCGGCGGCAGTGTTCATGGGGGACACAGGCTCGCTGGCATTGGGAGGTGCATTGGGCGCGATTGCCGTGGCCACGAAGCACGAGTTGGTGCTGGCCGTTGTCGGCGGCTTGTTCGTTGTTGAGGCCATGAGCGTCATCATTCAGGTGCTCTACTACAAACGCACCGGCAAAAGGGTCTTTCTGATGGCCCCGATCCACCATCACTACGAAAAGAAAGGCTGGGCCGAGCCAACCATCGTGATCCGGTTTTGGATCATATCGCTGATCCTCGCCATGATCGGTCTGGCCACCCTGAAGGTTCGGTGAAAGCCCGTCGGCTCGTTCTTTCGGGGTGTTCGGGGGGCGGTAAGTCCACCTTGTTGGATGAGATGTCGCGACGTGGCTATGCAACCGTATCGGAACCGGGGCGCCGGGTGATAGAGCAGGCGCGCGACAGCACCGAGGACGCGGTGCCATGGAAAAATCCGCGAACCTTTTGTCTGCGTGTGATCGAAACCGCGGTATCAGATTTTTACCGGACAAACGATGATCTGGTGATATTTGACCGGTCCGCTCTGGACGCATTGATCTGGTTCGACCGGACTGCAGAAGCGCTAAGCGCCACGACCCGACAGATGATCCTCAACCTCGGATATGATCAAAAGGTGTATCTTTTTCCGCCCTGGCCTGAGATTTTCACACAGGACGATGATCGAAGGCACGGGATTGGCGAGGCTCTTGCGGAATACCAGGCATTGTGCGACCGCTTACCTCACTATGGGTATCGTACGGTGATAGTTCCAAAAACGGCTGTTGATGCTCGGGCAGATTGGCTGGAAGAGCAACTTAGATAAAGGTGGACGCATGATCCCGGTAAAAGGGTTTTCAGGGCAGAAAGTTGCGGTTCTGGGGCTGGGACGGTCCGGGCTGGCTTCAGCCCGCGCGTTGCGAGCCGGTGGCGCCGAGCCGATTTGCTGGGATGACAACCCCGCAGCTCGCGCAGCGGCAGAAGATGAAGGGTTCGCCTGTACCGATCTGCGCAAACACGGCGCATTTGATAAGATCGGCACGCTGATCGTGTCGCCGGGTATTCCGCATCTCTATCCCGTGCCCAATCCCGTTGTGGCTGCGGCGCTCGACGTCGGAGTGCCGGTGGACAACGATATCGGGCTGTTTTTTCGATCGTTTTCCGGGTCCGAATGGAACCATTTCGACACGACCCCGCAGGTGATCGCGGTGACAGGGTCGAACGGAAAATCGACCACCGCCGCCCTGATCCACCACATCCTGACCGAGGCGGGGCGCGATGTGCAACTGGCCGGCAATATCGGGCGCGGGGTGCTGGATATCGACCCGGCCCGTAATGGCTCGGTCGTGGTGCTGGAACTCAGCAGTTATCAGACCGAACTAGCCCGCGCTCTGACACCGGATGTGGCTGTGTTCACCAATCTCTCGCCGGATCATCTGGACCGCCACGGTGGTATGGGGGGCTACTTTGCCGCCAAACGACGCCTTTTCGTTGAAGGCGGCCCGGATCGCGCCGTGATCGGGGTCGACGAAACCGAAGGCAGGTTTCTGGCAAACCAGCTGTCCGAAGGGCCCGCCGACGACCGGGTTATCCGAATTTCTGTCGACAACAAGCTGACAGGGTCCGGTTGGCAGGTCTTTGCGCGCAAGGGGTTTCTGTCGGAATACCGCAAGGGACGACAGACCGGGTCGATTGACTTGCGCAACATCAAAGGTCTTACCGGAACCCATAACCATCAGAACGCCTGCGCCGCATATGCCGCGTGCCGCTCCTTGGGCCTCGCGCCACGTGTGATCGAGGATGCTCTGCACAGCTATCCCGGTCTGCCGCACCGCAGCCAGATCATCGCCGAGGCCGACGGTGTGACCTATGTCAACGATTCCAAGGCCACCAATGTGGACAGTGCTATGAAAGCGCTGAGCGCCTTTGAGAACATCCGCTGGATTTGCGGCGGACTTGAGAAAGAGGGCGGCATCGCAGCCCTCAACGGAGCAGCGACCGAGGTTCTTAGGGCGTATGTCATCGGGCGTGAGGCGGCGGGGTTTGCCATACAATTGGATATGGACGCGCAGGTCTGTACGACGATGGCGGCAGCAGTTGAACAGGCCATGTCGGACGCGCAGCCCGGTGAGACGGTTTTGCTGGCCCCGGCTGCGGCCAGTTTTGACCAGTATGACAATTTCGAACAGCGCGGCGAAGACTTTGCGACCGAGGTGCGCCAGCGTCTTTCCTAGACCTTTGGTTGCAATTGGTCGCCGGTTCAGAGAAGCTGAGGCCCTATCGGCTTGACGCGCCACAGGAATTGGCTTTGCCTTCCTTTGATTAGACATGAGGTTACGACTATGCCTGCACGTAAGTTTTTTCTGATCCTTCCCGCACTCGCACTGGCCGGGGCCTGTACGAATGTTGGGGCAAATTATCAGCCTGTTATTGATGGCCCGGTCGGGCCAAACTATCAGTCCGATCTGGCAAATTGTCAGGCGCTGGCAAGATCCCAACCGACACTGGACAGCAACACCGCGGGTGCAGCTGCGATCGGTGCGGCGGGTGCGGCGGCGACCACCGCGATCATCGATGACAGCGCCAGTGATCTAGGCCGTGCCGCAGTTGCCGGTGCCTTGGTCGGAGCGGGGGCAAGCGCGATCAGCAACACCCAGAATCAGGAAGTCATTGTGCGCAACTGCATGCGCGGACGGGGCTACAACGTCGTGGGCTGACGGTCTGCGATTGCCTTGCCAGCGGCGTGGCCAGAGGACCATGCCCATTGGAAGTTGTATCCGCCCAGCCAACCGGTGACATCCACCGCTTCGCCAATCACATAGAGGCCGGGGATATCCCTGGCCTCCATCGTTTTCGATGACAGCCCGTCGGTGTCAATACCGCCCAGCGTCACTTCGGCGGTCCGGTAGCCTTCTGTTCCCGAGGGCTGCAAGTGCCAGTCCGATAGGGCTGCGACCAGTTCGCTTAGCCTGGTATCGGATTGATCACCCAGAGTACCGCCCATCCTGATGTTTTGGCTCAAGTGCTCGACCAGTCGCGCGGGCAGGTATCGCGTCAGTTCGGTCTTCAGCGCTTTGCGGCCTGCGGCCTGGCGCTGGTCGCGCAGCAAGTCGAACAACGGAACATCGGGGATCAGATTGACCCGGATCGCCTCACCTTCGTACCAGTAGGACGACAGTTGCAGCACCGCAGGACCGCTGAGCCCGCGATGCGTGAACAGCATGGCTTCGTCAAAGCTTGTCCGGTCATTCGCCAGACGTACGGGCAGGGATACCCCCGACAAGTCCTTGAACGCGCCATTTGAGAAGGTGAACGGAACCAGCGCGGCGCGCGTTTCCGTTACCCGCAACCCAAACTGCAGTGCGATGTCGTAAGCAAGCCCGGTTGCCCCCATCTTCGGGATCGACTTGCCGCCTGTGGCCAACACGAGGTTGGCGCATGTCAGTTTCCGGCGCTTGCCTTCCCGTTCCACCTCCAGCACAAAGCCGCCGTCAGTCTTGTGCAAGGCCTTTACTGAAGCCTGCAGCCATAACGTTGCTCCTGCGCGGTCCATTTCAGCCAACAACAAAGCAATGATCTGTTTGGATGATCCGTCGCAGAACAACTGCCCCAGAGTCTTCTCGTGCCACGAAATTCCATGGCGGTTCACCAGATCGACAAAGTCCCACTGGGTGTATCGCGACAGAGCTGATTTGCAGAAATGCGGGTTCTGCGACAGGAAGTTCTCGGGCGCTGCGTACATATTGGTGAAGTTGCAGCGTCCCCCGCCCGAGATGCGGATTTTTTCGCCCGGTGCCTTGGCGTGATCAATCACCAAAACGCGCCCGCCGCTGTGGATGGCGCACATCATGCCAGCGGCGCCGGCACCAAGGATGATCGTGTCAAAGGTCATGGGCTGCGCATGGCTTGGATAGGGCTGGATGGCAAGAGAGATGTGACCAGAAACACCCCCCACCTTTTCTGAAGTTCTGCCTTGAGCTCAACCCAACTTGAGGGATTAGAAGGAAAGGTCAGTACCCGTTGTAGCGGGCCGCAGATTGACAGGGGACGAGCAATGGAGCTCGAAAAATACCTGAAACGGATCGGCTTCACCGACCCCATCCGACTTGATCGCGTGACGTTGGATGGGCTGATTGCTGCACATCTGCAGGCCGTAGCCTTTGAAAATCTGGACCAGAAAATGGGCATTCCGGTGTCCAATGATCTGGAAAGTATCTATCGGAAGATCGTTTTGGATGGCCGTGGCGGTTGGTGTTTTGAACTCAATGGGTTGTTCAAATGGGTCCTCCAAGAGATCGGGTTCAAAGTGTCCACTCTGGCGGGATATGTCGGTCCCGAATGCCCCGGTCCGGAACAGGCGCCGGACCACATGACGCTGCGGGTCGAATGTGAAGGGCCGTTGCTGGTTGATGTCGGTTTTGGCGGCGGCCCCAACGCGCCGGTGCCGCTGACACCGGGTGTCAATTCTCAGCCGCCCTACACGATTTCCCTTACCGCTGAAAATGGCGGGTTCTTCCGCTACGCAGAGAAAGCAGGCGACGAAGAAACGGCCTATTGGTTCAAACCCCAAGCTGTTGAGCCCGCGGTATTCGCAACAGCAAGCCATACCCTGCAGACGGATCCGACGTCGCCTTTTCGCCGAACACTGACGGCGCAACGGCGCTACCCGGATAAGCATGTTGTACTGCGCGGTTTGGTAAAGCGAACGGTTTCACCGGCTGGATGCAGCGAGGACATTCTGAGGTCAAAAACGGCATTTGTGGAATGCCTCCGGCAGGATTTCGGTCTTGACGTGCCCGCAGTTGCGCACCTGTTTCCGACGCTGGAGCAACGTCACAAAGAGTTGTTCGACAGCTAAATCGTCCAGCGCATTTTCGTCGCGGTGCGCACGGTCGGCGGAAATTCGAATTCCGCCTCATTCCGCTGGCCTGAACGCAAAAATCGCTGTAGAGTCTCAGTCAGACCCCGAAAACGGGGCGTTTATGAGGCAGATAGTGGCGGTATCTCATGACTGAGATGGTGTATGGCGCTGTTCAGGACCAGCGCGGCGAACCGATTCTACCAAAGTGGTGGCGGACAATTGATCGCTGGACGATGTCCTGCGTCCTGATCCTGTTTGTTATCGGATTGTTGCTGGGGCTGGCCTCATCGCCGCCCCTGGCCGGGCGCAACGGGTTTGATCCGTTCCACTATGTTGAGAGGCAGTCTTTGTTCGGCGGGCTGGCATTGATTGCAATGCTGCTGACCTCGATGATGTCGCCGACACTGGTGCGGCGTTTGGCAGTGTTGGGGTTTGTTGCGGCCTTTGTGGCATTGGCGTTCCTGCCTGTCTTTGGCACGGATTTCGGCAAAGGGGCCGTGCGGTGGTATTCGCTGGGATTTGCGGCGCTGCAACCCTCTGAATTCCTCAAGCCCGGTTTCGTCGTTGTTGCTGCATGGCTGTTGGCGGCGTCGCAACAGATCAATGGCCCGCCGGGACGGATGTGGTCCTTTGCTTTGTGCATGGCGATTTTTGGCATGCTGGTGATGCAACCGGACTTCGGACAGGCCTGCCTGATCCTGTTTGGCTGGGGGGTCATGTATTTCGTCGCCGGTGCGCCGATGCTGCTGCTGGTCGGAATGGCAGGCGTTGTCGTGCTGGGCGGCATGTTTGCCTATTCCAATTCGGAACACTTTGCCCGTCGGATCGACGGATTTCTGACCCAAGAGGTCGACCCGACCACACAGCTTGGCTACGCGACCAACGCCATTCGAGAAGGCGGGTTGTTTGGGGTCGGCGTAGGTGAGGGTCAGGTGAAATGGTCTTTGCCCGATGCCCATACCGATTTCATCATTGCAGTCGCGGCCGAGGAGTATGGCCTGATCCTGGTGCTGATCATCATCGCGCTGTATTCGATCATCGTGGTGCGCTCGTTGCTGCGCCTGATGCGCGAACGCGATATGTTCATCCGTTTGGCTGGGACGGGGCTGGCTTGCATGTTTGGTGTTCAGGCGATGATCAATATGGGCGTCGCTGTGCGTCTGCTGCCCGCCAAAGGCATGACGCTGCCTTTTGTCAGCTATGGCGGGTCGTCTCTGATCGCGGGCGGTATCGCGGTCGGCATGCTGTTGGCCTTTACCCGGAGCCGGCCGCAGGGCGAGCTTGGCGACATACTGCGCGGACGAAGCTGATGGGCAAACCCTACCTTTTGATTGCGGCTGGCGGGACCGGGGGGCACATGTTCCCGGCACAGGCGCTGGCCGAGGCGATGCTGTACAAAGGCTGGCGCGTGCGCCTGTCCACTGATGCACGGGGTGCGCGCTACACCAGCGGTTTCCCGCATTCGACCGAGATCAGCGAAGCCTCATCCGCAACCTTTGCGCGGGGTGGTCTGGCTGCCAAAGTGATGGCTGGTCCGAAAATTGCTGGCGGTGTCACAGGCATGGTTCTCCAGATGATGCGGGACAGGCCGGACGTGGTGGTTGGATTCGGTGGGTATCCATCGATTCCGGCGCTAGGTGCCGCAACCATGCTGAAAATACCGCGCATGATCCACGAACAGAATGGCGTTCTGGGGCGCGTGAATCAATTGTTTGCCACACGCGTCGGCCAAGTGGCCTGCGGCGTCTGGCCTACCGACCTGCCCGATGGCGCAACAGGCGTCCATACCGGCAACCCGGTGCGCGCTGCTGTGCTGGAACGCGCCGCGGCGCCATACATCCCGCCCGGCGAATACCCGATGTCGGTTTTGGTGATGGGTGGCTCTCAGGGTGCGCGCGTCCTCAGCGATGTCGTTCCAGACGCGATCGCGGCCCTGCCGGACTTTCTCCGTTCCTATATCCGCGTGTCCCATCAGGCCCGCGACGAAGATGGGGAGCGAGTTACGGAGTTTTACGCGGACCATGGTATCCTTGCTGAGGTCCAGCCGTTCTTTCAGGACGTCCCGCGCCGTATGTCCGAGGCGCAGCTGGTCATCTCGCGGTCCGGCGCATCCAGCGTTGCCGATATCTCGGTCATTGGCCGCCCGTCGATCCTGATCCCCTATGCAGCCGCTGCGGGCGATCATCAGACTGCAAATGCGCGCGGTTTGGTTCAGGCAGGTGGGGCGATCATGATACCGGAAAACGCGCTTGACGTTCCCGCGCTGACCGAGCAAATGACCACGGTTCTGACCAACCCCGAAGCCGCACAGAAAATGGCCCATGCCGCCTTGTCGGTTGGGGCACCCGATGCCACCGAGCGCTTGGTTGCCCTAGTCGAGCAACTGGCGCAGAAGGAGACCCCATGAACCCCGCAACCAAACTGCCGCAGGATGTCGGACCGATCCACTTTGTTGGGATCGGTGGGATCGGGATGTCAGGCATTGCCGAGGTGCTGCTGAACCTGGGCTACCGGGTACAGGGGTCTGATCTCAAGGCGTCGAAAATCACCGACAGACTGGCCGGTTTAGGGGCTGAAATCTTCGTTGGCCAAAAGGCCGAAAACCTTGAAGGAGCCTCTGTTGTTGTGGTCTCAACCGCGATCAAACCGGGCAACCCGGAGCTCGACGAGGCGCGTGCGCAGGGCCTGCCCGTTGTTCGACGCGCCGACATGCTGGCGGAGCTGATGCGGCTTCGCTCCAACATCGCCATCGCCGGAACCCATGGCAAGACCACCACGACCACCATGATGGCCGAGTTGATGGTTGCGGGCGATTTCGACCCGACCGTGATTAATGGGGGGATCATCCATGCCTATGGCTCGAACGCACGCATGGGGCAGGGCGAGTGGATGGTTGTCGAGGCCGACGAAAGTGACGGCTCGTTTAACCGACTGCCTGCGACCATCGCCATTATCACCAATATCGACCCCGAGCATATGGAGCATTGGGGGGATTTCGACACATTGCGGGACGGGTTCCACGAGTTCGTCTCGAACCTGCCGTTCTACGGGCTGGCCGTCTGCTGTACCGATCACGCCGAGGTGCAGACCCTGGTCGGGCGCATTACCGACCGCCGCGTGCGGACCTACGGGTTCAACGCCCAGGCTGATGTGCGGGCGGACAACCTGACCTACAAAGACGGCGTCGCGCATTTCGACATCCACCTGCAATACGAAGACACGGTGATCGAGGGCTGCACCTTGCCGATGCCGGGCGACCACAACGTGTCCAATGCCCTGTCAGCAGTGGCGGTTGCCCGTCATCTGGGCATGAAAGCCTCGGAAATTCGCGAGGCACTGGCAAATTTTGGTGGCGTCAACCGCCGGTTTACCAAGGTCGGTGAAATCAACGGCGTTACCATCATCGACGATTATGGCCACCACCCGGTCGAAATCGCCGCGGTTCTGAAAGCCGCGCGCCAAGCCACCGAAGGACGTGTGATCGCGGTTCATCAACCCCACCGTTATTCGCGCCTGTCGAACCTGTTCGACGAATTCTGCACCTGTTTTAACGATGCAGACGTTGTGGCCATAGCCGAGGTTTTTGCCGCCGGGGAAGACCCGATTGCCGGGGCCAGCCGTGACGATCTGGTCGAAGGCCTCATCCGCCACGGGCACCGCCATGCGCGTTCCTTGCTGAACGAGGATGACCTGGAACGCCTGGTGCGCGAACAGGCCGGTCCGGGGGACATGGTGGTCTGCCTCGGTGCCGGTACGATCAGTGCCTGGGCCAATGGCTTGCCTGAGAGATTGCAAAGAAAACAAGCAGTTTGACGACTAATATAGATTGCCGCACAACTATAGAGTGTGGTAGCGTCTCGCCGGATACCGCGAGCCCGTGGAGGGGCGAATGGACTATTCAATGATCTTTGCGGGCCTCTGGGTGATCTGCGCCACGATTGTGGCGCTGTTGCCGATGCGGTTGCAGTTTCCGCCTGGTTTCGCCCTATTGATCTGCGCGCCGTTTCTGATCGTTTGGCTAGGCTACGATCACGGCTGGTTCTGGTCGGTTCTCGCCTTTGGCGGTTTCGCCTCAATGTTTCGCAATCCCATTCGCCACTACTGGCGCAAGTGGTCGGGCCGAGAGGTGACGGAATGAACTGGTCTATCGCCCTTGCCGGTCTCTGGGGGATTGCCGCAAATGTGCTGGCGATGATCCCCAGCAAGGACAATCACTGGACCCGCGCCTATGTCCTGATCGCAGTTGGCATTCCCATCCTGGGCTATGTCACTTTGCAGAACGGGCCATGGATCGGGTTGCTCGTTCTGGCGATGGGCATGTCTGTGCTGCGCTGGCCGGTGATTTATCTGGGGCGGTGGGTGAAGACTTTGGGGCGCCCACAAGAGTGACAGTGTTCTTCATAGTTTTTGTTGTTTTGCCCACAGTGTCGTTCCTGACCGCAGGTGCGGCGTCCCGCTTTCTTACGAATTGTGGCCAGCTTCCGTCGACTGTTGGTGTTCTTTTTTGGTCTCGTTTTGCAGTCTGCATACCGATACTTTGGCCTTGCGCGTGACCAAGCGCCATCCGACGCCGATTATATTCGGTACACTGTGTTTCAGTTTGTGCTGTTACCCGCAACGGTTGGAGCAGCGATTGGGCTTTTGGCGGGTCTGATACATAGAGTATCCAGAGGGCTTTAGAATCCTTTGCTCCAGAGGATGACATTCATCAACGTCATGTCTAGAAGATGCGGATGACACCTGTTCTTTCTTCTATTCGCGGTAAACTGTCCGAAAATCGTAACCTCAACGACCTCACATGGCTCCGCGTCGGCGGCCCTGCGGATTATCTATTCCAGCCCGCTGACCTTGGGGATTTGCAGAGCTTCTTGCGTGAGCTGCCTACAGATGCTCCGGTTTTTCCGATGGGCGTCGGTTCAAACTTGATCGTACGCGACGGAGGTTTGCGCGCCGTTGTGATCCGGCTGGGCCGGGGTTTCAACGCGATCGAAATCTGTGGCAACGCTGTCACCGCAGGCGCGGCCGCGCTGGATGCGCACGTGGCGCGCAAGGCGGCAGAGGCAGGTGTGGATTTGACGTTTCTGCGCACCATACCCGGATCCATCGGGGGCGCGGTGCGCATGAATGCGGGCTGTTATGGCAGCTACACCGCGGATGTGCTGCGCAAGGCGACCATTGTCACGCGACAAGGCGAGGTTGTCGACCTCACACCGCAAGACCTCAACTTCCGCTACCGTCAGTCCGACCTGCCCGAAGGCGCAGTGTTGGTCTCGGCAAGCTTCGAAGGCCCCTCGGGCGATCCCGCTGAACTCCTCGCCCGCATGGAGGCTCAGTTGAAGAAGCGCGATGAAACGCAACCCACCAGGGACCGCAGCGCCGGATCGACCTTCCGGAACCCGGCCGGGTTCTCTTCGACGGGGCGGGCGGATGATGTGCATGATCTCAAGGCGTGGAAGGTGATCGACGACGCCGGAATGCGCGGAGCCACAAAAGGTGGCGCTCAGATGAGCCCCAAGCACTCGAATTTCCTGATCAACACCGGTGATGCCACCGCCGCCGACCTCGAAGGTCTGGGTGAAGAGGTGCGAAAAAAGGTTTACGAAACAAGCGGCATCACGCTAGAGTGGGAAATCATGCGGGTCGGTGATCCGCTGACTGAATAAAGCCCCAACCGTCAGACCAAAACAGGCAAATTCAGGCGACGGATCAAAGGCATAAACGCAGTACGGACCATCACATAAGGTCCGGGGACATTGAGGCGCACATTGGGTATGTCGAGCAGGACAAACCCCAAAGTGGCGGTATTGATGGGTGGCCCCTCGGCGGAGCGCGAGGTGTCCCTCAGCAGCGGGCGCGAATGCGCAGCCGCCCTCAGGGGAGAAGGCTTTGAAGTGGTCGAACTGGACGCTGGTCCCGACCTTTGTGCGCGTCTTTTGGATATCAAACCGGATGTGGTTTTCAACGCGCTGCATGGCCGCTGGGGCGAAGACGGCTGCGCGCAGGGCATTCTGGAATGGTTGCGTATTCCCTACACGCATTCGGGTGTGCTGGCCTCGGCGTTGGCGATGGACAAGCAACGCAGCAAAGAGATTTACCAGGTCGAGGGTCTGCCGATTGTGCCCAGCATGATCGTGCCCAAGGTCGAGGTGATCGCGGTCCATGTGATGGAACCGCCCTATGTGGCAAAGCCGAACAATGAAGGCTCAAGCGTCGGCATCTACATCGTTCATGAACACGCGAATGGCCCGCCGCAACTGTCTGATGACATGCCAGAGCATATCATGGTCGAGAAATACGTGGCTGGTCGGGAGCTCACCGTGACCGTGATGGGTGATCGCGCTCTGACAGTGACCGAGATCATGACAAATGGCGGCTGGTATGACTACGACGCCAAGTACAAACCCGGCGGCTCGTGGCATGTGCTGCCAGCCGATATCCCGCAAGACATCTTTGATCGCTGCATGACCTACGCGGTGCAGGCCCATGATGCCCTGGGATGTCGGGGGGTCAGCCGAACCGACTATCGCTGGGATGACAGCATGGGTGCGGAAGGTTTGTTCCTGTTGGAAACCAATACACAGCCCGGCATGACACCCACCTCGCTGGTACCCGAACAGGCCGCGCATATCGGCATGAGTTTCGGGGATCTGTGCGCCTGGATGGTGGAGGACGCCTCATGCAACCGCTGAAAGCCGCCCGCGCACCGGTGATCCACCGGACCAAAGCATTAGCCGGGCCGGATGCGGAATTCGACTCAGGTCAGTCCGATGCGCACAAGGTGGAGCCGGTATTGCGCCTGAGCGGGGCAAAAGTCTTCAGACGGACCGCGCGGCGCCTGGATCCTGCACCGTCGCGGCTCAGCTACCGGTTCCAGCGCTGGATGCTGACGCCGGGCATTCGTCTCGGGGTAAAGCTTGGCCTGCCGATCTGCGCCATTGCTGGCGCGATTGGGATATATTTCGCGTCCGAGGACCGGCGCGAAGCGGTAACCGCCTATATCGCAGACATCCGAAGGTCGATTCAGGAACGGCCGGAATTCATGGTCAACCTGATGGCGATTGATGGCGCAGGCACGGGTTTGTCAGACGACATTCGCGAGGTTGTCCCGCTCGATTTCCCGCTCAGTTCCTGGGACTTGGATGTTGAACAGATGCGCGACACGATCACCGGTCTGGACCCGGTGAAATCCGCAACGGTGCGCATCCGTCCGGGCGGTATTCTTCAGGTCGATGTTGTCGAGCGGCAGCCCGTTATCCTGTGGCGGACGCGCAACGGCGTTGAGCTGCTGGACGAGACCGGCGTTCACATAGATCACGCGTCCTCACGCAAGGATCACAAGGGCCTTCCGCTGATCGCCGGTGTGGGGGCCGACCAGCGCGTACCCGAGGCGCTTGAGCTTTTCCAGACCTCCCGCAGCCTTGGCGAACGTGTTCGCGGCTTGGTGCGCGTCGGAGAGCGGCGCTGGGATCTGGTTCTGGATCGCGGTCAGCGGATCATGCTGCCGACCGATCGCCCGGTGCGCGCACTGGAACGGGTGTTGGCAGTGAACGAGGTGCAAGACCTTTTAGAGCGCGATGTAGCGGTGGTCGACATGCGCCTTGGGCAGAGGCCGACCATTAGAATGACCAAAGCTGCCAGCGAAGACTGGTGGAACACAAAAACAGACGTGAGTAGCGGGCAGTAACGACCATGATGACCGATCTTTATCAGTCCCAGCGCGCCATGCGGCAAATGCGCAGACAAGCCATGCAGCGGGGCGTTGTCGCCATTCTGGATGTCGGCAGTTCCAAGATCGCCTGCCTCGTGCTGCGGTTCGACGGGACAGGTCGGCTGAGCGATGACAACACCATCGGATCCATGGCGGGGCAAACCGGCTTCCGGGTCATCGGCGCGGCCACCACCCGCTCGCGCGGGGTGCAATTTGGCGAAGTCACAGCCATGCAGGAAACCGAACGTGCCATTCGGACAGCGCTGCAAGCGGCGCAGAAAATGGCCGACATCCGCGTTGATCACGTGATTGCCTCGTTTTCGGGCGCAAATCCGCGGTCATACGGGTTGGATGCACAGGTCGATCTGGACGGCCAGCTTGTGACCGAGGCCGAGGTCGGTCGCGTTCTGAACGCCTGCGACGTGCCGGATTACGGCGTGGGGCGCGAAGTACTGCATGCCCAGCCGGTGAATTTCGCGCTCGACAACCGCTCGGGCCTGATTGACCCGCGCGGACAGCTGGGTCAGTCGCTTGCGGTGGATATGCACATGCTGACGGTCGACGCCGTTGCTATTCAGAATATCGTGCGCTGCATCAAGCGCTGCGATCTGGAGCTCGCGGGGATTGCGAACTCGGCTTATGTTTCCGGTATCTCGGCCCTGGTTGAGGACGAACAGGAGTTGGGTGCCGCCTGTATCGATATGGGTGGCGGTACGACCAGCGTTTCTATCTTCATGAAAAAACACATGATTTACGCCGATTGCGTGCGCATGGGCGGGGACCATGTGACGGCGGATATTTCGATGGGCCTCGGCGTCCCGGCGGCTGTTGCTGAGCGGATCAAAACCTTCAACGGCGGCGTCCATGCCACTGGTGCCGATGATCGCGACCTGATCGATATCGGTGGCGACACCGGCGACTGGGAGCACGACCGCCGCACCGTCAGCCGGGCCGAGCTGATTGGCATCATGCGCCCTCGGGTCGAGGAAATTCTCGAAGAGGTCCGCGTACGGTTGGATGCGGCCGGGTTCGAGCACATGCCCAGCCAGCAGATCGTTCTGACTGGGGGCGGTAGCCAGATCATGGGGCTGGATGGGCTGGCAACACGTATCCTGGGTCAGCGGGTCCGACTGGGCCGTCCCTTGCGTGTCCACGGCCTGCCGCAATCGGCCACGGGGCCGGGCTTTTCCTCGGTCGTGGGTCTCAGTCTGTTTGCGGCGCATCCGCAGGACGAATGGTGGGATTTTGAAATCCCGATCGACACGCACGCGGCGCGGCCGTTCAAACGCGCCGTCCGGTGGTTCCGTGACAATTGGTAAGGCGCTTCGCCTGGCCACCCTAGGAGTCGCTCTCATTCCGGCCTGGGCCTCGGCTCAGACCGTTATAACACCCGAAGCATTTCTGGACGCCGTTGTTGGCAAGACGTTGAAATTCTACGAAATCCGCAGCGGTGATCTTGTCGGCACCGAGCAATTCCTGACCCGCGCGACATCGGTTTGGCGGGAAGAGGGCCGGGGGTGTGTTTACGGGCAGATCACCACCCCCAATGGTCAGATCTGCTTTCTTTACGACAATGACGACGATGGCATTCCCGTGTGCTGGTGGCCGTTCTTTTACAAGGATCGGTTCATGGTGCGTCTCGCGTCTTGGTCCGACGGCGAAATTCAAGAGGTCCGCAGTATCACCGAGGCGGGTGTCAACTGTCCAAGTACCCCGATCAGCTAAAGAAACAGGTTGCAGCCTGCTTTATTATCCCTAAAGATATCCACAAGGCCCATTAGAGGTTTCGCGGCAGGACTTTGAGCAGTTTTCCGCAACCAGAACGCAGATCACACCACAACGCGCGGGTGGCTCCCGGGCGGCGGAATCGCTTGGCTTGTGGCCGGGTGGCATGAGCCCGCAACATCTGGCAGGGTCTGCGAAATACTGCCATCGGTGGCCTTATTTCCTCCATATTTTGTGGATTCACGCAATTTTTGACGTGACCTTTATGCGTTCGAACGGTAGAATCGGACGCGGATAGGTAAGAAAAACACCGCTTTGGCGGGAACAAAAAACAGGCGGACAGAGCATGACATTGAATCTTTCGATGCCCGGGCACGACGAACTGAAGCCTCGGATTACAGTATTTGGCGTTGGTGGTGCAGGTGGCAACGCCGTCAACAACATGATTGAAAAGCAGCTCGACGGCGTAGATTTCGTCGTGGCGAACACAGATGCGCAGGCTCTGCAGCAAAGTCACTCCTCCTCGCGGGTGCAGTTGGGCGTCAAGGTCACCGAAGGTCTGGGGGCAGGGGCCCGTCCGACAGTTGGCGCTGCCGCCGCCGAAGAAAGCATCGAACAGATTGTCGACCATCTGGCGGGCGCACATATGTGCTTTATCACTGCCGGAATGGGTGGCGGCACCGGCACCGGCGCGGCTCCGATCATCGCGCAGGCCGCGCGGGAATTGGGTGTTCTGACTGTCGGTGTTGTAACCAAACCTTTCCAATTCGAAGGCGCGAAACGGATGCGTCAGGCCGAGGACGGTGTTGATTCCCTGCAGCAGGTTGTCGACACGCTGATCATCATTCCAAACCAGAACCTGTTCCGCCTCGCTAACGAAAAGACCACGTTTACCGAGGCGTTTTCGATGGCCGATGACGTGCTCTATCAGGGCGTCAAAGGTGTGACCGACCTGATGGTGCGCCCGGGCTTGATCAATCTCGACTTTGCCGATGTCCGCGCCGTAATGGACGAGATGGGCAAGGCGATGATGGGAACGGGCGAAGCCACCGGCGAAGATCGGGCCATTCAAGCGGCCGAAAAGGCCATCGCCAACCCGCTGCTGGACGAAATCAGCCTCAAGGGTGCCAAAGGTGTTCTGATCAACATCACAGGGGCGCATGACCTCACGCTCTTCGAGTTGGATGAGGCCGCCAACCGCATCCGCGAAGAGGTCGATCCTGAAGCCAACATCATCGTGGGGTCGACGCTAGACACCGAGATGGAAGGCGGCATGCGCGTTTCGGTGGTGGCCACCGGCATTGACGCGACCGAAGCGCACGCGGATGTCCCCGTCGCGCGTCGGTCGATGTCTGCACCGCTGACCCGGACGGTTTCGGCCGAAGAACAGGTGCAGGAGGACGCTCCGGTTGCCGCTGAAATCGCCGAGCCCGCCCCGCAAGCCGACGACAACCGCGAGCCGTCGCTGTTCGAAGCGGCAGAAGACACCGCACCGGCGCAATTCCAGCCGCAGGACGAGCGGCACGAAGATGACGGGCTGCCGCCGCCGGCATACCGGCCGCAGGTGGCGGAGTTCGAACCGCAGCCGGACCCCGTCGAAACCGCTCCTGAAGAGTTTGTTGCACCGCGTGGGCACAGCGCTGGCACCCCCTCGCCGGAAGCGATGCAACGCTTGCAGGCCGCTGTTCAAAAGGTTCCCTCGTCGCAGCAACGCCTGACCGCGTCGCGGCCTCAGGAACCGGTTGCACAGCCTCACTCTGAGACCGAGGAGCGCCCCCGCTTTGGCTTCAACAGGCTCATTGACCGTATGACCGGTCATGCGGCAGATACGCCAGCTCAACCGGCGCGCCAGCAGCCGGCAATGCGCCAGGCTGACGCAACGGCACCTGCTCATGACGAGGCTGACCCGGACCAGGAACGCATCGAAATTCCGGCCTTCCTGCGCCGTCAGGCCAACTGATCGCGGTAACAAATTCAACGCAAAGGGCTGCCATCTGGCGGCCCTTTTTTGTTATATTTCATTGTCTTGTGATGCTGTAAGCAGGGTTTTGCCGATCCGTTACATGCATGTTTCATTCAGTTACAAAGAGTGAGTTGAGCCTTGACGACGGCTTGCTTAGTTGAATGGCCAACGCGGCCCGCTCAGGCCGTACACCACTCACTGAGGTCGAATTTGCAACATACGCTCAAATCTCCGGTCACGTTTACAGGCATCGGGCTGCACAGCGGCAAGCCTGCAATCATGGTCCTGAAACCGGCTGCCGCCGGTCATGGGATCTGGTTCAAACGGACCGATATCGAGCTTGGCAACGCCCTTGTTCCAGCAATCTACGATGTCGTCGAACGTACACCGCTTTGCACCCGTCTGGTGAACGATGCAGGTGTTTCGGTGTCGACCGTTGAACATATCATGGCCGCCCTGGCAGGATGTGGCATTCACAATGCGCTGATCGAGATCGACGGGCCCGAAGTTCCTATCATGGACGGGTCCTCTATCGACTTTGTGCGCGGGATCATGGCCAAAGGCGTACGCCGCCAGGCCAGCCCGGTTCTGGCTTATGAAGTGCTCAAACCCGTGACTGCTTCGCGTGAAGGCGCCAGCGCGTCGATTGCCCCTGCGGATGGGTTGATCATCGACTTTCATATCGACTTCGAAGACTCAGCGATTGGCAGCCAGACCAAAACGCTGGATATGCGCAATGGCTCCTTTGCCCGTGAACTGAGCGATTGCCGTACTTTCTGCCGCCGCACCGATGTCGAGGCGATGCGCGAAAACGGTCTTGCTCTGGGTGGAACGCTGGAAAATGCGGTTGTTGTACAGGGCCAGGAGGTCCTGACACCGGGTGGTTTCCGCCGCGCGGATGAGGCTGTTCGCCACAAGATGCTGGACGCTCTGGGCGATCTTTATCTGGCGGGTGGGCCGATCTTGGGTCATTTCACTGGTGACAAATCTGGCCACTCGATGACCAACACACTGCTGCGCAAATTGTTTGAAACGCCCGGTGCAGTGCGCCCGATTCTGTGCACGCCCGAACAGGCCGCGCGTTTGCCGGGGCAGGGCCTCATCGTCGCCGAGATTCCCGAGGTCGCCTGACCCGATTAACTCTGCCGACAATTGCGCCAGAGCGCGGATAAGGCGTTTTGCACCGGAAATATCTGTGCTAGACCAAGGCTCAATTCGGGGCGAACCCCACTTAGTAAGACGACAAGGATGGGCGGTATGGTTGGCAGCAAAGCGGCAGTCAGGTTCGCGGGTGCGATTCTTCTGACAGCAGTTTTGACGGCGTGCGGTGGTGCAGGTGGGCTGTTCGGCAACAGGGGCGCGGACCGCGATCAGAACCTCGAAGCCTTTACGCCAGAACAGATTTATACGCGCGGTGAGTATGAACTGTCGCAGAATCGGTCGGACGACGCGGCATGGTACTTTTCTGAGGTCGAGCGTCTGTATCCTTATTCCGATTGGGCCAAACGTGCGCTGATCATGCAGGCGTTTTCTTTCCATTCCGATCAGAATTACGAAGAAAGCCGCGCAGCAGCGCAGCGTTATATCGACTTCTATCCAACCGACGAAGATGCGGCCTATGCGCAATATCTTCTGGCGCTCAGCTACTATGACCAGATCGACGAGGTCGGTCGCGATCAGGGCCTCACGTTCCAGGCTTTGCAATCGCTGCGTACTGTGATCGAGGTTTATCCTGACAGCGAATACGCAACATCGGCGGTGCTGAAATTCGATCTGGCCTTTGATCACCTGGCCGGCAAAGAAATGGAGATCGGGCGCTACTATCTGCGGCAGGATCACTATATCGCTGCCATCAACCGGTTCCGGGTGGTGGTGGAGGATTTTCAGACCACGTCCCATACGGCCGAGGCGCTCTACAGGCTGGTCGAGGCGTATCTTTCACTGGGTCTGTTTGATGAGGCGCAATCGGCGGGTGCAATTCTGGGTTACAACTACCAGTCCTCGGAATGGTATGACGATGCCTACAGGCTGCTGACCTCACGCGGGCTCGACCTCAAGGGCCGGGGCAACAACTGGCTTAACACGATCTATCGCCAGACCATCAAGGGTGAATGGTTGTAATTGCGATGGTGACAGGCGTGGGACGCTAAAGACCCGATGCTGCGCGCCCTGGATATCCGCGACATGCTGATCATCGACCGGCTGGAACTGATCTTTCAGCCGGGCCTGAATGCGCTGACAGGTGAAACCGGGGCGGGCAAATCGATCCTGCTGGATTCACTGGGTTTCGTTCTGGGCTGGCGCGGGCGCGCCGAATTGGTTCGTCAGGGGGCTGCCCAAGGCGAGGTCGTCGCCGAATTCGAACTCGCCCCCGATCACCCGGCCCAGACAGTGCTGGCCGAGGCCGGCCTGCCCGGCGGCGCGGAACTGATCCTGCGCCGTGTCAATACCGCAGAAGGACGTAAAACGGCATGGATCAACGACCGGCGCTGCTCGGGTGAGGTGCTGCGGGCTTTGTCCGAAACTCTGGTTGAATTGCACGGACAGCATGACGATCGCGGCCTCCTGAACCCGCGCGGGCACAGGGCCATGTTGGACGCCTATGCGGAGTTGAGCGAACACGCTGCCGCTGTGCGCGGCGCGTGGACCGAGATGTCCCGCGCTCGCAAATCCCTCGCCGAGACCGAAGCTGCGTTAGTAGCCGTGCGCAGCGAAGAAGAATATCTGCGCCACTCGGTTGCCGAACTGGACCAACTGGATCCGCAGCCCGGAGAGGATGCGGAACTCGACGCCCGCCGTCGTATGATGCAGGGGGCCGAGCGCATTCGGGATGATGTGGCGCGGGCGTTTGAACTGCTGGGTGGCGAGGGCGCCGAAGGTTCTATGGCTGACGCAATACGATGGCTCGAAGGGGTTTCGGATACTGCCGGTGGCCAACTGGAAGACCCTATCGCAGCACTTGGCCGCGCGATGATCGAACTGGGCGAAGCGCAGGATGGCGTCAGTGCCTGTCTGCAGGCGCTGGATTTCAATCCTGCTGAGCTGGAGGCCGCGGAGGAACGGCTTTTTGCAATCCGTGCACTGGCCCGAAAGCACGATATCGCGCCGGACGACCTTGGCGCATTTGCAGATACGTTGCGGGATCGCCTGACCCGGCTTGAGGCTGGAGACGCCGATCTTGCCGAAAAACACTTGGCTGTTGAGGCAGCGCAGGCGGTTTACGACCAGAGTGCGACTGTTCTGAGCAAGGCGCGCAAGGCGGCGGCGGGGGAACTGGACAAGGCCGTGATGGCCGAACTTGCCCCGTTAAAGATGGAGCGCGCGGTGTTTCACACTGAAATCTCGCCTGCCGATCCCGGACCCGAAGGCATCGACGCGGTTGCCTTTACGGTAGCCACCAACCCTGGCGCGCCTGCCGGGCCTTTGAACAAGATTGCATCGGGTGGCGAACTCAGCCGCTTTCTCCTGGCTCTAAAAGTGTGCCTGTCTGGCGATGACAGTGCCCGCACAATGATCTTTGACGAGATCGACCGCGGTGTTGGCGGGGCAACGGCCGATGCGGTCGGGCGGCGACTGGCGGCGCTTGCACAGGGTGGGCAGGTTCTGGTGGTCACCCATTCACCCCAGGTCGCCGCGCGCGCAGCACATCACTGGCGCGTGCAAAAACATGTCACCGACGGCCAAACCCTTTCGACGGTCACTCCTCTCGCCGATCCGGACCGGGTGGACGAGATCGCGCGCATGGTTGCTGGCGACACTGTCACGGATGAGGCCCGCGCCGCAGCGCGTGCATTGCTGCAAGCCTGAAACATATCGCTACCTCAACCGGCCTCCACCCCACTTTTATATGAGGCGTCCGTGGCTTACTAAGGGATATGATATGATCCCCGAGGGCCAATGACCCAATCGACCCGCACCGTATTGCGCAACCAGTTGAATCAGGCTTTGGCCGCGATCAAGGATGCATGGCGGGTGATGTTGCGGCGCGGACCCAGTCAGATTCAGTTCTGGTTCATCGCGCTGGCGATCGGCATCGCGGCAGGGTTCATGGCGCTGGCCTTTCGCAAGGCCATTCGCGGGTTGCAGGCCTATATCTACCAGACCGAAGACATCTTTCTGTTGCACAGCCACGCGGAAAAACTGCCCTGGCTATGGGTCTTCATCACGCCGGTGATCGGTGGGTTGGTTGTTGGCGTAATTCTACACAAGTTCACCGATGACGGGCGCGTTCGCTCGGTTGCCGATGTGATCGAAGGGGCCGCGGTCACCGATGGTCGGGTCGAAACGAAGGCCGGTATCGCCTCGTTCTTCGCTTCGCTTATCACGCTCAGTACGGGTGGCTCCACCGGTCGGGAAGGACCGGTGGTGCATATGGCCGGTGTTATTTCCACATGGGTCAGCAATCGCATCCATGCCGACGGAATAACCGGGCGGGATTTGTTGGGTTGCGCTGTGGCGGCCGCCGTTTCGGCCAGCTTTAACGCTCCCATAGCAGGCGCGCTTTTTGCGCTCGAGGTGGTGCTGCGCCATTTCGCCGTGCACGCATTTGCTCCAATTGTGATTGCGTCAGTCGCAGGAACGGTGATCAACCGGCTTGAATATGGCGATGTGACTGAATTTAGGCTGGATACACCGGGTTCGTTGCAGTTCTACGTCGAACTGCCCGCATTCCTCATCCTCGGACTTATCTGTGGCGTTGTGGCGTTGGTACTCATGCGCTCGATCTTTTTTGCCGAGGATATCGGCAACCATGTTCAGAACCGTTTGTCCCTGCCGCGTTGGCTGCGCCCGGCAGTATCGGGGGCAATGCTGGGCCTGCTGGCCATCTGGTTCCCGCATATCATCGGTGTCGGCTATGAAACCACGGCCCGCGCGCTTGCAGGGGATCTTGTGCTGACCACCGCGATCCTGTTTGCCGCCGTTAAGACTTTGGCCGTAGCAATCACCATGGGCGGGCGCATGGGGGGCGGTGTGTTTTCGCCGTCGCTGATGATCGGGGCGCTGACCGGGCTGGCCTTTGGCCTGATTGCAACGGGGTTGCTGCCGGACGTGTCCGGCACCCACACACTTTACGCGTTTGCAGGGATGGGGGCCGTTGCAGCGGCTGTTCTGGGCGCGCCAATCTCGACGACTCTAATTGTGTTTGAACTGACCGGAGATTGGCAGATCGGTTTGGCGGTCATGGTCTCCGTTTCGATGTCCACCGCACTGGCGTCGCGTCTGGTGGACCGGTCCTTCTTCCTGACACAGCTGGAGCGTCGTAATGTTCACCTGGCCGCCGGGCCGCAGGCCTACCTGCTGGCCATGCTGCGTGCGGGTGCAGTGATGCGACCGATTGGCGATGCCCGCTCGATCAGCAAAGAAGAGGCGCAGGTGCTGATCGGTCAGGGTCTTTGCGTCAGGGCCAGCGCAACGCTGGAGGCGGCGATGCCCTATTTCGACCGCGACGACATTCCATGCATTCCGGTGATCGTGATGGATCAGGACGGGAGCGAAACCCCGGTTGGCGCGCTCTATCACGTCGATGCGCTTAAAGCTTACAACCGTGCGCTCGCGGCAACTGCGGCCGAAGAGCACTCCTAAAATCAGTTGCTGTACACGCTGGCCGCGTCGCCCAAATAATTGTCCCACGCAAACCAGTACGAGATATGCCCTGCCACGCGTGGCAGCCGTGCGCCATCCGGAGCAATCAGAGCGTCTTCGGTCACCGTCCAGACACTGCCCGCTGCGTCCTGCAACCCCTTTGCTGTGGCTTTGAATTGATGCGATTTTCGTTCATAGGCCCGGACACTGCGTTCCGACGCATTTCCCAACAGAACCAAAGGCCGATTGGCAATGGCATCATTGATCACCGGTTTGGATCCGAACGCGTCCAAAGGCCAGGCCCGGGCCGCACCAAACTGACGGATCGCAAAGACATAGTCCTTTTGCCGGTGTTGCGACTGGTCCACCAGTGCCGGAAACATCAATTCGCTGGACGCAAAATACTGCCGGTAGACAACGCCAGAGCCGTAGTTTCGCCGATGTCCGGTGTTGACAGACAAAACGCGCGTGCGGGGATGTGAGGTTTTCCAGCGGCCCCAAGTGGTGATGACAACAGGCCGCTGCTTCAGCGCGATCCCGCTATTCACCAATGGCCCGACCACTGGCTTACCCGTGTATTGGTTCCACAAGGAATGGGTCTCTCGGTCAAACATCAGTTTGTTCGAGCGGTAGAGAAACCCCGATGATCCAAAGACAAACGGTTTTGATCGGCCCACAACCTGTGTTTCGAACAGGATGCCCGACCCGCACAATGTGCAATAGGCCAGCGCAACCGGAACGCCGCCGATCACTTCGTTAAACATCTCGTGCCATCCCATGATCCGCAAGGGATAGGCGCGCTCATCCCCATTGATCGACACACCAAAGACCAGATCGTCATCCTTGAGGTAACCGGCGCTGGCGACGGAGACGAGGGTCGGATTGTCCAATGAGGGAATTCCATCTTTAAGCACACCACCCCAGGCGATCTCTTCCAGTCGGATTTTCATCTTGTCTCTCTGCAAGTATTCTGGGCGCAGGAAAACGTCGAAGTTCGGATCCATGCGGAGCAGGACCTCGCGTTTGAACGGGACCAGGGAGGGGTGTGGTATCAATTGCGGGTTGCGTTCCTGCCACAGCATCCACTCGAACCAGTCGGTGCCGTGCCGCTCTCCGGTCAGGGCCTCCATCACTTCGGCAATATCGTCGCGGCGCCGGTCCGAGAACCGCATCGCCGTCAGCAGCGCCGGGACGATATCCGGGTTGCCGCGATCCCTCAGGAACGCCATCTGCGTCTCAAACTCGGTACGACGGGCGTTGATGGTGCTCCGCAGTGCAACCAGCACCGGGTCTTCTTGTGCCCAGAGCACATGGGGCATCAACGCACCAGCACCGGCCAATCCTGCAAACCCGCGACGTGAAACAGACATGGTACTCTCCATTCATACCCATGCCCAGTTTGCCTGTTGTTTGGATCACGCGCACTCCACAGGCGCGTGAACAGCGATGTATGACGCTGTCCTGTTGTTTTTGGAAGGTGACAGAGTTGCAGGGTCCGCAAAGTGGACATTCGTTGTATTTGGTGCGGCGTACAAGCTCCTGTTTTGCCATTCCGCTCTTGCATACCGGCTAGACCAAAACACGCGTTGTTAGCGATATCAGACATTCTTATCTGAGACTTGTTCACAAAGGAACAAATGGAAACGCCCGAGGAATACGCCTCGGAACAGAAAGGAAATTAGATATGGTACATACAGCAACACTGACACATGGCGGTTTCAACCTGAGCGCTCGTATTGCGAGCTTTGTTGAGCGTATAAAAGAAAACCGCGCTCGGGCTGCGGAATACCGCCGCACCTATCGCGAACTGCAAAGCCTGAGCAACCGCGAGTTGGACGATATTGGCGTTCGTCGTTGTGATATCGCAGATATTGCACGCGACCACGCATATTGCGGGTAACACCCCAACCACTCACCATTGAAGGGGCGCCAATTCGGCGCCTCTTTTGGTTCTGGCAATTGTGATGGATCAAACCTTGCAACGCGGGGCACAACGCTGTAGAGCGCTTCGGTGGATTTCCCTCCACGAGAATCAAAACCAAGAAATGCCGTGGTTGGCCCATCACGCTTCGGGGGTCACATCCGGCTTAGGAGAAGCGATATGAAACTGAACGAATTGCGCGACAACGCAGGCGCTACCAAGCAACGCACGCGCGTTGGTCGTGGTCCGGGTTCCGGCAAAGGTAAAATGGGTGGCCGTGGTATCAAAGGCCAGAAATCCCGTTCGGGTGTGGCCATCAATGGCTACGAAGGCGGCCAGATGCCGCTGTACCAGCGCCTGCCCAAGCGTGGCTTTAACAAGCCGAACCGCAAGGAATTCGCCGTTATCAATCTGGGCCTGATCCAAAAATTCGTCGACGCTGGCAAACTGGACGCCAAAGCTGCGATCACCGAAGATGCACTGGTTGCCTCCGGTCTGGTGCGCCGCAAGCTGGACGGTATCCGCGTTCTGGCCAAAGGCGAAATCAGCGCCAAAGTGGATCTGGAAGTAACCGGAGCTTCGAAAGCTGCCGTTGAGGCAGTGGAAAAAGCGGGCGGTTCACTGAAAGTCACAAAAGCTGCTGCGGCAGAGTAAGCGCTTGTGAGCGGGCCAAGACCCGCTTACATAGACCAAAGAGTTTTCCAAGACGCCGCCCGAGCCGGAAAACGGTTACGGGCGGTGTTTGCATAAGAGAGACCGATTTATGGTATCAGCAGCAGAACAAATGGCAGCCAATACAAGCTGGGCTGCCCTTGGCAAAGCCACAGATCTGCGCAACCGCATCCTGTTCACGCTGGCCTTGCTGATTGTCTATCGTCTGGGCACCTTCATTCCGGTGCCGGGGATTGATGGTCAGGCCCTGCGCGAATTCATGGAGCAGGCAGGGCAGGGCATCGGTGGCATGGTTTCGATGTTCACCGGTGGGGCGCTGGGTCGAATGGGTATCTTTGCCCTCGGCATCATGCCCTATATCTCGGCCTCGATCATCGTGCAGCTGCTGACCTCAATGGTTCCCGCGCTCGAACAACTCAAGAAAGAGGGTGAGCAGGGACGCAAGAAGATCAACCAATATACCCGTTTCGGTACGGTGGCGCTCGCCACCGTTCAGGCTTACGGTCTAGCCGTTTCGCTGGAATCTGGCGATCTGGCGACCGATCCGGGGCTCTATTTCCGGTTCTCGACCATGATCACCCTGGTGGGTGGAACCATGTTCCTGATGTGGCTGGGGGAGCAGATCACCGCGCGCGGCATTGGTAACGGCATCTCTCTGATCATCTTCGTCGGCATCATCGCCGAGGTTCCTGCGGCGCTGGCGCAGTTTTTCGCTTCGGGCCGTTCGGGTGCAATCAGCCCGGCTGTAATTGTTGGCGTGATCATTATGGTCATCGCGGTGATTACATTTGTGGTGTTCATGGAACGCGCACTGCGGAAGATTCATATTCAGTACCCGCGCCGACAAGCCGGTATGAAGGTATACGAAGGCGGCTCCAGCCACCTGCCGGTCAAGGTCAACCCGTCGGGTGTGATCCCGGCAATCTTCGCGAGCTCGCTGCTGTTGTTGCCCGTGACGATTTCAACCTTCTCGTCCGGTGCCACGAATGGCCCGATCATGTCATGGCTGCTCGCCAACTTCGGACCGGGGCAACCCCTGTACCTGTTGTTCTTTGCGTCGATGATCGTGTTCTTTGCCTATTTCTACACGTTCAATGTGGCCTTCAAGCCCGATGATGTGGCCGACAACCTCAAAAAGCAGAACGGCTTTGTCCCCGGCATCCGCCCCGGCAAGAAAACGTCAGAGTATCTGGAATATGTGGTCAACCGGGTTCTTGTTCTGGGGTCGGCTTATCTGGCGGCAGTCTGTCTGTTGCCCGAAATCCTTCGGAACCAGTTCGCGATCCCGTTTTACTTCGGCGGTACCTCGGTTCTGATTATCGTCTCTGTGACCATGGACACAATCCAGCAGGTCCAGAGCCACCTGCTGGCGCATCAATACGAAGGGCTGATCGAAAAGTCCCAGCTGCGCGGTAAGAGCAAGAAACGGGGCAAGAAGGGAACTGCGCGTCGATGAATATCATTCTTCTGGGCCCTCCGGGGGCAGGCAAGGGGACCCAGGCGCGCCACCTCGCCGAAACACGCGGCATGGTGCAGCTGAGTACCGGCGACATGCTGCGCGAAGCCAAGGACAGCGGCACCGAAATGGGCAACCGCGTTGCGGAGGTCATGGCCAAGGGTGAACTGGTTACGGATGAGATCGTAATTGGCCTGATCCGCGAAAAGCTGGAACAGGGTGCCAAAGGCGGTTTCATCTTTGACGGGTTCCCCCGCACGCTGGCGCAGGCGGATGCGCTGGGTGATCTGCTCGACAGTACCAGCGAGACGCTGGACGCGGTGATCGCGATGGAGGTCAATGATGACGCTCTGGTCGCGCGCATCACCGCCCGATCAACCTGTGGCGGATGCGGCGAGGTCTATAATGATATCACCAAGCCGATCCCGGCCGATGGCAAATGCACAAATTGCGGCAAAGTGAACGACTTCAGACGTCGTGCAGACGATAATGAGGAAAGCCTTAAGACCCGTCTGATGGAGTATTACAAGAAGACCTCGATGCTGATCGGCTATTACCACGCCAAGGGCAACCTGTCCTGGGTTGATGGATTGGGCGAGATCAATGAGGTTCAGACCGCGATTGCGGCAGTACTGGACAGTGGTGGCGACCTCATCGGAAACGGCTGAGTTTTCGACTGCGCAGGAATGGGCTTGACGTCGTCACCAAAAGCCCATATCGACCCCCATCCCCAAAGGGAATCAAGACCGCGTGCGGGATTCGTCCGCTACGCCCCGACCACCTCGAATAATGCTGAACCCTCTGGCGGCACTGCCACGGTAAAGCGTTGTGAAAAAAGGTTCTGGAGTTACGGAACCGCAACGAAAAGGAAAGTGACACGTGGCACGTATTGCCGGCGTAAACATCCCGACTGCAAAGCGGGTACCAATCGCCCTCACATATATCACCGGTATCGGAAACACCTCGGCCAAAGCGATCTGCGAAGCCGTGGGTATTGAAGCGCATCGTCGCGTCAACGAACTGTCCGACACCGAAGTTCTGGCCATCCGCGAGCACATTGATGCAAACTTCACCGTCGAAGGTGACCTGCGTCGTGAAGTTCAGATGAACGTCAAGCGCCTGATGGACCTGGGCTGCTATCGCGGTCTGCGTCACCGCCGCAACCTGCCGGTTCGCGGTCAGCGCACCCACACCAACGCTCGTACCCGCAAAGGCCCTGCAAAGGCCATCGCTGGTAAGAAGAAATAAGGGAGGGTCTGACTGATGGCACGTGATAAGACTCGCGTTAAGCGCAAAGAGCGCAAGAACATCGCATCGGGCGTCGCCCATGTGAACTCTACCTTCAACAACACCAAGATCCTGATCTCGGACGTGCAGGGCAACGCCATTGCGTGGTCGTCGGCTGGGACCATGGGGTTCAAGGGGTCGCGCAAATCTACGCCGTATGCCGCTCAGATGGCTGCGGAAGACGCAGGCAAGAAGGCGCAGGATCACGGCGTCAAGACGCTGGAAGTCGAAGTTCAGGGCCCCGGTTCGGGTCGTGAATCGGCCCTGCGTGCGCTGGCTGCTGTTGGCTTCAACATCACGTCGATCCGCGACGTAACACCGATTGCCCACAATGGCTGCCGTCCGCCGAAGCGCCGCCGCGTCTAAGCGATTGAATTACCAGGCTGGGGCTGTGCTTTTCGCACGGCCCCGGTTCCCCGTTTTGAAACCTCGGGCGTCTGCACCTGATTGGTCATGGGGCGCAGACAGGAATGGAGGGATTACATGATCCATAAGAATTGGGCAGAATTGATCAAGCCGAACCAGTTGGATGGCAAGCCGGGCAACGACCCTGCGCGTCAAGCAACTCTGGTCGCCGAGCCTCTGGAGCGTGGCTTTGGTCTGACATTGGGCAACGCGCTGCGCCGCGTTTTGATGAGCAGCCTGCAAGGCGCGGCCATCACCAGCGTTCAGATTGACAACGTGTTGCACGAGTTCTCTTCGGTCGCGGGCGTTCGCGAAGACGTCACCGACATCATCCTGAACCTCAAAGGCGTGTCGCTGCGCATGGAAGTCGAAGGCCCCAAGCGTCTGTCGATCAATGCCAAAGGCCCCGCAGTTGTCACCGCTGGCGACATCAGCGAAAGCGCAGGCATCGAGGTTCTGAACCGCGATCACGTTATCTGCCACTTGGACGATGGCGCTGACCTGTTCATGGAACTGACGGTCAACACCGGTAAGGGCTATGTTTCCGCCGAGAAGAACAAACCAGAAGACGCCCCCATCGGCCTGATTCCGATCGACGCGATCTATTCGCCGGTCAAAAAGGTGTCCTATGACGTGCAGCCAACCCGTGAAGGTCAGGTTCTGGACTATGACAAGCTGACGCTGAAGATCGACACCGACGGTTCGATCACTCCGGAAGACGCGCTGGCCTTTGCCGCACGCATCCTGCAGGATCAGCTGTCAATCTTCGTCAACTTCGACGAGCCGGAGTCGGCTGGCCGCCAGGACGAGGACGATGGTCTGGAGTTCAACCCGCTGCTGCTGAAGAAAGTAGACGAGTTGGAGCTGTCGGTCCGGTCTGCAAACTGCCTGAAGAACGACAACATCGTTTACATCGGCGATCTGATCCAGAAGACCGAAGCCGAGATGCTGCGCACTCCGAACTTCGGCCGCAAGTCGCTGAACGAGATCAAGGAAGTGCTGTCCGGCATGGGTCTGCACCTCGGCATGGATGTCGAGGACTGGCCGCCCGACAACATCGAAGATCTGGCGAAGAAATTCGAAGACGCGTTCTAAGCGCGTCTTCTTTAATGCCCGGGCTGCCGGGGAAAACTGGGCATGTCCGCCCCAAGGAGAGCCGGTGACACGCATCGCCGGCCAGACAAAGCAAAAAGAGAAAGAAGGAATTAGAAAATGCGTCACGCACGTGGTTACCGCCGCCTGAACCGTACTCATGAGCACCGTAAAGCGCTCTTTGCGAACATGGCCGGCTCGCTCATTGAGCATGAGCAAATCAAAACAACCCTGCCCAAGGCAAAAGAGCTGCGCCCGATCGTTGAAAAACTGATCACTTTGGGCAAGCGCGGCGACCTGCATGCCCGTCGTCAGGCCGCATCGCAGCTGAAAGAAGACAAAGACGTTGCCAAGCTGTTTGACGTTCTGGGTCCCCGCTACGCCGAGCGTCAGGGCGGTTACGTCCGCATCCTGAAAGCCGGTTTCCGCTATGGCGACATGGCTCCGATGGCGATCATCGAGTTTGTTGATCGTGACATCGACGCCAAAGGCGCGGCCGACAAAGCCCGCGTCGAGGCCGATGAGGCGGCAGACGAAGAATAGGTTACGGTCAACGATCGAAAGAGCACCTCCGCGCGGGCGACCGGGCGGAGGTGTTTTTGTTTTGCGATCGAGTTCGCAGTCGGCACCGACTTGCAATCTCTCAAGGACCTCCGCATATCATCTCATGACTTTGATTGGAGACTGCATGATCCGCGCCATTCTGACTTTGGTCCTGATAACGCTGGGCGCACAGGGCACAGCGGACACACGTGTGCCCCAGTCGCAAGCTGAAATCTCGCTGGGCTTCGCGCCGGTTGTCAAAGATGCCGCCCCCGCAGTTGTGAATATCTACGCCAAGATCGTGCGGCAGGGCCGCTCAAACACGCTGTTCTCGGACCCGTTCTTTCAGGACTTCTTTGGCGGCGGATTTGGTGCCCCCCGGCCGCGGGTTCAGAACTCGCTGGGGTCTGGGGTCATCCTGTCTGAGGACGGCTATGTGGTATCAAATTACCATGTCGTCGGCTCGGCGACCGAAATTCGCGTCGTCACAACCGATCGGCGCGAGTTTTCAGCAGAGGTTGTTCTCGGCGACGAGGAAAGCGATGTTGCGATACTTCGGCTGGAAGAGGCAGAAGATCTGCCCTATCTGACACTGCGCGATTCGGACCATGTAGAGGTGGGTGAGTTGGCTCTGGCCATTGGCAACCCATTCGGTGTTGGACAGACGGTGTCATCAGGCATTATCTCGGGGCTGGCACGGACCGGAACGGCAACGGGCAATGCACGTGGATATTTCATCCAGACCGATGCCGCGATCAATCCGGGGAACTCTGGCGGGGCGCTGATCGATGTAAACGGTGATCTGATCGGGATTAACACGTCCATTCTGACACGTTCGGGCGGGTCCAACGGGATCGGGTTTGCCATACCGGCCAATCTGGTGGCCGAGTTCCTGCGTCAGGCGCAGGCGGGCAATGACCGTTTTGTCAGTCCTTGGGCCGGAATGGCCGGTCAGCATATGAGCGCGGATATTGCCGAGTCATTGGGTCTGGTCATCCCGCTTGGCGTGGTAATTTCCGACTTGCATGATCTCAGCCCGCTGGCTTCGGCGGGCTTTCGGGTTGGGGACGTGGTCACCCATGTGGATGGCGATGAGGTGAATTCGCCAGCTGAGATGAAGTTTCGCATGTCCATTGCGGGCGTAGGCGGCACGTCGATGCTGACCCGGTTGAGAGGTGAAATCAGCGATGAGATCGAGGTCGCACTCGTCAAGGCGCCCGAGACTCCGGCAGCCGAGGAAACAACCCTGAGCGACGGAACCGTTTTGCCGGGGTTGACCGTTTCTCGGGTAAACCCGGCAGTGATCAGCCAACTGGGTCTTTTGCTGTCCCAAACCGGCGTCGTTGTGGTTGACCCTGGACCCTACGGAGGGCGCGCAGGTCTGCGGGTGGGTGACGTTCTGGAAGGTATCAATGGAACCGAAATGCAGCGTCCCCGGGACGTGGTGACGGCCTTAACCGACCCCGGACGCCGGGTGCAGATGTCCGTTCTGCGCGGCGGGCGATCTGTGTCCTTGCGGTTCCGTCTTTGACCCCGTGAGCGATCTGTTCGATACTGGGACGACCGAGCCCGTACCGCCCCCGCATCGCCCACTGGCAGACAGGCTACGACCGCAGTCTCTGGCCGACGTTATTGGGCAGGAGCAGGTTCTCGGTCCGGACGCCCCCTTGGTGTGATGTTGGGTTCGGGGAGTTTGTCCAGCCTGATCTTCTGGGGCCCGCCGGGGGTGGGAAAGACCACGATTGCCCGTTTGCTGGCGCAGGAAACCGATCTGCAATTTGTTCAGATCAGCGCGATCTTTACCGGCGTGCCAGATCTGAAGAAAGTGTTCGAAGCCGCAAAGATCAGGCGGCAGAACGGGCAGGGCACGTTGCTTTTCGTCGACGAGATCCATCGGTTCAACAAGGCTCAGCAGGACGGGTTTTTGCCGCATATGGAAGACGGTACCATTCTGCTGGTGGGAGCAACGACCGAGAACCCATCGTTTGAGCTGAACGCCGCGGTGCTCAGCCGCGCGCAGGTCCTGGTGTTGGAGCGCCTCGATCTCAAAGACCTGGAACGTCTGACACAACGTGCCGAAAAAGAGCTTGAACGCGCCTTGCCGCTGACTCCGGCGGCACGCGATGTCCTGCAGGAAATGGCGGACGGCGATGGGCGTGCCCTGCTGAACCTGATCGAGCAGGTGGCCGCGTGGACAGTTGAAAAGCCGCTCGATCCAGACGCCTTGGCGACCAGGTTGATGCGGCGTGCGGCAAAATATGACAAGTCCGGCGATGAGCACTATAACCTGATTTCGGCCCTGCATAAGTCGGTGCGCGGGTCTGACCCGGACGCGGCGCTGTATTGGTTTGCGCGGATGCTGACCGGGGGAGAGGATCCCCGGTTTCTGGCGCGCAGAATTACGCGAATGGCCGTCGAAGACATCGGATTGGCGGACCCGCAGGCGCAGTCGATCTGCCTGCACGCTTGGGAAACCTACGAGAGGCTGGGCTCGCCCGAAGGTGAACTGGCGCTGGCACAGGCGCTGATCTACCTGGCGCTGGCACCAAAGTCGAACGGGGCCTATGTCGGATACAAGGCAGCTATGAAACTGGCCAAACAATCAGGTAGTGAACCACCGCCGAAACATATCCTGAACGCGCCGACATCGCTGATGAAGGAACAGGGTTATGGCGACGGCTACGCCTATGATCATGACGCTGAAGACGGGTTCTCGGGTCAGGACTACTTTCCGGAAGGCATGAAACGGCCGGCTCTGTATCAGCCGGTCGAACGCGGCTTTGAGCGTGAACTGAAAA
Source organism: Ruegeria sp. B1 (assembly GCF_056535885.1). Classification (NCBI taxonomy): domain Bacteria; kingdom Pseudomonadati; phylum Pseudomonadota; class Alphaproteobacteria; order Rhodobacterales; family Roseobacteraceae; genus Ruegeria; species Ruegeria sp. B1. The sequence continues at coordinate 3,579,670 of NZ_JBQFJA010000001.1, read as the reverse complement.
AGCGACTGGATTACTTCGCCAAGCTGCGTGCGCAGCGCAACAGCTAGTTACGCCGCGTTACAGGCGACAAACCCGGCACCTTGAGTTTCCCATGGGTCAATCTGCAGTTGGGAGAACGCGCATGCCTGTTTCAATCGAAAAGAGTGATGATGTCTGGACCATTGTCCACGACCGCCCCGAAGCGCGGAATGCCGTGGACACAGAGCATGCGGAGGCTCTGGTGCAAGCCTTTCTCGAGTTCGAGAGCAGCACGGCTAAGGCAGCGGTGTTCTGGGGCAAAGGTGGCAATTTCTGCGCCGGGTGGGATTTGAAGCTGGCCGCTACACTGTCAGATCTTGAATTGCGCGAGGCCTATTTTGACCGGCATGCGTTTCCGGTCGGTTCGGCACCTTCAACACTTGGGCCCATGGGACCATCGCGTCTGGAGTTATCAAAGCCGGTTATCGGCGCTATTGAAGGGGCTGCCGTTGCCGGAGGTATGGAACTGGCCCTGTGGTGCGACATTCGGGTAATGGCAGAAACCGCTTATCTGGGCGTCTATTGCCGCCGCTGGGGGATCACCCTCATGGATGGCGGGTCAGTGCGCCTGCCACGGCTGGTCGGACAGGGAAAGGCATTGGAGATTGCCCTGACCGGCCGCAAGGTCGACGCCGAGGAATGCTATCGGATCGGCTTGGCTGAAAAGGTTGTGGCACATGGCGGCGCGCGCAGCGCTGCAGAGGATATGGCACACGAGATCGCCAGATTCCCACAAGAGGCTGTCCGGGCTGACCGGCGTTCGATCATAGAAACACGTGGGCTGCCGGTGCGAGAAGCTCTTAAGGTTGAATGGGCCAACGGGCTGGAGGCGATCCGGCGCGAGGGCACCACAGGCGCGGGTCGGTTTCGAGACGGCGCCGGACGGCACGGCGATTTCTCAAGCATCTGAACCGGCACGCCTCACGCCTTGACTCTCGGTGCTGCGCGCGCGACAGACGCGCATGTTTTCTAAGGGACAGACAGGGTCGATATCCGTGCGAAGTAAGTGCGCGGAACACGGGGCAATGGCATGAGTGGTGTGCAGATGATCACGGTCGCCCAGGGTGATGGCGATCAGCGCGTGGATCGTTGGCTACGGCGCTTGTTCCCACATGTCAGCCAGGGCCGTATCGAAAAGATGTGCCGCAAGGGGGAACTGCGTGTCGATGGTGGCCGCGTCAAGGCCTCGACCCGGCTGGACAGCGGACAAGTCGTACGTGTGCCTCCATTGCCGGATGCCGATCACAAGCCAGTGCAGGTCAAACGGCGGGTGTCTGAGGCGGACGCAGAGATGATAAGGGCGTGCGTGATCTACCGAGACGATGAGGTGCTGGCCCTCAACAAGCCACATGGACTGCCTGTTCAGGGTGGCAGTGGCCAAACCCGGCATGTGGACAGCCTGTCCGAGGCGCTGCGTTTTGGCTATGACGAGAACCCTCGGCTGGTGCACCGTCTCGACAAGGATACATCCGGCGTACTTCTGATGGCGCGCACGCGCGAGGCGGCCAAGGGTCTGACAGCTGCGTTCCGACACCGCGACACCCGCAAGATCTACTGGGCGCTGGTGGCCGGCGTGCCAACGCCCTACCTCGGCGAGATTAAGACGGGTCTGGTCAAGGCACCCGGGCACGGCCAGCAGGGCGAAGGTGAAAAGATGATCCCCGTGCACATGGACGAGATCGACAGCACGGCGGGTGCCAAGCGCGCGCATACGCTCTATGCGACGCTTTATCGTGTTGCCGGCCGGGCGGCCTGGGTTGCGATGGAACCGATCACCGGACGCACGCATCAGCTGAGGGCACATATGGCCGCGATTGGGCACCCGATCATCGGAGACGGCAAATATGGTGGATCCGGACAGGAGAATCTGGGGGACGGCTGGGGCGCGCAACTAGGTGGTGTGATCAGTAAAAAGCTTCATCTACACGCAAGGCGCCTGACTTTTGAGCACCCCGCAACGCGCAAAACGATAACTGTGACAGCGCCTTTGCCTGAGCACATGAAACACAGCTGGGACACGTTCGGCTGGACCGAAGACCTAGCGGCTGATGATCCGTTCGAGGCGCTGCAATGAGCGCGCCGCTGCGGCTGGTCCTGTTCGATGTGGATGGCACGTTGGTCGACAGTCAGGGCAGCATTGTACATGCGATGACGGAGAGCTTTCGAGCGGCGTTACTACCAGTGCCCGCGCGCAAAACCATCCTGTCGATTGTCGGCCTGTCTTTGCCGCATGCAATCGCGCGGCTCGCACCGGATTGCTCGCCATCCGGTCAGGCGGCACTGGTTGAGGGCTACAAGCAAGCCTACCACGCCAACCGGGTGGAAATGGGCGCCGCCTCATCTCCACTTTACCCTGGCGCACGGGAGGTCATCGAGGCGTTGCACAACGTACCCGAGGTTCTATTGGGTGTGGCGACCGATAAATCACAACGCGGATTGGACGCCCTGATCGAAGCCCATGGTTTGGAGCGGTACTTTGTAACTCGTCAGGTCGCAGACCATCACCCATCCAAACCGCACCCCTCGATGGTTCAGGCCGCCTTGGTTGAAACCGGCGTTGCGGCGGAAGACACGGCCATGATCGGGGATACGAGTTTTGACATGGACATGGCCGCAGCTGCGGGCGTGGCCGGAATTGGCGTTTCGTGGGGATATCACCCCGCGTCGGCGCTGAGCGCGGCGGCTTACGTGATTGACACATTCGACCAGTTGCCATCTACGCTGACCAATATCTGGGACAAAGCAGCATGAGCGATTGGAAACCAAAGCGGTTTTGGACGAACTGTACCGTTGTTGCCGTTGGAGACAGTTATACCGTCGAACTGGATGGGCGCGGTGTAAAAACTCCAGCCAAGGCCCCGTTACTTCTTCCCACGCGCGCGATGGCGCGGGCGGTGGCCGCCGAATGGGATGCGCAGGAAGAAGAAGTGGACCCCTTTTCGATGCCTTTCACCCGGTCCGCCAATGCGGCAATCGACAAGGTACGCACTCAGCATCGGGAAGTCGCGGATATGCTGGCTGACTACGGCGATTCCGATCTGCTATGCTATCGCGCAACGCACCCTCGAGAATTGCAGGACCGACAGGCCGCCGCGTGGGACCCGGCACTGGATTGGGCAGCGGATACGTTGTCGGCCCGGCTGGTGCCTGTAGCGGGCGTCTTGCATCAACCGCAGCCGGAGGCGGCCCTTAGCCAACTGCGCCAGCGCGTTTATGATCTTGATGGGTTTCAACTGGCTGCGTTCCACGACCTTGTCAGCCTGTCAGGGTCGTTGATTCTGGGATTTGCGGCCGCTTTGGATTGGCGGCCCGCAGAGGATGTGTGGGATATGTCCCGACTTGATGAGGACTGGCAAATCGAACAATGGGGCCATGACGACGAAGCGCATCTGGCCGCCGAAACCAAGAAGGCCGCATTTTTACACGCAAAGCGCTTCTTTGATATATCGGTTTGATCCTTTTGACCTGTTTTTAAGGCGTTGGTGCAATTTCGTGGGGGGTAAACCCATCGATTTCCCTGATCCGACCCTTGACGTTTGTTTATGAATGCGAGCAAACTCATGCCCACTAAAGGGGAGACACCTTTGGGGTAACCTTTCCGGCTCCACTTGTCGGATAGAGCCGTTCCACTTGGGGACGGATAATCAGGAAGAGGTAAAAATGAAAAAAACCGTAATCTTGGGCGCGGCAACAGTTGCCGGTCTGGCCGCCGGCGCAGCAGTGGCGGGTACCGTTGACGACGTGAAAGCGCGCGGTACACTGAACTGCGGCGTGACAACCGGTCTGGTCGGCTTTGCAGCGCCGGACGCAAATGGCGAATGGCAGGGCTTTGACGTATCACTATGCCGCGCCGTTGCCGCAGCCGTACTGGGCGATGCAAATGCCGTTGAGTTTGTGCCGACAACCGGCAAGACACGCTTTACTGCGCTGGCGTCGGGCGAAATCGACATGCTGGCCCGTAACACCACATGGACTTTCAGCCGCGACGTCGACCTGAAGTTCGAATTCGTGGGTGTGAACTACTATGACGGCCAAGGCTTCATGGTTCCAAAGGCACTGGGCGTCAGCTCGGCCAAGGAACTGGACGGCGCAACCGTTTGTATCCAGACCGGTACCACAACCGAGCTGAACCTGGCGGACTTCTTCCGCTCGAACAACATCAGCTACGAGCCGGTTCCGATCGAAACCAACGCCGAAGCGCAGCAGCAGTATCTGGCTGGCGCATGTGACGTCTACACCACCGACGCATCTGGCTTGGCCGCAACACGTGCGACGTTCGAAAACCCGGACGATCACGTTCTGCTGCCTGAAATCATCTCGAAAGAGCCGCTGGGCCCGCTGGTCCGTCACGGCGATCATGAGTGGGGCGACGTGGTTCGCTGGACGCTGAACGCGCTTGTTTCGGCTGAAGAGCTGGGTGTGACCTCGGCCAATATCGACGAGCTGAGCGCCGGTACGGACAACCCGGAAGTCAACCGTCTGCTGGGTACCGAAGGCACCCTGGGCGAGATGCTGGGTCTGGACGCCGATTGGGCGGCCAAAGCGATCAAAGCTGGTGGTAACTACGGCGAAGTCTTTGCCAAGAACATCGGTGAAGAAACCCCGATCGGTCTGGCACGCGGGCTGAACGCCCAGTGGACCGATGGTGGTCTTCTTTACTCACCGCCATTCCGCTAAGACATCAACGGGAAAGGGCGCAGGGCAACCTGCGCCCTCTTCCATTATAACAGCTGCGGACAGATACAGAGCGGGGACAACCTCGCCACGTCAGAAGAATCCGCAAGCCACGGGGATTCCAAAATATGTCGACTATGACAGACCCGCCGAAAGCTGATTTTCGGCTGTCGATGCTCATAAACGATACCCGCTATCGCTCCCTGACGTTTCAGGTGATCGCGGCCATCGTTATTGCATTGTCCATCTGGTATCTTGGCAACAACCTGATCCAGAACCTCAGGGCCGCTGGCCTTAACATTTCCTATTCCTTCCTGGGCGATCCCTCGGGGTATGACATCAACCAGCGCCTGATCGAATATGACAGCCAGTCGTCCCACGGGCGGGCCGCTGTTGTCGGTATTCTCAACACGCTGCTCGTAGCGTTTCTCGCCTGTATTACCGCCACGGTTTTTGGTGTGATCGCTGGCGTTCTGCGCCTGTCCAACAACTGGCTCGTTTCAAAGCTGATGGCGATCTATGTCGAGATCTTCCGGAACATTCCGGTTCTGATCTGGATTATCATTATCTTTACGATCATGACGGCTGTGCTGCCGGGACCCCGGGCCTTTCGGGGAGATAACCCCACATCAAGCATGCTGTTTGACCTGTTCGCCTTTACCAACCGCGGGGTATACATCCCACGGCCCGACTTCGCGCACGGTCTGTTTGGTGTCACGATACTGAACTGGCTTGTGGTTCTGGCGGTACTGGCCGGGTCTTGGTTCGCAACCCGCGAAATCGACAAACGTGCGACACAGACGCAAGAAGAGACCGGTGAACGGCCCAAGACCCTGCTTCTAAACCTCGCTGTCTGGCTTGTGCCATTTGCAATACTGATGTTCCTGATGGGGTTGACCTGGAATGTGCCAGAGTTGAAGGGATTTAACTTCAGTGGCGGCATCAAGGTGGGCGGACCGCTGATTGCGCTTTGGTTCGCTTTGTCAATCTACACCGGCGCTTTCATCGCCGAGAACGTGCGCGCGGGTATTCAGGCCATCTCGAAAGGCCAGACCGAAGCGGCAGCGGCCCTGGGGTTGCGCCCGCGTCGGATCATGAACCTCGTGGTCCTGCCGCAGGCATTGCGGGTGATCATACCGCCGCTGATTTCGCAGTATCTGAACATCACCAAGAACTCGTCGCTGGCGATTGCAGTTGGTTATGCGGACATCACCGCAACCTTGGGCGGCATCACGTTGAACCAGACCGGTCGTGCGATCGAATGTGTTCTGTTGCTGATGCTGTTCTATCTGACAGCCTCGCTGCTGATTTCGATGGTGATGAACCTGTACAACGCATCCGTCAAGTTGAAGGAGCGCTGAGTCATGGCCGATCAAACAACAAATCCGATCGCTTTCGTGGCCGAAGGCACCATTCCACCCTCACCGCCCCCGGCGCGTGAAACGGGCATCGTCAAATGGCTGCGCGAAAATCTGTTCTCGAGCATTCCCAACGGAATCCTGACCTTCCTATCGTTGGTTCTTATCTACTTGCTGTTGAAAAACACGCTGCCGTGGATTTTTAATGGTGTCTGGAACGCGAATTCCTTGGCTGAATGTCGTGAGATACTGGCTGGCAAAACCGGAGCCTGTTTCGCGGTCCTGACCGAGCGTTGGCACCAGCTGATCTATGGGTTCAAATATCCGGATGATGCCTATTGGCGCCCAAATCTGGCGTTTGTGCTGATGCTGGTGGCCTTAGCGCCGGTGCTGTTCTTCGATTTGCCGCGCAAGATGCTGATCTTCACCGGCCTGTATCCTTTCATTGCCTTCTGGCTGATCTGGGGTGGCACGATCCTGGCACCTCTGGTTGCACTGGCGGGCTGCGTGGCCGGTGGTGCCGTGTTCCAGAAGTACGGCAAGAACAGTTTTGCCGCAGGATTCTTTGGGGCCGTTGTCGTAGCACTTATCGTGTGGAATGTTGGTGCAGCGTTGATCCCCGAGGACGCGTCGCAAAATGCCTGGCTGACTTATGTGCCTAGCCGTGATCTGGGTGGCTTCATGCTGAACATGATGCTGGGCATCACTTGTGTGTCGCTGTCTGTTCCGCTGGGCATTGCCCTGGCGCTTGGGCGTCAGTCGGATATGCCGCTGATCAAATGGGTAAGCGTCATCTTCATCGAGTTCATCCGTGGCGTGCCTCTGATCACGCTGCTGTTTGTGGCTTCGGTGATGCTGGCCTATTTCTTCCCGCCTGACAGCACGGTCGACCTTTTCCTGCGCGTTGTGATCATGATCACCATGTTCTCCGCCGCTTATATCGCCGAGGTGATCCGCGGTGGTCTGGCAGCACTTCCGCGTGGACAGTATGAGGCAGCAGACAGTCTGGGTCTGGATTACCCTCAGGCGATGCGGTTGATCATCCTGCCGCAGGCTCTGAAGATCTCGATCCCCGGGATCGTGAACGTGGCCGTTGGCCTGTTCAAGGACACCACACTGGTTTCGGTCATCTCGATGTTCGATCTGGTGGGCATGATCCGGGGTCCCATCCTGGCGTCGACCGAATGGAACGGCGTCTATTGGGAGCTTCTGGGCTTTGCCGCGCTTCTGTTCTTCGTCGTCTGTTACGGCATCTCTCAGTATTCTCAGTGGCTCGAGCGTCGTCTTGCCACGGATCATCATTAAGGAGTTCAACACATGTCTGAACTTGCAATTGAACGTGAAATCGACCGCTCAAAGATGCAGGTGAGCGATGAAATCGCCATCGACATCAACGGCATGAATAAGTGGTACGGCTCGTTCCACGTGCTGCGCGATATCAATCTGACCGTCAATCAGGGCGAGCGGATCGTAATTGCGGGGCCGTCGGGGTCGGGGAAGTCTACGCTGATCCGCTGCCTGAATGCGCTCGAGGAGCACCAGCAGGGCACAATCGTTGTCGATGGGATTGAACTGTCGAATGACCTCAAGAACATCGACAAGATCCGGTCCGAGGTTGGTATGGTCTTCCAGCACTTTAACCTGTTCCCGCACTTGACCATTCTCGAAAATTGTACGCTGGCCCCGATCTGGGTGCGCAAGACGCCCAAGAAAGAGGCCGAAGAGCGCGCGATGCACTTCTTGGAAAAGGTGAAAATCCCGGAACAGGCAGACAAGTATCCCGGCCAACTGTCTGGCGGTCAGCAGCAGCGTGTGGCCATTGCCCGCTCGCTCTGCATGATGCCGCGGATCATGTTGTTTGACGAGCCGACCTCAGCGCTGGACCCAGAGATGATCAAAGAGGTGCTCGACACCATGATCGAACTGGCCGAGGAAGGCATGACCATGCTGTGCGTGACGCATGAGATGGGCTTTGCCCGTCAGGTCGCCAACCGCGTGATCTTCATGGACGCTGGCCAGATCGTGGAACAGAACGAACCGGAAGAGTTCTTCAACAATCCCAAAAGCGACCGGACCAAGCTGTTCCTCAGCCAGATTCTGGGCCACTGATACCTGCGATGCGGGTTAAAAAAGGCGGGACGGAGGTCCCGCCTTTTTCTATTTCAATAGCTCCCTCGGAATGACGAAACCAAGGACCTGCCCGCTGTGCCAACGGATGCTGGACCAGTCTGCGATATCAAATTCCATCGCAGTCGTCGCGCAGGTTGGATAGTCATAGAACCGCGTGTGGTCAGGGCAGTGCTTTACGATCCGATGCGCAAACTCTGCGATTCCGGGATTGTGTCCGAGCATCAGCACCGCTTGGCCGTTGGCTGCCGACAATGCTTCCATCATATCCTCTGGCTCGGCCAGATACAGGTTTGGGGTGAAGCTTGTCTTGTTGGCGTTTAGTTCCATTCGCTGCCATGTTTCGCGGGTGCGACAGGACGAAGAGCTCAGAACTTCGTCGGGCAGCCAACCGTTGTCTTCTAACCACGCGCCAATGGCCGCTGCTGACTTGCGGCCGCGTTTGGTCAACGGCCGGTCATGGTCCTCAATCATGGGATTATCCCAACTGGACTTTGCATGACGGGTCAGGATCAATGTGCGGGTCATTTTGGGTGAAAGGCCTTCATATGATGAGCGGATTGATCCGGGTCACGCCCGGAGGACTGGCTGAGCGGGCAGGCCAGACGCGCCAGGCATCCGCCCGTCATGCATTTCTGTCCTTCAACGGTAGACAAGTAGTCGTGGCACGTATCGACATCATAAAAATGTTCTGAACTCAGCGCTCCCACCGGACACGTCGAAGCACAGGGAGCAGGGCAGCCCGTACAGGGCGACCGTCCGTCAACAGTGGGCAGGTCGAACTCGTGTGGGAAGTGCAGCGCACCGCGAAAGGATATCATCATGCCAACGGTGTCATGGACCAGCGCGCCAACTGGGCTGGAGAACGTACGCCCCGATTTCAGCGCCCAGTCAATGAAAGGGGCGTAAGGCGGGCCGCCAAATGGGAAATAGGCCATCGCACCAAGATCCTGCGACATTTGCCCGATCACGCGGGTCGACCAGCGATCCACCGGATCTGCCCCCTGCCATTCGGGAGAGGCCTGCAAGACCGGCCAAAACCCCGGGCCAGCACCCAACAGAACCAACGTTCCGCCGCTCAATTGCTTTGCGCCTGACAGGCGCGGGTGCAACGCCCCCATTATGATCAGCCCGGAGTCATTGGCCGCCTGCTCGGTACTGGCGTATTCTGTACCGCGCGTTTCAAAAGGGGATGTGGGGAGTTGCGCCATATATCCTCCGCCCTGATTTCAGTCTGGCCGGATCAGCGAACCGGCGCCGTGTTCTGTAAACAGTTCAAGCAACACCGCGTTTGGAGCGCGTCCATCAAGTATGACGACAGCCCGGACGCCGCTGTGTAGGGCGTCCAGCGCGGTTTCGGTTTTGGGGATCATGCCACCCGCAATTGTGCCTTCGCGTGTCATCTCGCGAATCTGTCCGGCTTTGAGTTCGGTCACCACGTCACCTGCAGCATTCTTGACGCCAGACACATCTGTCAGCAGCAAAAGACGGTCCGCCCTGAGGGCAGAGGCAATCGCGCCGGCGGCTGTGTCACCATTCACATTAAAGGTTTCACCATCAGCGCCCGCGCCCAAAGGGGCGATCACCGGGATCACATCATGCGAAAAGAGGTCGGTCAAAATCCGCGGGTCTACCGTGGAAGGCGTGCCGACAAAACCCAAAGAGGCATCCGTCTGTTCGCATACCATCAGATGCGCATCCTTGCCGGACAGTCCAACGGCCATTCCGCCCTGCGCGTTTATGGCTTGCACGATGCGCTTGTTCACAAGGCCGGACAGGACCATCTCAACGACTTCGACCGTTGCCTTGTCTGTCACGCGTTTGCCATGCACAAAATCAGATTGGATGTCCAACTTGTCCAACATTGCGGTGATCATCGGCCCGCCGCCATGAACGATCACTGGGTTAACCCCGACCTGCCGCATCAACACAACGTCACGGGCAAAGCTCTCCATCGCTTCATCGCTGCCCATGGCGTGTCCGCCGAGCTTTATGACGACGATTGCCCCGTCATAACGCTGCAAATAGGGCAAGGCGCTGTTTAGGGTTGCGGCAGTGGCGATCCAGTCCCGGTTCATATCTCGTGTCTTCATGGTTGATCCTCTTACGCATCTGTTAGGCGTTTTGGCCGCATATGCCAAGATCACTGTTGTGGGGGCGAAGGGCGCTGCTAGGGTGCAAGCAGGAGGCACATCCAATGGAGCAGAAAACACTGGTATTGACGGGTGCCAGCCGGGGTATCGGTTTTGCGACCGTCTTGCGGTTTCATCGAGAGGGCTGGCGGGTGATCACCTGCTCGCGTAACGCGGTGCCGGAAGACTGCCCTTGGGATTCCAAGGAAAATCACGTCCAGTTGGATCTGAGCGATCCAACGGAGACGATTAACTCTGTCGGTGTCCTGCAAGAGATGGTCGGGGGAAAGCTGGACGCACTTGTGAATAATGCCGGTGTCTCACCCAAAGGTCCAAACGGAGAGCGTTTGAACACACTGAACACGGATCTTATGACTTGGGGCCAGGTCTTTCACGCCAACTTCTTTGCTTCGGTTGTGTTGGCGCGCGGGTTGAAGGAAGAACTGGCAGCGGCCCGAGGATCGGTTGTGAATGTGACGTCCATCGCCGGATCGCGCGTGCACCCATTTGCCGGAGCGGCCTACGCAACGTCCAAGGCGGCGCTGGCGGCGTTGACGCGCGAGATGGCGCATGATTTCGGCTCAATGGGTGTCCGAGTCAACGCTATAGCACCGGGAGAGGTCGAGACCTCGATCCTCAGCCCTGGGACTGAAAAAATCGTTGCGAATCTACCTCTGGGCCGGCTGGGTCAGCCAGAGGAAGTTGCGGCGGCGATTTATTTCCTGTGCTCGCAGGAAAGCTCCTACATCTCTGGTGCGGAGATCGAGGTGAACGGTGCTCAGCACGTTTAGGAGCCTCTAGCTCAGGTCGGCAATTATGGAACGCAGGACTGGAATGCCGTCACCCTTTTCGGATGACGTTAGTACGATCTCTGGGTAAGCGGCAGGGTGCTTGGACAAGCTGCTGCGAACTTGCTGCAAGACCTTGTCGCGATCCTTGGCTTTAACCTTATCCGATTTGGTCAGGACGCACTGAAAAGTCACGGCACTGGTATCCAACAGCGTCATGATTTCATCATCCACGGGTTTCACCCCGTGGCGAGCGTCGATCAAAACAAACGCTCGGCGCAGAGTCTGGCGCCCGCTCAGATATTGTTTGAGCAGGCGTTGCCACTTTTCCACCACCTGAAGCGGCGCATTTGCGTAGCCGTAGCCTGGCAAATCAACCAGATAAAGATCGGGTCCTTGAGTGAAAAAGTTGATTTCCTGAGTGCGCCCAGGCGTATTTGACGCGCGCGCCAAGCCCCTGGTGCCTGTTAAGGCATTAATCAAGCTGGATTTCCCTACGTTCGAGCGGCCTGCAAAACAGACCTCCGACCTGTCCGGTGTAGGTAAGCCAGACATCGCGACCACGCCTTTGACGAATTCGGAAGGTCCGGCAAATAACTTGCGCCCGGTCTCGACCGCGACATCATCTGGATCTTCGGCCAATGGGAAGGGCAGTGTTGTCATAACACCTGTACCTTGTCGCCAATGCGCAGGGTTCCGCCCCGGATCACCTCGGCATAGACGCCGAAATCCTGATGGTTCCAGCTGTTCAGCGCACCCAGCGTATCGGCATCGCGTTCGCCGGTTTCCGGATTTGCCGTTGTGGCAAGACACCGCACGATCCGCTCGCGCACAGCGAACACCGCGTCACCGATCTGAACCTCGCGGCCAACCCAGTCGAACTCTTCCCACAGCGGCAAGCCATCAAACCAGACATTCCCGCGCCAACGGCAGATCGATAGGTCCTGACCAAGCCGTTGTTCAACGGCGCGATGCGAGGCCATGTTGCACAGGCTGATCGATGGGTAGTTGCTATCGGTCATGCCCCGACCCGGCACACGGACAATTCTGGCCGATGCCGCGCGGTTCTCTGGCATCAACGGCTTGACCCAGTCCAGGAAAGCATCCTGCTGTGTGTCCGGGTTGAAAACCAGATCGGGACGTTGAGGATGGCTGAGCGTGATCGTGTCGTCCGTCAAACGCGCCGAGATTGCCATCAGGCTCGGGGCTTTTGAGCCGCGGCTGAAATTGGCGCAGGGTACCCATTTTGTGCCGTCCGCTTTTGAGGCTTCATGCGCGACGGCCCAAACGCGATCCCCTGGCATGGTCTGCCCAGGAACCACGGTGACATCTTCAAGGGATTCGCGCCCGTGGCTTTTAATCGGATGCCGCCACAGGTTTGTGACCGTCCCGCTCATTTGTCGTCCGTCTTTGGTGCCCGTTTAAAGCCGGACTTGATATTGCCGAAAACATCCGGCTTGTACCCTTGGCTGCGCATGATCAGGTATTGCTGGGTGAAGGTAATGGTGTTGTTCGCAATCCAGTACACGACCAGACCGCTGGCGAACCCGCCCAGCATGAACATGAAGACCCATGGCATCCATGCAAAGATCATCGCCTGGGTCGGGTCGGTTGGCGCCGGGTTCAGTTTTTGCTGAACCCACATCGAAATGCCAAGCAGCAATGGCAGGATGCCAATAAAGACCAGCGCCATGAGCGTATCAGGCGCCGGCGCAGCCCAGGGTAACCACCCAAAGAAGTTGAAGATCGATGTCGGGTCCGGCGCGCTGAGATCCTGGAATGGCCCGAACCAAGGCGCCTGGCGCAGTTCGATGGTGACAAAGATCACCTTGTACAAAGAAAAGAAGATCGGGATCTGCAACAGGATGGGCAAACAGCCTGCTGCTGGGTTCACCTTTTCTTTCTTGTACAACTCCATCATGCCTTGCTGCATTTTCTGCCGGTCGTCTCCCGCAGCCTCTTTTAAAGCCTCCATCTGCGGCTGCAGCTCTTTCATCTTGGCCATCGAGACATAGGATTTGAACGCCAGCGGGAACAGGATTGCTTTGATGATCAGCGTCAGACCGATGATCGACCAACCCATATTGCCGATCAGCACATTGATATTGTGCAGTAGCCAAAAGATCGGCTTGGTCAGGAAGAAAAACCAGCCCCAGTCGATACTATCGATGAATTTTTGCACGCCCTCAGACTGGTATTCGCGGATCGCTTCCCATTCCTTGGCGCCGGCAAACAGCCGCGTGGTGACTTGCGCGGTTTCACCGGCGGCCACGGTCATGGTCGGCTTTTTGATGTCCGCCTGGTAGACCTTGTTGCGGTTGTTGTACCCCGCCGATGCGGTAAAAGTCGCGCCCTGTTCAGGGATCAGCGTCGTCATCCAGTAGTGATCGGTGAACCCGATCCACCCTTCGCTGATGTTCTCAAGCGTGTCGACGCCATCTGGGACATCGCTGTAGTTGGTTTCCGTGAGGGTTCCGTCAGCCATGCTGATCAGGCCCTCATGCAGGATAAAGAAGTTTTTCAACTCAGGGATATCGCCGTCTTCGCCGATACCGTGGCGCGCCAGAATTCCGTAGGGCGCCATGGATACGGATGCATCGGACGCATTCTCAACCGACTGGGTCACCGAAAACATGTAGTTTTCGTCGACCGAGATGGTACGGCGGAAAGTCAGGCCGTTTCCGTTGTCCCACGTCAATGTGACAGGTGCATCCAAATCCAGGGTATCGCCCTGTTCGACAGTCCAGAGCGTATTGGGGCCCGGCACGTCCTCGACGGACACTCCAGAGCCCGGTGCCCAGCCATAAAGGGCGTAATATGCCGACTCGGATCCAACGGGGGACAAAAGCTCAACAATCGGGGCGCCTTCGTCGATCGATACTTTGTAGTCTTTCAGGAACAGCTCATCGATGCGGCCACCTGACAAAGACAAGCTGCCTTTGAGACGCGGTGTGTCGATCTGAACACGGGGTGCCTCTCGCTCGGGCAGCGCTTCTTCTGCGGCAGCCGTGGTTTCGCCATCGGTTACTGCTTCGGCGGCGCTGGGCGTTTGAACCTCATTGCCTTCTGTCGCGACGATATCAGTCTGTTCGGATACCACTGTGGGTTCCGGCGGCGGGAACATCACGAACCAGACCAGGATCACGAGAAAGCTGAGCGCGGTTGCTAGGATGAGATTCTTGTTCTGATCGTCCATCTGGGACAGCCACCTTGAGCAGTGAAAGACACCCGCAGGGTTCAACAGAGTGCAGGCCCAAAGGTCAAGCGGATTCGCCCGTCATTTCGTCACGGATCAGCGTTCTGCGACGTAAAAAGGAGTTATTAGCCGGTTTGGCGCCCGATTTTGGGAACCCCGCTTACCTTGTCGCGGTGAGCCCTGATCCAACCGATTGTTTTTTCATACGGCATCGGTTTGCCAATCCCAAAGCCCTGAACATGGTTGCACCCAAGTTGCGCCAGCAAAGCATGTTCACCGGGCGTTTCAACACCTTCTGCCAGCGTCTCGACTTGCAGACGTTCAGCCATGGTCAGAATAGCACCTGTCAGTTGCTGTTGACTGGCGTCCTGATCCGCCTTGGCAACGAATGATCGGTCGATCTTAATTCTGGATACGTTAAAGCGTTTAATTGAGGCGATGGATGCATGGCCGGTTCCAAAGTCATCCAGATCAATACAGCATCCCAAAGCTGCAAGTCCGGTGACATTGCGTGTGATCACGTCATCGGGCCGTTTTGAAAAAACGGTCTCCAAAACTTCGACCGCCAAGCGATCCGGGGTCAGGTCGAACTGATCCAGCTCCCATTTCAGGCGGTCAATCAAGGCGGGATCACAGAGTTCATCCGACGAAAAGTTGATCCCGATCCGTGGCACAGCCACACCTGCATGATCCCAATCGCGCATCGCGGTGAAGGCGTGGTGTCGAATGACCTGACCGAGGCGAACCATCAAATCGGCCTGCTCGGCAAAGGGCAGAAACAGATGCGGTCCCAGAATGCCCTTTTTTGGATGCTCCCACCGCGCCAGAGCCTCAAAACCCGTTACGCGCCCGGTGTCGGTGGATATCTGTGGCTGAAACCAGGGTCGGATTTCCCCATCGTCCAAAGCCGCTTCAAACTCCTTGCGCAGATTGGCCCTGATGAAAGATCGGCGACGCGTTTCGGTTGAATAAGCGCGAATTGTTGAGGGGCCGTTTTGTTGCGCGCCGGCTAGTGCAGCGCTGGCTGCATCTCTCCACTCGGCGGCGGATTCGTCGGAGACACTGGCGTGCATGCAAAATCCAATGGAACAGGAAACGTAGATACCTATCCCGTTCAGTATGATCGGATCCTCCACGGCTGACTGTATGCGGCCGGACATCTGGATACATAACTCCAGGTCAATCTGCCGCGACGGGTGCAATCCGATCAGCATGGTGTTGTCGTTGACCTGTATCGCGACGTCTTGCTGGCGTATCGCAGAGAGGGCGCGGACGCAGAACTGCTGGGCGATATGGTGTGCGGCCGCTTGACCGTGAAGATCCGAAAGCGGGCCGTATTCGTCCAGCGCAATGGCAAAACATGCTGACGTTTCGCCCGAATTCTGGGCGCTGTCGAAGAACTCACCAAGCGCGCCATCGAACTGATCACCTGTCATCAAACCAGACGAATTCCGCTCGCCGAACATCTCCCCCGACGGTCTAGTGCCCAAAGCGCCGAAACCAGCATAGATCAACGGCAAAGCCAGTGCGACAACCACCAGCGTCCTTTCGCCGCCGATCCAAAAGGCGCCAAGACACAGCGCTGGCACAAATGCCAGAGCCGATGGACTCCTCAGAACGGTATGGAGCGAACGGGTAAATCGGTCAAAGGAAGGTAGTTTCCGCATGGTTGATTTGGCCTTGGGCAGTGATCGCACATTGCCAACAGTAAAAAACCAGTCTGAGTCAGTCGTTAACGCAACTGCGGAATTTCCTCAGAATTTTTGCCTTTCTTGCTGGGGTCCAGAGAAAGTGCTTCAAAGTCAAACAGTTTCGGGTCCAGCAAATGTGATGGCCGTGCGTTGGTGAGGGCCCGGAACATGACCTGACGCCGTCCCGGGTTGTTCTTTTCCCATTGGTCCAGGATTTGCTTTACCTGCTGGCGCTGCAGACCGCCCTGACTGCCGCATAAATCGCAGGGGATGATCGGATAGGTCATCGCGGCGGCAAATTTTTCGCAATCGACTTCTGCCACATGCGCCAGCGGTCGATAGACGAACAGATCACCTTCTTCATTCAGCAGCTTGGGCGGCATCGTCGCAAGACGCCCGCCGTGGAACAAGTTCATCAAAAACGTTTCAAGGATGTCGTCTCGGTGGTGCCCCAGTACAACAGCCGAGCAGCCTTCTTCGCGCGCAACACGATACAGGTTGCCGCGCCGAAGACGGGAACATAGGGCGCAATACGTCCGACCCTGCGGGACCTTGTCCATCACAATCGAATAAGTGTCCTGGTATTCAATCCGATGCGGTACACCCATGCGCTCTAAAAATTCCGGCAGGACGGTGGCGGGAAAGCCCGGCTGCCCCTGATCCAGATTGCAGGCCAGCAAATCGACAGGCAACAGACCACGCCATTTCAGCTCATGAAGAACCGCCAGCAGGGTATAACTGTCTTTGCCACCCGACAGGCAGACCAGCCAACGCGGCGGCGTGCCCTCTTTGTTATGCGCTGACGCATCAATCATCCCGTATTGCTCGATTGCTTCGCGGGTCTGGCGCACGATGCGTTTGCGCAGCTTTTTGAACTCCGTCGTCGAAGGTGCGGCTGCAAAGAGCGGATGGATTTCGTCTGGTTCGTCCAACATGAGCCGTGGGTACCGCGCTGTACGCGAACGGGCAAGGTCTTGATTGCTGCGGGCTCAGGATTTGGGGAACGCGCCAGCTTATGCTATTTTCAATCCATTTATTAGGGAGCCTGTTATGGATTATGCATTTGTTGCCCGCGGCAAAAGCGGAAACGGTTTTTCCAACGAACCTTCGGCCAGCCATTTTCTGGCCATCCCCGGGTCGGCCAACGACATGAAGGTGTCGCACAAGATTTCCAAGAACGAATGGACCAAAAAGGTGATGGCCGAAGCGGCCAGCGGCACGCCAAATCCCAATACGGATGGCGACATCGTGTTTTATGTGCACGGTTTCAACAATTCTCAGAAACAGGTCCTGCAGCGGCATCGCAAGATCAAAAAGGGACTTGAGGCCAACGGGTTCAAGGGGGTCGTCGTCAGTTTTGACTGGCCCAGCGCCGACTCGGCGTTGAACTATCTGGAAGACAGGGAAGACGCCAAATTATCCGCGTTTCGACTGGTCAAAGACGGCGTGGCCACTTTTTCTGCCCTCCAAAGACCGGATTGCCGGATCGACCTGCACATCCTTGCGCATTCCATGGGGTGTTATGTCGTGCGTGAAGCCTTTGATGATGCCGACGACCGGGCGCGGATTGCGGGTAAAAGCTGGTCGATCAGCCAAATGATGCTGATCGCCGCAGATCTGTCTGTGTCATCTCTGGACCCCGGCAATCCGAAGTCTTCGTCACTCTACCGCCACTGTGTCAGGTTGACGAACTATTACAATACGCTTGATGACGTATTGTCCATTTCTGCTGTGAAACGCGTGGGCGTTGCGCCAAGGGTTGGACGGAACGGAATGAACAAACCCCATCACACCAAAGCGGCAAACGTGTATTGCGGTGAACGGTTCAAGACGGGTGGGTTTGCCCAAACGGTCAATTCAGGACACACGTTCTACTTTGATGATCCCGTGTTCATGCAGGATGTGTTCCATACAGTGTCCGGTCGGCTGGATCGGGAGGAGTTGCCCACGCGCGCGCCCACAAATCAAGGCAACCTCGCGCTGATTAAACCCAACTGAAGCATCTCGTCGGTTGGCGCACGGCTATCCGTTCAAGCGGGCTAGAATAGCATCGGTGTCGACATTGCCGATGGCACCGGTGACGGATCCCCGCTCTCCAGCAATGCGCGTGGCAGTAAAGGCGTCGGCCACTTCTGTCGGCGCATGTCGGATAAGCAACGCGGCCATGAGCAACAGTGCGGTGCGCTCGGCGAACCATCTGGCTTCTGCTTCGGTTGGCAGCGATGACCAGCGCTGGTGGTATCCCTGCAGGGCGGCATCATAGCGGCGATCAGCACCTGTAGCGCCCTCCAGCTCCGCCTGAAGCACTTCGGCGGCCAGCGGATCGCGTGACAGGCTGCGCAGGATGTCCAGGCAGATGACGTTGCCTGATCCCTCCCATATCCCGTTCAAAGGTGCCTCGCGGTATAGCAGGGGCAGCGGCGTATCCTCGACATAGCCCATGCCCCCAGAACCTCCATCGCTTCGACTACGACGACAGGGCAGCGTTTATTGGCGAGGAACTTGGCCAGCGCGACACCAATGCGTGCAAAAGCGCGATCTTCTGGCGCTTCACCGTCGAAAGCTTGCGCGACACGCAGGCCAAGCGTCGTTGCACCCTCACAGTCCAGCACGAGATCCGACAGGACCGTCCGCATGAGAGGTTGGTCGATCATGCGGCGCTGAAACGCATTCCGGTGCGTCACCCAGTGATGCGCCTCAACAAGGGCGGCCCGCATCAGGCCTGCTGGGGCCATGGCCGTGTCGAGGCGCGTGTGGTGCATCATTTCGATGATAGTCTGGACGCCTGCGCCTTCGTCGCCCAGTTGGTAGGCGAGCGCATCGTGCAATTCGATTTCGGACGAGGCGTTGGATTTGTTGCCCAGCTTGTCCTTAAGGCGCATCAGATGGATGGCATTGCGGTCCCCATCCAGCCACCGGGGCAACAGGAAACAGGTCAGCCCGCCCGGTGCTTGCGCAAGCGTCAGAAATCCGTCCGACATTGGCGCCGAACAGAACCATTTGTGTCCCCGCAAGCGCCAGTGATCGCCGTCGCGAGAGGCCACGGTTGAATTGGCCCGAACGTCAGACCCGCCCTGTTTTTCGGTCATGGCCATGCCAAGCGTGGCGCTGCCCTTCAATTCTATAGGTTCAATGGCAGGATCATACGTCCGTGTCATGAGCTTTGGCTGCCATGTGGCCGCAATATCCGGGTTGGCCGCGAGCGCCGGAATCCCCGCATAGGTCATTGTCATCGGGCAGCAGTGTCCCGGCTCGACCTGACTGGCGAGATACACCATTGCTGCGTGTGTCGCGTGACCGCCCGGTTTCCCGTCCCACGCCAAGGCTGCATAGCCTGCGGATTGGCTGATCTGCATCATCTGGTGATAGGCCGGGTGAAAGCGGACTTCGTCCAGGCGCCTGCCGCCTCGATCGAACACATTGATCTCGGGCGGGTGGCGGTTCGCCTCGCGTCCGATGTCACGTGTTTCCGTGCGCCCCAGCAGTTCACCATATGCGGCCAGTAGGTCACTACGTCCTCCGGCAAAACCGACCGCACTGCGCAGTACCGGGTCCGATGTCCACAGATCGCAGTCACCCCGGACAGGCGGCTGATTTTCAACCTGGTGGGTTGGAAGGGACACGCGCGCTTCGGATGTCATGGGAACCTCGGACACTGTTGCCTCAAGTGTTCAGACGAGGTGCCAACAGGTCAAGTGCGACCGTAGGTCATGAGCGGGGCTCAGTCTTGTTCCTGATCAGGAACCGGGTCATATCCGTCACCGCCCCACGGATGGCACCGACCGATCCGACGCGCGGCAAGCCACGCGCCCTTGATCGCCCCATGCTTCTCCAGCGCCTCCAGCGCATAAGCCGAGCAGGTGGGTTGATAGCGGCAGTTGAAACCGACCCATGGGCTAAAGATCAGCCGGTAAACCCGGACGGGCAGGGCGAAGACATGGGCGAGCAAGGTCATCTGTCCGCCCGATGTAGTCTTTGCAGGGCATAACGCAAGTCGTCCAGAAGCGCATCAAACGGGCGGTTGGCGGTGACCTCGGCGCGCCCGATCAGCACGTAATCCCAGCCGTCGCGACCGTGTTCGGGCAACACTGCGCGCGCCGCTTCACGCAAGCGACGTTTGGCGCGGTTTCGGACGACGGCATTGCCGACTTTTTTGGAACAGGTGAAACCAACTCGTATTCCGGTCGCCTCGTTTGGCGCTCGTTTGCGGGCCTGTACCATCATTGAGGCGGTGCCCTGCCGGCGTGCCCGCGCGGCTTTCAGGAAATCGGGCCGGTTTTTGAGAACGGCAAAGGAGGCAGGCGCACAAACGGACGCCGCCGGGGGCGTATCCCCGGGCTGGTTCTTACCATCCACAGGGGCCTCCGGCGGCGTCATGTTCGTAACCTGATCGGTAAGCGGTCTTACGCGCTCAGCGACTTGCGACCGCGGGCGCGGCGTGCGTTCAGGATCTTGCGGCCGGCCTTGGTGGCCATGCGCGCGCGGAAACCGTGGCGGCGTTTGCGAACCAGGTTTGAAGGCTGATAGGTGCGTTTCATCGCTCCGTCTCCAATCTAAGCGGTCGGGTGCGGCGCGGATTCGCCTAGCCCTAGTGTTCGAAGCCCGTCCTCTACTGCCAAGCGGGGGGTAAGTCAAACCCCAAGCCCCGAGTTTTCGCAGCTTTTGCAACAATTCTGTAACCGGGCACGCCAAAAGGTTTCAAAATCCGGTAAATCCGCCTGATACACTCACATTCACCGCCACTTTCTTCAAGGCAGCGTGAGGCCCCTGTTGCTGCTCGTGTCGGCGACGCATCTTGTGGACAGAATGAAACACTCAAAGCCGGATGGCGAGATGACCGAAACGACCCAAGCCCCGCGCAACGGGTTTGCGCGCCACCTTCCCTTGCTTGCGATTCTGTCCGTTGCGGCGGTCGGGTTCTTCACGCTTGGCAACTATCTGACATTCGAAACCCTGCGGGACAACCGCGAGTCCTTGTTGGCCTGGCGGGACGCATATTACTGGGTGATGGTCGGAGCCTTCATGGCGATCTACATCGTGATTGTGGCGTTCTCGCTGCCCGGGGCGGCCATCGCCTCGATGACAGGGGGTTTTTGTTTGGTTTGTTTGGGGGGACGATCTTCAACGTCGTTTCCGCGACAATTGGTGCTTCGGCGATCTTTCTGGCGGCCCGCTGGGGTTTGGGCGCAAATCTCACGGCGCGATTGGAAGCGTCGGAAGGAACAATCAAGAAACTGAAAGACGGTTTGCGCGAGAACGAGATATCTGTGCTGTTCCTGTTGCGCCTCGTCCCGGTTGTCCCTTTTTTCGTTGCCAATCTTGTGCCTGCCCTGGTCGGTGTGAAGTTCCGTAACTTTTTGATGACTACTGCGCTGGGCATCATCCCCGGTGGAATCGTCTATACTTGGATCGGAGTCGGGTTGGGCGGCGTTTTTGACCGGGGCGAAACGCCCGATGTCTTGCTGCTGTGGGAACCTTTTGTGATCGGCCCCATCATCGGTCTCTGTGTTCTGGCGGCTTTGCCGATTGCCATCAAATCCCTGCGTGGCCGAAAGGACGCCTGACCTCATGCAAGAACTAAAAACCGATATCCTGGTGATCGGAGCCGGGTCGGGCGGGTTGTCCGTGGCAGCGGGTGCCAGCCAAATGGGCGCGGATGTTGTGCTGCTTGAAGGTCACAAGATGGGCGGCGATTGCCTGAATTTCGGCTGCGTTCCGTCAAAGGCGCTGATCGCAAGCGGCAAGATGGCGTACGCGCAAGCGCATTCCTCGGCTTTCGGCATTGCTGATGTTGGCCCTCAGATCAGCTACGCGGCGGCCAAGGATCATGTCCACGATGTGATCGCGCAGATCGAGCCGATGGACAGTCAGGACCGGTTCGAAGGTTTCGGTGTGAAAGTGATCCGCGAGTACGGAACCTTCCTGTCTCCAACGCAAGTTCAGGCAGGCCAGTACGTGATCACCGCGCGGCGTGTGGTCATTGCGACCGGGTCATCTCCGCTTGTTCCGCCTATCCCGGGGCTGGATCAAGTGCCCTATTTCACCAATGAAACCATTTTTGACCTGCGGGAAAAACCGGATCACCTGTTGATCATCGGCGGGGGACCCATTGGCATGGAAATGGCCCAGGCGCATGTGCGTCTGGGCAGCAAGGTGACCGTGATCGAAGCGTTGCAGGCACTGGGCAAAGACGACGCGGAAGCCGCTGCCGTGGTGCTGGACAGCCTCCGTGCTGAAGGCGTGGCAATCCACGAACACGCGATGGTCGCCCAAGTGCGAGAGACAAATGGCGCAATCGAAGTGGTCACGGAAAACGGCGAGATTTATGCGGGATCCCATCTTTTGGTGGCCGCGGGGCGAAAGGCCAATATCGAACGATTGAACCTCGAAGCCGCAGGAATCGACCGCATTCGCAACGGTGTAAAGACCGACGAGTCGCTGCGCACGACAAACCGCAAGGTCTATGCGATTGGTGACGTCGCGGGTGGCTTACAGTTCACCCATGTCGCCGGATATCACGCCGGCATCATCATTCGTTCTGCTCTGTTCGGTCTTCCGTCCAAAGCGAAAACCAATCATATCCCGTGGGCGACTTACACGGACCCCGAACTGGCGCAGGTGGGCATGACCGAAGACCAGGCACGTGGCCAGCATGGTGACAAAGTACAAGTTGCGCGGTTCGACTATCACCACAACGATCGAGCCGTCACGGAACGCAAGACCAAAGGATTCATCAAGGTGATGGCCGTAAAAGGCCGCCCAGTGGGGGCCACAATCGTCGGACATCAGGCTGGCGAATTGATCAACTTGTGGTCGTTGGCATTGGCAAATAACCTGAAGATGGGCCAGATCGCTGCAATGGTTTCGCCCTATCCGACGATCGGAGAGCTTAACAAACGCGTGGCGGGCGCATATTTCTCGCCAAGGCTGTTTGAGAATCAAACGGTTAAACGAGTGGTCAGGTTCGTCCAACGCTGGATCCCCTGATCGGGAAAGGAGCGCAATTGAACTCGCTGTCGGGCCGTTTCCTGATCCTGACAACGGTCTTCGTGATGTTGGCCGAGGTGCTGATCTTTGTTCCCTCCATCGCACGGTTCCGCGAGGATTTTCTGCTGAACCGGCTTGAGCGCGCCCAGATCGCGTCGCTTGCATTGCTGGCCGATGACATGTTGGCCGAAGAGCTCGAGGCCGAGCTGCTGGCCAATGCCGGCGTCTATAACGTCGTTCTGCGGCGTGACGAGGTGCGCCAGCTGATGCTGTCCTCTGCGATACCGGATCTGGTTACCAAGACCTATGACCTGCGGGATGCAGGCCCATGGGTGCTGATCCGAGATGCGATGATCCGGTTCTTTACCGTCGAAAACGAGGTCATCCGCGTAATTGGCGAACCGGTCAAGGGTGCTGGGTTGCTGATCGAAGTCACCATCGACAGCGCACCGCTGCGCATGGCCATGACCGATTATGGTCTGCGCATCCTGGGCCTATCCTTCGTGATTTCCATCATCACTGCGTCTCTCCTGTTTCTGGCGGTGCGCGTGGTTCTGGTCCGCCCGATCAAAAGCGTTGTCGGATACATGCAGCGCTATGCCAGCGCACCAGAAGACGCGCGCGGCATCATCTCACCAAGTTCGAAAGTGACAGAACTGCGCGAGGCGGAAGAAGCCCTAAAGATGCTGCAGACTGACCTAACCCAAGCGCTGAAACAGCGGGAACGCCTGGCGCAGCTGGGGGGCGCCGTGGCGAAAGTCAGCCACGACCTCCGCAACATCCTGACCTCTGCACAGCTCTTTACAGACCGGATCGAGGCGAGCGATGACCCGGTGGTGCGCCGGATGGCACCCAAACTGGTCAACTCGATTACACGCGCTGTGTCCTTATGCGAAAGCACACTGGCCTTTGGTCGGGCGGAGGAGCCTGCGCCAACGCTGACCATGGTCCGCTTGCGCGATGTTGCTGCAGACGTGGCCGCCAGCGAACAGCTCGCGGTTGCGGATGCCTGCGTTGAGATCGTGAACGACGTGCCTGACGACCTGATCGCACGGGCCGATCCAGAGCAGATGTTCCGCGTCATATTGAACCTCGTTCGCAACGCAAGGCAGGCGCTCGTTACGTCGGGCACATCCGGCAGCATCGCAATCACCGGCCACGAAGACAAGGCCAACTGGTGCATCGAAATCCGCGATACCGGGCCTGGCCTGCCGCCAAAGGCGCAAGAAAACCTGTTCACTCCGTTCCAGGGCGGCGTGCGCAAAGGGGGATCCGGTTTGGGCCTTGCGATTTCCCAGGAACTGGTGCGCGGGCACGGCGGAGATCTGGTCCTGAAAGACACAGGCCCACACGGCACCGTCTTTGAAATCAAGCTCCCGCGGGGAGACGGGACTTTTTGAGTGATTTTTGAAGAATCGTCTTGCGCATCCCCTGTGGCGGGTCTAAGTAGCCCCTCACCAACGCGGACCGATAGCTCAGCTGGATAGAGTACTTGACTACGAATCAAGGGGTCGGGGGTTCGAATCCTCCTCGGTCCGCCACTGGTTTCCTATGTGGCGACAAATAGTTTTGCCTTTTGCGACAGAACTTTTCCTTTGCGCCGCATAGCTTTGCCTTATGCCAAGTGGTGACGCTGAGCACTTTTCCCATTAATAACTGTTCTTAAGCGAAGCCCTTCAGGGCGCTCGTCTCTTAAACCTGCTCCCGGTGAGGGTTGGGGGTAGCAAGTGCAATACAATTCGACAGGGTGGTGCGGCCCACAGGTGCTCGCCGAGGATACGGCCCTATCGAATTTTGTTCGGGCGCGAGGGTTGCGTCCCCTAGCTCTGCTGTTTTGCAGGTCGGGCGTATTTCGTTGAAAAACTCTTGGTTGATTGAGTGGTAAGTCGCTGATTCAATTCGTCCTGTAGGGAGGAATTGGCGATGATGGGACCGAGGCAGGAAGCGCAGGCGGCGTTGTTCTACGAGTTCTCGCTGGAAGATCATGTCCCGCAAGATCACCTGCTGCGCTCGATTGATCGGTTCGTCGATCTTGGCAGCATCCGGTCGCATCTGGCGGAGTTCTACAGCCATACTGGACGCCCCTCGGTTGACCCCGAGTTGCTTATCCGAATGCTACTCGTGGGCTACTGCTTCGGGATCCGGTCCGAGCGGCGGCTTTGTGAAGAGGTTCATCTGAACCTAGCCTATCGGTGGTTCTGTCGGCTCGATCTGAACGACCGTGTGCCGGATCATTCCACATTCTCGAAGAACCGGCATGGGCGGTTCCGCGAAAGCGAACTGCTGCGCTACCTGTTCGAGATGACCGTGGCACACAGCATTGAGGAAGGCCTCGTCAGCGGTCAGCGTATGGCCATCGATGCAAGCTTGATCGAAGCCGATGCCAACAAGCAGAACTCAACGCCGAAGGAAGAGTGGGACGCCTCAACCGTTGATCCGACCGACGCGCCCCGCGCCGTCCGCGAGTATCTCGACACGCTGGACGAGGCTGCGTTCGGCGCTGCCAGCGAGGTTCAGCCCAAGTTCACATCGCATTCCGATCCGGCGAGCCAATGGACCGCAGCCCGCAAAGGCCCTGCATTCTTTAGCTATTCCGACAACTACCTGATCGATACAGATCACGGAGTTATCATCGACGTCGAAGCCACCAGATCAATCCGTCAGGCTGAGGTCGGATCGACCAAGACCATGTTGAACCGAGTAAAGGAACGGTTCGATCTGCATCCGGAGAGACTAATCGCGGACACCGCCTATGGCACCGGCCCACTTCTGGGCTGGCTGGTTGATCGCAAGATTGCGCCGCATATCCCGGTGTTCGACAAGTCCGGTCGCAATGACGGCACCTGGACCCGCGCCGACTTCGAATGGGATGCTGAGAATGACCAATACATCTGTCCCGAAGGTCACGCCCTCAAGCAGTTCCGCCGCAACTACTCAGACCCCAACCGCGGTCCGACGGGCAAGGGCACCGCTCGCTATCGCGCTCTGAAAGAGGTCTGTCAGGTCTGCCCATCGAAAACCAAGTGCTGCCCCAACGCGGATGCCCGCAAGATCAGCCGCGAAGAAACAGAAGACGCCCGCCAGGTGGCTCGAGACATTGCCAAGACCCGCCAGTACGACATCTCAATGAAGCTCAGAAAGAAGGTGGAAATGCTCTTCGCCCACCTCAAACGCATTCTCGGCCTGGGTCGGCTCCGATTACGTGGCCCATGC
Source organism: Ruegeria sp. B1 (assembly GCF_056535885.1). Classification (NCBI taxonomy): domain Bacteria; kingdom Pseudomonadati; phylum Pseudomonadota; class Alphaproteobacteria; order Rhodobacterales; family Roseobacteraceae; genus Ruegeria; species Ruegeria sp. B1. Next base: position 3,553,486 of record NZ_JBQFJA010000001.1, on the reverse strand, counting down.
GGCGCAAACGACGAATTCCTCCTCGCCGCCACCGCCCAGAACCTCCGCAAACTGGCCAAGATCTTTCCCGCACCGCAGCAAACACGTAAAGCCTGATCAGAAAGGCACTCGCGCTCGGTTCAGCACACCACTTTCTGCGTCCGCAACACGTTGTTTTTCCACAGAATCGGCGTATTTCGTTGAAAAACTCTTGGTTGATTGAGTGGTAAGTCGCTGATTCAATTCGTCCTGTAGGGAGGAATTGGCGATGATGGGACCGAGGCAGGAAGCGCAGGCGGCGTTGTTCTACGAGTTCTCGCTGGAAGATCATGTCCCGCAAGATCACCTGCTGCGCTCGATTGATCGGTTCGTCGATCTTGGCAGCATCCGGTCGCATCTGGCGGAGTTCTACAGCCATACTGGACGCCCTCGGTTGACCCCGAGTTGCTTATCCGAATGCTACTCGTGGGCTACTGCTTCGGGATCCGGTCCGAGCGGCGGCTTTGTGAAGAGGTTCATCTGAACCTAGCCTATCGGTGGTTCTGTCGGCTCGATCTGAACGACCGTGTGCCGGATCATTCCACATTCTCGAAGAACCGGCATGGGCGGTTCCGCGAAAGCGAACTGCTGCGCTACCTGTTCGAGATGACCGTGGCACACAGCATTGAGGAAGGCCTCGTCAGCGGTCAGCGTATGGCCATCGATGCAAGCTTGATCGAAGCCGATGCCAACAAGCAGAACTCAACGCCGAAGGAAGAGTGGGACGCCTCAACCGTTGATCCGACCGACGCGCCCCGCGCCGTCCGCGAGTATCTCGACACGCTGGACGAGGCTGCGTTCGGCGCTGCCAGCGAGGTTCAGCCCAAGTTCACATCGCATTCCGATCCGGCGAGCCAATGGACCGCAGCCCGCAAAGGCCCTGCATTCTTTAGCTATTCCGACAACTACCTGATCGATACAGATCACGGAGTTATCATCGACGTCGAAGCCACCAGATCAATCCGTCAGGCTGAGGTCGGATCGACCAAGACCATGTTGAACCGAGTAAAGGAACGGTTCGATCTGCATCCGGAGAGACTAATCGCGGACACCGCCTATGGCACCGGCCCACTTCTGGGCTGGCTGGTTGATCGCAAGATTGCGCCGCATATCCCGGTGTTCGACAAGTCCGGTCGCAATGACGGCACCTGGACCCGCGCCGACTTCGAATGGGATGCTGAGAATGACCAATACATCTGTCCCGAAGGTCACGCCCTCAAGCAGTTCCGCCGCAACTACTCAGACCCCAACCGCGGTCCGACGGGCAAGGGCACCGCTCGCTATCGCGCTCTGAAAGAGGTCTGTCAGGTCTGCCCATCGAAAACCAAGTGCTGCCCCAACGCGGATGCCCGCAAGATCAGCCGCGAAGAAACAGAAGACGCCCGCCAGGTGGCTCGAGACATTGCCAAGACCCGCCAGTACGACATCTCAATGAAGCTCAGAAAGAAGGTGGAAATGCTCTTCGCCCACCTCAAACGCATTCTCGGCCTGGGTCGGCTCCGATTACGTGGCCCATGCGGCGCAAACGACGAATTCCTCCTCGCCGCCACCGCCCAGAACCTCCGCAAACTGGCCAAGATCTTTCCCGCACCGCAGCAAACACGTAAAGCCTGATCAGAAAGGCACTCGCGCTCGGTTCAGCACACCACTTTCTGCGTCCGCAACACGTTGTTTTTCCACAGAATCGGCGGAAGGCGGTCTTTCGCCGCAGAACAGCACTAGTCCGTTCAATCAATGGAAGCGGAAGTTGGAATTGGAAGGTTCCGAACTTGGCTTGATGAAGACGTTTCGGGATTGCAATTGAGTGGCGAAGGACCTTTTGAGCGGTTATGCTTAAGCGTGCATAGCTTAAGGCAATTGAATGAGTTTGTTTCCCCTATGGCGCGGTACGATCCGTGTCCCCGCGCGCTCTCCCAAGACTAAGAAGTATGGTGCTTCGACCCTCCGCCATACGCTCTTTGAGAGTTTTCAGGCCAAGGCGGAGATTTTTGATATCCCGCAAAGCAGCCACAAACGGATCGTTACCAACTGTAAACCACCTTTCAACACGATGCTGCTTCGCCCGAGCGGCCATCTGGATTGTTGCGCATCAATGCGCCACGCATTGCCTACCCGGTGATATTTGAACCAACCCTGCCCGCTTTCCTCAAAGCCTATCCTGAAGTGGAGGTTGAAGTTTTTCTTGATGACGGGCTGGCCGACATCGCGCGGGATGGGTTCGACGCCGGGATCAGGCTGGGTCAAATGGTGGCCCCGGATATGATCGCACGTGCATTGACACCAAAATCGCGCATGGTCGTCTTTGCGTCACCTGACTATCTGGCGGATTTGGGTACGCCAAAAACGCCCGACGATCTCGTTCATCATCGCTGCATCAACTTCCGCCGCCCAACGCAAAAAACGATCTACCACTGGCGTTTTATCGAAGAAGGCGAGGACCGGCATGTTCCAGTCAAGGGAAGCATCACGGTTAACGATCCGAACGCCAAGATGCATGCGGCCCTTGCTGGGTTGGGATTGGCCTACGAGGTCGGTCCAATTGTGCAACCTCACCTCGATCGCGGCGATCTGGTTTCAGTCTTGAAAGACCATTTGCCTGATATCCCTGGTTTCCACATCTACTACCCAGGGCGCGCGCAGATCATGCTCAAACTACGTGTATTCATTGATTTCGCAATCAAAAGGCTTCGCTGAACAGCCTCCGAATGTTGACGGCCCTGAGCTGATGGAGTGGGCGGCTCCTTTCCTAGCAGTCGGTAACAACTGCAGTATGGCGCATCGAGACGCCGGTGGAGCAGGAGCCACCCACTCAATCCGATGCAAGCAGCCTTCCCTTTCAGCAAGCGCTTCGCGGGCATAGCCGCCGATTGACCAACTTGCTCAAGCTGCAGCGTTCTCGTCTTGCCCCTTTTCAGTGAACGATTTCAAAAGATCCGGCTGAGCCAGATCACGTGCCAATTACTGCCGAGTTAGAAAGCTCAGACCTTTTCGACATTGCGAACCCGCTTCTCAAACGCTGCGAACTTTGCGGCAAAGTCTGGATGCCACCTGGACAAGGCAGGGCGGTTCTCGATGATGTCCTGAGCAGCCCAAGTAACGCGTTTGCGATCTGTCTCTGGCGTGACCTCGTTGTCCGGGCACAGAATGAAGAAATCGCCGCGATCGAGCCGCTTTACCAAATAAGACACGGTTTCTTCCGACGTCCAGGCCGCATCGGGCTTTTCTGGCAGCCATGAAGATATCATGCCGGTGTAGGTGAAGCCCGGTACGAACAGATGCGCTGATATCCGCGCCTTTGCCGCAAACAACTCGTGCGCCAACATTTCGGTCATCACCTTCAGACCCGCCTTCGAAACGTTGTACCCGGGATTGCCCGGCGGGGTCGTGATCCCTTGTTTCGAACCAGTGTTGATGACGACTGCAGGCCGATCCGCCTCGATCATGCGGGGGAGGAACGCCTGCACGCCATTTAGCACGCCGAACAAATTGACCTCAAGCATGCGGCGCCAGTTGTCCGGGTTGTCCCAGCTTTTGGTCGGCTGCGCGATACCAGCGTTGTTCATCAGCACGGCCATCGGCTCCATGGCAAATGCGACGTCCGCCAGTTTTTGCACCGCATCCATATCTCTGACGTCGGTTTTGACAGTTCTGACATCGGTGTCCAGATCAGACAGCGCGCGCGCTGCCTTTGCCATCTCTCTTTCCGAGGTGTCCGCCAGAACCACGGACAAGCCGCGCATGGCGCACTCCTTTGCCATGGCAAGGCCTACTCCACTTGCACCGCCCGTGATGACCGCGACGCCTCCCGCTTTGATTGCTTCGTTCCACATGATTGATGTTCCTCTTGCTCTTGTGTGCCCCGCCCGTACCGGCGAGGCACAGTGTTTTGGGCTCAGCCGACGCTGCGTGCGGCGTCCCCATAGCTGACGTCCATGACCTCACCCGTCATGCGCTTGGTAGCATCGCTTGCAAACCACATGACAGCTTTTGCGATGTCCTCGACCTCGTGGTGGCCGATGCCAAGAGTGCTGCCGGATGCGATCGCCGCTGACACGTCGTCGAAGGTCGGGTTCTCTGCGTTTGGCAGAATTGCGCGCAGCACCGCCTCGTTGTCGGCAAAAGGTGCGCGCACCAGTCCGGGTGCCACGACATTGCACATGATGTTCTCGCGCCGATAGGCCAGTGCCGCACTTTTGGCAAACCCGTTCACGGCCCATTTGGTCGCCCCGTAAGAGCCGAAAATGCCATTGCCTGTGCGTGAGAGACCCGAAGAGATATAGATGATCCGGCCCCCACCGGCGGCGCGGAGATGCGGCAAAGCGGCCTGTGTCGTTTTCATGTAGCCGCCGACGTTGACCTCATAGAGCGTTGAGATTTCACCTGCTGTGATGGTCTCGATTGCGCCTGCATGACCCACGCCTGCATAGGCGAGCACGATGTCGATGCTGACGAAGCGGTCCACGGCTTGGCTCATGGCGGATCGCTGATCTTCCAGGTTGCGCACGTCACCCCGGTAAGCAATGCACTGCGCTCCGAGCGCCTCGATACGTGCCTGCGCGGCGGCGAGATCGGCTTGGCTGGGCAAAGCATAGCTGACGTGTGGCATGTTTGGTGTCGCTATATCGAACAAGACGATATTGGCACCGGCCTTTGCAAACTCTTCGGCCGAGGCCAGCCCAATGCCGCGTGCGCCACCGGTCACAAACGCGGTTTTACCTTCCAACTCCCGGGTCGTAGAACTGGATTGTGCCGCCGCGTGGCGGGCAGTCACCACGGCGGATGCGGCCACAGCGGCTGCGCCAATTGTGCCTGTGCGCAGCATTTGGCGGCGCGACATTCTCTGCGCGTGAGTGGTGTTTTCTGAGTTGGACGTCATTTTGGTCACTCCTTGTTGTGGCCCGGTCCGGGCGCCTTCTTGGGGGGAAACTGGACAGGTGCGACACGCAGTCAGAACGAGAGCAAAACCAGATGACTGAGCCGTTCGCTGGCTGCGGGGCCCTCCAGCACGTCATCACGATTGGCGGGCAGAACAGGCACGCCACGGTGAGATACAAACAGTCTGAACATTGCCGTTCCTTTCGTGTCCTTGCGGTCAAAAGGCTCTGTGCCTTTCCATGAGAAACATACGGACCGTGCATTTGGCATCTGGTATGGGGTGAAAAAGCCAATCAGAATTGCGCAAAACGCATCAATGAATGATGACGACTTATTCCTCGCTGTTGTTGAAGGCGGTAGCTTTCGATCCGCAGCGCAGGTTGCTGGCCTTGATCCCAGCCGCGTCAGCAGGCGTATCGCAGCGCTTGAAGCGCAGTTGGGCGTAAACTGCTCAACCGTACCACCCGGGCCTCTGCGCCAACCGGAGCCGGAAAACGCTATGCCGAAGGGGTGCGACGCCTGAACGACGCCCGCGCGGCACTGCTTGCGGAAGTCACAGGCGGTCAGGTTCTACCCAAAGGCCGTTTGCGCGTGGCGGCACCCACTGACTTTGGCGCACGCTATGTCGCCCCTGTACTTACGAAGATGTCAGAAGCCCACCCGGAGTTGAGTGTCGATCTTCGGTTGGGATCAAGGTTTGCGGATCTGTTGGCCGAAGGAATAGACGTCGCAATTCGCATCGGCAAACTCGCGGACTGCACGTTGAAGGCGCGGCGGATCGTCGGTCTTGGAATGGGACCGGCCGTGTATTTCTTCACCGGTGATCGGTCTTCCAGCCACGCTGGTCCGAAATACGCCAGCGGGGATATAACCTGGCACAGCGTCGATCCAACATGGTCGACGATGTGGGGCGAGTACGCGCTCGACATGGTGGTTAGTCCCGTGAGAGTAAGGGGCGCTTCTGACGGTACCTTCGAAATTACCGGGACGCTCCTCCGCTCGTTGTGTGGGTCGGTTTTAACAAAACTGCCTGATCCACCTGATGGTGTCACACGCCAAGAGTTATATCGCCTGGGCTTTGGATTCTATAACGCCGAAGACAACACGCCGACAGATGTTTTCCCGGTCCCAGTTCAAGACGGGGCCTGCGTTGTACGGGACAACCAAGTGGTTTTTGACTGGAGTTACCCAAGTCCCCTAACCGGCTGGTCTCCCGTGCGTTATGAAAGGCCAAGCAAAGAGAAGTTGGTCGTCTTCTACGGCATTCGGGGAGAGACACAGGTGCCCTATGACCAATTGGATCTCAGACTGGCGTGTGAAGCGCTCTTAGTTGAGTCTACGGACAAGATGCGCGAGGTATTTTCCGAGGTCACTGAGCTGGAAATTCGCGCCGTTAAAGGAGTTGTATCCCCTGTCATTTGGGCCGGTGTGTACTCGTGGCAGCGGTTTCAGACCGTAAACGGCTCCTGTCTTGCACCGGCCGAAATCATCGACGGTTAGGTAGCCACAAGCGAATTCAGGATTGCTTAAAGGACCACTGCTAGAAACAAGACACGTGCAATACTGGCAATTTCCCAAAATCTCTAGGCATAGTCTGGCCCGATACTGACGTTTTGTACGAGACAAAATGCTCCCTTGGGTTGATCAGTTTAAAGTTCTTAATCCCACCGTAAATCTCACGCAACTCTTGCAGATTAACTTTAACGGTGGGTTGGAGGCAATTACTCATGCCCCAGACACCATGGAGCAGAGCGACTTCTTAACCTTCATTGGCGCTGGTGTTTGAGATCGTTGGCTCAGTTGCAAACCGTCAAAACACTTACTCAGGTTTGTGAACGTGAGTTCACTGTCCGGTGCTCGAGTGGATTCCCGGAGTCAGCAAATGAGTTTGCCATACTACAGGATTAAGCCGACTAAATCCTCTTCCGAGGCCGCGATTGAGCGGTGGCGCGCGTTGCGACGTGATATGTACGACATCGCTGCTCTCAACGGCGATCTTGGCCAGAGCTTTTTGCAGACCACCGCTTTTCGTGCCGACAACGTCGTTTTCTCCAAAACACGGTCCCGCAACCTTTTGCTGAGCCGACATCGACGCCAATTGGACGGCGATGTGTCGGGGTTTGTGCGAGTAAAATATACAACGGGTAAACAGTTCTTGAGCAGTAACTCCGGGGAGTTTGAAAACTCGGGTCAAAGAATACTTTCGGTTGTTGATTACTCACGGCCCATCGACATGGCCGTAAGAGACGTGATGGAGCTTGGCGTGTACATGCCCCACTCGGCCATCGATTTCCAGCCAGGTCAAATGGACGCTCAGACTAACTTCTGTTTGGATAGTGCTGCGGGACGCATCTTAAGCTCTGCTATGGAGACGACGTACTCTCAGCTTCCCCAAGCTACCATGGAAGACGCCAGCACTATCGCTTCGGGTTTTGCCGGATTGGTACGCGGCCTGTTGGAAGGTGGTGCGATGTCACAAAGCGAAGACATGGTGCAACAGGCCAGAGCTCGATCTATGCGGGATTTTTTGGAGCGACGGTTGCGTGACCCTGATCTCGGTGCACCTGTTCTACAGCAAGCGTTCGGTGCGTCTCGAGCGACTATCTTTAGGGATTTTTCCCCGTATGGCGGTATCGCCCGCTACATCATGAACAGACGACTGGAGCGTGCGCTCAGCGATCTCGCCGAGGCAGCTCCGAAGCGCGGAGAAGTGACACGGACCGCTGAACGTTGGGCATTTCCCTGCGTAAGTCAGTTCAGTCGTGCATTCCGCAATCGTTTTGGGTTTGCACCTGGCGCTGCCATTGGGATCCGGTTCAACCCGCCCTATGCTGGACAGACCTCAATCGGTGGCGACAAGGGTCAGAGGGCTCTCGGGATCCAAGGCGATCCAGGCCGACTTGAGCAATGGCTCTCGCAATTTGGATCTCGTTAACGTTGTAGATTCACCGATTTCCGACGTGGATTAATCTGCGGGAGCAGAAATCCGGATGCGCTATTTCGCTGTTTGGTGCAGCCTCGTCCAAAAGAACGTGTGAAATGTGTCTTCTTAATGCAGCTAAGGCCGCGATCAATGAGTTCGCGCCACTCTGATGTGGGCTCTTCATAAGACACGTCCTAGTGTTCAGCCGCCGCCGTACACGCCAACCCAGCGATGAAGTTGCTTTGGATCTTGCATGCGGAGAAATAGGTAGCGAGTTTCTCTCCACGGCTTGATAATACTGGTGGTGTTATCAAGAACAAGGTCCCCCTCTTCTGATCGGTAAATCAAAACAGCGTGCCCATTTCGATTCTTGTCAAGAGCTGTGGCAAGAAACAGACTCTTGGGCTCCACCCCGGCCTTCAATGCTTCCCTTTTTTTTAACAGCGCGAAATCCTCGCAGTCTCCGCCCTGAAGTGTTGGTAAGACCCAACGGTCCTCTACCTTATACTGCGATTGATCAGAGATTCTGGGAACTGAAGAGTTTATTATTCGATTCAGGCGCTTAAGAATCTTCATTTCTTGTTCTCTGGAAAGCACGCCGCTTCGTTCCTCAGAGCACGCCCAAGTGTATTGTTTACAAAGATTTCGTGCGGCCGTAGGCGGGGGCAAAGATGCGACACCCGTCAGAAATAGTGTCTCGCTGGCCTCGGCTTCCAGAAGCGTAACACTAAGTGCCAGAATGCATGCGAAAGTGCGAACAAAGTAGTCCCGAACCAACGTGGAATATCGGCTTACTTCTTCAAACGGTAGTGTGTTGTCAATGTGTAACGGCTGTTTGCTTATGCCGAACATCATACCGCACAACGCATGTACGTTGCGCTTATGATTCCAATAAATAGTCATAATGACTATTTAATGAGGCCAGGTTCCGTTGGTCAACAAGAAAAGAGACCACCCTTTTCTCTTACGGTCAACGTCCTGGCCCCGATTTTCAGGATTGACGAAAATGAAAACAAAGGATCCGATACGGCGCCTATTTTGAGGAGGGTAGGGGTGTGTTGTCACATTAACGCGCGATCCAAATAGAGATCCTGGTTTTCGGACTTCAGGCTGCTTGAGTGGCTGCATTCCAGGCGTCAATTGCTTCGAGGCGGTGATATCGGATTGTTAAGGCGGAGCGGCGGCGAGCGGGGACGCTGAAACAATTGCGGATTGCTGAATGAGTCGCCACGAACCTTTGCAACCCTCCTGGAGAGCGATGGCCTTGCATCGTCCTTTCCCGCTTTCGGAACGGGAGATGACTGTTTTTAGCTCGATTGTTGAGGCCTTTGTGCGACCAATGATCCAACCCCGGCGCGATCTCACGCTTGGCGGCACCATATGAACGAAGTTTGTCCGTGATGATCCGTTTGGGAATGAAACCAAGACGCTTTATCAGGCGGCGCAATAGCCGTTTTGCCGCCCGTTTGTCCCGTTTCGATTGAAGGATTTCGTCCAATACCACGCCATGCTGATCGACTGCGCGCCAAAACCAATACTTACGCCCTGAGATTCTCACGACAACTTCATCCAGATGCCAGATAACACCTGGGCGGTCCTGCCTCTGCCGCAGGTTTCGAGCTATCGCCGGCCCGAATTTGATCACCTAACGCCGGACAGTTTCGTAAGACACATCGATCCCGCGCTGTAAAAGCATCTCTTCAACTTCCCGCAGGCTCAGATTAAAGCGAAGGTACAGCCACACCACGTGCGCGATGATCTGAGGAGGAAATCGATGACGCTTGTAGCAGATTGATGATGAATTCATCGATGTCACCTACGTCCAATTGCCGACATGAGCAACCGAATGGTAGTTAATGTGACAATACCCAAAGAACGGGTGGGCCACCCTCTTGCGAAAGTGGCCCCAAGCAGAATGTCGTTACGTTAGCATCTGCTTGAGCTTTGGAACTCGAGAGGATCAGCGCATCCAAAGTCAAGACCGTCAAAAGGGTCAGGCCTGCCAAGGGGAAGGCCATCGACACCGCTAAGCCAACCAGAACAGCGCCCTGCCACAACGGCATGTCTTTCGGCATCGGCGGAGCAGCTAGCCTCGAAACCCCTACGGGACGGCGTTTCCACCAAAGCAAAACCGAGCTTACGGAGAGAAATATCACCGCCAGACAGAACACCGTGTTGGCGAGCACGCTCCATAGACCCATCGTGCCCATGTGCAGGGCGATACCGACGGCCATAAACTTGGCAAAAAGCGAGTAGTCCTCGTATCGGACGTCTGCTAGGATTTTGCCGGAATAGCGGTCGATGTGGATGGTGCGATCTGCCGTAGGATTGGAGCCATCATTGCTCATTGAGTCGTGGCTGAGCGTCCACACCCCCGATTCACCTTGTGGCAGCGAAAGTTGGTAACGCTCTGTGAGGCCAATTTCACGAGCAAACCGGTCAATCGTGTCCAGTGTCAGAGGGTTTGACGAGTCAATACCAGCCTCTCCGGCAACTGATCCAGAGGCTGGCATTGGTGTCAGCTCTAGCGCCCAAGGCACCTCTTTGATGTCCCCGTTCATGCTTGCGTGTGTCTGGTCAGAGAGCGGAGCGCCCCATTTTTCAGCGGGAAATTGGTTCCATGCCTGCATCATCTTTTCGCCCCATACGCCAGCCCAAGACAGCCCCGACACGAGGAAGAAGATCAGGAAGATCGAAGACGAGATACCCACAACGCCATGCAAGGACTTCCACAGAGACCGACCGTGCCCAAAGGTAGGTATCAGGGCGCGACGCCAGGAATGCTCACCACGCGGCCACCAGATGTATAGACCGGTCGCGACGAGAACCATTCCGAGCGAAGCTGCGATTTCGATCATTCGGTCGCCCGTCACACCCACGAGCAAACTGCCATGGATGTTGTCAGCTAGGTCGTAAAGCCCTTGTCTGCGCGCATAGTTCGCGAGCACTTCACCCGTATAGGGATCAACCGCTACCATGATCGGTCCATCTTCGCCATCAACGCGGAAAACAGCCGCGCGATCAGGCACGCGTGAGGCGATGTATGTCTTTAACTCGCCATCTGCCACGGCGTCGACCGCTGCGTGGGCCTGTTGGGACACTGCAATCGGCGCATCCTGCTGAATGACGGCGTATCTTTCGCCATCGCGTCCATCGAGGAAGGCAAGCCAGAGCATCAGCAGCCCGGTAACGGCAAGCATGATGAAGAATGGGATGACATAAAGACCGGCGTAGAAATGCCAGCGCCATGCCGCGAAATAGAGTTTGTTTACGCCGTCCTCTGGCTGCGCAGATGTGCCAGTCATTGTCATGTGAGGCCTCCAAGCCTTTAAGCTGCGCATCAGACAAGATGCGAGCGCATTTGATTTCATGTGGATGAGATGAAATCAGACTTGAGGCGGAGCCCGTGTGGGGCGGGCTGGATCAAGGTCGTTTCGCTCGGAAATACGTTTTGGCGACGACCGCCAAGACGAGTGTTTCTTCGAGTACTGTATGGACGACGCAGCTTACTCCAAACTGTGCAGTGTTGTCAGCCAGTCGGCACGCCTCACAGTCAGAAGCTACAGGCGTGTTTTCCCCGTCGGCAATGCCACATATGTCGCTCAGTTCGCCCCCTGCAGCGACATAAGCTTCAAGTTCCTGGGTCATGCCGGTGGGTGCCGCACGGTGAGCAAAACCCACGGAGGTGAGTGCAATTGCCAAGGCAATCACGACAGACCAGTCACGGAGTTTGCAAATTGTAGCGCGCATAGCGAATGACTAGCCAATTTGTCAAATCGAAGCTAGCTGTTTTCGACCGCGCAAAAGTTTGCATGCCCCACGAAAGCGGACGTTCATACTCATCGCAGCATTTGACGCAATGGGCTCAATCCAGTCATTGACAATTAGCAACCAATTGCTCTGTGCAGAACAGCGCGAAGTGGCAAAGACTGTATTCGCCTAGATCTGTTCGACTTTCACGGACTCCAGCGGATAAAACGCCAGATAGTCTTTGATCTCGGCCACCGCGGGGATCGGGTCCTCGTAGCTCCAGACGGCGTTTTCGGTCACTGACGACTTGTTCACGATGGAAAAATGAGCTGCGTCACCCTTGTGCGGGCAATGGGTGATCTTGTCAGTCCGGTCCAGAAAAGCCATCGCGATGTCCGAGTGCGGAAAGTAGATTACCGGATCCAAATCGCCTTCGTGCAGCTCCAGCGCATTGCTTGTTTCGCCCAGAATCGCACCGCCCGAGCGGACGCTCCATTTGCCCGGCGCTTTTTGGATCGTGATCTTTGTCATTCCAGCTCCTTCCCTCGTCTTGTCAGGGCTTCTCCTCTGCCCAGTTCTTGTAACAGCCCGGTGTCACACCGGCGCAGTCGCGGCATCCAACCACAGTTGCGCCTTTTCGCCCAGCCTTGGCCGGATTTTTTCCGCAACATCCTGATGATAGGCGTTCAGCCACGCACGCTCGTCCGCTGTCAGCATATCGACAACGATCAGCCGACGGTCGACGGGCACATAAGTCAGTGTGCGCCAGCATAGCATTGCGCGTTCGGCGTCGCCGCCGGGCAGGACCGGGGCGTCTTCGACCACCACCAGGTTCTCGATGCGAATACCAAAGGCGCCTTCGCGGTAGTATCCGGGTTCATTCGACAGGATCATACCAGGTTTCAGGGGCACATGGCTGACCCGGGACAGGCGCTGCGGCCCCTCATGAACGCTGAGATATGTGCCAACCCCATGCCCGACGCCGTGATTGAAATCCTGCCCAGCCAACCACAGCGGGAGCCGCGCAACGCATTCGATGTCTCGCCCCGCCAGACCAACCGGCCAGCGCAGCATCGACATCGCGATCATGCCTTTCAAAACACGGGTAAAACAGGTCTTTTCCTCGTCGCCCACATCGCCGATTGCGATGGTGCGCGTGATGTCGGTCGTGCCGTCCAGATACTGACCACCGCTGTCGAGGACCAGCAGATGCCCGTTCTCCAACCGGCTGTCGGTCTCCTCGGTCACGCGATAGTGCATGATGGCGCCGTTTGGCCCGGTACCGGCAATGGTATCAAACGAAATGTCCTGCAACGCGTTGTCGCGGCGGCGGCTTTCCTCCAGCCGCGTGACCACCTGTGTTTCCGTCAAAGTCCCCGGCGGTTGGGCATCCAGCCAGCACAGCAGTTCCACGACGGCGGCTGCATCCCGTAGATGGGCCTCGGCGGTTCCGGATATCTCGGCCGCGTTTTTACAGGCCTTGGGCAGGGCACAAGGGTCGCCCCCGTCGACCATGCGGTCGCCCAGGGCGTCAGCTACGATCTGCGGCAGGGTCCCGGCATCGACCTGCACGCGCCCCTCCAAAGTGCTGACAGCCTCCAGAAACCCTGCCGGATCCTGCACGGAAACCATGGCGTCAAAGTAATCGCCGATCTCCGTCAGCTTTTCAGAGGCCATGAACAGGTCCACCCGGCCATCGGCGTTCAGAATGGCAAAACCATGTGCCACCGGATTGTAGGCGATGTCCGAGCCGCGGATGTTCAGCAGCCACATGATGGAGTCCGGCAAGGTGATTACAGCAGCGGAACAACCGGCCTTGCGCAGGTCTTCGGTCAGACGTGCAATCTTGCTTTCTGTCGCTTCTCCTGCAAATTCAATAGGATGAGATTTGACGGGGTTCATTGGAGGGTCTGGTTGATTTTCCCACACACGATCCACCAGATTTGGGCAACGCACCAGCTCGATACCACTGTCCTTAAGCTCGCCACGGGCGCTGGATATCTGCCTTGCTGCATGAAGCCATGGGTCAAAGCCGACCTTGCCGCCGTTCGGCAACTGCTCCTTTAACCATGCGCTCAAGCTGATATCTGGCCACGGAACCGGCGTGAAATCCCCAGCCACCTGCGCCTTGACCTGAGTCCGGTAGCGACCGTCGATGAAGACCCCCGCCACGTCGGTCAACGCTGCGCAAAACCCGGCCGAGCCGGTGAACCCTGTCAGCCAAGCCAACCGCTCATCGCGTGGCGCAACATACTCACCCTGATGAGCATCCGCGCGCGGGATCAGAAACCCGTCCAACCCTTCGCGCGACAGTTCCTCGCGCAAGGCCGCAAGCCGGGGCGGTCCTTGTTCCGGGCGAGCGGTGGCGTGGAAAGACTGGAACATACGGGCCTCGTGCATCTGCGATTTCGGCGGAACTTGCGGTGATGGTCGGCAAATGTCCAGCGCACTATCGCGGTCAGTCAGGGGTATCTTCAAGGAAACGCCGCAGTGTCTGCATATAAACGGGGTAGGCCTCATTCCCAGGCAGAGGGATCTGGTTGCCGGTTTCGAGGATTACGAGAGAGGCACTGGGAATCCCTGCCGCCAGTTTTCGTGCCTCGGACAGAGGATGAACCGCTGCGTGTCGCCCATGCAGAACCAGGGTTGGGCATTTAACCTTGGGTAACAGATCCAGAACCGAGGTACTGTTGGCGATGTCTCGATACTGAAGCTTTTGCTCTCGTGAATAGAGCGCCTGCATCTCGTTCACGAGGTGCCGCACGCTTTCCAATGGTCCGTCCGGAAAGTAACTGAGTGTTGATCCCATTGCGTACCCGCCTCCGGGTATTTGCCATCCCTCGGCAATCAGCGTTCGGATTGCATCCGGTTGATGGGTACCCGCGCGGTGATCTCGTCCTTCGGCCCATCCTCCGGAGATCACGAGTTTTGAAACACGCTCGGGGTAACGTGCCGCAAAGTGCAGGGCGGTAAAGGTTCCGCCAAGCTCGCCGATGATGGAAAACCGGTCAAACCCGGCAGCTTCCGTCACAGCGAGGATTTCATCGACTCTATGTGCAAAAACCGACTGGTCGGCGGTGTTTGAGACCACGGCGTGATCCTTGTTGTACCGCAGAAGACGGAATCGGCCGGCCAGATCCATCAGCCGCGTGCGCTCAGACGACAAACGCCACTCTGCTTCAAGATCGTGAACGATTGAGCCGATGCGCAGAAGCGGAATCCCCTCCCCAGACAAGGTGTATGGGATGGGCCGACCACTGAGGCCGCGGGCATATCGCAACTGCTGGGTCTGCCCGTCCTCGCAGGGGATGGTATCCGCGATCTTCTGAACATCGGTCGTCATCTGAAATCCGCGGCGCACGACCGTCCGAATGACCCGCTGCGCCTTGCCGTCGTCGCCAACCGCCTTTCGCGCCGCAGCAATCCTTGCACTGATCGTTGAATCTGAAACGAAACGGCCGTTCCAGACCCTTGCTACAATCTCGTCACGCGCAACCAGCTTGCCGGGGTGCTGGGCCAGCAATTCCAGCAGATCGAACACCTGGGGCTCAACCGGCACCGTTTCGCCATCGCGCAAAAGCACGTGTCGATCCACATCCAGAATACAGTCTGCAAATTCGTATCGCATGGGGCAAATACACCTCGTTTGATCAGCAGCCACAAGGTTCAACAACAATCCCAAGGGTTTCTAAGGGGTTTCTCAAGGCACCCTTCAAGCGCATCGGAACAGCGGCTGGCATAGTACAGGGCATGAAAGGGAGTTTGTCATGATGCCGCCATTCGACATCGCATTGCTTCGCCATCCGGTGCGGCGATTTGAACCGCCACCGTCGCGCGGACAGTCATTAAAGCCCCGGCGCGGAGTTCGATGGGTTCTGCGTCACCTTAACAGCCCGTCTTCTGCCCGGCAATTCCGCAAACACCTGCGCGGTTAGCTGGCCTTTTTCATACCCATGACCCGCGCACGCGCACGCGGGTCGCTGTCGAACAAGGCTGCAAGCTGTTCGGTCATCGCTCCGGCCAGCTGCTCCACATCTGTAATGGTAACCGCGCGGTCGTAATAGCGGGTCACGTCATGCCCGATGCCGATGGCCAGCAATTCGACAACCTTGCGCCGTTCCACCATCGCGATCACGTCACGCAGATGCTTTTCCAGATAATTGGCTGGATTCACACTCAGCGTCGAATCATCAACTGGGGCGCCATCCGAGATCACCATCAGGATCTTGCGCTGTTCGCGACGTCCGGCCATACGCCGATGCGCCCATTCCAGCGCTTCGCCGTCGATGTTTTCCTTCAGCAGGCCTTCTTTCATCATCAGACCCAGATTGGGCCGCGCGCGCCGCCACGGTGCATCGGCGCCTTTGTAGATGATGTGGCGCAAATCATTCAGGCGTCCCGGCTGCTGCGGGCGGCCATCGTTCAGCCAGGCCTCGCGCGCCTGACCGCCTTTCCAGGCCCGTGTGGTAAAGCCCAGAATTTCGACCTTCACATTGCAGCGTTCCAGCGTGCGCGCCAGAACGTCAGCGCAGATCGCCGCGATCGAGATCGGACGCCCGCGCATCGATCCTGAATTGTCCAATAGCAGCGTCACCACCGTATCGCGGAACTCGGTGTCTTTCTCGACTTTGAAGCTCAGCGGTGTGGTGGGGTTCGCCACCACGCGTGCCAGCCGACCGGCGTCCAGAATGCCCTCTTCGCGGTCAAACTCCCAACTGCGGTTCTGCTGCGCCTGCAAGCGGCGTTGCAGTTTATTGGCCAACCGGCTCACCGCACCTTTCAACGGTTCCAACTGCTGGTCGAGATAGGCCCGCAGACGTTCCAGCTCAGCCGGTTCCGCCAGATCCTCGGCTGCAATTTCTTCATCATAGGTGTTCAGGTAGACCTTATAATCCGGATCCGCCTCAGAGGCCGGCGGTGGGGCTGGTGGCTCCAGCGGGGCCTCGCCCTCGGGCATCTCGGCCTCATCCCCCATTTCATCCTCGGCCATTTCGTCCATCGAGACCTGCGCCTGAGACTGGTCTTGTTGTTCTTCCTGCGTCTGCTCGGGGGTTGCGTCCGCGTCCTGTTCGTCCTGGTCGTCCTGCCCGGTGCTGTCGGGATCGGGCTGCTCATCGGCGTCGTCTTCGGCCTGATCCTCTTGATCTTCGTCCAGCTCATCCGGGTCGTCGCCCAACTGGTCACCGTATCCCAGATCCTTGATCATCTGGCGGGCAAACTTAGCGAACTCTGCCTGATCCGACAGAATATCCTGCAGGTTCTCCAGTGTTCCTCCGGCTTGCTCCTCGATAAAGCCTCGCCAAAGGTTCATGACGTTTTCAGCCGCAGGCGGCATCTCGCGTCCGGTCGCCAGATGGCGGATCAGATACCCGGCTGCCACCGAGAGTGGCGCCTCGGCGGGCTGCTTGCATTGGTCATAGCCGCGCCGGATCGCCTCGTGCCCGATCTTCACATCGATGTTGGATGCGGTGCCAGGCATGTCCCTTGCCCCCATCGCCTCACAACGTGCCACTTCCATGGCTTCATACAGATCGCGCGCCATATCTCCCGGCGGTGCATAGCGCGCATGGGTGGCATCGTCATGATACTTGCGCTGAAGGGCCAGAGCATCTGCCGTGCCCCGCGCCAGCAAAACCTCCTCGCGCGTCATCCGGCGCGACACTTGCGGCAGACGCATGGAGTCCCCCGACACACCCGACGGGTCGACCGTATAGGTGACGTTCAGTTCGGGATCGTCAGCCATGACCTTGGTGGCCTCGGTCAGGGCCTTTTTGAACGGATCAGCAGGGTTATCGTTGGGTTTGCTCATCTGCGGCAGGTCCAGACTTGTTTTGTCCGGGCAACCTAGAGCCAATCAAGCGCCTTGACCATAGGGTCAGCCGCGATTTCCCATCGAACCAGCAACGGGCTGAAGCAAGCCTTTGCTGCGCTCGCCATCCAAGTTACTTTGTGCTTTTACTGAGCCAACAGGTTGTCTGTACAGAATCGCTGTATCGAATTGGAGGCTTCCGTTGGCTCGGGTGCACCCATGAGGATTGCGTTTTTGCGAACAGCCGCCTAAAAAGAACATAGTAAGAACATTGTGCGAATGCACAACAGGGGCAAACATGGATTTTGATTTTGAAACCGAGCTTTTTAAGCTCTCGCGCGAGGAGCTGGAGCGTCTTGCAAAAAGCATGATGACCAGTGGTGTTGCTCTCAGTTTCCATGGCAAGCGTTCCGCCCTTCAAATTGCTAAAAAGGTGCGGCCGCGTCAGACTCGCCGAGAGCCTAAATTGCACGTTGGAACCACCGAAGCACAGTCCAAGAACATGCTGATCGAAGGTGAAAATCTTCAAGCAATGGTGACCCTGTAAAAGTACCGAGGTCAAGTGGATCTCATCGTAACAGACCCACCTTACAACAAGCGAGCAAAGATTGGATTCACGATCTGGTCTTGGAAAAATGGTCGATTGCAGCCTACGTATTGCGAGACGGAAAAAGAAGCCGTCGAAGTCGCTCTAAGGATTGGCTAGTCGACTGATCACTTCGAGTTTTTGCATTCGAAAGGCGATGCTCATCTTCAAGCATGTGCTGATGGAAAAGCTGATCCATCGCACGTTTGGCCATTTTTTTGATTGTTTGCTTTGTTTTCTTGAGCGATGACGGCCAGTTGGCAGTTTCGGATACAACATATGCTCGAATTTCGTCATCCGACGCCGATGGGTACTCACTTTTGCATGCCACATATAGGTCGATGGCCAACCGAGCATCATCCAGCCGTACTGATTTGGTTGGCGGCTCAGTTGGCAATCCAAAAATATCTGAAAGTTCAACGTCCCCACGCATCACAATGCGTTCCAAAAGCTCGCCGCTGACAGCACGCAGGCCTTAACCGTTGTCCAACGTCAGCCGCACGTACCAATTCTCGCTGCCTTCGCGCTTATCCAGCTTGAGTTTTTTGTGCACATTTACAGTGGTAACGCCGTAGCTCATCGCGTGCTGCTTCGCCTAGTTGCCTGTTTTTTCTCAGTATACGGCAAAAGATCTCAAATTGCATTCGAATCTGCATGCGGACTGTGTACGAATTGTGCACGAAAGTTGTGTGGCTATATCTTGTGTCGTTGGGTGCTAAATCGGCGAGTTTTACAAGATGTTGTGGAGGCGAGTACCGGAATCGAACCGGTGTACACGGATTTGCAATCCGGCGGCGATAGCCGTTTTCTAACGGTTTTTTGTGCGGCAAAACCGCAGAACGTATCAAAAACGTATCGAGAATGTGTGGCAGAGCCTGTTTTTGCAGCTCGGCCTCAAACTGGCCAGGGTGGGCTTCGAAAGGTCAAAAAAACGGGGCCAGTTGGCCCCGCTTTGTACTTCCCGCCCGTCACGCCCAATCAGGTCATGACGAACGCATCTCCTTGATCTCTTTGATTGCCGCCTGTGCAAGGAACGCAGACCTGTTCAGGCCCAGCTTCTTCCCGGCAGCATCGATTGCTTCCAAAAGGCCGCGATCGAGACTGATGTTCGCCCTCACTGTGACGCTGGGGCGGGCAATGTATGGGACTGACAGGATGTAAGCCCCTTCCTTAAGATCGTCGCTGACTTCCGCCACGATCTCTTCCAAGGAGCGGCCCTCTGGGGCCGTTTCGGAGTCCAGAAGAAAATCCTCGACCGCCGCAATCGCGTTGGCCATCAGATCCTCTTCGTCATCCGCTGCAGCAAAGCATCCGGGCAAGTCTGGGAAAGACGCACCATAGGCGCTGCCCGGATCGTGGTGGATGATTGCATAGTATCGTTTCATGTGTTGCGAGGTTCCTTTGATCGGTGATGAACAGCAGAGTGCTGGTTTGGTGAGTGCTTGCAGGCCGGATCAAATCCAGCCTGCCTGCTTTGCTATGTTTCTTGCCGTCCCTCTTGGCAGGTCTTTCTTTGGATGAGGAACAATCACCGTTTTGTCGTCCTTCCTGAGTTTCACGTGCGATCCCTTTTGAGAAACCACGGTGAAACCTTCGGATTTCAGTCGCGCGATGATCTGTCTGCTGTTCGTTTCCATGTGTAAATATATACACAATCCACCTTCAGCATACAAGTCATTTGCGCAAATATTTGCGCATTACCTCGGCGGCGCAGAACTTGATCGGAGTCCCCTAATTCTGAAAACCGGGAATGCTCCGACTTTGGATATCAGGAGTTTTGGGCACCTTGCTGCCCCGGCAATGCTGGCGCGGACATGTCTACTGACGAGAGAGAAGTGTCTTGATGTCGTTGCGGATTTCAGTGAGCGCTTTACCGATGTCGTTCTCGTGGCGAGACACTCGGGCGTGGACGGACGCAATGTCGGCCTTTCGGTCCTCTTTCTCGCGCTCGACGTCCTTCTCGATTGAACGAAGCCGCTGCTTGTTCAGCGCCTGCCCGACCTCCATGCGAACGCCGAAAGCTGCGAGCACGACCGCGACCGGCCATAGGGTCCTAAACCAATCCAGAAGCGTCATGCGGTCCCCATCAATACTCTAGCGCGGTGGTTGCAGAGTAAGAATGAGTGACCACGCGAGCAAAACCCTCTGGCGGTTCCCCTAGTCGGGCCGCTGCGCCTGAACCATTGTCCGATAGCCGGCTTCTGAGGCCTCGTGCGTGACAGTCTCGACCACCCATGCACCGGCGGATGCGGAACTGAAATCAATGGGGGTGATCTTGCCTTGGGCGACGACACTCGGGTTACCGGGCATCTCGATATCAAGCGTTTCCTTTGTTCGCCCAGCGCGGCGGGCTTCCGCATCGGCGACGGCGCGAGCTTCTTCTTCGGATCGGAACCGCTGTCGCAGCCGTCTGACCGGCGCTCCATCACCGATTTTAACCTCCACGTCCTTGCTGGCTTCCAAGTCCCGGTAGGTGGCGATGACAGTACCCGTGGCTTCGCCCAGGCTGCGACGCATCGCCCAGCGCGTGACATCCGCCTGCAGCAAAGGGATAGTCGGCGTGGGCTGGCCAGAGGCTTTGATGCCTTCAGCTTTCTTGCCGATGAAAAGGACCCCGCCGGCCGGTTTGGCGACCAGGTCATGTATCAGGGCGATGCGTGTGAGCATGGATAGATCACTTTCATCGATCTGGTCGATGTGGCCGGGGATGATCGAGGCCACGGATGTGGTCACACCGGGCGTGAGACCGTTGTCGCCCGCGATCGTGGACACGATATCCCCGACGGTAAGGCCATCCTCCCAAGAGCGGGTCTTCTGCTGATGGATTGGTGCGTAGCCGCTCTGGGTCTGCCCCTGCGGCTTGGCACGACAAACGACGCTGATCGTGCGCGGTGGCGAGCTCTCTTCGACCTCATCGGCGATATAGAGCCCCATGTGCTTGAACTCGCCAAGATACCCCAACTCGATCTCTACCTCGGCTCCGGGCTCCGGCATGATGAAGCGTGATACCGGCGAGACATTGGCGAACGTGATTTCGGCTGTGTCTGAGACAAAGCCAGCAGCGTCGGTCACGCGCACCGAGCTCAGTTGCGAAAACAGAAATCCGGAGATTGGCACGCCGTTGATACGCACCCGGACAAATGGGCGAAAGTCGGTCAGCCCCATAGTTGCTCCGTCTCCACGGGCCCGGTGGTGCTCAGGTCAGGGAGGGCGATGCGCACGCCCGCACCCAGGACCGCGCCCAGCGCCGACAGGCCGGGATTGGCAGCCAGCACAGCCTCGACCTTACCATCAAGCGTGTCACCGTAGTGAGCAGCCACGATCGCATCGAGCACGTCACCCTCAGACGAAACGTAGTGGAGATCGGAGCCCGCCGTCATATCTCGCCATCCTCATCGTGAAATCCTGCCGCTGGGGAACGCCCTGGGACGCGAACACCTGCTGGCCTTCAGTAATGCCCTCGACCACCCAAAGACCCAGCACCTTGCCGATCCCGGAGACAAGGGAGAGTGGGACACCAAGACTGGCCTGGGTGCGCATTCGATCGACCTGCTTCAGTCCACCGCGAAAGCGCGGGTAGATCACACCCTCGATCTCGATCGTCTCCGGCCCGTAGCCGGTGAATTGGAGGGCGTCATCGGTTCCAATCCTTGCCTGCCGCGCCCAACGATACTCGGTGGACCGGCTCAGGCGCTGATAGGTCGCACTGTCGATCGAGAATTGGAAGAACCCGAGCTGCATCATCACCTCAGCCATGGTTATCTCCCGTATGGTCCAGTCGAGGGAGCCCGATCGAACAGCCCGTTGCCGGCAGCCTGACGGCTCTTGCGTTCGACCAGGCGAATGACCTCCTCGGCGGATGCGCCAGCCGCGTGGATGGTGTAGGTGATATGCTGTGTCACCGGACCCGTCGCCGCAGCAGCCGCCTGTGCGCCGGCACCACCAGACGCGAACAACGCCTCCACCCGCGCGGCGATACCCGCGTCCGCAGCGCTGTCGGGCTGTGTGGTGCGATCTCTGGATGCTATGACTCGTGCCGCCTGGTCCGCAGCCGCCCCAGCGCGGCGCGGTACCGCGCGTGGTCGGTCCATAAGCGCGCCAACACGGTCTGCATAGCCCGCGAGTTGGCGGAGAGCGCGATTATTGGCGACATAGCCGGAACGGTTCTCGAACTTGAGCTCCGGACCCAGCTCGCCAGTCAGGTGCCAACCCGGCCGGAATTGCCCCCCGAGCGCATTCGCCTGTGGGCGTATGGTCGGCCGGACGTTGGACGGCAGCGGTGATGATGCCGTTTTGCCTTCCAACTCGCGTAGGGTCTCGACGATGTTGCGAGCTTTCAAGAGCGCCTGATCGAGCGATTCCGTAGAAATTGCGGGCGTGACCTCTTCATCACTCAAGACGCGAAGCGCCTCCGTCAGCTCAGTGACGCGGCCCCTGGCGGTCTCGAGCTCCTGCTCAATCTCCTGCATCTCTTGGGTGCGCTGATCCAACTCCATTTGCAGCGGCGCTTTAAGAGTGGCCGAAATCGGCTCGTCTTTAATCTGATCGATTTGAGCCTGTAGTGCCTTGACTTCCTCACGCGCTGCCGCTGCGATATCCTCAAGCGCGCTAATTGCATCCGGTGTGGGCAGATTCCCCATGACGCGGGCGGCATAGAGGCGCTCGGCGGCTCGAGCGTCGGATGACGCCATAGATTGGAACTCTTGCGTCTGCCCAAGCCGTCGCCGCTCTTCGACCGGGATCCTCGTCTCCGCGAGTATCTGCTCGGGGGTTGCAGGTCCCGCCGCAGCGGCTTCCGGTGTGAGCGTACCGTCGCCCATTTCCATGTTACCAAGCCCAAGGGCGACACCACTGCCGATCGCTCCGCCCTTCAGAAGGAAACGTCCTGCTGCCGCGCCCAGCGCAGCGAGCCCAACACGCTTGGTCGCGGTACCTGCCGCTGCGCCTGCGCCAGTAGCTGCCGCATTGCCCAGAGCCGATCGTTTGCCCAGCCGTCCAAGCGCCGAATCCACCAGCCCGGTGCTCGCTGCCAACGCACCCATAGCGACGGCTGCACTTCCGACGGCCCAGACAAAACGACCAATTCTCCAGATGGTGCGGAAGGCAAAGACCCCGGCTATGATCTTGCCCAGGTTTTCATACCCACCAACCATATCTGCTACTGCATCGACACCCTCCCAGACTTTGGCAGTCACATCGCCTATACCGGAGGCAACCTTGCCGAGCTTGGGAATTACCTCCTCCAGGCCATCGGCAAATCGCTCGGACCATGCCTCAACCTCATCGCGGTTTTCAATCAGCGCATCGCCGATCCGACGCATAGATTGCGTGACAACCGGCATGAGTGCAGCTCCGACAGTATTCCTGAGGCCTTTCATGGTCAGCTGGGTATCAAGCAAGGTATCCTGAAACACCTCCGCATCGCGAGCGGCCTGCTCGGAAAGCACGTAGCCGGTGCGACGGGCGTCGTCGCGCAGATCCCGGAGTCCCCGCGAGCCGCCACGCAACATGTTGAGCATGCCAATGCCAGAGCGCCCGAAGATGTCGTTGGCGATTGCGGCCTTTTCCGCCTGAGTAGCAACGCCTTCCATTCGGTCGGCAATAAGGCCCAGCGCTTCCTCGGGTAACATCTCAGACAACTCTGCCGCCGACAGGCCAAGAGCATCAAGGGCATCTTTCTGAGCGCCAGTACCATCGAGCGCGAGACCAATGTTCTTGGTCATCTTCTCCAGCGCAGTATCAAAGGCAGATGTGGCTATACCTGACCGTTCTGCAGCGTATCGCAACTCTTGCAGGGTCTCGATCCCAATGCCGAGCTTGTCCGCTGTTTTTGCGACATCATCACCGAGTTTCGCGGTGGAAGAAGCCACCCCAAAAATTGCACCCCCCGCAATCGTGGCACCGACTGCGAGTCTGCGAGCGTTGCGCCCGATATCCGTGGCCATGGTGTTGAACGTGGAGCCAACACGGCGCGAAGCGGCGGCAGCGCGGTTCCAACGCTCCTGGGAGCGGCGTAGATCGATGAGGGTACGCTCGAGCTTCTCGTATTCTCGATCGAGGTGCGCTACGGATTGGCCCTGGCGCCGGAGAACATTGCGCTGGCGATCAAGCTCTTTCTGGCGGCGTTCCACCCCCTTGATGGCGGTGCCAACCTCGTTCAGCCCGGATTTTAGAAACCCGACATTGCGTTTGACCGACGCTTCGAGAACCGAGCCGATGGTGATTGTTGCGTTTAGACGTTGGTTTTTGGTGCTCATTTCCTACCCTTCGGAGGCTTTGGCAAGCCCTCCAACCACCAGATGAAACGACTGACCGGCATGGCCATGATCTCAGCCTCGGCCCATCCGGTGTGCCGGGCGAGCCGAAGGGCTCCCACCCGGACTTGCTGCTCGGTCAGCCTAAAAAAACGCCGTATGCGTCCTGGAGCCGCCCGTATTGGCGCATGGTTAGACCACGAATGGCCTCCGGCGACTGCTCGGTAAGATTAGCGATTGCCTGGCTTTCGCGCTCGCCAACGGATTTGATCTTCTCGATCGCGAGTTCGTCAGCAACGGTGGGCTCACGCATTGTCAGACTGCTGACCTCGGTACCGTCCAGCTTTGGCTTGCTCTTCAAGTCCGCAAAGCTGACCGTGATGGATCCGTCGTCCTCCTCGGTCAGCCAATCCGGTAGTTTCCCCTCGCTCATGTGCCCTCCTTACAGGCCTATATTGGCGCGGTGCGCGGCGAGCTGATCCACACCGTCGATCACACGCACCATGTTGATGACATCGATTTCGTTGATCGTGCGCTGGCCGTGAACCTCACGGTAGTAGCGCAGGCTCATGGTGATGGTCAGGGACGGCTTGTTGCCGGACCCCCAGGTACCGCGGGCAACCGAGATCATCTTGCCCTGCATGTAGTGCGCGACTGCGGTTGTGGTGCCGTCCAGGCTCTCGAGCGAGCCCTTGGCGGTGAGCTGCACGGTGGAACCGTCCTTAACGCCCCAGAGCGCGAGAACGTCCGCATCGTAGGAGGTGAGCACGAAAGAGCAGGTCATCTTTTCCTGCCCCATGTCGATGTCGATCGGCTGATCCATACCACCGCCGCGAAACTCCTCGGTGGAGACCGTCAGGTCGGGAGAGTTGTACTCCTCGATCTTGCCCGCGTAGCCGCGGCCGTCGACGATCAGGTTCAGATATTTGAGAATGTCCTCGGCGGCCATCAGTTAAACACCTCCTCGATGTAGTCATTGACCAGGTGGGAACGGAATGTGATGTGCTCGGCGGGATAAACGGGCGTGAAATCGAAGTTGAAGAACACCTTCCCGAGCTGGATGTTCGCAGCCGAATTCAGGTCGGGGTCCGCCCAGCACTTGCCGCCGAGAATTGCGCCAAGTGCAACGAGGTCGCGGAGATAGGCGTTCACGCCTTCCTCGACGTCCTCGACATAGGTCCGGGTAATCCCGCGATCGACGGCCCAAAGATGGGCCCGCAGCAGCGAGTCATTGATGATGTCTGCGGTGCGGCGGACGCTCAGGAACACCCACTTGGTGTCGGCGGTCAGCGTCCGGTTCCCCCAGAGACGGAAGCCGTTCTGGCGGATGGTGGTTGCGACCTTGTTCTCGTTGAGAAGGTTGGCGCGGGCGCTGGCATCGCCGAGCTTGAAATCGACCGGCCGCGTGGTCCCGATGATTCCGGAGATCAAGTTGTTAGATGGAGACGCCCAGAAGCCGGTATCGTTGTCCACCTTGGCGATCAAACCAGCCACCCGTGGCGATGGAGGCAGATCGAGGATATCGCTGCCGACCGTGACTTTGTGCCAAGGGTCGCAGAGATAGATACGATCGGAGCCGAAATCGCCGGCGGCGGTGTAGGCCTGAGTGTCGGTGGCGTTCGGCCCATCAGCGATGACGACCGCGCGGAGACGGTTTGCGATGCCCTGCAGTTCGGCGACAACCGGGTTGGCGAGCCCGCCGGGACGCTGGTGAGTGAAGCCGGGAGCGATCAGGATGCGAGGGGCGTATCCCACAACACTCTCGGCCCCCACGAGAGCATGGACGCCCTCGAGGTTGCCATCGGCGGAGTTGACGCCACCGATCACGTTGGCAAGGGTGCCTGCTTCGTCCGCGCCTGCTTCGACGCGCACAACGATGACGACGGCCCCGATCTGATCGAAGATACCGTCCATCGCACTTGGGAGCGTGCCTTTGCTTTCGCCTACGGTGTCAAGGCCAGCGGCTTCTTTCCGGGATCCTGCAACCACAACCGGTGTGTTGAGGGGGAAAGCAGCAGCATCGGCGTCGGGCGCGGTGCCTACGATTCCGATAACCGAGGATCTGACCGTCTGGATCGGACGGGGGCCTGCATCGATCTCAATGACCTCGACGCCGTGAAGGAATGCCATGTGGACCTCGCTTGCGGAAGTTGCTCTTCGGCAGAGCATCTCACCGCGCCCGCGCTCTTTCCTCTGGCGGTTCCCCCGCATGCGACATGCCGAGTTGATCGGTCCAGCTCATCCGTTCAGAGGACGAGAGGTGGCGTTCGCTTCAGCATCCGTCAATGGCAGCTGTGCGCATGAAGCGGACTCTGCAAACTCCTATGACCGGCCCAAAGCTACGATCCATCAACCGGCCAATACGCTGCGGCCGCAGCCCAGCATTGCTGCCGTTCGCTGCATTCGCTCAATGTAATCGAATGCCAAGGATTGATCCGTGGACGTGTGTTGTCGGAGGACGACAAGAATTGCGCCGGGTTATAAGCAAAAACGCCGGGTGTCTTCGCATCTCCATTTCTCAAGCTCCAGAAGGTTTTCGCGGGCTCTCTGTGCGGATGGTATTCAAAGTTTCTGGAAAAGTTTGGTCAACTTACTCTTAAAATAGGACACAATCTTCCGCGCGAATTTGAAACCAAAGAAATCAGACAATGCTACAAAATCCAAGACAACCAGTACTATCAGCGCCCACCAGACTTCATTGCTAGGGTCAGGACTTCGGTAACGGGGTCGTTTCAGTCAAGCGGTTTTGGGTATAACAATTGATCCGCCGGAGCGGCTACCTCGGTATTGTTAGTGTCTGTTCCGCCTTCTCTTGCGGCTTTCGGCTGAGATCCTTCGGGTACTTGCTTCGGTTCGTGGTCAGCGCGATGGCTGCCAACATGATGCTGGTTCGATGTAATTCCGATGTGCCTATCTCATAGGCGTGCTTGGCAAAGAACAGCGACAGTCCTGACCACGGCATCATCGGAACCACGTCCCTGGGGGACCTCGAAAGCCCGCGCTCAAGCAGGCAACGGGTAAGGCAACGACAAGGTCAGGTCATTTTTGGTGCCTCATCGGGCTGGAACTCGGTGCCGTCGACCCAAATCCGATGAAGTATGACAGCGATGCGGCGTGCGAGAGCAACCATTGCGATTTTACGACCGCGGCGTTGAGCCAATTGGGCGCCCCATGTTCGCAACCAAGTCGACCGGCCACGGTTCATCATGACGGTTGCGGCCTGGCACAACGCCCGCCTCAGATTCACGTCCCCAGCTTTGGTGATACCGCCTGACACGTCCCGTTCACCGGACTGATTGCGTGAAGGTGTCAAACCAACCCAGGGACCAACTCTCTTTGACGACCGAAAGCGAGCCGGATCATCGACCGCAGCACGGAATGTCAGCGCTACTACTGCACCGATCCCAGGCATCGACATAAGGCGTAGGCATACTGGATCATCCCCGGCCAACTGGCGCACGCGCTTTTCGAGACCGGCCAGTTCCTGTCGCAGGGATGCTCGGGCCCGCAGCATTGGTACTGTCGCGGTTACAAGCATGGGATTTCCATCTGCCAATTCCCGAATGCGGGCCTCGAATCTGCCGCGAGAGATCGCGCCCACCTTGAGGCCAAAGTTCCGCAGCAGTCCTCTCAGCGACATTTCCAATGCGAGCATACCCTGTTGAATGGCTTTGCGGGCACCGAGAACGGCGCGGGTTTCTTGAGCCGAGACCGATTTGCAGTGAACCGGGCGGAACCAGCCAAGGTGAAGCAGCCGTGCAATCCCCTCGGCATCCCGCCGATCCGTCTTGATCGGCATCGCCTTCAGCGCTCCTTTCACCTGGCGCGTTTCCATGAGCACCGCATCAAGGCCAGCTTCGGTCAGCCCACGGTGCAGCCATTGCGACAGTGGCCCGGCCTCCAGGCCAATCACAGCGATGCTGCCGTCAAGTTCATCGAACCAGCGCGCCAGAACTTCGGGTTCACTTTCAGTTTCTGCTTCTTTGATAATCTGGCCATGCTCGCTGATTACGCAGATCGCGGTCTTGGCAAGCGATACATCCAATCCAACAAACAACTTCATCCCGTCATCCTCCATATGGGTTCAATACGGGAATGGCGACAGCGCGGTGCTGATCTGGCAAGTGGCAACGGTCGTGCGTGACGCAGGCCCCGTTACAGCATCTCATAGCCAGTAAATGACGATGGCGGCCAGCGCGATTGCAGATAGGAAGACCTTCGGGCATCTGTCATATCGGGTTGCCACACGCCGCCAATCCTTCAGCCTGCCAAACATAATCTCGATCCTGTTGCGGCGTTTGTAGCGGCGCTTGTCGTACTTCACCGGTTTCTTCCGCTGTTTTCGGCCGGGGATGCAGGCGCGTATCCCCTTGTCTTTCAACGCTTCCCGGAACCAGTCTGCATCATAGCCGCGGTCTCCAAGCAGCCAGTCGACATCCGGCAGGCTGTTCAACAACGCCCGCGCGCCGATGTAGTCGCTGACTTGTCCTGCTGTGACGAACAGGTTGAGAGGACGTCCCTGGCTGTCGCAGATGGCGTGCAGTTTGGTGTTCATGCCGCCTTTGGTCCGACCAATCAGGCGTCCACGCCCCCCTTTTTGACGCCCAAACTGGTCGCTGTGCGGTGTGCCTTCAGGTAGGTTGCGTCGATCATGACCGTCTTTTCTTCTCCGTGACCGGCGGCCAAGCCTGCCATCATCTGGGCGAAAATGCCCTTTTCGCTCCACCGTTTCCAACGGTTATAAAGCGTCTTGTGCGGGCCATAGGCAGCAGGTGCGTCACGCCATCGTAAGCCATTGCGATTGATGAAGATAATCCCGCTTAACACACGGCGATCATCAACGCGTGGCTTGCCGTGTGACTTGGGAAAGAAAGGCTCAAGACGCGCCATCTGGGCATCGGTCAGCCAAAACAGATCAGACATGTTCACCGCTCGCTTTTCGAACCGTGAATCACGCCACATCCCGGAAATCAATGGGTCCTGACCCTAGAAGCCGCAGCAAAATCGCAGTGTCAATAAACGCAATTACATTATGCCCCTCGACTGGCTGAGAGACCTCCGAAACTGACCTTATAAACTCTTCGATCAGAACGCCCATGAAAACATTCACGATGCGTCTAAACTCTGCTTCATCTTCCCTGCTGAGGCGGCGCAGGTAGCCGCCCACTATTGCGATCTCGACCTTTTTCGGCTCAAGCAGAACGCCTTTTATCTTCTTGATTTTTAATGGTGTCTCGTCAGTGGATGCCCTTAGAAACCCAACAAGTGCGTTCCCCCAGCTTTCTGATGGTGGTTGGCCGACGAACCCGACGCTTTGGGCGTGTCTGCCCAAACTTGCCTCAATCGCGTCGAAGTCAGTTTCAATTTCGTCTCTCGAAACTTGATACTCTTTCTGATTTCTGCCAATTGCCTTGTAGATTTTGAGTGGCTTCTCATAGCTGATTACTCCTGTACTTTGCAGTTCAGGTAGCATTTGTTCCACGGCATAAAGCGGCAGCTCGAAGCCGAAATTCACTTTCAGATAATCCTGTATCCCTTCAAGAGTAACCTGTTTCCCCTGAATGGAAGTTAGGTAAGGTGTGACAAATGGAATGAAGCAATCCAAGGCGTCCCGGACAGGATTCTCACTTACTTCGGTTCGTTTGAACGCGGCGTACAAGTAGGCGTAAGCCTTTGCCTCTCGATTTGCGCCACTGACAGCCTGAAGTGCCTCAACCCCGACCGATGTGCTTCTAGCGTCGCTCAATATGAAACTCCATTGTCGCCATCTCATGAGTCTAGCTGTGGGAGGAAGGTAGCGCCAGCCCTGCAAGTAGAACCGATATCTCCCGACGCAAAGGAGGCTGGTGCCCGGTGGGTATTAAACTTTACCTCTGAAGCCGAGGTACATAACGGTCAAGTTGGCTTCTCCAATCATTCCCGCGGTGGTAAACGGGCGCTATTGATTGACCATTGCCTCAACATCGAGGCAATGGAGCCTGTAGTGATCTGTTTGATCGGTATCGGGTTGCACCAAATGTCCGCTACTTACAAGCTCGCTCTTGACAGGGCAACCGCATCGAACTTCTGCTTCCCGCCCATCTGCAGGAACGCTATGTCCGGTTTGGGCTGCACGCTAGCGGTTGGATTCAGTTTGCAGCCAGCGCGTCGAACGCCACCTGTACCTCAGCGTGGAACGCCTCCATTGCGGCTTGCAGGGCGTCGTGCGTGGTTGCGGCCTCGACGGCGGCGCAGCCCGAGTCACAAAGGGCAGCGCCCTGTCTGATGTGGTCCAAGTATTCTGCGTCTTTGGTGGTGATGGTCTGAGCCATCTCCGTCGGCGTGACGCCGCCGCGTGTCGCTTCCGCTTCAATAAACGCGGTCTGGCCAGCGGTGGCCGTATTCGCCAGATAGGCTGTTGCAGCGGCGGTCTTCACAGGCCAAGTGTCCCGCTCCTCCGGCGTGGCGTTGTCGGTTGCTTGGCGCAGGTAGCTGGCATGCGTGGCATACACCGTCGCCATCGCCTGCGCTTTGGCCTCTTCAAACGGGATCACCGGAACGGCAGGCGCAGCAGGGGCCGTGAATGTCTGACCGTCATACATATCATCGATACGCACGACGCCAGCAACTTCGACCCAGCCATCAGGGACAGGCGTATCGTCCTTAATCTGCGCGATATTGGAGACACGGCCATTGGTGATTTCGGCGACTTTTTTCATCAGTAGAACTCCGTAACAACGATAATTCCGTCAGCGCCAGATAGCCCGATGACTTGGATCTGAAATCCTAAATCAGCACCAACATTGCCGGCCGCACCTCCGGTACCGGGAACTGTGGCGTCTTGCCCATCGCTGTATTCAGATACTGAGTCTGATGGCCCGAAGATGGACCCACCGGGTTGGTGAAAGTAATCACGACCATTCTCAGAAGAATTGAAGGCCTGAACACCTGGAGTCCCGCGATAGTTAATGTCCCCTCCGGACGCAGTTGCTGTCGATCCAATACGTGAATTTGAGCCACCACTCGCGCGCATGTCCCCAAAGATGGTAATGCCGCCAGCGCCTCCCTTTGTTCCCTCTTCGAAACCGCCACCCTCACCACCCAAACCGATGGTGTATTCAAATTCTTGCCCCGGTTGCGGTATCAGCCATGCTTCGAACCCGGCACCGCTGCCGCCTGGATGGCCCCATAAGTACCCTTCGGTTGGGCGAGAGGGTGTTTCACCACCCGCGCCCCCGCCAACTCCTTTGACGTGAAGGGCTTTGCAGCCGGGCGGCGTGACGTAAATGGCGTTTGCGCCATCGCGGAGAATTGTGACGGTTGGGGGCTTCACCAGTTGGCCCACCAATAGCGGTGACATCACCTTGTCTGCGCGCTCGCCTGCCAGCGCCTCGGCTGGCGTGGCGAAGTCCACTTCCAGTGTGCGATCCGCGCTCAAACCGCCGCCGCCGGTCAGGCCGGTGCCTGCGATGACCTTGCGGAGTGTTCGCACAAAGGTAGACGCATTCAGCCCGTCCAGCTTGTCAGCGTCCAATCCAGACCCGGCACCATCCACCGTGAGTAGCTTTGCCAGCACATCTTCTGCGGTGTAAGTGTCTGCCGATACGAACGCCGTGCTGGCGTTGATCTGGATGACCAGGTTCTCAAGGTCGGAAAACACGATGTTGATGCGCAGATGTGCGGACACGGTGTTGAGCGGCTTGTTTACCGGCGGGTCGTAATGGGCGACGGCAATCATGTCACCATCAGTGTCAAAGAGCCCCGCTTCGCGGATCACAAATGGCCCCTCATCCTCGGCCAACAACACCTCAAAGAAGGCCGTATTCAGCGCACCGGCAGTGACTCCCTGCGCCGCCACAGGCTTGCGACCCTGTTCATTCTCCAGCGCCGTTTCGCCGCCTGCCGGAATGCGATCGCCGTCGCCCCAGGCGATCTCGGCAATTTCGAGCGGCGTGGCATTCGCCAGCGCTGCCGCTTCCTTGTTGCGCCCCACGTTCGTGAGCATTGCATAAGACGCCATCTTATCCTCCGATTTCCACGCGCAGTCGGGTATGTGCCGCCACCCCGCAACCAGATTGCGCCGTCAGAACCGGCGCGGGCGGCAGGTGTGCTTGCGCCTCGGCCCTGATTGCCGTGTGTTGGAAGGCCCCGGCGTAGGCGGGGGCATCGATAGAGAGATTGAGTGCCACGTCGAAATGCGCGCGTACCGGCTTTACGTTTTCGATCACGTCGATGATTTCAGCCAGGAGGTCCGGGCTGATCTCGACGCCCAACGAGTGCGAGCCGAGTACATCGACCGCAATGCGGAATGTGTGAGGCGTGCCGCCATACTCGAACCACTCCGAGATATCGATGACGTAGCCCAGCGCTTCCAGCGCCCGCCGCACCGCCCCGATTGTGCCCTTGACGCGATGGATCGTGGCGCTGGCCGCGATGGTCTCGCGCTTGATCTCGTCCGGCCAATCGCTGCGCCAGTCGTCCACCGAGAAAGCCCAGGCGAGCCAGGGCAGGATATGGGATGGACACGTGCGTGGGTTCCAAAGCGTATAAAACGGATTGGGTATATCGGCGAGCCCAATGGCAGGCGCGATCTCAAGCGCCCGCTCTTGAGGTGTGGCATTTGGGGGCAAAAGGGTCTTGGGCTCAGACATCGCGCCCTCCCACCGTTAGAGTGATCCCGGTGCAATAGGCCGCCTGGTGATTATCCACCTCGATATGAGCGTTAGGCTGGATCAGATTGACATTCTGCACGCCGACCTGGTGGAGCGCCGCATGTAGGCCAGAAATCGTGATGTCGTGGCCGAGCCGGTGGTGTTCGGCAACGTAGGCTTCCAGGGCCTCTTCTGCCGCTTCAATCACAAGGCTCTCGTCTGGCCCGTTGTAGAGGGTCAGGGTTGCTTCGACCTCATAAGGCAGGATAGCGGCGGCTTGTACAGTCACCTGGTCGGTAAGCGGGCGCACATCCTCACCATAGAGGGTGCTGCTGACGGTATCGATCAAAGCGGCGTCCGGGGAACCATCGCCCATGCGGGAGAGCACGGTCACCACGACCGCGCCCGGCGCAGGGCTGGCGATGCCGACATCCTTGACATGCGGCGAGGCCGAGAGCCCCCAAAAGATGTAGGAGCCGCGCGGACCTGCTGTTGAGAAACCTTCGAGCGCAAGCTGCGTTCGGGTCCGCATCCGGGCATCATCCTCGAGCACCTCGGGCACGGGCGGCACCGCATCCGGGTCGGCCTCCTCGACCACTTGGCGGGTCACCCCCAAAAGGGCTGCGAGCTGATCGAGCGCGGGACCAGAAGCATAGGCCAGCATGTTGCCGCGTGCAGCTTCGTTAATCTCCTGGCGCAGGATCAGGAGCCGATAAGCAAAAGCCTCACATAGCTTGGTGGCAAGCTCGCTTTCCAGGGCAAGCGCAGCCTCCAGTTCAGGCGCGCGCGCCAGCACTTCGGACTTGATCTCTGCCAGAAGCGTCTCGAAATCCTTTTCCGGGATCGCAGGCGCAAAGGGCAGCTTGTCCAGATTAATGGCCGTGAACGCACTCATAGCACCTCTATCCCCTCGATCCTGATCTCCCGCCCCTCCGGCAAATAGCGCCCGATCAGATCAATGATGATGTGGCCGGGTGTGTGGCTGCGCAGCGTGATGTCCTCAACCTCGATGCGGGGCTCCCATGTCATGAGCGCCTCCGCAGTCGCCGCGATGATTGCGAGCTTGGTGGCCGAGGAGTAGGGGGCGTCGAGCAGCTCAAAGAGCCGGGACCCATAGTCACGACGCATGACCCGAGACCCGATCGGGGTCGTGAGGATGTCCCGGATAGACTGGCGGAGATGATCGATACCCCTGAGATTCCGGCCTGTGGTCGCGCTGATGCCATACATGCCACCATCTTGGAGAGCCGGCGCGCTGCAATCCTCTGGCGGTTCCCCGCAATCCTACTTCGGATCGCCCGTTCGGGACGGACCCGGTTGGACGCCCTTGTGAGTATGGGTGTCACCGACATTTGTTCCTTTGTGGTTGAGGTTGCCGGTATTGATCTCGGTCGACCCACCGGTGTGGGTGATGCCGGATCCATCAATCGTGAGCGTCGAGCCATTACTGCTGAGCACGATCCTGTCCCCGGTGATGCTGATCGAGGATCCTCCGATCTTGATCAGGTGCTCGCCTGCCGCCCCGGACGGCGCAGCATTGGCACCACTAAAGAGTGCTCCGAGGATGATCGCATCCCTGGTCAATCCCGACGGAGACAGGCAGAGAACCTGCTCTCCGGCAGATGGTGGGGCCCAGACCGCAATTGCGCTGGAACGCTCGGTCAACCACGGCAGCCAGGCGCTTGTGGCCTTGGGGCCAAACGATACCTTTGCGCGGGCTGCACCGGAATCAACCGCGACCACGTCGGCAATCATCACCATCTGCGCGACTGCTTTTAGAAGCTCCGACTGGGCGTATTCATTCATTTGAAGTTTGCACCTCGTAACCGGCCTCGTGGTCGGGACCGGTATCCGGGAACCGGGAGGTCAATACCTGGCTCGGTGTCACATCTTCATCGACGAAATAGCTGGTCCCGATGTCGGCGGTGTGAACCCACTCGACCCGCCAGATATCGAACTTGTCGGCCTGTGGGGCGAATTCGTCGGGATCCACTGCAATCACCGTGGCCGCACCCCAGGGAACGCCCAGCCGGTTGCTGTGAACAAATGCCGCGACCGCACCCGCGGCTTTGACGACCTCGCGCCGTGCCTTCGGCGTTCGGTGTCCCATAATGATCCGGACCTCAAACCTGACCAGGCAAGGGAACTGGCCGGTGTGGGGATCCTTGTCGGGATCGGGCTCAAGCTCCGACATCTGCACGATGATTGCCGGGACCGGCAGTTTTTTGCAGTCTTCGTCTTCGGCAGCGACGGTTTTGAAGGTTTTGAATTGAGCAGCGAGCGTGGCAATCACTTTGTCCAATGCCACGCCCAGGTCAATCGTATCAGCCATCGCCAACTCCCAAGATTGTCCGCGCCCTGATCTCGGCGAGGAAATGCTTCAGAAAGATAGAATCCAGATCGACGAACACCTCGTCCTCGAGATAGATCATCATCCGATCGGCAACCGGCAGGCTGGCCTCGCCAATCTGCCAACGCTTTGCCCCGTAGCGCACCATCACCCGCCGCCGCCCATTGATATTCGCAAAAAACGCGCCGTGGATCATGGCCTCACCGATCCTGATGCCGCCCGCGACCTTGGTAGCACGACCCTTGAATGCCGAGGCGGGCAGATCATTGGCCCCATACCAGAGCTTGAGCGCGTTGCGGCCTTTGCCGACGCGATACTCTTTGATGCGGCGACGGAGCGCGGTGGCGTTGCGAAGCCCCAGCTCGGATTGCAGACCCTTCGAGGATATGCGCCGAAGTGTGCCGGCGGTCCGTTTCAGAGCCCGCCCGCGACTGAGATCGACTTGCTTCGGGGTAGCCGCATACTCATCCGCGATCTTGGCGAGCTGTCCGTCATCGAAGTCAAGGGCCAGCATCGTAGGTCACATTCGGTTCTGCGAGCATCAGCGCGGCGATCCCGGTACCGTCCAGCTCCGGCTCCTGCATCAGGTCGAAGGCCTTGCCATCGATGGTTACAACGTCGCCTTTGCGGGCGTTCGCGACATCGATCTCCGGGCAGACAAATCGCGGCATCGGATGGTCGAGCTCATACTCGCCGAGAGTTGCAACCTCGTTAGGGTCGTCAAAAATGCCGAGGACCTCTGCCACCAGCTCCGTTCCCCGAGTGATGACTGCACTGGTCGCAAACTCGTCGGGGTCGAAGAAGGCGGAGAGGTCCTCCCAATCGGGGTGGGGCATGGCCTTACTCGTCGTCGGCCTCTTCAATGGCTGCGATCAGCTTGGCCTTATTCATGCCGTCAGCACCTTCGATGCCGAGATCCTTGGCTTCCGCCTTCAGCTCGGCGACGGTCATTTTGCCAAGCGGTTTATCGCCGCCCTCACCGTCAGCATCGCTTTCATCTGCTGTAGCAAGCTCAGCTTTCCCGCGATGCAAAAGGTTCTTCGCCAGCGGTTCATCCAGGACCGGAGTTTTGCCTGGTGTGATGATCTCACCGTCGATCGAGACAGCTGACGTGATTTTGACTTTGATCTGTTTCGCCATGTTCATGCGCTCCGAATTGAGAGATTAGGAGGCGGAACCTGCCGCCACCGTGGAATGATTAGGCGGCGTCCCGTCCAACGCAGAAGCTCTCCACGTTATTGACCGAGATATCGACGTCCTGATGCAGGATCACCCGGCGGGTGCCTGAACGTCCCTTGGTGTAGGGATCAACCAGGATGTCGAGGGCTCCCCACATCCCGACATTTGCATCCGCAAAATTGCCGTAGAACACGTCACCGGTGGTGATCTGATTGGTGATTTCGGCGTTGGTGCCGTTGACCGTGTTGCCTGCCTCCCAGATGGGCGAGCCGTTGGTTCCCGCGAACTTCTGGGTGGACTTGCAGTGTCCGCGGAACCGACTGTTCCCGACATAAGCCATGGAGTCGACATCGGCGTTATCGGCGGAAACCTCGGTCTCCATCTCGACGAGCTCGAGATACGTCGGCTGCTTGCCTGCGAACAGGACTGCGTTAATCCCTGGCTGGTTGTTGATGCCGAGCGGCATGTTCGCGCCGCCCGTGCCGTAGAACCCGGCGTAATCAATACCAAGGCCTAGATCACGTGCTAGGCTGGCGCGGAACCGGGCCTCGACGTCCAGAGAGGATTGCATCGCCATGCGGCGCGTGACCTCGCCAAAAACACCGATGGTTTTTGGCGACATCGACACCAGACGACCCTCGTAGCCGCCTTCACCAACATCCTCGTCCTCGCCCACCCAGAAGGTGTTGCCGCTGCTGGCCTGCCCAGGAATATCAAGGTTGCCGATCAGGCCGCCCATTGGGGTGGCCATCTGCAGGAACACGGAACGATTCCGCAGAAGCTCGATAAAGCTCATCGTCATCAGCGTCGTATCGACGAAATAGCCGCCAGTGTTTCCGGCCGCGAGCCCGTCCGTGCCGGTATTCAGAGCGCGAGTGAGAACGTCCACGGGCACCATCATGCCTTGGGCGGTGCGGCCCATGGATTGCTCTGCGGCACGTGAGGCCTCAAATTCGAATGCAGCAGCCTCCTGCGCTGCTCGATCGGCGGGGTTGAGCATCGCGTTCACGCACCGCAGGAAGCTGAACTGGCGAACCTCGGCGTCGGACATGCCGATCTGACCCGGGTTGTCGTCCAGCGGCTGGTTGCCGCCGCGGTTGGCATCGTCGGTGTTGGATACATGCTCGAGCAAAGTACGCGTGAATTCATCGACTGATGTGCCGTTGCGGATTGCCTCCGCAGCAAGCTGCTGTGCTGAGTATTGTTCGCCCAGCTCGAGCAGATCCGCAGTGCGTTGCTGTTCAGCCTGCGTTCCCTCCTGCACAAGTGCGCGAGTTGCCTCTGCGCTTTCGATGACCTCAAGGACTTCGAGGACATTGCCATTGTCGTCCACACGGGCGCGAACCAGAGCGCCGTTGTGCCGGAGAATGCGTTCCATATTGCGCCTTCCTTCGTGTTGAGCTGTTTGCGTTTGAGCATCAGTATCGGCAGGAGCCGTGAGCTCTTCCTCTGGCGGTTCCCCCGCGCCGCGGCCAACGCCAACCGTCGCGTCCGCGGGAACGCTGACCATGGAGATTTCATAAGGCTCCCATTCGGTGATGGTGACCTTGTCGCGTTCGCCCTCGCGCTCCTCGGTTTTGATGGCGCGGACAAAATAGCCGACGGAGACATGA
Organism: Ruegeria sp. B1; assembly: GCF_056535885.1. Taxonomy (NCBI): domain Bacteria; kingdom Pseudomonadati; phylum Pseudomonadota; class Alphaproteobacteria; order Rhodobacterales; family Roseobacteraceae; genus Ruegeria; species Ruegeria sp. B1. The sequence continues at coordinate 3,515,499 of NZ_JBQFJA010000001.1, read as the reverse complement.
CGGATCACACCGTCAACGATATCCGCCCAGATTTCCTCGGCCCGGGCCGACCGGCCAAAGCGAAGCGTTGCACGGCCCCGACGGTCACTGTCGATCGAGGCTGTCTCAACGACGCCGATCTGAATATCGGTGTCGTGGTTCCAGAGCACCGCGGCTCCATTCTGCAGCCGGGTCTCGAGCATCGCGCCGGACGAATGGTCGAGGACCTCATCGCCAAACCACCGCGGTACCGGTTCCTCGGAGCTGAACGCCACCTCAACAGTGCGGGCGTCTTCGTTAATGTTCCGCACTGCCGCCTGACGGCGAAGCGGGGCTCCGCCACGATTGGCGTTGATCTGCTCGACCGTGATCGATCGTGTCAGGGCCAAGCCCACCAGAGCGGATGCCAAACCGCTATTCGTCAACATCATCGTCTTCATCGGAGGTCTCCTCTGTTTGGTTGGCGCCCGTTTCGGAGGCGGGCGCGACCAGGCCAGTGCCCTTGAGCAGCGCTGCCATGATGAATTTCTCGGGGATCCCGGCATCCTCCATCGCCCGGATGTCGGCGGCGAAAGCTCGCCAGACGGTTTCCGGGTCGCGGCCCTGTTTGCGAATGATCTCTGACGGTGAAGTCAGCATATTATCCTTGGCCGCAACTTCGGCTTCGATGTCTTTCTTTGGGTCAACCCATGCCCATCGGCGGGCTTGCCAGAATACATTGCGATACTTGGCAATGCGTTCAGGGCGGAGCCGGATCGGGCCATTCTTGACCAAGCCGCGCAGGAGCGCGGGCTCGAGGGCCGATTGGTAGACACGATCGACGAGCGTTTCGATCAGCCATTCCTGCAGATCCATCCAATGCTCGCGCTCGTCGAGAACGCCTTGGCGGATCGAACTGAAATTGACACCCTCAAGGTCATTGGCGAGGCTGACATAGGAGACGCCCATGCCCGCACCTGCGCCACGGATCATGGCTTTGTGGAACGGCGTGAACTCACCGCTTGGATACCGGGACTCAAACGCCTTGTGCTTCAAACCGGGTGGCAGTTCTTGGAACACGCCGCCTTCGGGCTCGATATAGAACTCCTCGTCGAGATCATCCTCCTCGAGCTCGGGGCCTTCGTCTTTCTCCCACTCTAGGAAACCGCCAACACTGGCGCCCGTCTTCGCATTGACCAAGGCGGCCTTTTCAAAGCCGCTCAGTTGGTGGAGCCGCCAGAGGGATGTTGCCGCCCAAGGCAACCCGCGGCGCTGACCGACAATCTCCTCGAGAAAGCCGTGAATGATCTCGCGCGCAGGCACGCGATCAAGGCTGTGGCCATTGTAGGTGTAGCCGGTGTGACCCGGATCCCCGGTCATGAAGTAATATGCGAGCGGCCGTCCCTCGCGCGAGAACTCGATGCCTTGGCGAACAAAGCGTCCACCTGCAAGGCGCTCGATGTTGTAATCGACAGGGCAGCGCTGTGGATCGAGAATTTGCAAAGCATAGCCCATCGGCGCGGCATTGCCCCGGATTTCGCGGAACATGAATTCGCCGTCCTTGGCACATGTGCGAACGGCTGTTTTGCACATCATGCGCATACTGCGTCGGCCCGTGATGTCGCAGTTTTCCGCGCGTTGCCATTGCCGCCACCATGCCTCGATCGCCTCGTTGGCCTTGCGATCAAGCGAGCCGTCGTCGTCTTTGGCCTGCGCCTGCAGGATCACCCCGCGATGGCCGACGATGTTCTGGTCGCAGAGGCGCAGAAAAGCCTTCATGTAGTCGTTGCGGCTTGCCTGATCGCGAGATCGGGCAACGACAACGCGCTGATTGCGGTCGATCACCTGATCCGCAGTGAGGGGGGTGGTGGTCCAATTCGATGTCAGTCGGTTGGTTTCACCGGCATCAAAAGACCGACGGGCCCGAACAATGATCGGCCCGTTGCGTCGTGACACCTTCGGGATGGAAGACGGACGCAGTTCAGGTTCGACACGTTCCAGCACGGGCGCTGAACGCTCAACTGATCGGGGAAATGGCCACGCCATTACATTCTCACCTTCACCTGCCGACGCAGTAGACGCTTGTGGCGCCCGCCGCTTTTCAGCTTTGCGACCTCATCCCGGTAGGTTTTGCGGAGCTGCAAGAGCTCGGCGATAGATGTGCGGACTAGTGTCCGCCCGTTGATCGTGTAGGACTGCTGGTCCTTTGACGCACGGCCTTCAATCACGGCCTCGATGGCCGCGAGAACCCGTTCTGCGTGATCGCGCGGATCATGCCCGGCCTTGAGTGCAGCAACGTCACCTACAATCTCAACCGCACCGGCTGCGATCTCGAACACGTCAGCACCATCCGTCGCGCGCAATGAAGCGGTGTATCGACCTGCCTCATACGCCGAAGTCTGGGCGCCGGGCACGGCAAAGGTATGCGTGCCGGCGTCGCCTGTGGCGACGAGATCGATAGAGGATGGTCCCCGCAAAAGTGCCGTGACACTCCATTTCGGCGCCAAGTAGTCAGGCGCAACGATCTCAGCCCGAAAGCTGAGACCCGCCTGAATGGTTTTGGGAAATTGTGAGAGCACACTTACCATCCGTCGCTTGATCGCCCGCGGCCTCGACCACGGGAACGGCGGGCCCTTCGGCGTCTACTCTTGCGGGGCTTGACGCCCTCGTCCTCTGGCGGTTCCCCCGCAAGGACCTCATCGGCAATCGACTCCTCATCATCGACGGGTTTCAATCGCGCGAGGCGATGGCGAATGTTAGGGTTGTCGATCTTGAGTGCGGCATAGGCGTAGACACGGCAATCCAGAGCCTCGTTCCGGTCTCGGCTCTTGTGCCACTCGCGGAATGGAAAGCCTCGGATCATCTTGGTCACCAGCCGCTCGGCGGTGAGTTGCTCGAAATACTCGGGGTCGCGGGTATCCGGGAAGTGGCAAGTGCCTGGACCTGTCTCGAGCATCATGCGGCGTGCGACGATCAACTTGGTTTCATCGGTTCCCACTGTGAACAGCGTCACCGGCCTGCCTTTCCGGCCGGTTTTCGTCTTGGATGGCGGGGAGACCACAGGCCGATCCCAACCGCCTTTGCCCTTGATGGCGAAAATCTTGCGGCGGTGTTTGCCTGCGAGCTGACCATAGGCGGCGGTGGTTAGGCCCTTGCTGCCACCGGTGTCGACGCAGGTCGCAGCAATCCTGATATGAGCACCCGACTCATGCTCGAATGTTTGACCGAGATAGTCGAACAGCTCATCCCATACAGCGTCGTCGGTCGGATCGCCCCAGAATACCTGATAGTCGATATTCCAGCTTTCTTCCCCAAGTCCCCAGCCAACCACCTCAACCTCGAGCCGGTCTTCCTGCATATCGACGCCTGCCGTGAGGACGCCCACTGCGGCGGGAACCTGGGCGGGATACGGTTTGGCGCGCGTTCTGAGAACATCGGCCTCGACCTCTTCGGCCTCTTCCACCCATGTCTCAGCGAGCGAGACGTTGGTGAACGTCTGCAAATCATTGGCCGCCTTCTTGTCGAGGAACGATTGCACGATGTCCTGTAGTCGCCGGAAACAGGAATAGAGCTCGCTTAGATGGTAAGAGGCATGGCCCCTGAATGGTTTTTCGGCCTTCCATCCGGCCCCGTTGCTCTCTGCATTTCGGATTGCGGCAACGCGTTCCCCATCGCTCCACTTTGCATCGCAGACCTCGCCAGTTTCCGGATCGTGCGCATCGCATTGATAGTACGCAGTCTCGGGCAGATGATTGCCGTCATCGTCCTTTTCCCACCGCACATTGCGCCATTTGAGCGTTTGGTGGCTGCCGCATTTGGGGCAGGCAACATGGAACCGCCTCTGATCTCCCTGCTCGAATGCCGACTCAATCCAGCTAGCACCCTTGATGGTGGGCGTACTGATCTCGAGCAAGAGGCGCTGGTCTCCAAAGGTGGCGGCTCGCTGCCATAGCAGACCCACGGGATGGCCTTCGTTCGTGCGGTCATATCCATCGGTCTCATCGCAGACAATCTTGGGTGCTGAGCGACCGCGCATGGTTTTCGGGGATCCCGACCACGAGAACATCAGGAACCCGCCAGGATAGGATTTCATGCGCTGGTTATTGACACCCTCGCGGCCCCGCGGCTTGGCAATCGCGTCCTGCAGCTCCTCGTTGGCCTCCACCAGCGGGTTGAATTTCGTCTCGAGCCATGTGTGTAGATCACCTTGGCTCGGCTGCATCATGATCTGCGAACACGGATTCTGTGCAACGAAATAGGCTTGACCGCAAAGCGCGGTCTGCGTTTTGCCGACCTGAGCACCCCACATCAACGTGATCCGTTCACACTCAGGGCTTGCCATCATGTCGAGGGGCTCGCGCTGATAGGGCGCGTTGTCGAACCGGATCAGGCCGGGAACTGCATTCCCAACAGGGATACGGACATTCTGTTCGGCCCACTCAGAGGGAGCAAGGTTCGGCGGTGGACGCAGAAACCGTCTGGCCTGACGTGTGGCCCGAACGATCGCCGCCGCATTCGCAAAATCGGGCCTTGCATTCAATCCTCGCCCTCATCTTCATCGGCAAGCTCCAGATCGGTTTCGTTGATCAGATCATCATCGGCCAATGCCTCGAGCGCCTGATCGATCTCTACGAGCAGAACAGCCTTGATTTTGGTCTGGTTGGTCTCTCCGACCAACCGTCGTGCCGCGCGACCTGGTACGACATTGCGCAGGTTGGCGCGAACCTCACCGAACGCCTTGGCCAGAGCCCGCTCAATCTGCTCGATTGGTGCGACCAGATCTTTTGCTCTGGCAAGATCGAGCTCAGCCATCTCTGTCTCGGCCTCGAGTTTGCGCCGCTTGAGCTCATCGGCGGAGGCTGACTGGACACCTTGCGATTGGGCGCGGATATCAGCCTCGCGCCACTTCATCAGATCTGCAGTGTTGAACTGCCACGGACGCCCGCGGCCACCACGCTGCACCACAGGACAGTCACGGCGCACCCAATCATCGAGGGTGGTCATGGCAATGCCGAATTGATCGGCAGTTTCGGTGCGATTGAGGATGAGGCCGCGACCACGTTTGTTAGTCACTGCCGGCCTCTGAGATATAGTAGTAGGCCATCGTTTCGTGCGCCACGCACAAGTGTTTTTTTGCGACAATCCGCACCCACTAGGCATTCCCCCCGGGAAGGACCCGTGAAGGGCCTCGCGCAAGCCTTCGGGCAATTCATCGAATGATCCCTCCGACTTTAAGACTGCGTCGCCAGGTAACCGCCAGTGCCCAAAGAATACCCCAACGACCAAGCGGGCAGATCGACCAACCCCGATAGGTGGCGATGACCTCACGACCTTGATCGTCATGACCTCGGCGAACGGTAGTGCATAGGTCAAAAACCGGGCAGCCTTCGCCTTGAGTGTGAAAGCGGATGTTCAATAAACCAATCATTGCATTAGTCCGGCCCTTGACGTGGGGAGGGTGGAACCTCGCCGCCGGTTCGACGGGCGTTCACCGCGACCTGCGCCTTGTCCACCAGCTCGATACGCTCAACATCAAACCAATGGGACTGCGGCTCCTTTCCTGCGCCTGCCTTGGGCTGGACGAGGATCTGGTTGCAACCCGAGATGTACTCAATTCGCCCGATGCAAACGCCGTCGTAACCGGTGATGGTATCCCGCACCTTGTCGCCGCACTCAATGCCCTCATACGGGTCATTGGCCTTTGCATCTCTCTTGAAGATTTTCACTTTGGTTCTCCTTCGGTTGTCTGCGCAGTGCTGCTAGAGCAGCACTGCCAGTGATTGCTTCGGCGTCTCGCCGGATTGGTGTTGGTTTTGTCAGCGTCGATGCTTTCGGCAAGCTCGGCACGCCTCTGGGCACTGGCTACCGTGTGGAGATCGCACAGATCGACGCGATAAAGACCTGCCGCGCAGGCCCGCGCCACGGTCTCATCGATCCGGTCTTGGTCTTCGATGGTTTCACCTTGCGCGCCAGGCAGCGCGTTGCCGATCGCGCGGTCAGCGCCCCCGACACTTGCCGGTTGCAAAGTCGAACACGCCGCCAGCGTCAATGCAGCGCTCAAAAACAGAGCTAGCTTGGTCAGCCGCATCTCCTGCCTCCTGATTTTGTTCCATGACATCGACTTGGGCGCTGTCGCGACCAAGCCCGTAGATGCTGGCAGCAATGGCCAGGATCGCCACCGCCGCCAGCCCGATCAGCATGGCGCGCAGTCGCATCACGCGACCCCACGCATGCAAAGCTCGGTCTCCTCGCTGCGGCGATTGACCAACCCGCGCACCACGCGCCCGCCAGCCTTGCTCCACCAGCCGAGGGCCGTGCATGCTCCTGCGATGCTGCCCTCGTTCAAGCGCCGCACTGCGGTGCTTTTCGAAGTGCGAGAAACGCCCACGTTGTAAGCCAGGCTCGTGAATGCGACATCCCGCGCGACCGGCATTCGGTCGCGCAGTGTCTCAGCGGTGAAGGCGGGCCGTAGGCCATCCCGATAGGCGATGATCTCGCGAGCCAGCATGGCGTCACATTCAGCCTTAGAGTAGCTGTCGCCGAGCGTCACGCCTTTGGTCTCGCCGTAGCAAACTGTAGGCACCCCCACCATGTCGAGGTAGGCCTCCAGGCGCAGGCCCTCCCATCGCGCGACAAAGGGCACAGCGATCTCAAGGAATACGGCGTCACCCGATGGCTCGGTGTTGGCGGGAGCCGCATCGGCCGTGGACGCACTTGCATCGCGGTCCTGAAATGGCGCGTTGGTAAAACTGCTGCCATGCTCCAGTGCCAGCACCACCACCAAACCGAGAGCCATCGCTCCGACGATCCAGGGCGAGTTGGTTTTCGAGCGGTCGATGCCCTGGTCCCAGATGCGACCGAAGATGCCGTAGACCAGGAGCACGATACCCGCGACCCACCAGATGCGCGGGTGCGTGTCGGTGTGGAAAAGCCAGAAAATGATCTCCGGCAGGATGAGGCAGACCAGGCTTGCATAGAAAGCCCACATGCTATGGGCCGTCTTGGCTACGGATTTCCAGTTAGGGATAAGTCTCATTCAGACCTCCAAATGGTTGGTTGATTGCCCCTCGGCGATGATTTCCCGTATCCGATACCGCGACATCTCGTAGACATCGGCGATCTCCTCGATCGGCACCCCTTCGCCCGCGGCACGGACGATCTGTCGGTTGCGGTGAGCCTTCTCCATGGCCCCGAGCCGGGACGGCTGAATGATCATGCCGGAGAAGGCATAGGAGAGCTTGGACGCATCCTCCCAGCCCAGCATCTGCACCAGCTTGTGATCCGCGGGCAGGCGTTTGGGGATGTAGAAGACTGCGCGCCAGGGCCGGGATCCCGAACGCGGGAGCTGGCGCACAAAATCGAGGGCCTTTTCGCGCCCGATCACCTCGGCAATCTCTGCGACAGACTGAGGGAGTTTTGAACATGGCTTAGGGGGCATCGAGTTTCCCCGTCTCTTTTTTATCCACACACTTATTGACGTCGCACTTTAATGTGTGTATGTTTATTTTATGGAAATCGAATGGGATAACGCGAAACGCCAACAGACGCTCGAAGAGCGGGGCTCGATTTTGCCGAGGTTGCGTTGATTGACTGGGATCAGGCGATCACCTTGGAAGACACCCGGCAAGACTATCCCGAGCAACGTTTTATCACTTTTGCAGTGATCAAGGACCGCATGTGTGTTGTCGCTTGGTGTTACCGCGGCGCTGCTTTGCGGGTGATCAGCCTGCGCAAAGCCAATACCAGAGAGAGGAAACGATATGGCTAACCATAAACCATATATCCAAGATGACGGCGAAGTCCGGGAGTTGGACGACCATTTCTTCGCAACGGCGAAACGTGGACGCCCGCCTTTGCCCGAGGCCCAGCGCAAGAAACGCGTGAACCTCATGCTCGATCCCGATGTAGTCGAGAAGCTCAAAGCCAAAGGCAACATGAGCGCCGAGGCCAATACAGTCTTGCGAGAGGCGTTGGGGATATAGGAGGTCACTGTTTCACCTCGAAAAGCGATTTGATCTCATCCCGGATCGCCTCAGTGACTCCTTGGTGCTGAGCACCACTTGCAGTGGAGGTAAGGGGTTTCGAACAGGGCTTAGGGAGCATCGAACTTACCCACCTCATCGCCCCAGACAGTCCAGCCCGGCCGGAGTTGACGCGAGAATAGCTCAATCCGCCGCGCATCGGGCATGAGGTTTTCAGCCGCCTCGAATGCCTCGTTCGGTTTGCGGGAATGCTCGCGCACCTTCGCCTCAATCGTGATCGTCCCGGTAGGCCAAGGCCCGCCACCAAACTCCGAATGGAAACCATCGTCGAACGTGGCCACTGTCGATCGGGTGGACCTGGTCGTCTTCGGAGCCCCGCGGGTGGCGATCAGGAATGGCTCATTTGAGCTGCGCAACACATAGCCGGTGCCGAACGCCTCCTTGCCGCGGGTGGTGCGCTTCACCCACGTACCCGCTGTCTTGTACTCGAACCCCCAGGCCTCAATCACGCGCAGTGCGTCGGGCAGCATCGGGTTGGTGGCCCAGAGCCACAACAGGCAATCCGCCGCTGCAATTGCCTCCACGGGCAACGCGCAAATGGCGTCCGTGTCCTCACACGCATAGTGCGCTTGCGGCGCCTTCTTCTCACCAGCCTCCGAGTACAACTCATAGCGCCACGCTGGGTCCGCCATGATCATGTTGAAGCCACCGTGCGGGCGCATATCCAGAAACTCACGCAGGGCGCTCATACCTCGCGCACCTCCACCCCTTGAGCGGCGGCGACGGCGCGGCGGACCTCGTAATCCCGCGTGGGCAGGCCCTTGGCATCTTCGTAGATGGTCTCGCCGGTGGCGACCTCGACATAGCCAAAGTCCACGGTGATCCGCATCTGCCGACCTTTCCGGGCGATCAGAGGACCATCGCGTCCCTCAAGTGGGACCACGACCTGCCGGCGGAGTTCGATGATTTCCCCAGCCTGCTCCAGGAGCTTCAGTTCCACCCAGCGCTTCGCTTCACGTTTGCTGTCGAAGTTGATCCCATCGACGGTGATGCGCTGGGCACCGAACTTTTGAGCTTTCGGTTGCTCCTGCAGATGACGGAGTTCGGCTGCGGACATGCGCTCGGTCATGACGCCTCCATGCGTGTGGAGAGCCCGTATTTGACCGACGTCTTGTTGAATTTGGCAGCGACGGCCTGACCAGCGTCTATGCCCAGCGCAGTGGCGAGTTCATTCAGAAACTTGAGAACGTTGCTCATCCGTGGCGCAAATTCAGACGCAAGGGCAGTTGTCACAGGCTTGTCAACGCCCTGCAGGATGGCCATGGAGACTTGCCCGACAGCCCAATCTACGGCGAGGGCCAACACCAAGGGTTCACCGTCCGGTTTGGGCGGCTGTGTTTCCGCAGGGTCCTCAAGCTCGAGCCCAAGCTCAAAGGCGAGGAGATCAAGCGAGATCACCGTATCCCCGATCTCGTCCGCCACATCCTCAAGCGTCATGGTGGAGCCGCAGATCCCGCGCTGGGCGCGAGCCAGCTTCTTCACCGCCCCAGCGACTTCGCCAGCTTCGTCCGCCACCTCAAGGGCTCGGAACGCGATATCGGCCTTTTCGTTCCCGGTCCATTCGACCTGACGGGCAACATTCGCGGCACGGAGCTTTTTGAAGTCGATGCTCATGCGCTGTCTCTTTCCGCGTCCTGACGCTCTGTGCGCAGAGCTTTGAACGCGGTGATCGCGCGGTCCGGGTAGGCGCGGGTCAGGCGCTGGAAGGCAGCGTCTGCATCCTTGGCCCGGATGATGTGATGGATGGGGCCGACACCGGCCACGTCTGCTTTCACTGAGAAGCGTTGTGTCACTGTCCTCGGTCCTCCTGGTGTGCTTTCAGTTGCTGGCCCGCGAACTTGAGGGCGCGGGCGATATCCGCCGCGATCGGGTCTGTCGCAGCCAATCCGAACTGGACTTGGTAAGTGCTCTGGATTTCATCGAGCGAGTGCAGGCGCATGGAGCGTGGGATCAAGCCAATCGGTCCCTGTCGAAACGAATGGACGACGCAATCGCCGGCATCGAGATCGATGGTGACCGTCGCCTTGCCAAAGACGGTGCCATTGGTGGCCGGGTCGGCGTGAACGCTGGTCATGGGCGCAACCCCGCTGCCAGGCATTCGGCCTCAGTGACCATCCCCAACGCGATCATCTCCCGAGCCGACGCCGCGGAGACATGGGCCGGAACCCAACGCTGGCACTCACGGATTGCCTTTGCCCGCCCCTTGAGGACCGCGTCATGGGCTTCCTTGCCGGATTTGGGTTTCGAGTGACTCTTCCAGCGTTTGTCCCGGACCCAATTCTCGGAATAGGCGATGTAGCGAGGGTGGTTACCCTTCTGCTCGACGGCATAGGCCTTGGCACCGGAGAGGATGTCCTCGCGGCTCACACCATCCTCGCAAACCGCCTTCTTCAGCGCAGCCTCGGTCTTTTCCCGATCACCAGCACGAGGATAGACGGCGAAGAACCGATCGAAGAAATCTGAAAGTCCCGTGTTTGCGGCGTCAGCCGCAAATAAAGGTTCAAGGATGGTTCCAGTAAGGTTTGGGTGACACTGTGACACCCCATGGGGTGACATGGTGACACCCGTCAGGTGACAGGGTGACACGGGTGACATGGTGTCACTCGTCGATTTTGTGTCCACGGGTGTCATGGTGTCACGTGTCGAGGGCAGCTTTTCAATAGCTTCGATGTTGATCCGGTACTCTACCGTGAAGCCATTTCGACACTTCCTCTGACCCACTTCAGAGATGAGCGATGCTGCCAGGAGTGCATCAACGGCCCGCTGGACCGTCCGCTTACTCATCTCCAAATCGGCAGCGATGTTAGCCTTCGAGGTCCAGATCCCGGAACCGTCATCTGAGGCGCATGCAGCCATGAACATGAGTACCGCCTTGTTTGCGGAACTTCCGGTTTGGCGTCTCTGAACGATGCCCGTCGCGATGTGGCTCATGACGCACCACCAGCCGATGCCGTGTCGCAAAATGAGACACGGCCCTTGGTCCAGGTCCGACACGGCAATGGTCTAGCTTGAATCCCGTCCCTCAAATTGAGAGGCGGGCTGCACTCTGACTTTCGGTAGCGCTGTTCAAGCGCCCAGTTTATTGCGCGATGGCTCATAGCTCACCGCACAACGTCGCCCCTCGACGTTGCCCCATGTTTCTGCTCCTGAAAGAGGTTTTCTGCCTGGTTGAGGGCTTCTGCGGCCCCGGATTATTGCCGTGGGTTCGGTTTGACATCCCGCTGATCGCCGTAGACCCTGCGCGCGGGTCATGCGTTTGGTAGAATTGCGGAATGGAGAAACCGAAACATGAACAGATACATTGCCATGCTGGCAGCCTGCACAGCACTGGCCGGTTGTAAGGTGGGCGTGGACGCTGAGATTTTTGCGGCTGACGTGCTGGACGCCATGGATGGCGCGAACGACATCACCACACCAATGTTGCTGAGCTTTGAAGTCAGCGGCGATAATGGCTGCGTTGAGGCGCGCGACGGACTGACGGGTCCGCTTGCCGCCGCCTTCGGGACGGCGGAATACGTGGCCTGCGAGCGGCGTGGTTTCGACACCTTTGCCGATTTCCGGGTTACGGTTGATCTGGTACACGAGATTGAAAACGGGACCAACGACAGCGATCAACCGATCTTTGTTGGCGTATTCGCCGAAGATGATGGCGCGACCGGCATCTACTACTTCTTCAATCGGTCCGCTTTCCAGACGCTGCAAGCAAGCATCCCGGAAGAGATGACGCGATTCCACCCGGAACCCGAACTGCTCTTGAGTGCGACCCTGTCCAACGATCTGCGTGAAGCCGTTCAAATCACGGCAAGCGATGCCTTTGCAGATGGCCGGCCCGTCACTGGAACCCAAACATTCGATTTGGACCGCCGGGGTGAGGTCGCTATCGACCTGTCCAACGTATCGAATGCGGCGTTGGGCTTGACCGATGGGTGGGTCCTCATCGCACGGATGGGTGCTACAGCGCAGCAGTAACCCAGCGAAGAATACAGCGTCTTGTCCGGCGTTTTCGCCGGACAGGGCGATATGCGGGGCACGAACCATACCAATCACTCCGCCGCGAACAACATGACGGGTGCTGTTTCCGGATGCTCCACCATCGCGATCGCAACATGCGATCCGTGAGCTCCACCTTCGCCTTTCCACCAGCGATATGCCGTTCTTTCAGACACCTGGAACACGGTCTGCACGTGCAGAACGCTCCGGTAGTTGGCGCGGATGTACGACGCCCAGCGCCGCGGGAACGCTTTCGCAATCTCGTAGGGGTCGTTCGCCGGCACGCCGGGCGTGATCTCCGGCGTTTTCGCGGCAAATTCGCGGGATTGCATCGCCGACGCGGTAACCGGAATGTCGGAGCCATTGACGTAGATCACGACAGGAGACTTGCGATTGTCGCCGTTCATGATGCCCCCAATTTGCGGGGGAACCGCCAGAGGAAATGCGCCAGCAACTTTGCGCAGACTATCCCTACTCGAAATCGCGGGGTGCGCGACGGTGCTAGGAACACCGCCGCGCGTATCCATCCCGCCCAAGAAAAAGGAAAAGCGGGATGAAAACCGTTATCGCATACACGTACAGAAACCGATTTGGCCTCTGGTCGATACGACGCGAACCCAATGGTCGATGGCAGGCCATGTTCGAGGACGAGGGGCTTGGGAGCTACCACTCGCCGATGGCCGCGCACGACGATCTCGTCGGTGGGGCGACCTTTTGGCCGAGCAACGGCTTGAACCCCGACAACTGCGGGTTGCCGGATGATTTGTCGGAGTGGCACCAGCACGATCATCGGTGACCATCCCGCTTGGCCCAGTTCTTCGCTAAGTAGGGTTCGAAGCCCGATACCAGCTCCTCAATCGACCGTAGGTCCTCGATCGCGAAGGAGAGGTGACCATGCCTGGAACCGTCCTCGTTCTCGATGCGCAGCACCATTCGGTCTCGATCGCGATCGTCGCCGGTCACACCGCCGACTCGGACGCGCGGATGCTGGATGGGAGTTTTCGGTGCTTGGATCACGTGACATCACCCATGCTAAGTTGATCATCTTCAGTGAGAGACGCGATCAGGAGCTTGCCATGGAAGTCGACTTTCAAACGATCCAAGACGCGATAGGAATCGCGGGGGACACCGGCAGCGCGGCTAGCAAGGTCGCCAAGGCCGCTGAAGCTATCAAGGAGCTTTTCGGCTCGTCTAAGAGCGGTGCTGACCCCGATGTTAAACTCGCGATGAGCGAGCTGATGCTGCAGGTAGCGAATACGCAGGCGGCGAATGCGCAACTGATCCAGCGCCTGACCACGCTGGAAACCGAGATAAAAGCGGCGCAGGCACAACAAACCGACTTTCATCGATATGAACTTTGGCAAACGCCAGCCGGTACGCTTGTGTATCGCCTCAAAGAAAGTGACGACACAGGGGAGCCACAACATCTCCTGTGTCCAAACTGCATGCAGCAGAAACGCAAATCGATCCTTCAAGGACAGCGAGTGGTGAATTGTCCTGCCTGCACGACGTCTTATCGGATCGAATCGCCGCCACCGCGCAAACCCAAGCCAGCCGGTCGTCGATGGTGACGCAGATTGCGATGCTTCGCTGTGGATCGCGACAGGAGATTGATGATTGCGACCGTTCATAATGCCCCCAATTTGCGGGGGAACCGCCAGAGGAAATGCGCCAGCAACCCTGCCCAGACTGTCTGCAATAGAAATCGCGGGGTGCGCGACGGTGTATCCAGCACCGCCGCGCGTATCCATCCCGCCACAATTGCAGGAGACGCGGGATGGAATTCCTGAAAATGCTCATCATTGTTATGTTGCTGCTCGGCCGAGATCGCTGGTTCTATGCCTATGTCGGGACACTGGTCGCGATCAGCTTTATGGTACTGAACCTGCGCTAGATCAGCGAAATAGCGTATATGAGCAACCAGACAGCGCCATAGACCAGCTCCGAAATCACGAGGCAGAACGTGATGATGAGAAGTGCCGTTAGCCAAGGTTGACTTGCGAGGATCAGATAGATGGCCAGCAAGTGTTCCGCCAACGCTTGATACTTGGGGGGCAGCATTTGCGTGAACTCCTGTCGGTTGGATTTGGGGGCAACGCGGGTAGCTCATGCCGCCTCCGTTTGAGGGGGTGGATGATCTTCCATGTATTTTCGAAGCCGCCGAGCATCTCGTTTCAAAGCATCGAGGCGGCGCTGATGTCGCGAAACGTACCGGCTATCGTTCAATGCTCGGACGCAAACCGTGGACGCCTTGAGCCCAACCTCTTTGCAGTAGGCATCCAGCTCGTCGATGATGCCTTCATGTGTCTCGTCGATGATGCTTTCGTGTGTCATGGTGCTATAGATTGGATAATCGGCCAACAAAGTCAATTGACAAATAGCCAATTTGTGTTGGCTGATTGTCGAATTACTTATTTGACATGACCCAAGAACACATTCCGTCCTTCGAAAGCGCCTTGAAACGCCACCTCGAAGTATCCGATTTGGATGTGACGAGTTTGGCGCGGAAAGCTGGCGTTAGCCGCGATGCCCTGTACAAAGTTGTTTACGGAAAGACCAAGTCACCAAGCCTCGAGGTTATCATTCGAGTTGCTGGCGCATTCGGTGAGACCGTTGAGGAGTTTATGGGTATGAGGCCCGCGCAGGTTCGGGATGGGCTGCTTGACGAGATTGGTCGATTATCAGCTCAAGAACGTGCTGTACTTCAAGCGTCGTTAACGGCGCTTCGCTCCCAGCAAGCCGCCGATGGCGCAGATAAAGGGCCAGCCGAAGACACTGCTCGTTCGAAAGACCGTCAATGACCAATTCTCCACACATAGTGGAATCCTAATAGGGCAATCAACCTAAAGAAAGACAGACATGGCTTATCGAACAATAGCTTTCCTCATTTCGGCCATGGCTTTTGGCGGCGCATTGAGTGCCGAGACCTGTGATCTCTCGGCTGCTGAGGCCAAACTCCAGGAGGCCGAGGCAGCTGGTGTCATTTCTGGCATTGGGTTCTTCAACAATAAACCAACGATTGCCGTCGAACGGCAGACTTGGGATGCCTTGCCCCTGGATACTCGCCTTGGAATGATCGAGACGTTCGAATGTGCTGTGGCCGGCCCCGGAAATATCTTGGCAGAAGTCCAGATCATTGATCCCGGCGGAGTGGTTCTTGCGACCTTTGATGGTGTGGACAGAAGACTCGATGTAGCGAACTGATCTCCGTCGTCCTTGCCTACCAAAGCCTGTGATTCTGATTGTCGCGGAAGACGATTCGCCAATCTGTAACATTAAGAATTGGCTATTTGGCCAATTTTATGTTGACGTTGGATAAATAGCCAACATACTGCCTCCAGCAACAACGGAGGTAACCATGCTGCATATCGCACCTGCACGGATCTATGCGACCGAGCCGAAAACGCATTTACGCGCGGATCCACGACAGGTGGTCGCGAACCCCGAACAATACGCGGATCGCCCGCTGCTCCGCCGACTGGCGTGGATGACGCTCATGACCGCACGCGGGAACGTGGTTGACCAGGACAGGCTCGCCCGGATGCCAGTTGAGGTTGGTCGATGAGTCGCCGCCTGAACATCGAGCGCCTGCGTGGGGCAGTGGACGTACTCAAGACTGTCGTGCCCGAGAACCAACTCTACTCGCTGAAGAAGATGGCGAGCAATCATGGTGGGAGCTTTGATCTGCCCAGCGCCTGCGTTGGTGCTGATGGTAAGCCCGTCTACCAGCCCAGACAGATCATGATCGAGGTATTCAAGGTTCGTGGTGCCGCACACAGGGTCGAGGACCTCGCCTATGCGTGGCTGGTGGCTGCAGAGGGTTTGATCGACGCCGCTGATACCCAGACATGTGAGGTCACATGACCTACCGCAAGCGCTTGCCCAACCGTCGTCCTTCGATGACCCGCGCACTCGAATGGCGGACGGAAACCGGGGCGCATGAATTACATGTCACCATTGGTGTCGATCCGGAGACCGGCCAACCAGTGGAAGTGTTCTACGCCGATGGCCAACGGATCGGCTCACAACTCCAACATGCGATCCAGGACGCCTGCGTCCTCATCAGCCTGCTGCTGCAGTACGGGGTCGCTCCCGGCTCGATCGCGAAAAGCCTGTCCACGGTTCCCGTGATCGGGGAGCCACAACCGGCAACTGTGATCGGGGTCATTGCGGAAGCCATTAAAGAGCCGGCGATCGCAGAATGAACGAACAAACGAAAACGAGCTGCGAAGGGTACGAAGGCATGGGCGACGAAAGAAGAGGGCTGTATCAGAAATTCCGTGTCGAACGCACAGACGGCACATCCGGGCCAGGCGGTAAGCATCACAATTGCAACTATTTTGTCTTGGACATGGACCACGACGAACATGCGCGCGCAGCCATCGCAGCCTACGTTCAGTCTCTTGAGGATGCCGAAGAATACCCGCTTTTGGCGGCCGATCTTCGCTATCGCTATCTCTGATCACAAAGGACCAAATCATGACCGATGAAGACCGCGCGGAAGCAATGGAATGGGGCCGCAGAGCTGGCAACGCTGGCATGTCGCCCGCTGTGTGCCCTTACAAAAAGACTGACGATGAGTACCCCGTTTGGGCAGCAGCCTATCGGACCGCAACCCAACAGCGGATCGCCCATGGTGGCGCATCACCATTTTAAGGACCGAACCATGGCCGCTCAGGTTGTTGATTTCCCGACGACGGACAAAGCAAAGCCCGTATGTAGTGGCGTGAGCCGTGACGGGGAAAACCCGAAGGCAATGGTGGCCTATTTCGACCGCGCACTGACTGATGAAGAGATGCGCTTTTTCCACGACTGTCTGCGCCGCTGGCAGTCGCTAACGTAAAGGACCACACGCATGAATGAGGGACTTTTTTGGATGGTGTTCAACCCGCAAGGGCGAAGCCCAACCTACATGCACCCAACACGCGCGGAAGCCGACGCTGAAGCACAGCGGCTCGCGCAGCAAAATACGGGACAGCAGTTCATTGTTCTTAAAGCGGTCGGTGGATTTGAGGTTGAGCGCCCGCCACTTCCGCCAATCAAGAAAATCGACATGGAGAAATTCGTGTTCGACAACATTCCATTTTAAGGACCGATTAAGAGCGAGGTCAGAGACGGAATGGCTTACAACCTGGATACCAACGAAGGCGATCTAGCAGGCCGCTGCGGTGGATGTGGTTCCCGCACTCTGACGATCAGCGCCCGCACCGACACGCTTTACGCGGTCTGCGGAGATTGTGGTCGGTTTCAGGAACTGGAAACCCGCGACTGGCCGGTTACGAAGATGTGCGACAACTGCGCGTTTCGCAAAGGATCGCCAGAACGCGCCGACCCTGATCGTTGGTTTGACCTTATGATCGAGACGATTGAGAGGGAACGACCCTTTCACTGCCACAAAGGCTTGGCCGCGACACTCGACAAGGAAACGCAGACTGTCTCGTTTGCGGAACCGCCCGAGGGCCAACGGACCGTCTGTGCCGGGTGGATGGCAGCGATTACGGCAAAGTATCGGCGCGAAGAGCGGGCAGAGGCACGGGAGACGGCTGAATGACCCACCACTCCGCGTTGTTCCCCGCCTTCGAGATGAACGCCTTCAAGATGCCGCATTGGTTCATCAGCCACGGCCTCCACAAATACAAGCCGCTGGTTACAATGCTTCGAGCAAGCTGGGAGCATTGGGCAGAAGCCGATGCGGATGGACTGTCGCACCTGTCGCCGATGATCCTGATGTTCAACGCTCCCCCGCCTGAGATCAAAAGGCGGGTTGGCGGACACACCTGGCACAAGATGCGGACGGCCAGCTTAAAGGCCAACGCTAACCGCATGGTTCTGCGATTGGTCGGTGGGTGGTCGCTCGAAGAAGCGATGGAGTGGCCGGTGCATGAACGCCGTCATGCCAAGGGCCTCATCAAATCCGCGACAAAGTCCGAGCTATTGATCGCCTGTCGCCATACCCAGCCCGGTCAGAAGCTCATGGACAACTATCGGATGGCCCGCGACTTCACGCGTCTCGGCGGGACCATCGATCCGGCATGGGGCCGCAAACGATTGAAGCGGGAGCATGATGCGCTGGCCCTGCAGCAGGCGCTCAAGAGTTCTGACCCCACGCCGTGGGCCAAGGCCTGGCACTGTGACATCGATGGCTACAGCTTCAGGCTCCTCAAATCCGAGGCCGAGCTTGCCATGGAGGGTATCGCCCAGCGCCACTGTTGCAGATCTTACGCTCAAGACTGCCGCAAAGGCATAGAAACGGTGTTCAGTATCATGGGGCGGGAAAGGGCCACTATGAGCTGGAACCGCCGCTTCAGCGAACTGCAGGTCAAGTCCTTCGCAAACGGTTGGGTCAAACAAGACACCAGGCGTGCGGCAGCACGCTGCGTCGAACGGTACTTTAACGAGTTGCTTGGGCGTGACGATGCCTATGTGAGGGACGTATGAGCGCGCACTTCGTCTGCATATCCGGGGGTAAGGACAGCGCAGCTACCTACCTGCTGGCGCTCGAGCGCGGGCGACCCTTCCGGGCGGTTACAGCGGATACCGGACATGAGGCACCGGAGACCTATGAGTGGATTGCCGATGGTCGCTTACGACGCACGGTGGACGGCAATATGATATGATCGCAGCAATGGACGACGCCGCCATGTGCTCCAGCGAATATGGGCTCTGCGAATGAATGCGCACGCCAAACCCAAGCCAGGCGAGGCCATATTGTCTCCCTCCAAGGTGGCACTGTATGTTGCGGCTTTGGAACAGAAGCTGGGACGCCAGATCGAGAGAGCGACCATCCTGCCTGACGGCGGCATCGAAGTTCGCATTGCAGGCGCAGATCATCCGAGCAACCCGGCTGATCTGGTGGATATGAGCGAGTGAAGGGTCGAGAGCTTCCATCCTACGTGCATCGTCGCAAACGCGACGGCAAACTGCTGTTTCGCAAGCGGGTCGGCCAGAAGATCATCGAGATACCGATGCAAACCCAATTCCCCGCGGGTGAGCCCGTCCCGTTTGCGCTGCATCAAGAACGCGAACGCCTGCTCAACTCCCCAGCGCCAGTGGCTCACGGCAGCACGGTTGCTCACGTGATAGAGCGATACGAAAGAGCCCCAGAATTCACCGGCCTCGCCCCGCGGACGAAGCTGGATTACCGTAAACATCTCGACTTTCTGCGGGCCAAAATCGGGCATCTCGAGCCGAAGAACATCGAGCGCCACCATGTGATCCAGTGGCGTGACACGTGGGCCAAGACAAGCCCGCACCGA
Source organism: Ruegeria sp. B1 (assembly GCF_056535885.1). Classification (NCBI taxonomy): domain Bacteria; kingdom Pseudomonadati; phylum Pseudomonadota; class Alphaproteobacteria; order Rhodobacterales; family Roseobacteraceae; genus Ruegeria; species Ruegeria sp. B1. Next base: position 3,496,253 of record NZ_JBQFJA010000001.1, on the reverse strand, counting down.
GCCAACTACCGGCTCCGGGTGCTGCGCATTGTCATGGAACGCGCTATCGATTTCGGGCTCCTCCCAACCGGAGGCAATCGCGCGAAGGGTGTCTCCGAGGTCAACTATGAGCGCAAGGAACGGATGCCGTGGCCGGATGAGTTGGTCGATGCTGCCCGCCAAGCCGCGGAGGATCGCACGGCGCTACTGTTCGAGCTTCTTCTTGGTACAGGCCAGCGAATCGGCGACGTGCTCAAAATGAAATGGTCAGAGTTTGATGGTGAAGCGATCAGTGTTCGCCAGGGCAAGACAAAAGCAAGCCTCTGGATCCCGGCCCCTCAAATGCTTCTGCAAGCCTTGGGCAAAGCTCCGCGTCGGTCGGTATTTATTCTGACCAACTATGCTGCCACAGGGCCGTGGTCCTACCGAGGTGCCGCGGATGCGATGATGAAGCTCCGGCGCGAGGTCGGTGCGGAAGCGTATGACATCCATTCGCTGCGATACACGGCAACGGCGGAGCTCGCCCGTGTGGGCCTTGATGACGATCAAATCATGGCGATCACAGGCCACAAAACACACCGCATGGTGCAGCTATACGCAGGGGCGGAGAGGCAGAAGGCCCGAGCGCGGGCGGCACTGATTGCCCGTGAAAAGGGGGGAGAGAGCTGACATGAGTGCTGACGGCGACATGCGAACGCTGCCAACTTGGGTCCAACCGGGCGTCTGTTATCTCCTGGACTTTGGAGAGGGCAACCCGAACACTCGCCGGTATCATGTCCGAGGGATCGTTGATGGAAACGCGGTTCTTGCGACCTGGTGGAAGTACAAACAGCGGTGGAACTACACCGTCGAGGGGCCGATTTGGTTCCAAGTCGCAGGCAAAGACATGCGCGACATCAAGCCGAGCACAGGGACAATGCGCCTCTCAGACAAAACGAAAACAGAACTAGAATGTGCGGCAGGGCGTGCGGCAAGTGTTTTCGAGGGTGCGTCGAATGCGGCCTAAGCATTTGAATTGTTGTGGAGGCGAGTACCGGAATCGAACCGGTGTACACGGATTTGCAATCCGCTGCGTCACCACTCCGCCAACTCGCCTAAGGTGGTGTCGCAAGGCTTTATCCGAGTCGCTCAACAGGTGCAAGCCTGCTTCCCAAGCACTCACGTTTCGGCTTCGTGGCGTTCTAGGGTAGACTTCACTCGCTTCCGGCCGCCATTATGCGGTCGTGCGCTGCGGGATGGGATAGCGGCGTGGTTTCATCCAGGTTTGGGAAGATATCAAGCGCTCGGCGCGGGGTGGCGTCCTATGAGGCCTTATGAGTAGGCGGTGCAGACAGGTAAAGTTTCGCCTTGCGCTTGCTTTGAGTCAGTGTGAACGCAACCCTGGCATACTAAGACGAGCGAAGTTGCGACGCGTCGCCAATTCTTCGCCCAAAGGCGAGCAGCACTTCGAACAACAAAAGCACATCTTTTGTTGCGGTTCCCAAAAGAAGAACTGTTCTGCTAATTCAGACTGGCACTCGCGGTGCATGCGACGGGCGTGGCCGGATAACTTGACCATCTTCGCATAACGATAACAACCTCAAGCAAGATTTTGTGCTGTCGGCGGGACATAAATCCGTTGGGTTCGGGGCCTGTAGCCGCCGTCACTCTTTTTTTGTACGCAGTTAACCCGATCTACTGCAACAAAGTCGGGGCGAACATTGGGGCTGGGCTCTGGCGGAAGTATATCTTATGACTGGGGAATTGTCTCAGGTTTTCATTATAGGTGGATCCCGGTGAAAGACGCCCCAAAGACCAAGCTGCCATCAGACATTGGGTCTGTACCGTGGACAGACGCGGAAATGCGCGCCGCGTTTCCCGAATTCAAAGATGTTTATGTCAGACGTCCGATTGCGGAAAACACCTATGGGATGAAGGCGCCACACGCCTTTCTGATCTGGTTTATCATATCCAAATTGAAGCCAGATTTGATTGTTGAGAGCGGTGTCTACAAGGGCCTTGGAACATGGCTCATGGAGCAGGCCTGTCCCGAAGCGAGCATGGTTTGTCTCGATATTGATTTCGGTAACTTGGAGTACCGAAGTCAGAAAGCGGAGTATCATGAAAAGGACTTGTCCCTGGTCGATTTCGGCGACCGAGACCTAAGTAACTCGGTTGTGTTTCTGGATGACCACCAGGACGCCCTGATGAGGCTGCAGCAACTCCACTGGAAGGGCTTCAAGCGAGCAATCTTCGAAGACAATTATCCGTCTGGGCACGGCGACTGCTACTCAATCAAAAAGATGATGGAGAATGCTGGGTTTACGGCGCTGAGACCGGAGGTCAAACCACTCAGAGAACGCTTGAAAGCGGCGATTGCAAATAAGGTAGAGGGATGTCAGGCCGAAGACATTCCAGCGAACGACACACATAGGAACGAACTGGTCCGCAACCTGAAGACCATTTACGAGGGTCCGCCGTTGTTTCGCACCAAGGAAACTCGCTGGGGCACGCCCTGGACTGATGAGAATTACCCAACCAAGCCCGCCCTCATCGACGACGACGATCTGAAGGAAGAGGCGCAGTTCTATACCTGGATGACATATGTCGAGCTTAAGTGAGCTCACGCGGCATCCAAAAACTGGAGGCAGGGATGGGATTTCTGAAACGCCTTCTGGGCCAATCCATGCCCCTGACCAAGATGGGTGGACACATATCGTTTAGGGATGATGAATACCAAATTGAGAAGGGGCCTACCAAGGTCGTTCCGACATTCGAGGAAGGCGAAAACTACGCCGATACCACGAAAAATGAGGGTTAAGTTAGGCGAGAGAAAGGCTTGAAGATGGGCTGCTTCTCAGAAATGCGGGATGCGCACCACATCAGAATCGTAACGGGTCCATGACATATTGCGCGGCTAGGTACGACGCGTGCTACCCACAGCGGGTTGCAGCATCTGAGGCGTTGCCGCTGGATGCGGGATATGGCAAAAGCCGGGCAACCGATGGAACAGGACGTAGTATCCGATGACAGATTTCGCTACCCGGCGCCGCATAATGGTCGACACGCAAGTTCGGCCCTCCGACGTTACCAAATTCCCGATCATTGATGCGATGCTGTCGGTTCCGCGTGAGAACTTTGTGCCTGACGCGCAACGCGAAGCCGCCTATGTGGAAGATCTGATCAACCTCGGAAACGGTCGCTGCATCCTGGAGCCACGCACCTTTGCCAAAATGCTGGACGCGCTGAATATTTCGAATGATGAGATCGTTCTCGATGTGGCGTGTGCCTTGGGGTATTCCACGGCGGTTGCGGCACGGATGGCGCAGTTGGTTGTGGGGGTTGAAGAGGATGAAACCCTGGCATCTGACGCGCAGGCGCTTCTGACCGAGGCGGATGCAGATAATGCGATTGTGCATCCAGGTCCTCTGGTGCAGGGTGCGGCCGAGCATGGCCCCTATGATGTCATCATGATCCAGGGCGGCGTCAAACAAGTGCCCGACAGTTTGCTGGACCAACTCAAGGAACACGGTCGCATTGCCTGCCTGTTTGTCGAAAATGGTCTGGGTGTCGTCCGTGTTGGGCGCAAATCCGCCGGGCGTATCAGCTGGCGCGATGCGTTTAATGCCAATGCCCCGGTTCTTGAAGGATTTTCCGCCGAGTGTGCATTTTCGCTATAGTCTGACGGTAGAATATTCTGCTGCCTTGATTAGTTGAAAACAAAGACGCAAACTGCTTTGAGGGCAGTGTAAATTTGATTTGAGAGGATTTGGGTATGCGTGGTATGGCAACGGGCAAGCTGGTCAAAGCGCTCGCGGTGACGGCTGGTATCGCCTTTAGCGTTATGCCTGGGCGCTCCGTTTGGGCGGACAATCTAACCGACGCCTTTATCGGGGCTTATAATACAAGCGGACTGTTGGAACAGAACCGCGCCCTGCTGCGCGCCGCGGATGAAGATGTGGCCATCGCCCTCGCCGCGCTGCGTCCGATCATCAACTGGACTACGCGAGTCAGCCAAGATTACACAAAAACGCGCAGTGGAACTACGGTGACATCGACCAATCCGACCCGTTTCTTTTCCGGACTGACGCTCAGCCAGCTCATATACGATGGCGGAGCGTCCCTGCTGGGCAAACAATCAGCGCAGGAGACTGTTCTGTCGACCCGTCAATCACTGATCGACATTGAGCAGCAGGTTCTGTTCCGTGCGGCGACCGCATACCTGAGCGTGTTGTTGCAGGAAGAAACCGTTCAGATCCGCCAGAACAACGTGGACCTGTCCAGTGAGGAACTGCGTGCCTCGAACGATCGGTTCGAAGTCGGTGAGGTGACCCGCACGGACGTCGCCCTGTCCGAAGCACAGTTGGCCAGCTCGCGCGCTGACCTTGCCGATGCGCGTGGCGACCTTAGTACGGCGCAGGCGGAGTATGTGAACGCCGTCGGCAAGTTGCCGGGGCGTACGGCCGGTCAACCTGGGTTGCCGGGCCTGCCGCAGTCGCAATCCGCGGCCATCAACCTGGCACAGCGCAATCACCCCGCCATCCTGTCTGCGCAGCATCAGGTGAGAGCTCTGGACCTGATCGTTCAACAGCAACGTGCGAATCTCGGCCCGAATGTCAGCCTGAGTGCTGATGCTGGGGTTCTCGAAGACTTTGACGACGATGATTACACAAACGACGCGGGCGTCTCGCTGAGCCTGACTCAGCCGATCTATGCGGGTGGCAGTTTGGCGGCCAGCGTGCGCAGTGCAATGGCCAGCAGAGATGCGTCGCGCGCCAACCTGTTGAACGTGCAAAAGGACATCACGCAGGGCGTCACGGATGCTTATGTCCGCTTCGAAACCGCCACCGCCAGCCTGACCGCATCGACCGAGCGTGTTCGCGCTTCACAGGTCGCCTTTGACGGGATTAGGGAAGAGGCCACTTTGGGCGCGCGAACCACGTTGGATGTTCTGACCGCGCAGCAGGATTTGCTGGATGCGCAGCTGGCCGAGGTCGCCTCGCGCACCGAACGGTCGCTGGCGGCGTATCAGCTGTTGCAGGCACAGGGGCTGTTGACCGCCGAACGTCTGGGGCTGGCTGTGCAGATCTATGATCCGACACTGTATTACAACCTCGTCAAGAAAGCGCCGTCACAGGTCAGCAAACAGAGCCGCGATCTGGATCGGGTGCTCAAAGCGTTGCGGCGCGACTGACGGGCAATACTATCTGTTGTTCGGACCGGATGGATTGGCTACACTCGTACCCAAAGGTAAGAGCGGTAAAGAACAATGACAGATAATGTCGTAAAAGCCGGTATCGAGGATGTGTTGTCTTCGGTAAAGCGTCTGGTCAGCGAAGAGGGCCGCAAAGGGTCTGAGTCTGATGATAAAACGGCCACGCGCAAGCCGGGGAGGCTCGTTCTAACAGATGCGCTCCTGATCAGCAAACCCGCTAAGGCTGAACAGGGTGATGAACCTCAGAAGCCAGAGGCCGAATACAGCGCCGAGGATTCAGCCAAGCCGATGCTATTACGGGCCTGCGACATCGTTCGTGCGGGCACGGCCGCAAACCAGGATGAAGCTGAGGTGCCGACCGCCTTAGAAGCGTCCGAAGAACAGCCAGAATCCGCCGAGTCCGAAGACCTGACCGGCAGTCTGAGTGCCAAGATCGAAGCGCTTGAAGCGGCAATTGCCCGGACTGAGGATCAATGGGAGCCTGATGGCGAAAGCGATGACGCTTATTCTGGAACGCCGACGCAGTCTATGTCCTGGGCGCTCGAAACCGGCTTTGTAGACGCAGACGGCGAGGACCCAGACGATCCAGACGCGGTGGTCACGTCCGACGAAACCCAAGCGGATGAGGGGCCTCAGCAAGCGACGGCAACCTTCGTCCGCGACCCCGATGTCGCAACCCCGTCTGACCTGGCATCTGAGGAGGACCAAGATCAGGATGAGCCCGGCAGCCTGACGATGAAGGAAGAGGCGTTGCGGGACTTAATCGCAGATGTCGTGCGGCAAGAGTTACAAGGTGCCTTGGGCGAACGGATCACGCGAAACCTGCGTAAAATGGTACGTCGCGAGATCCAGCGGGCGCTGGCCGCTCAGAAACTGGACTGATCGTCAGTCGCGTTGTGGGAGCTGTGCCAGCCCCAGCAGCAGGTCCAAATCCATGTGTCGCTCCAGGTGATCCGCCAGATCGTCCAGCGTCTGTTCTACGCCATCCTCGTAAGCAATCTCAGACGTCACGCCCAATCGGGACAGGTAGCTGGCGCGGAATGCATCAGATGTGAAAATGCCGTGAAGGTAACTGCCAAGAATGCGGCCGTTCGGGCTCGCAGCCCCTTCGGGACGCCCGTCAATTTCCAGCCACGCCCGCGCACAATCCGGGCCTTCGGTGCGGCCCATATGAATCTCGTACCCATCGACCGGCTCACGGTTGGGCAAAGCCTGTGCATGTCGCAGTGTCACCTGCTTTTCGTCGGCCATGACCGTATCGACGTCCAACAGGCCCAGCCCGTCGACCGTTCCGGGGCGTCCGTCGACGCCGTCGGGGTCCGAAATCGTGTTTCCGAGCATTTGATAGCCACCGCATAGACCCAACACATGACCGCCCCGGCGCACATGGGCGCACAGGTCGACATCCCAGCCTTGCGCACGGAAATAGGTCAAATCACCTATGGTGGACTTGCTGCCAGGCAGCAGCACTAGGTTGGCGTCACCGGGCAGGGGCCGACCGGCGGGGATGATGTCCACGCTGACACCGGGTTCTGCCGAAAGCGGGTCAAGATCGTCGAAATTGGCCATCCTCTCCAGCTGTGGCACGGCAACCTTGCACGTCCCTCCGGCATGAGAGCGAATATCCATCATGTCCTCGGCAGGCAGTTTCCAGGCGTCTTGAAACCACGGCACCACGCCCAAGCAGGGCCAACCTGTACGGGCGGCGATATCATCGCGCCCGTCATCAAAAAGGGACACATCCCCCTTGAACCGGTTGACGGCAAATCCCCGGATCATCGCCAGGTCTCCGGCATCCAGAACCGCCTGCGTGCCGACGAGTTGCGCGATTACGCCGCCGCGATGGATATCGCCGACGAGCACAACCGGTACACCGGCGGCGCGGGCAAAGCCCATATTCGCGATATCGCCCTTCCGCAGGTTGGTCTCGGCAGGGCTTCCTGCACCTTCGATCACTACCAGATCTGCGTCGCCGCACAGCCGGTCAAAGCTTTCCATAGCCGCGCTAAGCAGTCGGGATTTGTCCTTGCGATAATCTCCCGCCTTCATCGTGCCTGCACGCTGGCCTTGAACAATGATTTGGGCGCCCGTGTCTGTTTCGGGCTTCAGCAGTATAGGATTCATATCGGTATGGGGCGCACGCCGGGCGGCGCGGGCCTGCAACGCCTGTGCCCGCCCGATTTCGCCCTCATTTTCTGTCACCGCAGCGTTGTTGGACATGTTTTGCGGTTTGAACGGTGCCACCCGCAACCCGCGCCGGGTGAATGCACGCGCCAATCCGGCCACCAGAACCGATTTGCCGACATTGCTGCCGGTGCCTTGAATCATGATGGCGCGAACCATGCTATGTCTCCTATATCTTGACGCGCAGATGACCCGATTTGACGGCAGAGGGGAAGCCCCGGATGAACACGCCTGCACATCTTTTGGTCGGAGCCGCCGCATTCGCCCGGCCCGCAGATGCGCGTGTCTTATGGGCGGCGCTGCTGGGGTCGCTGCTGCCGGACCTGTCCCTATACGTCATGGCGGGCGTTTCTCTTTTCGTGCTGGGCATTCCGGAACAGGTGGTTTTTGGCCAGTTGTACTATTCGCTAGCTTGGCAAACGGTATTTGCTATCGACAACTCGTTTGTTCTTTGGGGACTGGTGCTGGTGTTGGCCATCTGGAAAGGGTGGACACTGGTGACCGTTGGGGCGGCAGCGGGACTGTTGCACCTGGCAATGGATTTCCTGCTGCATGCAGGTGATGGACGCCCACAGTTCTGGCCCTTTACTGATTGGGTGTTTCACAGCCCGGTCAGCTATTGGGACAGCGCGCATCATGCCGTCTGGGTCGCACCTGTTTCAGGCCTCGTCTGTTTCGCGGCCTATATCATCCTATGGCAACGCGGCCTGCCTGCTTGGGCCAAGGTGTTCTTTTCGGTGATGTTGGCGGCAGAGGTCTGGGTGGCCCGTCAATGGCTGCTGTTCTTCTGACAAGGCGGCGGGAAAAAGAAAAACGCGCTCCGGCTCAGGGAGCGCGTTTTTTCTGGGTAAGGTAGTGTGATCAGGCGGCTTCGGCCTGTTGAGCGGCATTGCGACGCTCGCTTTCTTCACGCGACAATGCAACCGAGGTTCGCACACCGCGTCCAACGAACTCCATCAGTCCGCCGACAACCCGCTCATTCGGGTCGATACCCGCGCAGGAGAGCACCTCGCGCCCATCGCGCGAGCGCGCCCAACGGGCGATCTGTTCCGGGCCATTGCCATATTTCTTGTCATCGGCAATAGCGTCATCCAGAGCAGCCAACACAACGGCTGCGAAAAGTTTTCGAGCACGATTGCCTTGCTCATTGTTAAAGGCAGTGCCGTCAACGAAATCTCTCATCTCGTCTTCCTTGTTTTTCTTGCTCTTGCAATTTTCGGCGTGGCGATCCTTATGACCTATTGGGTCCGATTCGGATACACCTAAAATGCATAGTTGCGTTGCGTCATGTGCATAGCTTGCTGCAGGTGCAGCACTAGGTTTCGTTGTCTTGTCAGGTATGGTCCCGCCAGATATAGGGACGGCAGATGATGCATCAACCGTTTGTGAAGGATTTAAGTCATGCCCAAGATAAATGGGAACGAAATTCGCCCCGGCAACGTGCTTGAGCATAATGACGGCCTGTGGGCAGCGGTTAAGGTGGACCATGTAAAACCCGGTAAAGGCGGCGCTTTTGCTCAGGTGGAGCTGCGCAATCTGCGCAACGGGTCCAAGCTGAACGAACGATTTCGATCGGCAGACAAGGTTGAGCGCGTACGGCTTGAACAGAAAGATCAGCAATTCCTGTATGAATCCGACGGGATGTTGGTGTTTATGGACTCTGAGACCTACGAACAGATTGAATTGCCGGCTGAATTGTTGGGCGAACGGCGGCCGTTTCTGCAGGACGGAATGACAATTGTTGTTGAATTTTATGAAAATGAGGCGCTGAACGCGACACTGCCGCAAAAGGTAACCTGCAAAATTGTGGAAACTGAGCCGGTTGTTAAAGGCCAGACGGCGGCAAACTCGTTCAAACCGGCCGTTCTGGACAATGGCGTAAAGGTCATGGTGCCCCCGTTCATCGGTCAGGATGAGATGATCGTGGTCAACACGGAAAGCATGGAATATTCCGAGCGCGCGTAACGCTGCGTCTCTTTTGAGGCCATCACATCATGGCGCAGCAAACCTTGCGAGGGGGCGACTATTGCGGCCCTCGTTGCGGGTATCGGTACCGGGACGGATCGGGGCCAAAAAGCTCACGCATCAATTCAAACTTGATCCGGTTGGCGCTGACCTGCCGATAAAAGGCGATCAGAAAGGATGTCGGACCCTGGATACGGCTGAGTCCGCTGATCGCCGCGACAACAGTACCCACGTCTGTTTTACCCTGCAGAACAAGCCAACCGCCAAGCATCAGCACTCCGACCGTGCCTGCGCCATTGATCACGCTCAGCAAAAACTTGGCTGACAGTTTCCAGATGAACATTCTGCGGCGGGTTTCATAGATGTCGTCGAACTGGGCATTAATGTCGCGTTCCACCGCTTCTATGTTTTCTGTCGTCAGGCTGTCGGTCGCGCTGCGCAGAATGCGCACACGCTCGGCAACAAAGACGTTCACTTTGCGTTGTGACACCAGGACAATGATGATCTGCGGCACGATCATCGAGAATGCGATAAGCCCCAGGGCCGGCTGCGTCGACGAGATATAGCCGATGACGCTGATCAGTGTTCCAATCTGCACCACCGGGTCGGAAAAGGCACCTCCGGCAAATTTACCCAGTTCTTCCGCCTCTGCCGATATGGCGGTTGTCATCGTGCCCTTGCGAACGGCCTCTCCGGTTTCGTCGATATCGGCAGTCCGGATCAGAAGCCGCTGGCGGATCAGGCGGATCAAATCTTCACCCAGTGTACCTGACCGGTAGCCCAGAACCCATTTCAGCGCGAGGCTCAGCAGGATCACAGCCATCATACCGAGTCCCAGCTGGATCAATCGTCCTGATCCGGCATCCGCTGATGTCAGGTAGTTGATGATATCGCGCTGAAACTCCAGCGGGACCGCCGCAAGGCCCGCAACGGCCAGCGACAGAACGATGAGAATGACTTGCCGCCCGGCGCTTGCGCGCCAGATGGCGGAATAAAGCTGAAACATGCAAACATCCGGCTGCGTCCACCACCACCAGTGTGTCAGCGCCCCGGCGCAGGTTCAAACGTTCTGAGACACAGTCCTGCGCTCGGCGTGCCGGATCGGCAACAATCTAGTCGTCCAGTCGTATCGTGGCGTCATCTGCCGTCATTTCACCGCCAGTGCGGTCAAAGCGTAGATATGCAATGGCTTGGCCACTAGATTGGGTAAACAGCGTACCGGCCGGTTTTCCGTCCGATAGAATTGCGGAACCAACCGGCGCGTGACCCTCAATCGCAACCCGACGCAGCCCTTTGCGCAGCTCGGTCTTGAGCTTCATGCGGGCGGTGACCTCTTGCCCGACATAACAGCCCTTCTTGAAGTCAACGCCGTTTATCGCCTCGAATCTGGATTCAAGAATATAGCTGTCCACCGTCAATTCGATGCCGGTTTCCGGAATGCAATGGCGCACGCGGACCGCATCCCAATCCGTTCCATCGTCACTTTCCGGTGCTGCCGTATACATCCGCCAACCCATGTCAGGATGGCGTGGGTCGGGCAGGGCATCTTCCGGAGCCGGCCCCTTGCCGCGCTGCAGATTCAGATCGGTGCTTTCAATCGATACATCTGCACGCAGTTTGTACATGGTCAGGCGTTTGATCAGATCGTCCGCCAGGCTTTCAGAAACGTCCAACAGGACCGCCCCGTCATCCCGCTTGAGAAAAAAATCCGCTATGTACTTCCCCTGCGGTGTCAACAACGCCGTATAGACCAGACCGCTCTCCAGACCGCGAATGTCATTGGTGATCAGATCCTGCAAAAAGCTCTCAGTGTCCGAACCGGACAGGCACAGAATGCGGCGGGTGGGCATGTCTAGGTCCTCGTCATATCCTTGCGCTTCGTGATATAGGAAATCCTGCTGCCAAGACCAGAGGTTATCAGACGTGCCCGCCCCGATCAGCATCGTCATCCCGACCCTGAATGCGGGCGATGCGTTGCCCGCGTGTCTTCGGGCGGTGATGGAGGGGCTGCAGTCAGGTCTGATCCGCGAATTGGTAATCAGTGACGGGGGGTCAACCGACCAAACGCTGACAATCGCCGAAGAGGTCGGGGCCATTGTGGTCACCGGACAGCCCTCGCGCGGCGGGCAGTTGCAGCGCGGTTGCGCGCAAGCCAGGGGTGACTGGTTGCTGATCCTGCATGCCGATACCGAATTGCAACCTGGTTGGACTGAAACCGTCAGCGATCACCTGTCCAAACCTGCTCCTGCTGCATTTCGGTTGCGGTTCCGGGCCAAAGGGGTTGCGCCCGGCTGGGTTGCCGGCTGGGCCAACCTGCGCAGCCGGTGGTTTGGGTTGCCATACGGGGATCAGGGCCTGCTGGTCCCGCGCGACATGTACATCGCTGCAGGGGATACAAAGACCAACCGCTGATGGAGGATGTGGCGCTGGTGCGCGCGTTGCCTCGCGTCGTGCTGCTCGATGCCTCTGCCGTCACGAGTGCGGAACGTTATGAGCGTTCGGGCTGGCTGCGTCGGGGGGCACGGAATCTGTGGACTCTGACACGGTACTCTCTTGGGGCTGATCCAGAGCGTCTGGCGCGGGCGTATCGCCGATAAGGCTGGCACGTAACTCGACAATCGACTTCCCCAGTCGGAAGGGTGCTGCAAAACTGACGAGGCATAGCGCGATAATCTGCAGCACCAGAATATGCGCGTTCGCCTGCAAATACTCCCACTCGTCCTGCAGCTTGCCAACCTGATCGATCAGATCGTCATAGCTTTGCGCAAGGATCACATAGTCCCCGGCAATCGTGGGCACCTTGCGGCGCATGTTATCGATGGCGGTTTGGGTTGCGTCGTCCAGCGGTGTGAACACAAGAAACTGTTCGATATCAAAGGCGTCCGCCTTTGCCGCCATCCCGCGCCTCTCTTCCATGTCATCCTTGGCCTGCCGTCCAAACAGGAATTGCAGACCCTGCAAAGGGGCAACCTCGTTTGTCACCGCAATGAACAGGGGCAGGTCGGCATTGCTGGCGGTCGAGGCCGACAGGAACTCGACCTTGTCGCACAAAACAGCCGTATCGGGATCAAAGGCCGGATCGCAGAACCGCAGCCGGAACCGCGCCGCGTCCCGGTCAAAGGCCCGCGATGCGGCATAGGCCACATCAATCTGCCGGTCCAGCCGGGAGCTGTCCGAGGCATACAGCCCCGCCAGCACCGCCACCAGCGCACCGATACCGCCCAAGACCACCCAGACCAGATCGGCCAGCTTCCACGCCCGATGACCTGCCGGTTTGCGGAACAGAAAGGCCGTGCCTACCGATCCAATCACAAAGAACAGGATCAGCAGGGGAAGCTGGTTATCAGTGACAAAACTCATGTGCCTGAGTTTAAGTGGTCCAACCCGCCACGCAACCGCGATCACGCGCAGTTGTAACGTCTTGCAGGATGCCGATACTGTGATCGGAACGGGAGGCGTTTTGATGACCAAAGAGATTGTTCTGATTCACGGGGCCTTTGCCGGTCCGTGGTGCATGGAAGACTATGCAGGGTTCTTTCGCGACCGGGGCTGGACGGTGCACACGCCCGCGCTGCGCTATCATGGCGGTGACCCCACGGCCGAGCCGGATCCCGGTCTGACCGACACATCCGTCGCCGATTACACCAATGACATTGCTGACTTCGTGCAGGGGTTGGAGAGCAAACCAGTGCTACTGGGTCACGCCATCGCGGGTGTTGTGGCGCAGCAGGTCGCGGCGCGCGGGCTGGCCCGCGCCATCGTCCTGATCAACCCGAACGCGCCATGGGGCACCTTGCCCGAAACCGATGACGAACGCGCCGTGCCGCGCGCACTGATGGAGGGCGGGGCGTTCTGGAAACAGCCGATGCGGGTCGAATTCGATCTGATGGCGCCCTTTGCGCTGAACAAAATGCCTGAGGCGCAACAGCACGCGGTGTTCGACCGCTTGGGGGCCGAGAGCGGGCGGGTGATGTTTGAGATGTTCTTTTGGATGTTCGATGATCACCACGCGATACAGGTGGAGATCGACAAGGTCGGCTGCCCGGTGCTGATCGTGTCTGGCACCGAGGACCGGGCCGTGAACCCCAACACCTGCCGCACTCTGGCAAACCTCTACGGTGATAGCGCGACCTTTCTACCGGTTAAAGACCACGCGCATTTCCTGTTCATGGAGCCGGGGTGGCAGGGCCCAGCGGCACAGATTGATGCATGGCTGGATCAGAAACTCGGATAGGGCGGTCGTTAAAACCCCCTGCCGTCAGGGATTTAATATATCCGAAGGTAGATCATCCCCGCATCGCACAGCCGTTTGCAATCGGTTGCGTCCTTGCCCACGTCATCCGTGCTGATAATGGATGTCATGCCCGTGCCTTCAAAGCGGTAATCGTCGCATTCCCCATCTTTCGCCCAGGTGCTGCTGTCATCGCCAAACCGGATCTCTGCGCAAACCGTCGCTGCCTTGCCGACCTCAGGGTCCACCAGCCTGATCAGGCCGTTTTCATAGGCGCTTCGGCAATCATTGGCATCGTGCAATATGTCGTCTGTGTCCAGATCCGACGCCATATTGGAGCCTGTGAAGCGCCGGTCATCACACTCCCCGTCATTTGCCCAAGTGCTGGAGTTGTCGCCAAAACGAACGGTCTGAGCGTTGGCCGCAACAGCCAGCATTAAAAAGGTGCAAGTAAATGTTCTTAGCATGTTCAATTCCTCAACCACCAATAGGGAGATGTCCGGCATTTACCGTCAGCCATAGCCTGAGTTCAAGCCTGCCGTGTAGGGTAAACCAATTGGACACGGCTTGGTAGACGGGGGCGGGAGACGCCGGTAGTGCACAGGTGCGCGATGTTTGAGTGGGTGCCGGGCTGAAGCCCAACCTAAGGGATCTAGAGATGTTCCTCGCCATCCACCCATCCTTGATGCAGAGCATCAAGCACCCGCCCGACCTGCCCCCGTTTTGCCGGAGACAAACCTTCGGTTTGACGGCTGGCGCGTTCCGCATCCACTATCGGACCTGGATCAATGTAGAAACTTCCTCTGGCAGAGGTTGGAAGCGAGCTTAGGCTTGTCGATATCTGGTGGGTTTTGTAGAAAATACAGAGATTTAGACTGAGGTAATTATGAGCGAAGACGAAAGCAAACCCGGTAACGTATCCGATAGCATAAACGCCGCAGCAAATTTGGCTAAAGCCGTACCAATCTATGATGATGCCTTGAAACCTATTGCGGTGGAGGCGGGAAAGGCTTTGGGAGTTGTGGGACGGGCTGTGAATGTTGCTCTATTGCCTATTAAGGGTTTCGTTTGGGGTGCCGAGCAAGTTGAAGAATGGCTTGCGACTCGCGTAAGTACGAAATTGAGGAATGTTCAGGAAGAAGACATAGTTACTCCAGACCTGTCCGTTGCTGGACCTACGATTGAGGCACTAAAATTCAGTGGCCACAAACCTGAACTTAGCGAGATGTTCGCAAACCTGCTTGCAGGTGCGATGAACAAAAAGATGGCTTCTTACGCTCATCCTGCTTTCGTCGAAAAAATCAAAATGATGAGTTCATTCGACGCTCAGTTATTCGCGACAGTCGCGAATAAGACTTCTGCTCCAACAATTGAAATCCGCCGAAGGATAGACGGCATTGAAGGAGATGCGATCGTTCACAGTTTTTGTAATCCAGAACTCCTGGAAATAGCGCAGTCATTTGGGTTTGAAGGGGGAACCGCGTACGAAAAAGTCCAATCTGGAGTTGAAAATTTGGTTGGGCTCGGTCTGATAAGTGCAAATGATAATGGTCAACTCACCGAGCCTGAACATCAAAAAGCATACGAACAATATGAAGAACACGATTCATTTAGAGCATTTACTGAGATTGATCGTGGTAATGGGGAAACCATCGCCCTAAAAAGATCATACTTGTTGACTACACAAATGGGCAAGGATTTCGCAAAGATTGCTCTTGCCAAAACCGATTGACCTCAAACATCCAACTCCTCCACAAACCGCGCGTTTTCCTGAATGTACTGGAATCGCAGTTCGGGTCTTTTGCCCATCAGGCGCTCGACCAGGTCGCCGGTTTCGCCGGGTTCGTCCTCGTCAATCGTGACGCGGATCAGTTTGCGCGAGGCGGGGTCCATCGTGGTTTCTTTCAGGTCCTTGGCGTCCATTTCGCCCAGACCCTTGAAGCGCGAAACGTCGATCTTGCCCTTGCCGCCCAGACCTTTCTCAAGCCACTCATCGCGCTCGGTCTCGTCGAGGCAATAGACGCGCTTGGCGCCTTGGGTCAGACGGTAGAGGGGCGGGCAGGCCAGATACAGGTGGCCCGCGTCGATCATGGGCCGCATCTGGGTGAAGAAGAAGGTCATCAGAAGTGCTGCGATATGCGCCCCGTCCACATCCGCGTCGGTCATGATGATGATCTTGTCATAGCGCAAGTCATCGACATTGAACCGCGTGCCGAGGCCAACCCCCAGCGCTTGCGTCAGATCGTTGATCTCGGCATTGGTGCCCAGCTTCGAACTGGCAGCACCCAGCACGTTCAGGATCTTGCCGCGCAGGGGTAGCAGGGCCTGCGTTTTACGGTCCCGACCCATTTTTGCAGACCCACCCGCAGAATCGCCTTCGACGATGAATAATTCGGTTCCGTCGCGTGTTGAACTACTACAGTCCACCAACTTGCCGGGGAGACGAAGTTTTTTGGTGGCGGATTTGCGCGCGGTTTCTTTTTCCTGACGGCGGCGCAGGCGTTCCTCGGCCCGCAGGATGAGGAAGTCGAGGATCGCGCCTGCGGATTTCGTATCAGCCGCCAGCCAGTTGTCGAAATGGTCGCGGACCGCGTTTTCGACCAGCCGCTGTGCCTCGACCGTGGCAAGACGGTCTTTGGTCTGACCCACAAATTCTGGTTCTGATATAAAACAGGACACCAGTGCGCAGCCGCCGGTGATCAGATCGTCGCGTGTGATCTGCCCGGCCTTCTTGTTGTTGATCAGCTCGCCATAGGCCTTGATCCCCTTGAGGACCGCCGCCCAGAACCCCGCAACATGGGTGCCACCCTCGGGCGTTGGCACGGTGTTACAGTAGGACTGGATGAACCCATCGCGCGAGGGTGTCCAGTTGATCGCCCATTCGACCTTGCCCGGCGTGTTGAACTTTTCCTGAAAGTCCACGGTGCCCGCAAAGGGCTGCTCGGCATAGGTGGACGAGCCGTTCATCGTTTCCTTGAGGTAGTCGGATAGGCCGCCGGGGAAGTGGAACGTGGCATCAGTCGGCGTTTCACCGTCATCGATGGCGGATTTCCAGCGGATTTCGACGCCCGAGAACAGGTAGGCCTTGGAACGGATGGATTTGAACAGCCGCGCGGGTTTGAACTTGTGATGGCCAAAGATGTCGGGATCGGCGTGGAAGGTCACCGTGGTGCCGCGTCGGTTTGGCGCCGCACCCACCTTTTCCACGGGCCCCAAAGGGACCCCGCGTGAGAAGCGTTGTTCAAACAGCGTCTTGTCACGTGCTACCTGCACGACCATCGAATCCGAGAGGGCGTTGACGACTGATGCGCCCACCCCGTGCAGACCGCCCGAGGTCTGATAGGCTTTGCCCGAGAATTTACCGCCCGCGTGCAGGGTGCACAGGATGACCTCCAAAGCGGATTTGTCCGGAAATTTGGGATGTGGGTCGATTGGGATGCCACGCCCGTTGTCGCGCACAGTCAGGGCGTAGTCTGCATGCAGTTCCACCTCGATCCGGTTGGCGTGGCCCGCGACGGCCTCGTCCATCGAATTGTCGAGGATTTCGGCCACCATATGGTGTAGCGCACGCTCATCCGTGCCGCCGATATACATGCCGGGGCGCTTGCGAACCGGCTCCAACCCTTCAAGCACCTCGATCGAGGAGGCGTCATAGGCAGTGGTCGCTTCGGGCGTCAACAGATCGTCGGGCATGGGTGCTGCTCTTGTTTTTGAGTTTGACCCATTATGGCAGGGGATGTGGTCCGGGGGAAGAGGGACGCGAGGTGTTGTGGCATATGTGTTCAGCGGACAGGGCTGACGATGACAGCTGTTCCAGAGGTCCGGGCGGGAAACCGTGCGTGGTCAGGTCATTGATTGAACTTGACGCGCCGGCCGGTCGGGGACTGAATATCGGATTGCAGCATATGAACTTCATGTGGTTTGAGCACGGGCAATATGGTTTCAGCAAATGGTCCGCGAAAAGACAGGAGATCGGGGAACAACTCAAACAGCTCTTGCCGCGTTCTGCGCGTCATTGCGTCCATCGAGGTGTCACCCGGGAAAAAGGATTCGGACCACACACCTTCGACCTGCACCAACTCGTGCCGGTCAAACAGAAGGTGAATGTAATCCACGCTCCGATCCGGGGGCAGTTGATCAATCGTACGGTTGTTGATCAACCCTTTTGCCGGTGCGAGCATGAGCGGGTCGGAAAAGTAGAGCTGCATTCTGGCAGATGACACGGCGATCCGGTGTTGCGGCGAAACCAGAAGGTCACGCGCGGGGCACTGATCCGAGAAACTGTTGGCGCGAATGCGAACCGGGCAGAATTTCGGATCTTTTTGCAGGTCCCGCGCCGAAAGATGGCGGTGTCCGATCCAGCGTACGGGGCGGCTGCCGCCTCTGGCGACACAGACCTCGTCACCCGGGTTCAGCGAATCAATCAACCTCTCTCCGGATGGGGTCAGGATCAGAGACCCTGCTGTGAAACAGACAAATGTTGGAATGGTATCGTATTCCGCCGGAGGTGCGGCGGCGACGGTGTTGTTGGTGTTCTCGATTGTTTCGCCAACTTCGACGTTACCCGAGGTGACCACCATGTATTGCGGATTTGAAAACTGCAGCAGAGTAAAAGTGACCGGCGCGCCAGCGACATCTCCGTTGTAAGTTTCGAAGGTCTGGAAGTTTCTGGAATTCCCACGGAAACTCGGTACGCCAGACACGTCCAACTGGCGGCTGCCATCCGCATCGGGGTCTTCCAGAAAGTTGTCATCGTCGATAATCGCAACCTGATACGCGGCCAGGACGGTTACGTCGGAATTGCTCAGGGGATCTACGTCTATCTCATAGATTGTAATGAATTTCATGACTGTAACTCATCTGACTGAAATTGATGTTCGAAAGAAAGTATCTTAACGATACATGATTCAGCGAGGAATAGACAGAGGGCTGCGACCAGATCGTATTGTCAGGTGCCTGAAAACGCGCAGGATTTAAGCCCTTCCAAGCCGTGTTAGGTCCGCTTGCGGTTTTGAGTGCCACACTTATTCGCACCCCTGAGATAGTCTGGGTGTTTTCGGGTGCCGTTGGCCAAAACCGAGGTTTTGGACGCGGGTTGTACTTTGGATATGTTGGGTGTCGTCGTCCTTAGGTTGCGCCTGCTCCTACGCAGATTGACTGCGAGCGCGTGGGTTGGCCCTATCTTGCGTTCTGGTCCAAGTGAGGCCGGCATATCGGATCGGGCTGCGTCATACTATTTTTCACAAAACGAGGGCGTCGGGAGTCCGTCCGGTCACTGATTTCGATCCAAACGTCTCACATTGAAATTTCAGCGTTGCACTCTTGTCCCGGGCACGGGCCGCGCATATGGCTGATGTGATGACCAAGACAATGACATATCCAGGCCATTTTCGCGCCATTGCTGTGCTCGGTCTGCCACTGATTGGCGGGCATCTGGCGCAGTTTGCGATTGGCCTGACCGACACAGTCATGCTGGGCTGGTACGGTGTCGAGGCGCTGGCTGCAGTCACATTGGCAGGCAGCTATTTCTTTGTGCTGTTTCTGTTCGGGGCCGGATTCGGCTGGGCGGTCATGCCCATGGTGGCAACCGCTGCGGCAGAGGAAGATGAGACCAGTATTCGGCGATCAACCAGAATGGGTCTGTGGTTGTCGCTGCTCTACGCGGCGCTGGTCGTGCCGTTGCTCTGGTGGTCCTATCCAGTCCTGATCGCGCTGCGGCAGGAACCGCAGGTGGCTGAAACCGCCTCCCAGTATCTGCGGATCGCCGGGTGGGGGTTGTTTCCCGCGTTGCTGGTCATGGTTCTCAAGTCTTATCTGGCAGCATTGGAGCGGACACAGATCGTTTTGTGGATCACCGTGGCGGCTGCTCTGGTCAACGGGGTCACCAACTACGCTTTGATTTTCGGCAATTGGGGGGCGCCGGAACTGGGCGTGACCGGTGCCGCCATTGCATCGATTGTCACGCAGATGGTGTCTCTCGTTTCCGTTGTGGTCTACGCGGTGCGCGTATTGCCTGAACACAGCCTGTTTCGGCGCTTCTGGCGGCCGGATTGGGAGATGTTCCTGCGC
Source organism: Ruegeria sp. B1 (assembly GCF_056535885.1). Classification (NCBI taxonomy): domain Bacteria; kingdom Pseudomonadati; phylum Pseudomonadota; class Alphaproteobacteria; order Rhodobacterales; family Roseobacteraceae; genus Ruegeria; species Ruegeria sp. B1. The sequence continues at coordinate 3,476,631 of NZ_JBQFJA010000001.1, read as the reverse complement.
GTTCTCCAGCTGGGCGTTCCCATCGGGCTGACAACGCTGGCTGAGGTTACCCTGTTTGCGACCTCAGCCGTCATGATGGGGTGGCTGGGGCAGGTGCCCCTGGCCGCGCATGGTATTGCCCTGAATCTGGCATCTGCAACGTTCATGGTCCATTTAGGCCTGTCCAATGCCGCCACCATACGAGCTGGCAATGCGCTGGGCAGACGGGATCGCGCGCATCTGGAAAAGGGTGCCATCGCGGTGACCGGCATGTCGTTGGTTATGTCCGTGCTGACGATCATCCTGTTTCTGACTTGCGCCGACCCGCTGATTTCATTGTTCATGGAACCTGATGATCCGCAGCGGACGCAAATCCTGGCCATTGGCACCGGCCTGTTGGCGATGGCCGCGTTGTTTCAGTTGGTCGACGGCGCTCAGGTGATTGCCTTGGGTCTGCTGCGCGGCTTGCAGGACGCCAAGATACCGATGGTCATGGCGGCGCTCAGCTATTGGGCCGTGGGGCTTCCGGCTTCGTATTACTTTGGGTTCATCCAGGGTATGGAGGGTATCGGTGTCTGGTTGGGTTTGGTGCTGGGGCTGGCATGTGCAGCGGTCCTGCTGATGGCAAGGTTCTGGTTCAGATCGGTCCGAGAGGTTGGGGTGCCCGCAGAATAGACCGTGATCAGTCTTTGCCCATCCGATCCGCCTTTTTGCGCACCAGAACCGAACGCAGATCGTGCATGGCCATCAGCAGCCGATCGGTCACGTCCTCCAACTGTTGATCCGACGCTTTTGACTGCGCCCATTGCGTCGTCAGGTTCATATAGTCGACCGCGCGGTGAATGTCGTCGATGTCCCGCTTGGCCAACAGGGCTGTGCGGTCGGCCATCCAACGTGCGATTTCCGTCTCATCCGCTTCGGTCAGGGTGCGCTGACCGTGCGGTTTAACCTCGCCGTTGCGGATATTGATGACCGCAATCTGATCCATTTCGATCCGGCGCTGCCGGTTCTCGGTGTCGACTTTGAATACGATGGCGCCGTTCTCGCGCACACGGAAGTAATACTCGGGCAGTTCTGCGGACATCTGGCGGCCTCCGATCAGGTCAATGCGGCACAGAAACGCTGGATGCGTGTGCAGGCCTCTGTCAATGCCTCGTCCGAGGTCGCATAGCTGACACGGAAGTTCGGCGACAGGCCAAAGGCCGCTCCGAACACCACGGCCACATCTGCTTCTTCAAGCAGGGCAGTTGCAAATGCCTCGTCGCTGTCGAGGACGGTGCCGGCCGGGGTTGTCTTGCCAATCAGCCCGGCGATGGACGGATAGACATAGAACGCGCCCTCGGGCGTCGGGCAGGTGATCCCCTCAATTGCATTCAGCATCTCAACGACAAGGTCGCGGCGGCGTTTGAACGTCTCGTTGTTCGGAGCCAGAAACTCTTGCGTTCCGGTCAACGCCTCTACCGCGGCCCATTGGCTGATTGAGCAGGGGTTCGAGGTAGATTGAGACTGAATCTTGCGCATCGCTGCGATGATTTCGACCGGTCCGGCTGCATAGCCAATGCGCCAGCCGGTCATGGCATACGCCTTGGACACACCGTTGCAGGTCAACGTACGGTCATAGAGCCCAGGTTGGACTTCGGCGGGGGTGCAGAATTCGAACCCGTCGTAATTGAGGTGTTCATACATGTCGTCTGACATGATCCAGACCTGCGGGTGGCGCATCAGAACTTCGGTCAGGGCCTTGAGCTCACTTCGGCTATAGCCCGCGCCGGTCGGGTTCGAAGGCGAATTGAAGATGAACCATTTGGTTCTGGGCGTAATGGCAGCCTCTAACTGGCTGGCCGTCAATTTGAAACTGTTGTCCAGCGTCGTTTCTACCACGACCGGCGTGCCGCCCGCCAAAAGCACCATATCCGGATAGCTGACCCAATAGGGCGCGGGGATGATGACCTCATCCCCTTCGTTCATCGTTGCCATCAGCGCGTTATAGAGCGTTTGCTTGCCGCCGGTTCCAACCGAAATCTGTGCCGGTGTGTAATCCAACCCGTGATCGCGTTTCATCTTGGCGCAGGCGGCCTGTTTCAGTTCGGGGATGCCGTCGGGGGCCGTGTATTTGGTTTTGCCCGCTGAGATGGCCGCCACCGCTGCGTCTTTTATGTTCTGGGGTGTGTCGAAGTCGGGCTCACCCGCGCTGAGGCCGATGACATCGCGTCCGGCGGCCTTCAATTCAGCGGCTTTGGCCGTCATCGCGATGGTGGGGGAGGGTTTCACGCGCGACAGTGTTGCAGACAGGAAACTCATGGGCGGCCTCGGTTTGTATGTTCAACCTGACTGTCATAGGGTGCGCCCGAATGGCGATCAAGCGATATGAAAAAGAAGAGTTGGAGACCCCGATGAACGACGAAAGCGACTGGTACGGACCTGAATCGGCGACATTCGGGGATCGGCTGGCGGGGGCACGCGAAGCGGCAGGGATGAGCCAATCCGAGTTCGCGCGCAGGCTTGGGGTTAAAAAGTCAACCATTATCGCCTGGGAGAACGACCTGTCCGAGCCGCGCGCCAACAGGTTGTCGATGATGGCCGGCATGATCAACGTATCCATCATGTGGCTGCTGACCGGCGAAGGTGAGGGCATGGACGGGCCCGACGAGATGGCCGAAAACAATATTGAACTGGCCGATGCAGTCGCTGAATTGCGCGCGATCCGGGGCGAGATGCGGGCCTGCGCCGAACGTGCCGCACGCCTTGAAAAAAAGATGCGCCTGATGCTGGAGAGGGAAAAGTGACTGAATCCAGAGAGCTTAGGATAAAACGCATGAAAATGCGGTCGATGCGGCGCGGCATAAAGGAGATGGACCTGATCCTGTCGGCCTTTGCGGATCGCAACCTCAGCGGGATGGACGAAGACGCTTTGGATACCTATGACGCCCTGCTGCACGAAAACGATCAGGACCTGTACCAATGGGTGACAGGCCAGGTCGACCCCCCCCGGCCTTTTGCCGAACTTGTTGCCGACATCGCTCAGACCTTTCAAAAATAATGGAAAATTCGACTTAACCGATTTTTCGGGAATTCAGTTCATCGTGTCTCAAACTGCGCGACTGAATCGGAGGATCGGATGAGTATGGAAATGCAGGTCTCCGCGCCGGGAACCAAGGGGTTCATGACCAGCTATCTCGAGGCACTGGCCCTCGTGGAACGGCTTCACCGATTGTTACTGGACGTCATCAAGGATGAATTCGAACGCGTTGGTGTTTTGGAGATCAATGCGGTCCAGGCGCTATTGCTCTTCAATATAGGCGACCATGAGGTGACAGCGGGCGAATTGAAAAGCCGAGGCTACTATCAGGGCAGCAATGTCAGTTACAACCTGAAAAAACTGGTCGATATGGGATACATGCATCACCAGCGCTGCGAGATCGACAGGCGTTCGGTTCGGGTGCGTCTGACGCCGCAGGGGCGGGAAATCCGCGACATCGTATCGGACCTGTTTGCACGCCATGTCGAGGGTTTGCAGGGCAGGGGTGTGCTGGGGCTTGAGGGGATTGAGGATATCACAGGGTCGCTGCGCCGGGTTGAGCGGTATTGGACGGATCAAATTCGCTATATCTATTGATCAGCGGCGCAAATCTGACAGCACGATGCTGTCCAACTCGCGAATCAGCTTACGGGCAATCGCGTCCTCGTAAGCTTCGAACCCCAACGCAGATTCGACAAAGGCATTTGGCCCAAGAACAACCCAGGCGTTGTAATAGGCTGATAATTCACCGACCTGAACGTACCGTGCGTCCCCGTTGTTTGGGTCGTCTGCACCAATAACCAATCCATTGATTGTTAGCCCTTTGGTCTGAAGCGCGGATTTAACGTCGCGCGGGTGCGGGCCAAGGTTGTGTTTACCGTCTCCGGACAGGTCCAGCGTACGTTTCCAGCAGTCCTGTTGTGACGCCAGAAGGTCCGCCCCAAACAGCATGGCGGACCCGACCGCCGTACCCTGTGGCGCGGCGCTTCGCCTAACACTATCAAGCAGCGTTGCGATCCCAGCCAGATCTGCGGAGGTTCGAATGTCGGTCCACTCGAATAGAACTCTCTGATATCCCGGTTCGCTCCATTCAAAGATGGCTAGGCGCACGGTTGCCAAGGTGTCCGACAGGATCAACTGACGAATGTCAGGCCGACGCAGCGCCGCGGCCAACCCCCCGAGTTGTTGCCGATACTCCCGACTGTCCACGGATCCGGAGACATCCAAGCCCAGGGCCAGCGCCTGCCGACACTGTGCGGATACGGGTCCGGCCAACACGCAGAGAAGCGTGATCACAAGGCCAATCCTCACGGTTCAGGGTCCTGAAGTGCGCCGATCTGCAGGCCTTTCAACTCGCGCTCCAGCTTCTTGCGCATTGCGCGCTCAAAATCTTCGAATCCTTGGGCAATTTCCAGAAACGCGCCCGGTCCGTGCAGAACGTTGTTCTCAAAGAAGGGGATCAGAAACAGCTCACCTTCGAAATCGGCGGCATTAATGACCAGGCCATTGACCACTGTGTTTTCAAAAGGAAAATGCCGGTACGCAATCTGCGGTCCATAGCCATCATTATTCGACCCATCGCCAGACAGATCGATGGTTTGAAACAGGCATTTCGGCGCCTCCTGCATAAGGGTGGCACCAAAGGCCAGCGCGTGTCCCATGGCGGTCGCAGACCCGCTATCGGACCGGGTGGATTGGCTGATATGGGTGGCGACCGAAAGCAGATCGGCCATGGTCTCAATCACCTGCCAGTTCAGGACAACGTTCTGGGTCGAGCGGCCACTCCACTCATAGACGGCCAGTGCCACCGGCATGGGTGACTCAAAAAACGCTCTCTGTACTTCGGGTGCGACCAAGGCAGCGGCAAGGCCCTGCCTCTGCAAGGCATCCTCTGTTTCATCCACCGAAACAGAGATATCCAGCGCAAGCGCCAATGCCAGACGGCACGGCTCTGCCTGAACCGGGCTGGCCAAAGCGGCCAAGGCCCATGCTGTTAACCAACGGATCACCAGTGACCAGTGCTCTCCATGCTGGCCCAGGGTTCGGCAGGTTCCAAAGCCTCACCATTCTGCAGCAACTCGACCGAGATATTGTCGGGAGAGCGGACAAACGCCATGCGCCCGTCGCGGGGTGGGCGATTGATCACAACGCCGTTGTCCTGCAGGTGCTGGCAGGCCTCGTAAATGTTGTCGACACCGTATGCGAGGTGGCCGAAGTGTCGGCTGTCACTGGGCAGGTCGTTGTCGCCATCCCAGTTGTAGGTCAGTTCGATGGGCCTGTCCTCTTGTCCCGGAGGCGCCAAAAAGATCAGCGAAAAGCGTCCCGCCTCGCTGTCATAGCGGCGGGTTTCCTTGAGCCCTAGCAACTCGTAAAACGCGATGGATTTTTCCAGATCCTTCACACGGACCATAGTGTGCAGGTATTTCAGCGCCATGTCGGCCATCCTTCTTCGAATTGATTTCGGTTCAGCTTAGCGCGCCGCTGGGGTTAGTCGAGGGGCGTGGAAATCACTTTTGCAAATTTGCTGCATCGCGCGCACATATCGCGGTTTTAGCATCGGAGATGACGAGATATAGTAGGTGGCGACTCATTACAGGAAAGGAATACTTCATGCCGCTGTCAACCGACCAACAGGCCGAGATCGAAGCGCAACGCGCGCAGTCGCATCCAACACGCCGCGTCGTTGCAGCGGGCATAGAGGACCACCTGTACACAGCACACCCCGTTCTCGACCACGGTTTCGTTCGCGTCATCGACTATATGGGCGATGATGCCGCCATTTGTCAGGCGGCTCGCGTGTCTTATGGAAAAGGCACCAAGTCCGTTCAAAACGATGAAGGGTTGATCCGGTATCTGATGCGTCACTGGCATTCGACCCCGTTTGAAATGTGTGAGATCAAACTGCATGTCAAACTGCCGGTCTTTGTGGCCCGCCAATGGATCCGTCATCGTACGGCCAATGTGAACGAGTACTCAGCCCGGTACTCGATCCTGGATCGTGAATTCTACATTCCCGCGCCCGAGCATGTGGCCGCCCAGTCCGAGGTGAACAATCAGGGGCGCGGCGCGGCGCTGCAGGGTGAAGAGGCGGCCCGTGTTCTGGACATCCTCAAGGCAGACAGCGCGCGGTGTTACGACAATTACGAGGCGATGATCAGTGACGACGGCCAGCAGGGGCTAGCCCGGGAACTGGCCCGCATGAATCTGCCCGCAAACATCTACACGCAGTGGTACTGGAAGGTAGATTTGCACAATCTGTTCCATTTTCTGCGTCTGCGCGCGGACCCGCATGCCCAATATGAAATCCGCGTCTATGCCGAGACGATGTGCAGGATCGTCGCAGACTGGGTGCCGTTCGCGTACAGGGCCTTTGAGGATTACCGCCTCGGCGCCGTGAACCTGTCCGCGCAAATGGTTGAAAGCCTGCGCAGGATGCTGGCCGGTGAAACCGTCACGCAGCAAAACTCGGGCATGACAGCCCGGGAATGGCGCGAATTCGAAGCCATCATCCGCAAAAGCTGATTCAAAAGAACATCATTTGTATATACGAAATGTCATGAAACTGTTACACTGGTTTCATGACGCATTTTTCTTTTATTCCGGCGGTTTGCGTTGCGCTCGGGATTGCATCCCCGGCTCATGCCAAATCACCCATTGCCGAAGTCCTGTGCGAACCCACAACGCGTTTGCATGAAAAGCTGAACCGACAATTTGGAGCGCGGCGGGTGGCGACGGGAATTCGCGACCCAGAGCAGATACTGGAAATCTGGACAAATGAACGAGGTGACTGGACCATGGTGGCCACATATGCCACGGGCACCTCTTGCATTGTCGCTATGGGTCAAAACTGGACAACCCGTGATAAGCCCAAGCCCGCACGGGGATAAAGAAAACGCTTTAATTTGCGGTCAACGGCCGGAAATTGGCCGCTAACCTATGTCGAAATTCGCCGCGCTCGGTGGGGCAGTCGTTACAAGGGTTTTAATTCGGCAGCCATCTGGCGGCCGTCACGCCCGTCCTGCAACTCATAAGAAACCTTCTGATTGTCAGCGAGTCCGGTCAGGCCGGATCGTTCAACAGCCGAGATATGAACAAACACATCTTTGCCGCCTTCGTCGGGGGCAATAAACCCATAGCCTTTCGTGGTATTAAACCATTTCACGGTGCCAGTTGGCATGTCCCGTGTCTCCTTCTACTTACGCATTGTCCCACAAATTGGTGGGGCGGGGGCAGACAAAACCGCAACACGATTGCCAGATCAAGCGACTGATCAGGTCCGGATTGCGGGTTTCATCTTTTTCAACATTGCATGGTGAAGTAAAAAATCAAGAATTACCGGAAGAACGCGGCAAGATTGCCAAAAATAGAATCAAGTTCAGGAGCAGTACAGATATGCGTCTTTATGGTCTCAAAACCTGCGATACATGCCGTAAGGCGCTGAAATCATTTCCAGATGCAGAGTTTGTGGATGTGCGGGACGACGGCGTGCCGGAAACCGTGCTGTCGCAGGCTTTTGCCGAGTTCGGCGATGCTTTGCTCAATATCCGTTCAACAACGTGGCGCGGGCTGGATGAACAGCAACGTACACGTCCGCCTTTGGAATTGTTGAAGGAACACCCAACGCTCATGAAACGCCCATTGATCGAAAAGGGTGGGGCGTTGGTCCTGGGTTGGACACCCGAGGCGCGTGCAAAACTTGGCGTTGCATAAATCAATACCTATGTGCACTGACGCAACTGCGAGGATCGTCCATGCGTAACGCTGCTATGATTTTGGGTGTGATCGCCGGTTTGACCGGTATGATCGTTGGGTTTTTTGGATACGGGTATGTAGAGGCGGTAAAACACTTCGGCGATTTCGACGGGCTGGCGAAACAGGTCGAAAATCCTGGCGTGATTCAGGCGGCCTCGATTCTGGCGCCCTTGCTGGCGATCGCGGGTGGTGCCATGGCACACGCACGCGCGTTGATCGCCGGTGTGTTGTTACTGATTTCCGCTGCGGGCATGTATTATGCGTTTGGCTTCGGTGTCTTTACCATGTTCCCGATTGCATTTGCTGCGGTGGCGGGCATCCTTGGGCTGGCGGCAGGTAAACCCGACGAGCCCAAGGCGCATTTCTAGGTCACTTCAGGCGCAAAAGCCGGTCGATGGACAACGGCCCTGAACCATGGATGACGATCACCAACATCAGAAAAGTCCACATCGCGCGCTGATCCAGAATATTGGGCGCGGCGGTGAAAAAGCTGCCCAACTGCGCGCCATGACCAGCTACATCCACAATCGTCTGTACCCAGATAAACCCGATCATGCCTAACGCGGCCAGACGCGAGAACAGCCCGACAAGAATAAGAGCAGGCAACAGAAATTCGGCCCATGTTCCCGCTACGGCAATGATCCAGTAAGAAAAGCCCAGTTGCGAGCTGTCGTAGCTGACCGCCTCCATGGCCTTTGGGAATATCTGGACATAGGCGCCATCAGACGGGAACAGAAAACCGAAAAAACCACTGCCCAGCTTTGTAAGGGCAGAATTCCAGTAGTAAATCAGCAGGGTTGCGGCAAAAACCAGTCTGGCAAGGGTTGGTGTCAGCCAGCTGGATGTAAGCTCAAGCTTTCCCAGAGTATTGTTGTGAAGTGAGATCAGGGCAGTCATGTCTCGAGCCTTTCGATAGTCACAGAAGTTATTGCATTGCCCTGCAAAAGCAGCGCCAGAGTGGTTCCAAGGTCAAAGTCAGGTGTTTGCGCGGCGGTTTTTTCGAACGCCATGCCGATGGTGCCGCCCGCCTGTAAGTGCGAAATCCAATCGGCGCCGCCCACCGGTAACACATGCGGTGCCGCGTCGTATTCGGGTCGCGCGATCAGAACGTCCTGCCCGCCCGCGTCAGGTTTCGGTGCGTCCGTCTCCGTGTTGAAGCGCCAGATCGCGTGAATCGGCCAATCAGAACATATGATCTGCATCGATGGCGCAAATGTCAGACTGGCCCGCATGATGTCTTCGGGTGGCACATCCAGGGCGCCAGGTGGGGCAGGCTGACTGTCCGCGGCGTGATAAGACCGGCGCAATGCCAGTTCCAGGCGCGCGATATCCGGCAGATATCCCAGATGGGACAGCTGCGGCAGCCCCGCGAGGAAGTCAGGAAAAGCCTCACCATAAAACATCATCAGTGGGGAAGACGGCGGATGCCGCCGCAGGAACAGCCCGGACAGGCCGTCCATGTTCTGATTGCCGAGCAATTTCGTGATGACCGGAAAAGCCTGATGCATCGCTTCGGTCAGTGACACAGCCACGTTGTTTCGATACACACTGAACCGTCGCCCCGCTGGGCGCGCCTCGGCATCCGAAAGCCCATCTGGCACGGGAACAGAGGCGTCCAACAAGGCCGCTCGGAAGGCCGACTGCGACACGCTCATGCCGGTACACGCTCCAACGCGGCCTGGGCGCGTTCGGCTTCTGCGCGCAGAACAGGCCAGTCAGGCACATCCGTGTCCCATTCAACCAGCAAGGGTTTGGGACCCGACCGATCCAGAACGTAATCCAGCAGGGCCCAAACCGGGTCGACGACCTCGCGCCCATGGCTGTCGATCAGCAAGGGGTGCCCGTGGTCGTCTTCGTCCTCGTCATGCCCACCGAGGTGAATTTCACCCACTTTATCAAGCGGATATTCGTCGATGTAGCCCTGTGGCGAGTAGTCCAGATTTGTGGCGGACACAAACACGTTGTTGACATCCAGCAACAGACCACATCCGGTGCGCCGCGACACTTCTCGCAGGAAATCAGGCTCGGACCAGGTGCTTTCATCGAAGGCCAGATAGCTTGACGGGTTCTCCAAAAGCATCTGGCGCCCCACCGTCTCCTGCACTTGATCGATATGGTCGCAAACTCGCGTGATCGTTTCGTCTGTGTAGGGCAGGGGTAACAGATCGTTCAGAAAATGCGTGTCATGGGTGGACCAGGCCAGATGCTCGGAAAAGCTGGCCGGGTTCAGCCATCCACACAGATGCTTGAGGCGCGCAAGATGATTGGCATCCAGCGCACCCTCACTGCCGATAGACAGGCCGACGCCATGAACCGATATGGGAAACTGTTCGGACAGGTGGCGCAACTGCGCCAAAGGACGGCCGCCATCACCCATGTAATTCTCTGCGTGAATTTCCAACCAAGCCACGGGCTTTGCATGATCCAGAATCTGCGCAAAATGCTGCGGTTTGTATCCCACGCCCGGTGCGGCGGGCAGATGGTTCGACCTGGGGGCATCATCCAGCATGTGTCAGTTCCTTGATCACCAAGAAAAAGGGCGGGCGATGCGGCCCGCCCCCTTTTGTGCTCGTCTATCCGACCTTATGCTGGCAGATCACGCTCCAGCGGCTCCAGCGAGCCCTTGCGTGCAGTGCCATTGGCCTCGGCCGGAAGTTCGATATCGGCGCATGTGCCCGCATCGACCAGCGTCCATGCATTGCCTTGGTAGTCGACGGTTGATGTACCCGCGCAGGTGGTGCCGGGGCCTGCTGCACAGTCGTTCTGACCCGCCAGCGAAACGCCATAGCATTTCTCTTTGGCTTGTGCGGTTGCTGTGGTGGCGGCACCGGATACGGCTGCGGCGACGGCGCTTGCGATAACCAGGGTTTTTGCGGTGTTGGACATCTCGGAAATCCTTTTAATAACTGCGTATGTCTGCTTGTGACACTGACAAAGGTAATGGCATGAACGGCATAGTTGAATTCACGAGCCCGTGTCTCACAACGCCGTCAAAGATCGTCATGTGCCCTTGCAGGGTAACAAATTGTTTTTGAATTGAAAATTGTTAATTGTTTCAATCCGGCCCCGAAAACAGGGCCGGATTTCTGGCGATTTGTCGCCGAATGTTACAGCAGATCCGGCGGCGTCGCCGCCTGCGCCAGTTCTTTTGTTACAGCCTCAAGCGGTTGAACCTGTGTCTGTTTTTCACCCAGACGCCGGACGCTGACAGTGCGGTCCTCAACCTCGCGGTGACCGACGGCCAAAATGACCGGGACTTTGCTAAGCGAGTGTTCGCGGACCTTGTAGTTGATCTTTTCGTTGCGGGTATCAGCCTCGACTTGGATGCCCGCTGCTTTGAGCGTTTTGACAACTTCGGTTACATAGGCGTCCGCATCTGACGTGATCGATGCAACCACGACCTGACGCGGCGCCAACCAGAATGGCAGTTTGCCCTCCCAGTTCTCGATCAGGATGCCGATGAACCGTTCCAGCGAGCCAAAGAGCGCTCGATGCAGCATGACCGGTGCCAGCTTTTCGCCGGACTGGCTGACATAGGTCGAGCCAAACCGTTCCGGCAAGTTGTAATCCACCTGCAGGGTACCACACTGCCAGTCGCGGCCGATGGCGTCGCGCAGAACATATTCCAGCTTGGGCCCGTAGAATGCGCCTTCGCCCTCGAAGATCGTGTAGCTCATCCCGGCCCGATCCAGAGCGGTTTTCAACGCGCCCTCGGACAGATCCCAGCTTTCGTCACTGCCAATCCGATTTTCCGGGCGGGTCGACAGTTTGACATGCACGTCTTCAAAGCCGAAGTCTTTGTAGATCGACAGGATCAGGTCGTTGACCTTCAGACATTCATCAGTCAGCTGCTCAGGCGTGCAATAGATATGCGCGTCGTCTTGGGTAAAGCTGCGCACGCGCAACAACCCGTGCAGCGCGCCCGAAGGCTCGTACCGATGCACTTTGCCAAACTCGGCAATCTTCATCGGCAACTCGCGATAACTGCGCAGGCTGTGATTGTAGATCATCATATGACCCGGGCAGTTCATCGGCTTGAGCGCATAGTCCCGTTCATCATGCGTTTTGGCGAGGAACATGTTTTCCATGTAGTTGAACCAGTGACCCGAGGTCTCCCACAGGGCCCGGTCCATGATGTCGGGGGTGTTCACCTCGACATAGCCGGCCGCTTCCTGACGGCGACGCATATAGGCGATCAGATTCTGAAAGATACGCCAACCGGCAGGGTGCCAGAAGACCGACCCCGGTGCGTGTTCCTCGAAATGGAACAGGTCCATTTCGCGACCCAGCTTGCGGTGGTCGCGCTTGGCGGCCTCCTCCAGCATATGCAGGTGGGCTTTCAGCTTTTCTTTGCCAGTGAAGGCCACGCCATAGATACGTTGCAGCATCGGGCGATCACTGTCGCCGCGCCAGTACGCGCCTGCAACCGACATCAGCTTGAACGCGTCACCCGGTACCTGACCGGTGTGCTGCAGATGTGGGCCGCGGCACAGATCTTGCCAGTCGCCGTGCCAGTACATGCGCAGCGGTTCATCGCCCGGAATGGAGTCGATCAACTCGACCTTATAGGGCTCCTTGTTCTTGGTATAGAAATCAATCGCCCGCTGACGGTCCCAGACCTCGGTGGTCACGGGGTCGCGCTTGTTAATGATTTCCTTCATCTTTTTCTCGATCAGGCCGAGATCTTCCGGCGTAAACGGTTCTGCCCGGTCAAAGTCATAATACCAGCCGTTCTCAATCACCGGTCCGATGGTGACCTGCGTGTCGGGCCAGATTTCCTGCACGGCGCGCGCCATGATATGCGCCAGATCATGGCGGATCAGCTCGTTGGCCTGTTCTTCATCCTTCATGGTGTGGATGGCGATCTGCGCGTCGGCATCGATGGGCCATTGCAGGTCCCAGTGCTGCCCGTTCACAGTCGCCGAAATGGCCTTTTTGGCCAGCGAAGTGGAGATATCGGCAGCCACCTGCGCAGGTGTCACGCCTGCGTCGTAGGATCGGGAATTGCCATCGGGAAAAGTAAGGGAGACTGACTGTGAGTCCAGGGCCATATCGGCTCTCCTCGTCGGTTTGGCGCCCACTGAACGCCCGGTTGCGGGTTATGGTGTCTGGCTCATGTGGCAGGTGCAGCAATGCCTGTCAAGTATGGATGGGGTGCCGACCTGACGCGACGAGAGGATGAAATTCGGCAATTGCGACACCGCTGCTGCCGTGCATGATGTTGGTCAAAGCGAATGAGGGTTCAATGGCAGCGACACAATATCTGGACACCGCACAGGGGCGGCGGCTGGCGTATCACAAGAGCGACGGCGCAGGGCCGACCATCGTGTTCCTTGGGGGGCTCAAGTCGGATATGGAGGGTACCAAGGCCGTCCATCTTGAGGCCTGGGCACAGGCGCGGGTGCAGGGATACTTGCGATTTGACTATTCCGGTCACGGTGAGAGCTCGGGCGGGTTTACCGATGGATGCATTGGGGACTGGCATCAGGATACTGTCGCGGCTGTGGGGGCGCTGACCGAGGGACCGCTCGTTTTGGTTGGCTCATCAATGGGGGGCTGGCAGGCGTTGTTGCTGGCCAAGGCGATGCCGGACCGGATTGCCGGGATGGTCACAATCGCTGCAGCACCCGATTTCACCGAAGATGGGTATTGGGCCTCTTTCAGCGATGAACAGAAAACGGTGCTGGATACGGTCGGGCAAGTGGAACTGCCGTCCGACTATATGGAGCCATACATCATTACCAAGCGCATGATCGAAGACGGCCGCAACCACCTCGTGCTGCGGACCCCGCTAGACCTGCCGTTTCCTGTCCGCTGTTTGCAAGGCACCGCAGACACCGCAGTTTCGACCGAGACCGCTGTGCGATTGCTCGACCATGCCACGGGACCGGACATACGTCTGCTGTTGGTCAAAGATGCAGATCACCGGTTTTCCGATGGCCCCTGTCTGGGTCTGATTGAAAACGCGATCCTGGATGTGATGGGAGAAGACTGATGCGGCGTTTTGGATGGGTTTTGGGGCGCGTCGTCTTGGCACTGATTGTCGTTGGTGGCCTGGTCTATTGGTTTGGTCCACGCGAAGAGGTCAACCTTGTGCCAGTCTTTGATGACCGGCGTTTTGGCGAGGGTGTGCAGGTTTATTTCGAAAGCACCGAATCCGCCTTTGATGACATCGTGCCCGGTGTCGAAAAACGGGTGATTTGGCAGGACGGCTTCAAAGAACAACGCACGCCATACTCGGTGCTGTATGTTCATGGATTCTCGGCAAGTTCCGAGGAAATCCGGCCGGTTCCGGATCGTGTTGCAGAGGCGTTGGGGGCCAATCTGGTCTACACCCGCCTGCAAGGTCATGGCCGTGACGGAGAGGCCATGGCAGAAGGTACCGCGTCGGGCTGGATGCGCGACATGGCCGAAGGCGTGGCCGCAGCGCGCGCAGTGGGGGACAAAGTCGTCATCCTGTCAACGTCGACCGGGGGAACCCTGGCGGCGGCGGCGGCGTTGAACCCGGACCTGAGCGAAGACGTTGTTGCGATGGTCTTTGTTTCTCCGAATTTCGGCGTGAATACAGCTGTTGCCTGGATGCCGTCACTGCCTTGGGCGCGCACCTGGCTGCCGATGGTTTTGGGTCACGAGCGGGATGGGACCAGCCCCGATCCAGAGAAAAACAAATATTGGTCCACCGTCTATCCATGGGAAGCCGTTGTCCCGATGTCCGTGCTGGTGGACACGGTGTATGGGCTCGATTTCTCGGGTGCTTCTGTGCCAGCCTTGTTCTGGTTTTCGGATGACGACCAAGTTGTGCGGCCCGAGCGGACGCATCTTGTGGCGCGATCCTGGGGTGGGCCATCAGAGGTGACACTGGTCACGATGGGTCCGGGGGATGACCCGCACTCCCATGTTGTTGCGGGCCGGCTGATGTCGCCCGGTCAGACCGACGCGGCCGTCACCGGCATTCTTGAGTGGCTGAAGGGACTAGGGGTGGAATGATGGACCAACGTGTCAGCCTGATTACCGTTGGGGTCGATGATCCCGAAGCTGCCGCGGGTTTCTATGATGCGATGGGCTGGAAACGGGTCGATAGCCCCGATGGTGTCATCGCCTACGATCTGATCGGTCAGACACTCGGGCTCTATCCCCTATCAGCGCTGGCTGATGAGATTGGCGTTCCGATAGAAACCCTGAACCATGGCGCGATCACGCTCAGCTACAATTGCCGCGCAAAGGAAGATGTCGCGCAGGTTCTGCGTGACGCCAAAGCGGCAGGCGCAAACATCCTGAAACCGGCGTCGGATGTGTTCTGGGGTGGGCATCACGGCTACTTTCGTGCACCCGACGGAACGATCTGGGAGGTCGCCTTCAATCCATTCTCGTCCCTCGGTCCGGATGGGGCGTTTCGCTGGCTGGGGTACTGACATGCGCAAGCCGGGCAGCATGTGGAGCCTTGAGGCCCTTGGTCGCGTGCGCCTGTCTCGGCATTTCTTCATGCGCGACTTCCTGTATTCCGAGATCGGGAACTTCCACGAGAAACAAAACATACCCGACAACCCCGATCTCGCCATCGAAACCGGACGGGCTTTTTGTGAAACGCTTCTGGACCCTCTGGAGGAAACCTTTGGCCGGGTTGCCGTGCGCTCAGGCTACCGTTCGCCGTCGCTGAACCGGTTCGGTAACGAGAATCGATTGAATTGCGCGCGCAACGACAACCCCTTGGAATGCCATATCTGGGATCGGGGCGAGGGTGACGCGCGGATTGCGGGTGCGTCTATCGTGATCCCCTGGTTCGCCGACCAATATGCCCAAGGGCGCGATTGGCGGGATTTGGCTTGGTGGATGCATGATCACCTGGACTATTCCGAGATCTGGTTCTTTCCCAAGCTTTGCGCGTTCAACCTCGTATGGCGCCCAAACCCGCATCGTCGGATCGACAGCTACATCGCACCGCGCGGTTGCCTGTTAAAGCCAGGCGCAGACCCGGAAGAAAACCTACCGACCCGACGATCCCGCTATGCTGATTTTCCGGGGTTTCGCGCCATCACCTACCCGTGAAGTTTTTCTTGCCCGGTCCCGGCAAAACTCTCATCCTTAAGAGAAACTGAAAGGGCTCGGATAACCGAGCAGACGGAGGCCCCGCGTGATCGACCCGCTGGTGTTGCTACCTGGATTGATGTGTGACGCGCGATTGTTTCGACCTCAGTTCGAGGCGCTGTCGCGGGAGCGCGCGGTGATGGTCGCACCAACTTCCACCGGGGAGCGGATCGAAGAAATTGCCTCGGGGTTGCTGGATCAGCTTCCCCATCGATTTGCGCTGTCAGGGCTCAGCATGGGTGGCGTTGTGGCTTTGGAATTGGTGCGCCGCGCACCGGACCGGGTTACACGACTGTGCCTAATGGCGACGGACGCGCAGGCGGACACGCCGCAGATTGCCGCCGGTCGCGAGGACCTGATCGTCGCGGTTCAGGCCGGACGGCTAGAGGAGGGCATGCGCAAGATCGTCGGCTCCGATACGCTTGCCCCGGGACCGCAGCGTATACCCATCTTGAACGATCTGCTGGCCATGGCGACGGATCTCGGACCAGACCTGTTTGTGCGGCAGATGCGCGCCTTGCAGCGGCGACCAGATCAGCAAGGCACCCTGCGCTGGATCAAGGTGCCGACGTTGATCCTGTGTGGGGCGCACGACACGCTGACCCCGGTTCGCAAACATGCGTTTATGGCCGAACTGATCCCGGATGCGGAAATGCAAGTGATTGAAAACGCCGGGCATCTGCCAACGCTTGAGACACCACAGGTGGTGATAAAGGCGATGCAGAGGTGGCTGAGCGAACCGCTGCGAGCGGATTACGGGTAAAGCGCGTCGCGTTCGCTTTTGCTGATCAAGGTTGGTTTGGACACCGGCTCTCCGGTGCTACCGTCGAAGAAAGGTGTTTTCTTCCAGCCGCCTGAAAAGCGGGACTTGGCCGCGCGCTTCAAGACGCCGAACACCGCTGACGCAAATCTTTCATGTGACGACTTTCCACCCGGCTTGGGCACAAAGCTGCGGGACGTGACCGGACCGAGGTTGGAAGGGTTCGCAACCCGCTTGGCAATTACGCTGGCAAACGGAAACTTGGGTGTCTGGAGTGTGTTGGCCAAGGGTGACTTGCAACATTTGGCGTACCATCGGTAGACGCCTTTGGGGCCAAGTTGCATGACGGCCAGATGCTCTGCACCCTGGTCGATTTCGATATGCTCCGGTGCGATTTGAAAGACCGCGATGGGATCAGGCGCAGGGTCGGGTTGCCCAAAGTACAACTCTGCCGCGCGACAATCCGGGCAATAACACACGACATGCGTGCCGGCCTGGACACCTTCGGCAGTAATGCGCCCCTGTAACGCGCGGCATTCGCAAGCAAACCCGACGCCGGTTTGCACGTTCCCGGCCACGGGCCTCAGGCCACCTTGTTCTGGTTCGCGGCTCGGCGGCGCGGTTTGCGGCTGTTTTCGTTCATGAAATCAATCACCAGCGGACGGATATTGTCGCGCCAGCTGCGGCCCGCGAAGATGCCATAATGCCCAGCGCCCGGCTCAACATGACTGGCTTTCTTATTGTCGGACAACCCTGTGCAGAGATCCAGAGCGGCAATGCACTGACCGGGGGCTGAGATGTCGTCATTTGCACCCTCAACGGTTTTCACGGCAACGTCGGTGATTTTGCCGATATCCACCCTGTGGCCGTCAACAACAAACTCGTTCAATGCGATTTCTCGTCTTTTGAAGATGCGTTCGACCGTGGACAGGTAAAACTCGGCCGTCATATCCATCACGGCAAGGTATTCATCGTAGAACCGGTTATGCGCATCATGGTCTGATGCTTCATCGCGCACGATGCGCTGGATCTGATCTGTAAACGCTTTTGAGTGGCGTTCGGCATTCATCGACATGAAAGAGGCGAGTTGTAAAAGGCCGGGATAGACCATGCGTCCCACACCTTTGTATTTAAACCCGACCCGCTGGATCATCGTCTCTTCCAATTGGCCCATGGTGACGCGACTGCCGAAATCGGTCACGTCTGTTGGGGTCGCGTCGGGATCGACCGGGCCGCCGATCAGGGTCAGCGTGCTGGGTTGCGCCTTGGGTTCCACTTCGGCCAGATAGGCGGTCGCCGCCAGCGTCAATGGCGCAGGCTGGCACACTGCGACAACATGTGTGTCGGGACCAAGCTCTTTCATGAAATCGACAAGATAGAGTGTGTAATCTTCGACGTCGAACTTACCCGCAGACACAGGAATATCGCGCGCATTATGCCAGTCGGTGATATAGACTTCGCAATTGACCAGCAGGCTTTTGACTGTCGAGCGCAACAGCGTGGCGTAGTGGCCGGACATCGGGGCCACCAGCAACACCTTGCGCGGCTGCTCTTTCCGACCGTTTATTCTGAAATGGATCAGGTCTCCAAAAGGACGCTCGAGAACCGTGGTGACTTCAACAAGATGATCTTTGCCATCTTCGCAGGTGAAGGTACGGATGCCCCAGTCGGGTTTGACGATCATGCGTTGAAAGGTGCGCTCGGTCACCTCGCCCCACGCAGCCATCCAGCTGAAAGCAGGATTTGGAACCATGGAAAACAACGGGTAAGATGCCATTGCGCTTGCGGTGGCACCCAACCATTGGTTGGTGTTACGCATGGTTTCCATCATGTCGTAGGTCAGCATATAGCGCATCGAAGGGACCTCCGGAGTGTGAGCCTAAGAGTTCGGACCATTCGCCGCTTTGCCCCCCGACACCCACGACGTTATTCTGCATAGCAGCGAGGTTAGGGGGGAATTGTTAAAATGACAACAAGTGAAGACCAGATGCCAGATTTGACCGACGAACACACTGAACGCCTTAAAGAAAACATGGAGAAGGTCGAACAGCTGTCCAAGCGTCTGATCGAAGTCATGTCCGCAAAAAAAACCCACACGGCCGCGCTGGACGCTCCGAATCATGAGCTTTTTGCAAAGGCAGCAACGGCGTATTGGGCCGAGGCCTGGCAAAATCCAGCCAAGCTGTTGGAACAACAGATAGAATACTGGGGAAAGTCGGTTTTGAACTTTGCTGAGGCGCAGCAAGCGCTGGCAACAGGCGAGGTGGAAGACGAAGACCCGAAACTCACTGACAAAAGATTTTCCAACCCGTTGTGGGACACTAACCCCTATTTCCGCCTCGTCCGACAGCAATATCAAACCAACTCCCAGGCAATAGCGCAGGCCGTGGCCTCGGTTGAAGATATGGATGACAAGGACAAGCGCCGGCTCAGATATTTCTCGCAACAGATCATCGACATGATGGCGCCGACGAATTTTCTGGCGACAAACCCGGATGCGTTGCAAAAGGCGGTCGAAACCGAGGGTCAGTCGCTCATCCAAGGCCTTGAGAACATGGTTTCCGACCTTGAAGCCAACGATGGAGAGCTGGTTATCAAACTGGCGGACGAGAACGCGTTCGAGGTTGGCGGCAACCTTGCGACGACGCCGGGGGATGTGGTGTTTCGCAACCGGATGATGGAGTTGATCCAGTACAAACCGGTCACCGAAACCGTTTACCAAACCCCCATCGTCCTGTTTCCGCCATGGATCAACAAATTCTACATTCTGGATCTCAAGGCGCAGAACAGCCTGATCAAATGGATAACCGAACAGGGATACACGCTGTTCGTGGTCAGTTGGGTCAACCCGGACCGGAGCTATGCCGATACCGGGATGGAGGAGTACATTCAGGACGGGTTTCTGACGGCGATCGAAGAGGCCAAGAAAATCTGCAAGGTCAAGCAGGTCAATGCGGTCGGATATTGCATTGCAGGCACCACGCTGAGCCTGACGCTCTCGCTGCTGAAACAGCGCGGGGACAAGTCGGTCAAGTCCGCTACGTTCTTTACGGCCCTGACCGATTTTTCGGATCAGGGAGAGTTCACACCATTCCTGCAGAACGACTTCATCGACGGGATCGAAGAAGAGGTCGAAAAAGAGGGTGTGCTGCGGTCCTGGATCATGGGGCGCACGATGTCGTTCCTGCGCTCGCGCGACTTGGTCTACGGTCCGGCCATTCGCAGCTATATGATGGGGGAAACGCCCCCGGCGTTTGATCTGCTGTTCTGGAATGGCGATGGGGCCAACCTGCCGGCCAAGATGGCAGTCGACTACCTGCGGGGTCTGTGTCAGCGCAACGAGTTTGCCACAGACGGGATCGAGATGATGGGGCACAAGCTGCAGGTCGGGGATGTCGACGTACCGCTGATGGCGATCACCTGCGAGACGGACCACATTGCCGCGTGGAAGGATTGCTATCGCGGGGTGCAGAAGATGGGGTCCCGCTCTAAGACGTTTGTGGTCTCAGAATCCGGCCACATTGCCGGAATTGTAAACCCGCCCAGCAAGAAGAAATATGGGCACTACACAAATCCCGACATGAAGCTGGATGCCGACACATGGCTGAAAGAGGCGGATTACCACGAAGGGTCCTGGTGGCCCATGTGGGAGGCCTGGCTGAAAAAGCGATCAGGCAAGCAAGTGCCCGCCCGAGATACCGGCGATTCGGATCACTCGCGCCTGGCACCCGCACCGGGCACGTATGTTGTTGCCAATCCAAACACCTGATTTCACTTTGAAACTGAACTTTTTCTGCATCGCAGCAAGAAAAAACTTGCAATGCTGCGATGCAGCAATCATATTGCCTTCAAGCTGATGAAACCCGGGGCGGGCCCGGACTGGCTAAAAGGATTAGGACAATGGCAAAGACCCAAGACTTTAATGCCATCATGAAAGACATGATGGGTGCATTCCCCGTTGACACCTCTGCAATGGAAGGTGCCTTCAAATCGACCGCAACCCTGAACGAGAAGCTGTCAGGTGTTGCGCTGGACGCGGCTGAGAAATCGGCTGAGATCTCGAACAAATGGACCAAGGAAACTCTGGCCAAACTGACCGAGATGTCGAAAGCAAAGGCAGAGCCTGCGGACTACGCAAAAGCCGCAACCGACTTCGCAAGCGCGTCGGCTGAAGTTGCAGCAGAAAACCTGGCTGCTTTCGCTGAAATCGCGAAAAAAGTTCAGACCGAAACCGTTGAGCTGCTGATGGCGGCTGGCAAAGACGCTGCAGAAGACGCAACCGCAGCTGTCAAAAAAGCCACCAACGACGTAACCGCTGCTGCCAAGAAAGCAACAGCTGCCAAGTAAGAACGTCCGCGAGACGCACCCATTCCTCCCATTCGGTGTAGTCGCGCAGGGCAGGTCGATTGACCTGCCCTTTCTTTTTGTTCTGCAGTCGCATAACCTGTGCTGCAACGCATCATCCTTGGGGAGGGTACCGGGTGTCGGACCAGGAAAAACCGCTGCTGATCAAGCGCTATGCCAGCCGTCGGCTGTATAATACCGAGACCAGTGACTATGTGACGCTTGAGGATATCGCGGGTTTTATCCGTGACGGGCGCGAAGTGCAGATCATTGACCTAAAAACCGGCGATGACCTGACGCGCCAGTATCTACTGCAAATCATTGCAGAACATGAGAGTCGTGGCGAAAACGTCCTGCCGGTTAATGTGCTGAATGATCTGGTGCGCAGCTACATGGTGCCTGGCGGTGGGATGATGCCGCAGTTTCTGCAAAGCTCGTTCGATATGCTGCGCGAAAGCCAGGCCAAGATGATGGAAAACATGAACGCGATGAACCCGATGTCTCAGATGCCGGGCTTTGAAGCGATGCAGGCGCAGCAAAAGGCCTTTTTGAAAGCCATGACCGGCGGGCTCTCGGGTGGATGGTCCGGGCCAAGTGCCGAAGACGAGGACAAAACAGAGCCAAAAGAGGATCTGGATGACATCAAGAAGCAACTTGCAGAGTTGCAACAAAAGCTCTCAAAGCTGAACTGAAGTCAGACTATGAACCTCAAAAAGGCCCGCATCGCGCGGGTCTTTTTTTTGTTGAAGGTATTCAGGTGCCATAAACCGGCACCGGACCGGTCACCTCGCCAACCGAGGCGAGCAGGATGTCCGAGATGATGTCCAACTCTTCCCGCGTCAGGCGCACAGGCAAACGCACGTCACAGGCTTTCATCAACATGTCCCGTGTTTTGGGAAGCTCGAACGTCTCGGGCAGGAACTGCCAGTTCCAGAAGGCGCGTGCATTGTCCTCGCTCAGGCCAAAGACCTGAACCTTTACACCGCGTGCCTCGGACGCCGCAGCAAACTCCCGGATTTCGGTTTCGTCCATTCCAACTAGGTTGAACTGGATCGAATCCGGCGCCCGGCGTTCGGGCGCAAGCGGGGCAGGGACCTCGACATATGGCAATGTGTTCAGACGGTCGGCCACATAGTCATGATTTAACAGTCCGTCGCGCACGCGCCGTGCCAGTTCAGGAATTTGCGGGCGGATCACAGCTGCGCTGAGATTGCTCATTCGCAAGTTGTACAGCGGCAACTGGTTCTGCCACCGGGCAAAAGCCTGTTCTAGCTCTGGCGTGTTGTCGCCATGGGGACCCTTGTGCTTTTTCCAGTTGTGCTCGTAGGCACCCGACATGATCACTGCGCGGGCCACCAGGTCGGCGTCATCCGTGATCAGGATGCCGCCTTCGCCCGCGTTGATCATCTTGTAGGACTGGAACGAGAAGCACCCGATTTTGCCGATTGTTCCGATATTGCGCCCGTGCCAAGTGGTGCCCAACGAATGGGCCGCGTCTTCGATCACCGGGATGTTGCGCGCGTCGCACAGGTCCATGATTGCGTCCATATCCGAGGTATGGCCGCGCATATGGCTGATGATGACAGCCTGAACATTGTCCAGCTTGTCGGCAAAATCCGCCATGTCGATCCGATAGTTCTCCCCAACTTCGCATAAGACAGGGATGCAGTCGGCATGTACGATGGACGAGGGGACGGCCGCAAAGGTGAAGCCCGGGATCAACACTCGCGCGTCTCGCGGCAGGTCCAGGGCTTTCAGTGACAGGAACAGCGCTGCCGAACAGGACGAAACGGCCAGCGCGTATTTCGTGCCGAGCAACGCGGCAAACTCGGTTTCCAGCAAGGCGACAGGCGCATCTTGCGGTGCGGTGTATCGGAACAGGTCCCCCGATTGCATCAAGGCATCAATTGCGTCTCGTGCGGCTGCAGGGATGGGTTCGGCATCATGAACGTTGGGTGGCAGCGTCATATTTGGTTTTCCCGAATTCTAACTTTCGTTTATTTAAATTAAAGTGCGGGCCCGTGCCAAGCCCCCATTCGCCGTGTCGGCGAAATTTCACCAAATTGTCGCAAATCCTGGAAGGCTCAGAGCCCATTGTGTTGAAAAACTCAAAAATGCAAGAGGTTCGAGTTTTCTGCGAACCGGCGATCCGTCGATAAAGTCCAAAGCCAATATCGATGACAGTTGTTGAGATGCCCTCTGACGGCCAGAGTCAGATTTTGGCCGAACCCTAAGCTGAATAATCCTACCGGGCTTCTACGAGAAATTTTGGACTCGAATCTGCGCAAAATCGCAGTTTTTCAACAGTATCAGCCCTAAGCGGTCGCGCAACGCGTACCAAGTCATCGCAAGTACCAAAAGCGGGCTGCGCAGGGCTGATCCGCCGGGAAACGGAAGGGCCAGGACGCGCGCCATCGTGTCGAATCCCTCAGCCTGACCCTGGATGGCATGCGCCATCAGTTGCCCGGCATGCGTGGCTGTTCCGACGCCGTGCCCGGAATAGCCTGAGGCGGATAAAATGTTTGGCGCAACCCGCGCAAGATACGGCATCCTACGCATTGTGATCGCCAGTGTGCCGCCCCATGCGTAGTCGATTTTAACGTCCTTGAGATGCGGAAAAATTTGGGACATCGGTTTGCGCACAGTGGCCGAGATGTCTGCCGGGAACCTGTAGCCATAGCTCTCGCCACCACCGAACAGCAAACGACCGTCGCCGCTAAGGCGGAAATAATTCACGACGAACTTGGTGTCGGCAACGGCGATGTCTCGGGTCAGTACCTTACCCGCATCCGCGCCCAGCGGTTCAGTTGCCGCGATGAAATTGTTGATCGGCATCACCCGCGCCGCGACGTGTTGGTTCAGATCACCCAGATATCCATTGCAGGCGAGGATGACATGATCCGCAGTGACCCGCCCGTGGGCTGTCTGTAAGGAAACCCGCGCACCTTGCTCGATATCCAGAACTTCTGTGCCTTCACACAGGCGAGCCCCTGCTGTTTGTGCCGCTGTGGCCAGACCCAGAGCGTAGTTCAGCGGATGCAGATGAGCGGCGCTCGTGTCCAGATAGCCGCCTTTATAGGCGGGTGACGGGCATAAGGCACGCCCGGCTTCGGTATCCATCAATTCGAGTTGGTCATACCCATACCTGATCAACAAGTGTTCCGCATGGTCGTGCAGCTCATGCCGCTCTGCGTCGTTCAGGGCCAGTTGGGCGACGCCGGGTTTCAAGTCGCAGTCAATCTTGTGTTTGGTGATCAGGGACTTCACCAGACCTTTGGCCTCTTCGGCGAGGTGCCAGAGCTTGGCGGCGTCCTGATCGCCGACAAGACGTTCCAGATCTTCCTGTTCCATGCGCTGGGCGCTGCCAAGCTGACCCCCGTTGCGACCCGATGCGCCAAAGCCCACGCGATGTGCCTCCAGCAGCACCACATCGAATCCGGCCTCAGTCAGATGCAGCGCCGCTGACAGACCGGTATAGCCGCCGCCCACGATGCACACATCTGCTTTCGCATCCCCGGAAAGAGAGGGAAATCGGTCAATCAGGTTTGCCGTAGCCGCGTACCAACTGGGCGGGTACTCCGCCTTTTGGTCGTTGGAATAGAGCAGGTTCATTCCGCCGCCTCAGACGTTTAGCAACAGGTGCTCACGTTCCCATGGCGAGATCACTTGCAGGAATTCCTCGTATTCCGCCCGTTTCACGATGCCATAGACGCGCGCGAATTCGGTGCCGAGCACCTCATGCAAAGCCGTTGCCGCGTCAAACAGGTCCAGCGCATTGCCCATCACCTGCGGGATATCACCGTCGCCGTCATAGGCGTCACCATAGAACTGCCGGCGGGGGCGTTCCTGCTGGATCAAACCCAAATAGCCGCAGGCCAGCGACAGGGCGATGCCAAGGTATGGGTTGCAGTCCATCCCGGCGATCCGGTTTTCGACCCGCCGCGCCTCGGGACCCGACAAAGGCACACGAATGCCGGTTGTGCGATTGTCGCGAGCCCATTCCAGATTGATCGGCGCCGCTTGGTCTTTCACATAGCGGCGATAGGAATTCACGTAAGGCGCCATCACGGCCAGTCCGGCGGGCAAGTGCATCTGCAGACCGGCGATGAAGTGGTAAAACGCATCTGTTTCCCCACCCTGCGGACCGGAAAAGATATTCTGTCCCGTCTCCATATCGATGATCGAATGATGGATGTGCATGGCTGACCCGGGTTCGTCCTCGATTGGCTTTGCCATGAACGTCGCGAAACAGTTGTGCCGCAATGCGGCCTCGCGGATCAGGCGTTTGAAATAGAACACCTCGTCAGCCAGTTTGACCGGGTCGCCATGGCGCAAATTGATCTCAAGCTGACCGGCGCCGCCTTCTTGGGTGATCCCGTCGATCTCAAATCCCTGATGTTCAGCAAAGTCGTAAATGTCGTCGATGACCGGGCCGAACTCGTCCACGGCGGTCATCGAATAGGCCTGTCGCGCTGCAGCTGGCCGCCCCGAGCGCCCCATCATCGGCTTGATGCCCTGCGCTGGATCCACATTGGGTGCGACCAGAAAAAACTCCATCTCGGGCGCCACGATCGGCTCCCACTCCTTTTTGCGATAAAGTTTCACCACGCGTTTCAGCACGTTGCGGGGGCTGAACGGGATCGGCTCTCCGTCCCGGTCATAGGCGTCGTGAATCACTTGCAAGGTCCAGTCGCCGGTCCAAGGTGCGGCAGACGCGGTCGAGAAATCGGGTTTCAGGATCATGTCCCGTTCGATGAACCCGTCTTCGCCCGCAGCCTCGCCCCAATCGCCGGTGATGGTCTGGTAAAAGATGCTGTCGGGCAGGTGAAAATAAGACTGCCGCGCAAATTTCGACGCCGGAACCGCTTTGCCGCGCGCGATGCCCGGCAGATCAGAAATGATGCACTCGACCTCGTCCAGTCGCTTGCCGTCAAAATAGTCGCGTGCCGCCTGAGGTAGTTTCTTTGTCCAGTCGGCCATCAGGCCCGCGCCTTTTTTAGAAAGCCCGCCATGATGTTTGCGATTTGAGCATTGTCATCCGGTGCGCTGGTCCGGTCTGCTGCGGCTTGCATCAACGCATCCGGGACAACCCCCTTGCCGCGTGTGCGCATCAGACCGCTGACAAATGCGTTTGAAAACTCAGGATGCGCCTGAACTGTCCAGATCGTGTCGCCATAGCTTAGCATCGCGTTTTGACAGAAATCGTTTTGACCCTGAACCTGCGCACCCTCAGGCAGCGTTGTAACCTGATCCTGATGCCATGCGTTCAGCCACACTGTGTTGCCATCAAAATCATATTCCGTGCGTCCTACGGCCCAGCCGCCCGAGAATTTTTCGACTTTACCACCAAGTGCTTGCGCGATGATCTGATGGCCAAAGCACACTCCGATCAGGGGTTTGCCGCTGTCGCGTATGTTGCGGATCAACTCTTCAAGCGGCGGAATCCACGGCAGATCCTCATAGGCACCGTGTCGCGATCCCGTTATCAGCCAACCATCCGCGTCATCGACGCCGTTCGGGAAATGCCCGTCCACGACGGCAAATGTTTCGAACTCAAACCCATGTCCGGTCAGGAGGGCTGGGAACAGCGTGTCATAATCCCCGAAATCGTCCTTTAACGCATCGGGGGTATGGCCGGTTTGTAGAATACCGATTTTCATAAGTCACCAAATTTGATCAAATTTACCCTAGCGGACCCACGACGGTCGGACAAGGGGGCTCAGACGGCCTCGAGGTAACTCAGCCAGTGTTCATCGGCGGGACGGCTGGCAAACCGGGACATCTCCTGCCTTTTGGTCAGTGCCAGATTGCGGATCAGGTCAGCTGGAAACAGCCGGGCGATCATTGGGTCTGCTTCGAAAGCTTCGATTGCCGCTGCCAAGCCCCTTGCCAATTGCGGAAGATCATCGAGCGCGTAGGCGTTTCCTGTGATCGGGGTGGGGGGCTGCAACCCGTCTTCGATTCCGACCAACGCCGCGCCGAGAACTGCGGTCAGCGTCAAGTACGGATTGATATCGCCACCGGCAACCCGGTGTTCGATCCGGCGCGCTGCGGGTGAACCACCGGGAATGCGTATTGCGGCGGTTCTGTTTTCATAGGCCCAGCTTGCGCCGGTGGGTGCATGTGAGCCGGGAATAAGGCGGGCATATGAATTGCCATGCGGAGCGAACACCAGCGTGCTGCCCGGCATGGCCTTCAGGCATCCCGCCACTGCCGAGCGCAATAAGTCTGTGCCTTCTGGACTGCCGTTGTCGAACACATTGCGCCCCTTTTGATCCAGGACCGAGAAATGTATGTGCAGGCCGTTGCCGGCGTCATCGGCATAAGGTTTTGCCATGAAGGTTGCCACGAACCCATGCCTGCGGGCCAACCCTCGCGCCAATGCCTTGAAAAGCCATGTATCATCGGCACAGCGCAGTGCATCCTGATGTAGCAGGTTTATCTCGAACTGACCGACACCGCTTTCGGAAATGGCGGTCTGGGCGGGTATGCCCATCGCCGTACAGCCGTCATACAAGTCAGTGAAGAACGCATCAAAAGCATCCATCTCGGCCATCGATAAAATGGAGTCATCCGACACGCGACGCCCTGTCACCGGGTTGATTGGCGGTCGGGGATGCGGACCGGACGCGTCGAGCAGTGTGAATTCCAGTTCCGCTGCGGCAACAACAGACCATCCGCGCTGCGCATAGCGTGCGAGGATAGCGGCAAGCGCATGCCTCGGGTCGCCGGTAAATGGCGCCCCGGCGTCATCGTGAAGACTCATGGGGACCAGAGCTGTATCGGTTTCGAGCCAGGGCATAGGGACCGGTCCGCGATCAGTCGGCAACAGAACCCCATCTGCATCGCCGGTCTCAAACATCAGCGGACTGTTTTCGACATCAGCGCCCCAAAGATCGACATTCAACGCAGAGAAAGGCATGCGCACGGTGCCTTTGCTCAGCTTGTCCGCATAGGTCGGCGGCACGCGTTTGCCCCGCATCTGTCCATTCAGGTCACAGGCTGCGACACGAAAACTGTGCAGGGCGCTCAGGTCCACAATGGCCTCCGTTCGTCTTGTTGCCCGAGATGTACTGGAGGCGTCCTGACTTGTCACTAAATTTGATCAAATTTCTACAGGAGCAGAAAAACCCGCGCCAACCCAAAAGAATCGGCGCGGGAAATTATGGGTCAGACGAAACTCACACCGTTCTCTGACATTGGCAGTTCGGCGACATGCAAATTGGACAATGCGTTGATCGCATTTGCCAGAGCAGGGGCCGACGGAGGTGTCCCAGGCTCACCGACACCGGTGGGTGCCTCGGCGGACGGCACAATGTGAACCTCGATGGCCGCGATGTCGCCGATCCGAAGCGGTTCGTAATCCGGGAAATTGAATTGGTCCACTGCACCGTCCGTCAGGGTAATCTGACCCCGCATGACATGGCCGATACCGTAGCCGATACCTCCCTCCATTTGGGCGCGGACGATGTCCGGGTTTACTGCGATTCCGCAATCCACCGCGCAAGTGACTTTCTCGATACGGATTCCGTTGTCTGGATCGCCCGAGACTTCGACCACCTCGGCGACGTAGGACCCAAAGGATTTGTGAACCGCGATGCCCTGCGTCCGGCCCGCCGGGGCATTGCCCCAACCGGCCTTTTCCGCCACCAGTCTGAGAACGCCGGCTTTGCGTTGCTGATCGGCATCGCTGGTATCCGCAAGATGGGCCAGCCGGAACTCTACCGGATCCCGGCCCGCTGCAGCGGCGGCCAGATCCATCATGGTCTCCATTGCGTAGGCCGTGTGCGTGTGCCCAGCCGAGCGCCACCATAACACGGTCGTTGCCTTTGGCGTGTCAGTTAGACCCACCGCCATGCCCGGGATATTGTACGGGCTGTCCGCAATGCCTTCGATTGAACTGTGGTCGACACCATCATGAACGCTGAAGGATTCAAACGGCGTGCCTTTCATGATCGACTGTCCGGCGACCTGATGTTGCCAGCCGACGATGTTGCCATCCACATCCAGCCCGACACGGACCTTGTGTCCGAAGGCAGGGCGGTAGTAGCCGCCGCGAATGTCGTCCTCGCGTGTCCAGACCAGTTTCACCGGACGAGACCGGTCGGTGATGACAAACGCCAGCGCCGCCTCAACCTGGTAGTCGGCCTCTGGCGTCGCCCTGCGCCCGAATGACCCACCTGCCAACAGGGTCTTGATCTGGATCTTGTCCTCGGGCACGCCAAAGATCTGCTGATACGCCATATGAACGCCGGTTGGAATTTGGCTTCCGTCGTGCAGGACGATTGTGCCATCGGCAGTCTGTTCTATCGTGCAGTTCATCGGCTCCATCGGCGCGTGGGCCAACAGCGGGAAGTAAAAGGTCTTCTCGACCGTTTTGGCCGCGCCATCAATGGATGCAGACACGGCAGCGACATCAGCCTGGTTCACATTGTATGCGGGTTCCGCATCCAGCGCGGCCATGATCTCGGCTTTGATCTGGTCCGAATGCCGGGTCTCGGCCGCCGAGATATCCCATTCCACCTCAAGCGCATCGCGGGCCTGGATTGCGGCCCAGGTGTCTTCTGCGTAAACGGCGACCCCGGCCTGATTGGGCAGGGCAGCCGCGCGGATGAACCCTTTGATTTCCTTGGACGCGGTGTCATCGAACCCGGTGACCAAAGCGCCACGCGCTTCAGGGCGCTTGATCATGGCGACCATCTGGTTCGGCAGGTGCAGGTCCATGCCATAAACAGCCTGACCATTGCCTTTGATGGCCGAATCCTTGCGGCGCACGGCCTCGTTCCCGATCAGTCGGAATTCCGAGGGGTCTTTCAGGCGTGGCTCAGCGGGCGCTTCCATCTGTGCTGCAACAGCGACAAACGCGCTGATCGGCGCTGTTTGATCACCGGCTTTGATAACACCTTCCTCGATCGTGATCTCAGAGGCATCAACGCCCCAGCCTTGGGCCGCCGCAGAGATCAGCATTTCGCGCGCGGCGGCACCGGCTTGGCGATATTGCAGCCACGAGTTCGCCATCGCGGTTGACCCGCCTGTGCCCTGGAACGGACCAAACAGCAGATTGTTATAGAGTTGCGGATTGGACGGAGCGAACTCGTATTCGATCTGATCCATCCGCAGACCGATTTCTTCGGCGATCAGTGTGGGCAGGCCCGTCGCAGGTCCCTGACCTTTTTCAAAATGCTTGACGATTGCAGTGACCGTTCCATCTGCGTCGATCTTAACAAATGGGTTGAACTGCGCGGTGTCAGAGGACGCGGCGGCCAACGCACCATCTGCGCGTGCGCCCACCAACAATACGGCGCTGGCAGCAGCGGCACCTTTCAGAAATCCACGGCGGGAGGTGTTAACAGTCATAGATCAGGCCTCCAGTATTTCAGACGCGCGCTGGATGCCGGCGCGGATACGTTGATAGGTGGCGCAACGGCAGGCGTTGCCGTACATGTAATCGTCAATTTCTTGGACGGTCGGTTTCGGGTTCTCGGACAATAATCCAACCGCCGACATCACCTGGCCCGACTGACAGTAGCCGCACTGAACCACATCGAGTTCGACCCAGGCCTGCTGAACGGCTGCACCGATTTCATCATTGCCGACGGCCTCGATGGTCGTGATTTCGGCACCTTCGACGTCTTCGACATATGTCTGGCAAGAACGCACCGGCGCGCCGTCCACATGCACGGTGCATGCGCCGCAAGACGCAACGCCGCAGCCAAATTTGGTTCCGGTCAGCTTGAGCTCATCCCGGATCACCCACAGCAGGGGCGTGCCGGGTTCGGCGTCAACCGTGTGGGTTTCGCCATTTAGTTGCAAAGTTAAAGCCATAGGGGGACTCTCCTGTTGGGCTGGTTACCTGAGTCGGTAAACTGGCGGGTTTACGATTCCACAGTTTTTTGACGTTGTAAACTCTCGAGTTTACGCAGAATTTGACCAGCGCCTGTCAATAGGTCTATAGCTCTGACATGGTTGAATGCACTGCACCAAATACGTTCAAGCGCGCTCAGATTATCGAGGCCGCCGTGGTCGAGTTCCAGGAGAAAGGATTTGCCGCGGCGAGTATGGACCGCATCTCGGCGCGGGCAGAGGTGTCAAAGCGGACACTATATAAGTACTTTGAAAGCAAGGAAAATCTTTTTCGCTCCATCGTGATTGAACTATCCAATCGTTTTGCCGAAGTGCTGGAAATCCGATATGAAAAGGGGCGGGACATCCGCGAACAATTGACCGAACTGGCCTGGGCCGAAGGGCGGATTCTGATGTCACCTGAGGTCATCGCAATGTCCCGGATGGTGATCAGCGAGACTCTGCGCAATCCGCTACTTGCGGCAGAGGCACAGGGTAAGCTGGACAAGACGGCGACGTTTATCGCCATGCTCCGCGATGCTGCAGAGGACGGTCAGTTGCAGATCGAGGACCCGGAGCAGGCTGGCCGGGAGTTCATCGGCCTCATCAAGGCCAGAGCGTTCTGGCCGATGCTGTTCACAGGGGCTGTGCTGAGCCAGGCTGAAATGACCGAAACGATCGAAAACAGCGTCGAGATGATGATAAGCCGGTATGTTTCCTAAAATGCCTGAGTTGGTACTTGAATTTGCTCTACGATTGTTGGATTAGCGGGCGAATGAACACACCATCAAAGCGAGTCACATCAACCAACGCGAAAATCCTCGAGCGTCCATTGACCTCTCAGTGAAAGTATTTAGGTCTGCGACAACAGCGCGGGAAGATTTATTTTTTCTTGTTGTATGAGGAGCCTGTTGGTTGAGTGATCTCTTCACAGGCAATACTTCGACAGCTTCACTTAATGTGAATAGTTTACATGGATTTGGAAAATTGAAGACCAAAGACCTTCTTCTATCGATATCGTCAACTTTTTTCGTCGCGTTTTTGGTCATTTCTGCACTTCGAAAAGGTATCGATATGCCTTTTTTCGTGGTTGACGGAGCCTTCCAGACGGCAAGCTCATTGTACCGTTTGGACGAGGGGTACCTCCCGGGGCGGGATTTTTTTCCGTATCTCGGGATAGGGCCGGTCACTGCAATCTATCCTTTTTTTCAGTGTTTGGAGGGCATCTTGCGGCTTCTCAGGCTGCTTCCTACCTGACAACTTGGTTGTGTGGCGCTTTTTCATTTGCTGTCATCATTAAGCTTTTTTTTCCGGATGTTAGGATTCAGCACGCGGTCTTTTCAGGAATAAGTGTCGCAGTGGCGTTCCTCGTTGCAGAGAAAAACATTGAGATGCCAAGGATGATGACTCTGTATTTGGAACCTGGCCATTCACTGTTGCCGATCAGGTCGTTTGCTCCCTACCTAATGGCTGCATCGGTATTGATCGCCGTCAAGTTAACTGAAAATGATTACTGGCGCGCGGTTGTATTAGGGTTTTCTGCGGGTGTATTGCTCAACTGGTCAAATGACTATGCAGTTGTGACTGTCTTCCTATTTTCCCTGCTTTCCGTGTATTTGTTGTGGAGTTGGAAAGAGATTTGGAGGCTTGGCCCAATTCTAACCTACGCGGCCGTTACTCTTTTTGTTTTTGGGTTGACGCTAACCTTGGCAACCGGAGGTTATCCACTCAAATTCATTTTAACCAACCTCAAAGCAGTTCCGGCTGACCAATGGTGGTACTTTGCTCCATACCAAGAAGGCCAGCGTGTTTTCAAAGCCAGCCACCTCTTTCGCCTAACCTCCGGATTGAACTTGGTTGCGGCCATTATCTTGGTGTACCTGTTTGTCACCGCGTACAGAACTCGATCTATTGAACGGATCACTTTGTTTGTTCTTGGCGTATCGCTATCAATGGGCGGTACTCTACCTGCAGTCATTGGTCACATTTCAGCGCACTACTTTCAACCTATAGGCTACTTCACCGTGCTTTGTATTGCTTGTATTCACGTTCCGGTTTTGAGAGAGCGTATTGTTGCAATGGGGTACGGATTTCCGACATTGTCGTTGAAGGGGCTCTGTGGCACAGTGCTTCTTAGTGCTTGTTTTGTTTTCTATTCTGCGACGAAATATGATCGCGATTGGACTATTGCAAACGACGATGAAAATAGGATTTTTGTAGCTGAGTTGGGGGGATTCCTGCCAAAGGACTGGTCAGAATATGTTGCGTATGCCCGGGCTTCTGCTGGTGAAGAAACTATAGAAGAGTACTGGGGTATTTGGAGCGCCATAAACCGTGAGTTTGGTCCTTGGAAGGTTGATTCAGTCATACATGCACTTGGGGATTTGCGCGGGCAGTCGCTGGTCGCGCTGGATTCAGTCGATCGAGTTGTTACTACGCGGCGCGATTATAATCCAAGATGGCAACCTTGGTCTGTCAGCCAGAATTTCTGGTTTTATGGAGTTCTGTTCGAGAGTTGGGAACCTGAGGAAGTCACGGCCACAACAGTTATATGGCGAAAGCTAGACAGACCAAGGTTCAAGCAAGAGGTAGCTTGCACCGTCAGTACCGATGGGCAAGGGTTCTCCGTAAATCAAAGTACTCCTGGGTTGTATTCAGTAAATGTGGAATATGAACCTGTTGATGGCCGCCATCTTGTGTTCGTTCGCAACAATATATCGCCGATCTCTGGTGGTTATGTTTCAGTAGACCCCACTGCCACCGAAGCTGAATTCCCTGTAGTTTTGTCAAGTTATGGTCCAGAACTCTTTGACCTTTACACCGTTGGGCAAACATCTGGGCAACCAAGGCTTTCAAGCTGTACCGCGCACACAATTACGTTGCGAGAGTATCAGGTTATCGACACTCCCGGTTTCTAAAGATTCCTGTCGGAATTGTCTTTTGGTGACCTCAATTGACAGAGGAGCAGTCGTAGGATTGTGACGATAGCTGGTGCTGTATGCCTATCTCAGTTTGAGCAGCGGGCTAAAATAGGGTGACGCGCTGATTGCCATGTCTAGGCTCAGGATGCATTGAGTCTCACTGCGCGGCATGATTCACGGCTCCAAAAATGGAGCGGTGACATGAGTTATCTTTTCTAGCTGACTGACGAGCAGATGGCCAAGCTTTCCCTTTTCCTTTGATGTTTATTTGTGCGAGAAATGCGCTTGAGCCGTCCTGTCTCTTGCGCTCAGAAATGCTTGCCATGTGGAACAACTTTTCGATTATCAGAACAACATTAGTTGTTCCAATAGCACAAAATGGGACAAAACAAGCAAGAAAATGCACCAATCAGGCAGAATACTAATAAGCCAGTATGACAAAAAATCATTTAAAATCAAATGCTAAAAAGAACTTAAGGCTGAGCGTCGCCCCCATGATAGATTGGACTGATCGCCATTGTCGTTACCTGCACCGCTTACTTAGTTCCGAAACCTTGCTGTATACCGAGATGGTCACCGCCCCTGCGTTGGTTCGCGGTGGGGCTCTGCATCTATTGGACTACAACCCCCAAGAACATCCGGTTGCGTTGCAATTGGGAGGCTCGGACCCGGAGGAATTGGCTGCGGCGGCCCGGCTTGGGGCCGAGGCAGGCTATGACGAAATCAACCTGAATTGCGGGTGCCCTTCGGATCGGGTTCAGTCCGGTACGTTCGGCGCTGTTCTCATGAACGAACCAGAACGCGTGGCAGACTGCGTCGCTGCGATGCGCGAGACCGTGGATGTCGATGTCACAGTCAAGTGTCGCATCGGCGTGGATGAACAGGACCCAAATGACACCCTGCCTGCGTTTCTGGACCGGGTTCGCGCGGCCGGGTGTCAACGGATGATCATTCACGCACGGAAGGCATGGCTTGAGGGTCTTAGCCCCAAAGAAAACAGGGACATTCCACCGCTGGACTATAACCTTGTATATCGAATGAAGGACGCATTTCCCGACTTGCATCTGTCGATCAACGGCGGCATCACGTCGTTGAGTGAGGCGCGCGCGCATCTGGAAGCGGGGCTGGACGGAGTGATGATCGGGCGCGCCGCCTATCACCAGCCGACCGATATTCTGGCCGCTGCCGACGTCCAGATCTTTGGAACCGGTACGGTTCGCGATCCGATTGAAATAGTGCGCCAAATGGTTCCCTATGTCGAACGGCATCTTGCCAAAGGTGGACGATTGCATCAAATCACGCGACATATGCTGGGCCTTTTTGCCGGACGTCCCGGCGCGCGGGCTTGGCGGCGCGCACTCTCTGAAGGTGCTGTACACATAGGCGCCGGGCCCGAGGTGATGCTACAGGCGCTGGACCACGTGGCACCTCTGGCTGAGGTGTGACCGACTGAAATACGGCCAAAGGCCGGTTTGGGGGTGGAAGATGCCCGAGACGATGTTGCTGGCCCAGATGCTGGGCCTTTTGCTTGTGATCGGGGCACTGGCCGGGGTATTGGCCGGGCTTTTAGGAGTTGGTGGAGGTATCGTGTTGGTTCCCGCCTTTTTCTATGCGTTTCAAACACTTGGATACGGTGGTCCGCAGTTGATGCAGCTGTGCCTGGCGACCTCTCTGGCGACGATTATTGTTACGTCGATCCGTTCGGTTCTGGCCCATAACAAAAAGGGTGCCGTGGATTGGGACATCCTGCGCGGTTGGGGGCCGGGAATTGTGGTCGGGGCAATTATCGGCGTGTCCGTCGCATCGATCCTGCAAACCGAGGCGTTGCAGGCCCTGTTCGGCCTTCTTGGCATGGTGATCGGGGCTTATCTGGGTTTTGGGCGGTCTGAATGGCGGCTGGGGGACGCAATGCCCAAGGGCGTGAAACGTGCCGTTCTGTCGCCTTCTGTCGGGTTTCTTTCAGTTCTCATGGGCATTGGCGGCGGCAGCTTTGGTGTGCCGCTCATGAGCCTCTATAACACTCCGATCCACCGTGCGGTCGCAACGGCCGCCGGATTTGGGGTGATCATTGCAGTGCCGTCCGTCCTGGGATTTCTGTTTCTGGATATCCCCACTGAGCATCGCCCGCCCCTAACCATCGGCGCGGTCAATCTGGTCGCATTCCTCATCGTTGTTGCAATGACGATGATTACGGCTCCGTGGGGTGTCAGGCTGGCACATGCGATGGATCCCAAACCGCTCAAACGGGTGTTCGCGGTGTTCCTGACTTTGGTGGCTCTGAACATGTTGCGGAAAGCGCTGGGATGGTGAGCGATTTCTGGACCCGGGGCTGGGTGAAATTTCCCTATGATCCGGATCTGGCCGAATGGGTGAGCCATGCCCTGCCGGTCGCCCGCGCTTCGGTTGTCGATCCGGCCAATGCCGATTGGCTGGATTGTGAAGGCACGTGGTTCATCGGCGTCGATGCCCTGGACAATGATGCGCAGGGGCGGGTCGCGTCCTCTGGCCCTTTGATGGGACAGGCCATGGACTTCATTGTCCAGCACTACGGTGTCCTGCCACTGCATAAAGGGCAGGTTTCGGTGATCCATCCGGGCTATCCCCGTCCGCGCCGAGGTGAGAGCGAAGCTGCAGGGCGATATCGGCGGAACAGAGATGCCGCTCATGTGGATGGGTTGCGACCAATGGGGCCGGACCGGCGGCGCCGGGTCGATGAACCGCACGCATGGATACTGGGTATTCCACTGACCGAGGCCACCGAGGATGCCGCGCCGATGGTATTGTGGGAGGGTAGCCACAAGATTTTGCGCGCCGCGTTTGAACAGGCGCTTGCGGATTGTCCCCGTCAGACGCTGCATGAGGTCGACATTACCGACATCTACCAGTCTGCGCGGCGCGAGGTT
This sequence comes from Ruegeria sp. B1, assembly GCF_056535885.1. Taxonomy (NCBI): domain Bacteria; kingdom Pseudomonadati; phylum Pseudomonadota; class Alphaproteobacteria; order Rhodobacterales; family Roseobacteraceae; genus Ruegeria; species Ruegeria sp. B1. The sequence goes on along the minus strand of NZ_JBQFJA010000001.1, from coordinate 3,440,025 downwards.
TTTGAATCCTGCCGGCGCATTGAGTTGCCGGCAACACCGGGCGAGGCGTACCTGTTGCACCGCCATTGTCTTCACGGCGTTGCGCCTTGGGCGCCCGATGCGTCGGCTGGTCCGGATGGACGGATGATTGCCTATTTTCGCCCTGAATGCGCAGGGGGTGTGGCCGAATGGATCGAATCCCCATAACGTCCCGCCATTCTTTGAGTTTGGAGGCTTTTTCATGATTACGATTCACAAGGATTCGGACGGTGCGCTGATTGAGGTTGAATTGTCTGGGGAAGTCACCAGTGCAGACTATGCGAACACGTTGGTTCCCGCGATCGAAGCCGCTTTGGCCGAACATGACGCGGTGCGTCTGCTGGCCATCGTACAGCCGGAATTCAAAGGATACGATCTGGGGGCCGCGTGGTCTGACACCAAGCTGGGGCTGAGCCATTGGCGCGGGTTCGACCGCATTGCGGTTGTGGCCGATCAGGGGTGGGTGCAGACCAGCATCCGCCTGGCGGCGCCGATCCTGCCGTGTCCGGTGCAAGTATTCGAAATGGCCGACCTGGAAGCCGCCCGGCGATGGATGCGCGAGTCGCTTGGGTCGATCCATATCACCGACCTGGGTGGACCTTGTGTTCAAGTCAGCCTGCTAGGCAAGCTGGATCCTGAAGAGTACCGGCAAGCCGAAAAGGACTTGGATGCCTTGTTGCACGAGCGCGAAGGTTTTCGCCTTCTGATTGACCTCAGAGAGTTTGATGGCTGGCAGGGACTGTCAGCGCTGGCTGCCCATTTCCGGCTTGCCAGCCGCCATGTCGGCCTGCTGGATCGCGCCGCCATCGTCGGAGACAAAGCGTGGCAACATATGGCGCAACGTGTGGCCAGTCATGTGCTGGGGACGCGGACTCAGTTTTTTGCTTCTGATGAGTACGACAATGCAAAAAGCTGGCTGGCGGCGGGGTAACCCGACCGCCACAATCGGTTCGACCTTACTCTGAGACGAGCCGCACTTTGAGTGCATTCCACCGCAAAAGGTTCAGCGGAGTTCGTGGAGTAGCGGGCGGACTTGATGCGAACATGGTCCTTCGGGGTTTATCAATCGGTCGGGGTCGATTTGTACTGCCGGGCCTTCGATCCGTGTGCGGCCAAAGACATATCAGAACCTGCCGGCGGCACCTTGTGCGGTCTTGAAAATGGGTTTTTGGGAGATTGAGAGGCTTTCTTGATTGATCCTTTGAAACAGACAAAATTAGGCCACATTTCATACGGATAACCGCGACGAATACCGCTGATTGCACCGCGCCGCTGTGGGTCGCCACTCACTCCAACCGATGTGTTGGACTCCTATACCCCCTCGGAGTTCTGACCAGCTCCACAGCGGCGCCGAAGTGGGCTGATCGGCGTGCCAGATTCTCCAAAAAGCCTGTCGCGAAACGAACTCTGCAAAGCGGATCGTTCATCGGTTAGAAGAACGCGATGGAGTATCTATGCATAGTCCTTGGGCGCGGCATGTGCGGCCGTCCTGCTACCGGAATCCGCATCACACGAAAGCGCTGCAAACAAAAGGGACCACTGCTATTTTTCCGTTCTATCCAGCCGCGCCGCGCGACCGCCGCGCCGTTTGCTCAGGCGGGGTTTTCGCGACGGCAGGTCTTCCATGATACCCGCGCGTTCCGTGCTGTCCATCTTGGACCATCTGGTGATTTCGTCGATGGTCCGATAACAGCCGGTGCAAATGCGCTCGGTCGGGTGAACGACACAGATCTGGATGCAAGGGCTTTCGACCTCGTTGCGTTTCCATACCATATTCGTCATCACTGGTCTCCGACCCGTTAGAGAAAGCGCAGCCTGTCCAGCGCACCTTGCAAGATATAGCCTGCGGCGACGTGGTCGATAACCTGTCCGCGACGTTTTCGTGTCGTATCCGCCTCCAACAGTGCCTTTTCGGCAGCAACTGTGCTCAGGCGTTCATCCCAGAACCCGATCGGTACCTCGGTAAGCTGGGACATGTTGCGGGCAAAGGCGCGGGTGGACTGGCAGCGCGGGCCTTCGGTTCCATCCATGTTTTTGGGCAGACCCAACAGGATGCCTCCGATCTCGCGATCACTGGCGATCTCCAACAACCGGGCAGAATCCAGCGTGAATTTCTTGCGCCGCACGGTTTCCAATGGACTGGCGACACTGCGGAGCCGATCCGAGACCGCAACACCGATGGTTTTTTCCCCCAGATCCAGCCCCATCAGGGCGGCCATAGGGGCCAGCACGGCAGCAAAGTCTTCGAATGAATCGTGAATCACTGCGCAATCCCGGCCTGATACGCCGCAGCATCGATCATACGTAACGCCTCGTTGTTTCCGGCAAAGACTTCCATCGCCTCATTTTTGATGTCGATGGCGCGCTGCGCCTGCCCCAGAACGCCGAGTGCGGCAATCAGGCGGGCCCATTCTTCGGGCGAGCCGCCCTGGGTGGCCAGACGATCGGACAGACTGTCGACCATGCCCTGGATCATCTGCTGCCGCTCTTCGGCGCTCATCTCTCCGGCGGCCTCCATATCTTCCTGGCTCGGCCCGGACAAAGCGGGAGTGGCGCTCAGATCGGGTGCGTTAAAGACGCCGGCGCGAAAGGCAAGCTGATCGATCTGGCCAGCAATCGCGTCTGCCCAAGGCGCCCCAGCCGGGGCATCCTGCAGGGTTTCCACCCAGATGCGATAAGCAATATCCGGACGTCCGATTTGCGCCAGCATCTGCCCCTGATAGTACCGGGCCGGCCCGTGTTTGGGATCACGGTTCAGAGCTTGATCCAGCGCGTCTTCGGCCTCGGGGGACACATAGCCACCGGCCGCAAGGATCATCATTTCAGCAAAGTCTGCATAAGCGTTGGCCGAGACCGAGGCACCGGACAGTTCGATGACTCTCTGCTGCGCCATGTATCCCGCCTTGAAGTTGCCCGCGGTGGTTTCATGTTGCGCCAGCAGCATATGGCCCTGCAAGTCATCCGGTCTGGCGGCGACGGTTTCGCGCAGTTGGTCGAGTAAATTTGCGTAGCTTTCTTCCAAACGCGGAGGCTCAATGGGGCTTATCAGAGATTCGGCATCCAGTTGCGAGGGACGGTTTACTCGCATTTCCTCGGCCAGTTCCAGACGCGCGGATAGCGGCATGTCTGGCAGGCCAACGGCTCCGATCCGATGATACAAAGCCATCGCGCCTCCGATCAGAACCGCACCCACTGCGAGAAGGGCAATAACCGACGTGACAGGGGACGGGCCCGATCCTTTGCGGTCCCTATTCATCTGTGCGTCCGCCGCCAACACACGGCGCGAGATTTCCGTGCGGATGCGCTCGGCATCAGCGTCTCCGATCACGCCACGCGCAAGATCGCGGTCTACTCCGGCAAGCTGCTCGCGATAGACGCGCAGATCGTAGGCGGCGGCGGGCTCGTCCCCCCTGCGGCTGCGCAACAGGTTAAAGCCCAGGAATACGGCAACCAGCAATGCGGCAAGAAATATCATAACCCAGAACGTCATGGTCTCTCCGATGTAGCTGCCCTGACTTAGACCCACGCGTCGTCGGACAAAAGGGACAAAAGGCCGCGAAAGGCGCAGATGTCGCAATAATAGGGGCTATGTCGCAATAGTGCGATATTGCGGCGTTGCATGGCAGGGCCAATCTATTGGCACACGGCATATCTGCGCCCAGTCACCGAACCGGATGGATTCGTCTATGAAACACTATTCAGCCTTTGCCGTGGCTCGCGAAGCCTTGCGCTATCATACGGGATGGGAGCGTGCATGGCGCGCGCCAGAGCCCAAGAAACGCTATGACGTGATCATCGTCGGTGCGGGTGGGCATGGTTTGGCAACGGCGTATTACCTGGGCAAGAATTACGGCATCCAGAACGTCGCGATCATCGAAAAAGGCTGGCTGGGCGGTGGTAACACCGGTCGGAACACGACCATCATCCGGTCGAACTATCTGCAGGACCCATCGGCCGCTTTGTACGAAAAGGCGCGCAGCCTATATGAGGATCTGAGCCAGGACCTGAACTACAACGTCATGTTCAGCCCGCGCGGCGTGATGATGCTGGCGCAGACCCAGCACGAAATTCGCGGCTACCAGCGCACGGCGCATGCGAACGCGCTGCAAGGGGTAAAAACTGAATGGATCGGGCCTGAGCGCGTCAAACAGCTGGTGCCGATCATCAACATCGACGGTCCGCGTTATCCGGTTCTGGGGGCGCTGTGGCAGGAACGCGGTGGCACCGCGCGTCACGATGCGGTGGCTTGGGGCTATGCGCGTGCTTGTTCGGCCATGGGCATGGACATCATTCAGAAATGCGAGGTCACCGGGGTTCGGTCGGAAAATGGCCGCGTCGTTGGTGTCGACACTACCAAAGGTGCCATCGACTGTGACAAGCTGGGCATCGTGGTTGCCGGGCATTCCGGTCAGCTGGCCGAAATGGCGGGTTTCCGTCTGCCACTGGAAGCTGTGGCGCTTCAGGCGCTGGTGTCCGAGCCGATCAAACCCTGCATGGATGTGGTCGTGATGGCCAACACCGTGCATGGTTATATGAGCCAGTCCGACAAGGGCGAGATGGTGATCGGCGGCGGCACCGACGGGTTCAACAACTACACCCAACGCGGCAGTTTCCACCATATCGAGGAAACCGTGCGCGCGCTGATCGAAACCTTCCCGATGATCTCACGCCTGAAGATGCTGCGTCAGTGGGGTGGAATCGTGGATATGACCGGCGATCGCTCGCCTATCCTGTCGACCACACCGCTGGGCAACTGCTTCATCAACTGTGGATGGGGCACCGGCGGGTTCAAGGCCATTCCGGGCTCGGGTTGGGGTATGGCACAGCTGATGGCGACGGGACACTCACCCCTGACCGAAGCCTTCACGCTGGACCGCTTCAGGGAAGGGCGCTTCATCGACGAAAGCGTCGCTGCAGGGGTGGCGCACTGATGCGATCCCATTTCACTGAAACTCCGATGTCTCACCTCTGCGTCTTCAAGGAGATCGCGATATGCTGACACTCAAATGCCCCTTCACCGGTGCGATGCTGGATGAAACCGAACTCCATTGTGGCGGCGAAGCGCATCGTAAGCGCTTTGGCCCTGGCTCCTCGGATGAGGAGTTCGAGACATATATGTTCACCCGCGAAAACGCGCGCGGTGTGCATTTTGAACTTTGGCTGCACGTCTATGGTATCGGCAAATGGTTCATCGCGGCCCGCGATACGGACACGCTCGAGGTTTACGGAACGTACCCGGCGCAGACCACTGAACCGCCGCAAGAGATCAAAGATGCCATCACTGCCAAACGCCCCGGATGGTCGTGGAGAGAGTTCTCCTGATGCTTCATCTTTTCAAAAATACTCCCGCCGGAGGCTCCGACGCCTCCACCCGCGAAAGGTTTGCACCATGAGCACCCGTCTCGCAAAACAAGGCCGGCTGATTGACCGGTCGAAAAAGGTTACCTTCTCCTTCAACGGCACCTCTATGCAGGGCTTCGAGGGCGACACGCTGGCCTCGGCCCTGTTGGCCAACGACCAGATGATGGTGGGCCGGTCCTTCAAGTACCACCGTCCGCGCGGTATGGTCGCCAGCGGTGCGGAAGAGCCGAACGCGCTGGTCGGTCTGGAGCAGGGCAACCGGTTCGAACCGAACCAGCGCGCCACCACGACCGAGCTGTTCAACGGCCTGACCTCGGTGTCGCAGAACCACTGGCCAAACCTGGAATTCGATATCGGTGCGGTCAACACCGCATTGGCGCGGTTCCTGCCTGCCGGGTTCTACTATAAGACGTTCATCCATCCGAAACCGTTCTGGAAACACGTCTACGAGCCGTTCATTCGCCAATCTGCCGGTCTGGGCAAAGCGCCCGACAAGGACAGCCGCGATGCGGATACCTATGAGCATTTCTACGCCTTCACCGATGTGCTGGTGATCGGCGGTGGTGTGGCAGGCCTGCAATCGGCCAAGGTGGCGGCGGCTTCCGGTGCCAAGGTCATGCTGATCGAGCAGACGGCACATTGGGGTGGTCGCGCCCCGGTTGATGGCGGCACGATCAATGGCGAGCCTGTGGATAAGTTCGTGGAACAATTGGTTTCCGAGTTTGCGGCAATGGACAATGTCACCATGCGCACCCGGTGCATGGGGGCCGGCGTCTACGACCATGGTTATGTTCTGGGCTATGAACGTCTGACCGATCATAAACCGGGCACCCAAGGCCCGCGTCATCGTCTGTGGCGCATCCGAGCCAAGCAGGTCGTCACCGCGACCGGCGCGATTGAGCGTCCCTTGTCCTTTGCCGGGAACGATGTACCGGGCGTCATGCTGGCTTCGGCCATGCGTGACTACGTTGTGAATTGGGGCGTGACCCCGGGCCAGCGCGTGATCGTGGTCACCAACAACGACGACGCTTACCGCACCGCGATTATCCTGAAGCAGGCGGGTGTTGACGTGTTGCGCGTGGTCGATGCCCGTGCAGCCGCTGGACCGCTGGCTGAAGAGGCCCGCCAGTTGGGCATCCGTGTCGACCCCGGCAAGGCGATTGCCAAGGTCAAAGGCGGCAAGCGTGTCAAGAAAGTTGCCATCTGCAATCAAGAAGGCGTCGGCGGTGCCCGTGAAGAGGTCGAGGCCGATGCGGTCGCCATGTCCGGAGGTTGGTCCCCGGTTGTGCACATGTGGTCGCATTGCGGCGGCAAGCTGATCTGGGATGAGGCAAATGCCCATTTCCGCCCCGATCCCTCACGTCCCCCACTGGGTGCGGACGGCGAAGGCTTTGTTCTGGCGGCAGGGAGCTCGAACGGGCCGCTTGCGCTGGGTGACGTTCTGACTGACGCGGATGCGGCCGGCAAAGCTGCCGCGAAAGCGGCCAGGCACAAACCCAAACGCACCAAGGCCCCTGAAGGTGAATCCACCGCCGAGGCGCCGATGGAACCCGTCTGGCTGATGCCTGCCAATGCGGAAATCCAACTGCGCGCCAAGTCATGGCTGGATTTCCAGAACGACGTGAAAGTTTCAGACGTTCAATTGGCCGCGCGTGAAGGGTACGAAAGCGTTGAGCATACCAAACGTTACACCACGTTGGGTATGGCAACCGATCAAGGTAAGTTGAGCAATATCAATGGCTTGGCCATCCTTGCCGATGCGCTGGAGTCCGAAATTCCGAAGGTTGGCACCACCACCTTCCGTCCGCCCTATACGCCGATCTCGCTGGCCTCGATTGGCGGCGAAGCGCGTGGTGAAATCTTCCAGCCGATCCGCCAGACGCCCATGCACAACTGGCATGACAAGAACGGCGCCGATTGGGAACCGGTTGGCCATTGGCGCCGGACATATGCCTATGTCCGTCCCGGTGAATCCGTACATGATGCGGTGAACCGCGAGGTGAAGAACACCCGTGAAAACCTCGGACTGCTGGACGCATCGACATTGGGCAAGCTGATCGTCAAAGGCCCGGATGCGGGCAAGTTCCTCGACATGATGTACACCAACATGATGTCCACGCTGAAGGTTGGCAAATGCCGCTATGGCCTGATGTGTTCCGAGAACGGCTTCCTGATCGACGACGGCGTTGTCGCGCGGATGGACGATGACACATGGCTGTGCCACACCACCACCGGCGGCGCGGAACGTATCCACGCCCACATGGAAGAATGGCTGCAAACCGAATGGTGGGACTGGAAGGTCTACGTCGCCAACGTAACCGAGCAATACGCTCAGGTCGCCGTGGTGGGCCCGAACGCGCGCAAGGTGCTTCAGAAGCTGGGGGGCATGGACGTCAGCAAAGAGGCGCTGCCCTTCATGGAATGGCGCGATGGCAAGATCGGCGACTTCGACTGCCGTGCTTATCGCATCTCGTTCTCGGGTGAGCTGTCTTATGAGATAGCCGTACCTGCCAGCCAGGGTCAGGCCTTCTGGGATGCGCTGATGGAGGCAGGTAAAGAGTTCGGCGTGATGGCCTACGGTACCGAGTGTTTGCACATCCTGCGGGCCGAGAAGGGCTTTATCATGATCGGGGATGAGACCGACGGCACCGTGATCCCGCAGGATCTTGGGCTGCATTGGGCTCTGTCCAAGAAGAAAGAGGATTATCTGGGTAAACGCGCCCATTCGCGCAGCCATATGGCCGACCCGGACCGCTGGAAACTGGTCGGGCTGGAGACTGTGGATGGTTCCGTCATCCCAGATGGCGCCTATGCAGTGGGAGAGGGCGTCAACGCCAACGGTCAGCGCAACATGATTGGGCGTGTCACCTCGACCTACTATTCGGCCAATCTGGGCAAAGGCATCGCCATGGGTCTGATCAAGCATGGGCCCGATCGGATGGGAGAGATTGTCGAATTCCCGGGAACGGATGGCAAAACCTACAAAGCCAAGATCGTAGATCCAATCTTCTATGACAAAGACGGGGAGAAGCAGAATGTCTGAACCCATCAGTGCCCTGAATCACGCAAGCTATGACGGCATCGCTAAGATCGAGGAATGCGGACTGCAGGGCATGATCACCCTGCGCGGCAACCAATCCGACAAGGTGTTGGCCAAGGCAGTCAAGGATGCAACCGGGCAAAACGTGCCCGGTCAGCATGAGGCATTGGTGAGTGGTGATACCGGCGTTTGCTGGATGTCCCCGGATGAATTGCTGGTGCTGGTCCCCTATGCCAAGGTTGAGGCCAAACTGGCCGCGATGAATAATGCACTTGGCGGAACCCACGCCTTGGCCGTAAACGTCTCGGACGCGCGTGCCGTATTCCGGGTCTCGGGTATCAATGCGCGCGACGTGCTGGGCAAACTGGCGCCGGTCGATCTGTCGCCCGAGACTTTCCAACCCGGCCAAATCCACCGCACACGTCTGGCGCAGGTAGCCGGTGCATTCTGGATGGACGATGCCGAGACGTTCCGCGTGGTCTGTTTCCGGTCTGTGGCGGTTTACGTTTTTAATCTGCTCAAGGGTGCTGCGCAGCCGGGCAGTGAGGTTGGGGTGTACTAAAAGCCGAATGGGAGAAAGCCCCGCTGTTACCAGGGCCTTTCTGTTAATTTTCTATAGAACAAGCCCCAACGCCATAGGGCTTGTTGGCGAAATTTCCTTGCAGGAACGCCATGCGCACCGTGACAGTATTGTCAGACGGCTTTAGATTCGCTTGATAGCGGACACGAACATTGCCGCCTGCGGACATAGATTCATCGATGTTCCAGATCAAACGGTAGCCGCGGTTTCCTCGATCCTTGAACCTAGCCTGCGTCCAATCCTGATAAGAACTTGCCGCCATTACCGCACTGGCCTTTGGGTCAATCCGGAAAACATACCCGGGCGCGATCCATCCATGGGCGTCTTGCTTTGTCATCTTGCAGTTGTAGGTTACGGTTTCAGCAAAGGAGCTTTGCGCGAAAAAAGCAGCCAAAATGGCAAGTACAATGCTTCTCATTTGTTCCATTTTTTCAAGTTTTGATGATGTGAGTACTGCAATCAAAACGGGAAATGGCAATAGGAAACACTCGAGTGAGACAATCTGTCCTTGGCCTAGCTTACTTGCACAACAAGACCGTTTGAAAGCGGGTGAGTGTGTCAAGTTCCAGCAAGCTTTGGATCCGGATATGCCGTTCCACGTCGTCCGCGATGGTCGGGTAAAACTCCAAGAGGTGGCGTAACGCTTCGGTGCGTTCCAACCTGTCCTCGTCCGCCGACATAGCTGCATGAACCGACACCTAGAGGGTTGCTGGAACCGCCGTGCCTTCCGCACACCGAGGCCGTGCGGGTCATACCAAAGTCATCCGGTCAAACCATACCACAGACCGAAAAGGTTGTGGATGCCTCTTGAATGCTGGTTCCGCCCGGATGGTGCATGCGATACGCTGCTGCCACTAACACTAACACCGTAGCATCGGAAGTCTGCTTGTACCGATCATATCCGTTCTAGGTCCACCGTTCAGGTGACGCTCAGTTCAGGTGTTCGGCCACGGCCTGGGTGACCTCCGCTCACAGCCGCCTTGGACAGACAAGCTTGGATGGTCGTTGGTGTTGCTCATTCGTCTGCACCGGCATCCGCAAGCGTCAGTTCATCGGTGGCGAGGCGCGCCAGTGCGTCCACATGCACGTCGAGTGCATCCACAACGTTGTAACCTGGGGTCTGGTTGTCAAAAGCGAGGTTCAGATCTGTTCCAGCCAAGACAATGGCCTCCGCCTCGAGTTCATCCACCATCCTACGACCCGCGCCCAGAAACAGCGTACGATCTTGATCCGAGCAATGTCCGGCAACCGCCATGTCCTGATACGCTTGTCCCAGACTCTCGATTTCATTCTCAAGCGCCACGGCCTTGGTTTTTTCAAGTTGGCCGTAAAGCTTTGTCTGCATCACGACGCGTGTTCCCAAAAGGCCGACCGTGCGCAAACCTTGCGATGCGAAATAGGCGTCAAGTGGCTTGACCGCCGAGACCAGAGGCAGAGCCGATAAGGAGACGGTTTCATCGTAACAAAAATGCCCGCCCAGCGAGGTGATTGCTGCGCACTCCGCACCCGCTGCCTGAAGGCGCTCGATCAGTGCGGCGTAAACCCGCGCTTGTGCGTCCCGCTCATCTGCCAGGTTATTGCGGATCAACTCGTGTACATCCGCGTGAACAATCGTTAGCTCCAACTGTTTGCCAAGATCAGCCACCGCCGCACTCAGACGTTGGTAGTAAACGACCGTTGCCGCCACTCCGATACCGCCGATCAATCCAATGTGCACGGCGGACCCCCGATCACCCCAAGCTCACACTCGCGGCGCTTTCTGGCAATTCCTCGTCGAAACAGCGCTGATAGAACTCGGCCACCGTCTGGCGTTCCAGTTCATCACACTTGTTCAGGAAGGACAGACGGAAGGCGTATCCCACATCGCGGAAGATCTCGGCATTCTGAGCCCAGTTGATCACGGTCCGCGGGCTCATCACTGTAGACAAGTCACCGTTCATAAAGGCCGTTCGGGTCAAGTCGGCCACTGTGACCATCTGGCTGACGGTCTTGCGGCCCTTTTCGGTGTTATACAACGGAGCCTTGGACAGTACGATCATTGTCTCGGCATCGTGGCTCAGATAGTTCAAGGTCGAAACCAGCGACCAACGGTCCATCTGCGCCTGGTTGATCTGCTGTGTCCCGTGATAAAGCCCGGTTGTGTCTCCCAAACCGACTGTGTTGGCGGTGGCGAAGAGCCGGAAATTCGGGTTGGGCGTGATGATCTCGTTCTGATCCAGCAGGGTCAGCTTGCCGTCATGCTCCAGCACGCGTTGGATCACGAACATCACATCCGCGCGGCCCGCATCGTATTCGTCGAACACGATCGCAACCGGGTTGCGCAGGGCCCAGGGCAGGATGCCCTCGTGGAACTCCGTCACCTGCTTGCCGTCGCGCAGCTTGATGGCGTCTTTGCCGATCAGGTCGATCCGGCTGATATGGCTGTCAAGATTCACGCGGACGGCAGGCCAGTTCAGACGCGCTGCAACCTGTTCGATATGGGTCGATTTCCCGGTGCCGTGGTAGCCCTGGATCATCACCCGGCGGTTATGGGCAAAACCCGCGAGAATCGCCAGCGTGGTCTCGGGATCAAACTTGTAGGTCGGGTCTATTACCGGGACGCGATCAGCGCGCTCGGCAAAGCCTTTGACGGCCATGTCGCTGTCAATGCCAAACACTTCCCGGACCGAAATCTCTTCGGTTGGTTTCGCATTGATATCGATCGATCCGTCAGCCATGCGCCTTGTCCTTATCCTTTGCCCCGTTAACCGGGTTTGAACCCGTGTGTGGTGCAACATATTGCGGGCAAGGGCAAGGGAAAGCCGCGCCGGTCAAGGGCTGAAGGGATGTTTCTTTGAAACTGGCCTTATGACGCCGGGCGCACGGTTTGAACGACCGCGTGGACTAAGCCGGCTTTTTAGGCGGGGGTTGTCCGTCGTCATCATGTTTGTCTGGCTTCGGAGGCCCGCCGTTCCCCGGGGCCGCAGCGCCGTTGGCTTCGGCCGGCCCGTTGCTTTCTTCGCTCGTGATACGGTCGATGCCCGAGTCAATAAGATGTTCGATCAACTTGAACCCTCGCTCGGTGAACAGCCCGGCCAGCATTCCAGCCAACGCGCCGGAATAGGGGTTTTCAGGCGTTATGATACCGAAGTCGAGAATGAAGAGGAACTTGCCACCCTTGATGACAAGCAGCGCGATCATACCGGCAACCAAACCCAGAAACATGCGCGCGACAATATCCGGGTAGCGGAAATAGAATGCGGCAAACACGGATCCGATAGCACCGGAGAAAACGACACAGATCGAATACAACAAACCACTGGGCATGGTCAGGATCGGCGACAGCCAGCAGGACACGGGCAGGCGTGTCCAGACCGGAAGAACCGTTGTCAAGGAGGCATCCGCCTTGCACGTTGTCGCCTGGGTAAAAGACACGGGCGTGCCCGGATTGGCCGCAGAGACCAGCGGGGTCGAGGTATTGGTACCCGCGCCGTTTGTCGTTTGCACCAGGCCCTGTCCCGGACAGGCGAGAAAATCAAACTGGTTGGCCTCAAGAACGGTTGCGATGATTGCCTGCCTTTCTCTTTCCTTTTCCCGAATGCGTTCTTGTATGCTGTTGATTTCGGCCTTTCGCTCCGCCGCATAGACCTGCAACTCACCGCGTCGCACATTAAGGTCTCGTTGAGCCTCTTCAACATGGCCCAGCATATCCAAGAGCTGCTGGGTTGTGACCTCAAGGGACAAATCCACTCCGCCCCCGCTCTGTATCTGAAGAAAAGCCAGGACGCGCTGATCCAGGTTGTTGGTGATAACGCCCGATCTGTGGTCGCGTGGAATGGCACCCAACTCGCTGGACAGCGTTGCCAGAGTTCGCCGGACTTCAGTTGCCGTGGGTCCGGGCAACGGGACTGCGCTCACTTGGCTCTTGTTCAGGTTAATCGTGTCGTTGGTATTCGTAGAGGTCGACCTGTTCAGGTTTTTTGCCGCATCGTCAACCAGTTGCAGAGTAACGTCGAGGAAATCCACTTCGGGCTTCTGGGCGTCGACCTCGTCCGATTTCTGCTTCTTTAAGTCGTCAAACTCTCTAAGTTCATTCTCGATCTGGTCTCTGCGCGTCGATGTCGAGTTTTGTCGTGACTGAATCGCTGAAGCGGCAAACGATGCCTGCACCAGCACGTGAACAGTTTTCTGGTAGCATTGCGCGCCTTTGATCGAAAGCTCGGCAAGCAGGCTGACATTTTCATTCAGCTTGTCTTCCAGGTCCACAAGGCTGGTAAAATTGCTGGTTACACTTGTAAAACTTGACGTATTCGCACCTGCGGCAAGAGTGCCCGGATTTGCTTCAACGATCCGCTCGCGGACGGCCGACATCTCGAAACGCAAGTATTCCATCGCCTGCGACCGCGCTGACAATTCGAAGATGGAAAAAACGACGACCGGCAGCAGGAAAAAAGCGCAGACCAGCCCGCAGAAGTAGAAACTGGGCGTGAACTTTCGTGAAAGACGCCTAGTCCGGGCGGTTGCTTCAACCGCTGCGGATGCCGATTTCGATGTGGCTGAGTCTGATGAACGCGAACTCATTGAGTATAACAAAGTTGAAAATAATAAGTCTGTGTAGCAAGAAATCGCGGATTTTGCAAACGTCTGTAACGACAAGGCCTTAAAACCGCAGCGAAATTCGGCCCTGTGGGCTGAACCAGAACCGGTGTCTGCCCGCAGATTTGGCGGTTGAATAGCACGTCGACGCGCGGGGCGGATTATCCCAGAATGGCGTCGCGCACACGGATCAGGCTGCGTTCATCCACGAAACGCGGCGTGGATTGCATGTATTCCTGAAACGCTCGGCCATAACCCTGCAACAGCCAGCGTTCCTCGTTCAGGACAAACAGAAAGTAGATCATGAACAGGAAGGCCGCCAGCACTAGCGTTAGGAAGGACCCGCTGGCAATACCCAGTCCCACGGTGGCCAGAACCGAAGTCACATATTGCGGGTTGCGCGAATAGGCATACATGCCGCCGGTCACCAACCCCTCGTTTTCGCAGTAGGTGTTGTCGAGCCCCAGAAAGCGGTAGCCCCATAACGTGACACCGAAAGACAGAACCATTATCGGCACACCGATGGCATAGCGTACCCAGTGCCCCCAACCGTTCACCCAAACCTCACTCAGGGCAAACACGACGGTTGCGCCGCAAAACATCCGGAACAAACCAAAGGCAACGTGATGCTGCCAACCGCTGGCGCTGGGCCACAGTCCAAGCTTTGGCTGGCATAAACTCAAGGCGAGATTGACGCACAGCATAAAGGCCGAGCTGAGAGCAGTAACCAATGCAATCGTATGAACTAAGGAGAAGAACTGTTCCATATCGTGGTCCGTTGGATCGTGTCACGTTTCGGTCTGATATGGGCGCTTTTTTGGCCCATGTAACTCGCTGTAACGGGTGTTTGTAACAGGTTGAGGACAGCTGGCCTCTTGTCCTGCGGCACCGGCCAAACAGCCGCCGCATTTTGGACTTTTCTCGTTTTATGTTAATTTTAGGGTGCATTTTGAGGGTTTATTATGTCTGTATATTTGGAAATCGGCATCGCAATTGTATTTGTTTTTTTGATTTTAAGCCTGCTTGTAACGGCTGTTACCGAGCTGATTGCATCTGTTTTTCGATTGCGCGCCAGAGTGCTGAGGGCCGCGATCTCCGAGATCGTTTCTGACCCGGAGTACCGAAAACACTTTTATGGTCAGAGGCTGCTAATTGGCTGGAACGCAAAGCAAAAAGATAACTCAACGTCCAAAGAGCCTAACGCGACAGAACATCCGTCTTACATCTCGGGTTCGATGTTTTCCCGTGCGCTTCTTCTGACCGTCCTCGAGGCTGATGGCGAGGGAAAGTCACTGAGTGAAACGAGCTTTGGTGATCTGCGTCTCGTCATATCCAAAATCAGGCTGGCGCCGCTCAGGACTCTCCTTTCCGGATTGATGGACGACTCGATCAAGAGCGCCAGAGAGCTTGAAGCCGCCGTTGAGAGCTGGTTTGACGGGTCAATGGACCGGTTGTCGGGCCGGTTTAAACGGTACCAGCAATGGGTTTCGTTTGTTGTGGGCTTTGCGCTGGCCGTGTCGTTCAACCTCGACGTTGTCAGGTTGTCGTCGGATTTGTATCAAGACGACGTCTTGCGGGCGCGATTGGTGGCCGAGGCCGATGCCCGTGTCCGCGCGCAACAGGGTATAGATGACGACGCGACAACATCCACGCCACAGGAGAATTTAAACAATATATCAGAGCTTTATGCGGATTTAGAGGGCTTCGGTATCGGGTGGCAGGACGATGGTCCACCTTTTCACTACCACATTCCAGGATGGCTTCTCGCTGCGTTCGCCTCCATTCTGGGTGCGCCGTTCTGGTTCGATGTGCTAAGCCGGTTTGTCAAGATCCGTGGCACCGGGGCGAGGCCAAAGGATGCGGCCGACGCCGACAAGGCGCAAACCGGGGAAAGCTGACCCAATGTGCCTGAGGTCTGGTGCCCTGTAACCTGGGTTCGGCAGACCGCTGAGTGCCTGTGTGGTTCCGTCTGGGTTCGCCGCCGTTTACTCAGGTCTTTTCCGGCTCGGTTTCTTCGGGCTTCGCGTCTTTCAGCGTCAAGGGCGGGTCTTTCGCGTCTTCGGCGATTGGCTCCGGGGCGGCCACAATGTCCGGACCCGGAACAGGTTGCGCAAGCGGCACACCTTCGGGCGTTTCGGTCGGGCCAGGGGTAGGGACCACGATTTCTCCCGCTTCGAGCGCACGTCGAAATATCAGCACATTCCGCCAGTTTGTGGCCGACCCGGTCAGGCCAGACCGTTCTTCGCTGGGCAATAGCTCGGCGCGCTGATATTCCCAACCATCCGCGCCCATGTCATTCAGCAAGTGTTCAATCGACGTCGCAAACCGCCCCTCCGGTGTTTTGACCCCCTTGGCTTTGGTGCCTTTTTGCGGGGCGGGGACAACCTTGTATTCGTAGCGCTGCATCAAATGTTCCTAAATGCCTGTCCCGGCCAACTTATCATTTTGGGCCTCGGACGAAAGAAAAGTCGCCTTGCCATCGGAATTCAGCCCTAAGTGTTGCTTTTGCTCTGCGCTGCCTTGGTCGCGACCGCCAGACACAACTCCGTGGCCTGCGCCATATCCTGAACCGAGATCCATTCCAAAGGTCCGTGAATGCACTGCATGCCGGTAAAGAGGTTCGGGCAGGGCGTTCCGAACTCGGTCAGACGCGACCCGTCCGTACCACCCCGGATCGGAACGGACAGCGGTTCAATCCCCAGGTCCCGACACGCATCGCGCGCCAGATCGACGGGCGTCATGTCCTGTTCCAACCAATAGCGCATGTTGCGGTATTGGTGACTGATGTCGCAGGTGATGGTCGCGCGTGGTTCCGAGGCCTGTACCGCGTCGCAAACCTTGCGCACCAGATCGCGCTGCGCCTCAAGACCCTCCATCTCATAATCGCGCAGGATCAGCTTGATTTCCATCACGGATGAGCCGCCATTCATGTCGGTCACGTGGATGAACCCCTCGCGCCCATCGGTGACCTCGGGCGTCATCGTCGCCTGCGGCAGGGTCTGAACGATCTTGGCCGCCAGATGCGCGGCGTTCACCATCTTGTCTTTGGCCAGTCCCGGGTGGATCGACACACCTTCGATCCGGATAACAGCGCGATCGGCCGAAAAGCTCTCGTATTCAATCTCGCCCAGTTCCTGCCCATCCAGCGTATAGGCGAAATCGGCCCCCAGATCCTTGGGCAGCTGTTCGGTGACACCGCGCCCGATCTCTTCATCTGGCGTAAAGGCAATGCGGATGGGCCCGTGCGGGATGTCTTTGTTCTCCAGCAGGTGCCGCGCCATGGTCATCAGGATCGACACACCCGCCTTGTCGTCTCCGCCCAACAGCGTGGTGCCCGATGCAGTAATCAGGTCATGCCCGATTTTCTGTGCCAGATACGGGTGCTCTTCCGGAGACAAAACAAGTTCTGGGTCATCCGGAAAGGTGATGTCGCCGCCGTTGTATCCCTTGATCACCCGTGGCCTGACACCCGCGGCGTTGAATTGCGGTGCGGTGTCCACATGCGCCAGAAAGCCGACGGTCGGTCCGGGTGCTGTGCCCGGGATGGTCGCAACCACGACGCTGTCACCTGTCAGCCCGACATCCTGCGCGCCGATCTCGGTCAGTTCTTGCTGCAACAGGTTCAGCATGTCGAACTGGACCTCGGTGCTGGGCGTGGTCGCCGAGGTTTCGTCGCTCTGACTGTCAATCGCGGCATACCGGACCAATCGGTCCTCAAGTTCCTGATCAAACCTGTTCTGCATGAAATGGCACCTCTCTATTGGCGCAAGAAAGGGGGCAATCCTGAGTGAAGTCAACCCGATGGCCCATCCCGCAAATGGTGAGCAAAAGGCCGCGGCGCACGACGTACAAATCAGGCGCGCCACGTCGCCTGATCTGTACAAAACATAGGATTTATGCGCCCAGCTTCTTGCTGACCAGTTCGTTAACCGCTTTGGGATTAGCCTTGCCGCCGGTCGCCTTCATGACCTGCCCGACGAACCAGCCCGCCAGTTTCGGGTTCACCTTGGCTTTCTCGACTTGTGCCGGATTGGCGGCGATGATCTCGTCCAGAGCGGTTTCGATCGCTCCGGTATCCGTCACCTGTTTCATCCCGCGCTCTTCGACGATCTGCGCCGGGTCACCGCCTTCGGTATAGACGATCTCGAACAGGTCTTTGGCAATCTTGCCCGAGATGGCGTCAGAGGAAATCAGGTCGATGATCCCACCCAGTTGTGCCGGGGAGACTGGCGACTCTGTGATGTCATGATCTTCTTTTTTCAGACGGCCAAACAGCTCGTTGATAACCCAGTTTGCGGCCAGCTTGCCATTGCGGCCCTTGGCAACGTCTTCGAAATAGGCTGCCGATTCCACCTCGGCTGTCAGTACCGACGCGTCGTAATCGGTCAGGCCGAATGCGCTGATAAAGCGCGCTTTTTTATCGTCCGGCAGCTCAGGCAACTTGGCGGCAATATCGTCCACCCATGCTTGTTCGATCTCCAACGGCAGCAGGTCGGGGTCTGGGAAATAGCGGTAATCATGCGCTTCTTCCTTGGACCGCATCGAGCGTGTCTCGCCCTTGTCCGGATCGTAGAGGCGGGTTTCCTGATCGACGGTGCCACCGCCTTCGACGATGGCGATCTGACGGCGGGCCTCGACCTCAATCGCTTGCTGGATAAAGCGCATCGAGTTCATGTTCTTGATCTCGCAGCGCGTGCCGAGATGCGAGAAGTCCTGTGTCTCCTGATACTTCTCATACGCGCCCGGCAAGCAGATCGAGACGTTCACGTCCGCGCGTAGGTTGCCGTTCTGCATGTTGCCATCACAGGTGCCCAGATAGCGCAGGATCTGACGTAGCTTGACGATATAGGCGGCGGCCTCTTCCGGCCCACGAATATCAGGGCGGCTGACGATCTCCATCAGGCAGACACCGGTCCGGTTCAGGTCGACGAAGGACATATGCGGGTCCATGTCGTGAATGGACTTGCCTGCGTCCTGCTCCATGTGAATACGTTCGATCCGCACCATGCGCGCGGTACCGTCACCCATCTCGACCAGAACTTCACCCTCGCCCACAATAGGCTGATAAAGCTGGGAAATCTGGTATCCCTGCGGCAGGTCGGGGTAGAAATAGTTCTTACGGTCAAACGCCGATTTCAGATTGATATCTGCCTTCAGGCCCAACCCGGTGCGCACAGCCTGCTCAACGCAATATTCGTTGATCACCGGCAGCATTCCGGGCATTGCCGCATCCACAAATGCTACGTTCGAGTTTGGTTCGGCCCCGAATTCGGTCGATGCGCCAGAGAACAGCTTGGCATTGGACGAGACCTGAGCGTGCACCTCCATCCCGATCACCAGTTCCCAATCGTGCTTGGCCCCGGCAATCGTTTTGGGTTTGGGCATTTCGTATGTCAGGTCGAGCATGGCGCGCCTCATATCCGCAGAAGTCTAAGCCTGCGTATTAGGCCTGGCACGCCAAAGGGGCAAGGGGGTAAGGCAGTGAAACGCGCAAATCCCGCGTCGTTCAATCGGTGGTGAACTGTAGACCCGTCGGCGTGAAAGTGACGTCCTTGCCGCTGCCCAGTTCTTCGCGGAACAGGTCTGCAATTGCGCGCATCGCATGCCGTTGTCCCCGTGCGGCGAACCGTTCGGGCGAATTGATGCGGACGCTGTTGTTGAATCCGTTCGCCGCATGGGCCCATATCAACGGATGCAATTCAGTCAGATGATCCCGGATCAGCCAGTTTGCTGCCTCGCGGATCTGGCTGCGGACAAGGTCTGCTTTTTCGTTTAATCCCGGGCCGTTCTGCAGAGTGATCGCACAATAGGCCGACAGCATGTTAATCATCTGCTGGTCCGGTCGCCGCCGCGCGATGTCGCGAAGACCTTCGAGGAAGTACTCGACATCCACCCGCGCGCACGCCTCCTCATCCAAAGCGATGGCGTCGAACTGTACCCAGGTATAGCCGCCAGCGCCCCAGACGGTTTGCGTTCGCGCTGCGTTGCGCAGGGCCTGAACCTCTAGCTCTTCGTAACTGCCGAACCAGCGCGGCAACAGATGGCTACCCATGGCGCGCATATGGCGATGGTTCTGGGGATCGAGAGTGATGAGACGTTCGTATTCGTCCGACACCCGTGCAGTGGCCTTGCGTTGACCGGCCAACAGCGCGCAACTGGCCGCAGCAATCAGGGGGCTGTTCGGTGCGGTCTTGCGGCAATCGGGCAAAATCGCCGCTGCCCTGTCAAAATGCGCTGCGCAACGCGACCGGTGCAAAGGCGGCAGTGTGGCGTCCATCGCGGTCCCGCGCCAGGCCCAGGCGAGATCGATATGTGCCAAGGCAACAATCGCAGCGATCATCGGATCGTCGGCATGCTCGGACATTTCGCTTTCCAACTCGGCAATACCGCCCAACAGGTCATAATCCGAGATTGCTTTGCCATCAGACAGCGCATGTTCCGCCGCCAGAACCACGTCGGACCGTGCGCCAAACGCCAACAAATCCGCAATTGGCATTCCGTCCGGCGCGGTGGTCCGCGCGTCATCGGCGGCACGCATTTCGTCCGCGAGTTCGGCCCAGCGATCCTGCCGGGCC
This sequence comes from Ruegeria sp. B1, assembly GCF_056535885.1. Taxonomy (NCBI): domain Bacteria; kingdom Pseudomonadati; phylum Pseudomonadota; class Alphaproteobacteria; order Rhodobacterales; family Roseobacteraceae; genus Ruegeria; species Ruegeria sp. B1. Next base: position 3,419,876 of record NZ_JBQFJA010000001.1, on the reverse strand, counting down.
AGATGGCGACCATGCTCGATGGATGCGCGACCAACCAGATCCTCGGACCCCAACTGGGCGACAGGAATATTCAACTGACCCTGGTCCGGCAAAGCTTCTGCCAAAGCGGTCTCTGTCGCGCACGATTCGGGCGCGTTTGCCGTCGGAAAAGCTGAGAAATGGGCGTTAAGCGCCCTGAACAACCGAAACATGGTGGAACTCGAAACTGTAAAACTCGTAACTGAAGCCAAACTCTGGCCGCTATTCGCGGTTATTTCAAGTTAATTGCTGGTAATCTTGGAAATAGCTTGATCAATCCGATCCGTGGGCGCGGATCGTTTCAGAAAACGGTAAAATGATGCCGTTTGACGCGGTATCCGGCCTCTTGCAACACCTGTTCGAACTGCCGATGTGGCGGACAGGCTTCATCCGGCAGCCTTACCCGCTTGCCGGACCGCAAAACCAGCGAGATTCGCACGGAAAAGTCCCAGCGTGTGTCAAACCGAAAAAAGTCTATGTCGCTGAGAGTGATATCGCCCTGACGCTTGCCTGAAAACCAGCGCAATTGCTGCTGATCGAGACTCAGGCCTGCGCTGCTGTCCTGAACCACATCCAAGACGGCTGGCACAGTGGCCAGAGACAGCACACCGACCAGCCACCATACGGCATCGAACACAATCACCAGCGTAAGCAGGGCGGCATAGACACCAATCAGAATGCCGATGGTGCGCGCGTTCCGGTTCCGCCGGACAAACGTAAACGGCGTCATGCGCCAAGGATACGCGACACCATCTCGGTCGTGTCGCGCGACAGGTCCTGGGTGTCCGCTATGCGGGTCAGCTGAGCACGCATCAGGGCCTGCCGGTCCGCATCATACCGCTTCCAGGTCTGAAAGGCCGAGCACATGCGCGCCGTGGTCTGCGGATTGACTGGATCAAGCCGGATCAGCCAGTCGGCAAGTAGTTGATATCCTGCGCCGCCAGGTTGGTGAAATCCTGCGTGGTTCATGGCCAGAGCGCCCATGACAGCACGGAACCGGTTCGGGTTTTTCCAGTTAAAGGCAGCGTGTTCCGTCAGGGCGCGCGCTGTTTCCGGCGTCACCTGCGGCGCGGCCATTGCCACCTGCAGGCCGAACCACTTGTCCATGACAAGTCGGTCGTGCTGCCATTGATCATGGAACGCAGCCAGTTCGGCGGTGCCTTTCTGAGCGCGCAGCAAGCAGGACAGGGCCGCCAATTGCAAGGTCATGTTGTCCGCTGTTGCATAGACCTCCGCGGCCATCGCGCCCCCGTCCAACCGAGTGGTCAGGGCCAGCGCCGCGCTGCCGAGCGCGCGTTGGCCCGATTGTTCTGCGTCCGGACTATACGGGGCGTCAACCAGCGCCTCACTGTGCAAGCGTGGAAGTATGTCCTGCATATGCTGTGCCGTTGCCTGGCGTAGTGTTTCCACAGCGGTCCAAATTGTCATCGGGTCGGGCGTATGACCGCGATCATGCACCATGGCAGCCAGTTCCGATTGTGTGGGCAAGCCCAGCATCAAGGCGCGATAGGCGGGGTCCAGTGCGCTGTCGCGCAGAACCGCAAGCAGCCCGTCCAGATAGTCTGCGTCCGGTGTCGCCTCGTTCAGGATCATCTGCAGCAGAGTATCCTGTGCCAGCGATCGTCCGGCTTGCCACCGATTGAACGGGTCCGTGTCATGGGCCAGCAGGAAGGCGCGTTCGGCATTGCTATGGTCATGTTCCAAAATCACGGGGGCCGAGAAATCGCGTAGAATGGACGGGATGGGTTTCGCAGCCAGTCCTGTGAAAAAGAAGGATTGTTCCGCCTCTTTCAGTTCGAGCATTTCGGTCGCTCGCACCTCGTCCCCGTTCGGCCCAAGCAGGCCCACGGCCACCGGGATCACCTGTGGCAGCTTTTCCGTCTGTCCCGGCTTGGGTTCGGTGTGCTGTTTCAGGGTCAGGGTGTAAGTGCCTTCGTTCCAATCGTCGGACACCGAGACGCGCGGTGTCCCGGACTGGCTGTACCAGCGCTTGAATTGGTCGAGATCACGACCTGTCGTATCTTCGAACACTTGCAGCCAGTCTTCGATCGTGCAGGCCTGCCCGTCATGGCGGTCGAAGTACAGATCCAGCGCTTTGGCATAAGCTTCGTCACCGACCAGCCTTTTCAGCATACCGATCACCTCGGCGCCTTTTTCGTAAACTGTCGACGTATAGAAATTATTGATTTCCTGAAAACTCTCGGGCCGGACCGGGTGGGACAGCGGCCCGTTGTCTTCGGGAAACTGGCGCGCGCGCAGGTCAATAGCGTCGTGGATGCGCTTTACCGGAGCCGAGCGCATATCGGAGGTGAACTGCGCATCTCGGAATACGGTCAAACCCTCTTTCAGGCACAGCTGGAACCAGTCCCGGCAGGTGATGCGGTTGCCGGTCCAGTTGTGAAAATACTCATGCGCGATGATTGCCTCGATCCGTTCGAAATTCAGGTCGGTCGAGGTTTCCGGGCTTGCCAATACGGCGGAGGAGTTGAAGATGTTCAACCCCTTGTTCTCCATCGCGCCCATGTTGAAATCGTCGACGGCCACGATGTTAAAGACGTCCAGATCGTATTCACGACCATAGACATCCTCGTCCCACTTCATTGACTTCTTTAGGGCTTCCATACCGAAGTCGCATTTGCCCTCGTCTCCGGGACGCACCCATAGATTCAGGTCCACGTCGCGTCCCGATCGGGTGGTGAACGTGTCTGAGTGCGCAATCAGGTCACCCGCAACCAGCGCAAACAGATAGGCCGGTTTCGGCCAGGGATCAGTCCATTCAGCCCAGCCTGCGCCTTGACCGGATGGGTTGCCGTTGGACAGCAGCACAGGCAGATCCCCATTGATGCGCACGGTGAAGGTAGACATGACATCGGGACGGTCCGGGAAATAGGTGATCTTGCGAAACCCTTCGGCCTCGCATTGGGTGCAGTACATGCCGTTTGACATGTACAGCCCCTCCAGTGCGGTGTTATTGCCCGGGTCGATCTCGACTTCGGCTTCCCACACAAACGGCCCGTCAGGTACCTCGGCTGTCAGACCCTTGTCCGTTATCTCCGGCGCGGCGTTGCGGCCGTCAATGGCGGCCCGGATCAGCGTCAGATCTTCGCCGTGCAAAAAGAATGTCGGGTCGGTCGCGTCCGGGTTCGGGCGAAAGGCGATCCGGGAAGTGACCCGCGTGGCGTGTTCTGCCAGATCGAACGTCAAATGCACGCTGTCCACAAGATAGCCAAAGGGTGTGTAGTCTTTCAGGTAGATCGTGGTGGGGGCGGCGTCACGCATCGGGCTCTCGCATCAGTTCAATTCTGGCAGGACGTTATGAGCATCGCAGGTTGGCTGCAAGCATGGCCGGGGAGAACCCTGTGTTCGGCGCGGAGACCGTGAAGTCGCTGAAAACGCATGCCCGGCTCGCAAAGTCGATTGCAGAAGTTGCCTATCGGAAACTTTCATCCTAATTGGTGGGTGCATACAATCGCACACAAAGCGGGAGAATCGGAGAATGAGCGGCAGAGAAAACCGGAACGGGCTGAAAATTGCTTGGGAACTGGTGGATTTCATCGAAAACCGGGCGCTGCCGGGGACGGGCGTCGCGCCGGAAACGTTCTGGACCGGCCTCGCGCGCATGACGGACGAGTTGGGACCCAAAAACCGGGATTTTCTGGCCAAACGGGCCGACATCCAAAGTCGTATTGACGGGTGGCATTTGTCCCGCACCGGGCAACCGCACGACCCCGACGCATATGAGACATTCCTGCGCGACATCGGGTATCTGGTCGAAGACGGCCCTGAGTTCCAGATCGAAACCGCAAATGTCGATCCCGAGATTGCTGTGACACCCGGCCCGCAACTGGTGGTTCCGATTACCAATGCCCGCTTTGCTCTGAACGCTGCGAATGCACGTTGGGGCAGTCTCTATGATGCGTTGTATGGAACCGATGCGATGGGGGATTTGCCCGTTGGCGGCGGATATGACAGCGCGCGGGGAGACCGGGTGATCGCATGGGCCAAGGCGTTTCTGGATGACGCCGTTCCATTGGCCACAGGGTCATGGTCCGAAGTGACTGGGTTGTCCGTTCAAGAGGGCACATTGGTGCCTGCGCTCGCGAACCCTGACGCGTTTGTGGGGTTTGGCGGAACATCGGCAGCACCGGATTTCGTGCTGCTCAAAAACAACGGATTGCACATCCAGATCATGATCGACGCAACCAGCACAATTGGCGCGTCTGATGCGGCGGGTATCTCAGATGTCAGATTGGAGTCGGCCCTGTCGACCATCATGGACTGTGAGGATTCGGTTGCCTGCGTGGATGCGGCCGACAAGGTGGTGGCTTACGGCAACTGGCTGGGTCTGATGAAAGGTGACCTGACCGAAGAGGTGACGAAGGCTGGCAAGACATTCACGCGCAAGCTGTCGGAGGATGTCACATTTACCGATGCGACAGGCGAACAGGCGGCGTTGAAAGGTCGTTCGCTGATGCTGATCCGCAATGTCGGGCACCTGATGACAAACCCCGCAGTGCTGGATTCAGAAGGTCGTGAAATCGGCGAAGGATTGATGGATGCGCTGTGCACCACACTGATCGCTATACACGATTTAAAGCGCGACGGTGGCAACTCTGTCGAAGGGTCGGTCTATGTGGTCAAACCCAAGATGCACGGGCCAGAGGAAGTCAGCTTCTCCGTGGAAGTCTTCGATATGGTCGAGGATATTCTGGGACTGCCGCGCAACACTGTGAAACTGGGCATCATGGATGAAGAGCGCCGCACGTCGGCCAACCTCAAAGAATGCATCCGTGCCGCAAAATCGCGCGTGGCCTTTATCAACACGGGGTTCCTCGACCGGACAGGGGATGAAATCCACACCTCGATGGAAGCGGGCCCTATGCTGCCCAAAGGCGATATCAAGAGCACGCCCTGGATCGCGTCTTATGAGGATCGAAATGTCGATATCGGTCTGGCTTGCGGTCTGGAGGGCAAGGCTCAGATCGGCAAGGGCATGTGGGCGATGCCGGACCGGATGGGCGACATGCTTGAGGCCAAGATCGGTCATCCGATGTCAGGCGCAACCTGTGCCTGGGTGCCGTCGCCAACAGCGGCGACGCTGCACGCGACCCACTATCACAAGGTTGATGTGCTGGCGCGACAGGACGAGATCGCCGCCGGTGGCGCGCGGGGTACTCTGGGTGATCTGCTGACCATCCCGCTGTTGGGCGGTCGCAACCTGAGTGATGACGAAATCACTCGCGAAATCGAAAACAATGCGCAAGGCATTCTGGGCTATGTCGTGCGTTGGGTTGATCAGGGTGTCGGATGCTCGAAAGTGCCGGACATCAACGATATTGGCCTGATGGAGGATCGCGCCACTTGCCGGATTTCGTCGCAGGCGCTCGCGAACTGGTTGCATCATGGTGTGGTCGATGAGGCGCAGGTCATGGCGGCCATGCAAAAAATGGCCGCCGTCGTGGATCGCCAGAATGAAGACGACGCGACGTATACCCCTATGACCCCGGGGTTTGACGGAATCGCGTTTCAGGCCGCGTGCGATCTGGTGTTCAAGGGTCGGGTCCAGCCCTCGGGTTACACCGAACCCGTCCTGCACGCCCGAAGGTTGGAGTACAAAGCCAGCCGTGCGTGAACACCGAACTGGCAGTCTGACGGTCCGCCTGCCATACCCAACATCCATACTGTTTAGAGGAAAACCTGATGTCCATTTCGCTACGCAAGGCGCGCACCATTATTCGAAAGACTTTGGACAAGGGACATGAGATGGAGCTGAAGCCCCTCTCTGTGGTCGTCTTGGATGCAGGCGGTCACGTCATTGCGTTTGAACGCGAAGATGGGGCAGCGCCGGGTCGGTTTGCGATTGCCCAGGGCAAGGCCTATGGCTCGGTCATGTTGGGCATGGCGGGATCCGCTCAAATGCAAAGGGCCGAAAATCAGGCGTATTTCATGGCCGCCGTGAACGGTGTTTATGGCGGTCAGGTCATCCCGGTTCCGGGCGGCGTCTTGCTGCGGGATCGCAAGGGGGCCGTGATTGGCGCGGTTGGTGTCACTGGCGACACATCTGACAACGATGCCGCCGCTGCACTTGCAGGCATCGAAGCCGCCGGGCTGGTTGGCGAAATCTAATCGCAGCTTTGGTATTGGTCGATAAGATGCGTGTTCCAACACCGCTCGAAAAACGAACAAATGTGGCGTCTTTTCGGGTTTTTTGCCTTTATCGGTTTGTGCGCCTCTGAACACGTCCTTGCGCTGTCATGCAGGGCGTGTTCTGTTGCACGTTCTTAGGGCTCCGGATAGCTTCTTTGTCAACGAGAGTGAACCGCAAGGATAACTGAATGCATCGACCTGTCGTCGGTATCATCGGCAACTCATACCTCATGAACGACCAATACCCGACGCATGCCGGCGGGACGATGAATTCTGATGCCGTGGCCAATGTTTCGCAATGTCTGCCCCTGCTGATCCCTGCCGACCCGCGCTATGTCTCGGTCGACGAGTTGCTGGAGGTCTGTGATGGGTTCCTGCTGACCGGTGGGCGCCCGAATGTGCACCCCGAAGAGTACGGAGAGTCTGCTACCGATGCGCATGGCGAATTCGACCGCGCGCGGGATGCAATCACCCTGCCGCTGGTGCGGGCCTGTGTGGAGCGCGGTCAGCCTTTCCTGGGCATTTGCCGTGGGTTTCAAGAGGTCAATGTGGCTATGGGTGGTACGCTGTACCCAGAAATCCGTGATCTTCCCGGGCGGATGAACCACCGCATGCCGCCGGACGGAACGCTTGAGGAAAAATTCGCCCTCCGCCATGTGGTGACCCTGTCGCAGGATGGCGTTTTTCATCAGATGTTTGGTGCGGCCGAGGTGATGACAAACACGTTGCACGGTCAGGGCCTGAAGTCGCTGGGGCAACGTGTCGTCATTGACGGCCATGCGCCGGATGGGACCCCGGAAGCAATCTATATCAAGGATGCGCCCGGCTTTACCTTGTCGGTGCAGTGGCACCCTGAGTGGGACGCGATCAATGACCCCGTATCGCGCCCTCTGTTCGAGGCGTTTGGAGCAGCCGTTCGGGCCTGGTCGAGCGGATCCGAGGCGCAACTGATCCAGAAATCTGCCTGAACCAGCACCGGCGCATATACCGGGGCCGGTAAGCAGGGATCAAACCAGCAGATTGAACTGATTGATCAGTGGCAAAGTGCGCGCGCGCGTCCCGGTCAGGTCAAACAGCGCATTGCCCAACGCTGGCATCGAAGGTGGCGTGCCGGGTTCGCCTGCGCCGCCCATATGGCGGTTGGTTTCAAGCACGCGCACCTCGACCTGCGGGGCCGTATGCATGCGGAGCGCCTCGTAGTCGGGGAAGTTGTATTGTTCGACTTCGCCCTCGGCAAAGGTGATCTCGCCGTAGCATGCGGCCGACAGACCATACACCATACCGCCGAACATCTGCGCCTTGACGTTGTCCGGATCCAGCGCCAGCCCCATGTCACACGCAATCCAGGCTTTGTTGATGCGGATCGTGCCATCCTCGTCGACAACCTCGATCACCTGGGCAACCGGTGTGCCAAAACTGTAGGCAAAGGCCACGCCTCTGCCGACACCTTCCGGTGTCTGCCCAGTCCAATCGGACATGTCGCGCACGGCTTCCAGGCAACCCGCTGACGGGGCATGTTCGTCCTGCATCAGTTCCAGACGAAATCCCAGCGGGTCGCGACCTGCGGCATGGGCCATTTCGTCCATGAACGTCTCGTGGAAAAAGCCGTTATGGCTGTTGCCCACCGATCGCCAGAACCCAACCGGGATGGCCAGGTCGGCAATATGACCGCTCATGCGATAGTTCGGCACACCGTAGGGTTGGTTAAAGAAGCCTTCGACCAGAACTTTGTCAGGACCCGCTCCGGGAAAGCCCGTGTACCGCTCAACCGCCTGCTGTGTGCAGGATTGAGCAGCGAGCTTACCGTCGATCAGGACCGCCTTACCATCCTGAATCGCGCCGCGCATCCGGGCCATTGCACCGGGCCGGTAATAGTCATGGCGCATGTCCTCTTCGCGGCTCCAGGTTGTCTGGACCGGGGTGCCGGGTACTGCCATCGCAACTTTGGTGGCGATCTCACCGAAATCCAATTCGCCCCGCCGTCCAAATCCGCCGCCAAGATAGGTGGTGTGTATCTGAACCGCCTCGGTGTCGAGATTGGCGGTATTGGCGACACGGAACTGGATCAGCGTCGGGGCCTGGTTACCGCACCACAGCTCCAACGCGTCTCCGGTGTACAGGGCCGTGGCATTCATGGGTTCCATGGTGGCGTGGGCCAGATAGGGCACCTGGTACTCTGCCGTGACTTCAATCGCGCCCTCGGGTGTGACGTCCACATCACCGTCGTCGCGCATTGTCGAGTTGGGTGCATCGTCGAACGCCTCGGCAATTTTCGCGAAAATCGCGTCCGTTTCAGGCGGGTAGGGCGCCTCCCCCCAGTCCACATCGATCGCCTCTACCGCTTGATTGGCCAGCCAGGTATTGTTGGCAATCACCGCAACACCGGTGCCCAGATCGACCACCTTCTCGACGCCCGGCATGGACGTCGCGACACTGTCGTCATAGCCGTTCATCGCACCACCGAGTTTCGGGTTCATGCGGACGCTGGCAAATTTCATGCCGGGCAGGCGGACATCAACGCCGAACTCGGCGGTTCCCGTAGCTTTTTCAACCATGTCCAAGCGCGGCTGGGTCTGGCCGAGATAGCGCCATTCAGACGGATCACGCAGCGGCACCTCGACCGGTTCAAGATCTGCGGCGGCCACCGCCAGATCCGTATAGGCGATCTTTTCCCCGCCGGGTGCAATGACATGTCCCGATGCGGTCTGCAGAACGGACGGGTCCACGCCCAACCGGTTCGCAGCAGCGCGTTTCAGAGTTTCCCGAGCCGACGCACCGGCTTGGCGCATCCGTTCAAACCCGTCCTTCATCGATGTCGAGCCGCCGGTGACCTGAAGGCTGAGCACTTTGCCCAACACGCCTAGTGCTTCACCCAGATTGTGCTGGAAATTCGTGATGTCATAACCCTTGTTGGGCAGCCCTTCTCCGACCAACGCGGAATTGTAATAGGCTGCCGCCGCTGGGCCATGCAGAACGGTGATCTGATCCAGATCGACATCCAGTTCCTCGGAGATCAGGGCTGCCCAGGTGGTTTGGACGCCCTGTCCCATTTCTGCGCGCGGCGCGAACAGCGTGACGCCGTTCTGATCAATCAGGACAAATGGGTTGAGTGCGGCCTCTCCCTCTCTGGGTTTCAATGGGTTGGGAGCCGGACGGCTGACGTAATAGGCGCCAAATGCTACACCCCCGACAATCGCGGCAGACCCAATCAAAAACGTACGACGGAGGATTTTACCAATACGTGCCATGGCTTATGCCTCCTTCAGCTTGGCTGCGGCGTCCTGGATTGCGGCGCGGATACGCGGATATGTGCCGCAGCGGCACATGTTGCCCTGCATCGCCTCGTCGATGTCAGCGTCGGTCGGGGCCGGGTTTTCTGCCAACAAGGCAGCGGCCTGCATGATCTGACCCGACTGGCAGTATCCGCATTGCGCAACCTGATGATCGACCCAGGCCTGCTGAATGGTGGCCAACGCATCAGGTGTTCCGATGCCCTCAATCGTCGTCACATCGCCCCACACATCCGACAGCGCAACCTGACAGGACCGTACAGCCTCTCCATCAATGTGAACCGTGCAGGCACCGCAGGCGGCAACGCCACAGCCGAATTTGGTGCCGGTCAGGCCAACTTCATCTCGCAGAACCCAAAGCAGGGGAACGTCGTCTGGAAGGTCTACCTGATGAGACGTTCCGTTGATCTTCAGGGTCGTGGCCATGGCGCACCTCTCTTGGCTGTGGCTCGTAATGACATAATTTGCGAAAAGTGTCAGTATGTCAATTGACAAATTTAACAAAGACTGTCAGTGATCCATCCATGAAGGATGCATCTGAAGATACGCGGCAAAAGGCAATTCTGACGTCCGCTTTTCAGGCGTTTGCGGCCTACGGATTCCGTAAGACATCAATGGATGACATTGCGCGCGGCGCGGGGATGTCCCGTCCGGCTGTGTATCTGCACTACAAGAACAAAGAGGACATTGTTCGCAGGCTCACGCAGTTGCATTACGACGAAAAGATCAACGCCGTTGAACAAGCCCTGTCCGCTGATGGGTCTGTTTCAGGCATTATCACCCAAGCTATTCAGGCCCAGACCGATGGGATGGCGGCGATTCTGGCGTCTCCACACGGGTTGGAGATGTTGGACATGTCCAAATCCGTCTCCACCGACATTGTCGAGACAGGTGAGGCACGTTTGACAGATCTCTACACTGCATGGCTGGCGCGGGAAGACGCCGCTGGTCGGGTGCGTTTGAACCACACGCCGGCCGACGTGGCAAAAACCATCACAAGCACACTGATAGGGATCAAAATGACAGCCTCGGGCGCCGCAGAGTTCGAAAACTGCACGGCGCGGTTGGCTGCCTTGATTGGTGCAGGGCTCGAGGTCAGGTAACCTGCTGCCGGATTTTGTACTCGGGTCTGTCCCACAATCTATTGCCAATCACGTCCGCCAGAATATCGGCGGCCTGCTCCACATCAGCCGCGTCGATATACAGGGGCGTGAAACCGAACCGCATAATGTCGGGTGCCCGGAAATCTCCAATGACTCCGCGCGCGATCAGGGCCTGCATTGCAGCATAGCCTTCGTCGAACCGGAACGAGATCTGACTGCCGCGTTGGTTCGGATCGCGCGGGCTGGCCAGTCTCAGATCCGGGCAGGATGCCTCGACCCGCGCGGTGAACAGTTCCGTCAGTTCAATGGACTTGGCACGGACATCCGCCATCTCAACCCTGTCCCAGATATCCATGGCGGCTGCCAAGGCAGTCATCTGAATGACCGGTGGTGTACCAACCCGCATCCGTTCAATGCCCGAGCCGGGGCGGTAGTCGAGATCGAAGGCAAACGGGGCTTCATGCCCCAGCCAGCCGGACAAAGCCGGTCGCACGTTTTCGGAAAGCCTTGGCGCCACGTAGATAAAGGCCGGCGCACCGGGCCCACCATTGAGATATTTGTAGGTACAGCCCACCGCGAAGTCGGCATTGCAACCGGCCAGATCGACCGGAACAGCCCCGGCGGAATGCGCCAGATCCCAGACGGTGACGACGCCGTTGGCATTGGCCAGCTCTGTCAGAGATTTCATGTCATGCATGCGCCCGGTGCGATAATCCACCTCTGTCAGCATCAGGACTGCAACGTCTTCGGTGAGCGTGTCAGCGACGGCGTCGGGATCGACAACGCGCAGCTCATAGTCGGGCCCAAGCGAGCGCAACAAACCGTCGACCATGTAAAGATCCGATGGGAAATTGCCGTTGTCGGACAACACCACCTTGCGCGTTGGGTTCAATTCCAGAGCCGAGGCGACTGCCTGATAAACCTTGATCGACAAAGTATCGCCGACGACAACACTGCCGGTTTCGGCACCGATCAGCCGCCCGATCCGGTCGCCTAAACCGGTGGGCAGACCCATCCATCCCGCCTTGTTCCACCCGGTGATCAACATCTGACCCCATTCGGCGCGCATCATCGCCTGAACCCGGTCTTCGGCTGCTTTTGGCAAAGGTCCCAGAGAGTTCCCGTCCAGATACAACACCCCTTCCGGCAGATCGAACATGGCTTTGGTTGCGGTGAAATCGGTCATGAGGGCGTGGAACCTCGCGCTTTGGGTCTATGCATATCGTTGGCGTATCGGATCGTCACTTGACTGTCCATCAATGCGACACACTGAGGTTTTGCCATTCCGGTCGGAAAGCGGTAGGAGGTCGCACAGAAACGACATGTGCCACTGCATGTCGTCAGACGAGGATCGAACATGCGCCGGATTGACGTACCACCTGTCTGGCTCCTGGGATTCATACTGGTGGCGTGGCTGCAGGGGCGCTATCTGAATTTCGACCTTTCACTAAAGGGAGGGGTCACAGGTCTGCTCAGCGGCGTTCTGATCGGCGGTGGTATCCTGCTGGCTGTCTTGGCCATTGTCGAATTCCGGCGTCACCGGACAACCGTTATCCCGCATGAAACGCCGACCACCATGGTGCAATCGGGCGTCTACAAACGCAGCCGCAATCCAATCTACCTCGGGGACGTCCTGATCCTTGCGGGTCTGATCCTGCGGTTTGACGCCGTGTTGTCGCTGGTCCTGGTCCCTGTCTTCGTGTGGGTTCTGGAACGCCGGTTTATTTTGCCCGAAGAGGATCGGCTACGCCGTACCTTCCGGGCGGATTTCGCACGCTATGAACGCAAAACACGCAGGTGGATCTGAGGTGCCGCAAACTATGACATGACGTAAAAAATGCTGCACTTGCGAAACAATCTTGCGCGGGATACATCTCTGCTTAACAAACAATACCGACCACCCGCTCGGTTCGAGTGAAAATTAGGGGGACTGCCAGTGAAAATAGGCACACCAAAAGAAGTACTGGACGGCGAAAATCGGGTTGCCATGACCCCGGACTCTGCCGTGCAACTGCAGAAACTGGGCTATGACTGCGCAATTGAAAAAGGCGCCGGACAAGCCGCTGGTTTCTCGGATGAAGCCTATAAAGCTGCGGGCGTCGAAATCGTCAAGACGGCGGCTTCGCTGTGGAAGACCTCTGACATCGTTGCCAAGGTTCGGATACCGACCGAGACCGAGCTGAAGCGTCTGACCAAGGGCAAAACGCTGATTTCCTTCTTTAACCCTGCTGCAAATGAAGAAGGTATGGAACTGGCCAAGTCCAAGGGCGCGAACGTGATCGCCATGGAGATGGTGCCCCGCATTTCCCGCGCCCAGAAGATGGATGCGTTGTCTTCGATGGCAAACATCGCGGGCTACCGCGCGGTGATCGAGGCGGGCAACAACTTTGGCCGCTTCTTTACGGGTCAGGTCACAGCCGCCGGCAAGGTACCGCCAGCCAAAGTGCTGATCGTTGGCGCTGGCGTGGCCGGTCTGGCTGCCATCGGAACCTCGACCTCGTTGGGTGCGATCACATATGCCTTTGACGTGCGGCCCGAAGTGGCCGAACAGGTCGAATCCATGGGTGCTGAATTTGTTTACCTCGACTTCGAAGAGGAGCAGCAGGATGGTGCCGCGACTGGCGGGTATGCGTCGGTTCAGTCCGAGGAGTTCCGTAACGCGCAGCTGGCCAAGTTCCGAGAGTTGGCTCCGGAAATGGACATCGTCATCACCACGGCCCTGATCCCCAACCGCCCGGCACCCAAGCTGTGGCTGGAGGATATGGTCGAGGCGATGAAGCCGGGTTCGGTCATCGTGGATCTGGCCGCCGAACAGGGCGGCAACGTGGAAGGCACAGTGAAAGATGAGAAGGTCGTGACCGATAATGGTGTGACCATCATCGGCTACACCGATTTTGCCAGCCGGATGGCCTCGCAATCCTCGTCGCTCTACGCCACCAATATCCGTCACATGATGACGGACCTGACCCCTGAAAAGGACGGGCAAGTCAATCACGACATGGAAGATGACGTGATCCGCGGGGCAACAGTCACATATGAGGGCGAGATTACCTATCCGCCGCCGCCACCCAAGATCCAAGCGATCGCGGCGCAGCCCAAGGCCGAGGTCAAGGAACTGACTCAGGAAGAGAAAAAGGCGCAGGAGATTGCCGCGTTTAAGGCGCAGACTAAGCAGCAGTTCACATTGTTGGGGGTCGGTGGCGCCTTGATGCTGTTGGTGGGGCTGATCGCTCCGGCCAGCTTCATGCAGCATTTCATCGTCTTTGTGCTGGCCATCTTTGTCGGCTTCCAGGTGATCTGGAACGTCTCGCATTCGCTGCACACACCGTTGATGGCGATCACCAACGCGATCTCGTCGATCATTATCGTTGGGGCGTTGATGCAGATCGGGTCCGGATCGTTTCTGGTCATTCTGCTTGCGGCGTTGTCCATCTTCATGGCCGGGATCAACATCTTCGGCGGCTTCCTCGTAACCCGGCGCATGCTTGCCATGTTCCAGAAATCTTAAGGAGGCCGGGCACATGGAATTTGGCTTCACCACTGCCGCCTATGTCGTTGCGGCTGTCCTTTTCATTCTCTCGCTCGGCGGGTTGTCCAACCAGGAAAGCGCCAAGCGCGCGGTCTGGTACGGCATCGTCGGCATGGCACTGGCGGTCTTTGCAACATTGGTCGGTCCCGGATCTGGCCTGTGGCTGCTGACACTGCTGCTGATCGCGGGCGGTGGCTTTATTGGCCAGTACGTAGCGCAACGTGTGCAGATGACCGAGATGCCGCAACTGGTGGCCGCGATGCATTCGCTGGTGGGTTTGGCGGCGGTCTTCGTTGGCTTCAACGCGCATTTTGAGATCGGCAATGTGGCGCAGGTCATGGCGATCGTGGATTCGGCCGGTCAGGCCGATCTGTCCGATCTGGGTGCCTTTGCGAAGCTGATCGCCAAGAAAACCCCGGCGGAACTGGCTATCCTGCACGTCGAACTGTTCCTTGGGATCTTCATCGGTGCGATCACCTTTACCGGCTCGGTCGTGGCGTATGGCAAGCTGGCGGGGAAAGTCACGTCCGCGGCCACCAAGCTACCGGGCGGTCACGCACTGAACGCTGGCGCTGCGGCTTTGTCGTTCATCTGTCTGATCTGGTACACCAGCTCGGGCGGGTTTTTCCCGCTGTTCCTGATGACGCTGGCCGCGCTGTTTATTGGCTATCACCTGATCATGGGCATCGGCGGGGCCGATATGCCAGTGGTTGTGTCGATGCTGAACAGTTACTCGGGCTGGGCTGCCGCCGCGATTGGGTTCTCATTGGGCAATGACCTGCTGATCGTCGTCGGTGCGCTGGTGGGCTCGTCAGGTGCGATCCTGTCCTACATCATGTGCAAGGCGATGAACCGCCATTTTGTCAGCGTGATCCTGGGCGGCTTTGGTGGCCCGCAAGGTGAGCAGATGGCCGTTGAGGGTGAACAGATCGCCATCGAGGCCGACGGTGTGGCGGCGGCGCTGAACGACGCTGATAGCATCGTTATTATCCCCGGCTACGGCATGGCCGTCGCGCAGGCGCAGCAGTCGGTCAGCGAGTTGGTCCGCAAGCTGCGCGCCAAGGGCAAGAACGTCCGGTTTGCGATCCACCCTGTTGCGGGTCGTCTGCCGGGGCACATGAACGTTCTGCTGGCCGAGGCGAAAGTCCCCTACGACATCGTTCTGGAAATGGACGAAATCAACGAGGACTTCCCGGACACGGATGTGGCCATTGTCATCGGCTCGAATGACATCGTGAATCCGGCGGCGCAGGAAGATCCCAACAGCCCCATCGCTGGTATGCCGGTTCTGGAATGCTGGAAGGCCAAGCAGGTGTTTGTGTCGAAACGCGGGCAGGGCACCGGCTATTCAGGCATCGAAAACCCGCTGTTCTTCAAAGAAAACACCCGCATGTTCTATGGCGATGCAAAACAGTCGCTCGACAAGTTGCTGCCGATGATCGACTGATCTCGACGTAATGATCACCAGGGAAAGGCGCTCCAATCGGGCGCCTTTCCTGTTTTTGATGTACTCTCGAAGTAAAGGAGGTGGATCATGGAAAAAGTGAACGGCATAGGCGGTGTTTTTTTTAGGGCCAGAGACCCCGAAGCGTTGAGCGCCTGGTACGCCGAACATCTGGGCGTCAATCACTACGATCCGGTGCCCTGGAAACAGCGCGAGGGATATACGGTCTTTGCCCCCTTTGCGCAGGACACCGAGTATTTCGGCAGATCGGAACAGCAATGGATGATCAATTTCCGGGTTGATGATCTGGCCGCCCTGACTGCTCAACTGCAAGCCGCCGGTATTGTGGTAGAAACCAGTGTCGAATGGGACAGCGAGGTTGGTAAGTTCGCCCGCATCCACGACCCCGAGGGCAACCCCATCGAGCTGTGGCAGCCAAATCAATAAGATAGCGGACATGTATACCGTTGTATTCTTGTAAGTATCTGAAATAAAAAGAGAATTGATGTTATGCGTATATGGCGTATAGTCCCCCGGATGAGAGGGACCCAGGAATGACGCCGATTGATGACCATCCATTGCGCTATGCGTTGGCAAACGAGTTGCACGCGCGCCCTTTTCCGGTTGCCAAGGCACCTTGTACGGTTGCCTTTCTGGCGATTAAAAAACCGGTTGAGGCGGTGGCGCGCGATAGGCGCGAAGATATTGCCCATCTGATCGATCTGCTGGACCGGCACGGCGCACAGCACCCGCGACCTGATGCAACGCATTACTCAGGTCAGATTGGTCGGCATTGGTTGAAATGGGAGCAGCACACCGAGTTTGTGACCTACACCGCCATCACGCAAAACGTCAGCGACCGCGCCTTCAATCCGGCCGACTTTGAGGTGTTTCCCGAGGATTGGCTGCGGGCCAGCCCCGGACAGCGCGTCACCTCGGCCATGCTGCGCGCCGTCCCACGCGGCAATGACGATGTCATTATGTCTGAATTGGCGGAATGGTTCGAACCCGAAAGTCTGGCCGTCGCCGATGTGCTGGACAATTCGGTGATCTGCGCCAGTGACTTTCGCATCGATCCGGCGGGGCATATGAGATTTGCCCTGTTCGTGTCCGAAGGCACGGGTCGGCGGAGGACCGGTCGTGTCATCCAGCGTCTGTGTGAGATCGAGACCTACAAGGCCATGTCGATGCTTGGGTTTGCCCGAGTCAAAAGCCTGATGCCGCGGATCGGCGAGTTGGACAAACGCCTGACGGAACTGATGGTGGAAATGACCGATGGCGACAACCATCCGGATGATCTGTTGCCGCAACTTCTGAAAACCTCGACCGAGCTTGAGACATTGTCGGCCCGCTGCGCCTTCCGCTTTGGTGCAACTGGGGCCTACGAAGCCATCGTAAACCAGCGGATCGAGGTTCTGCGGGAAGATCGGTTTCACGGTGGGCAGACCTTTGCCGACTTTATGATGCGCCGGTATGATCCAGCCATTCGAACCGTCAAATCGACCGAGAAACGCCTGCAGACGCTGTCGGACCGGGCCATCCGGGCCGGAGAGTTGCTGCGGACCCGGGTCGATGTCGAGCGCAGTGCGCAGAACCAGGCGCTGCTGGAAAGCATGGACCGGCGCGCGGATCTGGCACTGCGGCTTCAGCACACGGTCGAAGGACTGTCGGTTGTGGCCATCAGCTACTACGCGGTCTCGCTTGTTAGCTATCTGTTGTACCCGGTGACGCAGGCCGGGATCAGCAAGGGCATGCTGACCGCGGCTGTGACGATCCCCGTTGTTCTGGCCGTGTGGTACGCCGTCCGCCGGATCCGTCGCCGGCTGGAGTAAGAATGGCTTGCCCCGGACGGGCAGCTTTGTAGAACTGGCCGCCATAGGACATTTCTGGACCAGAGGTTCCGGTGATCAGTGTAGTTTCTGCCTGGCGGGCCGTAGCCGCCATGTTTATCCTGAACGGTGCCTTGTTTGGCATCTGGGCCTCCCGCATTCCAGCCGTGCGCGATCACCTGAACCTCAGCCACGAAGACTTGGGGTATGGTCTGCTGTTCATGGCGGCGGGGGCGGTCTGTTCCTTCCCCATTACCGGGCGGCTGACGGATCGCTTTGGCGCCGTATCGGTAACGAGGGTGATCGCGGTTCTCTACACGTTTTCACTTGTTTTGTTACCTCTGGCGGGGAGCTTTGCAGCGCTTGCCGCCTTTCTGTTCCTCTTCGGCGCATTTCACGGATCGATGGATGTGGCGATGAATGCCTGGGCGGCGGAAGTTGAGCAATCCTACGACAAACCGCTGATGTCGTCCTTTCATGCGATGTGGAGCCTTGGGGCCGGTCTGGGTGCGATCAGCGGCTTCGTTGCCGTAAGCTTCGAGCTATCCGTTATGCAGCATTTTCTGCTGGCCGGGGGAGCGGTCGTCATCTTTGCATTGGTGCTGTCGTGGGTGCCGTGGGCGTCGCGGCGACCTGTATCCTCGCAGGCTTCCGTATTTGCGCTGCCGTCGGGCGCACTGATCCTCGTTGGGTTCACCGCCCTTTGCGGCGCATTGGGCGAAGGCGCGGTCGCCGATTGGAGCGCGATATTCCTGCGGGATGTCACGGGTGCACTCGAACGTGTGGCCGCTCTCGGTTATGCTGTGTTTTCCGTTGCGATGGTGGTTTGCAGGCTGGCGGCTGGCGTCGCAATTGCCCGGTTTGGACCGGTTGCTTCGGCTCGTTTCGGCGGGGTTTGCGCGGCGATGGGCGTTTTCTGTGTCGTGTCGTCGGGAAATGCACCGCTGGCTCTGGCAGGTTTAACTCTTATGGGCGTCGGCTACGCGGTGATCATGCCGCTTGCGTTCAGCAGAGCCGCCAGCGATCCCAATGTGCCACCGGGGCAGGCAATCGCAAGTGTCGCGACATTAGGATACGGAGGGTTGCTGATCGGCCCGCCAATGATCGGATTCCTGGCTGAAATTTTGGGCCTGCAGGTGGCTTTCGCAATCTTGCTGCCCTTAGCCGTCTTGATCGTGTTGTGTGCCGGCGCGCTGAAGCGCGCCGACTGAATTACTTCAGCGCCCACGAATGCGCGGATCGAGCGCGTCGCGCAGGCCGTCACCCAAGTAGTTGACGCTCAGCACTGTCAGCGAAATCGCAAGACCTGGCCAGAACACACGCTCAGGGTACTGCTGCAGGTAATCCACACCATCGAACAACAGCCGTCCCCATGTCGGGAAATCTGGTGGGAAGCCCAGCCCGAGGAACGATAGCGCGCTTTCCGTTATGATCGCGGTTGCAATGCCCAATGTGGCCGACACCATGATCGGGGACAGCACGTTGGGCAGGATATGCCGCGTGATGATCTGGCTGTTGCTGGTCCCGATGGAGCGGGCGGCCAGAACGAACTCCCGTTCCTTGATGGCCAGCACGTCTCCCCGCACAATCCGCGCGGTGGGCATCCAAGAGGTAATGCCAATGGCGCAGACGATCAGGATGAAGATCCCGCGTTCAAGCCCGAAGGCTGCTGATAGAGGCTCTCGGAACAGCAGCATCATGACCAGCAGCAAGGGCAGCAGAGGCAGGGCCAGGAACAGGTCCGTCAGGCGCATCAGCGGCCCGTCCAACCGTTTGAAGAACCCGGCCACAACCCCGATGAACGAGCCTAGGAACAGGGCCAGCAGCATCGCGGTGATGCCAACCGAGACCGAGGTCTGACCGCCTGACATCATCCGGGCCAGAATATCTCGGCCTAGCTGGTCGGTACCAAAAGGATGCGCTAGGCTTGGCCCCTGATTGCGAGACCGGATATCGATCTGTGTGGGATCAATAGTCCAGATATATGGGCCCAGATAGACCGCGGCGACGATGAAGATGAACAACACGGCCCCGATCATTGCGCCTTTGTGGGTTTTGAACTGATCCCACACATCCCGCCACTGGCTGCGCGGTGGCGTTGCCAGCTCTTCCATGACATCTGTTGTCGGCAGAGCGGTCGAGGCCGGGGCGAGTCCTTCGTCCGGGATCAGCGTATCGGTACGATCATGATCAGTCATAGCGAATCCTCGGGTCCAGAATGCCGTAGAGCACGTCGGCGATCAGGTTGAATAGCACGATCAGCACGGCAAAGATGAAGGTCAGCGTCTGCACCATCGGCAGGTCGTTGGCCTGAATGGCGCCGATCAGCAATTGACCAATCCCGTTCACTTTGAACACTTGCTCGGTGATGATAGCGCCACCGAAAATGGCCGGGATACCCAGCGCGATCACCGTGACCACAGGGATCATCGAGTTGCGCAGGACGTGGACCATGACCACCGTGTACTCGCTCAGGCCCTTAGCCCGGGCCGTACGAACGTAGTCTTGATTGAGATTATCCAGCATCGAGGCGCGCATGAAGCGGCTGAGCTGCGCGGTGATCTGCAGCGCCAGAACCATAACCGGCATGATCATCTGCTGAAGCTGTACAACAAAGCTGTCCCAACTGTTCACGACAAGTGTCGTGTCATAGATCGAGGGGAACCAGCCGAGTTGCACCGAAAAGATCACGATCACCAATACGCCCGAGAAGAAGGGCGGGACCGAGAAGCCGACCATCGACACAAAAGTGCCCATCTGGTCGAACCAGGAATACTGGCGGTAGGCCGAATAGATGCCGATGGGCAGGGCGATCAGGATGGCGACCACATAGGCGGTGCCGACAACCCACAGTGTCTGCGGGATACGCTGAACCACGATGTCCATAACGGGTGAGCGGGTCTGCCACGAAATCACACGCAGGTCACCTTCGGAGAAGGTTGTGCCGAACATGTGGTCGACTAGAACCTGCGGTTCGATCCAGAAGAACTGCACGATCCATTTCCAGAACCGGATATGCATGGGCTGGCCGAGGCCAAGCGCCTCGCGCATCTTTTCTTTGACTTCGGGGGGGACAGTAAGCGGAACCTGTGCCATCGGGTCGCCTGGGGCAAGCTCGAGCAGCAGGAAAATGACGAGACTGATGAACAGCAGCGTGGGAACGGCCAGAACCAGTCGTCTGATGGTGAAGTTGAGCATCTACAAGGCGCCTTTATATGCGTCTTTTTGTTGGTGGAAAATGCGAAAGACCGCGCCCCGACAGGAATCGGGGCGCGGTTTTTGCATAGCTAACGGTTAGGAACCGGTCTTGCGGTACCAGTCAGCAATGTTCCACAGCTCGCTGTCCCAGACATTCAGGACAACACCACCCAGGGTGTTTGCATGCGCCGACAGACGACCACGGTGCACCAGCGGGATCATACCGCCATTTTCAACCATGATATCGTTGAGCTGCTTGGCGATTTCCGCGCGCTGCTCCAGACCTGCTGTTTCGGCCAGTTGGGCATGCAGCTTGTCATACTCGGCATTGCAGAAGCGGCTGATGTTCTCACCCTGCCACTGTGTGTCTGGACGCGGTGCCTTGTCGCACAGACCGTTGCCCAGATAGGATTGCGGATCGGTGCCGTTGAAGGTGTTCGCGTACATTTCAACATCGGCATAGAACTTCTGGAAGGTGTCCGGTGAACCCGGGTCACCACCAAAGAAGACCGACGCGTTGATGTTGCGCAATTCGGATTCGATGCCGATCTGGCTCCACCATTCCTTGATCAGCGCTTGGAAATCCTGACGGACGGCATTGGTCGAGGTCTGATAGACGATTTTCAGCGGAACGCCGTCTTTTTCGCGCACGCCGTCGCCATCGGTATCAACGATACCCGCGTCATCCAGTAGCTTCTTGGCGCCTTCGATATCTTGCGTGTCGCATGTCATAGAGGTCGAGTTGAACGCAGCCGGGGCCGGGACCCAGTTGCAGGTCACGCGACCCGCCTGACCATAGCCGATTTCCACCAGCAGCGGCCGGTCGATGGCCAATGACATCGCCTTGTAAACCGCTGGATCCGTCAGGAACGGGTGCGGATGGGCTGCGGTCGACCGCTCGCCTTCCGGCAGGTCGGGTGACGGATTGGTCTGGTTCATCATGATACGCTCGACCAGCGGTCCAAAGCCCGCGACCGGAACGCCTTTGCCGCCCGCTTCCATCTGCGCGATCACTTCAGGCGCCAGTTGTAGGTTCCAGGCATAGTCGAACTCGCCTGTTTCCATGACCGCGCGGCCAGCCGCCGTCGCATCACCGCCGCCTTTGAAGGTCACAGTCGCAAAGGCCGGTTTCGCCGGATCGCGGTAGTTGTCGTTGGCCGCGAAGGTGATCACATCGTTGGGCTTGAACTCGGTGACGACAAACGGGCCGGTGCCGATCGGGTTAAAGTTCTGCTCGGTGCATTCAGGGGCTTTTGCGCCCACGCAATCGGCAAACTGCGCGGCCTGGATGATTGGGCTTTCACCGCCCACGAAGGGGCCGTAGGGGAAAGGGGTCGGCGCGTCGAAGGTGACCTTGACGGTCAAATCATCCACAGCTTCGACAGAGGTTACGCCTTCGAACTTTGTCACCTGTGCACAGCCACCTTCGGGGTGCATGCAGTATTCCGCAGTGAACTTCACATCAGACGAGGTAAAGGGAGTCCCGTCCGACCAAGTGATACCCGGGGCGATTTTCCAGGTGATCGTGGTCAGATCTTCGCTGACGCCGCCGTTTTCAACCGTCGGAATCTCGGTGGCCAGAAACGGAACCATGTTGCCGTCCTGGTCGTAGCGCGCAAGCGGTTCAATCACCAGCGAGGATGCTTCCACATCCTTTGTGCCACCCGAAAGGAACGGGTTCAGGATCGACGGGGCCTGCCAGTAAATGATGCTGACATTGCCGTCCGATCCGCGCTCGGCAAAGGCCATCGGGGCCATCGCCGTGCTTGCGATCGCGCCAAGCAAAAGGGTTTTGATTTTCATCATACACTCCATGTTGGACACTTGCGTGTCTCGATATATCTCCGCAAGGCCTGCGGATTTGGCGTTGCCGCGCTGGGATAAGGTGCTGATTTTGAATCTCAAAATCAGGTGGCATTGCTGTGATGCCGTACTCTCCCCAATACGGTTACGCAGGATATCGAAACAGAACTTTAGAAAAATGCAAGGGCTGCCGCACCGAAAAATGGCAACGGGTTTGACTTTTCGGGCGTTGCCGCCTTAGCGTCAGGCATTCGAACAAAAAGCCGCCAAAGGGAGCGCCTGCGTGCTGGACCAACCTATTGCCCAGATCAAAAAACTTCGTGTCGAGTTCCAAACCAAGGACGGTCCCGTGGTCGGGGTCGAAGACGTTTCGTTCGAGGTGAATCCGGGCGAAACCGTTTGTATCGTTGGTGAATCCGGCTCGGGCAAATCGGTATCGTCTCTGTCCCTGATGCGGCTTGTCGAGTTTGGCGGGGGTGAAATCGCGGGCGGAGAGCTGCTGTTTGATCGCCGCGATGGCGATGAGATGGACCTGTCTGCGGCGGATCAGGATTTGATGAAACAGATTCGCGGCAACGAGATTGGGATGATCTTTCAGGAGCCGATGACGGCTCTGAATCCAGTTTTCACGGTCGGTCGTCAACTCACCGAAGGTCTGCGGATTCACAAGGACATGTCCAAATCCGAGGCCGAGGCGCGCGCTTTGGAATTGCTGCGCCAAGTCCGCATTCCCGAACCTGAGCGTCGGTTGAAACAATACCCGCATGAATTGTCGGGCGGCATGCGTCAGCGTGTGGTCATCGCAATGGCGATGGCCTGCGAGCCGCGACTGCTGATTGCAGACGAGCCGACCACCGCGCTCGATGTGACCATTCAGGCGGAAATCTTGGCGCTGATGGACCGGCTCAAGCGGGAAACCGGTACGGCGGTTATGTTCATCACCCACGATATGGCTGTGGTTGCGCAGATGGCTGATCGCGTGGTGGTTATGTACCGGGGCAACAAGGTCGAAGAGGGACCGGTCAAGGACATCTTCGAGAACCCACAGCACGAATACACCAAAGCCCTGCTGGCTGCCGTGCCGAAGCTGGGCGAAATGCAGGGCAAATCCGCACCGGAGCCAATGAAACTCTTGGGTGCAGAGGACCAGACCATTGCGCCAATTCCGGGGACCGAAGAGGTCCTGCTGTCGGTCAAGAACCTGACGACGCGTTTCCCGGTCAAGGGCGGGCTGCTGCGCCGCACGGTTGCCAACGTTCACGCCGTTGAAGATGTGTCGTTTGACCTGAATAAAGGTCAGACGCTGAGCCTTGTGGGTGAATCCGGGTGCGGCAAGTCTTCGGCTGGGCGGTCGATCCTGCGCTTGGTCGAACCCATGGCGGGTGAGATCGATCTGGACGGCGTTGACATCATGACGCTGGACCAGAGCGGGCTGCGCAAGGCGCGTCTGGACATGCAGATGATCTTTCAGGATCCCTTTGCATCCTTGAACCCGCAGATGCAGTTGGTGGATCAGGTGGCCGAACCGATGCGCAACTATGGCGTTGCCTCGGGGTCGGAACTACAGGACCGCGTCGCGCAACTGTTCGACAAGGTGCAGCTGCCGCGCAGCTTTATGCGCCGCTTTCCGCATGAAATGTCCGGCGGCCAGCGTCAGCGCATCGCCATTGCCCGCGCTTTGGCGTTGAATCCCAAGCTGATTATCGCGGATGAGGCGGTCTCGGCTCTCGACGTGTCGGTTCAGGCGCAGGTTCTGAACTTGATGATGGAATTGCAGTCCGAACTGGGCCTGTCCTATTTGTTTATCAGCCACGACATGGCCGTGGTCGAGCGGGTCAGCCACTATGTCGGCGTGATGTATCTGGGCCGCATTGTCGAGCTTGGGCCGCGCGCACGGGTCTTTGAAAACCCGCAGCATGCCTATACGCAGGCCTTGATGAAAGCGGTTCCGATTGCTGATCCCAACAAGCGCAAATCGGAAAAGGACCTGAATTTTAAACCAATTCCATCCCCGATCCATCGAATCGGGTATACGGCAGAGCCATCGGAATATCGCGAGGTTGAACCGGGTCATTTCATCCTGACCACAGACAGCGGGTACTAAATCCAATGCCCCAGCGTCTGACGCCGCTTGAGATCATGACCAAGCTGATCTCATTCCCGACGGTAAGCCGCGACAGCAACCTGCCCTTGGTGGATTGGGTCGAAGGCTATCTGCGCGATCACGGTATCGAGCCTCACCGCTGGCCCGACCCCGATCAACCGCACAAGGCAGCCCTGTTCGCACATGTCGGCCCCCCGGAGGAGGCGGCGGTCGTTCTTTCGGGCCACACGGATGTGGTGCCTGTTGACGGGCAGCCGTGGGACACTGACCCGTTTGACGTGGTGGAAAAGGACGGGAAGTATTTCGGGCGCGGCACCTGCGACATGAAGGGCTTCGATGCTTTGGCCATTTGGGCATTGGTTGAGGCAGAGTATGCTAACGTGAAACGTCCTCTGCAACTGGCGCTCAGCTTTGACGAAGAGGTCGGTTGTACCGGTGCACCCCCAATGATCCAAGCGATGCAGGGCGTTCTGCCGAAAGGATCGGCAGTGATCGTAGGTGAGCCATCAATGATGCAGGCGGTCACCGGCCACAAAGGTGGTTTTGGTTACGCAACCCACATTGTGGGGTTCGAAGTTCACAGTTCGATCATGCATACCGGTGTAAACGCGATTATGGAGGCGGCTCCTCTGATCGACTGGGCCAACGCGCGAAACGCCGAAAACCGGGCCGCTGAACCAAGCGCGATTGCAGCGGTTTTCGATCCCCCATGGACCACCTGCCATGTTGGAATGATCCAAGGAGGCACGGCCCATAACATCACCGCCAAAGATTGTCGGTTCATGATGGATTTCCGCGTTGTGCCCGGTGAAAAAGCTGCTCAGTGGCGCGATGCCTATCTGTGGCAAGTCCACGAGGCCGAGGCGCGGATGCAAGCGGTTCACCCAGAGGCGCGCATTGAGGTTTCTGATAGTTTTGCAGTGCCTGCGCTTGTTCCCGAACAAGATGGTGAGGCCGAGACGTTGGTGCGTGCCTTGACGGGCGACAATGCAAGTCATGTCGTGAGCTACGGCACCGAGGCAGGTCAGTTTCAGGAAGCAGGGTATTCCGCAGTGATCTGCGGGCCGGGCGATATTGCACAGGCGCATCAACCAAACGAGTTCATTTCGATTGCCCAGTTCGATGCGGGGCGTAAATTCATGGAACGTTTGGTGGAAAAACTGTCCGACTGACTCGTTTTATTGAATTATCAGATGTTTACAGGGAGGCCTTGAAGTGCCGGTTAAGAACAGATTTGCGGAAATGCACGACGAAGTTACCAAATGGCGCCGTCATCTGCATGCACATCCCGAATTGATGTATGACGTTCACGAAACGGCCGCCTTTGTTGTGGATCGCCTGCGCGAGTTTGGCGTGGATGAAATCACGCCGGGAATTGGCAAGACCGGTGTTGTGGCCGTGATCCGGGGCCGCGAGGATACCCAAGGGCGCGTGGTTGGATTGCGCGCCGATATGGATGCACTGCCGATTGAAGAGGCAACCGGGCTGGACTATGCCTCGACCGTATCAGGCAAGATGCATGCCTGCGGGCATGATGGGCATACCTCAATGCTGCTCGGCGCCGCTCAGTATCTGGCCGAGACGCGGAATTTCGATGGCACGGTCGTGTTGATCTTTCAGCCAGCAGAAGAGGGCGGCGCAGGTGGCTTGGCCATGTGTCAGGACGGGCTGATGGATCGCTGGGGCATTCAGGAAGTCTATGGCATGCACAACATGCCGGGTCTTCCGGTTGGAGAGTTTGCGATCCGGTCGGGCGCCTTGCTGGCCTCGTCCGATGAATTCGAAATTGTGGTGACCGGAAAGGGCGGGCACGCGGCAGCGCCGCATGACGCGGTCGACACTACGCTTGTGGCCTCTCACATCGTTGTGGCGTTGCAATCAGTCGTTTCGCGCACTGTCGATCCGATCAAGCGGGTGGTTCTGACGGTGGGCACGTTTGAAACGGACAGTTCCGCCTCAAACGTGATCGCGCACACCGTACGCCTGCAAGGCACGGTTCGGACACTGGATCCGGAGTATCGTTCGATTGCAGAAGAACGTGTGCGCAGAATTGCCGAAGACACCGCCTCGGCCTTTGGGGCCAGCGCCGAGGTTGTCTGGACACCGGGGTATCCGGCGACGGTAAACTCCGAAGCGGAGACGGCGCATGCGGCTGAGGCTGCGGCAGCGGTCGCGGGCAAAGTAACCGAGAACACCGATCCCATCATGCCGTCCGAAGATTTCGCCTACATGCTTGAAGAACGGCCCGGAGCCTACATCTTTGTTGGCAACGGGGATACAGCCATGTGCCACCACCCGGAATACAATTTCGACGACGACGCGATTCCGGCCGGCTGCAGTTGGTTTGCCGAGCTAGTGGAACGACGAATGCCCGTCTTATGAATCAGGGAGAATGACATGCCGATAAAAAACCGCCTTGCAGAAATGCATGAAGAGATCACCGGGTGGCGGCGTGACATTCACCAGCATCCGGAAATTCTGTACGACACCCATCGCACCAGCGCTTTGGTGGCCGAGAAGCTGAAAGAGTTTGGCTGTGATGAGGTGGTGACCGGCATTGGTCGCACTGGCGTTGTTGGTGTAATTCGCGGCAAGACGGACACGCAGAACCGGGTGATCGGGTTGCGGGCTGATATGGACGCCCTGCCGATGCAGGAGCAGACAGGCCTGGACTATGCCTCGCAGACACCTAATGCCATGCACGCCTGTGGACATGACGGCCACACGGCGATGGTTCTGGGCGCTGCGAAGTATCTGGCGGAAACCCGCAACTTCGATGGCACTGCGGTCGTGATTTTCCAACCGGCCGAAGAGGGGGGCAATGGCGCCGAGGCCATGTGCAAGGACGGTCTGATGGATCGCTTCGGCATTCAGGAAGTCTATGCCATGCACAATGTTCCGGGTGTTCCCACCGGGCATTTTGCGATCCGGTCCGGGCCGCTCTTGGCGGCGGCGGATGAGTTCGAGATTCATCTGGAAGGGCATGGTGGCCACGCTGCCAAACCGCAAGATACTGTCGACACAACGGTCATGCTGTCTCAGTTGGTCGTGGCTTTACAGACCGTGATCTCGCGCAACGCCGATCCGATCCAGCAGGGCGTTTTGTCGGTGACCTCGGTCGAGACCTCGTCGAAGGCGTTCAACGTTATCCCGCAATCGGCCACTGTGAAAGGCACGGTGCGCACCCATTCCAACGAATTGCGCGACCTCATCGAAAAGCGCCTGACAGAGGTTGCAGAAGGGGTCGCTGCAACCATGGGCGGCAAGGTGAATGTGACCTATACGCATGGTGTTCCCGTGACGATTAACGCCAAGGAACAAACCGGCTATGCCGAGGAGGTTGCAATCTCGGTCGGCGGCAGCTGTGCCGAAGCGCCCATGGTCATGGGGGGCGAAGACTTTTCCTTCATGCTGGAAGAGCGCCCCGGCGCCTTCATCGTTCTGGGCAACGGCGACAGCGCCGGGCTGCACCACCCGGAATACAATTTCAATGACGAGATCATCCCAATCGGATGCTCGTGGTTCGCAGAAATGGTCGAGCGCCGGATGCCGGCGTCTTGACGTAGCAGAGAGAGAACACATGCCAGTCAAAAACCGTTTTGCCGAGCTGCAGGATGAAATCACCGCGTGGCGACGTGACATGCACGAAAATCCTGAAATTCTGTTCGATACCCATCGCACCAGCGCGCTGGTTGCTGACAAGCTGAAGGAGTTCGGCTGCGACGAAGTTGTCACCGGCATTGGTCGCACCGGCGTTGTGGGCGTCATTAAAGGCAAGACTGATAAAAGCAGGAAAGTCATCGGGTTGCGTGCCGACATGGATGCGTTGCCGATCCACGAAGCAACGGGTCTGGACTATGCCTCGAAAACGCCGGGCGCCATGCATGCCTGTGGCCATGACGGGCATACAGCGATGCTGCTGGGTGCGGCGAAATACCTGTCCGAGACGCGTAACTTTGACGGCACAGTTGTTGTGATCTTTCAGCCTGCCGAAGAAGGCGGCGGTGGCGGTCGTGAGATGTGTGACGACGGGATGATGGACCGGTGGAACATCCAGGAGGTCTATGGCATGCACAACTGGCCGGGCAAGCCGGTCGGAAGCTTCTCGATCCGCCCAGGTGCGTTTTTTGCGGCCACCGATCAGTTCGACATCACGTTTGAGGGTCGCGGCGGCCACGCGGCCAAGCCACATGAGACCGTTGACAGCACCATCATCGCCGCAAAGGCCGTGTTGGCCCTGCAGACCATCGCGTCGCGCAATGCAGACCCGATCGATCAGGTTGTGGTTTCGGTGACGTCGTTTGAGACATCGTCAAAGGCGTTCAACGTGATCCCTCAGACCGTCCAGATCAAAGGCACGGTGCGGACCATGAGCAAGGACATGCGCGATCTGGCCGAGCGCCGGATCAACGAGATCTGCAACGGCGTCGCGGCCACGTTCGGGGGCACGGCGGATGTCACCTATATCCGGGGTTACCCGGTGATGGTGAACAGCACTGAACAGACGGGTTTCGCTGCAGACGTCGCGCGATCTGTATCCGGTGATTGTGAAGAGGCGCCACTGGTCATGGGCGGAGAGGATTTTGCCTTCATGCTCGAAGAACGTCCCGGCGCTTACATTCTTGTCGGTAATGGTGACACCGCGATGGTGCATCATCCCGAGTATAACTTTAACGACGAGGCCATTCCGGCCGGGTGTAGCTGGTGGGCCGAGATCGTTGAGCAACGCATGCCGGCGGCCTGAGGTCAAATGGATAGTGGCGAGGGGCCAGTAGACCGGATCGAATTATTTTGGATTTCGGACCGCCTTAATTTGGATTGATCCGGCTTCAATCGCTCGGTCTTTTCGTCTGGGTTGAGGTGGTGAAACTCCTGCCACTGATCTCATGGCGTGCGCAGGCCGCACCATAGCCGATGTCTATTCAAACATAGGATCGGAGTATTTCACAATACAGTAACCGGGTTCTAAAGTTGGGCAGGAAACGAATGGCCCGCCTACCGAATGATCGGTCAGCAATCCTCAATATCCTCAATATCCGCAATACATTCAGCTTGTTACTTGCGAGCCGGGTGGGTCGGGCGGTTCATCGGTATCAACGGCGCGCGGTCGCAACCGAGCAGTTACAATCTAACAGCTAAAGAATAGCAATCATCATGCGCCTGTTTAAGACGTTAGCCCTGACCACGACGGCCATTGTCACCTTTGCCACCTCCGTCGCGGCGAGTATCTACTCGGATCAACTCACCTCCTATTCAAATCAACAGGCCTTGCAATTCCTCGTCAGTGAGCATGCGCGCGATCCATCAACCTTCGAGGATGCACGCAAGTACATCCTCCTGAGCCGACCAGCGATTATGGAGGACTACCTCAACCAAACCTTAGACCGGGCACCAGACATCCGTAGTTTTTCCCTTTCGGAGCTAAGCACAGGGGAGACCTTCGGGATTGGTTCGATCGCCCTTGGGCTCGCCGCAGTTGGGCTTGCAGCTTCTCTCGCAGGCGGTGGTGGTGGAGACTCTGAGACAGGCTCCGGCCCAAATCCAGGCACCGGTATTCCAAACCCAGGTCCCAGCCCATCACCTTCTCCAAACCCCAGTCCAAATCCAAGCCCAGGTCCCGGCACTCCAAACCCGGGCCCCAACCCAGGCCCCGGTCCCAATCCAGGCCCCGGTCCCAATCCAGGCCCCGGTCCCAATCCAGGTCCCGGTCCCAATCCAGGCCCCGGTCCCAATCCAGGCCCCGGTCCCAATCCAGGTCCCGGTCCCAATCCAGGTCCCGGTCCCAACCCAGGCCCCGGTCCCAATCCAGGCCCCGGTCCCAATCCAGGCCCCGGTCCCAATCCAGGTCCCGGTCCCAACCCAGGTCCCGGTCCCAACCCAGGCCCCGGTCCCAACCCAGGCCCCGGTCCCAACCCAGGCCCCGGTCCGGACAATCCCGCTTTCTTCCGGACCGAAGAATTCAACGCAAACTATGCTCTGTCTCTGATTGGAGCCGATGAAAAATACGCTCAAGGCTGGCGAGGACAGGGCATAAAGATTGCAATCCTGGACACAGGTATTGATATCGACAGTCCAGAATTCGAAGGGAAAATCGACTTTGAGAACAGCCACTCTTACTTTGTCGGAGACCCCGACGATATTTCTGAACCTGACGGTCATGGCCGTTCCGGTCATGGCACGCATGTTGCCAACATCGCTGCAGGCAGGAAAAACGGTCAAGGCCTGCACGGCGTTGCCTTTGAATCCGAGCTTGTCATCTTCAATGGAATAAGAAAACGGGGCGACTACACCGAATTTACGATTCCGATCGAGAGCATATGGGCTGATGCCATAAACCGCGCAATTGACGCTGGTGCGCATGTCATGAACAACAGCTGGGTTCGAACCAAAATTGTCGATGATTTCATCGTCGAAATGCCAATCACGGATTTCACAACTGAAACTCCGGACGAAAATAGCAAAAATCTCAAAGAATTTCTTGGCGACAAAACCATCACCGCCCTGAATAGAGCCAAATCCGAAGACTTGATGACCGTTTTTGGCGCAGGCAACGGCGGCCTGCCCGACGTCTCAGTCACTGCAGGCATTCCGGTCGTGCTGGACGATTATCTCGGTTACTTCATCGCCGTCGTTGCTGTCCGTGAAGACAAGAGCCTATGGCACTCCTCCAACCACTGTGGCGTCGCAATGCACTTTTGCCTCGCTGCGCCAGGCGCAGGTGTCATTATCATCCCCAACGGCAACGGCTTCACTCACTTGAACGGAACATCCATTGCAGCCGCCTATGTCACTGGCGCCTATGCCGTATTGAAGAGCCAGTGGCCACACCTGACAGCACCCGTAATCGCTGAGATTATGTTCGCGGCAGCCGAAGATCTCGGTGAGCCGGGTGTTGACCCGATCTACGGGCAGGGCCTCCTCAATCTGGAACGCGCCATGCTTCCTATGGGTGAGCTTGTCGTCTACCAGGGGAACACCATCGAGAGCGCCGCCATGCCTCTCGCCGAAACGGGCATCGTCGCCAGCGGCGCCCTGGCGCCAGCCCTCAACCAGGCCCTCGCAGGGCAGACCCTGATGGTTGCAGATGCGTATACGCGCGGATTTGAGCTTGCTGCCAGTGCCTTGGTCTCCGAACTCAAGGCGCCAAGACCCCGCCTTGCGATCACAAGGGAAACAAAGGTCAGCGACAGCCTCACACTCATGCGTTCAGATCACGGAACAGGTCTCCGTTTTGATGGGGATGTGTTCTCCTATGAGATAACTCTCGGCGACATAGATCCAGACGCAGATCCATTTGGACAGCTTCTGACAGAGGATTACGCATTCGGACATGACGTCCAGATTACAGACGCGCTGGCGCTGACGATGGACCATGCTTTCGGATCATCCACGGGCTCCTTCTCAAGGACCAGCATAGGGCTCGAAGCAAAAGACAAAGATGGGTCAGGCCTTTCTGCTCAGTTCGGCCTCATAGAAGAAAACGGCACAGTCCTTGGATCCCGCTTTATGGGAGCCGCGGGTCAGGACGGACGCAGCTCTACCTCATTCTTGGAAATATCCGGATCTGTTGCGGTCGGGCAGGGCACGCTCCTGACGGTATCGGGCACGCAAAGCAGGACAGATTTCAAACAGGCAGGCCTGGTCACTGGCGGCAAAAGTCTGACGGGGCGTGCCGGCAGCGTCTCAATCAGCAAGAAACGCTTTCTCGGCAGCCCAGGCACGATGCGCTTGTCGATATCCAGTCCGCTCCAGATCTCCTCTGGTGAGATTTCAATCGACCTCCCCCGGGACAGGGTTGCAGCAGTGGCCGGTCAGGAAAGCACGGGCGTGACAAGAAGCTCTCAAACTGTGCAGATTACATCTTCAGTGCGGCCGATAGATATTGGCCTGACCTATCAGCTTGCTTCAGAAGCGCCCGGACCGGAAATTCTGTTTAACGCGGGATATCGCGCACAAGGCGGTGACCCCAATCCCTACATTGGATTTGCCCTCAGTCACAGGTTTTGAGCCGCAAGGGCAGATGTTTCGGCCACTTCATCTGCCGAGAGAGCTGCGCCAGGCCGGGGCGCTGCAAATCCGGCGCAGATCGGCGGCAACGACCTTGTAGTCTTTCCAGGAGTAGAAGCGCAGTGCATAGCGCACCAGATGCACGATGCAGGTCTGAACCAGGGCCTCAGGGACGGCGGAGAACAGCAGCCGGTACATGCATTGGGCCGTTGAGATTTCTGCGTCATTTTCAAGATAAAGTGAAGGCGGTGCACCGATTACAGGTCTGTGGCGTAATTCCAGGGCATCAGGCTGCTGATGTTGGACTGTTTATGCCCGTTTGCGATAGTGGTCAGTGTTTGGGTGAGCCAGGCACGGCCATTGGTTGGAACGTAATGCAGGGCGGAACGTCGAACTGATGTGGTTGACTGGGCAACTCGCCCTGCCCAGAAGACCATTGCAGACTTCTGGCGCGATAATGGTGCTTGTGGCGATTGTTTGGTCAGGCCGTATTGACAAAGTAACAGTCTGACAGGTGCAGACCCCACCATAGCCTTTTCCTATTCAAATATAGAATCATGGTATTTTCCAATTCAGCGATCTGGAGCCAGTGTTGGATGCGGGACGAATTGGCTGGACGTATTCGCGGTCAATCAGACAGCAAAAGTCAAAAGCAACAAAGCTTTGGAACGTTAGCCAGTACAATAACAACAGGTTTTCACTCATCACTCACATGTACAGCACGCAAATGAGATCATCTCAATTTCTCACAGCTTGAATTGGATAAAGAAATGACCGTAATGAACAATGCACCTGTCGCGGCTGATGATACTGTTGATCCGAGTGAGTTCCTGGTCAATGACTTCACCGATGGCTCTCAAAGCGACCCGAGTGTTACCGCTCTCGCCAATGGCCATTTCGTCGTCACCTGGCAGTCTGATGATGGACAGCCGGGCGATACGTCTGAAACTGCCATCAAGGCCCGTATTCTCAATGAGAATGGTGTCGAGATTGTCAGTGAATTTCTGGTGAATGAGTCTACTAATGGTAGTCAATTGACCCCCAGCGTTACCGAGCTCGCCAATGGCCATTTCGTCGTCACATGGCCGTCCAATGATCAGGAGCAAGGGCATCCGTCTGGTTTTGACATCAAGGCCCGTATTTTTGATACGGATGGTAATGAGATTGTCAGTCAGTTCCCGGTCAATGAAGTTACCCATGACATGCAAGGCTGGCCGAGCGTGACAGCCCTTGCCAATGGCCATTTCGTCGTCACCTGGCATTCTCTTGACGGGCAGCAAGGGGATACGTCCAGTTCTGCCATCAAGGCCCGCATTTTCGATGCAAATGGCGATGAGATTGTCAGTGAATTCCTGGTCAATGAATACACCAATGACGCGCAACTATACTCGAGCGTTACAGCGCTCGCCAATGGCCATTTTGTCGTCACCTGGCATTCTTGGGACCAACAGCACGGGGATACGTCTTGGTCTGCCGTCAAGGCTCGTATTTTCAATGAGAATGGCGATGAGATTGTCAGTGAGTTCCGTGTCAACGAATTCATCAACTTCTGGCAAGAGGACCCGAGTGTGACAGCCCTCGCCAATGGGGGTTTTGTTGTCACCTGGGGGTCTCATGACCAGCAGCAAGGGGATGCGTCCGCTTCTGCCATCAAGGCCCGTATTTTCAATGAGAATGGCGATGAGATTGTCAGTGAGTTCCTGGTCAATGAATTCACCGATAGCTGGCAAGTATACCCGAGTATTACAGCGCTCACCAATGGCCATTTTGTTGTCACCTGGATGTCTGAGGACCAGCAGCAAGGGGATACGTCCGGTACTGCCATCAAGGCCCGCATTTTCAATGAGAATGGCGATGAGGTTGTCAGTGAATTCCTGGTCAATGAATTCACCAATGGCTGGCAACAGAACCCGAGTGTGACAGCCCTCGCCAATGGGGGTTTTGTTGTCACCTGGGAGTCTCATGACGGACAGCAGGGCGATGGGGACCTCGCCATCAAGGCCCGCGTTTTTGATGCGAACGGTGTTGCTCAAAGTCACAAGATTATCACAGAAGATGTTGTCACCCTGATTGAGACCGCCACGCTTCTGGCCAATGACAGCGATGTGGATGGAGATGCGCTGACGGTGATGGATGTGTCTCCGACGAGTGCACATGGCGCGGCCCTGACGCTGAACACAGACGACGGGACGATCAGCTATGATCCAACCGGCGCAGACGCTGTTCAGGCCCTGGCAGAGGGTCAGACCCTGACGGATACATTCACCTATACGGTCGAGGACGGTAATGGCGGGGAGAGCACCGCAAGTGTTTCCGTGGTTGTTCATGGAGCCAACGATGCGCCTGTTGTGGCGATTGTATTGCCTGATCAGTCTTCCGTGGAAGATGAGACCGTGAGCTTTGTGCTGCCGGCGAACGCATTCACGGATGTGGATGGGGATGCGCTGACCTTGAGTGCGACACTTACGGATGGCACGGCCCTGCCGGACTGGCTGGTGTTTGATGCGGTTGCAGGGAGCTTCTCAGGCACACCGCCGCAGGATTTCAATGGCATGGTCAATGTACTGGTGACGGCCAGTGACGGGTCTCTTTCAGCAAGCGATGCCTTTGCGCTTGAGATTACCCCTGTCAACGATGCACCTGTCGCAGTTAACGATGTTGTGCAAAGTCCCGCTCCGATCACCGAAGATGTTGTGACCTCAATTGATACCGCCACGCTTCTGGCCAATGACAGCGATGTCGACGGGGACGCACTCACGGTGACAGCGGTTTCTGCCACAAGTGCGCATGGTGCAGCCCTGACGCTGAACACTGATGGGACCATCAGCTACGATCCCACCGGGGCAGCTGATGTTCAGGCCCTGGCAGAGGGCCAGACACTTATCGACACATTTTCCTATGCGACCGATGACGGCAATGGCGGTGTGGGCGTCGCAACCGTTTCGATCATTGTGCACGGAACCAATGATGCCCCTGTTGTGGCACTTGCATTGTCCAATCAGGCTTCCGTGGAAGATGAGGCCGTGAGCTTTGTGCTGCCGGCGAACGCATTCACGGATGTGGATAGCGATGCGCTGACCCTGAGTGCGACACTTACGGATGGCACGGCCCTGCCGGACTGGCTGGTGTTTGATGCGGCTTCCGGCAGCTTCTCAGGCACACCGCCCCAGGACTTCAATGGCACATTGAGTGTCACGGTAACGGCCAGTGACGGGTCACTTTCAGCCAGCGACACCTTTGCGCTTGAGATCACACCTGCCAATGATGCACCTGTGGCAGGTCATGATATTGTTGGCACGAGTGAATTCCGCGTCAATGAATTTACAGATGGCAAGCAAGAGTCATCGAGTGTTACAGCCCTCACCAATGGCCATTTTGTTGTCACCTGGGAGTCTGATGACCAGCAGCAAGGCGATGCGTCTGGTTCTGCCATTAAGGCCCGCATTCTTGATGCGAGTGGAGCTGAGATTGTCAGCGAATTCCTGGTCAATGAGATTACCGATGACTGGCAAAACAGCCCGAGCGTTACAGCGCTTTCCAACGGCGATTTCGTCGTCACCTGGCAGTCTTCTGACGGACAACAAGGCGATATTTCCAGTACTGCCGTCAAGGCCCGCATCTTTAATGCGAATGGCGGTGAGATCGCCAGTGAGTTCCTGGTCAATGAGTTTACCGATGGCGGTCAGGCGTTCTCGAGTGTGACAGCCCTCGCCAATGGGAGTTTTGTCGTCACCTGGACGTCTGATGACCAGCAGCAAGGCGATGCGTCTGGTTCTGCGATCAAGGCCCGTATTTTCGATGAGAACGGTGTTGAGATTGTAAATGAATTTCTGGTCAATGAGTTCACTGATGGCAAGCAAGAGTCATCGAGTGTGACAGCCCTCACCAATGGCCGTTTTGTTGTCACCTGGGAGTCTGATGACCAGCAGCAAGGCGATACGTCTGGGGGTGCCGTCAAGGCCCGCATTCTTGATGCGAGTGGAGCTGAGATTGTCAGCGAATTCCTGGTCAATGAATACACCGCTAACACTCAAGGGAGCCCGAGCGTCACAGCGCTCGCCAATGGCCATTTCATCGTCACATGGAGGTCTAACGACGGGCAGCAAGGTGATACTGATTGGGCCATCAAGGCCCGTATTTTCGATGAGAACGGTGTTGAGATTGTAAATGAATTCCTGGTCAATGAGTTTACCAATAACGGCCAACACGACCCGAGTGTTACCGCCCTCGCCAATGGCCATTTCATCGTCACCTGGCACTCTTATGACGGGCAACAAGGTGATGCTTCCAGCTCTGCCATCAAGGCCCGCATCTTTGATGCGGATGGTAACGAGATCGTCAGTGAATTCCTGGTCAATGAATTTAACCATCTCTTTCAAGGCAACGCGAGTGTAACAGCCCTTGCCAATGGCGATTTTGTTGTCACCTGGCAGTCCGATGACGGGCAGCAAGGCGATACGTCCGGTTCTGCGATCAATGCCCGTATTTTTGATGCAAACGGTGTTGCCCAAAACCCCTATCTTGTCACCGAAGATGCTGTCACCTTGATTGAGACAGCCACGCTTCTTGCCAATGACAGCGATGTCGACGGGGATGCCCTCACGGTGACAGCTGTGTCTGCCACGAGTGCGCATGGCGCAGCCCTGACGCTGAACACCGATGGGACGATCAGCTATGACCCAACCGGCGCAGACGCTGTTCAGGCTCTGACAGAGGGCCAGGCCCTGACGGATACATTCACCTATACGGTCGAGGATGGCCATGGCGGTGAGAGCACTGCAAGTGTTTCAGTCGTTGTGCACGGAGCCAACGATGCGCCTGTTGCGGCAATTGCGTTGCCTGATCAGTCTTCCGCAGAAGATGAGGCCGTGAGCTTTGCACTGCCAGCCAGTGCATTCACGGATGTGGATGGCGATGTGCTGACCTTAAGCGCGACGCTGGTTGATGGTACGGCGTTGCCGGACTGGTTGGTGTTTGATGCTGCTTCGGGGAGTTTCTCAGGCACACCACCTCAGGACTTCAATGGCATGTTGAGTGTCACGGTGACGGCCAGCGATGGATCTCTTTCAGCAAGCAGTGCCTTTGCGCTTGAGATTACACCTGTCAATGATGCACCTGTCGCAGTGGATGATGTTGTTGACCAGAGCGAATTCCTGGTCAATGAGTTCACCGATGGCAGTCAAAGCGCCCCGAGCGTCACAGAACTTGCTAACGGGCATTTCGTCGTCGCCTGGATGTCTCATGCGCAGCAGCACGGCGACATGCCCGATTGGGCTGTCAAGGCGCGTATTTTTGATGCGGATGGCGGTGAGATCGTCAGTGCGTTCCTCGTCAATGAATTCAACAATGGTGCTCAACCGAGCGTTACAGCCCTCGCCAATGGGCAGTTTGTCGTCACCTGGGTGTCTGAAGGCGGGCAGCCAGGTAACACGTCCGATTGGGCCATCAAGGCCCGTGTTTTTGATGCGACTGGCGGTGAGATCGTCAGTGAGTTCCTGGTCAATGAATTCAATAATGACTGGCAGCTCAACCCGAGCGTCACAGAACTTGCCAATGGCCATTTTGTCATCACCTGGCAGTCTGGAGAAGGGCAGCGGGTTGATACGTCTGATTATGCCATCAAGGCGCGTATTTTTGATGCGAATGGCGTTGAGGTCACCAGTGAATTCCTGGCCAATGAGTTTACCAATGACAGTCAAATCAGCCCGAGCGTTACGGCCCTCGCCAATGGCGGTTTTGTCATCGCCTGGATGTCTCATGACCAGCAACTAGGCGATGTGCCTGGTGGAGCCATCAAAGCGCGTGTTTTTAACGCGGACGGCGTTGAGATCGTCAGCGAGTTCCTGGTTAGCGAGTTTAGTAATGACTGGCAAAGCACTCCGAGCGTTACGGCCCTCGCCAATGATCATTTTGTTGTCACCTGGATGTCTGATGAGCAGCAGCAAGGTGATACGCCCAATTGGGCTGTCAAGGCCCGTATTTTTGACGCGAATGGAAATGAGGTCGCCAGCGAATTCCTGGTCAATGAGTTTACCAATGACAATCAAATCAGCCCGAGCGTTACAGCCCTCGCCAATGGCGAATTCGTTGTTACCTGGGTGACTGGAGACGAGCAGCAAGGGGATGCTTCCAGCTCTGCCATCAAGGCCCGCATCTTTGATGCGGATGGTAACGAGATCGTCAGTGAATTCCTGGTCAATGAATTCACTAATGACACTCAAACCGAGCCAAGTGTTACAGCCCTCGCCAATGGCCATTTCGTCGTCACCTGGCAATCTAGAGACGGGCAGCAAGGCGATACTTCTGATTGGGCCATCAAAGCCCGTATATTCGATGCAAATGGTGTTGCTCAAAGCTCCAACATCATCACCGAAGACGCTGTGACCCTGATTAAGACCGCCACGCTTCTGGACAATGACAGTGATGTCGAGGGGGATGCGCTCACGGTGACCGCGGTGTCGGCCACAAGCACATATGGGGCCACCCTGACACTGAACACTGACGGGACCATCAGCTACGATCCCACCGGTGCTGCGGTTGCGCAGGCGCTGGCAGTTGGCGAGACCCTGACGGATACCTTCACTTATACGGTCGCGGACGGGAATGGTGGGGAGAGCACCGCAAGCGTTTCAGTTGTTGTGCACGGAAGAAACGATGCGCCTGCCGCGATTGATGATGTTGTTGTTCTAAGTCCGAATATCATCACAGAAGATGTTGTCGTCCTGATTGATACCGCCACCCTTCTTGCCAACGACAGCGATGTCGAGGGGGATGCGCTCACGATGACAGCGGTGTCTGCCACGAGTGCGTATGGGGCAACCCTGACCCTGAACACCACCGATACGATCAGTACAATCAGCTACGACCCAACCGGCGCAGACGCTGTTCAGGCCCTGGCCGAGGGCGAGACCGTGACGGATACCTTCACCTATACCGTCGAGGACGGCAACGGCGGTCAGAGCACCGCAAGTGTTTCAGTTGTTGTGCACGGAACCAATGATGCCCCTGTCGCAGCGGATGATATTGTGCAAAGCCCCACGCCGATCGCAGAAAATGTTGTTACTTCGATTGAGACCGCCGCGCTCCTCGCCAATGACAGCGATGTCGACGGGGATGCCCTCACGGTGACAGCGGTGTCTGCCACGAGCATGCATGGGGCCGTCTTGGTGCTGAACACCGATGGGACGATCAGCTATGATCCAAGAGACGCAGAAGCTGTTCGGGATCTGGCCGAGGGGGAGACCCTGACGGACACCTTCACCTATACGGTCAGTGACGGCAATGGCGGGGAGAGCACCGCAACCGTCTCTGTCGTTGTGCACGGAGCCAACGATGCGCCTGTTTCGAGAGTTCCATTACTTCCTGAGTCTTCAGCGGAAGACGAGGCCGTGAGCTTTACACTACCACCGGACGCGTTTGAGGATCCGAATGGCGATGCGTTGACCTTGACCGCAACGCTTGCGGATGGTTCGGCGCTGCCGGACTGGCTGGTGTTTGATGCGGCTACGGAGAGTTTCTCGGGCACACCGCCCCAGGACTTCAACGGCATATTGAACGTCATGGTGACGGCGAGCGATGGCTCACTTGCAACAAGCAGCACCTTTGCGCTTGAGATTACGCCGGTCAATGATGCCCCTGTCGCAGCTGATGATTTTATTGGCGCAAGTGAACTCCGCGTGAATGAATTTACCAACACCATACAAAATGCTCCAAGTATTGCCGCACTGGCCAATGGCAATTTTGTCGTCACCTGGACGTCTGATGCTGGGCAGCAAGGGGATGCTTTTTCTTCTGCGATCAAGGCGCGTATTCTTGACGCGAATGGTGTTGAGATCGTCGGCGAGTTCCTGGTCAATGAGTTCACCGATAGCTGGCAATTGATTCCGAGTGTGACAGCGTTGGAAAATGGTAATTTTGTCGTAACCTGGTCGTCTATTGACCGACAGCAAGGCGATCCATCTGATTATGCTGTCAAGGCACGTGTTTTCGATGCGAACGGCGGTGAGATCACCAGTGAGTTCCTCGTCAATGAATTTACCGATGGCGATCAAGCGTTCTCGAGTGCGATAGCGCTTGCCAATGGCCATTTTGTCGTCATCTGGGAGTCTGAAGACCAGCAGCAAGGCGATACGTCTCCAACTGCGATCAAGGCGCGTATTTTCGATGCAGAGGGTGTTGAGATCGTCAGTGAGTTCCTGGTCAATGAATTTACCGATTACGATCAGCGGAACCCAAGTGTGACAGCGCTGGAAAATGGTAATTTTGTCGTCACCTGGCACTCTTATGCCGTGCAGCAAGGCGATCCATCTGGTTATGCTGTCAAGGCGCGAATTTTCGATGCGAATGGCGATGAGATTGTCAGTGAGTTCCTGGTCAATGAATTTACCAATGACTCTCAATGGAATTCGAGCGTTACAGAACTGGCCAATGGTCATTTTGCCGTCACCTGGGAGTCTGGTTACGGGCAGCAGGGCGACACCGAAGGTTCTGCCATCAAGGCCCGTATTTTGGACGCGAATGGCGATGCGGTTGTCAGTGAGTTCCTGGTCAATGAATTTACTGATGGCAATCAGGATACCCCAAATGTTACGGCCCTCGCCAATGGCCATTTTGTCGTCACCTGGGCGTCTGATGATGGGCAGCAAGGCGATGATCGCTGGGCCATCAAGGCGCGTATTTTTGACGCGAATGGCGATGCGGTTGTCAGTGAATTCCTGGTCAATGAATTCACCAATGACACTCAAATTGCGCCGAGCGTGACAGTGCTCGCCAATGGCCATTTTGTCATCATATGGATGTCTAACGACGGGCAGCAAGGTGATACGTCTGGTTATGCCATCAAGGCGCGTATTTTCGATGCAAACGGTGTTGCTCAAGGTCCCGAGCCGATCACAGAAGATGTTGTGACCCTGATTGAGACCGCCACGCTTTTGGCCAACGACAGCGATGTCGACGGGGATGCGCTCACGATGACAGCAGTGTCTGCCACGAGTGCGCATGGCGCGACCCTGACGCTGAACACCGACGGGACAATCAGCTATGATCCCACCAACGCGGATGCTGTCCAGGCTTTGGCAGTTGGGCAGACACTTATCGACACATTTACCTATACGGTCGAGGACGGCAATGGCGGGGAGAGCACTGCAACAGTTTCAATTGTTGTTCACGGAAGAAACGATGCACCCGTTTTAGCAATTGCATTGTCCGATCACTCTTCAGCGGAAGATGAAGCTGTGAGCTTTGCACTGCCAACCAATGCGTTCACGGATGTGGATGGCGATGCACTGACCTTGAGTGCGACACTGACGGATGGTGCGGCGCTGCCGGACTGGCTGGTGTTTGATGCCATTGCGGGGAGCTTCTCGGGCACACCGCCGCAGGACTTCCATGGTACATTGAGTGTGACCGTGACGGCCAGCGATGGGTCACGCACAGCAAGCGATAGCTTTGCCCTTGAGATTCCCCCTGTAAACGATGCACCGATCGCGGTAGATGATCTTATTGGCGCGAGTGAACTCCGCGTGAATGAATTTACCAACACCGGACAAAAGACTCCAAGTATTACCGCACTGACTAATGGCCATTTTGTCGTCACCTGGGACTCTCGTGATGGGCAGCAAGGCGATGCTTCTTCTTCTGCCATCAAGGCGCGTATTATTGATGCAGAGGGTGTTGAGATCGTCAGTGAGTTCCTGGTCAACGAGTTTACCCATAGCTGGCAATTGAACGCGAGTGTCACGGCGCTCGCCGATGGCCATTTTGTCGTCACCTGGTCGTCTTTTGACCAACAGCAAGGCGATCCATCCGGATATGCTGTCAAGGCGCGTGTTTTCAATGCGGATGGCAGTGAGATTGGCAGTGAATTCCTGGTCAACGAGTTTACTAATAACGGTCAATTCATCTCGAGTGTAACAGCACTGGAAAATGGCCATTTCGTTGTCACTTGGGAGTCTGAAGACCAGCAGCAAGGCGATACGTCTCCAACGGCCATCAAGGCGCGTATTTTCGATGCGGAGGGCGGCGAGATCGTCAGTGAATTCCTGGTCAATGAATTTACCAATGGCGATCAGCGGGACCCAAGCGTTACCACTCTCGCCAATGGCCATTTCGTCGTCACCTGGCATTCTCACGCCTTGCAGCAAGGCGATCCATCCGGTTATGCCGTCAAGGCGCGTATTTTCGATGCGAGTGGCAGTGAGGTTG
This sequence comes from Ruegeria sp. B1, assembly GCF_056535885.1. NCBI lineage: Bacteria > Pseudomonadati > Pseudomonadota > Alphaproteobacteria > Rhodobacterales > Roseobacteraceae > Ruegeria > Ruegeria sp. B1. The sequence continues at coordinate 3,377,201 of NZ_JBQFJA010000001.1, read as the reverse complement.
TCGGTGAGTTCCTCGTCAATGAATTTACCAATGGCTGGCAAATCAAGCCGATTGTTACAGCGCTCACCAATGGCCATTTCGTTGTCACTTGGGAGTCTGAAGACCAGCAGCAAGGGGATGCTGATTGGGCCATCAAGGCGCGCATTTTTGATGCAGAGGGTGTTGAGATCGTCAGTGAGTTCCTCGTCAATGAATTCACCCATAGCACGCAACGCGACCCAAATGTTACGGCCCTCGCCAATGGCCACTTTGTCGTCACCTGGGCATCTGATGATGGGCAGCAAGGTGATGATGGCTGGGCCATCAAGGCGCGTATTTTCGATGCGAGTGGCAGTGAGGTTGTCGGTGAATTCCTCGTCAATGAGTTTACCAATGACATTCAAGGCACTCCAAATGTGACAGCGCTCGACAATGGTGATTTTGTCGTCACCTGGCATTCTCTTGACGGGCAGCAAGGCGACACTGATTGGGCCATCAAGGCGCGTATTTTCGATGCAAACGGTGTTGCGCAAGGTCCCACGCCGATCGACGAAGATGTTGTGACTTCGATTGAGACCGCCACCCTCTTGGCCAATGACAGTGATGTTGAAGGGGATGCACTGACGGTAACAGCGGTCTCTGCCGCGAGTACGCATGGGGCCGCCCTTACGCTGAATACCAACGGGACCATCAGCTATGATCCAACCGGCGCAGATGCTGTTCAGGCTCTGGCAGAGGGCGAGACACTTATCGACACCTTCACCTATACGGTTGAAGACGGCAATGGTGGGCAGAGCACTGCAACGGTTTCAATCGTTGTTCACGGAAGAAACGATGCACCTGTCGCGGCTGATGATAGCGAGGTTGAAAATACTATTGATGCAGAAAGTACAATTGACGCAAGTGAGTTCCTGATCAATGACTTTACCAATGGCACCCAAAGCGACCCGAAGGTCGCAGAACTCGCCAATGGCAACTTCGTCGAAACTTGGGAATCCCCTGATGAATCTCACTTTACTGACATCAAGGCACGTATTGTAGACGTAGATGGCGTTGAGATTGTCAGTGAGTTCTACGTCATTAAAGAATGGGCTTTCCAACGTTCGCCGAGTGTTACAGCATTCTCTAATGGCAATTTCATCGTAACTTGGATGCATAAAGATAACGGATATTTAGAGACTAACGCAAGCGTTTTTGATGCGAATGGCGTCGGGATCAGCGGCAGGTTGAACGTCGTCGACGGGTTCTATCAATACATCATAAGTGTTACAGAGCTCGCCAATGGCAATTTCGTCGCAAGCTGGTCGACTGGACCCTGCAATAACGATCTTTGTGGTTCTGACAGCTATTTCCGTGTTTACGACGCGAATGGCGGGGACATCAGCGGCCTCCTCAAAGTCAATGAACCTCTCAATGCCATTGACGACTGGCAGCATGGCGTTAGTGTTACAGCACTCGCGAATGGCAATTTCGTCGTTACCTGGGAGGCTACTGACCCGCAAGACGGTTCTTACGATACTGCTATCAAGGCCCGTATTTTCGATGCGAACGGCGGGGAGATCGCCAGTGAATTTCTGGTCAATGCAATCATCGATGGCGCTCAAAGAAACCCGAAGGTTACAGCGCTCGCCAATGGCGATTTTGTGGTCACCTGGGAGTCTAATGACCAACAGTACGGCGCTTCGTCTGCTTGGACCATGGAGGCCCGTATTTTCGATGCAGCCGGTGTTACTCAAAGTTCCGATATTATCTCGGAAGGTTTTGTCACCCTGATTGAGACAGCCAGTCTTCTTGTCAATGACAGCGATGCCGAGGGAGATGCACTGACGGTGACAGCGGTCTCTGCCGAAAGCGCGCATGGAGCAGTCCTGACGCTGAACACCGATGGGACCATCAGCTATGATCCGACCGGCGCAGAGGCTGTTCAGGCCCTGGCAGAGGGCGAAATGCTGACGGATACATTTACCTATACCGTCAGAGATGGCAATGGCGGTGAAAGCACCGCAACGGTTTCAGTTGTTGTTCGCGGAAGAAACGAAGCACCGATCTTTGGCACCGCTGGTGATGATATCCTGACCGGCACCGCTGGCGATGACATCCTAAACGGCGGCGCGGGCGATGATTATCTGTATGGTAGCGCTGGCGATGACCGTCTGGATGCTGGCACAGGCAACGACATCCTGACCGGCGGCTCGGGGGACGATACCTTCGTCTTTGATCCCGGTTTCGGCGAGGATGCTGTAACTGATTTTGCGGCTGGGGCTGGGACGGAGGACATCATCGAATTCAGGGGTATCACCAACCTGGCCTCCTACACGGACGTTCTGAACAGCGCGGCGGATAACGGCACCGACACAACCATCACGCTGGATACGGACAACAGCATTGTTCTGAAGAATGTGGTCGTGTTGGATTTATCCTCCGATGACTTCCGGTTTTACGCGTAACGAGCACGACGCATGGTGTCGCAATCACGCACCCAGGACGGGCTTGTTGCGGAGTGCCTTCAGGCACTCCGTTCTACGCTCGCAGGTGTTGGCCTGCTCAGCCTGCCGATCAATCTCCTGATGCTCAACAGTTTGAATTGGAGAACGTAATGACCGTTATGAACAACACACCCGTTTTGGCAATTGCGTTGCCTGATCAGTCTTCCGCGGAAGATGAGGCTGTGAGCTTTGTCCTGCCAGCGCATGCGTTCACGGATGTGGATGGCGATGCGCTGACCTTAAGCGCAAAGCTTGTTGATGGTACGGCCCTGCCGGACTGGTTGGTGTTTGATGCGGTTGCGGGGCGTTTCTCGGGCATACCGCCCCGGGACGTCCATGGGACATTGATTGTCATGGTAACGGCCAGCGACGGACCTCTTTGCGCAAGCAGCACCTTTGCGCTTGAGATTACGCCTGTCGACGATACACCAGCCGCGATTGATGGGAGTGTTGGCGCGAGCGCGTTCAGCATCAACGAATTCACCAATAGTTCGCAATTCTACTCGAGCGTTACAGCCCTCGCCATTGGTGGCGGGGGCGATGATTATCTCTATGGTGGTGATGGCGATGACACGCTGCAGGGCGGCGGGGGCAATGACTGGCTGCATGGCGGTGCAGGTGCGGATGTTCTGGATGGCGGCGCGGGTAATGATGGGGCGGGGTATTGGGATGCGGCCTCCGGCGTGACGGTTGATCTGGGCAATGCCGCGGCCAACACGGGTGACGCGACGGGCGATAGTTTTGTGTCGATCGAGAATCTCGCGGGATCGGCCCATGCAGACATGCTGTATGGGGATGAGGCCAATAACAGCCTGTGGGGTCTGGGCGGAGACGACGCGCTGCATGGTGGCGGGGGCGATGATTATCTCTATGGTGGTGATGGCGATGACACGCTGCAGGGCGGCGGGGGCAATGACTGGCTGCATGGCGGTGCAGGTGCGGATGTTCTGGATGGCGGCGCGGGCCAGGATGGGGCCGGGTATTGGGACGCGGCCTCCGGCGTGACGGTTGATCTGGGCGATGCGGGGGACAACACGGGTGACGCAGCGGATGATAGTTTTGTGTCGATCGAGAATCTCGCGGGATCCGCTCATGCAGATTTGCTGTATGGGGATGAGGCCAATAACAGTCTGTGGGGTCTGGGCGGAGACGACGCGCTGCATGGTGGCGGGGGCGATGATTATCTCTATGGTGGTGATGGCGATGACACGCTGCAGGGCGGCGGGGGCAATGACTGGCTGCATGGCGGTGCAGGTGCAGATGATCTGAATGGCGGCGCGGGTAATGATGGGGCGGGGTATTGGGATGCGGCCTCCGGCGTGACGGTTGATCTGGGCGATGCGGGGGACAACACGGGTGACGCAGCGGATGATAGTTTTGTGTCGATCGAGAATCTCGCGGGATCTGCCCATGCAGATTTGCTGTATGGGGATGAGGCCAATAACAGTCTGTGGGGTCTGGGCGGAGACGACGCGCTGCATGGTGGCGGGGGCAATGATTATCTGTACGGCGGCGCGGGTAACGACACGCTGCAGGGCGGCGGGGGCAATGACTGGCTGCATGGCGGTGCAGGTGCGGATGTTCTGGATGGCGGCGCGGGCCAGGATGGGGCCGGGTATTGGGATGCGGCCTCCGGCGTGACGGTTGATCTGGGCGATGCGGGGGACAACACGGGTGACGCAGCGGATGATAGTTTTGTGTCGATCGAGAATCTCGCGGGATCTGCCCATGCAGATTTGCTGTATGGGGATGAGGCCAATAACAGTCTGTGGGGTCTGGGCGGAGACGACGCGCTGCATGGTGGCGGGGGCAATGATTATCTGTACGGCGGCGCGGGTAACGACACGCTGCAGGGCGGCGGGGGCAATGACTGGCTGCATGGCGGTGCAGGTGCGGATGTTCTGGATGGCGGCGCGGGCCAGGATGGGGCCGGGTATTGGGACGCGGCCTCCGGCGTGACGGTTGATCTGGGCGATGCGGGGGACAACACGGGTGACGCAGCGGATGATAGTTTTGTGTCGATCGAGAATCTCGCGGGATCCGCTCATGCAGATTTGCTGTATGGGGATGAGGCCAATAACAGTCTGTGGGGTCTGGGCGGAGACGACGCGCTGCATGGCGGCGCCGGTAATGATTGGCTGATAGGCGGTGGTGGCAACGACGCGCTGATCGGGGGTGCGGGAGACGATGCCTTCGTCTTTGATCCCGGTTTTGGCGAGGATATCATAACCGATTTTGTGGCTGGTATTGCGACGTTGGATGTCATCGCGTTCAGGGGTGTCCCCAACCTGGCCTCCTATGCAGAAGTGCTGAACAAGGCGGCGGATGATGGCACCGATACGACCATCACGCTGGATACGGACAACAGCATTGTCCTGAAGAATGTGGTCGTGTCGGACCTGTCCTCCGACGACTTCCGGTTTTACGCGTAAAGACCACAACGCATGGTGTCGCAATCACGCACCCAGGACGGGCTTGTTGCGGAGTGCCTTCAGGCACTCCGTTCTACGCTCGCAGGTGTTGGCCTGCTCAGCCTGCCGATCAATCTCCTGATGCTCACCGGATCACTGTTCATGCTACAGGTGTATGACCGGGTGCTGGCGAGCGGTTCGGTGCCGACGCTGATCGTGCTGGCGGGTTTGGCGGCTGCGGCATGGCACCCAGTGATCGGGCTGCGCTTCGTGCGGCTCAAAACCTGTGACTGAGGGCAAACCCAATGTAGGGATTGGGGTCACCGCCTTGTGCGCGATATCCCGCGTTAAACAGAATTTCCGGTCCGGGCGCTTCTGAAGCAAGCTGATAGGTCAGGCCAATATCTATCGGCCGCACTGAAGATGTAATCTGCACAGTTTGAGAGCTTCTTGTCACGCCCGTGCTTTCCTGACCGGCCACTGCTGCAACCCTGTCCCGGGGGAGGTCGATTGAAATCTCACCAGAGGAGATCTGGAGCGGACTGGATATCGACAAGCGCATCGTGCCTGGGCTGCCGAGAAAGCGTTTCTTGCTGATTGAGACGCTGCCGGCACGCCCCGTCAGACTTTTGCCGCCAGTGACCAGGCCTGCCTGTTTGAAATCTGTCCTGCTTTGCGTGCCCGATACCGTCAGGAGCGTGCCCTGCCCGACCGCAACAGATCCGGATATTTCCAAGAACGAGGTAGAGCTGCGTCCGTCCTGACCCGCGGCTCCCATGAAGCGGGATCCAAGGACTGTGCCGTTTTCTTCTATGAGGCCGAACTGGGCAGAAAGGCCTGACCCATCTTTGTCTTTTGCTTCAAGCCCTATGCTGGTCCTTGAGAAGGAGCCCGTGGATGATCCGACCGCGTGGTCAGTAATAAGGGCCAGCGCTTGTGTGAGTTCAAACTTGTGCCTGAATGAGTAGTCTTCTGTCAGAAGCTGTCCAAATGGATCTGCGTCTGGATCTATGTCGCCGAGAGTTATCTCATAGGAGAACACATCCCCATCAAAACGGAGACCTGTTCCGTGATCTGAACGCATGAGTGTGAGGCTGTCGCTGGCCTTTGTTTCCCGTACGAAGGTGGGGCGGGGTCTTGGCGCCTTGAGTTCGGAGACCAGGGCACTGGCAGCAAGCTCAAATCCGCGCGTATACGCATCTGCAACCATCAGGGTCTGCCCTGCGAGGGCCTGGTTGAGGGCTGGCGCCAGGGCGCCGCTGGCGACGATGCCCGTTTCGGCGAGAGGCATGGCGTCGCCCTCGATGGTGTTCCCCTGGTAGACAACAAGTTCACCCATAGGAAGCATGGCGCGTTCCAGATTGAGGAGACCCTGCCCGTAGATCGGGTCAACACCCGGCTCACCGAGATCTTCAGCTGCAGCGAACATAATCTCAGCGATTACGGGGGCTGTCAGGTGAGGCCACTGGCTCTTCAATACGGCATAGGCTCCAGTGACGTAGGGGGCGGCCAAGGACGTTCCCCCAAATGATCGATGACGGTGCCGTTGGGGATTCTCAGGATATCTACGCCTGGTGCAGCGAGGCAAAAATCCTGTGCGAGGCCACAATGGTTGGAGAAACCCGCTATGTTTTTGTCTTCATCAACAGCGACGACGGCGATGAAGTGGTCCTTATATTCGGGCAGGACAACTGGAATGCCTGCATAGAGTCCAACCTCGGGCAGGCCGCTGTTGCCTGCAGCAAAAACGATCATCAAGTCATTCACTACGGCCGCATTCAGGGCGGTGATGGTTGCGGGTCCAAGAAAATCTTGGAGCGAAGCACGATTTTCGTCCGAAGATTGAGTTGTAAACTCAGTGATTATCCTTTCGGCGACCATACCATCGACAATTTTGTCCTGACCCCAGCTGTTGTTCATGACATGCGCACCGGCATCGATTGCGCGGTTTATGGCATCAGGCCACATAATTCTAATCGTCGTCGTCGGATGAATTCCATTGAAGATGACAAGCTCAGAGTCAAAGGCAACGCCGTGCAGGCCTTGACCGTCTTTCCTGCCTGCCGCGATACCGGCAACATGCGTGCCATGACCGAAAGGGCCAGACCCGTCAGGTTCAGAAATATCGCCGGGGTCGCCGACATAGGAGTGGCTGTTCTCAAAGTCGATTTTCCCTTCGAATTCTGGACTGTCGAGATCGATGCCACTGTCCAGGATTGCAATCTTTATGCCCTGTCCTCGCCAGCCTTGAGCGTATTTTTCATCGGCGCCAATCAGAGACAGGCCACGGTTTTCCTCGAATTCCGGGGTTCGGTAGTAGGCGGGATTGTCCGGACCGGGACCTGGGTTGGGACCGGGGCCTGGGTTGGGACCGGGACCCGGGTTGGGACCGGGGCCTGGATTGGGACCGGGGCCTGGATTGGGGCCGGGGCCCGGGTTGGGGCCGGGGCCTGGGTTGGGACCGGGACCTGGATTGGGGCCGGGGCCTGGGTTGGGACCGGGACCTGGATTGGGGCCGGGGCCTGGGTTGGGACCGGGGCCTGGGTTGGGGCCGGGACCTGGATTGGGGCCGGGGCCTGGGTTGGGACCGGGGCCTGGGTTGGGGCCCGGGTTTGGAGTGCCGGGACCTGGGCTTGGATTTGGACTGGGGTTTGGAGAAGGTGATGGGCTGGGACCTGGGTTTGGAATACCGGTGCCTGGATTTGGGCCGGAGCCTGTCTCAGAGTCTCCACCACCACCGCCTGCGAGAGAAGCTGCGAGCCCAACTGCGGCGAGCCCAAGGGCGATCGAACCAATTCCGAAGGTCTCCCCTGTGCTTAGCTCCGAAAGGGAAAAACTACGGATGTCTGGTGTCCGGTCTAAGGTTTGGTTGAGGTAGTCCTCCATAATTGCTGGTCGGCTCAGGAGGATGTACTTGCGTGCATCCTCGAAGGTTGATGGATCGCGCGCATGCTCACTGACGAGGAATTGCAAGGCCTGTTGATTTGAATAGGAGGTGAGTTGATCCGAGTAGATATTCGCCGCGACGGAGGTGGCAAAGGTAATAATGGCCGTCGTGGTCAGGGCTAACGTCTTAAACAGGCGCATGATGATTGCTATTCTTTAGCTGTTAGATTGTAACTGCTCGGTTGCGACCGCGCGCCGTTGATACCGATGAAACGCCCGACCCACCCGGCTCGCAAGTAACAAGCTGAATGTATTGCGGATATTGAGGATTGCTGACCGATCATTCGGTAGGCGGGCCATTCGTTTCCTGCCCAACTTTAGAACCCGGTTACTGTATTATGAAATACTCCGATCCTATGTTTGAATAGACATCGGCTATGGTGCGGCCTGCGCACGCCATGAGATCAGTGGCAGGAGTTTCACCACCTCAACCCAGACGAAAAGACCGAGCGATTGAAGCCGGATCAATCCAAATTAAGGCGGTCCGAAATCCAAAATAATTCGATCCGGTCTACCGCCCTTGAAGACCCAGGATTCAGATAGCTCAGGATGCGCATAGATACCCGCGAGCGCCCAGCCAAGCGCGTAATCCTTTTCCACCACGTGCGGGGTAAGGCCCTGCGTACTGGCAAGTCCAAGGATTTCGCGCTTATCGATCATGCGGGGCGTCCTTCATCCAGCTATCCGGCACACGCAAGCGCCAACGTGTGATGAGACGCGGACACTCCAAAGACGGGTCCAGCTTGGCATGCCCCTTGGTGAGATGCTTGCGCGCTTTGCGGGCAACTATTCCGCCCTTTTCGTGGCGTTCAGCAAGAAAACCGAGCCGCTTGAAGACCGCGCCGTTTCCGTGGCGCAAAGCGTAGTCGATCAACAGATCAGGGTTGCAATCAGGCCGCTGTAGGTAGCGATCAAAACACTCCGAGACATGTTGAATGCCCCCGCCAACCCGGGGATCATCGAGCATATCGATGATTGTGCGGTTAATATCAGACACCGGAATACGGGTCTGGCCACGCCAAACCGTTTTCGTCCCGAATATCATCTCATTCTTGATGTGCTTGAGTGTAAAGACCGCACCCTGCCGCTCGACTGTCCGGCCGGCAACCGAGCGGGCCGTAAACACAAGAACATCGCGAAATATCTGTTCGGTGAGGTCCCAATGCTCGGCAGCGGTCCGTCCCCCAATGTAACATGGCTCAAATAGCGTCGGCACAAGAATCCAAGGGTCCTGCAAGACCTGCCTCGCATCGAGAAGATCAAGCTGAACAGGTACATATGCCCCGCTACCAACTCGCCTGAGCCAGCCTTGGGCGGTCCATCTTGAGAGTAATTTCGCGGCCTGGTGACGGTCGATATCCAAAGCTCGCACTGCATCGTCAATACGCACGACATCCCCTGAAGCCTGAATGACTGTAGTGAGGCGGGCGCGCCCGCGAGCCAGCGGTGGTCTCGAATCGTTCATACTACATTAGAGTACACAAAATTCTCGGAAATAGCGAATTTCTATCTAAGTATAGTACTATACTTCCGGTATATACCGCATACCGGAATTCGCGAATTTTCGCCTGCAAAATATAGCGGCCAGATTTCCGGAGTCGCAAGCAATTCCACATTTGAATGGCCGCAATCCAGACTCTTGGAAGGAGCAATCGCGTTCGCAGCGAACTTCCGCTTTCCGCCGATTCTGTTGAAAAACAACGTGTTGCAGTCGCAGAATGGGGTGACCTGAGCACGGCACGAGCGCCTTTCTGGTCAGGCGTTTCGCGTTTGCTGCGGTGCGGGAAAGATTTTCGCCAATTTGCGGAGGTTCTGGGCGGTGGCGGCGAGGAGGAATTCGTCATTTGCGCCGCACGGTCCACGTAATCGGAGCCGTCCAAGGCCTAGGATGCGCTTGAGGTGGGCGAAGAGCATCTCAACTTTCTTTCTGAGCTTCATCGCAATCTGGTACTCTTCAGTTTTGGCCAGATCTCTGGCGACCTGGCGCGCATCTTCGTGCTCTTCGCGGGTGATTTTGCGTGCATCAGCGTTGGGGCAGCATCTTTGTTTGGACGGACATACCTGGCAGACTTCTTTCAAGGCGCGATAGCGGGCTGTGCCCTTGCCCGACGGCCCCCGGTTTGGATCAGAGTAATTCCGGCGGAACTGTTTAAGCGCGTGACCCTCTGGGCAGATATATTGATCATGCTCAGCGTCCCATTCGAAGTCTGTGCGTGTCCAGGTGCCGTCGGGGCGTCCGGCCTTGTCGATGACCGGGATGTAAGGATCGATCTTGCGATCCACGAGCCAGCCGAGCATCGGGCCTGAGCCGTAGGCGGTATCGGCGATCATCCAGTCGGGGACGAGGTCGAACTTGTCCTTCACCCGGTCCAGCATCGTCTTTGTCGACCCCACTTCGGCTTGCCGGATGGATCTGGTCGCTTCCACATCCACAATCACGCTGTGATCTGTATCAACGAGGTAGTTATCAGAGTAAGCAAAGAAGGCTGGTGCCTTGTGCGCCGCTGTCCATTGGCTGGCAGGGTCCGAATATGAAATGAACTTAGGCTTGACTGGCGAGGCAGCACCAAACGCGGCCTCATCCAGGGTTTCCAGATATTCCCGAACAGCGCGCGGTGCGGTCTTGGCATCGATCTGTGCAGCATCCCATTCTTCTTGTGACGCTGAATACTGCTTGGTCGCTTCTGCCTCAATCAAGCTGGCATCAATCGCCATACGCTGGCCGCTGACCAAACCTTCTGCGATGCACCGCGCCACTGTCGTTTCGAACACGTGCCGCAAGAGTTCACTCTCGCGGAACCGACCATGGCGGTTCTTGGAAAAGGTAGAGTGATCCGGCACTCGATCAGTCAGATCGAGGCGACAGAACCAGCGATACGCAAGGTTCAGGTGCACTTCTTCGCACAACCGCCGTTCCGACCGGATGCCAAAGCAATAGCCCACCAGCAGCATGCGGATCAGCAACTCGGGATCGACGGAAGGGCGACCAGTATGACTGTAAAAATCCGCCAAATGATTGCGGATACTACTCAGGTCAACAAATCGATCAATCGACCGCAGCAGATGATTGTCCGGGACATGTTCCTCCAGGGAGAACTCATAGAACAGCTCAGCCTGAGTTTCCTGTTTTGGTCCCATCATCATCCAAACTCCCATTCAATAAGAGAATTGAATCAGCCAGATGGCCTTCGATCAAGACAGAGTTTTTCAACAGAATACGCCCATGCTGTTGAAGAACTCTGTGTTGCAGTGCGGCAAGTCGTTTGATTCACTTGATTTATCGAGATTGGGAGGATCGGGCGATGATGGGCATTCAAAAGGTTGAAGCGCAGCTGTTCTATGAGTTCGATTTGGACGCACATGTGCCGCCTAATCACGTATTGAGAGAGATTGACCGTTTCCTCGACATGGGCGACATGCGGGAGAGGCTGAAGCCCTTTTACAGCCACACGGGCCGCCCTTCGATCGATCCCGAGCTGATCGTCCGGATGCTGGTGATTGGTTATGCGATGGGCATTCGGTCCGAACGACGACTGTGCCAGGAGGTGCATCTCAATCTTGCGTATCGCTGGTTTTGCCGGCTCGGTTTGGAGGACAAGGTGCCGGATCATTCATCGTTCTCGCGGTGCCGCCATGGCAAGCTTCGGGAAAGCGACATGCTGCGCCATATCTTCGAGGCGACGGTGGAGCGCTGCCTGAAGGAGGACCTCGTGTCAGGCGAAGGCTTTGCTGTCGACGCCAGCCTGATACCGGCGGATGCCAACAAAGCCCGTTCCATTGCGGCTAAGGACTGGAGCGAAGACGTCGCTCGAGCTGCGGGCAATCGCGCGGCCAGAGAGTACCTTGAAACGCTAGACGATGCGGCCTTCGGTGCAGCCTCGCCGGTACAACCTAAGTTCGTCGCCAAGTCGGATCCGGCAGCTCAGTGGACCCGAGCTGAGGAAAGTCGTCCCTACTTTGCCTATGCCACGAACCACCTGATCGACACAAAAAGCTCAGTCATCATGGATGTTGAAGCCACGCGGGCGATCCGACAGGCCGAGGTGGGTGCCTCGCAAACAATGCTGGATCGCACTGAACAGCGCTTCGGCATCCGGCCGGATTGGCTTGCCGCGGACACGGCCTATGGATCCAGCGACAACTTGGGGTGGCTGGTCAAGAAACGCGGCATCATCCCCTTCATTCCAGTGATCGATCATTCGAACCGCAAGGACGGCGCATGGACCCGTTTTGAGTTTGAATACGACGAGGCCAACGACCAATACATTTGCCCCGAAGGTTTCGCATTGAAGCAGTTCCGCCGGAATTACTCCGATCCCAATCGCGACAAGAACATCCGCGGCACCCGAAAGTATCGCGCTCTAAAATCCGATTGTCAGGGGTGCCCATCGAAAGAGAAGTGCTGCCCCAATGCGATCTGCAGATCGATCAGCCGGGAAGAGCACGAGGACGCCCGGGACTTCGCGCGATCGAGCCGGAAGACGAAAGCCTACAAGGTCAGCCGTGACAAACGGAAGAAAGTTGAGATGCTCTTCGCGCATCTGAAACGCATCCTGAACCTGACCAGGTTGCGATTGCGCGGCCCGAACGGGGCAAAAGATGAGTTCCTGCTCGCTGCCATCGCACAGAACCTCAGAAAGCTCGCCAAGCTCAGGCCCAGGACCGCCCAAACGGAGGCCATGGGATGATCTGACCCGCCAAATCAGCCCATTTGCGAGACGACTGGGCCAGCGTCCGGACCAAACAACTCGCGCTGGTTCTCCAGCGATAATCTGGCAGTCAATTGCACCGAGTTCTTCAACAGAATCCGCCCAATTTGACAGAAATAACAACGAGTTGAAAGCACCGAGGGTCGCTGCCTGATCATGATCCGAGTGCCCCGGCGTTAGAGCATGGGAGTATGCCATGAACGTGATCTTCAATCCTGCGCTTGCGCTGAGGGTGCTGGTCTCGCCAATGGTGCCAAGCCCGGTGGGTTGGGATACCCCGCAGGGATGGCGTGGGCGGTGCGAGCATCGGCGGCCTTGTGCAGCCGGTCCGCAGCGGTGAAGGGCGCGCCATCAAGGGCATGGGGCGCGGCAAGGGAGACCAGCTCCTGGACGGTTTCGGGAACGGCCATCCTCAACTCTCTCCCGCCATCCATGCGGCAGCGGTCTCGACCACGCGCTCATCGAGTTTGTCGATGCCCTCATTCTCCATGAGGCGGGCGCAGGCATCGGCCAGGGCCATCGCTAAGCGCCAGTTGCCCCCCGTCTTTCTGAGAAAGGCCGTGGCGCTCTTCTGAGTGATGCTCCCGAAGCGCGGGGCCAGGACATAGGCGGCCATCTCGCCCGCCTCCTGCACCGGCTGCATCACCACCTTCTTGGTGCCGATCCGCTGGCGGAACTGCTCCAGGAACACCCGGATTTGCGGGTGGATGAACTTTCTGGCCAGCAAGTCCGTGCCCGCGATCACCAGCCCCGCGCCGCCGATGTCAGAGATCGAGCGCAGCATCTCAAGGGTGGGCCAGCGCAGGTGATTGGCCTCATCCACGATGATCAGCTTGCCCTCGGTCCCCTGCCGGATGAGGCGCTGGATCAGGGTGTTGGATGTGCCGCTCGCATCGATGGGATATCCGGCCTTGGCAAAGGCATGCGCCAGCTCTTGCAGGCAGGTCTTTTCCTTCATGCCTGCCCAGGCCTCGATACGAATGGCCCCCAGCGTCTCGGCCAGCCAGTAGGTCGCCGAGGTCTTGCCGGTGCCCGGATCACCCGTGATCTGACCCAGGCGGCTGTATTGTGGCACGGACATCACCGTTTCGCACATCATGCGCGCCCGGCCCGCCATCTCCGTTTCGACGAAGCTCCTCAATCCTCTTCCTCCGCATATGTGAAAGTCCTGACCACCTCGGGGTCGGCGGTTTCCATTGTTCAATGGGTTTGCGCGGCTCGGTATTGGCGGCCTCGGCCAGGGCCTTTGCGCGCGCCTCGGCATCCATGCGCACCATGCGGTCGATGATCCCGGCATCGACCACTGCAGCCACCGGGGCCTCCGGCGCATCGGGCATATGAGCGATGTGCCGCTCGGTTTCCTCGGTCAGCGACAACAGGGCCACATGCTTGCGCTTTTCAGCGATCTGGCGGCGGAAGGCCTTGCCGCGCCGGTTGACCTCCCGAGCGCCTGCATCATCCAGGACACCAAAGGTGCGCTCCGGGAAGGCCTGGCAGATCAACTCACCATTGGCGAAACAGAACACAAACGCGGGATTGAAGGCGGGCACCCGGAGGGTGATCTTGTGGGTGAGGCCCAGGAGCGCATCGTCGTAGAAATAGATCGTCTCGCCACGGCGGGGGGTGTAGCTCACCCGCCCGCGATCCGGCATGCGCTCGACCTCCTCGGCAAAGGCGAGGGCGAGAACCTCGGGGTGCGAGAGTGTGGTCTTGCCCCATCCCTGATCAATGAAATTGCGCAGGGCCTCATTGGGGCTCATGCCTGCAAGCCGCCCATGCTGAGGGCGCTTGTGATACCACTCCAAGGCTTTGCCAGCGGTCTCCAGAAAGGCACTCGCATCGCCATCGAAGGCCACCGGGTCTTTGCCCTTGGCGTGGGTCTTCTTGTTCATGCGGTCGCCATCGGTCCAGCCGGGGATCGTGGCGAAAAAGACTTGCTCGATATTGCCAAAGGCACCCTCAATGCCGGGCTTGCCCTTGGCATTGTAAGGCATCGACCGCACCACGGCTTCACGGCCCTCGGCCACGCGCGCTGCGACCTTCGGATCACCGGTGAGATCAAACACCTTGAGCCCGCCCTGCGTCAGTCTGGAGAGCTGGGTGAACCCGCCGATCATCGCATCCCAGGAATACTCGGACCCATTGTCGAGATAGAGCATCTCGGGCAGGCCCCATTCCGCGACCATCGCCTCGAAGCTCTGCGCCACATGCTCCCGCCGGATGCCTTCACCGGGCTGCAACAGCACGAACGTCATATGGATTTCATTGGTGGCCACATCGTACCAGGCAATCGCCTTGGGATAGACCGCCGTGCCATCGGCGCGGCGCATCATGATATCCACGGGGTGCACGTCCCCCACCACGATCTGGCGGGGCAGCAACGTGGCATAGTCCCGCCGGATCGAGGGCATATACCTGTCCTGGAAGGTGGCGTTGTCTTTGTCCTTGATCGCGAGAAGCGCGTATTGGCGATGATGCTCCACCTGGCGGCGGTTCACATTACAGAGGCCGAACTGCGTGCCCTTGGCATGGGTGTCGCCGCACCGGCCCAGCTCCAGCGCCTCGAAGGGCACGACCCGCAGGTCTCGGCTCATCTCGATCAGGCGGGTGGTGGATTTCTCCGAGATCGCGCGCCAGCCGCATTCCCCCGCTGCCCAGAGGGACCGGATATAGGTGGTCAGGTCCGCGCCGATCCCGGCCTGCGTGGCCGCATCGATATGCGCCTCAAAAAACGCATCCCAGGCGCGGGTGACCGTCTGGCGCCGGACGCCGTGATCGGCGCGGCGCTTGCGGACCAGACCATTTAGACCAAAGGCCTCATAGTCGCGCAGCCAGTTATAGAGCGTCTGCTTGGAGATCAGCTTGCGTTTCCCGTTGGGGAACAGGCGCGGTTCCCGGGTGAGGCCCTCGATCACCGCCGCCCGCTCAGGTGAGCCCTTCTCAAAGGCCAGGGCCGGGCGGATCACCTCCTGCCGCCACCGCGCCAAAGCCAGATCGGCCTCAAAGCGTGCATCCGTTTGGTGGGCCTGCTCCGGTACAAGACAGGTGCCGCCGGTCGCCACATCGGGCTTTGCGTGGAGCACGATGCCACGCTCCAGATACCAGGCCTCCCGCAGATCAGCGGGTAAGTGGTCTACATGCGCTTGAGGTGCTCGACCTCCAGCACCGCCACGCCCGATTTCAACTTCTCTGACAAGAAGATCGACACCGCGCCACTTGCGCGACTGCAGGGCTTTGCTGACCGCCTGTTTGGATACCCCAGACAACTCGACCAGGTCATTCATCGGCAACCATTTTTCGTGGTTGACCAATGGTTGACCAACAGGTTGACCAACGGCTTCTAGCGGCGGATTGGTCAACCCCGAGGCGTTGGCCTCAACCAGTTCGAATTTGCGCGATGCCTGCCCCATGGCTTACACCGCCACCGTCTCGGGGCGCCCGCCCCTTCTCCGGCACCGGGGACGCGTTCCGTGACGCGTTCCTCGCTCAGCACCGCATCGCGGGGTGCCATGCGCTTCCGGCGTTTGAGGCGCGCCTGGCCCGTGTCGTCCCCAGATTGTCCGCAGGTAGCCACGGGAGTGGTGCTGGTGTGGATGTTCTGCTTCCCACGCCCGCCGAGGTCTGAGGCGCGACATGCGCCAACGATGATCTCACATAGAACCGCTCCGGGCTGGAACGGCTTGCTTCTTGCTGACATAGTGTCCTCGCAATGCTGGGGTGCGTCGGTATGTTGTAATATCACAAATAAGACCAAATGCTCCTATAATCAAGCGACATAAGAACAAATGGACATAAATGAGCGACTAAAAGAGGCCGTATCTGCTAGCGGTTTGAGTTTGCAGGATTTTACCAATAAGATCGGAGCGAACTACCGAACCATGCAGCACTATCTCTCGGGCTCCAGGAAGGTGAGCGCTGAGCTTTTAGCAGCAATGGCGGAGCATTTGGACATATCACCAACGTGGCTTCTAACCGGGCGAGGCGCCCGATTGATCACGGAGAGTGTCGGAGCAAATGCTCATGAGAACCAAGCTTTGGCACTTCAACCCAATGATCGTGTTGAAGAGTTTGTCGCCATTCCGCACTTCGATGCGCAGGCGTCCGCTGGCTTCGATTCGCTAGTGGAGGCCGACGTCGGCTCCGGTTACTACAGCTACAGTCGGGCTTCCATTCAGCGGCGCGGGCTAAGTGAGGATCATCTGTCGGTGATCCGCGTGACTGGCGACAGCATGGAGCCAGAGCTCTCAGATGGTGATCTCGTCCTGATCGCCACGGATCAGAAAGAGCCACGCAACGGCTTTATGTTCGCCGTACATTATGACGGGCAACTGTTTGTTAAACGCGTACAGCGGTTGCCAGGTAATAGGCTCCAGCTGATCAGCACCAACGCACGATACCCACCGATCATTGTGGATTTGGAGGCACCAGAGGATGTCCGATTGGAAGGCAGAGTGGTCGCATCCATGCGTGAGTGGTGAGAGTTAATGCCGTTTTTGGAAACATCCGGCATCATCCGGCATAGTCCAGTTTAGTTCGGGCCATCCTTGCCGAACGGCCGATTTTGCCGCGCCGTCCCGCATCGCCAATAAAACAAGGCTATCATGCGATGACCTTCATCCACCTGTTCCAGTTTAAACCGTACTCACCGTTCCAATTAATTCCGATCCCCCCCACAGCCCCTCGCGCTCCCCGGGATATTTTTGGCCAGATGAAGAGGGATCCTGTGCTTTTCAGCGCAGATCAAGAGACGCGCAAAGCGTGTCTACGATGGTGTTCAGGGCATCTTTTTGAGTGTTGACGCAGGATCGGGCCGCGTCACGTGCCAGTGTCAGGGCTGCACCGTCTGACAGCCAGGTTTGGACAGCCGCAGCCAGGTCTTGTGCAGTCCGCACTTCGATGGCGCCACCGGTTTTAATGAGCGGTGCGAAGGTTTCCGCAAAATTGAAGTACCCCGGCCCGGTGATCACGGCAGCTCCAGCCTGTGCAGGTTCAAATGGATTATGTCCGCCGATCTCTCTCAGTGATCCCCCCAGAAAGACGATGGGGCAGAGGGCATACCAGGTGCCGGTTTCCCCAAGGGTATCAGCCACATAGACCTGAGTTTCGCCAGAGATTTGATCGCCCGCCGCGCGAAACGCAGCCATCAGGCCGGCATTGTCCAAGACGGTCGCAACCTCCGCGCGCCGATCCGGGTGGCGTGGGATCAGCAGCAACAGAAGGTCGGGCCACCGATCCAAAAGCTGTCTATGTGCGTCGAGAACGGTCTCCTCTTCGCCAGCATGGGTCGAGCTCGCGATCCAGACAGGTCGATCAGAGATCTGCGTCTGGATGTCTTTGAGTGCTGCGGTGTCCACTGGCAAGGGATCGGACATGGCCTTGAGATTTGTGCCGGGACGCACCCGGTCAGCAGGCGCGCCGATGGAAATCAGATTGTCTGCAGTCTTTTGATTCTGGGTTAGAAACAGCCGGAAGTGGTTCAGAATGAAGCGCGCCGTTTTGGGGCGTTTTCTCCATCCGGCAACCGATTTGTCGGATAGTCGCGCGTTCAGCAACGCCAGTGGAACATTGCTGGTGGTGCTTTCAATGATCAGGCGCGGCCAGATTTCGCTTTCGACAAAGATCCCGGCATCTGGCGTCCAGTGGTGCAGAAACCGGCGCACCGGGCTGGCTGTGTCTAGTGGCGGGTACTGATGTCGGGTGCGCGGCGGCAACCGTTTCTGGATTACTGCGGCCGAGGTGGGCGTGCCGGATGTGATGAGGAACTCGGCCCCCGGCAGCCGGTCACCCAGACGCGAAATCAGACTGAGCACGGACAAGCTTTCCCCGACGCTGGCCGCATGAAACCAGATCAACGGCCCTGGTGGTCGTGGCTGACTGGCGTACCCGAGCCGTTCGCGTTGCCGGTCTTTGGTAACACTTGCGGCATCCAGTTTCCGTCGCACCGAGCGCCAGACAAGGGGGGCGGCGATGGCGGTCAGGCCGCAGTACATACGGTACAGCAGCGTCGGACGGCCAGATTGCGCTGACATGTCAGCCGCCTGTGTGGCTCATATGACGGGTGACCTGACCGTCGACCTGCTGGCGGGAATAGTCGAAATCATGGCCCTTGGGCTTGAGGTTGATCGCGGCGCGGATCGCGTCCTCAAGCGGTTCTTCGGTGTTCGGGTGATCTCGCAACGGGCCCCGCAGATCTGCCATGTCCTCTTGCCCGAGGCACATGTACAGCTCACCGGTGCAGGTCAGGCGCACCCGGTTGCAGCTTTCGCAGAAATTGTGGGAGAGCGGCGTGATGAAGCCAATCTTTTGCCCGGTTTCGTTCAGGCGAACATAGCGCGCGGGCCCGCCGGTGCGTTCCGCAAGGTCCATGACGGTGTAGTGGTTTTCATACTCGGCCCGCACATCTTTCAGCGACCAATACTGATCCAGCCGGTTCTCATTGCCGATATCGCCCATGGGCATAACCTCGATCCAGGTCAGGTCCATATCGCGCTCGGCACACCATTCGGTGATCCGGGGCAGTTCTTCTTCGTTGAAGCCCTTTAGGGCGACAGCGTTGATCTTGATCCGTAGACCTGCCTTCTGGGCTGCATCAATCCCGTTTAAAACCTGCTTCAGACGGCCCCACCGCGTGATCGCGCTGAACTTGTCTTCGTCCAGCGTATCCAGCGAAACGTTGATCCGGCGCACGCCTGCGGCATACAGGTCGCCTGCAAACCGGCTGAGCTGTGATCCATTGGTGGTTAGGGTCAGCTCTTTCAGTGCGCCTGTGTCCAGGTGTCGCGTCATCGCATTGAAGAACGTCATGATGTCGCGGCGCACGAGAGGTTCGCCACCGGTGATGCGCAGCTTTTCGACGCCCATTTTGATGAAGGTCGAGCACATCCGATCCAGTTCTTCCAACGTCAGAAGCTCTTTCTTGGGCAGAAAGGTCATGTTCTCGGACATGCAGTAAACACAACGAAAATCACAGCGATCCGTGACGGAAACGCGGAGATAGGTGATGGCGCGGGCGAATGGATCGATAAGCGGGGCTGTCATGCGACATAGGTAAAGCCGGAACAGGTCGGCGGCAAGGGTGAACCGTTGCTTTGGGCTGGCGCAGATGCGCGCAGGCCTATAGGCTCGACCCATGAGATATGTGCTTGTGATCACGTGTATTCTGGTGGCTGGCTGTGATGCAGTGCGATCGACGTCGGATCGCGTGTTTGGCGGCACCAAAGCGCCGGCCGAGGCTGAGCTTGCGGTTGCCGAACAAACACCCGAAGCAGAGCCCGTTGCGGCCGCTGCGGGCTGGGTTGGGGCCAAGACAACAATCGCGGGACTGGGCGATCCAACGACGCCCGGTCGATGGATGCAGACGCCGTTGGTTGAGACGGAATTCACCGGGCGCGTTGTCGTCCCCAGAACCGGCGCACAAGCCTACATCACATTGATACCTGTATCGGGTCCTGAGGGCGGCGGCAGTCGGTTGTCACTGGATGCGATGCGGGCGCTGTTGATACCGTTTGACGAACTTGTCGAAGTTGAGGTCTATGCCAACTGATCCTTGAGGTATTTGCCTGCTTCCCTGCGTGCGAATGGCTTCATGGCGTCTCCGTGCGCTGCCAGAAACGCGAGGACGCGTTCGGGATCGTGTTTTGACAGCTCGCGCAGCCACCACGCGATGGATTTCTGAATGAACCAGTCGCGATCCGGAACATATCCGGCCGCCCAGCCGAGTATCCGGTCGCGGCACTTTAGCTCTTCGGGCTTTGGGTGGTTCTGTTTGGTCCAGGGCAGGGTGGCCACCAATGCAGCACGTTTTGTCCACATATGGTTTGACGTGGTCCAGGTTTCGACCTGATCCAATCGCGACGGGTCGGCGGACAACCTTTTTTGCATCGCCATGCATGCATGATCCGCCACGGCCCATGCATCAAAATCAGGGAGCCAGCTCTGCAGCAACGCCCAGGCCGCATCATCGGGCCGGATTCGCGCCTGTGTCAGCAGTTTCGCGGCAGCCAGTCGCCCCTCGTGGATGTTTGTTTGCCACAAAGCGTCGGCCAACCTGATGCGATCAGACACGTCCAGATGTCGGCGCCAGGTTTTAGTCAGATCGTTCAGGACGGGGTTTGGCACACCGAGGTAAGGGCGATCAGCCTTGTGATAAGACGCCATCTGGGCTGCGCGTTCGGGGTCAGCATGGGCTTTGATCTGATCGAGATAGTCCTGCAGCATGGCGACCTAAACCGGCACGCCGGTGGGTTTGCCATCGATGGTTTTCTGGTTCTTCTGACCCCAATAGGCGCGGATTTCGTCGCCCGACTTGCCGTCGACCCATTTCTGCATCGTGTCGCGCTCTGATGTGTACTCCATGAACGGCACGGCGTATCCGCAGGACGTCTGCACCAGATCTATGTCGACATCGTAGATTTGCCGGGCGCTGCGGTGGCTTGGGAAATGTGTACTCAGCGTGCCCCACTCATCGTCTTTGATATGAACCGTGCGTGCGGTTCCGTAGGTGCGCAGGATCAGAGGGCGCGTGGTGAAAGAACACCACATCAGGGTCATGCGATTGACGTCCAGCAGATGTCCCGCCGTTTCATTGCCACTGCCGGTCAGATTCATCCAGACAATCCGGTTCGGCCCCAATACCCGAAGCGAATCCATCCCCTTCGGCGAGATGTTTACACGGCCGTCTCTGCCAGCTGTGCCGACAAAAAACAGGTGTTGATCCTCAATGAACTTCTGGTGTGCCGGGTCGATTTCCGGAAACTGCTTGGCCATGCAGGGCTCCAACGACTGAAAGTGCATTGCGACAGAAACCTAAGGTGCCAACGGTGTCGGGTCCAGCCTCACGTGTCGGTCGATGCCAAGTGGGCTTGCAGCAACAGGTCGATATGCTTGGGGTAGGTTTTGTAACCAGTGAACACAAACTCGTCGCCATCGTCCGGAGAGCGGGCATTGCTTTCCCTGCCCCAGCAACCCGCCCAATCCTGCAGATGGTCCGCGAGCTCCAGAAGGGCCGAAGTCAGGTCCGGTCCCGCGTCAAAATCTGCGCCTTCAATAAGGTCAAGGATTTTCTGATTATGCTTCCGCAGTGCTTTGGCATGTCGGAACGTTCTGCCGTTTGACAGGTAGAGTTGATACGCCTCTTTCGAGGCATGCATAAGCGACGCCAAACGCTGCATGTCGTTGTTTTCTGCGCCAATGCTCATCTGTGACGCTCCGCCGCTATTCTACGGTTACGGACTTTGCGAGATTGCGCGGCTGGTCGACATCCGTGCCTTTGGCAACCGCCGTGTGGTAGGCTAACAACTGTGCCGGAACTGAATACAGGATCGGGGCCAGGTTGGGGTGCACATGCGGCATTCGGATCGTACTCCAGACACCGTCTTCGGCTTCGGCTATGCCATCATCATCCGAGACGAGGATGACCTTGCCTTTGCGGGCCATCACCTCTTGCATGTTGGAAACTGTCTTGTCGAACACCGCGTCGCGCGGCGCCATGACCACAACTGGCATGTGTTTGTCGATCAGGGCGATGGGACCGTGCTTTAACTCGCCAGACGCATACCCTTCGGCGTGGATATAGCTGATTTCCTTGAGTTTCAGCGCGCCTTCCATGGCCATCGGATACATCAGGCCGCGCCCGAGAAACAGAACGTCCCGCGCTTCGGACAGGCGCTGGGCGGCTTTGCGGATGGCCCGGTTCTGATCCAAGGCCGTGTTCAGCACCGAAGGCAGGCCGCGCAGCGCTGCGGCGTGATCGGCCAGTTCTTCTTCGCTCAGGGTTCCGCGGTCCGCAGCGGCTTTGAGCGCGAGCATCAGCAGCACGCTCAGTTGGCAGGTGAATGCCTTGGTCGAGGCGACGCCGATTTCCACGCCTGCATGAATTGGCAAGGCGATATCGCTTTCCCGGGCAATCGAGCTTTCAGGGACGTTGACGACTGAGACAATCTTGTCCGCGCGGCCTTCGCAATAACGCAACGCGGCAAGTGTATCGGCGGTTTCGCCCGACTGGCTAACGAACAGGGCCAGCGTGCGATCCGAGATCGGAGGTTCGCGATAGCGGAATTCGCTGGCGATATCGACTTCGACGGGCATTTGCGCCAGTTGTTCGAACCAGTACTTTGCCGTGAGGCAGGCATAAAAGGCCGTGCCGCAGGCCACCATGGTCAGGCGGTCCAGCTTGGTAAAATCGAGATCGGCGTCTGGCAATACAACCTGATCCCCAGCCGCCGGCAGGTAGGACCGGATTGCTTCAGCAACCACCACGGGCTGCTCTGCGATTTCCTTGGCCATGAAGTGTTTGTGGCCACCCTTGTCCGTGCGCGCATGGTCCAGTTTGATCTTGCGCATCTCGCGATTGGCCAACTCGCCGGAGTCGTTGCGAATTTCCAGCGACGTCCGGGTCAGAACAGCGCGATCGCCTTCTTCGAGATACGTGATCTTGTTTGTGAGCGGCGCCAGGGCGATGGCGTCGGAGCCCACATACATTTCCTCGTCGCCGTGGCCGATAGCCAGCGGCGAGCCTTTGCGGGCAGCGACGATCAGATCATCCTGGCCGTCGAACAGGAAGGCCAGGGCAAAAGCCCCCTGCAGCCGGTCAATCGTGTTGAAGGCCGCTTCCACCGGCGAGAGCCCGGATTTCAGAAAGTGCTCGGTCATCAACGCTACGGTTTCGGTATCGGTTTCGGTTTCAAACCCGATCCCGTGTTCAGACAGTTCGGCCCGCAATTCGCGATAGTTTTCAACGATACCGTTATGCACGACGGCAACTGGACCCGCCTTGTGCGGGTGAGCGTTGTTGACAGACGGCGCCCCGTGGGTGGCCCAACGGGTATGGCCGATGCCGGATTTTCCGGGCAGGGGATCATGCACCAGCAGATCGCTTAGGTTAACCAGCTTGCCGACCGCTCGACGGCGACCAAGCGCACCATCGTTGACCGTTGCAATCCCCGCGCTGTCGTATCCGCGGTATTCGAGCCGTTTTAACGCTTCGACAAGAATAGGTGCAGCTTCATGCTGTCCAAGTACGCCCACAATTCCGCACATGCTTCAGGCTCCTTTGTCCCGGCGAGCCTTCTTCGCCTTTAAGATGTCAAACAGTTTTCGCGCATACCCCAGCTTGTTGTCCTGACGCGCGCGGGCCACGGCCAGAGCATCAGGTTCAACGTCGCGGGTCACGACGGTTCCGGTCGCAGTCATCGCGCCGTCGCCCAGCGTGACCGGGGCCACCAACATAGTGTTCGAGCCGATAAAAACGTTTTCGCCAATCGTTGTCTGATGCTTCATCACCCCGTCATAGTTGCAGGTGATTGTACCGGCCCCGATATTCGTGGCCGCTCCGACCGTGGCATCGCCGATATAGCTGAGATGGTTGACTTTGGCGCCCTCAGCGATCTGAGCATTCTTGATCTCGACGAAATTGCCGACGCGTGTGTTCTCGGACAGTTCCGCACCGGGGCGCAGTCGCGCATAAGGACCTACAGTTGCCCCTCGGCTCAAATGACATCCCTCGAGATGCGAAAACGCCCGGATTGTTGCGCCGCTTTCGACGGTCACGCCGGGTCCGAACACGACGTTGGGTTCAATCACTGTGTCTCGCCCGATCACGGTATCTGCCGCCAGATACACCGTATTCGGCGCCATCAGCGTGACACCCTGCTGCATCAAAGCGGTTCGGGCGCGGTTCTGGTAGGCGGCGTCGGCTGCCGCCAGATCAACGCGCGAGTCCACCCCAAGCGTTTCGGCCTCGTCACATTTGATCGCCGTGGCAGACAACCCACGCGCATTGGCCAGCGCGGGCAGTTCGGTCAGGTAGTACTCGCCTGACGCGTTCTGATTGCTGACCTGATCAATCAGGTCGAACAGCAAGGCCGCGTCGCAGGCCAGAAGGCCGCTATTGGTAAACCGAATGGCGCGTTGGTCTTCGGTGGCGTCCTTGTATTCCACGATTTCGACCAGACGCTCACCGTCCATGATCAACCTGCCATAGCGCGGCTGAACTTCGGCAATATCAAAGCCCAGCATAACCAGATCAAATGACTTTCTGGCCTCGATCATTCGTTTCAAAGTTTCGGGATCAATGAAGGGCGTATCGCCATAGAGGACAATCACGTTGCCATCGAATCCGGACAAAGCCTCGCGGGCCTGTGCGACCGCATGTGCTGTGCCGAGCTGCTCTGGCTGCACCACGACTTGCGCCGTTTCATCCTCTTCCGCCACAGCCTTGGCCACCGCCTCGGCCCCATGGCCAGTAACAATCACGGTGCGGTCAGGCGACAGCGCCGCACCCGCCCGCATGGCATGCACCAGCATCGGTGTTTGCCCGATAGGATGCAGTACTTTTGGAATATCCGAATTCATCCTGGTGCCTTTTCCGGCGGCAAGGATGACAAGGGCAGTGGTCATGAAATCATTTTCTCTTTCGTTTTGGTGTCGTCCGTTTTATCCGCTGAGGGCAAAGGCGCAAGCGGTTCGCCCATCAAACAAGATTGCCGTTTGCAACACGATATGGCGGAATCCTGCCGAGCAAGGAGACGAAATGCGCACGGTCATCTTCGATCTGGACGGCACTTTGGCGGATACCTCGGGGGATCTGCTGGCCGCCGCCAATCACTGTTTCCGGGATATGGGACATGGCGATGTGCTGGTTCACGGTCAGGATGCGGCCGTGGCCTTGCGTGGTGGGCGGATGATGTTGAGCCATGGGTTGAAACGCATCGGTGCACATGATGAACGCACGATCCAAGCCTACTACCCCGTGCTGCTGGAGGCCTACGCCCAGGATATCGACACGCACACCGAATTTTACCCCGGTGCGCTGGAGGCTGTCCAACTGCTAGCGGAGGCCGGCTATGGCATAGGCATTTGCACCAACAAGCCCGAAGCGCTCGCAGATCTGTTGCTGACCCGCATGGGCGTGCGGAACCAGTTCGCCTCGCTTATCGGCGCAGACACCTTGCCTGTGCGTAAACCGGACCCGGAACCTTTGCGCGAGGCGGCGCGACGGGCGGGGGGGCATCCCGAGATGTGTATCCTGATCGGCGACTCGGATACGGACCGCAACACGGCGCGAGCGGCGGGCGTGCCGTCCGTACTGGTCACGTTTGGCCCGTCTGGCGCAGACATGGCGGCTTTGGAGCCAGAGGCCCTGCTGCATCATTTTGACGATTTGCCCGAGATAGTATCCGACTTAATCGGAGCGGCAGCGTGACCGCTTGACCTGACCCCCTTTGAGCCCCAGAACATAGCCATGACCGAAACATTTACTGGCAGCTTCACGCAGCAGGAACCCATCCCCGAAGAGGCAATTGAGGCCGCTTTGGCCGTTCTGCGCCACGGGCGGCTCCATCGATATAATGTCGCGCCCGGGGAGCTGGGTGAGACTGCATTGCTGGAACAGGAATTCGCGGCGCAAATGGGGGCGAAATACTGCCTGGCGGTGTCCTCGGGCGGCTATGCGTTGGCCACGGCTCTGCGTGCAGTCGGTGTGCAGCCCGCAGATCCGGTGCTGACCAACGCCTTTACCCTCGCGCCGGTCCCGGGTGCGATTGCTTCGGTGGGGGCCAAACCGGTTTTTGTTGGGGTAACAGAAGACCTTACCATCGATCTGGACGATTTGCAGGCCAAGCTGGATCAGGCCCGTGTTCTGATGCTCAGCCATATGCGTGGCCACTTGTGCGATATGGATCGGCTGATGGAAATGTGCGACGCAGGCGGTGTGACGGTGATCGAGGATTGTGCACATACGATGGGTGCTGCATGGCGTGGGCAACTGTCCGGTCGTCAGGGCGCGATTGGCTGTTACTCCTGCCAGACCTACAAGCATGTCAATTCGGGCGAAGGCGGTTTGCTGGTCACGGATGACGAAGTTCTGGCGGCCAAGGCAACCATGCTGTCCGGGTCCTATATGCTGTTTGAACGGCACCTAGCGTCGCCGGGACCCGAGGTGTTTGAACAGATTAAATACACCACACCCAACGTGTCAGGCCGGATGGACAATCTGCGTGCCGCGATTCTGCGCCCACAGTTGAAGAACCTGGATCGTCAGGTGCAGCGCTGGAATGAACGATACCACGAGATTGAAAGCGGCTTGCGAGGAACACCCGGTCTGACACTTGTCGAGCGGCCCGAAGCCGAAACCTACGTAGGGTCTTCCATTCAGTTCCTGCTGTTGGATTGGACACCCGCGCGCATTGCCGAAGTCATTGCCCGCTGTGCCAAACGTGGTGTGGAACTGAAATGGTTTGGTGGCGCTGAACCCACCGGCTTCACCTCTCGCTATGACAGCTGGCGCTATGTTGACAGCGACAGGATGCCGAAAAGTGATCGTGTGCTGGCCGGTATCATGGATATGCGTGTCCCGCTGACGTTTTCTCTGGACGATTGCGGGCTGATCGCGCGCATCATCCGTGCGGAGGTCGGAGCTGTGTATCAGTCGTAATCCAAAGGAGTGCGCCTGCGGCGCACGCTCGACATTTAGGAGAACGCCGTCCGAACCGGGCGGCGTTTTGCATTTCTGCCTTCGGTCGCCGGCAATGATTGACCGGCTGGAGATTCGCTGCTACTTAGTTATTGAACACTTGTTCATTAACGCGGAGGAGGAGAGCGTTTATGTTCACGACGACGATGCAATTCGATCTGGGTGAAGATGTGAACGCGCTGCGCGAGATGGTGCATCGCTGGGCGCAGGAGCGGGTCAAACCGATGGCCACTGAGATTGACCAATCGAACGCCTTTCCGAACGAGTTGTGGAAAGAGATGGGCGAGCTTGGCCTGTTGGGGGTCACTGTCCCCGAAGAGTATGGCGGGGCGGACATGTCCTATCTCGCGCATACAATTGCGGTCGAAGAGGTCGCGCGGGCCTCTGCCTCGGTTTCGTTGTCTTACGGGGCGCATTCGAACCTGTGCGTCAACCAGATTAAACTGAACGGAACCGAAGAGCAAAAGCAGAAATACCTGCCGCGCTTGATATCCGGGGACCACGTGGGCGCGTTGGCGATGTCCGAGGCGTCCGCCGGGTCGGATGTCGTGTCGATGAAGCTGCGCGCCGAAAAGCGGAATGATCACTACCGATTGAACGGCAACAAATACTGGATCACCAACGGGCCGGATGCGGACACACTGGTTGTTTATGCCAAGACTGATCCCGATGCCGGATCCAAGGGGATCACGGCGTTTCTGATCGAGAAAGAGATGACCGGGTTCTCGACCTCACCCCATTTCGACAAGATGGGCATGCGCGGATCAAATACCGCAGAGCTGATATTTGAAGATGTCGAGGTCCCCTTTGAAAACGTGCTGGGTGAAGAGGGCAGAGGGGTGGCCGTTCTCATGTCGGGGCTGGATTACGAGCGCGTTGTACTGGCCGGGATAGGGACGGGAATCATGGCCGCCTGCCTGGACGAAATCATGCCGTATCTGGCCGAGCGCAAGCAATTCGGCAAACCGATCGGAAGCTTTCAACTGATGCAGGGTAAGATCGCAGATATGTACACCGCGATGAATTCAGCGCGGGCGTATGTCTATGAAGTGGCGAAGGCCTGCGACCGTGGTGATGTAACCCGTCAGGATGCGGCCGCATGCTGCCTCTATGCCTCGGAACAGGCGATGGTGCAGGCGCATCAGGCCGTTCAGGCTATGGGTGGGGCAGGGTTCCTGTCTGATTCCGCAGTCAGCCGGATTTTCCGGGATGCCAAGCTGATGGAAATCGGAGCAGGCACCAGCGAAATCCGCCGGATGCTGGTTGGTCGT
Organism: Ruegeria sp. B1; assembly: GCF_056535885.1. Taxonomy (NCBI): domain Bacteria; kingdom Pseudomonadati; phylum Pseudomonadota; class Alphaproteobacteria; order Rhodobacterales; family Roseobacteraceae; genus Ruegeria; species Ruegeria sp. B1. The sequence goes on along the minus strand of NZ_JBQFJA010000001.1, from coordinate 3,348,929 downwards.
GAAATGATGAACGAAATGCTCTGAGCAAAGAAAAACGCCCTGCGGTCGTAAGACCTGCAGGGCGTTTCGTAAAAAGGATCAGAAGCGATGGACGTAGGATACGCCGATCAGCCAGGGATCGATTTCGGCGGTGCCGATATCGGCACCGTTCAGCGTGACGTCCGAGTCGATATCGAACCAGCGGACGTTCAGACGCACAGCACCTTTGTCCGTAACCATGTAGTCGAGGCCGGCCTGCAGAGCGACGCCGAAGGAATTGTCGAGCTCCAGATCGCCCAGGGGCGACTCTTCATCAAAGAAGATCGTGTAGTTGAGACCGGCACCCACATAAGGTTTCCAGGCGCTGTTGGTCGGGAAGTGGTAGTTCAGCGACAGGGTCGGCGGCAGGTGCTTGGTGCTGCCGGCATCCACGCTGCCCCCGAGGGTGATGTCGTGGCTAAACGGCGTTGCAGCCAGCAGTTCGATGCCCAGATTATCCTGGATGAAGTACTCGGCGGTGAAGATCGGGCGGGTGTCCGAGTCGACGTCCGCGTCAAAGCTCGCAACCGTACCGTTGTCGGATTTCGGGTCAAGGTAACCGACCCCGATTCCGATGGTCCAGTCCCCCTGGTTTTGGGCAATGGCGGGCGCAGCAAGCGCAACCAATGCGGTAGAAAGAGTCAAAGCGGCGAGTTTCTTTGTCATGTTCATGCCCTTGGTTTGAGTGACAGCGCCTTTGTGGCTGCCTCACGCCCCGAACACTCTGATCTGCATCAAGTTTTTGTGACTTTGGGTGGGTCAACCTGTCGCACATCTGGCCAAAACCGAATGGAAAAGCCCCATGCGTCCAGCTGAGTGCATACCCGGTTTGCGTTTTGATGGTAGCTGGGACGTTCCTGAGCAACTGAACATGGCGCGGCAGTGCCTGTCGCAGCAGCCCGATCGCGTGGCGATAGTGGACTTGACGGGCGAGCACGCGGTCCGTGTTACCTTTGCTGAGCTGGCAGAAATGGTGGATGGCATTGCCCGCGCCCTTCTGCAAACCGTTCAGCCCAGGGACCGTGTGGGCGTCTTGCTGAGCCAGTCGCCCTGGTGCGCGGCGGCGCATCTGGCGATTTGGAAACTCGGTGCGATCTCCGTGCCGCTGTTCAAACTGTTCAAACAGGACGCGCTGCGGTCGCGCATTCAGGATGCTGGCGCAGAGATCGTTTTGACAGACACTGAAGGGTCCGAGCTGCTCGGTGATCTCTCGGACCCTTTGATCGCATCCGAAATCGGCGTGCCCGGTGCTCCGCTGTCGTACGCCGAAACAGGGCCGGAGGACCCGGCAGTCCTGATTTATACATCCGGCACCACCGGCAGTCCCAAAGGCGCGTTGCATGGACACCGGGTTCTGACGGGCCATTTGCCGGGTGTTTCGATCAGCCACAATCACCTGCGCGACGGCGATTGCCTGTGGACGCCCGCCGACTGGGCCTGGATCGGCGGGTTGTTCGATGTCCTGATGCCGGGTCTGGCGCTGGGGGTTCCGGTTGTCGCGGCGCGGTTGGACAAGTTCACGCCCGAAGCCTGCGCCGCCGTCATTGAGCGCGGAGCGGTGCGGAACGTGTTTTTCCCACCGACCGCGCTGCGGATGCTCAAGGCGGCGGATCAACGGATACCGGGTCTGCGCTCGGTCGCCTCAGGGGGCGAGCCGCTCGGGGCAGAGATGCTGGCTTGGGGAAAGCAGGCCTTTGGTCTGACGATCAACGAGTTCTACGGCCAGACTGAGTGCAACATGGTCGTGTCCTCCTGCGCCGAGGATTTCCCCGTGAACCCCGGCTGCATCGGCAAACCGGTGCCAGGGTATGAGGTGGCGGTGATTGATGAAGATGGAGCGCGGACGGATGGAGAGGGCGACGTCGCCATCCGGTGTGGATCGGCCTCGATGCTTTTGGAATATTGGAACAATCCACAAGCGACGGCCGAGAAATTCCGGGGGAATTGGCTGATCACCGGGGATCGCGGTGTTTGGGAGGGCGACTATCTGCGCTTCGTCGGTCGCGATGATGACGTGATTACCTCAGCCGGATACCGCATTGGCCCGGCCGAAATCGAGGATTGCCTGCTGACCCACCCTGCGGTGGCGACGGTGGGCGTGGTTGGGAAACCGGACCCGTTGCGGACCGAGATCGTGAAGGCCTATGTGGTGTTGAAACCTGGGGCCGAGGCCTCAGGCCAGGAGTTGCAGGAGTGGGTCAAGGACCGGCTGGCGCAGTATTCTTATCCTCGGGAGGTGGCGTTTCTGGAAGAGTTGCCGATGACAGTGACCGGGAAGGTGATCCGGAAGGAGTTGAAGGCGCGGGCGGCGGGGGAATTGAACAGGTGATATTCAAATTGAGAAACTTGTTTGTTTTGGCGACTGCGCTGACTGCAGTTAGCGTGGTAACAAAATCTCAGGCAGCTAGCCCCGACAGTTTTGATACAGTCGCATTTTTGCGAGCTTGCAGCGATCTGGTCCCAAATGTCGACTATGCGCTTCCTATGGATGTGGAATGTATCAGGCATAGTCATAGGATGTGTGATTTGGCGGATCCGAGTGCTGAGGCCGAAAGATGTGTTTCCGTGGTTTCCAATTGGATGCGCGACGAAACGGTCTCGGAACGGTCTCAAATCCCCCCAAAAAACCGTCTCGGTTATGAACTCCCTCCTACCGCGCGAGAGGTATTAAGAGATGCAAAGAGAATATTCTACGGTGAAGTATTGGAGCAATTTGCACCAGCGATAACTGATTGCGAAGATATTCAGATCGAGGGCGTCTCTGAGCAGGTTGCTTGTGGTTATGCGGACGCGTTGGCTGGTTGGCTCACGCTGAGAATTCTCCAACGTGCGGCTGAACGTGCTGAAGAAAAACAGGTACCTTAGATATGAAGCTTTCATCCAAAGCCATGCCCACCTCTGAGGGCTTCAAAGCAAACCGTGCAGCCCATCTCGACGCACTGGCGCAAATCTCCTCCGCCGCAGAAGCCGCCCGCATGGGCGGGGGCGAAAAATCCCGCGCGCGGCACGTCTCTCGGGGCAAGATGCTCCCGCGTCGCCGGTTGGCGAACCTGCTGGATCCGGGGTCTCCGTTTCTCGAAATCGGCGCGACTGCGGCGCATGGGATGTATGGCGATGCCGCACCTTGTGCCGGGGTGATCGCCGGGATCGGTCGAGTGCAGGGGCGCGAGGTCATGGTGGTGTGCAATGACGCCACCGTGAAGGGTGGCACATACTATCCGATGACCGTCAAGAAGCACCTGCGCGCGCAGGAGATTGCTGAGGAAAACCATCTGCCCTGCATCTATCTGGTCGACAGTGGGGGTGCGAACCTGCCCAATCAGGATGAGGTCTTTCCCGACCGCGATCACTTTGGCCGCATCTTCTATAATCAGGCACGGATGAGCGCCAAAGGGATCGCTCAGATCGCGGTTGTGATGGGGTCATGTACAGCGGGCGGGGCCTATGTGCCTGCGATGTCGGATGTGACAATCATCGTGAAAGAGCAAGGCACGATCTTTCTGGCCGGGCCGCCCTTGGTCAAGGCCGCAACGGGCGAGGTTGTCAGCGCCGAAGACCTCGGCGGTGGTGATGTGCACACGCGCCTGTCGGGTGTGGCGGATTATCTGGCCGAGGATGATGCGCACGCGCTTGCGCTGGCGCGACGCGCGGTTGGATCACTGGGTAGTGCCGGGCTGAAGCCCGGCCTACAGTTCGAGGCGCCCGAAGAGCCCGCCTATGATCCAGAAGAAATTCTGGGTGTGGTACCGGCTGATCTGCGCACCCCATACGATATTCGCGAAGTGATTGCGCGGCTGGTCGATGGGTCGCGCTTCGATGAATTCAAGCCGCGCTTTGGCGAAACGCTCGTGACCGGCTTTGCCCATGTCAAAGGCTGCCCTGTCGGGATCATCGCCAACAATGGCGTGCTGTTTTCCGAGGCCGCGCAGAAGGGCGCGCATTTTGTCGAGCTTTGCTCTCAGCGTCGTATCCCGCTGGTGTTCCTGCAAAACATCACAGGCTTTATGGTCGGTCGCAAATACGAAAACGAAGGCATAGCGCGGCATGGGGCCAAGATGGTGACAGCTGTTGCCACGACCTCGGTACCGAAAGTTACTATGCTGGTGGGCGGCTCTTTTGGGGCCGGGAATTACGGCATGGCTGGGCGTGCTTACCAGCCGCGGTTCCTGTGGACCTGGCCAAATTCGCGAATTTCGGTGATGGGTGGCGAGCAGGCCGCAGGCGTTCTTGCGACCGTCAAACGCGACGGGATCGAGCGGCAGGGTGGCACGTGGACGGCCGAAGAAGAGACTGAATTCAAGCGCCCGACGCTGGAGATGTTCGAGGAGCAATCGCACCCGCTTTATGCGTCGGCGCGCCTATGGGATGACGGCATCATCGACCCGCGCAAATCGCGCGACGTGCTGGCCTTGTCGCTGAGCGCGGCGCTGAACGCCCCGATTGAGGAGACACGTTTCGGCGTGTTCAGGATGTAGGTCATGCCGTTTACTGCGAGTATTCAAGATGTATTCTCCCTTCCGGGCAAGGGAACGGTTCTTTGGCTCTCAGATGTGGCCGGAGAGCTCGAAAAAGGTGAGCGGTTTGAAACGGATCTGGGTGAAGCCGTGGTTCTTGAGGTCTGTGAACCTGGGATTAGGGATCGCTCATGCCTTACGGGCAGAAAGGTTCCTCCGTATGCAGCGATATTGACGGATTTGCCGATGCCAAAAGGAAAAGACCTCCACAAAACAATTATTCGGACGACTTAGGGGGCGCTATGAGCAACAGTCTTGAAGATGTGAAAACACGATACCCCGGCGCACAGACATTCAAGTTTGGCGACAATGCTGTCCTGAGTGCTGAACTCTTGGCATTGGTGCGTGCTGGGGTCAAAACCGCCACCTGCGGCGCGCTGCGCGATTACTTGGAAGAAAGCGAGGATATTCCGGTGGTTGGCCGCCGCGATATCGCCTTGGAGTGGGACGACCGTCCGGCTCTGGTCATTGAAACCGTCGAGGTGACGATCTGCCGCTACTGCGACGTATCCGAGGAATTTGCACTGGCGGAAGGCGAAAATGAAACGCTTGCGGGATGGCGGGACGACCATCGCCGGTACTTTGAACGCAATGGCGGGTTTGATCCTGAGATGGAACTGGTTTGCGAACGGTTTCGTCTTATCGAAGATCTTGCAACTGGGGGCTAGGGCATGTTCAACAAAATCCTGATAGCCAACCGGGGTGAGATCGCCTGTCGCGTCATTGAAACCGCTCAGAAGATGGGTGTGTCCTGTGTTGCCGTCTATTCCGATGTGGATGCGACGGCCAAACATGTTCAGATGGCGGATGAGGCCGTTCACATTGGCGGTGCGGCTCCGGCTGAAAGTTACCTCAAAGGCGATGTGATCATTCAGGCAGCGCTGGATACGGACGCGCAGGCAATCCATCCGGGGTATGGGTTTTTGTCGGAAAACCCGGATTTCGTCGAAGCGGTTGACGCTGCCGGGCTGACTTTCATTGGCCCTTCGGCGGACGCAATCCGCAAGATGGGGCTCAAGGACGCGGCCAAGGTCCTGATGGAGCAGGCCGGCGTGCCGGTTGTGCCTGGCTATCACGGCGACAATCAGGACCCCGAGCACCTCGCCGGCGCGGCGGACACGATCGGGTATCCGGTGTTGATCAAGGCCGTTGCAGGCGGGGGTGGCAAAGGCATGCGGCTGGTCGAGCGGCCAGAGGACTTTGCGACCGCCTTGGACAGTGCGCAGGGTGAGGCTCGAACGGCCTTTGGCAATGACGCGGTTTTGGTCGAAAAGTTTGTCGCCAAGCCGCGCCATATCGAGGTGCAGGTGTTCGGTGATGGCACCCATGCGGTGCATCTGTTTGAACGGGATTGCTCGCTCCAGCGCCGCCACCAGAAGGTGATCGAGGAGGCTCCGGCCCCTGGTATGACGCCCGAGATGCGCGCGGCGATGGGTCAGGCCGGCGTGCGCGCGGCTGAGGCCATCGGCTACAAGGGGGCGGGAACGGTGGAGTTCATCGTCGACGCCTCGGACGGACTACGCCCGGATCGGTTCTGGTTCATGGAGATGAACACGCGCCTGCAGGTGGAACACCCGGTGACCGAAGCGATCACCGGCGTGGATCTGGTCGAATGGCAATTGCGGGTGGCTTCTGGTGAAAGCTTGCCGCGACACCAAGACGACCTGATGATCGATGGCCACGCGTTTGAGGCCCGTTTGTATGCCGAGGACGTGCCCAAGGGCTTTTTACCCGCAACGGGCACGCTGACCCATCTGCGGTTTCCAGAAGGGTGCAGGGCCGACAGTGGCGTGCGCGCGGACGATGCGATCAGCCCGTGGTACGACCCGATGATCGCCAAAGTCATCGTGCATGGGCCGACGCGGGCTGTGGCGCTGGAACACCTGCACCGGGTTCTGAACCAAACCGAGGTTGCGGGAACCGTTACCAACCTGGCTTTTTTAGGTGCTTTGACGCGTCATCCGGGGTTTGCATCTGGGGATGTGGATACCGGATTGATTGGCCGCGATCTGGACACGCTGGTGCGGCCGGCCGAGATTGCCCCGGCAAGCTACGTCGCAGCGGCAATGCACGCGCTTGGGCTGACTGAGGTGACAGGCGAGGCTGGTTTCACGCTGTGGGCACCGCTGCATCGTGCGGCTCAGTTGATACGAAATGAAGAAACCATCGACCTGGATGTGCAAGTCGACGGGCCAGATCGGCAAATCTGGCAGGTTGGAAATACGACCGTTATTGCTCAGCGCCGCGATGGGCGGTGGCTGTTGGATGGCCTGCCAATTCCCAATGTCGCCATCTCGGGCGCCAATATCACCGTTTTTGAGTACCACGGGCAAGTGTTTGAAATTGCTGATCCGTTGGATCGCGATGCTGGTGCGATGGGGGACGTTAACGTAATCGAGGCGCCGATGCCCGGGCTGGTCAAAGCCGTATTTGCGGGCGCGGGCCAAGCGGTCAAAGAAGGAGACCGTTTGGCCATTCTGGAAGCCATGAAAATGGAACACTCCTTGCTGGCCGCCCGGGACGGCGTTGTCGCCGAGGTGCTGGCTGAAGCGGGCGCACAGGTTGAAGCCGGGGCCGCTCTGGTCCGATTGGAAGACGGCGGTGAGTGACCTTCGGCTCATCGGCTATCGCCACAGTGTTTATACACGCGCGGTGCGAATGGCTTTGGCGGAACTGACGCTGGACTATAACTGGCAGGACGTGGATCCGTTTCAGGACCAAGTTGCCAATCATCCGTTTGGGCACGTGCCGGTGCTGGAGACGCGCGATCTCCGCATCTACGAGACCTGGGCCATTCTGACCTACCTTGAGGCGCGGTTTCGAGACTCTGGACCCAACGACCACACCGCCAAGGCACTGTATCTTGCGCGGGCGGCTCAGGTGGCCAGCATGGTGAACGCGTATGCCTATTGGCCATTGGTACGACAGGTCTATGCCCATGCTGTGTTTGCTCCGGCAATGGGCGAGGTGCCAAACGACGCTGAGATTGCCGCCGGGTTTGCGCAAGCGGATCGCGTGCTGGACGCATTTGAAGAGGTTGCGGAAGAGGCCGTTGTGCTCAACGGCACACGCTTTGGGCCTGCCGACTGGATTCTGTTTCCGATGATCGATGCGTTTCGTCGCGTGCCGGATGCCCGGACCATGCTGCAATCCAGACCAAAGCTGAACGAGTGGTGGACGGTCTTGTCCGAGCGACGCAAGGTATCGGATACATTTACAGCGCTGGATGGAGGTCCGAAGGGGTCAGTAAAAAAGGCGACTAGGTGATGGATCGTCCGCAGCTCAAGGAGGGGTCTTGATGACGGAACGCGTGGAGATATTCGAAGTTGGGCCGCGTGACGGTTTGCAGAACGAAAAGCGCGAAATCCCTGTGGCCGAGAAGGTGGCGCTGATTGATTGCCTCAGCCGCGCCGGCTTTAATCGGATCGAGGTCGCCAGTTTTGTCTCTCCGAAATGGGTGCCCCAGATGGCAGGCAGTGCAGATGTTCTGGCCGGCATCGCGCGCGAGCCAGGTATTCGATACGCCGCTCTGACGCCGAATATGCGGGGGTATGAGGACGCGATTGGGGCCAAGGCTGACGAAATTGCGGTCTTTGCCTCCGCGTCCGAAGGCTTCTCGAAGGCAAATATCAATGCAAGCATCGCCGAGTCGATTGAACGGTTCGTTCCGATCCTTGAGGCAGCGCGGCACATCGATCTGCCAGTGCGCGGCTATGTTTCATGCGTGACGGACTGCCCCTACGACGGACCGACACCACCAGAGAGGGTGGCGGAAGTTGCGGATGTGCTGTTCTCGCACGGGTGCTATGAAATCTCGTTGGGGGACACGATCGGGCAGGGTACGCCAGACAAAATCGCCCATATGCTGCTGGCAGTGAGGGAACGCGTGCCCGTCACCCGGCTGGCCGGGCATTTCCACGACACCAATGGCCGCGCTATCGATAACATCGACGCCTCATTGGCTCTGGGCGTTCGGGTGTTTGATGCGGCCGTTGGTGGGTTGGGGGGATGTCCCTATGCACCTGGTGCCGCCGGCAATGTCGCGACCGAGGCGGTGGCCGCGCATCTTGAGCGGTTGGGATATCAAACTGGTTTGGACGCAGGCGTTCTTGAGAAAGCGGCGCAGATGGCGCGGGCGATGCGGCAAGGCTGAGGTGTAGACATGTTCGAAACGATCAAAGTCACAATCGATGCACGCGGTATTGCCACTGTTTTGCTGGACCGCGCGGACAAGCATAATGCCATGTCGGCCCAAATGATTGCGGAGTTAACACAGGCGGCAGCAGAACTCGGCAGCAGCGACGCCGTTCGCGTTGTTGTTTTGACCGGTAGTGGCAAGAGCTTTTGCGCCGGTGGCGATTTGGGGTGGATGCAGGACCAGATGGCGGCAAATTCTGCCACTAGGTTCCGCGAAGCCCGTAAATTGGCCGAAATGTTGCAGGCCCTCAATACGCTGCCAAAACCGCTGGTTGGTGCGCTGCAGGGCAATGCTTTTGGCGGCGGTGTCGGGTTGGCATCGGTGTGTGATGTGGCAATTGGTGTAGACAGTCTGAAAATGGGGCTGACCGAGACCAAGCTTGGGCTGATCCCGGCAACCATAGGTCCGTATGTGATTGCCCGCATGGGTGAGGCAAAAGCCCGCCGCGTGTTCATGTCTGCGCGGCTGTTCGACGCGGCAGAGGCCGTCGAGCTTGGGTTGTTGGCCAGGGCCGTGCCTGCCGCGCACTTCGAGGATGCCGTCAAGGCAGAAGTATTGCCGTATTTGGCCTGCGCACCGGGCGCCGTTGCCTCGGCCAAAAAGCTTGTCGCGACCCTGGGTCCATGTATTGACGACACCGCAATTGATCATACCATTCAGATGTTGGTCGAACGTTGGGAGACCAAGGAGGCGCACGAGGGAATCGCGGCGTTCTTCGATAAACGTAAACCTGCGTGGAACAACGAAGTTTAGCCATGTCTGCGTGATTTGCAGTCGAAGCGTTCGCTGTCCTTGTTGCCGCAAGTGTCCGGCAAAGGTTTGATCCGGTGTGCGCGTGTGTTTGGTTGACCCTCTGACCCCGTGGGGATACAGAATGTCCAGTCAACTCGCCAATTGACGGCGCACCCTTAATACGGGCGCGCAAGAAAGGAGCTAATAGTGGAAGACCTGCTGAGGGAATATCTCCCGATTCTGGTGTTTCTGGCCGTGGCTGTCGGCCTTGGAATCGTTCTGATTCTGGCGGCCGTTGTGCTGGCCGTCCGCAATCCTGACCCGGAAAAAGTTAGTGCTTACGAATGCGGATTTAACGCGTTCGACGATGCGCGGATGAAATTCGACGTTCGCTTCTATCTGGTTGCGATTCTGTTCATCATTTTTGATCTTGAGATTGCGTTTCTGTTCCCCTGGGCGGTGGGGTTCAAGGATCTCAGCAATGTGGGTTTCTGGTCGATGATGGCTTTCCTGGGCGTTCTGACCATAGGGTTTGCCTATGAGTGGAAGAAAGGGGCGCTGGAATGGGAGTGATGACAGGGGCAAACACCGCTGACGTTGACAAAGAGGTCGCCACACAGGCCCTGAACGCCGAGTTGCAGGACAAGGGCTTTCTTCTGACCTCGACCGAGGACATCATCAACTGGGCCCGCACCGGCTCGCTGCACTGGATGACTTTTGGTCTGGCCTGCTGCGCCGTTGAGATGATGCATACCTCGATGCCGCGCTATGATGCTGAGCGGTTCGGGATCGCGCCTCGCGCGTCTCCTCGCCAGTCGGACGTCATGATTGTGGCCGGTACGCTGACCAACAAAATGGCGCCCGCACTGCGCAAGGTCTACGACCAGATGCCCGAGCCGCGCTACGTGATTTCGATGGGCTCCTGCGCCAATGGTGGCGGGTATTACCATTATTCCTACTCTGTCGTGCGTGGGTGCGACCGCATCGTGCCAGTGGACATTTATGTTCCCGGGTGCCCGCCGACGGCAGAGGCTCTGTTGTACGGTTTGATGCAGTTGCAACGCAAAATTCGCCGCACCGGCACAATTGTCCGCTGAGGAGGAGGCTGATGAGCGACGCACTCAACGAACTTGGCGCGCAACTGGAACTCAAGCGGACGGATTGTGTTCTGTCTTGGGATGTCACCCATGGCGAGTTGAATGTCGATGTCGCCCTGTCGAACCTGGTGGAGTTCATCGAATTCCTCAAGAACGACCCGAGCTGCAAGTTCTCGACCCTGGTTGACATCACCGGTGTCGACTACCCGGAACGCGCCAAGCGGTTCGATGTGGTGTATCATTTCCTGTCGATGTATCAGAACCAGCGCATCCGGCTGCGGGTATCGATCCGAGAGGAAGATATGGTGCCGTCGATCACCGACATGCATCCCTCAGCCAATTGGTTCGAGCGGGAAGTATTTGATATGTTTGGAATTTTGTTCTCAGGCCATCCAGATTTGCGGCGCATCCTGACCGACTATGGTTTCCGCGGCCATCCGTTGCGCAAGGACTTCCCGACAACCGGCTATACCGAGGTGCGCTATGACGAAGCGCAAAAGCGCGTGGTCTATGAGCCAGTCAGTCTGGTTCAAGAGTACCGACAGTTCGATTTTATGAGCCCCTGGGAGGGTGCGAGCTACATTCTGCCGGGAGATGAGAAGCAGGAGACGGAGTAATGGGTGGTATCTGGTGGCTGATCCTTTCTGCGCTGACCATCATTCCGATGGTCAAGATTCTACCCTTTTTTGGGATCAACAAATACTGGTGCCTGCTGTGCCTGATCCCGTTTGGCACGATCGCGTTGTTGTGGTGGGTCGGGTTGAAACTGCAAGAGCTGGAGCGCCGCTGAGATGCTGATGATGCTTGGGGAACTGATCGCTCTTGGAGCATTGGGCGCGCTGCTGGCCGGTGCCGCGATCAAGGCAGCCGAGGCCAAAAAGATTCGTGTTCAGGCTGAGGCAAGAAAGCATAAGAGGGGACGGCAGTGATGGACGGCTCCAGATATGATGACGGCAGTTCGGACGCGCTGAGCGGTGAGCAGAAGATCCGCAATTTCAACATCAACTTCGGTCCACAACACCCTGCGGCACATGGGGTTTTGCGTTTGGTGCTGGAGTTGGACGGCGAGATCGTTGAACGCTGCGATCCGCATATCGGGCTGCTGCACCGTGGTACCGAAAAGTTGATGGAAAGCCGGACGTATCTGCAGAACCTGCCGTATTTCGACCGCCTCGACTATGTGGCGCCGATGAACCAGGAACACGCCTGGTGTCTGGCCATCGAAAAGCTGACCGGTGTTGAGGTACCCCGTCGCGCCTCACTGATCCGGGTGCTGTATTCCGAGATCGGGCGTATCCTGAACCACCTGCTGAACGTGACGACGCAGGCGATGGATGTGGGTGCTCTGACCCCGCCGCTCTGGGGCTTTGAAGAACGTGAAAAGCTGATGGTGTTCTACGAGCGCGCCTGTGGTGCCCGTCTGCATGCAGCCTATTTCCGCCCTGGTGGCGTGCATCAGGACCTGCCGCCGGAGCTGCTGGACGATATCGAGGCGTGGAGCCATGAGTTTCCGGCCGTATTGGACGACATTGACGGGTTGTTGACCGAAAACCGCATCTTCAAACAGCGCAACGCCGATATCGGTGTCGTGACCGAGGACGACATTCTAAAGTATGGCTTCTCGGGCGTGATGGTGCGCGGGTCGGGTCTGGCCTGGGATTTGCGGCGCGCGCAGCCCTACGAGTGCTATGACGAGTTCGAGTTCCAGATCCCTGTCGGCAAGAACGGCGACTGCTACGACCGCTACCTTGTGCGGATGGAAGAGATGCGACAGTCGCTGCTGATCATCCGTCAGGCTATCGCCAAGCTGCGCGACTGCCCCGGTGACATTCTGGCGCGGGGCAAGATCACCCCGCCCAGCCGGTCGGATATGAAGACCTCGATGGAAAGCCTGATCCATCACTTTAAGCTTTATACCGAGGGGTTCCACGTCCCCGCAGGCGAGGTTTATGCCGCCGTTGAGGCCCCCAAGGGCGAGTTCGGGGTCTACCTGGTCGCCGACGGCACCAACAAGCCGTACCGCGCCAAATTGCGCGCGCCGGGCTTCCTGCACCTCCAAGCCATGGACCACGTCGCCGGAGGCCACCAACTGGCCGACGTCGCTGCGATTATTGGGACGATGGATGTTGTGTTTGGGGAGATTGATCGGTGAGGGTGCTTGTTGCGATAGCAACAATTTTTGGATTGGCATCAGCTTCGACTGCCGAAGTTACGGATGTAGAACGTCAGCAGTTTTATGACAGTTGGCGAACTATACTTCCAGAAATGGCGAGTAACCTTGAGTACTGCTTGTTACCTTTGGACGATCATGAGTATTGCATGGCCTTTTCCGTGTACAAAAATGGGCCGCCTAAGACGCCTGAGCAGCACTTGGACGCATCAATTCTAACTGTTTCAACATTCAACATACTGTTGCGCCCTATGAAGGTTGAGAATGCATCCGATCTCAGATGTGAAAGACCAGAGGTAACGGGTGGCTATTTGTCCCCCGAATTTAGTGCGCAAGGAATAACCTTTGCGGTCAGAGCCTCTGAAGAGTCTTGTTACATCGAAATACTGGATCAGTCTGATGCTTCGTAGGTTACACCCAGAACAACCCGAAAGCTTCGCGTTCACTGCTGCCAACCAGCAATGGGCCGAAGCGCAGGTTACCAAATATCCCGAGGGGCGGCAGGCCAGCGCGGTGATCCCTCTGCTGTGGCGCGCGCAAGAGCAGGAGGGGTGGCTGAGCCGACCGGCGATTGAATCCGTCGCCGACATGCTGGGAATGGCCTATATCCGCGTGCTTGAAGTCGCCTCATTCTACTTCATGTTCCAGTTGCAACCTGTTGGGTCTGTTGCGCATATTCAGATTTGCGGTACGACCTCCTGCATGATCTGCGGGGCTGAAGATTTGGTTGCCGTCTGCAAGGAAAAGATCGCGGTCAGGCCGCATGAGTTATCCGCCGATGGCAAGCTGAGTTGGGAAGAGGTGGAATGCCTCGGCTCGTGCACCAACGCGCCTATGGCTCAGATTGGCAAGGATTATTACGAGGATCTGACGGCGGAGAGCTTTGGACAGATCCTGGACGATCTGGTTGGCGGCGCTGTTCCCGTGCCGGGTCCGCAGAACGGACGCTATGCGGCGGAACCACTTGGCGGGCTTACAAGCCTTACTGCGCACGATGCGGGCAAACCGAGGTATAATGCCAGCGTCGAATTGGCGACCGACTTGGGCGACACGATCAAACGGATCGATGGAACTGAGGTGCCGATCCTGACCCCATGGCTGGGCAAGGACGGCAAGGCACATGCCGCACATTCAGCGCCGAAACCGCCCAAGGCACCCGCGCCCGCGAAATCCGCTGTGCAGCAGGCGGCGGCCGAGGCCAAAGAGGCGCAGCAGGACGAGCCCGAGATGCTGGCCGGGGCGCGTGACGGCAAACCGGATGACCTCAAGTTGCTCAAAGGCGTCGGTCCAAAGCTGGAACAAACGCTCAACGCGTTGGGGTTCTATCATTTCGACCAGATTGCTGCCTGGTCCCCGGTGCATGTGGCGTGGGTTGATGCCCAGCTGAAGTTCAAGGGCCGGATTCAGCGCGATGGCTGGATCGAGCAGGCGGCAAAGCTGGCCGCGGGTGAGGAAACAGAGTTCGCCAAGCGGGCGAAGAACCAAGAAACTCAGGACGACTAGGGCCAGACGGAGCGGAATCAGACCGGGGGTGTCGACTAAGAATGGACAAGGACAGGGAACAGGCTATGGCCCGCAAGGGTCGGCATATCGGGGTGGTCATCGCCGTGACCATGCTGTTGTGGCTTGCCATGTCCCTTTTCGTTGGTCCGGCCCTGGAATTGCCGGGACGGTTTGCTCTGTTGTTCGATTTTGCCGCGCTGGCAGCGTTTGTTTATGCGGTGATCAACATAATTCAACTCTGGCGCATGCGTCAGGACAATCAAAGGTAACCAGGCGATGCTGAAGGATCAGGACCGGATCTTTACCAACATCTACGGGATGCACGAGCGCACGTTGCGCGGTGCGCAGGCCCTGGGGCATTGGGACGGCACCGCTGGCCTGATTGAAAAGGGGCGCGACTGGATTATCCAGACGATGAAGGATTCAGGACTGCGCGGTCGCGGTGGCGCCGGTTTCCCGACAGGCCTTAAATGGTCGTTCATGCCCAAGGAAAGCGATGGCCGTCCAGCCTATCTTGTTGTGAATGCGGATGAATCCGAGCCCGGTACCTGCAAGGACCGCGAGATCATGCGTCATGATCCGCATACGCTGATCGAGGGCTGCCTGATCGCGTCCTTCGCGATGAATGCGCATACCTGCTACATCTATCTGCGGGGCGAGTACATCCGAGAGCGTGAGGCGTTGCAGGCGGCAATTGACGAGGCGTATGATGCCGGGCTGCTGGGTCGGAACGCAGCTGGCTCTGGCTGGGATTTCGACCTGTTCCTGCATCACGGGGCCGGGGCCTATATTTGCGGTGAGGAAACCGCACTGCTCGAAAGCCTTGAAGGCAGGAAGGGCATGCCCCGGATGAAACCTCCGTTCCCGGCAGGTGCGGGGCTGTATGGCTGCCCGACGACAGTGAATAATGTGGAGTCCATCGCTGTCGTGCCGACAATCCTGCGGCGTGGCGCCGACTGGTTTTCAAGCTTTGGTCGTCAGAATAATGCCGGCACCAAGCTGTTTGCGATTTCTGGCCATGTGAACACCCCCTGCGTTGTCGAAGAGGCGATGTCGATCAGTTTTGAAGAGCTGATCGAGACCCATTGTGGCGGCATCCGCGGCGGCTGGGATAATCTGCTGGCGGTGATTCCGGGCGGCTCGTCGGTTCCTTGTGTCCGCGGTGAGAATATGCGCGACGCGATTATGGATTTCGATCATTTGCGCAATGAACTGGGTTCAGGTCTCGGCACCGCAGCCGTGATTGTGATGGACAGGTCCACCGATATCATAAAGGCCATCTGGCGCTTGTCCAAGTTCTACAAACACGAAAGCTGCGGCCAGTGTACGCCTTGCCGGGAAGGCACTGGCTGGATGATGCGGGTCATGGACCGTCTGGTGCGCGGTGAGGCCGAGCTAGAAGAGATCGACATGTTGTTTGACGTGACCAAACAGGTCGAAGGTCACACCATCTGCGCCTTGGGTGATGCCGCCGCCTGGCCGATCCAGGGGTTGATCCGAAATTTCCGTGAAGAAATCGAGGACCGCATCAAGGCTCAGAAGTCGGGCCGCATGGGTGCGATGGCGGCGGAGTAGAGCGCATGGAAGGTTTTGCCGCATATTCATACGCAATTGCGTCACTGGTGATGTTCACGTTGATCGTTCTGTTCATGTCGCCATTCACCGCGTTGGCCAAACAAGGCAAAGGGCTGGCCCCGGGCGCAACGCCCGAGCAGGACTATGCGGATCGGTCATACCGTTTGAATCGCGCGTATTTGAACGGGACCGAAACGCTTCCGGCATTTGTCACCGTAACCGCGGCGGCGATTTTGCTTGGGGCGAGCCCGTTCTGGGTCAACCTGTTGGCCGCAGTGACGCTTGTTGCCCGGGTTTTGATGCTGGTTGTTCACTTGCAGGGGATTGGGAAACCCAACGCCGGGCCACGCTCGATCCTATATGTAGTGGGGTGGGCCTGCATGGTTGTCCTGGGCATCATGGCATTGGGAGCCGCATTGTGATCCAGCCTGAGGGACATAATCTTGCCGAATTGAACATCGGGCGGTTGCTGGCCCCGACAGATGATCCACGCGTTGCCGAATTCATGGCAAACCTGGATCGCGTAAACGGCCTTGGTAAGCGTATGCCGGGGTTCATTTGGATGATGGAAGGATCAGGCGAGCCGGGAAGAGGGAACACCGAAAACAACATCGGGGACGATCCCCAGTTGGTTGCCAACATGACGGTCTGGCAGGATGTTGAAAGCCTTGAACGGTTTGTCTGGGGCACGATCCACAAACAATTCTATGAGAGACGGCAAGAATGGTTCGAGATCCTGGGGGATCAGCACTTTGTGATGTGGTGGGTGCCGACCGGGCATGAACCGACGCTTGAGGAAGGGTTGGACCGTCTTGACCTCATCCGATCAAATGGACCGACGGCCCAGGCCTTTGGCTGGGATGAATTGAAACAGGCGAGCAAGTGGCGCGACAACCGTTGTGACCATGTTGCAGCGGAGTGAATGCCATGCAGATACAATACTCGGGTTCTGTGGGCCTTTGCGTACTGCTCCAGCCAGCCTCTGACTGGAGGTGTCTAAGATGAAACAGTCTTTTGTGGTAAAGGGTGCAGTTCTCTTTACGTGCCTGCTTGTGTCCTCGTGTGGGTTGATCAGACCGTCCGAGGATCGGGTTCTTTTCGATGGACAGGCGTTCCGGGCCAAAGCTCAGGTTGTGGACAAAAAAGTCTCGCCGACCGATTTCACGGTCACAATCAACGGTGTTTCCGCATCTCTTGATGGCGCGCGCGAAGCAGGCCGCTACGAGGGAACGCGGTTCTGCATTCAGAATTTCGGATCGTCGCGCATTGTCTGGCAAGTCGGCCCGGACACGGAGCCTCAGAACCTGCGTATCAGTGATGACAAACTGACATTTGCGGGAACCTGTCAGCGACCATGATCCGTGTTTTCGCATATCAGCGCATGTCGAAAGGCGTGTTATTGCATAGCACGCCCGCCGCCAATCGTCTTGGTTTTACCAGGACGAAAGGAACTGTCATGTCTGTTATGAAGATTGCTGCTGTGACTGCACTGATGACGCTACCTGCTGCGGCAGATGCGAAGCCGCCCTTGAGGGATGTCAAAGAGATCGATAACGAACTCTACTACATCGCGATTGCAAAAGAGATTTCGGATTATTGCCCATCCATCAGCGGACGTCGCATGAAAGCTGTCGGTGTAATGTGGGGGCTGAAATCCAAGGCCAATGGTCTTGGTTACTCGGACCGGGAAATCCGCGCGTATTTGGATTCGGATGCCGAAAAGGACCGTATGCGCGCGCAGGGTGAGGCATACTTGGCCCATAACGGGGTCTCTTACGAGAATCCGGAGTCCTTCTGCACATTGGGACGCGCGGAAATCGACAGAAACAGCGCCATCGGCGTGTATTTGAGGGCGAACTGAGAGCTATGTCTGACCTTCGCAAGATCAATATCGACGGGCAAGAGATCGAGGTCGACGCCGCGATGACGCTGATCCAGGCCTGTGAGCAGGCCGGTGTCGAGATCCCGCGCTTTTGTTATCACGAACGTCTGTCGATTGCGGGGAACTGCCGGATGTGTCTGGTCGAGGTCGTGGGTGGCCCACCAAAACCGGCGGCATCCTGCGCGATGCAGGTCCGCGATCTGCGCCCGGGTCCCGAAGGTCAACCACCCGAGGTCAAGACAAACTCACCCATGGTCAAGAAGGCCCGCGAAGGGGTGATGGAGTTCCTGCTTATCAATCATCCGTTGGATTGCCCGATTTGCGATCAGGGTGGTGAGTGCGATTTGCAAGATCAAGCAATGGCTTATGGCGTTGACTTCAGTCGGTTCCGTGAGGCAAAGCGCGCCGTGGACGACCTTGATCTCGGACCGTTGGTGGAAACACACATGACCCGCTGCATCTCTTGCACGCGCTGTGTTCGCTTCACCACCGAGGTTGCAGGCATTACTCAGATGGGCCAAACCGGCCGCGGCGAGGATGCCGAGATTACGTCTTATCTGGGCGAGACGCTCAGCAGCAACCTGCAGGGCAACATCATTGATCTATGCCCGGTGGGCGCACTGACGTCCAAGCCTTATGCGTTTACGGCGCGTCCTTGGGAACTGACCAAGACAGAATCCATTGATGTGATGGATGCTTTGGGGTCGAGCATCCGAGTAGACACCAAAGGCCGCGAAGTGATGCGGTTCCTGCCGCGCAACCATGATGGCGTGAACGAGGAATGGATCAGCGACAAGACCCGTTTTGTCTGGGATGGCCTGCGTCGCCAGCGTCTCGACAGGCCGTATATTCGTGAAAACGGCAAGCTGCGCCCGGCCACATGGCCCGAGGCATTGTCCAAAGCGGCGGACGCTTTGAAAAGCGCGGAGAAACCGGCTGGCATCGTCGGGGATCTGGCGCCAGTCGAAGCAACCTTTGCGTTGAAACAGATGATCGAAGGGCAGGGCGGCGTCGTTGAGTGTCGCACAGATGGGGCAAAACTGCCTGCTGGCAATCGGGGCGCCTATGCAGGGACGGCCGTGATCGAAGACATCGATACGGCCGAGCGCATCCTGCTGATCGGCACCAACCCGCGTGACGAAGCAGCCGTTTTGAATGCGCGAATCCGCAAGGCCTGGTCACACGGGGCAGCGGTGGCTTTGATCGGGTCGGCGGTCGATCTGACCTATGACTATCAGCATGTGGGCGACGACCGCTCGGCACTACAACAGGTTGTCGAGATGGGAGGAGATGACGAGATCAGGGCGAAGCGCTCGTTGGTCATCGTCGGGCAAGGCGCTTTGCAGGAAGCCGACGGAGCGGCGGTACTGGCCGCCGCGCAAACCATTGCAGCCAATACCCAAAGCGGCCTGATCGTCTTGCATACCGCCGCTTCCCGTGTCGGTGCGATGGATGTGGGCGCCACAAACGAGGGTGGCATGGATGCGGTCAGCGCGGCTGACGTGATCTACAATCTGGGCGCGGATGAGGTTGAAATCGGCGACGGCGCTTTTGTGATCTATCAAGGCAGCCATGGTGATCGGGGTGCGCATCGTGCAGATGTGATCCTGCCGGGTGCGGCCTACACGGAAGAAAACGGTCTGTTCGTGAATACTGAGGGCCGCCCGCAGCTTGCGATGCGTGCCGGGTTCGCGCCGGGTGAGGCCAAGGAGAACTGGGCTATCCTGCGCGCACTGTCGGCGGACCTTGGCGCGACGCTGCCCTTTGACTCGCTGGCGCAATTGCGCAGCGCGTTGATTGAGGCGGTACCCCATCTCGCCCGTATCGATGAGGTGATTGAGAATGAAGTCCAGGCGCTGGATGCCGGACCGTTGGGCAAAGCCGCTTTCCGCTACGCGATCAAGGATTTCTATCTGACCAACCCGATTGCGCGCGCCTCCAAACTGATGGCCGAGCTATCGGCGCAGGCGCAGGCCCTCAAATCCGAGAAGATTGCAGCGCAATGAGCCAGACCTGTTTCATTTCGCGGACGGGCGCGCCCGATTTGCGTCTGAAACCAAAGAAAAAGGGTGGCGTCGCGGCGGCATATGCTGTTTACACCAACGCGCCGACCCAGCCGCAGTTTGCGCAGGCACATGGCCTTTGCATCACTCGCGGTCAACAGAAGACCCACGGTGTGAGGACCAATGGCTGATTTCTTTACCACCCCAGGCGGCATAGCCATCATCATACTGGCGCAGGTGATTGCCGTTGTGGCCTTTGTGATGATCTCGCTGCTGTTCCTCGTCTACGGAGACCGCAAGATCTGGGCTGCGGTCCAGATGCGTCGCGGCCCGAACGTCGTGGGCGCCTATGGCCTGCTGCAATCCGTGGCGGACGCGCTGAAATACGTGGTGAAAGAGGTGGTCATTCCGGCGGGAGCTGACCGCACGGTCTTTATCCTTGCGCCGCTGACCTCATTTGTACTGACAATGATCGCCTGGGCCGTGATCCCGTTCAACGATGGCTGGGTCCTGTCGGATATCAATGTCGCCATCCTCTACGTTTTTGCCGTCTCCTCGCTCGAGGTTTATGGCGTTATTATGGGTGGTTGGGCGTCGAACTCAAAGTATCCGTTCCTTGGCTCGCTGCGCTCGGCGGCGCAGATGATTTCCTATGAGGTTTCCATCGGTCTGATCATCATCGGCGTGATCATCTCGACTGGGTCGATGAATTTCGGTGCCATCGTGCAGGCGCAGGACGGCAATCTGGGCCTGTTCAACTGGTACTGGCTGCCGCATCTCCCGATGGTATTTCTGTTCTTCATCTCCGCGCTGGCCGAAACCAACCGACCCCCGTTTGACCTGCCCGAGGCGGAATCGGAACTGGTCGCTGGCTATCAGGTCGAATACTCAGCCACGCCCTTCCTGCTGTTCATGGCAGGCGAATACATCGCCATCTTCCTGATGTGCGCCCTGACAACGCTGCTGTTCTTCGGTGGCTGGCTGTCGCCGATCCCGGGCCTGCCGGACGGCGTGCTGTGGATGGTCGCGAAGATGGCGTTCTTCTTCTTCCTCTTCGCGATGGTCAAGGCGATCACGCCCCGCTACCGCTATGACCAGCTGATGCGGCTGGGTTGGAAAGTGTTCCTGCCCTTCTCGCTGGCCTGGGTGGTGTTTGTGGCTTTCGCAGCGAGGTTCGACTGGTTCTGGGGCGCGTTTGCCCGTTGGAGCGTAGGAGGCTGATATGACCCAAATCGACTATACCCGCGCCGCTAAATACTTTCTGTTGCAGGACTTCTGGGTCGGCATGAAGCTGGGGCTGAAGTATTTCTTCTCTCCCAAGGCCACGATCAACTACCCGCATGAAAAGGGCCCTCTGTCGCCGCGCTTTCGGGGGGAGCATGCTCTGCGCCGCTATCCAAATGGCGAAGAACGCTGCATCGCCTGCAAACTCTGCGAGGCAATCTGCCCCGCGCAGGCCATCACAATTGACGCCGAACCGCGCGAGGACGGCAGCCGCCGCACCACGCGCTATGACATCGATATGACCAAATGCATCTACTGCGGTTTCTGCCAGGAGGCTTGTCCGGTCGACGCCATCGTTGAAGGCCCGAATTTCGAATTCGCCACCGAAACCCGCGAAGAACTGTTTTACGACAAGGAAAAACTGCTGGACAACGGCGAGCGCTGGGAAGCCGAAATCGCGCGCAACTTAGAGATCGACGCACCGTACAGATGACTGATGGTCCCACAAATCCCTTCGAGCTGATGATGAAGCAGGCTCAGGACATGGCCAAGGCGATGAACCCGGCGATGGAAAGTTTCTCGCCCAAGGGGTTCGAGGCGCTGTGGCCGACCATGCCGAAAGAAATCATGGAGATGATGTTCGGCAATACCGTCAACAAAGACGGGCTGGATGCCAAGACACGCCTGCTGCTGACGTTGGCCGGGTTGACCTGTCAGGGCGCGCAGGCGGACTCGGCGGTACGTCAGACCGTCCGTCATGCGCTTGAGGCTGGTGCCAAGAAACAAGAGATCGTGGAAACGATCGGTCAGATGTCGGTCTTTGCCGGCATCCCGGCCATGACCCGCGCGCTGGATCTGGCGCAAGAAGTCATGGGCGACAACGAGGATGAGGATTAATGACCGTCTTTGCCTTCTATCTGTTTGCCATCAGCGCCATAACCGGCGGGCTGTTCACGGTGATCAGCCGCCAGCCGGTGCATTCGGTGCTGTGGCTGATCCTCGCATTTTTGTCCTCGGCGGTTCTGTTCGTGCTGCTGGGGGCCGAATTTGTGGCGATGCTGCTGATCATCGTCTATGTCGGCGCGGTCGCGGTGCTGTTCCTGTTCGTTGTGATGATGCTGGACGTGGATTTTGCCGAGTTGAAGGCTGAGATGGCCCGCTATATGCCGCTGGCCCTTCTGATCGGTCTGGTCATTCTGATGCAGTTCGTGATGGCCTTTGGCGCTTGGGACAGCGCGCAAGGCGTTGAGACCAATCTGGCACAGCCGATCCCGGCGGACCGCCACAACACCGAGGCGCTGGGTGTTATCCTTTACGATCAATATTTCCTTCTGTTCCAACTTGCGGGCCTGATTCTGCTGGTGGCGATGATTGGCGCCATTGTGTTGACCCTGCGCCACCGTCAGGACATCAAGCGTCAGGATATCGTCGGCCAGATGATGCGCGACCCAGCCAAAGCGATGGAGTTGAAGGACGTGAAACCGGGGCAGGGCTTGTGATGAGCGGAGAACTGATTGCAATCCTGGTCGCTGTGGCGGTCGCCATTCTTGCCGCCTTTGGATACTTCAACCGGTCGTAGATGCCGGGAGGGACAGAATGATTGGACTAGAACACTATCTGACGGTCGCGGCGACGCTGTTCGTCATCGGCATCTTCGGTCTCTTCCTGAACCGCAAGAACGTCATCATCCTGCTGATGAGCATCGAGTTGATGCTGCTGGCGGTGAATATCAACCTCGTGGCGTTTTCCAGCTTCCTCGGCGATCTGGTGGGGCAGGTGTTCACGCTGTTCGTGCTGACCGTAGCGGCGGCCGAGGCGGCGATTGGTCTGGCCATTCTGGTCTGCTTCTTCCGCAACCGCGGCTCGATCGCGGTTGAAGACGTCAATATGATGAAGGGGTAAGAGACCATGGAAACCACCATCCTCTTTGCCCCGCTGGTGGGCGCGCTGCTCTGCGGGTTCGGCTGGAAGTTCATTGGCGAAAAGGCGGCGATGTGGACGGCGACAGGCCTGTTGTTCCTGTCCTGCCTGCTCAGCTGGATCGTGTTCTTCACCTTCGATGGCCAGACGCAGCAGATCGAGATCATGCGCTGGATCGAAAGCGGGTCGCTGTCGACAAGCTGGGCCATTCGTCTGGACCGGCTGACCGCGATCATGCTGATCGTGGTGACAACCGTCTCGGCTCTCGTGCACTTGTACAGCTTCGGCTACATGGATCACGACCCGCAATGGCGCGAGGGTGAGAGCTATAAGCCGCGCTTCTTCGCCTATCTGTCCTTCTTTACCTTTGCCATGCTGATGCTGGTGACGGCAGACAATCTGGTTCAGATGTTCTTTGGCTGGGAAGGCGTGGGCGTCGCATCTTATTTGCTGATCGGGTTTTATTACCGCAAACCCTCGGCCAATGCAGCGGCGATAAAGGCGTTCGTCGTTAACCGGGTCGGTGATTTCGGCTTTGCGCTGGGGATCTTCGCGCTGTTCTTCCTGACTGACAGCATCAATCTTTCTGACATCTTCACATCCGCGCCCAAGCTGGCAGAGACCCAACTGAGTTTCCTATGGGGAGACTGGAACGCGGTCGAGGTGATCTGCGTGCTGCTGTTCATCGGTGCGATGGGGAAATCGGCGCAGCTGATCCTGCACACCTGGTTGCCGGACGCGATGGAGGGCCCGACACCGGTTTCGGCCCTGATCCACGCCGCGACCATGGTGACAGCGGGCGTTTTCCTGGTCTGCCGCATGTCGCCGCTGATGGAATTCGCGCCAAGCGCCGCCACCTTCATCACCGTGCTGGGCGCATCAACGGCGTTTTTTGCTGCCACGGTTGGGCTGGTTCAGACCGACATCAAGCGCGTCATCGCCTATTCGACCTGCTCGCAACTTGGCTATATGTTCGTGGCTGCCGGTGTAGGGATGTACTCGGCAGCGATGTTCCATCTGCTGACACACGCATTTTTCAAGGCTTTGCTGTTTCTGGGCGCGGGTTCGGTCATCCACGCGATGCATCACGAACAGGAAATGACGGAATATGGCGGGTTGCGGAAGAAAATCCCCTATACCTTCTGGGGCATGATGATCGGGACGCTGGCCATCACCGGTGTGGGCATTCCCAGCTTCATCGTCACGCTGTTCGGCACGCCAATCGGGTTTGCCGGGTTCCTGTCAAAAGATGCAATCATCGAAAGCTCTTATGCGGCCGGATCGGGTTTTGGCTTCTGGATGCTGGTGATTGCCGCCGTGTTCACCGCCTTCTACAGCTGGCGCTTGATCTTTCTGACCTTCTATGGCGAGCCGCGTGGCGACAAACACACCCATGACCATGCGCATGAAAGCCCGATGGTCATGCTGGTCCCGCTGGGCGTTTTGTCGCTTGGGGCGGTTTTTTCCGGGATGATCTGGTTCAACAATTTCTTTGGTCATGCAGATCAGGTCGGCAAGTTCTACGGCATTCCCGTTGCCGAAGCTACTGAGCATGCCGAAACCGGGGATCATGGTACTGCGGATGCCGGACAAGGTGATGACGCTGCGCACGCTGACAATAGTCATAATGACGACGCCGCGCATAGTGAAGACACGGCGCATGCAGACGATAGCCATGGCGATGATGTCGCCCATGCAGACAAGGGCGCGCATGGGGATTATCATCACTATGTCTTTGTCGGCGAACCGGGGCAGGGTGCGCTTTACATCGCGCCGGACAATACGGTTCTGGATGACGCGCATGCGGTTCCGAAATGGGTCAAAGTCTCACCCTTTATTGCGATGGTTCTGGGCTTCATCGTGGCCTATTGGTTCTACATCGTGAACACGTCGCTACCGGCGCGTCTGGCCGAGAACCAACGTCCCCTGTACCTGTTCCTCAAGAACAAATGGTATTTTGACGAGCTTTATGACGTGGTGTTCGTCAAACCCACATTGGCGATTGGCCGCTTCCTGTGGAAACGCGGCGATGGCAACGCAATCGACGGCTTCCTCAACGGTGTCTCGATGGGCGTTGTGCCGTTCTTTACACGCCTCGCTGGCAAGGCACAGACCGGGTACATCTTCACCTACGCCTTCTGGATGGTTCTGGGCATCGCCGCCCTTGTCACCTGGATGTCGATCGGCGGAGGCGTGCAGTAATGGACAATATCCTCTCCATCGTCACGTTCATCCCGGCCGTTGCCGCCGGAATTCTGATGCTTTTCCTGCACGGGGATGACGCCGCTGCGCAGCGCAACGCTAAATGGAGCGCTTTGCTGGCCACCACGGTCACCTTTCTGGTGTCGATTGGCATTTACACCGGTTTTGACCCCTCAAACACCGGTTTCCAGATGATCGAAGAAGGGGAATGGCTGCTGGGTCTGAAATACAAGATGGGCGTGGACGGCATCAGCGTTCTGTTCGTTTTGCTGACCACGTTCATCATGCCGCTGACCATCCTGGCCAGCTGGAATGTGACTGAGCGGGTCAAGGAATACATGGTCGCATTCCTGTTGCTGGAAACCATGATGCTCGGCGTGTTCATGGCGCTGGATCTGGTGCTGTTCTACCTGTTCTTCGAGGCGGGCCTGATCCCGATGTTCCTGATCATCGGCATCTGGGGTGGTGCGAACCGTATCTATGCGAGCTTTAAGTTCTTTCTCTACACCTTCCTCGGCTCGGTGCTCATGCTGGTGGCGATGGTCGCAATGTATGCGGACGCGGGGACGACGGATATTGAGGCGCTGATGCTCCATCAGTTCTCATCGCAAGCATTTAATGTCTTGGGTATCCATGTCGTTGGCGGGTTGCAGACACTCATGTTTCTGGCTTTCTTCGCCTCATTTGCGGTCAAGATGCCGATGTGGCCGGTGCACACATGGTTGCCGGATGCGCACGTGCAGGCCCCCACGGCGGGCTCGGTTGTGCTGGCGGCGATCCTGCTGAAAATGGGCGGTTATGGCTTCTTGCGGTTCAGCCTGCCGATGTTCCCTGTCGGCTCGGCGGTGATGACGGATGTCGTACTGTGGATGTCTGCCATTGCGGTTGTCTACACGTCGCTTGTGGCGCTGGTGCAGGAAGACATGAAGAAGCTCATCGCCTATTCTTCGGTCGCGCATATGGGCTTTGTGACTATGGGGATTTTTGCGGCGAACCAGCAGGGCATTGATGGCGCGATCTTCCAGATGCTCAGCCATGGGTTCATCTCCGCGGCGCTCTTCCTGTGCGTCGGCGTGATCTATGACCGGATGCATACGCGCGATATCGAAGCCTATGGTGGTCTGGTGATCCGGATGCCGGCTTATGCGCTGGTCTTCATGCTGTTTACCATGGCAAACGTGGGCTTGCCGGGCACCAGCGGATTTATCGGTGAATTCCTCACCATGATGGGTGCATTCCAGGTCAACACCTGGGTGACAGCCGTCGCGGCGACCGGTGTGATCTTCTCGGCGGCTTATGCGCTGTGGCTTTACCGCCGGGTGGTGTTCGGTGATCTGATCAAGGAAAGCCTCAAGGCGATGACCGATATGAGCGCGCGCGAGCGGCTGATTTTTGCGCCGCTGATCGTGATGACCATCATGCTTGGGGTGTACCCGTCGCTGGTAACCGATGTGATCGGCAACTCGACCGCCGCGCTGATAGCGAACTATGACACGGCTCTGGCCGCGGCTGAGGCCGCGATGCAGACAGCCGCCTCGCAGTAAGGGAGCTTTGGAGACATGATCCAGGCTGATCTGACGATAATCCTGCCAGAGATTGTGCTGGCCGTTTATGCGATGGCGGCGCTGATCGGGGCTGTCTACACCACCAAGGACGCGCTGGCGCCGGTGCTGGTTTGGACAACCGCTGGTGTCATGGCCTTACTGGCGTTCTGGATTGCCACCAATGGCGAAGGCACAAACGTGGCCTTTAACGGCATGTTCATCGATGACGGGTTTTCCCGCTTTGCCAAGGTTGCAATCCTGCTGTCCGCGGCCGCCGTTTTGTTGATGAGCCAGGAGTACATGGCGCGCCGTGACCTTCTGCGGTTCGAATACCCGCTGTTGGTTGCGCTCGCCGCTGTCGGCATGATGATGATGGTCAGCGCCGGCGATCTGATGTCGCTCTACATGGGGTTGGAGCTGCAGTCGCTGTCGCTCTATGTCGTGGCCGCGCTGCGCCGCGACAGTGCGAAATCGACCGAGGCAGGTCTGAAATACTTCGTGCTGGGTGCGCTCAGCTCGGGTCTGCTGCTTTATGGCGCGTCTCTGGTCTACGGGTTCTCGGGAACAACGCTGTTCTCCGGCATCATCGCGACGGTGCAGGCGGGTGAGATTTCCGTTGGATTGCTGTTTGGCCTGATCTTCCTGATCTCGGGTCTGGCGTTCAAGGTCTCGGCGGTTCCGTTCCATATGTGGACCCCGGACGTATACGAAGGTTCACCCACGCCGATCACCGCCTTCTTTGCAACCGCGCCCAAAGTGGCGGCCATGGCTCTGTTCGCGCGTCTGTTGCACGATGCCTTTGGCGGTGTTGTCAAAGACTGGCAGCAGGTGGTTGTATTGTTGTCGGTGCTGTCGATGCTGTTGGGAGTCGTCGCCGCCATCGGCCAGCGCAATATCAAGCGACTAATGGCGTTTTCGTCGATCGCCCACATGGGCTACGCGCTCATTGGCCTTGCGGCTGGAACCGCGTTGGGCATCAAGGCGATGCTGATGTATCTGGCGATCTATGTGACGATGAATATCGGCACATTCGCCTTTATCCTGATGATGGAGCGCGACGGGAAACCGGTGACGGATATCGATGCATTGCGCCAATTTGCCAAGCGGGACCCGGGCAAAGCTCTGGCCGTTCTGATCCTGATGTTTAGTCTTGCGGGTGTCCCACCCATGCTGGGGTTCTTTGCCAAATTCGGCGTCTGGCAAGCCGGTGTCAGCGCAGGGCTGACCGGGTTGGTTATCGTGTCGGCCATCGCGTCGGTGATCGGTGCGTTCTACTATCTTCGGATCGTGTTCTACATGTATTTCGGCGACGAGAACGAAGAGCCGATTGAAACCCGCTCGTCACCCGTTTTGTGGACCGCCCTGATGGGGTCGGCGGCGCTGATGCTGATTGGTGTGTTTTATCAGTTCGGTGTGGAGAGTGCGGCAGCCGCCGCGGCGGCAACGCTTGTCAACTAACCCTAGCCTTTACCTGAGACACCGGGCTCGGGCGCCGCACCGGGCTTTTTGACATGAGCGACTGGCCGCAGGGATATGGTCTGCACGTATTGCAGGAGGTCGATAGCACCCTCAATGAGGCTGCGCGGATCGCGCCCGTCGCGCAGGGTCCGGTCTGGATCATGGCACATCGTCAGACCGAAGCCCGGGGCCGGAGAGGGCGGGCGTGGACCCATCCGAGAAGCAATCTTGCAGCAACTCTGCTGATGCGGCCCGACGGCAGCCCTGAACAGGCCGCATTGCGCAGCTTCGTCGCGGCGCTCGCTTTGTTCGATGCATGTGTCGCGGTCACTGGGCGGGCGTCGGGCCTGTCCCTGAAATGGCCCAACGATGTGTTGCTCAACGGCGGTAAGCTGGCCGGGATTCTGCTGGAAAGCACCGGTCAGGCAGGCGGTGTTTCGCATCTGGCGATAGGCATCGGCGTCAACCTGTCCGAAGCACCGGGGTTGGACAAGGTCGAACCCGGCGCGGTGCGGCCGGTGTCTCTGTTGTCAGAAACCGGGGCCGCTGTTACGCCCGAAGACTTCCTGACAGAACTGGCGGTGGCTTTCGCGCGTTACGAGACACAATTCAGAACCTATGGGTTCGAACCGATCCGTGCCGCATGGCTGGTGCGCGCGGCCCGGTTGGGTGAGGTCATCACCGCCCGCACCACGGTCTCGGAAATGGTTGGCACGTTTGAAACGGTGGACGCGGGGGGCAACCTTGTCCTAAACACCGCGAAAGGCCGCGTCAGCATTCCGGCGGCGGATGTGTTTTTCTGAAGGGGGCTCAGATGCTTCTGGCCATCGACTGCGGCAATACGAACACGGTTTTTTCCATCTGGGATGGTGAAAAATTCCTGTGCACGCTGCGCACCTCAACCCATCATTCGCGCACGGCGGACGCGTATTTTACGTGGTATTCGACGCTGGTGAAGCATTACGGGATCGACGTGGAGATCACGGATGTGATCATTTCGTCGACCGTGCCGCGCGTGGTGTTCAATCTGCGCGTTTTTGCGGATCGGTTCTTTGGATGCCGGCCCCTTGTGGTGGGCAAGCCCGAAACGTTGCTCCCAAGCAAACCCAGGGTTGACGAAGGCACGCAGGTTGGACCAGACCGGCTGGTGAACACGGCGGCGGGCTATGACCGGCATGGCGGTGATTTGATCGTGGTCGATTTTGGAACGGCGACAACGTTTGATGTGGTGGCCCATGATGGTGCATATGTCGGCGGCGTGATTGCTCCGGGTGTCAATCTCAGCCTTGAGGCGTTGCATCTGGCCGCCGCTGCATTGCCGCATGTGGACATTTCCAAACCGCAAAAGGTAATTGGAACCAACACTGTGGAGTGTATGCAGTCCGGTGTTTTTTGGGGCTATGTCGGGCTTGTGCGTGAGATATGCGACCGCATTAAGGGAGAGGCCGGCGTGCCGATGAAAGTGATCTCGACCGGTGGATTGGCGCCGCTGTTTCAGCAGGCCGCGGATCTGTTCGATGCGTTCGAAGACGATCTGACGATGCACGGGCTGACCGTGATTCATCGCTATAACAAGGAAAATGGCTCCTCATGAGCAGTGAAAGACTGATCTACCTGCCGCTGGGCGGTGCAGGTGAAATTGGCATGAATGCCTATGTCTACGGGTACGGAAAACCGGGTCAGGAGAGGCTGATCCTCGTGGATATCGGCGTGACATTTCCGGATATGGACACAACGCCCGGCGTTGATCTGATTCACGCGGATATCTCGTGGCTCAAAGACCGCGCGGACCGGTTGGAAGCGGTGTTTGTGACGCACGCGCACGAGGACCATGTGGGTGCGGTTGCGCTGTGCTACGACGACCTGAACGTGCCGGTCTTTGCGCGCGCCTTCACCGCCAATATCGCGCGACGAAAGATGGAGGAGCGCGGCCACCCCGAAGAGGCGGTGAATACCGTGTCGGCCTGGCCCGAGCAGGTGACAGTTGGCCCGTTTACGGTCGGTTTTCTGCCCGTTTCGCACTCCATCCCGGAAAGCGCGGCGCTGGTAATTGATACCCCCGAAGGCCGGATCCTGCATTCCGGGGATTTCAAGCTCGACGCAAATCCTGTTGTTGGTGAACCGTTTGATCCCGATCTCTGGGCCGAAGTGGCAAAACCCGGCGTGAAAGCGTTGGTTTGCGACAGTACAAACGTATTTTCCACGCATCCCGGTCGGTCGGAATCTGAAGTTGGACCGGAGATCACCAAACTCGTTGAAGACGCTCAAGGCATGGTGGTTGCCACGACCTTTGCGTCGAACGTCGCACGGGTCAAAACGCTGGCTGAGGCGGGGCAGCGGGCCGGGCGGTCGGTTGTGCTGTTGGGTCGTGCCATGCGCCGGATGATCGAGGCGTCGACCGAGACCGGCATTCTCTCGGACTTCCCGCGCGTCATCAGCGCCGAAGAAGCGGTCGATGTGCCACGGCAGAACCTGATGCTGATCGTCACCGGCAGCCAGGGCGAACGCCGCGCTGCCAGCGCACAACTGGCGCGGGGCAAGTATCGCGGGCTGGAACTGAAAGAGGGCGATCTGTTCCTGTTTTCATCCAAAACCATCCCCGGAAATGAGCGCGGCGTGATCTTCATCATGAACCAGCTCAGTGAAAAGGGGGTTGATGTTGTTGATGACAGCTCAGGTCTTTACCACGTGTCGGGCCACGCTAACCGTCCGGACTTGGAAAAGGTGCATGCGCTTGTCGACCCACAGATGGTTATCCCGATGCATGGCGAACATCGACACTTGCGCGAGCATGCCAGATTGGCCGAGGTGGGTGGACGCACCGGGGTTCTGGCGGTGAACGGGACAATGCTGGACCTCACCGGAAATGGGCCCTCGGTCGTAGATTACATTGAAACCGGCCGAACCTATCTGGACGGTGTCGTAAAAATTGGCGCGATGGACGGTGTCGTGCGTGACAGGATTCGTATGGCCCTGAATGGTCATGTCACGGTGACCATCATTCTGGATGAAGAGGATGAACCACTGGGCGAGCCATGGTGTGACACGATGGGATTGCCCGAAACAGGAACGTCGCGCGCAGCATTGATCGAGGTGCTGGAGGCAGACCTGAATCAGTTCCTCATGCGGGCGGAAACGCGGACCTTGCGCAATGACGACAAGCTGGAAGAGGACATGCGCCGGATCGTCCGGCAAACGGCCAAAGAGGAAATCGGTAAAAAGCCCGAAGTGACGGTGGTGATCAGTCGACTGAAATGATCCCGGTGCCTCAGTCGGTCTCCGGCATCGGATAACCTTTGAGTCTCAGAAACAGGCTTTGTTCGTCATTGTTGAGGTAATACGGCACGGATACAGGCGGGTCCAGTTCAGTGATCCGGCCAGCGATTTCGGCCAGCACAACTTCGGTAATGAAGGGTAGGTCCAAGTCCCGGGCCTGGTCCAACCTAACCCATTGCAGGTGGGACAGCTCGTCCGAGGAATGGCTGAAATCATCCAGATCGCCCTGAATTGCATCGGCGTCGACCAGAAAGAATCGCGCGTCAAATCGGCGCGGGCGACCCGGCGGTGTCACGGCGCGGAACACAAATTGTAACGCGTTGGCGGTCGGGGCAAAGCCCATCCTGGCAAAACTCCGCCAATCGGCGGGCGCGTCGTCGTGCCAGTTTCCGGGCTGACCGAGGATCAGTCCGGTCTCTTCCCACAGCTCGCGTATCGCAGCGGCGGCAAGGGCGTGGTGCAGGCCGGGTGGAGATTTCTCCGACAGGCGGTCCCGACACAGACCCGGCAATGCGGTCGCCAAGGGAACATCCGCGTCAGCTGGGTCGACCGCGCCGCCCGGAAATACGAATTTGCTTGGCATGAAGGCGGCGTTGGCGCCCCGCTGACCCATCAGAATAGACGGATCGTTCAATCGGTTCCGCAACACAATAACAGTTGCAGCGTCTCGGATCGCAGTTTTGTCCGCAGTCATGCCCTGCCTGATCTGGTTGCGACGGTCACGAGGATGTCTCGAACCCATGCATCCGTCGCGCCCATTGATAGGCCACAACAGCGCCTTTCAGTCTGGGAAGTAGATACAGGGACAACGCAACGCAGCCGATCGAAAGACCAATGGCCATGGTCCAAGGGTCCGGTCGCAGATGCACGTATGAGACATGAAGTACGGGCGCCAGCAGGTGTCCTACGAGCAGGATGGTCAGATAGGCGGGTCCGTCATCCGCGCGATGATGGAACAGCTCTTCCCCGCATTCAGAGCAGGTATCGTTGACCTTGAGATAGCTGTGCAGCAACTTGCCCTCACCGCATTTGGGGCATTTGCAGCGAAACCCTTTCACAAGGGCGGGCCATGTCGGGCGTTCGTCTTGGGTCGCAGGTTCAATCGTCTGATCTATCATAATGTGACTCGCGCGTTCATCTTTGCAGGATATAACGCCTCTTTCGGTGATTGGAAAAGGGGGGTGCGTCGCTTTGCATCGTGCCACCGAAAAGAAACCCTAAGGAGACTGCGATGTCAGTCCGGCAGGCGGGACGCAACTTTTTGCGACGGAAACCGGCCGTTGTTCCGTTTGAATGAATATGAGCAGCGGCAATAGGGCCGCGTCAACAAGGGGAAACCGAAATGAAACACGCGATATTCATCCCGGCCATTGTGCTTTCGGCGGTCGCAATCACAGGCACGTCGGTTCTGGCAGCCGGCCCAAGGGACCGGGAACCGGTCACTTTCCAGGAACTGGACGCCAACAATGATGGGCAGATAACGCAGGAAGAGATGCAGGCCCACCGCAACCAGCGCTTTACCCAGGCGGACGCGGACGGAGATGGCCAGTTGAGCGTCGAAGAGATGCAGGCCGCTGCCCAGAAAAAGGCAAATGACCGCGTTACCAAGATGTTCGAGCGTCAGGATGCTAATCAGGACGGGTTTCTGAGCGATGATGAGTTGCCGAAACCGCGCCGGGCTGACAGGATGTTTGACCGGATCGACGCGGATGACAGCGGCGGAATCTCGGAACAGGAGTTTGCGGATGCCAAGGACAGAATGGACCGGAAGCCCAAAAAGCGCGACAGATCGGGCGCAGATAACAACTGATGCGGGATGGAGGATCTGACCTCCCCTGCGCAAAAGGTTCGCGGCGGGCACAGCGCCGCGGACGACCTCAGCGACGACGCGTTGTTAAAGCGTTTCGCTGACGGCGATGCCGAGGCTGCACGCCTTTTGACGGATCGCCTGGGGCCTCGCAGCTACGCGGTTGCCCTGCGCCTGTTGGGAAACCGGGCCGAGGCCGAGGATGTGACCCAGGACGCGATGATGCGCCTGTGGCAAATGGCGCCGGATTGGGTGGCGGGAAACGCCAAGGTGTCGACCTGGCTCTATCGGGTGACATTGAATCTGTGTGTGGATATCAGGCGCAAAAAGGCGCCGGACAGGTTGACCGATGTGCCTGAACCCGAAGACGGGCAGGCCAGCGTAATAGACCGCTTGCAGGATGAAGCCCGCAAGGATGCGTTGCAAATGGCTTTGGCAGAGTTGCCCGACCGGCAGCGGCAGGCGGTGGTGCTGAGGCACATCGAAGAGTTGCCCAATCCCGAGATTGCCGGGATCATGGGGGTTTCTGTAGAAGCCGTGGAAAGCCTGACGGCGCGCGGGAAACGATCGCTGGCTGGAATTCTGGCCCGGCGGCGGGATGAACTGGGGTATGACAATGGCTGACGAAGACAAGGAACTGGATCATCTGTTTGCCGAAGCCCGGCAAGACCGACCGGTACTGCCGGACGATCTTGCGGTGCGTATTCTGACCGATGCCGAGACCGTTCGCTTGGATCGCCTCAGGCCGCAGGCGACCCCAAAGTCTTTTAACTGGACCCGGGTGCTTGGCGCTGTTGGCGGCTGGCAGGGCTTTGGCGGGATGGTTGCGGCCAGCGTGACAGGCGTTTGGATCGGTTTTTCAGCCCCCGCCTTTCTGCCTGACCCCGCAAGTCTTCTGGTATCGCAGGATGCGTATCTGGTGGCGGACCTTGGATTTGATGCGACCTATCTGGAGGCTGCGGAATGAGCGTTGATCCCAAACCAAGACGCCGGTGGATGCCCATCGTTCTGGCCATTTCGCTGGGCCTGAACCTGCTGATCGTGGGCCTGGCTCTGGGCACTGTGATGCGGTTGCAGCGTGGCGACCATGCCAAGGCGCCGCCCGGCTTTGGCCCGGCCCTGTACCGTGCTTTGTCGAAAGAGGATCGCAGAGCCATGCGGAGTGAGCTGTACGCGCTGCACAGAGACGGTTCAAACGACCGGTTACGGGATTTCAGGGGGATCAGCCGCGCCCTGCGGGAAGTACCCTTTGATCCAGCTGTAGTGGAGGGGCTGTTGCAGCAGCAGGCACAGTCCACGGCGAACCTGCAGGCTGACTTGCAGGCGCAATGGCTGTCCCGTGTGATTGATATGACCGATGGCGAACGGCAGGCTTATGCCGACCGTCTGCAAGAAGTGGTCGAGCGCGGTCCGCGCGGACCCAAGAAAAGGGACTGACGGGTCAGTCAGGCGGCGGTCTGCCGGATCATGACCTGATTTCGCCCCGACTTCTTGGCGGCATAGAGCGCTTTGTCCGCAGATCTGATCAGCTTTTCGACGGGCTCCGGTGTCAACGGCTCGGGTCTCAGGGCCGGGTCCGACATTTTCAGACCGATGCTGACTGTAATGGTGACGTGTTTTTCCTGATCGGGAAGATAAAATGGCGCATCGCAGATGCTGTCGCAGAGCGCCTTGGCCAGCTTTACGGCCCGTGCCCGCGAGATGTTTGGAACCCCGATTACAAATTCCTCCCCACCAAAACGGGCAATAAAGCCCGTCGACCCGAGAGCAGATTGCATTCTTGCGGCTGCCTGGGTCAGAACGAGATCGCCACTTGCGTGACCATAACTGTCGTTGATGGCTTTGAAGTGATCGAGATCGGCCATCATAACGGCAAAGTCACATCCGTTTTGCAAAGACTGATATGCAATTTGATCCATTGCGCGCAATGCGTATCGCCGGTTGTACAGGCCGGTGAGGGGATCGACCCAGGATTCGGCAATGCCCTTTCTCAGGGATGCGCGCATCTGGTCCAGGCGGACCTTTCGTGCGATCTGATTGTCCAGCCGCAGCAAGACCTCTTTTGCGTAGAACCCGCCCAGACAGACCGCATCCGCCCCGCGATCAAGTGCTTCCGAAGCCAGAGCGGCATCGCTGTCCTGCAAAACCCCGATCAGCACTGTGTGCCGTGTGGCGCTGCGCGATCTCAGATCGGCCAGAACGTGCAGACCCGCCGGGTTAGCGTCCAGTTCGATTACAATCGCGTCTGGGATCGACCCGGACAGCAGGCCGTGCAGGTCCGATTGCGTATGCCACGACAGATCGTGCGGGCACTGGCCAATCAGGGACTTGTGCCACAATGCGCCAGTGCGTGAGGTTTGCGAAAGAATGGCAACGCGAGCGGTTTTGGATTTTTGGACGAAGCCGGTTTCCGCCTCCTCAAAGCCGATGGATTGAGGGCCTTCCCTGACATGCAGATCCTGCGTGTCGGCGCGCGCGCGGAGCAGGCTGCGGATACGGGCCAGAAGCAGGGTGTCTTTGAACGGATGTGTCAGAACATCGTCCAGCCCGTCCGCCAGCGCGCGCAACCGGGCCCCTCTGTCATTCTGGGCCGCGATCGCAATAACCGGGACGTCGACAAGGTCCGGTTCTTTCTGGATCAGTCTTTTTACGTCGGCCGCGGTCCCATCCGGCAAGGTTTCAGCCGTCAGGATCAAATCTGGCCTGGCGCGCCGCACCAGGGCTGGGAGGCCTTCGAGTCTTTGTCCCTGAACAACGTGGTACCAAGCCGCTGTCAGCTGAACTTTCAGCATGATGCGGTTGGTTGACACCCCGTCGAGGACAAGGATAGTTCCCTGCACGGACATAGCATTTCACCGTTGATTGCATGCGTGAACAAATTCTTTATGAGTCTGGTTAACAAACCCTTTCCAAGACCCGATCAGAGGCTTGTTTATGCAAATTTCAGCAGAATCCGCCGAAACGCTTGCGCTTAAAGTCCTTGCTTGGCTGGTCGGACACGATGAGTTGCTGCCGGTTTTTCTGGGCTCGACAGGTGCAGCAGTCGATGACCTGCGCGACAGAGCGGACGATCCCGATTTCCTGGTTTCTGTTCTGGATTTTCTGCTCCTTGACGATTCGTGGGTGGTGGCGTTTTGTGACGAAAATTCAGTCCCCTATGACGTCCCCGTTCAAGCGCGCTCAATGTTGTCTGGCGGGGCAGAAATCCACTGGACGTGACCCCATCTGTTTTCAGGAGCGTAAGAATGCCGGTTGATGCCATCGTGTTCGATAAGGACGGCACCTTGTTTGACTTTGCAAATACCTGGGGCGCGTTTGGCCGTTCGATTTTGATGCGATTGACAAACGGAAATGAAATGCGTGCGGCTGAAATGGGCCGCATCATCGGCTATGATTTCGAAAAACAAGCCTATTCGACAGACAGTATCGTGATCGCCGGGACAGTTGAAGAGATTGCCCAGATCCTGCTTCCGCATCTCGATGGATTCTCGCAGGACCAGCTGGTTGACCTGATGAGTGCCGAGGCCGAGGTGGTGCCGCAATCACCCGCTGTGCCGTTGCGCCCCTTTATTGAAGGCTTGCGGGGCTTGGGCCTCAAACTGGGCGTGGCAACCAACGACAGTGAACACCCGGCGCGTCAACATCTCGAATCGGCCGGCATCAAGGACCATTTCGACTTTATTGCCGGATATGACAGCGGCCACGGGTTTAAACCCGGCCCCGGTCAACTGCTGGCCTTTGCCAAACATGTCAGCGTGGATCCCACCCGCATCGCCATGGTGGGTGACAGCCTTCACGATCTTCAGGCGGGGCGGGCGGCCGGGATGATCACGATCGGTGTTCTGACGGGGTTGGCCGGGACCGACGATCTGGCGCCAATGGCAGATGTTGTGTTGCCGGATATCGGGCATATTCCAAACTGGCTGGCCCAAACGCGGAGTGATGGGCTGAAATTCGATAACTCGGAATAAAACCGACACAACCTGTCGCAGATAGAGCGGCCAGCAATCGGAGTTCGGGGCTTGTTTGGTCAACAACCAGGCAGGAGGCAACGATGGCTGACAGTGCAACACGTAAACGTCGCGGCGGTGGACGGGCCGGGGCGGCTGCCCGCCGGGGCAGCGCGGCAATCGAGCAGATGCCATGGAATCCGCCGGTCAACATCGACGCCCCGACCGAACCGCTGGATCAGGCGGGGATCGAGGCGATCCACGAGGGTGCGATGCGTATTCTCGAAGAAATTGGTATCGAATTCTACAACGAAGAGGCCATCGGGATCCTGCGTGAGGCGGGCTGCACGATTGACGGGGACAACGTCCGGATGGGGCGTGATTTTGTCATGGAAATGGTGGCAAAGGCACCCGAAAGCTTCACCATCACGCCGCGAAATCCCCAGCGGACAATTGAAGTTGGTGGCAAAAACCTGCTGTTCGGAAATGTTTCCTCACCGCCCAATTACTGGGATATGGAAATCGGAACCAAAGTCCCCGGCAATCGCGAAATGTGCCGGAACCTTCTGAAGCTGACCCAATATTTCAACTGTATCCACTTCGCGGGTGGGTATCCGGTCGAACCGGTTGATATCCATGCCAGCGTGCGCCATCTGGATGTTCTCTATGACAAGCTGACGCTGACCGACAAGGCGATGCACGCGTATTCTCTGGGCAAAGAGCGTGTCGAAGACGTGATGGAGATGGTCCGGATTGCCAGCGGTCTCAGCCACGAGGAATTCGAAGCGACTCCGCGCATGTACACCAATATCAACTCGACCTCGCCACTGAAACATGACCAACCGATGATCGATGGCTGTCTGCGCTTGGCACGGCGGGGGCAGGCGATTGTGGTGACCCCATTCACACTGGCGGGTGCCATGGCGCCGGTCACCATGGCGGGTGCGGTTGCGCAGTCTTTGGCCGAGGCGCTCTGCGCCATCGCTCTGTTCCAATACGTGCGGCCGGGCATTCCGTGTGTGATCGGTACATTCACATCCAATGTGGATATGAAATCAGGCGCGCCAGCTTTTGGGACCCCGGAATACATGCGGTCGACCCAGATGACCGGGCAGATGGCACGCTACTACGGCTTACCGATGCGATCTTCGGGTGTTTGTGCGGCCAATGTGCCGGATGGCCAGTCGGTCTGGGAGACATCGAATTCCCTGTGGGCGGCCGTACAGTCCGGCACCAACATGGTTTATCATGCGGCGGGCTGGCTGGAGGGCGGTCTGATCGCAAGCCCCGAGAAGTTTGTCATGGATTGCGAAATCCTGCAGCAGATCCAGCGCTATATGAACCCCGATCTGACGGCCACCGGGCCAGACGAAATAGCGTTGGACGCGATCCGATCTGTTGGCAACGATGGCCATTTCTTTGGCATTCAGCACACGCAGGACCGTTACACCACGGCCTTTTATCAACCCTTCCTGAGCGACTGGAAAAACTACGAGGGATGGGAAATCGCCGGAGGCATCTGGACCGCCGAGCGGGCCCATCACATGTTCAAGGAGATTATCTCGAGCTTTGAGGCACCCGCACTGGATGAAGGTATCCGCGAGGAACTGGCTGAGTTTGTTGCACGCCGCAAGGCAGAGGGTGGGGCGCCCACGGATTTCTGATGGAATGAGGCTTGGTATCGCTATGATACTCCGTCGCATTTGCGACAACTATCGGCGCGCTTTGGCTAATTGTTAAGGTTTGTCGGACCAGATTGGACAGGAAACCAATCTGGGGCATGTCATGCATGGTCTGACCAATCGGGCTATACAGTCATTCGTGTGCGCAACCTACGGGCAGTCGTGCTGGCTGCGTGTGACCGAGGCTGCGGGCCTGGACTTTGTCGAGTTCGAGGCCATGCTTTTGTATGAAGCCGGTATGTCCACCCGGGTTGTGGATGCTCTGAGTGCGGATCTGAACCGCCCGCGTTCCGAACTTCTGGAAGATCTGGGAACCTATCTGGTGTCCCATCCGAATATGGAAGAGTTGCGCAGGCTGCTGCGATTTGGCGGAGTAACTTATGTCGAGTTTCTGCACTCTCTTGACGATCTTGCGGATCGGGTGCGGCTGGCGGTTTCCGATCTCAAGCTGCCCGCGCTGGAACTTCGGGAACTGTCACCGACCGAGTATCAACTGTACTGCTATCCCGGTCTGCCGGGGTATTCCAGCACTATGGTCGGCGTCTTGCGGGCGATGGCCGACGACTACGGCGCGCTTGTTATGCTGTCCCATGACGGGCAGCAGGGTGACGTCGAGATCATTTCGATTATCCTTGTGGAAAGCGCCTTTACCGAGGGTCGGCATTTTGACCTGGGGGCGAGAAACGGATGATGAAACCCAGTGAACTGGCCGATCTTTTGGAAACGCTGTGTCCGATGTTCCTGTTGTTGGACGACGCGGGGCGTATCCAACGGACCGGGCCGACGCTGCAAAAACTCCGTCCGGGCAAACCGCTCGCGGGGCAGAACTTTCTCGATGTGTTCGAACTGATCCGCCCGCGTACCCTGACAACCATTACAGATCTCAATTCTGCGGCCGGGGCAAAACTGCGTCTCAGATTTCTGGATGAACCAAGAACGGCGCTCAAGGGGCTAGTTGCCCCGCTGCCTGACGGGCGCGGCGCGGTGGTCAATCTGTCCTTTGGTATTTCGATATTGGATGCGGTTCAGGACTATGCGCTGACGAGCGCGGATTTCTCCGGCACCGATCTGGCCATCGAACTGCTTTATCTTGTCGAGGCAAAATCAGCGGCGATGCAGGCATCAAGGTCTCTGAATCTGCGCCTGCAAGACGCTATGATTGCCGCAGAAGAGCAGGCTTATACAGATACCTTGACCGGGTTGAAAAACCGTCGCGCTATGGATCACATGATCGGGCAACTGATTTCGACCAGTTGTACTTTTGCGCTGATGCATCTGGATCTGGATTTTTTCAAGTCAGTAAACGATCAGTTTGGTCATGCTGCCGGCGATTTCGTTCTTCAGCAGGCCGCACGGATCATGATCGAAGAGACGCGCAGCGAGGATACCGTGGCCAGATCTGGTGGGGATGAGTTTGTCATCATCTTCAAGGGATTGACCCAAAAAGACAGGTTGGCGTCAATTGCGGATCGTCTTATCCGGCGGCTGAACGAACCGATGGCATTCCGACGGCAGGTTTGTCGCGTTTCAGTGAGCATAGGCACCGCAGTTTCAACGCAGTTTGAGTCCTTACAAGCGGCGGAAATTCTGCACGCCGCCGATCTTGCGCTGTATCAAGCCAAAGGAGAGGGGCGGTCTTGCCACCGGTTGTATTCGCCGGTTGCGTTGAGCGAATCCGGGAAATTGCAAAGCCAGAAAGTCGGCGAAAACAGGTGAAAAGGGCAGAGGGGTGAGCATCGCATCCTGCCATGCGCATCGCCGTTAGTTATGCGAGTATCGGTTGCGTTAGTACATTTATGCGGCGGCCTTGAAGGCCTGACATATCTTGTTTGCTATCTGCCTTTGGATCAGGGGCAGTTCGCCGACCACAGGCAAGACGATGCCCGAAAAACCTGCCCTTTCCAGTTCCTCGGGCACGTCGTCCAGAACATGTCCGCCCATGCAGGCAAAGAACGGAAGACAAACAGCTTTCTGCGACATTCCACTGGCGGCTTCGGATATGGACGGACGCTCTTCGACAAATCCAACCCGAATGGAGTTAAAAGGGAGCTTTCGCGACAGTTGAGACGCGAAGTCTGTCGCAACCGCAGAGGGGTTGCGACTGCGTCCTGAGCCATGTGCCGCAATGACCAGATCAGTGTCGTCGGTTGCCCATTGCCGTTCGGACAATGCTGCGCGCAGGGCGCTGGCTGACAGTTCAGGTAAATCTGGATCAATCCCCAGAGGATCCAGGATGCGCCGTTTCCGGGTCCCAAGACGTTTTGGCAGCGCGCTCGTCACGAACCAGCCCTTCGCCATGAACAGCGGATAAATCACGACGCTGTCTGGCAGGCTGTCCACTTTTGCCTCAAGCACCCCCGGAGCGGCCAGAGTGGCGCCGTGCACCGTCACGTCGCCGCTCAATGCGTCGACTTTCGCGGCAAATGCGGCCAGCGCCTCCTGCGCGGGGGCGGGGTCAGACGGCTGACCATGAGCGACGATAATGGCATGAGGCATGCGCGGGTTCCTGTTTGAATGCAAGATAGGTGCTTCACCGGGGCGTAATGTCAATGCAGGTTCCGCCTGGTCAGCCCAGTACGGTCAGCCAGAGCCACACCGTCAGGATGGATGCAGCCGTTCCGATCAGGACAGAGGAGGCCGCGACACGTTTGGCACGCCCATACATGCTGGCAAAGATGTACGCGTTGAAACCCGGCGCCATGGCGGCATTCAGCACACCCGAGCGGAACAAATCCTGCGGCAGGCCCACGGATTTTCCGAATAGCCAGACAAGGCTTGGGTGCAGCATCAGTGAGATGCAGCAGACATAGGCGATGGTGCGCAGATCGCCTTCGGGTTTGTATTTGACCAGCACGCCCCCCAAGGCGAACAGGGCACCGGGCAAGGCCGCGCGGGACACCAGCCCCAGCGCCTCATCCACCACGGCCGGTATGGCGAGGCCGGACAGGTTGACCACAAATCCCAGTGCGATCCCCAGGATCAGCGCGTTTTTGAACATAGCGGACAGGACCGAGCGGGCCATATGTGCACGCCCATGCCCACGGCTTCGAACAACCTCCATGACCGTGATCCCGACGCCGTAGCAAAAGGGGGAATGGAAGGCGATGATAGCGTAGTTCCCGGTTAGGTTTTCGGTCCCGTAGGCGCGTTCCGTGATGGGCAAGCCCAGCAGGACGGAGTTGGAAAACAGACAGCAGAACCCGATGGCGACGCAGTCCTCCCAATCGCGTCCAAAGAGGATCCGGGCTCCGAACAGGCCAGCCATAAAGCACAGAGCGGCCGAAGAATAAAAGCTGGCAAGCAGGCGCGGGTCGAAGCTGGCGCTTAGGTCCAGATGCGCGATGGCCAGAAACAAAAGGCAGGGAATGGCAAAGCCCTGCGTGAACTTCATCAGCCCGTCGACATGTACTTCTTTGAAATATCCCGACCGTGTTGCGGCA
Source organism: Ruegeria sp. B1 (assembly GCF_056535885.1). Taxonomy (NCBI): domain Bacteria; kingdom Pseudomonadati; phylum Pseudomonadota; class Alphaproteobacteria; order Rhodobacterales; family Roseobacteraceae; genus Ruegeria; species Ruegeria sp. B1. The sequence goes on along the minus strand of NZ_JBQFJA010000001.1, from coordinate 3,306,734 downwards.
TACCCCGCACCGATGACCAGAAAGACCGGCAGAATGACATTGATCAGGTTCTGCAGCATGTCAGCCCGTCGCTGGTCTGCGGTGTCGGGACCCGACGGAGCCGTATGCCGTTCAGATCGAACAGGGTCTCACAGCGCCTGATGGAGGATCATCCCGTCATAAGCAGGGGTGACGTTGTCGGGTGTTTCGGTTTCGACCGTGGCGTAATCGAGATCGATGTGCATGTTGGTCAGAATGGCACGTTTGGGTCGCAATTTCTCAATCCAACCCAGGGTCTTTTCCAGATGCGTGTGCGTCGGGTGCGGACTGCGTCTGAGGGCGTCGATCACAAGACAATCGAGGCCTTCCATTTCAGGCCAGGCATCATCATAGATTTCTGCCACATCCGGCAAATATGCGAGCTTGCCGATGCGAAACCCCAGCGAGTCGATCGAGCCGTGATTGACCTTGAACGGGCGAAACGGAATTGGGCCTCCCGGTCCGTCGACGCCGAACGCACCGTCGATGGTTTTTAGGTCCAGAATTGGCGGATAGGGTGAGCCTTCCGGCTGGATAAACGCATATCCGAACCGCCCAAGCAGGGCATTTTGTGTATCACCGTCGGCCCAGACCGGCACGCGGGTGCGCATGTTGAATACGATCATCCGCAGATCATCGATGCCATGCACGTGGTCGGCATGGGAATGCGTGTAGACGACGCCATCCAGGCGCCCGGTTCCCGTGTCCAGCAATTGGCTTCGCATATCGGGGGTCGTATCGATCAGAACTGAAGTTGTTCCATTGGGTCCGTCACGTTCAACCAGCATCGAGCAGCGTCGGCGGATGTTCTTGGGATTGTCCGGATCACAGTCACCCCAATGCCCGCCCAGCCGGGGAACGCCGCCGGATGATCCGCAGCCAAGGATGGTGAACCGCAACTGGGTCATGCAGCCGCCTTGTAGGCGGCTGCCTTGCTGAACAGCCGATCGAAGTTCACCTGCGTTTGCGCGGCGAAGGCGGCATACTCCATGCCAAAAACTTCGGCCCCTTTCCGGGCCGTGTGTGCGGTATAGGCCGGCTCGTTCCGTTTGCCGCGAAAAGGCGGCGGCGCCAAATACGGAGCGTCGGTTTCCACCAGAATGCGATCCACCGGTGCATCGGCAAAGATATCGCGCAATTCCTGACTTTTGGGAAAGGCCGCGATACCCGACATTGACAGGTAGAAGCCAAGGTCCAGCGCCGCCTTGGCCAATTCGGCACTTGAGGAAAAGCAATGCATGACGCAGGTGTAGGGCGCGTTTCGGTATTCCTCGGTCAGAATGCGGGCCATGTCCTCATCTGCGGCGCGGGCGTGGATGATTAGAGGCAACCCGGTGCGCTGGGCCGCCTCGATATGGACGCGCAGAGAGCGTTTCTGCAGGTCTGCGCTGTTGGCAGTGTAGTGATAATCCAGTCCAGATTCGCCAATGCCGACAAATTTCGGGTGCATTGACAGTGCGACCAGTTCATCAACGGTGGCCATCGGTTCGTCCGCCACGCTCATCGGGTGGGTGCCAGCGGCGTAGAACACCGGGCCATGGGCCTCGGCGATTGCGCGAATGGCGGGTTCGTTGCGCAGCCGCGTGCAGATGGTCACCATCCGGGTTACGCCAGCCTCCGCCGCGCGCGCAACGACCGCGTCCAACTGCCCATCGAAATCCGGAAAATCCAGATGGCAATGGCTGTCAGTGATCTGGGGGGTGTCGCTCATCAACTCTGACCGGCGGTTTCCTGTATCTTGAACACCGTATCTAGGACCAACGCAGCAGGGTCAAGGTTCACAGCTTGCCCGTGACGCGCCCGCGACGTGATCACAGCGGCCACCTCGGCCCAGCGCCGTGCTTGATGCGGAGAGGCAGACAGGCGCGACAAGGTTTCTGCCTCGTTCGGAGCGGCCTCTGGTGCAGGCGGCGAACCAGTTGCCCCGGTCAGAGCAAGCCGTGCAAGTGCCACGTCGATCAGCGTCAGCAGCAACTCGAGCTTTTCCGCAGCGCCCCGTTGGGCTGCGGCCTCGGCCAGCACCAGCGCCCGCTGCCGGTCAAGTCGGGGCAGTGTTCCCAGAATGGCGATCAGTTCAGCATAAATCTCCAACCCGCCCAGATTGATCAGCCGGACCGCATCCCCCACTGAACCCGCCGCCAATGCCGCCAGATGATCACCCTGCGGCGGCTGCTCAGCGCCAGCCTGTGCAAGTGCGGATTGCATCTCTTCAGGTCCAAGCGGCAACAGGCGCAATGTGCGACAGCGCGACCGGATGGTTGGCAACAACCGCGAAGGCTGGTGTGAGACCAACAACAGTGTTGTGCGGGCCGGCGGTTCTTCGAGCATTTTCAGCAGGGCATTGGCGGCGCTGACATTCATCTCGTCGGCGGAATCGACAATCACCACCCGGCGGCCACCATCGGTCGAGGACAGGCCGAAAAACCGTCCCAGTTTGCGAATGTCGTCGACAACGATCTCACCTCTGAGACGGCCCTGGTCATTCAGAGACCGGGTGATCGCGGCAAGTCCTGGTTCCGCACCGGCAAGAATGCGGTGCGAGACCGGATGATCAGGGTCGACATCCAGCGTGTCAGGGGGCGGGGGCGCCCCAAACAGTCCGCCGTTATCGACCGGAGGTGTCGCGAGCAGAAACCGGGCGATCCGCCAGGCCAGTGTTGCTTTGCCAACACCGCGCGGCCCGGTCAGCAACCAGCCATGGTGCAAACGTCCAGACGTATAGGCGGTCAAAAAGGCCTGTTCCGCCGCGTACTGCCCAAACAAGTGTGCTGTCTCGCGTGGGTGCGGGGCGCCGGGCGCCTGATCCGGGGTTGGGGTGTCGTCACTCATCGCCTATCGCAAAGCTGCCGTGACGATCTGTGCCACATCCTGCGCGACGCTGTCCATGTCGCGATTGCCGTCGACAACGCGAAAACGGTCGGAGAACTCTTCGGCAAGTGCCAGAAAACCAGCGCGCATTTTCCGCTGCAAAGCCGGCCCGAAATCTTCAAACCGCTCTTCGGTGCCCTGCCGCCCTTTGGCGCGGGACAGACCGGTATCGGGGTCCATGTCGATCAAAAGGGTCATATCCGGTTCGCGTCGGATCATGAGGCTGTGCAGTTGGTCGACCAGCCCGCGCAGGTCACCGCGCGACAGGCCCTGATACATGCGTGTGCTGTCGGCGAACCGATCACAGATCACAACTTTGCCTTTTGCCAGCGCGGGTTCGATGGTGCGTTCCAGATGATCGCGACGTGCGGCGGTAAACAAAAGGATTTCCGTCTCCGCAGACCAGCGCTCGGGGTCGCCCTCCAGAACGAGGCTGCGGATTTCTTCCGCCCCGGGAGACCCACCGGGTTCGCGTGTCAACACCACCTCGCGACCTGCGTCGCGCAGATGATCCGCGAGCATGCGCGCCTGAGTGGACTTGCCTGATCCGTCAATGCCTTCAAAGGTCAGAAACAACCCAGCGCTCGTCACATTGAGTCCAGCGGGGTATTGATGACATCCTTCAGAACGATCCCGCCCACGGTCATCATGCGCACCGCAAAACCGCCCACTGCCACGTCCTCGGCTGCTACTAGAGGGCGCCGGATTTCCGGCAATCCTTCGGGTTTGATGACCAGTTCGGCGAGTTGTTGACCTTTGGCAACAGGCGCGTTGATTGGCCCTTCATACACCACTTCGGCTTCGACATCTTGTGTTCCCAGGACCGGGAACAGAACATTCAGATCGCCCTCGGGCACCAGACCGACCGTTTTTTTCTCTCCCATCCACAGCTTCGCTTCGGCTATCGGCGTTTCTGCTGTGGCAACAGTCCTCTCGACAAAATTTCGAAACGACCAGTTAACCACGGCCTCAGCCTCCTCTGCGCGCTGGCCGGTTGTATCGATGCCGGTGAGAACGAAGATCACCCGGCGATCCCCTTGCTTTGCCGACCCAACAAGTCCGTAGCCGGCCTCCTGTGTGTGGCCGGTTTTCAAACCATCCGCGCCAATGTCCAGCCGCAGCAGCGGATTGCGGTTTCGCGCGTTCGAAGGCGCCCGTCCGTCAAACTCGAATACTTCCTCGTCGAACAGCGGGTAATACTCCGGGAAGTCCGTGATCAGACGATCCGCGACCACCGCCAGATCGTGCACCGACATCATATGACCCGCAGCAGGCCAGCCATTCGAGTTGATAAAGTTTGAATGGTTCATCCCCATCTGCTTGGCGCGCTGGGTCATATAGCGTGCGAACCCCGCCTCTGTCCCGTCGGGGCTGAGCGCTTCGGCTATGACAACACAGGCGTCATTGCCTGAGAGGACGATAATCCCGCGCAGCAAGTCTTCGACCGTTACGCGATCCTGCGTGTTCAGGAACATGGTCGAGCCGCCATAGCTCATCGCGTGTTCCGACACCGGCAGGGTTTCGTTCATCGTGAGGCGCCCGTCCCGCAATGCCTCGAACGCAACATAAAGCGTCATGAGTTTGGACATCGATGCCGGCGGAAGCGGCTGATCCGCGTCTTTCGACAACAGCACCGTGCCGGTTGTCTGATCCATCACATAAGCCGCCCTGGCGGACGTGTCGAAGGCGTGGGCGGGCAGGGCAAGCAGTGCCAGCCCCAAGGTGAGCACGGAACCACGCAGCGAATTAAGCATGTGAAGTCTCCTATCTCAGTTGGACACAGTGAACGCGTCGGTAAACCCCAGATCTTTGACGTCGTTCAACAAAGCTTTGCGTTCTGGGCGCGTTGCTGCGGGGCCGACCAGAACCCGCCAGACCGTATTGCCCTCGGCCGTGAGTTCGCGCACCTCCGCCGACATGCCGTTTCTGCGAATTTTCTCTGCGGCGCTGTTGGCATTGGCCTCAACACCAAATGTACCGATCTGAACAAAGGGTTTTGCCAGAGCGGACGTCGTTGCCGTCGCGGTTACCGCTGCAGCGGCAGGGGCCGCTTCGGTCGCATCGATGGCCGCTGCGGCCCCTTCGATGGGGTCGAGCGGCGTTTCGGTAATCTCGTTCGGTTTTTTCCTCTGCCACCACTTGCGTTTGGCGGGTGGTTCGGCGGGCGCTGCAACAGGGGCGTCAGACAGGGCAGGGGCCGCTGCTGTTGTCGCTGCTGGCGCTTCCGCAGCGACCTCGGCCGCCTCGTCAGCGGTTGATGCGGCCAAACCAGCTGCTGTCCCGGCTGCTGCTGCCGCAGCTGGTTCTTTTCTCTGCCACCACTTTCGCTTCGCGGGTTTTTCGGCCTCGGCCGCAACGGGCTCTTCAGATGTGGCCGTCGCAGTTTCGACGGCTGCCTCTGTCGCTTCGTCATCAGGCAGAGGTGCGGCGTCTTCTTCCTGCGGCACGGGCTCTTCGACAACCACCTCACGCCGCAGGGCCACAACGTTGAGCCGTGTGGGCGCACCGGCCAGAATACCCAACTGCTCAGCAGCCGCAGACGACACCTGCAGCGCAGGCCCCGGCAGGTTTCGTTCCCGCCGGAACAGAGCGCCGGTGACGGACTTATTGTTTGCGGCGTTCTTGATAACCACGCGCTCGGGCTGAGTAACATCCGGATGAGCGACCCAAATCCCGCCCAGAGACGGGCGTCCGTCCCAAAGCCCGGCCTCGGTCACTTCGAATACGTCGGGCGCTTCGACATCGCGCTGCGACCCGCTGGTAACCTCAGGCAACAGTTCTGTTGATCCTTCGTTGGGCTCGGGTTTTTCAGCCGACCCAAAAGGTTCCTCGCATCCGGACAGAACGGCCAAAGCCAAAACCAGAAACGCCAGCCTTTTCGGCCCCGGGCGTATCTCAGTCGCTCGCTTCATTTTCTCATCCCTTGCCTGATGGGGCCTCGTTTCCCGAGCCCTGCCGCCGGTCGGCTGGTTCTTTTGCCAGCGTCGTACGGTCTTTGTTGCGGATCATAGCGTGGGTACTTTGTCATGGAAAGACCGCTGCGCATGCTTCGGCAAGAAATCCCTATTTCGACTTGCCTCTGATTTCAGTTGGCCTTAGACCCGCCCCACGCGGGGAGGTGGCAGAGTGGTCGAATGCGGCGGTCTTGAAAACCGTTGGGCGTGAGAGCGTCCCCAGGGTTCGAATCCCTGTCTCCCCGCCATTCGCCGCCGATTGCGCGGCGGGCTCTAATACCTTACTTGACGACCTCTTTGCGGGACAAAGCTGCCGTCTTTTCCAATCGTGCCATGAACACTTATTTGCTATGCATCTTAGAACCGGATAGCCGATTGGTGCGGAAGCGGAGAAATCATGGGTATTAGTATTGACAACTTGCGAACCATTGAGCCTATCGCAATTGAAGACCTCGAGAAGCTCCATACAGGCAGCCTTCTGACGCGACTTAAGCTTTTAAGAAGTTTGCAAGATTCGTTCGAGCTAAGCGATTGGCTTCCTGAGGAACGCGATGCAGTTGAGGCTGCTGGCCTTATTGCCTTCAAAGAAACCGCAATTTGGGAAGCCGCATTTGCTGACGTCAAACAGCTACTTGATGACCGCGAACACATATCAAGAGGCAGCAAAGAAAAGCGTCAGCATGCAGCGTTTCAGAAGCAAAACAGATAGCTACTTTAGGCTCAAAGCCGTCGGATGGAGAAAGACGTTCGGGCGACGCAAACCTTTTTCTCTTGCCTGCTTGGAACGCGTGCCTACCGCTTTCCAGCACTGAGCGTTTCAGCACATTGACGTCGAAGCCTGCCTGATTTTTTGCGCATGTCTGGAAGAAGTCGGCAATCCAAAGAGCCGGGCGGCCCGGAAGATCAATCCAAATGATGCGCTGCGCGCGGTGCGAGAGGACCTAAATATCCCAGATGACGTGATCCCAGATGACGTGCGCACCACGATGGCCCAGCCTAACTTCGCCACTCACGCCAATCCCGACAACAAATCGGTAGCAGCGCGCTATGGGCCCGCGGTTTTTGAAACGACCCGACCACGAGCGATCAAGGGTCATTGTTGATGTGGCTACCGGTCGGTCGAACAAGGCCGCCGAGGTGGGTGCCATGCAAAAGATGCGCGACCGGACCGAAGACCGTTTTGACCCGGCGGCATCGCGAATGGTTTTTCTGCAAGGCTCTTTGACTAGCCAGTGAAGTAATGGCGGTACAGGACTTCATGCATGTTACGTCGACAATCACCAAGATCCATGAGCTCGCGCTCTGATATCATGTCGGCTTCGCGCTTCTTCCTTTTATACGCGGCCCTCTTTTCACGCTTTGCTTTCCGGTCTTCGGCGGACGCAAAGAGATTGGAAAATACACCGTTTCTGGTGATGAAGTCTGCGTAGGCCATCATTACACCCTCCTTTGCATGATCGGCTGTTCCCGAGAAATAGATTGGGTGCGCGGCTGAAACGCGCGTGTCTGGTAGGTTAACGTCGCTTAATCATGATCCGCGTTCTGCGATCAGCGTGTTGGTCGATCCCGGTTTCCGTCGAGGGCGCAGTAGAAGAATGTATCGCGCGCCATAAGAGGTAGAAATTGGCGGTCCGATATCCGTCAATGGGATGTGCCGGAAGATTGCGAAGGAGGATGGAGGCCTGGTTCCACGGCCGACCGCACTCGGCGGTAGATGAAGGGAGCATGCATGAACAGCTCAAGCTCTAGACCCAGCCGATTTCCAAAGCGACTATTCCAAGCAAGACTGTTCAGCGCGGCCTGCCAGGGCGTGTTCGGCGCCGTCGGTAATCAGAGCGAACTTGTTTCGACGCAGAACCGGCACCAAATTCAAACGCAGCGTTAACAGATGCTCGCTGTCGCAAGGGCCGTGGTCTGAGAGTGAACTCAGCCTGCCCCTTGTCTTGCACATCATCAACCGAAGATAAGGATCTGACATGTCCGCAGGACTCACACGAATGAACCCGAAGACACTGCCTGATGCAGGAAAAGTAGGCTATTCGCAGATTACGGTCGCCAACCCGGGTCGATTGGCCTTTGTTTCCGGTCAGGTTGCTTGGAACGCAGACGGATCTGCAATCCCTGAAACACTTGAAGCGCAATCCAAACAGGTTGTGGCAAATCTCAACGCGGCCTTGCAATCTATCGGGGCCAGTCCGGAAGATATTGTACAGATGCGCATCTACATGACCGATCTGAACGACGACACCATAGGCGTCGCGATGCACGAGATCATGGAATTTCTGGGCGGCGAACAACCGAGCCTGACCGGCATTGGCGTCGCCGCATTGGCAAGTCCAGAGCTTAAGATCGAGGTGGAAATGGTGGTTCAGATACCGGGCTGAGCCTGACAATGACACAGCGTGTACAGCATGGCTGACCTGGTGCCTCAGAGCCTGTCTTTATCACCTCAGATTGAGGCGACTGACACCAACTCGATTTGTGCAGCAACTGCAACGAAAAACAGGACGCTGCCCGTCAGAACAAACACATGCCAGATGGTGTTATGGAACGGTAGCCACTCCAAAAGATAAAAGGCAACGCCAGCAGTATAGACAACTCCGCCAGCGATCATCAAAATCAGAACCGCTGGTGGCAGTTCGGCCAGCATCGAGTGCCCTGCCCAAACCACGGCCCATCCCATCATCAGATAGAGCGCAAGCCCGAACCATCGAAAGCGGTTTGGATCCACCAGCTTCAAAAGCGATCCAAGCGTTGCCGACGACCAGAGGCCGATCAAAAGCCCGGGTATCTGAACGCCTGACAGCAGAATAAAGGGTGTGTAGGTGCCAGCGATCTTAACGTAGATGCCGGAATGGTCGAGGCGGCGGAGAACGTCAGACCATCTCTCGCTCTCGATCATGTTGTAGAGCGCAGAAAAAGTCAGCATCAGAACCAGCGTAATACCGTATATCGACGCCCCCAGAATGGCTGCGGGATCAGAACGATAAAAGACGGTCATCGTGATCAGCACGGGCACGGCTATGAGAGCCGAAGAAACACCCAGAACATGAACAACCCCGTCGCTTATGCGTTCAGCACGGCTGTAGGCCGGACGAATGTCTGCAAAAGACCTCATGAATATCAACTTATGGTCCGGCATGCAGATCGACAAGCCGTGGACACCCTGTAAGACCGGGTTGAACGCGCCGTTGCAGAGCGTCTTTCAGGGTTTCAGGTCGGATCGTCATCCGGTTTGGGGTCTTTGTATCTGTTGAGGTCCAGAATACCCGCCTGGACAGGGTCCTGCCGCGTGAAAAACGAATGGACTTGATCACTTACCTGCCAAAACATCGGGCTGGTTCGCCGTACGCCATAGGTCGACGCCACCTCCATCCAGTCCTGTTGCGAGTTCATGGACTTCAGCGCTTCGCCGAAAGAGGGCAATTGGCTTTGACGCAGATGGAAATAAAAATTCGGGTAGCTCCCGATCAAACCCGGCATGATTGTTATCACGTCCGACTGCGGGTCCCGCCGGGAGTCTTCCTCGAACAGAAAGGCGATGTTGTCATGCGCTTTGTCGTGCACAAGCGTGAAGACGTCCGGTGTTGCGCCGTTTGAATCGATGACGAGAACGGACAGATCCGGCAAGTATTTCACCCAGTCGCCGCGCTGGTTTGCCAATGTCCGCAGGACGCGCTCGGTGTCACCATCGTCGGGCTCAGGGCAGCTTGTGTCCGCGCATCGATTAATCGCATCATCGACGGGCCACAGCCCGCCACCCCGATCCAGCAGCGACAACAGGAATTCCTGTTTTGGGCTTTCGGTCTCGAAAGCGATACCCGCGGGAAAGCTGTCGTCGACACGACGCCGATGCCAATACGTATGAATTTCGGCCAAAACACCCTTGTACCAGCTTCGATGCATGTCCTGCCGCACGGCTCTTGGCATGAAGGACAGGAACGTATCCTCGCTTTCCATCCGCAACTCGTCCATATAAAGGCGCGTCGAAAGCTGGTGTTCCACGCGTCCGAATACGTCATATCCAGCCACCAGATTGTAATAGATGCGTTCGAAAATCGGATAATCGATGACCCACGCGGTCTCGGGAATGCCGCCATGAAACCCGGTCACGGCGGACGCATTGTCAAAGTGGCGAAACACAGTGATCAGCGCATTCGGGTTTGTGCCGTCCCCATCCCATATCGCGTCGTAGCCGAACCCGGTCTTATGCGCAGCGCTTGTCTGATAGCGCGCGTCCCGAAACTCCAGATATTGGATTTGATTTTGATGTGAGAAGCCCTGCAGATCCCCCAGAACGCCGTCATCGATTTGCGACACTGGCAGTTCCAGAAACGTGGCGCCGTCCGCCAGATAGCTTGGGTCGGTGATTGACAGATCGGCGTCCGGATCCAGAAAACTGACCCAGAACCGATCTTCGATTACATCGACTGCAGTTTCCCCGTGGCAAACCGGGCCTCGGATAAAGCTGCGGACAAAGAACAGCGCGTCATCCAGAAGAAACTGATAGCGGCTTCGGGCCGGGATGTCGGCAAACGTGCTGAACGGGTCGCCGCCTTCGGCATCGCCATAGATCGGAAGGGTTTGAACGCTCCAGTCAGGGTCGAAAAACACCTCCTGAAACCGTACCATACGGTCGGGACCCAGCGTGTAAACCAAGTGTTCCTTATGTACGATCGTCTCGTCAATCAGCCGCAATCGGTAATAAAACGGGCGATCGCCGGGATCGTCGAATGGACGACGGGTCGCAACAACGTCAATTCTCTCGCCGGGCGGGGTTGTCGAGCGTACAAGCTGAAAGAACCGGCGAGGCGTGTCTGTCTGAAAGTGGAGGCGGGCCAGAAATAAATGCTCGTAAAGGTACCGGCTGACCAATTGGCTGCGTAGGCCGTCTGCATTCAAGAAGGCTTCCCAAGATGCGATCTGCGCGGCGATGTCGTTCGGAATCTCGACGGGGTTCGACGCAATCAGTGCCCCGTTTTGGGCCCAGGACAAAAGCATCGTGTACTCTGCGTCATCAAGTGGCGCGCTTGCGTATGGCATGCCCGCCAATGGTTGATTTTCACGAAATGCATCAAATTCCGCAGGTGTCGGGCAGACCAGCGGGCGGTCGAGTTCCAGACCAAGTTCGTCTGGAAGAGGTGCATTTACAGGCAGTGGGTTGTTTCGGCCCAATTCAAGATATTCCGCCAGCAGATTGGTCGTGTTCGCCGGCGCGGTTGGCTCGCCTGTAACCGGGTGAAACCCAAGACCCCGCCACCCGGATACCGTCTGAGCGTCAATGCCCAACCGTGTCGGCTGTGCGTCGCTCAGACGTTCGGTGTGGTAAATCGCGTCTTTGCTCCCGCCACGTATCAGCCCCTCGGGCACGGTCAGCTTGAGCTGGCACGGCGCGTCATAACAGCTATGACAGACGACGCAGCGGTGATCCAGGATTGGCTTCACGTCGGTCCAATCCACATCAGCCTGCGCGCTACTATAGGGCGAGGTCCCAAGTACGATGGTTAGCGCCATGCTCAACCAGACTAATGTCATGAAACTTCGAAGAACCGGGGCGTTCAAGATACCCCTGAAATACAAGGCGGGTTTGGGATAGGTGCGCATACATCGTGCCTCAGTTGGGGACGGCGCTGATTGCTGCGCCGCCCCTGAACTTGCCTATTCAAAATTGTACGGAACGCCAGCCTGGTTGATGACGCTGTTGTACTCACGGAAGATACCGACGATCTTCTCATGCACTTCGCCTTCCTGGGCGATCTCATCCCAGAACTGCTTGGCCGCGTTTTCAACCTCGGCCCATTCCGACGCGGGAACTGACCGTAATTCGAGCTTGTCGCCGTTGGCGCGCAGGGCCGCTTCGCCGCCCCAATACCACTGATTGCGGTAGGTGTGGCTGGCCTCGATACCGGCCATCACAATGGATTTCAGGTGATCGGGCAACTCGGTCCATCGTTCCTGGTTGGCAAACCACGATCCGATCCAGGCGCCCGAGATGTTGTTGGTCAGGAAGTAGTCGGTCACATCTGCCCAGCCAACCGTGTAATCCTCGGTGATGCCGGACCAGGCCATACCGTCCAACTCGCCGGTCTGCACGGCCACTTCGGCGTCCTCATACGGGATATTCACCGGGACCACACCGAACTGGGCCAGGAACCGCCCCGCTGTCGGGAAGGTATAGAGCTTTAGGCCATCCAGATCGGCGACCGACGTGATCTCTTTCTTTGTGTTGAAGTTGCAGGGATCCTGCCCTGCTGCCGACAACCACTGCACACCAACTTTGGCGTATTCGTCACGCCAGATATCCGCGAGTCCGTACTGGTTGAACAGCACCGGTACGTCGAGAATGTGCTTGGTGGCAAACGGAAAATACCCGCCGAACACCCGCAGCGGTGTGGGCGAGGCCATCGAGTCATCGTCAGAATGCACCCCGTCGATGGTTCCGCGCTGAAGCGCCTGGAACAGCTCACCTGTCGGCACGATCTGGTCCGCGTAGAACAGTTCGATTTCCAACTCACCATTTGCGTTGGCGTTGATATAGTCGATCGCCGGTTTGGTCACATGTTCGCCCAGCGCACCGCCGGCGTAGGTCTGAAAGCGCCATTTGATTGGGGCCTGCGCTTTGACAATGGCAGGGGCCGCAAGTATTGCGGGCGCTGCCACAGCAGCAGTTTTCAGAAATCTGCGTCGTGTCGTGGTCATGGTCATCCTCTCCTGTGCTTATAATTGAACCTCGAACCGGTTGACCCGGTCACTTGTTCTTGTCACTTGCTCAGTTTCCGTAAACTACGCCCGGAAGCCACAATGCGATCTCTGGGACAGCCATTACCAATCCCAGAGCGAGCGCCATCACGCCAACGAAGGGTATGATGGATCGATAGATATCTCCAATGGTTACTTCTGGCGGCGCCATCGCCCGCATCAGGAACAGGTTGTATCCAAACGGCGGCGTCATATAGGCAATCTGACACGTGATCGTGTACAAGACGCCATACCAGATCAGGTCAAAGCCAAGCGCGCCCACCAGCGGCACGTAGAGCGGGGCAACAATCACCAACATCGCGGTGTCGTCGAGAAACGTGCCCATCAACAGAAAACTCAGCTGCATCAGGATCAGGATAATCCACGGGTTCAGCCCAAGCTGCACTGTAAACAGGTTCTCGATGGCTTTTACCGCTCCTAAACCGTCGAACACCGCGCCAAAGGCGAGGGCGGCGAGAATAATCCACATGAACATGCAGGTGATGCCCAGCGTCTGTTTGACCGAGGTTTCAAAGACCTGCCATGTCATGCGGCGCTTTAGAACCGCGGCAAGGAATGCGGCGATGGCTCCAAGCGCCGAGCTTTCCACCAGAGATGTCCAGCCGTTCACAAACGGCACCATCATCACCGCGAAGATGCCCAGCGGCAGCAAGCCCGCGCCAAGCAGCCGCAGCTTTTCGCCCCAGGTCACCTGAGCCCGTTCCGCCGCGCTCATGGCCGGGCCGAGCGCGGGGTTCAGGCGGCAGCGGATGGCGATGTAGATGATAAACAGCGTGGCCATCATCAGCCCGGGCACGACACCGGCCAGCCAAAGCTGACCCACCGGCTGCCGGGCGATCATCGCGTAAAGGACCAAAACGACGGATGGGGGCACAAGAATCCCCAGCGACGACCCCGCCTGAATCACCCCAGTAACCATGCGCTTGTCGTAGTTGCGGCGCAGCAGTTCCGGCAGGGCAATGGTCGCTCCGATAGCCATGCCTGCGACCGACAACCCGTTCATCGCCGAGATCAGAACCATCAAGCCGATTGTGCCGATGGCCAGACCACCGGACAGGCCCCCCATCCAGACGTGGAACATCCGGTAGAGATCATCGGCGATCCGAGATTCGGACAAAATGTAGCCCATAAAGATGAACATCGGCAGCGTCAGCAGCGGGTACCAGCGCATCACCTTGATTGCGGCGGCAAACCCAAGGTCGTACCCGCCGCGATCCCCCCATAGGAAAAAGGCGGCCACAACAGCCACGAAACCGATTGCCCCAAACACGCGCTGCCCGGTCAAAAGCATCAGCATCATCGTCGAAAACATGAGCGCGGCAATCAGTTCGTAACTCACCCCCGGTGCCCTCCGTCGAGGTCTTCGGGGGCCATGTGAACGGGCTCGTCATCCTTGGGGCCCATGTCATGGCCCCGAAGGCGCAGGATATCCTTGAACAACTCGGAAACGGCCTGAAACAGCATGAGAACGATGCCAATGACCATGATGGTCTTGATCGGCCAGATGTAGGGACGCCAGGCGGAAGACGAGCGTTCGCCGCCATATTGGAAGGAATACATCAGACTGTCCCAACCGCCCCAGAGCAGGAATACCAGATACACGATGAGAAAGAACACGGTCAGCGCATCCACCTGGCTTTTCCGGCGATCCGTCCAGTCGCCATACAACAGATCCATCCGGACATTGGCGCCCATCTGCATCGCGTAAGGTCCCCCAAGGACGTAGTAAGCCACCATGGCGAATTGTGCCATTTCCAGAGTCCAAAGCGATGGGACGAAAAAGGTCTTGGAAACAGAGGAGTATAGCAGAATGGCCATCATCACGAAGATGCCATACATTACAATCCGCCCGATCATGCGATTGGATCGGTCCACAAAACCGATATAGCTCTTCATCAGTCCCGTCACGGGGTGGCAACCCTGACGAAGTGTGCACGATCAGACTGGCCCGGCAGAGGCCCGCAGGTTTGTGTGTTGCATGCCAAGCCGTCGAAATTGGCGCCGCGTGAGAGCGCGAGCTGAACTGTTAGGCGGCGGGTTGTTGACTTGTTTTTCACCGTGTCATCAGAGCCATATGATTGACACCTGTCAAGCATGGGGCAGGCGGAGAACCCTACGGATCGCGACGTCAAACTGTGTTGGCGGCAGACGCTGATTTGCTGGGGACCTGTAAGCACCGAAATTATCCGGTTCCGTTTACGCAATCGCTCCACTGGCACTACCAATGCAGAGCTGAACCCAAAGAGTTCCTTCGCGATAGCTTTCCTGGCCTGTTTGGCGGCACATGCGGGTTGGGCCAGGTCTCAGGCAAGGCAGTGTATCTATCGCGCCCAGATAAACCGATCCTATTACACCGCCAATGGTGATATGCCCCCTGCAAAGGCCGCCAATATGGGGGCCGCCAACGCGAAACCTGCGCGCAGCATGTCGCTGACGCCTTCTGTCAATCCGTGCGTTGCCCTCCAGTCATCTACATCCAGTGCTTGCTCGGATGCGCTGATTTGTTTGGCTGTATCGGCCAGAGTCCTGACCCTGCCATCCAAAACAAGAGCCACCGGCAAATAGAAGCTTAGCATCAGTAGGCAGAAATAAGTGCCTGTGAACAGAGCGGATGCGGTCACGAGGGAACTGTAGGCTGCCTTTTCGGAGTCCAATATCAGAGGCATTGGCCAGTACATCCAGCTTGTCGCAAAAAACAGGCCAAAGGTGAGAATGAGACTGGACAGATAAAGCTGCTGGCGCATTTGTCTTAGGCTTTTGGCCAATTCGGCAGCCCGTTCTTCGATATCGCGGCTCTCACTGGACGCCAGACACAGGATCATGCCTGCAATCAATGCACCAACCGCAAGCCCCGCCAGCGCATTGATGATGTCCAGCACATGTCTGAACATTGAAAACACCGATATGTCACCGCATCTACCCAGCAGCCATCTGTCATCCGGGGTCAGACACCCGGGCAGGGCCCCTTTTGACAGCGCCGTCTCAAAAACGGCTTTGCCGACCTGATGGTAAATTCCGGGGGATTCCGATGACGCGTATTGCTGGATCGTGGGCGTCACGGCGAGGGTGAGAACGACCAATGTCGTCAGAGTTGCGGCAATCCGCGTGCCACGCGTCATCGGGCGCATCAGATTGCGGACCAGTACTGCCACGGCCAGCAGAGAAATCGAGGCAAAAAACCAGGATGCTGCAAGAAACCGGTACCGGCCGACCGCCTCCAGCCAGGGCCGTTCCCCGTGCAGAATGTCGAGCGGGACGTCCAGTTGCGCCTCAATCAGGTTTTGGTGGATCAGCTCGTGGATCCCAAAGATGCAAACCGGCAGCAAGGCGATGCCAAAATAGACCGGTTTTACGCGTTGGTTCACCATATCCGACCCCTTGCGCAGTCAAAATACCTGTTTGGATGCGTAGCACATTTTCGGTCGTCAGGCATGTTCCACGACCCCCGGTCTGCTTGCTTTTGACGTTTTCGCCGCGACGTGGGCCTGTTGCGCGTGTGCCGGTCTCCTTCTGGATTCAGCCCAACTATGATAGGGTTGAACCAGTCCCGGGAGCGCTTTTTGCCTGTGAAATGACTCCAAACGAAGCAAATACGCCAGATGAAGAGGGCGGTGACCGCGCCGAAGCGCTGCTTTTGTACACGCGCGGTTCCGGGCACGCGCCGCCTGCGGAACCGGTAAAACCAGAGCCAGTAGAAAGCAAGGTGGGCGCATGGTTCGCGGACCTTCTGGCGGCGTTGATCAAGACTTCGGTGGCTTTTTTCTGGGGTATCTTCTGGTGCAGAGCGTAGAGCTTGACCTGAAGCGTGCGCAGTTCAGCGCCGATGCGGCCGATAAGCTTAAGACTTACGTGATCGAGTTGAACAGCGGGGATTCGGCCAATGATCCCGCCAGATCAAAAGCAACCGCGTTGGCGCTGGGCGGGTTTGGAAGTGTCGCTGCGTATCCGCTCGTGCAGCTCGTCGAGCATGGGAACGAGCTGCAGATCGGGTGGGGCAAACTGGGTCTGGAGCAGGCGGGTTTGATTGCAAATGAAGGCACGTGTGACGTTCTGGTCAGGGTCATCGATGATCCCACATCGACGTTCAAATGGCAGACCCGCAAGGTGGCGATCGAAACGGCCGGGTCGGTTGCCTGCAAAAATGCCACGGACCCGCTGGAACGTCTGAGCGCGGACGTGAGCAGCGCGGGCGTACCTGCAGGCGAGCCCAGCGCCAATTTCAGTCTGGCGATCCAAACCGCGTTGAAACAAATCGGAAGAGCAAATCAAAGGGCGCAACCATGGTGGAAGAGATTTTAAGGCGCGTGTGTGGCCCCGGCGGTCGCTTTCTGGCGGCGCTGCTTTCCGGCCTTTTTCTGTGCCAAGGGGTGCAGGCACAGTTGCAGGGGTGCCCAGTTGAGGCGGCTCCGAACGATAAGTTGCTGATCGGGTCAATGGATCTGGTGCGCGCGATCAGCGAACGGAACAGGCGGGCTCTGCTTGCCGCGTTTGAAATGCATTTCGACAAGGCGGATGCCTCGCTGGGATCGCTGGCCAAGGTGATCTATTGCCCTCAACGGCAGTTGCGAGATCCCAACAACTACGACGCAAATGTAACCGGCGTGCTGAATGACGAACGTGTGCTGCTGGAAGTTGGCGCGCGTGCCAGCGGCGATGACATCATCGTTGCTTACGTTGTTGTTCCCTTACGTCATTACGAGTTCCACAATGCACAACCGCCGCGCCTGCCGGGGTATCACGAGGCCTTATACGAGCAGGCCCAGATCGAAACCGGGCTGGCCGATCTGTTTCGCGGGAATGCAGAGCTGCATCTGCTAGCCGCACTTGCGCTGGGCCTAAGGCATGAAAAGGCGGCAGAGGCTGCCCCGCCGTCCAACGAACGCAAGACGATGCTGCTGCGGTCGCGCGCCTTTTACTGCGATGCGATCGGCACCCTGGATGCAGCCCGTCCCCGGGCAAACTACTTGGGCCTGCAGCCAGCCGAGTGGGAAACGCTTGGCGACTTTGCGAATGCCGGCGCGGCCCGCGTCTATCAATGGACGATTGACGAATTTGGCGAACAAAGCACGTTGCCTATTCTTCAGGAAATTCGCGGGGATGACGCCACGCCAAGCGGCGCTTGTGTCGATCCGCTCCCCTCTCAGGCAGGAGGCGGCGGAGACTGATGATGAAACGCTGGGTTAAGACAATCGAGAACCGTGTGGCAGGTCCGTTGCTTGTCAAACTGATGCTCGGCGCAGGCGCGCTGGTTGGTGCACAACCCGCAGTCGCGGGTGGCTTCACCGCATGCGAACAGCCTTTCATATTCGAAGGGTCGGCTGCCAATATCGTGCCGCTGGAATACACCGCAACCTCGGTCGATCTGGCCGCCTCTCAGGACGAACGCATGGCGAGATTGCAGGAAACTGCCCAGCGGCTGTCGTGGCTGTTCAAACTCGACAGCTGGCATCAGCCGACTTACGGCAGTCTTGGCGTCGTCTCGCACATGTTCCTTGGACGGCCGTGTCACTCCGACGAAGTGCTTGGGCAGCTGTTGGTTGGCGGGTCGGGGCCACCCGTCAGACAAGGCCAGATCCTCATCATGTTACAGGGGCGTATCTTCATTGAGGATGAGCAGATTTTCATCCAGTCGAGAGTCCGGGGATTTCGACGCCAGTCGGACCAGTTTGACTATGTCTTTCCGATGGAGGGTAACTTCGCCAGCGAAAATCTGTCGGTCTCTTTAGACGGGTCAGAGGACCGTTTGTTTATCTCTCTTCCGGTGCTGGATGTAACCTTTGCGCCAAGGGTGGTGTCGGAGGAGTTGTTCAACAACATGAACGCCGCTTTCATCCGGGCCAGCAAGGTCTTTCCGTTGCCGAATGAGGCCATGCCCGGTGAAAACCTTGTCTTTCACGCGGATCAACCGCAGGCGTTCAGTGTCCGGATCACGAACGACCCCGGCTGGATCGAAGTCGAAAACATATTCGGCGGACAGCCAAGTCGCGGATTTATCCGCGTAAGCCCGGAGGCATCGCGCTTTCTACACCGCAGTCTGCCGGAGTTGGACTTTGTGAACGGTGTGCTGGGTTTTCTCAGACTACAGCAAGCCCGCAACTCATTGGAATTCGCACCGACGCCAGAGAGTGCATGGCGGCAGACGGCAAACGCGCTGTCGCGGTATCTTGGGAATGAGCTGACCGCCGACGAACCCGAGGCGCGCGCTTTGGCTCATGGGATGATCGGATTTGTGTTGGCCTCTCATGTCGGGGATTGGCCCGGTGCGCGGAAGGCGTTTTTGCGCGCGGCCGAACTGTCGCCCACCGATTCCCACTATCGAAATGCGCTGGGTGTCACCGACACTGTGCTGTGTTGTTCTGAAAAGGGTGCGCCGCCGTATCGCGACCCTGCGCGATGGTTCGCCGACGCGGTCTCGGTTGATCCGCAGAATGGCGAGGCGCTGGGCAATCTGTTGCAGTTTCTCGAGTTTCTGGCCGCGACCGAAATGCGACCCGAAGGCGTGGATACAACCAATCTGCCGCGCACGCTGGATGTCGTGCGGAAGGTTGCCGAGCAGAATTCAGACCTGCTTAAAAGGGATCGGAACTAAGTGCCGCACCGGTCAGACAAAGGATCCGGGGTCGCTGACAATCAGTCCTGGGACCGCACGGTTTCGGCGGACACTCGAGTACACTTGCGCACGTAAACTCCCTGACTGTTTCGAAAAGCGCCAATTTCTGCTATGTTCCAGCGATATTGTAGAAGACTTTATTGGATTTGAGTGAATGCGTGTTTATGAAGCGGTGGTTGCCGCACTCGAGAGTATTGGCGTCGATGCCGCCTATGGCGGGGCCGGCGAGAACGCCGCTGGCCTTATGCTGGCCTTGGATGCTTCGGATAAAATCAGACCGGTCATTGCAAAAAATGAGCAAGGCGCGTCCTTCATGGCCTGCGGGCACGCGATGTTCAGTCGCAAGCTGGGCGTGTGTTTTGCAACCGCCGGACCCGGTGCCTTCAATCTGATCTCGGGTATGTGTGTGGCGTTGACCGACAGTTATCCATTGCTGGCGATCAGCGGGTATTCGACGGTGGCCTGGCAGGGGCGGGGCGGTTTGAACGAGACCTCTGGCCTGGCGCGTACACCGGATTCGCGCATGATGTTTCGGGCCGCCACCAAGAAAGATCCGGAAACCGGCGAACCTGCGGATTTTCTGGTCACCGATCCGGATGACCTGATGGACACGCTGCAAAAGGCCATCGACATCGCTTTTGAAGGGCGACCCGGACCAGTGCATGTCGCGGTTGCCGAGGACATTACCGACCCAAAGGTCGAAGTGACCAATTTCCGTCCGCTGCGCCTGCCGCAAATTGGTGTGACGCCCGACCCCGGCGCACTGGACAGCGCAGCCGGGGTTCTGGAGCAGGCGATCACCTCGGACAAAACCGTAGTCATGCTGGCGGGATTTGGCGCCATATTGGCCGACGCGAACGCCATCACAAAGGCGTTCCTTGAACGGTTTCAGATTCCGTTGGTTACGACGATGGACGGCAAGGGGATCGTGGACGAAGAAAACCCGCTCGCCATCGGTCTTTATTGCGACTCGGGGCACAAGGCCGCCTGGGAGGTGTTTTCAGACGCGGATGTCGTGCTGGCTGTCGGAAACTCCTTTGCGCAGCACGCAACCTTTGACTTCCATGACGGGTTGTTCGACGGCAAAACCCTTATTCACATCAACATCGATGCCGGGGAATTCGACAAGTTTTACAAGCCCGATCACGTCATCCTTGGCGACGCAAGCCAGGCTTTGCAGGGGCTTTATGATCGTCTTGATGCGGTGATCGGACCGGTCCCTGAACGGGACTACCGGCCCAAGGACTATGATGAGCGTTTTATCATCTCTCCGCAGAAGCAACTGCATCCCGGCGAGATGGTCCAGAAAATCTCTCAGATGCTGCCCCCCGGCGGTATTGTTCTGGCGGATGCCGGGGCGCACGCTGCATGGGCAGGATACTATCTCGAACTCAAAGAGGGTCAGAATTTCCGAAAACCAGGCACCTATGGACCCATGGGCATCGGTGTCTGCGGTGTGATCGGCGCGAAATACGCCGAGATGCATCGACCAGTAGTGGCTGCGGTCGGGGACGGTTCGTATCTGATGACCGGGTTCGAGCTGATGACAGCGGTGCAATACGACATTCCGGTCGTTTGGGTGATTTTCAACGACCGGGAATTCAAGCTGATCAAGCTGTATCAGTTGTCGGCCTTCTTCAAGACCGGTCTGACTGAATTCGATAACCCCGACTACGCCGACTACGCCCGCGCCTGTGGGGCTGACGGGTATACGGTCAGTCAACTGGACGAGTTCGAACAGGCGTTTGGTGCGGCCTTGGCCAGCGGCCGACCGGCCCTGATCGATGCACGGATCACACGTCTGGCACTGCCCAATTACTCGCCCCATCCCGAAGGCGTGCTGGCCGCGATCTGGGAAGGCGTGCGCACGCGATTTGGATTGTGAAGAGGAGGCCACCATGGACGGCAGCTCAGAATCTCTGCGGAAGTGGCGTGAGGTCTATGTGGGCGGGTCGCCCGAGGCCGAACTGAAAGAAACCAGAGAGCTCGCCCAGATGATGATGGCGGCCCAATTGAAATCAATGGCCGCAGGTGGCGCGCGTAACGTGGATCGCGCTTTTCACAAAAAGGCAATCGCAGCGTTCAACGGGGCAGAACTGCGATTCAGCACGGACTTGCCGCAAGATCTGCAAGTCGGTTTCGCAAAGCCAGGTGCAAGCTATCCGGCGATGGTGCGCTTTTCCAATGCGTCTTCGCAAACCCAGTCCGACGAGGACAAGGACCTGCGTGGGCTGGCCATACGTGTCAATGAAACCGACGGTGTCGATCACGACCTGCTGGCGACAAACTTTCCCGTGCCGCACGCCCGGAACGCGCGGCAGTTCGTGGTTTTCGCCCATGCGGTCTCGGGTGGGCGGCTGTCTAAACTGATTGGGCTTGTGCGCCTGTGCTTTGTACTTGGTCTTTCCGAGACACGCCGGATGCTGGACAACGTGCGAACGGCCCTGCGGACATGTGACAGCGTCGCGCTGGAAAGCTATTGGAGCAGGGGGCCATTGCCTGGGGCAATGAGGCGGTCAGATATACGTTCAAACCTTCCGATACCACGCCGGGCGTTCAAGGAACCCACAGTGGCGCATCGCGTCTGTCCGCCGAGTATCAAGCGCGGCAGTCGAACGGTGATATCGTATTTGACCTCTACGTTCAGAGGTTTGTGAACGAGGACCAAACCCCCATCGAGGATGCGGCCCATGAATGGGACGAACGGGTCAGCCCGCCGGTCAAGGTTGCGGAACTGGTTCTGCCGCAACGCGATCTGTCCACGCCCGAGGCCCTTGCCGAGGCACTGGAAATCGAGACCATGGGGTTCAACCCCTGGAACACAACAGAGGATTTCCGGCCATTGGGCAATCTGAACCGTGCACGCAAGGCGGCCTATGATGCGTCTGCGGCCCACAGGCAGGGCAAGCGGTTCAAGGCCCCGCCGCCGCCAATTCAAAACCGCATCTTCGGCTCCGCCGCACGGTCCATCCTGCGGGCTGTCAACCGCCGGGTGCCCTGGCACAAGATCCCGTTCCTGTTGGTTCAACTGCTCAATCTGGATGCCCTCAGGTACGATTTGCGGCAAAAGAACCTGATCGATACGGACCCCGAAGAAACCGTTCCCAGCGCCCGCTCGGTCCCGCCGGAGCCAAGTTCGGAGCAGCGCGTGTACCGTACCCATGACGGCAGCTACAATGATCTGTCTGACCCATGTATGGGCGCAGCAGGAGCGACCTTTGGGCGCAATATGCCCCCGCAAGTGCAACCTGACGACAGTCCAAACCCGATTCTGGTGGCACGAAAACTAATGGACCGGGAGGCGTTCATCCCTGCCAAAATCCTGAACATCCTTGCCGCATCCTGGATTCAGTTTCAGGTCCATGACTGGGTGTCGCATGAACGGCGCAAACTGGACGAAGACGATGACATCGTGCCAATCCCGGACGGATACCCGGACTGGAAAAACCGACCCGATGGCGCGCCCGAGCGGAACATGCGGATCGCGGGTAACATCCCGAAAGCTGGAGCCAACGATCCATTTCTGTTCGCAAATGAAAACTCACATTGGTGGGATGGTTCGCAGGTCTATGGGGTGAACTCCAAAGCGGCACAGAAACTGAGGGACGGCCCCAAACTCAAGCTGACCAAAGAGGGGTATCTGCCTCTCAACATTCATGGCTTTGAGTTAACCGGGTTCAATGAAAGCTGGTGGCTGGGCCTGTCTACTCTCCACACGCTTTTTGCCCGAGAACACAATGTGTTGTGCGACGAGCTTCAACGCGAATATCCGCAAATGGACGACGAGCGCATCTATCAGACCGCGCGCCTGATCGTTTCTGCGTTAATCGCCAAAATCCATACTGTCGAATGGACCCCTGCCATTCTGGGCACCGAGGCGTTGGATATCGGGATGAACACCAATTGGTACGGCCCGCCAAAATCCTGGCTGACGCGTCTGGGCATCTGGTTGACGGATGTTCACGCCCTGAAAGGTATCCCGGAAACCGAGCCGGATCATCACACAGCGCGATACGCGTTGACCGAAGAGTTCGCGACAGTTTACCGAATGCATCCTCTGATCCCGGATGACTACATTTTCTATGATTTTTCGACGGGTGAAGAAAAGGCGCGGCGGGGGTTCCTGGAGATTCAAGGCGAACAGACAGACGAGCAACTGCGAAAACTCGGACTGCGCGACTGCCTGTATTCCCAGGGTATTGCCCATCCCGGCGCAATCACGCTGCACAATTTTCCGAAATCCCTGCAAAACCTTGAAAGGTTCGATGAACTGATCGACCTGTCCGTGGTTGATATTGTGCGTACCCGTGCCCGACGCGTCCCGCGGTACAATGAGTTCCGCAAGGGTTTGCACATGCCGCCGGTGACCGAATGGGAGGACCTGACAGCCAACCCGGAAACCAACAATATCCTGAAAGAGCTTTATGGGGATATCGACAAGGTCGACACTGTCATCGGCCTGTTGGGTGAGACGCCCCCGGATGGTTTCGGGTTTTCAGACACCGCGTTTCGCGTTTTTATCCTGATGGCCTCACGCCGGTTGCAGTCGGATCGGTTCCTGACCACCGATTTTCGGCCGGAAATCTATACGCAGCTGGGCATGGACTGGATTGCGCAGAACGGAATGAAGTCGCTGTTGCTACGTCATTTCCCGGAGTTTGCACCGGTTCTGCCCAAAGACGCGACGGCGTTTGCGCCGTGGCGCATGGTTTAAGAGGTGTAGGATGCCAAAAGATGCAGCCCCCAAGGGCTTAGAGGCCTTTCTGAACGCGCCGCTGGCAAGAACGTTGTGGAACCGCCGCACCAAACGGGTCAGCCGGGGCTCGAATGTTGTGGCCGGATCGCTGAGTTGGGAGTCTCAGAACGACCGCGCACCACTGTCCCCTCTGCAAGAAGCGATCCTGATCGCTGCGACAGGTGCGTCTGGAATGACCATGCCGGATCGTCCGTTTTTTGACGATGAAAGCGGCGATCCGATCATGTCCAAACCAAACCTTGTGATGGAAGGTCGGACCGCAGGCAGCCCGGACAATGCACAGGGCACGCATTTTTTCATGATCAATGACAGCGGTACTTATTTTTTGCGTCGCCTCGACCCGCTGGAAGGCGGCACCAATGACTGGACACCCGAGGTTTTGATCGAACGCGCCGAGCAGTCCAAGGTGCAGATCCTTGACCGGCGGATCGACGTGCCCGGCGATATGCGCGACTTTCCGGCCTACCTGGATTCCAATCGGTTTTTGTCGAATACGCCGGGGTCGACCATCTTTTTCCCGGTGGTTGATCTCTCACACCAATATATCAACGCGCTGATGTACTTGCTGACTCAGCCGGACAAGGCACGGCCTGTAATTGTGGACGACCGCAATTTCTATCAACCGGCCGGGGTCAAAAAGTGGATCGAAAGGGGCTTTCTGAACCCAGACATTAAAATCCCGCTTGGGGTGCTGGGTCAGATGCGGACGCAGATCGAGGCTGATCTGTTGATCCAGAACCTGTTTCTTGTGTCTGAGGCGATGGGGCTGGGCGGATGGATACACGCGGCCATTTCACCGCCGGTTCTGATGGGGGATCCGAAGTTCAGCGATCGCTATGGGGCTATGCTGAATTTCGATTACGTGACGCCCAAATGGCGATTGATGGATTTGCTGCGCTGGCACACCCTGCCAATTGCCGCAATGAAACATGTCCGCGCGCATGCGGTGGGATTGCGGCATCACGGCGAACATCTGATCAAGGGAAAATGCCCGCCATATTATCCATCCATGTCCGACGCGGTCGATGCGGTCATCGCAGGCAAATTCGGCCCGGATGGCATTTACAAGAATGAGGCTCTGTTTCAGAACATCTACAAGCAGGATTTCGGTAGCAAATATCTGGAAGAGGCCGGGGAGTATGAACAGGACGTCATCGACTGCGCGCGCGACATCTGTACCTACATTCACAAAACTCATGGCCGCTTCCCAGCGCATTGCGAGGCCATTCATGCGCCTGGAATCTGGCTGCAAACGCATCGGGTGGAGACTGAGTACTATGATGCCTATTTCGACAACGGCCTGACGGTCGCGCAGCGCGATCACGACAAGAACTGGCCGTTCTGACCGCCCAGGCCGTGACCGAGGGCCGAACGTGGAATTGGCGATCAGAGTGGCGTCTGCATCCTCGTCAGATCCAGGGTCGGTTGCCTTTTGTTGGTCAGGGAGTTGTGCGGAATCTTGACCGTCCCGTCCTTGTTCGGCTGGGAAACTTGCGGGGCCAATTGAGGCTTTTGGTGATTGTTTCTTGGAAAATTGCGACATTATCGTTACACTTAAAAAGTGTAACCAGTTTTAAAAGTTGTAGTCAGTGTCCAAAACGCATAGCCAACCCGCTTCGATTAGCAATGCTAAACTCCTAGTCACAACCTCCATGGCGATGGCTCTCGTGTCCGGTTATGGACGCGTGGCCTATGGGGGTACTTGTACGTCTACCGGTGGTGGTTCGTATCAGTGTTCCGGTCCTGCATCGGCTGTGGATACGACGATTTCGCTCAACTCCATGGCGTCACCATTGACCGTGACGACCCAGCCTGGATTTGGACAAACCGCTTTTTTCGTAGGTAATGCTTTCTCACTTCAATCTACCGATAGTGTCACATTCACAGATAACAACGGCTCGACGATTACCGGACACAATATCGGCATATTCTCACGAAACAATGGCACTGGCGCAACGACGATTACCGTCACTGGAACAGTAACGGGCATCAACAATACCGGGATTTATGCCCGAAATGCGGCAACCGCCACAGACATCACGATCTCGACGGCCCGCGTGAACGGAGGCGGTTTTGGCATCGTGGCCCGTAACGCTGGCACTGGGGCTGTGACCATAACGGCTACAGGTGCGGTGTCGGGTACCGGGGGAGACGGGATTAACGCCCGAAATGCGGGAACCAATATCACGATCAACGCGCGGCGTGCGGTTAGCGGAAGCAGAACGGGCATCTACGCGGGCAACACCGGCTCTGGTGGGATTTCGATCACCACATCAGGTGCGGTGAATGGTGGCACCGGTGCCGGGATCGCGACGGTCGGCAATACCGGGACCACGACACAGATCACATTGAATTCAGGCAGCGTTGTTGGCGCGACGTCTGGCACGGGGATCACAAACACCGACGCTGACGGCTCGGTCATTGTCAACTCGGGCGCGGCGGTGAACGGGTCGATCAGCCTCGGCAATGGCAGCGATCTGTTGTTCTTTAACGGAGGTGATTTCAGCGGAGTCACCCTGTTTGACGGCGGCGATGACAGTTCCTCTGGCGACGGGTTTACCGACACATTGCGGTTTGGCAGCAGCGGCACGATTGCCGGGGCCACTGTCACGAATTTTGAGCGATTTGAGATTACAAACAACTCAACGATCACGCTCAGCGACAATACGCTGTCCGCCGGAGATGGCACTTTGGGCACGGGTGTTTTCGTTGGGTCGGGGAGCACATTAGGGCTTAACACCGGCGCAACCAGCCTGAACGGCAATTTCGCAAATAGAGGTTCGCTTTCGGCGCAAAACGGGGCAGCCGGGGACATCATAACGGTCAGTGGCAATTACACCGGGATCGGCGGAAACCTCTTACTTGACGTTGCGCTGGGCGGCGACGGATCACCGGCGGATACTCTTTCGATTTCCGGTAACGCGTCCGGTAACACCCTTGTTTCGATCAATAATATCGGCGGGGCGGGGGCGCAGACCGTAAACGGGATCGAGATTGTACGGGTCAGCGGCACTTCACCCCTCGGCGCTTTCACCCTGAATGGCACTGCGCAGCTGCCCAGTGGCGAAGCGATTGTGACGGCAGGCCCGTTTGGATACCGGCTCGTTCAAAACAGCGGAATTTATACTCTGTCGAGCGTGGACACATCCGGAAATCCCATTCTGGTTGGTGCAAGCGTTGCCGCGTACGAGGCGCTGCCATCTGTCCTGCTGTCGATGAACAGCGTGCGCAGTCTTCAGGCGCGTCTGGCGTCCAGATCGCCCGGTGGACCGGCCGACCAGACAGTCACACGATCGGCGTTTCCGTTTGTGAGCAACGACGTGTTCTCAAACCCGGTCAGCCCGCTTTGGTTCGAGTTGAGCGGTTCCCGTAGCGATATCACACCTGTTGTGTCGGACGCGGGTATCAACAGTATTGAGACCGACACCTACACGATCACGGTGGGTGCCGATATGCTGCTGTCGGAGTTTGGGACCGGCTCTCTTTATGGCGGTGTAAGCGTCATTTATGGCGATGCGTCCAGCACAGTGGCCACGGATCAGGGCAATAGTGATGTAGATACCCAATCGCTCGGCCTCAACTTCAGTGCGACGTGGCTGGACACGCGTGGCTTTTATGTGGACACACAACTGCAATACAACCGGAACTCTAGCGACGTGAATGACCCGGCCACGGGCACATCGCAGAATGGCATCGACTCGGACCAGTTTGGTGTGTCTGTCGAGGTTGGCCGTCCGGTTGAAGTGAACCCAAATCTGGTATTGGTACCGCAGGCCCAGCTGTCTTATACGACGCTGGATGTGGATGAATTCACGGACAGTTTCGGAAATCAGGTTGTGTTGGACGATGCCGACAGCCTGCTGGCGCGTCTGGGGCTTTCGGCCAACAAATCCTTCTCGAACAGCCGAGGAGTGGGCAGTTACTTTGGCCTCGTTAACCTGTATCATGAATTCGACCCCGAGACTCGGGTTTCGGTGGGTGGCATTGCGTTTGACGAGGAGCTTGATGACACCGGCATCGAACTGGGGTTGGGTGCACGTATGATGCTGAACGACAGGTACGAGTTGTCCGGGTCTCTGAATTATTTGACCGGTCTGGAAGATCTGGGTGAAAGCTACGAATTGGAAGCTGTGTTGGGCCTGCAGGTCCGGTTCTGAATGATCGGTGCCCGTAAATCTCCGATTTGGGGTGCTCTTGGTCTGGTCACGACTTTTGGGACCGCCACCGCGCAAACAACGGAAACCAGTTCAACACAGTTCCAAAGCTGGACGGTGACCTGCACCGAAGAAGACAGCCAAAAGCAGTGCGCGATGAGCCAAAGCCTGAACCTGCAAAATCAGGCGGGCCTTTTGCTTCGAATGGAACTGCGGCGTGAGCCCGAGGACGGGGCCTCTGGCGTGATCATTGTTCCATTTGGACTGGATATCACCAAAGGTATCTCGCTGTCCGTTGACGGCGGGCCTCGTTGGAACCTTCCGATGCGAACTTGTCAAAATTTCGGATGCGTCGTGCCATTGACGGTTGGCCCTGAGATGGTCGAAGAGATGAAGAAGAGCGGTACAATTCAGATCTCGCTCTATACGCTGGACGGGGGTACAACCTTGGACGTGCCGGTGTCTCTGACCGGATTTACTGCCGCTTTCGACGAAATCTAATCAATAAACGATATGACCCAGGACCTGACGCCTCCGGCCGAGAACACAGAGGACGCGCAAGTTATCTATTCGGTTTCCAACGGTTTGTTGGGATTTCTGGAACAGCATAACCTTTCGATTTGCCTGAGCTCGTATCAGTCCGGCCGGTTCTACATGTTGGGCCGAAACCCGCAGGGCGGGATCATGATCAACGAGCAGTTGTTCGAAAAAGCGATGGGCATCAGTGTACGTGGCGGGTCCATCACGTTGGCCACCCTTTTTCAGATACATCAGTTCGAAAACGTTCTGAAACCCGACCAGCGGGTCGATACATTGTTTGACGCCTGCTTTGTCCCGCGCAGAAGTTATACAACTGGCGAGCTTGATGCCCATGACGTGGCGGTGACCGACGACGGTCAGATTGTGTTTGTGAACACGCGGTTCAACTGTCTTGCGACAGTTTCAGAAAAACACAGCTTCGAGCCGATCTGGAAACCTGCCTTCATTTCGAAATTCGCGGATGAAGACAGGTGCCATCTGAACGGTCTTGCGCTGGAGGGCGGACAGCCTGCCTATGTCACCGCCGTCAGCCGGTCGGATACCATAGATGGGTGGCGCGATCGGCGCAGTCATGGAGGTGTGGTGATCGACGTCCGCAGCAATGAAGTTATCTGCGACGGCCTGTCCATGCCGCACTCGCCGCGCGTGCATCAGGGTGAGTTATATGTTTTGGATTCCGGCTCCGGTCGCCTTGGCCGGATTGTGCGTGATGCGCAGACAGGCGCGGGCGCGTTCAAGGAAATTGTGTTTTGCCCCGGCTTTGTGCGCGGCCTGGCGTTTCATGGAAAATTCGCAATCGTTGGATTGTCGAAACCCCGCTACGAACGGTTTGAAGGCCTTCCACTAGATGCAAAGCTCGCGGAAACGGACAGCGAACCGTGGTGCGGTGTTCAGATTATCGATATGGAAAAGAAAGAAGTCGCCGCATGGTTCCGCATCGACGGCGCGGTGCAGGAGTTGTTTGATGTCGCGGTGTTGCCGGGTGTTGAATGCGGCATGTCTTTGAGCTTTGCCACCGACCACATCAAGTCGCTGATCACATACGAAGAACGGTGAAGCCGGAGGTCTGCGGATCACGGTTTGGTGCTGACGGTCCCGTCGGGTTGACCTAAAAGGTAGTCCAGCAAAACAGCTGAAAACAGCTCAGGCTTTTCCATATGCACCGCATGCGCGCATCCCGATATCACCGCAAGACTGGACTTTGGAATTTTGGACCACAGCAGCTGTGTCTGATCCCACGAATAAGTGCGGTCCCGGTCGCCGCAAAGGACTAACGTGTCAGGAACGATATCGGACAAACCCTCGACACCAGACCAATCCTGCATCGCGTCAAGGCCCGCCCGGATCGCCTCGACTGAGGCTAGTTTGCCAATGGCTTCGCATCGCTCAAAGTTGGGCGCAGCCTCCTTTTCCCAGAACCATGTCGCCGCAATCCGACTTGCGGTGGCGTGTGCGCCGTCCTTTTCGGCGCGGGTCTTGCTCTGTTCGATGGTTTCAAACCGCCCCGGCAACACGCCAATGGCCCCGGTTGCGTACAAGACAAGACATTGGATACGCGCCGGGTCTTTTCGCGCCATCTCTTGCACGATCATGCCACCCATCGAATGCCCCAGAAGACAATAGCGCTCAATGTTCTTTGTGCGTAGTGCGCCAAGAACCCAGTCAGCAAGACCATCGATGCTGTCAATTGGTTTCAGATGTGCGTTGAGCCCAAACCCAGGCAAATCGACTGCCACAACATCGAAAAACTCCGCCAGTGCCTCACGCTGTAGTTCCCATTGAGCGCTTCCGCCCATGAGACCATGGACCAAAACCAGTGGTGTCACTTACGCTGGCCCTGAACAATGCGATCCAGAATCATCGCGCAGAACAGGATTGCAAAGCCGGCAAGGATACCTTGTCCGACATTGGCGTATTGCAGGGCTTCGAGCACATCCTCACCCAGACCCTTGGCTCCAATCAGCGAGGCAACCACGACCATGGCCAGTGACAGCATGATGGTCTGGTTGATCCCCGCCCGGATTGATGGGCTGGCGAGCGGCAAATCCACTTTTGTGAGCAAATACCACTTGTTGGCGCCAAAACTGATCGCCGCTTCACGCACACTTTCTGGAACGCCCCGCAGGCCTAGAACCGTCAGTCGAACGACGGGTGTGCCACCAAAGATCATCGTGGTGACGACAGCGGCCGGTTTTCCTGTTCCAAAGAATGCAATCACCGGGATCATGAAGACGAAGGCGGGCATTGTTTGCATGAAATCCATAATGGGTTGGATAAAGGCATAGAATCTGGGGCGTCTTGCTGCAAACATACCCAATGGGATGCCGATAATGATCGACAGGCAGGCCGCAGTTCCCAACAAGGCCAGTGTCGTCATTGCCTTTTCCCAGAAGCCTAGCAAGCCCATATAGGCCAGGAATGCACCGGAATAAATCGCCATGCGAACGCCCGCCGTGAGCCATGTCAAAAGGATGATCAGCGCGGCGATGACGATCCATGGCGTGCTGACAAAGATCAGTTCCAGCGCGTCCAGCATCAGACGGATACCGTAGGTAATGCCGTCGAACAGGGCTTCGCCATTCAGAACCGCCCAGTTAAAGAACGCCTCAACCCCGTCGATGCTGAGCAAGCGAAGCTCGGGGTCGGTCGGGAAATCGCTGAGGATCGCGAACCGCCCCGGAAAGCTGTAATTGACCATCGCGACGGCCACGATCAGGATCATGAACACTGCACTAAATCCGATCTGAGACATCGGCATGCCAGAGCGGATTGACCGATCTGACAGCCATTCCGAAAACCGGGCTTCCAGCGCCCAGTTCGCGACAATGGCCTCGACAGTTTTGACGACCAACAAGATTGCGAGGCCGGTTAGGGCAATTGTCGGACCTTGTTCAGCCAGCGCTTCGGCTTCGGCCCGGATGCCGCCGATATTGGCTTCCAACCCGTCGACTGCGCGTTGAAAGGCATCCACCCGGTCTGAACCGCTTTCGATCGCTGCGGCCAATTGCTGTTTACGCAGCTCCAAAGTGCCCTCAATCGAGGCAATGCGGGCCATGGCGTCAGAGGCGAGATCGCCAAACAAGCCGCGTGCGATCTGGACAAAGCCAATTGCCTCGACAATCAGAAAGCACAGCGCCCAGGACCAAAGCCCGCGTGCACCAAACCAGATCGGGCCAAAAAGCCCTGCGAAAGAGTTGAAGGTCGGGGTAAAGCGGGCCGACGCGCCAACCTTGTCGAAATTCGTAATGTAGTAGTCGGGGCTGGTTCGCACAAAAGTGCGGATATTGTCCCTTCGTTCCTCGGCATAGGCCAGTGCGGCTTCGCTTTCGGTGTCTTCCAGCGGGTTTACATTTTCGTCCTTCATGACACCTCGGTCCCTTCGATTACGGTGCGCAGAAGATCCGCACGCGTGATGACACCAACGTCCGAGCCCGCATCGGTCACCATGATCGGGCTGTCATCGTCGATGGCCAGGTTGATCAGATTGCTGAGAGTCTCGTCGCTGGTCACCCGATGCAGATCAGCTGACAGCGGACCCTTGGTCGCGATCCAGCTTTCGACAGGTTGCATCACCACCTTGGCGTGCACGACTTTCAGTCGTGAAATACCAGCCACAAAATCCGCCACGTAGTCGTCGGCCGGATGCATGACAATGTCTTCCGCAGTGCCCATCTGCACCATCTTGCCATCGCGCATGATCGCGATGCGATCTCCGATCCGAACGGCTTCATCCAGATCGTGGGTGATGAATACGGTCGTCTTTTTCAGGATTTTCGACAGCCGGATGAACTCGTCCTGCAACTGGCGCCGGATCAGGGGATCGAGCGCCGAAAACGGCTCATCCATGAGCAGTACATCGGGGTTGGCTGCGAGTGCGCGGGCCAGCCCCACGCGCTGTTGCATCCCGCCCGAAAGCTCATGCGCAAACTTGGCACCCCAGGCACCAAGTTCCACGATGTCGAGTATTGCTGCTGCCTGACGCATCCGTTCGTTTTTGGCGACTTGCCTGATCTCCAGCGGCATCGCCACGTTATCCAGAACGGACCGATGCGGCATGAGGGCAAAGTTCTGAAAAACCATGCCAATCTTTTCATTGCGAAAGTGCTGCAGGTCCTTGGCGCCAAGGGCCATGACGTCTGTGCCCTCGATCTCGATTTTACCGGCCGTTGGTTCCAGCAAACGGTTAAAGTGCCGCACGAGGGTGGATTTTCCGCTGCCCGACAGCCCCATAATGCAGAATATTTCGCCCCGGTTCACCGAAAGGCTGACATCCGCGACGCCGACCACGCAATTGAACTCGGACAGAACTTCGGCCTTGCTCAGGTTACGATCAAGCACGGCCTGAAGGGCGGCTTGTGGCTTGGCGCCAAAGATCTTCCAGACATTTGAGATGTCGATGACGGGTTCAGATTTCATGAGAGCAGCCAGTGCTAGGGAACGTTCTGGTGCAGCACCGGCTGTTGCCGGTGCTGTCATCTGGATTGTCTTAGAGACCCAGCATTGCGTCGACGCGGTCGGAATTGGCATTGACCCAATCCTTCGCGACCTCGGCCGGCTCGCGCCCCTGGGCGCTGATCTCAAACGCAAGGCTGCTCACATCGTCTGCGGTCAACGCGAAATTCGAGAAAAAGTCCGCGATAGCGGGCGAACGATCGACCAGAGAGTTGGACCACGCGATCTGAACCTGCTTCAGGGCATCCTTGGTCGCCACGTTTGACTTTTCGTACCAATCCGCATCGTCGGATGGCTGCACCATCACGTATTTTGCGGGATCAAAGGTCGGTTCTGTCAGCATCTCGACATCGAACATGAACCAGACGGCATGTGGCTTGTAGCAATAGAACGCATAGCCTTCACCCTTGGCAATCGAGTCCTTGATCCGGGCGGTTTTGACGCTTTCTTCGGCGCGGATCGGCTCGATGAAGTCCAGAAGACCATAGTCGCGCACCTTGACTTCATTCACATTCGCGGATGCCCAGCCGGGCGCTCCGATCCACATCTCTCCCTTGCCATTGCCGTCGCTGTCCATCAGCGCCGCAACGTCGGGCCGACCCAGATCGGCGATATCGGTGATGTTGTTGGCCTGACCAAAGTCCTTGGAGACGCAAAAGCCCTGATTGCCCTCATATGGGTTTGAGGACAGCGTGACCGTTCCCGCTTCATCCACGTATTTCTTGGTAAAGCTTTCCTGATTCGGCAGCCAGACATCCGGGTGCACATCTATGTCGCCCTTGCCCTGATCCATCGCCTGAAAGATCGTGGCGTTGTTTCCCGGTACATACTCAACCGTGCCGCCGATCCGGGACGTCACGACTTCGCCCAGCACATAGGCGATTGCCTGCGCGCCGGTCCAGGACGGGACGCCGATTTTGACCTCTTCTGCAAAGGCAGGCACGGCCAAAACGCTTACAAAGGCCGCGCTGGCAAGTGTTCTTTTTACTGTCATTGTTCAGATCTCCTTGTTGGTGGTCTTTTTTGTTATCGTTGTATTTTAGGTGTATCCGGGCAATCCGAATGCATCAGAATAGCCAAAAAGGGCCGCGCTTCCGCCAGTATGCAGGAACACGATGTTGGACATTCCGTCAAAATACCCTTTGCGGATTTGATCGATCAGCCCGTCCAGACCCTTGCCCGAGTAAACGGGATCAAACAAAAGCCCCTCGGTCCGCGCCAGTAACTTGATCGCCTCAACCATGCCTGCGGTCGGCTTGCCATAGCCGGGTCCGACATAGTTGCAATTGGCCCGAACGTCGCTGCGCATGATGTCCGTTCCGGTCCCCAGATGGGTGGCCGTGCGGGTGGCGAGGTCAAAGACCATCTGTTCCTGTTTGTCCTGCGGCGCTCTGACACCGATGCCCAGAAGGTGGGTGGGGCTTTTGATGGCTGACAGGCCCGCAACAAGGCCAGCCTGCGTTCCGGAACTGCCTGTTGCGTGCACAAGTGCATCCATGGCCAGCCCCATGCTGGCGGCCTGTTCCGTCAATTCGCGGGCGCAATTCACGTAACCCAAGGCGCCGGTGACGTTCGACCCACCTCCGGGTATGATGTAGGGCCTCTTCCCGGCTTCGCGCACTTGCTCCGCCAAACCCTCCATCTCGGCATTCATATCTGCGCCGTCGCCGCGTTTAGAGACCGTGGCCCCGTGCAGCCGATCCAACAGCACATTGCCGTTCAACGTGTAGTTTGGGTCATTGGATCCTGTGCGATCCTCCAGCAGGATATGACAGTCCATGCCAAGCTTGGCCGCCGCAGCCGCAGTCTGGCGTGCGTGGTTCGACTGTGTCGCACCTTGGGTGATGATCGTGTCGGCGCCGGTTTCGACGGCCTCTGCCATCAGAAACTCCAGTTTGCGGGTCTTGTTACCCCCTGTCGACAGGCCGGTGCAGTCATCGCGCTTCACCCAGAGCCGTGGGCCACCGAGAGTTTCGCCGAGACGGTCCATAGGCTCAAGCGGTGTCGGCAAATGTCCAAATTTGATACGCGGAAATCGGGCCAGTTTGATCGACAGCTCTTTACAGAGGCTCACAGTTTCATCCAGAGCCCCGCCTGCACCGTGGGTCTCGATCTCTATTGACTCTGACATGCCCCGAAATCCTCCGCATTGGGTTTTCTCAAAGCGTTCCTTATCAAAACGTAGAAAAACAGTGCTTTTTTCTATGGCTGCTCATACATTTTCTTTGACTGATGGGGAATGCTGATGGATACGCAATGGCTGGATGACGTTTTAGTCCTGTTGGAAGAGGGTAATCTCAGCCGCGCCGCCGCCCGCCGAAACATCACGCAACCGGCGTTTTCAAGGCGGATTCGCGCCTTCGAGGATTGGCTGGGCGTGCCGGTTCTCGACCGGAAAACAAACCGCGTCGAAATCAGCCCGGCGCTGGTTTTAAACGAAACAGAGATCAGAGCCTTGCTGACGCAACTCCGGGAGATGCGCACAAAAATTGTTCATCATGATCCCAAAGCAAACACGGTTCGAATTGCCGCACAGCATGCAGCGGTGTTTTCCCGTTTCCCCGATATGGCGCTTAAGGCGCGCGGCCGGTTTCCGGGTGTCCGGTTTCGGCTGCACGCGGCCAACCTCAGCGATTGCGTCAGCATGTTTCTGCGGAAAGACGCAAATATGCTGCTGTGTTACGAATCCGATCTGGCAGAACCTCTGGAATTCGGAAACCGGGTCGCGCGGGGGCTCTGGGGGCGCGACTATCTCATTCCGGTTGTCGGTGGAGCGATGCGGTTTGCGATAAAGGATATCGGCGAGATTACTGCGGATGCCCCGGCCATCGTGTATCCGGATAACAGTTATTTTGGCCAGGTGCTGCGACGCAAGGAACGGATTTTTGGCACCGCTGGCTTCAGCGCCAAGACAGTTTGCGAAACCGCATTTTCCACAGGAATTCGTGAAATGGTTTTAAAGGGGCTTGGGGTAGGTTGGCTACCATTCAGCATGGTGCATAGCGAGTTGCAGAGCGGTGAAATGGTCTCGTTGGCGAATGGGCTTGGCCGAGAGGCGCTGGATGTCGCGGTTTACGCAAACACAAGTGATGCGACAGCCGTAGATTTGTTGCGGCTCTGGAGCAATTGAGAAGGATGGGAAGAGGGGCTGCTGGCTTTGCCCGACATGTCAGCTTTTGGTAGTGCGCATCAAATGGTACAGCGCAAAAGACGTACCGTTGAACCGGAAAAACCGATGTTTGGCTTTGACAAACGCTTGCCCGAAGACCGGATAAATCGGCCCTCCAAAAGCCTGTGCAGACAGTCGACAACTCTGCCTGCGGGTGGAATCTGGATAGTCACTGCGTATCTGAGCTGGCTGGGACTTTTTGACAGGGCGAACGGCTAAGGCTTCTATCCTGCCGAAAAACCTGCTCTATAAACCAAAACGCCATCGAACGAATGACCGCCGCGTTTCCGGAGTATGATCCGGCCCGGGGCGGGTGACCAACTGGAAAGACAGCATGCCTAAGAATCCCGTACGTCTCGACGAACACCCTGGCCGCAATTCTCAAGCCTATGGAATTGCCCGTGAACTTGGCACTGACATGGACCTGATCCATGCGCCATCTATCGGTGTCGTCGGCACCAAAGGAGACAGCCAGTGCTATCTTGGCGTCCAGCCCAAGGTCGAGGCGATCCACGCGACATTGCGTGACCAGATCGGCACCGAACCGGGTAAGATCGCAATGCGTCTTGTTCAGCCCGAATACTCGGTTGCCACGTCGGACGGTATTCGCAACGGAACCAAGGAAATGCGGTATTCGCTGATCGGGCGCGAGGTGACCAACGATGGCTTTTGCGAGCACTTGTCGGCTTCGGGTCTGGGCGGAACGATCGCGGTTGTGGCCTGTGACAAGCCGCCGGTCGGTACGCTGGCCGCCCTTTTGGAGCACAACCAGCCGGCTATCATGATGTCGGACGGGTCGATCCATCCGGCCCGCGACCCGGATTCGAATGAGCGCATCGACATTATCTCAGCCTATCAGGTTGCCGGAAACGAAGATGCCGAATACCGCAAACGCATCGCCTGCCTGGCCTGTCCGGGATATGGATCGTGTGGCGGTATCTTCACTTACAATACAATGCAAACCTTTATCGGCGTCGCGGGCATGCAGCCCTTGCATATGGTCGCGCCGCCGTCCGACGACCCCCGGCGTATGGAAGAGTTTCCGTCCCAGCTCGTGGGCTATCTCGCAAAGATGATCGAGAACAACACCTGCCCCCGTGACATTGTCGGACGCGACTCGCTGCGCAATGCGTTGATTGTCGCGATGGCCATCGGGGGCTCAACCAACGTTGTTCTACATGCACCGGAGATTGGCCGTGCCGCGGGTTTTGGCAACTTCTGGCGCGACGTTGTCACACCCGAAGAGTTCAATGAATGGTCACAGAAGATCGTCCCCGTTCTCACCGACGCCCGTCCCTATGGCCGATATTCGATGGTGGACATCGATCGCGTTGGTGGCGTGCAGGTGATTGTCAAAGAGTTGATCGATGCTGGGATGGTCAACGGCGACGTTCCGACCTGCACCGGCGAAACGCTGGCAGAGCAAGTTGAACGGCTGGAAACTGCGGCTCCAGACGGGGATGTCATTTATCCCGTTTCAGCCCCCTTCAAGGAAACCGGGGGTCTGCGTCTGCTCGGCGGCAACCTGTCGCCCGAATTCAGCGCCATCCTGAAACTGGCAGGTGTCGAAGGCGGCCTTAAAAACAATGTGTTCCGAGGCAAAGCTCGTGTGTTTGAAGGCGAGACCGGGCTTCTGCATATGCTCGACACCAATCCGACAGGTTTCGAGGATGGTGACATGATTATCGTCCGTTACGAAGGCCCGGCCGGAGCCCCGGGCATGCCCGAAATGCTGGACCCGACCTCGCGCATCACCACCTTGTGCCGTGAGCGCGGAATAACGGTTGGATTGATGACAGATGCCCGGTTCTCCGGCGGTTCGGTTGGTTTGGTCATCGGGCATGTGGGCCCCGAAGCTGCGCTGGGCGGGCCGATTGCGTTGATCGAAGACGGGGATGAAATCATCGCCGACTTGAATGTCAATGAACTGAACGCGCCAGTTTTGGACGACCCGGTTGTACGGGCTGAGCGCCAAGCGAAGTGGGATGCTGTGGTGGCCGCAAATGGCGGCGTGCACCCGAACTGCGGCTTGGCTGATACCCGGCTGCTGTACCGCATGCGCAACTCTGCCGTTCCTGCCGTCAAGGGTGCGGGAATCCATCCCGGTCGGGAGTTGTGGGTGAATGCCCCACGCGATCCCATCCAGACGGGTTTTGTCCCGAGCAACCGGTGGCGAGAGTAGTTGGACGGGCAGCTGTCAGCGATGTAAGGGGCGCTTCAGAGCAATTTCCATGGTGTGAGCCAGCTCACCGGTTCAGGCACAAAAGCACTCCCGCGACCCGGGTCTTTGACAATGGGTCGCGACACGTTCCCCGTATGAGATGCCAGATAGTCCGGTCTGTGATATCAACCGGGCGCAACAAATCTGCGTGCCGTACGGCAACATTCTTGCGTTTACTGACGTGATTTCGAAATTTCATGACAAGCCAAGTCCAATGGTCTAAAGGTTCTTTTTACACTCAAGAAAAAAGATCCGGGTGGTACCAGTGGAAGAGTTGGCCTTTACCTTTGAGATGGGCGTGGTTTGTGCGCTTCTGGCTTTCACGGTGTTTCTTTTTGTCTCGGAAGTTGTCCGGATCGACCTCTCTGCCATTCTGGTTTTGGTTATTGTCGGTCTGCTCAGCTACGCGCCCGGGCTGGAGAATCTGGCCAACGTCACACAACTGTTTGACGGGTTTGCATCCAATGCCGTGATTTCGATTATTGCGGTGATGATCGTCGGGGCCGGCTTGGACAAGACCGGCATCATGAACAAGGTCGCAGCGGTCATCCTGAAATATGGCGGAACGTCCGAGAACCGGGTGCTGCCCATTGTGTCGGGCACTGTTGGGGTCATTTCTTCTTTCATGCAGAACGTCGGGGCGGCGGCTCTGTTTCTGCCGGTGGTCAGCCGGATCTCCTCAAGATCCGGCATCTCGCTATCGCGCCTGCTGATGCCCATGGGCTTTTGCGCAATTTTAGGCGGCACCATGACAATGGTCGGCTCGTCCCCCCTGATCCTTTTGAACGACCTGATCCTGACGGCAAACGAAGGTCTGCCCGAGGGCCAGAAAATGGAGCCTTTTGGTCTGTTTTCAGTAACACCGATTGGCGCCGCTCTGATCCTCTCCGGGATTTGTTACTTTCTGCTGCTGGGCCGGTGGGTTCTGCCTGGTGATGCCGGGTCGGAGAACACCGGAACGGGGCAGGGGACCCAGGAGTATTTGCAACGTGTGTACGGGCTGAAGGCCGATGTGTTCGAAGTGATCGTGCCCGAAGACAGCCCGCTGGTTGGGCAGATTCTGGCCGACATCAATCACGAAAACCACCTTTACATCATTTCAACGTTTTATCGTGGAAAGACCTCGATGGTGCAGGTTCTGACCGCCGAGATTGCCGCACCATGCAGGCTGGCAATCATAGGTCGGCGTTGGGTTGTGGAGGAGTTTGCCAGCAAATTTGGTCTGACGGTCCTGCCGGATCTGGATATCTTCGTCGAAGAGTTTGCTCCGACAAATGCCGGTATCGCCGAAGTTGTCATCACCCCGGACAGCAAGCTGATCGGCAAATGCCCCCGCGAGCTGTTGTTCCGCAAGACCTACGGTATGTCGTTGCTGGCGATCCACCGTGGTGAAGAAACGCTCAGCCATGTTGAAACGGATACACATCACTCCACGCAGATCGGGCTCGAGAAATTCCATGCCGGTGACATGCTTGTCGCCCATACCCGCTGGGACAACCTGATGCGGATCAAGCGCGACCCGGATTTTGTTGTTGTCACGACGGATTTCCCACAGGACGAACTGCGCCCCAAAAAGGTCGGCTGGGCGCTGGGGTTTTTTGCCATCTCTCTGTCGCTGATCCTGTTCACCGACGTGCGGTTGTCACTGTGCCTGTTGACGGGTGCCGCCGGAATGATGCTGACCCGCGTACTCAGCGTGGACGAGGCCTACCGGGCCGTTGGCTGGAACACCGTGTTTTTGCTGGCTTGTCTCATTCCGCTGGGCCAGGCGGTGCAAAACACAGGCACTGCGGCATGGATCGCACAGCAAATCATGACCATTCTGGACGGATGGCCGATCTGGTCGTTGCAGGCAGGGGTCGCCATTCTGGCCACCGCGTTTTCGCTTGTGATGTCGAATGTCGGCGCCACGGTTTTGCTCGTTCCGCTGGCTGTATCCATTGCGGTTGCGGCCGGCGGCAGCCCGGCCCTTTTTGCGCTGACCGTGGCGATATCGACGTCGAACAGCTTCATCATACCAACACATCAGGTCAATGCGCTGATTATGGGCCCCGCCGGCTACAAAGTCATGGATTTCGTTAGATCTGGTGGGGTCATGACGATACTTTTCCTGATCGTCTCGCTGGTGATGCTTAACCTGGTGTTTTGAGACGTCTTGGTGCGTCCGGTTCTATTCTGTTGAAACGTTAGCGTCGTTGCCAGGAACATCTAATGCTAAAAGTCTGGCCAGACTTGGCTGAGGTCTTTTTCAAGAAGGTCCGAGAGACCTGCATTTCGGTCCGATAGGTGCTGGTTCAGATACACGCGCGTTTTCGCCCGCATGTCACAAGGCGGTTTGTCTTGGGTCAGGATGTGTCTGTCCACAAAGCGAAACCAGCGCCGATAAGCTGTGTGTCCCAAACGGGCCACCACTTTGCTGGCCCCGCCGAAATGGCGCGCATACCTATACCGGACCAGAATCCGGCCAATATGATTCAGCCGCAGTAAAGTCCTGGCTCGGGCCGGGTACCTTGTCCGATTGTGCCAGGTTTCGACCCTTTCCAACGGCATAGGGTCCATACCCAGAAAAGCCAAAACGTTATCCAGAACACCCTGCTTGTTCGCCTTGAACTCTTCGAACAGGACGACGTGCACACGATCTCGACCTAGTGCTTGGTGGAATTGCCGCAGGCCGGGCGCATAGGTCGATCCCAGAATGATCGAGGGCTCTTGGCTCAGTGCCTTTTCAAAAGATAAACAGGTGCGACCACTGCGGACAAGATGCCAATACTGCGAATAGGCGCGTTCAACCGGATCACGCAGCATGAAAATCATTTTGACCTTTGGGGCCGCTGCTCTGATGCGAAACGCGGCCACATCTGACATCAGGTAAGTTGTTGTGTCCTCACCAAGGACGCATCCTTGCGGTGCCTCTGAAAACCGATTTTGGTACCAGCTTTCCAAGCCGGGATCATGGGGTGACCGCCATGTAAGGTGATCGCCATCCATCCCAAGGAAATCGCCATGCGCGATCGGGTCGTCCGCGTCATAAAAATAGAGCTCGTTCTTTGCCGTCCACACGCCCGGATGCTGGTCCAAAACCTGATGCAGCGAAGTTGTGCCACACTTTGGGGCCCCTCCGATTATGAAGTCCGGCGTCTTCAATGTCTCTGTCTCCTGAGAAAAAGCGGGCTTAAAAGCGTCAAGACCGGATCGAAATTGGACTGGCTTCTGGCATTTCCGAGTCCTTGACCAGTTCAAGACACCGCTCGAGGAACCGGACATTTTGTAGGTCTTCATTGAACGCCTGCTCGACCATTTTTCGGGCTGCAACGGACAGGGTTCTGGCCTTA
The DNA here is from genome assembly GCF_056535885.1 of Ruegeria sp. B1. Lineage (NCBI taxonomy): Bacteria > Pseudomonadati > Pseudomonadota > Alphaproteobacteria > Rhodobacterales > Roseobacteraceae > Ruegeria > Ruegeria sp. B1. Next base: position 3,264,901 of record NZ_JBQFJA010000001.1, on the reverse strand, counting down.
TGCGGGTCCCCGGCCAATGCGGCGATGTTTCGGCACAACCCGTTTGGGTCCTTTTCCTCCGACAAAAGCCCGGTGGCATTGTGTTCCACAAGCTCCGGAATGCCAGAATGACGGGTAGCGCAAACCGGGGTGCCCAACGCCATCGCTTCCATCAGGGTGACCGGGATGCCTTCCTGATCGCCGTCTTCCGCAGTGCAACTGGGGGCCAGCAAGATGTCTGTATCTCTCATCCGCTTTAATGCGTGTTCATGCGACAGCGCGCCGAGAAAATGGACTGTCTCACCGAGTCCCAACTGGATCACTCTGGTATGCAGATCCTCCGCCAATGGACCATCGCCGCCTATGTCGTATCTCCAATCAATCTCCGGGTGTTTTTCGCGCAATAGTGCAAGGGCATCGATGGCCGTCGCCAACCCCTTTTTTTCAACCAGTCGACAAACGCTGAAAAGGCGCAAAGGTGTCTTTAGCTCAGCCGGTTCAAAGGGATAGTCGGAAACTGGAATACCCAGATGGCGGGTCTCAACCCGAGCCTTTGGCGCGCCGCAATCGATCAGGCGGTGTGCAAAAGGGGTGTTGACCGCGACGTGCAGGTCACCTTCTTCGAACAACATGCGGTATCGGGAGAGGGCGTTTCGCCGGTATTCCACGCTGACATCCCGTCCGTGATAGATCGTCACCAGCGGCGGACGCGTTTTCCAGTTGCGTTGCGCGCGGGCAACTGCCGTTCCGCGATATCCAAAATGCGCGATCACAAGATCCGCGTCGATCTGGCGCCGCCAAGCGGACCGATCCAGCCTTACGACGATGCGGTCGGCCAGACTGTTTGGCAGCGCCTTTAAAACCTGCGGATGGGGCGACGGCCAGATCACGATCCGCACGTTCCGGAGCACGCTTTTCCGCTCGGGGGACAGGGGCGTTGTGTCGTCAAAGGCCTTGCAGGCCACGGTCACCTCATGACCCTGCTTTACAGCATGGATCACCTGTGAGGTGACAAAGGTCTGAGACAGGGCCGGAAAGCTTGAGACGCAAAAGCAAATCTTCAATGGATCGCTCCGAACTTGGTTTTGAGATCGTCCTCAGGCCGAACGTCGAACGTCCCTTTGGGCGATGGCGCGTTCAAGAACGGCCAGGAACGTTTTGTGTTGACGACTGAATTCGAGTTCGGGACGCTTGGCGTAAGCGAGCGCTTTCTCGGAAAGTTCAGCATAAGCTGCGTCGTCCGACCACAGTTTGCGCAGTGCGGTCACCCATTCAATCGTTGGTGCGTCATGGGGCAGGATGATACCGCCGGGTCCGATGGCCTGATTCAATCCGCCGCGGTTTGATCCGATCACCGGAATGCCGCTGCAATGCGCTTCCGACGCGACACGGCCCCAGGCTTCTTCCCATTGGCTGGGTGCCAGCAAGACCTTAGTGCGCCCATAGACCTTTGACATGTCCGAGGTGCGGCGCATGAACGTTACATTGGGCAATTCGGCAATTTCGGCCATGATGTCTTTGAACAGCCCGTCCCAGAGTGTCCAGGCTTCGACAAACAGGAACGGTATGTCGGGGCAGGCGCGCGCCATCTCGCGCGCGACCTCGTATCCCTTTTTGGGATGTATGTTGATCAGCGTTGCAAACTCTCGGGTTGTATCGCAGCGGTATTCCTCAAAGTTGATCGTTGGGGTGATCACGGTGCAGTCGATACCATAGGCTTGATAATAAACCCCGGCGGTAAAGTTCGAGTTAGCAATGAAACTGGCGTTCGGAATTGAACTCACATCACCCTCATTTTCTTCGAACTCCACGTTGCGGAGATAGAGCACAACGGGCAGGCCGTGTTTTGAAAACGCGTGACCCAGAGTTGCCGAGTGCCGGGTCTGGATCACCACAATATCAGGCCTGAACCGCTCGATTGCGGCGGCAATGCGCGTGGGGTCCACCGGCTCCCATGTGCGCATCACCTCATACCCCTGACTGCGGTCGATGCTGAACGGACGGCCGGTGATCTTGCGCTGTGCCCGCATACGAAAGCCAAAGACCCCGCGACCGGAAAAGCCACAGTAAACGGCACAGTCATGACCCTGTGCAATGCTCTGACGGATCAGGTGATCGGTGCTGTTCTGGGTGCCGCCGCTGGCCTCGGGCAGCCAGCCGTTTCCGCCTGCAAAAAGAATGCGCATGTTCAATACCCTGCTGATCGGCGCAAACCTGTTGCGCGTGTTGATGGGTCGTAGCGGCCCGTGAAAGCGGCACATTTCATCCTGCGGCTCCATCCTGGTGTTTTACCGTGTCGGGATATGCCACCAGCCATGCCGCGCAGGCTTGCGCATACAGATTGGCATCAGTGGTATAGAGACGGGTGATCTGGTCGATCTGCCGTTGCGAAAGGTCGGACCTGTCCGTTCGCGCACCCGCTGTCTTGTTCGCGTGGGTCAAAGAGCCGGGTCGAACGCCCGCGATCCTGGTCAGGCCCTCGGCCATGTTGCCGAACGGGATCAACTCATCAACCATGATCCTTGTCTTGTCGCACACATAATCCGTTTGTCTGCGAAAGTGAAAATATCGCATTGCGGTATCCCGATACGACCTGCTGTCAGACAACAGGTCTATGAAGGCACAGACTGACTTGTTGCCGATTACTTTTGCGCTGAACATACGATCATGTTCATTGCGTCCGCCGGATTTCAGGTAATCGAAGGCCGACAGGAATCTGTCTACGGGGTCGCGTATAACTGCGATCTTAGGCAGGTCGCGCCACGCGCGCGGGCATGTGGCCTGAACCTCGCGCCAGGTCCGATGCCGCACGCGATACCCGAACAAAGCCTCTTCGACAGAGGTGCCCGCGTTCTTGGGGATGTGGATCAAGATGAGGCCGCGTCGTCTGTAGACCTCCTCAAGTTGCGGGTCAGGTCTTGGCGCCAACCGTTCGATCATGCGATCCGGGGCAAACTGCCAGCCGATGTTGGTTCTGATGTGCTCTATCGCGTGCATGACAAAACCCCGGCTATCTGGGAGGTCGCGTACGGGCCGAGCCACAGCGCGGCGGTTGACCGAGCCACAAAACAGATCATGCGGGCCTCTTTGAATTGGGGCGCCGTAGCTTGCGCAGCCCGGTCAAACCGACATGTTTCACATCGGACAAAATCTCGCGTCCAAACCGCGTAACAGTCAGAACGCCGACAAAAACCGCGTAACAGACTGCGGTTCCGAACAAGAGTTTGGCTGCAGCGAAATCGGGCAAGCTCGATTGAACCGCCACAATCGCCCCGTAGGTGATCAACCCCGCGCAAAACAACGGCAAAACCCGTTTTCGGATGTTGTCCCGACCGATCGGTCCCGTTCGGGTGACCAGCAGCCAAAGAGGAAGCAGTTTCAGGATGCTGACGCCGGCATAGGCCATGGCAAGCTCCCACACCCCATAGCGGACGCCCCATACAAACGCGAAACAACTGATCCCTGCGGATGCAAACCCCCACCACGCCATCTCGGTCGTGCGGCCCTGGCTGACAAACAGCCAGCCGGTGGGGTTTGCCAGCGGCTGTGCCAAGGCGGCAATCCCCAGCGCTGCGAAGATCGGCGCGCTATCGGCCCATTTCGCGCCCAAAAGAAAAGGAACAGCTGTATCTGCCATCCCGGTCATGGCCGCGACACCGGGCAGAATCGCAAGCTGCATCAGCCCGAACATGCGAAAAAACGCATGGGTGTAGCGGTGGGGGTTGTCCTGTATGCGCGACAGGACCGGCACCATCACCTGAGAGAGTGGCTGCGCCACGCGGTTCAGTGGAAACAACATCAGCCTGTAAGCGCGGTCATAGAACCCCAATGCAGCTCCGCCCCAGACGCGCCCGATCAGGACCGAGTCCAGATTGCGCGACAGGAAGTTTGCCAGTTTGAACCCCGTGACACCGGCCCCAAACCGCAATAGGTCACCCGTGCCGGTGGCCACAGATGGGCGGGACGGCAGCCACGGCACCCAGGCCCACACAAGCACCGCGCCGACAACCCCGCTTACCAGCGTTCCGGCCACCAAGGCCCATGGTGTCGGCGACACCGCGGCCCATAGGATCGATGTTCCCAGCGAGCATACCGCGACGACACCCGCGTTCACTGCAATCTTGCCAAAACGCATCTGGCGATTGAGAAGGGCAAAATGCTGCGCTCCCAGCGCCGTCAGCACCATGTTCAGGGCCATGACCCTGATCAGCCAAATCAGATCGGGTTCTCTGAAAAATGCAGCGATCAGCGGGGCCGTCAGAATCAACACAACGGTTAATCCAACGCTGACACTCAGGTTGATCCAGAACAGTGAGTTGAGCTGCCCATAGGTGAGCGTCCGTTTCTGTATGACCGCCTGCAACAGGCCCATTTCCTTGAACATCGATAGAAAGGCAATGAGCGGTCCGATCATCGCAATCAAACCGAAATCCGAGGGCATCAGCAATCGCGACAGAATGAGGACAGACCCAATCTGGCAGCCGATTGTGACGCCCTGACTGAGCGCAGCGTAAAAACTGCCCTGCATGACCGTACCACTGTAACTGTCGTGGGCAGCGGTCTCGACCTGTTCGTGAGCGTCGCGTTGGGTCATGCTTTGGGGCTTTCCGCCATTTCAACGTGATTCCGACGGGAACAATACAGGGCACAAATCGCCACGCCCGTCCTTTGCACGTGCAGCATCCATTTCAGCAACTTCTCGCCAAACGGGTGCTCATTAGGGTGGAAAACACGCCGATACGGGTCGCAAAGGCTGCAGAATCGATCACCCATCCGGTTGTCCTGCGGTGTATAAACCGTTGTGTTTATGGTCGTCTGAACGGTTTCTTGCCTATGGAGACAGCAGCTCCGGCTCGGTTTCGCCGGTCCTTGAAACGGGCTTTGACAAGCGGGATCGCGATGTTTTAGCTGCCGGATGAAAGCCCACCTTCGATAGGGTCTTTGCCCGATGAAGACGAGCAGAATCAACCGCAGAGTGCGAGTGCTGTCCAAGAAAACAAGTGTTTCCGGGCAATGAGCCGCCTTCTGTATTTGGCGCATGATCTGGATGATGCCGCCGTATGGCGCCGTGCCGACATGCTGCAAATGGGTGGCGCCCGGGTGACGGTTGCGGGGTTCCGCCGCCGCTCAGGCGCGCTGCCCGGCCCCGCGCTGGTTCTTGGCCAGACATACAATGCCAGGATGCTGCAACGGGCAGTGTCCGTCCTGAAACAGCGGGTCCAGCTGCGCTCGGCGTTTTCGGGCATGCAAAAGCCGGATGCGATCCTGTGCCGCAACCTAGAGATGTTGGCGCTTGCCGTCCAATTGCGCCGGATGTGGGGGGCGGGGGACCCGATCCCGCTTGTCTACGAGGTACTCGACATTCATCGTTTGATGGTGGGGCCATCCGCCCAAGCGCGGGCCTTACGCTGGATCGAGCGCCGCCTGTGCCGGGATGTGGACCGCATCATCGTGTCATCCCCTGCGTTTCAGCGCGCGTATTTCGATGCGGCACAGCACTGCGCTGTCCCAATTCTACTGGTGGAAAACAAAGTTGTCGCAGCAGATGTTGCGGTCGATCCATACACGCAACACACTCCGGCCCCGGTGCCCGGGCCGCTGCGCATCGGTTGGTTCGGGATCCTCAGATGCAGCTTTTCGCTGCACAGTTTCGACAGTCTGACACGTGCCGAGCCCGGCAAGTATGAGGTCGTTTTGCGTGGCCGCCCGGCATTGGATGAGCTGCCCGATTTTCATAAGATTGTTGAGAACAATCCCGACATGGTGTTCTACGGCCCCTACACCTATCCGGATGATCTGGCAGACATCTACGGTGCGGTCGATCTGGCCTGGTTGGTCGATCAGTATGACACCGGGCAAAACTCGACCTGGCTTTTGCCAAACCGCCTGTACGAAAGCGGTTTGACCCGAGTCCCACCCATCGCCCTTGCGGGTACGGAAACGGCGCATCGTCTGATCGATCTGGGCATTGGGCTGACACTCGACAAGGCGGATCCGGCGACGGTGGCCAGAGTTTTGCGCCGCGTGACGCCGGCGTCTCTGGATTGTCTACAACGGGCACAGATGGCCGTGCCAGCGGATGTCTGGAGGGCGACCCGGAAGGACGCCTGCGATCTGGTCGATGCAATTGTCGCTGGCTACAGCCACCAGTTGCCAGCCACCCATGATGCATCGCAGGACGCAGTGTTGATCGTGGTACCGGCACTGAATGAGGCGGCCCATATTGCCGGTGTCATCGACGGGCTGACAGGCTTCCTTGACCGCCGGAATGCCCTGTCGGCCCCGGCGCGTCTGGTGATCGCCGATGGCGGCTCGACGGATGGAACGCAGGGTATTGTCGAACATAGGATGCAGGCACTGCCCCGGTTCGACATCCGGCTGATGAACAATCCGGCCCACCTCCAGAGCGCAGGGGTGAACGCCGCCTGCGCCCGCTTTGGGGACGGCATGGACTGGCTGATCCGCATGGATGCCCATTCCAGCTATCCCGAAGATTTTGCGGATGTCCTGCTGACCGAGGCAGGGCGGACGGGTGCCGCAAGCGTTGTGGTTCCGATGACTGCGGTTGGCGAAAGCCCAATGCAACGCGCCATCGCACTGACCCAGAATTCACGTCTTGGAAATGGGGGATCGGCCCACCGAACCGGCGGGGCCGGGCGGTTTGTTGATCACGGGCATCACGCATTGATGCGCCTTGATGCGTTCAGGGCCGCGGGTGGTTATGACGAAACCTTTTCGCATAACGAAGATGCCGAGCTGGATATGCGCCTGACGCAGGCGGGCTACCGCATTTGGCTGACCGGGCAGACGAGGCTCGATTACTTTCCGCGCAGTTCAGTTCGGACGCTTTTTCGGCAATATGTCAACTTTGGCGGTGGACGGGCGCGCACCGTTTTGAAGCATCGGCAGCGCCCCAGACTGCGCCAAATGGCGATGATCTCTGTTGCGCCGATGCTTGGCCTGACGGTTCTGACCCCGCTTTCTGTGTTGTTTGCGCTGCCTGCAACGATCTGGGTGCTGGCGTGTCTCGCCGCCGCCGCGTCTTTGGCCTTTGTGCGGCGTGACATCACGGCGCTGAGCGCCGGCCCGATTGCAGCCGTTATGCATCTGGGGTGGTCGTTTGGGTTCTGGCAACACGTCCTTCTACACTGTCCTGGTGCCAAGACTGGACGCCTACCGAAAATGGAGTCCGAGAAATCCGAAATTGTGGTTGATCGTATTGCTGTCGGCGTCTGCACCTACCGCCGGTCTTCGCTGCTAGACACTCTGCAGACACTCGAACACCAGACTCTTCCGGCCGACACGGACCTGACGATCATCGTTATCGATAACGATGACAGCCCCAGCGCACGGGCCGTCGTGGATGGCTTTGCCGCCGACTCGCGCCATGAGGTGATCTACCGCTTTGCACCTTCGGGGAACATTTCGATTGCGCGGAATGCGGCCCTGGATGAGGCCGACCGGCGCGGATTGCGCATCTTTGCCTTCATAGACGATGACGAGCTGGCGCCCCAGAACTGGCTGGCCGCTCTTGTGGCCTCCCTGTCAGAAACGCAAGCTGATGCCGTTGTCGGGCCCGTGCGCGCGCTTTATGCGCCCGATGCGCCAGGGTGGATGCAGGACCTGCGTATCCATGACACCAATCCCGAACTGGCCGTGGATGGTCGACCGATTGCCGGACACAGCTGTAATGTTGTTATGAACTTGGACAGCGCAGCCCTTGCCGGGCGGCGGTTTGACCTGAACCGGGGCGTTTCCGGGGGCGAGGATACGGCGTTTTTCAAAAACGCATTGCAGGACGGTGCCGAACTGGCGTTTGCACCTGAGGCCAGTCTCGACGAGCCGGTCACACCCGCGCGCGCGACGATGGCCTGGTTGTTCAAGAGACGTTTCCGCATGGGGCAGACGCACGGCAGTCTGGTCCGCCAGCATAACCGGATCGGTGCATACCTGATGGTGTTGCCTCTGGCACTCGCCAAGGTTCTCTACTGCATGGTTTTTGCTCTGCTGACCGCACCCTTTGTTGCGCGCCGCAATGCTTATCTGCTGCGGGGTGCGCTGCATCTGGGCACAATTGCCGCGCTGATCGGCATTCGCGCCGTTGCGGTTTACGGTGCGCCCGGAAGAAAAAGGCGGACACCTTCAACCTGAGAGGGGGGGCAGGGTGCCCCGGGTTTCATTGCGCCTTGCCGTATTTCCGGCATTTGTTTCGCAAATGCGCCTGTATTTTTTCGTCAATCGCGACAAGTGCAACGATAATTGGGTGGTCGTCCACCGCAGTTTTGCTGTAGGCTTCGTCAAATGGTACGGCGTGCCGGGGCTCCGGTCCGGGTCTGGGTCTCTGGTGGATAGGATGCGATTACCGATCTTTATCGTTGGTCTCTTTGTTGCCGTCGCCGTGTCGGCAGCGATTGGCATGGCGGCAGGCTTCGAGTCGTCTCAACTGGTTCTTTTTGTCATCGTTGTTACTGTTGCCTTGCAGCTGGCATATGTTTTGGTTGTTGCGCTCCTTGCGGCGGAACACAGCCGCAAGAGCAAAGAGAGCCAGGAAAAAGCGCCAGCTTCGAACGTTTCACAGGAACGCGACGCCGGATGATGTCCCCACGCGCCGGGGCATGACCGCCCATTCCGGCGGCGTCGCCGGCAAATGACTGCTGAGCCTCCATCCTTTGTCTCAGAGACGCTTGGACAGATCCGCTGGATGCCGTAGGCCTTCGGGTGCCGCCCAACGACGCGGCCCGAGCACATGTAAACCGGACCAGAACCGATGCCTGTTTCCGTCACCGTCGTGATCGCCGCCTACAACGCCGAAGCGACTGTATCCCGCGCGATCCGCTCCGCCCTGGCGCAGCCGGAAACGGCCGAAGTGATTGTTGTGGACGACGCTTCCGCTGACGGCACTTGTGCTGCCATCAACCACGAAGCAGAAGCAGACCGACGTGTTCGACTGATCCGGCAGGACACCAATCAGGGTCCAGCCGCTGCCCGTAACAGGGCGATTGATGACGCTACATCCGATTTTGTTGCTGTACTGGACTCGGACGATGTGTTTTTGCCTGGGCGGCTTGAATGTCTGTTGTCCTGTGACCCTATCGAGATGGTGGCGGATAACATCGCATTCGTGAAACCCGGGCATCTGGCGATGGCAGTTGAACAGGACTGGTCTGTGATTTCACCCGCTTTTACTCCGCTGGATGCAACCGGGTTTGTGTTGGGCAATCTTCGCAAAAAAGGAGTGTCCCGCGGCGAGTTGGGATTTCTGAAACCACTTCTGTCGCGCCGCTTTCTTGAACAACACAACCTGCGCTATGATCCATCGCTGCGCCTGGGGGAAGACTATGATCTTTATGTAAGGATGCTGCTTGCCGGGGCGCGGATGCGCCTGACGCGCAGGCCGGGATATGCGGCTGTCGTACGGGGAGACTCGCTCAGCGCCAGACACGGCGCAGATGACCTGGGGAGCTTCTTCACCGCGCTGCGCGCGCATCTGGCTATGGGGCCGCATTCATCCAACTTGACCCGGGCCATGCAGGCCCATCTGACAGAGGTTCGGCGCAAGCACGATCACCGCGTCTTTCTCGATTTGCGCCGCAGCCAGGGGGGGCGGGCGGCGATCCGCTACCTTTTGAGCGCGCGGGACCGTGCATGGCCGGTCGCGCGGCAGATCGCGCGCGACAAGCTTGGACTGGACGAGATGGCAGGGGAGGCAGCACCCGATCACGGGGTGCGTCTGTTGTTGCAGACAGATGAGGTCAATCCCGGGTCTGGATTACCGGAGTTGTAGCACAACGCCTTGGGGGATTGGGGCTTTTTCCGCGTCTTCTTTGCACAGCACAAGCTGCTTGGAACGGCACATCGGAATGTATCCCAGAGCTTCCAGCCCTGCGAGACCGTCCGCAACAACGTCAACCGGCCCTTGCCCAGCCAATCGGGCAAGCTGGCAGGCCAGCTTGCGACGCCCGGTCCCGTCCGCGCCGTCCAGCCCGGTGGATGGTTGCACGGGCAGCCGAATTGCGCCTGACGGGGCGGCGACCTGATCCAACCGATCCGGTGCGGCAAGGACGAGTGTCATTGCTTTGCCTCCCGCCGATTTTTGTCGGAACGGGTGTTTGCGACGCATGCGGTCTTTCCCGCTTTTGACCAAATCCGCCAGCAGGGACGGTTTGTGGCACAGGTGTCGGATCGATTGGGGCAAGTCGCGAGACTTGAGTGCGGCAACGAGTTCCTGATAGCGCAAGGCATGTCCCAACCGTGCCCGGCGCCTGGCCAGTTGACGCATCAACGCCTCGTCCGTGGGGCATATGGCAGCCGCAAGATCGGCCAATCGGTCATGCGACGAGATAAGGCTGGCCACCGCAGGTACGGTCAGGCGGTGCGACACCGAGCCCCGATATCGCCGATAGAGATAGGTCGGATCTGGCGTCAGCAGAAAGCGCGCCCCTTGTACGAGCAGGTGGCAATACAGATCGAAATCTTCGCCAATGCGCAGTGTTTCATCATACCGCAGCGCGCCCAGAGTATCGCGCCGGATCATCGGTTTCAGATACCCCAAAGACGCCAGCCCGGCGATTGCAGCGTCGCTTTGGACAAGATCGGCGGCGGTGATCCATTTTGGACCGAGGTTTGGCGCGTCCGCCAGCAGTGTCTGGCCCGCCGTTTCGGATGCCCCGAAACTCAGCAGGTCGTCGGCCACCGCGTCTGCCCCCATGCGCTGAGCAGTGGCCAGCAGGCGCTCGATACGCATCGGGTGGATCAGATCGTCCGCGTCGACGATTGCGATCCACGCGCCGCGCGCAGCCCCAACTGCGATGTTCCTTGCCCCGGCGGCTCCTACATTTGTGGTAAGGAAGATGGGCCTCACTCGCGCGTCTGACGCAGCCCATTTCCGCAGGATTTCATGGCTGCCGTCGTCCGATGCGTCATCGACGACGATCAGTTCCAGCTCTGAATGCGACTGGTCGAGCACCGATGCAACCGCGTCTTGCAGATAAGCGGCGCCGTTGTAGTTCGCCATTATGACGGACACCAACGGCGCGGCCCCGACCTGTGCGGCCGTTGCGGCGGTGTCGTCAGTGTCGAGAGGTTTCGGTTGCCCGCCTCCCTTGGCCACCTCGGCCATCCCCATCATCAGCCTGCGACCTGCCTGCACGCCGCAATGCTCCTGACGCGCACCCTCACGAGGTTTCCGCCGACCGCATCGCGGCTGGCAGGGTCTTGGCGAGGATGGCGATGTCGAGCGTTGTACTGGCTTTTGCAACATAAGCGCGGTCATAGGCGACCCGGCGCCTGTATGTCGTGGTGTTGCGGCCATTGACCTGCCACAGACCCGTGATACCCGGCCGCGCCCGCAGATAATACCGGCTGGAAGGTCCGTATCTGCGCAGTTCCTCGCTGAGAACCGGACGCGGTCCAACAAGGCTCATATCTCCGCGCAGCACATTATAAAGCTGCGGCAACTCATCGAGGCTGAGTTTACGCAACACGTGACCAACCGCCGTGACCCGGGGATCGTCCCGCAATTTCTGGGTCTGCTCCCATTCGATGCGCGCCTGCGGGTTCTGCTGAAGATGCCGTTCAAGAACATCGTCTCCGTTCACGGCCATTGTCCGGAACTTGAGGCAGCCGAAGGACCGTTCTTTGTACCCAATCCGGCGGTGGCGATAAAAGATCGGTCCCGGCGATGTGGCGCAGACCAAAAGGGCCAAGCCCGCCATCAGCGGCGACAACAGAACCAGCATGGCCATGGCCACCGCGACATCCAGGGCTCGTTTTGTCATTCCGCCCACTGGCGCCGCGTGCAGCGCGGGCCGTACCCACAGAGCATGGCGGGGTTGAACGATTGGAGCAATCATACCCTCCGCAGGGGCCGCCTCAGTCTCTATCGGTTTCATCACAGTCCATCCTTATGTCTCAAGTGACCGGCACCGAAAATCAGCACCCATGCCCCCTAAAGTTGCAAAGACGATCGCCGCAAAGCATCAACCGATGCCGGCGAAAGTGATCCGTACCTGGCTGCCCTCGCTGACACGTACCTTTTTGCACCTGCACATAAGAAGGGTATGACAATCGCTGCGATTGCAAACTTCATTATCGATGCAAGCAAAGCCCCGCCTATGGCAGGCAGGACTTTGGCCCGATTTCCGCACATGGCTGCTTGGACAGAGGGTATCTTTTGACATCGGACAGACCACGTGCCCAAATCGAAGGCAATTTAAACACTCGGCGCACGGTTTGCATGTGAATGTCCCGAATCCCCACTCGCGCTTAACGAGAGATGCTTAACTTGAGAAAGACTAGTCTGCACCTGTTTCAAGGTGATTCGAATCTGCGGCTGGATGATCGGTTATTCTTGCACCTCACGGCTTGCCTTTGGGGTCGGAGTCGAGATCAGGCGCGTCTGCCAGCGGGATGCGTGGGAAGCGCGTTTGGGCATGCGCATGGCTGCCCTTGACGGTCCGGCACGCCGCCCAAGGTTCTCGATAAGGTAAACCCGCCGTGCGAATTCTCTTTGGAAGTGCCCATCCCTACCTGCCGCAGATGTATGGCGGGGCGCAAACCAGCACGCAGGAACTGGTTCGCAGGCTGAGATCGCGGGGCCACACAGTGGGCGTTCTTGCTGGATTGACCGGGCAGGGCTGGTTGGGAAGGCGTGCGCGGCTTTTGCTGAAACTGACGAGGCGCGGTTATGTTCGGGACGAGACGCTTGGCTACCCGGTCTTCCGGGCCTGGTTTGCGGACCAGGCGGTGCGTAGGGTTGTTGCGGATTTCGGGGCCGAGGTTGCGATTTTTCAGTCACGGCTGCCGGTTCCGCTGGCGCAGGCCATCGACCGGGAAGCCACCCGCACATTTATCTATCTGCGCAATGTCGAAACCGAAGATCTTGGGGGCGCGCTGACGGATCTGTCCAATTGCAGGTTCATCGCCAATTCGCACTTTACCGCAAAAAGGTTCGCAGAAACGCAGGGTGTTTCAGCCAGCGTGATTTACCCGATGATCGAGGCTGAGAAATACCAAAGCGAAACAACAGGTCAGAACGTGACCTTCATCAACCCTCATCCGAATAAAGGCGTCGAAACCGCACTCAAAGTCGCCGAGGCATGTCCGGACATTCCGTTTGTGTTTGTCCGGGGCTGGGGCTTGTCGGCCAAACAGGAAAACGATTTGCAGAGCCGTCTGGGCAAGCTTCCAAATGTCACGCTGCGCCCCTCCACCAATGACATGCGGACGGTGTATGCGGATGCTCGCATCGTGCTGGCCCCCAGCCAGTGGGAGGAAGCGTTCGGCCGCATTGCCGCCGAGGCCCAGGTCAGTGGCATTCCGGTGATCGCGTCACGGGTTGGCGGCTTGCCGGAAGCGGTCGGGCCGGGCGGTGTTCTATTGGACAAGGATGCGCCGATTGACGTTTGGGCGGATGCGGTGCGCAGCCTCTGGAACGACGATCAGGCTTATTCCGCGGTGTCCAAAGCGGCGCTGGCGCATGCCCAGCGGCCCGAGATGATGCCCGAAAGACAGATTGACCGGCTGCTTGAAATTCTCGGCGGTGGTGCTCCATAGCGATGGAACATGTCAGTTTCCCTGCGGCGTCAACCGGCGGACGGGGATCGTATCATTTGCCGATGGCGCGGACAGGATAACTTCCAGAACGTCGCCGCCTTTGACGGGATCGTTGCGGCCGACGTCAAACGTGACCGTTCCATCAGGGTCGTTTCGCGTGATCTGCATCTTTGACGACACCAGATCGGACAGCGAGATCAATCCGGTTCCGGTACGGTTCGCCTCGGCAAACAGCGCGGCCTGCGTTTCCATTCTGACCCGCAATTCAGCAATGGCGGCGCGTTCCTCCTGTAGGCCCTGAACGCGTTCGCGATCGCGCTGGTTGGTCAGGTCAAGCCTGTCGCGGCGGGTTTCGTTCAGCCGTTGTTCGGCATTCAACTGTGCCGTTTCAACCTCAAGCAGCCGTACCTGCTGATCCGTCACCGCGCGTTGCAGGCCGCTTTCCCGCGAGACGGTCGACAGGCCCCGTTCGACTAGGCTGGCAGCGTTTTCAAGTTCCTCGCTCAGCAGGCTCAACTGCCGCTCCCGCAGGGTCGCCTGTTGTTGCAGTCTGTCGATGCGCTCCAGCAAAAGCGCCTCCAAATCTTCGATCTGGGCCAGATTCGAGGCAAAGGCCGATTTCTGGGACGCCATGATCTTGCGTTCCTGCTCGATCAACTCGGCGCCAAGCGCCGAAGCCTCCAGTTCGGGCGGCACGGCGATCTTCCGGTCAGCCTCTTCGGCCTCCAGCCGCGCCAGCCGGGCCACGCGCCGCATCAACTCAAGCTCCGAAACCCGGTAGCTGCCAAGCGCGGTCAGGGCGTTGCGTTCGCCCCGAACCAGAGCCGACGAGGCCTGATCGATGCCGCCGGACAGGCTGAGCGCTTGCAGTACGGTCATACCTGGCACATGTGGGTAGGCGCCCGGGGCCCGGACATCGCCCAATACGTAGATCGGCGCAAATTCTGTAATCGTCACAATGGCCTGGACAGTACCGCGCAGCCCCATGCGGTCCTGAATACGTTGCGACAGGTCCGCGCCCAATTCGTCAGGTGTCATCCCGGTCGCCTGAACGCTGCCGACCAGGGGCAGAGCCACCTTGCCCGTCGTGTCGACAAGATACGACCCGCCGATTGCCTCCCAGGCAACAAAGGCTTCGCTGACCGGGTCCCAACGGCCGATCCGGATGTCCAGCGTCTGTTGCGGCCCGATATGTTCGCGATCCAAAATCCCGGATTCGGGTTGGGTTTGCGCGGACGCTCCACCGAAAACCAGCATGTTCAGCATTACGGCACAAACGACACCCAGATGCGCCAGGTATAGGCTTATGGGTCGGCATCTAAGCATTGATCTTGAGTTCCTCATAGCTACCCGGACTGATGTATTTTCTTGCCGTCGCAAGATTTGCATCTTCCAAAACCGTCGTGGTGAGCGCGGCACTGAACCGGGGATGGTCCTGCAGCGCCTCCGAGATAAAGCTCGGCAGCACTTTGCCCCAGGCGATCCGAAGGAGTGTCACGTCATACGCCCATGAGGTGGGGTCAGATTGCGCGGCCTGGCTCAGGGGGGGCATGTCAACCAGGACAAAGTCATACTTTTGCCGAAGCTCCTTGGCCAATTGCGTCAGATCGCCGAGGCCGGGTGTCCGCGTGTCTGGGTCGCTGAAACTGGCGGCTACGCTTTCCAGACTGACGGTATCAACACCGGCGGACGGTGTCTGAGGCGACCTGTCGGATGCGTGGTCCGCGTGAATCACTAAAACCTTGCGGCTGCCATGCCCAGACAGTCTTTGGGCCAACTCCATCGGTAGATCCTGCGGCTTTGCGAGGCCCGGCAATAGGGGTGCGATGCCGATCAAGACACCCGAAGAGTTTTGCCGGTTGGCCTCGCAGGCCTGAGCCAGCCGTTCCAGCGTGCGCGCCTTTGTGTTTGCCGCAGCCTTGTCGCGTGCGCTGTCCTTGCCCGGTAGCAGGCCCGCGCAGTTCAAACCGACCTCGTGGCGAAGCGCCGCGGCGGTCCGGACGGGTTTCGGAACCAGTTCACGTGCGGCCCCGATCAACGCTCCCAACAGACCGCCCAGCAGCAGACCTGCAAAAATCATGGCTTTCTTTTGTGGGCTCGACGGGTCTCTGGGAACCTCGGCCGGCGAGATGATCTTGATGGAGGCAATGGGGAAATTCTGTTGCTGCATCGTCACTTCAAGGCGGGCAAGATAGTCGCGGTAGACCTGCGCATAGGTTTCCGAAATGGCCTCAAGCTGCTGCAACCGTCCGCGCAACGCCACGTTCAGGTCCGACGTGTCGGTGGTCGCCGCCAGATCGGACCGCAGGGACTGCTCGCGGCCACGCGCCATGTTGTAGACGACGCGGGCCGCTTCGGTCGCTTGCTCCAGATCAACGATCAGGGCGTCGGTCAGAACCTGAATACGGTCCTGCAACTGCTGCGCCTGGGGATGTTCCGCGCCGAACTGCTCGACAATCCGGCGATAGTTTTGACGTGCACTCAGGTAATTGCGCCGCAGGTCTTCGCTGCCGCCGGCGACAAGGCCGTCGACAAATGGAACGGCGATGATCTGTTCATCGTTTCTGACGCGCGCAACGAGCGATTCCAGACTGTCCAGATGCGCTTCTGCTTCGGCTGCAGATGCTGCTGCCGTGACCAGTTCGCTGGCCAGTTCGGATTGCTGTTGTTCGGTCAGCAAATCGCCGCGTACCTGAACCAGATCGTTCTCGGTGCGGAATTCCTGCAGGGCCGAGGCCGCCTGGATGCTCTTTTCCTCTAGCACCTCAAGACGGTCGCGCAGCCAGGCTTCGGCCTTGGCGGCAACCTCGTTTGTCGTGACGAGCTGAAAGTTCTCATAGGCAGATCCATAGCCGCGCGCGATCAGTGCGGCGCGCGTCGGGTCGAAATCCGAAAACCCGATTTCGATCACAAGGCTCCGGCCGGACCGCGACACCGACAGCCGGTCACGCAGGATGCGCACGGCCCGGTCCCTGTCCGTGACCTCCAGATCAAACTCCGGGATCGTGGTTTCAGCACCGCCTTGGGTGCCCATACCCGAGGACAGCGCGTCTGCTCGGGGGGCAGGGGGCGCAGGCGTCAAAAGCCGTGCCAGCGGGCGCGTCACAGAAGAGATCAGGCGGCTCACATGTTCAGTGGCCCCGAGCGGCGGCGACAGGAAATCCGTATCCTGTTCCAGCCCCAGCATGTCCACGACCTGGTAAGCCAGAGCACGGGACTTGATGATCTCGATCTCGCTTTGAACCGCCGTGTCCGATCGCACGGCGTTGGGGAGAGGCGACACCTCGTTCAGCAACTCGGCGCGTTCCTCATCCAACAGTACCGTCTCGACGGCTGTATAGCGGGGCACAGACCCCAGAATCATCACCACCGACAGGGCGACGCCCAGAGTGGCAGATGCCATGGTCAAAGGAACCTGACGCCGAACGGCCCGTATCATTGCGCCGGTATCGATCCGGGGTTCGTCCCGGTATCCCGCAAGCAGATGTGCGTTGTCTTTTGTCCAGCTGATGCGCCTTTCCTTGACGGGCTCGTTCATGGCAAGACCTCCGAAGCGTCAGTGGCGAACTGCACCTTTGGCAAGCGTGCGCCCCCGCGTTTGCCATGCATCGATGTTTTGCAGAAACTATGATCGGCCCAGGTTTTCATTCGATTGCCCCCACTGTTCTGGCCAGCGACGGATGCCGCATCTGCCGCATGGGCATCGACAAGCGGGTTGCGTGCCGCACACTGCGGTGATGATCGAACAGGCGTAAGAGGACGTAGGCGACTAGAAATGAGCCGACTGTATGGGGTGTCACAAAATCAACCTCGGCAACGGAGCGCACAAGAAACAGTGCTGCCAGACCGGAAAAGAACATGATCGAACCGACACTGCCGCGCGCCAGAGCGGCGCTGAGCGGCATGATGACCAGCAGCAGGCACAGACCGATGATCATCGCCAGCCCGACCAGACCGGTTCCGACATAGGTTTCGATCAGAAGATTGTGAAAGTGAAAGCCGGTGCGTGCGGTGATGTAGAACTCGGCCCAGAGTTGTTCCGCCGCCGGACGCCCATGAACCCAAAAGGCGTTGTATCCCAGACCCAGAATGGGCTGTTCGGCCCCGACCTCAAACGCCTGGCTCCACAAATAGGTGCGGCCTGTCAGGCTGGCGTCCCTGCCGAAGGCTGCCAGCACGGCGTCGAAAGCCCCCAGGTGATGTGATGCCAAAACCAAAGCGCCCAGCGCGGTGACGGCGAGGAAAACGGTGGTGCGCCGCAACTTGGGCGCCAGCAGCAGAACAAATCCGATGAACAGGATTACGGCAAAAGCGGCAAGCGCCGACAGCAGGGATGTGGCGGAATCCGACATCCACAGAATCACCGCGCCGATTGCGGCGGTAATCGCGGCCAGCGGGATCAAGCTGCGCTTGGTTCTGAAAATCCAGACAAGCGAGACCGAGAAAATGATCGCAAGCGTGGCAAAGTAGCCAAGCTGGTTCTTCGATGAAAATGCGCCGTTGAAGGCAAAATCTCCGTCGATGTAGTCATACGAGTAGCCGCCATTGGCCGCCGAATAGAGCAAAACGATCAGCCCCCCGACCGTACCACCCAGCGCAAGGTTGGCGACCGAGGTAATGCGCGCGGCCACCAACCCCGCAAAAACCGTGATGCCATACTGAATCGAAGCCCGCAGTGTAACGGCCGGGGAATCGCTCCAAATGGTGGACAGTGCAAAGAAAAATGGGACGAGTAACAGAAGGATTACCGGCCAGGGGCGCGCCAGCAGGATGCGGGGGGCCAGTGTGAACGGCAGCAGCCATAGACCATAAAAGATAAGGACCGAAAGCGGCCCAAAACTCGGGGAATAGGCAAAAACAAACATCGATATCGCAATGGCAGGCACCGCATAAGGCGTGTTCCGTTCCGGATCGATGAGTGAGGCCAGCGCAATGCTCATGGAACTGTGGCCTTTGGCGTGGTTTTGCACGTCTCGACGACGGTGCCCACCCAAGTTCCGGTGACCTTGGTTCGATGGCAAGGATCAGTCGGGAAACGACGCGCGCCGGACCCCGGGCCACATGTCCCACTGGTGCCGGGCCGTGCGGCACCGGGCGTGCATTTCAGTCTTCTCATGACGGAGCATCAACCCCGCTGCGACACAGCACGGACTGTTGGAACGCGCAGCCTTCTCCCAATTTCGTGTAGGCGGCCCAGTCGACCTCAAGAACCTGAGGCGCTGAACTTGCATCGAACATCCCCATCCAGTCGACGAGCGTTTCGGTCGACCACAGGCTGAGATACATCTTTTGCGGCTCATCCGGCAAATCGCCACCGCGAATGTCGCGGATCAGTTTCCCGTCAATGTACCAGCGTATCCGGTCCGGCTCCCAGATAAAGGCGTAGTCGTGAAACTTGCCGTCATCCGGCATCGGCAGCAGGTCGGTATTGTCGCTTTTGCCGCGAAAATGGAAGTTTGTCTGCAGTGTCGGTCCATCACGGGCAATGAACTCAAAGTCGATTTCGTTGTGCGGCCGATCCTGGGGCGCGCCGATGAAGGTAAACATGTTCGCGTTCATGCCGCGCGCATAGGGCACTTTCATACGGGCCTCGAAAGTTCCGTATCCCAGCCGGTCATGGGTCTGTACCTCGCCGCAACTGAACGCGCGGTCCTGTTTGGCGTGATCTGTCAAGGACAGCTCTAGCAGCCCGTCCCGAACCCCGACACGGTTGCTGTGCCACAGACAGCTTTGATGATCGCCATTTGCCCACCCGCTGGAGACAAACCACCGGCTTGTTTCGAGAGTATCAAACGGGTCAAAAAACGATTTGCCGCCCTGCGGCATGGCATCCGACGGTTCGGCAGTCCACGCGATCCATGCGGTTGCAGAAACACAGGCCAATACGCGAAACGTGATCATGCCTGCCACTCCTTTTTCAGATGAGCGATTCGTCCGGACACAAGGCTAGGTGCTTGCGAGAAAACTCACCAATGACATCCAGCTTACACGCGATGTTCCGCCGACCTGGCTCGCGTTATAGGAGAAACCGCGCTCATCAGATGCATGACGTCTGGTGGCGTTCACAGGTTTTTCAGAGGCGCACACCAATTTTGGAAGGTTGGTTCCGACCTGATGCCTCAGTGCGCTTAGGGCGTGATGAACGAGATGCGCTTACCAAAAGGCACCTT
The DNA here is from genome assembly GCF_056535885.1 of Ruegeria sp. B1. Taxonomy (NCBI): domain Bacteria; kingdom Pseudomonadati; phylum Pseudomonadota; class Alphaproteobacteria; order Rhodobacterales; family Roseobacteraceae; genus Ruegeria; species Ruegeria sp. B1. The sequence continues at coordinate 3,245,198 of NZ_JBQFJA010000001.1, read as the reverse complement.
TCGGCGCCCACCCACACCTTGCAACACCTATTCCAGTGCGTCGCCAGCTACGTCCAGCTGCAGCTTACCCATTCCGGGCGCGACATCCTGAACCGCGTTTGCCTAGAATTTAGGCGGCATCATGCAAACTCTGGCATGACTTCATTGATAAACAGGTTCATCGACCGTTTTTGCACGTCCAGATCGAGGCCCATCGAGGCGTAGTAGATGAAGGCATCCACACTCAATGCCTTGTACGCTTTCAGCTTTTGGATAACCTGTTCGGGCGATCCAAGCATCAGGTTTTCCTCCAGCATGTCCGGATCGACCCGCACGTTGCCGTCCAACTCTTCCAGCGGAACACGCTCAGGAAAGCCGTTCAAGACATCGCCCTTTTTCATCATCAGGTTGCCGAACTGGCCCAACACATTGCGCACGGCCCCGACGGACGCTGCACGGTCATCCTCGTTGTCATAGACCGCCGTATGACGCATCAGCGCAAAGGTCCCGGTCCAGCCACCGGCTTTTGCGATACTTTCATCCAGTTGCGCCTTATATTTCTCGGCCTCTGCCATCGGCATCGTCAGCGGCCAGCACATCACGTTACAGTCGTTGGCAACCGCGTAGTCAAAGGTGATGGGCGAGCGGGCGGCGACCCACATCGGCACTGTCTCCTGCACCGGTTTGGGGCAGGCGGTCGCCTTGGGAAACTGCCACTTGTCACCGTTGTGTTCCACGTCACCTTTCCAGAGGTCGCGCACCAGCGGCAGCATTTCCTGCATGAACTTGTAGCTGTCTTTCTGATCCAGCCCGGGATGCATGCGGTCAAACTCGCGTTGATATGCGCCGGACCCAAGGCCCAGTTCCAACCGCCCGTCCGACAGCAAATCAACCATCGCCGCCTCACCGGCCAGGTTGATCGGATGCCAGTAGGCGGCATTGGCCACACCGCATCCAAGCCGGATGTTTTCGGTGTGATCAGCCCACCAGGTCATGATCTGAAACGGGTTCGGCGCGATGGTCATTTCCAGCGCGTGATGCTCGGCGGCCCAGGCGATTTCGAACCCGGCCTGATCTGCCATTTTCACCATATCAATCGTATGATCGCGCACGGCCTTCATGCAGGTCGATGGGTCCATGCGTTCAAGATTGATGGCCAAGTGAAATTTCATACTGTCACCTTGCTTCTAACCGTATGGCTTGAACGGGTTTGCGATCGGGTCATCGGGCAGGGTCATCTGGCTCTATGAGAGCGCGTGTAGCCAACCGCTTGCATCCCGACCCGCATTTGACGGATTTCAACGGTCAACTCGGCACCTCATGCGTTGCAATAGGACGATACTGACCCGCCAGGTAGGTGAGCGGCATCTCAAAGCCCAGCGTGACATCCGTCACCCGGCCAAAGCAGATCAGGTGGCTGCCTTCCTGCGTTGTCTGGGTCACGGTGCAGGTCAAAGCCGTCGCACAAGGCAACACGGGCACTGCACCGCAGATGTCGATTCCGTCAAACCGGCTCTCAACCGCCGCGTCATGTTTTCCCGCGAAGCGGTCCGCAATGTCAGAGGCTCCCGCCGGCAAAACATTCACACAAAATACACCATTTTGGGCAACAAAATGCGCGATCCGCGATGCGGCATGCAAACAGACAAGAACACTCGGCGGATCGGCTGACACCGAACAGAACGCTGACACTGTCGCGCCGTATCGGCCAGCCCGCCCGTCGGTGGTGACGACGCTGACGCTGCTGGCGACATTGCGCATCGCTGCGATGAAACTCTCCCGTTCAACATGCATCATGGCCTACTGTCCTCCCTGAAACAGACCGTAGCAACGAAGAATGCAGCGGGATATCAAATAATATTGGACATTAAGTTCGGAAAATCCGAATTAAGAACAATGAACCTTCAGGAGCTACGGACATTTTTGGCCATTGTGGAAGCCGGAAGCCTTGTGCGGGCCTCGGATGCTCTGAACGTCACGCAATCCACGGTCACCGCGCGGTTGAAATCGTTGGAAGATGAATTGGGCCAAACCCTTTTGGTGCGCAACAAATCCGGTGCCACGCTGACGGCGGCTGGCGTCAAACTGCATCGATATGCCGATACAATCGTGAACCTGTGGCAGCAGGCCCGCCAGGAAACGGCATTGCCAGACGGCCTGTCGGGGATCTGCAATCTGGCCTGCGAGTTTGATCTGTGGCCGAACCTGGCTGAGCGCTTTGCCGAATGCCTTATGGATCAATACCCGGATGTCAGCTTGTCGATCTGGCTAGGCCGTCAGTCGGATGTCACAAACTGGCTGAACGAGGGCAAGTCTGATCTGGCTTTCACATATCGCTCGGCCCATTCGCAGAAACAGGATCAAATCGTTTTACCGCCGGACGAATTGGTTTTGGTATCAGATGACCCGGCCAGCCCGATCCGGTTCAACCCATCTTATGTCTATGTCGATGCAGGCGAGGTTTTTGGCCGCGATCACGCCATCGCCTATGCCGATGCCGGTACCGCACGCCTCAGTTTCGGAAATGCACCTGTGGCACTGCAACACATCCTGCGGGCGGTGGGCAGCGCGTATCTGCCCCTGCGGCTTGTGGAGGAGGAGTTGTCACGCAACAAACTCTATCGTTTGCACGCGGCTCCGAGCTTTAGCAGGGCCGTGTTCCTGACCTTCGACAATAGGTGGAAAGACGGGGCGGATTGGTTTTACGGGATCGTCGACGCGTACACTCAGGCGTCCCAAAGCTAGAACCGGTGACCGCTCATCGCTGGAGGGCAATTGGTTCCTACGCCTGTGCCGGGCCATATCCGTCTTGACGGTTGGCGGGGCGCTGTGGTCGCTTGTGGTGTGGCCGCGCGGGTCGCGGTAACAAACGGGCAAAGACATGGCCGGTCAGTCAACCAACGAAGCGGTGTTCCTGAGTGGCAGCCTGATGCGCCATGTCACGCGCATGTCGCTGACCACCAGCATCGGTCTGATGGCGATCTTTGCCGTTGATTTTGTCGACATGGTTTTCATCTCCATGCTGGGCAACGATGCGTTGGCCGCTGCGGTCGGGTACGCGGGGACGCTGTTGTTTTTTACCAACGCGATCAATATCGGTCTGTCGATTGCCGCAGGGGCGCTTGTGGCGCGCGAACTGGGCGCGGGCAGGCCGGATCAGGCGCGGCACTTTGCCTCCAGCGTGGCGGTTCTGGGTTTGATCGTCGGGTTGATCACGCCCGCTCTGGTGATGCTGAATCTGAGCTCTTTGTTGTCTCTGCTCGGCGCTGAGGGCGAGGTTTTGCGCCTGGCCACCCGGTATGTCTCGATCATCTTGCCAACCATGTGGGTGATGTCGATTGCGATGGTGGCCATGGCCGTTTTGCGTGCCCATGGCGACGCGCGCAGGTCGATGCTGGCGACAATCTATGGCGGCGTGGTGAACGCGGTCCTTGATCCGATTCTGATCTTTGGCGTTGGCCTGGGTCTGGACGGTGCAGCCCTGGCGTCGGTTCTGGCGCGGCTGTGCATTCTGGGTGCGGCGCTTTGGCCTACATTGCATGTTCATCGAGGTTTTGCCCGCCCATCGCTGAGACAAGTTGCATACGATCTGCGCCCGGTGCGCGCCATTGCGATCCCGGCGGTTCTGACGAATGTGGCTACCCCCATCGGCAACGCTATCGTGGTGCGCGAGATTGCTGAATATGGAACAGATGCCGTCGCCGGAATGGCCGTGATCGGCCGCTTGCTGCCGGTTGCGTTTTCGGTGATTTTCGCGCTTTCGGGGGCAATCGGGCCCATCATCGGTCAGAATTTCGGGGCCGAAAAATTTGATCGGGTTCGAGACGCCTTTTTCGCCGGGATCAAATTCACTGCGATTTATGTCCTGGGGATGGCCGCGATCCTGTTTCTGTTGCGTGCGCCCATTGCAGACTTGTTCGCAGCCCAGGGAGAGACCCGCATTCTGATCTATCTGTTCTGCGGCCCGCTGGCTCTGGCGGCGTTTTTCAACGGCGTCATTTTTGTTGCAAATGCCAGCTTCAACAACCTCGGGTATCCGGTGTATTCCACCTGGATCAACTGGGGGCGCCACACTATTGGAACCTGGGTGTTTGCGTCCATCGGGTCTTATCTGGCAGGTGCCTCGGGCGTGCTGCTGGGGCAGGCCTTTGGCGGTGTCATTTTTGCGGTGATCAGCTGCGTTATGGTCGAGCGCGTCGTCTCGCGCCTGAAACAATCCCAGGCTATCGAGCCTTTCGCGGATCAGAACCGGCTGCATTCCCTGTTTGGTCGCCGCGGGTGGTGATCGGGGATCGACCTCGTCGATTACTTGTTTTGAACCGATCAAGTCTTCACTCGGCGAGATTACGTCCCGGCTCCAACCCGGCGGCTAGACGGCGTCAGTGAGACCACACCCGTTTGCAACACTGAAATTTCGGCAAGTGAATCGGCGCCGGTCTCGGCAGGTTGGGTGTATCCTCATTTGTCAATTTTTGAATTCGTTGTAAGCTGAACCTGTGATTGCAAAAATTCGCACTGGCCGTCGCGGCGCGGAGTGCTAAAAATCATTTGGACGTATGAGGATTTGCAATGTCCCAAAGTCTATTGAAATACACACGCGTCCTGGAAATTGTCGGCGATACGATCAAGGTTCGGGTGCCGGCCGAGCGCTCGGGCGAAACTGCGGTGCGCTTCAATGATCTTGCCGTGATCGAGACGGTGGATGGCCGCAAAACGCTGGCGCAGGTAATCTTCATCGACCGGGACGTGGTGACGCTTGAGGTGTTTTCCGGCACCAAGGGTATCTCGACCGAGGCGACCGCGACATTTCTCGGACACCCGATGCAGACGCCGTATTCGGCCAACATTCTCGGGCGCGTGTTTGACGGCGCCGGTCAGACAATCGACGGCGGGCCGGATCTGTCTTCCGAGCCCCGGATCGAGATTGGCGGACCTACGGTGAACCCTGCCGAACGGGCGGTGCCCAACAAGATGATCCGCACCGATGTGCCAATGATCGACGTGTTCAACACGCTGGTTGAAAGCCAGAAAATCCCCATCTTTTCCGTCTCGGGCGAGCCGTTCAACGCGTTCCTGAGTCGAATTGGCATTCAGGCAGATGCAGACATCGTGGTCTTTGGCGGGCTCGGGCTGATCTTTGACGACTATCACACGTTCCGCACATCCTTTGAGGATGCGGGCGTGTTCTCGCGGACGGTCATGTTCGTCAATCAGGCGATGGACCCCTTGGTCGAACGCCTTCTGGTGCCGGACATGGCGCTGGCGGTGGCCGAGAAATTTGCGGTGGAAGAGGGCAAGCGCGTGCTGGTGCTGCTGACCGACATGACCGCCTATGCCGATGCAATGAAAGAGGTCGGCATAAGTCAGGAGCGCGTACCCTCGCAACGCGGTTACATGGGGGACCTTTATTCGCAGCTTGCGCGCCGCTATGAGAAGGCGTGTGACTATGCCAAGGGCGGCTCGGTCACGGTTCTGACAGTGACGACGATGCCCGGCAACGATGTGACCCATCCCGTACCGGACAACACAGGATACATCACCGAAGGGCAGTTCTACTTGCATAGCGGAGTGATTGATCCGTTTGGCAGCTTGTCGCGCCTGAAACAGAACGTCATTGGTAAAACCACGCGCGAAGACCACGGGCAGATCATGAACACGATGATCCGGTTTTATTCGGAAAGCCGGGACGCAGCGCAAAAACAGGCGATGGCGTTCGATCTGTCCGACTATGATCATCAGTTGCTGAAGTTCGGGGGCCTGTTTCGAACCCGGTTTATGGACATCAACGTTTCGATCCCGCTGGAGGCGGCCTTGGATCTGGGTTGGAAAACGCTGGCGGAGTGTTTTGCGCCCGAGCAGTTGCTGATGAAACAGACCCTGATCGACAAATACTTCCCAAAGGACGCCGATGGCCAGGTTGCAGCTGAATAAATCGTCGCTTGCCCGCGAACAGACCCAGCTGAAAAGCTATGAGCGGTTTCTGCCATCTCTGGATCTCAAGCGTCAGCAACTGATGGCGGAACGGGCGAAAGCCCGCACGGAGGTGCTGCGCCTGCAAGACGAGGTACAGGAGTTGGCCCGCCAAGTGGGTGAAAAGCTGCCGATGCTGGCACAGCACAAGGTCGGTCTGGATGGATTGGTCACGCTCAAGGACTATCAGATCAAACAGATCAATGTCGTGGGCGTGAAAATGCCGGCGCTGGATCGGATAGAGGTCGTGGTGCGCCCGTATTCGGTGCTCGCCAAACCGCATTGGGTCGATACAACGGCGCGGCTGTTGCACGATATGATCGAGGCGCGGTTGCGGGTCAAAGTGGCCGAGGAGCGGGTCAGGATCTTTGACAAAGCCGTCGCGACCATCACCCAGCGCGTCAATCTGTTTGAAAAGGTTCTGATCCCGCGTGCCAAAGCCAACATCAAAAAAATTCGCATCTACCTGAGCGACGAACAGATGCAGGCAGTCGTGCGGTCGAAAATCTCCAAACGCAAGCATGCGCGTGAGGCATTGGCATGACAGTCGCCAGGCTTAAAAAACTGTCGCTGGTTGGTCCGGCTGCGCAAAAGACCAAAACGCTCGAGGCGTTGCAGGATCTGGGATGTATGCATGTGCTGCCGCTGGTTCCGCCGCCGAGTGAGCCCGAGAAAATCAGCGAACGGGGGGCCAGAGACGCCTACAAGGCCCTACGGTTTCTGGCCGAAACCCCCGATCCGCGCCGTCAGATCCAGCGCGATCCCAATTTCGACATGGATAAGTTCGTGAAAGACATCCGCGACCTGATGCAGCGCAGCCGGGACATGATGGACCGGCGGGACTTTCTGGCGCATCGCATCGCGCAGGTCCGACCGTGGGGGGATCTGGACTTCCCTCCGACGGATGTATTGGCTGGCAACCGGTTGTGGTTTTACAGACTGCCACTCAAGCATCGCGATGCTCTGTCCGGGCTCGAGTTACCCTGGGCTGTTCTCGAAGAGGATCACAGGTATCTCTACGCCGTTCTTATTTCCCCTGAAGAACCGGATGACGACATTCTGCCCATCTCCCGGACGCATACGGGATCGTTGCCGATACACGAGCTTGAGGCGCAGTTGGAAGAGGCCAAGATTGCGCTGGAGGCGTTGGATGCCGAACGGGTGGCACAGACGCGGTATCTGACCTTGATGCGCCGCAACCTTTCGGTGGCAGAAAGCGCTGCTGAACTGGCCCATGCGCGGCAAAAGGTGCGCGATGACGAGGCAGTGTTTGCGTTGCAGGGTTGGGTGCCCCAGGACCGTGTGGATGCGGTTCTGGGCATGGCGGGCGACAAAGGTGCGGCGGTCCTGATCGAGGACCCCACGCCGGATGACACACCGCCCACATTGCTGGAACAGCCCGAAAATCGCAGTGCTGCGGTGGATCTGGCGCTGTTTTATCAGGTGCCCGGCTATCGGGACTGGGATCCCAGCGTCATTGTATCGGTGTCCTTTGCGATTTTCTTTGCAATGATCGTTGCAGATGCAGGGTACGGCGCGGTGATCCTGCTGGGATTGCTGGCGTTTTGGAAGCGGCTGGACGCGACGGCTGCCCAACGCTCTTGGCGACGGTTTGGAGTTATGATTTCCGGTGCAACGATCCTGTATGGCGTTCTGGTTGGAAGCTATTTTGGCGTGTCGCCGCCGGATGGATCGGTATTGGCTCGATTCAAGGTGCTGGACCTGAACAATTTCAACGCAATGATGATGATGTCCATCGTGGTGGGTGTTTTGCATCTGGTGCTTGCCAACGCGCTGGCAGCGCGCGCCGCCTGGGGTCAGCGCAAGGCCATCGCCAACCTGGGCTGGATCGCGGCCTTGATCGGCGGGTTTATTCTGTGGCTGAGCTACATGAATGCGACCTCCATGGCGCCGGGTGCCGCAATGATGGGTGCCGGTGTACTGGCGATTGTGCTGTTTTCCAGCGAACGCATGATTAAGACGCCGATGGATTGGGTCTGGCGGCTGGTCGGCGGCTTGCAAAGCCTGGCAGGTGCCATGGGCGCATTCGGCGATGTCCTCAGCTATATGCGCCTGTTTGCGCTAGGTCTCGCCTCGGCGTCGCTGGCGATCACGTTCAACGATCTGGCAGGATCGGTGATGCAGGCGCTCAAGGGGCCGGGTATCCTGTTTGGGTTGCTGATCCTGATCGTTGGGCACGTTCTGAACTTTGCCCTCGCGATGATGAGCGGCGTCGTCCACGGGTTGCGTCTGAATTACATCGAATTCTTTAAATGGGGTCTGCCGGACGAAGGCATTGTCTTTCGCCCGTTCGCCCGCAAGGAGGTTCAGGAATGAATGAGCTTGTACTCACTTTGGGCTGGCTGGGCATCTATGCACCCATGGCGCTGGGCGCCGCCGCCAGTGCGGTTGGATGCGCCATAGCCGGACAGGCCAGCATCGGTGCCATGACCGAAACCGACGGCGGCTATGGGCGGTTTGTCGGCGTGTCGGCCTTTCCTTCGACGATGGTGATCTATGGCATTGTCATCATGTTCACGTTGAACCGGGATGTCACACCGGACAACGCGGGTGGATTGTTCGGGATCGGTATCCTGTCGGGTATTGCGCTGATGTATTGCGGCATATGGCAGGGCCGGGCCTGTGCCGCAGCAATCAACGCGACCAAGGAAAAGCCTGAGATCTTTGGCCTTGCGCTTGCGCCCGCCGCGATTATCGAAGGCTTCGGTGTCTTTGCCTTTGTATTTGCCCTGGTTATCAGCGCGGGGATCAGTTGATGGCGCAGGATCGTACAATCTCCCACGGTGTCGATGCCCTGATCGACAAGCTGCGCAACGATGGGGTCGCGGCGGGTCAGGCTGAGGCTGAAAAGCTACGCGACGACGCCAAGGCCGAGGCGGCGCGCATCCTCGCGGATGCCCGGCACCAAGCCGACGACTATCTTAAAAAGGCGCGCACCGAAGCCGACAATTACCGTGCGGCCGGAGAAGAGGCGTTGAACACCGCGATGCGCGATGCGGTTCTCACGATGAAGGCGGGTTTGACCGACCGGTTTCGCGGGGATGTGGAACGTCTGGTCACCAAGGATATGGCCGATCCTGAACTGCTGAAACAGATGATCCTTGAGGTTGTTGGCCGTGCCGCCGCGGGTGCCAATCTCGAGGGCAGGGTGCAGGTTATCCTGCCGGCAAAGGTGGCCACCCAGGAAGACATCAAACAGAACGCGGACGATATCCAGTCCGGGAAACTGACGAAATACGTATTGGGTCTGACCGCCAAGATGCTGCGCGAGAATGTCGAACTGCACGCGTCGGACGACACGCAGACAGGAATTCGCGTACGGGCCGAAGATCAGGGCGTCGTTCTGGACCTGACCGATAAGGCTGTGGCCTCGTTGCTGATGCAGCATCTGCAGCCGCGCTTTCGTGCGGTTTTGGAAGGGGTGATCCGCTGAGATGTCGGACCCCAATGCCTATATTGCACTGATCTGCAGCCTACCCGGGTCCGAACGGTTGTTTGTTGCCAAGCAGCCCCCGCTGTCCCGCCTTAGGTTGGATCGCCGCCTCAAGGCTTTGACGCCCGGGGACTCGCAGGTTCTGAGCGTGTTGGAGAACGCCCTGAGCTGGAGCGCCTATGACATGGATGTCACCGACGCACAGGCCATCCGGCGCTGCAAACAGGCCTTGCGCGATATCCCGCAACCCACCCTGAAAAAGCTGTTCATGGAACGGATGGAGCTGCGGTCGGTGATGGCCGCCATGCGTCTGCGCAACCGGAGAGAGGGACCGCCGAGCGGGTCGTTCGGCGTAGGTCGATGGAACCGCTATATCCCGGCCCATTGGTCCGATCCGGGCTTTGGACTTGAGCGCGCGATGCCCTGGGTGAAAGAGGCGCATCAATTGCTGGACAACGATGACCCGTTGGGTCTCGAACGTCTCATTCTGTCGGTTAGCCACAAACAGCTAAAGCGGCATGCAGCCCGCCACATGTTCGATTTCGAGGCGGTCGCCATCTACGTCCTGATCTGGAACATTTTCGACCGCTGGGCGCAAAGCAACGCGCAGGACGCTGCGCAAAGATTTGAAAAACTGGCCCTGCAGGCGATGGCCGATGTCGCCGATATTGATTTTGCCGGAGCAAGCGCATGACCGCCCCAACCACATCGTCATCCACCGCCACAGCGCGGGTCGTTTCCGTTCAGGAAGGGCTTGTGCAGATACAGGCTGACAAGGATGCATCCGGCCAGCCCGGGCAACTGGTCAAGAACGAGGTCGTCTTCATTTTGCCGACGCGCCCGGGCCCAGGCGGCCGGCAAGAGCGTCTGAAAGCCGAAGTTCTTCGGGTTCGCGGCGATACAGCCGATGTGCAGGTCTACGAAAGCACCGACGGCATCGCGGTGGGTGATCCGGTCGAACAATCGGGACAGTTGTTGTCCGTGGAACTGGGGCCGGGTTTGCTGGGACAGGTTTTCGACGGTCTGCAGTCACCTTTGCCGAAGGTTGCTGCAGAATTCGGGACCTTTCTGCCCCGCGGTGCCGATGTTGCACCGCTCGACGATCAGGCCAAGTGGTCGTTTTCCCCGTCGGTCAAGGTCGGAGACACAGTGACCGCAGGCGACAGTCTCGGAACCGTGCCTGAGGGACATTTCACCCACAAGATCATGCTGCCGTTCAATTGGGCAGGCGACTACAAGGTGGTCTGGGTTCAGAAAGGTGCGGCCACGATCCACGACATCGTGGCCCGCCTTGAAGACGAACAGGGGGGTGAACACACCCTGACCCTGTCACAGAAATGGCCCGTTCGTCGGCCATTGCCCGAAAGCATCCTCAAACGGGCCCTGTCCGAGCGTCTGTATCCGACCGAGCCGGTTCTGACATCGCAACGGCTGATCGACACATTCTTTCCCATCGCGCGTGGCGGCACGGCCTGTATCCCCGGTCCGTTTGGCGCGGGTAAGACTGTCCTGCAGAACCTGATCGCGCGAAACGCCAAAGTGGACATCGTGATCGTCGTGGCCTGTGGTGAGCGGGCAGGGGAAGTCGTCGAAACGATTTCCGAGTTTCCGAAGATGACCGACCCGACCACCGGGGGCAGCCTGATGGACCGGACGATTATCATCTGCAACACCTCGTCCATGCCGGTTGCGGCCCGCGAGGCCTCAATCTTCACAGGCATAACGCTGGGCGAGTATTACCGCCAGATGGGGTTTGACGTGCTGCTGATCGCCGACAGCACCAGCCGCTGGGTGCAGGCGATGCGCGAAACCTCTGGAAAGCTGGAGGAAATTCCAGGGGAGGAGGGCTTTCCGGCTTATCTGGAAAGCTCGGTCAAAGGTCTTTACGAACGCGCCGGAGCTTTGATGACCAACGATGGTGATCCGGGTAGCCTGACGCTGATTGGCACGGTCTCACCCGCTGGTGGAAATTTTGACGAACCGGTCACGCAATCGACGCTGTCGACGGTGAAGTGCTTTCTCGGGCTGTCTTCCGAACGCGCCTACAAGCGGTTTTATCCTGCCGTCGATCCGATGCTCAGCTGGTCGCGCTATCTGGATCAGCTGTCAGACTGGTACGACAAAAATGCGGAACCAGGCTGGACAAGCAAAGTTCGCGATCTGCTCGCTCTGATCGAAAAAGGCGAACAGGTGGACCAGATGATGCAGGTGACTGGCGAGGAAGGCGTCACAATCGAGGATTTTGTGACCCAGCAGAAGGCGCTGTTTGTTGACATGGTCTATCTACAGCAGGACGCGTTCGACAAGGTGGATGCGACGGTGCCGTTGGAGCGGCAGAAGATGGTATTCAAACTGGTATACGGCGTGTCTCAGTCTACGGCCGACTTCTCGGACAAGGCCGAGGTGCGACAGGTGTTTACTCAATTGACCGGATTGATGAAGAACTTCCACTACGCGCCTGAAAACACACCGGAATACAAGGCAACCTGGCAACAGATCGAGGATCTTTGTCGTAAGACATTCAGCCTGTGACCCCGCATGACACACCGATCCGCCCTACGCGCTTTTTTTGCATGCCGTTTCGCGTACGGGCTTGACCCCAATCGAGATGGTGTTTTTCCGTGGCGATTGCTGCATCGCATCGACCGTGCCGAGTCCATGTCCAACAGAGGCGCGGCCTTCTTACATGTTGTCTTGGTGTTCGATGGGTAAACCTTCGTAGGCTTCTATCTGCCATTTGCCTTGATACTCTTTGACCAACCCCTCTTGTGGCAAGTCCATCGCACCGATAGCGGCGACCTGCCCCAAGCACCGGCTTAGATGGCCGCGCAACACTTCCAAGGCGTCGAAGTAGGCTTGTCGCGTGTCCGGTGGCCTGTAGAACTCGCCAAATCGCGGATGCTGCGGCGCATCATCGGATCGGTTCAAGAGTTCTTCGTAGGTCAAGAACTGACGAATTCCCAACGCCATAGCTTCAACAAGAAGGTACAGTGAGCCGTCCCTTAAGTTCGAAAGTTCCACCTGTTTATCCACGAGTATCGAGCGTATCTCCCGCAGGGATGTCAACGCGTTGTCGATACAATTGTCGCAGCATTCCCATGCAGATAGAACGCGACGATCTGCCAGCCGAATAACCAGTTCACGGGCTAACTGTTGCTCTATGTCGGTCGGATCAACCGCAATGCTTACGAATGGCAATTTGATAGTTACGTTGCCTACGTGCTTCGTATACCTGCGACGTGCGCCCGCCAACAGGTCCGACATATCGAAGCGAAAGGGTATGTTGCCGGTTCTCATAACGTATTCCTACCGTGATCACTGTCGAAGTGCATCAGTTGATCGGATATGGAGAAGTATTTAATCACGCTTTCATGGGCGGTTGCGCGTGTCTTCGGGGCCGTTTGTATGTCTTCGCTTTCCAGTTTAATACTTGGGCGGAGAAGGTGGTGATACGCTAAGTGTATAATTTTATTTTAAAAAGATGGGTTGATGGTAGCCCGTAGGGGAATCGAACCCCTCTTTCCAGGTTGAAAACCTGGCGTCCTAACCGATAGACGAACGGGCCACGCTGGCTTGTGGAGGGCCTTTTACGGTTTCACCTGCACCCCCGCAAGCCGAAAAATGCAGCGGTGTTAAAGTTTTTTGGTGGCAATCAAGCCGGGTTGAAACACAGCCTAACTCGCCTCTGCCGCGTCTTCCAGGCGCAATTGCACGCTTTGGCGACCGCCCCACGAATTGACCTCGAGACGCCCGGCGAAATGAAACCGCGCGCCGCCGTGATTGGACAGACGCTCACCCATTGGACCGTCGAATGCGCCAAAGGCAATGGCCTCGAGACTGCCGTTCATTCCGTCTGACAGCGACAGTTTCAGATGTGTCTCGCCCACGCGCTTTGCGAACCGAACCTGAAGGTCCGGAAAAGCATAGCGCGGGGCAGGGGCGCTGGCCCCGAACGGACCGACCTGTTCGATTTGCTCGATCAGGCCCACGGTCGCCGCGCCGGGCATCAAGGTGCCGTCCAGCTCCAGATCTGCCGGACCGCCGCGTCCCGCGCCCTGTTTGGCCAACAGGTCGCTCAGACGCGCCATTGCAGGTTCCAACTGATCGCGCATAACGGTGAGGCCCGCCGCCATTTTATGACCGCCGCCCTTGACTAGCAGCCCTTCGGACACCAGCCGTTGCACCGAAGCCCCCAAATCCACACCGGACACCGACCGGCCCGAGCCTTTCCCCTCGTCCCCGTCAAAGCCGATGACGATCGCAGGGCGGTTTGCGCTCTCCTTGAGGCGCGAGGCCACGATGCCGACCACCCCCGGATGCCAGCCGTCGCCGGCAGCCCAGACCAGAGGGGCGTCCAGTCCACGCTCTTCGGCCTGCTGCAATGCCGCCGCACGCACGGTGTTTTCGATGTCGCGCCGCTCTGCATTCAACGCGTCTAGCCGTTGGGACAACGCGGCGGCCTCGCTCGGAGAACTGGTGCTCAGCAGACGGGCGCCCAAATCAGCCTGACCGATCCGCCCGCCCGCATTCACCCGCGGACCCAGCACAAACCCCAGGTGATAGCTGGTGGGCGCAGAATCCAGCCGGGAGACGTCTGACAGAGCCACCAGGCCCGGGCGCTTTCGGGCCGCCATAACCTTGAGGCCCTGCCGCACCAGCGCCCGGTTGACGCCGATCAGCGGCGCGACGTCAGCAATCGTGGCCAACGCGACAAGATCCAACAGCGACATCAGATCGGGGCCTTTGGCGCCCGCTTCGCGCAACTGCCGCCCGGCCTCGACCAGTATCAGAAAAACCACAGCAGCTGCGCAGAGGTGACCCAGTTCGCCGCTTTCATCCTGCCGGTTCGGATTCACCACCGCCACGCAATCCGGTAGGGTTTCCCCACCGAGATGGTGATCCAGAACAATCACATCCGCAGCACTGGCGGCAGAGATCGGATCGTGACTCAGGGTACCACAATCCACGCACAGGATCAGATCATGGGTTTGCGCGAGGTCACGCATGGCCGGCACATTCGGCCCATACCCCTCATCGATGCGGTCGGGCACATAGAGCGTCGCCTCAAGACCCATTTGGCGCAGCCAGACGATCAGCAACGCGGCCGAGCTGCCGCCGTCCACATCGTAATCCGCAAAAACGGCGATGCGTTGTTTTTGCCGCACTGCGGTCAGAAACCGCGCAGCGGCAGTTTCCATGTCTTTCAGCGTACGTGGGTCGGGCAACAGCTCTTTCAGCTTGGGGTTCAGAAAGCTCAGAGCTTCTGCGGGCGATACGCCGCGTCGGGCCAGAACCTGACACACGGCTGGGGGCAGGTCGACCTGTTGAGCCAGCATCGCTGCCGCTCGTTCAACCTCGGGTGCGGGTCCAACCCATTGCCTGCCCGTAAGGGACTGCTCGACACCCAAAAAGCTCAACCTGTTCCCCTTTACGATCAAGGCCGGACCCCATTGGACCCGGCCTCTTCATCTTTTCACAAATACTCTCGCCGAAGGCCGCGGCGCAAGCCGCTATGCGGCATCATGGGGCCACATCGGGGTCCGATAGGACATGCGGCGTACAGACCCGGTTTTGGACCGCATCAGCAACGTTGTGGTCTCAACCCATCCGGGTTCTCGTTTGATACGCGGCAGCAGCGAGCCGCCGGTGACGCCGGTGGCGGCAAAGATCACATCCGCTGTCACCATCTCGTCCCGGGCATAGATACGGTCCAGATCAGTGATACCCGCCTTGGCGGCGCGGCCGCGTTCATCGTCGTTGCGGAACGTCAGGCGCCCAAAAATCTGACCCCCCATACACTTCAGTGCGGCGGCGGCCAGCACGCCCTCGGGCGCGCCACCCAGGCCCATATACATGTCGATGCCGGTGACCTCGCTTTCGGCGCAGTGCATCACGCCTGCCACGTCCCCATCGGTGATCAGGCGGATGGCCGCGCCGGTGTCGCGGACCTCGGCAATCATTGCCTCGTGACGCGGGCGCTCCAGGATGCACACTGTGATATCTGTCGGGGCGCAGTTTCTGGCTTTGGCCAACGCCTCGACCCGTTCACGCGGGCTCATGTCCAGGGTGACGACGCCCTCGGCATAGCCCGGGCCAATTGCCAGCTTGTCCATGTACACGTCGGGTGCATGCAGCATCGAGCCGCGCGGGCCCATTGCAATCACTGTAAGCGCATTTGGCATGTCCTTGGCGGTCAACGTGGTGCCCTCAAGCGGGTCCAGCGCGATGTCCACGCCGGGGCCGCTTCCGGTGCCAACCTCTTCCCCGATATACAGCATCGGCGCTTCGTCCCGCTCGCCTTCACCGATCACAACAACGCCTGCAATATCCAGCATGTTCAACTGTTCGCGCATCGCGTTCACCGCCGCCTGATCAGCGGCTTTTTCGTCTCCGCGCCCAACCAGCGACGCCGAGGCAAGTGCAGCCTGTTCCGCGACCCGGGCGAGGCCAAGCGAGAGCAAACGGTCGTTAAAATCGATCTTGGCGGCTGTCATGCGATGTAATCCTTTGGTCAGTAAAGACGGTGTGTCTGGCATAGCCTGCACGCGCCGCAGGCTGCAAGGGGTCAGACCTTTTCGATACGGAGCGCGACCGGGTCGCCTGACACCACATCGGTTGTGCGCAACCCGTCCAGCGCGTGGTCCAGTGTTGTGCGGGTGGTTTTGTGAGTCACGATCAGAACCGGGGCTGTAGTTTCGGAATGCGCATACTGGCGCATCCGGTCGATGGACACGCCGGCATCGCCGAGAATGGCGGCGACCTTGGCCAGTGCGCCGGGTTTGTCCAGCAAGGCAAGGCGCAGATAATAGGGGGCGGGCAGGCCAGTACGGGCCGGTCTCGCTTCTTGCAGAGACGCAGCAGGGCGTCCGAATGTCGGGACATGAAGGCCACGCGCCAGATCGCAAACATCGCCCATCACGGCGCTGGCGGTTGGGCCTTCGCCGGCGCCAGGGCCGCGCAAGACAACCTGCTCGACCGCGTCGCCTTCGATCACGACCATATTGGTGCCGCCTTCGAGCTGACCCAGCGGCGAGTCGCTGGGCACCAGACACGGCTGCATGCGCTGTTCGAGACCGCGCGGCGTCCGCTGCGCCACTCCCAGCAACTTGATGCGGTATCCCATGTCGCTGGCCTGATGGATGTCGTCCAGACTGATCTGCTGGATGCCTTCAATCTCGATCCCGTCAAAATTCGGTTTTGTGCCAAACGCAATCGATGACAACAGGGCCAGCTTATGTGCAGCGTCGATGCCGCCCACATCGAGGTTGGGATCCGCCTCGAGATACCCAAGCTGGGCGCATTCTTCGAACAGGGCGTTATAGCCCAGCTGTTGCGATTGCATACGGGTCAGGATGTAGTTGCAGGTGCCGTTCATGACGCCCATCACACGGGTGATATCGTTTCCGGCCAGACCTTCGGTCAGAGACTTGATCACCGGGATACCACCGGCGACCGCCGCCTCAAAGCGAATGACACGGCCGGCTGCTTCGGCTTGTTCCGCCAGCTCCTGACCATGGATCGCGAGCAACGCCTTGTTGGCGGTGACCACATCCTTGCCAGTGGCCAGCGCAGCTTCGACTGACGCTTTTGCCGGGCCGTTTTCGCCACCCATCAGTTCCACAAAGACGTCGATGTCGTTCCGCTGCGCCAAAGCCACAGGGTCGGTTTCCCAGGCATAGTCCGACAGGCTGACACCACGGTCTTTGTCCGCATTCAGCGCCGAAACCGCCGTGATCACGACCGGGCGCCCTGTGCGGGCCTGCAGCAGGTCTGCATGACGACGGACAATCTTTACCACGCCCACTCCAACAGTGCCCAAGCCTGCAATTCCCAGCCGCAACGCCTGTGTCATCCCGTGGGGTCCTTTCCGCTCGACCTGCTTGATTTTGGACGTTTTGTCCGATCAGCGCTGCCTTAGCCGGTTCAGGCCGAGGGTGCAATCCGTCAAGGGCCCGCAAAGGGTCAAAGGCGCAAGCGCTCAGTTGGTTTGCGCGGTTTGCAGCGCACGGGCTTTGGCCGCCAGTGCTTCGCTGCGTGCGGTCAACTCGTCCTCAACCTCCGTAGCCTCATTGACCGGGTCTAAAGGCGGCCCGAGCGTGTCCTGCAGCGGGATAAGCCGTGGATAGGGCGCGGCCTTGACCGAGGGCGGTTCGCTGCCGTCCAGTTCCGGGACGTCGGCGCATCCGGCGCAAATCAAGATCAATACCGATACGGCCAGAGGTTTCATCGCGAACCTTTTAAGCGTCAATTGCACCACCGTGATGCACCTTTTGCGACTCCGGTTCAAGCAGGGTTCTATTTGAACAACTGTTCATATACGGTGGGTTCATGGCAAGAACACAGGGTTCACATTCGGATATCACAGGGCCGCGCATTCGTAAGGCCGCGCTGCGGTTGTTTGCGCAGCAAGGTTATGCGGCGGTGTCGATGCGACAGATCGCGAGCGAGGTGGGTGTGCAGGCTGGAGCGCTGTACAATTATACACCCGACAAGCAAAGCCTGTTGTACCGCTTGATGCGCGACCATATGCAGGAACTTCTGGAAACATATCGTTCGCTCGAGACCAGCACAGACGCCGAAGAAGACCTGCGCCGTTTTGTTGGATTTCACATCCGGTTCCATCTCCAGCGTCCGGACGAGGTGTTCATTGCCTATATGGAATTGCGGAACCTGACGCCCGAAAACTTCACCGAGATCGAAAATCTGCGGCGCAGGTACGAGGACTCGCTCGAATCCATATTGAGTGATGGGCAGAAGGCGGGTCTGTTTTCGATCACGGATACCAAGATTGCGACGCTGGCAGTCATCGCCATGCTGAACGGCGTAATGACCTGGTACAGGGCAGGGGGGCGGTTGTCGCTGGACGAGGTCGAGCAGATCTACTGGGAGATGGTGCGCGGCGCAGTGACAGCCTGACCCGATCCGGGCCCGGCCGCAGTGTCGTCAATGCGCGGGACGAATGAACGTGCCGTTGCGCAGGTCCCGGAAGGCTTGTTCCAACTCTGATCGGGTGTTCATCACAATCGGGCCGTGCCAGGCCACAGGCTCATCAATCGGCGCGCCTGAGATCAGCAGGAACCTGACGCCTTCGGGACCGGCCTGCACGGTGATTTCATCGCCTGTTCCAAAGCGAACAAGCGTGCGATTACCTGACATGTCCCGAATGTTAACTTCTTGCCCAGCCACTTCTTTCTCAAGCAACACGCCGGTGGGTGCAGAGGCATCGGCAAAGGCCGCCGCGCCCTGAAACACATAGGCAAAGGCGCGGCGGTACGTGTCAACACGAAAGGTCTTTTTCACGCCCGGTGGAACGTGAATATCCAGATATTGCGGGTCCGCCGCGATCCCATCGACCGGGCCGGTTTGGCCCCAGAACTCACCAACGATGACACGCACAGATGTCCCATCGTCATCGACGACTTCAGGAATATCCTTGCCTTGCACATCCTGGTAGCGCGGGGCCGTCATTTTCTGATCCGAAGGCAGATTGCCCCACAGCTGGAACCCGTGCATCTGGCCTAATGTGTTGCCGTGCGGCATTTCCTGATGCAAAATCCCGGACCCGGCCGTCATCCACTGAACGTCCCCGGCCCCCAACGTGCCACTATTGCCGAGCGAATCCGAATGCTCGACGGTCCCGGCCAGAACATACGTTATGGTTTCGATTCCGCGGTGGGGATGCCACGGAAACCCGGCCTGATAGTCCTGCGGGTGCTCGTTCCTGAAATCGTCAAACAGGAGAAACGGGTCGAGTTCGGACGGATCCTGAAACCCGAATGCGCGGTGAAGCTTGACGCCAGCCCCTT
Organism: Ruegeria sp. B1; assembly: GCF_056535885.1. Taxonomy (NCBI): domain Bacteria; kingdom Pseudomonadati; phylum Pseudomonadota; class Alphaproteobacteria; order Rhodobacterales; family Roseobacteraceae; genus Ruegeria; species Ruegeria sp. B1. Next base: position 3,225,989 of record NZ_JBQFJA010000001.1, on the reverse strand, counting down.
CCATCGTGGGCATGGCTTTGCGCGTTTCAAGCGTGGGTCTTAGGGACATGATGGCCTCCTGAAATCTTGGACCGCATGTAAGCCTTGCATGTACACAGTCAATTTGCGCAGAAACACCTTCACTGTGCAGATTTGATCATGATCTGTCGCTCTGTTGTTCGCAGGGAAAAGCCGTTAAGGGAGACCAAAGCAGACAGGAGGCATGTATGCAGGATGAAGTGCTCGCGACGGTTCAGGCGTCGTCGCCCCGTCGATGGGCTGGGGTGGGGATGTTGTCCATCGTCGGAGCGCTGGTGATCTATGTCGCCCTTGCATCTCCGCCCGAGCCGGTCTGGCAAGTGTTCCTGTTTGTCGTCGGCGGAGCGTCGTTCTGGCTGGCCTACCGCATGTGGCACGCGACAATGGACCGGATCGAACTCACGCGCCTGGAATTGCGCACGGGGTCGGGGCGCGTGATCGCGCGCGTTGAAGACGTTGAGGCGGTTGACCGGGGCGCGTTTGCATTCAAACCATCAAATGGTTTCCTGGTCCGGACAGGTACCAAGGGTGTGAATACTTGGGAGCCGGGGCTCTGGTGGCGCTTGGGCCATCGCATCGGTGTCGGAGGCATGACAGCCGCCGCCGAAACCAAGTTTATGTCCGAGATGCTGTCCGCGATGCTGGCGGATAGGGACGGGGTCTAGCAATCATCCGTCGCTTTGATGTTGGTGTAGCCGCGCGGTTGAGTGAAAATAAATTTGTCAATTGCAAACTGATGGTCACCAAAACCGATTTTAAAAGGGCGTGTGTACAGGTCTTTGGTCTCTACGAGGATCATCCTGGCGTTGTCCGCCATGACCGGAAGCCGATCGGCTAAGTCCAGAACGGTTTCGTTGTTCAGTTTTTCGAAGCTTTCACCGCGCACGCAAGACCACAACCGGTAGTGGCGCTCATCATCTTCATCCCAACGGACAAACGAAATGCGCATCGAGACGGCTGAGCGGTCCGCAATCATGAATTGCTGCAACTCATACATCGATGTGATGTACTGTGCGTTCACGTCACTTTTCTCTCGCGATAGAATGTCAGCAATGGCAAAGGCCGCTTTTAGATTGCGCGCACCCTGACGGTAACCATCGAAGTAGGTATACGCGGTCCACATTGACCAAAACAGCAGCGGAAAGACAATAATGGCCTCAATACTGACAACGCCTTCTTGTTTGTGAAAGAAGCGAGCGAAGAAACCCAAAATAGATCGGCGCAGTATTTGATTAAGCTGGCTCATGGACAAACACCGTTGTTGCGTGCAGTTCGTACTGACCATCCGGGTCGCGCTGTGCCAACTTTCCCAAGGTGGTTCCGTTGAACAACGGCTTAATCTCGACACAAGCGCGAATGACCATCAATTCATTTGCAGCTCCTGGCGAAAACATCTGATCCTTCTTCCCGCGAACATCTTCCGGCGTATCGACACAGAAAGGGTTTACAAACTCTCCCGACAGCATGGGGTTACCCTTAAAAGGATCGATCGACGTCATCTCGAGCGCCAGGTTTTCGAAGCAGTCTGGGATCGCGCCGGCTTTGTCGCAAACGATTTCTTTTAGCAAGGTGTGTGTCCACCCCTCCTCCGGATTAACTGTATACTTTGAGATGTGATTCATCCGGACATCCTGGATCGTTTCATCCAAGGCGCGCTCCAAATTCGCATGGTTGTACGCGACGATTCCAAGTTCAACACCAGAGTAAGTCGTCATAATAAAGATCGGGAACCACATGACGAACTCAATGGTTGCCATGCCTTCTTCGTCGCGCCGAAACAGGCGCAGTCTCCTGAACAAACGTCTGATCATTGTGTCAGCCTCAGGTTACGGATGCTCGATCCAATTGAAGCGAATACATCCGGAAGGTTTGTTGGCGTGGCTTCATAGTAGGCACCGTCATCACTCTGGCACTTCTTCAGAATGCTCTTGCCAGCTGAGGGGGCCTCCAAAGCGATTGTGAAGATCACAACATTGTCTTCTTCCTTGGCTTTGGCGCACATGGCTTCTACACGGGGGTCTTTTTGAGAGCGGCTACTTGTGGAAACCGCTGCATTGTACCAATCCGTTCCATAGTCCCAACCATAAGCGCTTCGCAGCATGTCGCGGATTTCGCGTCGCGTCGTTCTTTCCCACAATTGAGGCCAAGTCAGTGATATGGCTGTGCCATTCTCGACAATATCTTCGTACGTGTCGTAATCGACATCGTAGCATGCACCGTAGTAGGACGAATAGGAGCGACACCGATACTGGCGGTAGTTGCCGTTTCCATAAGCATGTCCTTGGCGCGAGCCGCGGACCCAGTACCAACCCTCATCATAGTCGTAGACAGCTGTTGGAATCTCCGGCCAAATAAAGTTGTTGTTGTCGACATCGAAGTACGAGTAAATCTTCTCGTCGTCGTTCCACCAAACATTTGCCTGCCCCGAACGATAGGGTTCGTTTACCCAGTATTGTGTTGTGTTAGACCCGTCCGTCATCAGGACCATGACTTTCATTGTGTCACCCGTCGCGACACTGGCGGGACGGGTTGCAAATTCGGCAGGAACATCACCATTTGCCGCTAGCTTGGCGATAACCGGCCGGAAACTATCGTCCAGAAGGGTCAGCCCCCACTTCACGCCAAGATCGATTGACGTGTTCCCGGCTGCGCTGAAGTCTGCAATTTTTTGCTTGAGAACGTCTGCATCCTTTTGAAGGACCATGATCTCACGGTTGGGCGAATTCTCGCAAACCTCGCTATATACAATCAGACCGTCCGGTCTCCGGTCATAGGTACCCCATGGCGTGAAGTGCATTGTGCGCTCGCGGATCATGTCAAGATCAAACGCCGATGTTGAAAATTCAGGGCTGGTGAAATTGATGCAATTTGCATGGTCGTTTGTCCCAAATGTGGACAATTCGTTCATTAGATAATCCGGCAGCGAAACCTGCGTCGCGTAGGGAACGATCGAGATCGACAGTTTGCCGTCTTCGGTTTTGTCGACCATTTCCTGCACGAAGTCTTGAGCGGCAAGTTTCAGCGTGGTCAGGCGATTGTTGTTATTCATTGATCCCGACACGTCAAGGACTAGGGAGATTTCAACATTGCCAATCGCTTCTTCAGCGACACTAACCACCGAGGTGGTGATGTGGTCGACGTTCCACCACTGCATGAAGTGCATTTTGACGTCCATTTGCGCGCTAGCTTCAACGCGTCGATACCCATTTACCGTCACCGCTTGAGAACCGCAGAGATCTGGCGTGACAATCGGATCCCCCACCAGGTACTTTTTGAGGCCCTCTTTCTCCAGGTAGCTTTCAATCACAACCTTTGGGCAAAGGTCCTGTTCAAGGTCGGCGGCCGCCAAAACGGCCCGGTCAAGGGAATACTGCAATCTCGCCCGCTCATGGTCGAAACGCATGATGTCGACGGCAAAACCTGCTGTGGCGAACACAACCATGATCAGACCCAAAGCCAAAAGAGTCATCAAGCCATCTTCGGATTTCACGAAGGATTCCGACGCGGGTCGGGTGGTGTCTGCCCGCTTCGACTTTGTTAATATCGACTTCCAAACAAAATTGTTCATAACGAGTCCCTCTACTGGTCAGACACACTGAATCCAGTTGTTCGCAGCTTTAATAATTTAGATGCGGATCGTGGCGAGATTTGGGCACCATCGCCACTATGATGCTATTATTGAATGAAAATTGGCCGCAGTTTTGCGAACTTTGACCCCTTTGTTTCATCATGCAAAACAATATCGGGGTTGCGTGTGGTTCAGCGACTCACCTCGTTTACCATTGGTCGCTTGTACATGAAATGCCTGAAAAAAGTGCATTAGGAGATTGCAGGGATCGGTCAGCGGTGCGACAAAACGTCATGACATTCGTCAAATACCGACACGGAGGAATTCATGACCGGCATCAAAGAACCCAGCTTTCGCGAGAGTGTTGATCTGATGTTCAATAGGGCGGCATCTCTGATGGATCTGCCGCCGGGGCTGGAGCAGAAGATCCGGGTCTGTAACGCAACCTACACCGTGCGGTTTGGTGTCCGGCTGCGGGGCGAAATCCATACATTCACGGGCTATCGTTCGGTTCATTCCGAGCATATGGAGCCTGTGAAAGGTGGTATTCGCTATGCTTTGGCGGTGAACCAGGACGAGGTTGAAGCGCTGGCGGCGCTGATGACCTACAAATGTGCGCTGGTCGAAACCCCGTTTGGCGGGTCAAAGGGCGGCCTGTGCATCGACCCCCGCAAATACGAAGAATATGAAATGGAACAGATCACCCGGCGCTTCGCCTATGAGTTGGCCAAGCGCGATCTGATCAACCCGTCGCAAAACGTCCCGGCCCCCGATATGGGCACGGGCGAGCGTGAGATGGCCTGGATGGCGGATCAGTACGCGCGGATGAACACGACCGATATCAACGCGCGGGCTTGCGTCACCGGCAAGCCGCTGAACGCGGGTGGGATCGCGGGCCGCGTCGAGGCGACGGGTCGTGGCATCCAATACGCCCTGCGCGAATTCTTCCGCAATCCGGAAGACGTTCAAAAGGCTGGGTTGTCGGGCAAACTGGATGGCAAGCGTGTTGTGGTGCAGGGTCTTGGCAACGTGGGATACCATGCCGCGAAGTTCCTTAGCGAAGAAGATGGGTCGATCATTGTCGGCATCATTGAGTGGGATGGTGCGCTCTACAATCCAGAAGGCATCGATGTCGAAGCGGTCCGCAATTGGATCGTCAAACATGGGGGCGTCAGTGACTATCCCGACGCCACGCATTCTGCCGAAGGTGGGGCGGTTCTTGAGGCGGATTGCGACATTCTTGTTCCGGCCGCTTTGGAAGGCGTCATCAACCTGGAAAACGCTGAGCGTATAAAAGCGCCGCTGATCATCGAGGCCGCAAACGGCCCGGTAACGGCGGGCGCGGACGAAGTCCTGCGCAAGAAGGGGACGGTGATCATTCCGGATATGTACGCCAACGCCGGCGGTGTGACCGTGTCCTACTTCGAATGGGTCAAGAATCTTAGCCACATTCGCTTTGGCCGCATGCAGCGCCGTCAGGAAGAGGCGCGGCATGAATTGATCGTCAGTGAATTGGAGCGCCTGGACCGCTATCTGGGTGACGCTTGGACAATGTCGCCGGATTTCAAATCCAAATACCTCAAAGGTGCGGGTGAACTTGAACTGGTGCGTTCCGGTCTCGATGACACAATGCGTATCGCCTATCAGTCCATGCGCGAGGTCTGGCACAGTCGCAACGATGTCGAGGACCTGCGAACGGCAGCCTATATCGTGGCCATTGACCGGGTTTCGAAAAGCTACCGCGCGAAAGGCCTCTGAGGACTGTGCGATAAGGCAATCCGGCTTGGCCGGGTTGCCGACAGGAAATAGCATCACGACCACCCGCAAATGGGAAAAGGGAGATGGCAGGCTTTGCCGCGCCCGGTTAAGCTGTGACCAAGAAACGAATCCGGGAGATCTCTATGTTGCGTATTGCTATCGCCGTTGCTGCGCTGGCCACCCCTCTGGCTGCTGCCGAATCCAAAGAGCAGAGTTGTCAGTATCAGGCCGATGTCGTGGCGGCGATCCAGAAGGCCCGTCTGGACAAAGTCAAAGAGCGGGACGTGCCTCAAGCCGTTGCGGAGAGCAGCCCGGCCTGGCCCGAGAATTACAATGCGGCGGTCCCCCTGATCACGCCCTGGGTCTACGAGCAAAAGATGCGCGACGTTCGCAACAAAGACCTGGGCGCGGCCTGGTTGGAGCTGTGTTTGCAGCAGTAATCCACAGCCCTTCGATTTCACTGTGGACAACCGCGCGTCAGACCCTTGGCGTGCGCCCCGGATTCTGCCAAGTTTGACGCATGTCTTTGCCCCCTGGATTTTTGGATGAGTTGCGGACCCGGCTGAGCCTGTCTCAGGTGGTCGGACGCAAGGTTGTTTGGGATCCGCGCAAGTCCAATCAGGGTAAGGGGGACATGTGGGCACCGTGCCCGTTCCATCAAGAAAAGACGGCATCCTTCCACGTGGATGACCGCAAGGGCTTTTATTATTGCTTTGGGTGCCACGCCAAAGGCGACGCGATCAGCTTTGTCAAAGAGACCGAGAATGTCTCGTTCATCGAAGCGGTTGAGATTCTGGCGCGCGAGGCCGGGATGTCCATGCCGGCCCGTGATCCAAAAGCGCAGCAGAAACAGGATCGCCGATCCCAGCTGGCTGACGTGATGGAACAGGCGGTGCAGTTCTTCCGCCTGCAGCTGAAAACCGGCGCAGGCAACGCGGCGCGGGACTATTTGACCCGCCGGGGCCTCGACGCAGACGCGCTGGATCGATGGGAAATTGGCTTTGCGCCCGATGGCTGGCAGGGTCTGTGGGATCACCTGCGTGGAAAGGGTATTGCCGAGGACCTGATCCTGGATGCAGGGCTGGCCAAGCCGTCAAACAAGGGCAAGAAACCTTATGACACGTTCCGTAACCGGATCATGTACCCGATCCGAGATGCGCGTGGGCGATGTATCGCCTTTGGCGGTCGCGCGATGGACCCGAACGACAATGCGAAATACCTGAATTCGCCCGAGACCGAACTGTTCGACAAGGGGCGCAACCTTTACAACCATGGACCCGCCCGGCAGGCGGCGGGCAAAGGTCAGCCTTTGATCGTGGCCGAAGGGTATATGGACGTGATTGCGCTGGCCGAGGCTGGTTTTGGGGCCTCCGTTGCTCCGCTGGGCACCGCGATTACCGAACACCAGTTGAACTTGCTCTGGCACATCTCAAACGAGCCGATCATCGCCCTGGATGGTGATACGGCGGGTCTGCGCGCGGCACTGCGGGCGGTTGATCTGGCGCTGCCACTGCTGGAGGCGGGGAAGTCGCTGCGCTTTGCTCTGATGCCCGATGGCAAAGACCCTGATGACCTGCTGCGCGCCGAGGGGCCCGGGGCGGTGCAGGCCGTGCTGGAGGGCGCAATCCCGATGGTCAAACTGCTTTGGCAAAGGGAAACCGAAGGCAAAGTGTTCGACAGCCCCGAACGGAAAGCGGCGCTGGACAAATCGCTGCGGGAAAAAATCAAGCTGATCCGGGATCCGTCAATCCGCTCGCATTACGGGCAAGAGATCAAGGACCTGCGTTGGCAATTGTTTCGGCCGCTGCGTGCCTCGCAGACCCAGCAGTGGCAACCGCGCGGCAAGTGGCAGCAACCGAAACAGCCCGCCACGCCCGGCGCACGGGCGTCATTTTTGGCGTCCTCGGAGAACGCCGAAATTCAGTTGCGCGAAGCTGCCATACTGGCCATCGCCATTCTCAACCCCGAGGTTGTCGTCCAGTTCGAACATCAATTGGAAGATATGGAGTGTCACCATCCCGATCATGCGGCCCTGCGGCAGGCTGTCTTGCGCCATGCGATTGAGGACCCGGACCACCTGAAAGAGCATATCGTTGCAACTTTGGGCCCTGACGCCCTTGAAAAGCTGCTGGGCCTTCGCCATGTGGCAGTGATCCCCTGTGTGTTCAAACCGGGCGACGTTGAAAAGGCCGAGATGACGCTGGCCGAGGAACTCGCAAAAATCAAAGCGCTCCGGGGGTTGGATGCTGAGATTGCCGAAGCTGCAGAGGAATTGTCCGATCTGGCTGACGAGGCGTTGACGTTCCGGCTGGCTCAGGCCGCCGAAGAGCGCAATCGCACGAGTCGCAGCCAGAACGAGGACAAGGCCGTATTCGACATCGCGGATAACGGTGCGCGAATCAGTCGCGACGAGAAAGATGCGTTTGAAGCAATCATGTCCGGCATCAAATACGAGCGAAAACAGCGTTAAAGTGGTGTTTTCGTAAGGCACTTGAAAAGAAAAACGGGTAAATGGGTGGCCGAATCACTTTCACGCGCTAATGATTCGCCCCTAACGAATCACCCATCCCTGCAGGAGCATTGAATGGCCGCCAAGGATACGAACGAAGACCGCAAATCCGACGAGCAGGAACAGGAAATCTCGCTGGACATGAGCCAGGCCCAGGTCAAGAAGATGATCGCAGAGGCCCGCGAGAGAGGCTACATCACCTACGATCAGCTCAATCAGGTCCTGCCGCCTGATCAGGTCAGCTCGGAACAGATCGAGGACGTGATGTCGATGCTGTCCGAGATGGGCATCAACATCATCGAAGATGAAGAGGCTGAGGAGGAAGAGCAGAAAGGCTCGACCGAACTGGTCACCACCGAAAGCAACCGCGAAGTTGCGCTGGCCGGTGCCGCGACCGAAAAGCTGGATCGCACCGATGACCCGGTGCGGATGTATCTGCGCGAGATGGGCAGTGTCGAACTGCTGAGCCGCGAAGGCGAGATCGCCATCGCCAAGCGGATCGAAGCGGGCCGGAACACCATGATCGCCGGGCTGTGCGAAAGTCCGCTGACCTTCCAAGCCATCACCATCTGGCATGATGAATTGCTGTCCGAGGACATCCTGCTGCGCGACGTCATTGATCTGGAAACCACCTTTGGGAACCAGATGGGCGAGGATGGTGACGTTGAAGAACCGGTCGTCGACACATCGGCCGTTCAAGCCGCAAAGCCCGCCAAGGACGAAGGGCCGGAACTGGATGCTGATGGCAACCCGATTGTCAGCGACGATGATGACGACGAAGACGAACAGGCCAACATGTCACTGGCCGCGATGGAAGCGGCACTGAAAGATCAGGTTCTGACCACGCTGGAACGCATTTCAACCGACTTTTCGCAACTGTCGGAAATGCAGGACAGCCGGATTTCCGCAACGCTGAACGAAGACGGTTCGTTCAGCAAAAAGGACGAAGAGACCTATCAGAAGCTGCGGGCTGAAATCGTCGAGCTTGTGAACGGTCTGCACCTCCACAATAACCGGATCGAGGCTCTGATCGATCAGTTGTACGGCATCAATCGCCGGATCATGTCGCTGGACAGCGCCATGGTGAAGCTGGCAGATCAGGCCCGCATCAACCGTCGCGAATTCATCGACGCGTATCGCGGGCGCGAACTGGACCCGAACTGGCTGACCGAGATGGCGGAAAAGCCGGGCCGGGGCTGGCAGATGTTCATCGAACGCTCGACCGACAAGGTTGAGGAATTGCGCAACGACATGGCCCAGGTCGGCCAGTATGTCGGTCTGGATATCAGCGAATTCCGCCGCATCGTGCAGCAGGTGCAGAAGGGTGAAAAAGAAGCCCGTCAGGCCAAGAAGGAAATGGTCGAAGCCAACCTGCGTCTGGTGATCTCGATTGCCAAAAAGTACACGAACCGCGGCTTGCAATTCCTTGATCTTATTCAGGAAGGGAACATCGGCCTGATGAAGGCGGTGGACAAGTTCGAATACCGCCGGGGCTATAAGTTCTCGACCTATGCGACCTGGTGGATTCGTCAGGCGATCACGCGGTCCATTGCGGACCAGGCGCGGACGATCCGTATTCCGGTACATATGATCGAGACGATCAACAAGCTGGTCCGGACCGGCCGTCAGATGCTGCACGAAATCGGCCGCGAACCGACGCCGGAAGAACTGGCTGAGAAGTTGCAGATGCCGCTTGAGAAAGTGCGCAAGGTGATGAAAATCGCCAAAGAGCCGATCTCGCTGGAAACGCCGATTGGCGACGAGGAAGACAGCCAACTGGGCGATTTCATCGAGGATAAGAATGCCGTGCTGCCATTGGACAGCGCCATTCAGGAAAACCTCAAGGAAACCACCACACGGGTTCTGGCTTCGCTCACCCCGCGTGAGGAACGGGTGCTGCGGATGCGCTTTGGCATCGGGATGAATACCGACCACACGTTGGAAGAGGTCGGACAGCAGTTCAGCGTGACCCGCGAACGTATTCGTCAGATCGAGGCGAAAGCGCTGCGCAAACTGAAACATCCCAGCAGATCGCGCAAACTGCGATCCTTCTTGGATCAATAAGGATCAAGGCGCCTCAGACCGAGGCGCCTTTTTTGCACCACTGGACGACCAGTACTGACAACCTGCAAGGTAGATCAGTCCGACATCGGATAGCCGCTCAATGCGCCGTGACCCCGTATGTCGCATTGCCGTTTTACCACCCGCGTGACACCATCGCGGCACCCTTTGGTAACTTGCGTGGGAATGATGCCAGGTTGTGCAGACTCAAATCTGTTCGACAATCGGAATCTGATTGTTTTTGACGGCGAATGTGTCCTGTGCTCGGGCTTTTTCAGGTTCATGCTGAAACATGACCGGAACAGGCTTTTTCAGTTTGCAACAGCGCAGTCCCCTCTGGGCCAACGGCTGTATCGAGAGTTTGGGCTGCCGACAGATGACTTTGTCACCAACCTGGTGATCGTGAATGGCACCGTCTTTCAGCGATTGGATGCGTTTGCTGCTGCCATGCGCAGTCTGCCCGGGCTGTGGTCGGTGTTGGCGCTCTGCCGTTTCTTTCCTGCGTTCCTCAAAGACCCGTTGTATCGTGCGATTGCCAGCAACCGATATGCCATCTTCGGACGTGCCGAACTGTGTCATGTGCCTGATGAGACCACGCGGTCACGATTTGCCCCAGAGGGATATTGAGTGACGCCCGACCCCTTTTTGCAGGCCTTGCCGTCGCAGATCCGCTTGCCCGATCCGGTGAGAACGTTGCACAGTTCGGAAGGCGTCTATATCGGGCGGTGTCGGATCCAACGCGGCAAAGGGTGGCTGGTCGCAATGGTGTTGCGCATCGTGCGGTTTCCTCCGAGTGGCGAGGATGTACACGTGCGCCTCACAATTCAACGCACTGGATCGCGCTGGTCATGGGAACGCAATTTCGGAGGCCACATAACACAGTCTACATTGACCTTTGATGGCAAAACCGGATGCGTCCGGGAGCAGCTCGGTCCGTTTGCTGTACAGTTACAACCAGTCTCAAACGGTCGAGGATTGATGATTGAAATCAAACGTCTGAGCGTTCTTGGTATTCCAATCCCGGCCTTTCTGTTGCCGCGATCCGCGACGACTGAGTGGGAGGACGAGCATGGCCGGTTTCGGTTTGATGTCTCGGCAAGCGCGCCCGGTCTGGGCCTGTTGATCCGATATCAAGGTTGGCTCACGCCCGATCACGCTGCGTCTGCCCGTGCCTGAAATGATTGTGATGCGATCTGTGCCTGCGGCATCAAAGGTCTAAGATAAACTGGACATTCAAATAAGGAAGATGTTGACGATGAAACAGATGATGATCACCGCCACACTCGCCGCATTTGCGTTGGGTATTCCTGCCACTGCCGAGGCCGCTCCGAACGGATACCGGACCGAACCGATCAACGGCACAGATTTTGAAGTCATCCCCAGAGCTGATCAATTCACCGAAGGGTACTGGTGCGCGGCAGCAGACTTTGCGCGTCGCAAGCTGGGCGCTGGCTGGCAACAACCGATCTATGTATTGCGCGGCTACGGACCCAGCGTCACGACCGGTCGCCGGACGGCGGTTCAGTTTTCGATCAAACAGCCAACAGGTGTAACGCCGCAGCAATCCAGTATTGTCACATCCAGCTTTGTCCCTGGCTCCAGCATGTCGGTGTCAGCGGCCAATGCCCGGTGTAACTACAGACCGTTTTTTAACAACTGAATGAAAACCGAGACAAGGTGAATGCAAACTGAGTTCACGATCCAGACCCGAGGAGCAGGGCTGTACGAGTTCACAACAGACGTGAAACTCTGGTTGGGTGACACGGCGGCGGATGGCGTTCTAACGCTGTTCGTTCGCCACACCTCCTGTTCGCTGTTGATACAGGAGAATGCCGATCCTGAGGTCCGGACCGACCTGCAGGCCTTTTTCGACAGGCTGGTGCCGCCCTCTGATCACCCGTCCATGGCATATCTGCGTCACACCTACGAAGGACCGGACGATATGCCCGCCCATATCAAGGCTGCGCTGATGCCGGTATCCCTGTCGATACCGGTGTCCAGGGGCCAGCCTGTCTTGGGCACATGGCAGGGTGTCTATCTGGTGGAACACCGCAGCGCACCACATACACGCCGTGTCGCGGCGCATCTGGGGTGACCCTTCATTTAGCGGTTCAAAATTCCGACTACCCAAACTCTAGCGGCTGTCCTATAGTTGTGGATAAGTAAGCCGCAGCGCTTACAAATGAGGCCGAACTAGGGACGAGGAGACGGCGGATGCGCTGCCCGTTTTGCGGAAATATCGACACTCAGGTCAAGGATTCAAGGCCGGCGGAAGATCACGTCGCGATCCGCAGGCGGCGATTCTGTCCCGCTTGCGGCGGGCGGTTCACCACCTATGAACGCGTTCAGTTGCGCGATCTGGTCGTCATCAAGAGCAACGGGAAACGGGAAGATTTCGACCGCGACAAGCTGGAACGCTCGATCCGTATTTCGATGCAGAAACGCCCGATAGACCCGGATCGGATCGACCAGATGATTTCCGGAATCGTGCGCCGGCTGGAAAGCATGGGCGATACCGATATCCCGTCGAGTAAAATTGGTGAGATCGTTATGGAAGCTCTGGCGCGGATTGATACCGTGGCCTATGTTCGCTTTGCGAGTGTGTACAAGAATTTCCAGGCGGCCGATGATTTCGAGGAGTTTGTCCACGAGTTGCGCCCGCCGCAGCCTTCGACGGACGAGTGACCGACACAGATAAGCGATACATGGCGCTGGCCTTGTCTTTGGGGCAGCGCGGACAAGGCGTGTGCTGGCCCAACCCGTCGGTTGGGTGTGTCATCGTGCGGGATGACCGGATCATCGGTCGTGGGTGGACCCAACCCGGTGGACGCCCACACGCTGAAACCGAAGCGCTGAAACAAGCCGGGCCAGATGCCCGTGGTGCGACAGCCTACGTCTCACTGGAACCTTGTTCCCATCATGGCAAGACACCCCCCTGCGCCGAGGCTTTGATCGCGGCCGGCGTGGCGCGCGTGGTCTCTGCTATCGAAGACAGTGACCCGCGGGTGGCGGGGCAGGGCTTTGAGATGTTACGCGCGGCAGGGATCGACGTTGTGACGGGTGTTCTGGCTGAACAGGCGGAATACGACCTGGCGGGTTTCTTGTTGAAAACCGAACAGGGCCGGCCTTTTGTGACCTTGAAACTGGCCAGCAGTTTCGACGGCCGGATTGCAACAGCAAGCGGACATAGCCAGTGGATTACAGGTCCCGGGGCGCGTCGGGCCGTTCACGCGATGCGCGCGCGCCATGACGCGGTGATGATTGGCGCAGGTACCGCCCGGGCAGATGACCCGTCGCTGACCGTGCGCGATCTGGGAATTTCGCATCAGCCGGTGCGGGTCGTGGTTTCGCGCCACATGGATTTGCCCCTGATGGGGCGACTGGCGCGTACGGCGGCTGAAACGCCGGTCTGGCTGTGTCACGGGCCGTCCCCGGATGCAGAGAGGGCCCGCGCCTGGGAAGGACTGGGGGCGCGGCTGATCCAATGCGCCGTACAGGAACATCACATCGATGCAGCGGATCTGTTGCAACAGTTGGGACAAGCCGGTCTGACGCGGGTGTTCTGCGAAGGCGGCGCCGCACTGGCTGCATCGCTGTTGGCCGAGGATCTGGTGGATGAGCTTGCCGGGTTCACAGCAGGTCTCACGATCGGGGCCGAAGGGTTGTCCGCCGTCGGAGCGCTGGGTTTGGAGAGCCTGGACGCCGCTCCCCGGTTCGAGTTGATCGAAACGCGGGCGGTCGAGGATGACATCCTGCACCGATGGCGACGCGCGACAGGCTAAAGCCGGTCTTATCGCCAAAAATGCGCATGTGTCGCCAGCGCACCCTGAAGCTTTGACAGAATCCGGTTCAGCGGGCCTGATCGTCCGGTCTCTCCAGCGGCCAACCGCTCGACCGCCACTTCGACGGGGCAGGGAAGCCCGGTCACAGGGTCAATGTACCGGGGATAGTCAATCAAGGATGCATGTACCAGCCCCGCCAAAGATGGCCGGGCGCCGCGCCGCGCCGGAACCGTGCCGAGATCCTTTGTCAGACCCCACCCGGCATAGAATGGAGCCCCCAATGTCGTGACTGTAACATCTCGCAACAGGGCCTCGAATCCCAGCAGCGAGGTCATGGTCCACACCTCGTTTACCTGCGACAGCAGAGCGGCGGGATCTGCATCCGTGACGATGACATCCGCTAAACCTTGGGCCTCAATCCGGCCTTCGCGCAGGCCGGCTTCGACATCGGGATGAGGTTTGTAGATCACAACGGCATCCGGGTTTGCCGCACGGGCCGCACGCAACAGATCCAGGTTCGTGCGAACGGTGCTGGTGCCCAAAAGGATCGAAGCGTCGTCTTCGACTTGCCCCGGCACCAGAATGCGGTACCCATCGGGGAGGGGCGGGCAGGCTTGCCCAGTATTGTACTTGCTTACACCTTCTGAAAGCAGTTCGGAGATCAGGCGCTCGGCGCGGCGGTCCTGATCGGGGCGCAACGTCTCGCGCAGTGTGATCAGTTCTTCCAACCGGCTGGGATGTGTCGGATCGTAGTAAATGCCCAGATCATCGGTCACGAGCGACAACGGAGGCACAAGGTTGGCCCCCAACCCGCGAGACCGCAAAAACCCGTCTTCCACCCGGATCACGTCACTGGTATCGCGCGCCTGACTGGCCCACACCATATGTGGTCGGTTTGAAACAGGCGGGGTCGTCGTCGTGAACTCAACCTTTCGATGCTGACCAAACATCTGTTGCAGGTGCTTTCGTTTCCAAAGGCGCATCCCAGACGCCGTCCACCCGTTGCGATCCTCTCGCCAGGTGCGTGTCTGCGCCTCTAGCGTGTCCATAATCGTTTCCAGATCGCATAGCCGATCCCGATACGGGTCGTACCAGGTCGGATACAGCATCATTGCGGCCGCAAACAGCTGTGCTCGGGTCAGGCTGCGGCGTCGGCGCGGGACTGGGTGTTCATCCTGTGTCAGCCCCCAGCCGGCGTAAAATGGTTGGCCAAAGATGCGCGGTTTGTGTCCGGCCAATATCGCCTCGAACCCCAGTTGCGACGACAGCGTGTAGACCGCGATTGCCCCATCCAGTAGTGGCCATGGGCTGATCGGGTTCCGCAGAATCGAGACCCTTTCTGACACATCCTGATCCGAGAAGTGACCCATGCGGTGACCGGCCAGTGTTTCCGGGTGGGTCTTGATTAGAACCCGCGCGCCGGGGTTTTCCTCTTGTGCCATGACCAGCATCTCGCGGAACCGTGCAAGATCCCCCGCGCTGGCCGTCACAGCGGCATCGCCCTGTGTCTGGTCGATCACAAGCGCATAACCGGGGTCTGGCGGCGCGACATCCGGATCAAAGGCCGAGTATTTGCTCAGATGCAGGTCCTTCATCCGTTCAATTGCGCCGCGCGCCCGGTTCAAGAGCGCCGTGTCATCCAGCGGGTGAGTGGACAGGAGATTTTCCAGGTCTGACGGCGTTTTCGGGTCGAAATGCAAGCCGGACCGATCCAGCAACAGGCCGAGCGGTCCCTCGCCACTGCGTCCGGGATGCAAAGACCTCAGAAGGGCGTCTTCGACCCGAAGGATGGGAGTATCTCGTTTGTCCGCGACATGCCGCCCGCGATGCGATGTGGGGCTGTTGCCCCAGACGCCCACATAGTCCCCTTGCTGCGGAAGGCCTAGCCGGATGTCATAACCGACCAGCGACAGGATACGGCGGATGCGGCGATTGGTCAGAAACCCGCCATTGTAAACGAACAGCCTTGCGCGCTCAGCTTCGGCCACGGTGTCCGGGCCATGACCCACGGATCAGTTTCCGGTCAGTGTTGTAACATTTGCCAGCGGTGTCAGCCCGCCGGCGATGAGCGAGATCGACTTGCTCCACTGTGCATAGGGCGCTTCGGTGACATAGATCGTATCATCGTCGCGGATCACGAAATCGCGCGCTATGAACAGGCCGTTGGGCGCGGTCAGATTCAGCAGGTAGATCATGCGCTGATCCCCCTGCAGATCCTGACGACCCATGACGTTGCGGGCAACATCCTGTCGTTCTTCGCGCAGAACAAACACTCCGGTTGGGTCAGACGACAGCGTCAGCAGGCCGCCCACCTGCGCTAAAGCTTCTAGGGCCGTCAAATCCTGGCTGTCAAAGGCCACACGCGACTGCCCGCCCGTGGCACCAAGCGCGATGTAGGACCGGCTGTCCTCTTCCACGAGGATGCGGTCGCCGCCGCGTAGTGCAACGTCCAGTTTGGGGTTTCGGAACAGGTCCTCGTACCAGACGGTGCCTCTCTGATCGCCGCGGATCAGCGTCACCAGTGCGATATCCGAGGCGACGGAGACCCCGCCCGCCTGAGACAGCATGCCCAGCAGGGTACGGGTGGGTCGTTCGATTGGATAGATGCCAGGCTCCCCTATCGTGCCGGTCAGAGACACAGTCGACCCATCGCCAGCGACGCGCCGCACTTCGACCTGAGGGTCCGGTGTCTGTTCCTCGAGTTCCTTCGAGATCAGAACACGCAGTTGCTCGGGGGTATTGCCTGCCGCCCGCAAGCGTCCGGCATAGGGCACAAAGATAAACCCTTCACTGTCGACCTGCACCTGCTCCAGCGCAGTGGCCGCCCCGGTTTCACCGGACAGCAGGCCGTCATCGACGTTTTCCCAGATTGTCAGACCCAGAACGTCGCCCGGACGAACGGTATCTGCCGTCAGGCTTTGCGCGCTTCTGAAGGAGGACGAAAAGCCAAACTGCGGTATCGCCGCGGTCGCTTTTGCCACGCGGTCGTCAACTTCGACAACAAAGGCGTTGCCGCCGTTTTCGACCGATCCTGCGAGAATTTCGGTCTTGCTGGGGCCGGATTTCGGAAGTTGGCACGCCGCAAGCATGCCAAATGCGGCCACAAGGGAAACCCCCCGTATCCATCGGATTGGAAAGCACTGCACTGCCGAATATCCTCAATCGTCGTTGTTTTTTGTATTCTGTTTTGCGCAGGCTACCCGGTTTGAGGCCCGTGTTCCAGCAACGGTTGCAGCTGCTTACTTAACGATTTTCAACTGTGGCGTCTGCGCCTCGTTGCCTGTCAGGACAAATTGATAGGGGTTTTTGTCCTTCAGCATCATATCGGCGGCGCGCCGCAGCAATTGGCGGCGGCCACGACGCGAATAAAAGCCGCCCGGAACCTGGCTGGTTTCCAGCAGGAAGCGGCGATAGTGGCGGTACGCCTCGCTGTTGGGCGGGGTCGGGTCCGCAAAAAACGCCTCTATCGGCTGTTGCGAGACAAACTCCGGTTTGTCATAAACCGACCGGCCAAAGATGCGCAGCGGAATCCCGCGCCACAAAGCCTGCTGACCAGCCGTCGAATTGATGGTCACGGCCGAGCTTGCCTCATCCAGCAGTCCGGCAAGTTTACCGCCCGGCACATAGTGAACCCTGTCCGAAATGCTATGGTCCCGCGCCAACTGGCGCGCCCTGCGGCGCAACGGCTCACGGTGGTTTTCCAGCGGGTGCTCCTTGATCACCAGCCGGTGATGTGGTGGCGCACCTTTGGCAAAGCCCGCAATCACCTGTTCCAGAAACTCGCACATGCCGGAGTAGTCGGAGTGCGATTGCACCGAACTGTCATGCCCCAGCTGCAACAGCACAAGGTGGTATGGGAATCCGCCCTTGCGGACCCGCGCATTCGCCCATCCGCGTTGAATTCGATGAAATGGCATCAGGGACAGGCGTTTGAAATACAACCAGAATTCCCGAGACACAGGCAAGTCCCGATGGCGGCGAAAGTTGCGGTACCGGCCGTTCAGGAACAGGACAAACCAGTGATACAGCGCGCCGTAAAAGATATGCTGTCGCATATCGCCCCAATGCGACGGCGGCGGCGGTGTCTGCGTGTCAGACTGGGCCAGCGCGCGCTGCATCTGATCGACATCCGTCGACATCAGGCGCGAATGGCCATTCGAGCCGTCCCGTTCGTAAGTGACCCACCAAGGCCGCAGGTACCCTTCTTCAAAGACATGAACGGTCACGCCCCGCGATTTTGCGACTTCAACGGCGCGGGCGTGAATCGGGCGTGTGTCACCGTAAAGCACGATATCTGTGACACCGCGCCCAACGATGATGTCAATCAACGCCGCAGGCCAGTCCTCGGGTGTGCCACAAAACGGAATGTAAGATGCCTTATTGAACCAAAACGCCTTGTCGCCGGCATTGAACCCAACGCGCCAGACCTGAGCACCGGATGCGCGCAACATGCGTCCCAGGCCATTGAAAAACGGCCCATGTGGCCCCTGTAGGAACAGGAAGACCCGTGAGTTCGAATTCATTGGCGCTTGCTGCATCTCACCTGCATTATCTGTATTTTTTGTCAAAACTATGCCGGTTTCGGCCTTTCCGGGCAAGGTGGGGCTTGCCCGGGCTGGCGCATGGGCTTACCTCGGCGTTGAGTGTCAGGCACAGGCTAGGAAGTAAGGGTTAACGGAATGTTTACAGGGATTGTCACCGATATCGGTACCGTCACCGAGCTGGAGCAACGGGGAGATCTGCGGGCGCGGATCACAACCACCTACGACACCGAAACCATCGACATCGGCGCCTCGATCGCCAGCGATGGTGTTTGCCTGACCGTGATCGCCCTGGGCGACAACTGGTATGATGTGGAGATCAGCGCCGAGACGGTTTCAAAAACCAATCTGGACACCTGGCAGGTGGGCAGTCGCGTCAACCTCGAACGTGCGCTCAAAGTTGGTGATGAACTGGGCGGCCATATCGTGTCGGGTCATATAGATGGCGTGGCCGAGGTTGTGGCCGTTCAGGACGAAGGCGACAGCACCCGCGTGACGCTACGCGCGCCGAAAGACCTTGCACGGTTTATAGCGCCGAAAGGGTCGGTTGCGCTGAATGGTACCTCGTTGACGGTAAACGATGTGGATGATTGTGACTTTGGTATCAATTTCATCCCGCACACCAAAGACGTCACCACATGGGGCGACGTAAAAACCGGCGACCGAGTGAACCTTGAGATCGATACGTTGGCCCGCTATGTCGCGCGCCTTGCTGAGATGTCCTGAAAGGCTGGAAAGCAGCGGCAACGCCGCGTCGCACCCCTGCGGTGCCGCTTGCGGTCTGGTGTTTGGGCGCAGGGTGGTCTATCCCGCCCAGCAGAAATGCTCTTGTGAAAGGCTGCCTCATGAGCTTTGAAACTCCCGGACCCGTCGAGGCGCAACTGCGCGAGGCGATCAGCCCGATCGAAGAGATCATCGACGAGGCGCGTCGCGGCCGGATGTATATCCTTGTCGATCACGAAGATCGCGAGAACGAAGGCGATCTGGTGATTGCGGCCGAATTTGCCGATGCCGATGCGATCAATTTCATGGCCACCCATGGGCGTGGACTGATCTGCTTGCCCATGACGGCCGAGCGGATTGATCGACTTGGCCTGCCGATGATGGCGGTGAACAATTCGTCCCGTCACGAAACGGCGTTCACGGTGTCCATCGAGGCGCGCGAGGGGGTGTCGACCGGCATCTCTGCGGGTGATCGGGCCTTGACCGTCGCAACGGCAATCAACGAACAGAACACGATGGCGCATATCGCCACGCCCGGCCATATCTTTCCGTTGCGCGCCAAACGGGGCGGGGTGCTGGTGCGCGCAGGTCATACCGAGGCCGCCGTGGATATCTCACGGTTGGCGGGGCTGAACCCCTCGGGTGTGATTTGCGAGATTATGAAGCCCGACGGTTCCATGGCGCGGTTGCCGGATCTGGTTGCTTTTGCCAAAGAGCATGACATGAAGATCGGCACGATCAGTGATCTGATCGCGTACCGCTCGCGCAACGACAACCTCGTTGTCGAGACATCGCGCGAAACCGTCACCTCGGAGTATGGCGGTGCGTGGGAGATGCGGATTTTCACGGATCAGACGCATGGCATCGAACACGTTGTCATGATCAAAGGGGACATCACCACACCGGAACCGGTTCTGACTCGAACCCATGCGCTCCACGAGGCGCCCGATATTCTGGGTCTTGGCCCGAAACCACCGCAGGAATTGCCCCGCGCGATGGAAAAGATTGCGGCTGAAGGGCGCGGCGTTGTCTGCCTGTTCCGCCAGCCGCGCAATTCGCTCTATGCGGTCGAGGATGAAGGACCGCGGACCATCAAGCAAACCGGCCTCGGGGCGCAAATCCTGTCCAAGATGGGCATACAGGAATTGATCCTGCTGACGGATTCGCCAGAAACAAAGTATCTGGGTCTGGACGCTTTTGGCCTCTCCATCGTCGGAACCCGTTCCATTCTCAAGGAGGGATGATTGTGGCTGAACAAGACAAACATGGTGTTCTGCAGAGGCCGAGTTTTGACAAGCCGGTGAAACTGCTGATCGTTGCGGCGCCATTCTACCGTGCAATTGCCGACGACCTGATCGCCGGCGCCACGGCCGAGATCGAAGCTGCTGGCGGTACATGCGAGGTTGTCGAGGTTCCAGGCGCGCTGGAAATCCCTACCGCCATCGCTATGGCTGATCGCCAGTGCAATTTCGATGGATATGTGGCGCTGGGCTGCGTGATCCGAGGCGAAACAACGCACTATGAGACGGTCTGCAACGACTCGAGCCGGGCAATCCAATTGATGGGCCTGCAAGGTCTGTGCATCGGCAACGGCATCCTGACGGTTGAAAATGACGATCAGGCTGAGGTGCGCGCCAACCCCAAAAAGATGAACAAAGGCGGCGGTGCGGCTGCTGCGGCCTTGCATCTGATTGCGCTCAGCCGTAAGTGGGGCTCTTCGCAAAAGGGCGTGGGTTTCAAGCCGCCGTCCGAGTCCATCCTAGTGGCGGGCGACAGCAACGGATCCACAACCGCATGACCCAGACTGACGCGCCGAAACCGGCCAAGCAGAAACGCCTGATGAAATCGGCAGCCCGGCTCTATGCCGTGCAGGCGCTGTTTCAGATGGAGCAGTCCAACCAGACGACGGATCAGGTTGTACAGGAGTTTCTGGATCACCGGTTCGGCGCCGTCTACGAGGGCGATGAAATGTTGGACGGGGACATTTCGGTGTTTCGCAAACTGGTCGAGGATGCCGTGAACTACCAGGCGCCGATTGATCAGATGACTGATCGGGCGCTGGTCGCCAAATGGCCGATTGCACGTATCGACCCGACCCTGCGCGCCGTATTCCGCGCCGCCGGTGCGGAACTGACCCAAAGCCAGACACCGCCCAAAGTGGTCATTACAGAATTTGTGGATGTCGCGCGGGCTTTTTTTCCTGACGGAAAAGAACCCAAATTCGTCAACGCGGTTCTCGATCATATGGCGCGCGAGGCCGACCCCGAGGCGTTCTGACGCCTTTACGCGGATCGGATATGCGCTAAGGTGAATATCACAGCGCAAGGAGGTCTGCGATGCCCAAATTGATCCGCCTATACATCACTCAGGTTGCGTGGGGATTTGTCATCTCGGCGGTGTTTGTCGGGGTCCTCTTGGCGTTTAACGTCGCCAATCTGCGCCATCTGATCACCGGCTCTGATATTGGTCTGATCGCGCTGGTGATGATCTGGTTTATGAACGGCATCGTCTTTGCGGGCGTGCAGTTTGCCTATGCGATCATGAGTATGGCCGAAAAACCGCAAGGTCCGCGTCGCGGCACACCTGTCGTGCACAGCTTTGAACCGGTCCTGGCCGAACAGGAAGCCCCCAAAGGGCGCTGATTTTTCGATAAACTGTGTGGCGGGACCGCCAGTCATCCGTGCGGTTTGATTCCCGAGGACCTGTATGTACAGGTGGGCGCCGGGTAATCAGGCCAGGACCTGAACAGAGCCAGCCCCCTCGGAATTGCTTAAGGCCACCAGAATGCTACCTGTCACAAGAAGGGCAGAACCCGCCAAGCGCTTAGTTAGGGCGTCTGACGGGTTCGCACAAGGGGCTACGCATCAACTGTTTCGTGTAAAGCTGTGCGCATCTTGCCGAAATGCTCATCCCAACCATTGTCAAGGGACAGGATCAGGCCAAAGGCGTCGGCGCCCTGCGGTAGGCCTTCATGCTGCAATCCCAGGCGTGTGCCGCCCGCAACCGGTTCGAGGGTCCATTTGACGACGCTGACGGCCTGTCCCATGGGTTTGACGGTGAATGTGTACTCCAGATATTCCGGCGGTCGCGCAACCCGCACATCTCCCCATATCAGCAAGTCACCGCTGGTTGTTCCGAACATCTCCAGTTTTTGCCCTTCGGCCAAAGCGCGTTCTGGTTTGTGAAACCACTCTTCCAGTCGCTCTGGCTCGGTCAGATAGGCCCAAACGGTTTCAGGCGTGGCGCGTAAAAAAATCGTCTTTTGTAGAACAGCGTTCGTCATTTAGCATTCCTTTCAATAGCTTCTTTGAGAGAGTTAAGGCGATCGTTCCAGAATTGATCGAAGTAGCTGAACCAGTCCAGCACCGGAGCCATGCCTTTGGGTTCAAGCCGGTTGATGCGTTCCCGACCGCGGGTTTCTACAGTGATCAGGCCACCATCCGACAGCACCGTCAGGTGCTTTTTGACAGCGGCCCGGGTCATGTCGAACCGGTTTGTCAGCTGTCCGATTGTCATGTCCTCACCGGCAAGCATCTGCACGATGTCGCGGCGGGTTGGGTCGGCCAGCGCACGGAATGCGTTTTGGATTTGTGTGTTCATTGGCAACCTCAATTGCGATACCGTTTGGTATTATTTAGATAAGATACCAAAAGGTATCATGTCAAGCGGGTCGCCGCGCTTTACATTTGTTCACGAATTGTTCACAGTCGCCAAATGACCCTCGATTTACAGCCCGGACAGAAATTGGCGCGTGGTGTGTCGCGCCACCTTGCCGCGCATGGCTTTGTCTCTGTTGAAGAATTTGTGCCGACACGCGGGCTGCGTGTGGATGTCATGGGGTTGGGTCCAAAGGGTGAGTTGTGGGTGATCGAGTGCAAATCCAGCCGGGCCGACTATCAGTCGGATGCGAAATGGCACGGCTATCTGGAGTGGTGCGACCGGTTTTTCTGGGCGGTTGATACGGAGTTTCCAACCGATTTGCTGCCCGATGAAACAGGGCTCATCATCGCGGATGCCTATGATGCGGAAATTGTCCGCATGGCGCCTGAGGACAAGATCGCCCCGGCGCGGCGCAAGAAAATGGTTCAGAAATTCGCCATGGACGCAGCGCGCAGACTGCAGATGGTCAGAGACCCGAGACTGTAGCGGGATCAGTCGCGCAGCGCGCGGGCGGCCTGTGCGGCGGCCCGAAGCTCTTCGGCGATTTCCTCGGCCTCTTCGGGATCGAAATCCATCGGGATCTCAACGCCGTCGGCATCGACAAACAGCCGCACCATACCTTGGTCCGTCGGCCCGATCTGCAGGTTCGCCTGAATGTCGCGTTCGGTGTTAATGCCCATGTGTGCCTCCGGACCTGAGCGTTCGTGCTAGCGCGCGGGGGTTGAGAATCAAGTCACCTTTGCGGTCAGATAGGCTATGGAAGATGTTGTTCTCAGACCGTTTCGCCCCGATGACGCACCCTGGCTGGTTGAGCAGCACGACACGCTCTACGCCCGGGATGAGGGGTTTGATAGCAGCTTCGGCCCGCTTGTGGCTCGGATTCTTCAAGACTTCATCGCCAATCACGATCCGTCGCGGGAACGCGGTTGGATTGCCGAACGGGCAGGGCAACGGCTGGGCAGTATTTTCTGCGTCTCGCTTGATGATGATACGGCCAAGCTGAGACTGTTTCTTCTGGTGCCCGAAGCGCGCGGTCTGGGCCTTGGAAAACGACTTCTGGCGGCCTGCACCGCGTTCGCACGCGCGTCCGGGTATCGGCGGATGGCGTTGTGGACCCATGAGAGCCACAAGGCGGCCTGTGCCCTTTACAGGGCAAACGGATGGCAACTGACAGACAGTAAACCCGTGCATTCTTTTGGCGTCGATCTTGTCGAACAAAGCTGGGAAATTGAGCTTTAATCCACTTGCATTCCCAAGGCGCGTTCGCTACATCGCCCTTCACGAGTGCCGCCTTAGCTCAGTTGGTTAGAGCGCTGGATTGTGGATCCAGAGGTCCCCTGTTCAAGCCAGGGAGGCGGTACCATTTCCCAGACGATCAACATAATTCAACAGGCTTTGACGCGGACGAGTTTACCGGGCCAGGTTGAGCCTGAAGCGCATTTTAGGGCGACTTGCGGTCGGCAAATGGCGGTTCAATCGCTTGTTCATGACGCCAAAGCCCCAGACGATCAGCAAAGTCAGTAAGATGAAGTAGAAGGCCAGGATCGGATAGGGCACAAACGGGTTGAACGTCTTGTCCGCGAAATAGCTGGCGTAATACAGCGCATCGCCGCGTTGTTGCCACGCTGGGAAGGCGGAAAAGAACACCAGCGTCGTGGCATGGAATAGAAAGATCGCCTCGTTTGTATAGGCTGGCCAAGCCAGACGCAGCATTGTCGGCCAGACGACACGGCGAAATCGGGACCAACCAGACATGCCATACGCGTCGGCGGCTTCGATATCGCCTTTGGGGATCGAGCGCAGCGCGCCATAGAAGATTTCGCCGGAATAGGCAGCTGTGTTCAGGAACAGCACGATCAAGGCGCCCAGCCAAGCTGACGTGAACGCGTCGAACATCGGATAGGATTTTTTCAGCGACAGAAAGAAGAAATAGGCAAAGAAAAACTGGATGAAGAGGGGCGAGCCCCGGAAGATAAAGATGAACCATTCCGAGGGTTTGCGCAGCCATCTGTTGCTAGAGGCCTTACCAACGGCCAGCGCCGTTGCAAGGAAGAACCCGGTCGCCAGCGCCATCAGCCCGAAATAGACGTTCCAGATCATGCCCGAGCCGATCAGCGTGAATTGTTCGCATAGGGTAAAATCGGATCGAGGCAGCAGGCGTTCGGCATCTATGACGATTTCCTTGTCGGCAAAGTACTCCGATATCCACTTAGGTGCTCGCTCGGGCACATAGTCTGCTAGCTCGATTTTGGTCGCAATCGAGCGGAACGCATAATCCTGAATGGTTTGCCAACAGCTCATGCCGTGGTCTCCTTGCGCATAAGCTCACCGCCGGATGTGGCCTGACCATGGGACAGGCGGCGCATCAGGCGTTCCAGACCAATTTCAGAGACGCGGGTCATGCCGAGATAGAAGAACAGCAAAAACAAGAAGTACCACATGCGCCAGTCGCCATGCGGATAGTCGGTAAAGCGGGATGTCTTGGTGCCGCCCAGTTCGCGGGCCCAGTAAACGATATCCTCGACCCCCAGCAGGAACAGAAGGGGCGTTGATTTGATCAGTACCATCCACAGGTTCGACAGGCCGGGCAGGGCATAGACCCACATCTGCGGAATCAGGATCCGCCAAAAGGTCTGGCGGCGAGTCATGCCATAGGCTTCGGCCGTTTCCAGCTGGGCCAGCGGCACGGCCCGCATTCCGCCGAACAGCACGTTGGCGGCAAAGGCACCGAAGACGATGGCGAAGGTGATGACCGCAAGAAAAAAGCCGTATGTCTCGTGCATCCATTCCGGTGCGCTGCCCAGGGGCAGTTTTGCCGCCTGACAGACAATGAAATCATTGCCCTGGCGGATCGGGTCGGACCAGTCCGGGCAGAGGAGCTTGTGGCGCAGCCATTCGAACCCCTGATCCAGCGCGATGACGAAAAACAAAAAGAACGCAATGTCCGGCACACCGCGCACAATGGCGATATAGGCCTTGCCCAGCCAACTGAGCGGCAGGAAATGCGACCGGGCGGCCATGGCGCCTGCAAAGCCGAACCCCAGCGCGGCAGGAGCCGTGACGGCCAGCAGCGCCAAAACCTTGATGAAAGACAGATAGAACGACCAGTGGACGCCATTGGTCAGGTAGCACGAAAACCAGCGGGCCGTACCCAGCGCTTCCGGATCAACGCAGTATGAGAACATAAGGCGTCTTTCGAACGTTGCACCCGAGCAAATGTCGGGGCAGGTCCGGTGCAGAGGATGCACCGGACCCGTTGACAGGGATTAGTTGGTGACGACCGAACCGTCGGCATTGTAGGTGGGAACACCTTCGCCGAACCATTTGGTGATCAACTCGTTCAGCGACCCATCGGCCTTCATCGACGTGATCGCTTCGTCGAACTTGCCGCGCAGTTCACCATCCGACTCACGGATACCCAGGCCGATGCCGCCGCCCAATGGCACGTCATCGCCTACAAAGACCAAATCGCCACCGGACTCTTCGACAATCGGGACCAGAAAGTCCTTGTCGGCGAACACCGCGTCTGCTTCGCCGTTACGCACGGCTGCGATGGTTTCTTCCGGCGTTGCGAACTCGACCAGAGTTGCGCCCGATTCAGCCACGTGACCGGCCTGAATAGTCGCGGTCTGTGCCGCGATGATACCGCCTGTCAGGTCAACGCCATCGCTGGCCCCGACATAAGCTGATGCGGCAGGCGGAAAATAATTCTGTGTGAAATCGATGACTTCATCGCGCTCGTCGGTGATCGACATGCCCGCAATGATGGTGTCGTAGTTGCCCGAGACCAGGTTCGGAATGATCGAATCCCAGTCGTTCTTGACCCATTCGCAGTCCAGGCTGGCGCGTTTGCACAACTCATCGCCAACCTCCCGTTCGAACCCGTCGATCTCGCCGGCGTCATTGATGAAGTTGTAAGGAGGGTACGCACCCTCGGTGCCCATGCGCACGGTGTCGGCCATGGCCAGTCCGGCTGTCAGTGCCAGTGCTGTTGTGGTCAGAATCAGGTTTTTCATTTGTTGCTCCCCTTTTTTGGTTCTGTCCTGAGGTTAAGCCGCCTTTGTGGCGGAGAGAAACCCCCGAAGCCGTTGGGATTCGGGGGAGGTGAAGATATCTTCGGCTGTGCCTTCTTCTTCGATCAGGCCCTGGTGCAGGAACACAACATGGCTTGAGATTTCGGCTGCCATGGTCATGTCATGGGTCACGATGATCATGGTGCGGCCTTCAGCGGCCAGATCCTTGATCACCTTGATCACTTCCTGTTCCAGCTCGGGGTCGAGCGCAGAGGTGGGTTCGTCAAACAGCAGCGCTTCGGGTTCCATGCACAGGCCGCGGGCGATCGCCGCGCGTTGTTGCTGGCCACCGGACAATTGCGCCGGGTAGGCGTCGCACTTGTCACCGATGCCGACCTTGTCCAGGTATCTGCGGGCGCTGTCCTCGACCTCGGCCCGGTCGCGGCCCAGAACCGTTATCGGCGCCTCCATCACATTTTGCAGGATGGTCATATGCGCCCACAGGTTGAATTGCTGGAACACCATCGACAGGTTTGTCCGGATACGCAGAACCTGCTTGGCATCAGCAGGTCGGCGCCCGTGGTGGCTGCCAGTCCAGTGAACAGGCTCGCCCTTGAAAACGATCTCGCCTTGCTGACTGTCCTCCAAAAGGTTGCAGCATCTCAGAAGTGTGGATTTGCCCGAACCAGATGAGCCGATCAATGACACAACGTCTCCTCGATGAGCCGTGATGTCGACGCCCTTGAGCACCTCGAGATGACCGAAGCTTTTATGAAGGTTCTTGATCTCGATGACGGGAGTGCTGTCTGTCACGGGCGGTCCAGTTGCTAGTGGTGTTGGTGCGGTACTAGGACTGATATTTCAGCGCAATGCAATGCGCAAATGACAGATTCAACTCACCAAACCACCAAATTGACCAGACGTTCTTGCCAATTTGGTCAGGTCTTGCACCGCAATGCCTGCGGCGCAGGCGGAGTCGGAACGGCAAGGTATTCATCGGCCGGAATGGCTATCAACCCACGGAGGTGTAACGCGCTCAAGTCCTCGCGTGACAGGCTCTTTATGGCGGCCCGGACGGTGGCTGCGATGTGATTGGCATCCTGTCCGTTTGCGGTGATGTAGGGCAAGGCCGGGGTTGGTTCTGTTTTTGTCACGTCGCGAAGCTTGTGGCCGAGGTCGGTGTGTTCTTTGAGCATAAGCCATGTCACCGCATCCAGTGAGGCGAAATCAGCGCGCCCGTCTGCAACCGCCTGGGCTGACAGGGCATGACCGCCTGTCTCCAACAGGCGGCCCGGTGTCAGATGCAACTCGGTCAGATGCGTGATAGGCGCCGCCCAGCCCGATTGCGACAGGGCTTCGTTAAAGGCAAATCTTCCCTGCGACAGATGGGCCAGATCGCGCGGGTCATCTTTGCGCGCAACAAAAACCGAATGATAATATCCCGGCGGACATCCGGTCAGACCGTAATCAGGTGTGCCGACCAGCTGCACCTTGCCGTGCAACTGCGTTCGAAACGGCATGCCACAGGTCTGGGCAAAGACTAGGTTGGGGTCCAGCCAGACGTCCCAAACATCCCGGTCACGCGTCAAACGCTCAGGCCCATACCCGAGCTGGCTGCGAATGGACCGCCAGAACCGGTCATTTACTGGCTGAAGCGCGGGCATGTCGTACATGCCCAGCATTGCGATCACGATTTGGAGGCCTTTTGCCGGGCCAGCGCGGAATCAACATCACTGACACCCAGCAAGCTGACCACCAGCCGCAGCAGGGCATCCTCCTCCCCGGTGCGCTGACCATCCGCCAGAACCACCGACCAGAGCGCCTGAACCACCGCAAGCCGGTCATCGTAGGCGACCGCCTCTTTGATGGCCCGTGTAAAACGCACCGTGTCCGGCGCCTCGGCCTCGAGATCTTCGGCCCGCGAGCGCAGCGCCGCAGCCTCAAAAGGCGACAAACCGTATCGTTGAGCGGATATCCGATCGATCCGCGCCATTTCGGTGTCGGCATAGTCATTGTCTGACCGTGCGATACGCACCAAAAGCGCGGTAAGGGCCAGCCGAGCGTCTTCGTCCACAATCGGATCTGGTTGCGGCTGTGTAAGCTTTGCTAAGAAATCACTGAACATGAGACAGATATAGCCCCGGCTCAGTCCGCATCCAAGCGCGATTGCACACGTTCGCGGGCCTTCTGGCTGTCGTTATAGCTCAGACCCATCGCAACGCGGGCCTCTTCGACAATTTTCATCTCGCCTTCGTCCGAGTTTCCGTCGGCCAGCACTACCTCCCACAGCGCGTCCAGCGCGGCCAGACGCTCCTGCAAGCCGGTTGTTTCGCGGATCAGCTTGCCAAACGTGTCCGTTTCAGGCGCGGCCGCATGCAGTTTCTCGCAGGTGGCGCGGACCTTGGCGGCTTCGATTGCGTTGTGCTGATACAGACGGGCGAGGATCCTGTCGATCAGGCTGATTTCTTCCAGTTTGTAGTCACGATCCGCTTGCGCGACACGCACCATCAAGGCCCCCAGCGCCAGTTCAGCGTCCGGATCAGGCAGATTGTCGTGTTTCGGCGGGCGGAACGCCTGAAAGAGCTTTTTCAACATGGGTAAAGATTATTCCATATTTTGTGGTCCGCCAAGCGGAGACTACCCGTCATAGCCTCGAATGATCACAAGATCGCCCATCGACACCGGATCACGTAGCGCTTTGGCTTTTTGATAGCCGTCGCTTTCATAGCAGGCCAGGGCATCCTCGTAGCTGGGGAATTCGATGACGACCGTTCTGGATCGCGACGCTCCTTCTTTTACCTCGCGTTCGCCACCGCGCACCAGAAACCGTGCGCCATACGCCGCAAAAGGTTCGGCATTTGCCGCGATGTAGTCCTTGTACCTCTCCATGTCGTCCACATCGACATGGGCAACCCAATAGCCTTTGGTCACATGCCCCTCCTGCTCAGACGTGCGGGCAGGGTGCTGGGAAACGGCGTCAATTGCAATCCTGTCCGTTGCAGACCTTCACGCGCGATAGTGGATGGCACTCCGTGCCTGTTCCGTGAGCCATTTGACCATGTTGCGGTACGGGACCGGGCCATAGCTGACACGGGCAACACCAAGCTCCGCCAGCTTTGGCGTGTCGGGCGTTCCGGGCAGGGCAATGATGTTGACGGGCAGGCTGGTCGCTTCGCACAACTGCGCGATCATGCCTTCATCCCGCAGCCCGGGGGCAAAGAAACCGCTCGCTCCGGCATCGGCATAAGACTTGGCCCGGGTTATGGCGTCGTTCAGCATCTCTTGACTATGCGCGTCTGGCTGGGTCTTGAGGAAAATGTCGGTGCGGGCATTAACGAACGCCGGAACGCCCGTCGCGTCGCAGCTTTCACGCAGCGCAGCGACGCGCGCGGCCTGGGTTTCCGTGTCGTAGAGCTCGGTCGTTCCAACGATCTGATCTTCGAAGTTAAAACCGATCACCCCGGTTGCCAGAGCCTTGCGCGCGTTCAGCGCAATATCCGAGGGTTTTTCCGCATAGCCGCCTTCGAAGTCCAGCGTGACCGGCACATAAACCGCGTCGACGATGCGGCGCGCGTTGTCCAATGCCGTGTCTATCGGAACATTCTGCCCATCAGAGAACCCTTGTGCCATCGCGACAGGGGCGCTGCCCGTGGCAATTGCCTGCGCGCCGGCCTCGGCTATGGCCACTGCACTGCCAGGGTCCCAAATGTTATAAAGGATAACTGGGTCACCCTTTTTGTGAAGGCTGGCAAAGGTCAAGGCGCGTTGGACTTGATCGGTCATGAGTCCCTCCTGTCAGAACGTGCTTAACAGTTAACCCTATGCCGGGATTCCGGATAGTGGTTTTTCTACTCCAGAGATCATTTTGCAGGGGCACGCCACCGGGATCAAACCAGACGCGATGTATCCTTTGCCGCCCGCACAAAGTCGCGGAATAATGGATGTGGATCAAAGGGTTTGGATTTGAGCTCGGGGTGATACTGAACCCCGATAAACCACGGGTGATCAGACCATTCCACGATCTCAGGCAATCGCCCGTCCGGCGACATGCCCGAAAAATTCAGGCCTGCCTTTTCCAGTTTGTCGCGGTACTTGATGTCCACCTCGTAGCGGTGGCGATGGCGCTCTTCGATATTCGTGTCGCCATATACCCCGGCCACTTTTGATCCGTCGCTAAGCACCGCATCATAGGCCCCAAGGCGCATGGTGCCGCCTTTGTCGTCGCCCACCTTGCGCTCCACCTTGTGGTTGCCCTGCACCCACTCCTTGAGGTGGTACACAACGGGTTCGAAACGCTTTTTACCAGCTTCGTGGTCAAATTCTTCCGAGCCTGCCTCGGTAATGCCGGCCGCGTTGCGGGCAGCCTCGATCACCGCCATTTGCATGCCCAGACAAATGCCGAGATAAGGCACCTTGTGCTCACGCGCATACTGCGCGGCCTTGATCTTGCCTTCGGTGCCACGTTCGCCAAAACCGCCCGGGACGAGGATCGCATGGAAGCCTTCCAGATGCGGGGCGACATCTTCGTTGTCGAATACTTCGGCATCCACCCATTCGATCTTGACCTTCACGCGATTGGCCATACCGCCATGGGTCAGCGCCTCGGCAATCGACTTATAGGCATCTTCCAACTGGGTATATTTGCCAACAATGGCGACCTTCACTTCGCCTTCGGCATTGTGGATGCGGTCACTGACGTCCTCCCATTTGGCCAGATCGGGCTTGGGGGCCGGGCTGATCTGGAACGCGTCGAGAACCGCCTGATCCAGACCTTCGCGGTGATAGGCCAGCGGGGCGTCATAGATGGTCGACAGATCCTGCGCCGCAATCACGCTGTCGGGGCGCACGTTGCAGAACAGCGCTAGTTTCTCACGTTCCTTGGTTGGGATCGGCCCTTCCGAGCGGCAAACTAGAATGTCGGGCGCCAAGCCAATCGACCGTAACTCCTTGACCGAGTGCTGGGTCGGTTTGGTTTTCAGCTCACCCGAGGCCTTGATGTAGGGCAATAGCGTCAGGTGCATGAAAATACACTGGCCGCGTGGCTTGTCCTGGCTGAACTGACGGATGGCTTCGAAAAAGGGCAGACCCTCGATATCGCCGACGGTGCCGCCAATCTCACACAACATGAAATCGACCTCGTCCTCGCCAATGGCGATGAAATCCTTAATCTCGTTTGTGACGTGCGGGATCACCTGAATGGTCTTACCCAGATAGTCGCCGCGGCGTTCTTTCTCCAGAACGTTGGAGTAAATCCGCCCTGAACTGACCGAGTCGGTCTTGCGGGCCGCCACGCCGGTAAATCGCTCATAGTGGCCAAGGTCCAAATCGGTTTCGGCCCCATCATCGGTGACGAACACTTCGCCATGCTCAAAGGGCGACATCGTACCGGGATCAACGTTCAGGTAAGGGTCCAGCTTGCGCAGTCGCACCGAGTATCCCCGGGCCTGCAACAAGGCACCCAAAGCGGCGGACGCCAACCCTTTGCCCAAAGAAGAAACCACACCACCAGTGATGAAAACAAACCGCGCCATGTTTTTTCGGCTGCTCCCGTGAGACATCATTATCTGCTGCCCGGCGGTCTCAAAAAACCGCTGCACCACGGGACTTCACGTATAAAGGATTCGCGCGCAGGGCGCAAGAGAACCGCAAGATGCTGTTGCCGTTCTCTTTCAGATTTCTAGGTTTTGTGGGTCAGTCGGCCTGCGGGATCAGCGGTACGTTGTCGCCCTGCGTCGGTGGCAGCAGGTCATCTGCCGACGGAACAGCAGGCGTGCTTTCCTCGGTTGGCGCCGGTGCAGCAACACCCAACCGGTCAAGAACCGAACTGCCCGAGGACTTCTGCGCGGCCAGAATCGTCAGCGTGATCGACGTAACAATAAAACACGCCGCAAGAACCCAGGTCACTTTGCCCAACGCCGTCGCAGCCGCACGGCCTGTCATTGCGCCACCGCCACCGCCGCCCATACCGAGACCACCCCCTTCGGACCGCTGCATCAGCACAACGGCAATCAGGCCCAATGCCAAGAGAAGGTGGATGATGAGAACGACGTTTTCCATGGTGGTCCTGTACCGAGTGGCGTGTATCGCGTGGTACTTATGCAAGTTTGATGCTAGGGGCAAGGGACGAGTTGGTATCACAGAGCGTGATGTCCAAGATCACGGCAAAGAGACTGGACAGGGCGGTGATGGGTGACGCAGGCTGCGCCCATGCCGCATGATGACACCGACCACCCGCACAGCCTGCTGCCGCCTGAACCCGCGTTGCGGGTCAAAGCGCTTGAGACGATTCTGACCCGAAAGGGATTGATCGACCCGGCGGCGCTAGACGAGATCATCGACACCTATCAGAACAGGATCGGGCCACAGAACGGCGCGCGCGTTGTTGCCAAAGCCTGGTCCGATCCGGGCTTCAGGCGTGCGCTGATGGAAGACGCAACGCAGGTGGTGGCCGACCTTGGATATTATGGTCGGCAGGGCGAGCATATCGTGGTGGTCGAGAACACGCCCGAGCAGCACAACATGGTCGTCTGCACCTTGTGCAGCTGTTACCCGTGGCCGCTGTTGGGCATCCCTCCGGGCTGGTATAAATCCGACGCTTATCGGGCCCGCGCAGTGCGCGAGCCGCGCAAGGTGCTGGCCGAGTTTGGCGTGACCTTGGCCGACGCCACTGCGGTTCGGGTCTGGGATTCGACCGCCGAAGTCCGCTATCTCGTCCTGCCGATGCGTCCGGAAGGGACCGAAGGTCTCGGCGAAGATGACCTGGCCGCGCTGGTCACCCGGGACAGTATGATTGGAACGGGATTGCCCAAGGAGCCGTCATGACCCGCGTGCACGATATTGGAGGACGGTTTGGCGACGGACCGGTCCGGCCCGCGGCTGAGGATGATCCGGTGTTTGCCGAGGAATGGCATAGTCGGGCGTTGGCCGTCACACTGGCCTCCGGCTTTCTGGGTCAATGGAACATCGACGTGTCCCGCCACGCGCGCGAACGGCTTTCGCCAAAGGATTACGCGCGGTTTTCCTACTACGAGAAATGGATTGCCGGTCTTGCAGACCTGCTGGTCGAAACCGGAGTGCTAACCCCGGACGAGCTGCGCGGCTTGGATGAGGGCAGCGCGCACCCGCTGGCCGATCGGGTCCTCAAAGCAGAAGCGGTGGCGGCGGCGCTGGCTAAGGGCGGACCTGCAGACCGACAGTCAAATGTTGCAGTGAAGTACGAGATCGGACAGGCGGTTCGCACGGTGGGTCCAACAGCCAACCGGCTTGTGGATGGCGGACACACGCGCCTGCCGCATTACGCCGCTGGTGCGCATGGGCGCATTCTAAAGCTGCACGGTACCCATGTCTTACCGGATTCAAATGCACACGGATTGGGAGAGGCGCCTGAACCCCTTTATGCGGTCGTTTTCCCAGCGTCCGAGTTGTGGGCCGCCCCGGAACATCCGAATGACGAAGTGGTTTTGGACCTCTGGCAGTGCTACCTGGAGCCCGCATGACCGATTGCCTGACCCATGGCGCGCCGGAACCGGTCTTTGCCGAACCCTGGCACGCGCAGGTCTTTGCTGTGGCGGTCGCCTTGAACGAAGCTGGCCGGTTTGACTGGCCGGATTGGGCCGCACGGTTTTCGGAAACCCTGAAACGTAACGGTCTGACCAAAGACTTAGACGGCGGCGACGACTACTTTCACGCGTGGCTCGAAACGCTCGAGGCATTTCTGGCTGAGACAGACGAGGCGGCTCCCGAGGATGTTCAGGAGCTGCAAGAGGCGTGGGAGAAAGCCTATCTTTCAACGCCCCATGGCCAACCCGTGCAGCTAGACGATACTTAGCGCCTTACTGCGTCGAATTATCGGTTTCCCTGCCGCGCGCGCCTCGCTATACGAGCCGGGTTTGGTAAATCAGCGCAAAAGGACCGAATATGGCCAACGTGGTTGTTGTCGGCGCCCAGTGGGGTGACGAGGGAAAAGGCAAGATCGTCGACTGGCTCAGCGAGCGAGCAGATGTGATCGCGCGTTTTCAGGGCGGGCACAATGCCGGCCATACGCTGGTGATTGATGGCGAGGTCTTTAAGCTGAATGCGCTGCCTTCTGGTGTGGTGCGCGGTGGAAAATTGAGTGTCATCGGAAACGGAGTTGTTCTCGACCCTTGGCATTTGGTCGGGGAAATCGCGTCGATCAGGGGGCAAGGTGTTGAGATCACGCCAGAAACACTGATGATCGCTGAAAACACACCGCTGATTTTGCCCATCCATGGTGAGTTGGATCGCGCGCGGGAAGAGGCCGCCAGCAAGGGCACCAAGATTGGAACCACCGGTCGAGGCATTGGCCCGGCTTACGAAGACAAGGTGGGGCGCCGTTCGGTTCGGGTTGCGGATCTGGCGGATCAAGCAACGCTCGAGGCGCGCGTGGATCGTGCGTTGCAGCATCACGATCCGTTGCGCAAAGGGCTTGGCATCGCTCCGGTGGATCGGGATGCGCTGGTTGCGCAGCTAAAAGAGATCGCGCAGGAGATTCTGCCTTTTGCCGCGCCGGTTTGGAAAGTGCTGAACGAAAAACGTAAGGCCGGTAAACGCATCCTGTTTGAAGGCGCTCAAGGCGCGTTGCTGGATATCGATTTCGGAACCTATCCGTTTGTCACATCGTCAAACGTGATCGCCGGGCAGGCGGCGACAGGTGTGGGTATCGGCCCCGGATCCGTGGATTTTGTGCTTGGCATTGTCAAATCATACACCACGCGTGTGGGCGAGGGGCCATTCCCAACCGAACTGGATGATGAGGATGGTCTGCGCCTTGGAACACGTGGGCACGAGTTCGGCACTGTCACCGGGCGCAAACGCCGGTGTGGCTGGTTTGACGCCTGTCTGGTGCGCCAGACCTGCGCCACCAGCGGTGTGAATGGCATTTCGCTGACCAAACTGGATGTTCTGGACGGGTTCGAGACGCTGAAAATCTGCGTCGGCTACGATCTGGACGGTGAACGGCTGGATTACCTGCCCACAGCCACTGATCAACAAGCGCGTTGCAAACCGATCTATGAGGAAGTGCCCGGTTGGAGTGAATCCACCGAAAGCGCGCGCAGCTGGGCCGATCTGCCCGCAAATGCGATCAAATATGTGCGCCGTGTCGAGGAACTGATCGAGTGCCCGGTCGCCCTTTTGTCCACCAGCCCCGAGCGAGACGACACCATTCTGGTGACCGACCCGTTTGCTGACTGATGAGCGATGATCGAAAACCCGGCCTGAGTTACAAGGCACGCCGCCGCTGGTCGCTGGTCATCTTGCTGGTCGGGTTGCCGATGTACATCGTGGCAGTCGTGACAGTGGTCAACTGGCTGGACCGCCCGCCGATCTGGGTTGAGTTTCTGGTTTACGTCGTTCTTGGCATCCTGTGGGCCTTGCCTTTCAAGTTTGTATTCAGGGGTGTCGGCAAAGAAGACCCGGATCAATCCTGAAATCTACCATGACAGTTGCCTGTTAAGGCGCGTCATGCCAGCTTTCCGGAACTCCGGCGCTTTGGCGCGCCCGGTTCCGGGAGGCATAAGGCATGAACAAAACAGGATTGAGCGCAGCGATGGTCGCGACCGCCTTGATTACGGACACTGCGCACGCAAACAACTGGGAATACACTGTAGCGCCCTATTTGTGGGGCCCTGACTTTCGAACCTCGTTAGACATAGGTCGGAACCCCCCGGTTGATGGCAGCACTTCCATCTTCAACATCCTCAACAGCGCGTTCCTGATCGCAGGCGAGGCCAGAAATGGGCGCTGGGCAATCGGGGCGGAATTCAACTATCTCGATCTGGGCGACGATGTCACCATCGGGCCTTTCAATCAGCTTGCAAACTGGGAACTCGATGGGACCATGTCGTCCTTGGTGGCGGGGTATACGGTGCTCGAAGACAGCCAATCCCGGGTCGAGGCGTTTGGAGGGTTGCGACACTGGGACCTTGATTTGGCAACCACGGTTCTGGGTTTGACGGCAACCACGGATCAAAGCTGGACCGATCCTATTGTGGGAGCGCGATACGACCGCGCGATCAACGAACGCTGGGGCGTAAGCGCGATGGGCAATATTGGTGGGTTTGGCTACGGCTCGGACTTTCAGTGGGAGGCCGTGCTTCAAGCCAGCTGGAAGTGGACCGAGCGCACCAGTATCGCAGGCGGATACCGGCACCTGAGCGTTGATTTTCAGGAGGGCGGCACCGTCATCGATCTGATCCTGACTGGTCCCTACGTGGCCGTTGCCTTCAATTTCTGATATTAATCAGCGCTTTGCGCTGTGCCGGACCAGCTGAGAACAGCACGGGCATAAGCATGGTATTCGCCGGATATCTCTTCGGCCAGACTGAATGGCGTTGGCCATGGCGTCGCCAATGTGGCCTCGACCTGCCCGGTTACCAGGGTCAGATCCGCATCGTGTTTCGACGCAAGCCGCCGCATTTTCTGATTGGTGGCCAGGCACAGCATATGAACCTCACGAATCCCGCGATTGCGGGCCGCAGTGATGATCCGGGATAACAAGGCGTCTCCAATGCCCCGATCCTGCCACGAGTTTTCAACGGTGAATGCCGCCTCAGCGACGTGGTTCGCGCCATCGGTCATCTGTCGCAGCTCGCCCACGCCACGCAGAAACGGGTCCGGGAATGCACCAAAAACCAATGCTGCATCGTCGAACATCCGCGAAATATAAGACTGAACGTAGCCGGGTTGCACCGTCACACCAAATCGCGACGCCAGCGCGTCGTCGTCGAGGTTGTTAAAATGTGTAACGATCTGAGATTGATCGTATTTTCGCAAGCGGCGGATCGCAATATCGTACATGCTTACGGTCTCCGTTGGGTCCTTGGGTCACACGAGAGTTCAAAGTTACACTGACTATAGCACGTTTTCTGCAGTGCAGCATAGCGACCCTTTTACACCCTTTTGGACAGGCGATTTTCGCGTGCTTCAGCCCGTGATCGCAGCAAAAAAGGGCCGAGAGACATGCTCGGCCCTTGTTGAAAGCGATTTGAAAGTATCAGCCGGCGGCGCGCTCGTCGTCGGGGCGGAAACCGATCAGGCTCGATGCCGCAAACCGACCGCCACCTGCTTTCTCGATCTTGCCGTCACGCAGTAATTGACCGAAAGAGCGCAGGCTTTCTTCGCGATTGAACTCATCCTGCTTTAGCGACCTGACCTTGTTCATCAGTTGCGGGCGCGAAAACTGCGCCTGTCCTTCGATGAATGACAGATAGGCCGCCGCGGCTTCGAGCAGATCGGGCAGGGACTGCGCGCCCTGATCCTGTGCGAACTGCGCAAATCCACCTTCATCGGACGGAGCCTCATCCTGCTGAGCGGTCACGCGGCGCGGTGTAACCGGGCCGGCGTCTTCATCACGATCATCGATACGCTGCTCCGCAACCAGCTTAAGCGGTGCGGAGGTATCAGATTCGGGGCGCATGCTGGTGACCTGGATTTCCGGGCGGCGGGGGCTGACAACAGATGCCAGATCTCCGCGGTAGTCCTGGTCGACTGACGGCTTGTCCGCGCCCTCGCCATCCTGACGTTCGGCTTCGGTGGCGGCGACAGCCGTGCGCAGGTGCGAATAAGTCTCGTGCGTGTCGCTGGTGGCGGGATCGTCCATTTGTGCGCCCGCCATATCCATGAGGCGGGACACATCCTGATCCGAAGCAGAGTCGTCCGCCATTGCGCGGCTGGACTGGTCGGACATTTCTGCCTCGACCTGCGAGATTTCATTCAGCAGGCTGACTTCGTCTTCAGCCGTCAGAACACCGTGATCGGGTTCGTCCCGAGCGTCCTCTGCCGCGACTTCTTCAGAATGGTCATCTTCTGCACTGGTTTCGTCTTCGCTGAGAATATTGAGGACGTCGTCATCTTCGTCCTCTTCAGCGGCTGCTTCGTCGATGTCCGAAAACAGGACCTCATCAGACGGGGCTTCGTCCTCCACCTCGTCTTCCATGATCGGAGCGGGGGCAGGAGTGTCTTCCTCGGCGTCTACCTGCGGCTCTGCTTCTGGTGCCTTGGGTTCCAGATCGTCAGCGCTCAGGGCGCCCGCCTCGAAGGCTGCGGCAACAGCGTCTACAGGAGCCGCGGCACTGTCCAGCAATGCGGTTTCCTCATCCTCAGTGTATGCACCGGGGTTTTCATCGGAATGAGATACGACAGCGCGGATACGCTGCAGTTTGGCTGCAATGCTGTCGGCAGGGGGCGCGGGTGCGTCATCCACGGGCTCGGCCTCAACAAAGAACGGCTCTGCGCTTTTTGCAGGCGTTTCCGACGATGCAGGTGCGTCAACCACGTTCAGATCCGGCGCACGGACGGGGGTCTCATCCTGCGGTTCTGCGGCGGGGGCCGGGGCTGCATCGGTGGCGCGCAACAACAGGCCGGTTTCGCTCTGCCGGGCTTCGACGCGCTGCGACGGGTCTCGCTGTGCAATTCGTGTCAGCATTTCGGCATCGGGCTGGGGCGGTTCGGACCCGAAGTACCGGTCGTCCGCTGCAAGATCCCGGAAGTATTCGGCAATGGATTTCATCGTTTCAAAGGAATCGTCAAATCCTTCCAAAGTGCAGGAAAAGGTTCCATAAGAAACGGTCAATACCTTGTTATTCTGTACCATCAGACGCACGTCCTCTACAAACTACGACAGCCAACTCACCCAGGCCCGGGCACACTCGTCGGCTCAAAACTGTTCACATCAACCTATCATTTTGTGGTCTGAATATGTCCAAAACCGGAAAAAATGATCAATCCTAGAAAAAATGCGCCGATTGTGCGGGCAAATGATCCAATCGGCCTGTTTGGCGGGGGGCATATCGGCAAAAACGACCTGGCTGACGCGCTGATTCGTGTTGAATCCGCTGTCGCGGTTGATAGCGGAGCAACCGCATTGGTCGAATCAGGGCGGATGCCAGACGCCGTGATTGGCGATTTTGATTCGCTGGACAGCAAGACTCGTCAGCAAATCCCGTCTGATCGTCTCTTTCAGATCGCAGAGCAGGACAGCACGGATTTTGATAAGGCGTTGCGCAGCGTTGAAGCCCCGATAGCCTTGGGTGTTGGGTTCCTAGGGGGACGTCTGGATCATCAACTGGCGGCCCTAAACACGTTGGTGAGCCGACCGGACTGCCCTTGTATATTGTTGGGCGAACACGAAATCGTTTTTCATGCCCCCCCGAAAGTCACATTCAGCGCCAATCCGGGAGAGATCGTGTCGCTGTTCCCGCTTCAACGGGTCACCGGGGACAGCCAGGGATTGGAATGGCCCATCAAAAACCTGGTGTTCGAACCGCTCAAACAAATTGGCACATCGAACCGGGTGGTGTCCGACGTCGTGTTGCAGATGGATGGCCCGGGGCTTGTGGTGATGGCGCCGCGCGCCGCACTGGATCAGGTCATGCAGGCGTTTCTGTCGGGGCAGACCGGGCGCTGGCCCGCTCACGCAGAATGACGTAGAGACCGGCAGCAATGGTGATCAATATGCCCAGGCCCGCCAGCCCGTCGGGGAAATCGTGAAAAATCATCCAGCCAATCAGGGTTGCGACGGGGATTTCCAGATATTGCATCGGCGCCAGTGTCGCCGAAGGTGCATAGCGTAGCGACCAAGTCATCAGCAGATGCGCGACGGTGCCCAGCAAACCGATGCCGATCAGCAGCCAGTGGGTATTGCCCGTCGGAATTATCAGCGAAAGCTCCCAAATCCCGGCCTGCGTTCCAATCAAAACAATTGGCAGCAACAAGATGGTGGCGAACACACCGGACACGGCTTGCAACGAAATCGGGTCCGTCTCTTTGGCGACCTGCCGCGTCACCAGCATGAACAGCGCAAAGACCACCGCCACGACCACAGGTAAAAGGGCCGGCGCGCCGACTTCGGCAAAGCTGGGCTGGATCACCAGCAATGTGCCCACAAACCCGACGATGCACGCAATCAGCCGTCGACTGCCGACCTCTTCGCCCAGTACATATCGGCCCAGCAGCAACATGATGAACGGCATGACAAAGGCAATCGCCACCGCGTCCGCAAGCGGCAGGAATTGCAAGGCGCTGAACATTGCCGAAATCCCGACGATATGCAGCAGAGTGCGGATGACCGTCAGCCGCAGGATACGTCCCCGCATGCGCCAGGGGCGTCCGGTCAAGGCAACCAGCGGGATCAGGATCAACGCCTGAACCGCAAACCGGACGAGCACCAGCAGACCCAGTGGTGTCGTTTCGCCCAGCAGTTTGGCCAGCGCGTCACCAAGCGGCGCAAGCACGCAAAAGCCGAGCATCAGAACGATGCCAAATACGGGACGATCCTGGGTCATGCCGGCACGCTATCGGCTCGGCCTCGCAGAGGGAAGACCGAAATCAGGCCTCGGGCAATGGTTGGTATTTTGTGTAGTCTGGACCGATGCATTGGGGCAGGCCGTCATCCAGTTTGAGCCAGCTCACGCGCTCCTCATGCGCAACATGCAACGTGGGTTCAAGCGCTTCGGGGTCTTCCAGAGCGGCCACATAGAGATGCATGACATCGGACATCGAGGTGGACCGGAACGACATCGGTGTCCCGCACTTGGGACAAAAACTGCGCTCGACACCCGGGGAGGAATGGAACAGCGCGGGCGCGTCCCCGGTCCACCGCCACTGACCGTCCCGTACGCCAAAATAGGCGGTCATCGGGGCCGAACACTGTCGGCGACAGCTTTCGCAATGGCATGTCACGCAGGACAGAACCGGGGGTTCAACTTCAAACCGGATTTCACCGCACAAACACCGACCACGCATACCTCACCTCTCTAATGGCTGTCCGCAGCCTTACAGAAAATCCGCGATGAGCATATGCCGAACTGCGCCTGACGCTTTAGCAATTCGGTACGTTTACCGCCAAACCACCCAACGAGGTCTCTTTGTACTTCGCGTGCATGTCCTCTCCGGTTTGGCGCATGGTTTCGATAACCGCGTCCAGCGGAACCAGGTGCTGACCATCCCCGCGCAGGGCTAGGGATGCGGCCGACACCGCCTTGATCGCCCCCAATCCGTTGCGTTCGATACACGGCACCTGCACCAGCCCGGCGATCGGGTCGCATGTCATACCCAGATGGTGTTCCAACGCGATCTCGGCCGCGTTTTCCACCTGTTCCGGCGTGCCGCCCATGACGGCACACAGACCCGCCGCAGCCATGGCCGAGGCGCTGCCAACCTCGGCCTGGCACCCCGCCTCTGCGCCCGAGATTGACGCATTGTATTTGACCAATCCACCGATCGCTGCAGCGGTCAGCAGGAAGTCTTCGATATGGCTCTCGGATGCGCCGGGTACATGATCGAGATAATAGCGCAGAACAGCAGGCAGCACGCCAGCCGCACCATTGGTGGGTGCGGTGACAACTTGCCCACCCGCGGCGTTTTCTTCGTTCACCGCCATGGCATAGACACTCATCCAGTCATTGATGGTGTGCGGTGCTGTCAGGTTCATTCCACGTTCGGCCATCAACGAGTCATAGATGCCTTTTGCGCGGCGGCGCACGCTCAGACCACCCGGCAGAATGCCATCGGTGGTCAGGCCGCGTTCGATACAGTCGTTCATCACCTGCCAAAGCCGGGCCGAGCCCTTGGCAAAACTGTTCGCGCATCCCCGCGCGACTTCATTATCGCGCTTCATACCTGCGATGGTCTTGCCGCTGGTCTTGGCCATGTCGAGCATCTCGGCCGCTGACTTGAAAGGGAAAGGGACCGGAGCGCCTTCGTCCGTTGCCTTGCCTTGGGCCAGTTCCTCTTCGGTCAGGACAAAGCCACCGCCGATGGAATAAAACACCTGGCGCAGAATGACGTCGCCCTGTGCATCGGTGGCCATCAGGATCATACCGTTGGCATGCCCCGGCAGATTGTGATCATAGTCAAAGATCAGATCGGTTTTGGGGTTGAATTTCAGGGTGGGCAACCCTTCGGGCGTGACGGTGTGGGTGTCCGATATGGCCGCCAGTGCCGCCTCGGCCTTGTCGTTGTCATAGGTGTCCGGAACGAATCCGGCCAAGCCCAGAATGGTGGCGCGATCCGTGGCATGCCCAACGCCGGTGAAGGCCAGCGATCCATGCAGCGAACCGCGCAGACCCGCAAAGTCAAAGGGCGAGGCGCGCATCATGTCCAGAAACCGCGCTGCGGCCACCATCGGGCCCATTGTGTGCGACGAGGACGGGCCGATGCCCACTTTGAACATATCAAAGACAGAGAGGAACATGTCAGGTGGCCGAGCCTTCTGGAGGATTGGGGTGTATCGGAGCGGTGAAGGGTGTGGCCCCCAGCCCCTCGGCGGCGATGGCGGCGCGCGTTGCGGGGCGGTGCTCCAGCTGCATCAGGATCGTTTGCAGATAGGGTGTGTCGGCCAGTTGATACCAGCTGCGGTCCATCCGCGCGGGGTAAAGTGCCATCCACCGCATCATGCAGGCAATGTAATATGTCAGGACCGAGGGTTTTTCCGCGTGAAACCAGTCCGGTGCCTGTGCCGCCTGGGCATCCAGAAACTTCAGGTGTTGACGAAGACGGGGTCGGATACCTGCCCGCAGCGTGTTGGCCTGGGCAGGATCGATGTACTTTTCCGCATAAAACAGGATGCGCAGATCGGCATGTAACGTGTTGGAGGCAAAGAAAAGCCATTTCAGAAATGCCGCGCGGTCCGGATCACCCGACGAAGGCGCCAGTTGGCCATGGGTGTCGGCCAGCCACAAGAGTATCGCGGCGGTCTCGAAAATCGGGCCTTGCGGGGTTTCCAGAACCGGAATCAACCCGTTTGGATTCAATGTCCGATACGAAACGCCATTCTGCTCGTCCCGGCTTCTGTCCACCAGAGCCGTATCGTAGGACGTACCCATCTCCTCCAGTACCAGTCTGATCACCAGCGAGGCGTTATCGG
Source organism: Ruegeria sp. B1 (assembly GCF_056535885.1). Taxonomy (NCBI): domain Bacteria; kingdom Pseudomonadati; phylum Pseudomonadota; class Alphaproteobacteria; order Rhodobacterales; family Roseobacteraceae; genus Ruegeria; species Ruegeria sp. B1. Next base: position 3,182,471 of record NZ_JBQFJA010000001.1, on the reverse strand, counting down.
GGGCATAGTGCAGGCGGTAAGAGTTATCCATGAGGCCTATTTATATACCAGCGTAAGAACGGGAAGTGCCGATTGCGACGTTTCCGATAGGAAACACGTATAAGAGCGACAATAAGGGTCTGCAACCCGTGTGATTTGGGTCTCGAAGTTATGCGCCGCATTCCGTATAAGTCCGGCAGCAATATATGGGAAAGCTGCCATGACCGGAGAATTGTCGCCCATCGATACGGCCAAATATGTTGCCGCGCGCCGCGCCGCTGACATGGTCGAAGGGGGGATGCGTGTTGGATTGGGCACCGGATCGACCGCCGTGTGGCTTGTGCGTCGCCTTGGTGAACGGGTCCAGAACGAAGGTTTGCAGATCAAGGGCGTGCCCACCTCGACCCGAACCGCGCAACTGGCCCGCGAAGTCGGGATCGAAGTGATCTCATTGGATCAGGCCGGATGGCTGGATCTGACCATTGACGGCGCGGACGAATTCGACGGAGAGTTCAATCTGATCAAAGGCGGCGGCGGCGCGCATCTGCAGGAAAAGATCGTGGCAACCGCAAGCGATCAGATGGTGGTGATCGCGGATGCCGGCAAAGAAGTTGAAACGCTGGGCGCTTATCCGTTGCCGGTCGAGGTGATCCCGTTTGGGTGGCAAACCACGCGCACCCTGATCGAAGAGGCGTTGAACACGATGGATGTTCTGGGCACGTCAGCCGTGCTGCGCATGAATGGCGAAGCTCCGTTTGTGACGGATGAAGGCAACCACATTCTTGACCTGCATCTGCAACGTATTGGCAATGCACGACAACTCGCCCTGGTGCTGAACCAGGTGCCCGGGGTGGTCGAAAACGGCCTGTTCATCGATATCTGTGATAAGGTCGTGGTCGGTCACGGCGATGGCCGGGTCGAGCTGCGCGATATCAATGCCGGAACGATTGAGTTGGATCAACTGGTGGACGGAGCTGGAGAGAACCTGTTCTCAGATATCGCAGATTGAAACTGGGCGGTCGAACCGCGACCCCCCCCGTGCATATTGAATTTTCTAAGTGAGGGGTTGGCAGGTGACATTTCGCGCCCAGATACCCAGAGACTTTTGAATGAAGAACGAAGGAACCTGTCATGAGCTTTGACTATGATCTGTTTGTCATCGGTGGGGGCTCGGGCGGGGTGCGCGCCGCCCGTGTGGCGGCTGGTGAGACCGGAGCCAAAGTGGCGCTGGCCGAAGAGGACCGTTATGGCGGCACCTGTGTGATACGGGGCTGTGTTCCGAAAAAGCTGATGGTCTTCGCCAGTGAATATGGGGAATTGATGTCCGAGGGCCGCTCATACGGTTGGGACTTCGCCGACGGTGAGTTCGACTGGCCCGCGTTTTCCGGCAAGCTCAACACGGAGCTCGACCGGCTGGAAGATGTCTATCGCAGTTTGCTGAAGAACTCGGGCGTCGACGCTTTCGATGCGCGCGCCACGATCAAAGATGCGCACACCGTATCGCTGTCCACCGGACAAGAGTTCACGGCCAAGCACATTCTGGTGGCGACGGGCGGTCATCCGGTTCGGCCGGATCTGCCGAACGCAGATTTGGGCATCGTATCGGATGACATCTTTCATCTGCCAAAACTGCCCAAATCCATTCTGATTATCGGCGGTGGCTATATCGCGTGCGAATTTGCGTGTATCATGCACGGGCTAGGCGTCGAAGTGACGCAATTTTATCGTGGGGCGCAAATCCTGCGCGGTTTTGATGACGAAGCGCGCGGGTTGGTTGCCGAGGCGATGCGCGAAAAGGGCATTGACCTGCATCTGGGCACCAACATCGTGGAAATGGCGCCCGCAAGCGAGGATCACGAGATCGGCCAAACGCTCACTCAGTCGGACGCGGCGATGGGAGTTGCCGTGCAAGACAAGCCCCTGCGGCAAAGTCATGGCGGAAATCGCCAGGGCCCGGTTTGGGTGAAGGCCACGAACGGGGTCGAGAAAGTCTTTGACACGGTGCTTTTCGCAACCGGTCGGGATCCGAATACGCGCAGCATGGGACTTGAGGAGGTTGGCGTTGAGATTGGGCGCCGGGGCGAGGCGGTTGTTGATGAATTCAGCCAAACCGCGGTCCCGTCAATCTATGCAATCGGCGATGTGACCAATCGCGTGAACCTGACACCTGTCGCGATCCGCGAAGGAATGGCATTTGTCGAAACCGTCTTCAAAGGCAATCCGACACCGGTCGATCACGATCTGATTCCCAGCGCGATTTTCACGCAACCCGAAATGGGTACGGTTGGTCTGAGTGAAGAAGCCGCGCGTGAGCAGGAAGAGGTTGAAATCTATTGCACCAGTTTTCGCCCGATGCAGTCTGCTTTTGCGGGAAAACCCGACCGTGTCCTTATGAAACTGGTGGTCAGCAAAGCATCGCGGAAGGTCCTGGGCTGCCATATTGTCGCACCAGGTGCCGGCGAAATGATTCAGTTGGCCGGAATAGCCATAAAGATGGGTGCAACCAAGGAAGATTTCGACCGGACCGTGGCGGTTCATCCGACCATGTCCGAAGAAATCGTGACAATGCGGCAACCTATGCGCACCGCTTGATTTGCAAGCGTGCGCACACAAGTTACAAGGGACCCCGTGATCACACGGGCCTAAACGAAGGAAACGATACATATGGCGGGCAACAGCGGCGGCCCCTGGGGGGGCGGAGGCTCATCCGGAGGCGGAGGAAATCGGGGTAATAACGGGGATGGGCGCAAGCCTCCCGAAAGCGATGGCCCGCAGATCCCCGAGATCGACGAGCTGATGAAAAAGGGCCAGGAACAGCTGCGCGTCCTGATGGGCGGTCGTGGCGGCGGTCGTGGCGGCAGTGGTTCGGGGTCCGGCGGCGGTGGCCCGATCTTTACCAGAGGCACAGTTGTCATCGGTGTGCTGGTTGCGGCGGGCCTGTGGGCGGCCGCCAGTTTTTATACCGTGAAACCAGAAGAACAGTCTGTTGAGCTGTTTCTGGGTGAGTTTTCAGCGGTCGGAAATCCGGGTCTGAACTTCGCGCCATGGCCCGTGGTGACGGCTGAGGTTATCCCGGTTACACGCGAGCAGAACGAAGACATGGGCGGCGCGCGCAGCAGCGACGACGGTCTGATGCTGACCGGTGACGAAAACGTTGTCGATATCGACTATCAGGTTGTCTGGAACATCAACGACCCGGCCAAGTTCCTGTTCAACCTTCGCGATCCGCGCCAAACCATCCGTGCCGTGTCTGAATCGGCGATGCGCGAAATTATCGCGCAAAGCGAGCTGGCGCCGATCCTGAACCGTGATCGGGGTATCATTGCAGACCGTTTGCAGGAGCTGATCCAATTAACGATGGACAGCTATGATTCCGGTGTGAACATCGTCCGTGTGAACTTTGACAAGGCCGACCCGCCGCAGGACGTGATCGCCGCGTTCCGCGACGTCCAGGCGGCTGCGCAGGAGCGTGACCGGTTGCAGAACGTCGCTGACGCCTACGCGAACCGGGTTCTCGCCGAGGCCCGTGGTGAGGCCGCGCAGGTTCTCGAAGAAGCCGAAGCCTATCGCGCCCAGCAGATCAACAGTGCACAGGGTGAGGCCAGCCGTTTCAGTGCGGTTCTGGAAGAATACTCCAAAGCACCCGATGTGACCCGCAAACGTCTCTATCTGGAACGGATGGAGCAGGTTTTGGGCGACGTTGACAAGATCATTCTGGATGAGAACTCGACCGGTCAGGGGCAGGGCGTTGTGCCGTATCTGCCGCTGAACGAATTGCGCCGTAACACCCCTGTCGCGGAGAGTAACTGATGCGTAAATCACCTATTATTCTGATTGTTGTCGTCATTCTCGGCGTGATCGGCCTTTCTTCGATCTTTATTGTGGACGAACGCGAGCGCGCGCTGGTTCTTCAGTTCGGACGCGTTGTTGCCGTCAAGGAAGAGCCTGGTTTGGCATTCAAGATCCCGGTCATTCAAGAGGTTGTTCGCTATGATGACCGCATCCTGTCGATCGACGTGCAGCCGTTGGAAGTCACACCACTGGATGATCGACGTCTGGTTGTAGATGCCTTTGCGCGGTACCGGATTTCCGACCTTGAACAGTTCCGTCAGGCGGTGGGCGTCGGCGGTATCCCGGTGGCCGAGGATCGTCTGGACCGCATTCTGCGCGCTGAAACCCGCGAAGTGCTGGGCTCGGTCTCGTCCCGCGATATCCTGAGCTCTGACCGGGCCGCGCTGATGCTACGCATCCGCAACAGCGCGATCGCACAAGCACAAGCGCTGGGCGTGAATGTGATCGACGTGCGTCTTAAGGCGACCGACCTGCCGCAGGCGAACCTTGAGGCAACCTTTGACCGGATGAAGGCGGAACGGGAACGCGAAGCGACCGACGAACGCGCCCGTGGTAACGAGGCGGCGCAGCGTGTTCGGGCGCAGGCCGACCGGACCGTGGTGGAACTGGTCTCAGACGCCAACCGCGAAGCCGAGATCATCCGTGGTGAGGCAGATGCCGAACGCAACGCGATCTTTGCCGAGGCCTATGGTGCGGATCCCGAATTCTTTGAATTCTACCGCTCGCTGTCAGCTTATGAGCAGGCGCTGGGTGGGGGGAACAGCTCGATGGTGCTGAGCCCGGATTCCGAGTTCTTCAATTACCTCAAATCGCCGACAGGGCAGGCTGGTCGATAAATGGGTATGATCCTTCTGGCCTTTGGGCTGGTGCTGATTGTCGAGGGGCTGGCCTATGCGCTGGCCCCTTCGCTTATTGAACGCATGCTTGAGGCACTGCGCGCCCTGCCGGAATCGGCCCGGCGCCTGATGGGTATGCTGTGCGTGGTCAGTGGCTTTATCCTGTTATGGGGGGCATATCAGGTGGGGTTTTGAGGCGGTGATTTCACTTGCCGGTGATTTCCCTGCGATCCCGAGTTGCTAGCGCGACCAAACTGACTACATTGGAAGTCAAGCAAAACCGCCCGAGGGCGGCCAAGGCAAGAGTATCAGCAAGGAGAGCCCAGGTGCAGGCAAAAGCGCGCAGTATGTTGGTCCGAAGGGACGAAGTGGTTGTTTTCGTGCGGCTTATGTGGCTTGCCTTTGCCGGTATGGTTCTGGTGCTGGCACAGACTATGACGGCTCAGGCGCGGGGTGAGAGCCTTGCGCCGCTAGCCGAACAGATCAGCCCCGCCGTTGTGAACATCACAACCTCGACTTTGATCGAAGGACAAACCGGTCCCCAGGGGATCGTGCCGGAAGGATCGCCTTTCGAAGACTTTTTTCGCGAGTTTCAGGACCGCAACGGAGACGAAGGGGATCGGCCGCGCCGCAGCGCCGCGCTGGGGTCGGGCTTTGTGATCTCCGAGGATGGGTTTATCGTCACCAACAATCATGTCATCGCAGAAGCCGATGAAATCCTTGTTGAATTCTTCCCTGCTGATGGGCAGCCCGCCAAGGAACTTCCGGCAACCGTGATAGGCACTGACGACAAGACAGACATCGCTCTGCTCAAGGTCGAAGCGACAAGCCCGCTGCAATACGTGACCTTTGGAGACAGCGACACAGCGCGGGTCGGCGATTGGGTCATTGCGATGGGCAACCCGCTGGGACAGGGTTTCTCGGTCTCCGCAGGCATCGTGTCCGCCCGTAACCGGGCGCTGAGCGGGTCTTATGACGATTACATTCAGACAGATGCCGCCATCAACCGGGGCAACTCGGGCGGTCCGTTGTTCAACATGGACGGGCAGGTGATCGGTGTGAACACTGCCATTCTGTCCCCAAATGGCGGCTCGATCGGAATCGGGTTCTCGATGGCGTCAAATGTGGTCGTCAAAGTTGTCGACCAACTGCGTGAATTCGGTGAAACCCGCCGCGGTTGGCTGGGTGTCCGGATTCAGGATGTCACCGAGGACATGGCCGAGGCGATGGGCCTCGATAAACCGGGTGGGGCGTTGATCAGCGACGTGCCGGATGGTCCGGCCAAAGAAGCCGGTCTAAAAGCCGGGGATGTGATCCTCAGCTTTGATGGTGTCGAGGTCGAAGATACCCGCAGTCTTGTCCGGCAGGTCGGCGAGACAACTGTTGGTAAATCCGTTCGAGTGGTTGTGCAGCGGGACGGCGGAACGCAGACCGTGCTTGTCACTCTGGGTCGTCGCGAGGATGCGGAACGTTCCGAGAATGGCGAAGACGAGGCGCAAGACGAACCGGTTGACGAAAACACGGATATTCTGGGTCTGACGATTTCGCCGCTGACCGACACTCTGCGCGAGGACCTGGGTCTGGACGCAGAGGCCGAGGGTCTGGTCGTGTCCGATGTGGATGAGGCATCCGAGGCTTATGCCAAAGGGTTGCGCGCCGGAGATCTGATCACCGAGGCGGGTCAGCAAAAGGTCACGTCGATTGCGGATCTTGAAGCACGTATGGACGAGGCGCGCGAGGCCGGGCGAAAGTCGCTGCTCTTGCTGGTTCGTCGCGGTGGTGATCCCAGGTTTGTGGCGTTGAGCCTCGAAGAGTAAATTCCAAGTATGATCTGAGAAGGCCGGGGTTTCGCCCGGCCTTTTTCGCGCGATCACGACGTGGCTTGTGCAGAATGCCGTGGCGTCTGACAGAAAAGAAATGAGCCATATGCCGAAAGGCATATGGCTCAGATACAGGGAGAGGTCAGTGGACAGATATCGGGGATGATTCTCTGACCTCCTACGGTACACGTTCAATCTAGGGTAATGAGCTCACCGCGTATGTGAACCAGATCACACGGGATTAGATCAGATCGGACTCTGCCAGTTCGTGCAGAGCCTGAAAATCCTGAATCAACAAACCACCCCTCGAGGCTTCGACAACGTTGTCGCGCTTCCACGTGGCAATAGTCTTGGAGACGGCTTCGCGCGTTGCACCGACAAACTCGGCCAGTTCGCTTTGCGACAGGGTTATCCGTTCAGCCGGATCATCCTGCAGCCCGGACAGGTGCAGCAGTTTGCGGGCCAGACGGATTGGCAACGGCAAAAACACCTGTTCGTTCAGTTGCGATCCCATCCAGCGCATCCGACGGCCGGCGAGGCGGATCATGTCCTCGGCCAGGTCGGGATGCTGGCGGATCTGGTTCATGACGTCATTGCGGCGGACACGCAAGACACGCGACGGCTCAGCAGCGGCAATTGTTGCGGTGCGTGGTCCATTGTCGAACAGGGCGATCTCGCCGAACACTTCGCCGGGGCGCATCAGGGTCAGGGTCAGCTTTCGGCCGCTCATGGCCAGAAACGAGACCTCCAATGTGCCCTCCAGAATGGCATAGAGCGCATCGCCCTCGTCATCCTGTTCGAACAGAACTTCGTTTTTTTCCAAGGATATCTCGGATGCTTGTGCCGAAAGCATCGCTCTCAATCTGTCGGACGCTTCGGACAGAAAGCCGCTGGTTGGGAAGGCCGTCATTCTGGCACAGTTCTCCAGATGGAAGTGGTGAGTGGTGCCCTAATTTTTCACAGGTTTAGCGCTAAGCCAAGGTTTTTGTCGGATACCTCTATTGGCTACTTTCCGAACAGCGACCGAAGGCGGTATGCGCGAGCCGTCCGATACTGAACTTGATGATGCGTCTACTGGCTGTCTGGATCGTCCATGTAACTCTGCAACAGATTGAATTGCAGCATCAGGAACACCATCAGGGCGATGGGAAAGCCAAATGTTTCAATCTTGACCCAGAGATCGGTGGACAGGGTGCGCCAGACCACTTCATTGGCAACAGCCAGAACAGCAAAACACCCGCACAGGCGGCGTGTCAGGATCATCCAGCCCTCGTGGCGCATGGGCAGCATCTCATTCAGCACATAGGCCAGATAAGATTTGCCTTGCAGCAGGCCGATCCCAAGAATGAGCGAGAAGAACCCATAAACCAGTGTGGTTTTCATCTTGAAGAACCGCTCATCATTGAACCAGGCCGTCAGCCCGCCGAAAAAGATGACCATGATGGCGGTGAAGATTTGCATTCGGCTGAGTTTGCCGGTCAGGTACCACAGGATCGCCATCGCTCCCAGCATCAGCGGAACAAAGAGGATCGTGGCCACGATAAAACCCGAATACTCGGTGGCGCCGAATTGAAAGCTGTCATCCCGCAGGCGCAGATAGATGAAGAAGAACGCCAGCGGCGGGCCCAGTTCCAGCACCTGTTTCAGAAACGGGTTGATCTCTTTCTTGCCTGTCATGATTCCATCCTGCCGCTTACCCGCCCATTTCAACTATTACTGCGCCAAGCGCAATCAATGCCATCAGGGCAATGCGTCGGGGACCCACGGTTTCCTTAAGGACCAGCCAGCCAATCAGCGCGGCGAACACTGTAGATGTTTCGCGCAACACGGCGGCTTCACCCACTTTGTCGAGACGGGTGGCCAGCATGATCGCGCCAAAGGACAGGGGTGCGATGATCCCTCCTGCCAGCCCACGCAGCATCAACGGACCGATGGCGGGACGATGGATCATGGTGCGCCATCTGAGGAACACGTAAATCGGCATGACGACCCCGTCGATCATAAAAAACCACGCTAAAAATGTGAAGGGATCGGCTGTCGCCCGTATGCCATAGGCGTCATAGGTGGTGTAGAGTGCAACGAACAGACCGGTCGCAATGGCGAGAACCAGCGCAATGCCCAACGTGTCCCGGTCGGTTTCCAGAAAACGCAGGTTATACGCTGCCAGTCCGAAAATGCCGGCCAGCAGAACTGTAACGCCGAACCATTGCATGCCGGAAAACACTTCTCCGAACAGCAGATAGGCTCCGATCACCGTGAACAGCGGCGCGGTCCCGCGCATGACCGGATAGACCACGGTGTAGGACCCCTTGGTATAGGCCATGGCTTGAAGGATTTTATACGCGGTATGGATCAGCCAGACAGTTGCAAAGATGGGCCACATATAAGGTTCCGGCCAGGGCACCACAAAGAGCGCAAAAGGCGCGGCAAGAAGGCAATAGCTGGCATCAATTGCCCCGCGCGATAGCCAGGGATCGTGGCGGCCCTTTTGCAACGCTCCAAAGACGGCGTGCAGGAAGGCGGCCATCAAAGCAAGCCCGAGAGCCAGTTGATGGCCCGCGGCCGTGCCGTCAAGAGAGATCAGCCAGTCGCTCAAGTATCAGATCTTTTTGTTGGGTGGAGAGGCTGGGGGTTTTCCACCCCCAGACCCCCGGAGGATATTTGGGGCCAGATGAAGGTCCGGATCAGGATTGCCCCAGACCGGTGAGCGCTGCGGCGAATTCTTCGGGGTCGAACGGGGCGAGGTCGTCGATCTGTTCCCCAACGCCGATGGCGTGGATGGGCAGGCCGAATTTGTCTGCCAATGCGACCAGAACACCACCCTTGGCGGTACCGTCGAGTTTGGTCATCACCAGCCCCGACACATCCGCCAGATTACGGAAGGTTTCGACCTGGCTGAGCGCGTTCTGACCGGTGGTGGCGTCCAGGACCAATAGGGTGTTGTGCGGTGCGGTGTCGTCGACCTTGCGGATGACGCGAACGATTTTGGCCAGTTCCTCCATTAGATCGGCGCGGTTTTGCAGGCGTCCGGCGGTGTCGATCATCAGCAGGTCGGCGCCGTCCTCCTGCGCCTTGGTCAGCGCGTCGAAGGCCAGGCTAGCCGGGTCCGACCCTTCTGGTGCGGTAAGGACCGGCACGCCGGCGCGTTCACCCCAGACCTGCAATTGTTCGACAGCCGCGGCGCGGAAGGTGTCTCCGGCGGCGATGACAACCTGTTTTCCAGCCGCTTTGAACTGGCTGGCCAGCTTGCCAATGGTGGTGGTTTTGCCAGATCCGTTGACTCCAACGACCAATACCACTTGCGGGCGTTTGGGGTAGAGGGGCATCGGTTTGGCGACAGGGTCCATCACCCGCGCCACTTCCTGTGCGAGCAACTGTTTGATTTCATGGGTCGAGAGCTTTTTGCCATACCGCCCTTCGGCCATGTTGGCGGTCACGCGCAGGGCCGTGTCGACCCCCATATCCGAGGCAATCAACAACTCTTCAAGCTGTTCCAGCATATCATCGTCCAGAGTGCGGCGGACTTCGGTCCGGGTGTCGCTGCGGCCAAGCAGACGGCCCAGCAATCCCTTGGACTCCGGCACTTCGGGTGGCGGCGGGGTGGGTGCCGGATCGGCGGGTTCAGGCGTGGGTATTTCAACCGGTTGAGGGACGGGCGCAGGCTGTGGAACCTCGGGAACCGGTTGCGGCTCGGGTTCGGGCTCTGGGACGACAGGATCGGGCGCGGTCGTTTCTTCGCCGCCATCCTCGACAATAGCCTCGAGCCCCTGTTCCAGGCGTGATGATGATTTGAACAGCCGGTCCTTCAGCTTTGAGAAAAACGCCATTTTTGGTCTCCGCAGGTGTTCAACTCACCTAATGCGGATTGACGGCAGTTGCAAAGGGTCAAGAAAAGGCAGCCAGAAAACCGGCCTGTGCACCCCAATAGAGCGGCCAGACAAGGTATGGCGTGAGCTTGAGGGCCGGATGGTCGGCGGGCAGCAAGAACTTTTCGGTCGCCAGGATCAGGTCCGAGGCGATGAAGGTGAGAGCGGCGGGCAGGGCCCATCGCAGTGATCCGGCGTCCGGCAAAGCCAGAACTGCGACGCCCATGCCGAGGATAATCGGGATGTAGGCGAGCACGGGACCTTTCAAGTCACCTGCACGCGGTGCCAGCAAGGTGGCCATGACGATACCGAGAATGACGAGTGACCAAACAATAGCTGGCGAAGCCAGGATCAGGTCCACGGTGCTCAGGGGAAAGGTCAGGAACAGCCCGATATACGCGATATGCCCGGCGGCAAAGGCTGCGATACCGGCCATGAATGTCGCGTCCGTCTCTCGCGACAGCAGCGCGTCGCCAATTGCGCATAGGGTCAGGGCCACGATCAGCAAAAAGGGTAACGATTGGGCGATGGCAATCACGCCGAGAAGCGCGACGGAGGCTGTTTTCAACACCGACCGTACAGAGCCGGCGGGCCGCACGGTTAGCGGCAAGTAGGTCAGGGCACAGGCCAGTGCCGCCCAAAATAGAAAAGTCGTCATGTTTTCCCCTATAAGTCGGGCTGATCGTCTGGTTCCGGTTATGTCACTCTGGCAGCATCGATGACACAAGCCGTGACGTCGAGTTACGCAAATCGCACCCGCCGCATGCCAAAGGTTGCATGGAAGATGCACCCGGCATCTGACAGAATGCGGCCATGCTCAGACATCTGATGATTCTCTTGACCTTTTCGGCGCAGGCCGCCGCCGCGCAGCCGCCACTGTCTGCCACGGAATTCGATGACTATACGCGGGGCAAAACCCTGTTTTATGGCTTCGAAGGCCAGATCTACGGGGTCGAACGCTACCTGCCCAATCGCCGGGTTATCTGGTCGTTTCTGGACGGCGATTGCAAGGAAGGCATCTGGTATCAGCGCGAAGAGCAGATTTGTTTTGTTTACGAAGACCGGTTGGACCCGCAATGCTGGGTCTTTACCCGCTCGGGCGGCGGGTTGATTGCGCAATTCGAAGGCGATCCGCAGGCCACGGAACTCTATGAAGCCGAAGATCTGGGTGAGGAAATGATCTGCTACGGGCCGGATGTCGGGGTTTGATCAGAACAGGGATCCCTGATCGGCCGGGGGTGGTTTTGGCGGTTTCTTCGCCTTGTCGGCACCGCCGGCACCGGTGCTGAGTTTGCCATCTGCGAATTCGATCTCGAGAGCGCTGTGTTTTTCTGCATCCGCCTTGCGGGTCAGGACCTGATCGCCGGCGCGGACAACTGCATAGCCCCTGTCCAGGGTCGCCCGGTAACTGAGCGTTTCGTGCAAGCGGTCGGCGCTTTCAAGTTGCTGGCGTAGCCGATCCAGTCGCGTGGCCTGAGCAGTGTTGAACCGGTCGGTCAGGCGGTCCAGCGTCTCGCGCCGTGCATCAAGTTCGCGCTGGATCGAGCGGAGCGACAGGCGGGACGTCAGGTTGCGCCAACGGTCGCGGCGTGTTTCGACCACTCCGCGCAGCGTTGACGGGCGCAGATGTGCCGACATATCCAGCAACCGCACACGACGGGTCTGAACACCCCGGATCAATGCGTTTGGCAGCCGTTCCGAGATCTGATCCAACCGTTGGCGCGGGCTGTCCAACAGCGTTTCGGCCCGCGGCAACGCGCGCGACAGATCACGCAGCCGTTGGGAGCGTCTCTGCACGCCGTCGGTGGCGGCCCGCGACAGGCGTGCGCCCTGTTCACCGGTCCAGGCGAGCAGTTCCATGCGCACTGGCACAGCCAATTCAGCGGCAGCGGTGGGTGTCGGTGCGCGGCGGTCGGAGACAAAGTCAATCAGGGTTGTGTCTGTCTCGTGGCCCACAGCCGAGATCAGCGGAATCTCAGAGGCAGCAGCAGCCCGCGCAACGCTTTCTTCGTTAAAGCCCCAAAGGTCCTCAATCGACCCGCCGCCCCGCGCGACGATGATCAGGTCGGGTCGGGGCAGGGCGCCGCCGGAAGTGAACTGGTTGAACCCTTTGATGGCGTTTGTAACCTCGGGCGCGCAGTTTGATCCCTGCACCGCGACAGGCCAAATCAAAACCTTGCGGGGAAAGCGATCCCGCAAACGATGCAGGATGTCCCGGATCACCGCACCGGAGGGCGAAGTGACAACGCCGATGACCTGCGGCAAGTAGGGCAGGGGTTTTTTGCGCTCGGTCGCAAACAGCCCTTCGGCCTCAAGCTGTTTTTTGCGCTTTTCCAGCAGCGCCATCAGCGCACCTTGTCCCGCAACGGCGACCTCATCAACGTTCAAATTGTACTTTGATTGTGCCCCAAAAGCCGTCAGGCGACCGGTAACAACGACCTCCAACCCTTCCTCGGGGACAACCGACAATCCTGATATCTGGCCCTTCCACGTGGTGCAGGCCAGCACGTTCCGGTCATCCTTGATGTCATAATACAGGTGTCCGGACCGCGCCTTGAACACGCGACCCACTTCTCCGCGCACGCGAATTCGTCCGAAGGCGCCCTCGAGTGTCCGCTTCACCTCACCCGAGATGTCCGAAACGGTGTATTCGGGGGTGTTTTGACCGGGAATGGGGTCGTCGAGCAGGTCGGTCATTTCAGCGCCTTGTGTCAAATGCCCGCCCAGCTTAGAACGCGCGGACGGCAAGGCCAAGCAGATCGGAGCGTTTCATGAATATCCTTATTCTCGGCAGCGGCGGACGCGAGCACAGCCTGGCCTGGGCGGTCCTGCAGAACCTCAAATGTGACCGTCTGATCGTCGCACCGGGCAATGCCGGGATTGCCCAGATCGCGGATTGCGCCGCGCTGGATATCGAGAATGGTGGCGCCGTTGTCAGTTTTGCCGAAGAAAACGCGATTGATTTTGTGATCGTCGGCCCCGAAGCCCCTTTGGCCGCTGGTGTTGCGGATCGCCTGCGCGAAGCCGGGGTTCTGGTTTTCGGTCCCTCGGCCGAGGCCGCGCAGCTGGAGGCGTCAAAGAGCTTTACAAAAGAAATCTGCGACGCGTCGGGCGCACCGACGGCGGCTTATGCCCGGTTTTCCGAGGCCGAGCCCGCCAAATCCTACATCCGCGAACAGGGCGCGCCGATTGTGGTGAAGGCCGACGGTCTGGCAGCCGGCAAAGGTGTGATCGTTGCAATGGACGAACAGACGGCGCTGGAGGCGATTGACGATATGTTTGGGGGCGCTTTTGGTGGCGCCGGGGCGGAGGTCGTGATCGAGGAATTCATGGAAGGTGAAGAGGCTTCCCTGTTTGTCCTGTGTGATGGCGAGGACATCCTGTCCATCGGAACAGCACAGGACCACAAGCGCGTCGGCGAGGGCGACACCGGGCTGAATACCGGCGGCATGGGCGCTTATTCCCCGGCACCTGTACTGAATGCCGAGGTTGAGGCGCGCGCGATGGAACAGATCGTGCGCCCGACCATCGCCGAGATGAAGCGGCGGGGGATGCCGTTTCAGGGTGTCCTGTACGCAGGTCTCATGATCAAGAACGGCCAGCCGCGACTGGTGGAATACAACGTGCGATTTGGCGATCCGGAATGTCAGGTTCTGATGATGCGGCTCGGCGCGCAGGTCATGGATCTCATGCATGCGGCTGCTGAAGGGCGGCTGGCCGAGACGCAGGTGAATTGGGCGGATGATCACGCGATGACTGTGGTGATGGCCGCCAACGGCTATCCTGGATCGTATGAAAAAGGGACGCGGATCAATGGTTTGGAGAACGCGCCGGAAGACAGCAGCAACATGGTGTTTCACGCGGGCACCAAGTCGGTGAATGGCCAGATCACGGCTGCGGGCGGGCGGGTCCTAAATGTGACGGCGCGGGGGGAGACCCTGCAGGAGGCGCGTGACCGGACCTATGCCATGGTCGACGGGATCGAATGGCCGGATGGGTTCTATCGGCGCGATATCGGCTGGAGGGCGCTCTGACGGCAGCTTTTGGCGACAGGCTGCTGCCCCTGCCTGGATGATGAGAATGCTCCACTATCCAATGGAACGAGACCAAGGTTCGTGATCTTACCGGAACTTGCTTCTATTTAGGGGCGGTTGCAGGCGCTCAATCAGCCAATTCTCTTCGGAAAGGTATGAATTTATCTTACCCATTGGCGTCTGCACCATTGAACCTCGTCTACCAAAACAAATTGCGGTTTTTGTTGGCGAGGACCCGATAAACCTTTGCCAATTTTTTGCGTCTGCCAGTTGTTTTGCTCTCTGCTCCGCGGATTTACGTCTTGCGGTGCCGTTCAGGAAGCCATTTAACCAGCCGACGGTCTGTTTCGTCCGACTAAGTAATGTGCTCTTACTTGATCCAACGCGCATGATTTCATCATTGATTGCCCAAAAGTACAACGCACGGTCAGTAGACGCTGTTTCCGGACATGTGATTGTCATATCCAACAATCCATCTGCCCTGAGGCTTAAGGTCGCAAACTCAACAAAGCCGAATAATTTTGCAGTTGCGGCTGCGTTTTCACGTGAGAGAGAGCGTTTACCGGCGTCAGTTTCGTTTGCTAGTTTTTGCATTCTATCGCATTTTTCATATTGGTCGGTGAGAACGAGTTCAATCGTGTTTTTGTCCAGTTTTTATCGTAGCGCACGCTGATTGTTTCTTGCCAGTCGGCGCTGGCAACGACGAGGTCAGGGCCCGATCCGCATGTCCGAATGCCGCCCGTGATGAAATCCTCGCCGATCCGATGATTGGTCAGGCCGGGCACGGTGGCGATTTCGTTGAGTGCCCCGTCCTTGAACCGCCAGATCCTTAGGGTTTTGGCCAGGTGAGGACGGTCGATATAGGCGATTTCAATATGCCCGTCCCCATCCAGATCCGCTGCTCCGACCGGAGCAAGCCAGCGGAAGCGGGTTCCGATATGCGGGGTGGCAGCAATCTTCTGTCCTGACGCGTCATATACGGCCAACTGAGCGCCGGTGTCTTTCTGAGCCTCGACGACAATAACTTCGGGTGACCCGTCCAGGTCCAGGTCGACCAATCGGGGTGCAAGATCTTCAAAAACGCGGTCTATGGGCAGGCGGACCGTCAGGACGGAGTGTGCAGCAGCTGATGGACCGTCTGAATTGCCGGGAGATGAGCGACTGACCCTAAGTTCCAGCGCGCCGTATTCGATGTTGTCCCCAAGAATGCCATGCGCATAGCGCGTGGTGGGTTCGCTGAAACGGGCCGACGTAATGGTGTCAGCCATGGCTGCCGGCACGGCCCCGGCCAGCCAAAAGCACAACAGCAGCCGCGCGCCGCGGGCCCGGTGGTGCCACAGGCACGCGGTGGGACGCGGCGCTTTGGACACCATCAGATTTGTTTTTCCGGCATCTGCACGACCAGCCCGTCCAGATCGTCGGTGACCTTGATCTGGCAGGTCAGGCGCGAGCGGGCCGGATCGGGCTCATAGGCAAAATCCAGCATGTCCTCTTCCATGTCGTCCTTGGCCGGGATTCTTTCGACCCAGTCAGGGTGGATGTAGACATGGCAGGTCGAACAGGCGCAGGCCCCTCCACAATCGGCTTCGATGCCGGGGATGTTGTTGTCACGGGCCCCTTCCATGACAGTCAGGCCGTTGGCGACGTCGACTGTGTGTTCGGTACCGCCATGCTCGACATAGGTGATCTTTGCCATTGCGTGCGTCTTCCTTTTGCGATGTTCGAATTCTTCCTTAGTCAAGGCATTTAGGTCTTTCCACCCTCATTTGCGACCCGGTGGGCCGCCTCTGGACTTTACCTGTATTTGTTCTATTTTTGTTCCCATGCTTGTTGCCTCTGTTCGCCCCGCTGCCCATGGCAGTGACTGGCCGCGTCCACCCGCCTGCCTGCCCGCCAACCGGCTGGACGATCCGCCAGACAATGCCCGCGTGGCAGTCGCAGGTCTGGTAATCCTGCGGCAGAGGCCGGGGACAGCCAAAGGGGTTATATTCATCACCCTTGAAGATGAGACTGGCATCGTGAACGTGGTGGTCTGGCGCAAGATTTACGAACGCTTCCGCCGCGCGGTGATTTCGGGGCGGCTGTTGCGCGTCACCGGCCGGATGCAGCGCGCGCATTCGGTGACCCATGTGATTGCCGAAGAGATCGAGGACATCTCGGGCATGCTGGATTTGCTGGTAAGGGGCGAGGGGTAGGTCGGCTCGCGGACATATTCTGTTGAAAAACTCTGTCTTGATCGAAGGCCATCTGGCTGATTCAATTCTCTTATTGAATGGGAGTTTGGATGATGATGGGACCAAAACAGGAAACTCAGGCTGAGCTGTTCTATGAGTTCTCCCTGGAGGAACATGTCCCGGACAATCATCTGCTGCGGTCGATTGATCGATTTGTTGACCTGAGTAGTATCCGCAATCATTTGGCGGATTTTTACAGTCATACTGGTCGCCCTTCCGTCGATCCCGAGTTGCTGATCCGCATGCTGCTGGTGGGCTATTGCTTTGGCATCCGGTCGGAACGGCGGTTGTGCGAAGAAGTGCACCTGAACCTTGCGTATCGCTGGTTCTGTCGCCTCGATCTGACTGATCGAGTGCCGGATCACTCTACCTTTTCCAAGAACCGCCATGGTCGGTTCCGCGAGTGAACTCTTGCGGCACGTGTTCGAAACGACAGTGGCGCGGTGCATCGCAGAAGGTTTGGTCAGCGGCCAGCGTATGGCGATTGATGCCAGCTTGATTGAGGCAGAAGCGACCAAGCAGTATTCAGCGTCACAAGAAGAATGGGATGCTGCACAGATCGATGCCAAGACCGCACCGCGCGCTGTTCGGGAATATCTGGAAACCCTGGATGAGGCCGCGTTTGGTGCTGCCTCGCCAGTCAAGCCTAAGTTCATTTCATATTCGGACCCTGCCAGCCAATGGACAGCGGCGCACAAGGCACCAGCCTTCTTTGCTTACTCTGATAACTACCTCGTTGATACAGATCACAGCGTGATTGTGGATGTGGAAGCGACCAGATCCATCCGGCAAGCCGAAGTGGGGTCGACAAAGACGATGCTGGACCGGGTGAAGGACAAGTTCGACCTCGTCCCCGACTGGATGATCGCCGATACCGCCTACGGCTCAGGCCCGATGCTCGGCTGGCTCGTGGATCGCAAGATCGATCCTTACATCCCGGTCATCGACAAGGCCGGACGCCCCGACGGCACCTGGACACGCACAGACTTCGAATGGGACGCTGAGCATGATCAATATATCTGCCCAGAGGGTCACGCGCTTAAACAGTTCCGCCGGAATTACTCTGATCCAAACCGGGGGCCGTCGGGCAAGGGCACAGCCCGCTATCGCGCCTTGAAAGAAGTCTGCCAGGTATGTCCGTCCAAACAAAGATGCTGCCCCAACGCTGATGCACGCAAAATCACCCGCGAAGAGCACGAAGATGCGCGCCAGGTCGCCAGAGATCTGGCCAAAACTGAAGAGTACCAGATTGCGATGAAGCTCAGAAAGAAAGTTGAGATGCTCTTCGCCCACCTCAAGCGCATCCTAGGCCTTGGACGGCTCCGATTACGTGGACCGTGCGGCGCAAATGACGAATTCCTCCTCGCCGCCACCGCCCAGAACCTCCGCAAATTGGCGAAAATCTTTCCCGCACCGCAGCAAACGCGAAACGCCTGACCAGAAAGGCGCTCGTGCCGTGCTCAGGTCACCCCATTCTGCGACTGCAACACGTTGTTTTTCAACAGAATCGACACTTCGCTGCCATTCGCTGCGCGGGGCACGAAGGCCTGCTTGCGGTAATGCAAATCAATCCCCGCACATCAATACCTCAGGCACCGCGTCGGAGAATACGCATGATGACCCCCTGCTTCCACATGGCTAGGCCGCTTAGAACGAGAGCGGGCGTGACGACGTAAAGGATCAAGGCAGTAAATGCGGTGTTCGCTGACCAAGGCGAATAGAGGTATGTGCCTATGGTCAGTCCAGCAATGATGTGGAACCAACGCAAGTAGGTGCGAAGCGATGTGGCTGTCATGGGTTTGACCTTTCGTTTTGGAACTGTCATCCAGGTAACTATGCAGTGCTAACTTTGCAATGCTTAGTTTGGAGAATATCATGAATGAAGTTGCCTACCACCACGGGGACCTGCGCGCCGCCTTGCTAGACGCCGCCGAGGACGATCTACGGCGCAGCCCCGACGCAGTGCCCAGCATTCGGGCGCTCGCGGCTCGGCTCGGCGTCAGTGCCACGGCACCGCACGCCCATTTCCGTACGAAATCTGACCTGATGACCGCCCTCGCAGTGCGCGGGTTCCAGCGCCTTGCATCGGACCTGGAAAAAGTCAAACATGACACGCCCGGCCTAACGGCATTGGCCGAGGCGTATATGGTCTTCGCGGCAGAAAACCTCGGTTTGTACCGGCTCATGTTCGCCACGGGCACGCGTGTCGAAGACGACGAGAGGCTTCGCCATGTGTCCCGAGCGGCCTACGAAATGCTTCGGGATACCGTAAACGAAGTTTTTCCAGCAGCAACGGACGTCGAACAGAAAGAGCGAACGCTTGTTGCATGGGGCGTCGTGCACGGCCTTGCATCTCTTGCTACCGAGGGGCGGATATCAACCGATACATTGGACGACCGCTCTCCTCGCAATCTTGCTCGACTAGCCGCCAGGCTTGTCGAAGGCAGGCCTTAGGCGGCGGTCGGAACAGGCATGAACTCCGGTCTAGATCGAGAGGTCACGAATCCGACGCATCAGACCGCCTCAAACTGAGCCACGGCTAAGTCTGCATTTAAGTGCGAGCCGAGAAGAAAGCGGTCATTCGCGGGCATTACAGCATTCGTCATTTTGGGCTCAAATTAGCCATTCGGTAAAACGCCTCAACGGCGAAACAAAACCCCCTGCGACTGCTTGTCTCGATGATCCCCGCGTAACTCGGCATGCAGCGCGCGGCCGGCCCTTACGCCCGGGCGGGCGCTGACGGTTTCTAGCCAGCGGGCAAAGTGGGGTTTGTCCTCCAACGCTTGTTGCTGGCCTTCCCACAGGCTCGCCCAGCCCCAGATCGACATGTCAGCGATGGAATAGAAGTCTCCGGCGACATATTCGTATTCGGCCAACCGACGGTCTAGCACACCATAAAGACGTCCAACTTCTGCCCGGTAGCGGTCTTTTGCGTAGGGCAGGTCCTGCGGCGGCTCCAGTTGCGGGGCGTATTTCAGAAAGTGATGCGCCTGACCGGCCATGGGACCGACGCCACCCATTTGCCACATCAGCCATTCCTCGACCGCGATCCGGTCGCGTTCGGTTTTGCCATAGAACTGTCCGGTCTTGCGGGCCAGGTATATCAGGATCGCGCCGCTCTCGAAGACCGAGATCGGCGCACCGTCTGGTCCGTCCGGATCGACAATTGCGGGCATCCGGTTGTTCGGTGAAATCTTGAGAAACGCGGCGTCGAACTGGTCGCCCTTGCCGATATCGATCAGATGCGTGGTGTAAGGCAGATCCATCTCTTCCAGTGCGATGGATACTTTCCAGCCGTTGGGCGTGGGCCAGAAATACAGGTCGATCATGACGCCTCCTCAGGTTGAGGCGATCATGAGGCTTTCTGAGCAAACGGCAAGAGCTGTTGCGGGCGGGGCAGCGCAAAAAGGCGTGACCAGCGGCCATTCGATTGGGCTGGCAGGCCGCGGCGCAAGGTGGCCAGGCACAGGTGCTCGGGGTTACGCAGCAGCGCGTTGTACACTCGCAGCACGCCGGGGCGGGTATAGCTCGACCAATGGCAGACCCGGCGTTGCGGGGCGGCCACCGGACAGATCAGGCTGGACAGGTGATCTAGCGTTGCATCACAGTCGATCTGTAGGGTCACGGCGTTTTTGGCCTCAAGGCCGTTTCCGATGCTTCGATCCCCTTTATCAGGCGGTTGGATCAGCCATTCAAACATAAGGTCGAACAGGTCGTTCTCGCGACTGGTGATGTTGATGAACTCGGCCGTCTGGCCCGCCGGCGTCGCCAGGGCCTGCACCGTTCGGGTGTGGTAGGCGGCACCGGTCATCGAAATGATGCGGTTTAGGGATCCGGGGGACACGTGGTGCAGCGCTTCCAACGCCAATTCGGTTCCCATTGAATGTCCGATGAAGTGGATCGGGCGATCCGGATTTAAACGGTGCAGATCGTTTATGACCCTGGCCAGAACCTGCCCAGCAGAGACAGTTCGGCGATGCGCCGACCAGAGCGGCCCGCGTGCGTCCCAGCCAAAAGCAATCGCCAAGCCTTCATCGTCGAACCCCGCGCCAAAGCCCAGTTGTTGGGGCCAACTGGGGCTGTACCACGGCGTCGTCTGCGGCTGTAGGGACAGGATATGGCGGTGGGGACAGGCATTTTTTGCATCGGGCCGGTACTTGTAGCCATGGGTCATGATGATGACCGGGCCTTTGGTGTCACGCGTTTGCTGCAGGGCTCTGAAAACCGGCCGGCGGTTGCGGTGAAGTTCGGCGCGACCGTGAAGGGCGTTGATCCTGACTATTGGCATTGGCTGTGCCTCACACAAGATGTTGTGGTGCCGCTTTGTCATAACGCTATGACGCTTCGATGAACGGACGGTTACAGAACCGTGACGATGCACCCGTCGGGGTTGACCTGTTTACAAGTGCGGCGTAAGGGCAACGTCACAAGCACGTGGCGATTTGTTACCGGATTGCGGGCCACGCTAAACAACACCGCTAAAAGGTCAGGATGAAAGACCCCTTTCGCTTGGCCGCGTCTGGGGTTTTTTGTTTGCCTCATCCCTGAGGCCGAAAGGAACGACATGAGCAAGAGCTGGAACAAGCGCACCCAAGCTGTCCACGGCGGCATCCGCCGCAGCCAATACAACGAGGTCAGCGAAGCGATCTTTCTGACCCAGGGTTTCGTTTACGAGACGGCCGAACAGGCTGAGGCGCGGTTTCTGGAATGCGGTCCGGATGAGTTCATCTATGCCCGCTATGGCAATCCAACGGTGTCGATGTTCGAACAGCGCATCGCGGCATTGGAGGGCGCCGAAGATGCATTTGCGACAGCGTCGGGTATGGCGGCCGTCAACGGCGCATTGGCCTCGATGTTGCAGGCCGGGGATCACGTGGTTTCGGCCAAGGCGCTGTTCGGGTCTTGTCTGTATATTCTTGAGACCATTCTAACCCGCTACGGTGTCGAAGTGACGTTTGTCGATGGCACCGATCTGCAGCAGTGGGAGGCCGCGATCCGGCCGGACACCAAGGCGGTGTTCTTTGAATCCATGTCGAACCCGACGCTTGAGGTGATCGACATCGCTGCCGTGGCCAGGTTGGCGCACGCGGTCGGTGCGGTTGTCATTGTCGATAATGTGTTCTCGACCCCAGTGTTTTCGCGGGCCATCGAGCAGGGGGCAGATGTCGTTGTCTATTCGGCGACCAAACATATCGACGGGCAGGGACGCGCGCTGGGCGGGGTCATCATCGGCACACGGGATTTTATCCGTGGAACGGTGGAACCCTATCTCAAGCACACGGGCGGAGCGCTGAGTCCTTTTAATGCGTGGATTATGCTTAAGGGGCTGGAAACGATAGCGTTACGGGTCAATGCCCAGACCGAGACGGCGCAGATCATTGCCGAGGCCCTGAACGGGCATCCGGCACTGGAGCGGACATTGTATCCCGGTCTGAAAACACATGCGCAGCATGATTTGGTTCGCTCACAGCTCGGTGGGAAAGGGGGTACGGTTCTGTCACTGGATATCAGAGGTGGACAGGACGCGGCGTTTGCTTTTCTGAACGCAATGACAATTCCGGTGATCTCAAACAATCTCGGTGACGCCAAGTCTATCGCCACCCACCCCGCGACGACAACGCACCAGCGCCTCAGTGATGATCAGAAGGACGAATTGGGCATAACGCCCGGACTTATCCGTTTGTCGGTCGGTCTGGAAGATGCGGACGATCTGCTTGCCGATTTACAGCAGGCGTTGGACGCCTTGCAGCGGTGACCGCAGGAACGCCGGCGGTATTTCATTCCGGTTGTCCCAGAGGTTCCGACATTGGCCGGGTATTGCCGTTTTCTAACCGGTAGTTTCGGCTCAGTCGTATGCCAATAGGATGCTGCCCGACGTGCTATCGCAGGTTCGGTCGGACGATGGCATGCAGCCGTTGAACAGCGTCTTTTGCGATTGACGAGCCGTATTCCATTGAAAAATGACGGTTTTGGCCTGCCTTTTTCGATCCGGACCGCTATGGTCCGCGTATAGGTCTAGACTGGATTATGACCTGCAGTCGTTTATATTTATCGACGTCCAACCAAGGAACCCCAGCCAATGAACGTTCACCCACGCGACATTGACGACACCCCTGACCGTGAAAAAGCTGCTGCCGCTCTCAAGACGCTGAGGGATTGGGCGCAATCGGCGTCTGCCTCCGAGATCAGCCAGCTGGACCCGGCGGTCGCACGTCTGGTGCCCGGGCTCGCGCCGGTGAACTACCCGTCGCTGTCCCGCGACTATCCTGAAGAATTCAACGTAGATGCCGCTTATAGGGCATCGCTGCCTGATCTTCAGAACGGTCCGTCGAGCCTGATCCGGGGGGCCAAGCAGCAGATTCAGCATGTGGGTATCTCAAACTTCCGCCTGCCGATCCGGTTCCATCGCAAAGACGGCGATGACCTGACGCTGGAAACCTCGGTGACCGGTACGGTCAGTCTTGATGCCGAAAAGAAAGGCATCAACATGTCCCGCATCATGCGGTCTTTTTACAAGCATGCCGAGCGTACCTTTAGCTTTGAGGTGATTGAAGCCGCGCTGAGCGATTATATGGCCGATCTGGACAGTTTCGACGCCCGTATCCAGATGCGCTTTTCCTACCCCGACAAGGTGCAAAGCCTGCGCTCGGGTCTTGAGGGCTATCAGTACTACGACATCGCGTTGGAACTGGTCGAACAAAACGGCGTTCGCCAGAAGATCATGCATCTGGACTATGTGTACTCGTCGACATGTCCGTGCTCGCTGGAACTCAGCGAACACGCCCGCTCGATGCGTGGACAGCTTGCGACGCCGCATTCGCAGCGTTCGGTGGCGCGTATATCGGTTGTTGTGGATTGTGACGCCGATTGCCTGTGGTTTGAGGACCTGATCGCCTTGTGCCGCCGTGCCGTGCCGACGGAAACGCAGGTGATGGTCAAACGCGAGGATGAACAGGCGTTTGCCGAGTTGAACGCGGCCAATCCGATTTTTGTAGAGGATGCGGCGCGGCTGTTCTGCGCGGAACTGCTGGCCGATCATCACGTGGGCGACTTCCGTGTGATCGCCAGTCATCAGGAAAGCTTGCACAGCCATGATGCCGTATCGATCCTGACCGAGGGCCCGACCTTTGAGGCCACGAGCTTGGATCCGCGCCTGTTCACGACCCTGTTTCATGTCGGGTGAACCATACTCAGCCGGATTGTCGGCTGAGTTGTAAAAATACCAAATCAGCGCTTTTTCGCCGCATTGCAGCAAAAATTGCTGCATATGCGATGCCTTTTGCGATATCGTGAGGCTGAGTGCAGCCCCGGTCGCCTGCACGCATGATGGTATACCGCCCAGGAAGGACGCCGAGTCGTGCGACGCCTTGGATTGCAGAATTTTAACATCCAGCCCGATCCGTCAGCGGGCAGGGCGATACATATCCCGTTTTGAGTCTGCATCGCATTTACAGGAGAGACATGTAATGAACCCGATTACCCAACCGCTCGAGCTTCAGGCCGCCGCGTTCCGTATCGCTGGCTATGCGATGGTGAACCAGATGAAAATTATGCAAATCATGGCCCGCTCCGCAATCGAATTGCCTATGGCTCCGGTCAATGCGTTGTATGCGACATCGTCGGCCCCCGTCCAGGCAAGCGCGAACCCATCCGCCACGCCGGTTGCAAAACGCGCTGCCGCGCCAAAGCCTGCGACGCCTGCCAAGAAACGCGCTAAGCCTGTGGCCGCCAAAGCGGCACCCGCTAAAGTGAAAACCAACGCCAAACGGGTGTCGCCTGCGGCCAAAGCGCCCACTGCGGAATTCACGGCCAAACCACGAGCGGCCGCCAAGCCAGCACCGGAAAAAGCAGAAGCCAAGCCCGCCACGGTGACCAAAGTCAAATCGGAACCTGTCACAGCCAAACCGGCGGCGAAGCCTGCCAAGGCGGCAACACCCAAATCCACCGGAAAGCCGGCCACGGCAAAGGCCGCTGCACCAAAACCCTCGGTGGCAAAGGCGAAACCGACGTCGGCACCCAAACCGGCTGCTGCAAAGCCAAGACCGGCAACACAGACAGGTCAGCCAGCGGCTGTCAAAGCGACGCCCAAGGCCCAAGAGGCGCAACCTGCACCTGCGGCTGAAACATTGGTCCCACAGCCTCGCCGGACGCGCGCGCCTTCCAAACCGCCTGCGATGCCCGACGCGATGGTAAAAACCGAAGAGTAAACCCGGATCATCCGCTTGACACGGTCGGGTTGCCGCGCCAACGCTGCCCGTCATGATGGATCTTCGCCCGGTCGGATATGTGATTGGCTTGCTGGTCGCCATTCTGGGCGCGACCATGCTGCTGCCAATGGCTGCGGACCTGATCGAAGGCCGGGGTGAATGGCACGTCTTTCTCGAAAGTGCGATCCTGACGGTTTTGACGGGCACCGTGCTGGCGTTGAGCTGCGCAAACGGTGTAGGTCAAGGTTTGACCATCCGTCAGACCTTTCTTCTGACGTCCGGCGTCTGGGTGGCGCTGCCGATTTTTGGGGCTGTCCCCTTTTTGTTCGGCGAGTCCGAACTGCGCTTTGTCGACGCCTACTTCGAAGCGATGTCGGGTCTGACAACCACAGGCTCGACCGTTCTGACCGGTCTGGATGACCTGCCCAGGGGCTTGTTGCTGTGGCGCGGCATTCTGCAATGGCTGGGCGGGATCGGCATCATCGTGGTCGCGATGGTGTTCCTGCCTGAATTGCGTGTTGGCGGGATGCAGATCTTCCGGTCGGAAGGGTTTGAAACCATGGGGAAAATCCTTCCGCGCGCACAGGAAATCGCCGGGCAGATTTCTCTGATCTACGTGTTTCTGACCCTGGTCTGCTGCCTGGTTTATGCAGGTCTGGGGATGAGCTTTTTTGATGCGCTCGTGCATTCCATGACGACAATCGCGACGGGTGGTTTTTCCAACTACGACGCGTCGTTTTCGACCTTTCAGGGCCCGGTCGAATATGCCGCATCGGTCTTCATGATACTCGCGGCCTTGCCTTTTGTGCGCTACGTGCAACTGGCCAATGGCCACACAACCTCACTGTGGCAGGACAGCCAGATTCGGGCCTTTCTGGCGACCATCCTCGTGCTTGTCGCAATCATGTCGGTTTTTCTGACATCCGTCTTCCCGCATCACTGGGAACAGGCCTTTCGCGAGTCTTTGTTCAACATCACATCGATCATATCCGGTACCGGATACGCCAGCGTGGATTACATGACCTGGGGCAGCTTTCCGGTCATGCTGTTTTTCCTAATCGGCCTTATTGGGGGCTGCGCCGGCTCGACCACCTGTTCGATCAAGGTGTTCCGCTATCAGCTGCTGTTTGCATCGATCAAAACGCAGATTCGGCGCATTCGCTCTCCAAACGGGGTGTTCATGCCGCGCTATGATGGCCGCCCGGTGGGGCGGGACGTTCTGACCTCGGTGATGAGCTTTTTTATGTTCTTCGTATTGTCGATGGGAATTTTGGCTTGGGCCCTTGCGCTGACCGGGCTGGATTTTATCACATCGGTTTCGGGGGCGGCGACGGCGCTGGCCAATGTGGGGCCGGGTCTGGGCGATCACATTGGTCCTGCGGGCAACTTTGCCGGGCTGAACGACACTGCGAAATGGCTGTTGTCAATCGGAATGCTGGTCGGGCGTCTGGAGCTGTTGGCCGTCTATGCGATCTTTACCGTCCAATTCTGGAGAGACTGATGAAAAGACCCCTTGGTGCGCAAATCTCGCACATGCTCAGGGACCGGGGCGTAGACGTGATTTTCGGCATCCCCGGTGTGCACAATCAAGAAATGTACAGGGGCATCGAAGAGGCCGGGATCACGCATGTTCTGGCCCGGCACGAGCAGGGCGCCGGGTTCATGGCCGACGGGTATGCGCGGGCGACGGGCAAACCGGGGGTGGCCTATGTGATCACGGGGCCGGGTTTGTGCAATATCATGACCCCGATGGGACAGGCCTACAGTGACTCGGTGCCGATGCTGGTTCTGTCATCCTGCCTCGATGAAACGCAGGCGTTTCGCGGGCAACTGCATCAAATGAAGGATCAGCGTGCGGCCGCCGCGACGGTGGCGGACTGGTCCAGTCAGGCGGAAACGGCCGAAGCGGCTTATGGTTTGGTCGAGCGGGCCTTTGAGGAATTCGAACTGTCACGCCCGCGTCCCAAACACATACAGGTGCCGATTGCGCAACTGCAGGCCGACGCCGACCCGGCACCGTTTCCCAATCAGGCGGCTCTGCGCACTCCGGTTCTGCCATCTGACGTCGCGCCAGTTGTGTCGATGCTGAATATTGCCCGCAGGCCTCTGTTCATTCTGGGCGGCGGATGCAAATCCAATGCCTGGCGGCAAATCCTGACCCAACTGGGGGCAGCGTGTTTCACGACCTACGCGGGGCGAGGCATGGCGGGTCTTGGCTACGATCTGGACTTCGGGTCCATGCTGGCACGACCGGGCAGCGCTGACGTGATCGCCTCGGCAGATCTGGTGGTTGCGGTCGGGACAGAACTGGCCGAGGTTGATTTGTGGCGCAGCCAACTGGGGCATACCGCCAATCTGGTCCGGGTCGATCTGGATCCTGAGGTTTTGTCGGATCATCACCGTGCTGCGGTGAAACTGCAGGCTGACGGCGAGAGCTTTGCCAAAGCCCTCTGGGTGGCCACGGAAAACGCCAAGCCGGCAAAAGGTTGGACGATTGAGGAGGTTGCCGGTGCCCGCGCCAGATGGCGAGCCGAAGTGGATGCGGACCACCCTGGTATTGTGCCGGTTATCGATGCGTTGCGCAGCGCCATCCCGGCGGACGCGATGATCTATTCCGACATGACCCAGATCGCCTATGTCGCGAATGAGGTGTGGGATATGGCCTTTCCGTATCACTGGCACCATCCGACCGGGTTTGGCACGCTGGGATATGCTTTACCGGCCGGGATTGGTGGCGCAGTTGCGCGGCGCGGCAAACCCACTGCCGTGATCGCGGGAGACTACGGGTTTCACTACACCATGCAGGAGTTGGGTGTCGCAGTCGAACTGGGCCTGTCGTTGCCGATCATTCTTTGGGATAATGGGAAACTCAAAGAGATCGAAGACAGTATGGTGCGCCGTCAGATTGCCCCGAACGCTGTCGTGGCTGGCAATCCCGATTTCTGTAAACTGGCCGAGGCGTTTGGCGCCTTGTCAGCCGCGCCAACCAATCTAGAAGAGACACAGTCAGCGGTGAAGGCGGCCTTCGACGCGCCGCTTCCAACGGTGATCCATGTAACACCGGACATTCTCTAGGCATAAAAAAGCGCCGCCTCGCTGTGCGGCGCTTAATCAAGGCTCGGCGATGGGTCAGTCCCAGCAGTGCACAAGTACGGTCATACCGCTCGCGCGGCGATTCAACTCATTAGGCGAGATTTGCGCCGTTTCCTGCCCCGGCTGACCTGTGACGCCCGCCTTGGTCAGGATATCCGTCAGACGATCCACCGTGGCGGCCAGGCTGACAGAGGCGGGCAGAGTGCGGCCATCTGACGGCGCGGGCAGCAGCATGCCGACAACATTGCCGCTGTCATCGAAGACGGGCCCGCCGGCGTCGCCGGGTTGAGCATTCAGGGCAAGGCGTTTCACGCCCCTTTCACCATTCAGGCCCCGGATATCCGCGATTTGCCCATAGGTCAGCGTCGGAGCCCCCAATACGCCTTGATACGAAAATCCGGACACGGCCACTTCGGACTGTATCCGGGGTTGATCCGCGCTGAATGCCGCCACGCTCATAGGCGCCAGCGTCTGGCTTGGACGCAGGACCGAGATACCCAGATCCGCATCGGTCCATGCCACCTGAACTTCCTGATCGCCGTCCAGAGTGACGCGCGTGCAACTGTCCGCCGCTTCGGACACGGTCAGGACCGCGCCGCTTTCATCTGCGAAAAAACCGGATCGCGACAGACGGGGTTTGCGCACCTGCAGGCCGGACACGAGGTCAATCCTCTGCTCGGCATCCGCTCCGGCGGTTGCGTCAAGCACGGCATCGGTGGTAGAGAAGCTGTTTTTCATAGCCGCCAGAACGCGGGCCCGGCGGGCCTCGTCGTTTTCGGGCCAGACCAGCGTAAAGCCTTTGATCCGTTCGCCATCCAATTCCGCCTGCGTGTATGAAACGATGCCGTTGCCGCGCCCTTCAAGGGTGAAGCGATCGCCGCGCAGTTCACGTGGGCCGTCCAGCGGCACAATTTCCAGCGACTGCATCACTTCAAAAAGTGCCCGCAGGGTTGCTTTGCTGCCCTCCTGGCTGATCAGCAAAGCTTGTGCACCCTGATCGGCGGAGCCATTGAAGTGCACAAACGGCGCTTCGTAGCGGTCAAATGCGACAACGCCCAGCGGCATATCCATAGCGATACCAGCCTTGTCGTCGGTGTAGGGCTGCATCCCGGCGCTGATCAGAGGTGCGTTGTAGTCGTCCATCAGGGCTTTGCGCTGCAAGGTGGTCAGAACGCCGGTTGGCTCATAGCCGTTAAAACGTTGCCATTCGCCCATGGACCGGCGCGTGCCCTGACCAAAGGCACCGTCGATCGTCGAGTTATAGAACCCAGCGGCCTGCAATGCGGTCTGCAGGTCCTTGCGTTCCTGCGCGCTCAGCAAACGTTCGTTTTGCAAGGCTTCGGAGCGGGACTCATCGGCAGCCCGTGGTGCCACCTCGGCCAGAGGCTGTTCCTCTTGCGGCTGGGGTTCGACAGGTGGCGCAATCACACCCCGGTTGAGTATGTTTGCGCCGATGGGCCAGAATTGCTGACCCAGACCGCTGGAAAAGGTGATGAAACTGTCTGCTGGGACCTGCCCTTCCGCCCGGTAAACCCGCAAAACCTGTTCGGCGTCGCTGCGCAGGTAGGGACCGATGACAATCGCGTACCATCCGCTGTTCAGCCGGAACCCGTTCACGTCCGGCAGTGAGTTGGCATAGGCCTGAGCGCGGTCCTGCGCTGCCCGCAGCGAGGGCTGCGCCTCGACCTGAACCCAGACGCCTTGGTCTTGCTGAGCAGTTGCGGCGCGCAGGCCGAACAAAAGAAACAATAGAATTGCTGTAAATACGCGTGTCATATTCTGCCCGTTTTATGCAGTGTTGGTGCTTGGGCGCACAGTACGCGATTTCAGACAGCGAATGCCATGCTTGGAATACGGGGAATTTCCGGTGTGGCCGTGCAGTTACAGCGTTGAGCCACTGGCCCGTTGACGCCCCATGGCCCCTTGCATAGGAAGGGCAAAACCGAC
This sequence comes from Ruegeria sp. B1, assembly GCF_056535885.1. Lineage (NCBI taxonomy): Bacteria > Pseudomonadati > Pseudomonadota > Alphaproteobacteria > Rhodobacterales > Roseobacteraceae > Ruegeria > Ruegeria sp. B1. The sequence goes on along the minus strand of NZ_JBQFJA010000001.1, from coordinate 3,152,603 downwards.
CGGAACCGGGCGCTTGCCGCGCCCAAAGGGAATGTCATGACCGAACAGTCCAGCGCACCGCGTTCTTTTCAGGAAATTATCCTGCGTCTTCAGACCTATTGGGCGTCGAAAGGCTGTGCCATTCTGCAACCCTATGACATGGAGGTCGGGGCAGGGACGTTTCACCCGGCGACCACCCTGCGCGCTTTGGGGGGCAAGGCTTGGGCCGCCGCGTACGTTCAGCCCTCGCGCCGCCCGACCGATGGGCGATATGGCGAGAACCCGAACCGGCTCCAGCATTATTATCAATATCAAGTGCTGATCAAACCGAGCCCTCCCGATCTGCAAGAGTTGTATTTAGGTTCTCTTGAGGCCATCGGCATCGACATGGACCTGCACGACATCCGGTTTGTCGAGGATGACTGGGAAAGCCCCACGCTGGGTGCCTGGGGCCTGGGATGGGAGGTCTGGTGCGACGGGATGGAGGTCAGCCAGTTCACCTATTTCCAACAGGTCGGCGGGCATGACTGCGCGCCAGTATCCGGGGAATTGACCTATGGGCTGGAACGCCTGGCCATGTATGTTCTTGGCATCGACCATGTGATGGATATGCCCTTCAACGATCCGCAATCGCCCAGCCCGCTCACCTATGGCGACATCTTCAAGCAGACCGAAGAGGAATATGCCCGCTGGAACTTTGACGTGGCCAATACCGAGGTTTTGCTGCGTCAGTTCGAAGAGGCCGAGGCCGAATGTGCCACGATTCTGGCGCAGGAGCATGACGATCCGAAAACCGGCAAACGTATCATCATGGCGCACCCCGCCTATGATCAGTGCATCAAGGCCAGCCACATCTTCAACCTGCTGGACGCCCGCGGCGTGATCTCGGTGACGGAACGACAGGCCTATATTGGTCGGGTGCGGGCGCTGGCCAAGCAGTGCGCCGATGCGTTTGTTCAGACCGAGGCCGCCGGACAAACAGCCTGATGAGACCGTCAGGCCAGCCCCGGCAACAACGCCTTGAGACCGTCGGCGATCATGCTGATTGCGATGGCCGACAAGATCATGCCCATAAACCGGCTCATGATCACACGTGCATTGTCGGACAACCGTTCAGCCAGCCACGCCGCGTTCCAGAACGTGACCAACAGCAGCAGCACAACTCCCACGAAAACGCCTGTAAAATAAATGGCTTCCATGGGTCTTTTGACGTGATGAGCATACAGGATCAACGTGGTTATCGTTCCGGGACCCACCAGGATTGGAAACGCCAGCGGATAAAACGCCACGGTTTCCGGTGCCGGGTAAGACTGTTTTTCACCCTCGGTTCCGTGATGCGAACTGCTTTCGCTGCCGTTGAGCATGTTGAGCCCGATCATCATCACCACAAGGCCACCGGCCACACGCAGATGGTCAACCGTGATTCCAAACAACCCCAGTGCCTGACTTCCGACGGATGCGAAAGCACCGCCAAGGACAAGGCAGTACAAGGCCGTCTTGACCGCAATTTTCCTTTGATCCGCAGCCGGGAGGCTTTGTGTCACGCTCAGGAACACCGGCAGGTTGGTCACCGGGTTCATAATCGCAAAAAGCGCACCAAAGAATCCTACGGTAAGGGTCGTGTCCATTCAAAACGCCTCGGATCTGACTGTTCCGCAATGGAACCTGTCCTATTTTTGATGCACTTGAAAGAGGCGGCGTAGAAGGAAAAGCCAAAAGATGACTGGAAAAGTCGTTGCATTCATTCTGATCCTGTCCGGCATTCTGGCCGGCGCGGGCATGTATTACCTGCAGGTTTATGGGTACTACTACGAGGTCGAAACGCATCCCGGACAGGATGTGGTCTTGTTGGCGGAAGATGCGGATGTACCCGTTTCGATCCCGTATACTGCGTTTCAGGCGATTGATGCGGACAGTTCTCCAATCCGGTACCGGGCCTGTTTTGAAACCGACCTGACACTGGACGAGTTGCGACAAACATACCGCCCGGTAGACGAGGCAACGCCCCTCACGGCACCGGGATGGTTTGACTGTTATGACGCGGAAACACTGGCCGATGCGTTGAAATCAGGCGAGGCAGAGGCATTCATGGGCATCAAGAACGTGCATTTCGGGGTGGATCGCATTGTCGCCGTCACCCAGGACGGACGGGGGTTTGCTTGGCATGTGCTGAATAATTGTGGCGAAAAGGCCTATGATGGCACCATCGTGGGCGAGGAATGTCCGCGCAGACCGGAAAGCTGAGGCACGCATGGTCGATCAGGTTTTTGAGATCCCGGACTTCCTGACGGCCACCCTGGGATTTGCGGTGTATCTGTTCGGCGCCGAGGTCAATGCGCGGGTCGCGGCCCTGCGCCAGTTTAATATTCCCGAACCTGTCACCGGCGGATTGCTGGCCTCGCTGGTGGTGCTGGCGATGTATCTGCTGTTTGGTCTCGAGCTGTCTTTTGACTTGAACACCCGGGATTTTCTGCTGGTTGTCTTCTTCGCTGGTATCGGCCTGAACGCACGGGTGTCCGATTTGATTGCAGGCGGTAAGCCTCTGCTTTTTCTTCTGCTTTTGACGTTGGCAACGATTGTCTTTCAGAACGTGATCGGCGCTGCGGGCGCGGTGGCTTTTGGCTATCCGGCGCAGGCGGGTGTTTTGTTTGGCTCTGCCGCCCTGATCGGTGGGCACGGGACGGCCATCGCCTGGTCACCCGAGGTGGCCGAGGTCACCGGCCTAACGGGCGCAACGGAACTGGGCGTGGCCGTTGCCACGCTGGGTCTCGTTCTTGCCGCGCTGGTCGGCGGACCGATCGCGCGCCTTCTGGTCGAGGGGCGCGGTCTGACGCCAGCCCGGCCGGACGAAGAACACACCATCGGTCTGCCGGACGACGCCGACGAAAAGACCGCGCGGATCGATCACCTGACGGTCATGCGGGTTTTGCTCTATCTGAATCTAGCGATCATAACCGGGTATATGCTGAGCGAGAGTATCGCCGCAGCCGGTCTGAAACTGCCGCTGTTCGTGCCGTGTCTCATCATGGGCATCGTGATTGCCAATCTGCGGTCTTATCTGGCCCCGCGGGCCCAGCCCGTCGCGCGCACGCCGTCGCTGGCCCTGATTTCCGAATTTTCGCTGGGTGCGTTTCTGGCCATGTCTCTGATGAGCCTGCAGCTGTGGACGATTGCCGAATTGGGGCTGGCCATTGTTGTGATCATGTCGGCTCAGACCTTGTTTGCCGTCAGTTTCGTGATCTGGGTCCTGTTTCCGATCATGGGCGGAAACTACCGCGCTGCCGTGCTGGCCGCCGGGTTCGGCGGCTTTGCCTTGGGGGCAACACCCACCGCAATTGCCAATATGACAGCCGTGACCAAGCGATACGGCCCGTCGCCTATTGCCTTTATCGTGCTCCCCCTTGTATCCGCTTTCTTTGTGGATATCGCCAATGCCATCGTCATCCAGACGATTGTCAATTTCTAAGGACCGAAAATGCCCGACCTGCTGATCGAACTGTTTTCCGAGGAGATTCCCGCGCGCATGCAAACCCGCGCAGGGGAAGACCTGAAAAAGCGGATGACCGACGGTCTGGTCGAAGGTGGTCTGACCTATGCTTCCGCTGCGGCCCAGACTACGCCGCGTCGCCTGACGCTGGCGGTCGAGGGGCTGCTGGCGGAAAGCCCGACGATCCGCGAAGAACGCAAAGGGCCGAAGGTCGGCGCGCCGGACAAGGCCATTGACGGGTTTCTGCGTGGTGCAGGGGTGACCCGTGACCAATTGGAAGAGCGCGACACGCCCAAGGGCGCGACATATTTTGCGACAATTGAAAAGACAGGGCGTCCGGCCGCTGAAATCGTCGCAGAGGTGCTTGAGGTGGCCATTCGGACCTTTCCGTGGCCAAAATCAATGCGCTGGGGCAATGGTACCCTGCGCTGGGTGCGTCCGTTGCATTCGGTTCTCTGCATTCTGACGGACGAGGCGGGCGCGCAGGTTGTGCCGCTGGAAATTGACGGGCTCCAGTCAAATGACAAAACCGAAGGTCATCGGTTCATGGCGCCGGGGCGGTTTTCTGTTTCTTCTTTCGACGATTACGCGGCAAAGTTAAAGCGCGCTTTTGTGGTGTTATCGCCTGAGGAACGTGCAGAGCACATCTGGAACGACGCCCAGAACATGGCTTTTGCCGCTGGTCTGGAGGTGGTCGAAGACAAGGGTTTGCTGGCCGAGGTTGCCGGGCTGGTTGAATGGCCCGTGGTGCTGATGGGGCAGATCGATGATGAGTTTCTCGATCTTCCACCCGAGGTCTTGCAGACCTCGATGAAAGAACATCAGAAGTTTTTTCGGTCCGCAATCCGAAAACAGGGCGGATCGAACGCTTTATCACGGTTGCAAACCGCGAAACCGCCGACAATGGCGCGACCATTCTGGCGGGGAACCAAAAGGTGCTGTCGGCCCGTCTGGCCGATGCCAAGTTTTTCTGGGAAAACGATCTGCGTACCGCCAAATCAGACATCAGCCAATGGACCCGCACGCTGGAGAATGTGACCTTTCACAACAAGCTGGGGACGCAGGCTGAACGCATCGACCGTATCGCCGCGCTGGCCCGCGAATTGGCTCCGGTCGTTGGTGCTGATGCCGATCAGGCCGAAAAAGCCGCGCGTCTGGCAAAGGCTGATCTGAGTTCCGAGATGGTTTATGAATTCCCAGAACTTCAGGGGCTTATGGGGCGGTATTACATCGAGGCAGCAGGTGAAGACGCCGCCGTGGCCGCCGTCGCGCAGGAACACTACTCGCCACTGGGTCCGTCAGATGATGTACCAACCGCGCCGCTGTCTGTGACCGTCGCTTTGGCCGACAAGCTGGACACACTGACCGGTTTCTGGGCGATTAATGAGAAACCCACCGGGTCGAAAGACCCGTTTGCCCTGCGAAGGGCGGCGTTGGGGGTTATTCGTCTTATTCTAGCTGGTGAAATTCAGGTAGGACTGAGTGACTTCTTGCGGGAGTTTGTCGGCAAAGCCGACGTACTGGTTGCAGAGAATCCTGATGGTGTCGTGGGCCCTTTACCAGACGTATATATTCCAACCCTTATTGATTTCTTCCACGACCGCCTCAAAGTCTTCCTGCGCGATGAGGGCATCCGTCATGACATCATCGACGCCTGTATCGCCATGGACGGCAATGACGACCTCAACCTGTTGGTCAAACGCGCCCGCGCACTGAACGCGGTGATTGCGACTGAGGATGGGGAAAACCTCGTGCAGGGCTTCAAACGGGCCAACAACATCCTGACGCAGGCCGAAGAAAAGGACGGCGTCGAATACTCTTACGGCGCGGATGTGAAATTTGCCGAGACGGACAGCGAAAAGGGGCTGTTTGCGGCGCTGGAGACGGCGCAGGCGCAGATCGATCCGGCGCTGAAAGCCGAGGATTTCCCGGCTGCGATGGCCGCCATGGCGGCACTGCGGGGGCCTGTTGACGCCTTCTTTGAGGATGTTCAGGTCAACACAGACAATGATATTCTGCGTCGTAACCGGTTGAACTTGCTCAGCCAAATCCGGCAGGTATGTTCCACTGTTGCCGATTTGAGCAGGATCGAAGGCTAAAGGGGTCGGCGCGCCCTTGCGCGAAGGGCGCATCTGCCTATGCTGCGGTGAAACCAAAAGGTGCCGCAGTGCAGAATAATCCGCATACCACGCTGATCACATCGAATGCGCCCGTTGCTGCGCAGACCCATGGCGGACGGGCAAAATGCCTGCAACGACTGGTCCGGCTCGACCTGCCGGTCCCTCGGACGGTGGCGCTCTCCTTCAATGCGGTGCACCGGATCGCCGAAGGGCACATACCCGATCTGGCCGCGATCCTCGAACTGTTTGACACCGCCACACTGCTGTGCGTGCGGCCCAGCTCCGAGGACCCCGATTGGGGTGGCCCGGGGGCGGTACTGAATATCGGCATGAATGATGCGCGCTACGTGGACCTGTCGGACACGATGGGCGCAGAGGCGGCTGCCGCGCTGTATCTGCGGTTTGTGCAAAGCTACGCGATCCATGTGGCGCGGTTGGATGCGGATGTGTTTGACGACATTGATGCGGATGGCAGCGAAGGGCTGCGCCTGTCCTTGCGCGCCTATGAGGATGAGACGGACGAGGCGTTTCCACAGGACCGGGGTGAGCAGTTGGTGGCTGTTTTGCGGTCAATGGCGCGCGCGTGGGATGGCACCTCGGCCCGTTTGTTGCGACAGGCCAAGGGTGCTCCGGCTGATGCCGGGCTGGGTCTCGTGATCCAGGAAATGATCCCGGGACTGGGGCAGGGAGAATGCGGATCGGGGGTTCTGCAACTGGTGGATTCGACCACCGGCATGCCGCAGATCACCGGGCGCTATCTGAGCCAGAGTCAGGGCCGCGATGCCCTGGGCGAGGGTGTCGCCGCTCTGTTCTTGGAAAAGGACCCGCGGGGTCAGTCGCTCGAAGAGGTCGCACCCAAGGCGTTTGCAGACCTCAAGGCGCAAGCGGCGTTGATGCGGGAAAAGCTGCGCGAAGAGATGCAGGTTGAGTTTGTCGTCGAAAATGGCCAGGTCCACATTCTTGACGGGGTCCGGGTTCAGCGCAGTGCCCGCGCCGCGATGCGCATTGCGGTCCGTTTGGCCGAAGACGGGATTATCCTGCCGCAAGAAGCGGTTATGCGAGTCGATCCGCATGCATTGAACGAGCTACTGCACCGTCAGGTCCACCCCGAAGCGCGCCGCGATGTTCTGACCACCGGTATCGGCGCCAGCCCGGGGGCGGCGACCGGCAAGATTGTCTTTACCGCCGCCGAGGCGCAAGCCAGTGCCGCGCGCGGCGAGGCCTGTATTCTGGTGCGCCGCGAAACCTCGCCCGAGGATGTGCGCGGGATGCATGCGGCAGTTGCGGTTTTGACCGAAAAGGGCGGCATGACCAGCCACGCGGCGGTGATTGGTCGCGGGCTGGGTCTGCCCTGCATCGTTGGTGCGTCCGACATGCGGTTTCAGACCAAAAAGAGACTGCTGACCGCACCGGATGGCCGGGTGTTCAAAACCGGCGACACACTAACCATTGACGGCAGTTCCGGTCAGGTTCTGGCCGGGCAGCCGGCCATGCTCGAAGCGGCCTTGGATGACAGTTTCCAGACATTGATGGGTTGGGCGGATGCCGAGCGGGATATCGAAGTCCGCGCCAATGCGGACACGCCTGCGGATGCGCAAACCGCGCGTAACTTTCAGGCGCAGGGGATCGGACTGTGCCGAACCGAGCACATGTTTTTTGATCCCGGCCGTCTTATCGTCATGCGCGAAATGATCTTTGCGCAAACATCGTCGGGACGCGCAGCGGTGCTGGAACGCCTGTTGCCGATGCAGCGCGACGATTTTGTGCAGCTGTTCCGGATCATGAAAGGGCTGCCGGTCTGTATCCGATTGTTTGACCCGCCGTTGCACGAGTTCCTGCCGACCACCCGCAGCGGTCAGAGAGAACTGGCCGAGGCGCTGGATCTGCCGGTCTCGGATGTGGAACGCCGGGTCGACGCGATGAGCGAGTACAACCCGATGTTGGGTTTGCGCGGCGTCCGGCTGGGTGTGACCGTTCCCGAGATTTATGACATGCAGGCCCGGGCAATTTTTGAGGCCACGCTGGAGGCCCGCGAAAACGGTGCGCCTGTCGTGCCAGAGGTGATGATCCCGCTGGTTTCGGCCAAGCGCGAGGTCGAACTGGTTAAATCCCGCATCGATTCCGTCGCTGCTGCTGTTGCAGCCGAACAGGGACAGGATTTTGAGTACCGGCTGGGTGTGATGGTGGAAACGCCGCGCGCCTGTCTGCGGGCGGAGGAAATTGCGCCCAGCACGGCCTTTCTGAGTTTTGGCACCAATGACCTCACCCAAATGACCTACGGGCTGTCGCGCGACGATGCCGGACGGTTTATGTCCGCTTATGTCAGGCAGGGTGTGTTTACCGAAGATCCGTTCCACGTGCTTGACCCGGATGGGGTGGGCGAATTGCTGAAACTTGGGGCCGAGCGGGGCCGCGCCGCAAAGGCGGATGTCACTCTTTCGGTTTGTGGTGAGCATGGTGGAAACCCCGAATCAATCTCTATTTGTCGCGATTTGGGGTTTGACTACGTGTCGTGTTCACCTTTCCGGGTGCCCGTCGCTCGGCTGGCTGCCGCTCAACTGGCGATTTCGTCCAGACTTGGGGGTTGACAGAGGCCGTTTGCCCAAGGATTAGTGGGTCAGGGATGGACCTGTGGTCGAAATTTTTCGACCCTGCGGGCAATTTTTCTCTTGCTTTTTTATCAGAACTGGACGTTTGCCTCTGAGTGGGGTAAGAGCCTCGTCGCGCCCGCCGGGGGAGGGTTTGGCGCGTTAAGTGCCTGTGCGAGGTTATCTGATGCTACGTTACATAATGGCTGTTGCCGCTCTGGCAGCAACCGTGCTGCCTGTTGCGTCCTTCGCCGAGAGGGAAGCAATCGATTCTGCCAAGCAAGAGCTTACGGCCCGCAATGAATTGCCGGGACAGAGTTTTCGTGACTACTTTAACTTGTTCCAGCCTCGAAAAGCGGCTGAACCGATCAAAATATCCTATTCAAGCGACTGGCTGGACCAGCAGCCCGCCGCCACCGGCGACGAGGACTGGCGATGCCTGTCCGAGGCTTTGTATTTTGAAGCGCGCGGCGAAAGCGTACGCGGTCAGTTCGCGGTGGCCGAGGTCATCCTGAATCGGGTCAAAAGCAGCCGCTTTCCGGATTCGCTGTGTGGTGTGATCCGTCAGGGTACTGGCAAGAAATACCAGTGCCAGTTCACGTACACCTGTGACGGACACAAGGAAGTCATCCACGAAAAGAAGGCTTTCGAACGCGTGTCCAAGGTTGCGCGTGCGGCAATCGATGGTGTTGCCAAGGAACTGACCGAGGGAGCCACGCATTACCACACCACGGCGGTGCGTCCGTCTTGGGCGCGTGTTTACCGGGAGACCGCCCGGATTGGCGTGCATATCTTCTATCGGCACAACTACCAGACAGCGAGCAACTAACGGGTTTGAGCCGACCAGATGGGTGATGCCGCATTCGGTTGTTGGATTGGCGTTTGTTTGAATGCTATAGGGCAGCGCAGCGCCTAAACTGGGCGAACGTCAATACCAAGCCCGAATAGGCCTGACCCATGAGTTCTGAAATCCGCCTGGCATTTGCACACCCGTCTGAACGGTCCGAGGCGACCTCGACCCGGGGGCCGCTGGACCGCATTTCGCTGCGGGACCACATCGTCGAAGTTGAAATCGGCGCCTTTCAGGCCGAGCGCGGGACCACCCAACGCATCTGCTTTAACATCGTGGTCGAGGTGCGCCCGCTCACCGACCCGATCGACGACGATGTGGATCGTATCTTGTCTTATGATCGCGTGACCGAAGCCATTGCGTATGAGCTGTCTGCCGAACGGTTGAATCTGCTCGAGACGCTTGCAGAGCGTGTGGCAGAGCGTATTTTACTTGAACCTCAAGCCGTAAGGGCCTTTGTCAGAATTGAAAAACTGGATCGGGGTCCGGGGGCGCTTGGCGTTGAAATCGTGCGTGGGCGGGATGCCCATCACCACGATATTGTCGAAGAAGAGCGCCCGCATCCGCGTCTGGTGTTCCTGTCGAATGATGCGATTGGGTCCGACAACCTGACCGGTTGGATCGATCAGCTTGAAAACCGGCAGCGCCCGTTGATCCTGTGTGTTGGCGCATCCGAAATGGCCGTTTCGCAAACGGGTCACGCCATGACCCAGCGTCGGATCGATTTGCTGGCGATCGAACAGAACGCCTGGGTGCTGGCCGCGCGGGATCATCGCTGCGTTGTTGTTTCAACCCGGACCGAGTTGGATTGGGCCATGAAGAATGGTCAGATCTGCGTGTGGGCCCCGTCCAAGATCGTGCTGGATGCGGTGGATGGCCCGTCCGCGGCCCCATCTGATGCGGTGGCGCTGGCCGCGTGGTTTGCCGCAACCTTTGAGGCCAGTGAGATGCTGGTGATTGGCGGGGACCTGCCCGAAGCACCAAAGACACCCTTGCGCGCCGTGCCTGTGGATCAAGCGCAGCTGTGACGACGTATTTCAGACCGCTGGTGCAACATGGGCCGAACCGGCCGAAAGGTGCGGTGCCGCTTGCCGGTCAGGCGTTGTGGTTTACCCATGCCGAGGCGTTGACACGGAGGTCTGCGCCCGAGGTGGTGGCCACAAAGGAAATGCCTGCGGAGGTTCTGGATCGACTGATACGCACGCGCGGGTCGATAGCCGGTCTGGATATGGCCCATCCGCACATCATGGGAATCCTGAACACGACGCCTGACAGTTTCTCGGATGGGGGTGTGCACAATTCGATCGACGCGGCACGCGATGCCGCCATCAGCATGGTTGCACAGGGGGCCAGTATTCTGGATGTCGGCGGCGAATCCACGCGCCCCGGTGCTGCATTTGTTCCCGAAGATACCGAGATCGCCCGAACCCGCCCGGTGATCGAAGCGATCCGAGCGCAGACGGATGCCCTGATTTCTGTCGATACCCGCAAGGCCAGTGTTGCCAAGGCGGCCTGCGCGGCCGGAGCGGGGCTGGTCAACGACGTCTCAGGGTTCACATTCGATCCGGAGCTGGCCCCGTTTTGCGCTCAATCCGGTGTTCCAGTCTGTGTCATGCATATGCAGGGCGATCCCGCAACGATGCAGGACAACCCGTACTATGAAAACGTTGTGCTGGACGTGTACGACTTTCTGGCAGACCAGATCGCGCATCTGCAAAAGCTGGGTCTGAATCGGGATCACATCGTCATCGATCCGGGCATCGGGTTTGGCAAAACCCAGGATCACAATCTGGATTTGTTGCGAAACCTCAGCCTGTTTCACGGTTTGGGGTGTCCGATCCTGCTGGGTGTGTCGCGAAAAGGGTTTATTGGCAGCATCGGGCAGGAGCCGCGCAAAACCGCCCGCGCCCCGGGATCAATTGCGGTGGCTCTGGCTGGATTGGCTCAGGGTGTGCAGATCCTGCGGGTGCACGATGTGGCCGAAACCGCTCAGGCCTTGCGTCTGTGGGCCGCTGTCCGTTAATGCGGTCGCAATCAGTTTGATGGAGTGACAGGTATGCGCAAGCTGTTCGGAACCGACGGGGTGCGGGGCACCGCCAACACGCATCCGATGACGGCAGACATGGCGTTGCGCATCGGTGCGGCGGTTGGGCGGTATTTCCGCCGCGACGCCAGTGGCGTGCACCGGGTGGTTATCGGTAAGGATACGCGTCTGTCTGGCTACATGTTGGAAAACGCGCTGACGGCGGGTCTGACCTCGACAGGGATGAACGTGTTGCTGCTGGGTCCGGTCCCGACCCCTGCGGTCGGGCTCATGACCCGGTCGATGCGGGCCGATCTTGGTGTGATGATTTCGGCCAGCCACAACCCTGCGATTGACAACGGGATCAAGTTCTTTGGCCCCGACGGGTTCAAACTGTCCGACCAGGCCGAAACTGAAATTGAGCGGCTGATCGAAGAAGGCGTCAAACCCGCGCAGGCTCAGAACATTGGTCGGGCCCGCCGGGTTGACGATGCCCGGTTTCGCTATGGGGAACGCATTAAATCCTCGCTGCCCCGCGAGTTGCGGCTGGATGGGCTGAAGGTGGTTGTCGATTGCGCCAACGGGGCAGCGCATCGCACGGCGCCCGAAGTGCTGTGGGAACTGGGGGCCGACGTGATACCGGTGGGCATCGCGCCCAACGGCAAGAACATCAACCTCAATTGCGGCTCCACGCAACCGCAGCTGGCTGCGGAAACCGTTGTGGCCCATGGCGCCGATGTCGGTATCTGCCTGGACGGGGACGCCGACCGGGTGGTGATGATTGATGAGACCGGGCAGGTGGCCGATGGCGATCAGTTGATGGCGTTGCTGGCTGCGGCCTGGGCGGCCTCTGGTCAGTTAAAGGGCGGCGCGCTGGTCGCGACGGTCATGTCCAACCTCGGGCTCGAGCGGCACCTGTCCGAGCAAGGTTTGCGACTGGAACGGACGGCTGTGGGTGACCGCTATGTGGTTGAGCGCATGCGTGATGGCGGCTTCAACTTGGGCGGCGAGCAGTCCGGGCATATCGTGATGAGCGATTATGCCACCACCGGTGACGGGCTGATGGCCGGGCTGCATTTTCTAGCGGAAATGGTCCATTCCGGTCGCAAGGCGTCGGAATTGTCGAAACAGTTCGAAACGGTGCCGCAATTGTTGAAAAATGTCCGGTATCAGGCGGGTCAGGTGCCGTTGGATGCCCAGAACGTCCAGGCGGCCATTGCTGATGCCGAGGCGCGCCTGAACGGGCAGGGGCGCCTGCTGATCCGAAAATCCGGAACCGAACCCCTGATCCGCGTGATGGCCGAATGCGAAGACGCAGTGCTGTTGGAGCGGGCTGTGGAGTCGGTTGTCGACGCGGTTCTGGATGCGGTTGGCAGTTAACGTCCGATCAGCAGTTTTCTGAGGCTAAACCACTGGCTGATGGCCAGACCCGTCAGGATAAGAGCCAGGGCGATGTAAAACCGCAGGGGCAAGGCCTCGGACAGGATCCATGCGCCAAAAACCATCGACCAGATCGGCACCTGATAGTTCACCAGCGTCAGAAACACCGACCCAGCGCTGCGAATGATCGAGACGCGCAAGAGCGTTGCAAACGCGGTCGGAACAAGGCCGAGAATGATGATGGCAAGGCCGGCTCGGTTGTCTTCCCAGTGCGGCACACCCTCTGTCGCGAACATGATTGGCAACAGAATCACTGCGCCAACCACCAGTGTCAGGGCGGCCAGTGTAACCGGATCAATCGGCGGGCAGCGGCGGGTGAAGATCGAGGCAACCGAATAGCAGAGCGCGGCGCCTAAACAGGCCAACTGCGCCAGCGGCTCGACCCCTTGGCCAATCTGGGCCAGCCCGGGACCAATCAGGACCAGCGCGCCCGAGAACCCCAGCGTGACGCCAAACAAGCGGCGCGCGTTCAACGGTTCGTCCGAAAAGAAATGCGCCAGCGGAAGCACCATCAGGGGGATTGCTGCCATCGACAGTCCGGCAAAGGCCGAGGCTACGTATTGCTGGCCCCAGCTGAGCAGGACAAAGGGCAGCGCAGTGGACAGGAGACCGATTACAACGATGGACCCCCACAACGCGCGGTCTGGGGTCGGAAATCGGCGCCCGGTCACGGCCATCAGAAACAGCAACATCAATGCACCCAACGTTGTGCGTGCGGCTGCTACTGTGATCGGGCCATAGCCTTCCAGCGCCAAGGCCACAACCATGAACGTGCCACCCCAGATGAGGCCAAGTGCTATGACGCCGCCCCAGTCGCGGTAATCGGGTTGTTGGACCATAGCCCCCCTTATCCTGTGGTTTGACCGATGTCACGCGCCTGATATTGACAAAGCGTTAGTTCATACTTACGGTAAGCTATGACTTACCAAGATGCGTTTACCGCTTTGGGTGACCCGACACGGCGACAGGTTTTCGAAGCCGTTGCAACCCGTCCGCGCGCTGTCGGCGCCTTGGCTGACACGCTGCCTGTCAGTCGCCCGGCTGTGTCACAGCACCTCAAGGTTCTGACCGAGGCCGGATTGGTCGGATGTCATTCGAGAGGGACGCGCAGGATCTACTTTGCCCGACCCGAGGGTCTGGCGGACCTCAGGGCATGGCTGGATCGGTATTGGTCAGACGTTTTGGACAGCTTCGCCGCCGAGATCAACAAGGAAGGACCCGACACATGACGGACCCAATTGTCAAAACAGTCACGGTCAACGCGACACCGGATCGGGCGTTTGATGTCTTTGTTCACCGGATTGCAAAGTGGTGGCCGCTGGATGGCCACGTGGTTTCTGCGTCCAACGGAAAACCGGCCCTTGCCGTCACGATCGAGCCAAGGGTTGGCGGTGCGGTTTATGAAACGATGCATGACGGCGAACGCGCGGATTGGGGAACGGTTTTGGTCTATGAAGACGGGCGCCGCCTGGCATTCAGCTGGCATCCGGGCACCAATCGCGACAAACCCACCCAGGTCGAAGTGAGGTTTGAATGCGCTGGCGCAGATCGCACGTTGGTGACCCTGACCCATTCGGGGTGGGAGGTCTGGTCAACCGAGGCACCCGCCAAGAGGGACGGGTATGAAACCGGATGGGACTTTGTGCTTGGTGAGTGCTTTGTGAACGCCGTCACAAACTAATTGAGGCGACCACGTCGGGCCGCCTCGAAACCAACGGATTTCCGTTTCAGTTCTTTTCCTGATCGACCAGTTTGCCGGCCGAAATCCACGGCATCATGCCGCGCAGTTTCTTCCCGACCTCCTCGATCTGATGCTCGTCATTCAGACGGCGGGTGCCTTTGAAGAAGGGCTGACCCACTGCGTTTTCCTGCATGAAATCACGCACGAACTTACCGGTCTGGATGTCGGTCAGGATGGCCTTCATTTCTTTCTTGGTCTGCTCATACGGCAGCACGCGTGGGCCGGAGACATATTCGCCATATTCGGCGGTATTCGAGATCGAGTAGTTCATGTTGGCGATACCGCCTTCATAAATCAGGTCAACGATCAGCTTCACTTCGTGCAGGCATTCGAAATAGGCCATTTCGGGCGCGTAGCCGGCTTCCACCAGCGTTTCGAAACCCATGCGGATCAGCTCAACCAGACCGCCACACAGAACCGCCTGTTCGCCGAACAGGTCGGTTTCGCATTCTTCACGGAAATTGGTTTCGATGATGCCCGAGCGGCCGCCGCCGATGGCCGAGCAATAGGACAGGCCGATTTCCAGCGCTTTGCCGGTGGCGTCGGTGTTGACGGCCACGAGGCACGGCACGCCGCCGCCTTTCACATATTCACCGCGCACGGTGTGACCGGGGCCCTTGGGGGCCATCATGATGACGTCGACGCCGTCTTTCGGTTCGATCAGGCCGAAGTGCACGTTGAGGCCGTGCGCAAATGCAATAGCTGCGCCCGGCTTGATGTTGTCATGCACGTATTTCTTGTAGGTCTCGGCCTGCAATTCGTCGGGCATGGTGAACATTATAACGTCGCACCAAGCTGCCGCTTCGGCGATGCCCATCACCTGCAAGCCTTCGGCTTCGGCTTTCTTGGCGGATGCCGAGCCTTCGCGCAAAGCGACGACAAGGTTCTTGGCACCCGAGTCCCGCAGGTTGAGCGCGTGGGCGTGGCCTTGCGAGCCATAGCCCAATATCGCCACTTTCTTGTCTTTGATCAGGTTGATGTCGCAATCGCGATCGTAATAGACGCGCATTTTGCCGGTCCTTTCAGTTTCGATTGCGGTGCTTTTATCCGGGTGTAGCGGGATTTACGAGCGTATTTTAGTTGAGTATTTTTGAAAAAGATGAAGAACTATTCGCTAAGAGAAAGGTTTTGGAAAAATTCATGCTCGATGACATAGATCGCCGGATACTGCGGCATTTTCAGGCTGAACCGAGCCTGTCGACAGCCGAATTGGCCGACCTGTGCCAGATCAGTCCGGGCGTGTGTTGGCGGCGGATCGAAAAGATGCAAGCGGCGGGCATTATCGAAGGGCAAGAGGCGGTCATTGACT
The DNA here is from genome assembly GCF_056535885.1 of Ruegeria sp. B1. Classification (NCBI taxonomy): domain Bacteria; kingdom Pseudomonadati; phylum Pseudomonadota; class Alphaproteobacteria; order Rhodobacterales; family Roseobacteraceae; genus Ruegeria; species Ruegeria sp. B1. The sequence goes on along the minus strand of NZ_JBQFJA010000001.1, from coordinate 3,137,066 downwards.
GGGCGGCATTGGGATATGCCGTCGAAGTGTCCTTGCGCGTCAGTTTGGACAAGACACAGGCCCGAGCCTTCGACGAGTTTACCGAGGCAGCCCGCGCGGTGCCAGAGGTGATCGAGATACAGACCTTTCTCGGCCGCGTGGATGTCCGCCTGTCCGTTCTGGCGCGCGATATGGCGCACTACCAGCAGCTTTATCGCGACCGGATCCTGACCTTGCCGCATATCGCTGATATCGAGGCTCTGATGCATATTGCGCGGGTCAAACGCGATGAGGTTCTGCCGGTATGATTGAACTCGACGACATCGACCGGAACATCCTGCGCGCTTTGCGGCTGGACGCGACCCAAAGCGCGGGCGCGTTGGGGCGTCGGTTTGGCCTGTCTCAGCCTGCAACGTGGCGGCGTGTTCGAAGACTGGAGGAGGCGGGGATCCTGAAAGGGCGACGGTTGCGCCTGAATGCTGAGGCGCTGGGTTTCGGCGTGACGGTTTTCTTGGGTGTGAAACTGGCCCGCAAGGGGCAGGTGAGCCTGGAAGACTTTGAACGTGTTGTCAGCGCGATCCCCGAGGTTCAGACCGTCGAGCATGTGCTGGGTCTATACGACTACCGTTTGCGGGTGGTTGCGCGCGACCTGTCAGACTTTGAACGCGTTCTTCGGCGCCGGATCATGACCTTGCCCGGTGCGGGCGATGTCGAAGCAAATGTCATGCTCAGCGAAGAACGACTGGCCGGACCAATCGGATAGACGGATCAATACCGCGTGCGGATGCAATACCCGGGATGATGCACCATGCGGGCAAAGCAAATGGGCTCTTCGTCTTTCCACGTGGTCCGCTCCAGCTTGATCATCGAGGTCCCGGCCGTGGTGCCCATGAATTCGGCCAATCGGCTGTCTGCTGAGATGGCGCTGAACGATATCTCGGCCCCCGTGAACGGGGCTGCGTTCAGTAACCACTCATGCGGTCCGTGATCCCGCAGGTCGGCGCTTTCGACATCTGGAATGGCATCTATGTTGATCCAGCGCTCTTCCATTTGGAACGGCAGGTTGTCGGCATAGTGCATACATACGACATGCAGAACCCGAGCCTCGCAAGGCGTACCCAATTGTGACGCCAGCCATCCGGGGCTTGGTTTCACGGTGCGCTCGACAAGGGCGTAACGATAGGTCGCATTCTGGTTCTCGACAACTTGTCGGGTCAGGGAGAATTCGAGCTTGGCGTGCTTGCTGGGTTCTTTCTTAACGCGCGTACCGCTTTTGCGTTTGCGTTCGACAAACCCCTGGTCCGCCAGTTCCCGCAGGGCGCGGTTCACGGTTGCGCGGGCGCAGTTGAATTCCTCGGAAAGTTGCGTCTCGGTTGGCAGCAATGCACCTTGTGGCCAGACGCGGGTTTCGATTCGGCGTTTGACCTCGTCCCGAACAACCTGGAAACTGATCCGCTTGCGTGCAGTCACGGTGACAAAAATCCCTTCATGTAAAAATTGTGTGTATCTGTTCAGAAGCACGCAGAAGTGTAAAGAGGTAGGTGACACTATTTGGCGTCAACTCGCGGGATTTGAGGGGCTTATTCGATGATTCATGCCGAAATCGAGCGCGTTCCGTTGGGTAATCTTTGCATCAGAAATATACCTTTACCCTTTTCACCAATCGGGCCATGACTGTCGGAAACCCATAGAAAGGACGCCGCACATGCCAGCGCTGTTGGAAACCGTCGACCCAAATGGTCTCGAGGAATTCTCTGTGGTCTTCACCGACCGGTCGCTCAACCATATGTCTGTCGCATTTCAGCAGGTGATGCGCGATATCTCCGACATGCTCCAGCAGGTGTACAATGCCGATGGGGTTGCTGTTGTTCCCGGGGGCGGAACCTATGGGATGGAGGCCGTTGCCCGGCAGTTTGCACGTGGCGCAAACGTTTTGGTTGTGCGTAACGGGTGGTTCTCTTATCGCTGGAGCCAGATCATCGAAAGCGGATCGTTGACCGCCTCGACAACGGTTCTCAAGGCGCGGGAGACCGGCAATTCCAGCCCGTCGCCATTTGCGCCTGCGCCCATTGACGAGGTTGTCGCGGCGATCCGTGATCAGCGTCCGGATGTGGTGTTTGCACCCCATGTCGAAACATCGGCGGGAGTCATTCTGCCGGACGATTATATCACAACCATGGCCGATGCCGCGCATGAGGTTGGGGCGCTGATGGTTCTGGATTGCATCGCGTCGGGTTGCGTCTGGGTGGATATGAAGGCGACCGGTGTCGACATCCTGATCTCGGCCCCGCAAAAAGGGTGGAGCGCGTCGCCCTGTGCGGGTCTCGTCATGCTGTCAGATCGCGCCGAGGCACGGTTGGAACAAACAGACTCAGACAGTTTTGCCATTGACCTGAAAAAGTGGCGGCAGATCATGCGGGCTTATGAAAATGGCGGTCATGCCTATCACGCGACCATGCCGACCGACGCGTTGCGCGAGTTCCGAGACACCATGGCTGAGACCAGAGACTATGGGTTTGACAAACTTCAGGCTGCGCAATGGGCGCTTGGGGCGGGCGTTCGTGCATTGTTGAAGGACAAGGGCGTCATTTCCGTGGCCGCAGAAGGGTTCGGCGCGCCGGGTGTGGTCGTCAGCTACACATCCGATCCAGACATTCAAAACGGCAAGAAATTTGCCGCGCTTGGCATGCAGATTGCTGCAGGTGTGCCGTTGCAATGCGACGAACCCGAGGGATTCAGCACCTTTCGCCTTGGTCTGTTCGGGCTGGACAAACTCTACGATGTCGACGCCACGATTTCGCGATTGAAACGGGTGTTGAATCAGGTGCTCTGACCGCTTACCGGCGTTAGCGAACCCCAAGGCCCATCTGCATCAGGGTGCGTCGCACCGGAGCCAAGGAATAGAGCGCGTTCAAGCCCATCGCCCGGACGTCCCGCAGGGGGCGCGCTTCGATCATTGAGGCGCGGTTGAGCAGGTCGATACCTTTGACGCGCATCTCGATCTCAGTGTGCCGGGCTTTGTGGTAAGCCTCCAGCATTTCCGTATCGCCCAAACCATCGGGGCGTGCCTGCATCAGATCCAGCAGGCAGCTCAAATCGGCCAGCGACATGTTCAGCCCTTGTGCGCCAATTGGGGGCACCACATGCGCCGCTTCGGCCATCAGGGCAATACGTTCGCCGGACAGGCGCGCGGCGGACTGGCTGATGATCGGCCAGATCGTGCGACGCGAGGCCAGTTTCAGCGGTCCGAACAGCCCACAGGACCGCTCTGTCATTGCGTCTTCGAAGACCTCGGGCTCCATAGTCAACAACTCGACCGCACGAGGGCCTCGGTCCATCCAGACGATTGCGGATGAGGGCTGACCCTGCCAGTCGGGTAGGGGCACAAGGGTAAACGGCCCGCCTGACCGGTGAATTTCCGTCGAGACATTGTCATGCGCAATCGCGTGCGTAACAGCAAAGGCCAGAGCTTTCTGCCCGTAACGTGTGGTGTGAACACGGATATCCGCCGCCTCGCGCATGGGCGACTCGCGACCATCAGCGGCGATCACCAACTTGCAGTGCACCCGCTTGCCATCGCTGAGCCCCACGCGTGCCTCTGCGGTTCGGGTAAACAGGCTGACGGTCCCGGTGCCCGGACGGAAATCGACATTGGGCAACTCGGCGAGGCGCGCCACCATCTCGCGGCGCAGCAACCAGTTGGGCAGGTTCCAGCCAAACGGATGATCGGAAATGTCGGCTGCATTGAAGTCCCGCACCACCCGAGGCTCGGGGACATCCCCGCCGGCGTCAACGATGCGCATGATCTGCAAGGGTGCGGCGTGGGCGTCTAGCTTTTCCCACAAGCCGCAATGTTCCAGCAGGGCATGGGCCGGTTGCAGGATCGCCGTGGTCCGCAGGTCGGACCCGTCGGCATCACGTTCGGTGATGGGTTGTGTCGGGTCGACACAGACCACATCGAACCCCGCCGATCCAAACGCGGCTGCCGCGGTCAGCCCGGCAATTCCGCCACCGGAAATCAGGATGTCACAGCTGTCGGTCATGGCGTAGCTCTCCGTTCTGGACGGACCCTAATCCGGATCAACCGCACACGCCAAGCGACATCCTGTCCCTTGTCTCAGCCTCGCGAGATCAGAATGAGGATCAGGAACATCACCGGAACCAAAGCAACCGCAGGAAGGTAAAATCCCGGCAGTCCAAACAGCAGTGCCGAACATCCCCACATGCTGACAATCGCCAGCGCAGTATACCCCAGATCGTCGGGATCGCCCTCGGCGGCATCGCGGGCCAGCCAGCCAAACAAGGGAATTGAATAGAGCAGGCGCTGCCAAATAGGCAGGCGCCGAGGCATCTCGATCGCGCTCATTGGGGTCTCCGTTCTGTTCGGCGCACCTTGGGATATAGGGCCGATGCTGCAGATGCAGAATGCACAGATGGTCGCAGTGTGACAGGCTAGCTACCGCAGGCGGGCAAGAAAGGTAGTCAGATCGTCCGTGTGGTGGTGAATGTGATCGGCCTCATGCGGTTCAGGTGCCACATGCACCGTCCGCATACCCATCGCATGCGGCGCGGCCAGATTGCGTGGATCGTCTTCGAACATCGCTGCTTTTTCGGCCTCGATACCATCACGGGCAAAGATGGCTTCAAACGCGGCCTGTTCCGGCTTGGGACGGTACCCGGCATGTTCGACCCCGTAGATCGCATCGAACAATCCAGAGAGACCGCGCGCCTCCAGCACCCGTTCGGCATAAGGCGCGCTGCCGTTGGTGTAGACGATGCGCCGACCCGGCAGCGACCGGATATGCGCCGCCAGTTCTGCGTCAGGGTCCATGTGGCTCATATCGACCTGATGCACAGCGTGCAGATAGGGCTCGGGGTCCAGATCATGCTCTGCCATCAGACCGGCAAGCGTGGTTCCGTATTGTCGCCAGTAGGCCGCGCGCAGCCGGTTGGCCTCGGCCCGGTCGACACCGATGGTTTCCACCACATAGTCGGTCATCAGGACCTCAATCTGGTCGAACAGGCGCATCTGCGGCGGATAAAGCGTGTTATCCAGATCGAACACCCATTGGGTGACATGATGAAAGGCAGGCTTGACCATGACAGAGGTTTATGGTGCGGCGCCGCGGTTTTCAATGCCGCTCTTGATCGCAGGCCCGAGTGGCGGATAGACAGGTCCGAACGAGGAGAAAGAGAACCACATGAGCCAGACCCGACACCCGTCCAGGGATGCCTACAACCTGATTCTCGAAGCCATCGACGTTGGCATCTACAAGCCGGGGGACCGTCTGGTTGAAAGTGAGCTGGCCGAACGGTTTGGTGTGTCCCGCACGCCGATCCGCGAGGCTTTGCAGCGACTCGAGACGCAATCGCTGCTGGAACGGGACGGGCGGTCGCTGATCGTGGCGTCGCTGGACCATAACCAGATGGCGGAACTCTATATCGTGCGTCGCGAATTGGAGGGTTTGGCCGCGAGGCTGGCGGCCAAACATGCCACCGAGGAAGAGATTAAGGTGCTGCAGGATATGGTCGAAGCAGATGATGCGCTGGTGGATGATCCGGCCGCCTTGTCGCGGGCCAACCGGCGGTTTCATGAGCAGATCCACCTGGCCTCTCACAACCGCTATCTTGTCCAGCAGCTTGATCTGGTGCATCGCACCATGGCGTTGATGGCGACCACGTCGCTTGCGGTGCAGGGTCGGGGAGAGATCGCGCAAGCCGAGCACAAGGGTATTGTCGAGGCAATTGCCGCGCGCGACGAAGACGCGGCAGAGCGGGCCCTGAACGATCATATTTCGGTTGCGTTCATGACCCGCCTGAAACAGGACGCCGTGCGGCGCGAGAATTGACGGTCAGACCACCGGCTGATCCTCGGCCGCCTGACCGTGTTGGGTTTTGTCCCAGAAAAAGGGTTTGATGGCCAGTTCCCACAACGCTTTGTAGGCGGCGACAACGCCGAGGGGGAAGTACAGAACCATGGCTGGCACCCATGGGACAAGAAACCGGCGTTCCTGCGCTGAAACGGCAAGTACGCCGATTGCAAAGCTCAACACCTCGGTTGCAAGCAGCAGCCAGATCAGCGATCGCAGCGCCTGATGCGGGAGGACCTCGAGCAGCGGGTTGTAGAGCCCCAGCATGGTCAGCCAGAACATCCACAGGACCGGGGCCAGCAGAAACTGACCCACAGTTCCCAAAAAGAAAGCCTGGAGGCCCAGGAATTTCACCCCGCCCAGATCCCTGAGCAATTGCAGCGGGTTGCGCATGTGAACTAGGTAGGTAACCATAAATCCCTTGAGCCAGCGCGAGCGTTGTTTCACCCAGGGCCAAGCGCGGAAATTGGCTTCTTCAAACGTGGTCGTGTCCACCATCTCGGTCCGGTATCCGGCCCGGCTGAGGCGCACGCCCAGATCGGCATCTTCGGTGACGTTGTGGGCATCCCAGCCCCCAAGCTCCAGCAGTTTGTCGCGCCGAAAGAAAAACGTGGTACCGCCCAGGGGGATTACCAGGCCCAGACGCGCGATGCCCGGAAGAACAACGCGGAACCAACTGTTGTATTCGATGGTAAAGCAACGCGACCGCCAGTTGGTGCGGGGGTTGTAGTAATCCAGAACCCCCTGCAGGCACACCACATCGGGCGCGGCCTGGGCAAAATGGCGAACGACGCGCTGGATCTGGTCGGGCTGCGGTGCGTCCTCGGCATCCCAGACGCCCAGAATGTCGCCGCGACAGAAGTCCAGCGCATAGTTCATCGCGCGGGGTTTTGTCGTCAGCCCGTTCAACTCGGGCACTTCGATCGTGCGGATCCAACTGGGCAGAGCGACGTTGGCAAGGGCTTTGCGCGTGACGTCATCTTTCTCTTCCAGAACAAGGATCACATCCAGCAGCGCTTTGGGATAAGTCAGCCGCTGGAGCCGGCGGATCAGGGCGCCCGCGATTTCCCTTTCCTTATAGAGGGGAACCATGATCGACACGCAGGGTTGGCGCAGGATCGGAACCGGAGTGTCCGGCGGTTTGGCGTAGCGCCGGCTGTTCGACGACAAAAAGGCCAGAAATCCCGACAGGCGGAGGGTCGAAAACAGAACCATAGAGCCCAAGGCCGCTGCCACAACCAGAGCTGACGCGGTCTGCGGGATCGACGCAAAGGCGGCCAGAACCAACAGAACCGCGGCAGCGGGGCCCATGCGGGCCCGGGCCGTCCAGGTGCGGCAGCTTTGCGCCTTGTCGACGCGGGTTTCGGCCAGTCGTGCCAGCGGTTTGGAGTACACCTGCGCAATCGATCTATCGATCTGGTCCGGGGCGGCCAGCACTGGAATAATGGTCTTGTCGCTATACTGCATTTTTGCCCGGACAGCGGCGAAACGGTCCGGTCGGGCGGTGGCAACCAGAATGATCGGCCCCATCTTCATCCATGGGATGACGTTGTGTTTCAGCCAGAATTCCAGCGATTCCAGACTGCAAAGCGCGCGCGTCGGCGGGTGGTCTTCCAGGTCGGCGATTTGCAGACCCGTCTGCGTGGACAGGGCGGCCAGCACATCGGCCCGGCTGGCCCAGCCTTCGCCCACCAGAATCTCACCCAACGGCGCTTTTTGTCGGGTCTGCAGATGCAGTGCGCGGATCAATTGGTCCTGCGTGATGGCGCCTTTTTCGATCAGACATTCGCCAAGAGGTTTGCGCGCACCCTGAGCCGGGATCGGCGCGGCCGACACAAGTTTCTGAAGGTTCAGTTCGGCCATTTAAGACAATCCCGACGCAACACCGTGCGGTCAGGCTTGTCGGATCAGGGTTAACGCCCGGTTAACACTAAATAGTTTGGGCGTTATGCCTGTGTCTTGTTCTCAGCCATGGCGGTCGCGAACCGCTCGAACAGGTAAAAACTGTCTTGTGGGCCGGGGGAGGCCTCGGGGTGGTATTGCACCGAGTAGACAGGTCGACCGGTCATGCGAATTCCACAATTGGATCCGTCAAACAACGACCGATGCGTTTCGACGACACCGTCCGGCAGGGATTGAGCATCAACCGCAAACCCGTGGTTCATCGAGGTGATCTCGACCTTGCCGGTTTCCAGATCCTTCACGGGATGATTGGCCCCGTGGTGCCCGTGGTTCATCTTGACGGTCTGGCCCCCGAGCGCCAGAGCCAGCATCTGATGGCCAAGGCAAATTCCGAAGACCGGCAACTTGGTGGTGCCGAGAATTTCTTTGATCATCGGGACGGCGTATTCGCCCGTTGCCGCCGGATCGCCAGGACCGTTGGACAGGAAAACCCCATCGGGATCATGCGCCAAAACCTCAGCTGCCGTGGCCGTGGCGGGCAGAACGGTCACTTCGCACCCGGCGGATGCCAGGCAGCGCAGGATGTTCCGCTTGGCGCCATAATCCAGCGCGACAACCTTGTGTACGGGCGCCTCTTGCCGCTCAAACCCGTCTGGCCAGGCCCACCGCATCTCATCCCAGCGGTAACTTTGCGCACAGGTGACGTCCTTGGCCAGGTCCATACCTTCCAGACCTGCAAACCCGCGCGCCGCAGCGATCAGGGCTTCGATGTCAAAGTTGCCGTCAGGGTCATGCGCCAGAGCCACATGCGGGGCACCTTGCTGTCGGATGGCGCGGGTCAGGCGCCGCGTGTCTACACCGCCAATCGCGATCCGGTTTCGCCGGGCCAGCCAGTCTTTCAGCTCTTCGGCAGAGCGCCAGTTGGACGGCTCTGTCGGGTCCCATTTAACCACCATTCCCTCTGCAACAGGATCTGCGGTCTCATCGTCATCCGGGTTCACGCCGACATTTCCGATATGCGGGAAGGTAAAGGTCACGATCTGTCCAGCATAGGAGGGATCGGTCATGATTTCCTGATACCCGGTCATGGCCGTATTAAAGCAGAGTTCCGCCACTGTCTGACCGGTTGCGCCGAAACCCATGCCGTAAAACAGGGTGCCATCGGCGAGGGCCAGACACGCGGTCGGCTTTGAGGAAACGTTCGAGGCCATGGCGCGACTCTCCTGCAAGGTAAATCGGCGCATACCTAAGTGGGTTGGGGCGCTGGGTCAAGTCTGTTCAATTTTTGGGCTATCTTTTGATTTCAATAAGTTAGGTATATCTGTCGACTGTTGTGCCCTGCTTTTTGTTTCGGTATGGTCGGGGTTCCTTTGCCATGGGGATGGACACACCAAATGGATATGCGATCACGGGTGAACACAGCCCTGAAGCAAGCTATGAAAGACAAAGAAGCCGAGCGTCTGTCGACCTTGCGGCTGATCAATGCGGCCATCAAAGACCGCGATATCGCCACGCGCGCGTCCGGCAATGAAGAGGTCAAAGGATGCGGCGATCCCGAGGTTCTTGAAATTCTTGGCAAAATGACCAAGCAGCGCAAGGAAAGCGCGCGGGCCTACGAAGAGGGTGGGCGGCTGGACCTGGCCGAGCGGGAGCTGCGCGAGGTCTCGGTGATTGAGGAATTCCTGCCCAGGCAATTGGATGACGATGAAGTCAACAAGGCGATTCAGACGGCGATCACCGCCACCGGTGCCGGCTCGATCCGCGACATGGGCAAGGTCATGGGGGAGTTAAAGACCCGCTATACCGGGCAAATGGACTTTGGAAAGGTCGGCCCAATGGTCAAGGACCATCTCTGCGCGGCCTCAAACGGCGCCTGCTGAGCCCTCAAGCACCTTGTTCTGGGGCCGGTTCGCGCAGTTTCTCGACAAGATCGTCATACAGTGTGATGCGCTCGTCCTCGGACAGGAAGGCGCCGATCTCGACCTCGCGCCCGTCGCCGACCAATGTGACATAATGCGGGACCGGGCCGCCCTTGATGTGCATTTCCGGCCTGGCCCAATATCGGTTGCAGGTCCACTCCTGTTCTTCTTTGCCCGGGACGTGATGGATCAGCCTGGCCTGCGTGCCGCTGAGGGTCAGAACTTCGAACACGCTGCGGGCGCGGTAATTCGTGTGAATGGCCAGCCAGAGGCCCAGAACCGTGAGCAACAGGAACGGCAACAGGCCCCACAGCACGACCGATCCCAGCATGGCAAGCAACGGGATCAGGCCGAACAAAAAAACGGACAGTATGACAATCATCGCCCCGCGCGGGGGCAGGGAGTTGTGCGGCCAGAGGCGCAGTTCCTGTTCCGTCGCAGATGTCTGATTCCATCTATAGGGCATGGCAGAAAAATAGCGGTATGATGTGGTCTGTCGACGTTAAAAACTATATGACGTGGCCGACACGGGCCCAGGACAGGGCATCGTCCAGCCTGTCATCGCCCCAGAACACCTCGCCACGAACAACAAGACTGGGTGCACCGAACACGCCAAGTTTGGTCGCCTGAACGGTCTCGGTTTCCAGTGCTTTGACGCTGTCCGGGCTGCGCGCACGGGCCAACATCAGGCGCGGATCCTGCTGGCAGCGCAGCAGAGCCTCGGACACGGCGGCCTCGCTTCCGGCTTCGACGCGTTCTTCGAACCAAATGCGATAGAGGTTCTGAGTAAACGCCTTGCCCCAACCGTCCTGCATCCCTAGCAGGGCAACCTGATTGGCAAGCGCCAGATCCGAGATCGGATAGGGTGCAGGCAGTTTTGCGTGGATGTGATATTTGGCCGCGCGGCGTTCAATGTCGCGCCACATATAGGCGGATTTCACCGGTTTCCCCGTAAACGGAACGTTCTGCTGGTCCAGCATCACGGTACGAACGTTGAACGGGCGCCACCGCACTGTGGCATCGTTTTCAATGCACCAGTCATCCAGCCGCATGATCGTGAGAAAGCTGTAGGTGCTGCCTATTGAGAACCAAAAATCAATTTCTGGCATCTGGACCCTCCGGTTTGCCGGACAAGTTGCCCGACCCAGAATAGCGTATTTTTGGCGATCTGGCGATGTCGATACCGCAGTCCGCTGATCCGCCGCCGCCACGACAAACAAAAACCCCGCCACTGTGGGCGGGGTTTCTGTTTCTATAAGAACCGGTTCAGTGCGCGTGGCCCTTGTCCCAGTCTTCCTGCTTCGGCAGTTGCTCGAACGTGTGCTCGGGCGGTGGCGAGGGCAGGGTCCATTCCAGCGTATCCGCGTATTCGTTCCACGGGTTCGGCCGGGTCTCGCGCGCGCCGCGTAGCAGGGCGTAGATCACGATGCCGAAGAACAACAGGAACGAGGCAAACGAGATGAACGCACCAATCGACGACACAAAGTTCCAGAGCGCGAAGGCCTCGGGATAGTCGATGTAACGGCGTGGCATGCCCTGACGGCCCAGAAAATGCTGCGGGAAGAACGTCAGGTTGGCACCGATGAAGAACATCCAAAAGTGCACCTTGCCCCAGAACTCCGAGTACTGACGGCCCGTCATCTTCGAGAAGTAGAAGTAGACGCCCGCAAAGATCGCGAACACGGCACCCAGGCTCATCACGTAGTGGAAGTGCGCCACAACGTAGTAGGTGTCGTGATAGGCGCGGTCGATACCCGCCTGCGACAGAACCACACCGGTCACACCGCCAACGGTGAACAGGAACAGGAAGCCGAAGGCAAACAGCATTGGGGTTTTGAACTCGATCGAGCCGCCCCACATGGTCGCAATCCAAGAGAAGACCTTAACGCCTGTGGGTACAGCGATCACCATCGTGGCTAACATGAAATACGCCTGCTGACGCAGCGACATGCCAACCGTGTACATGTGGTGCGCCCAGACCACAAAGCCCAGAACACCGATTGCAATCAGCGCCCAGACCATCGGCAGGTAGCCGAAGATCGGTTTGCGCGAGAAGGTCGCAATAACGTGGCTGATGATGCCGAAGCCCGGCAGGATCACGATGTACACTTCCGGGTGGCCGAAGAACCACAGGATGTGCTGATACAGGATCGGGTCACCACCGCCGGCTGGATCAAAGAAGGTGAAGCCAAAGTTACGGTCCATCAGCAGCATGGTGATCGCACCGGCCAGAACCGGCAGCGACAGCAGAATCAGCCACGAGGTGATAAAGATCGACCAACTGAACAGCGGCACCTTGAACAGGGTCATGCCCGGGGCGCGCATGTTCAGGAAGGTGGTAATCATGTTAATCGCGCCGAGGATCGAGGAGGCGCCCGATACGTGCACGGCAAAGATCGCAAGGTCCATGGACATGCCGCCCTCGGTCGTCGACAGCGGTGGGTACAGAACCCAGCCCACGCCAGACCCAAGCTGATCGTTACCTCCGGGGCTGAGCAGCGAAGCCACACCCAGCGAGGTCCCGGCAACATAAAGCCAGAAGGACAGGTTGTTCATCCGCGGGAAGGCCATGTCCGGTGCACCGATCTGCAACGGCATGAAATAGTTGCCAAATCCACCGAACAGGGCGGGGATGACCACGAAGAACATCATAAGAACACCATGGTAGGTGATCATCACGTTCCAAAGATGTCCGTTTGGGGTACACGGATCGGCCATGAACCCTTCGAGGCACATGTACTGGACACCGGGGTGCATCAGCTCGAGTCGCATGTAGATGGTCATCGCGACCGAGATAAACCCGGCGAGCGCCGAGAAGATCAGGTAGAGAATCCCGATATCCTTGTGGTTGGTCGACATGAACCAGCGCGTGAAAAAACTGCGCTTGTCTTCATGGTCGTGACCGTGAATGGCTGCGTCTGCCATTATTAGGTGCCTCCTGTTGCAACGACGCCGCGCGGCCGGACCTCTCCGACGCGCAGGTTTCCTGCTGGTTTTAGAATGCGAAGACAGTACCTTCAATGGTCGAGTTTGATCTGGATCAAGATTAATTGTCGCGGGCACGAGGCGTCTCGCGCTGACTTGGTCTTTGTGTCAGCTGTCCGGTCGTCGTCAGCAAGCGTTCCTGCGCGCCGCAAATTTGTTTTGCTGCTTTTGGAAAAGATGCGCCTTGACCCCCGTTACAGGGGGCCGCAAAACTAAGCCCAAATCCGAAACCGGAGGCCCGAAATGGACAGTTACGATCCCGACAACATCTTTGCAAAAATTCTGCGGGGCGAGATCCCCGCAACCCGCGTTTACGAAGATGACGACACGCTGGCCTTTATGGATATCATGCCGCGCGCCGACGGTCATCTGTTGGTCATTCCCAAAACACCGTGCCGCAATATCCTGGACGCCACGCCCGAACAGATGGCCGCCGTCATGGCAACGGTTCAGAAGATGTCCCGCGCGGTCAAGGCAGCCTTTGACGCCGATGGTGTCACGATCCAGCAGTTTAACGAGGCCGCTGGAGGGCAAGAAGTGTTTCATCTGCATGTCCACGTCCTGCCGCGCCACGAAGGTGTATCCATTCGCCCCCCCGGCAAGATGGGCGATTTCGACCTGATCGCAGATCATGGGGAAAAGATAAAAGCCGCGCTGGCCTGAGCATTGGTGCGTGCCGACTGTTTTCATCAGCGCGCCGTGCCCCCGTAGTCCCGCGCGGACGATACGGGTTTTGGTTTGGTTGCGTGTTTAATCCTGTTTGCGGGCCCTCAGAGATTGGCAGGACTTTGTTCGGGGGCGCGGATATAGGGCGTGACCGCAATGGCGCATGAGCATGCCCATAGCGGAGGCATGGCCAGAGGCCGAAGACATTCAAGGCCAGGTTCGGCAGGATTTGCATGATCGTTTTGGGATCGATCGTGCGACGCTTGAGCTCGAACAGACCTGACGCGCCTGTTCGGGACCGGCGCGGTTCGGTCATGGAGAGAGCTAGGGGCCAAAAAGAGAATTGCCGTTCCGATTTGGGGTCGGAACGGCAGACTCGTAACCAAACACTTATCGGATTACTCGGGCGAACCCGCGATCACCGGTTTAACATACCACTCACTCTAGACTGGTCGTGTTATACTACTCGCTAACCCGTCTGATATGTCCAGTGAACATGAATATTGGATAAATATTCTACTAAATTCCGGCAATCATCGTTGATTTGGCGCGTGCTTTGGAAACAGAAGGCATACCCCTAGCGGATTGTTCTTTTTTCCCGGGGCCAGCGCGATTCGAACCGCGCGTCAGATGGCGGCTGGGCCGGTGTGCGGGGATTCAAAGACTTCTGCAAAGGTCTTTTGCAAAGCGGAGTCCAGATCCGCAATTGTTACAGGTAATCCCAGATCGACCAGCGAGGTCACGCCATACTCGCTGATCCCGCAGGGCACGATGCCGGAAAAATGCTCAAGGTCCGGTTCGACATTGATTGAAATGCCATGAAAGCTGACCCATTTGCGCAGGCGCAGTCCAATGGCGGCAATCTTGTCTTCGGCCGGGTTTCCCGCGAGGGTCAGCGGCTTGTCGTCCCGCCGCACCCAGACACCAACCCGCCCGGCGCGGATTTCGCCTTGCACATTGAACTCAGCCAGAGCTGAAATCACCCAGGTCTCCAGTTGCTTCACGAACTGGCGCAGGTCGCGCCCTCGTTTGTTCAGGTCCAGCATCACATAGGCCACCCGTTGTCCGGGCCCGTGATAGGTGTATTCGCCGCCCCGCTTGCTCTCATAAACCGGAAACCGATCCGGCTCCGTCAGGTCCTCGATCTTGGCTGAGGTGCCTGCGGTATAGAGGGGGGGGTGCTCCAACAGCCATATGCATTCGTCTGCGTCACCTGCCGCAATGGCCGCCACGCGCGCCTCCATAAAGGCAACGGCGTCGTCATACCCTGTCAGACCGTCTGTAATTCTCCATTCCATAGTGGCCTCATACTCTGCGAGGGTCCCGGGGAAAAGGGTCACGCAGCTTCGGTCAAGCACCGGTCCAGAACGTGTGCATAGGTGTCGGCGCCTTGCGCGCCCGTCAAAAGATACTTTCCGCCAAACACCATGGATGGAACGCCTGAAATACCTCGACTGGTCCAGAATGTCTGCTTTTCGCGGACTTTCCCTGCATGATCGCCCGAGGCCAGCGCCGCACGCGCGGCATCCGGATCTAGCCCTGCAGCGCCGACTGCGGCCATCAGAACCTCGGGGTCAGATACATCTTGTTGCTTGGTGAAATACGTGTCGAACAGCGCCAGTTTCAACGGGTGCTGGCGGCCTTGCGTCTCCGCCCAATCCAGCAGCTGATGCGCAGCAAAGGTGTTCACGATCCGGCTGTCATCATTGAAGTTGAAGGTGAAACCGAGTTCGGCACCGATCGAGGTCAGATGATCGCGGACCTGCTGGCTTTGTTCGGCGTTCGAGCCATATTTCTCGGCAATATGCTCACGCAGGTTCTGACCTTCCGGCGGCATCGTGGGGTTCAACTCAAATGGATGCCATCTTAGCCGAGCCAGTACACCACGGTTCTGCAGCGCCTGATCGAGTTGAAGAAAGCCGACAATGCACCACGGGCAAACCACATCAGAGACAATGTCGATCTGTACAGCGGGGCGGGGATCAGACGTGGACATCTGCGGCTCCAGAAGGTCATAAGAGATGTTGGTTAAAGCTCACAATAAGGGCGCTCGGCGAGATTTCAAACCGCCCGGTTTTTGCCTCTTCACATCGCCCGTCGCAACGTCTATACGCCCCTTTACCAAGTCACTGGCAGTGCGGTCGTGGCGGAATTGGTAGACGCGCAGCGTTGAGGTCGCTGTGGGGTAACACCCGTGGAAGTTCGAGTCTTCTCGACCGCACCAGAACAGAATCTGTGGTCTGTGATCTCCTCTAACAATTTGAATGACAGAGATATTTTCGGGGCTCTAGGGCCCTGATTTCGGTCGTATTGAATGCGGTCTGCGAAGGCCAGTTTAAGGACCAGAAAGCGCTCGTGAGAACTGGCTCGGTTAACCGCCTTCGTCGCTTCCTGGAACGAGGCCATAACTGATGAGTACTTGGCTAACTTCATCCGCCATATCCAACTGGTCGGCGGTATCAAACATTTCTGTAACTGAGTCTTCATACCAACTCGCAGTCGCTGGCTCGCTCCGAAGAAGCCGAACTGCGGAATCAACAGATTTAAGATACTCTACCCTCCAGTTCGGTGCCGCACGGGACGCATGTAAGTCAGCAAGTGAAACGTATACATACGACGTAGGCTGGTTCGAGGACTGTTCTATACCGTCCGTGATCGCATCTATTAAGTCATCATAGTAACCTAAGCTGGCATACCGATTGGCAACTTTCTTAGCGCGAAAAAAAATCTGCTGCGATTCTTGACGAGGAAGCTGGCGAATGACCTCGAGCATTTCAGCCCAAGCATTTTGCCTGACATTGGCCGGAGATACCTTCACGGGAACAAGTTTATTGTCCTTCATATCGTAAGAAACGCCTGTCAAGGCTTCACGCTCCAGGCGCATTGCCGAGTGGTGAAGGCTGGTCTGAAACCACTCCGCTAGAATTGCTAATTTCAGGGCCTCGTCCATAAACCCGAGACGATTTGCAGCAACTGACGAGTTAAAAAGCGTGTTGGGATCTACCGCTCCCTCCAAGCTCTCACTAACCATCGTTGACAGCAGGGAGGCGGCGCGAACTCGGTTCTCTTCAGTGAAATCTTCCTCTTGACCGAGAAAGTCAGTCTCTATTTTTTCCAACTGCGAGTAGGCTGCATCAATGCTGTAGGGTAACTTTTCAAAGTTCTCAATCACCACTCCGGCGTTTCTGAGAACTCTGCCATACTTCTCGTTACTGTCTTCCAGGTTCTGAAGAAGCGGCCCCATTGTACTCCATATTTTTGAGGCACGTTCGGCCGTCTGACTATCTTGGAGGACAGTGTCTCGGACGGCTGACGGAATTAGCTTTAACTGTACTTCCAGCAGGTCTTCAAATTTTAGCAACTCCGTATCCAGTCGAGTGGCCAGTTCGGTCAATTTCCTTTCCTGAGTGTCGTCAAACTCTCTGAGTTGAGTTCCAATTTCCTGTCGGCTTTTTTCCAAATTATCGAGTGCGTCGTTGATCTGCGTTTCAAATGACTCGGCTCGAGTGGCAATGTCATTGTTAATCGATTCCTCTAGCTGCGAAAACTCTGAGCCGAATAAGTATCCTGCGCCAATGGCCAAGGCTGCAAAAATACTGAGGACTGTAGTAACCGTCCACCTTTGCCCGTCTATCACTCTGCCAGCATTGTCGATTTGTTTTTGTAGCCCATCGGCCAATAGCTGCTTCTCGCTGCTCAATGCATCCTTCATTACTTCGGTATGGCGTGAAATTTGATTAACAACACTCTCGGTATGTGATCTTAGATCCGCAACGGATATACCGGTGTTCTCAGGAGAGTTCTTATCTTTCTCTGTCATGTCGATCATCTCAATCAAGTATTTTGGGTTAAATAGTTTTATTGTACCTTTTTTTGGCATTATTGAGCAGACTTTTTTCCAAAGAAGCCTTCTTTTGCTAGACGAGACAACAAATGCCTCGGGTCCTTTTTTGCTAAGCCTCTGCGAGAGATGGTAAATCGTGAATCGAGCGCATGAGCTCGGCTGCCAGGGATTTTAACTCTCGAGCCCCTGCCGCATCTTTTTGAACCAGGGGTGGCGTGTGCTTTGGGTAGACTGTGAGTAGGCGACCAGATTGCCGGACCATTGCAGCAGGCGAGCGCATGTTTTTGTTGTCGCGTTAACGCCGCCAAATAGA
This sequence comes from Ruegeria sp. B1, assembly GCF_056535885.1. Classification (NCBI taxonomy): domain Bacteria; kingdom Pseudomonadati; phylum Pseudomonadota; class Alphaproteobacteria; order Rhodobacterales; family Roseobacteraceae; genus Ruegeria; species Ruegeria sp. B1. The sequence continues at coordinate 3,119,588 of NZ_JBQFJA010000001.1, read as the reverse complement.
GTCCGCTACCCCTCTAAACCGCACCACATCAGCCGAAAAAATGGTTTGGGTATCTGGGTAGTCCGCTGAAGCTCAATCCGTTTTCCTGAGAGCCGGGGACGTTCCGAAAAGCACAGTGCCGCTTTTGGCCTCGGCCTCTCCCTTGCAAAGCAGGTTCTTGAACCGTAACAAAGTCGAGCGGTTCTGTGCACCTGCACGCGCCGGCAAGAACGCGAACTCACGGGAAATCCTTGAGCCCAAAGCAATGGTACCAGGTCTACGCCGATGAGACTTATCATATCGACGATGAAGGACGAGGGACCGTTTATTCTAGAATGGGTCGCCTATTACTTGTCCATCGGCTTTACGCATTTCATTGTCAGTTCGAATGACTGTTCGGACGGAACCGACAAAATCCTGCGGCGATGTGAAGAGCTTGGCTTTCTCACACACATAGACAATCCGGGGCCCTGGAAATTCGGGCCGCAGGCATCCGCCTATGCGAAGGCGATGGAGCAGCCGTGGTACAACGAGGCGGAGTGGATCCTTGTATGCGATGTCGACGAGTTCCTGGATATCCGCATCGGCGATGGCGCGTTGGACGATCTGTTCCGGGCGTTGCCACATGCGGATGGTTTTGCCGCGCTGTGGCAGTTGTTTGGACATAGCGGCATCGTTGAATTCGAAGATCGGCTTGTCGTCGAGCAATTCACGCGCGCAGGCGAACTGGGCATGGTCATGCCGCAGAATGTACGTGCGTTCAAATCGCTGATCCGAAATAACGGTTCGTATCGGTCAATAAACACGCATCGACCACGAGGACCAATTCCCGGTAAGGTCGACGGCTTTGGTTGGGTGGATGGGGATGGGGATCCTTTGCCACCCGCGATGCGTCGACGGGGGTGGGCCTTCACCACGACCGGGGCCGCCTTTGGTACGTCCTTGTTTCGCATGAACCATTACGCCGTCAGGTCCATCGAAAGCTATTTGATCAAGCGACTTCGGGGTGATGTCAACACAACGGCCTTTCATCCCAAGATGGAAGCCACAGGGCAGGCCTATTGGCATATGCATTGCTTCAATACGGTCGAAGAGCGTTCGATCCTGTCCAAAGTTGACCGGCTTCGTCGGGTCTATGATCGTCTGCTCAAAGACGAGGTCTTGTTGTCATTGCACGAGCAGGCGGTTGCTTTCCATAGGACTAAAATCGCGGAAATCCGTGAAACCGACGCGGCAAAAGGATTCATAAAGAGATATCAGAATTTTCGCGGCGGAGCGTGTATTAAGGCCTTGGATTTGGGTGTGTTGGAAGAAGCAAACACCTCATTTGATGTCGAAACCTACAAAGATCCGGAAGTGAGTTTCGCGCAGGTTGCCAAGTGGAACCGCATTGGGCAAATGGCCGTTGTCGGCAATTCGAAATCAATGAACTACCCTTGGTTTGTTCGTCTGGACAGTCTGGGTACACCGTTAGATTACCAGCAAGCTGCGGCAGAACACGCCAAAATTACTGATCCAAAGCAGGTTAACTTACCGTTCGATCCCAGAGATCCCGATTTTCTGCCAAAATCGTCTAACGAGATTAAGAAGACAGCCAAACAACGTAAAAGATTCCTGAAGTCCATCAGCGGTAAAAAATCCTGGGTCCTGATTGGTCAGGTCGAAATAGAAATCGTCGAAGAAATCCTGGACCTAAAAACCGTGGCGCAATTGACGGTCATTGCGCCGTGGGGGCTATCGTGGAACGGGTTCGCATGCAAAGACACTGCACAAGATCCGGACCTTCAGGCACTTGATCGCGCGTTTTATGCGTTTTTGGAGCATTTCCGGGCGCCGCTGTTGTCCGGAAGACTGCGTGTATTCAGGGCGATGCCTGCGCTGATGCTAAAACTGTTCGAAGATGAAAGTGCGGGTGTTTTTATTATTCGAGGCGTTCGGGCGGAACGTGTCATGTTTCAATTGCTCAGACGGATCGATAGGGTCCTGGCCCCCGGCGGGAGTATTGCGTTTACATCGTACCGGCGAGGTGCGGGGTCCTATTCGGGGATGTCCGCCGCAATCAACAGGTTCCTTTCCGATAACGCGGCTCGATATCGGGTTACCAGTTTAGAACCACCGTGGCTTGGTATCGACAAGTTGCCACCGTTAAACACAGAAAGCACATAGCTTCTGGCTCTTGTGGCGACGGCATGGTACCCGTTTGGTAAGAAACGAGCGGGTGGGATCGATATCTCAAATAAACCCCGGCAGCACAGTGAGGTCGAGATGTCAGACGAATCCAAGGTTATCGGTGCGATTCCTGGGCGTCAGGAGAAACCAAAAGCGGCCAAGGCTGGCAAGCGAAAGAATACCAAAGACGCCATTCGCCGTACTTTTCTGTCACGCTTGCCCAAGGGTGGCGTGGCCGTCGAGATCGGGGTTTGGCAGGGCGAATTCTCTCCGACCATTCTGAAGCTTTTGGAGCCCAGCCAGCTGTTTCTCATCGACCCATGGAAACACATCGGTGAGGAGTCGCACACAACGGCGTTTGTGGGTCGTACGGAAGACGAGAAGATGGAGGCTATTTTCCAGAAAGTGGTCAAGTCGTTTGAAAAAGAGATCGACGAGGGCAGGGTCGGCATCATCCGCGATTTCTCGGTCCCTGCGCTTCAGCTTTTTCAGGACGACAGCATTTCTTTTGCCTATGTGGATGGCGATCATTCTTACGAAGGTGTGTCGGCCGATCTGGCGGCGCTGTTTCCCAAGATAAAGCAGGGCGGCATCATGGCCTTTGACGATTACCACCGCCGTGGTTGGTGGGGCGACGGGGTCATCCGCGCAGTCAACGAGTTTCTGGGGATGCACCCCAGGGAACTGCGTATCCGGGCGATTGCTGGCGCACAGATCGCAATAGAGAAGATCGTTCCCCAAGATGACCGCAAGACTGACGAAGAGTAGGCAGTGAATCTGAGAAATTGCGATGGACAAGCCTGAGAAAGTCCTCATCTCGGCCATGAAGAACGAGGGGCCCTATATTCTGGAATGGGTGGCCCATCACAAGGTTCTCGGCTTCGACAGAATTTTTGTCTACACCAATGACTGCACGGACGGAACCAACCAGATTCTAAAGCGGCTTCAGGCTCTGGGGCATGTGGACTTTCGTAGGAACCGTGTAGGCGTGGGTGGCATTCACCGCTCGGCACTGCGCCAGGCGCGCCGTTTGCCCGAAGTGAAAGAGGCAAAGTGGGTCTATGTCTGCGATGCCGACGAGTTTCTGAACATCCATGTCGGCAATCACAAGGTCGACGATCTGATCGATGCGACGCCTGATGTGGACGTGATATCCATCCCGTGGAAGATTTTTTCAAACAATGGCCGCCACGTGCTGCGCGACCTGCCGGTTACCGGTCAGTTCACCGACGCGGAGCTTGATTTCGAAGACGGCGGGGCTGGTCGGCGGTTTGTGAAATCGATGTTCCGCCAGGGTGATGTCTATACGCGCTATGGGTTGCACAACCCTCATCCCAGACCTGATTTTCAAGCGGACGTGTTTCGGTCAGTCCCCGGCCGCCATGCGGCCGAGGCTGCGCCCTACGGCAACCATGTCTCACCACCATTCGGATTTGACGTGGCGCAGATCAACCACTACGCAGTGCGCTCGACGCAAGCCTATCTGTCCAAGCGCAGTAGAGGCCGAGCGAACCATTCGTCTGAGACGCTGGGGACCGAGTATTGGGACCGCTGGAACCGGGGCGGGGCCGAGGATGCTTCAATCCTCAGATACCAGGATGACGTTGAGGCGTTGCTTGCCGAGTTCAGGTCGGACGATGCTCTCAGACGGTTGCACAAAAGGGCCTTTCGGTGGCACAAGACTCTGATTTCAAATCTGCTGGAGGTTCCGGACTATCAGGATCTTTACCAGAAACTTGTCAAAAAGCCGGCGGTGAACTTCGTTGCCCGGGATCGCGGCGTGCACGAGAAGCTTGCAAAGGACGAGATGCACCCTTCGGATGGGCAACAGACTGAATCATAGTTAAAAAAGTTCGGAGCAGTGACATAATGGTTGCCGAAAACAACTTGCCGACAATTGGAATGCTCTGGTTGGAGGGCCCGTTGAGCTTTCTTGAGCAGATGTGTCTGCTGTCCTTTGTGGCGAACGGGCACAAAGTGGTTCTGTTTCACTATGGTGAGGTCGAGAACGTCCCCGAGGGGATTGAATTGGTGTCGGCCAACGAGATTCATGAACCCAAGCAGTTCATCATGAGCAATACGTTCAATACGCCTGTGCCGCAGTCTGACATTTTCAGACTTCAGTTAATGAAGAAAACCGATTTTCTCTGGTGTGATACCGATGTGTTTTCGTTGGCACCAATTCCGAAATCGGAATACATTTTTGGTTTTTTTAACAAAACCACAATTTGCAACGCTGTAATGCGCTTGCCGCCCAATAGCCCCGCTTTGAAAGCCTATACTGAATACAGTTTGGACTCATTTCCCATACGCCCCTGGGTTGAGGGGGAAGAGAGGCAACGGCTTGAAGCGATGAAACAAGCTGGAGAATTGCCGCACGCATCGGATCAAGATCACAGCGTTTATGGGCCGGACGTCATGACCTGGTTTCTCAGACACCATGGAGAGATACAGTATGCCAGCCCGCCCTCGGTCTTCTATCCATTGCCGTTTCGTCAGACCGGGCAGGCCAATGACATCCCTGCACGGGAGTTTCGCAATACTTACATCAAAGATGAAACGCTGGCCGTTCATCTTTGGGGGCGTCGTATGCGATGGTGGATTGCCAAAGGCATTAAAAGGCATTCTTTCCTGGATCGGCGTTTGCGTGGCTTGGGCATCCGCCCCAACACTGCGCCGCTCCCTCGTAAAGGCAGGGGTGCCCCCAAGCCTATTGAGTTACCAGATACGCTGCCTGATCTGCGTTTAACCAACGAACAAATTAGTGCGGCAACGGGTGGAAAGATGCCCGTTGCGCTTTTGTCAGACCGCAGGGATTATCTGCGGTTTGCGCAAAATGAGTTGGACAAAATAAAAGATCAGGGTCTTTACCGTGTGCACGAAGAACCGCGCAATGGCTATCTGCGCGGGTGGGATCACTACGGTAGCGAACCTGCGCGACTGAATGCTCTAATGCTGTCGCTGTTTCGGTTTGTAAAAAATCACCGCTACCTGCCTGACTTGTTGGCACCTGCTACGTTGACTGAGAAACTGTTGATCATGAAGCTTTTTGCCGAGTTTCCCGTTGTCAGTGCGGCAGACAAGCTAAAAGCGGAAGATTTTGTGCCTGAGGAAGCGAAAGGTCTGCTAACACCGGTTCAGCGATACTGGGTCTCTTCTGATCCAGCCCTTCCTGAACTTGACCTCAACTCAGGAAGTTACTGGCTTAAGTGTAATAACGCCCAGGGACAAAACCATCGTCTAAACTGGCCTCTTACCAGAGAATCGCGGCGGCTCGCGAACCGAAACCTGGAAATCTGGAGTAGGAGTTCAGTGCCGCACGGGTACTGGGCGGCTGAATGGTGGTATTCAACCATCGACACACAGTACTTTATTGAAGAAAATCTCGCATCAGAGGGTGAGGACATCATTGATTGGAAGTTCTGGGTAGTTGCGGGGCGGGTCCAGCTTGTTCAGGTCGACCGAGACCGCTCACGCGGACATGTTCAAATGATCCATGACAGGGATTATAATTTCATCGCCAAAGAGCTTTACTTCGAAACGAGCGAAGACACCGAGCCCCGGCCGGAACGATTTGGGGATATGGTCACGATTGCCGAGGCTGTTGGACGGCGTGTCGAATTCGCTCGCGTGGATCTCTACTCGGTCGGAAGCAAGGTTTACATGGGTGAAATCACGCTTTGCCCGTTTGGAGGCAAACGGCAAATGCGCACGCCAGAGTTGGACACTCAGTTGGGCGATGCCTGGACGGGCACGCGATTGTTTCCGAACTAAAGCAGCGCAGGGTTACTCGACGGGTATGTCCTGGCGCAAGTTACCGGTCGTCTTGTCAAAGATCAGGATACGGTTGTCGTCAGTCACCACGGCATACCAGTTGTTGCCAATCGTGACGGCCTGAGCGCGCGCGCCATCGGGCAATTCGACCTGATCGGGCAGGGTTGGGGTGCGGTCCGATAGTCGGATGACAATCAACGCAAATGTCACTAGAACCCCGCCAATCATCACCGCGGTCAGCAGCATGACCATGCGCCGCAGCAGGCGAAGCTGCGGCGTTTCCTGCGGTTCCTGGGGTTCGGAAGGGACAGTCATGGGCACCCGCCAGATTGAGTTTCAGATCGCGGCCGCTCCGCCACCCCGCCTTGATAAGGCGCTTTCACGGGATGTGCCAGCAGCAGAGGCCCTGTCGCGCACGCGTTTGGTGCGGTTGATCGAAGACGGTGCGGTGCAAATTGATGGCGCGATTGCGCGCGACCCAAAATCCAAGGTTCCGGAAGGCGCGGCGGTGGTCATTACCGTGGCCGAGGCCCAGGACAGCTATATCGAGCCGGAGGATATTCCGCTCGTGATCCTCTATGAGGACGCGGACCTGATCGTGATCGATAAACCGGCAGGTATGGTGGTGCATCCAGCGCCTGGTTCGCCCGGCGGGACGCTGGTGAACGCATTGCTGCACCATTGTGGTGCGGATCTGTCCGGGGTTGGGGGCGTCAAGCGCCCCGGTATCGTGCACCGTATCGACAAGGACACCAGCGGGTTACTGGTTGTCGCCAAATCCGACGCGGCGCATCATGGGTTGGCTGCGCAGTTCGAGGCGCATAGCGTCGAGCGATACTATTGCGCCCTCTGCTATGGTGTGCCCGACGCCAATGATCCCCGCCTGAGGGGCATCAAAGGGGTCAGCTTTGAGCCCGGCAACGTTCTGCGGATCACCACGCAATTGGCCCGCCACAAGGTGGATCGCCAGAAGCAGGCGGTTCTGTTTCACGGTGGCCGCCACGCCGTGACCCGAGCGCGTGGCGTAGAGACGTTCGGTGATCCTGCCGGGCTCACACTGATCGAGTGCTGGTTAGAGACAGGGCGCACGCATCAGATTCGCGTGCATATGGCCCATGTGGGGCACGGATTGGTGGGCGATCCGGTTTACGGGGGCAAACGCAAACTGGCAACGCGGGCGTTCAGCGAAGCAACGGTCGAGCGTGTGCGCGGGTTTCCGCGTCAGGCGCTGCATGCGGCGGTTTTGGGCTTTGATCACCCCGTTACGGGCGAAAACCTGCGGTTTGAGGCCGATTTGCCGGAAGACATGGAAAACTTGATTGCAGATCTGCGAAAACCGCTGACACAATAAGCAAACTCCTGTGAGTAAGAGTTTCTTAGCTTTCCTTTACCCAAGCTTAATTTCAGACTGTTAACAATACCTCTTGAACGGATTGGGTTTGTTACCCATATCGTATGTTAAAGACATAAACATTTGTCGGAGGGACATCAAAATGGCAAATTACGCAAATCTCCCCGCGCCGACGCCCGAGGGCGGCCTGAACCGCTATATGCAGGAAATTCGCAAATTTCCCCTGCTGGAGCCGGAAGAAGAGTACATGCTGGCCAAGCGCTGGGTCGAAGAGCAAGACACAGAAGCCGCGCATAAAATGGTCACCTCGCACCTGCGCCTGGCGGCCAAGATCGCCATGGGATATCGGGGGTATGGATTGCCCCAGGCCGAAGTCATCTCGGAAGCCAATGTAGGCCTGATGCAGGCCGTTAAGCGGTTTGACCCCGAAAAGGGTTTCCGTCTGGCAACTTATGCGATGTGGTGGATTCGGGCCTCTATCCAGGAATACATCCTGCGGTCCTGGTCACTGGTGAAACTGGGCACGACATCGGCTCAGAAAAAGCTGTTCTTCAACCTGCGTAAGGCCAAGGCGCGCATCGGAGCGTTGGAAGAGGGCGATATGCGCCCGGAAAACGTCACGCAGATCGCAAATGATCTGGGCGTGACCGAAGAAGAAGTGATCAGCATGAACCGCCGCATGTCCGGTGGCGACGCGTCGCTGAATGCGACCGTCGGCTCCGAAGGCGAAGGGACCATGCAATGGCAGGACTGGCTGGAAGACGAAGATGCCGACCAGGCCGGTGATTATGAGGCGCGGGACGAGTTGGACGCGCGCCGCGAATTGCTGGCCGCTGCGCTTGACGTGCTGAATGACCGCGAAAAGGACATTCTGACGCAACGCCGTCTGATGGATCAGCCGGTCACGTTGGAAGAGTTGAGCACGCAATACAATGTCAGCCGTGAACGCATTCGCCAGATCGAGGTGCGCGCCTTTGAAAAGCTGCAAAAGAAGATGCGCGAGTTGGCACGCGAAAAAGGCATGCTGAGCACGGTCTGACCCGGGACGAAAATCCTTGAAACCGGCCCGACCAAGATCGGGCCGGTTTTTTCTGTTCTATTTCAACTGGTTTCGGAACACCCGCACCATGTTTTCGCCCATGACCTTGCGGATCTGCGCTTCGGTCAGCCCCTCAGCCATCAATGCAGAGGTCAGTGCGGCCAGTTCTGATGTGTCGAAGGCGGTTTCGACCGACCCGTCATAATCCGAGCCGAGCGAGACGTGATCTTCGCCTACTGTATCGATCGCCGCTTTGATCATCTTGGCGATACCGGATGGCGCAATATCCCCGCATGTGACATCAGCCCAATACCCCATTCCGATAACGCCACCAGTGGCGGCAATCTCGATCATCAGGTCATCCGGATAGTTCCGCTTGACCGGACAGAACCCATGTAACCCGCCATGGCTGACAATCAGCGGAACATCCGTCATTTCGATCACGTCGCGCGCGACCTGAGGGCTGGAATGGGCCAGATCGATGACCACCGGGCGTTGGGCCAGTTCTTCGACAACCTGCTGGCCAAAGTCGGACAAACCGGCATTCCCCCGACCGTGCAGCGAGCCGCCAAGCTCATTGTCAAAGAAATGGTGCAGGCCAAAAACGCGGTGCCCGGCATCGTAAATCGCATCCAGATTGGCCATATCCCCTTCAAGAGGATGTGCGCCTTCGATCCCCAGAATACCGCCAACAACCGGCTCGCCTTTGGTGCGCGCGGTCAGCACATCCTCGAGATCGGCGCGCGTTTTGATCACCTTCAGGCGGCCATCTGAAGCGGCCTCGAACTGGTGCAACTTATCCGCCTGATAAATGGCGCGTTCTTTCAGGCTGTCCCATGTCCGCAAAGGCCACAGCTGCCCAATGGCCAACAGCGTGATGTTGTCGAAGGCTTCGGCAGAGTTCGCCTCATAATTCTGTCCGGCCGGCGATTTCGTTACGGCGGTAAACACCTGCAACGCCACATTGCCTTCGATCAGGCGCGGTATGTCGACCTGTCCGCGTGTGCCCCGTTCCGTCAAATCCCGGCTCCACAACAGGGGATCCGCATGCAGATCGCCGATGATCAGGGTCTCATGTAGCGCAGCGGCGCTGTCGGACACCGGATAGGGCGCGTGATCGATCACGTTGTTGCGCGAGCGCTCGACATAGGACGGCAGAAAAACAAAGAACGCAACCGCTGCAGCCACCACCGTCACGAGCAGAATGCCGCCAACCCATTTCAGAAACCTGCGCATCTTCAATTCCTCCGTCCCTGGAACAGCAGAGTACGGATGATGGCCCAAGAGAAAAGCCTGACTTGGCGTCGGTTCATTGCTAAAAAACTCGCGTTGGGCGGATGCCGCGCGATCAAATGGTCTGGGCGCCGAAATCAGGGAGAGTAGCATGCCGAAACCGGTTCAATGGGGTGTGTTGGGAGCTGCCAAGTTTGCGCGGCAATTCATGGCGCCTGCCATACATGGGGCCAACGGGGCTCGGTTGGCAGGGCTTGCAACCTCGGACACGGCCAAGGCCGACCCGTTTCTGACGTTTTGTCCGGACCTCACCGTCTACGAAACCTATGATGCACTACTCGCGGACCCTGAAATCGAAGCGGTGTATATTCCTGTGCCAAATCATCTGCATGTCGACTGGAGCCTGAAAGCACTGGATGCAGGCAAGCATGTTCTGTGCGAGAAACCCATGACCATGCGCACGGAAGAGTTCGATACTCTGATCGCAAAACGGGATCAGACCGGTCTGTTGGCTGCCGAGGCCTACATGATCGTTCACCATCCACAGTGGCACCTGACGCAAAAACTCATCGCCGACGGGGCAATCGGACAGTTGGTTCATGTGACCGGGGCGTTCAGTTTCGACAATCGTCAAGACACCTCAAATATCCGTAACCGAGCGGAAACCGGCGGCGGTGGACTGCGCGATATCGGTGTCTATGTGATCGGCGGGGCGCGGTTCGCGACCGGGCAAGAGCCGGTCTCGGTTCAATCTGCGATCCGTTGGCAGAATGACATCGATGTCTTCACCGAGATTCGCGCGCAATTCCCTGATTTCACCTATTCCAGCTATGTGTCGATCCGGATGCATCCGCATCAGGACATGTTGTTTCACGGTGAAGGCGGTGTGATCCGATTGACCGCGCCCTTTAACGCAAGGGTGTTTGGCGAGGCACGGGTGGAGTTGCACCGACCGGGGCTGGAGGTGCAGGTGACCCGGTTCCCGGGCGACGACCACTACAAGCTACAGGTCGAAGCATTTTGCCGCTCCGTGCGGGACGGGGTCGACTACCCCTGTTCGCTCGAATTCTCGCGCGGAACGCAACAGGTGATTGATCGCGTGTTTGACGAGGCCGTTTCGCTGTAGCTTGCCAGACTTGCCCGGTCTCGCCTATCCTGACGGTCCCCTGATCAGGAGAGGAACCATGGCTGGAGGATGGGCGCGCGACGGCGCGGTCAGCGAACAGATTGAAGCATCGATTTCGGACGAACTGGCGCGCATGCAGGCGCAAAAGCGACCGGTGGGAGACAGCCTGACCCATTGTGCCGAATGTAAAGAACCGATTCCCGAAAAACGCCGCCTCGCGCTGCCGGGTGTCAAGCTCTGCATAGAGTGCCAGCAAGACCGGGACGGTGCATTCAGGGCACGTGCGGGAATCAACCGTCGCGGGTCGAAAGACAGCCAGCTTAAGTAGAATTTTGAGCCAGAATTACGTTTTGATTCAGCCGGTCAATCACATTTCTGATAATTATAATAATTCTAACTTAGAATTGATCTAAATCAGATACGGAAACGGTTTTCTTTTCTACAGAAGGGGTGCGCGCGAACGTTTCAGGAGAGAGAAATGTTCAAGACACTAACTCTGGCGAGTGCCTTCCTTGTTTCCTTCACCCAAATAGCAGATGCACAGGATTTGCGGCAGGACGCATTGGAGATTTTCCAGCCCCTTCCGTCGACTGTGCCACTGCTCAAGGACAATCCGATTACTGATGTAAAGATTGAACTTGGAAAGGCACTCTTCTTTGATCCTCGCATGTCGGCTTCGGGTGTGTTCTCGTGCAACTCATGCCACAATCTGGCGACCGGTGGGGACGACAACCTTGAAACCTCAATTGGCCATGGCTGGCAGCGCGGCCCACGGAATTCGCCCACGGTGCTGAATTCGGTTTTCAACGATGCGCAGTTCTGGGATGGCCGCGCGGCGGACCTTGCCGAGCAAGCCAAGGGGCCGGTACAGGCTGGCGTTGAGATGGCGAACACGCCGCAGAACGTGTTGGCGACGCTGAACTCGATGCCGCAATATGTCGAATGGTTCGGCTCGGCTTTTGAGGGTGAGGCTGATCCGGTTACTTTCGACAATTTCGCAAAGGCAATCGAAGCTTATGAGGCGACGTTGATCACCCCGGCTCCGTTTGATGCCTGGCTGAACGGTGATGAAAACGCGATGAGCGAACAGCAGATTGCCGGGCTGGACAAGTTCATCGAGATCGGCTGTGCCTCCTGTCATTCGGGGGTAAATCTTGGCGGTAATGGGTATTATCCGTTTGGTTTGATCGAAAAACCCGGTGCCGATGTGCTGCCAGAGGGGGATAAAGGCCGCTTCGCCGTGACCGAGACCGTGGACGATGAATACGTCTTTCGGGCGTCTCCGCTTCGCAACATTGCTGTAACGGCACCATATTTCCATTCGGGCAAGGTCTGGGACCTGTCGGTGGCGGTACAGATTATGGCTGAATCGCAGTTGGGTGAAGAGCTTGACGACCAAAGCGTCGCTGAACTGGTTGCGTTTCTGGAGAGCTTGACGGGCAAGATGCCCGAAGTCGTCTATCCGCTTCTGCCCGCTGAAACGGAAACCACGCCGCGTCCGTCCGCGGAAGTGGTGTCAGAAGGATAGGGGAATCCTGAGAACGAACACGGGCTGGTGATTGGACCAGCCCGTTTATTCAGTCAAGCCACTTGACTATGACGTGCCAAACAGAGGGTTTCAGCCTTCCATCGCTTCTAATTCGTCAATAAAGCCCGAGATCATCGACAAGCCCTTATCCCAGAAGGTCGGGTCGCTCGCATCCAGCCCGAATGGGGCCAGCAATTCCTTGTGGTGCTTTGACCCACCGGCGCGCAGCATCTCGAAATACTTGTCCTCAAACCCGTCCGCGCCATTCTCGTAAACCGAATAGAGTGCGTTCACGAGACCATCACCAAAAGCGTAGGCGTAGACGTAGAAGGGCGAATGCACGAAATGCGGGATGTAGGCCCAGAAGGTTTCGTACCCATCCATGAATTCAAACGCCGGTCCAAGGCTTTCGGCCTGAACGCTCATCCAAAGTGCATTGATGTCGTCCGGGGTCAACTCCCCCTCCCGGCGGGCGGCGTGTAACTTGCACTCAAAATCGTAAAAGGCGATCTGCCGGACCACCGTGTTGATCATGTCCTCAACCTTGCCTGCCAACAGCACCTTGCGCTGTTCGGGCGTTTCGGCCTGATCCAGCATCTTACGGAAGGTCAGCATCTCGCCAAAGACCGACGCGGTCTCAGCCAGTGTCAGCGGGGTGGAGGACAGCATCTCACCCTGATCTGCGGCCAGAACCTGATGGACGCCGTGCCCCAGTTCATGCGCCAGCGTCATCACATCGCGCGGCTTGCCCAGATAGTTGAGCATGACATATGGGTGCACGTCGGTGACGGTCGGATGCGCAAACGCGCCGGGCGCTTTGCCAGGTTTCACCGCCGCATCGATCCAGCCCTTGGAAAAGAATGGCGCGGCAATCTCGCCCATGCGGGGATCAAAGGCCGTGTAGGCATCCATCACGGTTGTCTCGGCCTCGGCCCAGTCGACGATACGGGTGTCTTCCATCGGCAGGGGTGCGTTGCGGTCCCAGACCTGCATGACATCCAGCCCCAGCCATTTGCGCTTGAGCTCGTAATAGCGATGGCTGAGCTTGGGGTAGGCGGCGACAACGGCCTCGCGCAAGGCCTCGACCACTTCGGGCTCGACGTCGTTGGACAGGTGGCGACCTGTTTGCGCGCTGGGCATGTTGCGCCAGCGATCCAGAATTTCCTTTTCCTTGGCCTGCGTGTTGTGAACGCGGGCAAAGGTTTTGATGTTGTCCTGAAAGACCGAAGCCAATTCCCGGGCCGCCGCCTCGCGCTTGCTGCGGTCCTGCTCGGTCAGCAGGTTCAGCGTGCCTTCGATGTTGAGCTCTGCGCCGTCCACAGTGAAGGTCAATCCAGCGATGGTTTCGTCAAACAGACGCTCCCATGCGTCGCCGACGACACCGAGATCATGCAGGAACTTCTCCAGTTCATCCGACAGCTGGTAAGGCTTCATCGCCCGGATGCGGCGAAACACGGGCTCGTAACGGGCAAGGTCCGCGTTCGCCGCGAAGTTTGATTTTAGCACATCGTCGTCGATCCGGTTAATCTCGAGCGTGAAGAACACCAGCGGCGTGGTGAAGATCGTGACCTTTTCCTGCATGTCCGACAGGAATTTGGCGCGCTCGGCATCCGTGGTCAGCTGGTAATAGCGCAGACCGGCAAAGGACATGATCCGACCGGCAACGGCGTTGATCTTTTCATTGCGCAACACGCAGGTCAGCAAGCCTTCGGCGTCCAGATCGGCGAGCTTGCCTTCGTAGTCCGACGCAAACGCGGCGCATTCCCCTTCCAGCCAACCCAGATCACGCTCCAACTCGGGCGCTGTGTCTGAGGTGTAGAGATCGCTCAGATCCCATTCCGGCAGGTCACCCAGATTGTCTGAGCCGCCAACAGCGTTTGCATCACGAACGGGAAAGGGAAGGTCGCGCATGTGTCACCTCGATGAATTTCTTTCGCAAACATCTAGGCGCGCGCGGCTGGGATCACAAGCGGTCAGCGCGACAAGGCAGCTTCGGGTGTGTCCAGCGACTGTGCAGCAAAGAAATGAGCAGCCAGTTGCTCAAAAACCGGTCCGCGCACATCCGGTCCTTCCATCAGAACCTCATGTTCACCATCCGGGATCTCAACCAGCGTTCCATTTGGCCAATTGGTCATGCGCGCGCGGATTGCGTCACGATCAACGATTTGCTCGTGGCTGCCCAAAAAGGTCAGGCACGGCGTATCCGGGGCCGGACGCTCCATCAACCAGGCACATTCATCCAGAGCCTCACGCAGCCAGCGATTGGACGGCGCGCCAAGCGCCAGTTCGGGATGTGCGGTCAACTGATCCTGCATCATCCTGTACATGGCCGGATCGCGGGTCAGCACATTGCCGTCGAACGGTTGGGCCAATACGTAACTCTCCAGAGTCGTCGTGGGCGGTGTCTTTTCCCCCAGTCCAAGCCGTGTGCCCCAATAGGCCGTGACCCGGCTGAGCGGTTTCATGATCGGCGTAAAGTAGATGCCCCACATCGGGCCGGTGAACGCACAGGCCGCGAAACACTTTTGCTCGATAACGGCCCGCATACCGATGGCACCCCCATGGAATGCCCGATCACATACCAAGGCTGCGGCAGGTTCAGCATCGTGGTCAGATCCAGAACCGCCATCACATCGTGTTGATAGTCGGGGAAATGGTCGACGTGACCGATCCGGGGATTGTCGAGCAAACGATCCGCCAACCCCTGACCGCGCCAGTCCACGGCCAGTGCTGCGAATCCGCGACGCACGAATTCACCTGCCGTGTCACCATATTTCTCGATGTATTCCGTGCGGCCGGGAAACAGCATCACTGTTCCGCTCGCCTCACCTTCGGGCAGCCAGTGGGCCATTCGGATGCGTTTGCCGTCCGTTGTCTTCAGCCAGTGCGCCATACCACCGGCAGGACCGCCGGCCACGTCTTCATAAAAGGGGGCCGGCGAATACTCCATCAGGCCAGCACCGAAGCAAGTTTCATGGCAATACCCATGTCTCCATCAACGCTCAGCTTGCCGGACATGAACGCACCCGTCGGGTTCAGCTCACCGCTGAGAATTTGCTCGAACGTATCTGCATCTGCGCTCAGGGTCACATCTGCATCGTCGTCGCTGACCCGTGCGCCGTCTGCATCCAGAACGATAGCGCCCAGATCGGCGATAGCAAATTTGGCCGACGCGTCGAAATCACCGCCTGCAAGTTTTTCGTTCAGCGCGGCTGCGGCTTTTTCCAGAGTGTCGCTCATGATCTTCCTCACTTTGTTTGTGCGCCGTGAATGGACATCCCCGGTCGCAACGCTACACTGAGCATTGTTATGGCCATTGCAATCACCAATCTCAAAGGTATCGTCGCGGCACTTATTGTCATAGTCATGTATTCCACCAGTTCTTTTGCGCAACAGGCGGATTCTCAGGACGAGGCAGAGCTGCTGGCGCGTCTGGTTCAGGCCACGCCGGAACAGGCCATTGGCATCGATCGACAGCTCAAGGCACTGTGGTCCAAATCCGGATCTGCCTCGGCAGATTTGCTGCTGGAACGAGGGCGCGAAGCGTTGGATGATGGCGACGTCGATGCAGCGCTGGATCATCTGACAGCGCTCACCGATCATGCGCCCGGCTTTGCCGAAGGCTGGCATCTGCGCGCATCCGCGTTTTTTGGCATAGACCGCTACGGCATGGCTGCTGCTGATCTGGAATATGTGCTCACGCTTAATCCCAACCATTACGAGGCCATTTATGGGTTGGGCCTGATTTTTGAGGTTCTGGACCAGCCGGAACAGGCCTATGAGGCGTATTCCCGTGCGCTGGCTATACATCCCCATCACGAGGAAGTAACCAATGCCGTGAATCGGCTGAAGCCTCGGATTGAAGGCGCGGCACTCTAAAGGTCCAGGGCAGGGGGCAGAGGTGAACGGGTCATCCCGAATCGTGGCCGTACTGGGCCCGACAAATACAGGAAAAACCCACTACGCAATCGACCGCATGCTGGGGCATCGGACCGGTGTGATCGGCTTGCCGCTGCGTCTGTTGGCCCGCGAGATTTATGACAAGATCGTCGCCATCCGGGGTCCGTCCGTTGTTGCCCTGGTGACGGGTGAAGAGCGCATTGTGCCGCCCCGGACCCAGTATTGGGTTTGCACCGTCGAAGCGATGCCAGAGGGTATGGGGGCGGATTTCGTGGCCGTTGACGAAATCCAGCTCTGCGCAGACCCAGAGCGGGGCCACGTCTTCACGGACCGTCTGCTGCGGGCACGCGGAACGCATGAGACGCTGTTTCTGGGCGCGGACACCATGCGCGGCCCGATTTCAGCGCTGGTTCCTGAGGCGCAGTTCATACGCCGCGAACGGATGTCGCAACTGGTCTACAGCGGTTCAAAAAAGATCAGCCGCATGCCTGCGCGCAGTGCCATTGTCGGGTTCTCGGTCGAAAACGTCTACGCCATCGCCGAGCTGCTGCGCCGTCAAAAGGGCGGCGCGGCGGTGGTCATGGGCGCGCTCAGCCCGCGAACGCGCAATGCTCAGGTCGATCTCTACCAGAACGGAGAGGTCGACTACCTTGTCGCAACGGATGCCATTGGGATGGGGTTGAACCTGGATGTCGACCATGTGGCGTTTTCCGCGCTCAGCAAGTTTGACGGGCGCCGGATGCGGGCGCTGGCGCCAAACGAACTCGCCCAGATTGCCGGGCGCGCCGGGCGCGGAATGTCAGACGGAACGTTTGGGGTGACCGGCGAGGCTCCGCCGCTGGACGACGGTGTGGCTCAGGCCATTACGGACAGCCGATTTACGCCGATCAAGAAACTGAACTGGCGGAACTCCGCTCTGCGGTTTGGCTCTCTCGAGGCGTTGATCGCGTCGCTGGAGGTTTCCCCGGACGGCGCGCATCTGACCAAGGCGCGGCCTGCTGATGACCTGAACGTGCTGAAATCGCTGTCGCAAGTGAGCGAGGTTGCGGCCCGTGCCAGCGATGGCGCGTCGATCCGATTGCTGTGGGATGTGTGCCGAATCCCTGATTTCAGAGGCATCAGCCACGCAGAACATGCCAGCCTGCTCGAGGTGATCTACGGCCATCTGCACGAACGCGGCGCGGTTCCGGATGACTTCATGGCGCGGCAAATCCACCGGATCGACCGGACTTACGGCGATATAGATGCGCTGTCCAAAAGGTTGGCGTATATTCGCACCTGGACTTATGTTGCGCAACGAAACGGCTGGGTGCGTGACGAATCCCATTGGCGCGCCGAAACCCGCGCTGTAGAAGACAGAGTGTCGGACGCGTTGCACGACCGTCTGACGCAAAGATTTGTAGACCGCCGCACCTCTGTATTATTGCGTCGGCTCAAACAGAAGGAGGCCCTTTTGGCCGAAGTAAACGACAAGGGTGAAGTGACCGTCGAAGGCGAATTTGTCGGTCGTCTGGAAGGGTTCCGTTTTAGCCCGGACAAGAGCGCACAGGGCGCCGAGGCGAAGGCCTTGAAATCGGCATCCCTGCAGGCTCTCGCGCCGCAATTCCATCTGCGTGCGGACCGCTTCTATAATGCACCCGATACCGAAATTGATTTTACCGATCAGGGCGGCCTGATGTGGGGTGAATACGCCGTGGGCAAACTGGTTGCCGGGGCAGAACCGCTCAAGCCCATGGTCGAGGTGTTTGTGGATGAGGCCGCCGGGCCGGATGTCGAGCAAAAGGTTCAGCGCCGCTTGCAGCACTTCATCGACCGTAAGGTGGCGGCTCTGTTTGAGCCGCTTCTGAACCTATCGCGTGACGAAGAACTCTCGGGGCTGGCCAAAGGATTTGCATTTCGTATGGTCGAGGCGCTGGGCGTGCTGCCGCGGGCCGGTGTCGCCCAAGAGGTGAAGGATCTGGATCAGGATGCACGTGGCGCCTTGCGCAAACACGGTATCCGGTTTGGCCAGTTTACGATCTTCATGCCTTTGCTGTTGAAGCCTGCACCAACACGGCTGCGGCTTGTTTTGTGGGCGCTGGCAAACGGCCTGCAAGAGTTCCCCGAAGCGCCGCCGCCGGGCCTTGTGACTGTGCCCGTCGCCAAGGATGCACCGGATGGCTATGACACGATGTGCGGCTACCGCGATGCGGGCGAGCGTTCGATCCGCATCGACATGCTGGAACGCTTGGCGGATATGCTGCGCGCCGAGGACAGCCGCGGCGGATTCGAGGCCAAGCCCGACATGCTGTCGATCACCGGCATGACGTTGGACCAGTTTGCCGATCTGATGCAGGGGCTTGGCTACAAGGCCGAGCGCGGAGAGCGGGAAAAGATCAGACCGGCGCCGGCGGAAACGACGACGCAACCGGAAGAGGCCGTGGTGGAGGCGCAGGACACGCCGACCGCCGAAGAAACGCCGATGACCGAGGCGCCGACGGACCAGGTCGCCACACCCGCCGAGGCGCCAGCCGAGGCCACCGAAAGCACCGAGGCGGCAGCCGAGGCTCAGGTGCCGGAACCGGCGTCAGATGCCCCCTCAGACGCTCCTGAGGTCGAGGTGTTTTACACGTTTACCTGGGGACGCCAACGTCAGGCCAACCGGGCGCCGCGGCGCGACCAGCGCCAGGGTCAGGGCAAAGGCAAGCCGCGCGGTAAACCCCAGGACGGACGCGGCAAGCCACAGGGCAAGAAGGGTGGCAAACCGCAAGGGAGCAAAACCTTCTCGTCCCGGCCGCCCAAAAAGGAAAAAGCCATCGACCCCGACAACCCATTTGCTGCTGCGCTTATGGGTTTGAAAGAAAACAACTGAGGCGCCATGGCCGAGACACAGGCCAAGCTGAGGATCGATAAGTGGTTGTGGCAGGCGCGGTTCTTCAAGACCCGCAGCCTGGCCGCGAAACAGGTCAGCGGCGGCCATGTACGTGTAAACGGCAACCGGGTTCTGAAACCGGCGCAAGGCGTTGGACCCGGCGACGTGCTGACCTTTCATCAGGGCCGAGTGGTGCGGGTCGTGCGAATCCATGCACTGGGCCAGCGGCGCGGACCGGCCTCGGAAGCTCAGTTGCTGTATGCGGATATGACGGAAAAGCAGAACGTTCCGTCCAAAAATCCCGGCTATCAAGGAAAAGGTCGCCCAACCAAGAAGGACAGGCGGGCAATTGATCTTTCTCGCATGCAAGACGACTGAACTGATCTTGAAGACCGGCGCAGACTGAATTAGCTACAGCCCAAGTCAAAGCAGAAAGTCGACCATGACCTACGTTGTCACCGAGAATTGCATCGCCTGCAAATACACCGACTGTGTCGAGGTGTGTCCGGTGGACTGTTTTTACGAAGGTGAAAACGCTCTGGTCATCCATCCCGATGAGTGCATCGATTGTGGCGTGTGCGAGCCCGAATGCCCTGCAGACGCCATCCGACCGGATACCGAGCCGGGAATGGAGCCGTGGGTCGAGTTCAACCGCAAATACTCGGAGCAGTGGCCCGTCATTATCACCAAAAAGGATCCGATGCCGGATGCAGAAGAGCGGGACGGCGAAGAGGGCAAGATGGAGAAATACTTCTCCGAAGCGCCCGGCGAAGGTGGCTGAGCGATTCGGTGAGCGTTTTTTCAACACAAGTTGGACGAGAATCTGGCTTAGAGCGTTGAAAAGACATGGCATATTGCAGGTTTCCGTAGCGTGAGCTTTCGGATGTCGTATTTTTGTGATATACTTTGCACTTAAATGATGACCGAGATTGGGGTGCACTCCGTAAGTATGCTCGCTTTGGAGTTTTGAATTTTTGACAGATACGCCGCATGACGGGGCTGAGACAGTCCCCGTATGTGGTATTTTTGTCGCCTGCGTTCCGCTCTGCAACCAAGGAATACACTGAATGACAAAGTCGAAAAAGCTTGAGTTCCGCCCGGACGACTATGTTGTCTATCCCGCCCATGGCGTGGGACAGATCGTGTCGATCGAAGAACAGGAAGTTGCTGGATTCACGCTCGAGCTGTTCGTCATCTCATTTGAGAAAGACAAAATGACCCTGCGGGTGCCGACCAATAAGGTCACCGAGTCCGGCCTGCGGTCGCTGAGTTCGCCGGATGTGATCAGCCAGGCGATGCGGACCCTGAAAGGCAAGGCCAAGGTCAAGCGCGCCATGTGGTCCCGCCGAGCGCAGGAATATGAACAAAAGATCAACTCGGGCGATCTGATTTCGATTGCCGAAGTGGTCCGTGACCTGCATCGCACCGACGATCAGCGCGAACAGAGTTATTCCGAGCGTCAGCTGTATGAAGCGGCGCTGGAGCGTCTGACCCGCGAAGTGGCCGCCGTATCGGGCGCCGGAGAGATTTCCGCGGCAAAACAGGTCGATGATGTTCTGACGTCGCGCGCCGCCGCTGCCGCCTGATCTTCGAACACTTTGATCCTTGGGCCGCTCCTGTCTGGGGTGGCCTTTTTTGTTGCGATGGGAGAGGTTTCTGTTCCAGACCAGCTTAATGATTTCAACGGCCTATGAGGTCAGGTTCATGTTGCGCATTACCAGTATGTTTTCAGTCACGTGCTCAAACTTGCGTCGTTAAGGCCAATAAGAACGCAATTTCACCCAGCTGTTGGGACGCCCCCAGGATATCCCCGGTTTGACCGCCGATTTTGGCCTTGGCCGTATAGGCCAGCACGCTCACCGCCCCCGCAGCAATCAGTGTGGCCAGAAAAACCTGAGCGCCGCTCATCAGTATGGCAAGACCCACGGCAAGACCGACACCCGCCGCCACGGGTATGATGCGGGGCACGCCAACAGAGTGGCTGAGACCTGACGGGCGGGCGTTTGGAAGAGCGGTCATCACCACCGGCATCAGCGCACGAGAGACCACGCAGGCGGCTACAACCGACCACAGTGCCCCCGCCGCCACCAGCGCTGCCACGGCTGCGATGCGGACAAGTTGTGAGATCAGCAAGGCCAGCACGCCATATGTTCCGATATGACTGTCTTTCATGATGGCCAGTCGGCGCGTGACGTCGAACCCACCCCATAAGCCGTCAAACGTATCGGCCAGACCATCTTCATGCATGGCCCCGGTGGCGCAGACCAAAACTGCGACGATCAGCCCCGCACATGCCAAGGACGGCAGGTTTGCAGCCATGGCGGCCCACCCAATCAGGCAAGCCAACCCGCCGACAACCAGACCCGCCAAGGGGTAGGCCCAGACAGCCTGTGCCTGCCGTGCAAAAACTGCGTCGGGCAATTTCGGCACTGGCAGGCGCGTTAAAAGGACTAAGGCCAAAGGCACATCCCACGGGGAAAAGGATCTGGTGTCGTTTTTGTACACGCGTACGTCCTTCAGGGTCTTGTTGCTCGGACCGCTTCGGTTAAACACACGGAACCACTCGAATGCAATGAGGCTTTGAATGCTGCCCGAACTGAATGATTTGAACACGTTCCGTGACGCACTTGTGGGTGCGCCGGGTCCAGATGCGCACGCTGTGCAGAAGGCGGTCGCGCGAAACGGGCAACTGACCAAACCCCCCGGTGCCCTTGGGCGGCTTGAAGACCTCGCGATCTGGTATGCGGGGTGGCGCGGAACGGCCCGTCCGCGGATCATGGCCCCACAGGTGATTGTGTTTGCTGGCAATCACGGGGTTACGGCGCAGGGGGTCTCGGCCTTCCCGTCGGAAGTCACGGTTCAAATGGTGATGAACTTCCAGCAGGGCGGGGCGGCCATCAACCAATTGGCCCAAGCGGCCGGGGCAAAGATGGACGTGCATGCGCTGGACCTGGATCAGCCGACCGCAGATTTCACCAAAGGCCCGGCAATGACCGACGGGGAATTGCTGACGGCGCTGCAAACTGGCTGGACAGCGGTTGATCCACAGGCGGATTTGCTTGTGGTCGGCGAGATGGGTATCGGCAACACAACCCCCGCCGCTGCCATTGCCTGCGCGCTGTTCGGCGGTGAGGCCGCCGATTGGACCGGGCGCGGAACGGGCGTTGACGATGCAGGCCTGGCCAACAAGATCCGGGTTGTGGCGGAAGGCGTGGCGCGTCACGGTGGGGCGGACGGGTTGGATACCCTGCGCTGCCTTGGCGGACGCGAAATCGCGGCAATGGCGGGTGCAATCGCGGCAGCGCGCGTGTTGAGCATTCCAGTTATTCTGGACGGCTTTATCTGTTCCTCTGCCGCAGCTTGTCTGGCGGATATTGCGACCGGAGCGTTGGACCACACGGTCGCCGGACATCTGAGCTCGGAAGGCGCCCATGGCGCCGTGCTGGCCAAGCTTGGCAAGGAACCGTTGATCGATCTTGGCCTTAGACTGGGCGAGGGGTCCGGCGGCGCATTGGCGATCAACATCCTCAAAAGCGCCGTAGCCTGCCATTCCGGTATGGCCACCTTTGCCGAGGCAGGTGTTTCGGACGGGTGACGCATGGCGTGACCCGGACGTTTGCTCAGGTCAGGCTGATTTCTTGGCATGCTCCTCGGCCAGTTCGAGCAGAGCGGTTTCCAGATCCTTTTCAAGCTGCTGGGCCCGCTCGATGTATTTCTTATTCTCTGCCGTCGGCATACCGGGAATCCACAGTTCCGCCAAATCGCGCACCGACATGCGGTCATGGTGATAAAAGGTCTGTTCGGCCTGCGCGGCCTCGTATTCGCTGAGGCCGATATTCTCAAGAACATAGCGTCCGGCGCGCAGCGAGCTGTCGAACATTTCGCGCACGATATCACTCGCCCCGGCCTGATAGAGCTCGTAGACATGGGTCCGGTCATGGGCCCGCGCGATGATATGCAGGTCCGGGCGCTGACGCCGCGCATAACCGACCAGCCGCGTCACCTGTTTGCGGTCGTCCATCGCCGCCACCAGCACAGCGGCTTTCTCTAATCCTGCGGCCCGCAGCAATTCAGGCCGTGTCGGGTCACCCAGAAACCCTTTCACCCCAAACCGGCGCATCAACTGGATGGTTTCGATATCATGGTCCAGAACAATCGTCTTGAACCCGCTGGCCCGGACCAGCCGGTTGACGATCTGACCAAAGCGTCCGATGCCAGCGATGATGACCGGCCCTTTTTCGTCGATCTCGTCAGGCTCAAGGTCAAGGGTCGAATCGCCGATTGTGCGTGACAGAACATCGTAGATGATGAACAGCAACGGTGTGATCAGCATCGTCAGCGCAATGATCATCAGCAGTTTCTGTGACAGGTCCGGCGGGATGACGTTCTGCTGGGTCGAAAAGGCCAATAGAACAAAGCCAAATTCGCCCGCCTGCGCCAGACCGAGCGTGAACAACCAGTGATCCCGGCCGCGCAGCTTGAAAGCTCTGCCAACAAGAAACAGGATGATACCTTTGGCTACGATCACCAACAGGGCAAGGCCAATCAGATCCAGCGGATCGGCGAAGAAGTAACCGACATTAATCCCGGCTCCGACAGTGATGAAAAAGAGACCGAGGAACAGGCCTTTGAACGGCTCCAGATCGCTTTCCATTTCATGCCGGAATTCCGAACTTGCCAGAACCACGCCCGCCAGAAACGCGCCGAGGGCAGGGGACAGGCCCACCAGGGTCATCAGAAAGGATATACCGACCACAATCATCAACGCCAAAGCGGTGTACATTTCGCGCAGGTTGCTGGCGTGAATGAACCTGAACAGCGGACGCGTCAGGTATATCCCTGCCAGAATGACAAACGCGACCGCCCCTATAGTCACCAGCGTGACAGCCCAGCCCGGCAATCCTTCGACGAGTGACAGGCTGTGATGACCTGCCCCGTGCAGATCGTCGGCTCCGCGATCTATTGACCCGTCACTCTCGATATGTGGCATTGCGGGCAGCGCCAGCAGGGGCAGCATCGCCAGAATGGGGATGACCGCAATGTCCTGTGTCAGCAAAACCGAGAACGTGGCCCGCCCGCCATTTGTCTGCATCAAACCCTTTTCCGACAGGGTTTGCAGCACAATCGCGGTCGAAGACAGCGATAGCGTCAGACCCACGGCCAGGGCGACCGACCAGGGATGGTTTGCATAGATGGTGACACCTGCAATCACAGCGGTCGATAACAGAACCTGAAGGCCGCCCAGACCCACCAACCTGTCCCGCATGTCCCACAAGGCGCGCGGTTCCAGTTCCAGGCCGATGAGAAACAACATCATGACCACACCGAACTCGGCCACATGCTGCAAATCTTCGGTTTCCGCGCCGACCAGCCCCAAAACCGGGCCTATGATGATCCCGGCAGCAAGATAACCCAGCACGGATCCCAGGCCCAGGCGCGCCGAAAGCGGCACGGCAATCACGGCCGCGGCCAGATAGATTGAAGCCTGATATAGGAAGTCGTCCATGTTTGTCCTCTTGTCCCGCTCAGGTCGGCAGCGGAGCGTCTCGTTTCAGCTGGTCCATTACGATCTGGCTTTGAACCCGTGCTACCGCAGGATGCGGCAGGATAACCTGATGAAGCAAGCGATTGAGCGCGGAAAGATCGTCGCAATAGACATGTAGCAGGTAATCTGCCTCTCCGGTCATCGTCCAGGCGCTGGTGATCTCGGGGCGGGTATCGACCATGCGGGCGAAACTCGCCGATTGTTCGGGTCCATGGGTGCCCAGATGCACCTGAACGAACCCCTGTACCTGTAATCCCAGCTTCAATGGGTCCAGCCGGGCGGTGTAGCCGGTGATGTAGCCTTCGGCTTCCAAACGTTGACGGCGACGGCCTGCCTGGCTGGCGGACAGGTTCAATATGTCGCCCAACTGCTGGGCCGTCAGATGCGCATCCCGCTGCAAAGCTGCAAGCAACCCAATATCAGTCCGATCAAGCATGCGCGGCGTTTCCTCGGTTTTTCGCTATTTTGTGCGGGTTATGCGCGTTCAGAGCCAGTTTACACGAAAACAATGCGCGGAAACAGCATTGATAAAGGCGTATCTTTGAATCAGCAATAAATCCCCCTTTTTTGAGGAGACGCGCCATGGGTCCTTTCCCCCACAACGCCCCGAAATCCGTCATCAGCAAAGAAAACCCGGCAGGAACCGACGGGTTCGAGTTTGTCGAATTCGCCCATCCCGAGCCGCAGGAGTTGCGCGACCTGTTCGCAAAGATGGGCTTTGACCTTGTTGCACGCCACAAAACCAAACCGGCGGTCGAGCTTTGGCAGCAGGGCGATGTCACCTACATCCTGAATGCCGACCCAGAGAGTTTTGCCGCCAAATTTGTTGAAGAGCACGGGCCCTGCGCCCCGGCGATGGGCTGGCGCGTCGTAGATGCAAAACAAGCCTATGAACACGCGATCTCGAAGGGTGCAGAACCCTATGATGCCGCCGACAAGACACTGGATGTCCCGGCCATCAAGGGCATCGGGGGATCCCTGCTGTACTTCATCGACCAGTATTACGACACGTCGCCCTACAATCAGGAGTTTGAGTGGATCCGGCAATCCAAGCCAAAAGGCGACGGGTTCTACTATCTCGATCACCTGACCCACAATGTCTACAAGGGCAACATGGACACATGGTTCAAGTTCTACGGCGACCTGTTCAACTTTCGTGAAATCCGGTTCTTTGACATTCAGGGCAAGTTCACCGGATTGTACAGCCGGGCGCTAACTTCGCCTTGCGGCCGCATCCGCATTCCGATCAACGAGGACCGCGGCGAAACTGGTCAGATCGTCTCTTACCTCAAAAAGTACAAGGGTGAGGGCATCCAGCATATCGCAGTGGGCAGCGAGGATATCTATGCCTCGACCGATGCGATTGCCGAAAAAGGTTTGAAATTCATGCCGGGTCCGAACGAGGCCTATTACGATATGTCGACCACCCGCGTGACAGATCATGCCGAGCCACTGGACCGGATGATGAAGCACGGTATCCTGATCGATGGCGAAGGTGTTGTCGACGGCGGTGAAACGCGGATTTTGTTGCAGATTTTCTCAAAAACCGTGATTGGCCCGATCTTCTTCGAGTTCATTCAACGCAAGGGCGATGACGGGTTTGGGGAAGGGAACTTTCAGGCCCTGTTCGAATCCATCGAACGCGAACAGATTGAAAGCGGTGAGATTTCGGCAGCCTGACGCTGTGCCATTCTTTAGTTCGGCGCGCCCAATACCAACCAGGTCCACGTGACCCCGGCGCGCCGGTTGTGATCCTGAATGGATCCTGTCTTTATCTTGCGCAGAACATGCAGGCCTGCCTGCTGTGCATGCCGCGTCAGATCGTTGGTTGAAATGGGAAACCCAGGCCGGTCGGTCGGGCTGGGCCCGTGTCGCAGCGACAGTATCATCCGCCCGCCCGATGCCAGCAGTGTCGACAGTGTTCCGACGGCGTGTGCCTGATCCACCGGACACAGGTGGTGCAGCACGCCTATAACCAGAATCGCGTCATACACCGTCCCGTCCGAACGAAGAGCAGACAGGTTCGGAAGTTGGTCATCCTGCCAGGAAATTCCGTGCAACGGGTATCGTCGTTGTGCATGGTTGCGGAACGCTGCTGCAGGTTCAATTGCGGTGACGAGGCACCCTTTGCTGGTAAGCCACGCAGCAGTCGCGCCGGACCCTGCGCCAACATCCAGCACAGTTTGGCCTGAGACCGGCAGGTCGTTGAGGACCGGGGCAAGAACGCGAGCAGGATCCAACCCATCATATAGCGGGATAAGGTTTGGCGCGGCTTTGTCATATGCTGAAATGACGCGCTGGACGTCGACCGAGGCGTCAGCCACGCGGCATCTTCAGGGTCAGGTTGCGTCCGCGTTTTTCGTACCGCAGCTCGCTTTCGCTGATGGCGATGACCCGACCGCCATCGATCCTGTCTCCGACCTTCAGCTTCTTGTATCGCCCACTGGGCAGCCGGACCAGCGCGCGCCGGTTTGCGGGTGTGCCGTAAACCCCAATCAGGTTCAGTCTGCGCAGGTTGATGGCATTATCGATCGTGGCCTGACGGGCGACGGACGCCGTTGACGGGATAGTGGGTGCAACGGCCTTGGCCTCAAACGATCCCGCCTCGTCGCTGTTCTGATCCACGGCGGCTGTTGAGCCCAGATTGGTGGTGTTGGCGCTGGCCACACGGGCCGCAGCGGCTGCCAATCCGGCAGGGCGCGCATTGGGGCGTGGCACGCGCACAACCGCCAGCGCAGTTGGCGTTTCATCGATCTGCGGGCTTGCCTGCACAGATTCGGGGCGCAGTTTCGGGCGCAGAACCGAAAGCTCTTCCAGAGACCGGCCGCCCAATTGCTGGCGCTCGAATTGTTCTATCAGGTCACCGGGGCGCAATCTCGGTCGCAAACCGGCGAGCCTCTGATCCTCTTCTTCTTCGACCCCCGGTTCTTTTTCAAACCGCACGGGTGCGTCGGGGGAACCGAAGGCGGCGGCCCTAGGAAGACCAAAATACCCTCGGGGTTCAGAGTTCCCTCGGGCGTCGGCGTCACGAGGCCGCGTTCGTCCAGGTCAAAGTCAGCCGCGGCATCGCCGAGAGATGCCGGTTGTATGAAAGGCAATTCCGTGTCGAAACTGGAAACCGGGGGCAGGGCGACCGCATCGGTGGACAAATTCCTTTTGTCTATGGATGCCAGATACAGATCGCCGGGCTCTACCGGTAAAGGCATATCCGGGGCGATTGGCGCCGTCAGACCCAGACCCGCAACAGCTTCCGCATCTTCCAGAGCTTCTGGGTCACTTGCGATTGGTTCAACTGGTGTCGGCGGGACTTGCAAAGCCTCCAGAATGGCAGCGTCGGTCGGGGTCAACTCTGGCTGTTCTTCGGCCGATGTTTCGGTGGTCGCCTCTGGCGGCGTATCAACAGGGTTTTCTTCGGTTGCGATGCCGGGTTCTGCCAGCAGCACCGTGGCCTGAGTGTCAGACTCCAGCTGAACAGATTCGTCTGATGGAACAGGTGTTGCCAGAGCCTCTGACGCAGCCAGTTCATCTTCGGTCGTGTCTGGTTCTGGGCCAAGAACCGACCAAGCCGCGATGGCAACGCCAACGCAAACCACGGCTGCGACAGCCGGGATTGCGTAGCCTTTGAGTCCTAGCACCCAGGTGCTCTCACTCAGCCCTGCGGCAGCAGCCAAGGGATTTGGTGAGCGGAATACATCCGGCGCTTCGGCATCCGCGATGGCATGCACAGCCGGGCCAGATGTCTGTGGATCTTCATCGGTGTCCGGCACTTCCGAAAAGTCCGGTTCGTTCGGAGCATTAGTCACATCCAAAACGGCAGTCTCTTCCGGAACGCCAGTTTCCTCTGGTGTGTCCGGCGTCTGCGGAATCGCGGTGTCTTCCGGTACGGCAGCCCCATCCTGTGTGATGACCGGATCAACAGCAGATGCGACAGAGGGTGAAACGGACAGTGCTGGAGCGGACAGATCAAATTCCGGCTCTTTTGGAAAGTCCTGTGCTCGGGCATCCGCGCTGAAGCGAACAGGAATAAAACCGTGCTGCGTCGCAAACGCCTCTGCCTCTTGCAGCGTCTGGCGGGCGACCGCCGCAATGCAGGTTTCCGGACCCCGCGGTGCCGTGTCAAAGGCCAGTTCGGACACGTCGTACGGCGTCGCTTGGGCCAGGGCGTCGTAGATCTTTTGATCCCGCTCCTCAGCGCTCAACCCCTCGGTTTGAACCGACAGATATCGGATCTGATCCGGTGGCAGGATCACCTTGCAACTCAGGTCGGTTTCGAGCGCAAATCCCTTTTCGTGCAGCGCTTTTATCTGGGCCTCAAGGTCGGATGCATCCAGAGACACCGTGCCAATGCTGAACCAGTCGCCATC
Organism: Ruegeria sp. B1; assembly: GCF_056535885.1. NCBI lineage: Bacteria > Pseudomonadati > Pseudomonadota > Alphaproteobacteria > Rhodobacterales > Roseobacteraceae > Ruegeria > Ruegeria sp. B1. The sequence goes on along the minus strand of NZ_JBQFJA010000001.1, from coordinate 3,090,729 downwards.
CGACTGATGGTGCAGGGAAATTCCGGTAGCAGAAAAAGACAGCGCAAATGCGGGATTCATATTCCGGAGGAACCATAATTGTCAGCATCAATGCAAACGACATTGCGTCTGCAGACCGACATTAAAGCAGGAACCCGCCGAGGGAAAGAAAAAGGCAAACCCGCCCCTTGCCGATCCACACCTTGCAGACCCATGTTGGGACCAAGCAATTTGGAGGGATCACCTTGAAGACATTCGCTTTTTTGACGGCACTCATGGCCGCAACCCTGGCTGGAATGGCCCATGCGGAAGAACGTCGCATCAATGTGGACGCAACCGGCACCGTACAGGTCGCGCCTGACATGGCGACCATCACTTTGGGCGTGACAAACCAGGATGCCGAGGCCTCAGTGGCAATGAAAGCCACGTCAGATGCCGTTGCGCAGGTTCTGTCCCGGCTCGGTGACATGGGTATTGAGGATCGCGATGTGCAAACACGCGACCTGTCCCTGTCACCGGTTTGGTCGAATCGAAACCAGCAGAGCGGACAGCCGCCGGAAATCACCGGTTTTGTCGCCTCGAACCGCGTGTTTGTGCGGGTGCGGGATCTGTCGCAGCTGGGCCAGATCATGGATGCGGTTATCCAAGGCGGGGCAAATGACTTTGGCGGGCTGAGCTTTGGTTTGCAGGACCCGAAACCGATTGAGGTGCAAGCCCGCGCTCAAGCCGTGGGCGAAGCCACCGCAAAGGCCGAGCAACTGGCGCAGGCCGCCAATGTCACGCTTGGCCCGGTCCAGACAATCTCAGAGCGAGGCAGTGGCGTGCGCCCGATGGCCGAGATGCGCGCCCTCAGCGCATCGGATGCCGGTGGCGTTCCGGTTGCCGGGGGCGAGATCTCCGTCTCGGTCAGTGTGTCGATGGAGTTCGAGATTTCCGAATAAGACTACGCCTCGGCGCGGGCCATCAGCGGTTTACGTTGCTGGCCCGCCGCGTCGAAATTGTCGGGCGAGAGCCACGCTTCGAACGCAGCCCGAATGCGGGGCCATTCACTGTCGAGTATCGCGTACCACGCCGTATCCCGATTGCGCCCCTTGTAATGCGTGGCCTGACGAAAGATGCCTTCGAACGTAAAGCCCAGCCGCTCGGCCGCGCGACACGACGGAGCATTCAAAGCGTCGCATTTCCATTCATAGCGGCGATAGCCGAGTTCATCGAATACCCGGCGCATCATCAGATACATGACTTCCGTGGATTGCGGCTTGCGCTGCAAAAGCGGCGAGAAATGGATATGCCCGACCTCGGTTGCACCCGCTGCTGGTTCGATCCTCAGATACGATGCCATTCCGATGGGAAGCTCATCCGCGTCCAGAACCGTATGGAACATGGGATCGGCATCCATGCAGTTTGCTTGCGCCCACGCCACAAAATCATGTTCGCGTTCGAATGGCCCATAGGGCAGATACGTCCAGTTCCGCCCATCCGCATCTTTGGCAAACGCCCGGTACAGGCCGGGCGCATGCCGATTCACATCCAGTGGCACGACTGAACAGAACCGACCCTGCATCGGCGTGTAGGGCGGCGCGGGGCGCGGAAAGTCGCCCGCAACCGGCCGTCCGATCGGTTGGCCAAGGTCGTTCGTGTCGTGCTCGCTCATCAATCAGGCGCTGGCTTTGCTGAGCGCCTGATCCAGATCAGCGATCAGGTCGTTTGCATCCTCGATGCCGATGGACACACGAACCACGTTGGCTCCGGCGCCTGCGGCCTCCTGCTGTTCGGGAGTCAGTTGCCGGTGGGTGGTCGAGGCTGAGTGGATGATCAAGGACCGCGCGTCGCCCAGATTGGCCACATGGCTGAAAATCTCCAACGCATTGACCAGTTTGATGCAAGCGTCATAGCCGCCTTTGACCGCAAAGGTGAACAGCGCGCCCGCGCCCTTGGGATAATGGGTCTTGACCCGATCATGATAGGGGGACGAGGGCAGACCCGCATAGGTGACGTAGTCCACGCGGTCATCGGCTTCGAGCCATGCGGCAACCTTCTGCGCGTTTTCCACATGGCGCTCCATCCGCAGCGACAGCGTTTCGATCCCCATCAATGTGTAATGTGCGGCCTGCGGGTTCATCGTCATGCCCAGATCGCGCAAACCAATAGCAATGCCATGGAAGGTGAAGGCCAGCGGTCCGAAGGTCTCGTGAAACTTCAGCCCGTGATAGGCGGGTTCCGGTTCGCTGAGCGAGGGGAATTTGTCATTCGCCGACCAGTCGAATTTTCCGGAATCCACGATGCAGCCCCCAGTGACGGTGCCGTTGCCGGTCAGGTATTTGGTGGTCGAATGCACCACGAGTGTCGCGCCGTGTTCAATGGGGCGGCAGAGGTACGGCGTGGCCGAGGTGTTGTCGACGATCAGCGGGATGCCGGCGGCGTCGGCAATGTCGGCCATCGCACGAATGTCGGTGACATATCCGCCGGGATTGGCGATGGATTCGCAAAACACCGCGCGGGTGTTTTCGTCGATGGCCGCTTTGACCGCATCCAGATCATCCGTGTCCACAAACTTGGCCGACCAGCCAAAGCGTTTGATCGTCTGGCTGAACTGGGTGACCGTACCACCATAAAGCCGGGTCGACGCCACAACGTTGCAGCCCGGACCCATCAGCGGGAACAACGCCATGATCTGTGCCGCATGTCCGGACGAGCAGCACACCGCGCCGACCCCGCCTTCCAGCGTGGCGACCCGTTCCTGCAGAACCGCGACCGTCGGGTTGGTCAGGCGCGAATAGATGAAACCGACCTCTTGCAGGTTGAACAGGGCTGCGGCGTGATCCGCATCCCGAAACACATAGGCGGTTGTCTGATAGATTGGCGTCTGGCGCGCGCCAGTGGCTGGATCGGGGCGGGCGCCCGCATGTATCTGCAGTGTGTCGAAACCGTAAGTTGGGCCGTCAGACATCTCGGATATCTCCAGTTGGTATTTGTGTGCGCGAATCTGTAGGGCATTGCCAGCCTGTGCACAACGCTCGTGTCAGCGCAGCCACAGACCTTTGCTTTTGATCGTTTTGCGGATGACATGTTCGCGCTGCGGCAGGTTGTCCTGATCGAACAGGTCCCGGATCTTTGCGCCCTTGCCCTGAATGACCAGCTTTTTCAGCGGTTCGTAGTTCTTGAGAACCTTCTTGACCCTGTTTGGTGCGCAAACGGTTTCGAGAACGTCGATCACATGGTCGCTTTCGCGGGCATAGAGCAAGGGAAACAGGCGATAGTGGCAACTGACCGAACCGTCGAGCAATCCGCTGGGCAGTGCGTCCCGGCCGCCCCCGAACGAGTGGATGACCAGCGGGAGGGCTGCCTGATCCAGCCAGGGATCAAGGTTCTGCCCTGTCAGTTCGGGGATGTCCTCGTCGCGGATCGTCCGGGCGTAATTCAGAAACCGCTCTCCGAACAGGTGCGGGCATTTGTAGAAGAAGTAGCCCGCGTTGAAATACAGGTAGCGGCGCCAATAGTTCTGCGGCTGACTGGTGTCCACAGAGCTGTCGAAATCCAATCCAAAACGCTCATAGAGCGCGCGCCAGATGCCGTCAAAGCCGGGTCCGTACAGAGTTGGTTTCGGCCATGTGCCTTCAACTTTCAAGGACGCGCCGGGGCGGTCAAAGTCAAATGGCACGTCGGTCAATTCACCGGTGATCAATGTGTCCGTGTCGAAAAACACAAATGGCTCACCTTCGGGCATGGCCAAAAGGGCCTCGATCTTGTTGCCATAGGGATAGCTTTCACCAAACACTGCGGCATCGAAGGGCAGAATCTCTGCCCCCAGCTGACTCAGCGCTTTCAGCACATCTTCGTTCTGAATGCTTGGGCTTTGCGCCCAACGGGGTCCGGGGTTGGGTGTCGCGACAAACAGCCTGCCGTTGAAATTGGGTGAGGAATGGCGCAGCGACGCGGCGAACAGCACAGCCTCGTATTGCAGACGATTGTTCTGCCCGATGATGAGGATGTTGAATTTTGCCGAGGGTGCCTGCATCTGTGCCTGTTCCTGTCGGGCGCTTGTGTGTTGCGCCGCTTTCTCGGGAGTACAGCAAGCCGTGCACAGCGTCAAAAGCCCGATGTGGTGCGTGGTTGGAATTTTGAACAAGTCACCCCATTCTTAGGGCTGCAAATGTTCAGGAGTGTGATCATGCGGATCAATGCAGACTTCACCAAGCGTGCAGCAGTTCATTTCGACCAGACCGATTGGGTTGCGTCCCCTGCGGTCGGGGTCGAGCGCAAGATGCTGGATCGGATCGGGGATGAGATTGCCCGGGCCACGACGATCGTGCGCTTTGCCCCGGGCAGTGCCTTTGACGCGCATACCCATGACGGTGGCGAAGAGTATCTGGTTCTGGACGGTGTCTTTCAGGATGAAACCGGTGACTTCCCGGTTGGCAGCTACGTCCGCAACCCGCCCACATCTTCGCACACCCCGTCCGCCGCTCAGGGCGCAACGATCCTGGTTAAGCTGCATCAGTTTGATCCGCAGGACAGAACCGAGGTTCGTCGGTCGATCACAGGCGATGCAGACCTTCAATTGTTCAAAGATGATCATGAGGAGGTGCAGGTTCAGAACTGGCCAGCGGGTACAGCCGTCACACTGGACGCTCGCGATGGGCTGGAGGTGTTCGTGGTCAAAGGAAGTTTCTCAGAAGGGGACGAGGAGTTTTCGACCTGGGACTGGCTGCGCCTGCCGCCCGGAACGCAGTCGCAGGCGCAGGTCGGCAATGGTGGAGCGCGTGTTTGGGTCAAGTCTGGTCATCTTGCCGGAATGGTCTGATCCCAAGACTGCTACAAAAACAGTCAAATTTCGGTCAAATCCGGGTGAAAAACCCGGATTTTTCATTTTTTGACCATTTGGCAAATTTTACCAATTGATAAAAAATCAGATTATGGCAAGCTGGGGCAGTAACAAACATATCTACAGGGAGTAGAGTGATGGCAAAGGGCCAGATGGCCCCCGGCATTGTGTCCGGGCGGCTTTCCAGCGATGAACTGACCACAAATTTTGCCGATCTGCATCCGCCTCTGGCCCCGCATGAGGCGGCGGTTGCGGCAGATCGATGCTACTTCTGCTATGACGCGCCATGCATCACGGCCTGTCCGACGGAAATCGATATTCCGCTGTTCATTCGCCAGATTCAGGCTGGCCAGCCACAGGCTGCCGGCCGCACTATTCTGGAACAGAATATCCTGGGCGGCATGTGCGCCCGCGTGTGCCCGACCGAAACGCTGTGCGAAGAAGCCTGCGTGCGCGAAGCCGCCGAAGGCAAGCCGGTCGAGATCGGGCGGCTGCAACGGTTTGCCACCGATGACCTGATGGCCTCGGGAGCGCATCCATTCGAACGCGCTGCTGCTACCGGCAAGACAATCGCAGTGGTTGGGGCAGGGCCGGCGGGTTTGGCCTGTGCTCATCGGCTGGCGATGCTGGGTCATGAGGTCGTGATCCACGAAACCAAACCCAAACCGGGTGGTTTGAACGAATATGGCATCGCGGCATACAAATCGACGAACGACTTTGCGCAGGCCGAAGTCGACTGGCTGTTGAAGATCGGCGGGATCGCTATCGAGACGGGCTCGATCCTGGGAGAGACGATCTCCCTGGATGGTTTGAGCGAAAACTATGATGCGGTGTTCCTGTCCATCGGATTGGCCGGGGTGAATGCCTTGCGCGCAGATGGCGCGGAAAAGGATGGCGTGCGATACGCAGTCGATTTCATCTCGGATGTGCGGCAGGCCTCTGATCTCGCGCATTTGCCGGTTGGGCGAAACGTCGTGGTGATCGGCGGTGGCATGACCGCAGTGGACGCGGCTGTAAAGTCCAAGCTGCTGGGGGCGGAACATGTAACGATTGCCTACCGGCGCGGTCGCGACGCGATGGGGGCCAGCCGGTACGAACAGGATCTTGCGGCATCTCATGGCGTTCGGATCATGTGCAACGTGCAACCGGTCGCTGTCCACGGAAACGGTGCCGCCGCCGAGATCGAACTGGAGTACACCACCAGTCTGGATGGTCGCCTCAGCGGCACCGGTGAAACCATCCGTTTGCCGGCAGATCAGATTCTCAAGGCCATCGGTCAGACACTGGAAGGCGCGCCGGAAGGGCTGAAACTGGATGGAAACAAGATCGCTGTCAGCGGAGCGGGGCGCACCTCGGTCGCGGGTGTCTGGTCCGGCGGAGACTGTGCCGCAGGTGGCGAGGATCTGACTGTCACTGCGGTTGCGGAAGGGCGGGATGCGGCGATGGACATCCACGCGACGCTGGTTTCGTGATAGGGTGAGACCGTCAACTCTCCCTGTTCGCTGAGGTATCGTCATGTCCCAGATCGAAAACGCAGTTGCAGAACACTACACGACAGGTGCCCTGACCCAGCGGGTGCGCGATGCCCTGATTGCCACCGGCGTCGATCCGGATGCGGCCACGGTCGCGGACCTTAAGGCGGGTGATGAATTCCACACTGGCGGTGTTGCCGCGACGGATAACCTGTTCGCTCAGCTGACCCCAACCCATGCGACCCGGGTTCTGGACGTTGGCTGCGGTATTGGCGGGACATCCCGGTATATCGTGGACCGCTACGACGCAACCGTTACAGGTGTGGACCTGACACCGGAATTTGTCGAGACAGCGACCGCGCTCAGCGAAATTGTGGGGCTGTCAGACAAGCTGACCTTTCTGGTTGGCAGTGCGTTGGATATGCCGATTTCGGATTCGTCCTTTGATCTGGCGGTTATGCTGCATGTCGGAATGAATATCGAAGACAAGGCGGGGCTGTTCAGCGAGGTGTCCCGCACGCTGGCAACAGGCGGAACTTTTGCGCTGTTCGACGTGATGGGTGGTGCGGTGGCGGAGCCTCTGGCCTTCCCGCTGCCCTGGTCTACCCATCCTGAAACGTCCTTTGTAGACGCCCCTGAAGCGTACAGGGATGCTGCCACCGCTGCTGGCCTGGAGCTGATCGCTGAAAATGATCGGACCGATTTTGCGGTGGCGTTTTTCGAAGAGGTGTTTGCTCGCACCGCCGAAAGTGGTCCGCCGCCGCTAGGCATTCATTTGATGATGGGCGAAACGGCACCCGAGAAATTCCAGAATTACGTCGCAAACCTCGAGGCCGGGCGCATCCGCCCGACCGAAATGATATTCACGAAATCCGGCTGAGCCGGGAAGGAGACCCTATGGCGAACCTGACAACCGACTTTCTGGGAATTTCCGGCCCCAATCCGTACTGGCTGGCCTCAGCGCCGCCGACCGACAAGGAATACAACGTGCGCCGCGCGTTCGAAGCGGGGTGGGGCGGCGTCGTCTGGAAAACGATCGGGTCCGAGGGACCGCCCGTCGTCAACGTGAACGGCCCGCGTTATGGGGCCATTTACGGTGCTGACCGCCGACTGTTGGGTCTGAACAATATCGAACTGATTACCGACCGTCCGCTTGAGGTGAACCTTGAGGAAATGGCGCGGGTCAAGGCGGACTACCCGGATCGTGCGCTGATCGCCTCGATCATGGTTCCGTGCGAAGAAGAGGCGTGGAAAGCCATCCTGCCCCGCGTCGAAGAAACCGGTGCGGACGGGATTGAACTGAACTTCGGCTGCCCCCACGGGATGAGCGAGCGCGGCATGGGCTCAGCGGTCGGGCAGGTGCCGGAATATATCGAGATGGTCACGCGCTGGTGCAAGACATATTATGACCGCCCGGTCATCGTGAAGCTGACGCCGAACATTACCGACATCCGCAAACCGGCCGAAGCGGCGCGGAATGGCGGGGCGGACGCTGTCTCTCTGATCAACACCATCAATTCGATCACCAGCGTTAATCTGGACACCTTCAGCCCCGAACCCTCGATTGATGGCAAAGGCAGCCATGGCGGCTATTGCGGTCCGGCAGTCAAGCCGATCGCCCTGTCGATGGTGTCCGAGATTTCACGGGCCGAGGCCACCCATGGATTGCCAATCTCGGGCATCGGCGGTGTCACCACCTGGCGCGATGCAGCGGAATTCATATCGCTGGGATGCGGAAACGTCCAGGTGTGTACGGCGGCCATGACCTACGGTTTCAAGATCATCGACGAATTGACCGCTGGCCTGTCTGAATGGATGGACGAAAAAGGATTTGCCAACGTCTCCGAAGTCGTCGGGCGTGCGGTTCCGAACGTGACGGATTGGCAGTACCTGAACCTCAACTATGTCGCCAAGGCCAAGATTGATCAGGATCAGTGCATCAAATGCGGCCGGTGCTACGCGGCCTGCGAAGACACCAGCCATCAGGCAATCTCGATGTCGCCGGATCGCGTGTTCGAAGTGATCGACGAAGAATGCGTGGCCTGCAACCTTTGTGTGGATGTATGCCCGGTTGAAGGATGTATTTCGATGGAGCCGATGGAGGCCGGAGAGGTGGATCCACGTACCGGCGTCGTGGTGCAGAAAGAATACGCCAACTGGACAACTCATCCGAATAACCCGATGGCTAAAGCGGCTGAATAGGCGAAGATTTTTCGACGAAAAATCTTGGACGAGAAAATTCGGCGAGTTTTCTCAGAACAGAATGTCGATGGGGCCATTGTGACAGATGACGATGTACTGATTGGCGGTGCGGATCAGGTGGTATCCGCGCCGTTTTACTTCAGTCTGAAATGCCAGGTGGCCAACTTCACGCTCCACCCAGTTCACCGAACGGCGTACAACAGCACCGCTTCGTGCCGACCGGGAAGAAAAAAGCTGGGCGATCCAGGGATTGGGGGTGGGCTTTTGCACCATCATTGCAGCAGCTTTCCCCAATAGGGTTAAGCATCCCTTAAGGGGTCAGCAGTTTCCGGTAGAGCGTTTCAACAAAAAGGTTGGCACCTTCGAACGGATCTTCTTCACCGAGGATGGCCCGCACCTGCACGTCGAAATCTGCGTAGTGCTGGGTCAGCGCCCAAATCGAGAAGATCAGATGATAGGGGTGAACCTGGGCAATCTTTTCCTGATCCATCCATTGGGTCAGGATTGCAGTTTTCTCGTCGACCAGTTTCTTGAGATCTGTTGATAAAGCATCACGAATGCGCGGCGCGCCCTGCACGATTTCGTTGGCAAACAGGCGGCTTTCTCGGGGCAATTCCCGGCTCATTTGCAACTTGCGGTGAACATAAGAGAGGATCTCCGCCATCGGATCACCGTTTTCGTCCAGGTCGTGCAAAGGGGCAAGCCAGGTCTCCAGGAGCCCCGACAGAAGAGCGGTATGGATCGCCTCTTTCGACGGAAAATAATACAGCAGGTTCGGTTTGCTCAGACCGGCTTCGGCAGCGATCTGATCCACCGTGGCCCCGCGAAACCCGTGTGCCGAAAACACGTTCAACGCGGCCTCGAGAATCGCGGCGCGGTTCTTTTTCTGTATGCGGGTCGGGGCGCGATCTTTGGGCATGTTTCCAGCGTGTCTCTTTTTCCGACAAGCAGGCGCGAAATATGCCAAAAATTCCGGCTTTGTCCTGCAATTTCTTGACTGATGTCGAACCCGTGATAGCGTGAGTTTGACCAGATGGTCAAATCAAGACACCAAAAGCGAGCCAATTCGCAAGCAACGGGGAAAAGAACATGGCAGCTCCAGCGCAGAATCTCAGGATCAATGGAGACAGGCTATGGGACAGCCTGATGGAGATGGCCAAGATTGGACCCGGAGTTGCGGGTGGCAACAACCGACAAACGTTGACCGACGAAGACGCTGAAGGGCGCGCTCTGTTTCAGAAATGGTGCGAGGATGCGGGCTGCACGATGGGTCTGGACCAGATGGGCAACATGTTCGCGCGGCGCGAAGGAACCGAGCCCGAGGCATTGCCCGTTTACGTCGGATCGCATCTGGATACGCAACCCACCGGCGGGAAGTATGACGGGGTGCTGGGGGTTCTGGGCGGGCTGGAGATCATCCGGACGCTCAATGATCTGGGCATCAAGACCCGGCATCCGATTGTTGCAACCAACTGGACCAACGAAGAAGGCACGCGGTATGCCCCGGCGATGCTGTCGTCTGGCGTGTTTGCGGGCATGCACACGCAGGATTGGGCCTATGATCGGGAAGATGCCGATGGGAAGAAGTTCGGAGACGAACTGAACCGGATCGGTTGGCGCGGGGATGAGGAAGTTGGCGCGCGCAAGATGCACGCGTTTTTTGAGCTGCACATCGAACAGGGACCCATTCTCGAAGCCGAGGGGAAGGATATCGGCGTTGTCACGCATGGTCAGGGGCTGAGCTGGACCCAGATCACCATCATCGGCAAGGACGCCCATACCGGGTCCACCCCGATGCCGATGCGCGAGAATGCCGGGCTGGCCATGGCGCGTGTCCTAGAAAAAGTCGACGAAATCGCCTGGTCCCATGCGCCGCACGCGGTGGGTGCGGCGGGCCATATCGACGTTTATCCGAATTCGCGTAACGTGATCCCTGGTAAAGTGGTGTTCACGGTCGATTTCCGTTCGCCCGAATTGGAGGTGATCACGGATATGGAGAACCGGTTGAGGGTCGCGGCGGAGGACATCGTCGACGAGATGGGATTGCAGATCGAGTTCGAAAAGGTGGGTGGTTTTGATCCGGTGAAATTCGACGATACCTGCGTGTCCGCCGTGCGCGATGCGGCTGAGCGGTTGGGGTATTCGCACACCGACATCATTTCGGGCGCGGGTCATGATGCCTGCTGGATCAACCGGGTTGCGCCAACCGCCATGGTCATGTGCCCCTGCGTGGATGGGCTGAGCCATAACGAGGCCGAAGACATCAGCAAGGATTGGGCTGCTGCCGGGGCGGATGTTCTGTTTCATGCCGTTGTCGAGACAGCGGAGATTGTGGAATAGGGGGCTCTGCCCCCGTCGCCCTTTGGGCGGCTCCCCCGGGATACTTTTGGCCAGATGAAGCAAGCGGCGCAGACCGCATGAGGGAGTTCAAAATGAATACTGTCATAAAAAACGGAACTGTGGTGACTGCCGACCTGACCTATAAGGCGGATGTCATGGTTGAGGGCGGTGTCATCACCGAAATCGGGCTGGATCTGAAGGGTGACAAAGAGCTGGATGCCACTGGCTGCTATGTCATGCCGGGCGGAATTGATCCTCATACCCATCTGGAAATGCCGTTCATGGGGACCTATTCCAGCGATGACTTCGAAAGCGGGACGCGGGCCGCGCTGGCGGGGGGAACTACTATGGTGGTGGACTTTGCGCTGCCGAACCCGGGCGAGAGCCTGCTGGACGCCCTGAAACGCTGGGACAACAAATCGACCCGTGCGAACTGTGACTATTCCTTCCACATGGCCGTGACGTGGTGGGGCGAGCAGGTTTTTGATGACATCAAGGCGGTCATCGAAACGCGCGGAATCAACACCTTCAAACATTTCATGGCCTATAAAGGCGCGCTGATGGTGAACGATGATGAGCTGTTCGCATCGTTCAAGCGCCTGGCTGAGCTTGGCGGCGTGGCAATGGTGCATGCCGAAAACGGCGATGTGGTTGCTGAATTGCAGGCCAAGCTGATGGCCGAAGGCAACACCGGACCCGAAGCGCATGCCTATTCCCGTCCGCCACAGGTGGAGGGTGAGGCAACCAACCGCGCGATCATGATCGCCGATATGGCAGGCGTGCCGCTCTATGTCGTGCACACCTCATGCGAGGAAGCCCACGAAGCCATTCGCCGGGCGAAAATGCTGGGCAAGCGGGTCTGGGGTGAGCCGCTGATCCAGCACCTGACGTTGGACGAGGGTGAGTATTTCCACCACGATTGGGATCACGCGGCCCGTCGGGTCATGAGCCCGCCGTTTCGCAACAAGCAGCATCAGGACAGCCTGTGGGCCGGTCTGCAATCGGGCTCGCTCAGCGTAGTGGCCACCGATCATTGCGCCTTCACGACCGAGCAGAAGCGATATGGTGTGGGCGATTTCACCAAGATTCCGAACGGGACAGGGGTCTGGAAGACCGGATGCCGATGCTGTGGACCTATGGCGTGGGAACCGGGCGTCTGACCCCGAACGAGTTTGTGGCCGTGACTTCAACAAACATTGCCAAGATATTGAATTGCTATCCGAAAAAGGGCGCAATTCTGGTGGGTGCGGATGCCGATATCGTTGTCTGGGATCCGGAAAAAACCAAGACGATCAGTGCCGACAGCCAGCAATCTGCCATCGACTACAATGTGTTTGAGGGCAAAGAGGTGAAGGGCCTGCCACGCTTTACGCTCACTCGGGGACAGGTTGCGGTGCATGACGGCGATATCCGGACCGAGGAAGGTCATGGCGACTTTGTGGCGCGGGAGCCGAACAGCCACGTAAACAAGGCCCTGAGTACCTGGAAAGAGCTGACCGCGCCCCGGCCGGTAGAACGGACAGGTATTCCGGCGACTGGAGTATGATCGCGTTGGGTTGCCTGCCGGGTGGCCCAAAGCCAAGGTTTTCAAGGCAACGGAATGAATACTGAAACAATGACCCAGCCCGTTATCGAGGCAAGGCAGCTGGATCTTACCTTCCAGACAAATGATGGGCCCATCCACGCGCTCAAAGACGTGACCCTCACGATCGGCAAGGGCGAATTCGTCAGCTTTATTGGCCCGTCCGGATGTGGCAAGACCACCTTTCTGCGCTGTATCGCGGCGCTCGAAACGCCAACCGGCGGATCATTGACCGTCAATGGCATGACACCGGACGAGGCGCGGCGGAATCGGGCCTACGGGTATGTCTTTCAGGCCGCTGGTCTCTATCCGTGGCGCACCATTGCCAAGAACATCAAGCTGCCGCTGGAGATCATGGGATACACGGCTACCGAGCAGGAGGAGAGGGTTAGGAAGGTTCTGGAACTCGTTGATCTCGAAGGGTTTGGTGGCAAGTTTCCCTGGCAGCTGTCAGGGGGGATGCAGCAACGGGCAAGCATCGCGCGTGCCTTGGCGTTTGATGCCGACATCTTGCTGATGGACGAACCCTTTGGCGCGCTGGACGAAATCGTGCGCGATCACCTTAATGAACAACTGTTGGCACTTTGGGCGCGGACAGAAAAGACCATTGGCTTCGTGACGCATTCCATCCCCGAGGCCGTTTACCTGAGCACAAAAATCGTGGTGATGAGCCCACGGCCCGGACGGATTACCGATGTGATCGACAGCCCACTGCCCAAGGAAAGACCGCTGGACATCCGCGATACGCCGGAGTTCATCGAGGTCGCGCATCGGGTGCGCGAAGGGCTGCGGGCCGGGCACGGAGAGGAGGTCTAATGGGCGCCAGCGATCTCAGACGGGCGATACCGGATGACATTCCGGCTTGTGCCCATATCCTTGCGACGTGGATGTCCAAGACGGACTGGATGCCCGAGGAACTGCCGGAACACGAGCTTGAGGCGCTGATCCGGGAGGCTTTTCCGAACCGTGAGATCTGGGTCGCTGGAGATCCGGTGGACTGCTACATGTCGCTGGACCCAAAGGACTGCAAGGTCGGCGCGCTGTACTGTCTGCGGACCGGTGAAGGGATCGGTAAACAGTTGCTGGATCAGGCAAAAGCCGGGCGCGATTATCTGTGGCTGACGGCGCATGATCCAAACAAGGCTGCGCAAAAATTCTATAGACGAGAAGGGTTTGAAGCGACGGGAACGGAGCCTCCGACTCCCCCTGAAACTCTGCCGGTTGTGCGGATGGAGTGGCGGGCATGAAGCAGGTGGTTGCAGTACTGGCCGTGATCGCCGCGATTGTCGCGCTTTGGTACGGGGCCTGTATTCCGATGAACATCAAGGGTGTTCTGACCGAGTTGGAACGCGGCGGGGCAGAAGTTCAGCCGCCATCCGCGAAAGATCGACGGGATATGAGCGAGATTGGCCTGACTCTGACCAACAGCTTTGCCATCCCGGCCACATGGGCGCAGGAGCGTCCCCGCCTGCCGGCACCGCATCAGGTGGCCACTGAGTTGTGGGAGACGACCATTGAGAAAAAGATCACCTCGAAACGCTCATTGATCTATCACGCCTGGGTCACGCTTAGCGCTACAATGTTGGGGTTTGCGATTGGCACAGGTCTGGGCATTCTGCTGGCCGTTGGGATCGTACACAGCCGGGTGATGGATCTTTCGGTCATGCCCTGGGCCATTGTCAGCCAGACAATCCCCATTATTGCGCTGGCCCCGATGATCATCGTGGTTCTGTATTCGATTGGGATTCAGGGGATCATCCCCAAAGCAATCATCTCGGCGTATCTGAGCTTTTTCCCGGTGGTTGTCGGTATGGTTAAGGGTCTGCGCAGCCCCGATGCGATGCAGCTGGATTTGTTGCGGACATACAGCGCGACCAAGTCCCAGGGATTCTGGAAACTGCGCTTGCCGGCGTCGATGCCGTATCTGTTTACGTCGCTTAAGATCGGTATCGCAGCGTCTTTGGTCGGTGCAATTGTGGGTGAACTACCAACTGGTGCAGTCGCTGGTCTGGGTGCGCGTCTTCTGGCCGGCAGCTATTATGGCCAAACCGTCCAGATCTGGTCCGCGCTGTTTGCCGCGGCGATTCTGGCGGCCTGCCTTGTGGGTCTGTTGGGCCTGATGGAACGCACGGTTCTGAAGCGAATGGGGATGGCGCAATGACGTTGGTGCTGTTTGCATTTGGCCTTTGGCTGCTGGGGTGGTGGTTGAACCGCCGCTTGGCCAGCGGACCGCAATCCGACACCCGGATGGTGCGATTTCTGGCCCCCTTGATCTTTGGGTTGACGGTCATCGGCATCTGGGAGTTGCTGGTGCGGGGACTTGAGGTGCCTCTGGTCATTCTACCCTCACCATCGGTCATCGCTGTACGGTTTGCAGACAGTTTACCCATCTTGTGGGCGGACTTTGTTCAGACCATCATCAAAGGCGCGCTCAGCGGGTATGTCATCGGTTGCGGGGCGGCATTCCTAATGGCAATCGCCGTGGATCGCTGGGACTTTCTGCGCCTCGGGTTGCTGCCGGTTGGTAATTTCGTGGCGGCCCTGCCTATCGTCGGCACGGCCCCAATTCTCGTCATGTGGTTCGGGTTCGACTGGCACTCAAAGGCGGCCGTTGTTGTGGTCATGGTATTCTTTCCCATGCTGGTGAACACCGTGGCGGGGCTGCGCGAGGCCACGGCTATGCAACGCGATCTGATGGAAACCTATGCGGCGACCTATTGGCAGAGTTTCCTAAAGCTACGTCTGCCCGCCGCGATGCCGTTCATATTCAACGGCTTAAAGATTTCTACCACGCTGGCGCTGATCGGCGCTATCGTGGCAGAGTTCTTTGGGTCGCCGACCCTGGGCATGGGGTTCCGGATTTCGACAAGCGTTGGGCAATTGTCGCTGGACATGGTCTGGGCGGAAATCGTTGTCGCGGCACTGGCCGGAACGGCGTTTTACGGGGTCGTGGCCATGATCGAAAAGGCGGTGACCTTCTGGCACCCGTCGCAACGCGGATAACACAAAGGAAAGACTTCAACAGACCCCGAAAACGGGGCGCAACTAGCAACTAGGAGAAATGAAGATGAAAAAGCTACTCAGTGGGGCGGTTGCCGCCTTTAGCCTGGCCGCTGGTTCGGCCCTGGCGGCAGATGAGGTGACACTGCAATTAAAGTGGGTCACGCAGGCGCAGTTTGCGGGCTACTACGTGGCCAAGGACAAGGGGTTTTACGAGGAAGAAGGGCTGGACGTCACCATCCTGCCCGGCGGCCCGGATATCGCGCCCACGCAGGTGATCGCGGGCGGTGGTGCCGATGTGACAGTCGAGTGGATGCCCGCAGCCCTGGCCGCGCGGGAAAAGGGGCTGCCGCTGGTCAATATCGCGCAGCCGTTCAAAAGCTCGGGTATGATGCTGACCTGCTGGAAGGATGCGGGTATCGCCTCGCCCGAGGACCTCAAGAATCGCACGCTGGGTGTCTGGTTCTTTGGCAATGAATTCCCGTTCATGAGCTGGATGAGCCAGCTTGGGATCGACACAGGTGGCAAGAGCGACAGTGGGGTTGAGGTTCTAAAGCAGGGCTTTAACGTCGATCCATTGCTGCAGCGTCAGGCCGACTGCATCAGCACCATGACCTATAACGAATACTGGCAGGTCATCGATGCGGGTGTGACGCCCGAGGAATTGGTCACGTTCAAGTATGAAGATCAGGGCGTGGCGACGCTGGAAGATGGTCTCTATGTGCTCGAAGAAAACCTGAGCGATGCGGATTTTGCCGACAAGATGGAACGCTTTGTCCGAGCCTCAATGAAGGGCTGGAAATACGCCGAAGAAAACCCGGATGAAGCGGCCGAGATCGTTCTGGAAAACGATGCAACCGGTGCGCAGACGGAAGAGCATCAAAAGCGGATGATGGGTGAGATTGCCAAGTTGACCGCAGGTTCCAACGGCGCGCTGGACCCGGCGGATTTCGAGCGCACCGTGGCCACGCTGTTGGCGGGGGGGTCCGATCCGGTCATCACCAAGCAGCCGGATGGGGCATGGACTCATCAGATCACGGATGCAGCTTTGAACTAACCCGAAAGAGCAGGTTTAGGACTACGCGAAACGGCCCCGTTACTGGGGCCGTTTTTTTGGCGTCGCATCTGTACTTGAGGCGCAGATGTCATAGGTTTACGTTGTGAATCAGCGCATTTTCTACAAAATGCCATAGAAAGCGTACAAAATGCAAAGTTTTGCATCAGAATTCAATATGGCTCTCTCCTTGATCCTGAACGGGGATGCAGAGCTGTGGGCAATTGTGGGATTGTCTCTGCAAGTTTCTCTGTTTGCAGTTCTGATGTCTGCGGTCATTGGCATGCCATTTGGTGCTGCCTTGGCGGTGGCCCGGTTTCCAGGCCGACGGGCTTTGATTGTCCTGACCAATGCGCTCATGGGATTCCCGCCGGTGGTTGTCGGGTTGCTGGTTTACCTGATGCTGTCACGATCCGGGCCGTTGGGTGTTCTCGAACTGCTTTACACCCCGACTGCCATGATCATCGCACAAGTGGTTCTGGTCACGCCGATTATCGCGGCCTTGACCCGGCAGGTGGTTGAGATGCTCGCCGAAGAGTATTCCGAACAGCTTAGATCGCTGGGCGTGTCACGACTGGCCTCTGTTCCGGTGTTGCTCTGGGACGCGCGCCTTGCGCTGGTCACGGCGTTGCTCGCCGGGTTCGGACGCGCCATCGCCGAGGTCGGGGCGGTGATCATCGTTGGCGGCAACATCAACCATGTCACCCGCGTGATGACCACGACCATCGCGCTGGAAACATCGAAAGGCAATCTGGCTCTGGCGCTGGCCCTTGGCGCGATCCTGATTGGAATAGCGGTGGCCGTGAACGCCATGGTCAGCACATTGAGCCTGCGGGCCGAACAGGAGGGCTTGCGCCATGCGTGATCTGGTTTCGGGTGGGCCGGGGGTCTTGCAGGTAAACGGCCTGCAAATCCGGCGCACAGGCAAGGCCCTGCTGGATGTCCCGACGCTGACGCTGGACGGGCCGGGACCCACATTGATTCTAGGGCCGAACGGTGCCGGCAAGAGCCTTTTATTGCGCTGCCTGCACGGGCTGATCGCGCCCGACGTCGGATACGTGGTGCAGGACGGCGTGCCTTTGAATGCAGATCACAAGGCCAGTCAGGCCATGGTGTTTCAGCGGCCGGTTCTGTTGCGCCGGTCGGTTGCTGCCAATCTGGACTTTGTGCTCAAGCGACAGGGTTTGAATCGCGCCGCACGAAAAGCTCGGATTGCGGAATTGCTGGCCGAGGGGGGCTTGGAAGACAAGGCGCGGCAATCCGCCCGGTCGCTGTCCGGCGGAGAGGCGCAGCGTCTCGCCATTCTGCGCGCGTTGGCGCTGATCCCCGACACTTTGTTTCTGGACGAACCCACCAGCGCGCTGGACCCCGGAGCAACGCAGATGATCGAACGCATGGTCCTGCGGGCCTCGGCGCGGGGGGTGCGCATCGTGATGGTCACACATGATATCGGACAGGCTCGCCGACTGGCGGCGGACGTTGTGATGATGCAAGGCGGCAAGGTCGTCGAACATGGCGCCGCCAAACAGGTTTTGGATACCCCAAAGAGCGAGGCGTCACGCCGCTATTTGGCGGGAGGACTGGTAACTTAACGCAACAACAGGAGACTTTGATGATCCGCGGATTTATTCGAACGGCGCTCACGGCGCTTGCCCTGATGGCTGGGCCTGCCTGGGCTGAAGACCCTTTTATCGTGGTGCAATCCACGACATCGACACAGAACTCAGGTCTGCTGGATTACATCTTGCCGGGCTTCGAAGCGGAATCCGGGATTGATGTGCGCGTTGTCGCAGTTGGCACCGGGCAGGCGATCCGCAATGCGGTAAACGGCGACGGGGATGTCCTTCTCGTGCATGCCAAGCCTGCGGAAGAGAAATTTGTGGCCGATGGCTGGGGCGTTGAGCGGAAGGACCTGATGTACAATGACTTTGTGCTTGTCGGCCCGAAATCCGATCCGGCCAAGGTCAAGGGCGGGGACGATATCGTGGCGGCTTTGACGGCGGTGGCCGAGGCAGAGGCCCCCTTTGCGTCGCGCGGGGATGACAGTGGAACCCACAAGGCCGAAATGGGCCACTGGGGCACTGCGGGTCTCGATCCAACCGCCGCCTCGGGCACCTGGTACCGCGAAACCGGGTCGGGTATGGGAGCGACGCTGAACGTGGCCAGCGGAATGGGCGCATATGCCCTGACAGACCGTGCGACCTGGCTGTCCTTTGGCAATGTCGGGGACCTGGAGATTCTGGTCGAAGGTGACCCGCGCCTGTTCAACCAATACGGTGTGATCCTGGTGAACCCGGAAAAGCATCCCGGTGTGCGGGCCAAAGCCGGGCAGCGCTTCATTGACTGGCTGACCGGACCGGACGGGCAGGCGGCGATTGAGTCGTACAAACTGCATGGGCAGCAGGTCTTTTTTCCGAATGCCAGTTAAACAGGGCTGAAACTCTAGCCGCTGGCGCCGTTGTGATGAACGGTGCCGAGGCCTGAGAGGTCATAGCCCCCAAGCTCAGCGGCGCGTTCGGCGAACCGATCCGACTTCAGAAACACCAACAGTTTCTGCATCGGCGGATCGAAATAGGCGCGCCGCCAGATTGCCAGATCCAGTCGTTCGGAATGGGTTGGCACAAAACCCAGATCATAAAGCCCCGCAAGGGCTCCCAGTCCAAACCCTGCTTCGGCCTTCTTGTCATGAAGGGCAATGGCCAGTTCCTCTTCGGTGCGGGCGCAAATGGGCAAGGTATCTAGGTCATCGCGCGTCAGCCCGTGGTCTTCCAGTTGCGCATCAAACAAGCGTTGGCTGGCGGCGCTGTCCTGACGCAGGATAACGCGGCGCCCTCTTAGATCATCAAAAGATGAGATGTCCATAACACCCGGGGCCTGCAGCAGGCCGCGTTGTCTTTTGGCGATTTCGCATAGAACCACGGGCGCTTCGCCCAACGCGTCGTGCAGCGCGCGCGTGTTGAACCCATCCTGTTCGTGGATATGCAGAACGGCCGCCTGTGCGCTGCGATCGCTGAGACGGGTCAGCCCGTCGAACGATCCATCATAATATGTGGCCAGCCCTGATCCGCTTTCGCGCAGGGCCCAGTCCAGCAATGGATCATGGCTGCCGGCGACAATTGGGGGTAGGGGCGGTTCGGCCACCTGAGGCCCCGAACGAGAGGCGTTGAGCCACGCAATGATCTCGGCACGGGGAAACAGCAGCTTTCCCATGGCGCGGACGCAGGGCACTTCACCAGAGGACGCGAGATCGTAGGCCTTTCGCTCACCGATGCGCAGCAGGTCGGCCAGTTCGCGGGTGGTCAGATAGTCAGCCATTCAGGTTTGACGCAACGCCAGGTTTGACCCGGCAACCCAGATGATTAACCCGAGACTATCGCACGTACATAACTGCGCGGCAGGAGCAGCGATCCCCACACTGGCAGCGGTTCGAACGTCTTTCATGGTTCCCTCCGGTTCCGGTCTGGTCTGCCATCACGCGACCCAACGGGTGATCAGGCCTCTGGCCTCTTGCGGTTCTTGCATCCGTACCTTGTGCCCATGAAACTAGCGGTCTGGAACTGCGTAGAAAAGAGCGTTTTAGAATTGCTCAGGTCAAAGGGCACTTGGGTAATTGTCGCAGCCTCTACTGAGTGGATTTATCGTTGCGTGAGGCCTAGGGGGCTGGTGGTACGCGACAAGCTCAGGCACAAGAGAAGACGGCATTTGTCCAAAGAAGGGTCAAATGCGTCAGATCGACCGGAACAAGGACGGAGACATATGAGATGAGCAGTGACAGATACATGCTGTCTCGCAGCGCCCCAAGGGCCGGGCACAACAAAGGGGTCTTCGTATGAGCGTTCGTGACGCGGTTCTGGCGAACCTAAAAAAGATCACTGACCCTGTCTCGGGTCAGGACATTGTCAGCGCCGGCGTCGTGCGCGCCTTGAATGTCGAAGGCGATACGGTGCGCTTTGTTCTTGAGGTCGACCCCAAGCTGGCAGAGCGGATGGAACCGGTTCGCGCCGCCGCAGAACAGGCCGCGCAGATGATCGAAGGTGTCGCCAAGGTTTCGGCGCTGTTGACGGCACATTCTGAAAAGACGCCGCCGGATCTGAAACCCAAGCCGAAGCCATCCCAAACAGGGCCACAGGCGGTTCCGGGCGTGGATCGAATCATAGCGGTGGCATCCGGTAAAGGCGGCGTGGGTAAATCCACGGTTTCGGCCAACCTGGCCTGTGCTCTGGCGGCCGAGGGGCGCCGGGTTGGCCTGCTGGATGCGGATGTCTATGGCCCCTCACAACCTCAGATGCTGGGTGTTTCGGGGCGCCCGGCCAGTCCGGATGGCAAGACCATCCTGCCGCTGCGCAACCATGGCGTGACGATGATGTCGATGGGTCTGATGACCAACGAAGGGCAGGCGGTTGTGTGGCGCGGCCCGATGCTGATGGGTGCGTTGCAGCAGATGATGAGCCAGGTGCAATGGGGCGATCTGGATGTGCTGATCGTGGACCTTCCCCCCGGAACCGGGGATGTTCAGCTGACGCTTGGCCAAAAGTTCAAGGTGGATGGCGCCATTGTCGTCTCGACACCGCAGGACGTCGCCCTGATTGATGCACGCAAAGGGATCGACATGTTCAATCAGCTCAAAACGCCGATCGTCGGCATGATCGAGAACATGTCGACCCATATCTGTTCGAAGTGCGGCCATGAGGAACATGTGTTCGGCCATGGCGGGGTCGCGGCCGAGGCGCAGTCGCTCGGTGTTCCGCTGCTGGGGGAGATTCCTCTGCATCTGGACATCCGCGTGGCCGCAGACGGGGGCGTACCCATCGTGGTCAGCAAACCCGACAGCCCGCAGGCCGGGGCGTTCCGCAAGATCGCCCGAGACATGGTCGCACACGGCTACGCATAAGCTAGTAGGTTTGGGCCATCACCAAGGGATCAATGGGTACAGGTAGGTGAACACCGCTTAGTGCCCATCTGGGTCCTCAGATCAGGTCCATGAATCCGCCGAATTGACCGCGTTTAAAGATCAGACCCTGACCTTTGCGATACATCACCTTTTCCACATGTCCAACGAGGATCAGGTGATCGCCCGCCTCGTGACACGCGTGCAGGTGACAGTCAAAACGTGCAAGGCAATTGGCCAACTGCGGTCGCCCGGCGTCATCGACAGACCATTCCGCATGGGTGAAATCAGCGCCATCATGGGCAAACCGCAGGGCCTGTTCCTGCTGTTCCTGCGCCATGACGTGGATGGAATAATGTTGGCGGTCTTTGAACGCATCGAACCGGTTCGACTCTTTTGCCAGACACCACAGAACCAATGGCGGGTCGAGCGAGACTGAAGAAAACGAATTCACCGTAATCGCACGCGGACCGCGCTCGGTGGTGGTGGTCACGACCGTTACGCCGGTGCCAAAACACCCCAAGGCCTCGCGAAAGGCCTGGCTTTGATCCGGGCTTGGGGTGAAGGTCTTTTCCGACATCGCACGCTCATATTCAAGTCGGCCATCAGGTGCCACGACCGCCCGGGATTGTCCATGAAAAGCTGAGCGTGTTGTACTGATTGACCGGTCAGTTCAGGTCTTCGAGCAACCGGCCATGTTTACGCGTTTCGACAATCACATCGCCAAATGTGATCATGCCCCGGGCCTGAAGCACAGGCAACATCTTGACCAAAGCCTCTGCTGTTGCAACCGCGTCCCCCAGCGCAGTGTGGCGCAATTCATCGGGAATTGTGATGTCCAGACGGTCGCAGAGGGCGTCCAGCGTGTGGGTATCACTGGGCCCGAACAGCACCGCAGACAAAAGCACCGTGTCCAGAATTGGATGGTTCCATTCGACATTCATGCGTTTCGCATGACGACGCAGAAAGGCCATGTCAAACGGGGCATTATGGGCCACGATCACCGCATCGCGCGCAAACTGGTGAAAGACGCGCCCGGCCTCGGAGATGTCCGGCGCGGTTTGTACCATCGGGTCGCTGATCTTGTGCACCTTGGTTGACGCCGGTGGGATCGGAATGCCGGGGTTCACCAGCATGTCCAACTGCTCACCCTGCACAATCCGACCTTTGACAACCCGAACGGCGCCGATCTGAACGATCTCATCCTTGTGGGGCAGCAACCCCGTGGTTTCCGTATCAAACACCACAAAACACAAATCCGACAAGGTCCGGCTTTCAAATTCGTCTTCGGCGGCCGAGTGCAGCAGGTCGAAATCATAGACCAACGGACGCGCGGCATCTGGAGAAATATGGGCCGCGCTGTCGTCAAAGATCAGCATGTATCCGGGCGCATCGCCAAGGGGTTTCATCCGCGCCGAATAACTCTGGTTTCCGTCGATGCTAAGGAGGGTGCAGGTCACGTCCATCCCGGACTTGATCAGCTGTGCGTAGGCTTGCTCTACCGGGCCGGGTTGCAGATATTCCAGTAACGAGGCGTTTAAACGGGGATGTGCGATTTGCGCCAGAACCTCGGCCGCTTGAGCATCGTAGAGCACGATCTTATGGGTCGGGGTTGCCAGAACCATGGCCACCGGAATTTCAGTCAATAACGCGGTCAGTCTTTGTTTTTCAAAGGCGAGGTTGGCGGTTTCGGCGGCAACAACCTCGGCAATGTTCATGGTCTTTTCCGATAGCTGATTTGCCAGCCCTGCCGCAGCGGGGGCGAGGTCCCCCAGATACCGGGCGGCCTGCAAATCCATTTCGCTGCTGACCCCGGCATGAGCGCGGGCACGCAGCTCTGCAGACAAACGTTCTATTGGTTTCGCCACGTTGTCATCGAACAACAGCCAAACGCCTGCGACCATGGCCAAAAACCCAAAACCGATCACTATTTCGGCGAATATGAAGTCGTCCAGCAGTTCGGGGTCGTCCGCCCGCACAAAGCTCACCCATAACGCAAATGTGCTGACAACCAGCCCGCCCACCGCCAACAGGCAGAAAAAGAGAAAGATCCTCATGCGCAGGCTTAGCTTGGTCAGCATCGTTAAACCCCGCAGGTGGCCTCGATGATCGGATCGCCGGTTCCGGCGGCAATCCAGTCGGCGTTCAAAAGGCGACCGTCATCGGCAAACTCTGCACCATCCGCCAGATTGGCGCGGCGATTGCCAGCGCAATCCACTGCAACAGGCAGTTTCGAGACTGGCGCCCAGCGGCCAAAGAAATACAGATCAACCAGGCGCTCGTCCGGAACCTGGTCGTTGGTGCGTACAGACACGGTGTCGATGGCGGCAAAGCGATCCACAAAAGGCACGGCGTAGGTCCATGGGCGATAAAAGGCCTGGCTTTCAACCTCTTGGATAATGGCCAACCCGTCGGGCAGGTTTTCCCGGGTCCGGTCATACCAGGAATATTCACTGGCGATGGTGACACCGATCATCCCAAGTCCAGCGGCCACAGGCGCGGACCAGCGGGGCAGGCGGCCGCCCGTCAGTTTGTTCAGAATCATCACAACGCCGGCAAAGGCAAAGCCTGCAAAGATTGTGCCGATCAATTCCAGAAACATATCGTCTCTCCGTTGCTTGGGCTGTGTCGCCCGCTGTATTCCTGCTCGCTTCCGACCGTTAGACGATCAGCCCAGCATGCCTTTGCCATGACCAACCGCCGACTGCATAGTTTTTACCACCACAAACGCATCCCTTAGGTGACTTCGCTCAAAGTCCGACAAATCTGACGGCGGCAGGTAGTTGTCTGGATCACCGCCCGATTTAACTAGCCTGACCTGATGCTGCAGCCGGGATTCGGCGATCAGGTCATAAGCATCCAGCAGGTCATGCGCGCCGGATGGGCTGAGCACACCGCTGGCTTCTGCAGCTTTGAGCCGGGCGCGGGTGTTGGCCTCGGTCAACTGTCCCTGAAGACTGTAAATCCGGGCCAGATCGACCACCGGAACAACTCCGTTATGCTTGAGGTCCAGTGTATTGCGATGCTCGCCGGAGCGAATGGTGGCAAACCCGCGCAACAGTCCCAGTGGTGGCGTGTGTTTGAGGGAGTTCGAG
Source organism: Ruegeria sp. B1 (assembly GCF_056535885.1). NCBI lineage: Bacteria > Pseudomonadati > Pseudomonadota > Alphaproteobacteria > Rhodobacterales > Roseobacteraceae > Ruegeria > Ruegeria sp. B1. The sequence goes on along the minus strand of NZ_JBQFJA010000001.1, from coordinate 3,066,292 downwards.
ATCATGTGCGCCACAAAGATCGAGTTCGCGCTGGCGGCGCTCAGGGTATCGCTTTGCAGGTCAGCGAACAGATCGAACTGACCGCCGATCGGGCGCAGGTCGAACATGACCGAGGCCAGCATCTGCGCCTCGGGGTTTGGCTTTGCAATCCAGCCGTTGAAATAGTCGCGCCAGACCTTGACCGGCTGACACCAGCGCGGATTGGTCGCCATCATGTCGCCGGGGCAGTGAAAATACCCGCATGTATCCAACCCGTCCGACACAAGTTTTGCCAATTTCTGGAAATAGGGCAGGTCGGCTTCTTTGACGCCGTCGTCGAGCATCAGACAATTGTCCTGATCCGACACGCCGGTCTGTTCCTGTCGGCCCTGAGAGCCGCAGGCCAGCCAGAGATACGGAACAGGGGGCGGTCCCAGTGTCTTTTCGGCCAAGGCCAACAACCGGCGTGTCGCGGTATCGGCGATATCGGTTATCAGGCGCGTGACGATCTCGTGCCGGTTGCCGCCCGCTACCAATTGCACCAAAAGCTGCGGTATCTCCGATGTCACAAGCGCCATTTCGGTTGCGGATTGCGCGCGGGCGATCCGGCGCACAAGCTCGGCGGAATTGACGGCCTGATAATGGGTCAGGTCCGTTTGTGTTACGATCCCGACAAGGCGCCCCGCCTCCGAGATCGGAATGTGGCCGATGCCGCGCTCCATCATCACATGCAGAACGTCCGATCCGATATCGCTGGGCGATAAAGTCACCGGATCGGATGTCATAATAGACGAGATTGTTGTGTTGTCCGGCATGGCGCTGGCCACGTATTTGCCCGAGATATCCCGCAGCGTTGCAATGCCGAGCAATGTATCGCCTTCGGTGATGCACAGCGATGAAATCCCTTTGTCGCGCATCATCCGGGCGGCGTCCTGAACCGGGGTGTTCGGCGGGCAGGTGGCCGGGTCATGTGCCATCAGCACATCAATTGCACTGGTCGCTAGGCTCTGAGGTCCCGTACGTTCGCCGCGTGTTCTGTTGAAGAACTTTGAGACGACGTCGTGCCCCTCAATCAGGTTGCGAACAACATGCGGCGGCAAAACCATCAGGACCGACGGGGTATGCGCGCGCGCCTTTGTCGCCGCTTTGCCATCTTTCAACAGCCCGCGTTCGCCAAATGAGTTGCGCAAACCAAGATGCGACACCACGGCACCGTTCTCGTCGGTGATTTCTATCTGCCCTTCGTAAATGACGAATACGCCCGGCAAGTTGTGCCCCAGCTCGTAGACCGGATAATCCTCTTCGACCTCCCAGACTTCGATCTGCTTTGCCAGATCGTCCAGCACGTCGGCTGGCAGCGCGTCATAAGGGTGGACGGATTTCAGAAACCGGGTGATCTCATCATGGGACAGGGGCATCAGATCTCTCTAGGTTTCCTTAAGAAAAATCCCGCCCGGTGGAGTGCCGGGCGGGGACAGTCAGTCGAAAGACGCGGCCTTTGGACCTTACCCAAAGGCCGCATCACGCTCAATGATCCTGAGCGGCACCCGCACCACGGGGAATGCGAACGCTTTCGACCAGTTCTTTGATCTCCTGCGGAGTTTCTTTGGTCATGCCTGCAACAACGTAGGCAACCGCAAAGTTGATCATCGCACCGATGGCGCCGAACGAGGTCGACTTGATCGGACCCAGAAGCGGATCAGCATCGGTGAACGAGTTGGTGCCCGGAATGAACAACCAGCCCTTGTGCAGGAAGATGTAGACCAGGGTCACAACCAGACCGGCCAGCATGCCACAGACCGCACCGGTGTTGTTGATGCGGGTCGAGAAGATCCCCATCATCAGCGCCGGGAAGATCGAGGCAGCCGCCAGACCGAAGGCAAGGGCCACGGTTTGCGCCGCAAAGCCCGGTGGGTTCAGACCCAGCCAGGTCGCAACCACGATGGCCACAGCCATAGCGATCCGCGCCGCCAGCAGTTCTCCTTTTTCCGAGATCTGCGGGTTGATGGCACTTTTCACAAGGTCATGAGACACCGCCGACGAGATCGCCAGCAACAGACCCGCAGCCGTGGACAGAGCCGCAGCCAGACCACCGGCAGCAACCAGACCCACAACCCAACCTGGCAGGTTGGCAATCTCCGGGTTCGCCAGAACCAGGATATCGCGGTTGAACTTGGTCAGCTCGTTACCAACCCAGCCTTTTTCTTCAGCGATCGCCTGCAAGTCAGCGTTTTGATCGTTGTAGTACTGGATTTTGCCGTCGCCGTTCTTGTCTTCCCAATCCAGCAGACCGGTTTTTTGCCACGTCTTCATCCAGTCATAGCGTGGATCAGTGTCGATAGCCTCGACCGAAACAGCGCCACCCTCGATGCCACCATTGGGCCACATCATGTCACTGATGTTCAAGCGCGCCATGGCACCAACCGCAGGGGCGGTCAGGTACAGCAGAGCGATGAAGACCAGCGTCCAGCCAGCGGACCAGCGGGCGTCAGACACTTTCGGCACGGTGAAAAAGCGCATGATCACGTGCGGCAGACCGGCGGTACCGATCATCAGCGAGAGCGTGAACAGCACCATGTTCAGCGTGTTCGAGTGGTGCGCCGTATAGTCGTTAAAGCCAAGCTCGGTCACAATCGCGTCCAGTTTGGTCAGCAGAGGCTCACCACTGGCGGTGTCGCTGAACAAGCCAATGGCCGGAATCGGCGTGCCTGTCAGCTGGAGCGAGATAAAGATGGCCGGAATGGTATAGGCGGTAATCAGCACGCAGTACTGAGCGACCTGAGTGTAGGTCACGCCCTTCATTCCACCAAGCACCGCATAGGCAAACACAACCGCCGCGCCGATCAACAGACCATAGGTGTTGTCGATTTCGAGGAAACGGCCAAAAGCAACGCCCACACCGGTCATCTGACCGATCACGTAGGTCACTGACGCGACGATTAGACAGATAACCGCCACGATACGTGCGGTCTGGCTGTAGAACCGGTCGCCGATGAATTCTGACACGGTGAACTTGCCGAACTTACGCAGGTAGGGCGCAAGCAACAGCGCCAGCAGCACGTAGCCACCGGTCCAACCCATCAGGAAGGTCGAGTTGTCATAGCCGGTAAAGGCAATGAGGCCCGCCATCGAGATGAACGAGGCCGCGGACATCCAGTCTGCCGCTGTCGCCATACCGTTGGTGACCGGGTGAACGCCGCGACCAGCGGCGTAGAACTCTGATGTGGACCCCGCACGGGCCCAGATCGCGATGCCGATGTATAGCGCGAAACTCGCGCCAACAAACAGCAGGTTGATGGTAAACTGATCCATTGTCCCTGCGCTCCTTTATTCTTCTACGCCGAATTCGGCGTCGAGCTTGTTCATGCGCCAGGCGTAGTTGAAGATCAGCACCAGAAAGACCAGGATCGATCCCTGCTGTGCGAACCAAAAGCCCAGATCGGTGCCGCCAATGGCGATCCCGGACAAAAGCGGACGCAGCAGGATGCCGAATCCAAACGACACCAGCGCCCAGATCGCGAGGCTGATGTAGATGAGGCGCAGGTTGGCCTGCCAATAGCCTTTGTCGGCCTCGGCAGTCTGCGCGGAGTCTGTAGATTGATCCGCCATTGCGGGTTCCTCCTTGCTTGCTCGTTGAGCGGCCCTTTGCATAACTCCTCCAGCGCATCGGGCCGCATCTCGGACATGCCAAACGCCGGGTCAGCATCGGGCAAAACTCCACCGGTCCGCCAAGGCGGGTCCTTCGAAGTAGTCTGTTATCGGAGCAAAGCCCGGTGTGGGCTTGTCTCCTCCCCTTAACTCATCGTGTCGCCAACGATCCGTTCAAGATCGCTGGCGATGTCTTCAATCCCGCCCATGGCATTGGTGCGCTGCAGCACTCCATGGGTTTCGTAATAGGTGATCAGCGGCGCGGTCTGCGCGTGATAGGCCTCAAGACGCGAGGCCACCGTTTCCGCGTTGTCATCTGCCCGGCGACTGAACTCCGTGTGACCGCATTTGTCACAGACACCCTCGATTGCAGGCGTTTTGAACCGATCGTGGTATCCTTCGCCGCAGCCGGCACAGGTGTAGCGGCCCGAGATCCGGATCACCATTTCGGCGTCTTCAACCTCGAGGCTGATGGCCGCGCTGATCTTCTGGTCGTTTTCAGACAGCAATCCGTCCAGCGCCTCGGCTTGAACCGTGGTACGCGGGAAGCCGTCCAGAATGACACCCTTGGCGCAATCCGGCTCGGCGATACGGTCGCCCAAGATCGCGATAACGATATCGTCACTGACCAGATCGCCGGCCTCCATGACGGCCTTGGCGGCCTGTCCCGCCTCGGTCCCGGCTGCTACGGCGGCGCGCAACAGATCGCCGGTGCTGAGCTGAACCAGACCGAACTTGTCTTCGAGCATCCGCGCCTGCGTGCCCTTCCCGGCGCCCGGAGGACCGAGAAGGATCAGAACCGTGGGTGTGGTGATCGTGGCAGCGTCCATCACATCCTCACTTGTTCGCCCGGTTTTCGATGAGGTCTTCGACCACGGATGGATCCGCAAGGGTCGAGGTGTCGCCCAGTGAGCCAAAGTCATTCTCGGCGATCTTGCGCAGGATACGGCGCATGATCTTGCCCGAACGGGTCTTGGGCAGGCCCGGTGCCCACTGGATCACATCAGGTGAGGCAATCGGACCAATTTCTGTCCGAACCCATGTGCGCAGCTCTTTCAGCAACTCATCGCTGGGTTCGCGATCATTCATCAAAGTGACATAACAATAGATGCCTTGCCCTTTAATTTCATGGGGATAGCCCACAACAGCTGCCTCAGCCACGGCGGCGTGCGCCACCAGCGCACTTTCCACCTCGGCGGTGCCCATACGGTGGCCCGAGACGTTGATCACATCATCAACACGACCTGTGATCCAGTAGTCGCCATCTTCGTCACGGCGGCAACCGTCGCCGGTAAAGTAGTAGCCTTTGTAATCCGAGAAATAGGTCTTTTCGAACCGCTCATGATCGCCCCAGACAGTGCGCATCTGCCCGGGCCAGCTGTCCTTGATGCACAAAACACCTTCGACGCCGTTCCCAGTGATCTCAACACCTGATTGAGGGTCCAGAACCACCGGCTCGATGCCAAAGAAAGGCTTCATGGCCGATCCCGGCTTCATAGCGTGTGCGCCGGGCAGGGGGGTCATCAGGTGACCACCGGTTTCGGTCTGCCACCATGTATCGACGATCGGGCAGCGTCCGCCGCCGACGACGTCATTGTACCAGTTCCAGGCTTCGGGGTTGATTGGCTCGCCCACGGTGCCCAGCACGCGCAGATCGCTCAGATCACATTTCTCGACCCATTCGTTGCCTTGCCCCATGAGGGCCCGCAATGCGGTCGGTGCCGTGTAGAACTGGTTGACTTTATGCTTTTCACAGACTTGCCAGAAGCGTGAGGCATCCGGGTAGGTTGGCACGCCTTCGAACATCAGGGTGGTCGCGCCGTTGGCCAGCGGGCCATAGACGATATAGCTGTGGCCCGTGACCCAGCCCACGTCAGCGGTGCACCAGTACACATCGCCGTCGTGATAGTCGAATGTGATCTCATGTGTCAGCGACGCATACACGAGATATCCGCCGGTTGTATGCACAACGCCCTTGGGCTGACCTGTGGAGCCGGACGTGTAAAGAATGAACAGGGGATCCTCGGCGCTCATTTCCGCAGGCGCGCAATAGTCATCCGCTTCCAGCGCCATTTCGTTATAGTCGTAATCGCGTCCGTCGATCCATGTCGTCTGGCCACCGGTCCGCTTGACCACCAGGCATTTGACCGTGTCCTTGCAGTGCAGCAGGGCCGCGTCGGCATTGGATTTCAGCGGTGTTTTGCGCCCGCCGCGTGGGGCCTCGTCGGCTGTAATGAGGACTTTGGCATCACAGCCATTGATCCGGGCAGACAGCGCATCGGGCGAAAAGCCTGCGAAGACAATCGAATGAATGGCGCCAATGCGTGCGCAGGCCAGCATGGCATAGGCCGCCTCGGGGATCATTGGCAGGTAGATGACAACGCGGTCCCCTTTGCGCACACCCATGGATTCCAGAATATTGGCCATGCGGCAGGTGCGGCGGTGCAGTTCGGCATATGTGATGTGCTGTGCCGCATCATTTGGGTCATCGGGCTCCCAGATGATCGCGGTCTGATCGCCGCGCGTCTCCAGATGGCGGTCCAGACAATTGGCAGACACGTTCAGCGTGCCATCCGCATACCAGTTGATTTTGACGGACCCGAAGTCGTAGTTGACGTCCTTGACCTTGGTAAACGGTTTGATCCAGTCGACGCGCTTGCCGTGCTCGCCCCAGAATGCATCGGGGTCAGAGACCGAAGCGCCATACATATCGTCATATTGACTCGAGTCGACATGCGCACGGGCAACGGTTTCAGCGGATAGCGGATATACGTTAGAATCTGCCTGAGCAGCGGTAGTCATTCTGAGGCTCCTCCCTCTGGATTGGTCTACGTGGATCAGTTCGCCCGCTGAACGGGACCCTTCGATCCTGTTCCTCCCCGGCTGCAGTATTACCGGGTTCTGAAAACAAATAAATAAATATCAGTAATCCTTAGATTTGTTTGTAAAGAAATTTCTACAAAGCCAAGAATTGAGTCAACAAAATGTAAATAATTCAGAATATCATATATAAAACAATGAATTAATTGTTGTGTTTTTACTTGCTGATCTTCGTGAGCCGATCCACCGCGACAGAAAACTAGCAGCGTGTCGGGATTGCCTGCGGAACAAGCGAACTGCTTGTGCGTTGGCCGCGAACCGTCGGCGGGGGTTGGCACACACTGGTGTTGGCGCTAGCTTCAGTGCCAAGCGCCTCGGGAGGAGGCGCACCAATGGGAGAATTCACTATGAGAAAGATGTTGAGCGGTGCAGCTGTCGCCGCCATTGGCGTTGCCTTTGTCACCGAAGCTGCAGCAACCGAATGGAACGCGTCCGTTTGGGGCAAGCGCCGTGCCTTTACGGAACATGTCGAGAAACTTGCCGAACTGGTCAGCGAAAAGACCGGCGGGGATTTCACCATCAACGTCAGCTATGGTGGTCTGTCCAAGCCGCGCGAGAATCTGGACGGGATCGAGATCGGTGCGTTTGAAATGGCGCAGTTCTGCGCCGGTTACCATCGGGACAAGAACCGCGCCATCACCGTGCTGGAACTGCCGTTTCTGGGTGTGAACAACCTGGACGAAGAGGTGGCCGTCAGCCACGCGGTTTATGATCACCCGGCCGTCAAGGATGAGATGGCGCAGTGGAATGCCCGCATTATCATGACGTCGCCTATGCCGCAGTACAACATCGTGGGCACAGGCGAGCCGCGGGATGAACTGGCCGATTTTGATGGCATGCGGGTCCGCGCAACCGGCGGCCTTGGGCAGGCCTTCGAGGCGGTTGGTGGTGTGCCAACCTCGGTGCCCGCGACAGAGGCCTACAATGCGATGGAATCCGGCGTCGTTGACACCGTTGCCTTTGCCCAGCACGCCCATCTGTCTTTCGGCACGATCAACGAAGCGGACTGGTGGACAGCCAACCTGAACCCCGGAACGGTGAATTGCCCGGTCGTTGTCAATATCGATGCCTATGAGGCACTGCCCGCGGAACATCGCGAAGCTCTGAACAGTTCGATTGACGAGGCGATTGACCACTATCTCGCCAACTATGGCGGGTTGCTGGAACAGTGGGACAGCGTTCTGGATGAAAAAGGCGTGCAGAAGATCAATATCGACGAGGCGGTGATTGCAGAATTCCGCACCAAGGCGGCTGATCCGATCCGCGAGCAGTGGATTGCGGATATGTCAGCGCAGGGTCTTCCGGCACAGGACCTGTATGATCTGGTTCAGACGACGCTGAAACAGCAGCGCGGCGGCAACTGATCACACGCACCGGGCGCCCGACACGGCGCCCGGTTTCTTCATACGTTAGGAGAATGCCGGAATGGCAGGACATGCCACGGTGCTGGAGGACGGCAGCCGCCTGAGCCAGCTGGATCAACATCTGCTGAAACTGGAACGGTTTATGGCGTTGATCAGCGGGTTGGCCGTCTTTGGGCTGATGGTTTTGGCGGTGGTTTCCGTCAGCGGGCGCAACGCGTTTAACGCGCCTTTGCCCGGATATGTGGACTGGATCGAGCAGGCAATGCCGTTGATCGCGTTTCTGGGCATCTCTTTTGTCCAGCGGTCCGGCGGACATATCCGTATGGATATTGTCATCGCGCGCTTGCATGGCCGCGCGCTGTGGTTGTTCGAACTGATTTCAGTGATCCTTATTCTGGTTCTGATGCTGGCGCTGGTCTGGGGCAGCTGGTCCCATTTCGACCGGTCATTCGATTTCGGCGCGCCGCTGTGGAGCCGGGACAGCTCCATAGATATCGGTATTCCGCTCTGGCCAGCCAAACTGCTGGCGCCCATTGCCTTTTCCGTGTTGTGCCTGCGGCTGATCCTGCAGGTCTGGGGCTATGGCCGGGCTTTCGTATTGGGGCTGGACACGCCAGTGGCCGTCCCGCTGATACAGGACGCGGCGGCTCAGGCCGCAGCCGAGGCTGAGAAGTTCGAGGGGCAGGACTGACGCATGGACACGATTGACATCGGCCTGTGGGTCACGGCTGGCTTGCTGGTTCTTGTGGTCACCGGCATGCGTGTGGCCTTTGCCGCAGGTCTGGCTGGCCTTGTTGGTCTGGTCTGGATCTTCTGGGCGAAATTCGACTACGATCCGGACCGGTTCGGGCGGGCTGTGACGGTTGCCGTTAAGACCGCGGGACAGGTGCCGCATTCCAAGGTTGCCTCGCACACGCTCAGTCTGATTCCGACATTCATTCTGATCGGTTACCTTGCGTATTACGCGGGCCTGACCCGGGCCCTGTTCGAGGCGGCGAAACGCTGGATCGCGTGGGTGCCCGGAGGGTTGGCGGTCTCGACGGTTTTTGCGACCGCAGGGTTTGCGGCCGTTTCGGGCGCGTCCGTGGCCACATCGGCTGTTTTTGCCCGCATCGCGATCCCGGAGATGCTGAGGGTTGGCTATAACAAACGCTTTGCAGCGGGTGTTGTGGCAGCCGGGGGAACACTGGCGTCGCTGATCCCGCCCTCGGCCATCCTTGTCATCTATGCCATCATCGTCGAACAGGACGTGGGCAAACTGTTGCTGGCCGGGTTTATCCCGGGGGCGTTTTCGGCCCTTGTCTATGGCTTACTGATTGTGGGCATCGCCGTTTTCTTCAAAACAGTCGGCCCGCCTGTGACGGGCTTTACCTGGAAACAGCGCTTTACGGCGCTGCCCGGTGCAATCCCGATCGTTGCGGTGATCCTGATCATCATCTGTTTTGTCTACAACCCGTTCGGCGACAAGGCCTGGGGTACACCAACCGAAGGCGGCGCCATCGGGGCCTTTATCGTGTTCTGTTTTGCCCTGTTTCACGGGATGCGGTGGGCAGAGTTCAAATCCGCCCTGTTGGAGACGGCGAAACTGACCGCGATGATCTTTTCCATCATCTGGGGCGTCCTGATTTACGTGCGTTTTCTGGGATTTGCAGACCTGCCGGGCGCGTTCTCAGATTGGATCACCTCGCTGGAAATGTCCCCCATGCTGATCCTGATCTGTATTCTGCTGGCCTACGCCGTGCTTGGCATGTTCATGGATGCCATCGGGATGTTGCTGCTGACACTGCCGGTTGTCTACCCGGCCGTCATGGCGCTGAACGGAGGTGAGGCTGTCAGCGCCGCAGATAGCGCGTTCGGCATGTCCGGCCCGATGTGCGCGATCTGGTTCGGTATTCTGGTGGTGAAGATGGCCGAATTCTGCCTGATCACGCCGCCCATCGGTCTGAACTGTTTCGTGGTGGCGGGTGTGCGGCCGGATCTCAGCGTTCAGGACGTGTTCAAAGGCGTGACGCCTTTCTTCATCGCAGATGGTGTCACCATCGCGCTACTTGTCGCCTTTCCGGGCATCGTTCTCTACCTGCCGTCCCTGGCCGGATAAAAAAGCCCCGGCCAGAGGCCGGGGCAGGTTTGGTATTGTTGCGGGTTCTCTATTGTGCCCGCATCAGCATCCCGTACAGGTCGCGCGGGTCATCCGGGTCGGCCAGCATATCCAAAGGTTCAAAGAAATCAGTGTCTTCGATGGCGCGCTTGATGTATCGGAGGGCCGAGAAATCCTCGATGGCAAAGCCTACGCTGTCAAAAAGGGTGATTTGGCTGTCATCCGTGCGCCCTACGGCCTGACCGGTGATCACCTGCCACATCTCGGTGACAGGGTGATCCGGATCCAACGCCTGAATTTCGCCTTCGATCCGCGTTTGTTCGGGATACTCCACAAAGATCTCTGACCGCAGCAGGATGTCCCGGTGCAGCTCTGTCTTCCCGGGGCAGTCGCCGCCGATTGCATTGATATGCACGCCGGGGCCAACCATGTTGTCTGTGAGGATCGTCGCGTATTTCTTGTCCGCCGTGCAGGTCGTGATGATCTGAGCGCCTTCGATTGCATCTTCGGCTGTTTTGCAAGCCGCTACGGTCAGACCCTTGCCTTGAAGGTTGGCCGCGCATTTCGCCGTGGCGTTGGGGTCGGTGTCGTACAGCCGAACTGTGTCGATGCCGCACATGGCCTTGAACGCAAGGCACTGGAACTCGGATTGTGCCCCGTTGCCGATCATTGCCATCGTGGATGAGGCCTTGGGTGCAAGATACTTGCCGACGAGGGCCGAGGTCGCAGCCGTCCGCAATGCCGTCAGCATTGTCATTTCGGTCAAAAGGGTCGGGTAGCCTGTGTAAACATCTGCCAAGAGGCCGAACGCGGTGACCGTTTGCAGCCCTTCGGAGGTATTCTTGGGGTGCCCGTTCACATATTTGAACCCATAGGCTTCGCCATCCGATGTCGGCATCAGTTCGATCACGCCATGCGGCGAATGCGCCGGAATGCGGGGGGTTTTGTCAAAACTCTCCCACCGTTTGAAATCCGCCTCGATCTGCGCGGCGATCTGGGTGATCATTGCTTCGATGCCGATATAGTGAACAAGCCGCATCATGTTGTCGACGGATACAAAGGGCACCAGGGCTTTGTCGGACGGTTGCATATCTTGCTCCTATCGGCGGGCCAGGTGGACGCCTGCAATCATGCAACGCACCGATCCACCAGCAGTTTCAATTGTTGGAACCGAAAGCGGCAGCGGCGTTGCGCTGGCCTCGATGGCTGCGATCTGGTCGGGCCTCAGCGCTGCCATCGCCCGGCTGGACAGGGCCAGCACCAGACCGTCGTCCCCCATCAGTTCAATCGCATTTCCGGCGAACTCGGCGATCTGGTCATGGGTCAGATCAATGACTGTCCGACCGGATTCCTCAAGCCTAGCCCGGACGGTGGCCCGCCGCTCGGCATCCGGGATCATGTCCAGACAGATCAACGCGTAATGCGTCCCGATCCCCATGAGCACATTGGTATGATACACGTCGCGGCCTGTGGCGTCGCGGGCCTCGAACGCGATGGGTTCATAATTGAAATGGGTGCAGAACCGCTCCAGCAAAACCGGGTCCGCGCGGTTCGATTTCACCGTGTACGCAATGCGGGCAACGTGATCGAGCACCATCGCCCCGGTCCCTTCAAGAGCAAGATCATCCTGCTCGAGCCCCGAATAGTCGATGACATCCTGCACGCGATAGTCCTGTTTCAGCAACTCGATGACGTCCGCGCGCCGTTCACGCCGGCGGGAGGGAACGAACATTGGGTAGATCGCCACATGACCACCGGGATGGGTCGAAAACCAGTTGTTTGGAAAAACGCTGTCAGGTGTGTCCAGGTCACCGTGGTCATCAAAAACATGGACCGTGACACCCGCAGAACGTAGTTTTTCAACGGCCTTGTCATGCTCGTCGCGCGCGGCGACCGAGGTGGCCTCGGCCGACCGGTTGGCCAGTGTTTGAAAGGCATTGTCATCACGAGTTTCCGGATTGGACGCAAAGGCATGCGGACGGATCATGACCACAGCGGAAGGGGCTTGAAGGGACAGCATCAGAAGCTCCGTGTCGGGCGATCAAAAATCCGGCGCCCCATCAGAGATGCGGCCAGATCGACCATCAGTTTCGTGGTCCGTCCGCGTTCGTCCAGAAACGGGTTCAACTCGACCAGGTCGAGCGAACAGACCAGCCCGCTTTCATGCAGCAATTCCATCGCCAGATGCGCCTCACGTTCGGTCGCGCCTCCGGGCACTGTGGTTCCGACGGCGGGCGCGATGGCCGGATCGAGAAAATCGACGTCCAGCGAGACATGCAGCAGACCGTTCTCACTGCGGACGCGGTCAAGAAACGCCAAAAGGGGCGTTTTGATTCCATGTTCGTCGACGCTGCGCATGTCGACCAGCATGGCGTGATCCTGTTCCAGTGCGGCACGTTCCTCCGGGTCGACCGAGCGCAGCCCAATCATGCCGACACGGTTGGTCGGTACAGCGGCAGGCAGGGGCGGAAAGGCGTCAAATCCGGGTTGACCGGTGAAATAGGCCACCGGTGTGCCGTGCAGGTTGCCGCTGCCGGTGCTGTCCGGGGTATGAAAATCGCTATGCGCGTCGAGCCAGAGAACAAACAAGGGGCGTTTGATGCGTTGCGCATGAGCGGCCATGCCGGCAACGGTGCCCATGGACAAGGCGTGATCACCGCCCATGAAGATAGGCAATCCGTTCTGTGCGGCGTCTTGTGCAGCCCGGCTGAGCGCGCGGGTCCAGCCCACGCATTCCGGTAGGGCAAAAAGGTGCGGATGCGGGGGAATGTCCACATCGTCGGGCGCAATGTCGCCCCAGTCCGTCACGGTGTGTCCCAAATCGGTCAAGGCCTGCTCCAGGCCTGCGACGCGGTAGGCGTCGGGGCCCATGCGGCAGCCCTGGCGGTGCTTGCCGTCATCCATCGGCGCGCCGACCAAAATTACGTCTTTTGTCTCCATGTGATCATGTAGACCGACGATATGTCTTGCGTGAAGAGATCAAATTGCTCAAAATGGAACAAAGAAATCCAAAATGAGACAACGATATGGACGATTTGGATAGCCGATTGCTCAGCGCCCTTCACCGAGACGCCCGGGCTTCGCTGTCCGAACTGGCCGAAACGCTGGGCGTCACACGGACCACGGTGCGCAGCAGGCTGCAGCGGCTTAAACAATCCGGCGAGATTGTCGGATTTACGGTATTGACCCGGCGCGATGTGGCGCAAAGCCCGGTCCGCGGATTGATGATGCTGGAAATCGAAGGGCGCGGAACTGAACGGACTATGGCCCGAATCGCAGCCATGCGGCAAGTGCGTGCGGTGCATTCCACAAACGGAAGCTGGGACCTGATTGCAGAGATCAGCACCGAGACTCTGGCAGAACTCGACGAGGTTCTGTTTCAGATCCGTCGCATGGAGGGCATCAACCGGTCCGAGACAAACCTGTTGCTGTCCACGCGCAAGGGCCGGTTTTGATCCTCAGCATGCGACCAGCCCGTAGTGCTGTGATCAGCATGGGAAATGTGTCAGAGTTGGAGGTGGACTCTGTCGGCGTATCCCGTCGTCCAAAGTGCATACAGGAAAAGCTATACAGGGCGAAAGGGCAGGGACGCGCTCGATGACCACTCAGCAGACAGGCGATGAACCCCGGGCCGTGCTTTGGATTGAAAAGGTGACGGGCCTGCTGGAAAAGCCGTGGGTGCGGATCGTAATCCCGGTTCTGGTGACGCTGATCGCCCTGACCGTTCTGCATGAATTATCGTCACATGTGAAATGGTCCGACGTTCAGTCGGATGTCGCGTCAACGTCTTGGAAGCTTTTGTTTTTTGCGCTGTGCTGGACTGCGGTCAGCTTTCTGTCGCTTTCGTTTTATGATGTGTTTGCGGTGCAAAGCGTGGCGGATGGGAAAGTCCCCTTGCCGGTGGCCGGAATGGCAGGGGCCAGCGGCTATGCAGTGTCAAATTGCCTGGGCTTTTCCTACATCACCGGAACTGCGATCCGGTACCGGATCTATGCGTCCCTCGGTCTGGATCTGAGCCGCGTGGCGGGGGTAATCGCAACATCCTGGGTGGCGTTCTGGATGGGCCTCATTCTGATCCTGGGACTGTTGCTGACCTTTCACCCTGACGGTGTGTCCAAGATTGTGCCGATTGGAGAGACCACGGAAACCATAATCGGGCTGTGCCTGTTGGCCGTGCTGGTCGGCCTGTTTGTCTGGTTGTCCAGCGGCGGGCGCAGGTTTGAGTTGGCGGGTATGGGGTTCAACCTGCCGGGTGGCAAACTGGCGGGCCTGTTGACACTGGCCGCCCTTGGGGACCTGTTTGGCGCATCCATGGTTCTTTACGTCCTCATGCCGGACGATCTGGGCGTTGGTTACCCCTATTTCTTTACGATCTACATCGCTGCCATCGCGGTCGGTATTCTGAGCCATGCGCCCGGCGGGATAGGCGTATTCGAAGCAACGCTGATTGCGGGTCTCGGCGCGTCGGGCCGGTCGGACGTGATCGCTGCGCTGCTGCTCTATCGGGTTGTCTACACGTTCACGCCCTTTGTCATCGCCAGCCTGTCGATTGCAGTCGCTTCGGCCCTGACCCAACGCCGTCGGATTGGCGGGGCGGCGACATGGGTCTACCGCGTGATCCGCCCGATTGTACCGATGGTTGCAGCGGGTGTGGCTGCGGTCGCCGGGGTGATCCTGCTGGTATCAGGGGCGTTGCCATCGGACAGCCAGAGCCTGAGCGTTCTGCGGGCGTTTCTGCCCCTGTCCTTTGTCGAAGCCTCGCACCTTACCGGAAGTGCGGTGGGGGTGTTGCTGATCTTGGTCTCGCGTGGGCTGTTCCGCAAACTCTACCGCGCCTGGGTGGTTGCCATGCTGCTGATGGTGGCGGGGTTTATTGCGTCGCTTACCAAGGGGCTGGATACGCATGAAGCCATCAGCATGTTGGGCACCATCGCCGTTCTGGCGATGTTTCGCGGCGCCTTCTACCGGGTCAGCGGGGCATCCATCTTTCGGCTGAACATTCCCTGGCTGGTCAGTGTTATTGCGCTGCTGGCCGTGATCTTCTGGATTGGCCTCTTTGCCTATTCCCACGTCCAGTATCAGAACGCTTTGTGGTGGGAATTTGCGTGGAACGGTGACGCCTCGCGGTTCCTGCGGTCCAGCCTTGTGGTGGCGGTGATCCTTGGGATCGTCGCCGTCAATTCCCTGTTCGGGCGAGAGATTCCGCCGCCGGTTCGCACTGAGATCCCAGAAGTGGTCGAACGGCTTGTGATGCAAAGCGAGGACACCGAAACGCAGATTTCGCTGACGGGCGACAAGCAATTCCTGATTTCACCGGATGAAACGGCGTTCATCGCCTACGCAGATACAGGCAATGCCATAATCTCAAAAGGCGAACCCGTCGGGGACGAAAAGGCCGGTCAACAACTGGTCTGGCAGCTGCGGGAAATGGCGGATCGCGAAGGCAAACTGTGCGCCTTTTACAGCGTGTCAACCAAATACCTGCCGACATTTCTGGATCTCGGTCTGTCCATCCTGAAGATCGGCGAAGTGGCGCGCGTACCGCTCGAAGGGTTTTCGCTGGACGGAAAGTCTCGCAAGCGGTTCCGGCAAGCCAAAAACCGCGCTGAGCGTGAGGGATATGTTTTTGAAATCATCCCAAAGGAAAATCTGGCACCCGTATTGCCAGAGCTGCGCGCGATTTCCGACCACTGGCTGGAGCATAAGGCGGGCGCGGAAAAGGGCTTTGCTCTGGGCGGGTTTGATGAGCAGTATTTGTCTTACTTCGATCACGCCGTACTGAAGAACGGCGAGACCGGCAAGATCATGGCCTTCGCCAACCTCTTCCAAGGCGGTCATAAATCTGAACTGTCGCTGGACCTGATGCGCTATGAACCGGACAGCCCAAGCTTTGTGATGGATGCCCTGTTTGCCGAAATGATGGTCTGGGGATCCGAGCAGGGATTTCATTGGTTCTCACTCGGGGCGGCGCCGTTTTCCGGTATCGAGAACCGAGAGCTTGCGTCCCTGTGGAACCGGATTGGCGGGTTTGTGTACGAGCATGGCGAGCAGTTCTACCACTTTGAAGGCCTGCGCGCCTTCAAGCAAAAATTCGAGCCGGAATGGAGCCCGAATTACCTGGCCAGCCCCGGGGGATTGGCAGCCCCGCGTATTCTGTACGAGGTCAATATCCTGATTTCCGGCGGTCTGCGGGGCCTGACGAAGTAAGGATCAGTTCAGACTGGCGCGGGTTGGCGTCTGCTCCAGCAAATCGCCCCAATCAGTGCGGTAGGCCATTTCGGCCAAAACGGTTTCGGGCAAGAACTCCTGATTTTGACGGATCTGCCATCCGCCGCCGAGCCCCTTGTAAACGGCCACCAGATTGCTCGACACTTGTTGCCGCGCCTCGATCAGGTTGGCCTGGGACCGCAACAGTGCCGTCTGGGTGTTCAAAATGCGCGAGTAGCTGGCGATACCGTCACGATACTGGCTGACGGCGATCTCAGCCGCCTTGCGTGACGCCTCGACACTGTTTTGATAGAATCCAACCTGCTTGCGCGCTTGGGCATAAGCGACCATGGCGCTTTCCACCTCGGAATAGGCGGTGAGCACGGTGTTCTGGTAATTGGCAATCAGGGCCTGATACGCCGCATCTTGTGCGCGGACATTGTTCTGGATTCGTCCGTAATTCAGCACATTCCAGACCACGCCAGCGCTGGCCAGCCCTGTGTTGCTGCTAGAGCTGAACAAGTCGCGCCCGCCTGAGGCTTGCAGGCCAATGGACCCCGACAACACAAATTGCGGATACAGGTCGGCCATGGCGATCCCGACCTGCGCCGACTGGGTCGCTGCGGCCAATTCGGCTGCGCGCACATCAGGCCGCCGCCGCAACAATTCCGCAGGCACACCCACCGCAACGCTGGACCGGGCCGACGGAATGCGCCCGGAATTGCCCAGCAAGCTGGTCATGCGCGAGGGCGTGGCTCCCAACAGAACGGCCAGCGCATTCTTGGTTTGCTGCAAGTCGCTTTCCAACTCGGGCACAAGCGCCCTGGTGTTGTTCAGAAGCGCGGTGGATTCCTGCACATCCAGTTCTGTCGTGACCCCATTGTCAAAGCGGAGCTGGGTCAGATCGGCAGAGGCCTGCTGCAACGTGATGTTTTCACGCGCCACAATCAGCGATTCCTGCAGGGCACGAATGTTCACGTATAAAGCCGCGACATCTCCGGTCAGCGTCACCAGCGCATCGTCATAATTCGCAACCTGCAGGGCGAGGTTTGATCGCGCCGCCTGCACACCGCGCCGCTGGGCGCCCCAGACATCCAGCTCCCACTGCGCGTCGAACCCAACCTGCGAGGTCGAAAACTCGGTATCCAGCGGAATGATCCGATTGATATCAGCGACGGGACCCAGATTGTCGCTGATCTGACGCCGTTGCAGCGAGCCTCCAATGGCCTGTGACTGCGGATACAGTTCGCCAAAGGCGATGCCCAGCTGAGCGCGGGCTTGCAGCACACGTGCGCCGGCAACCTGAAGGGTCAGGTTCTGGGCATAGGCTTCGGCAATCAGCTTGTTCAGCGTGGGATCGTTGAAGGTTTCCCACCATCTCACCACCGGGGCGCTGCGCGAGGTCAGGCCGCTTTGGCCAGCGCTGGGGCTATTCACCTCGATCCATTGTTTAACGACCGGCGAATTTGGCCGCACGAAATCCGGGCCAACCGGGGCGCACGCCGCCAGCATCGCCGCACAGAGGGCCGTTCCCATCAGTTTGCGAAAGGATGTGGCCCGGTTCATATAACGCGTCCTCAAATGTTTAGGGGTCGGATGAAGTTGGCAAACGAGTACAGGCGGGTATTAATGCGCCGCAGGAACTCGAAACTCTTGCCCTGGCCTGTGTAGATCGCCACGGCTGCATGGCCGCCAGCGGGTAGAGTATGCCCCTCAGGCAGATCTACCGTGATCTGAACCGCAATCCGACCGGGCAGCTTGGGCAACTCAAACCCGGGCAGGCGGCCCGATGGCAGGTACTGACCCTGACGTGTCGCCCACCAGATCGCTTCGACCTTGCCCGGAAGTATTTCGCCCGGGTAGAGGTCCAGGGCGACCTCGACCTCTTGACCGGGCTCGACAAATTTCAGGTTCTGCTGCCGGAACGTGGCCAGAATATACGGGTTGTCTTCGGTCACAAAGCTGGCAATCGCGCCCAGGCGAATGTCGCCGACGACAAGCCCCGGACGGGCCTGCTGCGAGACGATCATGCCGTTTTCAGGCGCATAGATGGTTGTGTTTTCCAGAAAATACTCTGCTTCGGTCAGTTGAGCCTGGGCCTGAATAATGCCGGTGTTGATCCCATCAATTTGTGAGTCCAGCGCCAGCTGCGCTTTTTCAAGGTTGGCCTCAGCCTGATTGACCGACGCTTGATCCTCGGCAACCTGTTCGTTCCAGCGATCCAGTTCGTCCTGCCGCGCACCGCCGGCCGGTACAAGATTTGCATACCGTGCCTGCTCGGTTAACGCATAGGCCAGTTGTGCGTTGGCGCGTTCAACCGCCTGGGCCTTGGCGATGACATCCTGTTCCAGGATCTTGGCGTTCTGCTCGGCGGCAACCAACTGCGCCTGGGCGTTTTCAACCGCCGCCGAAAACACCGTGTCGTCAAAGCGATAGAGTGGTTCGCCCTTGGTGATCTGAGTGTTCGGTTCAACCAGAACTTCGGTCAGGATCGTGGGCTGGGTCAGCCTGGGCACGATTTGAATGGTCGAACGAACCACATGGCTGTCTGCGGAAAACGGCTGGAAAAAGCGCAGGGCAACCAGAAAAATCAGCAGCAGATGCGCGCCGACCCAGAACGAGACAACGCCCCAGGTGATATTGAATTTCAGCCACTGCGCCTTGAAGAAAATGAACCAGACGAAAATGATGTAAAAGAGCGTGATGCCCAGGGCGACGAACATAGTGGTAAGATTCCTTCAGCCTCAGCTCTTCTGCGTCTCGCCGGACGCGTCCTGATACTCTTCCTTTACGTCACCACCCAGACGTTCGATCTCGTCACGGATGGCTTTCTTTTCTTCGTCGGGGCCGCGGCGCATGTCCACTGTAACGCCGTCGTGGAACGCCCAGATAAAGGCATGCACCCAAGGAACCACGGCTAGAAAACCCATCCAGCCCATGATCTTGACCGCTTCGGCATGCGGATGGTTCCGTTTGATAGCGATCCGGCCCGGCAGGCCCATGATGAACAGAAACAGCGCCATCACGGCGGCCAATAGCAGGATCAATGCCACAAATGTCAGATAATCATAATAGCCCAACGGCTGACCTAATAGTCCCATGCTCGTGCCTCCTGTTGGGAAGGTTGCCCCATCCTCAGTTGTTGGTGCCCATCTCGTCAATCAATTTGTAGCTGGTCGGAGGATCTGCGCAGATACCGGGGCCACATTCGATCAGAGTTGAGACGGCGTTCAACACCGCCAGTCCCAGCATGATGAAAAAGGCGGCTTTGGCAAGCGTGCTGCCGCCGAACCGGGGTTCATCAGCCGCACCCTCCGCATACTGGCGGTCAAACAGCAGCATGATCGCGGTCCCCAAAATGATCAAAAAAAAGCAGATCGCAGCCCAAGTGTAATAATGCAGGCCCAGGACCGGCGATCCGTAATGCCCGGTTCCTGGAACAATATGCAACAGGATTTGGCGCACCGACACGCTGCCACCATAAAGGGCGGCGATCAGCATCAACGCGTAATGACGCGGACGCGCGCCATAGAGCAGATTGAGACCCAGCCCCACGCCGACGGCAACAAAGCCAACCCTTTGCAGCAGGCACAGGGGGCAGGGCAGTTCGTAGAGCGTAAGCTGATAGATGTAGGCCAGGACCAGGACGAGGCTTACCGCCAGCATGCCGATTGCGTTTAGATTTCGGGAAAGTTCAGGTGTCATGGCGGCCCCTCAAAGCTGAATGGTCAGCTGGCTGGTGGCGTGAAACTTCAGCCAGTACACGCTGAGCGCCAAAGTGATAAAGAAAAGTGCATTGGCGGCCATGGTCTGTTTGAAATAATTCAGTCCCATTACGGCTGTAAGTAATGCAAATAAAAGCGCTATCATGGCCCGGGTCTCCTTATCCGTGCAACGATGTCAATATCCGCGATACTGGCAGGCTATCGGTCATCTGGCAAGAATTCGAGGCGGGTCGCTCATCCTGCAAGAGAGTTTTGCTGGTGCTTAGGCGCAGGTTTTTAACGCCGTATTCCAATCCGCACATTTGCGGGTCAAGTCCTTGGACAGCGGCAGGTCGGTATAAAACGTATCAATGTCGGCAAGCGAGGTGATGCGCGCCGGTGCCGAGCGTTGAAATTTGGAATGGTCGGCCACAAGAAAGGTCTGGCGCGCCTGCGCGATGATTGTCTGGCTTACATGCACCTCCTGAAAATCGAAATCCAGCAGATCGCCTTCGGCGTCCAGTGCGGAGCACCCGATGATCGCATAGTCAAACTTGAACTGTTTGATGGTCGACACGGTCAGATTGCCGATCAGCCCGCCATCCGACGGGCGCAGAACGCCACCGGCCAGCACGATTTCGCAAGCCGGGTTCTCAACCAGGATATTGGCAACGTTGATGTTGTTGGTCACCACCATCAGGTTTTTATGGCTGAGCAATTGTCGCGCGACCGCTTCGGTCGACGTGCCGATATTCATGAAAACCGACGCTCCGTCCGGAATATCTCGGGCGCACACCCCAGCAATGCAGGCTTTTGCCTCCTCGTTCAAAGCGCGGCGATCTTCGTAGCCGATGTTTGACACGCCGGACCGCAGCACGGCACCGCCATGAACCCTGTCCAGCTTGCCCAAATCAGACAGTTCGGACAGATCCCGGCGGATGGTTTGCACGGTCACCCCAAACTGCTCGGCCAGATCGTCAACGGCTACACGGCCGGTTTGTCGGGCAAGGGACATAATGTCCGCTTGGCGAAAGGACATGGACATGTGGGTCTCCAAAAATACGCCTTTTCGTTTTTGTTCTTTTGTCGTCGCATTGCAAGGGGCGGTTTAGAAATTCGCGGCGCTTGACTGCTCTATTGGCATCACATCTCACCAAAAACCATGTAATCTTTATCCATTGGGCGATTGGAGTTAGATTCGTATGTTGTTCGATTATTCGAAAAACGAATAAAATCGAAACCCAGACTTGACGAAACGAAGGTCCAGCGGGTTAATGCGCCCAAGCCTGCAAGGTAGGGAATCGGCCTGACATGGACCAGCAAGACAATCAGATCACGGACCTGTTCATTATTGGTGGCGGTATCAACGGATGTGGCATCGCGCGCGATGCTGCGGGGCGCGGGCTGTCGGTGACACTGGCGGAAATGAACGATCTGGCATCGGCCACATCTTCGGCGTCGACCAAGCTGTTTCACGGGGGTCTGCGGTATCTGGAATACTTTGAAATCCGGCTCGTACACGAGGCTCTGAAAGAACGCGAAACCCTTCTGCGCGCCATGCCGCATATCAGCTGGCCCATGCGCTTTGTGTTGCCATACCACAAGGACATGCGGTTCGACACGGAAACGCCGACCTCTCGTTTTCTGAGCGCGGTCATGCCGTGGATGCACGGGCGGCGCCCGGCTTGGCTCATACGTCTTGGTCTGTTTCTCTATGACAATCTTGGGGGTCGGAAAATTCTACCGGGGACATCCTCTCTCGACCTGCAAACGGCACCAGAAGGCCGACCTTTGCAGGACAAGTTTCAGACTGCGTATGAGTATTCCGATTGCTGGATCGAGGATTCACGTCTGGTCGTGCTAAATGCACGCGATGCGGAGTCTCGGGGTGCAAATATCCTCACGCGCACCGAAGTTGTGGCTGCGAGGCGGGTTGAAGATGTGTGGCAGATCACAATTCGGGACCGGGACAATGACGAGACCCGCGAGGTGCGGGCCAAAATGCTGGTCAATGCGGGCGGCCCGTGGGTCGGCGATATCATCCAAGCGAAAATCCACATAAACTCGCGCGAAGGCGTCCGATTGGTGCGCGGCAGTCATATCGTGACGCGCAAGCTGTATGATCACAACAAGTGCTATTTCTTTCAGGGCGAGGACGGGCGCATCATCTTTGCCATTCCTTATGAGCAGGACTTTACCCTGATCGGCACCACGGATCAGGATCATTCGGATCCCTCCGTACCTCCGGTCTGCACAGACGCTGAAGAGGAGTATCTGTGCGCTTTTGCGGATAAGTATTTTAAGCAACCTGTGACCCGCGAGGATGTTGTCTGGACCTATTCCGGCGTGCGGCCGCTCTACGATGATGGGGCCAGCAGTGCTACGGCGGCGACGCGTGACTATAAGCTGAAAGTGGATGACCACTGTGGGGCGCCTTTGCTCAATGTATTTGGCGGCAAGATCACCACCTACCGTCGTCTCGCAGAGAGCGCGTTGCACAAGATATCCAAGCATTTCCCTGACCTGCCGGGGCCTTGGACGGCGGGCGTTGCGTTGCCCGGCGGGGACTTCCCCGTGGACGGTGTGCAAGACCTGATAGACGCGCTGTTGGCGGATTACGGTTTTCTGGATCGGGTCTGGGCCGCGCGGCTGGTGCGAGCCTACGGAACCGAGGCGCGTGTGATGCTGGGCGATGCAAAATCAGCTGACGATCTGGGAGAAGCCTTTGGCGCGACTCTGACTGCGCGCGAGGTCGAATGGCTGATGGACAAGGAATATGCCCGCAGCGCGCAGGACGTTGTGTGGCGTCGCAACAAGCTGGGGTTGCGTCTGGATGACGATCAGATCGCGCGGATCGATCAGTGGATGGGCCAGCGTAGTCAGGCGGCCCAAGTCGCTTAAGGATCTCCTGCCTTTCCCACTTGGCCGGACGGGTCGATCATGCTAGCCATCGCATACGGTCGGCAGTCACCGAGGCGTCGCTGCTCCTGCTCGGAGTGCTAAACCTGCCAGTTTTACAAAACGACATCGCAATCATAAGGGCGTTGTTTCGTTAAGTCAGCGACCGACGATCGCGCAGAACGCCCGATATGGATGCATGATGACGAAAACACCTATCCCCCTGTACGTGGACGACCTGTCCGCTTTCACCCGTGCCTTGGGCCGACAACTGGGTGATCCCAAACCTTCGCATGTGGCCTTGATGAACATGGTGGCGCGCGCTGCGGGGTTTCAGAACCTTCAGCATATGCGGGCCGCTCATGCCGCGCGGCGCCGGTTTGAGGCGCAACCGCAAACTCTGGCCGTCGACATGCGAACCGTGGAACGCACGCTGGTTCAATTCGACGCCGAAGGCCGGTTGCTGCGCTGGCCTGCAAGACGATCAGTACAAGCTCTGGCACTATGGGCGCTTTGGGCCAGCCTGCCCAGCGACACCAGCCTTGATGAGAAAGAGATCAACGCGCGCCTGCGGCAAGAACACCTGTTCAACGACCCGGCAACGTTGCGGCGGACTATGATAGGCAGCGGATTACTGACCCGACACAGTGACGGAAGCAATTACCGGCGGGTCGAGCAGGCGCCTCCGGAAGAGGCAAAGACAGTGATCCATGCTGTCACGGCCCGCCGCCGACTGCGGAATGGGGCGGTCCCTGCCTGACACAGGCTGATTGCCGGATTGTCCAGAGCCTTGCCAATACAAAGCCCCGCGATTGTCGCGGGGCCTGTTTGGTTTCTGGCGTCTCGCTCAGGTGGCCTGGCTGGTCGGGTCGGGATCGTTTTTACTGCCTTTTACCCACTCGCGTAGGCCCTGCATCAGGGCATAGAGCACCGGCACCAGGATGACGCCAACCAGTGTGGCCGCCAGCATTCCGCCAAAAACGGCAACACCGATGGCTTTTTGGCTGGCGGCACCTGCGCCACTGGCCGCCAACAGTGGAACAACGCCCAACAGGAAAGACAAGGCGGTCATCATCACCGCCCGGAAACGCTGATGCGCCGCTTCGGCTGCCGCTTCTTTGATCGAGAGTCCTTTGGCCCGTTGCTCGATTGCAAACTCGACAATCAGAATCCCGTTTTTCGACGCCAGCCCCACCAGCATGATCATCCCGATCTGCGTGTAGAGGTTGATGTCACTGCCCACGATTGCCACAGCCGCGACAGCGCCGAACAGGGCCACCGTCACCGATAGCAGGATCGACACCGGCAAGGTCCAGCTTTCGTATTGGCCCACAAGGAACAGATACCCGAACAGGATCGCCAACCCGAGGATCACGACCACCAATCCGCCTGCGGCCAATTGCTGTTGGGCCGTTCCCGTCCATTCGAACGCATAGCCAGGGGGCAGGGCCGTGGCCGACTCCTCGGTCATGACGGTGATTGCATCCCCGCTCGACAATCCCGGAGCAGGCACCGCCGTCACCGTCGCAGACCGGAACAGGTTGTGACGTTTCAGTAAGACAGGTCCCAGAACGTTTTCGACATCGATCAGGGTGCCCAGCGGAACCATCTCGCCCTGGTTCGAGCGGACATAGAGGTTCGAGATATCCTCGACATTGTCCCTGTAGGTCCCGTCGGCCTGAATCATCACGCGATACACCCGACCAAACAGGTTGAAGTCATTGACGTAATAGGACCCCAACTGGGCCTGCATCGTCTGAAAGATCTCCGATACGGAAACCTGTAGGGTCTTGGCCTTCTCCCGATCCAGATCGACAAACAACTGCGGAACATTTGCGCGGAAGGTTGTATAGGACTGACCGATTTCCGGCCGCTGATTGGCCGCGTAGACAAATGATCCCACGGCGGATGCCAGATCCTGCGGCGTGCCGCCCCCGGTTTGCTGCACCTCCATCTCGACCCCGGCGGACATGCCAAGGCCCTGTATGGGCGGCGGGTTAAACGCCACAATCGATGCGGCGGATTCAGCGTTGGCGATTGCCAGCACTTTGCCGAGGATCGCGTTGGCGCTCAGGTCGTCTTCCTGACGTTCGTCCCAATTGTCGAGGTTTACAAAGATGGCCGCCCCGTTGGTGATGGTTCCGTTCAGCAGCGAAAAGCCGTTGACCAGAACGGTACTGGCGACGCCGGGGATTTCTCGGATCTGATCGTCGACCCGTTTGGTAACCACCTCTGTGCGCTCCAGCGTCGCAGCGTCTGGCAGTTGCACATCCACGAACAGATATCCGTTGTCTTCTAATGGGATGAAGCCGCTGGAGGTGTTGGACATGATCGTGCCGGCGCCCACGGCCAGCGCCACAATCATACCCAACCCGATAACCGGCAGGATCAGCAATTTACGCACAATCGCGACATAGCCGCTGCGGACGGTCCCGATGAACTTCTCAAACAAGGCCAGAATGCCCTTTGGTGGGCCTGATCTTGGCCGCAGCACCAGCCCGCACAAGGCAGGGGACAGGGTTAGGGCGTTGATGGACGAGATGACCACTGCGGTCGAGATGGTGACCGCGAACTGAGAATAAAGCCGCCCTGAAATGCCCGGCATGAAGGTCACGGGCACGAACACCGCCAGCAGAACCAGCGTGGTCGCGATGACCGGTCCGGTGATCTGGCCCATCGCCTTACGGGTGGCCTCTGCTGGTGGCAGGCCCTCCTCGGCGATGATCCGTTCCACGTTTTCGACCACAACGATGGCGTCATCCACTACGATCCCAATGGCCAGCACCAGAGCAAACAGGGATATCGTGTTCAGCGACATGCCGAAGAGCAGCAAAAACGCAAATGTCCCGATTAGTGAGACCGGAATAGCCACCGCAGGGATGATCGTCGCGCGCCAATTGCCCAAAAAGACAAATACGACCGAGATCACCAGAATGAATGTCAGTATCAAGGTCGTGACCACGTCGTTCAACGATTGTTCCACAAAATCCGTGGTGTTAAACGGCACCTGATATTCAACGTCCGTTGGGAAGGAGCGGGACAGTCGCTCCAACTCGGCCTGAACCCGTTCGGACACCGCCAGAGCGTTCGCGCCGGGTGCTTGATAGATGCCGATGACGGTTGCCGGCACGCTTTGAAAGTACCCGGACGCCGAATAAAACTGCGCGCCCAGTTCCACGCGGGCGATGTCGCGCACCCTGACGATAGATCCTGCCTCGCCGGTTCGGATGACGATATCGCCGAATTCCGCAGCCGATGTCAGGCGACCTTTGGTCTTGATCGTGTATTGAAAGGTCTGCCCTTCGGGCACGGGCGGTGAACCGATGGATCCCGCGGAGACTTCGATATTCTGTTCGCGGATGGCCGCGATCACATCGCCTGGTGTGATCGACAGGGCGGCCATCTGGTCGGGATCGATCCAGATCCGCATGGCGTATTCCAGATTGGTCAGAACGTCCGCCTTACCCACACCCTGAATCCGCGCCAGAGCGTCTTTGAGATTGATCGAGGCGTAGTTGGACAGAAACACGCTGTCATAAGTGGAGTTGGGCGATGTCAGCGTCACCAGCAAAAGCATGTTGGTGGATGCTTTTTGCGTCACGACACCCGAGGATGTGACCTCGGTTGGAAGCGACGACATGGCCTGGGCCACGCGGTTCTGCACATTCACTGAGGCGATGTCGGGATCCGCGCCAACTTCGAAAGTAATATTCAGGGAATACGAGCCGTTATCGGAGGATGTCGACGTCATGTAGATCATGTCGTCCACGCCGTTGACTTGCGCCTCGATGGGTGCGGCGACCGTGTTTTCCACAGTTTCGGCATTTGCGCCTGTATACGTGGTGGTTACGCTGACCACCGGCGGTGTGATGTCAGGGAACTGAGCCACCGGCAGAACCAGATAGCCGATGCCGCCCATGATTGTCAGGACAAGCGAAATGACAAGCGCCAGCTTGGGCCGGCTGATGAACAGGGCTGAGAACATCCGTTACTCTCCCGGCTGCTCTGAGGCGACGACAGCGTCGACCGACACACCCGGGCGCACCCTTTGCAGGCCCTCGACGATAACGCTTTCCCCCTCGCGCAGACCGTCCAGAACGATGATGGCCGTACCGACCGTGTCCCCGGTCGTGATGTAGCGCTGTTCAACCATCTGCTGGTCATTCACAACCAGAACAAACTCCCCGCGCTGATCGCGTTGCAGCGCGGCCTGAGGGATCAGAACCTGAAGCGTGGGTTCCAGCGCTTCAATATGCACGTTTACGAACGCACCGTCGATGATCAGCCGTTTCATATTGTCGAACTCGGCCCGCATGGTGATCGCGCCCGTCAGAGGGTCGATCCGGTTGTCGACAAAGACGATCTCGCCGGTTTCATCCAATTCCGTGCCGTTCGG
The DNA here is from genome assembly GCF_056535885.1 of Ruegeria sp. B1. Taxonomy (NCBI): domain Bacteria; kingdom Pseudomonadati; phylum Pseudomonadota; class Alphaproteobacteria; order Rhodobacterales; family Roseobacteraceae; genus Ruegeria; species Ruegeria sp. B1. Next base: position 3,039,118 of record NZ_JBQFJA010000001.1, on the reverse strand, counting down.
GAGTGTCACGTGAACGTTCGGGCTCTTTTGGCTTTCCGCAAGAGACGACGCGCTTTCACCGAACTGCTCCAGAACCGATGTGAACTGCTTTTCGTTGAGAGAAAAATTGACATAAATGGGTGCTTCGCTGACCAGATTGACCAAAGGCGGGTTGCTGGGACCGACTACATCCCCCACGCTGGTGGTAACCCGACCGATGCGCCCGGTAAATGGCGCATGGATTTCCGTGTAGCTCAGGTCCAGTTCCGCCTGCTGAATGGCCGCGTTTGCCGCCTTAACTTCGGCTTCGGCCACCAATTCATTGGCCCGCGCGATGTCACGCTCGGATTCCGGCGTTGCATCGCGGCGATAGAGTTCTTCCTTCCGGGCCAGATCAACCTTGGCCAGCTCCAGATTTGCCTCGGCCCGATCCAGATCGGCCTTACGGGCCTCAAGCGTCGCCTGATAGAGGTCCGGCTCAATCGTGAACAGCAGGTCCCCTTCGTTGACCAGCGCGCCGTCCTCCACATCCTGACTGTCGAGGAAGCCGCTGACGCGTGCGACGATGTCCACTTTGTCGAGTGCTTCCGCCCGCCCAATGAACACCGCTTCGTCGGTGATTTCCTCGGAATAGGCGGCGGCGATGGAAACCTTCGGAGGCGTTGCCTCGCTCTGGTCCTGAGCGAATGTGGGCTGTGCCAGACCCAGACATGCGAGCAGAGCGAGATGCTTGCCTTTCGCCCTGCAGGCGGTGATGTCGCGCAGGGTTGGTTTCTTCAATGCATGGGACATGGCAGGTGCCTCGTTCAAACTATGGATTCTGCGCCCCATGAGATCGGACCCCCCGGGCGAGTCGATGGGTTTCCCGGTCAGGATGGCTGTTTTGTGCTTTTATCTCAAGCATCTTGATCGCGGCGTGTCTTGTCGCGCCTCAAGGAATTTGCCCTTGGATTGACAGGCTTAAGATCAGAAAAGGTGGCGGCTTGCCTGCGGACACAGCTTTGTGCGCCGTCACGCGGCGCTCGGGATCGACGCGTGACTGCCCATTTGCTGCCGCATGAAAAAGCAGCCTGTGCGGTCGTCTTATGTTCGCGTTCCGGCAAAACGAACTTGCCAGTCCTCGCGCTGTTCATCCGTGACCTTGGCGAAAAGCACGTCCGGCACCGCAAAGTCATGACCGGGTGGCAAGGCCGCAAGCGCCGCGCCGACATCGTCGGGCCAGCTGGTATCCAGCGTGTTCATCGCGCTTAACATCCGGGCTGAAGTTTCCGGGATGAAGGGCGCACTGAGCACGGCATAAAGACGGATCAGGTTCAAGCCCAATCGCACCTGTGCTGCGGCCTGTCCAGGGTCTTCCTTGAAGGTCGACCAGGGTGCGGCGGCTTGCAGATACTCATTGCCTGCCACCCAGATCGCCCGCAACTCTTGCGCAGATTTGCGGACTTCCATCGCCTCCATGTGCGCCTCATAGGCACGCACGCGGCGTGTCAGGTCCTCGATCAAGGCCCGTTCGCAGTCACCGAATTCACCGCCTTCAGGCACGGCTTCGCCGAATTTCGAGCGACAGAACTTGGTGATCCGGCTGACAAAGTTGCCCAGCACGTCGGCGAGGTCTTTGTTCACTGATTGCTGGAAGTTCTCCCACGTGAATTCGCTATCGCTGCTTTCCGGGGCATGGCTCAGCAGCCACCATCGCCAGTAGTCCGCCGGCAGCAGGTCCAGCGCCTGATCCATAAACACGCCGCGGCCCTGTGAGGTCGAGAACTGGCCGCCATCATAGTTCAGGTAGTTGAACGACTTGAGGTGGTCGACCATCTTCCACGGCTCGCCCGACCCCAGAATGGTGGCGGGGAAGCTGAGGGTGTGGAAGGGCACATTGTCCTTACCCATGAACTGGACATAGCGCACCTCATCCGCGCCTTTGTCGGTGCGCCACCAGCGTTCCCAATCCGCATCCGTCTTGCCATTCGCGTCGGCCCATTCCTTGGCGCAGGCGATGTATTCGATCGGCGCGTCGAACCAGACGTAGAAGACCTTGCCTTCCATCCCAGGCCAGTCCTGATCGCCTTTCTTGACCGGAACACCCCAGTCCAGATCGCGGGTGATGCCGCGATCCTGCAGGCCGTCGCCGTCATGCAGCCATTTCTTGGCAATCGACGTTGTTAGGATCGGCCAGTCGGCCTTGCTGTCGATCCACGCATCCAACTGGTCTTTCATCGCGGACTGGCGCAGATACAGATGCTTGGTCTCACGCACCTCCAGATCGGTCGACCCGGAAATGGCCGAGCGCGGGTTGATCAGATCGGTCGGATCTAACTGTTTGGTGCAGTTTTCGCATTGGTCGCCGCGGGCGCGCTCGTATCCGCAATTGGGACAGGTGCCTTCAATATAGCGGTCCGGCAGAAACCGGCCGTCGGCGTTGGAATAGACCTGCTTCTCGCTGACTTCCCGGATAAGACCAGCCTCATCCAGCTTACCGGCGAAATGTTGGGTCAGGTGCTTGTTCTGCTCGCTGGAAGAGCGGCCAAAGTGATCGAAACTCAGGCCAAAGCGCTCGGCGATATCGGCCTGAACTCCGTACATCTCAGCACAGTATTCGGCCACGGGCTTGCCCGCTTTGGCGGCAGCAAGCTCGGCTGGCGTGCCGTGTTCGTCGGTGGCACACAGGAACATGACCTCGTTCCCCCGGCCACGCTGGTAGCGCGCATACAGATCGGCAGGCAGTTGCGAGCCGATCAGGTTGCCGAGGTGTTTGATCCCGTTGATGTAGGGGATCGCTGAAGTGATGAGAATCCGAGCCATATTCCGTATCCGCGTGTCTGTCCGTTCGCCCGTCTACCTTATGTGGGCAGTCAGCAAAACCCCGGGATTTGAACGCTCGGAAATAATAGCGAAAAAAGCGTCAGCGCCGAACAGTGGCTCAGCGCTCCTCCCGGGATTTCTTGAGCAACCGGCCGATGGTGAACGAGGTTCTTGGTGCATAGACGTAGTTGGTCCGCTCCTCCGGCGTCGGGCGGGATCGCATGCGGGCCAGGCCGAACACGATCAGCACGATGTGGCCGATGGCGACAAAGCCAAACAGTGCTCCCGGTCCGAATTGCTGGATCAGTGTGGAGGAAATGAATGGTGAAGCAATCGCGCCCAATGCGTACCAGAACATCAGCGCTGCAGACAGTTCGACGCGTTGTTCTGTCGTTACAAAATCGTTGGCATGGGCGGAGGACAGAGAAAAGATCGGGAAGGTGGTCAGGCCAAAGAACCCGGCGGCCAGCATCACGCCCAACGTGCCCGCGCCGCTGGCGGCCATTGTCACCCCACAACTGATCACCGCAGCTGCGGACAGCCAGATCAGGACCCAGCGCCGATCATACTTATCCGCCAGCCAGCCCAACGGGTACTGCGCCAATGCGCCACCCAAGACGAATGAGGCGAGAAAGAAAGCGATCTGATCGACCGCCAAACCGACTTCCTGCCCGTAGACGGGGCCAACCATCCTGAACGAGGCGGAACTGAGCGCCGAAACGATAACGCCCGCAACAGCCAAAGGAGAGCTGTGCCAGGCCAGCTTGGGCCGCAGTCGAGGCGCATTCGGTGTTTTGGGTTGACTTGCCCGTGTGAGTGTCAGCGGCAGCAGGGAGGCACAACAGAGGATGGCCAGCAGATTATAGGAAACGTAGGATGCGGGCGGCAGAACGGCGATAATCAGCTGCGCGCACAAGGATGCCCCCATGTCGGCGATTCGGTAGGTGCCCATGGCGCGTCCGCGCGTTTCATTGGTGACCTTGGCGTTCAGCCAGGCCTCGATCACCGTATAACACCCGGCCACACAGGTTCCGGATGCAATCCGTAGGGCCGCCCAGATATACGGGTCTTCGGTCAGTGTGTGACCTATCAAGCCCATGGCACCTAAGGCGGTACAGACGGCAAAGGCGCGCGAATGACCGACGCTGCCCATGAGCCGCGGGGCCCACCAGCATCCGATAAAGAACCCCAGAAAATGCGCCGACCCCAGCAAACCAATCTGTTCGGTGGAGAAATTCAGGGTCAGGCCCGAAATCGCATCCAGCGGGCCGACACCGCCGGTCGACAGTTGCAGAAGAATGACAGAAAGAAACAGAGCGGCAAAAGAAATGATCGTGCGCATAACGACCACAGATTGACCAATCCTGCGGAAGATGCACGCATCTATTCGACCTTATCGAGTCGTTTTTTGCCTTTCGGTGGTCAGGTGACGCGCGCGATCTCGGCCCGAATATCCAACCCAACCGTGTCCGCGACCAGATCGGGATAACCCGAGGCCCCGAAATCATGTCGGTTCACCGCGCCGGTCAGGCGGATCGACAGGCGATCAAGATCGTCCGCTGCGGTTCCGGGGGGACGGTACAAGCTGGCCTGAAGTTCAACCGGACGGGTGATGCCGCGCACGGTCACATCCCCGGCGATGCGTGCACCCTCTGAAATCCGCCCGCCGGGGCCAAGCTGCACTTGGGTCGAGACAAAGCGAATGGTCGGATGATCGGCCGCGTTCAGAACACTCTGGCTGAGCATGGGCATCCGGGCAAACGGCAGCCGTGTCCGGGCCCGTGTCACATCCAGGCTGACATCCACCTGGCTGTTTTGCAGGCGCCGCGTGTCCACCTGAACCTCGGCAGATTGGATCGGCATCGACCCTTTCTGGGCGATCCCGGACAATCCGAAGGTAAAGCCGACACGTGTGCCTTCGGTGGACAAACGGTAAGGGCTCAGCGCGGATCGAGCAGGGCTGGCCAGTACAAGACAGGCGAGCCCAATCATCATCTCGCGTCGCGTCAGTCGGGTCATGCCAGTATCTCCTGTCTGCCCGGTCGGGAGCGTTTCAGCAACATTAAAACGATGGCGATGTTCAGCCCGTTCCACAGAATGCCGTTTACGAAGGCCAGTTGATAGTTGCCGGTCAGGTCATAAATCCATCCCGACATCCAGCCACCCAGTGCCATGCCAAGAATTGTCATCATCATGACAAAGCCAACCCGTGCGCCAGCCTCTTGCGGAGGCATATATTCGCGGACCACCAACGCATAGCTGGGCACGATCCCACCCTGCGCCAGCCCAAACAAAAGGCTGATGACGTAAAGCGACACCATCCCATCATACGGCAGAAACAGGAACAGCGCGATGCATTGCAAGATCGAGCCGATCAGCAGGGTATGCACCCCGCCCAGACGATCCGCCACGAGGCCGGAAATGATGCGGCTGACGACACCGCCCAACAGCATCAACGACAGCATCTCGGCCCCAACTGCGGGGCCATAGCCCAGGCCGACGCAATAGGACACGATGTGAACTTGCGGCATTGACATGGCGACACAGCAGCCGATCCCGGCCAGTCCGAGTATGTATTGGAGTGCGCGCGGCGAAATCCCGACGCTGCGCGCATTGATCTGTGCGGTGGCCGCGGCGGTGCTGTGGGCCTCGATCGGGACCTGCCGGCGCAGCAGCAGGGACAGGGGGATCACGACGGCCAGGGTGAGAACCGCCAACGTCAGATAGACCTGCTGCCACCCGTCCCGCGCCAGAATGCCCGACAGCATCGTGGGCCAGATCGCCCCGGAAAGGTAGTTGCCGCTGGCCACCAGCGCCACGGCGATCCCGCGCCGACGCATGAACCAGTGCGAGATATCGGCAATCAGGGGGCCAAAGCCAACCGATGTGCCCAATCCCAGCAACAGATGCGCCACGGACAGCAGCGCGATGTTTGGGGCCATTGTGGCCAGCACATAGCTTATGGCGCTCAGGACCGAGGCGCCGATCAGGGCCCTGGTCACACCCAGCCGGTCCACCAGCTGCCCCAGCCACATATTGCCCAGGGCAAATCCGATCATGGCCAGGGTGTAGGGCATCGAGGCTTCGGCCCGTCCGGCGCCGAATTCGGCCTCGACGGCGGGCATCACGACGATCACCGCCCACATACCCACATTCGCCACCGCCGCGATGGCGAGCGTGATCAGAAGGCGAAGCCAGGAGTAGCGGCTGTCATGGATCGGATGGCTCATGCGGTGACGCTAGGGCGCGGCTCGGGTTTTGACCAGTCACAAGTTGCGTGATCCGCCCGTGTTCACAAGGGGGTATCCTCGGTTTTGGCTCGCGTGAGTTGCAGGCCACTGCGCGCCGCGATTTGTGTGGCCTGCCATGTGACCGGGGGCAGGGCGCGTGCGCGCCGACGGGTCAGGGTCCAGCGCCGGATCTCGGCCTGATGGGCCGCGGCCATGTGCCAGCGGGTCTCAACTCCTTGTGCGCCGCCGTCCCCCGGCGTCAGCAATAACCCCAGCGGAGGCCGCCCCATTGTGCCACCCTGTTCGGCGGCGAGATGCATCCGGCGCACGGGCGTCAGGCCCGGTGCACCGGGCAGGTCGCCGATGATCAGCGGCACCGCCCCGCTGCGCAGGGCCTCTTCCATGCACCACAGCAGGTCCTCGGCACGGGTGGGGCGGACGAACAGGAACCGGGCAGGATCGGCAAAGGGCATCATGCCGTCCGGGTTCAGCTGGCCGGGTTCCCACGCGGGTGAGATCCACAGGACCGGCCCTTGTGCCTGACCGGCTAGCCACATGGCAAAGCTGCGCCGGGCCGGACCGCAGGCCTCGTGTACGCGACCCAGTTGCAGGGTGATCCCATCATGAAGTGACACCCCCGGCGCTGCGCGCGTGGGTTTTTGGCCAAGAAGCTGTGTAGACATGGCATCACGCTACCATGTTCTTACTTTGTTCTCAAGCGAGGAGCGCCCTTAGCGGGACAGAATCATCCGTCCATCGGCAAACTGGATGTTGGAAAAACGATGCAGGTAGTCCATGCCCAAAAGCGACCTGTCCAGATCGCCCTCATTGATCCAGGCGGAGACGCCGGTATCCCGGATCGGTCCCAAAGCGAGGCTGTCCAGTTGCACAGGCGCGGTGCGCACCACGCCATTTGCAGTGGCGGCCCGGCCCAGATAGTTCAACTGGTCCAGATCGATCCCAACGCGCTGGGCGTCGCGCGCGTTCAGCACAATCTGACTGGCACCGGTATCGACCAGAAAAGTGATCGGCTCGCCATTGACCAGCATCGGCAGATAATAATGCCCGTCAAATGCGCGCGGCACTTCGATTGTGTCGCCGGAGACAGCCATCTGGGGCGTTGTGCCAACGGTCGAGCGGATATCATCCCACAGACCCACCAGTGCGATGACCCCGATGAAAATGAACACCCACGCCATCACCTGCTGCACGGTTTTACCCAGCGATTGCCGGTTATGGGTGAAGAACCACATAAGCAGGGCCGCGCCCAGCAGAACCAGATAGGTCAAACGCCCGATTTCGTAACCATCCATACCGTCACCCGGAAAAAATCATTCCTACCCTGATATGGGGGGTCATGATGCAAAACCAAAGGCCTTTAGACCGTCGAGAATGAACTGAACGGACAAGGCCGCCAGCAGCATGCCCAACAGCCGCGTCAGCACATTCAACCCGGTTTTTCCCAGCAACCGCGCCACCGCTCCGGATGACAGGTACATTCCAAACACCATCGCCACGACAATGAGCATGACGCCAATGACCACAGCCAACCCCTGAATGCCGGGGTGTTGACCCACTAACAGGATCATGGTCGCGATCGCGCCCGGTCCTGCGATGAGGGGTATGCCCAGCGGGAATACCGAGGGGTCCGGGTGCTCTTCTTCTTCGGCGGCATTTTCGCGCCGTTTGGTGCGACGCTCAAACAGCATGTCCAGAGCGGTCAGGAACAGAAGAACGCCGCCCGCGACACGGAACGCCTCCATCGAGATTCCGACGAACCCCAAAACCGCTTCACCGAATGCCGCGAACACCGCCAGAATACCACCGGCTGTCAGACAGGCCCGGACCGCAATTGCCCGCCGCGCCTGCCAATCCATGTTTTGCGTCAGCGCCACAAAGATCGGTGTTTGCGCAGGGGGATCGATAACCACAAAAAGCGTTGTGAAGGCAGTAATCAGAAAAGCGGCATCAATCATGCGGCATTCTCGGCGTTTTCGAGACGTTCCGCCGCGGCCACCCACAGTGCCTCGGCTTTTTGCATCGCCTCGACCACTTCGGCGAATTTACGGTTCCACGTCTCCAGGTCGTTGATCCGATCATCGTCATAGAGGGCAGGGTCCGCCAACTTGGCGGAAAGCTTCTTGTGCATGTCGGTCAGTTTCTCAATCCGGTCTTCGCATTTCCGAAGATCGGCACGCAGCGCCAGAACAGTGTCGCGTGACGGTCGTTTGGGTTTGGTGGCCGGAGGTTTTTCCCGGGCGGGTTTCTCGCGCGCCTGGAGCAAGGAACGATAGGCCTCCAGATCGTCCTCAAACGGTTTGACTGTTCCGTCCGAGACCAGCCAAAGACGGTCGGCCACCAGCCCCAGCAAATGCATGTCGTGACTGACCAGAATGACGGCCCCGGAATAGGCGGTCAGCGCCTCGACCAGCGCCTCGCGGCTTTCGATATCCAGATGGTTGGTGGGTTCGTCCAAAATCAGCATATGCGGCGCATCGATCGTGGCAATTAGCAGTGACAGGCGGGCCTTTTGCCCCCCTGACAACCGACCAACCTTGGTTTCCGCCTGATTCGCATTCAGCCCGAACCCGGCCAGCCGCGCGCGCCACTTGCCTGGCCCTTCTTCCGGACGCAGGCGGCGCAGGTGATCCAGCGGTGTTTCGTCGACATACAATTCATCTACCTGATGCTGCGCGAAATACCCGACACGCAATTTACTGCTGCGCGTCATTTTGCCTGCCATCAGGGGCAGGCGGTCGGACAGCAGTTTGGACAGGGTGGATTTGCCCTGGCCGTTCTTGCCCAGCAGGGCGATGCGGTCGTCCTGATCAATCCGCAGGCTCAGACGGCGCAGTACCTCGATATCGCCATAGCCTGTCACACCGCCTTCCAGCTGAATGATCGGCGGCGACAATTCTTCGGGTTCCGGAAAGGAAAAGGCGCGCAAAGCGGCTTCTTGCGGGGTCGAAATCAGCTGAATCCGTTCGATCATCTTCAGGCGCGACTGGGCTTGAACGGCCTTTGAGGCTTTGTACCTGAACCGGTCGACGAAACTTTGCAGGTGCGCGATGCGGGCTTTGGCCTTGGCGTTCTCGGACTCGGCCTGCGCCAGTCGCTCTGCTCGCCGCTCCGCGAACTTGTCATAGGGCACCGCATAGTAGGTCAGCTTGCGGTCTTCGAGATGCAGAATCGATCCGACGGCACGGTTCAGCAAACCGCGATCATGGCTGATGATGATCACGGTGTGGGGATATCTGGCGAGATAGCTTTCCAGCCACAATGCGCCTTCAAGATCGAGATAGTTGGTCGGTTCGTCGAGCAGCAGCAGGTCGGGTTGCGAAAACAGCACCGCCGCAAGTGCGACGCGCATTCGCCAACCGCCAGAGAAATCAGAGCACGGGCGCAACTGGTCTTCGTCGTCGAACCCCAGACCCTTGAGGATCGACGCTGCCCGGGCCTCGGCCGACCAGGCGTCGATATCGGCTAGACGCGTTTGTATCTCGGCAATTCGGTTTGGATCGGTGGCACCGTCGGCCTCGGCCATCAGGGCATCGCGTTCGGTGTCCGCCGCCAGAACCGTGTTGATCAGCGAGACGTCGGACGCCGGTGCCTCTTGCGCGACACCCCCAATCCGCGCCCGCCGCGGTATCGAAATGTTGCCCGATTCCAGCGCCAATTCGCCCCGGATCAGGCGGAACAGCGTGGTTTTACCGGTCCCGTTTCGCCCGACAAGCCCGACCTTGTGCCCGTCCGGAATGGTTGCACTGGCCCCATCGAACAAGGGACGGCCTTCCACGGCATATGTTATGTTTTCGATCCGCAGCATGGGGCGCTCTTAGCAGAGCCTGAATGGCGCCGCCAGAGGTCGGCATGTTCAAGACTTGGGCGATGTGCTAGCGCTGTGCCGGTTGGCTTTTTTGACACCGGTATTCCTCATGCGCGCGGCTCATTCGCCCCCATCTCTGGTCACCCTTATCTTTGCAACGGCCCTGTCGGTGCTGTCGCTGAACATGTTCCTGCCGTCACTCGCACGCATGGGCGAGGATTTTCAGGTCGATTATGCGCTGGTGAACCTGTCCGTGGCCGGATACCTGGCGGTATCTGCTGTCCTCCAGCTGATTATGGGGCCTCTGTCCGACCGGTTTGGACGCAGGCCCATCCTGTTGATCTGTATGGCAATTTTCGCCGCCGCCTCCATCGGTTGCGTGTTGGCCGAGTCGATCTGGTTGTTTCTTGGGTTCCGCCTTTTGCAAGCCGCTGTTGTCGCCGGTCCCGTTCTGTCCAGTGCGTCAATCAGGGACATGTACCCGCCGAATGAGGCGGCCAGCAAACTCGGCTATGTTGCGATGGCCATGGCACTGGCTCCGATGCTAGGGCCGATGTTGGGTGGCGCATTGGATTCCCTGTTCGGATGGCGGGCCGGGTTTGTCCTGTATTCGATACTCGGGGCCGGGATGCTGGCCCTGTTGTGGGCGGATATGGGCGAGACCAATACGGATCGAAGCGCGACGTTTTCGGCACAGTTGCGTGAGTATCCACATCTGTTCCGGGCGCGCCGGTTCTGGGGTTATGCCCTGTGTGCGGCGTTTTCTATCGGCGGGTTTTTCAGTTTCATAACCGGAGCGCCCCTGGTCGCCGCAGTCTGGTTCGACCTCAGCCCGGCGATGCTGGGTCTGGGCATCGGGATCATCACAGGGGGGGTTATGGCGGGCAATTTCATCACCGGGCGGATCGCCGCGCACACCCGGTTAACGACAATGATCTTGATCGGCCGGATTGTCGCGTCGGCCGGGCCGTTCTTAGGGCTTTTGATGTTCCCGGCTGATTTGGGTTCGGTCTGGGTGTTCTTTGGATCAGCGATCTGGGTCGGTTTTGGAAACGGGCTGACAAATGCCAATGCCTCCGCCGGTGTTATGTCCGTGCGTCCCAAATTGGCGGGCAGCGCGGCCGGTCTGTCCGGGGCCATGATCGTTGCGCTGGGTGCTGTTCTGACGTCGATGACAGGCGCGTTGGTCACCCCGGAAAACGGCCCTTATCTGGTTCTGGGTATGATGTGCGCCAGCAGTTTCGCTGGGTTGCTGGCGGTGTTGTATGTTCGCCGGATCGACCGCATCGATCCGTTGCCGGACGCTGTCTGATCAGCAAACCGCAAAACCGCTCATCATTCCACTTTTCATGGATCACATACCATGTTAGGCGGCGCGCGATGGATTTCGGCGCGGCCCCTTCGCGCTGTCACTTAAGGAGAGGCCGACATGGCACTGGAACGCACATTCTCGATCATCAAACCCGATGCAACCCGCCGTAACCTGACCGGCAAGATCAACGCCAAGTTCGAAGAGGCTGGTCTGCGCATCGTCGCGCAAAAGCGCATCCACATGACCAAAGCGCAAGCGGGCAAGTTTTATGATGTACATGCCGAGCGTCCGTTTTATGACGAACTGTGCGAATTCATGTCCTCGGCCCCGGTTGTTGTTCAGGTTCTCGAAGGCGAAGGCGCCATCGCAAAGAACCGCGAAGTCATGGGGGCAACCAACCCGGCAGACGCAGCCCCCGGCACCATCCGCGCTGAATTCGCTGAATCGGTTGGTGAAAACTCGGTTCACGGTTCGGATGCTCCGGAAACTGCCGCGGTCGAGATCGCCTATTTTTTCTCGGGTATCGAGCTGGTCGGCTGAACCGCTGCCAGTCTTGGAAGATCCCGCCGCATCCGACATCGGATGCGGCTTTTTTGTTTGGGTCAGGTCGGTTTTAGATCGTTTGGTCCCACACGGACGCCAATAGCATCGAGATCCGAGATCATCTGGGTTTCCGGCGCCTTGGAGACACCCGCCTTTAACGCATCGAACCTCTGGCGCAGCGCCTTTTTTTCATCGCCTTTGCAGTCATTCCACGGGCGGCCCTGCAGCCCCATGACCAGAACATAATAGCCTATGAAATGCGCCCGGGTGCCGGCCTGCAGCAGTTTGGCATAGGCCGCGTCTGCCCCCAGATCGCGCAGGTCCTGCGCTGAGTGTATTCCAGCGCGGGCGCAGGCCTGTTCGAAAGCCGGACCAAGATTTCGGATCGACGATACAGGATCGGACATGGCTCTGTCATATCCGTACCTGCGACAACTGTCACTTGTGTATCCTTCAGCATCAGTGAAGTTCTGCTTGCGCAGACAGGAGAACTGCGATTGCATGCTCTTATGCTGTTGCGGTCGTGCGAATGTTCATAAGTTGGGATGCTAACGAACAGCACAGCAGTCGCAGAAAATACCAAGTTCCGAAAACCGGATGATAAATCCCAGAAGAGTAGACGAAAATCTGGGCCATCAAGAGCAAGAATCTGTGTTCTGGAGGCTGGCCTCGCGGATGGTTGATTGCCTGTTGGCACCTTGAAAGGTTGGTTATGACATCGCAGACTGACGGCTTTTTTGTTCTTGAAGGCGTGTTCGATCATGTTGCTTTTGCGCGCGCAATTGAGCCGATGGGTCTTCAAATCAAGACGTCAACCACGCCCAAACCATTCGTGTTTTTGGACTGTCACGATCAGTCTCTGAGAGCGTCAGAAAAACTGCTGATTGAAACAGGTGGCACGCTGAATTTGCTGCAAGGTGACGGCCAACTCCGGGTGCAAAAGACCAAAGGCATTGGCTGGTTTCCCCGAGACCTGCCGGACGGGCCGGTGCGCGACGGATTGGCCGGTTTTCCGAAACTGCGTGCGCTGATGGCCATAGGGTCTGGCGATGTTTCAACTCAGAGCCTTACCGTCCTGGACGATCTTCAGAAAACGCAGGTGCGGGGCACCATATTGTCGATGTCATCGGCGAGCGGGACTGTGGCGCTGGTGCGTGTCCAGCAATTGCGGGGATACGACCGTGCCTTTGAGACGGTTTGCACCGCGCTGAAGAGAATGGCGCTGCCGGATGGCGGGGTCGCCGCGGTGTTCCAGGGCCTTTTCCCCAACATGAAATCGTATCAGGCCAAGCCGGACATTAAACTGGGTAAGACCGAGCCGTCGATACAGGTGGCAACAGATATCATCCGAACCTATCTGGGGGTCGCGCGGCAGAATGAAGACGGCATTCTCGCGGATACAGACACGGAGTTCCTGCACGACTACCGCGTTTCTCTGCGACGTGTCCGTTCGGTCCTGAGCCTGTTCAAAGGGGTATTTGCCGCAGAGCAAACCGCCGAATTCAAACAGGTGTTTTCCGGTCTTATGGAACCGACCGGGCGGCTTCGGGATCTGGACGTTTATCTTTTAGAAAAAGATATGTATTTCAATCTTGTGCCGCCCAATCTTCATCCTGGGCTCCATTCCATGTTTGAGCGCTTCGAAAAAGAGCGCGCGCAGGAGTTGACCCGTCTGTCGCGCAGACTTCGCAGTTCTGCTTACAACACATCCATGACGGAGCTTGCAGCGGTATTTGAGTCCCCGGATGCGATACACGCGGGGCCAAACGGAAACCGGGGGGCCTATGAATATGCCGGCGCGCTGATCTGGAAACGCTATCGCAAGGTCTGCAAGCTGGCGCGCAGCATTTCTGAGGACACCGAGGACGAAACCGTTCACGACCTGCGCATCGACTGTAAGAAACTGCGCTATCTGATGGAGTTCTTTGCGCCGCTCTTTGACGCCAAATCCTTTAAGACGATCATCAAGCCATTGAAAAAGCTGCAGGATAACCTCGGCCTGTTCAATGATTACTCGGTCCAACAAGAGGCTTTGCTGAGCTTTGTATCGCAGCACAGCAACGCGCAGGGACGTGTCGATGCCCGCATTGGGATGGCCGCAGGCGGGCTGATCGCTGTTCTGGACCAACGGCAACGGGCCGAGCGGGATCGCGTGATCGCCAATTTCCAGCAATTCGACGGGCCGGACATCCGCCACCTGTTTCGCAGCTTGTTTCACCGCACGGGGGAGTGAGGAATGAAAATCATTGCCTGTTACAGCAACAAGGGCGGTGTCGGCAAAACCGCTACCTCCGTCAACTTGGCCTATGCGTATGCGCAGGCAGGCAAACATGTCCTCTTGTGTGACCTGGACCCGCAGGGGGCATCGGGATTTTACATGCGGGTCAAGCCGTCTAAGAAACTGACCGAGGCGCGGTTCTTCGAAGACGTCAAACGGTTTACCAACGCCATACGCGCCAGTGATTTCGAAGGTCTGGACGTGTTGCCGGCAAACCTGACCTTCCGCGACTTCGATGTGTTCCTGTCCCGGATGCGCAACAAACGATCGCGCCTGAAAAAGGCTCTGATTGCGGCTGGCAGTGACTATGACGTGATCATTCTGGATTGCCCTCCGAACTTTTCGACGCTGTCCGAAAACATCTTTAAGGCCGCGGACGAAATCGTGGTTCCAGTAATCCCAACGACCCTCTCTGAACGTACCTTCGAACAGTTGGTGCGTTTTTTTGACGAGCACAAACTGCGCAAGAAAAAGCTGAAGGCGTTCTTTTCCATGGTTCAGCGGCGCAAGTCCCTGCATCTGGAGACGATGGCGACGATGCGCAAATCCTATCGCAAGCGGTTTCTGAAAACTGTGGTGCCGTTTGCATCTGACATCGAAAAAATGGGCCAAAACCGCGCGCCGGTCAGCATCTATGCCGGTCGGAGTGCGGCCGGTGCGGCCTATCAGGCGCTGTATGACGAACTGGAACACAAAGTGGCTTCGAACACATGAGCGAGGAAATCGAGCGCAAATTTCTGGTTGCGGACATGCCCGATTTGAGTACCGCGCAAAAGGCTATCGTGCGACAGGGCTATCTGACCGCACCGGACGATTCGACCGAACTGCGGCTGCGGCAGAAAAACGAACGCTACTATCTGACCCTCAAAGGTGGCAGCGGATTGGTTCGTGTGGAACGAGAGGCGGAAGTCAGTGCCGCGCAGTTCGAGACCTTTTGGCCGGAAACAGAAGGGCGCCGCGTTGAAAAAGAACGCTATACCGGTCAGTTGCCGGATGGGCGTGTTTTTGAACTGGATGTGTTTCTCGGCAATCTGGCGTCCTTACGCCTTGTTGAGGTCGAGTTCACATCAGAGGCAGAGGCAATAAACTTTGCTCCGCCCACCTGGTTCGGGTCGGATGTGACGGACGATAAACGGTATAAAAACAAGACGATGGCGACTGCGGGACTTCCGGCTTAGGGACGTCGCGCCAGCATTATGGTTGTCTCGAGGCCAGGGTCGCAATTGCGCGCGACAAATCTGCCGCCATGCATGCGTGAGATGGCAGCAACCAATGCGAGGCCCAGCCCGGCGTTTTTCTCGGTTCGGGCCGGATCAAGTGTGACAAACGGCATTTGCAGGCGCGGCAGTTCCTCGTTCGGCACACCGGGACCGCGGTCGCGGACACTCAGGCAGGTATAGGGACCGTTATCGGAAATCGAGACCGTGATGGTCGTATCCTGCGGCGCATAGCGCATGGCATTTTCCAGCAGGTTGGAGAGCGCTTGTGACAAAAGCGGGCGATGGCACGGTATGGCTTCGGCCTGTCCGGAAATCTCAAGCTGGATCCCCTGATCCATGGCAACAGGCTCATACAACTCAACAACATCGCTGACCAATTGCCGCAAATCCATGGGTTCGAACTGTTCGCGTCCCAGTCCGGCCTCGGCACGGGAAATCTCGGTCAGTTGACCCAACACGTACAGAACGTGATCGATTTCCCCGGTGGCGCGGGCAATGTCCACTTCGCGGTCCAGATCATTTTTGCCCGGATCGGACAGGGCCTCGACCCGTTGACGCAGTCGGGATAGCGGTGAACGCAGATCATGCGCGATCGAATTTGACGTGGTGCGCAGGTTGCGGATCAACTCCTCGATCTTGTCGAGCATGTTGTTCAGCGTGCCAGCCACCTGATCGAACTCATCGCCCGTCCCGCGCAGGGGCATGCGGCGGGACAAATCGCCCGAGACGATGTTTTCCGCTGTGCTGGCAATATCCGACAGGCGCGAAAAGACCAGCCTGGTAAACAGCCAGCCGGTTACCATGCTTAGCGCCAGCGCGATCCCAAGCGCCAGCCCAACAGACCGCAGCAGGACGCGATCAAACTGCTCTCTGGCGACAGCATCACGCCCGACCAACAGGCGTTCGCCGCCAGGCAGACGTACTGATGCGGCGGAGACCGGGACAAGCTGGTCGTTGTCGGCTCGGCGCAGCTCCAGATCGACCCATCCGCTACCAGCCGAGACGTTTTCCGGCCAATGTTTCAGGTTCCCGACGAGATTGGTGCCGAAACGATCGGTGAGCAGATACAAAGCGTCGCGCTCGGACGCGCTTGGCAGACGCCGTTCAATCGCGGCCATCAAACCGATCAGGCCCCGTCGTTCGTATTCGTCTGCCAATCCGGTCAGTTCCGCCGAAACAACGGATCGAGTCTCGGCCTCTATGCTGCGGTTGGCGGTGACATAAACCAGCGCCAGCACGGTTGCCGTCAGAAACGTACTCAGAACCATGCCGGCGACGACAAGTCTGGTTCTGGAATTGTTGATGGAAAGTCGAAGGTTATCCATCAGATATCATGTAACCGGCGCCCCGAACGGTTTCAATCAACGGCTCACCGCCGCCTTCGTCCAGTTGGCGCCGCAGCTTTGAGATATGCACGTCGACCACGTTTGTATTCGGGTCAAAGTGGTAATCCCAAACCCCTTCCAGCAGCATCGTCCGTGACACAACACGGTTCTTGCGCCGCAGGAAGTATTCCAGAATCTGAAACTCGCGCGGTGTCAGCGTGATCTCGTGCCCGTCACGGGTGACCTTGCGGGTCAGCAGGTCCATCTCAAGATCCTTGCAGGTCAGCGTTGGGGTTTCCTCGGCCTCCTGCGGGCGCCGCAGCAGCGCCTCGATCCGCGCGTGCAGTTCCTGAAAGGAAAACGGTTTGACAAGATAGTCGTCCGCACCCGAGTGCAGTCCCTTGACGCGTTCGTCAACGGCGCTCATCGCGGTCAGCATCAGAACCGGGGTCTTCAAGCCCGCCGCCCGCATCGATTTGATCAGGGACAATCCGTCCAGCCCGGGCAGCATGCGGTCCAGAACGACCGCGTCAAACCCGCCATCGGTTGCGTGAAACAGACCTTCGCGGCCATCCGCGGCAACCTCGACGACATATCCTTCCTCGCTAAACCCTTTGGCGATAAAGTCCCGGGTGTCATCGTCATCTTCGACAATAAGAAGGCGTCGGCTCATGATCGGGGTTCCTTTCTATTGGTATTTAAACATAATTTTTGCTGGAAGCACATGTTTTGGATAATTCGCCTGCCGGGTGCGACTTGCGCACCCGGCAGTCCCGGCAGATTGTGGACAATTTTAATCCGCCAGGGATGCATGCGCCATTTTTCCCCATCAAGTGGCGCATACCGGTGTTTGATCAGGCGACTTCAACCGCCACAAAGATCTGGCTTCCGTCGCGATTGATCAGCACCAGAGCTGGATCGGTCTTTTCGCTGTCCAAGGCCGCCTTCAGCGCATCTGGCGTAAAGGTATCCTGATTGCTCAGCTTGACGATAACGTCGCCCCGCTGAAGACCGGCGTCTGCAGCAGGTCCATCGGGTTTCAGATCTGTCACGACCACACCCTCTACGCTTTCATCCACGCCCATTTCGGCGCGCGCCGTATCGGTCAGGGGGGCAACAGTCACACCCAAAGAGGTGCCGGTGGCAGTCCCATCCACGAGGGTATCAACCTCGGCCGCCGCAGTCTGATACTGCCCGATCTTGAGTTCCAACTGCTCTTCCGCGCCATCGCGCAGAACGGTCAGAACGCTGTTGGTACCGACTTTGGTGGTGCCGACAAGGATTGGCAGATCGCTGCTGGAATCGACGGCTTCGTTATTAAACGACAGAATCACGTCACCTTGTTGCAAAACGCCATCTGCCGGGCTGCCATCCACAACATCGGACACCAGCGCGCCGGTGGATGCGTCAATTCCCAAGGCCGCCGCGAGTTCCGGGCTGACATTCTGGATCGATACGCCCAGCCAACCACGGCTCACCGCGCCATCGTCTCTCAGATCGGCTGCGATATGCTCGACGATGTTCGACGTGACGGCGAATCCAAGCCCGACCGATCCGCCGCTGGGTGAATAGATGACCGAGTTCACCCCAACCACTTCGCCATCCATGTTGAACAGCGGGCCGCCTGAATTGCCTTTGTTGATGGCGGCATCCGTCTGGATGAATTCAGCATAAGGCCCCTGAGCGATGTTGCGGCCTTTGGCCGATACGATACCAGTGGTCACGGTAGAGCTGAGCCCAAAGGGGTTGCCGATTGCTACAACGTCCTCACCCACGCGAATGATATCGCTATCGCCCAGTTCAACGGCTTGAAGCGCGCCTTCGGCGTCGATTTTCAGCACGGCAATGTCGGTCAGCGGGTCGGTGCCGATCACCTCTGCCTCATAGGTGCGATCATCGTTCAGACGAACGGTGACTGTCGATGCGTTGTCGACGACATGATGATTGGTGACGATGTAACCCGCCTCATCCAGAACGAACCCAGATCCCAAGCCTTGGGCCGGTCTGCGGTCGGGCATGTTGAACCCTTCAGGTCCACCAAATCGTTTAAAGAACTCCTCAAACGGATGTCCTTCGAAATCAAAGTCCTGGTCTCGGGCCGGCACCGGCGTTGCGGTTTGTTCTGCGATGATGGTCACGACCGAGGGCGAAACGCTCTCGACAAGATCGGCCACAGCTTCATCTGCCAACGAGGGCAGGGCGGTTGTTGCCAGCATGGCGGCACCTAGTGCGCTGACGCCGACCCAGCCGGATGTACGTGGTAAAAGAAGCGAGGATTTTCGGATGCTCATTATGGTCTCCTGTTTGTATCGCGCGATTGCGGCCGCGCGTTACGAACAGAAGTGCCGTTCTAACCTGTGTGTTTCCTGACTGATCCATTAAGAAATCTTAATTTCGCCACAAAGGAGCGGTTTCATATCCGCGTATTCGTTGGGGGGATTCGCTGATTACGCACCGATTCCGCTGTGCGAATCGGAGGATTGTTGCCGAATCGCGTGTCAAACTTTCAAAATCATTGAATTAAATCAGATTCGTTAACAAACGAAGGTCTCGGATCATTGAGATTTATCCGATCTTCTTTTGGTTGTGAGCGAGTCCCGGAAGCCTGCCAAAGCCATCCATAACGCCTTGTCAAAATGGTCGCATAGTCAATTAGATTTGTGCTTAATGGCCAGCATACTGATTTCAAGAAGTTATCCACTCATCTTAAGGTAGATTCGCGATTGGCGGGATGTTGCGCAAAAACCATTCTGATACGTCCAAAATTAACCGTTTCTTCCAATTTTACGTTGTTTCGAAGGATCGGATCGGTGAGGATGATTTTGCCCAAGTGAGGGGGAGCCAACGGCACTAGGGGGTGCCAGCGGCTAACTCAGTCATCATAAGCGCTAGCGGCATGTTAACGAGGGGGTCTTGTTTAGGTTTGGCGGCGGAATAACCATGGTGCCTTAAGGTAGTCTGGTTGCGCTCTTGAGATTGGTGAAAGTGGTAGTCCTAAGTTGGGCAACCGGCCCGGTCGATTTCGACCGGGCCGTCTTAGTTTTGTGAGGACCGGATTGCATGCCACTGAGCCCAATCTTCCGGTGTGTCTAGATCCAACAGCGCGTTAGTCCCTGGAAGGCAGTGCAAGTGAACTTGGTTCTGATGCGCGCGCACGACGCTTTGCGCACCGGCATCACCCTCTAACTGCGACAATTCGCTGAACAGGTGCCGGTCAAAGAGGACGGGGTGCCCGGGTTTGCCTTGCTGCGTCGCCCCGCGCCAGATCAGATGGTCGGGATGGGTCACTCGGGACCGCAACACGCCGGTCAGGTCCGTGGTTGTCATATCCGGTAAGTCAGCCAACAACACCATCACCGCCGGAGCACCCTCGGGAATCCAGGCCAGTGCGCCACGCAGGCTGGCATTCATGCCTTCGGCCGGATTCGAAATAGGAACCGTAAGGACATCGAGCCCGTCTAATGCCGCGTATCTCGGATGCGGCGGGGTAGGCAGCGCCACAATAACGGGCCCTGCCGCGTGCGCTGCCAGGGCCGAGCGCCGCAAGAGCGGCACGCCGTCAATCTCCTGCATCAGCTTATCAGGCCCCCGCATCCGGCGGGATTCCCCGGCAGCGAGCAATATGATCGGTATCTCGGTCATTCCGCCACCATGCCGGTGGCGGCGCGATAAGTCATCCCCGCATCCGCGCGCCATCTGCGTCGAACAAGGGGATCGAGATGACGCGGGCTTTCCGCATCTGACCCAGAATTTCTATCTCGACTTCCAGCCCGTCGGTTACGCGCTCCGTCGGCAGAAATCCCATCGCGACGGATTTCTCCGCAAAGTGCGAATACCCACCCGAGGTGCAAAACCCTGCCACCGACCCGTCCAGCCATATGGGCTCATAGGCGTTGACGTCGGCATCGTCCGCGTCCACTTCAAACGCCACCAGCTTGCGGGCCGTTCCGGTCAATCTTTCAGCCTCGGCCGCCGCGCGGCCAATGAAATCGACGTTTTTGGAAAACGAGATGAACCGATCCAGACCGGTTTCTGCGGCGGTGTAATCGGGTGAGAATTCGCGCATCCACGAGCCAAAGAACTTGTCGAGCCGCAACGACATCATTGCGCGCATGCCAAAGGGGACCATGCTGTGGGGTTGACCGGCCCGCCACAGCGTCCACCACAATTGTCGCTGTGCCATTGGATCGCAGTAAATCTCATACCCGAGGTCGCCGGTATAGCTGACCCGTTGCACGATGCAGTCGGTCATACCGATGGTCATCGGGCGCACATCCAGAAACCTGAGGTCCGAGACCGTGCCCCGTGTGCACGCTGCCAGAACATCTGCGGCGTTTGGCCCGGCGATCTGAAACCCGTTCAACCGGTCGCTGACATTCTCAATGCGCACGCCGTCTTCCTGATGTTGCAGGAACCAGCGCATGTGAAAGGCCTGACTGCTGTAAGATGCGGTGAGCTGAAACGTCGTCTCGTTCAGGCACGAGACGGTGAAGTCCCCGATCAGCTTTCCCTTTTCGGACAGCATCGGGGTCAGGGACAGGCGGCCCGGTTGCGGGATACGGCCCGCCATGATCCGATCCAGCCAATCGCGCGCACCCGAGCCGGTGATCCGGTATTTGCCGAAATTGTGGACCTCGTTAATGCCGACCGCCTCGCGGACGGCGCGCACCTCACGGCCGGTTGCGTCAAACGCGTCGGACCGGCGGAAAGAGGGGGTTTCGTAGCCGGGTTCGCCATCCTGGGCAAAATAGTTGGGCACTTCCAGCCCGTATTGCTGACCCCAAACCGCGCCCATGTCGCTGAAAATGTCATACATCGGCGTGGTCCGGTTGGGCCGCGCCGCCGGCAGTTCCTCGTTCGGATATGCGACGCTGAAGCGCTTTTGATAGTTCTCGATGACTTTGGGGCGGGTGTAGCCTGGGCTGATCCAGTCGCCGAACCGGGCCACATCCATGGCAAAGACATCGCGTTCCGGTTCGCCTTCGATCATCCACTGGGCCAACGTCAAGCCAACACCGCCACCTTGGCTGAACCCGGCCATGACACCGCAGGCGGACCAGTAGTTTCGCATGCCCGGCACCGGGCCGACCAGAGGGTTCCCGTCAGGGGCAAAGGTGAACGGGCCATGGATGACGGACTTGACGCCTGCCTCGGCCAGAACCGGGAAGCGCTGATAGGCAAACTCGATACTATCGGTGATCTTGTCATAGTCATCGGGCAGCAACTCATGCCCAAAGCTCCAAGGTGTGCCGTCAACGGCCCAAGGTTTGCAGGGCTGTTCATAAAACCCGATGCACAGCCCGCGACCTTCCTGCCGCAGATAACTTTCTCCCGCCGGGTCCATGACATGGGGATGTTCCCCGCCGCCATCGATGATCGCCTCGATTTCCGGGATCGAGTCGGTCACGAGATACTGGTGCTCCATCGGGTGCAGGGGGAAATAGATACCCGCCATGGCGCCGACCTCGCGCGCCCACAACCCGCCCGCGTTGACCACGTGTTCGGCGTGTATGGTGCCTTTGTCCGTCACCACATCCCACGTGCCATCCGGGCGCTGATTGGTTTCGCGGACTATGCAGTGGGTTTCGATTGTCGCGCCGCCCATCCGCGCGGCTTTGGCATAGGCATGTGTGGTGCCAGACGGATCCAGATGGCCGTCCAGCGGATCGTAAAGCGCGCCAATGATCCCGTCAGTATTGGTGATCGGAGCGATTTTCCGGATGTCTTCGGGACCCACGATTTCGGTTTCCAGTCCCATGAACCGATGCTTGGCCCGCTCGGCCAGCAGCATGTCAAACCGGTCCTGATTGTCGGCCAGCGTCACACCGCCTACATGATGCAGACCGCAGGACATGCCGGTGATCTCTTCCAACTCTTTGTATAGGCGGATCGTGTAGCCCTGCAGCGCAGCCATATTGGTGTCGCCATTCAGCGTATGAAACCCACCCGCCGCATGCCATGTCGAGCCCGATGTCAGCTCGGAGCGTTCTAGCAACATGACATCCGACCATCCCAATTTCGTCAGATGGTAGAGCACCGAACAGCCAACAACACCGCCGCCGATCACCGCCACACGGGTTTCGAGTTTCATGAACGCCTCCGTTTGAATTTTCGCCAGTCTGGTTGGGCAGGTCGCTAGCGCAATTCCAAATGCGACAAAACATGTCGCACGCAAGAGCCGCGATGACAATCAGCGGAGCGAAGACCAATGCAAACCGGCGGCCATCGGACGCCGGTTTGCCGATCTCAGACGCTTGACCCTAGAGCGGTCGGATTTTCAAGGCAGTGAGCCGATTGCCTTCGCGCGCCGTAACCTCGAACCGGAAGCCGTGGAAGGCGAAAACCTGACCGACAACCGGGATCATCTGCGCCTCATGAATGACCAGACCGGCCAGCGTATTGGCCTCTTCGTCCGGCAGCGACCAGTCCATGGCGCGGTTTGCGTCCCGAATGGTCATGGCACCTTCAACAAGATACTGGCCGTCGTCGGTGCGGGTGACCGGGACATCCTCTTCGATGTCGAATTCATCGGCGATTTCTCCGACGATCTCTTCGAGAATGTCCTCCAGCGTGATCAACCCGCGCAGCGACCCGTATTCATCCACGACCAGCGCAAAATGGCTGCGCATGCGCAGGAATTCCCGCATCTGATCATCTAGCGTGGTGGTTTCGGGCACAAAATACGGATCATTTGCCACCTTCGAGATGTCGAAGGATTTGAGCCGCTCGGCATCCCCATCGCTGCCACCCGCCTGCGCGTACATGGCGCGAAACAGGTCCTTGGCATGAACAACGCCGACAATGTTCTCGGGTTCGTCCCGAAATACAGGCAAACGGGTGTGCGAACTTTCCAAACACTGTTTCAGGATAGCCTCGGGCGCTGCTCCGGCATCGATCATTTCGATGTTCGAGCGGTGCAGCATGATTTCCTCAACCGCCCGGTCCCCCAGGTCCAGAGCGCCCAGAATACGGTCGCGGTCCTCCTTTTCGACCACACCCTCGGAATGGCCCAACTGCAGCGCCCCGGCAATTTCTTCGCGCACGGCCAGAATGTGGCTGTCCGGATCGATCCGCACGCCGAATATGCGCAAAACACCGCGCACCAGCAGGCGGACCGCAGCCACGATTGGCGAAAAGACGGTCACGACAATGCTGATGATCGGTGCGACAGCTGACGCTGCTTTTTCCGAGTTGGTGATGGCGTAGGTCTTGGGTAGAACTTCCGCGAAGATCAGAACCAGAAGGGTCATGACCAATGTCGCCAAAGCCACACCGCTTTCCCCGAATAGGCGGGTAAACAGGGCAGTCGCCAGCGCCGCGGCCAGAATGTTCACCAGGTTGTTGCCCAGCAAAACCGACCCGATCAGACGTTCGTTATCATCGGTCAAATCCAGCGCCTTTTGCGCACCGCGCGAGCCCTTGTCGGCCTGCGCCCGCAACTTACCGCGCGACGACGCGGTCAACGCCGTTTCAGATCCCGAGAAAAAGCCCGACAGGAAAAGCAAAAGAATGATAGAGCCTGCTGTTATCCAGAAGGCGCTGTCGATCAGGGTAGAAGTAGGTTCCATCTGTCCTTGTAAGTTCGTGTTACTGCATCCGTTATGGGGATGCGACCGCGTCCGATCAAGGGCTTAGCCCGGATCGTCTTCGGGGTCTTTTGCCAGAGGGTGATGCTGCAACACCAATTCCGCCAGCCTTTCGTCCAGAACATGGGTGTAAATCTCGGTTGTCGCGACGTCTGCATGGCCCAAAAGGGTCTGGATTGAGCGCAGATCGGCCCCGTTGGCCAGCAAGTGGGTCGCAAACGCATGGCGCAACGTGTGCGGGGTGACTTTGTCGGGCGCAACCCCACCCTGAACCGCCAGCTCTTTGACCAGCAGAAAGAACCTGTGCCGCGTCAGATGACCTGACTTGCCGCGCGAGGGAAACAGAAAACGCGAGCGTTGCGCGCCGTTGCTCACCGCGTTGTCTTCGGCCGTATCGCGCTGGGTCAACCAGGCCACCAACGCATCGCGGGCGGGTGGAGACAGCGGCACCATCCGTTCCTTGCCGCCTTTGCCCAGAACCAGCAGCATCCTTGGATCGCCGCGCGCAGAGGACACCGGCAGCGATACCAGCTCGGTCACGCGCATGCCTGTCGCGTAGAGCACTTCCATCAGACAGGTATTGCGTACGCGGTCAGCCTTGCTACGACCCGTTTCGCGTGCCGCTGCCAGCAGACGGTCGACTTCAGCGACATCCAGCGTTTTGGGTAGACGTTTTTGACGACCGGGTCCCTTGATCTGAATGGCCGGATTGGTTTCCCTCCAGCCTTCCTCAAACGCAAATCGATACAATTGCTTGATGGCAGACAACCGGCGCGCCCGGGTCGAGCGGGACAGGCCCTGCGCATCGCAATCAATCAGGTAGGCCTCGATCTGATCCCGGTCCACCTGTGCAAACGCAACCTTGCGCTGCTCAAGCCAGGCGACAAAGTCCTTCAGGTCGCGCCCATAGGCCAACAGCGTGTTTGTTGCAGCACCCAGTTCCGCAGCCTGGGCTTGCAAAAAAGTGGATATCCACAGTTCTTGCGAGGCGGGCGCCGCCATGATCAGGCACCTTGTAGAATGAGCAGATTCAGCGCGGCACGGCGCGCAGTGTCTTCCAGACCAACACGGCGAAACGCAGCAATTGCGGCGGTCAGGTCAACCAGATTGCCGCGTGCGCCATGATCGAACAGCTGCATGGATTCCAAAATCGCCTCGCCCAACTGGCCTTTGTCGAGCATCGCGGCGATATCCGACGGGACGGGGGTGGCCCAGGCAAATCCTTCTGCCACCGCGTCGGTCCACGGGGACGGTGAGGGTGCACGGCCGGGGTCGCCTTGTGCAAGCGCCGCCAGAAACTGCGTCTCTTCCGTTGCGCTGGGGGGCTCCAAAGCGGCTTCTTCGTAGAGTTCTGATAGCAACAGAATCTGCCAACGCAGGTTTTCGGTCGATGGCACCGGCAAAGAGACATCGACGAGGCGGTCGGCAAAAAGCTCTGCAAAGGGCACTTCGAGCCCGATATTGCGCATCTGTTTCCACACGGCGGGCAGGGTTTTCCCGATCGCTTCGGCGCTACCGGTTTCCAACGCGCTTTCAAAGCGTTGAATGGCGGCAACCCGGTCCCACACTGCGCCAGAGGCCGCAGGATTGCGTTCGGTGTAAAGGCCCAGCAGTTGGTTCGGCGTCAACGCTCCAATCCGGGTCAAACGCTCAGCGGCTTCGATCTGCGCTTTCCAGCCTGCTACGTCCCGCAGATCGGCATTGGCAAAAGCGCGTGGCAGGGGGGCGGATGGCAGGCGTTCTCCGATCGCTTCGAACAGGCGAAAGCTCAAGGGGTCCGGGTTGTCCGGTTGCGGCAAATAGGCCGCGTCTTCGAACAATTCAGGGCTCAGGAACCGGTCCAACAGGGCAAGATCCTGGGGCGGCAGAATTTGCAGCGCATGCGCCGCTTCGAGTGTCAGAGCTGCCGAGGCCCAATCGCCGCGACGGGCCTTGCAAAAAATCTGTGCGGCATAATCCTGTGACAGATGCGGCTTTGCAGTCAGCGACGTGCAACTGCGGTCCTCATCACCGGTCAGCAACGTGGCATCAAACCAACGCTGAAAACGCTGTTGGCTGTTGGTCGGACCCGCCAGTTGCACCAGAGACTGCGCCGGATCGGCAGCGCCAAGCTGCATCAGACGGTCCAGCCGCGCCAGCAAAAGGATCTCTTCCGCCATTGGTCCACCGGGCGCGCGCGCCTCGGACAGCAACAAAGTAAACAACAGCCGCTGCAAGGCCGGGTTGTCTTTAACGGGGACTCGTTCCAGCAACTCGGCCAGACGCGCAGGGTCACTGCCTTGCCACATATCGACCGGCAGTCCGGTGACCGAGGAGGCGACAAGACCCAGCGGCTGCGACAGCGCCTCGAGCGAAGTGACTTCGACATCGGGCTGTCCGCCGTTCTGAGCCACAGGCGGTTCAAGCAATACGGTGCCCGGCAGGTTCTCGGCTGGCACCGAAAGCCAATCGATTACCGAAAGCGGTTCTTGCGCCTGTGCCGATCCGGCCAGAACCAGGGCCAGCAGCGTGTGCCTAGTCAACATTCAGAATGACCGGTTCACGGATTTCGCTTTGCGGCGCGGAAAAATCCGCGCCAAAAAACGGACCGAGATAGGCATAGCCAACCAACCCGATAAATGTCAGGCAAATTATATATACCAGAAACTTGATCAGTCTGCTCATCGCGCAACGCTGCCTCGATTTTTGATTTTGCCAAAGTTATAACTGGCATTTTTTCCAAGATCACGTCATTCACGATGAAATGAGCGAAATTAAGCATAATACGCAAGATGCGGACACAACCCAGCGCTTTGATCTGCACAAAACCGTAGTGCTTGTAGGCATGATGGGGGCAGGAAAGACGGCTGTTGGGCGTGCCTTGGCCGCGCGGCTGGGGGTTGCGTTCCTCGACAGCGATGCCGAGATCGAATCGGCAGCCAATATGACCATCCCGGAGATTTTTGAACGTGACGGAGAACCGTTCTTTCGTGCTAAGGAAAGTCAGGTGATCGCACGGCTGCTGGATGAGAAAAAAGGCATCCTGTCCACGGGCGGCGGAGCGTTTCTGAGCCGGGAAAACCGGCAAATGATCTCGCAGCGCGGCGCCTCCGTCTGGTTGCGGGCAAACCTTAACGTCTTGTGGGGCCGTGTGCGTCACAAAGATACGCGACCTTTGCTGCGCACCGCCGATCCTCATGCGACCCTTCGGTCTTTATACGAGACACGTGTGCCGCTTTATGCTGAGGCTGATTTGACTGTGGACTCGGATGCAGAAACCTCTATCGACAACATGGTGAACCGGGTCGTTGCCGCACTTCTGACCCGACCGGATGTTTTGGAACAGATTTAAATGCATGAAACCGTACATGTGGCTCTTGGCGGTCGCTCATATGACGTAGAGATCGGGCCGGACCTGCTGGCGCAGTCCGGTGCGCGCGTTGCACCCTTGCTGTATCGCCCGAAAGTGGCGGTTGTGACCGATGAAAATGTCGCGACCCTGCATGTCGATGCACTTCGCGATGGGCTGGGGTCCGCCGGCATTGACATGACCGCGCTGGCCCTGCCAGCCGGCGAGGCAACCAAAAGCTGGCCGCAGTTTGAGCGCGCCGTCGAATGGTTGCTGGACGAGAAAATTGAACGTCGGGATGTTGTCATCGCGTTGGGCGGGGGCGTTATTGGTGATCTGGTGGGGTTTGCCGCCGCTGTCTTGCGGCGCGGAGTAAGGTTCGTTCAGATTCCGACCTCTCTTTTGGCACAGGTGGACAGTTCGGTTGGCGGCAAAACCGGGATCAATGCGCCGCATGGCAAGAACCTGATCGGAGCGTTTCATCAGCCCTCACTGGTGCTGGCGGACACGTCTGTTCTGGCGACGATGACACGGCGGGATTTTCTGTCTGGCTATGGCGAGGTGGTGAAATATGGTCTGTTGGGTGATGCCGGGTTTTTTGAATGGCTGGAGACGAATGGCCCGGATGTCTCTGCCGGGGATATGGACGCGCGTGTGCACGCCGTAACACGTTCGGTCCAGATGAAGGCCGACATCGTTGCGCGCGACGAGACCGAGCAGGGCGATCGCGCGCTGCTCAACCTCGGTCATACATTTTGCCATGCCCTCGAGGCGGCAACCGGGTATTCCGACCGGCTGCTGCACGGAGAAAGCGTGGCAATCGGTTGCGCATTGGCGTTTGAGTTGTCATCGCGCTTGGGCCTGTGTTCGCAAGAGGATCCCAGCCGGGTCCGAGCGCATCTGCGCACGATGGGCATGAAAACCGATCTGGCGGATATCCCCGGGGAACTGCCGGCTGCCGAGACGCTGGTCGATTTGATGGGTCAGGACAAAAAGGTTGTGGACGGGCAATTGCGGTTCGTTTTGGCCCGCGGGATCGGGCAGGCTTTTGTCACGTCCGATGTGCCGCGCGAGGCGGTGCTTTCGGTGCTTGAGGATGCGCTGGCAATTGCCTGAAAAAATAGGCTTTAGCGCCCGCGTATCACCATCAATTCACCGACATTTTCCAGCGTGATATAGCCCATCATGTGGCCAGACCGGCTGAGCACGGCAATGGCTGGGGCGCCTTTGTGCAGCCCGTCAAGAACCGCTTCGAGGCCAGCGGTCAACCCAACCTGCGGTATGTCGGAAACCATGATCGACGTGGCCTTGTCGGATCGCGGATGGTCGCCTGCCAAGGCCGCGAACAGACGGTCCCGGGTCACAAATCCCAGTAAGCTTCCATCTTCATTCACGACGGGAAATTCGTGCTGAGTTGTGTGAATCACGGCCTGTGCAGCCGTCCCCAGGGTGTCGTCGGGCGATAGGGCGCGAAACTCTGTGATCATGGCGTCGCGCGCCAGAACGCGGCGGGCGACGGACCGCAGGGCGACATCCTGGCTTTCCGCATTGGCCGCGATGAACACAAAGACGGCGATCAGTACGAGAATGGGGTTGCCGGTGCTCAGACCCAGAAATCCAAACCCAACCGCCACGATCTGGCCGCCCACCGCGGCGACACGTGTGGCTTTGACGCGGTCCATCCGCAGACACAGCAACGCCCGGAACACACGACCGCCGTCCATCGGGAACGCCGGGATCATGTTAAACACCGCAAGCAGCAGGTTCACATAGGCCAATCGGTTCAGCAAGCTGACATTGGTCGAGTCAATCTGGGTAATCGTCTCAACGGGCATTCCGGCACCCAGAAGGATCAGAACAAGCCAGATGACGACGTTGACGGCAGGCCCCGCCAGGGCCACCCAGACCTCCTGCATCGGTTTTTCCGGCATTCGCTCGAGCCGGGCCAGGCCTCCGATTGGCAGCAGGGTGATGTCGGGTGTCTTGATGCCGTAGCGCCGCGCCATCAGTGCGTGGCCAAACTCATGCGCCACGACGCACGCAAACAGCGCAAGAACAAACACGATGTTGTCAATTGCTGCCGGCCAGCCGCCGCTGGAATAGGCCGCAAACCCGACCCATGCCAATAGCAGAAAAAAAGTCACATGGACCCTCAATTCGGACCCGAGCAACCGGCCGAGAGAGAAGGACCATGTCATGATATGCCTCCGTTCCGCTTAGAACGGAATCTCGTCGTCGTCGATTCCGCCTGATGCCGGTGCCGGTGCGCTGGACGGGCCGCCATACGGATCGCCGTACCCGCCACCGGCCTGACCGCCGCCGTAACCGCCTGATTGGCCGCCACCCTCACCACGTGCATCCAGCATGACAAGTGTTGACCCGAACCCTTGCAGAACAACCTCGGTTGAATAGCGGTCCTGACCGGATTGATCCTGCCACTTGCGGGTCTGAAGCTGCCCCTCAAGGTAAACTTTGGACCCTTTGCGCAGGTACTGCTCTGCCACCCGGACAAGACCTTCGTTGAAGATCGCGACCGAGTGCCATTCGGTGCGCTCGCGCCGCTCACCGGTGTTGCGGTCTTTCCAATTCTCGGAGGTGGCGACACGCAGGTTGCACACCTTGCCGCCGTTCTGAAATGTTCTGACCTCGGGATCGCGGCCCAGATTGCCGACTAAAATAACCTTGTTGACTGAACCCGCCATGAAGCTCCCCGTAGTTTTAACCTGAGTGCGCCGAATCTGACGCTGCGTATCAGTGCGACCCTATACGGCCTGCGTCATGGTTAAAACACAGTTGATTTCGACAACACTCGGCAAGATTTCTGTCCGCGATCTTTACCAAGCTTTCATTTCCGACTGGAATACCTATAATATGGCTGATTTCTGAACGAGCGGGACAGGTTTGGATGCGTTCTCTGGTTATTGGTTTGACTACTCTGTGCCTTGCGCTGATTTCAGGTCCGGTGCAGGCTGACACGCTGTCCACCAAGAGCCGGATGGATATTTTCCTCAAGCAAGCCAAGGTCCTGGATTCGCGCGCAGCGACCCAGTATCGCGATTCTGAGCGCCTGAAACCAAAAACGGAACGGGGCAAATTCAACAAACGCTATAACGGGAACTATCGCGGTCAGTATCTGACCATGGCGCGTGAAGCGGCGCGTCTGCACAGTGTGCCAGAGGAGTTGTTTTTGCGCCTCGTTCAGCAGGAAAGCGGCTGGAACCCTCATGCAAAGTCGCACAAGGGGGCCTTGGGGCTGGCGCAGCTGATGCCGCAAACTGCGAAACTGTTGGGCGTGAACCCGCATGACCCGCAGCAGAACCTTGAAGGCGGCGCGCGTTACCTGTCCTGGCAGTACCGCAAGTTCAAGTCCTGGCGGCTGGCACTTGCAGCCTACAATGCGGGCCCTCAGGCGGTCGAAAAACACGGTGGCGTCCCGCCTTACAAAGAGACGCAAAACTACGTGAAAGTCGTCTGGGGCGGCTGACAATCGACCCATCCACGAAAAGTGCGGAGTGGGCGCAAACCTCGCAGGCTCAACTCATGACGCGAACAAGAAAGGACCGGCCCCTTTTGTCGGTCACCGTTACTCGGCGGCGATTTTGATGACCGGTTCCATCCGCGCAAGGATATCTTCGGCCAGATGACATTTGATCTGATGACCGTCCGCCAGCGTTTTCACCGGCGGCACATCGGATTCACACCGTCCGTCGGGCACCTCGGATTTCCACCGGCAGCGCGTCTGGAAGGGGCATCCGGGCGGCGGGCTCATCGCCGACGGGATGTCACCTTCCAGCACGATATGCTGTTTCTCGACCGATGTATCGGCAATGGGCACCGCGCTCAGCAACGCTTCGGTATAGGGGTGGTAGGGGGTGAGAACACCTGATCGGTTGTGCCCAGCTCGACAACATGGCCCAGATACATCACCATCACGCGGTCGCTGAGATAGCGCACGATCGACAGGTCGTGACTGATGAACAGCAGCGTCGTCTTGTGTTTGCGCTGTATTTCCATCAGCAGGTCGGTCACCGCCGCCTGCACCGATACGTCGAGGGCCGATACCGGCTCGTCCGCCACAACAATCCGCGCGTCGCCGGCAAAGGCCCGGGCAATCCCGACACGCTGTTTCTGCCCGCCTGACAATTGCCGTGGCATGCGATCCGCAAACGCGCGCGGCAGTTTGACCAGATCCAGCAACTCCAGCATGCGTTTCTTGCGGTCGGCTTCCGAGTTTCCGACGCCAAAGATCTCCAATGCGCGAATGATCTGACGCCCAACCGTCATCGAAGGATTCAGCGTGTCAAAGGGGTTCTGGAACACCATCTGAACCTCGCCAACGGTTTTGGCGTCACGTCCCTCGATGGGCACATCTTCGATATTGCGATTGTCCAACAGGATCTGGCCGTCGGTCGCGGTTTCCAACCCCATCAGAACCTTCGCAAAGGTCGATTTGCCACAACCCGATTCTCCCACAATGGCCAGAGTTTCAGATTCATGAGCCTCGAAACTCAGGGTTTCATTCGCCTTGACCACCTTCTTTTCGCCGCCCCCAAACAGCGCATTGGCAGCCACTTCATAGTACTTCTTGAGGTTGTCCATTTTCAGGACGGTGCGCCCGATCTCCCCTTTTTCCTTCTGCTCGGCAACGGTAATCGGCGCATTCCAATCAATCTCTTTGAATTTCAGACAGCGCGTGTGATGCCGGTCATTCCCCGGAACGGCCTCCATAAGGATGTTCTGGGCATCGCAGCGGCCTTCTTCGAAGTAGTCACAGCGCGGACCGAAATTGCAGCCCGGCGGTCGTTCGTGGGGCAGGGGGAAATTCCCCGGAATGGCCACCAACGGTCGCGCGTTCTTGTCTGCGCCCGGCAGTGGGATCGACCGGAACAGCGCCTGCGTGTACGGGTGCTGCATCTCGTCAAACACGTCATGGATCGACCCACGTTCCACCGCCTCACCGGAATACATCACGCACAGCCGGTCGCAGGTCTCCAGAACCAGCCCTAGATTGTGCGAAATGAATAGCATCGATGTGCCATACTTCTTGCCCAGATCCTTGACCAATTCGACAACAGCCGCCTCGACCGTCACATCTAGCGCCGTGGTCGGCTCGTCCAGGATCAACAGGGACGGTTTGGACATCAGCGCCATGGCGATAACGATGCGCTGCTGCTGACCACCGGACAATTGGTGCGGAAAGCTGTTCAGCATCCGCTCGGGGTCGGGCAGGCGCACATCGGTGACCACCTCCAACGCGCGGGCACGGGCCTCTTCCTGGCTGACGCCCTCGTGGATCATCGGCACTTCCATCAGCTGTTTGCCGATTTTCATCGCTGGGTTCAGCGAGGCCATGGGTTCCTGATAGATCATGGCGATCTCATTGCCGCGAATGTCGCGCAGCTCGTCCGCCGTCATTTCGCTGAGATCGCGGCCCTTGAACTTGATGGTGCCGCCGACAATGCGACCGTTTTTGCCCAGATCCTGCATGACACCCAACGCCACGGTGGACTTGCCGCATCCGGATTCCCCCACAAGGCCAACGGCCTCACCCGGTTGAACGCTAACCGAAAAGTCCATCACCGCAGGTATTTCACGAAGGCGGGTGAAAAAGGATATGGACAGCTTGTCGATCTCCAGGATCGGGCCGTCATAATCGGCAAGTTTGTTCATCTTGCATCTCCTCACGAGAGTCCGGGGATCCCCTTCATCTGACTAAAAATATCCCCGGGGTCTGGGGGCAGCGCCCCCAGAGCAGCTCACATCAGTCCTTCAGGCTTTCTTCGCGCAGGCCATCCGCCAGCAGGTTCAGACCAAGAACCAACGACAACAGGGCCAAGGCCGGTGGAAGGGCGGGGTGCAGGTAAACCGACAGCAGTTTCCGCCCCTCGTTGATCGTTGAACCCCAGTCCGGGCTTTCAGGCGGCAGACCCAGCCCAAAGAAACCAAGGGTTCCCAGCAGGATCGTCGTATATCCAATCCGCAGACAGAAATCGACGATCAGCGGGCCACGGGCGTTGGGCAGGATTTCCCACAGCATGATGTACCAGGGTCCTTCACCTCGGGTTTGTGCCGCAGCCACGTAGTCGCGTGTTTTGATGTCCAGCGCCAGACCGCGCACGATACGGAACACCGTGGGCGAGTTGACGAACACGACAGAGACAAAGACCACCAGAATACCGCCCGGAATGTCGAACAGATCCAGATAAGTCGGCAGACCCCAGATCCTGTAGGTCTCAGTGTTGACGATGTAGCCACCTGTTGAAATCAGTGAAAGGTACAGCCAGATCGCGATGCCCAACACACCGATCAACAGCGGTGTGCGGAAACTCGGCCGGGTGTAGAACCGTGAGTTCAGCAGAACGCCGATAAACGCAATCGGAAAGACGAACAGGACCGCAGCCATATAGTTCGGCACGCCCGTGGCTACGATTTCCGGTGTCACCAGCAGGTAGAACAACAGGATCACCGGAAACGCCAGGATCAGGTTGGCCAGGAACGACAGGAACGTGTCCAGACGGCCACCGTAGTATCCTGCCGGCAGCCCCAGCGTGATCCCCACCATAAAGGCGAACATGGTGGCCAGCGGCGCGATCTGTACGACGATCCATGCCCCTTTGACCATGCGGCTGAAAACATCACGCGCCAGATTGTCACCGCCCAGCAGATACCAGGCGTATTCACCATCTTCCAGATTGGGCAGCGGTGTCCCCGGCACCTTGTTTTTCATGCCCGAGACCTGATCCAACGGATTATGGGTCACGATCAGGTCAAGCGCGCCGAAGATTCCGGTAAAGACCCAGAACATGACAAGGCCAAAACCGATCATGCCGATCGGGCTGTCGAACAGCTTGCCATAAAGCCCAAGCCGCCGCTTGAACGCGATAGACATTGCAAACAGGATGACCAGCGACAGCCATACGGGCAGGAATTGCTGGGAAATTGCCCCGATGATGCCGGCGCCTGTGCCCATGACAATCCCCAGCACCACATAAGCCAGCGCCAGGGCGGTACAGGCCACAAAGCTGTAGCGCAAGGACAGTTGCGTAAGCCCGCGCAAGCCGCCCGAGGCACTGACCGTGCCATCAGGGTTCACGGTGACCTGCGGTTCGGGCAAAACGATGCTGCCCAGAATCCAGGCCACAATCGACAGTGCCAGTGCCACCAGCGCGATCAACAGAAGCGGGTTGAGAAAGGCGATAGAGCCGGTCCAGGTAAGTGGTTCCATGATCTATCTCCCTAAGAAATCCGGATGCGTGGGTTGAGGTAGACATAGCCGATATCCGAGATCAGCTGCGTCACCAGCACCACAAAGACCGACACGACCGAGATCGCCAGCAACAGCTGGATGTCGTTGTTGCCCGCCGCCTGAACCAGCGCCCAGCCAAAGCCCTTGTAGTTGAACAGGGTCTCGACGATCACCACGCCGTTCAGCAGCCATGGGAACTGCAGCATGATAACGGTGAAAGGCGCGATCAGCGCATTGCGCAATGCGTGTTTCATCACGATGTTGGGGAACGAAACCCCTTTCAGCCGTGCGGTGCGGATATACTGCGCCGTCATTACCTCGGTCATCGAGGCGCGGGTCATGCGGGCGATATAGCCCATCCCGTACAGTGCGATGGTCAGAACCGGTAGGAAAAAGTTCTCAAATGTCGGGTTTTCCATCGCCTGCGTCGCCGTTCCCTTGAACCATTTCAACCCCACGGCCGACGAGCTGAAGATCGCGATGAAGATCACGCCCGAGACATATTCCGGCGTTGCCGTTGTGGTGATGGCAAACGTTGAAAGCGTCCGGTCTGTTGCCGATCCCTCTTTCATGCCCGCTAGTATGCCCAGTATCAGCGCCGAGGGGACCATCAGCAGCATCACCCAAAGCATCAGGCGCCCGGTCAGGGCCAGCCGGTTGCCGACAACGGTCGAGACTTCTTCTTTAAACACGCTCGAGTATCCCCAGTACCCTTGCAGGATACCGCAGAAATTTGGTGACTCCTCAGCCGTCTTGCCCGGCAGAATGCATCTGCCCTGAACGGTGCCATCGTCGTTGGTGTGTCGGTAAGAGGGCAGGACACCCAGCCATTCGCCATACTTTACTGGCGTTGGTTGGAGATATCCGCCTTTCTCCAGGAAACTGGCAACTTGTTCATCCGACATCCGAAAGTTGCCTTGCGTTTTCGCAAGCTTTTCGAGATTCGGATAAAGATTGGTCAGAAAGAACACCAGGAATGTCAGGCACAAGGCCGTCAGAAGCATGATGCCGACACGCCTTAAAATGAAAAGTCCCATGTTAGCCCCTGTTGGTAGGCCAGCGTGGATACCGCTGTTTCCCACGCATTGCTGTTTTTATGGTCGCCGCATTCAGGACGAAAAGGCCGCGCCAAAAAGGCGCGGCCTCTTTTCGATCAAGTCAGCCAATCAGACCGAACTTGTAAATCTGCGGCAGGTCCGCGATGTGCTTTTCAACACCCACCATGTTGTCGCGGTGGTGGCGCATCGCTGTTCGCCAATACGGCTGGATGGTCACGCCTTCGTCGATCATGATCGCTTGCAGTTTGGCCATCACCTCGCGGCGCATATCGACATCGGCGATCGAGTTCGCTTCGGCCAGCAGCGTGTCAAACTCCTCATTGGCAAAGCCTGATTCATTCCACGCAACGCCTGACTTATAGGCCAGCGCCAGAACCTGCGTTCCCAGTGGGCGGTGGTTCCAGTTGGTCGACGAGAACGCGTATTTGGTCCAGTCGTTCCAGAAGGTGGATCCTGGAAGCACTGTGTGCTTTGCGTTGATCCCGGCGTCGTTCAACTGGGCCACCACGGCCGCCGTGGTGTTCCGGCGCCAGTCGTCGTCAATGGACTGAACCTCGTGTTCGAAATCGCCCATGCCCGCTTCGTCCATCAGCGCCTTGGCGCCTGCTGGATCGTAAGGAATACGGGTCACGGCCGAGTCATACTCAGGGTGCATCGGACCGACGTGACAGTTGTCGGCCGGGATGCCGTATCCGGACATACCCAGTTCCAGGCAAACCTCGTTGTCGACGGCCATGGCCAGCGCCTGGCGTACGCGTTTGTCGCCATAGATCTTGTTGCCATTGCCGTCTTCGGCCAACTGGTTCGGACGGATGACAATGGTAAAGCCCGAAGGAATTTCCGAGCGGACCAGACCGATACCGTCGAAGATGTCGACGAACTCGCCAACCGACTCCCAGTTCATGTCGATCTCTTCGGCCTCATAGGCCGCAAGGAACGCGGCAGGGTCGGTGCTGTAATCGATGAACTCGATCCGGTCGATATAGCCGCCTTTGCCAGCCGCATAGCCCCACCACTCGTGGTCTTCGTTGCGTACAAGCACGCCCTTCACGCCCACTTCGTGGCTTTCCGGCAGCATGAATCCGGTTCCAACCGGGTTGCTCAGCATGTCATTGGCATCAAAGCTGCTGTGCACAATGGCGGCTGGATAGTCGGCCATGCCCGGGATGATCGTGATGTCCGGGGCGCTACATTTCAGCTTCACAGTGTGGCTGTCGACAACGGTGATCGCGCCATCGGCCGCTTTTTGCGTCTCCGGATCGGCCAGTGTGGCCATACGTGCCGCCATCGAGTTGCCTTCAAGCGTTGCATCACACCATCCGGTGATGTTGCGCGCCACGTCTTCTGCGGTGAAGTCGTCCCCGTTGTTCCACTTCACACCCTTGCGAACATTCAGCGTATGTTCGGTCGCGTCGTCGTTTGTTTCCCAGCTTTCCAGCAACATCGGCTTGAAGGAGCCGTCATTGTTGTACTCAACGAGATACTCGAGCCAGCCCGCGGTGAAGGTGGCGATCTGTGTCCAGTCGTAGGTGCGTGGATCTTTGAGCGCGCGAACTTCCATCTGATATCGAATTGTGCCGCCGCGCTCGGGCTCGGCAGCCGCTGCTGGCGATTGCAGACCGATCAGGCCGTATGCCGCAGGCGCCGCGATACCCAACGCCGTTGCGCGTGCCAGGAATTCGCGGCGGCTCAGCTTGCCATCGCGATATTCCTGGGCATGCATCTCGGCCGCCCAGTGCATCGGTGCTCCTGTCAGTGTTTGATCTGTCATATCTTTCATGAAGGTGTCTCCCAGTGATACGGATTTTTTTGTGATGTTTCTGAACCACCTGGCGCAGCTTGCGCCATACTATAGGTGGATGGTTTCTCTTTACTTTTGGATTCCCACGATCCCCATTGACGCATTCGGCACGAGAATAAGGGCAAGGTCAATGTTCGAAATCGTCATTCGGGGTACAAAAGCGACATCTTTTCACGCGGCCAGAGAGTAAAGCTGGCCCGACTACAGCCGAATCCGGAATGCGCGAACGCGCTTTGCGCGGTATGCAATGGGGCACAACGGTGCTGCGCCCCGGGCTCTGGTCGTTTTCGCATCTTGGGCAGGAGTGACGAAAGGGCGCACCGGGTATCACACTGAGAAATCGACATGATTCCAGGTTCTCATGCGCGCCCGAAACCAGGTGCGCTGACGTTTTGCAAACTGTCGGGTGGAAATGGTTGCCCGCTCCTTGGCCTGATCCAGGGTCATGCGACCTTCCAGATAGGCGATCAATTCAGGTACACCGATTGCCTTGAAGGCCGGGAGCGAGGCATCATACCGTGTGCGCATCGCTGCGACCTCTTCAAGGGCTCCGGCTTCAACCATCTGATCGAACCGGCGTTTGATCCTGTCCAGCAACCAGGTTTTGTCGACATCAAAGACGATTGGGACGCATTGGTTCAAAGCGAGGGCCGGTGGCGGTGTGTCCGCCTGCCAGGCCGCAAGACTGCGTCCCGTAGACTGTTGCACCTCCCAGGCCCGTTGAACGCGGGCGCGGTTGTTTGTGTCGATACGCGCCAGCGTCTGGGCGTCGATGCCTTTCAACAGGTCGTCAAGCAACATCTGGTCTGCGGTGGACCGCACCTGTGACGGAGTTGACGGGATATCAACCATACCCTCGGTCAGGGCAGAAAAATAAAGACCTGTGCCACCTACGATGATCGGTCGCTGATCGCCGTGCAGCACAGGAAGGACCTCGCGCAGCCAGTGACCGGTGGAATAGTCCTGATCATAGGCGACGTGTCCATAAAGCAGATGCGGCGCGCGGGCTTCCTCTTCGACCGGGGGGCGGGCCGAAATCACACGCCAGCAATCGTACACTTGGCTGGCATCGGCATTCACAACCACCCCGCCAAAGGTTTCAGCGATCCGCAGCGCAAGTTCGGATTTGCCCGAGGCGGTTGGCCCGGCAATCAGCACTGGTTTGCTGTCTGGAATGTCGGGCAATCTGCTCCAGACCTGTGCTGTGGCGTGGTCGGCCATAAGGGGTTAAATCATTCCTCACCATCCGCATTGAACCTGCGGAGCTTTTGCTTCATTTTGCGCCGGAAAATAAACCCGTGCCAGCCCGGAGCGCAATATGAGCCTTTCCCCAACCACCGAAGCCGCTGAAGCCCCCAAAACAAAGTACAAACGCGTTATGTTGAAGATTTCGGGCGAGGCGCTGATGGGGGACCAGGGATTCGGTCTGCACCCGCCGACCGTTCAGCGTATTGCCGAGGAGGTGAAATCGGTCCACGACCTTGGGGTCGAGATTTGCATGGTGATCGGCGGCGGCAACATCTTCCGTGGGCTCAGCGGCTCGGCGCAGGGGATGGAACGGACCACGGCGGATTACATGGGCATGCTGGCCACCGTGATGAATGCGCTGGGGATGCAATCCGCGCTGGAGGAGGTTGGGGTGTTTACCCGGGTGATCTCGGCCATCCGCATGGACGAGGTGTGTGAGCCTTACATCCGCCGCCGCGCGGTCAGGCACCTTGAAAAGCAACGGGTCTGTATATTTGCTGCCGGGACGGGCAACCCCTACTTTACGACAGACACGGCAGCGACGCTGCGCGCCAACGAAATGGCGTGCGAGGCCATTTTCATGGGCAAAAATGGCGTTGACGGGGTCTATGATAAGGATCCCAAAACCCATGCGGATGCGGTGCGCTATGACACGGTGACCTATGACGATGTTCTTACCAAACGGCTGCGTGTCATGGACGCCTCGGCCATCGCACTTGCCCGAGACAACAATCTGCCCCTGATCGTGTTCGGGCTGGATGAGCCCGGCGGGTTCCGCGGTATCCTCTCGGGTGAGGGGACGTATACCAAGGTTCAGGGCTGATAGCCCCGGTTCCTTACGTGACCAAAACCGGGCCGGTCGGCGCGGTTTTCTTTTGTCCACGCAATGCTTGACGTTGGCGGCTTCTGTCGGCAACGTGGCGCCGTTCTGGTGATGTCGCAATCAACTCACAGGACTGCCGCAGATTGGTCATTGAAAGGACCCTGACTGCGGCGAGGCTGGAAGACCTGCCATGATTTCTGAGATGTCCGGAAACATGCGCGGGCCTCTCTTTGGACTGTGCAGCATGACTGAGGAGCGAGTTGCGATGAGCACTCTGGACATCGATTTCGTTCGGGCGCAGTTCCCGGCCTTTTCCGAACCCAGCCTACAGGGACAGGCCTTTTTCGAAAACGCGGGCGGGTCTTACACATGTAAGCCGGTGATCGACCGGCTGACGCGGTTTTACACGCAACGCAAGGTGCAGCCGTACGGGCCCTATGATGCCAGCCGATTGGCGGGTGAAGAGATGGACGAGGCGCGTATGCGCATGGCGGCCATTCTCGGTGTGGATACGGATGAGTTGAGCTTTGGACCCTCGACCACACAAAACACTTATGTTCTGGCGCAGGCGTTTCGGCAGTGGATGAAGCCGGGCGAGGCCATCGTTGTCACCAATCAGGATCACGAGGCCAATTCCGGACCGTGGCGGCGGCTGTCCGAGGCGGGGATCGAGATACGGGAATGGCAGATCGACCCGGATACGGGGTCTCTGGCCCCTGAAGACCTTGAAAACATACTGGACGACAAGGTGCGTCTCGTCTGTTTTCCGCATTGCTCGAACGTGATCGGTGAAATCAACCCGGTGACCGAGATTACCGCAATCGCGCATGCTGCCGGAGCCTTTGTCTGTGTGGACGGCGTGTCTTATGCCCCGCACGGATTTCCGAATGTTGGTGATCTGGGCCCCGACATCTACCTGTTTTCATCTTACAAGACCTATGGGCCCCATCAGGGCTGTATGGTTGTGCGCCGCACGCTGGGAGAGCTCTTGCCCAACCAGGCACACTATTTCAACGGCGATGTTTTGTACAAACGATTCACGCCGGCAGGGCCCGACCACGCGCAGATCGCTGCAAGTGCGGGGATGGCGGACTATGTGGATCTGCTGTGCACGCATCATGGCGGACCGTCTTCGGGGGCAGCGGAGCAGGGCGCTTATGTCCATGACCTGATGCGCGCCCACGAAGTGACATTGCTGCAACCGTTGCTTGACGCGGTCAAGGATCGTAACGCGGTGCGCCTGATCGGCACGTCTGAGGCCGAGCGACGGGCGCCGACGGTTGCGCTGGCGCTGAACCGTGCAGCGGAACCGGTGGCGGCAGAGTTGGCGCAGCACGGTGTGATGGCGGGCGGAGGCGACTTTTACGCCGTTCGCCCATTGCAGGCTATGGGCGTGGAGACGAGCCAGGGTGTGCTGCGTGTCAGCTTTACGCACTATACTTCGAAACAGGAAATTGATCAGCTTTTAAAGGCACTTGATCGCGTTTTGTGATCCGGTGTTGGCTCTGTTTCGTATACCGAGAAAAACAGCAGGGCAAAGATGGCGCAGGCGCAATCTCCGATCATTTTGTGGTTCCGACGGGATTTGCGCCTGTCGGATCATCCTGCGCTGCGGGCGGCGTTTGAGACCGGTCGCCCGATCAT
This sequence comes from Ruegeria sp. B1, assembly GCF_056535885.1. Taxonomy (NCBI): domain Bacteria; kingdom Pseudomonadati; phylum Pseudomonadota; class Alphaproteobacteria; order Rhodobacterales; family Roseobacteraceae; genus Ruegeria; species Ruegeria sp. B1. The sequence continues at coordinate 2,997,869 of NZ_JBQFJA010000001.1, read as the reverse complement.
TTCTGTCTTTGTCTTCGACGATCTGGTTCAACAACTCGGCGCGGCGCCCAAATGGCGTCTGGGCCTGGGGCTGGAGGTATTCGCGCAGTCCCTGGCCCGGATCGGCAGCCGTCTGATCCTGCGTCGGGGGGATGCCCTGACCCAATTGCAGCAGCTGGTGTCGGAAACCGGTGCGGGTGCGGTTTTCTGGTCACGTACTTATGACCCTGCGGCCATCGCACGGGATACGCAGATCAAGGCGGCGTTGACCCAACAAGGTGTCCAAGCCAAGTCTTTCGCCGGGCATTTGCTATTCGAGCCCTGGACCGTTGCGACAAAAGCAGGTCAACCGTTTCGTGTTTTCACCCCGATGTGGCGCGCGGTGCAAAACCGTGAGGTGCCACTACCGGACGCGCCACCGGACCGGCTTGCGGCACCTGCGCAATGGCCGCCATCCGAGGATCTGTCCAGTTGGGGGCTGGGTGATTCCATGAACCGGGGCAGGGACATCGTACGCCCCCATGTCCGACCCGGCGAACAGGCTGCGCAGGATCGGCTGGACGCATTTCTGGATCAGATCAGCAACTATTCCAGCGACCGGGATCGGCTGGACCGGGACGGCGCTTCGAACCTGTCCGAGTATCTGTCCCTCGGCGAGATCGGGCCGCGCCGGATTTGGCATCAGGTGCAGCGCGCAGCCTTTACGGGTGTTTCCGGGACCGAGGTGTATCTGCGCCAACTTGTCTGGCGCGAATTTGCCTATCATCTGATGTATCACAGCCCACACATTCTGACCGACAACTGGAAACCCGAATGGGATGGCTTTCCATGGAAAACGGACACGGACCATCCCCACGTGACGGCGTGGAGACAGGCAAGAACGGGTATCCCGGTGGTCGATGCTGGGCTACGGCAAATGTATGTGACGGGTCGCATGCACAACCGCGCCCGGATGATCGTGGCAAGTTACCTGACGAAGCACCTGTTGACCCACTGGAAACTCGGGATGGCCTGGTTTGAGGACTGTCTGGTCGACTGGGATCCGGCAGCCAACGCCATGGGATGGCAATGGGTCGCTGGCTCTGGTCCGGACGCATCGCCTTATTTTCGGATTTTCAACCCTAATACCCAGCAGGAGCGGTTCGACCCGGAAGCCGCCTATCTGCGGCAGTGGATCGCCGAAGGGTACCCTGATCCCAGCCAGACGGCGCTGTCCTATTTTGAGGCTGTTCCCAGATCATGGGGGCTGCGGCCAGACGCAGACTACCCGTCACCGGTTGTTGCGTTATCCGAAGGTCGCAGCCGGGCCTTGGCGGCGTATGAGCGTAGAAAAAACCAGTAAGGAACTGAAAACTTGCCAGAAACAAAATCGCGGCCTAGCCTGCACAAACCACCGCAGAGGGGAGAGCGGATGATCCTGACGACGACCGATGGCCAAAAAAACTTGCCAAGGTATTTCGCGCAAGTCTTCAAGATGTTGAGCAAAATGGAGTCTGGGCGTCTGGACATAAATCTGCCGGATGGCCGCAGGTTTCGCACCGAAGGGGCAAAACCGGGTCCGGTTGCGCAGGTGGATATTTATGACCCGGACGTCTTCGCGCGGCTGATCCGCGAAGGCGAGCTCGGCTTTTCCGATGCCTACCTGGAAGGCCAGTGGAGCACCCCTGATCTGCGATCCTTCATGGATCTGGTGCATTTGGGCACCGAGACTGTTTATGACGGGTTCACTGGCCAGTTTTTGGTTCAGGCCTATGAGAGGCTGCGGTTCTGGCTGCATCGGAACAATCGAGTGCAGGCAAAAAAGAACATCTCCTATCACTATGATCTGGGGAATGATTTCTATGCGTTGTGGCTGGACGATACGATGACCTATTCCAGCGCTTTGTTCGAAAGCGGGCAGGAAAGTCTGGAAAAGGCGCAAACGGCCAAATACGCCAGTCTCGTGGACGAGATGGGCGCCAAGCCCGGCGATCATGTGCTTGAGATCGGGTGTGGCTGGGGCGGGTTCGCTGAATATGCCGCCAAGGAACGCGGGTTGCGCGTGACAGGTCTGACAATCAGCAAAGAACAGTTGAAGTACGCGCAGCAGCGTATTGATAATGCTGGTCTTTCGGATCAGGTGGATTTCAAGTTACAGGATTATCGTGACGAACGCGGCCAGTATGACGGGATCGCGTCCATCGAGATGTTTGAAGCGGTCGGGCAAAAGTACTGGCCGGTCTATTTCGAGACCGTCCGCGACCGTCTGAAACCCGGTGCGCAGGCGACGTTGCAGATCATCACTGTGGGCGACCACAGATGGGATTTCTACAAAAACGGCGTTGATTTCATTCAGAAATACATCTTTCCGGGTGGTATGTTGCCGTCCCCGACCGTGCTGCGACAGCAGATCGAGCAAGCCGGGCTGGATCTGGTGGGGTCCAAGGAGTTTGGCAAAAGCTATGACCTGACGTTGCGCCGCTGGTACGAGACGTTCAATGCCAAGTGGGATCAGGTCTCGGACATGGGCTTTGACGAGCGTTTTCGCCGCATGTGGAATTATTATTTGACCGCCTGCGGCGCGGCCTTTGACACGGGCAATTGCGATGTGACACAGATCACCATAGCAAAGCCCAGTTAAGGAACGGAAGTCGGAAATGCCCAGTGCCTCGCGTCTCGTAGCCGCTGTTTGTCTTATGGTCGTGGCTTTTCTGGTGTCGAGCATGATCATCGACAATGGTGAAGAGGGCAAAGACTATGGCTACTTCACCTATGTCAACGTGGCTCTGGGCTGGATTTGCGGCTGGGCGATCATGGGCAAGCGTGCGGGGCGGGGCTGGACCGCCGGTATCAATAACGGTCTGACCGGCGTTGTCTCTTTGGTATTTTGGGCCCTGTTTGTTCAGGGCTGCTACGAAATGTTTCGCCTTGCGATGCGCCATCGGTATGACGGCCCATTCGAAGCGTTGCTGGCCATCTTCAAAATCGGAGTCGACTACGGGCAGTTATTACTGGTCCCGGAAATCCTGATCACATTGGGCGTCGGAGCGGTCCTCACCGGCCTCTTGACCGAAGAAGCAAGCCGCCGCTGGCGTTAATCCCGAGAATTCAACGCAAGAGTACCCCACGTGTCTGATCTGTTCTTTTACGGCACTTTGCGGCATCTGCCCCTGCTGGAATGTGTGCTGGGCCTGGGCGAGTCCGCATTGACGACCGTGTCTGCAGTGCTTGCGGACCATGCCGTTCATGCCGTGCAGGGCCATACCTTTCCGATGATCCTCAGGACACCGGGTGCGCAGGCGCAGGGCATACTGGTGCGCGGGTTGAGCGACGTTGATCTGCAAAGGCTGGCCTTTTACGAAGGCGGGTTCGATTATGATCTCGCGCCCGTGACCGTGCAGCTAGATGACGGGTCTGACGCTCCGGCGCAGGTCTTTTTCCGACACCGGGTGTCTGGCAGCCGGGGCCGCTCTGGTCGCTGCAGGGCTGGATAGACGCTCTGGGCGAGGTGACCGTTCTGGCCGCCGAGGAAGAGATGGCGTATTTCGGCCGGGTCGAGGCGCGCGCCATGGCCAGCCGTATGCCACCGATGCAAACCCGGGCCTGGGCCAAGCTGTTTGCGCGCAAGCGCAGATCAGGCGACCCACGGGATACCGCCAAAGACGTGATCGTCCACACGCACACGCGGGCATATGTTAACTATTTTGGCATGGAAGAGATCGCGCTGGAGCACCGTCAACATGATGGGTCGATGGGTCCGGTTCTGAACCGCAGCGGGCTGTTGCAAGGCAGTGCGGTGGTCGTTCTGCCTTACGATCCGGTACGGGATACGGTCCTGCTGGTGGAACAGTTCCGGCCCGTGGTGTTTCTTATCGAAGATCCCGAGCCCTGGATGTGGGAGCCGGTCGCCGGAATGATCGACCCCGGCGAAACGCCCGAACAGGCCGCCTATCGCGAGGCGACGGAAGAGGCGCATGTCACGCTCGACAGTCTTGAATATGCGGGCGGGGCCTATTCGTCGAGCGGATCGTCGACCGAGTTCATCTACCTCTATGTCGGGTTGGCCGACCTCACGGACACCACCGACACCGGAGGTTTGGCCTCCGAAGGAGAGGATATCCGCAGTGAAATCCTGCCGTTCAGTGAGTTCATGGATCGCGTGGACCGGAACGTTTTCAAAGATTTGCCGCTATTATCGCTGGCCCATTGGCTGGCCCGCAACCGAGACCGTTTGCGTGGGTGACTAACGCGCTTGTGGTCGACGCACCGCGCCTGTAAATCTTCCATGATACCAAATGACAAGAGGGTGCCATGCGCATTGCACGAGACCTCGCTGACGCAGTCGGCAAAACACCGTTGATCCGGCTGCGCCGCATCAGTGACGAGACCGGATGCGAAATTCTCGGAAAAGCCGAGTTCATGAATCCGGGCCAGTCCGTAAAAGACCGCGCAGCACTCTATATCATTCGCGACGCCGTCGCACGCGGTGATCTGAAACCGGGCGGCACGATTGTCGAAGGGACAGCGGGCAACACCGGTATCGGGTTGGCTCTGGTCGGGGCCTCGATGGGGTTCAAGACCGTGATTGTCATCCCGGAAACGCAGTCTGAAGAGAAAAAAGACATGCTGCGTCTGGCAGGGGCCCAACTTGTGCAGGTTCCGGCCGCGCCGTATCGCAACCCCAACAATTTCGTACACTATTCCCGTCGTCTGGCCGAGGAACTGGCGCAAAGCGAACCCAACGGTGCGATCTGGGCCAATCAGTTTGACAACGTCGCCAACCGTCAGGCGCATGTGGAAACCACCGGTCCTGAAATCTGGGAACAGACCGACGGCAAGGTGGACGGGTTCATCTGCGCCGTGGGTTCGGGTGGCACGTTGGCCGGTGTGGCCGACGCGTTGCAGCCCAAGGGCGTCAAGATCGGTCTGGTCGATCCAATGGGCGCGGGCCTCTATTCCTATTACACCACTGGCGAAATCGCGATGGAGGGCAGTTCCATAGCCGAAGGCATCGGACAGGTCCGGATCACCAAAAACCTCGAAGGTTTCAAGCCGGATTATTCCTACCAGATGACCGACACTGAGGCCTTGCCATACATCTTCAATCTGCTGCGCGAAGAAGGTCTGGTTATGGGAGGCTCTACCGCGATCAATATGGCTGGGGCCGTTCGTCTGGCCAAGGACCTGGGGCCGGGCCATACAATCGTAACCATCTTATGCGATTACGGCACCCGCTATCAGTCCAAACTGTTCAACCCTGAATTCCTACGGGAAAAAGAACTGCCGGTGCCTGACTGGATGACCGAAGCTCCGCGCAGTATTCCCGGCGTTTTCGAGGACGTGTGATGCTCCGGCAGGTCCGCCTGTTTCTTGTCCTTGTCACCCTGTGCCTGATCGGTTTCAGCGGCGCCGCACAGGCGCAGCTGTCGGATCGACAGAGCGAGTACTATCAGGGTTGGATCAGAACGGCGGACCGGGCCGAGGCGGTGATCGACACGAACCGTGCGTCGAACGCCGCGATGGAGAATTTACGTTCAGAAATAAATGGCTATCGCGAAGACTTCAATCGAGCACGCGGTGCAAATACGGAACGCATTCAAACACTCGAAAGCCAGTTGACGGCTCTTGGGCCCAAGCCCGAAGGTGATGCCACAGAACCCGAAGACATCGCCCTGTTGCGCGAGCATTTAGAAAATCAGCTCAACAGCCTGCGGGTTCCGCGGATTATCTCCGAAGAAGCCTTTAGCCGCGCCAACGGGTTGATCAGTGAAATCGACCAAATCCTCCGTGATCGTCAGAAGAAAGAGCTGCTTGAAAAAGGGCCGTCGCCGATCAATCCGGTTTATTGGGGCCCGGCCTGGGTCGATGTCAAAGAAGCTGTTCGCAGCCTTGTCAACGAAACCGTCGAGAACATGCGAACGGACGTTGTGCGCGAGCAAATCACCAATCGTGGATTGGGTATATTTGTATTGCTGGCGGTGTCGGCCGTTTTGCTGATCTTTGGAAAATACTGGTCAGAAAAGGGTGGGGATTATCTGCGCAGGTTCGGCGGCAGCGGCGCGGGCGCGTGGACCTTTGTGATTTCCCTGCTTCGGATCATTTTGCCCTGGATCGGCGTTGTCGCCGCGGTCACGGCAATTGATCTGACCGATGTTCTGGGGCTGCGCGGGACACTTCTGCTGGAAGAGGTTCCGTATTGGGCGGCGATCATCCTGTTTTATGATTGGATCGGTCGCCAGATATACGTGATGAGCGCGGCAAGCGATTTCAAACGTATTTCCCCAGCCAGAATTACCGAACTGCGTGTTTATATCGATTTCCTTGCCGTCATGCTGATCCTGCATGAACTTGCGCTGCTGTTCGAGCAGATCGAAAACATCTCAGATGCGACGCGGGCGGTGGTCACCTTCCCCGTGATCGTAGCGACGGCACTTTTGCTGCTGCGAATTCGACATATCCGGACCAACGAAATTCAGGGTGATGGGTCGGATCAGAACACCACCGTGCGTGCCGCCGGGTTTACACAAGTGATCGAGTTTCTGCGCCGCGCCGTATTTCTGCTGGGCATCATAACCCCGTTGCTGGCGGTTTTTGGCTATATCAACGCCGCCGAAGCGATTGTGTTTCCGGCTGTAAAAACGCTCGTCCTCATCGCTGCGTTGGTCATATTTCAACGCTTTATCAGCCAGGTCTACGGTTGGATCACAGGGCAGGGCGATGCGGCAAGGGACTCGCTGTTTGCTGTACTGGTCGGGTTTGCCTTGTCGATCCTGGCATTGCCCATCCTGGCGATCTATTGGGGCGCACGTGAAGCGGACTTGCTGGAAGTCTGGTCTCGGCTGTTACAGGGCTTCAATATTGGTGGGATCACGATTTCGCCCAGCAACTTCCTGACCTTTGTCGCCGTGTTCGTGATTGGCTATGCGCTGACGCGGCTGTTGCAAAGCGGGCTTCGAAACTCGCTGCTGCCCAAGACCAGCATCGATCCGGGCGGACAAAACGCTATTGTGGCCGGTTCGGGGTATGTGGGGATTTTCCTGGCGGCCTTGGTCGCCATCATGGTCGCAGGCTTCGATTTGTCTTCGCTTGCCATTGTCGCCGGTGCCTTGTCTGTCGGCATTGGCTTTGGGTTACAAACAATTGTGTCGAACTTCGTGTCGGGTATCATCCTGTTGGTTGAGCGCCCGATTTCCAAAGGCGACTGGATCGATGTGAACGGAATGATGGGCTATGTCCGCGACATTTCGGTGCGGTCCACGCGGATCGAGACCTTTGATCGGACGGATGTCATTGTCCCGAACTCGGATCTGATCAGCGGCGTGGTGACAAACTACACACGCGGCAACACAATTGGCCGCGTGATTGTGCCTATTGGCGTGGCCTATGGCACGGACACCAGCAAGGTCGAATCCATTCTGGGTGAAATTGCCAATGGCCATCCGATGGTGCTGGCGAATCCGGCGCCCAGCGTGGTGTTCCAGGGGTTTGGCGCGGATTCCCTGGATTTCGAAATCCGCGCGATTCTGCGGGACGTGAACTGGGTTCTGTCGGTGAAATCCGATATGAACCACCAGATCAACCAGCGCTTCGCCGAAGAGGGTATCGAGATTCCCTTTGCTCAGCGCGATTTGTGGCTGCGTAACCCGGAGGTCTTGCACGGATCCACGGCGCTATCCACGGACACGTCGGAGGCAGGGCAAGCACCGGCCAAAGACGCATCACCCAGACCCGCCACGTTGACTGAAAAGGATCTGGATCCGGACGGTGGCGACGAAGTCTGACCTTGGTCTGGCCGATTTCACGGCGGACTTACGCGGCTGGAAAACGAGGACCGGTTTCACGGGTTCGGTTCCCGGGTCAATTTGAGGAGGCTTGGTCGGAAACCCGCTATTGAGCCCTTGCAAATCCGGATGTGTTGGTCCAAACATCGCCGGCACGGAGAGGTGGCCGAGTGGTCGAAGGCGCACGCCTGGAAAGTGTGTAGGCGGGAAACCGTCTCCAGGGTTCGAATCCCTGTCTCTCCGCCATTCCCCGCCGAGTGTGTGGCGGGCTCTCACACCTTACTTGACGATCTTTTTGCGGACTTTTTTGCCGTTCGATGCGGACAATAGACATCACAAAGGAGGCGGTTCATTATCGGTAGGATGAAGTATGAATTTCGTCTGGCAATGCCAACAGATGCCGAAGCATGCTCCCAGATCATTCAAGATTGGGGCGATGAAACACCGTGGATGGTTCCATTAGATAACCTTGCTCCCATGACAGAGTTTTGGAGCAGCATATTCGATGAAGAGATAGGGTGGGTCGCACATAAAAATGGCCGCATCTTGGGGTTTTGTGCCCGTACTGAAGACAACATTACGGGGCTCTACGTTGCGGAGGAAGCGCGTGGCAACGGTATAGGCAAGGCATTGCTGGACCTAGCCAAAGAAGATCGGCAGTGGATCACAGTGTGGGCATATGAGAAAAACGAAGATGCGCGACGATTTTACCGCCGTGAGGATCTCATCGAAATTGGTCGTGAGATGGAAGTGTTTGACGATGGATCAAGCCTAATAGACGTTGAGCACAGGTGGACTAGGGTCGATTAGTTCTAGGTCGCTTTGAACCCAGAGCGGACGTTGCAAAACCAGCACGCCGGTCAACGAGCGGGCAGGGAGGACGCTCACGCCAGACGGACAGTGCGTTAGTCGCCGGTTTCGGTGTCTTCATCGAGGCATGCGAAGTCGGCTTAGACTTAGTTACCAGCCGCCACCAGTTGTTGTACTGGTAGCCGTCGCTGCAGTTCCGGCCGATGCAACAGCGGCCGAAGCAAGAGAAACCGCCGCAACTCCGGTTGTTGTGGTTACAACCCCACCGGCGACTTTCTCGAGATCCTCTTCGCCAAGCTCCCCATCGCCTTGGATCTCCTCTTGGAAAGCGACCATGTCATCCTTGGTCCAATTCAAACCCAAGGATGCCGCATGTGCGATCTGTCCATCGAGATCCGTGGCGCCGATTTCTTTGGCTCTGGCGCGCAATTCTGGATCAGCGGCGCAACGACGGGCATACTCCTTTAGGTTTTCAACACTCATGCCAAATCTCCCATAGACTAAAACAGTCGTATTGATTTTCTTAACACAGATGCCTGCTGATAGCCACTTGAAACGAGCTTTCGATGACCGGTCTTCACCGGGCTCAAAGTCGTTGCATGCGGCGCGGCATTTTGAAGGAGCATAGACGTAGCCGACCGAGGCAGTGCGACTGCGTATCGTTTCGCAGAACTGATCATGAAAGTTCGGCATCCAATCTCTTTATCGGGGCGCGATGGCGACCGAACAGGTCGCGTTATCGACCCACGTGGCCCGCCGCAGGATTGATTTTGTTGACGACGCACCGGAATGGCCTTGTGTCTCTCGGCGTGATCCCGTTTCAAGTGCCAAAGCCCACGCGATCGGACAAGATCCGGCTTGTCGGTCTGGTTCACCTGTCACACACTGATCCGATACCGTTTTTCCACATTGTGTTCGGAAAAGATGTTTTGGGTATCTCTGCCGGGATTTGTAATCCTGTCCCGGTAAAGCTCTTTTTGTTTCATCAAAGGTACTTTAAACGTCTCTATATGGTTGAGACCTCGCCATACCTCATTGCAGTCGATGGCGGTGGCACGCGCTGCCGGTTTGCGATGATTACGCCGGGCGGTCAGCTGGACGTCACGCTGGGCAGCGCAAATGTATTTTCTGATCGCAGCACGGCAGTAAAGACACTTAACACGGGATTGGCGTATCTGGCGGATCAGGCAGGAATGCCCCGCGCGGATTTGAGCGGCGTCCCGGTTTATGCCGGTCTGGCTGGTGTGACCGATTCCAAAGTAGCATCCGAAGTGGCGCAGCAGTTGCAATCGCGCATTGTCCAAATCGAGGATGATCGCAGATCGGCGGTTGTGGGCGCGTTGGGCGCGCGAAACGGCTGTCTGATTGGCATTGGAACCGGGTCGTTTCTGGCCAGACAGATTGACGGAGACATCCGTTTCGCCGGCGGCTATGGGCCGCTGATTGGGGATGAGGCTTCCGGCAACTGGCTGGGGGCGCATGTTTTGCGGCGTGTTCTGTTGGCCATGGATGGATTATGTCCGCACAGCCCGTTAACGCGGGATATCGGAGCCCGGTTCGGGAATGATCCGTTTGAAATCGTGGCGTTTTCAAGGGCGTCCGGCGCCGCAGACATCGCGGGTTTTGCCCCACAGATCGTCGCAGCCGCAAAGGCGGGCGATCCTGTTGCAAGGGACGTGATGCGCATAGGCGCCGAGTATATTGTCGACGGACTGCGGGCCATTGGCTGTTCCGGGCGAGAACCTGTCTGCGCCGTCGGCGGGGTGGCCCCGCATTACATCGATTATCTGCCGGAAGGGATTCGGCGGAACCTCGTCGAGCCCGCAGGAACCGCACTGGACGGGGCCGTTCAATTGGCGCGCAGGTTGGCGGACCGGGTCAGGGTTCGGGTGCCATGACGGCAAAAACGGTATGAACGGCCCGCTTCAGGTCATGGTCGGTGCGGATGTTCTGACCCCGGACGGTGTGCTGCAAGAGCACGCCTTGCTGCATCGCGACGGCGTGATTGAGGCCGTCACACCCGTCGCCAATTTAGAGCCAGCGGGTGAACGCATCGCGCTGGAAGGGGGTCTTTTGGCGCCGGGCTTTGTGGATCTTCAGGTCAACGGCGGCGGTGGCGCGATGTTCAATAATGCGCCGGATGTCGAGACCTTGCGCCGCATGGCGGACGCGCATGTCCGGATTGGCGCGACCTCAATTCTGCCCACGCTGATCACCGACACGCCCGAGGTGACCGGGCAGGCGGTGGCCGCCGTCATCGACGCCATTGCTGAGGGCATACCGGGCATCCTTGGCCTGCATCTGGAGGGGCCGCACCTGTCACCGTCGCGCAAGGGTGCACATGACGCAACCCTGATCCGGCCCATGCAACAGCCGGATTTAGAGAGGATACTGGCGGCGGCGGCCAAATTGCCGCTTCTCAAGGTCACTGTCGCACCTGAGAGCGTTTCCACCGCCCAGATCAGCGCGATGGCGCAAGCCGGTGTTCTCGTCTCGCTCGGCCATAGCGATGCAGGTTTTGCCGCCTGTGCGGCTGCGGCCCGGGCCGGGGCCCGTTGCGTCACGCATTTGTTCAACGCTCAAAGCCAGATGGGAAATCGCGAGCCGGGAACCGTTGGGGCCGCCTTGGCGTTGGGAGAGTTCTCTGCGGGGATGATCGCTGATGGTATTCATGTGCACCCGACCTGTATGCGCAACGCGATTCACGCCAAAGCGGGTCCCGGGCGTATCTTTCTGGTCAGTGATGCGATGGCGACGGCGGGGTCGGATATCACATGTTTTCAGCTCAACGGCCGAAAAATTCACCGCGCTGGTAACCGTCTGACGCTGGCCGACGGCACCTTGGCGGGGGCGCATCTGGAATTGCTTGACGCGGCTCGGACCCTCTCTGATCTGGCGGATGTCGCCTTTCCCGAGGCGCTGGACATGGCCGGTCGCTACCCGGCGGATTTGATCGGTCAGTCTCACATCGGGCGCCTGTCGCGGGGTGCGAGAGCCGACTTCCTGCATATCGGACGGACAGGCGGGTTGGAGAAAATCTGGCAGCAGGGCCGCGAGATCGTACCCCAGCGCGTGCCGTGATAGACTGTTTAGCTGTGCCCCTATCGCAGGGTGCACTTGATCATCCTGTCACAAGGCGGACGTCATCGCCGCGAGAATGGCGTGATGCAGCGACCCTGCGGACGCGCGTGGACCATATATACTGAACTGTTCCTCAGAGTGGCACAGCACGATACACCCCAGATGATGGATGACCGTTCGGGACGCATCGCCCGCCGTCATCCGGCTTGTGTTCAGCGGGCACAGAAGTTCAAGAACCACCGAAAGACCAGTGCCGCCCAAGTCAAAGCGAACCCATGCGTCGGTCTGCTCGGTCACTGAGGCCGCCGCGCCGACACCTTGACGGACATGCTCCGCAAGGTCCTCATGCGTATCGAACGGGGCCTCAACCAGCCACTGATCCGGGCCGATCCAGATGGCGATCAGAGATGTGCCGTCGAACCTCTCGATCCCTGGCGCGGACGCACCCGTCAGCTTTTTTAAGGCCTTTTCCGTCTTGCCTTTCTGCCCCATCCGTGCGGCTACAGAAGCCAGCGCAACATCGGGCATTTCGGTGCATGTGACCGTCGCGATGGTGTCAGTGCGAGGACCTGATCCGCCAAGGGCGGTGACGGCAGCAAGATCATGCACGGAGCCGTTCTCCTTCGGGATCGACAAAATGGGCCGAGACAACTTCAACCTCTGTCTCCTGGTCGGTCAGCGGTGACACGAGGCGCAGCACCTCACCCTGCCGCGCATCACCGTTTTTCAGGAAGCCCAGCCCGATGTGGCTTTCCAAAGCCGGTGAGTAGGCCGCCGAGGTGACGTAGCCCTGATCATGCGCCGCATCGACGGGACCCGTTGCAGTCATCAGATGCGCACCGGCTGTGACCGGGTCTTCGGGATTTACAGGCTTTAGACCCACCAGCATCAATTGCCCCGGCGCGTTCAGGGCCTCCCGTTCGGACAGGATCGAGCCGATGCTGTCTTTTTTCTTGGACACCATCCGCCCCATGCCAAGATTCAGCGCCGTGGTTGTGCCATTCAACTCGTTGCCCACCGCATGGCCTTTTTCGATCCGCATGACGCCCAGTGCCTCGGTTCCATAGGGCACAACGTCGAATTCCTTACCCTCTTGCATCAGGCGGCGCATCAGCGCGTCGCCGTATCGCGACGGCACCGCGATCTCGAACGCCAGCTCACCCGAGAAGGAAATCCGGAACAGCCGGGCGCGCAGGCCGCCGCACACCGTGATATTGGCACAGGCCATAAAGGGGAAAGCGTCGTTTGAGATGTCGAACTCAGGATCGACGATTTTCTGCAGCAGCTTGCGGGAGTTTGGCCCGGCCACAGCATATTGCGCCCAGGCTTCGGTGGTCGAGATCAGCTGGACATCCAGATCCGGGAACAGGCATTGGCGCACAAATTCCATGTGGCGGTAGACGCTCACCGCGTTGGCGGTGGTTGTGGTGACCACAAAGTGGTCTTCGGCCAGCCGCGCCGCCGTGCCGTCATCCATCGCCATGCCATCTTCGCGCAGCATCAGGCCATAGCGGGTCTTGCCAACAGCGAGCTTGGCAAAGCCGTTACAGTAGACCTTGTTGAGAAACTCTGCCGCATCTGTTCCCTGCACGTCGATTTTTCCAAGCGTCGTACAGTCACACACACCGACCGAGGCGCGGGTCTGGCGCACCTCGCGGTCGACCGACCGGCGCCAGTGGGTTTCACCCGGAAGCGGGAACCATTGCGCGCGCAGCCAGTTGCCAACCTCGACAAACACAGCGCCGCGTTCTTTGGCCCAGTAGTGCGAGGGCGTCAGGCGGGTGGGGTGGAAGTCCGGCCCCTTCATACGACCGGCGAATGTTGCAATCGGCACAGGTGTGTAAGGTGGGCGGAATATTGTGGTGCCGGTTTCCGGGATCGATTTGCCGGCAAGCTCGGCCATGATGGCCAGACCACCGATATTCGAGGTCTTGCCCTGATCGGTCGCCATGCCCAGCGTGGTGTAGCGTTTGAGATGCTCGACCGAGCGAAAGCCCTCCTGATGGCTGAGCTTCACATCCTTGACGGTCACGTCGTTCTGCTGATCCAGCCAGGCGCGGGAACAGCCCTGCACATACCAGAACGGTTTCTGGGCAATGGGTGTGTCTTCAGCCTCGGGCAGGTCGGGTACAGCCTTTTTCAGGTCCAGCGCCGCCGCCGCAGCCTCTGCGCCCGATTGCAGCGCGCCATGCGTCGACATCGCCCCGTTTGCCGCACCGGCCACACGCATACCGGGCGGCATGTCAGCACCGGGGACAAACGCGGCAAGGTTGTCATTCCAGACCGGGCGTCCGCGATGATGGCAGGTCAGATGCACGTTTGGGTTCCAGCCGCCGGACACACCCAACGCGCCGCATTCCAGCGTCCGGGTTGAACCATCCGCCAGTTCGACCTCAACAAAGCTCAGACCCAGGCGGCCCTTGGTATCAACGACTTGCGCGCCAGCAAGCACTTCGTAATCGTAGCTCATTGGCGCATCCGGTCGAACGTCCACAACGGCTGCGATCTTAACGCCCTTGGCGCGCAGGTCTTCCGCCGTCCGGTGTCCGTCATCGTTGTTGGTAAAGACCGCGACTTTTTGCGACGCCGTCACAGCAAATCGGTTGGCATAGCTGCGCATGGCGCCGGCCAGCATGATGCCGGGCCGATCGTTGTTATCGAAAGCGATCGGTCGCTCGGTCGCACCTGCGCACAGCACTGCGCGCTTGGTATAGATGCGCCACAGGATTTGCCGAGGCTTGCCAGCGGGCAGGGTGGCCACGTGATCCCCGGTGCGTTCAACCGCGCCATAGATACCGTGATCGAACGCTCCGATCACGGTTGTCCGCGCCATCAGGCGCACATTGGGCAGCGCGGACAGTTCGGCCACGGTCTTGGCGGCCCAATCGCTGGCCGCGCCATCACCCACCGACATTTTTTCACTGTTGAGGCGCCCGCCCAGGACAAAATCCTCGTCTGCCAGAATGACATCCGCCCCGGCGCGTCCGGCGGTCAGCGCGGCCATCAGCCCGGCGGGACCCGCGCCAATGATCAGCAGATCGCAATGACGGAACCCTTTGTCGTAATCATCGGGGTCGTCCTGCATCGATAGGGACCCAAGACCCGCCGCGCGGCGGATCATCGGTTCGTACAGCTTTTCCCAGAAGGCTGCGGGCCACATGAAGGTCTTGTAGTAAAAACCGGCGGTTAGAAAACGCGAGAACAGATCGTTGATCCCCAGCGCGTCGAATCTCAGGCTGGGCCAACGGTTCTGAGACCGCGCGTCAAGACCGTCGAACATCTCGGCCGTTGTAGCGCGCGTGTTCGGCTCTTGTCGAGCGCCGGTGCGCAATTCGACAATGCCGTTGGGTTCCTCAGACCCGGCTGTCAGCAAACCGCGCGGGCGATGATATTTGAATGACCGCCCAATCAGCCGCACATCGTTGGCCAGCAACGCCGAGGCGAGCGTGTCGCCGGGATGCGCCGTGTAACTGCGGTTGTCGAAACGAAAGGTCAGGAGGTTGTTGCGGTCGATCTGACCGCCGCTAAGCCGGTTCACCTGGGTCATTTGGACCGCCCCCGGGCCCGGGCCACGTCACGGGCCAGTTCCACCTTTGATATCTCGTGGGTCAACGTATCGCGCGTCACGACCAGCCAGGAGCGGTCTCCGCCCTCGTGATACCAGAGCTCTTGATGCGCACCCGCCGGATTGTCGCGCAGATAGGCATAGTCATAGAACGCCTCGGCGGCGTTTTCAGCCTGCCAGTCGGGGCGGTCGATCAGCGATGCATCACCCAGATACACGAATTCCGAACTGTCGCGGGGACCCAGAAGGGGATGGTTGATGATCATGCGTTTATCCCCTCAATGCAGGTTGGGCTGGTTGCCCGCCCCGCGTTCGTCAATCATCCGCCCGGTTCGGAACCGATCCATCCGGTAGGCCGTTGCAACCGGGTGCGGTTCGTCCTGCGACAACAGATGGGCAAAGCAATAACCGGACGCCGGGGTCGCCTTGAACCCGCCATAACACCAGCCGCCGTTGAAATAGAGCCCTTCGATCGGGGTGCGGTCGATGATCGGAGAGCCATCCATCGACATGTCCATCACGCCGCCCCACATCCGCAGCAGCCGCGCCCGGCCAATCATTGGCATCAGGGCCATTCCGCCCTCGCAGACGTCTTCGACAACCGGCAGATTACCGCGCTGCGCGTAGGTGTTGTACCCGTCGATGTCGCCGCCAAAAACCAGCCCGCCCTTGTCTGACTGGCTGATGTAAAAGTGCCCGGCGCCAAAGGTGATGACGCTCGGCAATACAGGTTTCAGGCCTTCCGAGACAAAGGCCTGGAGCACGTGACTTTCGATGGGCAGGCTCAGACCGGCCATGCCCATCAACCGCCCCGAGTTGCCAGCAACGGCACAGCCGACCTTGCCCGCGCCGATAAAGCCTTTCGAGGTTTCCACGCCAAGGCACTTTCCGTTTTCAATGCGAAGGCCGGTGACTTCGCAGTTTTGGATGATATCAACACCGAAACCATCCGCAGACCGCGCATATCCCCATGCAACCGCATCGTGGCGCACCGTCCCGCCGCGCCGTTGTACCAGCCCGCCCCTGATCGGGAACCGCGCATCGTCGAAGTTCAGATAGGGATGCTCTTTGCGAACCTGATCCGCATCCAGCAGCTCGGCATCTGCCCCGTTCAGGATCATCGCATTACCGCGGCGGGTATAGGCGTCGCGCTGCGCATCAGAATGGATCAGATTGATAATTCCGCGCTGGCTGACCATGGCGTTGTAGTTCAGGTCCTGTTCCAGACCTTCCCACAGGTTCAGCGAGAACTCGTAAAAGGGCTCATTCCCGTCCAACAGATAATTCGAGCGGATAATGGTTGTGTTCCGCCCAACGTTTCCACTGCCGATCCAGCCTTTTTCAATCACGGCGACTTTGCACTTGCCATAGACCTTTGCGAGGTAGTGTGCCGTCGCCAATCCATGGCCGCCACCGCCAACAATGATGATGTCATAATGCGGTTTTGGTTCTGGGTCCCGCCATGCCGGTTTCCAGCCTTTGTGGCCGCTGAGGGCCTGTTTGATGACCTGAAAGCCGGAATATCGCATGAATCGGACCTTTTTTCCCATATTTCAATTCTCTGCGCGTTTTTGACACTCTCGATTCCGACATCAGAGGCAATAAATCGGACGCGATTGCGACATTTGCTGCGCGCGATTCAGAAATCAATCACGCTGATGGCGCAACCCTGCAATTTGCGGTACCTGAGATCGGATCAGGCACTCAACGCACCACAGAATCGGAGGTTTTTCGTGAAACTGCAAAACCCGAACTTTCAGGCCCCTCAGGATGCAGCCGATCGCAAGGCCATAAAGCCGGTCATTTGTTACCCGCCCGATACGCTTGATCCACCGGATTTGAGCGGTCTGGACCAGTTGCGGCAACAATCTCAAAAGACGGGTGAAATTACTGCGCCACCGCGCGATGCGGCCTGTATCGAAGTGCCGGCGGGCGCGTTCTTTCGGATCGTTTCGGTTCAGGGCGCGCAGGTGGGCGATCTGAATCTGTGGAACAAACACGATCTGACCGAGCGCTTTTACTCAGGTAAAACCCGCGCCTTGCATGGCACCCACCTGTCGACCGGAGACCGCATGTGGTCGAGCTTTCCGAATATGCGCCCCATGGCGACGATCGTGAGTGATACGCTGGATTGGTACGGGTTCGATGAGTTTGGAGGGTCTGTTCACGATGTGATTGGAACGCGCTGCGACCCGTATACCGGGCAGTTGCTTTCCGGGGATGACTATCATTACTGCTGTCATTCCAACCTGACGCGTGCGCTGGCCAGTCACTGTGATCTACCGTTGCACGAGGCGGAGATGCATGTGCACGATGTGTTGAACGTGTTCATGTGCACCGGGTTCACGCGGGACACCGGCCAGTACTTTATGAAAGCCAGCCCCGTGCGCCCCGGCGACTATCTCGAGTTTTTTGCTGAGATCGACCTGATCGTGGGCCTGTCCGCCTGTCCGGGTGGGGATTGTTCGTCAGAACACTCGTCGGATACCGCTGCGTGTTATCCGTTGCTGATCGAGGTGTACGACCCTGGCGAGGTGGCCCGGGCAGCGCACAGGCAGCCGCCCGTGTCTGCCTATGACCGAACCCACGGGACCGAAGGGTAGAGCCTCTGCCCGACACTGCTCACCATCCACAAGGGTTGATTTTGTGGATGTGCCGGTCCTATTTGACGATACCGAGCGAAAGGACGCGTTTTGGGCCAGCAAAAGCTGCAACCGGGCACCGGTGTTTTCTATATTAATCTGGATCGGGTGCCCGAGCGACGAACGTTCATGGAGGCACAGTTCTCAAGAGCCTGCGTTCCGGGCGCAATTCGGTTCAGCGCGACGGATGCCCAACAACCAGAAGCGTTGAAGGGCACCGGATACGTGCCAGGGGTCGGCAGCCGCTGGGGATTGAAGCAAAGCGAAATCGCATGTTTTGAAAGTCACCGCGCGGTGTGGCGACAGATGACCGACATGGATTTGCAGGCCGCTGCGATCTTTGAAGACGATGTTGAAATGTCCGCCGGGGCAGGGCGCGTTATCTCGTCCCTGCTGGCGGCCGGGGATGGTTTCGATTTCGCAAAGCTGGATTACTCGCCGCGATCCCTGCGATTTGGACCCCAAGACTACATCGCGGATATCCCAGTCCGACCGATGTTGGAAATGGCACCAAGTGCGGCAGCTTACATCCTGACGCGAGAAGGGTGCCGCAAGATGTTGGCGTGGTCTGAAACCTATTCAGATCATCTGGATGATTTTGTCTCGCTCCCTCGCCCGGACTGGCGCATGTATCAGGTGTTTCCGGCGGTGGGCGTGCAAATGATCTGGTCCAAGCACCAGGATCAGAACGTAACGCAGGTTAAGACCAGCGAACGGACACAGGATGAAACAACGAACAGCGGTTTGGACAAAGGCCCGCTGTGGTTTCGCGCCCGGCGCGAGCTATACGCTGTTCGACGCAAGCTTGGCTGGCGGTTGGGCGGTCAGGATCGCTTGTTGAAACGAGGTGGTTATGTCGGTTTCATTCCCTGCGCAGACGATCTGCGGGTCTGAGGACGGCGCCCAAGAAACGGTCGATGGCACAACCGGAAGCGGTGGATTCAACTCTAGTACGTTCGCCAACTTCATATGCGTTAACAAAAATCTCAAATTGGTATAGTGTTGCGGTGTTATTCGACGGTAGCGCCCGGGTTTTGGTGTGTCACAGACGCTTTATGAGAAATACGGTGGGTTCAAAACGATCAGCCGGGTCGTGATGTCCTTTTACGAAATGGCCTTGGATTCCGAACAGATCGGTGACTATTTCGAAGATATCGATATGCCGCGCCTGATTGATCACCAGACGAAATTCGTATCCTCTCTGATCGGCGGACCGGCATCTTTCAGCGACGACCGGATCGAGGCGGTGCATCGGCACCTCAACATCTCACATGATGATTTCGACGAGATGGCAGAACTGTTCGGTCACGCGTTGGCGCAGCACGGCGTGTCGGACGGAGACGTCAAGGTGGCCCTCAGGGCGATCGAAGGAAAACGCGCAATCATCGTTGCCCGGACTGCTGCATGAGCATCCTTGCCATCAACGAGCAGCTGTTGCGCGCCATTGGTGTCGGTGTCGCCGTTGTGCGGGCATCAGACCTGAGTTTCATCTTTTTCAACGGGTCTTTCGCCGAGTGGTTCGGTTCACCCGAAGGCGGCCAGAACCTCAGGGATTTTCTGCCCGATCTTGATCCCAAAGAGCTTGAGGATGTGAAGCAGTCCGGGCTGCGCTACTCGGTCGAATTGCAGATCAAGCCCCGGCGCCGGACATTGATCTTTGCGGTCACCGTGTCGCTGGCCAACGGGTTGGAAGATCAGGTGCTGATCATCGAATGTCAGAACATTACCCGCATTCGCGAACTGGAAAGCATGATCGACAGCTATTCGACCATGGTCGAGCGTAACACGCGAGAGTTAGAGCGTGAAAAGGAGCGGGTTGAACGCCTGCTGCTGAACCTGATGCCGCGCGCGGTGTACGAAGAGTTCAAAACCTTCGGCGTTGTCACGCCGCAACTCTATGACCAAGTGTCCGTTGTCATGCTGGATTTTGTTGGATTCACGGACTTCGCCGCAAAAACGGACCCAACCGTGACGCTCAGCGAATTGAACGATGTCTTCACGGCCTTTGACCGAATCGTTGAACAATTCGGGTGCGAGCGGATCAAGACCATCGGCGATGCCTATCTTGCCGTATCGGGCATGCCTGACCCAACCCCGGACCATGCCACTGCCGTTGCTCATTGTGCGGTTCGGTTCCTACGATATCTTGAGCGGCGCAACGAGAGCCATCCGCATAAATGGCAGGCGCGGATCGGTTTGGGTATGGGGGCTGCTGTGGGGTCCGTCGTGGGGATCCAAAAATACGTCTACGATGTCTTTGGCCCGGCCGTTAACATTGCCTCGCGCCTTCAGGTTTTTGCCAACCCGATGAACATCGTGGCGCCGGAAGAGATGAAATACGCGTTGATCGACGAGTTTCAGGTCTCGGATATGGGATGCGTCGACATCAAAGGCATGGGCGAGATGGACCTGATCAACGTGACCTCAGGCCTGAGCGTGCCACGCGGCAACAGGATGTTGTGATCATTCGTCCTGTGGGACCAGACCCAGACCCCTGAGATAAATCCCGATACCGCTTTCCAACAAATCCTCGGGCGGGAAGGGTGAGGTCGCGCCGGTGTTGCGGGCATAAAGCTCGACCACGCCGTGGCTCATCGCCCAGATATGCGCACTGAACATGGATGCCGGCGGGCGCTTTTCCGCGGGAATATGCTGGGACAGTTCCGCCGCCGCCTTTTCCAGCACGTTTCGGGCGCGGTTTGCGGCCAGGGACAGTTCCGGCGTGCGATTCAGCGAGATGCCGCTTTCGAACATGGCAATGTAGTGGCCCGGATGCTTGCGCGCAAAGGCCAGATAGGCGCGGCCGGTGGCTTCGAAGGCGGCCAGGGCAGAGGGCTGACCTTTGTCATAGGCATACTGCATCAAATCCGCGAACATCTCGAACCCTTGCCGGGCCGCCTCGGCAATCAGATCTTCGCGCCCGTGATAGTGCCGATACACCGCCGCTGGTGTAACGCCTGCGGTTTTTGCGGCCTCGGACAAGGTAAACCCGGTCGGTCCCTTTTCCTCGATAAGGGACAGCGCTGCCTCGATCAGGGCTTGTTTCAGATTCCCATGGTGGTATCCGCGTTTCGTCATCCCGGCCTCAGGTGGTTTTTGGTTCTGCTGTTGGGCATTAAAGACATAATGTCCGAAGACCGGGCCGTCCAATGTGTTCGGGAGGTAATTTATACTGAACCATCGCGCTCCCAGGCTTACGCCTCCCAGATTTCCGGGCCGCCGCAGATTTTTTCGTCAATTTCACCAAGGGCCTGCTCATCCTTTTCGTCGTAGTCCAGGCTGTGCAGAACGGTTCGGATCGCGGCAAGCCGGGCCCGTTTCTTGTCGTCCGACCGGACAATCGTCCACGGGCAGTGTTCGGTATGCGACCGCGTCAGAGTTTCGGAAATGGACTGGGTGTATTCGTCCCATTTGTCCAGACCGGCGATGTCGATCTGGCTCAGCTTCCACTGTTTCAACGGGTCGTTTTCGCGCGCCAAAAACCGGTTCAACTGCTCCGCCCGCCCGACATTCAGCCAGAACTTGAACAGGTGTATCCCATCGTTGACCAAACCTGACTCCAAGGGAAACACCTGTCGAAAAACCGCTCCCGCTCCATCGGTGTGCAGAATCCGAACACGTTTTCCACAACGCCGCGATTGTACCAGCTGCGATCGAAGAACACGATTTCCCCGGCCGCCGGCAAATGCTGAATGTATCTTTGAAAATACCACTGGCTGCGTTCGATGTCCGACGGTTTGCTCAATGCCACATTCCGGGCGCCCCGTGGGTTCAGGTTTTCGCGGAACCGCTTGATTGTTCCGCCTTTGCCTGCCGCATCCCGGCCCTCGAACAGAATCGCAATACGCTGATCGGTGTCCCGCACCCAGGACTGCATCTTGACCAGCTCAATCTGCAGCGCGTCCATTTGCTGCTGATAATCTTTGCCCTTCATCTTCTCGGAGTAGGGGTAGGTCGGGTTGAGGATATCGCCCTTTGTGGCCGCCTTGATCTCGTCACGCACGGCCTTGGGTGCGCTCTTGCGGTAATATGTGTCGATAGCGCCTTTTTCAGACCGGGCCATGTGCTGCCTCGCGGTAAAATCCATATCCCACTATGGATTAGACGGTGCGTTAACGCAAACCCGCACGCTGAGCAGCGCGATCAATCGCGGCGGCCACTTCGGGTGCTGCCACGACCTGCGGCATGTGCCCTATACCGGGCAACTCAATCAGTTCGGCGCCGGGGATTTCCTCGATCAACCGCTCAGAGTGCCAGCCTATCCCGACCGTGTCATCCGCCGTCCCATGCACGATTTCCGTGGGCACTGTGATTTCGCCATACCGAGGTTGAAGCGCGGCGACTTCATCCAGCAGATTTGCCCTTTGCTTGGCATTGGCGTGCATCGAGGCGCGCCGCATGGTCAATTCCGGCCCAAAGTGTTCGGCATAACCGTCAGGGGCTGTCTGGGGTGCAAAAACGTCATCCAGTGTTTGCGTGACAAACCAATTGGGTGCAAATGCAGTGATAAAAGGCAAGGCGAGCGTATTTCCAACAGATGTCGAGGCGAGCCGATTGAACCCGTCCAACGGCGTTTCCCAGGGGATAGCAGCAGGGGCGATCAAAACCAGCGCTGAGATATTGTCCGGACGGGTGACCGCCCAAGCAAGGGATACAGATCCGCCATAGCTTTGCCCGGCCACAATCGGTTTTTCCGCACCGAGTTCGGCAGTGGCGCGCTGCAGGATATCGGCCTGTTCTATGAGGGTCTCACCGTCGGGATTGAAACTCGCAGAGTACCCAAGACCCGGTCGGTCGAAGACGATCACGCGGTAGTTTTCCGCCAGGATCGGCGCAAGCGCGAAGGTCATATCGCGGGTGTTGCCGCTGGACCCGTGGATCAGAACCACATCCGGCCCCTGACCCATGACAACCGCATGAACCGCGATGCCGTCCACATAGATGATCTGTCCCTCAGGTGGAAACGCCGCCTCGGCCCTGGTTTCCTGTCGCATCGCCCGCCATTGCGCCAAGCCCCAGAGAAGGACCAACAGGATCAGGATAACAAGGCTGATGCGCAGCATTTGCATCACGCTCTCAGATCAGTTGTGTCTACACCAATCCGGTTGATGTCATATGGCGTGGTTTCATAGATCTCGCTGATCCAGTTGCCATAAAGCAAATGCGCGTGGCTACGCCATCTGTTTTGCGGCGTCTTCGACGGATCGTCCTCCGGATAATAGTTGACCGGAACGTTTATCGGCGTGCCGTTGGCGACGTCGCGATCGTACTCCTGTTTCAGCGTGTCACTGTCATATTCAAAGTGATTGAATATGTAGAGCGCACGATGCGCCTTGTCTTCAATCAGGCACGGTCCGACATCATCGCTTCCCAACAAGGTCGTCAGACCCCGAGCGCTATCGATTTCGTCCTGCTTCATCTCGGTCCAGCGGCTGACGGGGATCACGCAATCATCGGAAAACCCGCGCAAAAACGGCGAGGACTGATTGAGGTTCCGGTGCCGAAAACACCCGAACGCCTTAGCGTCCAGAATATGTTTCTTCACGCCGTGGAAATGGTTGATCATCGCCATTCCACCCCAGCACACGCCAAAGGTGGAATGCACGTGGGACTGCGTCCACTCAAAAACTTCACGCATTTCTGACCAGTAGGTAACGTCGTCAAACTCCAGATGTTCGATTGGCGCGCCGGTGATGATCAGCCCGTCGAATTTTTGATCCTTAACCTCCTGAAACGGACGGTAGAACTCGGCCATATGCTCGGCTGCGGTGTTCTTGGTCCGATGCTCGGTCATGCGGATCAGCGACAGGTCGATCTGCAGCGGGGTTGCCCCGATCAGACGCGCGAACTGGTTTTCGGTCTGAATCTTCTTGGGCATCAGGTTCAGCAACCCGATCCGCAACGGTCGGATATCCTGCCGCATGGCCTGATCCTCAGCCATCACCATGACGCCCTCTTGGGTCAGGACATCAAAGGCGGGCAGGTCAGAGGGGATTTTTATCGGCATTGTTTCAGGCTTTTGACCGGTTGATAGAGTGCAGCTAGTTAGGCGCTATTGCGGCGGGTCTCAAGAGTGCGTTCGATCAACTCATCGAAATCAGCGGCATCCCGGACCTTGCCGATTTCTTTTGCGGCAATTGTCAGGCCCCAGTTTTCTGCCATGGCCTGATACCGTGGCTGACGGTGGGCGAGGGCGCGGGCATAGGTCCAGCGGATGAAGGCGTCCGGATCGACATCGGCCTCGGAACAGCCGTGCTGATCCAGATATTCGTTCCAAACCTTTGTTAGGAAGTCCGCCTGATAGGACATCGGTTTCGGAGCTTGGTCAAAGCGTCGGATCAGTTCCGCCGTGTGATCCTCGTCCCCTTTGAGCCAGATCATCAGAGTATGTTGGGACAACTCTGACAATACCGGGTCTGCGGGGTCATTTGCATCCACCCATTCACAGATCGACCCGCCGGTATCGCAGATGAAATTTGGATAACTGTAAAGACGCCGCGCCCGGTCGATGAAGTATTCGGTGTCCAGAAGGGCGCTGATTTCAGCCTGGCGGAATTGTTCTTGCCTGCGGCGATACTCGGGCATGTCGAGGCCACCGAGCACCGGGTTGCCGGGTTTTCCTAGATAGGTCGCAACCGGCTTGAGATTTCGAAACGAGATATTCGAGCCGATATAGATGGAATCCGACAACAGAAGGTCCCGCAGAAACGGCACCTTCATTGCCTCTGCCTTGGCGTTGTCGATGATGTATTCGCCCATATAGCGCGTGCCGATCCGGTAATCGATCGAGTAGTGAAACCAGTCCCCGGAATCCCTTAGAATGTTCGAGACATGGGTCTTTCCAAGGCCCGACATCCCGAAAAACAGCACTTTCTTGCGTGCTGTACTGCGCCAGTCCTGAGCCGAGCCGTAAATCATGTCCCACTGTCCCTTTTTGCCCTAGCTAAATCGGGCAGGGGATCGCGTCAATCGCGCTGATGGGGCTGATGCGTCGGGTTGTTTGGAATGTGGTCTTGGATTTCGGGCAATGGTTTGGCCGTGGCGCTGCAAGACGCCCGCTTAACAAAAAAGGCCCCGCTGGATCAGCGGGACCCGAAGTGGTTAAACTATTCTCAGTCAAGTGCGTAAGTCACCTGGATTCCGACGCTCCAAGCGCTGTTGCCTTCAAAGGTTGCGCGGTTGTTTGGGCCAGTTCCGTTGGCCGTCGCGTCGCCGATATCTGTGTAGCGTAAACCGCCGGAGATTTTGGCTTTCTCGAAAGAATAGGTGCCACCCAAGCCGATACTCCAGAACCCGTCAGTTGGACCGAGGTTGGAAACGGAGTTGCCCTGTGACGATTCATAGCCGAGAGTTACCGCGCCGGAGAACTGTTCAGAGAACTGGTACCCCAGACCAAGGGAGTAGGTCCATGTGGCTTCTTCATAGTCAACCAGATTGATGCCGGTCAGCCCAACATAAACAGGCGGCGCATAGACCGATTGCGGCCAATCAACCCAACGGACAGAGCCGAACAGAAGCGTCTTAGGTGCGACACCTGTTTGAAAGTCGAGGTTGACAGACTGTGGCGTTACAACCTCGCTAGAGGAGTCGGCGCTAACTCGGTTAACCGGAGCCCCAAATGTGTCATTGGCTTCTGTTTGCGAAAGGTCATGCGTGATCTTTGAGTTGTATGTCAGGGCGACGCGTGCCGCTATTTCAGGACGCTCCCAAGAAACACCAACGACGTACCCAAAATCGATCTCGGCGTCGGTCTCAACGCGGTAACCACCTTGAGGCGGCGTCAGCGTGCCGCCAGCGATGGGTACAGATACGCTAGCTTTCAACCGCTGGGCTCTCATCCCACCAATGACGCTGAACCCATTGTCTAACTTGTATCGCAATAGTGCTGTAACCGCATCGGTATCAGCCTTTGCGCGTAAAACGTCGGAATCTGCTCCCGGTAATCCCAACAAACCCAATACGTTCTGAGATAGCGGATAGGCTGCTGAGTACTCGACGTCTGCGCCGAATGGCTCATCGTAAATTAAAGCAAAATCAAGTTTTTCCGTCAGGGAAGTCTTGTAGCCCAGATGCGGCGTGAAAAAACTATTCGTGACGTTCCCAGAGTCAATTGTCTGACCTTGTGTCGGACTAACTGGAATTTGATCTTCCATCGTCCCGCTCACATCAGGATCCGTGTATCCCAACCGGAACTGAACGACCGACCCTTCCTCAAAAATCAGGTTGATGCCTTGACCGCTGCGATCCAGACCACCTGCCTGCACAGTCGTTGCCCCTACGCAAAGCGCGCACGCTTGGAAAAGCGCCTTTTTCATGTGTTCCTCCCATACTGTCACTCTCGGACCAAATTATGCAGTGATTGAGTGCGTCACGCTGGTCCGGTTATTTGTGGTGACCGATACTCGCTCGCCCTCCATTTTAGCGTCAACTGGTGACCATGCGTTACTTAGGCGTTGTTACGTTACGAACTGTTGCCGAACTGTTACGATTCTCGGACCAGACGTTAAGAAAAATACCTGAGAAAATTACAAGCGCGCCCAGAAGCGTCCAATGGTCGATCGGTTCATGATACAGGATCATTCCAACGATTGCGATGGTGGGGAGGCGGGCAAAGTCAAATGGGATCACCACGGTGGCGGGCGCAATGGCCAGGGCGTTGGTAATGCAGAAATGCGCGAGCAGCCCTGCAAGCCCGACAAGGATCAGAAAAGGGGCCGTCTGCCAAGTCGGCAGGGCGATTTGCCCGTCGAAACCAGCCGCAATCGCCCCTAGCACGGCTTGCATTGTGGTCAGCCAGAACACAATGCATCCGATACTGGCGAACTGTGTGAGTTTTTTGGTGGTGATTGTTGTGAACGCAAAGAAAACCGCCGATGCAGCCGCGGTCATAATGCCGAGGCTCATCGGCGCTGTTCCGGGACGTGTCACGATCAGAATTCCGGCAAAGCCGATCAGAGCTGCAATCATCTTCAGCGGTGTGAGGCGTTCCTTCAAAAACAGAGGCGACAGCAGGATAACCCAGATGGGCTGGGTGAACTCCAGTGCAAAGACCTGAGCCAAGGGAATGACGCTGATGGCATAAAACCACAGGTTTTGACCGGTAAAATGCACTGTGTTCCGAATGGCATGCAGCCCCAATCGCCGGGTGGACACCTGATGCCACGTTCCTGTGATGCTCAGCACCGAAGCGACAACGATCACTCCGACGACGCTGCGGTACATCATGATCTCGAACGTATCGTGATACAGGCTCAATTCGCGGCCTGCGATGGCCATGGATGAAAAGGAGGCAATTGCACCGGTCATCCAAAGCGCGGCTTTCAGGATTGTTCGATGCGAGTCCGCCACTGGTATCCTACTTCGACTTCCTGCACCAACAAGTGATGCCGCGTGATAAACAAATCCGTTTGTTCCGCCGTTCAGACTGTGTGGTCTGCGGTGGTGTCTCTGAACAGGTAATCATGATTGCTCAGGCTGGCTTCGAATTCGTAACCCAACGGCGACAGGTATGAGTTCAACCGATCAAAGCTTCTGCATTCAACAAGCAAGTAGTCAAAGCGAAACCGGTCGTGATCAATGCCTTTTAGGACACTAAGTTCCGCACCTTCTACATCTAACGATAAGAGATTCATCCGATCGGGTGCATCCCCCTCGATCAAAATCGCATTCAAAGGTCTTGCAACCGCACCGAACGAAAAGATGACCTCTGTTTCCTTCATATGCGCCTTGGCGTTTTCGATATGTTGGTTTTTGTCCGGCAGATCGAGGTCCAAATCCTCCGAAATGCTCATTAGGTTTGCATATGTCATTTCCACCAGTTTGTTTGGAAAGTCGAATTCGACACAGGCGTTGCAGAACACATGATTTTTGTGACCCCTTCGCTTTACGCACTCCAGAAAGTTGTGTGGGGCTGGTTCGATCAGAATTCCACGCCAGTTCCGGCTTTGCTCGAAATACAGCGTGTTGGATTGAGTTATCCCGTCGTTTGCCCCCAACTCGACGTAAAAACCGTTGTCAAAATCGACGTAGGGCTCGAGCTTTTTGTCTAACTCGTTCAGACCGAAGTACTCCACTTGCGGGTTGAACTTTTGTCTGATTGCTTTGCGAATGGCTCTAATCATTTGGTGATCTGCTGTAAGTTGGTTCTTTGCGATCTATCATCTTAACACACCATTTGTTTCAATGGTTTTACAGACATTCGGACTGTGCTCATTCCCATTCAATCGTCCCGGGCGGTTTTGAGGTAATGTCATAGGTGCAGCGGTTGATGCCCTTGACCTCGTTGATGATCCGGGTGGCCGTTTCGCCCAGGAATTCGTGGCTGAACCGGTAGTAATCCGCAGTCATACCGTCGACCGAGGTTACGGCGCGCAGCGCGCAGGCGTAGTCGTAGGTCCGGCCATCCCCCATTACACCGACAGTACGGACCGGCAGAATGGCAACGAAGGCCTGCCAGATTTCGTCATACAGACCATGTTTGCGGATCTGATCGATGTAGACAGCGTCTGCCTCGCGGAGGATGTTCAGTTTCTCGCGGGTGATCTCACCGGGGCACCGGATGGCGAGACCAGGGCCTGGGAACGGATGGCGTCCGATGAAACTCTGGGGCAGGCCCAGTTCGCGTCCCAGCGCCCGGACCTCGTCCTTGAACAACTCGCGCAGAGGTTCGACGAGTTTCAGGCCCATTTTTTCCGGAAGTCCGCCGACATTGTGGTGTGACTTGATGGTGACCGAAGGCCCGCCCGAAAATGAAACAGATTCGATCACGTCAGGATAGAGCGTTCCCTGCGCCAGAAACTCGGCGCCCTCAATCGTATCGGCGTGTTTCTGGAACACATCAATGAACAGTTTGCCGATGATTTTGCGTTTGGTTTCCGGGTCACTTTGGCCTTCCAGCTCGCCAAGGAACAACTCGCTTTCATCTGCGTGAATAAGCTGAATATTGTAGTTGTCGCGGAACATGCCGACGACTTCCTCGGCTTCGTTCTTGCGCAGCAGGCCGTGGTCGACGAAGACACAGGTCAGCTGATCGCCGATGGCTTCATGGATCAGGATTGCCGCAACCGAGCTGTCGACGCCGCCGGACAGACCGCAGATGACTTTTTTGTCGCCCACCTGATCGCGGATTTTCCGGATCATCTCTTCGCGATAGGCGCCCATGGTCCAGTCGTCTTTGAAACCCGCCAGCTTCACGAAATTCTCGTACAGCTTTGCCCCCTTGGGGGTGTGATGCACTTCGGGGTGAAACTGCACCGCATAGAAATGGCGATCGGGGTCCGCGGTGATCGCAAACGGCGCGTTGGGAGACGTGCCGTAAACATGAAAACCCGGAGCGATTTCACTGACATGATCGCCGTGGCTCATCCAGACCTGCTCATCCCCGTCGTCAAACCACCCGTCAAGAATATCCAGCCGGTTGTTCGGGGTCACGAAGGCGCGCCCGAACTCTGCGGTGCCATGCCCGCTTTCCACTTTGCCGCCCAATTGGTGCATCATCACCTGTTGGCCGTAACAGATCCCAAGGATCGGCACGCCGTAGTCGAAAATCTCCTGCGGGGCACGGGGCGACCCGTCGCGGGTCACACTGTCCGGTCCGCCCGAGAAGATCACGGCGCGCGGGGACATGTCCCGCACGAAGTCCATCGTGGTCTTTTGATAGGGGTGGATTTCGCAGTAGACGTTCAGTTCGCGCAGGCGTCGGGCGATCAGCTGTGTCACCTGGCTGCCGAAGTCGATGATCAGAAGGCGGTCATGGGATGTCTGGCTCATAACCGGCTCATAGGTTGCACGCCTTGTAACTGCAAGCGCTATGACATCATTTGAGGAAAAAGCGCTACATTGCCTGACCTGGAGAGTATCACGATGGCACACATTCATTTCCGGCCCGCGCGTGTCGAGGATGCCGAAGCGATCAAACTCTGCATTGAACACGCGTATCGTGATGCGCGTCGGGAAATCCAGGACTTGCCCGATGTGACTGAAGGGCTCGCTGACACCATTGAAACGCATCAGGTCGTTCTGGCCGAGCAGGACCCGGACCTGCTGGGCGTCATCATGTTTGATCAGGTGGGTGACAAGATGATGATCTTCAATCTTGCGGTTTCTCCGGAAGCCCAAGGGCAGGGGCTGGCGCGCCGCCTGATGCAATTTGCCGAAGACAGAGCGCGCGAATTGGGATGCGCCAAGCTCAGGCTGCGTACACATCAAAAGATGACTGGCACGATCGCAATCTATCTGCATATGGGATGGGTCCAGGTTGACCGAGGCGGAAACCGGATCGCGATGGAAAAACCTGTGTGCCTTAAAAACAGGTAAAGCCGAGGGTTTCACGTCAATGTCGCTTTTCCCCCTAGAGCGCCGCAATCCAGATGCGCTAGGGTGATCCAATCCGATAACACAACGCTCAACCAAACCAAACAGACGGGATTTTCTCATGGCAGAGGCAAACACCCGGCGCAGGGCGAGAGGTGGCGGTGGCGCCGCCCGCCGGGCCGAGCGCACCGCAGTTCGTATCGAAACGGCGAAGTATATCGAACGCAACATTCCGAATTTCGAGATCCTCAACGAAGAAGCGCTGGAAATCATTGAGACCAACGCGGAAACGGTTCTCGAAGAAATCGGTGTCAACTTTGTCGATAACCCTGCCGCTCTGGACCGCTGGCGCGATGCGGGTGCGGACATTGATGGCGAGCGCGTGCGCATTCCGCGCGGTCTGGCGCGCGAGCTGATCAAGACGGCCCCCAGCCAATTCACCCAGCATGCCCGAAATCCCGAAAAATCCGTGGAGATCGGCGGGCGCAACCTGGTTCTCGCACCGGTCTATGGCCCTCCGTTTGTTCGGGATTCTCAAGGTGGTCGCCGATACGCGACCATGGATGATTTCAACAAGTTTGTGAAACTGGCCTACATGTCGAAATGGTTACACCACTCGGGGGAACCGTCTGCGAGCCAACCGATGTGCCGGTCAACAAGCGTCATCTGGACATGTTGAAAGCGCATATGACGCTGTCAGACAAACCCTTCATGGGGTCCGTGACAGATCCCAGCCGGGCACAGGATTCGGTTGAAATGTGCGAGATCCTGTTCGGGAAGGATTTTGTTCAGAACAACACCGTGATGACTTCGCTGACCAATATCAACTCGCCGATGACCTTTGACGACGTGATGATGGGGTCACTGGAGGTTTATGCGCGCAACAACCAGGCCTGCATCATTTCGCCCTTCATCGTCGGCGGCGCGATGGCCCCGGTGTCGGTTGCCGGAACGTTGACGCAGGTTCTGGCAGAAGTTCTGGCGGGTATCTCCTATAGCCAGATCATCCGGCCGGGTGCTCCGGTCATCTTTGGCGCCTTTGTCACGTCGATCGACATGAATTCGGGTGCACCGACGTTTGGCACGCCCGAAGCGGCCCATATCACCTACGGCGCCGGTCAATTGGCCCGACGTCTGAACCTGCCATATCGGTCTGCCGGGTCTTTCTGCGGGTCCAAGCTGCCGGATGCACAGGCGGCATATGAAACGGCAAACTCGCTGAATATGGGTCTGATGGCGGGTGTGAACTTTATGTTGCACGCGTGCGGCTGGCTCGAAGGCGGTCTTGTGGCGGATTTCGAAAAGTTCGTGATGGACGCGGATCAGCTTGGCGTCCTGCACGGGTTGGCGAAAGGCGTGGCCTATGACGACAACGCCCAAGCCATGGATGCAATCCGCGAAGTTGGTCCGGGGGGGCATTACCTCGGCTGCGCCCATACACAGGCGAACTTCAAGGAAGCGTTCTGGAAAACCGATCTGCTGGATTACAAGCCGTTTGAAACCTGGCAGGAAGAGGGGGCACGTGACACGCGGGCGCTGGCGGCCGCGCGGGTCGAACATCTGCTGACCAACTATCAGCAGCCGCAGATGGACCCGGACACGGCGGCGAAACTCGAGGCGTACATCACCGAAAAGAAAGCATCGATGCCTGACGCGTTCACCTGATCAGTTCAGGCATGAGGCGCGGCCGGCCTGATAGAGCTGCGCCTCACCTAGCACCGCAATGAGCAGATCCAGATGCCGCACAAGCGAATAGGCGGCATCCTCTCCTTTTCGCTGCTCATTCATCTCCCGCTCCATGTCCATCAGCCGCATAAGCGCCGCACCGGTTCCCGGCAGCGATCCATAACCCAGGATACGCTGTAGATGCCTGTCCCGATTGTAATCCTGTGCCCCAAGTTTTGCGGCGCGCGCCAGCAAGCGGGGGCGGCGGAGGGTTGTGATCATGCTCGTCAGGTCCTGCATGTGACGTGTCCTTCGTTCAGATTTCGACCCTCCATTTGTCACACAACCTAGGCGCGTGTTGCCTTGACGCGGCTCCCTCCGAACGATGGCTTCACGACTGTTTATCTTTTTGAATCAAATCTGGTTCATGCCCATCGGGGTTAACGAACGAGTAACAAAAGCGACTCTAGTTAGATTTGGTTAACTAAAATCCCGGGGGCGAAAAGTGGCGGTCTGTTTTGTCGACGAGGGCAAATAACTATGAACAACAACATGGCATTCACCATTCCGACTTGGGTTCCAGAAGGGGCGCAAAGATACCTTGCGCATACCGAAACCGGTCGATCCATCCGCGATATCGCGCGGTCGGCAGGGTGCCATGCCTCGACCATTCTCAGACAAATTCGGCGTATCGAAATGCGCCGCGACGATCCGTTGGTGGATGCGGCCTTGCAGTCTTTGGCAGAGGCACATTTTTCCATGGCGGATGATCCGCAAAGCCCAGCCACGCAGCCCGAGGGCAAGGACGAGGACGGCGCATTTGAACGCGAGGCGCTGCGCGTTCTGCGCCGCCTTTGTGAAACCGGCTCGGTTCTGGCGGTTGCCGAGGACATGGACAAAGCCGTTGTTGTACGGAACACGGGGCAGGCGGGGGCGACCAGAACCGCAGTGGTGGATTGCAAGGTGGCTCAGGCGCTGGCCCTGAAAGACTGGATTTCCTGTGACACCCCGGGACGTATCTCCAGGTACCGCATCTCGGCATCGGGCCGGACCGCGCTGAGCCATTTGGTGGCCGAGGCCGAAAACAAGGCCCGCACACGCAGCGAATTCGGCATTGCAGAGGCGCAGACCCCGTTTCAGCCGCAAGCGGCGGATGCGGCGGATGCGGCAGACAGGCCGCCCCGGCGCATGCGCTACAGTGTGGCCGAAAGCCCCTTGGCTGCCTTGGCCCGCAGGCGGGACCGCGATGGAAAACCGTTTCTGGATGAGTCTCTGGTCAGCGTCGGAGAACGCCTGCGCGAGGATTTTGAGCTAGCGCAGATCGGCCCGCAGGTCGCACAGAACTGGGATCGGTTCCTGACGGCGGGCGGGCGGGGTCCTTTCGACAGCGAAACCCATGGCGGTCGGGGGTCATCAGATGCACGCGACCGCCTGGCGCGGGCCTTGTCGGACCTGGGTCCTGGATTGAGCGATGTCGCCCTGCGGTGCTGCTGCTATCTTGAGGGGCTGGAACTGGCCGAGAAACGTATGGGATGGTCTGCACGCTCGGGCAAGATTGTATTGCGGATCGCCTTGCAACGGCTCAAACGCCATTACAGCGGTCAGGCCGAGCGGGACCAGATGATCGGCTAAGGTGTATTTGGTTCTCTTGCAGTTTTATGGGTAAGTGATAATCAAAGGTTATGAATTTTACCCTCAGACAATTGCACTATTTCCGGGCCGTTGCCGATCTGCGCAACTTTGGCCGGGCGGCGCAGGCTTGTAATGTTTCGCAACCGGCTTTGTCGGTGCAGATCAAAGCGCTTGAGGAAACGCTCGGCGGTACGTTGTTCGAGCGGCAGGCGCGGGACATTCTGTTGACGCCGCTGGGGCGCGATGTACTGGATCACGCGCAACAGGTTCTGGGCGCGGCAAACCGGCTGGATCAATTCGCGCGTGATCATTCCAGGGGGCACCGGTCGCTGTCTATCGGGATCATCCCAACGGTCGCGCCATATTTGCTGCCCGGCGTTCTGGCCCGGCTACGATCCGGGGACGTGTCGCTGAGGGTACAGATCCGCGAAGCCAGGACCGACCGTTTGCTGTCCCTGCTGCGCGGGGGCGAGATAGATGCCGCCGTGCTGGCCTTGCCCGCGGGCGGGCCCGAGTTTCACGAGGTTCCGCTGTTTGAGGATCAGTTCCTGCTGGCCGGCAGTGCTGCAGGGTTGAAACGCCTGACCGGCGATCCAGAATCCCTGCGCCCGCTGGATCTGCAATCGGCCCAGTTGATGCTGTTGGAGGATGGGCATTGCCTTACCGATCAGGCCTTGGACGTGTGCGGTCAGGATCGTGCAAGCGGGCAAATCAACATGGGAGCATCGTCGCTGGCGACCCTGTCGCGGCTTGTGGCCGAGGGGTTTGGGTTGACGCTGATGCCGGAACTGGCGGCCCGGTCCGAAACCAAGGCCGTTCCGGGGTTGCATCTGTTGCGCTTTGGCACGCCACAACCGGCCAGAACCGTTGGCCTGGTCCGGCGGGCGTCGACAAGCGCTGAGGACTGGATGGACCGCCTTGCGCAGGTGATCCGGGATGTTGGTGAGGGGATTGTCACCGCCACGCGTACGTGAAAAAGGCCCGCCAATGGCGGGCCAGAGTCTGGCTTGATTTACACTGCTTACGCAGGAGTGGGCTCAGCCGTCCTTTCCAGATGTGTCATCAGACTTTCAGGCGACGATGCGCCATACGGGTCTTCGGGGCAGTTATCCATCAGACCGGGCTCTTCAAACCACGCTTCGACAACGCCATCGTTAATGATGGCCGCATACCGCCAGGAGCGCATGCCAAAGCCCAGATTGTGCTTGTCGACCAGCATGCCCATTTTGCGCGTGAACTCACCTGAACCGTCGGGAATGACCTTGATCTTTTCCAAACCCTGATCCTGCGCCCATTTGTTCATCACAAAGCTGTCGTTGACGGACATGCAATAGATGTCGTCGATGCCCTTGGCAGTAAACGCCGCGTGGCCGTTTTCGAACCCTGGCAGTTGGTAGGTCGAGCATGTGGGAGTGAAGGCGCCCGGTAAGGAAAACAGGATTACCCGTTTGCCGGCAAAGTAATCGGCGGTTGTTTTGTCTTCCCAGCGGAACGGGTTCGGTCCGCCGACCGCCTCGTCCCGAACGCGGGTGTGAAAGGTCACGTCGGGCAGTTTTGTGCCGGATTTCATGTTCGATCTCCTGTGATTCACATATGTTTGGTCCAAGGCTTACGGCAGTTCACATCCGCCTTCAATCAAAGATATGCTGCAGATGCAAAAAACGCGGCATGTGCTTTACATATTAAAAATATTGAAAAAATTTGTTTCCCAAGATGCGTGCGCTGCACTTGCAAAGTAGGCTTGCATAGCGGCTATGCGCCGCTGGTCTAATCTTACTTACTGGTTTATGTTATAGGTACACAAAGTTGACCCAAAGTCAGGAAAGCCAACCGTGCGAGATCTCAAGATCCCCGAACAACGCCATCCAGAAAAGGCGCATCGCAAGGACAATGCGCAACCGAAAAAGCCGAACTGGATTCGGGTTAAGGCGCCTGGTGGCCAAGGCTATGCCGAAACCCGCCGGATTATGCGTGACAACAATCTGGTCACTGTGTGCGAAGAGGCCGGCTGCCCGAACGTGGGCGAGTGCTGGAGCCAGGGTCATGCCACAATGATGATCATGGGCGAGATTTGCACGCGCGGATGCACGTTCTGCAATATCGCAACCGGACGCCCCGATGCATTGGATGTTTTTGAGCCCGGCCGGGTGGCCCATGCCGTCGACAAGCTGGGATTGAACCATGTCGTGATCACCTCGGTTGATCGCGACGATCTGAAGGATGGCGGCGCGGAGCATTTCGCGCAGACTATTCGCGCTGTGCGTCATCGGTCCCCCAAGACCACCATTGAAATTCTGACGCCGGATTTCCTGAAATGTGACGCGGACGTGCTGGAAATCGTGGTCGAGGCGAAACCGGATGTCTTCAACCACAACCTCGAAACTGTTCCGGGTCTGTATCCGGAGGTACGCCCCGGTGCACGCTACTTCCATTCCCTGCGTCTGCTGCAGCGGGTCAAGGAACTGGACCCATCGATCTTTACCAAGTCCGGCATCATGGTGGGCCTTGGCGAGGATGAACAGCAGGTGCGGCAGGTGATGGATGACATGCGCGCCGCTGACATCGATTTCCTGACCATCGGTCAATACCTGCAACCAACACCCAAGCATCACGGTGTTGACCGCTTTGTAACCCCCGAAGAGTTCGAATCGTATGAAAAGGCAGCCTATGGCAAAGGATTCCTGATGGTGTCCGCCACGCCATTGACTCGCTCGTCCTACCATGCCGGTGATGATTTCGCGCAGCTGCGCGAGGCCCGGCAGGCCAAACTGGGCCACGCGTGACGCCAGATACTGTCGCGCGTCTGCGGTCTCTGCGGCACGTTTTGCACCAATTCCCCGAATTGTCT
Source organism: Ruegeria sp. B1 (assembly GCF_056535885.1). NCBI lineage: Bacteria > Pseudomonadati > Pseudomonadota > Alphaproteobacteria > Rhodobacterales > Roseobacteraceae > Ruegeria > Ruegeria sp. B1. The sequence continues at coordinate 2,961,575 of NZ_JBQFJA010000001.1, read as the reverse complement.
GGAGACGAGGGGCAAACGGCGGCGCGTATCGCAGGTCTGTTGCGCGATACCGGTGCTGATACCGTGCTGACCGGGATTGGGGGGCACGGGGTGGCCGCGGTCTTTGACAGCGGGCACACGGGTCCGACCGTCGGCATTCGGTGTGAGCTGGACGGGTTGCCGATTCAAGAGGTCTCGGACCTTCCGTATACCTCTTCGGCAGCGGGGAAAGCGCATCTCTGCGGTCATGACGGTCACATGGTGATGGTTTTGGGCGTTGCCGAGGCGTTAGGCCAAATCCGACCCCAAAAGGGCCGCGCGGTTCTGATTTTCCAGCCTGCCGAAGAAACCGGACAAGGGGCTAAGGCGTTTCGCGCCGACCCGCAGTTTTCGCAGATCGCCCCGGATTATCTATTTTCCTTGCACAACTTACCCGGTTTGGAATTGGGCGCGGTCGAGCTGTGTCGCGGCCCGGCAAACTGCGCGTCGCGTGGAATGCGGATTGGTCTGACGGGAAAAACATCTCACGCCGCTGCGCCGCAAGACGGGGTGTCACCGGGGCGCGCATTGTCTCGGCTTATGACCGAGATGGGTGCCTTGGGGCAGGGAGGGTCTCTGGATCAAGACTATGCCCTGACCACTGTGACCCACGTGAGGCTGGGGGAAAGGACCTTTGGGGTCGCGCCCGGTCTGGGTGAGCTCTGGGTCACCCTGCGCACGGTGTCCGATGACCGAATGACCCGCCTGGTTGCGGACGCTGAGGCTTTGGTGGCCAGGGTCGCCGGATCCGAGGGTTTGGCGTACAGGATTGACTATGAGGACGAATTTGAAGCCTGCACAAACCATCCGGATGCCGTCGAGGTTGTCGCCGACGCCTGTGCGGCAGAGGGCGTGCGCTGCGCTCTGACCCCGGACCCGCAACGGTTTTCCGAAGATTTCGGGCAGTTTGCAAAAGGCGCCAAGACGGCGATGTTCTGGCTGGGATCAGGGCGCGATCATCCGCAGCTTCACAACCCGGACTATGATTTCCCCGACGACCTCATCCCTATTGGAAGTGGTGTGTTTCTGGCGTGCATTCGACGCCTTCTGGGCTGACTCACCTCATCGAGGCGCACGGGTCCATTCACCAGTGGCCCAGCCTGGCCACCATCCCATGACCTCGACGCCCGCAATCAGCAAGCACACGAGAATGACCCCAAACACCAGAATGACCCGCCGTTGCGATGGCGGGTTCCGGGCCCATTGGGACATGCGCAGGAAGTGGCGCGGGTTCATCTAGTCCTCGGTAAATCTGACCTTACCGATAAAGGGCAGGTTGCGATTGCGCTGCGCATAGTCGATGCCGTAACCCACGACAAATTCATCCGGGATTTCAAATCCGATCCAGTCGGACCGGAAATCAACCTCGCGACGGCTGGGCTTGTCCAGCAGGGCGATGGATTTCAGTCGCGCGGGCTTGCGGCTGCGCAGCAGCTTGGTGACATGGTTCAGCGTATGGCCGGTGTCGACGATATCTTCGACAACCAGCACGTCACGCCCTTCAATGGCGCCGCGCAAGTCTTTGAGAATACGGACTTCCCGGCTGCTTTCCATTGAGTCTCCGTAAGAGGATGCCTCAAGGAAATCCACTTCAATCGGCAAGTCCAACTCGCGCACCAGATCGGCGATAAAGACAAAGCTGCCGCGTAACAGACCGACGACAACCAGTTTGTCGGTACCGCCGAACTCTTCGGTTATTTTCCGACACAGCTCTTCGATGCGGGCGGCGATGGCCTTGGCCGAGATCATTTCATCTATCACATATGCGCGGTCACTCATCGCTGCCCCCTTGATCTTTGGCGCGCAACATACGACATGACGCGCCATTGTCATCTGAAAATACCGGACGCTATGCCCATCCACTCGGAAACACGCCACCTGCCTTACACCGCCCAGCAGATGTACGATCTTGTTGCGGATGTGGCCAAATACCCCGAGTTTCTGCCCTGGTGCGCGGCGGCCCGCATTCGCCGCACCTATGAGATGGACGCAGCCAAGGTGATGGAGGCAGATCTCGTCATTTCGTTCAAAGTGTTCCGCGAACGGTTTGGCAGCCGTGTGACCCTGTTTCCGGATCAAAAGAAGATCGACACTGAATATCTGGACGGGCCCTTCAAATACATGAGATCCGACTGGCACTTCGAAGACGCGCCGGACGGGGGCTGCAACATCGCTTTCCATGTCGATTTCGAGTTCAAGAATGCCATTCTGCAGGGGATTATCGGTGTTGTGTTCAACGAGGCGATGCAGCGGATCGTGCGTGCGTTCGAGGCCCGGGCCGCTGATCTCTATAACTGAACCTTTACCATCACTTGACGCACGTTAGACTGCGCCCATGACTGATTTGACAACATCTCTGGCCGCTTTTGCCTCTGGCCCGGTGACCACCTCGGCGCAGACGCGGATCGTCACCTCCCTTTCTGTCTTGGATTGGATCGCCGTGGGTCGCGCTGGTGCGTCCGAACCGGTCTCAAATGCGGTGCGCGATATGGTTCTGGCCGAAGGCGGGGCAGAGCAGGCGCATCTGTTTGGCGAAGGGGCCGCGCCGTTGCGCTCGGCCGCGCTGGTGAACGGAACAGTGTCGCACGCTCTGGATTATGACGACACGCATTTTGCGCATATCGGGCATCCTTCGGTTGCCGTTTTGCCAGCGACGCTGGCCGTTACGGAATGGGATGACCGCATTCTGGTCGATTTTCTCGAAGCCGCGCTTGTCGGGATGGAGGTTTCGATCCGCACGGGTCTGTGGCTGGGCCGTGCCCATTATCAGGCCGGGTTTCACCAAACGGCGACGGCAGGCGCGTTCGGTGCTGCGGTAGCGGTGGGCCGGGTCTTTGGCTTTGACGCCGAGCAGATGCGCGGGGTTCTGGGATTGGTGGCGACGCGGGCTGCTGGTCTCAAGGTGCAGTTTGGCACCATGGGTAAACCCTATAATGCAGGGCTCGCGTCTTCGACCGGAGTCGAGGCGGCCTTGTTGGTTCAGCGGGGGTTTGAACCAAACCCCGATGCATTGGAGGGCCAGTTTGGTTTTGGGGCCACCCATCAGGGCGCTGCGGATGTGGCAACCGCACTGGACGGGCTTGGAGAGCAGTGGTTGTTCGACTCGGTCAGTCACAAGTTCCACGCCTGTTGCCACGGCCTTCACACGGCACTCGAAGCGGCGCGGGAGTTGGACATTGCTGAGCCCGAAGTGGCTGAAATCAAGGTCAAAACCCACCCGCGCTGGATGAGCGTTTGCAATCAGATCGCGCCGACATCGGGGTTGGGGGCAAAGTTTTCCTACCGGACGGTCATAGCCATGCAGGCCCTTGGATACGACACGGCTCTGCCGGACAGCTATTCCGAAAAAACCTGCGCGGACCCGCGCCTTGGTTCGCTGCGGGATCGGATCACCGTCGAGGCAGATGGGACATTGTCGGAAACGCAGGCTCATCTTGCGCTGCTGCGACGGGATGGGGTGAGACGCGAAGCCACGCACGATCTGATGGCGCCCCTGTCTCTCTCCGACCGCGAAGACCGGGTGCGCGACAAAGCCGCCAAGCTGATCGGGCGGGATGAGGCGGACGCGATCTGGTCGATGCTGCGCACCGGTGGGCGCGCCCGCGATTTGGCACAGAGGCTGGCGGTTTAAACGACGCGCCAGTGCAGGGGGAAACCTGGGTCAAACACCGTCACGGGGCCGTCGCCTGTGTCAATCTTGCCCGGATAGGTGACCGGGTCGCCCTTGGTCAGCGTCAGTGTGTCTTCGTTCACCGGCAGGCGATAAAACGCGGGGCCATGCAGCGATACAAACCCTTCCAGCTTGTCCATCGCGCCCATGCGGTCAAACATTTCGGCAACCAGCGACATGGTATTCGTCGCGGTGAAACACCCGGCACATCCGCAGGCCATTTCCTTGTTGTCATCCGTATGCGGCGCGCTGTCGGTACCCAGGAAGAAACGCGGATCACCTGACGTGGCAGCGGTCAGCAGTTCAAGGCGGTGTTCTTCGCGCTTAGCGACGGGCAGACAGTAGTAATGCGGTTTGATGCCGCCAACCAGGATGTGGTTGCGATTGATGATCAGATGGTGCGCTGTGATGGTGGCACCCAGATCAGTATCGTTGGCTCTGACGTAATCCACGCCGTCCCTGGTGGTGATATGTTCCATCACCACGCGCAGCCCCGGCGTCGATTTGCGGATCGGGTCGAGAACCCGGTCGATAAACACGGCCTCACGGTCAAAAATATCGACCTCGGCATCGGTGACCTCACCGTGAACACAGAGCGGCAGGCCGATCTCGGCCATTTTCTCAAGAACACCCTGCACCTTGTCAAAGTCGCGCACACCCGAGGCCGAATTGGTAGTCGCACCTGCCGGATACAGCTTGACGGCCTTCACCACACCGTTGGCATGCGCGGCCGCTACATCCTCAGGGTCCGTATCCTCAGTCAGGTACAGGGTCATCAGCGGTTCAAAGGTCATGCCCTCCGGCAGCGCAGCCATGATGCGGTCGCGGTAGGCAGCGGCCTGAGCACCCGCGACCACTGGCGGAACCAGATTGGGCATAATGATCGCACGCGCAAAATGACGGGCAGTTTCAGGCAGGACGGCCTGCAACATGGCGCCGTCGCGCAGGTGCAGATGCCAGTCGTCGGGGCGGCGGATCGTGATGCTGTTGGTCATGCGCCTCGGCTAGCACACAGGTCGGCGGTGGAAAAGCCCTTGTCGTGTCGCAGGTTCGGCGTAAATCCCGAAAGATCACGGGCTTGACGCAGCCTGCGGCCCGTGACCTGTTAGGCGCGAGGAGGAGATAGATGCACCACCCCCAATCCATAGACGCCGTTCAGCAGGTTTTGGGCGCGCAGGGCTATGTCTGCGGACGGGCCCTGGCCACCGTGGTGTTCCTCGCATTGAAACTCGGCCGTCCCCTGTTTCTCGAAGGTGAAGCCGGGGTTGGCAAGACCGAGATTGCCAAGGCCTTGGCCGCGGGTCTTGGGCGTCGGCTGATCAGGTTGCAGTGCTATGAGGGGCTGGATGCCTCGTCGGCGGTTTATGAGTGGAACTTTCCGGCACAGATGGTTGCGATCCGCACGGCCGAAGCGTCGGGTGGTGCAGATCGAACCGCGTTGCAGGCCGAGCTGTTCTCGGACGATTTCCTGATCGAACGCCCCTTGTTGCAGGCGATGCGACCGGATGAAAACGGCGCGCCAGTGCTGCTGATCGACGAGCTGGACCGGACGGACGAACCATTTGAGGCCTTCCTGCTCGAGGCTCTCAGCGATTTTCAGGTGACCATCCCCGAACTGGGCACGCTGCATGCCCTGGAACCACCCATCGTGTTTGTCACCTCCAACCGCACGCGCGAAGTGCATGATGCGCTCAAGCGCCGCTGCCTGTACCACTGGGTCGATTACCCCGATTTCGACCGCGAGATTGAGATCCTGCACGCCCGCGCGCCCGAAGCCGCCGAGGCGCTCAGCCGCGAGGTTGTGGCTTTTGTTCAGCGCCTGCGCACCGAGGACCTGTTCAAGAAACCCGGCGTTGCGGAAACCATCGACTGGGCCAAGTGTTTGCTGGCGCTGGATGTCATCAACCTGAGCCCCGAAGTGATCGGCGACACGTTAGGTGCGATCCTCAAGTACCAGGACGACATCCAGAAACTGCAAGGCTCTGAGGCTAAGCGTATTCTGGATGAAGCCAAAGCTGAATTGGAGCCTGTCTAATCCAATGTCCGCCGCACCTGTTATCCATATCGGCGGCTGGCCGGGCGTTGGCAAAATGACAATTGGGCGGATAGTGGCAGAGACTTTGGGCGGGCGCCTGATCCATAATCATTTGATGCTGGATGCAACGCGCGCAATTTACGCACGCGACGCGCAAGAGAGCGTTGAAATGCGTGAAGAGGTTCGTGAGCCCATTCTCACGCATGCCCGCCGGTTGCCCAAGGACGTACCCATCGTTTTTACAGATGCGTTGGCGGACGAACCAGCCGCTGTTCCATTGTTTCAGCCAAAACTTGACTTTGCCAAAGACCGCAACGCGCCTTTGCGTCTTTTTGTGCTGGACGCCTCCATTGAAGAGAACCAACGCAGGCTGCAAGATCCGGCGCGCTTTGGTGGCGCGAAGCTGACAGATTCCGATGTCCTGAAGACCATTCGAGGTTCCAATAAATTGTTCGTTCCGGAAGGGACCGTGGTGATCGATGTAACACATATGACGGCAGAGACCGCAGCGGCGGCCATTGTTCAGCGTTTGGAGCGGTCGCGTGGCTGAACAACTGCCCCTGAACATCCCCGAGAGCCCCAAGCTGGCGCAGAATATCACCCATTTCGCACGCGCTTTGCGCAAGGCTGGGCTGCCCATTGGGACGGGTCGCGTGGTGGATGCGATTCGCGCTGTTCAGGCCGCTGGCTTCACCCAACGACAGGACTTCTACTGGACACTGCACGCCTGTTTCGTCAGTCGACCGGAGCACCGCACTGTTTTTGCACAAGTCTTCCGTCTTTATTGGCGCGACCCGCGATATCTTGAACACATGATGTCCATGATGTTGCCCGCCATCCGGGGCGTACAAGAAGAGCGCAAGGCGGATGCTGGCGAAAAGCGGGCTGCCGAGGCGCTGTTGGACGGGGTGGAGCGCGACCTTCCCGACCCGACCGACGGTGAGGGTGAAACCGAGCTGGACATCGACGCATCACAAACTGCGTCATCTGAGGAACGCTTGCGCAGCCTTGATTTTGAACAGATGAGCACGGCTGAAATGGCCCGGGCCAAGCGCATTCTGGCCAGCCTCACCTTGCCCGTCAAACCCATTGAAACCCGGCGTGGCCAAGCCAGTCATCTGGGACATCGAATTGACCGTGCCCGCACCCTGCGCGCGGCGATGCGGCAAGGCGGAGAGCTACGCAATATTGCCCGGATGAAACCAAAGCCGCGCTGGCCCAATCTTGTGGTGCTGTGCGATATCTCGGGCTCGATGAGCCAGTACAGCCGCATCATCCTGCATTTCCTGCATACCGTTTCGAACGCAAAAGGTGCGGGATGGGCCAAGGTGCACGCCTTTACCTTCGGAACCCGGCTGACCAATATCACCCGTCACCTGCAGCAGCGCGACGTGGATGCAGCGCTGGCTGCCGCCGGAGCGGAAGCCCAGGACTGGGAGGGCGGCACCCGGATCGGAGAATGCCTGCATGCGTTCAACCGGGACTGGTCGCGCCGGGTCATGGGGCAGGGCGCTGTTGTCTTGCTGATCTCAGATGGGCTGGATCGGGGTGAGGCTGACGCGCTGACCAAAGAAATGGAGCGTCTTCATCTGTCCGCGCGTCGCCTGATCTGGCTCAATCCGCTGTTGCGTTGGGACGGGTTTGCTCCAAAGGCCCAGGGTATCGCCGCGATGTTGCCACATGTGGACAGCTTTCGCGCCGGTCATTCGATTGCGTCGCTGGAGGACCTGGCCGCCGTCATATCACGGCCCGAAGACGTAGGTGAGAAAGCGCGGCTGATGACCGCGCTTTCGGCCTGACTTTTAACCAAGCTGTTTCTGGTTGCACTCACGCGCCATTTCCATGGCTTTGTACGTGCCGGTCAGATCGACGGTGAAAGCGAATTCTTTCTCCGGAAACACCACCATGACCTTCTGTTTGGCCAGATCGTCGGCAAACTGGGGATCGTCTGACAAGACATATCCGCCAGAGTAGCCCTTGGTGATGTTGCCTTTCATCCCAGTCGCTTCGCCGACATAGATGTTGTCGCCAATCAGGATTGCCACGGCTTCTTTTTCGCCGCGCTTGATGTTGGTCTTGGCTTTTGTGAAGACGCCGACATAGCCGATGCTGCGATCTTCGGTCAGGCCCATCTGAACCACGTTCTCCGAGTCATCAACTGCCTCGATCAGGCAGGATTTCTTTTCGTTGTCGATAAAGACTTTCCAGCCTTCGACCTCGCCATAGCGCTCAAATGTGTCGGCCCACGCGGCCGTCGAGGTCAATAGGCCGAACACGGCTCCCAAAGCAAAAATGCGTTTCAACTCTCTGTCTCCATTCTGAAATAGTGGAAAGCGCGCGCCCGGTTATGCGCCGGGTGCAGAAGCAGGCTAGAGCCCAATCCGGAAACAATCAATCGGCTTCGTATTCGAATACGTAACCCTCTTTGGCGATACCCGAGACCCCATCGCCAAAGCCAGCCCATGATAGGGCCCCGCTTTTCATTGCGCCAAACCTCCCTATGTTGATCGAGAGCCTTTTGGGAGGGGCCAATGGATCGATTCGACAACAGTCCGGAAACAGCGTTGCACTGGTTTCGCAATGGGCGGGGCGCTGCCCTCGCCACGGTGGTCGAGACTTGGGGCAGCGCCCCCCGCCGCGTCGGCGCACAACTTGTCATCGGCGGCGACGGACGGATCGAAGGGTCCGTCTCTGGCGGATGCGTCGAAGGGGCCGTGATCGTCGAAGCGCTTGAAGCCATTGACGAAGGTGAGGCGCGGCTTCTGGAATTTGGGGTCAGCGACGACGACGCCTTTGCGGTTGGGCTGGCCTGCGGCGGGACCATCCGGGTGCTGGTCGAGCCGGTTGGGTCCGTCCTGCCCGAGGATATGCTGGCCGATCTGGTCGCGGCCCGTTCATCGCGCGAGCCGCTGGCCTATGAGGTCAATATCAACACGGGCCATCGGGCCCTTCGTCGTGATGCCTATAAAGCCAGATTGCGACTGGACCGGTCCGGCTTTGAAGAGGACGGCCAGACCTTTGTGGCCGTGCATAATCCGCCTTTGCGGCTGATTGTTGTCGGGGCGGTTCACATTGCTCAGGCGCTGGTGCCGATGGCGCGGATCGCGGGCTATGACCCGGCCATTGTCGATCCGCGCGAAGCTTTTGCGTCGAAAACGCGGTTCCCCGAGGAAAAAATCCTGACCGACTGGCCGGACGAAGCTGTTGCCAAGCTGGGATTGGATTCGCGGACGGCTGTGGTTCTGCTGACCCATGATCCGAAACTGGACGACCCGGCGCTGCATGCCGCGTTGAATGCCGATGTGTTCTATATTGGCACCCTTGGATCGACACGTACGCATGCGAAACGTGTCCAGCGATTGAAAGACGAAGGCTTTTCAGAGGCACAGATTGCGCGCATTCACGGCCCGATCGGCCTCGATATCGGCGCTTCGGACCCCTCCGAGATCGCGGTTGCGATCCTTGCGCAGATGACGGCGGTTCTGCGGGGCAAGGCATGAAGTTCGGCCCGGTTCCGGTCGCCGAAGCCGATGGCGCCATATTGGCGCATTCCGTCAAGGTTGGTGGGCAGAAAATGCGCAAGGGCGTCAGACTGTTGCCCGAGCATATCTTACAATTGACCGAAGCCGGTCTTGGCGAAGTCGTGGTTGCCCGGCTGGACCCGGACGATTGCCACGAGGATGAGGCCGCACGCGCGCTGGCCGATGCCCTCACACCCGACCCGAACGCAGCCAATCTGCGCGTGACCGAGGCGTTTACCGGGCGCGTGAACCTGCTGGCGGACGGACCGGGTGTTGCGGTTCTGGATGTAAATGCGTTGGAACAGTTCAACCGGGTGAACCCGGTGATAACTGTCGCAACGGTCCCGCAATATCAGCAAATGGGCCCGGGCGGCATGGTCGCGACCATCAAGGTCATTTCATATGCCGTTTCGCGCGCTGACGTGCAGCGGGCCGCTAATCTGGCGACGGATACAATTCGGTTGGTCAGACCGGTGCATCAAACCGCCGGTCTGATCGTAACGGATATTCCCGGTGGACCGTCCAACGACAAAGGCATCGCCGCCATTCGCGGGCGGGTCGAGGCACTGGGGATGGACCTGTGTGATGTGGAAATCGTCCCACATCGCACCGATACGCTGTCTGCGGCGATTGCCGAGATTGGTGGGGATCTGACGATGATCCTGACGGGCTCGGCCACCTCGGATGTCGATGATGTTGCGCCGGCCGCAGTTCGGGACGCGGGCGGACGGGTGGACCGGTTCGGTATGCCGGTCGACCCTGGCAATCTGTTGTTTCTCGGTGAGCTTGGGGACCGTCCGGTGATCGGTTTGCCGGGCTGCGCACGGTCGCCCGCGCTGAACGGCGCAGATTGGGTTCTGTCCCGTGTGGCTTGCGGAATCGAAACCACCGGTATCGATATTGCTGGCATGGGTGTGGGCGGCTTGCTCAAGGAAATACCGACCAGACCCCAGCCCCGGGCGCAGCGCAGAAAGTGACGTAGCGGCACGTTTGCCCTGCCAAGCAGTCGCTATACGTGGTGAAAATTAGACGCCGACTCCGCTCTGCCATGCAGCGAAAATTTTTGTTCTCAAACGAAAATTCCCGTGTTTAACTCGGGGTAATCAAGAATACCAAATGGGAGGAACTTATGACACAGGTCTCAATGACCGTGAACGGTAAACCCGTGAGTGGTGATGTCGAAGGCCGGACGTTGCTGTCCAGTTTTCTGCGCGACCATCTGTCTCTGACCGGTACACATGTCGGCTGTGACACGGCGCAATGCGGGGCCTGCGTGGTCCATGTGGATGGCGAGGCGGTCAAGTCCTGCAACATGTTTGCTCTGGAAGCGGACGGTGCTGAGGTTGCAACGATCGAAGGACAGGCCAACGCCGACGGCTCGCTGAATGTAATCCAACAGGCGTTTCAGGATCACCACGGTCTGCAATGTGGCTTCTGTACGCCGGGCATGGTGATGAGCGCTGCGGCACTGCTCAAGGACAACCCGCGTCCGACCGAGGCGGAAATCCGCAAGTACCTTGAGGGCAATCTGTGTCGGTGCACCGGATACCACAACATTGTGAAAGCGATCATGGCCGCTTCGGGTCAGGACGCATCCAGCATCGCCGCCGAATAAATCGGTCTCAGAATTTTCGACGAAAATTCTTCTTCAGGGAGGAGAACAAGCAATGCCCAAAGACAGTGGCATCGGAGCCAGTTCCAAGCGGCGCGAGGACGTGCGCTTTCTGACCGGAGCAGGCAATTACACCGACGACATCAACGTGGCCGGACAGGCCTATGTTCATTTCCTGCGCTCGGATATCGCGCATGGCCGGATCAAATCACTCGACACATCGGCGGCTGAGGCCATGCCGGGCGTGGTCAAAGTGTTCACCGGCAAGGATTTCGAAGGCGTGGGCGGCATGCCCTGCGGCTGGGAGGTGACGGACAAGCATGGTGCGCCCATGCAGGAGCCTGCGCATCCCATTCTGGCCCAGGGCAAGGTCCGCCATGTGGGCGATCCGATTGCCGCCGTGGTGGCCGACAGCCTGGAGCAGGCCCGCGATGCAGCTGAGGCGATTGATCTTGATATCGAGGAACTGCCCGCGGTGATCGACATGAAGGCCGCCGCGCAGGAAGGTGCTGTGCTGGTCCATGACGATCTGAAGAACAACATCTGCTATGACTGGCAGCTGGGTGAGACCGACGACGCCAAGGTCAATGAGGTCTTCGCCAGTGCGGCCCATGTGACCACGCTGGACCTCGTCAACAACCGCCTGGTCGCCAACCCGATGGAACCGCGCGTGGCGGTGGGTGAGTATAAACGCGGCACGGATGAGTACACGCTCTATACCACGTCGCAGAACCCGCATGTGATCCGCTTGCTGATGTGCGCCTTTGTGCTGGGCCTGCCCGAGCATAAGGTCCGCGTGGTGGCCCCGGATGTGGGCGGCGGTTTTGGCACCAAGATCTTCCACTATGCGGAAGAGGCGTTCTGTACCTTCGCCGCCAAGGCCTGCAACAGGCCCGTAAAGTGGACCTCCAGCCGGTCCGAGGCGTTCATGTCGGACGCCCATGGCCGGGATCATGTCAGCAAAATCGAACTGGCGCTGGATGCAGACAATAACTTCATCGGGTTGCGGACCAACACCTACGCGAACCTTGGCGCGTATTTGTCGACCTTCTCCAGCTCCGTGCCCACATGGCTGCACGGCACGCTGATGGCGGGCAATTACAAGACGCCGGTCATTCAGGTGAATGTGAAGGCGATGTTCACCAACACGGTGCCGGTGGATGCCTATCGCGGCGCGGGCCGGCCCGAGGCAACGTTCCAGTTGGAGCGTGTCGTGGACAAGGCCGCGCGCGAGTTGGGCGTCGATCCGATTGCCCTGCGCCGTCAGAACTTCATCACCCAGTTCCCCTATGACACGCCGGTCGCGCTGACCTATGACACCGGGGATTACAACGGGACGATGGACAAGCTTGAGGCCGCCGCCGATCTGGCAGGCTTTGCCGCGCGCCGGGCGCAAAGCGAGGCCAAGGGCAAGCTGCGGGGTCTGGGCATCAACTGCTATATCGAGGCGTGTGGCATTGCGCCGTCGAACATCGTGGGCATGTTGGGGGCCCGGGCGGGTCTTTATGACGCCGCCACCGTGCGGGTGAATGCCACCGGTTCGATCAGCGTCATGGTCGGTGCGCATAGCCACGGGCAGGGGCATGAGACGGCTTTCCCGCAGGTTGTGGCCGACATGATCGGCATCGACGAGTCGATGGTCGAGATCGTGCATGGCGATACCTCGAAGATCCCCTTTGGCATGGGCACCTATGGCTCGCGCAGCCTTGCGGTCTGTGGCTCGGCCATGGTGAAGGCCACCGAGAAGGTGATCGACAAGGCCAAGAAGATCGCGGCCCACCTGCTGGAAGCCTCGGAGGCGGATATCGAGCTGAAGGACGGTCAGTTCAGCGTTGCGGGCACCGACAAGTCGGTGGCCTGGGGCGATGTGACCCTGACGGCCTATGTGCCGCATAACTTCCCGCTGGAGGTTGAGCCGGGGCTGGAGGAGACCGCGTTCTACGACCCGGCCAACTTCACCTTCCCGGCAGGCGCGTATGCCTGCGAGGTCGAACTGGACCCCGAGACCGGGCAAGTTACGATTGAGGCCTTCACGGCTGCGGATGACTTTGGCAACATTGTCAACCCAATGATCGTGGATGGTCAGGTGCATGGCGGGATCGGTCAGGGCATCGGTCAGGCGCTGTTGGAGAACTGCGCCTATGACGAAAACGGCCAGCTGCTGAGCGGGTCCTTCATGGACTATGCGATGCCACGCGCTGATGACGTGCCGTTTTACGGCGTGGATCATTCCAGCCAGACACCTTGCACGCACAACCCGCTGGGCGTGAAGGGCTGTGGTGAAGCCGGTGCGATCGGCTCGCCGCCGGCTGTGGTCAATGCAGTTCTGGATGCGATGACCTCCGGCGGCAAGGCGGTGGATCATATCGACATGCCGGTGAGCCCGTCGCGCGTCTGGGCCGCGATGAACAGCTGAGTTGAGAGGGCGGGTGCGAGGGGCCAGCCCCTCGCGCTCCCCGGAGTACTTCCAAAAAGATGAAGAGCGGAGGAGTGCTCTTCGGAAAGGACGACGAAATGTATAATTTCGAGTTTGAGAAGCCCGCGACGATTGCGGATGCGGTTGCGGCATTGGGGGCTGAAGACGCGCAGGCGTTCGGGGGTGGTCAGACGCTGATCCCGACCTTGAAACAGCGGTTGGCGGCCCCATCCGCGTTGGTCGCACTGAGCGGGATTACCGAAATGAAGGGTGTGTGTGTCGAAGATGATGGCTCGGTCAGCATCGGCGGCGCGACCACCCACGCCGCGGTGGCGCGGGATGCAGCGGAGAGCTACCCGGGGCTGGCGGCACTGGCAGGCCAGATTGGCGATCCGGCGGTGCGCAATCGCGGGACCATCGGCGGGTCGATTGCCAACAATGACCCGGCGGCCTGTTATCCGGCAGGTGTGTTGGGGTCGGGTGCAGTGATCGTGACGAACTCGCGTCAGATCGCGGCGGACGATTTCTTTGAGGGGATGTTCAGCACGGCCCTGGAGGAAGGGGAAATCATAACGTCGGTGCGGTTCCCGGTACCGCAGGCAGCGAGCTATCAGAAGTTCCTTCAGCCAGCATCACGCTTTGCTTTGGTGGGAGTCTTTCTGGCGCGGTTTGCAGATGGCGTGCGGGTTGCCGTCACCGGTGCCAGCGAAGACGGCGTGTTCCGCTGGTCGGAAGCCGAACAGGCGCTGAGCAAGGAGTTCCGGCCTGACGCGCTGATGGACCTTCAGGTCAACTCGATGAACATGATCGGCGATCTGCACGGCAGCAAGGACTATCGTGCACATCTGGTCGGCGTCATGACCAAACGCGCCGTTCAAGCGACCATGTGAGTTGTCCAGATAGCAGGACCTGGCCCCGGCTGATCTGGCCGGGGTTTGTCATTTGCGGCGTAGTCTGGGTGGCTTTGACGGTTGCCAATAGGCCCCGGTGTCCTCGCGGGCCTTTTGATACGCGTCGACCCGTTTGCGTGCCTCCGCGCCACCTGCGGCAAAGAGATGGCCCAACAGGCATTCCAGAACCGCCATCGCCCCCGAGAAGCTTGAGAAATGGTGCAGGGATCGCGTGGTGACCTGAAAGGTGACATCAGCCCGAAGGCCCGGTGCGATCACGTTGCTGTCAGAGATCAGAATGATCCGTGAACCTTTGTCTCGGGCAAACCGCATGGATCGGATCGTGTCTGCGGAATAGGGACGCACCGTGATGGCCAAAAGGCAGTCACCCTGACCCGCCTCCAGCAGGTCGTCGACTGCCGATCCCATATGCCGGGGGATAAGGTGCAGCCCGGGATGTGCCATCCGCCCGGCGTAGTGAAAACAGTATGCCAGGGCAAAGCTGGCGCGGGTGGCTGTGACAAAGCATCTGTTCGATCCCAGGATCAGCTGCGCCGCCTCTTGTGTTTTCTGCGGATCCATGAGGCGCAAAGATCGCGTCACGACATTTAGTTCGTTCTGCGCGAAATTCGCCTGCGCGGCACTGAATTCATCCTGCGTGCGCAGGCGTTTCAACCAGTCTTGGTGCAGGCGCTCTTCGCCATCCGTGGTCAGGGCCTGCCGGAACGGTCGCCGAAACGCATCGAATCCATCAAATCCCAGCCGGTGTGCCAGCCGGACCAAAACGTTCGAGCTGACGCCGATTTTGCCTGCCGTGGTTCGGATGGGATCGATGCCGAAATCGGCGGGATGATCGATAATGTACTTCGCCGCGGCCTGAAGCTGGACGGGCATGTCGTCTATGGTGCGCCGCAGGTTGTCGGTGAGTTGGGTCGGTGTAGGGGTCATGACTCAAGAAAAACATATGTTCTGTCATTGGCAAGTTGAAAACACTGCGCCGACAGATAGATGGGCAAAGGCAGCAGGAGAGATGGCCATGGTCGAGACCCAACCGCAGGCGGAACTGACAGGGCGGAAACCCTACATTCTTGTCGCGCCTAATGGTGCGCGGCGCAGTCCGGGGGATCACCCGGCGCTTCCGGTTTCGACGGATCAGATCGTGAAAACCGCGCTGGGATGCTTTGACGCAGGGGCGCGGGGGATACATCTGCATGTTCGGGACGATCAAGGCCAGCACTCTCTTGACGCAGGGCGCTATCTTGAAACGATTGCCGCCGTACGATCAGAAGCCCCGCTGATGGACATTCAGATTACCACCGAAGCTGCCGGTCTGTATGATGTCGACGCACAGTTTGAGTGCCTGCAATCGGTGCGTCCGGACTGGGCCTCAGTTTCCGTGCGGGAGATTGCGCGCGCGCCGGAGATGGCCGACAAGGTCTATGGGCTGTGTGCAGAGCAGGGCACCCGCGTGCAGCATATTCTCTATGATGCCGAGGATTGTAGGATGCTGGATCGCTGGCAGCGGTCAGGCATTGTGCGCCCGGATCAGGTGGACCGCCTGTTGGTGCTGGGCCGCTACACTGAAAATCAGGAATCGGCACCAGAGAATATCGACGAGTTTCCGCAAACTGATGCACCCTGGATGGTCTGCGCTTTTGGGACGCAGGAACACAGATGCCTACAGGCGTCAGCGCAACGTGGCGGTGATGTGCGTGTCGGATTTGAAAACAGCCTGACAGATGCTGACGGGCGGAGTTGGACAGACAATGCGGCCTCCGTTGCTGCGCTGGTGGCCCTGTTGGAAAGGACAGTCAGATGAGCCATGTATTTCCTAGACACACGAAATCAGACCTGCCCATCGCAGCGGGCGGGGATGGCTGTTACCTGATCGATACGCAAGGACGGCGCTATCTGGACTGCGGCGACGCGGCGGTGTCCTGTTTGGGTCATTCCAATCCCGCTGTGGTGCGAGCGGTTCAGGATCAGGTGGAACAGATCGCATTTGCGCATAGCGGGTTCATGACATCCGAACCCGCGGAGGCGTTGGCGGACTTGCTAATCAAACATGCGCCGGGCGATCTGGACCGTGTGTATTTCGTATCCGGCGGGTCAGAGGCCACCGAGGCTGCGATCAAGCTGGCACGCCAGTATTACCTGGAAATCGGCCAGATCGAACGCCGCCATATCATTGCCCGGCGGCAAAGCTATCACGGCAACACACTGGGCGCTCTTTCAGCTGGTGGAAATGCGTGGAGACGGGCTCAGTTCGCGCCGATGCTGATCGATATGACACATATCTCGGCCTGCTACGAATATGCGGAAAAGCCCAAGGACGAGAGCAGCTATGATTATGGTCAGCGCATTGCCAATGAATTAGAGGCGGAAATCCTGCGCCTGGGGCCGGACACCGTGATGGCCTTTATGGCGGAACCGGTTGTGGGGGCCACATTGGGTGCGGTTCCGGCGGTAGAGGGGTATTTCCGGCGGATCCGCGAGATTTGTGATCAGTACGGCGTGTTGCTGATTCTGGATGAGGTCATGTGCGGCATGGGGCGGACGGGGCATTTGTTTGCCTGCGACCATGATGGCGTCGCGCCGGACATTCTGTGCATCGCCAAGGGCTTGGGGGCGGGGTATCAACCCATCGGTGCGATGCTGTGCACAGGACGGATTTACGACGCGATCCGGAATGAATCGGGTTTCTTTCAGCACGGTCATACCTATGTGGGCCATCCTGTTGCGACCGCAGCCGCTCTGGCCGTGATCCGGGAACTGACCGGACGCGACCTGCCAGCGCGGGCGCGTGTTATGGGCGACAAAGTGCAGTCCGCGCTGGAGGCGGCGTTTGGCCAGCACCCCCATGTCGGCGATATCCGGGGGCGGGGGCTGTTTCGGGGGATCGAATTGGTTGCTGATCGCGACAGCAAGGCCCCGCTCGATCCTTCGTTGGGCACGGCCGGACAGATCAAGAAAGCGGCCATGGTCGCAGGGCTGATCTGTTATCCGATGTCGGGAACCCGCGATGGTAGGGTCGGGGACCATATCCTTTTGGCGCCGCCGTTCATTATTGAAGATCATCAGGTGGACGAACTGGTGACAAAGTTGGATCGGGCTATAGCAGCAGTGATTTAGAGACACCTAGTCTGCTGTTTTCAAGTTGTTAAAGCCAAAAGAAAAAAGGCCCGCGCAATCCTGCGAGAGCCTTTGAATTCGACATGTAACTCAGATTACTTCTGAGGCATCGGCCCGATCATCATAATCATCTGACGGCCTTCCATTTTCGGCATGTTCTCGATCTTGCCGACCTCTTTAATGTCTTCTGCCACACGTTCGAGAAGCTCGCGGCCCAGATTCTGGTGCGCCATTTCACGGCCCCGAAACCGCAGGGTCACTTTGACCTTGTCGCCGTTGTCGAGGAATTTGAATACGTTGCGCATTTTGACATCATAGTCATGCGTATCGGTGTTGGGCCGGAATTTGACCTCTTTCACCTCGATGACTTTTTGCTTTTTGCGCGCTTCGCTTTCGCGTTTCTGCTGTTCGTACTTATACTTACCAAAATCCATGATCTTGCAAACGGGCGGGTTTGCATTCGGCGAAATCTCGACCAGATCCAGACCAACATCGGCTGCCATTTGCATCGCTTTGGCGGGATGAACCACCCCGACATTCTCGCCTTCAGCGCCAATCAGGCGAATTTCGGGGGCACGGATTTTATCATTGACGCGCGGTCCGGTATCTCTTTGCGGTGGCGCGTTGTGAGGTCTGCGAGCTATGGGTTCATTCCTTTGATGATTGCAGAAATTCGAGCCCGGAATTTAGACTGCCCCGCGCGCCGTTTCAAGCGCCATAAACATGGAAATGCCTGAATCTCGCCGGTTTCACAGCCATCGATCGAAACCGGTCAGGGCCTAAGGCCCCGACCAAGCACCCAGTCAGCCGACAAAGGCTTTTTCTATGACGAATTCTTTGGGTTCCGAATTTGCCCCTTCGCGCAGACCATACTCTTCCAGGATTGCCTTGATATCCAAATTGAAGGCCAGCGAGCCGCAGACCATGGCCCGGTCGGTTTCGGGTTGGATGCCACCGTCAATGCCAAGATCGGCAAACACGGTTCCGTCTTTCAGCAAGTTGGTGATGCGCCCCATTTTGGGGCTCTCTTCCCGGGTGGTGGTCGGGTAATAGCGGATCTTGTCGGCAAAGCCTTCGCCGATCAGTTCGGCCAGCAACTCGTCCTGCCGAACGTTTTCGATCAATTGACGGCCAAATTCCAGTTCGGCCACTTCCCGACACGTGTGGGTGACGATGACCTCGTCGTAGTCTTCGTAAGTTTGCGGCTCGCGCAGCAGCGAGGCAAAGGGCGCAAAACCCGTGCCCGTGGCAAACAGCCAGAGGCGCTTGCCCGGCAACAAGGCGTCGTGGACCAGCGTGCCAACCGGTTTTGGCCGCAGGATGATCTGATCACCCGGTTTGATGTGCTGCAATTTCGATGTCAGTGGGCCGTTTTGCACCTTGATCGAGTAAAACTCAAGTTCTTCATCCCAAGAGGGCGAGGCAATGGAATAGGCGCGCAGCAGAGGTTTGCCATTGTCCCCAAGCAAACCGATCATCACAAACTCACCGGACCGAAAGCGCAGTGAGGCGGGGCGCGTCACCTTGAAGGAAAACAGGTTGTCGGTCCAATGCTTGACATCGGTGACGGTCTGGGCGTCCGGCAGGACGGGGGCCTTTACGGCAGTGGCTTCGGTCACGGGTCTCATCTCTGTCATCGTTTCACCACCGGTCTGTTAAACCGGCCTCTCCGTTTAAGCTTTGATTCAGGTCATGAAAAGGGGGTAGGTGCCCCTGCGTTTCTCTGGCTGGCGATTTGCGGCTCTAGCCGCGCAGGCGTGCCTGATAGTTGTTGTCTTTCCAGTTCGCCCGGGCCAGCCAGTGATCCTCGGGCTGACGGGCGGCCAGATCGTTATCGATCTCAACCTCATCAAAGCCGCTGCGGCGGGCCATGGCATATTGGTCCGCCAGAACATGCCCCTTGGCGCGCAAACGGCCGGTGAACCCTTTCAGGCGCAAGACGCGGGCAATCGTGAATCCGCGCCCATCGGCCGAAGACGGGAAGTCCACGCGCACCATTTGCGCACTGCCCAGCCGGTCGATCAGGTCATCGGGATCGGTATCCGAGGCCACGTCCAAGGCAACGACGTCATTTGCCGCATCTTCCAGTGTGACGTAGCCATCGGTCCAGTCGTCAGGGCCGAACCCTGCATCCGTTACAATTACACTCATGTCGTTTCTCCAGCGCGCATCATCTTGCCGTCGACAAAATGGATGCCGCATTCTTCCTTGTTCTGATCGCGCCAGCGTCCGGCGCGGGGATCTTCGCCCTCTTTGACCGGCGACGTGCAGGGCGCACAGCCAATCGAAGGGTATCCTTTGGCCACCAGCGGGTGCCGGGGCAGGTTGTTTTCGTGCATGTAGGTGCGCACGTCCTCGGGCGCCCAATGGGCCAGCGGATTGACCTTGATCCGTCCGGTGCCATCCTCGACCTCGAAAAAATCGAGCGCGGCTCGGGATCCGGCCTGAAAGCGTTTGCGCCCGGTGATCCAGCCGTCATAGCCCGACAGGGCCTTTTGCAGTGGAAAAGTCTTGCGCAGGTTGCAGCAGGCATCCATGTCACGCAGCCGTAATGCGCCATAGGGGTCTTCGCGTTCAATGTCCTCCTCATCCGCCCGGATGATGTGAACATTGCTGAGGCCCAGCCGCTCGCTGACCTCTTGCTGGTATGCCAGCGTTTCGGCAAACAGCATCTGCGTGTCGATGAACAGGACGGGTGTCGCCTTGTCGACAACCGCCGCCATGTGCAGCAGAACCACCGATTCCGCCCCAAAGCTGGAAACCAGAGCAAGCGCGTCAATCTCCTCAATCGCGCCATGCATCACATCATGTGCACTGTGGTGGCGGAACCGGGCGTTCAGCGCGTTGACCTTTTCGGTCAGTTCACGTCTGTCCCGGCCCAGTTCCGTCTGGATCAGGTCAAGCGGCATTCGCCCGAGCCTCGGGATAGAGGGCGGCCTTGAACGGAGCCATACCGACGCGGCGGTAGGTTTCCAGGAAAGTCTCCTCTGCGCTATCACGTTGCTCTAGATACGCGTCTACGATGCGTTCGACGGCGGGTACGATTTCGTCATAGGCAAAGCCCGGACCGGTGCGATCGCCGATTGCAGCCGTTTCGGTGCCATCACCCCCCAGAGTGATCTGGTAGTTTTCGACGCCTGCGCGATCCAGCCCCAGAATACCGATATGGCCGACATGGTGATGACCACAGGCGTTGATGCAGCCCGAGATCTTGATCTTCAGGTGACCAATATCATGCTCCAGCTTAAGGTCTTCGAACCGGGTCGCGATCTGCTGCGCCACGGGGATGGACCGCGCGGTTGCCAGCGCGCAGTAGTCCATGCCGGGGCAGGCAATGATGTCGCTGATCAGGCCGATATTGGCCGTGGCCAGTTCATATTCCTTCAACTTCGCGTGGAGCGCGGGCAGGTCCGACTTGTGGACATGCGGCAGGATCACGTTCTGCTCGTGGCTGATGCGCAGCTCGTCATAGGCATACTTTTCCGCCAGATCGGCCATCACGCGCATCTGCTCGGCAGTTGCATCGCCCGGCGTCTGGCCATGCTTCTTGATCGAGATGGTCACAATCGCGTGGTCCGCGTTCTTGTGCGGCGCAATGTTGGTGTCAACCCATGAGCGGAAGACCGGATCGTTGGTATAGGCGCCCTCAAACGAGGCAACCGAACCCTCACGGAAGGTTGGAGGCGCAAAGTGGACTTTGATCTCGTCCAGCAGGGTCATGTCGGCACCCTTGAACTGCGGGCGCACCTTCAGGAAGCGTTCGTTAACCTTGGCGCGGATTGCGTCGATGCCATGCTCATGCACGGTGATCTTGATGCGAGCTTTGTACTTGTTGTCGCGGCGGCCGATCTGGTTCCACACGGACACGGTGGCCTCAAGGTAAGCCAGCAGATCGTCAAAGGCGACGAACTCGGACAGTTCTTTACCGATCATCGGCGTGCGACCCAGACCCCCACCCACGATGACGCGGGCACCCAGAATGCCGTCACGCTCGACCAGTTGCAGGCCGATATCATGCGCCTTGATCACGGCACGGTCGTTTTCGCTGCCGGTGATGGCGATCTTGAACTTGCGCGGCATAAACTGGAATTCCGGGTGATCCGTCGACCACTGGCGCAGCAGTTCCGCATAGGGGCGTGGATCGGCGACCTCATCTGCGGCCGCACCGGCGAAGTGGTCGGCGGTCACGTTGCGGATCGTGTTGCCCGAGGTCTGGATGGCGTGCATGCCAACCTCGGCCAGCGCGTCCAGCATATCCGGCACGTCTTTCAGTTTGGGCCAGTTGTACTGGATGTTCTGACGCGTGGTGAAGTGGCCGTAGCCTTTGTCCCACTTTTCTGCCAGCAAGGCGAGCTGACGCATCTGCGCGCTCGACAAGGTGCCATAGGGAACCGCGACGCGCAGCATGTAGGCGTGCAGCTGCAGATACAGACCATTCATAAGACGCAGAGGCTTGAATTCATCTTCGGTCAACGAGCCGTCGATACGGCGCTCGACCTGCGCGCGGAACTGCGCATTGCGTTCTTCCAGAAAGGCTGTGTCAAACTCGGAGTAGCGATACATGTCTAGCTGTCCTTAGGTGCAGCCCCGGACCCGGGGCCTTGAGAAGGGGAGAGAGGGGCCTGTTGTCAGGCCCGGGGCTGCGGGGAAGTTTCCTGTTTCCCGTGGGCATAGTTGGACGGGCCAGTGCGGCGGAAATCCTCCCGAAAATGGGTGGGTTCGGGGCCGTTTTCACCGGCCTCGGCGTCAGCCAGATAAGCCCCCACAATCTTGCCTGCCTGACGCTGAGCATCCAACAGGCGAACCTGCGCATGGGCCTCGTCGGTGATCAACTCCGCCTCGGACAGATCACGCGACCAGACATCATCTTCGGTCTGATAAATCACGTCGCCTTCCAGCAGATCGTTTGCAGTGACGACTTTGGGGGTAAACACGCGGGGCATCAGGCAAGCTCCTTTTCGAAATCGGACACAGCCTGAACCGCCTCGCGCGGCGCCAGGCCATAGAATATCAGCGCCGGACCGTTCATGTCGGCGTCAGTCAGATCTGTCGGCAACTGGTCAAGCGTGCTGGCCAGAACGCGCTGATCGGGGCGTGAGGCGTTTTCAACCAGCGTGACCGGTGTTGCGCGATCTGCCCCATGCATGATCAGACGTCCCTGAATGAAACGCGCTGATTTCTTGCCCATGTAAATGGCCGCAACCGAGCCGGACCGCGCCAGACCGTTCCAGTCATGATCGGCAAAGCCTTTCATGTCGTGACCGGTGAGAATCCGGATCGACGAATTTCGCCCACGGCGCGTCAGGCTTTGGCCGATTTCGGAAACTGCGGCAGAAGCGGCAGTGATACCGGGGACGATCCGCCAGGAAATGCCTGCGGTTTCAACAGCTTCGATCTCTTCATCCAGCCGGCCGAAAACCGTGGGGTCGCCGGACTTCAGGCGCACGATACGATTACCGTTGGCTGCATAATCGACCAGAAGCGCATCGATATCGCCTTGCTTCCAGGACGGTCCGAAACCGGCTTTGCCAACATCCACCAGCGTCGCGTGCCGACCCGCCAGCGACAGAATCTCATCGCTGATCAGGCGATCATGCAGCACAACATCCGCTTGTTCGAACGCCGACACTGCCTTGAGGGTCAGCAATTCTGGATCGCCCGGACCGGCGCCGACAAAATCGACATGTCCCACTCTGTGTGTTTCCTGGGTAAGCTGCATCAGATCGTTCCAGCTGTGGTTTGACTTGCCTCCCAATATAGGAAATATTCCCGCCAAAGCGCCATATTGCGCGGCAAATAAGAACGGGTGTTCGTTATGTACCGCGTATCAGAACACCGGTTTCGAAATGAGGGGATAATTGGAATGTCGGTGCGAATAGACGATATGGATCGGAAAATTCTGGCCGAGCTACAGCGCGATGCAAGTCAGTCGCTGGATGAAATTGCCGCCCGTGTCGGCAGTTCCAAGACACCGGTGTGGAATCGCATCCGCAAGCTCAAAGGCGCCGGGATCATAGGCCATCAGACCGTTTTGCTGGATGCCGAAGCGCTTGGATTTGAAGCAACATTCTTTGTCCTGATCCGCACGTCCGAGCATGAGGCGGACTGGCAAAGAAAGTTTCTCAAGGCGCTGCAGGATCATCCGGAAGTGCAAGAGGCTCATCGGTTAGCGGGTGACATCGATTACATCCTGAAGGTTCGGGTCAAGAATGCCCGAGCCTATGACCAGTTTTATCAGTCCCTGATCTCAGAGGTGCGCGTTCACAACGTCACGGCACTTTTATCGATGGAAGAAATCAAATCCACCACGATGCTGCCGCTGGGAGCGTTGACGCAGGCATAGTGCGGCAAGGCTCAGCCTTTGGCCTCAACGCGCAATTGGGACAATCCGTGAAAGTGGTAGCTGTCGGAGTAAAGAGGCTGATCAACAAGCCGCAGGTTCGGACGTCTGTCAAACAGGATTGGCAGGGCGATACGCATTTCCAGCCTCGCCAAAGGCGCACCGATACAGAAATGCAAGCCGCCGCCAAAGCTGGTGTTGGTCTGCACCTTGCGCCTAGGGTCAAATTCATTCGGGTTGGACCAGACAGACGGATCGCGATTTGCTGCCCCCAGCAGAAGGGCAACCTGATCTCCTCGCCGGAAGCTGTGATCGAAAAGCTCTGCGTCTCCATAGGCATAGCGCGTAAACATGTGCAGCGGCGGATCGAAGCGCAGGGTTTCTTCGACCGTCGCATCCAGAGCATTGCGCTCGAATAGCTCACCCGGCAATGCGGCCTCGAGAATCGTTTTTACGCCGTTCCCCAAGGCATGCACCGTTGCCTCGTGCCCCGCATTCAAAAGCAATACACAGGTCGCGATCAATTCGTCTCGGGACAGCTTTTCACCTTCTTCTTCAGCGGCGATCAATCGGGTGATCAGGTCATCTGCCGGTGCGCTGCGTCGTCTGCGAATGTAGTCGTCGAGGAAATCGGTGAATTCCTGCGACGATTGCGCGGCTCTGTCCTCGGTCTCGCGGGTTCTGCTGGCCTGATACATTGCGACCATGTCATGGGACCATCGCAAAAGATGTGGCGCCATGTCCTCGGGGACACCCAGCAACCTGCAGATCGCAATGACAGGGATCTGCGTGCAATACGCATCCAGCAGGTCAAAGGGTTCGGCCGGGAAAGCGTCGATCAGTGTATGACAGAGTTTCTCAATCGACGGGGTAAGGGCCGCGATGGCTCTGGACGTGAAGGCCCGCATCACCAGAGCCCGCAAGCGTGTATGTCGGGGCGGTTCTGCATCCAGCATGGAATGCGCCTCGATTGCCAGCCACGGGGCAAGGTGGTCCGCACCGGGGGTCGCGAGTTCGGCAGGCACCTCGCGCCCGAACCGACGGTCGCGAAGAAAAGCATGGACCGCCCTGTGCGAAACCGCAGCGATCATGTTGTAATCGTCCCAGTAAACCAGATCCCCAAATGCGCGGGCAATGTCGTAAAACGGGTAAGGATCTTGCACGAATCCTGGATCTGTCGGGGATTGGAACACTACCTTCATCTGCTGCAGACTTGCCATGGGGCGCTGTGAATGCAAGACCCTTGATCATGCACAGGGTTTGGGTCATCGCCGGTTTTCTGATTGTCGTCGGGCTGTTGTCCTCGGTGGTCTGGTCGTATGGCTATCGGCAGGCAGTGTCGCAGCTCAGCGACAAGGCCGAGGCGGATCTGGAACTGGCGGCCGACCGACTAAGCACGCAGATGCAGGTTTATCAGGAGCTTGCAGTGCTAATGGCAGATCACCCCGTGCTGCGGGAGCTTGACACACCGTCACAGCGTCGGGACGCGGAACTCATGTTGCTGGATGCAACGGACAAGACCGCGGCGCTTAACATGATATATCTCGATCTGGACGGGCAGGTTCTGGTGTCGGCCCACCCTTTGGAACAGCGCAACTTGGCAGGTCATCCGGCTTTTGAGCGTGCCATGCAGGGCGCGATGGGAAGCGCCCGAGGCATTGAGCCATTCAATGAAGATCGCACGTATTCCTACGCGGCACCGTCTTTCGGCCGCTCTGGTCAGGTAGAAGGCGCGCTGATGGTGGTCGCGGACGTGCAGGATGTGGAACAAACCTGGCGTGGCAGTACCGAAGCGGTTTTCTTTGTGGACACGGATGGCGTTGTGTTCATCTCGAACCGATCTGATCTGTTATTCTGGCAACGCGCAGACGGGGAGCCGGGCTTGACGCCACCTGACGACGTCGCAGTTGAGTTCGCGTCGTCATGGGTTGGCGAACACGAGCTTTGGACACTGAACTGGGGTCGGTACCTGCCGCGCCACGCGTTGCACCTGACGCTCGATCTGCCAGTTATAGATATGACCGCCGAAGTGTTGGTGGATGTCGCCCCGGCCCGACGTCTGGCCGGGCTGCAGGCTGCAGCCGTTGCCGCGATCTGTCTGGCCTTTGGTGCATTACTGTTTCTGGCGACCGAGCGTCGGCGGACACTGGCCGAGGCAAACGCCGTTCTGGAAAGCCGTGTAGCCAAGCGCACCCATGACCTGACCGTTGCCAACACGGCATTGCGGCGCGAGGTCGCCGAACGGCAAGAGGCAGAGGCCGCGCTGAAACGCGCGCAGGCGGATCTGGTTCAGGCCGGAAAGCTCAGCGCGCTGGGACAGATGTCTGCCGGAATCAGTCACGAATTGAACCAGCCGCTGATGGCGATCCGACAGTTTGCCGACAATGGCGCGGCCTTTCTGAACCGGGGCAATGAAAACAAGGCCGGCGAAAACCTCGGTCGGATTTCCGATCTGGCCGCCCGTATGGCGCGGATCATCCGAAATCTACGCGCCTTTGCCCGCAACGAGGATGAACCGATGGGACGGGTCGATTTGGTTCAGGTGATCAACACCGCCGTGGAACTGACCGACGCGCGTCTGCGCGACGACGACGTCACTTTGGATTGGTCGCCCCCGGATGAGCCGGTTCTGGCATGGGGTGGCGAGGTGCGTCTGGTGCAGGTATTCGTCAATCTGATCAACAACGCCGTGGACGCCATGGAAAACCGGCCAACGCGCCGGGTGTCGATCACGGTGTCGCAGGGCAAACGCTTGCGCGTTTCGGTCCGTGACACCGGACCCGGCATCGAAGACCCGGACCGGGTGTTCGAGCCGTTTTACACGACCAAGAGCGTCGGTTCATCCGAGGGGATGGGGCTGGGACTGTCGATTTCTTACGGGTTGGTTCAGAGTTTCGGCGGCGACATTCGCGGCAGCAATACCGCCGATGGTGCTGAATTCACGGTTGAGCTTGAACCCTGCGAAGAGGAAGAGGCCGCGTGATGCGTAAGGTTCTTCTGGTCGATGACGATGCCGCTGTTCGCGAAGCGCTGGCCCAGACGCTGGAACTGGCAGAGTATGAAGCTGTGTCTGCGGGGTCTTTTGTTGCGGCAAAAGACCATATTCGAAGCGAATTCCCCGGCGTGATCCTGTCCGATATTCGGATGCCGGGTCGGGACGGTTTTCACCTGTTGTCTTATGCGCATGATGTCGATCCGGACCTGCCGGTCATCTTGCTGACCGCCGAAGGTGACATACCGATGGCGGTGCAGGCCATGGGGCAGGGGGCATTCGACTTTCTCGAAAAACCCTGCGCGGCAGCCGATTTGCTGGCCGTGCTGGAACGCGCCTTTGTTATCCGGACGCAGGTTTTGGAGCAACGAGCACTAAAATCAGAGCTGGAGCGCGGTGACCCGGCCGCGCGTTTGCTGTTTGGTCTTTCCCCACAAGCCGAAGCCTTGCGAGAGCGGGTCCGCACCGTTGCGCCGACCAGTGCCGAAGTTCTGGTGACCGGGCCGCCGGGCAGCGGGATTTCCAAGGTGGCCGAAGTTGTCCATCTGATGTCGCCAGTTGCGCAGGGACCGTTTGTCAAACGACCGGCTTCGGGGATGAGCGCGGATGACCTGACGCGCGCCTGCGAGGATGCATCTGGCGGCTCTCTGTTTCTGGATGAGGTGTCCGCGATGCCGCAGGCCACGCAATACGCCGCTCTTGAGCTGATTGAACGCGGTATCACTGCGCGGATCATCGCTGGTTCAAGCGCGGATTTGTCCGCGATTTCAGGGGACGGACGCTTTAACGCCGATTTGTATTACAGACTGGATGTCATGCGGGTGCGCATCCCGTCGCTGGCCGAGCGTCCCGAAGACATACCTGTGATTTTCCGGCAGTATGTCGCTCAGGCAGCGGAACAGGCCGGGATTGCAGAACCGGAGATCACATCCGAACACCTTGCTTTTCTGATGGCCAGCGATTGGCCAGGCAATGCGCGGTCTCTGATGTCTGCTGCGATGCGGTTTGTATTGGGTATGCCTGAGGACGTCGCGCAAGGTGCAGACCTTGGGTTGACCGAACAGATGGCACGGGTGGAACGCTCGTTACTGATCGCAGCGCTTGGGCGTCACAATGGCAAGGCGTCAGACGCCGCCAAGGCCCTAAAGCTTCCGCGAAAAACGTTTTATGACAAGCTGGCGCGCTATCAGATACGTCCCGAAGACTATCGCAGATAGTTCAAACCCGGTCGTGATCCGCCGCAAAGGAGAGAATTCACCGGAGGTCACTTTCCGGAACTGCGATTCGAAAAACGATTCGTCACATGTGCGAAAATCCGCACAAATCGCACCTGTAGCGTGCGAAAATCCGCACACATGGAGCGAGCGGGAGGCGAGATATGCTTTATGTGATACGTAATATACTGATAAAAAAACAAAAAACTTCTGTTTGGCGAGGCGGGGCCAAATTGTTGTTTGGCGGGATTTGATTCGCTTCACTGCCGACCGGAAGATCATAGGAAGTCTGGGAGGAGAACAGATGAAAATCCTGACAACGGCCGCAACGGCTTTGGCCCTGACCGTTACCGCAACAGCGGGGTGGGCTGCATGTGAAGACGGCGAGATTGTCGTGAAGTTCGCGCATGTGACGAATACCGACAAACATCCCAAGGGGATCGCTGCGTCCCTGCTGGAGCAGCGCGTCAATGACGAGATGCAAGGCGTGATGTGCATGGAGGTCTACCCGAACTCCACACTCTACAATGACGACAAAGTGCTTGAGGCGATGCTGCAGGGCGACGTGCAACTGGCCGCACCGTCTCTGTCGAAGTTCGAGAAATTCACCAAGCAGTTCCGCCTGTTTGACCTGCCGTTCATGTTCAAGAACATCGACGCTGTGGATGCGTTCCAGGCGTCAGCAGATGGTCAGGCCATGAAAGACAGTATGCAGCGCCGCGGCCTGCAAGGTCTGGCCTTCTGGCACAACGGCATGAAGCAGATGTCGGCCAACACGCCTCTGGTCGATCCATCTGATGCGGATGGTCTGAAATTCCGCGTGCAGTCCTCGGACGTATTGGTCGCTCAGATGGAAGCTATCGGTGGCAGCCCGCAGAAAATGGCCTTTTCGGAAGTGTATGGCGCGCTGCAGCAGGGTGTTGTGGACGGGCAGGAGAACACCTGGTCGAACATCTACGGCAAAAAATTCTTTGAGGTGCAAGACGGCATCACCGAGACCAATCACGGCATCATCGACTATCTGGTCGTGACCTCGGTGGATTGGCTGGACAGCCTTGATCCGGAGGTGCGGGATCAGTTCACAACCATTCTGGCCGAAGTGACCGAGCAGCGGAACAAGGAAGCCTTTGCTGTAAACGAAGCAGCCAAAGCCTCGATCACTGACGCAGGCGGCATCATCCGCGATCTGACACCTGAACAGCGTCAGGCCTGGGTCGACGCGATGAAGCCGGTTTGGGACCAGTTTGCCGGCGACGTTGGTCAGGACAAGATCGACGCCGCTCAGGCCATCAACGCCGGGTTCTGATCCCGGTTGAGGCCGCGCGTCCGGGGATTGGGGAGTTTAAGGACGCGCAGGCTCGGCGGGCCGTAAAAGGCCCGCCGCTTTTCACTCTCATCACAAAAAATGCGGGGACAGAGAAATGTCTGGTGCGAAATCCGGCCCGACAGGGCTGGTCGACCAAATCGAGGAAACCCTGATCGCATTGCTTCTGGGCCTGATGACGGCCGTGACCTTTGCCAATGTGATCGCGCGGTTTGTTTTCAACTCCAATATCTTATGGGCGCTTGAGCTGACGGTCTTCACATTTGGGTGGCTGGTTTTGCTCGGGGCATCTTACGCGGTCAAAAAACACGCGCATCTGGGTGTGGACGCGATCCTGAACATGCTGGCCCCGGCACCGCGCCGTATTCTGGCTCTGATCGCGGTGGGATGCTGCCTTGTGTTTTCGCTGCTGATGCTGAAAGGCGCGTATGACTACTGGGCCGTCTTCGCCGATCTGCCGCCGACCTCGGGCCGTTGGTTTCCCACCGGGTTCAATGTCGATGCGCGCAGCCAGAGCTTTTATGAAGTCGATGACATCCCCATGGTCGCCCCGCTGCGGTTTCTGGAAGACATGATCAACTACGGCGAAGGGTACGAAAAGCTGCCCAAGGTGGTGCCTTATCTGGTTTTGCCAGTGTCGATGCTGCTGTTGGTGATCCGTTTTTCGCAAGTTGCCGTTCAGATCTGGCGTGGTCAAACGGACCGTCTGGTCGCAAGTCACGAAGTCGAGGACGAGATCGAAGAAGTTCGCGCGCAACAGGGGGAGCATGACTGATGGACGTCGTCCTTCTTTTCTCAATGGTCATCGGACTGCTGCTGATCGGGGTTCCGATTGCGGTATCGCTCGGCCTCAGTTCGACCCTGTTTCTGCTGATCTATTCCGGCAGTTCACTGGCGTCGGTTGCGGGCACGTTGTTTGAGGCGTTCGAGGGCCACTTTACACTGTTGGCGATCCCGTTCTTCATTCTGGCGTCTTCCTTCATGACAACAGGCGGTGTGGCACGGCGGATTATCCGCTTCTCGATTGCCTGCGTGGGTCACCTGCCGGGCGGTCTGGCAATTGCAGGCGTGTTTGCCTGTATGCTGTTTGCCGCCTTGTCGGGATCGTCCCCGGCAACGGTTGTGGCCATCGGCTCGATCGTCATCGCGGGCATGCGCCAGGTCGGATACTCCAAGGAGTTCGCCGCCGGTGTGATCTGTAACGCCGGGACGCTCGGCATTCTGATCCCGCCATCCATCGTGATGGTGGTCTATGCGGCAGCCGTTGAAGTGTCGGTTGGGCGCATGTTCCTGGCGGGGGTCATTCCGGGCCTGATGGCGGGTCTGATGCTGATGATCACGATTTACGTCATCGCCAAGGTCAAGAACCTGCCGAAAGGCGACTGGAAAGGATGGGGAGAGGTGTTCGTCTCGGCGCGCGAAGCCGGATGGGGCCTGTTCCTGATCGTCATCATTCTGGGCGGCATCTATGGCGGCATTTTCACTCCGACCGAAGCCGCGGCGGTCGCTGCCGTCTATGCCTTTTTCATCGCGAGCTTTGTCTACAAAGACATGGGGCCGCTGCATGTCAAAGGCGACGAGCGGAATCTGCCCTTGATGCGCAAACCGATCGCGTTGGTCACCGCATTTTTCCATCCGGATACCAAGCACACTTTGTTTGAGGCTGGGAAACTGACCGTGACGCTTCTGTTCGTCATTGCAAACGCGCTGATCCTCAAACACGTGCTGACAGACGAGCAGGTGCCGCAGCACATCGCCGAGGCCATGCTGTCCGCTGGGTTGGGGCCGGTGGCCTTTCTGATCGTGGTCAACGTGATCCTGTTGATCGGTGGTCAGTTTATGGAGCCGTCCGGCCTGCTGGTCATCGTCGCGCCGCTGGTGTTTCCCATCGCGATAGAGCTGGGCATTGACCCGATCCATCTGGGCATCATCATGGTGGTCAACATGGAGATCGGGATGATCACGCCGCCGGTGGGTCTGAACCTGTTCGTGACCTCGGGTGTCGCGGGAATGCCGATGATGAGCGTTGTGAAAGCGGCGCTGCCGTTCCTCGCCGTGTTGTTCGTTTTCTTGATCATGGTGACCTACATCCCATGGATCTCGACCTTCCTGCCCAATACTTTCATGGGCCCGGAAATCATAACGAACTAGCTGTACCTACAGAAAATGGATCGGGCCTGTAACGAGACCCGGTCCTGATCTTTTAACGGCTGTATTTCCGTAGATACTCCGCCACCCATTCGATCCCGCCATAAGCCCGGCGACGGCGCGATCCCCAATAGCCGATGTCGTCATTGACCAACTCGACCGGGTTGGGTCGGCCATTAAAGATGACAATCTTTGGCCGTTTCGGACGGTTCCTGTATTTTCTGAAGATCAATCCAAACGGCCAGTAGTACACGAGGTGTACAATCCCGATGCACCAGTTCTTGGGGTAGCATTTGCGGTTCGTTGCGAGAGCCGAGATGTAGTTCTGGTCGTTTTCGTACTTTGGTAAATGAACCGGGCCGTCAAACCCGTCATACAGGTGATATTGCTCGGAGGGCACAAACCCAACGACCGAGGAGTTGCCTCTGGTCACTTTGTTCATGAACCAGGGCACTTTGTCCCAAAACGCTGCCGGCAGGATGCGCCAGATCAGACCCCGGAATTTCGGCATCAGGTACAGACCGCCCTTGTCCAGCACGATGTCGAGCAGAGGGTCGAGTTGACCCGTTACGACCAAGTCCAGATCCAAAAACAACGCGGCCTCGTAGTCGCCCACGATCCGGCGGTCGAACATCAGCAGTTTGGGCCACTTGCCGTGCGTCCAGTCCGGGCGATCCAGCTGTGCAAAAGACAGTGGGCAGGCCTTAATGCCCGGATCAAGTCCGTCTTCGTTGTCCGTTATGCAAATGAAATCATGATCCAGAGACAAGTGGTCCTGAACAGCACGGTACAACATGTTGACGTAGTCGCCGCCGAACAGGTCCCCCCATTTCATGCAGATGATGCAAACCTTGCGATTTGCGGCCCCTGTGCGTTCCATTCCTGGGTCCCCGTTCTTCGTACCGCTTTGTCCGGGTTCAGGCCCGATTTTAGCGCTTTGGCATTGTGTAAAGGAGAATCGCGCAGATCACCAATGTCAAAACCTTGCCGCATGCACCCTTGAACGGACCGGCGGCGATCATAGATAGAGGGTCGAGGACGACCTCCCCACACCGGGTGATCATTCGGGACGACCCGAACGTTTATGAGGTGTCCTTATGTCCTGGATTTTTCTGTTATTGGCCGGACTGCTGGAAATCATCTGGGCGGTTGCTATGAAGCAATCGGTCGGATTCACACGCCTGTGGCCCACGGCTATTATGGGCGTGTCGATGATCGGCTCCTTTGGTCTTTTGGCCCTGGCAATGCGCACATTGCCGCTGGGAACCGCCTATGTCATCTGGACCGGCATCGGGGCCGTCGGGGCGTTCATGGTCGGGATCATGTTTCTGGGCGAGGCTATCACGCCACTCAGGATTCTGGCCGCTGTCCTGATTGTCTCAGGCCTTGTCGCCATGAAACTGGCCTGATCGGGTCGGCCTGCCGTTGACGCCTTCGGGTGCAATCGGCAGGTTAACTGTAAAAGGTCCAGAAAAAAGCGATCAGTCATGTTCACTGAAACCGACGCGCGTCTTTTGCGCATTGCCTATGATGAGGCCAAGGCCGGGTTCGACGAGGGTGGGTGCCCGATCGGGTCCGTTCTGGCCCGGGGCGGAGATGTCGTCTCACAGGGTCGCAACCAGCGCGTCCAAATGGGTGATCCGATTGCGCATGGCGAGATGGATGCGCTGCGCAAAGCCGGACGGCAAAAGACCTATCGGGATACGGTTCTGTATACCTCACTGTCGCCCTGCATGATGTGCGCCGGTACGATTGTTCAGTTCGGTATTCCGCGGGTGGTAATCGGTGACACTCAGAATTTCGGCGGCAATGAAGACTTCCTGCGGGAGCGCGGCGTCGAGGTTGTCTTGGCCGAAGATCCCGATTGTATCGCCTTGATGAAACGGTTCATCACAGAGAAGCCCGAGCTTTGGGCCGAGGATATTGCGGAATGATCAGACGCCCAATGGGGCCGTTCAGACGCTTTCGAGCGCCTGAATGATGCCTGAGAAATCTGCGGCCTTGAGGCTTGCGCCCCCAACCAGCGCCCCGTCCACATTCGAAACCGCAAAAATTTCAGCTGCATTGCTGGGCTTGACCGATCCGCCGTAAAGCAACCGAACGGAACGACCAACGCCTTCGCCAAAACGGCGCTCAAGGCGGGCTCGGATAAAATCGTGCACATCACCAATTTCGTCCAGTGTCGGTACTTTACCGGTGCCAATCGCCCAGATCGGCTCATAGGCGATAATCAGGTTTTCTCCGGTCGACTGATCCGGAACAGACCCTGACATCTGCCCACCGATTATGTCGAGCGTGTTGGCGGCGTCGCGTTGCTCCAGGCTCTCTCCAACACAGATGATGGCTTTCAAACCAGCGTCCATGGCCGCACGGGCCTTGGCACGCACATCTTCATTCTGCTCGTCATGATCGACCCGCCGCTCGGAATGACCCAGAATAACCGCTGTTGCGCCGGCATCGACCAGCATGTCCGCGCTGACATCGCCGGTATGGGCGCCCGAGGCATTGGCATGACAATCCTGACCCCCAACCGAAATCCCGGTTCCATTCACAGTTGCAGCGGCACGCTGAAGCAGCGTGGCCGGAGGGCAGATCAGAATGTCCACGGACGGGGCAGGGTGGCTTTGGGTCAGCGCGCCCAACTCGCTTAGCGTCGCGCCGGTTCCGTTCATCTTCCAGTTTCCAGCCGCTAACTTGCGCCGCATATCCGTTTCTCCCAGATCGCTCGGTGAACTGGCACAGCGGATAGCATCGTCCGGCCTACCTGACAATTCCAGTTAAGGGCGCGTTTGCTTTGGCGCTGACCCGATCACCGGGGCAGAGTCCCAAGTTGGGTGGCGGCAGCCCGGAAATGTTTACTGCTGGGCCGCCAGCGTCTCATCGAATTTGATGGATTCGCCGCATCCGCAGGCATCAACGACGTTGGGGTTCCTGAACTTGAAACCAGATTCCAGTAACGAAACCTCGTAGTCGATTTCCGTTCCGAACAGAAACATCTGGGCCATCGGCGCGATCATGATGCACGCACCGTCCTGTTCGACAATTTCATCGTTGGGATCGGCCTGGTCAACATAGTCCATGGTGTATTCCATGCCGGCGCAGCCGCCCTTTTTGACACCGATGCGTAGGCCAGCATGCCCACCCGCAGACATCAGGCGGGTGATCTGCTCAGCAGCTTTGGGCGTCAGTGTCACGGCCTGTTTGCCGGGAATACCGAACATGTTGTTCTCCATTGTCGCGCGTTGTTCCTAATCTAGGGCCGCAATCGGGAAGGCTCAAGTGAGCGTGGCAATGCGAAGCAACTTTTCGTTTCGCTTTGGCGTTTGTGTGGTTTTCTTACCCGCGACTTGCCTTTGCACTACGGATAGAAATAGCCTGACAGGGCAGCGTATGTTTCGACTGATCATAACACGACAGCTTATCGAGAAAGGTATAATGAAATGAGGCCAGTACACCCTATTTCTCACGTCGTCGCCCGACTAGTGATGGTGACCAGCCTGACCGTTGTTGGGTTCGCAGGTGCGGCGGCTGCCGCCGAGGACGCCAAACGGCATCCGGTGAACTGTGCCACCGCCGAAGGCGATTTGCGCGCGATCGCCGCGGAAAAGAAACACGCACAGGACCAAGAGGTGGAAAGCGTCACCGCACTGACGCCCGCAGGCGCCCTGCTGGGCTTGGTGACAGGCACCGAAAACAAGAAACTCCAAATGCTTTCAGGTGATTACGTAAAACAGCTCGACGAAAGGTCGGCGGAAATCAAGGCAACCTGCGGCCTAAAGTAGCTGTTTTCGGTTGCCGGACATGAAATGGACCGCTCTCGGGCAAGAGCGGTCCGTAATCGGGGCCTGGTCCTTTGGGGGCGGCACTCACTTCTTCGGCCCATGCAAACGACAGGTCGGGTTTTGTTGGGCCGTCGTTGCGCCTTATCTGTCTCGCAGAACTACGACAATTTCGGAACGAACGGGTAACAGAGGTATTACCGTTTTATGACAGCGCTTGGGTTTATGTGGGCAATTCGGGGCCTACATAAAGCCCAGTTCCAGCCGAGCTTCGTCTGACATCATTTCCATGCCCCAGGGCGGATCCCAGGTCAGTTCCACATCCACGTCTTTGACGCCCGCCAAGGGCTCGATGGCATCGACAATCCAGCCGGGCATTTCGCCCGCCACCGGACAACCCGGGGCGGTCAGGGTCATGGTGACCTTCACGGCGTTTTCGCTGTTGATATCAATCGTGTAGATCAGACCAAGATCGTAGATATTAACTGGAATTTCAGGATCGTAGATCGAACGGCAGGCTTCGACCACGGGTTCGTACAGGGGATGTTCAATGGTCGACGGCGCAATAAGCGGCTCGCCTTCAAACTGTTCGCTGGGATGAGTCATCTGTACCTCGGGTCGGGGTTGCCTGAGTGATTATATAGGAAATACCTTAGGGAGCGTCCAGTGGCTCGTGGCGCCCCCAAGGGGCGCCACTGAGGGTCAGTCGTTAATGTCGTGCTCGAATGTCTTCACCTGACCATGCGGCAGCGCGAACATACGGCGCAGGGTCAACCAAGCGGCCAGGGACAGCACCGCAAAGATTAAAAGCAGGATCGGAAGAGAAGGCGCAACACCCGGGATGACAAGTAGAAGCCCGGTAATCGCCCCTCCGATTGCAAAGCCCAGAAAGATAAATCCGGGCAGAACAACTTCGAGGATTCCCAGCGCCAGCGCACCGGCCAGCCAAATCCACCACGTCAGCCAAATCGGGTCTGCCATCACTTACCTCCTCTGAGCATTTTGAACGCATCGCCAAATGCTTCAAGTGCGTTTGCTGGTACCACGATGGTCTGGTTGCCGGCGCCACTGCCCAATGAGTTCAGAGATTCGACTTGTTTCAGGGCGACCTGATACTGCGCGGCCTCGAGGCCATTGTCCTGAATCGCCTTGGCGACAACGCCCGTTGCAAAGGCTTCGGCCTCGGCCTCAATGCGGCGGGCTTTGGCGGATTGCTCGGCGGCATAAAGCTCTGCGTCGGCCTGTAGCTCAACGGCGCGTTTTTGTCCTTCTGCCTCAGTCACTTGTGCCCGGCGCGCGCGCTCGGCGTTCAACTGCTGCAGCATCGCGTCACGCGTGGCCTGGTCGAGATTCACATCCAGAATTTCCGCGCGCGTCACTTCGATCCCCCAATCGTCAACGGCGGTTTCAACACTTTCCTGAATGCGGGAAATCAGCTGGGAGCGGTTTGACTGCACCTCGTCGAGATCCATTTTGCCGATCTCGGCGCGAACAATACCAGCGACCGTTGTTGCAATTGCACCATCCACGTCGCGGATGCGGTACACCGTCTTTTCCGGTTCGAGGATACGATAAAAGACCGAGGTATCGATCTGAACCAGAACGTTGTCCTTGGTGATCGCGTCTTGGGTGGCATTCGGCAACTGGCGCTCGAGAATCGAGATCTTGTGGCGGGCAACATCCAGAAACGGAACGATAAAGTTGATGCCGGGGCCAAGCACCGAGTGCAGGCGACCAAATCGTTCGACCACATATTTTTCGGATTGTGGGACGATCTTGATGCCCTTCAGAATTACGATGACCACCAGAACAGCGGCCAATAAGTAAATGATATTTGACGAAATCAATCCAATGATCTGGTCTTCTGTCATATCTGTCCTCATTTTTTGTGTACGATAGTATACACTTGGGGGTTGAGTCGGCGAATTTCAACTTTGGTATGGAGAGAAACAAGCGATTTGCAAATGAAACGATGCCTCAAAACATCCTTGATTTTGCGTGTTGTGACCCCGTTGCATCCTACAGCCCGGTTCGAAATAGAAAAGGCGCGGGCGGCCCCAACCAATGTAACACACCGCCGACCTGACAGGTTGCAATCGGCCGTTACATCAGGCAAAGCCTGCCCGGTTCCGTGATCCAAGGCGATGACATGACCCAGCGATTTTCCTTTGAGCTTCAGGCCACAGACGGTAAGGCCCGCACCGGCGTCATTCGGACGCCACGTGGTGATGTGCGCACACCTGCTTTCATGCCTGTCGGAACGGCCGCGACCGTCAAGGCGATGATGCCGGACAGCGTCCGGGCCACCGGCGCCGATATCCTGCTGGGCAATACCTATCACCTGATGTTGCGCCCAACCGCCGAGCGGATCGACCGGCTGGGCGGATTGCACACCTTCATGAACTGGCAACGCCCCATTCTGACCGATTCAGGCGGATTTCAGGTCATGTCGCTGGCCGGGCTGCGAAAGCTGACCGAAAAGGGCGTCACGTTCAAATCCCATATTGACGGCTCGCAACACGAGTTGACGCCCGAACGGTCGATGGACATTCAGCGGTTGCTGGGCTCCGACATCGTCATGTGCTTTGACGAATGTCCCGCGCTGCCAGCCGACCGGGACCGCATTGCCGAGTCCATGCGCCTGTCGATGCGGTGGGCGGACCGCTCGCGCGACGCGTTCGGTGACCGTCCGGGTCATGCCCTGTTTGGGATCATGCAAGGCGGCCTGGAGCCCGATCTGCGAGAAGAAAGTGCCGAGGCTTTGACGAAAACGGGTTTTGACGGCTATGCCATTGGTGGTTTAGCCGTGGGCGAGGGACAGAAGGCGATGTTCTCGTGCCTGGACTACGCGCCGGATTTCCTACCATCTGACAAACCACGCTACCTTATGGGCGTTGGGAAGCCCGATGATATCGTTGGCGCCGTTGCCCGTGGGATTGACATGATGGATTGTGTGCTGCCGTCACGGTCCGGCCGAACCGGTCAAGCGTTTACACGTTTTGGTGTGGTGAACATCAAAAACGCCCGCCATGCGGACGACCCGCGACCTCTTGACGAGGCTTGCACATGCCCGGCCTGCACCAATTACTCCCGCGCCTATCTGCATCACGTATTCCGCGCCAACGAGATGATTTCAGGCATGTTGCTGACCTGGCATAATCTTCATTATTTTCAGGAGATTATGCAGGGGATGCGTGCTGCGATTTCCGAGGGTTCATTTGAGCAATGGCAAGAAAACTTCCATGCGCAGCGCGCGCAGGGCGATATTGAGCCACTCTAGCGGGCATCGACATAGGAGATTGGTGAATTTTGGTGGATAAGTCCTTTGGGTGCCTTGCAGTCCGGAAAACCTCGGGTCATGCTGCGAACCAAGACATGATGGTGAGGTTGAAATAGGGTGGTCACAGCCCCACCTTTAACCATCCAAGACAGGAGACGGCCAAGCGTTGCCTCGATCAGGGACCAGAGCCGTCTTGCCAATGATAAGGATTGAGCATGCAAGAGCCTCTGAATTCCTCATACCCCGTCCTGCCGCTGCGCGATATTGTGGTATTCCCACACATGATCGTGCCTCTGTTTGTGGGCCGTGAAAAATCGGTCCGCGCACTGGAAGAGGTGATGCAGGATGACAAGCAAATTCTGTTGTCCAGCCAGATTGATCCGGGCGTTGACGACCCGGAAACCGACGGGATTTACCGGTCGGGCGTTCTGGCCAATGTGCTGCAACTGCTGAAACTGCCCGATGGCACCGTGAAGGTGCTGGTGGAAGGGCAGGCGCGCGTTCAGATCACGGAATTCCTGGAAAACGACAACTTCTTTGAAGCACGCGCGGAATATCTGACCGAAATGCCGGGCGATGTGACGACCACGCAGGCGCTGTTGCGCACCGTAGCGGATGAGTTTGAGCGTTATGCCAAGGTCCGCAAGAACATCCCCGAAGAAGCCTTGACCGCGGTGGGTGAATCCACGGAACCCGCCAAGCTGGCCGACCTGGTATCCGGTCATCTGGGTATTGAGGTCGAGCAAAAGCAGGAACTGTTGGAAACCCTCAGCGTCAGCGAGCGGCTTGAGAAGGTCTATGGCCTGATGCAGGGCGAAATGTCGGTTCTGCAGGTCGAGAAAAAGATCAAAACCCGCGTCAAATCCCAGATGGAGAAGACCCAGCGCGAGTACTATCTGAATGAGCAGATGAAGGCCATTCAGAAAGAGCTGGGCGATGGCGAGGACGGCAGCAATGAAGTTGCCGAACTCGAAGCCAAGATCGCCGAGACCAAACTGTCGAAGGAAGCGCGCGAAAAGGCTGAGGGTGAGCTGAAAAAGCTCAAGAACATGTCGCCCATGTCAGCCGAAGCCACCGTCGTGCGCAACTATTTGGACTGGATCCTGTCGCTGCCGTGGGGCACGAAATCTCGCGTGAAAAAGGATCTGGGCCGCGCGCAGGAAATTCTCGATGACGATCACTATGGCCTTGAGAAGGTCAAGGAGCGCATCGTCGAGTATCTGGCGGTTCAGCAACGCTCGAAAAAGCTGAAAGGTCCGATCCTGTGCCTTGTCGGTCCTCCGGGTGTGGGTAAAACCAGCTTGGGTAAATCGGTTGCCAAAGCCACGGGGCGCGAGTTTATTCGTATCTCGTTGGGTGGCGTGCGCGACGAATCCGAGATCCGGGGCCACCGCCGGACTTACATTGGCTCGATGCCCGGTAAGATCATTCAGGCGCTGAAAAAGGCGAAAACCACGAACCCGCTGATCTTGCTCGATGAAATCGACAAGATGGGGCAGGACTTCCGTGGCGACCCAGCCTCGGCGATGTTGGAAGTGCTAGACCCAGAACAGAACAATACGTTCATGGATCACTACCTTGAGGTCGAATATGACCTGTCCAACGTGATGTTCCTGACTACGTCTAACAGCTACAACATGCCCGGACCGTTGCTGGATCGGATGGAGATCATTCCGCTGGCTGGTTACACCGAGGATGAAAAGCGCGAGATTGCCAAACAGCACCTGATCGACAAGCAGATCAAAAACCATGGCCTTAAAACCAAGGAGTTTGAGCTGACCGATGAGGCACTGCAATCGATCATCCGCACCTATACCCGCGAGGCGGGCGTGCGGAACCTCGAACGCGAGATCGCAAAGGTGGCGCGGAAATCACTGACGAAGATCATCAAGAAAGATGCTGAAACCGTAACGGTGACGCCGGACAATCTTGATGAGTTCCTCGGCGTGCCAAAATTCCGCTACGGCCTGGCCGAGCAGGATGATCAGGTCGGTGTAGTCACCGGTTTGGCCTGGACGTCCGTCGGTGGTGATCTGTTGCAAATCGAGGCGCTGAAGCTGCCGGGTAAGGGTCGGATGAAGACCACCGGCAAGCTGGGCGATGTGATGAAGGAATCCATCGACGCGGCCTCGTCCTATGTACGCTCGATTTCGCCCCGGATCGGGGTAAAACCGCCGAAGTTCGACAAGCTGGACATTCACGTCCATGTGCCGGACGGCGCAACGCCCAAGGACGGCCCAAGCGCGGGTCTGGCGATGGTCACCTCGATCGTTTCGGTTCTGACGGGTATCCCCGTGCGCAAAGACATCGCCATGACCGGCGAGGTTTCCCTGCGCGGCAACGCGATGCCAATCGGCGGTCTGAAAGAGAAACTTCTGGCGGCTCTGCGCGGCGGAATCAAGACCGTACTGATCCCGGAAGAGAACGAAAAGGATCTGGCCGAGATTCCGGACAATGTGAAAGACGGGTTGACGATCATCCCGGTCTCACATGTCTCCGAAGTCCTGAAACACGCCTTGGTGCGCGAACCCGAGCCCGTGGAGTGGGATGAGGTGGCCGAAGAAGCTGCAGCCGCTGCGGCGACGGCGGCGGAAACCTCAGGACCCGCCGCCACGGCGCATTGAGATAACTTCATGATTTAAGGAGGCGGGGCTTGACCCCGCCTTTTTCATTAGAACCCGATGACAGGTTTGGCCGGGTCCAGAATTTCTTCCTCTGCGATGTATTCCTCGAACTTTTCGGATCGCAACGAGGATCGTACCGCCAGCTCAAAAATCACGGCTGAAAACAGCACACACAGTGCAATGTCCCAACCGAACGGGATTTGCTTCTGGGCGCCGTCACCGAATTGTCCAAGAAATGAGATCAGCCCGATGCCACCGAAATAGGGCACCAGCCACAGGGCCTCGGTCACATCCATTTCGTCGAGTCGGTTGCGGAAGCGTATGAGCAACAGCACCATCCCGACAATAAGCGCAATCCCCAACCGCCAGACAGTGTCCCAGCCGCTCCAGTAGACGACCAGCGTCGCGATGGCGAAGGCGGACACGGCCACCAGTTTGACCGCCGGTATACGGATCGACCGGGGATGGTCGGGCATCAACCGACGCAGGCACACAACGGCAATCGGTCCAACGGCAAAGGACATTGCAATCGCGGCACCGTTCAGGGCAATGACCGTGGTGAACGGAATAGTCAGCAGAAACAGAATCCCGATCAGGAAATTCAGTGCCAGCGCCCAAAGCGGCACCCCGAACGAGGACAGAACCATCAGCCGTTCTGGCAGAAACCCGTTCTTGGATAAGGCAAGGGCGATCCGGGCATTCGAGCCGGTTGCAACCAGCCCGTTTCCAAACGGCCCGATCACCGATCCGACGTTCAACAGGCTGATGAACCAGACAATGCCGACCGACATGATAACGCCGTCCAGGGGACCCTCACCACCAAAGCTGAGATTGGCCCAGCCGGAGCTGAGCATCGTAGAGTCCAGCGCGCCGATGAACGCAATTTGCAGGCCCAGATAAATGGCGGCACAGAGAACGATGGACAGGACCAGAGCAGCGGGGATAGCGAATTTGGGATTTCGAACCTCACCGGCCATATCGACGACATGCCGAAATCCGATAAAGGAAAAGATAACGCCCCCGGTCGACACCGCAGCCATAATGCCTTGCAGACCGTAGGGCGCAAACCCGCCGGGTTGGGTGAAATTCTGCACGTCAAAGCGGCTGGCGATCAGCAATATCGACAAAACGATCGGGATAGCGATCTTGGCCCATGTCAGTGTCGCGTTGACCTGGGTGAAGAACTTAACACCCATTGCGTTGACCACAACAAACAACAGCATGAAAAACAGGGCCACCGTTATCCCGGCACCCGTCAAGTCCCCGGTATCCGCCGCATGCAGCCACGGTGCATACGGGGCGAGGTATTTGAGCATGGCCTCAACCTCAATCGGGGCCGTCGTGTTGTACCCGATCCACGCGGTCCAGCCCATGGCCATCGACACGATATTGCCGTGGGAAAACTGCGGAACCCGGGCAATTCCGCCCGGGATCGGCAACATGGCTGAAATCTCGGCAAAGGTGATCGCCAGAACGAACATGGCCGCGGCGCCGATGATCCATGACAAAATCGCGGCTGGGCCGGCCTGCTGAACCGCTAGCAGGGGTCCAAACAGCCAGCCGGACCCTATGATGCCCCCAACCGAGATGAAGGTCAGGCCGACCAGGCCAATATCCCGTTTCAGCTTGGCCATTTGCAACCTCATCCCTTGGTGCCGCAACATCGAGCAGCGACTTGCCTGACACTACGCGGCGCGTTTGAGGCCTGACAAGCATTCTGACGCAGGCAACCTTATTGGAAATGAGAAAGCTGGTGGGTGATAAGAGATTTGAACTCCTGACATCTTCGATGTGAACGAAGCGCTCTACCACTGAGCTAATCACCCGTCGGACTGCGTCATACAACCTGACGATTTTGCGCGCAAGGCCGGTGCGGATGAAGTCCGAGTCTTTGGTGTCGCAGCGGCGCTTTTTTACGGCCTGTGCGGGTGCCGCGGTCGGACCCTTCGAAATTCGTCGGTTCCAGTAAAAAATTCAAAAACCCCGCTTGACGATAAGGGGGCGGACCCATAATACACCCCAACGTTCTGTAACGAACGGGCAGCGGGCGGTTGTAGCTCAGTTGGTTAGAGTACCGGCCTGTCACGCCGGGGGTCGCGGGTTCGAGCCCCGTCAACCGCGCCATCGCTGCCAGCCTTTGATCCGGGCAAACGGATCACACAGAGACCCTAAATGCGCGGTTGTAGCTCAGTTGGTTAGAGTACCGGCCTGTCACGCCGGGGGTCGCGGGTTCGAGCCCCGTCAACCGCGCCACGTCTACCGAACGCCGAAAAAATCACCGTTTGGCGCCCGGCATCCGCGTAGTTGGCGCGTGATGTCAGGAGGTGTCGGCAATAAACCTACTGTTCACACTTTGTTCTAATTTTTTGTTGGAGACTCAGTGCGGCTCGCTTATCTCTTAGACACTTGTGTGTTGGGGGCCTGAATGGCTGAGCTTAAGAATATCGAGGTGCGCGGCGCGCGCGAGCATAACCTCAAAGGCATAGACGTGGATATCCCGCGCGATCAGCTGGTGGTGATCACCGGGCTGTCCGGGTCGGGCAAGTCCTCGCTGGCCTTTGATACAATCTATGCGGAAGGGCAGCGCCGCTATGTCGAAAGCCTGTCGGCCTATGCGCGGCAGTTTCTGGACATGATGGAAAAGCCCGATGTCGAACATATCAGCGGTCTGTCCCCGGCGATTTCCATCGAGCAGAAAACCACGTCCAAAAACCCACGCTCGACCGTGGGGACTGTGACCGAAATCTACGACTATCTGCGCTTGCTCTTTGCCCGCGCCGGAACGCCCTTTAGCCCGGCCACCGGCTTGCCGATTGAGGCGCAGCAGGTGCAGGACATGGTCGACCGCATCATGACGATGGAGGAGGGGACGCGTGGCTATCTGCTGGCCCCCATCGTGCGAGACCGGAAGGGCGAGTACAAAAAGGAATTTCTTGAGCTCCGCAAGCAGGGGTTTCAGCGCGTTAAAGTGGATGGAGAGTTCTATGAACTCGATCAGCCCCCCACGCTGGACAAGAAGTTCCGCCATGACATTGATGTTGTTGTTGATCGCTTGGTGGTTCGTGAGGGTATGGAAACGCGGCTGGCCGACAGCCTGCGCACTGCGCTGGACCTGGCGGACGGAATCGCAATCCTTGAGACCGCACCAAAAGAGGGTGAGTCGGAACGGATCACGTTTAGCGAGAATTTTGCCTGTCCAGTCAGCGGATTCACCATCCCCGAGATCGAACCGCGCCTGTTTTCGTTCAACGCGCCGTTCGGAGCCTGCCCGGATTGTGACGGCCTGGGCGTCGAGCTCTTCTTTGACGAACGCCTTGTGGTGCCGGATCAGACGCTGAAGCTGTACGATGGTGCTTTGGCCCCATGGCGCAAGGGTAAATCGCCGTATTTCCTGCAAACGATCGAAGCAATCGCGCGTCACTACGAGTTTGACAAGAACACCCCGTGGAAAGACCTGCCCGAGAAAGTGCAGCAGGTATTCTTGCGCGGGTCCGGCGAC
Source organism: Ruegeria sp. B1 (assembly GCF_056535885.1). Classification (NCBI taxonomy): domain Bacteria; kingdom Pseudomonadati; phylum Pseudomonadota; class Alphaproteobacteria; order Rhodobacterales; family Roseobacteraceae; genus Ruegeria; species Ruegeria sp. B1. The sequence continues at coordinate 2,917,081 of NZ_JBQFJA010000001.1, read as the reverse complement.
GAGGAAATCCAGTTTCGCTATGACGAAGGCGGGCGTGTCTATCAGGTGACCCGCAGTTTTGAGGGCGTCATTCCGAATATGGAGCGTCGGTATCGGGAAACCGACAGTGCCTGGATTCGGGAAGAGTTCGAACGGTATCAGAACAATCGGTCCTGTGGGTCCTGCGACGGATATCGCTTGCGACCCGAAGCTCTGGCCGTCAAAATCTCCGGCCTGCATGTAGGTCAGGTGGTCGAGATGTCGATCCGAGAGGCTCTGGCCTGGATCGAGGATGTCCCGAACCATCTGAGCGATCAGAAAAACGAAATCGCGCGCGCCATCCTGAAAGAGATTCGCGAGCGTCTGGGATTCCTGAATAATGTGGGTTTGGAATATCTTACGCTGTCCCGTTCAAGTGGAACGCTGTCCGGTGGCGAAAGCCAGCGAATTCGGTTGGCCAGCCAGATCGGTTCAGGCCTGACCGGTGTTCTGTATGTGCTGGATGAACCTTCGATTGGCCTGCATCAAAGGGACAATGACCGTCTGCTGGGAACCCTCAAGAACCTGCGGGATCAGGGCAACTCAGTCATTGTCGTAGAGCATGACGAAGAGGCGATCCGCGAAGCCGATTATGTCTTTGATATCGGCCCTGGCGCCGGTGTTCATGGCGGGCAGGTGGTCAGTCAGGGCAAACCGTCTGACATCGCGGCGGATTCTGCCTCGATCACAGGCCAGTATTTGGCAGGCACACGGGAAATTGCGGTGCCGTCAGAGCGCCGGAAGGGCAACAAAAAGAAAGTCACGGTGGTCAAGGCAACCGGGAACAACCTGAAAAACGTTACAGTCGACTTTCCGTTGTCCAAATTCGTCTGTGTGACCGGCGTTTCCGGCGGTGGAAAATCGACTTTGACGATTGAAACGCTGTTCAAAACGGCTTCGATGCGCCTCAACGGTGCGCGCCAGACACCGGCGCCTTGTGAAACGATCAAGGGGCTTGAACATTTGGACAAGGTCATCGACATTGATCAGCGACCCATCGGGCGGACTCCGCGTTCAAATCCAGCAACTTACACCGGGGCCTTCACGCCTATCCGGGACTGGTTTGCCGGCCTGCCCGAAGCCAAGGCGCGGGGGTACAAGCCCGGTCGGTTCAGCTTTAACGTCAAAGGTGGTCGCTGCGAGGCCTGCCAGGGTGACGGTGTCATCAAGATTGAGATGCATTTTCTGCCGGACGTCTATGTCACCTGCGAAACCTGCAAAGGCGCGCGGTACAACCGCGAGACATTAGAGATTGAGTTCAAAGGCAAATCCATTGCCGATGTCCTTGATATGACAGTCGAAGACGCGCAGGAGTTCTTTAAGGCCGTGCCATCGATCCGGGACAAGATGGATGCGTTGGCCCGTGTTGGGCTGGGCTACATCAAGGTTGGTCAACAGGCGACGACTCTTTCCGGAGGCGAAGCACAGCGGGTGAAACTGTCGAAAGAGCTCAGCAAGCGGTCAACCGGTCGAACGCTCTATATTCTCGACGAACCAACCACGGGTCTGCACTTTGAAGATGTGCGTAAGCTGTTGGAAGTGCTGCATGAACTGGTCGATCAGGGCAATACGGTTGTCGTGATCGAGCACAATCTGGATGTGATCAAAACCGCAGACTGGATCATAGACATCGGCCCCGAGGGCGGGGATGGCGGTGGCCAGATCGTCGCCGAGGGGACGCCTGAAGAGGTGGCCGAGAATGAGCGCAGCCACACCGGGCGCTACCTGAAGCCAATGCTTCAGGGCCAACGCGTCGCAGCGGAATAAGCAAAGGCGGCTCCGATATCGCGTGGTCGTCCGCGCCCTCAGCTACGCCCACGCGTTTCAAAACGCGGCAGCATGGCAGAGAAGTCTTTGCCCAGGCCATCCTCGGCCTCGACAAACTGTTCATACAGTTGCGTCGCAGCTTGCCCCATCGGCGTGTCGGCATCCGAGCTTTCTGCGGCCTGCTGGCTAAGGCGCAGGTCTTTCAGCATCAATTCGGCCGCAAAGCCCGGCTGATAGTCGTTATCCGCCGGGCTGGTTGGTCCAACACCGGGGGCAGGGCAGTAGGCGTTCATTGTCCAGCTATAGCCCGAGGATGTGCTGACCACATCAAACATCTTTTGACGGTCAAGACCCAACTTGTCTGCCAGTGCAAAGGCCTCGCAGGTTGCAATCATCGTCACGCCCAGGATCATGTTGTTGCAGATCTTGGCGGCCTGTCCGGCTCCGGCCGTGCCGCAGTGCACCGCCTTTTGACCCATGATGTCAAACAAGGGGGCGGCTTTTGCAAACGCCTCTTCCGATCCACCGGCCATGAAGGTCAGCGTCCCTGCTGACGCGCCGCCAATGCCCCCTGAAACCGGTGCATCGACCGACAGCAATCCGGCGGCAATTGCCTGCTCGGCGACGGCCCGGGCGCTGTCGACATCCACAGTCGAGCAATCGATCAACACCGCGGCCCGTTGCATGTGCGGGATGACCTGATCTGCGACCGCACGTAAAATGGCACCGTTTGGCAACATGGTGATGACAGCATCCGCATTTGCCACGGACTCCGCCGCGGTCTGAGCCTGCGCGACCCCGTCGATGGTGACACCGGCGGTATCAAAGCCCAGAACATCATGACCGGCCTTTGCCAGATTAGCCGCCATTGGGGCGCCCATGTTTCCTAGACCGATGAACCCGATTTTCATTGCTTACTCCTCCTCAAATGTCGGCGCGTCCGCACCCAATGGTTGCAGCATTTTCGACACGGCCACTGCTGGCACATTGATATCCGGGAACTGCCAGTTGGGATTGCGGTCCTTGTCGATGATCTGTGCGCGGATGCCTTCCAGAAAATCGCCATGTTCCATCGACCGATAGGTGAAACGGTATTCCATGTCCAAAGCCCGGCGCATCGTCAACGATGCGCCGCGCAAGCGATGTAACATCTCAACCGCACAAGCCATGGACAGTGGAGCATTCCGTTGCAGCGTGCTCAGGGTTTTCAATGAAAACTCCGACCCGGTGGCACGAAGGCTGTTCACTATGTCGCCCAGTGTTTCGCCATCAAAATACTGGTCGATGTCTTCCTGCATCGCAGTCAATAAGCCTTCGGGCGGCGTGATGGTGTGATCCGATAGCAGGTCCGCAGTGCCGGACGCTTCCAGCATCTCGATCAGGTCAGGCCACTGAGACTGAGGGATGTAAAGATCGGCGAAGCCTGCCAAAATGGCGTCGGCGGGACCCATGCGGTGCCCCGTTGTGCCGAGGTACTCGCCCAGGCGCCCTGGTGCGAGGGCGAGCATCAGTGTGCCGCCCACATCCGGTACAAGTCCGATGGAACATTCGGGCATTGAGATTTTCGAGCTTTCGCCAACCACCCGATGGCTTCCGTGGCATCCGACACCCACGCCACCGCCCATGGTGAACCCCTGCAAAAAGCTGACAACCGGTTTGGGGTATTCAAAGATCAGCGCGTTCAGACGATACTCATCCCGCCAGAAGGTGCGCCCATAGTCGAAATTGCCCTTGGTTCCGGTCGCGTAGAGTTCGGCGATGTCTCCGCCCGCGCAGAATGCCTTATCCCCCTCGGCGTCAAGAATGACCAGATCAACGGTGTCGTCTTCGCGCCAGTTTCGAAGCGCGGTCTCGATTGCGCCGCACATGTCATAGGTCAGCGCGTTCAGAGCCTTGGGGCGCGTCAGCGTGATGCGCCCGGCGCGGCCGGTGGTACGAATGTCGATGTCGGACATCGGGCCCTCAGTTCTGTGCAACCATTTGGCGTGCGACGATCACGCGCATGATTTCGTTGGTGCCTTCCAGTATCTGATGCACGCGCAGGTCGCGCACAAGCTTTTCGATCCCATAGTCCGCCAGATAGCCGTAACCACCATGCAGTTGCAGGCATTGGTCGACCACTTTTGAGCCGGTTTCGGTCACAAATTTCTTGGCCATCGCACAGAATTTGGTGGCATCCGGCGCGCCTTGATCAAGCTTCCAAGCCGCCTGACGCAGGAATGTGCGGGCGGCTTGCAGTTCGATCTCCATATCAGCCAGACGGAATTGCAGCGCCTGAAACTGGTCAATCGATTTGCCAAAGGCCTTGCGCTCGGACATGTATTGCACGGTCATATCCAGACCATTCTGCGCCGCGCCGAGCGAACAGGATGCGATGTTCAGGCGTCCCCCGTCCAGACCCATCATGGCATATTTGAACCCGTCGCCTTCGACGCCCACCAGATTGCCCGACGGGATTTTGCAATCGTCAAACTGCACCTGCGCGGTGGGTTGGCTTTTCCAGCCCATCTTGTCTTCCAGCGCACCAAAGCTCAGGCCGGGCGTGCCGTCCTCGACATAAACCGTTGAGATACCTTTTGGCCCATCCTGCCCGGTGCGCACCATACAGACATAGGCATCGGAATACCCGCCACCCGAGATAAAGGCTTTGGTGCCGTTCAGCGTGTAGCCTTCATTCGTCCGCTCTGCGCGGGTTTTCAGGGCGGCGGCGTCTGAGCCCGACCCCGGCTCTGTCAGGCAGTAGCTGAGTACCGTGTTCAGGGTCAGGATGTCTGGCATGATGCGCGACTTCAGATCGTCATCGGCAAAACTGTCCAGCATCTTGGCGCACATATTGTGGATCGACAGAAATGCGGCGACCGACGGGCAGGCCATCGACAAAGCTTCGAACACAAGCGTCGCATCGAGGCGGCTGAGACCGGACCCGCCGCCATCCTCGGATACGTATAGCGCGCCAAAGCCCAGTTCTCCGATTTGCGGCCAAAGGTCTTTGGGAATGGTTCCGTCTGCTTCCCACTGACGGGCAAACGGTGCGATGTTTTCTTGCCCAAACGCATAAGCCATGTCGAAAATGGCGGTTTGTTCCTCGCTCAGCGCAAAGTCCATGGCGCTCCCTCCCGTCGATAGCGAATTGAACGGTTGTTTATTTCTTAATCGTTACAGAAATTTTGCAGGTACAGCAATGCCGAGCATCCGATTTGATCATAGGTTTTCGCACACGAATGACCGCTTAAAGGTCGGCGTGGAACTCTTCGATCAGGTGCCGGACAACGGCTTGTCCCGGGTCGTCGCCCCGGGCCACGGCCTCGGCATGGGCGCGGCGCTGGCGGGTGGCGGACGTTCCGGTTTCTGCGATCTGACGCAGACGGGCCAGTTCTGTCATGGTGCCCAGCGCTTCGGTATCTTCGGCCAGCATCCCCATCAATTCGCCCATCAGCTCGGGCATGGGTTTAATGGATCTGTCCCCATAGTCGATCAATCCTTCACCAACGCCATAACGCTGCGCGCGCCAGCGGTTTTCGCCGATTAGGAACCTGTCATATTGCCGCCACCGCAGATTGCGGGCCTTGAGACGGCACAACATACGCGTCAGTGCCTGAACTAATGCAGCCAGCGACAAAGTATGCTCCAGACGCGGCTGCACATCCATGATGCGAGTCTCTAACGTCGGAAAACGATGTGATGGGCGCAGGTCCCACCAGATTTTCGACGTATCCTCGATAACCCCCAGTTCGACCAGGACACCCGTGGTTCTTTCGTATTCTGACCAGCTGCCAAAATCCGGCGGCAGTCCTGTGCGGGGCAGGTTGTCGAAGACGGTCAGCCGGTAAGAGGACAGGCCAGTATCTTCGCCACTCCAGAACGGAGAAGATGTGGATAAGGCCAGAAGATGCGGCAGGAAATAGCAAAGCTGGGGCATGAGGTCGGCGCGCAGGGCAGGGTCCTCGACTCCGACATGAACATGCATGCCGCAGATCAGCATCCGCCGCGCGACCCCGCCAAGCGCATGTTGCAGCGCATCATAGCGTTCCTTGCGCGTATGATGCTGGTCTTTCCAGTTCGCGAACGGGTGACAGGAAACGGCGATGGGGCTCAGGTTATACTCACCCGCGCGTTTGGATACGCAAGAGCGCAGGCGTTTGAGATCTTCGCGCGCGCCGTTGATCGTGGTGTGGGGCCGTGTGCCGACCTCGATCTGGCATTGCAGGAATTCCGGGCTGACCTGTCCTTCGAAATCGGCCTGACAGGCCTCCATCAGGGCTCCGGGGGCCTCGGTCAGGTGCAGGCTGTCGCGATCGACCAGCAGATACTCTTCTTCGATGCCAAGCGTGAAATCCTGCTGCATGCGCGGACCTCTCCTTTCGGTATCGGATCAGTGAATACGGAAATCGCCGTTTTGCCAAGGGTTTGACGTTCTGGTTCTTGCGCAGGTCCGGCAAGCAAAGGTAAGGAGCGGCCACGGAGTGTCACCAAATCGGAGCCGGACGTGAAACCCAGAAAATTTCCGCGAACCAATGCCATTCTGGATCGGTTTGGCGTGAAACTGGTCGACAAGATCATGGAACGGGACGAGCGCACCCGGCTTGAAGCTTTCGAACGGGCCGGGGGGCTGACCCGCCCGGCCTATGCGCTGTCCCCTGGTATGGACGGGTTCGATATTGCGCAATTGACAGATGAATACCGGCAGCACGCGGATGCGCTGGCAGCATTAAAGGACCCAACGCGCAATCAGACCGGGTACAAGATTGGGAACGGCTATTATGACAGCCCGGATGCTGACGCGCTGTACTTGATGGTCCGCCGGTTTCAGCCCAAGCGCGTGATCGAAGTCGGTTGCGGTAATTCCACCCGTGTCACGCGACAGGCCGTTATCGACGGCGGGTTCGAAACCCGGATCACGGCAATCGACCCTTATCCGCGCGCAGACATCGCCCATGTCGTCGATCATTTTGAGCAGAAACGGCTGGAAGATGTCGACCCGTCGGTGTTCGAAGACCTGGCCTCTGGCGACATTCTGTTCATCGATTCCAGCCATGTGGTGCGGATGAGCAATGATGTGGCGCATCTGTTCTGTCGTATCATTCCGGCACTGAAACCCGGCGTTGTGATCCACGTGCATGATGTTTTTCTGCCCTACGAATATCCCAAACGCTTTTTTTACGATTGTCCGGGATGGGGTGAGCAGTACATGCTGCACGCTCTGCTGCAATCCGGTTCATATTCAATGCTTTGGCCGGGATATTACCTGCAACAAGCCCGTCCGGATGCCGTCGAATCGCTGCCGTTTCTCAAGGACGGACGCGCCCAGAGCATCTGGGTCCAGGTGAAAGAAGACTGATCCAAAGTGATCCGGCCCCAAACAACGCCCGTACCCCTTTCCATAACAAGCTGGAGAGGAGATGACAGCCATGTTCCGTCGTACCTTTATGGGGGCAGCCGCCGCACTTGCATTTGCAATGCCACTTAAGGCGCAAGCCGCTGACATTGTCGACACCGCCGTATCTGCCGGATCATTCAACACACTGGTCGCCGCCGTTCAGGCCGCTGGTCTGGTTGACACGCTGAAGAGCCCGGGCCCATTCACCGTATTTGCACCAACGGATGAGGCGTTCGCCGCTTTGCCTGAAGGCACGGTTGAAACGCTGCTGCTGCCTGAGAACAAGGATCAACTGGTCGAAATCCTGACCTACCATGTGGTGCCCGCCAAGGTGATGGCCGGCGATATCGCCGGTAAGCGTGCCAAGGTTCTGACAGTTCAGGGCGACCGCCTGAGCGTGAACGCCAGAAACGGCGTCAGGGTAAATGGTGCCGAAGTTGTTCAGGCCGATATCGAGGCCAGCAACGGCGTTATCCACGTCATCGACGCGGTCATTATTCCGGAATAAGAACAGCCACTTTGCCAACGAAAAGCCCCGGTCCATCTGGCCGGGGCTTTGTCTTTAGACCAGACGCACCTGAGTGCCGATCTTGACCAGAGGATAGAGCTCCTCGACATGCTGGTTATAAAGCCCGATGCACCCGGATGAGCTCTGACGACCAATTTTTCGGGTGTCGTGGGTGCCATGCACCAGATAGGCAGGCCAGTCCAGATACATCGCGCGGGTGCCCAGCGGGTTGCCGGGGTCGCCGCCTTCCATGCGCACCGGCAGGGATGGATCACGTTCGCGCATTGATGCGGTGGGTGTCCAGCTTGGGTACTCGGTCTTACGCACGACCTTGGTATATCCGCGTTTTGTCAGTTCTTCACTCATGGGAACCGAGCTTGGGTACAGCTTATAGGTGCCGTCCGGGGCCCAATAATGTACTGCGCGACTGGTGATATCGGCCAGCAGGCAGCCAACACCCAACTCGTCGAAATGATCCTGCCAGTTCTGCTGGGAAAAGGATGAGACGTTGCGGCGCACCGGCAATTGCGTACTGATCGCGTCTTCGGTCTGCGGGAAGGCATCCAGGCTTTGCGCGCGCAGCAGTGTTGGTGCGGTGAGAGCCGATGCCACGCCCAACAGGGCCGCGCGGCGATTGATCCGAGAATTGGACACGTGAGCCTCCTCAAAGACTGCTCGGGTTTTGGCGCAATTTAGGGTGTGTTTTCGTCCGGAACCAGATGCGATGTCTGAATTTTTCGTGAGTTTGGCATGAAACTTATACGCACCGCGTAATCAGGCAGCGATTCAGCGCGCATTTCTGCAAAAACTGAGACAGGCGCGCTGAACTGAAAAGGCCGCCCATCAGAGCGGCCTTTGGTGTTCGCGTGGTTACAACCCTAGTCCATGGCTTTGAAGTTGAATTCGCCACCTTCTTTGATGCCCGATGGCCAGCGGGCCGTGACGGTTTTGGTGCGGGTGTAGAACTTGAAGCTGTCCGGACCATGCTGGTTCAGGTCGCCGAACATGGATTTCTTCCAACCGCCAAAGGTGTGATAGGCCAGCGGAACCGGGATCGGAACGTTGATGCCCACCATGCCGATATTCACCCGGCTGGCAAAATCGCGGGCGGTGTCGCCGTCGCGGGTGAAAATCGCGGTGCCGTTTCCGTATTCGTGGTCCATCGCCAGTTTCAGTGCTTCTTCATAGGAACCCGCGCGTACGGTCGACAGAACCGGGCCAAAGATCTCCTGACGGTAGATGTCCATGGCCGGGGTCACGTGATCAAACAGATGCGGACCGACAAAGAATCCATCCTCATATCCCTGCAGGCTAAAGTCACGGTTGTCGACGACCAGCTTCGCGCCTTGTTCGATGCCCGAGTTGATCAGGCCGAGGATACGCTCCTTCGCAGCGCCGGTTACAACCGGGCCCATGTCCACATCATCGCCAGCGGTGTAGGGGCCAACTTTCAGTTTTTCGATCCTTGGCACCAGCTTTTCAATCAGCGCGTCAGCGGTGTCTTCGCCCACCGGAACAGCAACCGACACAGCCATACAGCGCTCGCCCGCCGCGCCGAACCCGGCCCCGACCAGGGCGTCAGCCGCTTGATCCATGTCGGCATCGGGCATGACGATCATGTGGTTCTTGGCACCGCCAAAGCACTGCGCCCGCTTACCGTTCGCGGTTGCACGGGAATAGATGTATTGCGCAATCGGCGTCGAGCCGACGAAAGACACACCCTGAATGATGTCGCTGTCGAGCAGGGTATCCACGGCTTCCTTATCGCCGTTGACGACCTGGAATACGCCTTTGGGCAGGCCGGCCTCGACAAACAACTCTGCCAACATCAGCGGAACGGACGGATCACGTTCCGACGGTTTCAGCACAACGGCGTTGCCGCAGGCAAGGGCAGGGCCCACATGCCACAACGGCATCATGGCCGGAAAGTTGAACGGCATGATTGAGGCAACCACACCCAAGGGCTGGCGCATCGAATACATGTCAATCCCCGGGCCCGCGCTGTCAGTGTACTCGCCTTTCAGCATCTGCGGCGCGCCGATGCAGTATTCGATCACTTCCAGACCACGTTGCAGGTCACCCTTGGCGTCCGGGATTGTCTTGCCGTGCTCGCGACTGAGGGCTTCGGCAAGTTTGTCCATGTCGCGATTCATCAGATGGACCATGGCCATCATGACGCGCGCGCTTTTGTGGGTTGGTCGCCCCCCACACAGGCTGCGCAATTGCGGCCTGTTCAATGGTAGCCGTGGTCTCAGCCGCGCTGGCCATCGGGCACTTGTACTGAACTTCGCCGGTTGCGGGGTTGAACACGTCGTCGAACCGGCCGGATGAACCAGCCACGTTTTCGCCGTTGATGAAGTGGGTCAGGTCTTGCATCGAACTCTCCTCCGATAGGTTTGCGCGCAGAATAGGCTTGCAGAAATCCCACGAACAGAGGCAATCTTTCAAAAGAGCTTTGCAAAAATGCAAAAGGGAGCAGATGAACCCGAATTGGGACGATATGCGGGTCTTTCTGGCCGTTGCGCGCGAAGAAAGCCTGTCATCGGCGGGGCGCATCCTCAAGATCGACCCGGCCACGGTTGGCCGACGCATCGCGCGACTGGAAACAACGCTGGATGCGTTGTTGTTCACCAAGTCGCAGCAAGGCTATGTGCTTACGGCGGCGGGTGAACGATTGCTAGAGCATGGCCAACAGGCCGAAGAAGCGATGCGTGCCGCTGCAGGGGCTGTGACCGGCTCGACCAAATCCTTGAGCGGGCAGATCAGAATCGGCGCTCCGGACGGCAGTGCAAACTACCTGTTGCCGCAGGTTTGCGCCAAGATCAGCGACGCCAATCCGGATCTGGATATTCAGATCCTGGCACTGCCCCGGATCATCAACCTGTCTCGCCGCGAGGCGGACATGGCCATCACGGTCAGTGCGCCAACGGCGGGCAAGCTGTTGGTTAAAAAGATCAGTGATTATAAGCTGCACATCGTGGCAACTCAGGACTATCTCAGCCGCAAAGGCCCCATTCGGTCGGTAGCGGACCTGAGTGCGCACCGGCTGATCGGCTACATCCCGGACATGATCTTTGACCGGGAACTCGACTATCTGAACGATATTGGCGTCGACCGCGTACCGCTGGCGTCCAACTCGGTTTCAGTGCAGTTGCGGCAGGTGTCGGCCGGAACCGGGGTGTGCGTGGCCCACGATTTTACGCTGCCGTTTCATCCTGACCTTCAGAAAATCCTGACCGATCAGGTCAGCTTGACCCGCAGCTTCTACCTTGTCAGGCATCAGGGGGATCAACGCAACGAACGGCTGAATCGCTTTGCCGAGGCGCTGACTCGCGGCATCCGCGACGAGGTGGCACGGCTGGAAGCCGCCGCAGAAACTTGACAGGTCCGGACAATCGCGCAACGCTTGGAAAACAGTACGTTAATCCGGAGGTTTTTTGATCAATGCTAGTTCAGGCCATTCTGAAATCCAAAGCGACAGACAGTGTGGTGACGGTCGATCCTTCGGCGACCGTTGCGGAAGCTGCAAAAATACTTGCAGAAAAACGGATCGGTACGGTCATCGTCTCGGAGGACGGAGGACGGAGGACGGAGGCGAGACGGCGGCTGGAATCTTGTCTGAACGTGACATCGTGCGTGAACTGGCGGTCAGCGGCAGCGGGTGTCTGACCCAACCCGTCAGTGCGTATATGACCCGGGATCTTGTCACCACGACACGGCAGGCTACGGTTCAGGACATCATGTCCCGCATGACCGAAGGCCGCTTTCGCCATATGCCCATTGTTGAAGAAGGCAAGCTGGTCGGCATCGTGACCCTTGGGGACGTGGTCAAAGCACAGCTGGTGGAACTGGCGATGGAGAAGGACGCCCTTCAAGGCATGATTATGGGTCACTGACCATCCGATCTTGTGACAAGGTGCCTTGCGCCCTCGTTAAAGTTATGTTTGCTTGCGCAGAAATTTTGTTGCGCAGGAGGGCGCGATGCGGGTTGGATTATACCCCGGAACCTTTGACCCGATCACCCTGGGTCACATCGACATCATCCGTCGCGCCGCAGCCCTGGTGGACAAACTGGTGATTGGCGTGGCCATCAACCGTGACAAAGGCCCACTGTTTTCGCTGGAAGAACGCGTCGCGATGATCGAGGCGGAATGCGCTCATCTGACCGAACAGACCGGTACCGAGATTGTCGCGCACCCCTTTGAAAACTTGCTGATCGACTGCGCACGCGACGTTGGTGCCCAGATCATCGTTCGCGGATTGCGGGCTGTTGCCGATTTCGAATACGAGTTTCAGATGGTTGGCATGAACCGGGCATTGGACGACTCGATCGAAACGGTCTTTCTGATGGCTGAGGCGCGACACCAGGCCATTGCTTCGAAACTGGTCAAGGAAATCGCCCGGCTGGACGGGGACGTGTCCAAATTTGTCACGCCCCGCGTCAATACGGCCCTCAAGGACAGGTTAGGATAGCGCGCCCATAGCGGCGGCGGTATCGAGCATCCGGTTCGAGAACCCCCATTCGTTGTCATACCAGGCCAGCACGCGCACAAGCGTGCCATCCGTGACCTTGGTTTCAGCCAGCGACACGGTCGAACTGTGGGCATCGTGATTAAAATCGATGGAGACCAGCGGGCGGCTTTCGGCGGCCAAAACGCCAGGGATCTTGGCAGCAGCGTCGACAAACAGCGCGTTGACCTCGTCCTCGGTCGTGGCGCGTGACACTTCTGCCACCAGATCGACAACCGAGACATTTGGCGTGGGAACGCGAATGGCCTGACCGGTCAGCTTGCCAGACAATTGCGGAAGAACCAGACCAACGGCCGAGGCCGCCCCGGTTGTTGTCGGGATCATCGACAACGCGGCAGCGCGCGACAGATAGGGGTCTTTGCCGACCGTGTCGTGAACCGGCTGGCTGGCCGTATAGGCGTGGATGGTCGTCATGTTGCCATGCAAAATACCCAGTCCGGCGTCCAGCGCGGCGGCGACCGGCGACAAGCAGTTCGTCGTACAAGACGCGTTAGATACAACCGTGTCTTCTGCCGTCAGTTCGTGATCGTTAACGCCAAATACCACCGTCTTGACCGTGCCGTCCCCACGGGCAGGGGCAGAGATCAGAACTTTTCCCGATCCGTTCTTGAAATGCCGCTCGGCCGCCTCGCGGGTGCGAAACACGCCGGTGCATTCGAGAACCACATCGACATCGGACCAGTTCAGCGACTCCGGATCCCGCTCGCTGCTCAGACGGATCGGACCCGCGCCGACGTCCAGACCCGCATCAGAAAGGGTCACCGGGTTGGGATACCGGCCATGCACACTGTCAAACTCAAATAGATGCGCATTCATCTCGGGTTTGCCCAGGTCGTTGATGGCCACGATCTCAACATCTGTGCGACCCGATTCCATGACCGCCCGCAAAACGCCGCGCCCGATCCGTCCAAAGCCGTTGATTGCCAGTTTCAGTGTCATGTTGCGCTCCGTCTGATTGGCCGTTCGGCCACGATAGGAATGTAGTTAGCGCTAACAAGATCAGATGAGCGAAAATGTCAAGCAAAACATCCGTCAGCGCCAGAAGGCCAGCCAGTCGAGAAAAGCGTAGAGCTTCTTGCTCAGAAACAATAAATGCTCGGTTCCGTACACCGAATAATCCAGCATGATTCCGCCGAGAATGAGAATCCCAAGCCAGATGGCGATTTGGTTTGTCATCATGTCTCCGAACGAAAACGCCCGCCCAGATAACCTGAGCGGGCGTTAGGGTACAAGCGGTGTACGAAGGGTCAGTTAAGACGCCCCATGGCCACGGCCACATCGGCCATGCGCACCGAAAAGCCCCATTCATTGTCGTACCAGGCCAACACGCGCACCATGCGGTTGTCGACCACGCGGGTCTGATCCGGCGCGAAGATCGAGCTTTCTTCGGTATGGTTGAAATCGGTCGAGACCAGTGGTGCGGGCTCAAAGCCCAGAACGCGCTGCATCGGGCCCTTGGCGGCCTCTTCGACAATTGCGTTGACCTCTTCGACGGTGACATCCCGCGCAGCGCGGAATGACAGATCGACGGCAGAGACGTTGGGGGTGGGAACGCGAATGGCGGACCCGTCCAGACGACCCTTGAGGTTCGGCAAGACTTCACCCAGGGCAGCGGCCGCACCTGTTGTGGTCGGGATCATCGACATCGCAGCGGCGCGCGCGCGGTACAGGTCACTATGACGGCGGTCCAGCGTCGGCTGGTCGCCGGTATAGGCATGGATCGTGGTCATGATGCCGTGTTCGATGCCGATGCCTTCATCCAGAACCTTGGCAAGCGGAGCAAGGCAGTTGGTGGTGCAGGACCCGTTGGACACCATGCGGTCCTCGGACACCAGGCTGTTGTGGTTCACGCCGAAAACGATGGTCTTGTCCACGTTCTTGCCGGGGGCCGACAGCAGAACCCGCTGTGCGCCGCGCTCAAGATGTGTCTTGGCTTTCAGGCCATCGTTGAATTTGCCGGTGCATTCCAGAACGACATCGCAACCGTCCCAATCCAACTCGTTCATGTCGTAGGTCGAAAACATCTCCATCGGGCCGCGACCCAGGTCCATAGTCTTGCCGTTGATCGAAATGTCACGTGGAAATCGGCCATGAATACTGTCGTATTTGAGCAAATGCGCAGAGGTTTCCAGCGGCCCGGTTGCGTTGACTTTGATCACTTCGATGTCGTTGCGGGCTGAGGCCGCTATGTGGGACAAAGTACAGCGGCCAATCCGGCCAAAACCATTGATACCGACCTTTATGGTCATATGACGTCTCCGACTGCGCTTGCTTTGGGGGCCATATAGCCGCGAATACGGAATCTAAAAAGGGCAAAAATGACATATTTTTAAGGTGTTAGCGCAAACCTGGGCCGATTGCGCTAACGCTTGCGCTATACGTCGGATCAGGTAGGGTCCGGAGGCGACAGATGTTAAGAGAGGACGCGTGATGAGTGGTCTTTTGGCCCTTTTGGACGATGTTGCCGGAATCGCCAAGGTCGCGGCTGCCTCAGTGGACGATGTGGTGGCGGCAGCGGGTAAGGCGGGGGCCAAAACAGCCGGTGTGATCATCGACGACGCCGCCGTCACCCCAAAATACGTTCAGGGATTTGCGCCGGCGCGGGAACTGCCGATCATCTGGCGCATCGCACGCGGCTCTCTGTTCAACAAACTTGTGCTGTTGCTGCCCGTTGCTTTGCTGCTGGCCAATTTCGCACCGTGGCTGATTACACCCTTGTTGATGATCGGGGGATCGTATCTGTGTTTCGAGGGGGCGGAAAAAATCTTTCACGTGCTGTTTCCGCACGGCAGCCATGTGATCGAGCAAGACATGAAGAACCCCGATCCCGGCCATCTGGAAGAACAAAAGGTCAGGGGCGCCATCAAAACCGATTTCATCCTGTCTGCGGAGATCATGACCATTGCTCTGGCGGCGATTGAGGCGCCGAACCTGTGGATGCAGGCCGCAACGCTGGCGGTCGTCGGGACCGGCGTGACGCTGGCCGTCTATGGCTCGGTCGGTCTGATCGTCAAAATGGACGATGTCGGGTTGTACCTGGCCAAGAACGCCCCAACGCCCATTGGGCGCGGAGTAGGACGCGGCCTGGTCAAGGGTATGCCCGGCGTGATGAAGCTGCTGTCTATCATCGGAACCGCCGCAATGCTTTGGGTTGGCGGTTCGATCGTCATTCATGGGCTGGAGGTGCTGGGCTTTGGCTGGCTGGGCCACCACATCCACGATTGGGCTTATGCAATCGGACACTTGGTGTCCGAACAGTGGGTTGGCGCGGTCGAGTGGATATCCAAGGCAACGCTGGATGGTGTGTTTGGTCTTGCGTACGGTTTGGCGCTTATTCCGTTGGCAACGAAAGTGATTTCTCCGGCAATCGGCGCAGTAGCGGGGCGGACAGACAAGCATTGAGCCAAGCAGTTTGGTGACGTGGGGTCGCATCTGGATTCACGGAAAGGTTGGAGTAACCATGGTGGCGGTAACGTCCAATTAGGTTCATCATGTCTTCACTCAGTTTGCCAGATGTTTTGAACGCCGCCGAGCAGGTTGAAGATCGGCTGCGCTATCCTGTGCCACAGAATTGGATGCAAGGTCGTACGACCTTTGGTGGCTTTTCCTCCGCGTTGATGTTGTCGGCGGTTCACACGCAACATCCTGCCTTGCCGCCATTGCGGTCTGCTTTGATCAACTTCACCGCACCAATCGGGGCGCCGGCGACCGTCGGCACCGAGTTGTTGCGCCGAGGGCGAAATGTCACAACGATCACCGCCCGTGCCGAGGTCGAGGGTCGCGTATCGGCTGTTGGAACCTTCAGTTTCGGTCAGGCGCAGGACAGTCACGTAACCTTTACCTGCGCAGCGAAACCGTCGGGTGAGCCTGAAACGACAGACTACTATTTCCCACCGAACCTACCAAAACCACCCATCGCATTTCTGGAAAACTTCGATGTCCGTCTTGTGGAGGGGGCGCTCCCCATATCAGGAGCAGAACGGGGCTACCTGCGTGTTTGGGCACGGCACAATGATGTGCGCATGTGGGATAGCATTGAAGGTCTGATCTCGATCGCAGATTTACCGCCACCTGCGATTTACCCGACGCTGAAAAAGCCAGGGCCGAGTTCGTCGATGAACTGGATTTTCAATGTGTTGACCGAAGACGTCAAAACGCGCGATGGCTGGTGGTTGTTGGAGCATCAACTGACCGCCGGTCGCGATGGCTACAGTTCGCAGGTTATGCGGGTTTGGAACACCGACGGTGACCTTGTCGTCGACGGAATGCAGTCCGTGATCATCTTCGTTTGATCAAAAAAGCCCCGGTGAATCCCCGGGGCTTCTTCGCGTGAAAGGCGCGGGTATTAGCCCAATAGCTCTTTAACCTTGGCAACAGTTGCCTCAGCGGTGATGCCAAAGTGCTTGTACAAGTCACCCGCCGGGGCCGATGCGCCAAAGCTGGACATGCCGACAAAGCCCGCCTTGGCCTCACGACCACGCTCGCCCAACAGCCAACGATCCCAGCCACCTGCGCGAACCGCCGCTTCGATCCCGACACGAACGGCTCCACCCGGCAGGACACGCTTGCGGTAGGCGTCATCCTGCTCAGCAAACAGCTCCATGCAGGGCATCGAGACAACACGGGTACCAATACCTTCGGCCTCCAGCATCGCCTTGGCCTCCATCGCCAGCGACACCTCGGAACCGGTGGCGATCAGGATTGCCCGACGTTTGCCGTCGGCTTCGGCCAGAACATAAGCGCCCTGAGCAACCAGGTTCTTGGTCTTGTGCTGGGTGCGCACGGTCGGCACGCCTTGACGGGTCAGCGACAGGACCGAGGGGCTGTTCTTGAAGGTCAGCGCCAGTTCCCACGCTTCGGCCGTTTCGACCGTGTCGGCGGGGCGGAACACATAGGTGTTCGGCGTCGCGCGCGAGATGGCCAGATGCTCAACCGGCTGGTGGGTCGGGCCGTCTTCGCCCAAACCAATGGAGTCATGGGTCATCACAAAGACGCTTGGAACCTTCATCAGCGCCGCCAGCCGCATCGACGGGCGCGCATAGTCGGTGAAGGCCATGAACGTCCCGCCATAGGGGCGTATGCCACCGTGCAGAGCCATGCCGTTCATCGCGGCCGCCATGCCGTGTTCGCGAATACCGTAATGGATGTAGCGACCCTTGCGGTTTTCCGGCAGGAATACGCCCAGATCGTCCGTTTTGGTATTGTTTGACCCGGTCAGGTCCGCCGACCCGCCGACGGTCTCAGGCATGATGGGATTTACAACGCTCAGAACCTTTTCCGACGAGGCGCGCGTTGCCATCTTGGGTTGATCTTCAGAAATCTGTTTTTTCAGAGATCGTATTGCACCGGCAAGTTTTTTGGGCGTTTCAAAGGCATAAGCCCGGTTGAACTCGGCCTGTTTACGCTCGGACAATTGCGCGAACCGTTCCTCCCAGGCCGCGCGTTCGGCCGCGCCGCGTGTGCCGATGGCTTCCCAAGCAGATTTCACGCTGGCCGGAATTTCGAAAGACGCATGCGGCCAGCCGTATCCGTCCTTGGCGGCCTGCAACTGATCCTGATCCGTCAGCGCGCCGTGACCCTTTGAGGTGTCCTGCGCGGCGTGACCCAGTGCGATATGACTTTCGCAGGCAATCATGGTTGGTTTGTTCGACTTTTTTGCCTGAACGATGGCGGTGTCGATGGCATTTGGGTCATGGCCGTCAATCTCAATCACATGCCAGCCCGAGGCTGCAAAGCGACGCACCTGATCGGTTCGGTCGGACATATCGACCGTGCCATCGATGGTGATGTTGTTATTGTCCCAGAACACGATCAGCTTGCTCAGCTCATGGCGGCCGGCCAGGGTCAGCGCCTCTTGGCTGACGCCCTCCATCAGGCAGCCATCGCCTGCGATTACATAGGTGTAGTGATCAACGACTTTCTTGCCGTAATGCGCGCGCTGAACTTCCTCGGCGATTGCAAAGCCAACGGCGTTTGAAATGCCTTGCCCCAACGGGCCGGTGGTGGTCTCGACCCCATCAATCAGGAAATTCTCGGGGTGGCCCGCTGTCCTGGCACCCAACTGACGGAAATTCTTGATTTCCTCCAGCGTGACATCGGCGTGACCGGTTAGATAGAGCAGCGAATAGACAAGCATTGACCCGTGTCCCGCCGACAGAATGAACCGGTCGCGGTCGGGCCAATCCGGGTTGGCTGCGTCGAATTTCAGGTGTTTTTCGAACAGCACGGTGGCGACGTCGGCCATGCCCATGGGCATGCCGGAATGGCCGGAATTGGCAGCGGCGACGGCGTCGAGGGTCAGGGTGCGGATGGCCGCAGCTTTGTCCCAGTGTTCGGGGTTGGCATTGCGCAGCGCAGTCAGGTCCACGGGCGGAGTTCCTTTGGGTTACAGGCAGATCCAGCGCTGAATATCATTCACCCCTCAAAGTGCAAGCGGAACCCGGCGAGAGGCCATAACCGAGCATGAAGAGCGCGCTCCAAGTGATTGAAACCTAAGAGTGGGTATTTTCTGTCACATTCCGGTAGACTAACCAAAGGCACGGTTTGTTTTTGATTCGGACGGCCGGCAACAGAACGATCCTTGATAAAGAGGTGACAGGGGCATGAGCCAGATCGAGGAACTACAACATCGCATTATTGCTGCGATGGAACGCATCGGCACCGGCGTCGAAACTTTGCACAAAACGGGCGGCAGTGGCGACGGGCAGGAGGCGGGTCTGCAGGACGCGTTAGAGGATGAGCGCGTTGCAAATGCCCAGCTTCAGGAGCGGTTGAAGTCCCTGAAAGAAAGGCATGAACAGGAAGTCGACGCCCTGCGCGCCGATCTGGATACACTGCGCCCGGGCTCTGGTGATGATGATGACACAGAAACTCTGCGCGACCAGTTGACCGAAGCCACCGAGAAACTCGCTGCGGTAGAAGCGGCCCGGGCTGAACTGGCAGAGGCCAAAGCCGCCTTGGAAAACCGCGAGGAACTGGATGCGCTAAAGGCCGAAAACGAAACGCTGCGCACCGACCTTGAGGGTCGCGTTGACCCGGCGCCCTTGCGGGATGAAATCGAACAGCTAAAGCGCTTGCTGGCCCGGGCGCAGGACATCGAGGCGGAAAATGGCCGGTTGCGTTCGGAGTTGGCCGACAGCGAAAAGGTCGGTGATCTGAACGCTGAACTCGAGATGCTGCGCGCCGAAAGGACCAGCCACGGCGCGGCGATGTCGCGTCTGGATGACGATCTGCAGCGGATGCGCAAAGCCAACGAGGAGCTGCGAATGTCAATGGACGAACTGCGCACTGCAGCGCAGGACGGTGTGACGGACGCAGAGTTGTTAAATCGCGCCACCGTAGCTGAACTCGAGGCGACCCGAGCCGCTCAGGCAACGGATGCGGCCGAAGCGCATGCGGTGCTGGCACGGCTTGAACCGTTGCTGTCTCAGGCGAAACTGACGGAAGGCGAGGTAGAGTGATGCCGGAATTGACCATTCATATCGGCGGGCGCGGCTTTGATGTGTCCTGTCAGGACGGCGAAGAGACCTTTTTGCAGGCTGCGGCCAAGATGCTTGATGATGAGGCGCAGATTCTGTCGGATCAGATCGGACGGATGCCTGAATCGCGGATGCTGTTGATGGCGGGTCTCATGCTGGCAGACAAAACGGCAGCAACCGATGATAAAGTACAGGTGCTCGAGGAAAAACTGGCTGAGGCCGAGGCAGAGCTAAGGACGCTGCGCAATGCGCCGCCCCCGGAACCGGAACGGGTCGAGGTAGCAGTTGTACCGCCGTCAGTCACTGATACTCTGGCTGAACTGGCGGCGCGGGCCGAAGCCCTTGCCGCGGTTGTTGAAGAGAAGTCTGTGAAATGAAAACACTCTTTGGTGCGGCCTGCGGGGCACTGATGACACTCGCCGCGTCAGCGGCAGTGGCCGAGATCGACATCCTGTCGGTGACCTTTACCTGCGAGACGGGCGCGTCGGTCCCCGTCACCTATTTCAATGCATCCGATGGCTCTGGCGCGGCGGCGATGATGGTTGACCGAAGGTTGGTGCCGATGCGCCAGACCGAAAGCGGGTCTGGCATCCGGTATGAATCCGTTGGCACAGGAGGCACGTATATCTTGCGCTCAAAAGGCTGGGACGCCACTATAAGCTACCTGCCCAGCGGCAGCGCCGATGAACAGGTCATCTATCAGGAGTGCACCAGCCGTTAAGAGGTGATCAGGCATTTGCCTCGCGGATTTTGTCAGCAGCATCCTTGTTGTAGCCAACGCTGGCTTCGTCAAACAATGTGTCGAGCTCACCGGATAGCGTCATTTCGGTGATGATATCGCAACCGCCGACAAACTCGCCTTTGACGTAAAGCTGCGGAACCGTCGGCCAGTCGGAATAATCCTTGATGCCCTGACGCACGTCTTCATCGGCCAGAACGTTCACGTCGGTGTACTCCACGCCCATGTAGTTCAGCACGCCGGCCACACGGGATGAGAATCCACATTGCGGCATCTCTTTGGTGCCTTTCATATAGAGCACAACGTCATTGGCCTTGACGGTTTCGTCTATCTGGGTTTTCACGTCGGTCATTTCGCGTTTCCTTTGCTCTTTGGCATCATCGCTTTGGCGTAGTTTTGAGGGTCTCTTGGGATATGGGTCTGCGCCGAGCTAACGCCACCGTCAGATGAACTGTAGTTTGAATGGAGAAGGTGTTTTCCACGTCCTGGCAGCGAGCCTCGTCTTGTGTTGCGCCCCTTCTTTGAGTGGTTCCATGCAATCAGTGCGATGAGCACTACAAAGACTGAAACCGCAACACAGATTACGATCGCATGTTCCATTTCACTCCGGCACCTTGGTGGTCAGCGCCAGTGCATGCAACTCGCCCGCAGGACCATCCATCTTGCCTTTCAAGGCCGCATAGACAGCGCGCTGCTGTTGCACCCGGTTCTTGCCGCGAAAGCTCTCGTCCACGACCATGGCCGACATATGCACGCCATCCTGCCCGCCTACCTGAATTTCGGCGTCAGGAAAGGCGTCCCGCAGCAAGGTTTCAATTTCATGGGCGCTCATCGGCATGTAGGATACTCCTGAAGGTCTTTCCCAAGATGTAGAGCGCTGGGTGAGCGCGCGCAAGATGCGGGTTGCGTACAAACTCTGACGCCGGCCTCTGACCGAGTCTGTGCACCGTTCATCTTGTCGCGCGCGGGCTAAATGACGTGATATCAGGCGACTGCGGCTGCAAAACTGCTGCGGAACGTATCGGCCAGTTCGGCAAGCGGCGCTTCGGAGACACCGATCTTGACGGTTTCACCCGTGAAGCGGCCAACCGAAACCAGCGGGACACCAGCCTGACCGGCGGCAATCATCAGGGCTTCGGCCTGATCGAAGTTGCAGGCGACCAGATAGCGGCCCTGATCTTCGCCAAACAGCACCTCGGTGGGTGCGTCCTCGAGATGAATGCCAACACCAGCCGCCTCGGCCAATTCAAAAGCGGCGAGGGCAAGCCCGCCATCCCCAAGGTCGGTGCATGCCTTAATCATATCGCGGTTGGCGCGGATGAACTCTCCGTTGCGCTTTTCAGCATCCAGATCGACATGCGGCGCGTCGCCGTCTTCGCGGTTGAAGACTTCTGCCAGCAGAGCGGACTGGCCCAGATGGCCTTGTGTTTCACCAATGACTAGTGCGACATGACCGTCGCGCACCTCGTTGCCGATGATCTCATCAGTGTGCGTCAGCAGGCCAACCGCGCCGATGGTGGGCGTTGGCAGGATCGCCTGACCGTCGGTTTCGTTATAGAGCGACACGTTGCCGGACACGATGGGCATATCCAGCGCCGCGACGGCAGCCCCGATGCCTTTGATTGCGCCGACGAACTGACCCATGATGTCGGGCTTTTCCGGGTTGCCAAAATTCAGGTTGTCGGTTGTGGCCAGTGGCGTTGCGCCAACAGCGGTCAGATTGCGGTAGGCTTCGGCAACGGCCTGCTTGCCGCCTTCTTCCGGATTTGCCCGCACATAGCGGGGCGTCACGTCCGAGGTAAAGGCCAGAACCTTGTCGGTGCCGTGAACACGCACCATACCAGCGCCGAGGCCCGGAGTGCGGGCACTGTCGGCCATGACCATCGTATCATACTGCTCGTACACCCATTGCTTACCTGCGTAATTGGGGGAAGAGAGCAGGACGCGCAGACCGTCAATCGGGTCGATCTGCGGAACGTCGGCCAGTTCCTCAGGCTCGGGGGTCGGCTCCCACGGACGGTCATACTCGGGGGCGGTTGAAGAAAGCTTGGACAGAACCAGATCGGCCTTCACCTCGTCATTGTGCATGATGAGAAAGCGATCCTCGGCGATGGTTTCCCCGACGATGGCAAAGTCCAGATCCCACTTTTCGAACACGGCGCGGGCTTCGGCTTCAAGCTCAGGCTTCAACACCATCAGCATGCGTTCCTGAGATTCGGACAGCATCATCTCATAGGCGTTCATGTTCTCTTCGCGCTGGGGCACGTTTTCCAGATCGAGGCGTACGCCCAGACCGCCCTTATCGCCCATCTCAACGGCGGAACATGTCAGGCCTGCCGCGCCCATATCCTGGATCGAGATCACGGCGCCGGTCTTCATCAGCTCCAGCGTGGCCTCCATCAGCCGTTTTTCAGTGAAGGGGTCGCCGACCTGGACTGTGGGGCGCTTTTCTTCGATGGTATCATCGAACTCGGCTGAGGCCATGGTCGCACCGCCAACGCCATCGCGGCCCGTTTTGGCACCCAGATAGACGACCGGCATGCCAACGCCCGAGGCGGCCGAGTAGAAGATCTTGTCGCTATCCGCGAGGCCTGCGGCAAAGGCATTCACAAGGCAGTTGCCGTTATAGGCCGGGTGGAAGCGGACTTCGCCACCGACGCACGGCACGCCAAAGCAGTTGCCGTAGCCGCCAATACCCTCGACCACGCCATTGACCAGTTGCCGGGTCTTGTGGTGCTCAGGTTCCCCAAACGACAGAGCGTTCATCGACGCGATGGGGCGTGCGCCCATCGTAAAGACATCGCGCAGAATACCACCAACTCCTGTGGCCGCGCCCTGATACGGTTCGATGTAAGACGGGTGATTGTGGCTTTCCATTTTGAAAACAACGGCTTGCCCGTCACCGATATCCACAACACCAGCGTTCTCGCCCGGTCCACAGATGACCTGCGGGCCAGAAGTGGGCAGGGTCCGCAGCCATTTCTTTGAGGACTTGTACGAGCAATGCTCATTCCACATCGCCGAGAAAATGCCCAGCTCAGTGAAACTCGGTTCGCGCCCGATGATCTCGAGGATCATGTCGTACTCATCGGGTTTCAAGCCGTGAGCGGCAATCAGATCCGGTGTGATGGCTGGCTCTTGCATCCTGTATTCATCCCCGAGATGGCAATCGTTGGCGCCTTTTAGGGGAAGGGATCGCCGGGGGAAAGAGCAAAGGCGGATTGTCTGATTTCTATGGCTTTAGCAGGTGCCAACTTGTGGGTTGCACAAAACAAAAGGGACGCCCGAAGGCATCCCTTTACTAAGCTTTTGCAACCGAACAAGCGACGCAGTTACTTCTGCTGTTCCTGTTGTTGTTGGGCCTGCTGTGCAACAGCGTCGCCCGCCGCAGCGGCAACGGTCGTCTTCTGCTCCTCAGTCAGATTTTCGGCCTCATCAAGCCCCGGTATCGCGACGCGCACCTCGCGGCGGGCAAAGTCGATGCCGTTTTCCTTGAACGCCGCTTTGACGCGGTTGAAGATTTCCTTGCGCAAGGTGAACTGCTTGCCGGGCTTGGCCATGAACTTGCCACGGATGATCATGCCTACGTCATCAAAGTCAAACACGCCCTGAGACTTGAACGGCTGGAGGAACCCATCCTTGTGGGTTTCATCCTCCATCATCTCGGCACCGATCTTCTTGAAGATTTTCTTAACCTTGTTCGGATCGGTGTCGAAGGGCACGGTGAACTTGAGCTTCATGATCACCCAGTCGCGGCTGTAATTGGTCAGCTTTTGGATTTCGCCGTATGGGATCGTATGCACCGGGCCGCGATGGTGCCGCAGCTGCATCGAGCGGATCGAGATTTTCTCGACGGTCCCGGTGGTTCCGCCGACATCGACATATTCACCCACGCGGAACGCATCATCGATCAGGAAGAAGATGCCCCCAACGATATCCGACACCAGCTTTTGCGCACCAAACCCGATGGCCAGACCCAGGATACCGGCACCGGCGAGAAGCGGCGTGATGTCGAGGCCCAACGCACCCAAAGCCAGCAGCACAAAGATGACAGCAATCGCCACCTGCGCGGTCACCCGCAGCAGGGGCAGCACGGTGGCCAGACGCGATCCGCCTGAACCGCCACCTTCGCCAGCCTCTTCATCGGGGCTTTGCTCTGCTGCGGTCTGCTCTTTTGCCAGACGGCGGTTGATCCAGAGCGACACAGCTTCGTTGATAATGTAGCCGATTGCGATGATGATGAAGAATTGTATGACATTGCTGCCGGACTCGGATCCGCCAGAGATCTCTTGCAAATCGAGGTCCCATGCATCCGCGATCATCAAGATCACGAGGATACCGGCCAAAACCCGCCCGACACGGATGTAGCTGCGTTTTGTTGATTTGTAAGCCTGTTCGGCAATCGGGCCGTCGCCCATCATCGGGGGTTGCAGATGGCGCACGAGACCACGGATCAGGGTATCCAGAGCGGGCGCGATCAGCAGCCAGAACATCGTCGTGAAGTGCGCGCCATGCGCCAACAGCGCAAACACTGCCGGATTTTTCTGCGCGGCCAGATATTCGACCAACAACCACGTGCCCGCCGATACGCCAATAGCCAGGTAGGGGTAAAGCCGTGCGACCTCTTCATCAAATCTGGTACGATCGGGATCAGACCCGCGCATCATGTCAGAGAGGCCATCGCGGGCTGTCCATGCAATCACACCGATATAGATGTGAATCGCCGTGTTCAGCCAGAATCCCAGACGGGATTCACCCGGCGGCACGCCGTTGAGAAAGTTGAAATCCAGAATGAACATCGTGAACCCGATCAGCAGGAACAAACCGATCAGATTGCGATGTAGGTATTTGGCCCAATGATCGTCCACATTGACCAGACGCAGGTTGGTCTGGTTCGGAGCCAGGATAAACCGCGAGATTGCGGCGCCCAGTCGTGGGAACCAGATCAGATAAAACACAAATGGTGCCGCCTGCGAGATCTGTTGTTCATCCAGCAGCTGGCGTCCAACAAAGACCAGCGTGTAGTAGAAGACTAAGAGCCCCAGAAACTCGCCGCAGAACCGTTTGAACAGATAGGTCACGGCGCCGCGCAGATTGGTGGAGGAATCGCCGTCGACCACCTTGATCCAACGGCGGGTCCACAAGCCCACCACCTTTTCGGCAGCATATCCGATCGCCAGCGCTAGAATGGTAAATCCAAACAGAGTCATCAGCCCGTTTGCACCAAAGGTGTTTCCGAAGTTGGTAAATGCCTCGACCTGCGCAGAGACCAGCACCGGAACCTTGCGAATAACGTCTACCCAGGATGCGGCCATGATGCTGGCCGTATCAGACATCGTTTGGATCAGGCCCTTTTGGGCCGCTGCAGTCTCAGCCGTTTGCGCGGCCACGGCATCCAGCCGCTCGAGCAAAATGGAACGAACCTGATCGTCGGACATGCGCGCAACGAGGTCATCCACCTGATCCGGGGTCAGATCATCGGGAATGGTTACCGTCGCGGGTGCTGCTGATGTGCTGGTGACCTGAGCATATAATGGCCCGGATAACAGCAGTGCAGAAATCAACGCCAAAAACAGGCGGAGGGGATGGAACATCTGTTTTGTCCTCGATCGCAATTATTCGTTTTTTCCGGGATCATAGGCGCGAAGGTGTTTTTTCCCAGAAGTTTCACCGGCTTGATCGCGCGCACGTGGCAAAACGGCAAAAAAAAGGCCGAGCACGAAGCTCGGCCGTAGTCCAACAGGGAGGTATGAAGATGATGAGCGTTTCAGCATCACCGCCTTCGCATGCTCATTTAGGCGTCGGTTTATGTACGTTCAAGATTTATAAGCCTGCCCATCGGTCATGTCCGATATGCGGTTGGCGCATAGCTACAGTTTTCCCATCTGTTTCAAGTGCTTGCGTTGAATGATGATCTCATCTTGAACGAAGTCCCGGAAGGCCGCAACGCGTTTGGATTGGCGCAATTCCTCAGGGAAGGCGAGGTAGACCGGGACATCGGCACTTTCGATATCCGACAGAATGGGCACCAGATGCGGGAAATCCTGTGTGACGTAGTCTGGCAGCACGCCGATACCCAGATTGTGCAAAACGCCCTGAAGCACCCCGAAATAGTTGTTCACGGTGAGAAAAGACACCGGATTGTATGTCATCAGGTGGCGAACCATCGCGGCACTGGCCCCGACTTGCGGGGCGGCGGGCGTCTGACAGATCAGCCGGTGGTTCTTAATCTCCTCAATGGATTGCAACATGCCACCGTGGGTCTCGATGTAGTCCTGCGTGGCGTAAAGCTGCATTTTCACCGTCATCAGGCGCTTGCGGACCAGATCGGCCTGACTTGGTTCCTTCATCCGGATGGCGACGTCGGCCTCGCGCATGGGCAGGTCGAGAACCCGTTCTTCCAGCATCAGGTCGACATTGAGATCAGGGTATTGTTCGTAGAGCTTGGGCAGGCGCGGGGCCAGCCAGAGCGTGCCAAACCCAAACGTCGTGGTCACGCGCAGGACGCCAAAAACCTCCTCTTCGCTGTCGCGAATGCGGGCCGCCGCGGCATCCAGACGTTTGGACATGGCCGAAGTTGCATCAAACAGCAACTCGCCCTGTTCGGTCAGAATCAGACCCCTAGCGTGGCGATGAAACAAGGTCGCGTCGAGAGAGTCTTCCAGCGCACGGATTTGCCGGCTGACGGCGGACTGAGACAGATTCAGCCTGTCGCCCGCATGTGTCAGGCTTCCGGCGTCCGCAACTGCATGAAATATTCTAAGCTTGTCCCAATCCATCGTCGCAACTTTCGTTATCCTCGGGATGGCCTATATGAAATGGGTAACAAGTTCTACAATCAAACGGTGACATTATTACAATTCAGAGGATAGGCCCTATACAGGTCAGGTGTTTTGACCTAAATATGCCTGCATATGAAGCACACTGATCTGACGTGGGGAGGCGTCCGATGAGTCAGCCACAGATTTCGCTCAATGACCGGTTCGATCTGACCAAAAGTCCTGTTCTTCTGAACGGAACCCAGGCACTGGTGCGGTTGATGCTGATGCAGAAAGCCCGGGACCGTCATGCGGGCCTGAATACCGCAGGTCTGGTGACCGGGTATCGCGGGTCTCCGCTGGGCGCGGTGGACGTGCAAATGACCCGTGCGCAAAAGCAACTGGCCGACAGCGACGTTACCTTTCAACACGGGCTGAATGAAGATCTGGCGGCCACGGCACTTTGGGGCAGTCAGCAGGCCGGTCTGCGCGGCGATGGCCGGTTCGATGGTGTCTTTGGCCTGTGGTACGGCAAAGGGCCCGGTGTTGACCGCTCCGGCGACGTGTTCCGGCACGCCAACATGGCAGGGACCGCGCCATATGGCGGTGTTCTTGTGGCGATGGGCGATGACCATACCGGCGAAAGCTCGACCGTGCTGCATCAGTCCGAATGGTCCTTGGTCGACATGTATATGCCGATTGTCAGCCCCGCCGGTGTGCAGGAAATTCTCGACTATGGCGTCTACGGATTTGCGCTCAGCCGGTTTGCCGGTGTCTGGGTCGGCCTGAAAACTATGAAGGATACGATTGAGGTCACCTCTGTCGTCGACGGCAATCCGGCCCGCAACCCGGTGGTCACGCCCGAGTTCGACATGCCCGAGGGTGGGCTGAATATCCGGCTGGGCGACACGCCGCATCTGCAGGAAGCGCGGCTGATTGATTACAAACGCTTTGCCGCCGAAACCTTTTCGCGTGCCAACAAGCTCGACAAAAGGGTCTGGGGCAAGCCGGGCGCCAAGATCGGTCTGGTGGCTGCGGGCAAGAACTGGCTGGACCTGACCCATGCGTTATCACTGTTGAACGTCGACGAGGTCGAGGCCGAGCGGCTGGGGATCACCACCTACAAGATCGGCCAGACCTTTCCGCTGGATATGACGGGGTTCCAGGACTGGGCCGAAGGGCTCGACCTGATCGTCATTGTTGAGGAAAAGCGCAAACTGATCGAGGTACAGGTCAAAGAAGCGATCTTTGACAACCGGCGCGGGCGCAGGGTCTATGGCTGGTACAAGGGTGGGGCAGGGACCCTTGATCGCGAGGAACTGTTCCCGACACGGGGCGCGCTGGATCCCATCATGATCGCCGAAAAGCTGGGCGGCATCCTGATCGAGGAAGGGCGCAAAACAGACGGCGTGCGCGCCGGTCTGGCAAAACTGTCCGAGGCGCGCAGGGCCGATAATGCGCAGGAGATTGCAACGCGCCTGCCGTATTTCTGCTCGGGCTGCCCGCATAACAGCTCGACCAAAATACCAGATGGCAGCCGCGCCTATGCTGGGATTGGCTGCCATTACATGGTGCAGTGGATGGATCGCGAAACCAGCGGGTTTACTCAGATGGGGGGCGAGGGCGCAAATTGGATCGGGGAAGCGCCATTTTCGACCACCAAGCACGTCTTTCAGAACATTGGCGACGGCACCTACAACCATTCGGGCGTTCAGGCGATCCGGGCGGCGCTGTCTGCCGGGACCAACATCACGTTCAAAATCCTGTTTAACGATGCCGTTGCTATGACCGGCGGCCAGGGAAACGAAGGCGGTCTGACCGCCGAACGGATCGTGGGCGAGGTCAAGGCAATGGGCGTGAAAGAGGTCGCACTTGTCTATGACGAAAAGGAAGATGTGGATTTCAAGGCACTGCCGCCGAGCGTCGAAACCTTTGAGCGCGCCGACCTGATGAGGGTTCAGGAGAAATTTCGCGAGATCGAAGGGACGTCGGTGATTGTCTACGTACAGACCTGCGCCGCCGAAAAACGCCGCCGACGCAAGCGCGGAACCTTCCCGGATCCTGACAAGCGGGTGTTTATCAACACCGATATCTGCGAGGGCTGTGGCGATTGCGGCGTGCAGTCGAACTGCGTGTCCATCGTGCCCAAAGAAACCGAACTGGGGCGCAAACGGGCGATTGACCAATCGAGCTGCAACAAGGATTTCTCGTGCCTGAACGGGTTCTGTCCTTCGTTTGTTACCCTCGAAGGGGCCAAGATCCGTAAGGAGGCGACCACCGAGATTGATCTGCCGGATCTGCCTATGCCGGTGCTGCCCGAGATCAAGGGCACGCATAACGTGGTCATCACCGGGGTTGGCGGCACCGGCGTGGTGACCCTTGGGGCCGTTTTGGCACAGGCCGCGCAGATCGACGGCAAGGGTGCCGGGATGATGGAAATGGCCGGATTGGCGCAAAAGGGCGGTGCGGTGCATATCCACTGCCGTCTGGCCAACGCTCCCGAGGATATCAGTGCCATTCGCGTTGCAACCGGCGAAGCGCATGCCCTGATCGGTGGCGATCTGGTTGTGTCTGCAGGGGCAAAGACCCTGGGTCTGACCCGTAGTGGCCAGACCGGCGCGGTTGTGAACAATCATGAAACCGTCACCGGCGACTTCACACGCGATACCGAGTTTCGCATTCCCAGCGATCAGTTGGAACTGGCGCTTCAGGCCCGGCTGAAAGACGATGTATCGCTGTTTGACGCAACCGATCTGGCGCGGACGGTGATGGGGGATTCAATCTATTCCAACATGATGGTCTTTGGCGCAGCCTGGCAGCGCGGGTTGCTGCCTGTCAGTCACGACGCGATTCAACAGGCCATCGAGCTGAACGGGACGGCGATTGAGCGCAACAAACGCGCGTTTGACATCGGTCGCTGGGCGGTTCTGCACCCCGAGGACGTGCAGTCGATCCTGTCGCCCTCGGTTGCCGAGTTGCCGAAAACCCTGGATCAGATGATCGAGTTCCGTGCGCAGCATCTGACGGAATACCAGGGACCCCGTTTAGCCAAACGCTATCGCAAACTCGTGGACGCGGTCGCGGATGCCACGATCCGCGAGGCCATCGCAAAAGGGTACCACAAACTGTTGTCCTACAAGGACGAATACGAGGTTGCGCGCCTGTTGTTGAGCAGCCGCGACAAAGCGGCAGCGGAGTTCGACGGCGATTTCAAAATGACCTTTCACCTTGCGCCCCCGATCTTTGGTGGTGAAGGCAGCAATGGTCGTCCGCGCAAACGGGCCTTTGGCGAGTGGATGCTGGGCCCCTTGAAGTTGCTGGCGAAACTGAAATCCCTGCGGGGCACGCCGCTGGACATCTTTGGGTATTCGTCCGAGCGGCGGTTGGAGCGGTCTTTGATCAAGCAATACGAAAAGGACATGAAAGAGGTCTTGCCGCTGGTGTCGCAGGACACTCAGGACTCAATTGCGGCACTGGCGCGGTTGCCGTTGGATATCCGTGGCTTTGGGCCTGTGTTGCAGGAAAACGAAGCAAAAGCCGCGAAACGGCGCGAGGAATTGCTGGCCGTTATCCGCAGCGGCGGGCCGGAAATGCGGGCAGCTGCCGAGTGATCCGTCACAAGTGTGTCACGATAGCTGGGCAAAATTGTTACGTGCAGCTATCTTCTCGGCAGCAAACCGGAGTATCCAATGCCCTCGCGCCGCCACGTCGTTCGTGACATTTCCTACGCCTATTCCGCCGAAACCAAGGGCGGGCGGATGGTCATTAAACTTATGGAGAACACGACCGGCCGGATGCGTCTGATCAAACGCGCGGACGGATATGAGGCAGAGGTTGCCAAGGGGCGCGACTTCTGGTCGGTGATGGTCGATCGCTATGGTCTGACCCTGGATGTGGTTGGCGGGTCGCTGGATAACATCCCGTCGGACGGTCCTCTGATCCTGATCGCCAATCACCCCTATGGCATTCTTGACGGGTTGATGATGGGTCACATGTTGTCCGAAACCCGCAGCGATTTCCGCATTCTGGCGCATCGGATATTCCGCAAGGCCGAGGACCTGAACCGCATCATTTTGCCGATCTCATTCGATGAGACAAAAGAGGCGATGAAACAGAACCTCGCAACCCGTAAAACGGCGCTGAACTACCTGGCCGATGGCGGTGCAATTGGCATTTTCCCCGGCGGCACGGTCAGCACGGCGGCCAAGCCGTTCTCGCACCCGATGGATCCGGGCTGGCGCGGTTTTACCGCACGGATGGTGGCCAAATCCAACGCAACCGTGGTGCCTGTCTTTTTCGATGGTCACACCTCGCGCCTGTTCCAGATTGCCAGCCATCTACACTACACTTTGCGCATGGGGCTGCTGATCAAAGAATTCAAGAAACGCGTCGATACGCCGGTCAAAGTGGTGATCGGCGAACCGATTGGGCGTGATGTTTTGGACCCGCTTGGCAAGGATACGCGCAAGATGATGGATTTCCTGCGCAAAGCCACGTATGAGCTGTCTCCGAAGCCGTTGAAGTCCTATGACTACGGCTATGAATTCGAGGAACGGCATCGCGCCTGAAGGGGCACATGGCAGTAGGCATCTTTGATTCCGGTTTGGGCGGTCTGACCGTCCTGAACGCCGCGCAGACCCGTCTGCCCGACGTTGATTTCCTGTATTTTGCGGACAGTGCGCATGCGCCTTATGGCGTGCGCGATGCCGAGGATATCTACCAACTGACCCGCGCTGCCGTGAACGACCTCTGGTCGCGGGGCTGCAATCTGGTGATTCTGGCCTGCAACACGGCCAGTGCCGCCGCCCTGCGCCGCATGCAGGAAGCGGGCGTACCCGATGGCAAACGGGTTCTTGGTGTCTTTGTTCCGCTCATCGAAGCCCTGACCGAACGGCAATGGGGCGACAACTCTCCGCCGCGCGAGGTCGAAGTGCAGCACGTGGCGCTGTTTGCAACGCCGGCCACGGTCTCCAGCCGCGCCTTTCAACGGGAACTGGCCTTTCGCGCCATCGGTGTGGATGTCGAGGCACAGGCCTGTGGCGGTGTTGTCGATGCCATCGAAGAGGGCGACATGATCCTGGCCGAAGCGCTGGTGCGCTCCCATGTCGATGCGCTAAAACGCAAAATGCCCGAGCCTCAGGCCGCCGTTTTGGGTTGTACCCACTACCCGCTGATGGCGGACGCCTTTCAACAGGCCCTGGGTCCGGATGTTCAGGTGTTCAGCCAGGGCGATCTGGTGGCCCAGAGCCTGGCGGATTATTTGCAGCGCCATCCCAATATGCTGGGGGATGGCGCGGGCGGTTTTGTGACCACGGGCAAGCCGGGCTTTGTCAGCGACCGGGCAACACAGTTTCTCCGACGACAGATCGCGTTCGAGGCGGCCTGACTTCGGTCAAGGACTCCGCCTTTACGTTCTTCTAATTCCAAGACCGTCACATCGGCGGTCGTGATATGTGACACACTATGAGACGAGAGGTCTGACATGACCCATAAAATCGCAATTCTAGGCGCTTCCGGCTATACCGGCGCGGAACTGGTGCGGCTGATCGCCGAGCACCCGAACATGGAGATTGCCGCGCTGGCGGCAGAACGCAAAGCGGGTCTGCCAATGGCGCAGGTCTTCCCACATCTGCGCCATATGGACCTGCCGACCCTGTGCAAAATCTCGGAGATCGATTTTTCGCAGATCGATCTGTGCTTCTGCGCCTTGCCGCACAAGACCAGTCAGGCGGTCATCCGGGATCTGCCCAAAAACCTGAAAATCATCGATTTGTCCGCTGATTTCCGGCTGAGCGATCCAGATGAATACGAAAAATGGTACGGAAACCCTCATTCCGCCCTGGAACAGCAGGAAGAGGCTGTCTATGGCCTGACCGAATTCTATCGGGACGAAATCCGCGCCGCGCGTCTTGTGGCCGGCACCGGCTGCAATGCGGCGTCGGGCCAGTATGTATTGCGCCCCTTGATTTCTGCCGGTGTCATTGACCTGGATGACATCGTTCTGGATCTGAAATGCGCCGTATCCGGGGCAGGGCGGTCGCTCAAGGAAAACCTGCTGCACGCGGAACTGAGCGAGGGTGCCAATGCCTATGCGGTTGGCGGCGCGCACCGGCATTTGGGCGAGTTCGATCAGGAATTCTCGAAACTGGCCGGTCGCACGGTGCATGTGCAGTTCACGCCGCACCTGATCCCTGCCAATCGGGGCATACTGGCAACGACTTACGTGAAAGGTGACCCGCAGAGTATCTATGAGACGCTTACCAAGGCCTATGATGATGAGCCGTTTGTCGAAATGCTGCCGATGGGAGAGACACCTTCGACCCATCATGTGCGTGGCTCGAATTTCTGCCATATTGGGGTTGTCGCCGACAGGATCGAGCGCCGCGCCATTGTGGTCGCGGCATTGGATAACCTGACAAAAGGTAGCAGTGGGCAGGCCTTGCAGAACGCCAACCTGATGTTAGGTGAAGCTGAAACCACGGGGCTGATGATGGCCCCCTTGTTCCCATGAGGACGTCATGAAATCGCTCAAGAAACGCCGTCGCGTCCAAATCATCCTGGTGGCCTTTGTCGCCCTCGCGGTGTCGACGGCCTTGATCGGATATGGCATGCGCGACGGAATCAACTTTTTCCGATCCCCCAGTCAGGTGATTGCAGAACCGCCCATGGAAACCGAAGTCTTCCGTATCGGCGGATTGGTTGAAGAAGGCTCTATCGTGCGGGGGCAGGGTGAAACGGTGCGGTTTGTGGTCACCGATGGCGGCGAAAGCGTTTCGGTGGCCTTTACCGGTGTGCTGCCCGACCTGTTTTCGGAAAATCAGGGGATGGTCGGCACCGGCAGCTACGTGAACGGTGTCTTTCAAGCCACGGAAATCCTTGCGAAACATGACGAAACCTACATGCCGAAAGAGGTCATGGACGCGCTCAAGGAACAAGGCGTTTACAAAGAGCCGGGCGAAGGCTGACTGTGGGAAACCCGAGCTAAAGAGCGTTGCGTGCATCAGGCAGGCAGCGCTCTGTTTCGTTTTATCGTCTTAAAGGTTTTGCGGAATTGATTGCTGCACCAGGTTTTGGAGGTGTCATGCAAACGGTTCGGCAGATTGCCAGGGAAATTGTGGCGCGCGAAGGCGGGTTTGTGAACGACCCGGACGACCCGGGCGGGGCGACCAAATACGGCGTGACAATTCACACAATGCGCAGGCTGGGGCTGGATTTGACCGCTGACGGTTTCGTCGACCAGGCGGATGTTCACGCGCTCAGTCGTCGGCAAGCCGTGGATATCTTTATCAAACACTATTTCGAACAACCCCGTATCGCGGACTTGCCCGAAGCGATTCACGCGTCGGTGTTCGACATGCAAGTCAATGCTGGGACGCAGGCGGTGAAAATCCTGCAAAGACTGCTGCGCGAGATGGGGTATGAGGTTGCGGTGGACGGTGTGATCGGACCGCAAACTGCCGGGGCCTGTCAACGTGCGGCGCAACCGGATCCGATCGCGCTTAGGGATGCCTATGGTGTGGCGCGGCGCAACTATTACTTCCGGCTTGCAGATCGCAGGCCGCCCTTGCGCAAATATGCCCGCACGCGCGCGGGTGGCAAAGGGGGATGGATACGTCGCGCCGAAGAGTTTCTGTCGCCCCGGTATCATCTGCAGCAGGCGGAGTTCGATAGGAGGGTCGCCGGATGGGACTGATTTCGGGTGTATTGGCGTTTCTGTTTGGCGGTCGTCGCAATGTTGTGCGCGAAACCGCTGAAATCTTTCGCGAAAATGCCGAAGCGAGGGCGGAGCGCGCGGCGGCGGCTCAGGGTCAGGCCATGACTCAGTTTGGGGCTGAGTTTCAGTTACCGCGTAAGGGTGGATTCGACCGTTTTGTCGATGGACTGAACCGTCTGCCGCGCCCCGCTTTGGCGCTGGGAACGCTGGGCCTGCTTGTGGCGGCGATGGTCGACCCGGTGTGGTTTGCGTCCCGGATGCAGGGGATCGCCCTGGTGCCCGAACCGCTGTGGTGGCTGTTGGGTGTAATCGTGTCGTTCTATTTCGGTGCGCGGCATCAGGCCAAGATACAGGATTTGCAGCGCGAGATCACTGCAACTATGGCGCGCGCGCCTGCCGTGATGGACAATCTGAAGGCGTTACAAAAGATGCGAGGCGACAGCCCCGGCGCTGCCGATCCTGGCGCGGACGCACAGCTTTCCATGGAAGTCACAGGCGCAGATCACAACGCCGCGTTAGAGGACTGGAAACGGCTCAGAAAAGCCTGAACCGCGACACTATGTGCCTCTGAATCAGGCGAAAGGTATTGGCGTCTGATCGGCAGGCAGAGTATATCTCGATGCATGATTACAGAGCTAGGTCACTTCGCGCTAATCCTCGCCTTTTTTGTTGCCATCGTCCAAAGCGTGGTGCCCTTGATCGGAGCCTCGAAACGCTGGTCCGGATGGATGTTCTTTGCCGAACCGGCGGCGATTTCACAGTTCCTGCTGACCGCCTTTTCCTTCGGCGCTTTGGTCTGGGCGTTTACCACCTCGGACTTTTCGCTGCGGATCGTGGTTGAAAACAGCCATTCGGCAAAGCCGATGATCTACAAGATCAGCGGTACCTGGGGCAATCACGAGGGGTCCATGCTGCTATGGGTGCTGATCCTGACTCTGTTCGGTGCCATGGCCGCGTTTTTCGGCGGTGGCTTGCCGCCAACGCTCAAAGCACGCGTTTTGGCGGTACAATCCGCTGTGGCCGTTGCGTTTTTCGCGTTCATCCTGTTCACCTCCAACCCGTTTGACCGGCTGGCCATTGCCCCGTTTGACGGGCGCGATCTGAACCCGCTGCTGCAGGACCCCGGTTTGGCCTTTCACCCGCCATTCCTGTATCTCGGCTATGTCGGGCTGAGCATGACCTTCAGCTTTGCGGTTGCCGCGCTGATCGAGGGGCGCGTGGATGCGGCCTGGGGGCGCTGGGTGCGCCCATGGACGCTGGCCGCCTGGGTCTTTCTGACCATCGGAATCGCGCTTGGGTCGTGGTGGGCGTATTATGAGCTGGGCTGGGGTGGGTTCTGGTTCTGGGACCCGGTCGAAAACGCCTCGTTCATGCCATGGCTGTTGGCGGCGGCGCTGCTGCACTCCGCCATCGTGGTGGAAAAGCGCGAGGCGCTGAAAAGCTGGACCATATTGCTGGCCATTATCGCCTTTGGGTTCTCGCTGATTGGCACCTTCATCGTGCGCTCCGGTCTGCTGACCTCGGTGCACGCGTTCGCCACAGATCCGGAACGTGGCGTGTTCATCCTGTTGATTCTTGTGGTGTTTATTGGTGGCGCGCTCACCCTTTTCGCCGCCCGTGCACAGGCCATGGAAGCCAAGGGGGTGTTTGGCATGGTCAGTCGCGAAAGCGCGCTGGTGGTCAACAACGTCCTTCTGGCGGTCAGCTGTTTTGTGGTCTTCGTCGGCACCATGTGGCCGATGGTGGCCGAAATGGCGTTCGACCGGAAACTGTCGGTTGGCGCACCGTTTTTCAATGCCGCGTTCACGCCGTTTATGGTTCTGCTGGGACTGGCTCTGCCGATTGGAGCGATGCTGCCCTGGAAACGGGGACGGATTGGCAAGGCCGCATGGTCGCTGCGCTATGCGTTTGTTCTGGCACTGGCGCTGGCGCTGCTGGTCTGGACCATGCAAACCGGGCGTAGCCCGCTGGGACCGATTGGCCTGTTTCTGGGCGCCTGGGTCACCTTTGGTGCCATAATCGATTTGT
Organism: Ruegeria sp. B1; assembly: GCF_056535885.1. NCBI lineage: Bacteria > Pseudomonadati > Pseudomonadota > Alphaproteobacteria > Rhodobacterales > Roseobacteraceae > Ruegeria > Ruegeria sp. B1. The sequence continues at coordinate 2,880,164 of NZ_JBQFJA010000001.1, read as the reverse complement.
GGAGCCGGACGGGCCGCAACGGCAACTTCAAACGGTTGCTGCGCCTGCCCGGGGCCGACTGGGGCAAAGCCGTGGCCCATACCGGGCTGGGGGTCACCATGTTTGCAGTGGCCGGGCTGACCGCGTGGGAGGTTGAGGATATTCGCGTCGCGCAACCCGGCCAGCCCTTTGACGTGGGCCAGTTCACCCTGACGCTGGAGGATGTCCGCCAAGTGCAGGGGCCAAATTACTTTTCCACGATGGCAGATGTACTGGTTCAAACGAACGGGCGGACAATCGGAACGCTGCACCCGGAAAAGCGGAACTATCCCGTGGCGCAAATGCCGACGACCGAGGCGGCCATCGACTATCGTGTGTTCCGTGACCTCTACATCGTCATCGGGGACCAGCAACAGGACGGCGGCTGGGTCATACGGACCTATATCAAGCCGTTTGCCAACTGGATTTGGGCAGGGTGCATCCTGATGTCGCTGGGCGGTGTCCTGAGCCTGTGCGACCGCAGGTTCCGCGTTGCTGCCGGTGCTCGTAAAACCCCGGTCGGCGGAGTTCCTGCGGAATGAAACGGCTTGTCCTGATCCTAGCGTTGCTGGCCTCACCGCTGATGGCCGTGCAACCGGACGAAGTGCTGGAGGACCCGGCGCTGGAACAGCGTGCACGCGATCTGAGTACCGGTCTGCGCTGCCTTGTCTGCCGCAACGAAAGCATCGACGAAAGCAACGCCGATCTGGCCCGCGACCTGCGCCTGTTGCTGCGCGAGCGGCTGGTGGCGGGCGATACGGATGAAGAGGCCATTACCTTTATCGTCGACAGATACGGCGAATACGTTCTGCTGAGACCGACCATAATCGGGTCAAACCTTCTATTATGGCTGGCGGGCCCGATCATGCTGTTGATCGCGGCGGGCGTCGGATGGAATTTTCTCCGCAACCGGGCAAAGGTGCACGACACCGGTGATACCGACACGCTCAGCCAGGACGAGAAAGAGCGCCTGAAGCGGATTCTTGAAGACTGACGCGCGGTTCCACTTTCCCTCACTGGGCAATTGAGTCAGGGTCTCGAAAACGCCGCGCGAGGGAGGCTCTTCATGGAATACGAAACGGTCCTGTTGGATATTGCGGATGATCTGGCGGTGCTGACCTTGAACCGTCCGGACAAGATGAACGCGCTGACCACGCAAATGCGCGCCGAGATCACCCATGCGATGAAAGATGCCGCCCGCAACGCGCGCTGCATTGTGCTGACCGGCTCCGGACCGGCGTTTTGCTCGGGTCAGGATCTGGGGGATGCTTCCAGCACCGGCAAGATCGATCTGGAACGCTCGCTGCGGGACGAATACGAACCCATGCTCGAGACCATTCACGACAGCCCGGTTCCGACGATCGCGGCCGTCAACGGACCGGCCGCCGGGGCAGGGGCCAACCTTGCGCTGTGCGCAGATATCGTAATCGCGACCGAAAGCGCCTACTTCCTGCAGGCCTTTGCCCGGATCGGGCTGGTGCCGGATGCCGGCGGGACGTGGTTCATGCCGCGCCAGATGGGCTTTGCCAAGGCAATGGGGGCGGCCCTGTTTGCCGACAAGATCAGCGCACGGCAGGCGGATGAGTGGGGTCTGATCTGGGAAGCGGTGGCCGATGACGCCTTTGACGCGCAGTGGCGCAAGCGGGCGGAGTACCTGGCGAAAGGACCAACCGCCGCCTTTGGCGCGATCAAACAGGCCATTCGCGGCACATACGAGAAGACATTGCCGCAACAACTGGCAGCCGAAGCGCACCTGCAGGGAGAGTGCGGGCGTTCCCGTGACTTTGCCGAAGGCGTTGTGGCCTTTCTGGAAAAACGCCCCCCGAACTTCGAGGGGCGCTGATCGAAGTTAAGCGCGGCGGCGGCGACGCGAGCGTCGCTCGGGCATCGCATCGTCTCCGGTGCCATCTGACGCCGACGAAAACGGCCCCAGTGCATCCGTGATCTGATCCAAAGTTGGACGGCCCGCGCGCGGTGTGGTGTCCAGCGCGGCCCGCATCTTCGCCAGATGGGCCGGCATCGTTCCGCAGCATCCACCAACGATTGTGGCGCCCGCATCCCGTGCCATGACCGCGTAGTGCGCCATCAGATCCGGCGTGCCGTCGTAGTGGATGTGGCCATCCACATATTTCGGAATGCCTGCATTGCCTTTGGAGATCAAAGGCCGTTCCGTACCCTGCGCGGCAAATCCCAGGATCGTGCGCAGGATATCCGACGCACCGGTTCCGCAGTTTGCGCCAAAGGCAACCGGCGGATTGGGCAGGGTTTCAACCAGCAGCGCCAGATCGGCTGAGGTCACGCCCATCATGGTGCGCCCGGCGGTGTCAAAGCTCATCGTGCCGCACCAGGGCATGTCGGCCAGGGCAAACGCCTCGGCTGCGGCGCGAAACTCTTCGGGCGCGCTGATGGTTTCCAGCCACAGGACATCGACGCCGCCCTCTTTAAGGGCTTCGGACTGTTCATGAAACATCTCGACGGCTTCGCCATGCGACAGGCTGCCGACGGGCTGCATGATCTCACCCGTCGGGCCAACAGAGCCCGCCACCACAACGGGGCGCCCGGCCTTGTCCGCAACCTCACGCCCCAGTTCGGCACCGATCCGGTTCAACTCGGCGACCCGATTCTGCGCGTCGTGCAGCTTGAGCCGGGCGGCCGTACCTCCAAACGTGTTGGTGAGAAAAAGGTCACTGCCTGCATCCACCGAACCTTGATAGAGCGCTCGGATCTTGTCGGGTGCGTCCACGTTCCACAATTCGGGGGCGTCGCCCGATTGCAAGCCCATGTTGAACAGGTTGGTTCCTGTTGCACCGTCGGCCAGAATGGCATCTCCGGTGTCCAGAAGTGTGCTCAGCGCATTTGTCATTGGAATAATCCGAAAAGAGGCGCAAAGCGCCGTCAAAAATAGAGACGCCCCGTGTCCCATGACCGGGGCGTCAAATCAAATTCATAAAACTCATGAAGATCATGAGGTATGCAGCACGGCGTCAGTCTGTCTCGCTCATCACCTGGGATTTGGCTTCGCCCATCAGCTCGGCCATTTTGGCGCGGATTTCGTCGTCCGAAGACAGGCTGCCCAGATCACCGGATACCTTGCGCACAACGTCTTCGTGTCCGGGCTCTTCAAAATCGGAAACGACGACGGTTTTGGCATAGTCTTCTGCGTCTGCGCCGGTCTTGCCCAGTTTTTCAGCGGCCCAAAGACCCAACAGCTTGTTCCGGCGCGCCCGCGCCTTGAACTGCATCTCTTCGTCACGGGCGAATTTGGCCTCAAAGGCGTTTTCACGTTCGTCAAATGTGGTCATCGTTTGGGGACCCCTTGGAGTAACAAGTTCTTTACTGATGATATGACCATAGCGGAGGCCGGGTGCAAGGCATTTGCGCTGCGTCAAACCCTCCCGGTTGCACGAACTTGCGGGAAAGGGGGGCTTGGACTATGAGGACGCCAACGTGAGGGGACTCAATCCGTCACAATACTGTGGAAAGGTCGCTTATGGCGCGTCGCAAGAAAATATACGAAGGCAAGGCCAAGATTCTGTACGAAGGTCCGGAACCGGGCACCATCGTACAGTATTTCAAGGATGACGCCACAGCGTTCAATGCGGAAAAGAAGGATGTGATCGACGGCAAGGGCGTGTTGAACAACCGCCTGAGCGAGTTTTTCATGACCGGCCTCAATCAGATCGGCGTGCCGACCCATTTTATCCGGCGTTTGAACATGCGCGAGCAACTGGTGCGCAACTGCGAGATCATTCCGCTGGAAATCATCGTGCGCAACTACTCTGCCGGAACGCTGTCCAAGCGGTTGGGCATCGCCGAGGGCACGCAACTGCCCCGTCCGATCATCGAATACTGCTACAAGGATGACGCGCTGGGTGACCCTCTGGTCTCAGAAGAGCATATCGCTGCTTTTGGCTGGGCCAGCCAGCAGGACATGGACGATATCCTCAGCCTAGCGCTGCGCGTGAACGATTTTATGAGTGGTGTCATGCTGGCCGTCGGCATTCGTCTGATCGATTTCAAGATCGAAATCGGGCGCGTCTACGAAGGCGATTTTCAGCGTCTGATCGTGGCCGATGAAATCAGCCCCGACAGTTGCCGGCTTTGGGATATCGAGACCGGTCAAAAACTGGACAAGGACGTGTTCCGCCGGGATCTGGGTAATCTGGCCGACGCCTATTCCGAAGTGGCGCGCAGATTGGGCGTTCTGCCCAAAACCAATGTGACAAAGCCGACGCTTATCAATTGATCTTTCGGTCGAATTTGCTGATTAGAAAACGCGGTCCCAAAGCGGGCCGCGTTTTTAAGTTTGCGCGACGCGGCGGATTCATGGTCTAAAACACGCAGGCGACCATCGCTCAATCCGGTTTGCTATCAAGGTGATACCCGTCATGGCCGAGTTGTTTGACCAAGCAATTTTCTTCAAGTTTCTGGCGGCGGTTCTGGCGATCTTCAACCCGCTTTATAACATTCCGATCTTTCTGGGCATGACCCGGAATTGCACAAAACCCGAACGGCAGCGCGTCGCGATGATTGTCATGATGTCGGTCACGGTCATAGCGTTGGTCGCGGTTTTGATCGGAGAGGAAATCCTCGCCATCTTTGGCATCGACGTTCCGTCCTTTCGAATTGCCGGCGGGATCATCATATTTGGCATCGGCATGGCGATGCTGAACGCCGAAGACCGCCCGCCCGGCGATCAGGCGGCCGTTGCGGACGGTCAGGGGCGCAAGCTGAACTTTGCGGTCGTGCCCTTGGCGATCCCACTGACGATCGGGCCGGGAACCATTGCAATCACCATCGTTTTCTCGCACCAGCTCTCAGACGGGGCGGAGATTGTAACACTGGGCTCGGCCGTTCTGATTGCCTGTGCAATCGTTGGGGTCGGTTTGTTTTTTGCAGATCAGATATCGCGCTTTCTGGGTGAGACCATGATCAACGTGCTGACCCGGATCATGGCCATTTTGCTGGTGGCGGTGGCGGTCGAAATGGTTCTGACCGGCGCATTTAATGCCATCGACACGCACTATCCCGGTCTTGCGCCCGGCAGTGACGGCTGAACCCGGTCCAAGAAGGGTTGTCCAAGGACCTCAGCCGCGCTATCCCCCGCGCAACGGAATGGGCCCGATGCAGGCGCCCCGCAGGTGGAGTTTCCAAAATGAAGGCACGGGTACATGTGATGCTCAAGAACGGGGTGCTGGACCCGCAGGGTGAGGCGGTCCGTCACGCTTTGGGCGCCATGGGCTTCGACAAGGTCGAAGGTGTTCGGCAAGGCAAGGTCATCGACCTCGAGCTGGCCGAGGGCGCGACCGAAGCGGATGTGACCGAAATGTGCGAAAAGCTGTTGGCCAATACGGTCATCGAACGCTACGAAATCGAATTGGTCTGAGGACCGCACCTGATCCGACCTAGGAGGGTCCGCCATGCGCGCAGCTGTCATCGTCTTTCCCGGCTCCAACTGTGACCGCGACCTTGCCGTCGCCTTTGAACAAGCCGGGTTTCAGGTTGACATGGTCTGGCACAAGGATGCGGCATTGCCGCAAGGCGTCGACATCGTCGGGGTGCCCGGCGGGTTTTCATACGGTGACTACCTGCGCTGCGGTGCGATTGCTGCGCAGTCGCCCATCTGTAAGGCCGTCGTCGAGCATACGGAGCGGGGTGGCTACGCTTTGGGTGTCTGCAACGGATTTCAGATACTGACCGAAACCGGCATTCTTCCAGGGGCGCTGCTGCGCAATGCCGGTCTCAAATACATCTGTCGGACCGTAGGTTTGAAAGTTGAAACCAGCAACAGCGCGTTTACCGAGGGGTACAATGCCGGGGATGTGATTGGCATTCCGATTGCCCATCATGACGGAAACTATTTCGCGGATGACACCACATTGTCGATGCTGCAGGATCAGGACCGGATCGCGTTCACCTATACCGAGAATCCTAACGGCTCGGTTGGGGACATTGCCGGTATCCTGTCTGAAAACCGCCGGGTTCTAGGGATGATGCCGCATCCGGAACGGGCCGCCGACGAAGGGCATGGAGGGACCGACGGGGTGGCGCTGTTCCGCGCATTGTCCGGGGTTCTGACGCCCGCGTGACTTGAGGTCGCAGCAGCGTAAGCGTAACTTCTGGAAATGAGTTCCGACGTTCGCTCAGGCTGGTCCAAGCTGACAACCCCGTTTCGTGGCGCACCATTGGGATGGCGCCTGCGTCTGGCGGTCATCTTCCTGCTGATTGCCACGGTCGTGACGGTCTGGACAACCAATCGTCTGCTGACGGATCGGTTCACCGAGTCCACCCGCAACCGGGCTGAGTTGCGCCTCGCACTCTATTCCGGGAACTTGCTCAGCGAGTTACGCCGCAACGCAATCGTTCCACAATTGCTGGCGCGCGATCCGACGCTGATCGCGGCGTTGCAATCCAGCGATTACTCGCTGTCCACCCAGCGCCTGATCTCCTTTGTCGAGGAAATCGGCGCGGCCTCGCTGATGTTGCTGGACCGGGACGGGCGGTCTGTTGCCGCCACCGACCGGAACAGACTGGGCGAGGCGCACCGGAATTCGCCTTACTTCGTGGATGCGGTCCGGTCCAATTCAACGATCTTTTCCGTGATCCCAAGGGAATCCGGTGGATACAGCTTTGTCTATTCCCGCCGGATCGACACCGGGTCGGGCATCCTGGGTGTGATTGTAGTCGAGGTCGATCTGCAAAAATTTGAACGGGCCTGGGCGGGGATTTCGGATGCGGTGATGGTGGTGGACAGCACCGGAACCATCATCCTATCGACCGAACCGCAATGGCGCGGCGTGGATGAAAACGAAGCGATGCTGCGCCAGCCCCCGCAGAGCGCCATTCAACGCGCCATTCGGGCCACTACCGATTGGACGGCCCTACCGCCCGACGCCTACCTGCAGGGTGAGGCGGTGATGCGGATGGAAACGCGTATTCCCTTCCGCGGCTGGCAAATGACGTCGTTCACCACCTACGCATCGATCCGGGAACGGGTGAACAGCGTCCTGGCACTGGAAATCATGGGATTTGCGATTCTTCTGGCGCTGGCCTTCTATGCGCTTAGCCGCCGGGCTACGCTGCGGATGGCTTTGTTCCAGCGCGAGTCGGCAGAGCTTCGCGCATTGAACTCCAGGCTACAGCGGGAAATTGCTGAGCGGGAACGGGTTGAAAAGACGCTGGATTTGGCCGAGCAAACCCTTGCGCAAAGCTCGAAACTCGCCGCTCTGGGCGAGATGTCGGCCGCCGTCAGTCACGAGCTCAATCAACCGCTGGCTGCAATGAAAACCTATCTGGCCGGCGCGCGGCTTTTGTTGCGCCGAAACCGACCCGAAGAAGCCTTGGCCAGCTTTGGCCGCATCGACGGTCTGATCGAGCGGATGGGCGCGATTACGCGGCAGCTCAAGTCATATGCCCGCAAAGGTGCGGACGCGTTTTCGCCAGTAAATCTTGGCGAAGCGCTGGCCTCGGCTCTGTCGATGATGGAGCCGCAACTGCGTCAACGCCACGTCAAGATCACCCAGATCCTGCCGGAACAGCCGGTAATGGTGATGGGGGACCGGATGCGGATCGAGCAGGTGATGGTCAACCTCTTGCGCAATGCGCTGGACGCCACCAAGTCTGTTGCTGAGCCCGATGTCGAGATCATTCTGGCGGCAGGCGATACGGCCGTGTTGACTGTACGTGACAACGGGCATGGAATTGAAGACATCGAAAACCTGTTCGAGCCCTTCTACACCACCAAACAGCCGGGCGATGGGGTCGGGTTGGGGCTTGCCATCTCGTCGGGTATCGTGAACGACCATGGCGGACGGCTGACCGCGCGAAACGGCCAACACGGCGGCGCGGTGTTTGAGATGCAACTGCCGATACTGGGAAGCGACGGCCTTGAGGCCGCTGAATAACGAGGAAATACTATGGCACAGGCCATGAAAATCGCCATCGTGGACGACGAACAGGACATGCGCCAGTCGATCAGTCAATGGTTGGCGCTGTCCGGATATGACACGGAAACCTTTGGCAGCGCAGAGGATGCGCTGAAGGTCCTGGGACCCGAATATCCTGGAATTGTGATTTCTGACATCAAGATGCCCGGTATGGACGGCATTCAACTGCTGAAAAAGCTGATGGGCGCAGACAGCACGCTTCCGGTCATCATGATCACCGGCCATGGTGATGTTCCCATGGCGGTTGAGGCGATGCGGGTCGGGGCGTTCGATTTTCTGGAAAAACCGTTCAACCCGGATCGCATGTCGGAACTGGCCAAACGCGCCAGCAATGCGCGCCGCCTGACCCTGGACAACCGCGCCCTGCGGCGGGAACTGTCCGGCGGCACCCAGATCATGAACAAACTGATCGGGGCCAGCCCGGTGATGGAGCGCTTGCGCGAGGATATCCTGGATCTGGGGCAGGCCGACGGCCACGTGCTGATCGATGGCGAGACCGGAACCGGTAAGACGCTGGTGGCGCACGCGCTGCACGCCGTTGGCAGTAGGGCTGGCAAGAAATTCGTGCTGGTGTCCTGTGCCGCGCTGGAAGAAGAGGCACTCTCGAAACGTCTCTTCGGCCCGATGATGCCCGAAGACGCGCAGTTGCCCGCAATCGAAGAAGCGCGCGGTGGAACGCTGGTTCTGGAAGACGTCGAGGCCCTGAGCGATACGTTGCAGGCGCGTTTGTTGAGCGTAATGAACGAGCAGGGGACCCCGGCGGAAACCCGCATTGTTGCAATCTCGAACCTGCAGGAAGCAGGCAAAACCAGCGAAGACGTGCTGCGGCCCGACCTGTTTTACCGTCTGGCTGCGTTGCGCATCACCATGCCGCCACTGCGGCAGCGGGGCGAGGACATCCTGACGCTGTTTACACGCCTGAGCGAGCAATTTGCCGAGGAATACGGCTGCGAGGCGCCGCAGGTCAGCGCCCAGGAGGCCGCGCAGCTGCTGCAGGCGCCCTGGCCGGGTAACGTGCGTCAACTGATCAACATCGCCGAACGCGCTGTGTTGCAGTCGCGGCGCGGGTCCGGAACCATTGCGTCGCTGTTGATGTCGGACCACGAAGAGATGCAGCCGGTGATGACAACCGAAGGCAAACCTCTGAAAGAATATGTCGAGGCTTTTGAGCGCATGCTGATCGACAATACGATGCGTCGCCACAAGGGTTCGATCGCGTCTGTAATGGAGGAACTGTGTCTGCCGCGCCGGACGCTGAATGAGAAAATGGCCAAATACGGCTTGCAGCGGTCAGACTATTTGTGACGGTTTAGGGGGCTCTGCCCCCGCCGCGCGTTCCGCGCGCCTCCCCCGAGATATTTATGGCCAGATGAAGAGATCCCAGTGCCCTGGAAAGGGGGGCTGGTGCAGTTTGCCCATTGTCTTTTCCACAGGACTGCTTTTATTGTGTCCAAACGGGCCGGGCTTTTTTGCGCTCATAAGTCCCGAATCTTTGAGTTTCGCTGCAGTGCCGTATGTGACGTTATGTTTGTCACGGCACAGCAGACCGATTGTGCCCCGGATGGGGCAGTTGAATGCCTGAGCCCGATATGTTGGGCAAAGGGAATGAATGGGCAGGCCGCGTTTAGTTGCGCCTGTCGGAGAAGAACCGCGATGACGCGCGCGCAACGTTTGATTGACCGGGCAGGGGGCCACAGCGCCAGACCCTGCCGCGCGCCGTCCGATATCGCCCTGACAAGACACCACCCCAAAAGCGCCTGTCCACCCGGACAGGTCAGGACAACGCGTTTGGCGCGGTGCACCAAGGACACATGGCTAAGAAAATGCTTATCGATGCCACCCACGCGGAAGAAACCCGCGTTGTGGTGGTCGATGGAAACAAGGTCGAGGAGTTCGACTTTGAATCCGAAAACAAACGCCAGCTTGCTGGCAACATCTATCTCGCAAAAGTAACCCGGGTCGAGCCGTCGCTGCAGGCGGCCTTTGTCGATTACGGCGGGAACCGGCATGGGTTTCTGGCGTTTTCCGAGATCCATCCGGATTATTACCAGATCCCCGTCGCCGACCGCGAAGCGCTGATGGAGGAAGAGCGCGCCTATGCCGAGGCGATGCGCGCGCGGGATGAGGCCGAAGAGACCAAGCCCAAAAACGCCGGTCCCGGTCGCGGACCAAGGCGGCGGATGTGAAATCCGACGATGCCGTCGAGTCGACCGAGGTGTCCTCGGAACCGACCGGCATGGAAACCATTGATTTCGAAAACGGTGACGAGGCCGCTGATGGGGGTGTGCCGGAAGGCACGTCGCCGGTGGAACTGGTTGCAGACACTCCGGTTGAAGAGCCGGCCGAAGAGGCTGAGGCCGAAGACACTGCTGCGGAAGTAGCAGGTGAAGAGGCGGCGGCCACGTCTGACGCACAGGTCGCCGAGGAAACCGCTGACACGCCTGAGATGGCGTCGGAAACCGCCGCCGCCGAGGAAACAGAGGTAGCAGAGGCGCAGGCGGACGCGACTGAACCTCAGGAGGCTGCCGCCGAGGCGGAGCAGACGGAAGACGGAAATGCGGAGGCTGAAGACGGCGACGGGCGGTCTGACGCAGCTGAAAAAGACGACGCGATTGAATCCGTTGCTGATGAGGATGACAGCGAGGACATCCGTCCGCCCCGCAAACCACGCCCGCGCCGGTACAAGATTCAAGAGGTCATAAAGGTCCGTCAGGTCCTGCTGGTGCAGGTGGTCAAAGAAGAGCGCGGCAACAAGGGCGCTGCGCTGACGACATATCTGTCGCTGGCGGGCCGCTATTGCGTTCTGATGCCAAACACGGCGCGGGGCGGCGGGATCAGCCGCAAGATCACCAACGCGCCGGATCGGAAAAAGCTCAAGGAAATCGCATCCGAGATCGACGTTCCCACTGGCGCGGGCCTGATTATCCGGACCGCTGGCGCGAAACGGACCAAATCCGAGATCAAGCGCGACTATGAGTACCTGCAGCGGATGTGGGAACAGATTCGCGAGCTGACACTGCAATCCATCGCGCCCGCTAAAATCTACGAAGAGGGCGATCTGATCAAAAGGTCGATCCGCGATCTCTATAACCGCGATATCGATGAAGTCCTGGTGGAAGGCGAAGGCGGCTACCGCATCGCCAAGGACTTCATGAAGATGATCATGCCGTCGCACGCCAAGAACGTGAAACGGTATGAGGACGCGCTGCCCTTGTTCGCCCGCTATCAGGTCGAAAGCTATCTGGCCGGGATGTTCAACCCGACCGTTCAGCTGAAATCGGGTGGCTATATCGTGATCGGCGTGACCGAAGCGCTGGTGGCGATTGACGTGAACTCGGGCCGGGCCACCAAAGAAGGCTCGATCGAGGACACCGCGCTCAAGACCAACCTTGAGGCTGCTGAGGAAGTTGCGCGGCAACTGCGTCTGAGGGACCTGGCTGGTCTGATCGTGATTGACTTTATCGACATGGACGAGCGCAAGAACAACTCGGCCGTCGAAAAGCGCATGAAAGACAAGCTCAAGACCGACCGGGCCCGCATCCAGATGGGCCGGATTTCGGGCTTTGGCCTGATGGAGATGAGCCGTCAGCGCCTGCGCCCGGGTATGCTTGAGGCGACCACTCAGCCGTGCCCGGCCTGTCATGGTACGGGTCTGATCCGGTCGGACGACAACATGGCGCTGACCATTCTGCGCCAGATCGAAGAAGAGGGCACCCGCCGCCGGTCGCGCGAGGTCTTGGTGCGCTGTCCGGTCAGCATCGCCAACTTCCTGATGAACCAGAAGCGCGAGCACATTGCCCAGATCGAATCCCGTTACGGGCTGTCGGTGCGGATCGAGGGCGACGTGCATCTCGTCAGCCCCGATTTCTCGATGGAGAAATTCAAGACCGCCAGCCGGATCGTGCCCGAGGCCACTGCGCCGGTCGTCTCGGTCGATGCCTCTTTGATGGATATGGTTGAGGCCGCCGACGAAGAAGACATCAGCGAAGACGCTGATCAGTCTGAAGACGAAGCCAAGCCCAAGCGGAAACGGCGGCGGCGGCGGCGGAAAAAGAATGGCGGATCTGCCGAGACGCAGGACGTGGCAACGGAGGCCGATGAGACACCGGCCGAAGAGGGTGAGGCTGCACCGGCAGAGCCTTCCGAGGCCACGTCGGCCGAGGAGACAGCTGAGACCGAGCAACCAGCCAAGCCCAAGAAACGTCGCGCACCACGTCGCCGGAAGAAGGACGCCGACGCGGATACTCAGGCGACTGAGCCAGCGGTTGAAAACGCACAAGAGCCGGAGCCGGACGCCACCGCAGAGACGGCAACAGAGGCGCCTGAAGCTCCTGAGACTGCGGACGCTGTCGAACCGGTTGAGGCTGTTGAGCCAGCCCCCGAACCGACGCCAGAGCCCGAGCCAGAGCAGCCGCCAGCCGAGCCGGTGCTGGAAGTTGTGGCGCAGGAAGCGGAGCAACCCGATGAACCCTCCAAGCCCAAACGGCGGGGGTGGTGGTCTCTGGGTAAGTAACCCCGGTTTGAACAAAAGGGGCGGGGGCTAAACCCCGCTTCGAACGAATGACAGACCCCGCCAATTTGGCGGGGCTTTCGTTCAAGGTTCAGGTTTACGGACCAGCCGAAGGTTTTTTCCGTCAATATGGGACGTAAAGCAACAACGGGCATCATGAGGTGAACATTGATCAGGCTTGGTATTGCCGTGGCGTTGCTGGGAGTTTCGTCCCTGTTCTGGATTGCCTACTACACACAATACTTCAAATGGCGCCACTGCTTCAACGATTTGGGCAGATGCTACGATCCCGAAACTGGTGTCGTCTTTTTAGAACAGGCAGGTTTCGTTTGGTCTTTAATGGCGGTACTGACCCTGGCGGCCTCAATTTATCTTTTCTGGGCCCACAGAAGAAATCGGCGCCGAGCACGACACTGAACTCGCAAGCCGCAAAAGAGCGTTGTCAGCAGTCAGGGGCAAACTCAGCCATCCCGCGCCGTCACACCGATTTTTCAATGAGGTAGATCTGACGCCCCTCGACCTCTTCCTGCGACAACAGGCGATGGCCGCTTTCGGCACAGAAATGCGGTACGTCGATGATGGCCGCAGGATCATCGGCCAGAACGCGCAGAACGGACCCGGCAGGCATGGATTTCAGACGTTTGCGCGCCTTGAGAACCGGCAAGGGGCACAACAGGCCCAAGGCGTCGAGTGTTTCGGTCGGGTTTGACATAAGGGTCAGATATTTCCACTTTGGCATGGTGTCCAGCGCGCAAGCACGAGGATGTGACCGATTGGCCTCGTGACGAAGCCGCACGCATACCATATGTGCTGATCTATGTTCGGAATTGACATCATCGACGCGGGTCTGTTGCCTGCCATGTTCATCGCCATGATCGGCGGTCTGATCAGCTTTCTGTCGCCCTGCGTGCTGCCGATCGTGCCCCCGTATCTTGCGTATATGAGCGGTGTAACCATCAACGAGATGCAGGATGAGGCCCGTGCGCGGCGCAAAGCGACCCTGTCGGCGCTGTTCTTTGTTCTGGGGCTGTCGACGGTCTTCCTGCTGCTAGGGTTCACCGCCTCGGCTTTTGGGGCCTTTGTGCTTAAGAACCAGGTGCTGTTTGCCAAACTGTCCGGTGCGGTGGTTATCGTGTTTGGCCTGCATTTCCTGAACGTGTTCCGTATTCCGCTTTTGGACCGAGAAGCGCGCGTCGAGACAGGAGAGTCCGGCGGATCAGTGTTTGGCGCCTACATTCTGGGTCTGGCCTTTGCCTTTGGCTGGACGCCCTGTATTGGGCCACAGCTGGGCGCAATCCTGTCACTGGCCGCATCCGAGGCATCGGTGGCGCGCGGAACGCTGTTGCTGGGCGTCTATGCCGCCGGGCTGGGCATTCCGTTCCTGCTGGCAGCGATGTTCCTCAATCGTTCGATGACAGTTATGAACCGGATCAAGCCCTATATGGGCACGATCGAAAAGGTGATGGGCGGACTGCTGCTGTTTGTTGGTATCATGCTGATTACCGGTCTGTTTACGGAATTCAGCTGGTGGCTGCTGGAAACCTTTCCTGCGCTGGCCGTTCTGGGCTGATCTGCCAAACCATCTTACCTTGGCCGCAATGCTGGGTTAACCTGAGCAGCAGTAGGTAAGACGATGAGCAGTCAGACAAATCAGCCTCGGGTGCGCAAACGCCGGGTGTTCTATATCCCCGGCTACGACCCGATTCACCCGCGACGGTACCGGGAACTGTACCGGAGCGAGGCCGCCAAACAGGGCGACATCTCAGGTTACGACATCTCAATCTCTGCCAAACCGGGCAAGGGACCGTTTGGCTGGCATGTCCGCTCCTGTCAGGATGACGAAGATGTCCGGGCAATTGTCGAAGTGCTGGTCTGGTCGGACATCGTGCGTGACAGCATGTCGGCCTCAATCCCTGCGACTTACCTGCAACTGGCACAAACGGCGTGGACTTACATCTCCACAGGCACGCTGCGCCGGTTAATGCGCTTGCGCAAGGGCCCCGTGATTGCCGCCTTGTATCCCGTTGGCATGCTGGTGCTGCAACTGCTTCTCGCGGTCGGTGTTACGGCTGGGATTACGTTGCTCTTGTGGTCTCTTGCGGGCTGGTGGGGGGGGCTGCCGGGCCTCGCCGCAGGTTATGCAATGCTGCGGTGGTTTCGCTGGATCGACAATCGTCTGTTTGCTTACTACCTGATGCATGATTACGCCTATTCTGCGCGGCTGAAGGGCAAAATCTCGGCCGAATTGCAGGCTCGACTCGATACATTCACCGACCTCATTGGCACAGCGCTGGAGACGGACGCCAACGAAGTTCTGGTGGTCGGGCACAGCTCGGGTGCGCATCTCGGCGTGTCGGTCTTGGCCGATCTGATCCGAACGGATCGGGTTCCCCGTGAGGGTCCAGTCCTGTCCTTTCTGACATTGGGGCAGGTGGTGCCGATGGTCTCGTTTCTGCCAGAGGCGCACAAACTGCGGGCGGACCTGCAATTTCTGTCAACGCAACAGGATGTGACTTGGGTGGATGTTTCGGCACCGGGCGACGGATGTGCCTTTGCCTTATGTGATCCCGTTGCAGTCAGCGGCGTGGCGGGGCCGGACAAGCACTGGCCGCTGGTGTTGTCCGCAGCATTCACCAAGACCTTGTCACCCGACAGGTGGGATGAGTTGCGCTGGCGATTCCTCCGTTTGCACTTCCAGTATCTGTGTGCGTTTGACCGTCCCGGGTCCTACGACTATTTCCGGGTTACGGCTGGCCCGCAGACGCTGGGACAGAGGTTCCGGGACCGCGCGCCGTCGCAAACCCGGATTGAACATGCGGTATCCAAGTACCGCTCGGTCAGCGCATGATCCCGCCAAAGCCAGCACCGCGTCCGGACAAGGTTTCGTTGAGGCGGTATCTGAGGCTGTTTCGGCAAGACCTGTTATCGGCGCAACCGCAACGCCTGTACCACGCGTGGATGGCCGAATTCAGAACGCCGTTTTTCCGATCCTACCTGATCAACCAGCCGGACCTGGTTGATACGGTTCTTAAAAAACGGCCCAGCGACTTTCCCAAATCGGAACGGATCAGCGAAGGTTTGCGCCCCTTGCTGGGCAACTCGGTGTTTTTGAGCAACGGAGAGACCTGGCAACGCCAGCGGCGGATTATCGACCCGGCCTTTGAAGGGGGCCGGTTGAAAGACACGTTTCCGGCCATGCTGGCCGCCGCGCAGGCCTGCGTGGATCGCTTGCGCGAACGGGCGGGAACGGAGGTTGAATGTGAGCAGATCACCTCGCACGTCGCGGCGGACGTCATCTTTCGCACTCTGTTTTCGGTGCCCATAGAAAATGAAATCGCAGCGCAGGTATTTGAGAAGTTCCGAGCGTATCAACGCGAGCAACCTCTGCTGAATCTGGCCGCTTTTGTCCCATTGCCGGGATGGGTACCGCGCTTTTTCTCACGCAAAACGCGAAGGACGGCGGGCGAGATACGGGATCTGATACGGCGTCTGACAGCCGAGCGCGTCGCAGGTATTGCGGCCGGTACTGCGCCGAATGATCTGGCCACCAAAATTATGACGACGCCCGACCCTGAAACGGGACGGTGCTTTGATACGGATGAAATGATCGACCAGGTCGCGATCTTTTTTCTGGCCGGGCATGAAACCAGTGCATCCGCGCTGGCGTGGACACTGTATTTGATGGCGCTCTATCCGGACTGGCAGGAGAAAGTGGCGGCCGAGGCGCAGACCGTGCAAGACCCTTCTTTTGCCGACATGTCGCGCCTGCGTCTCAGTCGGGATGTGTTCCGCGAGGCCTTGCGCCTATATCCGCCGGTGCCGATGATGGTGCGAGAGGCGAATTGCCCGGAACAATTTCGGAAACGCGACGTACCAAAAGGCGCGCAGATTGTGATCAGCCCGTGGCATCTGCACCGGCAGGACCGGTTGTGGGACCGGCCGGATGAGTTTGCCCCCAACCGCTGGGCCACTGAGAACGGCAAAACCTGCCAGCGCGACGCCTATATCCCGTTTTCGGCAGGCCCGCGCGTCTGTACAGGGGCCGGGTTTGCGATGGTCGAAGGACCGCTTTTGCTGTCGATTCTGCTGCGTCACTTCCGGTTCGAAACAATCAGCGGCAAAACGCCGGTTCCGGTCGCCCATCTGACCGTTCGCTCCAAAGACGGCATATGGGTGCGGCTCATTGAGCGCTAACAATCTACCATCGCCAAGCGCTGTGCTGTATGCGGGTGAGGAAATCGGAATCAGTATTGAATGGGAATGTATTATGTCCAGAGCAGAACAGCGCAAACAGATGACCGACGGCGCCGGATTCATTGCAGCACTGGATCAAAGCGGCGGCTCTACCCCCAAGGCCCTGGCGCTTTATGGTGTTCAGGCATCGGATTACGGGTCGGACGAGGAAATGTTCGGCGAAATCCAGACCATGCGCGCCCGGATCATTCTGGCAAATGACTTCACCAAAGACAAAGTGATCGGCGCCATCCTGTTTGAGCGGACGCTTGGCGAGGAAATCGAAGGCAAGAAAGTTGCTGATTATCTTTGGTCCGTCAAAGGCATCGTGCCGTTTCTCAAGATCGACAAAGGGCTTGAGGAGCAGGCCAACGGCGTTCAGATGATGAAACCGATCCCCGGGCTGGGTGAGACGCTGTCCAAGGCCGATGGGGTATTTGGGACCAAGGAACGCTCGGTCATTCACGAGGCCGATGCAGAAGGTATCGCAGCCGTTGTGGCCCAACAGTTTGACGTGGCCCGGCAGGTGACTGACGCGGGTATGGTCCCGATTGTCGAGCCCGAGGTGAATATTCACTCGGAAACCAAGGCCCAAGCCGAAGAGATTCTGCGCGCGGAACTGTTGAAGAACCTCGATCAACTGGATGCCGGTCAGGAAGTTATGCTGAAGCTGACATTGCCCAGCCAACCCAACCTCTATGACGACGTGGCCGATCATCCGCGTGTGCTGCGGGTTGTGGCTCTGTCGGGCGGGTACTCGACCGAAGAAGCCTGTGACCTGTTGGATCAGAACACCAAGATGATCGCCTCGTTCTCACGCGCCTTGACCGAAGGGCTGTCGAAACAACAGTCCGATACCGAATTCAATGCGGCCCTGGGCGGCAATATCGACAAGATTTTTCGCGCGTCAGTTTGATCCACATTTCCGCGCAAGGCATTTACATTATTGGGGTTTTACGAAGTCGCGGCGCAATTGCGCCGCCTTTTCCCGCATGACGCACCCCAACGCGTGGTCATTGACCAACCCCATCGCCTGCATGAAAGCAAAGACGGTCGTTGGACCGACAAATTTCCAGCCACGCTTCTTGAGATCCTTCGACATCGCAACCGATTCAGGGGAGGTAGACGCGGTTTGTGGCTCTGGCGGCGTTTCGGCCTCATAGCGCCAGACATACGCCGCCAGCGATCCCTCATCCGCGATCAATTCCTGCACACGGCGGGCATTGTTGATGACCGCTTCGATCTTGCCCCGATGGCGAATGATGCCTGTATCCTGCAGCAGACGCTCGACATCCACCTGAGAAAACGTCGCCATCTTATTGAAATCAAAATCGTTAAAGGCCCTGCGGAAATTTTCACGCTTGGACAGAATTGTCCGCCAGCTCAGCCCTGACTGAAAGCTTTCCAGGCACAGTTTCTCGAACAATCTCTGGTCATCGGCAACCGGATACCCCCACTCCTTATCGTGGTAGTCAAAGAATTCAGGTGCGGCCTGACACCATGCGCATCGGGGGTGTCCGTCTGGGCCGGAAACGGTTTTGCTCATCGATGTACCCTTTTTGTTCTTTTTAGCTTAAACACTGATGAACGGGGATGGCAAGACGTCACTGATTGTCGCGATACCAGTTTAGAATGAACACGCGAATGGCCGAGGCCAGCCCGGTTTCGGGATCGCGAGCCGCATCAATTTCGCCCGCCAGCACATTGATTGGCATGTCTTTTGCCTTGGCAATATCTCGAAACGCCAGCCAGAACTCATCCTCCAGCGAGACCGAGGTGCGGTGCCCCTTGAGCGTCAGTGATCGTTTGACGGGTCGGCCGCTCATTTGTCGATCTCATGACCATCCAGATTGCGGCGCTGTTTCATCTGGCTCAGCTTGGCTGCTTCTTTATCGGCTTTGGTCCGACCGAACGTGACCGCGTTCTGATCCGCGCGGGCCTTTTTCTCGGCCCGCGCCTTGTCCTTGCGATACCGGTTCAAATTTATGGCGGCTTTCATGTTGTCACCTGTATCTTCGGCACCACCATTTAGTGAGTTTTCGTTTAGGGATCAAAACAGTTGCGGCAATAACCCTGGAAGAAGTGAACGCCCTGTAGATGTTATTGAGTACGCTACCGTAACCTCATTCAGCCCCTCAGGAACTTTGTCTGCTTGCGGCTCCATCCATCCCACATTGGACAAATGCGCCCAAAACCAGTCATTTGGCGAACCTCTTGACGTCATTGCAATAACGTCTTCGTCGCCCTGGTTTGACAGCATTCCAATAAGCACCGACTTGTCTCCATCGGACAAGTCGGAAGCTAGTTCTTTGAGCCTTGGCCCCCAACCTTTGTCGTGCATCGCGGCTTCTATCGACCCGCGTTTGGGTTCAGGTTTTGCGCTCATTTGTCTTTGGGCCCGATCATGTGTTCGGGACGCACAACCGCATCAAAGGTTTCTTCATCGACAAATCCCAGCGCTATAGCCTCTTCCTTGAGCGTGGTGCCATTCTTATGCGCGGTCTTGGCCACTTTGGTCGCATTGTCATAGCCGATAGTTGGGGCGAGCGCTGTGACCAGCATCAGCGATTCTTTCATCAGCTTGTCGATCCGGGGCTCGTTGGCCTCGATGCCCATCAACATACGCTCGGTAAAGCTGTCGGCGGCATCCCCCAACAACTGGATTGATTGCAGCAGATTGTACGACATCATCGGGTTGTAAACGTTCAGCTGGAAATGCCCCTGAGAGCCCGCAAATTTGATCGCGGCGTCATTGCCCATCACATGGGCGGCCACCTGGGTGATGGCTTCGGCCTGAGTTGGGTTCACTTTTCCGGGCATGATCGAAGACCCAGGTTCATTTTCAGGCAGAACCAACTCGCCCAGGCCCGAGCGGGGACCGGAGCCCAGGAACCTGATATCATTGGCAATTTTGTAACAGGACCCTGCAATCGTGGCCAGGGCACCAGACAGGAACACCATCGCGTCATGGGCCGCCAAAGCTTCGAACTTGTTCGGTGCGGTGACAAAGGGCAAGCCGGTGATTTCAGCCATATAGGCCGCTACGGCCTCGTCCCAACCGCCATGTGTATTCAGCCCGGTGCCGACGGCAGTGCCGCCCTGTGCCAACTCGTAAATACCTGGCATTGCGGAGTCGACCCGTGCCATACCTTGACGGATCTGATGCGCGTAGCCCCCAAACTCTTGCCCCAGTGTCAGCGGCGTCGCGTCCTGGGTGTGGGTTCGCCCGATCTTGATGATATCGCCGAACTCGTGGGCCTTGTGCTCGAGCCCTGCCGCCAGCTTCTCCAGCCCGGGCAGCAATACGTCGCGCACTGACATGGCCGTTGCGATATGCATGGCGGTCGGGAATGTGTCGTTCGAGGATTGACCCATATTGCAATGGTCATTCGGGTGAACCGGGTCTTTGGAGCCGATTACACCGCCCAGCAACTCGATGGCGCGGTTCGCGATAACCTCATTGGCGTTCATGTTCGACTGGGTGCCGGACCCGGTCTGCCAAACGACCAAAGGGAAATTGTCGTCCAATTTGCCGTCGATCACGTCCCCGGCCGCCGCGATAATCGCATCTGCAATTCTGGCGTCCAGCTTGCCGATGGCCTTGTTCTCAATCGCACATGCCTTCTTGATCACGCCCAGCGCCCGCACAATGGCGACGGGCTGCTTTTCCCAGCCGATCGGGAAGTTCATGATCGAGCGCTGCGTCTGCGCGCCCCAGTATTTGTCGGCGGGAACCTCGAGCGGGCCAAAGCTGTCGGATTCGGTGCGGGTCTGAGACATCTGTCACTCCGTCAGGTATGCAATCGCATGCCGTTTAACCACAGCATCGCTGAAGCGCAATCGGCCAGTTGCGCGCACCATAAACGCGAGGGTGTCAAAGGTATAGCGCAGGGGTGCGTCATTTTTCTTGTTTCTTCCCGCCACTGCACCATTGTGTGGGTAACGCGCTCGGCTACAATAGCCGGGCCGCCGTGGTGGAGGACCAAATGCCTTTATTCGCTCAGATCGCCGCTTATCGGTTGATTGCACTTGCAACAGGGTTTGTGGCCTGTCTGGCGCTGTCAGGTGTTTCGGCCAGTGCCGCCGATATCAAGCCGTTTGTGGGCGACTATATCGGGTCGGCCAACGTGGTGGATGCGGACGGCACCGCAACGCCCAGGGATATGAGCGTTTCGATCCATGAGATCGACAAGGGTTTTAACGTCAGTTGGAAAACCACATCATACAAGTTGGATGGCCGCGTCAAAGAACAGAAATTTTCGATTGATTTCAGGTCATCCGACCGCCCGGACGTGTATTCGGCGGCCATGAAACGGAATGTTTTCGGGCATGAGGTTCCGTTGAACCCCATGAAGGGTGAGCCCTTTGTCTGGGGCCGCATTGACGGATCGACGTTAACGGTGTTTTCCCTGTTCATAGACGAGACTGGTGGCTACGAGTTACAACAATACGACCGGACCCTGACTGATGGCGGCTTAAACCTGTCCTTTTCACGGTTCATCAACGGCGAAAAATCCCGCTCGGTCGAGACGTTTCTCGAGAAACAGTGACGCCGGGAGCCTATTTGCGGAAACTGTCCAGCGACACAACATCCGCGTCATGCTGTTCTTCCGGTTCCTCAACCTCGACCACCTCTTCGATGTCGTGATCGTCGTCCTGTTCGTCCTCGGGGCTTTCAAACCGCAGGCCAAACTCTACAGACGGGTCCACAAAGGTCTTGATGGCCGTATAGGGGATATACAGCGTCTCGGGCGCGTCACCAAAGTTTAGGGTGATCGCAAAGCCCGCATCGCCAACTTCAAGGTTTTCGAACCAGTGCTGCATGACGATCGTCATCTCTTCGGGATAGCGTTCGCGCAACCAGTCGGCCAGTTCAACGCCGTCCTCGCGTGTGTCGAACGTGATGAAAAAGTGATGCGCTCCGGGCAGCCCGGTTTCGGAAATGTCGGTCAGCACAGTCTTGATGAGCCCGCGCAGTGCGGTATGCATCAGGTTTCCATAGTCGATGTCTTGCGACATGTGTCATCCTCAAACGTGGTTACCCTCAGCATAAGGGATTTGCGCGGAAACGAAAGGGCACGATCCCTCGATTGATCAGATCAAATGCACGGCCATTCCAGCGAATGCCATCAGGATCAGAACCGAGGCCATGCCCATTTTCAGGCGAAAAATCAACACAGCTGCGGCCAAGGTCAATGCGAGGGCCGCCACGTCCACCGTGTCGAGGTCTGGAACGGGCAGGCTTGCCCAGCCCCATGACGTTTGCGGAACCGATCCAAAAAGAACATTCAGGCCAAACCACACGGACAGGTTGAGAATCACGCCAACCACGGCAGCCGTAATCCCATGCAGGGCCGCCGAAAGACGCGGGCGGGTGGCGAGCCTATCCAGATAAGGGGCCGACAGAAAAATCCACAGGAAACAGGGAACAAACGTGGCCCACAGCGCCACCGCTCCGGCCGCCAGAGCCAGTGTGAGCCCGCCGGTCATTTGACCGGTCAGCATGGCCACAAACTGCGTGACAAGGATCAGGGGCCCGGGCGTTGTTTCCGCAAGGCCCAGTGCGTCAATCATCTGGTCGGTGCTGATCCAGTGGTACTGATCCACCACAGTCTGAGTCATGTAGGCCAGGACGGCATAGGCTCCGCCGAACGTGACAACCGCCAGCCGCGCAAAAAACCAGCCCAGATCACTCAGCAAAGTCTGACCGGTGACGCTGAGCAGGATCAGTGGACCCAGCCAAAGCGTCAACCAGATCGCCGCAGTTCGAATCGGGCGCGCCAGGCTTGGGGCAGGGGATGTGTCCGCGGCGCGCGCGGACCCTTGGAAAGTGGCATAGCCCCACACCGCCGCCGTAAGAATGATCACCGGAAACGGCAGGTCCAGGAGGAAGATTGACAGAAAACCCAGCCCCGCAATCACGCGGTGTTCGGTATCGGTCAGCGCCTTGCGCGACAGGTTGCGTAGCGCCTGTAGAACAATCACGATCACCGTTGCCTTGACGCCAAGAAACGCGGCTTGAACCAGGGGCAGATCTCCATATGCGGCATAAAGTGACACGAGCACGGCGATCACCAGCGCGCCGGGCAGCACGAAAAGTCCACCCGCTATCAATCCTCCGATCACACCCCGCAGGCGCCAGCCTGCATAGGTGGCCAGTTGCATGGCCTCGGGACCCGGCAGCAACATGCAGAGGGACAGGGCGCGCAGATAGGTTTGCTCGTCCAGCCACGGGCGACGCTCCACAAGTTCTTGATGCATGAGCGATATTTGTGCGGCAGGG
Source organism: Ruegeria sp. B1 (assembly GCF_056535885.1). Lineage (NCBI taxonomy): Bacteria > Pseudomonadati > Pseudomonadota > Alphaproteobacteria > Rhodobacterales > Roseobacteraceae > Ruegeria > Ruegeria sp. B1. The sequence continues at coordinate 2,857,174 of NZ_JBQFJA010000001.1, read as the reverse complement.
CCCCCAAAGGACAACAGTCCGATCCTGCCAAACACCCGGATCAGATCGTGGAATGTGGGCGTCATGATTTGCGGTCCGTCGGCCAATCGTGGCCTTCGTCGAACCCATCGCGCGCCCACCGGTAGAGGGCATCGTAGCAATGCATCCCGGCCGCGAGGTTTTCGTGATCATCCCGGTACTGACGGGACAAACCAACCGAGATGGCCAGCAAACCAGCGGCCTCGGGCGCGAGGTCATGCCTGTTGGTGTCCGCAGCCCGAATGACCGTGGCCAGCCGATCCAGCGCGGGCGATTTGAGAGTGAACGCGTCAAGCATGGTGTCGAAGGTGCATCTGTCGTCCCGGTGGCTCCAATAGGTGTTTTCGATGTCGAACGGGGTTGCGTCGAACCTGTCGGCGACGTTTTCGACCTCGGCAGGGGCTACGAACAGGAATTTGGCGTTTGGGTCAACGAATCTCCGGATCAGCCAGGGGCAGGCGATCCGGTCGATCTTGGGACGGTGGCGCGTGACCCACAGCGTCTGCCCGGAAACCGGCGCAGGTATGGCGGATGCTGGCACCCGCAGGGTTTCAGGAAGGTCCCGCCACGCATACATTCCACCCTCGAGAAATTCAGCCCTGTGGCCCTCGCTGCGCAGCCACGAGACGAGCCCCTGACTCAGCTTTTTACCTTTCTGACAGATGATGACGCAGGCACGGCCGGACACCAGTTGGCTCAGGCCTGCGATGTCATCGGCGGGATGCCGGACAGACCCCGGGATCAGATAGGGGTCGGCCTGAAAATCGGGGTCCAGGCACACGTCGATCAGGGCCGGGGCCTGCGGTGTCCCGATCAGACGCAGAAGTTGTCTTGGAGTTATCGAATTTGGCGACGCCATAGCATGTTTCCTCACAATCCAGGATACATGCGAAACTTGGGCTGTCGCCTCACGGGGTGTCCGCAATCTTACCCCATGGCACTTGCTACCGCGCAAGCGCCCGGGGGGTCAAGATTGGTTTAGAGTGTTCAGACCCAATCGAGCCTTTGCCCGGTCATGCAGACCGGCAGGGTGTCCTGCGGAAACTGCCCCAGCTGCTCGAACAATGAAACAAAATCGAATTGGTTATAGGTTTCGACAATCATCTGATCCTTGAACCGCGCCATGACCTGGCCGGTCACTTTCAGCGGGGCCCCATTGTCCGCACGCGATGTGCTGACATGCAGGATGGCCGACACCCAGTCGTCGTTTTCAATGGTCTTGGGCAAATCCACTTTGATGTCACCTAATATGTGCCGGAACGCCATGACCAAATCGCGAAAATCCTCCGCGCCAACCTGCATTTCGGGGATCAAACCCTTGGCCACCGTGTCAGGGGCAAAAAACTGACCGATCGCGTCGGTGTTTCCCTTTTCCCAAACTTCGGAATACCACGCCCTGAGTATGTCTGAATTTGTCATCCCGGCTCTCCTGTCTGTCCGGGGTGAGGATGACAAAAAGGAATGAAGAAACCCTGAATGTACACAGGATTCGGTTTAAACGCAGACAAATGAAAATGCAGGTTTCTGTTGCCAGGTACCTGCGAACCCCGCCTTACGCGGCTAGGCGCAAGGGCTTAAGTTTCGGTCTTGCTACTGCTTACGCAGCAACTGCAACCGGAGCACGATTGTCATTTGCAATTGTACTGTTTGGGCCGGTACGGTGGCACCCCGCCGAGACAAAGCTAACCCCTTTAGACGTTCGTCGATCCTGTTTCGGCCCCGCGATCCTCAAATGAAGGATGTTGGTGGAGCCGCCGGGTACCGCCCCCGGGTCCGATCCGCTTATTACGAGCGCGTTTATGTCCATAGTCCCGAAGGACAAGGTTTATATAGGTGAGACACCGACCGGATGCAAACTTAGAATCCCGCGTGGTGGTGTGTTGAATACCAACGCCTTAGGCGGTTCTGTTGATGTTTGCGGCAATCAGACAGACGGCCAAAACCAGCTCGATTCCACCAAATGTCAGCGCTTTGACCATTGGTGGGTTGTCCAGAGCAACCGAAACAAACCGCCCCAAAGCAGCCCCAGCGTACACGACGCCCAGCATGGCATAGGCCATCGGGTTGTTGAGCCAAAGAACCGCGATCCCCGTGACAACAAATAAACCACCGACCGAAGCGCGCATTTCGCTCAGCCCCATGGTGCTGTTGGTCGGGGCAAGATCCAGCGCCGCAGCAGTGTAGGCGGGCGCCAGAAATCCAAACGACCCAAAGCCTATGGTCAGTAGCGCTGCAATAATGTTGACAATCTGTATCATATCCGTGCCTCTGGCCGCTCACGCCCTGTAAGCGGCGTCAAAAAAGTCTTTTTCCAGTTCAACCGCGCGATGGAACAGACGTGTCACCTGGGCCTGATCCTCTACCGTCAGCGTCGGCCAGGTTTTGTCGAGCTGGCCGCGCAGATATTCCACCACACTTTCGAAACCGTCACCGGCATGTAGCGTGATCCATTCGGCAAACCAGAAGGGCAAATCGGCTTTGGGCGGATGTTCCGGGCTGGCCCAGCTAAGGTAGACCCATTCCGCGACAACAAGAACGGCCAGCATGTTTTCGTACCGGCCGGATGCCGCGGCTTCGGCCATGAGGTCCTGAAACGCCTTGGTTGCGGGCGCCGGGTCGCTGCTGGGCTGCGTGCCCAACGCCTCCATCGCGCGCAGGAAATAGGTGTTTTCGGGGCCGGTGATCACCGCCAGAAACTGTGCCGCCGGAACACTGTCCGCCAGGCTTGGGGCATGGGCGATGGCACTGGCCAGCAACCGCACGAACCCGTCGACAAACTGGTAATCCTGTTCCAGATACCAGCGCATTTTGTGCTCGGGCAGGGTTCCATCGGCCAGTTCGCGCGTAAACGTATGGGTGGTCGCGGCCTGCCAATCGGCGGATTTGCCATCGCGAAGCAGGTCCGTGGGGCGTGGGCTGTCGGGCATCTGGAAACTCCATGGGGCGTTTGCAGCAGACAAAGCGTCTTTCGCACCCAAGTTCAAGATCACCCAAACGCCGACATGAGCCCCAGAACACCGACAAAGATCAGACTGAGCGCCCAGACCAGTTCCAGATTGAACCAGCTGCGTGACAGGAACTGTAGACCCAGCCAGCGGTAGACTGCGTAAGCCAGAATGCCGCCACCCAGAATCATCGCCGCTGTGTGGATGGCCGCAACCGCCAGAACCAGCAGCCCATTGGTGGTCATAATCTCGGACACGGCGCGGTGCCCGGCGTCCAGCTCATCCAGCCCACACAGGCCCAGATAGATCGGCACCAGCATCAGGGCGGCACCATGGGCGAGGGCGACCAGAAACGACCACAAGGCCAGCTTGCTGGGGGGGATGCGCGACAATACGCGCGGATGGCGGCGCGTGATCGCAATGTAGAGCCCCATGGCGATGACGATCAGCGCAGCACCGATGCGGATTTCCCTTTGATAATCCACCAGCACGGCCATCAGCGCAAAAGGCAGCAACACCCCCAGCATGGCCACAAAATGCCCGCCTGCCAGTGCGGCGAGCGCCCGCCACAAGGCTGATTGCCGTTGCTCCATCAACGCGGACGACACTGCCAGGGGCCAACCCATGCCGGGGTTCAGCCCGTGATATGCTCCGCTGAGCACAACGGCCAGCCAGAGGCCGGCCGTCGATGTCATCAGCCATTCCAAGTCAGACGGACGGGTAGCAGAAGCTGTCCGTCGAACAATCGCCGCCCTCCAGACGGATCTGGTGCGCGCGATACCCATCCGGGAAGTCGACCCAGAAGTTCGGGTCCAGCGTCAGGCCGCCATTCTCGCCGACATCGGCCTTGACCATCGCCGCTCCGCGTTCGCCGGGATAGAACTGATCATCCCATGTCGAATAGAGCGAGTTGGTCCAGTAGACCCGCTTGCCATCGCGGCTGATCTCGACCATCTGCGGGCCGTATCCAAAATCCTGACCGTTCGGATGCTTGGTCTTTTTGACGATGCCGCCAATCTCGACCTTGCCCGCCAGCGTCGGGTTCATCGGATCGGAAACATCATACTGATGCATCTCTCCAGTACCCCAGCAGGCCACGTAGAGGTATTTATCGTCCAGGCTCAGGTCGATATCCGTCACCAGCGGTGGAACGGCTGAGAAGCCTTTCAGCAAGTCTGGCAGGTCATCCGGGTCAGCGGGCTGCGGATCGATGGTGATGGTTTTCTTGGCCTCGAAGGTGCCGTCGTCATTGCGCCACCATGTGAAAATCGCACCTTGCAGGTTTGTCGTGTCCACAACGACGCCACAAAACCCGTACTGCTTGACCGGATCGTGCGCCGGGCGGATTTCCAGCGCCATCTGATGGTTTGCGCCGAGATCGATGGTCTGGATATTGGTCCGGTTGCGCAGATTCCAGAAATGGATGGAGTGCCCGTATTTGTTGGATAACAGGTCCTCTGGCACAATCCCGTTTTCGAACTGGGGCGGCAGCCCCCATTCGGAACTGACCATATAGTCGCGCGGCAGGTTCCACCAGAAATCATAATGCTTGTCCTGCACACCGCGCTCGATCTCATACCGTCCGATGATCTCAAAGCTCTCACAGTCCATGATGAAAATGCCCGGAGGTCCGTCAGTGCCATCTTCACCGCCACCGCCCAGGGTGCTGACATAGATGCCTTCGGGGCCGCAATGGATAGTGTGGGGACGGGAATATCCCGTTTTTGCAAAGACTTCCTCAGGCTCGATGATCTTGTGAATCTTCGCTTCCAGCGGATTTTTCACGTCGATGATGTAAATCCGGCTGGACCGTATTCCGGGGACGATCAGATACCGGCGTTCCAGAAACGCATGCCCACTGAGCGGCGAAAGCGACGAGGAACAGGCGTTCCATCCGAAGTGGTGAAACTCATCGCCTTTTTCCGGCATGATCACCTGATGTACGATTTTGCCGAAGTCATCCGATGTTGGATCGACATTCACAACCGCCAGCCCGTCAGGTTGCGAAAAGTCAGGACTGAGCATCAGCGTGAAAGCAAGCGTCTCAGTCGGGCCCTCCATGGCCAGCTTGGCCGATGGATAAAAGGTAGGGTCCGGTCTTTTGTTCATAACGTCCTCCCGTAAGTATTTGATAGTCCACTTGTCGTGAGAGTTCCGGTCTTGATGCCGGATGTCATGCTGCCTGCTCTTGTTTCCTTCTGCCTGTTGGTCTGCGTCAAACTGTTTGAACCTGGCGCCTAGGCGGGTTTGCGTCGTCGCTGCGCCACGTCATGGACAAGTTGTCGTGTATAGGTTTCGAGCGCCACCAGGGCGTCGTCCACGGTTTTTGCGTCTCGGGCTTCCAGCGCATCGGCGATCTTGGTGTGAAAGGCGATGATTTCCTCGCGCGAGCGTGCGGTGAAGGTGATCATATTCATCAGCGGCTGCATCGCTTCGACCGCTCCGGCCAATTGATAGGACAGAACCGGGTTGCCTGCGCCATCTACCAAGGCCCGGTGAAACGCTACATCGGAAGCACAGAAAGCCTCATCCGTTAACCCGGGCTGCGCCTGTCGAAAGATCTCGGCCCGCATCGTGGCCAGCTGATCGGGTGTGCGCCGCTCTGCCGACAGCGCTGCGCAAGAGCGTTCCAGCGCATAGCGCGCCTCGCACGCCGTATCGAAACTGACCGCGTTCATCGACAACAAGAGTGTCGAGGTGGTGATCTGCTGAGAATACGCATCTTCAAAGTTCAGCCGATTGACAAACGCGCCGCCAGAGGCACCGCGCTGTGTTCGGATCAGAGATTGCGCGGCCAAACGTTTCAGCGCCTCGCGCACCGTGGGGCGAGACACCTGAAACTGATCGGACAGTTCCGCCTCGGATGGCAGGCGCGCATCCACGATCAGCTCACCTGACACAATCGCATCCCGAATGGCCTGCGCAATTTGTGCAGACAGGTCAGCAGGCTTCTGCGGGTCTATCTTCATCTGCCGGAGGCCTTCGATTACGATTTTATTTGTCTGACATTTAAAAGTCTGACATTTGAAAAGCAAGAGATGAGTCGGGAGGATCACGTGAGTCGCGCCATTCTACGCAGCGGTTTATGGCTGGGCTTTTATGTCCTGATCCTGTGGGCGTGGTGGGTCATGTTCTCGATGAGCCGCGACATGGACCTCGACTGGATCGGTCGGCCGGGCCCGATGGGACAGGCCATGGCGGCCATGGATCCCCGCATGGACATGTATATGCCGATGGCCGAGTTTGGCCCGCTGTTCTGGATGTGGGCGATCATGATGGCAGCTATGATGCTGCCAACACTGGTGCCGACCCTGCGCAGCTATGACGACCTGATTCACAGCGCCAATGGCACGCGGGCCGGGTGGCTGGGTGTTCTGACCGGATACTTCATTGTCTGGGTGGGGTTTGCCGCGCTGATCACCGGCGTGCAACTTGCATTGCTGTTCGGTGGCGTCGTCGACATGCTGGGCATTGCGAAATCCCCGCTGGTTGCAGGTGGATTGCTGATTGCTGTGGGTGCCTTTCAGTTCACCCGCGTGAAGGAAGTGTGCCACGGCGTCTGCCATGCCCCGATGACCTATTTTCTGGGCTACTGGAAAACCGGATTTGCCGGTGGTCTGCGTATGGGTCTTGGGCTGGGCGCGTTCTGCGTCGTCTGTTGCTGGGGCTTTATGGCGCTTGGCTTTGTCGGCGGCGTCATGAGCCTGCTGTGGATGGGCCTTGCGACCCTGTTCATGGTATTGGAAAAGCTTCCCCAGGTCGGTCATCTTGTGACTCGTCCCATGGGGTTCGTATTGATTGCGGGCGGCATCGCCCTGCTGATCTATCCTATTGCATTCGGAGGATAAGCCTATGGCCAAGAACAGAAAACCAGAAGCCGACCGGTTGCCCATCAGTCAGCGGATCGACAGCCGCATGCCCAACCCCAAACGGCGTGAGATGAGCCCGACGGACTGGTCTATCAAAGGCGAGTTGATCCTGAACTGTTCCTGCGATGTCTTCTGTCCCTGCGTGGTGTCGCTGGGCGCGCATCCTCCGACCGAGGGGCATTGCCATGCCTGGATGGGCGTGATCATCGACGAGGGCCACTTCGAAGGTGAGGATCTATCCGGGCTGAATGTCGGCTTGCTGGTCGACATCCCCGGGCGCATGGGCGAGGGGCAGTGGAAAGTCGCGGCCTATGTCGATGAACGGGCCAGCGGCAAGGCCTATAACGGTCTGCTGCAGATCTTCAGCGGTCAGGCCGGCGGAACCACCGGCCTATTCACCATGCTGGTCAGCGACATCATCGGCGCCGAACGCGCACCCGTCGAGATCGAGCGCGACGGCACCAAACGCCGCATCATGATCGGGCGCAAAATTCAAGGTGAGATTGAAATGCTGGCGGGCAAGGACCCGGAACACCCGGTGATGGTGTCCAACTCGAAATACTGGATGGGTCCTGACATCATCGTGGCACGCGGCACCAAGTCCAAGGTGCGCGACTATGGCCGAGTCTGGGACTTTGGCGGCAAATCAGCAGAAATCTGCCCCATCGACTGGCACGGGCCAAAGTGATGATCACCGACGCTTATGCTCGCGAAATGGCGCGCTACAACCGCTGGCAAAACAGCCAGTTGGCAGAGTTTTTTCAAGCGTTGACCGCCGAAGAACTGACACGCGAACGAGGTGCGTTCTTTGGCTCAATTCTCGGTACCGCAAACCATCTGCTGTGGGGTGACTGGATCTGGATGTCGCGCTTTGACAACGGGGCCGGGCCGGAAAGCAATTCGAACAAGTCCGGCGGCATTCACGAAAGTGTTCACGTCTGCGCTGATCTGACCGAGTGGTTACCGCTGCGCGAGATGATCGACACACGCATTGAGGCCTGGGCCGAGACACTGGGCGACGATCTTCTGACCGACACGCTCACGTGGTATTCAGGCGTGAAGAAGGCAGATGTTACATTGCCTTATGCGCAGTGCATCATCCACTTTTTCAACCACCAAACGCACCATCGGGGACAGCTGCACAAGATGCTGACCGAAACCGGGTCAGAAGCGCCGGTCAGCGATCTTGTCTTTATGCCAAAGGGGGATTGAATGCCGCAGATTTCCTTGTCGCGCCGCCTGCGGCGCACCCCTTTTTCCGACGGGGTCGAGGCCGCAGGTGTCAAGGCATATACGGTCTACAACCGTATGTTGTTGCCCACGGTTTTCGAAAATGTCGAGGCCGACTACCGGCATCTGAAATCCCACGTTCAGGTGTGGGACGTGTCTTGCGAGCGGCAGGTCGAACTGCGTGGTCCGGATGCCGTGCGCCTGATGCAGATGCTGACTCCGCGCGACTTGCGAGGTATGCTGCCCGGCCAATGCTATTATGTGCCGATTGTCGATGAAACCGGCGGCATGCTGAATGACCCGGTGGCCGTGAAACTCTCTGAGGACCGCTGGTGGGTGTCCATCGCTGACAGTGATCTGCTCCTGTGGGTCAAGGGTCTCGCCAATGGTTATCGCCTGGATGTTCTGGTCGATGAGCCGGATGTGTCACCCCTTGCGGTACAGGGCCCAAAGGCCGATGAGCTGATGTCACGCGTGTTCGGGGATCGGGTGCGCGACATTCGTTTTTTCAAGTTCGATATGTTCGAGTTTGAAGGCCGTGATCTGGCGGTTGCCCGGTCGGGATACTCCAAACAGGGCGGGTTTGAAATTTACGTCGAAGGCAGCGACATCGGGATGCCGCTGTGGAATGCGCTGTTCGATGCTGGCGAGGACCTGCAGGTGCGTGCCGGATGTCCAAACCTGATCGAGCGGATCGAAGGCGGGCTGCTGTCTTATGGCAATGACATGACGGATGACAACACGCCGCATGAATGCGGTTTGGGCAAGTTCTGCAACACACACACCGCTATCGGCTGCGTCGGTCGGGACGCGTTGCTGCGCGTCGCCAAGGAAGGTCCGGTGCAGCAAATCCGCCCAATCTCAATCCAGGGCGACCCGGTGCCGCCTTGTGACCGGCCATGGCCCGTGTACGCTTGCGGCAAACGTGTCGGACAGGTGACCTCGGCGGCCTGGTCGCCGGACTTTGAAACCAATGTCTCGATCGGCATGTTGCGCCTGAGCCACTGGGATGCGGGCACGGCTTTGGAGATCGAAACGCCGGATGGCATGCGCTCTGCGACGGTGCAGGAGACGTTTTGGATTTAATCGGCGGCGGGAGCACTCGCAGCTATGAGATTTGTGGCCAGACACGTCCTGATCTGGCCGCTCAGGAACGAAAGGAAAGTGAATATGTTCAACGCATTGGTGATGGATAAAGACGAAGAGAGCGGGCTGGCGAGCGCCTCGGTAAAACAGCTGTCGCTGGATGCGCTGCCGCACGGTGAAGTGACTGTGGCTGTCGAATACTCCACGGTGAACTACAAGGACGGCCTGTGCCTGTCGCCCAAAGGCGGCGGTTTGGTCCGCTCTTACCCCCATGTGCCGGGTATCGACTATGCCGGAACGGTCGAGGCATCCTCGGACGATCGGTACAAGCCCGGGGACAAGGTTGTTCTGACCGGCTGGCGCGTGGGCGAGGCGCATTGGGGTGGGTATTCGCAAAAGGCCAACGCGCTGGCGGACTGGCTGGTCCCGTTGCCTGACGGATTGGATGCCCGTCAGGCCATGGCCGTCGGCACCGCCGGATTTACTGCGATGCTGGCCGTTATGGCGCTTGAGGACCATGGTCTGACACCCGATCATGGCCCGACGCTGGTCACCGGTGCTGCGGGTGGTGTTGGATCGGTTGCCACGGCCATTCTGGGCCATCTGGGATATGAGGTGGCCGCCGTCACCGGGCGCCCGGACACCGGCGACTATCTGAAATCGCTGGGTGCAACCACAATCGTTCCGCGCGAGGAGCTGAACGAAACGACAAAGCGTCCGCTGGAAAGCGAAAGCTGGGCCGGCTGCGTCGATGCGGTTGGCGGCGCAATGCTGGCCCGTGTTCTGGGACAGATGAAATATGGTTGTTCGGTAGCCGCCGTTGGTCTGGCTGGCGGCGCGGCGTTGCCGGCGACGGTCATTCCGTTCCTGTTGCGCGGTGTGAACCTGTTGGGGATCGACAGTGTCATGCAGCCCTATGACAACCGCGTGCGCGCGTGGCAAAGGATCGCCACCGATCTGCCCATGGACAAGCTGGAGGCCATGGTGCAGCCCGCCACGCTTTCGGATCTGCCGCAGTTGGGCGCCGATATCCTGCAAGGGCACGTCAAAGGTCGGGTTGTTGTCGACGTAAACGGCTGACAGCGCAACAGGATTTGAAAGGGCCGACCGGGGCTGCGCATCGGTCGGCTTTTGCATTTTTAAGATGGCACAAAATGGCCGAAACAACCGTGGCGATTGCCACAATTCCTGACCAAGATTGCTATACATCCCATTTGTGATGGCTTATGACCCATCCAAACATCACTTGAATACGGGGAGTGAGCAGCATGTCTGACGATTTCGAACTCGACACCGATGATCTGAAACGCCGCATGGACGGCGCGATGGCCAACCTCAGAACCGAGTTTGCCTCTCTGCGGACCGGACGGGCCTCGGCCTCGATGCTGGAGCCTGTGATGGTCGACGCCTATGGTGCCATGACCCCGATCAATCAGGTGGGTACCGTCAATGTTCCCGAACCCCGAATGGTGACTGTAAATGTCTGGGACAAGGGATTGGTTGGAAAGGTTGAGAAGGCGATCCGGGAAAGCGGGTTGGGAATCAACCCGCAGCTGAACGGCACGATCATCATGCTGCCGATCCCGGAACTGAATGAGGAACGCCGCCGCGAGCTGGGCAAGGTGGCCGGGCAATATGCCGAAAGCGCCCGTGTTTCGATCCGGAATGTGCGCCGCGATGGCATGGACCAGATCAAGAAAGCCAAATCGGACGGAATGTCCGAAGACGATCAGCATTTCTGGGAAAGTGAAGTCCAGGACCTGACGGATGAGATGATCAAATCCGTAGACGCCGCGCTTGAGACCAAGCAGGCTGAAATCATGCAGGTCTGAGCGGTCAATATGCCAGATGATCCCCAAACCGCCCCGGTGTCCGGTCCGCGCCACGTCGCCATTATCATGGATGGAAACGGCCGCTGGGCGCAGGCCCGTGGACGGCCCAGGCTTTTTGGTCATCACGCGGGCGCGCGCCGCGTGCGTGAGGTTGTCGAGGCGTGTCCCGATCTCGGGATCAAGTACCTGACCGTATTTGCCTTTTCGACCGAGAACTGGAAGCGGACACAGGTCGAGGTGGCCGGGTTGATGAATCTGTTTCGCCGCTACATTGTCAGAGAGACTAAAACACTGGTTGAAAACGGCATTCGGGTCCGGTTCATCGGTGACCGCGACCGGCTCGATTCCAAACTGACCGACCTTATGGATACGCTGGAAGAGGCCACAAGCGACAACGACACTGTCCATCTGACCGTTGCGCTCAACTACGGCGGCCGCGACGAGGTGGCCCGCGCCACCAAAAGACTGGCCCGCGATGTGGCCGAGGGACGTTTGCGGCCCGAAGACGTGGATCAGGAGACCCTGCCCAAATATTTAGATACCCGCGTCTTGCCGGATCCGGATCTGGTTATCCGCACCAGCGGCGAAGCTCGGATTTCGAACTTTTTGCTGTGGCAATCGGCGTATTCGGAATACGAGTTCATCGACACCCTTTGGCCGGATTTCACCGCATCCGAACTGGAAAAGCTGTGCCGCAGCTACGGCGCACGCGAAAGGCGGTTCGGAGCGGTTCTGGCATGAGCGACGGTCGATGGTCTGATCTGACCACCCGGGTTCTGTCGGCGATGGTCCTGGTGGCTATTGGCTCGGTCGAGGTCTGGCTGGGCGGGATCTGGTTTGAAACCTTTATTGCCGTCGCCTGTGGCCTGATGGCCTGGGAACTGGTTCGGATGATCGAACCGCAGCGCATCGGCGTTGCAGTACAATTGGGTCTTCTGACAGGCGCGGCTGTGATCCTGAGTTATCATCTGCCGCCCTTTTATACGGTGCCGGTTTTGCTGGCACCGGCGCTGGTCGGGGCAGGGCAGGTCGGTCGTGATCGGGGCTTGTATGCTGTGTTTGCACTTTGGATTGCGGCCGCCGGGCTAGGATTTATCTCGATCCGAGAGAATATGGGCTTTGACTGGATGGTCTGGCTGATTGCCGTGGTGGTGGCGACTGATATTGCGGGGTACTTTGTTGGCAAGGCCTTTGGCGGGCCTAAGTTCTGGCCCAAGGTGAGCCCCAAGAAGACCTGGTCGGGCACGGTGGGAGGCTGGGTGGCCGCAGCAGGCGTCGGAATCGTTTTCGCCATTCATGGCGGTTTTGGCGTCGCGTTTGTCCTGATCTCGGTTCTGGCATCGATGGCCAGTCAGGCCGGAGATATCGTTGAAAGCGCCGTCAAACGGAGATTCGGGGTCAAGGACAGTTCGAACCTGATCCCGGGTCATGGCGGTTTTCTGGATCGTTTTGACGGCATGATGGGCGCCGCTTTGTTTGTGCTGATCGCGGGGCTGTTTTATTCGCCGGGAGCCATGTGATGCGCAAAGTGTCGATCCTCGGGGCAACCGGTTCAATCGGGCAGAACACGATCGATCTGATTGCGCGAAACCTGTCGGACTATGACGTCGTTGCGCTGACCGGTGGCACCAATATCGCGCAACTCGCCAAAGATGCCAAACGTCTTGGGGCTGATCTGGCGGTTACGGCCAGAGAAGATCGGCTGCCGGAGCTGCGCGACGCGCTCGCAGGCAGCGATGTTGAGGCCGCCGCCGGTCACAATGCTTTGATCGAAGCCGCCGCACGACCTGCGGACTGGATCATGTCGGCCATCGTCGGCGCAGCCGGGCTGGCGCCGGGGCTGGAGGCCTTGAAGCAAGGGACCACGCTGGCCCTCGCAAACAAGGAAACGCTGGTGTGCGCGGGCGCTTTGGTGCTGGATACGGCGCGAGCACATGGCGCACAGCTGTTGCCCGTCGACAGTGAGCATTCGGCGGTGTTCCAGGCCCTGGCGGGCGAGGATATGCGCACGGTCGAACGCGTGACCATTACCGCCAGTGGCGGCGCGTTCCGCGATTGGCCGCTGGATGAACTGGCGGCCGCCACGGTTGAACAGGCGTCGAGTCACCCCAATTGGAACATGGGTCAGCGTATCACAATCGACAGTGCGTCCATGTTTAATAAGGCACTAGAGATCATTGAAACTAAAGAATACTTTTGCATTAACCCGGATCAGATCGAAGTTCTGATCCACCCGGAATCCATTGTACATGCGATGGTTGGGTTTCGCGACGGTGCGGTGATGGCCCATATGGGCGCGCCCGATATGCGCCACGCCATTGGGTATGCGCTGCATTGGCCCGAACGGCGCGAACTGCCGGTCCCGCGACTGGATCTAGCAGAGCTTGGTCAGTTGCGGTTTCACAAACCAAATGGGGTACGCTATCCGGCCCTGAAACTGGCGCGCGAGGTCATGGCGCGCGGGGGTTTATCGGGGGCGGTGTTCAACGCTGCAAAGGAACGCGCGCTGGATCATTTTATCGGACGGCGGATCGGATTTCTGAACATGGCCGACAGTGTGGCAGCAGTTCTTGATCGGTTCGATGCCACGGATGGCCTTATTGACGCCCCGTTGACACTTGATAACGTCCAGCAAACGGACCATCTGGCACGTCAGTGGGTGGATGAAGCCGTGGTTGAGCGAGCAGGATAGGCACTTGGATTTACTTTCTCTGATTCCACAATTCGGCAACTTGCTTTACACGATTGTGGCCTTTGTGATCGCACTGTCCGTCATTGTGGCGGTGCATGAGTATGGTCATTACATCGTCGGCCGCTGGTCCGGCATTGATGCCGAGGTGTTTTCGATCGGTTTTGGACCGGTGCTGTGGAGCCGGATGGACAAGCACGGGACCAAATGGCAGATCGCCCTGCTTCCCATTGGCGGATATGTCAAATTCCTCGGCGATGCCAATGCCGCGTCCGGCAAGGACGAAGACGCAATGGCCGAAATTGTTCAGCAAAGCCAGGAAGCGTTGCGCCGAACCATGCATGGCGCGCCCTTGTGGGCCAGAACGGCAACGGTTGCCGCGGGACCCGCGTTCAATTTTATCATGTCGATCCTGGTCTTTGGCCTGATCTTTTGGTCCCAAGGCGTGTCTCGGGAGCCACTGACGGTCGGCAAGCTGCATCCTCTGCCCGGCACTGTGCAAGAGTTGCAGGACGGTGATGAGATCGTGGCCATTGCCGGGATCCCGACGCCGGACTTCGATCAGGAAGGCGCCTGGAGCGATTTCACCGACTCTCTGCCGGTGGAGCCGGTTCTGGATTACACGGTGATCCGCGACGGCGTCACCATGGATGTGTCTGCGCCTTGGCTGTTTCCGCCGTTGATACAGCAGGTTGCTCCGCGCAGTGCTGCGATGGATATCCAACTGGCGTCGGGCGACGTGATTACATCGGTCAATGGCGAGCCGATTTTTGCATTTGAGCAACTCAAGGAGTTTGTCGAAGGATCTGACGGCCGCGTACTGCTGTTGAATGTCTGGCGGAACGGCGCCGATCTGGAGTTTGCCTTGGCACCGCGCCGCACGGACGAACCGCAGCCGGACGGGGGTTTGTGACCCATTGGCGGATCGGCATTGTGGGGGGGATGATGCTGGAACCCGCGACCGTTCCCGCGGGGATTTTGGACTCGTTGTGGGGCGGCGTACAGCAGACGATGCGCATTATCGAAGGATCGCTTTCCGGCCTTTGGCATATGATCACGGGCGCGATCAGCACCTGCAATATCTCGGGTCCCATCGGGATTGCCGAAACGTCGGGTGCGATGGCCAGCCAGGGCGCGCAAAGCTTCATCTTTTTCATTGCGGTTCTGTCGACCGCTATCGGCCTGCTCAATCTGTTCCCGATCCCGGCCTTGGACGGCGGCCATCTTGTGTTTTATGCCTATGAAGCCGTAGCTGGCAAACCACCCAGCGACATGGCGCTCCGGGTTCTCATGGGAGCAGGTTTGACGATCATTCTGGGCCTGATGCTGTTTTCCGTGACCAACGATCTGTTCTGCTGATTGTGACGCGCGCAGCACATTAAGGCCGCAATGTCGCCGCATTCTGGAGGTATGGATTTGCCATAGTCTCTAGGGGCAAATCATGACCAAAGCGCTTGAGAAATCTTACCGCAGTTTCAGCTTCCTGTTCATGTTGAACTGGGATCTTCTGTTGAGTTTTGCGGTCACAGCCCTGGCGCTTGGGCTTGGCGCCTATCTGGCCGGATTCTGATTCTCAAAATCGACGTACGATAAGACATCGGCTCACCCGTGTTCGGGGTGTGCCTTTTGGCCTTTTGACAAGCCCATCCAATCCCGCTACTCAGCATAAAAGTTCTAAATTCTAGGTAGAGAACAAAATGACTGACCGGCGAGGCGCGGGCACATCCTGCGGGGGGCAAAAGTCGACAAACAAGATTTTGTGGCGGACGCTGACGTTTCTTTTCCTTTTTGCTGTCGTGAGCTTAGTGGCACTGCCACATGCCGCACAGGCGCAAAACTTCACCATCAATTCGTTCGAAGTCGACGGCAACCGGCGCATTGAAACCGGAACCATCATTGCACGGACAGGCATAGAACCTGGGCAGACGGTCACCGCCGGGCAATTGAATGACGCATATCAGCGTTTGCTTGACAGTGGTGTTTTTGAAACAGTCGAACTGACACCGCGCGGCAGCACGCTGGTCATTGAAGTTCAGGAATACCCGACGATCAATCAGATCAGCATCGAAGGCAATCGCCGCGTCAAAGACGATGTACTGATCGAAGTGATCCAGTCCCAGCCCCGGCGCGTGTTCACTCCGCAGGTGGCCGAAGCAGACGCCGATCTGATCGCGGAGGTGTATTCGGCACAGGGCCGCGTGTCGGCTACCGTCATCCCCCGTATTATTCGCCGCAGCGAGAATCGCGTGGATCTGGTGTTTGAAGTTGCCGAAGGCACGACCATCGAGGTTGAGCGGGTCAGCTTTGTCGGCAACCGGGCCTATTCCGACCGGCGTCTGCGTCGGGTATTGGAAACGAAGCAGGCCACGTTTCTGCGCACATTCTTCCGCAACGATACATTTATCGGGGACCGGATCGAGTTCGACAAACAGGTCATTCGCGATTTCTATCTGTCCCGTGGATACATCGATTTCCGGGTCAACAGCGCCAATGTGGAATTCACCCGCGAAAGGGATGCCTTTTTTCTGGTGATGAATGTCACCGAGGGGCAAAAATACTCATTCGGCAATATCACCACCGTGAGTGAGATTCCCGGCGTAGATGCGGCCCCTTACCAACAAGCGCTCAAGATCAAACCCGGCGTTACGTACTCTCCGACGCTGATCGAGAACTCTATCGCCCGCCAGGAGCGGCTGGGGTTGAGGCAGGGTGTGGACTTCTTGCGGGTAGAGCCTCGCGTCACCAGAAACCCACGTAATCTAACCCTGGATGTTGAGTTTGTCTTGACGAAAGGCCCGCGAATTTTCGTGGAACGTATCGATATCGAAGGGAACACGACAACGCTGGATCGCGTGATCCGTCGCCAGTTCGATACCGTCGAGGGCGACCCGTTCAACCCACGCGAAATACGTCAGGCGGCCGAACGGATTAACGCGCTTGGATTTTTTGCCGTTGCGGATGTCGAGCCGAGAGAAGGATCAACACCCAGCCAGGTTATTCTGGATGTGGATGTCGAAGAACAACCCACGGGATCGCTCCAACTTGGTGGTAGCTATTCTGTATCCGACGGCTTTGGAATCGCTATTGGTTTGAACGAATCCAACTTCCTGGGACGTGGCCAGAATCTGGGTGTGTCGCTAAATACTTCGCAGGATTCCGAGCAGTACACGATCAATTTCACCGAGCCTTATCTGCTTGGGCGGAAGCTTCGGTTTGACTTAGGGTTAGGTCTGGCAAACACAAACTCAAGCTTCGCGAGCTATGACACCGAAAGCATTTTCTTCAATCCTCAGTTGACTTACGCGATTGGCGAACTGTCGTCCGTTCGGCTTCGGTACGGTTGGAACCGCAGCGAGATGAAACAACAGGATAACGAGGTGAACGGCGCCGTTATCGCTTCGGAAATTGCCCAGGGCGAACGGGTCAGCAGCACGTTGGGTCTGTCCTACGTCTATGACAGCCGCTTGGGTGGTCTGAATCCAAATGCCGGTGTGTTGTTCGAGGTTGGCGTCGATGCCGCCGGATTGGGTGGCGACAACGAGTTCGTCAAAACGACAGCACGCGGCATTGCCCAAACCCGTGTCTGGAATGAGGAAGTTATTCTGCGTGCCACTCTGGAAATGGGCGCATTGCACTGGAGCGGCAGTGACTTCAGCAGGACCCTGGATCGCTTTGTTCTGGGTCCGAACACGTTCCGCGGGTTTGAACCAGCAGGTCTTGGCCCGCGCGATCTTTCCAACGGTCAGGACGACGCAATCGGCGGCAACTATTACTGGGTCGCGAGATTTGAAACCGACTTCCCACTGGGCCTACCCGAGGAACTGGGTTTGCGGGGTGGTTTGTTCTACGACGTGGGTAACCTGTACAACATCGACAACGTGAATACAGCCGGTGCCGATATCGTCGGCGCGGGCGGTTCAATTCGACACGTCGTTGGCGTTTCCGTTCTGTGGGAAACACCCTTTGGCCCCTTGCGGTTTAACTTCTCCAAGGCGTTGAAAAAGGAAGACTTCGACAAGGAACAGAACTTTGACCTGACCGTTCAGGCCCGGTTCTGACCAGCGATGCCGAGCGTTTTTAGGTCAAAGACACAGGGCCCGATCCGGGCCCTGTGTTTCTTGTTCTGTATGGTCATCGCACAATCGGTGTCAGCGCAACAACTGGGCGTTACTCAGTCCGGGGTTATCACGGTGTCCACCGAAAGGCTGTTTGCAGACTCTGCCTTTGGACAGAGGCTTTTGCGTGAAATCGAAAAAGAGAGCATTCTTTTGGCCGAAGAAAACGAACGGATCGTCGCGGAACTGAGCAAAGAGGAAAAAGATATCACCGAACGACGGGCCGAGCTTGAGCCCGAACAGTTCCGGCCTTTGGCCGAAGCGTTCGACAGAAAGGTCCAGTCTCATCGCGAGGGGCAGCGGGCAAAGCTTGACGCTTTGTCCCGACGCAGCGATGAGGCCCGGCAGACATTCTACGAGCTTGCTCGCCCGGTGCTGATTGACCTGTTGCGGGAAACCGGTGCCTCGATAATCCTGGAACGGTCCAACGTGTTTCTCAGCTCGGACACCTCGGATGTGACCGACCTTGCGATCGCCCGCATCAACGCGGCAATTGGAGACGGCAGCGGATTGCAGGACGGACGGGGCGAATAGCTTCGCTTGCCCTCGGGTTCGGGTGTTGCTAACCACGCTGAAAAAGAGAAATCCAAAACGGGACATCCACACTATGACAACGGACACAAAAAGCGCCGACATTCAGCTGATCCAGCGGATATTGCCGCACCGCTATCCGTTCCTGCTGGTCGACAAGGTCGTGGATATCTCGGGCTATCAATCGGCTGTCGGCATCAAGAATGTCACCATGAACGAGCCGCATTTTCAGGGGCATTTTCCAGGCACTCCGATCATGCCGGGCGTCACCATTGTCGAGGCAATGGCGCAGACCGCAGGTGTGATGCTGGGCGTTGGCATGGATGTCATCGACACCGAGTTGCTGATCTACTTCATGAGCATCGACAAATGTAAATTCCGCCGCAAGGTGGTGCCCGGCGATGTGCTGGAGATGCATGTCGAAACTCTAAGGGGTAAAAAAGGCGGCAAACTGTTTAAGTTTGGCGGTCGCGCAACCGTTGAAGGCGAGGTGGCAGCCGAAGCAGAGTTCTCGGCCTATGTCGACTGGGAGATGGAAAAGACGGCATGAGCGGCGTTGTTCACCCCAGCGCAATCATCGAAGACGGTGCGCAGATCGGCCAGGATTGTGCGATAGGGCCATTCTGCTACGTCGGCGCGCAGGTCAGACTTGGGGACCGGGTCGAACTGAAATCGCATGTTGTCGTGACCGGGGATACGTCGGTTGGCGAGGACACCGTCATCTTCAATTTCTCGGTCATCGGAGAAATTCCTCAGGATCTCAAGTTTGGCGGTGAAGACACCCGGCTTGAGATCGGCAAGCGCAATCGTATCCGCGAGCATGTGACCGTCAATACCGGCACGGATGGCGGCGGCGGCGTGACCCGGATCGGGGATGATTGTCTGTTGATGGCCGGGGTGCATGTGGCGCATGACGTTCAGATCGGTGACCGGGTGATCATGGTGAACCACGCCGGCGCGGCCGGGCATTGTGTCATCGAAGACGACGCGATTATTGGCGGCATCTCCGGCCTGCATCAGTTTGTGCGGGTAGGCCGTGGCGCGATCATCGGTGCCCTGACCATGGTACCGAATGACGTGATCCCCTATGGTCTTGTGCAAGCCCCGCGCGGAGAGTTGGACGGGCTGAATCTTGTCGGCCTGAAACGCAAGGGCGTCCCGCGCGAGGATATTGCAGCGCTGCGGGCGGCCTTCCGCGAGTTATCGGACGGCGAGGGTACGTTCATGGACCGGGCCGCCAGGGTCGGTGAGTCCAACGAGAGCGAATACGTGCAACGGATCGTGGACTTTGTCACCGGACACAGCGATCGTTCGTTCCTGACACCGGGGAAGTAAGACCATGCTGGCGCTGATTGCAGGAACCGGCGCGCTGCCGACCCAAGTGGCTGCGGAATTGTCCGAACGTCCGGTGATCTGCGCGATGGAAGGATTTTTGCCCGACGATCTGACAGCGGATGTGGTGTTTCCCATCGAGCAACTGGGCAGTTTTGTCGCGGATATGCGCGAGCGTGGGGTCACCGAAATCTGTCTGGCAGGCGCGGTGCAGCGTCCGCCGATTAATCCCAGCCGCATCGATGCCGCCACCATGCCCTTGGTCCCGATTTTGCAAAAGGCCATCCAGGCCGGGGATGATGGCGCATTGCGCGCGGTGATCCAGATTTTCGAAGACGCTGGTCTGCAGGTGCGGGCCGCGCATGAAATCGCGCCGGGTCTGCTGCCGCCACTGGGATGTCCGACCGAGGCACAGCCGTCTGAAACGGACCTGTCAGATGCGGACCGGGCCGCCGGGATTCTGCGCGCGATGGGTGCCGCAGATGTTGGGCAGGCCTGCGCGGTGTCCAAAGGCCAGGCCGTGGCCATCGAAGGGATCTTTGGCACCGCGTGGATGCTTCAGTCGCTCACGCAGCGACCCGATGCCGGCGGCGGAATTCTGTTCAAGGCGCCAAAAACTGATCAGGACCGACGCGCAGATTTGCCAGCCATTGGGCCCGACACCGTGACCGGAGCGGTTGCTGCCGGATTGTCCGGTATCGTGATCGAAAAGGATGGTGTGATTGTTCTGCAGCGCGACCGCGTTGTTGCCGACTGCAACCGTCTTGGCCTGTTCCTCTACGTTCGCGAGCGGGTCGTCTGATGCGCGTGTTTCTGGTCGCCGGGGAACCCTCGGGGGATCGGCTGGGTGGCGCGCTGATGGCGGGTTTAAAGACCCTGGTTCCAGATATCACCTTTGATGGGGTTGGCGGCACCGCGATGCAGGCGCAAGGACTGACGAGCCGATTTCCGATGTCCGAACTCAGTGTCATGGGTTTGGTCGAGGTCCTGCCCAAGTTCTTTCACCTCAAACGCCGGATTTCTGAAACGGCGCAGGCTGTCCTGGACACCAAACCGGATGTACTGATCACCATCGACAGCCCGGATTTTTCTCTGCGCGTGGCGAAACAGGTCAAAGCGAACAGCGATATTCGCACCGTTCACTATGTCGCCCCAAGCGTCTGGGCCTGGCGGCCGGGGCGCGCGGATAAGATGGCCAAGGTCATCGATCACGTTCTCGCATTGCTGCCGTTTGAGCCCCCCTATATGGAACGCGCCGGGATGGAGTGTGATTTCGTGGGCCATCCGGTTGCCAGCGAACCCGTCGCAACACCGCAGGAAATCGCGACATTCCGGACAATGTTCGATCTGGGGGACGCGCCGATCCTGCTGGCCTTGCCGGGGTCGCGGCGGGGCGAAATTGAGCGCCTGTCGGAGTGTTTTGGCCAAGCGCTGCACCGATTTTGCGCAGAGCGGCCCGAGGTCCGGGTCATTGTTCCCACCGTTGGTGCGGTGACCGATCTGATCAACGCCATCGTGCCGGGATGGCCCGGCGACCCGCTGGTCTTGGACCCACGCCATATCGGGGAGGTTCAGGCCAACGCGTACAAACGGGCCGCGTTTGGTGCCGCTGATCTGGCTCTTGCAGCCTCGGGAACCGTGTCCTTGGAACTTGCGGCGCAGAACACACCGATGGTGATTGCCTACAAGCTGAATTGGCTGACCCAAAAAATGGCTGAGCGACTGGTCAAGCTGGACACCGTGACGCTGGTCAATCTGGTGTCCGAAACCCGGGCGGTTCCGGAATGCCTTTTGGATGACTGCCAGCCCGACAAGATCGCCTCTGCCCTGAAACAGGTGGCAAACGACCCGGATGCGCAACGTCAGGCGATGGACCTGACGATGGAGCGATTGGGGCGGGGCGGGGAGGCTCCGGGCCTGCGGGCCGCTAGGGCGGTTCTGGCGCGGATGCCGCAGTGATGCTGGACTACGCGGTCTTTGCGTTGTCCGCCTTCATGGCGCAGGTTCTGACGAACCTGGACAATCTGGCCGCGTTGCTGGCCCTGATGCTTGTATCAGGACCAAGACGGTCGGTTCTCGGCTTTCTTCTGGCGCAGATCCTGATCATCGCCGCCGCCTACTTCGTCGCCATCGGTGTTGACGATGTCATTCCCAGCTGGGCTGGGTACCTGGGACTTGTTCCATTGTCCCTTGGGCTATTCGGGGTGATCAAACAGCTTCGCGGAACCGCAGTGGACACCGAGCCCAGGATTGAAACCGGTGCGTCGGCCATCGTGATCTCGATGCTGTTTGTCAGCCTGTCGATGGACACATTCGCGGTTCTTGCGCCGCTGCTGGCCGACTCGGTCCCCGGGTTCCGGATGGCCGGGCTGATCGGGGCCGGGGCCGCTGCGCTGGGGCTGGCGTTCGTGGCGTTGCTGGGATCCAGGGCGCCGTTCATGACCGGGGCGCTGGCGCACAGGCTGGAACGCCTAGTGCCCTATGTGATGATCTGCGCCGGGCTGTACATTCTCAGCAATTCCTGGACCGACGCGGTTTAGTAACCGCGCCAGATCCAGCCGCCGCCGAAAATGCGACTGCCAGTGCTTTCATAAAACACGCAGGCCTGACCGGGTGAAATCCCTTCCTCGGGCGTCAGCAACTCGACCTCTGCCGTGGTGTCCGACAGGGGCCGAACAATCGCCTCGCGCGGGGGGCGGGTCGAGCGGACTTTCACCGACAGGTGCCATTCGGATTGCGAGGTGAAGGGGTCATCCCCCAGCCAGTTGATCTCGCGCACGGGAATGGTCCGGGTGGCCAGCATCTCTTTGGGTCCGACGACGACCTGTTTCTTGTCGACATCCAGCTTGACCACATAGAGCGGCTCGCTCAGCCCGCCGATACCCAGACCGCGCCGCTGACCGATGGTGTAGTGGATCACGCCATCGTGCTGTGCCAGAACGCGCCCGTCAGCATGAACAATCTCACCCGGTTCCGCCGCGCCCGGACGCAGTTTCTCGATCACGCTGGCATAGTTGCCGTTGGGCACAAAGCAGATGTCCTGACTGTCCGGCTTGTCCGCCACAGACAGGCCGTACTGCGCCGCCATCTCGCGCGTTGCGTCTTTTGACGGCAGATGTCCCAGCGGGAAACGCAAAAACGACAACTGCTCGGGCGTCGTCGAAAACAGAAAGTACGACTGATCCCGATTGGCATCCTCGGCGCTGTGCAGCTCGGGACCGCGAGTACCGATCTTGCGCTGAATATAATGACCGGTGGCCATGCAATCGGCTTCGAGGTCCTTGGCCGTTTCCAACAGGTCCTTGAATTTCACACGTTCATTACAACGAATGCAGGGCACCGGTGTCGCGCCCGCCAGATAGCTGTCGGCAAACTCGTCGATCACCGCATCCTTAAAGATGTTCTCGTAGTCCAGAACGTAATGAGGAAACCCGCGTTCCTCGGCTACGCGGCGCGCGTCATGGATATCGATCCCGGCACAGCAGGCCCCTTTCTTGGCGAGCGCCGCACCGTGGTCATAGAGTTGCAGAGTGACACCCACGACATCATAGCCCTGATCGGCAAGATGCGCCGCGACCACGGAACTGTCGACCCCCCCGGACATGGCCACAACCACCCGCGTTTCCGAGGGCGGTTTGGCAAAGCCAAGCGAGTTCAGCGGTGTCTCGGCATCGAGGGCCATTCGTGATTCCAGTGCGGGTTAAAGAAGACCGGCAGAATATAGGAAAATTCTAAGCACTCTCAAGAGGCGGTTTCACCGGGAATTAAGTAGGCTGATGACAGCTTTGTCGCAGCAGGAAAAGGGTAGAAAGATGTATTTGCACAAAGTCGAGGGCCCCAGGTCCGTCACCTTGCCGGACGGAACGGTTTTGTCCCGCGCCGATCTTCCACCGGCAGACACCCGACGGTGGGTCGCGTCCCGAAAGGCGGTTGTCGTACGCGGCGTGCTGTATGGGCTGATCACATTGTCGGACGCAAAAAAACGCTATGGCATCAGCGATGAAGAGTTCAACACCTGGGTTGCAGCCGTTGCGGAATTTGGTGTCGACGCTTTAAAAGTGACGTCATTAAAAAAATATAGACAACCCAGAGTAGAAAGCGAATAAATGAATTATAGGTAACGTCAGATTAACCATTGTTGGTCAAGGTCGTTCCAGAACAGAATGTTTGACCCGAATTGGAGCAGTGAAATGCGAATACTTCTTGTCGAGGATGATCCAACAACGTCCAAAAGCATCGAATTGATGCTGACGCATGCAAACCTGAATGTGTATGCGACGGACCTTGGCGAAGAAGGTATCGATCTTGCGAAACTATATGATTACGATCTTATATTGTTGGACCTCAATCTGCCGGACATGAACGGGCATGAGGTGTTGCGCCAATTGCGCATCGCACGCGTTGAAACACCGATTTTGATCCTGTCCGGGGCAGACGATACCGAAAGCAAAATCAAAGGGTTTGGCTTCGGCGCGGATGATTACCTCACCAAGCCGTTTCACCGTGAAGAACTGGTCGCGCGCATTCACGCTATTATCCGGCGCTCGAAAGGGCATTCTCAGTCCATTATTCATACCGGCCGGGTTGCCGTGAATCTGGATGCCAAAACCGTCGAGGTTGACGGACAAACCGTACACCTGACCGGGAAAGAATATCAGATGCTGGAGCTGTTGAGCCTGCGAAAGGGCACAACCCTGACCAAAGAGATGTTTCTGAACCATCTTTACGGCGGAATGGATGAGCCCGAATTAAAAATCATTGACGTGTTTATCTGCAAGCTTCGTAAAAAGCTTAGCAATGCAACCGGTGGGGACAATTACATCGAAACCGTGTGGGGCCGTGGCTATGTGTTGCGGGACCCCCAGACAGACACCGTTGACGAAACCCGGATCGCGGTCGGCGCCTGACGGCATCCGTGCTGCCGCCGGTCCAGGGCAGTACGCATACTCGCGGATCAGCACGACTGGACCTTGCCATGACCTCGCCCTATCACTGGAAGTCCAGACTATTTGATTGGGCGGGGCCATGGCTGAGTTTGTTTCGGTGCAAGACCTGACGGAAGACCAGGCGCAACAGGAACTGGCGCGTCTGTCTGACATATTGCATCGGGCCAACAGGCTGTATCACGCCGAGGACGCGCCCGAGATCTCGGACGCGGAGTACGATTCGCTAAAGCGTCGAAACGCGGATATCGAGACACGGTTCCCGCAGCTCAAGCGCCCAGACAGCCCATCCGATGAGGTCGGCGCCCGTGCCGCGGACGGGTTTGCAAAAGTGACCCATGCGCTGCGCATGATGTCACTGGGCAATGCGTTCGATGATGAGGATGTGGCGGATTTCGACCGATCCATCCGAAAGTATCTTGGTCTGGCCGAAGATACACCTCTGGCGTTCACCGCAGAGCCCAAGATCGATGGGCTTTCGCTGTCGTTGCGGTATGAACAGGGGCATCTGGTTCAGGCCGCGACGCGAGGCGATGGGGAGGTTGGTGAGAATGTCACCGCCAATGCCTTAACCGTTTCGGACATTCCCAAACAGATCGCCAACGCTCCAGAGATTCTGGAGGTCCGGGGCGAGGTCTATATCTCCCACGCGGATTTCGACGCGTTGAATGCGCATCAGGCCACGACCGGCGGAAAGCCGTTTGCTAATCCCCGGAACGCCGCCGCCGGGTCCTTGCGCCAGCTGGACGCCGCCATCACCAAATCTCGCCCACTGCGGTTTTTCGCATATGCGTGGGGCGAGCTGTCCGAACCCCTTGCTGAGACACAGATGGGCGCTCTTGAACGCCTCGCCGGGTTTGGGTTTTCAACCAACACCCTGACCAGGGTCTGTAACACCACACGAGATATGCTTGCCCACTACCGGCAAATCGAGACGCAGCGCGCGACCCTTGGGTACGACATCGACGGCGTCGTTTATAAGGTGAACGATCTGGCGTTGCAGGCGCGGCTGGGGTTCCGCTCAACCACCCCACGCTGGGCGATTGCGCACAAATTTCCGGCCGAGCTGGCCTGGACCCGGCTCGAAGCGATCGACATCCAGGTCGGACGCACCGGCGCACTCAGCCCCGTGGCCCGTCTGCACCCGGTGACCGTGGGCGGCGTCGTGGTGTCAAACGCAACTCTGCACAACGAAGACTATATTGCCGGTCGCGACGCAAAGGGCGGCTCCATTCGCGACGGCAAAGACATCCGCGTGGGCGACTGGGTTCAGGTGTATCGGGCTGGCGACGTGATCCCAAAAATTGCGGATGTGGACCTGTCGAAGCGCTCAGATGGCGCCGCGCCTTTTGTGTTTCCAACCCGATGCCCAGAATGCAACAGCGATGCGATCCGCGAGGAGGGCGACGCAGTGCGGCGGTGCACCGGTGGCTTGATTTGCCCGGCTCAGGCCGTTGAGAAACTGAAACACTTTGTGTCGCGCAAGGCTTTTGACATCGAAGGGCTGGGGGCCAAGCAGATTGAGATGTTTTATGACGATCCTGATCTGCCGATCAAAACGCCCGTCGATATCTTCACGCTTCAGGATCGCGATACCGGGAACCTGAACAAGTTGGCCAACAGAAAGGGCTGGGGCGCGCAAAGCGCCGGCAATCTCTGGGCCGCGATTGAGGAAAAGCGGTCAATCCCGTTCGGACGGCTGCTGTTCGCCCTGGGAATTCGGCATGTGGGCGAGGCCGCGTCCAACCTGATTGCGACCCACTATGGGACCTGGACTGAGTTTGAGCGTGCCATCACAACGGCGTCTACATTTGAAGGCCACGAATGGGAGGATTTGCTGGGCATTGACGGTGTCGGAGAGGTCATGGCCCGCGCATTAGTATCCGCTTTTGCCCAGTCTGCCGAGCGGGCAAGCATCGACGCGCTGGTCGCTCAGTTGCAGGTGCAAGAGGCGAAACGCCCGGATGTGACGGGCAGTCCGGTTGCTGGAAAGACCATTGTTTTCACCGGCACGCTGGAAAAGATGACCCGCGCCGAAGCCAAGGCGCGCGCCGAAGCTCTGGGCGCCAAGGTGTCGGGGTCGGTCAGCAAGAAAACAGATTTGCTTGTGGCCGGGCCGGGCGCCGGATCAAAAGCCAAAAAGGCGGCGGAACTGGGTATCGAAACCCTGGATGAGGATGGCTGGCTGCAGCTGATCGATGGCGCATGAGCGGGCGGCCGGAACAGCTCTTCCCCCTATTTGCCAGCCTCGAGACCCTGGACGGCATTGGCCCAAAGACCGCGCAGGTGCTGGCACAAACCGGGATTGAAAGCCCGCGCGACGTTCTGTTTGGCCTGCCATATGCGGTTGTCGACCGGCGTCGGCGCGACACGATTCAAGGGGCGGATCTGCCAACGACACTGACCGTCGAGGTTACAGTCGGCGCCCATACCCCATCGCGCAACAAAGGCGGGGCGTACCGCGTGCATGTCGAAGACCGTCAGGCGGATTTCCAGCTGGTCTTTTTCCACGCGCGCGGGGACTACCTAAAAAAGGTGCTTCCGCAGGGATCGCGCCGAGTGATTTCAGGCAAGCTGGAACTGTTCGACGGCATGGCCCAGATGGTGCACCCCGATCACATGCTGCCGGTCGAGGAGTCTGGCGAGATCCCGGAGTTTGAACCGGTGTATCATCTGACCCAGGGGCTGACACAAAAGACGGCGTTCAAAGCGGCGCGAAGTGCGCTGGCGCGGGCACCCGAATTGGCGGAATGGATCGACCCGGCACAGGTTACTCAGCAGGGCTGGCCAAACTGGGCTGAAGCTATTCATGCCGCGCATCATCCGAAAGGGGCTGACGACGTGGCCCTGCATGCCCCGGCGCGTACGCGGCTGGCCTATGATGAGTTTCTGGCCCACCAACTGACGCTGGCTTTGGCCCGGCAGAGGGAGCGCAAATCACGCGGGATCGTCAGCGTTGGAACTGGGACATTACAATCCAAGGTTCTGGGAAACCTGCCGTATCGTCCAACCGGGGCGCAAAGCCGCGCCATCGAGGAAATCTCGGCAGATATGGCGTCTGACCTGCGTATGAACCGCTTGCTTCAGGGCGATGTCGGCGCGGGCAAGACGCTTGTTGCGTTCATGGCATTGCTGGTTGCGGTCGAAGCGGGCGGGCAGGGCGTCATGATGGCTCCGACCGAGATTCTGGCACGGCAACATCTGGAAGGATTGCGGCCACTGGCGGAAGAGGCTGGCGTCGTTCTCGAGATTCTCACCGGACGCGACAAGGGCCCAGAACGGCGGGCGAAACTGGCCGCGTTGAAACAGGGCGACATTCAGATATTGGTCGGCACGCATGCTGTATTTCAAAGCGATGTCGCGTTTCACAACCTGCGCCTTGCCATTGTCGATGAACAGCACCGCTTTGGCGTGCGCCAACGGATGGAGCTGTCCGACAAGGGGCAGGGCGCGGATGTTCTGGTGATGACAGCCACACCGATCCCACGCAGTCTGGCGCTGGCACAATACGGGGACATGGACGTGTCGGTGCTGGATGAAAAGCCACCCGGACGCAAACCGATCAAGACCGCAATTGTGAGCACGCAACGCATGGACGAGGTTATCGCCCATCTCAGGCGCGCGATTGACGAGGGCCGGCAGTGTTATTGGGTTTGTCCTCTGGTTGACGAATCCGAAGTGTCCGACCTGACCGCCGCCGAGGAACGGTTCAAGCGACTGCGCGCGATTCTCGGGGACGATACCGTCGGCCTCGTGCACGGTCAGATGCCGCCTGCGGACAAAGACGCAGCCATGGCGGCGTTTCAGACCGGTCAGACCAAGGTGCTGGTGGCGACCACCGTCATCGAAGTCGGCGTGGACGTTCCCAACGCCTCGATCATGGTCATTGAGCGCGCCGAGATCTTCGGCCTTGCCCAGTTGCACCAGTTGCGGGGACGGGTGGGGCGCGGAGATGCCGACTCGACCTGTCTGCTGATGTATCAGCCGCCATTGAGCGAGGGCGGGCGCAAACGGCTGGAAGTCCTGCGGGAAACCGAAGACGGGTTTCGCATATCTGAAACCGATCTTGAGATGCGCGGGGCGGGCGATCTGATCGGTACCGCGCAATCCGGTTTGCCAAAGTTCCGCATCGCGGACCTGGAACGGCAGGCCGGGCTGATGGCTGTGGCCCAATCCGATGCCCGCGCATTGCTGGCTGCAGACCCGAAATTGACCTCTGACCGGGGGCAAGCGGCGCGCGTACTGCTCTGGCTGATGAAACAGGATCAGGCGATCCGTTTGATTTCAGTGGGTTAGCCAAAAGTAGCCAATAAGTTCGCAAATGTTCTCAAAAAGTTCTTTACTGATCCGGGGAAATATGAGAACAAAAGGTCAACAAAGGATTAAACCTGACCGGAGTGGAACTCATGCTGGCCCAGATCAAGACCGTCTTTTCCCGTTCGCAATCCACGATTTTGCAGGATGCAGCAGGTGTGGCGTCTCTGGCTGTTATGCTGATGGTTGCCCTTCATCTTCCGGTTGGATTTTAGGCCTTTCTGCCTGCGCTCTCGTGCCGACTGACCCGCGCTTGTCATTCCCATTACGGTCAAGGGTGACCTGCCTGTCCCAAACCCCTTGAGGGGCCATGCCTCGGCCCCGCGCGGATATCCGGACCCCACACGAGAAACGCATTGCCTGCCGCCGCCCTTTCCGCCCGGAAGGAGCGGCGGCTTTTTTCTCAGAGTTGCCCGGTTTTTATGATTTCTAGCATCGCGGACAACACCGAATTGACCGCAACCGAGGCAAGAATCATGCCCATCACCCGGCTGATGATCGCCGCACCGGAATGGCCGATCAGGCGGATAATCGGCTCGGCCAGCAACATCAGGATGAACGCAAATACCAACACGGACAGCATAACCAGGGCCGTGATCCCCTGATCCACGGCGCTGTAACGATGATTGTCGGTCAGGATCACAATGGCCAGCATCGCGCCGGGCGAGGCCAGCGATGGAACCGCCAGCGGAAAGATCGCCGGATTGTGCCTGTGAATTTTGTCTTCTTTGTCGTCTTCGGCTTGGCGCTGCTCCATCTCCTGTTTGCTCTCGCCAAAAATCATCGTCAGGGCGAACAGGAACAGGATGATACCGCCCGCCACCTGAAATGAGTTCAGGCCGATATCCAGCGCCTCGATCAACAGTTGACCGAACACGAGAAAGAACACCAGAACCCCGGCGCTGATCAATGAGGCCAGCAGGGCTGTCTTTCGCCGGGCCGAGGCCTCAAGGCCTGCGGTCACGGCAATGAAAACCGGGATTGTGCCAATCGGGTCAATAACCACCCAAAGCGTCACAAAGTGTTCGAGCAGATTATTCATACCCAGCCTTCCCCGAATTTTGCCCGAGGTTAGACAGGTTTGCGCTAAAAGACCACGCTCACGCGCAGTTGGCCTGTTCGGCCTGTTCCATCGCTTCAGCCGTCGCGTCCAACGCCAACAGGATCGAGGCGTGACGGTTCTTGTAATCCCGCGCCGGCATCAGCACTTCGAGCCCGTCAAACGGTGCATCCGGGGCAGGGCCATCCTTTTTGAGCATGGCGGCCAACTGATTGCGCGCGGTTTCAACCTGCGCCCGCGTCGCACCGATAACCGCAGAGCCCACAACCGAGGCCGAGGCCTGACCCAAGGCGCAGGCTTTCACATCCTGACCAAAATCGGTGATACGCCCATCCCGAAGTTTCACGTCAACCGTCACGGTCGAGCCGCACAGGGGCGAGCGCTTTTTCACCGTGGCATCGGGATTGCTCAGCCGGTCCAGATGCGGAATGTCGGCTGCCAGTTCCAGAATTCGGCCGGAATAGAGCTTTATCAGGTCGTTCTCGCCGGACATGGCTTTCCCTCGTTGCGTGTTCCCCATACATAGTGGCCAGCCCTCGGGATGCAAAAGGTTTTTGTCATGTCTGACCCCATCGTTTTTGATCCGTCGACCCTGAAATTCAACGAGGCCGGATTG
This sequence comes from Ruegeria sp. B1, assembly GCF_056535885.1. Classification (NCBI taxonomy): domain Bacteria; kingdom Pseudomonadati; phylum Pseudomonadota; class Alphaproteobacteria; order Rhodobacterales; family Roseobacteraceae; genus Ruegeria; species Ruegeria sp. B1. The sequence continues at coordinate 2,826,594 of NZ_JBQFJA010000001.1, read as the reverse complement.
GTGCCTGCTGTCGCCCAGGATGAAGAGACGGGCGAGGTTCTGATGATGGCTTGGATGAATGCGCAGGCGGTGGAGCGTACGTTGGAGACAGGCCGGGTCACCTATTGGTCGCGCTCGCGTCAGGCGTTCTGGATCAAGGGGGAGACCTCGGGCCATGTGCAGGAACTGGTCGACTTTCGGGTCGATTGTGACCGGGATTGCCTGTTGGTTCTAGTTCGTCAGACCGGGCCGGCCTGTCACACCAATCGCAGGTCCTGCTTTTACACCGCCGTGCGGGAGGGTGAAGAAATCGAACTGATGGCGCCTATGCTTTAAGTTTGCGTCTCAGAGACCAACCATCCTGCGAATATCTTGCGCGGTCGCGCCCTCGGCCCGGAACTTAGAAATTGCCCGGGCGTCGTCGCGCTTTGCGAGGCGTTTTCCCGCTTCATCCCGGATCAGGCGATGGTGAAAATACTTCGGTGTTGGAAGATCCAGCATGCGCTGTAACACCACGTGGATGCGCGTCGCCTCGAACAGGTCTGCGCCGCGCACCACATGGGTGATCTCTTGCGCGGCGTCGTCCAGAACCACCGACAAATGATAGCTGGTGCCCATATCGCGACGCGACAACACAACATCCCCAATGGTGTCGCGCAACTCATCGGACGTAAACGCAATGCGGCCCGTCTCATTATCGGGACCAAAACCCAGCTCTTCAAAACATGCAGTTGATTGGGTACCGCCAAAAACCAGATCGGCCGCCTTGGCCATGTTCAACCTCAGCGCCACGTCTTTGGGGCGAATATGCTGGCTTAAGTCCTCGTTTTCCCATCGAACACGGCAGGTGCCGGGATAGATAATCCCGTCGGGGCCCAGCAAAGGCGCACCTTCCTGTGGCGCGCTGGCCGCCGCTGCGATGTCCTTTCGATTGCAGGTGCAGGGGTAGAGCAGACCACGGGCCCAAAGGTCATCGAGCGCCTGATCGTAGACGCTCTGACGTTCCGATTGGCGCAGAACCGGCTCGGGCCAGGTCAGACCCAGCCATGTCAGATCCTCGTAGATCTGGGTTTCCCAATGCGCCCGCGACCGGGATTGGTCGATATCCTCGATCCGCAGCAGAAACACACTGCCTTCCGTTTGGGCCATATCGTGGGCAATCAGCGCCGAAAACGCATGCCCTAGATGTAGCGGCCCGGTCGGCGACGGGGCAAAACGTGTGGTGAATGTCACGACTTTTCCAGGACATATACGTCGGACTCGAGGTCCAGTCCGGGCAGATGCGGACCATGTTCACGAAACAGCAGGCGCGCGGCGCCCATGTCGATCCAGTCATTGAGACGACAGGTATAGCTATGATCTGCAAGCGTCTGATCGTTCAGGGAAAATGCAAGAAGGCCCCCCTTCGGCAACGCCTTCATCAACAGATCAACGGTTTCTGGTGGCGCCGCCCCGATACCGATCACCCCAATCGCGGTGATCGCGGCATAGGCATCCTGGGTCAGCGGATTGGGATCGGCGATGTCAAACCCGGACAGGGTGCGGTACACGCCCTTGGCCGCTGCGACCTTCAGCATGTTGGGTGTCGGATCCATCCCGTCGATCACCTGGAAGCCGGCGGCCTGCAGGGCCCGTCCGGACAGTCCCGTGCCACAGCCATAGTCCAGAATAGGCGTCTGGGCTTGCGGCATTTGCAACCACAGCGCCTCTGCAACGCGGCCCGGTGTGGCATAGCCCTGCGCCGCGACCTCATCCTCGTAGGTGGCCGCCCATTTCTGGTAGTGATCCTGAGTATCCTCAGGCGTTTCAAGGGTGTAAGTGCTTTTCAGAAACTTCTCGCTCATGGCGCATGGTAGGCCGAGGCAGCCCTTCACGTCCAGTCAGCTTGCCGCGAGCCAGCCGGTCCATTCCGCCTTGGCGCGATCTGTGTACGCCTTGTAGCGGTCCTTGCGACCGCGACGCCCGCCTTTCAGACCGTCCACCGGGCGGAACAGGCCAAAATTCACATTCATCGGCTGAAAGGTTTTTGCCTCGGCGCCGCCGGTAATGTGGTGGATCAGGGCGCCCATGGCACTGTCTTGTGGGACGCCCGGTAATGAGACACCCAATATCTCGGCTGCCGCGAGACGTCCGGCCAACAACCCCATGGCCGCGCTTTCGACATAGCCTTCGACACCGGTGATCTGACCGGCAAACCGGATATTGGGCTTTGATTTCAGACGCATCTGCGCGTCCAGCAGAGTTGGGGAGTTGATGAAGGTGTTGCGGTGAATGCCCCCCAATCGCGCAAAGCTGGCGTTTTCCAGACCGGGGATCATGCGAAACACCTCAGTCTGTGCGCCGTATTTCATCTTGGTTTGAAACCCCACGATGTTGAACAGTGTGCCTAGGGCATTATCCCGGCGCAACTGGACCACCGCGTGTGGTTTGACATCCGGCTGGTGCGGATTGGTCAGCCCGACCGGTTTCATCGGCCCATGGCGCAGGGTTTCACGCCCGCGTTCAGACATGACCTCGATCGGCAGGCAGCCATCAAAATACCCGGCTGTCTCCCCTTCGTGGAATTCGGTCTTGTCCGCCGCCAGAAGGGCATCGATGAACGCCTCATATTGATCGCGATTCATCGGGCAGTTCAGATAGGCCGTCCGCTCTTCCTCGGTCTCGCCTTTGTCATAGCGCGACTGCATCCACGCCTGGCTCATATCGATGCTGTCTGCATAGACAATAGGTGCGATGGCGTCGAAAAACGCCAGTGCGTCCGAACCGGTTTCGGCCCGGATCGCATCCCCGAGTGCTGGGGAGGTCAGGGGACCTGTCGCAAATATCCAGTGGCCTTGATCGGGCAGGGCGGTGACCTCTTCATCCGTGACCGTGATCCGGGGATGTGCACGCAGTTTGGCGGTGACATCTTCGGCAAACGGATCCCGGTCGACGGCAAGTGCGCCACCGGCAGGCAGACGATGGGCGTCGGCCGTCGTCATGATCAGACCGTTGGCGGCGCGCATCTCCCAATGCAGCAGGCCGACGGCGTTCTGTTCATCATCATCCGAACGGAAGGAGTTCGAACACACCATTTCAGCCAGATTGCCGGTCTGGTGCGCAAATGTGCCAACTTTGGGTCGCATTTCGTGAATCACAACATTCACGCCCATTTCAGCGGCCTGCCAGGCGGCCTCGGAGCCGGCCATGCCGCCGCCGACGATATGCAAAACTTGTGTCATGCGCTGCCACATAGGGCAGAGTACGGGCTGACGCAACTCAAGTGAGTAAGGCCATTTTCCGCTTTTTCAGGGAGGGAGTCTTGGGGTCGCCGCTGCGGGAATGTCTGCGCCGGTGAGAGAGACCAGCTTGGAGGGACCTTCCGCCCACGGCGACCCAAAAGTGTATCCGAGGCCTCAGCCTCATCCCACCATTGCCACAGTGTAGCCCTTTTGAAAAGTGCTAAAATGCGAACAGTGACGAAAATCGTAGCTGACAATTGCGTTATTGGGTCCAATTTGGCGGGCGTTTTTCGATAAAGGCGGAAATTCCTTCTTCGGTGTCCCGATGCAGCATATTCTGTGCCATTACCTCGCCGGTATAGTCATAGGCCTGCCCCAATGGCATCTCAAGCTGTTGATAAAACGCCTTTTTCCCAATCTTGACCGCAGTCCCAAGTTTTGTTGCGAGCTGTTCCGCCAGCGAGATCGTTTCGTGCTCCAGCAGTGTTTCCGGCACAACGCGGTTGATCAGACCCAGTTCCGCAGCCCGCTCTGCCGAGATGAAATCACCTGTCGTCAGCATCTCAAAGGCATGTTTTCGCGGGATATTCCGGCTGAGTGCGACCATCGGGGTCGAGCAGAACAGGCCGATATTCACACCGTTGACCCCAAACCGGGTGCCCTCAGCGGCGACGACCAGATCACATGTGGCAACCAATTGGCACCCGGCGGCGGTGGCAATGCCGTGGACTTGTGCGATGACCGGCTGGGGCAGGGACTGAATGGAAATCATCATTTTGGCGCAGCGGGCGAACAGATCCTGAAAATACGCTTGTCCGCCATCCTCGGACTGTCGACCCGCAGTCATCTGCTTGAGATCGTGACCTGCGCAAAAGGCTTTGCCCGATCCCGACAGTATAACTGCGCGAATCGTGCCGTCCTCACGCAGCGCATCCAGCTCTGTCTGCAACGCAGCCAGCATCTCATCGCTGAGGGCATTCAACCGATCCGGCGCGTTCAATTTCAGCTGCGCGACGGCGCCTGTGTCGTTACGTTCTAGAATTGCCATCTTGCCCTCCTGCCGGCTGTTGGGCCAACTCTAGGCCGGGACGTGAAGGAGGGGAAGCATGGCTTTGGCGATGAGCAAGGACGAACTGTCACAATACCTGACTGAGGTATTTCCACAGGTGCACAAGGATTTTGTCGTTGAGGACCTGACCGATGACACCATAACCGTACGTCTGGTCGTCGAAGACCGTCATCTCAGACCTGGCGGAACCGTGTCCGGCCCCTCAATGTTCGGGCTGGCGGATGTGTGCGTCTACGCCATGGTCCTGGCCCGCAAAGGGCGACAGTCGCTGGCTGTCACAACCAGCAGTTCGTTGGATTTCCTGCGAAAACCCAAGGGCGCAGCCGATATGCTGGCAAAATGTCGATTGCTGAAACTTGGCAGAACGTTGGCCGTTGGGGATGTGCTTTTGTATTCCGAAGGCGCGGATGAGCCTGTCGCGCGGGCGAGTATGACCTACTCCATTCCGCCCGAAGGATCCGCTGCTGCAAAGTTTGGATGAAAAAGGCCGGGGACAAGCCCCGGCCAGGGAAGAGGTCCCGAAATGGGACTGGGGATGTCTTAACTCAGCCAGAAATAACGTTTGACTTCGCGTTGGGCTTGATGCGAGGTCAAACCCACATCCTCGAGCAATCTGTCATCCAGCTTTCCTAGATTGATGCGACTGCGACGACGGCGTTCCCATTGTGTGACAGCCGCCGCAAACCGCACGGCCAGCGCGGCGATCAGCGGCAGTCGGGGACTGTCGTTCAGCAGCATGAGGGCGGGGTTGTGCATTGCGCGTGTCATCTCAGTAGTCCTTTCAAATTGTATTGACACAAAGTATTATTGTTCGGTATATTTGCTTGATACATTCGAAATTGTGTCAAAAGCAAAGGAAGAATTGTAATGGATACAATTTGGCCGGAAACACTGCCGAAGTCCAAAGGGCCGAAATACACACTGGTCGCTGACACAATACGAAAATCTATTGAAAACAAGTCTCTAAAGATCGGCGCAAAACTTCCGCCGGTGCGCGATCTTGCGTATCGGTTACAAATTACACCGGGCACGGTTGCGCGGGCCTATACGATTCTCACCGACGAAGGGTTGCTACAAGCCGAGGTCGGGCGTGGTACATTTGTCGCCCCTCCAAAATCTCCAATTCTGGATGATGTCTGGTCCAGACAATTGCATCTGGCCGAAGCAAAGAACGACAAAAACGTCAGTCTCTTTAGCCCTCGGTTGCCAGACGTGGGGCAGGTGGCCCTGATCCGGGAGTGTTTGCAGAAGGTCGCGAAATCCGACCCGCGCCTGTTCATGAATTACCCGACCCGGGACGCCTATAAACCGATGCGCAGCGCCGTTGTCGACTGGCTGTCCGACCTGCCGCTGGGCCCGCTGACACATGACGATATTGTTCTTACCCACGGCGGTCAGAACGGCCTGTGCCTTGTATTCCAGACAATTCTGCAGGGTGCCAAACCGGTAGTCTTGGTCGAGGACCTGTCTTACGCGGGCTTTAGACGGGCAGGGGAGCTTATGCGCGCCGACGTCGTAGGAATCAAAATGGACAAATGGGGTATCGATCCGGGGGCGATGGACCATGTACTGCGTCAGACCCCGGCACAGGCCGTCTGTGTCTCACCAGAAGTGCAGAACCCAACCGGGTTCCACACACCGCTTGAGCGTCGAAAAGAGATTGTCGACGTCGCGAGGCGGTACGATGTGCAGATTGTCGAAGACGACTGCTACCGGATGGGTGACGCCCGTGAACCCAGCTATCGCGCACTGGCGCCAGAGCGGGGGTGGCATGTGTCCTCGATTTCCAAAACCCTGACGCCCGCCTTAAGGGTTGGCTTTGCGATTGCGCCCAGAGAGCGCAGCGTGGATCTGCGGCGTTCGGCCGAATACGGGTATTTCGGTCTGGCGCAGCCGCTGGCAGAACTCACCCGTCTATTGCTGTCCGATCCCCGTACACGCCAGATTGCCAAGGATGTGCGGTCCCGGATGGGCGAGTATGTCCGGGTCACGGTCAATGCGCTGGGTGGGTTCGACCTGAACTGGGCGTCAGAAGTACCGTTTGTCTGGCTCAACCTGCCTTCCGGCTGGCGCTCAGCAGCGTTCAGCCGCGCGGCGGAACGCGAGGGGATTCAATTACGGTCGGCAGATGAGTTTGCGCTGCGGGACGGGCGGGCCCCAAACGCCGTGCGGATTGCCATGAACGGGCATGTATCGCTTAACCGGTTCGAAAACGCGATGCTGAGATTGCGAGCGCTGCTGGACAACCCGCCCGAGCAGATCAGCGTTTGACCCATCAGGTCAGAGGCTCGGGACTGCCAAAGAAACCGGCCAGAGATTCAATCTTTCCGTCAGTATCCAGTTGCGCAAAGTCGTGCCCCTCGACCATCGTCGTGCCGTCTGCACGCACCATATGCCAGGTGAAATGAACCACATCATGGTGTGAAGCCGGGGCGCTGGTGATTTCGACACGCCCACCTGACCCATCCAAAACCTCACCGATATGCGCGGACAGATTTTCGCGCCCGGTCACGGCTGCGGTTGGGTCGACGTAACGGCCATGTTCCGAAAAACACCGGTTCAGAAATTCAGACCGTTTGCTCGCGTCCCTTTCCTGCCAGGCAGACCCATAATCGGCTATCAGTTGGGTTAGATGTGGCACTGGAACCTCCCTCGACTATTGAACAAGCGATAGTGCAGTCTAACAGGCTGTTTCGCAATCGGCGAATAAGGGTGTACTTTATGGGGTAAAATAATACCTATTTCATAATACACTGATAAGGCTCAACTATTTTACACTCTGCGTTCTTGACGTGTCATTCCAGCCCCTCTAGATACGCACCATCGAATTCGGGCCGCTCCGCCAAGGGGGCGGTCTTTCACATCAAACAGGACTATCCTGCCATGAAAACCTTTTCTGCAACACCTGCAGACATCGACAAGAAATGGATCCTGATCGACGCCGAGGGCGTTGTTCTGGGCCGTCTTGCCTCGATCGTCGCCATGCGTCTGCGTGGCAAGCACAAAGCGTCGTTCACCCCTAACATGGACATGGGCGACAATGTCATCGTGATCAACGCTGACAAAATCCAGATGACCGGCAAGAAGCGCGACGAAAACTTCTACTGGCATACCGGCCATCCGGGTGGCATCAAGTCGCGCACCAAGCAGCAGATCCTCGAGGGTGCACACCCCGAGCGCGTGGTGACTCAGGCGGTCAAGCGCATGCTGCCGGGCAACCGTCTGGCACGCAAGCAGATGACCAACCTGCGCGTTTACGCCGGTGGCGAGCATCCTCATGAGGCGCAAGCGCCCGAAGTTCTGGACGTGAAGTCCATGAACAAGAAAAACACCCGGAGCGAATAACCGATGGCTGATCAGATCAATACTCTCGAAGAGCTGAGCGCCGTTGCAGGCGTTGAAACCGTGGCCGAAGAAGTCATCGCGCGGGAACCCGTGCGCGACGAGCTGGGCCGCTCCTATGCCACCGGCAAGCGTAAAGACGCGGTTGCCCGTGTCTGGATCAAGCCTGGTTCCGGCAAGGTCACCGTGAACGGCAAGGATCAGGACACGTATTTTGCGCGCCCCGTTCTGCAGCTGATCCTGCGCCAGCCTTTCCAGGTTGCCGGTGTCGAAGGCGAGTTCGACGTTGTCGCAACCGTCAAAGGCGGCGGCCTCACCGGCCAGGCTGGTGCGGTCAAACACGGCATCTCGAAAGCGCTGCAACTGTACGATCCGTCGCTGCGTGGCGCGCTGAAAGCCGCCGGCTTCCTGACCCGCGACAGCCGCGTTGTGGAACGTAAGAAATACGGTAAGCGCAAAGCGCGTCGTTCGTTCCAGTTCTCGAAGCGCTAACGCAAAACAGACGAAAAATTCAACAAAAATAAACGCCCGCTGTACCAAGCGGGCGTTTTTTGTTTGAGCAGATTGCGGGCAGGGATCTTGGTATCGTGTTACCCGGCCTGCGGATCAGGCAACTGCCTCTTTGCCCGCGCCTATCCGCTTCCGATGCGGTCCAAAGAGGCAGGCGAGCGCAAGGATCACACCCGAGACGGCAGCAATCATACCAGCGGCGCTGACCGCATTCTCGGCACCGAACCAGAGCGGGCCGTAACCGGCAAAGACGTAGCCAAGGATGGCCGACAAGGTGGCAAACGCAACCGACCACCAGACCTGATGCTCCAACCTGTTGGTCATCAGACGCGCCGCGGCCGGGGGGCAGATGAACATGGCGATCACGATAATCGACCCGACAGCATCAAAGGCCGCAACCGCAGCCACGGCGGCAACCACTACAAGACCAAGGCCAAGGGCGGTGGCGGGGATACCAAGCGCCTGGGCAAAACCCTCGTCGAAGGTGGAAATCTTAAGCCAGCGCCAAAATACAAGCGTCAGGATCACGACCAAAACAAAGATATAGGCAATCCGTTCCAGCTCGTGCGGCAGGCCCGCCAGCGCCACCGGGTCCAGAAGCGAATGCCAGCCCTCGGCGCGCAACCAGACCAGCGTTTCAAGGTTTCCCATCAGTGCATGGTTGACGCTCAGGTGCATATTGCTCAAATCCGCCTGTTCCAAGGTCAGGACGCCCGCCGCGAACATCGCGGTAAACACCACACCCATGGCTGCGCCCGGCTCGATATTGCCGAGCCGCTTGACGGCTTCGATCAGGACAACCGAGACGATCGCGGCGGCAGCGGCCCCGGCCATCATGGTGTAAGCGGTGGCAAGACCCGTCAGCAGGAACGCGACCACGATGCCGGGTAAAACCACGTGGCTGATCGCATCGCCGATCAGCGCCTGTTTACGCAGGATCAGGAAGTTTCCCGGCAATGCGCATGAGATGGAAGCCATCACGCCGATGAGTATGGGGGTCAGGGAAAACTGGACGAAATCGGCTCCCATCGAGCGGCTCCTCGTTTCAAACTGTGTTGCCGGGCTCGGCCCGGGACTGTGTGAGACAAAGCCCGTGGTGCGCCGTGCGCAGGTCTCTTATTCGATGCCAAATACCTCGGTTGCCCATCGATCCCATCCCTACATCGGAACCGGGGGACCGAGTCGGCGATCAAACTCCGAGATTTCGTCGGCGGTAAAGACCTCTTCGATGGGGGTCAGACCATCGTAGCGGCCTGTCAGCGCCACATCCTGATGGATTTCCCGCGCCACGTCCCAGCGGCGTTCATCGCGCGAGACCTTGGCGGCTTGCGCCTTGCCAGCGTCGGTAGGGACGCCGTCGCGGCGCACCAGCCCCTCGCGCGCCAAAAGACGCAGCGTGTATCCCTCGAGTATCGGTTGCTGCGCGGCGAGTGCCAGCAGGCCCTGACGGCGGTGTACCCGCGCCTGAAACCGGCGGTGCCGGATGAGTGCCGCAAGCACGCCGCGGCCTGGGGCAAAGAAAAGGGAAAACACAAAGATCGCGGTGGCCACAAGAACGATGATCGGGCCCGTGGGCAAGGCCGGGGCCGAGGCGGAGATAGCCGCGCCGAGATAGCCCGACACCCCGCCGAATCCGCCCGCGATCCAGATCACATTCTGGGCACGTTCGGTCCAAAACCGCGCTGTTACGGGCGGGATAATCAGAATGGCGACGATCAGGATCAGGCCCACAAGCTTGAGCCCCGTCACCGTGATCGCCAGCACCAGACCCATCATGACCAGGTCGATATGGCGCACGTTGTAACCGACCGAGGCGGCGTATTCCTGATCGAAGGCAACCAATGTCATCGGTCGGCGCATCACCCATGTGGCCAGCACCGCAAGCGATCCGCCTATGGCGATAATGACGGCATCATTGAAAAGCATACCGGCGGTCGAGCCGAGCAGGAAGCTTTCCAACCCCGCTTGGCGACCGGAACTCATGGTCTGCACGACAGTTAGAAGCACGATGCCGATGCCATAGGTCACGCCCAGCACCGACCCAATCGCCGCATCCTCTGCAAGCCGCGTGCGACGTGGAATCCACTCGATCAAAAGCAGGCCGATCGCGGCGGTAACGGCTGCCCCAAAAAGCAGCCCCGCAAGATTGCGCCCATCGCTCCCCAGCTCGACCATGATCATAAAGGCGATGGCCACGCCCGGCAGAGTCGATGTGGCGACCGCATCAGAAACCAACGCGCGCTTGCGCAGGAACATAAACGTGCCGGACGCCCCGGCCGCAAAGCCCAGAAGCCCGGCCCCGATGGCCACAAGTGACGCATTGTATCCTGCTTGCAGCAAGAGCGCGTCAACAAACTGATTCATTGCACGGCCTCGGCCACCGCCAATTCGTCGAGATGTGTGGCCGCCAGCCGCCCTCCATAAGCGGCCTGCAGGGTTTCCGTGTTGAAAGCGGTTGCGACAGGGCCCTCGGCAATGCGCCGTACATTGATCATGAAGACATGGTCAAAATACTCGCGCACCGTCGACAGATCGTGATGCACGGCGATCACTGCCTTGCCTTCTTCTTTCAGCAGTCTCAGCACATCGATAATCGCCCGTTCGGTTGCGGCGTCGACACCTGCGAGCGGCTCGTCCAGAACATAAAGGTCGGCATTCTGCGCCAGCGCGCGCGCGATGAAGACCCTCTGCTGCTGTCCGCCCGACAGCTGCCCGATCTGGCGGTGCGCGAAATCTGCCATGCCAACACGGTCAAGGCTGTCCAGCGTGCGCTGCGCCAGTGCGCCCGACAGCCGCCCAAGCAACCCGACCTTTCGGTAATGCCCCATTTCCACAACGTCCTTGACGGTTGTTGGGAAATCCCAGTCCACACTCGCACGTTGCGGCACATAGGCAACGCGGGCGCGGGCTTTGTCGATAGGCTGACCGAAGATAAGGACCTCACCCGACAGGCGCGGGATCACGCCAAGCGCGGATTTGAGCATCGTCGATTTTCCCGCCCCGTTCGGCCCGATGATGGCCGAGATGGAGCCCGCCGGGAAGGTGGCATCGACCGAAAAGACAGCCGGCTTGTCACCGTAGGACACTGTCAGTCCCCGCGTGGCCAGCGCGGCATCGGCAAGCAAGGCGGCCGGGCGTGCGCTCCGGCCGTCTTCCGCAACCACGGTGGGCCGCTTATGTGTGACAGGATTAGCCATCCACGAGCATACCGTGCATGCCGCCCTCGGGCGCTTCGCCACCCAATGCTTCGGCAATGGTCGTCGCGTTGTGATCCAACATGCCGATATACGTCCCGCGATAGGTGCCCGGCTCGCCCATGGCGTCCGAGAAGATCTCGCCGCCGACAACGACCTCATGGCCCTTTGCGGCTGCTCCTTCGATCACCGCCTGAATGTTACGGTCCGAAACCGAGGATTCCACGAAGACAGCGCCAATATTGCGCTCTGTCAGCATGTCAACCATGGCCCCGATCTGCTGCAATCCGGCCTCGGATTCGGTGGAGATGCCTTGAATGCCCACCGGCTCAAAACCATAGGCAGACCCGAAGTAATTGAACGCATCATGGGCGGATACGACCACGCGGCTTTCCGCGGGAACCGTGGACAAAACCCGAACCACATATTGTGCCAGCTCGGACAACTCGCCCAGATAGGCGTCCGCATTTGCTTCATAAGCTGCGGCATTGTCAGGGTCCGCCTCGATCATTGCGTCGCGGACCGCAACGACGACGTTGCTCCACAAGTTGACGTTCATCCAAACATGCGGGTCGGCCCGACCTTCATAGTCCTGCGAGTTCAGCAACAGGCTGTCCGGGATCGTCTCGGCCACTGCCACGACCGTGCCGCCTTCTGACAGACCGAGCATGAAATCTTCCATCTGCGCTTCGAGATAGAGGCCGTTCCAGAGCACGAGATCGGCATTGGCCAGCTTGACGATGTCTGTGCGGGTCTGACGATAGCCGTGGGGGTCAACGCCTTCACCCATCAGCGATTCCACCTCCACAAGATCACCGCCCACATTGGCAGCAGCGTCGGCGATCATGCCGGTCGTGGCGATGACGTTGAGTTTCTCTGCAAGGGCCGAATTGGCTGGCAGCGCCATGGCCAGCGCCGCGGCGGCCGCCATGAAAGTCCGTTTGGTCAGAGGCACATTCCCACTCCTGATTAGAATCGACCCTGCTTGTGGGCCATCGCGTTACCTCAGTGATAGTGCGAAGCAATCTCAAGGTCAATGCAATTGCGAAGCATTCGCAAATAAGATTGAGCACAGAGTGGAGGACAGATGACCGCTCGAAGTAAAATCGAGGCGTGCGATCACTGCGGTGATTGAATGGGCCGTTGAAAATCTTAAAAATGCGAAAGGGGCCGTAACCCCTTTCTGGTGGGATAGGGGCCCGCTTATTCTTCGTAGACCAGGTTCCAAGCGCCGTTTTCGACGACGTTGACGAACACAGTATCGGCGCCTTGGTGATCATCGGGACCATAGGTGATGTGGTTGCCGACCAACTCGTCCTGATAATCCAGAGATTCCATCGCCGCGATAAAGCTCTCATGCGTCAGGTCAGGGCCTGCGGCGTCGAGCGCTTTGACCATCATCTCGGCGGCAGAATAGCCCAGCATCGAAAACCCGACCGGGTCTTCGCCGGTTGCGGCCTTGTACTCTTCGATAAACGCAGCCGGAACCGGGTCTTCAGCACGGGCCCACAGGTCCTGCCAGGACGCAGCGGCGTAGAAACCATCGGTCACGCCACCCGGAACCTGCGCGACCACGGTAAGGAAACTGGCGGACGTGCCCAGGAACTTCATATCGTCAAGGCCCATTTTCTTGGCTGTACCAACAACCGTGATGGCCTGACGCACACCCAGAGCGATCGTGACGATGTCACAACCTTCTTCCTTGAGCTTGCTCAGTGACCCAACGAAATCCGTCTCATCCGGTTTGTGCGTGGTCTCGGCAACAAAGGCGATCCCGGCCTCTTCCGCGCCGGTCTTACTGCCTTCGACGATCTCGGCGCCGAAGTCAGTGGGCAGGTACATGGTGCACACAGATTGCGATCCAAATTCACCGGCCAAATACTTCACGCCAACACGCGCCTGGTCGTAGTAGGTCGAAAAAGAGGTGAACTTGTTTTTCATCGGCTCCTGCAGCATCTGACGGGCTGCGGTCAGAGGCGCGACATTCGGAATGCCCTTGGGGTCCAGCAGCTTGAACCCGGCCAGGTTCATCGGCGTGCCCAGAGACTGCATCATGGCAAAGACCTTGTCGCGGTTCAGAAGCTTGTTGTAGCCCTGCATCGCGCGCGGCATCTGATAGCCATTGTCTTCGACAACAAAACGGATGGTGCGCCCATGCACACCACCAGCAGCATTTACGCGGTCAAACACCACGTTGGCGCCCTTGGTGGCTGGAACGCCGACCGCGGCAAAAATCCCGCTGAGGTCATTGACCGAACCGATGACGATCTCATCCTCGGTGACGCCTTGGGTTTCAGCCCAGCCCAGTGTTGCCGTTGCGGTCAAAGCGGTGGCCACGGCCATCCGTTTGAATGCGTTGTTCATCATTTTCCTCCCATTAATCCCGAATCTAAGTGTACATGTCTTCAATAAGATGACCGTGTTTCTTTTCCACCAGACCGCGTTTCAGTTTCATCGTCGCGGTCAACTCGTCATCTTCGGCGGTCAGCAGCACGTCGATCAGCCGGAAATCCTTGATCTGTTCGACCCGCGCAAACTCGGCATTCACTGCGTCGACCTCGGCCGCGATCAGATCCTTGACATCCGATGCCGCGCAGAGTGAGGCAAAATCTGAAAACGGTATCTTTCTGTCCTGCGCCAGTTTCTCGACATTCTCCTGATCGATCATGATCAGGGCCGTCAGGTACTTGCGCCGATCACCTATAACCACCGCGTCCGAGATGTAGTGGCTGAATTTCAAACGGCTTTCGATTTCAATCGGGGTGATATTCTTGCCGCCCGCAGTTATAATGATGTCCTTCAGGCGACCGGTGATGGTGACATAGCCCTCGTCATCAATAAAACCCATATCCCCGGTGCGCAGCCAGCCATCCGAGGTAAAGGTGTCCGCCGTTTTGGCATTGTTGCGCCAGTAGCCCTGAAAGATGTTCATACCCTTCAGCTGGATTTCGCCGTCTTCGGATATGCGGATATCATTTCCGGCGACGGCCCGGCCAATTGTCCCGATCCGGTTGTCGTCGGTTGTGTTGAGACAGGCCAGACCTGCGGTTTCGGTCATACCGAACCCTTCGACCAGAGGCACCCCGATGGCCCAGTACCACCGCAGCAGGTCCGTCGAAATCGGCGCCGCGCCGGTGCCACCCCGACGCATTCTGTCCATCCCCAGCATGCGCCGCAGGTTTTTCAGAACCAAGTGGTCCCAGACCCAATACCAGGCGGCAACACCCACCGGGACCGGTTTTCCCGCATTCAGGTAACCCGCGCGGGCAAACCCGGCTTTGAGTGCCAGGCCAAAGGCCAGACGCCCCAGCGGCGTCGCATCCTGCGACAGGATTTGCACCTGCGCGTAGATCTTTTCCCAAACACGGGGCACGGCGGTAAAGGTGGTAGGAGAGACCTCTTGCAGGTTCGCAAACACGGTTTCGGGGCTTTCCGCAAAGTTCACGGTACATCTGGCCGCAAGCGGGAAATAGACCGACACATCGCGTTCTAGAATATGACAGAGCGGCAGGAAGCACAGTTGCTCGTCACTGGCGAAAACCGGCAGCGAGCGCGCGCCGGATTCCATGGCCGCAAGGATGTTTTCATGACTCAGCATTGCGCCTTTGGGCTGCCCGGTTGTTCCGGATGTATAGACCAGAAGCGCGGTATCCTGCGGTTTCGCAAGGGCAATCTCCTCTTCGAACCAACCCGGGTTTTCCGCCTCGGCCTGTTTGCCCAATGCATAGAGTTCGTCGATCATCATGCATCTGGGATGATTCAGATCGTGCAGGCCTTCGTCTTCGAGAATAATGACCTTGAGCAGGTTGGGAACCTCGCTCTCGATTTCGAGAAACTTGTCCAGATGCTCTTCGTCCTCAACCACCAGAAACCGGCTGCCGCTGTTGTCGATCAGATATTGCAACTGGCTGGCCGAGTCGGTGGTGTAGACCCCCGAAGCGATCCCGCCCGCGCCCTGAATACCCATGTCGAACCAAGCCCATTCCTTGCGGTCCTCAGACAGAATCGATACCACATCGCCCCGCTCCATCCCCAGTTTGCGCAGGGCCAGACCGATCCATTTGGCATGCTGCCAGTAATCCGTCCAGGAATAGGATTTCCAAATACCCAGGTCTTTTTCGCGATGCGCTGTGCGGTTCCCCAGTTCCGCGCAGCGGCTCTGGAACAGTTCGCAGATCGTCAGACATCCGTCCACGCGCAACGGGCGCTGTCCAGGCGTCGCGTTAAACCGGACACCGTTCAGGGTGATCTGCGGGGGCAGGGGGCTGCTATCCATCCGGCTCACCTCCACGTCTTTTTCCGCTTCCAGCGGCGGTTTTCGCGGGCACCTTCTTCCTGAACGCCAAGATAGAAGTTCTGGATGTCCTCGGATTGCAGCAAGACATCAGCGGCCCCGTCCATGACGATACGCCCGACCTCCATCACATAGCCATGATGGGCCAATTCCAGGGCTGCATGCGCGTTTTGTTCGACCAGCATCATTGTCATGTTCTGTTCATCGTTCAGACGCTTGAGGATGCCAAAAATCTCCTGCACCAGCAGCGGCGACAGCCCAAGCGACGGTTCGTCGAGCAACATGATCTTGGGGTTCGCCATAAGCCCGCGCCCGATGGCAAGCATCTGTTGCTGCCCTCCGGATAACGTCCCGGCCTCTTGCGACCGCCGCTCCTTGAGAACCGGGAAATAGGAAAAAACGAGATCGCGGTCGCGTTCAATCTGCGCCTTGTCTGTCAACGTGTAGGCCCCAAGGCTCAGGTTTTCGTTCACCGTCAGCAGGGGAAAGACCTCGCGCCCTTCAGGGACATGCACGATCCCTTTTTGCACAACTTTATGAGGTTCCGAGCCCTGAATCTCCTGCCCCTCAAAGGTGATCTTGCCCTTTTCCGGGTCCATCACGCCCGACACCGTTTTCATCAGCGTCGTCTTGCCCGCCCCATTGGCACCCAGGATCGAAACAATCTGACCGGGATACACATCCAGCGAGACACCCCGAATGGCCATGATCGGTCCATAAAAGCTCTCGACATTGCGGATGGTCAGGATCGGCGCGCTCATGAGGCTTTCCCCAAATACGCCTCGACAACGGCGGGGTGAGATTGAACCTCGGCCGGGGTGCCCAATGCCAGCTTGGCCCCATCGGCCATGGCCAGAACCCGGTCGGATACGCCGGAGACAAGCCCCATATCATGTTCGACCATCAGAACCGTGATCCCCATCTGCCGCCGGATATCGTCGATCCACCACCGCATATCCGTGGTTTCTTCGACAGACAAGCCAGACGCGGGCTCGTCCAGCAGCAACAGCTGCGGGTCTGTGGCCAGCGCCCGGGCGACCTCGACCACCTTGCGCACACCATAGGGCAGACCCGAGATCATCTTGTCACGAAACGCCTGCAGATCGAGAAAGTCGATGATTTCTTCAACTTTTTCGCGGTGCTGCAACTCCTGCTTTCGCGCGGACGGGGTGAACAGGATTTCCGACACAAGATTGGTTTTTCGGTGCCGATGCCGCCCGACCAGCAGATTTTGCAGGACGGTGGCATGTTCGAACAGCTCGATATTCTGGAACGTCCGCGCCACGCCATAGGCCGCAACGCCCGACGGTTTCACCTGCAGAAGGTCGTGCCCGTCAAACCGGATCGATCCCGCGTGTGGGTCGTAGAATCGCGAGATCAGGTTGAAGACCGTCGATTTTCCGGCGCCATTGGGACCAACGATGGCAAAGACTTCGCCTTTCTCGACCTCAAAGGACAGATCATCCACCGCCATCAGGCCGCCGAATTTGAGCGTGACGTTCTCGAACTCCAGCAGGCTCATCTCAGGCGCTCCGTCTTGAGATAGGATTTCTGCCGTTTGAACATGTCTTTGCGGTAGAACGGGAACAGTTCGAACCAGGTGCGAATTTTCAGCCAGCGGCCATACATGCCCATCGGTTCGAACAGGATAAAGCCGATCAGGATCATGCCGAAGATACCGAACTCGAGGCCGGGAATGGCGACCGTGTTCCCACCGAAAATGGCACCGACATACTCCTTGGAGATCGACAGGAACTGCGGCAGAAATCCGATCACGATGGCGCCAAGGAACGCGCCATGGATCGACCCCAGCCCACCGATCACGATCATCATCAGCAACTGGATCGAAATCAGAACACTGAACGTTTCGTTGTTGAAAGCCCCGGCATACATACCCATCAGGGCACCGGCCCAGCCGGTCACGGCGCAGGACAGTGCGAAGGAGACTGTCTTGGCTTTGGCGATATCGACGCCCATGGCCTGCGCTGAGACCTCGGAATCGCGCACGGCGATGAAACTGCGGCCCAGCGGCGCGCGCAGCAGGTTGATGTAGCCAAACGTCACCAGGACCGCGACAGCCAGTACCAGCCAGAAGAACTCAACCGGTGTTGCCCAACGGTCAACCAGGTGGCCGAAGATTTCGACACCGCCAAGATATTTGCCGGACACGCCACCGGTCAGCGGCTCGGCCAACACGATGACGTCGTCCATCAGAATGGACAGGGCCATGGTGAAGATTGCGAGGTAAATGCCGTGCAGGCGCAGGGCAGGGATGGCCACCGTTACACCCGCGATCCCGGTCAAGATACCGGCCAGTGGAAACGCAATCAGAAACGGCACCCCGGCCTCGATCAGGATCACATTGGCATAGCAGCCAAAGGCAAGAAAGGCAGCGTGGCCCAGACTAACCTGACCCGTGTGCCCGGTCAGGATCATCAGGCCCATACCGGCGATCGCCCAGATCAGCACATTGGTCAACTCGCCCAGATAGAACGCGTCCAGCCACCAAGGGGCGGCGGCGGCAACCCCCAACAGGATCAGATACAGGCTCAACTGATACCGATCTTTCCACGGGCGGATGTCTTGCATGTAGTCAGTTTTGAATACGATCCGCATGCGTCAGACCTTCTTGACCCGGACCTGACTGAACAGCCCGTTTGGCCGGAAGATCAGCACTGCCAGCAACAGAGCATATGGGGCGATCTGGCTGTACCCGGCAGCGATGTAGCGGCTGGCAAAAGGTTCAATGACACCGACGATCAAACCACCCGCCAACGCACCGGGCAGGCTGCCAAAACCACCGATGACGGCGGCGGCAAACGCCTTGATCCCCAACAGCCCGGTGGCGGGATCCACCGACCCTTTGGCCGCGAACAGAATTCCGGCGATGCCTGCAACGACGCCGGCCAGCGCCCAGATAAAGCCCTGCACGCGCTTGACCGGGACTCCCATGTAATACGCGGCCAGCTGGTTTTGCGATGCGCCCTGCATGGCCAGTCCCAGTTTAGTTCGGCTGAAAAACACATAGAGACCCCAGGTCAGCAGCACGGTGACGACAATGACCGCCACATCCTCCATCCCCAGAACGAGACCGCCGAACCGTACCTCTTTCCCCGCCAGCGGGTTTTGCAGCGTCTGCGGCTCGTGCCCCCAGATCAGTCCAGCGACGAACCGGATGACGAACCCCAAAGCAATCGTAAGGATGACAACGGCAGTCTGGCTTTGACCGAACATGCGGCGGATGATCAGACGGTCCAGCAGATACCCCAGCGCCCCCATGATCCCCAGCGAGATCGGCAGCGCCAGCCAAAAGGGCAATCCCATGTATTCGGTATTGGTCAGACCGATGGTCACAAAAGCGCCCAGCATCATGAAATCGCCCTGTGCGAAATTCACCGCCTCGGTCGCCTTGTAGATCAGTACAAAACCCAGTGCGATCAGGCCATAGACACACCCGTTCGCCAGCCCGCTGATCAGCAGCTGCGCGTTATCCAAACTCACCTCCCCATGCCGGTTGTCCGGCGTTTTGAATGACCCGCGGCTTTCATCCGGTGCGCGGGGTTGGTTCTACTATGGCGCGATAATCACCTTTCCGTCACTCTTTTTCAGCGCACCTGCCAGATCCGGGATCAGATTTCTGAGCGTAAGCCGCTCTGACACATCGGTTTTCCATCGGCCATCCGCAAACCGTGCCTGAACTTCGGCCACGACCCGCATCTGGTCGGCCGGAGGCGTGGACATCATCCACTGCGTCAGCCAGAAGCCTTCGATCCGCTTGCCCATAAAGATCAGTTGTCCGGTCTGTGTCAGAGTGGGCGAGTCACTGCCCAACTTCCCATAACAGACCCACCGCGCCCGATTGGGCATCGCACAGAAGATCTGCTCGGAGAGTTGGTCCATCACGGCATCCAGAAACACGCGCGGTTTCATCGTTGTGCTCAATTCGGCGAATTGCGTGACAACATCTTCATCCGTGGTGACCAGCACTTCGGCGGCGCCCAGATCCTTTAGTGTGCCTGCCGTCTCGGCCCTGCGGACCAGAGCGATGGGTTTCAACCCCAGATCCCGCCCGAGGCTGCACATCAGCTTGCCCAACTGGCTGGTCGCGGCAGAGATCACAAAGGCCTCGCCATCCGCTTTGGCCACGTCGACCATGGCCACGGCCGTCAGCGGATTGACGATCTGGGCCGCCCCGTCGTCGTCCGAGATATCGGGGCGCAAAGGGATGCACATCTGCATCTGCGTCACCACATATTCCGCCCAGGCACCAGAGCCTGCGGCGACAAAAGCAACGCGCTGATCCTGCAAGGCTTCGGCACCCTTGCCGGTTGCCACGACATCGCCGCAACCCTCAAATCCGGCGGGCGCGCCCTTGGTGCGTGGCTGCCCGTATTCTCCCTTGATGAAATGCAGATCGGACGGGTTGACCGACGCGGTGCGTAAGCGGATCAGAACCTGCCCCGGACCAGGTTCGGGGACCGGCAATTCCGCTTCGGCCAGCCACTCGCCCGCATCCTCAATCACCGGACCAGTCATGGTACCGGAATACCCGTCATGTTTCAGGATCGTGGCAAACATCGTTTGGGGCAGGGCGGTCATATTGGCATCCTTGGTTCAATTCTGAAGGAGCGCGAACCGCGACAGAAACACATCTACCAAGGTCAGGCGAGGTCTGTGGCGGAGCGGGCTGTGGTAGTGACCCCAGCCAAGCAAATGTCACACAGGTCGTCAATTGAACTCGGCTCTAACGTAACGACAGCCCGGTCGTTATCGGAGGCCGGGGCCAATCTTTTGGATCAACCCCAGACGCCTTTATTGCTGTGTCAGCAGGGTGCGCAGTTCCTGAACCTTTTCGACAATCGTATCGGGCGCCGCCTGAATCTCATCGATGATCTGGATCGCCTGTGTCTTCAGCTCTTGCGTCAACTCACTGTCCTGAACAGACGCCACCATGGCGTCATAGTTAAACTGCTGTGCCGTCAGCATGCCGTCCTGAACCCACGAGTTGAAAAGGTCCTGGCCTTGGTTTGCCAGTGCGGCCACCTGATCACCCGCCTGATTGGCCAGATCAGCAGCTGTTTCGCCCGCCTGTTCAACGGCGTCAGAGGCCTGATCCGCTACCGACGAGGCCGCTTCGCTGGCCTGTTCAGTTGCTTGGTCTACCGCATCCGAGGTCGCCTCTTCCGCAGCCGATGCCGCTTCGTCAACAGCGTCCGTGGCGTCTTGTGCTGCGGTGTCCAGTTGTTCGGATGACGTGGCTTCGGGTTGGTTGAGATAAAAATAGCCGCCAACGCCAATGACGACGATGACGATGGCAAGAATAAGTGTGCGCGACATGAGAGACTCCTTTGAAAAATGTGCCGCCGAGATGGTTCAAAACTATCTGTTCCCAAAGGGGAATTCGCAGAAAATCTTTTCAGTTTCGGCCCATGAGCCATGGTATGCTGATCCCGTAGGTGCCCTATGGCGGGAACACGCCAACGTAACGGCACAGAACAGGTTTTTTGACGCAGGTCACTTGCATACGTCACATTGGCAAAACAACGGGCTGGCGGGGCGCGGCGCAGCGTTCATGCGCAGAACCAGGTCGCAACAGATGTATCCGGCGGGCCGGCGAAGCAGTCATTTCAGGCAAGTGGCGGAGAGACAGGGATTCGAACCCTGGGTGGGCTTGCACCCACAACGGTTTTCGAGACCGCCCCGTTCGACCACTCCGGCACCTCTCCGCGGGGGTCTGTGCAGGCGGGATTTAGTGAGGAACGAGCAGGGGCGCAAGCAGAAAATACCGGAATGGCGCAAAGCCAGGATTTTCCATTGCCTGCGGGGATAAAACACCTAGGCTGATAGGTATGACCCATTTCGCTCAGCGTATCGCTCTTTCATGCCTGGTGCCGCTTTTGGCGCTTGTCCTTATCCCGTCACAGTCTGCCGCGGCCAACCGCGACCGGATCGAGGCGTTTTTGACAACCACCGGTTTTGACGTTGCCCTGGAAAGCATCGCGCTTGCCTCCGGCTCGGCCCCGCAGATGCTGGGTATTGATCCGGACGGGTTCGGGTCCGACTGGACGCGCCTGACCGCGGAGGTGTTCGATACTGAAGGCATGCATGAAACCGCCGTTTCCATTCTGGAGCAGACGCTGAGTGATGAAGCGCTGGCCCACGCGGTGGATTTTTATGCCTCGGATCTGGGTCAGCGGCTGGTCGTGGCGGAAAACGCCTCTCACATGATCGAAGACGATGAAGCCAAGCAGCGGGAAGGTAAGGAGATCATCGCCGACCTGATACAAGACGGATCGCAGCGGGTCGAAAGTTTTAAACGGATGAACCGTGCCATCGATTCCAGCGGCACGACGCTGCGCGCGCTACAGGAAATCCAGCTGCGCTTTCTGCTGGCCGCCAGCGCGTCGGGGGTGATCGATCTGCAACTCGGGGCGGACGAGATACGCATGATGATGAAGCGCAACGAAGCCGCAATGCGCCAGTCGCTGCAACTGTCGGCGCTTGCTGGCGCCGCTTATACCTATCAGGACTTTTCGGATGCAGATGTGGATGCCTATGTCGTCGCCCTTGAACAACCGCTGATGCAGGAAGTGTACGAATTGCTGAACGCCATTCAGTACGAGATCATGGCGATGCGGTTCGAGGTTCTGGCGGCCCGAATGGCCGAACTGCACCCGGCGCAGGATATCTGATGCGTCTGATCGCGTTTTTGTCTGCGTTTCTGGTTTGTGGTACGCCGCTTTTTGCCAATGACAAGGTGGAGAAATTGGCGCAGGCGATGCGCCTCTCCGAAGTCATGGATATTCTGGCAAATGAGGGCGACGATCAGCGCCGCGAACTGGATGAAACCATGTTGGGCAACACCGGCGGTGCCTTCTTTGAGGCGCAGGTGGGGGATATCTATGACACAGTCTGGATGCGCGAACGGGTCACGGACGCATTCGAACAGGGGCTGACGGACACGCAGCTGGACCAGGCGATCCTGTTTTTTGAGAGTGATTTGGGCCAGACGATTATCGAGTTGGAGAATTCGGCACGTCAGGCCATTTCGGATGAGGCCATCGAAGCGATGGCGCGGGACGCCTACAATGAGGTCGCGCGCGATTCCGTTTTTTATGAACTGGTGGACGAGTACATTCAGGTCAACAACCTGATCGAACAGAATGTGCAGGGTGCGCTGAGCGCGGATTACAACTTCTTTCGAGGCTTGGATCACGAGGCGATGACCGATGAGGCCGCGCTGCTGGCCGATCTGTTGTCGCGCAAGGATGACATGACCGCCGAGACAACCTCATGGCTGTATGCCTTTCTGTTGATGGCTTATCGCCCTCTGGATGAGGCGCAGATACGCGAGAACATCGCGTTTTCGCGCACCGAGACGGGCAGGGCGCTGAACGAGGCCCTGTTTGACGGGTTTGACCGGATGCTTGATGGCATTTCGTTCCGGCTGGGCGAAGCTGTTGCAATGGTTCTGAACGGGTCTGAACTTTAGCGCGGCTTTGCTGTTGACTTTCCGACGCAATCTATGGATAAGCGCCCATCCCGGCCGGTTTACCGCGCCGGGTCTCGTTATTATTTGACCCATGCGACATCGTCAAAGGGTCAATCACACAGCCCGAAAAGGGCGCGCTGTTCGAGGTGGCTTCAGTTTCTATTGGGGCCAAAACACCCGTAAGGGGACCACAGAACGCGGGTTAGAAAAGGAAAGACGCATGTTTGCGGTCCTCAAGACTGGCGGCAAGCAGTACAAGGTTCAGGCGGGCGATATGCTCCGCGTTGAAAAACTGGCTGCCGACGCAGGTGAAAAAGTTCAATTCAACGATGTTCTGATGCTGGGCGGTGACGCTCCGGTTATTGGCGCACCGTTCGTCGAAGGCGCCGGCGTTCAGGCCGAAGTGATCGAACAGATCAAAGGTGACAAGGTCATCAAGTTCGTCAAGCGCCGTCGTAAGCACAGCTCGAAACGCACCGTTGGCCACCGTCAGAAACTGACATTGGTCAAGATAACCGACATCCTGTCGTCGGGCGCTGACAAGTCGGGCATCAAAGCGGCTACCGGGTCTGCTCCGGCTGGCGAAGCTGCTCCGGCGGCGAAAAAGCCCGCCAAGAAAGCTGAGCCCAAAGCAAAAGCCGAAGTCAAAGCAGAAGCGCCTGCCGCTGCGGCTGCTGCGGACGATCTGACCGCGCTGACCGGTGTCGGCCCCGCCGCCGCCAAAAAGCTGGTCGCGGCCGGTATCGAGAGCTTTGCCGCTCTGGCCGCCTTGTCGGACGAGCAGATTGCTGCTATCGACACCATCAAAGTGAAACCCGAATGGGTTGAGCAGGCCAAAGATCTGGCCAAAGGCTAAGGAGAGAGAGAATGGCACATAAAAAAGCTGGCGGTTCCTCCCGTAACGGTCGCGACTCAGCTGGTCGCCGCCTTGGCGTGAAACTCTATGGTGGCCAGGCCGCCATCGCAGGCAACATCATCGTGCGTCAGCGCGGCACCAAGTTCTGGCCGGGCGAAGGCGTAGGCATGGGCAAAGATCATACCATCTTTGCAACCACCGATGGCGCCGTGAAGTTCCACAAGGGACTTAAAAACCGCACCTTTATTTCGGTCCTGCCAGTGGCGGAGGCCGCAGAGTAAGCCGAAACCCAGAAGGTTTAAGAAAAATTCATGGGGGACCGGCAGAAAGTGCCGGTCCCCTTTCTCGTTTTAACGCAGTTTTGATCGAACGTTCAGATGGCAGTCGCAACGACCAGTTTCCTCATTTTTGCCGCCTCTCAGGTCGGCACGCCGGGACCGGCCAACATGGTCCTGCTTGGAACCGGCGCGCGTTACGGCTTTCGGGCGGCGTTGCCGTTTGTCGCGGGTGTGATCCTGGGCAAGCAATTGATCATCTGGCCCGTCGGTTTTGGCTTGATGCAGATGGCCGAACAGGCGCCGATGGTGTTTTCGGTGCTGAAATATGCTTCGGCTGCTTATATTTGCTGGCTTGCCTGGAAAATCGCCAACCTGCGCCTGTCGCGCAGTCAGGGCGATGCAGACGTGCCCGGGTTTTGGTCGGGGCTGATTGTGCACCCGTTGAATCCCAAGGCTTGGGCGATGATCATTGCCGGATTTACCGGGTTTGTCGCGGCAGGAACGCCCAGTGTTCAGGCGACGTTAACGATTGCTCTGTGCCTACTACTTTGCCAGATCGTCTTGCACCCCATCTGGACATTTGCAGGGGACAGAATAGCCCACGCGGTTGAAGGACGACCGGTGGAAAAATATCTGATGTGGACGTTAGCGAGTCTCACTGTTGCATCCGTACTTTTTGTGTTGTTCGGAGGAGGAACGCATTCATGAAACTTGAGACAATAATAAACCAGCCGGTCATTGAAACCGAGCGGTTCGACCTGCGCCCGTTGCGCCGGTCGGATTTGGGTCTCATCGAACATTATGCAGGTGATGAGCGCGTTGCGCGTATGACAACCAGTATCGCGCACCCCCTGCCACCGGGTTCGACCGAGGCGTTTGTCACCCGGTCGATGGCGGACGAGCGGGATGAGGACGTCTGGGTCATGGACGCCACCAAGGACGGTGGCCCGGAACTGATTGGCCTGATCTCTCTCAAACGGCTGGATCGCAACCAGTCCGAGGTCGGCTATTGGGTCGCTCCGATTTACTGGAATACCGGGATCGCGTCGTTGGCTGTGGAAATACTGGTCAAGGCGAACCCGCTGGAAAACGCGACCATGTTTGCAAGTGTGTTTCAGGACAACCCGGCCTCGGCCCGGGTGCTGACCCATTGCGGGTTTGAATATCTGGGGGACGCCGAAAGCTATTCGGTGGCGCGCGATGCGAATGTGCCCACCTGGACATACAGCAAAAAACTCTGACTTGTGGCCGGTGGGACCTTTGCAGTAGGGGACAGACATGAAATTTCTCGATCTTGCAAAGGTCTACATCCGGTCCGGGGCCGGAGGCAGTGGCTGCGTCAGTTTTCGGCGCGAAAAATACATTGAGTATGGCGGCCCCGACGGTGGCGATGGCGGCAAGGGCGGGTCGGTCTGGGCCGAGGTTGTGGACGGGCTGAACACCCTGATCGACTTTCGCTATCAGCAGCATTTCTTTGCCAAAAACGGCCAGCCCGGGCGCGGACAGCAACGGACCGGCAAGGATGGGGATGATATCATCCTGCGCGTACCGGTGGGCACGGAAATCCTGGACGAAGACGAAGAGACGGTGATTGCCGACCTGACGCAGGTCGGTGAGCGCGTGCTGCTGGCCAAGGGTGGAAATGGTGGATTCGGCAACCTGCACTTCAAATCGGCTACCAATCAGGCCCCGCGCCGGGCCAATCCGGGGCAGGCGGGGATTGACCGAACCATCTGGCTGCGGCTCAAGCTGATTGCGGATGTCGGTCTGCTGGGCATGCCTAATGCGGGCAAGTCCACCTTTCTGGCAGCCACATCAAATGCACGCCCCAAGATTGCGGACTATCCGTTTACCACCCTACATCCCAATCTGGGTGTTGTCGGGGTCGACAGTGTCGAATTCGTCGTGGCCGACATCCCCGGCCTGATCGAGGGCGCCCACGAAGGCCGGGGGATCGGCGACCGGTTTCTGGGCCATGTGGAACGCTGCGCGGTTCTGCTGCATCTGGTTGATGGCACCTTGGAAACTGTGGTCGAGGATTATCGCACGATCATAACCGAACTCGAAGCTTATGGCGGGGAACTGGCGGACAAGCCCCGCATCACTGTTCTGAACAAGATCGATGCACTGGACGATGACGAGCGTGACCTCATTAAATCCGAATTGGAACAGGCTGTTGGTGGCCCGGTCATGACCATGTCAGGTGTCGCGCGTCTGGGCGTGACGGAGGTGCTTCGGGCGCTGAGGGCTCAGATTGACGAAAACCGTTTGCGCCAGAAACCTGCCGAGGAGGCTCAGCTGTGGCAACCCTGACCACAGCGCGCCGTCTGGTTGTCAAGATCGGGTCTGCCTTGCTGGTGGACCGTCATTCGGGGTTGTTGCGGTCGGAGTGGTTAAAGTCGCTGGCGAAAGATGTGGCCTGGTTGAAAGGCCAGGGCACAGATGTGATTCTCGTGTCCTCCGGTTCCATCGCGCTGGGTCGGGGCGTTCTGGGTCTGCCCGTTGCGACCTTGCCGTTAGAGCAGTCTCAGGCCGCTGCGGCTGTGGGGCAAATCCGACTGGCGCGTGCCTATGAAGAAGCGTTGACGCCGCATACCATCACAACCGCTCAGGTTCTTGTCACGCTGGAAGACAGCGAAGATCGCCGACGCTATCTGAACTCGCGCGCAACGCTGGAAACGTTGCTGGGCTTGGGTGTTGTGCCCATCGTCAATGAAAACGATACCGTTGCCACCGATGAAATCCGCTACGGAGACAATGACAGGCTGGCCGCCCAGATCGCCGTCACGGTTGGGGCTGATCAGTTGGTCCTTTTGTCGGATGTAGATGGCTTTTATTCCGGCAATCCAAATGACAACCCGTCGGCCACGCGGTATGACGCCATTGACCGCATCACTCCCGAGATCGAGGCGATGGCGGGTGATGCCGGCTCTGGTTTGTCCAAAGGTGGAATGAAGACCAAACTTCTGGCCGCCAAGATGGCCACAGCGGCCGGGTGTGATATGGCGATCACAGAAGGTTCGACGCTTAACCCGCTGCAATCGCTGGAAAATGGCGCGAACTGCACGTGGTTCACCGCAACGCTCGACCCTCATGCGGCGCGCAAACGTTGGATCTCGGCGATGAAACCCCGGGGCGAGATTACTATTGATGATGGTGCGGCCCACGCTTTGCACAATGGTAAAAGCCTGTTGCCTGCGGGTATCGTGGAGGTGACCGGTGATTTTGGGCGTGGCGATCCTGTTGCGGTCCTGGATCCTCAGGCCCGCCGACTGGCGCAGGGGATCAGCCGCTATACGGCACAGGAGGCGGATGCGATCAAAGGGCGCAAATCCTCGGAAATCGAGGCAACGCTGGGGTATCCTGGCCGCGCCGTGTTGATCCACAGGGACGACTTGGCGCTGTGACGGTGCAGAAAGGCATATGATATGAAGCACTTTGACAACATACCCGCCCTGATGGCCGATCTTGGTAAACGCGCCAAAGAGGCTGCGCGCGAGTTGGCCTTTGCCAGTGCCGAACGCAAACATGCGGCCCTGATCGCCGCCGCTGATGCCGTTTGGGCAAATCGCGCCCAGATCATTGAGGCCAACAAAAAGGATCTGGAGTTCGGGCACAACAAGGGCCTGAGCCCCGCGATGATGGACCGTCTGATGCTGGACGAGGCGCGCATTCAGGGTATGGTCGACGGGCTGCGCACTGTCGCCGAGCAATCCGATCCCGTTGGTGAAGTGATCAGCGAATGGGACATGCCCTCTGGCCTGAGTATCCAGCGGGTCCGCACACCCTTGGGCGTGATCGGGGTGATCTATGAAAGTCGCCCCAACGTGACAGCCGATGCAGGTGCGTTATGCCTGAAATCCGGCAACGCCGTGATCCTACGGGGCGGGTCCGAAGGGTTTCACTCTTCAATTGCCATTCACGCCTGCCTGGTCGATGGCCTGAAAGCAGCAAACCTGCCCGAAGACGCCATTCAGCTTGTGCCGACCCGTGATCGGGCCGCTGTACAGGAGTTGCTGACCATGACGGATTCGGTCGACGTGATCGTTCCGCGCGGCGGCAAAGGGTTGGTGGGTCTGGTACAGCGCGAGGCGCGCGTGCCGGTCTTTGCCCATCTCGAAGGCATCGTTCACATCTACATCGACAAAGCGGCCGATCCGCAGAAAACGCTGGACGTCGTACTAAACGCCAAGACCCGTCGCACCGGCATCTGCGGCGCCGCCGAGTGCCTTTTGGTTCATCAGGATGTGGTAGACACGCTCGGGCGAGACGTGATCTCAGCCTTGCTGGCGGCTGGTGTCGAGGTGCATGCCGACGGCGCCCTGGCGATCGACGGCACGGTTGCTGCCGGCGGTGATGACTGGGGGAAGGAATTCCTCGACAGCATCATAGCGGCAAAACCGGTCGCCGATATCGATGCGGCCATTGCACATATTCAGCGCTACGGATCGAACCATACCGATTGCATCATGACCGAAGACGCGACAGCCGCAGCCCGGTTCTTTGAACGGTTGGACAGCGCCATTCTGATGCACAACGCCTCAACCCAGTTCGCGGATGGCGGAGAATTTGGCATGGGCGCCGAAATCGGGATCGCGACGGGTAAAATGCATGCCCGCGGCCCGGTGGGTGCAGCACAATTGACCAGTTTCAAGTATCTCGTCCGCGGGAACGGTACGATCCGCGCCTAGAACCGAAGGGTGACGCGGGTTGAGTTGGTCTCCACCACAACCCGCCGCCCCAGTGCAGTGGCGGTTGCAGGCAAGAGTGCAAATTGTACCTGTGCTGGCGAAATCTTGTTGGGAAAACGTCCCGTGGCGACGTGCTTCCAAAGATCACTGTCCAAATTCATCTTGTCGGCCGTGCCTGTGACCACCCATTTGCCATTCAGTTGCGCAATCTCGACATCACCACCCAGAGGCATCGCACTTTCGCAGCACATCAGCGCTAGAAAGGCCAGCTTGACCTGGCTGCGCGGTATGGGCTCGGCCACCTTCCAGTGGACACGCACACGGCCCGCACGCTCGATATCCTTGAGCAAATCCGCCACCTCGGACCGCCCCAAAGGCTGGTCGCTAGAGGACCCGAATGCGACGCGGAAAAAGCGTATGCGCGCCCCGGCGCTGCCGACGCTGCCCGAGATCAGTTCCATCTCGGGGCCCTGAACGGCACCAACCATGTCCAGCAGCTCCAGCCCGTTGGTAATGGCGCCGATCGGGCTGATCAGATCATGGCAGATCCGGGAACCGATCAACTCGGCCAGGTTGACGTCCGATGCGCCCATGCGTACCTCCTGATGTATCTGCCAAATGTAGGGACCGGAGCCACAGCATGACAGACCTGAATGCCATTCTTGCACCGGGGATGTTTGTCCGCCACCCGGATTTCCCCGATTGGGGCGTCGGACAGGTTCAGTCCAACATCGCAGGCAAAATCACCGTGAACTTTCGCGAACAGGGAAAAGTGGTGATCGACGGAACGCGCATCGCCCTGATGCCGGTCTTTGATCCGTGAAACTGGTTTAGGAAAGGTTAACGGATCCGGCCTCGGGAGATCATGTTGCCAATGCCCGCAGAACTGCGATATCTGCCCCTCACAACACAAAAGGAACGACATTCCGGACATGGCTGACGCTGGCCCCTCGTTCACAATCCGACTCGCCGAAACCGAGGATGACCTGCGCGCCGCCCAGCGGCTGCGGTATGAGGTGTTCGTTAAAGAGTTGGGCGGCGGCGGCGATATGGTGGATCATGAAGCCGGTCTGGAACGGGACAAGTTTGATCCGTATTTCGATCACATGCTGGCCTACGATGATACAACTGGCGAAGCTGTGGGTGTTTACAGATTGTTGCCCGGTGATCGTGCTGCTGAACTCGGCCAGTTTTATTCCGAGGACGAGTACGATCTGACCGTTCTCAAAACCAGCGGTCGCAAGCTATTGGAACTTGGGCGGTCCTGTCTGCACCGCGACTATCGCGGCGGCATGGCGATGTACCATCTCTGGAATGGTCTGGCGGCTTACGTTGCAGAACGCGACATCGAAGTGCTGTTCGGTGTCGCCAGTTTTCACGGCACAGATGTGCAGGCGCTGGCGCAGCCCTTGTCGATGCTGCACCACAATCATCTGGCGCCGCCGGACCTAAGGGTCACGGCACAACCCGACGTGTTTCAGTCGATGAACCTCGTTGCCCCGGACGCGTTGGATCGCCGCGCGGCAATGGTGCAGGTGCCTGCATTGATCAAGGCGTATCTGCGTTTGGGCGGTTTCGTGGGCGAGGGGGCCTTTATCGATCATGCCTTTAACACAACGGATGTCTGCCTGATCCTGGACACGGCGCGCATGACCGAGCGGCAGAAACGAATTTACAGTGGGGCCTGATCCCGTGAGTGAGCCGCTTTGGAACAGCGAGGATGCGCCCGACCCGCTTGAGTTGGGCGTTTGGGGCTGGGCCCTGGCTGCTCTGCGCGGCCTGCCACTGGCCCTTCTGGTTTTTGGCGGTCTGATAGTGTTGCTGGCAGTTCGGTTGATTGAACTACCGATTTTTGGTGTGCGCAGGCCGGTCACGCCCTTCATCACGCAATTTGTCTGCCGCAATGCATTCAGAATACTGGGAATGGGGTATCGCACCTCGGGCACATTGATGCGCGAACGTGGCGCTGTTGTTGCCAATCACTCCTCCTGGTTGGATATCTTTGCGCTGAATGCCCGCAAACGGATCTATTTTGTCTCCAAAGCCGAGGTCGCAGGCTGGCCTGGTATCGGCTGGCTGGCGCGGGCTACCGGAACCGTGTTCATCGAGCGTGATCGGAAAAAGGCCAAGGAACAGACACTGGTCTTTGAAGAACGCCTGAAGGCGGGCCATAAGCTACTGTTCTTTCCCGAGGGCACCTCGACCGACGGCCTGCGTGTTTTGCCTTTTAAAACAACACTCTTTGCCGCATTCTTCGCGGATGAGCTGCGCGAATTTATGTACGTCCAGCCCGTCTCGGTGGTCTTTCACGCTCCAAAAGGGCAGCCGGACAGGTTCTACGGCTGGTGGGGCGACATGGACTTTGGGCCGCATTTGCTCAAGACACTCGGTGCGACCCGGCAAGGGTCGGTTGAACTGATTTATCACGAACCCGCCAAGGTCAGCGATTTTGACAGCCGCAAGGCGCTGGCAGAGCATTGTGAGCAGGCTGTGCGCCATGCACACAACTTGGCACATTTGTCATAAAGATATGCGGAAGATCATAAACTTTTACGATTTTTCCCTTGTAGCTCAATCAACGCTGTAGTATCCGCGCGCCATTAAAACCCGCAGGCGGGGTTTGGGCTTTTTGGGGGAGACATCCTTATCAGGCCCACCGGTTGGAGCATCCGCTTCTTTCACCCCCGCCGAGGCGTAAACCGGAAAAGGAAAACTTAGCATGGCTCTTCCCGAGTTCTCCATGCGTCAGCTGCTGGAAGCTGGCGTTCACTTTGGTCACCAGACACAGCGTTGGAATCCCCGCATGGGCCCGTTCATCTACGGCTCGCGCAATGGCATCCACATCATGGACCTGACCCAGACCGTTCCGATGCTGGATCAGGCGCTGCAGGCTGTGCGTGACACCGTTGCAAAAGGCGGCCGCGTTCTGTTCGTTGGCACCAAGCGTCAAGCCGCTCAGCCGATCGCTGAAGCGGCTGAAAAGTCGGCGCAGTATTACATGAACCACCGCTGGCTGGGTGGCACGCTGACCAACTGGAAAACCGTTTCGCAGTCGATCAACCGTCTGAACCAGATCGACGAAGCCATGGAATCGGGCGCCGAAGGCCTGACCAAGAAAGAGCGTCTGGGCATGGAACGTGACCAGGCCAAGCTGCAAGCTTCGCTGGGCGGTATCCGCGAAATGGGCGGCGTTCCTGATCTGCTGTTCGTCATCGACGTCAAGAAAGAAGCACTGGCCATCGCCGAAGCCAACAAGCTGGGTATCCCGGTTGTGGCCGTTGTCGACACCAACTGCTCGCCCGATGGTGTGGATTACATCATCCCTGGCAACGACGACGCAGCGCGCGCCATCGCTCTGTACTGCGATCTGGCCGCACGTGCCGCTCTGGACGGTATGACCGCTCAGATGGGTGCTGCAGGCGTAGACCTGGGTGCGTTCGAAGAAGCTCCGGTTGAAGAAGCCGTTGCCGAAGAAGCGCCCGCAGAAGACGCCGCGCCAGAAGCCGAAGCTGCGCCGGAAGCCAAAGCCGAAGCGTAAGCTGCCCGTCACGTTACTGACATATGGGGCAGGGTAGACCTGCCCCAAATCCGTTTGAATTGAGGAGAGCCAAAAATGGCAATCACAGCAGCAATGGTGAAAGAACTGCGCGACACAACCGGCGCAGGCATGATGGACGCAAAAAAAGCGCTGACCGAAACCGGCGGCAATATGGACGAAGCCGTTGACTGGCTGCGCACCAAAGGTCTGGCCAAAGCGGCCAAGAAATCGGGCCGTACCGCAGCCGAAGGGCTGGTTGCAGTCCACGTCGACGGCGGCAATGGTGTTGCTGTCGAAGTGAACTCGGAAACCGACTTTGTTGCGAAAAACGCCGAGTTCCAGGAAATGGTCGGCAAGATCGCGTATGCAGCCGAGGGCGTGGACGACGTCGATGCGTTGCTGGCTGCTGATCTGGGCGGCAAAAACGTTGCAGATACGTTGACCGACAAGATCGCCACGATTGGCGAGAACATGTCGGTGCGCCGCATGTCGAAAATCTCGGGCGATACCGTTGTATCCTACGTCCACAACGCCGCCACCAACGGCATGGGTAAAATCGGCGTTTTGGTTGCTCTGTCGGGCGGTGACGAAGCCATCGGCAAGCAGGTTGCGATGCATATCGCAGCTGTGAACCCGGCGGCCCTGTCCGAGGCGGACATGGACCCGTCGGTTGTCGAAAAGGAAAAGCAGGTTCAGATGGACATCGCCCGCGAATCCGGCAAGCCCGAGCAGGTGATCGAGAAGATGATCGAAGGCCGTATGAAGAAATTCGTCGCCGAATCGACCCTTCTGAACCAGCCTTTTGTCGTGAACCCAGACCTGACCGTGGAAGTAGCTGCCAAAGAAGCGGGCGCAACCATCACTGGTTTTGTTCGCCTTGAAGTGGGCGAAGGCATCGTGGTCGAAAAAGAAGACTTCGCAGCCGAAGTTGCCAAAGCTGCTCAGGGCTGAACCCCTGATCGGATCGGGCACGGACCCTTCCAAAGCAAGACAAGCCGGTTACGCCCCGCGTGACCGGTTTTTTTATCTCAAACTCAAAAAATGAGTTGAATGGAGGGCCCCGCATGATGGGGATGGTCGAGGCCCCCCAAATTTCTGACCAAGAGACGCGGACGAATAGGCGCCCCTGTGTCAGACTGATTGGAGAGCTTTGGTATTGCAAAGATCCAACCGAATGTTCCCTGGCTAAAGCCACCACTCACGGAACGTTACCACTCTGCAATTTTGCGCCCGGATTCGGAAAGTCATGTATTCCTTACCCTAGGTAAAGAGACACAGATTGGCTTGAAAGAGCCAACCTCAGGCCTCCATGACGAACATCTGGTTTTGTAAGGATGCCTTCAGAACGGCCTGCGCCGTCGTCTCAACCGACAAGGCCTCACGCGCCAGCCTGAGATGCTTTTCAACAGTCGCAGAGGTCAGCCCCATCAGCAACGCGATATCCTGCGTGGTCTTACCGTCTCCGACCCATTCCAGCGCCTCGCGCTGCCGTTTCGTCAGGGCACGGTTGGGCGGATGGTAGGGCAGGGTCAGAATTTTGAGATGCGCGACATTGTTCATCAGCAGGATGTCGTCGCCGTGCCTGTCCCAGATGGCGTCGACGTCAACCTGACGCTTATTCTTGGCCGAAAGAGAGATCGCGCCCTTGGACCGCATGGAAACGGAGTTAAAGCTGACCGTGTAGCCCGCCACAACGCCCTTGGATTCGTTGAAATCGCAAACCCTTTGCTCCTGAGCGGTCAGCGTGCCGCTCGCCCTCATGTCCCGTATCATGCTCCAACTGGCGGCGCCGTCATGTTCCAGCGCCCATTTCAGCATCGGCGCGTGAAAATACAGACCATCCCCAAGAAACCCGTCCATGTAAGCGCGGCAATGATTGGTCAGAATCACGAAATCCTCGGGATCACCCAGCGAGGTGGCGGTCCGGTACCGTGTGTAGCCATAGAGTAACCGGTCAAAGCCGAATGTTGCCATCTGGCGGCAATGCGCATCCCAAAGCTCTTCCAGAGATTTCGCGTAACTCACAAAGTCCAGATATTCCTTCAGCTTCATACCGCAGCTCCTGCCGAGAAGTGAGCGGCCAAAGCATCCAGCGCCAGAACATAGCCCTGCGCGCCGAACCCACAAATCTGGCCAAGCGCAACCGGAGCGACAAAGGATTTGTGGCGGAATTCCTCTCGTGCATGGATGTTGGACAAGTGAACCTCGACCACCGGCAGTTCCACCGAGGCGATGGCGTCCATCAACGCCACGGAAGTATGGGTGAAGGCACCCGCATTCAAAATCAGGCCATCCTGTGCGCCGCGCGCCGCGTGTATCGCATCCACCAACACACCCTCGTGATTGGACTGGAGATGTGAAACCTGCAGCCCGATTGATGCGCCATGGTCAACGCACATGGATTCGATCATCTGCAACGTGGTGGCGCCGTAAACCTCAGGCTGACGCGTACCCAGCAGATTCAGGTTCGGTCCATTCAATACCAGAACGTTGCGCATATCTTCACTATCCCCACTACAGGTTCATAGACGCGATTCGGTTGCTCTGTCCACCGAACATTGCCACTAAACGTTGGGGGCGTTTCCCGTGCAATTCTGAACCTCGCCCGGCGCCTCGACAGGCTGTTTATTGCTCTTCCACGATCAATACAACCTTACCGAGAGCAGAGCGTTGGGATAAAAGCTCAAGCGCCTCGGGTGCCCGCTCCAACGGAAAGCGCGCGGAAATACGCGATTTGATCTGCTCCTTTCCGTACAACCCGAACAATTCGCTGACGTTTTCGGCATGGCCATTCGGATTTTTGAAGACCGAGGCGCCCCAGAAAACGCCAACAATCTGACAGCCTTTGAGGAGAGGCAGGTTGAGCGGGATATCGGGAATGCCCGCCGGAAACCCGACGACCAGATACCGACCCTGCCATGCCATACTGCGCAGGGCGGGTTCCGCGCAGGGACCACCAACGGCATCATAGACCACGTCTACACCATTTGGGCCTGCGATGCCCTTGATTTCGCTGGCAAAAGCCTTTTGCGCATCCTTGTCCAACTCCCGTGGATAGATGATGCTGTCATCCGCACCGATCTGGCGGCAAAACTCGGCCTTTTCGGTCGAAGAGACTGCGGCAATCACACGTGCGCCCATGGCTTTGCCCAATTCGATGGCAGCAGACCCCACACCACCGGCTGCGCCCAAAACCAGCAGGGTCTCGCCCGGTTGAAGGGCCGCGCGGTCTTTGAGCGCGTGGTAGGATGTCCCATAGGTGAACAGGAAACACGCCGCGTCCTCGAACGGCATCGTGTCAGGAAACTTGATCGCTGTCGCGGCGGGGATCTTGAGATGGGTTGCGAACCCGCCGGAGCCTGTCAGAGCCAAAACGCGATCGCCGATGTCAAAGCCACTGACAACTTCGCCCAGGGCCAGGACTTCTCCGGCGATTTCGCCGCCGGGCGCAAAGGGTCGGGGCGGTTTCATCTGATACAGGTCCCGGATGATCAACGTGTCAGGGAAATTGACGCCCGCCGCCTTAACGCCAATTAGCAGTTCACCCTTGCCCGGTTCGGGATCGGGCAGGGTGGTCAGTTCCAGTGTTTCAGGTCCGCCCGGGGCGACGCTGAGTAATGCTTGCATGTTGAGCCTGTTGTCCCTGTTATTCGGTAAGGAGGAACTCTTGGTGCAGGATCGTGGGATGTCAACGGCAGGGACCGGCAAGTCCCGCAACGGCAGCTTACAGATCGTACAGGCGATCCTGACCGATCAGTCGCACCGGAGCCCGGAAAACATATTAGGAGCAGATCATGACACCCGAAACTCTCTTTTCGCTTAAGGGAAAAACCGCACTGGTGACGGGTGGCGCCACAGGGATCGGCCGGATGGCGGCTGAGGCTTTGGTCCGGGCCGGAGCGCATGTTCTGATCGCGTCGCGCAAAGGGGACGCCTGCGCCGCTGTTGCTGCTGACCTGAACGCTCTGGACGCACCGGGGCGCGCCGACGGGTTTGCGGGCGATATCGGCAACAAAGACGGCATCTACGAGCTGGTCGCCGAGATCAACGCACGGACCGAGCGGCTGGATATTCTCATGAACAACTCGGGCGTTACCTGGGGCGCACCGATGGGACAGTTTCCATATGAAGCCTGGGAAAAAGTGATGTCCGTTAACGTTGCCGGGATTTTCGAGCTGACGCAGCGACTGCTGCCATTGCTGATGAAATCCGGCACGCTGGAAGACCCCGCGCGCGTGGTCAATGTCGGCTCGGTCATGGGCGAGGTTCCAATGGGCGACGGAGCCTACAGCTATTCCGCCTCCAAAGCGGCGGTTCTGCACCTGACCAAGATCATGGCCAAAGAGATGGCGCCCTACCATGTCACGGTCAATGCGCTGGCCCCGGGGCCGTTTGTCTCGCGGATGACGGCGTTTGCCACAGCAGATGAGGAGACACGCGAGAAGGTCGGGAAATCGGTGCCATTGGGCCGTGTCGGGCGAGACGAGGATATCGCCGGGTGCATGCTGTTTTTGTGCGGGCAGGGCGGGGCCTATGTGACCGGAGCTGTGATCCCGGTTTCCGGCGGTATCAATGTGGTGACAGCGGGCAATATCTTTGCCGAGGCCTTTTGAACGGAGCCGCGCAGATGACCGACACGACCTCTTTGGATGTGGCAGCCGTGGATGCTTATCTCAGCACACATCTCAGCGGCTATCAGGGCCCGCTGGAGGCGACCAAGTTCGCAATCGGCCAATCCAACCCGACATTCGAGTTGCGCACGCCAAACAAGTCATACGTCCTGCGCCGCAAACCCGCCGGCGTGCTGTTAAAATCAGCCCATGCGGTCGACCGTGAGTTTCGCGTGCAGCGCGCGCTTGCGGGCAGTAGTGTCCCGGTTCCGGAGATGCTGTTGCTGTGCGAGGATGACGCGGTCATCGGCTCCGCCTTTTATGTGATGGAGCACCTGAGTGGTCGGGTCTTTATGGAACCCACCATGAAAGGCGAGAGCAACGCGGTCCGCACTGCCATTCTGGACGAGATGAGCCGGGTATTGGCCGAACTGCACATGGTGGACATCGACGCAGTTGGCCTGTCGGATTACGGGCCGACGGGAAACTATTTTGAACGCCAGATATCACGCTGGACCAAGCAATACAGGGCATCCGAAACCGCGAAAATCGCGGATATGGATGCGTTGATCGCAGAGCTCGAGACCTCGGTTCCCGCAGATGACGGGCAGAGAACGCTGGTGCATGGCGATTACCGTATCGACAACCTGATGTTCGAGCTGAACGGAACCAACTGCATCGGAGTGTTGGACTGGGAATTGTCCACCATCGGGCATCCTTATGCAGATTTAGCTGCCGTGATCATGCAATGGCAAATGCCCCCGGGAAAAGAGGGCCGGGGACTGGCGGGAGTGGATCGACAAAGCCTTGGCCTGCCGAGCGATCAGAGCTTCATCAATCAGTATTGTGATCGTCGCGGTCTGTCAGGGATCGACAATTTCGGGTTCTATCTGGCGTTCAACTTCTTTCGGATGGCCGGGATTTTGCAAGGCGTTTACAAGCGCGCTCTGGACGGCAATGCATCCGACCCCAAACGGGCACAGGCCTTCGGCGCCTATGTTCCCATCTTCGCGCAATACGGGTTGGCAGCGTTGAAAGGATAGTTCAGATACTGGCTGTAGGTCATTGTATTAGAATACTTTTTGCGATCATGTCGCGCTTGCCAGTTCAAGCTCCAGGTTCGCCATGCTGTTCTTGCCAAAGAACATTTCGTTGCCCAGAAACAGGCTCGGAACGCCAAAAACACCACGTCGCACAGCGGCCTTGGTTTGTTCTTTGAGCTTTTGTTTTGTGTCCGCGCTGCCAATCGCTTCGCGTATTTTTCGCACCGGCAACTCGTTTTCCTGCAAGATATCGGACAGAACACTCAGCTCGTCCACCTTTTGACCATGCACCCAAATCGCATCAAATACGGCATTTATATATTTGCTTTCCCACGGTTTTCCTGACGCAAATAAGGCCCCCCGCATGGCAAATTTCGTATTGATCGGGAAATGCGGGCTCATGTGAAAGCTCACGCCGCGCCTGCGTGCAAAACGGTGTAGATCATGGGTCAGATACGCCGTCTTCTGCCGGTTTTCGGAAAACGCCTGAAACGGGCTTTGGTTGTTGGTGGCTTTGAACACCACTGACAGAAGGACCGGCACAAAATTGATCGTCGCCTTGTGACGCGCGGCCAGGTCGGGCAAAACCTTGTAGGCCAGAAAGGCATTCGGGCTGCAAAAGTCGTAAACGAAATCGATGCTTTGCGCCATGGGGTCCTCCGGGCGGGATGCGATTGGGTGTGCAGTAACTGGCACTCAGCGAATCTGTACCACACACAGTCTAACAGCCTGAAGACGTCCGTGCTGACGGTAATCATGGTGCGAAAAATACGCGCCAAAAGACACAGTTTTCTCTTTTGTTTCAGGGATCAGGACATCAGAATTGATAAAGATCACAGGAGGTCTGAGAGGCAATGTTTCAAAGTGAGCTGACACTTGAACGCGCACGGCTGGATCGTATCCGCCCCTGGATGGACGGGTATGTGAACCAACGGAAGTATGCGGGCAGCGCCCTGTTGGTGAAACACAAAGGCAAAGAACCCTTTTTCTACGCCTGCGGCCAGCGCAGCGTCGAAAACAACCTGCCGTTCGAGCGGGATACGCTTGTGCGGATCTATTCGATGACGAAACCAGTCACATCTGTTGCCCTGATGATGCTGGCCGAACGCGGCCTGTTTCATCTCGATGCGCCTCTGTCAGAGTTTCTGCCTGCGTTTCAGAATATGCAGGCCCTGATCCCGGATGCCGAACATCTGGAGCAGACCGAAAACGCCCCGTCGCCGACGTTGCACCAGCTGCTGACCCATACCAGCGGCTTCAGCTACCCATTCAACCCGGGCCTTCTGCCCGAGGCGATGGACGGGCGAGACCTATTATTCAAGCCCAATCAGGGGGTTCTTGCGGATCGTGTCGCGGATTTGGCTCAACTGCCTCTGGCCTTCCAGCCGGGAACCCGCTGGGAATACTCGGTCAGCACTGATGTTTTAGGGCGCGTGATCGAAGTTGTGTCCGGGCAAACACTGGACCAGTTTTTTCAGCACGAAATCTTTGCGCCGCTGGGCTTGCAGGAAACCGGGTTCAGGGTTCCAGCCGGGGCAGGGGATCGGTTTGCCTCTCTGTATACGCCACTTGCCGGCGACGCGATGGATTTGAATTCAGCGCAATTGGGATCCGACACATTGCGCCTTGTGGATCATGCCGGTGACTCTCCGTTTGAAACCACCACGACGTTTTCGGGTGGTGGAGGCCTGATCAGCACAATCGACGATTACGCTGGATTCGCCGAGATGCTGCGCAATCGCGGCATTGGAAATGGCCAGCGTTTGCTGGGTACCAAAACCGTAGACTTCATGATGATCAATCACTTACCGGGCGACATTGCATCAATGGGACCGCAAAGCTTTGCGGAACAACCGATGGAAGGTGTGGGTTTTGGACTGGGCGGCTCGGTCGTGTTGAACCCGGGCAGGGTGCGCGTTCCCGGATCGATCGGAGACTTTAGTTGGGGCGGAATGGCCTCGACCTTTTTCTGGATCGACCGCGAAAACGACCTGAGCGCCGTGTTCTTTACCCAGTTGTCGCCGTCCAGTTCCTATCCGTCGCGGGCCGAACTCAAGGCGCTTGTCCTTGGAGCACTGATTGAATGATCCCGGCGCCGCTGATACCCCGTATGTGAGCCCATCCGGAGAGCGACCTATGACTGACGCTGAACGCATTCTTCTTGATCTTCTGAACATTGAACGGCTTGAGGTCGACTTGTTTCGAGGCACAGGATCGGGGGGCGAAACGCCCACGCGTATCTTTGGCGGGCAGGTCATTGCACAGGCGCTGGCTGCCGCCTACAGAACCGTGGACGACAGGCTGTGCCATTCTCTGCACGCTTATTTCATTCGCCCGGGAGATCCAACTATTCCT
This sequence comes from Ruegeria sp. B1, assembly GCF_056535885.1. Lineage (NCBI taxonomy): Bacteria > Pseudomonadati > Pseudomonadota > Alphaproteobacteria > Rhodobacterales > Roseobacteraceae > Ruegeria > Ruegeria sp. B1. The sequence continues at coordinate 2,786,122 of NZ_JBQFJA010000001.1, read as the reverse complement.
GTTATTTATCAGGTTGATAGAGCGCGGGATGGAGGTTCATTCACAACCCGCCGCGTGGTTGCCATCCAGCACGGCAAGCAGATCCTGAACATGTCCGCGTCTTTTCACATTCAGGACGAAGGTTGGGACCACCAGCATCCGATGCCGGAATTGAAAGCACCGGAACACTATCCGGCACGTGCGGAGCTGAGAAAGAAATATCTGGAACGTGTTCCCGAAAAATTACGCCCCGAACTGATCCGCGAACGCCCCATCGAAGTGCGCGAGGTCGATCACCTCGACCCGTTCAACCCGGCTATTTCTGATGATCGCAACCAAATCTGGTTTCGGATGGGGGCCGCTAAGTCCGCCGACGCAAAAACCCAGCACTTACTGCTGGCCTATGCCTCGGATATGAATCTCATGAGTTCCGGGATGCGTCCGCATGGACTGAGCTGGTTTACCGGTCAGGTCAACGGTGCCAGTTTGGACCACACAATCTGGTTTCATGCGCCGGTCCATTTCGAGAACTGGCATCTCTATGCGATGGATTCACCGTGGACGGGGCAGGGACGCAATTTCAATCGCGGATCGATCTATACCCAAGACGGCGTTCTGGTTGCCTCGGTTGCGCAGGAAGGTCTGATGCGAAAGGTGCAGAAACGATCTTAGTTTTCTTCGATAAACATTTGATTTAGCTTGCGCATTCCGCCCAGCCAGCGATCATAATCATCGGATTTCAACCGCATGTAGTCCAAGACCTGAGGATGCGGCAATACAAGGAATCGTTCCTCGCGGATCGCATCCACACAGGCTTGTGCCACGTCTTCGGGCTCCAGCATTCCGTCAATTGCGGCAACGGAATCCTCATGCCCGCGGGTCATTTCCGAGCGCACCGCTTGCGGGCACAAAACCGAAACGCGCAGCCCGTGATGCCCGTATGTCAGGGACAGCCACTCGGCAAATCCAACGGCGGCATGCTTGGTCACGCCATAAGGTGCTGCGCCTGGTTGGTTCAGCAAACCGGCAGCCGACGCAGTTGTCAGGATATAGCCACCGCCGCGTGCAATCATGCGGGGCACAAGGTGCCGCGCAGTCCAGACATGCGACATCACGTTGATTTTCCAGATACGATCCCAGTCCGAGTCTGGCACATCCAGGCCACCCAGCGTGAGAATTCCGGCATTTGCGCAAAACAGGTCAATAGGGCCGACAGAGTCTTCGATGTGATCAATCAGGGCCTTGATGTCATCTTCACTGGACACATCACAATGCATGGCGTGTCCGCCAATCGCATTGGCCACTGCGGACGCGCGGGCGTCATCAATATCCGCACATACGACACATGCACCTTCACGCGCAAAACGTTCCGCCAATCCCTGGCCAATACCTTGGGCAGCACCGGTGACGACGACAGTCTTGTCTTTCAGGTTCATCTAAGTTCCAATTCGGAATCCCAGCAACGCATGGTAAGTCCTTAACTTTAAATTTAAAATGCCCGGTAGCATAATTTATTTACCATAATACAAATTACGCGCACTCTAGTAGAACGCCTGCAGTCCCGTTTGCGCCCGCCCCAGGATCAATGCGTGTACGTCATGTGTGCCTTCATAGGTGTTGACGGTCTCCAGATTAACCATATGACGGATCACCTGAAATTCGAGCGAGATACCATTGCCGCCATGCATGTCACGGGCCAGGCGCGCAATATCCAGCGCCTTGCCACAATTGTTGCGCTTGACGATGGAGACCATTTCCGGCGCGGCCTCTGCCTGATCCATCAGCCGACCAACCCTTAGGCTGGCTTGCAGACCCAGAGCGATCTCGGTCTGCATATCTGCCAGTTTGCGTTGAAACAGCTGTGTTTGCGCCAGCGGTCGATCAAACTGCTTGCGGTCCAGCCCATACTGGCGTGACGCATGCCAGCAGCATTCCGCTGCGCCCATAACACCCCAGCTGATCCCGTACCGTGCACGGTTCAGACACCCGAACGGCCCCTTTAGGCCCTGTACATGGGGCAGCAATGCGCCCTCACCCACCTCGACTCCATCCAGCACGATCTCACCCGTGATCGAAGCGCGCAGGCTCAGCTTGTTCTCGATTTTCGGAGCGCTCAGACCCTTCAGGCCTTTATCGAGGACAAAGCCGCGAATTTTGCCGTCATGGGCATCGGATTTTGCCCAAACCACAAAGACATCGGCAATCGGTGCATTCGAGATCCACATTTTGCTGCCGGTCAGGCGATACCCACCGTCGATCTTTTCGGCCCGGGTTTTCATACCAGCCGGGTCCGAGCCCGCATCCGGTTCGGTCAGGCCAAAACATCCGATCCATTCGCCGCCGGCCAGTTTCGGCAGGTACTTTCGGCGCTGCTCTTCGCTGCCATAGGCATAGATCGGATACATGACCAGAGAGCTTTGAACCGACATCATCGACCGATAGCCGGAATCCACGCGCTCAACCTCGCGGGCGACGAGACCATAAGCGACATAGCCCGCGCCGATACCTCCGTAGGCCTCTGGGATGGTCGTACCCAGCAGCCCCATGTCTCCCATCTCACGAAAGATGTTCGGGTCGGTTTCCTCGTTCTCAAACGCCTCGGTGACGCGCGGCTGCAGTTTTTCCTGAGCATAGGCGCGCGCGCTGTCGGCGATCATGCGTTCGTCTTCGCTCAACTGGTCGGACAGACGGAACGGATCTTCCCATGCGAACTTGCCCAGATCAGGGGCATCCTTGGCGCGCAAGGTCGGCTTGGTTTCGGGGGCATTCATGGGGCTTCTCCGGGCTGTCAGCGTTGCTGCAACCTAATGTGGGCCGCCCGCGATGAACAGCAAGAGTTTGGCAGCGGGCTATGAGTAAAGCTCATAGTTTGAGACCTGCCACCAAGCCCCCTGCCCCTTGGCTGTTATCCCAGCGCGTAGCCTGCGCCGCGAACGGTGCGCACCGGGTCTTCGCCGCCATGCTGTGTCAAAGCCTTGCGCAGACGCCCGATATGCACGTCAACGGTGCGCGTGTCGACATAGATATCGCGGCCCCAGACGCGATCCAGCAATTGCTCGCGGCTCCAGACCCGACCGGGCTTTTCCATAAATGTACTCAGCAGGCGAAACTCGGTTGGTCCCAGTTTCAAGGGTTTGCTGTCGCGGCTGACCTTGTGTGTTTCAGAATCCAGGATGATGTCATCGAACTCCAGACGCAGACCCACCGTTGCCGGGCGCACGCGGCGCAGCTGTGTCCGCACCCGCGCCATCAACTCAACGACCGAATACGGCTTGACCACATAGTCATCCGCCCCGGTTTCCAGCCCGCGCACCTTGTCGACCTCTTCGGAGCGGGCAGACAACATGATGATCGGAATCGACCGGGTGTCGGGACGGGTCTTGAGCCGCCGGCACACCTCGATACCGCTGAGATTGGGCATCATCCAGTCCAGAACGATGATGTCGGGGCTGTCTTCGTCCACCAGCAACATGGCTTCGTCGCCGCTGCCAGCCTTGGAGACGCGAAACCCTTCTGCCTCGAGATTGTAGGCCAGCACTTCGCGTTGGGCCAGTTCATCCTCGACAACCAGAACAGTCGGTTGATCTGCGGACATGGTCTTGGTCTCCTAGACGGTTTGTGACGTGCTGTCGGCTTTGGGCCTGGGCTCAGTCGGCCGTTCGCCTGTCACCAGGTATACCACCTGTTCGGCGATGGCCGTCACGTGGTCGCCCATGCGTTCGATATTCTTGGCGATGAAATGCAGATGCATACAGGATGTGATATTGCGCGGATCCTCTGCCATGTAGGTCAGGAACTCGCGGAACAAACCGTTGTACATCTGATCGACGTCTTCGTCGCGTTGGATCACATCAGCGGCCAATTCTGCATCGCGCTGGATATACGCGTCCAGAGCGTCGCGCAGCATGACCTCAACCTCACGCGCCATACGACGCAGGGCGGCGGCGCTACCGTTGATTTCGCCGGATTCAACGAGAACGGTCGTCCGTTTGGCGATGTTTTTGGAGTAATCGCCGATGCGTTCCAAATTGGCCGAAACCTTGAGAACAGACAAAACCAGGCGCAGGTCGCTTGCCGTAGGCGCGCGCAGCGCGATCAGCCGCGCCGTGTCCTCGTTGATGACGTCTTCCAGCGCATCGATGGCCTTGTCGCCTTCCCGCACTTCTTTGGCCAATTCTTCGTCGCGTGTTTCCAGCGAACGCGCCGCAGACATGATTGCCGCCTCGACCAGGCCGCCCATCTTCATGATATGGGCCTGAATCGCTTCCAGGTCGCGGTCGAAAACGGATGCAATATGCTGTTCGCTTATATCGGTCATATCTGAATACCTGTGCTCAGCCGATCCGGCCAGTGATGTAGCTTTCCGTGCGGGGGTCTACGGGGTTGGTAAAAATCTGACCGGTCTCACCAAACTCGACAAGATTGCCGAGGTGAAAGAACGCGGTTTTCTGGCTGACACGCGCAGCCTGCTGCATTGAGTGCGTGACAATCACGACGGAATACTGAGCGCGCAGTTCGTCAATCAGTTCTTCGACCTGTGCCGTTGCAATTGGATCCAAGGCCGAACAGGGTTCATCCATCAACAGAACCTCAGGCTCGGTTGCAACCGCGCGCGCGATGCACAGACGCTGCTGTTGTCCGCCGGAAAGACCGGTGCCCGGCGCGTCCAAACGGTCTTTGACCTCATCCCAGATGGCCCCGCGCCGCAGGGATCTTTCGACGATTTCATCCAGCTCTGCCTTGTTCCGTGCCAGACCGTGAATGCGCGGACCATAGGCTACGTTGTCATAGATCGATTTCGGGAACGGGTTGGGTTTCTGAAACACCATGCCGACCTTGGCGCGCAACTGTACAGGGTCGACCCGTTTATCGTAGATGTTTTCACCATCCAGTTTGAACGAGCCCTCCACACGAGCGACGTCAATCGTGTCGTTCATGCGGTTCAGGCAGCGCAAAAATGTGGACTTGCCGCAACCGGACGGACCGATAAATGCGGTGACGGTCTTATCTTCGATGTCGACATTCACATCTTTGATGGCGTGAGTGTCGCCGTAGTAGACTTGGCAGTCACGGCACTCCAGCTTGATTTCTTTGGTGTCCACTTCTTTCTCCACTCGCGACATGACGTTCATTGGTATGCCCTCCTGTTACCAGCGGCGCTCAAAGCGGCGGCGTAGGATGATTGCGATAATGTTCATGGTCAGCAGGAAGATCAAAAGAATGATGATCCCGCCCCAGGCTTTCTCATAAAACCCGACATCGGCACGCGACGCCCATGTGTAAATCTGAGCCGGCATCGCCGAGTTGGGCTCTGTAAAGCCCGCCACGAACCCGTCCGGGTAGCCTCGGGCAACAAAACCCACCATGCCGATCAGCAGCAGCGGTGCTGTTTCGCCCAATGCCTGGGCCAGACCGATGATCGTGCCGGTCAGAATGCCGGGCGCAGCCAGTGGCAGGACATGATGGAACACCGCCTGCATTTTCGAGGCCCCTACCCCCAACGCGGCGTCACGGATCGACGGCGGAACCGCCTTGAGCGAGGCACGGGTCGAGATAATGATTGTCGGTAGTGTCATCAGTGTAAGTACCAAGCCCCCGACCAGCGGTGCCGATTGCGGCAGGTGCATGAACTGGATGAAAACCGCCAGGCCAAGGATACCAAACACGATGGACGGCACGGCCGCCAGGTTCGAAATGTTCACCTCAATCAGGTCGGTAAACCGGTTCTGCGGTGCAAACTCCTCAAGGTAGATCGAGGCCGCCACGCCGATTGGCAGTGACAGGCCGAGGACAACCAGCATCATAAAAAACGAGCCGACGACCGAGGCACCGATGCCTGCACCGCCAGGATTATCAACGCCCGAATCCGCTCCGGTGATAAAGGGCCAGTTGAACTCCTGCTTGATCACGCCGGATTCTTTAAGCGCGTCTACAATGTCCAGATCGCTTTTTTGCAGAAATCTGCTGTCCTGAATAGTTTCCCGCGAGACGCGGCCTTTGAAGTAACCATCGACCCGGCTGGAGGCCGCCAGATCAAACTCCACAGGCTGCCCCAGCATGTCCGGGTTCTGACTATAAAAGGTCCGGATAGTGCCGCCGACCTTGCCCAACAGGCGCTCGATCGCGGCCTCATCAAACTCAACACTCAGCCCCCGTTCGCCCAGCTCCTGCTTGAGCTGGGTGACAAACATATCCGAGTATGCCTGCGTCTTGAACAATTGACCTTCGGCTTCTTCCTGTTGCTGTTCCGTCAGGGTGAATTCAACGCTGACCACTGTTCGGGTAAAGGCGGGAATGCCTTCGGACAGGATCGACGCAAAGAGAACGATCAGAAAGAACAGCCCGGTCGCAATCGCGACAACACCATAGGCACGAAACCGTTTTTCGGCATTGGCGCGTTTGCGTGTGCGGGCGTCCGCTGCCGTGAGAGAGACAGTTTGCCGTCCCGATTCCGGGCCTTGCATACTTGCGTCGGTCATTCGTACTGCTCCCGGTATTTGCGCACAATGTAGAGGGCGAAGATGTTGAGGCCCAGCGTGACGATGAACAAGGTCATGCCGAGCGCGAAGGCGACCAACGCCTCGGGCGAGGCAAAGTCCGCGTCACCTGTCAGCTGGCTGACAATCTTTGCGGTGACGGTTGTCATGGCTTCGAACGGGTTGAGGCTGAGGCGCGCCGCGGCGCCCGCCCCCAGAACCACGATCATGGTTTCCCCGATGGCTCGCGAGGCCGCCAGCAGGACTGCACCAACGATCCCCGGCAAAGCCGCAGGCAAGACGACCTGTCGAATGGTCTCCGATTGCGTCGCGCCAAGGCCATAAGAGCCGTCGCGCATCGCCTGTGGAACTGCATTGATGATGTCGTCCGACAACGAGGACACGAAGGGAATAAGCATGATACCCATGACCAGCCCCGCCGTCATCACGGCAGTGCCGGCTTTCATCCAGCCCAGCCCGTCATCGCCAAACACGTCCAGCAACAGCGGCCCGACGGTCAGCAAGGCAAACAGACCGTAAACGATGGTTGGGATACCAGCCAAAACCTCCAGCAACGGCTTGGCGAAGGACCGCACGCGCGGAGACGCATATTCGCTGAGATAGATCGCGGCGAACAGACCGATAGGTACGGCCACCAAAAGGGCGACAATGGAGATGTAAAGCGTCCCCCACAGCAACGGGATGATGCCAAGAGCGGACGAGCCGCCGCGACCCGAGAAACTGGGTGACCATGTCAGACCAAAGAAGAAATCCGCCGCGGGATAAAGCTTGAAGAATTCCCACGTGTTGAAGACCAGGGACAGAATAATTCCAACAGTTGTGAGGATGGCAATTGACGCGGCACCCAGAAGAATGATGCGCACCCCCTGTTCAACGACGTTTCGCGCCCGGTAATCCGCATGCGTTTGGAACCAACTGAACGCGACACCGGCCAGAGCCACCACAATCACGGCAATCGTCATGAACGAATAACCGGTCGCGGTCATGATCCGATAGCTCTGCGCAGCGCGCAGCACCGGCTGGGTAATACTTGAGGTGACGACCTGCCCCGCATCCTTGAGGCGCTGGGTCATGTCGGTCACGTCGGCGCGGGCGCTCCGCGCAAGCTCCTCAGGAATACTTCCCTGTGCCACGGCATTGTCCAACCCCGATGCGGTACGACGCACTTCCGCCATGACAAGGCTGAGGGACGAGCCTTCTTGGACCGAAGACTCTGGGATCATGTCCGAAATCTGAGAATTTACGTAAAGCGGCTGCACCAGGAGCCACAGGATCAGCAGACCAATCGCGGGCACCACCGTCTTAAGTGCCACGTTTGCACCGTAGAAATTCGGCAAGGAATGCAGGTCCCGGCTTTCGCCTCCGGCGCTTTGAAGTGCGCGAGACCGGCCCAGCACATAACCGATTGCTGCGATCGCAATGACGATCAAGACTAGCCAAAGTGTCGGCATGTCGCCCTCACTGGTCTGATATGGGAATTCAAGAAGGCGGGCGTGGGGGCGACAATTCAGGCCGCCCCCGGCATTTCAAACCAAGGTCGGGTTTAGCTGCCCGAGCCCATGGTTTTTTCGTTGGCAATCGCGTCTTGGGTCGACGCCAGCTCGGGGTCGGCAACCAGGCCATAGTTGGCCAGCGGGCCCGAACCGCCAGCGATTTCGTCAGCGACGAAGAACTGAGCGTACTCTTTCAGGCCGGGGATCACGCCGATATGCGCTTTCTTGACGTAGAAGAACAGCGGGCGCGACACAGGGTACTCACCGGACGCGATGGTCTCGGTCGAAGGCGCGATGCCACCCATTGTCGCCACTTTCAGCTTGTCGGTGTTGTTCTCGTAGAATGCCAGACCAAACACGCCGATACCGTTCGGGTTGGTGTCGATACGGGCCAGAGTTTCGGTGTAGTCACCGTCGATGTCGACCGACTTGCCGTCTGTACGAACGTCGAGGCAGGCATCTTCGGCGTCATCTTCGCTCATGCCGCCGGCGATCATGGCTTCCATGGCACCAGTGGTTTCGCAACCGGCCAACAGAACCTTGTCTTCGAAGACTTCGCGGGTACCGTGCTTGGTGCCCGGGATGAACATCGCGATTTCAACATCCGGCAGGTCGCCGTTGAACTCGGCCCAGGTGTTGTAGCTGTTGTCGGCCAAAGCACCGTCTTTCATGACCTTGGCGCCGATTGCATTGTAGATGTCTGCCGGCTCGAATGCGGTGAACGCCGGGCCGGTCTGCTGGCTGGCAAAGACAATGCCGTCATAGCCGATGCGGACTTCCATAATGTCTGTCACGCCGTTGTCGGCACAGGCCTTGATTTCTTTTTCACGAATGGCGCGCGACGCGTTTGCGACGTCGATGGTGTTTTCGCCAACGCCTTCGCAGAAACGCTTCAGACCGGCAGACGATCCACCGGATTCAACAACAGGTGTCGGGAAGTCGGTGTTTTCACCAAACAGTTCCGCAACGATCGAAGCATAAGGCAGCACAGTCGAAGAACCGGCAACTTGAACCTGATCACGCGCAGCAGCGGTTGTGGCCGAAACGGCAGCGATGGCAAGAGCCGAAGCCGACAGTTTTACAAAGGACATTTCAGTCTCCCTGAAGAAGTACACTCTGATCACCCCCATGATGATCCTGCGCGCACCCCTATGGATTGCGCGTAAGTCTTTTGTGACACCTGTGTAACAGTATTATGACAACCGAAGAATTAGGTTGGCTGACCAGCCGTCAGCCTCGACCCGTCGGACTGGCGTGTGCGTTTCTTCTGTCGCGTCCCGCGCGGTTATCGGGGCAAAATCACAGTGAAAACTGACCCTTTGCCCAGGTCGCTTTCGACGCGCAGCCGCCCGCGGTGTCGGTTGACGATGTGTTTGACAATGGCCAGACCCAGCCCGGTCCCACCCAACTCGTGCGAGCGATGACTGTCGGCCCGATAGAATCGCTCTGTCAGGCGTGGCAGATGAACCGCATCAATGCCCGGACCCTTGTCGATGATCTGAACGCGAACAGCAGGGCCGCGCATCGCGGTATCGCGCTCGGACGAGGTTACGCGCACCTCGACGCTGCCGCCGCTGCCGCCGTATTTGATCGCGTTTTCTATCAGATTGGTAAAGACCTGACGCAATTGATCACTGTCACCTGTCAACGACACAGGCCCTTGAGGCGCATCCATAGACAGGGTCACATGTGCGTCTTCGGCCAATGGGCGCAGCGAGGTCAGGGTGGATTGCAACAGCCCCGTCAACTCCAGCTGTTCCTTGGGGCGCACACGCTCTTCACTTTCGACCCGGTTCAGAGACAGAAGATCGCCGACCAGACGATTCATCCGGTTGGCCTCTTCGGTCATGATCTGCAGAAACCGTTCCCGCGCGGGGGCGTCATCGCGCGCCGGGCCGCGCAAGGTTTCAATGAAGCCCATCAAGGCGGTCAGGGGCGTGCGCAATTCGTGGCTGACATTGGCCACGAAGTCCCGGCGCATTTGACCGGCCTGTTCCAGTTGCGTCACGTCCTGAAAGATCACGATCACAGCACCGCCGGACACGGCACCGACCCCGGTCATATAGCGGCAATGCACTTCAAAGGTCGTGTCCTGCGCGCCGTCATTCGACAAGTGCCGGGTTTTTGCCGGTCCTTTGGTGCGCAGACTTTGTTCCAGCGCCTCAATCACCTGCGGTTGCCGCAATATGGTTGCGAAATGACGGCCCTGGATGTTTTGACCCAACAGCGTTTTCGCGTCGGTGTTGGCGGAAATGATCCGCTCGGTCTGATCCACCATCAGCGCGGGCATGGGAACGGCTGAAACAAATTCAGCGAGCAGATCTTCAGACATGGTCTTGTACCCTGTTGGCCCGGGTGTGTCAGGAAACCGGCGTCAAAGTCTCGCGAAACTTGCGCATGTTCTCTTGGTAGTGCAACGCGCTGAAGGTGATTTTTTGCGCCGCCGCCGCGTCCAGTTGCCGGACAGTCTTGCCCGGCGCCCCCATGACCAGCGAATTGTCAGGGATTTCCTTGCCTTCTGTGATCAGCGCCCCTGCCCCGATCAGACAGTTTTTCCCGATCTTTGCGCCGTTCAGGACAATGGCGCCCATCCCAATCAGAGAGTTTTCGCCAATCGTGCAGCCGTGCAGCATGACCTTGTGACCGATGGTGCAATTGGCGCCAATGGTGAGCGGAAAGCCCAGATCGATATGCATTACGCAGTTTTCCTGCACGTTGCTACCCGCGCCCACGCGAATTTCTTCGTGATCGGCCCGGATTGTGCAGCCGAACCAGACCGAGGCCCCCTTCTCCAGCACGACCTGACCGATCAGATTGGCATCCGGCGCAACCCAGGTGTCTTCGTGGATCTGGGGCGTATGGTTACCCAGGGCGTAAATCGTCATGACAATCCCTCAAATTCATTCTGCAGCTTTCGGACATGATCCTGCAGCGTTGGCTGCTGAATCCGGCGCATCCGCTCGGCGCTGACGATTGTTTTCAGCTTTTCCTCGGTCGCATCCAGATCATCGTTGACCAGAACATAATCATAGTATCCCCAGTGACTGATCTCGTCCCAGCTTTTGAGCATGCGCTTGGCGATCACATCTTCGCTGTCCTGACCACGAGTTTCCAACCGGCGGCGCAGTTCCGGGATCGAGGGCGGCAGAATAAAGATCGACAAAGCATGTTTGCCAAGGTCCGAGTTACGGATTTGCAGATCACCCTGCCAGTCTACATCGAACAGAACATCCCGACCGTCGTTGATCGACTCGCGCACTGGCGCGATGGGCGACCCGTAGAAGTTACCGAAAACATGGGCATGTTCCAGCATCTGCCCGTCAGTCACCTGCTGTTTGAACGCATCTTCCGTCAAAAAGTAGTATTCGCGCCCCTCTTCCTCGCCCGGTCGCGGCGCGCGGGTCGTGGCCGACACCGAAAACTCCAGATCGGTATCCCAGTCCATCAGCCGTCGGGCCAGCGTGGATTTGCCCGCCCCGGACGGCGATGACAGGATGATAAGTAGGCCCCGGCGATCCGCCATTTCAGTTGTTCCCATATCTATTCAACGTTTTGCACCTGCTCGCGCATCTGATCGATCACCGCTTTCAGCTCCAGCCCGATTGAGGTCAGATCCGGGCTTTGCGCCTTTGAACACAAGGTGTTGGTTTCGCGATTGAACTCCTGCATCAGAAAATCAAGCTTGCGGCCCACCGCCCCGTCCTGTGTCAGCAATTCGCGCGCAGCTGCAACATGGGCGATCAGACGATCGATCTCTTCGGTGATGTCAGCCTTGACAGCGATCAGTGCCAGTTCCTGCGCCACCCTGTCCGGATCGGCGCCTTGCGCATTGTCCAGAACGCGCGCAAGGTTGACGCGCAACGCCTCGGCCATGTTGTCCTTGCGCTGTTCCGCCAGATCGGCGGCTTGCGCGGTCAGCCCTGCAACCTGATCCAGTTGGGCCTCCAGCACCCCGGCCAGAGCCGCGCCTTCGGATTGGCGCATGTCTATAAACGCGCTCAACAGCCCATCGAATTCGGTCGTCAGATGCGCAACCAGCGGCGCCGGATCATCCGCGTCGGTACCTGCATCCATCATGCCCTTCATGGCCAGCAGATCGGTTGCGCGAGACGGCGCAAGGGTCACACCGCGCGCTGCAGCCATATCCTGCGTCCGGACCAAGGCGTCCAGGGCAGCGGCCATCGCAGGTTCGTTCAGGTCCAACGCGGGGGCTGTTTCCTCGCGACTCAGGCGCAGCGACAGGGTCACGTTGCCCCGGCTCAGAGACTTTGACAGCGTGCCCCTGAGGGCGGCCTCCAACCCGGTCAGCCATTCCGGAACCCGCAGACGCATGTCGAGGCCCTTGCCGTTCACGCTGCGCAATTCCCATGCCCAGCTGTGCGGCCCAAACGCCCCCTTCCCCGAGGCGAACCCGGTCATGGATCTGATCATGACTGCCCTCTCTTCCTTGCCTTTTTGCTGCCCGCCTGCCGCACCTAATGCCATTGACCAGTGCAGGGCAAGACTTAGCTGACACCGCGATTGTTCCGCAGAAGTTAACCATTCGTTAAAGAATTACTCCAAAATTGTGTTAACCCGTGTCAATCTGGCGCCAGTAAAGGGGATCGGGCCGTGGGTGGTCTTGATAGATCGCATTTTAGGAAAATCGCGATTGATTGACGGTAGGGTGATGGAGATGAAGACCTTTTTCGGGACTGGTTCCGGGTCAGGATTTGGAAAGATCGTTGCAATGGATCGCTTTGACAGTGGGCGCAGCCTCACTCCGATCCGTCAGGCTGAGGCGTATTGGACCGCTTTGTTGAAAGGTGACGGGGTCCCGTCACGGTCGCAGGTCGACCCGCGCGGTCTGGAGAATGTTCTGGAATACACGTTTATTCTGGAACGCATCGCCCCCGGCCTTGCCCGGTTTCGGCTGGCCGGTAGTCATCTGAACAAACTGGCGGGGATGGAAGTTCGGGGCATGCCGGTGACCGCCTTTTTCGATCCAAGTTCGCGCTCGGGTCTCAAGGACGTTCTGGAACAGGTTTTTGCCACACCGGCCATCGCCGAATTGGGTTTGATCTCCGGAGGTAATCTGAGCCGCGCGCGTCTACAGGCCCGGATGATCCTGCTGCCGCTGAAAAGCGACCTGGGGGATGTGAGCCGGATTCTGGGGGTGATGGTCAGTGATGGCGCCATAGGCGCAACGCCACGCCGGTTTGCGCTGGCCGATCAGCGTGTGCGAGCTGTGTCTGATATTCAGGCCCCAGCGCGATCCGCCCCGCAGGAAAACGCGGGATTTGCCGAGGACCAAAGCGAGTTCACGCGACCTGCCCGTCATTTGCGCCTTGTTGTGTCCCGAGACGAATGACCAAGCAAAAACGGCGGGCCAATGACCCGCCGTTCATGATTCTCTTGAAAGGCTTCAGCTTGCGACGCGCTTGGTCCGGTCGCGGCGCAGATTGGTCAGTTCTTCGGCAACCAAAAACGCCAGTTCCAGTGCCTGCGAGGCATTCAGACGGGGATCGCAGGCGGTGTGGTAGCGATCGGACAAATCCTCTTCGGTCACGGCCCGCACACCGCCGGTGCATTCGGTCACGTCCAGACCGGTCATCTCGAAATGCACGCCGCCGGGGATGGTTCCCTCGGCCTGATGCACGCCAAAGAAGTCGCGCACTTCACGCAGGACAGACTCGAAGGGGCGTGTCTTGTACCCGGTCGCCGATTTGATGGTGTTGCCGTGCATCGGATCGCAGACCCAGGTCACTATCGCGCCTTCGTCTTTCACCGCCTTGACCAGACGCGGCAGGTGTTCACCGGCTTTTCCGGCGCCAAAACGGGCAATCAACGTCAAACGACCTTCTTCGTTGTCCGGGTTCAGCTTGGACATCAGCACCTTGAGGTCTTCTGCCGTCGTTGTCGGACCGCATTTCAGACCGATCGGATTCAGCACCCCTCGGCAGAACTCGACATGCGCGCCATCAGGCTGACGCGTCCGGTCGCCAATCCAGACCATATGGCCCGACCCGGCAAGCCAGTTGCCGGAGGTCGAATCCAGACGGGTCAACGCCTCTTCGTATTCCAGCAGCAAACCTTCATGGCTGGTGTAGAATTCAACCGACGAGAATTCATGGGTTGTATCTGCAGTGATGCCTGCCGCACCCATGAAATCAATCGAATCCTGAATACGGTCGGCAATTTCTGAATATTTCTGAACATCCTGACCGTCGGCAAAGCCCAAGGTCCAGGAATGAACATGGCTCATATCTGCAAAACCACCTGTCGAAAACGCCCGTAGCAGGTTCAGCGTGGCCGCCGCCTGCGTATAGGCCTGCAACATCTTGTCGGGATTCGGAATACGCGCCTCGGGGGTGAAATCCAGCTCGTTGATGATATCCCCGCGATAGCTGGGCAGTTCCACGCCATCGATCACCTCGGTCGGGGCGCTGCGCGGTTTGGCAAACTGGCCCGCCATACGGCCCACTTTGACCACGGGCACCTTGGCGCCATAGGTCAGCACCATCGCCATCTGCAACATTACCTTGAAGGTGTCTCGAATTGCATCCGCGCTGAATTGTTCAAAGCTTTCAGCACAATCCCCGCCCTGCAACAAGAAGGCCTCGCCGCGACCGGCGGCACCCAGATGTTGCTTGAGACGCCGCGCCTCACCGGCAAAGACCAGCGGAGGATACTGCGAAAGCTGCGCCTCGACTTTGGCCAGCGCGGCCGCGTCGGTATAGTCTGGCATCTGAACCCGGGGCTTGCTGCGCCAGTTCGTTTTCTGCCATTCGGTCATAGCCTTGATCTCCGCTGATGTATTTCAGGTGGTCTCTATACAAAATGCGTGGATGAAGGACCATATCCGATTTGCGCCTCTTGACGCCACAAACAAGCTTTGAGCATGGTGTCGGCCAAATCAGCCGCGACGTATGTGCAGCCGTCGCCGAATCAAGGACAAACAGCCATGCAAGAGCAACGCAAAGTTGTCACAGTGGACGGCGGCACGACCAAGCCGGTTAACTTCGTTTTTGTCCTGCTGGACAAGTTCTCTTTGCTGTCTTTTGCGTCGGCGCTGGACAGTCTGCGCATTGCCAATCGCATGGCCGGCCGACCGATTTATTCCTGGACGCTGGCGGGCGAAGGCGGCGAGGTTGTGTCCTGTTCGTCCGGCACCACGTTCAAGCTGGATTGCGACCTGCGCGAGCTACAACGCGACGAGGTCATCATGGTGTGCGGCGGCGTTGACGTGCAGACGGCCACCACCAAAAGGGTCCTGAACTGGTTGCGCCGCGAGGCACGCAAGGGGTTGCGGATCGGCGGGTTGTGCACTGCAGCTTATACACTGGCCAAGGCCGGTCTGCTGGATGGCAAGCGCGCTACGATTCATTGGGAAAACTCCGATAGTTTTGCCGAGGAGTTTGACAGTGTCGAGCTGACCAAATCGGTGTTTCTGATCGACGGAAACCGGATGACGACAGCAGGCGGCACGTCCTCTATCGACCTGATGCTGAAACTGATTGCCGACGATTTTGACGAAGACCTCGCCAATGCGGTTGCCGATCAGATGATCTATTCCTCCATCAGAACGGATCAGGACACGCAACGCCTGTCGACGCCGACACGGATCGGCGTGCGTCATCCCAAGCTGAGTCAGGTGATCCTGATGATGGAAAAGAACATCGAAGAGCCGATTTCCCCCTCGATCCTTGCCAAAGATGTTGGCATGTCCACCCGGCAGCTGGAACGCCTGTTCCGCCGGTACCTCAGCCGATCGCCCAAGCGGTATTATATGGAGTTGCGCCTGCACAAAGCGCGCAATCTGCTGATGCAGACGGATATGAGCGTCATCAACGTGGCGCTGGCCTGCGGTTTTGCCAGCCCCTCGCATTTCTCGAAATGCTATCGCGCGCACTACAACACCACACCATACCGGGAGCGTGGCGCCCAAGGCGGACGGCTGTCAATCTGACCCTGCGCTAGCCGGGCGTCATCCTGTAGACCGCGCCCTGCCCGACCGAAATGAACCAGATCGATCCGTCTGGGGCTTCGACGATGTCGTGAACCCGCTCTGTTTCCGGTCCCTTGATCTGTTCAACCTCGCGCAGCGGTGATCCGGCCAGCCGGGCAATGTAATTGAACTTCAGCGATCCGACAAAGATATCACCCCGCCATTGCGGCCAGAGCTTACCAGAATACACCAGCAATCCTGACGGGGCGATGGACGGATCCCAGTAGAATTCGGGCTGTTCCATCCCGGGCCTCGAAGTCCCTTCACCGATCTTCTGGCCCGAATAGTGGGTTCCATAAGAGATCACGGGCCAGCCGTAGTTTAACCCTGCGCGCGCAAGGTTGACCTCATCCCCTCCTCTGGCGCCATGTTCCGACACCCACAGCCTGCCGCGCGAGTCAAACCCAGCGCCCTGCGGGTTTCTGTGACCGTAGGACCAGATTTCCGGGCGCACCTCTGAGTAACCGACAAACGGGTTGTCTGACGGAACAGAGCCGTCCCGCGCAATCCGGATCACCGATCCCATGTGGTTTGATCTGTCCTGCGCGGACGGCCTGTCGCCCCGATCACCGATGGTTATGAACAGCGTCCCATCCTCTGCCTCGACGACACGCGACCCAAAGTGCCGCCCTCCCGATCCTCCGGGTACGGCTTCAAAGATCACCCGCAGATCGGTCAACTGGTCCCCGGCTTCTGAAAGACGCGCGACCGCCACCGCCGTGCCTGCACCACCCTGTTGAGGTTTGGAAAAGGTCAAGAACACTTCGCGCGAGCGATCAAAGTCGCGGGCGACTGTGATATCCAGCAATCCGCCCTGCCCGTTTGCGGCAACCTTTGGCGCACCGGAAATGCGTTGCGCGGCGCCATCCTTGACATAGACCACGTCGCCGTCTCGTTCGGTGACCAAAAAGCTACCATCCGGCAGAAGACCAACCGCCCAAGGCGTGTCGAGCCCCCCCAGCATCTGCGTGACGCGCACCGGACCGTCAGCGGTTTGCAATGTATCCGCTGAAACAGCCGTACCTGCCCAAGACAATATGAGAATCATAAAAACCCGGATCATCCAGTCCTCCATCCATCGGCACGGTGTCACCGCAACCCTGTAAATCTATCAGAACAAATAGGATTGCGGACGGCAAAGGCACTTTTCCGATTGGACTTTTCTTTTCTGAACAGCTTGCCTAGGGTCGTGCGCAGAACGAATACGTTCCAATAAGGGAGTAACCATATGAAAAAGCTGCTTACTGCTACTGCAGCAACCGCTCTGCTGGCCGGCACTGCCATGGCAGAAGACGTCAAACTTGGCATCCTGTTCGGCTTTACCGGCCCGATTGAATCGCTGGCCCCCGCCATGGGATCCGGCGCCGAGATGGCAATTGCCGAAGTCACGGAATCCGGCAAACTGCTGGACGGAGCAACAGTCTCCGGCATGCGCGCAGATACCGGATGTATCGACAATGGTCTGGCCACGTCGAATGGCGAGCGCATGATCGCGGACGGCGTCAACGGAATCATTGGCGGCGACTGCTCGGGCGTGACTGGCGCCATTCTGCAAAACGTTGCGATCCCGAACGGTATGGTCATGATCTCGCCTTCGGCAACGTCACCCGGCCTGTCGACCATGGAAGATAATGGCCTGTTCTTCCGCACTGCACCCTCGGATGCGCGCGAAGGTCAGGTGATGGCCGATATCCTGAAAGATCGTGGTATCAACTCGATTGCGCTGACCTACACCAACAACGACTACGGCAAGGGTCTGGCAGATGCGATCCAGTCCTCCTTCGAAGCCGCAGGGGGTGAAGTAACCATCGTCACCGCGCACGAAGACGGCAAGGGCGACTACTCGGCCGAAGTCGGCGCGCTGGCGTCGGCCGGTGGCGACATTCTGGTTGTAGCAGGCTATCTGGATCAGGGTGGTCTGGGCATCATCCAGTCTTCGCTGGACAGCGGCGCGTTCGACACGTTCGGTCTGCCCGGTGGCATGATCGGTGACTCTCTGCCCGCGAATGTCGGTCCCGACCTGAACGGATCTTTCGGCCAGATCGCAGGGTCCGGTGGCGAAGGTGCTGAAAAGTACTTTGCCATGGCCGAAGCCGCTGGCTTCGACGGGTCATCCCCCTACTCGCCTGAATCCTATGACGCCGCCGCGCTGCTGATGTTTGCGATGCAGGCTGCTGGGTCCAGCAACCCTGCAGACTACAGTTCCAAGGTCATGGATGTGGCAAATGCACCGGGTGAAAAAATCTACCCGGGTGAGTTGGCCAAGGGTCTGGAACTGCTGGCCGCAGGTCAGGACATCGACTATGTCGGCGCGTCGGGCGTTGAACTGATCGGTCCGGGCGAAAGCGCCGGATCCTACCGCGAGATCGAAGTGACAGACGGCGAAAACAAGACCGTCAACTTCCGCTGATCTGACGTCACAGACTACGATACCGAACAGCCCGGGCCTTGTGTCCGGGCTGTTTCAATGACAAAAGGCTGCACCTCGTTTTCGGGGGTAAGGCAAGGGGAAAACATGATCGTCGTCGAAGACGTGCACAAGCATTTCGGCGGTTTTCACGCGGTGGATGGGGCGTCGCTGGAAATCGAACAAGGGTCGATCACGGGCCTGATCGGACCCAACGGGGCCGGAAAAACCACTCTGTTCAATGTGATCGCCGGGGTTCTTCCGCCCACATCCGGGCGCGTCTTCATGGACGGCGAGGATATCACCGGTCTGCCTCCACATGATTTGTTCCACAAAGGCCTGTTGCGCACCTTTCAAATTGCGCATGAGTTTTCCTCGATGACCTGCCGCGAGAACCTGATGATGGTGCCTGGCGCGCAATCCGGCGAGTCTCTGTGGAACACGTGGTTCGGGCGCAAACGCATTGCGGATGAGGAACGTGCGCTCAAGGCCAAGGCCGATGAGGTTCTGGAGTTCCTGACCATCGAACATCTGGCCGACCACAAGGCCGGACAGGTGTCGGGCGGACAAAAGAAACTGCTGGAGCTCGGTCGCACCATGATGGTCGACGCCAAGATCGTGTTTCTGGACGAGGTGGGCGCAGGCGTGAACCGCACCCTGCTGATGACGATTGCAGAAACCATCCTGCGTCTGAACAAGGAGCGTGGCTATACTTTCGTCGTCATCGAACACGACATGGATTTCATCGGCAAGATTTGCGATCCGGTTATCTGTATGGCCGAAGGCAAGGTGCTGGCCCAAGGCACACTGGACGAGATCAAGGCTAATGAACACGTGATCGAGGCCTATCTGGGCACCGGCTTGAAGAACAAGGACAAGCTGGAGGCCGGGGCATGAGTGACAATCCTTATCAGGACGACAAGGGCAACAAGGACGCCTCGATCACCAACACGCATGGTGTCGGCACCATGACCCCGGCTCACCGGGTGAGCGGTGAAACTCACAAAGTGGACGGTGGCCCCTTTCTGATTGGCGACACGATGACAGGCGGCTACGGCAAGGGGCCGGACATCCTGCATGATTGCACCATCGCCGTGGATAAGGGCGAGATCGCAGTCATCGTCGGCCCCAACGGTGCAGGAAAGTCCACTGCGATGAAGGCCGTGTTCGGCATGCTGGACGTCCGCGCCGGGTCGGTGCGGCTGGATGGTGAGGACATCACCAACCTCAGCCCGCAGGACCGGGTCATCAAAGGCATGGGGTTTGTGCCGCAGAATCAGAACATCTTTACCTCAATGACCGTCGAGGAGAACCTCGAGATGGGCGCCTTTATCCGTCGCGATGACATCTCGGAGACGATGGAGCAGGTCTTTGAGCTGTTCCCGATCCTGCGCGACAAACGCAGCCAGGCGGCGGGAGAATTATCGGGCGGTCAGCGCCAACAGGTTGCCGTGGGCCGTGCGCTGATGACCCAGCCTAAGGTGCTGATGCTGGATGAACCAACCGCGGGGGTCTCACCCATTGTGATGGACGAGCTGTTCGACCGGATCATCGAGGTGTCCCGCACCGGCCTGCCGATCCTGATGGTCGAACAGAACGCCCGTCAGGCGCTGGAGATTGCGGACAAGGGGTATGTGCTGGTTCAGGGACGGAACGCGTATAGTGGGACGGGTAAGGAATTGCTGGCCGATCCCGAAGTGCGCAAGAGTTTCTTGGGGGGATAACTTGAAAGCGACCTTTTTGGGATCAATCCTCACGTTCGTATTTTTGCTGAATCTGATGTTGCAAAGCCCTGCGCAAGCCGCCTCCTTTTCTAAGGTCAGCTGCGAAATAAGAATGTGCGAAGTTAGAGCGATGTGTATGGGAGCAGATTGCCCTGCCGCGGACTGTCCAGAAGGAAGCTTTTTGCTGGAAATCTCGATGGACCATGGAAAACTAACATCTTACGCGGTTGGTTCGACTAGGGACTCTAGGTCATGTTGACAAATGGCGCATCCATAGGCGGATGGACGTGATGTCGATGAAGCCGAGAAAGCTTTCGGCGGTCTTGTCGTAGCGAGTTGCGACGCGCCTTGCGTTCTTGAGCTTGTTGAAACAGCGCTCGACGAGGTTTCGCATGCGATACAGCGACCGATCCACACCGACGCGCATTTTGCGGGATTTACGCATCGGGATGACTGGCAGGACGTCACGCTTGTCCATTGCTTTGCGAATGCTGTCAGCGTCATAGCCTCTGTCAGCCAGCAGAACGCTTGGTTCGGGCAGATTTTCAGCCATCACGAGATCAAAGCCGAGGTAGTCCGATGTCTGACCTGGCGTGATCTCCGTCCTCATGGGCAGCCCGTGCGCGTTGACGAGAAGGTGGATCTTGGTCGTGAAACCACCGCGCGAACGGCCAAAACCCTGTCGCGGAGTCCCCCTTTAGCGCCCGCTGCCTGATGGTGCGCACGAACGATTGTGCTGTCAATCATTTGCAGGGCGTCTGGCACGGCCCCACTCTGGTTCAGGGCATCCATGATCTCCTCCCAGAGCCCCGCCAGCGTCCAGCGCCGAAACTGACGGTACACACTCGACCACTTGCCAAACTCTTCCGGCAGATCGCGCCATGGTGCGCCTGTGCGGGCGATCCAGAAAATCCCATCAAGAACAAGGCGGTGGTTGGTAGGTTTGCGCCCGTTCGGAGCGCGGACTGTCAGGATGAACCGCTCAAAGAACGCCCATTCCCCGTCCGACATCAGGTCTCGTGCCAAGCTGGTCTCCATCGCAGATACCAGCTTGAATCACGCCCATCGCGCCATGGGAAGCCCTTTTGTCAACACGGCCTAGAATTCATTTCGGAGATTTTCAGGTTGATAATAGACTCTCAAATGATCGCGCAATTGTCGCGAACAGTGTCGTTGAGAGCACCCTGACCAATGCAGTCGTCGAGTTGTGGACCGACGGTGCGCCAATAGGGATCGCTTTGACCATACAGCGGCTTCCGCATTCTCATTTCGTTGAGGTGGCGTACGGCTTTTGCGGAGAAGAAAACTAGTACACGTCCGCAACGCCCTTTTCGCGTTCTCCAACTTCGTCCTTGTTCCCGCAATCAACTGACCCGACCTGTTCAGAAGGACACTCTCATTGAACTGGGCGTCTGGAAGACCTTGAACCGCGACAACCATCCCAAGATTTTCACGCGTCGGCTGCAATCCGGTCACAATGTGCATTTACCGCCGTGCGCTGTGAAGGAAACGATTCCGGGACAAGCAAGTCTAGGTCCACGAAATCAGCGAACCTTCTGAATACAAACCTCTATTCAGGACATAACCAATGAAAAAATGGATGTGCGTGGCGGTTGCCACCCTATGCGCTTCGGCAGCAGTTGCAGAAGAACGCCACTTCGTCTGCATCTCGGATCTGGACGGCAGCGAGGTGCGCCTCAATAGTGCGCCGGTCGGCGACACCGGAAGCATCGAAACAAAGGATGTCTCGGGCGACGCGATTGTTCTCAACGGCCTGGGGAACATGACCTTTGTGCATATCGAAGATCAGGATGTCATGACTTTTGTCGTTCATATCGAAGACATGACCTACAACCTGTCGATCAAGGGCCCGCATGCCGGAACGGATCGCGGAAAATGCACAGAAGTTGACGCTTGATCGACCGCCTGTCCGGCGGATTTGCCCGCCGGACACCATTCACCTCTCGTTGAATAGCACGACAAACGGACCGGACCGCAAAACCCCTGTTTTTCTGCCTAAATGACCCAAAAAAGACAGCGCAAAATGTTGTGTCTTCTCACGCCGCTATGCCATAAAGCCGCACCCGGACAGTGAGAAGAATTGATGGACCTACTGAACGCGCTTGTTGCGCTTGCGAACTTTGTGATCGTGCCTGCGGTGGCCTATGGCAGTCAGTTGGCCCTGGGGGCGCTGGGTGTCACGCTGATCTACGGCATCCTGCGGTTTTCCAACTTTGCCCATGGCGACACGATGGCCTTTGGAGCGATGATCGCGGTGCTGGTCACCTGGGCGCTGCAAGCCGCCGGGATCGGATTTGGCCCATTGCCCACCGCCCTGCTGGCCCTGCCTTTTGCGATCCTGGGGTGCATCATCCTGGTTCTGATCACCGACCGGTTCGTCTATCGGTTCTACCGCGAGCAAAAGGCAAAACCGGTCATTCTGGTGATCGTGTCGATGGGCGTGATGTTCATCATGAACGGGCTGGTGCGTTTTATCATCGGGCCGGACGATCAGAGGTTTTCGGATGGCGCGCGGTTTCTAATCTCTGCGCGTGATTTCAGGACCTTGACGGGTTTGAGCGAAGGGCTCGCCATTCGGACATCGCAGGTCATCACCGTGGTTGTTGCGGTCGTCGCGGTCGCGCTGTTGTTCTGGTTTCTGAACAAGACCCGCACGGGAAAATCCATGCGGGCCTATTCCGACAATGAGGATCTTGCGCTGCTCTCCGGGATCAACCCGGAACGCGTGGTGATGATCACCTGGATCATCGTTGCGGCCCTGGCGACCACCGCGGGTATGCTCTACGGGTTGGATAAGAGCTTTAAACCCTTTGTCTATTTCCAGCTTTTGCTGCCCATTTTTGCCTCGGCCATTGTGGGGGGCTTGGGAACCCGATAGGCGCGATTGCGGGCGGCTTCATCATCGCCTTTTCCGAAGTCACGATCACCTATGCGTGGAAGAAAGTTCTGACCTATATCGCGCCCGAAAGCCTGGCGCCCTCGGGGCTGGTTCAGCTCCTGTCGACCGATTACAAATTTGCCGTCAGCTTTGTCATTCTGCTGATTGTGCTTCTGTTTAAGCCCACGGGATTGTTCAAAGGGAAAGTGATATGAGCGAGCCCGTCAAGAACACACTGCTCTTTGTCGTTGTTGCTTGCCTGATCCTTCTGACAGGTTTCACGCAAAGCTGGAACGCCGCCATCCTGATCCTCAACATGGGGCTGATTTCAGCCATCATGGCCATTGGCGTCAACCTGCAATGGGGCTTTGCGGGTCTGTTTAACGTTGGTGTGATGGGATTTGTCGCGCTGGGCGGCCTTGCAGTTGTTCTGGTGTCCACACCGCCGACGCAGGGTGCCTGGGCCGCCGGCGGATATGGTGTTGTCCTGGCGCTGTTGCTGGGCGCGGCAACCGTGGTAGCGGCAGTGCTGGTCACGCAAAAGATGCCCAAAGGACGCCTTCGTACCTTTTCCACGATTGGAGTCCTGATCGCCGGGTTCTTCGTCTACCGCGCGGTTTTCGATCCCAGCGTGGCCGCGGTCGAGGCGATCAACCCTGCGGTCGAGGGCAACCTTGGCGGCCTGAACCTGCCTGTCTTGGTGGCGTGGCCAGCAGGCGGCTTGCTGGCGGCAGGTGCGGCCTGGCTGATCGGCAAGACCGCTTTGGGTCTGCGTTCAGACTATCTGGCCATTGCCACACTAGGCATTGCAGAGATCATTATCGCCGTGCTCAAGAACGAGGACTGGCTTGCCCGCGGCGTCAAGAATGTCTATGGCATTCCGCGCCCTGCCCCGGTGGTTGGGTATGAGATCGAGTTGCAGAACGATCCGGGCTTTATCGCCCGCGCGGACTGGCTGGGCCTTGATCCGATCACCGCCTCGACGCTATCGGTCAAACTGGGCTATTCGGTGCTTTTCCTTGCCGTTCTGCTGATCCTGCTGTGGATGGCGCAAAAAGCGCTGAAAAGCCCATGGGGCCGCATGATGCGCGCTATTCGCGACAACGAGGTGGCCGCTGAAGCCATGGGCAAGGACGTCACCCGCCGGCATCTGCAAATTTTCGTGCTGGGCTCCGCCATCTGCGGCATTGCGGGCGCGATGATGACCACGCTGGACGGGCAACTGACCCCCAGCGCCTATCAGCCTCTGCGCTTTACCTTCCTTGTCTGGGTCATGGTGATTGTTGGCGGGTCCGGTAACAACTTTGGGGCGGTTCTGGGTGCCTTTGTAATCTGGTTCTTGTGGGTCCAAGTCGAGCCCATCGGCCTGTGGCTGATGAACCTGATTACCATAGGAATGCCGGACGGCAGCGCGCTCAAGGCGCATCTGATCGACAGCGCTGCGCATATGCGCTTGTTCACGATGGGTCTGATCCTGTTGATTGTCCTCAGATTCAGCCCAAGAGGGCTAATCCCGGAGAAATAGGCAGAAATCTTCTCAAATCCCGGAACCACGGCCGTGGCGTGGCGTGGTTTCTTGATTAAAAGGTGCATTCTGAATACACGGATTCACCGCCCTTTTGTGTCGGGCGGTCTGTTGTCGGCCGTGTTTCACCAATCCCACGACCGATCCGTAACGATTTTTTGCACTCACCAGTGAGAGTACCTGTAAAAACCATGAAAACACCACTCGCCAAAGCCATCATCATGCTGCCAGCGTTTGCCGCATTATCAGCGTGTATTCCGACACCGGAAGAGCTGGAAACCACACCCGTCAAGGTTCAGACACCCCAAGGGATCGTCACGTGCCAGCTCTACCGACAGGATCGCGTCAGCTGGGACCGCGCCATCGATTTCCCGGCCACCAAGATGTCAGTGCCGCAGGCCGACCGGTATTGTCAGGAAGAAGGCCGACGCCGTCTCAAGTAACCGGATGGGGTGCTTGTCTAGCGGGCGCGGAACAGTCCGCCGAGAATACCGCGTACGATACGACGCCCCGTGGTTCCTTTCAGCTCTTTGATGACGGCCTCGCTCATCGCGGTGGCAAACGTGTCCTTTTTGCGCGTCACGCGAGAGGAAGACCGCCCGACCCGACCGCCGGAATACCTGCGGGCAGACGCATACTCGCGCTCTATCGGCGTTTGTTGTTCCACCACGTCTTCCGCCTCGGCGGCTTCGGCCTCCTTGGCGGCAGCCGCGGCACGAGACTGCAGGATCTCGAAGGCTGATTTCCGGTCCGTCAATGTGTCGTATTTCGCAGCCATCGCCGACGCGCTCAGAACCGCCTGCCGTTCTTGGTCGGTGATTGGCCCCAACTGAGACCCCGGTGGCCTGATCAACGTCCGTTCGACGATGCCCGGCACCCCCTTTTTCTGAAGCATCGAGGTGACGGCCTCGCCGACGCCAACCTCACGGATCGCGACCTCGGTGTCGAAGGCAGGGTTTTCGCGATAGGTTTCTGCCGCCAGACGCAGGTTCTTGCGGTCCCGAGCGGTGAAGGCGCGCAGGGCATGCTGAACACGATTGCCCAACTGGCCGAGAATATCCTCGGGAATATCCGCCGGGTTCTGGGTGATGAAGTAAACTCCGACACCTTTTGACCGGATCAACCGGGCAACCTGCTCGACCTTATCGATCAGCACCTTGGGCGCGTCTTCGAACAGCAGGTGCGCCTCGTCAAAAAAGAACACGAGCTTGGGCTTTTCCGGATCACCAACCTCGGGCAGTTCTTCGAACAGCTCGCTGAGCAACCACAACAGAAACGTGGCGTAGAGACGCGGCGACCCCATCAGCCGGTCCGATGCAAGTATGTTGACCATGCCCTGCCCGGCCGCGTCGGTTCGCATCAGATCGCCCAGATCCAGCGCCGGTTCTCCGAACAGTTTGGTGCCGCCCTGATTTTCCAGAACCAGCAACCGCCTCTGAATGGCGCCGATCGATGCCGTGGACACGTTGCCGTATCGCAGGGACAGCTGTGCCCGGTTCTCGCCGATCCAGACCAGCAGCGCTTGAAGATCCTTGAGATCCAGTAGCGGCATCCCCTCTTCATCGGCGACCCGGAAGGCGATGTTCAGAATGCCCTCCTGCGCTTCGCTCAGCTCCATCAACCGCGATAGCAGCAAGGGGCCCATCTCGGTCACGGTGGTGCGCACCGGATGCCCTTGCTCGCCGAACAGATCCCAGAAGGTGACCGGCGCGGCCGCGTAGGCGAAATCGGAAAACCCGATGCGGTTTGCCCTGTCCAAAAACGCACTGTGCAGTTTGTGCGTTTCGCTGCCCGGCAGCGCCAAGCCAGACAGATCCCCTTTGACATCCGACAAAAACACCGGAACGCCGGCCTTGGAAAATCCCTCCGCAAGAATCTGTAACGTCACGGTTTTTCCCGTTCCCGTGGCACCGGCAATAAGACCGTGGCGGTTTGCATATTTCAGGCTCAAAGACTGGGGCTGACCGTAATCCTCACCGCCGCCGCCCAGGAAAACACCGTTACTCATCTGTGACCTGCCCTTTTTTCACCGATCCGCAGCAAGCATACAAAGTTAACCTTTGATTGCGATAGTCTATTCGCTTCGTCGCGGCTCGGGCCGTGAAGGAGCTGACTTCCTCCCTGTCGACTGGCCGTGCCTTCGGGCACGGCTTTTTTGCGACTTCTGCGTATAAAAACCACCTAACGGGAACATTAATTATGCAGGTTAGCAGTTGACCCCTGCGCGCCCCTCTCGTAACGTTTGCGCACAAATAAGTCGGCCGGTCCGACGGGGAGAAAAATTTGGGAAAGGGAGCTGCTCCACCAGCTCCCTTTTTCTTATCTCTAGCCCGGTGAATTGTGCGCCGACGACAAAAACCGCTCACTTTCGACGCGGCCTGCCTCTTATCACCTGACACCAGATCAGAAGGGTGGTAGAGGAAGCAAAAAGATCACTCACATACCGAGGCATACATGATCAAGAAACTTCTCTCGTTACACACGCTGGCGGCTGTACTGATATGCGGCGCCGTCAGCGCCCAAGAAACTCAGACACCCGACGCCGACAGCGGGCTGGACCTGGGAGAAACCGGCCCCCGGGTCGGAGAGCAATTCGTAAAAGAGACATCCGGCGATTGGGAAGTGTCCTGCATCAAGGCCGAAGAGGGCGCCGACCCTTGCGCGATTGTTCAGATCTTAAACGGACAGCAAGGCGAACCGATTGCCGAAGTCTCGATTGGCAAACTACCGGCCGGCGGCGTAGCCGTCGCTTGGGCAAACGTTATCGTGCCGTTGGAAACGCTCTTGCAGGCGCAACTTGCCCTGTCTATCGATGGCGCACCGCGCAAACTGTACAACTATCATCACTGCGTACAGGTCGGCTGCGTTGCTCAACTCGGTTTGAGCCAGGGCGACATCGACGCGATGAAAGGCGGCACCAAGGCAACCTTCTCGCTGGTGCCCGCCAGGTTTCCCGATCAGGTTCTGGAGATGGAGATGTCGCTTTCGGGATTCACCAACGGATTTGACTCGCTGGACGTCAACGTGAACTGACCGATCCCAAAGTGCTTGAACGCCGCCGTGACCTCTCGGCGGCGTATGCTTTTGGGTCTAGACCTTCCTCAGCGCCACAACGGCATTCAAGCCGCCAAAAGCAAACGCATTGCTGATGGCAACGTCTACCTTGGCTTCGCGGGCTTCGTTCGGGACAACATCCAGCGCACATTCGGGATCGGGTTCTTCATAGCCAATAGTCGGTGCTATGACCCCGTCTTTCAGGGCCATGAGGCAGGCCAGCAGTTCGACCGCTCCTGTGCCGCCGATCAGGTGACCGTGCATGGATTTGGTCGAGGAAATCATCAGATCATCCGCATGCGGCCCAAAGACATCCGCGACCGCAGCACATTCGGTCTTGTCATTGGCCGTTGTACCGGTGCCGTGGGCGTTGATGTAACACACGTCGCTTGCATCCAATCGGGCATCGGCCAGCGCCCCGGCCATCGCCCGCGCGGCCCCTTGTTTGCTGGGCATAACGATATCCGCCGCATCCGATGACATGGCAAACCCAACCATCTCACAGAGAATCTCGGCGCCACGGGCCCGGGCATGTTCATATTCTTCAAAGACAAAGATTCCTGCACCTTCGCCCTGCACCATCCCGTTGCGGTTGGCGCTGAACGGCCGGCACGCATCCTTGGACATCACCCGCAGGCCTTCCCAGGCTTTGACGCCGCCGAAACACAGCATGGACTCCGACCCACCGGTGATCATGGCCGGCGCTGCGCCGCTGCGCACCATCTGAAAAGCCAGCGCCATGGCGTGGTTTGACGACGCGCATGCGGTGGACACCGTGAAACTGGGGCCCTTGAGATTGTGCTCCATCGACACGTGGCTGGCCGCGGCATTGTTCATCAGCTTTGGAACGACAAAAGGATGCACCCGGTTCTTGCCGTCCTCATAAACCGAACGGTAATTGTCGTCCCAAGTGGACACACCGCCGCCCGCTGTGCCTAAAACAACGCCTGAGCGCGCGGCCAGATCACCGTGAAACTCAATGCCGGATTGTTCGATCGCTTCTTTCGCGGCGGTCAGGGTAAACTGTGTAAACCGATCATAGAGCGTCATCTGCTGGCGGTTGAACCGGCCCTCCGCCTCGAACCCGCGAACCTGCCCACCGATTTTGATCGTCAAACGGTCGACATCGCGAAACTCCAGTTCAGATATCCCGCAACGCCCTTCGCGCATCGCCTCAAGCGTGTCAGGGACGGAATGCCCCAGCGCATTGATGGTGCCGGCCCCGGTAATGACAACACGTTTCATGAGCGTCTGTCAGACCTTTTCCGAAACAAGCTTTTCAATCCCGGCGATGATCGCCGCCACATTGCTAATGTCGAAATCACTGGCCTGGGGTTCGTTTGCATTAAAAGGGATTGTGATATCGAACTCTTCTTCGATTGCAAAAATGCTCTCGACCAGACCCAGACTGTCAATGCCCAGCTCCTCCAGAGTGCTTTCCGGCGTCACATCCGATGGCTCCAGCACGGCCTGCTCTGCAATAATTGCGATGACACGGTCGCTGATGCTCATTTTGGTCCCCTGATTGACAGTTTGAGGATGATTTAATCGCTCGGGGGCTGTTTGAAAACAGCCTTTTTCAACGCCTCGACGTCACGCGCCAACCGCGGCAGACGGCGTTGTGCCTTATAGATGTCCGTGTGGCTTTCCATCTTGATGCCAGGATAGCCCATGATGACGCGACCAGCAGGCACATTGGACAGAATCTTGGTTCCGCCACCTGAAATCACACCATCACCGATAAAGATATTGTCCACCACCCCGGTCTGGCCACCCAGCACGACGTTGTTGCCAATTTCGACAGATCCCGACACGCCGGTCTGCCCGCACAGCAAGCAATCCCGCCCAACACGGGTATTGTGCCCAACATGGACAAGGTTGTCCAACTTGGACCCGTCACCGATATAGGTATTGCGGATGGTGCCGTTGTCGACCGTGCAATTCGAACCGACCTCGACATCGTCGCCGATTTCGACGGCGCCCAGAGAGTGAATACGCAGCCAGCTTTGCGCCTTGGCGTCTCCTTGGTCGCCCAACGTCTTGCGGGCGTTTTCCGCTCCGGACACCTCGGGTGTGACATAGCTGAATCCGTCTCCGCCGATCCGCGCGCCCGGCTGCGCGATAAAACGATCTCCGATCAAGGCGCGCGCGCCGATACTCACCATCTCGCGCAGGAGAGCTTGGTCTCCCAGAACCGCATCCATGCCGATCACGCAATGCGCGCCGATTATGGACCCGGCCCCGACGCGGACCCGCGCTCCAATGACAGTTAACGGACCGACTGAGACATCAGCCCCAATCTCAGCGGTTGGATCGATGATGGCGGACGGATGGATGCCGGGTTCAACGCCCTGCCCGCGATCCAGCATCGCGGTTATGCCGGCCATAGCCATGCGCGGACGCTGAACAAAAATGGCAGCACGCAGGCCCAGTGCCTGCCAGTCCGCCCCATCCCACACGACGGCTGAACGGGCGTCACCCGCCGACAAGGCATCCGCGTATTTCGGAGACATCGCCATAGCCAAATCCGTAGGCCCAGCAGTGCCGGGTTCGGCCGCCCGTACAATTGTCAGGTCGGTCTCGCCCTGACAATCAGCGCCCAGAGCATCGGCGATCTGCTGAACGGTATACTGCATGGCGGGCTTCCTTTTGGCAGGATTTGCCCCCGTGATTACCCCTGAACGTCGGGCAGGACCACCCCTGCCTTTTGCAGGGCCTCCCAAATCTTGCGGTCCCGGTCATAAACGTCGCGGCGATACTGCACATCGCCTTTGGGTCCGACATACGCCGTCCGGTAGATCAGGTGCACCGGAACCGGCTGATCCAGATCCACCTTGGTTTCCTTGCCGGTCTTGAGAACGCGGTGAAAAAACGCCTTGGGGTCTTCTTCCTGTTTCGACAGCAACGCATAGGCAAAATCGAACGGATCCGCAAGCCGGATACAGCCATGCGAGAACGCCCGCACCTCACGCGCGAACAGAGATTTCTGAGGCGTATCATGTAGATAGATATTGTACTTGTTAGGGAACATGAACTTCACCAGCCCCAGCGCATTGCTTTTGCTAGGAGGCTGCCGCATCGAAAACGGGAAGTTGCGCGCAGTGAACTGGGTGAAATCCACGGCCCCGCGGTTGACCTGGCGACCACTGCGATCCGTGATGTGGATATGCCCAACGGCATTTGGATTTGACTGCAGCTTGGGCAGATACTCTTTGGTGATGATCGAGCGTGGAACATACCAGCTGGGGTTGATCACCATATGCTCCATCTCGTCCGAAAACTCCGGACTGCGGCGATCATGCGTGTTTTTCCCGATCACCGCACGCGTTTCAAAGGTTACCAGACCGTCATCGACTATCTTGGCCGAAAAATCGGCCTGATTGACCAGAACATGACGCGTGCCACGCTCGCGTGGCAGCCACCTTTCGCGCTCGAGCGCGACATAGACGGCCTTGAGCCGATCGGAGGCCGGTCGATTGAGCTCAGTAATAGTCCCCTGCCCGGCTACGCCGTCTGGCTCCAGACCATGATCTGTTTGGAACTCCTGCACCGCCGCCAGCAAAGTCGCGTCAAAATCGGGGCTGGCCGTTGGCCTCAGGTACCCCATGGCAACAAGTCTGTCGCGCAGTTTGATAACAGTTGGCCCGGAATCTCCGTATTCCAGCTTGGCCACAGGCACCGTTTGGCCCCACCCGCCTTGCGCAACCAAAGCTTCCAGCGCCAGCTTTTGCTTCATCAACGCACGATACTGTCGGGTCTGAGGGGCAATCTGATCGAGATACGTGGCCCCTTCGGACGTCATCAGCGCGCGTAAGTGTTCAGCGTCACTGCGACGCTCCACCGACCGCACCAGCCCCTTGTCGATGCTCGACGGTTTTAGTGTCCCCGAATACAGATCACCGGCGTAGTCCACAAAAACGCGGCTCAACTCGGCCTCAACCGCACCCAAATCCCGAACAGAGCGCGCCTGCTGCATCTGATCGACAAGCGCCTGCACATCATAGCGCGTCTCCGGCAGACCGTGACGGTGCGCGTTGGACAGCGCCGAGATCAGAGCGGCGCGACGGTGCGCGTGCTCGGGCGACGAGCCCACCCAGATCGGCGAAAATCCGTTTGTTCGGTAGAAGTCAGCGATTTCAGACGAGGCCGGAATGGTTTCCGCAACAGCCATCTGAAAGGCTGTGCTGGGGGACGGCTCCGACGTTGTGTTCGCGAGGGCTGCGGTTGCAGCGAAACACGCCGCAAGCAAAATGGATGTGCTGGTCCGAAAAACAGATAGCATGCGATGACCTTGGTTAATCAATGACTTGCGCAGATGGGATTGCGTCCGACAACTATGGGTTTGACGCTATGCCCTTGTCTATTCACAAATTCCTTACCTGAAAGCTAAATTCTCTGCCTGATGCGCGATTGCATCGACGCGGTGACACAAAAACCGCAATTTCGGAAAAACATGCAATGCTGCATCAGTTGCGCAAAAAACTGCCGAAAATTCCCCCTTGAAAACATGAATATGAAAGACTTCTTGGCCGCCGAATCCGTTTGTGCCATAAATTCGCCATCTGGGATGGGAAAAAATTAAGACAGTGCACGTAACATCGTGTGCAGGCAGGAACAGTACGGGACGAAACACAAAATGACCAAGAGCAGTACTTCGGGGTTGACCCGGCGTGCCCTATTGGGCGCATTTGCGGCAACAGTGGTTACAGCGGCACCCACCTATTCCAAGGCAGCAGGTTTTCTTCGCGGCGGCGGCGACATCCGTCGTATTCGGATGTATTCCGGTCGTACCGGCGAGCGGATTGATATGATCTACTGGGTCGATGGCAAGTACATCAAGGACGCCGTCAAGGAAGTGAACCACTTCATGCGGGACTGGCGCACGGATCAGGTCAAGTCGATGGACCTGCGCGCTGTGGACATCATGGCAGCGGCACACAACATGCTGGATGTAACCGAGCCTTACATGCTGTTGTCGGGCTATCGGTCGCCGCAGACAAATGCCATGCTGCGGTCAAAGTCCCGCCGGGTGGCGCGGAACTCGCTGCACATGCAGGGTCAGGCAGCGGACCTGCGTCTGTCTTCCCGATCAGTGTCTCAGGTGGCCAAGGCGGCCATGGCCTGCCGCGCGGGCGGCGTCGGTCAATATTACCGCTCGAACTTTGTCCACATGGATTGCGGTGTCATCCGCACCTGGCGCGGCTGAGTAGCGCTCGTTAACCCGAACTGCCCTTGCCTTTAGGTCCTGAAATTGCTTGGGACCGTATTTGATTTGCGCTTGGTCTCTTGAGCGTTCTAATTTAACACAGACAGCCCCAAAATCCCGTGCTTCAGGCTCTCCCTGATTTCGCTCTCCAGTCGCAGCTCAAAGTCCTTTACTCACAGGCTTAGGTAACACCAAGTAACTGCCTGCAGCACGAAGCGGGGGACAAGATTCACGGAAAAGGCGTGGCGCACCTGAGAGGATTCGAACCTCTGGCCTCTGCCTTCGGAGGGCAGCGCTCTATCCAGCTGAGCTACAGGTGCCTAGGCCGTTAGCTAACCTCGTTCCGATCCGTGTGCAACTGCAAATCCGCGAGCACGCCGCAGGGTGAGGTCATCCCAAACAGGCCGCCTCAGGCAAACAAATCATGGGCCAGTTCCAGGGCGTCGATCAGGGTGTCGACCTCATCCGTGGTGTTATAGAGGCCAAAGCTCGCACGACATGTTGCCGTCACGCCCAGATGATCCATTAACGGTCCCGCGCAATGATGACCTGCGCGCACAGCGACACCTTTCTTGTCGAGAATGGTGGATACGTCATGCGCGTGCCCGGCCCCGTCCAGCGTGAAACTGAAAATCGCGGCCTTGTCCGGCCGGGTGCCCTGCACCTGCAGCCAGTTCAGGCCAGTCAGGCGCTGCATCGCGTAATCTCGCAACCCGGACTCATGGGCTGCGATATTCTCCATCCCCAGATCCATCATGTAGTCGAGGGCAGCCCCCAATCCGATGATCTGCACGATACCGGGCGTTCCGGCTTCGAATTTCATCGGCGGGTCGTTGTAGATGACCTGGTCCTTGCTGACCTCTTTGATCATATCACCGCCGCCGATAAAGGGGCGCATCTCGGCCATGCGTTCGGACTTGATAAAAATCGCGCCCGAGCTTGAGGGGCCGTAGAGCTTGTGCCCTGTGATGGCGTAGAAATCACATCCGATATCGTCAACATTGACCGGCATGTGCACGGCGCTCTGACTTCCATCCACCAGAACGGGAACGCCCTTGGCGTGGGCGCCTTCGGTGATGGCCTTGATGTCAACAACTGTGCCCAGAACGTTCGAACAATGCGTCAATGCAACCAGTTTGGTTTTTGGTCCGATGGCATCAATCACCGCCTGCGGGTCGAGCCCGCCATCCGCGTCCACATCGATCCATTTCAACACAACGCCCTGACGTTCGCGCAGAAAGTGCCAGGGCACGATGTTGGCGTGATGCTCCATGACACTGAGCAAAATCTCATCCCCGGCCTCCAGACGTGGCATGGCCCAGCCATAGGCGACGAGGTTGATCCCCTCGGTCGTGCCGGAGTTCAGAACGATCTCATCCTCGTTCGAGACACCTAGAAACCGCGCAATCGTTCCGCGCACAGCCTCGTATTTCTCGGTGGCCAGATTGGACAGGTAATGCAGGCCGCGATGCACGTTTGCGTATTCTTCGGCATAGGCACGGGTCACCGTGTCGATCACCACCTGCGGCTTTTGCGCCGATGCGCCATTGTCCAGATAGGTCAGCGGTTTGCCATTCACCTGACGCGACAGGATCGGAAAGTCTGAACGAATTTTCTGCACATCATACATAGTCGTGTCTTCCTAGGCGGGCCCGGATGGGGTCAACATGAGGACAAAAGGAACCGCGATGAGGCCGGACAGAAGGATCACCACAAATGATTTGCCGAGCGACCCAAGCTGGTGCGCCTCATTCAGGAAATGTAGCGTGATGTAGAGGCTCAACAACGCAATGGCCAGCGTCAGTGGCAGCACGAAGAACGGCAGCGCAAGGCCAACCAGCAGCGAGACCAACAAGGCCGCAACCTGCAGGAACTGCAGCCAGATTGTCAGCACCATCATATCGTCGAAGCTGGCGGTGCCGCCAAACAGACGCCCAACATACAAAAAAGCCAGGATGCTCAGCATCATGGCGCCTGCGGATTTCAACAATATCAATGGAACCGGGTCGGGTTCCGTCAACCCATCCGCGTCGGAAACCTGAACAAGAGTGTCGATGCCCAACTGGACCATGCAATTGAGCACAACCGCCAGAAAGAACGCGAGCCACAAGACTTCGCGCCCGGGTTTCATGTCCATCAGACGGCGGGCAGCCTCGGCCGGTTTGGTCAGCGTCAAGACCGCCAGATTGCTCAGGAAAACCGTGTTCATGCCTCAGACCTTTGCACTTGTCTCAGACCGGATAACCAGAACCAGACGAAAACAGCAACCCAAACAATACCTACAAAAGTCAAAGTTGGTCCCGGACCGATAAACCCGGCCACAAGACCATTAAGTAACACCAGTGGAGCCGAAGACAACAAAGCCCAGAACAGGGCCAGTCGGGCACCGTAGGCCGTTCCGCGCCCTCCTGCCAGACGGGCTGCCCAATACGAAACCAGGGCCAGCGCGTAAAAGAACAGCGGCAAGATGAACACCGAGCCCATCAACGCCCCACCAAGCAGCATGTTCAGTTCCAGACTTTCCAAATGGGCACGCCGGGCAAGACCGGGCATTTGCGAAATGAAAGCGACCACACAAAACGCCATCAAAAAGGCCAGCGCGCGGTCTTCGCGCGGGCCCATGTCCAGCAAACGGCGCACAACACGCCCCGGCCCCCGGTACGTCGCCACAATGTCTGTCGAAACGGACATCAGCTGCGCCGTGCCAACCACCCCTCCAGACGGTCTACAATGGCTTCGGCCAGATCGGCATCTTCGATTTCGTCAACCGCTTCGGCCAGAAAGGCCAGGGTCAGCATATTGGTGGCATCCTTGGTCGGCACACCGCGGGACCGGAGATAGAAAAGAGCCTCTTCGTCGATTGCTCCGGATGTGGAGCCGTGCGAACAGGCCACGTCATCCGCATAAATCTCAAGTTCCGGCTTGGCGAGAAACTGACTGTCCCCGTCCAAAAGCAAGGACTGACTGATCTGATAGCCGTCCGTTTTCTGTGCCCCTTCCTTGACAAGGATTTTGCCCTGGAAAACGCCGGTTGCCCCGTTGCGCAGAACTTTTTTGAACACCTGGCGGCTTTCGCAGTTCACCGCATCATGCGTCACGAAAACAGTATCGTCGTGATGGAAATCGCCATCCCCGACGCAAGCCCCCGCCACATGCGCAACAGCGTCGTCACCGGTCAACTCGATCACCTGTTCGTTCCGTGTCAGGACACCGTTCACGGTCAGAGTGAAGGATTTGTAGACGGACTCTGTTCCCAAACGCGTAAACATATGCGTCGCTGCGCGGCGCTCGTGATCCGGACCCTGGGCCCGCACGTGATGAAGCGTGCCGCTGTCGACGATATCGATCTCCATACATTTGTTGAACCGCGAGGCCGCCGGGCCGGTTTCCAGAATCGTCACCTGAGCGTGGCTTTCGACACGGATGACGTGATGCAAGATCGCATCCGAGGTTTCCGAGGCATGCCGATAGACAAAGTTGATGGGCTTGGACGGCTTGCCGCTGACGTGGATCGCCACACCATCCGAGGCGAACGCGGTGTTCAAGGCCGCCAGAGGACGTTGAACAGGGGTCTGCCCCCGCGTTTCGAGCACACCATAAAGGTCCCGGGCCCAGTGAATGTCTTTGCAACAGATGTCTTCCAGGCGATCAATGCTAACACCTTCGAGGGCCAATTCGTCCGAGTCCGCGGCACTGAAGACACCATCGACAAACACGATTTTCAGGCAATCCATATCGTCGAAGACCAGAGCCTCGGGATCCTGAATCACGGCCGCTTGCGGTGCAACCGGCGCCACCAGCGTGTCGGGTCTGGTGTATTTCCAGTATTCGTCACGACGCCCCGGCAAGCCGGTCTCTAAAACACGGGCCAGAGCATCCTCGCGTGCAGCGCGGGTGCAGCCGGCATCCGGCATGGTCAGCGCGGCCAGCCGCGCCTCGGTCTCTGTCTGTTTGAATTCCGGTAACGCCATCAGTTCACCTCGGCCAGAATATCGGCATAGCCGTTGTGTTCGACCTCAAGCGCCAGCTCAGGGCCACCGGATTTCACGATGCGCCCGTCGGCCATGATGTGCACGACATCCGGTTTGATGTGATCCAGCAGGCGTTGGTAATGCGTGATCACCAAAAAGCCGCGTCCTGCGTCGCGTAGCGCGTTCACACCTTCGGCCACCAGTTTCATGGCATCGACATCCAGACCGGAATCGGTTTCGTCCAGAATGCACATTTTTGGCTCTAGCATGGCCATCTGCAGAATTTCGTTGCGTTTTTTCTCACCGCCCGAAAAGCCGACATTGACCGACCGTTTCAGCATATCCGCATCGATCTTCAGCGCTTTGGCTTTAGCGCGAATCTCTTTCAGAAAGTCTGCGGCCGACAATTCCTCTTCTCCGCGCGCCTTGCGCTGCGCATTCACGGCAGTGCGCAGGAAAGTCATATTGCCGACACCCGGAATTTCCACCGGATACTGGAACGCCAGAAACACACCGGCGGCTGCGCGTTCTTCGGGTTCCATCTCCAGCAGATCTTCGCCTTCAAGCGTGGCGGATCCTTCGGTCACTTCGTACCCGTCGCGGCCCGACAGCACGTAGCTTAGGGTCGACTTGCCTGACCCGTTCGGGCCCATGATTGCATGCACCTTGCCAGCCTCAACCGTCAGGTCGACACCGCTGAGGATTTGCTTGTCTTCTTCCTCAAGTTTCACGTGCAGGTTCTTAATTTCCAGCATTTTTCGTCCTTTTGCGTATCGCAAGGGCTGTGTGGCCCCAATCGTTTCCTACCCCAGCAGCCGGCGGATCAGCCGGGCCGCGATCCAACCTAGGATCGCCCCGCCGCCCACGGCCCATACCGGGTTGATAAAGTCCATATAGTTGGTGTTGACATAGACCATGCCCAGCAACCCGCCCAGAACCGGAAGAGCATATCCAAGCACGGTCAACACATCGTCCTTACGGTTGCCGTTCCGGGGTGAGCGGGTCATCAACCGACCGAGCCTTCCAGCGAAATCGCGACAAGCTGCTGCGCTTCCATCGCAAACTCCATCGGCAGGGCCTGCAACACATCCTTGCAGAACCCGTTAACCACCAATGCCACGGCCTCTTCCTCGTCCATGCCGCGCTGGCGGCAGTAGAACAGCTGATCATCGTCCACCTTGGACGTCGTCGCTTCGTGTTCCACGCGAGACGAGTTGTTCTTGACCTCGATATACGGAACCGTATGCGCCCCGCATTTGTCGCCGATCAGCAGGCTGTCGCACTGCGTATAGTTGCGGCTGTCTTTTGCCTTTGGGTGCATCGAGACCAGACCACGATAGGTGTTCTGCGCCTTACCCGCGCTGATCCCCTTGGACACAATCCGGGATTTGGTGTTCTTCCCAAGATGCACCATCTTGGTGCCGGTATCGGCCTGCTGATAGTTGTTGGTAATCGCGATCGAGTAGAATTCACCCTGACTTTCGTCGCCCCGCAGGATGCAGGACGGGTATTTCCACGTCACGGCCGAGCCGGTTTCGACCTGCGTCCACATGACTTTGGAGCGGTCGCCCCGGCAATCGGCACGCTTGGTCACAAAGTTGTAGATGCCACCCTTGCCTTCTTCGTCCCCGGGGAACCAGTTCTGAACGGTGGCATATTTCACTTCGGCGTCTTCTTCGACGATGATTTCGACGATCGCGGCGTGCAACTGGGCCGTATCGCGCTGCGGTGCGGTGCACCCTTCCAGATAGGACACATACGAGCCTTTGTCGGCGATGATCAGCGTGCGTTCAAACTGGCCGGTGTTTTCGGCGTTGATGCGGAAATAGGTGCTCAACTCCATCGGGCAGCGCACGCCGGGTGGAATGTAGACAAAAGATCCGTCTGAAAAGACCGCCGAATTCAGTGTCGCATAAAAATTGTCCGAGACCGGCACAACCGTCCCAAGATACTTTTTCACCAGTTCGGGATGTTCACGGATCGCTTCGGAGATCGAGCAGAAGATCACCCCATGTTTCTTTAATTCATCCTGAAAGGTTGTCCCAACGGAAACCGAATCGAACACAGCATCCACCGCAACCTTGCGGCCTTCGGCCGGCGCCGCCTCAGCGCCCTCGACACCTGCAAGAATCATCTGTTCTTTCAAAGGGATACCGAGCTTTTCGTAAGTGGCCAGCAGTTTCGGATCAACCTCGTCCAGAGACTTGGGCTTTTCCTCCATCGATTTCGGACGCGCATAGTAATACTGGTCCTGAAAATCGATGGGCGGATAATGAACCATGGCCCATTTGGGTTCGTCCATCTTTGTCCAACGCTCAAAGGCCGACAGGCGCCACTCGGTCATCCACTCCGGCTCTTCGTTCTTTTCTGAAATCAGCCGCACGATATCCGGATTCACGCCTTTTGGCGCATATTCCATTTCGATATCTGTATCCCAGCCGTACTTGTAGGTCCCGACCTCACGCACCGCATCCACGGTTTCCTGATCGACACCCTCTTTCACCTGGGTCTGGTCCAAAGCGGCCATATCTTAACCCTCCGTCAGATCACGCTGCTCGCGCGCGATGCTTTTTCTCTTTTTCAATCCACGTCTCGGCGAAACGCAGCACGTCTTCTTCCGTTGTCTGGGGACCCAGCGACACGCGGATCGCGCTGGCTGCTGTCACCTCATCGTATCCCATCGCGGTCAGCACCGCACTTGCGCGTACCTTGCCGCTGGAACAGGCCGAGCCGGCGCTGATCGCAAAACCCGACAAGTCCATCTGCATCACCTGCGTCTCACCCTTCCAACCGGGACTTGCAAAACACGAGGTATTTGAAAGGCGCGTCTGGCCTTTCCCGACAAAAATAGGTGATTTAGTTCCAGCCTCAAGAGCACTTTCTAGAATATTTCTAAGTTCTGCGATTCGATCCCAAACACCGTCGCTCAGATCGCGCGCCGCGGCTTCGGCGGCGGCCCCGAAGCCCGCTATTCCAATGACATTTTCCGTCCCCGAGCGCCGCCCCATCTCTTGCCCACCGCCCCGGATCTGCGCCGCCAGATCGGTCCCGCGTTTCATGATAACGGCCCCGACACCCTTGGGCCCGCCCAGTTTATGCGCGGAGGCCAGCGCCACTTGCGCCCCCAGCCAGTTGAACGCAATCGGAAGCTTGCCAAACGCCTGGGTCGCATCCGTAACAGCCAAGCCGTCCGGCAGGTCCTGGACCAGCCCGGTTTCCGAATTGGCCAATTGCAGAGTGGACCGCGCAGGATCCTGAACAGCGACCCCCCCCTTGCCGGACACGTTCAGATCCTCAACCGACCAGGCCCGTACCGCGTCATGTTCAATGGCAGCGCCATGCAGATCGCGCCCAGCCAATGTCAGGGCCGCGCCTTCGGTCGAACCCGAGGTGAACACGATATCCGCCCCATCCGCACCAAACGCCGTCGCGATCTGTGCGCGCGCCCGCTCGATGACGGCCTTGGCCGCGCGGCCCTCTGCATGGACCGACGAGGGATTCCCGCAGACATCCATGGCCGCGGTCATCGCCTCGCGCGCTTCGGGCCGCAGGGGCGTGGTGGCATTGTGATCCAGGTATACGCGTTTCATGGACACGTCTTTCCCCGCTCACAGCTTGTCTGCTGGTCGAGGTTCAATGACTCAGTCATCCACAACAGCAAACAGGTTGGGGACGGCCGGACAGGGCGCGAGACCATTCTGGATGACATCGGACAAGCGAGTCTGGTGCAGGAACACGTAGACATGCGCGCTCAGCCCTTCCCACAGACGGTTGGTCATGGATTGCGCCCGACTGCCCGAAGAGCCGCCAGACGCACCCGCCCCCTTATGCATCGCATCCACGGTTTCATCCACCGCAGAAAGCACCTCGACCACGCGAATCTCTGACGCAGGTCGGGCCAGGCGATATCCCCCACCGGGACCCC
This sequence comes from Ruegeria sp. B1, assembly GCF_056535885.1. Taxonomy (NCBI): domain Bacteria; kingdom Pseudomonadati; phylum Pseudomonadota; class Alphaproteobacteria; order Rhodobacterales; family Roseobacteraceae; genus Ruegeria; species Ruegeria sp. B1. Next base: position 2,745,455 of record NZ_JBQFJA010000001.1, on the reverse strand, counting down.
GAACCGAGGCGACCAGCTCTGCCCGTCTCAACTTGACAAACAGCTGCTCAAGGTAGGGAAGAGAGATGTCCTGACGTTCGGAAATCTCGCCAAGAGTAACAAGTGCATCGGGGGATTGCAGCGCGATGTCGGCCAAGGCCACCATGGCGTAACGACCCTTGGTCGACAGCTTCATAATCTGTCCCTCGCGACAAGCCCGCGCGAAAACATTGACGCCGCCGCAGCCAGTGCGTATCTCCGACGAGCAACGTCATTGCGCGATGTGAAATAATTAGAACCATTCTAAGGTGCCAAGCGGATATCGTCAAGTATACCCCCTGGGCCAGCAGAGAAAAAAGACAGGACCAAAGCACACATGCCCGAGGTGATTTTTCCCGGACCCGAAGGCCGCCTGGAAGGCCGCTACCACCCGCAAAAGGAAAAAGACGCACCGATCGCCATCGTGCTGCACCCGCACCCGCAATTCGGCGGGACCATGAACAATAAGGTCGTCTACAACCTGCACTACGCGTTCTACAACATGGGCTTTACTGTGTTGCGGTTCAATTTCCGTGGTGTGGGGCGCAGTCAGGGCGAATACGATCAGGGCGTGGGTGAGCTGAGCGATGCGGCCTCGGCGCTCGATTACCTGCAGTCGATGAACAACAATTCGAAACACTGCTGGGTTGCCGGATTCTCGTTCGGGGCGTGGATTGGCATGCAACTGTTGATGCGCCGTCCCGAAATCACCGGCTTTATCAGCGTGTCGCCGCCCGCGAATATGTACGACTTTTCGTTCCTGGCGCCCTGCCCGTCTTCGGGTCTGATCATAAACGGTTCCGCAGACCGCGTTGCGCCACCGACCGACACAACCGCGCTGGTCAGCAAACTGCACGAGCAAAAAGGCATTACCATTACCCATACCGAAGTCGAGAGCGCGGATCATTTTTTCAGGACCGCCACATGGACACGCTGATCACCAATGTCAGCGACTATGTGAAACGCCGCCTGACCGAGACCACGCGCTGATGTCCGACACCATCACCACTCTTGCGGCCAAACTGGCCGAAGACACGATGAAGGTTATGGATGAGACGGGAGAGGATCGCTTTTTTGTCGAGGTCGGCGAGGTTCTGGGCGCGGCCTCGCAGTCACTGGAAGAAGCCTATCTGACCGAGATCCGGGTTCGTCTGGCCGAGCGCAAGGCCCGCCAATTCGTGATCAAACGGCTCTCGGAACACAGGTCGAAACTCAAGGCCATCGAAAAGCAATGACCGACCGCCTGGCGGCACAGATCGCATTCCTGAAACAGGCAGACAGGTTGAAAACGGTTGAGCGCGCCAATGTCCTGCTCGACCAGAGCCGCGCCGAGAATGCAGCCGAACACAGCTGGCACCTGGCGTTGTGGGCGCTGGTGATGGCCCCGCTAGCCGATTCAGAGGTGTCCATCGACCGGGTGATCCGCATGCTGTTGTTGCATGATCTGGTCGAGATCATCGTCGGCGATCACCCTATCCATCTGAAAACCGATTGGGCCGCCGTTGCGCAGGCCGAGCAATTGGCCGCGCGGGAGCTGTTTGGGCTCTTGCCCAAGGATCAGTACGACCAGTTTCTGGTGCTGTGGCACGAGTTTGAGGCTGACGAGACACCGGATGCCCGGTTTGCCAAGATCCTGGATCGATGCCAGCCCTTGTTTCAGGTTCTGTGTGCAGATCAGCCCCGCCCGGATCATTTGGCTGTTGTGCGGGACAATCTGCAAGACGGGCGCGCCGCCTATCTGGCTCAAGCCTTTCCGCAAGCCTATGACCATGCGCGCGCCCTGCAAAGTGGCGGCAAGACAGACAAGAACTCGTTCACGGATCGGCTGCCGTTCCTGACCGAGGCGGATCAGCTGAAATCGGTCATGCGCGCGTCGCGATTGATTGGCGCGCAGAGGTTCGAAAACTCTGCCGAGCATTCATGGCATGTGATGCTGTACGCCTGGGTACTGGCGGATCAGGCGGGCGGGGATGTCCGGATCGAGCGCGTTCTCAGCATGCTTTTACTGCACGACATTGTCGAAATAGATGCAGGCGACCACCCGATACATGGGCAGGTCGATCATGGCGCGCAGGCCGCGGCGGAAAACGCCGCCGCGTGCCGCCTGTTTGGTCTGCTGCCCCAAGACCAAGGCGCGGCCCTGCATGACTTGTGGCGCGAGTTCGAATGCGCGAACAGCCCTGATTCGCAATTTGCCAAGGCGGTCGACCGGCTTCAGACCCCGATTGCCAATCTGGAAACCGATGGCGGCTCTTGGATCGACTACAACGTCACGTATCCCCAGCTTGAAGCCCGCGTCCGGTCCGCGATCGAAACCGGGGCACCGCAGATCTGGGCCTGGCTGGAGCCGCAGCTGGTTGTGCATTTCGCAGCCAACCAAGTGCCAACCACCTGACACTACAAAAGAAAAAGGAGCCGGAAGGCTCCTTTTTCGTGGTGTATCCGGCGGGCGCTACACTACCCTACCATTAACTGTTGAACTGAATGGGCTGCATCAGTCTTGACGGACCCCCCGCCTGCAAGCCACCCAAGCGCCACGATCAGTGCCGAAGCAACAATGACGGATTTTACAAATGTGGTCATGAAACAATACTCGTTAACAAATCACTAACAACGAAGATGATGGTACACAAAAACCGATTTACCTAAAGTCAGGTAAACCTGACCTGACTGCCCAAGCGTCTGTAAGAATGCGCCCGAAGCCTCTTGCCTCATATCAGAAATTCGTGCTCAACCCGGCTGTGTAACCCCGTGCAGAGGTATTTGAGATGCCCAAAGCGTATTTGATCCTGCTACTGGCCGTCGTCGCGGAAACGATTGGCACGACCGCGTTGCAGGCCGGTCAGCAATTCACCCGATTGTGGCCATCGGTTCTGGTTGTTGTGGGATACGGGTGCGCATTTTACCTGCTGGCGCTGACGCTCAGGGTCATGCCGGTTGGTATTGTCTATGCGGTTTGGTCCGGTCTTGGCATTTTCTTTATTGCGATTATCGGTTTTGTTGTCTTCGGTCAGAAACTGGACGGGCCCGCGGTTCTAGGATTGTCGATGATTCTTGCCGGTATTCTGGTTATTCATCTGTTTTCCAAGACGGCTGGCCACTGAACACCCGATAGGGCTGGCATATTTCGCCGCACCGCGTTATGCGCCGGGCAACTTCCCGTTCAAAGGCTGACCTCTCATGGACCTGCGCAACATCGCAATCATCGCTCACGTGGACCACGGCAAGACAACGCTGGTGGATGAGCTGCTGAAGCAATCCGGCGCGTTCCGGGAAAATCAGGCCGTGGCCGAACGCGCCATGGACAGCAACGATCTGGAACGGGAACGCGGCATCACCATTTTGGCCAAAGCCACTTCGGTCGAGTGGAAAGGCACCCGGATCAACATCGTCGACACCCCCGGCCACGCGGATTTCGGGGGTGAGGTCGAGCGTATCCTCAGCATGGTCGACGGGGTTGTCCTGCTGGTCGATGCCGCCGAGGGGCCAATGCCGCAGACAAAATTCGTGACCTCCAAGGCGCTGGCTCTGGGTTTGCGCCCGATCGTGGTGTTGAACAAGGTCGACAAACCCGATGCAGAACCGGACCGCGCGCTGGACGAGTGCTTTGACCTGTTCGCCAATTTGGGCGCCGATGACGACCAGTTGGACTTTCCGGCCATGTACGCCTCCGGCCGATCCGGCTGGGCCGATATGGAACTGGACGGACCGCGCAAGGATCTGAGCGCCCTGTTTGATCTGATCGTGGATCATGTCCCTGCGCCACAGCAGGCCGCCCACAAAGATGAACCGTTCCGAATGTTGGCCACTACGCTTGGCAGTGATCCGTTCATTGGCCGCATCCTGACCGGTCGTGTCGAAACCGGTACATTGAAAACCGGCGACACCCTCAAGGCCCTCAGCCGGGATGGCACGCTGATCGAGAATTTCCGGGCCTCCAAGATCCTGGCCTTTCGCGGACTGAGCCAGCAGCCCATCGACAGTGCCGAAGCGGGCGACATCGTCACCATCGCCGGCATGAGCAAGGCCACGGTGGCCGACTCGCTGGTTGCGCCTCAGGTCGACCAGGCCCTGCCCGCCCAGCCGATTGACCCTCCCACCATCTCGGTGACATTCGGCATAAACGATTCGCCGCTGGCGGGCCGGGACGGGAAAAAGGTGCAGTCGCGCGTGATCCGCGACCGTCTGATGAAAGAGGCCGAATCCAATGTGGCCATCCGAATCAGCGACACCCCCGGTGGCGAAGCATTTGAGGTTGCCGGCCGCGGCGAATTGCAGATGGGTGTACTGATCGAAAACATGCGCCGCGAAGGGTTCGAACTCAGCATCTCGCGCCCGCAGGTCCTGTTCCGCGAGGAAGACGGTCAGCGTCTCGAACCCATCGAGGAAGTTACCATCGATGTGGATGACGAATACTCAGGTTCGGTGATCGAAAAGGTCACCGGTGCGCGTAAGGGCGAACTGGCCGAGATGCGCCCGGCAGGCGCTGGAAAGACCCGCATTATCGCACACGTCCCCTCACGGGGCTTGATCGGATATCACGGAGAATTCCTGACTGACACACGCGGCACCGGCGTCCTGAACCGCGTGTTCCATGGATGGGCCCCACACAAAGGCCCGATCCCGGGTCGTCGCGCCGGTGTTCTGATTTCGATGGAGAAAGGCCAGGCCGTAGCCTATGCGCTCTGGAACCTCGAAGAGCGTGGCCGGATGTTTGTCAGCCCTCAGACGGATGTCTACCAAGGCATGGTGATCGGCGAGCATTCCCGCGATAACGATCTGGAAGTGAACCCCCTGAAGGGCAAGAAACTGACCAACGTCCGCGCCAGCGGGTCTGACGAAGCTGTGCGACTGACACCACCGGTCCAGTTTTCGCTGGAAGAAGCCATTGCCTATATCGATGATGATGAGCTGGTCGAGGTCACTCCAAACGCCGTGCGCCTCCGCAAGCGGTTTCTGGACCCGCATGAGCGCAAGCGGATGGCCAAATCAGCCTGACGCACGTGCCCATGTACGTTGCCGAGCAAGAAACAATGGCATTAGTGTGACATTTTTTCATCCATTCCAAAAATGATGGGAATTGTATCACCTGCCGCTAGGTAAGTTTTTTCGCCTGTTTTTACTGTACATTCTACCTTTGGAAGAGTTAAGACACTCTCCATCACCTCAATTGCCTATTGTAAATCGGGCCGGAGAAAGGTGTATTTATGTCCAAAGTGTGACGTCGTTCATACATGCCCGACTCATTTGGCGCATAAGAACGAGGTGGTTGAGTAATGAGTTCCGAGGAGACGCGTTATGCGTATTAAGTCCCGTTTGTTATCTTTTGTATTTGTCTCGGCAGCAGCGCCCATGATTTCAGCTGCACCCGCCCAAGCCGCAGAAATGTGCACGGTCAAAACGGCCAGACAATCCGTGTCCACAGAAACACTCTGTGCCTGCAAGGTCGTTGATTCCAGGATGCTGCGCTACATCCAGCGCCGCGCGGATTTTGAAGACATCCTGGCACAGACGCTGCAAGTCTGCCCGGCTTTTGCGGCTGTTCTGACCGACTTCCCCACCGCATCGATTGGTGTTTCCGATCAGAGATCCGGCGATGGTGCGTCTGAAGAAGGCGGCGGTGGAGGCGGCGGCAACAACGGCGGCGGCAACAACGACGGCGGTGGTAACAACGACGGCGGACAGGATGGTACTGGCACGGGTGGACAGGATGGCACTGGCACCGGCGGACAGGATGGCACTGGCACCGGCGGACAGGATGGCACTGGCACGGGTGGACAGGATGGCACTGGCACCGGCGGACAGGATGGCACTGGCACCGGCGGACAGGATGGCACTGGCACCGGCGGACAGGATGGCACTGGCACCGGCGGACAGGATGGCACTGGCACCGGCGGACAGGATGGCACTGGCACCGGCGTAAGCGCTCCTGACCCTGCTCCCGCCGACTGAATATCAAGACACCCGGTAATCATGAATCAAAAAGCCCGGTGCTGGAGTATCCATGCGCCGGGCTTCTAAATCTCAGGACTAGGTCAAGTTTCAGTCTCAGCTTCGCCCGTAAACACCAACCCAACGACGCGGCTGTTTCGGATCCTGCATGCGCAGGAACAGATAGCGGGTTGCAGACCACGGTTTGATGCGGTTCGTCAGGTTGTCCAGAACCAAATCTCCTTGAGCAGAGCGGTAAACCAGAACAGCATGGGCATTTCGGCGCGTATCCAACACCGTCGCGATCAACAGTTTGTTGGGGTCGATACCGGCTTTGATCAGATCCCGCTTCTTAAGCAGGGCAAAATCCTCACAATCCCCACCCATGGATGTCGGCAGAGCCCAGCGTTCGCGCGTTTTATACTGATACTGATCCGTCACTTCGCGGGTCGATGCGTTCACCTGGCGGTTGATCTGCTTGATAATCTGCATTTCCTGCTGGCTGGACATCGCAACGGAACGTTTGGTCGCACACGCCCAACTATACTGACGGCACAGTTGGTTCGCACCGGATGGCGGCGGCGACGCTGCTACGGCGGTGATGAACGCGCCCTCTGTCGCGGCGGCCTCAGATGCAAGGAAAAGGGAACTGTCTACCAAGGCCAGCATTCCAACTGCGCGCCCCGACATTGACGCAATCCGCCCAAATGCGGTCCTAAACTCGCTGCCAAACGCTGTCATGCCTGTCCCTCGATCCTAGTTTTTCCCAGCGATTGCGGTCAAACCGGACATTATTTAGTTTTCACAAACTAAGCGTAAACAGGCTCGGCAGCGCAATCTCTGAGAAGCTTGACGGGGAAAAAAGGCGGAAATTCGTCCCTTAATTTGACCATTTCGCGCAAGAATTAGGGTGGCCCGGCCACAATTGGAACGCGAAAACCTTTAAGGAAAACACTCTAAGTAGCTTAATTGTATGACAATTATGAAATATTACTCACGCCACGAACCGCCAGATGCTTGACATAATCGACGGCGACACCTTGAGCAAAAAATCGCTTACTTTCGGCACAGTTAACGAAACTGTGAGCAAACTGTGATGCAAGACGACTCTCAATCGGTGATTTCGACGACAACCAGTTCACGCTCGCTGGCGCCACGTGCGTGATCAAGGGCCTGCTGATACTCTGCCGAGTTATAGCATTCCACAGCCGCCTCGAGCGACGGGAACCGGGCCACTACGTTGCGGGGTCTCTCTTTGCCTTCAAGCTGAACGTACCGCGCAGCGCGGGCGATGAATTCGCCCCCGTGTTTGGCCAGCGCTGGCCCGGCCAGTTCGGCATATTTTCCATACGCCTCTGCGTCCGTGACTGTCACATGTGCGATCCAAAGTGCAGGCATGTTATCCTCCCAAAACTTGTTCGGCGGCTTTAATGGCCGCGCCGGAATTGCTGGCATCCCGGCCCCCACCCTGCGCCATGTCAGGACGACCGCCGCCACCCTTGCCGCCCAGTTCCGCCACAGCGGCCTTGACCAGATCCACAGCTGAAATCCGGTCAGCCAGATCGGATGTGACACCTGCGGCGACGGCAGCCTTGCCACCGGTATCGGCGATCAATAAGACCGCGCCAGAGCCCAACCGGGATTTGTGCTCGTCGATCAACGTGGGCAGGTCCTTGCCAGATACACCGGTTAGCGCCTGAGCCAGGAACTTGACGCCGTTCACCTCATGCGGCTCAGCGCTGTTGCCGTGTCCGGCACCGCCGGCCATGGCCAGGTCGCGACGCAATTGCGCCACTTCATTTTGTAGCGCCTTACGCTCGTCCAATAGCGATTTCACCCGGACAACAACGTCTTCGGGCTGCGCCTTGAGCTCCGAGGCCAACTGTGACAGCCGATGATCCTGCGCCGAGAGGTATTGGAATGCGTCATCTCCGGTCAATGCTTCGATCCGACGAACGCCCGCGCTGCTGGCGCTGTCGCCAAGCACGACAAAGGTACCGATGTCACCGGTCTGGCGCACATGCGTCCCGCCGCACAGCTCAATCGACCAGGTTTCTCCATCCTGCCCCTTGCCCGTGGGTGCCTTGCCCATCGACACAACGCGCACTTCGTCACCGTATTTCTCACCGAACAGCGCCTGAGCGCCCAGCTCACGCGCATCATCCGGGGTCATGATTCGGGTCTCGACGGACGAGTTTTGGCGAATGAAATCATTCACTTCGCGCTCGACCTTTTGCAACTCATCCGAAGTCAGCGCCTTGGAATGGCTGAAATCGAACCTCAGCCGGTCGGCCGCATTCAAGGACCCGCGTTGCGCCACATGATCCCCAAGCGTTTCGCGAAGCGCCTCGTGCAGAAGATGGGTTGCCGAGTGGTTGGCTCGGATCGCCGTCCGGCGTGCGTGATCGACTTCAAGCTCAACCGCATCGCCTTTGGACAGCATCCCGTGGTCAACAGTCACACTATGTGCGTAGACTTTGCCTTCGGCAAATTTCCGAGTGTCGGTGACCCGAGACACATCCGTGCGCTCATCCAGGCGACGGATTTCGCCCGTGTCACCGACCTGACCGCCTGCTTCACCATAAAATGGTGTCTGGTTTACAACGACCCAGCCACTGCCACCCTGCTCGATCCTCTCGACCAGTTGGCCGTCCACGACCAGAGCCGCCACCTGACCTTCGGCTTTTTCCGTATCATAACCCAGAAAATCCGTGGCCCCTGCCGCATCCAGCACGTCAAACCAAACTGCCTTATCCGCCGCTTCGCCGGACCCGGCCCAGGCAGCACGAGCTTTGGCCTTTTGCTCAGCCATTGCAGAATCGAACCCGTCCGTGTCCACCGTCCGGCCTTTCTCGCGCAGCGCATCCTGCGTCAGGTCCAACGGGAACCCATAAGTGTCGTAGAGTTTGAAGGCCGCGTCGCCCGGCAAGGGTGCGCCTTCGGCCAAGCCTGCAACCTCGTCGTCCAGCAGTTTCAGACCGCGATCCAGTGTCTGTTTGAATCGAGTCTCTTCCAGCAACAGCGTCTCTTCGATCAGCGGCTGCGCCTGCCCAAGCTCGGAATACTGCGCGCCCATCAGTTGAACCAGTGTCGGAACAAGCCGGTGCATCACGGGATCTTTTGCGCCCAAAAGATGCGCGTGCCGCATGGCCCGGCGCATGATCCGCCGCAACACATAGCCTCGCCCGTCATTCGACGGCATCACCCCGTCCGCAATCAGAAATGAGGTTGACCGCAGGTGGTCGGCGATCACCCGATGATGCACGTTCTGGTCGCCATAGGGATCGACACCCGTCGCATCGGCCGAGGCCTCGATCAGCGTCTTGAACAGGTCGGTGTCATAATTGTCGTGACTGCCTTGCAGCAAGGCGCCGATCCGTTCCAGTCCCATGCCCGTGTCGATCGACTGCATGTCCAGTTCAACCATCGAGCCGTCCTCGAACTGCTCGTTCTGCATGAAAACGATGTTCCAGATTTCGATGAACCGGTCGCCGTCTTCTTCGGCTGATCCCGGCGGGCCACCCCAGATGTGATCGCCATGGTCGTAGAAAATCTCGGTACACGGGCCACAAGGTCCAGTGGGCCCCATCTGCCAGAAATTGTCATTGGTCGCGATCCTGATGATGCGGTCTTCGGGCACGCCGACTTTTTTCCAGATCTCGAATGCCTCGTCATCGGTATGGTAGACCGTGGTCAGCAACCGGTTCTTGTCGATGCCGAACTCTTTGGTGATCAACTCCCATGCAAAGGGGATCGCCTCGGGCTTAAAGTAGTCCCCGAACGAGAAATTCCCCAACATCTCAAAGAACGTGTGGTGGCGTGCGGTGTAACCGACGTTATCCAGATCGTTGTGCTTGCCGCCGGCGCGTACACATTTCTGAGCGGTTGTGGCGCGCTGATAGTCACGTGTTTCGACACCTGTAAACAGGTTTTTGAACTGCACCATGCCCGAATTCACGAACATCAGGGTCGGGTCATTGCGCGGCACCAGCGGGCTTGACGCAACCACTTCGTGACCCTGCTTGGCGAAATAGTTCAGAAAGGTTGAGCGGATATCGTTCAGCGTGGGCATCAGGCTCTCTCAGCGCGCATTCATAAGGTTCTGCGCAGGTTTAGCCCTGCACCCCCGGAGTGTCCACAGGAGAGGCGCCGCAGAATGCAACAAGGCGGCCCGCTCGGACCGCCCTGTTTTTGAAAAGTTACTTGAACCAGCGCGTCTGGGCTGGGTCCGACCTGGTCGTCAGGCTTCTAGGATGTCATCTTCCTCGGCTCCGGGCGGCATCTCAAAATCCAACCCGTGGGCGGCACGAATCTTGTCTTCGATTTCCAGCGCCACGCGCTCATTGTCGCGCAGATACTGCTTGGCGTTCTCACGCCCCTGCCCGATCCGCTCGTCGCCATAGCTAAACCAAGAACCCGACTTCTCGACCACGCCCGCCTTGACCCCCAGATCCAGAAGCTCGCCCATTTTGGATATGCCTTCGCCATACATGATGTCGAATTCCACCTGTTTGAACGGCGGTGCCACCTTGTTTTTGACAACCTTGACGCGGGTCTGGTTGCCAACAACCTCATCGCGATCCTTGATCGCACCGATGCGCCGGATGTCCAGACGAACCGAGCTGTAGAATTTCAGGGCGTTACCGCCAGTTGTGGTTTCGGGGCTGCCAAACATCACACCGATTTTCATCCGGATCTGGTTAATGAAAACCACCATGCAGTTCGAACGGTTGATCGAGCCGGTCAGCTTGCGCATCGCCTGGCTCATCAATCGGGCCTGCACGCCAACACTGCTGTCGCCCATGTCGCCCTCAAGCTCGGATTTCGGTGTTAGTGCCGCAACCGAGTCAACCACGACCATGTTCACCGCGCCCGATCGGACCAGCGTATCAGTGATCTCAAGCGCCTGCTCACCGGTATCAGGCTGCGAGATCAGCAACTCATCCAGATCAACGCCCAGCTTGCGCGCATATTGCGGGTCCAGAGCGTGCTCGGCGTCAACAAAGGCACAGACGCCGCCCCGTTTTTGCTGTTCGGCGATGCAGTGCAGGGTCAGCGTCGTCTTGCCCGAGCTTTCGGGTCCATAGATTTCGACAATCCGACCCATTGGCAGGCCGCCGATACCCAGCGCAATGTCCAGTCCCAATGAGCCGGTCGAGCTTGCCTCAATCTCCTGTTTGGTGTCGTCACCCAGTTTCATAATCGAGCCTTTGCCGAACTGCCGTTCGATCTGCGCCAGCGCGCTGTCCAGCGCCTTTTGCTTGTCCGCGTTTTTCTTGTCGCTCATCGTCAGAAGATCCGCCATTGTCCTGTCTCTTTCCTTTTGTCACACCCTTGGCCGGGCGGCAATCGCTGCTTTGTTCGCCTCTTGTTCCTTATGGGACCAAAAAGAGAACATTTCAATAAAAACTTACGGAACTCACTGTTCTGCAATTGTATTAAGGAGTCGTTTACGACACTCTGAGATGGAAAGACCTCGCAAATAGAGACGTTTAAATGCTTGTTTTTTATAAGGAACGCCTTGCGTTTCTGGCCGTTCCGAAAACCGGCAGCACCGCCTACCATTCAGCCTTGCGCGACCGGGCCGATCTGGTGATCACGGGCCCGCCCGAACTGAAACACGCCCCGGTGCGTCGATATGATCGGTTCTTTCAGAATATGTTTCGCAAAATGTACGATACAGAGATGGAGATCATGGCGGTCGTCCGCGAGCCTTTGGACTGGCTGGGCAGCTGGTACAGGTTTCGCAGCCGGCAGGATCGCGTCGGGCATCCACATTCCACCCGCGACCTCAGCTTTGACGTATTTGTTCGCGCTTATATGCAGAACCCGCGGCCCGAATTTGCCGATGTCGGAAGCCAGAGCCAATTTTTTCGCACCCGCAGCAACGGGTTTGGCGCCAGCCACGTGTTCAAATACGAGCATCAGGACAACATCCTGAGCTTTCTGGAAGACCGCCTGAACCTCAGAATCACCCTGCAACGGGAAAATGTGTCTCCGCCCGGCGACCTAACTCTTTCCGGTGAAACAGAACGCATGTTCCGCCAGTCCCACGCGGCAGAATTCGACATTCACGAGGCCGCCCGTTAGCGACCTTCAATTCATCTGTTGAAACACGGCCTCGGTCAGTTGGTTCAGCGAAAACGGCTTGGGCAAGAAGGTGGAATTTGCCATCTCGGGACCTGCGCCGCCAAACGCCCCCTCGGTGTAGCCCGATACAAACACCACCCGCACGTCGGGCCGCGTTTCCATGGCTTTGCGCACCCAGGTCGGCCCATCCATGCCGGGCATGACCACATCGGTCACAAAAACATCCACGTTCAGGTTGACGTCCTCAAGCAGTGTCAGAGCGTCCTCGGCGGATTCCGCCTCGAGCACCGTATACCCCTTGAGCCGCAAGGCCCGCGTCGCAAAGGCGCGGACCGGGGCCTCGTCTTCAACCAGCAGAACGACCCCCTCGCCCTGACGCGCGGTTTTGGTGTCGGGCAGGTCGGCGGCATGTGGTTCGACATCCGTTTTGGTGTCGCAGACCGGGAGATACACCGTGAACTCGGTCCCCTGCCCCACGACGCTGTCCACAAAGATGAACCCGCCGGTTTGTTTGACGATCCCATAAGCGGTCGACAATCCAAGGCCGGTGCCCTCGCCTGTGCGTTTCGTCGTATAGAACGGTTCGAACACCTTCTGCAGTTTGTCCGCCGATATGCCGACACCGCGATCGATCACCTTGACCGTCACATATTCGCCGACCGGCACGGTGGCGCGATCCCGCAAAAACGGCAATGTGAGATTTACAACTTCAGTTTCGATCCGGATCTCACCACCATCGGGCATTGCATCGCGCGCATTGACGACAAGGTTCATCAACACCTGCTCAAGCTGGCGCTTGTCGGCCCTGACGGATTTGAGGACCGGATCATGGCTCAGCGTCAGTTGAACCTTTTCACCGACCAGGCGGTTCAGCAGATGGATCAGGTCGGAGATCGTGTCGCGCAGGTCCAAAACTTCCGGCCGCAAGGTCTGTTTGCGGGAAAACGCCAGCAACTGCCCGACCAGAGCGGCCGCGCGGTTGGCATTCTGGTTGATTTGAATCAGATCGCCATAGTTCGGGTCGTTCTGGTCATGTCTCAGCAACAGCAGGTCGCAATGCCCGGATATGGCCGTCAGAAGATTGTTGAAGTCGTGGGCAACTCCCCCGGCCAACTGACCGACGGCCTGCATTTTCTGACCCTGAACAAATTGTGCTTCCAGCGTCTTGAGTTCCGTCGCGTCGTTCAGGACAGCTATGAGGCGCAGCTGACCATCGCTGAGGACCCGGTTGAGCGTGACTTGAACAAAAATCTCCTTGTCATCTCTGGTCAGCCGCAAAAACTCCGAGCGCGGCGCATCTTCGCCGTTGGCGGTGCTGGCCAGCCAGTCCACAATCGGGTGACCCATCCCCTGCATGATCTGCCCGATATGGGTGTCACACAACCTGATGTCGCCCAGCAGTTTGGCCGCCAACCGATTGGCCTCGAGAATGGTGCCCTCGGGTGAGAGATACATTATCGGTACGGGGAGGTCTGCAAAGGCCGTACCTTCCTGCACCGTGGGATCGTCCTGCAGCGGCAGAAGGACGAGATTTCGCGCATTGCCGGATTGGGGAAGATAAGACACTGCAACCGAGGTCTGCCCAGCCTGGGTGGGAACCCGGCAGATCGCCCCGCTATCCGGTGAGTCGTCCCCGAAAACCTGATCCAGAGACCCCGGCCGGAATCCCAAAAGCTGTTCGGCTGCCGGGTTGGAATAGAGCACGACATCGCTCCGACCAACCGTCAGGACGGGCAGGCTTACATCGCTCCAGGGGCTGATTTCATCCATGCCAAAACGCCAGCAAAACGCGCCCTTGGCCAGTTTGAAAACCGAAACCGGGATAATATGGTCGCGCGTGGCAATCTCTTCCTTGGCGCTCCCTCGCGTTTCGGCCAGAGATTGCAGTCGCAGCACAGTCACAGACGGATTGGCAAAGACCGAGCGCAGGCACCGGACGATACTCATGCCCGGCTCAACATGTAGGCGCTGTTGCGCTCTTGGATTAGCGACCAGCACCCGACCCTGCGCATCGGCAATCAGGCTGGGAAACGGGTCCTGTTTCGCAAATGCCGCCATCAGCGCGGTCGCTTTGCGGGTTGCCCTTTTGGTTAGTTGCCCTTTGATCACCGTCCCGACAGCGACCGCCAGCAAAGAGCCACCCACAACCAACAGCCCCATGTTCCAATCTGCTGGCAATACCCCAAGCGCTGGCGTCGTGATCAAAAGCACCGCCAGCAGCAGCAGGGACACAAACCGTCCGAACTGTGGCGTCTTGCGAAGAGAGGGATCAGAAAAGTGCTCTGTGATGTCGGACATGAACGGCTCTGGGCAATGGGGTCGGGCAGAAACGACCCCAAATTGGTTAAGACCGGTTTAACGAAGGCTGACAAGATACTCTTCCCATGGTTGTTACCTATGGAAGAGTTATCGCGTCAAATGTGCAACAAAAAAGCCGTCCACACCCTGTGTCACCCGCCAGGATTTGCGGAATTTTTCCCGCCAGACCGGGTGGCTGGCCAGAAAGCTGTCCACAACAGCACCGTTTTCGTCGTCAAGCATGGAACATGTCGCATAGGCCAACATCCCGCCCGGTTCGGTCAGTAAGGCTGCTTTTTCGAGAATACCGGCCTGAATACCGGTCAGGTCCTTTAGCCGATCTTCTGTCAAAGCCCATTTGCCAGCGGGCGCGCGACGCCAGGCGCCGCTGCCGGAACACGGTGCATCCACGAGAACAACGTCATAGGGCGCACCACTGGCGATCCCCTCCGCGGACAAGACGGTGACATCGGCGCCAGCTCGCTCCGCCCGAAGCGGCAGATCGCGCATCCTCTGCACGTTTGCATCATGTGCAAACACCGCGACGTCCCGATGCGCCGCAAGTGCAAGTGTCTTGCCGCCTCCACCCGCGCAATAATCCAGTACGCGCATGCCCGGTTCAAGGGTCAGCGACGACACAACAGCCTGGCTGGCGGCGTCCTGCAGCTCAACCAGTCCGTCAAGATAAGCCTGGCTTTGCGAGACTTTGCGCGCACCCTCGGTAACTTCCAGCGCCGTGTGACACGCCGGATGGGTATGGGCCGTGATGCCGTCATGGGCCAGCGCCGCAATGGCACTGTCCCGAGTGGACTTGAGTAAATTTACCCTGAGATGCACCGGCGCTCGACGCTGCAAGGCGATCGCTGCCGGAATGGCCTCCTCACCCAGCGAGTTGCAAAATCGGGGCCACAGCCACTCCGGAACATCACATCGCTCGGCGTCAGAGACGAAATCACGCGCGGTTTCGTGTGCCTCAACCGGCGCGGGAGCGTGGCGTTCCCCGGAAAACAATGTGTCCGGATCAGAACCAGAGACACGAATGGCACCGATCATGAGACCGCGCCCGGTTTCTGCCCCGCCGAGGGCAGCAAACGACCGCTTGCGTCGAACTGCATTGAACACGTGATCCCGAACCGCTGCGCGATCCTTGGACCCTGCAAAGCGACTGCGCCGGGCCCAGCCCGTAAGCGCTTTTTCAACCGGCACACCGGACAGAATCTCGTCGAGGATTTCGATCGAGGCCTGAACGCGGGCCGCAGGTGTCATTTTCGTGTTCCTTTGCAGTCAGCGGCGCGCGGTCTTGATCCTCAGACTCGCGGTTCGACGTACCCGTCCAGACGTCGTTGATACACGGTGGCCTACATAACCCGATAGTTCGGGCTTTCACGAGTGATCTGAACATCATGCACGTGGCTTTCTTTCAGACCGGCCCCGGTGATTTTCACAAAGCTGCAGTTCCGCCGCATCTCTTCCACCGTGGCGCAGCCGGTGTATCCCATGGCCGCGCGCAGGCCCCCCACAAGCTGATGTACAACGGCACTGGCCGAGCCCTTGTAAGGCACCTGCCCCTCAATGCCCTCGGGCACCAGCTTGTCATTGGCCGCATCTTTCTGGAAATACCGATCCGCAGAGCCGCGCGCCATCGCACCCAGGCTGCCCATGCCACGATAGGATTTGAACGACCGGCCCTGATACAGGATGACCTCGCCCGGGCTTTCGTCCGTCCCGGCGATCATCGATCCGACCATGGCACAGGAGGCGCCTGCCGCGATGGCCTTGGCAAAATCACCTGAGAACTTGATCCCGCCATCCGCGATTACAGGCACGTCCTGCGCCGCCGCGGCACAGTCCATTATGGCCGTCAGCTGCGGTACACCGACACCAGCCACCATGCGCGTCGTACAGATCGATCCCGGACCAATGCCGACCTTGATTGCATCCGCCCCCGCATCGATCAGCGCCCGGGTCGCCTCACCCGTGGCCACGTTGCCTGCGATAATCTGCACCTCGTTCGACAACGTCTTGACCCTTTTCACCGCGTCCAGAACCCCTTGCGAATGGCCATGAGCGGTATCGACAACAATGATGTCGACACCCGAATCCACCAATTGCTCGGACCGCTCAAACCCAGCATCCCCGACCGAGGTCGCGGCTGCTACACGCAGACGGCCCAGCCGATCCTTGCAAGCGGTCGGGTTCAGCACCGCTTGTTCTGTGTCTTTCAGCGTCAGCAAACCGGTCAGCTTGCCTTCGGCGTCAACCACCAGCAGTTTTTCAATCCGGCGGGCGCGCATCAGGCTTTTGGCCTCTTCCAGATCCGCAGGCTCTTGCAGCATGGCCAGATTTTCCGAGGTCATCATCGCCTTGATCCGCGTGTCATCCGAGGTTGCAAAGCGCATGTCCCGGTTGGTGACGATACCAACAACGCGTCCATCGTCCTCAACCACAGGAAACCC
The DNA here is from genome assembly GCF_056535885.1 of Ruegeria sp. B1. Taxonomy (NCBI): domain Bacteria; kingdom Pseudomonadati; phylum Pseudomonadota; class Alphaproteobacteria; order Rhodobacterales; family Roseobacteraceae; genus Ruegeria; species Ruegeria sp. B1. Next base: position 2,728,662 of record NZ_JBQFJA010000001.1, on the reverse strand, counting down.
GGTGAAGTTGTACCGCTCGACCAGGGCCTGCGCGTCCGCGAGGGTCTGATCCGCACGCAGGGTCACGGGGTTGTAGACAATGCCAGACTCAAACCGTTTGACCCGCCGAATTTCGCGGGCCTGCTCTTCGATCGACAGGTTCTTGTGCACAACGCCGATGCCGCCGGCCTGCGCCATGGCAATCGCCATGCGCGCCTCGGTCACCGTGTCCATGGCCGAGCTGAGCAGCGGGATGTTCATGGTGATCTCGCGCGTGACGCGAGTCGTGGTATCTGCCGTCGCGGGCAGCACAGTGGATGCGCCCGGAACCAGGAGAACGTCGTCAAAGGTGAGTGCCTCACGAATCTGCATTTGTTAACCCCATGCAAAAGCCCGTTTGGCGGTGACCCTATGGCATGGATTTGACCCAAGGAAAAGCCCCCCGCCGCAAGTTGTTGCCGACCAAGGCGCACCGTCACGTTCCAAAAAGACGCAACACGCCCAAAACGTGCCGCGGATTGCCCTTTCCCTTTGCGCGCAAATACATATCTTGCCCGAAATACGCGCTCATCAATAAAGGCAGGCCGTTCATGACAACCGACCCCCTTGTCGTCTTTACCCCATCGGGCAAACGCGGGCATTTTCCGACCGGCACGCCGATTCTGACCGCCGCGCGCCAGTTGGGGGTTGATCTGGATTCGGTCTGCGGTGGGCGGGGTATCTGTTCCAAATGCCAGATTACACCCAGCTACGGAGAATTTCCCAAACATGGCGTAACCGTCAAAGAAGACGCGCTGAGCGAATGGAATGCGGTCGAGCAACGCTATGACGACAAACGCGGGCTTAAACCGGGCCGCCGACTGGGCTGTCAGGCGACGGTACAGGGCGATGTCGTGATCGACGTGCCACCGGAAAGCCAGGTACACCGCCAGGTGGTGCGCAAGGCCGCGGCCGCCCGCGCGATCACCATGGACCCGGCGACACGGTTATACTTCGTGGTGGTCGAAGAACCCGACATGCATTCGCCCACCGGCGATCTGGAACGGCTGGAACGCGCCCTGCGCGAGCAATGGAAGATCGAGACGGTCACGGCCGATTTATCCCTGCTGTCCAAACTGCAACCGGCATTGCGCAAAGGGAAATGGGAGGTCACTGTTGCCGTCCACAAGGGCCACAAGGACGCCGTGGCCAGCATTGTGGAAATCTGGCCGGGGCTGCACGAACATGGGCTTTACGGTCTGGCTATTGACCTAGGCTCAACCACCATCGCCGCGCATCTGACCGATCTGGAAACCGGGGAAGTGAAGGCCTCGTCCGGCCTGATGAACCCGCAAATCCGGTTTGGCGAAGACCTGATGAGTCGCGTGTCCTATTCCATGATGAATCCCGGCGGGGATCGCGAGATGACCAAGGCCGTGCGCGAGGCGATCAACGATCTGACCACCTCAATCGCGGCAGAGGCCGATATCGACGCCACGCTGATTGTCGAAACGGTGTTTGTCTGCAATCCGGTCATGCACCACCTGCTGCTGGGGCTGGACCCGGTGGAACTGGGCCAGGCGCCGTTTGCGCTGGCCACGTCTGAAAGCATGTCCCTGCCCGCGCGCGAGATGGACCTGACCAACATGAACCCGCGGGCGCAGATTTACATCCTGCCCTGCATCGCAGGCCATGTCGGCGCAGACTGCGCCGCCGTGGCCCTGTCGGAAGAACCCGGCAAATCCGAGGATTTGGTCCTTATCGTCGATGTGGGTACCAATGCCGAGATTCTGCTGGGCAACACCAGCCGTGTTCTAGCTTGCTCCTCTCCGACCGGTCCGGCCTTTGAAGGGGCCCAGATCAGTTCCGGCCAGCGCGCGGCCCCCGGCGCCATCGAACGGATCGAGATCGACCCTGTCACCAAGAACCCCCGGTTCCGCGTCATTGGGTCCGAGAAATGGTCGGACGAGGATGGCTTTGACCAGGATGTCGCAACCACCGGCATCACCGGCATCTGCGGCTCGGGTATCATCGAAGCCGTCGCCGAAATGCGCATGGCCGGCCTGCTGGATGAGAGCGGGTTGATCGGCTCGGCCGAGCGAGCCGGAACCCCGCGCTGTGTACCCGAAGGCCGCACGCATTCCTACATGATCCACGATTCAAGCGCCGAGGGTGGGCCGCGCATAACCGTCACCCAAGGCGATATCCGGGCCATCCAACTAGCGAAATCCGCCCTCTATGCCGGCGCGCGCCTGCTGATGGATGAGATGCAGGTCGACAAGGTCGACAGGGTTGTACTGGCCGGGGCATTTGGCGCCCATATCTCGACCAAACACGCCATGGTTCTGGGCATGATTCCGGACGCCCCGCTGGACAAAGTTACAAGCGCCGGCAACGCGGCCGGAACCGGCGCCAGAATCGCCCTGTGCAACATCGCGGCCCGCGCCGAGATCGAACGGGTCGTGCGCGAGATCACCAAGGTCGAAACCGCGATTGAACCGAAATTCCAGGACCATTTTGTGGCCGCAAACGCCATCCCGCACAAAACAGACCCGTTCCCCGAACTGGCGCGGGTCGTCACCCTGCCTTCACCCTCCTTCAACGCAGGCGGTGCAGAAAGCGAAGCAGGCGGCGGACGCCGCCGTCGACGCAGGGGTTGAGTGCTTCGTAAGACGCGCCAAACCCCACTATCCGGCCGGAATCAAATTTTAGGCGTGCGATACTCTGGAGCGGGTAGCGGGAATCGAACCCGCGCGTTCAGCTTGGGAAGCTGACAGGCTACCATTACATCATACCCGCGTACTGGTCTGAATAGCATCGCCGCTTTACCCGGTTCAAGCTCGTATGAGACAATATCACTCCGTCCGGGCACGCAGACTGTCGATCAGGGACTGGTCGACATCCAGCGCTTTGCCGGCAGCGTCCAGGGTGCGCGTATCCAGATGGTGGGGGCACAAATCCACACCCTTGGACAACGCGTGAACAATGACCTTCATCGCTTTGATTCTTGCATATTTTTTGTTATTCGACGGAATCAGATGCCAAGGCGCGATATCGGTCGAGGTGTGCGCCAGCATCTCATCAACCGCCAGTTCTGTCTGCTCCCATTTCTCACGGTTGCGAAAGTCCTCATAGGTCAGTTTCCAACGCTTCAGGGGGTCTTTGAGCCGTTCGGTGAACCGTCTCATCTGTTCGTCCGGCGAGATGTGAAAAAACAGTTTTACAATTCGGGTCCGGTCATCCGCCAGCATGCGTTCGAAATCGTTGATTTCCCGATAGGCGGCGCGCCAGCGTTTCTCTGGCGTGAGGTTTTCGATCCTCTCGACCAGGACCCGGCCATACCAGCTGCGATCAAACGCCGAGATCGCACCACAGGGCGGAAGACGCTCCCAAAATCGCAGCAGATAGTGGCGGTTGAGGTAATAATTCCTGGGGGCACCGATGGGCCAGACCTTGAAACTACGCGGATCCAGCGCCTGGCTGATTCGGCGAATGGTGCCGCCTTTGCCGGCCGCGTCCCAGCCTTCGAAGACAAGCACGCCTTTCAGCCCGTGAAACAGAAACGCCTGCTGAATCCGTGCAAGTTTGGCCTGTAGCTCAGCAAGCTGTTCAAAATACGCGTTTTTTTCCAAACGCTTGGTCAGATCTGCATCCGACAGTTTTGGAGGGTGATGTTTGGACATGGTTAACCGGATCAGAACGTTTGATGCGACCATTCTGTCTGGTTTCAAAAACCGCGCCTTGATCCGGGTCAAACACAGAAGGCCGGGAGAAACGCCCGGCCTTTGCTGGTTGTATCTGGTTTTTATCAGGCGCGGCGGCGGCGACCGCCTCCGCGGCGTCCACGCGCGCCCTCACCTTCGGCCCCCTCTGCCTCGGGCGCCTTATTAAATTTGATCCATGCGCCGCCGTGTGGGTCGTTGTTTGTGAGCAGGTTGGCGGCGCGGATGGCTTCCATTTCCTTGCCGGCGCGCGGCAGGGTCGAGCCGAGACCGAACATCTGTACAAAGGCCTCGTCCTCCATGCCCTCGGGCAGGATGATGCCGGCGGCAGCCACCGCCTCTTTCTTTTCGGCAATCTTTTTCTGCGTCACCGGCAAGGCCACCGGGTTCATGATGGCCGAGGTCATACCGGCGCCCATGGCCATGGGCAGGAAGGCGTTGTTGATGCCATGACGGTTGGGCAGACCAAACGAGATGTTGGAGGCACCGCAGGTGGTGTTCACGCCCAGTTCCTCGCGCAGGCGACGGACCAGGGCAAAGACCTGGTTGCCGGCGGTTGCCATTGCACCGATGGGCATGACCAGCGGGTCGACCACGATGTCATGGGCGGGGATGCCGTGATCGGCGGCCCGCTCGACAATCGTTTTGGCGACGGCAAAACGCACATCGGGATCTTCGGAAATACCGGTGTCGTCATTCGAGATCGCCACAACCGGCACGTTGTACTTCTTGACCAGCGGCAGAACCAGTTCCAGGCGTTCTTCCTCGCCAGTCACCGAGTTCAGCAGCGGACGGCCTTCAGCCGCCTCCAGACCGGCTTCCAACGCGCCCGGAACCGACGAGTCGATGCACAGCGGCACGTCCACCAGACCCTGCACCAGCTCGACAATCCGGCGCATCAGCGGCGGCTCGGTCTCGTTTGGGTTTGGGTTCGAGTTGTAGACAACCCCGGCGTTGATATCCAGGACGGTCGCACCGGCCGCAACCTGCGCCAGCGCGTCTTTCTCGACGGTCGAGAAATCGCCCGCTTCCAGTTCCGCCGCCAGTTTCTTGCGACCCGTGGGGTTGATGCGCTCACCGATCACGCAGAACGGTTCGTCAAAGCCCAGAACGGCAGTTTTTGTTTTTGATTCGACGACTGTACGGGTCATGTCCGGTCCTTAAGCGTTTGCAGGCTGTGCCGACGCACCGCCGTTATTGATCGCCCAGTTGGCGTTGGTCTTGATCCCGCCCAGCGGGAAGAAATGCACGTTGGTGATGTTGAACTCCGGATTGGCGGCCTTGTGGGTGGCCAGTTCGGTGATCACATCCGTCGGCTCATACGGCAGCAACAGCTTGGACACATCCATGGCGCGTTTCTGCAGAACCTTCAGCGACGGGCCAACACCGCAGGCGATGGCGAATTTGATCAGGGTCTGCAGCTTGGCTGGACCTGCGATGCCGATATGCACCGGGATGTTGATCCCCGCCTCTTTCAGGCTGTCCGCCCAGGCGATGATCGGCTTGGCATCGAAAGCGAACTGGGTCGCCAGTGCCATTTCGGCGTCGGTGGTTTCGCTGAACTTCTGTTTCCAACGCAGCGCGTCATCAACATTCTTTGTCGAGCCGTCGGGATCAATGTCCTTGTTGCCCTCTGGGTGACCCGCCACATGCAGGCGTTTGAAGCCTGCCTTGTCGAACAGACCGCTTTCCAGCAACTGCATCGAGCTGTCGAAATCGCCATGCGGTTTGGCTATGCCACCGGCCAGCAGCAGCGCCTGATCGACGCCCGCCTCGCCCTGATACATTGAGACCCAGTTTTCCAGCGTCGCGGCGTCCTTGATGATCCGCGCCGGGAAGTGCGGCATGACCGGATAGCCCTCATCCGCGATGCGCTTGGCGGTCTTGACCATGTCCTCGATCGGCGTGCCCTCGATATGGGCGATGTAGACGCGGGTGCCTTCAGGCAACAACGCGCGGAAATCCTCAACCTTCTCAGCCGTCCGAGGCATCACCTCAATCGAATAGCCCTGCAAAAAGGCCTCAACCGTCGGATTGACCGGACCAGCCTCAACCACTTCCCGTTTCTTGAAACTCAGCAAAGACATCGCGGCCTCCCATAGCTGTTTCGGGCTCATGCCCAACCGTCGTTGGCGATCAGCGCCTTGATGCGGTCCTGATCATACTCCGTCTCCAGACGCACCGCCTCGGCCTCGGCAATCTCGGACGGGTCGCCCTCAACTGCAAAAGGTTCCGCTTTGCGCCATTCAGCCAGATAGGCATCACTGTCCTTGGCATTCACCTTCATAGCGGCGCGGTCAATGGCCTGTTCGAACCGTTCTTCCAACGGCCGCTTGGCACCGCGCCGGCCTTTACCGACGATGACCTGAGCGGGAATGTCGCGCCAGTACACGATGGTGACGTCAGGCATTGTTGTGATTCCTCCTAACCCGATGGGGCGGTTCTAAACTTCAATCTGGGTCCGGGTCGGTCGATTTTCGACACCCGGCGCTTTTTCAGCGACGTTTTTGGCCGCGATGGGATACCGGGGCTTTTACAATGATCGTCCACAAAAGCGCATATCAAATTTCTCAATGTGTCCATGAACAATCTGCATAAAACAAAGAACCCCGGACAGCTTCTGCGGTCCGGGGCGTTTTTTCTGGCTCAGGTCAGGTTTAACCGACGAGGCCGCCATCCTCGCGGGTCACGGCGATGATCGCGGAGCGCGGCACCGCATCCCCCCCTTCGGGCCAGTGGCTGTTGCCGTCTTCGCCCGGGTGCTGAATGCCCACAAACATGGTGCGCCGATCCGGCGACCAGCTGATACCCGTGATCTCACATTCGTTGGGGCCAACCATAAAGCGGCGGATTTCGCCGGTGACCGGATCCCCGGCCAGCATCTGGTTGTTCCCCTGACCGGCAAAGTCACCTTCGTTGCCATAGTTGCCGTCGGTCTGGATCCACAGCAGGCCGTTGCTGTCAAACTTCAGCCCATCGGGTGAGTTGAACATGTTGTCGGCATTCAAGTTGTCCGAACCTGCATAGGCGTCCTGATGGACCGTCGGGTTGCCCGCCAGCACATACAGGTCCCAACCAAAGCCCGGGGCAGTGTGATCGCCGCCCTCGGGGCGCCAGCGCACAATCTGGCCGTAGTTATTGGCCTCACGCGGGTTCGGACCGTTGACCGACGTGTCATCACCACCGGCGTTCGGCTTCACGCCACGGTTCTTGTTGTTGGTCAGGCAGCAATAGACCTCGGCGATGTTCGGGTTGGCTGCAACCCATTCCGGGCGGTCCATCGTGGTCGCGCCCACGGCCGAGCCCGCCTGGCGGGTGTGGATGCTGATATCCGCCTGCGAGGCCATGCCTGTGGTTTCCGGCGTCAGATCCAGCCATTCACCGGTACCGTCGTCGTTGAACTTGGCCACCGACAATGTGCCGTTTTCTAGCAGAGCATTGGTGTCCACGCCAGCGGCGTACACGCCGTCCGAGATAAAGCGATACAGGAATTCACCACGTTCATCATCACCCATGTAGACAACAACGCGTCCGTCATTGTTCACGATCGCCTCGGCATTCTCGTGCTTGAAGCGACCCAGAGCGGTCAGCTTGCGTGGCGTCGAAGTTGGGTCGGCGGGGTCGATCTCGACGACATAGCCCGCGCGGTTAGGCTCGTTGGGGTTCTTGGAAACATCGAAACGGTCGTCGATCTTGGCCCAGCCATAGCCCCAGTCGCTGGCAGAGACGCCATAGCGCTTGAGTTCGGGGCTGACCTCGTGGTTTTCGTCGGCAGCCGAGAAGTACCCGTTAAAGTTCTCTTCGCACGCCAGGTAGGTTCCCCAGGGTGTCACGCCGTTGCCGCAATTGTTCCACGTGCCTTTCGACATGGTTCCCGTCGCATCAGCAGCGGTTTTCATGAGGTCGTGACCCGCCGCGGGGCCAGTCAGGGTCATGTCGGTCTGAGGCGTAATGCGGCGGTTATACGGGCTGTCCTTGACGATGCCCCATGTGCCGTCGGTGTTGGCGATCTCGACCACTGTCACACCATGGGCCATCATGCCCTTGGCAACGTCGTCGTCCGAGGCCGCCTTGGCATCCGGGTTGTTGCCCCACAGAATGTCGCGGTTGGTGTATTCGTTGTTCACGACCAGCAGAACGTGACCGTCGTGCAGGAACACGTCCTGACCATCGGTGTTGTCGCCAAAGGCACGTTCCTGGCTGGCGGCGGTGCCGCGCGTTGCGTGATCGAATTCAGGCGCGTCAGACCAAAGCGGGTCGCCCCAGCGCACCATGACTTCGGCCTTGTACCCCGGGGGTACGATAACGTCATCTGCGGTTGAAACCGGGATCGCCTCGAACGCGAACCGGTCTGTCGCTGCGCGCGCGCCCGTCGGCAGAAGCGAACCGCCAACAGCCGTAAAGCTGCCTATAGCCAGCACACCGCCAAGAAATCCGCGACGTGACAGGGCGCATTCCACCACGCGGTCAAACTCGCACTCTTCAGGCCGGGGATTTACGACCTCATCGTATTCGTCAAAGGAAAGGCTGTGCTCATCTTTCATGGCAGTCTCCGTATCTGGCTGTCAGCTCGTAGAGAATCCCGTTGAGGGTTCCGACCTTTCAGGTCGCATTCTAGTATGAACCGCATGTGACATTCCCGCTAATTTAGACACTGAAATCCCTTGCGCGTCGGCGAAGCCCCGCCTAGGGTCGGGGTAACTCGAAATCGGAGGGCGTGACGATGGCGCCCAAGCGTCCCAAGGGTGCGGGCGCATTCCCGAAAGCGGTCGAAAGCCCCGCGCCGGCAAGACCCGATCCAGATGCGTTGTATGCGGCGCTGGATCTGGGGACCAATAGCTGCCGCATGTTGATCGCCCAGCCCAAGGGCAGCGGGTTCCATGTGGTAGACAGTTTTTCCAAGTCGGTGCAACTGGGTGCCGGGCTGGAACGAACCGGGCGGCTGTCGCGGGCGTCCATGTCCCGTACCGTTCAGGCCCTTCGGATCTGCCAGCAAAAGCTCAAGCGCAACAAGGTCAGGCGGATGCGTCTAGTCGCGACCGAAGCCTGCCGCCGCGCAAAGAACTCCCGCGATTTCATCCGACAGGTCAAGCGCGAAACGGGGCTGACGCTTGAGATCATACAGCCCGAGGAAGAGGCGCGGCTGGCGGTCATCTCCTGCGCACCACTGGTGTCGACCAAGACCGAGCAGCTGCTGGTCGTGGATATCGGCGGGGGATCAACGGAACTTGTCTGGATCGATATCTCGTCCCTGCCCCGCCGGGATCGTCCTGCCGCGATCATGCGCCTGCATAACGGGTTTCATACTGCCGAGAGCCCGTTTCCGGCCGCCAAGGTTGTGGACTGGATCAGTGTACCCCTTGGCGTGGCGACATTGCGGGATCAATTCAGTGACGTCGAAGATGACTCGGCGCGGTTCGCGCTCATGAGTTGGTTTTTTGAGGAAAACCTGGCCGATTTCGCGCCCTACAAGGATGAGCAGGCCCGCGAGGGGTTTCAGATCGTGGGCACCAGCGGCACGGTGACAACCGTGGCAGCCTCGCATCTGGGTCTGAAGCGCTATGACCGGACCAAGGTGGACGGGCTGCGCATGACCAGCGATCAGATTGACAAAGTGATACGTGGCTATCTGGCCCTTGGCCCGCACGGACGCCGCCGCGATCCGCGTATCGGAGACGACCGTCAGGCCCTGATCATGTCCGGTTCGGCCATTTTGCAGGCCCTTTTGCGCTGTTGGCCCACAGATCGCCTCTCTGTTGCGGACCGGGGGCTGCGCGAGGGTCTGCTCTATGCGCAGATGAGCGCAGACGGCGTATTGGAAGACGGGCCGTTTTAACACTTTGGCATATTTGTAACCTTGACGTTACTTTTTGAGATCCATATGTAACTCAAAGGTTACATCAAGGGGACCAGCAATGAACACGCTTACAGTTGCTCGATTTACCACCAACCTGTTGATCGGCGGGGCCGGCGTCGCGTTGTTTGTCTATGCAATACTTGGAACGCCTTCGTTTCCGGCCTGGATTCTGATCATCGGCGCGATTGCTGTGCTGGGCGGTGTGGCACAGTTCGTCGCCTCGATCCTGTATCCTAAAACCATCCGTCCCGCATGGGATGAACAAACCGTCGCATCCCATCGAGGGTCCTATCAGTTTGGATATTGGATGGCGCTGATCGCATTCTGGCTTCTGTTTGGCCTGACACAATGGGGAGAGGTCGAGGCACAGACCGCCTTTCTATGGCTTGGCCCCATTCTGATTGCCACTCCATCGATTTGGATGATTGTTGCGACCCTCTCAGGGCGGGCCGGATGATCCAACTCACGACGACGCTGAAAGAACACCGGACACAGGCGGGTTTGACACAAGCGCAACTGGCGGAGCGTGTGGAAGTCAGCCGAAAAACGATCAACACCGTTGAAAATGGCGTGTTTGTTCCTTCGACGGTTCTGGCATTGAAGCTGTCGCACGCACTTGGTGTCAGCGTTGAAGCCCTTTTTCGGTTATCTGAGACCCGGATCCCGCCCGGGTCGGGGTAAACACCGATGATGACCTGTTGCTATCATCTACTGGCAGTATTACGAAAAGGCCCACCACCTGATGAAGTCCTGGCGCTGCCCCTGCCGATACCCGGACCGAGAGCCTTTCTATGACGAAGACACCGACAGGAAAAAACACTTCGGGCCGCGGACAACGCGATCTTAAGGTTAAGGTCAAAACCGCACGCGGGCGCAAGCTCAGTTCGACCCGCTGGTTGCAGCGGCAGTTGAATGACCCCTATGTCAAGCGCGCGCAGACCGAAGGCTATCGTGGGCGTGCGGCGTTCAAAATACTGGAGCTGGACGACAAGTTCCGCTTTCTGGTCCCCGGGGCGCGCGTGATTGATCTGGGCTGTGCGCCCGGCGGCTGGTGTCAGGTTGCCGTCAAACGCGTCAACGCGTTGGGCGAGAAATCCGGCAAGAAGATCGGAACGGTCCTGGGCATCGACCTGCAAGAGGTTGAGCCGATTGCCGGGGCCGAGATTCACCAGTTGGATTTTTTGGATGACGGCGCGGACGACAAGGTCAAGGACTGGTTGGGCGGTAAAGCGGATGTTGTGATGTCGGATATGGCCGCGTCATCCTCGGGCCACAAGCAGACCGATCACTTGCGGATCATGGCGCTGTGCGAAACGGCGGCTTATTTCGCCTTTGACGTACTGGAACAGGGCGGCACCTTTGTGGCCAAGGTTCTGGCCGGCGGTGCCGAAGGCGATCTGCAAAAGCTGCTGAAACAGAAGTTTGTGAAAGTGGCGAATGTCAAACCACCCGCGTCCCGGTCCGACAGTTCGGAAAAATTCGTCGTCGCCACCGGTTTTCGCGGCTAAACCTTAGTCTTCCAGCGCGATCCGTTCACCCGCCAATCGCTGTTCGCGCAGCGATGCCGAGGCAATGCCTTGCAGCAACAGCGCTTCGCCATGATTCAGATCAACCGGCTCTCTTGCACGCAGCTCGGCAATGCGTTGATCCAACGATGTTTTTCTAACCATCACCGGTCTCTGTGGCATCTGCTCTGACATAGATCACCTTTACCGAACACAAGGGCTGGCACGCCCTGCCCTAAGTCCTAACGCCGAAATTTGCCGGGAAAATGACCAAAACCGGGCTGAGATCGGCCGCTTCAAGGACCAAGCTGCGTCCGGAGTTGTTGCAACGCTGGGTCGTCCGGAAGAACGCTCAACCCCTCGCGGGCCACGTCTCGCGCAGCGCCTGCTCCACGGTTGATCTGTGCCAATTGCACCAACATCGGCCACGCCTCGGCCCGTTGCGGGTCCAGCGCGACAACTTCACGGAACGCACGCTCAGCCGCGCCGGCATTGCGAAGCGTCAGGGCCATCCCCCGAGCACCAGATGGGTTTCTGGAAAGTCCAGCCGGTTGGAAATCGAGCGCTGCCAGTCCGCCATGCTTTGCCCAGCCTTTTCCTGTTGCTCCGGCGTCAAAGCCTGCGTCGGGATATTCAGGAACTCTTTGGCCGCCGCGATACGGACATTGCGCGTCGGATCGGATAACAAAGGTTCCAGCCGCTGTATCTGGTCGGCTAAGGCAGCCTGACGTTGTAAGGCCGTCGCATTGGCACGGACCAGCGGGTCGGGGTCGCGCAGCAACGGGGCCGTGTCAGTCGCTACCTCAGGCGAACCAAACGGCTGCAACAAATAGGCCGCCGTGGCCCGGACAATACCGGGCTGCGCAGGGTCAAGCGCGATGGCCAGCAAACTTTCCGAACTGTCCGCGTGACCTGCAACTGCGGCCTCAAATACGGTCCCGTAATGGGCTCCACGATAATCCGACTGGGGGAACCACGCCTCGATGTGCCCGGCGGCCCAATCCTGATTTTCCTCGCTGTGGCAATCGGTGCAGGTATCCACACCCAGTCCCAGATCAGGACGCGGCACCCGGAAACTGTGATCGCGCCGACCGTCGACACCCATATAGACCCGTTCGATCATGTGACAGCTTTTGCATTGCGCGCCCGCGCTGCCCACCGGGTGATGGTGGTGAGCGGGCGTGTCGTATTCCTTTTTCGCAAGGGTTGGAAAATCGGGGCGTCCGGCGGGTGAATGACATTGGGTGCACAGCGCATTGCCTTCGGCAACCAGTGTCGCGCTGTGCGGCTCGTGACAGTCCATGCAGCCAACCCCGCGGGCGTACATCTTGGATTGCAGGAACGATCCGTAGACGTAGACCTCGTCCTGTATCTGCCCGTCAGGGTGATACAGACCGGGCCGCAGCAGGGCCAGATTGTAGGCGTCGTGATAGGGCGTTCCGGGCAGCGGGTTGCCGTCTTCATGTGCTTCGCGCCGCGAATGACATGTCGCACATTGCTGGATTTCGGCTTCGGTCTGCCCCCTGCCCCAACTCATCAGGAAGCCATACTCACTTAATCCATCCGCCGAATCCTGACCGGCAGCCCAATCGATATGAGCAGACCCCGGTCCGTGACAGGATTCGCACCCAACACCAATCTCGGATTGGACCGAGCGATAGGTCCGGGTGATTGAATCATAGTTCTTTTCAAACCCCGTCGCATGACATTCGGCGCAGCGGGCATTCCAACTCTTGTACGGGCCGGTCCAGTGCAACCCGTCATCGGGTGGCAGGTCCTGATCCGGATAGAGGTGAAACCAGCGCCGGGATTCGGTGTCCCACACCACGTCAAAGCTCTGTAATCGGCCCGGTTCGGTCTCAAACAAATACTGCTGCAGCGGCTCAACACCGACCACCGAATGCACCTCATAATCGGTTTTCTGGCCGTCCTTTTCGGTGACCCGGGCGGTGTAGCTGTCCGCGTTTTTGCTGAACGCCACGGACATCCCGTCATGCGCAAAGCGGGTATCGCCGAAATCGGCCAGAACAGCATCGTCGCTGACATGGGTCCAAGCCAGGGCATGATGCGATTTGGCCCATGCGGCAACCTCATCCGTGTGGCAGTCTTTGCACTGATCTGTGCCCACATAGTCTGGTGTTTGTGCAGAAGCGCTGAACGGCGCAAGAACCGAGAATGCCAGCGCCAGGCGTTTCAACCGCCGCTCCCCCCGGTGCCGCTGCGCAGGTCCATCAGCGCACCGTTGTACTCAGCACCGAGGATCAGGATCACCGCACACAGATACAGAAAGATCAGGGCCGCCATGGCCCCGGCCAGCCCGGCATATGTTGCACTGTAGGTGGCGAACTGACCGACATAGATCGAGAACCCCCATCCGCCCGCCGCCCAGAGCGCAAGGGTTAGCACGACACCCGGAAGTATCTGCACTAGGGCATGGCGGCGGGTTGGCAGGATCAAATGCGCCAGAAGGACGGTGCCCGCCGGAACAGCGACCGTGAATGTCCACCGCAACCTGTCGACCGACAACCAGTCTGACAGAGCCAGATCGGTGCGTTCCGCGACCAGTTGCGTATAAGCCGGCAGAATGACCTCGACCGCAGCAATGGCCAGAATCGTGGCACCGCCGACAATAACCAAGACCAGGCACAGCAGGCGCGCCTTCCAGAAAGGCCAGCTGTCGCGATCGTGGTAGGCCTGAATCATGGCGGCGCGCACCGCTGCCACCCCGTTGGACGCAAAGTAAATCGCCAGCAAACCGCCCAACGTTATGACGCCCGTTCCGGACCCCTCGAGAACCGCGCGCAATTCGGACACTATCGGGTCGGCAACATCCCGTGGCCAGGCGCCAAAAATCAATTCGATCAGTTCATCCGTGACATAGCCCTGCGACAGGGCACCCGCCAGAGCAACCGTGAACAGGACAAACGGGAAGAGGGCCATCATCATCGACATGGCGACATGGCTGCTCATCACAAAACCGTTCTTGTCGTTAAACCGCCGAAGGGCCAACCACAGCGCCTGCACAGGCCGCCCAAAAGCGGGAATCACGGATCCGGTCATATGGGGAGCCTACCCCGCCTGTCCCCATCACAGAACCCAAAATGGGCGAAACCGTGGGAACAAAGGATGTTCAAACACCTGAGCGCATTGCATAAACCCATGCGCCTGTGCAGGATTGTCTGACGTTCACCCCTTTTTCGGGCAGCGATTGCCCGCAGGACAGGCCCAGGTATGACCTCTGATCAGAACAACATCCCGGTTCGGCCAAGGCTTAAGCTGGAAGTGGTGCGCGACACCTGCATCGTAGCAACACTGGTTGTGCTGGGGTTGTACGCGGGCGCCGCCTTTCTGATCCCCTTGACGATGGCGCTGTTGATCAACGTGCTCATTATTGCGCTGAGCGACCGGGTCATCGCCCTGACGCGCGCGCCCGTCTGGCTGGCCAATATCGCTGGCGTGACGGTGGTTTTGGCCGGCCTGTTCATGATCATGTACATTCTCGGCAGCCAGGCCACACAGTTTGCCCGCACCATCAACACCTATGAAAGTCAGTTCGACGGCGCCGTGGACCGCATCACAGGACTGGTCGGCAATGACGTGACGACCTTTATCCGGGACAATCTGGTCAGCATCGACATGTCCTATGTGGCCCGTGTGCTGCTGGGCAGCGCCACATCCCTGCTGAACCAGTTTTTTCTCATCAGCCTCTACGTCGCCTTTCTGATGGCCGAGCGGCTGGCCTTTCGCAAAAAGATTCAGCTCGCGGCAGGCAATCCGCAAGCCGGGTCCGAATTTGCCGGTATGCTGGACGCAATCTCTTTCAGCCTGCAACGCTATGTTGGTGTCAAAACCTTTATCAGTCTGGTAACCGCAGGCATCAGCTATTCGGTGTTTCGGGCTCTGGGTCTGGAATATGCCGAAACCTGGGCGGTTCTGACCTTTGCCCTGAACTTCATTCCGTCCATCGGGTCGATCATCGCGGTGATTTTCCCGGCCATGATCGCGTTGGTGCAATTTGAAACCGTTGGCCCGTTTCTGATCATCGTGCTGGGCTGCGGGACGCTGCAATTCCTGATCGGCAACTTCCTCGACCCCGCCATGCTTGGGCGGTCGCTGAACATGTCCACCTTTCTTGTCATTCTGGCGCTGATGTTCTGGACAACGGTCTGGGGCCTGATCGGGGCGTTTCTGAGTGTTCCTTTGACGGTGTGCATCCTGATCGTCTTCAGCCACATCCCGGCGCTGCGACCCATCGCAATACTGATGTCTCTGGATGGCCGGCTGGGCGAAGACGAAAAAGCAGGGTGATGGAACCGGTTGTTTGGTCCGGAAATCTTCATTCAAAAAGTGTGTATTTCGAATTTTTCGTGTGCTAGCGTCATTGGATGAGGCTCCCGCGGGTCGAAATTTAGCGTTGGGAATCGGCAGGTTACAGGTGGCGCAGTAAGACGCCAAAGCACCGCCGACTAGATTTTGTACACAAGTCAGGGTCACAGACCCGCCACTTGAGGAGCATCATATGTCAATGTCGATTAAAGCCCGCGACACGTGGGTCAACAAGCTGGCCACTGCCGCCTTTGCAGCGTGTCTTGCCATTCCAGCATGGGCACAGGACCAAAAGCCGAATATTCTTGTCATCTGGGGTGACGATATCGGGCAATCCAACATTTCGGCCTATACGATGGGTTTGATGGGATATCGGACCCCCAACATTGATCGCGTCGCCGATGAGGGCATGATTTTTACCGATTATTATGGCGAGCAGTCGTGCACCGCCGGACGATCCTCGTACATCATGGGTCAGTCGGTGTTCCGCACCGGGTTGTCCAAGGTGGGCTTACCCGGCGCAAAAGAAGGGATGCAGGTCGAAGACCCAACCATCGCGGGTCTTTTGAAGGACCACGGATATGTGACTGGCCAGTTTGGCAAGAACCACCTGGGTGACCGGGATGAGCATTTGCCGACAAACCACGGATTTGATGAGTTTTTTGGGAATCTGTACCACCTGAACGCCGAAGAAGAGCCTGAACACGAGGATTATCCCGGCGACGCCCTTCTGCCGGACGGTCAGACCTTCCGCGAAGCCTATGGTCCGCGTGGCGTGATCCGGTCTTCGGCAGGGGGTGAAATCCTGGACACCGGACCGCTGACCAGAAAGCGGATGGAAACCGTGGACGAAGAGACACTGGAGGCAGCGATTGAGTTCATTCGAGAAGCCAACCAGAACGGTACACCGTTTTATGTCTGGTGGAACGGCACCCGGATGCATTTCCGCACGCATGTTAAGGATGAGATGCGCACACAGGCGAACGAGATCATGGGCACACCGGCGGATGAATACACCGCCGGTATGATTGAACATGACATGCATGTCGGGCAACTTCTTGATCTGCTGGATGAATTGGGGATCGCCGACAACACAATCGTGCATTACTCAACCGACAACGGTCCGCATTACAACACTTGGCCAGACGCTGCGGCGACCCCTTTCTGGGGCGAAAAAAACACCAATTGGGAAGGCGGTTGGCGCGTTCCTTCAATGGTGCGTTGGCCCGGTCAGATCGAAGCCGGATCCGTCTCCAACGAAATCGTGCACCATATGGATTGGCTACCGACTTATCTGGCAGTTGCCGGAGATCCTGAGATCAAGGAAAAGCTGATGGCCGGGTACTCGTCCACGGCGATGGGGCGCGACTACAAGGTTCACCTGGATGGCTACAACATTCTGCCGCTCTTGACGGGTGAGACCTCCGAAAGCCCCCGGCGCGAGGTTTTCTACTTTACCGATGACGGCGACCTGTCCGCCTTGCGGTTTGACGACTGGAAGCTGATCTTTCTGGAGCAGAAGGCCTGGGCCACCTTGCGCGCTTGGATGGAACCGTTCACCGAACTGCGCGTCCCGATTATCGTCAACCTGCGGCGTGATCCCTATGAACGCGGCTATCGGACGTCGAACACCTACTATGACTGGATGATTGACCGCGTGTACTTCCTGGTTCCGGCGCAACAATATGTTGCCGGCTTCCTGAGCACATTCCAGGAATTTCCGCCCCGGCAGAAAGCGGCCAGCTTCAGTCTGGATCAGGTGATGGAGAAACTGAGCACGCCCACGTCCAATTAAGTGGAGCAAGCCTGCACGCCCGGGGCCGCCATTCAGCGGCCCCGGATTCTGGATGAGGAGATAGGATCATGATGCGTCTCGCCCTTGCTGCGCTGATTTCTACGTTGCCGATGACCGCGCTGGCCGACCCGTTGCCAAGCTGGAACGATACGGATGCGCGCGAGCGGATCATGTCCTTTGTTGACGCCGTCACAGACCCGGAAAGCCCCGATTACGTCACGCCCAGCGACCGGATCGCCGTGTTTGACAATGACGGTACACTGTGGGCGGAACAGCCGGTTTATTTCCAGTTTATCTTTGCGATGGACCGGCTGGCGGATCTGGCGGAAGAGGATCCATCGATCCTGACCTCACCGATCCTGCAGGCTGCGGCCGGAGGCGATCTGGCAACCGTTTTGCAGGGTGGCCACGATGCCTTGATCGAGGTCGTAAACGCCTAGCATTCCGGCACAAGCGTCGATACGTTTCAAGCCGCCGTCAGCGACTGGCTGGAGAGAGCACAGCACCCGGACACGGGCCTGCCCTTTCATCAGATGACGTACCAGCCGATGGTTGAGCTGCTGCGCTATCTGCGCGACGAGGGCTTTCAGACTTACATCGTGTCCGGTGGCGGCATTCATTTCATGCGCGTCTTTGCGGAAGAGGCTTATGGCATTCCGCCTCATCAGGTTTTGGGCACCTATGGAAACAGTACGATGGAGGTCGTGAACGGCGTTCCAACCGTGGTCAAAGCCCCTGGCATTGCCTTTATCGACGACAAAGAGGGTAAGCCGATCAATATCGAACGCACAGTTGGCAAGCGCCCGATCCTGGCCGCAGGCAACTCGGACGGCGATTTTGCAATGATGGAATGGACTACGGCGGGCAATGGCCCCCGTTTGGGCGTGCTGATCCACCATACGGACGCCGAACGGGAATGGGCGTATGACCGGGACAGCCCGATAGGCAGATTGGTCGACGGGCTCGACAAAGGTTCGGACATGGGTTGGGTGATTGTTGATATGGCGCAGGACTGGTCCCGCATCTACACTGGCGCCAGGTAAACGACGCCGGAGCCGACTAACCATATGTGGACATTGCTTGTTTCTTCCTTCGTTGTTGCGCTCTATACAACAGCGGTCGTGTTTTCTGTGCGCGCGGCGCAAACAGCCCGGACGCCACAAGGTGCGGTCGGATGGGTGGTTTTTCTGATCTCGGCACCCTTCTTCGCGGTTCCGATGTATCTGTTTCTGGGGCATCACCGGTTTCGCGACTACCGCATCGCGCGACAGGAAAGCGAACGGGTGGTCGAAGGCATCAAGACCTTTGCAGATTTCTCCAAACCCGATCCGTCCACAATGCAGATCAATCCGCGCCCGTTCGAGTTTCTGGCCCACTTGCCAGTGTCGCGCGGCAATGGCGCCGAACTCCTGATCGATGGACAGGCGACGTTTGACGCCATCTTTGACGCCATCGACAGCGCGCAGAGCTATATTCTGATCCAGTTCTATATCGTGCGGGATGACCGGCTAGGCCGCCAGTTACAGGACAAGCTGATCGCAGCGTCCAAACGGGGGGTGCATGTCCGGTTCATGACTGATGCTGTGGGCAGCTACGGCTTGCCCACACAGTATCTGGAAACCATGCAAAACGCCGGGATCGATGTGGCTGATCCCCGCCAGCAGCGCGGCCCGAATTTCCGGTTTCAGCTCAACTATCGCAATCACCGAAAGACGGTGATCATAGACGGCGAGACGGGATTTATCGGCGGGCACAACATCGGTGTCGAATATCTTGGCGAGAACGCGCATTTCGGACATTGGCGCGACACGCATCTGAAGATGACCGGCCATATCGTCCGCCAATTGCAGCTGATCTTTACCGAAGACTGGCACTGGGCGCATGACGAGGACCTGATCGACGACCTTGTCTGGGCCGGCAGCGTGGCCGAGCAGGATATGAACGCCCTCCTTGTGGCAACGGGCCCCGGCGATGAAACCGAAACAGGTGCGATGATGTTCTTTGCTGCGATCGCCGAGGCAAAGGAGCGGTTGTGGATCGCGTCACCCTATTTCGTGCCCGATATCGACATCATGACCGCGTTGCAGCACGCGGCCATGCGTGGCGTGGATGTCCGCATCCTAGTTCCGGAGATCATCGATCACCGCCTGCCTTGGCTCGCCGCCTTCGCGTATTTCGATGAGGTCCGGGACTGCGGCGCGCGGGTGTTTCGATACACCGACGGCTTCATGCATCAGAAAGTGTTTGTGGTCGACGATACGCTCGCGGCGGTGGGCACGACCAATCTCGACAATCGTTCGTTCCGGCTGAACTTTGAGGCGATGGCGCTGCTGTTCGACACCCAGGCTGCACGGGCCGTTGAGGCGATGCTATTGAATGATTTCGAGTCAAGTTACGAGTTGACCCGCGATCTGGCTCAGCAACCCGCCCATATCCGCTTTGGCGCCCCGCTGGCGCGCCTGTTCGCGCCTATCCTTTAAGAGAAAAACCTCTCCTGAAACACGCGCGTCATAAGGGCCACCATGTAAGCCGTAGACAAACCGAAGGCCAGCAATCCAGTGACCGCCGCGAACGCGCCAAATATTCGCAATGCTTCGCCCAAAACGATATCGCCATATCCAAGTGTCGTGAAAGACACCAGAGAGAAGTAGATCGCAGTGTTCCAGTCCGGAAGCACGTCGAGCAGCACCCACACAATCGCCCATATCCAGACCTGAATGGTGTGCGTCGCAACGATGAACGCCAACGCTATGGCAATCGGACCGGCAGTGGCAATGAACACGCCGCGCCCCTCCATCCTGTCGCCAAGTTTCAGTAGAACCACCGTGCACCAGGTCAGTAAAAAGATCTCGATCAGAACGCAGAGGCCCAGAAAGGTGCTGCCCCAAAAGATCTGGTGCGACAACGTCATGTTTTTACATCCTGATTTGCGGCGCGAGTATCTTGTCGCAGCATGACCGCTGAGACCTTTGGGCACAAGCCCAACCCGCCCGGCACAGACCTGCGGCGTTTGGTGCCGCGCGCGCATCTGTACTGGACAGTCAGGCAAACAGTTGCACATCCTGCGCTATGGTGTTGAAGTTCGATCAGGTTCAGAAATCCTACCCCGGCGGACGGCCCGTGTTGCGGGACGTCACTTTGGATCTGGATCAGGGCCAGACATTGGCCCTGACCGGAGAAAGCGGCAGCGGCAAAAGCACGGTGCTGAACCTTGCGGCCGCTCTGGACGGGTTTGATTCTGGTGAGATCACTCTGGACGGCACCCCCCTGTCAGCCTTGGATGATGCAGGGCGCGCGGCCCTCCGGCGCAACAGTGTTTCCCTTGTGTTTCAGCAATTTAACCTGATCCCTTCACTTACGGTCGATCAGAACCTGTCCATGCATGCCAGATTGGCCGGATGCTTTGACCACGGCTGGTGCAAAGAGCTGGCGGACCGGCTGGGCCTGGCGGATGTGCTGAGCCGATATCCGGAAAACCTGTCCGGCGGACAACAGCAACGGGTTGCGATCGGCCGCGCCATGGCTGCCCGTCCCAACCTGCTGCTGGCGGACGAACCAACAGGCAATCTGGACGAAACCGCCAGCGCCAATGTGCTGGACCTGATGCTCTCTCTGGTCGCCGATACCGGGGCGGCCTTGCTGCTGGTGACCCATTCGCAGGACATCGCCGCGCGGCTGCAGCGGCGGGTGCATCTGGCAGGCGGTCACCTGCAATGACGGCAGCAGTCGTACAGGCACTGCTGTCCCATTGGCGGGCGCATCTGTTGCAGCTTGCAACCTTGCTCATTGGCATCGCACTGGCAACCGGGCTGTGGTCTGCGGTTCAGGCCATCAATGCCGAAGCCCGCGCGAGCTACGCCCGCGCAAATGCCCAGCTTGCCCTGGGTCAGTTCGACGAATTGCGCGACCCGTCGGGGCCAATTCCGGTGTCCCGCTATGTTGAGCTTCGGCGGGCCGGATGGCAGATCGCGGCGGTGCTCGAAGGTCCCTACCGCGTAGAGGGCCAAACCCTGCGCCTGATGGGGGTCGATATGGTGGCCTATCCCACCTTGCCAGCAGTGACCGAAGCGGAACAAAGCGCAACGCCGCCCGAACCGGCGGACATGCTGACGGCGCCGGGTCGCCTTCTCATCACGCCAGAGTTGGAACCGCTGTTGCGCGGGCAGGAGGATTTGCCACCACTTCTGATAAGCGCGTCCCTGCCACCGGACATCATCCTGACAGATATCGGTGTTGCAGAGGTCTTGCTGGACCAGCGCGGAGCGATCTCGCGGCTGGTTGTCCTGCCGGAGCAGCCGCGCGCCCTGCCCCCACTGTCGGACATCGCACCAGAGCTGGAACGCGTCAGCCCGGCCTCGCAAATCGACACCGCACAACTGACCTACAGTTTCCATCTCAACCTGACTGCCTTTGGGTTGCTGTCCTTTGCGGTCGGGTTGTTCATTGTCCATGGCACTGTCGGGCTGGCCTTTGCGCAGCGGCGTGCCATGATCCGGACCTTGCGTGCGCTCGGCGTCTCCATGCGGCGTCTGGTGTGGATGATCCTGGCAGAACTGACGCTGTTTGCGATCATCGGAGGAACTCTGGGCCTTGTGCTGGGCTTCTTTCTGGCAGGGGCATTGCTGCCGGATGTGGCGGCCACGTTGCGCGGGCTTTACGGGGCCCCCGTCACCGGACAGATGTCCCTACAACCGGACTGGGCGGCGGCCGGGATTGCCATGGCACTGGTTGGGACCCTTCTGGCCAGTGGCCACGCGCTGTGGCGGCTGTCGCGGATGCCGCTTCTGGCCGGCCCCGGCCTGCAGGCGTGGCGGACGGCCAGTTCCGGACGCGGATGGGGCGCCATGGCTGGTGTCGCGCTGATCACCTGTGGAGCCGCCGCGTACTTTGCTGTTGGTGGACTGATCGCAGGGTTCGCTCTGGTCGCCGGGTTGCTGACCGGGGCTTCCCTGTTGCTGCCCCCGCTCTTGTCGCTGGCCCTGTCTGCGTTCGCCCGCACCGCAAAGGGGCCGGTTGCGCAATGGGTCTGGGCCGATATGCGCGCGCAATTGCCGGGCCTTTCGCTGGCTCTGATGGCCTTGTTGCTGGCACTGGCCGCCAATATCGGGGTCGGGACGATGGTGTCGAGCTTTCGCCTGACATTCGTTGGCTGGCTGGATCAGAGGCTGACCTCCGAGCTTTATGTGACCGCAGAAGATACCGCACAAGCTCGCGACATAACCGATTGGCTGGCCCCTCAAGTCGACGCAATTCTGCCGATCCGCAGCGTCGAACTGGCGCATGAAACCGGCCCGCTGTTCTTGTATGGAGTGGTCGATGACCCGGTCTATCGCCAGTACTGGCCCCTGATCGCCTCAACGCCCGACGTGTGGGACACTGTGATGTCTGGCGAAACCGCGTTGATCAACGAACAACTTGCCCGCCGGTCCGACCTTTGGCCCGGCGACACTCTGACCTTTGCGCCGGGTCAGATCCTGACCATCGCTGGTGTTTATTCGGATTATGGCAACCCCACAGGTCAGGCCATCGTGTCCATGGCACAGCTGGACAGGATTGCGCCCGGCACCGAATCCCGTCGTTTTGGCATCCGCATGGACCCTGGTCGCGCAACTGAGATGGCACAATCTCTGCGTGACCGGTTCGACCTGCCCCGGCAGGGCGTCGTCCAGCAGGCGGCCATGAAGGCGCAGTCGCTGGCGATATTTGAAAAGACATTCGTAGTCACATCTGCGCTGAACATCCTGACCCTTGGGGTGGCCGGTTTCGCCATTCTCACCAGTCTGCTGACCCTGTGGACCCAGCGTTTGCCGCAGATCGCGCCGGTCTGGGCGCTGGGTTTGAACAGACGGCAACTGGCCCGGCTGGAACTGGTGCGCAGCGTCGTTCTTGCCGCGCTGACCGCCTGCCTGGCCTTGCCCTTGGGGCTGATTTTGGCATGGGTTCTGTTGGCCGTCATCAATGTGCAGGCTTTTGGCTGGCGTCTGCCGATGTATGTTTTTCCGGGCGACTGGCTCTACCTCATGGCGCTGACCATCCTGGCCGCCTTTGCCGCCGCTGCCCTGCCCGCATTGCGGTTGCTACGCCTGCCGCCCGCCGATCTGCTCAGGGTGTTTGCAAATGAACGTTAAGGCACTGGCTTTCCTTGTTGCGCTCCTCTTTCCCTGTGCCGTTTGGGCGCAGGGCTATGCCGGTCTTGGTGGCACCGCCGAAGGCTTCGACATTCCTGAACGCGGGTATCACTTCAGCTTTCCCAAGGATCACGGGCCGCATCCCACCTACCGGATCGAGTGGTGGTATCTGACGGCAAACCTAACGGGTGACGACGGGCGCGATTACGGGATCCAGTGGACACTCTTTCGCTCTGCGCTCAAACCATCGGAAACGGAAGACTGGCAGAGCCCGCAGATTTGGATGGGACATGCGGCGGTAACAACGCCCGAAACCCACCATTTTGCCGAACGTCTGTCGCGCGGCGGCATCGGCCAGGCGGGCGTCACCGCGCAACCTTTTGAGGCCTGGATCGACGAATGGCGCATGAGCGGGCCCGACTTTGACCGCCTGACCCTGACGGCCAATGGGGATGATTTTGGTTATGATCTGTCTCTGAATGCTCAGGGCCCCTTGGTTTTTCATGGGGACGCTGGCTATTCAGTCAAATCTGCCGAAGGTCAAGCGAGTTACTACTACTCGCAGCCGTTTTACGCGGTCGAAGGCGTGTTGCACCTGCCTGATGGGGATGTCGCTGTCACCGGCAATGGCTGGATGGACCGCGAATGGTCGTCGCAACCGCTGGCCGAAGATCAGAGCGGTTGGGATTGGTTCTCGCTCAGTTTCGAGGGCGGCGACAAGATGATGGCCTTTCGCCTGCGTGGAGGGCGGGGTGACTTTACAGCGGCCACCTGGATTGCCGCCGACGGCCGCACCGAGGCCATACCAAACGGGTCCGCAACCTTTGAGCCGCTGAGCACCGCGCGCGTGGCCGGCCGGGATGTTCCAGTGCACTGGCGCGTGATCCTTCCGGACCGCGATTTGGACGTCGAAGTGCGCGCACTTGTCCCGGATGCCTGGATGGCCACACGCTTCGAATACTGGGAGGGGCCCGTTTCCGTCACCGGCAGCCATACCGGGCGCGGATATCTGGAAATGACCGGCTACTGACAGGACCTTGTCGCCTCGGTGTCACACGTTGCCCCTATCAACGGCGCCGAAGTGAAAGGACCCTTTATGACAAAACTGAAAGTGGGCGCCGCGTTGATGGTTGCAGATCTGGCATCTCATCGCGACTGGTTGATTGATGCGCAACGCGATCTCGAGGTTCAGGATTTTATTTTTCCGGAAAACCTCGGCGACGCAGCACAAGACCTCATAGCCAGTGCCAAGACCACCTTGCAGGGGCATACAGGCCGTCTGGGCATCCATGGACCGTTTTGCAATCTGCCGTTGGATTGCCGCGATCCCGACATTCGAGACGTTGTGCAGAACCGCCTAAACCGGGGGGTGGATATTGCCGCCGAGTTGGGCGCGACACAAATGGTTTTGCACTCTCCCTACTCCACCTGGAATGCCCATAATCTGGACGGTGATCTGACTTCGCGCGCAGATCAGGTTGCCCGGGTGCATCAGACCCTCAGCCCGGTTGTGGCGCGGGCCGAAAATCACGGCGTTGAACTGGTGATCGAAAACATCGAAGACAAGGATCCGCAGGACCGGGTGCGACTGGCGGACAGTTTTGGATCAGACTATGTCCGCGTGTCGCTGGATACCGGTCACGCCCACTATGCCCATGGCGCGACCGGCGCGCCGCCGGTGGACTACTATGTCCGGGCGGCTGGCGATCGGCTGGCACATGTCCATGTTCAGGACGCGGATGGATATGCCGACCGTCACTGGGCGCCGGGTCAGGGCAGCGTCAACTGGTACGCAGTGTTCGAGGCGATTGCCCAATGCGCCCCTCAAGCCCGTCTGGTGCTGGAGCTGCGGGACAGCCAAGACGTCCTCCGAGGTTTTGAGCATTTATGCGCGCTGGGACTCGCCGAATAAGATCAGCGCACCACGTAGACCGAGACCGTTGAATGCCGCACCACCCGCGCAGCGTTCGGCCCCAGCAAATAGTCCTTCAGATCCGGCTTGTGGGCTCCGATCACAATCAGGTCCGAGCCCGCGCCCTCGGCCGTTTTGAGGATTTCCTGATAGGCTGTGCCGGTGGCCACCACATGCCGGATCGTTTCATTGCGGTCCGATCCCAGCGTTGTGGTGCACAGTTGGGCCAGCTGCTCATGCGCCTCTTTCAACGCCTTGTCGTGATGGTCGGATTCGAAAAACCCCGAGACCCAGGATTCCCCGAAATCCGGCAGCACCGTGACAACATCCAGTTGCGCCCCATCCATATCAGCCATCGCCGCAGCTTGCTTCAGGACCGGGACATCAATTTCGCCATTGCTGATGTCGATGGCACAGAGAACAGATTTTGTCATGCGGTCACCTCTTGTCTGGCGGACCGGCCGCGTTGAAGGAAAGCGATCAGACCCAGCAGAAGCATGGCC
Organism: Ruegeria sp. B1; assembly: GCF_056535885.1. Lineage (NCBI taxonomy): Bacteria > Pseudomonadati > Pseudomonadota > Alphaproteobacteria > Rhodobacterales > Roseobacteraceae > Ruegeria > Ruegeria sp. B1. The sequence continues at coordinate 2,702,956 of NZ_JBQFJA010000001.1, read as the reverse complement.
GGGATGTAGATCAGCTGTTTGGGAGGCTGGCTGGATGGAAGGCTGACCGAGGTCAGGCGCACGGCCTCATCCCCGTAATAATCGAAATTGCCCAGATCATCCGCCACCGGCGATCCGAACATGGGCTCGTCAAGCTTCACCAGGCCATCTTCCTCGATGAGAAGCAGCCCCATCGCGTCGACCCGTGCGGCACCGCCTTCTTCCGATCCAACCGGCACAACAACCGTGGTATCCACCATCTCCAGCGTGTCGAAATCCGGGCCGCTGATCACCATGCGCACCTCGGTGCCCGGTGGTGTCTGGCCGATTGTCTCGACAAAAGCAGATGGTTCAACGGAGGCATAAGGGGGTGCAAACCGGTCCATGAAGTAGTCCGGTCGGAACAGCGCAAAGGCCACAAAGATCAGCGCGATGCTTTCATAGATGCGGCTGTGGGTCACAAAATACCCCATTGTGCCGGCCGTGAAGACAAGGATCGCAATCGTTGCGAATATGGCGACTATGATGCCTTCCACCCATGTCACATCAATCAACAGAAGATCGGTGTTGAAGATGAAGACAAATGGAAGCGCAACGGTCCGGAGCGAGTAGAAGAACGCCGTGAACCCGGTCTTGATCGCATCGCCGCCGGACACGGCGGCTGCCGCGAAACTGGCCAGCCCCACCGGTGGCGTCACGTCTGCCATGATACCGAAGTAGAACACGAACAAGTGAACCGCGATCAGCGGCACGATCAGCCCGCTTTGCGCACCAAGTTCAACGACCACACCCGCCATCAGCGAGCTAACCACGATGTAGTTCGCAGTGGTCGGCAGACCCATGCCCAGGATCAGGCTGAGGATGCCCACCATCACCAGCATAAGGATCAAGTTACCACCTGACAGGAACTCGACCAGATCGGCCATCACCTGCCCTACTCCGGTCAGGGTCACGGTACCAACGATCACGCCCGCCGTGGCGGTGGCCAGAGCGATCCCGATCATGTTACGCGCCCCGTCGATCAGCCCCTGCCACAGGTCTGCAACACCATCGATAAAGGTGTCGTACATGTTGCTCTGGCCCCGGAACATCGCCTTGAGCGGCTTTTGGGTCAGCAGGATCACAAACAGCAGCGATGTCGCCCAGAAGGCCGAAAGGCCGGGCGATTTTTGCTCGATCATCAGGAAATAGACCAGCACGACAATCGGCAGCAGGTAGTGCAGACCGGCTTTGTAAATTTCCGAGATAACCGGCAGGGTGACTTCTTTTGCGTTCGGATCATCGGGCGCTAGGTCAGGCACCTGTGCGGCCAAATAGAGCAGACCGATATAGATGGCACAGACCACGAGGCTCAAGACCAATCCGGCGGCTGAAGGCACCCAGGTGGTTACGGCATCGACCGGGAATTGCGAGCCATAACACAGGCCTGCGAAGATAAGGAAGAACGACAACATGCCGACAACCGTGCGCGCCAGATGCACGTCGCGGTCACCCAGCGTGGGCATATTCCGCTTAACGGCCTCAAGGTGCACGATGTAGACCAGCGCGATGTAGGAAATCGCGGCTGGCAGGAAGGCATGCGTGATCACCTCGACATAGGAGATGCCGACATATTCCACCATCAGGAAGGCCGCAGCGCCCATCACCGGCGGCATGATCTGGCCGTTCACCGAACTGGCAACCTCCACCGAGCCCGCCTGTTCACTGGAAAAGCCCACTCGCTTCATCAAGGGGATAGTGAATGTGCCGGTGGTCACAACGTTTGCGATGGACGATCCGGAAATCAGGCCAGTCGCAGCCGACCCGACAACAGCGGCTTTGGCAGGGCCACCGCGCAAGTGACCCAGCGCACCGAAGGCCATCTTAATGAAATAGTTCCCGGCCCCGGCTTTATCGAGCAGAGCACCGAACAACACGAACAGGAACACGAACTTGGTCGACACCCCAAGGGCAATGCCGAACACCCCTTCGGACGTGATCCACATATGGCTCATCGCCTTTTTCAGGCTCGCACCTTTCCAGCGGATGACCTCTGGCACCCAATCGGAGGAGCCAAAAAACACATAAACCAGAAAGATCGTTGCAATGATCGCCATGGCCGGACCAAGCGCGCGGCGCGCGGCCTCGAACAGCAACAACAAACCGCCCAAAGCGATCCATTTGTCGGTGTCGTCGGCAAGACCACCGGCGTTTACGATCTTGTCGTAAAAGAAATAGCCGTACAGCGCGACGAACGCGCCGAGAATGCCCATGATCCAATCTTGGATCGGGATATAGTTGCGGGGGCTTGATTTCAGCGCAGGATAGGCCGCGAAGGCCAGGAACAGAGCAAACGCAAGGTGGAACTGGCGGGCGTTGTTCACCACGCTTCCGGGCAAAATATAGTTCGACAAGGGCGACGCCAGAACCACCTGAAAAATCGACCAGATTGCGGCCACGATTGCAAGGAACAAGCCGACATTGCCAGCCGGGTCACGGGCGCCGGCATCGGAGGATGCGACAAGTTCCTGGAGTTCTTCTTCGGATAATGGACGATTGCCCTGTTGATCAGCGCTCATCAGTGTTCTCCCCGTCCTGCGGCCGGTTTCCGGCGCGGTTTTTTGTCCGGTCTTTTACCGGTTGAAAACGAGGCGCCGGACAGCGCCTCGTTTCAGTCTTTTCGGCGGATTACTGAACCCAGCCTTTTTCTTTGTAGTACTTCTCGGCACCCGGATGCAGCGGCGCCGACAGGCCGTCCGCGATCATTTCCTCAGGCTTGAGGTTCGCAAATGCGGGGTGCAGCTTTTTGAAGTCATCGAAGTTTTCGAAGACCGAGCTGACAACCGCATAAACCGCATCATCGGATACGTCTGCCGAGGTCACGAAAGTCGCGCCGACACCAAAAGTCTGGGTGTCGCCATCCGAACCGCGATACATGCCACCAGGAATGGTGGCCGTGCGGTAGAACGAGTTGTCACCGACCAGTTTGTTGACCGCATCGCCGCTGACGTTCACCAGCACCGAGTCGCAGGCTGTTGTGGCTTCCTGAATCGAACCCGACGGGTGACCAACGGTGTAGACCATCGCATCGATCTGGTTGTCGCACAGAGCTGCGGATTGCTCCGCCGCTTTCAGTTCGGTTGCCAGTTCAAAGTCATCGGTGGACCAGCCCATTTCGCCCAACAGAACTTCCATGGTACCGCGCTGACCGGAACCGGGGTTGCCGATGTTGACGCGCTTTCCCTTAAGGTCCTCGAAGTTGGTGATGCCGGAATCAGCGCGGGCCACAACAGTGAACGGCTCGGGGTGCACCGAGAAGACCGCACGCAGGTTTTCAAACGGGCCAGCCTCTTCGAATTTCGAGCTGCCGTTATACGCATGGTACTGCCAGTCGGACTGTGCCACACCGAACTCCAGCTCGCCTTCGCGGATGGTGTTGATGTTGTAAACAGACCCGCCGGTCGATTCGACCGAGCAGCGCACGCCGTGTTCCTTGCGCCCCTTGTTCACCAGACGGCAAATTGCACCGCCGGTGGGATAGTACACGCCCGTCACGCCACCGGTGCCGATAGTGATGAACTCTTCGGCATAGGCCGCCGGAGCCATCATGGCCGCAGTTACAAACGCGCCGAGGCTAAGCTTGCTGCTGTTTTTCATATTATTGAACTCCCAGTTCTTTTTATGGATGGGAGAGCCTTGCGCAGCCCCATCCGGGGCCTTGCCGATACGGCAATTGCACCCGTCAAACAACAGGCGCAAGCATCTGAATTTCCAAAATCTCCCAACATCTTTGACGTTTCATTCCGACACGACACTTGTCAACCCCCGGTCCGGGGGAGACACCCCAAAGCCGCAAATCTGAGGACGTTTCCGAAAGTTTCCCCGTTAGAGAACCGGGAATCTTATACGCGCGGCACGGTCAGGATTCGGGAATTGGACGCGTCTTAAAAACCTGACCGCGCAGGTGCCAGCCCTTTGGGGCCTGTCGGGGCACCGTGGGCGTGATCGGCTATTTCTTCCGTGTAGGAATTTCGATGATGCCAAACAGGAAGGCCGCAAACGCGGACTGGATGGAAATCGCCATCAGACTAAAACCCGCAGCGGTCAGCTTTGTGGTGATAGGATTTGTGATATCACCAAACCCCAGCCGCGCCCATTGCCAAAAGGCAATCCCAAACAGCAAAAGACCAAAAAGAAGCAGCCAGAATGCAAACAGGGCGATGTTATCCGTGGTTGCCCAGTTTCGAAGGATCTTGCTGGGCTCCCCTACGGGCAGTAACCCGCTCGTCGTCCCGATCATCCGCGCCAAGGCCCCGAAGGTTAGCAGTTGGGTCCCCACAATGGTGATCAGGCAGGCCGCCAGAAACGTGTTGGTGCCCAGCTCAACCGATCCGCCGATGTTCACGGACCCGAACATCAGAATCAGCGCGGTCAGGCCACCCAATAAGGTCAGAAACAGACCGGGATACATGAACAGCCATCTGGGACTGTGCATCAAAAGAAATTTGAGATGCCGCCAGCCGTCTCTCCAGGTTCTCAGATGCGGCGCACGGGTTCTGCCATCAGGCTTGAGCGTGGTTGGCACCTCAGCGATTTTCAAACGGCTCATCGCAGAGCGAACAACCATTTCCGAGGCAAATTCCATACCGGACGTGTGCAATTCGAGGTCCTGAATGGCCTCGCGTCCAAATCCGCGCAGCCCACAGTGAAAATCGCCGATTCCGATGTTGAACAGCAGCCGCCCGATAAAACTCAGGACAGGATTGCCGAGATATTTGTGTAAGAAGGGCATTGCACCTTCAGAGATACCACCCCGGAACCTGTTGCCCATGACCAGATCGTTGCCCGCCCGCAGCTCTTGCACAAACATCTCAAGCTGGGAAAAGTCATAGCTGTCATCCGCATCCCCCATGATCACGAATTTGCCGCGAGCCGCCTCGATCCCGCCGGACAACGCCGCGCCATAGCCTTTTTGCTTGACGTTCACGACCCGCGCACCGAGCCTTTCGGCGATTTCGATTGACCCGTCAGTGCTGCCATTGTCGGCGATCAGCACTTCGCCCTTAAGGCCTGCGCCCTCAATAAAAGTCTTGGCTTTTTGAATACAGATTTCGATTGTCTCGGCCTCATCGAGGCACGGCATCAAAATCGTCAACTCCAGCTCTTCTGACGTCTCTTTCACGTCCGCAACATCAGCTTGTACGGCCACAGGAACCTACCTAACAAATCACTACACCAATCGGCGCTAGAGTTGCAGACAAGGCTCTGGAGTCAATGATAGAGTCGCATGGTCCGGGTTTGATTGTATATGATCGACGAAAACACCCCGAGAAAACCATTGTGCGCCAATGGGAAACAATGCCCAAATCACAGAAGGGAAACCCTCATGCTCTGCCCCCTGAAAACTGGATCGTTCGGAGCTGGAGTTTTCCGCTAAATTTCCCTGGCTGGGAGAGGAGCGGAATCGCATGAAAGCATCGAAGTTCACGGAGGCGCAGAAGGCCTTCATCCTGAAGCAGGGCGAGCAAGGCACACCGGTCGCGGAGATCTGCCGAAAGGCTGGGATCAGCCAGGCGACATACTTCAATTGGAAGAAGAAGTACGGCGGCTTGTTGCCTGACGAGATGCGCCGGCTGAAGGCGCTGGAGGACGAGAACACCCGGCTGAAGAAGATCGTGGCGGACCTGACGCTGGATCGGGAGATGCTTCAGGATGTCATTCGGCGAAAGCTCTGAAGCCTGGCCGTTTGCGCGAGATTGTCACCGGGATGTGCGTTGATTGGGGTGTGTCGATCCGGAAGGCTTGTGGGGCCATCTGCTTCGACACATCCACCTACCACTACAAGTCCCGGCGGACGGATCAGGCTGCCGTCGAACGGCGGATCAAAGAGATCGCAGAGACGCGTGTGCGCTATGGCTACAGGCGCGTCCACGTGCTTCTTAGACGGGAGGGTTGGGTGATCAACATGAAGAAGACACGCAGGATTTACAACGAGTTGGGCCTGCAGCTCAGGAACAAGCACCCCAAGCGCCGGGTGAAGGCAAAGCTCAGAGAAGACCGTCATGAAGCCGTCGGGCCTAACGATGTCTGGGCGATGGACTTCGTTCACGACCAGCTCGCCCTGGGTAGGAGGTTGCGCATCCTGACCGTCGTTGACACGCATTCCCGGCTCTGCCCTGCAGCCGATCCGCGCTTCACCTATCGGGGCGAAGATGTTGTGCAGACGCTCGAACGGGTCTGCGGGCAGATCGGCTACCCCAAGACGATCAGAGTCGATAACGGCAGCGAGTTCATCTCGCGGGACCTCGATCTCTGGGCCTACGCCAACGACGTTACCCTCGACTTCTCACGGCCTGGAAAGCCCACGGACAATGGCTTCATTGAGGCGTTTAACAGCAAGCTCCGGGCGGAATGCCTGAACGCGCACTGGTTCATGAGCCTTGCAGATGCCCGCGAAAAGCTGGAGGATTGGCGTCGGCACTACAATGAGGACAGACCCCACAGCGCAATCGGATACAACGTCCCGATTGCCATGCATTATCCCGATGGCGTCACCAGCCCGTCATCGTGATAGAGCCGGAAAAATCTAGCTTCTGGCGGTCCAAGGTTGGGGCTCAAGGCAAGAGCCGGAAAAATCTAGCTTCTGGCGGTCCAAGGTTGGGGCTCAAGGCACTCAAACAGGTCAATGCATGCACGAGTGTGGGTGATTTGGGGCCCGAAGAGGAGATTGGAATTCTTACGCCCGTCAAGGTGGGACATCCTGAATTCCAATGACTTTCGGTAGCACAGACTGAGTGAAATCCCAAAAACAATCCGTGAAATTGTGGGGCAGTCGTTTCAGGTTTCGTCCTTGTACCAGTTGGCGAGCCGGTTCAATTTGTTGTCTCACTCCTGGGTGAACTGTCACAACACATGCCGGTGATGTCCGTTTCGTGGTCACCAAGGGGACCGCCTTCAGTCTCGAAGACCGAATCAGATCTTTCTCCGACGTGTTGGACAACCAGTTCTGGTGGTTCAACGTCGATCCCGATGAAGGATGCCTCTATGACCGCGGTCCTCTTTTCTACGCTTGACCCGCCGGGAATGGATGACGGTGAAACAGTTGATGTTGAACACTGTCATTGATGTTTCCTGACGGTCGGAGGCAAGCAAACGCAGGACCAAGGCACGCTCAGCGAGCTACAATCTCGCCTGGATGTTCCAGCCGCGTCGCCGCCCGGGGTTCTCATAATGAACACATCCCCGGGCAGCAGATTCACCTGATCGTTCCCCGGACCATGCCCAAAAGACGGTTGACGATCGACAAAAGCAACAAACACAACGAGGTTCGCGCTCAGGTCTCGCCTGTAGACGATCTTGCACGAGCTACACGGAATTCCGAATTTGATGTATGGTTACGAGGTCGGGGAGACGATTTTACGCCCCGAACCAACACTTAATCTAAAACTGAATTTTGAGAGGAATTTACTATGTCGGTAGATCAGAATGTCTATCATGTCCTGACGGTTACAGGATTCTCCCCAAACAGTTTTGACGAGGCGGCCAAGAATGCCGTCGACGGAGCGTGGGAGAATCACCACGAGGAATTCGAGTCCTTTGTGTCGTACGAGGTTGTACGGACGGGCGGTAACATTGTGATGGATGGCTCCCCGGTCGTCCATTACAGCGCCACAGTGGCAATCTCTGCAATTCACAAACCACACGCCCACTAGATTGAGAAAGGAGCCCGGTCCCTATGGCCGGGCAATTCACAACGGAAAAGCTGAGCAGCTCTCGGGGTAACCAAGCCAAATACTGCCGTCTTCACCTTTGTTAAATTTAGTTAACTTGACAGTTCCTCACACTCGGCGCCTGCCTACGCAAACCGAGCAACTGGAATTGGAGCTATTCTCGTGAAAAACACACTCATAATTTCGAACACTTTCTGCGCGGCGCTGGTCTTTTCTGTACCGGCATTCGCCATTGAGCTTTCGGCAAATGAAACTCGCAGCTTTCAACACTACAAAGGGAGCGCTCAGGCTGTGCTCGATGCGGGCGAGGCTTTCGAGATTTCTTCCGACAGAGTTTCACAAACTGACCAGGGGAGCAGCTACTCAGGCAATGTTGTTGTAACGCTTGATGACATGAGGTTGGAAGCTGATGCCCTGGTCTTGGTACCTCAGAAGGATGGAAGCACTCTGTTAAGAACCGAAGAGTTCTCATTGTTCCACGCCGACACCAAGTAAGAGGCGGCGACTAAGCAACCGGCCCTGGCAACACTAGGGCCGGATCTTTTACACCATTGAATTTATTACAAACACCTGGCGTCCCTGACGCTCTCTACGACGTAAGCAATCTTACCCATTCACAGCAATACGCTGACCGCTTGAGCCATCTGTGATTGATGTGTGTCAAAGTCCGAGTTGAAGGCAAGAGTTAGCGTCATCGGACGAACGACGAACATAATACATTGGAGGAAGATATGACTTTGTCACCGATGCTTTTTGTGTGTCTCTTTTTCGCTGGATTTGGTATTTTTCTGGTTGGGGCTGGCGTAATTTGGTGGGTTTCTCTGCAGGCCAAGAAGCTTGAGCAGGAACTGCGCCAATAGGCCATTTCGGAGGCGCTATGCGTAAGACTTTCTCAGCACCGGCCTTTTCTCATTTTCACGATCAATGGCATCTATCACCGGGTCTCGACACCGGTGCATATATCTTCTTTTCGGGCGTGACCGGTTGCCGACCCGATGGGACGGTCGCGAACGACCCAGAGGAACAATTCAGGGACGCATTTACGTTTCTCGCGGAAACCATGGCGGAAGGTGACTTGGCTTGGGAAAACATCGTGGAGATGACGACCTATCACGTAGACCTGCGAAAACACCTAGATACTTTTATCAAGGTGAAAGACGAGTTCGTCGAGGCTCCCTATCCCGCTTGGTCCTGCATCGGCACAACAGAGCTGATTACCGAAGGAACTCTGGTAGAAATCAGGGTTGTATGCCAACGACCTTCAGACGAGTAAGCAGTTACTCTTGATGAAAGAGATCCGAACTAAGTTCTTTCCCCAACATCTGTTACGATACTACCCGCAGTATCCGGCCCGATTGAACCGTGATTTAGCTTCTTGCGCCTCCAAGTGCTTATACCTGCTCCCCCAAATACCGGGCGCAGTCCAGGGCGTGTCCAGCAGCGATGACTCTAGCACTCAAGTTTTCACCATCGACATAGCATGTACCGATACGGCGGTCTCTGTTCATCTCGCCTGTCAGTTCGCATCGCACAGTTTTGTCTTGCAGGCAGTTTATCATCCACCGGTCGCTTATACTCAGAACCCTCGCCAACTTCATGACGGGCTCGGGTAATTCTCACCAGTTGCGATGCCGTTTCCACTAACTTTTTCGAAAGCACCGCACAGATTCGAACCCCCTCCAAAAAGCCGGAACAGAACAGGACCAGAACGTGAAACTGTGAGCAAGCAGTGTGAGTACACTTACTTCCTGTACTCCAATCCGACGAACGGAAAGCAGATTTTCTTTTTTAGATCAATGTGGTGCCCAAGGAGAGACTCGAACTCTCACGCCCGTGAAGGCGGGGGATTTTGAATCCCCTGCGTCTACCATTCCGCCACTTGGGCCACGGTCCTTGGATTAGCGTCCAACTCAGGGAAGGTCCAGAGGCAAAAAACCGACCGTCAGGCGGATTGTGCCGGTGACGGCGGTTGACGGTGCGACGAGCGCATGGTTTGGCTTGCACGGCCTGAGGTTGGGATTTGAGTATATTATGTTGCGATCGCTTTACGACTGGACCATCCGATTGGCGGAACATCCGCATGCCTTGTGGGCCCTGGCCATCGTGGCCTTTGTCGAAAGCTCATTTTTTCCAATCCCGCCGGATGTGCTGATGATCCCAATGATTCTGGCCCGCCCCTCGCGGGCATGGCTGATCGCGACCGTGGCCTTGGTGGCCTCGGTGTTGGGCGGGCTGTTGGGGTATGCGATTGGGGCATTCGCCTATGAGAGCGTCGGGCAACCCATTCTCGCAGCCATGGGCAAGACCCAGGCCATGGAGGAATTCAACACCCGCTTTAACGACTTTGGCTTTTGGGCCGTGCTGACCGCCGGTGTCACGCCCTTTCCCTACAAGGTCATCACCATTATGTCGGGGTGGACGGGTATGCCGCTAGCCACCTTTGTCGCGACATCCATATTGGCGCGGGCGCTGCGATTCTATCTGGTCGCCGGGTTGCTGTGGGGATTTGGAGAGCCGATCCGGGAGTTCATCGAAAGACGTCTGGGCCTGATGTTCACACTGTTCATCCTCTTGCTGTTCGGCGGTTTCCTGGCGGTGCGGTATCTATGAGCAGGCGAACGACATACCTCATTCTTGCCACAGGCGGCTCTGCCGCGCTGTTGCTGGCCGCTTGGGGGTTTCAGTATCTGGGGGGGATGGCCCCCTGCCAGATGTGCGTCTGGCAGCGATACCCGCATGGGGTGGCGATTGCGATCGGGGCGGTTGCGCTGGCCCTGCCCGGGCTACGGCTGTTGCCAATGTTGGGTGCCTTGGCGGCCCTGACTACGTCGGGCATCGGCTTTTATCACGCAGGCGTCGAGCAAGGTTGGTGGGAAGGCCCGTCCAGCTGCTCCGCCGGCGATATTGGCGGTTTGTCGGCTGAAGAGCTGATGAACCAGATCATGGCGGCCCCGCTGGTGCGGTGCGATGAAATCCCGTGGGAATTTCTGGGGCTATCGATGGCAGGGTGGAATGCGCTGATCTCGGCCGGGCTGGTCTTGGTGTGGCTCGCCGCCTGGCGCACGCGCTGATCCGCTTTAGGCGTCCAGTTCGGCATCCCAGTACAGAAAGTCGATCCAGCTTTCATGCAGATGGTTGGGCGGGAATTTGCGACCGATATTGCGCAAGGCTTCTGCATCCGGCTGCCGGGGCGGTTTGCGCAGGGTCATGCGCGCCTGTCTCAGCGACTTGGACCCTTTGCGCAGATTGCACGGGCTACAGGCCGCAACCACGTTTTGCCAACTTGTGACGCCCCCCGCGGCGCGCGGCACGACGTGGTCAAATGTCAGCTCGCCGCGGCTGCCACAGTACTGGCACTGGAATTCGTCCCGCAGAAATAAATTAAAGCGCGTGAAGGCCACGCGCTTTCTGGGTTTTACATAGTCTTTCAGGACAACGACCGAGGGTATTCGAATCTCGGTACTGGGGCTTCGGACAACTTCGTCATACTCGGCGACGATATCGACCCGGTCGAGCCAGGCGGCTTTGATCGCCTCCTGCCACGGCCACAGAGACAGCGGATAATAGGACAAGGGACGGTAATCGGCGTTCAAAACCAATGCCGGATGATGCTTGAGCGCACCTGGCTCCCTGACAAATTCGGTCCTGAAATCTCCGTCCATACCTGAATAGCTCCTCGCTCTCAGCTGCCCGTTTGTGACACCAGAGCGGAGAGCACCCGCCCCGGCCTTATGGTGACTATATATCGTGGTAAATCCCTGACAAGCCCTGAGTTTCCACTATATGTCGCTGATTGGGTACGCCGAATCCGTAACAGGCGCATGACAGTTATCCACAGGTTGCATCCGCTGTGTCGCCCGCGCTATGGCGGGCGTATGTCGTGGTTCATTCGCTTCAACAAACCGTTTGATGTTCTGCCGCAATTCACCGACCGGTCACATACCGAGTCGCCGCGCAGCACACTGTCGGACTTCATCGACCTGCCGGGCGTGTACCCGGCGGGACGGTTGGATCGGGACAGTGAAGGTCTGATGCTGCTAACCGACACTGGGCGTTTGCAGGCGCAGATTTCCGACCCCAAGCATAAAATGGCCAAGACCTATTGGGTTCAGGTCGAGGGTGAGCCGGACGACGTTGCGCTCAAGACCTTACGCGCCGGTGTCGAGCTAAAAGATGGCCCGACCCGCCCGGCCAAAGCGCGCCAAATTGAGGAACCGCCTGCGCTATGGCCCCGCACGCCACCGATCCGAGTGCGCAAGACTGTGCCGGACAGTTGGATTGAACTGACACTCCGCGAAGGCAGGAACCGGCAAGTGCGGCGGATGACGGCTGCGGTGGGCCTGCCCACGCTGCGCCTGATCCGCTGCCGGATCGGAGACTGGACACTGGACGATCTGGCCCCCGGACAGTGGGAAAGCTTACCGCTGCCCACGCTGCACGCGGCCCCCCAGCGAAAGCGGGACCGTCGCGCCCGCCGGTGACAGGATGACGCCGCATCTGCTAGACTGGTCTCATGAAACTGACACCTGGCATACCGACCCCAAAGGCCATTCTGGAAGCAGCGCTGTATGTCGACGATCTGGACGCGGCTGAGCAGTTTTATGGCGAGGTTCTAGGACTTGAACGCATTCAGCGGATCACTGACCGGCACGTATTCTATCGCATTGGCGGGTCGGTTTTACTGTTGTTCAACCCTGACCAGACCGAACAACCGCCTGGTAACCCGGATCTGCCCGTGCCGCCGCACGGGACCCGCGGCGCCGGCCATGTCTGTCTGGTCCTGACACGGGATGAAATCGCGGCAATGCGCAAGCACCTGCTGGATTGGAACATTCCTGTGGATGCCGAGTTTGACTGGCCAAGCGGCGCGCGATCTCTTTACGTGCGCGACCCGGCCGGAAACTCTGTCGAATTTGCCGAAAGCTGGCTGTGGGACTAACCCGAAAGGTTAGTTAAGGGGCTGTTTTTCGCCGCCCACAACCCGGTAAATTTCGCTGGACACGATGCCGACCTCTGCCAGCGCGGCCCGGAAGGTCGCCATATGCGCGGTCGCAAAATGCGCCTCGAGCGCGGCCTGATCCCGCCATTCTTCGTAAACCCGAAACCGCGCCTCGTGCCCCAGGACCTGGCTGAACTCATAGACAAAACAACCGTCTTCTTTAATTGTCTCACACACCATGATCCGCGCCGCCGCGCGCGCCTTGTTCACACCATCTGCGGAAACTTCCACAACACCTGTCACGATCAGCATCCATTCACTCCCTGAGAAGGTACCTTTTCGAGATTCTGTTTACCGGCGTGCCATCCCGCAGGGGCACACCGTAATCGACCGAGAAGTCCCGAAACCCTATTTTTTCGTAATAGCTTAGACCAAGAACGTTATCCGCCCGTATCGTCGCGTTGATCGCCTCAAAGCGCAAGGCGCCAGCGATCTTGGCCGTCTCATCAAACAACGCGCGTCCCGCGCCCCTTAAGACAGGTGACCGGCGGGTAAATGTAGCGATGTCCACACAATCCTCGGGCAAGTCTTCGTTCACACCCAACCATTGGAAGCCCGCCACTTCACCCTGATCGTCCAGAGCGACATGACTGCATATTGTGTCCGCCCCGTTCAGGTAGCTTTGTGCAAACAACGCCTCAGAAAACGGGATCTCCAACGCGGTTGTGCCCCCTGCGGCAATGATCTGGTTGAGGGTGTTGCATGCCGCTGGCACATCCTCGCGCATCATGGGGCGCACCGCGATCATGGTTACAGGCTCAGCTTGTCGCGCATGAAGGCCAACGCGACGCTCAGCCCGTCCGGCGCAATGCCATGGCCGGTCCCTTTCATGACATGGGCATAGACTTCCTTGAAACCCGCTGCTTGCAAGGCCTCTGCAGCTTGCGGAAGCGATTGTGGGGGCACCACATCATCGGCATCTCCATGCACCAGCAGGATCGGCATCTTGCTGACAACTTCGTCCGGCAACAGATCGGGTTCCAGCAAGCGACCGGAAAAGGCAACAACGCCGGCCACCGGGTCTTCGCGGCGCGGGGCGACATGCAGGCTCATCATTGTGCCCTGCGAAAAGCCAAACAACACGACCTGTTCCGGCAGCACGTCTTCGTCGACCATCAGCGCATCGAGAAAGGCATTGAAGTCCTGAACGGCCATCTCCATGCCACGCTGCGCCACTTCCTCGGACGAGCCATCAATCCACGGGATCGGAAACCACTGATACCCGTTGGGCATTCCGGGGATTTGCTCAGGCGCGTCGGGCGCGACAAACAGCGTGTCGGGCAAATGCTCACCCAACGGGTCGGCCAACCCCAGCAGGTCGGCCCCATTGGCGCCATAGCCGTGCACGAACACCACGACCGAGCGTGTGTCGCCCGAAACCGGCTCTTTCCGGAGCGCATTCAAAACCCGTGTCATCTGATCCCTTCTCTCTGTTTGGCCACGCGGTAATAGGCCCACAAAACTCGCGCCGCAACCGACCGCCAGGGCGACCAGTCCTCGGCCATCTGCCGCAATTCCTTGTCAGTCGGGCGTTCCGGCAACTCATAAAGAATCCGTGCCGCTTCCTGCAGCGCCAGATCGCCGGGCGCGATGACGTCTGCCCGTCCCAGCGAAAACATCGCATATATTTCAGCGGTCCAGACACCAATCCCCGGGACCTCGGTCAAAACAGCAACGACATCCTGATCCGAGGCGTCGCGCAACGACGTGTAATCAATGCGCGCCTCGGCCAATGCACGGGCGTAGCGGATTTTCTGGCGGCTCAGGCCGACAGCGCGCAGATCGTCATCCGTGGCCCACATGATCTTGCGGGGTCCGGTCAGCTTCGCCTCTTTCAGGCGGTTCCAGATCGCATTGGCAGACGCCACGCTTACCTGCTGGCTGACAATCGCACTCAGCAATTGCGCAAACCCGTCCGGACGGCGACGCAGAGGCAACGGACCGGTCTGGGTTATCGCATAGGCCATACGCGGGCACGCTTCGGACAGCCACGCGGCCCCTTCAGATACGCAGTCTGGCGTTTCGATGATGCGTCCGACGGTCATGCGCTCTCCGGATTTTGATACCTGCCGCACGTTAGGCGGCTGTGTCGCATATGCAAGCCGCTTGTGCGCAATCGTTTTCGCCGATACGGATGTGCGCATGACGATGACCACCGCCACCCCGGACGACTCGCAGGCCAAGCGCAATGTGGCTGTTCTGGTCGCCGCGCAGTCCATTCTTGGGGCGCAGATGCCGATGATCTTCATTGTCGGTGGGCTGGCCGGGCAATCGCTGGCCAGCAATCCCTGTTTGGCGACTCTGCCCATATCGTTAATCGTTCTGGGCTCGATGCTGGCAGCCACGCCCGTCTCGGGCATCATGCAGAGATGGGGTCGACGCGCCGGTTTCCTTGTCGGGGCGACAGCGGGCGCGCTTGGGGGCCTGATCGGGGCCTATGGCCTGTACCTGGGGTCGTTTTCGATCTTTCTGGTGGGCAGCCTGTTGACCGGTATCTACATGAGCGCGCACGGCTTTTACCGATTTGCGGCGGCGGACACTGCCTCGGACAGCTTTCGGCCCAAGGCGATCTCTTACGTCATGGCTGGTGGGCTGGCAGCGGCCATCATCGGGCCGCAGATCGTCAAACTCACGTCGCAAGCCTATGTGATTCCGTTCCTCGGCACGTATATCGCAGTGATCGCGGTCAACGTGATCGGGTCTGGTCTGTTCTTCTTTCTCGACATCCCGACCCCACCGAAACCGGCAGCCGACACGCCACGAGGCCGGTCACGGTTGGAGCTGTTGAAAACCCCGCGCATCGCGGTGGCCATCATTTGCGCCATGGTGTCCTACGCGCTGATGAACCTTGTCATGACGTCAACACCGCTGGCGGTTGTTGGCTGCGGCTTCAGTGAAAACGATGCTGCGGATATCGTCACCAGCCATGTGCTGGCCATGTATGTGCCCAGCTTCTTCACAGGCCATCTGATCGCACGGTTTGGGGTGGAAAAAATCGTTGCCCTCGGCCTGGCCATTCTGGCCGGAGCCGGCGCCGTGGCCCTGCAAGGCGTTGAGCTGGAAAACTTCTACATTGCGCTGATTCTGTTGGGCGTCGGCTGGAACTTTGGCTTTATCGGCGCCACCAGCATGTTGGCGGCCTCGCACGAGGTGCATGAACGCGGGCGGATGCAGGGGCTGAACGACCTGTTGGTGTTCGGAGGCGTCACCCTTGCCTCGCTGGCATCTGGTGGGTTGATGAACTGTTCCGGTGGGTCACCAGTTGAGGGCTGGACAGCAGTCAATCTGGCCATGATCCCGCTTCTGACACTGGCCGGTGGCGCGCTGTTGTGGCTGGTGCTGCGGCCCGCTGACCCGGAAACCGCCTGAGCCAGATCACCAGCGTCCGGTCGCCGAAACCCACATCAAAGACAAGCGCCGCCGCACCTCGCTTTGCGCCAAATCACCCGCAGCCACACGTTCCGGCCGCTCCACAACTTGCCTTAGCACCCATTCTGCCTGCCACCCGGCGTAGAGGGCCGGGCGGGCTTGTGCAGAGATTGCAGCCCGGTTCGCCTTGGCCCGGCTCAGACGGTCCAGCGCCGACTGCGCCAAACGCCGCACACCGTCGGGCGTACCTTCCACCAGAGGAATGCGTCCCCGGGATTCAAGATCGGGAATGGCACGAAACCAGTTTGCGACGCCGACGCCATACCCGAAATCCCGCACAACGTCTTCATCTGCTGCCCCCAGTGCCTGTGCCACAACGACAAACAAGGAACCGGAACTGTGGTCGATGTAAGCATCAAAGTGATTCTGATCTTCAAACGGATCGCGGTATATATCCCAACGTCTTACGGCGACATATTCATCCAACATACCCGCCAGGTGTGGCGACAGAACCCTGGACAAGGGGGTCATCACCTCATGTCTTCGGACCTTTGAGCCTTCGGCTATGTCCTGCAGCGCTTCGCGCCACCATTGCAGGCGCATTTCGGCGATCATAGGTTCCTGGGTGACCCAGGGCGCACGGGCCACCTCGACGTTCAGGGCATAGATCGGAAACAGAACGGCGCGCGCCGCAACCGGCGCCGCCATCACTGCGAGGAAACGGTCCGGATCAGACCTGTGCACCAACGCGGCGCAGGCTTTGGTGTTGTCGTCAAATGAAACGCTCACTCGGCCGCAGCCTCTTGAGGCCCGCAATCCCGCACCAGTTTCCACTGAATCGCGTCCAGCAGCGCCTCGAAAGACGCATCCACTATGTTTGCACTGACACCGACGGTGGACCAGCGCCGCCCCTGCCCGTCTTCACTGTCGATTATGACGCGTGTAACCGCCTCGGTCCCGCCTTGCGTAATGCGCACTTTGAAATCGACCAGATGCATGTCGTCCAGTATGCGGGAATACTGCCCAAGATCCTTAGACAGTGCCTTGGCCAGCGCGTTCACCGGGCCACGATCGCTGCCCTGCTCGTCATGAGATTCACTGACGGACAGCTTCTTTTCGCCATCCACTTTGACCACAACAACCGCCTCGGACAGGCTGACCGTATTGTTGTACTTGTTCTTGCGCCGTTCGACGGTGACTTTGTAGCGTTTGACCTCGAAAAACTCGGGCATCTGCCCCAGTTC
This sequence comes from Ruegeria sp. B1, assembly GCF_056535885.1. Lineage (NCBI taxonomy): Bacteria > Pseudomonadati > Pseudomonadota > Alphaproteobacteria > Rhodobacterales > Roseobacteraceae > Ruegeria > Ruegeria sp. B1. Next base: position 2,685,656 of record NZ_JBQFJA010000001.1, on the reverse strand, counting down.
CTCCCGCGCCAGCAACTCAAAACTCGCCTGCGCGGTATCGTAGGAATAGCCCTCGGCCTCGCGCGATTTGATCCGTTCAAGGATGCGACCCAGCGCCGGATCACCAGCCTCAACAGCCAACCCGGCCTCGGTCAGACGTTTGCGCAAATTCGATTGTCCGGCCTGGTTCGACATCGGAATGATACGGGCATTGCCAACCGCGGCCGGATCGACGTGTTCGTAGGTCGACGGGTCCTTGAGGATCGCGCTGGCGTGTAGTCCGGCCTTGTGCGCAAAGGCCGACGCGCCCACGTAGGCTGATTGCTTGCTGGGCACTCGGTTCAGGATGTCGTCCAGCATGCGACTGATCCGGGTCAGTTTTGTGAGCGCGCCCAGACTGACACCGATATCGAAGGCCGAGGCGTAGGGCTCTTTCAGCAAAAGTGTCGGGATCAGCGCAGTCAGATTCGCGTTGCCACAGCGCTCCCCCAGCCCGTTCAGCGTGCCCTGAATCTGGCGCGCCCCTGCGTCCACGGCGGCCAAAGAACAGGCCACTGCATTTTCGGTGTCGTTATGGGTGTGGATACCCAGCCGATCACCGGGAAAGCCCGCCGTTATCAGGTCAGAAACGATACGCCCGACCTCCGCGGGCAGCGCGCCACCGTTTGTGTCGCACAGAACCACCCATCGCGCGCCTACATCCAGCGCCGCGCGACAGACCGCAACTGCATATTCGGGATTGTCTTTGTATCCATCAAAAAAGTGCTCGGCATCAAACAAGGCTTCCCGCCCCTGCGCCACGATATACGCGATTGAGGCCCGCACGTTTTCGGTGTTCTCCTCCAGCGACAGACCCAGCGCATGCGTGACATGGTAATCATGCGTTTTACCGACCAGACACACCGCCTGTGTACCAGCATTCATCACGGCGGCCAGAACATCGTCATTCTCAACGGACCGGCCCGCGCGCTTGGTCATACCAAAGGCGGTCAGCCGGGCAGAGATCTGCGGAGCGGTCTCAAAAAACGCACTGTCTGTCGGGTTTGCCCCGGGCCAACCGCCTTCGATGTAGTCTACTCCCAGGTCGTCCAGAGCCTGCGTGATCTTCACCTTTTCAGCGGTCGAGAACTGCACACCCTGCGTCTGCTGCCCGTCGCGCAAGGTCGTATCGTAGAGGTAAAGTCGTTCCTTGGTCATCACACGTTTTCCAGCTTCGCGGCGTCGAACCCTGCACCAGGGACCAGTTCGACGGTATCTTTGCTCATTCGCACTTCGACACCTGCCGCATTATAGGCCGCTTTCAGGCGGTCGACTTCCGAAAAATCCTTGTTCTGCATGGCCTCGGCCCGTGCATTGGCCAACCGCGCGGCAAAGGACGCCAGATCTGTCGTGTCGGCCTCGGCCCAAGTACCCATGTCCGGCGACAGCAGGCCCAGCACTTGGGCGCTTGCCAACAGAACCGCCGCGTCTCCGTCAGCAGCCAGCCGGTGCAGGTCTGCGATGGCGCCCGCAGTGTTCAGGTCATCTGCCAGCGCGTCAACAACCGTGGGCGCCGCGCTGGCGGCGGGCTCGATGCCCGCTGTCAGCGCCCGCCACTTGCGCAACGTTGCTTCGGCCTCGCGCGCCTTTTTCTCGGTCCAGTCCATGGGCTTGCGATAATGGGTCTGCAGAAACACGAACCGGATCACCTCGCCCGGAATGCCTTGTTCCAAAAGTTCGTGCACGGTGAAGAAGTTGCCCAGGGATTTGGACATCTTCTTCCCTTCGACCTGCAGCATCTCATTGTGCAGCCAGTATCGCGCAAACTCACCCTCGGGATGCGCGCAGCAGCTCTGCGCGATCTCGTTCTCATGATGCGGGAACATCAGATCGTTTCCGCCGCCATGAATGTCAAAGCTGTCGCCCAGCAACTCATAGCTCATGGCCGAGCATTCAATGTGCCAGCCAGGGCGACCCCGGCCCCAGGGACTGTCCCACCCCGGTAACTCGTCGGTCGACGGTTTCCACAGGACAAAATCCATCGGGTTCTTTTTATAGGGTGCCACCTCGACCCGCGCACCCGCGATCATGTCGTCAACAGACCGTCCCGACAGTTTGCCATAGTCGTCTTTCCAGGTGTCGACCGCAAACAGGACATGGCCTTCTGCCGCATAAGCATGGCCTTTGGCAATCAGGTCTTCGATCATCGCGATCATCTGCGGTATGAACTGCGTGGCGCGCGGCATCTCGTCCGGCTCCAGCGTGCCCAACGCGCCCATGTCGTGCAGATACCAGCCGATGGTCTCGTCTGAACGCTCTTGCACCAACTGTTCCAGCGACCCTTTGGCACCCGCCTGCTTGCGCGCCACGGCCGTGGCGTTGATCTTGTCATCCACATCGGTGAAGTTGCGCACATAGGTCACGTGGTCTGCGCCGTAAACGTGCCGCAGCAAGCGAAACAGCATATCAAACACCACAACAGGGCGCGCATTACCGAGATGGGCCCGGTCATAGACAGTGGGCCCACAGACATACATCCGCACGTTGTCAGGATCGATCGGTACGAAATCCTCTTTCGTCCGCGTCCGTGTGTTGTGCAGCTTGATCGTCGTCATCGGTCGGGCTCCTAAGAAACAGCATGCGATTGCGAGTTGGCGCGGGCTTAGCAACTTGTCTCAGGGATGAAAACGAAGGATACCGGCCCGCTTGAAAAATCAGCAGGTAATGCAGCAGGTAATGATGCAGGTCATCCGGTTCATGAGGTTTCGATTATCATGGCACCGGTCTCATGCCAAGGCTTGAGTTCACCCCCACCCTTGGCACTGTTCGCGCATGAGTCGAGATTTCGTAAATTCCGTGTGCCGCGACCTGCCGGGCGCCGACTGGTCAGACCCGTGGGGCGGCGGTCATGATGCCTGGAAAATCGGCGGCAAGATGTTCGCCTGCATTGGCGTGGCCAATGACGGGGTGTCCGTCAAAACACCCGACATCGAAACGGCCCAGATGTTGATTGATGCTGGGGTTGGGGTCAAAGCCCCTTATTTTCACCGCAGCTGGGTACGGCTGCCCTTCGACGCCGAAGCCGATGAAATGCGCCATCGGTTGACCGCGTCTTATGATCTGGTGCGCGCATCCCTGACCAAAAAAGTCCAGGCAGAGTTACCGCCACGAAGCTGATTGACAATTCGCCACCGCTCTGCCCCATTCGCCAGAGGGATCACGAGGAGTGCGACCATGAACCTGTCTGAGCGGATCACACATCTGACCGGCGGCTTCGACGGCTGGGATGTGTTCTACCGGGCGCGCCGCATGGTGAGCGAAGGGCACGCGGTCACCGAGCTGACGATTGGCGAGCACGACATCCGCACCGACCCGTCGATTCTGGAGGCCATGGATATCTCGGCACGGGACGGGCATACGGGCTATGCGATGATACCCGGCACGGACCTGCTGCGCGACACAGTGGCGGCCCGGGTTCAAACGCGCACAGGTGTGCCAACCACGCGGCACAACGTGCTGATCACACCCGGAGGTCAATCCGCGCTGTTCGCCGCGCATGCCGCTGTTTGCGACCCCGGGGATGTCGGCCTGTATCTCGATCCCTACTACGCCACCTATCCCGGCACGATTCGGGGTGTCGGGGCCATTGCACGTGCGGTTCAGACAACTACCGAAGATGCGTTTCAACCCCGCGCAGAGGTGATAGACGCTGCCGCTGACAAGGCCGTGTCACTTCTGATCAATACGCCGAACAATCCGACCGGTGCGGTCTATTCCCACAAAACGCTTCAGGATATTGCCGACCTCTGCCAAAGGCGCGATCTTTGGCTGATTTCAGATGAAGTGTACGACACGCAGGTCTGGCAGGGCGCGCATCTGTCGGCCCGCGCCCTGTCCGGTATGGCCGACCGTACCCTTGTCGTTGGCTCGATGTCCAAATCCCATGCCATGACCGGCTCGCGCTGCGGCTGGATTGTGGGCCCCGAAGAGGTTGTTGCCCACCTGATCACCCTTGCCACGCACACCACCTATGGCGTTCCCGGCTTCATTCAGGACGCGGCCAGCTTTGCGCTGAATGCAGGCACCGCGCTGGAAGACGAAATTGCCGCCCCCTTCCGCCGCCGCCGCGCGCTGGCACTCGGCCTGTTGGCGACCCAAAACACTGTCGGGCTGGTCCCTGCGCAAGGTGCGATGTATCTGATGCTGGATGTCCGTGCGACAGGTTTGAGCGGTGAGGGATTTGCCAACGCATTGCTGGATACCCACGCAATTGCGGTCATGCCGGGCGAAAGCTTTGGGCATGCAACGGCTGGCCACGTGCGCGTCGCGATGACGGTCGATGACGAACGGTTTGCTACGGCTTTGAAAACGCTGTGTGAATTTGCAACAACGCTGGCCGAGCGTCAGGCTGCAGAGTAACCGGGTTCAGAACCGGAATGTCGTACGCAGGTTGAACACGTTGGAATCCAGGCTTCCGTTTGATCGTGTCACATCGTCAAAGTTCTGGCGTAGCGCTTCGCCGCTAATGACGAAATTTTCCCCGATCGGATAAGCAACACCGATACCGTATACAGCAGCCGTGTCGCTATCGAGCGAGGTTTCCGCCCGCGCAGCCCCAACGACGACGTAACCCAGCGCTGGCCCAAAATCGTAACCACCTCGCAGTTTCAGGCTTGTCATGCTGTCCAGGCTGCCCTGATCCTGACTGAGATTCAGGGACAAACGGTTGTATTCAACCTCGCCACCCAGAACAAAATTACCAAAGTCCAGATCGTAACCGATATGGGCGCCGAACGCGGTATCATCCCCACTTGCACCACCGGGAGCGTCGGCGTCTGCATAGCCAAAGCTGAACCCCGCATAGGGCCCTGTCCAGTCTTCTGCCAAGGCAGGACCGGCACATGTCATCATGGCTGAGACAATCAGGGCCGAAAGGGGTTTCATCACTCTCTCCAAGACGTTTTCAACTGGTCATTTGATCCTATGGTTAGATACCACCCGTATGTGAAAACGTGGTTTGCAAAGGTTAAAATTCAATTCACGTCACGCCAGCCTCCTGAATAAGTGAACGAAGTATAACAGATTTCCCCCGATACGGGAAAAACCTCACTCAAATACTCCTTAAGGTCACATTCCACTCCAACCCGAGCGTTTTTTCGGACAGGTCGCAAACAGAACAGATTGTGTCGGCCCCGGCTGGAAGACTTCTGCTCACACGTTGAGGACGCGCATGCACGACGAGCTTTGGAAAATCCGCCTGGTTCGCCGCACCATTGGTGCGGATCGGGGTCGTGCGGCGCGCGGTCGTCCAAAGGTGTCGTGACGCCGACCACCCTAGGAACAGCTCAACGACCGGACTCAAGAATATGAATGATCAATCCCGTAATACTTCGCGCAGCGGTGGACGTGCAGCGCGGCGCGCGGCACGCGCCACGGCCCTGCCCGAGCATCTGCGCCCTGTGCGCCCCGGCATGGAAGGCGGCTATTATAAACCGCTCACCCAGCCCCAGGTCGAGCGCATTCACGAGGCTGCGCTGCAAGCTCTTGAAACCATTGGCCTGGCGGACGCCCCGCCCAGCGGCATCGACTATCTGGTCGGCGCCGGGTGCATCTTGGGCGAGGACGGCCGTATCCGATTCCCCCGCGCGCTTGTCGAAGACACCATTGCCAAAGCCAACCGGTCGATCACCTTGTACAGCCGCGACGGCAATATGGATTTGGAGTTGTCAGGGGCCAAGGTTCACTATGGCACCGCCGGCGCCGCGGTGAGCATGGTGGACGTGCACGGGAACCAGTATCGCGATTCCACCGTGCAGGACCTGCACGACGCGGCGCGGATTTGCCAGCAGCTGGACAATATCCATTTCGTTCAGCGCCCGATGGTCTGCCGGGATATCCTGGACAATCTCGAAATGGACCTGAACACGGTTTATGCTTGTGTATCAGGTACATACAAGCATGTCGGAACCTCGTTCACCGAACCCCACCATGTGGCTCCGGCATTGGAAATGCTGCATATGATTGCAGGCGGCGAAGACAAGTGGCGCGAACGCCCCTTTGTGTCGAACTCGAATTGCTTTGTTGTTCCGCCGATGAAGTTCGCCACCGAAAGCTGTCAGGTGATGGAGGAATGCATCAAGGGCGGCATGCCCGTGCTGCTGTTGTCAGCAGGAATGGCCGGAGCAACCGCACCATCGACCATCGCCGGGGCGATTGCGCAGGCAACGGCCGAATGTCTGGCGGGTCTGGTCTATGTAAACGCCGTCAGCCCCGGTGCACCCGCCATTTTTGGCACCTGGCCGTTTGGTCTGGACCTGCGGACAGGCGCGATGTCGATCGGGTCCGGGGAACAAGCGCTGCTGAGCGCGGGCTGCGCCCAGATGCACAAATTTTACGACCTGCCGGGCGGAGCGGCAGCAGGCGCATCGGATTCGAAACTGCCTGATATGCAGGCCGGGTGGGAGCAGATGTGCTCGAACGTGATGGCCGGTTTGGCGGGGCTGAACATGGTTTACGAAGCGGCAGGCATGCATGCCTCGCTGCTTGGGTATTGCTTTGAAAGCCTGATCCTAAGCAACGACCTGATCGGACAGGCGCAACGCTGCGTGCGCGGCATTGAAGTGACCGATGAAACCCTGGCGCTGGACCAGATCGCGGAAGTCTGCATGGGCGGGCCTGGCCATTACCTTGGCACCGAGGCGACCCTTAGCCGGATGCAGGCGGATTATGTCTATCCCGACCTCGGGGACCGCACATCGCCAAAGGAATGGGCGGAAATGGGCAAGCCCGACCTGCTCGAGAAAGCCACAACGCGCAAAGAAGAGATACTTTCGGCCCCTTCTGCAGCAAAGTTCGACCCGCTTCTCGATGCCGAACTACGCGACAGGTTCAACATTCACTTGCCCGCGTAAGTCATTGAAAAACAGCGGCCCGGGGGAGATCGGGCCGCTGTCGTTCATTAGGGTCAGCCTTGGTTGGGCGGCAACAGTCCCGCCTCTTGCGCCACTGCAACCTCATCGGGATCCAGCGCGCCATCACCATTGGCGTCCATGGTCGAGAAGCTGTCGGTATCCACCTCGGGTGCGATGACCTGAACTTCTTCGATGGTCAGAACGCCATCCCCGTTTGCATCCGCAGAAGATTGCGCGGCAACCAGAGTTGGCAGACCAAGTGCGATTGCTGAGAGAACAGCCAGATTTTGCGGTTTCATTATCGTGCCTCCTGAGTGAGTTTATGTGTGTTTTCGTCCGGACAGGCATCAGAAACACCGCCGACCCGACCCGCGTCACCCGCATTCCGGGATATTGGCCAATTCGCGCCAATCTCCGCGTGTTTGACTGAGTCGCGTCCGCAATCCCCCGCTGTACGAAACGCCGCAATCGCCGTTCGGCGGTTCTTGCCCGATCCGTTAGCGATGACGCGGCAAGGCTCTGCTCAGAAATCCGACTCGGGGTTGAAAAAGAAAAGGGGGCCGAAGCCCCCTGTCAGTTTCGCCATCCAGGCTCATTTCGTTGACCGCCCGGTGTTTTTTGCCTGCGGCCTGGACGTCGCATGAGACGAGCGCACCCGTCCCGTGAGAGAGTGGGAAGGACCGATATTCCGTCCCACCCTGTTCCCGGCCAACACGGGCATGTCGGCCGAGTGGAGCATGGCATCGAAGGTAAGTCTCAGCGCCGTGCTCCGTATTCGTCGGGACCGGTGTTCCGAGGGATTTCCCGGTCCCTACACCCCGGGGTTACCGGGGCGTTTTTCTCAGCTACACCCGCTTGTCGCGCCGCAGGTGTTGCATTTCATACAGGTGCCGTTGCGCACCAGCGTGTAGTTTCCGCATTCGCCGCACGGGTCCCCTTCGTATCCCTGCATCTTGGCTTTGGTGCGGGCGTCCATGCCGGTCGCAACCGCCGCTTCGATGGCTGGAGATTCGAACACAGCAGCGGTTTCCGCCATCCCGGTCACGCCGGATTGACCACCGTTGAAGGCCACAAGGTCTTGCGGCAAACGCTTGCGCAGATACCCCGTCGAACTGATTTGTTTCAGCACTTCCAAAGACTTGGTTGCCGCGGTGTCGCTGATTTCCGACACGTTGGATACACCCTCTTCCTCGCCCCGGCCCAAATCGTCGAACGTTGCGCCTTCGGGTTTCACATGAGCCAGATCGGTGCGGTCCAGGTAGGACACGGCCAATTCGCGGAAGATGTAGTCCAGGATCGAGGTCGCGTTCTTGATCGAGTCGTTGCCCTGCACCATCCCCGCCGGTTCGAACTTGGTGAAGGTGAAGGCATCCACGAACTCTTCCAGCGGCACGCCGTATTGCAGGCCGACCGAGACCGCGATGGCAAAGTTGTTCATCATCGCCCGGAAGCCAGCGCCTTCCTTGTGCATATCGATGAAGATCTCGCCCAGCTTGCCGTCTTCGAACTCGCCAGTCCGCAGATAGACCTTATGGCCGCCAACGATTGCCTTTTGGGTATAGCCCTTGCGACGATGCGGCAGTTTTTCACGATGGCTGCGGACGATTTCCTTGACCACAACCTTCTCGATCACCTTCTCGGCCAGAACGACGGCCTTCTCTTGAGCCGAGCCGCTCTCCAGAACTTCCGCCGCTTCGTCATCATCCTCGACCAGAGCCGCCGCCAGCGGCTGCGACAGTTTCGAGCCGTCGCGATAGAGCGCGTTGGCCTTCACACCCAGCGACCAGCTGAGTTCGTACGCCTTCTGGCAATCCTCGATGGTCGCGTCATTCGGCATGTTGATCGTCTTCGAGATCGCGCCCGAGATAAAGCTCTGTGCTGCCGCCATCATGGTGATGTGACTATCGACCCCAAGGAAACGCTTGCCTTTCTTGCCGCACGGGTTGGCGCAGTCGAAGATGGCGTAGTGCTCTTCCTTCAGGTGCGGCGCGCCTTCCAGCGTCATGGTTCCGCAGACATGGTCGTTTGCCGCATCGATATCGGCCTTGGTAAAGCCCAGATGACGTAGCAGGTCGAAAGTCGGGTCGTTCAGCTTGGTCGCCGGGATGCCCAGAACGCCGGTGCAGAAATCCTCACCCAGTGTCCACTGGTTGAACACGAACCGGATGTCGAAGGCGCTTTCCAGAGCGGCGTCCACTTTGGCCAGTTCATTCGGGCCGAACCCGTGACCTGTCAGCGAGGTGTGGTTGATCCCCGGCGCGTTGCCGATGGTGCCGTGACCGACGGCGTAGGAGACGATTTCTTCGATCTGAGACGAAGAATAACCAAGCTTCTCAAGCGCCGACGGCACCGAACGGTTGATGATCTTGAAGTAGCCGCCACCAGCCAGTTTCTTGAACTTCACCAATGCAAAATCCGGCTCGATTCCGGTGGTATCGCAGTCCATGACCAGACCGATGGTCCCGGTCGGCGCGATCACAGTGGCCTGCGCGTTGCGGTAGCCGTTCTTCTCACCCAGGCTCAGCGCCTCGTCCCAAGCCGACATGGCCAGATCCACCAGACGTTTGTCCGGGCAATTGTCATGATCCAGAGGCACCGGTTTCACGGCCAGTTTCTCATAACCTTCCGTCACCCCCTGCGCGGCGCGGCGGTGGTTACGCATCACCCGCAGCATGTGGTCAGCATTGCGTTTGTAACCTTTAAAGGCGCCCAGCTCACCGGCGATCTCAGCCGAGGTTGCGTACGACACACCAGTCATGATCGCCGTCAGGGCACCACAGATCGCCCGGCCCTCATCCGAGTCATAGCTGTAGCCCATGTTCATCAGCAGACCGCCGATATTGGCATAGCCCAGACCCAAGGTGCGGAAATCATAGGAGAGTTTGGCGATTTCCTTGGACGGAAACTGCGCCATAGTGACCGAAATTTCCAGCGTCAAAGTCCACAGGCGCGAGGCGTGCATGTAGTCGGCGGCCTGGAATTCACCATCCTTCAGGAAAGTCAGCAGGTTCATCGACGCCAGGTTACAGGCCGTGTCATCGAGGAACATGTATTCCGAGCACGGGTTCGAGCCGCGAATCTCACCATCTTCGGGACATGTGTGCCATTCATTGACGGTGTCGTGGAACTGGATGCCCGGATCGGCGCAGGCCCAGGCGGCGTGGCCAACCTTTTCCCACAGATCGCGCGCCTTGACAGTCTTAGCGACCTCGCCGTTGGTGCGGTTGATCAATTCCCAATCGGCGTCTTTTTCAACCGCTTTCAAGAAGGTATTGGTCACGCGGATCGAGTTATTCGAGTTCTGGCCTGAAACTGAGCTGTAGGCTTCGGAATCCCAGTCTGTATCATAAGTCGGGAACTCGATGCTGTCGTGACCCTGCCGGGCATAGTCCAACACGCGCTTGATGTAAGTCTCGGGGATCGCTACCTTTTTCGCCTCGCGAACGGCGATCTTCAGGCTGTCGTTCGTGTTGGGATCATAGGCATCATCTGCGGCACCGTCCCATGACCGAATGGCTTCGAAGATACCGTTCAACATCTTCTCGTGCATCTTCGATCCGGCAACGATCGAGGCCACCTTCTGCTCTTCGATCACCTTCCATTCGATGAATTGTTCAATGTCCGGGTGATCCGCATCGACGATGACCATCTTTGCTGCTCGACGGGTTGTCCCGCCTGATTTGATCGCGCCAGCGGCGCGGTCGCCGATCTTGAGAAAACCCATCAGGCCCGAGGATTTACCGCCACCTGACAGCGCCTCGCCATCCGCGCGCAAATGGCTGAAATTGGTGCCAGTCCCGGACCCGTACTTAAACAGCCGCGCCTCGCGCACCCATAGATCCATAATGCCGCCTTCATTCACCAGATCGTCCTGAACGGACTGGATAAAGCAGGCATGCGGCTGCGGATGTTCATAAGCAGACTTCGATTTGGTCAGCTTGCCGGTTTTGTAATCAACATAATGGTGCCCTTGCGCCGGGCCATCGATCCCATAGGCCCAGTGCAAACCGGTGTTGAACCATTGCGGCGAGTTCGGCGCGGCGCGCTGGGTCGCCAGCATGTAGCGCATCTCATCGAAATAGGCGCGCGCGTCTTCCTCGGTCGAGAAATAGCCGCCCTTCCAACCCCAATAAGCCCAGGCGCCGGCCAGACGGTCAAACACCTGCTTGGAGGACGTTTCTCCGTCGAATTCGGCGCCCTCAGCCGGGACTGAGCGCCACAGAAACTCGGGGACGTCTTTTTCTTTCACCTTCTTCAGCTTGGTGGGAACGCCAGCCTTGCGAAAATACTTCTGCGCGATCACGTCGCTCGCGACCTGGCTCCAGCTTGAGGGAACCTCGATGTCGTCGAGGCGGAAAACGATGGTCCCGTCCGGGTTCCGGATTTCCGAGGTCGCCGAAACGAAATCGAGATCTGCGTACGCGTCCTGCCCGGATTTGGTGAATGTTCTGTCAATCTTCATGTCCGCTGCCTTCGAATTAATGACCGTCTACCCAGCTTCGGGCTCGTAAAAAAACCAAGCCGCCCACCTTGCCGAACCTGACAGGCGCAAAGGACCGGCCGCTGCCAATGGCCGCGCAAAACCGTCCAAGCGGTTGCACAATAAGTTGGTGTGCGTTCCGTCCCGTGCCTGTGCCGTCTCTCTGGATTGAATACCAGATGTTGTGGCATCATGTTTGGCCTACACAATCTGGCGTATCTACCCCTACAAGGTCAACGCCATTTTTCGCTCATTTTGGAAATCTTTTGTGTTGACCTGAACCGCGCGGGGACTACCGGTGTTTGGACCTCCGATTCCTGCTTCGGGTCTCACGCGGCGGTTTTTTACCAATCTGCCAAAACGGGAACGGAAATTGCTGTGTTTACCGGCATAGTTATCGGCATTTGATCAACCACCGGCAACACGGCTAGGTTGTGAAAGAATCACTACGGCTTAAGGCCCCAAACGAAAAGACCGCGCAGGCCAAAGCGCAAATGAATGAGGACTTACAAACAGATGCTTCTGTTTCGAGTATTGCCTGTCGTGACCCTGACCGTGGCCTGCACACCACAAAATGTGCCCGATGGATCACGCAGTGCCCAGTTTTCGCAATACCCAAAAAAGCTGTTCGACACATTTGAAACCAGTTGTACAGGCCCCGGCGAAACTTTTGAGAAGGTTCGAACCGGCGTTTTTGAATGCAGTGAGTTACTGCCGCCGGACACAACGGCCTACTTGATTCTCAATTACGATGGCTCTCCGCAGAACCTGCCCCGAAGTGTCATGCGTCTGACGTCGACAAAAAACACGGCAGGGTATCAGGTCGATGCGCAGCTGTATTTTAAGGTGCCGCAAAAGACCGGGTCCACGGTCGAAGTCCCGGTTGAGAGCAAGGTTCTGGATAGGGCGATCAGCGCCCTATACCAAGCGACGGGTGGGTCACCGACATAAGAGAGAAAAGACATAAGAGAGAAAAGTGGTCGGGGCGGCGAGATTCGAACTCACGACCCCCTGTACCCAAAACAGGTGCGCTACCAGACTGCGCCACGCCCCGGACCGTGCGCCTTCCTAACGATGCCATTTAGATTTGAAAAGCCCTAACAGGGCCAAATTGCGGGGCCTTGCGAAAAAACCTCGTGCCGCATCTGGGTGTCCGGCCCGATCATGTAACGGGCAGAGAGACCAGCGTTGATTTCAAGAACCGCGTAAACCGAATCGCCGCCCTCAACCGGGGTCAGGTCGCCGGGAACAGCCTCGGCGTGGACATAGGTCACCACCCCGGTCCGGTCCAAAAATATCATGTCCAAGGGAATCAGGGTATTTTTCATCCAGAACGACACCGGCTGTGGCGGGTCAAAGACAAACAGCATCCCAGCGTTCCTTGGCAGCGACTCGCGAAACATCAATCCGCGCGACCGCTCCTGCGGGGTGACAGCCAGTTCGACATCGAACCGGATCTGTGTCTTGTCGTTGCGCAGATCGACACGATCGGGGCGACAGGCCGCCAGAACGTCCCCGGCCCAGAACAGCGACAGGATCACCAGAGCCGTACGCATCCACATCATTGCAAATCAGTCATCCAGCGCCGATTCCCAGGCCAGGACCTGGGCCGCCATACGTCCGCGCTTGCCATCGATCACGCGCATGGCCAAGGCTTCGCCGGGTTGCAGGTCCGCCAGACCCGACCGGCGCAGAACCTCGATATGCAGAAAGACGTCCTCGCCCTTGCCAAATACATTGGCAAAGCCAAACCCCTTTCCTTTGTCGAACCACTTGACCCGCGCCGCCTCAAGCGGGGCGGCCGAAATCGCGTCAGGGTCGAGTTCCGCGAAATCCGCCAGCAGCATCGTATCGGCGCGCACCGGTGGGTCAACGTTGATCACCTCGACCGCCTGCACACCGCGATCCGTCCGGTGCGTCATGATCTCGATACCCGCGCCATCCGCGACCGAGCTCTGACCAAAGTTCCGCAACACATTCACATGCAACAGAATATCCGGACCGCCCTCGTCGGACACGACAAATCCATAACCCTTTGCGGGATCGAACCATTTAACGTGTCCACGAACGCGGTACATGTTGTTCAGATCATCTGGCACGGTATTTCCATCGTGAGTTTTTGAGTGTTTTGGTGGCTTGTTGTGCAAGCAAACGGGGGGCAATTTCAAGCCGAAAAACTACAGTGTTTTCTGATCCTTGCATTTCGCGACACGTGAACGTCATGGATTCAACCTCTGCACTTCCCACTCGGAACCAGGCTCTGCCCGCTGCCACCGGAACCGGTCGTGCAGCCGAAACGCGCCATCGGCCCAAAACTCGATCTCGGTCGGCGTCAACCTGTACCCGCCCCAAAACGGGGGGCGGGGCGGATTGGGGCCCAGTTTTGCGGTCACTTTTGCGACCTCGGCCATCAGGGCGGCGCGGCTGCTAAGTGGCTGAGACTGGCGCGATGCCCACGCCCCCAGCCTGCTTTTCAGGGACCGCGACGCATAATACTCATCGGCCTGCGCCCCTTCTTCTAGTGTGATTGTACCACGAACACGCAATTGTCGCCGCAGTGATTTCCAATGCATGACAAATGCAGCTTTGCCAGCACTGTCCAGTTCGCTGGCCTTTTTGCTGTCATAGTTGGTGTAAAAGACAAATGCGTCCGGTTCGATTTCCTTGAGCAGTACCATCCGTGCATTTGGCATGCCGTCAGCATCAACCGTTGCCAGCGCGATTGCGTTGGGATCGTTGACTTCGGTCTTTTCAGCCTCGGCCAGCCACCGACCCGCAATTTCAAACGGATCGTCACCGGCAAAAACGCCATCGCGCTCGCTCATTTCCATCCCCTGGAACGTACTGGGATTGAGCCTATGACGAGATCGTAGCACGGGCAAGAGTGCACGGCCTTGATGCAGCGCAACCAATGGCATAAACCAACCCAACACATCGCGAGGACAGGCGGAGAACCAAACATGTCAAATCAGTTGATGGCCGGCAAGCGCGGCCTCATCATGGGACTGGCCAATGACAAATCAATCGCATGGGGAATCGCGCGGGCCGTGTCTGACGCCGGAGCTGAATTGGCGTTTTCCTATCAGGGCGATGCACTGAAAAAGCGCGTGGACCCGCTTGCGGCGCAGCTGGGCAGCGAAATTGTGCTGCCCTGCGACGTCAGCGACGAGACGTCAATTGATGCGTTGTTTTCCGCTCTTGAAAAGAAATGGGGCAAGCTGGACTTCGTTGTCCACGCCATCGGATTTTCGGACAAGAACGAGCTGCGGGGCCGGTATGTGGATACCAGCCGGGCAAATTTTGGTCTGACGATGGATGTGTCTGTGTATTCTTTCACCGCTGTGATGCAGCGCGCGGAAAAGATGATGTCCGAAGGTGGCAGCGCCGTGACCCTGACCTATTATGGCGCGGAGCAGGTCATGCCGCATTACAATGTTATGGGCGTTGCCAAGGCCGCGTTGGAGGCCTCGGTCAAATACCTAGCCGAAGACTTGGGTAAGGATGGCGTCAGGGTCAACTCGATCTCTGCCGGTCCAATCAAAACGCTGGCCGCAAGCGGTATAGGTGACTTCCGCTACATCATGAAGTGGAACGAGTACAACTCGCCCTTGCGGCGAAATGTAACCATCGACGATGTCGGCAAATCGGCTCTTTATCTGCTGTCAGACCTCAGCAGCGGTGTGACCGGTGAGAATCTGCACGTCGATTCGGGGTATCACATCGTCGGCATGAAAGCGGTCGACGCGCCGGACGTTGAAAAGGGGTGAGACCGTGAGTGCCAAGGACCGCCTGCCCCACGAAAAAGGCTTTCACATCAGTTGGGATCAGATTCACCGCGATTCCCGCGCTCTGGCTTGGCGCCTGGATGGGCAAGGCCCCGACGATGGTGCCTGGCGCGCGGTTGTTGCCATCACGCGGGGCGGTATGGCCCCCGCGATGATCGTGAGCCGCGAGTTGGACATCCGCACCGTCGACACGATCAGCGTGCGATCCTATCACCATCAGGAACAAGGCGAGGCAGAGGTGCTAAAGGCTCCGGATGCCGCCCTGATGGGCGATGGTGAGGGCATACTGATCATCGATGATCTGGTCGACAGCGGCAAAACCCTGGAACTTGTGCGCGACCTGTACCCCAAGGCGCATTTCGCCACAGTTTATGCCAAACCCAAAGGGCGCCCGATGGTGCACACGTTCATCACCGAGGTCAGCCAGGACACCTGGATTTTCTTTCCTTGGGACATGGCATTGCAATATGTCGAGCCGTACCGCGGTACGGACTGACACCTGCCGGCACGGCCCTTTGCCACAGAACTCCTTTGAAATGGCCGCAACGCCCCGCTGATACGTCAGGGATACGGTATGACCCACACACGAACTGCTGCCACGTTTGCTCCTCCGGTGATGGAGGCGCGTCGCTGGCTGGAAGGCGTTCAGTTTTCCGCTGACCGACCGCTGATCAATGTCAGCCAGGCCGCGCCGGTTGATCCACCGCCATTGGCCCTGCGCCAGGCGATGGCCGAGTTTGCCGTCGACACGGATGAGGCACATCTTTACGGCCCGGTTCTGGGCAATCCTGACCTGCGCGCCGAACTGGCCCGTCAGATCGGCAGGCATTACGATGCCAAAGTCGGGCCGGACCGGGTTGCCATCACTTCGGGCTGCAATCAGGCGTTTGCGGCCGCGATATCGGCAATCACCGATCAGGGGGATGAGGTCATCCTGCCAACGCCTTGGTACTTCAATCATAAAATGTGGCTGGATATGGCAGGTGTTCGCGCCGTCGACCTACCCTCGGGCGACGACTTGCTGCCCGACCCGGCCAAAGCTCGCACCTTGATCACGGAAAAGACCCGCGCCATCGCTCTGGTCACGCCCAACAATCCCGGTGGTGTAGAATACCCGGCCGATCTGGTCCGAGCTTTTTTTGATCTGGCGCGCGACACCGGCATTCGCCTGCTTGTCGACGAAACATACCGCGATTTCGACAGCCGTAGCGGCCCTCCGCATAATCTGTTCCAGCAGCCGGGCTGGGATGAAACGCTGGTCCATCTTTATTCATTTTCCAAAGCCTATCGCCTGACAGGGCATCGCGTCGGGGCCATCGCGACAAACGAAGCGTTGTTGTCCGAGATCGAAAAGTTTCTGGACACTGTTGCGATCTGCCCCGGGCAGATTGGTCAATTCGCAGCCCTGTGGGGCATGCAAAACCTGTCCCAATGGCTTGCGGGTGAACGGGACGAAATCCTGGATCGCCGCGCCGCCATTTGCGAGGGAATGCCAAAGCTGAGGGCAAAGGGATGGCGATTGCTGGGCTTGGGTGCCTATTTCGCGTATCTGGAGCATCCGTTCGACATCCCCTCTGACGAATTGGCGCGTCGGCTGGTGGCCGCAGCGGGAATTCTTCTGCTGCCCGGCACTATGTTTATGCCTGACCACGATCCGGCGGGCAAACGGCAGGTTCGCATCGCTTTTGCCAATCTCGACCGGGCGGGCATTGGTCAATTGTTCGACCGGCTGCAGGCCCTGCCCATCTAAGCTTGCCCCCCGGCGACACCCATCGTATTCAGGTCCGCAACCGACGGTGCAGGGTCTCGTCGCAAACCACAAAGAGGGCATCATGGCCGCAGGCAAAAACAGTCTATCCAAAACCTTTGTCTGGATTCTGATGGGCCTTTTGTTTCTGGGTCTCGCAGGATTTGGCGCGACCAATCTCAGCGGCACGGTCCGCACGGTCGCTCAGGTCGGTGACGAGAGTGTGTCGGTCAACGCCTATGTCCGTGAACTGCAGCGCGAAATCCGCGCGGTCGAGGCGCAGACAGGTCAGCCGCTGCAGATGTCGCAGGCCCGTGAACTGGGTCTGGAACAGCTCGCTTTGTCCCGCCTGACGGCACTGGCAGCCTTGGACAACGAAGTCGGGCAGTTGGGGATTTCGATCGGGGATGAAAACCTGCAGCGCGACATCGTTACAATCCCGGCCTTTCAAGGTGTCGACGGAACCTTTGACCGCGAGGCATATCGCTTTCAACTGGACCAGATCGGCATGACCGATACCGAGTTTGAAAACGACTTGCGAAAGGAATCGGCGCGCACGATTGTTCAGGGTGCGGTGATGAGCGGTGTTGAAATGCCATCGACCCTGACGGACGCATTGACGAACTACATCGGCGCCCGACGCAGCTTTACCGTCGCTACCGTTGGCGTCGACGCGCTGACCGACCCAATTGCGGACCCAACCGACGCGCAGATCCAAGCTTATTATGATGAAAACACCGACCTCTTCACCCTGCCCCGAACCAAGCGCCTGACCTATGCCATTCTGTCCCCGGACATGTTGCTGGACGGTATTGAGGTGGACGAAGACTCGCTGCGCCGCCTGTATGATGAGCGGTCGGCTCAGTACCAGCAGCCCGAACGCCGTCTGGTCGAACGGTTGAACTTCTCTGACGCAGCAGCAGCCAATGACGCCAAGGCCCAACTGGAAGTCGGCGGCACAACCTTTGAGCAACTCGTCCGCGACCGCGAGCTTGAACTGAGCGATATCGATCTCGGCGATGTAACGCGCGAAGATCTGGGCGACGCAGCCGATGCGGTCTTTGCCGCCGATCTGGATACCGTCGTCGGTCCCCTACCGTCCGTGTTTGGCCCGGCCCTGTTCCGCATCAACGGATCGCTGGCAGCCAATAATGTGCCTTTTGAAGATGCCGAGCCTGATCTGCGCGAAGAATTGGCGTCAGACCGGGCGCGCCGTTTGATCGAGGCGCAATCCGAAGACATCAACGATATGCTGGCCGGTGGTGCCACTCTGGAGGAACTGGCCAGCGAGACGGAAATGGAGCTGGGTCAGATCGACTGGACCCGCGACAGCACCGAAGAGGTCGCCGCCTATGACGGATTCCGTACAGCCGCCGAAGCAGTGCGCGAGGGCGATTTCCCGGAGGTTGCCTTTCTGGAAGACGGTTCGATCTTTGCCCTCCGGTTGAACGAGGTGTTGCCGCGCCGCCCGGAACCTTTGGACAGCGCGCGCGACCGTGTCGCGGCCGCTTGGGTGCAGGCCGAGACTAATGCGGCCTTGCAGGATCAGGCCAATTCGGTCCTGACCACGCTGGCGACGGATGGTGATTTCACTGCAACCGGCTTGCCGTTCCGGGTGGAAAACGCCCTCACCCGCACCGCATTCCTCGAAGATGTCCCGGTGGATTTCATGAGCGAGGTCTTTGAGATGGAGCCCGGCGAGCTGCGAGTTCTTGGCGGCATCGACTCCGCGCTGATCGTCCGGCTTGATGAGATACTGCCCCCGGCAGAGACCGATGAACTGCGACAGATGGAGGATGCCCTGTCCGCACAGATGGATCAGGCCCTGGCCCAGAACATCTTTGACGCCTATGTACGCGACGCCCAAAGCCGGGCTCGTCCGATCATTGATCAGCAGGCGCTGAACGCCGTGCAGGCGAGCTACTAGACGAGACCAACATGGCCCTGACACCCGATTTCGACAGCTTCGCGCGCGCCTATGAAGCGGGCGAAAATCAAGTCGTATACACGCGTTTGGCCGCCGATCTAGACACGCCGGTTTCGCTGATGCTGAAACTGACGGGTGCACAGAAAGATGCGTTCATGCTGGAATCGGTTACCGGCGGCGAAGTGCGCGGGCGCTATTCGATCATCGGGATGAAGCCGGATCTGATCTGGCGATGTCGGGGCGAAACATCGGCCTTGAACCGCTCTGCCCGATTTGATGCCGAGGCGTTCACCCCGCAGGATGGCAATCCGATGGACAACCTGCGCGCCCTGCTTGCCGAAAGCCGCATCGCGCTGCCCAATGATTTGCCGCAGGCGGCAGCGGGTCTGTTCGGGTATCTGGGCTATGACATGGTGCGGTTGGTGGAATACCTGCCGGATGTGAACCCCGATCCCTTGGGCCTGCCGGATGCGATCATGATGCGCCCATCGGTCATCGCGGTTTTGGATGGCGTCAAGGGTGACGTGACCGTTGTTTCTCCGGCCTGGGTCAGTGAGGGACAGTCGGCCAAAGCCGCTTATGCACAAGCCGCAGAGCGTGTGATGGACGCGGTGCGGGATCTGGAACGCGCCATGCCGGCTGAAACCCGCGATCTGGGCGATGCGTCCGAGGTCGCGCCGCCCGTCTCCAACTTCACCAAATCCGGTTACATGGAGGCGGTAGAGAAAGCCAAGGATTACATCCGCGCAGGCGATATCTTTCAGGTTGTTCCGGCCCAACGCTGGGCGCAGGATTTTCCGCTGCCACCCTTTGCGCTCTATCGATCGCTCAGGCGCACAAATCCATCGCCCTTCATGTTCTATTTCAACTTCGGCAGCTTTCAGGTTGTGGGCGCAAGCCCCGAAATCTTGGTGCGTGTCTTCGGCAATGAGGTCACGATCCGCCCCATCGCAGGCACGCGTCCGCGTGGGGCAACGCCCGAAGAAGACAAGGCCAACGAGGTTGATCTGCTGGCAGACAAAAAAGAACTGGCAGAGCATCTGATGCTTCTGGATCTGGGCCGAAATGACACCGGTCGCGTGGCCAAGATCGGCACGGTTCGCCCGACCGAAGAGTTCATTATCGAACGCTACAGCCACGTCATGCACATCGTGTCCAACGTTGTCGGTGAACTGGCCGAAGACAAAGACGCACTGGACGCGTTTTTGCCGGAATGCCCGCGGGGACGGTCTCAGGCGCACCAAAGGTCCGCGCGATGGAGATCATCGATGAGTTGGAACCGGAAAAACGCGGCGTCTACGGTGGCGGCGTCGGGTATTTCAGCGCAGGCGGCGACATGGATATGTGCATCGCATTGCGGACGGCCATCGTGAAGGACCACAAGCTGTACATTCAGGCCGGTGGCGGTGTGGTTTACGACAGCGATCCAGAAGCCGAATACATGGAAACCGTTCACAAATCCAACGCGATCCGCCGCGCAGCAGCGGACGCCGCGAGGTTCACCGGGTCTGGTAACGGCTGAAATACAAGGGCGGCGATCCTGCGAACACCGCCCTGATCAACACAAGTGTGTCAGATCAATCTACTGGATTTCCCGCATCATGACGGCCGAGATCGGCGCCATGGCGACACGGCTGCCGCGATCTTCCAGCCCCCAGAGCAACAGGGCAGAAATCGTCTCGGGGCGGACGCGGCCCAGCATGACAACCGTTCCTTCCTGACCGGCACGGAACGCGGCCTGGTCCAGAAAACGCCGCATGATTTTTGGGTCCTGCCGTGCCCCGTCAATATCCCGGAACACGACGCCTGACGGGATACCGTTGCGCGCGGCCAGTTTCTGGACTGTGTTCAAGCCATTGTCCTGCGTGATTAGGCCACGCCCGGTCCCGCCTGCAATCGCCGCGACCTGATCGGCGAGTTTCCGGTTGCCCTGAATGCCGGTTTCGACACCTTCCAGAATGCCAACCGTTTCGGGCAACGCGTCCAGCCAAACGGAGAGCGATACTTCGGCATCCTGCGCACTTGCGGCCTCGGGCAAATCCGCGAGGGCCAAAACTTCGAATCCGGCCGCGCGGTGCTTGGCCATCTTTTGGGCGGCGTCAGGATCCGACGGGCTGACTGCAAAACTGATTGGATAGGGGAAATCCTGCAGCGCCTCGACCCCAAACGCCCCTTCGTCATCAATCAGAATGATCGACATCAGCGGCTTGGCCTCGGGGTTTTCGAACGCCGCTGCAAATGCTTCGATTGGCTTACCCGGCGCGGCATTACCGTCAGAGCCTGCTTCGGCAGGCTCGTTATCGCGCTCGGTCAGCGGAACCACACGTGTGCCCACGATGGAGTTACCATTAGTTGCCTCGTCCCCGCCAATCTGCGGCAGTGCGGCGATCCTGGGCAATTCACGCGGTAGGATCTCTTCTTCCCCTTCCGCGGCAATAGGACTGTTTTCGAACGGGTTTTCTTCTTCGGCGTCAACGGCGGTATCCGGTGTTGCCGGTAAGTTCTCGGGCTGCGGCTCTGGCTCCAGCACCGCCACATCCTGTGTCTCTGGCTCGGTGGGCTGCTCGGGTGTTTCATCGATAACGATGGGCTGCGTGTCGTCTTGTGGGGCCGTCGGCGCAGAACTGGGAGACGGGGGCGCTGTCGGAGCTTCCGTCACAACCGAAACGTCCGCAGACCCTGGCTGTTCTGGCTGTGCAAGACCCTGCGCCGCGCCGCCAATGGTCGGCTGATCGTCGGATCCGGTTTCGATACCTGACAGATCGGCCAGATCATCAGACGCGCCCCCGGCGGCTTTCGGCGCATGCGGCGGCAATTCCACCAGATCGGCGTCGGCGCCGGCCTCGGCCACACCGGACGGTGCCTCAGGGGCTTCAAGCGCCGCCGGTTCGGGCGCCAGCGTGGTCACAACCGTCTTGTTGGTCAGCGGGGTGTTCAGCGACAGCACCGCGCCCAAGACCAAGACAACGACCACGCCTGCGATCATTCCTCCGACAAATCCGCCCATTGCTCCTGCCTTTCGCCTCTTGTCCTGCTTGCCCATCTTTATGCCGTCTGCCGCGACACTCGACCCGGGGCGCCACGCGGACCTGATGTCCTCTTGACGCTGCCGCACAAGCCTGAGCATGTATGTCCGGACATTATACCGTGGCCCGGGGCTGCATCGCCAGCCTGAAATGCCCAAGCCGAGATAAGTGCCCAATGCTGCTGCTGATCGACAACTACGACTCGTTTACCTACAACCTGGTACATTATTTGGGCGAACTTGGTGCCGAAATGGTCATTCGTCGAAATGATGCGCTGGATGTGCAGGAAGCCATGGCCATGAATCCGGCGGGAATCCTGCTGAGCCCGGGCCCCTGCGACCCCGATCAGGCCGGGATCTGTTTGGCCCTGACACAGGCTGCCGCCGAGACACAGACACCCCTGCTGGGAGTCTGCCTCGGGCATCAGACCATCGGTCAGGTTTTTGGCGGCAAAGTCATACGCTGCCATGAGATTGTGCATGGCAAAATGGGCACGATGCATCACACGGGCACGGGGGTGTTTACCGAGCTGCCATCGCCCTTTGAGGCCACCCGTTATCATTCGCTGGTCGTCGAACGCGACACCCTGCCCGACTGCCTGGAAATCACAGCCGAGTTGGAAGACGGCACGATAATGGGTTTGCAGCACAAGGAATTGCCGATCCACGGCGTCCAGTTCCACCCGGAATCCATTGCATCCGAGCATGGGCACGCCTTGCTTAAGAACTTCCTGCAAGAACTGAAAGTCCCCGCATGAGCGACACCTTGAAACCGCTGATCGGAGCTGCGGCCGATCGCCCTCTGACCCGCGATGAAGCGGAACAGGCCTTCGGCATCCTCTTCGACGGCGAAGCGACACCCAGTCAGATTGGTGGATTGCTGATGGCGATGCGCACGCGGGGTGAAACGGTCGATGAATATGCCGCCGCGGCCGCAGTGATGCGGGCGAAGTGCCACGCCGTTTCGGCGCCTGAAGGTGCAATCGATATCGTCGGCACCGGCGGCGACGGCAAAGGCACCCTGAACATCTCGACCGCGACCGCCTTTGTCGTGGCCGGAGCAGGCGTCACCGTAGCAAAGCATGGCAACCGCAACCTGAGCTCGAAATCCGGTGCAGCGGATGCGCTGGGTCAAATGGGCATCAACGTGATGGTTGGACCGCAAGTCGTTGAAAAGGCGCTGAAAGACGTTGGCATCGGTTTCATGATGGCGCCAATGCACCACCCGGCCATTGCGCATGTCATGCCGTCCCGGCAAGAACTGGGGACGCGCACAATCTTCAACATTCTCGGCCCCCTGACCAACCCGGCCGGTGTCAAACGCCAGTTGACCGGGGCCTTCAGCCGCGACCTGATCCGCCCGATGGCTGAGACTCTGGGTCTTTTGGGCGCAGAACACGCTTGGCTGGTTCACGGCTCGGATGGAACTGATGAATTGACCATCACCGGCATCAGCTGGGTGGCCGCTTTGGAGGATGGGGGCGTCAAGATGGTCGAATTGCATCCCGAGGACGCAGGTCTGCCGGTTCACCCATTTGAAGACATTATCGGCGGCACACCCGAAGAGAACGCGGCTGCATTCCGGGCTTTGCTGGACGGCAAAACCTCGGCTTACCGCGACGCGGTTCTGCTGAACGCAGCCGCAGCACTGGTGGTTGCCGACGCCGCAAAGGATCTGCGTGATGGTGTCGCGAAAGCATCCGAGAGCATAGATAGCGGACGCGCCAAGGACAAAATCACTGCGCTGGCCCGCATGACACAGGAAGCCGCATGACCGAGACCGTTCTGGACAAAATCAAGGCCTACAAGCTCGAAGAAATCGCTTCAGACAAGGCGCATAAGTCACTGGAAACACTGGAAAGCGAGGCCAGAGATGCCCCCGAGGTGCGTGGCTTTACCAAAGCTTTGCAAAGCGCCTCGCGTCAGGGCTATGGGCTGATTGCCGAGGTGAAAAAGGCGAGCCCGTCCAAAGGGCTGATCCGGCCCGACTTCGATCCCCCGACGCTGGCCACGGCTTACGAGGAAGGCGGAGCGACCTGTTTGTCTGTCCTGACGGACACACCCAGTTTTCAGGGCGCCAAGGAGTACCTGACGCAGGCCCGGGATGCGACGTCTTTACCGGCGCTGCGCAAAGATTTCATGTATGACCCTTACCAGGTGGTCGAGGCGCGTGCGCTCGGAGCGGACTGCATTCTGATCATCATGGCCTCGGTGGAGGACGAACAAGCCGCCGAGTTGGAGCAGACGGCGTTTGACTGGGACATGGATGTGTTGATCGAGGTGCATGACGAGGCCGAACTGGACCGTGCAGGCGTGCTCAAAAGCCCATTGATCGGGATAAACAATCGTAACCTCAAGACCTTCGAGACAACTCTTGATACGACGCGGCGGCTGTCCAAGCTTGTGCCCGCAGACCGGACGATCGTGTGCGAGAGCGGGTTGAACACGCCCGAAGACCTGTCCGACATCGCCCGCTATGGCGCACGGTGTTTTCTGATCGGCGAAAGCCTGATGCGGCAGGACGATGTGGCCTCTGCGACCCGTCAGCTACTGGCCAACCCTTTAATCCCCGGGGTGATGTGATGCCGTTGACCCATTTCGACGCGCAGGGACAAGCCCATATGGTCGATGTGTCCGACAAGGCCGTTACGGATCGCATGGCCATCGCCGCCGGATACGTTAGGATGGCACCGGAAACCTTTGAAATCATTTCGGAAGGCCGCGCAAAAAAGGGGGACGTTCTAGGCGTTGCGCGTCTGGCAGGGATCATGGGTGCCAAGAAAACGCCGGATCTGATCCCTCTGTGTCATCCTTTGCCGGTCACCAAAGTATCGGTAGAGTTGACGCTTGATCCCGACCTCCCCGGCGTTCAGATCGAGGCCACCGTCAAGACATCCGGCCAGACGGGTGTCGAGATGGAAGCGCTGACAGCGGTCTCAACCGCGGCTCTGACCGTTTACGACATGATCAAGGCCGTTGATAAGGCGATGGAGATTGGCGGTATTCGAGTTCTGCTGAAAGATGGCGGCAAATCAGGGCGTTACGAGGCGACATGATCAGCGTAGAGGACGCACGCGCCCTGCTGTTCGATCTGGTTGTGCCGACACCCGTCGAACAGGTTCCCCTGGCACGATCCGCTGGTCGCGTTCTGGCGAAGGACGTGACGGCTGCTCGGGATCAACCTCCATTTGCCGCATCGTCAATGGACGGATATGCAGTCAAAGCGGCCGAGGTCGAACTGCACGCGATGTTCAAGGTTATTGGCGAGGCCACTGCCGGCGGTCGCTTTGACGGCACGGTCGGCGCCGGCCAGGCCGTGCGCATTTTTACAGGAGCTCCGGTGCCCGAAGGTGCCGATTTTGTTGTCATTCAGGAAGATGTCGAGCGGCGCGACAACCTGATAACCATCACGGATACACCAAAACCCAAGACCAATATCCGACCGTCTGGTGTGGATTTCGCCGCGGGCACGACCATCCCGGCGCCGCGCCTGATCCGACCGGAAGATGTCGCGCTGATGGCCGCGATGAACATCGCGCAGGTTCCGGTTGCGCAAAAACCTGTCATTGCCCTGATTTCAACGGGGAACGAGTTGGTTATGCCCGGCGAGAAACCGGGTCCGGACCAGATCATCGCGTCGAACACGTTTGGGCTGCAAGCCCTGCTGGAAGGGCTTGGGGCGCATGTGCGGGTGCTACCCATCGCGCGGGACACGGTGGCGTCTCTGGAAACCGCGTTTGGTTTGGCGCAAGACGCGGATTTGGTGGTGACAATCGGCGGCGCGTCGGTCGGTGACCACGATCTTGTCGCGGACGTGTCGCAGGGTCTGGGGATGGAGCGGTCGTTCTACAAGATCCGTATGCGCCCCGGCAAACCGCTGATGGCCGGTCGTCTGGGCAGCGCGGCCATGGTTGGGCTGCCTGGCAACCCGGTCAGCGCGATGGTTTGTGGGTACCTGTTCCTTGCGCCCATGGTGCGTCGGATGCTGGGTCTCGATGAGATTCTGACCCCGTTCAAACGCACCCGACTGGCGGAACCGGTCGCAGAAAATGGCCCGCGAGAGCATTACATGCGCGCGGTGCTCGACGAAAATGGCATTCGGGTGTGTGAGGATCAGGACAGTTCCCTGCTCAGCGTTCTGGCCCAGGCCAACGCCCTGTTGGTGCGTCCACCGCATGCTCCGCCATTGCAGGTCGGGGATGAGGTCTTGTACCTGCCGATCTAGAATTTCGGCAAATCCGTTGACACAAAACGTGAACATGCGTAGAACAAAAGAAAACGCATGAGCGACGAGGTGTGAGCGATGCTGACCAAGAAGCAATTGGATTTGCTGGAATTCATCCACAAACGCGTGCAGGCGGATGGTGTTCCGCCGAGTTTCGATGAAATGAAGGCCGCGCTGGACCTCAGGTCGAAATCCGGCATTCACCGTCTGATCACAGCTTTGGAAGAACGCGGGTTCATCCGGCGTTTGGCCCACCGGGCCCGGGCCATAGAGATTGTGAAACTGCCGGAAAGCCTGGGCGGGCAACCCACCGCCGGGTTCACGCCCCGCGTGATCGAGGGCGACAAACCAACCGGCCCACGGCCCGCCAATTTCGAGCCCGTATCGGTCGACGCCATGGAGTTGCCGGTAATGGGACGGATCGCCGCCGGTGTTCCGATCGAAGCCATCAGCCATGTCTCGCACCGGGTCGCTGTGCCCGGGACGATGGTGTCCGGCAGCGGCGAGCACTACGCGCTGGAAGTGCGCGGTGACTCGATGATCGACGCCGGAATCAACGATGGCGATGTGGTGGTGATCCGCGAAACCTCCGTTGCAGACAATGGCGACATTGTCGTTGCACTGGTCGAGGATCAGGAGGCGACGCTGAAACGGTTCTTCCGCCGGGGTCAGGCCATCGCGCTGGAGGCCGCGAACCCGGCCTATGAAACGCGCGTCCTGCCCGAGGACAAGGTCAAGGTTCAGGGTCGGCTGGTGGGTCTGATCCGCAGCTACTGATCGCTGTTCTGAAGGCGGCCGCTCGCCGCCTTGGGAGACCAGAGGCGATGCCCGGTCATCGCCGTGCTGCTTGTCATTTGCCCGTCCGAAAAAGACAGGCTACCCGTTATGAACAGGCGGTCCGGATCAAACACGCGGCACGCACCTTGTAGGGTCAGGGCAACCGATGAGACAATGATTTGGTTTTCCTTGCACTCGTAAAAGCCTTCCGCCGCCCGCTTTCCGGTAAGGTGTATGACTTCCTTGCCGTTCCAGTCGTACCGTCGAACAAGGTCTGTCTCTTCTGGCCATCGACCCGCCGCCTGAGCCTGATCCACCCCGTCTCCATCATTTTCGAGCCAGACCGTGGCGACAAATCCGCTGCCTTTGTCTTTGCTCAGCGCCCGGCCCTGATCGGTCATGACACCCACCAGCCCGCCGGATTCGGCCACCAGAATGTCCGGGCGATGTCCTTGATCCCAGGACAGAAACGCGACCACAACCGGCAGGAGGCCCGCCCATCTTGCACGCCCCTGCCACAGGGCAATCCAAAGCGCGCCCAATGCGATCAGCGGCAGAACAAACCACGGCGGGCTGACCACAAACCCCTGGGCCCCCTCCAGACCGGACACCCAGTTCGCGACCTCAAGAATCCAACCTAACCCAACGCCCATTACCGTCAGAGCAAGTGATTCCAATCCAATAGGGGCCAGCAGCGCCGCAACAACCGCCGAAGGAACCACAACCGTACCCATGACGGGCACGGACACCAGATTAGCCAGCAACCCGTAATGCGACATCGTGTTGAAATGCGCGGCCCCAATGGGAGCGGTCGCCAAACCCGCAATGGCTGATGACATGAGAACGCCGACAACAGGTCTCAGCCATTTCGGGCCCGGTGTGGGACCGAGATCTCGCAGAGCCCCAAATACCGCCACCAAAGCCGTGGTCGCGGCAAACGACATCTGAAAACCGGGGCTCAGCAAGGATTCAGGACGCAAGAACAGAACGATCAGGGCCGCGACGGCGACGGCGCGTAAAGAAATCGCCCGGCGGTCGATAAGCACGGCACCCAGCATGACGCTGACCATGACAAAGGCCCGTTCGGTGGCAACATTCCCACCTGACAGCATCAAATAGATCACAGCCGCGATCAGCGCCATCACCGCGGCGACTTTTCGAACAGGAATGCGCAAGGCCAATGACGGCACGGCTGACAAAGCGATCCGGCCCGCAACGAATACGAATCCCGTCAAGAGCCCCATATGCAACCCGGATATGGCCAGCAAATGGGCAAGGTTCGACGCGCGGAGCGCATTGAGGGTGTCCTGCCCCATACCGCTGCGGTCCCCGGTGGTGACGGCGGCGGCGAACCCGCCCACCTCACCCGGAAGGATGCTGCGCACATGGTCCGATATGGCCATACGCCATGCGGTGATCCGGACGCCGTCGAGCGCCTCTTGCGGCGGCGCGATGGTCAGGATCGGCACGCGGGTGTACCCGATTGCGCCCAGGCGCTGGAACCATGCATGGCGACGAAAATCAAAACCTCCAGGCTCCACAGGGCCCTGGGGTGGGGACAGATAGGCCGTTGTCATGATCCTCTGACCCGGCGCAATCTGGCCGTGATCTCCGTGAACGGAAATACGGATGCGCTGCGGCCGGCGATCCAGCGGCACGTCCCCAACGCGCACCCGGTCCAGCGTCAGCCGCAACGCATCCGAGGCAGAGCGGTCCATGGCCACAACCCGCCCCTCGACAGGGCCATAGTAGCGCCATGACAGAACCGGCTCTGCCATCATGTGGGCGCGTGCACCGGCGAGAAAAAAACCAGCGGCGACCAGCACCCCCCCGATGGCCAGGGCTCTCCAGCCGGGCGGCAGCACCCTGCACAACCCGATTAACACTAAAGCCAGCCCGGCGAGACCGGCATAAAGCGGCCAATGCGGTTCGAACCGCAATCCGAAATAGAGGCCGATGCCGATGGCCAGACACACCGGCGACCAAGGGAACAGGAACCCGGTCTGGTGCAGCAACGCGGCCTCGACCCGTGCCAGAACACGCATGGTTGCCCCCGTCCTTCGGGCTCGTTAGACAAGCGCCAAACTATGCCCGACGCGGTTACCAAAAGGTTAATCAAGAACATGTCCGATCAGGTCATCACCCGTTTTGCCCCCTCGCCCACCGGATTTCTGCACATCGGTGGCGCGCGCACGGCGCTGTTCAACTGGCTTTACGCGCGGGGCCGCGGCGGCAAGTTCCTGCTGCGGATCGAAGATACCGACCGGGAACGGTCGACACCTGAAGCGACAGACGCGATTCTGCAGGGTATGAAATGGCTTGGCCTTGATCACGATGGCGACGTGATTTCTCAGTTCAAAGGGGCGGCACGTCACGCCGAAGTGGCACATCAGCTGCTGGCCGAGGGCAAGGCCTACAAATGCTTTGCAACCCAGGACGAGATCGCCGCTTTTCGGGACCAAGCCCGAGCGGAGGGCAAATCGACCCTGTTCCGCAGCCCATGGCGGGACGCGGATCCTGCGTCCCATCCGGATGCGCCATTTGTCGTGCGCATCAAGGCGCCTCAGGACGGAGCGACGGTCATACAGGATCGGGTTCAGGGTGACGTCACTATCCGAAACGATCAGCTGGATGACATGGTCCTGTTACGGTCCGACGGAACACCTGTCTACATGCTGGCGGTTGTGGTGGACGACCATGACATGGGCGTGACCCATGTGATCCGGGGCGACGATCACCTCAACAACGCAGCCCGTCAGATGATGATCTATGAGGCGATGGGCTGGGACATTCCGGTCTGGGCGCATATTCCCCTGATTCACGGGCCCGACGGCAAAAAACTCAGCAAGCGACATGGGGCTTTGGGCGCCCAGGAATATCAGGCCATGGGTTATCCTGCCGCCGGGATGCGGAACTATCTGGCCCGTCTGGGCTGGAGCCATGGGGACGACGAGTTCTTTACCGATGATCAGGCCAAAGCGTGGTTTGATTTGGACGGAATCGGCAAAAGCCCGGCGCGTTTCGACCTGAAAAAGCTGGAAAACCTGTGCGGTCAGCACATTGCCATCTCGGATGATGCCGCGCTGCGGCATGAAATTGAGGGTTTTCTGGCCGCAGCCAAGTTGCCCCCTCTCACGCAGACACAATTGGGTGATCTCGAACGTGCGCTCTATTGCTTAAAAGATCGCGCGCGCACATTCCCTGAACTGCTTGAAAAAGCTCATTTTGTTCTAACCGAACGTCCGATATCCCCGGATGACAAGGCCGCTAAGGCCCTAAGCTCAGTATCCGATGGTATACTGGGAGAATTGACGCCGCAGCTGCAAAATGCTAGCTGGTCCCGGAGCGAACTGGAGGAGGTCCTGAATTCTTTTGCAGAGTCAAAAGAACTCAAGTTCGGCAAACTGGCGGGTCCGCTGCGGGCCGCGCTGGCAGGTCGGGCGGTAACTCCGTCGGTTTTTGACATGATGCTGGTGCTGGGGCGCGACGAGACCCTGGCCCGGCTTTCTGAGGCAGCGACCTAAACCCAAGCTTCATAATCGGGTAACGCTGCTCCACTAACACCCGGACTGCGCGCCCGCGCGCAGCCGTTGCCCGCAAGGTCGGACAGCGTGCCGATCTGCGCATGAATGAAGAAGGGACAACCATGACTGACAGCAACAAAACGGCCACATTGACTGTTCATGGCAAAGACTACGAGTTGCCGGTTTACTCGCCGACTGCAGGGCCTGACGTTGTGGATATTCGCAAGCTTTATAGCGATGCAGGTGTGTTCACATACGACCCCGGTTTTACCTCGACCGCCAGCTGCGACAGCACCATTACCTATATCGACGGTGAAAAAGGCGAATTGCTGCATCGCGGGTATCCGATCGACCAGTTGGCCGAAAAATCTCATTTCCTCGAAGTCTGCTATTTGTTGCTCTACGGCGAACTGCCGGGCGCCAAGAACCTGGAAACCTTTGAGACCACGATCACCCGGCACACGATGCTGCATGAGCAGATGCAGTATTTCTATCGTGGCTTCCGCCGGGATGCGCATCCGATGGCCATCATGGTGGGCGTTGTGGGTGCGATGTCGGCCTTCTATCACGATTCAACAGATATACATGACCCGCGCCAGCGCGAGATCGCCTCGCACCGGCTGATCGCTAAGATGCCGACAATCGCGGCGTGGGCGTATAAATACCATAACGGTCAGCCCTTCGTGTATCCGCGCAACGATCTGGATTATGCGTCGAACTTCCTGCGCATGTGCTTCAGCGTTCCCGCGGAAGAGTATGAAGTGAACCCGATCCTCAGCCGCGCGATGGACCGGATATTCACGCTGCATGCGGATCACGAGCAAAACGCATCGACATCGACCGTGCGTCTGGCATCGTCTTCGGGCGCAAACCCGTTTGCCTGCATTGCCGCCGGTATTGCTTGCCTGTGGGGTCCGGCCCATGGCGGCGCAAACCAGGCCTGTCTGGAGATGCTGGAAGAGATCGGATCGGTGGATCGCATCCCGGAGTACATTGATCGCGCCAAGGACAAGGACGATCCGTTCCGTCTGATGGGCTTTGGTCACCGGGTTTACAAGAACTTCGACCCGCGCGCGAAGGTGATGAAACAATCGGCGGATGAAGTTTTGGATTTGCTCGGCATTGAGGACAATCCGAAGCTTCAGGTCGCCAAAGAGCTGGAGCGCGAAGCTCTGGAAGATCCGTATTTCGCCGAGAAGAAGCTGTTCCCGAATGTCGATTTTTACTCGGGCATCATTCTTGAGGCGATGGGCTTCCCGACCTCGATGTTCACACCGATCTTTGCGCTGTCGCGTACGGTTGGCTGGGTCAGCCAGTGGAAAGAAATGATCGCCGACCCGCAGAACAAGATCGGCCGTCCGCGTCAATTGTACCTTGGCGAAACGCTGCGCGACTATGTCGATATCGAAAACCGCTGATCGGTCATAAAACACTAGAAACGCTCCGGATTTTTCGGAGCGTTTTTTGTCAGAAAAGGCTCAACTGATCCCCCGCCTGCGGGGGTTTTGAAAACAAATCACACCGCAGAGGATCGGATCGTGTGGCCAGTCCCAAACGCTTCACCGCCAGTTTGAACCGTTTGGCAACCATCTCGGCATACTCCCCTTCGCCGCGCATCCTGTGTCCCCAGCGGGGATCGTACTCGCGCCCCCCGTGCATATCGCGTAACCGTGACATCACCTTTTCAGCCCGCGCAGGTTCATGCGTCGCAAGCCAGTCCTGCCACAGCCGCGAGACTTCCCGGGGCAGTCGCAACATGATCCAGCTGGCGGCATCTGCACCTGCGTCTCGTCCGGCTTGCAGCAGGTCCTCCAGCTCGTGATCCGTCAGGCCCGGAACAATTGGAGAGGTCATAACTCGAACCGGAACCCCTGCCCCGGTTAATCGCCGGATCATGGTGAGACGCCTTTTGGGAGACGGCGCGCGCGGCTCCATCCGGCGCGACAGCGCCGCATCCAATGTCGTCAGCGAGATGCCGACGCGCACCAGACCGTTGACGGCCATGTCCGACAGGATATCCAGGTCCCGCTCGATCAAGGCGCCCTTGGTCACAATGCCAATCGGGTGATTAAATGCCTGCAGCACCTGGAGGCAGGACCTTGTGATCAAACGGTTTTTCTCGACCGGCTGATACGGATCCGTGTTCGTCCCCAGGGCGATTGGGGCAACACGGTAGGATCGGGACGACAACTCTCGCCGCAAGACTTCAGCCGCATTCGGTCGTGCGATCAGACGGGTTTCAAAATCCAACCCGGGAGACAGTCCCAGATAGGCGTGGCTTGGGCGGGCAAAGCAGTAAACGCATCCATGTTCACACCCACGATATGGGTTGACCGACCGGTCAAATGGCAAATCGGGCGACTTATTATACGTGATCAGACTCCGCGCCACCTCGTCGCTGACCTCGGTCCGCAAAGGCGGCAAGTCGTCGTCAGCGTCCCATCCATCATCCGTTGCAGCAGTCGCGAAGCGCTCGAACCGGCCGACCTCGTTCGAGGCCGTTCCGCGACCTCGGGTTCGGGTTTGGCTGTTCAATTTGTTCTCTATTTGTTCCATTTCTGGACCATAGGCAATATGGCAATGCCCGACAAGTCATACGTGTGCGCAAGGCACTGAATCGGTGCATCTGGCCCAACAATCGCATCTGTCCGGCGAACTGCTTTTTTTGCCGTAACCTGAACCAAATACAGGATGATCTTGCAGATTATTCTGTCGTGGGATGCGAGATTTTGCCGTATAGGTCGGTCCCGAAACTGCCGAGGTCGCAATCGTCACAGTCAAGCTGCGGCAATTTGGCGAAAAACGGAAAAACGCCACCAAGGGCCAAGCGCCCCCACAGCTCAGGGAATCGCCCCATGTCTGATGAAGAAGACATCGTCCTGTCCGAACTGAACGACGACGAGCTCGTCGAACAGATGTTTGATGATCTTTATGACGGCCTGAAAGAAGAGATCGAAGAAGGCGTAAACATTCTGCTGGAACGCGGTTGGATGCCTTATGACATTCTGACCAAAGCGTTGGTTGGCGGCATGACGATCGTTGGCCATGACTTCCGCGATGGCATCCTGTTCGTACCCGAGGTTCTGCTGGCCGCCAACGCGATGAAGGGCGGCATGTTTATTCTCAAGCCTTTGCTGGCCGAGACCGGTGCGCCCCGCGTCGGCAAGATGGTCATCGGTACGGTCAAGGGCGATATCCACGACATCGGCAAGAACCTTGTATCGATGATGATGGAAGGTGCCGGCTTTGAGGTGGTCGACCTGGGCATCAACAACCCGGTCGAGAACTACATGGAAGCGCTGGAATCCGAACAGCCCGACATTCTGGGCATGTCCGCCCTGCTGACCACCACCATGCCTTACATGAAGGTGGTGATCGACACGATGGTGGAACAAGGTTTGCGCGATGACTATATCGTTCTGGTCGGTGGAGCACCGTTGAACGAGGAATTTGGAAAGGCCATCGGTGCCGACGCCTATTGCCGTGATGCGGCCGTGGCCGTGGAGACAGCCAAAGAGTTTGTTGCGCGCAAACACAACCAACTGGCGGGTTGACCGCGAGACACTGCAGAGAAGGTCCGCTCTTTTCATACAAGGGCGGACTTTATGACCGGAGCTGCGGCATGTCGAACCGTATGTAAACGTGCGAAGGCTTGCCTTGGCCAAACTGATCCAAGCATGATGCACCCAAGGGAGCACTTGAATGCGACAGGACCAACTGCCAGATGATTCCAGCCTGACGACACAGGGCTTTGTCGAAAGTGGACCCCAGTCGCGCATCCTGTTGCTGGCCTGTGGCGCTTTGGCGCGTGAGATTCTGGACCTCAAGAAACGCAATTGCTGGGATCACATGACCCTGACCTGCTTGCCCGCAATTCTTCATGTCTATCCTGAACGCATCACTGAGGCGGTCGAAGAGGCTGTTGCCAAGCACCGCGCGGAGTACGACCAGATCTTTGTGGTTTATGCCGATTGCGGCACGGGCGGTCTTTTGCAAAAGGCGTGCGACCGTCTGGGCGTGGAAATGATCAAAGGGCCGCACTGCTATTCCTTTTTTGAAGGAAACGACATCTTTGCGGCGCGGGGGGATGACGAAACCACCGCGTTTTACCTGACCGACTTTCTGGCCCGACAATTCGACGCTTTTGTCTGGAAACCGCTGGGATTGGATCGACACCCGGAATTGCGCGACATGTATTTCGGGAATTACACGAAACTGGTCTATCAGGCTCAAACGGACGATCCGGACCTGACGGAACGCGCACGTGCATGCGCCGAGAGGATGGGGCTGGCGTTTGAACGGCGTCTGACCGGGTATGGCGATCTTGAATCCACCCTAACCGAATGGGCTCATCGACCGCAGCAAACCTAGGTCAGTGTACGCCAGATTTCATGTCAGGCGTTTTCCTGCGCCACCTGACGAATGCGTTCGATCATGGCCCGCAGCCCATTTGAACGTTGTGCCGAAAGATGATCGTTCAACCCCAGCCGGGCAAGCTCTCCCCCGGCGTCCACTTTTGGCACCTCAGCCAGGGGCAGA
This sequence comes from Ruegeria sp. B1, assembly GCF_056535885.1. NCBI lineage: Bacteria > Pseudomonadati > Pseudomonadota > Alphaproteobacteria > Rhodobacterales > Roseobacteraceae > Ruegeria > Ruegeria sp. B1. The sequence goes on along the minus strand of NZ_JBQFJA010000001.1, from coordinate 2,650,758 downwards.
CCGTTGTAGAGCGAGCGCAAGACCGCGATCAGTCCTCGTACGATCAGCGCGTCACTGTCGCCATCGAAGCGAAACACGCCGCCATCGATCACCGGGTGCAGCCAGACCTGGCTGGCGCAGCCGTCAACTTTGGTTGCGGGGACTTTAAAGGCGGAATCCAAAGGCTCCATCGCCTTGCCCTGCTCGATCACATGGCGGTACCGGTCTTCCCAGTCCTCCAGAAACTCGAAATCCTCGACAATATCTTCAAAGGCGGGCGTTGCCATGACGCGGCGATCCTTCCGTTGCGGTCACATTTGTGACCTATGTCGACGATAGGCGCCTGTCCAGCCCCTCGCGCGGCTTTTCAAAGCCCAGAAATTGCGCTAACCCATTGCCAGAATTCCTGCACAAAGCTCCGGGTCTATGCAAAAAACTCTGTCCGTCCTCATGATCGCCGCCCTGACCCTGTCTGCCTGCAACAGTTGGCGCGACTCGCGTGTGAACCCATCGAACTGGTTTGGGTCCAGCAGGCCCGCCCCCGTCGAGACACCGCCGGATGAAGCCAACGCCTTGGTTCCGCAGCAAGGTGATGGTCGCGGCCTGTTTGCACGCCCCGAGGAAGAGGACAGAAGCGTGCCGATCACCAAGATTGACGAGTTGCGGATTGATCCCACACCCACGGGCGCAATCGTCTATGCCGCTGGAACTGGCCAACGTCAGGGCGCGTACAACGCCCGTCTTGTCCGTGTTGACTCCGAAGACAATCAGAAAAACGGCGTTCTAGAGTTCACCTTCCGGGTAACCTATCCCACATACGCGACGCGAGAGGGCACGGAGCGCTCCCGGATGGTGTCAGATGCGATCAACGTCAGCAGGCAGGACCTGGAGGGCATCCGTCTTGTGCGCGTGGCTGGTCAGCAGAACGCCTTGGAGTCGCGGCGGCGCTGAGCGGCGTCAGAGCGAGACGACCTGAACCACCTGTCCCTTCGCAGCAAGGGCGATTTTGCCTTCACACAGTTTCACGGCGTCCTCACCAAACACCTCGAACCGCCAGCCTGACATTGCGGGCAGCGTGCGCTCTCCTGCAGCGATCTGATCCAGCTCGGAGCTGGTGGCGATCAGCTTGGCGGCAACGCCCGAGCTTTCGGTTTTTGACTTCAGAAGGACCCGCAACAAATCCGCCAGCGCCGGATTGACCTTGATTTTTTCGCGGCTGTTATCAACTTGCGGCAGAGCGTCTGCCGTGCACTCCACCCCCTGCCTGACGGCGATCAATATCCCGTCGGCAATCGGACCCTTGCGGGCTTCACGTAACAACAGACGCGATCCGCCCAGATCTGACAGCGTTTTTGGTTTGATCGACGCCATCTCGATCAACGCATCGTCCTTGAACACCCGGCTTCGGGGGATATTGTTGTCCTGCGCGTAACCCTCGCGAAACTGCGCCAGCTCGCGGACCACGGCTAGGAACTTGGCGGAATTCGTGCGTGTCTTGACCCGTTTCCATGCGTCCTCGGGCCGAACAATGTAGGTTTCCGGTTCGGTCAGGGTGCGCAACTCTTCGGCCACCCAATGGCTGCGTTTTGATTTCTCAAGCTCCGCCGCAAGGTATTCGTAGATCGCTCGCAAATGGGTCACATCTGCCAGTGCATAGGTCTTTTGCGCCTCGGTCAGCGGACGGCGCGACCAATCGGTAAAACGAGAAGTTTTGTCCACACCCTGCTTGCAGATCTTGCGCACCAGCGTCTCGTATCCGACCTGCTCGCCAAAGCCACACACCATCGCCGCGACCTGCGTGTCAAACAACGGCTTGGGAAAGACTGCGGCTTCGACCCAGAAAATCTCAAGATCCTGGCGCGCTGCGTGAAACACTTTGACGACGTTTTCGTCGCGAAACAGATCATAAAGCGGGTCCAGGGACATCCCGTCAGCCAGCGGATCGACCAGCACCGCGCTGTCCTCGCCCTCACCCGGCACGGCCAACTGTATGAGACAGAGTTTCGAGTAATATGTGCGTTCGCGCAGGAATTCCGTGTCCATTGTGACATATGGGTGTTGCGCAGCGGCCTTGCAGAAATCGGCCAGCTCTTGCGTCGTCGTCAGGGTTTTCATGCGCCGTACTATTCTTGCTCTTGTTCTTGTGACTGCCCGTCTTTTTCCACGTCCCGAGCGATACCGGCGACCATAAGACGAATAACAACCATGTGTAAATCACCCAGAGGGGATCATGGCAGCAGAACCGGCACCCTGCGCCCGGCCGCAAAACGCCTCAGTACCGCCGGATACAGCTTGTGTTCCCAGACCAACACCCGCGCGGCCAACGTCTCTGCCGTGTCGGAGGTTTCAATATTCACACGGGCTTGGCCAAGGATCGGCCCGTCATCCAGCGCCGCGGTCACCTCGTGCACGGTACAGCCATGTTCCGTATCGCCTGCCGCCAACGCGCGGGCATGGGTGTGCAACCCCTTGTATTTGGGCAACAGTGACGGGTGAATATTCAGCATGCGCCCCTGAAAACGCGACACGAAATCGCCCGTCAGAACCCGCATGAAACCGGCAAGACATACAATGTCGGGCTGTGCCTTTTCCAATGGCTTCAGCAGCTCGGTCTCAAACGCAGCGCGATCGCCTTTGAACGGACGGTGATCGACAACTGCAGTTGGGATGCCCCGATCCGCAGCCTTCTGCAAGCCACCGGCCTGCGCATCGTTGGACAAAACCAGACAGGGGCGCGCGGGATGGTCCCTGATCATGCTGTCGACCAGCGACACCATGTTGGACCCGCCCCCGGAAATCAGGATCGCGACGCGCTTGTGGCTCACAACAATGTACCTGAATAGCGCACGCCAGGGGTATCGGTGACTGTTCCGATCCGGGCGACCGTTTCACCCGCCTCAGACAGCAAGGCGGTCAGATCATCGGCACGATCTTGGGCACAGACAACGATCAGACCGATGCCGCAGTTAAAGGTCTTGAGCATCTCTGCCTCGGCGATCCCGCCGGTGTCGGCCATCCAGCGAAAAACCGGTGGCAAATCCCATGCGCTCAGGTCAATCGCGGCGCCGCAGCCATCCGGCAGGACACGCGGCAGGTTTTCGGTCAGACCGCCGCCGGTGATATGCGCCAGCGCATGCACGCCGCCGACCTGGATTGCCGCCAGCGCGGGTTTGACATAGAGGCGCGTGGGCACCAGCAGCGCCTCACCTAGCGTGCCTTCGCCAAACGGAGAGGCAGCATCCCAGCCCAGCCCCGACATCTCGACCAGTTTGCGGACAAGTGAATACCCGTTGGAATGCACGCCGTTCGAGCTCAGCCCCAACAGGACGTCCCCGGCCTGCACGCCACACGGCAGGTCCGCACCGCGCTCCATGGCGCCGACCGAGAACCCGGCCAAATCGAAATCCCCATCCGGGTACATGCCCGGCATTTCGGCGGTTTCCCCCCCGATCAGCGCGCAACTTGATTGCGCACAGCCATCGGCGATGCCTTCGATAATCCGTGCAGCGGTTTCAGTGTCCAGCTTGCCGGTTGCGAAATAGTCGAGGAAGAACAACGGTTCTGCCCCCTGACAAATCAGGTCGTTGACGCACATCGCCACCAGATCTATGCCCACGCCATCGACGAGGCCGGTGTCAATTGCGATCCGCAGCTTGGTGCCGACGCCGTCCGTGGCCCCGACCAGAATGGGGTCCTCGTACCCGGCAGCTTTGAGATCGAACAGCGCGCCAAACCCACCCAGACCGCTCATGACCCCAGGGCGTTTGGTCCGTTTGGCGGCGGGCTTGATCCGGTCGACCAGAGCGTTGCCTGCATCGATATCCACGCCCGCATCGGCATAGGTTATTCCATTCTTGCCCGCTGTCATGGCCAGTCCCTTATGAGTGCTTTGCGGCGGGTTAGTCGATTGTGCGCCTTCATGCAACGGTCAGGCTTGACGCGGGCGTTCACCGTGATACCCAAGGCGCTCAGGCGGGCCTGTAGCTCAATTGGTTAGAGCAGAGCGCTCATAACGCTTTGGTTGGGGGTTCGAGTCCCTCCGGGCCTACCAGAAAAAACAATAAGTTAATAATTTTATTATATTTACTTCCCTATGGGGTGTAAAATCCCGCTAAAATGAAATCAAACACTAAGCTTGCCGACTGTCCATCTGCCACGGATGGTGGCTTTGTATCAGTTACGGCAGAAGGTGCAGATGGTTCGGACAAGACAAGGAAAACAATGCGTGACTTTCTCGAATCTCGTTCTGTGTGGGCATGCTATGTCTCCAATAGAAAAGGGCGATCCGAATGGATCGCCCTTTGGTACGTTCTGATACCGTTTTTTCGTTGACCGACTTAGCCCAGAACCGGATAGTCAATCCCATTCTAGGTGCAGAACCACCCCTAAGAGATTAAGCTAATGAAGAATTTGACTATGCTAATTGCCGTGTCAGCGCTTACTGTTGGCTGTGCGAGCATTCCTCCGGTTAACACGAGTACGATCAGCACGACACCCGCCAGCTCTGCGGCATTTGCCGAAGCCAAAAGAGCAGCCCGAGCATGCACAGGCCTTCCAGACGAGCAAGAAATGCTTCGCAGGTTTCGTGCACTCGGATACCGAACTCCTGCCGGTCCTGACACCGATTCAAATGAGGGATCTGCAAACGAAAATGCCTTTATCCTAGGGCCACTTGTACAGCATGACGACGGCAGCGTTATCGTTCAGGCCGGTACCGGGTATTGCTATGTTGGCCTTCGCAGCATGACGCCGGAGCAAAGCCGCCAACTGGCTCAGATTCTTGTTTCGAAATACGGCGCCACGACAAACGCAGAAAACGGTCAGGGATTGTCAGACCACGCTGTACAGGCTTGGCGGGTCCAAAACGGCGGTGTTCCAAAGGTTTTGATCGCTGCAAACAAAACGTGGCCTTGGGACAGAGGTCTTTGGCCAGACGTACCCGGCGCAGCAGTCACCCTGATGACAGAATAAGGTAGCTGGTATTCCGCTCTTATACTTGTTGCGGCATCTAATACAAAAGGCCTCGTAAAAGCAGAGCCTTGTGCTGGTTTTCCAATCGCTCCCGCTCCTTGGAGTCCAAAGTCGTCCTATTCAGCCCAGATCGATCTCTGTAAGTAAGCTGAGACACGTACTTAAGTTGCTCCCGATCAACCAACACCCCCCTCACTCACTCAACAACGCGTCCAGTTCCTCCGGGGTAAACTGCCACTCAAAATACCCCCCATCGCGGCCGCCATGGACGTAGTTCCCGTGGCTGCCCGCAACCCCGGTGTCTTTGTGGACCGCCCGCAGGTATTGGTCGAACTCGAACGGGTCGATCCAGTAGGCGGCGCTCTGCAGCATGATGTAGTAATCATAGGCCAGCGGTTCGTCGAACCTGCCGAAGTCGTTCTGTAGGTAATCCAGCATCTCGGCGCAAAAGATCGCCATGTTGGCGCGCACCTGCACTGGCAGCGGCGCGAGGTCTTCGTCGCCATTCACCACCTCTCGTTGTGAGGCGACCCAAAGCTCGGAGGCAACCGATTCCACCAGATCGGACCGCAGCCAGGTCAGACAGGTATCGCCTGCATCGATGAAGCCCGACAGCCGCTCGACCCGTCTTTCGTCGCGTTCGTCATACCACTGCCAGAGCGGCAATAGCGCAGCGAGCGTGGCCCCTCCGACAAACCCTTTTTCGGCAATCTTAACAATCCCGGTGAAAACCATACCTGAGCCCCCAAACAATCAATAAATCTGGGGTCAGGATGCCATGCCCGAACAAATTCACAAAATTGCGGCCGTTATGCAGGCATATTCGGGCCGTGTTAGCGACCGATGATGATATCCGCGCATAATCCGCCCAGACGCTCGCTTTCACCAAGGCGCAGCGTGCCGCCATGCGCACGGGCAATATCGGCGACGATAGCCAGCCCAAGGCCCACCCCGGTGCCCTGGTTCTGATTGCGCGCTGGATCCAGACGGGTAAACGGCTTGACCGCTTCGGTGCGCTGGTCCGGGGGAATGCCGGGGCCGTCATCCTCGACCCGGATGCGCATCGATTTGGGTGTCACGCTCAGGCTCAACTCTGCTTTGCTGCCATAGCGCACGGCATTCCCGATCAGGTTCTCGACCGCGCGCCGCATGGCCGTGGTGCGCAGCATCACGCTGCCCTGCCCCTCGACCTGAACCAGCGCGGCGGAATTCCCTGCCCGGTTCGCATCATCGACGATCTGGCGCAGAAGAACCTCTGGCTCGACCTCCTCGGGTGTCCCGTCCGAGGCACCCCGGGAAAACTCCAGAAACGCGTCCAGTAAGGACTGCATCTCGGTCACGTCCCGTTGCAAGGGCGCTGCCTCGTCCTCGGGCAGCATCGACAGCCCCAGTTTCAGGCGCGTCAGCGGTGTGCGCAGATCGTGGCTGACCCCGGACAGCATCAATGTGCGCTGTTCCATCTGGCGTTCGATCCGCGATCGCATGTCCAGAAACGCGTTGCCTGCCGCACGCACTTCGACCGCGCCACCAGGGGAATAGGGCACAACGCGGCCGCGCCCGAAGGCCTGGGCAGCGTTGGCTAATCGGGTGATCGGGCGCAATTGGTTACGCATGTACAAAAACGAAATCGAGGTCATGATGACCGCGAAAAACACCATTGTCACAATAAGTTGGTGCGGCGCGGTCGGCGACAGACGCCGCCGGTCAAAGATCAGTTCCATCGTGCCCAGATTCGTTGCCAGATATAACCGCGCCTCTTGTCCGCTGGGCAGCGCCACCGCCTCAAGCTCCGGCAATTGGGCGCGCAAATCCGCCTCGACCTGCGGGGCGATGAAATCATACCAGCGCCGTATGTCGATCTGGGGGTCGTCAATCCCCCCCGGAAAGCGGACCTTCATTTCAAGCGCCGCAAGATCGGGGCGCAGCGCGGCCAGCGCCTGCTGTTGCGTTTCGGCCTCAGACACCACGCCGAGCACCAGATTGACTTCACGCGCGGCGGCACCGGTCATCTGAGTGGTCACATCCTCCAAATGCCTTTGCAGGAAAGCAATTCCAACCACCAGCAACACCACGACCACCGGCAGGACCAGGATCAGCGCCGCCCTGACATACAGGCTGCGCGGCATATAGGGTTTGAGCCATTGCGTCGACATGCGCTAAACCTAGCGGGCCGCCCCGACAAGAGGAAGAGTGCAGAATGCAGGCACCCGACGATTTTGCCCCGCCCCCCGGCGTCGCAATGGAGTTGCAGCCGGGACTGCAGCGCATTCTCGCCCCGAACCCCTCGCCGATGACCTACCGCGGCACCAACACCTATCTGCTGGGGGCGCGAGACGTTGCGGTCATCGATCCCGGACCGCTGGACGACGCCCACTTACAGGCGATCCTGACCGCATTGCGCCCGGGACAGAGGATCAGTCACATCCTTGTCACGCACAGCCATCTGGATCACTCTCCCCTGGCCGCCCCGCTGGCCGCCCGAACCGGCGCGCCCGTTCTGGCCTTTGGCGGGCCCGAGGCCGGGCGCAGCGCCGTGATGACCCGGCTGGCGCAACAGGGTCTTGCGGGCGGCGGCGAAGGCATCGACACCGTGTTTCGTCCGGACATCGAGGTGCAGGACGGCGCATGGATCGAGGGCGAAGACTGGAAGCTTGAAGTGATCCACACACCGGGGCATCTGGGCAATCACATCGCGCTGGCCTGGGGCGATATCTGTTTCACCGCCGACCATGTGATGGGATGGGCCAGCTCTTTGGTGTCCCCGCCCGACGGGGACCTGACCGACTTCATGGCCGCCTGCCGCAAACTCCGGGCGCGCGACTGGTCGATCTTTCACGCCGGACATGGCGCGCCGATCACTGACCCGAATGGTCGGCTTGATTGGCTGATCCGGCACAGACAGGTGCGCGAGGCGCAGATCCTGACCGCACTTGAGGACACGCCAGCAACAGCAAGGCAACTGGCAGAGCGCATATACACGGACACCCCCGCCGCATTACTGCCGGCTGCCGAACGTAACGTCTTTGCTCACCTCATTGATCTGACGGGAAAATCCAAGGTTTCGCCTGACGGACCATTGTCTGCAACGGCCCGTTTTCACAGGCTCCCGTAGCCTGAACAACAAAATTGCGATTCGCCGACGTTCCCCTCTGGACGCCGAAAATCCGGGTTGTTATATGCGCCCTCAGTTCCGGCGTAGCTCAGCGGTAGAGCAGTTGACTGTTAATCAATTGGTCGTAGGTTCGATCCCTACCGCCGGAGCCAAAATCCCGATCTCTGCGTTCTCAACGCGAAGGCCGCTCAACCCCTTCCCGTCACGACCGCGTTTTTCCTATACCGTCATGGTCTCGTCAGAAGACGGAAAATCCGGATCAGCCGATTGGCTTCGACTTTCAGAGGTTTCACATGGAATATCGCCATGCGACCAACGAGGTCCGGTTTTTCCAGAAATTCCTCGACCGTATGCATGTGCCGGCGGTTTGCATAGTCGTCGAATAGCAGCGTGACCGGGCGCGTGATGTTGAAGGCGGTTGCCAAGGCACAACCGACACGAAATCGCCCGTCCACAAGAACCACGTCCGGGTGCTGAAAATCATCGCTTTGCCAAATGGACAACGGATACCGAGGAAAACGCGCCCAGTTTTCATCATCGACCGGAAATCCCCATTCCCTTGTTGCGCCAATATTGACCCAGCGAACATTGACCTGCGTGTTAGCCGCAGGCGGGTTCTGTTTGAACCAACGCTGCATCTTGCGCGCCCAGTTTCGATCGCTTTCCACGCTGAAAACAGTTTTGGATTCCATTTCAGAGGCCAACACGGTCGACCCGCCGGACCCATATTCAAGAATAACGGACGCCGTCTCATAGGTCTCGCGAACCAAGTCCTGCGCGTCCTGCGGCATCTTGAGAATGGGTCTGTCTACGGGTTCGGTCTTCAAGCCTGATTTCCTCGGCAACGTCGCGAACCTTGTTTACCACCTCCGGGATCGACATACAGGTCTGCACACCGCTTTCGCGTGTGGTGTGTGTTCTTGCCGCAGTCATTGGTTTTCTGTCGGCCTCCAATCCGAATTCACATCTTCCGGTCCGGTTCATTTTTGTACAAAAAACAAGCTCCGACCTCTGGACGGGGCAAACCCGGATTGCTATACGGCGCGAACCGTTCCGGCGTAGCTCAGCGGTAGAGCAGTTGACTGTTAATCAATTGGTCGTAGGTTCGATCCCTACCGCCGGAGCCATTCCTCCCAACCACCACCGCCTTACCCCGTCAGCGCGTTTTCAAACTCGGCGCGCAGTTTGCGTTTGAGGACTTTTCCGGTGGCGTTCAGGGGTAGCGCATCGACAAAGACCACTTTGTCCGGCACCTGCCATTTTGCGATTTTGCCGTCGAAGAAGGTCAGCAACTCCTGTTCGGTGGGTGTTTCCCCGTCTGCTTTGACCGCCACCAGCAGGGGGCGTTCATCCCACTTCGGATGCGGTACGCCCACTACGGCAGCCGTCGCCAGTTTCGGATGCGCAACCGCGATGTTCTCTAGTTCGACCGAACTGATCCACTCTCCGCCGGATTTGATGATATCCTTTGAACGATCCCGGATCGTCATATACCCGTCCGGGTCCAGCGTCGCCACATCACCGGTCGCGAACCAGCCCTCCTGCAGCAAACCCTGATCCTGGAGCTGGTAGTAACTGTCGAGCACCCAGTGTCCGCGCACCATCAGGTCGCCTTGCGTTTCGCCGTCATGTGGAAGGTCGTTTCCATCATCATCGACGATCTTCAATTCGACACCATAAGGCGGTCGGCCCTGGCTTTCGCGCAGCCTGTGCTGGTCTTCCATCGGCAGTTCAAGGTGCTTGGCCAACGGGTTGTTCGTGGTGCCCAGCGGGCTCATCTCGCTCATGCCCCACGCATGAACCGTGTCGACGCCATAGGTTTCGCGGAAGGTCTCGATCATCGATGGCGGGCATGCCGCCCCGCCGATCACGGTGCGTTCGAGGCTTTTTAGCTTGCTGCCGGACGTGGCCGCATGCGCCAGCAACCCTTGCCAGATCGTGGGGACACCCATGGCCAGCGTGACGCCGTAGGTGTCGATCAGGTTGACCAGCGCCTCACCGTGCAAATCCGGGCCCGGCAGAACCATGCGAGAGCCAGACATAGCGCAGGCGTAAGGCGATCCCCACGCATTCACATGGAACATCGGCACAACCGGCATCACCGCGTCCATCGCTGAATATCCAATGACGTCCCGTGTATTCGACCCAAAACTATGCAGGACAGTCGACCGGTGCGAATACAAAACACCCTTTGGGTTGCCCGTGGTTCCCGAGGTGTAGCAAAGGCTCGAAGCTGTGTTTTCGTCAAAGCTGGGCCATTGAAAATCCGGATCGCCGGTTTCTATAAGATCATCGTAGAATTTCAGGCCGGGGATTTGCGATGCGGCGCCGTCCTCTCTCGGCCCCATCAGCACGAAATGACGGACTTCGGTCAGGCTCTCGCGCAACGCAGCGACCAGAGGGATGAAGGTTGCATCAAAAAACAGCACCCGGTCCTGAGCGTGGTTGATGATGTATGTCAGCTGCTCGGGAAACAGGCGCGGGTTGACTGTATGACAGACAAATCCCGCACCTGAAACAGCATAGTAAATCTCCAGATGCCGCCGGTTGTTCCAGGCCAGCGTCCCCACCCGGTCTTGAGGCGCCAGACCAAGTTTTGTCAGCGCTGAGGCCAGTTGTCGCGCATGTCTGGCGACTTCGGACCAGTTGGTTCGCGTTACCGTGCCATCGGTTTCGACCGAAGTGATCTCGGTCTCACCGTGATAGCGCGCGGCATGATCAATCAGTGACGAGATCAGCAAAGGCTGCGTCATCATCTGTCCCAGCATGGACATCCTCCCGTTTTTCGGCGCGGTTTTTGCGTGTTCGCGCCTTCTTGCGCCTTTTCGCAAACGCGCAGTACCGATGCACCACCCGCCGGCCAAGACGTTGTCTCAGGAGGAACCCTGCCAATCATTTAATTGTCTGACAATAAAAGAATGCAGCCTGCCCTTACGGCAAGCCGCCCGAAATGTGCCTAATCCCGGTGCCGCAATGCGTAATCGACCAGCGCTGCGGTGGATCCATCCTTTCTGCTGGCGCTTTCGTCCCCATCGACAATCGGCCCTAGAGAGGTGGCCAGTTCCTTGCCCAGTTCAACGCCCCATTGGTCGAAAGAGTTGATCCCCAGCAGAACCCCTTCGACAAAGACCCGGTGTTCGTACAGGGCGATGATCTGGCCCAAAACAAAAGGTGTCAGCTTCGGGTAGATCAACGTGGTCGACGGGCGGTTGCCCGGAAAGACGCGATGCCGGGCCTGACGCTCCAATTCATCACCCACCAAACCCTTCTCTGCCATCCGTGTGCGGGCCTCGTCCAGCGACCGGCCCCGCATCAGGGCCTCGGACTGCGCCAGACAATTGGCCAGCAGCAATCTGTGGTGATGCGCCAGTTCCGGCTCGTGGCCCTCGGCGGCAACCATGAATTCGCAGGGAATCACATCGGTGCCCTGATGGATCAGCTGATAAAAAGCGTGCTGGCCATTTGTGCCGGGCTCGCCCCAGACAACCGGTCCGGACGGAGCGGTCAGAGAGCCGCCATCCATCGCCACCGATTTGCCGTTCGATTCCATCTCAAGCTGTTGCAAATACGCAGGCAGGCGCAGCAAACGCTGATCGTAGGGCAGTACCGCGCGGCTGCCGTAGCCCAGCACCTGACGATGCCAGACGCCGACCAATGCCAGCATGACTGGAACATTCTCATGCCAATCGGCCGAGCGGAAATGCACATCCATCGCCTGACCGCCACGCAAAAACGCATCGAACGCATTGGACCCGACCGCAATCATCACCGGCAGGCCCACGGGCCCCCAGACCGAGTAACGCCCACCAACCCAGTCGGCAAACCCAAACACGCGATCCTCGGGAATCCCGAAGGCCTGCGTCTTGTCCAGCGCGCTTGAAACAGCGGCGAACTGAAGCGCCGTATCCCCGCCCCCATCCGTCATCCAAGCGCGCGCGGTGCGCGCATTCGTCATGGTTTCGATGGTTGTGAAGGTCTTTGAGGCAACGATAACCAGCGTCCGTTTGGGATCAAGCTGTCGCAGCGTATCCGCGATATGTGCACCATCGACATTCGAGACGTAATGCAACCGGGGTCCGTCATGATACGGAGCCAAAGCGAGTGTGGCCATCACCGGCCCCAGATCAGACCCGCCAATGCCGATATTCACCACGTCGGTAAAGCTGCCCCCTGCCCCGGTAACGGTTCCCCCGCGCACTTCTTCGGCAAAAACGCGCATGCGCTGCAACGTGTCCAGAACATCCGGCATAACGTCCTGCCCATCAGCATCGACCCGACCGCCATCCAGATTGCGCAGGGCCGTGTGCAACACGGCGCGCCCTTCTGTTTCGTTGATCTTTGCGCCGGAAAACATCGCGTCACGGCGGGCAGCCAGATCCGCCGCCTCGCACAGCCCGATCAGCCCTTTGCGGATTTCGGAATCGATCCCGGTCTTGGAATAGTCGAACAACACATCGCCGGTTGACGCAGAAAAGCGCTGTGCCCGTTCCGCGTCAGCCTCAAACAGCGCCATTATGCTGCGGTCCTGGGTCGCTGCGGCCAGGGATTTCAGCCTATCCAATTGCATGTGCCTACTCCGCCCAGTGAACTGTCATGCCGCTGAGAACCGCCGCGATGGGGGCCTCTTCGGGTGGCAGTGTCATGGCCTTGTCCAACGCCTCACGTTTGTCTGCGCCAAAAATGATCAGATGTTTGGACAGCGCCCCGTCCAGCACCGGGGCCGTCAATGTAATGCGCGGCTCGGGCTGTACGTCGGTGCGGGCCACGGCAAGAACCGGCGCGTGGCTGTCCAGCGCGGCCATCAGGCCGTCCATGCCGGGAAACAGCGAGGCGGTGTGCATGTCTGAACCCATGCCCAGAACCAGAACGGACAGGGGCAGGACCGGGGCAATCAGGCTTTCGATCTCGGGCAAAATCTCGTCTGGGTCATGGCCAGCAGCGTATAGCGGCAGATATTGCGCTACCGCTGCACGACCAGTCAGCAACCGCCCCCGAATCAAACGCTCGTTCGAGCGCTCGTGGTCGCCGGGTACACACCGTTCGTCCGTTGGCAGAATACGCACGCGGTCCCAATCCAGATCGGCCGCGCACAGCACGTCGAACACCGGCCCCGGCGTCGTGCCACCGGGAACCGCAAGTGACACCGTTTCATGGTGCAGCAGGGCCGATTTGAGGTTCCCCGCCAAAACGTTTGCCGCGTCTATGGCCAGCATGTCCCGGTCCGCATATTCCTGAATATTCATGGCTTTATCCCTTGCCACTGGCGACCATCTCTTTGAATCAGCAACTCGGCGTCGCCCGGACCGGTGCTGCCGCTGTCATAAGGTTTTGGCACATCACCCCGCGCCTGCCAGCCCGCAATGATCGGATCGGTCCAGGCCCACGCCGCCTCAACCTCATCGCCGCGCATAAAGAGCGTCTGATTGCCCCGGATGACATCCATCACCAAGCGCTCATAGGCGTCCGGCGGGTCCTGATTTTCAGGGCCCAGCGCCTCGGCAAAGCTCATGTCCAGCGGCACGTCCACCAATCGCATCCCGCCCGGTCCCGGCTCTTTGATCGTCACCTTCAGCGTGATGCCTTCGTTCGGCTGCAGCCGGATCGACAAGGCGTTGGCATGACGCCCCGCGGCTTCGCCAAAAATGGAATGCGGCGCATCCTTGAACTGTACATTGATCACCGAGGACCGCGCCACCAGACGTTTGCCCGTGCGCATGTAAAATGGCGTGCCGGCCCAGCGCCAGTTGCTGATCTGAGCCCGCAGCGCGACGTAGCTTTCGGTTGTCGAGCGCGGGTTTGCCACCGTGTCCCGGTAGCTGGGGCCGTCCGGGCCTGCGGAGAACTGACCACGCACGATGTGATGCGGTTCAACCGGGTCCAGCGCCCGGATCACCTTTAGCTTTTCGTCCCGCACGGCATCAGGGGCGAACTTGGCGGGCGGCTCCATCGCAATCAGGCACAAAAGCTGCATCAAATGGTTCTGCATCATGTCGCGCATGGCACCTGCGCGTTCATAATACTCCTCGCGCCCGTCAATACCGACGGTTTCCGCGACCGTGATCTGAATGTGGTCGACATACTGGCTGTTCCACAAGGGTTCGAACAGCATATTGCCAAACCGGACCGCCATCAGATTCTGAACCGTTTCCTTACCCAGATAATGATCAATGCGATAAATCTGACCTTCAGAGAAATGATCCGCCAGGGTCTCGTTCAGGGCGCGGGCGCTGTCCAGGTCATGACCAAAAGGCTTTTCGACAACGATCCTGCTCTGCCTTGTCGCCAGATGATGCGCCTGAATTTGCTCTGCCAGGGGGCCGAATAATCGCGGGCCGACCGAAAAGTAAAAGGCCCGGACGCGATCCGCTTGCAACTTGTCTGCAAGCTGTCCCCATCCGCCAGTCGACAACGCGTCCAGCGCCACATAGTCCACCCGCTGCAGAAAATGCTCCAACACCCGGGTGTCACGGCACTGCCGCGGCGCATGCGCCCGCAGCGAGTCAGAGACGATCTGACGAAAGGCGTCGCGGTCATGATCCCGCCGCGCCACGCCGATAATCTGCACCGCATCCGGCCATTGTCCGGCACAAAACCGTCTGAACAGCGCCGGCAGGATCTTGCGCTGAGCCAGATCACCGGTTCCGCCGAATATGACCAGATCAAACGGGTCAACTGGTATGACGCGAGACACCATAGGACGTCCTTAACCCGCTGCTGATTTCATGTCCAATGTTAGCGCAACCATATCGGCAGTTTTCTTCCTCATCAAAACTCTGTCAGGACAGTCGTGAGGCACTTAACTCAAACATGACAAACGGCTAAGTCAGTTTGATGACGACCAAGAACCGGATACGGCAATGAAAGACACCGCCCCGCAAATCGCCAATGCCGGCAAGTTTCAGGATAAACTGGTGACCGCAGACGGCCAGGCGCGTGCCTCGGTCTCGCTCAGCGATCCTGAAACGCTGTGGTTCAATACCGGAACGCTGTGTAACATCGAATGTGAGAACTGCTATATCCTCAGCAGTCCCAAAAACGACGCGCTGGTGTACATCACGGCTGCCGAAGTGATCGATTATCTGGATCAGATCGAAACATGCGGCTGGCCGGTCCGCGAGATCGGGTTCACTGGCGGTGAACCGTTCATGAATCCCGAAATGATCGAGATGGCCCGCGCCGCTCTGTCGCGCGGGTACGAGGTTCTCATCCTGACAAATGCAATGCAGCCGATGATGCGCCACAAAATGCGCGACGGGCTGTTGGCGCTGCACCGCAACTACGGCACCAAGCTGACCCTGAGGATTTCGGTCGACCACTTTTTGCCGGAGTTGCATGACAAGGAGCGCGGCGTGGGCAGCTTTGCCAGAACACTGTCGGGCATGCAGTGGCTGCGCGATAACGGGGTCAAGATGGCAATTGCCGGGCGCTCTGTCTGGGGGGATACCGATGCGGAAAGCCGCGCAGGATATGCTGCGTTCTTTGCCGAGCACGACTTCGATATCGATGCGCAAAATCCCGGCGAAACCGTTCTGTTCCCGGAAATGGACGAATCTGTCGAAGTGCCCGAGATCACCACCGCGTGCTGGGGTATTCTCAACAAATCCCCGAAATCCGTAATGTGTGCCACGTCACGCATGGTCGTCAAACGCAAGGGGGCTGAGCGTCCTGCGGTGCTGGCCTGTACCTTGCTGCCCTATTCCCCTGAATTCGAAATGGGATCGACCCTGGCCGAGGCCGAAGCCGATGTGCACCTGAACCATCCCCATTGCGCGAAATTCTGCGTTTTGGGTGGGGCCAGTTGCTCGGGCTGAGGGTCAGTTCACCCGGAACTCCCCAACCAGGTTGCGCCATTCCCCGGGGCCGATCATCTTGCGGTGTGTGTAGCGGACAGAATGCAGCGGCCCCTCAATCTCTCGCTGCCAGTATTCTATGAAATCAAACAGTTTCGGATGATCCGGCGCCAGATCGTAGTCCTGCCAGACAAACGTATTTAGTACGTGGATATAGTCGGGCATGTGATAGAAAAACTCTGCCGTCGTCAGCCCGTACCCCTTGAGCATTAATTCTGTTTCACTTTGCTCCATGCAGACCTCCAATTTCTTTCAAGGTCTCTTCAGCGTAGCACAAAAACCACCTAATACTTAGATAACAATATGTTACTCGGATGTTACCGGCGTTTCTCATCCTGAAACAGGTTGCTTGCTTGCACCTTATGTACCGGGTCTGATAAGGTGCATCCACAAGATATAGACCCTGCACAAAGAACAGGCAGTTTACGTGAGCGATACGCCAGAAATCCCTGAAAACATGGATGAAACCCCGCCGGAGCGCCCCGTTTATGATGGCCCGACGGTGTCTATCGAATCCGAAATGCGCACGTCCTATCTGGACTATGCCATGTCGGTCATCGTCAGCCGCGCGATCCCCGATTTGCGCGACGGGTTGAAACCGGTGCACCGGCGCATCCTCTATGCGATGCACGAGTCGGGGAACACGCACGACAAGTCCTACCGCAAGTCGGCCCGTCCGGTGGGTGACGTGATGGGTAAATACCACCCACATGGCGACAGTGCTATCTATGACGCGCTGGTGCGGATGGCGCAGGATTTCTCGATGTCGCTGCCGCTGTTGGATGGTCAGGGTAACTTTGGCTCAATGGATGGCGATAACCCGGCGGCCATGCGGTATACCGAAGTGCGCATGGACAAACCCGCCGCGTCCCTGCTGGCCGATATCGAAAAAGAGACGGTCGATTTTCAGGACAACTACGACGGCAAAGACAAAGAGCCGACCGTCCTGCCCGCCCGTTTCCCGAACATGCTGGTCAATGGTGCCGGTGGTATCGCGGTAGGTATGGCGACCAACATCCCGCCGCACAATCTGGGCGAGGTGGTCGATGCGACTCTGGCACTGATCGACGATCCTGACCTTACGTCCGAGCAACTGATCGAATACGTGCCTGGCCCCGATTTCCCGACCGGTGGCGTCATGCTGGGCCGTTCCGGTGCGCGCAAGGCCTATCTGGAAGGGCGCGGCAGTGTCATCATTCGCTCGAAAACCCGCGTCGAGGAAATCCGCAAGGACCGGTACGCCATCATCGTGGACGAGATCCCCTATCAGGTGAACAAAGCCTCAATGATCGAAAAGATTGCCGAAGCGGTGCGCGAAAAACGCATCGAAGGTGTATCCCACGTTCAGGACGAATCCGACCGCAACGGTGTACGCGTCGTGGTCGAACTGAAACGCGACGCGACGCCCGAGGTGGTTCTGAACCAGCTCTTTCGTTTCTCACCGATGCAGACGTCCTTTGGCTGCAATATGCTGGCGCTGAACGGGGGTCGGCCCGAACAGCTAACCCTGCGCCGGTTCCTGACCTCGTTCATCGATTTCCGCGAGGATGTCGTTGCGCGGCGCACCGCGTATGACCTGCGCAAAGCGCGCGAGCGCAGCCACATCCTGTGTGGTCTTGCCGTCGCCGTGTCCAACGTAGACGAAGTGGTTGCCACGATCCGGTCATCGGCTGATGCGGCTGAGGCGCGCGAAAAGCTGATGACCCGCCGTTGGCCCGCCGCCGAAATCGAAGATTATCTGCGCCTGATCGACGATCCTCTGTCCAAGATGAACGACGATGGCACCTATAACCTGACCGAGGTTCAGGCCCGCGCCATCCTCGACCTGCGCCTGCAGCGCCTGACCCAGATCGGGGTCAAGGAAGTCACGGACGAGCTGGAAGAACTGGCCGGTAAGATCAAGGAATACCTCGATATTCTGTCCTCGCGCGAGCGCATTATGTCGATCATCGGTGACGAACTGCGTGATGTCCGCGCGCAATTCGCCGTGCCGCGTCGCACCGAGATTGTCGACTGGTCCGGCGACATGGAAGACGAAGACCTGATCGAGCGCGAGGACATGGTCGTAACCGTCACTTCGGGCGGCTATATCAAACGCACCCCGCTGGCCGATTTCCGCGCTCAGAAGCGTGGCGGCAAAGGCCTGTCGGGCATGCAGACAAAAGAAGAGGATGTTGTCACCAACCTCTTCGTCGCCAATACACACACGCAACTGCTGTTCTTCACCACCGATGGGATGGTCTACAAGCTCAAGACCTGGCGCCTGCCGCAGTCCAGCCGCACCGGCAAGGGCAAGGCGATCGTCAATATCCTGCCGATCCCAACCGGGGTTTCCATCGCTGCAATCATGCCCGTTGATGTGCCGGATGAAGAGTGGGAAAACCTCCATATCGTCTTCGCCACCAGCGCGGGTGACGTCCGCCGCAACCGGCTGTCGGATTTCACCAATGTCCGGCGCAATGGCAAGATTGCCATGAAACTGCCCGAAGGCGTGGAACTGGTGAATGCCCGCATTTGTTCCGAGGATGAAGACGTGATGCTGGTCACCAACTCCGGTCGCGCGATCCGGTTCCGCACAACCGATTTGCGCGTGTTCAATTCGCGCGAGTCGACAGGTGTGCGCGGCATCAAACTGACCAATGGCGACCGGGTTGTCTCCATGTCCGTCATACGCCACTTCGAAGCGGACCCGGACGAGCGCGCCGCGTATCTCAAGATGCGCCGCGCTGTGGCAGGTATCGCTGATGATGGCGAAATAGACGAGGACGAAGTGGCCCCCGGCGTGATCACGCAGGAACGCTATGCCGAGATGTCGGCTGCCGAGAACCTGATCCTGACTATCACCACAGGGGGTGCGGGCAAGCTGAGTTCCAGCCACGATTATCCGGTACGTGGGCGCGGCGGCATGGGCGTTGCGGCGATGGACAAGGCCATGCGCGGCGGTGAACTGGTCGCCTCGTTCCCGGTTGAGATCGACGATCAGATCATGCTGGCCACCTCCAAAGGCCAATCGATCCGGGTGCCGGTCGATGGCATATCCTTCCGGTCACGGTCGGCTGGCGGGGTGAAGGTGTTCAACACCGGCAAAGGCGAAGAAGTCGTCAGCGTCGCCTGGATCGCGGATCAGGGCGACGAAGACGACGCCGAAGACTGAACACCTTAAAAGGCCCGGAAGATTAATCCGGGCTTTTTCATTCTGGACGTCAGAGCACGGATCGCTCCAAATGAGCAGCACCCAATCCATCCATGGTACGGATGGGGTCCGTAAAGAGAATGTCCAAGCGCCAGAAGATGCCGGGATCGGCACCAGATTGCCCGAGTTTTTCGCAGTGCTTCACGCGCCAAGACGGCCTTTGCACCTTCGCCAATCAATTCTGGAAAACTTGACCCAATTGGATGACAGCCACAGATTAATGGGCCTAGGCACCCTGTGCCATCAGGGATGCATCGCGCCAATAGCTGAACGAGGACGATATGGCCGCTCCGACCATGGAAAACTGGGAAATGACGGCAGCGCTGAAAGATCTGACCGATTGGTTGATCCAGCAAGGCCTCGAAAACACCCCCGTCGAAAAGTGGCTGGAAGAATGCTGCATCCGGCTGGTTGCGGCGGGCATTCCTCTGCAACGCGCAAACATCACGTTGCGCGCCCATCACCCGGAAATCGGCACTATGGCATTCCGATGGTTCCGGGATCGCGAGAATGAACGTCAGGACTTCATGCGCCGTGCTGAGAATGACGTGCCCGAAGAATACAAGCTCAGCCCGATATACTATCTGCTCTCGAACAACGTCGAAGAGATAAGACAGAAACTGACGGTTGAGGATCCCGCACTGGATTTCCCGATTTTCGATGAGCTTCGAGAGCGCGGCGCGACGGATTACTACGCGGTCAAACGGTTCTTTCTGCTGGAAGATCAGGCCGCTGCTGTAGATCCGATGCGGGCGGAGGAAGGGGCTATCATCTCGCTCACAACCGATGCGCCGGGTGGGTTTTCCGATGCGCAGCTCGACGGGTTGCGCCAATTGATTTCGCCATTGTGCCTGACGCTCAAATGCGGCGCCAACAGGCTGATGGCCGAAGACATAACAGCGGCCTATCTGGGGCGTGATGCCAGCAAGCGGGTTCTTTCCGGCGATATCACACGCGGTTCGCTGGAAACGATCTCGGCGGTGATCTGGTATTTCGATCTGCAGGGATTCACCAAGCTGTCCGAAACGCTTCCGGGCAATGCGCTCATTGAGCTGCTGAACGATTGCTTCGCCGAAGCAGTGGACGTTGTCGAGCGCAACGGCGGAAATGTTCTAAAGTTCATGGGCGACGGAATGCTCGCCATCTTCGACATGGACCAGATCCCCGAGACCGGCAAAGTGGCGATAAAAGCCGCCATGGAGCTGCGGACAGCATTCGATGACCTGAACCAGCGCCGCACGGCAGAAGGCTTGTCAACCACCGGCTTTACGCTGGCCCTGCATGCCGGGGACGTCCTCTACGGAAACATTGGCGGCAAATCCCGTCTGGATTTCACAGTGGTCGGCCCGGCAGTGAATACCACCGCGCGCATTCTCGGTATGAGCAGCGCCGTGGATCAAACCATCGTCATCTCCGCCAAGGTGGCCGCCCCCTTGCTGGAGGATTTTCCGGAACTTGTGTCGCTGGGCCAATACCGCCTCCGGGGAGTCAGCGAACGCCAGGAGCTGTATACGCTGGACTAGCCTCTTGTCGAAGCTAGCTTGCGCCTCACACAGTATCGGTCAGATCATTCTGGCTGCCAACGAAACCGAAACTTAATCGATGGATGAGCGGTGCCGCCCAGCCTGAACCAGATGCCAAACGAAAAGAGGATTAGCCATGACCCATCCTGCCCTCACGTCTGACTCCGTTGCCGTCGTGACCGGCGGCGCTTCGGGAATCGGCTTGGCCTGCGCCAGAAGATTTGCGGGAATGGGTATGCACGTTGTTGTCTTAGACCGCGACGCGGAAAAGCTTGCGGCGGCTGAAAGCATCCTTCGAAACGCCGGGGCCACTGACGTCATGGTCGCATCAACGGATGTTGCGGACATCGGGCAGGTCGAAGCCCTTGCCAAGGACGTGACCGATGGGTTTGGCGGCACCGACATTCTCATGAACAACGCTGGGGTGGGCCTTCGCTCGTCCTGCACTGGGCCACGAGAGGCATGGGAACAGACGCTGGGTGTGAACCTTTGGGGGCCAATCAACGGCTGTCAGGCATTTGTTCCGGGCATGATCGCACGCGGTCGCCCGGGCGCGATCATCAATACGGGTTCGAAACAGGGTATCACAACGCCGCCCGGAAACCCCGCGTACAATGTTTCAAAATCCGCATTGAAAACCTTTACCGAGGCATTGTCGCATGAACTGCGCAACACCGAAGGCGCAAAGCTGACCGCGCATCTGCTGGTGCCGGGCTTTGTCCACACCGGCATGATCGGCGCGGCACAAAAGCCGCCATCCGCCTGGACCCCTGAGCAAACGGCAGACTTCTTCATCGACAGCATGAACCGGGGCGACTTTTACATCCTGTGCCCCGACAATGACGTCTCACGCGATATCGACGAGAAGCGCATCGCCTGGGCCGTCGGCGATGTCATTGAGAACCGTCCGGCATTGAGCCGATGGCATCCAGACTACGAACAGGCCTTTGCGGCTCACATGGACAAGACCTAGGTGCCGAGCGCTAGGGGTTTGAACACCCGGCCGTGCCAGCTGGTCTGTACGGTGCTACAGCCCGTACAAAGCCCCGAACTTCTCTTCCAGATAGTCCAATAAAGGTTCGGGCCCGGGTGAGACGCCGCTTGCGCGTTCGATCACGTCGCGCGGCGTATAGAGACCGCCGTATTGTTGCACGCGCTCGCGCAACCAACCGGTCGCGCCGGACGTGTCACCCCGGCTCAGCTGCGATTTCAGATCCGGCACAGCCTGGCTCAGCGCCTGATAGAGGCACCCGGCGTAGACATTGCCCAGCGCATAGGTCGGGAAATAACCGAACAGGCCAACCGACCAGTGAACATCCTGCAGACAGCCGTTTGATGGTATGTCGACCGCATAGCCGAAATCGGCCTTAAAGCGATCATTCCAGGCAGTTTCGAGATCACCCACCTGAAGATCTCCGGCCATCAGAGCGCGCTCGAGATCAAACCGCAGCATGATGTGCAGGTTATATTGCACCTCGTCGGCCTCGGTCCGGATGTATCCGTTGTGAACGCGATTGACCGTGGCATAGAACGCATCCGCACCGGGGATTCCGAAATCGCCGAACGCCTCGAGCATTTGCCCATATAGCCAGCCGGTGAAGGCGCGCGAGCGGCCAAGCTGGTTTTCATAGATGCGGCTTTGGCTTTCATGCACACCCATTGACACGCCCTGCCCCAGCGGCGTGAGCGCATAAGCCGGGTCAATGCCCTGCTCATAGGCGGCGTGGCCGACCTCGTGAATGGTGGAATAGAAACAGTTGAAGGGGTCTGTGGCGCTGGTGCGTGTGGTGATCCGCACGTCGGACCCGCTGCCCGAACTGAACGGATGCACGGCTTTGTCCACACGGCCCCGGTTCAGATCATACCCAAAAGCGACAGCCAGTTTCTGCGACAGGCGCATCTGGACCTGCTCGTCAAATGCGCCCTTTAAGGCCTTGGGTTCCGGGCGATCCAGAACGGCAGCGCGCAACGCGACCAGTCGCGGGCGCATCGCGTCAAAGATCGCAGCAATCTGAGCACCCGTAGTGTACGGCTCGTAATCCTCGACCATAGCGTCGTATATGTCGCCGCCCTGCGCCAGAGCAGCCCCCTCTTCGCGCTTCAACGCGACAACCTCTTCCAACACGGGCAAAAAGGCGGCCACGTCCTCGTCCGCCCGTGCCTCAGCCCATTTGCCCTGCGCCGCCGACGTGACGCGCGCTATGGTCTTGGCCAAATCGGCAGGAACCTTCACCGTGCGCTCATAGGACCGGCGTATCTCACGCAGCTGGGCATGACCTGCATCGCAGCTGGGTTCGGCCCGGTCCAGCCAGTCCGCCACCCGCGGGTCGGATCGGCGGGCATGCAGAACGGCTTCGATCGCGGCCATTTCTTCTGCGCGCTGCGGGGCTGCGCCGCGCGGCATCACGGTTTCCTGATCCCAGCCGAGCCGCCCGGCGATCTGTCCAATCGCCGAGGTTTCGCGCTGATAGGCCATCAGGTCATCAAATGCTGTCATCTGTGTCATGCTCCACGAAGCGAAGTTGAAATCGGATACGCAGTCAGGAAACGGGCACGCAATATCAACGTCCAGACCACGACCGCAAGGAACTGGTGGAAAATAGCGATCTGCCATGGGGCGGCATAGAGAACGGTGACGATCCCGACCACCACCTGCAGCGACAGTGCCGCAAACATCGCGTTGAACGCGAACCGGGTTTGTGGATGGGCACTGGTTCCACCGCGACGCCAGACGACAAAGGCAAAGATGAACAACAAATACCCCGCACAACGATGAATGAACTGCACCAGACCGGGGCTTTCAAAGAAGTTTCGCCACATCGGCTCCAGCATGGTTGCATCGGGTGGCAGGAGTTGACCGCCGATCAGCGGCCAGTCGGTATAGGACCGTCCGGCGTCGATCCCTGCAACCAACGCGCCGATGAGTATTTGCAAAAAGGTGAAGTGCAGCAGGCCGGTCGACAAGGAAAACAGCTTGGCCTCTTTGGTGCGCCGCGCCTGCATCAGGTCGCGTTCATCACGGCCAAGTTCAAAGATGTACCAGGCAAGGAAACCCAGGATCACAAAGGCCAGCCCCAGATGCACAGCCAGCCGGTAACTGGCAACAGCCGTCATCCCCTCGCCCTGCGTGACGCCCGAGGCAACCATCCACCAGCCAACGGCGCCCTGAACACCGCCCAGCGCGCCGGGGATCACCAGTTTTCCGGTCCAGCCGGTCGGGATATTCCGTGCAATCAGAAAGCCAAAGAAGCCGATGGCCCAGACCAGGCCGATTACCCGACCCAGCTGTCGATGGCCCCATTCCCACCAGTAGATGACCTTGAAATCCTGCAACTCCATCCACTGATTCTGGATGCGCCACTGGTCGATCTGTTTGTACTTATCGAATTCCGCCTGCCAGTCGGCGTCATTCAGAGGGGGTATCGCTCCGGTGATCGGTCGCCACTCGGTGATCGACAGGCCGCTATCCGTCAGGCGAGTCAAGCCGCCGACCGCAATCATCACGACGACGAGGGCGAACAGGACCATCAGCCACACCCGGATCGCCCCGCGCGCGCCACCGCGCCCCTTGTCGATCATGCCCGGTTGCACCGCCTGCTGCTTTTCGGTGTCTGAGACCTCTTCGAAGATGCTGCGCTTGCCGCTCATGCTGTCCTCATGTCCTGGATTTCGTCGCAAGCTAGGGCCAAGGTACGCCAAGGTCCAGCCTCAGCCCCTGTCCTTCCATCGGACCATCTGACGCATAATCCCGTGCAGCATCTGCACATCGGCCCGTGTCATGCGCATGCGCGACCACAGATTGCGCAGGTTGACCTTCATCCCTTCGGCTTTTTCGGGCGGATAGAAGAAGCCGGCCTCGTCCAATCGGTCTTCGTAATGCTCGACCAGCTTTTCCACTTCGACACCCGTGGCCCAGTCGCCTTTCCCCAGATCGGTGGTTTCATGCACCACGTCGCCGGTCTGGCGCATCCACTCATAGGCGGTCAGCAGCACGCATTGGCCCAGATTCAGTGAGGCATAGTCCGGGTTCACGGGCACCGAGATGATGGCGTTTGCCTTGGCGATGTCCTCATTCTCCAACCCGGCACGTTCCGGGCCAAACAGCACCGCCACCGTCTCGCCCGCCGCAACCTTTTCAGCGGCCAGCTGCATGGCGCGTTCCGGGCTGTAAACCGGTTTGGTCAGTCCGCGTTGCCGCGCCGTTGTTGCAAAAACAAAGGTGCTATCCGCGAGGGAACCGGCAAGATCGTCAAACAACTGCGCCTCATCCAGCAGCCGCCCGGCGCCGCTGGACATTGCCACGGCCTTGGGATTTGGCCACCCGTCCCGGGGTGCCACGATCCGCATCCGGTCCAGACCAAAGTTCCACATTGCCCGCGCGGCGGCACCAATGTTTTCCCCCATCTGCGGACGCACAAGCACAAAAGACGGCTGGGATGTATCGCTGGGCATCGCTCACTCCAAAAAACCTGGCCTGCTCTAATCCGACCACCGGGTCAGGGCAAGGTCGGGCGGCGGACAAAACCGGCGCCGCCGGGCATAAAAGTTTGCTTCCCGTCCGCAATCCGCTAAACCGCGCCAAAGACCAAGCCGAAGGACGCGTGAATGGACACCCCCGAGCAGCCCCAGATTTATCTGATCACCCCGCCGTCCATCGCGTTGGACTCCTTTCCCGATCAGTTGGCCCGCGTGCTCGATGGCGTCGAGATCGCCTGTATCCGCTTGGCGCTTGCGGGCGGTGACGAAGATGCCATCGCCCGCGCGGCAGATAGCTGTCGCGAGATTGCCCATGCGCGCGACGTTGCATTGGTGATCTCGAACCACGTGCCGCTGGCGCAGCGGCTGGGTCTGGATGGCGTGCATCTGGACGACGGGGCCCGTTCGGTCCGGTCTGCGCGCAAGAACCTGGGCGCGGATGCCATTGTGGGCAGCTTTTGCCGAGCGTCCAGCCATGACGGCATGACCGCGGGCGAAGCCGGAGCGGACTACGTCGCCTTTGGACCGGTCGGGAGTGGCAACCTCGGCGACGGAACGCGCGCGGAACGTGATCTCTTTCAGTGGTGGTCCGAAATGATCGAGGTCCCGGTCGTGGCCGAAGGCGGCCTGAACCCGGATCTGATCCGAGACCTGACGCCGTATACGGATTTCTTTGGCATCGGGGACGAGATCTGGTCCACTGAGGACCCTCTTGAGACATTGAAGGCGCTGAAAGCCGCCATGGGTTAGGCGACCAGCAGGGGCGTGACGATCAAATAGACGCCAGCGGCTGCAATGAGGATCGAGACCGTAGCGGATATTCGGTCTCGCAGACGCTCCGACCGACCCGACATTACGGCACCAATACCGAACGCCGCCGCAGCAGCACACCAGAGCGCCAGCAGAACACCTGCCCCGAACCCAAATATGGCGGGCGCGATGTGGTCTGGCGGGACACCCATGCCTCTTAGTGCGGCAGACAGGATGACGCCCTGTAGTAGCCCCATGGCAAGAACCACCAGCAGTCGCCAGACCTGCAGCCTTCGGAGGATCAGGTTCCACAGGGACACAACGACAATTGCAACGCTGCTTGCCTGCACTGCGATTGTGGGCGGCACGTTAATCCAATTGAGCAGTCCGCCGCCGAAACCGACCACCAAGCCCAGAGAAAAGAAGAGCATCTGCGCAACAACAAAGCGAGGGTTCAGCGACAGGAACACCAGTGCAAGAACAAGCAGACCCTGCGTGTACCAGGTCGCGGACACTTGGGCGACGCCTTTGGCAAAGTAAGCCTGTAGGGTCTGCTGGGTTGTCAGGGATGCACCACCCAGAAGCGGGATTAGCGGGCTGGTTTGACCCGCCTCCAGATACCCGGAATACGGCGCCGCGACGTGCTGCTGCTTGAGGACAACAGGCCCACTGCCAGCTGGCCAGGTCAGGCGCAGGCTGGACGCGCCATCTGGCAATGGCCCCGTCAGCAACAGTTTGGAAACCCGCACGGAGTCAGGATCGCCAACGGCAGGTATGCTCACCCCTTCATAATCCAGAAGTATGGGTTCACCGACCTCCACATGAAGGGTCTGCATCCAGTCTATGGTGAAGGCCTTGACCTCTGGTTCCAGTTCCGATGACACAGTCGCACGCAGTTTCCGATACTGCCCGTTATTCGCGACGTCGGGAGTGGCGGTGGGATCGAGCCCCGCCACAAACGCCTCCGCATTCAGGCTGATCTCCAGAAACAGGGTGTCGGATTTCGTCCAAAAGTCGATAACTGTGGGCGACGGAGACTGGGCGACGCTATCCTTGGACAGAACGCCCCCGGCGACCAAGACCGCCAATACGATAACTCGACCGCAGAGAGCGAGGGCAGAAAAAAACCCATCACTCATCAGGAATGCTCCAAAACCAATACACCAAACCTTCTCGACGAGTCTCCCGTCGATTCCGCTCGATAGCAAGGCAAAAGAGCCCTGCAGGCAGGACACCGCCGGGAATCTCGGACGACAGGCCTGTTCTGGCTTGCACGGTCACCGGGGCTGCGGCATGACAGCGTCATGACTCGAAACGGCGAAATCCTGTGCATTGGTTCGGTTCTCTGGGATGTGATCGGGCGGTCCGCCAGCGCGATGCGACAGGGATCGGACGTACCAGGACGGATCACACGCCTGCCCGGTGGCGTCGTCTTTAATATCGCGATGACCCTTGTGCGGTTCGGCATGACCCCAACGTTGCTGACCGCAATCGGCCGCGACCCGGAAGGGGATGAACTGATCCACTCTTGCGCGCGCCTTGGAATGGCGACGGATCACATTTACCGGTCGCAAGACTTGCCGACTGACCGCTACATGGCGGTTGAAGGCGCCAATGGCCTGATCGCCGCCATCGCGGACGCCCATTCCCTGGAGGCGGCCGGTGCGAAAATCCTGCGCCCGCTGATGCAAGGGCCGCTCGGATATGAAAACACGCCGTATGAGGGGCCGATTGCTCTGGATGGCAACCTGACACGGGAACTTCTGGAAGAGATCGCCCAAAGCCCTGCCTTTGCCCGCGCCGACCTGCGGGTCGCGCCCGCTTCACCCGGCAAAGCCGAACGCCTGTTGCCGTTTCTGAAACACGCGCGCGCCACCCTGTATGTCAACCTCGAAGAAGCGGGTCTGTTGTGCCAGCGTGAGTTTTCTGATTCTGAGAGCGCGGCCAAGGGCTTGCTGGATCGCGGCGCATTGCGGGTTCTGGTCACCGATGGCGGAAACTCTGCCACCGTCGGCTCGGAGTCCGGCATTCTAACCCAAACACCGCCGTCCGTTCTCGTCACACGTGTGACAGGTGCGGGCGACACGTTCATGGCCGCCCATATCGCCTCAGAGGCCAATGGGGCCGATAGCGAAGACGCCCTGACGCGGGCCCTGCATGCCGCAGCAACTTATGTTTCCGGAGAAACACCCCTGTGATCGACATCCAATACTCCACTGAGATACGCGCCGCCAAAGACGCGAACAAACCCATCGTTGCTTTGGAAAGCACCATAATCACCCATGGCATGCCGTATCCCCAGAACATCGAAGTGGCGGCACAGGTTGAACAGGATATCCGCGACACAGGTGCCGTTCCCGCAACCATGGCCGTTCTCGAAGGCGCGTTGCGTGTGGGCTTGGAAGCCGACCAACTTCAAGATCTGGGACAGGCACAAGGGGTCGCGAAAATCTCGCGTGCAGATATGGCCGCGTGCATGTCGACCGGGGGCACCGGTGCGACAACCGTTGCCGCCACGATGATCGCCGCACACTATGCAGGCATCGAGGTGTTCGCCACCGGCGGGATCGGCGGCGTGCATCAAGGCGCGGAAACCTCGTTCGACATTTCCGCCGACCTGCATGAATTGGGGCAAACCCCGGTCACGGTGGTCGCGGCCGGAGCTAAGGCCATCCTTGATCTTGCCAAAACACTCGAAGTGTTGGAGACACTGGGTGTTCCCGTCATTGCATATGGACAAGACGCGTTTCCGGCCTTTTGGTCGGCTAAATCCCCATTTGACGCTCCGCTGCGCATGGATTGCGCCGAGGACATCGCCAAGGCACATGCAACCCGGCGCGCACTGGGCCTGCCCGGCGGTCAGCTTGTCGCCAACCCTATACCTGTCGCCGATCAGATCCCGGCCGAAGAACTGGCGCCGATCATTGCGGCGGCTCAACAGGACGCAACCGCGCACCGGATCACCGGCAAAGCCGTTACGCCTTATCTGTTGCAGCGGATATTCGAGAAAACCCAGGGCCGTTCATTGACCGCCAACATCGCTTTGGTGCGCAACAACGCGCGACTGGCCGCAGAAATCGCCAAAGCTCTGGCCGACAGCAGGTGACACTACCCTATTGTTTCAAAGCCCCGGACTGCTTAACTAAATCCCGAAGTCACTCGGAACTGCGATGAATACACCCTTTGACGAAGAGCCACACCGCCGCCCTGGCCTGTTTTCAAGGTTGCGTGCGTCCTTTCTGACGGGGATCGTCGTTATTGCGCCTGTCTGGTTGACGGTCTGGCTGATCTGGTCTGTGGTCGGATGGATCGACAGCGCGGTTCTGCCCTTGGTGCCGCAACAGTTCCAGCCCGAGCAATATGTGGGTATCAACCTGCGCGGTGTCGGCGTCATCATCTTTCTGGTGTTCACCGTCATTGTCGGTTGGATCGCCAAGGGTATTCTGGGCCGGTCGTTCATTTCCTTCACCGAAAGCCTTGTCGACCGGATGCCCGTGGTTCGGTCGGTCTATTCCGGTATCAAACAGATTTCGGAAACGGTTTTTGCCCAGACTGAACGGTCGTTTGAAAAAGCCTGCCTGATCCAATACCCGCGCCGCGGCATCTGGGCAATTGGCTTTGTGTCCACAACCGCCAGGGGCGAAGTCAGTCAAAAAGCGGAAACGGGCGGCGAGCTTTACAGTGTCTTTGTGCCGACAACGCCAAACCCCACATCCGGCTTTCTGTTGTTCTTCCCGGCCGAGGACGTGATCCTGCTGGACATGTCGATCGAAGAGGCCGCCAAGCTGGTTATCTCTGCGGGCCTCGTTTACCCGAACGAAAAAGACCCAACACAACCGCCCGAGTGATCAGCCGAACATCGCCGGCAGATCAACGGTACTGTGCTGACCCAGTTCGGCTTTGTGCCGGGCCAGAAACCCATCCGCAGCATCGCGACCAGCCTTCTTGAGCTTGTGCAGGATCACGGGATTGGGGACGGTCTTGGTGGCAACCGACAGGCTGTTCATAAGCTCATTGTCCGCGATCATATGAACCAGAACACGGCTCATCTCTCCCGATTTCAGCTTGCCCTCCTTCAGCAACCTCTGAACAAAACTGATCGCGCGCAACTCGCGAAACAGGGATGAGTTAAAGCTGATCTCGTTGATCCGGTTTTGAATCTGCTGCGGGGTTACCGGGATCTCTTCCCGTTCCAGCGGATTGATATTCACGATCACCACATCTTCCGGCAGGTCTTTGTTGAACAGAGGATACAGCGCCGGATTGCCGGTATAGCCCCCATCCCAATAGGCCTCGACGCGTTCGGTTTCCGGATCGTAAATCTCAACGGCCTTAAAAAGGGTCGGCAGGCAGGCCGAAGCCAGGATCGCATCGGTCGAGACCTCATCGCCGGTAAACACCCGGATCTTGCCACTGCGAACGCAGGTCGCGCAAACAAACAGATGCGGTCCCTGATCGGCGCAAATCTCGTCGAAGTTAAAGCGATCAACCACGGGTTCCAACGGATTGGTATAGAAAGGCCCATAAGCATAAGGCGACACCATCCGCGACCACGCATCCCCAATGGAAAACGGCAGAGAATACTCCATCGCCTGCGCAATCTGAGAGGGTTCCAGCCCGCGAAACCAGTGAGCGACACGCATGTCGCCAACCGCCCCCATCCGTTTCCATAGCGCATCAAGGTTCTCTCGGGCGCCCTCGCGTCCTGCATGTACCATGCCCGACTTGAAGGCCGCACCGTTCAACGCGCCTGCGGATGTTCCGGTGATGGCGGCCACTTCGATGTCTTCTTCATCCAGCAACCGATCCAGCACGCCCCACGTAAAGGCACCATGCGCACCGCCGCCCTGCAAAGCCAGATTGATCCGCTTCACGATCCCACCTCTTCACCTTTTTGCAAATACTCAAAAGACACGAGCGCGGCATCCCAATCCGGTGTCACAGCGCGGTCCAGCCGCCATCTACTGAAATTGTGGTCCCGGTGACTTGTGTCGCCGCATCCGAACACAGGAATACGGTTGTTCCACCCAGTTGTTCGACGGTGGCAAACTCTTTCGATGGCTGACGCTCGAGCATGACATTCTTGATCACATCCTCACGGCTCATGCCGTATTCCTTCATTGTGTCCGGGATTTGCGCTTCGACCAGCGGCGTCAGGACGTAACCCGGACAGATCGCGTTGCAGGTGATCGGTTCTTGTGCGGTTTCCAGCGCCACCGCCTTGGTCATCCCGACCACGCCGTGTTTAGCCGCGACATAGGCGGTTTTGAACGGTGACGCCGTCAAACCATGCGCCGAGGCGATGTTGACGATCCGGCCCCAACCTGCTGCGCGCATTATCGGCAATGCGGCAGCCATTGTGTGAAAGGCCGAGTTCATGTTGATTGCAATAATGGCGTCCCATTTATCGACCGGGAACTGATCAATCGGCGACACATGCTGAATACCGGCATTGTTCACCAGAATATCGCAGGCGCCGGCCTGTTCGATCAGCGCGCGGCACTCATCCCCCTTGGACATGTCCGCCTTGATGTAGCGCGCATTGGTGTCGGTCTCTCTGGCGATCTCGGCGGCCAGTGCGTGGTCCTCGTTGCGATCTGTGAACGAGTTCAAAACAACATCCGCCCCGGCCTTGGCCAGCTCGCGCGCGACACCCAGCCCGATCCCCGAATTCGATCCCGTGACGATTGCCGTTTTTCCAGACAGGCTCATGACCGCTCTCCCACTGAGTTAGATTTTGCACACAGTGCCATGCTGCACCTGCAAAGAAAACGGGGAAACATCCGGCACACTGCCGCAGCCCGAACCGGAAGATCACGCCAAAAAAACGCCCGCACGAAGCGGGCGTTAAGTTATTGAGGCAGGTTTCATACAGGCAAGAAACCTATCGAGCAGTGCTTCCTTTATAAGCAATTCCACGCCTTCGTCCAAGCTAAAAGTTTGATAATAAGAAAAATCATCGGTACGATGATTCCCAACAAAATAAGGCCAGAGCAGGATTGTTTCCAAAATGAGCCTCGATTTTCTACGACCGCTTCGTCCGCTTGTGGCGGGAATCGCCTGTATTTTCGCGACCTCTCTTGCCCATGCAGATTCGTCTCATGGCATAGCTATGTATGGCGACCCGGCCCTACCACCGGATTTTGTGTCTCTGCCGTATGCAAATCCCGACGCACCCAAAGGCGGCAGGGTTGTGTTTGGAAACACCGGCGGCTTTAACAGTTTGAACCCGTTTTTGCAAAAAGGCACGTCACCCTGGCAATTGCGGTTTTGGACACATGAAAGCCTGATGGGCCGGTCGTGGGACGAACCTTTCACTCTTTACGGGTTGTTAGCCGAATCAGTTGAAACTGCACTCGACAGGTCCTGGGTCGAATTCACGCTGCGCGAAAACGCCCGGTTTTCCGACGGCGCGCCGGTCACCGTGGAGGATGTAATCTGGTCCTATGAAACCCTGGGCACCGAGGGGCATCTGCGCTATCGCGGGCTGTGGGGAAAGATCGACAGCATCGAACAGACCGGCCCTCGCTCCGTTCGGATCACCTTCAACGAACCCGACCGCGAACTCGCCCTGATCGCTGGTCTGCGCCCGATCCTGCAAAAGGCGCAGTGGGAGGGTAAAGACTTTGCCGATGCTCAAATTCAGGACATCCCAATCGGCTCGGGCCCCTACGTCATCGACGACTACGAGGCCGGACGGTACGTTAATCTACGGCGCAACCCCGACTACTGGGGTGCTGACATCCCGTTTCGTCGCGGGACCATGAACCTCGATGCCATGCGGATCGAGTTTTATGGCGATGGCACCGTTCTTTTTGAAGCGTTCAAAGCCGGAGAGCTGTCGGCCGTTCGCGAATTCAACGCGGATAAATGGGAGACGCAGTACAACTTCCCGGCCATTCAGCGCGGCGATGTCATCAAAACCGAGATCCCGCATCGCAAGCCGTCCGGGATCACCGGGTTTGTCATGAACACCCGCAAGGCCCCGTTCGACGACTGGCGCGTGCGCGAGGCGCTGACCCTGGCCTTCAACTTTGAATTCATCAACGACACCATCACCGGCAGCGCCCAACCCCGGATCACGTCATACTTCTCGGGATCGGACCTGGCCATGCAGCCGGGCCCGGCCAGCGGCAGGGTCGAAGAATTGCTTCAGGCGTATGCAGACGATCTCATCCCCGGCACCCTTGAAGGCTATGTTCTGCCCGAAGGGGACGGGTCCGCGCGAAACCGTTCGAACATTCGCAAGGCGTCCGCGTTGCTGGCCGAGGCCGGATGGACCATTCAGGACGGCGTCTTGAAGAACGCCTCGGGCGAGCCTTTCCAAATGACCCTGCTCATCAGCCAAGGCGCCCAGAACGTCGTTCAAAATGTCGAGTCGATCGCCGAAATCTATTCCCGGGCGCTGGAGCGGCTGGGCATTCAGATGACCATCGAAAAAGTGGACGATGCGCAATACACGTCGCGGATATCCGAACTGGATTTTGACATGACCCCGTTTCGCCGGGCCTTGTCACTGTCTCCGGGCAACGAGCAGCGCCTGTATTGGGGCAGCGAGAACGCCGATACGCCGGGAACCCGGAACCTGATGGGCGTGCAATCGCCCGTTGTGGACGGGATGATCGACGCGATGCTGGCGTCGGAATCGCGCGAGGATTTTGTCGCCGCAACCCGCGCGCTGGACAGGGTGCTGACGGCAGGACGCTATGTGATCCCGATCTGGAGCTTTGATGTCGGTCGCATCGCACATGACAGCGCACTGAGGTTTCCAGAAACCCTGCCCATCTATGGCGACGGACCGCAATACATGCCCGAAGTATGGTGGTACGAAGGCTGACAACAACCGCAAAGCATGTAACAGGCCCGTATTGTTTTGACGCGATGCAGCAGCCGGCCAGACAAAACGCGGATCGGTATCGGGATCTTGCAAGAACCGGTAACTGTGGCCGTTTGGTGCAGCCTCGCTGCATTTTCGGCGAGATTTGGCACATGATACGCAGAACACCATATTCCGCGTACTATTTGGCCTGCCAACCCAACAAATCGAAACGGGTCCCAGGTTTTGCGGTCTATAGCTTCATACGCCCAAACTCCTTTACGAAATGCGCTTGAGCCCTGTATCCTCTGATCAAACACGTCGTGTCCAAGCGCCAGATATCATGTTTGAAATCTGACACATAGGACGGATAGACTTGTCTATAGGACAGAATAACGGACCGGCCGCCACTCACTCCGAAACGCAGGTCCGTTCGCCCGTTGCGGGACGACCGCAGCGGGCACTACCCACCCTGATGCCGACCTGATGGCCTGCGACATTTTGTCATGTCTGCCGCAGCGTCAACCGGTCCGTACCCTGAATTGGGGAAGAGCAGTTCTGAACCAACCTAAGGAATGCTCGCAAATGCTGAACTGGACAGACCTGACGCAAGACTGGGGCGCAACCTACGCGCGTGCGAAACGCCGTTTTCCGAACCTGCGCGATAAAGACATGCCCCGCGTTTCGAAAGACCGCAAACGGTTCGAGGCGTATCTGGCCGAGCGTCACCATCTGACCGTTAACGAGGCCCGTGAAGAGGTTGAGGACTTTCTGTTTACCGAACGTCTGAACCGGGAACTTGCCCACGCGGGATCACGTAAGTGATGTGACCCAAAGGATCGTTGCATCCTCGTCACTGACAGAAATTACATTATGCCCCATACTGCCGTCGTAATAGGCGCTGTCACCACGGCGCATTTCCACGGGTTCATAGAACTCCGTATACAACCGAATGACGCCGGTCAGCACGTATAGAAACTCTTCGCCGTCATGGCGCACCCAGCCGTCAAACTCATCCATAGACCGAGCGCGGACTCGGGCACGGTACGGCAACATCTGCTTTTTGGTCAGCGTTTCCGCCAGCAATTCATGCTCGTAGGTTGCGGTGGCATGTGCCGTTCCTTCGCCCAGACGCGTGACCGCCATCCGCCCGATCACCTGATCGCGCTGCGGCGGCGTGAAAAGCTGCGGCACCGAGATCTCCAGCCCTGTGGCCAGCTTTTTCAGCGCATCGTAGGTGGGCGACATCTGACCGTTTTCGATCTTGCTGAGCGTTGATCGCGCCAGACCGGCCTGGCCAGCGGCCTGTTCCAGTGTCCAGTTCCGCGCCTTGCGCAACTCGCGCACCCGCACGCCAAGATCCAGCGGTTCAGGTTCCGTGTGATCGCCGGAGTCGCGGGCAATGCGGATCAGGGATTTGGGGTCTTGCGTGCTCATGCGCCTTTCTATAGGGCCAGCCAGCCCGGCTTGCAACGCGCCATGCACCGCGATAGCCAGTGGCCATGTTGTCGATTTTCGATCAGGGCCCGCCACCTCCTTGTCCCGCACCTTTTAATCTGGCCGCTCATGTTCTGCGCCATGCAGACCGATTGTCTGACAAGACGGCCCTGTCCGTTCTGTCCGATACCGGCGCGGTTGACTGGAGCTACGATAGCCTGCGATCCGCCATCCTTGGCACCGGAACCGGCCTCTTGCAGGCGGGTCTGAGGCCCGGTGACATCGCGTTTATGCGGCTGGGGAACACGGTCGACTTTCCGATCGCCTATCTGGGCGCAATCGCGGTCGGGATCGTTCCCGTGCCGACATCGTCGCAACTGACGGAACCGGAAACAGCACGCATGATCGCTGATCTGTCACCTGCAGCGATCCTTCGCGATCCTTCGGTTGCCTGTGCCCAGCATCCTTTGCAGATTGGACTGGCGGACCTAGCGGCCATACGGGATCTGCCCCCTGCGGATTATGCTATGGGAGACCCCGACCGGATGGCCTATGTCGTTTACACCTCCGGCACATCCGGGCACCCCCGCGCCGTGGCCCATGCGCATCGCGCGATCTGGGCGCGGCAGATGATGGTCGATGGCTGGTACGGGTTGCGAGACACAGACCGGCTGTGCCACGCCGGGGCGTTCAATTGGACCTATACGCTGGGCACGGGTCTGATGGACCCCTGGGCCATCGGCGCCACGGCCCTGATCCCGGAACCCGGCACGGACATCTCCTCCCTACCCGCCCTGTTGCAGCGCCACGCCGCAACGATCTTTGCTGCGGCCCCCGGGGTGTATCGCAAGATGCTGCGGGGGGCGGACCGGATCGATCTGCCGGACCTGCGCCATGGGCTTTGCGCCGGTGAAAAGCTGTCGCGCGCCTTGCACACGCAATGGCATCAGGCAACCGATTGCGAGTTGTACGAGGCCTACGGGATGTCCGAATGCTCGACCTTCATCTCCTCCAGCCCCACAAATCCGGCCCGCGGTGACGCGCTGGGTCAACCGCAACCGGGTCGTCGCGTGGCCATTCTGGGACCGGAGGGACCCGTCCCGCAAGGGCAGGAAGGCATCATTGCTATTCACCGGTCCGATCCCGGTCTGATGCTGACCTATCTCAACGCACCGGAAGAGGCGGCGCAGCGGATACAGGGTACGTGGTTCCTGACCGGAGATCAGGGCGCGATGGCCGTTGACGGGCAGATCATCTACCTCGGGCGCGATGACGATATGATGAATGCCGGCGGTTACCGCGTCTCACCGGTTGAGGTTGAAACCGCGTTGTCCCGGTTTCCCGGAATCGTGCAGGTTGGCGCGGCTGCGGTTGAGGTCAAACAGGACACATTTGTGATAGCAGCCTTCTACACCGGACCGGAAAAGCTGGACGATGCCGCCTTGCGCACCTATGTCGAAGCAAATCTGGCGCGTTACAAGCAACCACGCGCCTTCGTTCACCTGCCCGAGTTGCCGACCGGCGGCAATGGCAAACTCCTGCGCCGCGCGCTGCCGGCCTATTTCAAGGCGTCAACAGAATGACACAGACCGTCAAGCTGGACATCATGTCCGATCCGATCTGCCCCTGGTGCTATATCGGCAAAACCCATCTGGACAAGGCCTTGGCAGCTGTGCCCGAACATCCCTTTGTGATCGAATGGCATCCGTTTCAACTGAACCCGGATATGCCGGAGGCAGGCATGGATCGTCGCGACTATCTGGAACGGAAATTCGGCGGCAAAGAAGGTGCGGTACGGGCGTATGCCCCGGTTGTTGAGCATGCGGAAAAAGCCGGTCTCAAGATCGATTTTGAAGGCATGAAACGCACGCCCAATACGCTGGACGCCCACCGTCTGATCCACTGGGCCGGGATTGAGGGCAAGCAAAATGCCGTCGTTGACGCACTGTTTGACGCCTATTTCGTGCAGGCGCGCGATATTGGCGATGCGGAAGTTCTGGCCGATATCGCTGACAGCGCAGGAATGGACGCCGCCGTGGTCATGAAACTGCTGAAATCAGACGCCGACCGCGAGGACATTCGCAATCGTGACACTCATTCGCGCCAAATGGGCGTTACCTCGGTCCCAACCTTCATTGTTGCCAACCAGCATGCCGTTCCCGGTGCGCAACCACCTGAAATGTGGGAAAAAGTGATCGGGGAGATCATGTCTCAACTTGAGGCTTCTCCTGCAGAATAGCACATAGGCCTGTGCAAATTTCCGGTCTGGCGCAACCTGATCCGCCGTGATAGCGCGATTGGGTAAGGAGACCTTTATGGCCAACCGCGTGTCCAAGGCGGAATTCATTGCATTGGTCGCGATGATGTTCGCCACCATAGCCTTTTCGATCGACTCGATGCTGCCCGCCCTGCCCGAAATCGGCGCGCAGCTCAGCCCCGATGACGTGAATCGGGCGCAATTGATCCTCACGTCCTTTGTGCTGGGCATGGGCATCGGGACATTTTTTACCGGCCCCATTTCCGATGCTGTGGGACGCAAGCCGGTGATTTTCTGCGGTGCTGCACTCTACATCGTTGCCTCAGCCGTGGCCTGGGCCAGTTCTTCTCTGGAATTGGTATTGATCGCGCGTGTAGTGCAAGGGTTGGGGGCTGCGGGGCCGCGCGTGGTCGCCATGGCCATCATCCGTGACCTGTATTCCGGGCGCGAGATGGCGCGCATCGTCTCGATTGCCATGATGATTTTCACACTTGTCCCTGCCATTGCACCGATGCTGGGCGCCGGTGTCATCGCCCTGTTCGGCTGGCGCGGGATTTTTGTATCCTTCATCCTGTTTGCGCTGATCATCATCTCGTGGATGGCGATCCGCCTGCCCGAGTCACTGGCGGAGGAAAACCGCCGCCCGTTCCGACTGGCGCTGATGATCGCAGCGGTAAAGGAGATGTTTGCCCATCCGACCGTCCGCCTGTCCATCTTTGTACAGACTCTGTGTATGGGCATGCTGTTCACCATGCTGATCATGGTGCAGCCGGTCTATGATGTGATTCATAACCGCGCTGACAGCTTTCCATTCTGGTTTGGGTTTGTGGCTTTGATGTCCGGATCGGCCAGCCTGTTGAATGCCGCACTGGTGGTGCGCGTTGGTATGCGGCGTATGGTGACCTGGGCCCTGGGCGGGCAAATCCTGATCACCTTGATGGTCATTGGCCTGAGCGCGACGCCGCTGTCGCAGGATGCGTCCTTTGCGCTGTTCGTGTTTTGGCAGACCATGGTGTTTTTCATGGCTGGCGTCACGATGGGCAATCTGAACGCCATCGCAATGGAGCCGATGGGGCATATCGCTGGTATGGCCGCCTCCGTCATCGGCTCGATTTCCACCGTGCTGGCCGCGGTCATTGCGGCACCGGTCGGCTTGCTGTTCGATGGCTCTATTGCTCCTCTGACCATGGGTATTCTGAGCATGTGCATCATTGCCTTTGGGCTGATGGTTCACATGGGTCGTATCGAAAACAGAGTGCCGGCCTGAATTGTGCTGCAGGGCCGAGTCGCGCTACTCTGCCCGATAAGCCCGGGGGGACCATTCGATGAGCGACTATTACGATCTTGGCACCTATACCTGTCCGATCACGACGTCTTCACCAGATACACAGCTCTGGTTTGACCGTGGCCTGAACTGGACATACGGCTATAATCACGACGAGGCCGTTGCCTGCTTTCAGCGGGCTCTGGAGAATGACCCGAGATGTGCGATGGCCCATTGGGGTGTCGCTTATGCGGCCGGGCCGAATTACAACCTGCCATGGGCGCTGCAGGACGACCAAGGGCGGCAAAAAGCACTGGCTACTGCCTATGACGCCACCCAACAGGCACTGGCCTTGGCGGATGGCTGCACACCTGTTGAACAGGCCCTGATCCGTGCCCTGCCCGCGCGCTATCCGCAACGCGACCCGATTGAGGACATGCACAGCTGGGATCACGCCTTTGCCGACGCCATGCGCGCGGCGTTTGCGGATCACCCCGGTGATCTGGACCTGCGCACCATCTATGTCGAAGCCCTGCTCAACCTGACGCCCTGGCAGATGTGGGATCTGAAATCAGGCCGACCCGCCCAAGGGGCCGCCACGCTTGAGGCACAGGATGCTCTGGAACGGGCGATGGCGGACACGCCTGCCGCCATGTCGCATCCCGGCCTGCTGCACCTGTATGTCCACCTGATGGAGATGTCGCCCTTCCCCGAAAAGGCGCTCAAGGCCGGAGATGTCTTGCGCACACTGGTGCCGGACGCAGGGCATCTGGTGCATATGCCGACGCATATCGACGTATTATGCGGGCACTACCAGAATGTCGTGCACTGGAACGAGAAGGCTTGCGCGGCAGACTTGAAGTATTAT
The DNA here is from genome assembly GCF_056535885.1 of Ruegeria sp. B1. NCBI lineage: Bacteria > Pseudomonadati > Pseudomonadota > Alphaproteobacteria > Rhodobacterales > Roseobacteraceae > Ruegeria > Ruegeria sp. B1. The sequence continues at coordinate 2,611,262 of NZ_JBQFJA010000001.1, read as the reverse complement.
GAGCGCGAGGGTGCGTTCAACATTTACACCGGATATCGCCAGCACAATTACCATTTCACGATCTACGGCGCGTTGTTTCTGGGTCAGATCGAACCCGCGCTACGCGCCAATCAGGGACTTTGGGACACTACGCCCGAAGAGATGTTGCGCATCGAGAGCCCCCCAATGGCGGATTACTTCGAAAGCTACATGTCGATGGGACCGCATATCCTGATCCGTTTTGGTCGTTGGGAGGACGCCAAGGCACTTGAACTGCCCTCTGATCCGGACCTTTTCCGGACATTAACGGCAACCACCCACTATGCACGCGCCGTGGCGCTGGCGGCCACGGATCAGGTGGCAGAAGCCGAAGCCGAGGAAAACCTGTTCCTTGCTGCCAAGGAATGTGTCCCCGAAACACGCAGGCTGCACAATAACCGGGTCGTCGATCTTCTTGAAATCGCGCGCGAAATGCTGCGTGGCGAGATCGAGTACCGCAAAGGGAACTTTGAGATCGCCTTTGCCCATCTTCGCCGCTCGGTCGAGCTGGACGATACGCTGCCCTACGATGAGCCGTGGGGCTGGATGCAGCCCACCCGTCACGCATTGGGCGCCTTGCTGTTTGAACAGGGCCACGTGGCGGAGGCTGAATCCGTATATCGCGCAGATCTGGGTCTGGGAGGAACGCTTAGCCGGGCGTCGATTCACCCGGACAATGTCTGGAGCCTTAAGGGATTGTATGATTGCCTGAAAGCACGCGGAGAAGACATTGAAATCAAACAGATTAAACAAAGGCTTGATCTCGCGCTGGCGCGGGCCGATCAAGCGGTGGCCGCGTCCTGTTTCTGCGCCCAAGCCGCGATGAGAGCCGCCGAATGAAGCACCTGCCACTTCTGCTGATCGCGCTGATCTGCACACCCGCTCTGGCGGATCGCCCGTCTTTTCCGCCCTCGGATCAAGCGGACCGCGACCCCAATCTGGTTGCCTTTCGCGAGGACCTGTTGGCCAGCATCGCTGCGCGGGACACCGAGGCGGTGGTTGCCCGCGCCTGCCCCGACATCTATCTCAGCCACGGCGGCGATGGTGGCCCGGTCGAGTTTCGGCAAAACCTGCAGGCCGATTCAAGCGAGGCCTATTGGACCGCGTTGCAGGAAACGGTGTCGCAACCGGGCTATTTCGACGATCAGGGCGAGTTCTGGATGCCACATCAGTGGCAAATCTCGCTGCCCGCCTCATTGGATCCGTTCGTTACCTATTACGTCACCGGCGAGAATGTCACCCTACGCCGGGCACCGGATCGCAGCGGCAGTGTTCTGGGTCTGATCAGCTACGAGGTCGTTTTGATCCCCGACTATCAGGATGGGTCCGAATATCAGTTGGTGCGCCTGACCGATGGTACATCGGGTTACATGCACAGCGACTTTTTGTGGTCGATGGTTGGCTACCGCGCTGCGATGGTGAAATCCGAGGGCGGAGATTGGCAGCTTTGCACCTTTGTCACCGGGGACTGAAACCAGAACGCATTAGTTACGCAGCACGGGCGAGCCAGACGGTGTGTTGGCCGCAATCCGGGTCCTCAACGATGTGATCCACGAGCTCAAACCCATGCTGTTCCAGCAGCGTTTGATACTCCGAGGCATCCAAGCTTGAATGATACAGAGGTTCGCCTTCAAGTTCGCCGAGCGCTTCGCCGTAAGCCGGACCGCTGGTAAACATCAGGACCGCGCCTCTGGCGACATGCTGACTGAACACCAAAAACATCGCGCGCTGGTCATCCGGGGTCAGATGAAAAAAGCTGTTCCACGCCAAAACACCCTGAAATTTCTCGTGCAGATCAAGGCGGCGCATATCGGCGCATATCCAGCGCGCCAAAGGGACACGCTCCCGCGCCAGCTCCAGCATCTCTGGAGACGTATCAACGCCGGTTACCGCGCAGTCATTGTCAACAAGATACCGGGCAATCGGGTCGCCTGCACCGCACCCCAAATCCAGAACCGATGGCGTATCCGGCGCGAGCCCTAGGAACCTGTCGAGCCAGTTTCGCTCAAAGAGGCGCTTGCTCCTGCGCCGTGCCCAAAAGCCTGCATGGCGGCGATACACGCCAATGATATTGTCGGCGTCCGACTGCATATGCCTTTTTCCTTTGGTCAAAGTCCTTGGAAAACAAACAGTTGATCCCGTTGGTCTGTCACATGGGCGGTTAGGCTTTGGCTTTCTTTTTCGCGGTCACCACCTTTTCCGCCAGATCGCGCGCAATGGCAAAAGCGCCTTTGATCTTGTCGCTGTCCCTCTTCCAGTCCCGACGCACAACGATCTTGTTGTCTTTCACCTTGGCCAGTCCTTTCTGGTTCTGGATAAACTCAACCAGCCCCTCGGGTGAGGCGAACTTGTCGTTGTGGAACTGGATCGTCGCGCCTTTGGGTCCACCATCCAGCTTTGCAATACCTGCGCGTTTGCACATGGCCTTGATCCGCACGACCAGCATCAGGGTGTTGACCTCTTTCGGCAGTTTGCCAAACCGGTCTATGAGCTCGGCGGCAAAGCCCTCCAACTCGACTTTGGTCGAGAGCGAGGACAAGCGACGGTAAAGACCCAAACGCACGTCCAGATCCGGCACATAGTCCTCAGGGATCAGAACCGGTACACCCAGATTGATCTGCGGGGCCCATTGGTCATCGGCGTCGGATAGACCTTCCATCTCTCCGGCCTTGATCTTGGCAATCGCCTCTTCCAGCATCGACTGGTAGAGTTCGTATCCCACGTCCCGCATCTGGCCGGATTGCTCCTCGCCCAACAGATTGCCCGCGCCGCGAATGTCCAGGTCTTGCGAGGCCAGCGTAAACCCGGCCCCCAGCGTATCCAAAGACCCCAGAACGCGCAGACGCTTCTCAGCAGTTGCCGTCAAACGCGCACGCGGTTTGGTGGTCAGATAGGCGTAGGCGCGGGTTTTGGATCGCCCCACCCGGCCCCGGATCTGATAAAGCTGCGCGAGGCCGAACATATCCGCGCGGTGCACGACCATTGTGTTCGCAGTGGGAATATCCAACCCACTCTCTACAATCGTCGTTGCCAGAAGGACGTCGTACTTTCCGTCATAAAACGCATTCATTCGGTCGTCGAGTTCGCCGGCCGCCATCTGGCCATGCGCCACCACATAGGTCAGTTCAGGCAGTTGCTCTTTCAGAAACTCCTCGATCTCGGGCAGGTCCGCGATGCGCGGAACCACATAGAAACTCTGCCCACCGCGGTAATGTTCCCGCAGCAGCGCCTCGCGGATGGTGACAGCGTCAAATTCACTGACATAGGTCCGGATTGCCAGACGGTCGATCGGTGGCGTGCCGATGATCGACAAGTCGCGCACGCCTGTCAGGCTCAACTGCAAGGTCCGTGGGATCGGCGTTGCCGTCAGTGTTAGCACGTGCACGTCCGAGCGCAGCTGCTTCAGCCGCTCTTTATGGGCCACCCCGAAATGCTGTTCTTCGTCGATGATCAGCAGGCCCAGATTGTTGAACCGTATCCCTTTGGCCAGCAAAGCATGCGTACCGATGACGATATCGACGGTGCCGCGCGCCAGCCCGTCGCGGGTCTGCTGCGCCTCTTTGGATGAGATGAATCGCGACAGTTGCCTGACTTCCAGGGGAAACCCTCTGAAGCGCTCCTTGAAGCTGGCCGCGTGCTGACGCGCCAACAGTGTCGTCGGCGCCACAATCGCAACCTGAACGCCCGACATGGCCGCGACAAACGCCGCGCGCATGGCCACCTCGGTCTTGCCAAAGCCTACATCGCCACAAATCAGACGGTCCATCGGCGCGCCCGCGTGCATGTCCTCCATCACTTCGGAGATGGCCCGCAACTGGTCGTCGGTTTCCTGATACGGGAATCGGGCACTGAATTCCTCCCACGCATGGGGCGGAGGGTCCATGACAGGTGCCTTGCGCAGCGCGCGCTCGGCGGCGATGCGGATCAGCCGGTCGGCCATCTCGCGGATGCGCTCCTTGAGCTTGGCCTTCTTGGCCTGCCATGCACCGCCGCCAAGGCGATCCAGCAAACCCTCCTCGTGGCCGTATTTTGACAGAAGCTCAATGTTTTCGACCGGCAGGTACAACTTTGATTGCTCTGCATATTCCAGCAAAAGGCATTCATGCGCGGCCCCGGCGGCGGTGACCACCTCCATGCCCCGGTAGCGCCCGATGCCGTGATCCACATGCACCACCAGATCGCCGGGGCTGAGCGATTGCGTCTCGGTCAGAAAGTTCTCGGCCTTGCGCCGTTTTTTGGGCTGGCGGATCAACCGGTCCCCCAACACATCCTGTTCTGCGATCACGGTCAGATCGGGTGCTTCGAACCCATGCTCCAACGCCCAGACCGCAAGATGCAGGCCGCGTTTGCCGATGCGCGTGCCATCGACAACCGGAATCGCCTCGGCCAGACCTTCATCCTCGATCAATCCCGTCAGGCGCTCGCGTGCACCCTCGGAATAAGAGGCGATCAGAACCGGGCCCTTGTCGATCCTATCCTTGATATGGTCCGCCAGGGCACCGAAGAGGCTGATGCTTTCCTGTTGACGTTCGGGTGCAAAGTTGCGGCCAATGCGTCCGCCCGCGTCAATCACACCCGGCCCGCTGGCCTGTGGCAAAGGGCTGAATTGCATAACGCGCCTTTCGCCAACCGCCGTATTCCAGGCGGCGTCATCCAGATACAGCAATCCGGGGGGGGTCGGCTTATAGACCGTATCCATGCGCGACCGGTTTTCCAGCGCCAGCCGGCGGGTTTCGTACTGATCCGCGATACTGTCCCACCGCGCCAGCCGCGCGGGCGTGACCTGATCGTCCAAAGAAATCGTTGCACCGGGCAGATAGTCAAACAGAGTTTCAAGCCGTTCGTGAAAAAACGGTAGCCAATGCTCCATCCCCTGATGCTTGCGCCCCGCGCTGACCGCCTCATACAGCGGATCGTCCGTGCCCGCCGCGCCAAACTCAATGCGGTAATTCTGCCGGAACCGGGTAATCGCCGCATCGTCAAGGATGATCTCGGACACCGGTGCCAGTTCTACCACATCCAGTTTTTCGGTTGTGCGTTGCGTGACCGTATCGAACCGGCGCGCACCGTCCAGAACGTCTCCGAACAGGTCAAGCCGCACGGGGCCGGCATCACCCGGCGGGAAAATGTCGATAATACCACCCCGGATGGCATAATCGCCCGGCTCCATCACCGTCGGGCTTTGCGAAAATCCCATGCGGACCAAGAAATTCCGCAAGGCATTTTCGTCGATGCGATGGTCGACACGGGCGGTGAACGCCGCCTCGCGCAGCACGTCCCGCGCTGGAACTCTCTGCGTCGCTGCGTTCAGAGTGGTCAGCAGAACAAACTTCTGTGGCATCTGATGAACAAGCGCAGCCAGTGTCGCCACGCGCGCTGCCGCGATATCCGGGTTGGGCGATACGCGATCATAGGGCAGACAATCCCAGCCCGGAAAGACAAAGACCGGCACGTCAGGCGCAAAGAACGCCAGCGCGGCCCGCATGGCTTCCATACGCTTGTCGTCGCGCGCCACATGACACACCGGAGCGTCGGACCGCGCGATTTCGCTCAGGACAAGCTGTGCGTCAAACCCTTCGGGGGCACCACCGACCGTTACGTGGTTCGGAGCCTTCATGTCGTAAGCCTTTCAGACCGTCTTATCCCAGAACACCAACCGAAAGGTTCTGATACATGCCCCAGAGTGCGGTGACCAGTATCGCAATCATACCGATGATCTGTGTGTACAGACGGCATCGTAAAAGTGTCTTTGCCACGCGTTCCAGTGTCAGGTCCTGTTGCCGTAATCGACGCGCATGCACGACGTTTATCAGCATCACGATGGTCAACGGAAACAGCAACAGGAACACAGCCTGCGCAAATTCCATCTGATAGTAAAACCCCAGCATGGCAAGGCCCGTGAATATGAACGAGCCGAGCGCCAGAATGATCGCGCCAGACACGTCCATCACATAGAGAATGCGGTTGGAATGGATGCGAACGATATCGAGCAGATCGGTCTCGACCTGCCCCCCGACCCGCCGCGCGCGCACGACCAGATCGTAGGGAACACCCATCACCCAATGGCTTGCGGTTGACCACGTCACGGCCAGCACGATCCAGAACCACAGATTCGAAAAGCTGCGCATGTCGATCAGTTCGAAGATCGAAGAGTACCAGTCCAAACCCAAACCTTTATTCAAACCGCTCAGGGGGTTCTATCGCAGCCGCGCGTCCTTTGGTACCCTTGAGACCTTGGCGGTTTCATGCCACCCAATACGGCAATGTTCAAGGAGAACGCGCCATGAAGCCGACCATCGCCCCTTTTCCCCTCACCCGCTTTCGACGGGCGCGTCAATCGGATGCGATCCGGGGGTTGGTGCGGGAAAACACGCTGACCCCGGATGACCTGATCTGGCCTGTCTTCGTGCGCGACGGCGACGGAATCGAAGAACCCGTACCTTCCATGCCCGGCGTGATGCGGCGATCTGTGGATCTGATCGCCAAGGTGGCAACCGAGGCGCAGGCGCTCGGGATACCAGCAATCTGTATCTTTCCGTACACCGATGCGGCGCTCAAAACCGAGGACTGCGCCGAGGCGTGGAACCCCGACAATCTGTCGAACCGGGCGGTCCGGGCGATCAAGACCGCTGCGCCGGACATCGCGGTCATGACCGATGTCGCGCTGGACCCGTACAACATCAACGGTCATGATGGCTTTGTCGTTGACGGTGAGATCGTCAATGATCAAACCATCGAGGCATTGGTGAAAATGACCCTGGCACAGGCCGATGCAGGCGCGGACATCATCGGCCCGTCGGACATGATGGACGGTCGGATCGGGGAAATGCGACGTGCGCTGGAACAGGCCGGCCATACCAACGTGATGATCCTCAGCTATGCCGCCAAATATGCCAGTGCGTTTTATGGCCCATTCCGCGATGCGGTTGGCGCGTCCGGTGCGTTGACCGGGGACAAGAAGACATACCAGATGGACCCGGCAAATTCGGATGAAGCGCTGCGCCTGATCGAGCGCGATCTGACCGAAGGCGCCGATATGGTCATGATCAAACCCGGCATGCCCTATCTGGACATTTGCCGCCGTGTCAAAGACACATTCGGTGCGCCGACCTACGCCTATCAGGTGTCCGGGGAATACGCGATGGTTCAGGCGGCCGCGCAAAACGGATGGATCGACGGTGAAAAGGTCATGCTCGAAAGCCTGATGGCGTTCAAACGGGCCGGCTGCGACGGCATTCTGACCTACTTTGCCCCGAGGGTTGCGGAAATCCTTCAGAACTAAGATGCCCAAGTATCGCAATTTTTCGCCGATTGAATCGCATGTCCCAACAGCTTTGCCGTGACACGAGGACGCAATCGGCGTATTCTTGCACATAAGATCGGGACCACCCGACCCATCAGGCACAAACACAGAGACATAAAACCATGAGCAGTTCCAATTCTCCCCGACTGAGCCGTCGCGGCTTTGCCTTTGGCATGGCCGGTCTGACCGTGACCGCCGCCTGCGGCAATGGCGTCGGAAATTCCAATGCGGCAACGATCGATGCGCGCGTCGACGCAACCCTGACGGAAATGTACAGCAAGTACCCGAACACCGTTGAAATCGCCAACAAAGCCAATGGTATGCTGGTCATGCCCCTGATCACCGAGGCTGGGTTCGTGTTCGGTGGCGGCTACGGGCGCGGTGCCTTGCAGATACAGGGCGCGACGGTGGATTACTACTCCGCCGTCAAAGGCACAGCAGGTCTTCAGATCGGTGCACAGCAATACGCGCATGTTCTGTTCTTTATGACCGAAGACGCACTGAACGACTTCCGCCGGTCCAGCGGATGGACGGCGGGCGCCGACATCGGCTACGTGGTCAGCGATCAGGCCGAGCAACTGTCGACCGACACCACGACGCTGCGCACCCCGGTTCTGGCCGCTGTCTTTGGGCAGGCGGGCTTGCAGATCGGCGCCACGGTCGAGGGCATCAAATACACACGGATCATTCCGTAATTCCCAAACACCACTCCCCCCTCCAGAGCACCCCGTCGCACACCTATCCCTGCGGCGGGGCAGTCTTTTTCAGCACACCCGGTAGTGGTTCCTGCGCCAATCCTCTTTCAGTTGGTCGCGCCTTCCACTAGGGTTCGCGCAATCTGAAAACTGTACGAGAATGCGGGTCGCTGATGGGTCTTGTTTTTCGCTGGCTGATACGTATTGCCTCGGGGCTGGTCCTGTTGATCCTGGCCGCCGTTGGGCTTGTCTACTTTCTCGCTGGCCAATCCCTGCCCGATTACGATCAAACCCTAAAAGTCAATGGGTTGACCGCCCCGGTTGAGATCGTGCGCGATACAGCGAACGTGCCGCATATCCTGGGCGAAACCGATCCAGACATGTTCTTTGGTCTGGGCTATGCGCACGCACAGGATCGGCTGTGGCAGATGACCGTGCTGCGTCGCACGGCACAGGGGCGGCTTTCCGAAGTGTTCGGCCCGCGCACGGTTCACATCGACAAGCTTTTGCGCCGCCTGGATCTGTACGGTCTGGCCCATCAGTCGGTCTCGGTTCAGGACGACTATACTAAAGCTGCGCTCAGCGCTTATTCGGCTGGGGTGAATGCCCGGCTAGCGGAGATCAACGAAGAGGCTTTGGGCCGGGGCGCGCCGGAGATGTTTCTGTTCAATGCACCCGTATCAACTTGGCAACCGGGTGACAGTCTGGCCGTCATCAAGCTGATGGGGCTGCAATTGTCCGGACATTTGCAAGATGAGGTTCTGCGTGCGCGGACCTCGCTGATGCTGAACGACCCGGCACGACTGGCTGACATCCTGCCGGATGTTCCGGGCCCGGGAATCGCCGCGCTGCCGGAGTACGCGGCCCTGTTTCCGAACCTGCCGCGCTATGCGGCGGGCACCGACCTGCCGGGCACGCCTCTGTCGCCGCTCCCGAAACGTGGCCTGGCGGGCGCGTCAAACGCCTGGACGGCGGCACCGTCGCGCTCCGCCAGTGGTGGAACGCTTCTGGCCAATGATCCGCATCTGGGCTTTACCGCGCCCGGCGTGTGGTATCTGGCGCATCTTGATCTGGTCAAAGGCGGTGTTATCGGTGCCACCATCCCCGGCGTTCCGGCCGTGATGACCGGGCGTAGCGACAGGCTCGGATGGGGGCTGACATCCTCCTATCTGGACGATCAGGATGTTCATATCGAGCAGCTGAATCCGGACAATCCCGAGGAATATCTGACACCTGAGGGTTACAAGGAATTCCGGTCCCGACCGTCGATCATTGAAATCAAAGATGCAGCGCCGATTACACTGACCCTGCGCTGGACCGAAAACGGCCCGGTCCTGCCCGGCAGTCACTATGATCTGGAAACCATCACGCCGCCCGGCCACGTCGCCTCGCTGTCCTGGACCGCGCTGAGTCCGCAGGACACGTCGATGACCGCCTCGTTGGCGTTGATGAATTCGGACACCGTGCGCGAGGCCATCGACGCCGCCGAGAATTACATCGCGCCGTCCCAAAACCTGTCGCTGGTCGACAGAGATACAATCGGCATGAAACTGGTTGGGGCCATGCCCCGGCGTGATATCAACAATCAAAGCAGGGGCCGCATCCCAACGCCCGGCTGGCGGCAGGAAAACCGCTGGCTGGGCCGTCTGCCGTATTCCGACAATCCGGAATTTGTAGCACCTGTCGGCGGCGTCTTGGGCAACACAAACAACAAGATTATCGACCGCCCGTTTCCCAACCACGTCTCGTATGAATGGGGCGACACGCAGCGGGTCCATCGCTGGGAACGACTGATGCAATCGCGCGAAGTGCACACGCGCGACAGCTTTATCGAAGCGCAACTGGACACCGTCAGCTTCACCGCCCGGTCATTGCTACCGCTGATCGGTGCTGATCTGTGGTTCACCGGCGCGTCCGCACCCGAGGGCACGCCCGAGCGCCAGCGCCAGGTTGCCCTGTCCCTGCTGGCAGACTGGAATGGCGAGATGAACGAACATCTGCCGGAACCGCTGATCTATGCCGCGTGGCTGCGCGCGCTGCAAATCCGCCTGATTTCGGACGAGTTGGGTCCCTTGGCCAGCGAGTTCAAACATGTCGAACCTCTGTTCATCGAACGCGTCTATCGCGATATTGAAGGGGCGTCGGTCTGGTGCGACGTGCGTCAGAGCGCGCCAATCGAAACCTGTACCGAGATGGCGCGTCTGGCACTGGATGATGCCATAATCTGGATCAGCGAAAGATATGGCAGCGCGTTGGAATCCCTGCGCTGGGGCGATGCCCATCAGGCCACTCACGACCACCCGGTTCTGGGGTCGGTTCCAGTGCTGCGATACTTCGTCAACATCCGTCAATCGACCAGCGGCGGCGACAACACCCTGTTGCGCGGACGGACATCCGGCGAGGGTCCAGACCCGTTCCAGAACGTACACGGGGCGGGGTATCGCGGCGTGTACGATTTTGCCGACCCCAACAGTTCGGTGTTCATCACCGCCACCGGCCAATCGGGTCACTTCCTGTCACGCTACTACGATGATCAGGCCCAGCTTTGGCGCCGGGGCGAGTACATACCCATGTCGCTGGATATCGATCTGGCGCGGGCCGCCGCTGTTGGTGTGACCAATCTGATCCCGCGATAATCCGCCCATTCGGCAAGTCCCCGCCCTCTTTCCGGGGGCGTCGTGGACGCCGCAGATTGTTTTCGCCTACCATCCTAACCGCTGACTATGTGGGACCAAGGGGGCGAATATGGCCAGTATCCGGGACACTCTGAACAATCTGGCGCGTGATTATGCCATCGCCTGGAGTTCAGGCGATGCGGACGCGGTCGCCGGTTTTTTTGCACCGGACTGTCAGATGACAATCAACCGGGGTGAACCGCTTGAGGGTCAGGCCGCCATCGCTGAAATGGCGCGCGGATTTCATGCGGATTTCCCCGACCTCGAACTGCGCTGCGACATGCTGCGATGGGCAGGACCGCACGCCCTCTTTGTCTGGACGCGGGAAGGGCATCATTCCAAAACCGGCAACCACGTGGTGACACGCGGCTGGGAAGAGTGGGAACTTGCCGCAGACCACAAAGTCCGGTCATCTTCCGGTTGGTTCGACACAGAGGACTATCAACGCCAGATCGACGGGAAATAGCGTTTACATTGCGGCGAACTGGGCCTGCTGTTTGTCCGTCCAATACACGGTGATTTCAAACCCATCTTCGCTTTGCTCTTCGGACCGGACGACATCCTGACGAAACAGCCAGGCCCTTTTGTCGCCATCGCCGAATCCAAGTGTCAGCGTCGTCTCGTGCCGAGTGCCTTGCAGCTTGACGGCGATGGCGTTCAACAACGCGTCGACTCCTTCGCCGGTCACCGCGGATATGGCAAATACCGACGGGTCCCTGTCCGCCCGCAGCAGCATGGCCTCACGATCTTCGGTAGCCAACAGATCGGTCTTGTTCCACACCTCCAACCGGGGGCGATCTTCCTCGACGCCAAGCGACGTCATGATGGTTTCGACGTCCTGCGCCTGTGCCTCGGTCTCTTCGTGGCTGATATCGCGCACATGCACAATCAGATCAGCGCCCAGAACCTCCTCCAACGTGGCGCGGAAGGCTGCGACCAGTTCGGTAGGCAGGTTCGAGATAAACCCAACGGTATCGGACAGGATCACTTCGGGACCTTCCGGTAGCTGGACCTGCCGCATGGTTGGATCCAGCGTGGCAAACAGCATGTCCTTGGCCATGACCTTTGCCCCGGTCAGCCGGTTAAAAAGCGTCGACTTGCCGGCATTCGTGTAGCCCACCAGCGCCACGATAGGATAGGGTACCTTGGCGCGCGCGGCACGGTGCAGTGAGCGGGTCTTGATCACCTTTTGCAACTGGCGGCGCAGGCGAACAAGTTGATCGTCGATGGCGCGGCGGTCCGCCTCGATCTGGGTTTCGCCGGGTCCGCCGACAAATCCCAATCCGCCCCGCTGCCGTTCAAGGTGGGTCCAGGCCCGCACCAAACGCGTTCGCTGATAGCTGAGCGCCGCCATCTCAACCTGCAAGACACCTTCGCGCGTGCGGGCTCGATCCGAGAAAATCTCGAGGATCAACCCGGTTCGATCCAGAATCTTGACCTTCCAGGCCTTTTCCAGATTGCGCTGCTGCACCGGCGTCACCGGACCGTCGATCAGGACCAGTTCGATATCCGCGTCATGGAACCTGTCCCCAAGCTCGTCGATCTTGCCGCTACCGAACAACAGGCCCGGCTGCGCCCGCTGCAGGCGCAAGATCTCTGACCCGATCACATCGAGATCGGGCAATGCGGCGGCCAATGCAACCGCCTCTTCCAGCGCCGGTTCGGGGACACGGCGCTGTTCATCTGATTTGATTTCGGGATGCAGCACCCAGGACCGGGTGCGCGTCCTGTCATGTTCCATCAAGTGGCGTCTTCGCCCTCATACAGGCTGATCGGCTGCGACGGCATGATGGTCGAGATCGCATGCTTGTACACCAACTGCGACTGTCCGTCGCGGCGCAACAAGACGCAAAAATTGTCGAACCAGGTAATCACACCCTGCAGTTTCACGCCGTTGATCAGGAAAATTGTGACCGGAACCTTTGCCTTGCGTACGTTGTTCAGGAAGGCATCCTGAAGATTCTGTCTGTCCGAAGCCATATTTTTATTTACTCGCCGTTGTTCTTGCTACGCGCTGCGGACCAACGCGCTCCCTCCGAGGGAGTATGGAGTGGTGTGAACAGATATTCCAGATGAAAAATCAGGCAGTAACGCACGCAAACCGACGCTGACCTAGTCGCGCCACAGCGACGGCGTGATCAGCGCGATAATTGCCAACGTCTCAAGACGGCCGATGACCATCGCCGCGCACAGGGTCAATTTGGCGCCAGCGGACAGGTCGACCAATCGGATCGGCACATCGGTCGCCAGTTCGATTAGCGGTCCGGTTGTGCTGAGCGCGGCAACGCTGAGGATCATGGCCTGCTCGAATCCGGACCCCATGAGGGCGAGCAACAGATTGAAAACCGCCAGTGTCAAAGCAAACAGCATCAGAAAGATCCAGGCAATGAACGCGCCGTCGCTTTGGATGCGCCGATTGCCGCCGCCCACGCCACTGACCGATGACGGGTGGATCAGCCGGTCGATCTCGCGCGCGCCGTTCAGGTACAGAGCATAGACCCGCAACAGCTTGACCCCTCCGGCCGTCGTCGCCACGCCACCTCCGACCAGCGCCAACCCCATCAGGATCAGCCCCGGCGTCCCGAGCCCGGACAATTGCTGCGCATCGTTCCAGTTGGCACTTTCGAAACCGGCGGTTGTCAGAAAGGCCAAAACCGTGAACAGCATGCCCCAGATCACATGCAACGCCTGCAGCGGTTCCACCTGGCCGCCAATTTCATTTACGCCCGCCAAGACGCGGAAAAACAACAGGGTGGCGACAGCCAGCACTATCAGCAGACCAATGCGAAATTCAGGATCCTTGTCCAGACGGGAGTATCCGGTTGTGGCCGTGTCCGTCGAAAATGTCAGCCGCGACAGGGCAAAAAACAAAAACAGAAACACGATTGCTTCACCCGTCACGCCCGCCTGCGCCCCTTCCAGGCCACCAACCGGCGAAATACCAGACGTCGCCATGACTGACATGGCATGGCAAATCGCGGTCAGGCCGTTCTCGCCCGCGATCAGCAACAGGATGCAAATCACTGCGGTGAGCCCTGCGTAAACCGGCGTCAGCGTGCGGGTTACCCGGATCAGGCGTCCGCGGGGATCGACCTTTTCGCTTTGCGCAACGCCCGAAACCGGTCGTCCCGGCTGCCCCTGCGCGGTGACTTCGAACCCGCCCAATGACAGCGGCGCCAGGATCGCGGCTGCCGAAATCCACATCAGCAATCCACCCATCCAACCGACCAGAGCTCTCCACAGATGCAACGGCGCAGTCAGACGGTCGGGGTTGGGAAACAGGTCGGCGCCGGTGGTGGTCAGAGCGCTGACCATGTCGAAATAGGCGTTCAGAAACGTCGTGTTGCCCAAGGCGTCATGGAACGGGATCGCAAGAAAGATCGGCAGGATGGTGAAACACCCCAACAGCACTGCGAGCTGGCCGAGCGTTCCCCGCCTCGGCACCCGGTTCGATGAGGCCAGCGCAATCGTCGAGGCCAGAAACAGCCCCAGCACACTGGAATAAAAAAATGACCGCGACGTATCGTGATCGTCCAAAACCAAAGCGTAGATCGCCGGCAGCCACATGGACATCGCGACAATACCCCAAATCAGCAGGAACAACGGCAGCCGCTGTAAAAGCCCGACCTTTTGTGTTGTCACCCGCGCCATCAGAAGAAATCGATCGAGACCTGCATCAGGCGTTCCACCTCGGGCACATCCTTGGCCATGGCAAAGATGGCAACACTGTCCTTTTCATCGATCCGCAGACTGCCGGTCGGGCGCAGAACCTCATCGCCCTTGCGCACCGCACCGACCAACACACCTTCGGGGAATTCGATATCACGCAGTTTTTGCCCGGCCATGGGTGAAGTCGACAGGACTTCGGCCTCAATCACCTCGGCTTCGGCATCTCCGATGGAATAGACCTGGCGCACCCGACCATGGCGAATATGGCGCAGGATCGAGCTGACGGTTGTGGCACGCGGGTTGATGTAGGCGTCGATCCCCAGCGGCCCCATCAGCGCCACCATGCTGGGATCGTTGATCAACGCAATGGCCAGCGCGCAGCCTTCGGCCTTGGCGCGGACGGCGGCCAGCAAGTTTGTCTTGTCTTCGTCTGTCACCGCCAGCATCGCATCGGCCCGGTCGATCCCGGCCTCGTTCAGCAAAGCCGCATCCAATCCATCGCCGTTCAATACGATGGTGCGCTCCAACGCTTCGGCCGCAAGTTCGGCGCAGCGGCGATCTCGTTCGACGATCTTGGCCCGCACACGGCTTTCGCGTTCTTCCAAGGTCCGGGCAACCTCAAGCCCGACATTGCCGCCACCAACGATCACCACGCGGTCCTGACGTTTCTGGGTTTTGCCAAAGACTTCCATCGTGCGGTCCACATCTTTGACATTGGTAAAGACGTAGCACTCGTCACCGACAAACAGCTGGTCCTCGGATTCAGGCGCAAACAGGCTGCCCTCGCGCCGGACGCCCACGACTATCGAACTGAGCGTCGAAAACAGGTCCGTCAATTGCCGCAGGGGCGTGTTCACGATGGGGCAGTCTTCGTCGATGCGGATACCCAGCAATTGCGCTTTGCCGTCCATGAACATCTCGGTATCAAAGGCGGCGGGCGCGGACAGACGGCGCATGGCGGCAGCGGCGACCTCGCGTTCGGGGCTGATCACCACATCAATGGGCAGGTGATCACGCCGGTACAGGTCGGAATGGATCGCCTGCAGATAAGACTTCGACCGCAGTCGCGCGATCTTGCGCTGAATGGCAAAAACGGAATGCGCCATCTGGCAGGTGACCATGTTCACCTCATCCGAATGGGTCGCGGCGATGATCATGTCGGCATCCCGGGCCCCTGCCCGCTCCAGAACATCCGGGTAACTCGCAAAGCCCGCAATGCCCTGCACGTCCAGCGTTTCGGTTGCACGGCGCACCAAGTCGGGATTGTTGTCCACCACCGTTACATCATTCAGTTCGCCCGAAAGGTGCCGTGCAATCTGCCAGCCAACCTGACCGGCACCGCAAATGATGACCTTCATGTTTATGGCCCCTCTGCCTGAAATCTTTGAATGACAGATGCCCCGATAGCGGTCAATTGAATTGTCATGCCTAGCGAGCTGGGGCAAGATAAGCACATGAAAACACTGCTTCGCCTGCTTGTTCCCCTGATGGTTCTGTCGTCCTGCGGCCCGCTGTCGCTGTATTATCGCGAAGGGGAAAGCGTATCCAAGATGCAGGCCGAGACAACCCAATGCCAGGTTCAGGCGCTCGAGGACGCACCCGTCGCCAATCAGGTCCGGCAAAGCCCGCCAACCTACTGGCCGGGCCGCACCTATTGTGACAGCAAGGGACGATGCTATCGGAGTGCAGGCTGGTGGCAGCCCGGACAAGTGTACTCCGTCGATGTCAATCAGGGCCTGCGCAACAAGATCGAGGCGCAGTGCATGGCGCAAAAAGGTTATCGACCGGTCAGCCTGCCGCCCTGCAGGCAGAGCGTGAAATCGGGAGTGCGCCTTGCACGCACCACAACCCTGCCACCGCTGGGCACCGAGTCCTGTTTCGTCAGATTCGATGACGGATCGTTCCAGATCATTACGCCCGGCCAGCCCGCTTAAGCTGCGCGGCGCAAAACAGCGCGTCGACGTGCCAGCCAAAAATGCGCGACCATGGCCGCGGCGTAAAATCCGATCACCGCAATCAGCATCCCGCCCTGGGATGTGCGCCACAAAATCGCCAGCAAAACAGGTGTTCCGATCAGGTTGCCGGCATTGCCCATTTGCGCCAGCGCACCATAACCAAGGGCCTGAGCGTTGGCCGTTTCGTTCAACTCGGGAACCGCCGCAAAGCTGCCCCCCTGCACCAAGCCCAGAACCGCAAACAACACCACGCAGATAACGGCCAGTGAAAACCCCAGCAACGCCGCCGCAATCGTCACTATTCCAAGTCCGAACCCAAGCGTGACGACGGCGACGCACGGCATCACAGACAATAGAAACGGTACCGCCAGCAACGACAGGGCGATACCCGCCAGAGGCATCAATCCCGCAATCTGCGCGCTGATGTCGTCCGGCAAACGGCCCGGCAAAATCGCCAGCAACGACACAAATGTCAGGGTGTAAAAGAACCACCCTATGGCCGGAGCAGACACAAATGGCGAGCTATAGGTCCGGACATGCGCCCACGCAAAGGTCTGCAGGTCCCAGTTGGCAACGGTCGCTGGCCCTAAATCCACCCGCAACCGACAGGCGGCGATCAGACCGGCAATCAGCACCATCAGGCATCCATGCAGCGCGAAATAGGCCTGTAGTCCAAACTGCTGCACCAACGGCAAACCGATCCAGGCGTTCAGGGCAAAGGCAACACCGAAAAACGTGCTCCACAACACCATCGCCACATCGCGCGCCCGACCCCGCGTGATCTGCGCAATCAATGTTGGAGCCGCGACAACAATCGCGAGATGCGATAACCCTTCCAGCACACGGCTGGTGAGCATTATACCAAATCCGGGAAGCGTGGCCTGAAAAAGCGAGATGGCACCCCCCAGAATCAGACCGGATATCAACAGGCTGGCCGGACCGACCCGACCGGCGATGGCCCCGGACAGCGCACCCAGCAAGGCACCGATCAGGCTGATAATTGACAACAACCAGCCAATTGACCCCGCATTATCGGGGTAAAGCAGCGCAACTTCGGCAAAGGGTACGGCGATCTTGGCGAACTGCGTTGCAGCCCCCAGGCCCGCCGCCCATAGCAATAGGACCTGCAAAAAAACGCGCAAAGATTGTGTCATGGGCCGGTTTTACAGGTACCGCCCGCGCGCGGGAATGCATAAATTATGCGCGGTGTACCCGTGACCCGCTCACCAGCCGAACCGGCGTTCCATCGGACAGATACAGCCGCTCCCAGATGATTTCGCCGGCACTGATCCGAATTCGGTCATGCACGGCTTCTGAGGTCAAAAAGGCCTTTGGGTTGGGCGTGTGCAGATCCCACCACCCTTCTCCGCCGAGTTCAGCCTCGGCCCGGCGGATTTCATCCGTTGCAAACTGCCAGAGCGACACACCCAGCAGAGCCTGCTGGCTGGTCTTCCAGTCGCGCGCCCGGCTGGCGGAATAGGCAAGGCATCTATGGCTGGCCTCTTCGACCAGATGCACACAGTCGGCCGAGTGTTCGATCAGACGTTTCAGGGCGCTGTCATCGGCCCGCACCGGCCCCAATGCCGCAAAGACCGCGTGCTGCAGCGCAGGCTCTGGAACCTGTGCACCGCTCTCCCATCTGGATATCGTTGTCTGATTGACCTCCAGAAGATCCGCTACAGCAGCCTGTTTCAGCCCCATGGACCGGCGCAAACGCTTCACCCGCTTGCCAAAGGCCGGATAGCCTCTGGTTTCAAACGTTGATGCGCCGGAGCTTGCCAATCCCATGGGTGCCAACTCATCCTAAACAGACAGACACAGATGTTCCTCTGTCCACTCTAGGCTGCGCATTGTCATTCGTCGACTGCTGTGCGGCGCGTCACTCTGCCGGTTCCGGCTCGTCCAGTTGAGCCACACGGGCACCCGATTTGTTCGACGTAACGACGCCGAGGGATTTCAACTTGCGGTGCAGCGCGCTGCGCTCCATGCCGACAAAGCTGGCGGTACGGCTGATATTACCACCAAACCGGTTGATCTGCGTCAGCAGGTACTCGCGCTCAAACGCTTCGCGGGCCTCGCGCAATGGCAGGGTCGCCAAAGCGCCGGACAGGACCACACGGCCCGACTCCTCGGCCTTGTCTTCGTCGCTGGGCAGTTCGCGCGCCTCGATCGGTCCGGTTCCGTCGCCCAGAATCAGCACCCGTTCGATCAGGTTTTTCAACTGACGCACATTGCCGGGCCACGTCATCGTCTGCAGCAGGGCAACGGCCTCTTCCGACAGCTCACGAACGGGCAACCCCTGCGTTTCGTTGCACATTTCGATGAAATGCTGTGCCAGAACCGGGATATCCTCGCGCCGGTCTTCCAGCGACGGCACCGCAATCGGCACCACGTTCAGGCGGTGATACAACTCTTCGCGAAACCGCTCAGCGGCGATCTCGTCATCGAGATCGCGGTTGGTTGAGGAGATAACCCGCAGATCAACCCGAACCTTGTCTGTGCCACCGACGCGCTGGAATTGCTGATCGACCAGAACGCGCAAGATCTTTGACTGTGTACCCAGGGGCATATCCGCCACTTCGTCGAAATAGATCACGCCGCCATGCGCTTCTTCCAACAGGCCCGATTCAATGCCCCGCTCCGACGACTCGCGCCCGAACAGAACCTCTTCCATCCGCTCGGGTTCGACCCCGGCACAGTTTACCGTCACAAAAGGCGCGTTGGCCCGGTTGGAATGGGCATGAATATACCGCGCGGCAATCTCTTTGCCGGACCCGGCCGGGCCGCTCAGCATAACGCGACCATTCGATTTGGTGACCTTGTCCAGCTGACCTTGCATCCCGCGGAAGGTGGCCGATTTGCCGATCATATCCGAAGTGTTGACCTCTTTGCGCTTAAGCGATGCGTTCTCGCGTCGCAGGCGTGAGGTTTCCATGGCACGCCGGATCACCACCATTAACTGGTCGATGTTAAAGGGCTTTTCGATAAAGTCATACGCCCCCTGCTTGATCGCGGCCACGGCAATTTCAATGTTACCGTGGCCCGAAATGATCACCACCGGCACATCCGGATTGTCCCGCTTGACTGCCTTCAGGATGTCGATCCCGTCCATGCGGCTGTCCTTGAGCCAGATGTCCAGGATCAGCAACCCCGGGGGTTCGGCGTTAATTGACGACATACACTCGTCCGAGTTGGCCGCCAGCAGGGTTGAATAGCCTTCGTCCTCCAGAATGTCGGACACCAGTTCGCGAATATCGCGTTCGTCATCTACGATCAGAATGTCACTCATCTTTGGCCTGCTTTCAGTTTGTTGGTTTTAATCGCCTGCTTCTGTGGCGCGACAGTCGGGGGGGAATTGGCCCCCGGTAAACGGATCACGGCCATCGCGCCGAAATGGTCCTGTCCGTCAAATACGGGCGCGTCTTCCAAAGTCAGCGCTCCGCCATGTTCTTCGATGATTTTCTTGACGATGGGCAGGCCGAGGCCGGTGCCTTCGTCGCGTGTAGTTACATACGGTTCAAACAGCCGCGCCCGGTCTTCTGGCAGCCCGATACCGTTGTCTGCAATCGTAATGACCGTACCGGCGTCGTCACTGGACACCGCCACCTTGATCTGTGGCGCAAGGTTGTCCGGTGCACCTTTTTCTTTCAGTGTCCCAATGACTTCGCCGGCGTTCTTGATCAAATTGGTCAAGGCCTGATTGAGCATTGTCGCGTCCACATCCACGAGGATCGGCGTATCCGGCAAATCCGCATCTATCTGAACGTCCGGTTGGCCGGCTTGCTGCAACAGGACAGCTTCGCGCACCAGCGTCACCAGATCCTCCTCCTGCCGTTCCGGCTCTGGCATGCGCGCAAATTTTGAGAATTCGTCAACGATACGCCGCAGATCGTTGGTCTGTCTTACGATCACATCGGTCATCGATTCCAGGCTGTCGCAGTCTTCCTCGTCAAGCTTGCGGGAGAATTTGCGCTTGATCCGTTCGGCGCTCAGTTGGATGGGGGTCAGCGGGTTCTTGATTTCATGCGCAATCCGGCGGGCAACATCGCCCCAAGCGGCCATCCGCTGCGCGCTGACCAAATCCGTGACGTCGTCAAAAGCCACAACATACCCTTCCAACCCGCCGTCTTCGCCCCGGCGTGTGGCCATGCGCACCAGCAGGTTTTCCAGCCGCCCCTTGCGGGTCACCTTGATTTCGCCTTGCACAGCCTCTTGCCCACCAAGCTTGAGGCTTTCGAACAAGGGCAGAAACTCGGGCACCGCGATCCCGATCGCCAGATGCTGTTCACTCCGCGACCAGTCCAGCAACCGTTCGGCCGATCGGTTCACAAAGGTCACGCATCCATCCGGGTCGACGCCAACCACGCCGGATGTCACCGAACTCAGAACCGAGTCGAACAGGCGACGGCGAATTTCGACCTGACGGGTATTTTCCAGCAACGTGTCGCGCTGACCTTTCAACTGTCGGGTCATCTGATTGAAATAGCGGCCCAGCATCGCGATTTCATCATCGCTGGCCTCCTCGATGACCTGAACGCTCAGATCACCGGCACCGACCCTTTGCGCCGCCGTCGTCAATCGACCAACCGGGCGCGACAAGCGCTCGGCGAACCACATGCCCAATGACATGGCCGCCAGGATGAGAATCAGTGCAAAACCAAGGTATAAGAGGCCAAAGTTAAACAGGACGCGACCGCGTTCGCTTTCGAGCTGCTGATAGAACTGAGCCGTTTCTTTGGTGTCGTCAAGCAGGGTCAGAAGTTGTCCGTCCACCTCTCGGCTCACGTAGAGATAGCGGTCCAGATACGCCTGCAGCGGGACCAAGGCCCTGAACTCGTTGTTCTGCCAATCGGCGATGATCAGCAGGCCGTTATCGGTGGCCTCGACAATCTGTTCCGAGTTGGGTGCTTGGTAGTTGAACAGGTAGGACCGGTCCCCGCGCGAGCGTATCTCGCCGCTGCCATCGATGACATAAGCTTCGCGAAGACCCCGTTGAATTTGCGCCTGCCCCTGCGCCAGAACCTCTCGTAATTCAGCGTCCGAAATATAGAAGTCCAGCGTGCGCGCATTATCGAGATAACGCGCCAGCACGGCGGCGTCTTGTGTCAGGCCCTGCCTGTGTTCAAGCTCATAGGCTTCCGCAGCCGTGAGCGAAGACCCGACGACCTGTCGGACACGATCCGAAAACCAGCCCTCAAGACCGATATTGACGGTGAGACCCGCAAAAACTGCGACAGTGACCGTCGGAACCAAAGCCAGCAGCGTGAATGCTCCGATCAATCGCAGGTGCAGCCGCGAGCCCGCTGATTTTGCCCGCCGCGCCGCGATCAGGTTGGCCAACTGGCTCAGCACAAGGGCGGCAACGACCAGAACGTAAACAAGGTCAGCAAGCAGAATCAGGCGCAAGGTCGGCGCCGTCGCCCCAAGATCGAACGGACCAATGACGAGATAGGTGGCCAACGCCAGCGCCGGCCCCAGAAGGACCAGCCCCAAGGTGCTAAAATTGCGCAGTTTTCGGGATTTTCGCCACCGATTGATCGATAGGATCAGCCCGCTCTGTGCCCGGGTTGCCACCGTCTGCCCTCATCCTGCTGTGCCGCTCGCGCGGCTTACCGCCATATGTCGTGGTCTCTTCGGACGGAATACCCGAATGCCACGGTTTGTGTGGCGATATTACATCAGTTTGCGTCGGCGTGTCACCTGAATATCGAGATCGGTGATTTTTTTACGAAGCGTATTCCGGTTGATCCCCAGCAGATCGGCACATTTCGCCTGATTTCCACCGGTTGCGTCCAGGGCAATTTCGATCAGGGGTGCTTCGACTTCACGCAGAATGCGCTGATACAGGCCCGGTGGCGGCAACATGTTGCCGTGCAGATCGAAATACCGCCGCAGATGGCGCCCGACCGAGGTCGACAGCTTCTCGCGTTCTCCGTCGCCCAGAACCGGTTCGGCCTCAGGCTGGCTGCCCAGCACCATCTCGACTTCGGTCTTTGATATCTCGTCCGCCCGGCTGGTCAGGCTCAGGCGTCGGATCGCGTTTTCCAGCTGGCGCACATTGCCCGGCCAGGAATACCGCCGCACCAGTTCCACGGCCTCGGGGCTGAGCCAGCGTTTCAGCCCGCTCTCGCGCTCCTCACGGACGAGGAAATGCTCAGCCAGCAACGTGATGTCGTCGACGCGTTCCCGCAGGGCCGGAACCTGTACCGTTGCGCCACATAGACGGTAGTACAGATCCTGACGGATACGTCCGTTTTCCATACCCTCGGTCAAGTCAGACTGGCTGGTCGCCATAAAGCGCGGAACATGGTCGCCGGGTGTATCCATCATCCGCACAATCCGGGCCTGAATCTCGTCGTCGATATCGGCGATTTCATCAAACAGAAGCGTCCCGCCACGCACGCGCGCCATAACGCGGGCCGGTCCCTCGAGATCACGCAGGTCAGCAGCAGTGGCGGTCACAAACGGGAGCGTTCGCCGGTCAGAGAAATCGTGGATGGCACGTGCGATCAGTGACTTGCCGGTGCCGCTTTCACCGGACACCATCACCGACAGATCGGTGTTCATAACCCGCGCGACCAGCCGGTACAGCGCCTGCATGGCCGGGGTGCGTCCGACCAACGGCAACTCGTCCGGGCGATCCCCAGAGGCGTCCACCGGTTCCGGCTGCGACCTTTGTTTCTGATCCAGCGCACGGGCCGTCCGCTTCATCAGGTCCGGCAGGTCGAACGGCTTTGGCAGGTAGTCATAGGCATCCGCCTCGGCCGCCTGGATCGCGGTCATGATCGTGTTCTGGGCCGAAATCACGATCACCGGCAGCCCGGGCCTGTCCTGCGCAATCTTGGGTAGCATCTCAAGCCCGTTTCCGTCCGGCATCACCACATCAGAGATCACCACGTCCCCTTTGCCCTCACCCACCCAGCGCATGAGCGTCGTAAGCGAAGAGGTGGCATGTACCTTGCATCCGGCCCGCGTCAGGGCCTGGGTCAGAACGGTGCGGATCGTGCGGTCATCATCTGCGACCAGGACTGTGCCATCCATCAGGTGCTCTCCTTTTTATCCTCTGTGTCTTCACGGGGTGCGCGGCGCAGCGACAGGCGAAACACCGTGCGCCCCGGAACGGACTCGGCCGAAATCCAGCCGTCATGGTCCGAGATAATCTTGCTCACCAGCGCCAGGCCCAGCCCAGTGCCGTTGTCCTTGCCGGAAACAAACGGATCGAAAATGTCGCTGCGAATCTCATCGGGCAGACCTGGCCCGTCATCGATGATCTCGATCTGCAATGGCAGCGAGTGACCCGACCCGTCACTGCGGCGCAACCGGAACGAATGCTCGAAATAAGTCCGCAATCGGATCGTGCCACCCTTGGGTCCAGCCGCCTCGGAGGCGTTTTTGAGCAGGTTCAGCACCACCTGCAAGAACTGATCGGGATCGCCATAGGCCAAGGGCAGCGAAGGGTCGTAATCTTCGATGATCGCCATATCGGCGCCAAAGCCCAACAAGGCCGACCGGCGCGCCCGATCCAGAACATCGTGGATATTGACCGGTTTGAAATCCGGCTGCGACAGGTTTCCAAATTGCTCGACCTGCTCCAAAAGCTTTACGATCCGGCGGCTCTCGGCCACGATCAGGTCCGTCAGCTCAAGATCCTGCGACGAGACATTCATGCTCAGCAGCTGCGCGGCGCCGGTGATACCGGCCAGCGGATTCTTGATCTCATGCGCCAGCATTTCGGCCATGCCAATCGCGGATTGAGCCGCGGATTTGACCGTGTTGCCACGGGTCATCCGACCCGCCAGTTCACGCGGCGAGATGATCATGATCATCGAACCCGGATGCCCGACCAGGGGCGCAATCTGTAAGGCGCATTGCAGAGGTGCGCGGTTGCCCGATCCAGCGTCCACGTCGTTTACAAACAGGGGCGTGCCTTGCTGGCGCGCGCGCAAAAACGCCTCTTCCAACGGCGCATCGACCGCGATCTGATCCCACACCGGATGGCCAATCACGGATTTGCGCGATGCGTTCAGGAACCCTTCACCCGACGAGTTGACGTCTGCAATGCGATCTTCCGCATCGATAATGAAGGCGGGCACCGGCAGCGAATTCCAGATGCTTTTGTCTGAATTCATGCCGCCGCCTCTGCCGTAGCGCTCAGCGCGTCGCCGATCAGGCGCAAGACGTCTTTGGTGGCGCGCGATGTCAAAACGGCGCGCCGCAATGATGGCGGGGTGTTGGCACCGTCCATGTACCAGCCGAGGTGTTTACGCGCGACGCGCAGCCCCAGATCCTCGCCGTAGAACGCCAGCATTGCCTGATAATGCGCCTGCACCATATCAACCAAACCCGATCCGGTTGGAATGTCGGGCGCCTCCGTCCCGTAGATGTCATGACAGATCTGCGCCAACAGCCATGGCTTGCCCTGAGCCCCACGCCCGACCATGACGCCATGCGCACCCGACGCCTGCAATGCCTGCCGCGCCGCGCGGGTGTCGACGATGTCGCCATTGGCGATCACCGGAATCGACACCGCATCCTTCACCGCCCGGATGGCGCGCCAGTCCGCATGCCCCTTGTAAAACTGACAGCGCGTGCGCCCATGAATGGTAACCATCTGAATGCCCGCATCCTGCGCCCGGCGAGCCACATCCGGGGCATTCAGAAGCGAGTCGTCCCAACCCAGACGCGTTTTCAGCGTGACAGGCACATCGACAGCGGCCACCACAGCCTCGATAAGGGTCAGGGCATGATCTGGGGTTTTGAGCAGCGCCGATCCCGAATAGCCGTTTGTCACTTTTTTGGCCGGGCATCCCATGTTGATATCGATGACGCGCGCGCCGCGATCGGCAACCTGTCGAGCCGCCTCGGCCATCCAGTGCGCCTCGCGCCCGGCCAGTTGGACAGCTGTGTTTTCTACGTCTGCCGACAGTTCTGCCCGCTCGCGCACGCCCGGCTTGGACTGCACCATCTCCTGGCTGGCCACCATCTCGCTGACGACCATCCCGGCGCCAAACCGCAGCACAAGATCGCGGAACGGGCGATCCGTGATTCCGGCCATTGGCGCCAACATCACTGGCGGGTTCAGTTCCTTGTCAGCAAGATGCAGGGTCAACGTGCTTAATCCTTGGGCAGATGCGTGTTTGATACCGAATGCAGCGCATATGAACAACAAATCGGCGCCCCACAAGCCCGCAAAATCATCACTTGCCTATTTTTTAGGCACACTGACACGGGTGATTGCCTCTGCATTCACCGCCCCCTAAACAGGGCCTGAACGCAGGAGAGCACACCCTATGACAACCGCCGCCATCATCGTTGCCGCAGGGCGCGGGCTGCGCGCCGGAGGCGGCACGCCCAAACAATGGCGTACCCTTGCCGGACGGCAGGTGGCGGAGTGGACGATTGACCGGTTCAAGGGACAGGTTGACCTGCTGGTTCTGGTTCTGTCGCCTGAAGACGCGGAGGCGTGGGAGGCGTTCCGCGACACAGATCTGATCCTGGCGCAGGGGGCGCAGGACCGCGCCGGGTCGGTTAAAGCCGGTCTTCAGGCTCTTACCGAACGCGGCGTCGAGAAAGTGCTGATCCACGACGTCGCACGACCCTGCGTCAGCACCCGCCTCATTCAAGATGTTCTGACAGCGCTGAACACGCACAGCGCGGCAGCACCTGGTCTGGCTGTGACAGACGCACTTTGGACCGGGGATGAGTCGGTTGTGACAGGCACCAAAGACCGCGCAGGTCTGTTCGCGGCACAGACCCCGCAGGGCTTTCACTATGACGCCATTGTCTCGGCCCACACAGCACATCCCGGAGGTGCGGCCGATGATGTTGAGGTTGCCCGTGCTGCAGGCCTAGACATCACCATCGTTCCGGGCGATGCGGACAATATCAAAATCACCCGGCCCGAGGATTTTGCCCGGGCGGAACGTGTTATGGGGCTGCATATGGATGTGAGGTTGGGCAACGGGTACGATGTTCACCGGTTTGGCGAGGGCGACCATGTCATTCTGTGCGGCGTCCCGCTTCCGCATGAGCGCGGATTGCAAGGGCACTCGGACGCTGATGTCGGGATGCACGCGGTCACCGATGCGATCTATGGTGCCCTCGCGCAAGGAGACATCGGCCAGCACTTCCCGCCGTCTGATCCGCAGTGGAAAGGTGCGGCCAGCGAGATTTTCCTGCGCCACGCCGCCGGTCTTGCCCGGCACATGGGGTACCGCATCTCGAACGTCGATTGCACGCTGGTCTGTGAGTTTCCCAAAATCGGCCCGCACGCCGATAAGATGCGCGGCGTCCTGTCCGAAATCTTGGGCCTGCGCGTGGACCAGGTCTCGGTCAAGGCAACCACGTCGGAACGGCTGGGCTTTACCGGGCGCGGCGAAGGCATTGCCGCGCTGGCCACGGCCAGTCTGGTGAAATCATGACCGCCGCACAACTGATCGGGACCGTCGGCGGCGTGGGATATCTGCGCCCGGCACCGGGCACGTGGGGCTCGTTGGTGGCCCTGCCGCTGGCCTGGCTCCTGCACGTGCTCGGAGGCTTTCCGCTGCTGGTGGTCGCTACCGCCGCAGTCTTCCTTGGTGGGCTTTGGGCCACCCGCACGATGACAGCCGGGCAAACGGACCACGACCCGTCTGAGATCGTCATTGACGAAGTTGCGGGGCAACTCGTCACGCTCTGGGCGATCTCTTACCCGTCCTGGGCCCATGGAATCGAGATCACCGCACTCTGGCCTGGCTGGATTGCCGGCTTTGTCCTGTTTCGCCTGTTCGATATCACCAAGCCGGGACCGGTGGGTTGGGCGGACCGGCGCAATGATGCCTTGGGTGTCATGCTGGACGACGTGATTGCCGGGGTGATGGCTGGGATTGGCGTGGTGATCCTGGCGGGACTCGCACATGGAGTTCTAGGCCTATGACCGTTTCCGATCTGCTGGATCGCGCGAAAGCGCAGGGTGTGATGATCGCCACAGCCGAAAGCTGTACGGGCGGGATGGTGGCGGCCGCACTGACGGATATACCGGGCAGTTCGGCTGTGGTCGACCGCGGATTCGTCACTTACACGAACGCTGCCAAGCAGGACATGCTGGGGGTTCAGGCCGATACACTCGCGGCGCACGGCGCAGTCTCAGAGGACGTGGCACGGGAAATGGCGGATGGCGCGCTGCTTCACTCTCAGGCGCAACTGGCCGTCTCGATCACCGGAATTGCAGGACCCGGTGGATCAGAGTTCAAACCCGAAGGGCGGGTCTGTTTCGGGCTTGCGGTAGCGGGGCACCCGACACGGACCGAAACCGTTGAGTTCGGCGCCCTTGGCCGGGATAAAGTGCGTCTCGCCGCCCGGGATCACGCGCTGCAGCTGCTGCAAAGCGGGCTGTCTCTTTTGGTTTGAACCGTTTACAGGCGCCGGCCCGCATGGGCGCGGCGGCCTAGTGCCAGGCCTGCATTTCTTTTGTGCGCCTCCCTCTCGACTCCCGCCCAACGGACAGGCTATCAGCCGCTAACCCATTTAGCATCGAGGTCGTGCCATGATCCCCAGTTCTTTTCCCGACAGCACCGAAATCGCCCGTCTGACTGCGCGGATGCTCCTGGAGATCAAGGCGGTTCATTTCAATGCGCGCGACCCGTTCACGCTGTCCAGCGGGTTGCCCAGCCCAACCTATATCGACTGCCGCAAACTGATCTCATACCCGCGCATCCGGTCCACGCTGATGGACTTTATGACCGTCACCGTGATGCGTGATGCGGGGTTCGAAGCCTTTGACAATATCGCAGGTGGGGAAACGGCCGGCATCCCTTTTGCTGCTATGGTGGCGGAACGCATGGCCTTGCCGATGACCTATGTGCGCAAGAAACCCAAGGGATATGGCCGCAACGCCCGTATTGAAGGGGCGATGGGCGAAGGCGACCGGGTGTTACTGGTCGAGGACCTGACGACCGATGGCGGGTCCAAGCTGAGTTTCGTCGATGCGATCCGCGAAACCGGCGCGACCTGTGGGCACACCGCCGTCATTTTCTACTATGGAATTTTCCCCGAGACCGAAAAGACGCTGGGCGATCACGGTATCCAATTGCATCACCTGTGCACCTGGTGGGACGTGCTGGCCGAGGCCAAGGCGCAAAAGGCCTTTGACGCAGAAACCCTTAGCGGCGTCGAAGCCTTCCTGAACAACCCGCGCGACTGGCAGGACGCGCATAAATCCACGTAAACCGTCTGTGGATGGGTGAGGATAAGTCTGGCAGAATCGGGCGTAAACAAACGATATCTAGTGACTTATCCGAAAACTCCTACATAATAAGCTAGGCGCATCCGAAATCCCGAACCATCAGGAAACTTATCCCAAGGCCTTACCCCAAGTTAGCCACAGGTATTTCCAGATGGATTGAACGGGGGGATCGCGTGTAGAACCGCCAAACGGGCAGCGGGGACGAGATGAACGAGATCAGCAGTATCGAACAGGCAGCGGCGCAAATTCAAAACGCGGAGACTATGCCGCATTCCATTGAGGCTGAACAGCAGCTTCTGGGTGCGATTCTGACCAATAATGATCTCTATGACCGGGTCGCGTCGATCATAGGGTCCGAGCATTTTTATGATCCGGTTCACGCCCGCATCTACGAGGTCGCCGCAGCGCGCATTGGCAAGAACGCCTTGGCCTCTCCGGTCACCCTGAAATCCTTTATGGCCGAGGATGAGGGCCTGAAGGAACTGGGCGGCCCGGCTTATCTGGTCAAACTGGCCGGGGCCTCGATCAGCGCCTTTGCGGTGCATGACTATGCTCAGATGATCTATGACCTCGCCATCCGGCGCGAGCTGATCCGTCTGGGCCGGGACATCTCGGACAAGGCCGCGCGCGTTGAGGTGTCCAGCGAGCCCAAGGAACAAATCGTCGAGGCCGAACAGCAGCTCTATCAGTTATCCGAGCAGGGCCAGACCGAACAGGGATTCCAATCCTTCCTCAAGGCGGTCACAGAAGCCGTCAACGTCACCAACGAAGCCTACCAGCGCGGTGGCGGCATGGCGGGAATCTCCACCGGTCTGGCCGATCTCGACAAACAGCTTGGGGGCCTGCATCCGTCCGACCTGATCATTCTGGCGGGGCGCCCTTCGATGGGGAAAACCTCTCTGGCGACCAATGTAGCCTTCAACGTGGCCAAGGCCTACAAGCGCGGCACCAAGCCCGATGGCAGCGAAGGTGCGATCGATGGCGGCGTGGTCGGGTTTTTCTCGCTTGAGATGAGTGCCGAGCAGCTGGCCGGCCGGGTTTTGGCCGAAGCGTCCGAGATTTCGTCGCACAAGATCCGTCAAGGCGACATGACCGAGGCCGAGTTTCGACGTTTTGTCGACGCCGCCAAGGACTTGGAAGCCTGTCCGCTGTTCATCGATGACACCCCCGCCCTGCCGATATCACAGCTGGCCGCGCGCGCGGCGGCTAAAGCGGACACATGGGCTGGACCTGCTGGTCATTGACTATCTACAGCTTTGCCGCGGCATGGCGGAGAACCGCGTCAATGAAATTGCCGAGATTTCAATGGGTTTGAAGGCCATTGCCAAGGAACTCAATATTCCGGTGGTCGCGCTGTCTCAGCTGTCGCGTCAGGTGGAAAACCGCGACGACAAACGCCCACAACTCAGCGACCTGCGGGAGTCAGGTTCGATCGAGCAGGACGCCGACGTGGTAATGTTTGTGTTCCGCGAGGAATACTACAAGGAACGCGAAAAACCCGGCGATCACGAGTTGGAGAAGATGGAAGAGTGGAAGCAGGCGATGGAACACCTTCACGGCAAGGCCGAGGTCATTGTCGGCAAGCAGCGCCACGGCCCCATCGGCACCATCGAACTGTCATTCGAGGCGCAATTCACCCGCTTCGGCAATCTGGTCAAACCCTGGCAGCAGGATGGCCAGATCGAATACTAAGCAAGGCACCCGGTGCGCTGGCCAGACTACCAGAGCTCGGGGCGATTGAGCGCGTCAACGCAGCGGCACGCCCCCAGCAGCGGTGCCTGTTCACTCCCTGACAGAGACTGACCCAGCCACCCGTGCGGATGGCTCAGCCGCACGGGTGCCCGCGCGAAATCTTCCGAAATGGGATGGAACCCGGTTTTGCGGTAGTAATCCGGATCCCCGTAGGTGGTGACAAAGTCGATCCCTGCCTGCCGCAGGGTATTCAGCCCAAAACGGATCAGGTTTTGGCCCACACCCGTTCTTTGCCGCTGGGTCTGCACCGCCACGGGCGACAGGATGAAGACCTGACGGTCATCCCGGTCATAAACCAGCCGGGAAAACAGGATACACCCCAGCAGGTCTGCGTCTTCTCGCGCAGAAAACACATAGAGATCCGCATCGGGTGTCGTGGCCATCAAGTCCTTGGCCAAAGCGCCGACACGCGCGCCTTCTTCCGGGCTTTCGGAGGCCGCAAAGACCTGCGCAAACAAGTCTGCAATCTCCGTCTGACGCCCCTCGCGTCCGACCACGATGTCCATCCCGCTGTTCTCCTGACCTTGCACAGTGACGGTGCTTTGGACGACCCATCAGCCGCCTTGCGCTGAGTTCTGCTCCCAGGCGTTTCAGAGGTTGTGTAGAGAGAGATCAACGAAAAGGCCAGTCGGCCCGCTTTGACGGCCCGGTGAATACAATCGCGGACCGGTGCAATCACACGCATCCAACATGTAATTCTTCCGAATCGGCCTCTATTGCAGCCAAATCCTGCCAGTGGCGCTGATAAACCGCCCCAAATTCGGGGCATTCCCTCTTGACCTCGGATCGCGCGATGTCATGAACGGTGGCATGAGTACTGCACGTTTGACGATTAACCTTCAGGCGCTCGCCAGCAATTGGCGGGCGCTCGACGCGAAAACCGATGTCGAAACCGGCGCCGTGGTCAAGGCCGATGCCTATGGCCTGGGCGCGGGTCCGGTGTCCAGTGCACTCGCCGAGGAAGGCGTCCGCAAGTTCTTTGTGGCCGTCGCCGAAGAAGGCGCAGCCGTGCGCGAGGCCACAGGCCCCGGCCCGATGATCGGGGTGTTTTCGGGACATATGGAGGGTGACGCAGACTTGCTGCGCGCTCATGACCTGACGCCGTTGATCAACACGCCGGAACAGTTTCAACGCCACACGCAGGCTCTGCCCGACCACACCTTCGGTATCCAACTGGACAGCGGCATGAACCGCCTTGGGCTGGAACCGGCAGATTGGGCGGCACTGCGTTCAAAGGCCGAGGCGCTCAATCCGGTTGTGGTCATGTCCCACCTGGCGTGTTCGGACGAGCCTGATCATCCGATGAATCAGCAGCAGTTGAAGACCTTCCGCGAGATGACCGAAGGCGTCAGCGCGCCGCGTTCCCTCGCGGCCACTGGCGGCACCTTTCTGGGGCCAGAGTTCCATTTCGAGTTCTGCCGCCCCGGCATCGGCATTTACGGCGGCATGCCGTTTGCCGCCGCCAAACCCGTTGTGACGGTCGATCTGCCGGTGATTCAGATCCGCGCACTTGAGGTTGGGGAAACCGTCGGGTACGGCAATACCTGGGCCGCGCGGCGACCGTCGCGCATCGCCACAGTGGCCGCGGGATATGCCGATGGACTGCATCGCGCCATCGGCGGCGGCATCGACACCTTTGCGGGCAGCCAGCCCTGCCCGGTCGTCGGCCGCATCTCGATGGACCTGATCACGGTCGATGTCACCGACCTGCCCAGCGACCCCGAACGCCTGCGCATCCTGAACGGACATCAGACCGTCGATGATCTGGCCGAGGCCGCAGGTACCATCGGTTACGAAATCCTGACATCGATGGGCAACCGCTATTCCCGGGGTTACGTGGAATGAGCCCTGTTGCGATGCTGGGCGGAGTGGGCCGCGTCGTCCTGAACCTGCTTGCGGTGTTTCGTCGGGTCGCCCTGTTTGCCCTCGATGCGCTCTCACACATCTTCCGCCCACCCTTTTACCCGCGTGAATTTGGCCTGGCCCTGCTGAACATCGGCTGGCTGTCGCTGCCGGTTGTCGGCCTCACCGCGATCTTCACCGGTGGCGCGCTGGCATTGCAAATCTACGCTGGCGGTGCTCGGTTCAATGCCGAGGCCGTGGTGCCTCAGATCGTCGCCATCGGCATGGTGCGGGAACTTGGCCCGGTGTTGGTCGGCCTGATGATCGCCGCCCGGGTGACCTCCTCGATCGCGGCTGAGATCGCGACCATGAAAGTGACCGAGCAGATCGATGCATTGGTCACCCTGTCCACACATCCGATGAAGTACCTGACCGCCCCGCGGGTTCTGGCGGCGCTGATCACGGTACCGGCGCTGGTCGCTGTCGGGGACGTGATCGGGATCGCGGGGGGCTACGCGGTCGCAACGCAGAATCTGGGGTTCAACCCGGCGACCTATCTCAGAAACACCGTCGACTTTCTGGAAACCCGCGACATTGTCTCATCCCTGGTCAAGGGCGCCGCCTTCGGCCTGATCGCGGCTGTAATGGGCTGCTATTACGGCATGACCTCGGGTCGAGGGGCGCAGGGTGTGGGTCGCGCCACCAAAGGCTCGGTCGAGGCCGCCGCCGTCCTGATCCTGGCGGCCAACTTTGTTCTGACAGGGGTGTTCTTCTCGCTATGATCCGAATGGAGAACGTACATAAGGCCTTTGACGACAACCACGTCCTGCAGGGGATGAACCTTGAGATTCCCAAGGGCACCTCGATGGTCATCATCGGCGGCTCGGGCACTGGCAAATCGGTGGCGCTGAAGTGTATTCTGGGCCTGATCACCCCGGACAGCGGCCAAATCTACGTGGATGGCAAGGACGCCCAATCCGGCGACCGGGATGCATTTCTGGCCCGCTTCGGGATGCTGTTTCAAGGCGGGGCCCTGTTCGACTCGCTGCCCGTCTGGCAAAACGTCGCCTTCCGCCTGCTGCGCGGCTCGCTGAAACGCCCCACCGAGGAAGCGCGCGAGATCGCCATCGAGAAACTCCGCCGCGTCGGTCTGAAATCCAACGTCGCCGACCGGTTCCCGGCGGAATTGTCAGGCGGGATGCAAAAACGCGTCGGCCTCGCCCGCGCCATCGCTGCCGAGCCCGAGATCATCTTTTTCGACGAACCCACCACTGGCCTCGACCCGATCATGTCCGGTGTCATCAACGACCTGATCCGCGAGATCGTGACCGAGATGGGCGCCACCGCGATGACCATCACCCACGACATGAGTTCCGCCCGCGCGATTGCCGACAACGTTGCCATGCTGCACGGAAGCGTCATCCAGTGGACCGGACCAGTCGGACAGATGGACGCCTCGGGTGATCCTTATGTGGAGCAGTTCATCAGCGGGAGCGCCGAGGGGCCGATTGAGGCGGTGCGGTGAGCGGTAAATCAAATGAAACATACAGCGAAGCGTTACACTACGCGCATATTAGCTACAGCTACTTGGAAGCCGCTTGTGCAATTTGGAGGAACTTGGAAACTGATGGCAACGACAGCAGGAAAAAACTGTTGTTGTCGTGCACCCATTGTCGCAGCTCCTCGGCCTTGCGCTAGAAATTTGCCTAAAGGGATTACTGGTTGCGCGAGGTAATAAGCCACCCCATGTTCATGATCTAGAGAAACTCTTCGGCTCCCTTAACGATACACACTTAGAGCAACAGATCAGTCAAAGCCTTCGGCATCTCAAGTTACCTGCAGACCTTCTTGTGGCCAACGGGCATACTGATCCTGTCGAACTTGAGGCGATGTACCGTAGGCACCATATTCATATTGCCTCGCTAAACTCAGTTTACAACGCGCCATTTATTTCAAGGTATCCTTCCGAAAAAAGCTTCATGATGCCCAACGTCGAGGCTCTGATCAAAATCATTAAAACAACTCAAGGTGCGCTCAACGATGAAACGCGGCTCTAGATGGGAATATCGATGCTCCGCCTCGCCACCCTTTCCCTGTTAATCCTCTACCCCATCGCGTGGTTCGCTCCCCTGATGCGCGCGGGGTTCCTGCCGATCTTCGGGCTGTCAGAGATCAGCGTCATCACCGGCCTCCAGTCCCTGTGGAAATCCGACGTCTTCCTTGCGCTGATCGTCACCATCTTCGCCCTTTTCGCGCCGTATATCAAAACCATCGGCACCGCGCTGGTTCAGTGGAACCTGCTGGATGTCCGCGTTCAGCCCGCGCTCAATATTCTCGGCAAGCTGGCGATGGCCGATATCTTCCTCATCGCGCTTTACATCACCCTGGCCAAGGGGATTTCCTACGCCACGATCGAAACCGCCTGGGGCCTGTACCTATTCACCGCCTGTATTCTCGCCTCCATCGCTTTGGGAATTCTGACCGAACGCCAGGTCAGGACCACCGCAGAGACCTGACGGCCCGGCGCGCCAGCGCCTGCCGCGGACGATGGCTCGCCGGGCCTGAGGACGCGGCGCCCCACCGGCGGTGAGGAGAGCCCGCAAGGGCTTGAAGAACCGTCCATCCTCGGGCACCAATTGCGCCATGGCCAAGACGACATCTTTTTCCTGCTCTGCCTGCGGTGCCACACATACCCGCTGGTCCGGACGCTGCGACGCCTGCGGCGAGTGGAACACCATCACGCAGGACGTCCCCCTGTCCGCGGGCCCTGCCAAAAAGTCGTTGGGCGGCAAGCGAGGCCAGTCGGTTACCTTGTCCGATCTCTCGACCGAAGAAACGCCGCCGCCCCGAACGCTTTGCGGCGTGGACGAGCTTGACCGGGTGCTGGGCGGCGGTCTGGTGCCCGCCTCGGCCCTGCTGGTCGGCGGCGATCCCGGCATCGGCAAATCCACCTTGTTACTGCAGGCCGCCGCCCGGTTTGCACGCGAAGGGGTCAAGACCATCTATGTCTCCGGCGAAGAGGCCAGCGCGCAAGTCCGGATGCGCGCGCGCAGGCTCGGGTTGGAGGATGCGCCCGTACAGCTGGCCGCCGAAACCAACCTGCGCGACATCCTGACCACGCTCGAGGCCGAAAAGCCCGGATTGGCCATCATCGACTCGATTCAAACCATGTGGGCCGACAATGTCGACAGCGCCCCGGGGTCGGTGTCGCAGGTTCGCGCCGCTGCACATGAGCTGACGACTTTTGCCAAGCGCCACGGCGTTTCTGTCATCATGGTCGGACATGTCACCAAGGAAGGCCAGATCGCGGGCCCCCGCGTTGTCGAGCATATGGTCGACACCGTGCTGTACTTCGAGGGCGAACGCGGCCACCAGTTCCGCATCCTGCGCGCGGTCAAGAACCGCTTTGGCCCGGCGGATGAGATCGGCGTGTTCGAAATGACGGGCAAGGGTCTGGCTCAAGTCACCAACCCCTCGGCCCTGTTCCTATCGGAACGCGGCAAACCCAGCCCCGGCTCCGCCGTGTTCGCAGGAATCGAGGGCACCCGCCCCGTGCTGGTCGAACTGCAGGCCCTCGTCGCCCCCTCGCCCCATTCCCAACCCCGACGCACCGTGGTGGGCTGGGACAGCGGACGCC
Source organism: Ruegeria sp. B1 (assembly GCF_056535885.1). Taxonomy (NCBI): domain Bacteria; kingdom Pseudomonadati; phylum Pseudomonadota; class Alphaproteobacteria; order Rhodobacterales; family Roseobacteraceae; genus Ruegeria; species Ruegeria sp. B1. Next base: position 2,575,493 of record NZ_JBQFJA010000001.1, on the reverse strand, counting down.
TCGCGATGATCCTCGCTGTGCTCGAAGCGCGCTGCGGCATCCCGTTCGCCGGGCTCGATGTCTACCTGAACGTCGCCGGCGGCCTGAAAATCAGCGAACCCGCCGCCGACCTCGCCGTGGCCGCTGCGCTGCTCAGCGCCCGCGAAGACACGGCCCTGTCCGCTGACACCGTCGTTTTCGGAGAAATCTCGTTATCCGGGGCACTTAGACCGGCTCCGCAGACCGAAAACAGGTTGAAAGAAGCGCAAAAACTTGGTTTCACAGCGGCGATTGCTCCGGCAGGTGGCAAAACCGGCACTGTGGCAGGTCTGACACTCACCCGACCCACTGATTTGGTTGGGTTTGTTGGCGAAACCTTCGGAGCAGGTTAAAGTCGCGCCCGAGAGGCAGAAAAAAGAACAGGCGAGGGCCATGGAAGGTTTTACAATAATTGACGGGGTTGTCGCCCTGATCATCGTGCTGTCGGGCTTGCTGGCCTATTCGCGCGGCTTCATGCGCGAGGTTCTGGCCATCGCGGGCTGGGTCGCCGCCGCTGTTCTAGCCTTTATTTTTGCCCCGCAGGCGGTGCCGCTGGTCAAGGAAATCCCGGTGGTCGGGGATTTCTTGCGCGATAGCTGCGAATTGTCGGTGATCACCGGCTTTGCCGCCGTGTTTGCCATCGCTCTGATCGTGGTCAGCATCTTCACCCCGCTGTTTTCCTCGCTCGTGCAGCGGTCGGCCCTTGGTGGACTGGATCAGGCGCTTGGGTTCTTTTTCGGTATCGCCCGCGGCATCCTGTTGGTCGCGATCGCGTTCTTTGTTTACGACACGGTCATGACCGGTCAATCCTACACAATCGTGGATGAAAGCCGTTCGGCAAAGGTATTCGAGCAATTCAGCGACCGGATCGAGGAACAGAACCCCGAAGCGGCGCTGGGCTGGATCACACAGCAATATGAAGAGCTTGTTGGCAGCTGCGCCGCAGACTCCGAAAGCTCCGTCCAGACCGAAGAAGCCACGGAAAGCACCAGCCAGACCGAAGGAACCGACGGGCAGTAAGTTTCAAAACCCACCGTTTCAAAAGCCTGGTCTCAACCGGGCTTTTTTCACATGAACCCTTCGCCGCCGCAGACCGTGCAGCGTATTGTTTTCAAGCCAAAGCACCCATTGCACCGATCAAAGATCGGTTTGCCCAGGATATCGTGGCTTTTGACAACTTGGCCGGTTCCGTTGCAGATCTGGCAGGGCGCGCGTCCCATACCGCGGCACCGATGGCACCGGCGTTTGACGGGTTCTTCTTTTTTACGGGCGGGCCTGTTCTGCCACATCATTACCTGCCGCGCGCATTCCCTTGGGCTCTGAAACCCCTGATGAAAACAATGACAGCATATGACAGGGAAAATGTCACCTCTCTCGACACCGGGATTAAAATATCGCCGCCAACAGGCTTAGATTGTGATCCTTTGATGACAGCCGCGTCGTAAGGCATTATGTGAAGGCCAAGCCGCCACGGAATCGGAGCCACCGGTCTTGTTCTTTCTGTTTTCATTTGCGCTGGTCGCAGTGATGCTCGCCAATATGGCGTCGACGAAAGCAACACACCCGCACACCATCGCAAATTTGCGAACCATACGCTCCCGGCGACCGCTCACCCTCTGCGCAATCAACCCATAGACATTGGAGCCCGTACATGTGTGGGATTTTGGGGATCGCAAGCCGGACATATGATGTCTTTGCGGAAATCTATGACGGGCTGCTGATGCTCCAGCACCGGGGCCAGGATGCCTCGGGCATCGTCACCTATAACGGCGAGTTCTTTCGTGAGAAAAAGGCCAATGGCTTGGTCAAGGACGTCTTTAACGCGCAAGATGCCGAGGTACTTCTGGGCAAGGTCGGGATCGGTCATGTCCGCTACCCCACCGCCGGGTCGCTCAGCGCAGCCGAAGCGCAGCCGTTCTTTGTGAACGCACCCTATGGCATATATCTGGTTCACAACGGCAACATCACCAACACGGCGGAACAGCGCGAAAAAGTCACCGGAAAATACAGCCGCCACCTGCGCACCACGTCGGATTCCGAAATCCTGCTGAACGTGCTGGCCGACAAGGTGGCCGACGCCATCAAGGTCAACGGCAATGCCGATCCAATCCGCAACATCTTTGCCGGCGTGAAAATGACGATGGAGCGTGTACAGGGCGCCTATTCCGTGATCTGCCTGATCGCCGGTGTCGGAATGCTGGCCTTCCGCGATCCGTACGGCATCCGGCCTCTGTCGGTGGCCAAACGGGACGCTCCGGGCGATGGCGACGACTATGCCTTTGCCTCCGAGGATGTCGCCTTTGGTATCAACGGATTTGAAAAGCTGCGCGATCTGCGCCCCGGCGAGGCCATCCTGATTGATCTGGACGGCAATAAGCACGAGTTTCAGGCGGTTGAGGGTCAATTGACGCCATGTATCTTCGAATACGTCTATCTGGCGCGCCCGGATTCGCTGCTGGACGGCGTGTCGGTCTACAAGACCCAGATGCGCATGGGGCAGACCCTGGCGAAACAGATTCAGGACTCCGGCCTGGATATCGACCGGATCATCCCAGTCCCCGACAGCGCCCGCCCTGTTGCGCTGGAGGTTGCCAAGGCCACAGGGATCTCATACCGCGAAGGTCTGGTCAAAAACCGCTATGTCGGACGCACCTTCATCATGCCGGGACAGGAAGAGCGGCAGAAATCCGTGCGGCGCAAGCTGAACGCCGTCCCGCTGGAGTTCAAGGACCACAATGTTCTGCTGATCGACGACTCGATCGTCCGCGGCAACACAATCAAGAAAATCGTGCAGATGTGCCGCGAGGCGGGCGCCAAGAAAGTCTATGTCGCCAGCGCGTCTCCGCCGGTCAAGTTCCCGAATGTTTATGGCATCGATATGCCGACCAAGCACGAACTGATCGCTAACGGCAAAGAGATCGAGGACATCCGCAAGGAACTTGGCGCGGATGCCCTGTTCTATCAGCATCTCGATGATCTGATCTGGGCGGCGCAAGAGGGCAACCCCGAGATCGACGCCTTCGATTGCTCGTGCTTCGACGGCAATTACATCACCGGCAGCGTCAGCGATGGTTATCTGGACAGTTTGGAAAACACCCGCAGGGTCAGCAAGAAGAAAGAAGACATGCAGCTTGTCGGCGGCTCATGGAATTCGGCCAAGCTGGCCTCGGGCTGAGTTCTTTGCAGGTTTCATGTAATGGGCAGCGCCCCTGACCACCAGAGCTGCGAATCACACCGAACACTCGTGCGTTTGATAGAGGGCGCCAGTCAACCGGTTCCGCCCGGCATTGGTGGGTTTACGCCCACAACCCGAGGCAGAACCAAGCGCAAGTGCAAGGGTTTGCGGGCTCACCGAGCCCCGCCGACCGGCGGCACGTCGGGCACTCTTTTGTTCCCTTGCCCGGTTTGATAGTGACGGTCCCCTACCACTCACCAAACAGGGGTCCGGTACTGCCCGGGCCACATAGTATGCCAAACACCAACGTCAAAAGCGCGGCCACGCAGGCGGGCGCGTTGAAGAGGAATTCTGTATCGGTTCTGGGTATCTTTGGTCCCAAGGCCGATCTGCGGGCGCTGATGCGCTTGTCATCTGGCCGCGTGAAAGAGGTTAAGCCCGGCAGCCGCGTTGCCTCGGGCACGGTTGTGGCCATTGATGAAGATGGCATCATGCTGCGACAAAGCGGCCAGATCCGGCGGATGGCCATTCCCGGCAGCTAATCGCGTCTTGACGCGTCGCGTGCAGACGGTCAAACCGCAGCCATGACAGATCAGACCAAAATCGCCCTGATCACAGGGGCGTCTCGCGGGCTGGGCGCGGCTTTGGCCGAAGCCCTGGTGCCGCAATATCATGTCGTCGCCGTCGCCCGCACCACCGGCGGGTTGGAAGAGCTGGACGACCGCATTCAGGCCAAAGGCGGGACCGCCACGCTGGCGCCGATGGATATCACCGATCCGAATGCGATGGCGACGCTGTGTCGCGGCATTCATGACCGATGGGGGAAGATCGACCTGTGGATGCACACTGCGGTTCACACGTCCGCCCTGACGCCGGCCCATTTTGTCGATCCCAAGGAATGGGCCAAGGCGGTGAACACAAACGCCACCGCAACATCGGTCCTGATCCCCTATGTTGCCCCTTTGCTGGGAGAAGCCGGGCACGCCGTGTTCTTCGATGACCCCAAGGCGGGTGAAAAGTTCTACGGCATATACGGCGCGTCCAAAGCGGCGCAAATGGCGCTGGCGCGCAGCTGGGCGGCAGAGACCGAGCATACCGGTCCGCGCGTGTCCATCCTGGAACCGGCCCCGATGCCAACGGCGGTGCGCGCGCGGTTTCACCCAAGCGAGGATCGGGACGCGCTTACACCCACACACAGCGAAGCAAAACGACTTTTGGCCCTGCTTTAGGAATGGCCCTGCGGGCCATGCCTCCGGCGGGGATATTTTTGGCCAGATGAAGCGGGCGGATCAGGCGATGTGTACGCCGTTGCGCCCGGCCAGATCGACAAAGAATTGCCAGGCCACCCGACCCGAGCGTGCGCCGCGCGTAGCCTGCCATTCGATTGCGTCCGCTCTCAGAGCATCTTGTTCCACGCGGACGCCGTACGCTGCGCAATACCTGTCGATCATCGCCAGATACTCGTCCTGATCGCAGGGGTGGAACCCCAGCCACAGTCCAAACCGGTCGGACAAAGAGACCTTTTCCTCGACCGCCTCGGACGGGTTGATGGCGCTGGAGCGTTCGTTTTCGATCATATCCCGTGGCATCAGGTGACGGCGGTTGGACGTGGCGTAGAAGACGACGTTTTCGGGCCGCCCTTCGATGCCGCCGTCCAGAACGGCCTTGAGCGACTTGTAGTGCTGGTCGTCATGGCTGAAAGACAGATCATCGCAGAACAGGATAAACCTGTGTGGCGCGGCGCGCAGGTGGTTGAGCAAGCGCGCAACCGAGCCCATATCCTCGCGCTGCAGTTCCACTAGTTTCAGGTCAGGGTGATCCGATTGAAGGGCGCCGTGCACCGCCTTGACAAGGCTGGATTTTCCCATTCCCCGCGCACCCCAAAGCAGGGCATTGTTGGCCTTGAACCCGGCCGCGAAACGGCGCGTGTTGTTCAGCAAGGTGTCCCGGGAGCGGTTGATCCCGACCAACAGGTCCAGATCGACCCGATTGACCTGTTCGACCGGTGTCAGGCGATCCGGGTCCACATGCCAGACAAAAGCCGGGGCCGCATTGAAATCCGGTGCGGCCAATGGCGCCGGTGCCATGCGCTCTAGCGCGTCGGCGATACGGTTCAGGGCTTGGTCATCCATCGGTTTCTCCGGTCTGCCTGGCCGGGTTCAAACCATGTTCCAAGCACCACAACAAGAGCCACGAACGAAAAAGGCGCACCGACCATGGGCGCGCCTTCTCGCGATCGCGATGCAGACTACTTGTCGTTCTCAAATTCCTGCATCAGGTCTTCGTCCGCCTCAGCCTCTTCGTCATCATAGTATCCGTCGGCCCGCAGTTGCTCTTCTCGCTTCTTTTCGACCCGGGCGACAAGGAAGATGGAGATCTCGTACAGGCCGTAGACCACAACAAACAGGATGACCTGGGTGATCACATCCGGCGGTGTCACAATCGCCGCCAGAACCAGAATGCCGACAACGGCGTATTTTCGGACCGCGCCCAACCCTTCGGCGCTGACCAGTCCGGCCTTACCCATCAGGGTCAGCAGCACCGGCAACTGAAAACACAGGCCAAAGGCCACGATGAACTTGATAGTCAGGTTCAGGTATTCCTGCGCGGACCCTTGGAACACTACGCTCAGGGGGGCAGCCGCACCATCCGCGACCGCCTCGCCTTCGGTTCCGAACTGCTGAAATCCAAGGAAGAAATCATAGGCCAGCGGCGTGACGACATAAAAGGCAAAGCTTGCCCCCAAAAGGAACATGAAGGGGGACGCCAGCATGAAGGGCAGAAACGCGTTTTTCTCGGACCGGTACAATCCGGGCGCAACGAAGCGCCACATCTGCATGCCGATATAGGGAAAAGCAAGAATGAACCCACCGAGAAACGAGACTTTGATGGCAACAAAAACCCTTCCTGAGGCGAGATGAAAATCAGGCCGCAATCCTGCCCGCGCTCGGTCAGAACCTCGCAAAGAGGTTGCGTCAGAAAGTTAAAGATCGGTGTGGCCACCGTGAAACAGATGATCATGCCGATCAGAAACCCGACCACACAGTGAATCAACCGCGTGCGCAGTTCTGCCAGATGCTCGATCAATGGGGCCGAGGAATCCTCGATCTCGTCGGTCTTGGTCATGTTTTGCTTTCAGTGTCCAGCGCAGCTTCGGCTTCTTCCGCCTTGGCCAGCGCATCAGCGGCTTCCTTGGCCTTACGCTCGGCAGTGGCACGGGCCGAGGTTGCCTGAATCTTCTTGGCCTGTTCGGCCCGTTCTGCAGCCAGCTTTCCCGTTTCGCTGTCAGGGTCGAACTTGGTTGGATCTATGCTCTTGGCCATATCCTGCGCGGCCTTTTTTACGCCGTCCATGGCGTTGCCGACCGGATTCGTTGCCGCGTTCAGACCCTTCTTGATGTCGTTTACCCCGGCCTCATCCGCAGCCTCGTTCATGGCCGTGCTAAACTCGCGGGCCATGCCGCGGGCCTTGCCAAGCCATCGCCCGACATTGCGGAACAGCACCGGCAGGTCTTTTGGCCCGACTACGATCAGCGCAACGATCCCAATGACCAGAAGCTCGGTCCAGCCCAGATCAAACATCCCGGATTAGACCTTGTCTTTCTCGGATTCGGGCGTGACATCCTTGGCCAGCTCTGAGGCGTCCTGTTCGATTTCTTCAGAACCTTCCTTGATGCCTTTCTTGAACGATGTGATGCCTTTGCCGACTTCGCCCATCAGCGAACTGATCTTGCCGCGTCCGAACAGAACCAGGACAACCACCGCGATCAGCAGGATGCCCGGAAGACCGATATTATTCAGCATGTCTCTATCTCCTTCTGTGGCGGCGCTCCGTGTGCGCACCGCGAATGTGCTTTCACGCTGTGTTTACGCCCCAAAACCCGTCCACAAAAGGGAACCAGATCAATTTGGTGGTCAAATTTCAGGGGATTCCGATGTTTCTATGGGCTCGATTTTTTCAACTGACAGGTTTATGTCAGTTGTAAGTGGTTATGTCGGCGGTATCGAAACCCCGACTATGGAGACCGAAATGACTCATGTTGCAGAAATCGTCACCTTTACTCTCGCCAATGGGACTACGCCAGAGGCGTTTGTGAGGCTCAGTCAGGCCTCGGAGAGCTTTGTCCGCAGCACACGCGGATTTACACACCGACAGCTCAGCCAGGGCGAGGATGGCCGCTGGACCGACTATGTTATCTGGGAGGACATGCAGGCTGCGAAGGACGCAGCCGACCAGTTCCCACAGCAGGATTTTGCCCCGGCGCTGATGGCGGCAATACAACCTGACAGCGTACAGATGCGTCACGAGCATGTGTTATGGAACATGACCGCATGATGGGCGGCCCGGCGCCATACGGCAGACCCTATGCGCCGCACTGACCGTCTGTTCGATATCATCCAGATCCTGCGCGATGGTCAACTGCACCGCGCGCAGGACATCGCGGATCGCCTCGAAGTGTCGGTCCGCACTATATACCGCGACATGGACACGCTGGTGGCGTCAGGTGTGCCTGTCGAAGGTGAGCGTGGCGTCGGATACATGGTCCGGGAACAGATCACCCTGCCCCCGCTGAACCTGACCCCGGCTGAACTGGAGGCGCTGAATCTGGGTATGGCCATCGTGGCCGAAGCCGCTGATCCTGATCTCAAGGCCGCCGCAGACTCGCTTGCCGACAAGATCGACGCAGTGCTGCCGACTCAGGTGATTGCCGAAGCGGATGCATGGAAATTCGCGGTCTATCCCTTTGCGGATGCTGCGCGCGGACTGGCTCATATGGCCCCGATCAGGGCCGCCATCAAATCCCGCCAGAAACTGCACCTATCCTACCGCCGCATCGACGGCGTACTGACGGACCGGGTCATCCGGCCCCTGCACATGGAGTACTGGGGCCGTGTCTGGACGCTGACCGCGTGGTGCGAACTGAGAGACGGGTTCCGGGTCTTTCGCATTGATCTGATCGAAGCGGTCACAGCCTTGCCCGAACTCTTTGCAGACGAGCCCGGCAAACGGCTGAGCGACTACGACCCGCAGGCCTGACAGAGGTTGTTGTCCGGAACATGGGTCAGCGGCACGGCTGGCAACGGGCCGTTTCAACCTCACTGCAGATAGGGTTCCGGATCGACGGATTCAAAACCCTCGCGCACCTCGAAATGCACGTAAGCGTTGTCGCCGTCCCGCAGCTCGGCGATCTTCTGACCCCGTCGCACGCGATCGCCCTTCTTCACCGTGATTTCCTCGACATTCGCATACACGGTCAGCAGATCGTTGGTGTGTTTCACAACGATGATCGGAACCTGATCGGCATCGGCCGTGATTGCGGCAACCGTCCCGGCCTCTGCCGCCGTGACCGCGGTGCCCGGCGCTGCGGCTATGTCGATGCCCTCGTTCTTACCCTTGTCATAGGTCCGGATGATATTTCCGGACACGGGCAGCGACAGCGCGGAGGTTGCAGAGTTGCTGGGGGCTTCGGCAGTCACATCCGGCGCCTCAGGCGCCTCGGCCAACGGTTGGACATCTTCTTCAGGCAAAGGTTGGGTCGCACTGGGCGGCGTTGGCGTTGGCGAGCCCTGACCCGGTTCCGTTACCTCAGTCGCCGTGGCGGCTGGCGCCGCCGCAGCGGCCTGACGCGGCGCCGGCTGGTTCTTGACCGGTATCAACAGGTATTGTCCTTCGCGGATCGCGAAATCCGGCCCCAGACCGTTCCATTCGGCCAGCGCATCCACCGGCACCTGATACAGGCGCGAAATGGTATAGGCGGTCTCACCGCGCTTGACCTTGTGCCGGATCGGTTCGGGACCGGACGGTGCCGGTGCTGCCGCCGGCGTGATCTGGGCCGGTTCCAATGTCGATGTCTGAACGGAGCCTGTATCTGGCGCCTGATCTATCGCGGTTCCGGCAATCGAGGCGATGTCCACACCGCTGGCCGCACCAACTGTGCGCGGCAGGGCGATCACTTCACCGTCGCGCAATGCATCGTTGGGTTGCAAACCGTTGAACCGGGCCAGTTCGGCTGCTGGCAGTCCAACACGGGCGGCGACCTCATTCACTGTGTCACCCCGACGCGCGACGGCCACTTGATAGGTGGGATAGGTGATCACCCCCCGTGCATCCGGTGCGGGCCGGTTGGCAGTGGCAGCTTGAGCCGCCTGCGTGGTCGAAAACCCGCCGACCTGACCACGCAGATCATAGTCCAGTGGCCCGTTGCACCCGGCCAGAACCGCCAGAGCCACCAAACTGGTCGCACAGCGGCGCATTGTTGATTTGGAAACTGCTTTCATTGCTCTGTCCTCATCACCTGCCCCTGTTGTCCGGGGTTCCGGTGCCTAAATCAAACCGTTCTTTACGCCTCATCCCGCCCCAACCCCTCCAAAAGGGGCACAAACCGAACGGACGACAATTCGTCATAGTCCAGCCCGTCTTCGGTGCGCGTCACCTTTATCAGTTGCTGCACCGCATCCGACTGTCCCACGGGTAGCACCATAATACCCCCGATTTTAAGCTGCGCCAAGAGCGGGCCTGGCGGATCCTCTGCCGCCGCCGTCACGATGATCCGGTCAAACGGCGCCTGTTCGGGCAAACCGTGGGATCCATCGGTCAGCATCGCGGTCACATTGGTCAAACCCAGCTCTTTGAACAGCTTGCCGGTTTCGTGCACCAACCGCCTGTGCCGCTCGACCGTATAGACCCGGCGGGCCAGCTTGGACAGGATCGCAGCCTGGTACCCTGACCCGGTTCCAACCTCAAGCACCGTGTCACGCGGTCGCACGTCCAGCGCCTGCGTCATAAGCCCGACGACCGAAGGCTGGCTGATAGTCTGACCGCACGCAATGGGCAGCGGCATGTCCTCGTAGGCGCGATCCGCAAACAGCCCCGTGACGAACCGGCCCCGATCCACCTGCTCCATCGCCGCCAAAACCCGCGCATCCGTCACGCCCCGTTTGCGCAGGGCAAACAGGAACTGCATGACGGTTTCCGGGTTTCGTTCGCTCATTCGATCGACTTCAACGCCTCCAGCGCGTCATAGGCCGTCAGGTCTGCCCGCATCGGGGTGACAGATATGTAGCCTTCCAGATTGACCGCCGCATCCGTTCCGGGTGCTGTCGGGTTGTGCTGATACCCACCCTTGATCCACAAGAACCGCCGCCCCGAGGGCGAGCTGTGCGGTTCCACCGAAAAATGAGTGTCCTTTCGGAACCCCTGCGGCGCAACCCGTGTACCCAGCACCTCATCCGCAGGAACAGGGGGAAAATTCACGTTGTAGAACAAACGGTAGTCGACATCTTCCACGGGCGAGGCGTCCAAAATGCGCCGCACCAGATCGGCACCAAACCGTCTGGCCGGTTCAAACGGATCCTCGACGCCCAGGTTCCGCGGCCCGAAGTACTGCGACAGGGCGATGGCCGGAATACCCTGCAACGCGGCCTCCATCGCACCGCCGACAGTGCCAGAATACAGGGTGTTCTCGGCCGAGTTGTTGCCCCGGTTCACCCCGGACAGCACCAGATCGGGCGGGTTTTCGGCCATCACATCATGCAGGCCGGCCAGCACGCAATCGGCAGGCGATCCTTCGGCGGCAAAGCGGCTGTCGTCCAGCTTCGCGACCATCATCGGGTGCGTATAACTGATGCAATGACCGACGCCAGACTGTTCGAAGGCGGGCGCGACCACCCAGACCTCGCCATCAGGACCGGCCAGATCGGCTGCAATCGCCTCCAGCGTGATCAGTCCCGGGGCGTTGATCCCGTCATCATTGGTCAGAAGAATACGCATGTGCCCGATCTACCCCCGCGTTTCGCCCTTGATAGACGCCCCCCTGTGCTGCGGCAAGCAATGGGCGCGCGCAATCTGCGGCTTTCGCGCACCACTTGGACGGAAACTGTGGGACGCGCCGGATTAAACCGGGAAAACAAAGCACCGGTCACGGCGAATGGTCAGCCACATGACGCGCCCCGGATTTGGAACGAAAACATTCGGAACGGTTACCTTCAGGATTGAGCCGTCATAATCCATCCGAAACTCGACAAGGCTCTCATTTCCCAGAAAGCGGGCCCGGTCGACCACACCGCGCGCGGCTACGCCGTCCGTGGCTGTGGGCAGTGGTCCGCTGCCGTTTCGGTCGAAATCCAGTTTGACATGCTGCGGTCGGAATACGATTTCGACATCCGTTCCGTCCGGACAACCCGGCACCAGAAACTGACCAAAGGGCGTGTCGGCCAACGCTCCGTTAACTTGCGCGGGCAGCACATTGACATCGCTGAAAAAAGCGACGGCGGCCTTATCAGACGGGCGGGTGTAAACGTTGTAGGGCGCCCCTTGTTGCACGATCTTGCCCCGCCGCATCAGGGCGATCTCATCCGCCATCCGCATCGCCTCTTCCGGTTCATGGGTTACAAGCAGGACCGCGGTATCTTCCTCCTTGAGAATGGCCAGTGTCTCGTCGCGGATACCATCGCGCAGACGGTTGTCGAGGCCTGAAAATGGCTCGTCCATCAACATGATGCGTGGGCGCGGCGCCAATGCACGGGCCAGCGCGACGCGTTGCTGCTCGCCGCCGGACAGTTGATGCGGAAACCCGTCGATAAAGCGCATCAGGTCCACTTTGGTCAGTAACTCTTCGACACGGGCACGTTTTTCGTCCTTGCTGCCGCGCAGACCAAAGGCCACGTTGTTGGCAACGCTCAGATGCGGGAACAGGGCAAAATCCTGAAACATCAGCCCAATCTCGCGCCGTTCCGGAGGCACGCGGAAGACGGTGTCACAGATCAGTTTTCCGTCGACGTAAATCTCGCCCGAGTCCTGCATCTCGACCCCGGCGATCATGCGCAGAGTCGTGGACTTGCCGCACCCCGAGGGACCCAGCAAACAGGTCACCTGCCCGGCCTGCACGGTCAGCGAGACGTCATCCACCACAACCCGTCCCTCGAACCGGCGGATCATATTGCGAATTTCCAAACGAGGAGGAGCTGCGTTCACTATCACCGATGGACCCCGTTGCCTTTCCCGATCAAATCCATCGGGCTTGGGCGGGGATACCAACCCCGCCCTTCGGGTGCAAGCTGTCAGCTCTGCTGCGTCAGTCAGATTTCTACCTGGCACTCTTGAATGATCGGAGGCCCATACGTTTCATCGTGCCTTCGCGGAGCTGCGGACGGCTTTGGGGGCTCCTGTTGCCGCTGCTAACCATCGCGCCCGGGTTCATTGGGATCGCTGGAGAACAAGGCGATCTTGTTACCCTGAGGGTCGCGGAGGTAGCCGACATAAAAGTGGGCTCCATAGGACGCGCGAAAGCCGGGCTGACCCTCGTCCGAACCGCCAGCGGCAAGCGCGGCGGCGTGAAGGTCGCGCACCTGCTTTTGATTACGCGCCTCGAAGGCGGTCATGGTACCGTTACCAACCGAGGCCCGACGCCCGTCGAACGGCGGCTTCACATAGAATTCGGGAAACACCGGAGATTGGCCCGGTTCAACCGGCAGTGCATAGCTTAGGCCCTCGGGGCCTTCCTCGAACTCGTAGCCAAGAGCCGGCAGAAACGCAGAGTAGAACCGTTTCGCACCAGCAATATCATCGACTCCAACTGTGATATAGGCAATCATACGAAGCGTTCCTTCTCGGAGTGTCTTGTGAGCACCCTTACAAAACTGCTTGATCGCAGGTCTACTTACAAGTCCGCTCGGCACTGGTTTTTTGCTGAATGATTGATCAAGCCTGACATCAATGCGGCCCGACTTGATCGTGCGTTTTCAAGTCTTCTTGTTTGTGACGATCATTAAACGTGAACGTTCCCGCCCAATTCTATGCCCGCAGATCAAAATCAACGCCCGCGCGTACCTTTCCGTTTACCTGAATCTCAAGCAGATGCGCCCCAGGGACCAGTTTAAAGGTGGTGGCATCAGCTTTCAGTTTATGCCGCTTGTCCAATCTCAGCATTCCATCTTGTAAGGCGCTTTGCTTCAGCTTGTGCACCTTGGGCGACGTTTTTCCGCCGGGCCGTTGAAAGTGAATAATGTAATCCACCAGGACCGGCTGCGAACCAATACCCTTTAACTCAACCGAGAACTCCAGCGCGTCGCCGATCCGCGCGTCGCCCTTCAGGTCAATACTGACGGCAATCTCGGCATCGGGATCATAACCCAACATCTTCATCGCCTCGGGATGACCCGCCTTGACAAGGCCCCGCAGGGTATGGCCCGTCATCCAATTCAGTTCATCCTCGTTTTGCCGACCGACCGCCTGCCAGGACTGCAATCGATCCAGAACCATATCAGGGTCTTTTTTGGTGATGTCATTGAGGTGATTGGCCACCGAGCGGGTGACATAACGTGTCGTGTCGTCATGCAATCGGTCCAGCAACGGCAACGGATCAGTCAAATCCAACCCTACTGACTGACCCCACGGCAGACGCGGCCTTGTTCCTTCGCTGACCAGACGCCGCACGTGATAGCTGTCATGGTCGCACCAGTCTTGCATCCGTTTGATCACAAGATCCGGCTGGCTGTTCAGAAACGGGCGAATGGCCCATTCCATCGAAAACCGCTGCGTCAGCTCTTCGATAACATCCAGTGCAAGGTCCGGATGATCCATCCCGGTTGACGCCACCCATTCTCCCAAAGGCGCAAAGATGAAGTCTCCGAAATCGTCATCCGTTCTTGTGGGGTCCAGAGGTGGCGGCAGGGCTTTCAGCAGGACAGGTGACACCTCGGGCAACTCGCCGGGAAAGGCCTGTTCCAGGCATTCCGCGATCCAGGTAATGCGCTCCTTCAACTCCAGATCGGGAAGGCGCGACATAACCTGTGTTTCAAACGCCTGCGCATCAAAAGACGGCTCTGCATCACCAAACAGACTGGCAAGATAGCGTGTCTTGTCTGCATTAAACAGCTGATCTTTCAAGGAGAAATTCTGTGCCATGATCACATCGTCAAATTTGTTGCGCCGCCATCGAGCAGGATGTTCTGCCCCACGATGAACCCGGCGTTTTGCGAGCATAAAAAGGCGCAGGCCGCACCAAATTCCTGCCGGGTCCCGTACCGTCGCGCAGGAATTGTTGCCGCGCGTTCGGCGCGTGCCGCATCAATTGAAATTCCCTTTTGTTCAGCAACACCCATGTCCAGTGAATCCGCGCGGTCGGTTGCGTGAATACCGGGCAACAGGTTGTTGATTGTCACGCCATGCGGCGCCACCTGCCGCGCTGTGCCCGCGACGTAGCCGGTCAGTCCTGTGCGCGCAGCATTTGACAACCCAAGCACAGCAATCGGCGCTCGCACCGATTGCGAGGTGATGTTGACCACCCGGCCCCATCCTGTGTCCATCATTCCGGGCAAGAGCGCCTTCATCAAGGCAATCGGCGTCAGCATGTTGGCATCCAAAGCTTTGATGAAGTCCGCACGCTCCCAGTCCGACCACAGCCCGGGGGGCGGTCCACCCGCATTGGTCACCAGAATATCGACGCCCTCTGCGGCCGCGATCACCTGAGCCTGACCTTCGGGCGAGGTCACATCACAGGCCACAGTCTGCACCTCGACGCCATGCTCGGACCGCAGATGCGCCGCCTCGGCTTCCAACGCCTTTCCACCACGCGCGTTCATCACAAGGTCCACACCAGCCGCGGCAAGGGCCTCGGCGCAGCCGAGACCCAGACCTTTGCTACTGGCACATACCAGCGCGCGTTTTCCACGAATTCCCAGATCCACCGTGACTCTCCCTATTAACTCTTGCCGACCATCTAGCATCGGCCAAACACGGAAGGCCAGAAACGGTTTCGCCAGGTTGATTCAAATGTCAGTAAAAGAACTCTTCACGCACGATCTTGCCATCCGCGACGTGGTAAACAGCGACTTCTTTCATATCAAAACTCTCGCCGCTTTCTTTCACCTTGCCCTGCACTTCGAAGATCACGGCAAAGCGGTCATCTCCGTGCGGGAACGGATCGCTGATCGACCCGCCCGAAACTTCATGAGCACCGTCCCACCATTCGTGCTTGCCACGGATTGCATCGCGGCCGCGGGTTTCACGCCCCATGTCCATTGCGTCTGCCGCTTCGACCGAAACAGCATCTTCAGCATAAAGCTTGTCCAGATTTTCCTTGGCCCGACCTTTCCGACATCCGGCCACCAGTTCGTCTGCGATTTCTTTCAAATTCATCGGTCCACTCCATCTTTTGTTCACTATATGTTCTTTTTGGCATACCTCCCCGATTCGGAACACCCCCTTTGTCTTGCCTCGGCGTGTTTCCCCGCCTATACGCGCGCTCATGCTTGATACCTCGAACCAACCCGCCCTGCCGCCCGAGATTGCCCGGCGAAGAACGTTCGCCATCATCTCGCACCCGGATGCGGGCAAAACGACGCTGACCGAAAAGTTCCTTCTGTACGGAGGCGCGATCCAGATGGCAGGTCAGGTGCGTGCCAAGGGCGAAGCACGCCGCACGCGGTCGGACTTCATGCAGATGGAAAAGGATCGCGGTATCTCGGTGTCCGCCTCAGCCATGTCCTTCGACTACGGCGACTTCCGATTCAATCTTGTCGACACGCCCGGCCACAGCGACTTCTCGGAAGATACTTACCGCACCCTGACTGCGGTGGATGCCGCCGTGATGGTGATTGACGGTGCGAAGGGTGTTGAAAGCCAGACGCAGAAACTGTTCGAAGTCTCCCGCCTGCGCGATCTGCCGATCCTGACCTTCTGTAACAAGATGGACCGCGAAAGCCGCGATACGTTCGAGATCATCGACGAAATTCAAGAGATGCTGGCCATCGACGTCACCCCGGCCGCATGGCCAATTGGCGTGGGCCGCGACTTCATCGGCTGCTACGACATGCTGCGTGACCGGCTGGAACTGATGGACAGGGCCGACCGCAACAAAGTGGCCGAGAGCATTGAGATCAATGGGCTAGACGACCCGAAACTGGCCGAACATGTGCCCGAGCACCTGCTGGACACACTGCTGGAAGAGGTTGAGATGGCGCGCGAACTGTTGCCGGCGCTCGACCCACAGGCCGTGCTTGAAGGGCATATGACACCCATCTGGTTCGGCTCGGCCATCAATTCGTTTGGCGTAAAGGAGTTGATGGAAGGCATCGGCGCCTATGGCCCGCAGCCGCAGGTGCAGTCTGCCGAGCCCCGGCAGATCGCACCGGATGAAAAGAAGGTCGCCGGGTTTGTCTTCAAGGTGCAGGCCAATATGGACCCCAAGCACCGCGACCGGGTCGCGTTTGTGCGCATGGCAAGCGGTCATTTCAAACGCGGCATGAAACTGACCCATGTGCGGTCCAAAAAACCGATGGCAATCTCGAACCCGGTTTTGTTTCTCGCGTCTGACCGGGAACTGGCAGAAGAAGCTTGGGCCGGGGATATCATCGGCATCCCCAACCACGGCCAGTTGCGCATCGGTGATACGCTGACCGAAGGCGAAGCAATCCGCGTAACCGGCATCCCCTCCTTCGCGCCGGAATTGCTGCAAACCGTCCGTCCAGGCGATCCGATGAAGGCCAAGCATCTGGAAAAGGCCTTGATGCAGTTTGCCGAGGAAGGCGCGGCCAAGGTATTCAAACCCTCGATCGGCTCGGGCTTCATCGTGGGCGTCGTCGGCGCGCTGCAATTCGAAGTGCTCGCCAGCCGGATCGAGATGGAATACGGCCTGCCCGTGCGGTTCGAGGCGTCTCAGTTCACCTCGGCCCGTTGGGTGAGCGGCGAGAAGGCCGAGGTCGAGAAATTCGTGAACGCCAACAAACAGCACATCGCCCATGATCATGACGGCGACATTGTCTACCTGACCCGTCTGCAATGGGATATCGACCGGGTTGAGCGCGACTATCCGGCGCTGACGCTAACCGCGACCAAAGAGATGATGGTGTGAGGCAACTGGCTGATTGCGCTGCCGAGTCTGGCTGTGCAATCCTGACCGTATGAGCGACAACGACCTCACCTTTCCCGGCGGTCTGCCCGACATGCTGGACACACTCGAGAACAGGCGCAATCCGTTCGTATTTGGCACCGAAACCTTGCCCGGTCTGGATGTGGATCTGGTCGCGTTGGCGGCGCGCACCGCATCTGAAGACGCAACAGTTCTACCCGCGGGCACGCACACCTCTTGGGATCGTAAACGCATTCGGATCGCAAAAGAGTTTGTCGGCAATTCCGAGCTTGCGTTTCTCAATGCCCAATTGATTTCGAACCTCCGGAAACGCTCTTTTCCGCGCCACGCACCGGCCCTGTTCTGTCGCCTCTGGACCGAGCAATCCGACCACCTGTTATCGGCGCTTGATCTGCGTTGGCTGGTCTCTTCCATTCAGACATTCGCCGATCACGGGCAAACGCCCACACAACGCGAGGTCGGCCATGCCATGCGCATGCTGTTCGGCCTGATGAAACTCTATGAGTTCGAGCGTCTGTTCTCCGGTCAGGCGCCCGACACACCCTACAGGTTTCGTGACAAGTCGGACGCAACGCTGCCTTTCGAGATGCGGTCGTTTTCTCTGGAAGATGGTGGCTTGGTCATCAGCCTTATCGCGCCGATCTGGACCAAGGCGCTGCACGATCCCACCATCGCACCACTGGCCGATCACTTGATGACCGAGTTGAACAAGGACCCCGGAACGGTCTTTCGCAGATTGAAACGTATGCGCGACATACGCATCGCACGGCAATCGCGCGCATGACCACCTGGGGGATCGTCTCTACGGTTCGGGGGCCAACGGATGACATCCTGCGGTTTGTGGCGCATCACCTCGATCTTGGGGTGGACCACATGTATCTCTATCTGGACGAACCCAACCCGGACACCCTCGAAACGCTCCGGTCGTACCCCAGGATCCGCATTCGCAATTGCGACGCGGCGTTCTGGCAACGACGGCGACGGGACCGGCCCGACACGCATCAGGTGCGACAGACATACCACGCCAGTTACACCTACCGAAAAAACCACGTGGACTGGCTGGCCCATATCGATCTGGACGAATTCCTCTGGTCCGAGGACGCAATTGAGCATGTCCTGCGGGGCATACCGGCCGATCAGAACATCGCGCGTGTCCGGCCGATCGAAGCGATGGCGGGCGGCCAGGACCTTTACAAGGCGCATATTCCAAGAGGGCCGGAGCGCGAGGCTTTGGTTCAGTCGCTCTATCCCAATTACGGCGCGTTTGTCCTGGGCGGGTTCCTGAGCCACGTTCAGGGCAAACTGTTCGTGCGAACCGGACTGGAAAAAATCAACTTCCGCATCCACAACGTGTTTCAGAACAAGGAACTGGTCAAACACAGCATCGAGCTGCCGCAGATCGATCTGTGCCATCGTCATGCGCCAGATTGGGATCATTGGTTTGCGCACTGGCGGTTTCGCCTCGAACGCGGATCCTACAGGCCCGGAATGTCCCCCAACGCGCCGCGAGAGCTGGGTGGCCTGAACATGAACGAGTTGCTGACCTGGATCGAGGCCGAGCACGGGTTGGACGGCCTGCGCGCGTTTTATGATGAAATGAGCGGTGCAGACCCCGCCGTGCACGCCCGATTGGCAGCGCAGGGCCTGATCAAGCACAGGCCCCTGAACCTGGATGCAAAGGTTGCGAAACACTTTCCGGGAAGTGGCTGAATTGTTGCGGAAAATCCCGGCGTGACCGGCTGGCGCGCCTGTATACTTGACTTCAATTGACCCCGCCCCGCGTTTTTGTTATGTCCGCGCCCAAGCCGAAACGCGTGAAAAGCGCGTGGCCATCCGGGCCCGGCAGATCTCAGACGT
Organism: Ruegeria sp. B1; assembly: GCF_056535885.1. Taxonomy (NCBI): domain Bacteria; kingdom Pseudomonadati; phylum Pseudomonadota; class Alphaproteobacteria; order Rhodobacterales; family Roseobacteraceae; genus Ruegeria; species Ruegeria sp. B1. The sequence goes on along the minus strand of NZ_JBQFJA010000001.1, from coordinate 2,556,573 downwards.
GCGGGCCAGGTCAAGTGTCCGCAAAAACCGGACATACATGACAAAGTTTAACGAACTGAACCTGAACCCAAAGGTCCTCAAAGCTGTTGAGGACGCCGGATACGAAACCCCGACCCCGATCCAGGAAGGCGCCATTCCGCCCGCGCTAGAAGGGCGCGATGTGCTGGGCATCGCCCAGACCGGAACCGGCAAGACCGCCAGTTTTACCCTGCCCATGATCACACTGCTGGCCCGTGGCCGCGCACGCGCGCGGATGCCGCGGTCGCTGGTGTTGTGCCCGACACGGGAACTCGCCGCGCAGGTGGCCGAAAACTTCGACATCTACGCCAAAAACGTAAAGCTGACCAAAGCGCTTTTGATCGGCGGCGTCAGCTTCAAGGAACAAGATGCGCTGATCGACCGGGGCGTCGACGTTCTGATTGCCACACCGGGCCGTCTGCTGGACCATTTCGAACGCGGCAAGCTGCTGCTGACCGGCGTTCAGATTATGGTGGTGGATGAGGCCGACCGGATGCTGGATATGGGGTTCATCCCCGATATCGAACGCATCTTTTCGCTGACGCCGTTTACCCGCCAGACACTGTTCTTCTCAGCCACCATGGCGTCCGAGATCGAGCGGATCACTGACACGTTCCTCTCCGCCCCGGCCCGGGTCGAGGTGGCGCGGCAAGCCACAGCCTCCGAGACCATCGAACAGAATGTGGTTATGTTCAAGGGCGGGCGCCGCGACCGCGAGGCGAGCCAGAAACGAAACGTTTTGCGGGCGCTCATTGATGCCGAAGGGGATAGCTGCACAAACGCAATCATCTTCTGCAATCGCAAGACGGATGTGGATATCTGCGCGAAATCGCTCAAGAAACACGGCTATAACGCCGCCGCCATTCATGGCGATCTGGATCAATCCCAACGGATGAAGACGCTGGATGGGTTCCGCGATGGATCGCTGCGCCTGCTCGTGGCCTCAGATGTCGCCGCGCGCGGTCTGGACATCCCTTCGGTCAGCCATGTGTTCAACTTCGACGTGCCCGGCCATGCGGAGGATTATGTGCACCGCATCGGTCGCACCGGTCGCGCGGGCCGTGAAGGCAAGGCGATCACGATCTGCTCCGGCCGCGATGAAAAGGCGCTGGATGCGATTGAAAAGCTGATCCAGAAGGATATCCCCCGGATCGACAACCCGGTCAAAGACGCCCCCAAACCGGATACGCCCAAGCCCGAGAAAAAGGCAAAGCCCTCGGACGACAAAAAGCGTGACCGTAAGAAGGATGACCGCGCTCAGGATAAGCCCCCGAGGGGCCGTGGCGGGAAAGAGGATACCGGACCCGCCGTTGTCGGCATGGGCGACCATCTGCCCAGCTTTATCGCGCTGAGCTTTGATGAACGCCGCGCCGGTTAAATCGCCAGCACGAGCGCCAGAATCGATACACCCAACAAGGTCATCCCGGCGATTTCGCGCCGGGTGATGGTTTCGCGGAAAAACAGGATCGAGGCCATCAGGCTCAGGATCAACTCCACCTGCCCCAACGCCTTGACATAGGCCGCGTTCTGCAAGGTGAAGGCCCAGAACCAGCAGAATGATCCGCCCAGACTGGTCAGCCCGACAAACACGCCGGTTGCCCGCGTGTCCCACACCGCGCGCAGTTCGGCGCGGTCACGCCACAAGAGCCAAAGCCCCATGCTGAGGAACTGGAACGACACAACCGCGGCCAGCGTGATCAGCGCCCGAAACCAGGCGTCGATCTCGCCCAGCTCAAGCGACGCGCCCCGATAGCTGACAGCAGAGAACGCAAACAACACACCGGACCCAAGCCCAAGCTGCGAGGCCCGATTGGTCAGGTGCCGCCACCAAGCGCCCTGACCACCGGGCGTTTTTGACAACAGCAGAACCGCCGCAAGACCCAACAGGATGGCGACAAGTGCACCACCGGACACACCATCACCAAGAATGATGAACCCGACGATGGCGGTTTGAATCACCTCCGTCTTCTTGAACGTGATCCCGACGGCAAAATTGCGTTGTTTGAACAGCGCGACGACACAAATGGTCGCCAATATCTGCGCTGTCCCGCCGATGGCCACGAACATCCAGAACCGACCACTCAAAGGCGGCAGCTCGGATCCGGTGCCCCACAAAACCGCCAACAGCCCCAGTACGGCCAACGGCATGGAATAGGCAAATCGGGCAAAGGTTGCACCGGCAGCAGAAAGCTTCACGCTGCTCAGTGACTTTTGCAGCATGAACCGCACGGTCTGAAACGAGGCCGCGGCGATGGTGACGGGAATCCATAAACTCATGAGTCCCGTTCTGTCGTCAATTTACGGCTTTGGCCAGAGTGGATGCGCAACGGGGTCCTTGGCGCGCCAGAAGTACTCCCTAAAAATCTGCGCGTAGGATCGATACACATATGCCTCGTTGAGCGCCAGATATCGCTCTTTCTGCGCCCGATACAACGCTGGCAATCGATACCACGGCGCGGTCGGGTTCATGTGATGAACGACGTGCAGGTTGTTGTTGAGAAACAGAAACGCCAAGAGCCCGCGATCTTCAACGATCACCGTTCGGGCGCGGGATTTTTCATGCGCGCGATGCTCCAGAAACGTTCGGATTTTGACAAGGCCCAGTCCGATATAGGCCGCCGCGCAATACGCCCAGACTGGCATGGCGGACTGCGCCACGATCCACAGCACCGCCGCAACACCCGGCAGGTGCACCGCCCAGGCCAGCAGCACCGCGCGGTCGCCGCGTTTGACCCCGCGCCACTCGTCCCGCAGAAAAGCAACCTGCCCAATGGCCGGGCCCAGCACGATGCGGCCCAACAAGGTGTTGTTGACGGTGTAGAGCCGTTTTTGCCATCCAGACAATCCACCCCAGACCTGCGGGTCCAGATAGTTCGACTCGGGGTCGTCATAGGGATCGGTCAGGTTGGAATCCTGGTGATGCGCCACATGAAGGTCGCGAAACCGGTTGAACGGAATGAACAGGGTCAGCGGCAAGGCCATCAGTGCTTCGTTCAGCCACTTGACCCGGAATGGATGCCCATGCAGCGCCTCATGCGTCAATGAAGAATGCATCGCGGCAATCAGGCCCATGATCGGGATCGCCAGCCAGTACGACCACCCCGCCAGCCAGAACACCACAGCCAGCCACGCGGCATAACAGGCGACAATCAGACCAAGGGTGCCCCATTCGGGTGTGCGACGCGGTGTGGGCTCAGCCATGGCGACCCCACGAAATCCCGGCCCAGATCCGTTCGTAGATCACGTACAGGGTCAGACCGATGGCCGTATTCACCACGGCCAGCGCACCGCCGACGGCCGCAGAGCCGGTGGCGACCAGACCCACCAGTGTCATGACCGCCAATCCCATCGCATTCCAAACGATGGCTTTCACGACCGATCTTTGTCGCGTTTCCATTCCGAACCCCATTATTATTGTTCTGTCAAAAGGGTTACTGACGCACGGCCATGTTGCATATTCTGTAAATGATTAACAAAATTCATCAGATATGATATTTATCACCTCATGGATGAAAAAATCGACAAACGAGACCGTGCTGCGCGGTTTCGCCAGCGACTCGCGCGGGCCATGGACGACCGTCACGTCAGTCAAAGCGGACTGGCACGCCTGATCGGAGTGGACCGGTCGACTGTTTCGCAATTGCTGACGGATGATGGCGCGCGCCTGCCCAACGCCCACGTGGTCGGCAGCTGCGCCTCGGCGCTTGGCGTATCCGCAGACTGGTTGCTCAGCCTGTCCAACCGGCCGGAAAGCGCTGCGGAACTGCTGGCCAGCTCCCTGTCGATGACCAAAGCCCCGCGCGCCCTTGTGGATGAGCGTATCTTTGAATGGCATCAGGAGGCAGCGGGATACAAAATCCGCTACGTTCCGGCCACCCTGCCGGACATGCTGAAAACCCGTGCCGTGCTGGAATGGGAATACGCCCCGCACCTGGGCCGCACGGCTGATCAGGCAATCGGGGCGTCGGCGGACCGGCTGACATGGATGCGCAGCGCGCAGTCGGACTATGAAATCGCCATGCCGCTGTATGAAATCGACAGCTTTGCCCGTGGGGTCGGATACTATCAGACTCTGCCGCTGGATGTCCGGCTGGAACAGATTGATAACCTGCTGGGGCTGTGCGCGCAGCTTTACCCGCGCCTGCGCATCTACCTGTTTGATGCAAAACGACTTTACTCGGCACCAGTAACGATTTTTGGTCCCCTGCTCTGCGTGTTTTACGCGGGCAGCCACTACATGGCCTTCCGGGATCGCGACCGTATCGAAGTCTTTACCCGCCATTTCGATACACTGGTCCGCGAAGCGGACATGACGGCCCGAGACTTTCCCATCCACCTTGAACAGCTGCGCGACGAGATTTCGCAGTCCTGATCCTATGCAACCCGTGCGTGAGGCGCGATCCTGTTGTATAGTCCTTTTGCGCGAACCATCGGGCATTCCAATCTCAGACGGAGGATACGGGAATGGACGCACTCAAAACCGCTCAATACGCACGCGCGTTGTACACGGCCCATGGCGACCGGGCCGAGGCGGAAGCCGCTAAAAAGATGCGCGAATGCAAGGCCGCCGGACGTGCACAGCAAGCACGGGACTGGCAGGCTGTACGCCGCACGATCAGCCAGATCCGCGGCCCGAATCAGGGCTGATTTCACCGCAAGCGATGACGGAAGTCAGAGTTTCGGGTCGGGGTTGACCGTGTGACCATCCACGGCAATGACCTGACCCGAGACCAGTCGGGCTGCGTCGGATGCAAGGAACACAGCCATATTGGCGATATCCTGCCCCTCGACAAACCGTCCCATCGAGGTGCCCGAGGCATAGCCTTGATACACCTGATCGCGGGTCATGCCCTTTGCGGCGGCTTCCCGGTTCAGAACCCCCTCCATCCGGGGCCCTTCGACCGAACCCGGACAGATCACGTTACAACGCACGCCATGCGGTCCAAGCTCCATGGCCAGCGTCTTGCCCAACCCGATCATGCCCCATTTTGCCGCCGCATAAGGCGCGCGGTTGGGATAGCCGTATTGTCCGGCAGTCGACGAGGTGATCAGGACCACACCGCTGCCTTGCCGTTTCAGAATTGGTGCCACATGCTTGGCACATAAAAACGCGCCTTCTAAATTGACAGAAAGACATTTTTGCCAATCATTTAGAGATATATCTTCAAGTGCAGCAGTCGGCCCCGCGATCCCGGCATTTGCACACAAAACATCCAGCCCATCCCATTCAGAGCGAATATCGCCAAACAACGAGCGGACTGCGGTCTCATCCGAGACATCCGCGTTTGTCTTGTGCCAATGAGATGGGCAACCGGACAATGCCGTGTCGTCCACATCGGCCACCCAGACCTGCGAACCGGCCGCGTCGAATGCTTCGGCCATCGCCCGTCCGACGCCGGACGCGCCAGCCGTAATCAGAACGCGCGTGCTCATGCGGGGCTGCGGATGGCCGCCCCCGCACCTTCCGGATAGGGCAACTGCGCCTGTGCGGCGGCGATCCGCGCCATGGCGGCCTCGATCTCCGCCGAGGGGGCACTGGGACGGCGGGTCTCAAGGCTGACATGCAGCAGGAAGCTTTCGCCTGTCGCCAGAAGCGTGTCGCCCTCATACATGCTGTGAAACACGTGCAGCTTCTTGCCCTGACCCAACAGCATTTGCGTGCGCACTTCGATTTTGGCGCCTGCATGCGCTTCGTCCATGTAGCGGATGTGGTTCTCAGCGGTGAAATAGCTGCCGCCCGAGGCGATATAGTCCGCGTCACACCCGATGATTTCCATGAACCGGTCGGTTGCTGCAGCAAAAGCCTCCAGGTACCGCGCCTCGTTCATGTGGCCGTTGTAATCGGTCCAGTCCAGCGGCACGGCGCGGGATACCGTCAGGATCGGCTGGCTCAGATCGGCCTGATCTATCGTCGGCAAGGCGCCGGGTTTCAGCGCGGCATCATGCTGGTTCAGCACCGCACCGGCGCCCCAGTTCTGGGCCTTGAGGGCACGCATCATGCCCACAAGGTTGTTGTCGCGGATACGTTCCAGTTCGCGGATCGAATGCTTGCCGGATTGCGCATCGGAATGATCAGCGATCATATCCACGAGGTCGTCGGTGAACTCGGGCACATCCATCAATTTGGTCCAGGGCCATTTCAAGGCGGGACCAAACTGCGCCATGAAATGCCGCATCCCGGCCTCGCCACCAGCCACACGATAGGTTTCGAACAGGCCCATCTGCGCCCAGCGGATACCAAAGCCCATACGGATGGCTTCGTCGATCTCTTCGGTCGTTGCGATCTCGTCCTTAACCAGCCACAACGCCTCGCGCCAGACCGCCTCCAGAAAGCGATCAGCGATGTGGGCGTCGATTTCTTTCCTGACGTGCAACGGGAAGAACCCGACCGAGGTCAGCAGCGCTTTGGCGCGCTCAATCATGTCCGGCGCGTTCTTTTCGGTGGGGACCAACTCGATCAGCGGCAACAGGTAGACCGGGTTGAACGGATGCGCCACCACGATCTGTTCAGGACGCAGTGCGCCCTCCTGCAGTTCAGACGGTTTGAAGCCACTTGTCGATGACCCAATGATCGCATCCGGCGCACATGCGGACTGCAAGTCCCTGTAAACCTTCAACTTCAGGTCCAACCGTTCGGGAACGCTTTCCTGAATCCACGCAGCGCCCTGCACGGCATCCGCCATGTTGTCATGGAAACTCAACGCGCCCTCCGGCGGCAAAGGCACATCGCTCAGCCCGGGCAGAGACCGGCGCGCATTGTCCAGCACTTCGCCGATCTTGCGCTCAGCCTCGGGGTCCGGATCGAACACCCGCACGTCCCAGCCATTGAGCAGGAACCGGGCAGCCCACCCGCCACCAATCACACCGCCACCGATGATAGCAGCCGTCTGTTTCATTTCTTCACTCCTCTGCAGCGTTGGCAAAACGCCCCGGTCGCCTGTGTCAGTCTTGCGGCTGGACTTGAAGGACATCGAGCAGCTTGTCGGTCTCGTAACCGTTTTGCTGCAAAACAGATTCGGCCCAGTCCCGATCTTCCCCGGAAATCTGTGACCGTCTGGCCAGAATCCAACCCGTCGTTCCGCGCGGAGCGCCGATCACGGCAACCGAATAATCGGGCCTCAGGCCAAGCACCCAATAATCTCCGCGCGCAAACGGCAACCACGGCACAAACGTCACCGAAAGCTTTCCTGGCCCTTCAACACGCGCGATACCCTCTGCCTGGCGAACAGGACCGTCCAGTGTTTCCTCGCGGCAGGTGTTGGTGACCGATATCTTGCCGTTATCCAACAAGCCGTACTCGGCGGTCACGCCCACACATCCGCGTTCGAACCGATTGGGAAACCGCGCAATTTCGTACCAAAGGCCCAGGTAGCGCTGAACGTCCAACTCCTGCACAGTGGTCATCTCAACGGCCCGGTCACGATAGGGTGCGGCCCAGGCTGGTACAGCCAGGACAAACGCAATCGCCGAAACGAGCCCCCGGCGAATCATGCCGCCACCGGTGCCCGTTTCACCAGCCCCAGCTTTTCCCGCACCTCCTGCGCTCCGATCACGCGCGCGCCCATGTTCTCGATGATGGTCCCGGCGCATTCTACCAGTTGCCAGTTCTCAGCCAAAACACCCTTGCCCAGCCACAGGTTGTCCTCCAGCCCGACGCGCACGTTGCCGCCCGCGAGCACGGCCGCTGCGACATACGCCATCTGGCTGCGCCCCAGTGAAAAGGCACTAAACGTCCAATCATCGGGTACATTGTTCACCATGGCCATGAAGGTGTTCAGATCGTCCGGCGCGCCCCAGGGCACGCCCATGCACAGTTGCACCAGGGCGGGGCTGTCCAGCACACCCTCTTTCACAAGCTGTTTTGCGTACCACAGATGGCCGGTGTCAAAGGCTTCGATCTCGGGCTTCACCCCCAGATGCGTCATCATACGCCCCATTGCCTGCAGCATACCCGGCGTGTTGGTCATAACATAATCGGCCTCGGCAAAGTTCATCGTGCCGCAATCCAGCGTGCAGATCTCTGGCAGGCACTGGGCCACATGCTCAACACGCTCGGCGGCACCGATCATGTCGGTACCCTCCTCGCGCAGCGGCAACGGCGCTTCGGTCGGGCCAAACACCATGTCGCCGCCCATACCTGCGGTCAGGTTCAGTACCACATCAACCTCCGCCTCGCGAATGCGGTCCGTCACCTCGCGGTACAGGTCCAGCCGACGACTGGGGGCACCGGTTTCGGGATCGCGTACATGGCAATGCACCACCGCCGCGCCTGCCTTGGCAGCCGCAATGGCGCTATCGGCGATCTGCTGCGGAGACCGCGGTACATGTGGGCTGCGCTCCTGCGTGCCGCCCGAGCCTGTCACGGCGCAGGTGATAAAGACGTCACGGTTCATTTCCAGCGGCATGGCGTTTTCCCCAAGTTATACCGGCGCTCACCCTGAGTTTTCCCCAGACTTCTCCCCGGATTCCGAATTGCGTTTGCAGGCGAGTCTGGCGCAGCCTCGGTGCAACAACTTGCCACTATGCGAATCAGACTTGATGAAATCCGCAAAAAACATCCTCCAGCCCGAACACCGCGCTCTAAAGACGGCGGTGCTGGTGCTGGATGAGTGCAACACGCTCAGCTTTGCCTCGGCTGTTGACCCCATGCGCGCCGCCAACCGGTTGGCGGACCGGCCCGCCTTTGACTGGGAGTATGTGACCGCGACGGCAGAACCCGCGACGCTGACAAGCGCGCTGAGCGTTCCCGGCATTCCGCTGGCCAGGTTGCAGGACTGCGACCTGATGATCGTGGTGGCCGGCTTCCAACTGGCGCGCCACGCAACCCCCAGCCTGCTGGCCGGGCTGCGCCGTGTTGCTGGAACCGGGGCAACGATGGCCGGAATCGATGGCGGGCCATGGTTGCTGGCCGAAGCCGGATTGCTGGACGGGCACGCCGCGACAACCCACTGGGAAGACCTGGAAACCTTCGCAATCCGCTTTCCGGATGTCGACGTCCGCCCGGACCGGTTTACCGTATCCGAGAACCGCCTGACATCGGGCGGCGCCATCCCGGCCGTGGACATGATGCTGCACATCATTGCAGCCCGCCACGGGTCAGGCTTTGCCGCGCGGGTGTCCGGCCTGTTCCTCTACGATGGCGCGCCCGAAGCGTCCAAACCGCAGAGCCGCACTGGCGCACCACACAGACATTCTGCGCTGACCGCCAGGGCCAATGCGCTGATGCAGGCGTCTTTGGATGATCCTCTGCCGCTGGCCAGCATCGCCGACCGGCTGGGCACCAGCCCCCGCAGCCTGCAACAGCAATTCCGCCTGCGGCTCAACACCACGCCGCAAGATCACTATCTGCAACTGCGCCTGGCCGAGGCGCGCCGACTGGTTGCGGATACCGACATGCCCCTGATGGATGTGGCCTTGGCCACCGGCTTCACCTCGCAATCCAGCTTTGCCCGGGCGTTCCGCACGGCGCATGGCAGGTCCGCTCGTGACCTCAGGCAAACACGCGCGCACCCCACCCATCACTGACCGGATCCCCTTCATCTGGCTAAAAATACCTCGGGGGCGCCGCGCTGGGGGGGATCGGAATTAATTGGAACGGTGAGTACGGTTTAAACTGGAACAGGTGGATGAAGGTCATCGCATGATAGCCTTGTTTTATTGGCGATGCGGGACGGCGCGGCAAAATCGGCCGTTCGGCAAGGATGGCCCGAACTAAACTGGACTATGCCGGATGATGCCGGATGTTTCCAAAAACGGCATTAACTCTCACCACTCACGCATGGATGCGACCACTCTGCCTTCCAATCGGACATCCTCTGGTGCCTCCAAATCCACAATGATCGGTGGGTATCGTGCGTTGGTGCTGATCAGCTGGAGCCTATTACCTGGCAACCGCTGTACGCGTTTAACAAACAGTTGCCCGTCATAATGTACGGCGAACATAAAGCCGTTGCGTGGCTCTTTCTGATCCGTGGCGATCAGGACGAGATCACCATCTGAGAGCTCTGGCTCCATGCTGTCGCCAGTCACGCGGATCACCGACAGATGATCCTCACTTAGCCCGCGCCGCTGAATGGAAGCCCGACTGTAGCTGTAGTAACCGGAGCCGACGTCGGCCTCCACTAGCGAATCGAAGCCAGCGGACGCCTGCGCATCGAAGTGCGGAATGGCGACAAACTCTTCAACACGATCATTGGGTTGAAGTGCCAAAGCTTGGTTCTCATGAGCATTTGCTCCGACACTCTCCGTGATCAATCGGGCGCCTCGCCCGGTTAGAAGCCACGTTGGTGATATGTCCAAATGCTCCGCCATTGCTGCTAAAAGCTCAGCGCTCACCTTCCTGGAGCCCGAGAGATAGTGCTGCATGGTTCGGTAGTTCGCTCCGATCTTATTGGTAAAATCCTGCAAACTCAAACCGCTAGCAGATACGGCCTCTTTTAGTCGCTCATTTATGTCCATTTGTTCTTATGTCGCTTGATTATAGGAGCATTTGGTCTTATTTGTGATATTACAACATACCGACGCACCCCAGCATTGCGAGGACACTATGTCAGCAAGAAGCAAGCCGTTCCAGCCCGGAGCGGTTCTATGTGAGATCATCGTTGGCGCATGTCGCGCCTCAGACCTCGGCGGGCGTGGGAAGCAGAACATCCACACCAGCACCACTCCCGTGGCTACCTGCGGACAATCTGGGGACGACACGGGCCAGGCGCGCCTCAAACGCCGGAAGCGCATGGCACCCCGCGATGCGGTGCTGAGCGAGGAACGCGTCACGGAACGCGTCCCCGGTGCCGGAGAAGGGGCGGGCGCCCCGAGACGGTGGCGGTGTAAGCCATGGGGCAGGCATCGCGCAAATTCGAACTGGTTGAGGCCAACGCCTCGGGGTTGACCAATCCGCCGCTAGAAGCCGTTGGTCAACCTGTTGGTCAACCATTGGTCAACCACGAAAAATGGTTGCCGATGAATGACCTGGTCGAGTTGTCTGGGGTATCCAAACAGGCGGTCAGCAAAGCCCTGCAGTCGCGCAAGTGGCGCGGTGTCGATCTTCTTGTCAGAGAAGTTGAAATCGGGCGTGGCGGTGCTGGAGGTCGAGCACCTCAAGCGCATGTAGACCACTTACCCGCTGATCTGCGGGAGGCCTGGTATCTGGAGCGTGGCATCGTGCTCCACGCAAAGCCCGATGTGGCGACCGGCGGCACCTGTCTTGTACCGGAGCAGGCCCACCAAACGGATGCACGCTTTGAGGCCGATCTGGCTTTGGCGCGGTGGCGGCAGGAGGTGATCCGCCCGGCCCTGGCCTTTGAGAAGGGCTCACCTGAGCGGGCGGCGGTGATCGAGGGCCTCACCCGGGAACCGCGCCTGTTCCCCAACGGGAAACGCAAGCTGATCTCCAAGCAGACGCTCTATAACTGGCTGCGCGACTATGAGGCCTTTGGTCTAAATGGTCTGGTCCGCAAGCGCCGCGCCGATCACGGCGTCCGGCGCCAGACGGTCACCCGCGCCTGGGATGCGTTTTTTGAGGCGCATATCGATGCGGCCACGCAGGCCGGGATCGGCGCGGACCTGACCACCTATATCCGGTCCCTCTGGGCAGCGGGGGAATGCGGCTGGCGCGCGATCTCGGAGAAATCCACCACCCGCCTGATCGAGATGAGCCGAGACCTGCGGGTCGTGCCCTTCGAGGCGCTGGAGCTGGGCCGGTGCGGCGACACGAATGCCAAAGGCACCCAGTTCGGCCTCTGTAATGTGAACCGCCGCCAGGTGGAGCATCACCGCCAATACGCGCTTCTCGCGATCAAGGACAAAGACAACGCCACCTTCCAGGACAGGTATGTGCCCTCGATCCGGCGGGACTATGCCACGTTGCTGCCACGTCAGATCGTGGTGGGGGACGTGCACCCCGTGGATATCATGATGCGCCGCGCCGATGGCACGGTGGTCTATCCCAAGGCGATTGCCTGGTACGACGTAGCTACCAATGAAATCCATATGACGTTCGTGCTTTGCGAGCCCGGTGAAGGCATACGGCGCGAGCATGTGGCCCAGAGCTTTGAGGCGATGGTCGCGGAATGGGGCCTGCCCGAGATGCTCTATCTCGACAACGGGTCCGAGTATTCCTGGGATGCGATGATCGGCGGGTTCACCCAGCTCTCCAGACTGACGCAGGGCGGGCTCAAGGTGTTTGATCTCACCGGTGATCCGAAGGTCGCAGCGCGCGTGGCCGAGGGCCGTGAAGCCGTGGTGCGGTCGATGCCCTACAATGCGAAGGGCAAGCCGGGCATTGAGGGTGCCTTTGGCAACATCGAGCAAGTCTTTTCGCCACAATCCCAGGCTGGACCGATGGCGACCGCATGAACAAGAAGACCCACGCCAAGGGCAAAGACCCGGTGGCCTTCGATGGCGATGCGAGTGCCTTTCTGGAGACCGCTGGCAAAGCCTTGGAGTGGTATCACAAGCGCCCTCAGCATGGGCGGCTTGCAGGCATGAGCCCCAATGAGGCCCTGCGCAATTTCATTGATCAGGGATGGGGCAAGACCACACTCGCACCCCGAGGTTCTCGCCCTCGCCTTTGCCGAGGAGGTCGAGCGCATGCCGGATCGCGGGCGGGTGAGCTACACCCCCCGCCGTGGCGAGACGATCTATTTCTACGACGATGCGCTCCTGGGCCTCACCCACAAGATCACCCTCCGGGTGCCCGCCTTCAATCCCGCGTTTGTGTTCTGTTTCGCCAATGGTGAGTTGATCTGCCAGGCCTTCCCGGAGCGCACCTTTGGTGTCCTGGATGATGCAGGCGCTCGGGAGGTCAACCGGCGCGGCAAGGCCTTCCGCCGCCAGATCGCTGAAAAGCGCAAGCATGTGGCCCTGTTGTCGCTGACCGAGGAAACCGAGCGGCACATCGCTCATATGCCCGATGCGCCGGAGGCCCCGGTGGCTGCAGTGGTCGATGCCGGGATCATCGACCGCATGGTGCGCATGGATGCCGAGGCGCGCGCAAAGGCCCTGGCCGAGGCCGCCAATACCGAGCCGCGCAAACCCATTGAACAATGGAAACCGCCGACCCCCGAGGTGGTCAGGACTTTCACATATGCGGAGGAAGAGGATTGAGGAGCTTCGTCGAAACGGAGATGGCGGGCCGGGCGCGCATGATGTGCGAAACGGTGATGTCCGTGCCACAATACAGCCGCCTGGGTCAGATCACGGGTGATCCGGGCACCGGCAAGACCTCGGCGACCTACTGGCTGGCCGAGACGCTGGGGGCCATTCGTATCGAGGCCTGGGCAGGCATGAAGGAAAAGACCTGCCTGCAAGAGCTGGCGCATGCCTTTGCCAAGGCCGGATATCCCATCGATGCGAGCGGCACATCCAACACCCTGATCCAGCGCCTCATCCGGCAGGGGACCGAGGGCAAGCTGATCATCGTGGATGAGGCCAATCACCTGCGCTGGCCCACCCTTGAGATGCTGCGCTCGATCTCTGACATCGGCGGCGCGGGGCTGGTGATCGCGGGCACGGACTTGCTGGCCAGAAAGTTCATCCACCCGCAAATCCGGGTGTTCCTGGAGCAGTTCCGCCAGCGGATCGGCACCAAGAAGGTGGTGATGCAGCCGGTGCAGGAGGCGGGCGAGATGGCCGCCTATGTCCTGGCCCCGCGCTTCGGGAGCATCACTCAGAAGAGCGCCACGGCCTTTCTCAGAAAGACGGGGGGCAACTGGCGCTTAGCGATGGCCCTGGCCGATGCCTGCGCCCGCCTCATGGAGAATGAGGGCATCGACAAACTCGATGAGCGCGTGGTCGAGACCGCTGCCGCATGGATGGCGGGAGAGAGTTGAGGATGGCCGTTCCCGAAACCGTCCAGGAGCTGGTCTCCCTTGCCGCGCCCCATGCCCTTGATGGCGCGCCCTTCACCGCTGCGGACCGGCTGCACAAGGCCGCCGATGCTCGCACCGCCCACGCCATCCCTGCGGGGTATCCCAACCCACCGGGCTTGGCACCATTGGCGAGACCAGCACCCTCAGCGCAAGCGCAGGATTGAAGATCACGTTCATGGCATACTCCCATGCTCTAACGCCGGGGCACTCGGATCATGATCAGGCAGCGACCCTCGGTGCTTTCAACTCGTTGTTATTTCTGTCAAATTGGGCGGATTCTGTTGAAGAACTCGGTGCAATTGACTGCCAGATTATCGCTGGAGAACCAGCGCGAGTTGTTTGGTCCGGACGCTGGCCCAGTCGTCTCGCAAATGGGCTGATTTGGCGGGTCAGATCATCCCATGGCCTCCGTTTGGGCGGTCCTGGGCCTGAGCTTGGCGAGCTTTCTGAGGTTCTGTGCGATGGCAGCGAGCAGGAACTCATCTTTTGCCCCGTTCGGGCCGCGCAATCGCAACCTGGTCAGGTTCAGGATGCGTTTCAGATGCGCGAAGAGCATCTCAACTTTCTTCCGTTTGTCACGGCTGACCTTGTAGGCTTTCGTCTTCCGGCTCGATCGCGCGAAGTCCCGGGCGTCCTCGTGCTCTTCCCGGCTGATCGATCTGCAGATCGCATTGGGGCAGCACTTCTCTTTCGATGGGCACCCCTGACAATCGGATTTTAGAGCGCGATACTTTCGGGTGCCGCGGATGTTCTTGTCGCGATTGGGATCGGAGTAATTCCGGCGGAACTGCTTCAATGCGAAACCTTCGGGGCAAATGTATTGGTCGTTGGCCTCGTCGTATTCAAACTCAAAACGGGTCCATGCGCCGTCCTTGCGGTTCGAATGATCGATCACTGGAATGAAGGGGATGATGCCGCGTTTCTTGACCAGCCACCCCAAGTTGTCGCTGGATCCATAGGCCGTGTCCGCGGCAAGCCAATCCGGCCGGATGCCGAAGCGCTGTTCAGTGCGATCCAGCATTGTTTGCGAGGCACCCACCTCGGCCTGTCGGATCGCCCGCGTGGCTTCAACATCCATGATGACTGAGCTTTTTGTGTCGATCAGGTGGTTCGTGGCATAGGCAAAGTAGGGACGACTTTCCTCAGCTCGGGTCCACTGAGCTGCCGGATCCGACTTGGCGACGAACTTAGGTTGTACCGGCGAGGCTGCACCGAAGGCCGCATCGTCTAGCGTTTCAAGGTACTCTCTGGCCGCGCGATTGCCCGCAGCTCGAGCGACGTCTTCGCTCCAGTCCTTAGCCGCAATGGAACGGGCTTTGTTGGCATCCGCCGGTATCAGGCTGGCGTCGACAGCAAAGCCTTCGCCTGACACGAGGTCCTCCTTCAGGCAGCGCTCCACCGTCGCCTCGAAGATATGGCGCAGCATGTCGCTTTCCCGAAGCTTGCCATGGCGGCACCGCGAGAACGATGAATGATCCGGCACCTTGTCCTCCAAACCGAGCCGGCAAAACCAGCGATACGCAAGATTGAGATGCACCTCCTGGCACAGTCGTCGTTCGGACCGAATGCCCATCGCATAACCAATCACCAGCATCCGGACGATCAGCTCGGGATCGATCGAAGGGCGGCCCGTGTGGCTGTAAAAGGGCTTCAGCCTCTCCCGCATGTCGCCCATGTCGAGGAAACGGTCAATCTCTCTCAATACGTGATTAGGCGGCACATGTGCGTCCAAATCGAACTCATAGAACAGCTGCGCTTCAACCTTTTGAATGCCCATCATCGCCCGATCCTCCCAATCTCGATAAATCAAGTGAATCAAACGACTTGCCGCACTGCAACACAGAGTTCTTCAACACCATCGGCGGACTCCAGTCATTCGCTGCGAACGCGATTGCTCCTTCCAAGAGTCTGGATTGCGGCCATTCAAATGTGGAATTGCTTGCGACTCCGGAAATCTGGCCGCTATATTTTGCAGGCGAAAATTCATGAAATTCGCGAATTCCGGTATGCGGTATATACCGGAAGTATAGTACTATACTTAGATAGAAATTCGCTATTTCCGAGAATTTTGTGTACTCTAATGTAGTATGAACGATTCGAGACCACCGCTGGCTCGCGGGCGCGCCCGCCTCACTACAGTCATTCAGGCTTCAGGGGATGTCGTGCGTATTGACGATGCAGTGCGAGCTTTGGATATCGACCGTCACCAGGCCGCGAAATTACTCTCAAGATGGACCGCCCAAGGCTGGCTCAGGCGAGTTGGTAGCGGGGCATATGTACCTGTTCAGCTTGATCTTCTCGATGCGAGGCAGGTCTTGCAGGACCCTTGGATTCTTGTGCCGACGCTATTTGAGCCATGTTACATTGGGGGACGGACCGCTGCCGAGCATTGGGACCTCACCGAACAGATATTTCGCGATGTTCTTTGTGTTTACGGCCCGCTCGGTTGCCGGCCGGACAGTCGAGCGGCAGGGTGCGGTCTTTACACTCAAGCACATCAAGAATGAGATGATATTCGGGACGAAAACGGTTTGGCGTGGCCAGACCCGTATTCCGGTGTCTGATATTAACCGCACAATCATCGATATGCTCGATGATCCCCGGGTTGGCGGGGGCATTCAACATGTCTCGGAGTGTTTTGATCGCTACCTACAGCGGCCTGATTGCAACCCTGATCTGTTGATCGACTACGCTTTGCGCCACGGAAACGGCGCGGTCTTCAAGCGGCTCGGTTTTCTTGCTGAACGCCACGAAAAGGGCGGAATAGTTGCCCGCAAAGCGCGCAAGCATCTCACCAAGGGGCATGCCAAGCTGGACCCGTCTTTGGAGTGTCCGCGTCTCATCACACGTTGGCGCTTGCGTGTGCCGGATAGCTGGATGAAGGACGCCCCGCATGATCGATAAGCGCGAAATCCTTGGACTTGCCAGTACGCAGGGCCTTACCCCGCACGTGGTGGAAAAGGATTACGCGCTTGGCTGGGCGCTCGCGGGTATCTATGCGCATCCTGAGCTATCTGAATCCTGGGTCTTCAAGGGCGGTAGACCGGATCGAATTATTTTGGATTTCGGACCGCCTTAATTTGGATTGATCCGGCTTCAATCGCTCGGTCTTTTCGTCTGGGTTGAGGTGGTGAAGCTCCTGCCACTGATCTCATGGCGTGCGCAGGCCGCACCATAGCCGATGTCTATTCAAACATAGGATCGGAGTATTTCACAATACAGTAACTGGGTTCTAAAGTTGGGCAGGAAACGAATGGCCCGCCTACCGAATGATCGGTCAGCAATCCTCAATATCCGCAATACATTCAGCTTGTTACTTGCGAGCCGGGTGGGTCGGGCGGTTCATCGGTATCAACGGCGCGCGGTCGCAACCGAGCAGTTACAATCTAACAGCTAAAGAATAGCAATCATCATGCGCCTGTTTAAGACGTTAGCCCTGACCACGACGGCCATTGTCACCTTTGCCACCTCCGTCGCGGCGAGTATCTACTCGGATCAACTCACCTCCTATTCAAATCAACAGGCCTTGCAATTCCTCGTCAGTGAGCATGCGCGCGATCCATCAACCTTCGAGGATGCACGCAAGTACATCCTCCTGAGCCGACCAGCAATTATGGAGGACTACCTCAACCAAACCTTAGACCGGACACCAGACATCCGTAGTTTTTCCCTTTCGGAGCTAAGCACAGGGAGACCTTCGGAATTGGTTCGATCGCCCTTGGGCTCGCCGCAGTTGGGCTCGCAGCTTCTCTCGCAGGCGGTGGTGGTGGAGACTCTGAGACAGGCTCCGGCCCAAATCCAGGCACCGGTATTCCAAACCCAGGTCCCAGCCCATCACCTTCTCCAAACCCCAGTCCAAATCCAAGCCCAGGTCCCGGCACTCCAAACCCGGGCCCCAACCCAGGCCCCGGTCCCAACCCAGGCCCCGGCCCCAATCCAGGTCCCGGTCCCAACCCAGGCCCCGGCCCCAATCCAGGTCCCGGTCCCAACCCAGGCCCCGGCCCCAATCCAGGTCCCGGTCCCAACCCAGGCCCCGGCCCCAATCCAGGTCCCGGTCCCAACCCAGGCCCCGGCCCCAACCCGGGCCCCGGCCCCAATCCAGGCCCCGGTCCCAATCCAGGCCCCGGTCCCAACCCGGGTCCCGGTCCCAATCCAGGCCCCGGTCCCAACCCGGGTCCCGGTCCCAACCCAGGCCCCGGTCCCAACCCAGGTCCCGGTCCGGACAATCCCGCCTACTACCGAACCCCGGAATTCGAGGAAAACCGTGGCCTGTCTCTGATTGGCGCCGATGAAAAATACGCTCAAGGCTGGCGAGGACAGGGCATAAAGATTGCAATCCTGGACAGTGGCATCGATCTCGACAGTCCAGAATTCGAAGGGAAAATCGACTTTGAGAACAGCCACTCCTATGTCGGAGACCCAAACGATATTTCTGAACCTGACGGGTCTGGCCCTTTCGGTCATGGCACGCATGTTGCCGGTATCGCGGCAGCCAGGAAAGACGGTCAAGGCATACACGGTGTTGCCTTTGACTCTGAGCTTGTCATCTTCAATGGAATTCATCCGACGACGACGATTAGAATTATGTGGCCTGATGCCATAAACCGCGCAATCGCGGCCGATGCGCATGTCATGAACAACAGCTGGGGTCAGGACAAAATTGTCGATGGTATGGTCGTCGATAGGATAATCACTGAGTTTACAACTCAATCTTCGGACGAAAATCGCGCTTCGCTCCAAGATTTTCTAGGACCCGCAACCATCACCGCCCTGAATAGAGCCAAATCCGAAGACTTGATGATCGTTTTTGCTGCAGGTAACAGCGGCCTGCCCGAGGTCGGACTCTATGCAGGCATTCCAGTTGTCCTGCCCGAGTATAAGGACCACTTCATCGCCGTCGTCGCTGTTGATGAAGACAAAAACATAGCGGGTTTCTCCAACCATTGTGGCCTCGCACAGGATTTTTGCCTCGCTGCGCCAGGCGTGGATATCCTGAGAATCCCCAACGGCACCGGCATCGCTCATTTGCGTGGAACGTCCTTGGCCGCCCCATACGTCACTGGAGCCTATGCCGTATTGAAGAGCCAGTGGCCTTTCCTGACCGCCCCCGAAATCGCTGAGATTATGTTCGCGGCAGCTGAAGACCTCGGTGAGCCGGGTGTTGACCCGATCTACGGGCAGGGCCTCCTCAATCTGGAACGCGCCATGCTTCCTATGGGTGAACTTGTCGTCTACCAGGGGAACACCATCGAGGGCGCCGCCATGCCTCTTGCCGAAACGGGCATCGTCGCCAGCGGCGCCCTGGCGCCAGCCCTCAACCAGGCCCTCGCAGGGCAGACCCTGATGGTTGCAGATGCGTATACACGCGGATTTGAGCTTGCTGCCAGTGCCCTGGTCTCCGAACTCAAGGCGCCAAGACCCCGCCCCACCTTCGTACGGGAAACAAAGGCCAGCGACAGCCTCACACTCATGCGTTCAGATCACGGAACAGGTCTCCGTTTTGATGGGGATGTGTTCTCCTATGAGATAACTTTCGGCGACATAGATCCAGACGCAGATCCATTTGGACAGCTTCTGACAGAAGACTACTCATTCAGGCACAAGTTTGAACTCACACAAGCGCTGGCCCTTATTACTGACCACGCGGTCGGATCATCCACGGGCTCCTTCTCAAGGACCAGCATAGGGCTTGAAGCAAAAGACAAAGATGGGTCAGGCCTTTCTGCCCAGTTCGGCCTCATAGAAGAAAACGGCACAGTCCTTGGATCCCGCTTCATGGGAGCCGCGGGTCAGGACGGACGCAGCTCTACCTCGTTCTTGGAAATATCCGGATCTGTTGCGGTCGGGCAGGGCACGCTCCTGACGGTATCGGGCACGCAAAGCAGGACAGATTTCAAACAGGCAGGCCTGGTCACTGGCGGCAAAAGTCTGACGGGGCGTGCCGGCAGCGTCTCAATCAGCAAGAAACGCTTTCTCGGCAGCCCAGGCACGATGCGCTTGTCGATATCCAGTCCGCTCCAGATCTCCTCTGGTGAGATTTCAATCGACCTCCCCCGGGACAGGGTTGCAGCAGTGGCCGGTCAGGAAAGCACGGGCGTGACAAGAAGCTCTCAAACTGTGCAGATTACATCTTCAGTGCGGCCGATAGATATTGGCCTGACCTATCAGCTTGCTTCAGAAGCGCCCGGACCGGAAATTCTGTTTAACGCCGGATATCGCGCACAAGGCGGTGACCCCAATCCCTACATTGGATTTGCCCTCAGTCACAGGTTTTGAGCCGCAGGGACAGCCCGATCACTGGGTGCCATGCCGCAGCCGCCAAACCCGCCAGCACGATCAGCGTCGGCACCGAACCGCTCGCCAGCACCCGGTCATACACCTGTAGCATGAACAGTGATCCGGTGAGCATCAGGAGATTGATCGGCAGGCTGAGCAGGCCAACACCTGCGAGCGTAGAACGGAGTGCCTGAAGGCACTCCGCAACAAGCCCGTCCTGGGTGCGTGATTGCGACACCATGCGTTGTGGTCTTTACGCGTAAAACCGGAAGTCGTCGGAGGACAGGTCCGACACGACCACATTCTTCAGGACAATGCTGTTGTCCGTATCCAGCGTGATGGTCGTATCGGTGCCATCATCCGCCGCCTTGTTCAGCACTTCTGCATAGGAGGCCAGGTTGGGGACACCCCTGAACGCGATGACATCCAACGTCGCAATACCAGCCACAAAATCGGTTATGATATCCTCGCCAAAACCGGGATCAAAGACGAAGGCATCGTCTCCCGCACCCCCGGTCAGCGCGTCGTTGCCACCACCGCCTATCAGCCAATCATTACCGGCGCCGCCATGCAGCGCGTCGTCTCCACCCATACCCCACAGGCTGTTATTGGCCTCATCCCCATACAGCAAATCTGCATGAGCGGATCCCGCGAGATTCTCGATCGACACAAAACTATCGCCCGTCGCGTCACCCGTGTTGGCCGCGGCATTGCCCAGATCAACCGTCACGCCAGAGGTCGCCTCCCAATACCCCGCTCCGTCACTGCCGTCGCCGCCATTCAGATCATCTGCACCTGCACCGCCATGCAGCCAGTCATTGCCCCCGCCGCCCTGCAGCGTGTCATCGCCATCACCACCATAGAGATAATCATCGCCCCCGCCACCATGCAGCGCGTCGTCTCCGCCCAGACCCCACAGGCTGTTATTGGCCTCATCCCCATACAGCAAATCTGCATGAGCGGATCCCGCGAGATTCTCGATCGACACAAAACTATCGCCCGTCGCGTCACCCGTGTTGGCCGCGGCATTGCCCAGATCAACCGTCACGCCGGAGGCCGCATCCCAATACCCCGCCCCATCATTACCCGCGCCGCCATTCAGATCATCTGCACCTGCACCGCCATGCAGCCAGTCATTGCCCCCGCCGCCCTGCAGCGTGTCATCGCCATCACCACCATAGAGATAATCATCGCCCCCGCCACCAATGGCGAGGGCTGTAACGCTCGAGTAGAATTGCGAACTATTGGTGAATTCGTTGATGCTGAACGCGCTCGCGCCAACACTCCCATCAATCGCGGCTGGTGTATCGTCGACAGGCGTAATCTCAAGCGCAAAGGTGCTGCTTGCGCAAAGAGGTCCGTCGCTGGCCGTTACCATGACAATCAATGTCCCATGGACGTCCCGGGGCGGTATGCCCGAGAAACGCCCCGCAACCGCATCAAACACCAACCAGTCCGGCAGGGCCGTACCATCAACAAGCTTTGCGCTTAAGGTCAGCGCATCGCCATCCACATCCGTGAACGCATGCGCTGGCAGGACAAAGCTCACAGCCTCATCTTCCGCGGAAGACTGATCAGGCAACGCAATTGCCAAAATGGGTGTGTTGTTCATAACGGTCATTATGTTCTCCAATTCAAACTGTTGAGCATCAGGAGATTGATCGGCAGGCTGAGCAGGCCAACACCTGCGAGCGTAGAACGGAGTGCCTGAAGGCACTCCGCAACAAGCCCGTCCTGGGTGCGTGATTGCGACACCATGCGTTGTGGTCTTTACGCGTAAAACCGGAAGTCGTCGGAGGACAGGTCCGACACGACCACATTCTTCAGGACAATGCTGTTGTCCGTATCCAGCGTGATGGTCGTATCGGTGCCGTTATCCGCCGCGCTGTTCAGGACGTCCGCATAAGATGTCAGGTTGGTGACACCCCTGAACTCGATGATATCCTCCGTCGCAGCACCAGCCGCAAAATCGGTTATGATATCCTCGCCAAAACCGGGATCAAAGACGAAGGTATCGTCCCCCGAGCCGCCGGTCAGGATGTCGTTGCCTGTGCCAGCATCCAGACGGTCATCGCCAGCGCTACCATACAGATAATCATCGCCCGCGCCGCCGTTTAGGATGTCATCGCCAGCGGTGCCGGTCAGGATATCATCACCAGCGGTGCCAAAGATCGGTGCTTCGTTTCTTCCGTGAACTACAACTGAAACCGTTGCGGTGCTTTCACCGCCATTGCCATCTCTGACGGTATAGGTAAATGTATCCGTTAGTATTTCGCCCTCTGCCAGGGCCTGAACAGCCTCTGCGCCGGTCGGATCATAGCTGATGGTCCCATCGGTGTTCAGCGTCAGGACTGCTCCATGCGCGCTTTCGGCAGAGACTGCTATCACCGTGAGCGCATCCCCCTCGGCATCGCTGTCATTGACCAGAAGGGAGGCTGTCTCAATCAGGGTGACAAAATCTTCCCAGATAACATCGGAACTTCGAGTAACACCGTTTGCATCGAAAATACGGGCCTCAGACTCCCAGTTGACCATAAAATCGCCATTAGCGAGCGCTGTCACATGCGCGCCGCCTTGCCCACCATCGGTGATTGCTTCATTGGCGATCTCCCCGCCGTTCGCATCGAAAATACGGACCTTGATAGCAGTATCGTAAGAACCGTCTTGCGGGTCAGTAGCCTCCAGGTAACGACGAAATTGCCATTCGCGAGTGCTGTAACACTAACGCCATGCTGCCAGTCGTCAATGGCATTGAGAGGTTCATTGACTTTGAGGAGGCCGCTGATGTCCCCGCCATTCGCGTCGTAAACACGGAAATAGCTGTCAGAACCACAAAGATCGTTATTGCAGGGTCCAGTCGACCAGCTTGCGACGAAATTGCCATTGGCGAGCTCTGTAACACTTATGATGTATTGATAGAACCCGTCGACGACGTTCAACCTGCCGCTGATCCCGACGCCATTCGCATCAAAAACGCTTGCGTTAGTCTCTAAATATCCGTTATCTTTATGCAGCCAAGTTACGATGAAATTGCCATTAGAGAATGCTGTAACACTCGGCGAACGTTGGAAAGCCCATTCTTTAATGACGTAGAACTCACTGACAATCTCAACGCCATCTACGTCTACAATACGTGCCTTGATGTCAGTAAAGTGAGATTCATCAGGGGATTCCCAAGTTTCGACGAAGTTGCCATTGGCGAGTTCTGCGACCTTCGGGTCGCTTTGGGTGCCATTGGTAAAGTCATTGATCAGGAACTCACTTGCGTCAATTGTACTTTCTGCATCAATAGTATTTTCAACCTCGCTATCATCAGCCGCGACAGGTGCATCGTTTCTTCCGTGAACAACGATTGAAACCGTTGCAGTGCTCTGCCCACCATTGCCGTCTTCAACCGTATAGGTGAAGGTGTCGATAAGTGTCTCGCCCTCTGCCAGAGCCTGAACAGCATCTGCGCCGGTTGGATCATAGCTGATGGTCCCGTTGGTATTCAGCGTAAGGGCGGCCCCATGCGTACTCGCGGCAGAGACCGCTGTTACCGTCAGTGCATCCCCTTCAACATCACTGTCATTGGCCAAGAGGGTGGCGGTCTCAATCGAAGTCACAACATCTTCGTCGATCGGCGTGGGACCTTGCGCAACACCGTTTGCATCGAAAATACGCGCCTTGATGGCCCAATCAGTGTCGCCTTGCTGCCCGTCAAGAGAATGCCAGGTGACGACAAAATCACCATTGTCGAGCGCTGTCACATTTGGAGTGCCTTGAATGTCATTGGTAAACTCATTGACGAGGAATTCACCGACAACCTCACTGCCACTCGCATCGAAAATACGCGCCTTGATGGCCCAGCCATCATCACCTTGCTGCCCATCATCAGATGCCCAGGTGACGACAAAGTGGCCATTGGCGAGGGCCGTAACATTTGGGTCGCGTTGCGTGCTATGGGTGAATTCATTGACGAGGAACTCACTGACGATCTCAACACCCTCTGCATCAAAAATGCGCGCCTTGATGGCCCAATCAGCATCCCCTTGCTGCTGGTCTTCAGACTCCCAAGTGACAACGAAATGGCCATTGGTGAGCGCTGTAACAATCGGCTTGATTTGCCAGCCATTGGTAAATTCATTGACGAGGAACTCACCGACAACCTCACTGCCACTCGCATCGAAAATACGCGCCTTGACGGCATAACCGGATGGATCGCCTTGCTGCAAGGCGTGAGAATGCCAGGTGACGACGAAATGGCCATTGGCGAGAGTGGTAACGCTTGGGTCCCGCTGATCGCCATTGGTAAATTCATTGACCAGGAATTCACTGACGATCTCGCCGCCCTCCGCATCGAAAATACGCGCCTTGATGGCCGTTGGAGACGTATCGCCTTGCTGCTGGTCTTCAGACTCCCAAGTGACAACGAAATGGCCATTTTCCAGTGCTGTTACACTCGAGATGAATTGACCGTTATTAGTAAACTCGTTGACCAGGAATTCACTGCCAATCTCACTGCCATCCGCATTGAAAACACGCGCCTTGACAGCATATCCGGATGGATCGCCTTGCTGTTGGTCAAAAGACGACCAGGTGACGACAAAATGGCCATCGGCGAGCGCCGTGACACTCGCGTTCAATTGCCAGCTATGGGTAAACTCGTTGACCAGGAACTCACTGACGATCTCAACACCCTCTGCATCAATAATACGCGCCTTGATGGCAGAAGAAGAAGCATCGCCTTGCTGCCCATCACGAGAGTCCCAGGTGACGACAAAATGGCCATTAGTCAGTGCGGTAATACTTGGAGTCTTTTGTCCGGTGTTGGTAAATTCATTCACGCGGAGTTCACTCGCGCCAATAAGATCATCTACCGCGATCGGTGCATCGTTTACAGGGGGAATCTCAAGGGCAAAGCTATCGCTTGCTGTGCGTGACCCATCGCTGGCCGTCACGGTCACACTCAATGTACCATGGAAGTCCTGCGGCGGTGTGCCCGAGAAGCTCCCCGCAATGGCATCAAACACCAGCCAGTCCGGCAGCGCCGCACCATCCGTCAGTGTCGCACTCAAGGTCAGTGCATCACCATCCACATCCGTGAACGCATTGGTTGGCAGTGCAAAGCTCACAGCTTCATCTTCCGCTGAAGAGTGATCGGACAATGCAATTGCTAAAACGGGTGCATCGTTTCTTCCGTGAACAACAATTGAAACTGTTGCAGTGCTCTCCCCGCCATTGCCGTCCTCGACCGTATAGGTAAATGTGTCGATAAGTGTCTGCCCAACTGCCAAAGCCTGGACAGCATCCGCGTTGGTGGGATCATAGCTGATTGTCCCGTCGGTGTTCAGCGTCAGGGTCGCGCCATGCGCACTCGTGGCAGACACTGCTGTCATCGTGAGCGCATCCCCGTCGACATCGCTGTCGTTGGCCAAAAGCGTGGCGGTCTCAATCAGGGTCACAACATCTTCTGTGATCGGCTCGGGACCTTGAGCAACACCGTTTGCATCGAAAATACGCGCCTTGATGGCATAACCAGACGTATCACCTTGCTGCCCGTCGTTAGACATCCATATGATGACAAAATGGCCATTGGCGAGCACTGTCACGCTCGGCGCAATTTGAGTGTCATTGGTGAATTCATTGACCAGGAATTCACTGACAACCGCATCGCCATTCGCGTCAAAAATACGCGCCTTGATGGCCCAGCGATCATCGCCTTGCTGCCCATCATCAGACGCCCAGGTGACGACAAAATGGCCATTGGCGAGGGCCGTAACATTTGGGGTATCCTGATTGCCATCAGTAAATTCATTGACCAGGAACTCACTGACAACCGCATCGCCATTCGCGTCCAAAATACGGGCCTTGATGGCAGAACCTTCGGTGTCGCCCTGCTGCCCGTAACCAGACTCCCAGGTGACGGCAAAATGACCATTGGCCAGTTCTGTAACGCTCGAATTCCATTGAGAGTCATTGGTAAATTCATTGACCAGGAACTCACTGACAATCTCATCGCCATTCGCATCGAAAATTCGCGCCTTGACAGCATAACCAGATGGATCGCCTTGCTGCACGGCATAAGAGTGCCAGGTGACGACAAAATTACCATTTTCCAGCGCTGTCACACTTGGGTTCCGCTGATCGTAATCGGTAAATTCATTGACCAGGAACTCACTGACGATCTCGTCGCCATTCGCATCGAAAATACGCGCCTTGATCGCAGTTGGAGACGTATCGCCTTGCTGCTGGTCTTCAGACTCCCAGATGACGACAAAATGGCCATTGGCAAGCGCTATCGCACTCGAGAACGCTTGATCGCCATCGGTAAATTCATTGACGAGGAACTCACTGGTGATCTCACCGCCGTTCGCATCGAAAACACGCGCCTTGACAGCATAATCAGATGGATCGCCTTGCTGTCGGTCAATAGACGACCAGGTTACGACAAAATTACCATTTTCCAACGCTGTCACACTCGGAATCAATTGCCAGCTATCGGTAAACTCATTGACCAGGAACTCGCCGACGATCTCAACACCATTCGCGTCAAGAATACGCGCCTTGATCGCAGAAGAAAAAGCATCCCCTTGCTGCCCAGCATCAGACGTCCAGGTGACGACAAAATTGCCATTGGCCAGTGCGGCAATACTTGGAGCATTTTGTATGGTGTTGGTAAATTCATTCACGCGGAGTTCACTTGCGCCAATAAAATCATCAGCTGCGACAGGGGCATCATTGACCGGTGTGATCTCAAGCGTAAAGGTCTCGCTTGTTGCAAGTGAGCCATCGCTCGCCGTCACCATGACGTTCAATATGCCGTTGAAGTCCTGGGGCGGTGTGCCCGAGAAACTCTCCGTAGCCGCATCAAACACCAGCCAGTCCGGCAGCGCCGAACCATCCGCAAGCGTTGCGGTCAAGGTCAACGCATCGCCATTCGGATCCTCAAACGCGTCCGGTGGTAGTGTAAAGCTCACGGCTTCATCTTCTGCGTAAGACTGATTGGGCAATAGAACTCTCAAATCAGGCGCATCGTTGGCTCCGTGCACAACGATTGAAACCGTTGCGGTGCTCTCCCCGCCATGGCCGTCCTCCACGGTATAGGTGAAGGTATCCGTCAGGGTCTCCCCCTCGGCCAGATCCCGAACAGCTTCTGCGTCTCTTGGATCATAGCTGATGGTCCCATCGGTGTTCAGCGTCAGGGTTGCGCCATTCGCGCTTTCGGCAGAGACCTCTGACACCGTGAGGGCATCCCCGTCGACATCGCTGTCATTGGCCAGGAGGGTGGCGATATCAATCGAAGTAACAACATTTTCTCTGACAGGAGTGGGGCTCTGCGCAACATCATCAACCGCGACAGGAGCATCGTTGGTTCCGTGCACAACAACTGAAACACTTGCGGTGCTCTGACCGCCGTTGCCGTCCTCGACGGTATAGGTGAAGGTATCCGTCAGGGTCTCGCCCTCGGCCAGGGCCTGAACAGCGTCTGCGCCGGTTGGGTCGTAGCTGATTGTACTGATCGTATCGGTGGTGTTCAGGGTCAGGGTTGCCCCATACGCACTCGTGGCAGACACCGCTGTCATCGTGAGCGCATCCCCTCGACATCGCTGTCGTTGGCAAGAAGGGTGGCGGTATCAATCAGGACGACAACATCTTCTGTGATGATATTCGGACTTAGAACAACAACATCATCAATCGCGGCAGGCGCATCGTTTCTTCCGTGCACAACAACTGAAACGCTTGCGGTGCTCTCCCCACCATTCCCGTCCGCGACCGTATAAGTGAAGGTATCCGTCAGGGTCTCGCCAACTGCCAGCGCCTGCGCAACCGCAGCACCGGTGGGATCGTAGCTGATGGTCCCGTCAGTGTTCAGTGTCAGGGTGGCCCCATGCGCACTCGTGGCAGACACCGCTGTCATCGTGAGCGCATCCCCCTCGACATCACTGTCATTGTCCAGAAGCGTGGCGGTCTTAATCAGGGTCACAGCGTCTTCGGTGATGATGTTGGAGCTTTGAGCAACACCATTTGCATCGAATATACGGGCCTTGATGGCCCAATCAGAAGTATCGCCTTGCTGCCCGTCTCTAGATTGCCAGGTGACGACGAAATGGCCATTGGCGAGGGCTGTAACACTTGGCTCGGTTTGAGTGTCATTAGTGAATTCATTGACCAGGAATTCACTGACGATCTCGTTACCATCCGCATCAAAGATGCGGGCCTTGATGGCAGAGCTGGAAGCATCCCCTTGCTGCTCGTCTCCAGTCACCCAGGTAACAACGAATTCGCCATTGGCGAGGGCTGTAACGCTCGGGCTGATTTGACTGTCATTGGTAAATTCATTGACCAGGAATTCGCTGGCGACCTCATTTCCATTCGCGTCAAAAATACGGGCCTTGACAGCCCAATCGGGCGTATCACCTTGCTGCTGCTCATCAGACATCCAGGTGACAACAAAATGATCATTGGCGAGGGCCGTAACGCTCGGAGTGCTTTGCCAGTCATTACTAAACTCGCTGACCAGGAACTCGCTGACGATCTCAACGCCGTCCGCGTCAAAAACACGCGCTTTGATGGCTCCACCAGGCACATCGCCTAGTTGCTGGTCATGAGACATCCAGGCGATGACAAAACCGCCATTGGCGAGGGCCGTAACGCTCGGGCTGATTTGACTGTCATTGGTAAACTCATTGGCTAGGAATTCACTGGTGACCTCAACGCCATTCGCATCAAAAATACGCGCCTTGATGGCATAATCAGACGTATCAACCCGCTGTCCTTCTCCAGACTGCCAGGTGATGACAAAATGGCCATTGGCAAGTTCTGTGACGCTCGGGTTGAGCTGCCAGTCATTATTGAATTCATTGACCAGGAACTCACTGACGATCTCACCGCCATCCGCATCAAAAACACGGGCCTTGATGGCCCAATCGGACGTGTTACCTGGCTGCCCGCCTTCAGACACCCAGGTGACGACAAACTGCCCATTGGCGAGGGCTGTAACGCTCGGTTGAGCACCATTGTTGAATTCATTGACGAGGAACGCACTGACGATCTCACCGCCATCCGCATCAAAAATACGCGCCTTGACAGCCCAATCGGGCATGTCGCCGTGCTGCTGCGCATGAGACATCCAGGCGACGACGAAATGCCCGTTAGCAAGTTCTGTGACGCTCGGGGCGCTTTGACTGCCATCGGTGAACTCATTGACCAGGAATTCGCTCTGGTCAACAACATCATCCACTGCGACCGGTGCATCATTGACAGGCGTAATCTCAAGCGCAAAGACACTGCTTGCTGAAAGAGATCCATCGCTGGCCGTCACCGTGACACTCAACATGCCATTGAAGTCCTGAGGTGGTGTGCCTGAGAAGCTCCCCGAAGCAGCATCAAACACCAACCAGCCCGGCAACGCCGTGCCATCCGCAAGCGTCGCACTCAAGGTCAGCGCATCGCCATTCGGATCCTCAAATGCGTCCGGTGGTAGTGTAAAGCTCACAGCCTCATCTTCTGCGGAAGACTGATCAGGCAACGCAATTGGCGGAACGGGCGCATCATTGGCTCCGTGCACAACGATGGAAACCGTTGCGGTGCTCTCCCCGCCATTGCCGTCCTCGACCGTATAGGTGAATGTATCCGTCAGGGCCTGGCCCTCTGTCAGAGCCTGAACAGCGTCTACGCCGGTTGGGTCATAGCTGATCGTCCCATCGGTGTTCAGCGTCAGGGCTGCGCCATGCGCACTTGTGGCAGACACAGCTGTCACCGTGAGGGCATCCCCGTCGACATCGCTGTCATTGGCAAGAAGCGTGGCTGTCTCAATCAAGGTGACAGCATCTTCGGTGATAAGATAGGGGTTTTGAGCAAAACCGTTTGCATCAAAAATACGGGCATTGATCGCAGAACCGGACGTATCGCCTTGCTGCCCGTCATCGGACTGCCAGGTGACAACAAAATCGCCATTGGCAAGGGCTGTTACACTCGCGTTGCCTTGAAAGAGATGGTTAAATTCATTGACCAGGAATTCACTGACGATCTCGTTACCATCCGCATCAAAGATGCGGGCCTTGATGGCAGAGCTGGAAGCATCACCTTGTTGCCCGTCATAAGAGTGCCAGGTGACGATGAAATGGCCATTGGCGAGGGCGGTAACACTCGGGTCGTGTTGGCCGTTATTGGTAAACTCATTGACCAGGAATTCATTTACAATCTCAACACCGTTCTCATCGAAAATACGGGCCTTGATGGCCCAATCAGTATCACCTTGCTGCCCGTCGTTAGACCTCCATGTGACGATGAAATGGCCATTGGCGAGCGCTGTGACGCTCGGGCTCCCTTGAGTGTTAGCGGTGTATTCATTGACCAGGAATTCGCTGACAATCTCAGCTCCACTCGCATCAAGAATGCGGGCCTTGACGGCACCCCCAGACGTATCGCCTTGCTGCTGGTCATCAGACTCCCAGGTGACAACAAAACGGCCATTGGTGAGGGCTGTCACACTCGATGACTCTTGCTTGCCATCAGTGAACTCATTGACCAGAAATTCATTTACAATCTCAACACCGTTCTCATCGAAAATACGGGCCTTGATCGCAGAACCAGACGCATCGCCTTGCTGCTGGTCATCAGACGTCCAGGTGACGACAAAACTCCCATTGGCGAGGGCTGTCACACTCGAGAACGCCTGACCGCCATCGGTAAACTCATTGACCAGGAACTCACTGGCGATCTCACCGCCATTCGCATTAAAGATGCGGGCCTTGACGGCAGTACTGGAAATATCGCCTTGTTGTCCGTCAGAAGACTGCCAGGTGACGACGAAATCGCCGTTGGAAAGCGCTGTAACGCTCGGGCTGTTTTGCCAGTCATCGGTAATCTCATTGACCAGGAATTCGCTGACAATCTCAGCTCCACTCGCATCAAGAATGCGGGCCTTAATGGCAGAACCAGACGCATCGCCTTGCTGCTGGTCATCAGACTCCCAGGTGACAACAAAATGGCCATTGGTGAGGGCTGTAACACTCGATGACTCTTGCTTGCCATCTGTAAATTCATTGACGCGGAATTCACTCGTGCCAACAATATCATGACCTGCCACAGGTGCATCATTGGCAGGTGTGATCTCAAGCGCAAAGGTGTCGCTGGCTGAAAGTGACCCGTCACTGGCCGTTACCGTGACACTCAATGTGCCATTGAAGTCCTGGGGCGGTGTGCCTGAGAAGCTGCCGGAAGCCGCATCAAACACCAGCCAGTCCGGCAGGGCCGTGCCATCCGTAAGTGTCGCACTCAGGGTCAGCGCATCGCTATCCACATCCGTGAATGCGTTCGCCGGCAGCACAAAGCTCACGGCCTCATCTTCCACGGAAGCCTGATTGGACAATGCAAGTGCCACAACAGGGGCATCATTGGTTCCGTGCACAATGATCGAAACGGTTGCGACGCCCACACCGCCATTGCCGTCATCGGTCGCATAGGAAAATGTGTCGATAAGTGTCTGGCCCTCTGCCAGGGCCTGAACATCAGCTGCCCCGGTGGGATCGTAGCTGATGGTCCCATCAGTGTTCAGCGTCAGGGCTGCACCATGCGCACTTGTGGCAGAAACCGCTGTCACCGTGAGTGCGTCCCCGTCGACATCGCTGTCATTGGCCAGAAGCGTGGCGGTATCAATTGAGGTCACAACATCTTCGGTGATCGGAGCGGGACTTTGCACAACATCGTTAACTGCGACAGGTGCATCGTTGACAGGGGTAATCTCAAGCGCAAAGGCATCGCTTGCTGAAAGAGACCCGTCACTGGCCGTCACCAGTACATTGACCATGCCATTGAAATCCTGCGGCGGTGTGCCTGAGAAGCTCCCTGCAACCGCATCAAACACCAGCCAGTCCGGCAGGGCCGTGCCATCCGTAAGTGTCGCACTCAAGGTCAGCGCATCCCCATCCACATCCGTGAATGCGTTCGCCGGCAGCACAAAGCTCACGGTCTCATCTTCCACGGAAGACTGATCAGGCAATACAATCGCCACAACAGGCGCATCGTTGGCTCCATGAACAACCACGGAAACACTTGCGGTGCTCTCCCCGCCATTACCGTCCTCGACCGTATAGGTGAATGTATCCGTCAGGGTCTGACCCTCTGCCAGGGCCTGAACAGCGTCTGCGCCGGTTGGATCATAGCTGATCGTCCCGTCGTCTGTGTTCAGCGTCAGGGCCGCGCCATGTGCACTCGTCGGAGACACATCCATCACCGTCAGCGCATCTCCATCCACATCGCTGTCATTGGCCAGAAGCGTGGCGGTCTCAATCAGGGTGACAACATCTTCTGTGATAATCTTGTGACTTTGAGCAACACCGTTCGCATCAAAAACGCGGGCCTTGATGGCGAGGTCCCCATCGCCCTGCTGTCCGTCATGAGACTCCCAGGTGACAACAAAACCCCCATTGGCGAGGGCTGTCACACTCGGGTTCTGTTGCCAGCCATTGGTGAATTCATTGACCAGGAATTCACTGACAACCTCATCGCCATTCTCATTGAAAATGCGGGCCTTGATGGCAGTACCGGACGTATCCCCTTGCTGCTGGTCCTCAGACATCCAGGTGACAACAAAATGGCCATTGGTGAGCGCTGTAATACTCGGGTATACTTGCCAGCTATCGGTGAATTCATTGACCAGGAACTCACTGACAATCTCATCGCCATTCTCATTGAAAATACGGGCCTTGATGGCAGAAGCGGACGCATCCCCTTGCTGCTGGTCATGAGACCCCCAGGTGACAACAAAACCCCCATTGGCGAGGGCTGTCACACTCGGGTCCTCTTGCCAGAAGTTGATGAATTCGTTGACACGGAACTCACTGACAATCTCATCGCCATTCTCATTGAAAATACGAGCCTTGACGGCAGACCAAGACGTATCCCCGTGCTGTTGGTCCCAAGAATGCCAGGTGACGACAAAATGGCCATTGGCGAGCGCTGTAACGCTCGAGTATAGTTGCGCGTCATTGGTGTATTCATTGACCAGGAATTCACTGACAATCTCATCGCCATTTGCATCGAAAATGCGGGCCTTGATGGCAGAACTGGACGTATCCCCTTGCTGCCCGTCAAGAGAATGCCAGGTGACGACGAAATGGCCATTGGCAAGGGCTGTCACGCTCGGCCAGCCTTGCATGTCATGGGTAACTTCATTGACCGGGAACTGACTGACAATCTCATTACCATCCGTATCAAAAATACGGGCCTTGATGTCAAAACCAGACGGATGCCCTTGCTCCTGATCATTGGACGGCCATGTGACGACGAAATGGCCATTGGCGAGCTCGGTAACGCTGGGGGTCAATTGACTACCATTAGTAGACTCATTCACCAGGAATTCACTGACAATCTCGACACCATTCTCATTGAGAATACGGGCCTTGATGGCAGTTTCAGACGTATCGCCCGGCTGTCCATCATCAGACTGCCAGGTGACGACGAAATGGCCATTGGCGAGAGCGGTAACACTCGGGTCGCTTTGAGAGCCATCGGTGAAGTCATTGACCAGGAACTCACTCGGATCAACAGTATCATCAGCCGCGACAGGTGCATCATTGACCGGGGTAACATCAAGCACAAAGGTGTCGCTGGCCGAAAGAGACCCGTCGCTGGCCGTCACCATCACGTTGACTGTTCCATTGAAGTCCTGGGGCGGTGTGCCCGAGAAACTCCCGCAACCGCATCAAACTCCAACCAGCCAGGCAGGGCCGCACCATCCGCAAGCGTCGCGCTTAAGGTCAGCGCATCGCCATCAACATCCGTGAATGCATTGGCCGGTAATACAAAGCTCACAGATTGATCTTCTGCTGAAAACTGATGAGGCAATGCAAGTGCCAGAACGGGTGCATTGTTCATTACGGTCATTCCTTTATCCAATTCAAGCTGTGAGAAATTGAGATGATCTCATTTGCATGCTGTACATGTGAGTGATGAGTGAAAACCTGTTGTTATTGTACTGGCTAACGTTCCAAAGCTTTGTTGCTTTTGACTTTTGCTGTCTGATTGACCGCGAATACGTCCAGCCAATTCGTCCCGCATCCAACACTGGATCCAGATCGCTGAATTGGAAAATACCATGATTCTATATTTGAATAGGAAAAGGCTATGGTGGGGTCTGCACCTGTCAGACTGTTACTTTGTCAATACGGCCTGAGCAAACAGTCGCCACAAGCACCATTATCGCACCAGAAGTCTGCAATGGTCTTCTGGTCAGGGCGAGTTGCCCAGTCAACCACATCAGTTCGACGTTCCGCCCTGCATTACGTTCTAACCAATGGCCGTGCCTGGCTCACCCAAACACTGACCGCTATCGCAAACGGGCATAAACAGTCCAACATCAGCAGCCTGATGCCCTGGAATTACGCCACAGACCTGTAATCGGTGCACCGCCTTCACTTTATCTTGAAAATGACGCAGAAATCTCAGCGGCCCAATGCATGTACCGGCTGCTGTTCTCCGCCGTCCCTGAGGCCCTGGTTCAGACCTGCATCGTGCATCTGGTGCGCTATGCACTGCGCAGCTCTCTCGGCAGATGAAGTGGCCGAAACATCTGCCCGTGCGGCTCAAAACCTGTGACTGAGGGCAAATCCAATGTAGGGATTGGGGTCACCGCCTTGTGCGCGATATCCCGCGTTAAACAGAATTTCCGGTCCGGGCGCTTCTGAAGCAAGCTGATAGGTCAGGCCAATATCTATCGGCCGCACTGAAGATGTAATCTGCACAGTTTGAGAGCTTCTTGTCACGCCCGCGCTTTCCTGACCGGCCACTGCTGCAACCCTGTCCCGGGGGGAGGTCGATTGAAATCTCACCAGAGGAGATCTGGAGCGGACTGGATATCGACAAGCGCATCGTGCCTGGGCTGCCGAGAAAGCGTTTCTTGCTGATTGAGACGCTGCCGGCACGCCCCGTCAGACTTTTGCCGCCAGTGACCAGGCCTGCCTGTTTGAAATCTGTCCTGCTTTGCGTGCCCGATACCGTCAGGAGTGTGCCCTGCCCGACCGCAACAGATCCGGATATTTCCAAGAATGAGGTAGAGCTGCGTCCGCCCTGACCCGCGGCTCCCATAAAGCGGGATCCAAGGACTGTGCCGTTTTCTTCTATGAGGCCGAACTGGGCAGAAAGGCCTGACCCATCTTTGTCTTTTGCTTCAAGCCCTATGCTGGTCCTTGAGAAGGAGCCCGTGGATGATCCGACCGCGTGGTCAGTAATAAGGGCCAGCGCTTGTGTGAGTTCAAACTTGTGCCTGAATGAGTAGTCTTCTGTCAGAAGCTGTCCAAATGGATCTGCGTCTGGATCTATGTCGCCGAGAGTTATCTCATAGGAGAACACATCCCCATCAAAACGGAGACCTGTTCCGTGATCTGAACGCATGAGTGTGAGGCTGTCGCTGACCTTTGTTTCCCTTGTGATCGCAAGGCGGGGTCTTGGCGCCTTGAGTTCGGAGACCAGGGCACTGGCAGCAAGCTCAAATCCGCGCGTATACGCATCTGCAACCATCAGGGTCTGCCCTGCGAGGGCCTGGTTGAGGGCTGGCGCCAGGGCGCCGCTGGCGACGATGCCCGTTTCGGCGAGAGGGATCACTTCGCCCTCGATGGTGTTCCCCTGGTAGACAACAAGCTCACCCATAGGAAGCATGGCGTTGGCCAGATTAAGGAGACCCTGCCCGTAGACCTCGTCTACACCCGGCTCACCGAGATCTTCGGCTGCCGCGAACATAATCTCAGCGATTACGGGGGCGGTCAGTTCTGGCCACTGGCTCTTCAATACGGCATAGGCTCCAGTGACGTATGGGGCGGCGAAGGACGTTCCGTCCAAACGAGTGAAGCCGTTGCCGTTGTCATGAGGGAATCTCATGATATCTACGCCCGGCGCTGCGAGGCAAAAGTGCATTGCGAGGCCACAGCGGTTGGAGGACCAAGCCGGGCTGAAGTCCGCTATTTTTTGTCTTCATCCACTGCGACGACGGCGATGAAGTGGTCCTTATACTCGGGCAGGACAACTGGAATGCCTGCATAGAGTCCGACCTCGGGCAGGCCGCTGTTGCCTGCAGCAAAAACGATCATCAAGTCTTCGGATTTGGCTCTATTCAGGGCGGTGATGGTTGCGGGTCCTAGAAAATCTTGGAGCGAAGCGCGATTTTCGTCCGAAGATTGAGTTGTAAACTCAGTGATTGTCCTATCGACGACCATACCATCGACAATTTTGTCCTGACCCCAGCTGTTGTTCATGACATGCGCATCGGCCGCGATTGCGCGGTTTATGGCATCAGGCCACATAATTCTAATCGTCGTCGTCGGATGAATTCCATTGAAGATGACAAGCTCAGAGTCAAAGGCAACGCCGTGCAGGCCTTGACCGTTTTTCCTGCCTGCAGCGATGTTGGCAACATGCGTGCCATGACCGGAACGGCCATGACCGTCAGGTTCAGAAATATCGCCGGGGTCGCCGACATAGGAGTGGCTGTTCTCAAAGTCGATTTTATTGGCGACGTTTGGAAGGTTAGCGAATTCTGGACTTTCGACATCAATGCCCGTGTCCAGGATTGCAATCTTTACACCTTGTCCTCGCCAGCCTTGAGCGTATTTTTCATCGGCTCCAATCAGAGACAGAGCATAGTTTGCGTTGAATTCTTCGGTCCGGAAGAAAGCGGGATTGTCCGGACCGGGGCCTGGGTTGGGACCGGGGCCTGGGTTGGGACCGGGACCTGGGTTGGGGCCCGGGTTTGGAGTGCCGGGACCTGGGCTTGGATTTGGACTGGGGTTTGGAGAAGGTGATGGGCTGGGACCTGGGTTTGGAATACCGGTGCCTGGATTTGGGCCGGGACCTGTCTCAGAGTCTCCACCACCACCGCCTGCGAGAGAAGCTGCGAGCCCAACTGCGGCGAGCCCAAGGGCGATCGAGCCAATTCCGAAGGTCTCCCCTGTGCTTAGCTCCGAAAGAGAAAAACTACGGGTGTCTGGTGCCCGGTCTAAGGTTTGGTTGAGGTAGTCCTCCATAATCGCTGGTCGGCTCAGGAGGATGTACTTGCGTGCATCCTCGAAGGTTGATGGATCGCGCGCATGCTCACTGACGAGGAATTGCAAGGCCTGTTGATTTGAATAGGAGGTGAGTTGATCCGAGTAGATACTCGCCGCGACGGAGGTGGCAAAGGTGACAATGGCCGTCGTGGTCAGGGCTAACGTCTTAAACAGGCGCATGATGATTGCTATTCTTTAGCTGTTAGATTGTAACTGCTCGGTTGCGACCGCGCGCCGTTGATACCGATGAACCGCCCGACCCACCCGGCTCGCAAGTAACAGGCTGAATGTATTGCGGATATTGAGGATTGCTGACCGATCATTCGGTGGGCGGGCCATTCGTTTCCTGCCCAACTTTAGAACCCAGTTACTGTATTGTGAAATACTCCGATCCTATGTTTGAATAGACATCGGCTATGGTGCGGCCTGCGCACGCCATGAGATCAGTGGCAGGAGCTTCACCACCTCAACCCAGATGGAAAGACCGAATGATTGAAGCCGGATCAATCCAAATTAAGGCGGTCCGAAATCCAAAATAATTCGATCCGGTCTAGCGCAAAGCGCGGCGGGGGCAGAGCCCCTAAAACGGCATCGGGTGTGTGCGGTGCGCGGTGCTGATCTCTGTCAGCACTTCCTTGGACAACTCCAGGTCTACCCCAGCCAGAATATGCTCCAGCTGCGCCACCGAAGTGGCCCCGAATATCGCCGACAACATGAAAGGCCGGGTTCGGCACCAGGCGATCGCCATGTGAACGGGGTCCAACCCGTTCCGTGCGGCGACATCCAGATAGGCCGCGACTGCGTCAAATACGCGACCGGATTTGCGGCCTCCCATCTCGGGCGCCAGAGACATGCGTGAGCCATCCGGAACCGCGTCATCCTGATACTTTCCGGTCAGAAATCCCGCTGCCAGCGGTGAAAACGCCATCAGACCAACATTCTCATGCACGCTCAATTCAGCCATGTCCGTGTCGAAGTGGCGGCACAGCAGCGAATACTCATTCTGCACCGAGGCCACCCGAGGCGCGCCCATCTGCTCGGCAATCCGCACCCACTGCGCCGTGCCCCAGGCACTTTCGTTCGACAGGCCAAAGGCCCGGATGTTCCCTTTGTCCACCTGAGCCTGCAGGGCCTCAAGGCAGTCCTGCATATTGTCCAGCACCTCGTTTGTATTGTGCCCGGATGGCGAATAGTTCCAGTTCTGCCGAAACATGTAACTGCCCCGGTTGGGCCAATGGAACTGGTAGAGATCGATACACTCTGTTTGAAGGCGGCGCAGAGAACCTTCGATGGCTTCGGGGATTGTCTGGCCGGAAATCGGCGCGCCGTCCCGCACATGCGAGAACCCTGCCCCGGAATGTTTGGTCGCCAGCACATAGTCTCCCCGGCGCGACCGATTGGCCGCGTTCCAGTTGCCCAGGATTTCTTCGGTGCGCCCAATGGTTTCTTTCGAGATCGGGTTCACCGGGTACATCTCGGCCGCATCCACAAAATTAATTCCAGCCTCCAACGCCAGATCCATCTGTTTATGCGCGTCGGCTTCCGACGTTTGGGTGCCGAAGGTCATCGTTCCGAGACACAGGTCCGACACCATGATCCCGGTGCGGCCCAAAGGCTTCATTTCCATCTGTCACTCTCCTGAAATGCAATTCAAACCGAGTTCTTACGCCTCGGCTTTCTTTTCCCACCGCCCCGATTCCTCGGACCAGTATTGGGCCGAACACCCGGCACCTGTCAGATCTTTCCATTGGCTGCGCGCGTGGCTGACGGCCTGATCATCGTTTCCATCGAACAGGATGCATACCCGCTCCAGCGTGTCCACTTCGCGGGGCTCGACGGGGGCACCATCCACCGCCATGACGCAGGATGGCTGGTTGGCTGCCTTCAATTCGGTGGTCAGCAAGATCGGTTGCACCGCATCGTGCGCCCCGCCCGCAACACCGTGTGGCAGGAACCCGTCCTCCGGCACCAGCCAAAGTTTCTCATCCAGCCAGTCCAGCCGCGCGGGATCGGTGCCCCGCACGGCAATCCGCCACCCGGCCTGACGCGCCTTGTCCAGTAGCACCGGCAGCGTCCGCTCCAACGGCTGACGGGTCAGGTGGTAGAAATAGACGGCACCCATGCGATTACTCGAAATTGTCCTGTACAAACCGGCTCAGCGCGCGCACACCCCACCCGGTCGCCCCTTTTGGCGCATAGGAGGTTTCCGACGACACCGAGGCGACGCCAGCGATGTCCAGATGAATCCAGGGCGTCTCATCCTTGACGAACCGCTGCAGGAACTGCGCGGCGGTGATGGACCCGGCGGGCCGTCCGCCGACGTTCTTCACATCCGCGATGCGCGACTTGAGTTGCTTGTCATAGGCCTCGCCCAGCGGCATCCGCCATGCGCCCTCGTCTTCGGCCTTGGCCGATTTCAGAAACGCGTCGCAAAACGTGTCGTTGTTCGAAAACACCCCGGCATTCTCATGCCCCAAACCGATGATGATCGCGCCGGTCAGCGTGGCAAGATCGATCATGCCAACGGGTTCGAACCGCTCTTGCGCGTACCACATCACATCGCACAGCACCAACCGTCCTTCGGCGTCGGTATTGATGATCTCGACCGTGTCGCCCTTCATCGATTTCACCACGTCGCCCGGACGGGTCGCGTTGCCCGAGGGCATGTTCTCGACCAGGCCCACAAGACCCACAACATTGGCCTTGGCTTTGCGCTTAGCCAACGCCCGCATCGTGCCAGCCACAACGCCTGCACCGCCCATGTCCATGGTCATGTCCTCCATGCCACCAGCAGGTTTCAGCGAGATGCCACCGGTATCGAACACCACCCCCTTACCGACCAGAGCAAGCGGCGCATCGTCCTTGTCGCCGCCCTTCCAATGCATGACAACAACCTTAGAGGGGCTGTCCGATCCCTGCCCCACACTCAGCAGTGTCCGCATGCCCAGCTCGGCCAGCTTGTCCTCATCCAGCACCTCGACTTCAAGGCCCAGAGATTTCATTTCGACCAAGCGGTCGGCAAATTCGGTTGTGGTGAGAACATTTGCGGGCTCGTTCGTCAGGTCCCGCGTCATGCGAACCCCGTCGGCTATCCCATACAGCGGCTCAAATGCGGCCTCGACATCCGCATGTTTGGAATGGCTGATGGTGACGG
This sequence comes from Ruegeria sp. B1, assembly GCF_056535885.1. Taxonomy (NCBI): domain Bacteria; kingdom Pseudomonadati; phylum Pseudomonadota; class Alphaproteobacteria; order Rhodobacterales; family Roseobacteraceae; genus Ruegeria; species Ruegeria sp. B1. The sequence continues at coordinate 2,516,233 of NZ_JBQFJA010000001.1, read as the reverse complement.
TGCTTGCGCCATCGTTTTCCTTAGTCTTGTGCGCGTCGAACTCATACGTCCGCAGCGCAATCCCAAGGGCCAGATCCTCGCACCGAACCTGATTGCCCGCCATCACCAGCATGTCCTTGCCGCCGGACAGTTTGGCCAGCGCCGCGCCAGCCTTGCGCGCCTCGCCAGCGCCCGGTCTGCGCGACAGAATCAATACGTCCAGAGCCTCGGCCGCCATACCGCCCGGCCATGCCATCGAGATCACGTCGCCGGTTTTGGCCTTGCCGAATTTCTCGCTCTCGACCAGCCGCGCCACCGCACCCCGCGTCAGCCGGTTGGCCCGCCGCGCCGCAGGATTCATCTTGCCGTCCGATGGGATAATGATGGCCACCCGCCCCTTGGCCTGCGCCATGGCGTCCACATCAAAAGCCTCAAAACGGATCGGTACCAGACTGCTCATTGCAAACTCCTCAAATTCTGTTCCCCAAGACCTAGCCCGCACCGCCCGGCTTGACCAGATAGCAGTTTTCCCCGCTTCTCAATTGCATTAAGGTCTCGAAAAAATGACCGGCGGGCTCGGGGGAGAATGAAGTGGCACTATACGGCAGGCATAGGCCGTCGCGCATGATCACATGCGGGGACGAATCTGGCCTGAACCCCCGCTACGCAAGCCCTGCGGGGATAGCTTCGTGATCCTGGACCGCTACTTTGCCCGCCGTTTCTTGCAGAGCTTTCTGGTCATTGGCGGCGTGTTCCTGACATTGATGATTCTGATTGACCTGATCGAACAGGTACGCCGGTTCAATGACATCAATCTGTCCTTTGGTCGTTTGCTGCACCTGACGCTGCTGAATACGCCGGCCGCCATCAGCGAAATGCTGCCTTTGCTGATCATCCTGTCGACAATCGCCCTGTTCATCGGATTGGCCCGCAGTTCGGAACTTGTGGTTACACGCGCAATCGGGCGGTCCGGCATCCGGGCCCTTGTGGCGCCTGTGCTGCTGGCTTTGGCGATCGGCGCGCTGGCCGTGGCGCTGCTGAACCCGATCGCTGCCGCAACATCCGAAGAGTATCAGCGCCTGTCGGATGTGCTGCGCAACGATGGCAGTTCCGCGCTGTCCATCAGCGGCGAGGGTCTGTGGCTCAGACAAGGCTCGGATGCCGGGCAATCCGTTATTCATGCAAAGGGCACCGGGAATGGCGACGGATTGCGGCTGACCGATGTGACGATCATCGCCTTCTCAACCGAGGGCAAGCCGACGCAACAGATCATTGCCGACCGGGCCGAATTGGAAGACGGCAAGTGGGTGCTGACCGAAGCCAAGGTCTGGACCTTTGTGGACGGCGTCAATCCCGAGACCACCTCGGTGCGACATCAGCAGCTTGACCTGCCGACTACGCTGACGCGCGAGCGTATTCTGGATACGTTGGGTCAGCAGGACTCGGTTTCGGTGTATGACCTGCCACAGCTGATCCGCGACCTGCGCGAGGCCGGCTTTTCGACCAAGCAATATGAGGTCTGGCTGCAGGTTCAGCTAGCGCGTCCGCTGTTTCTGGTCTCGATGGTTTTGATCGGCGCCGCTTTCACCATGCGCCATGTCCGGTTCGGCGGCACCGGCATCGCCGTGTTGACGGCTGTCCTGCTGGGCTTTGCAATTTATTTCGTGCGCAACTTTGCGCAGATTCTCGGAGAAAACGGACAATTGCCCATCTATGTCGCCGCCTGGGCCCCGCCCTTCGCGGCAATTCTCCTGTCGCTGGGGTTATTGTTGCACGCGGAGGACGGTTGATGCGCGGCATCGCCGTTTATTTGCTAACGGGCGTCCTAACGTTAGCCCTGCCGATTGCTCTGTCGGCACAGACTGCACCTGTTCAAAGTAGCAGCCAAAACGGCACCGAACAGGATCAGCCGGCCCTGTTGGTGGCCGATAAGGTTTTTATCACGCCCGAACGAACGCTGGTGGCCGAAGGCAATGTCGAGGCGTTTCAGGGCGACGTAAAGTTAACCGCGCAGCGGGTGGTCTATGATCGCGATACGGGGCAACTGACGCTGGACGGGCCTATTCGTATCGATCAGGGTGGGCGCTCTACCGTGTTGGCAGACGCGGCAGCCCTGGATAGCGGCCTGCAAAACGGGTTGCTGACAGGCGCACGATTGGTGTTCGACCAGCAGGTTCAGATCGCTTCTGTCCAAGGCAAACGGGCCGGCGGAAGATACACACAATTCAGCAAAGTATCCGCCACATCCTGCTATGTCTGCGCCGATGGAAAACCGCCATTGTGGCAAATCAGAGCCCGCAAGGTCACACATGATCAACTCGAACGCCAATTGTATTTTGAAGGCGCGCAACTGCGTGTTCTCGACTATCCGGTTTTTTACTTCCCGTATCTGCGCCTGCCTGATCCGACCCTGGAACGCGCCACCGGTTTTCTTGCGCCCTCGATCCGCACCACCTCGCAACTGGGCACAGGCGTTCAGGTCCCCTATTTCATCAAAATGGGCGATCACAGAGATCTGACACTGACGCCGTATATCTCGCCCAAAACCCGGACGCTGGGCTATCGGTATCGCCAGGCCTTTGTAAACGGTCGCATCGAGATTGAAGGTGCCTTCACCCGGGACGACCAGCAAGCGGATCAAGATCGCGGGTATCTGTTTGCCAATGGCTGGTTCAACCTGAAAAACGACTACCGGCTGACCTTCAACCTTCAGACCACGTCGGATGACGCCTATCTGGTCGACTATGGCCTGCCGGATCGGGATCGCCTGCGCAGCGAAATCGCATTGGAACGCATCAAGCGCGATACCGCGTTCAGAACCAGCCTGATTTACTACAAGACATTGCGTGACAGTGAGAACCAGGATGAAATCCCGTCACGCGTTTTTGATCTCAACTATCAAAAGCGGTTTTTTCCCGGCAGGTTAGGCGGTGAAGTTCGCTTGAGTCTTGTCACCCACGCTCATGAGCGCACCAGTGACGAAGACATCGTGGGTCGGGATGTCGCACGCGCGACCTTTGACGCGGAATGGCTGCGCAGCTGGACATTTGCATCCGGTCTGCGGGCAGACGCTCAATTCGGTGCCTCCGTGGACACATTTAACATTCGGCATGACAGCGAATTTCCGGATCAAGTCACGCGGTCGACCCCTCGGGTCGCCCTGACCTTGCGATACCCGATGACACGGCGTGAAAAATCCGGCGCGACACAGTTTCTTGAACCCATAGCGCAATTTGGCTGGACGCATGTGTCGGACACGGATGTCCCGATTGACGAAAGCACCTTTCAGGAGTTTGATCAGGGTAACTTGCTGTCATTGTCGCGTTTCCCCGCTGAAGATCGGAGGGAAGATGGCCCAACGGCTGTCATCGGTATGAACTGGGCGCGCTACGGCGCCGGTGGTTGGCAGGCGTTGGCAACCATCGGGCAAGTCTTTCGAGCCGACGCCGACCCGGATTTTACGCTAACGTCGGGTCTGCAAGGCACGTCCTCGGACCTGCTGTTGGCCGGACAGCTAAGGACGGCAAACGGCTGGTCGCTGGCCGGACGCGGCCTGATTGATGGCGAATTCAGCTTTGCCAAGGCCGAGGTTCGCGGTGAGTGGAACCAAGACGGCTCGGGCTTGATCGGCAGCTATATCTGGCAGGAGGAAGACCCGGCCGAAAACGATGGGGAGATTTCCGAGATCTGGCTGCGCGGTCGGTATCAGATCGACCGGAACTGGCTGACCCGGGCCGACGCGCGGTATGATCTGAGCGAATCCGAACCTATCCGGCTTGGTCTCGGCGTGACCTACCAGAATGAATGTGTTCAGATTGGCATGACGGTCAGTCGGCGTTTTACATCGACATCCACTATTGAGCCTACGACAGAATTCGGCTTTACCCTTGCGCTGACGGGATATGCCATCGATGGCGGCGGCAAGAAGTACAAGAGAGCATGCAGTTGATATCAGGTTTCATCAGGTTTCTTCGTTCCGGTTGGTCCAAACCGGTCGCACCGGCCCTTACCGCCGCAGTCTTGGTTCTCACTGGTACGCAGGTGTTTGCGCAAAGCCTGTTTTCACCGGCGATCCGCGTGAACCAGGATATCGTGACGTGGTACGAGTTGGAACAACGCCAGCAATTCATCAACGCCTTGGGCCTGCCCGGCGGGTCGCAAGAGGACGTTCGGCAAGCCCTGATCGACGACCGCCTGCGCAAACAGGCCATGCGAGATGCCGGTATTCAGGCCGCACCCGAGGATGTGCAGCTGGGCATCGACGAGTTTGCCAGCCGCGGCCAACTGAGCACCGAACAATTCCTGCAACTGCTCAATAACGAGGGCGTCGACCCGGAAACCGTTCGCGACTATGTGGCCGATCAATTGTCCTGGCGGGATTACATCAGCGCCCGTTTCCTGTCACAGGCTAGACCCACCGACGATGAAATCAACCGCGCACTGGGTCAGGCCGGAGGAAGTGGTTTGCAGGTTCTGCTGTCTGAAATCATCATTCCGGTGAACCCGCAAACTTTGGCACAGACCGAATTACTGGCCGAAGAGATTTCACAGCTCCAAGGGTTTGACGCGTTTTCTTCCGCCGCTGCGCAATACTCGGCAGCCGCAACGCGCGACAATGGCGGGCGTCTGGAGTGGCTCAATATCACCAGTCTGCCGCCCGCGTTGCAGCCGGTGATCCTGGGCTTGCAGAATGGTGAAATCACCGATCCGATCACCCTACCCAACGCCGTCGCCCTGTTTCAGCTGCGCGGGCTGCGCGAGGTCGCAACCAGTGCCCCGCGTTTCTCGAATATCGACTACGCCATCTATTACCTGCCCGGGGGGCGCAGCGCCGAAACACTCGCTGACGCGGCACGCCTCAGGGAGGATATCGACACCTGTGACGACCTGTATGGCATTGCCCAGAACCAGCCACCGGAAGTGCTGGAACGCATCGAGGCCAGCCCATCTGAAATCCCACGCGATATCGCGGTGGAACTTGCCAAGCTCGATCCCAATGAGGTGTCGACAACGCTGACGCGCAACAACGGTCAGACGCTGATGTTCCTTATGCTGTGCAACCGCACCCGCGATCTGGGTGAGGATACATCGCGCGTGGATGTCGCCAATGCACTGACACAGCAGCGGCTCCAGGCGTTTTCAGAGAGCCTTCTGGAACAGCTGCGGGCTGACGCAACTATCATCGAGCAATGACCGCTCCGATCGCGCTCAGCTGCGGGGAACCGGCTGGAATAGGCCCGGAAATCGCAGCCAAGGCGTGGGCGCAACTGCGGGGCAACTGCCCGTTTTTTTACATCGGCGATGCGGCTCATTTGCCGGACGGCACGCCAACGCAACACATCACCGATACCTCAGAGGCGCTGGCGGTCAGCCCCAGCGCCCTTCCTGTGCTGCACCTGGACTTTGCCGCCCGAAACGTTCCGGGCCAGCCTGATCCGGCCAACGCACCGTCGGTGATTGACGCGATCGAACGCGGCGTGGCGCTGGTGAAATCCGGCGCAGCCTCTGCGCTGTGTACGGCGCCGATCCACAAAAAGGCGCTGATCGACGGGACCGGATTCGCCTTTCCCGGCCATACCGAGTTTCTAGGCATGCTCGCCGGGTGTGACCGGGTGGTGATGATGCTGGCCAGCGACCAGTTGCGGGTGGTTCCGGCAACCATTCACATCCCCCTGTCTCGTGTCCCGTCCGAGTTAACGCCGGACCTGCTGAGCCAAACCATCGCGATAACCGCAGAAGGTCTGCGCAGACAGTTCGGCGTCGAACACCCCCGGATCGCCGTTGCCGGTCTGAACCCCCATGCCGGTGAAGGCGGAAAAATGGGCTCGGAAGAGATGGACTGGATTGCCCCTATGCTGGCCGAGTTCAACGGGGACACGTTCACGGTCACCGGTCCGCATCCGGCGGACACTCTGTTTCATGCCGCCGCCCGCGCGCGGTACGATGCGGCGATTGCGATGTATCACGATCAGGCGCTTATCCCAATCAAAACACTGGATTTCGACCTGGGCGTGAACGTGACACTGGGCTTGCCGTTTATTCGCACCTCGCCCGATCACGGCACCGCGCTTGACATCGCCGGGCAAGGTGTCGCCAACCCAACCAGTATGATCGAAGCCCTGAAACTGGCGCAGAAAATGGCGTCGCGGTCATGAGCGGTATCGACGGGCTGCCGCCGCTGCGCGAGGTCATTGCAAGACATCAGCTTTCGGCCCGCAAGTCGCTTGGCCAGAACTTTCTGCTGGACCTCAACCTGACCGCCAAGATCGCGCGCCAGGCAGGCGACCTAACCCAATGTGACGTGCTGGAAATCGGCCCCGGCCCCGGCGGCCTGACCCGTGGGCTGTTGTCCGAGGGCGCGCGCAAGGTGGTCGCGGTGGAAAAAGACACGCGCTGTATCGCCGCGCTGAACGATATTGCCGCCGCCTATCCCGGCCAGCTTGAAGTGATCAACGGCGACGCGTTGGAAATCAATCCGCTGGAACACCTAACCCCCCCGATCCGCGTTGCAGCAAACCTGCCCTATAACGTGGGCACCGAGCTTCTGGTCCGTTGGCTGACCCCACCCGAATGGCCGCCCTTCTGGCAAAGCCTGACCCTGATGTTCCAGCGTGAGGTGGCCGAGCGCATCGTCGCCCAACCCGGCAACAAAGCCTATGGCCGCCTCGCCATCCTGGCTCAATGGCGGGCCGAGGCGCGCATCGCCATGTCGCTGCCACCCGGTGCCTTCACGCCCCCACCCAAAGTCTCAAGCGCCGTGGTCCACCTGACCGCACTACCCGAACCACGCTTTCCCGCCAATGCAGCCACCCTGTCTCGCGTTGTCGCCGCTGCCTTCAACCAGCGCCGAAAAATGCTGCGTGCCGCGTTGAAAGGCGTCGCTCCGGATATCGAAGACCGTTTGCTTGCAGCCGGGATCAAACCGACCGATCGCGCCGAACAGATTTCACTCGAAGCGTTCTGCGCACTCAGCCAGCAAGTGCGACAATCCTGAGACGTCAGATAATCAAAACCCCGACTCAGTGGCCGGGGTTTCAACACGCACTAAAATTTGCCAAAGATTTACTCGGCGGCCTCGGGCGCATCCCCATCGCCGCTGGCAGCGTCTTCCGGTGCGGCAGGTGCGGCCTTGGGCTTGCGCGTACGTGGCCTGCGGGCCGGCTTTTCCTTACGCTCGCCTGCCTCGGCTGCCGCAGGTTCTGCGCCCTGGCTTTCCGGGGTCTCGACAAGCCCGGATCCCGGTGTTGTCGCCGCCTCTGACCCAAAGTCCAGAACATCCGGCTGCGGCGCTTCGGCGGGATCCGCCTGACGCGCGGCTTCACGTTCCTGCCGTTCGGCGCGTTCGCGGTCGCGTTCGGCCTGCCGCTCGCGGTTTTGCCGATCCTGCTCTTCGCGGCGCGCTTCGATCTCGCGCTGCGCTTCGCTCAACATGCGCAGGTAATGCTCGGCATGCTGCTGGAAATTCTCGGCCGCGACGCGGTCGTTTGACAGCTGTGCGTCGCGTGCAAGCTGGTTGTATTTATCAATGATTTGCTGTGGCGTGCCACGCACTTTTCCTTCCGGACCCGAGCTGTCAAAAACCCGGTTTACGACGTTACCGCCAGAAGGACGATTGCGGTTGTTCTTGGACCGCGAGCGGGATTTGGAAGATCTCATCTACTTTATGTCAGCCTTGTCAATTCGCTATCGATCAACCCGTACTTTGCACTGCTCTGAGGCTTTTGCCGCACAATGTTGTCGACTATTTTGGGCTTGGCGTCAGGGGCGCGCTGGAACAGCGTCAACCTCGCCGACTACCCATGAGTAAACATGTCCTGCGCGGGCAGACAAGGGGATTCTGGGTAATTTCGCAGGTTTTTTACAAAGATCGGCGCTTTTTGGCCTCAGTTTGTGGATTTATCCCGGCATTCTTGCCCCGACGACCCGATCCCGCCCATCCAGGTCAGGGATCACCAGACTGTCTGCAAGCCCCGCCGCATCGAACAATGCGGTGACAGATTTGGCCTGCGTCGGGCCGATCTCAACCAGAAGACGCCCGCCGGGCAGCAGAAAATCCGGCACCGCGGCGGCAATATGGCGATAGGCCCCCAGCCCGTCGCCCTCATCCGTCAACGCCAGCCGCGGTTCATGCTCGCGCACTTCGGGCGACAGCGCATCCATTTCCGCCCGCGAAATGTAAGGCGGGTTCGAGACAATCAGATCAAACATGCCCTCGACGTTATCGAACCAGTTCGATTGCCGGATCTCGGTCCTGTCCTGCACAGTGTGCTGCACGGCATTGGCACTGGCCTGCAAACACGCCGCCTCGCTCAGATCCACGCCGACGCCCGAGGCGCTGGCCCGTTCGGCAAGCAGCGTGATCAAGATGCAGCCCGATCCGACCCCAAGATCCAGCACGTGATCGAACGGTTGGCTCAGAGCTGCTTCGATCAGTGCTTCGGTTTCGGGGCGCGGGTCCAGAACGTCGCGGCTGACGCGAAAGCCCCGGCCATAAAATTCGCGTTCGCCCAACAGATGCGACACCGGCACCCGGATGGCGCGCAGTGCGATCAGCTGATCATAGCGTTCTGCAATGTCCGGGGACAACTCCTCCGGCGCGATCAGGGTGACCCGGCTGGCCTCGATCCGTGCGGCGTGCGCCAACAACAGACGCGCATCACGGGCCGGGTCAGCCACCCCTGCGGCGCGCAACCGCGCGGTTGCAGCAGCCATGGCCTGAGCAGCCGTTGGTGCGCCGATCATTGGGCCATCTCGGCCAGCAGCCGCGCCTGACTATCGGCGGTCAGCGCGTCGATCACCTCGTCCAGATCGCCCTGCATCACCTGATCCAGCTTGTATAGCGTGAGGTTGATCCGGTGATCGGTCATGCGGCCCTGCGGGAAGTTGTAGGTCCGAATGCGCTCGGACCGGTCGCCCGACCCCACCTGACTGGCCCGGTCCGCAGACCGCTCACTGTCAATACGCTGGCGTTCCAGATCATACAGGCGCGTTTTCAGCACCTGCATGGCGATCTCGCGATTGCGGTGTTGCGATTTTTCCGAGCTGGTCACAACGATACCACTGGGCAGGTGCGTGATCCGCACCGCCGAATCCGTGGTATTAACGTGCTGGCCCCCTGCCCCCGAAGAGCGCATCGTATCAATCCGCAGATCATTTGCGTCGATCTGAATGTCGACATCTTCGGCCTCGGGCAGAACCGCCACCGTCGCGGCCGATGTGTGGATGCGTCCACCGCTTTCCGTTTCCGGCACCCGCTGTACGCGGTGAACGCCGGATTCGTATTTCATCCGCGCAAAGACATTGTCTCCCTTGATATGGGCTACAACCTCTTTGATACCACCCAGATCCGAAGCCTGTTCCTCGATGATCTCAAATTTCCACCCGCGCGCCTCGCTATAGCGCTGATACATACGCAACAGATCGCCTGCGAACAGTGCCGCCTCATCCCCGCCGGTTCCGGGCCGGATTTCCAGCATAGCAGGGCGCGCATCCGCCGCGTCCCGGGGCAAGAGCGCCAGTTGCAGCGCATGCTCGGCCTCGGGGATGCGGGCCTGAAGGTCGGGGATTTCTTCCTCGGCCAGTTCCTTCATATCCGGATCGGCCAGCATCGCCTGCGCCTCGTCCAGATCAGCCACCAGTTGCCGCCATGTCATGATCTGATCGACAACCGGCTTGAGGTCCGAATACTCCTTGGCCAAGGCCGCAATGTCACCGCCCGAGGCGCCATCGGCCATGGCGGCTTCGAGGTACTGAAATCGTTGCGTGATTTGCTCAAGGCGTTCTTCTGGGATCATGCCGGGGGTGTCTATCATCCAGGGGCGTTGGTCAAGGCCTCGCGCTGTGCTAAGCTGCCGGGCATGAAGCGGTTTATTCTGGTTTTCGCCCTGTTTGCAACGCCCACCCTGGCCGATGTCGTCGGCCCCGGAGGCAAGGTTCAGGATTGCTATTGTACCGATAAATCCGGCACGCGCGTCGAATTGGGCGAGATGATCTGCCTGCAGGTCGATGGCCGCATGTTCACGGCGCAGTGTCAGATGTCGCTGAATGTGCCGATGTGGCGCGAGGTGCAGGAAGGATGCCTGTCTTCGAACCTAAAGCAGAGCAAGCCACCCGTCGACGCGGGTTCTGTTTACCCCAAAATCTGATCCTCCGAACCGCAGGCGCCCGTGAATGCGCAGGGTATCGCCGTCCTGCCAAACGGTTGTATAGTCGGGGAATCCCATCACCGGCGTACGTGTGATGTAGGTGATCATCCCCTCGTCCACGGACCCCGCCAGAATGCTGGTCCGCGGGGCCGCACGCGCAATCGCATCAAATTGCGCCAGACCCTGCGGCCCGGTTTCCAGCACCCGCATGACACCGCCCGTCATGTCCCTGTCTGCCTCAATCTGCGTGACGACGTGCCAGCGGGCGGGATCAGAGGGCGCGAGCCGGATATAGGCACCCAGCAAAACGACGAGGCCAACCAGTACACCCAAAACCACTTTCATCATCCGCCTGTCTCCTATCACTCTGAAGCTAGAGGGAACCCCCGGCGGGACAACCCGCATAATCGGCGTTTATCGTGAGGTCACACCGGGCAGAATACACAGAAGTTCGAACAACAGATTCGCAGCGGTCAGCGCCGTATTGCCAGAAGGATCATAAGGCGGGGAGACTTCAACCAGATCACACCCCACAACATTGATCCCGCCCAGCGAATGGATCAGTTGCAACGCCTGGGGCGTAGTCAGCCCACCGATTTCGGGTGTTCCCGTCCCCGGCGCAAAGGCCGGGTCCAGACTGTCGATGTCATAGGTCACATAGACCGGATGATCCCCGATATCCTTGCGGATTTGCGACCCAACCATGGTGAGGTTCTGCTGCCAAAGCTCCCATGCGGGAAATTGGCGGAATCCCCAGTCCTTGGCTTCGGTAAAATCCGACGCCGCATAACCCGACCCCCGGATGCCGATCTGAAAGGTCTTGTCCGGGACAATCAGGCCTTCCTCAAACGCGCGGCGAAACACGGTGCCGTGGGTTTCTTTCTCGCCAAACATCTCATCGTTGACATCCGCATGCGCGTCCACATGCACCAACGCCACGGGCCCGTGCTTGGCCGCAATCGCCCGCAGGATCGGCAGGGTAATCGAATGATCCCCGCCCATTGCAACCGGAACAACACCCTGCGCGAGTATGGCGTCATAGCTTTCCTTGATGATTTTCAGGCTGTCAGGCAGGGAAAACGTATTGATCGCCAGATCCCCAATATCAGCGATCTGAAGGCTGTCGAACGGGGCCGCGAAGGTCGCCATATTGTAGGGCCGGATCATCGCGCTTTCACTGCGAATTTGCTTTGGTCCAAACCGCGTGCCAGACCGCCAGGACGTGCCGATATCCATCGGAATCCCCAGAACGGCCACATCCAGACCGGCCAGAGAGTCCATCTGCGGCAGGCGCATGAACGTATTGGGTCCGGAAAACCGCGCCAGATCATTGCCGCCGATCGGTTGATTGAACTCAGTCATGCCCTTTTAATCCCATCCCGTTTGATCCCCGCCCCAGCCATAGCGGATGTATGGCTAACCAAAGGTTAAAACCTTACGTCCAACGTGATCCATCATCTTGCGTCAGTTTGCGTCGGCCAAAAAAGTGGATGATTTGTATCGCGAAAAGTCGGGATTTTGACAGTCTCGCAAGCCATATCACCTCGTCCACATGGTTTTCCGAGGCTTCAAGTGCCATACCTTTCCCCAGTCAGCCCAGAGGCTGCGCCTGTTCGACGATCCGCGCGAAAAACGATGCGCCCACAGGCGCGATCTCGTCGTTGAAGTTGTACTTCGGATGGTGCAGCCCCGCCGTCTCGCCCTGCCCCAGAAACAGATAGGCGCCGGGGCGGGCCTGCAGCATGTACGAAAAATCCTCGGCGCCCATATCCCGGCTCATGTTCTCGAAAACACGATCCTCACCGGACACCTCGCGCGCCACATTTGCTGCAAAAACGGTCTTTTCGGCGTCATTGATCGTCGCCGGATAGCCCACTTGATAATCGAGCGTGGCCTCAACCCCGTAAGACGCTGCCTGCCCCGCAACGATCTGCGCCATCCGCTCCATCACCATTTTCTGCACCGCCGGATCAAAGGTACGCACGGTGCCGTTCATATAGGCCGTGTCCGGGATCACATTGTTGACCGTGCCGGTGTGAATTTGCGTGACCGAGACCACCAGATCGTCAACCGCATAGTGGTTGCGGCTGACAATGGTCTGAATGGCCTGCGCGATCCCGCAGGCCGCCATCACCGGATCGCGGGTCTGATGCGGCATCGCGCCGTGCCCGCCCCGTCCCTGAATGTTGATCTCGAACGTGTCCACCGCCGCCATGATCGGGCCGGGCGTGGTGTGAAACGCGCCTTCGGGATTGCCTGGATTGTTGTGCAGGGCATACACCTCGGAGATCCCGAACCGCTCCATGATGCCTTCCTTCACCATGATATCGGCTCCGCCGCCTTCTTCTTCAGCGGGCTGAAAGATCAGGGCTACACGGCCTCGGAAGTTGCGGGTCTCGGCCAGATACCGCGCCGCACCTAGCAGCATCGTTGTGTGCCCGTCATGACCGCAGGCATGCATCATACCCGGGTTTTTAGAGGCATACGCCACCCCGGTCTCTTCGGGAATCGGCAAGCCATCCATGTCCGCGCGCAAGCCAATGGTCGGTCCATCGCCCTGCCCGTTTATGATCGCCACGATGCCGGTTTTGGCGATCCCCTGATGCATTTCGTCCACACCGAACTCGCGCAGACGATCCGCCACAAAGGCCGCTGTCTCATGGCATTCGAATTCCAGTTCCGGGATCGTGTGCAGATGCCGGCGCCAGGTGGCCATATCGGCGGCAAAGTCAGCAATACGGTTCACAACGGGCATATGGGGTGGACTCCTGATCCAAGCTGCGGGATGGATGCATCTGACACTGGAACAAGGGGCTTCGCAATGGCTGAAAATCCGCTGATCCACGATTCCGACGCCGGCATCGAACGGCTGCTGGAAATCATGCGCCGCCTGCGCGATCCCGAAACGGGCTGTCCCTGGGATATCGAACAGGATTTCGGCACCATCGCGCCCTACACGATCGAGGAAGCCTATGAGGTCGCCGACGCAATCGAGCGGCAGGCCTGGGACGAGCTGAAGGGCGAATTGGGCGATCTGTTGTTTCAGTCCGTGTTCCACGCGCAAATGGCCGAAGAGGCCGGGCATTTCGCCTTTCAGGACGTTGTGCGCACCATGTCCGACAAAATGGTTTCGCGCCATCCGCATGTCTTTGGCGATGAATCGCGCGACAAATCTGCCGAACAGCAGACGCTGGATTGGGAGACCGTCAAGGCCGCCGAACGGGCGGGCAAGGAACAGAAAGGCGCGCTGGACGGTGTGGCACCGAACCTGCCAGCCCTGCTGCGCGCGCATAAACTGCAAAAGCGGGCTGCGCGTGTCGGCTTTGATTGGCCGGATGCCAGCCATGTACTGGCCAAGATCACTGAAGAGGCCGCCGAGTTGGAGGAGGCGCGCGACAGCAAGGACGCGGACGCGCTCGAGGATGAATTCGGCGATCTGTTGTTTGTGATGGTCAATCTGGGTCGGCATCTGGGCATCGAGCCCGAGGCGGCGCTGCGCCGGACAAACGCCAAGTTCACCCGCCGCTTTGCAAAGGTCGAGGCGCGGCTGGCCGATAAGGGCAAAACCCCGTCTGACAGCACGCTGCAGGAAATGGACGCGCTGTGGGACGAGGTTAAGACCGAGGAACATCGTGCCAACGGCAAACTCCCGCCTGTGGACACACCTGCCGACGCCTGAAAGCGCTGGACAAGCCCGGCGGCACTTGCCAGTGTCCGCCCCTCAATACTCCGGAGACCCGCCATGACCGCGCGCAAGATTATCATCGACACCGATCCCGGACAGGACGATGCGGTCGCCATCCTGTTGGCACTTGCCAGCCCCGAAGAGATCGAAGTTCTGGGCCTCACAGCCGTCGCCGGGAATGTCCCGCTGGAACTGACCGCCAAAAATGCGCGCATTGTCTGCGAGTTGGCCGGTCATACCGATATCCCCGTCTATGCCGGGTGCGACCGCCCCCTGAAGCGGCCACTGGTCACAGCTGAGCATGTGCACGGCAAAACCGGGCTTGATGGTCCCGTGCTTCCCGATCCGCAAATGCCGCTGGCCGAGGGTCACGCGGTTGATTTCATCATCGAAGCTCTGCGCGCGCATGAGCCGGGCACGGTGACGCTCTGCCCGATTGGGCCGCTGACCAACATCGCCACCGCCTTCCTCAAGGCCCCAGATATTATTGACCGGGTTCAGGAAATCATCCTGATGGGCGGGGCGTATTTCGAGGTTGGAAACATCACTCCGGCAGCGGAATTCAACATTTATGTCGATCCGGAAGCCGCTGATATTGTATTTAAATCCGGTGTTCATATTGTGGTTATGCCGCTGGACGTGACCCATGACGCGCTGGTCACGCCACATCGCAACGATGCGTTTAGGGCATTGGACAGCAAGGTCGGTCATGCGGTCGCTGAGATGACTGACTTTTTCGAGCGCTTCGACAAAGAGAAATACGGCTCGGACGGCGCGCCGCTGCACGACCCCTGCGTGACCGCCTATCTGATCCAACCGGACCTGTTCTCGGGCCGCCATATCAACGTCGAGATCGAGACCCAATCCGATTTGACCTTGGGTATGACAGTGGCCGACTGGTGGGGGGTCACGAACCGCGCACCAAATGCCATGTTCATAGGGGATGTGGATGCTCACGGTTTCTTCGACCTGCTGACAGAAAGGCTGGCGCGGCTATGAGCCTTCTCGGCCCGCCAGACCCCGCTTGGTCCGACAGGGCCAGCGCCGAGATTGATCGCTGGTTCAGCCTTGATCTGCCCGGTCTCTTGACCATTCACCATATTGGATCAACCTCGGTTCCCGACCTGATCGCCAAGCCGGTGATTGATCTGTTGCCGGTCTTCACCGATATGTCCCGGCTAGACGCGGCGCGCCCCGGGCTGGAAACGCTCGGTTATGAGTGGCTAGGCGAGTTCGGGCTGCCCGGTCGCCGGTATATACGCCTTGATGATCCGGCCACGGGTCAGCGCCTGTTTCAGGCCCATTGCTACGTGGAAGGATCGTTGGACATCGTCCGTCATCTGGCCTTCAGGGACGCTATTCGGGCCAGCCCGAAACTGCGCGCTGCATATGCCGCAGAAAAACAGCGCTGCGCGCGTCTTCATCCCGACGACTATCACGCCTATGGCGATTGCAAGTCGAGTTGGATTGCCCGTGCAGAGGCTGATGCAATGGAAAACAAGATATGACCGCCGCACTCCGCCTCGCCCGCCCCGACGACATTGATCGCCTGATGGCGTTGGTCTCGGCCTTCCACGCGGAATCCGGGATCGAACAAGATGACGAGAAACGCCGCAACGCGCTGGCGCCTCTGCTGGACGGTATTCCGCAGGGGTGCATTTACCTGATCGGTCCCGGGCGCGCGCCGCTGGGTTACATCATCCTGACATTCGGCTGGTCGGTCGAATTTGGCGGCATGGATGGATTCATTGACGAGATCTACATCCGGCCCGCCGTGCGTGGCCGGGGCATCGCGACCGAGGTTCTGCTGGAGCTGCCCAAGGCCCTGGCCGGGGCTGGCCTGACCGCCCTGCATCTTGAGGTCGACCGCACGAGTGAGGCCGCGCTAAAGCTGTATCTGCGAACGGGCTTCAAGGCGCGTGAGCGGTATATGTTGATGAGCAAGGTGCTCTGACAGGCAAAAGCCGCTATCGCGACAAACCGCAGGTCTTTTTCATCGCCCGCTCCATCTTGAGCAATTGCCGCTCGACCCGCCGCGGATTCGGCAGTTGCTCGATCCTGTCCCAGGTGCCGTTTCCGGTATCCCAGGCCTCGATCACCAGGGCCTTGATGTCGTCATCCAGGACCGTATCGGCAACCTGGTAGGTGCATTTGCAGTCCTCCAGCGAAAATGGCCCATTTCGCCCTTCGTCTTGCATTTTTTGACAGACAGCCTGAGCAGTCGGTTGCGCGGTCAAAGCCGCTGGGGACCACATAAGCGCGACGGCGCACACGGTCCGGATAAAAATGCTCATTCAAAACCTCAAAAAAAAGAAAAGCCCGGGCGTCATATGACAACCGGGCCTCAGGTTTTGCAACCGGGTTTCTGTTACAGCTTCAAAATCGACGCACCAGCGTATTCCGCAACCTCGCCCAATGATTCCTCGATACGGATCAGCTGGTTATACTTGGCCAACCGGTCCGACCGCGCCAGCGAGCCGGTTTTGATCTGACCGCAGTTGGTCGCGACCGCCAGATCCGCAATCGTCGCATCTTCGGTCTCGCCCGAGCGGTGCGACATCACGTTGGTGTACCGCGCGCGGTGGGCCATATCGACGGCACGCAGCGTCTCGGTCAGCGACCCGATCTGGTTCACCTTGACCAGCATCGAGTTGGCGCATCCACGCTCGATCCCTGTCGCAAGGCGCGCCGGGTTGGTAACGAACAGATCGTCGCCGACCAGTTGTATCTTACCACCGATAGCGTCGGTAAGGGCCTTCCATCCGTCCCAGTCATCCTCGGACATGCCGTCCTCAATCGAGATGATCGGATAGTCGTTGACCAGCGCCGCCAGATAGTCTGCGTTCTCTTCTGAAGTCAGGGTTTTGCCCTCGCCCGACAGAACGTATTTGCCATCCTTGTAGTATTCGGTTGCCGCGCAATCCAAAGCCAGGTGGATTTCATCGCCCGGTTTGTAGCCCGCCTTTTCGATGGACTTCAGAATGAAATCCAGAGCTTCGCGTGTGGAGGCGATGTTCGGGGCAAAACCACCCTCATCCCCGACACCGGTCGCCAGACCTGCCGCCGAGAGTTCCTTTTTCAACGTGTGAAACACTTCCGATCCCATGCGCACGGCTTCGCGGATATTCGCGGCCGAGACTGGCATGATCATAAATTCCTGAATGTCGATCGGGTTATCGGCATGCTCACCGCCATTGATGATGTTCATCATCGGCACCGGCAGCACACGGGCCGACGTGCCCCCGACATAGCGGTACAAGGGCTGCGTGGTGAAATCCGCCGCAGCCTTGGCGGTGGCCAGCGAAACGCCGAGAATGGCATTGGCACCCAATCGGCCCTTGTTCTCGGTGCCGTCCAACTCAATCATCGCCTGATCGATAGCAACCTGTTCGGTCGCATCGAACCCAACCAGTTCTTCGGCAATCTCACCGTTTACAGCTGCGACGGCTTCCAGCACACCTTTGCCAAGATACCGGACCTTGTCTCCATCGCGCTTTTCGACGGCTTCATAGGCACCTGTTGACGCACCCGAGGGAACCGCTGCGCGGCCCATGGTGCCGTCTTCGAGGATCACATCCACCTCGACCGTGGGGTTGCCCCGGCTGTCCAGAATTTCGCGTGCATGGATGTCGATGATGGTGCTCATGATACCGGTTCCTAAAGATGCGTTCGGTTGCATGCCTCATAGCATCACGCGGCAAAATGTAAACCGCCCGCGTTAACGCTAACACTCATATTTTCTGGGTTTTAGGGCTACCATATGGATGTTTGCGCCAACAGACTTCAGGTTGCCGCCACTGCCATCTCGCGCGCCAGTCTGCGTTCCCGGACAAAGGTATAGAGGCCCGACCCAATGATCAGTGTCGCACCTGCCAGAGTCATGGCATCCGGGCGTTCGTTGAACATCAGCACGCCCGCGATCATCGAGAACACAAGACGCGTATACCGGAACGGCATCATGGCCGAGGCCTCGCCCACCCGCATTGCCGCCACGATGCCGTAATACCCCAACATGCTGAAGATGACGGCCGCCAGATACGGCCCGACCTGAGCCGATTGCACCGGGGCATACGACTGCCCGGTCGAGACCATCAGGACGGCCCCCGCCAATGTAACCGCGATATACGCCTGCATCGCAACGACAGTGGACGCCACCCGCGCATCCAGCTTGCGCGTGATCAGATCCCGCGCGGCGATTAAAAAGACACTCGCGACGACCAAAAAAGTTTCGGGTTGGAATCCATCAAGCCCGGGCCGAATGATCATCAACACACCCAGGAAACCGACGCCAATGGCGCTCCAGCGGCGCCAGCCCACCTTTTCGCCCAGAAACAGCGCAGCCCCCATGGTCACCGCAAGCGGCAGGGCCTGAAACACCGCCGCAACCGTGGAGAGATCGATCAGAGACAGCGCGGTTACAAACAGCACCGCACCCAGACCTTCACACCCGGCGCGAACCATCGGCAAGACTGCCCACGCGGCCGGGTCAAAGATCGGTTTGCGTGTCGCAACCGACAGCACGGCAAAGGACAGGCCACAAAATACGCCCAGCGCAATCAGAATCTGCCCGGTCGGCACAGTGGCCGACAGGTGCTTGATAAACATATCCTCGATTGCAAAAGCTGCCATCGATCCGACAAGCAGCAGGATGCCGTTTACGTTGTTCATGCGTGGTTCCGTTGGGACGGGCCAGATAAATCCAAGCGCTCAAATCAGCAGAATAGTATCTTTCCCGACACTGCAAGCCCGATTGCGACAGCTTCGATGACGTGCCGTGATGCGGCCAATCGCGGTTCCTGATGGATCAGTCTTTGTCCAGCGGCACGCCGTACAGCTCCAGCCGGTGCCCTTTCAGCTTGTAGCCCAGCTTGGCCGCGATTTTTTCCTGCAGCGCTTCGATCTCGGGATCGACAAATTCGATCACCTCACCCGATTGCATGTCGATCAGGTGATCATGATGATCACGCTCGGCATCTTCATAGCGCGCGCGCCCGTCGCCGAATTCCAGACGTTCCAGAATCCCGGCCTCTTCGAACAGTTTCACGGTGCGATAGACGGTTGCGATTGAAATGCCCGAATCCATTTCGACAGCGCGGGCATACAGTTCCTCCACGTCCGGGTGGTCTTCGCTTTGCTCCAGCACCTGCGCAATAGTGCGCCGCTGACCCGTCATGCGCAGCCCCTTGGCTTCGCACCGCGAGATGATCGTGTCCGACATGGCATTCCTCAGGAACAGTATGGACTTCTGTCTTAGTATGTCTGCGGACGCAGCACCACAGGGATTCGGATGCGGATCGCCGGTTTCAGGACAGGCGCCGCAGATCTGCCCAGACCGGCAGATGGTCCGAAGCGATATGTGCCGGACGATCCTCATGCACGCCGTGATCCAGCGCCTCGACGCCGTCGCCCAGGGCGATTCGGTCCAGCGCACCAAGGGGTTGAGCGGCAGGGAAACTGGGCACTGGCGGCAAGAACCGCATTTCGGGGGCCAGGTTGTCCAGAACCGGCTGGCGCGACCATTCATTGAAATCGCCGGCCCAGACCGTGGGCATCTGGTCCAGCCCGGAATCGCACCGGCGGATATGGGTGATCTGCCGGCGCCGCGAGGCGGGAAACAGGCCCAGATGCATCCCCATCACCCGCAGCGGACCGATCTGGGTGTCAAACTCCACCCGGACCGCGCCGCGGGGTTCCAGCCCCGGCAACTCGTGATGCCCGGTTTCGCGGACCTTGATGTGATCGCCGCGCCAGATCACCGCATTCCCGTGCCATCCCAGACTGCCCGCGCCGCCCAGATCGACAATCTGCCAACCGGCCTCGTCCAGCATGAAATGCGGTAAAGCCGCTGGTCGTGGCGGCAGACGTTTGTCCGCCTCCTGCAGCACCACGATCTCGGCCCGCATCTTATCCAGCACTTGCAGGATACGCTGCGGCTGACGCCGCAGATCCAACCCGACACATTTCTGGATGTTGTAACTGGCAAGGCGCAAAGTTGGCACGTGGATCATTCGGGCTCATCAGAACATTACCCGACAAGACATGCCCGACCCGTGCGCCAAGAACAAGACTGCCGGGCGATTGGAGGTGTTCGAAACGTAAAAATAGCGCGGGACTGCACAAGTCAGTGGCATTCTCCGAAGCACGCCTTCAGTCGCTACGCGCCCTGCTTTTTTACATAGTGATCGCAAAGAAAATCGCGTCAATCCACCGTCTTCGCTTGGCTCACCACGCAAGATACATTACGTCTTTAAATCAATAGCTTGATTAATCCCATTTAGTGCGCGACGAGGGCAATCACTTGATGACAAAGACTTACGTAGTACCGGGCATTGTAGTTGCCTCTTGCATAGTTCTATCCGGGTGCGCCGTCGAACCCGAGGCGGATCGCACCATCTCGACGGTTGAGTATTCCGGGAACTACAACACAATCACCGGAGAGCTTTCGGACGGCACAACATTCACGGGTGTCGCCTGGTTCTACAGCGGCGCGCCTCGCGGTGAATTCTGCCTTCAGTCAGAGGATTTTGTTTGCTCAGGGCAATATTCGGCCAGCCTATCGCGACGTATTTCGGGCGACTTTATCTGCTCTGACATGACAACCGGGTCCTATCAGACCGAAAGAATTCAAAAAGGGGGCTTTCTGGAACCGGTTGCTGCACTGGGCGAGCTTTCGGATGGGCGCACCAGCGTCGCGACATTTGCACCCATGCAAAATGGCAGTGGCACCACGACCTGTTACCGCTGAGGGCAGCAATTCAGAGAACCACAGCCCGCGGCGGCGGCCAAACCATTTACGTACCGCAGAACGTTGCCTGCACCACTTCGCTGTCCAATGGCGGGCGGGTCAGGTCGGCATGCTCCGGTTGATCCTCAAAAGGCCGCGCCAGTACCGTATTCAGGCGATGAAACGGCCTGTAGTCGCCCTTTACCGCGGCCTCGATCATCTGCTCGATCCTGTGATTGCGCGGTATAAACGCCGGGTTGACCGCCTGCATCACCTGGTCCGGCGCGGCTTCCCCCTCCAACCGCGACCGCCAGCCCTCGGCCCAGGCGTCAAAAGCGGTGGGATCGGTGAACTGATCCCGCGCCTTGTTTCCGCCCAACGCGCGAAACGTATTGGTGAAATCGGCCTGATTATGTGCCATTCGAGTCAACAGGTCCGATATCAGCTCCAGATCACCGTCCCGAGCGGTCGTCAGGCCGATCTTGGAGCGGAACCGCGTCAACCAATTCTGATGCAGCAACGCGGGCATGGCATGAACGATTTCGGTCGCTTCCTCGACAGCCGCTTCTTTGTCATCCATCTGCTGGATCAGGGCAGTGGCAAGCTGCGCGATGTTCCAAACCGCGATGTCCGGCTGATTGGAATACGCATATCGCCCGGCGCGATCAATCGAACTGTAGACAGTGTTGGGGTGATAACTGTCCATAAAGGCGCAGGGACCATAGTCGATGGTTTCGCCGGAAATCGCGCAATTGTCGGTGTTCATGACGCCGTGAATGAAGCCGACGCTCATCCAGGCGGCAATCAACTGCGCCTGTGCATCCCGCACGGCGCTCAGCAGACCCATTGGTCCGTCGGCCTGCGGATAGTGACGCGCGATGGCATACTCTGTCAGGCGCCGCAAACTGTCCAATTGCCCGCGCGAGGCAAAGACCTGAAACGTTCCGACGCGCAGATGGCTCTGCGCAACGCGTGTCAGAACGGCCCCGGGCATCGGCCCTTCGCGCCGGACGACTTCGCCTGTCTCGACCGCTGCCAGCGCGCGGGTGGTAGGAATACCCAGCGCATGCATCGCTTCGGAGACCACGTATTCCCGCAAAACCGGACCCAGCCACGCGCGCCCGTCGCCCTGACGGGAAAAGGGCGTTGGCCCCGACCCTTTCAGCTGAATATCCCGACGCACGCCATCGGTCCCGATGGTCTCCCCAAGCAAAACTGCGCGCCCATCCCCAAGTTGCGGATTGTAATGGCCGAATTGATGCCCGGAATATAGCTGTGCCAGCGGCTCTGCCCCTTCGGGCACAGTATTACCGGCAAAGGCCTCGGCCATCTCCTGCACATCGCCCGGCGATATCTGCAAAAGTCGCGCAAGATCGTTATTGAAAGCGATCATCTGCGGCGCGCGCACCGGCACCGGAGCCTGCCGCGCAAAAAACGCATCCGGCAGGCGGGCATAAGAGTTGTCAAACGGGATCGTCAGGGTCATGCGGCAAACATATGACCCCCGGTCACGATTGCCATAGCAGAACGTGCAGGGTCGTGCATAATCGTCGCAAAGACGAGGGCCTCGTGACAGCGCAAGACATTATCAACCACCTAAACCTGCGACAACACCCCGAGGGCGGTTGGTACAAGGAAACCTGGCGCGCCGACAATCCGGGCCGCGCAACCGGGACCTGCATCTATTTCCTGCTGCAAGCAGGGGAAAGCAGCCACTGGCACCGGGTTGATGCAACCGAAATCTGGCTGTATCACGCAGGCGCGCCGCTGGTTCTGTCCCTCAGCGAAACGGAACAGGGCCCGGCCACAGACCGTGTGTTGACCCCGGACCTGTCCCGAGGCGCCCCGCAGCTGATCGTTCCCAAAGACCATTGGCAGGCCGCCCGCAGCACCGGAGCTTACACGCTGGTCAGTTGCGCGGTCTCACCTGGGTTTGAGTTCGAAGGATTCGAGCTTGCAGCACCCGGTTTTGACATTCCACGCGGCTGATGTGGACCGTTGTGAACCCATAATCGGATGAGCAGAGTTGCTAAATCCGGTAAACGCGGCACTCCCATCAGTCATGGCCCAAACCCGCAGCGTTTTCGCTCCTAACCGGACATTGAAGGCGACGACACCGATCGACGGCAACGCGGACAAAGCTGACTTTGACCTGGACTAGTTGAAGGTCAGCTTTATTACACTTTGCATCAAGCGAAGAAAGCACCATGGCAGGAAGCCGGAGTGCGCGCTACACGGAAGCGTTTGATCGGCTCAGAAGACAGTAGGCAACAAATTAGTGCAAACTGCTTGCTCGGATTTTCGCCCCGATCTGAACTCTCAACGGCTTTTTCCTCTCGGCCCGACGGGCACACACCACTATTCGATCGAGTCCAAAAGCATTCAGTGTTGAACTTCCACCGTAGTCGGCTAGCCGCGCTCATAAGCCATAGTCATCATCACAGCGGAACGTACACCATAAGCTGACGGATGTAGTTACGTTGTTTCCAAAGAAATCTCGGGCTGACCAAATGCTTCGAGAGCCGTATTTAGTTCTGAATGTTGGCTGGCAAAGTCGCGTACGTTGATCCCTTTGCGGGCAGCTTCGGCAGCTTGGCGCAGGGCGACGACACCTGCACTGACACCCGCCGGGTGGCTCATGATCCCGCCTCCTGCGCAGAAGATGAAATCGTCATTGCCAAGCAGGCCACGAGCCGGATCGATTTGCCAGATTGTCTGACCGGAAGAATAGACAGGCATGGCAAGATGCGCAGGCCCGTCCTCGCATACAGGCTGCTGCACCGAGGTAGCCGATTGCGCAATGATGGCGTCTGTTTCAGTAAACTTATTCGCGAGCCCATTCACGTGCAGATGGTCAGCCCCGGCCAACCTCCAAAGCTTCTGCATCACTGGAAAGCTGATCCCGATGTCCGGGGAGCGCGAATAGAGGCCCCAACCCGCGCGATGACCGTGAATTGTCATGGAACTGCGCTCGCGGATCGCGCGCAATCCGGTCAGTCCCACTGAGTTCATGCAGACCATTGCACAGGTTCCGCCGTGAGCGTCCAAAATCTCGAGGTTTCGCCACATCTGATCAATCTCATCGGTCATGTTGAAAGCATACATCACCTGCTTGCCGGTCTTGTCGGCATGGGTGTCTAGAACCCGGCTGACAGCTGCAACGCGCTCTGCGAAGGGGCAATGTGGTCCGTTCGCCTGCAACTCGTCATCCTTGATGAAATCGATGCCGGCGTCGACCAGGGTCCGGACCAGAGAGGCTGTTTCTGAGGGGTTCAACCCGACGCTGGGCTTGATTATCGTTCCGATCACGGGTCCCTCGTGGCCGCCGATGAAACTGCGGGTGCCTTGTGCGCCAAATTGTGGACCTGGATGATCTTTGGCAAAGACAGATGGCAGTTGCATGTCGATCAGGCGGATCGCAGATAGCTCGGCTAGTTCAAACAGGTTTCCGGCCAATGTCGATAGGAGCGTAGGCAGGGACGTGCCGAAATTGTCCAGCGACCAACTGATCGTCACGGTGCCGCGTTCATATGTGTCACTGGTCATGCGACATGGCAAAGAGGGCGTGGTTAAGGTGCCCGTGATATCGATCCGTTCGATCCGCGCAGCCGACCGCTTGCGCAATTCATCCGTCTCGGCAGCCAGTCTGGCGAATGTCCCGGTCGATTGCTCGCCCGCGAGAACCTCGGCAGCGCGCGCAACCCCTACCGGCGATTCGATGTCGTAAGTTGCTGTAATCCGGTTCATCGTGTTCCTCCTCCGCTTCGGATCCAGCCGAAGTAATCGTAGCTGCCCATCTGGCCGCCCTTAAGTGCTAATTCCAGCCCATCCATTGCGCCGTCGGCATGCGCCTGAAACAAGGCTGCGCCCGGGATCGTTGGGGCGAGTGCTGACAAGGCAAAGAGACCAAGCTGACGCGTCGCATGGCCGGAGGTGTCACCCCCCGAGACGATGGCTCGTCTGGCGCCACTCCGTTCGAGTGTTTGGTGCAGGATGCGCCCCAGCGCTTCGCCAACCCGCTGGTTGGCACCCGTCATCGTGTGTCCCGACTCGCTGACGGCCTGTCTGAACCGTTCAACGGTCGGATCATCGGGGCCTTCTGTACTGCTCACCAAAGGATCAAGTCCTTGGTCCATGGCGTCGAGACTGGCCGCGATGCACCTGGCGACTTCGCACTCAAGATCTGCCTCCATAGCGCAGACGCAGGTGGTATCAAAGGCGATGTTGGCGAACCCGTGTTGCTTGGCCCACGCGATCTGTTCAGCGGTGGTCGGTGACACTGATCCAGACACGACCACCATCTTGTCGGCTGGCCCGGCCGATTGCGGCGGCGGCACATCCGCGATGAGGCCCGCTTCACGCCAGTGTCGGATAAGGGCGTATTCGATGCCTTGGGAGCCCACGACAAAGGGGTTGGCCTCACGGCCCGCCCACACCATTTGACCGACGGCCAATTCGGACGCGTCATCTATGCAATCAAGCGTTATCGCTGAGATGCGGTCAGGGCGGACTGCATGCGTAGGCAATGCCGCTCCGGTTGAAATCTCCTCCAAAGAGAGGCACTGCGCATCTAGAACGTCCGATTGCAAGGCGATGTGCTGTGCGACATCTGATTCCTGCATCGGGGTCACTGGATGACGGGACATGACGGGATGTCGGTCGAGCCGGTAGACCCTGTCTCCGAACCCCGCAAACAAATGACCAAAGGATTGGTATCTGCGCATCTGGGGGGCCGCGATGAGGATCGGAACGGCGCCAGGTGAAAACTGTGCCGCGCCAATTTCAATCGCCCGCCCAATGGACCCAATCGTTGGAGAAGAATCCAAGGTGGAACAGACTTTGTAATGCGTCAGGGCGGGTTTCAGCGCGGCGAGACGCGCGAATATGGGGGGCAGTTCCGCGTCCATCCAGTCCGGCGATTGCGCCCGTGCCGTCGAAGCAACGCCAATGCCTTTCAGATCGGGAAAGCGGGCCAGCTGGGCATCGGTTGGCAGCTCCAGAAACAGCATCGCATTGAGGCCCGCGAAGGTCAGCACCTCCATCACTGCGGCGGCGCCCGTGAAATCGTCCCCGTACCAAGCCACCAGCAGGCCATCGGGCAAAGACGGAGTCGGTGATGTCATGGAGCGGTGACCTCAGTCGGTGAGAAAACATTTGACATAGTGATATACTTAGTTACTCATCATACCAGTTGTCAAATCAATCTCGCTGCGACTGCGGGAATCTGGGAGAGAGACGTATGACAAAACTCGCTTTGTTTGGAGCGGGCGGGAAAATGGGGATGCGCCTTGGCGCAAACCTTGCCAAGACCGACGCATTCGAAACGCTCCACGTTGAAGTGTCCGAGGCCGGACGTGCCGCTGTGCGCGACGCCTTTGGTGTTGAGTGTGTAGACGTCGATGTCGCTCTGGACGGTGCCGATATCATCGTTCTGGCGGTGCCCGACACACTGATTGGCAAGGTCTCTGACGGTATCATCGACAAGGTGAAACCCGGCGCGATGATCTTTGTTCTGGACGGTGCGGCGCCGTTTGCCGGCCACCTTCCCGTGCGCGAAGACGTGACCTATTTCATGTCTCACCCCTGCCACCCACCGATCTGGAACGACGAGTCGACCCCGGAAGGTCGGCGTGACTACTTCGGCGGGATCGCCGCAGAACAAGGCATCGTCAATGTCTTGGTGCAAGGCCCGGAAGAGGACTACGCGCTGGGAGAGCGCGTCGGAAAGGCCATCTATGCACCGGTCGTTCGGTCGCATCGGGTCACTTTGAAACAGTTTGCTCTGCTGGAGCCAGGTCTGTCCGAGACCGTTAACGGCTCGTTGATGAAGGTGCTGCGCATGGCCATGGATGAGGTGGTTAAAAAGGGCGTGCCCTATGACTGCGCCCGCGATTTTCTGTTGGGCCATATGAACATCATGGGTGCGGTCATGTTTGACCAGCACAAAGGCGTGTTTTCAGACGCCGCCAACAAAGCAATCGAGTTTGGAATTCCGGTCTTGATGAAAGACGACTGGCTGCGATGTTTCGATGACGATGAAATCGCGGCCAGCGTCGACCGGATCACCTGAACCAATCTACTCGGGTCTGAACCCGATCTGAAAACGCAAAAGGGAGGAAACCAAATGCGTATGTTCAACAAGGCCCTAGCGGGTGCAACCGCGATTGTCAGTATGATCGGCGGGGTCGCTATGGCACAGGAATTCAATCTGGCTTTCACGCCACCACTCGAATCCCATTACGGTGATGGTGGCAAGGCTTTTGCAGATACCATGGCCGACCTGTCCGGCGGCACGATTACGATCAACCTGCGTCCTGCCGGTGCCCTGGGCGGCGAACGCGACGTGATTGAAGGTCTGCAAATCGGCACCGTGGATCTTGCGATTTCGTCCACCGGTCCGATCGGCAACTTCGTGCCCGATGTCTATGCGCTGGATTTCCCGTTTCTGTTCACAAGTTATGACGCCGCCCATGAAGTGCTGGACGGTCCCATCGGCCAAGGCCTTTTGGATAAGTTTCAGGAGCATGATCTGGTGGGATTGGCCTGGGGCGAAAACGGATTTCGCAATGTCACCAACAGCATCCGCCCGATCAACGGCCCAGCGGACCTAGAGGGGCTGAAACTGCGTACAATGGAAAACGCGGTGCATATCGCCGCCTTCGAGGCAGCAGGGGCCGCTCCAACCCCAATGAGCTGGACTGAGGTTCTGACCTCATTGGCACAGGGAACCATTGACGGACAAGAGAACCCCATCCCCGTTCTTGTAGCGAACAACATGTGGGAAATCCAAGACCATGTGACGCTCACGCAGCACGTCTATTCCCCTGCGGTCGTCGTGATGTCGGCGTCGCGGTGGAATGGCCTAACCGAGGAACAACAGGGCTGGTTTGTGGAGGCTGCCCAAGCTGCTGCGGCTGCAACCCGCGCCACCGTCGCAGAGAATGAAGCAAACGGTGTTGAACTTCTGCGCAAGAACGGCATGGAAGTGATCGAGGAAGTCGACACCGCAGCCTTTGCCGCAGCTGTGCAGCCTGCTTACGATCAATTTGCGGAACAAATGGGCGTGGCGGATCTTATCGCACAAATCCAGGCCGCTCAGTAATCTGCCCCTGACAAAGACGAGCAGTGGGGGTGCCACCCGGCGTTCTGGGTGGTGCCCCGATCCTGAGGGAGGGCACATGAAACTACTGATCGGACTTTCGGACATCATTATCCGGATCACCCAAAGCCTCGCGGCGATCCTGTTGGCAGTCGCGGTTGTTCTCGTATTCTACCAGGTTCTGACGCGTTTCATCCTGAATGACGCCGCTGTCTGGTCTGAGGTTCTGGCGCGTGCCGTGATCGTTTGGGGTGTGTTTCTTGTCATAGGCCCGGCCATCCGCAGCGGGAAGATGATCCCGATTGATGTTCTGCGAACTCTACTGCCAAGAGACAAGCAAATCTGGATTATCCGGATCGTGACCGCGGCCATTGCCTTGTTCCTCTGCATTCTCATCTGGTTCGGCTACAAGATGACTTTGCGTGTGTTGACCCAGCAAGTTGCAATGCTGAACGTCTCGGTCGCCTGGTTCTACATGGCAATCCCCATTGGTGCGGTCTTGGCCCTTCCGGGTCTATTCCTTGCACATGTTGACGCCGAACGGATTCATCTGAAGACAGCTGAGGCGCCGGAATGAACGGCGCACTTGCCCTCTCTCTGATCTTCTTTTTTGCCATTACGATTCCAGTTGCGGTCTCTATCGCGCTCGCCTCAATCTTCGGGATCGTTTTCTTCTCGAACCTGCCGCTGCTGGTGGTTCCGCAGAAAATGTTTACGGGCCTCGATAGCTTTCCGCTGATGGCTGTGCCGTTCTTCATCCTGGCGGGGAACCTGATGACCAAGGGTGGCGTGTCACATCGGCTGGTCGATTTCGCCAAATCCATCGTCGGCGGAACGCAAGGCGGGCTTGCCAGCAGCTGTGTGGTGGCCTGTATGGTCTTTGCTGCCATTTCCGGTTCCTCAGTTGCGACGACGTTCGCCATCGGTTCGATCCTGATCCCGGCAATGATCAGACATGGCTATCCCGTCAACATGGCGGCCTCCATTCAGGCGTCATCATCTGAGTTGGGGGTGATCATCCCGCCGTCGGTACCATTGATCCTGTTCGCTGTATCCACCCAAACCTCAATCACGCAACTGTTCATTGCGGGTGTTGGTCCCGGCCTGCTGATTGCCACCGCGCTGATCATCATGGTGCAAATCTGGTGCCGCGTGAACGGGCTGGGCAAACAAGACGGAGACGATAAGAAGTCGATTTTCCGATCCTTTGTCAGCGCGTTTTGGGCCCTTATGATGCCGGTGATCATCCTGGGGGGCATTTATGGCGGCGTCTTTACACCCACCGAAGCCGCGGCCGTTGCGGTGATGTATGCCCTCTTTCTGGGTTTGATCGTTTACAAGGAAATGAAGCTCAGAGATCTGCCTGAGCTTTTCATGAGTGCGGCGATCTCATCCGGGGCCGTCATGCTGATCATCGCAGCGGCATCGCTGTTCAGCTTTCTAATCAGCCTATCAGGCATGCCAAGCGCAGTCGGCGGGTGGGCCCAGGGCACGTTCGATCATGCGTGGACCTTCCTCTTGGCAATCAATGCGCTTTTGTTCTTCATTGGCATGTTCATAGAAACCTCGGCGGCGATCCTTGTCCTGGCTCCGATCCTGACACCCGTTGCCGTCGCCTTTGGTATTGATCCGGTCCACTTTGGCATCGTGATCGTGGTAAACCTCGCCTTGGGTATGTTCACTCCGCCGCTCGGTGTGAATCTTTTCGCAGCGGCACAGGTCGCCAACATCCCGGTTCAACGCATGTTCAAAACGCTTGTGATCCCGGTGCTGACGATGATCACCGCCTTGATGATTATCACATACGTACCGCAAATCTCGCTTTTCCTGAGAGATGTCGTGCAGTGACCGCTGCGGTTGTCGGGTGGTCAACTCATCATACATGTGCAATGCTCTTGAGAGGTTGAAACAAGAGACATCCAGATATGACGGCAGAGACGAATGCCCCAAGCGCTGACGCACCAATCGTCCGTAAGAAACTATCTGATCAGGTCTTTGAGCGGCTCTGGGCGATGATCCGCTCCGGTGAGTTGTCCCCCGGCGATACGATGCCATCAGAGCGTGCTTTGATGGAAAAGTTCGGGGTGGGCCGTCCGGCGGTGCGGGAGGCGCTACAATCCCTGGCGAGCAAAGGGGTAATCTCGATTTCCCACGGTGAACGCAGCAGGGTCAACAAACTGACGCCGGGAATTGCTTTCGATCAGGTGGACGATTTTGCGAAACTTTTGCTGTCCACCGAGCCTTCGAACATCGACAATCTAAAACAGTTTCGAAAGATCCTTGAAGCTGGATCCGTACAGATCACCGCTCAAACCTGCGCCGCCCAAGACATAGCCGAACTGCGTAGGCTTGTTGAAGCGCAACGTAGTAAACTTGGTCAGGACCGCGCTTTCATCGAGGCGGACATCGATTTCCATGTGGCAATCGCGAGGATGACTGGAAACCCCCTTATCCAGGCTGTAACGCAGGCGATGCTCTCGTGGCTGTCAGAGTATTACAAACCCGTTCTGCATTGGGCAGGTCGCGAGAATACAACCCTTTTGGAGCATGACAGGATAGTGGACCTGCTTGAACTTCATGATGTGTCTGGCGCTGTAACCCTAATGGGCGATCACCTTGGTCGGTCTGACCCTCTCTATGTGCCCAAGTAGCAGGCATCAAAATGAGTTCTGCTGTTAGAACTCAAGTTCTGATCTGGTCTACTTCAGAGGCCTACGGTATCGATAGAGCGCTCACATTGTTATCTTGCTTGATTGGGCGCCTGCCCCGTAAGCCATCTTGGCAGGCTCAAGTTGGACGGCATAGGATACACCTCGACCAACCGCGTAGAAGACCGCGGCAAGCCCTGTGTCGATGGCAAGCGCGTGTTTCGGATGCTACGCCGAAATGATGGGGGTGCCGCAGGAGTTATGACTTTCTGCGTAAGCGAAAGCGGCGACCATAAAAGTCGGTTCGATCCGCTACCGAATGCAGAATTCGACCGAACTGAATCGTGGGTCTGTAGTCAGCCGGGTTTGTGAAATTGAAAGACCGGTCTGCAGAAATCAGTTGCGTCGCCGCATTTCCCGCGCCGCATTCGATAACAATTTCTGCATTCGCAAAAGCCGCGCGGCAAAAGTCAGCTTTGTCCGCGATCTAAATCTCGACTAACGCCGAAATCGAGCGTTTGCAGCGAATGCGGGCTGCGATTGCAACATCCAGGTACTCAGTCGACTGACCGGTATGGGCCGTCACTTAACTTTTTACGAAGCATTTGGAAAAACTTCGGACGTCAAATACAGCAGACAGTGTTAAGGTTTCCGCTCCGACAATTCCTTAATTTGCACCTAACAGATTCGTGAGGTTTCGGGATTTGATCTAAGAAAGCTTTGCTCTCCTAGCAGTCTCAATTCAATACTGAAGTACATGATTTTGCTATCGGAGATTTAGGTGCGATTTAGCGTGGGCATCGCTGTGTCAATTTTGTTGGCTGTGTCCATCGGGGTGTCGACGTTTATCGTCCACTCCCTTTGGTGGACAACAGCACGGGACAATAGTCGTATGCTTGCAGCCGAAATTAATGGCCAGATTGCAAATACCGTCCGCATCGAGGTGGGCGTGACCCTCAGGTCGGCCGAAGCAGCCTGGGCAGCTGTTCGCACTATCTTTGTGCAGAACGTTATCGCAACGCGACAGGCCGATAAGCGAGAGTTTGTTTTTCTATCACAATTGCAGGCGCAGCCGAATATCTCATGGATTTTCTTCGGCTGGCCCGATGGAAACTTTTTCGCGTCACATCGCTTGGGTGACAGCGGGCTCGAGATGATTGAAATCGACGAGGATATCCGGGACCGAATGCTGCGGAAAGACCGCTACATCTTCATTCCAGGTGATATCCAGTTCGAAGAGCGAACATTTACGGAAACGTCTTATGATCCTCGTGAACATGCCTGGTTTGAAAACTTTGTAGGCCTCAACTCCGCTGGCTGGATTGAGGCGCGCGACCTTCCGGATAGTGACAAAACCATTTACGCCTTTGCCGGTCCAATAGACGTCAACCGAAAGCGGCAAGGAGTTCTGGCCGTTGCGATCGAAACGGATCGGTTATCTCGCTTTCTTGCCACGCTCGCACCCGGCGAGTTCGGCGCGGCATTTATTCTGAACGCTGATGGAAAAGTTATTGCAGTACCCGATGCTGAAGCAGATGAGGTTACTCCTGCGCGCATGGGCGAAGGCGAGCTATATGAAGTCGCTAAGATTTCAGGCGAGAAGCTGTTGGCTGACCCCCAAACAAATGCCCCAGGTACGTTGACGAAACGTGTCGTCATCGACGGTGTGCCTTATGCGGTGGCGCTTACACCACTGGGGTTTTACGGCTGGCGGGTTGCCACTGTCATACCTGAATCGGCTTTTCTTTCGGGCATTGATGAAACGCTGATTAACCTGATTTACGTTTTGATTGTTGTAGTGGTTGTTGCAACCGGATTGGCGATTTGGCTAATCCGTAGAGTTGTGGCCAATCCATTGGCGCGCATCGCCGAAGACCTTGGCAAAATTGAGCGCTTTGACGTCGAACAGATTTCGCGTAGGCCTTCCAAGTTGTCTGAGCTTGAAAATCTCTCTGCCGCAACCGCAAGCATGGCTGCAGGTCTTTCAGCATTCCGAAAGTACGTGCCCACCGATCTGGTCCGCATGCTGGTTGCCGAGGGCATCAAGACGCAGCCGGGTGGAGACATGAAGCAGATTTCGGTGCTGTTTTGCGATGTCACGGGTTTCACAGGGATGTCTGAAAAACTCGGGCCCAAAATCGTCCAATTGATGGAACCCTTCTTCAGCGCGGCCTCCGCGGCCATCATTCAAAACGGGGGGACAATCGATAAATTCATTGGTGACGCTGTGATGGCGTTTTGGGGAGCGCCGCGCAAAGATACCAACCACGCCGTAAATGCCTGCCGTGCAGCCTTGGACCTTGTCAACGCCGTGGAGGCATCCGGAATTGAAGATGAGGCTGGCAATCCTTTGAGCGTAAGGATCGGTTTGAACAGTGGCGATGCTCTGGTAGGAAATATCGGTTCAAAAGAGCGGTTGAATTACACCGCGATGGGCGATGTCGTGAACGTTGCCAGCCGATTGGAAGGTGCAAATAAAGACTATGGCACGCTGATCCTGACCGGACCGGAGACGAGACGTCAGGCTGGCGAGTCGATAGTGGTCCGTGAACTCGATACGCTTGCCGTGTTTGGGCGCAACGAAGAACTGGTGGTGTATGAACTGATTGCCATGCAGGATGGGTTCTTCGGATCTCTTGCTTGGATCAAGCTTTATGAACAAGGCCTTGCACACTATCGGGCTGCGCGATTCGAGCAGGCAGTTGCTGCATTCAAGGCCGCAGATCAGGCGCGAAACGGGGATCCCGCCTCAGTCGCAATGATGGCCCGTGCCCAGAGCTTAGTGGACAGTCCCCCATCGGAGGGCTGGCGTGCCATTACAAGAACCAACAAAACTAACTGAATACATCAGATCAAGTCTAGGTGCTTGGAGCTCGGAATCCTAAGCCGGTATGATACTGAATCTGTTGCAAACTTTTGACCATTGATCCTCGTGGAGCTAGCGTTTGTTTGGCGAATGACATTATCCAGTCGAACGTCTGCTCATGGTCTCCTTCAAAGGTGCGCACTATCCGAGCGACCAATCAACGTTGACTCTGCAAGTGCTCCCAAACCTGAGAGATTACCACAGACCCTTCACCAACCGCGGATGCAACACGTTTGACAGATCCGGCGCGCACGTCGCCTACTGCGAAGAGGCCGGGACAAGAAGTTGCGAAGGAAGAAGCTGCACCTACTTCGGTCCCTGTTTTCACGAACCCACGCGCATCAAGTTGGCAGTTTTTAGAAATCCACTCAGTATTTGGAGCCGCCCCGACCATAATGAAAGCCGAATTGCAGTCGAGTTGCCAATCCAATCCATCGCGGTCTATAACGACGCTGGACATGGTTTCGTCACCGCTAAGGGCTTTCAATTCGGACTTGTAGTGAATGGTAATTGAAGGATCAGCCTCAAGCCTCGACAACAGATAGTCTGACATCGAAGCGGCAAGGCTTTCGCCACGTACAAGCACGTGAACATGTTTTGCGGAGCGTGAAAGATACATCGCAGCCTGACCAGCAGAGTTGCCGCCGCCAACCACCACCACCTCGGTCCCTTTGCAAAATCGCGCCTCCATTTCGGTGGCCGCATAGTAAATTCCTAAGCCTTCAAACTCCTTGAGCCTATCCAAGGGAAGACGTCGGTATTGAACACCGGATGCGACAACAACTGAGCGTGCGCGCAGTTTTTGACCGTCGTCCAAAGTCACACAAAACAGACCATCCGTCTCAGTCTGCATGTGTGTGGCGCGTTTTGGACGAACAAAACGGGTGCCAAACTTCATTGCTTGCACTTCGCCGCGCCAAGCCAAATCAGCGCCTGAGATACCTGTCGGAAATCCCATATAGTTTTCAATTCGACTAGATGTTCCGGCCTGTCCCCCTATCGCTATATCCTCGACAACAACCGCAGACAGCCCTTCGGCACCGGCATAAACCGCAGCGGCGACACCAGCCGGCCCCCCACCGACAATCAAGACGTCAATTACCTCCTGGCACTCGAAAGACTGCTCGAGCCCCAGGAGTTTGGCGATTTTCGCGGGTGTGGGATTGTCGATTACAAGATCGTCACCGAAAACCACAGCTGGTCGAAGGGCTTCGAAGCAGCAGTCTTTTGCGAGTGTGTTGGCATCCTCTGAACCAATGTCCATCGTCTGGAATGGTATTTTGTTTCGGGTTGCGAATTCTTCAATTTGTCGAATATCACGGCTCAAATCGGCGCCGATAAGCTTTAGTGAACTATCGTTGTCCTCAATTTGACGCCTTCTGCGAGCCGAAAAGACGCTGATAATTATGTCGGACATTTCGGGCACGCGAGACATTGCTTCCAGCATTTCCCTCCGGGGGACCGAAATAGCGCGCGTTTTTTCCCGAGCTCGCATCGGCAAAGAATAAACCCCGCCGCTAAGAAACGCTATTTCACCGAGAAACTGCGTTGGCCCCAATGAAAACGGCAGGTACGCTTCACGCGTCTGGGGATCAATAACTTCGGCACGACCTTCTAAAATGTAGACAAACTGGTCCATTGGATCCCCAACTTCGGCAATCATTTCGCCGGACTCATAGTTTACTTCCGAACCAATAGATTTCAGGAGCTCGACATGACTTTGATGCAAAGGCGTTCGGGCCATTTCGCGAAGATTGGCGGCTAAACTTTCCACGTGAAACGTCCCCCAAGGATTGAAACCGAATTAGGATGTAGGGGACAGGTCGAGAAATTCACCTCTTTCTCCACCTTCCCTGCGATTGACAGCCTGCGAGTTATCGCGCGAGTACCTGCAACTGCTACTCAGTCACTTTAGCCGTTCCGGGAAAGACTGTCCGCAACGCCACATAAAACACTGGTGTGAAAAAGAGTCCGAGCAGCGTAACACCTGACATTCCGAAGAAAACCGTTGTTCCAAGTGCTTGTCTCATTTCCGATCCTGGTCCGACCGCTATCATCAGCGGTAAAACGCCCAGAATGAAAGCAAATGCGGTCATCAGGATCGGTCGCAAACGCAGTTGACTGGCTTCCACCGCAGCATCGATGGCTGACAGTCCGCGATCTTCCTGTGCCTGTTTGGCAAACTCGACTATCAGGATTGCATTCTTCGCGGCAAGACCGACCAGAACAATCAAACCCACTTGTGTAAGTATATTGTTGTCCATCCCGCGCATCATGACACCCAGCATCGCCCCAAGCACGGAGAGGGGGACCACAAGAATGATGACCAATGGCAAAACCCAGCTTTCGTAAAGCGCGGCGAGAAACAGAAAAGCAAACAGAACAGAGAAAGCGAAAATATAAGCGGCGGTGTTTCCTTGGTTCCGTTCCTGCAACGCCAACTCGGTCCATTCGTAGTCGAGCCCGGGAGGCATGACTACCTCGGCAAGGGCTTCCATTTCCATCAGGGCTTGTCCCGTCGATGTTCCCGGAGTGGGAGATCCTTGAACAGGGACAGATACCTGTTGGTTGTAGCGCTGCACCAAGGCCGGCCCCGCAGTCTCTCTGACCGTGACCAATGTGCCCAATGGGACAAGGTCGCCTGTGACAGAGCGCACGCGCAGACTTCTGACGTCTTCACGATTCAAACGGAATTGCTCATCCGCTTGCGCCCGAACCTGGAAAAGGCGGCCGAAGGCGTTGAAGTCGTTCACATAAGCTGAGCCCAAATTGATAGACAACGCTTCAAATATCTCACCAATAGGCACATTCAGCATTTGAGCGCGAACGCGGTCTATCTCTAGGTAGAGTTGGGGCGATCCCGACGAAAAGGTAGTAAAGACGCCTTGAACTTTGTCTGATTGACTTGCGCTGCCCATTATTGCGTAAGCAGACCCAAGCACGCGCGACATGTCGGAACTTTCCAACTCCTGCAATTGCAGCTTGAAGCCGCCGCCGGTTCCTACCCCGCGAACAGCCGGTGGCGCGATGGCAATGATGAACGCTTCGCGCAAAGACTGCATACGACCAAAGAGTTGGCCAATGATTGCGTCGGCGGTAAGACCGCTTTGCTGACGGCTTTCAAAACTCTCAAACGTGGTGAATATCACGGCCTGATTGCTGGCGTTGGTAAAGGTCGCCCCTGAAAACCCGGCGAACGCGACGGCATTCGTAACGCCGGGCGTTTGTAATGCGATCTCGGTCGCTTGTCTGACAATATCATCGGTGCGGTCCAATGCGGCGCCGTCCGGCAATTGCACCACCACAATGGCATAACCCTGGTCGGCTTCTGGGATAAAACCGGTCGGCACTTTGGTGGTGATCCAGTACGTGGTGCCAATCAAACCGGCAAACGTTAAGACGGCCAACCCGCGCATGCCAGCGGAACCCACCAAACCGCGCACCGCACGACCATAAGCGGAGGCCATCGCATCAAAACCTTTGTTAAACCCGTCTGCCAGTGGGTCGGTAACGAGCCTTAAGGGATTTCCGGATGGCGAGGTGGATTTTGACTTGAGAATGACTGCGGCCATCGCCGGCGATAGGCTTAGCGAGTTGATTGTTGATATCACCGTTGCTACCGAAATCGTCACAGCAAACTGCCGATAGAACTGACCGGTGATGCCAGGAACCAGCGCAGCCGGGACAAAGACAGCGATCAAAACCAATGTGGTTCCAATGATCGCGTTTTGCACTTCGTCCATTGTGCGCGCCGAAGCCTGCCTTGGGGGCATCCCGTTTTTGATGTTTCGCTCAACGTTTTCCACGACCACGATGGCGTCGTCGACAACGATACCGATCGCGAGGATCAGGCCGAAAAGCGTCAACAGGTTCAACGAATAACCAAGAGCGAGCATCACTGCGAAGGTTCCTATCAGTGATACCGGAATCGCCAGCAGAGGGATGATCGCCGTTCGCCAGC
Source organism: Ruegeria sp. B1 (assembly GCF_056535885.1). Taxonomy (NCBI): domain Bacteria; kingdom Pseudomonadati; phylum Pseudomonadota; class Alphaproteobacteria; order Rhodobacterales; family Roseobacteraceae; genus Ruegeria; species Ruegeria sp. B1. The sequence continues at coordinate 2,479,126 of NZ_JBQFJA010000001.1, read as the reverse complement.
TTTGCAGGAAAACGATGATGACGATAACGACAAGTAAGACCGCTTCGAACAAAGTGCGATAAACCGCATTGACCGACGCTTCGATAAACTCAGTCGGGTTATAGACCACTTGATATTCAAGCCCTGGTGGGAAGTCTTGGGACAATTCTTCGACAACGGTCAGTATCTCGTCTGCCGACGCCAGTGCATTCGACCCTGGTCGCTGAAAAATTCCAAGCGCGACGGCCGGTTTATTGTTGAGGTACGAGTTTGTCACATAGGATCGCGCGCCGATTTCCACTCTCGCTACGTCTCGAACCCGAACAACGCGCCCATCGTCGGTTGACTTGACAATAACCCGTCCAAATTCGCGCGGGCTCTCCAGCCGACCTTGCGTTGTGAGCGTGACTTGAAATGCGCTGTCAGTTTCGTTTGGCGGTGATCCAAGCAATCCGCCCGAGACTTGAACATTCTGTTCACGCAACGCGTCGATGACATCTCCTGACGTCAGGCCGAGAGAACCGATCCGATCAGGGTCCAGCCAAACGCGCGCCGAGAACTCGCGTTCGCCGAAAATGATGAGGTCGCCAACACCATCAAGCCGGACAAGTTGGTCACGTACGCGCGAACGGGCGTAGTTGGACACGTAGAGCTGATCAAACGTCTCATCCGGCGACAGCATATGTATAACCATCATGAGGTCAGGTGAGGACTTGTTGGTTGTAACCCCCAATGCTCTGACTTCTTGCGGGAGCCGTGGTTCCGCAGTTGCGACGCGGTTCTGAACCAGGACCTGCGCCGCGTCCAAATTGGTCCCCAGCTCGAATGTGATTGTCAGCGACATTGATCCATCGGCTGTGGAATAGGACGACATGTAGAGCATACCCTCCACGCCGTTAATCTCTTGCTCAAGCGGTGTGGCTACCGTCGCAGCGATAGTCTCAGCGTCTGCTCCGGGATAGTTGGCACGCACGACGATGGATGGGGGCGCGATTTCTGGGTATTGCTCCACGGGCAGTTCGAAGTACGCGATCAGCCCAACAATAGTTGTGACGATTGCGACCACTATTGCAAATATGGGACGGGAGACAAAGAAACGTCCCATATTAGTTTTCTGCAATCAGTGGGAGTTCGACCATCTCTGTCGTGACAACGCTACCAGGTCGAGCCCGCACCAAACCCTCGACGACAATCGTTTCCGTGCCATCCAATCCCTCTCGTACAACGCGGTAGCCATCAATTCTTGGCCCAGGTCTGATTTGCTTTGGCGTAACGTTTCCGTCTGAGTCTACGGTCATCACCAGCCGACGGTTTTGATCAGACGCTATTGCGGCATCAGGGATCAATATCCCCTCATAGGGAAGCGATCCGGGCACGTTGACACGCCCGAACAAGCCGGGAGTCAAGAGTTCATCAGGATTGTCAAGAACCGCGCGGACACGCATGGTGCCGGTTTCGTCGTCTATACGGTTTTCAGAAAAATCAAGTGTCCCGACTTGAGGTGGAATTGATCTATCGGCCACTCTGACGCGCACTTCGAGGCTGGCCGCGCCTTCTTGCAAGACCGAGCCGCGCGCTCGTGCGTCGCGGGCATATGCCAGAAAATACCTTTCATCGATGTCGAAGTAAAAATAGATCGGATCCGTTGAGACAATGGAGGTCATCATCGTGTCTTGAGCAGTGACAAGGTTCCCTGGATCAATCCTTGCTTGGTCTATACGTCCGGACATAGGAGCGCGGATTTCGGAATACTCTAAATCCAGCTCGGCAAGTTCAAGCGCGGCTCTGGCCTGTTCGAGTGCGCCTTGTGCGGCCAGGAAAGCCTCCCGACGCTGGTCGACGACGCTTTCGGCAATGTTGCCGTTTCTGACAAGGGCTTCAGCTCGCTCCAGTTGGTCTGACGTGAACTCGCTTGTGGCCTCGGCAATGTTGATTTGCGCTCTTGCTTGTCGCAACGCTGTGCGGAACTGTCTTTGGTCGATCGTAAACAGCAACTGCCCTTCTTCGACGAGACTTCCATCCCGAAAATACACTTCGTCCAGGAACCCAGAAACCCGAGCACGGATATCAACATCTGCCGCAGCGCCAAAACGACCGACAAACTCGTCGTCCTCCACAATGGATTTGACCACTGGCTTGGCAACAGTGACGAGCGGCGGGCCTTGCTGTGCAAAAAGACTAGTGGCTGCACAGATCACGAGCGTTACGACAACTAGATGAAGGCTGTTTCGCAATTCCATGTCCCTCAAGACTTAAGTCCACTTATAGGCACAACCGGGGTAGATAGATTTGAACAACGCTAGCTAGCTCAATGTCCAATACCATCAATCGGGACATTTGGCATTGTAACAGAAAACGGTGGCAGGTCGCAGGTAAACTCGTCAGGCTGCACAATTTTTCAGCATCTTTGCGTTTTGGTCTTGAGTATAATTCAAACCGATACTCCAGCCTTCGTCAAATTCTAAGAGGTGCCATTAGCAAGAATCAACAATGCCAAGCACAACGAGCAAAACAACGAATGTGGAGGCTGTCTGGTTGCCTAGTTCGGCGCGCCTAAACGCGAGCCCTGGTGACGTCGGATTCACACGCACCGATTGAAGGCAAGAATGGCTACCCTCGAACAGTATTGATGTTTGAGCATGGACGCCGGCATCGTAAGCTTCTTGAGCAATGGTTTGCGCAACAAAAGGATGTTCCAGAGCGCACAATCCAAATGGGTTCGTATCATGCCATGTTAGGCTGCGTATTGGCTGGGACGGGTGCCGCGCTGGTTCCGCACAGCGTCATTGATACCTTTCCGTCGGCTCATAGACTGCGGGTAATGCATCTGCCAGAAGGAAGCAATGTGTTGCGAACAATGCTGGCTTGGCCGAAAGGAAAATTGTCATCCAATGTCGAAGCACTAAGAAATGCGGTCAAAGATCATGCCGACCAAGCCCGAGTCTTGGAACTAAAATAGACTGTTGAGAAGAGAACGGTGAAGAAGACCACTCGCCGCCATTAAAGTAGCACTCTGTTACTGTCGGGAACAGCGCTATTTAAGAGTTCTCGTGGGCGTGCTGACCGATCGTAGGGGTTCGACTCGCAGGCGTGTACATTAGTAGACTTGTTGCCTGCCTGAAGTTGCCCACATGGCTGACCTGAAAAGCGGCGGCTGATGTTGGGAACCGAAACACTTCGGCAACAACAGTTTGGCAGAAAACTCATTGAAAATAAGTGGTTCTCTTTTGGACCGTTCAGTACCACCCTCTCTGGAGCAATCTGAGCCGCGGTTTGTGCCGTGCACGATAAAGGTATCGGGCCCAGAGTGCGAACACAGGTGTCAGCATACCGGCATCAATCTCTATGCGGTCTTGCAATCGGATGCCGGTCTCGATCTCCATAACCGTAAGACAGTGCAGCCATATCTTCACACCAGCACCTCGTTCGGATGATCGAAGGATCATACGCTGATTGTCGCATTCCAACACCTCTATGCGATAGGGTTGCGCAGGGAGTTTGCCGAAGAGCGACACCATCACTTTCAACCTCTGCCCTGTTTTGGTGCGCCCGGCTGGCAATCCCTCAAACGAGACCAATCCTTCCATAACTTCGCTCAGCGTCGCATAGTCGATGGCCAACGCCCACAATCTTGACGTGCTTACGGGATAGTCGTTCTGTAAAGTGACAATCCTCATGCGTGCCTCGTCAGTTCCTGCGCGCCATACATCTGATCTCGATGCAAGCGCCTTCCCGTACAGAACCCGCGACTTCGATCGCTGTCTATGCAGGGAATGGTTCCGACACATATTTCGCCCGTATGTCTTTGAACGCATTCAGATGGTCACGCAGACCAACGTGGTAGCTGGTCATCTCCACCAGATGTTCGAAGCTCAGTCCGGCTTCGGCCAGCACCATCCCGATCTTCTCAAAGACCGCCTCAATCTGGTCGGTTGGGTCATCAGCCAGTAAGCCGTCCGAATCAGCACCTGAGAAACCGGTCATGAAGACGAAGCCGCCGTGTTCGAGCCCCGGTGACATCATCCAGTCCGTTACGTAGCTTTTGAGGCTTTCCGGAACAACAGGTTTCGGCATTGTCTACCCTTTCAGATGCATTGTGTTTCTAATGGTGTTATCGCAGTACATCAGGGCTCTAGCTGCCAAGCAAAAGAAGTGCTGAACAAACGAACCAGACAAGCCAGTGTGGCAGTCGCCACAGGCTGACTGTAGTTTTGCGCAGGACCTTCATCTGGATGACCCAAACCACGCCCCACAAAAAGAACAGCAATCCAAAAAGCAAGATTGCCGGACGCTCCAACGGACCAAGGTTCAGGACGGCGATGCCGAACAGCGCCGCCGCAACCACCAGAAGATCGACAGACAGCATCTGAAAGGCGCACATGGCCTGGACCCAATTGGTGTTGCGTTGCGTCTCCGATCTGGGTGGGGCGAGTGTGGCAGTCTCTTTTGTACCGATGACAACATGAGCCAGAAAGGCGGCCAGCGTAATGCAGGCAACGATGAAAACCCAAATGTTCAAGTGATATCTCCGCTATGTGAAACGTGGCAAAGGCGGGTCAGTCGTTTGAGGCCGATGCTGGCCGCAACCCGGCCCCTAGCATTGAAATTGCCTCGCGGACCAAACGCTTGTGCCGCCGCCGTGCTATGTCAAACAAACTCATATGCAAAACTACTCCATCCATCATGCTGGCCAGCGCGCGGCCTATCGAGGCGGCGTCATAGTGCTCTGCAACCTGCTTTCGTTTTTGAAGATGTGAGATCTGGTTGGCGTAGTGGGCGCCCAGACGATCAAAAAACCGGGCCACATGCTGCGAGAAATCCTCCGATGCAAAACTTGGACCGAACACCTCGAAGAAGACACGAAGAAATGAAGCCTGCTCGGTTGGGATATCCATCGTTCGGTTGAGCTCATCGAGAAAGGCATCAAGCGTCTCGCAAGTCTGACCTTTTTTGATCCGGTCTTCCAGCATTGCAAAATGGCGATCGACAATCGCCTTCGTCATCGCGTCCTTGCTGTTGAAATAAATGTAGAGTGTACCTTTGGCCAAGCTGGCAGCGTGTGCAACATCGCTCATCGATGACGCATGATAGCCCTTTTCAACAAAAACCTTCAGGGCCGCATCGAGGATTTCACCTCGCATTTTCACTTTGTCCACAACCTTGGGCATTCACCCGCAACCCCTGCTGCTTTCTTTCGTGCCCACCATAGATACAGAACTATTATGACCGGATGGTCATTTTTGTCGCATCCACTTTAATGACCAAACGGTCATTATAAATCAATTCTGCAAACAACCTTGCCATCATTTTTTGCTGTAACGGCAAACACACAAACCAAAGTCATGGGTAAAATACCGACTCTAAGGAGAAGACATGCAGCCCGATCATCATCTGTGCGAAGATGCCCTTGTCGCTCCACTGCTTCCAACGATTGTACAGGGTCTTATGGGGTCCATAGGCTGGGGGTGCATCACGCCATCGTAAGCCGTTGTGATTGATGAAGATAATCCCACTCAGTACTCGGCTGTCATCAACACGAGGCTTACCGTGGAACTTGGGAAAGAAGGGCTCAAGACGCGCCATCTGTGCCTTTGTCAGCCAGAAAAGATCAGACATGTTCACCGCCCGTTTTTTTTGAGCCGTGAATCATGCCACTCGCCGGAAATCAATGGGTCCTGACCCAAGGGTTGCAAATAGCGGGTCTGCCGCCAAAGCCGCTCGAGAAGCGCCATAGCCGGCGCCGCCGAAAGAGCAGGCCAACTGCGATAGACGGAAAAATGAGCGCCGTCAAAGGCAATAGCAGTGAGAGAATTGGCGCCATGTGCGCACGTTACTCGGACCTCGAAATCTAGCGAGCGAGGCCGTTTGCGGTATCGCAGCATTAATAAGTGAATCTGACAAGGCGCGGTGCGGTAGGCTGGTCCCAACTTACGTCATCCGTCCGTATCATACAAATCTCTTGCGGCAGTTTGATACAATCAATATTCGTTTAAATAATTTGAAAGCATCTGAACATCAGTGACAGTTATTTGTAATATCTGATAGTCCTTGATTGATAAATCCATTCACGGAGCGACCCATGTTGAGCAAGCCGTTTCTGACGACCCAGGACATTGCAGAACTCTTGAAAGTTGGCGAACCGACCGTTCGTTCTTGGATTCGCCAGCAGAAGCTTCGAGCGGTGAAGCTTGGGCGGGAGTTCCGGGTCGCAGCAAAGGACCTTGAGGCTTTTGTCAACGAACATGCAACCCGCGAACCCAGTTGGCGAGACGAGGTGAAGCTTGACCGGCCGTGAGCGTGCTTACTCGGACTTGTCAGATGGGATTGAAGCCGGTGCCGCCCAACGGCTCTGAATTGTAACCTGCTCCAGGGGAAATCAGCATAAATGACCGAAGCCATCGAAGGCTACATCTTCTATGAGATCGCGGCGTTGCTGGTGCTCGCCGCTGGCGTTGGCTTTATTGGGCTTTTGTTGCGCCAGCCGTTGATCGTCAGTTTCATTGCCGTGGGTATCCTCGCTGGTCCATCGTTGCTTGATATCGTGCGTTCAGACGTTCAGATCGATCTACTGGCTGAATTGGGCATCGCGGTGTTGCTCTTTCTTGTGGGTCTGAAACTCGATTTCAACCTTGTGCGCACGCTTGGCCCGGTGGCGCTTGTCACCGGACTTGGACAAGTAGCCTTCACCACTGTTTTCGGCTTTATTCTGGCACTCATCCTCGGACTAGATGCTCTCACAGCCATCTATGTCGCCATCGCGCTGACGTTTTCTTCGACGATCATCATCGTCAAGCTCTTGTCCGATAAGCGCGAGATCGATGCACTGCACGGACGGATCGCCCTTGGTTTTCTGATTGTGCAGGATATCGTGGTCGTTATCGCCATGATAGCGCTTTCGGCGATCGGTGTGGGCGGCGCTGCTGCGGAGGGCGATAATGCGGTGTCCGAGGTACTGACCGTGCTGTGCTACGGATTGGCGATGCTCGCTTTCGTAGTTCTTTTCATCCGGTATGTAGCCAACCCGTTGGTGGAACGTCTGTCCCGTGCGCCCGAGCTTTTGGTGTCCTTTACAATCGGTTGGGCGGCATTGCTTGCTGCTGTCGGCCATTACCTCGGCTTCGGCAAGGAACTCGGGGGGCTACTCGCAGGTGTTTCCCTAGCATCTACGCCCTTCCGCGAAGCAATCGCCGCGCGGTTGGCGTCGTTGCGGGACTTCTTGCTTTTGTTCTTCTTCATCGCACTCGGAGCGTCTCTGGACCTTTCCGTGCTCGGGGCGAGCGTCCTGCCGGCTTTGGTTCTGTCCTTGTTTGTGCTGATCGGCAATCCGCTCATTGTGCTTGCCATCATGGGGGCCATGAACTTTCGCAAGCGCACGGGCTTTCTTGCCGGTTTAACCGTGGCTCAGATCAGTGAGTTTTCCCTTATCTTCATGGCGATGGGTGTTGCGATCGGTCATGTAGCAGATGAGGCCCTTGGCCTCGTGACGCTTGTCGGTCTCGTGACCATTGCTGCATCGACTTACATGATAACCTATTCCCATCAACTCTACACGTTTTTTGAACCTGCGCTCGGCATCTTCGAGCGCCGCAATCCAACGGCCGAAGATGAAAACACTGCAGAGGCGGCGCGTCCCCATGACGTAATCCTCTTTGGCTTAGGTCGGTATGGTTTAGGCATCGCTTCAGCACTCCGGGACAGTGGCAAGCGCATACTCGGCGTCGACTTCAGCCCCGAGAGTGTCCGGCATGCTCGCGCGCAAGGCTTCGATGTCATCTTCGGCGATGCGACTGATCCAGAATTTCTGGAACACCTGCCACTGGCGCGTGCGGAATGGCTGGTGATGGCGGTTCCCGAGCACGCAACCGGGCTCACCCATGACGATCCCCGCCATGCGTTGCTGAAGGCCGTAAGAGAGATCGGCTATCGGGGAAAGATCGCCGTTGCCGCACATCAGGACGCGTCGGCGGATGCTTTGAGGGTGGAGAAGGCGGATCTTGTTCTGATGCCATACCGCGACGCTGCCTTCGCGGCGGCCCGGATGATCGCGCGCGACGCGCCCGCGCCCAAGTCTCTGACCGAAGATCCCGAGGGCCAGAAGGAGTTGCTGGCATGAGTCCGGGTTTGGACAGACCGAAGAAGATATTGGCAGTCGCGGACGTCACCGACGCGATGATTGCCGTCAAAAGCGCGCTCAACCTAGCTAGGACACACGGAGCGTCGCTGGAGATCATCGCCTGTGTGGAGCCGCCGCATGATTTATCGATCCTCTCTCGGGTATCCGGTGCAAACTCTGACACGCTGATGGAACATGCGATCAAACAGGCACATCAGACGCTTGAAGCGCGGTTGGCCACTTTCATACCAAACGGTTCGATCAGTCTTTCAGTGGTGGTCGGCAAAGAGTATCTTGAAATCATCAGGCACGTTACAAAATCGGACTGCGATGTCGTCGTTAAGATGGCTGAACCGCTGTCAGGTTTTGACCGCTTCCTGTTTGCCAGCACCGATCAACATCTGTTGCGCAAATGCCCATGTCCCGTTTGGCTTGTGATGGGCGTGCCATCGAAAGCGCCAAGACGTATTCTGGCCACAGTCGATCTGGATATTCAGGACGCTGCGGAGCCAGAGACACTGGCTGAACTAAACCGCCGCGTGATCCATGCCGCTTGTATAATTGGGGATGCATCTGAGTGTGAGATCATCGTGCTGCATGCATGGGACGCGATCGGCGATGGCATGATTTGGGCGTTCTCCAATACCAGAGATGCGCGCCTTTCGGCAGATCGATACGTCAACGAAATCCTCGACGCGCGGCATGAAGAAATGGAGCGCCTCCTTGGCCATATGCGCAAGAACCTCGGACCGCGGGTGCGTTTGATACCGCGCATGATACGCGGACTGCCAGAAGCGGTCATACACGAACAGAGTCGCATAGTTTCGGCTGAAGTCGTGGTTATGGGCACCGTTGCGCGAACAGGCATAAGCGGTGTGCTGATCGGAAACACAGCCGAAAATATACTCAACAGTCTGGATTGCCCGGTCCTCGCCGTCAAACCAGAAGGTTTTGCAAACCCGTTTTTTGGTGCGTAACAGTCTGGGACCACAGTTGTTGTTATAGTTTCCCGCCTTACCAAACTCGCGACTTCTAGATTCTCAAGCAGATCGCTATTCCCATGAAACTCTGGCATGACCTGTGCGTATCAGTGCAGTAGCTTAGGAGCAAGACAAGGTAGGATTGGGCTCAAATCAGCCATTCGCCGCATCCGGTAAGCCTGTTCGTTTTTAGACACTTGGGTTAGCTTTTTTGCCTAAACGTCAAATTCGTACGCCGTTCAACAGCAAACCTCAGGCACCAGTGTCCGAAATGCGGCTAAACGGCCAGAGCCGGCCCTTCATGCTCCAGCTCAGGCCAAACGCCACCAGGGCCAGCGCCTCGAACCAGAAGGTCAGGTTGTTTTGGTTCCACCAGAACCAACGTTCTGACCCCTCATCAATAAAGACCGCCTTCATCAGCAAGGCAACAATCGCCAGCAGGATCAGCAATCCAAAGACCAGATACCAAAGGTTTCGCTGACCCTTGGTGGCCGACAGCTCGACTGCGCCTTGGGCATCCTGACGGATCGCTTTTAAGGATTGCGGGCGCCGGAATACCACAATCGAGAAATAGGCCAGCACCAGGAACATACCGCCCGCAGAGATAAAGTGCAGGTTTTCCAGTATGACATTTACAGCATCCGGCCCACCCCAGAAATTGAACCCGATGTTTCCCTCTACTGCGCCAGCGCCAGGGGCATGCCCGCCTTGGGCGTTGCCCAGAAACACCCTTGCCATGCTGCCACCAAAGCGCTCGCAGCCTGTACCATCTGTTGGAATGAAAGCGACACCAAAAGCACACAGACCCGCGAAACGGGCCAGCCAGATATCCAGTGGCTTATGGCCCAGATAGCCGTCGACACGTCCCGTGGTTCCGGCCTTGTGGTCCGGTAGCCTGTAGAAAAACAGCAGCAGCACACCAATAAAGCTGAGCGCCCCGACCAGCAGGTCGCCGCCCAGTCGGGTGTAGTAATAATGGCTGATGGAATCGATGGTTGGGCAGGCTCCGCTGATCCTGCCGGCGATGAGCAGGGCAAAGGGCAAACCCAGCGCCACCAATCCAACACTCTTGTTCACGGCTTTCAGGCTGATCTGAAACGGCAACCCGCTTTGCGCATCCTGTTCGAGGACACGGAACTCCTGTTGGGAAATCATACCCAATCCTCCAATAGCTCAAACAATAGCGGAATTATCGCCCCAAGAGCCCTTCAACGCAAGAACCGGGCAGTGCGCAGGACTTGTCAGCACAGTCATGGACCGGCAGTGTGAGCTGTATGGACCATCGCGCACTGATCGCCTCGATGCCGGCCGGGGCCAAGGACAGGCTGCAAGAACGCTCTGATGCGGCCGGGCTTTGGCACCTGACTCTTCACCTGACCGCTCTGACCGCGTGCAGCGCCGGGATTGCTTTGAAAGTCCCGTTTTGGCCGGCGTTGATCCTGCCGCAAGGGATCCTGTTGGTCTTTCTTTTTACCCTCAGTCACGAATGCACCCACAAGACGCCGTTCAGAACCGGCTGGGTGAACGACGCGGTCGGTCATCTGGTCTCGGTCCCGATCGCCCTGCCCTTTACCTGGTTTCGCTATTTCCATCTGGCACATCACAAATGGACCAATCACCCGGACAACGATCCTGAACTGGCCGGTAAACCCCGTCCCGATAACTGGCGCAGCATGGCCGTTTATCTGAGCGGATGGCCGTACTGGTCGGGCATGGCGCGCACTTTGATGCGCAATGCCAGCGGACGGATCGAGGCACCCTATCTGCCGAAGCGCCAGCACCGCGCCATCCGGATCGAAGCCCTCATTCTTCTGGCGGTATACGCTATCGCCGCTGGCAGCCTGTTCTTTACCTCAACCCTGTTCTGGGCGTGGCTGCTGTCGGTGCTGATCGGACAGCCGTTTCTGCGGCTGTATCTGCTGGCGGAACATGGGCTCTGTCCCTCGGTCGCTGATATGCTGGAGAACTCGCGCACCACCTTCACCAACCGGATCATCCGCTTTGTGGCCTGGAACATGCCCTATCACGCGGAACACCACGCCTTTCCCAACGTGCCATTCCACCACCTGCCCGCCTTGCACGACTGGACGCGGGCGCATCTGAAATCCACGTCCAAAGGCTATGCGGCGTTTACGGCAGACTACGCGCGCGCTCTGGGGCGCTGACAGTGCCGCCGCCCACCAGTGCCTGAACGCCGGTTGTTCCGGGGCACGAGGTCGGCAAACCCCGCGCCACACGCACGGCGAGATAGGCAAAGGCCTGCGCCTCGAGCATATCTCCGTTCAGACCCACGGATTCGACCGGTTCCACCGGGCAGTCCAGCGAGACCCGCAACATCTCCATCAAAACCGGGTTGTGCCGCCCGCCGCCGGTCACCAGTACGCGCTCCGGTGGCTTGGGGCAGTGTTCCATCCCCTGCGCAACGCCCGCCGCACACATGCCGGTCAAGGTCGCAACGGCGTCCGCGTCGCTGAGCTCTTTCACCAGCCCGATCATCTCGGCAAAATCGTTCCGATCCAACGACTTTGGTGGCATCCGTGCAAAGAACGGCTCGGCCAGAAACAGCTCCAAAGCGCCGGTTTCCACCGTCCCCCCGCGCGCAACCGCCCCATCGCGATCCATCGACACGCCACGACGCGCCCGCATCAAATCATCGACCGGCGCGTTGGCAGGACCAGTGTCAAACGCCAGCAACGCGCCAGCGATGTCCGGCCCATCAAAGGACGGGTCCACATAGGTCAGATTTCCCACACCCCCAGGTTCAGAAAACACAGCGGCTTTTCGGCCCCAATCCATTTGGCGCAGGCGAAATGGAAGAACGGCGCCAGTGGCGCGCCCTCGCCCCCCAACTTCACATCATCGCTACGAAAGTCCCAGACCACCGGCAGGCCAAGTGCCTGCGCCAGCCCGAACCCATCGCCCACCTGCAAGGTGCCGCGCCCGCGCGGCTCATGCGCGAGCGTCTGACCATGAAAGCCGATCAGATCGACATCCTCAAACTCCGACAGCACCTCGGCATGGGCGCGGGTCACCAGTTCATCCGCAGTCTTGACCTGCGATCCATGCCAGTGTCCCAGCGCGTCGCGCAGTTGGGATCGCTCGGCTTCGGAATAGGCGCGATACCCGGTCTCGCCAAAGTTGAAAATCCGATGCCCGTCCGTTTCAACGATTGCGGCGTCCACCCCATCCAGTGACGTGCCCGACATAGCCCCTAAGGCCTTAACCGCCCGGTTGGTCTTGATGGACAAGTCCACACCTCACTCCTGCTTGTTCTTGCTTGCCATCGCCACGCGCCCCGGTTGTGCTCCAAGGCTACGTAGCTGCTGCAGCCTGCCCTTTAATCGAAACGCAAGGCAAGGCCCATGCTGGGCCAATAGCAACTTTTTTGAGCGTCAGCGGCATGTGGCCAACACCACTGGCTCGCAGCCGCCCAAGGCCCGTTGCGTAATTTGAGTATCTGCGCAAGCCTTGTTAAATATTGGAACCGCAGGACAGTGCGTAACGGAAGATCAATGGGCCAATCGAAGACACCAACCCAACCCAAATCGGTTGAAGGACGCAACTATCAGCTGATTTTCTGGTCCGGTGCGCTGGCAACCATTGGCAATCAGTTGGTCAACCCCCGGCTGGTTCTACCGTTCCTGTATCTCGCACTTGGGGCTCCTACCTTCATAGCAGGCCTCTTGCTGCCGTTCGTCACCGGTGCGCGCCTGATCGCCGAAATCTTCGTCTCGCCCTTCATCAACCGCGTGACCCGCGCGAAGCTTGCAGTCTATGTTCCGAACATCCTGACCGGGACAGTTCTGGCCGTACTGGCCCTGTCTGCAACCACTCTGCCACAACTTATGGTGATCTTGCTGTTCCTCGTCACGGCCATCGTCATGGGCCTGTGTCAGGGTATCACCAGCCTGGGCACCAGCCAGATCTACGGCGTGTCCGTCCCGGACGCCAAACGCAACCGTATGGTCTTTGCTCAAGCCACAATCTCCGGGATTCTCGCGATCATCGTTGTCTGGCTCACCAAGGACCTTCTGGTCTCGGACCAACCGATGCAGCGCCATATTGTGGTGATGTGGTGCGGCGTGATTGCCATGTTTGCCGCCGGGATCAGCTTTGCCGGGGTCAGGATTTTCGAAGAAGACCGCGCAGCCGCGCCAAAACCCGCGCGCAAGCCAAAGCCGATGGCCGAACTGAAAACCGGTTTCAAAACCGGCATGGCGTACCCCTGGTACAGAAAATTCCTGACGGCGCGGCTGATCTTTGTCTCGGTCGAGCTGGCCATGCCGTTCTATACGATCCACGCCGCAACCTACCATGTTGGGACCAAACACTCGCTGAGCTATTTCGTAATGGCGGCGAGCGCCGGTGTGGTGATTGGCTCCATCGTTTGGGGTTGGCTCAGCGGGCGGATCACGGTCAAACCGGTGATGTGGCTGGGTTGTCTGATCTCGACCCTGTCCGCTGTTTTGGCGCTTGGGTTCACAATGATGGGCTACGCACAGAACGTCTGGCTTTATGCGCTGGTCATCCTGTTGCTATCGCTGGGCGGCAACGGCGTCATCTACGGCCGCTACCTGTATGTGATCGAAATGACCAACGAGAAAGAACGCCCCTATCTCGTCGCCCTTGGCGATGTCATCGCTGGTCTGGTTGGCATTGGATTTGCCGCAATCTTGGGCGCGGTGGCCCATCTGCAGGATCCGATTACACCGATCTTCATTCTGGCCGCGCTCAACCTGATCGCGATGCTCTATGCGTTCCGTCTGCCCCCCACCAAACAGGCGCGTGCGGCACCTGCGCAGTAGGTACGGAGTTCCTGCGAAAAGGTGCCTTTTCCTCGCTGACCCTGCCGCCTATACAGTGCCGCGCAACACTAACCCGAGGCACGATATGACCTACCACCCCAAATCGGATTTCATCGCCACGATGATCGAGCGCGGTTTTCTGGCCGACTGCACCGATTATCAGGGCCTTGATGAGGCGCTGATCAGCGGGGTGCAGACGGCTTATATCGGCTATGACGCCACGGCGCAGTCGCTGCATGTGGGTCACCTGATGAACATCATGGTGCTGCGCTGGCTGCAAAAGACCGGCCATAAGCCGATCACCCTGATGGGTGGCGGCACCACCAAAGTGGGCGACCCGTCGTTCCGGTCGGACGAGCGTCCGTTACTGGGCCCCGAACAGATCGACGCCAATATCGCGGGCATGAAACAGGTGTTCTCGAAATACCTGTCCTATGACGACAGCGAGACCGGCGCGCTGATGTTGAACAACGCTGAATGGCTAGACGAGTTGAACTATCTTGATTTCCTGCGCGACATCGGGCGGCACTTTTCTGTCAACCGGATGTTGTCGTTTGAATCGGTGAAATCCCGGCTGGACCGCGAGCAGTCGCTGTCCTTCCTCGAGTTCAACTACATGATCCTGCAGGCCTATGACTTCCTTGAATTGAACCGTCGCTATGGCTGCGTTCTGCAGATGGGCGGTAGCGACCAGTGGGGCAATATCGTCAACGGCGTCGATCTCACCCGCCGCGTGCTGGATCAAGAGATTTACGGCCTGACAACGCCCCTGCTGACAACCAGCGATGGCCGCAAGATGGGCAAATCGCAAGGTGGCGCGGTCTGGTTGAACGGCGATATGCTGTCGCCCTACGAGTTCTGGCAATTCTGGCGCAACACGACCGATGCGGATGTGGGCCGGTTCCTGAAGATTTTCACCGAACTGTCGGTCGAGGACTGCGACCGGTTGGGTGCGCTCGAGGGTTCCGAGATCAACGAAGCCAAAATCCGCCTCGCCAATGAGGTGACCACCCTGCTGCACGGAGCGGACGCCGCGGCCACTGCCGAAGCGACGGCTCGAGAGGTGTTTGAAAAAGGCGGTGTTGGCGGTGACCTGCCGACTCTGACACTCAGCACCGCCGAACTGGGCGATGGTATGTCGATTGTGCAGCTAATCGTAAAGTCCGGCCTTGCCAAATCGGGTAAAGAGGCCAAGCGCCTGATCGCCGAAAACGGGGCTAAGCTCGACGATGCGCCGCTGACAGATGCCGGTCTTATGATCGATGCCGGTGCCTTGTCCTCGCCCATCAAACTGAGTGCCGGCAAGAAACGCCACGCTCTCGTACAGTTGGGCTGACGACCCAAACAACCCAAAAGAAACGGCCACCTCAAAGGGTGGCCTTTTTTTTGTTTTGTATCTGACGCGCAGATCGACGTGTAGCCAAAGTTATCTTTTGCCTTTGCCACCGCCCTTGCCGCCACCTTTGCCGTCGCCGCCCTTGCCGCCGCCTTTACCGTCGCCGCCCTTGCCGCCACCTTTACCGTCGCCGCCCTTGCCGCCACCTTTGCCGCCGCCTTTACCGGGGCCATCGCCCCCGCCGCCGCCGTTACCGGGGTCATCTCCGCCACCGTTGCCCGGGTCATCACCACCACCGTCACCGGGGTCGTCACCACCGCCGCCGTTACCAGGGCCGCTGCCGCCACCCCCGCCCGGCTGTACCGGCCCAAGCTGCGCCACCTGATCCGAATCCCGGTCTTCACCGCGACTGTCGGTTGCAGTGCTGATCGATGCCGTCGGCAGATCGGTCAGCAAAGACGCCAGTCCGGGACACATCGCGCCAGTGTTTTGCAGCGTGGTCGCGAAATCCGACCGGTTTTGCAGCCGCTGCAAAAAACTCGGTGTGACATGCGTGCATTCGCACATCGCCGCATAGTCTCCACTGTTCGCCGCATCGCGCGCAGTTTTCCAGTTACAGACTTCGGGTGCAGCCGCGGCACTGGTGGCCGCCATCGCTCCAAAGATAGGCGCAGCAACCCATGCGGCCATCCTCACTCGTTTACTCATTTGCATTGCGTATCTCCTTACGCAGCGTCACCTGAATGTGACAGTGCATCCGGAGCCGATGTGGGCCACCAACATTAAGAGAACATGAGGACAGGCTGAGGTTACCTTGAGAATAGCGCGTGAATTTCTGGACAGCCCACGAGATATCCAGTTAAATGAACATACGTTCAAATTAACAAAAGGAACCTGCCATGCACGTGTCCACCACCGCCGCCATTGTCACCGGCGGCGCCTCGGGGCTGGGTGAGGCCACGGCCCGCCACTTTGCAGCGCAGGGCGCACAGGTCACGATTCTGGACCGGGATACGGACCGGGGCCCGCAGGTCGCAACCGAAATCGGCGGTCATTTTGCGCAAACAGACGTCACCGATGAGGCCTCGGTCGCCGCCGCGATTGACAAGGCCATGGACAATATGGGCCGGATCACAGCCGCCGTGAACTGCGCAGGCATCGCATACGGTATCAAGACAGTGGGCAAGGACGGCCCCCATCCTTTGGACGCATTCCAGCGCACAATCGACATCAACCTGGTCGGCACCTTCAACGTCTCACGTCTGGCAGCCGTCGAGATGGCCAAGAACGACCCTGAGCCGGATGGCGGGCGGGGCGTGATCATCAACACCGCCTCGATCGCCGCATTTGATGGGCAAAAGGGTCAGGCGGCCTATGCGGCCT
The DNA here is from genome assembly GCF_056535885.1 of Ruegeria sp. B1. NCBI lineage: Bacteria > Pseudomonadati > Pseudomonadota > Alphaproteobacteria > Rhodobacterales > Roseobacteraceae > Ruegeria > Ruegeria sp. B1. Next base: position 2,462,530 of record NZ_JBQFJA010000001.1, on the reverse strand, counting down.
CAAAAGGGGGCGTGGTCGGCATGACCCTACCCATGGCGCGGGATCTGGCCTCGACCGGTATTCGGGTGATGACCATTGCACCCGGTATCTTCATGACCCCGATGCTGGCGGGTCTGCCCGAAGACGTGCAGCAACAGCTGGCGGCCGATGTGCCCAACCCGGCCCGCCTTGGCGACCCACAGGAATACGGGCGTCTGGCCGGGTTCATCGTCGAAATGGGTTATCTGAATGGTGAGGTGATCCGCATCGACGGCGCCTTGCGGATGCGCTAAATCAGCAGCATGACCGAGCGGGAGAAGATGGAAGCCGGTGCGTGGTATTGCTGCGTCGATCCGGAACTGGACGCGCTGCGTGCCGCCGCACGCCGCGCTGTTCATGCGCACAACAGCTGCGATCCGGAGACCCGCGGACCGATGGCGCCAGAGCTAAAGGCCCTGTTCGGCGATGCCGGCACCAACTGCTTATTCGAGGCCCCCTTTCACTGCGCCTACGGCATAAACATCCATCTGGGCCAACGCGTTTACTTTAATGCCGGATGCACCATTCTGGATACCGCGCGCGTTCAGATCGGCGATGACTCGATGTTCGGGCCGAATACCCAGATTTATTGCGCACAGCACGCCAAGGACCCGGTCGAGCGCGCGCGCGGCCTGGAAATCGCCCTGCCCGTCACCATTGGCCGAAACGTCTGGGTCGGCGGCGGTGCTATCCTCCTGCCGGGTGTTGCCATCGGCGACAACGCAATCATCGGTGCAGGTAGTGTCGTGACCAGGGATGTGGCTGAAAGCGTTACGGTCGTGGGAAATCCGGCGCGAGTTGTCGGCTAAGCACCCGGTACTGCAGCACCTGTTTTATGTACAGATCAACGGATGCTGGAGTCAAAACGGTGCAGATCAGACTTACTGGCCTTCGGCCTTCTCTTCCAGCATCAGCCACTCTTCTTCTGACGCTGCCAGTTTTTCCTGCCGTTCAACCAGCGCATCGGTGGCCTTCTGAAACTTGACCGGTTCACGCGTGTACAGGTCAGGATCTGACATCAGGTCTTCCAGCTTGGCAATCTCGGCTTCCAGCCGCTCGATCTCGGTCGGCAGCTTCTCAAGCCGGTGTCTTTCAGTAAACGACAGGCCTGTTGTAGGCTTGCTTTCTCGCTTTACCTTCGCTCCGGAACTCTTTGTTTTTTCGACTTTACTCTCGGCGATCTCACCGCGCTGCGCCACGTAGTCCGACCACCCGCCAGCATAAACCGTCGCCTGTCCGTTACCCACCATCGCGACCGTAGTTGTCGCGACGCGGTCCAGGAAGTCCCGGTCGTGGCTCACCAGCAAGACCGTTCCATCATAGTCGTCCAGCAACTCTTGCAGCAGGTCCAGCGTTTCGACATCCAGATCGTTGGTCGGCTCGTCCAGCACCAGCAGGTTCGAGGTCTTGGCCATCAGCTTGGCCAACAGCAAGCGGGCTTTTTCCCCGCCTGACAAGGACTTGACCGCCGCTCTGGCCTGCGCGTCATCGAACAGAAACTCTTTGAGATACCCAACCACATGCTTGGGCTGCCCGCCCACCATCACCTGATCGGCCTTGCCCGAAACCCGCATTTCGGGATCGCCGGTCAGGCTGTCCCAGAGGCTCATTTCAGGATCCAGTTGCGCGCGGGCCTGATCAAACACCGCAATCTCCAGATTGGTCCCAAGGGTCACTTCCCCCTCATCCGGGACCTCTTGACCCAGCAACATCTTCAACAGTGTGGTCTTTCCCACACCATTCGGCCCGACAAAGGCAACGCGGTCGCCACGCTGCACCAACAGATCGAAGTTCCGCACGATCTGCTGGGGTCCAAATGCCTTGCAAACGCCTTTGGCCTCTATCACTTTGCGACCCGATTTAGGTCCGGAGTCCAACGCCATAGCGGCAGACCCCTGGCGTTTTATCTGCGCCGCCTTCTGCGCCCTCAGCGCCTGCAATGCCCGTACCCGCCCCTGGTTGCGCTTGCGCCGCGCGCTGATGCCTTCGACGGCCCATCGTGCCTCGGATTTGATCAGGCGATTGAGCTTGTGCCGCTGCTGGTCTTCTTCTTCCCAGATCTTGTCGCGCCAGCTTTCGAAGGTCTCGAATCCCTGTTCGTGCCGCCGAACGACGCCACGATCGATCCACAGCGTTGCGCGGGTCAGGGCGCGCAAAAACGCCCTGTCGTGGGAAATCAGCACAAATGCCGCCCGCGTCGCGCCCAGTTCGCGCTCCAGCCAAGCAATCGCTTGGATATCCAAATGGTTGGTCGGCTCATCCAACAGCATCAGATCCGGCGCTTCAGCCATCAGTTTGGCCAGCGCCGCCCGCCGCCGCTCTCCACCAGAGGCGGTGTCCACGGCGCGGGAGGGATCGAACTTCAGGCCCTCACCCGCCCGCTCAACCTTGTACAATTCCCCGGGTTCAAGGTCGCTGGACGCATAGTCGCCCAGCGTCGCAAACCCCTCCATCCCGGGGTCCTGCTCCATGTAACCGACGGATTTTCCAGGCGGAATGACGACTTCCCCCTGATCCGGCTCGACCAGGCCCGCCATCACCTTCATCAAAGTGGACTTTCCCGACCCGTTGCGCCCCACCAGCGCCACACGATCACCGGGCTGAACGATCAGATCTAGACCCGAAAACACCGGATCGCCCCCGAACGTCAGGGAAATACCGGACATCTGCAACAAAGGAATTCTCGCCATATCCGGCAGCTAAACCGGCAAGCGCAGGGCGTCAACGCCGCGGCTTCACCTTTTCGGAAATACTCAGATCACCCGGCCACCGCGCGCAGCAAACGTTTCCGTTCGGGGGGGATTGCCCCGATCTCGAGCCCGGTGAACACATGCAGCGTGTTCATATGCCGATCCACCACCGCGTGATCGCTCACCCAGCCGCCCATCATCAAGTAGGTGCGTAACAGCGGCGGCATCCGCAACATTGCCTTCTTTGCATCTGGGCGGCGGCGTAAACGGGAGGCAAAGCGGAACACATCCGGCGCCTTAACCCGCGGCAGCCAGCGCTTTGGGGCCAAATGCCGATGCTTGAGCATGGCGAAGGCGTCCAGATAGTCCGCCGTTTCCGTTCCGGCAAACGAGGAACAGCCAAACAATAGTTTTACATCGTTCTGATCCACATAAGCCGTCATAGCCCCCCACGCGACACGCAGGATGTCGGGATCAGTCCAATCCGGGTGGATGCAGAACCGGCCCATCTCGACCATTCGGCCCGAAAAATCCTCAAGCGCCGACAGATCGTAAAACTGGGCGGAATAGCAGCGCCGAACATCCCCGCCTTGATTGATCGTCAGCATGCGGAAACAACACACCAATTGAGCATCGGCGCGCATATCCTCAACCAGAATATGCGTACAGAGGGCGTCGAAATCGTCCTGATCCGTGGCCCCGGTGCCGAAGGCAAGCGTACGCAGCTTTTGTGCGGCCGCGACATCTTGGTGCGTTTGCGCCAAGCGTGCGCGGTATCGCCCTTTGCTCAACAACACTGCCGTTGCCACGGTCTCATCCTCCGCGGTTGCTGACCCGCTTTCTCGTCACGGTCTCGTTATCACAAAACATGTGACTGCCTTGTGAACTTAACAAGGTTTCAGCGTGGATCAGTTTGTGTTCAGCACGTTTGCCGGGTTGAAGTTGCCGATATTACCCAACAGCTGACGCAGGAAGCCTTTGTCCTGAACGTTGGAATCGGTCACACGGCGCTCCAGCGGGATGACGATTCCATCCTCAAGACCAAAGCGTTCGATGTTTTGCACAACGCCGCGCTGATCAAAGCTGATGGCAACCAGTTCGCGCGACACCACCTCGGGTCTTTTCGGCCCATAATGACGGACCCGCGACGCGACGTAGTAATAACCCGAGTCGCGCACAACACCCGATGCACCGGGCGCGCCAAGTGTTTCTTCGACAGTGTCGCGTGTATCAACGCCCACCTGGATCTCCGCCAGTTCTTCCGAGGGTGGGACATAGCCGTGATTCTTGAAGATCGGCGTACACGCCCCGATCGCTGCTGCGCAGGCAACAATGACAAGCGATTTCGCCGCCGGTTTCAACTTGTTCACCACCTTCAACATGCGCACCCTCTTGCCTTGGCCTCTTGCGGCTTCTATCCGATTACAGAAACCGCTGCCACGGTTCAACACAGGAAAAGGTCACGACATGAACAACCAGACCCCTCTGCGGGTGGCCGACCTGCCGCAAAACGCCCCGACACCTTTTGAACTGCGCCCAAATGCAGAGGCGTTGGAGGCGATCAGGAACGACCTGGATCTGCTGGGCCTGCGAAAGCTCAGCTTTGTGGGAGACCTTCGGACGCAAGGCAAAAGAGATTGGGCTCTGACAGCAAAACTGGGCGCGACCGTTGTTCAATCCTGTGTCGTTACGCTCGAACCGGTAACAACCCGGATCGACATTCCGGTGGCCCGGGTCTTCGTGGCAGACTGGTCCGAGCCGGACGAACCGGAATATGAGATCCTACAAGATGACGAGACCGAGCCTTTGGGCCCCGAGATTGACCCCGCACAGGTCATGGTCGAAGCACTCGAACTGGCGCTGCCTGAGTACCCGCGCAAGGCCGGTGCAGAACTGGGGTCATCCGACTATACCGAGCCCGGCAAACAGGCGATGACGGATGACGACGCAAAACCCTTTGCGGGACTGGCAGAGTTCCGCGATGCCCTGAAAAAAGACAAGTGACACAGGTCTGAATTCCTGTCATAGCAGGCGGTCAGAAAAATCGCTTGATCATGACGAGAATCGCAGTATTTTCGCGCGCTCATCGGATTTTGGGTTGGACATTGCGGGACTCGTCCCCTAAACGCGCGTCAAACCACGATAAAACGAAATGTGAAACCGCGGCCGGCGGCGAATCTGCGGGCCCTTAGTCAGACAAAGGTTGAGACCATGGCCGTCCAACAAAACAAAGTTTCCAAGTCGCGCCGCAACAATCGCCGCGCACATGACGCTCTGGTTGCTGCAAACCCGAACGAGTGCCCGAACTGTGGCGAGCTGAGACGCCCGCATCACGTTTGCGGTGCCTGTGGCTACTACGACGATCGGGAAGTCATTGCGCAGGCCGACGAAATCGACCTGGACGAAGACGCGGCCTGAACCTGATCGCGTGCAGGCCAAGGCATGAGTGATAAGCCCACGGACGCCGGACGGATTATTATCTCGGTCGACGCGATGGGTGGGGACGCGGGTCCTGCGGTTGTTGTTGCAGGCATTGCAAACTCGGCCAAGAAGAACCCGGAAATCGGATTTCTTCTGCACGGTCCAGAAGCCATACTGCGCAAGCAGGTTGCAAAACGGCGTGGCCTGGAAGGGCGCGTCGTTTTTCGTGATTGCCCCGATGTGGTCACGATGGAGGACAAGCCCAGCCAGGTTGTGCGCAGCGGCAAACAGACCTCGATGTGGTCCGCGCTTGAGGCCGTCCGCGAAGGGGAAGCCCATGGTGCGGTGTCGTGCGGAAACACGGGCGCGTTGATGGCCCTGTCGATGATGCGGTTGCGTAAGCTGCCTGGCGTCAACCGGCCGGCCATCGCAATCCTGTTCCCGTCCTGCAATCCGCAGGGGTTCAATGTGATGCTGGATGTTGGCGCAGATGTGCGCGCCGATGCACGCGACCTTTTGCAGTTCGCCTTGATGGGGGCGTCTTATGCCCGTAACGGCCTTGCGCTGCACCGTCCCCGCATCGGTCTGCTGAATGTCGGAACCGAAGAACACAAAGGCCGCGCCGAGCTCAAAGAAGCACACGCGCTGATCGCCGAGTTTGCTGATCCGGCCAATTTCGATTTCGTCGGTTTTGTCGAGGGCAGCGACATTCCCGGCGACAAAGCGGATGTCATTGTTACCGACGGGTTCACCGGCAATGTCGCTATCAAAACCGGCGAAGGCACCGCCAGTCTGATCGGTGACTTGCTGCGCCAGGCGTTCAAATACACGCCCTTGTCGCGCCTGGCATCGATCCTGGCAATCACATCGTTGAGGCGCCTGAAGAAACGTATCGATCCGCGCCGCGTGAACGGCGGGGTGTTTCTGGGGCTGAACGGCACCGTTGTGAAATCGCATGGCAGTGCGGACGCGACCGGTGTGTCAGCAGCCATCAAGCTGGCCTTTACCCTTGCACAGTCGGGATTCGCCGAAAAATTGGCGGCACGGGTTGCATCCACTGCCGAGCTTGCACAAGATGCCGCGCATGCTGCGCCGCAGACAGATAAATAACAAAAAAGGCAATACCCCAACATGGCAGGCCGTTCAGTTGTTGTAGGTGTCGGGCACTATTTGCCGGAACGTGTGGTCCCAAATTCGGAATTTGAACAGACACTCGATACGTCGGATGAATGGATCAGGACCCGGTCCGGAATTGAACGCCGTCACTTTGCCGCTGATGATGAAACCACCTCGGATATGGCAACACATGCGGCCAATTCCGCGCTGGAGGATGCCGGGCTGACCGCAGACGACATCGACGCCGTTATTCTGGCAACCTCGACGGCCGATCTGACCTTTCCGTCTGCCGCAACGATGGTTCAGGCACGATTGGGCATGACCAAGGGCTTTGCCTTTGACGTTCAGGCCGTATGTGCGGGGTTCGTCTATGCGCTGACCAATGCAAATGCGCTGATCCTCTCCGGTCAGGCCAATCGCGTTTTGGTGATCGGGGCCGAGACCTTTTCTCGAATCATGGACTGGACCGACCGGTCGACCTGCGTTTTGTTCGGGGATGGCGCGGGCGCGCTGATCCTGGAGCGACAGGAAGGTGAAGGCACGCCACGGGATCGCGGCATTCTGGCGACAGACCTGAACTCGGACGGGCGCTACAAGGACCTTCTCTACGTGGATGGGGGCGTTTCGACCCAGACCACCGGTTATCTGCGGATGAAGGGCAATCAACTGTTCCGGCAAGCCGTTGAACGGCTGACGGCGACAGCCGAGGCGTGTCTGGAAAAAGTTGGACTGCGGCACGAAGATGTCGACTGGATCGTGCCACATCAGGCCAATATCCGCATCATCCAAGGCACGGCCAAAAAGCTGGGGGTGCCGATGGACCACGTCGTGGTCACTCTGCAAGACCACGGCAACACATCGGCCGCATCGATTCCCCTGGCCATGTCGGTGGCCAAACAGCGCGGACAATTCAAGCAGGGCGATTTGCTGGTGACCGAGGCCATCGGGGGCGGATTGGCCTGGGGTTCCGTCCTTTTGCGCTGGTAACTGGCGCAAATCGGCTTACACGCCCGCGCGCAATTCATTGATATTGACAGCGAATTTGCCCTACCCCTATGCTTTGACATCAACAGGGGAATAGGTATGGGCGACAAAACACTGACCCGAATGGATCTGAGCGAGGCCGTCTTTCGCGAGGTTGGCCTTTCACGCAATGAAAGCGCGCAATTGGTCGAAAGCGTTCTGAACCACATGTCGGACGCGCTGGTGCGCGGCGAGCAGGTCAAGATTTCGTCTTTCGGCACGTTCAGTATTCGGGACAAAACAGCCCGCATCGGTCGCAACCCCAAAACCGGCGAAGAAGTTCCGATTCAGCCGCGCCGCGTGCTGACCTTCCGCCCGTCGCACCTGATGAAGGATCGCGTCGCCGCCGGGAATCGCAAGTAACCCCGAGGGCGCGCGGATATGAGCAAGTCCCCCGACGCGTTTCGCACCATCAGTGAAGTTGCGGATTGGCTCGGGGTTCAGGCCCATGTGTTGCGATTCTGGGAAAGCAGATTCAGCCAGATCAAACCGGTCAAACGCGCCGGGGGTCGTCGGTATTACCGACCCAACGACATGTTGCTCTTGGGTGGGATCAAGAAACTGCTGCACGAAGACGGGATCACGATCAAAGGCGTGCAACGTATCTTGCGCGAACAGGGCGTGGCGCATGTGGCGGCCCTGTCTCAAGGACTGGACGAACCTGCCGCAACGGACGACACCGTTGTTGCGTTTTCCGCAAAACCTGCCGCAGCGTCTGATCAGATTGATATGGATCTGGGCAATGGCAAAGCGGTACGCGAGACCTCAGGTCCGTCGGGGGCAATGGATGCAGGAAAGCCGGCTTCTGACACAGCATCGACGCCTTCGGAACCACAGTTGGACGCGGCTCCCTTGATGGGCGGAATTGCCTCGTTGGCGTGGAATCGATCCGAGTATGACGCCGACCTACTGGATAGGATCGAGCCGCTGGCAAAGGACCTGCGAAAGTGGTTGGACCGGGTCGAAACCCAGCGTGCGGGATAAGTCAAACGGCAATGTTTTCCTCTTGCCCCTGCCGGGAATTTCTTTATGAACGCTCCAACGTCGGGCTATGGCGCAGCCTGGTAGCGCGTCCGTCTGGGGGACGGAAGGTCGCAGGTTCGAGTCCTGCTAGCCCGACCAAATCACACCGACGAACATGGCAGACAGGCCAGATCCTCTTCTGTCGCAGGGGAGGTTCAGAATGACTGGCGTGTGCCCGAACCAGCAGATCGAGGCGATGATCGAGCGCGGTGAAATCACCGCCACACCCGATATCCTGGCAGCACAGATCCAACCCGCCAGCCTTGATTTACGTTTAGGGACGGTCGCTTATCGCGTTCGCGCCTCATTTCTGGCGGGCGAAGGGCGCTCGGTCGCAGACCGCCTGACCGAGTTCGAGATGCACCGGATCGACATCTCGGACGGGGCCGTTCTGGAAAAAGGCTGCGTCTACCTTGTGCCCCTGATGGAGGCGCTGGCCCTGCCCGGTAATGTCAGCGCGGTGGCCAACGCCAAAAGCTCGACCGGACGGTTGGACCTGTTAACCCGCGCCATAACCGATGGCGGCACTGAGTTCGACCGCGTTCCCGCCGGTTACACCGGACCGCTTTACGCCGAGATCTGCCCACGTTCCTTCTCGGTTCTGGTGCGACCCGGCATGCGGTTGAACCAGATCCGGTTCCGGCACGGGCAAGCGGTTTTGACGGATGCAGAACTGACGGCCCTGCACGCAGACGCGCCTTTGGTCGATGGGCCGGCCGTCATCCACGACGGGTTGGGCTTTTCGGTCGACCTGCAATTGCCCGACACCGATCTTGTGGGATACCGGGCCAAACCGCATACCGGCGTCATCGATTTGGATCGGATCGGCGGGTACGATCCGCAGGATTACTGGGAAGAGGTGCGCACCAAGGATGGCCGGATCATTCTGGACCCCGGCGCGTTTTACATCCTTGTCAGTCGCGAGGCGGTCCATATCCCGCCGCTATACGCGGCTGAAATGGCGCCGTACCTGGCTATGGTGGGCGAATTCCGGGTCCATTACGCGGGGTTCTTTGATCCGGGTTTCGGACATGCCGCCGCTGGCGGCGCGGGGTCACGTGGCGTGCTGGAGGTCCGCTGTCACGAGGCGCCCTTTGTGCTGGAGCACGGGCAGGTTGTCGGGCGACTGGTGTACGAACGGATGGCCGAGATGCCGACGCAACTATACGGCGCAGGCATTGCCTCGAACTATCAGGGGCAAGGCCTGAAACTCTCCAAGCATTTCAAGGCTGTAGACTGAATTTCAGAACCGCATGAACCGGCGCATTTGACGGGTCAGTTGCTGCACCTGTTTCATGTTCTGCTTTTGACCGCGGGAACTGTCCGCCATGCGTTTCTGCGTTTCCGGATCGCGCGGTGCACCGGGCTTGTCCCCCGGTTTGCTGCTTGCCCGGTCCGCCAGATCAAAGCCTTTGCTCACACCACGCGTTACGAGGCGGCGCATCACCTGACGCACGACCATGTTGATGATCCGGTTTGCATTCATCGTCCTACTCTCCTGCCCCTGTCCGGTAACATAGGTCGCCCATGCGGCAACAAAAGGGCAGCAGGATCACTCTTCTTCGAAGAGCTCGGTCTGATCCTCGTCTGCGTCCTCGTCCTGCCCCTCGCCCAATGGGACGGTTCCCGGCGGTGGCCGATTTTCCAGCAAGCCAGCAGCCCGCAATTCTTTCAGACCCGGCAGATCGCGTGCGTTGTCCAGCCCGAAATGGTCCAGAAACTGCGGCGTCACAACAAACGTCACCGGACGCCCCGGCGTCATCCGCCGGCGACCCAGACGGATCCACTCCATTTCCAGCAACTGGTCGATGGTCCCGCGTGAGACCGAAACACCCCGGATTTCCTCGATCTCGGCGCGGGTGCAGGGCTGGTGATAGGCAACAATGGCCAGCGTTTCGATCGCGGCCCGGCTGAGCTTGCGGGTCTCAACCGTTTCCTTTTGCATCAAGAATCCAAGGTCGGGCGCCGTGCGGATCGCCCATGCGTCGCCCACTTTGACCACGCGCACCCCGCGCCCCTCATACCGTTTCTGCAGCAGTTCAACAGCCTGCGCCGCGTTGCTGCCATGGGGCATCCGGGCCTCGAGATCGGCAATCGTCACCGCCTCGGCGCTGGCAAACAGAACGGCCTCGACCATGCGTTCCTGTTCGGCCAGGGGGGGCGCTTCGAACAGGGTGCCGGGGCCGTCGTCTTCTGGGGCGTCAGTCACGTGTGTCGGTCCTCTTGCGCAAACGGATCGGAGCAAAGGTTTCGCTTTGCTTGATTTCCATATGTCCTTCTTTCACCAGTTCCAGCGAGGCCGCAAAGGTCGCCGCAGTGGCCGAGCGGCGGCGTACCGGGTCCGCATCCCAGCCCTCTGGCAGATAGGTTTCCATGTCGGTCCAGGTGCCTGCAAACCCGATCAGCGGGCGCATCCGCTCCAGCGCCTGTTCCATCGTGAACACCGCATCGCGATCCATGGTAAACGGCCGGAATTCGTCGCGGGTGCGGATACGGGCATAGCCCTGCATGAGGTCCAGAAGGGTGGCGGAATAGGTCACAGTGCGGATGCGGGTGACATCCTCGCCCTGCCCGCGTTTGAAGAAATCCCGCCCCAGCTGGTCGCGTGCCATCAGGCGTGCGGCGGCGTCGCGCATGGCTTGCAGCCGTTCAAGCTGAAACGCTAGATGCGCCGCAAGCTCTTCGCCGGAAGGACCTTCGTCATTGGGGTCCGGGGGTAGCAGCAATCGGGACTTCAGAAAGGCCAGCCACGCGGCCATGACCAGATAGTCCGCAGCCAATTCGATGCGCAGGGCACGGGCCTGTTCGACAAAGGCGAGGTATTGCTGCGCCAGCGCGAGAACCGAAATTTTCCTCAGATCGACCTTTTGCGTTCGCGACAGCATCAGCAAAACGTCCAACGGGCCTTCGAACCCGTCGACATCAACAATCAGCGCTTCGGCCGCCAGACGATCCGAGACAGAGACCGGGTCTTCACTGAAAAGGTTATCGTTCATACACCTGCCCGCCCATTAGGCGGGATAGTTCCGCTTCGGCGGCTGGGATGTCAAGTTCTACGGGCGGTTTGCGCTGCGCCAGCGCCCTGTCCGCGCGGGATTGCGCCACATCCGACATGTCCCCAGCGGCCTCCAAAACCTTAGCCCGGTCGGCAAAGGTTCCGTTGCAATGCAATACGACGTCACAGCCCGCGCTCAGCGCTTGTTTCGACAGCTCCGCGGGTGATCCGCTCAGCGCTTTCATCGAAATGTCATCGGTCATGACCAACCCGTCAAATCCGATCCTGTTGCGAACAATATCCATCATTGGCGCAGAAATCGTAGCGGGTTTGGGGTCGATCTGGCCATAGACCAAATGCGCGGTCATCCCCATCGGTAGATCGTTCAAGGCCTCAAACGGGGCAAAGTCACTGCGCTGAAGCTCGTCCAGCGACAGGTCGACCTGCGGCAGGTCGTAATGACTGTCGAGTGTCGCGCGCCCGTGGCCGGGCATGTGCTTGAGAACCGGTAGCACACCGCCGTCCAAAAGACCTTTAGCCACCGCCCGTCCGACGCGTGAAACCGTATCCACATCGTCGCCATAACAGCGGTTGTGCAAAAAGGCATGCGTTTCGGCGCGGGCCAGATCCACCATCGGAGCGCAGTTGCTGTCGATGCCCAGCGAGAACAGCTCATCTGCGATCAAACGATACCGCAGATACATGGCACGTTCGGCTTCCTCACCGGCCTGCGCCACGTGATCCAGTGGCGGCAGCCATTCGCGGGCCAGTGGCGCGCGCAGCCGTTGCACCCGTCCGCCTTCCTGATCGATTGTTATGGGGCAATTGCGCCCGACAGCCTCGCGGAAATCGTCGCATAAGGCGCGCACTTGGTCGACGCTTTCGATATTTCGGGCAAACAGGATGAACCCGAACGGGTTCATCTGTCGGAACAGCTCTCTTTCATCCGGTGTTAGGCGCAAACCTTCAGCATCGGTGATCGCAGCGCCAAAGTTCACCGCACGGCGACCGGGATACAATCCGCGCCCTGAGCAACCAACGCAGCGCAGAACTGGCGGGAGTCGCTCAGGTCTTCAAAGCCCAGCACACGCAGACGATAAAATGTCCGGCCACCGCTTGATGTTTTCTGGATAACACGCTGTTTTCCATCCATGTATTCGCCAAATTGACTAGACAGGCGACCCCACTCAGACTGTGCCACGTCGACGCTTTCATATGCGCCAAGCTGGGCAAGGCGTGTGCCTTTGCTGAGGGTGCCGGGGTCGACGTCCAGACCAGCGGCGGCTTTGACGGCTGCGTTGATCGCAGCCTCTGAGGTTTCACTGGGCGAAACGCCACTGCTGATCGACCGGGCGGGACGGGTATGCGGCCGCAGGGATCGGCGCACGCCCGGCAATTCGGCTATAGCCGGGTCCGGCAAAAGCGCGGCCAGATCCGCGGGATCGATTGCGGGTTCTTCTTCCAGTGTGGCCAGCGCCGCCAGTTGAACACCCGGCTCGGAGGGTTGTTCAGCCTGAGCAGCTTGTCCTGCCAGTTCAGCAACCAGTGCGTCCACTGCGTTCTGGCGCAATTCAGCCGCTTGCTGGTTCGAGATCGGTTCTTCGATCACATGCACCGCCTGGGTTGGCTGCAACGCGCCGCCCGGCAGGTCCTCATCGGTCAGCGAAACCGGACGCGGCGCCAAGATCAGACGATCCGCGGGGGCCGCGGCCGAGCCTTCGGCGGCGACGGCATTGACGGCCAGACCCTGATGGTCGGCGGGCGTTCCCCCGGGTTTCTCGGGCTGAATACGCATGGGCCCTTCGACGGCCCGCACCACGGGAACACCGCTGACATCGCGCATCACAAGGTTATAACCCCAGACCGCAACACCTGCGACCAGCGCCAGCGACGCGATCGCGCCCAAACCGTTCACCGCACGAGCAATCGCTGTTGCGGCACGTGGGGTGTCATAATCCTGATCGTCGTCAGCATACTCATACGCATCGTCTGGATGCGTCTGATTCGGGTAATGCCCTTGCTCGGGGCTGTGTTGCCCCGAGTAATTGTAACTCGCCATATCCGCCTCACTGCCCGTTTCGCACCGAAAAACCTAGCGCGCGGGTCATTTCTTGCCTACCTCAGACCGGCGGTTCGGGCGATATTGATTACCGCATCTCCTGCGCCGGGGTAACGCCAAGAATACCCAAGCCCGCTGAAATCACAACAGAAACAGACCGCGCCAATGCGATTTTCGACTGGCTTGTGGCAACATCGCCATCCTGAATGAAGCGCAGCTGGGTTTCATCATTGCCTTTGTTCCACAACGCGTGGAAATCCCCTGCAAGTTCATAAAGATAGAAGGCGACCCGATGCGGTTCATTGGTCCGCGCGGCGATCTCGACCAAACGCGGCCATTCGGCCAGTTTCTTGGCAACATTCAGCTCGGAAGCGTGGTCGTTCTTGCCCAGATCAGCGTCTTTGAGCGTTGCGTCATCCGCGTCAATTCCAGCCTCTGCCGCGCGCCGAAGAACACTCATGACGCGGGCATGCGCATATTGCACGTAGAACACGGGGTTCTCGCGGCTCTGCTCCAAGACCTTGTCAAAGTCAAAATCCAACGGCGCGTCATTCTTGCGGGTCAACATTACAAAGCGGGTCACATCCGGGCCAACCTGATCGACCACATCGCGGAGCGTCACAAAGTTCCCTGCCCGCTTGGACATCTTGAACGGCTCGCCGTTCTTCCACAGCTTCACCAGCTGTGTCAGCTTGATATCCAGCGGCACCTTACCATCCGACAGCGCCGAAACAGCCGCCTTCATCCGTTTGACGTATCCGCCGTGGTCCGCGCCAAACACATCGATCAGCGCATCAAAGCCACGGCTGACTTTGTCATAGTGATAAGCGATATCGGGCGCGAAATAGGTCCAGGCACCGTCCGATTTCTTAACCGGGCGGTCGACATCATCGCCATGTTCGGTCGACTTGAACAGGGTCTGCTCGCGCGGCTCCCAGTCTTCTGGCTTTTTACCTTTTGGCGGCTCAAGCACGCCTTCGTAGATCAGACCCTTGTCTGTCAGCGATTGCAACGCCGCCTCGATCCGACCGGTGCCGTAGAGCGATTTTTCCGAGAAGAACACATCCATCTCGACGCCCAGCGCCTTCAGGTCAGCCCGTATCAGATCCATCATCGCGTCGGTCGAAAATTCACGCAGCTCTTCCAGCCAGTCACTTTCCGGCTTGTCGATCAGGCTGTCGCCATACTTTTCTTTCAGCGCCTCACCGATCGGGATCAGGTAATCGCCGGGATAAAGCCCCTCGGCAATCTCGGGGCTCAGCCCGTTGGCCTCCCGATACCGCTCATAGGCGGACCGCGCCAGCACATCCACCTGCGCGCCGCCGTCGTTGATGTAGTACTCACGTGTCACGTCATGGCCGGAATAGGCCAACAGACTTGCCAAAGCGTCCCCAAACACCGCGCCCCGCGTATGACCGACATGCAGCGGACCTGTGGGATTGGCCGAAACATACTCGACATTGACTTTTTGACCATGCCCCATGGTCGAGCGACCATAGTCGGTGCCCTTCTCCAACACCGTCGCAATCACGCCCTGCCAGACAACGGGCGCCAGCCGCAGATTCAAAAAGCCCGGCCCAGCCACCTCGGCACTGATGATCCGCTCATCGGCCGCCAGTTTTCTGGCCAGCACATCCGCAATGTCGCGCGGCTTCATCTTGGCAGGTTTCGCCAGCACCATCGCAGCATTTGTCGCCATGTCACCATGTGCGGCGTCACGCGGTGGTTCGACCGCCACGTTGTCAAAGCTCAACCCCTCGGGCAGAGCACCATCGGACTGCATCTGTGCCAGCGCGTCCAGAACAAGGCCGCGGATCTCGGAAAACAGGTTCATTTCGGATGTCCTTATGCTTGCCGCGCGGTTTATCATGCAAAGCCGCAAGGTCAATGGACGCCATCAGATAGGGCTTGGTTTCGCGCCGCAGCCAGTTAGGGTCGTAGTAAAGCCCATTAACGGAGTCTGATCCATGCGCCTTGCCCTGCCCCTGAGCCTGCTGTTGTCCGCCGCGTTACCGGCATGGGCCGAAATGCCCGCCCCGAAAGGCCACGTATTGGTGACAATCGGTGGCGCGGTCAGCGAGACAAACCTGCCGGAACGCGGCGAGAATGATGGCGGCCTGCTGGGGTTCCTCGGGGTGAGCCACGCGGGCGCTGCCGGGCTTGACGCCGACATGTTGGAGAGTTTGCAGCAAATCGAAATCACCATCGTCTACGGGACGGAGGACAATCAGCAGGACATCACATTCAAAGGTCCGCTGTTGTCAGAGGTTATGACGATGGCAGGTGCAGAGGGAAAAATGGCAATGCCCATGGCGATGGATGGCTATCAGGCGGAAATCCCATGGAACAGTATCGAAACCTACCAGCCGATTTTGGCAACGCATGCAGATGGATCCCCGATGGGGATCGGCGGGTATGGTCCAACGATGATTGTGTTTCCGCCCACCGACGACCCCGATCTAGCACAGGAACAATCCGGCCAGCAGGTCTGGGCGCTGGCCTATATCGGGGTCGAGTGATCAGCGACCGGTCAGCCGTGCATGATCTTGCAAGGCGAACCTGTCTGTCATTCCAGCGATATAGTCTGACACGATACGGGCCAGGGCGGTTTCGTCAGCGGCCGCCTCAATATCGTCATGCCATCGGTTCGGCATTTGTCTGGGATCGTTCAGGTAAATGGGAAACAGGTCTTCTACAACTTGACCAACCTCTTCGCGCACTCTCATGACCCTGGGCGCGCGATACATTTTGGAAAACAAAAACGCCCGAATCTCTTGGAGCTGCGCCCACAACCCGTCCGAAAACCGGATCACAGGGTGGCCAAGATGCCGGATATCCTCGACAGTTTGCGCACCCGACTCCGCGATCAGGCCGCGAGACGTGTCGATCACGTCCGACACCATTACCCCAAAAACCCGGCGCAAAGCTTCATGCCGTCTCCTGTAGGGATCTAGTCCCGGATACTTCTTATCAACCTTGGCATAGCACTCCCCAACGATGGGCAATTGCTGGATTTCATCATCCGAGAACAAACCTGCGCGCAGCCCGTCCAGCAAATCGTGATTGTTATAGGCGATATCATCAGACAAGGCCGCGACCTGCGCTTCGGCACTGGCATGGGTATGCAGTTCGAGGTCGAAGCCGCCGTTGCATTCGGCCAGTGCCCAGGGCAACTCACCCAGCACCGGGCCATTGTGTTTTGCAATACCCTCCAGACATTCCCAGGTCAGGTTGCAGCCATCGAAATCGGCATAGTGACGTTCCAGTTTCGTTACGATTCGAATGGCTTGCGCGTTGTGATCAAAGCCGCCATAGGGTTTCATCAGGGCATGCAAGGCATCCTCGCCTGTATGACCAAAGGGCGTGTGCCCAAGATCATGGGCCAACGCGACCGCTTCGGTCAGTTCAGGGTTCAGACCCAACGCACCGGCAATTGTGCGCGCCACCTGTGCCACTTCGATGGAATGGGTCAGACGGGTGCGATAGCTATCGCCCTCATGTTCAACAAAGACCTGCGTCTTGTGCTTGAGCCGCCGAAAGGCGCTGGCGTGAATGATCCGGTCCCTGTCACGCTGAAAGCATGACCGGAAGCTGCTTTCTTCCTCCGGCACAAGCCGCCCACGCGCTCGGTCCGGATCCGCAGCAAAACCCGCTCGCTCCAATGGTCTTGTCCTTGTCGCCTGTCCTTGCGCCTTCTATATTGTACCGCGTAGGGGAAATAAACCTTTTGGAGCTTGGCATGAATCTGCCCCCATCAGTTACCGAACGGGCCTTTGATCGCCTCGCCGAAATCGGCGCTGCGAGTCAGGGGCAAGCCCTGCGCGTCGCCGTAGAAGGCGGCGGATGTTCCGGTTTTCAATATGAAATCGCGCTGGATGAACCCAAAGAGGATGATCTTGTCCTGGAAGGCAAGGGCCAGAAAGTCATTGTGGATTCAATCTCGCTGCCGTTTCTGGAGAATGCGGTGATTGATTTTACGCAAGAACTGATCGGTGCCCGGTTTGTGATCAACAATCCAAATGCGACCTCATCTTGCGGCTGCGGCACATCTTTTTCCATGTAGACGCAGGTGGGGGCTTTGCCCCCACACCCCCAGGATGTTTTTAGCCAGATGAAAAGGGATCCGCTCTCTGACGCAAAGTCAGAGAGCTTCACCTGGCGCGGTCATCGGCGTCCCCGCCTGTACCGCCAAAACAGCTTTCGACAATATGGTTAAGGATCCGTTTCTTCATCTGGCTAAAAATATCCCGGAGCGCGAGGCAGAGCCTCGCCACCCGCTCTGCGACTTGCCGCTGGGCCGGTTCTGGGCGATAGGTTGCGTCAGAGCTTCGGAGGACTTCGCATGAAAATCGCCACGTTCAACATAAACGGCATCAAAGCGCGCGCCGAAGCCTTGCCCCGTTGGCTGGATGATGCAAATCCCGGCATCGTTTTGCTGCAGGAGATCAAGTCCGTCGACGAGAACTTCCCCCGCGAGATGTTCGAAGAGCGTGGCTATAACGTCGAATCCCATGGACAAAAAAGCTTCAACGGCGTGGCGATCCTTTCCAAACTACCGCTCGAGGACGTCACACGGGGGCTGCCCGGTGATGATGAAGACGAACAGGCCCGCTGGATCGAGGCAACCGTCATCGGCAAGCGTGCATTGCGCATATGCGGGTTGTATATGCCCAATGGAAACCCTGTTCCGGGTCCAAAATATGACTACAAGCTGGCATGGATGGAGCGCCTCTATGATCGGGCGCGCGATCTGCTGGCCAGCGAAGACGCCGCTTTGATGGCCGGGGATTACAATATCATCCCCCAGGCCGAAGATGCCAAACGCCCGGATGCGTGGCGAGAGGACGCGCTTTTTCGCACCGAAAGCCGCGCGGCGTATCGCAAAATCCTGAACCTCGGGTTTACCGAAGCCTTTCGGGCCCGCACGCAGGGGCCCGGTCACTATTCCTTTTGGGACTATCAGGCCGGGGCCTGGAACAGGAATGACGGCATACGCATTGACCATTTCCTACTGACCCCGCAAGCCGCTGATCTGTTGCGAGATTGCCAGATCGATGCCGAGATACGCGGGCATGAAAAGCCCTCGGATCACGTGCCGGTCTGGGTTGACCTCGACATGTAGGACGTCAAGCCGTGGCGTCGTAATCGTAGATCCACTCGTAACGCCGTCTCAACCGGCCCCCAAATGCGGTCAGAGCCATTTGCGCGGCGATCCGCGCTGGACCCCGCAGATGAAAGTTCCGCGCATTGGCTGATGCTGCGTCCACAACCTTGCGCGCCCGCCCGGCCCGTGTGGTTTCATAGGCCGCCAAGGCCGCAGGAAGGCTAGCCGCCTCAAAAGATCGGGTCAGGATCCACGCATCTTCCAGCGCCAGGCACGCGCCTTGCGCCATAAATGGCAGTGTCGGATGTGCCGCATCACCCAAAAGGGCAATGCGCCCATTTTGCCATTTCCGCGCGACAGGTCGCAGGAAGAGCGCCCAGAGAAAGGTCTCCTGCACCTCCTGCAAAACGTCGTGCATCTTGCCGCCAAAATCCGAGAACCGGGCGCGCAGATCTTCGGGATCGCCTTTCAGGCGCCAGCCTTCGTCCTGCCAATCCGATCTCTCTTCGATGGCGACAATATTCAGAAGACTTTGATCGCGGAGCGGATATGTCACGACGTGACGCCCCGACCCCATGGTAAGATGCGCCTTGGGCAGTTTCGAAACGCGATCCCACGGAATGGTCGCCCGCCAGGCAACCTGATTGGTAAATCCCAGGATTTCCTCTCCGTTCAGGATCGGACGGATCGCACTGCGCCCACCATCCGCCGCAACCGCACAATCAAACGGCAAAACCTCCCCGTTGCCCAATTGGAGTTCGGCGTTGTCAGCGTTTTGGTGAATGTCACAAACTTTGCTGTTCAACCGTATGTTGACACCAGCCGCCATTGCCGTTTCATGCAGAAGCGTGATCAGATCGGCGCGATGATAGTAGTAGGTCGGACCCGCAGCAGGTTCACCTATGCGACTGATAAATCGGCCAGACTTATAGTCACGTAGGATCGTGCCGTAAGACCTCTGGCCAAGTTTCGGAGAGTTTCCAATGACATCAAGCGCCCGCAGAACCGCCAGACCGTTTGCGCTGATCTGCAGCCCCGCACCCACTTCGGCAATCTCGGGGGCCTGTTCAAAGACGGAAACTTCGGCGCCTTTTTTCCGCAGCGCGATAGCCGCCGCCAACCCGCCAATCCCGGCGCCAACGATGCCGAATTTCAAACCTGTGATGTCCATGACCCTGACCTACACCACAAAAAACGCCGGAGCCACAGGCCCCGGCGCAAATGATCTACGATGTCCCGGCGATCAATCGTCGCGGTGGACTTTTTCCCGACGCTCATGGCGCTCTTGCGCTTCGAGAGTCATGGTCGCAATGGGTCGTGCATCGAGGCGTTTCAGCGAGATCGGATCGCCGGTTTTCTCGCAATACCCGTACTCTCCCTCGTCGATCCGGCGCAGGGCCGAGTCGATCTTGGCCACCAGCTTGCGCTGACGGTCCCGGGTCCGCAGTTCCAGCGCACGGTCGGTCTCTTCGCTTGCGCGATCGGCCACGTCCGGAATGTTGCGGGTGTTGTCCTGAAGACCTTCGATTGTGTCGCGGCTGCCTGCCAAAAGCTCGTTCTTCCAATCCAGCAGCTTGCGACGGAAGTATTCAAGCTGGCGATCATTCATGAACGGTTCATCTTCAGCCGGGCGGTAGTCTTCCGGCAGAAAAACTTCCTGCTTCATTTTTGCTCCCTCGGTATGGGTTGAAACGTCGGTCGCTGTTGTTTCACCTGACATTCGGCACCCCCTTCTGCGGAGCGTGTATCCGACACACAGGCGAATGTCACTACACAAACGTAGCGCTGCCGCGCCGTCACTCCGACCAAACTAAATGCGAGGCTTAAAACAACAAAACCTTGTTTTTTTGTGAACCTCGGCGGGCCATTTAAAGGCAGTTTGCAACCAAAGCGACATTGGAAAGCCTCCGAATCAAGCAAAAGGATTCGGCAGTGTCGCGACATTCGCGCTCTGCGACGCAGCGGTCCGGCTTGTCAAAAACCTGGCCGGTCTGTAACCCGGAGCCAGTTGACCACCCGCATATCGCGCAAAACCAGATGAGGCGCCCATGACCGCACGTTTCCAAAGCACGGCAGAATATGTCGCCACCGATGACCTGACCATCGCCGTGAACGCCGCCGTGACACTGGAACGACCCCTTTTGGTCAAGGGCGAACCCGGCACAGGTAAAACGGAACTGGCCAAGCAGGTCGCCGGCGCGCTGGGGCTGACGATGATCGAATGGAACGTAAAATCCACCACCCGCGCGCAGCAGGGCTTGTACGAATATGACGCGGTCAGCCGCTTGCGGGATAGCCAATTGGGCGAAGAACGCGTGCATGACGTGTCCAACTACATCCGCAAGGGCAAGCTGTGGCAGGCGTTCGAGGCCAATGAAAAGGTGGTTTTGCTGATTGATGAGATCGACAAGGCCGATATCGAGTTTCCAAACGATTTATTGCAGGAGCTCGATAAGATGGAGTTCCACGTCTACGAGACCGGCGCAACCATCAAGGCCAAAAACCGCCCGATTGTCATCATCACGTCGAACAACGAAAAAGAACTGCCCGACGCGTTTTTGCGCCGCTGTTTCTTTCACTACATCCGCTTTCCCGACGAGGCGACGATGCGCCGGATCGTCGACGTGCATCACCCCGGGATCAAGGACGCACTGCTGACCACCGCCTTGACCCAATTCTATGAAATCCGCGAAACGCAGGGTCTGAAGAAAAAGCCTTCGACCTCTGAAGTTCTGGATTGGCTCAAACTGCTGCTGGCGGAGGACCTGACGGCAGAGGACCTCAAGCGCGACGGCGCCAATGCGTTGCCAAAACTGCACGGCGCGTTGCTGAAAAACGAGCAGGATGTGCATTTGTTCGAACGGCTTGCCTTTATGGCGCGCAGCAAACGCTGAATTCCGCCTCTCCGGTTGAACATCAGGTGATGACGGCTTGCCATGCGGCGGGCCGGATGTCAGCATCAGACGACGCGGCTCGGGTTTTCGGGGGCGCGGCCCATAACGCAAAAACTCAGGACACCCGATTGACCAACCCTCCCACAATTCGCCCCCTGCGTCCCGATGACCGGGACCCTTGGTCCGAAATGTGGCGCAGCTATCTGGCCTTTTATGAGACCGAGGTGCCGGACGCGATTTACCAATCGACGTTTGATCGCCTGCTAGGAGATGATCCGCAGGATTTCTGCTGCTGTGTCGCCGAATCTGGCGACCAACTGGTCGGACTGACCCATTACCTGTTTCACCGCCACGCCTGGAAAGTGGAGAATGTGTGTTACCTGCAGGACCTCTATGCCCGGCCCGAGGCGCGCGGCACCGGCGTGGGGCGCGCGCTGATCCAGGCCGTCTATGACGAGGCGGATCGCCGGGGCGCCCCGACGGTTTATTGGCTGACACAGGAGTTCAATCACACAGCGCGTCAGCTTTATGATCGCATCGGCGTTCAGACCCCGTTTATCAAGTACCAACGCCCATGATGCGGCGGGGCGCTCTTGGTCTGGCGATCATTCTGGCGGGTTGCACGACCATCGAAACCATCGAGTTGCCGGAGGACGTCAAATTTGTCGAAGTGACCCTTCCTCCGGCAAAGGCCTTCTCGACCTCACGCCCATCGCCGCCGGCCCGGTCGAACCTGAATATCGCGGCTGACTTCGTGTCCTTGCATTTCGAACTGGAAAGCGGTGCTCAACTACCTGTTTTTACGCGATTTGAGGAACCTGTTACCGTGCGGCTGACAGGCGCGCCAACGCAAAGCATGCAGACCGACCTGACCCGCCTGCTGCGCCGTCTGCAACGCGAAGCCGGAATAGACATCCGCCAGATCCGCGAAGGTCAGGCCAATATCACCATCGAAGCGGTCAGCCAGGAAGAGATTCACCGCATCCTGCCCCAGGCCGCTTGTTTTGTCGTACCCAATGCATCCAGCCTCGAGGAGTACCGACAAGACCGGCGCAAGCGCAAAAGCAGCTGGACCGAACTGCGCAACCGCGAACGGCTGGGCATTTTCATCCCTTACGATGTCAGCCCACAAGAGATGCGCGATTGCCTGCACGAGGAACTGGCGCAGGCCTTGGGGCCTTTGAATGACCTCTACCACCTGCCGGATTCCGTGTTCAACGACGACAACATTCACACCGTCCTGACCGGTTTCGACATGCTCATTCTGCGCGCCGCTTATGCGCCTGAACTGCGCAGCGGCATGACCCGGGAACAGGTTGCAGCCGTCATTCCGGGCGTGCTCAGCCGCCTGAACCCACGAGGCGACACGCTTCCAGTGCAGCCGATCTCGGACACTCCGCGCGCGTGGATCAACGCGATACAGAATTCGCTGGGTCCAGGCCCGGGATCACCGAAACAGATGCGAGCGGCGAGACGAGCGGCGCGGATCGGTCAGCAACAGGGCTGGACCGACCATCGCCGCGCTTATCCACATTACCTGATGGGCCGGATGATCCAGTTCGACGACCCCGAAGAGGCGCAGCGCCAGTATGAGATCGCGATGCAGTTCCTGAACGCGACACCCGGAACTGAAGTTCATCGGGCCCACGTGACGGCTCAGACATCCTCGTTTGCACTGGCGCGCGATCAGGGTCCCAGCGTTTTACCCGAGTTAAATGACGCCATTGACGTGATGACACGCGCCGAGAACGCATCGCTCCTTGCAACGTTGCTGCTGCTGAAATCCGAGGCGCTAAAACAGGCTGGCCAGACACAGCAGGCACGTGCGGTCAGGGTGGACAGTCTGGGGTGGGCGCGATACGGCTTTGGCTCGGATCTGGTGGCACGGTCTCTTGTGCAGGACGCCGCGATCAGGCAACCGGACAGCAGCACAGACGGGTGAGACAACAATGTTAGTGGTTCTGGGAATGGCGATAATTGGGGCAATCCTGGGCGCGATGACCGCAAAAAAACGCAATGGCAATGCGGCTGATATGGCCCAATATGCCGCCGGGTATGGGATCGCCTTTGCCCTGCTGGGTCTGATCCTGTCGATGGTGCTGGTCCGTCTGGTGTTTTGACCGAATGTTTCTGCCCTTCTTCGATAACCTTCGCAAATCTGGCATTCCGGTCTCGCTGCGCGAGTACCTGACCTTTCTGGAGGGCATGAAGAAGGGTCTTGCAACCTACGATGTCGAGGCGTTCTACTATCTTGCCCGCGTGTCGATGGTGAAGGATGAGCGCAACATCGACAAGTTCGACCGCGCGTTTGCCGCCAGTTTTGAGGGGCTGGATGAGATCAGCTTTGATCAGGTGCTCGAAGCGGTCGATATCCCCGCCGACTGGCTTGCCAAAATGGCCGAAAAGCACCTTACCGATGAAGAAAAGACCGAGATCGAAGCGCTGGGTGGTTTTGAGAAACTGATGGAAACGCTGCGCGAGCGTCTCAAGGACCAGCAGGGGCGCCATCAGGGCGGCAACAAGTGGATCGGCACCGCCGGAACCTCTCCGTTCGGGGCCTACGGCTACAATCCCGAAGGCGTGCGCATTGGTCAGAAGGAAAGCCGCCATCAGCGCGCGGTCAAAGTCTGGGACAAACGCGAATTCAGGAACCTGGACGACACAGTTGAACTGGGGACCCGCAACATCAAGGTCGCCCTGAAGCGCTTGCGCCGCTGGGCCCGTGAAGGCGCGGCGGAAGAGTTGGACCTCGACGGCACCATTCGCGCGACGGCGGAACATGGCTATCTGGACGTCAAAACCCGCCCCGAACGGCACAACGCCGTCAAAGTTCTGCTGTTTCTGGACGTCGGCGGCTCGATGGACCCGCATATCAAAGTGGTCGAAGAATTGTTCTCGGCCGCACGGACAGAGTTTAAACACCTGGAATACTACTACTTCCACAACTGCCTCTACGAAGGCGTTTGGCGCGACAACCGCCGCCGCTGGGATCAACAGACCCCGACCCATGAAGTCCTGCGCACTTACGGCCCGGATTACAAATGCATCTTTGTCGGCGACGCGTCGATGAGCCCTTATGAGATCGCTTATCCAGGCGGTGCGAACGAACACTGGAATCAGGAATCCGGTCAGGTCTGGCTGAATCGGGCGCGCGATCAGTGGACCTCGAATATCTGGATCAACCCCGTACCCGACAAGTACTGGGGCTACACCCATTCTATCGGCATGATTCAGGAAATCTTTGAGAACAGAATGGTACCCATGACGCTGGCGGGTTTGGAACAAGGTATGCGCGAGCTGACCCGGTAGCACGTGCTGATACTTTCTTCTTGACCTCAACCTAGGTTGAGGACTGACGGTTGCCGCGTCAAATCACAGTAGAAGTAAGAGATTTCACGTGCACGTCCTCACAATTCTTGATCATCCTGGCCCGAATTCGTTCACCGCCGCGAGTGCCGCGCAACTCATCGCGGGTGCCAAAGCGGCGGGCCACACCACCGAGCTTGCGGATTTACATGCCGAGGGTTTTGATCCGCGCTGGTCGATGGCTGATATTGAAAGGGACGAAAACGCCGAGGCCCCGCCCGATGTTGTGACCGAGCAGGACCGGATCGCCCGCGCCGACGCCATTTGCCTCGCCTTCCCTCTGTTCTGGTGGGGCATGCCATCCATGATGAAAGGCTGGGTTGATCGGGTCTGGGCCTGGGGTTGGGCCTATGACCAGTTGGACGACCGGGAAAAATCCCTGCAAAAACCAAGGTCTGGAATACTACTGATCCCAGCGGGCGCGCGTTCAGATGAAATGGAAGCCGCCGGATACCAAAATGCCCTTGAAACCATATGGACCCAGGGCACATTTGGCTATTTTGGGCTTTCCCCTCGAAAAATCGAGGTTCTCCATGGCGCGACAGGATCTGCGAAACGGCGACAGGCGCTGTTGGACAGAAGCTATGAAATAGGGTTTGGCTTGCCATCGCCACGGCGAGACTAGACGCATCCCCGACAAGTAAGGCCTTTGGCAAGGCGTGCCGAGCTCACAACACCCTGAGACCCGACCTCATTGCATGCGTCCTGCGCTGGTTGATGTCTGAGAGACAGGAAATGAGCAGTCCTCAAGAAAAACGTGAGCCGCATCTGGCGCGCATTATGTCTGCTTTGGTCCAGACTTGGATAGGTTTAACGACTGCACTTCATTTCTCTTTCGAGTGAGGAGATAAACCGACCGAACATGTTCGTTTTCAGGCTCTGAGACGGGGCAATAGGCGGGGGGTTTGGGCGGCGTAAGCCTCCCATTCTTCCCCGAATTGCTCGGCCATCATTTGCTCTTCCGGCCCAAGGCGAACGGCGTATAGCAGAGCAAAAATTACAAACCCCGTCGGGCCAGCCACCCAGTTCGTCAACAAAAGCGCCTGAGCGAAAGTGATCAGAAAAATCGCTGTGTACATCGGGTGCCGCATCCGGCTGTAAATGCCGTGCGTTACCAAAACATGCTGTTCGCGCAATTCCAGATGCGCTGACCAGAATGCGCCAAGATCCGCGTGAGAGCGCCAGAAGCAGTATAGACCCACCAGCGCCGCCGCTCCTCCCAACAAGAATTGACCTGGTAGGGCTGAATAGGCCGCAAAATCAAACAACGGTGTCGCCAGTGCGATCAGCGGCAGGAATATCATCCCAACGGCCACTGACGCGGTCAGCAGCCGCTCACGCCGTGCATCCCGCTCCTGCTGCACTTGAAGGGGCACAGAGTCCGTAAGGTAAATGCGAATAGTGTACCAGGCCGCCACAAGCCCGATGACGACCACCGTCTCATACGGAGCGCCGCGCCAAATCGCTGCGATGGTGACCATAATCAAGATGGCATATGGGATGAGTTTACCGACCATATTCGTCCTCTTTCTCGGGTTGGGAGAAGCTGGCGATCTTTCTGCTGGCCGATTATGCAAATGTAGGTCAGGTGCGAGGCGCTCTCAACTGTTTCGACCCAAAGGAGGCGGGCGTCCTGTCGCAGGTCGAGATCGAAACACATGTGGGAGGGTTCCTTGTCAAAACACGGCTCACCCCCGCGAACTGGCTTTGAACTTTTCATTTGCTCTTGTCGCACGGCAAACCCATATCTAGATCATGTTGCGCCTCACCCCGATCCTTTTGGCCATTGCCTACGCCTTTGTTATGTACCGGATATCCGTCTGGCGCACGCATCGTGAGCTGGATCAGAAATCGACCGAATTAGCCGATCCGGCGCTGAAGCGCATGACGGATCGGCTGGCGGCGGCGCTCGAGGTGTCGCGGGTGCCCGTCTACATTTATGAAATTGATCCGGTGAACGGGTTGGCCGCGCCGGATGGGCGCATTTTCATCACGCGCGGCTTTTACCGCAAATTCCGAAATGGTGAGGTTTCAGCCGAGGAAATGGCCAGCGTGATCGCGCACGAATTGGGGCATGTGGCCTTGGGTCATGCGCGGCGGCGGATGATCGACTTTTCCGGGCAAAATGCCATGCGGACTGCTCTGATCATGGTCCTGAACCGGTTCATTCCGTTTATCGGGGCGATCATCGCCAACGCGCTGACGTCGCTTTTGGCCTCGCGCCTTTCGCGCGCGGATGAGTATGAGGCGGATGAATATGCCGCTGCGCTGCTGACCAAGGCCGGGATCGGCATCGGACCCCAGAAATCCCTGTTTCACAAGCTTGAGGACCTGACGGAGCAGCGTGCGGGGATGGTTCCCGCTTGGTTGATGAGCCATCCGAAGACGGACGAGCGCATTGCCGCGCTTGAGGTCCTTGAGCAACGCTGGACACGCGGCTGATCGCAGGGTGGCGAGAGGCCAGCCTCTCGCGCTCTCCGGGATATTTTTGGCCAGATGAAGGAGATCCCATTATTGGCCCAGCGCTTTGCCAAGGCGCGGTAGGCGGGCTTTTTTCATCAGCGCGCGCATGGTCCATTCAGATCCGGACAAGCGGTTTGCCTCACGACAAACGCGGGCTGCGACACCTGTGATGCCGTCAGGATCCGTCAACCAGATCGCATGTAAAAAGCCGTCAGGATCGTGGCGGTGCAAACCTTCCTCGGCCAGAATGTGCTTTGGAAAGTCCTTGGCATTAACGGTGATGATCGCATCCGCAGACGCCGCGATGGCGGTGGCCAGAACGTGGATATCGGCGCTGTCGGGCAACCACAGGCGCTGCTCCAGCCCCGGTTTGGGTGCGCGCTCGGCGTCGGGCCAGTTGGCCTGCGTCAGGGCGATTTCAGCGCGGGCCTGCGCCTCGCCCTCGGGCCCAAGCTTTCGGGCAGCGCGGGCCCATTCTTCAAGGATGCGCGCTGACCAGATGGGTGTGAAATGCCCGAGGCTGGCCGCGCCCAGCAGCATCTCTCGCATCACGGTCGGGTAAATGACGCAGGTATCCAGAACCGCCTTCACAACCGGTAGAACACGGCTTTGAGATATCCACTCTCGGCCAGTTGCGGCAGTTGCGGGTGATCGGGACCTGCAAAGCCGGTATGGATCAGCTGCGCCTGCCGCCCGGCGCGCCCGATGCCACGGGATGAAGCATCGCGAAACCGCCCCAGATCCGCTGCGTGAGAGCATGAACACACACCCAGATACCCGCCCGGTTTGACCAAAGGCGCGGCCAGACGCGCGATACGCTCGTAAGCGCGCAACCCGGCATCCAGCGCCTGTCTGGACGGCGCGAAGGCCGGCGGATCGCAGATGACAACATCGAATTGCACCGCTTCTTCTGCCAATTGTGACAGCGCCTCAAATGCATCGCCCTGCCGGGTTTGAAACCGATCCGAAAACCCCGAGACCTCGGCACCTTTCTTGGCCAGCGCCAAAGCCGCCGCTGATCCGTCGACAGCAAGCGCCTGTGCCGCGCCGCCCGCCAGCATGGCCAGCCCAAACCCACCGACATGGCTGAAGACGTCCAGAACCTGCGCTTCGTGGTGCACCAGCCGCGCAGCAAACGCATGATTGGGACGCTGGTCGTAAAACAGCCCGGTCTTTTGTCCTTCGGTAAGGTCCGCCATGTAAGTCGCGCCATTCATTGGCACGGGCAACGGTGCGTCCGGCGCAGGTCCACGTAGGGTCAGGTTTACGTCGTCGAGACCCTCAAGGCTGCGGGTGCGGCCGGATGCATTCTTGAGCACGGTTGTGGCACCCGTGACGGCGACCACTGCCTCCGCAATCATCTCGAGATGTGCTTCGGCCCAGGCCGCATTCGGTTGGATCACGCAGACGTCGCCAAAGCGGTCGATGATGACACCGGGAAATCCATCCGCCTCCGCGTGGATGAGCCGGTAATATGGCGCCTCGTACAATTGCGCACGCATTTCAACCGCGCGTTTCAAACGGGTTTCGAACCAGTTTTTATTCAGGTCCGCATCGAGATCGCGATCCAAAACCCGACACATGATCTTGGAAACCGGATTGACCGCCACCAGCGCGATGGGTGCGCGTTTGTCATCTTCGAGCACCGCCAGCGCACCGGGCGCAAGCTTGCGCGTGCGGCGATCGGTGACGATATCGTTGGCATAGACCCATGGGAACCCGTGCCGCAGACCGCGCGCGTCGGCTTTGGGTTTAAGACGGATGCGGGGGCGGTCGATTTGCGCGGCTTGAGTCATGACGCCCTCTTAATCGCCAAGCCGAGGATGGGAAAGCCCCGATGGCTTAGCGGTCGCGGGCGCGCCACCCACCACGCCGCTTGGGCGCCTGTGCAGACTGAAGCCCTTCAGCCAGCACCTGCGTCATCGGGTGGTCCGCATCCTGTGCGCAATACGCACGATGCAAGTCCTTCAGGGCCTGTTTCTGATCCAGCCCGTCCGGCAGGCTGAGCGCCCAATCCAGAAAAATGCTACGGCATTCGGGCAAGGCGATGCCGTCAATGCGATAGGCTTCGCAGATCAGCCCCTTGGGGTCGTTGGGATCACTGCTGCGCGCCATCATCGCTCTCCTTAATCACGCCACCGATCAGTTCGGCGGCGGTCGTGTAACTGTCCTGCAACGCGGCCTGTAACTGATCGACCTGTTCAAAACCCGTGGCCCGGCACAGAAAGGCCGCGCCGCCTTCGCCGATTTTGTCGGCCTCTATCACTTTGCCGGACAACAGACGGGCCGCACATTGCACGGACCAGCATAGGTCATAGCAGTCTTTCAGCGTTTGTGCCTGCGCGACATTCAGCAACCCGGCAGCGACCGCCCCGTCCAGACCCGAATGCACATCGCGCTGCGCCACACCGGACAGCAACGCGCCGGTTTCGGCCATCAGTTCGATATCCATCAGGCGGCCTGCGCCATTCTTGGCGTCCCATGGTCCGGCTGGCGATTTGGCCGCCGCCAGTCGGGTGCGCATCTCGGCAACGTCGTGCAGTACTTTTTCGGGATCGCGCGGATGCAACAGGAATTCGGCGCGAAAGCTCTCAATGTCTTCGCCCAGACCGATGTCACCGGCCACCACATGCGCACGGGTCAGGGCAAGGTGTTCCCAGACCCAGGCCTCGTTTTGCTGATAATTGGTGAAACTGGCCCAGCTGGTCGCGACCGGTCCCTGATTGCCTGACGGGCGCAGCCGCATATCGACTTCGTACAACCGCCCGTGAGACATCGGTGCCGACAATGCGGTGATCAGCGCCTGGGTGAACCTTGCGTAATAGGTCCGGGTGGCCAGAGGCCGCGGCCCGTCTGACATGTCCTGATCCTGCGGGTCGTAGATCACAATCATGTCCAGATCGGATTGCGAATTGATCCGCCCGGCCCCGATGGACCCCATCCCCAGAACAGTAGCCCCACGCCCCGGTGCAGGCCCATGTTTGTGGGCGAAATTGGCGGCTACATGCGGAAAAATCGCGGCAATGACCGCGCGCGCAAGCTCGGCATACTGACGCCCCGCCTGCGCGCCATCGATCAACCCGCGCAAATGGTGCACACCGACCCGAAAATGCCATTCCTTGCACCAGCGACGCGCAAGATCCAGTTGGGTTTCATAGTCGGTTTCCGCAGACAGTGCCTGCGACAGCTCAGACTGCAAGGCCGCCTGCCCCGGCCAATCAGCAAAGAAACTGCCGCCGATCACCGCGTCAAACACCAGTGCATTGCGCGACAGGTGAGAGGCCAGCGCATGTGATGTGCCGACAATGTCGATCAGCAGATCGATCAGGTGCGGATTGGCCTCGAACAGGGAAAACAGCTGCACCCCGGCCGGCAACCCGGCGAGAAAGCCATCAAGGGCCTGCAACGCCTCTTCGGGTTGCGCGGTTTTGGCGAGGCGCGACAGAATTTCGGGTTTGAGCCGGTCAAATATCCGCCGACCGCGTTGTGAGCGCAGGGCGGGATAGGTTGTCCATCGCGCCAGAACGCCCTTGTCAAAATCAACCTCTTGCGTGGGCGTTGGCCGGGTGGCGTGGCCGGGGGCAAAGAACCCTTCGGTCAGGTCGTGCACCTCGGTCAGGCGATGTGTCAGATCGCGGGTCAGGTCGGCGCGGCTGATGCCCATCAGACAGGCGATGCGTTCGATCCCGTCTTCGGATTGCGGTACTTTGTGGGTCTGTGCGTCATGCACCATCTGGATGCGATGTTCGACCTCGCGATGGGCGCGGTAGTGATCGGTAAGCTTGGTTGTGACCTCTTCAGGCACCCATCCCTTGGCAGCCAAAGCAGACAGCCCCGCAACCGTGCCGCTCACCCGCAAATCCGGATCACGCCCCCCTGCGATCAACTGTCGGGTCTGCGTGAAAAACTCGATCTCGCGAATTCCGCCCTGCCCCAGCTTCATGTCATGTCCGGGGATTGTAAGCGCGCCGCCGGTACCCTTGGTTTCCCGAATCCGCAGGCGCATGCCGTGGGCGTCCTGAATCGCGGCAAAATCCAGATGACGCCGCCAGATAAACGGCCGCAATACCTCAAGAAACCGATCACCGGCTGCGATGTCACCAGCGCAGGGGCGCGCCTTGATATAGGCGGCGCGTTCCCAGGTGCGGCCCAGGCTTTCATAATAGCGCTCGGCGGCCTCCATCGCGATGCAGACTGGGGTAACCGCCGGGTCGGGACGCAAGCGCAGGTCGGTGCGAAAGACGTAGCCATCGGCCGTTTTGTCGCTGAGTGTGGCGCAAAAATTCCGTGTGGCGCGCACCATGGCGTGGCGCGCGTCGTAAAAGTCATCGGGGTCGAAGCGGGTCTCGTCAAACAAAACGATCAGATCGATGTCCGAGCTGTAATTCAGCTCATGCGCGCCCATCTTGCCCATGGCCAGCACCACCATTCCGGCCGCTGTTTCCACGTCGTCCGTGGTCATACCGGGCAATTTACCGCGCCGCACCAGGGCAGCGATCTCTGCCTTGGCTGCCAGATCGACGGCCATCCCGCCAAAATCGGTCAGCGCCGCCGTCACTTTCTCCAGGGGCCAGGCGCCTGCCAGATCGGCCAGCGCCGTCAATAAAGCAACGCGCCGTTTGGCCAACCGCAAACCGGGTTTCAACTGATCCGGAGGTAGGTCCTGCGCGGCGGCCATCACCTTGGCCAACGCTGTATCGGGGCGTTGCAGTGCGCTTGGCAGCCAAGCAGCTTCTTGCTCAATGAGCCCCTTGAGGTAAGGGCTTGTCCCTGCTGCTCCGGCAATCAGTACGGCCTGCTCTGCCGGCAAATCCGGCACCAGCCCGCGCGCCTCCGCCCCCAGAGCGGGGTCAAACGCACGTGGCAGGCGGGTAATGGCTAGGGCATCGGTCATGGGCGCAACCTGCGCATTGCGGCGCCGCCGGGTCAATGGGTCAATCTGCGTCGAGGGGCGTGTCCTGACTGAAACTGTTGACCCAGACCTCGTTCCGCCGTTCCCAGAGCGACGAAATCAGCATCGCCTCCCAATCCGCGGCACCCGGCCTTTGATAATCGGCGCGATAGGACAGCAGCACAATATCAGGGGTCAGCACCATGAGTTTGGCCTCGCTCAACTCAAACCGCGCCATGGTCGGCGCATCTGCGAACTGACCCACATGGTCGTCCCGGTTGGCGAAGCCCGACGGATAAACGCCCAGAAAGTCCGGGCTGAGCAAGGCTCGATCCGCTTCGGCATTTCCGTCGACCAGCGCGGCCCAGACCTGCTTTTCCAGATCGAGCATTTCATCCAGCGTCGGGGCGGGGTTTTGTTCCTTCATCGTCATGCCCGCACCCTGCGTTTGATCCGGTTTCAGGTCAACCACAGCGAAAAATGTAAATCTTTTTCACATCCCCCCTTGCAACACGCAGGCGGACCCCCACATAGACAATGTGAAAAGAGTTTACATCTACCTGGAGAGCCTACATGACCGCACTGTCCAACCCCACAGTTCCCCATAACCCTGGATGGTTCTATCGGGCCGAGGCCTGGATGGACGATAAGGGCAAAGGCGCCTGGATCGCCGCCATGGTGCTTGGATTCATCTTTTTCTGGCCCATCGGCCTCGCCCTACTGGCCTATATGATCTGGAGTAAACGCATGTTCAGCAAGTCCTGCAGCCGCCGCAAATCGTGGCAATGCCACATGAGCGCAATGAAGCCGTCAGGCAACAGCGCGTTTGACGCCTACAAGTCCGACACTCTGGCGCGTCTTGAGCGCGAACAGCAGGACTTCGAAGCCTTTCTGCACCGCCTGCGTGAGGCCAAAGACAAGGCCGAGTTCGACCAATTCATGGACGAACGCGCCCGCGAGAACAAAGACGAAGATGACAAAGGCGAAACTGCCTGATGCCTCTTGCCCTGTCCCGGTGTTTCGGGACAGGGTAACCCGACCTTTTTATCCGGACCCAAAGATATGACCCATTTGCCCGATCCCGATCGCCAACCCGAATTCTATCGCTCGGTGGCGACCAAGCGCTTTGTCGCGTGGCTGTTCGATATCGCCTTTATCTCGCTGCTGTGTACGGTGGCGATCCTGTTTACGCTCGGATTTGGGGTTTTTATCCTTGCGTTGATTTACGCGGTCGTGAGCTTTGTCTATCGCGTGATAACCATCTCCAGCGGATCGGCGACGCTGGGCATGCGCTTCATGGGAATTGAGCTGCGGGACTCGTTTGGTGAGAAACTGGATACAGGCAAAGCTGTCGCCCATACGGCCGGGTATTTCATCAGCATGGCGTTTCCGGTCATTCAGATTGTCTCGGTGATCATGATGCTGACCAGCGCCCGCTGTCAGGGCCTGACCGACGCTTTCCTGGGCACGGTTATGATCAATCAGCGCGCGTGATTTCGTCTCATAGCAAACCACTTGGCGGCCCTAAAAACCGTTGCTATCATCGGCTCCGAGGCTACATGGGACATTCATGCGACACACGCTGCCAATTGCGCCACAATTCTATGTGACGGCACCCCAGCCCTGCCCCTATCTGGATGGCAGGATGGAGCGTAAACTGTTCACCGCATTGCAAGGCGAAGGCGCGGATCAGCTCAATAACTCCTTGTCTCAACAGGGATTCCGCCGGTCGCAAAATGTTCTGTACCGCCCGTCCTGCACGGATTGTGCAGCCTGCCTGTCGGCCCGGATTGATGTCTCGGCCTTCCGTCCAACCAAAAGCCAGAAACGCGCCGCCAAGCGCAATGGCTATCTGAAACGCCGGGCGACCTCACCCTGGGCGACAGACGAGCAATACGACCTGTTCCGTCACTATCTCGATTCCCGCCACGCGGATGGCGGCATGGCGGATATGGACGTATTCGAATTTGCCGCGATGATCGAGGAAACCCCGATCCGCAGCCGGATCGTGGAGTATACGGATCCCAAAAGTGGCGACCTGATCGCCGTTAGCCTGACCGATGTCCTCGATGACGGGCTGAGCATGGTGTATTCGTTCTACGATCCGCAGCAGCCGCAGAGCTCGCTGGGCACCTATATGATTCTGGATCACCTTGAAATCGCCCGCGAGGCGAACCTGCCCTATGTCTATTTGGGGTATTGGGTGCCGGGCAGTCCCAAAATGGGATACAAAGCCAAGTTTTCTGGGCTTGAGGCCTATGTTCAGGGCGCATGGCAGAAAGTGAGCGATCCGTCCACCTTCTCAGGCACGGCGCAGCATCCTCTCTCCTCCCCCCCGATTGCGGAACAGGTGGCCAATATCCAATTGCCTGATCGTCATCCCACCAAAGGGTGACCGCAGATGCAGCAGAGCCTTCATGCCGTCACCCTTGTGGTGCCGGACTACGATGACGCCATTGCATTTTACACCGGGACTTTGCGCTTTGAGCTGACGCAGGACATTGATTTGGGCGGTGGCAAGCGCTGGGTTCTGGTGACGCCGCCGGGTTCGACGGGCGGCTCGCTTTTGCTGGCCAAGGCGGACGGTCCCGACCAAATTGCTACAGTCGGCAACCAGACCGGCGGGCGGGTCGGGTTTTTCCTGCAAACCGGGAATTTCGACCGCGACCATACCGAAATGCTGGCGAATGGCGTCGAGTTCGAAGAAGAGCCGCGTCACGAGCCTTATGGGTCCGTTGCCGTTTGGCGCGATCCCTTCGGAAACAGGTGGGATCTGATCCAGTTCTCGTGATTTTCCAAAGACTTGCGTTTACCGGGTTCTAGGTTCTGAACCGGCCCAGAGCACAGGCCAGACATACTCGACTGACCATTTTTTTCGCGACACTGTGTTTGGTGATTACTTTTTGAGCAGTTGAAAACTGATCCGTCGTCACCACCTACGCCTTAACCCGTGCACCAAAGCATGCGTTTGAATTTAGACGGCCAGCATCGCTGGACATAGTTGACGTAACGATTTCGGCATCAGGGTCCCGTCCTGGTGGTTTGAGTTTGATTGGGAGAATTCAAATGAAACACGCAATCCACAGATTGCTGTCGGCAAATCTGACGACGCAGATTCTGATAGCACTGGCCGTCGGATCGGTTCTCGGTCTGGTACTGAACTACCTGGACATGCCGCTCCTGCAGGACAATCTGGTGAACGGGTTGTTCGCCATGATCGGGCAAATGTTCCTGAACGCCCTTCAGATGCTGGTCGTTCCACTGGTTGTCTTTTCTCTGCTCTGTGGCGTGGTCGGCATCGGCGATATCAAACTGCTGGGCCGCGTCGGCGGCCTGACCTTTGTCACCTATCTGGCAACGACGGCCCTTGCGGTGACCACGGCGCTTGTTTTTGCCAATATCATGGGTCCCGGTTCCGCGTTCCAAAGCATGCAGTTGGCGGATCAGAGCGTGTCCGTCGGCTCTGCTGACAGCCCCTGGCAGATCCTGGCCAACATTGTTCCCAAAAACCCCATTGAAGCTTTGGCCAACGGCGAAATGCTGCAGATCATCTTCTACGTTATCGTTGTTGGCATCGCGGTTCTGATGATCGGGAGCCGTGCCAAAGCCTTTGTCGAAGGCTGTGAGTTTATGAATGAACTGGCGATGAAAATCGTCGAGATCGTCATGGCCTTTGCGCCGATTGGCGTGTTCTGTCTGATCGCACGGACATTTGCGTTGGAGGGCTTTGAGTTGTTTGCCCCTGTGATTGGCTATCTGGCCACGATCAGCCTGACCCTGGTGTTCCATTTATGCGTCACGCTGATGGCGTTGCTCTATGTTTTCACCGGGCTAAACCCGCTGGCATTTTTGCGGAAAATGCGATCCGCGCAGGTCTTTGCATTCTCGACCTCCAGCTCGAACGCAACCATCCCGGCGAGCATGCAGTGCGTGACCCAGCGGGTGGGCGTGGACCGCTCTGTCGCCTCGTTTGGTGTTCCCTTGGGCGCGACAATCAACATGGATGGAACGGCGATCATGCATGGCGTCGCCACGGTCTTTCTGGCAAATGTGTATGGCATCGACCTTGGTCTCGGCGGGTATCTGACCGTCATCTCTATTTCGGTCCTGGCCTCGATCGGTACTGCTGGGGTTCCGGGTGTGGGCATGGTCATGCTTGCAATGGTTCTGAACCAGCTGGGCATGCCGCTGGACGGCATCGCGATCATTCTGGCGGTTGACCGGATTCTCGACATGATGCGCACCGTGGTCAACGTCACCGGTGACGCGGTTGTCACGACGATTGTGGCCGACAAGGTCGGCAAGCTGGATCGTGCCGTTTTCGATGATCCTGACGCAGGTATAAGCGATCTGGCGCATCTCGAAATCGACCACGACGCCGAACGCGCGTTTGCCGAACTGACCCACGCAAAACACACACCTTAAAAAGAGAGACCGGAGGCCTGCCGTGGCCCCCGGTCTTTTGATAAAACCGTTCCGGATCAGTTCGGGATCAGATCGGGTACAATCGTCACAATCGTAGGGAAGAACCACAGGATCGAAATCCCAACCACCTGAATGACCACAAACGGTATGATCCCTCGATATATGTGACCCGTGGTCACTTCTTTTGGTGCAACGCCACGCAGATAAAACAGCGCAAATCCAAACGGCGGCGTCAGGAACGAGGTTTGCAGGTTCACCGCCACCATAATCGTCACCCATTTCGGATCAAACGACCCGCCATAGATCACCGGGCCCACAATCGGGATCACGATGTAGATGATCTCGAGGAAATCCAGCACAAAGCCCAGGATAAACAGTACCAGCATCACAATCAGGAAGACCGTGAACTCGTTGTCAAAGCTCTTGAGGAATTGCTGGATATAGTGCTCGCCCCCGAAGGAGATCACGACGAGGTTCAGCAGCTGCGACCCGATGAGGATAGTAAAGACCATCGAGGTCACTTTGGCCGTCTCGCGCACAACAGGGGTCAACACGCCGCTTGCGAACAGAATCCAGCACCCATAGATCAGACCGAACAGGGCGTAGAGATAGGTTGCATAGGCAAGGATGAACGCAATCCAGGTCTCGGCCGTTACGTCACCCTGAGTGACGCGTAAGTCGAAATTGACACCCAATAGCAGACAGATGATGACCGCAAAGGTCGACCAGATAATCACTTTGCCCGATCTGCCCTGATCCTGCAGCTTTCGATAGGCCGCCAGCATGATGGCCCCGCCAGCGCCCAGCGCAGCGGCGGGTGTCGGGTTGGTGATACCACCCAGGATCGATCCCAGAACCGCGATGATCAGAACCAGAGGCGGGAAGACCACCCGGATCAGATCGTTTGTTGCGCAGCGCGCGGCTGCTTCTCGGCAGCCGTAAAGCGCCAGTAGGAAGGGAACGGCCAGATACACAACGGTCACGCCGGATGAGGTTGTCGGCGCGACAAACAGGACATCGACCAGCAGCACCAACAACAGACCAATCGCCCCGAGGATCAGCGGCTGCGGGGATCGTGACGGCGCGATACCGCGACCCAGGACCAGGGTCAGGCCCAACAGGACAACAATGACCGCAACGCCGTTCCCAATCGGTGCTGCGCCTGCAATCTTGGCCTCGCGTTCGGCTGCTATCTCCTCCTCGGACAGACGCTGCGCCTGAGACACACCGCCCGCCGCGTCAATCTCTTCCTGCTCGGCAACCGCCTGATCCCAGGCGGCTTGCCCGTGCAGGTCGATCATCGAAGCCTGGCATTCCTCGGACACATTGGTGCGCAAGGACGCGCCCTGCCCCACATCAGAGAACCCCGAAACAGAGACATTCTGACTGCCGATCACCCCGGCGCTGCCAAGTAGGACCGCGCCAACGATCAATGCGGCAGGCGCGCCAAGCAGCCAGATCAGACCCTCGGACCGGGTGATCGTTTCGCCGGACCCGCCAGACAATTCCACGGCTGGCGCTTTATCGGGATTGAGCAGAGCGTAACCAAATGCATAGAGCGCGTAGAGCAGCGCCAGCATGATCCCGGGCAGCAGAGCCGCCTGAAACAGCGTTCCCACGGACACAACCGCCGGTTCCCCCAGATACGTCAGCGCATCGGTACATCCGGCCGTCACCGCCCGGGTTTCCTGCGCCGTCGAATACAGATCGCCAGCCAGCGTTCCCAACAGAACGATCACAATCGACGGAGGGATGATCTGTCCCAGCGTGCCCGAGGCCGCAATCACACCCGTTGCCAGCTCCGGTGAATAATTGTTCCGCAACATGGTCGGAAGGGCCAGCAGACCCATGGTCACGACAGTTGCACCGACAATACCGGTCGAGGCGGCCAGAAAGGCACCCACAACCACAATCGACACCGCCAGACCGCCCGGCAGCGGGCCGAACACCCGCGCCATTGTGGTCAGCAGATCGTTTGCAATCTTCGACCGTTCCAGCGTGATACCCATCAGAACGAACATCAAAACCGCCAGCAGCGTCTCAATGGACTGCCCGGCCAGAACACGTTCGTTCATCCGGTTCACGATGAAGGACACGTTCCGATCCAGTGCGGTTTCCCAGCCTTGCACAAAGACCGGCTCACCGATCCTTGGCAAATCCGGGTATCGGAAGACGGATATGGTGTCGGGTTTGACGCCGGTTGCAACCAAATCGCGATACAGTTGCGAGCTTGTGTCGATCGCCTGATGGATCAGCAACCCAGCACTGTCCAGCGCGGCAATGATCCCGAACGAAATGACCCCGGCCCCACCGATGGCAAAGGCCACTGGAAAACCGGACAGGATGCCTCCGAAAAGGCAGAAAAATACGATAATGAGGCCTATCTCGACGCCATCAAGTCCGAATAGCATTGTCTTGGTCTCCGTCCTTAATGTGCGCCTTCAAAGGCTTCTTCACCGTCGCCAAGGCTGTCCTTGTCTAGGTATTTTCCGGCGCTTTCCGGACCTTCCACATATTCCAGATACGACCGCCACAGGAACGCGATCGCATGCAGGAACACCATGCCAGCAAAGAGCACCAGCAAGATTTTAAACAGGAAATATGCGTTGAAACCGTTCGGGCTGAACCCGATGGTTTCGACATTCCAGCGCAGCGCGCGCGACTTGGCAATCAGCCGATCCAGCGTGTCGCTGGCCGAGGGTTTCGGCACGATCAGATGCCGCCACATGAAGTACCAGCCATACATCCAGGTCAGCACCGCCATGGGCATCATGAACAGTACCGCACCCAGCATGTCGACGACACGTTTGGCCCGGTGACTGATCCCGGCATAAATGAGGTCAACGCGCACGTGACCGCCCTGCACAAACGTGTAAGTGCAGCAGAGGCAGACAACCATTGCGTTATAAAGCTTCAGCTCTTCTGCGTACCAGCTGATATCCTGATTGAACGGAATGCCCAGACCAAAGGACATGTCCGGCCGCGCAAATACGCGCTGCATGAACACAATCACGATCTGCTGGATCACCATCAACAGGCCCGCCCAGGCAAAGAACCGCCCGGTTGTGTTGGCAAAGCCCTCCAGCCCCCGCACCATGCCCCACATGAAATTCCGGTAATAGAGACCGATGGCGGACAGAACCAAAAACAAAGCGAAGATCACAAAGAAAAACTCGACGGACCCACCGTAATAGACAAAGCGCATGACCGCTTCGTTGTCCGACCAGTTCAGCCAGAGCTGCGGATGCGTGATGGCGTATCCGAAATTATAGAAGGCTTCGGCAATGTTCTGAACGAACCAGACCAGTCCGTTCCACAGGGCGCCGAAAAACGAGATACCGTTATCGTCCTGCATGTTGTCCCCAGGTCGCATCAGTTGCACTGCTGATTATAGCGGCTTGAAGCGACCGCGCATATACAACAGGAAAGGCTTCCCCGCGATTGCGGGGAAACCGTTTGATAGTTGAGGCAGCTGTTAGCCGCGAACCCGGTCGCGCTGAGCCGTGTAGGCACCCGACGACAGGTTCAGCCAGGCCGAGGACGACGCCATCGAGTCCATGGCGCTGTCGTGGATCTGCTTGAACAACTCGTCGCCCATGTTCTCGTCCAGCACTTCCTGGCTGGCCTGACCAAAGGCATCCCAAACGCTGTCCGGGAATTCCATGACCTTCACGCCACCCGACTGCAGACGCTGCAGGGCTGCACCGTTGTTGGCCAGGAATTGCGCCAGGTTCCACTGGTGCGCTTCGGCGGCGGCGATCTCGATGATCTTCTGCTGCGCCGGTGTCAGGCTGTCAAACACGTCGCGGTTGGTCGCCAGAGACAGACCCGCACCCGGCTCATGGAAACCGGCAGTGTAATAGGTCTTGGTGATTTCCTGGAAGCCGGCTTTTTCGTCGGCCCACGGGCCGATCCACTCGGTGCCGTCAATCGCGCCCGAGGACAGCGCCTGATAAACCTCTGAGCCCGGAATGTTCTGAACCGATGCGCCCAGCTTGCCCAGCGCCTGACCGCCCAGACCCGGCATACGGAACTTCAGACCCTGGAAGTCTTCCGGGCTGTTGATCTCCTTCGCGTACCAGCCACCCGCCTGTGCACCGGTGTTACCGGCCAGGAAAGATTTCAGGCCGAAGATCGAGCCCAGCTCGTCATGCAGCTCCATACCGCCATCATGGTAGTACCAGTTCACCAGTTCCTGCGCGGTCATGCCAAACGGAACGGCGGTGAAGAAGGCGTAGCCCGGATGCTGACCCACAAAGTAGTAGTCCGCTGCGTGGTACATGTCGGCCTGACCCGAAGATACGGCATCAAATACTTCGAACGCGCCAACCAGCTCGCCCGCAGCTTTGATCTCAACCGTCAGGCTGCCGTCGGACATTGCGTTGATGCTGTCGGCACTGCGCTGTGCTGCATCAAACACGCCCGCAAGACCGCGCCCCCACGAGGTGACCATGGTCAGCGTGCGCTGACCCTGCGCATAAGCCGGTGCTGCCAGAGCTGTTGCTGCAGCAGCCGAACCGCCCAGCGCGGATTTTTTTAGAAATGAACGACGATCCATATGAGTGTTCCTCCCCTTGGTAATTCTTGCCCGGACACTGTCCGGACCTGTCGCTTTCAGTGCGCGCCACACTACTGAAGAGGTCTCGAAAGGAAATACCTAGTACTGCGTAGAGCCCCGGGTTTCTGGCCCGTTTTTCAACAAAATATCGCGATATATGGCAGATTGAGACCCGATCTTCCGCATTCGGACCCGATAAAGCCCAATCTTTTTGCATTTACGGCCCAGCTTGCGTATCGATTCGACTATGGGTGGTTTCCGAAATCTGATCTCTCTGACGCTGGCGCAAAAGCTGTCGCTGGTGGCCGCAGTACCGCTAATCGTGGCGGTCGCCGCCATTGCGGTACTGGTCGCATATGAATCCCGCGCCACGGCCGAGCGCGAAATTCAGGCTTTGGAACGCCGTCTGATCGAGGCCAAGAAGGACGAGCTGCGCAATTACGTGACGCAGGCCCGCAACGGGTTTGCCTATATCTACGGACGTGCCGAGCCGGATGATGAGGTTGCCAAGACCCTCGTCACACAAATCCTGTCGGCCATGATTTACGGTCAGGACGGGTTCTTTTTTGTCTACGACTATGACGGCAACAATCTGGTCAGCCCGCGCCAGACCGAGTTCATCAATCGAAACTGGGTGGGTCTGACGGACAGCGACGGCACCCCGATTGTGGAAGAGTTCATTCGTCTCGCCCGGCAAGGGGCGGGCTGGCACAGCTTTATGTGGGAAAAGCCTTCGACCGGGGAAGAAGCGCAGATGATTGCCTATGTGGTCGGCTTGCAGGACTGGCGCTGGGTCGTCGGCACAGGTGTGTTCATCGACGACATCGTCGCCACTGTGGCCAACGCGCGCGCTGAGGTCGAAACGCGGGTTCAAAGAACCTTCCTGTATATCGGCGGCATTGTCCTGGCTGCCGTTCTGATCGTATTTGCGTCGGGGATGTTGCTGAACATACGTGAACGGCGGCTGGCAGATGCCAAACTCAAGGAACTGACCCAGCGCGTGTTTGACGCGCAGGAAGAAGAACGCGGCCGCGTCGCGCGCGAATTACATGACGGGATCAGCCAGATTCTGGTGGGGGTGCGCTATGCGCTGGACAATGCCCGCCGCCGCCTGATGCGCGGCGACGACGACGGCGCACGCGTACCGCTGGACAAGGGCATCGAGCATCTGGGCACCGCAATCACCGAAGTGCGGCGCATCAGCCGCGACCTGCGCCCGGGTGTTCTGGACGATCTGGGGCTGGGCCCCGCACTCAAGGCTCTGACAGACGATTTCCGCGACCGGACGGGGATCGAGACGGAATTCTCAACTGTCGTGTTCCGCAATAGGCTCGATCAGGACAGCAAGATCGCCCTCTACCGCATCGCGCAGGAAGCGCTCACCAATATCGAACGTCACGCCGGCGCGACCCGGGTTACAATCGATCTGCGTGGTCATACCAAGGGCGCGACCATGCGCATCACCGACAATGGCCAGGGATTACGCAGCGAAACCGGCAAGCCCAGTACCGGTATTGGTCTGCGCAACATGCAGGAACGGATCGAGCAGCTTGACGGATCGCTGCGCATTCTGTCATCACGTGGCCCGCGCGGCGGCACGGTGATCGAAGCCAGCCTGCCGCTGAGCCATTTGCTTCCCCCACAGGAAGACGCAACTCCGAACCGAAAGGCCGGCACATGAACGCCGAAACGATCCGAGTTCTTATCGTGGATGACCACCCGATGGTGGCCGAAGGTATTCAGTCCATCCTCGAAAGCTATGACGAAATCGAGGTGGTCGGAACGCTCAGCAACGGCCGGGACGCCGTTGAACAAAGCACGGAACTGATGCCGGATGTCATTCTGATGGACCTGAATATGCCCGGGATCGGCGGGCTCAGCGCCACAGAGATCATCCTCGAACGCCTGCCCGACACCCGCATCCTGATCCTGTCGATGCATGATAGCCCGGAGTATATCTCCACTGCCCTCAGCCACGGGGCCAAGGGGTATGTGCTCAAGGACGTGCCCACCGAAGAGATTAAGCAGGCCATAGACGCGGTCATGCGGGGTGAACAATATCTATGCACCGGGGCCAGCGGTTCGTTAAAACCGAAAGGGCTCAACGCCCGCGAGGCGCTGACCGGGCGTGAGCAGACCATCCTGCTGGAACTCGCTCAAGGTAAATCCAACAAGGAAGTTGCACAGGTGCTGGATATCTCGGTGCGCACGGTCGAAACGCACCGAAAGAACATCAAACGCAAGCTTGGTATTTCTTCCACCGCGGGTTTAACACGTTACGCGATGGAACACGGTGTGCTTCAGGGCACCGGTAGCGGTTTTTGAAACCTGATCTGACCGGTTTTGGTGACGTGCGCGTGCTTCGCCCGCTTCAAGGCGGTCATCGCAATTCTGTCTGGATGGTTGAAGTAAACGGAATCCGGCATGTCGCAAAATCCAGTCGTAGATCAGAAGCCTCAGTCGATTGGATGTCGCAATTGATGCGACAAGCCCGTGCATGTGGCATCAATACACCCCATCTCTTAGCTGCTGCCAACGGTGGCAAGGTTGTGAACGGCTGGACGCTTGAGACATTTGTTCCCGGCGCGCGTGCCCGCAAAGCGGATCTGTCCCGGGTTACGTCATGTATTGATCACTTGCACGCTACCACACGCCACTGGCCACAACGGCCGGAACAGGTTTCCCCTCGCGATTTGGCACATCTCGATCAGGGGGGCGATATAGACCTAAGGGTAATGCCTGACAGGATCGTTGATCTGTGCAGGCAAGCATGGTCGCTGATCCCCTGGGAACCTGAGGTCGCATTGCACGGCGACCTAACGGCAGCAAATGCGATTGTGACTCCGCAAGGAGTTTTGACGCTCATAGACTGGGATGAATCGAGGAAGGATGCGGCATCGTTCGAAGCGCCGAAAGGGGGGTCTAGCATATCGCAAAATGCCAGATTGGCGTGGGAGGTCGCTTGCTGCTGGACCATCGAACCCCAACGTGCCAAAGCTCTCGCCCAAAGACTGGATCAAATTGTGAATACTCAATCCAACAACTGATCCCGTCTGACACCTTCACGCTTGTAGTGGTGCGGCAA
The DNA here is from genome assembly GCF_056535885.1 of Ruegeria sp. B1. Lineage (NCBI taxonomy): Bacteria > Pseudomonadati > Pseudomonadota > Alphaproteobacteria > Rhodobacterales > Roseobacteraceae > Ruegeria > Ruegeria sp. B1. Next base: position 2,418,399 of record NZ_JBQFJA010000001.1, on the reverse strand, counting down.
GACCCGGCCATAAAGCTGCCGGGTCCGCTCGATCCCGCCACACATCCCTTCGGCCTCGACAAAGGAAAAAATCCCCACATAGCGGCTGCGCGTCCCCCAAACCGGCGCCACGCGATGCAGGGAATACCGGCCCTTGAAGATCTGCAAATCGCCCGGCTGCAAGTCCAGCGTGCGAACCCGCGCCATATTGCCATCCAGAACCGAGGCGACGGCGTCAAAATTTTCGTCCTCTGAATTGCGCAGGTTCGGCACGTATTCAAACGCGCCGCCGGTCTGGCCGTTCTGAATGGCCAGCGTCACAGTGTAATTGTTGGTGTCGAAATGCCACGGAAAGCCCTGCCCCTCTTCCACCACGTTGATAATCACGTCGGCCAGGGGATCATCGTACCGAAAGAACCGGTCTACGGGCTCGTCAAGGGCCGCACGGATAAAGGGCAGGAAGCCATCAAACTCATAGATGCGCCGCAAGGGTCCCGACGCCGGAAAATTGTCTGCTGGCACAAAGGCATTGGATCGCTCATAAAACCGCCGGATCGGGTGCGCCGCGCCATAGCTGGGATCGTCTTGGGTGAAATAGGCATTGGTGCGGGTGAACGAACGATGCGCCTGCGCGGCAACCGCTTCCGCCTCGTGCAGCAGTACCTCAAGACCGGCGGAATGGACAAAGCCCGGCAGGACCGCGCAGCCGTCGCGATCCAGTTCACGCCGCAAATCACCGATCAACTGGTCATAGGCCACCGAGTCCGGGCAATCGATCGGATATCGCCCCAGATCCACCAGATCGTGCAACACACTGCGCCTCCTTATGTGGTTCCGTCCTGATCAGGGTTGCGCAAAAAAAGGGGGTAATCATGCCTGTTTCGGACATCGCTCTGACGCTTTTTGACACATTGGGGCCGATACTTTTCGGCATACCAACCGATGTCGTTCACAGAAATTTTGGTAATGCGACAATCTGCGCAACAAAGTGTCGCAAAAACATGCCTCTGAGATAGAAAATTGGTGCAATTGCCTGTTGACGCCCCCTGCGACCACCCATAAGGTCGCGATCAAGCTGAAAGGAGCCTCTGGCGATGAGAACGCTAGTCGTAATCGTAGGAACCAAGCGCATGGGCCGGTAACGGTAAACCATAATCGAACCCATGCGCCTCCGAAACTTCGGGGGCTTTTTTTATGCGAAACGCAAGACACATGTCGCGAACGGAGCAAAGCAGATGACACGTGAGATGACCGGCGCAAAAATGGTTGTTCAGGCCCTCAAGGATCAGGGCGTGGACACGGTATTCGGGTATCCCGGCGGCGCCGTCCTACCGATCTATGACGAGATCTTTCTGCAAAATGACATTCGTCACATTCTGGTGCGCCACGAACAGGGTGCGGTGCACGCCGCCGAAGGCTATGCCCGCGCGACCGGCAAGCCGGGCGTTGCGCTTGTGACCTCCGGTCCCGGTGCGACAAATGCCGTGACCGGCCTGACGGATGCGCTGATGGACTCGATCCCGATCGTGGTGCTGACCGGTCAGGTTCCGACCTTCATGATCGGCTCGGACGCGTTTCAGGAGGCCGATACGGTCGGGATCACCCGCCCGTGTACGAAACACAACTGGCTGGTCAAGGACACGAATTCGCTGCCTGCGACGATGCACGAGGCGTTCCATGTCGCCACCTCGGGCCGTCCGGGTCCGGTGCTGGTCGACATTCCCAAAGATGTTCAGTTTGCGACAGGCGACTACAGCGCCCCGAAACCGTCGAGCTCGCATTATCAACCGGTTCTGAAAGGCGATCTAGAGGAGATCACGGAACTGGTCGCGGCGATGGAAACGGCAAAGAAGCCCATATTCTATACTGGCGGCGGGGTCATCAACTCGGGGCCGGCAGCAAGCCAATTGTTGCGGGAACTGGTGGACGCAACCGGTTTTCCGATCACATCAACCCTGATGGGTCTGGGCGCCTATCCGGCATCGGGCAAGAACTGGCTGGGCATGCTGGGCATGCATGGCCTCTATGAAGCCAACATGGCGATGCACGACTGCGATCTGATGATCAATATCGGCGCGCGGTTCGATGACCGGATCACTGGCCGGATCGACGCCTTCTCGCCGAACTCGAAGAAGGCACATGTTGATATCGACCCCTCGTCGATCAACAAGGTGATCCGGGTGGACATCCCGATTGTGGGCGACGTTGCGCATGTTCTGGAAGACATCCTGAAAATCTGGAAAGCCCGCGGTCGCAAAACCGACGCCGCCAGTGTAAAGCAATGGCAGACCCAGATTGCCGACTGGCGCAAGATCAACTGCCTCGCCTACACCGCGAGCGAGAAGTCGATCAAGCCACAGCATGCGTTGGTGCGTCTGGAAGAGCTGACCAAAAAACACGACCGTTACATCACGACCGAGGTTGGTCAGCACCAAATGTGGGCGGCGCAATATCTTGGGTTCGAAGACCCCAACCGCTGGATGACCTCGGGCGGTCTCGGCACGATGGGTTATGGCTTCCCGGCCTCCATCGGCGTGCAGATGGCGCACCCGGACGCTCTGGTGATCAACGTCGCAGGCGAGGCCTCATGGCTGATGAACATGCAGGAGATGGGCACCGCCGTACAGTATCGCCTGCCCGTCAAACAGTTCATCCTGAACAACGAACGTCTGGGCATGGTCCGCCAGTGGCAGGAGTTGCTGCATGGCGAGCGGTATTCGCACTCGTGGTCCGAGGCTCTGCCCGATTTCGTTAAGCTGGCCGAGGCTTTTGGTGCCAAGGGCATACTGTGTTCCGATCCGGCCGATCTGGATGACGCAATCATGGAAATGATCAACCATGATGGTCCGGTGATCTTCGACTGTCTGGTTGAAAAGCACGAAAACTGCTTCCCGATGATCCCGTCGGGCAAGGCGCATAACGAGATGCTGCTGGGCGAATCTGAGACGCAGGGCGTGATCGATTCCAAAGGGTCGGTGCTTGTATGATATCGAAGGGTTCGATTGCAGCGGCATTGCTGGTCAGTGCCATGCTTGTTGCGGGGTGCGAAAGGCCGTTCCTGTTTTACCTCCCCCAAGACTCCCATTTGCCTGCCTACCAAGAAGTGAACACCGTCGAGAAGGCACGAACAGTGTACAGCGATACAACGTTGATCTCTAAGGTCTACCAGTATCTTGGAAGTGACGGAAATATGTACCAAGAGGTCCCGCCACCAAATGAACGGGGACAGGCCGAAGCCATCGCCAGTGCCGTGGAATACTTCAGCAGCGATGGTCGAGTGTTTCGGGCGACATCCGCTTCAACAGAAGTCATTCAAGGGACGTGGGATGTCAAAAAGTCCGGCCCGACATACCCGCAGTTGTGCACAACGTACCCGACCCGTCCAATATCGGCGACGTGCCGCAAACCCGACGACCTATTTCTCGTGCTGAGCGAAAGCCAGCTCTTCCGCGGCGACATCTCAGGGGTTGGTCAGGGTCGTTATCCGACCCGACTTCGCGGTGTGGAAGTAACCGCTTTCTGGAACGAAGTTGCCGACGAAATTGCCCCCGGCAACTCTGACTATTTCACTGAAAATGAGATACGGTAGCAACATGTCTGCACTACATATCAAAAAAGGCTCCACCCGCCATTCAGCTTACAACCTAAGGCCCACGTTTTCGGACGTGCAGGAACGGCACACGATTGCGGTTCTGGTCGAAAACGAACCCGGTGTTCTGGCCCGTGTGATCGGCCTGTTCTCGGGACGTGGCTACAACATCGAAAGCCTGACCGTCGCCGAGGTAGACCATACCGGCCATCTCAGCCGCATCACCATCGTCACAACCGGTACGCCTCAGGTGATCGAGCAGATCAAGGCGCAACTGGGTCGGATCGTCTCGGTCCGGGATGTACATGACCTCACCGTCGAAGGCCCCTCGGTCGAGCGGGAACTGGCGATCATCAAGGTTGTCAGTGAAGGTGACAAACGGGTCGAGGCATTGCGGCTGGCAGATATCTTCCGGGCCAACGTGGTCGACAGCACGCTGAACTCGTTCATCTTCGAGATCACCGGCGCACCCGACAAGATCGACGCATTTGCCGATCTGATGCGTCCTTTGGGACTGATCGAGATTGCCCGCACCGGCGTTGCCGCCCTGCTGCGCGGTGATTAATCGATAAATATACCCGCGCCCCGGATCAGATTTAGCTGATTGGCGCGCGGGCTGATTTCGCGACCTTCCTAAAGAAAACGTCCCATCGTAGTGTGCAGATCTGCGCACAAACGAGCAATATTGTTTAATTTTCGCTTAAAAGATCACGCTTTTTCCGATAAAGCCTATTGCGTTCGCCTATTTGTGGAGTAGCTTCGCCCGCGCGATGTGGGGATACATCGCCATGGGCCATCTTTACGATTGCTGACGCGCGTCCGCCTGCGGTCCGACGTTGTCGTATTTTTTGCCAAATAATAAATACTGAGGTTTGGGACAGCCATGACCGACGATATCCGCAGTCCGGCAGAGTTACGTGCTATGTTCGGCGCAAACCTGAGGCAATTGGCGCAACAATACCCAACTGTGTCCGGGCTGTGCCGCCAGCTTGGTATCAACCGAACCCAGTTCAACAGATATCTGGGCGGTGAGAGCTTTCCACGCCCCGATGTTTTGGACCGGATTTGCCGGTTTTTTGATACGGATGCGCGCATTCTTCTGAAACCGCTGGACGACATTGTATCCTCACCTCAGCCACAGGCGGTTTCGGGCCTGACAGATTTTTTTTGGTCCGATTTGGACACGTCGAGTAGCCAGACATTCCTACCCGGGTTTTATGCGGTCGAAGAAAGCAAGCCTGCCCAGACCACGACAGCGCGGCTGGGTTTGATCCATGCCCAGCAGCTTCCGCAATGCACACTCGTGCGCGCCTATGCGGCGCGCGCGGCAATGCCCTCTGCCGCACCTCCGGATCGCGAAATGCGGGGAATCGCGGCCAGCGTGGGGGACCAGTTCTGCATTCTGATGTCATGTAGGAACGGCCTGAACAGTCGGCTTTATCTGATTGTGCAGGGAGAGGAGTCCGGCACCGACCATTGGCAAGGGCGGATGATCGGACTGTCCGACCCCCTGCCAAAAGACCGCGATGCAACCCTGGTAACGTTTCGACATCTCGGGCAAGACGCCCAGGCGGTATTTGAAACAGCCCGAAAAACCGGCCGGGGCCTGGCTCGGGCCTGACGCTCCGCACATTGGGCCAGAGATTGCTCGGGCCAATCACCGGCCGTGTCTCTATACCGTATCGTGTTCCCCACCCTGCGTGATCTGACGATACAGGTGCCAGCTTGCATGTCCCAGTAACGGCAACACCACCAGAAGCCCCAGAAACCACGGGATCATCGAGACAAAGGTCAAAACCGCGATAAACGCGCCCCATCCCAGCATAAGCGGCAGGTTGGCTGCGACATAAGAGTAGCTTGTGATCATCGCCGTGACAAAATCCAGTTCACGGTCCAGCAACATCGGAATCGACAAGACCGTCAGCATGTACAGCAGAACCGCAAAAACGGCACCGACGGCTGTTCCAACCGCCAGCATGGTCAGACCGTTGGGTGTCAGAAACACCTCCAGCGAGGTCGACACGTTGGTCATCGTCGTCAAACCCATGAAGAGCGCAAAGATCATGTGGCCAAGAAAAAACCAGAACAGGAACATCACCACAATGATGGCGCAGATTGACGGCAACTGGCGGCGACTTTGCTGCAGCACCACGCCAAAAATCGCCCCGAAATCCAACGGTTCTCCCTTTTCCAGCCGGTTGGACACCTCGTACAACCCGACCGCAGCAAACGGCCCAATCAGGGGGAAGCCGATGGCCGCAAGCACCAGCCAGTATGTCGTGCCGGTCTGAACCGTAACCCAAGCCATGGCCCATCCAGCCAGGACGTAAAAGCCCGCAAACATCAGACCAAATTGCGGCGCCTGCCGAAAATCCACCCAGGCCTGTCCGAGCGCAGTGCGCAGCATCGCGGCATTGACCGGCCGCATCTGAGGAACACCAAAGGGTCTTTCCATAGTCTGTTTCTCCTCCGATTAACGCGTTAGGCCAGTGCCGGTCGCTTTTGCGGCCATTCCGTCGCGGCGTGATAGGCCGCCCCAAGCGACAACAGGCGTGCATCCGCGCCGCGCTGTCCGAACAGCTGAATTCCCATCGGCAAACCGTTGGCTCCAAACCCTGCAGGGGCCGCCAGACAGGGCAACCCGATCAGGCTGACCGGCAGGGTCACATGCATCCACCTATGATAGGTGTCCATGGCGCGACTCGCGATTTCCGTGGGGTATGGTGTTTCGATGTCGAAGGGCCAGACCTGCGCCGCAGGCAGAACCAGCGCGTCGTAGCTTTCGAACAGTTTCGCCGCCGCACGGAACCACTCGGACCGTGTCACACTGGCGTGGTGAACATCCATAGCACTCATGGCCAGTCCGCAGTCCAGTTCCCATTGTGCGGTGTCTTTCAAAGAGGCGCGCTGCTCCGTCAAAGGCTCCAACCCGGCCGCGACACCCCAGGACCTCAAGGCAATCCAGCTCTCCCAAATCTCTTCGGCATGAAAAGGCGGCGCCACAGCCTCCACATGGGCGCCAAGCTCTTCAAAAACCCGCAAGGCATCCTGACAGACGCTCAGAACCCCGTCTTCCATCGGAAAGGCACCGCCCCAATCTCCAAGCCAGCCGATCCGAACGCTGGCAAGATCGGCCGCCTCAACAGGCGAGACGGCGGTGCCAGGCCCGACCAGCGGCAAGCGCGGATCAGGACCGGATATCACATCCAGCAAAAGCCCCAGATCTTCGGGGCTGCGTGCCATGGGTCCAAGCGTGGAGAGCTGATGCAGAAACGCATCGCCCACCGGGTCAGGCGGCACTCGGCCCCATGACGGTCGGAACCCGTAAACATTGTTCCAAGCGGCGGGGTTGCGCAGGCTGCCCATCATGTCGGACCCATCAGCAAGAGCCACCATACCGGTTGCCAGGGCGACAGCCGCCCCACCGGACGACCCGCCGCAGGTTTTAGATGCCTCATAAGGGTTGCGCGTTGCCCCGTAGACGGGATTGAAGGTGTGAGAACCCAACCCAAACTCCGGCGTGTTGGTCTTACCGATCAGGATCGCCCCGGCCTCCCGCATACGCGCAGCGATCAGGTCATCGCGGTCCGGAACATGGTTGCGATAGATCGGCGAGCCCTGCGACGAAACGATGCCGGCCACGTTGACCAGATCCTTGACCGCAATCGGCAGGCCGTGAAGTGGCCCGCGGATAGGCCCGGCATCCATTGCCTGAGCCTCGGCCATCAAATCCGTCTCATCCCGCAGGGCGACAAGCGCGTTGACCTGACGGTTGATCTGATGGATGCGATCCAACGTCGCCCCCATCACATCCGAGGCCGAACACCGTCGGTTGCTCAGGTCGGCCAAAAGGTCGGTTGCTGATCTGCGTGTCAGATCCACTCGAATGCGTCCATCTGCTGTTCACACGCAGCCTAGCGACGGGTCGATGGCATTTAAACCCGTTGTTTAGATTTATCTTTTCAGAAATAGGCCATTGGAGCGAACCAGGGCGAACTGATCGTCATCCAACCTTGACATCAAAGCGCAAATTGCTGTCGCGGCCCAGCATGGATTTCAAACCGAAGACGATCACCACAAGGCTGAGCACCAACCACAATCCACCCCACAGGATCGTTGTCCCGCCAAAGTTTTCCGCCAGCATAAAGGCGTCTGACCGCAGATGGGAGCGGCGGATCGTGTCATCGAAAATGTCATAAGGCACATAAATCATGCTGGTCAGGCCAATGATCCGCAAAACCATGTCGCAGACCCCGCGCTGCAGGTATCGGGCCATAACCAACATCCCCAGCCCCACTGCGCCGCAGAACGCCATTGCAAAAGGCTCGCGGATGTAGAGCACAGTCACCAGCAGCATGACGGCACCAAATGCGCCCAGTACAGCCCTGTCCGCGTGGGACCGCAAGGCAACCGCCAGTAGCCCCAGACCCAAAAGGAGCGAACCCAGATATCCCGCACTGAGGATCAGAAACAAGTTTCCACCGCGCGTCACCGCATAGCCGCCCTGATGGATTGAAACCGAAATGCGCTCGACGGACCCGCCGGTTACAAGCGCCGCAAGGCCATGCGACAGCTCGTGCAGGAACACCACCAGGATTTTCAGCGGCAACACAACCGGCATCGACCAGAACACGCACCAGACCTGTGATCAGGATCAGCTGCCAGTGGCCTTTTACGAATGTCATGAACGCGGGGTCCGCACGCCGCGCATCATTCCTCGCCCTGAGCCTCGGAGCGGCTTTTGCCAGCGACGTTCAGCGCCAGCGTGGCGGCCATGAATTCGTCCAGATCGCCGTCCAACACGCCCTTGGTGTCTGAGGTTTCGTGATTGGTTCGCAGGTCCTTGACCATCTGGTAGGGCTGCAGGACATACGACCGGATCTGGTTGCCCCATCCTGCATCGCCCTTCGCCTCATGCGCCGCATTGATCTCGGCGTTGCGACGGTCCAGTTCCTGCTGGTACAGGCGTGATTTCAGGGCCTTCATGGCAATATCACGGTTCTGGTGCTGCGATTTCTCAGAACTCGTCACGACGATCCCGGTCGGGATATGCGTGATCCGAACGGCCGAGTCCGTGGTGTTCACGTGCTGACCACCCGCGCCCGAGGATCGATAGGTATCGATCCGAATATCCGACGGGTTTACGTCGATCTCGATATTGTCGTCCACCACAGGATAGACCCAGACAGAACTGAACGAGGTGTGCCGCTTGGCCGCCGAGTCAAAAGGCGAAATCCGTACCAGGCGATGCACGCCGCTTTCCGATTTCAACCACCCATAGGCATTGTGACCCGAAATCTTGTACGCGGCGGATTTGATCCCCGCCTCTTCGCCCGCCGTCTCTGACTGCAGTTCGACCGTGTAACCTTTCTTCTCGGCCCAGCGCACATACATCCGCGCCAGCATCGACGCCCAGTCGCAACTCTCAGTCCCACCTGCGCCTGAATTGATCTCGAGAAAGGTATCGTTGCCGTCAGCCTCGCCATCCAACAGCGCCTCAAGCTCTTTTTTCGCTGCTTTGGCCTGCAGTTTCCGGATGGCGTCTTCGGCGTCCTGAACGACCTCATCGTCCTCTTCCATCTCACCGAGTTCGATCAGTTCAACATTGTCGTTGAGGTCGGTTTTGATCGACTCGTAAGTCTCGATGGCATCGACCAGCATCTGACGGTCACGCATCAGTTTCTGCGCGTTCTCCGGGCTGTCCCAGAGGTTCGGGTCCTCGACGCGCGCGTTGAACTCCTCCAACCGGTGCGGCGCGGTCTCATAGTCCATGCGCTGCGCCAGCAGTTCTAGCGATTTTTCGATTTCCGCCACAGTGTTTTGGGTTTCGGCGCGCATGGTCAGGTCCCAACTTGCTCAATCAGGCCTGCGTGATAGCAAGAGGCGCAGGTCACCACAAGACAAGCGAGGCGCGATTGCAGGACGTACAACAAGAGTTTCTGAACCGATGGGACCTCACCTTGCTGAGTCTTGTTGCGGATACCGGTGCGGCGCGCGTCTGGACAGTCAGGCGTAGGGATGGCTCAACTGCGGCGCTGAAACTCTATCGGCGTGCGGATCGGGGCAACGAAGCCCCGGGATCTGCGCTTTTGGCGCGGTGGCAAGACAGAGGTGCCGTCACAGTCTTGGAAGAGGCCGACAATGCGATCCTCATGGAATGGCTGGATGGTCCATCGCTCGGCGATATCGCGCGGGAGGGTCGACCAGAATTTGCGCTGCGCACGTTGGCTCAGACGGCAAAGCGCCTTCATAACGACCGGATTGCTGACATGCGTGGCTTAAAGCCATTGGCCGACGTGTTTGCCCCGCTTTTTGAGCTCCGATTTGAGGCTACCTGCGCCAAACCCCTGAGGCGGGACATGGCGCGCGCAACGGATATCGCTCGTAAGCTCTTGGAAACACAGGAGACGGTTGTGCCGCTGCATGGCGATCTGCATCCCGACAACGTCATTCTGACAGAAGCCGGGCCACGGGTCATTGACGCCAAGGGATACATTGGTGATCCGGCCTTTGAACTGGCCAACGCGTTGCGCCACCCCAAAGGCATGCCCGACCTCGTACGTCAGACAAGCCAGATCGACACGTGCCTGACACTTTACGCCAACGCCTTGGAGGTATCGCGCGCGCGGCTGGCCAAATGGGCCGCCGCAAAATGCGCCTTGTCGATTTTCTGGCGGTCGAACGGGCGGATCACCCAAGACAAAGAGGCCGATCTGTTGACGCTGTTTTTACAGGCCGGCGATCAGTAAAGGCCACCTGTCGTAACATCGCCCTGCGTGGCTTTCGGCCCCACGATAACGGTCTGCCCGGTTGAGGTTTGTACCTGAACGCCCGCTCGCTGCACCTCTTCAAACAGCGGCAGGTCAGAACCGATGGCGAATCCGCCGTCATAGACGCGGTCAATAAATCCATCGACACCATCGCGGAAGTATTCGGCCACCACGTAGTCTCCGGTGGCGTCCGCTGGCAGACGCGCGCCGCTGAAGCGGTCGATCTTGATGAACTGGCCGCCCGGGGGCACCTCAAACGGACCGCCGCCGTATTTCTCAACCGCTTTTTCCATGAAGCTCTGGAAGACAGGCCCGCACATTGTGCCGCCATATCCGCCCCGCCCCATCGGGCGCGGTCGGTCATACCCGATGTAACAGCCCGCGACGATATTAGACGTGAAGCCGATGAACCACGCATCCTTGTTGTCGTTTGTCGTGCCGGTCTTGCCGGCGGTCGGCACTGGCAGGTTCACGCGGCTGGACGCGGTACCGCGGTCCACGACACCTTTCATCATCGAGGTCAGCTGATAGGCGGTGATCGCGTCCATAACCTGATCGCGATCTGTCACAATCTGCGGCGATTCATCCGGTTCCAGCCAGCTGGAATTGCAATCCAGGCACTGCCGGTCGTCGTGGCGGTAAATGGTCTTGCCGAACCGGTCCTGAATGCGGTCGACCAGCGTTGGTTCGACCCGCTCGCCGCCATTCGCAAACATCGCGTAGGCCGCGACCATTTTGTAGAGTGTGGTTTCTTCGGCCCCCAACGAGTTCGCCAGAAACGCGCCCATCCGGTCGTAGACACCAAAGCGTTCCGCATACCCCGCGACGACCGGCATGGTGATTTCCTGAGCCAATCGGATCGTCATCAGGTTCCGGGACTGTTCGATCCCGGTGCGCAGTGGCGTAGGTCCGTAAAACTTGTTGGTCGAGTTCTTGGGGCGCCACAGGCCCTGAGGCGTGTTCACCTCAATCGGGGCGTCGACGACGATCGTCGCCGGGCTGTAACCACTGTCCAGCGCGGCGGCGTACACAAAGGGCTTAAAACTGGAGCCCGGCTGGCGCTGTGCCTGCGTGGCACGGTTGAACACGGTGTCCTGATAAGAGAACCCGCCCTGCATCGCCAAAACACGACCCGAGTTCACGTCCATCGCCACAAATGCGCCCTGCACTTCGGGAACCTGACGCGCGGACCACTGGCCCTCTTCCCCGGCCATGACAAGGATGACGTCGCCGCGTTTGAAATTGGCGGCAAAGTCGCCCTTCATCCATTTGATGTCGGACCTCGGGATTGTTCCATCGGCCGGCCCGTTCTCGATCCCCACGGTCAGTTGTTGATCCGCGACATCCAGAACAACGGCCGGATACCATTGCGTTGGCAGCACCACATCGCGTGGGATCTCCATCAGGGCCAGCGCCTCGCGCCATTGGGTTTCATCCGCCAGCTTTTCTTCGGCAATCGCCTCACCTGTACCGCGCCATTGACCGCGCGACAGATCGTATTTCTGCAGCGCCTCGCGTAGAGCACGCGCAGCCTCGACCTGCATTTCCTCATCGACCGAGGCCCGCACGGTGAAACCACCGGTAAAGAACTCCCCCTCGCCAAAATCCACGCTCAGCTGGCGACGGATTTCGTCTGTGAAATAGTCGCGCGGCGGCAGTGCGGTGCGGAAACTTTCAAAGTCGCCGTTCTGGACCGAGCGCAGGAGCATCTCGACCTCAGTCTCGAAAGTCGCCTGATCGATGTAACCGTTCTGGCGCATCTCGCGCAGCACGTAGTTGCGGCGGTCCAGCAGGCGTTCCTTTTGCCGAACGGGGTGATAATCCGAAGGCGCCTTGGGCATTGCAGCCAGCATGGCCGCCTCATGCGGGGCCAGTTCCTGCAATGTCTTGTTGAAATAGGTCTGCGCGGCGGCGGTCACTCCATAGGAATTCTGGCCCAGAAAGATCTCGTTCATGTAGAGTTCGAGAATCTGTTCCTTATCCAGCGTATCCTCAAGCCGTGTGGCGAGGATGATTTCCTTGATCTTGCGTTCGGCCCGGCGGTCGCCCGACAGCAGGAAGTTCTTCATCACCTGCTGGGTGATGGTGGACGCGCCGCGTACGGTTTCGCCCTTGGTTCTAACGGCCTCGACACCGGCGGCGATGATTCCGCGCGGGTCATAGCCCTGATGGGTGTAGAAATTCTTGTCTTCCGCCGAGATGAACGCCTGTTTCACAAGGTCCGGGATTTCCTCGGACGGGGTAAACAACCTGCGTTCCTGTGCGAACTCGTCGATCAACTGGCCTTTGCCCGAATAGATGCGGCTGATCGTAGGCGGTTTGTATTGCGCCAGCGCCTCGTGGCTGGGCAGGTCGCGCCCGTACATCCAGAACACCGCGCCAACAACCAGCGCGGCCATGAAGATACCCAAGGTAACAAGGCTGAAAATAGCCCCGAAAATCGAAAGAATGAACCGGATCACGTTACTGCCTTTTGCTCGCGGTGCCGCCTATATAGTGTCGCGCCATCGCAGGGTCAAAACACGATAGCGCATTCTAGCCGTTTTGCGCCGTCAGGTCACTGTCCAATCAGCGACTGCCGAACCAGATCCTGCTGGCGCCACGCTTCCAGACCCCGGTACAGCCCCAGCGCCATTTTGGCGCGCCATTCAGGATCTTTGATGTTTTTCAAGTCCCGTGGGCTGGATAGAAACCCAAGTTCCACCAGCACGGATGGCACATCTGCAGCCTTGAGCACTGAAAAAGAGGCCGTGCGCAGCGGTTTCCTGTTCATCGGCCCGCCCTGCTGCGCCATTCCGTTGGCCAGCGCCTGTGCCAGCGCGGTGGTGCGCGGTTTGGTTTCCTGCCGTGCCATATCCAGCAGGACGTCGGTCACCTGATCATCGGTGCCATTCAGATCAATTCCCGATATCAGATCGCCACGGTCATGCCGTTCGGCCAGTTTCAGGCTGGCCACGTCCGAGGCCTCTTCGGAGAGCGTGTAAACCGCCGCCCCGTGTGCTTGACCTTCGGACAGCGAATCTGCATGCAGCGAAATGAAGACGTCTGCCCCCGCCTGATGCGCCAAGGCGATGCGGCGTTCCAGCGAAACGAAATCATCCTCGACACGGGTCAGCATCACTTCATATCCGCCCGAGCGCAAAAGCAATTCACGCAGTTCCCGCGCAAATGTCAGCATCATGGTCTTTTCATTGATACCGCCGACCTCGGCCCCGGGATCGATACCGCCATGCCCCGGATCCAGCATCACGCGCAGCGGTGCATTGCCGTTGCGCGGAGAGACGTAGGTCGTGTCTGCGGGTTCAGGCAAATCCCAACCCGGGTTGCGTGGTTTGCCGGCACTGGCGTTGAACGCGTCAAAGTCGGTGCCTTTCAGGTTCAGGGACAGAACTGCCGCGCCGGTGGCAACATCCACCCGCATGTCCGCCATCTCGACGGCCATCGGGGCCCCCAGTTCCAACACAAGCCGCGACCAGCCCGGAACGTAGGCCTCAAACTGAACACCGCTGATGCGCTCGGATTGCAGGAACTTCTGACGGTCCAGACCCGTCCAGTCGACTTCCTGAAAGTCCAGCACCATACGGTAAGGGTCCCGCAGCGTGAATATGCGGTACGGAACGCCTTGGCTGAGGCCAATGTCGACCCGAACGCCCGACCGTCCGGCGTCCACGATCCGGCTCTGGTCCGGCTGAACGCGCGCCAGAGCGCTGAAATCCTGCGCAACGGCACCACTCGCCAGCGCGCAGATCAGCGCTATGCAATAGAAAATCCTGCTCATGGCCTCAAGTTTTCCCGAGATCGTTGAGGCCAACCTATACTAAGAAAGAATGTTTGTGAACGGGTTACACCTGCTCGGACACTGCGCCGCGTGCGGCCATGAATTTCAGCAGCCGCTCCAGCCCGTCCTCGATGTCTGCAGTCGCACGCGCGTAGGAAAACCGCAGCGTCGCATGGCCACGCTGCGGGTCAAAATCCAGACCCGGCGTCACCGCAACACCGGCCTTGTCCAGAATCTCGGCGGCAAAGGCGCGGCTGTCGTCGGTCAGGTCAGAGACATCGGCATAGACGTAGAACGCACCGTCCGGCGGCGCGATATTGGTAAATCCGGCCCTTGGCAGACCCTCAAGCATTAGTGCCCGGTTCTGGCGATAGATATCCAGGTTGCCCTGCAGCTCGTCTTCGCAGTCCATTGCCGCCAGTGCGGCGACCTGACTGGCATGCGGAGCGCAAATGAACATGTTCTGGGCGATACGTTCGACCACGCGCACCTGATCCTCGGGAACAACCATCCAGCCGACGCGCCACCCGGTCATCGAGAAATACTTGGAGAACGAATTTACAACGTAGCACTCGTCCGTCAGTTCCAGCGCGGTCACCGCTTTGGCCTCATATTCCAGCCCGTGGTAGATTTCATCGCTGATGAAGGATGCGCCCTGCCCCTGTGCCGCCTCGATCAGAGCGCCCATTGCGGCGCGATCCAGCATGGTGCCGGTTGGATTGGCCGGAGAGGCCACCATCAGGCCGCGCAGGTCCAGTCCTTGAATATCCGCCGCCACAGGCTGCAACCGGTTTTCCGGCGCGGTCGGAAGATCAACCGCGACAAGGCCGAGCGCTTTCAGAATCTGCCGGTACGAGGGGTAGCCCGGCGCCCCGATGCCGACGCGGTCCCCACTGTCGAACAGGGCCGTGAAGGCCAGGAGAAATCCACCCGACGACCCGGGAGTGATCACCACCCGATCCGGGTTCAGATCAACGTTGTACCAGTCCCCGTACATCTGGGCGATCCGCTGCCGCAACGCGGGAAGACCCAGCGCAACCGTGTAGCCCAGCGGGCCTTTCTGCATGGCTTTTGCCAATGCCGCAGTCGCGCCCGCAGGGGCCCCGGTTCCGGGCTGGCCGACTTCCATGTGGATGATGTGGCGTCCGGCCTCTTCCGCCTTGCGCGCAGTCTCCATCACGTCCATCACAATAAACGGATCGACCCCGGACCGGGTTGAGTTTCTCATGCCCATCTCCCATGTTGCAGCCATGGCTTTTGAACGCGTATCCCGGCTGGCGTCAATCCCGGCCCTGATGCTGGCGGTTGTCATGTGGCTGACGGCGGCAGCACAAAGCCATGCACAAAGCCTGATCCGGGACCCGGACATCGAGCACGGGCTGCGCGAACTGGCCTTTCCGGTTCTGCGTGCGGCTGGCCTGAACACCAACCGGGTGCGCATCCTGGTTGTCAATGACAGCACGTTCAATGCCTTTGTCATCGACTACAACGCTATCTATCTGAATTACGGACTGATTCTGGGGGTCGAAAGCCCTGAAATGCTGCAGGCCGTGATCGCGCACGAGGCAGCACATATCGCCAACGGACATTTGGCACGCCGGGCGGAAAATCTGCGCGCTGCGCAGCGGAATGCCGGTCTTGGAACCGCCCTGGCATTGATCGCCGCAGCCGCAGGTGGGGGCGAAGCGGCGGCAGGCATTGCCGCAGGCACGCAGGCCTCAGCCCTGCGCAGTTTTCTGGGCCACACACGGGCCGAAGAGGCCTCGGCTGACCGCAGCGCGGCCAGCTATCTGCGGTGGGCGGGCATCTCTCCCAGCGGCATGGTCAAGCTGCACCGCAAATTCGCTGGTCAGGAGTTGCTGAGCTTTGCAAATCAGGACCCCTATATGCGGTCACATCCCACCAGCCGGGAACGTCTGCGCGCAGCCGAGGCGTTTCTGGACGAGTTTGGCGACAAGGCCCAGCCAAACCCGAACGCCGACTACTGGTTTGCACGGGTCAAGGGCAAGCTGTCGGCCTTTTTGCGCTCACCCTCTTGGACTTTGCGCCGGGCCAAGGAAGAAACTGATCGCGATATTCGCATGATGCGCGAAGCGTCGGCCCATCACCAGAACCGTAATCTGGCCCAGGCACGCGCGGCCATAGACGAGGCGCTCGCCATTCGCCCGGATGATCCATTCTATTATGAGCTAAAAGGACAAATTCTTCTGGAAAACAGGCAATTACAGGAAGCCGTTAAAGCGTATGGTCAAGCCGTGGATATGGCGCCCAACGATCCCTTGATCCTGGCAGGCTATGGCCGCGCGCTTTTGGCGCAGGGTCAAACCAAAGCAGCCCTGCAAGTCTTGGAAAAAGCACGGGCGCGTGACTATCGCAATGCGCGCCTGATGCGCGATCTGGGCGCGGCCTACGCTCAGGTTGGAAACAACGGCATGGCGTCAGCCGTCACGGCGGAACGCTATGCCCTGCAAGGCCGGTTGGAAGACGCAGGTATTCATGCAAGACGGGCCGTTGGGCAACTGCCCGAAGGCTCACCGGGTTGGCAAAGGGCGCAGGATGTGTTGATTGCCGCGGAACGCGCAAACAAAGACAAAAGGAAACGGAGATGATCCTCAAACACGCTGTACCTGCCCTTCTGGGGCTTTCCCTGGTCGCGGGACCCGCGCAAGCGCTGGACCTGTCGGCCATGAGCGAGGCTGAAAAGGCCGAATTCGGCGCGCAGGTGCGCGAGTACCTTCTGGAAAACCCGGGGGTGATCATTGAGGCGATCAACATCCTCGAACAGGAAAACGCGGCAGCCGAGGCGCTGGCAGACAAAGAGCTGGTCGCCGCAAATGCCGATGAGCTGTTCAATGACGGATACAGTTGGGTCGGCGGCAACCCCGAGGGCGATATTACCCTGGTCGAGTTCATGGACTATCGCTGCGGCTATTGCCGTCGCGCGGTGCCCGAGGTGGAGACCCTGTTGAACGAGGACGGCAATATCCGTCTGGTGATCAAGGAGTTTCCGATTCTGGGCGACGCATCGGTCATGTCATCGCGTTTTGCGGTTGCGACAAAGCATGTCGCTGGCGATGACGCCTATAAACAAGTGCACGACGCCCTGCTGGAATTCACCGGAGAGCCCAGCGAAGTAACACTGCGCCGCATTTCGGACGGCCTGGGCCTGGACAGCGACGCGATCATTGCGGCGATGGACAGCGATCAGGTCACCGATGAGATCACCCAGACCCGCGCTTTGGCGCAGCGCATGCAGATTTCCGGCACGCCCTCGTTTGTTTTGGGCACCGAAATGCTGCGGGGCTTTTTGCCGGCCGATCAGATGTTGCAGATCGCAAACGGTGTTCGGGCTGAACAGGGGTAAGCGCGGGGGCGGCATGCCGCCCTTAAGCCACATCGGTATGTGACCCAGGCGGCTTTTGACACAAAAGCCGCTGTTTTTTGACCTAAGCCTTTTGTGAGCGCTTTATTCCAACGTCGTGTTCGTCGCTGAGGACGTCTACGGCCTGTCTAGTGTGGCCCTTGGCACACAGTCAGCACATTGAAACAGCAAAATCCTGCCGGGTGTTCGCAACCCTCTTTTCATACTCCGCAAGATCACAATAAAACTTTGTCACCACTCAAACCGGCAATGAAGTTTCTTGCAAAACCGCGTTCGAAAAACAGACACGATTTGGCCACACGGTCCCCGCATCGCCCGCGCGGCGATTGCGCTGGGACTGGTTGCGCTTGTGTCCGCCTGCGCTCAGGGTCCGACCGACGCGGATCTTGACCCGGAACGCCAGGCAATGGCGCTGCAAGAGGTCTCAAGAAAGCAGGCACTGGGGCACCGCGTATGGTGCGTACCCTACGCCCGCAACCTCAGCGGCATTGAAATTCGCGGCAACGCGAAAGACTGGTGGGGCAAGGCACGCAACATCTTTGATCGGGGCAATGAACCGGTTGTGGGGTCGGTGATGTCATTTCGGGCAACCCGTGGAATGCCCTTGGGCCATGTGGCGGTGGTATCGGATATTGTCACCGAGCGTGAAGTCATCATTAACCACGCCAACTGGCACCGCAACAGAGTGTCGTTGAGGATGAGCGTCAAGGACGTATCCAAAAACAACGACTGGACGCTGGTCCGGGTCGAAAGCCAGCCCGGGCAATACGGCAGTCACTATCCGGTCAACGGGTTCATTTATCCAATATTCGGCGAGTAGCCCAATTTTTGGATGCGCCACAGGCGCATCTTGTATCTGTCACAATGCGTAGGCATAGCCCTCCGCACAGCAACGCGGCAATCGCCGCTTTTCTTTAGTGTTTCTACCGGTAACCCAGTTACTCAGCCGCCTCAGCTAACGCATCCAACTCAGCTGCTTTCTTCTCGACCTCTTCCACGATGTGGTCGATCATCTGATCATTCGACATCTTGTGGCTTGCCTTGCCCGCCAGATAGACCATGCCCGATCCCGCTCCGCCGCCGGTAAAACCGACATCTGTCATCAGCGCCTCGCCCGGGCCGTTCACAACACAGCCGATAATTGACAGGCTCATGGGTGTCTTGATGTGCTCCAGCCGGTGCTCCAGCGCTTCGACCGTTTTGATCACGTCAAAACCTTGCCGGGCACAGGACGGGCACGAGATGATGTTGACGCCGCGATGGCGCAGGCCCAGCGATTTCAGAATTTCAAAGCCGACTTTCACCTCTTCGACCGGATCGGCGGACAGGCTGACCCGGATCGTATCACCGATACCCATCCACAGCAGGTTGCCCAGACCGATCGCGGACTTGATGGTACCGCTGACCAGTCCCCCTGCCTCGGTGATCCCCAGATGGATCGGTGCGTCCGTTGCGTCGGCAATGCCCTGATACGCCGCAGCCGACAAGAACACGTCACTGGCTTTCACGCTGATCTTGAAATTGTGAAAGTCGTTGTCCTCAAGGATACGGATATGTTCCAAACCGCTTTCGACCATCGCCTCGGGGCACGGCTCGGCATATTTTTCCAGAAGGTGCTTTTCCAAACTGCCCGCGTTTACACCAATGCGGATCGAGCAGTTATGGTCGCGGGCGGCTTGGATCACTTCTTTGACCCGCGCCTCGTTGCCGATGTTGCCCGGGTTGATCCGAAGACACGCCGCACCGGCCTCGGCCGCTTCGATCCCCCTGCGGTAATGAAAGTGGATATCGGCGACGATGGGCACCGGGCTTTCGCGCACGATCTCTTTCAACGCGGATGACGACGCCTCGTCCGGAACGGACACCCGCACGATATCCGCGCCAGCCTCGGCGGCAGCCTGAACCTGCGCAACCGTCGCCGCCACGTCGGTCGTAAGCGTATTCGTCATGGTCTGGACCGCGATCGGAGCGTCGCCCCCGACTGGCACGTTGCCGACCATGATCTGCCGCGATTTGCGGCGATAGATATCGCGCCAGGGGCGTACGTGATTAAGCGACATTAGGTTGGGTCCGCAACTACCTGAGTTGAGCTTTTAGATAGTCCGGCAAGGGTGGTACCGCAATGGCTGGATTACTCGGCGGGCTCTTCTGTCGCTTCGGTTCGCAGCTCAGCCACCAATTGCTTGAGTGCGCTGTTCTGCTCGGCCTCAAGATCGGCCACGGCATAGGCCTCGGAAACCGCATCCTTGGAGAGAACCACGCCTTTGGCGACCGTTCCCGGAGCGCCGGCTGGTCCGTAGTGCGCACCATTCATAGAAAAGAACACTGAACCGGATGCCCCGGCGCGCAGCAGAGGCGGTTCTTCGGTCAGCGGCACTTCGAACACACTGCCTTGTTCCACCGTCCCCAGCGTACCCTCAAAAATCACGCTGCCATCCGCGGCCGTCACGCGCATCCAGGCCGGGTCAACGGCAACAATCTTTAGCGTGGTATCGATTTGCTCGACCACCTGGGGTAAGGCCGGTCTTTCGACCGTGTGCACTTCGGCCAGTTCGACCGCAGGCAATTCCGGTGGTCGGAACGTGCCGACCGTCCGTGGATCGAGCGTGGAAATAGGCGCATCCCGCGCCACAAGAACCGGTACATCCAGCGCTTGCGGACGATACAGGCGATCCAATGCCTCGGTGCTCGGGGCGTTGGCGGTTTCAACCTCATCGCTGCTGTTGCGCGCCGCATCAAGCGGATCCAGATCGGACAGAACCACAGGCGCCTGTTCGACCGGGCTGACCTGCACCTGCTGGATCTTGTTCAGCACAGCCCATCCGCCATATCCAATGCCACCGATCAGGGCCAACAGAACCAGAGACGAGCCGATGGCGCGCGGTTCAATCTGACTGACGAAGGATTCCTTGCCGGGAATATAGGGCGTATTGGGTGAGATGAACGGATCACGTCCCATCGGCCCGCGCGATGGCAAATCACTGGACCCTTTGCGCACCACCGACGCTTCGGCGGACATGCCGTGCGCAACCTCAAATCCACTTTCCTGACAGAACGAACTAAACGTCTCGTCCGGGTTCATCCCGAGATAACGGGCATAAGAACGCACATACCCGGCGATGAAGCCGGGTGTGTCAAACGCATCAGGGTCGGCATTTTCGATGGCCGCTATGTAGTTGGCTTTGATCCGAAGCTCTCGCTGGACGTCCAGCAGGGATTTTCCCATGGTCGCGCGCTCGCCGCGCATCATATCACCAAGCCGAACCTCATAGTCGTCAAAACCTTTCGGCCTGACATCCGTTTCGCCTTCGGATTCGCGCTGTGGTTTGCGCCCAATCATCCCTGCTGCCCCATTCTGCCTTCACGTGTGTTCCACGCTAACGGTGACTCGTCCCCATAACGATTCGTCCGCTACTTTTGTTAGCGTAAGCTTAACACGCGACAAACAAGTTGCACACGTTGGCGTGAGGTTAGCCGGCAAGTTCGGCGCGATTTAGCGCACAATGTGACCAAAGTTCGTCCATCGCCTGCACCAGACGGTTCAATTCGCCGGGTCCGTGCACCGGAGATGGGGTAAAGCGCAGGCGTTCTGTTCCCCGTGGGACAGTCGGGAAATTGATCGGTTGCACATAAATGCCGTAATCCTCCAACAACCGGTCGCTGAGTACTTTGGTATGCACCGGGTCACCGACGATCACCGGCACGATATGGCTGCCGTGATCGATCAGGGGCAGGCCCATTCCCTTCAGCCGCAGCTTAAGAATTTTGGCCTGGGTCTGATGCTGCTCACGCAATTCTGGCGCTTGTTTGAGATAGGCCACCGAAGCGGCGGCGCCGGCGGCAACGGCGGGCGGCAGAGAAGTTGTGAAGATGAAGCCCGGCGCATAAGACCGAACGGCGTCACACATTTTCGCGCTGGCCGCGATGTATCCGCCCATGACACCAAAGGCCTTGGCGAGTGTGCCATTGATGATGTCGATGCGGTGAGCCAGACGGTCCCGCTCGGTTACGCCACCGCCACGCGGGCCGTACATGCCGACGGCATGCACCTCGTCGATATAGGTTAGTGCGCCGAACTCGTCGGCCAGATCGCAAATCTCTTCGATGGGCCCAAAATCGCCGTCCATCGAATACACGGATTCAAATGCAATCAGCTTGGGCGCTGCCGGGTCGTCCGCTTCGAGCAATGCACGCAGGTGAGCCACATCATTGTGACGGAAGATACGCTTAGACCCGCCGTTGCGACGCACGCCCTCGATCATCGAGGCATGGTTCAGCGCGTCGGAATAAATGATCAGACCGGGGAACAGTTTCGGCAGCGTGCTGAGCGTCGCGTCGTTGGCAATGTAGGCGCTGGTAAACAACAGAGCGGCCTCTTTACCATGCAAATCGGCCAGTTCCGCCTCCAGCCGTTTGTGATAGACCGTCGTACCCGAGATATTGCGGGTGCCGCCCGACCCTGCACCAGCCGCATCGACGGCTTCGTGCATTGCCTCCAGCACAACCGGGTTTTGCCCCATGCCCAGATAGTCATTGCCGCACCAGACGGTGACATTCTGATGCGTCCCGTCCGGACGGGTCCGCACCGCATGGGGGAAATGCCCGTTGCGGCGTTCAATATCGATAAAGGTCCGGTAACGTCCTTCGTCATGCAGCCTGGCAATCGCTGAATCGAGCTGAGCAGTATAGTCCAACGGACCCTCCTTGAATGCCCGGTGCGGCGGTCCGAACCCGGGCAATTAGTCTACCGCTTTTGACAGTTTACACTGTTTTAGCGATTTTTTGCGTTCTTTGATACCAACTGCCTACAGCCGAACCGGTGAACCCAACTTTGATTTGCATCAAATATAAGCTTGCGCCCGCTCCGACAAGTAAAGTTACGGCCAACAGACGCGAGGAAACGACGCAGGCACCCCGGATCGGATCAACGGGTTTCCGATGGGAGACCAGTTTCCCGGCCCCGCCCACTGGACGGCGCTGGCCACGCTGATAGGGTGCCGCAAACACAATCCCTGCAGGAGACCGCCATGTCGCTAGACGCCGTGCTGAGCCGGATCGATGACGATCTGCAAACCTCGATCGACCGTTTGATGGAACTGCTGCGCATTCCGTCCATCTCGACCGACCCTGGCTATGAAACGCAGGTCAGCCAGGCCGCAGACTGGCTGGTTGCCGACCTGAAGAGCATCGGCATTGCGGCAGAAAAACGAGATACTCCAGGTCACCCGATGGTTGTTGGGCATGTTGGCGAAGACAGCGACGGGCCCCACTTTTTGTTTTACGGACACTACGATGTCCAGCCGGTTGATCCGCTGGAACTTTGGAATCGCGATCCGTTCGATCCGGCGATCGAAGACACAGAGAACGGACCGGTCATTCGGGGGCGCGGGTCTTCGGACGACAAAGGACAGTTGATGACATTCGTCGAGGCGTGCCGCGCCTGGAAAGCTGTTCATGGCGCCCTGCCCTGTCGCATCACCTTTTTCTTTGAAGGCGAGGAGGAGTCTGGCTCTCCGTCATTGGTGCCATTTCTCAAGGAAAATGCGGCTGAGCTGAAGGCCGATCTGGCACTGGTCTGCGATACGTCGATGGTGTCTCGTGGCGTGCCGTCGATTGCGTCGCAACTGCGGGGGATGTTGAAAGACGAATTCACAATCATCGGCCCGCGTATCGACCTGCATTCGGGACACTATGGTGGACCGGGCCTCAATCCATTGCGCGAATTGTCGAAAATCGTCGCTTCGTTCCATGACGAAGAAACCGGCCGCGTTGCCGTAGACGGGTTCTACGAAGGTGTCCACGACGTCCCTGCAGAACAGCTGAGGCAATGGGAAGGCTGTGGGTTCGATGAGGCGGAGTATCTGAACTCGGTCGGTTACACCCAGGCGCACGGAGAAAAGGGCTATTCAACGCTTGAACAACAATGGGCGCGTCCGACCCTTGAGGTGAACGGGTTATGGGGTGGCTATAATGGTGCGGGCACCAAAACGGTGATTCCATCGGAGGCCCATTGCAAGATCACCTGCCGCCTTGTGGGCGATATGGATCCCGACTTACTGCGCGACAAAATTCGCAAACATGTGGAAGCGCACCTGTCCCCGGATGCGAAAGTCGTCTGGGACGGAGATCTCGACGGCTCACCGGCTTCTGTCATGAATTTGGACCGCCCGGAATTCGAGGCGGCGCGCGGTGCGTTGTCGGACGAATGGAACCGCGAGGCGGTGTTCACCGGAATGGGCGGATCAATTCCGGTTGTCGGGTATTTCAACTCCGTGCTCGGACTGGATTCGATGCTAGTCGGGTATGCCAACGATGACGACGCGATCCATTCTCCAAACGAGAAATATGACGTCAAAAGCTTTCACAAGGGCATCCGATCCTGGGCGCGCATTCTGGATGCTTTGACCAAGTAGAGTTTTTTGCGAGGCTCTGCCTCGCGCTCCGAGATATTTGTGGCCAGATGAAGACCGGATCCCTCGCTTCATCTGGCTGAAAATATCTTGGGGGAGGCGCGGCTTGGCGTGCCGGGGGCAAAGCCCCCCTTTTCTTACATGTGGATGACGCGACCGTAGGCGTCCAGGACGCTTTCGTGCATCATCTCTGACAGTGTCGGATGCGGGAAGACAGTGTTCATCAGATCTTCTTCCGTCGTTTCCAACTGGCGACCGACCACATAGCCTTGAATCAATTCCGTAACTTCCGCGCCGATCATATGCGCGCCCAGCAACTCGCCGGTTTTGGCGTCAAAGACGGTCTTGATCATGCCCTCTGGCTCGCCCAGCGCAATCGCCTTGCCATTGCCGATGAAGGGAAAGCGCCCGACTTTGATGTTATAGCCGAGTTCTTTGGCCTTGGCTTCGGAATACCCGACGGATGCGACTTGCGGCTGACAGTAGGTGCAGCCTGCGATGCTTTCCGGTTTGACCGGATGCGCATGCTGACCCGCGATCAGATCCGCAACCATGACGCCTTCGTGGCTGGCTTTGTGCGCCAACCAGGGCGCCCCGGCGATATCGCCGATGGCATAGAGACCTTCGACGCCCGTGCGGCAATACTCATCGGTGACGACATGGGTCCGGTCGATTTTCACGCCCAGCGCCTCGAGACCCAGATTCTCGATGTTTCCAACAATGCCGACGGCCGAGATCACGGTGTCAAAGTCGTGTTTCTCGACCTTGCCCTTGACCTCGATATGCGCCGTCACCTTGCCCTTGGCGCGGTCCAACTGTTTGACCATCGCCTTTTCCATGATGGTCATGCCTTGTTTGGTGAACGCCTTTTTGGCAAAGGCGCTGATTTCCGCGTCTTCCACCGGCAGGACACGATCCATCACCTCGACAACCGTCGTGTCCGCGCCAAGTGTGTTGTAGAAGCTGGCAAACTCGATCCCGATCGCACCGGACCCGATGACGAGCAGCTTTTTGGGCATGCGCGGTGGCATCAGGGCATGTTTGTAGGTCCAGACCAGATCGCCATCCGCCTCCAGCCCCGGCAATTCGCGCGCCCGCGCGCCGGTCGCAAGGATGATGTTCTTGGCCGTCAGATCCTCGGTGCCCTTTTCGGTTTTGACGCTGACCTTGCCCTTGGAGGGGATCGTGGCCTCGCCCATCACAACGGTGACTTTGTGTTTCTTCAGTAGATGCCCCACCCCGCTGGTCAGTTGCTTGGCCACATCACGCGATCGTTTCACAACAGCGTCGAGATCGTAGTCGACCTTGCTGGCGCTGAGGCCAAAATCCTTGGCGCGTTCCATCAGGTGGAACACTTCGGACGACCGCAGCATCGCCTTGGTCGGAATACATCCCCAGTTCAGGCAGATGCCGCCCAGATGCTCACGTTCAACAACAGCGGTTTTCAGCCCCAGCTGCGCCGCGCGGATGGCCGCGACATAGCCGCCCGGACCGGCACCGATTACGATCAGATCAAAAGATTGTGCAGCCATGTGTCCCTCTCGGCGCAGGTCGATTGCAAATTAGTTTACCATTAAACTATTTTTTGCAGCGCATCAACACGGTGATCCCGCGACAAAAGCGACGCAGGGTCGGCACCGTCAGACGGTGCAGGTTTCAGCCTATACCCGAGGCAGCACAAAGGCTAGAACAGAAGGGTCGGGCCTGCCCGGCTTTTCTTGATCACAAGTCATTCGAAAGCACATCATGGCCAAAACATTCAAAGACCTCTTGCTCGCATTGCTGAACGCAACACTCATCCTAGTGGCCTTATGTTTGTTTCTGGGATGGAAACTGGCGTCGACAGTAGACGGTATCACCGACCGGTTTTCCGAGACCCTTGAAACCGTGGCACCCCTTCAGGAACAGGCGCAGGGGATCCGAGGGGAATTGGCTGCGCTGCGCAGCGATTTGGCGACAATTCAACTGGAAGGTGACACAGTCGACGCGGCAACGGTCGAGCGCATCACTGCCACCTTGGACCGACTGAATGCGGTCGAAGAAACACTGCAAGCTACTCAAGCCCGGTTTGCGGATATGGCCCAGTCACCGGACATTCTGATCGATCAGGCCATCAACACAACGGCCGACGCAATTGCCGACCGGGCGATGTCCATTCGGGGTTGCGTCCCGGCAACCTAGCCGGCGGCCTGCAGCTCGCGCACGGTGGTGCCATACCCGCCCATATCGACATAAGCGGCTTCATGCTCTGTCATGGGGCGTGACAATGCTTCGTTGCGGTATGGGAACCGGCCAAACTTGCGGATCACCTCGCGATGTGCCCGTGCATGCAACAGGTTACTGGAATCTCCGCTGGTCATGTTCTGACACATCAGGCGCACGCAACGCTCCTGATCGCAAAGGTTTTCCGAGTGCATCATCGGCAGATAGAAAAACTGCCGGGCCGGCTCGTCGATCTTGAGATCCCAGCCCTTGTCGACCGCACATTTTGCCGCTGCCAGCGCGGCGCGGTCCGATGCAAAGGCGCGCGCATCGCCGCGAAACATGTTGCGCGGAAACTGATCCGTCAAAATGATGTAAGCCAGCGACCCGCTGGGATAGGTCAGCCAGAGCGAGTACTTACCCTCATTTGCCGCTGTCCAGGTGTCCAGAAACCGATCTCGGATGTCCGCGTCCAGCGCGTCATCCTGCAGATACCAACCCTTGGGACCAACTTCGTCTAACCAATAACTCAATACGTCTTCAGGCCCTACCATTGCCCTAAACTCCGTCTTATGCCCTCCCCAGGGACGTAGCGTCATTTAAGTCCGTTTTACAGAAGTGTTACAGTAACATATTGCAACACTTACGACATAAATTCGTGTCCTAGGCGGTATCCTGCGCGTCCTGTTCGGCCTCGGCTGCTTCGATGGCAACTTCCTGTGCCACTTCCAGCGCGACCGGCGATGCTGTTGGGTACAACGGAGACATCGTGCCGGTCTCGTCCACCGGGATCGCCGCGCGCTGGGTCATGCGGTACATGGCATAGCCGCCCATCAGGAAAAGCAGGGCGGCAATGAACAGGAAAAACCCGGGCGGGCCAAATATCGCATCGCCCATCAGCCAGCCGGTGATCAGTGGCCCGGCAATTGCGCCCATACCGTTGATGAACACCAGCCCGCCCGAGGCCGCCGCCATGTCTTCGTGTTCGAGGAAATCGTTCGCATGGGCGATGAGCAGTGAATAGAGCGGGTTCGACATACCGCCAATGACGAATGCGGCCACAAGAAGGATGGGAAAGGTCACGCCGAAGATCATGCCCGCCATCGCGCTGCATCCGCCGGTCACCGCAACCAGAAGGATCAGAAACCGCCGGTCCATCCGGTCGGAAACCCAACCCAACGGATATTGCAGGACAATAGCACCCACATAAAAAGCGGCGATAAAGGTCGATATTTCGACCAGCGTCAAACCGGCGCGGGCTCCGTAGACCGACGCCATGCCAAATTGCGCGGAAAACACGCCACCCAGCAGGAACATGCCAACGCATGCCATTGGCGACTTGCTCATCAGTTCGCGCAGAGTCATCGGTTTGGTGGTGTCAAAAGCTGGCGTCGGCGAAATCGACAGCAGGATCGGGGCAAAGGACACCGAGACAAGGATCGACGCAATCACAAATGTTTCGTAGCCTGCAGGATCACCCAGCAGCATCAGGGCCTGTGCACTGATAATGCCCGTCATCTGGACGATCATATAGAGCGACAGGGCCTGGCCCCGGTTCTCATTGCTGGCGGCATTGTTCAACCAGCTTTCGGCAGTCACATACACACCCGAAAAACAGAACCCGATAATGACGCGCCCCAGAATCCAGGCGATCGGGTCGGTCAGCATCGGATACATGATCATGACGGCAGAGATGAATGAGGCCAACGCCGCAAACACCCGGACGTGACCGACCCGTCGGATCATTTCCGGCGCCAGCCGGGACCCGCCGAGGAAACCGACAAAATAGGCGGACATAACGAAAGACATCTGAAGGGTCGAAAACCCCTCAATCTCGCCGCGCACACCCAGAATGGTACCCTGAAGGCCGTTTCCGACCATCAGAAGACCCATGCCGAGGAGCAGAGCCCACGCGCTGGACAGGACCTGAATCATAGCGGCCTC
Organism: Ruegeria sp. B1; assembly: GCF_056535885.1. Classification (NCBI taxonomy): domain Bacteria; kingdom Pseudomonadati; phylum Pseudomonadota; class Alphaproteobacteria; order Rhodobacterales; family Roseobacteraceae; genus Ruegeria; species Ruegeria sp. B1. The sequence goes on along the minus strand of NZ_JBQFJA010000001.1, from coordinate 2,390,345 downwards.
CGGGTATTTATCGACCTGAGTTACGTGCTGTTCCTGCGATCAAAAACCGCACTGGTCGCGCTTGTCTACGACATTCCGGAGATTTGATCCTGTGAACGCGTCTTTCAGGGGATCAAAAGCGACGAGTCACCGTAGGAGAAGAACCGATAGCGTTTTTCAATGGCGTGCGCGTAAATTTCGCGCATCCGATCCTGCCCCATCAATGCGGACACCAGCATCAACAAGGTGGACTTGGGCAGGTGAAAATTGGTCATCAGCGCGTCGGTGATCTGGAACCGGAAGCCGGGATAGATGAAGATATCCGTCTCGCCCTCCCACGCCATGATCTCGCCGGTGCGCGCGGCGCTTTCGATCAGGCGCAATGCGGTGGTTCCAACCGGGATGACCCGGTAGCCGGCCGCTTTCGTGGCCCGAATTTCGGCGGCGGCCGTGGCGCTGACCCTGCCCCATTCCGCGTGCATCTTGTGGGTGGTTACATCCTCCACCTTCACAGGCAGGAAGGTGCCCGCGCCCACATGCAGGGTGACATGGCTGAAGGTGACACCACGCGCCGCCAAGGCCGTCAGCAACGCGTCATCAAAGTGAAGCGATGCAGTCGGGGCGGCCACCGCGCCGGAATTGCGGGCCCAGATCGTTTGGTAGTCGGTTTTGTCCTGTTCATCCGCCGGGCGCTTGGCCGCGATGTAGGGGGGCAACGGCATTGCACCGACCTGCTCCAACGCGGCGTCAAAGTCCTCGCCCGTCAGGTTGAAGCGCAGAAAAGCCTGACCGTCCTCGATCCGATCCAGCGTTGCGCTCAGCTGGTCTGAAAATACAATCTCTTCGCCCGGCTTCACCTTTTTGAGCGGCTTGATCAGCGCCGCCCAAGTCCCGTCGGCTTGCGGCTCTAGCAGGGTTGCCTCGATAGCGGCTGAAACCGGACCCTGCGCGCTGTCCCGGTGGCGTCGACCGTTCAGACGCGCCGGGATCACCCGCGTGTCGTTCAATACCAGCCGGTCGCCGGGCTGCAGCCAATTGGGCAGGTCAAAGACGTGACTGTCGGTGACCGCATCGCCCTGCGCCACCAGCAGACGGGCCGAGGATCGCGGGGTAGCGGGCCGCGTTGCGATCAGATCTTCGGGCAGGTGGAAATCAAAGTCGCTGAGTTTCATGGGGGCGCCTTACAGGGCCACAACAGATTCGACCATACGCCGTTCAGTTATCTCTGGGCGGGGACCCGAACGTGCGTTTTGGCTCATCAGGTTTCTGCGGCTGCGCATTCGGTCCATCTGTGACAGTGGGCGCAGGCGCGCGCATCAGGTTGCGCAGGAACAGGGGCGCGAGGCCGGACAGAGGGTTCACCGAGACCCGAGGGTCGGCCAGCGGTCCTTTAAGCGTATAATTGAACCCGATGATCCCCTCGCCCTTGCGCGTGAATACACTGCCAATCGCATTGACCAGATAAACCGGTGAGATTGCCCCGCGCAGGTCGAGAATTCCGGCGACGGTGTCGATGGTTCCGTCAAAGGACAACCCCATCGACGGCCCCACGGCGCTGCCGCTGAGCACTTTTACCTCGGTTGGGGTGATCCGCATACGGCTGTCTATGGACGAGAAGAAAATGCCCTGACCGGCCATTTCATCCAGCAGCCCGACCAGGCTGATCGCGTTCAGCAATGCCGCCATTGCCGGGGCGTCCTGAATGCGCGTGTTCACGATTTTCAGGATCACATCATAGCTGCCGGGGGCACTGACCGGCTCAAGCTGAAGATCAAGATCGCCGCCCCGCGCCTGTGTCAACAGCCCGGCGGATCTGAGCACCGCACCGGCATCATCCGAGGTCAGACGAACGGCGCTGCGCGCGCCGCGCGGGGTCACCTGTCCGCGCACCGGTGCACCGCCGTTGACCTGTGCAGAGAAGGCGCCGCTGACGCCTCCGCTGGTGGTAAACCCGCCCTTGAACCCCGTCAGTGCAACTGAGTCCGTGACCTGCAAACGGTCCAGCGTCACGTCGAGTTTGGGGGCAGCTGCCCCTCCTCCGCCACCACCGCTGCCTTCACCAAAGGTGGCACGCCCGAGATTCATCACGCCACCAAGGACACGGATATCTGGCGCAGCCGCCCCACGCCCGACAATTTCCGCGGGAACCGCAAGCCAATTGCCCAGATCAAAGGAACTGAACCGCACCCGGTCCAGATCACCACCGTCGCGGAACGAGATCGACGCGGTTGCACGCAACCCTGCGGCATCAACCCGCAGCGAGTCCACGCTGAGTTGATCCCCGAGGGTTGCCTCGGCCGTCAGCGTACCGGTACCGCCCGACCCTTTGCGCCATCCGAGTTCAGGAATGGCAAGGATGACACCTGCCAAATCGGAAGACGCCGACAGCTTGGGGGGCTCTCCTGCCCCGATGCCCAACTCGATGTCTGCCGTACCTTGTCCGGTCAGCAGACCCGGTGGCAAACCGGCATTGATTTCATCCATCAACCGAGGTGACAATTCGATCTGACCCGTTAATTCACTGCGCTGCGCCGACTTGCCATCAACCGGTTGCCGCCAGAGCGCCTCGACCGGGACCGTGCCGAACAGGCCCTGCCCTTGAATCTCAACGCCGGTCTGATCGCCGCTGAGGGAGAGCAAATCTGCGCTGACCGGGAAGCCGGGCACCAAACGTTCGCTTTTGACGTTTCCAAGGTCTCCGGTGAAGTGGAACTGAGTGTCCTCGTATTTCAGTCCTTTGACCATCGGCAGCGACAGCGTCCCAGCCAGCGAAACGGTTCCATCCGCCAGATCGACTGGCAGCCCGGCCTTGGTCAGGACACTTAGCGGGGGGCGATCCAACAGCGACAGCGCAGCGGTCACGCTCCCATTTGCGGTGATCCGGGCGATGGCTGGTGCGGCTTTCTTGATTTCAGTGTCGGGAATGATGAAGGACGTGCCCGATGCATCGACCGCGCCGCCCGCGTCGGCCATCACCACGCCGCTTTCCGCCGTGGCCGTGAACCGCCGGTTGATCAGAATCGCCTGACCCTGGGCGGCCTCGATGGGCGGCAGTGTTTTGGCGAACCGAATCTTGGCCTTGTCGAATCCGAAGTCCAGATAAACATCCGGTTTCGATCCGGGGCGCAGGCGCAAGGCGAAATCCATGTCGGACAATTCGCCCTCGTACAGGTTTTCCGTGACCCATTTCCGGGGTTTCGGCGCCAGCAATTCGGGCCAGTAATCCAGAACCTGATCCGATGTCATCTGATCGAGATGGGCATCCAAATCCACGGACCAGCCTTCGGCCAACCCGACCAGATTACCGGAGGCGCGCACCCTGTGGTCCGCATCCTCCAGCGTCATCTCGCCAAGGCGCAATGAAAATGGAGCGAACTTCATCTGAAAATCCAGATCAGCGCGCGTCAGGTTCAGCGGCTCGGGGAACAGATTGGCCGGGTTCACATTGATCCCCGTCAGACGCAGCTGCGCCGCGAGACTGTCCAGCACCCCGTTTTCGACCCCTTGCAGGAATGCCTTGCCTTCGGCCTGAACCGAACCCCAGGCCGAGACCACGGACACTTCGTTGAAGTCGAGCACTTGCTGCCGTGGGTCATAGGTAAAATAGGTACGCGCCGACTCGAATGGCACAGGCCGCGTCTCTGGATTGGGCTGCACCGCGCCAGCGCCTAGGTTGAGCGTCGCAAAAACAGATCCAACCGCGCCGTCGCCGTCAATACTGCCGCGCAATGCGCCCGAAATGGGCGTTCTCAGCACCTGTAGCCAGGCCAGTGCGGGGCTTTGACCGGCAATGTCCTCGGCCGGGAAATCGGTGACAGAGATACCAAACCTAGCCTCGGGGGTTCCAAGGACACTTGTGTAATTCGCCTCGATCGCGCTGGCGAAATCGCGCCCGGCAAGCACTGAGAACCCGGTTGCCAAACGCACCTCGCTGGCGCTGCGGGTGGCCTGAATGTGCCCGCCATCCAGCACCCAGGAACGGCCCAGCCGCAAATCTTGATAGTCCAACGTGATCGCATCGAGTTCCACCGATGTCAGAGCAGATAGGGTCGGAGACAGGAAAACCTCATCTGACGCTTCTATGAGCTGGGCGAGGTCGGGCGCCTCCTGAACCGGTGCGCTGCCCGCACCCACGGTGAGGGTCAAAGCCCCGTCCAACCCCCGCGTCAGGGCGATCTGAGCGCCGCTTAGGATGATCCGCTTGGGACGAATGTGGCCGCGCAGCAAGGGACGCATGGCGAGGCTGGCCCGCATGTCGGAGACTTGTGCAATTTGCTGACCCGCCGCATCACTAATGCTGACCCCCGTCAAACGCAGGCGCGGACGCCAGCCTTCGTGGATAATGAAACTTACGTCACCAAAACGGATCTGCAGGCCGCCAAGATTCTGCTCAAGCCGATGTTCAACCCGGTCCCGTAACCAGTCCGGCGCATGCAAGCGCTGGCCAATGACCATGAAACCGGTGAAAACGGCCAGCAATACCAGCACCACGGCCCCCCGCATTGCCCAGAGGCCGGCGGCACGGCGGCGTGAGCGGCGGCGCGGAGGTTTGTCCGCCTGTTCGGCACTTTCGTCTTTCTGTTGTGCCAATTTGCTATCCACGCCTTTCAACCTGCCAGCATCGCCCTATGCTATCGGGCAGTCTTTAAAAACCTTTAGCGGAGTTTCCAATGCCCGACGTTTCAGACATCGCACCCGATTTCACCCTTCCGCGCGACGGCGGCGGCGAGGTGACACTGTCGGACCTGCGCGGCGGTGCCGTCGTTTTATTCTTTTATCCCCGCGATGATACGCCGGGCTGCACAAAGGAATCCATCGGTTTCTCGGAACAGCTTCAGGACTTTGCCGACGCCGGCGCTCAGGTCTTTGGGATCTCGCGCGACAGCATCGCCAAGCATGATAAATTCGTCGCCAAACACGGTCTGACAACGACCATGCTGTCGGACGAAAACTCGACCGTATGCGAGGATTATGGCGTTTGGGTGGAAAAGAACATGTACGGGCGCAAATCGATGGGAATCGAGCGATCGACCTTTGTGATCGATGGCGAAGGTCGCATCACCAATGTCTGGCGCAAGGTGAAAGTGCCGGGTCATGTCGAGGCGGTGCTGGAGGCAGTCAAGGCGCTGTAACCTGCTCGACCTGTGTCGCCATCCGGTTTATGTCGCGCCCAGAGAACGCAATAGGCGGAGCATGGCCGTGCAGATGACTCTGACCCAGATGGCGACCGAGGTTCTGAAAACAGCGGTAGGGCGGGAAAAAACCGCCCTGTCCAAGCGCTATGCCGCTGCATGGTTTGCGGCGCGCGCTGGCGAAGCTCCGGCAATTGAGGTCGGGACGGCGACACCTCCCTTGAACCCAGCCCGCCCCGACAAACCTGAGCTGCTGTCCCCCCGTGACGTTCCAAGACGGCGCCCCGGCACCGAGGCCGGGCGCATTGCCCTTTTGCATGCTGTTGCGCATATCGAACTGAACGCGGTCGATCTGCATTGGGATATCATCGCACGCTTTGGCCACGTGCCTATGCCCATCGGGTTCTACGACGACTGGGTCAAATGTGCGGAAGAGGAATCGCGCCATTTCGAGATGGTCTGCGATTGCCTGGAGCAGATGGGCAGCTTTTACGGCGCCCTGCCCGCCCATGCCGGAATGTGGCGTGCCGCAGAAGACACCGCCGAGGATCTGATGGGCCGCCTTGCCGTGGTTCCCATGGTGCTTGAGGCGCGCGGTCTGGATGTGACCCCGGGCATGATCGATATCTTTCGCAAGGCCAAAGCTGATGATGCGGTCGCCGCCCTTGAGGTTATTTATGCCGAAGAGGTGGGCCATGTCGCCTACGGCTCGAAATGGTTTCATTTCCTGTGCGGCCGCGAGAATGCGGATCCGAAGGATGTGTTTCACCAGCTTGTCCGACGATATTTTCACGGCGCGCTGAAACCGCCCTTCAATGAGGAAAAACGGGCCGAAGCCGGGTTGCCGCCCGATTTCTACTGGCCGCTGACCGAGGACCTGCCTGCACCGGGCTCAGTGGCGGAATGACCCAAAGCGGGTAAATTTCGGCGATTTCTCGCCGATTACGTGCGGGAATTCCCCTGTCCGGCGAACAAATTGGTCAACAAACTTGCCCGAACGCGGATGGCCCTTTATGCACTCGGCCCAAGGGACGGCGATCCACGCATGACCGGTCCCGAATTTGGGGATGAGAGGGAAGACGCGTGAGAACACGTCTGGCAATAAAACTTCACTCGCTGTTTGAACGGCACTTTCCGGAACGGAGGGTGTTTCTGAAATCCGACAAAGACACGCGGTTTATCCGGCTCAGCTCGGAGACCCAAGTTGCTGCCGTGGCCGGTGTTGCCGTGATACTTGGCTGGACCGCAATGTCCACTGCGATCCTGCTGATGGACAGCATCGGGTCCGGCAATTTCCGGGAACAGGCCAAGCGCGATCAGGCGACCTATCAGGACCGTCTGAATGTTCTGTCGGCCGAACGCGATGCCCGCGCGCAAGAAGCACTGGCCGCTCAGGACCGCTTTAACGCGGCCCTTGATCAGATTTCGTCCATGCAGTCGGAATTGCTGGCCTCGGAAAACCGCCGTCGCGAGCTGGAAACCGGTATCGAAGTGATCCAGACCACCCTGCGCACCACCATGAAGCAGCGGGAAGACGTGCGGACTGAGTTGGCAGAGTTGCAGAAAGAGGCCGACAGCCCGGACATGTACGTGGCCGCTGCATCCGACCCCGCGCAAATGAGCTTTATGACCGAAGCGCTGGCCCGCACCGCGGAACAGCGCGATCAGATCGCCGCTGATGCACAGGACGCCCTGGAAGAGCGCGATGACCTCGAACTGGAAATCCGGTTGATGCAGGAACGCAGCGACGAAATCTTCCGCCAGTTGGAAGAGGCCATGGTGATCTCGGTCGAACCGCTGGACAAGATGTTCCGCAGCGCAGGCATGCCCACGGACCGCATTATTGAAGAGGTTCGGCGTGGGTACAGCGGTATGGGCGGCCCTTTGACCCCTATTTCCTTCAGTACGCGCGGAGATGAGTTGTCCCCCGATGAGATCCGCGCAAACACCCTGCTGCAACAGATGGATCAGCTGAACCTGTACCGCATCGCGGCCGAGAAGGCGCCGTTTGCCGCGCCCACCTATTCAGCCGTGCGCATGACTTCGGGCTTCGGATATCGCCGCGACCCATTCTCGGGCGGGCGCCGTATGCATAGCGGCATTGATTTCGCGGGTCCGCATGGGACGAAAATATACTCCACCGCCGATGGCGTGGTCACATATTCGGGGTGGCAATCCGGCTATGGGCGCGTGGTCAAAATCGAGCACGCCTTTGGCATTGAAACAGTCTACGCCCACAACACCAAGAACCGCGTGAAAAAGGGACAAAGAGTCTCGCGCGGGGATCATATTGCTGATATGGGTAGCACCGGACGGTCCACCGGCACGCATCTGCACTATGAAGTGCGCGTGAACGGAAAACCTGTAAACCCAATGACTTACATCAAGGCTGCGAGAAATGTTTTCTAAGAGCAAAATCAACGAACCCGCATCCAAGGACACCGAAGCGGCAAAGCCCGCTGCTCCGGCGACCCCGGCGGCTCCTGCCCCGGCTGAAACCAAGGCAGCGAGCACAGCACCCAAGCCCAAACCCCCTGCGTCTGTCCTGTCCTCGGACCTGCACATCACCGGCAACCTCAAGACCAGCGGTGACATCCAGGTCGAAGGCACTGTCGAGGGCGACATTCGCGCCCATCTGCTAACCATCGGCGAAACCGCCACGATCAAAGGCGAAGTGACCGCGGATGATGTGGTCGTTAATGGACGCATCGTGGGTCGCGTGCGCGGCCTGAAAGTTCGCCTGACATCAACCGCACGGGTCGAGGGCGATATCATTCACAAGACAATCGCCATCGAGAGCGGCGCGCATTTCGAAGGCTCGGTGCAGCGTCAGGACGATCCGCTGAACCCGGGTCGCAGCGGCAAATCGGGTGCCAATCCGGCAGCGGAAGTCAAGCAGTAACACCGCGTGTTAGACGATTAGGAACGCCGCAGAGTTTTCTGCGGCGTTTTTTGTGGTTTGATCCCCGTTCCCGCTCAAGACGATTCGTGTTCAAAGCCCCGCACGATCTGTCTAAGATCGACCCATGATGATTTTCCTCACGATACTGGTTTTGGTTAGCGGGGCATTGATCTTTCGCTACTGGTCCAAAAGGCAAAAGCGCAGCACATTGCTGGCAGCCTCGCTCAACGACCATCAGCGCCAGATCATCCAATCTCAGGTGCCGATCCTGCGGAAACTGCCAATGGACCTGCACGCGAAGTTAGAGGGGAAGATGAACCTGTTCCTCGATCAGGTTCGCTTTTTCGGGTGCGACGGGCTGGACGTAACCGAGGACATGGAACTGTCTATTGCGGCGCAGGCCTGCTTGCTCGTGGTGAATACCGACACCTGGTACGACAATCTAACAACGATCCTGATCTATCCCAACGCCTTCAAGTCGCGGCAACAAAGGCGCAGCGGGTATGTGGTGTCGGAAAAGGAGGTCGTCAGAACCGGTGAAAGCTGGGATCGCGGACCGGTTATTCTGTCCTGGGCCCACAGCCGGCAAGGCGCGATGAACGATCATGACGGGCAGAACGTCGTGTTCCACGAATTTGCCCATCAGATCGATGATCTGTCCGGGGGCACCAACGGTATTCCGGTTCTAAACGCCGACCAAAGCTATGACGAATGGGAGCATGTGTTCCTGACAGCCTATCAGGCACATGTTCAGGCCGTTGAGGCGGGACAACCGACCGTCATTGACCCGTACGGCGCCGAAGGCCATGAGGAGTTCTTTGCGGTATCGGTCGAGGTGTTCTTCGAACGGCCACAGAGATTGAAAGTCAGTGTGCCGGCCGTTTATGACCAGCTCTCCAAACTGTTCAAACTGGACCCTGTCGCCTGGGGTTGACGCAGCAGGAGTTTTTCGACCGCAGCGTTTTTCTCTTTGACCCTCCCGGAAAACCAAGCGCAACTTGGGCAGAACGCAGCCTGTAAAACGCCCCCATCCTTCAACGTTTCACAAAATTTGCATTTTGGATTAAGCTAAAACTCATTGTTTTTAGGAGACGATTTCATGTCCAAGAAACTAATGGCAGAATTATTCGGTACGTTCTGGCTGGTCCTGGGTGGATGCGGCAGCGCCGTATTGGCGGCAGGTGTAGCCGATGTTGGCATCGGGTGGCTGGGTGTGTCACTGGCTTTTGGTCTGACCGTCCTGACCATGGCCTTTGCCGTCGGTCACATTTCTGGCGGGCATTTCAACCCGGCCGTCAGTCTGGGGCTGATGATCGGTGGCCGTTTCCCGGCCAAGGACCTGCTGCCCTACTGGGTTGCGCAGGTGATCGGAGCAATTGCGGCCGCAGCCGTTTTGTACCTGATCGTCAGTGGCGCGCCCGGTTTTACCGGTGTCGGAAGCTTTGCGACCAACGGATACAGAGAGGCGTCGCCCGAGGGCTATTCGATGATGTCTGCTCTGGTGATTGAGATCGTGATGACCGCGTTCTTCATCCTGATCATTCTGGGCGCGACCTCACCAAAGGCACCTGCCGGATTTGCCCCGATCGCCATCGGTTTGGGACTGACCCTGATCCACCTCGTGTCGATCCCAGTCACCAACACCTCGGTCAACCCGGCCCGGTCAACGGGTGTAGCGCTGTTTGCCGACGGACCCGCCCTTGCGCAGCTCTGGCTGTTCTGGGTCGCGCCTCTGATCGGTGGTGCTGTCGGGGCCCTGATCTGGAAGGCGATGGCCTCGGACGACTAAAAAGGAACCCGGCGCTCACACATCGGCGCCGGGTTCAAACGTCATTCTGTCACGATGACCGTTTTCATTACATCCGGCTGGCCGACCACCGCGCCGTTCTGGCCCTCGCCGCGCTTGATCGCGTCGACAATCTCCATACCGTCGGTGACTTGACCGACAACCGTGTACTGGCCGTCCAGGAACGGTCCCGGTTCGAACATGATGAAAAACTGCGAGTTTGCGCTGTCCGGGCTCTGCGACCGCGCCATGCCAACCACGCCTCGGTCAAATGTGATGTCCGAGAACTCTGCTGGCAGGTCCGGACGATTGGAACCGCCACGACCCGCATAGCCGGCATTGAACCTCTCATTGGCCTGATTGCCATATTCAACATCCCCGGTCTGGGCCATAAACCCGTCGATCACGCGGTGGAACACAACGCCGTCATACTGGCCTTCACCAGCCAAGGCCGAGATTTGCTCAACATGTTTCGGCGCAACATCTTCGAACAGATCAATGGTGATGGTGCCGTTGGCGCCCTCGCCCTCAACCTCGATTTGCAGACCGGTCGCCAGCGCGGGGCTTGCCATCAGGGCAAATGCAGCAGCAAGCTTATGCATCTGCGGCCACCTTGACGCTGATCATGCGGTCCGGGCTTGCGGGCGGCTCGCCCCTGACGATTGCGTCCACATGTTCCATCCCGTCAATCACACGACCGTACACGGTGTACTGGCCGTTCAGAAAATGGTTGTCCTTGAAATTGATAAAAAACTGCGAGTTCGCCGAGTCCGGGTTTTGCGAGCGCGCGGCCCCCAGCGTGCCCCGGTCATGCGGCAGTTTCGAAAACTCGGCCGGAACGTTCGGCAGGGACGATCCGCCAGTACCGGCCATGCGCAGGTTGAATCCGTCTTCCATATCGCCGTGTTGTACATCGCCGGTCTGCGCCATGAACCCGTCAATCACCCGGTGAAAGGCCACGTTGTCATATTCTCCGCCACGGGCGAGTTCCTTCATCCGGGCACTATGCTGGGGAGCAATGTCCGGCAGCAGTTCGATAACGACGTTGCCGTCCTTCAGCTCGATAATGATTGTGTTTTCGGGATCCTTGATCTCGGCCATGAGGCCCTCCTGTCGTTTGGTCTTGGCCAATTACCTATGCCGCAGGCGCGTGAATGCCAAGTGACGCATTGACGTGACGGCAAAATGCAGGAAAAGAACCGCCTAATTCAGTTTGGGAAGACGAGGATCGCACGATGGGCTGGAAAACGCTGGACGACATGGATCTGAACGGAAAACGGGTGCTGGTACGCGTGGACATCAACGTACCCGTCGTGGATGGCACTGTCACCGACGCGACCCGCATTCAACGGATCGTTCCAACCATACGTGACATCCTGACGGCGGGTGGGAAGCCCATCCTGCTGGCGCATTTCGGGCGCCCGGGTGGCGAGCGGCGCGAGGGGCTGTCGCTTAAACAGCTTGTTCCGACGCTGGAGGCCGCCTTTGGCGCCAAAGTTCTGTTTGCCGCCGACTGCGTGGGCGCCGAGGCCGAGCTGGCCGCCGAAGAACTGCAGCCGGGCCAGGTGCTGTTGCTGGAGAACACCCGCTTTCACGCCGCCGAGACAAAGAATGATCCGGACCTGGCCGCCGGAATGGCCCGTCTGGGCGAGATCTACTGCAACGATGCCTTTTCCGCCGCACACCGCGCGCATAGCTCAACCGAAGCCATCGCACGCCTGCTGCCGTCCTGCGCGGGCCGTCTGATGCAGGCCGAGCTGGAGGCTCTGGAAAGCGCCCTTGGCGCGCCCAAGCGCCCGGTGACGGCAGTGGTTGGCGGGGCCAAGGTGTCGACCAAGCTGGAATTGCTGGGCAACCTGATCGACAAGGTCGATTATCTGGTGATCGGCGGTGGGATGGCGAATACCTTCCTTGTGGCTAAGGGTGTCAATGTCGGCAAGTCGCTGGCTGAAACCGCAATGAAGGACTCGGCCGCCGATATTCTCGCCAAAGCGGACAAAATCGGATGCAAAATCGTCCTTCCGCGCGACATCGTTGTTGCCGAGAAATTCGAGGCCAATGCACCGCACAAGGTGCTTGCCGCTGATCAGTGCACCGATGACGGCATGATCCTCGATGCGGGCCCCGAAAGCGTCGCGGAAATCACGGATGTTTTTGCGAAAAGCCAGACCCTGATCTGGAACGGTCCGCTGGGGGCGTTCGAGTTAGAGCCGTTTGATGCCGCCACCAATGCCGCAGCGCTCAAGGCGGCAGCACTGACCCGGTCCGGGCAGTTAATCTCGGTCGCGGGCGGCGGCGACACTGTCGCGGCTCTTAACGCATCAGGCGCGGCGCGGGATTTTTCCTATATCTCGACCGCTGGTGGTGCGTTTCTCGAGTGGATGGAAGGCAAGACACTGCCCGGCGTGGCAGCGCTTGAACATTAGTCTGTTGCGCTCAAATCCCGCGCGCTAAGGCCGAAAGACTCACGTTGACGCTTTTTGCGAATCGGGGGATTCACATCGCGAATCACCTGTGACATAGTGCGAACAGATGCCCGCAAAGGGCACGTTTCTTGAGGCAGATTTCATACGGCGGTAAACAGAGTGTCCCGTTCCAACAGGCCCGGTCTGGGCGCAGTCGTTTTTTCTCGGTGGCTTTCATGCTGGGTGTGTATTTCACCTTTGCCGCCGTGCAGGGAGACTATGGGCTATTCAGACGGGTTGAAATTGCGGCGGAACGGGACGCTCTGTCACACGACCTCGCCCGGCTGGATACCGAGATTTCCGAGATGGAAAACCTGACCCGCCGCCTGTCTGACACCTACCTTGATCTGGATCTGTTGGATCAACAGGCGCGTTCGGTTCTGGGCATGATCCGGGCCGACGAGATCGTCATCCGGTAACCGGACCACAACCGGACTTTTGAGCCTCTTTGCCATTTCTTTCAAACAAGTATGCCGAGCCGGATTCCGCGCCTTGGACGCTGCGTCACATTTACTCTCGCCAGATTGCCTCAAATACTCTATGAAATAGTTTAACGCTAAACTATCTGTCCGGAAGGGGGAGATCGCCACGATGGCTGCGCGAAAAACCACAAAGAAACCAAATGTTTCTGCGGAAGAGCTGAAAACCTACTACCGCGAAATGCTCCTGATCCGCCGATTCGAGGAAAAGGCCGGTCAGCTGTATGGGATGGGTTTGATTGGCGGGTTCTGCCACCTCTATATCGGACAAGAGGCTGTTGTTGTTGGCCTTGAGGCGGCGACTGAGGAAGGCGACAAGCGCGTAACCTCCTACCGCGACCACGGCCACATGCTGGCCTGCGGCATGAACCCCGACGGCGTTATGGCAGAACTGACCGGGCGCGAGGGCGGCTATTCCAAGGGGAAAGGCGGCTCGATGCACATGTTCTCGAAGGAGAAGCACTTTTACGGCGGCCACGGCATCGTGGGCGCTCAGGTGCCGATTGGCGCCGGGCTGGCCTTTGCGGACAAGTATAAAGGAAACGACCGCGTCACCTTCACCTATTTCGGCGATGGCGCCGCGAACCAGGGACAGGTTGCCGAAACCTATAACATGGCCGAGCTTTGGCAGCTGCCAGTGGTGTTTGTGATCGAAAATAACCAATACGCCATGGGGACCTCTGTCAAACGCGCCACCAAGAGCCCCGATTTCTGGGAACGCGGTGCCGCCTATGGCATCGCCGGTCAGGAAGTCGACGGTATGGATGTTCTTGCCGTCAAAGCAGCCGGTGAAACGGCCGTCGCCCACTGCCGGGCCGGGAAAGGGCCGTACATTCTGGAAATTCGCACCTACCGCTATCGCGGTCACTCGATGTCCGACCCGGCCAAATACCGAACCCGGGAAGAGGTGCAGAAAGTCCGCGAGCAGAGCGATCCGATCGAACATGTGCGCGAACTGCTTCTGACGGGCAAACACGCGACCGAGGATGATCTGAAGGCCATCGACAAAGAAATCAAGGAAGTCGTGAACCAGGCCGCTGAATTCTCGAAAGAAAGCCCCGAGCCGTCGCTGGACGAGCTTTGGACAGATATCTACGCCTGAGAGGACGAATAGACATGGCAACCGAAATTCTCATGCCCGCGCTTTCGCCCACGATGGAAGAAGGCACATTGGCCAAATGGCTGATCAAAGAAGGCGATACCGTGAACTCCGGCGATATTATGGCCGAGATCGAAACCGACAAGGCGACGATGGAGTTCGAGGCCGTTGACGAAGGCATCGTCGGCAAGATCCTCATCCCCGAAGGCACCGAAGGGGTCAAGGTCAACACCGCCATCGCGATCCTGGTGGAAGAAGGTGAAGACGCCTCTGCCCTGCCCGCGGCAGCACCCGCCGCCGCAGCGGTTGCCGAGGCCGCCCCTGCGGCGGTTGAGGCGCCCGCTTCTGTCGCGGCGGCGCCTGCTGCGCCACAGGTTGACCTGTCCCCCGACTGGCCAGCGGATGCCGAAATGGCACAGCACACTGTACGTGAAGCCTTGCGCGATGCGATGGCCGAAGAGATGCGCCGCGACGAAGACGTGTTCCTGATGGGCGAAGAAGTCGCCGAGTATCAGGGCGCTTACAAGGTCTCGCAGGGTCTGCTGGACGAGTTTGGCGCGAAACGCGTGATCGACACACCGATCACCGAACACGGATTCACCGGCATCGGTGTCGGCGCTGCATTTGGTGGTCTGAAACCAATTGTCGAGTTCATGACCTTCAACTTTGCCATGCAGGCGATGGATCAGATCATCAATTCGGCCGCCAAGACGCTCTATATGTCCGGCGGTCAGATGGGCTGTCCGATCGTCTTCCGAGGTCCCAACGGTGCCGCCGCCCGCGTGGCCGCCCAGCACTCGCAGGACTACGCCGCATGGTACATGCAGGTGCCTGGCCTCAAGGTTGTGATGCCCTATTCGGCGGCGGACGCCAAAGGTCTTTTGAAGTCCGCCATCCGCGATCCCAACCCGGTAATCTTCCTCGAAAACGAGATCATGTATGGGCGCTCGTTCGACGTGCCGCAGGTTGAGGATCTGACCATCCCGCTGGGCAAGGCACGCATCTGGCGCGAGGGCGCGGATGTGACCATCGTCAGTTTCGGTATCAGCATGCAATATGCGCTTGAGGCCGCGGACAAGCTGGCCGAAGAAGGGATCAATGCCGAGGTCATCGACCTGCGCAGCATCCGTCCGATGGACACCGGTGCGATCATCAACTCGGTGATGAAAACCAACCGTCTGGTGACCGTTGAAGAAGGCTGGCCGCAAGGGTCCGTCGGCAACTACATCAGTTCCGTGGTGATGCAGGAAGCGTTCGATTATCTGGACGCCCCGGTGATCAACCTCACCGGTAAGGATGTTCCGATGCCCTATGCCGCGAACCTGGAGAAGCTGGCCCTGATCACCACGGATGAGGTGATCGCGGCGGTGAAACAGGTGACCTACCGGTAATGGAGATCAGGGGCCGCGATCCAGCAACCGAATGCTACCGTGTCGACATCACCATCGCCGACCGTACCGTGACGGCGCTGGTGCCGGAACGGCTGGCGGCGGATACGCATCTGACCGGTTCGCGCCCCTCTCATCAGACAGCCTATGAATGGATGGCTGAGAACAAGAAAAAAATCGAAGCTGCGATTGCGACTCTCGCACGCGGCACGGGGCGCCCCGAAGCGCCCTATGACCAAATTACTCTGATTGAGGAGCGCTGAGATGCCCACCGAAATCCTGATGCCCGCCCTGTCGCCGACGATGGAAGAAGGCACGCTTGCAAAATGGCTTGTCAAAGAAGGTGACACCGTCTCCTCCGGCGATCTGCTGGCCGAGATCGAAACCGACAAGGCGACCATGGAGTTCGAGGCTGTTGACGAGGGCACTGTCGGCAAGATCTTGGTTCCGGAAGGAACCGAAGGGGTGAAGGTCAATACCGCCATTGCGGTCCTGCTGGAAGAGGGCGAAAGCGCAGATGATATCGCTGCGACGCCCGCCAAGGCGCCAGAGGCGGCCCCGGCCGCCGATGCGGGCAACGAGGCTGCCGCGCCAGCGGCACCCGAGGCGCCCGCCCCTGCTCCGGCGGCTCCGGTCAAAGCGGATGGGGGCCGTATCTTTGCTTCCCCTCTGGCCCGTCGCATCGCCGCGCAGAAAGGTCTTGATCTGGCGCAGATCAGCGGTTCAGGTCCGCATGGCCGCATCGTCAAGGCGGATGTGGAAAGCGCAACTGCCACCGCGCCTGCACCCGCCGCTACAGCAGCAGCATCGGCGCCTGCCGCTGCACCGACTGGTCCATCGGCCGATATGGTCGCGCGGATGTACGAGGGTCGCGAATACGAAGAAATCCAGCTCGATGGTATGCGCAAAACCATCGCCGCCCGTCTGGCCGAAGCCAAGCAGACCATCCCGCATTTCTACCTGCGCCGCGATATCAAGCTGGACGCTCTGTTGAAATTCCGGAGCCAGCTCAACAAGCAGCTGGAAGCGCGCGGTGTGAAGCTGAGCGTCAATGACTTTATCATCAAGGCTGTTGCAAACGCTCTGCAGCAAGTTCCTGAATGCAATGCCGTCTGGGCGGGCGATCGGGTTCTGCAACTGAAGCCCTCGGATGTGGCAGTCGCCGTCGCCATCGAAGGCGGCTTGTTCACCCCGGTTCTACAGGACGCCGACACCAAATCACTGTCTGCGCTGTCGACCGAGATGAAAGACCTCGCAGCCCGTGCGCGTGAACGCAAGCTGGCCCCGCATGAGTATCAGGGCGGCACTTTCGCGGTCTCGAACCTTGGCATGTTCGGCATCGATAATTTCGACGCCATCGTAAACCCGCCGCATGCAGGCATTCTGGCGGTCGGAACCGGTCTCAAGAAACCTGTTGTCGGCGATGATGGTGAATTGACGGTGGCAACCGTGATGTCGGTGACGATGTCTGTCGATCACCGGGTCATTGACGGCGCGCTTGGGGCGCAACTGCTGCAGGCGATCGTGGACAATCTGGAAAACCCGATGGTCATGCTCGCCTGAACCCACAGGACTGTATCAAAAAAGGCCGCCTAGTTCGGGGCGGCCTTTTTCGTTGAACTTGATTTGACCTACTGGTCTTTGCCGAGCATATGATCCATCGAAATCGACGGCTGATCACATCCCGCCTCTCCGACGATCTTGGCTGGGATACCGGCAACCGTCTTACAGGCCGGAACCTCCTGCAACACCACCGATCCGGCGGCAATGCGGCTGCAATGACCCACTTCGATATTGCCCAGAACCTTCGCGCCAGCGCCGATCAGAACACCGTTCCCAATCGTCGGATGGCGCTGTTCCTCTTCCTTGCCGGTTCCGCCCAGTGTCACCGAATGCAGCATCGAGACGTTGTCTCCGACTACAGCGGTCTCACCAATGACGATGGAGTGGGCATGGTCGATCATGATGCCCTTGCCAATCTTCGCGGCCGGATGAATGTCGATTCCGAATATCTCAGACGAGCGCATCTGGAAGAAATACGCCAGATCATGACGGCCCTTCCGCCACAGCCAGTGGGCCACGCGATAGGCCTGCATGGCCTGATACCCTTTGAAATACAGGATCGGCTGCAGCAAACGGTGGCAGGCCGGATCACGCTCGTAGACGGCCATCAAATCGGCGCGGGCGGCTTCGATCAGGCTGGCATCATCGGCATAGGCTTCATCCACGATTTCGCGCAGAACCATCATCGACATTTCATTCGACGACAGTTTTGCCGAGATCCTGTAGGACAAAGCGCGTTCAAGACTGCGGTGGTGCAGGATACAGGCATGCACCAGCCCGCCCATCAGGGGTTCTTTCTCAACGGCCGCAGTGGCCTCGGACGTGATGCGATCCCAGACCGGATCGACGGAAGTAACCTGGCTGCGCGTTTCAAACATGGCTTTTGATCCTTTGCTGCGCCTAGAATGCCATTTAGTGGCAAAAAGGCCAAACGCAAACCCGTGATCGACGAAGCAACGAAAATGAATGACTCCCAACGCGCCTATTTCAAGACCCGAATCCGTGATCGGCTGGCGGAGTTGGAAACCCTGTCCGCCTCCGGTCAGCAGGCGCAGGCCATCGTAGAGTTGGATCAACAGGCGATAGGGCGGCTCAGTCGTATGGACGCATTACAAAATCAGGCGATGGCCAAGGCGCAGCAGGCCAATCGCGATCTCGAGGTGCGCCGCCTGAACGCCGCTCTGGCCCGCATCAACGAGGATGAGTACGGCTATTGCGAGGACTGCAGCGATGACATTCCGCATGCTCGGCTGAATCTGGACCTGGCGGCGAGCAAATGCGTCAGTTGTGCCGCAGGCTGATACAGTTTCGCAGAAGCAATTCAAAACACTGGCAATATTGAACGCAGTCAAATCCGTGTTTGTCCGCCAAAAACCGTTCGCAGGCCGCCGCCATGAGCGCGCCGTTCTCGTAGAGCGGGTGCCGCCATCTGACATCTCCATGCAAAACGGGTCGCAGGGGATGTTTTACCCGACCGCCAGACGCGACACCGCACCGGGACCGTAGACAGCCGAGACCTGCGCCACCTCAACGTCGAAAGGACCCGTAAGGCCGTCAGCGGATTTCTGATCCCTCGTGTAGGTCCAGTGAGGTTCGGAAATCACAACCTCCCGCAACAGCACGCCCTCGGCGCGCACGCGCAGCAGATAAGATTCGCTTTCCTCCCCCAACGGAACATCCAGACCGGCCCAGTCATCTCCATCGACGCGCGTGCGTCGAATCCACGATATGTGATCCCCGGCTGCCGAAGGCATGGCCCTCAGATGCACCGGCGCATAGGGGCGCAACCCATTGCCGTCGAAGGTTTCAACCAGGTATTCATACGATGGGTCGTCATAGCTGCGGGTCGCAGGGCCGATGCGGTAATGTCTGGCCACACGCCGCTCGGTCCGTTGCAGGCTGGTCTGGTACACACGTTCATCCAGCAATACGAACATCGACCCCTCGGGCCAGACATCCGGCATCAGCGCATCCGTACCCAACTGTCCGCGCAACCGGCCGGACAGGGTATAGACGCCCGGATCCTGCAACGTGGCGTCCGCAAATTGAAACACCTCCCAGTTTCCAGGCGTGCCGTCCCCGATGGCCGCCAAGTTGGCACCGTTCAAAAGCGCTGCACGCGGCTGCGATTCCAACAGACCGTCGATCAGGTTGACCCGTAGCCCCGCACCTTCATCCCAGAGCCCGGAACCGGCGCGCGCAAGCGGGGTCTCGGTGAAGCCGATGGTGGCTTGTCCGGCAATCACATCGCGCAGCGCATAATCCTCGTCCGAGGCCGAGGCATAAACCGCAACGCTGCCAGGCCAGGGATCGGCAGACACCGCCAAATGCGGCGCATGCGGTTCCTCGGATCCCGTCATCAGCGGCAAATCCAGAAACACCGGCACGACGGGGACCGGCGCAACAAAGGGTTTGGCGGTAACCGCATCCTCCTGCAGTTCGCTCGCCGTATACACGCCGCGCTCGATCCGCACAGCGTCAGCCAGCTGCATCTCGGCCTTTTCCAAACGGTCGATGCGATAGAGCGCTCCGGCGTCCTCGCCGGACAGGCGCACCACATCCCCTGCGCCCAGATGCATCAGCGATGCTGGCAGGGCAAACCGCGCGGTCTCGCGCGAGACCCGCGCTTCGCTCAACCAGCGTTCAACAGTCTGGCGCCCCTCTACACGCGTCATCGACAGCGGCATTTCGTTGACGGACACCGCGTGCGTGCGGGTGTCCGGCAAGACCGCTTCTTCGGCCACCAGATCATGATCGGCATCGGATTGCACAAACCGTAACCGGACCCGACCGGTCATTTCGGCCTCGGCTTCGCGCCGATATTCGACACTGCCGTCAAGATCGGAACTGACCGCCAGATGATCGGGTATTACATCAACAGCGCCGCGACCGCTGCGCATCTGGAACCGCAGACGCCCGTCACGCTCAATGGCATCGAACCCATAGCGCAGCATGAGCGGCTGCAATGCCGCGCGCGCGTCCGAGACATCTTCGACCGCATAGCCGCGAACCGTACCGAACAGCGCCGAAACGTCGATATCCGTGACCCCGGCCCCGTGGCAGATTTCCGTCACAACGGACGCCAGCGTACGGCTGCCGGATCGACCGTTTAGCCAATGGCCCCGGGCATAGTTTTCACCATCGCTCCATTGGCTGCGCAGGTTGGGAAAGGTCGGATAGGGGCGCGCATCCCAGGCCCAGACATAGGCGTTGGACATATCCACCATTGGGCCACCATAGATGTCCGAGACCGGATTGATCTGCGGATCGCCCCAATACCCCAACATCGCCGTCAGATACTGCGCCTGCATGAAGTCGTCGCGCAGACCGTTGGAATACAAAGGCAAGCTGGATTCCGAAGACTTCGGATCCAGAAATTTGTTGGGCTGGTTGGTCCCTTTGTCGACCGCGGCGCAGCCCAGCTCGGTGAACCAGATGGGTTTCGAGCCCGGCACCCAATCGGTCGGGTCCTCCTGCCGGACACCCCCTATCCGTTCGTGATGCAGGTTGGACCACCAGCTGCGCAGATCCTTATAGCGCCAGATCCACGGCTCGTTATGGTCGCCATCCCCAATCGGGGTTCTGATCTGCGCCGCCGCCTCTTCAGGAGAGGCATAGAACCAGTCATACCCCTCACCGCCCTCGATGTTGCCGCGCAGATACGCCAGATCGTAAATCGAGCCGGACGCGGCATCCAGATGATCCTCACCCTCGCGCCAGTCCGACAAGGGCATGTAATTGTCGATGCCGATAAAATCGATGGCGTCATCCGCCCACAGCGGGTCGAGATGAAAATACCTGTCACCGCTGCCGGACGGCTGATAGCCGAAATACTCGGACCAGTCCGCCGCATATCCGATTTTGGTCTCCGGACCCAGGATCTGACGCACTTCGGCGGCAAGGTCTTTCAACTGGGCCACAGCCGGAAACCCGGACAGGCCGCGAATCTGTGTGAGCCCGCGCATTTCCGAGCTGATGCAAAAGGATGCCACGCCGCCGGCCGCCTTGCACAGCGCGGCATAATGAAGAATGAACCGGCGCAGACCCCATTCGTCGGGACCGCGATAGCTGACCGTCCCATCGCCAATGGCAAAATCGCTGGCGCGTGCAGAGCCGAAGAACGCGGCCACCTGTGTATCGGCCGCCGCCGTCTGGTCCGGGGACCCGTCCCGCCCCGGCGCCACATCCAATGTGATGCGCCCACGCCAGGGCAGATGCGGCTGATCCGGCGCATCCGACCACGGGTCGGGCAGGCCATTGCCCTGCAATTGTTCCATCAGAATAAACGGGTAGAACATCACCCGTTTGCCGGTGTTTTTCAGATGCTGAATGGCCTGCACAACAGCGGCATCCGCGGGCGTGCCCCCGTAAACAGGGCGATCATCCTGATAGGTCACAACCTGGGCCGATCCTCGGTTCAGGCCAGAAACGGACCATGGCATGTTCTGCCCGTCAATGTCGTCCCGCACCACCTTGGGTCGAATCCGGCACATCCCGCAGCGCAGATCATCCCCGAACCAGGACACAATCAGCGAGGCGGCGTCGCAGGCCGGCAGTTCTTTTTCAAGAGCCCGGGTCGAGGTCACCAGATCCGGCAGCCCAGAAGCGGAATTGACATTTGCGGCCCAGCTCTTGCCGCGTCCCTTGGAATAGTTCACCTGACTGCTGGCCAGCGCATATTCGCCGGTTCCCGGCATCAGCGCCACGCCGCGAACGATTTGGGACAAGGCATCGGGGCGGTCCGGCATGTCAGGCTGCACGGGACGTACCACTTCAAACGAGAATTGCGGGACGCGGTTTCCAAATGCCGCAAGCTGGAAATCCTCGATCACCACATATGCGGTTCCGCGATACGCCGGAACGCTGCCCGCGCCTTCGATGGCCTCGATCACAGGATCGGGCAGCTGATCGGGTGTTCCTTTGTAGATGCGCATGTTTAGACCGGCGCGCTCCAGCTCCTCACCATCGGCCCAGATGCGCCCCACATCGGCGATCTCGCCGGCTCCGACCGCGATGGCCAGGGAAATGGAATAGCTGTAGGTGACCGTTGTGACCTCTGGCGGTTTGGGCTTGCCCTTACCGCCTCCGGCCGACTGCGTGGTGGTCGACGTGCGGCGGGTTTCCAGAAAATCCGACGCCCAGATCACCTGCCCCCCAACGCGCATACGGCCAAAGATGGTGGCCACAGGCGCCCCTTCGCCGGTTTCCGTCAGGCGGAACCGGTCCATGCGGCCGGTTTCGACCACTTCGCTGCCGCCGCCCATCACGGACTGGCTCATCAGCCGCTGGTCGATAACCCGACCCAGAGTGGCACCAACCGCGCGGCCGATAACAGCGGTCGACAGACCCGCCACCGTGCCCCCGATGGAGCCTCCGAGCGCGGCACCGGCCGCAGAAAGAAGAATTGTAGCCATCAGAGCTCCTCCAACGGGAATTCGAAACAGGCAACGACCCGGCGTCGCCAAGGCTCGCTCAAGGCGCTTTCGACAACGCCATACCCGGAATAGGAATGAATAAAGCGCGCCTCTGGACCCGGCTCGCTAACAATCCCCAGATGTTTGGCGACGCCCCTGTCGCGCATCCGGAACAGAACCACGTCCGCAGTCGCCATCGCGTCGGAAGGTTTCTCTATCAAATGACGCCGGGCAGCCGCCCACATACGCTCTTCGCCCTGCGGCTCGGACCAGTCCATGCTGTAGACGGGCACCGCCTCGGGCTCATGCCCGATCACCGCACGCCACACACCACGCAGCAGTCCAAGACAATCCGCTCCGGCCCCCCTGACCGAAGCCTGGTGCACGTAAGGCGTGCCAAGCCAGCGGCGCGCCTCGTCAATAATGTCTGCTCTGCGACCGTTCACCGAATACTGCCCCCTGTGTTCGCCTTGTTCTGTTTGGGAACGGACATCACCCAATCCTCGCCGGGCAGATCCGGAAATCCTTGAAAGTTCAGCAGGTTGTTGAATTTCAGGCGGCAGGTCTGCATGCGTTTGTCGCATCCGGCTGTCAGCCTTACC
Organism: Ruegeria sp. B1; assembly: GCF_056535885.1. Taxonomy (NCBI): domain Bacteria; kingdom Pseudomonadati; phylum Pseudomonadota; class Alphaproteobacteria; order Rhodobacterales; family Roseobacteraceae; genus Ruegeria; species Ruegeria sp. B1. The sequence continues at coordinate 2,367,536 of NZ_JBQFJA010000001.1, read as the reverse complement.
CGATCTCCGACGGACAAACCGCCACCGATACCGGACCACAGCGTGATCTGGCGGCCAGCTTCAACCTGGCGGTCGTGCTGAACCGATGCCCACAGCCCCTTGGCCGGACCCGACAGAACGTCCAGTCTGCCACGCGAGAACCAGCCCTCGTCAGCGGTTTCACCCCCGCTCAGGCGCAGCAGGGTTCCGCCGTCAAAACCGGATATGTCCGCTTCAACCCAATATCCCGGCGCGTCCATGTTGAACCGGCAGTTCTTATCGCCCAGCACCGCCGTGCAGGGCTTTTGGTACAAGCGCCCCAACGGGCGGTTCAACAGGTCGGTCAACCCGCGCAATTCCGCGTGAAAGGCACCGCCGGCGCGGCGCAGTTCGCCAATCGAGCCCCGAAACTGCAACGCACGCTGATCGGGGTTCGCCCAATTGACCAACCAGGCCCGAACCTCGGCCCCGTCAAACCGACCCGCTTCGATATCGTCCTCGCGAACCGCCGCGTCGGACAAGGCGCCCATGGCCTCGGAATTGTCGATCGACAGGCCCGTGGCCTGTTCGATGGCCGCCGCCGTCAGCCCGGTACTGGCCTTGAAGGTCAAGCCGTCAAACCGCAGTTCCATATCGTGATCGGTAAAACCAAAGGTCTGCCCGTCGGTACGGGTAATCGCCCAACACCGGCAAACCGTCGTGAAGCCGCCTTGCAGATGTGCGTGCAGGCCGTCAGTATCCCCGCTCATCAGACCCGCACCTCGACCACTGGTACATTCGGGGCGTCACCCGCCTGAAAACTGGCCACGCTGGTTTGAATCCTGTCCGTATCGAACCGCACCGGAACATCGAATTCGAACCCGGCGGTGATCTCGACCTGCTCTGGCGGTGGATCGGCAAAAGTGACCGACCCTGTGTTCAGATCCACCTCAAAGTCTACACCTTCGCGCATCTCATCCTGGTCGATACCCAGCCGCACCGTGCCCAGCACCGGTTTGGCAATGGGCCGCACATAGCTGACCCCGCCCGAACTGTAGGTTTTGACCAGCTGAAACGCGGTCTGCGTGCCGTCGCCGCGGGCAATGACCTGATCCCCTTTGTCGACATTCGCTGACGCCGCGCCGGACTTGAAATCCGACCAGTCTTTCCAGCGGAACCCGAACATCTGACCCTGACGCGCCTCAAAAAACGAGATCAGCGTTTCGATATCGTCCAGCGACCGCATCCCAAGACCCGCATCGTAGCGCCTGCGCGAATGCGCCCAGGGCGTGTTGCGTTCCTCGAAACCGTTGGCCAGCGTCACGATATCCGTGCGCCGTTCCGGTCCCCCGACCGAACCAAAGCTCAGGCTGGCCGGAAATCTCACCTCGTGGAAATTCATGACTGTCTCCCGGACTTATCTGTTGCGATTGCCGCGTCCCAGGGCGCGGCTCATCTGGGCCGCGATCTGGCCCTGGCTGCGGCGAAATCCCTGCACATCGGGCGTGGTGATATTCATCACCACATTCACGGCGCGCCCGCCGCCAGAGTTGCGAACGCCCAGCTTGCCATCAGGTCCGCGGGCCAGCGGCATGATCGCCTCGGGCCCGGCCTCACCCATCAAACCGGTGCCGCCGCGCATTGGAAACGCGGTCGGCCCGCTGATCACGCCGCCGCTGGCAAACGGCATAACCCGGCCCTGGCTGAAGCTGCCGCCATCGGCAAAAGGCAAGAGCCCCTGAACCAGGCTACCAACACCATTGGCCAGCATGCCGCCGAAATGGTCCGTCACGGGCTTGATGGCCGCTGAATAGGCCGTGCGGATCATCGAGTTCTTCAGCACATCCAACGCATCCGACAGGTTCATCCCGTCCAGAACGACGCCATCAAAAGCCTTGCGCAATCCGCCGGACATGCCGCGTTCAAGCGTGGCCACATCCTTACCTGTCTCTTCAAAGGCCGCACTGATCCGTTTCATCTGGCCATCAAAGGCCGCTGCCATGGTGGCGGCATCCCCCAAAGCGTCGCCCAGCGCCTCTCCCTGCTCCTGCAGGTCGTCAAATCCATCACGATCCGTCATCACGCTCTCCTTGTGTCTTGTCCGGATAGGCCGCCAGCAAGGCATCCAGGCCCGCCCGGTTCATCGCCGGCATAACTGCGCCCTGCCCCAACATCAGCCGCAGCTCGGCCGGGGTCAGACGCCAGAACTGCTCCGGCGTCAGGCGCAAACCCAGTACCCCGGCCCGCATCAGCGCGGGCCAGTCGAACCCGCTCATGGCTCCGCTACCATGAAGGCCCGCGCCAGCAATTCGGCCGCTGCCTTGGCGCCTGCCATCGGCCCGCCTTCGATCTCGGCATGCAGCAGGTCGGCACGGCTCACTTCGGCCCCACCACCGCGCAAACCCGCGACAATTAACGCCAGCACATCGACGCTGGAGTAGGCCCCGCCTTCGAACCGCTGAACCAGGTCGACCAGCGAGCTTGCACCCAACTCCTGTTCCAGCTCCGCCAGCGCGCCCAGCGTCAGCTTGAGCACCCGTCGCTCCCCATCGATGGTCAATGCCACCTCGCCCGTCCACGGATTGGCCATCGATTTACAGCGCCGTAAAGATCAAGGCACCGGCGCTGGCCAGGCTCATCTCATAGGTCGCCTCGCCGTTATGCGAACCCGCATATTCGATGCCGGTCACCTGAAACGGCCCCTCGACAATGCCGAAATCGGGAATGATCACCTGAAACCCGGGTGTCTCGCTGTCGAAAAACAACTGCCGCGCCCGTTCGTCCGTGCCTGCATCCTTGAACACGCCAGAGCCTGAGATCGCCGCCGATTTGACGCCCGCGCCGGATAGCAACTCACGCCAGCCCCCCTGACTTTCCAGGCTGGTCACATCCACGCTTTCCGCGTTGAAACTGACCCTGGTGGCACGCAGCCCCGCGACAGTCTCGAACAGGCCCGAGCCGTTCATATCCACTTTGACCAGCAGGTCTTTTCCGTTCTGGGCACCCATATGCTCTCTCCAATGATTGCTTAGTCGTCTTCCACGCGGGCGCGGAATCTCAGGTCGATCTGGCGGGTTGCTCCACCGGTTCCCGTACGCCGCGCCGACGCGCGCTCGAACCACAACCCGACCACGCGGCCCCGACCGAGGTTTAGCGGCGCGTCTTCCAGCGCGTCACAGACCGCTCCGGCCAGAGTTTTTGCCGCGTTGAACCCTGCAACTTCGGACACCACGGACACCGTGAACCGATGTACCGCTCCTGCGCCGGATCGATCCGAAGCCTCTCGCACCTCTTCCGGACCCAGTGTGACATAGGTCTGCGGGACCGCCCCAGCAGGCGCAGCGTCATAGATTGCCCCTCCGGACAGGGTGTCGACCTCGGTGTCCGCCGAAAGCTGCTGAAACACCGCCGCCTGCAAAGCGGCTGAAACCCCATAGCTCATGCCGCCACCTCTTCATCCGCAAAGCACGTCAGGTATTGACCGCGTACATCCCTGTCGGCGACAGCCCGGATCACAAAACGACGGTTGCCCTCCCGGAACCGTTGATCCGGCGTGGGACGCATACTCGATCCCTCGGGCGCTCCCCGGACCACAATGCGATAACCGACCCGAGACACCGGGACACCGGAAATTGCACGCTCGGTGCCGCTGCGCGCGGTCACCTCGGCCCAAAGCGCCCCCAGAAACTGCCAGGTTTCGTCAAAGCCGCCAGCGCCATCCGCCACCCTGACCGGTGCCTCCAGCACCAGCTTGCGGTTCAGATGCGGCGCGCTCATTGCGTCACACCGGCGCCAAAGCGCACCATGCGATACCGCTGGATCAGACTGGTCACACCAAACGGCATGCAGCCATCGCTCAGCGCGGTTTCGTCGCGATATTCGTAGTAATGCGCCGCAAGCAACAACACTGCCTGCCCCAGATCCGCCGGCAACCCGCCCCAGTCTGCCGCCATACCTGCAATGAAAGCGATCCTGACCGATCCGCCAGTGGCAATCGCGGGCAAAAACGCACTGGCGGGTCGCAGCCTTGGGCGCTGACTGTCCGGTTCAAGCCGATAGACGACCGTATCCACAACACTCGCGTTGCCTGCCGCGTCGCTCATCGTTACATCCTCGACCGATGAGATCGGGGCGACTGGCAGTATCTCACCCGCCCGGTCCCGCCACGCACTCAAAGTCCATGAGAACTCCCGCGTAATCAGCACCTTACCGGTGCGTGCCTCAATGGCTGCAATCGCCGCGCGCAAAAAACCCTTCAGCACTTCGTCTTGCACGCTCTCTTCGGCAAACCCAGTACCCAGCCGCAGATGCGCCTTGAACTGATCCACCGGCAGCGCCGTATCCGCGATGGCGGTTTCTTCGATCAACATCATCCATTCACTCCGCAATCTCGGACCCCTCCGGGGCCGCATCCTTGGAAAATGACGGGCACGCGCCGCCCCACGTTGCTCGGACGGAGGGGAGCAGCTAGACAACGCAGGGGATCTCACCCCGGCCCGCGCCCGCCGCCCGGACCGCGGGTTACCCCGCGCCCCGGATCCGCCACCGCTTACGCGATGCCGAATTTCACCAGCTTGATCGCGGCAAAGTCGCTGACGTCGCCACCGACGCGCTTGGTCGCGTAAAACAGAACATGCGGCTTGGCGCTGAACGGATCACGCAGCACGCGCAGGTCGGGGCGTTCGGCAATGGTATAGCCCGCCCGGAAGTCACCGAAGGCAATCGACAGGCTGTCAGTTGCCGCATCGGGCATATCCTCGGCGATCAGAACCGGATACCCCATCAGACGCGCAGGCTCACCGGCCGCCAGACCATCAGACCACAAGAAGCGGCCATCACTGTCTTTCAGCTTGCGGATCAGACCGGCGGTTTTCGAGTTCATCACAAAGGTGCCGTTGACCCGATATTGCGCGCCCAGCGCATAGACCACATCCACGATGGCATCGGCATCCACACCGCCGTCGATGCCGGACGCGATATAGCCAAGGCTGCCCCAGGACCAGGTGTCCTCAGACACCGCACGATGGATCATAAGACCCTTGGGCTTGTCGACGCCATCGCCGTTGATGAACGATGCGGCCTCGGCGCGCGCGAACTTGTCAGCGATCCGACCCGCCAGCCAGCCTTCGACATCAAACGCGCTGTCATCCAACAGACGTTGCGAGGCTTTGGGCAATGCGCTCAGTTCGTGCAGCGGGATCGAAATACGGTCAATCATCGGCGTCGCAGTCTCGGTAGTGGCTGCAGTTTCATCCGCCCAGCCTGCGCCGACATCGGTGTGGTCGACCAGCACGTCGAACGAATTCGCCTCGACATTGACCACCGAGGCAATCGACCGGATCGAGGCTGTCGAGTTCAGCACCGACTTGATCGTCTCGGCGGTCTGCGGGTCGATCAGATAACCGCCCTCGCTATTGACTGTCGTCGACAGCGATTTGGATTCGATCTCAAGGCCGCGCAGCGCGTCATCGTCACCCGACCGCACATAAGCGTCAAAGGCCTTCTGATGCGGTGCCCCATCTTCGTTCGATGCCGCAAGATGCGGGCGTGCCGCAATGGTTGATTTTCGATCCAGCATGGTTAGTCGCTCTTCTGTCTGTTGCAGTTTGGTTTTAACTTCGGCTTTCAGCCCCTTGAATTCATTCACGAAGCCAGTCATCGCCTGCTTCACCTCCTGAACCAGGGGTGCACCCTCTCCGGTCAAGGCCGGGGTTTCGGTCTTGCTCATCAGCTCTTCCTTCTTCGGGTGGGTTTGAGGCGCGCTAGGTCCGCGCCAGCTCCTGCCGGGCGTCGTCGAACACCTCGGCAATACAGCGCCAGGTGTTCTCGGTCTCAGGGTCGCTCCCCTTTGCCGCCACCCGCGCACTGGGCAACATCGGGAAGGTCACCAAAGACACCTCCCAAAGCTCCAGTTCAGTCAGGACCCGCTGGCCCTTGTCATTCTTCACAGCCCGCTTGGTGCGATAGCCAATCGACAGACCATCCATTGCACCCGCCCGGATCAGTTCCGCCGCCTCACGGCCCTTCTGCGTGCTCTCCAGCAGACGCCCCTTGACCCAAAGGCCCTTGTCGTCCTCACGCACCTCGTCCCAGACTCCAATGGGCTGCGCCGGGTCGTGCTGCCACAGCATCTTCACCCGCCGACCCGCATTCATAAGGCTGGCCACCGACGCACGATAGGCACCCTTCTGCACCACATCGCTGCCCTGATCGACCTGTCCGAACAGGCTGGCATAACCTTCGATGACTGCATCCTCGGTCACCGACAAGCCCTCTCCGAACCGCGCGAACTTATGCTCCAAATCCATAAACGTCTCCATGTAACTCTCTGAACTCACGGCGTTACCACGAGGAACGACTGAAACGCCTGCGCCAGGATCACCGCCGCCACTCCATAGACCGTCAGCCACAATCGCCGCTCCAACCGCTCCATCATCTCTTCGATCTGATCCAGCCGTCGGCACAGATGCGCGTGCTGAATCTCAGCCACCCGTTCATGCGCAGCCAGGCGCAGACCCGGCGCGCATTCAAACGGAGGATACGGATCAGCCATCCGTACGCTCCGGCAAACCCAGCAACGCGCGCTTCTCGGCATCGCTCAGGAAATCTGACCCGCTGACCCGCGCCCATTGAGCATCGCGTTCCGCTGCCAAAGCCGGCACCTGATCCAGATCGGGTTTCAGCACCAATTCTTCGCCAGTAAAGCCCACCAGCCATTCCGAAACCGCCGCCGCCACCCGCGTCACCAGAGGCAGCACGGTCAGGCGATAAAACGCCCGGTTGGCCTCCTGATAGTTCGAATAGGTCGCGTCGCCCTGGATCCCCAGCAGCATCGGCGGGACCCCAAAGGCCAGCGCGATCTCGCGGGCGGCGGCTTCCTTGGTCTTTTGAAACTCCATATCGGACGGAGAGAACCCCATCGGCTTCCAATCCAGCCCTCCTTCCAGAACCATCGGACGACCCGCATTACGCGCCCCGCGATAGTTCTGCTCAATCTCATCGGACAAACGCCGGAACTGATCCTCGGCCATCACCCCATGGCCATCGCCTTTCCACACCAGCGCCCCCGAGGGCCGCGCCGCATTGTCCAACAACGATTTCGACCACCGAGACGCGCTGTTATGCACATCAATCGCCATCGCCGCCGCCTGCATCGGTGAGAATCCATAATGATCATCCTGCGGGTGGAACGACTTGATATGACAGATGTTTTCCGCCGCAAACCGGTGCTTCTTGCCGCCCACCGCGTAGTCATATGCCTTGGGCCACCCATCCGCGCCCGCCACCACGCTCATCCGATCAGATCGCAAGACATGCAGCTCAACCGGCAGGCCCTCGTCGGTCTGCACCGCCTCAACATATGCATTGCCCGACAGCAGCAACTGCCCGAACAAGGCTTCCATCAACTCCGCCCGCCCCTGCACCGCATTCGGACGGCGCATCAGCGACAGGATCGGATGAGTATCAAACCGCTGCGCCTGATCCTGCAGCACCAAAGGCAACGCCGCCGCCGCCTCGGCAATCAGCTTGACCGAGCGGAACCCCACCGGATTCCCCGAAAACCCCGTCCGCGTCAGCGAAACCGCATCCCGAGGGCTCCACGCCACGCGCCCGCCCGTCTGCCACGCCACCACAGGCCCCGCCGCGCTCGCCTTCGCCTCGGGTGCTGTTTCAGCCGACCCGCGACGCAAGAAATCGAATACCATCTGTGCTCCTTTCTGCCGCCGCTCTGCCCGGCTTGTTGAAAAGAGTTATGACGGAAAGACGTTTAAGCCTCGGGAATGGGGCGTACGGGGGGTGGGCAACGGTTTGAACTTAGGGATGCACGGCCGTCTCGACAGACTTCTCAAAAAAGGTGGAATTGGAATTTTGGACCGCGTATCAAACAATTATGATGGCTGAATTTTTCAAACGATTCAAACTTGCCAGATGGTGGCCGTGGATGGGCCTAGCATTGGTCCTGGCCGTTGCTTTACTTGGCGGCGTGGTGGGTGACGTTTGGATGTTGGTGCTGGTCTTGGGTATCGTCTGCAGTATGTTCGCTGGCGTAGCATTTGGCGGGCACATTGCGCGCACTATGAACCAGCACGTTTTCAAATTTAGTCTCAGCTTAGAAAACCGATTGGTTCAATCGCTTCAAGTATTTGGGTTTTTGTCGTTTCCTATCGTTGTCGGCTGGTTTGCGAATACTTTCTTGGATGCCGGGGTCGAAATGTACTCACTCAGGCAACACATGTTGTGGAATTGCATACTCAGTGCGGGTGCATTTTTACTAAGACCCGATGAACCGGACATCAGAACTGACAAGTGATTTGCCTCCAGAAATTTGGGTCGTTGCAGCGAAAATTCTGAGGACTTTTAAAAAAACCATCACAAAGCCCGCACCCGCGGTCGCCGATAAGTTCCCTCAAGCCCCACAACCAACTCATGCAACGCCCAGACCAGCGCGTCGACCCGGTCGGGCGAACCCTGCCGCTTGAACCCGCGCGCGGTCGTCTGGCACATCATTCCTCCAGCGCGTCCAGCCTAAAGACGCGAGTTCCTTAACCACGAAAATCGTCATTGGGAAACACCCCGCTTGCGCCCACCGAACACACGCATAGGATACCCTGAAACACCCCTAAACACCGCATTGTTTTTCCAACAAAGGTAGACCCATGCACCCATGGAGAACGTTCTCCTCACGCTCCACACTTGTTTCGGCCAAAGTCGTTGCGCTCTCAACAGGGATTGGCGCGACACTCGGCGGTTTGCGTTCGTCCCCCGATACAGTTTGGACCGATATCTGGGCCGGTGCGTTGACGGGGTTGGTCATATCCGTTTGCTGTCTGATTGCCGAATTTCAGGTCTTTTCCAACCCCAAATTCCGGATGGCGCGCCGGGTAAGACCGATCTTTCTAATGGCCGTGCGGGGCGCTGCCTACAGCCTATTCATCATCTTTGGGCTGTTTCTCCCCGGCCTGGTTTTTGATGTTGAAACCCCGTGGCTAAACCCCGGTTTTGCCGAACGTTTTATCATATCCTCCGGCATCGCCTTTTCTTTCTCGGTCGGCGTAGAAATCACGCGGCTGCTGGGCAAAGAGGCGATGGTCGCCCTGATTTCCGGACGATACACCCGGGCGCGGCTGGAAAACCGGACCATTCTTTTTGCGGATGTCATCAACTCAACCGCGCTGGCCGAGACCATTGGTCAGCTTCGTTTTCACGACTTCCTGCGCGATGTGGCGTTGGATCTGGCTGAGGCTGTCGAACTCGCGCGCGGAGACGTCCATAAATACGTCGGTGATGCGATCATTGTGACATGGCCGGGAGCAACCGCAGCCTCCTGTGCGGCTGGACTGACTTGTGCAAAAGAAATGCACAGAATTTTGGCCCACCGATCCGCCTACTACAAAGAAACCTATGGAACCGAAGCCCGCATTCGCGTGGCGATCCACTGTGGTCAGGTCGCCGCTGGCGAAATCGGCGACTGGAAAAAGGAAATTGCACTTCTGGGCGATCCCATGAACACTGCTGCCCGCATCGAAAAGGCCGCCAAGGCATTCGACGCGTCTATCGTCCTTTCAGACGAGGTTGCGCGACAGTTGTCGGAACAAGCCTCACAACGCTTAACCCGGCTCCCCGTCTACCAAGCTCCGGGGAAAAAGGAGGAGCTTGTGTTGTGGTCCGCATAGTGACGCTGATGCGCTCCGAGCCGCCATAGGCCATCCTCACAATGTCCTAACCCTAGGCCGCCGATACGCCCCTGCAGGCCCCACCACCAACTCATGCAACGCCCAGACCAGCGCGTCGACCCGGTCGGGTGAGCCCTGCCCCTCAAACCCCCGTGCGGTCATCTGGCACATCTGCTCTTCCAGCGCGTCCAGCCCGACCACATGGCTTACCCGCCCCTGTTCGTACAGAGCCGCCACAGGTTCCGCTCGCGCGACCTTGCCGCGCGACGCCCGCACCGCCCGATAAGGCACCAGAGGGTCCACCTGCCGCACGACCTCTTCCACCAGTTGCCCGCCCTGATTGACCTCGGCCACCAGCCGTTCGGCCCCAAACTCATCCATCGTGCCAATCGCCGCTTGCGCCCAGCCCGCCGGGCCAACGCCCTGCACCGTCCGGTCAGCCAGCACATAGGCCCGCCAGTCCTCCGGCGGCCCTTGCACCTGCGCGCCGACCACTACGATTCCGCAAGCATCCGCATCCAACCCCGCGGTCACCGCCGGGTCCAGCGCCACCACGATGCGATCCAACGCGGGCACCTGCGCGCAGCGCGCCGCCTCCAGCATCGACCCGGTCCACAACGCCCCTTCAGCATCCGACAACAGCACCCCGTCCAACTCCTGCCGCCCCAGCCGCGTGCCCGCGTAGCGCGCGCGTACCTCGGCCAAAAACGAGCCTGCCAGATTGGCCCGGTTCGCCTCGGTCGGGGCGTGGGTCTGCACGGTAGAGGGCGACGCCAACAAGTCCTTCAAGACTTTCACATTGCGCGGCGTGGTCGTCACACAGACCCGTGGCCGTTCGCCCAAGCGCAACGCAAATTGCAACATATCCCAGGTCTCATCCGCCTTTTTCCACTTGGCCAGTTCATCCACCCAAGCCGCATCAAACTGAGGCCCCCGCAGCCCCTCGGGATCATGCGCCGAAAACGCCTGCGCCTCAGCCCCGTTGGGCCAGATCAACTTGCGTTCCGATGCCTTCCACGTGGGCCGCCGATCCGGCGGCGAGCACTGCAAAATCCCGCTATCGCCAAAAATCATTACATCGCGCACCTGATCGAAGGTCTCGCCGACCAGAGCCACACGACACGCCTCACCGCGATCCAACGGCTTTGACCCTTCGACCATTGACCGAACCCATTCGGCCCCGGCCCGCGTCTTACCTGCGCCTCGACCGCCCATGATCACCCAAGATCGCCAGTCACCCTCGGGTGGCAGTTGGTGTGGCAGCGCCCAGAATTCAAACAGGAAAGGGAGGGCACACAGCCCTCCCTCCCCGATCTCACTCAGAAATCTCTCTCGCACCGCAGCATCGGCGGAGGCGAGCCAGCCTGCACCCGATCTCAGATCGTGCCCGATCAAGGTCGAGCGCGTACCCTCCTTGGGCAATACCGGCTTGTCTGTGATGTTGTTCGACAAAGCTTGTCTCCACTTTCTGACATATTCGGATCAGCCCCTCGAGCTGCCCTAGTTGCCTGGCTGAACCAGCAAGATCTGCATCCTCCCCGGTACCGATCTGCTTGCGCAGGTCTTCCGCCGCTTGCCGCAGACCGCGAATGGATGTCTCAAGCGACCGCAACAAATCTGCCGTCTGGGAAATCCGCTCTTCCGGGGTAATCAAAGTCATGTTTGCCTGTGACCTCATGCGTGAGTTTTCTCCGCACGAGAGAAACGAAAACGGCCACCGGGTTGCCCCGGGGCCGTTGCCCACTTCTTCTAGCATGACACAACCTGTACGTGATACCGTATTTAAAGTCAATGACTTACGCAACACACACGCAACAGGCAGCGTACGATTTGGTTACCATTGCAGGGTCGTGGCTTTAAGCTCTATCGCGCCCAAAGGGGTTATCCCCGTATGATTTCCAAAACGGCTGCTGTCACGATGAACGCAGCGCCGGTCGCCTCGCGCAGACCAAACGGCTCACCGGAAAAGATCGCGGCAGAGATCAATCCCACAACGACTTCGCTCATAAGGAGTAACCCGACCCGTGCGGGAGACAGTTGTGTCGCTGGCCAAATCGTCAAAAAGACCATCGGCAACGTGTAGAGCGCCGACACCAATGCAAACGGCAGGACGTCCAGAACGCTAGAACCATCGCCAGTTGGGAAAATCGGACCTGAACCAAATGGCAGGCTCACAAGCGACAATACCAAAGCCCCCGCCAGAAAAGCGAACACTTGGCCCGACACCGGAACCGCACCCGCCCGGTAGAGCCCAAGTGTTCCAAGCGCCCAAACCATACCGGAAATCAGGGCCAGCCAGTCGCCCGCATTGCGCGGCCTGGGTATGATCTGTTCGCCGCCCAATACGATAACGAGACCCAAAAGACCGCTGAACAGACCCAGCAACCGCATGGGGCTGAGACGCTCACCCAGAAACAGGCGGCCAAGTAGAGTGCCCCAAACCGGCGTCAGATAGAACAGGAGGATTGATCGCACGACTTCGGTATAGACAAGGCTGATTGAAAACAGGCTGAACGCGGCCCCTGTGAACATGCCGCTGATTATCAGACCTCGCCAGTCCTGAAATATCTCCAGTCGCATGCGCCATAAGAAAGGCGAGAGAACCAACAGCGCGGCAACATACATGACCATCCCGGGCCATGGACCGGTCAACCCCTTATCAACAAAGAACCGAACCGGAATCCAATACAATCCCCACAACATACCGCCGAACACCAGGGCGATACTGGCAACTTTCAGATTGGAGCCGGGCACATTTCCTGCGGTCATCCGCAATCCTCAAAAACATATTGATCTGGTGTCGAATTCCGGTTTGCTGCAGATCGCCACAGTCTGCCGACACACGGGATCGAATGGCCTAATCGGTTTTGAAACGCCAGAACAAATCCGCACTTCCAATTGAAACGAGTGGTCTTTCTGATCCATTGCTGCACCTCCGACCGGGGAAACCCGGCTATCGCATCCTTCAGATGCAGCAGATTGTGGTAAGGGGTTACACCGTCAGCCAGACAATCCCTTGACATTCATCGCTCCAACCCTCATGTGCCGAACGAAACAGCGCTGCAGCGTGAGCATTGGCTGGCCGGACCGGCCCGAACAGCGCTTACCTATCTCATAGTTCCCAATCACGCGGGGTTCTTAACGCGACGACCAGGGTTGCAGGATTCGCCTGCACGTCCTGATATCTCGCATAACCCCTGTTGGTCACGCTCTGTGCGCGGCCAGTTGTTACTGGTCTATGGGTTAAGGTCCCGGGGCCGAAAAGGAAAAACAGTGTTCGACTTTGACATGCTCGGCCTTGCGCCAGCCGTGAACGATGCGCTTAAACGCGCAAATCTATCACAGCCCACACCTATTCAAAATCAGGCCATCCCTCTGGCTCTTAAGGGCCACGACATTCTGGGTCTTGCCCAAACCGGCACAGGTAAAACGCTGGCTTTTGGTTTGCCCGTGATTGATCATTTGCTGGCCGAGCCCGGCAAACCGACCCCAAAAACCGCCAAGGCGCTCATCCTTGCTCCGACACGCGAGTTGGTAAACCAGATCGCCGACAACCTTCGCACCCTGACCAAAAAAACCAAACTGCGCGTCGCCACTGTGGTCGGCGGCCAATCGATCAACAAACAGATCATGTTCCTGTCGCGCGGGACCGACATTTTGGTGGCGACACCCGGACGCTTGATCGACCTGATGGACCGCGGGGCCGTCAATCTTAATACGGTCCGCCATCTCGTGCTGGACGAGGCCGATCAGATGCTGGACATGGGCTTCATCCACGCTCTGCGTCGGATAGCCCCGCAACTGGGCACCCCCCGGCAAACCATGCTGTTCTCGGCCACGATGCCAAAACAGATGGAAGAACTGAGCCGTGCCTACCTGACCAACCCAAAGCGCGTGCAGGTCTCACCCCGGGTAAAGCGGCGGACAAGATCACTCAATCGGTTCATTTTGTGAACAAACCCGCAAAACCGGCCAAACTGCGGGAAATTCTGTCTGCCGACATACACGCCCTGACACTTGTGTTTTCGCGGACAAAACACGGTGCCGAAAAGCTCATGAAAGGCCTTGTGGCCGACGGGTACAACGCCGCCTCCATCCATGGCAACAAAAGCCAGGGCCAGCGAGATCGCGCAATCAAGGCGTTTCGCAGCGGGGAAATCAATGTACTTGTGGCGACAGATGTCGCCGCTCGTGGAATCGATATTCCTGGCGTTGCTTATGTCATCAACTACGATCTTCCCGAAGTGCCTGACAACTATGTTCATCGGATCGGAAGAACCGCCCGCGCCGGACGCGAAGGCGAGGCAATTGCCTTTTGCGCACCGGAAGAGGTGGACCTGCTGCGTCAGATTCAAAAGCTGATGAAAATCGAAATTCCAGTTGCGAGCGGCACAATGCCGGAAGCTGTTGAGGCACCGAAACCTGCAAGACGTCAGATCAATCGACGTAGAAGAACGACACCCCATGCCGCTAACGAATCCGCAAAACCGGGACGCTCCAGACGACGCCGGCGCCCACGTAAACCGGCAGCGTGATCGTCACCCAGAACGATCCGCGACGACGGCCGAAAAACGGAAAAGAACCGGCGCAGTGAAACCTGCGCCGGTTCTTTTTTTGCAAAGATACGAACTGATCAGTTGCCCGAGTTTTGCTCAGCCTCAATCTCACGCCACTTGGCCACGTTGCGATTGTGCTCCTGCAGGGTTTCGGCAAAGGCGTGACCGCCTGTCCCGTCGGCCACAAAGAACACATAATCTGTATCGTCCGGCGCTACAGCCGCCTCAAGACTCGCCTGCCCAGGGTTGGCGATTGGGGTCGGCGGCAATCCGTCGATCACATAGGTATTCCATGGAGTTGCGCGGCGCAGCTCACTTCGCCGCAATCCGCGCCCCAGCACGCCCTGACCTTTGGTGACACCATAGATCACCGTCGGGTCGGTTTGCAGTTTCATACCTTGGTTCAGGCGGTTGACAAAGACACTGGCAACTTGTCCGCGCTCCTCAGGGACCGCCGTTTCCTTTTCAATGATTGACGCAAGGATCAACATCTCTTCCGGGTTATTAAGGGGCAGGCCCTCTTGTCGGCCCTCCCAGATCGCGTTGATCCTAAGCTGCTGTTGCTCCTGCATTTCCTGCAGAACAGCGTTCCGGTCTTCACCCACTGCAACCTCGTAGCTGTCTGGTGCCAGCGTTCCCTCGGCCGGCGGTTCGGTCACATCGCCCGTCAAAACATCCAACGCTTTCAACGCTTCAACCACCTGCCACGAGGTAACCCCCTCGGCCATGGAAATGCGAAAACGCGTGTCGGCCTCGTCGCGTTTTTCCTGATAGACCTCGGGGATCTCATCTTCGCCAACCTCAAACGCCGCAACCTCGACAAAGTCGAGCGTCGCCGGGTTCAGTTCGCGTATCCGGGTCTGGTTACGGGTCACACCGATCCGGTATTCAATCTCTGTACCGCAGGTGCTCGCCCCACTGCGGGTGATGTCTTCGATGATCTGCTGCATCGAGGCGCCTTCGCGCACGAGAAAGCTACCCGCTTTCAACTGCTGCGCCTTGTCGGTGTAATCGGCGGCCATCCGAAAGATGGTGGCGCTGCTGATCGCACCCTGGTCTTCAAGATCGCGGCTGACATTTGTCATGTTTGTACCGCTTTTGACCTGCAGGCAGATCGCCGTCTCAAGCGGGCCTTCCGATTTGTATTGCGATTGCCCCCACAAGATCAGACCGGCCCCCAGAAACAGGCCGATCACAAGAACGGTCAGCATGTTCGATGCCAGAGCCCGCCACATCTATTCGACCTTTCCGAAGATCACGCTGGCATTTGTACCTCCAAATCCGAACGAGTTCGACAAGGCGACGTTGATCTCGCGCTCGCGCTTGGCGTTTGGAGCCAGGTCGATGGGCGTTTCAACGGCTGGGTTGTCCAGGTTGATCGTGGGTGGCGCAACCTGATCGCGAATAGCAAGGATCGAGAAGATCGCCTCAATCGCACCTGCAGCGCCCAGCAGATGGCCTGTCGCGGATTTGGTCGATGTCATGGTCGCGTTGCTGGCGTGGTCGCCCAGCAGTCGTTCCACCGCACCCAGCTCAATCGTATCCGCCATGGTCGACGTGCCGTGGGCGTTGATGTAATCCAGATCTTTGGGCTCTAGCCCGGCGCTCCGCAGCGCCGCTTTCATCGAGCGTTCGGCACCATCCCCATCTTCGCTGGGCGCGGTGATGTGATAGGCGTCACCCGACATGCCATAGCCCAGAACCTCGGCGTAAATCTTGGCACCGCGCGCTTTTGCGTGGTCGTAATCCTCAAGAACCACGATCCCAGACCCTTCACCCATGACAAAGCCGTCGCGGTCAATGTCGTAAGGGCGGCTGGCCGCTTTGGGATCGTCCGCATACTTTGTGGACAGCGCTTTGCAGGCATTGAAACCGGCGATACCGATTTCGCAGATACACCCTTCTCCGCCACCCGCAATCATGACATCGGCATCCCCAGCGCGAATGATACGGCTTGCGTCACCAATCGCATGCGCGCCGGTCGAACACGCAGTCACAACCGAGTGGTTGGGCCCCTTGAACCCGAACCGGATCGACACCTGACCCGACGCGAGGTTGATCAGCGCGCCTGGAATAAAGAACGGCGACACGCGGCGCGGACCCTTGTCCCGGATCAGGTTCGCGGTGTCGGCAATTGACCCAAGCCCACCAATACCGGACCCAATCAGGACGCCGGTTTTCAGGCGGTCTTCCTCATCCTCGGGTAACCAGTTGGCATCCTTGCATGCCATCTCTGCGGCAGCGATGGAATAGAGGATAAAGTCCTCGATCTTGCGCTGTTCTTTGGGCGGCATCCAGTCATCAGGATTGAACGTCCCGTTGGTGCCATCCCCGCGCGGGACTTCGCAGGCATAGGTCGTTGTGACCCCGCTTGCCTCGGCATCGAACTGGGTGATGGGTCCTGCGCCGGATTCCCCGTCCAGCAGCCGCGACCAGGTTTCCTCGACCCCACTGGCCAAAGGAGTGACCAATCCAAGACCGGTTACAACGACTCTGCGCATGAAGTGCCTCTTGCCTGCTTCCTGTTTGAGAACCGCTCATACCCCGGCCCGGGGGCCGGGGGCAAGAGCAACGGCAGGTTCCGCACCGGCATCCTGTTGCCGATGGTTTTGCCGCGAAAAGTGCGTTTGGCTTCGAAATTTCCAGGAAAAACCAGCCCGCCGCTTTTCGCGGAACGCGAAAGACGGGTTGGATCAGCCGAACCGCCCTTACTGAAACTGCGCCACGGGTTCGTGCGCGGCCCGTGCCACATCAAGCGCCTCAGACAGGTCAATCGCCTTGCGGAACAGGGCGCGACCCACCAATGCTCCGGCAATGTTCTGGATGTAGGCCAGTCGTGAAATGTCGTCCACCGTACGCACAACGCCACTTGCGATGACCGGTGTACGGGAATGCTGCGCAAGCCCCGAGATCAGGCCCAACTGCGCCTCGACATCCTCCATGTCGCTGTCGATGTCGGTGATCAGAATGGCCGCAAACGGGGTGTCTGCGAACGCATCGATGAAAGCCTCGGGCGTAAACGCACTCTGGCTGCGCCAGCCTTCGGTCATTACAAAACCTCTCCACACATCGACAGCCAAGACGATCTGATCCGGGTAGAGTTTGGCCAGTTCCTTCACCAGGTTCGGGTCCCAGGCGGCAAGGGTTCCGATGACAATCCGGCCGGCGCCCTTGTCGATCCAGTGCTCGACATGTTCGCGGGTACGCATCCCACCGGCCAGTTGAACCGGCATCTCGGCTGTGCGGATGATCTCTTCGACCAGGTTGACATTGGTATCACGGCCTTCAATCGCGTCGAAATCTGTTAGGTGCATCCATTCGGCCCCTGCGGCAGACCAGCTGCGCGCAGTGTCGGTCGGATTCACATGCCAGATCATCGCCTCTTCCAAACGGCCCTTGTCCAGCGTGACGCATCGGCCGTTCTGCAACTCCATCGTGGGGTAAATCCTCATGAGCTTGTTCCTCCGCTCAATCGCTCTGAATATCCAGAGTACCATACACATATCAGAACCGCCTGATTCTACCAGGATCGGCACAGTTTGGACGTTTTGCGGCATACGTTGAAAACGGCGAAATTACGCCCGGGCTGGCGGCCCATTGCGCCGCAGCAAATGCACGGCGCTGCCTTTGTACTCGCTTTCGCGCAACACTACATAGCCTAGCTTTTTTGCCAGCTTTTGCGAGGCGTCATTGGTCGCATCAACCATCGCAACCAGTGGTCCGGGCATGATCCGGTCGAACCAGTCATGCGCAGCCTGCGCCGCTTCATAGCCCAAGCCCTGACCCTGGGCCTCTGGGGCCAAAACCCACCCGGCTTCTGGGAAGCGGTCGAAATCCTCGCCCATATTGCGATTGCCATAGAAGAAACCAGCCTGCCCGATCAGCTTTCGATTCGACTGCTGCAGAACGCCCCATTGTCCGAAACCGGCCATCTGCCAGTGACCGGCGTTGCGCAAAAAGGAATCCCACGCCTCGCCCCGTGAGCGAGGTGCCCCGCCGATGTGGCGCACGACGCAAGGGTCCCGCCAAATTTCGGCGAACCGGTCGAAGTCTTCGGGCCGCATGGCGCACAGCGTCAAACGGGCCGTGTTTATCATAGGGGTGGTTCTTATCATGCCCTGCCCGCTTGGATTATAGCCTCAAACGAAACAGTGCGAATGGATCAGGTGTCAGGCAAGTGCGAATTCGGATCGCGCACAAAAAAACGGCGCTTCCGTTGCCCGGAAGCGCCGTTTTTCTAGATCTTGAAACGCTTAGGACGCTTCGCTGATGAATTTGACGGCGTCGCCGAAGGTCTGGATTGTTTCGGCAGCATCATCAGGGATTTCAATGCCGAACTCTTCTTCGAAGGCCATTACCAGTTCAACGGTGTCCAGGCTGTCTGCGCCCAGATCGTCGATGAAGGACGCGTTTTCCGCTACTTTGTCTTCTTCAACACCCAGGTGTTCAACAACGATCTTTTTTACGCGATCTGCGACGTCGCTCATGTCTAGTCCTCATTCCTTTTCAGGGCGGTGCGCCCGGTTCTGCCCTTGCCCGCTCGGGGTGGCTTTTGTTTGCCCATTTTCGGGCGGTTTGGGTCCCGGTGCTCCGGGAAAGTAGAAGGCCGACCTTAACGACCGACCCCTTCATGTATGAGCCGCCTATAGCACAGTCGACGCAAGAGGCAAACGCTTTCGCACCCGCCGCCTATAGCGCTCACAACATGGCCATGCCACCGTTTACATGCAAGGTGCTGCCGGTCACATAGCCCGCCTCGGGGCTTGCGAGGTACAGGACCGCAGCGGCCACTTCGGACGGTTCACCCATACGTCCAGCAGGAACCTGCTGAAGCAGACCCGCGCGCTGTTCTTCCGTCAACTTCTCTGTCATGGCCGTTGTGATGAACCCCGGCGCCACGGCGTTGACGGTGATGCCCCGCGTAGCAACTTCGTGCGCCAACGCTTTGGAAAAGCCCACCATTCCCGCCTTTGATGCAGCATAGTTGGTCTGTCCCGGGTTGCCGGTCGCACCCACGATAGACGATATGTTTACGATCCGGCCCCAACGCGCCTTCATCATGCCGCGGATCACGCCTTTGCACAGTTTCATCGTCGCCGTCATGTTGACGTCAATGACACTCTGCCACTCATCGTCGGACATGCGCATGAACAGGTTGTCCCGCGTGATCCCGGCATTGTTGACCAGTATATCCACCGATCCCATCGCTTCGATCGCTTGTTTCGGCAGAGCTGCAACCGCTTCGGGGTCGCTGAGATTACAAGGTAAAACATGCGCTCGCTCCCCAAGATCACTCGCCAGGGCCTGTAGTGGCTCCACCCGTGTGCCGGACAAGGCAACCGTCGCGCCCGCATCATACAAGGCCCGCGCGATATCGCCGCCGATCCCTCCCGAAGCGCCTGTGATCAGTGCGTTCTTACCTGTCAAATCAAACATAGGGTGTCCCTTTTGGTGCGTCTGTAGCGACGAATAGGTGAGTTTAAGAGTCGGTCTCAGTGACCTTGTTCACGTCTTCCGGTGTACCAACGGCTTTGCCAATAATGGCGCGGTCGATCTTGCGGATCATGCCAGACAACGCCTTGCCCGCACCGATTTCCCAAGTCTCGGTGACACCATTGGCCGCCATGAACTGTACGCTCTCGCGCCAGCGTACCGAACCTGTGACCTGTTCGACCAGCAGTTGACGGATCAAGTCAGGGGCTGTCACCGCTTCGGCGCGGACATTGGCTATCAGCGGCACTTTGGGTGTCTTGATCTCGACATCCGCAAGTGCTTCGGCCATTGCGTCGGCTGCAGGCTGCATCAAAGCGCAATGAAATGGCGCACTGACCGGTAGCATAACCGCGCGCTTGGCCCCTTTTTCTTTTGCGATCTCGGCGGCACGTTCGACCGCCGCCTTGGCCCCGGAGACGACAACCTGGGTTGGGTCGTTATCATTCGCAGCTTGGCAGACTTGGCCCTGGGCGGCCTCCTCAGCAACGATGCGTACCGTATCGAGATCCAATCCCAGAACCGCCGCCATCGCGCCTTCACCCACGGGAACAGCACTTTGCATCGCCCGGCCACGGGTCCGCAACAGACGCGCCGTATCCGCGACCGACAGCGCACCGGCTGCAGCCAGTGCCGAGTACTCTCCCAGCGAGTGCCCCGCGACAAACGAAGCTGTGTCAATCGAAACGCCCTCGGCTTCCAAGGCGCGCATGGCCGCCATTGATGTTGCCATCAGAGCTGGTTGCGCATTCTCGGTCAGCGTCAGATCTGCGATGTCACCCTCCCAGATCAGGCTGCTCAGCTTTTCGCCCAACGCCTCATCCACGTCGTCGAACACCGATTGCGCGGCGGGATATGCCTCGGCCAGTGCCTTGCCCATTCCGATGGTCTGGGCGCCCTGCCCTGGGAATACGAACGCGATTGTCATTGCAACCTCATGGATGACGTTTGGTTGCGGCGGGGTGTAAACCGACTGATGGCCCGGCACAAGCGCCGCGTTCGCCCTGCATTTCGGCACCATTTCTGTGCGCATCCTCGGACTTGTGTCTTGTCATCGTGACGATAGGTTGGAGCCAGCCAACCAACCCTGGAGCGTTTGACCAATGCCGACGTCCAATACCTCCTCCAGCTACGGCAGCATCACCAAGGCCTTCCACTGGCTGACGGCGCTGCTGATTTTTTTAGCTCTGCCGCTTGGGTGGGTCGCCAATGATATTGCTCATGACGTTTTCGACCCGGCAATACCAACAACCGAAGAAGATATCGCATGGGCTGCCAGCCTGTTTTCGATTCATAAAACCGTTGGTATCACTGTATTTTTTGTCGCGCTGGCTCGGATTTTATGGGCGATCACGCAACCAAAACCGGGACTGTTAAACGCCGAAAACAAACCCGAAGCTTTTGCGGCCGAAACCGTGCATTGGATGCTGTATACATCGCTGGTTCTCGTCCCCCTGACCGGTTGGCTGCACCATGCCGCCGCCGAAGGATTTGCGCCGATCCTATGGCCATTTGGTCAGAACCTGCCGTTTGTCCCAAAGTCGCCCTATCTGGCGGAAGTGACAGCGGGCCTGCACTGGCTGTTCATGTGGGCCCTGGTCGGGTCCCTCGCGCTACACATCATGGGGGCATTGAAGCATCACATCATAGACAAGGACAGCACGCTGCGCCGCATGCTGCCCGGCCATTCGGATGCCCCAGAGCCTCCAGAACAACAGCACTCGGTTGTTCCTGCGTTTGCGGCACTTGTCCTCTGGGGCACCGTATTGCTGGGTGGCTGGGTCATTGGGACATTTACCGATCACTCGCCAGCAGCCATCGACACGGCTGAACTGACCGACGTGCAATCCGACTGGCAGGTCCAAAACGGCGATCTGTCCATCACGATCACACAATTGGGCAGCCCGGTATCCGGCACATTTGCCGATTGGACGGCGGCGATAACATACGACGAACCTTCCGAACTGGGCCTTGCAGGCGCCGTGGATGTCACGGTCGCCATCGGATCGCTTAGCCTTGGCACAGTGACGGAACAGGCCATGGGTTCAGACTTTTTCGACAACAATCAGTTTCCAACCGCACATTTCGCAGCAGACCTGTTCAAAACAGACTCTGGCTATGAGGCGCGAGGGCCACTGACAATCCGGGACAAGACCCTTGACGTGGTTATGCCCTTCGCGTTGGACGTTCAGGATAACACAGCAACCATGGCGGGCTCATTAGAACTCAATCGGCTGGATTTCGACATCGGTACCTCAATGCCGGCCGAAGACTCCCTAGCATTTGCGGTGAATGTCGCCGTCGAATTGACAGCGACCCGAGCCCAGTAAAGTAGGCAGAAAGAAACCGCCGGGGCGAACACCACCGGCGGTTCTTCTTTTTTGATGAATGCGGGCCTAGTCAGCCTTTTGTGCTTCCACAGAAATCTGGACCTGAACTTCGTCGCCAACAAATGGCGCGAACTGACCCAAATCGAATTCGCTGCGCGTCAGGGTCGTTGTCGCATTGAAGCCAGCCCAAGGCTTGTTCGCCATCGGATGTTGATCGACCTTGTTCAACTTGGCGTCCAGAACCACCGATTTGGTCACACCGTTCATGGTCAGATCGCCGGTGATGTTCGCAGTGTCGTCTCCGGTCACTTCGATCGCAGTCGAGGTAAAGGTGATCAGATCCCCTTCGGCCGCACCAAAGAAGTCCTCGGTCATAAAGTGGTCCTCGCGGGGTTTCCAGCCGGTGATCATTTCCAGCACGGGCATAGACACGCTCACGGTTGAGGCGGCGGGGTTTTCCTGATCGAACATGATTTCGCCCTCAAAACCCGAGAACATGCCGTAGGTCGTGGAAAAGCCAAGATGGTCATAGCTGAAAAGAACCTGGCTGTGGCTTGGGTCCAGAACATATTTCTCGGCGCTGGCGAATGCCGAAGTTGCTGTCGTAGCCAGAGCAGCAGCAAGAAGGATGGATTTCATGTCAATCTCCGCAATTTTGTGAATGCAAACCGGTTGGGTTGCTCAAAATAGAAAATGTGCCGCCTACCGGCGGCACACAAGTTTTTTTGAGTCACAAAATCTGTTCCTTTTTGAACAGAATGAAATTCAGGCGAAAATTGTTACGCTTTGGCTCAGTTGGCCCTTGAGCGCTCGGCTGACATCCGCCGATTGCAATGGCAGCTTCATCAGAAGACTTCCATCAACGTCGTAGAGCTGCACCTCATCATCCTCGAACCGGGCACCGCCCAGCGTGTCATAGCTGCGGCGCAACACGGTCTGCGGACGCCCGTTTTCGTTCTTCTGCAGCACCCGAACCTCGCGGCGGATCGGATCAAAATAGGCATCCGGGCGCGGATCCATGACTTCGATTGTCAGCAGGCTGACACCGATAATCAAAAACAGCATCGACGCCGCAAGTTTAATCGGCCAGACATCGGCCCCGATCACCGAACCCGGCATCAACCACATGGAAAAGGCCGAGACGATCAGAAATGCGCCAACCACGCGCGCCAGCAAAATCCGGGCTTTCCAGTTCGCAGCAAACGCGATCTTGACCGGCACAGAGTTTTCAAAGCGTGCGTCTGACGCCTGTTCTTGGAAAGTATTCGTGTTCGTAGCGGTCATAACAAGTGCCCTGTCTGAGGCGGCCATCCTTGGGGTTGGATGTTCCGGCTAGTCCCTAGTGTTGCAAACAACTTTGAGCCGAAAAGCGTCATGAATTGGGCATCCCAAAGGAAATTGGGCGGCGTCTCAAAGGCATATGTGGCAGGGCTTGTACCCGGCGCGCAAACGTGTATACGGGGCCATCCTTCGCATCACGTATGAATCGCGCAGCCTCTCGTGGCAGGGTCGCGAAGGGTGGACTGGCCCCGCCTTTGAAATGCGCCTTGATATAAACAGGAGTGCACATGCCACTGTATGAGCATGTAATGATCGCGCGTCAGGATCTGTCCAACGCGCAGGCAGAAAGCCTTGTCGAACATTTCGGCACCGTTCTGGCTGACAACGGCGGCAACGTCGTCGACAGCGAGTACTGGGGCGTCAAGACCATGGCTTACAAGATCAACAAGAATCGCAAGGGTCACTATTCCTTCCTGAAAACCGAAGCGCCTGCGGGTGCTGTTCAGGAAATGGAGCGCCTGATGCGCCTGCATGATGACGTCATGCGCGTTCTGACCATCAAGGTCGACGAGCATAACGAGGGCCCCTCGGTCCAGATGCAGAAGCGCGACGAGCGCGAAGGCCGCCGCGAGCGCCGTTGATCAACGCCTGAAGAAAGGACATTAAACCATGGCCGCAAAACCATTTTTCCGCCGCCGTAAGGTCTGCCCGTTCTCGGGTGAGAACGCGCCGAAAATCGACTACAAAGACACCCGTCTTCTGCAGCGCTACATCTCTGAGCGTGGCAAGATCGTACCTTCGCGCATCACCGCCGTTTCGGCGAAAAAGCAGCGTGAGTTGGCCCGCGCAATCAAGCGCGCCCGCTTCCTCGCCCTGCTGCCCTACGCCGTGAAGTAAGGAGAGACTGACATGCAAGTTATCCTTCTGGAACGCGTTGCGAAACTGGGTCAGATGGGCGACGTCGTTGACGTCAAGCCCGGCTTTGCCCGCAACTTCCTGCTGCCCCAGGGCAAAGCGCTGAGCGCATCTGAGGCGAACATCGCCTCGTTCGAAGCTCAAAAAGCACAGCTTGAGGCCCGCAACCTGGAAACCAAGACAGAAGCTGAAGCCCTGGCTGAAAAGCTGGACGGTCAGCAGTTCATCGTGATTCGCTCGGCATCGGATGCTGGCGCTCTGTACGGCTCGGTCACTCCGCGTGACGCCGCAGACGCCGCAACTGAGGCCGGTTTTACCGTCGCCAAGAAACAGATCGCTTTGGTCGCGCCGATCAAAGAACTGGGTCTGCACGCGGTTGCCGTGAATCTGCACCCCGAGGTCGAAGTCGAGATCAAGATGAACGTCGCTCGTTCGCAAGAAGAAGCCGAACTTCAGGCGTCAGGCAAGTCGATCCAGGAACTGGCAGCTGAAGAAGAAGCCGAAGCAGAGTTCGAGATCGCCGAATTGTTCGATGACATCGGATCGGCTGCGTCGGAAGACGAAGAGCTGATCGCCGAGGAGGCACCGACCGAGGACGCTTCTGTTGAAGATGAGGACGCCAAAGCCTAATCGGGCAGTCGCTTGATGAAACATGGGGCCGCGCAGTTTGCGCGGCCTTTTTTCGTTGATCCGCAGATGCGAGCAAATTTCAGCCAGATTTGGCGCCTAAGCTTGTGGTTGATTACCAGTTCCCTATGATCGCCACTCTCACGCTGGAGGTTCCACATGGCATTATTCGCAAGACGCAGTTTTATTGCACTTGGGCTGATCGCCTCTCTCACTGCGTGCAGCGGTTCAGGCGTCACACGCGAAGAGACTGAGCCGTTCACACCGCCGCTTTACCCGAATGAAACCCCCGAACTGCGGGCGTCAATCAACAAATGGGCAGATCATTATGAACTGCCGCGCGAGTTGGTTCACAAGCTGGCAATCCGCGAGAGCACACATCGCCCCTGGGCAGTGAACCGCCCCTACTACGGCCTGCTTCAGATCCTTCCGGCAACGGCCCGCTCGATGGGGTATTCAGGAAACGCCCAGGGCTTGCTGGACGCTGACACAAACCTCGAGTTTGCCGGAAAGTACTTGCGCGGGGCGTGGCTGTTGTCGGATGGAGACCAGCAGCGGGCGATATTTCTATACGCAAAAGGATACTATCCTGAGGCCAAAGCCCGCGGAGTGTTGGTGGAGACCGGGCTGAGATCAAAATAACGAGGCTGCTTATTCGTCTTAAACCGAACGCAGTCGCCGCAGGATAGGGTCAAAACACTGAGTTATTCCCTGTATCGCCGCATACCTCAGTGTTAACTGTTGCTTTGAACACGCAATTAACCGGTGGGGTTTGCACAAATACCTTGCAACGCTACCTGTGTTGACGCAACCTACACTGCGATACGGACAGATATGGCGATTTTCTGGGGAAAACTGCCACCACAAAGGTTGGACAGGTGAAACTCGTAGACTTGGCCGCTATTGATCATGAGGAAAAGTCGGCCGCCGACATCATTAATGCTGTCTGCGATGAGTTGGGTTTTGACTATGCGTCTTATGCCACTCTAAACCCCACAAAAGGGGACGTTCAGGGCTATGCGAATTACCCGGACAAGTGGAAGATTCACTATGGAAGCCATGGGTATCACCACTTTGATCCCACCATATATCAATCGATGCTCAGTATTGCACCGGTCGATTGGGGGCGCTTCAACCACGACGAAAAATTCAACGCCGTCTTCCGGGATGCGCATGATTTCGGAATAACCGCTAGGGGTCTGACTGTTCCCATCCGCGGACCCTATGGAGAATGCGGCCTGCTGAATGTCACCCGGGACTGCTCCGATACCGAATGGGGAAAACTGAAGAACCATGTAATGGGAGACCTTCAGATGGCAGCGGTTCAGGCCCACGACACTGTCATGCAATCCGGTTTGCTGACCAAGGCACTGTCAACGCCTACCCTCTCGACCCGGGAAAAAGAAATTCTGCAGTGGGCCGCAGAAGGTAAGTCCCAGCAGGACATTGGCGATATTCTGTGTATTTCGCACCGCACGGTCGAAGTGCATATGCGATCCGGACGCGAAAAACTGGGGGCTTTGACCACCCCTCAGGCGGTCGGACGCGCCATTGGTCTGGGCTTAATTTACCCCGGCTGACCAAAAATTGCGCAAAACTACGGGAAACCCCCAATAGAATCAGGCCCAAACTGGGTTAACTTAATCCCCACGGTAACCAGACTGTAGGGGGATGGAAATGATCATCGTAATTGATGGTATGAATCATCATAAGTTTAAGGACGTTTTGGACGAAACGTTCAAACTGCGAGCGCGGGTGTTCGGGGAACGCCTGGGCTGGGAAGTAAATATCAAGAATGGGCGTGAACGCGACCAATTTGACGACCTGCATCCTGCACATGTTGTAAGCATCGACGACGAGGGGGACGTCGTTGGGTGCATGCGTTTGTTGCAAACAACCGGGCCGCATATGCTGTCCGACGTCTTTAGCTCGTTACTGGACGACGAACCACCGATCCGGAGCGCCCAAGTGTGGGAAGCAACCCGGTTTTGCGTCGACACCAAAAAGCTGGGACGAGGTCGCGGAAAAAACTCAGTCTCGTATGTGACCAGCGAAATCATGATCGGATCGTTCGAGTTTGCGAAATCAGCCGGCGTTCTGGATTCGATTGCGGTTATAGATCCGGTGATGAACCGTGTTTTACAACGCTCCGGCAACGCTCCCTATGACTACCTTGGCACAGCCAAACCTATGGGCAAGGTCGTCGCAATGGCAGCACTTATGGATTGTTCGGATGAACGTATTGCCGGCATTCGGGAATACGCGAGCATTGAACACGACGTGTTCCTGACCGAGGATCAAGCGCTTGAGCGGTTCGCTCGTGGCAAAGTTGAGACACTGCCATGTGCCGCAAACAGTGACTATCAACCGCTGACAGAGTTGGAAAAGTACTTTGTTGAGCAGATGAGCGCCGCGCGCAATGAAGCGGAACGACAGGATGTCTTAAAGCTGATCGAGGCTTTGTCTGACACATTCACACCAGAGCAAAAGATCGCTCTGCTAGATACCCCCCGTGCTTTTGCTCATGAGGCCTGACCCCCTCACCTCATAGTACAAAGCCACCCACGCGGAGCCGTCTAATTCCAGACGGCTCCGCTTTAATTTGTAAACTGGCTTGAAGATGAGGAGGTTTACTCCTCCTCCAGAGCTTCAACAGCTTTTTGCAGATCGTCTTTGCCAACTTCTTTGTCGGCGACCTGGGCCAGTTCAAAAACGTAGTCGACAACCTTGTCCTCAAACAGCGGCGCGCGCAATTGCTGCTGCATCTGGGCGTTTTGCTGCACGAACTCAAAAAACTGGCGTTCCTGACCTGGGTACTGACGCGCCTGGTTCATGATCGCTTGAGTCATCTCTGCATCGGTAACTTCGACCTCAGCCTTCTGTCCGAGTTCAGCAAGCAACAAACCCAGACGGACGCGGCGTTCAGCCAGTTTTTTATGCTCGTCGTTTGGCTCAATCGGCTCTTGGTCTTGGCCTTCCGCATCCGGGTTTTCCTCGTGGAACAACTGGTGTGCGATCTGTTTGGCTTCGGCCTCGACCAGCGACGGCGGCAGATCAAAGGAAACCTTTTCGTCCAACACGTCCAGCAAAGCTCTTTTCATGACCGCGCGCGATGCGCCTGCATACTCGGCTTCCAAACGCTCGGAAATCTGAGCTTTTAGACCAGCAAGATCCTCGGCACCAAACTTGGTGGCCAATTCGTCATTGATCTCGGCGGCGACCGGCTCTTTTACTTCTTTGATCGTGCAGGCAAATACGGCGTCTTTACCGGCAAGATGCTCGGCACCATATTCCTCGGGGAAAGTGACGTTGACGTCCTTTTCCTCTTCGGCCTTTACGCCAACCAGTTGCTCTTCAAAACCGGGGATGAAACTGTTCGATCCCAGAACCAGCGGGTAGTCCTCAGCGGAACCGCCTTCGAACTCTTCGCCATCAACTTTGCCGACAAAATCGATTACGATCTGGTCGCCATCTTTTGCCTTTGAGCCCTTGCGACGCGCTTTGAAGTCCTGTGCGGTTTCGGCCAGGTTGGCCAAAGCTTCGTCAACGGCCGCGTCGTCGGCTTTGACAACCAGCTTTTCCAGCTCCACCGATTTCAGGTCGACCTCTGGGATTTCCGGCAGCGCCTCGTAAGACATGGCAACTTCGACATCGTCACCTTCTTTCCAGTCCTCATTGGTCATCTTGACCTCGGGCTGCAATGCGGGCCGGTCGCCGCTGTCCTCAAAGTGCTTGTTCATAGCACCGTCGATAGTTTCCTGCATCGCCTCACCCAGCAGGCGCTGGCCAAACTGCTTTTTCAGCAGCGCCATCGGCACCTTGCCTTTGCGGAACCCCTTCATCTCGACCTCGGGCTGCGCTTCGGTCAGTTTTTCGTTAACTTTGTCGTCCAGTTCGGCAGCGGTGACAGTAATGTTATACCCGCGTTTCAGACCTTCGTTCAGCGTCTCGGTAACCTGCATTATGGTAGTCCCCATAGGATTCGGGGCGCGCAAAACGGCGCGCCGGGCAAATTTGACGCCTTCTATTGGCACAGCCGCTTACGTGCAAGGGGCAACTGCTGAAATAGCCCTGTTTTGGCGCGGTGTCAGATACAAAAAGCGCCCCGGACCTAACCGGGGCGCAACAGCGGAATTCGATCCGGTCTCAGAACCTCCAGCGGGCTCCCAACACCCAGGCTTGGTTCTGATCAAACGACGTGGTGTCGTCGAAATCGTGATTGCGGTATTTCAGATACGCATCTGTGTTTATGCTGTCGATCCGCTGAACGACGGCAATGCCCCAGGCCTTGGTGCTGGACCCATCGTTTTCGAAGTCAGACCCATCGAAATAGTCCAGGCCAATGCCGGTTTTACCCCAGGCAACCCAGTCCCCCTCGTACGAAACCTTGCCGTACACATAGTTCGGATCGAACGCACCCGCAGCGTCGTCATCGCGCGTACCTGCCGCAACTGTAAAGCCTAGGCCGCTTGGCAACAGAACAGATGCCGACCCGATCGTGTCCTTACGGTCGCCCGAGCCGCCATCGCGTTCGCGCACCGCATAGGCCACACCGGCGGCAAACTCGACGCCACCCGCAAACGTGTTCTCATAAGACAGGCCGATGTCGTAGTAGTCATCGTCATCGCTGCTGGACAGGATGTTCTGACCGTAGGCCACGCCGGCCGAAAACCCGTTTACCGTCGGTGTGTCGAAACGCACACGTCCGCGGCGCGATCCGTCAAAGTTGTCGCTGGAGTCACCCACTGTGATGTCGCTGAGCGTGCCGTCGGTGCCCCGATAGAAAAAGCCCGAGTTCTCATCGTTGGTGAACGAGTAGAGCGCCGTACCTACATAGGACAGGTCCACCTCGGCGGCGCCGTCAGATACCATGCTGCCCTGACCTGCCGAGAATTTACCCCAGCCGCCTTTCAGAGCAAAGTCGACATGCCGGATGTCTTCACGCGTCCAGCCGCTGAAATCCGTGCCCAACTGGTTCCACTCGCTCGAGCTTGGCAGCCCGAGACCGGTTTCAAACCTGAAGGTGAATTCGTTGCTGCCGAATGGTTGCAGCAGGCGCAAACCCACACGGCTGTTCGACAAGGCGTTGTCCAGCACGCGGGTGTCCGTGTCCTGCCCATCATCGACCGCGATCAAAGCCGGGTTCAATTGCCCGTAGAGCAACACATAGCCGCCGCTGTTGTTTTCGTATTTCAGTTCTGCTGCAGCAGGAATGGCTGTCGTTGCCGCCAGAATAGCGACGGCAGAGGACAGTTTTAAGTTGAAGGTCATTCCACTCACCTTAGAGGTTCCGATTTCAGGTATTGCTGAAATGTTCACTAAAGTCATGCATTCCAGAGGCGCAGAAATCCTCGCGCACAAGCATTGCATTTTCGCAACAACACATCCGTGTAGAAAAACGAAATTCACTTTTGTTTTAAACGCTTAGAGATTTTGCGCGACTCAACGCGAACTGCGTCAAACAAATTGTGCCGCACAGCTTTGAAACTGGCGCATATCCGCCATGCGCAACGCA
Organism: Ruegeria sp. B1; assembly: GCF_056535885.1. NCBI lineage: Bacteria > Pseudomonadati > Pseudomonadota > Alphaproteobacteria > Rhodobacterales > Roseobacteraceae > Ruegeria > Ruegeria sp. B1. Next base: position 2,337,190 of record NZ_JBQFJA010000001.1, on the reverse strand, counting down.
ATGCCGGGCTGGCGGACGGGCGCCTTCGCGCCCGTCCGCCGAGGCTCACCCTGTAGATGAATGGCTTTCAAGTCGCTGTAAAACGACCGGTATTTCCTCGGGAAGGTCTTCGGCGATGAGGCCGGGTCCGAAAGATCGCGCGCACTCAACGTGTAACCAGGCGGCGGTTTCAGCGGCTTCCATCGGATCAAACCCGCGCGCAAGCAACCCGGTGATGAACCCGGCCAGCACATCCCCGGACCCGGCAGTGGCCAGCCAGGGTGCTGAACGATCATATTGAGCCGAGTTGACCGAGCATCGACCGTCTGGCGCAGAGATCACCGTGTCAGGCCCCTTGAACAGAACGATGCATCCTGCCCGCCGCGCAGCTTCGGATGCTGCATCCAGTTTTGAATACGCCGGACCTTGGGTGGCAGTCGCATGCAGTTTCTCTGCGAGATCGGGAAACAGGCGGGCAAACTCACCTGCGTGCGGTGTCAACACGCAAGCCTCGTGCAATTGATTGAACAGTGTCGTTGGGTCCTCTACAAAGGCCGAAAGCGCGTCAGCATCCAATACGGTCGGGCGCTTGGCTGAAAGAGCCACCGGTGCCAGCGCACGCGCGCGGTCTAACCCCAACGCCGGCCCCAGGCACAACGCATTCAGCCTGTCATCCCGTAAAAGATCAGACAAATCCTCGGCGCTTTTAACGGGCTGCAGCATGATGGCCGTGATCTGGCTCGCGACTTCGACAAGCGCTGCGGGATCTACAGCCAGGGTCGCGAGACCCGCGCCAATGCGCAAAGCTCCGCGCGCAGCCAACCGCGCGGCACCGGTTTTTCCAGGCAGACCAGACAGTATCAATGCATGACCATAGGTGTACTTGTTCGTCTGCGGCTGTTTGCCAATCCGGGCCGCAGGCCCTGTGACGAGCCTCGCAACCGACCCTTCGGCGTGAGTGTCCCAAACCGTGCCCAACCCAATGGATTTGACAACTAGGTGACCCGACTGAATGGCACCGTGGTCAAGGTAATGACCTCGCTTTGCGCGATGAAACGCAACCGTCAGGTCCGCTGTCGTAAAAACCCCAAGGGCCCGACCGCTGTCAGAGCACAGACCCGAAGGGGTATCGATCGCAACAATTTTTGCACCACCGGGACCTCGCAATTCACCTAAGAATTCAAGGGTTTCCGCCAACTCACCCTCAACCTGACGCACAAGCCCGGTTCCGAACACCGCATCAACGATCAGATCGGGACTGCCAGCGTCATCCATGGTGTGCAAACTGGAGAATTCATAGACCGGCTCAGATTGCGACCATTGTTGGTAATTCGTCTTAGCATCCGGAGGCAGTTTTACAGGATCGCCAAACAGAAAAACACTTACCTCCCAACCCCACTGTTTCAACAGCCTCGCGACGACAAACCCATCGCCGCCGTTGTTGCCGGGGCCACACAAGACCACAGCGGTTCCGGACATCTTAGAGAGTTCTCGCCATTCTTCAAAAATCGCATCGACGACGCCCCGGCCGGCGCGTTCCATCAACTCCAATCCTGTCACCTGTCCAGACCGGATGGCCGCCTGTTCAATCGCGCGCATCTGTGCTGCAGTCAGCAGTTCCGTCATCTCAAATCCTCTTGCGATTCACTTTCGATTACTTTTTAGGCAAATGGGTCAAAATTTCATCCCTCGGCTGAAATCACCCCATCCACCGTCCGCCAAATCCGCAATCGCGTTGCTGCCCGATCTTAGACGTGATCACTGCCATTCTGACAACCATACGAGGTGAGCCGGGATGAAAAAGATCGAAGCGATCATCAAGCCGTTCAAACTGGACGAAGTGAAAGAGGCATTGCAGGACGTTGGCGTCCAGGGCCTCAGTGTGATCGAAGTCAAGGGATTCGGCCGCCAGAAGGGCCACACCGAGCTCTACCGTGGTGCGGAATACGTGGTCGACTTCCTGCCCAAGGTTAAGGTCGAGGTCGTGCTGGACGACGATCAGGTGGATGCTGCCATTGATGCCATCGTCTCTGCTGCAAAAACCGACAAGATCGGTGACGGCAAGATTTTTGTTTCACCCGTCGAACAATCCATCCGCATCCGTACCGGCGAGACCGGCTCGGACGCGCTGTAACAGATCAATCTTCAATCAGGGGAATAGAGAGTATGAGCAAGGACGCAGTTCTTCAGCTGATCCGGGACGAGGATGCCGAATATGTCGATATCCGGTTCACCGATCCGCGTGGCAAACTTCAGCACGTGACAATCATGTCCGATCAGGTCGACGAGGACTTTCTGGAGGAAGGCTTCATGTTCGACGGGTCGTCCATCGCGGGCTGGAAGTCGATCGAGGCATCGGACATGAAACTGATGCCCGACACCGAAAGCGCCTATGTCGATCCGTTCTATGCGGAAAAGACGATCTGCCTGCACTGTTCGGTTGTTGAGCCCGACACTGGTGAGGCCTACGAACGCGACCCGCGTGGCACCGCAGAAAAGGCCGAAGCTTACCTGAAATCTTCCGGTATTGGTGACGCTGCCTACTTCGGACCTGAGGCAGAGTTCTTCCTGTTTGATGATGTCCGTTTCTCAAACAGTATCAACAAGGTATCGTATGAAGTTGATGCAACAGACGCATCCTGGAATACCGACACCGAATATGAGATGGGCAATATGGGCCATCGTCCGGGCGTCAAAGGTGGTTACTTCCCCGTGAACCCTGTCGACGAGAGCCAAGACCTGCGGTCGGAAATGCTGTCGACCATGAAGCGTCTGGGCATGAAGGTCGACAAGCACCACCACGAGGTTGCGTCGTGTCAGCACGAGCTGGGCCTGATCTTTGACAGCCTGACCAAACAGGCCGACGAGCTACAGAAGTACAAGTACGTGATCCACAACGTGGCGCACGCCTACGGCAAATCGGCCACATTCATGCCCAAGCCGATTGCAGGTGACAACGGCACCGGCATGCACGTGAACATGTCGATCTGGAAAGACAACAAGCCGCTGTTTGCAGGCGACAAATACGCTGACCTGTCGGACGAGGCGCTGTGGTTCATCGGCGGTGTGCTGAAGCACGCGAAAACCCTGAACGCGTTCACCAACCCGTCAACCAACAGCTATAAGCGCCTGATCCCGGGCTTCGAGGCCCCTGTTCTGCGCGCCTATTCGGCCCGCAACCGCTCGGGTTGTGTGCGTATCCCATGGACTGAGAGCCCGAAGGCCAAGCGTGTTGAGGCCCGTTTCCCCGATCCGGCCTCAAACCCCTACCTGGCGTTTGCCGCTCTGTTGATGGCTGGTCTGGACGGCATCAAGAACAAGATCGATCCGGGCGAAGCCATGGACAAGAACCTGTACGATCTGCCCGCCGAAGAACTGGCCGACATCCCAACTGTCTGCGGCAGCTTGCGTGAAGCTTTGGAAGCTCTGGCGGCTGATCACGACTTCCTGCTGCAGGGCGACGTGTTCACCAAAGATCAGATCGACGGCTATATCGCACTGAAGATGGAAGAGGTCGAAACCTACGAGCACACCCCGCACCCAGTTGAGTATGGCATGTACTACAGCTGCTGATCCCAGAATTTTCGACGAAAATTCTTGCAAGGGCGTCCATTTGGACGCCCTTGTTTTGTGTAGCGTCCTCTTACAGACTGTCGGTGTCTTTATCTGGATAGGTCATATGCCAACCGATACCGCCTTTTCCCAGTTTTCAAACTTCATCACATCATCGGAGGAGTTGGAGCGCATTACAGGTGCACCGCTGCCTCAGATAGTTGCCAAGGAATTGACCGGGCTCGATCAGATGTGCCGGGACTTTATTGACGCGTCTCCGTTTTGCCTGATCGCCTCAGCCAACCCGTCCGGTCACTTGGATATCTCCCCGCGCGGGGACCCGGCGGGTTTTATCGAAGTCCTGTCCGATACCCTGATTGCCATTCCCGACCGGCCGGGAAACAAGCGGGTCGATACGTTCCACAACGTTTTGCAGGACCCCCGCGTCAGCGTGATATTCTTGGTTCCCGGCAAGATGGAGACGCTGCGGCTGCGCGGACGCGCCAAGATATGCACCGATCCGGACTTGCTGAGTAAGATGGCCATGAACGACCGGGAGCCGAAGCTGGCGTTGCTGATCAATATCGATACCGTCTTTGCGCACTGTCCTAAGTGCATCATCCGGTCTCATCTGTGGCAGGCGGACGAATGGCCAGATGCGTCGAACCTTCCAAACATGAATGCAATGATGGTGAAACACGCCAAGATTAACAAAACCCCGGATGAATGGTTTGAAAGCCTGAAAGGCACCGGGGAACTAGACCTGTATTGAACCCTTTGCAGGGCCTGAAACTCGGCTTAACGTTCAAACCAATCTTTCTCGCAACCGGATTTTATTGATGCTGCGCTTTTTGAAGATAATTGCCCTGACACTAAGCGTCCCGTCCGTTGGTCTGGCGGCACAATGCGGCAACACGGGCGCGGGCTTTGAGGCCTGGAAAGTTGATTTTGCCAAACAGGCGCGCAAGGCGGGTGTCAAGAAAAGGGGGCTTCAGGCGCTGGCCCAAACTCAATATGCAACCCGGACAATCGCCGCTGACCGCAACCAAAAGAGCTTTAGATACTCTTTGGACAAATTCATGCAGGTGCGCGGCGCTGACGCCATCGTATCTCAGGGGCGCAAACGCAAAGCGGCGAACCCGCAGTACTATGCCGCGTTTGAACGCCAATACGGTGTGCCGGCAGGTGTGCTGATCGCCATTCACGGCATGGAAACCGGGTTCGGGAACTTCATGGGAGACAGTCAGGTTGTTTCCGCAATCACAACACTGGCCTACGATTGTCGCCGATCCGAGTTCTTCATTCCCCATGCGATCGGAGCCCTGAAACCGGTCGATCAGGGCAGCATCACCATGGCGACAAAAGGGGCAAAACATGGCGAGCTGGGCCACACACAGTTCCTGCCGGGCAATGCCCTGACCTTTGGGGTGGATGCCACGGGGGATCGTCAGGTGGACTTTTACAACATGACCGACGCATTGGCCTCAACTGCCAATTTTCTGCGCAAGAAAGGCTGGAAACCCGGTCGTGGCTATCAGCCGGGGCAGCCAAACTTTGCCGTTCTTCAGCAGTGGAACGCCGCCTCGGTTTACCAGCAATCCATCGCCATCATTGCCGCCCGAATCGACGGCTAAGGGTGCCACACCGGCACCATCCCCGCCGCCCATTTTGGCCACATTGTCGCCACAGTGGTTAACTGATGCCCTTAGTTCCTTGGTTTCCAAAGCGTAATCAATCTTGGGAAATTTTGATTTTTTTGCATTTTCGTCAAATTCTCTCCGAGATCGGTCGCTAGGATAACGGCTCAGACGACACGCGACAGAGGAAAGCGCAGTGACTCCGACGCACAACTATCACGGCGGCCTGCAATTTGACGGCGACACCGAAGGTGCTCTTGAGCGCTTTGGAACGATCGTGGCAACGACGCTGGAGGATTACGGGCATCTGGTCGAGCGCAAAGCGCTGCTCAGCGCAACGGAGGCCAGCATTGTATCCAGCCAGTATTTGGTGCGCCTGACGTTGGACACCGAAGTCGCGCGGAATGAAGATCGGTACGAGCGTATGGACCGTGCCGCAGGTCTCAAAACAATCGCAAGGCCAATTGTTACGCATCCCAGAAACCGGCTGACTATCTCAGTCTCTCCTGTATCAGAGCTTTTGGACGACAGCGAAGTCTCGGAACTGATGCTGGTGGTGATCCTGTACCGCATGGTCGACATCTGTACGACGCGGCGTGTTGAGTGGTTGTCCCCAAACACCGTTCTGACCATCGAACAGTTCATGAGCGCGTTTGACACGCTGGCCCCCCGCCGACAGCGCAACAGAAAACAGATTTTTCAGGCAGTTTCGGGGCCCTTCGCTGGATTGGACACTCCAAGTACCTCAGAGTCGGAAGATCAGGACCCGGGCACACAGACACAGCCGGCCCGACCCATCCAGTTATCGGATGAGCAACTATTGAGCATAGCATTCCGAACGGAAGACGACGGCTCCGACCCCATCGATGCCAACGCGCAGGACCAAGACGATGAAGAACGTCCAAGCGACGTTCTGCGACTGAGCAGCTGGTGCATGACAGGTGTGATTGCCAGCGTGTCCACGCCAATTGCCCTGTCGATGGCAGCGGTCAACCTGATCCGGGGCGAGGATTTCCGACTGAACACCCAGGTTCTCGTGTTCACGGTTGCCATTGTGGCATTGAATACCAGCAATGCGTTTGCAGATGTCGCCGTCGCGCTAGGAATGTAGCCAAATTACAGAAGACCCTCCTTGGAGGCCCCGCCGTCAGGCGGGTTTTCCATTTCTGACAGACGTTTCGCTGCCAGAACATATGTATGAATCGAGAAAACCACCGCCCGTGTTTCTGGCAAGCGTAGCAGGGTTTGACGCTCGCTGCGCAGGTACTGCGCGCGTCCGCGGTCACGAATCTCGCGCGGCTGGCTTACACTGCGGGGCTGGAACAGTTCGGCGTCTTCGTACCACAACGCATTGAACCGCCAGAGAGGGCGATGCGGCTGAATACCATCAAACAAGCGCTGCACCCGCTTTGCCACGTTTGTGTCGTAACTCTCAACAGGAACGTGAATGTCCACCAATGGGCGTAAGAACTTCTCAGACAGGCGCCAACTGGCGGGAAAGCAAAGAACCGCACCGGTCAAAACATGTTGGTCCCCTTGCTTTTGCAAAAGGCAGAAGTCCTCTTGGACAAGTCGACCCAGAGTGTCCAACGGGTTCTTCCGATCAAGGGCGACAGACACTCCATCTGGCCGGATGACTTGGTCCTTGGCGTCCGGGTAGACCTGCGCAACAACCAGATCCAGTAACTCCTGCGCGGCGGGCTTTGCCCGAGGGTCCAGCGCCAGAACCTCCCCCTGGCGTTCACGCAAAAGGGTTTCGCGTCGCTGCATCTGTTCCGCAAAGACCTCATCCTTATGCAACCAGGTATCCATGTGTGCCGGTTGTATCCCTGGCAAGGCGCGTGGTTTGAACGGATTATATGGGATAGTCTCTTGCAGGATTACTGTCATCCGTTGGAACTAACACCCCAATGGCACTTTGTCGGTCAAAAAGCGACAATCGGACCGTCGCAAATCACCGAGACGATTTGGCAATGAGTCCTCAGGCTTAGGGCGCAAGCAGGGAGGCAAGCCGTGAACCAGCACTACCGGGACGCCCGCAAGATCGATCCCACACGTGGGGCAACGCTTGGTGATGGCACGCCCAACGACAACGACCGGATCGAAATCGGACCCACACAGCTGGCCTTTGCAGAGTGGGCCGCAGCGGGCCTGTCGCTGCCGAACCTCGAACGGATGAGGGAGTTTCGCTGGAAGCGTTTGACCCAAGCCATCGTGGATCGCGGATATGGCGGCTTGTTGATGTTTGACCCGCTCAACATCCGTTATGCCACCGACAGCACCAATATGCAGCTATGGAACACGCACAACCCGTTCAGGGCCGTACTGTTGTGCGCCGACGGCTATATGGTCATCTGGGATTACAAGAATTCACCCTTCCTCTCCACGTTCAATCCGCTGGTGCGCGAACAGCGTTCCGGGGCCGATCTGTTCTACTTTGACAGAGGTGACAAAGTGGATGTGGCGGCTGATGTGCTGTCGAACGAGATCCGGGTTCTGATCGCCGAACATGGTGGCGGAAACACGCGGCTGGCCGTCGACAAGATTATGCTGCACGGGCTGCGCGCGCTTGAGGCACAGGGCTTTGAAGTCATGGAAGGCGAGGAAGTCACCGAGAAAACCCGCGCCATAAAAGGGCCGGATGAAATCCTGGCAATGCGCTGCGCCAACCATGCCTGCCAAACGGCGGTGAGTGAGATGGAAAACTTCGCGCGCGCGAACGTGGGGGATGGAAAAACATCCGAGGATGACATCTGGGCCGTATTGCATGCCGAGAACATCCGACGCGGCGGTGAGTGGATCGAGACCCGGTTGCTGGCATCGGGCCAACGCACCAATCCCTGGTTTCAGGAATGCGGCCCAAGGATCACGCAGCAGAACGAGATCATCGCGTTCGACACCGATCTGATCGGGTCTTACGGCATATGCATCGATATCTCGCGCACTTGGTGGATCGGAGATCAAAAACCGCGCCCTGACATGATCTATGCAATGCAGCATGCGCATGAGCACATCATGACAAATATGCAGATGCTGAAACCCGGCGTGATGATCCCGGAACTGACCGCAAATGCGCATAAGCTGGACGACAAGTTTCAGGCACAGAAATACGGCTGTCTGATGCACGGCGTCGGTCTGTGTGACGAGTGGCCGTTGGTCGCCTACCCTGACAAGGCCGTTGCAGGCGCCTACGATTATCCGTTGGAACCCGGCATGGTATTATGCGTTGAGGCCGCAGTCGGCGAAGTTGGCGGCGATTTCTCAATCAAGCTGGAAGATCAGGTTCTGATCACCGAAGACGGGTACGAAAACCTGAGCACGTACCCGTTCGATGCGCAATTGATGGGCTATGAGTGAGGCTGCGCGCTCACTCGGGCCATGTTGACCGCCGCACGTTGCCATGCCAGTCCTCGATTTCCGGGCTGGATTGAACCTGCGGCACTGCACCGGCCTCGGGCCAGGCCCGTCCAAGGGCAAAGCCAGTTGCGCCGATCAAAACTATCACCAACAGCGTGCCCAATCGTAGTTCGGGGACAGCTGGGTTTGAAGTTGTATGTGCCATATCAGCCTCCTACTTGGGATGTGTGTTCCGGCAACATGGGCTCCGGCTTCCAATTATTAAAACGAATGTTTGTTGGCAATATCATCACTTTTCATGATGGATATTGATAGTCCCCTTCATGCGCTTCAAAGCAGTTTGCAATTCATACTTGAGGGTCTTCGCAGTACGTCGGCTTGGCTGCTGAGTTCTCACCTTCCTGTGACGCGTGTGACACAAGGGTTGTGACACTCAGCGGATGCACACAGTATCAAGGGCGTTCCCCAGCAACCCAAGGAGCCGACATGCCAACGGAACGCATTACTTTTGCCGGTCATGACGGCAGCCAACTGGCCGCACGGCTGGATTTGCCCGATGGGCCGGTGCTTGCGACAGCGCTTTTTGCGCATTGCTTTACCTGTTCCAAGGACATCCCCGCTGCCCGCCGTATCTCGGCCCGGTTGGCGGCAATGGGCATCGCCGTCCTGCGGTTCGATTTCACCGGGCTGGGCCATTCGGGTGGTGAGTTTGCAAATACGACCTTCACATCGAATGTCGAGGATCTGATATCCGCCGCGCAATACTTGGCGGGTCGAAACATGGCTCCCGCGCTGTTGATCGGCCATTCTCTGGGGGGCGCGGCCGTCTTGCGGGCGCGGTCTGGTATTCCTTCGGTCAAAGCGGTCGTGACATTGGGTGCACCGGCGGATCCGGGCCATGTCTCACACCATTTCGAAGATGCCCTGCCCCAGATTCAACGGGACGGCAGTGCTGATGTCACGCTGGGTGGGCGTCCGTTCCGCATCGGCAAAGCCTTCGTCGACGACATTTCCGAGGCGGCACTGGCCCCAGCTATCGCTGATCTCAAGGCGGCCCTGCTGATCCTGCACGCGCCGCTGGACGAAACCGTCAGCATTGACAATGCCAGCACGATCTTTCTGGCGGCAAAACACCCCAAGAGCTTTGTGACGCTGGACGATGCCGACCATCTGATCACGCGTGCCACCGATGCCGAATATGCCGCAGAAGTCATTGCCGCATGGGTGTCGCGCTACGTGGAACTGCATCCCCCTGCGCCGCCCCCTGGCGCGCCGGAAGGGGTTGTGCGTGTCACCGAAATTGACCCGAGCGGGTTTGCCCAAGACGTTCAGTCCGGCCCAAGTCACCACGTGGTCGCAGACGAACCAGCCTCTTACGGCGGCACAGATCGCGGCATGTCCCCGTATGGATTTGTGTCTGCTGGTTTGGGGGCCTGTACCTCGATGACAATCCGCATGTATGCGCGCCGCAAAAAGTGGCCACTGACCGGGGTCAGCGTAGATGTCTGCCACGACAAGGTGCATGCTCAGGACGCAGGCCTCGCCAACGAAGGCAAGGTCGACCAATTCCGCCGCAAAATCCGGCTGGATGGCCCGTTGGATCAGGACCAGCGTGCCCGTCTGCTGGAGATTGCGGACAAATGCCCGGTCCACAGAACTCTGGAAGGGTCCGCGCATATCACCACCGAGTTACTCCCCGCGACGTAAGCAGCAGGTTGCAAATTCAAGACGGATTACCGGCGTCGCGGTGCTGGCCGATGGATCGGCGGCCGCGCAGCCGGGGGACGCGCCACAGGCGGACGTGGCCGCGCGGGCGGCTTGCCTATGGGCGGCGTGGGGCGTGCCGGTGGTTTGTTGATTGGGAGTTTGGGCCGGTCCGGGACGTTTACATCCACGTCAACGTCCACGTCATGGTAATAGTCGTTCCACAGCATCGAGTCGTAGAACGGATCATACCCGTATCCGACACCAACGGTGACGCCATCGCATGCCGAAAGGGTAAATGCACCCGCTCCCAGACCTAGCGCCAGAACAGACCGTTTGAGAAGCTTGTTGGTCATGTGTGCCCCCTACCGCAATGACCGGAACGACGCGAAAACGGCGTTCAGATCATCGACATAACCCGGGTCCGCTCCGTCCCTAAGCACGGCCACTGCAATCGCGACGCGGTCGCGCGGCAGGTCGATGATCGTCGCTGTAAAACTCACACCACGTCCATCCCGGCTGCCCGTGCCACGGATCACGCGCGCAGGCAAACCGCCGATGCGCGTGTCGCTGGTACTGGAAACAACTGGATCTCTGGCGAGAAACTTGTCGATATCTTGAAGGTATCGGACCCCGCCTTCAATGTCTTTAACGCCCGCCGGTGAAACAAACCCCATCCAGGCCGCGTCATCTGTAACGGGTCTCAACCCCATGATGCGGGAAACAGCCCGCGGATCGCCCAGATTTGTATCCTCGATCTCGCGGGGAGCACCGGTGCGGAGCATCCAGAAGTCCGGCACCGAAAACTTGAAAAGCGCCTGACCATTATCCGTATAGCTGACCGGGGTTTCTGCTGATGCGGCAGTAAAGCCGCCCATCCACATCGCACAACAAATGAAAAGGGCTGATTTCCAAACACTACGCATTTTTAAATAACCTGATGGTTGATGTACCTCCAGCTTGGCCTCTGGCGGTGATTCTTGTCCAGCATCGTGTTGCGGCGACACAAAAAAACCGCGCCAGGCTCAAGCTGGCGCGGTTTGCATCGCTGTGCTCAACGCAGATTTTTAGCTGCGGGCGTTACCCATCAGCTTCCACAGACCGGGAATCAACAGCGCCGCCAGCGCCAGCTTGATCGCATCGCCCAGCACAAACGGTGTCAGACCCCATTCCAAGATCGGCTGATCCCAGCCATAAAGCCGACCCAACCAGAGCAGACCGGGCACATAGATCACAACATTGGCCAACACCAGCGCCAGCGCCAGTTTACCAACCGAGCGATCCCAGCCGCGCGCGGCCAGCGCGCCCAGCAGAACAGTGGCCAGCAGGTAACCGGCAAGGTAGCCGCCAGTACCGCCCATCATGTAGGTCAGGCCGAATTTCTCAGCTGACGAGCCTGCAAATACGTCAAAGCCCAACGCGCCGATCAGCAGGTATCCCATCATGGTGATCAGACCCAGACGCGCACCATAGGCAGTGCCGATCGTCAGCACCGCAAAGGTGCCCATCGTCATGGGGACCGGCCACATAGGGACTTTGATCTTCGCAGCAACAGCCAAGGCCAAAATACCCAGCGCAACCAGCGCTACCTGTTTGACGCGCAGCGCTGTCCCCTCGCGCGGGCCGATCGCTTCGGCCAGAACATTCGCATTCATATTTCGTTTTCTCCAAGTTCGGACTTGTTTGCAGCCGCAGCATTGCCCATTCCAACGCGCTGCTGCAAGATGATTGCGCTATCTTAGCCGATATTCGGTCTCCATTTCATAGGATTTTCTGGGCCCGGTAACCGTCCACCGCACCGACCACACCGGCCAGCGCGAAAAATCATAGGCCGCATCATAGCTGTCGGGTGGACAATCATGGTGATCCGAGGCCTGCACGCCCCCAAGCGTCAAACTGTGAAAAAATCGGCCGTCATCAAAGTGCACCGCGATTCCATCCTCGCTTTTGCGCCACAGGTATCTGCGTGTTCCTGTCATATCGTTTTGACCCGGCAGCCGCAGAGTGACCGTTTCGTCATATGTTAGACCGTCATCCGCGGGGACCAGACACGCCAAACCCTCGGCGTGCACAATCTGACCCGCCTTGGCGTCTCGTATGACGCGCTGCACCTGCCACTCCCCCACAAAATCAGAAATGGACTGCGGCCCGCTCATTCGGCGTAGGTTCCGTCCGTGATGTCACGGCCCTCTCCGATAAACCGGATTGTGTTGCCGTCTTTCTGAACATCGTAACAGGCCCACAAGTCGGAAGGTGGCCATAAAGAGCAGTATTGGTCCCCTCGCACCGCCCATCGTCCCGAACTGGGGCGTCCCGAAAAATACTGCGTCAGCATGCTGTCTTCAAAGGTTTGCCAGGCACCCTCACCGTAGTCGAGCTTCTTTCCGATCAGTGCCTGAAGAATTTCATCTCCCGACAGAGCCTGAAACTCATCTGCCACCAAAACACCGGGCCAGATCGCCAAAATCAGGGCAAACCGTCTCATTCCTGCACTCGTGCCTTGTTCCTTTGTGCCCACGGGTTTAAACCCCGCGCCATCACCTAAGGCCAAATCACAAAAAGGTGCCGCTGCCAATGATTCCACGCTACTCCCGCCCCGACATGGTTGCCATCTGGTCGCCGGAAACCAAGTTCCGCATCTGGTACGAGATCGAGGCGCATGCCTGCGACGCCATGGCGGATCTGGGCGTGATCCCGCGTGAGAATGCCGAGTCTGTTTGGAAAGCCAAGGACGTTGAATTCGACGTGGCCCGCATCGACGAAATCGAAGCGGTCACCAAGCATGATGTTATCGCCTTTCTGACCCATCTGGCGGAGCATGTCGGCAGCGACGAGGCGCGCTTCGTTCATCAGGGGATGACCAGCTCGGATGTCCTCGACACATGTTTCAACGTGCAGCTGACCCGGGCCGCCGACATCCTGATCGCAGACCTTCAGGGCCTTTTAGCCGCCTTGAAGCGCCGCGCCTATGAACACAAAGAGACCGTCCGCATTGGCCGCAGCCACGGTATTCACGCCGAACCTACTACAATGGGGCTGACTTTTGCCCGGTTTTACGCCGAGATGGATCGCAACCTGTCCCGCATGCGCGACGCGCGGGCCGAGATTGCGACCGGTGCCATCTCGGGCGCAGTTGGCACATTTGCCAATATCGACCCGCAGGTCGAAGAACATGTCTGTGACCAGATGGGTCTGGTCCCCGAACCGATCAGCACGCAGGTCATTCCGCGCGACCGTCATGCCGCGTTCTTTGCCACTTTGGGCGTGATCGCCAGCAGCATCGAGAACATCGCGGTCGAAGTCCGCCATATGCAGCGGACCGAGGTTCTGGAGGCCGAAGAGTTCTTTTCAAAGGGCCAAAAGGGCTCGTCGGCAATGCCGCACAAACGCAACCCGGTGCTGACGGAGAACCTGACCGGTCTGGCCCGGCTTGTGCGCATGGCTGTTGTTCCAGCGATGGAAAATGTGGCCCTCTGGCACGAGCGCGATATCTCGCACTCATCGGTCGAGCGCAATATCGGCCCCGACGCAACCGTCACTTTGGACTTTGCGCTCTCCCGTCTGACCAGCGTGATCGACAAACTGGTCGTCTATCCGGACAACATGCTGGCCAATATGAACAAATTCCGTGGCTTGGTGATGAGCCAGCGGGTATTACTGGCGCTGACGCAGGCAGGCGTCAGCCGCGAAGATGCGTATCGGCTGGTACAGCGCAACGCAATGAAGGTCTGGGAAGAAGGCAAGGATTTCAAAACCGAGTTGCTGAGCGACCCGGATGTCACTGCAGCGCTGAGCGCGGATGAGATCGAGGAAAAGTTCGATCTCGGGTACCACACCAAACATGTCGATACGATCTTTGAGCGCGTGTTCGGCGCCTAGACCAAAGCCGGGTGGTCTTAGACAAAGCCCGGCCTATTGTACGGCCTTTGTTGTTTTGCCAAACCCTCGGAAATAGGGTACGATCCGCGTGCATTTGCCTTCACGGGAGCACCACGATGATCCGCACCGTTCTTTGCACACTGGCCCTTGTTTGTGCCGCCTCGGCTGGCCTTGCCTGCAGCGCGCATCAGCAGCAGACACAGTCCTGTGCCTCGGGCACATTCTGGGACACCGCCTCGCAAAGCTGCGTGAAAATCGTCAACAGCTGACGATCTTCTGTCCTACTTGTGAATAAAAGCGACGGATCGGGTGTTCGGTTTTTTGCAGATCACACTATGATCGCCAAAGCAGCCCCGAGAACGGAGTAGGAAAATGCGTCTCGTTTTAGCTTCTGCAATTGCATTCCAAGCCTTTGCCTTTGCAACTGTTGTCCATGCCGCTGGTGGTGACAGCAATCCCCCTAAGCCCACCAATACGACCAAGAAATGCCTGTTCGGCCGCGTCTACGACGAAGCGGCAGGACGGTGCGTGAAACCAAACAAATCCAATTTTACCGAAGATCAGTTGTATGACGCCGTGCGCGAACTGGCATATGACGGTCAGTATGAAAATGCGCAGGGTATTCTGCGCGTCATGGACCAGACCGATGATCGGGTGCTGACCTATTGGGGCTTCACCTATCGCAAGATGGGCGAACTGGAATTGGCAAACACCTTCTACGAAAACGCCATTACCGCCAATCCGGACAATATCCTCGCCCGCAGCTATATGGCACAAGGCTTTGTATCCGAAGGCAAAACAGATCTGGCGATCGAGCAGTGGCGCGAAATCAAGGCGCGTGGCGGCGAAGGAACCTGGGCCGAGGTATCGCTGCGCGAGGCCATCCAGACGGGTTTGACCTACAGCTACTGAGTTTCAATCTTTCTTTACCTTCTTCTTCTTATTCTGCCTGTGGAACAAATTTTGGGCACCGCAGGCAGATGCAGGACAATAAAGCGTTGATGAAAATGACGCCGGGGGCATCTGCCCCCGTTCGCGACGAACCCGCTGACACATCGCGCGTTGTGCCCCGTACGCTGAGCAACCGTCAAAAGGCGGCTGTTGTCGTGCGCCTTCTGTTGAATGAAGGAGCGGATTTACCTTTGGAAGAGCTGCCAGACGGCCTGCAGGAAAAGCTGACGTATCAACTGGGTCAGATGGGTCTTGTGGACCGCGTGACATTGGACGCGGTGGCTCAGGAATTCGGCGATGCGCTGGACAGTGTGGGCCTGGCCTTCCCGCACGGGCTTGCAGGGGCATTGGATGCCGTTAATGGCAAGATCACACCCGCAACCGCAGCCCGGCTGCGCAAAGTGGCCGGCGTGCGACAGATCGGCGATCCGTGGCAGCGACTGCGCGAAATACCGACCGAGGATCTGGCCACGATGGCCCAGGCTGAAAGCACCGAGGTGGCCGCAGTCATGCTCTCAAAACTCGACACCGCCAAGGCCGCGCACCTGCTGGGCCACCTGCCCGGCCCGGTCGCCCGGCGGATCACCTATGCGATTTCGAAAACCAGCAACGTGACCCCCGAGGCTGTGGAGCGGATCGGATGGTCTTTGGCCGCCCAACTGGATCAGCGACCGGCGCAGGCGTTTTCCGAAAGGCCCGGAGAACGCGTTGGTGCAATCCTGAACCAATCCTCGGCATCAACCCGCGACGGCTTGCTGAACGCGCTGGACGAAGAGGATGCGGATTTTGCCAATACCGTCCGCCAGTCCATTTTCACCTTTGCCCATATCTCCAGCCGCATTGCGCCCCGGGACGTATCGGCCATCCTGCGCAGCGTCGATCAGCTGGTTCTGGTGACCGCCCTGGCCGGCGCAGCCGCAGATGACGACAAGGCGTCGGTCGAGTTCATTCTGTCCAATGTTTCATCGCGGATGGCCGAAAACCTGCGCGAGGAAATGGCCGAGCGCGGCCGCATCAAACAAGCCGATGCCGAAAACGCCATGAGTGAGATCATAGGTGCGGTGCGCAACCTCGCCGATGACGGGGCAATTACATTGGTCGAATCGGACGAGGACGAGGACGAGGAACGCTAAGGCAAATGACGGGTCCTTGGGCGCATCGGCCCCGCGCTTGAGATTACCGGTGACGGGATATATGTGTGCGCGTGCACGTCGCAACACTCGGTGAGACATCCCATGCCCGTCGATAAGTCAGAGCTCAGCCGTTTTGAGCTTGGAAAATACTATATCGCCAGCCTGCTCCTGAAAGCTGTGATCGGTACGATGCGGCTGTTGCCGTATGAGCGGCGCATCGCGACGATGGGCGCAATTGTCCGCACCCTGGCGCCGGTCGTCGGCTTTCGCACCCGCGTGCGCCGCAACCTCAAGTTGACCCGCCCCGATCTGCCAGAAAACGAGGTCAACCGCATCTGCCGCGCCGTGCCGGAAAACGCCGGGCGCGCCATCATGGAGCATTTCTCACCCGAAGGGTTCACGGACCGGCAAAGCACGGCCAAGGTCTCGGGGTCCGGCGTCGCGGCCTTTGATGCAGCAGTCGCAGAAGGCCGCCCGGTGATGATGATCACGGCGCATTTCGGTCATTACCTTGCAGCGCGGATCGCCTTGCAGGCCCGCAGCGGTAAGCCCATCGGTTGCCTCTATCGCCGGATGGCCAATCCCTATTTCAACGAGGCCTATGTTCAGGCGTTCTACAAAACCGGTGCACCCATGTTCGAACAGGGTCGGCGCGGTATGGTCGAAATGGTCCGCACGTTAAAAAGCGGCGGCATCATCGCGATTGTCTCGGACCTGCACGCCCATGGCGGCGAAGAGCTGATGTTTTTCGGAAAACCGGCTGTCACTTCGGTCCTGAACGCGGAACTGGCGATTAAGTACGATGCGGTTCTTATTCCATGCTACGCCGTGCGCCAGCCCAACGGTATTGATTTTGAGATCGTCCTGCATGATCCGGTGCCGCACACCGATCCGAAAACCATGACCCAGTTTACCAACGACGATCTGGAAAAAATGGTGCGCCAGCATATGGGGCAATGGTTCTGGATTCACCGTCGCTGGAAAACATGGAACGGTTTGGGAGTTCAGCCCGAGGACATGCCCTGATCACTTGACATGCGCGGCCGCGACAATGGGCCCGTGATCCGCCCCCTGCACCAAAACAACGGCCGGATAGTCCGAAGCGAGCGCGGCGGAAAATGCCTGCGCCACCGCCCCGTCCCATTGCCCTGCGGTTTGCCAGGATTCGACGACATTGGCATAGTCCAGTTCGTGCCCGGCCAGTTCCCCCCGGCGGATCGAGGCGTGGCGCATGGGCGAGTACTGCACGATCCGAACGTCATAGATCTGTCCTTCGGGTAATGTCCCCGGCGTGACGCGCACGGTTACCTCGTTTCCCGAGCGCTCAGCCGAAACCGACGCCTCTGGCGCGGCCTTCAGATGCGCCTCGATCAGGCGATCCAACTCGCGGGATTGAGCGCCCACGATATCCTGCTGGCCGTTGACCACCATTTGCGGCGTGTAGATCATGGATCGACCACCCTGCCGCGCATATGCCCGCTGCCGCAAGGTGTGACCCGGATTGGCATATTCGTCTTTCCAGCCAATGTAATCCCAATAATCCACATGCAGCGCCAGACCGATCACATCGTCTCGTTTGGCCAGATCATGCATGATCCTGTCCGCCGGAGGACAGGACGAGCATCCCTGAGACGTGAACAATTCGACCACCACGGGGTCGCTTTCGGCTGCGGCGGATATTGAAAATACAAGGGTAGCGGCAAGGGTTATAGCGGCGGATTTTAACATGTTCGTCTCGGGATAGTTGGCTGATACCAAGATTTAGCCGCTTTGCGCCTCACCCGCCAATCAAGGTTTCTTGAGACCAAATTGGCGCTTTTTCGCGAAAATGTGTGCAATGGTATACAAAAATTGCCGCACATGGCCTGTTGGACCTTGAACCGGCGCCCTTGGTGATGCAGATACCCCTCAGCGAATCCCATATTCCACGTCATTTGAGAGGGAGGCCACAGATGCCCATCAAAGTCGGACAGGATACCGCCAAGACACGCCGCAGCCTGAGCGTCAATGGCAAGTCCATTTCCTATTACTCGATCCCCGCCGCGCAAGAGGCCGGTCTGGGCGATTTCTCGAAACTCCCCGCCGCGTTGAAAGTGGTGCTCGAGAACATGTTGCGGTTCGAGGATGACGGCTTTTCCGTCTCGGTCGACGACATCAAGGCTTTTGGCGAATGGGGTGCAAACGGTGGTAAGAACCCGCGCGAGATCGCCTATCGCCCTGCCCGCGTTCTGATGCAGGATTTCACCGGTGTTCCGGCTGTTGTTGACCTTGCGGCGATGCGTGATGGGATCAAAGGCCTGGGTGGCGACGCACAAAAGATCAACCCTCTGAACCCGGTTGATCTGGTCATCGACCACTCGGTCATGATCGATGAGTTCGGCAATCCGCGCGCGTTCCAGATGAACGTGGACCGCGAATACGAACGAAATATGGAACGCTACCAGTTCCTGAAATGGGGTCAGACCGCGTTCAACAATTTCCGTGTTGTCCCCCCGGGTACCGGTATCTGCCATCAGGTGAACCTAGAATATCTGGCGCAGACCGTCTGGACAGACACCGATCAGAGCGGGGATGAGGTCGCCTATCCCGACACATTGGTCGGCACCGACAGCCACACCACCATGGTCAACGGCATGGCCGTACTAGGCTGGGGCGTTGGCGGGATCGAGGCCGAGGCCGCGATGCTGGGTCAGCCGATCTCGATGCTGATCCCCGAGGTTGTGGGCTTTGAACTGACCGGTGCGATGGTCGAAGGCACCACTGGCACCGACCTTGTTCTGAAAGTTGTCGAGATGCTGCGCGAAAAGGGCGTTGTCGGAAAATTCGTTGAATTCTATGGCGAAGGCTTGGACAGCCTGCCGCTGGCCGACCGCGCAACCATCGCCAATATGGCGCCAGAATACGGCGCGACCTGTGGGTTCTTCCCGATCGACGGTGAGACCTTGCGCTACATGCGCAACACCGGCCGCGACGAGGACCGGATCGCGCTGGTCGAAGCTTACGCCAAGGAAAACGGGTTCTGGCGCGGCGCGGACTATGCGCCGATCTATACCGACACCCTGACGCTGGATATGGGCACCATCGTTCCGGCGATCTCGGGCCCGAAACGCCCGCAGGACTATGTCGCGCTGACCGACGCCAAGGCCGCATTCACCAGGGAAATGGCGGAAACCTTCAAGCGCCCGATGGGCAAAGAGGTTGCCGTCAAAGGCGAAGACTACACAATGGAATCGGGCAAGGTCGTGATCGCCTCGATCACGTCGTGTACCAACACCTCGAACCCCTATGTGATGATCGGCGCGGGCCTGGTGGCACGCAAGGCCGCGGCCTTGGGCCTGGACCGCAAACCATGGGTCAAAACCTCTCTGGCACCGGGATCGCAGGTCGTGTCTGCCTATCTTGAGGCCGCAGGCCTGCAGGACGATCTGGACAAGATCGGTTTCAACCTTGTCGGCTACGGCTGCACAACCTGCATCGGCAACTCGGGACCCATTCAGGCCGAGTTGTCCGACGCAATTGCCGAAGGTGATCTGGTTGCCACGTCGGTTCTGTCCGGCAACCGGAACTTTGAAGGCCGGATTTCCCCTGACGTGCGCGCGAACTATCTGGCGTCGCCGCCGCTGGTTGTTGTTTATGCTCTGGCCGGAACGCTCGACATCGATCTGACCTCTGAACCCATCGGTCAGGACAAGGATGGCAACGATGTCTTCATGAAAGACATCTGGCCGACCCAGAGCGAAATTGCCGAACTGGTCGAGGCCACCGTGACCCGCGAGGCGTTCCAGACCAAATATGCCGACGTCTTCAAGGGCGACGAAAAATGGCAAGGAGTCGATGTTCCGCAGCAGGAAACCTATGACTGGCCACCGACCTCGACCTATATCCAGAACCCGCCCTACTTCCAGGGGATGGGGCCTGAGCCGGGAACGATCTCGAATATCGACGGAGCCAAGGTGCTGCTGATCCTGGGTGACATGATCACCACGGACCATATCTCACCTGCCGGCTCTTTCGCGACGACAACCCCGGCTGGCAAATATCTGACCGAACGTCAGGTACAACCGCGCGAGTTCAACTCGTACGGATCCCGCCGTGGCAACCACGAGGTCATGATGCGCGGAACCTTTGCCAATATCCGCGTCAAGAACGAGATGCTGGACGGTGTCGAAGGCGGTTATACGGTGGGGCCGGACGGCCAACAGACATCGGTTTACGAAGCATCGATGGCACACCAGGCCAATGGGACTCCGCTGGTGGTCTTTGGTGGCGAACAGTACGGCGCGGGTTCCTCGCGTGACTGGGCGGCCAAAGGAACCGCGCTTCTGGGCGTGAAGGCGGTGATTGCGGAAAGTTTTGAGCGTATTCACCGTTCGAATCTGGTTGGCATGGGCGTGATTCCGTTCGAATTCACCGGCGGTGACACTCGTAAAACTCTGGGGCTGAAGGGCGATGAGACGGTGTCTATCCATGGGCTGGACTCGGTCGAACCACTGCAAGAGGTCCCCTGCACCATTGTCTATGGTGACGGTACTGAAAAGACCATCACCCTGAAATGCCGGATCGATACCGCACCCGAGATCGAATACATCGAAAACGGCGGTGTCCTGCAATATGTTCTGCGGAATCTGGCCAAGGCCAGCTAAAAACGCATTGCTGATACAGGGATCGAAAGAGCGCCTTTTGCAGGGCGCTCTTTTCTTTTGAGCGGGGTCACTTTGCAGTGTCGCAGGCGTTGCCTTCCGCTCGAATTGTCGGTTTGGTACCGGCATGGACAAAGTTGCTCTTATCACCGGCGGGGCACGCGGCATCGGGCGCGCGATTGTCGAAGACCTGCGCCAGGATCACCGTGTCGCGTTTACCTGGCATACAACCCGTCCCGATACGAAGACGAAAAAAGACACGGTTATGTCGGTGCAATCCGACCTGACCACCCCGGGCCAGCCAGAGGATGTGGTTGCCAGAACGCTGGATCGGTTTGGTCGATTGGACGTCATCGTTAACAATGCTGGTTTGGTTCGAAGCACACCCAAAGAAACCTTTCAAATCGACGATCACCGCGCAATTCTGGACCTGAATCTGCTGGTTCCTGCGGCGCTGTTGTCTGCTGCTTTGCCGCATCTGAAGCGGGGTGCGACGATTGTCAGTATTTCATCCATGAATGCGGAATTGCCGCCGCGAGACGCGGTCACCTACGGGGCAAGCAAAGCCGCCCTGAACCTGTGGACCCGTGGCATGGCAAAAGAACTGGGTCCCGATGGCATTCGCGTAAATGCCGTGGCACCAGGCGCAATCAACATCCCCGAAGCGCCCCGCCCCGATGACCTGACGGCGTTGTTTGTCGAAAACACCGCGCTTGGCCGCGTCGGCACGCCCGAGGACATCGCTCGGGCGGTGCGGTTTCTGGCGTCCGATGCCGCCGATTTCATAACCGGGGAAGTGTTGGCCGGCACCGGTGGGTACCGGCTTTAACCACCCGCTGCCTTCTCCAGAGCGGGGCGGATGGTGCTGTCGATCACACGCTGCGTAATGGGTCCGGCAAATCGCAAGATAACGGTACCCTCGCCGTCAATCACATAGGTTTCCGGCACACCGTATAGGCCCCAATCCAGCGCCATGCGCCCGTGTTCATCGCGGCCGATGCCGACATAGGGATCGCCAAGCTCGGTCAGGAATCCCTCGGCGTTGCCAAGTTTATCCTTGTAGTTAATACCATAGACAGGGATCCCCTCGCGCGACAGCGCTTCAAGATTTGGGTGTTCGGCCCGGCACGGGGCACACCAGCTGGCCCAGTAGTTGACCAGCTTGACCTCACCGTCGCGCAGAGTCGCGTCGTCAAACAGCGTCTTGCCGGGAAACTCGGTCAAGACAACCGGCGGCGCGGGCTGACCCTCGCGCGCGGATGGCAAGGCATTGGGATCGTCGCGGAACATGCCGATCCCGGCCAAGACGGCGAAGGCCGCAAATATCAAAGGCGGCGCGATCATCAGGGGTGAGATCTTAGCCATTTCGGGTCATCCTTTGTTCGACCTTTTCCATCTCGGCCCGGACTTTGCGCCCGCGCATCAACGTGACCGCGATCAGAACCACCAGCAGGGCAATCGATGCAGCATAAGACGATAGAACAGCATCGGCATATTTTCCAAGATCAGGGATCACGCGTTCACCCTTTCGCGTGCCAGCAAGGCCTTGATGCGCCGCGCCCGGATTTCCGTTCCAGTGCGGTACAAAACCAAAGCAACGAACAGCAAAACAAAACCGATAATGCAGACCATCAAGGGGTAGAAATAGATGTTGCTGACCTTTTCTTCGGTATCCGTGCCGGTGATGGCGCCCGCCCGCATGACCGACGCACCCTGATGCAGGCCCTGGTTCCAGAAATTCACCGCATAACGGCTGAGAAAGGCAAAAACGGATCCCACCAGACACAGGACCGATGTCAGGTCCGCAGCGGTGTCCGGGTCGTCAATCGCTTCCCACAAAGCGACGTAGCCGAGGTAGAACAGAAACAGGATCAGGAACGACGTCAGGCGCGGATCCCAGGCCCACCAGGTGCCCCACATTGGCTGCCCCCAGATCGCCCCGGTGGCCAATGCGATCAGTGTCATCACAATCCCCACCGGCGCCGCAGCGCGGGCGGCCAGAGCGCTGACGTGGTGGCGGCGGATCAGCCAGACCAGTGACGTGGCAAGCATCATGAACCAGCAACTGATCGCCATCATCGCAGAAGGCACGTGCAGGTAGATGATCTTGACGGTCGAACCCTGTTTGTAATCATCCGGCGTAAAGAAGAACCCCCAGACCAGACCGACAACAACGCAGGCAATCGACGTGATCCAGAAAAACGGCAGGACACGCTCGCTGGTCGCAAGGAACTTGCGCGGGTTGGCGTATTCCCAAAGGGCATTGGCTTTGGCTGCGATGGACATGGGGTGTATCTAGTCTAACTCAGGCCTGTTCTCAATTGACATCGGTCAAAGTTTCGGCGCCTCACCGCAGATTGATCCGTAAGACCGCAGCACTGGCAAAGGGCAGCAACGCTATGGTCGCAGCGGTAATCCCGGCAAGTAACAACAGCGGTGTTTGGGTGTCCATCCCTGTGGCGCCCCGACGGGCAACTTCGGCCCCGAAGATCAAAGTGGGCACGTAGAGCGGCAACACCAACAAAGACAACAGCAATCCTCCGCGTTTCAACCCGACGGTCAGCGCTGCACCGAATGTGCCGATGACACTCATGGCCGGTGTGCCGATCAACAACGAAACGACCAGCCAGAAAAACCCGGGAATGGGCAAGTTCAGCAGCACGCCCAGAAACGGTGCGGCCAGAACCAGCGGCAAACCGGTGGTCAGCCAATGCGCCAGCGCCTTGATCGTAACCACGGATTCAAGCGGCAATGGGGCCGTCGCCAGCAGATCGAGAGAGCCATCCTCCCAATCCAGCGCCAAGAGGCGGTCCAGCGACAGCAAACAGGCCAGCAGCGCCCCAAGCCACAGCACACCCGGTGCGATCGTCGACAGCAGCGAAGACTGCGGTCCCACAGCAAACGGAACAAGAACCGTCACGATGAGGAAAAAGGCCAGGCCCAGACCAAAACCGCCGCCCGCCCGGAAGGCCAGTTTCAGGTCGCGCAGCAACAGGGCGATCACAGGAACCCTCCGTCGAAATCGTCAATCGGTTTAGGTTTTGCCTTGTTGGGCCCGACATCCAGAACCTCACCCTCCAGACCAAGATCAATGTGGGTCGCAATCAGGGCTGATCCACCCTGCCCCAGATGCGCCCGGACGGCATCGGCGAACATCTGCACGGCATTCCGGTCGAGCGAGACCGTTGGCTCGTCCAGCATCCAGATTGGACGTCCGGTGACCAGCATCCGCGCCAGACCCAGCCGTCGTTTCTGTCCCGCCGACAAATTGCCAGCGTGACGATCCGCCAGCCCGTTCAATGCAAAGGCATCCAAAGCGGGCTGAATACTGTCTGTGCCAAAGACCGCCGACCAGAAGGTCAAGTTTTCCGCGACTGTCAGAGTCGGTTTCAGCCCGTCTGAGTGGGAAGCATAGGCGATCTGATCCTCGGCCCCTTCGATGCGGCCCTCCAAAGGCGGCTGCAACCCGGCCAGCGTGCGCAACAAGGTTGTCTTGCCGATCCCGTTGGGACCCCGCAAAATCAGCGCCCGACCCGGCTCCAGCGCAAAGCTTAGCCCCTCAAGCACGGGAATGCCGCCCCGGGCAATGGCCAGATCGGTTATGGTCAATGTCATGAGTTCCGCTTATCTCATTGCCGTCAGAGGCAAAAGGCCGGATTTGCCGCAGGGGGCCCCGCCCGTCTCAGACCGGCAACAGGGCCAACGCAATACGTCGGCCCTCGGAAAGCAAGACATTGTAGGTACGGCACGCCGCCGGAGAGTTCATGATTTCGACCCCCATCCCGGCGTCCTCCAACGCATTGCGCAAGTCAGACGGGATATGAGACAGGTCTTTACCTGTGCCGATAAACAGTACGTCCACCTGATCCTTGAGTGCGAGCAATGGCGCTAGATCGCTGTATCCGCCCCAAGAGGCCGTTCCAGCGGGACCGGTCATCACGGCACCGTCAAAGACCTGGTCGCCGATCCGGAAAAACCCTGGCCCATAGCCGTCAACCGGCACGGCGTTGTTGTAAGTGATTTCATTTAAACGCATGGGCGTCTTCTAGCCCCAAAGCGGCAGCCCGGACAAGGCTGCAAGCGCAATCACCAGATACGCGACAATGCGGTACAGGCGCTCTCGTTCCGGTCGGAACAACCACCCGCCCAGCCAGTTGCCCAACAGATTGGGGATCGCCAGGATCAGGCCCAGCCCGATGGCAGACATCGTAACCCGTCCCATACCGGTCAAGTACCCGAGTATGAGAAAGTCAAAGACGAAAAGAAACAGCAGGATGGTGGCGCGGATCACCTCAACCGGTAGCGGCCGCGACATGTAAAACAGGATCACCGCAGGACCCGGCAAACCCGCAACGCCCCCCAGAAATCCAGCTGCCCCACCAATTGCTGACACCATGGCGCGGCGCATTTGGCCCCGGTACCGCAACCCAAGGATCAGCACCGCAAGCATGAAAAGGGCAATCAGACTGACCGCGTAGCGGAATACCTCGGGTTCCACCTGTGTCAGCACCCAGAGGCCGACCGGCAGGACCAGCGCGCATCCCAGCACAAGGCGTAACAAGTCTCCGCGATCCACGGCTGACCAGGCCCGGCGCAGGTTGGGCAGCGGACCAAAGATATCCATGATCGTCAAGCCGATCAGCGCGCCAAAAGGACCAAGATGGGGTGTTGCCAACGGCAAGAAGACAAGCGCGGTCCCAAAGCCGGAAAAGCCACGCACAATGCCTCCTAAAAAGGCCGCAGAAAGGATAATGGCCAGCCCCAGAGGGGACTGGCCAAAAACCTCAGGCATCAACGTTGGCAAACTGGTTGCCAGCGGTGTTCGACGGCTTAGACCAGTCGCGTTTGACACCCAACCACAAGAGGATGGTCGAGGCGACAAAGACCGAAGAATAGGTTCCCACAATCACGCCCCAGATCATCGCAAAGACGAAGCCGCGGATCACGTCTCCGCCCAGAATATAGAGCGAGATCAGCGCCAGCAGGGTTGTCACCGAGGTCATCACCGTCCGGCTGAGCGTTTCGTTGATCGAGATATTGAGAACCTCTTTGAGGTCTTTTTTCTTGTACTTCCTCAGGTTCTCTCGCACCCGGTCGAACACAACCACGGTGTCGTTCAATGAATAACCCACAATGGTCAAGAGCGCTGCGATGATCGCCAGATCGAACCGGATCTGCAGCTCTGAGAAGATACCTATCGTCAGGATCACATCATGCACCAACGCCGCAACCGCGCCCAGCGCGAACTGCCATTCAAAGCGTAACCAGATGTAGACGAGCACCGCGCCGATGGCCAAAACCACGGCGATCACGGCCGTTTGGATTAACTCGCCCGACACCTTTGGTCCGACCGACTCGACAGATACGAATTGAATGTCTGGCACGACCAGCTTCAACGCCTCTTCCACCGCCGTCACAGTTGCAGCGGAGACCGCCTCGGCATCGGCCTGCGCCTGAATGCGGATCATGGCCACGTTTTCATTCGGACCAAAGGTTGGATCGAAGATTTCGGTGATCGACACGTCGCCAAGACCCAACGGGCCAATTGCATCCCGGTAGGCACCGACGTCAATTTCCTGGACGCTTTGGGTCCGGATGGTTGTCCCGCCGCGAAAATCGATGCCGAAATTCAGCCCCTGGATCAGAAAGGAGGTGAAGGCGATTACCATCATCAGGCCAGAAATGCCCAGCCACAGCTTCCAGCGGCTGAAGAAATCGAAAGAGGTATTCTGAGGAACCAGTTTCAGTCGCATATCACACCTCGATCATTTTCGGACGGCGGCGTTCGAACCACATCACGATCATAAGACGCGTCACGAAGATCGCGGTAAAGACCGAGGTTAAAATGCCCAGACCCAGTGTTATGGCAAAGCCGCGCACAGGGCCGCTGCCCATGGCAAACAGGATTGTCGCCGTAATGAATGTCGTCACATTCGCATCCAGAATGGCCGACAACGCCTTTTCATAGCCAAGCTCGATTGCGCGCGCAGGACCCTTGGCGGATTTGAGTTCTTCGCGGATACGTTCAAAGATCAGAACATTGGCGTCCACCGCCATACCAACCGTCAGGACGATCCCCGCGATACCCGGCAGGGTCAGCGTCGCGCCGATCAAAGACAGCAGGCCAAACAACAAGCCTACGTTTACGATCAGGGCGATATTGGCGAATATGCCAAACAAGCCATAGCTAAGCGCCATGAAGACCAGCACCGCCCCAAAGGCCACGATGGTCGCCACCTTACCTGCGTCGATACTGTCCTGGCCCAATTCCGGACCGATTGTGCGTTCCTCGAGGAATTCCAACCCCGCAGGCAATGCACCGGCACGCAGCAAAACCGCCAGATTGGTGCTTTCCTCAACGGTGAAGTTCCCGGTGATGATGCCAGAACCGCCGGGGATATGGCTTTGGATCACCGGGGCCGAAATCACCTCGTCATCCAGAACAATGGCAAAGGGCGCGCCTATGTTTTCCAACGTGTAGTCGCCAAATTTCCGCGCACCGGAGGTGTTGAACCGGAAATTGACCGCAGGTCGGCCGTTCTGATCAAACGCGGGCTGGGCATCGACCAGTTCCTCGCCGGTCACAACGGGCGCGGATTCGATGGTGTAATAGACGCCGCTTTCGTCGAGCGAGGGAACATTTTTTTCGCCGATCCCCGGAACCGCGTCCGGGTCTGTGCCGCGTCCGGCAACCGGGTTGAACGTCAGTTGGGCGGTTGTTCCGATGATTTCTTTCAACTCACCGGCACTGCCGATCCCTGGCACCTGGATCAGGATACGGTCGGTGCCTTGGCGCTGGATCGTGGGTTCCCGCGTGCCGACCTCGTCAATCCGTCGGCGCACAATCTCCAGAGATTGCCGCACCGTGCGGTCGTCCGAGGCAAGCCGTTCGGCCTCGGACAATTGCACCACGATCGTGTCGCCCTCGGCGCGGGCTTCGATATCTGTGGCTCCGACGCCGGTCAGGGTTTGCACTTGCCGCGCGAGACCCCGCACAACCTCCAAGGCGCGCGGCATGCCTTCTGGCTGGCTGATGCGAACACGAATCTCATCTGGAGCAGACTCTTGTTTTCGGATTGTGCCCACTGTGGCCCGTTCGTCGCGCAACGCGTCGCGAATTTCCGGCCACGTGGCCTCCATCCGGGATTCATACACGTCACCAACCTGAACCTCGGCCAGCAGATGCGCACCACCGCGCAAGTCGAGGCCAAGATTGACCAGAGAGGACGGAAGCCAGTTCGGCCATTGCGCGGCCTCGGTCTGCATCTCGGGCGTGTCTATGCCCAACTCGATTGCAGCCTTGGCGTCATTCGATTGTTCGACGCGCGTGTAAAACGCATTCGGCAGGGCCATCAGCAAGCCGGTCACACAAACCAGCCAGATCAGAACCCGCTTCCAGGTATCAATTTGCAGCATTACCCTGCCTTTTCAAGGAACTATCGCGCGGAATTACTTCGCCGGTTCGGTTTTGTTCAGAACCTGCGCAAGGGTCGTTTTGACCACGCGGACCTTGACGCCATCGGCAATCTCGACCTCGATCTCGTTTTCGCCCTCTTTGACTTTCGAAACTTTGCCAATCAGCCCCCCTTGGGTCACAACCTGATCGCCCCGGCGCACAGCTTCGACCATGGCCTGATGTTCTTTCACCTTTTTCTGCTGGGGCCGGATCAGCAGGAAATACATGATCGCAAAGATCAAGATCAGCGGGAGAAACTGGGCGATTGCGCCACCATCCATGGGATATTCCTTTGTTCAGATCTTGCGGACACCTCTCCGCAAATTTGGCGGGAACCTATGCTTTGAAATGGGTGTTTGCAAGCAAAGGCGGCGCTGTGACCCACCAGAACCGTACGCGTGTCTTAGAAGTTCATGCAAAGCGTTGCAGATATACCCTAGGAAGACTGTTTTACTTGGCTATAGTTGGGCGACGGGGGACGTGACAGTGCAACTCTACAAGCCATTCAATTTGCTGACGCATTTGCTGTCTGCGCTGGCACTTGTATTTGCTTTGTCGGCACCGGCATGGCCGCAGGAAGCAGGCGATGACACCGCGTCGGGTGACAATGCTGAATCAGAGGCATTCAAAGCCCCGGTTGTCATAGACGGCGACACTCTGTTCCATCTGCGGGGATCCAGCGCACTGCCCGCGCCAGAGCGCGCGGACCGGGTGCAAAACAGCGTTATCGAAGTCGCAGAGTCCTCGGACAATCCTGACGTCAGTATCAGCTATGAAGAAACAGACCTCGGCACCCGCATCCTTGCCGACGGGGTCAGCGTTTCCATCGTCACCGAAGCCGATGCCGAACTGGAACAGATGGAGCTGGACATTCTAAGCCTGCTGCATGGTGACGCGATCCACGACGCCATTGTTACCTATCGTGCAAATCGAACCGAGCAGGCGCGCGTATCAGGCGCCATCGAGGCGGCCGGTTGGACCATAGGGTTTGTTCTCTTTATCGTTTTGATTCTGTGGCTGAATCGCAGGATCAGGCGGCGCACGCTAAAACTGGTTCAACGCTATTTGAAGGACGTGGAGACGGCCACGGCCAAACATGTGCAAGCCGAGGCAATCGCTGCCCTGATCCGCTATGGTCTGAACTTCGTTCTGCTGATCATCTTCTTTCTGGGGTTCTACTACTACCTCTCTTTTGTTCTGCTGGCCTTTGCGGAAACCCGCTATTTCGCGCAGTTGCTGCTGACATATCTCACCGATCCGGTGCTGCTGATCTTCCGCGGCATCCTCAGCTACATCCCGAACATGATCATGTTGGCGCTGATCACCTGGGTGACTCTTTACATCATCAAAGGCATGCGGGTCTTTTTTGACGCGGTCGAGGCTGGCACGTTCGAGATGTCGGATTTCGAGAAACACTGGGTGAACCCGACCTTTAACATCGCCCGTGTGGTCGTCATCCTGATCGCTTTGGTCTTTGCGGTCCCATACATTCCGGGCTCAGATTCGGCCGCGTTCCAGGTGCTGACAATTCTGGTCGGCGCCATGCTGTCACTGGGCGCAAACTCGGTTGTGTCCAACATGCTGGCCGGGTTGTTTGTCATATATCGCCGGTCAACATCTATCGGAGATCGCATTCAGATCGGCGACCACATTGGCGATGTGGTCCAGATCAAACTGATGGAAACACATCTGAAATCCATCAAGAACGAGTTGATCTCGATCCCCAATGCGCAGCTTATGAATTCGGATGTGGTGAATTTCTCCAAGAAAACCGATGGAAGCGGGCTGCTTTTGCACACGACGGTTGGCATCGGGTACGAGGAACCGCCGGAAAAGGTCGAAGCGATGCTGATCGAGGCCGCCCACCGGACCAAAGGGATCAAGGCCAAGCCCGAACCTTTTGTGCTGTGGACGGCACTGGCCGACTACGCGATCAACTACCAAATCAATGGCTACACGACGCGTGGCAGTATCATCCCAAAAATCAAATCGGATCTGCATCGCAACATCGTCGCCGTGTTCAACGAGAACAACGTGCAGATCATGACGCCCTCATACATGGCCGATCCGCCCGAACCGAAAATCCCGGTGGATCATTGGGACGGGCATCTGGCGCATGAAACCGGCGAGGACGCCTAGAAGTAAGTATCATTTGCCTAACCGGTGCTACACCCCGCCTTTCATATGGTGCATAAGCGGCTTCAGTGATTCACGTATTAAGGATCTGAACCATGCACGACATCCGCGCCATTCGCGATAACCCAGCCGTATTCGACGCCGCCCTGGCGCGCCGTGGGGATGCGCCGATGTCGTCAGACCTGTTGCGTCTGGATGAAAGCCGCCGCGCCAAGATCCTTGCGGCCGAAACCGCGCAGGCCGAACAGAACAAAGCCTCCAAAGAAGTTGGTGCGGCAAAGGCAAAGGGTGATGAGGCGGAATTCGAACGCTTGCGCGCGGTCGTGTCCGAGAAAAAGGCCGAGATCGCACGGATGCAGACCGAAGCCAAAGATCTCGATGCGTTGCTGACCGATCAATTGATCCGCATTGCCAATCTGCCTGCCGAGGACGTCCCCGAAGGTGCCGACGAAAACGACAATGTCGAAGTCAAACGCTGGGGCGAGCCTCGAGCCTTTGATTTCGAGGCCAAAGAACACTTTGAAATCGCGGCCGTGCAGACTGGCATGAATTTCGAAACGGCGGCCAAGCTGTCCGGGTCGCGCTTTGTGCTTTTGTCCGGTGGCGTGGCCCGCATTCACCGGGCGCTGGCGCAGTTCATGCTGGACACCCATATCAATGAGAACAGTTTGACCGAGGTCAACGCCCCGGTGCTTGTGTTGTCCGAGATGATGCAGGGCACCGGACAATTGCCCAAATTTGGCGAGGACAGCTATCAGACCCGTGAAGGCTGGTGGTTGATCCCAACCTCCGAAGTGTCACTGACAAATATCGTCAACGACACACTGATCGAGGAAAGCTATCTGCCGCGCCGCTATACGGCCCATTCCCTTTGCTTTCGGTCAGAGGCCGGCTCGGCCGGCAAGGACACACGCGGCATGCTGCGGCAGCACCAGTTTGAAAAGGTGGAAATGGTGTCCATCACACATCCAAACAAATCGGATGACGAACAGAAACGCATGCTGGGCTGTGCGGAGGATATTCTGGAACGGCTCGGCATCCCGTATCGGACCGTCATCCTGTGCACCGGCGACATGGGCTTTGGTGCGCGGCGCACCTATGACATCGAGGCCTGGCTGCCCGGCCAGAACACTTACCGCGAGATCAGCTCGGTCTCGACCTGTGGTGACTTTCAGGCGCGGCGGATGAACGCACGTTTCCGGCCCGAAGCTGGCGGCAAACCGGAATACGTTCATACTTTGAACGGATCGGGCCTGGCAGTGGGGCGTTGCCTGATCGCGGTACTGGAAAACGGTCAGAACCAAGATGGCACCGTGACCCTACCCGACGTTTTGGCCCCCTACCTGGGTGGCAAACTCACGTTGCAATCGGACGGCACACTCGCCTGATACCAAAAAAACCGGCGCCCATTTGAAACGGCGCCGGGTTACCACGCGAACAGAGGCGAAGGAGACTACTTCTTCGCCTTTTTCTTGTCCTTCTTTTTGTCTTTGCCCTTGTCGTCTTTCTTCTTGGTATCTTTTTTCTTGCTGTCCTTTTTGGACTTTTTGTCTTTTTTCGACTTGGCCTTGACCTTGTCTTTGGCCTCCGAAAAAGCAGCCTCCATCTCTTTGCGTTTCTTGGCTGCCTTTTCGGCCTTGGCTTTGGCCTTGGCTTTTTTCTTGGCCTTGGCTTCTGCCGCCTCAGCAGCCGCCTTTTCTTCGGCGGCCTTGCGCGCCGCTTCCTCTGCCCGTTTTTCAGCGGCAGCGGCGGCTACGGTTTTGCGGGCAGCTGGTTTGCGGGCGGTTTTTGTACGCGCGGCAGGCTTGCGCGCGGCCGGTTTGCGCGTTGCAGGGGCACGGGTAGGGCCGCGGCGCGCTGTCGTTTTTGTTGCGGCAGGCTTGGCCGCAATCGCCGCCTTTGCCGCAGCAATCAACAAGGGGGCGCGGGCCGCGCCTATTCGCGGAACTTTAACCAGATCTGCCGGATTGGCCTTGGCTATGGCCTCGGCGGTTTTGAAACCGGCGGCAATCAAAGACTGGCTAAGCGTCTCCCCTACACCTTTTACATCGGTCACTGCGGTCATTACGGGTCCTTTCTGTGTCTCCCTGCAACTTTGTATATACGTAAGATGTACAGACCCGCAAGTTGCTGTGCGGCCTGCGCAATCTCAACGGTTTTAACTGCTATGCGCAAAGCCGCTGGCCTGTCCTTTTTTGGGGAAAGGAACCAGGCGTTTGGCATCCTCATCCCAGAGCTTTAGATTCAGGGCCGCCACAGCCTCGGGGAACTTGATCCGTCGCGGCGTGTATTCCGGCGGCAGGTTATAGTGACAGGCACGCAGCCGATAAGATGGAATGCGCGCATTGAAGTGGTGAATGTCGTGCAGCGTGATGCAGGCAACCGCATTGTCGAACCACCAGCCGAAATCCAGGGCGGAGGATCCCTGAAGCGCCGCCAGTTGCGGGTCCAGATCCGGTCGGCGGTCCCAATAGGTGTCCTCAAAGTTGTGCTGCAAATAAACCAGAAACACGCCCAGCATCCCGCCCAGAAGGGAAAACACCAACCAGACCAGAATACCGGTTGTGCCTGCGATCAGGAACAACAGCCCAAGGAAGACAATGATGGACAGGTTGTGCAACACCACGCCTTTCACCCCAAAACGCACTGTGTTTTTTGGCCAGCGATAGCGGATGAAGTAGGTGAAAAGCGCACCAACAGGAACCAGAATGAAGGGGTTGCGATACAGCCGGTAGACCAGACGTTTTTTCCAATCCGCCTCGTTCCACTCGCGTAAAGTCATCGTGTGGATTTCGCCTGTTTCCCGATGTTCCAGATTGCCAATGCCAGCGTGATGCAAATTGTGGTTTTGCTTCATCACCTCAAACGGCGCAAAGGTGAACGGAGACAACCCGTGCCCCGCCCATTCGTTCTGCTGTCGGGTTTCAAACAAGGAATGATGGCCGCAATCATGCTGTAGAACGTACAAACGCACCGCCGAAAAGGCGAACACAATCCCCGCCGGGATCATGACATACCAGCGATCGACATAAGTAATCGCCAGCGCGAGCGATGCGAAATACACCGCAAAGGTCCCAAAATAACTTAACGCGGCAAGCCGGTTGTCCTGCACCGCATATTGCCGTGTATATTCTCTCAGATCCATCCAGTCCGCTCCCTACGATGGCCCGGTTACAAACTGATTCAAAACTATGTGCAGCGGTCCCGCAGACAAGCCGCACATGCGAAAACAAATGCACGCAGACGAATGCTAGCGCGCCGTTGTGAGCGTGTCACGCCCTGTGACTGAAAATGCTGGAAATTGGCGCAGTTACGCCCTGCCCTTGAGATGTTTGGCCAGTGCGCCCGCGTTTTTCTTCCGACGTCCCTTGTAGGGGTTCTTGTCCCCCTGACCCCGCAGAGTCAGCCGGATGGGTGTTCCGGGCATGTCGAAATCTTCGCGCAGGCCGTTGACCAGATACCGGGAATAGCTATCGGGCATCTTGTCGGGATGCGAGCACATAACCACAAAGCCCGGTGGCCGGGTCTTGGCCTGCGTCATATAGCGCAGTTTGATGCGGCGGCCCTGCGGTGCCGGGGGTGGGTGCTGTTCCAGCATCGCGGTCAGCCAGCGGTTCAATGCAGCCGTCGGCACGCGGCGGTTCCAAACATCATGGGCGCGTAGAATTGCAGCGCGCAAGCGCTCCAGCCCCCGTCCTGTCTTGGCCGACACCGTGACCAGGGGGGCACCACGGAGCTGCGGCAGCAAGCGTTCAAACGACTCCTTCAGGTCGCGCAGCTTTTCCTGCTTGTTGTCTTCGACGTCCCATTTGTTGACCGCAACAACGACAGCGCGCCCCTCGCGTTCGGCCAGATCGGCAATGCGCAGGTCTTGCTGTTCAAACGGAATGGCCGCGTCGAGCAAAACAACGACCACTTCGGCAAACTTCACGGCGCGCAGCCCGTCCGAAACCGAGAGTTTTTCCAGCTTTTCCTGAACCTTGGCCTTTTTGCGCATGCCAGCCGTATCAAAAATACGCATGGGCGTGCTGTCACCGTCCGCCCCTGCCCAGTCGACACGCAAGCTGATGGCGTCTCGGGTGATACCAGCTTCGGGACCTGTCAGCAGACGGTCTTCACCCATGATCTTGTTGATCAGAGTGGATTTCCCTGCATTGGGCCGCCCGACCACAGCCACCTGCAAAGGTTTCGAGTCGGTGATCAGGGGTGTTTCGCCTTCGCTGTCTTCGTCCAGATCGATGTCGGTTTCGGGGGTTTCGTCGGCTTTTTCTTCCTCGGCAGCATCAGCCAAAGGCATCAACTGAGCGTACAGATCGGTCATGCCTTCACCGTGTTCGCCCGACAGGCGCACGGGTTCGCCCAGCCCAAGATTATAGGCCTCAAGCACACCAGCATCGGCAGCATTGCCCTCGGCCTTGTTGGCCGCAAGGATGATGTGCTTGGACCGCTTGCGCAGAATCTCGGCAAACAGCTCATCGGTCGGCGTGACGCCCACACGCGCGTCAATCATGAACAGACAGACATCCGCCATGTCCACCGCGCGTTCAGTCAATCGACGCATTCGGCCCTGCAGGCTGTCATCGGTCGCGTCCTCAAGCCCTGCCGTATCAATCACCGTGAACCGCAGATCGCCCAGCCGCCCCTCGCCTTCGCGCAGGTCGCGCGTCACGCCTGGCTGGTCATCGACCAGCGCAAGTCGTTTGCCGACGAGGCGATTGAACAGGGTGGATTTGCCCACATTGGGGCGCCCCACAATGGCGAGGGTCAGCGACATGATACTCAACTTTCAAGACTCAAGAAGCGCCCTTTAGCGCATCTTGCCGTCAACGGAAAGCGTGCAGATCGCCCTTGGTCGACACAACGTATAACGTCTGTCCTGCCACAACGGGCGCCGTTGTTGCACCGCCAGGAACTTCGGTCTGGTAAACCATTGACCCGTCAACCGGGTTAAAAAACCGCAGGTAGCCATCGTTCGACGCCACAACGAGGCGCCCGCCCGCCAGGATCGGTCCGTAGTGGGCAAAGATCGGGCCCCGCCGACCCGGCTTGTCTTTGACAAAGCCCGGTAGATCCTGCGCCCAGACAATGGACCCGTCCGAGGCGTTCAGACGCACCAACTGACTGCGGTCACTGATCAGAAAGATGCTGTTGCCGCCGGGCCAGACCGTGTCGACCGCGCCTTCGTCGGCCGTCCAACGGCGTTCACCAGACGCGGCATCAAAGGCAACGGTGCGTCCTGAGTGATTGCCGATATAGATTGTATCGCCCACCACCATAGGCCCGCCGGTCACATCGACGATCTGCGCAGCCGCCCGGCCCCGCCGTCCGCCAGCGACCGAAGCGTTCCAACGCCGAATGCCGCCACGGCGGAACGTGGCGGCAATGTCCCCCGATCCGAACGCAAAAACCGCCAGATCCGAGGTCAACACGGGCGCGGGTGCGCCCAGAACATTGCCAACGCTGGGCGTACCATCGATCTGCCAGGCGATACGCCCGTCCTTGGTGTCAACGGTCCATCCGGTTTCGTCACCGGCAACCAGATACAGCAGCCCGTCACTGACCAAGGGCGCTCCGCTGCCGGTGGCGTTCAAACGTTTTTGCCAGCGGATCGCGCCTGTCGTTGCATCCAGAGCCGTCAAGCGCCCAAATCCGGATGACACATAAAGTACGCCGTTCGAATAGGCCATTCCGCCACCCGTGGCATCCGAATCGCCATCGCGCGCGGGGATGAGATTCGTGTCCCAGACCACCTGACCCTGAGGCGATACCGCCGATACAGTTGCGCCCGAGTCCAGAGTGTAGATCAAACCGCCTGCGACAACGGGCTCGGCCGTGATCCTTTGCTTGCGCGTGTCACCGTTGCCAATCGATGTCGACCAAACCCGTTGAGGCGCAGCGCGCAACGCGGCATTTGTTGTGCGGAACGCCGCCGTTCCGGGGCTTTGCGGCCAGCTTGCATTTACGTTTTGACCCGGCAGGCTGATCGGCTGCGACCCGCGGGTTTCAACAGTCTCGGTATCCGTTGCGGGACGAATATCCTCGCGCGCACCCGGCAGTATGTTCTCACGCTCCTGACAGGCCGCCAATGTCATCAGGGCAATTGCCACAACAGGCAATCCCCAGCGGGAAACCAGATTTGTTACCATGTTATTCCGAACTCGCCTGTCATTTTGTTGTCCCGCCGCTGATCAGCCCTGCTGTGCCACCAGCGGTTCTGGCTCACCACCCAATGCCACGATCAACTGTGCCGCGCGTTGCTGCAGATCGATACCAACCTCGGCATCCTGCCGCAGCGCCTGCAGACGGGTCAACGCGGCATCGATGTTACCCTCAGACACGTCAATCAGTGCCAATTGCTCTTCTGCCAGCAAACGCAACGGTGCGCCGGGAACGGCCAGAGCCTCAAACTGCTGGCGCCGGTCCGCAGCGGGCAAGGTCCCGCTTTGCAGCAGCAGCGCCTTGAAACTTGCAATCGCGCGGTAAATTTCAGGCAGGTCGCCCTGAACGGCCACTGTGTTCAGGCTGTTGACGGCCTCGGGCACGGACCCGGCGTCGACCTGCGAGGCCGACAGCAGCATGTTCAAGACGGCGTCGCCCCCCACTGACTCGGCCTGCACACCCCCAAGGCTGTCCGCGCGCGCCGTGGATTCATTTTCTGCCAGCGCCGCCAGAATCGCGTCACCCAGATCCTGGGCCTGAGAGGTGTCGCGCGCCTTGCGGAATTCGTTGAACGCCGCACCACCAACAATCAGGACAACTGCCAAAACACCAACCCAGCCCCAACGACGCAAAAGCAGGTACAGCCGGTCGCGGCGCACCTCTTCTGTAACCTCATCAATGAAACTGTCAGTGTCGCTCATCCCTACCCCCGGGCGGTCTATTCTAGTAATGTGCGCCATGTCATACCCCGGCGTCCCGGCCAAGCCAAGGGTCGGATTTTGCACATTTACACCTGTTCAGTCCGCACTTGCGAAAAAAAATAAACCGAACTATTCAGTTCAGTGTAGAAATGAGACATGCCAAACCCCATTTTTAGGCATGCACGCCATCAGGTTTTTGGCGTGGGATTCTGGGAGAATAACTGTATGCGTTTGATTTCATTCATCAACGCCCTCTTGGTGATTGTCGCATTGTATTTTCTTGTGTTTGAACGCGACGCGCTGTTTGCATTTGCGGGACGCGGTGATGCGGACACCACGGCGAGTGCGGAAGGTGAAACAACCGATGTCACAACAGTCAGCGAAACCGCCGTTGGCGTCGTTGCGATACGATCCCAGGCGCGTGAAATCGACAGCGCTGTCCTGTTGCGCGGTCAGACCCAGGCCAACAGACAGGTTGAAGTCCTGGCGGAAACAATCTCGACTGTGGTCTCGGAACCCAAACGCCGGGGGGCTTTTGTCGAAGCCGGTGATCTTCTGTGCGAGCTTGATCCGGGCACACGGCCCGCCAGCCTGGCCGAGGCCATGGCCGGTAAGCTGGAGGCGGAAAGCCGCATTCCCGAGGCCGAAGCCCGGCTGGAAGAGGCACACGCGCTGGTCGCCGAGGCCGAGATTAACCTAACAGCAGCGCGCAAGCTGTCGGAAACCGGGTTCGGGTCGGAAACCCGCCGCATTTCCAGCGAAGCCGCAATGAGCACGGCAGGTGCGGGTGTAAAGTCCGCCGAAGCCGGCCTTGAGGCAACGCGCGCAGGAATTGAAGCCGCTGCGGCAGAGGTCAAGGCCGCAGAGCGCGAGATCGAACGGCTGACGATCGAGGCCCCGTTCGAAGGTCTGCTTGAGAGTGACACGGCGGAACTGGGCAGCCTGATGCAACCCGGGTCCCTGTGCGCCACGGTAATTCAACTGGATCCAATCAAGCTGGTGGGGTTTGTTCCCGAGACCGAAGTGAACCGTGTGCTCGTTGGGTCCCAGGCGTCGGCGCAACTGGTCACCGGCCTGCAGGTCGAAGGCCGGGTCACCTTCCTGAGCCGGTCGGCGGATGAAACCACGCGCACTTTTGAAGTCGAGATCACCGTTCCAAACCCAGATCTGGCCATTCGTGATGGTCAAACCGCAACCATTCGGATTGCGGCAGAAGGTGCTAAGGCGCACCTTCTGCCTCAGTCTGCCCTGACACTGAACAACGAAGGGCAACTGGGCGTGCGCACTGTGGGTGCCGGGAATATCGTTGATTTCATGCCGATTCGGGTCCTCAGAGACACGGCAGAAGGGGTCTGGATCGGCGGCCTGCCTGAAACCGTTGATATCATCTTGGTCGGGCAGGAATTTGTGACACGCGGCGTCACTGTCGCCCCAACCTATCGGGAACCATCAGAATGATCGGTGTCGTAAGCTGGGCCGCTGGCCGAGCCCGGATGGTTCTGGCCTTTATCGCGATCTCGCTGGTTGTCGGCGGGTATGCCTATGTCGGGCTGCCCAAAGAGGGCGAGCCGGATATCGACATCCCAATGCTGTTTGTGTCCGTGCAGTTTCCCGGCATTTCCGCGGAAGACTCGGAAAACCTTCTGGTCAAGCCGATGGAGACCGAGTTGGCCGATCTCGACGGGCTGGACAACATGGGGGCGACCGCAGCCGAGGGTTACGCTGGCATCCTTCTGGAATTCGAGTTCGGCTGGGATAAATCGGCCACCATCGCAGATGTGCGCGATGCCATGAACACGGCCCAAGGTGATTTCCCCGACGGCGCCGAGCAATACAGTATTACAGAGGTTAACTTCTCAGAGTTCCCCATCGTTATCGTCAACCTGACCGGCGCTGTGCCAGAACGCACCATGGCCCGCGTGGCCAAAGACCTTCAGGACGATCTGGAGGCGCTTGATTCTGTGCTGGAGGCTGGGATCGCGGGCAATCGGGACGAGTTGCTTGAGGTCATCATCGACCCCCTGCGGCTTGAGGCGTACAATGTCACCGCCGCCGAATTGATCAGTGTCGTCCAGAACAACAACCAGTTGATTGCAGCCGGCGAGGTCGAGACCGCCCAGGGGACGTTCTCGGTCAAGATACCATCTTCGTTCAAAACCGCTCAGGATGTCTATGGTCTGCCGATTAAGGTAAATGGCGACCGCGTCGTCACGTTGGGGGAACTGGCCGAAATCAACTACACATTTGAGGATCGCGAAGGCACCGCCCGGTTCGATGGCGAACCGACGGTGGCCCTGCAGGTGGTCAAACGCAAAGGATACAACCTGATCGACACGGTTGAGCAGGTCAAGGCCACCATCGCCCACGCCCAGACCAAGTGGCCGCCCGAGTTGCTGGCCGCCGTGGATGTTGGCACGTCCAACGACCAGAGCCGGATCGTCGGTTCGATGGTCAGTCAGTTGGAAGGATCGGTTCTGACCGCTATTGCTTTGGTCATGATCGTGGTTCTGGCCTCGCTGGGGTCTCGTGCGGCTCTGTTGGTGGGATTTGCGATTCCAACCTCATTCCTGCTGTGTTTCGCTTTTTTGGCGGTTATGGGCGTCAGCATCTCCAATATCGTGATGTTCGGTCTGATCCTTGCGGTGGGCATCCTGGTCGACGGTGCCATTGTGGTTGTGGAATACGCTGACAAACGCATCAAAGACGGCGTCGGGCCCATGCACGCCTATGTCGAGGCGGCGCAGCGGATGTTCTGGCCGATCGTGTCATCCACTGCAACAACGCTTTGTGCTTTCCTTCCGATGCTCTTCTGGCCGGGCATTCCCGGCGAATTCATGGGAATGCTGCCAGTCACGCTGATTTTTGTTCTGTCTGCGTCGCTGATTGTCGCGTTGATTTATCTGCCCGTCATGGGGGGTGTTTCCGGGCGGTTGAGCCGCGTGTTCGACCGGTCGTCGAACTGGTTGCGCGCGCGGACACCTTGGTGGCTTAGGGCAGCTCTGGTGGCACCGTCATTTTACCTCGTGTTCCTAGGGGCGATGCAGGTCCTGAACCCGAGTTACCTGTTGCCCGAAGGGTCCGCTGGTGGAGCGGTCTTTGGCGCTATTTTGGTGATTGCAGGTGCGTTTGCCGGGTCGGTCACTCTGGGTGCCGCAAAGATCGAGCGTGCGCCCGACACTCGGGTCCACACCGCCAAAGAACACACGCCTTTTGGGTATGTCATTAAGTTTCTAGTCGGCAATCCAATCATGCCCGTTGTGGCAATTGTTGTTGTTGGACTTGCTGTCTTTTCCGTGATGGCCGCCTACGGAAGCAACAATCGCGGCGTGGAATTCTTTGTCGAAAGCGAGCCGGAACAGGCCACGGCATATGTTCGGGCACGTGGTAACCTGTCCTTGGAAGAAAAAGACGCCATGGTCTATGCCGCCGAGCAGGTGATCTCGGCCCATCCGGCGGTCATTAATGTCTTTTCTTTTGCCGGACAGGGCGGTTTGAACCAGAATAACGGCGGTGCGGAAGCACCCGCTGACACCGTGGGTCGCGTGCAATTTGAGATTATCCCCTGGGAAGATCGTCCAAACGTCTCGGAACCCATCCTGGGCGGCCTGTTCGATCGCCATTACGTCGCGCCTGAATATGACGGCGACTACGTTCTGGAAGAATTGACGGCCCAACTGGCTGACCTGCCGGGATTTGTCGTTGAGATCCTGGCGCTGGAGCAAGGTCCGGCCTCGGCCAAACCGGTACATCTGCGCATCAAAGGCGACGGTTGGGATGATCTGACGTCAGCGACGGTCCTGGCCCGAGAAGCGTTTGACAACACCCCCGGCCTGATCAAGACCGAAGACACATTGCCGCTGCCGGGTATCGACTGGCAGATCGACGTGGACGTTGCCAAGGCGGGCCGCTTTGGCGCGGATGTGGCAACCGTTGGCGCAATGGTGCAACTGGTGACGCGCGGCATCCTGCTGGGCGAGATGCGGCCCGACACGACGGATGAAGAGATCGAGATCCGCGTTCGCCTGCCTGAGGCGGATCGCGTTCTGTCCACGCTGGACACGCTGAAGGTGCGCACCTCGGACGGGCTGGTACCGCTGTCCAACTTTGTCACGCGGCAGCCGGTTGCGAAACTGGCCGAGATCAACCGCGTCAATCAGGAGCGGTATTATGATGTCAAGGCGGATGTCGAACCCGGTCTGAGCAAGGTGGTGGTTGACGGACCCGATGGAACCGAGCAGCGGCTTGCCATCGTCCGGGAACTGGAAGAAGGGGCCCAGGTCGACGGTGCGACCCTGACGAACCCGCCAGGAAAGCAGTTCGAACTTGTGCAACTGACCGGGGCGGGCAGCACGGAGAGCCTGCGGTCCAGCCTGCAAAGCGGTGATGCCCGGGTGACGTTGATAAACCCGAACGAGCGTATTGCCGTTCTGACCGAATGGCTGGCAACAGAACCGTTCGCCAAATCGATCAGTTGGGAATGGACTGGCGATCAGGAGGATCAGGAAGAGTCTGGCGCCTTCCTTGTGAACGCCTTTGCGGGCGCTTTGGGATTGATGTTCGTGATCCTGCTGGCGCAGTTCAACTCGTTCTACAACTCGGTCCTGGTCCTGCTCGCCGTGGTTTTGTCCACGACCGGCGTGTTGATCGGGATGATGGTGATGCAGCAACCGTTTTCGATCATTATGACCGGCACTGGCATTGTTGCTCTGGCGGGAATCGTGGTGAACAACAACATTGTTCTGATCGACACCTATCAGGAATACAGCCGGTACATGCCGCGGATCGATGCCATCGTCAAAACGGCCGAGGCACGCATACGTCCGGTCTTGCTGACCACGCTGACTACAATGGCCGGTCTGACACCGATGATGTTTGGCCTGACGCTGGATTTCATCAATGGCGGTTATTCCATCAACAGCCCGACGGCCCTGTGGTGGAAGCAGCTGGCAACCGCAGTTGTCTTTGGGCTTGGGATCGCCACAGTTCTGACTTTGATCCTGACCCCATCGCTCCTGGCGCTGCGCGTCTGGGTCTCGACCTACGCGATATGGCTGGGCCAGGTTCTGGCGCGGGTCACCGCAGGCCGCTCCAGCCGAATTGCGCAGGACATGGCCATCGGCAGAGCGGCGCGGGACATGCAATCGACCGAGATCGTATGGGGCGATGATCCGGCCCCGCTGTCTGACACCGACGAGACGTTGGACGATCGACCAGAGCACCCGCCCGGACCACCGCTAAAGGCGGCTGAATAGCCACGGAGTCGGATTTGTCTCCGGACTGTAGACCGTGCCCGGCAGGCCCGCAGGGGTCTTGCCGGGCACATGTTTTAATCCGGTACCTACTTTGCACCGATGCGCACTAAATCTCCGTCAAATGTCGGAAGTGACAGCACGAACTCATCGGTCGGATAACACAGCGCCTGCTCTTCCAACATGCCGATGGCGATCTGTTCGCCCATGCGGAGGCTGTCATAGTAGTCCGAAAAGTAGTGCACGCCAGCCATGTTACGCCCGATAGAAATATTTGCGGCAAGTTTGTTCAATTCGCCTTCCAGCGTCAGCGGGCACTTTGCAATATATTTTCGCAATAGATCGGGTTTGTGATCGTCCGATTTGGCCTTGTCAGATTTTTTGCCGGGTTTCTTCGCGCTCTTCTCTGGCGGCAAATAGAAACAGGCCTCTTTGATCTTGTGGTAAAAGCCGATCTTGCCGTGTTCACAGGACGTATCGTCGCCATTTGCACCCAAAACGGTCCCGGTATCAAAAAAGGCCTTTACGATTGTGGTACAGGCACCCGCAACCGTGGCATGCCCGGCGCCGTAAGTCGGATGCATGGGCGAGCCTTCCGCAAATGCCATCGGCAACAGCGCTGTGGACTGGCCAACCGCTGCGTTGTTAAACGTCCGAATCGCCCGAATGGTTTTTCCAATCTCCCCACACATCTTACCAAACGAATTGCAGAGAACAGGATAGGTA
The DNA here is from genome assembly GCF_056535885.1 of Ruegeria sp. B1. Taxonomy (NCBI): domain Bacteria; kingdom Pseudomonadati; phylum Pseudomonadota; class Alphaproteobacteria; order Rhodobacterales; family Roseobacteraceae; genus Ruegeria; species Ruegeria sp. B1. Next base: position 2,293,931 of record NZ_JBQFJA010000001.1, on the reverse strand, counting down.
CTGTCGAGTTCGGTTGCTTTCTCCATCCGCGCCGCCAGCGCCTCGGGTCTTAGACGCAGATGATTGTTGAATTTCTGATACCGAACGGCCTTCAGGGCGCGTGTCGCCACCTCGGTCACCAGTGTCAGGATGTGGGGACCGCCATATAGCGCAAAGCCACCTGCATTTTGCCCTGTGGCGTCACTTGACAGCGGATTGAACATATCGCGCATGCCGGACAGTTTGGCAAATCCCGGATCGAAGGGGGTTTTCATACCCAACAGGATCAGCGTGGCGTTCAGATATGCCTGATAGAGTGCATCAAAGTGAACATATGTCGCCAGATCACGCGGCGTGCAGATAAAACGGCGCTTGTCCGTGAACACTTGACCGGGTCCACATTTCTCGTTGTTGTTCCTTCCCAAACCGCATTTGTTTACATCAAGGCCCTGCTGGACCTGATGCCAGTCCTGCCAAACCTGCATGTAATCCACGCCGATGCGCGCCTCGGGCACACGCTGATCGATCTGCTGTGCACCATAGTCGATCAGGCCTTTTGCTGGATCGCCATTTCCGATCAGCATGAACTGAGACAGGTAAGGCCCTTTGTCGACGCCCGGGCTCGAACCTCGAAATGCGGTTTGCAGATCAATCTTGCCACCATTCGATTTCCGAGGCCGCCCTTTGGACCCATCCAGCGGGTACGCCAAGGCGTTGAGCCGACCAAATGAAGTCTTGATCTTGGTGGCATCCACCCCGGTCGCACCTTCTGCAAAATTCGCGAACGGAACATCGCGCAACAGGGCCAGTTCGTAGACTTCCGCCATTTCATATGCCAGCTCATCGCTGCAGAGCTCTGGTGCGGGTGGCATGGTAACCGCCTGCGCGTCAGGGCCCTGCAAATCATATGCGGTACCGGCTGTCGGCGCTTCCCATTTACGGCGACCACATTTTTTGCTGGTGGGCACCGGTACCCGGGATGTGAAAGGTTCGACAAAACCTTCGTCGATCGCGTTACGGAACGCCTCGAAATGGGCACCGTCTGCCACCACACCCAGGCTGTTGTGCTCCAGACCCTTGGTGAAGCTCATTGGATAATGCGCGGACGCATATCTTTGCTCGTCAGGATTTGCACGATGGTCGGGATGATGCCTTTCACGCGCTTTGGTTGCTGCGGATACACGTGCGTCATAAGCGGATTCCGCCCGGGACTTGGTCATAATAAATCTCCAAAAATATACTTTGTCGGACAATTAGTTTCTTAAAATCGACCGCCGAAAAATGAGCGGCCTGCTTGCATTCTACTGGTAAAACTCAATTTGAAGAACCAAAAATGCTCAAACTGACGAAAATGAGCGATCAAAAGCCGAAATAACCTTGAAATACAGCAGAAGTTTTCGCGCAGCTTATCGATTGACACCCTAAGCCGCTTGGCCATCCGAGTGCTGACGGCTCCACAACTGGGCGTAGCGGCCTTTACGCCTCAGCAGTTCGTCATGCCTGCCTTGCTCGATGATTTCGCCGCTTTCCAGAACCACGATCCGATCCGCCTGCGCAATGGTGCTTAGACGGTGCGCGATGGTGATCACGGTTCGACCCTCACCGGCTCGGGCCAATGCATCCTTGATGTCGCGTTCCGTATCCGTATCCAGTGCTGACGTCGCCTCGTCCAGCAAAAGGATCGGAGGGTTTTTGAGCAACGTCCGCGCAATACCGACCCGCTGCTTCTCACCTCCTGAGAGTTTGAGACCGCGTTCGCCCACCTCGGTCTCATAGCCGTCAGGCAGCGAGACTATGAAATCATGGATTTGGGCCGCTTTGGCTGCGGCTTCGACATCCGTCTGCGTGGCCCCGTCACGCCCATAGGCAATGTTGTATCGGATGGTGTCATTGAACAGTACCGTATCCTGTGGGACGACCCCGATGGCCGCATGCAGGCTGTCCTGCGTCACGTCCCGCACGTCCTGCCCATCAATTTTCAACGCGCCGCCGGTTACGTCGTAGAAGCGGAACAAAAGCCGTCCGATCGTGGACTTACCAGACCCCGTGGCGCCGACAATGGCCACCGTCTCGCCTGCCGGAACCGAAAGAGACACGCCTTTGAGGATTTCGCGCTCGGGGTCATAGCCAAAATGGACACTCTCCAGTGTGACTTCGCCGCCCGTCACCTTAAGGGCCTGCGCATTGGGTTTATCAGTCACGTCAGCAGGTTGTTCGAGAAGATCAAACATCTGACCCATATCCACCAGAGACTGCCGGATTTCCCGATAAACGGTCCCGAGAAAATTCAGCGGCACGGTGATTTGGATCATGTAGGCGTTCACCATGACGAAATCACCGACCGTCAGAGATCCGTTCTGCACACCGATTGCGGCCAGAACCATGACACCGATCAGACCACATGTGATCAGGAAGGATTGGCCGAAATTCAGAAACGCCAGCGAATAAGCCGTTTTCAAAGCCGCGCCGGCATAGGCTTTCATAGAGACGTCATAACGGCTCGCCTCGCGCGTTTCCGCATTGAAATACTTCACCGTCTCAAAGTTCAGCAGGCTGTCGATGGCGCGCTGATTGGCCTCGGTATCCTGGTCGTTCATTTCGCGACGCAGTTTCACCCGCCACTCGGTCACCGCAAATGTGAACCAGATGTACAGGGCGATGGTGCCGGCAACCACCACCAGATACCAGACATCAAACAGCCACACGAGGATGACCGCGACCATCAACAGTTCAAGAATCAGAGGGCCGATGGAGAACAGCAGAAAGCGGAGAAGGAACTCGACACCCTTGACGCCACGCTCGATGATGCGGCTTAAACCGCCGGTACGCCGCGTCACGTGGTACCGCAGGGACAGCTGATGGATATGCCGGAACGTTTCCAGCGCCAATGCCCGTAAGGCGCGCTGGCCGACCGGGGCAAAGGCCGCATCCCGCAACTGCTGGAAGCCAACCGTCATCATCCGCGCCACACCATAGGCTACCGTCAGGCCCACAGCCCCCAATGCCAGGGGCGGCACGCCCTCCCCCGCAAGGCTGTCAACAGCGCCCTTGTACAGGATCGGCGTATACACCGCGATGAGCTTGGCCAGCACCAGAACGGCCATGGCGATCACAATGCGGCGTTTCACCCATGGCTCGTCATCCGGCCAAAGATATGGCGCGACCTTGCGAATGGTGCGCCAGCCGGATCGGCGTTCCGCTCTTTCCGTCGTTTCATCGGTGTACATTTGGCGTCCGTCTCATCACGTCCCTTGTCTGCGGTCAGAGATAGACCCCGACCCGCCAAGGGCCAGAGGCGATGATCTACTCGGGGATTGTAAAAATCTGCCCGGGATAGATCAGGTCCGGATCGCGGATCAGGTCGCGGTTGGCCTCGAACAGTTTCACGTACAAGATCCCGTCGCCAAACCTGTCCCGCGAAATAGCCCACAGCGAGTCGCCTTTTTGAACCGTAACCGACCGTATCGGTGGCACCTCATCCGCAGTCTGGTTTTCATCGACAGACTCCGCGGCCTGCAGAACCTCGACGGGTTCTCGCTTGAACGGAGTCTCCAGCCTGCTGATCACGGTTCCATCCGTGTTCACCTCATCCACACGCAGCGTGTAGACACCGGGATCAATCCCCTCCAACTCACCGCGCCAGTTGCCGTCTTCCGCAGGTGTAAGATCTGCGACCAACCGGTTGTCCAGGTATAACCGAATGGCTGAGCCATCTTGCACACGGCCCGTCAGTTGCACATCGCCGGCGTCAGAGTAACCGATAGTGTCCAGCGCAACTTGCTCGGATGCATCCTCTTGCGATGCAGGCGGCTGAACCAATTCAACCCCTTCCTCGCCAGAGCGGAGAACAGCGATCTGCTGATCTTCACCGGCCTCTGCGGTTCCGGTTGCGGTTTCTGTCTCAGCCTGCGACCCGGGTTCAGAGGCATCGCCGGAAAGCGGTTGTTCGGCGGTCTGCTCAGATTCAGTCCCGGCTTCGTCCAGAGTATCGGCCGAAGCAACCTCGTCCTCGGTCGGTTCAGGCAGCGCCGCGATCAGGTAATCGTCCGAACGCGCCGTCTGAACTCCGTCCGAGGTTTCCAGAACCAGCCCCTGCGCGTCTTCGCTAAAGGGGATTGCGACAAATTCAGCGAACTGGCCGCTATCATCCACAGTGAATTGATGAACCGGTTCGCCGTCCAGAAGAACCTGCACCTGGCTGCCCGGTTCCGCATTGCCGGACAGCAAGGCATTTCCATCCGTTTCAACAAAAATCTGGTCCAGCTCCGGAGGCGTGACAGAGGCAGGGGTTTCTGTATCTGCAGCAACCTCCTCCGCGGATGTCGCGCCGGTCTGCTCTGACTCGGCCGCCGACGACGCGCCGGTCGGCTGCGCCCCGTCCTGGGCGGTTTCAGGATCGTCCTGGGCCTGTTGCGCGCCGCCGTCCTCTGCCGATTGCTGGCTCTCTGGCGATGCGACGGATGCGGTTTGTTCTTGCGGCTCCTGATCGTTGGTGAAAACGCCAGACAGGTACACGCCGCCCAACGCAAGAATTGCAACAAGACCGGCAATCATCCCCCAAATGAAATTGCCCGAGCTTTTGTTTCCCGATTCGGCGTTCATTCTTTTCCTTTCTTTCCGCGGTGCCCGCGCGCTGGGGTGCAGGCAGTCCGGCGGACAGTTGAGCCAACCTATCAATCCCGCTATCACGGGTCAAAACTTCTGACACAACCCCGGAGACCCGCTTTGTCCTTCCAGAAATCCATCTGTGTGTATTGCGGGTCACGCAATGGCGCAAATCCGGCATATACTCAAGATGCCCGGCAGCTTGGTGCCTTGTTGGCGCAAGAGGGCTGGCGGCTGGTTTATGGTGCCGGAGATGTGGGGCTGATGGGCGAGGTTGCCCGCGCCTGTCAGGCTGCGGGCGGTGAGACTTTTGGCGTTATTCCTGTGCATCTGGTTCAGCGAGAGGTCGGTAAAACGGATCTGACTCATTTTGTGATTACTGAGACGATGCACGAGCGCAAGAAAGTCATGATCATGAACGCCGACGCGGTTGTCGTTCTGCCGGGTGGGCCGGGATCGCTGGACGAGCTGTTCGAGGCGCTGACCTGGCGCCAACTGGGCCTGCACGACAAACCCATTCTGGTGATGAATGTGGGCGGGTACTGGGATGCCCTGCGCAGCTTGCTGGATCAGGTGATCGATCAAGGCTTTGCAGACAGATCGCTTGCCGATTTTATCACCTGGGTTGATGACGCCGAGACCGCGATAATGGACTTGCGCGGAAAACTGACCTGAGGGGATCGATGGTCGGGCGGCGTGCGCCGCCCGTTTGCGTGTTAGTTTCGACTCAGACAGTGGCCTTCAGGCGGTTGCTGAGAACATGTTCGACCTTGTGCATCGGGTGGTTTGTCAGGGTTTTGTCCACTTCGGCCACAACCTTGGCCAAAACCTCGGTGTGCAAACGTCGGCGCAAAAGGCCCAGAACATGCGGGCTGGCAACCAGAACCAGCCGCTTAAACGCGCCCTTCAATCCTTTGCGATTCAAGAGGTTGGCCAGATCTTGTACGAACAGAGACTTGGCATGCGTTTTCCATGTTGCTTCTTCGATCGCCGATTTCTGATTTGGCCCGTGATCGAACCGACGCCCCGCCCGGTCTGATGGCTTTGAGTTCGGCGTTTCCTGTTCCTCGACTGAAACAACAACCAGATTGGGGGCTTCGGCATCGGTGATGTTCTCCATCAGCAGTGCCTTTTCCCCATCTGCAATGATAACCCATGTTCCCTGTGCAAGTGCGACCATCGTGATCTCCTGTTACGGTTGTCTTGGGTGTCCCTCATCCATCAGACGAGCATATTTTCTTTCATGGCCCAAAGGCCAGGTGCGGCGCCATCGTCATAGTTGATCGGCAGGCCTCTCCTCCCGCATAAGTTAGGTATGGGTTTCTTGGCGCCGTGCAATGGGGGTCTGATCCCAAAACCGACGGATCGGCAGGTTTTCACCGTTTGTCCATCAAGCGGAAAGCTCGACTAATGTGATCTCAGGCGTCACCCCAAAGCGCACCGGAAGGATCGAGCACCCGATTCCGCCCGAAACCACAAGGTCCCGACCGTTTTCGCGTATGTGACCATAGGCATATCGGTTCCCAAAGCGCGATGGCGCGATAGGTGACCAACCGAACAACCGGACCTGTCCTCCGTGGGTGTGACCAGACAGGGTCAGAGCGACACGGTCAGGTATTTGAGGAAAGATATCCGGTTCATGCGCCATCAGGATCACAGGCGCGTCATCGGTGATCTGGTTCAACGTAGCCGGCAGATCGTCCAGCCCCTGAAACCGCCTGCCTCCCAAAGACAGTGCAAGCTGATCTTCAAGCCCCGCCAGCCAGACACCAGCCGCCTCGAGTTTTACGGCGGAATTCGACAAAACCGGGATGCCATTTTGCTCCAATGCGTCCGCATACAGGTTCGGTCCATGGCCCCGCTTCTGCGCAGTCAGATCATCCCACCAGTCATGGTTACCCAGAACCGCAAAGACGCCATATCGGGCCTTCAATTCCGCCAATACCGGGGCTAAATCCGCGATTTTCACCGGGCGCGACACCATCTTATAGCCCGCCGCATAGTCTCCGAGCAAAAAAACCAGATCCGGTGACAGCGCATTGGTCCGGCGCACAATCTGTTGAATGCGCTTCAGCGTGACATGAGGTTCGCCGACATGCAGATCGGCCAAAACCGCGATCCGCAGGGGCGATGCTGTCCAGTCCGACCGCCGCAGACGCCATTTGCGCACGCGAAGTCGCAACGCGGGTTCGATGAAGAAGCCGTATAAGGCAGCAAAAAAGCCTGCCAGCGTCACCGCCAGCAGGCCTTTGATAAACCCGCGCCGGGTCAAAGGATCACATCCGCGAAGCGACGTTTTCCCAGTTCACCAGATTGTCGAGGAAGTTGGTGAGGTAAGCCGGACGCTTGTTACGGAAATCGATGTAGTAAGAATGCTCCCAAACATCACAGCCCAGCAACGCAGTCTGACCAAAACACAGGGGATTCACACCGTTTTCAGTCTTGGTGACGGCAAGCGAGCCGTCGGCGTTTTTGACAAGCCACGCCCAGCCCGACCCGAACTGCCCCGCACCTGCGGCAGAAAACTCCTGTTTGAACTGATCAACCGACCCAAAAGCGGCTTTCAGCGCCTCTTCCAGCTCGCCAGGCATAGCGTTGTCGCCGGGGCCCATCATCTCCCAGAACTGGTTGTGGTTCCACAACTGGCTGATGTTGTTGAAGATGCCGTTTTGTGCGACGGCATTGGCATCATAGGTGCCAGTAATGATGTCTTCCAGCGACTTGCCGTCCCACTCGGTGCCTGCAATCAGCTTGTTGCCGTTGTCGACATAGGCCTTGTGATGCAGGTCGTGGTGATATTCCAGCGTTTCTGCGGACATGCCCTTGGCGGCCAGCGCGTCATGTGCATAAGGAAGATCAGGAAGTTCAAAAGCCATCTCGGCCCCCTGTAAAGTATAAGTTGCGGTTCCCAAGGGTTAAATGCTTTGGCTACCGCCGCAGGTCAAGGGTCCAGACAAGAAAACCCGGAGGCGGCCATGCTGACACAGGCGCACAAGATGTTCTACCGCGCCCGCGGCTATTACGCAGGCAACCTGAATGGCGAGGCTTTTCGTCTGGACCCCTATCATTCGAAATTCTGGCGCAAAGCCTCGGCCGGGGATTGGGAACCTGAAACCTTTTCCGTTCTCGACGAACACCTGTCCTCCGAACGCGATTATCTGGACATCGGCGCCTGGATCGGTCCGACAGTTCTATACGCGGCCCGCAAGGCGCGACACGTTTGGTGTTTTGAGCCGGACCCTACCGCGTTCCGCCATCTGGCATGGAACCTGGATCTGAATGACTTCCGCAATGTCTCGGCCTTTGGGGTGGCATTGTCGGATCAATTCGGCGTGGCCCGCATGGCCTCATTGCGCGGAGAGCCCGGAGATTCCACAAGCTCTCTGTTGCATGACGGCGCGCACGGGACAGATGCGCTTACGATCGGCTGGGATCAGTTCGAGGCAGTCAACGATCTGTCCCATGTCTCGCTGGTTAAGATGGATATCGAGGGAGCAGAGTTTTTTGTGCTGCCGACTCTGTTAGACTGGCTAAAGCGACAGCGCCCGACTTTGTTGCTGTCTCTTCACGCGCCATTGCTCGACGAAGACGTGCGACAGAAACAAACCTCCGATCTGTTTAGACTTTTGAGTTTTTATTCCAGGTTTCAGGATGTTAACGGGCATTCTTTGAGCCGTGACGCGCTGCTCACGCCTCATGCGCTGTCGCAGTACAAAACAGTGTTGCTTTCAAAATAGACTGGCACCTGGGGCGTTCGCAACGTGTCACACCTCCGGGCGCGCACAACCAACTACACGTTCACAATACCGCGGCGCGAAAGTTTCGATCTCCAAACTCTTATACCGGGCTTGTTGATCAGCAGCACATCCGGATGCGCTTGGGTCACAGTCTATTACACTGCGCCCCGCCCGAAGTTGTGTCCCGACATCGCGGCATGGGCCGTTTTGGCGGTGAGCAAATCACAGCTTGTTCACAGGAATCCTGAGGTAAACGGCGCCATCCTCCTCAGCGGGAGGCATCTGGCCACCGCGCATGTTTACCTGCAGTGACGACAGGATCAGTTTGGGCATTGGCAGTTCCGAGTCGCGTTTGGTCCGCAGAAATACGAATTCCTCGGCGCTGCGCCCCTGCCCGACATGTGTGTTCAAGGCTTTTTCGTCTCCGATGGTCGTCTCCCATGCATAGGTTTCGCGACCCGGGGCCTTATAATCATGGCCGACAAAGACGCGTGTCTCGTCCGGAAGAGAGAACAGTTTTTGGATTGAGCGGTACAATATCTCTGCGGATCCGCCGGGAAAGTCTGCCCGCGCTGTTCCGAAATCCGGCATAAAGAGCGTGTCGCCAACAAAAGCCGCATCGCCAATGACATAGGTCACACAGGCAGGTGTGTGACCCGGGGTATGAAGCACGAAGGCCACGATGTTGCCGATCCTGAACGTGTCCCCTTCGAAAAACAATCTGTCGAACTGGCTGCCATCGCGCTGAAACTCTGTCCCGGCATTGAAGACCTTTCCGAACGTGTCCTGAACGATTGTGATCTTCTCGCTGATACCGATCTTGCCACCCAGCTTTCGCTGGAGATATGGCGCGGCGCTTAGATGGTCGGCATGGACGTGGGTCTCGAGAACCCAGTCGACGGTCAGATCGTTACCGCGCACGTGGTCGATAATTTCATCCGCTGATCGGAAACTGGTCCGGCCCGAAGAATAGTCGAAATCCAATACGGAATCGATGATGGCGCAATGCTTGGTCTCTGGGTCGCTGACAACGAATGACGCGGTGCATGTTGTTTCATCAAAGAACGGTGTGACGTCCGGATTCATTGTCATGCTCCAGTTGATTTGTAACCGACATATTGGGCAATATGAACATGTCAATGACCATCCACTAAAATATACTGAATAGTGAATATGTATTAAAAAATTAATGCTTTAAGGCACCCGAAGACATCGAAACCGCTCCATACGTCGATGACAGCAGGGACTGAGGCTGGCTATTCCTGGATCGAACCAACGGCAGGTCCGATCAAATGAAATCGGCCACTCGAAAACCACAAACCGGGTGCGCCCGCTCGACGCGGTGCATATGCCGCACCGGGCAGGTTTGACAAAAAGCGCTATTCAGGATCTCAGCGGCCCGTGCCATCTCCCAGATATGTCCAGCGATAACCGGGCGGCGTCGGCCCCTTGTTGCGGCCGCCTTGTTGCATCTGCTCCCAGGCATGCGCGAGAATACCTACCGAGCGCGACAGGCAGAACAGCCCGCGCGCCAAAGGCGGCGCAAAGCCCAGTTCCGCGAAAATGACGGCCGTGGCGCCATCGATGTTCATAGGGATCGGTTTTCCAGCCCGCCGAGTAAGCTCGGTTTCGATAGACATTCCGATCTGTCGGAAACGACCGTCACACGCCCTGTCGTTCACTGCGTCTTCCACCAACGTCATCAGACGCGGCGCGCGGGGGTCCGTCGGCTTGTGAAACCGATGACCGAAACCGGGCAGGATCTTTCCGTGATCGGCACTCCAGTCTCCGATTGCAGCGTCGACACTGCCCGGGTGCCTCTCGACAAAATGATAGAGCTCTACCGCCTGTTCCCCTGCCCCGCCATGGATGTCGCCCAGCATGTTCACCGCGCTTGCCATCGCATTGTTCAGCGGCAAGCCACAGGTGACGGCCATGCGGGCCGTGGCGATGGACGGAGCTTGCGGACCGTGGTCCACCGCTGCAACCAGTGCGGCCTCAAACAATTTCGCTTGCGCAACAGACGGTCTGTCGCCCCTAACCATAAGCCAGATCATGTCCGCAAAACCGAGCTGTCCGATCAGGTCCTGGATCGGGTATCCGCGCAATTCTATGCGACCGGGTTCCATGTCAATGATTGCTGTTTTCCACCAATCGGCAACATCGTTCATATCACCCCCTCCTGCCTGAGCAGTTCTATCTCATCGCCGCTCAAGCCTAGTTCGGACCAGATCGCCTCATTGTCTGCCCCCAGCTGTGGGGGTGCGGTCTCAGGCATGCGGCGCTGGCCGTCCATGACGACCGGACTGCCGGCAAGCTGCAAGTCCTCGCCTTGAACATGCACCGTTCCGATCAACCCCCGACCCGCAAGCTGGGGGTCCTCCAGCGCCTGGGCAACCGTCAAAACCTGTCCTGTCGGCACACCCAGATCGTTCAATTCACGCACCCAATCGTGTGCGGGGCGTTGTTTTAAGCTGCGCTCCAGTTCCGCGCGCAAAGAGTGCCGGTTTTTCTTGCGCTCCTCGCGCGAGGCGTAGTCAGGATGATCCAACAGGTCCTCCCGCCCCAGATGACGCGCAAGAGCTCGCCATTGCCCGTCGCGATTGGCGGCAATGTTTATGGGGCTGTCGAGCGTTGCAAATGTCCCGGAGGGGGCCGAGGTTGTATTCTCGTTGCCATGCGCCCCGGGCGTAACGCCACCCACTAGGTAATTCGACACGACCCAACCCATGGTCGAAATCACCGCCTCGGACATTGCTATATCCAGAAAAGCACCTCGCGGTTTTGCGTTCAGTGCTGCAGAAATCGCAAATGCCGCCGTAAGCCCGCCCACTGTGTCGGCGAGCGGGTAGCCGACCCGGTATGGCGCCGTGTCAGCCGCGCCTGTGATCGACATGACGCCGCTGATCCCCTGAACGATCTGATCATAAGCAGGGTCGTCGCGGCGCGGCCCGTCCTGACCAAATCCACTGATGGCGCAATAGATCAGGTTTGGGTTCTCCGCCTGCAAAACCTCATAGCCGAGGTCCAAGCGGTCCATGACGCCCGGTCGGAAGTTCTCGACGAGAACGTCCGCTGTCCCAACAAGTTGCTTGAGCAAGGCTTTGCCCTGCGCGGATTTCAGGTCGAGGGTGACGGACTTCTTTCCAGCGTTCTGCGCCAGAAAGCTGATCCCCATACCCGCAGTGTTGCGATCCGCATCAGCACCCAGTTCGCGCGCCAGATCCCCGCCCCCTGGGCGTTCGACTTTGATGACTTCGGCCCCCATCAGTGCCAGTTGATAGCAGCAATAGGGGCCTGCCAGAACGTTGGTCAGGTCAAGGACCCGCAGCCCCGTTAAAGGCTCAGTCGCCATCCGCTATACCGGCCGCGCGGGCCCGGGCACGGCGCGCCCGATAACTCGGCAACAGAATCAATAGAGCGGCAATCACCAGAAGGCCCAAGGTCATCGGACGCTCCCAAATAAAGGCGACACCATCATAGAGCTGCATCGAGCGCGCAAAGTTGTCCTCCATCATGCCGCCGAGGATGAATCCGATCAGCAGCGGCGCCAAGGGATAGTCCGCGAATTTCAGCGCCGTGGCACACACCCCAAAGCCGACCAAAATCAGCAGTTCGGTGGCGTTGTTCTGCCCGATATAGGCCCCCATCAGGGTGAAGAAGAGAATGAAGGGAATCAAGTAGTTGCGCGGTACGGCGAGCACTTTGGCGATGTAAGGGATCAACGGCAGGTTCAGGATCAACAAAACCAGGTTGCCGATAAACATCGACATGATAACCGCCCAGAAAATCTGCGGTTCATCCACCATCAGGCGTGGTCCGGGTGTGACGTTCAGCGCGATCAACGCACCCAGCAAAATAGCCGTTGTCCCGGATCCGGGAATGCCGAGTGTTAACAGCGGCACAAATGAGCCAGTGCAGGCGGCATTATTGGCGGCCTCGGGCGCAGCAAGGCCTTTGATCGACCCTTTTCCAAACTCCTCTTGTTCTGCTTTCGGAGCAATGTTTCGCTCGACCGCATACCCAAGGAAACTGGCAATCGTTGCCCCTGCCCCCGGCAGAACACCGATAAAGAACCCCTGTACGGATTGGCGACCGATGACGGGCGCGATTGCCTTGGCCTCGGCCCCGGTCACGCGCAGATCTTTGATTTCGCCATCATCTCCGTGCAGGTTTTTGGGTTTCAGGACCAGAAACAACGCTTCGGGCAAAGCAAACATCGCCATGGCCAGCGTGATGAAGCCAAAGCCGGACTGCAGGTCCATGATCCCCATGGTAAAGCGCGGCAGGTTGAACAGGGCCCCTTCACCAACGGTGGCCATGATCAACCCCAGAACGGTCATGATGATGGCCTTGGCCACCTGTCCGGTGCCCGCAAATGCCGCAATGGCCGACAGACCAACAACCATCAGCGCAAAATACTCAGCGGAATGGAACAGTAGCGCCACCGACGAAAGCGCGGGCGCAAATACCATCAGGAGCACAGCCCCCAGCGTTCCGCCTGCAAAGCTGGCAATCGCTGCAACCGTCAGCGCCTTACCGGCCTTGCCCTGTCTCGCCAGCGGATAGCCGTCGAAACTTGAGGCGACGGTGCCCGCGACCCCCGGCGCGTTCAACAGGATGGATGAAGTCGATCCGCCAAAGATTGCGCCGTAATACACACCAGCAAGCAGGATCAAAGCGGCCGAGGGATCGCCCATCGAGATGGCAACCGGGATCATGATGGCAATGATCGACATCGGACCCAGACCGGGCAGCATTCCAATGAACGTGCCGATCAGACAACCGGCAACAACCATCAGCAGGTTTTGAATGGAAAAGGCTGTTTGAAGGCCAATCAGAAGTCCTTCGAGCATGTCAGCCTCCTATAAAGCCCGGCAACGGGCGCATGTAGATGCCAAGCACTTCCTGCACGAGATACCAGACAGCCCCCGCTGCGATAAGTGCCACGGGCAACATGATGTGCCACTTGCGCTCGCCCAGAATGAAGGATCCGAGGATCAGGAAAGCCGAAGTAGAAATCAGGAAGCCAACCGGCCGCAGGCAAAGGGCATAGATGACCATCAAAGCCAGCAACATAAGCGCCTGATCCAAATGGTAGTCCCCAAGGCGCCGATAATCGATGTCGGCCTCTTTCGGCTCGCCCTTTTCAAAGCCCAGCAGAATGATCGTCGTTGCGATTATCCCCATGATTGACAGCACTTTGGGAAAGGTGCTTGGCCAAATGGGATTTCTCTGCATGAAGGGGGGAAGGCTGCCATCCATCGTGAACCAAGCCGCATACCCATAGGTCAGACATACACCCAGCAGAACAAGCGCGATCCAGCGATCCAGCGCCATAAGTTCCCCTCCCTTTTCTTAGCTGTAAAAGCAGAGCGGTGAACCGCTCTGCCGTTGGTGAACTTAAAGGAAGCCCAGCTTCTTCATCAGATCGCTGATCTGCTGTTCCTGCTGTTCCAGGAAGGTTTCGAAGTCAGAGCCGGAGTTGTGGATGTTGACCCAACCGTTGCGCGCACGCACTTCTTCCCATTCGGGCGTGTCGTACATCTTGGCAATGGCCTCTTGATACGCAACCAGCTTATCCTCGGGCAGACCGGGCGCACCAAAGAACCCACGCCAGTTCACGAATGTGGTGTCGATGCCCTGTTCCTTCATGGTCATCGCATCCGGGGCCGCAGCCACACGCTCGTCCGCGGTCACGCCGATGATCTTAACCTCGCCCGCATTCGCAAGATCGACCGCTTCTGAAAAGCCTGTCGATAGCGCCGCGATTTCGCCCGACAGCAAGGCTGCCATCGCTTTACCGCCGGCATCGTAGGGGATGTACTTGACACCCAGCGCGTCCTTGCCTGCAGCTTCCATCACCATGGCCGCAACAAGATGGTCCATGCCACCCGGGACCGAGCCGCCGCCGATCGCGGTTGCGCCCGGATCCGCATCGTATGCGGCAAGCAGATCATCCATCGAATTGATCGGGCTGTCTTTGCCCACAACAATCGCCGCGTAGTCTCCGATTGTGCCGGACACCAGGGTCAGGTCGCGAAAGTTATGCGGGAACACACCCGTCAGCGAACGGATCACAATCGGGGTCGAGTTGACCATCAGTGTGCCATGGTTGCTTTCGGCGTTCTCGATCAGAAACCCGATGGCCTTGCCGCCACCGCCGCCCGACATGTTTTCGTAGGACGCGGTGCCCACGAGACCGGCGTTGGTTAGTGCCTCACCGGTTCCACGGGCGGTTCCATCCCAGCCGCCGCCTGCGCCGCCAGGGATAAGGAAGTGGATGCTGTCCACGACCTGATGCCCGTCAGCCGCCGCCGGACCGGCAAGGCCAAATGCGGCCACAGCTGCGATTAGGGCCCTGCGGCCCAGTGTGAATGTCGTCATGATTTCCTCCCATTTGACAACCGGCCGCTTGACGGCTCAGATTGCAGGGAAAGAAAACACACCAACCTGACATAAACCTGTCATGTGCGAAAATACTGCCAAAACCTCATGAAATTCCTGCTGGTCGAAGACAATCTGGAGCTTGCAAATGCAATCGGTTCTCGCATGCGGTTGGATGGGCATGTTGTTGATCATGCAGCAAAATTGGAAGACGCGACCGCCTTTGTCGAACTCGACGAATACGATCTGATCCTGTTGGATATCATGCTGCCCGACGGGGACGGGCGTGAGTTCCTCAAACGTCACCGGGCAAGCGATCTGGATACGCCGGTGATTGTCCTGACCGCGCGCAGCCAGGTATCGGATCGAATCGGATCGCTGGATCTTGGCGCTGATGACTATGTCACCAAACCATTCGACCACGCAGAGCTCGAGGCCCGCTGTCGCGCGGTGATGCGTCGAAA
The DNA here is from genome assembly GCF_056535885.1 of Ruegeria sp. B1. Taxonomy (NCBI): domain Bacteria; kingdom Pseudomonadati; phylum Pseudomonadota; class Alphaproteobacteria; order Rhodobacterales; family Roseobacteraceae; genus Ruegeria; species Ruegeria sp. B1. The sequence continues at coordinate 2,278,759 of NZ_JBQFJA010000001.1, read as the reverse complement.
ATCCGGGATCACAAAGACCAGGATCGAAATTGGTGGCATCGTCTTTGACCCGGTTGCGGGTCACCTTAGCGTGGGTGATGACGTTGTCTCGCTGCGAAACCGTGAACTGCGATTGCTGGAGTTGTTCATAAACGCCCCGGGCCATGTGTTTTCAAAACAAAAACTGGCGGACAGATTGTTCTCGCTCGACGATGATGTCTCGGACAATGCGATCGAAGTCTATGTGGGTCGTTTACGGAAGCATCTTGAAAAATCGGACCTGAAGATCACGACATTGCGGGGGCTGGGATACAGGTTGGATCATGTCAGCTAGTCCAACCGTGTCCGGTTCACTGCGAAACCGCCTGGTTTTCACTCTGATCGGCGGGGCTGCTATTCTGGCGCTGTTGCTCTTCTTCGCCGTCCGCAACTACGCCGCCCAAGTGGCGCAGCAAGGTCAGGACAATATTCTGGGTGCCTCGGCCAGCTCGATTCTGGATGCCGCGGCGCTGAGGGACGGCGAACTGGAAGTCGACATTCCATACAACGCGTTTTCAATGCTCAGCACGCCATCGGATGACCGGGTGTATTATGCTATTTTTCAGGATGGCGAGTTCCTGTCCGGGTATGATGATCTGTCGCCAGCAACAGGCCCGGCGAACGGCAGGTGGACGTTTCAATCCGGTGAGGTTCGCGGCGAAAACGTCCGGCAAGTGAGCGCCAGTCGAACGCTTGTCGGATTGACCAAACATACGGAGATCGAAGTTGCGCTGGGACAGACCCAGGACTCCCTGTCCGAAACGCTGGATCAGATTTCACGCAATGCGGCCTTGTTGGGCTTGGGGTTCTTCGCTCTAGCCGCTGCCCTGTCCTATTGGGCGACCTCGTCTACAATCGGGCAGCTCAACAAGCTAACAACATCCGTGACCCGTCGCGGCCCCCAAGACCTCAGCCCATTCCGCAAGCCTGTACCTCGGGAAATGGCGCCTCTGGTGACGTCTTTGAACTCTTTGATGGGTCGGTTGGATCAATCTCTGAGCCAGTCAGAGGATTTTATTGCCGAGGCGGCGCATAGGGTTCGCACCCCTTTGGCAACGGTCAGGTCTTATGCGGATGCAACGCTTCACCGGGTGGAAAAGGAGGAAAACCGCGAAGCGTTGCGATCCATGGTACGGGCGATAGATGAAAGCTCGCGCGCCGCCGGTCAGCTGCTCGATCATGCCATGATCACCTTCCGGGCCGATCATCTGGAACGTGAGGAGGTCGATCTGGTGGTCTTGGTGCGCGACCTTGTGCAACGTCTGACCCCCATTGCTGAAATGAAGGATCTTTCGTTGTCGTTGATTGGTGATTCTACGGTGCCGTATTCCGGCGATCCCATTCTTATCCAAAACGCAGTTCGGAACATGATCGACAACGCGCTCAAATACGCGCCTGCGGATAGCACCGTTGTCATCGATGTCACCGCAACCCCGCGCGTACAGATCTCCGTCAGGGATGAAGGCCCCGGTTTTCCGCCGGACGAGATCGAAACGCTGACGCGGCGTTTCGAGCGGGGGCAGAATGCGACCGGAACCATTGGGTCGGGTCTGGGGCTGACCATCGCGCAGGATGTGGCGGTTGCGCATGGCGGTGCGCTGGTGCTGTCAAACCAATCAAAGGGCGGCGCATGCGTTACACTCTCGCTTTGATTTTATGTCTCTTACCGCTATTGGCGGTCGCGCAGGATTGGGAAGATCAACAGGTTTTCAACGAGGGCGCAGGTGGTGCGCATCTGCGCATTGTTTCCAGCACCGACACGGCGTTGTTTGCGCCCTTGATCGAGAGTTTCGTGGCCTTGAACCCATGGATTTCCGTGGACTATCTAGTGACCAGTACAACAGAAATAGACCGGCGCGTTCGGCAAACGCCCGAGGCGTTCGACATTGCCATCTCCAGCGCGATGGACTTGCAGCTGAAACTGGCCAATGACGGGTACGGCCTAATGATCGAGGGGATCTCGAGTCCGCCATGGGCGCAGTGGCATCAGAGCCTTTTTGCGTTCACCTCGGAACCGGCAGCCATCGTTGTGAATCGCACGGCTTTCGGGACTGAACCAATCCCGCAAACCCGGCAGGACCTGATCGAAACCCTCCGGACGCGCCCCGAGACCTTTCGAGGCAGGGTCGGCACGTATGACGTGCGCCAATCGGGCTTGGGCTATCTGTTTGCGACCCAGGATGCGCGCGCATCTGAAACCTACTGGCGTTTAATGGAGGTGATGGGCGGGTTGGATGTCCGCCTGTATTGCTGTTCAAGCGACATGATCGAGGACCTGGCCGATGGCACGATAGCGGTGGCTTACAACGTGCTGGGCAGCTACGCGGCAGCACGTGCGGACGGGACGGGCGCGCTCGATATCATCCTGCCATCGGATTTCACCACCACTATGATGCGGACCGCGATGATCCTTCAGGGAACGCCGGAGCCCAAAGCTGCTGAAGCCTTTGTCCGGCACTTGGTCACCAACAGCGCCGGGCTATCTGATGAGGTCGCCCTGCTTCCATTGTTGCAGTCTGACGACACAGCCGACGAACGCGCGGTAATCGCGCTCGATCCGGCCCTGCTGACGTTTCTGGACAGCCTAAAGCGGCGAAAATTCCTGTCCGAGTGGGAAGATGCGGTGATCCAACGTTAGAGATATGAGCGCAAATCGCCATACGCGCCCTAGCCCGGGGCCGCTTTGAAGTGGAGGATAAACTGCGCACCGGGCGCATTTGGTCCAATGGACATCTGACCGCCTGATGCCTCGACGACCGCTCTCACAATACTCAAACCCATCCCGGTTTCACCCTGATCCCGCCGGGTCGTAAAAAACGGTATCAGGACTTTGTCGCGGTTTCCATCGCTGATACCGGAACCATCATCGCGGACAGTCAACTGCGCGCCGGCAGCATCGCGAGACGCGATCAGCGAAATCTCTCTAGCTCCGTTCTGCTGAGCGTTTTCGACCATATGCGTGAGAATGATCCGCAGGGCATCTGCATCCAGCGGCAATGCGATGTCCGTGTTTTGCACCACAACCTTTATGCCCGGAAACACCGGTCTGATGTCACCTAAAACCTGACCCAGCGTGCACGTGCCCCCAAGGACGTTCTGGTCCGCCAGGCTGAACGCGCGCATGCTGGCAAGGAGGTCCTCCATACGGGCGGCGTCGCAGTCAATATTGTCCAGAAAGCGCGCTTTTTGCTCGGCGCTCATATCGGGATCCCGGAGCAGTTCGACCGCGCCCTTCACAGCAGTCAAGGGCGATTTCAGCTCATGCGTGACATGGGCTGTGTAGGTCTTAAGCGCATCCTGCTGGTTTTGCAGGCGCTGTGTGAGGCGCTGAAAGCTGTTGGCGAGCCTTTCGATTTCCCGTGTACCGTGATGGTCCGGCACCTGCCATCGCCCCTTGTCGCCGGTAATCTCCGTCTGACGGATCAGCGACTGGATGGGGCAGGTGATGAAACGCCAAAAAACAAACCCGATCAGCGATGTAGACAGAATGACGAACACAGCCGCCTTGGCCAGATTGTACCGCTCTCCATACAAAAACCTGAAGATGTGGTTGGGCGTGCGGCTGAGATAAACGGCCCCGACGACATCCCCGCCAACGACCACTGGCACCGCGACAAAGACCCTGACACGGGTTCCTCGGCTGACCGAATAGACGACAGGTTCCGGATTGTCCCGGACGCGTATGCGCGCAACCGAAACCGTCTCGCCCGCCAGCGCACGCGCCACCTCGTCAACGTGGTTCAGGGACAGACCAAGCTCGGCACTTCCGCCGATGACATTTCCGCGCGTGTCAAGCAGCCGGTAGCCGACCAATGTGCTCACCTGTGCGGCGTCTGCGATGCGCGACAGGTCCGGGCCGATGGCCTGATAGATCGGCGCGGGTCTCGTGGCCGCTGTGATCGCGTCCGGGCGCGGCGGCAGAGTGGTCTCCGGCCCCAGGGACAGCGACGGAAAGACCGGATCGTAACCCTGCGACGCCGAGGGCCCGGTGTCGCCGACCCCGGCCTCTTCTGCATAGAGTTCTGCATAGACGGCAGCCATGACGGCGGCCTGTGTTAACAGGCTTTCCTCGGTCTGCTGAACCAGTTGGTTGGCATAGAACCTGAACAGAAACAGGCTTGCGATCGGCAGACACAACACCAGCCCCAGAACCAGCAGCAACACGGTCCCAAGATGGGGGCGCCATTTTCGGGTTACCCGGACCGGCACGCACCCATCCTCAGCCCGCCCCCATGGACCGTGACGATACTGTCCAGACACCCCGCCCGAGACAGCTTGCCCCTGATGTTGCGAATATGGCTGTCGATTGTGCGGTCCGAAACATGAATGTTGACCCCGTACACCGCGCTGATCAGGTGCCGGCGTGAAACCACGTTATCGGGACGTTCCATAAGAACCTCCAACAGAGAAAACTCAGATGCCGTTAACGCGATATCCCGGCCAGCCAACTCACACAGATGCCGATTCAGATCCAGCCGCAAATCCCCACGGCTGTATGTCCGCTCCGGCTGAATGGCAACGGACTGCGTGCGTTTCAGGATCGCCTTGATCCTTGCAACCAGTTCGCGTGGGGAAAACGGTTTGGTCACATAGTCGTCACCGCCGATTTCCAGCCCGACGATCCGGTCCACCTCGTCATCCCGTGCGGTCAGAAACAGGATCGGCAGGTCCGAGGTTCTGCGAATTTCCCGACACACATCGAGCCCGTCCAGTTCCGGGAGCCCGATATCCAGAACCACAAGGTCCGGCGGCTCGGCCTGAACCGATGCCAATGCGGCAAGGCCGTCTTCGGCATGGGCTGTGGTGTAGCCGGATTTCTCGGCCGCAAACCCGATCACCTCGCGGATATGCGGATCGTCATCCACAATGAGAATATGGCCGGACATGAGGGGCTTACCTTTGCGTTTTTCCGTCAAGATAGACCTGAAGCCGCCACTTGCGAAAGCCCCATGTGCGCCAATTTTCAATCGGCTGAAAGACCGGTTTCGCGGGCGCATACCGACCATATCTGGGACACATGGGCAATCCTGTCAGCCCTTCATAGGCGTCAATCACCGGAAGAGCCTGTTCGCCAAGACCGCAAATGTAGGCTGCGTCCAAATCGCCAGCACCTTCGGATTTTCTGAGATTGTATGCAGCGATGACAAAGGCAAAATTGACAAAGCAACAGATGTACAAGGTGCCCATCAGGACCATCAGGTTGGATCGCACCAACCATGCGACGCTTCTGCTCTGATTGATCTGCATAATGGTCAGTGCCAGCCCAACAAGCACGAGGCCCATCCATATGAAGGCCGCGGCGCGGAGGTATGTCAGGCTGTACGCGTCGACATAGAGGTATAGCCGGACTGCCGCCGTGATCACCAGAAACACATTCTGCCCAAGCCACACCAACATCAGGGTTTTCAAAAACCGGCTGTGGTCGATCACTTTGTACGAGGCAACAGCAAACAACCCTGCCAAAAGCGCTGTTGCCACCAAAGGATAGGCCCCGCGATGTGCGTACCCGGCATAAGTCACCCCGTCTGGCAGCGACATGCCTCCGATCAGCACGCCGACATCCATGACCGTTTGCACCAGAAACAAGAGATTAAATAGAAACAGTGAGTTACGAAGCGACTCTACTGTTAAAAGGGACGCAAGCCATGGTCGCCGGCCCGTCCGAACATCAGGGGCTTTGGCTGCGGGTGCAAGCCAGGTTTCGGACAGAACCAGATACGGCCAGATCAGAGACGCCGCCAGCAACCAAAAAACCAGCCGCACCAGATGATCCCATGTCAGAAAATCCAGCCTGTACACCTGTTCGATAAACCGCTCCAAAACCGGGTTGGCGGCCGACAAAAGGAGCAGGAAAACAAGGCCGACCGAAACCGGCAGAATCATCGATTTGGCCAGTCGCCTCATGTTCGGGCCTGCCTGAGACGCGCGTACTTCCTTGACGGCCGTGATTGGCAGCAACGCCGCCCCGACGGTGGAGACGCGGACAAACGTCCGAATAGCCTGCCACCATCCGATCAAGCGCCCGTAACAGGCCCAAGCCACCAGAACCACGATCCCCGCAATCGTGAACACTAGCGACATGGCCTGAACCTGTTCGACCACCGGCAGGTTGCAGATGACCTGACCGCCGAGAACAATCGCCCATTCGCGTCGTGTTGCCCCTGCGGGTTTTGTAGCCAGCACGCAAGCGGAAAGCGAAATGGCAAACAGCGCGATGGACACACCCAAACCGTGATCCCAAAACAGGAAATCAGCCAGCCAAATCAAAAACAGAAGGAGGGGAACCACCGCAGGATGATATCTGACGGATTCCCTGGACTCTGACGGCCTTTGCGCCCCTATATCGCTGGTGGTGTTCGCATCACTGCAATCCAACCACCACCCGTCCTGCCGGATGCTGTCCGGCAAGCCATTCAGTATCAGTTTTCCGCTCATCTGTCCCTCCGAGCAATGTTTTGCGTCAAAGCGGAGTATGCGCGGCGCGTTTGCATATGACGCCCGCAGGTCGTGCAGGCGTCAGGATTGTTTTGTGCAGGTTTCGTGCAACCGGCTTTTTGCGCGACCTAGCGACCTTGCGGAATCACCTCGTATCCCGGTTCCTCCGGTTCATCATCTTCCATTTCCATTGGGAACCCCGGCGCCGTGATGTCGAGCCCGGTGGCGTCTTCGAGCCTTCTGATAATATTCGGGGACAGTTCCCGATCCCCGTAGCGGGCAATGCCGTCCTCGAAGATCTTGATCATCATCGGGTTAATCTCCAGCGGCACGCCGGCACGGTCCGCAACCTCCTGAAACAGGCCAATGTCCTTTTTCACCAGATCCATAGTGAATGAAATATCGCGCGAGCCGTTCAGGATGACCTGGCTTTCGGTTTCATGCACAAAGGACGTCCCCGACGAGATCTTGATCGCCTCGTACGTGGTGTTCAGGTCCATACCTGCAGCTTTGGCGGTGACCAGCGCCTCGGCGCAGGTGATCAGGTTCGCTGTTGCCAGATAGTTGGTCAGCACTTTCAGAACCGACGCCGAGCCCAACTCACCCGTGTGCAGAACCCGCCGCCCCATCGTCGTCAAAAACGGCAGGATATGTTCGAATGTCTCGCGGTCACAGCCCGCAAAGATCGAGATATTGCCGGTGGCCGCGCGGTGACACCCGCCCGAAACCGGGCAATCCACAGCGGCCCCGCCCCGTTCGATCACCAGCGCGCCCAGGCGTTTGACCTCGGCCTCGTCGGTGGTGGACATTTCCATCCAGATCTTGCCGGGCCCAACCTCGGGCAGCATTTCCTGCATCACCGCGTCCGAGGCCGCAGGAGATGGCAGGCAGGTGATAACTGCGTCACAATCCAGCATCATCTGTGCCGGGCTTTCTGCGGCTTTCGCCCCCCTGGCCACAAATTCTGCAACCAATTCAGGGTTCAGATCGTGGACCGTCAGATCGAGCCCGTTGCGCAGCAACGACCCCGAAAGCTTTCCGCCAACGTTTCCAAGACCAATGAAACCAACTTTCATGTAGCATTACTCCCTGCTTACATTTTCGCGCAGACCGCAACACGGTTGCGTGCGCGCCGTCATGCCGCCCAGCGACGCTGGCAGGTCGCTTTTCATCCCTTCAACGCTTCTGTGTGCGTAACGCGCTTGACAAGCTGCCCGCGGGTGCCGCATGTCCGATCCGTTGGTGTCTGCAACCGCAGATGAAAAGGGAATGCGTCAACGGTTTATCCGCCAAACGCAGCCGCCCCCGCGACCGTGACCGGAGAGGGTGCCCAATGCCACTGGCCAAAAGGCCGGGAAGGCGGGTCATCCGACAGAGCCATCGCTCTGACATCCGCAAGCCGGGAGACCTGCCAACGCCCGAAGACCAGACCGGACGGGGTGTTCCGGTGTCGGGACCATGGCGATCAGCGTGGCCCGCATGAAACCCCGTCCCCCATGAACCGAAAAGGGGGATGAGAGACATGACCGAAACCGCACCAGTGGAACTGCTGGTTTGCACCACTTGCCGACGCGGGTTGCCCATTGAGGATGATGCGCAGCGCCCCGGCGCCAAACTGCACAAGGCCCTGGCCCAAGCTGAACTGCCCGATGGGATCGCTCTGAAACCCGTCGAATGCCTTTCGAACTGCGATCAGGGATGCTCGATTGTTCTGCGCGGCGGGCCAACCCGCTGGACCTTTGTCTATGAAAATCTGAACGAGGCCGACGATGTCGCAATCATCGTCGAAGGCGCTATCAAGTACCTCGCCGCCGAGGATGGCCTGGTCAAATGGCGTGAACGCCCTGAACATTTCCGCAAGAACTGCGCGGCCCGTATTCCCCCGATTGGAGCCTGATATGCCAAACCTTGAAAAACTTCCCGTCACCGTGATCACCGGCTTTCTGGGCGCGGGAAAAACAACCCTGATCCGGCATCTGATGCAAAACCCTCAGGGCAAGCGTCTGGCCGTTGTCGTCAACGAGTTCGGAGACGTCGGCGTCGATGGTGAGATCCTCAAATCCTGTGCGATCCCGGATTGTCCCGCTGAGAATATCATGGAGTTGGCCAATGGCTGCATCTGCTGCACGGTCGCTGATGATTTCATCCCGACCATCGAGGTGCTGATGGCGCTGGAGCCGCGCCCGGATCACATCCTGATCGAAACCTCGGGGCTGGCGCTGCCGAAACCGCTGCTCAAAGCGTTTGACTGGCCCGATATCCGCTCGAAGATCACTGTAGATGGCGTGATCGCTCTGGCTGATGCCGAGGCGGTGGCGGCCGGTCGATTTGCCCCCAATGTCGAAGCAGTCGATGCCCAGCGTTTGGCGGATGAGTCAATCGACCATGAAACGCCTCTGTCAGAGGTGTTCGAGGATCAGATTTCCTGTGCCGATATCATCCTGCTAACCAAACCTGATCTGGCCGGTCCCGAGGGCGTTGCCAAGGCCAAAGAGGTTATCGCGGCTGAGGCACCACGGCCCCTACCCGTTGTCGAGGTGGCCGAGGGCGCGGTGGACGTGCGTGTTGTGCTGGGCCTAGAGGCCGCGGCCGAAGATGACATCGACGCACGTCCGTCGCATCATGACGGTCACGACGACCACGAACATGACGACTTCGAGAGCATCGTGGTCGAATTGCCTGAACAGACCGATCCGGTTGCTCTGGTTGCCAATATCGAGCGTCTGGCCAGGGAGTTGAACATCCTGCGCGTCAAAGGCTATGCGGCGGTGGCGGGCAAACCCATGCGCCTGCTGGTTCAGGCTGTCGGAGCCCGCGTGCGACATCAGTATGACCGCCCGTGGAAGCCGGACGAAGAGCGCCGGTCGCGATTGGTGGTCATCGCCGAACATGACGACATCGATGCAGCGGCAATCCGCAGCATCCTCGAAGGCGTCGCCGAGGCTGCCGAGTAACACCGCATGCACGTCGTCTTTCGCGAAAGCCACGGGTTAGAAGAGACAGAAACCCCAACCGATCTGGGCCAGAACCCGGCGGATCTGGTGGTCTTGTCTTTCTCTGACAGCGACCTTGGGGCTTTCGCGGCGGGCTGGCATCGCGGAGGCGGACCCGAAGGGCGTCTGCCGACCCTTCGGCTTGCGAACCTGACAGCGCTGAAACATCCCCTTTCGGTGGACACCTATGTCGAGCAGACGCTTGAGGGCGCAAAAGGTATCCTGATCCGCCTGATCGGCGGCGTACCCTACTGGTCGTACGGGTTGCAGCAGGTTCTGACGCTCGCGCAGGCCAACGGGATCGCGCTGGCCGTGCTGCCTGCGGACGGGCGCGAGGATACGCGGCTGGATGACTACTCGACGCTACCCGTATCCACCTTGCGGCGGTTAGCCCATCTTTGCGATAGCGGCGGAGAGGTCGCTGCACAGGCCGCTTTGGCACAGATGGCCTTGGCGACCGGGCTCTATGCCGGACCGGTCATGGGCGCAAAATCTATCCCTGAATGCGGTGCGTGGTGCCCGGATCGCGGCGTTGTTTCTGCGGAAGCGGCGTTTGCAGGAGACGCGAAACGCATTCTTGTGACCTTCTACCGGGCTTACCTGACTTCTGCTGATACTGCACCCATTGCCACACTGATCCGAAGCCTGCGCGCGCGCGGCTTGGATGCGGTTGGTTTGTTTGCACCGTCTCTGAAAGCCCCAACAGCGGCAGACTGGCTGCGCGAGCAGGTTGTGGCCCTGAACCCGGCAGCAATTGTGAATGCGACGTCCTTTTCGGGAAAAGGCGCGATGGGCACGTCCCCCCTGGACGCGGCCAACGTCCCGGTGTTTCAGGTCGCGCTCTCGACCTCGCGTCGCAAGGCCTGGGCCGAGGCTGAGAGGGGTCTTTCCCCCGCCGATCTCGCAATGCATGTGGTTCTGCCCGAGGTTGACGGACGCATTTCGGCCGGCATCGCCTCTTTCAAGGAACCCGGCAAGCGGGACCCGCATCTTGAATATTCCCGTTTTGCCCACCGCGCAGAACTGGAGCGGATCGAGGCCATTGTTGACCGCGTTTCCGGCTGGCTAAAGCTGCAGGAAAAACCAAAGGCTAAACAGGTTCCGGCCATTGTACTGTCCACTTACCCGGGCAAAGACTGGCAGATGGCGCATGCGGTGGGTCTCGATGCCTTGGCGTCGGTCGAAGCGATGCTGTCAGATCTGCAAATGGATGGGTATGACACCGCCCCGGCACAGCCGGTTTCCGAGACCTTGCTGGACGCCCGGATATCGTGGCCACTGCAAGACTACCTGGCAGCGCTCTCCGATCTCCCACAGCAGCTGCGCGCGGATTTGCAGGCCGTCTGGGGCCAGCCTGAGGATGACTCTGCCTTCGTCGACGGCGCGTTTCATTTCGCGGCGCTCAGACGCGGCAAGGCACTGGTCGCGCTGCAACCCGAACGGGGCACGCCCGACCTGCGAGACGATGAGTATCACGATCTGTCGCGCACCCCACGGCATAGCTATGTCGCGTTCTACCTATGGCTGCGCAAGGGCTTGCGTGCGGATGCGCTGATCCATATCGGTGCCCATGGCACGCTGGAGTGGTTGCCTGGGAAATCTGTTGCTTTGTCACGGGAATGCTGGCCCGAAGTGCTGGTCGGTGATCTGCCGGTGATCTATCCTTTCATCGTCAACGACCCCGGCGAGGCCGCACAGGCCAAACGCCGGATCGGTGCCGTGACCCTCGGCCATGTCCCGCCCCCAATGAAAGAAAGCGGCACCCCGGATCGGATGGTTCGGCTGGAAGCTCTTTTGGATGAGTTTTCGAATGCTGATGGCCTGGACCCAAAGCGCCGCGACCGTCTGCAGGCCGATATCCGAGATGAGGCACAGATCATCGGGCTGGAAAGCGACTTGGGTCTTGATCAGGCGACCTGCACAGCCGAGGCCATCACACGGATTGACCGGTTCGTCTGTGACATCAAGGAAAGTCAGTTTGGCGACGGGCTTCATGTATTTGGCCGCTTGCCAGAAGTGCCAGCCAATTTTGATACAGCGCCGTCCGCTCAGAGCGAAAAACAGGCGCTGCTGGATGCCCTGGCCGGAAAGCGAATTGAGGCCGGTCCTTCGGGTTCGCCGTACCGGGGCCGGTCAGACGTTTTGCCAACCGGGCGCAATCTCTATACCACCGACCCGAGATCGGTTCCGACGCGGGCAGCCTATGCGCAGGGCGTTAAACTGGCCGAAGAACTCGTGCGGCGGCATCTGCAGGAGGAAGGCGATTATCCCAAGGGTTTGATCGTCGATCTGTGGGGGTCGGCCACCATGCGCACTGCCGGCGAAGAATTCGCTATGGCCCTGCATCTGCTGGGCGTCAGACCGGTGTGGGACAAGGGATCTGAACGCGTCTCGGGCATCGAAGTCCTGCCGATCACCGACCTCAGCCGCCCGCGCCTGGACGTAACGCTGCGAGTCTCTGGCCTGTTCCGCGATGTGTTCCCGACACTTTCAGCGCTCTACGGACAGGCCATCCGTGCACTGTCGGACCGGGACGAGGCACAAGACTGGAACCCCTATGCAGGTCGGCCCGTCACAGCCCGTGTTTTCGGCCCCGCTCCCGGCAGCTATGGTGTCAACATGACCGAGCTGTCCGAGATTTACACGGATGAGGCCCGCGCACAGGCGGGTGAGGCTTGGTTGCAGGCCAGCTCATTCGCGCTGGAGGGCGAACACATCACTCAGGACAAAGACGGCCTTATCCAGCGCGTGGCGAATGCCGACAGCTTTGTCCACTTGCAGGATCTGACTGAAACCGACCTGCTGCTGGCCAATGACTATGCCACCCATGAGGCCGGGTTCGCCGCCGCCAAGAAAGTAACAGGCGGCAACGCGCAGCTTTATCATCTGGACAACACCAACCCGGACACCCCGCGTGCCCGGACCTTGCCCGAAGAAGTCAGCCGCGTCGTCCATGCCCGCGCGGCCAATCCGGGCTGGATTGCGGGCATGCAGCGCCACGGGTTTCGGGGGGCGGCCGAGATTGCGGCAACCCTTGACCATATGGCGTCTTTTGCGCATCTGTCAGACACTGTCGCACCGCATCTGTTCGATCTCTACCACGATGCGACGCTGGGCGACACCCAAGTCGATACATTTCTGCGAGAAGCCAACCCCCTTGCCCATCAGGCGATGCAGGACAGGTTCCGTGCCCTGCTGGACGCAGGTCTCTGGGAGACCCGCCGGAACTCGATCCGGGCGGACCTGGAGGGAATGAAATGAGCGCGCCGGTCGTCCAGGGGTGGTGCCCGGGCGCGCACCGACCGATGATGTCCGGCGACGGCCTTGTGGTGCGCGTTCGACCGCGGCTGGCGCGGCTGGATCGGCAACAGGCGTTGGGCTTGTGCGATCTGGCAGACCACTTTGGCAATGGCACAATCGACCTGACAAACCGGGCCAATCTCCAGCTGCGCGGTGTAAACGAAGCTGATCATAGCCCGTTGCTGCGGGAACTGGCTGCCCTTGGTTTACTGGATCCCGAACCGGGCATTGAAGTGCGTCGCAATATCCTCGTCTCACCGCTCTATCGACCCGGCGACCTCACCGAGCGGCTGACACAGGAGTTGATCGACAGATTGGGCGAGTTACCGGACCTTCCGGCAAAGTTTGGGTTCGCGGTGGATACCGGTACAGCCCGGCTGCTGGCGTCGGATTCAGCGGACATACGGCTGGAAACCGGACCTGAGGGTCTGGTTCTGCGCGCAGACGGCGCGGCAACGGGTCAATTGGTCACCGAGGACGCGGCCGTGGATCGGCTGATCGCGATGGCCAAATGGTTCTCGGACAATTACGCACCAGACACACGCCGTATGTCACGGCTGGTGTCTGCCATTGGGGTACCGTCGGACTGGCAAGGACACGCGCCTGGCCCTATTGCGGCGACAATCCAGCCAGGACCTTGCAACTTGGGAACAGTCTATGGCGCGGCCTTTGGTCAATTACATGCAGAGCCTTTGCGCGAACTCATCATTGCAACACAATCATCTGCATTGCGGGTAACGCCCTGGCGGCTTGTGCTACTCGAAGGCGGGGCGGCAATACCTGCGCCGGGCTTTGTCACCGATGCTGCCGACCCGCTTATGACCACCGACGCCTGCCCCGGCGCGCCGTTCTGCCCGCAGGCGCAAGTGGAAACCCGCGAGGTCGCCCGCGCCCTGGCCTCTCGCGTGGATGGCGTTCTGCATGTGTCGGGCTGCGCAAAGGGCTGTGCACGGATGGGGGCGGCAGATGTCACTTTGGTGGGGCGGGACGGACGATTTGATCTTGTCAAAAGCGGTCGCGCGGGGGATGAGCCCTGCAAAAGGGGATTGAACCCGAATGCTCTTTCGACCATGGACCTGACGTGATGCCTTATGAATATGAAACTGATGGCGCTGCGATCTATAAGCAGAGCTTTGCCACGATCCGATCCGAGGCCGACCTTGCCCGGTTTGATGCCGACGAAGAACAAGTTGCTGTGCGTATGGTTCATGCCGCGGGCATGGTGGGGCTGGAAGAGTTCGTGCATTTCTCGCCCGGATTCGTCCCGGCGGCACGGTCCGCGCTGGAAAACGGCGCTCCGATACTATGCGATGCGCGCATGGTGAGCGAAGGCGTGACCCGGTTTCGTCTGCCCGCCAATAACGAGGTGATCTGCACGCTGCACGACGACCGTGTCCGCCCCTTGGCCGCAGAGATGAACAATACACGGTCTGCTGCCGCGTTGGAGCTATGGCGGCCCAAACTGGACGGCGCCTTGGTAGCCATCGGAAACGCCCCAACCGCCCTGTTCCACCTGTTAAATATGCTTGAAGATCCCTCCTGCCCGCGCCCTGCCGCCATCATCGGCTGTCCGGTTGGCTTCGTTGGCGCGGTGGAATCCAAAGAGGCCCTGTGGGCGGCACAGCCGGTCCCGTCCTGCATCGTCAAGGGTCGTCTTGGCGGCAGCGCCATAACGGTGGCCGCCATCAACGCGATTGCGAGCCGCGCCGAATGAGCATGGGTAGGATTTACGGCGTCGGTCTCGGTCCAGGCGATCCGGACCTGATGAGTGTGCGGGCGGACCGTCTGCTGCGCACGGCACGTAACGTTGCGTTCTTTCGCAAGCCCGGGCGCAGTGGTCATGCGCGTAAGATCGTGACTGGGATGATCCCATGTGACGCGACCGAGTTCCCGATGGAATACCCCGTGACCACCGAGATTCCGTTAACGGACCCACGGTACAACGAGCTTTTGGCCGCCTTTTACAAAGACTGCGCGGCGCATCTAATGACGCTGATAAAGCAGGGTGAGGATGTTGTTGTTCTATGTGAGGGAGACCCGTTTTTCTACGGGTCTTTCATGCATCTTTACAGCCGGTTACGCGACAAAGCTCATGTCGAAGTCGTGCCCGCCATCACCGGAATGTCGGGCGCATGGACCGCAACGGGCGACCCGATCACCTGGGGGGATGACGTCCTGACCGTTCTGATGGGAACGCTACCCGAAGAAGATCTGGCGCATCGGATGGCGCAGACCGACGCGCTGGTGGTGATGAAGATCGGCCGCAATATCGACAAGGTGAAACGATCGCTGAAAACCGCCGGTCTCTATGAGCGCGCGTGGATTGTCGAGTTTGCCCAAATGGCAGAGCAAAGGGTCACGAAACTTTCAGAAGCGTGCGAGAAGGTGACTCCCTACTTCTCAATTATCCTAGTGCACGGTCAAGGACGGCGGCCATGACCGGTTGGGTCAAGATCGCGGGGCTGGGACCAGGCAGCGATGATCTGGTGACACCCGAAGTGACCTCTGCCTTGGCGGATGCAACTGACGTCGTAGGTTACATTCCCTACGTGGCGCGGGTGGAACAGCGCGAAGACCTGACCTTGCATGCCAGCGATAATCGGGTTGAGATTGACCGCTCTCAGCATGCGCTGCAATTGGCCTCGCAAGGCAAGCGTGTCGTGGTGGTCTCCTCTGGCGATCCGGGTGTTTTTGCCATGGCCGCAGCGGTGTTCGAAGCGCTGGAAAGCGGGCCAGAGGACTGGCGCAATATCCCAATCGACGTGCTGCCCGGGATCACCGCGATGCTGGCGGCCTCGGCCCGCGCAGGTGCGCCGTTGGGGCATGATTTCTGCGCCATTAACCTTAGCGACAACCTCAAACCCTGGTCCGTGATCGAAAAACGGCTTCGTCTCGCAGCGCAGGCGGATTTTGCGATGGCTTTCTACAATCCACGCTCAAAGTCCCGCCCAGAAGGCTTTGAAAAAACACTTAAAATCCTGCGCGCGGAATGTGAGCCAGAGCGGCTGGTCCTGTTTGCACGTGCCGTATCGCGTGCAGATGAGACCGTCCGAATTTCAACTCTGGCGGAGGCCACGCCGGATATGGCAGACATGCAGACCGTGGTGATTGTCGGTTCCTCGCTCACGCGTATAATTGACCGTGATGGCGATCCAATTGTTTACACCCCGAGGTTCACTCCGGAATGAGCCAACCAGTCCAGAACCTGCTCCACGCTCAGAAACTCCGTCCGGTGCGGCAGGATGGGGCGGTCGATCATCAGAACAGGCAGTCCAAGCAGACGCGCGGCATCAAGCTTGGCGCGCGCGCCGGACCCGCCCGCGTTCTTCGAAACAACCAGCTCCGTACCGTGGTTTTCCATCAACGCGCGGTCATCGTCCAGCGTGAACGGGCCGCGCGAAACTACCACATCGCAGTTCGGAAACGGTGGGGCCGTGGCGGCATCCACCAGCCTAAGCAGGTAGTGATGATGAGGTTGACTGGCAAAATCTTGAAGATGCATTCGGCCCACGGCCAAGAACACGCGCCGCGCTGGCCCCTCCAGTTCGTCTACGGCGGCCGGGATATCCGGGACGTGCTGCCACTGGTCGCCTGTCTTTGGGCTCCATTCGGGTCGGGTCAAAGCCGCAAGCGGCGCGCCGGTCAGTCGGCACGCCTCAAGCGCATTCTGGCTCATCTGCGCGGCAAACGGATGTGTCGCGTCGACGATATGACTGATCCCGTTCTCCTGTATGTAGCGCGCAAGACCTTCTGGCCCTCCAAACCCTCCGATGCGGACCGGAATGGGTTGCGGGCGCGGCGTATCCACGCGCCCGGCATAAGAATAGATGGCCCGGACACCCCTGCCCGCAACGGCGCGGGCCAGGGCATTGGCCTCGGTCGTGCCGCCAAGGATCAGGAGGTTGGACATGCATGACACTCCATGGCTGACTGTTTTGGGTCTGGGCGAAGATGGACTGGATGGCCTCTCTCCCGCAAGCCGTCAAGTTCTGGACCGCGCCGAGATTGTCATGGGATCGCCTCGACATTTGTCGCTTATCCCAGACACCAACGCCAAAAGGATTGAATGGCCTGTTCCTTATGCGGATGGCTTGCCCATTCTGACAGGACTCAGGGGACGGCGTACGGTTGTGCTGGCGTCCGGTGATCCGTTTTGGTTTGGCGCCGGGTCCGTGATCGCGCGAAACTTCGATGCCGCTGAATGGGTTGCCCTGCCCGGTCAATCAACCTTCTCTCTGGCCGCAGCACGGCTCGGCTGGCCACTGGAAACCACGCTGACATTTGGACTTCATGCGGCACCGCTGACCCGCCTGAGACCCCATCTGGCGCCCGGGCTGCGTGCCATTCTTTTGCTTCGGAACGGGGCCGCGGTCGCCGAACTTGCCACCTATCTCGGCGACACCGGGTTTGCAGACACCGCGCTGCACGTTATGGAATCCTTGGGCGGACCGCGCGAACGCGCCAGCAGCATGTCGCTGACCGAGGCTTTGCTGGGGTCGTTCGAACACCCGGTTTGTGTTGGCCTTGAGGTTGCAGGCGCAGGGCGCGCTTTCCCCAAAGCCTCCGGCAAACCGGATGACATTTTTGAAACCGATGGTCAGATCACCAAACGGCCCATCCGGGCGCTCACCCTATCCGCCCTGGCTCCGCAACGGGGCGAGCATCTTTGGGACATCGGCGGCGGCACCGGATCGATCAGCATCGAATGGCTGATGTGTGACCTGACCCTGACGGCGACATCGATTGAACCGCTTGAGGATCGGGCCGACCGCATCCGCCGCAACGCCGACGCTCTGGGGCAGGATCGGTTGGAGGTCGTTCACGGAACCGCGCCCGAGGCGCTGAATGGGCTGACTCCGCCCGATGTTGTTTTCGTCGGCGGAGGTTTGAGCGTAGAGTTGGTGGAATGGCTCCGCGCCAACGTGCCCGCCGGCACAAGGCTGGTTGCAAATGCGGTTACATTGGAAAGCGAGTCCTTATTGTCCCGCATGCAGGATGACCTGGGCGGAGAGTTGTTGCGCATCGAACTGGCCCAGGCAGCGGCGTTGGGGCCACGACGCGGCTGGAAAGCGGCCTACCCCGTTGTTCAGTGGAGCGTAACGCTATGATCGTCGCGGGGATCGGGTTTTCTTCTTCCGCCACTTCGGACAGTTTACGGGCGGCATTCGAGCGGGCTGTGAACGGGCAACGTGTGGATGCGCTTGCAACCGTCTCGGATAAAGACGGCCATGCCGCTCTGAACGCATTCGTCCGAGAAATCGCCCTGCCCCTGCACCTTGTTGCACCAGATGATCTTGTGGGACAGCGCACGCTGACCTGTTCGCCGCGCAGCCGGGCCACCCATGGCACGGGCAGCGTCGCCGAGGCCTCTGCGCTGGCCGCCGCGGGGTCCGGGGCGCGGCTGCTATCGCCCAGAAAACTCTCGGACGACCGGCTTGCAACCTGCGCCGTCGCCATCGGAGGACAGACATGACCGTTCATTTTATTGGGGCTGGACCCGGCGCCGCTGACCTGCTGACGCTGCGTGGACGCGACATCATCGCGTCTTGCCAGGTGTGCCTCTACGCGGGATCGCTGGTTCCCGACGCCATTCTGGAGCACTGCCCGGAAGGCGCAAAAGTCGTAAACACGGCGCCGATGGATCTGGATCAGATCATGTCTGAGATCAGCTCGGCACATGAAGCCGGCGATGATGTTGCGCGCCTACATTCGGGCGATCTGTCTGTCTGGTCGGCGATGGGGGAGCAAATCCGGCGACTGAAAGACATGGGCATCCCTGTCAGCGTAACACCCGGTGTGCCGTCTTTCGCGGCTGCGGCGGCATCGCTTGGCGCCGAACTTACTCTGCCGGGGCTGGCGCAATCGGTGATTTTGACGCGCACACCCGGGCGCGCATCGTCCATGCCCAAAGGGGAGACCCTGACCAACTTCGCCCGAACCGGCGCGACGCTCGCCATTCACCTGTCCATCGGCAATCTGGACACGGTAATCGCCGATCTGACGCCCGCCTATGGCGCGGATTGCCCTGTGGCCGTCGTCTACCGTGCAAGCTGGCCGGATGAGCGGATCATCCGTGCAACGCTTGCCACATTGAAAGATACGATGGACGAGAGCATTTCGCGCACCGCCCTGATCATGGTCGGCCCCGCGCTGGCTGGCGAAGGATTTGACGAAAGCTGTCTTTATTCCAAAACCTATGACCGCCGCTACCGTCCGCAAAGTGCGGACAGCCAATGGTCAAGCTGGAGCCATGGCGATGACTAATCCTCCTGGCCTTCTGATTTCGGCACCGTCATCGGGCACCGGAAAAACCACTGTTATGCTCGGCCTACTGCGTGCACTGGCAGAGGATGGCTTGACCGTTCAGCCATTTAAGAGCGGGCCGGACTATATCGATCCGGCCTTTCACCGTGCCGCGGCAGGGCGCGCATCGTTCAATCTGGACAGTTGGGCGATGGGCGAGCCACTGTTGAACGCAATTTCGACGCAGGCAGACGGCGCGGATATTGTGGTCGCCGAAGGGTCCATGGGCTTGTTCGACGGGGTCGCCAAACTCGGCGAGCTCGGCCACGGCTCGAGCGCGGAAACCGCAGAGCGGATGGGGTGGCCCGTGGTTTTGGTGTTGGATGTCGGTGGACAGGCACAATCAGCAGCGGCCACGGCGCTGGGGTTTCGGATGTACAATCCAGACCTGCCCTTTGCCGGTGTCATCCTGAACCGGTGCGCCAGCCCACGGCACGAACGTCTGACCCGGCTTGGAATGGAGCGTGCGGGACTGCCTGTATTGGGCGTCTTGCCCCGCCGGGGCGATCTGACCCTGCCCGAGCGGCATCTGGGCCTCATTCAGGCCGTTGAACACCCTGATCTTGAAAGCGCGATTGCCGGATATGCCGCGTTTCTGCGCGAACATGTGGATTTGGAGGCGATCAAGCGGGCGGCCTCCTCGGGCCCCATGGGGCCGTCGTCGGCCGCGCTGCCGCGCCCTCCGGCCCAGCGGATCGCGCTGGCCCGCGATGCGGCGTTTTCATTTACGTACCCACACTTGCTGGAAGGGTGGCGCACGGCGGGGGCGGAAGTGCTGCCATTTTCGCCATTAGCCAATGAAGCGCCCGCCAAAGACGCGGACCTTGTTTGGTTGCCGGGTGGGTATCCGGAATTACACGCCAGCACGCTGGCCGCGGCCAATACGTTTCAGACGGGTTTGCGGACCCATGCCGAAACCAAACCGGTACATGGCGAATGCGGGGGCTATATGGCCTTGGGCGAAGGATTGATCGACAAGGATGGTGTCCGTCACGCAATGGCCGGGTTGCTGGGCCTTGTCACATCTTACGAAAAGCGCAAATTCAATCTGGGATACCGAAAGGCAGAATTGCTGGCCCCGATGCCCGGCTTTGCCGAGAGTACCGCGCTTCGCGGCCATGAGTTCCATTACTCATCTATTGTCGAGCAACCGGATGCGCCCCTGGCACGTGTTTACGATGCCGAAGGGAATGAAGGACCGCAAACAGGATCCGTGCGCGGCAACGTCACCGGAACGTTCTTTCACCTGATTGCCGAGGCCACGGGATGAGCGGGTTCGTCTCGTTCATCGGTTCAGGCCCCGGTGATCCGGAATTGCTGACGCTCAAGGCCGTCAATCGGATGCAAGCCGCCGACGCGGTGCTGTTCGATGACCTCAGCAGCGGTCCGATCCTGTCGCATGCGCGCGAGGATGCGGATCTGGTCGGCGTGGGCAAACGCGCGGGCCGTGCGTCGCCAAAACAGAACCATGTCAGCCGCCTGCTCGTCGAATACGCCGAAACAGGAGCCCATGTTGTCAGGCTGAAATCCGGTGATGGCGGGCTGTTTGGCCGCCTGGAAGAAGAGTTGGTTGCCTTGCAGGACGCGGGTATAGGCTACGAGATCATTCCGGGTGTTCCTTCGGCAGTTGCTGCTGCTGCTGCGGCCGGAATCCCGCTCACCCGCCGTCTGACGGCCCGGCGGGTGCAGTTTGTAACGGGACACGATGTCAACGGACAACTCCCGGACGATCTCAACCTACCTGCACTCGCAGACGCTTTTGCCACAACCGTCGTATTTATGGGCAAAAGGACCTTTCCGCTTTTGGTGGAGGCACTGCATGCAAACGGTCTGTCCCTGGACACACCTGCGCTTTTGGCCGAGGCGGTCTCGACACCTGATCAGGCGCTGCATAGGTCAACCATTGGTGCGTTGTCCGAAAAGCTGAACTCCGAGGTTGGCACCGCCCCCGCTCTGATCCTGTACGGACCTTTGGCGGGGCTTGACGATGTATGAACTGACGCTGGTCGGCATCGGCACCGGCAACCCCGATCATGTCACCTTTCAGGGGGCTGAGGCAATCCGGTCTGCCGATCTGATTCTGATTCCCCGAAAAGGTGAGAACAAGGCTGATCTGGCAGGCATACGGGAACAGATCATAGCCCGGATATGTGAAAAGGACCCTCAAATCGCCTATTTCGACATCCCCAAAAGACGGTCCGAGGCGGGCTATTTGCAGGGTGTGGAGGAATGGCACGACGCGATTGCCACCCAGTGGCGAAGCGCAATCGAAACTTATCCCACTGCCCAAAAGGTCGCTTTGCTGATTTGGGGGGACCCGTCCCTTTATGACAGCTCGCTCAGAATCGCCGCGCGTCTAACCCCACAGCCCCAAACACAGGTGATTCCGGGTATCACAGCCCTGCAGGCACTGACGGCCGCGTTTGGAATTCCCATCAATGAGATTGGGGCGCCTTATTTCGTCACGACCGGTCGGCGTTTGCGCGAAGAAGGCTGGCCAGTCGCCGCGTCAACCGTTGCCGTTATGCTGGACGGCGAATGCTCGTTTCAAAGCCTCGAGATGGCAGACTATGACATCTGGTGGGGGGCGTATGTCGGGATGCAGGAGGAAATCCTGATTCATGGCCATTTGAGCGCTGTCGCTCCCGACATTCTGGCAACCAGATCGGACGCAAGGACCGCACATGGCTGGATCATGGACATCTACGTGTTAAAAAGACGCGGGACGTGATCGGACAGGTCGCAAACGGCAATTGCGCAATCGCGATGCTCATCGTGTGTCCAGCCCAGCCTTGGCATGGCCCGCGCGCTGGGTTGTTCAGTTGCACGAGATTGTGAGTGCGCATGGGCGCGTTTTCTGGCATCTCTTGTCCAACCCAAGCCGAGGAGACGACCCAATGAGATTGCTCTGTCTTGCGTTATGTGTTCTGGCGCTGCCTGTCCGCGCCGAGATCACGGAACCGCCTGCTGGCTGGGCCGTGTTTGTGACGGACAAGACGTTTGAGCAACTGGTCGATGACACCAGGACCGCTGTTAAGGAAAACGGGCTGATTGTCGTGACACAGGCCGGGCCGACCAAAGCCGCAGCGGCCCGAGGCATCAAGATCCCGGGCAACCGGGTGATCGGCATATTCAACAACGACTACGCCGTGCGGGTGCTTGAAACGTCGACGGCGGCAATGATCGAAGCCCCTATCCGATTGTATGTGACGGAAAACGCCGACGGCACCGCCACCCTCTCCTACAAAACCCCGAGCTATGTGTTCGCCCCATATGTTTTTGAGGGCGGCGAGGCCCTGAACGATATCGCAACCGAGTTGGATGCGAGGTTTCAGGTCATCGCGGACAGCGCTGTCAAATAGTCACACTGGCGTGAACCGCCTTGCGTCCGGGTGCGTCCTTCGCAATCTGCTCAGCAACACAAATTTCGGAGCATGACTGATGCAGGACCCTTCCCCCCGCGCCGCTGATCTGTTGGCCGAGCGGTTGTATGAGGCCGGATGCCGCCATGCATTTGGCATGCCGGGAGGCGAGGTTCTGACGCTGGTGGATGCGCTGGAACAGGCTGGGATCGCGTTTCACCTGACCAAACACGAAAACGCGGCAGGTTTCATGGCCGAGGCCGTTCATCATCGCGATGGCGCACCTGCCATCCTTGTTGCAACTCTTGGGCCCGGCGCGATGAACGGGATCAACGTGGTGGCCAATGCGCTGCAGGATCGGGTTCCGATGATTGTTCTTACCGGTTGTGTCGATGCTGACGAAGCACTGACCTATACACATCAGGTCATGGACCATAGCCAAGTGTATCGCTCGATCACCAAGGGGACGTTTCTGATGACGGGAGAAGGCGCCGACATTGTCGCGGACAAGGCCGTTTCGCTGGCCAACCAACCGCGCCCCGGCCCTGTGCATATCGATGTCCCGATCTCGGTCGCGGATACGCGCGTCTCCACCACCAAACGTCGTCGTCTTGCCAAACCGGCCGCGGTCACGCCGGAAGGCAATTGCCTTGAAAAGGCGCGCCGCTGGGTCGCCGACGCCCAACGACCTTTGGCCATCATCGGGCTGGATGTGCTCTATGACGACTCCCGCAGCGTGGTTCAGGCTTTTCTGGAGCATTTCAGCATTCCCTTTGTCACCACCTATAAGGCCAAAGGCGTGGTGCCAGAGGACCACCCGCTTTGCCTCGGTGCGGCTGGGCTGTCACCGCTGGCCGACAAACATCTCGTGCCCTTGGTCGAGCAAGCGGATCTGATCCTGTGTCTGGGCTATGACCCAATTGAAATGCGCCCCGGCTGGCGCGAAATCTGGGATCCCGAGGACACGCGCGTTATCGATATCTCGGCCGTCTTCAACGACCACTATATGCATCAAGCCGGGTTGAACCTTGTGGCCGATACAGGAACCACGCTGGAAGCCATCGCCAAGGGCAATAGTGCCCGCGCCACTTGGCCCGATTGCGAACCCAAACAGGTCAAATCCGCATTGGCTGGGGCTTTTCCGTCCCACGAGGATTGGGGGCCCGGCGCCGTGATTGCCGAGACTCGCGCGGCCCTACCTCCTGAGACCCTTGCCACAGCAGACAGTGGCGCCCATCGCATCCTGCTGAGCCAGATGTGGACCTGTACGGAAGCGCGCGGACTAATCCAGTCCTCAGCGCTCTGCACGATGGGCTGCGCGGTACCCATGGCAATGGGCCTGAAACTCGCCGAACCCGACCGTCCGGTGATCAGCTTTTCGGGTGACGCCGGTTTCCTGATGGTGGCGGGCGAACTGTCCACCGCCGCCGAAATGGGCGGGAACCCGATTTTTCTGGTGTTTGTTGATGCCAGCCTTGGCCTAATCGAACTGAAGCAGCGTCAACGCCAGATGGGCAACCGGGGCGTGGACTTTGACCGCCACGACTTTGCTGCCATCGGACAGGCATTTGGAGGCTATGGACACACCGTACGCAACCGCGGAGAACTGCGGGCGGCACTGGATGAGGCGGTGAAAGCCGACCGTTTCACCGTTATTGCCGCAGAAATCGAGCGTGGAGGGTATGATGGCCGGATCTGAAGGGCCCCTCAAAGGGGTTAAGGTTCTGGATCTCAGCCGTATTCTGGCGGGCCCGACCTGCACACAGTTGCTGGGGGATCTTGGCGCAAGCGTGATCAAGGTCGAAAATCCCGCCACAGGCGGTGATGATACCCGTCAATGGGGCCCGCCCTATGTCGAGGATGCGGATGGCAATCGTTCGGATCTGAGCGCCTATTTCATGTCTGCGAACCGCAATAAGAAATCCGTTGCCATCGACATCACGACACCTGAGGGGCAGACGCAAGTGAAACGGTTCGCAGCACATGCGGATATCCTGATTGAAAACTTCAAGCCCGGCGGGCTGGCCAAATATGGTCTGGATTACAACAGTTTGGCGCAAGATCTTCCCGGCCTGGTTTACTGTTCCATTTCGGGCTACGGCCAGACAGGGCCGAACGCCAACAAGCCCGGATATGACCTTATGGCACAAGGTTACGGGGGGATCATGTCCCTGACGGGCGATCCAGACGGCGCACCGATGAAAGTGGGGGTCGGCATTGCCGATGTCATGTGCGGCATGTACGCGGCTGTTGGTATTCTGGCCGCCCTGCGCCACCGCGATCTGACTGGCGAAGGACAGCAGATTGATCTTGCGCTGGTCGACACTCAAATGGCGTGGCTGATCAACGAAGGTGTGAATTACCTGACATCGGGCAAGGTACCGCAGCGACGCGGAAACGGGCATCCCAACATCGTGCCCTACGAAGTGTACGAAACAGCGGATGGTCACGTCATTCTGGCGGTTGGAAATGACAGCCAGTTCCGTCGTTTCTGTGGTTTTATCGAGGCCACCGAGCTTGCAGATGACCCCCGCTTTGCGACAAATCCGGCGCGTCTGGAGCATCGCGACGACTTGAATTCCGTGCTGCGCCCGGCAATGCGCGCGATATCCACACAAAAAGTCATTGCCGAGCTTGAGGCACTCAAAGTTCCGGTTGGCCCGGTTCAGACACTTGATCAGGTATTTGACACCGACCAGGCCAGCGCACGGGAGATGCAGATCAGTATGAAAGCCGATCCGGGCGACGTTCAACTTATTGGGAATCCATTGAACCTGTCGCGCACCCCGGTGACATACCGCACTGCACCGCCCGTTTTCGGGGCGGACACCGAGGCGGTGCTGAGTGCCGAAAATCCGTTCGACGATTGAAACACTTGCCCATTTCGGCGGCAAGTTGCTGAAACATGCCCTTGAATCGGCGGTTTTTTTCGTTTTTCGCACACACGGCTTTTCACCAATTCGAGAGCAGGGTCGATACTGTTACGACGCCGCCGCACACTCTGATAAATCGAACAGTGTCAAATATCTCAATCAGATTGGACCCACGCATGAAGCAAGATGTTTTCGGACAGATGAACAGCCTCACCCAGTCGGCAAGCGTTGACGCCTGGAACGGTGTTCTGCTTGGGTTCATGGCCCATGCGGCAATTACGCCGCAACATCTTGGGCAGGTGCTTGAGCTTGAGCCGGATTTTGCGCTGGGTCATGCCGTCAAAGGTCTGTTCATGGTTCTGCTGGGCAGACGCGAGATGCTGCCGGTTGCGACCGACGCCTTGGCTGCCGCCAAAGCCGCGATGGAGCGTCAGCCGGTGTCCGCGCGCGAGCGGCTTTATGTCGATGCGCTCGAACTCTACCTTTCCGATCTGCCATCGCAGGCGGTCCAGAAATTCGAAGAGGTTCTGCGCGCGCATCCCGAAGACACGCTGGCGATGAAACTCAGCCACGCCACCCGTTTCGTGCTGGGCGACGCGCAAGGCATGCGCCGTTCCATTGAGCGGGTATTGCCGTCTTATGAACCCGACCATGCGGGGCGGGGATACCTGTTGGGGTGCCATTCCTTCGCGCTGGAAGAAACCGGGGCCTACGAGAAAGCCGAGATTGCCGGTCGTCAGGCGCTGTGGATGGTCTCGGATGACGCCTGGGGCCTGCATGCGGTGGCCCATGTGCATGAGATGACCGGGAACGCGCAACTCGGGCTGGACTGGCTGGCCGGTCGTGAAGACGCCTGGGCGCACTGCAATAATTTTCGCTATCATGTCTGGTGGCACAAGGCGCTGATGCATCTCGACCTGGGTCAGGTTGAGCAGGTAATCGAGCTCTACGATCAGAACATCCGTCAGGACAAGACCGACGATTATCGCGACATCTCAAATGCCACCTCGCTTCTATCGCGGCTGGAACTTGAGGGCGTCAATGTAGGAGATCGCTGGGAAGAATTGGCCGATCTCAGCGCCGCCAGGACCGAAGATGGATGTCTCATTTTCGCCGATCTTCACTATTTGCTGGCGCTGACCGGGGATAACCGGCCGGACGCCACGGGGAAGCTTTTGCAGCGCATTCAAAAAGATGCCGGTCGCAATCATGGCGACACCGCCATTCGGATGTCGGATCCTGGCGTGGCGGCCGCAAAAGGGTTGGAAGCGTTTGGCAAGGGTCAATATGGTGCTGCCTTCGACTTTTTGTTCAGCGCGCGCGGGTCCATGCAACTGGCCGGTGGCAGTCATGCCCAGCGCGATGTATTCGAGCGCATCACAATCGATTCCGGGTTGCGTGCGGGACGGCTGGATGCCGTTGAACACATTCTGGACGACCGGCAGGCGAAACGCGCCGGAGGCGAGGACAATTATGCGCTTGCCCGCCGCGCCCTGATCGACGCGGCGCGCGACAACGGCGATGCGCAAAGCGTCCCCGCCGAATAACGAAAAGACCAAGAAGGACAAAGACCGCATGGCGACCGCTTCGCCCGCTACTGATTTTGCTCCTGTTGCGGCCTCGGCCGCAGCTCCCACCGCGCGTGTTCGCGATCCCCGACTGGATTTTTATCGCGGCATCGCGATGTTCATCATCCTGATCGCACACATTCCGAACGACCCCTGGGCCAAGTGGATTCCCGCGCGGTTCGGCTTTTCCGATGCGACCGAGATCTTTGTGTTCTGTTCCGGCATGGCCTCGGCCATCGCCTTTGGCGGCGCCTTCATGCGCAAGGGCTGGTGGATGGGCACGGCCCGCGTGGTATTCCGTATTTGGCAGGTGTACTGGGCCCATATCTGCCTGTTCTTTTTTGTCGCCATGAGCATGGCCGCGCTGGACACTTCCGGCCTGTTCGAAAAAACTTACGTATCGTCCCTGAACCTGCAGCATTTCTTTAATGACCCGCTGCCGCAGATGGTTGGTCTGTTTACACTGACCTATGTGCCCAACTACTTCGATATCCTTCCGATGTACCTGGTCGTGCTGGCGATGATGCCGTTGTTCATGGCTCTGTCGCGGATCGGATTCTGGGCGGTGGCCACAGCTTCGGTCGGGATCTGGCTGGTCGCTCAAACCGGCATTCTGGCTTTGCCCGCAGAACCGTGGTCGGATCGACAGTGGTTCTTTAATCCGTTCGGTTGGCAACTGCTATTCTTTACCGGCTTTGCCTTTATGCGGGGCTGGCTGCCGGCCCCGCCCGTATCCAAGACCCTGATCTGGGCGGCTGTGCTGTTTCTGGTTCTGTCCGCGCCCTTTGGGTCCTGGAAGGTGTTTATGTGGATCCAGTCTGCAGCGCCGGATCTGGCGGAGCAAATCCGCGAAGTCTGGCCGTTGACCAAAGAATTCCGCAGCAAAACCGAGTTCGGACTGTTCCGCTACCTGCATTTCCTGTCGCTCGCCTATCTGGGCTGGGTCGTTGCGGGCGAACATGGCCATCGCCTGATCGCCACCGGTCACAGCCTTGGCGCGCGCGTCTGGCAACTGGTTCTGAAGCTGATCACCAAGGTGGGTCAGCAATCGCTTGCGGTATTCGTATTCTCGATGGCCGCCGCCCGGTTGATCGGCGTCGGTCTGGACCAGACTGGGCGGGATGTTGCCAGTGTCTTTGTCGCCAACATGATTGGCTTTGCCATGATCATCGGCGTGGCCTATCTGGCCGCGTGGTTTAAGTCACAGCCTTGGAAATTAAAGAAATGAATTTGACCCGCCGCGCATTTCTGGCCTCAACCTCAGCGCTGTTTCTCGCGCCCGCAACCTTTGCCACGGGCGGAGACGTTCCGTTTCACCGCAATGACGTCGTGGCCTTGGCTCGCGATCTTGCCAGCCGCCCGTTCGAAGAACGCGAAATGGTGCCGCAGGAATGGCAGGATCTGACCTATCCGCAATACCGGTCAATCCGGTTCCGGTTGGATCGGGCGCTGTGGTTTGAAACGGAAACGCCGTTCAATGTCGACTTCTTCACACCGGGTCTCTACTTCCCTCGAACCGTTCAGGTGTCGACCGTCGAAGATAGCATGACCAAACCCGTTGTCTTTGACCTGGACATGTTCGACAAGTCAGACGAGGTCCCGCAGCTTCCTGTGGACGAGACCCTTGGATTTTCGGGCCTGCGCCTGCGCACGGAAATGCACCGTCCCGGCAAAACCGATGAGTTTTGCGTGTTCCAGGGCGCCAGCTATTTTCGCGCGATTGGCCTGCACGAAGTGTACGGGTTATCGGCGCGCGGGCTTGCGCTAAAAACCGGCGATCCGGATGGCGAGGAATTTCCTGAGTTCATTCGCTTCTGGCTGGAGCGTCCAGAACCCGGCCAGCGCAACATGGTCGTCCATGCGCTGATGGACAGCCCCAGCGTCACCGGCGCCTACCGTTTTGACGTCACCGCCGGCGCGGATTGCGTCATGGAGGTCGAGGCCACCCTTTTCCCACGCGTCGAGCTTGACCACGTGGGGATCGCACCAGGCACCTCGATGTTCCTCTTCGATCAGACCAATCACAGCAGGTTCGACGACTTCCGGCCTGCGGTGCATGACAGCGATGGGCTGATGATCCGAAATGGCGCCGGCGAAGTCATCTGGCGTCCTCTGGCAAACCCGACCCGGCTGCAAATTTCTTCCTTTGTGGATACAAACCCTCAGGGGTTTGGTCTGATGCAGCGAAAACGGGCGTTTTCGGATTACGCCGATCTCGAAGCCAATTACCACAAACGGCCAGGTTTGTGGGTCGAACCAAAAGGCGAGTGGGGCAAAGGCACGGTCACGCTGGTAGAGATACCCGCCGATCAGGAAATCTACGACAACATTGTGGCCTACTGGCGACCCGCCGTACCCTACAGCGCAGGCCAACAGGTCGACATATCGTATTCTCTGATATGGGGAGAAGAGCCCCAGCGTACGTCGATGCCACGCGTGATCAACACGGCGATGGGCGAAAACACTTTTGGCGAAGGGCGGCTGGCCGTCATCGACTTTGAAGCCAGTGAGCTTTTTGAAGATCTTGATGCGATCAAAATCTATGTGCAATCGCCGCATGCCGAAACATCCGATGGCGTATTGCAATACAACCCGGACACAGGCGGTGTGCGCCTTGCGTTTTCGTTCGAACCGTCTGATCGCGATCATGTCGAACTGAGGGCTCAGTTACGCCTAGGGAAACAGGCGGCCTCTGAGGTCTGGCTGTACAGATGGACTACATGAGTCAAAACCTGCATATCATGCCGCCCGAGGCTCCTCTGACGATGCCAACGCAGGATTTTCGCACCGGATTCCGTGACGCCGATGTGCCGCCCTCTCGACGGCCATCCACCGGATTCTGGCGCGCTCTGGCCTTTTCACCGGCCATGGCCGCGACGTTGGGCCTGCTGTGGGTCATGACCGACTGGTTCGGAGCCGAAGGGATCAATTTGATCGAGGGCATTCTGCTGACTCTGATCTCGTTCAACTTCTTCTGGATATCTTTCACGGTCTGCACCGTTTTGCTGGGTATGATCTCGCTCTCCAGGCAAGACCTACCGGCGCGGCGCAACCGCGCGGATCCCCTGCGCGTCGCCTTGTTGATGCCCGTCTACAATGAAGTACCCTGGTACGTTCTGGGCAATGCCCGCACCATGCTGGAAGACTTGCAGTCACGCGGCGGTCAGAACCACTATGCCATGTTCATCCTGTCAGATACGCGCGATCCGGACATCGCCGCGCAGGAACAGGCCAGTATCGAAGCGCTGCGCACAACCCTGGCACCCGGACTGGAACTCTACTATCGCCGCAGGGACCGAAACACAGATCGAAAAGTCGGCAACATCGCCGACTGGGTTAGCCGCTGGGGTGGTGACTGGGATGCCATGTTGGTTCTGGATGCCGACAGCTTGATGACAGGCCGTGCGATTGCCCGTCTGACCGATGCACTGGCGCGTGATCCAGGTGCCGGCCTGATCCAGAGCTATCCGCAGCTGATCGGCGCGCAGTCTGTTTTTGCACGGATGCAGCAGTTTGCCAATGGCGTGTACGGGATCGCGTTTGCCGAAGGCCTCGCGCGATGGTGTGGACAGGAAGGCAATTATTGGGGTCACAACGCCATCATTCGCACCAAGGCTTTTGCCACCTGTGCCGGCCTGCCAAGGCTTCGCTCGGTCAACGGAAAAGACAAACTGATCATGAGCCACGATTTCGTCGAAGCGGGCTTGCTGCGCCGGGCCGGTTGGGCCGTGCGGTTTTTGCCGCGAATCCGTGGCTCTTACGAAGAAACACCCCCCACCCTGATCGACCATGCCATGCGTGACCGGCGATGGTGTCAAGGCAACCTGCAGCATCTGAAACTGCTCGGGACCAGTGGCTTTCGCTCGGTGTCGCGATTCCACATGTTTCATGGGGCCGTTGGATATCTGATGTCGCCGCTTTGGTTCGCGCTGCTGGTCATGTGGGCATTGATCGGCCAGGGACAGGACGCCTCGGTCCTGCATTACTTCAGTCCAGACAATCCACTCTTTCCCCAATGGCCGGAGATGACCGAAACGCGCCATGTGCTGATTATTCTGGTCATGTACGCGATGCTACTTGCACCCAAGGTTCTGGGCGTTGCCGCCTTGCCTCTGTCCGGGGTGCGCTATTCTGACTTTGGCGGCGGGCGGCGGTTTTTCACATCTTTTCTGGCCGAAGTGCTGCTGTCGATCCTTTATGCGCCAATTCTGATGGTGCAACAGATGATTGCTGTTTTCCGCACGGTACTGGGCCTCCAGAAAGGTTGGTCGCCGCAGGCGCGGGACGGCAGCACCTACCGGCTGCGCACACTCGTTTTGTGCCACGCGCTTGAAACCATCAGCGGAATTGCCCTCAGCATCGGTATTCTGGCAGGTCTGGTCTCGTTCTGGCTTGCACCGATTGCCATCAGCCTGGCGCTGGCCATCCCGCTATCCGCGCTCAGCGGCGTATCGGCCGGTGCGGCCCGGCACATGGTTGGAATGCGCGAAGACTTCGAGGAACCGGCGATCACACGGTCGGCGCGCCGTCACCGGGACGAGTTGAAGCGTCTGATCGACGGTAAGGGCACCATGACCCCGGCGGAGTAATCAACCGCCGGGCAGTCCTTCGTACCAATCCAGCATCATGTCCGACCATCCTTTGGGCACGGAATGCCCACCGGGAAACAGCGCGAGTTCAAGGGCACTGCCCTCAGCGCAACGAGTCCACTTCCGCCGCATGAACTCATCTGTCTTGCCAAAACCATCCGGACGGTTGTCGACGCATTCGTTGGCGGTACGCCAGATCTCCAGCCCCGCAAAGATGTCGCCTTGCTGAAAGCGTCCGCCGCCCAGAAAGCGGCCTTCAAGCGGAACAACATTGTCGGTCCAGCCATGGGTGTGAAACAAGCGCACCGGGCCTGCGCAGGCCTCGGGATGTGGACGCCAGAATCCGCCAGAAACCGGGACATATGCTGAAAACGTCTCCGGCGCTGCGCAGGCCAGATAATTGACCATGAACCCGCCCGCAGAGAATCCGCCGAGGACTACTCTTTCGGGATCGACACCAAACCGCGCGGCCGCATCATCGACAACTTCGATAAGAAAGGCGGTCTCATCTCGCCCGTCCCAACCGGGATAGAAATTCCAGCTTTGGCGACCATTGCTGATTGCACCTTCGGGCGCCATCACCGCGTATCCCCGGGCCAACAACGGATCAACCATGCCACGGTTTCTCATCGTGCCGGTTCCGCTGCCGCCATAGCCGTGCAGGAAAATGACCATCGGTGGATTCTCTGCCTCGGGCAGTTCGATCTGATAGCCACCGGACTCGGTCTCACACAGTCCCTCGGCGTCTCCGCAAGCCGCCTGAGCCATTTGCGCGCACAGCGCGAAACCGATGGTTGTCCAGAGCTTGGACCTCATCACGCGCCCCCCTCGTAGTCTTTGATTGGCAACCCAACCCGAACCCAGCCGGGGCCCTCGGCGGATCCCAGCATACCCTCGGGCACATCTATAACATTGGTAAAGCCAGCCTCGCTGAGCTGGTTGCTGAGCCGCGCCGACCGAACGCCGCGCGCACAGATCAGTGCGACCGGAGCGTGCTGATCCCCCCCTACCAACTGTTCGAGCACCTCGGTGAAGTCATCACGACGCATATCAAGCGGATGTGCCCCCACGCCCAGACCTGTCGCCCGCCATTCCCGGGGCGTGCGGATATCGACCAACAACACATCGCCATTGACCGCCTGCCTGTGCGCCTCGGACACATCAAGCTGACGACCCGCATAGTCCTCGGGGATCAGGCGGTATTCACGGATCGCAAAGCTGGTGAGAATAGCGGCACAACCGCCCAGCAAAACCCATCTTCGGATCCCGTTCCTCATCTTCGTCATGCCAAATTCCCTGGGCCGCTTAAAGCGCATTAACACACCCGGTCCGGCATTTCCGTGCCGAAATCCGTCGAAAGGATCAAGTTCGCGTCATTATTACGCAGAAGAAGCATCCAATATACACGTTTTGGAATTTGCGCGAACCTTGCAATTTCTGAACAGTCATTAAATTATCCCTACAAATTCTGTAACACTTCAAGCGCCCAGTACGGAGTATCGCACTTGTCCCTATTCCTTATCGCGGCCCTTCCCTTTATCGGAGCTGTCTTTCCAGCCCTCCTGATCCGGGCGGGCCGAAATGCAGCAGCTTCGGCGGCTGGGTTGACGACATTCATGGCGCTGGCAGGACTGTTTATACACATCCCCACGGTCATGCGGGGCGAAGTGGTTACAGCCCGGTTCGACTGGATCCCCGGTCTGGGACTGAACGCGAATTTCATGCTGGATGGGCTGGGATTTCTGTTCGCACTGTTGATCCTCGGCATCGGTCTGCTGATCATCCTTTACGCGCGATTCTATCTGTCGCGCGAAGACCCGATGGGACAGTTTTATACGTATCTTCTGCTGTTTCAGGGCGCGATGGTTGGCATCGTCCTGTCCGATAACATACTGCTTTTGCTTATTTTCTGGGAGCTGACATCGCTCAGCTCGTTCCTTCTGATTGGGTACTGGAAACACCTGCCCGAAGGCCGTCAAGGCGCCCGGATGGCACTGGCCGTGACTGGCGGCGGTGGCCTGGCGATGATTGCGGGGATGCTGATCCTGGGCAACATCGTCGGCTCATATGACCTGAGCGTCATTCTACAGAATAAAGAGCTCATTCAGGCCTCGCCCTACTACCTGCCAGCCCTGATCCTGATCCTGCTGGGCTGTTTCACGAAATCGGCGCAGTTCCCATTCCATTTCTGGTTGCCGCATGCCATGGCGGCACCGACGCCAGTGTCAGCCTATCTGCATTCCGCCACGATGGTGAAGGCGGGTCTCTTCCTAATGGCGCGCATGTGGCCGGTATTGTCCGGAACCGATGCGTGGTTCTACATTGTGGCGACAACCGGCCTGATCACCATGCTGATCGGCGCAGTGATCGCCCTGTTCAAGGATGACCTCAAGGCGCTGCTGGCGTTTTCGACCGTCTCGCATCTTGGTCTCGTGACCATGCTGCTGGGGTTCGGCACAACATTCGCAGCGGTCGCTGCCGTGTTTCACATCATCAACCACGCGACCTTTAAGGCTGCGTTATTTATGACGGCCGGGATCGTGGATCACGAAACCGGAACCCGAGATATCAAAAGACTGGGCGGGCTGCGCCACCTGATGCCGATCACTTTCACGGTCGGAACAATCGCCGCATTGTCAATGGCGGGCCTGCCACCGCTGAACGGGTTCTTGTCAAAGGAAATGATGCTGGAGGAAACGGTCGACACAACCTGGCTGAACTCGCCCTATCTGGTACCCGGGCTGGCGTTGCTGGCTGCGCTGTTCTCTGCGGCCTATTCCTTCCGCTTCATCAGCCATGTCTTTCTGGGTCCTGAGCGCGACGACTATCCTGCAAAGCCCCACGACCCACCTGTCGGTCTCTGGATCGCGCCTGCGTTCCTCGTCGTGCTGGTGATCCTGATCGGCCTCTACTCGGCGGCGATTGTCGGGCCCTTGGTGGCGGTGGTCTCCAGCGCAGTGATCGGCGGAGAGAAGCTGCCGTACTACTCGCTGAAACTCTGGCACGGCTTCACACCAGCGCTCTATATGTCTGTCGTGGCGACGGTGGGCGGCCTGTTCTTGCTGACCCTGCATCAACGCGGCGAGCAGGTTTGGAACGCCCTGCCCCGCCCCGAAGCCAAAGTGATTTTCGAGGCCATCATCAGCGCCTTCACAAGGCTAAGCCGCTGGGTCACCGACGAATTGCACAATGGCGTCCTCAGCCGCTACGCGATCATTTTCGTCGCGTTCACAGTGGCACTGGGGTACTACGCCTATTCCACCGGCACCATTGGTGTTGAAACACGCGTCCCGATCCCTGCCCAGACTATTCCGATCATCGGCTGGATCTGCCTCGTTGTCGCAACGCTGGGGATCATGTGGTTCCACCGCAACCGACTGCTGTCGCTTGTGCTGATTGGCGTCGTCGGTCTGATCGTTTCGGTTGCCTTCAACTATCTCTCAGCACCGGATCTGGCGTTGACACAGATCTCGGTCGAAGTGGTGACAATGATCCTGCTGCTTCTGTCTCTGAACTTTCTGCCGACCGAAACGCCCTGGGACAGCTCGGCTGCGCGCAGATGGCGGGATGCGGCTGTCTCCGTGGTGGCGGGTATCGGAGCCGGAGCGCTCATCTATGCGATCATGATGCGTGATTTTGCCTTCCCGACGATTTCGGACTTCCATCTGGCGAACTCGTACAAAGGCGGCGGTGGCACCAACGTCGTTAACGTGATCCTCGTCGATTTCCGGGGCTTTGATACCTTTGGCGAGATCATCGTTCTGGGTATCGCCGCGCTGATCATCTTTGCTCTGACCGAGGCTGTTCTTGGCAGCAATGTCCGGGGCTATTTGTTGAATCGCAAACCGCACTGGCCGCAGTCTGGCGATGCGCATCCCTTGATGATGGTCGTTGTGACCCGCGTCATGATGCCAATCGCGCTAATGGTTGGGGCCTATATCTTCTTCCGCGGGCACAACCAGCCGGGCGGCGGGTTCATCGCCGGTCTGGTCGTGGCAATTGCGTTCCTGATGCAATACATGGCCAGCGGCTATACATGGGCGATTGAACGTCAGCGGTTCTACTACCACGGCACGATCGGCTGGGGGGTTCTGATTGCCGCCGCCACAGGTGTCGGCGCATGGTTCAACGAACGCCCGTTCCTGACCAGCGACTTCGGCTACATCAACTGGCCCCCGCTGGAAGAGTTCGAGTGGGCAACGGCCTTGCTGTTCGACACAGGCGTGTTCCTGGCTGTTTTGGGCGCGGTGATGCTGGCGCTGGACAGTCTGTCCCGCTTTGCGTGGCAACCAGGTATGGCGCAGGAATTCCCGATGGATATCAACCCGCTGCGGGATGATCCGCCGGAAGAAGACAAAGAGAAGGAGCAGGCCTGATGGAAGCGTTGGTAGCCTCTGCCGTAGGCGTTCTGACCGCTGCCGGGATTTTCCTGATCCTGCGCCGCCGCACGTTCCCGGTTATTTTGGGCCTGTCGCTGATCACCTATGCGGTGAACGTGTTCCTGTTTGCAACCGGTCGTCTGGCGCTGAATGCACCCGCGGTTTTGAACAAGTACGAAGAGGTTCCATACACCGATCCGCTGCCCCAGGCACTGGTGCTGACGGCCATTGTGATCTCGTTCGGGATGACGGCTGTGATCGTGATGATCGCGCTCAGCGCCTACCTGTCCTCAAAGGATGACCATATCGACATGACCGCCCAGGACAGCACGGATGCGCCGGGAGAAGACGCATGAACCACTGGATCGTTGCGCCGATCGTCCTTCCCGCGATCCTGGCCCCGTTCATAATCATGGTTCTGCGATACCACTTGGACCTGCAGCGTATCTTCTCGGTCGCGGGCGTTGTGGCTTTGATCGGCATTGCCCTGACCGTCACCGTACAAGCGATGGGCGGGGATATTCAGGTCTATGAGCTTGGAGACTGGCCCGCTCCGTTCGGGATTGTGATGGTTCTGGACAGGCTTTCGGCGATGATGGTTCTGCTGACCGCGCTGCTGGCCCTGCCCATCGTTCTATACGCAATTGCCTCCGGTTGGGACGAACGCGGAAAACACTTTCACGCGTTGCTGCATTTTCAGTTGATGGGTGTGTGTGGCGCGTTTTTGACAGGCGACGCGTTCAACCTGTTCGTTTTCTTCGAGGTTCTGTTGATCGCGTCCTATGGCCTGATGACCCATGCGGGCGGTTCGGTGCGCCTGAAGGCGGGGGTGCAGTATGTCGCTTACAACCTGTTGGGCTCGACGCTGTTCCTGTTTGCTCTGGGCACGCTCTATGGCGTGACCGGAACGCTGAACATGGCAGACATTGCTGTCCGCGTCGCAGAGATTCCACCCGAGGACACCGCCTTGCTGCGCGTGGGTGCCGTACTGTTGCTGTTGGTCTTTTGTATCAAAGCTGCTGTGCTGCCGCTGCATTTCTGGCTTCCGGCCAGCTATGCCAATGCGCCACTACCCGTGGCGGCGTTGTTTGCAATCATGACCAAGGTCGGCGCCTATTCGATCCTGCGCGTCTATACGCTGGCATTCGGCCCCGAAGTCGAAGCGACCCACGGACTGGTCGGTGACTGGCTGCAACCCGCAGCGCTGCTGACCCTTGCCGTTGGAGCCATCGGGATATTGGGGGCGCAACACATCGCCCGAATGGTGGCCTTTTGTGCAATCGCCTCAATGGGCACGTTGCTGATCGCCATTTCACTGTTCACGCCAGACGCAACAGCGGCCGCGCTCTACTATGTGTTCCATTCAACCCTAGCTACAGCACTTCTGTTTCTAGTTGCGGACTTGGTTATGGAACGCCGGGGCGGTGCCATCGCGCCAAAGCCGCCAATGGCGCAAAGCGGTTTGATCGCGTCCCTCTTCTTTGTCGGCGCTATTGCCATGGCCGGGATGCCACCCCTGTCCGGCTTCGTCGGAAAGCTGCTGGTTCTGGATGCCGCGCGGGACGCGTCCGACGCCAACGCGGTCTGGGCGGTCGTTCTGATTGGGTCCTTCGTCACGATCGTCGGCCTGGCCCGAGCCGGGTCGCTGATCTTCTGGAAAAGTCATGATGCCCAGTATGTCGGGGAACCCAAGGCGCAAGACGCCGACGAACAACCGCAAGCCACCGCACCCGAACCCCAACCCGGATTGGCCTTTACGGCCGTTTTCGGAGCAGTGGCGGGTCTGATCCTTCTGACCCTGTTTGCGGGGCCTGCATTGGAGTACACAAGTAAGACCGCCGAACAGTTGTTCACGCCTGAGCAGTACATCTCTGCGGTATTGGGAGGGGAAGAGTGATAAAGCTTCTGCACAGAATATTCCCGCACCCGCACCTGACCTTTCTGTTGACGTTGGTGTGGGTTCTTCTGGCCAATAACGGGTCGTTGAACTCGCTCGTATTTGGCCTGCTGCTGGGGATCATCATTCCGTTTATCACGCAGCCTTACTGGCCGGATCGCCCAAAGCTGCGGAACTGGCCGATGGTGGCGGAATATATGCTGGTGGTCCTCTGGGATAT
Source organism: Ruegeria sp. B1 (assembly GCF_056535885.1). Lineage (NCBI taxonomy): Bacteria > Pseudomonadati > Pseudomonadota > Alphaproteobacteria > Rhodobacterales > Roseobacteraceae > Ruegeria > Ruegeria sp. B1. The sequence goes on along the minus strand of NZ_JBQFJA010000001.1, from coordinate 2,240,822 downwards.
CGTTATGGCCAACATCACCGTTGCGCGCATCATCCTGTTCAAACGCGATAGCGACCGTCAGCCTGGCTGGATTTGCATCCCGCTAGAGCTGCGCACGCCCGAAGCAATCACCGTCCTTGCGGGCACAATAACTATGACCCCAGGGACGGTGAGCTGCGATCTGTCAGCGCAAGGTCACAACCTGCTGGTGCATTGCCTTGACGCACCGGACCCCGAGGCGGTTCGCGACCAGATCAAACGGCGCTACGAACGCCGCCTGAAGGAGATTTTCGAATGATGCTCTATGCGATTTGGTTTGCTTTCGCCTGTTTTGGGGCAGCGATCTTGATGTGTCTTTGGCGGATCATCACCGCAGACGGTGTCGGCACCCGCGTACTGGCGCTGGATACACTAGTGATCAACACCATCGCCCTGATGATCCTGTATGGTCTGTCTCAAGGCAGCGAGATTTTCTTTGAAGCCGCGATGATCATTGCCATGTTGGGCTTTGTCTCAACCGTGGCCTACGCGCGCTTTATGCTGCGCGGCAACATCATCGAGTGAGGGCGGTATGGAATTTCTGTTCGAACTGCTGATTTCTGTCTTCCTGATCGTCTCGGGCATCTTTGGGTTTGTCGGATCTTTCGGAATGATCAAGCTCAAAGACCAGATGTCGCGGCTGCATGCCCCGACCAAAGCCACCACCCTGGGCGTCGGTGGCGTTCTGCTGGCGTCAATCTTTCACTCGGTTCTGCTCGAGGGGAAGCTGTCGCTGCACGAGTTGTTGATCACTTTGTTCCTGTTCCTGACCGCGCCGATCACGGCCCTGTTCATTGCCAAATGGCACATTCACCGTCATGAAAAACCCGAGAACCTGCCAGACGCGGGCGAGGATGAGCTTTGGGCCACGCACGCGGTCGAACAGGTCGAGGACGTCCCTGACCACAGCACGAACTGATCCTGATGCATACACCTCCGCTGCCACTGACCCGCGACCTGGTTTTGATTGGTGGAGGTCACACTCACGCGTTGCTGTTGCGGAAATGGGGTATGAACCCGCTGCCGGGCGCGCGCGTTACAGTCATTAACCCCGGTGCGACCGCCCCTTATTCCGGCATGCTGCCGGGTTTTGTAGCCGGTCATTATGAGCGCTGGGAGCTGGATATTGATCTGATCAAGCTGGCCCGTTTTGCCGGCGCAAGGATTGTTCTTGGGGCTGTGGATGGGATCAACACCGACAGCCGGGAGATTTACGTTCCCGGAAGACCGCCAGTGGCGTTTGATGTGGCCTCGATCAATGTCGGCATTACATCCGAGATGCCGTTCCTGCCCGGTTTCCGTGAACATGCGGTTCCGGCAAAACCGCTCGGGGCTTTTGCGGCGCGATGGGATGCGTACCTGACCCAGACCGGACCTGCCGCAGTCGCCGTTATCGGAGCGGGTGTTGCGGGCGTAGAGTTGGCCATGGCTATGGCGCACGCGCTGAACGCGAGAAAGCGGCCAGCCAAGATCACATTGATGGACAGCTCTACCGGTCTGTCGGCGACGAGTTCCAAAGCCGCAACCACCATCCGAAAAGCCTTGTCCGATTTAGGTGTCGAAATCCTTGAGCAGGTCCAGATCGCGCAAATTGCCGAAGATCATGTTGAGCTTTCGGATGGTCGACAGATCCCTGCACGTTTCGTCACCGGGGCTGCCGGCGCAAGACCTTATGACTGGATTTCCACTACGGGGCTGGACCTGGAGGACGGTTACATCCGCGTGAACAGCCACCTTCAATCCAGCGATCCAGCGATTTTTGCCGTCGGCGACTGTGCGCATTTGATTGAAAATCCGCGCCCCAAAGCGGGTGTCTACGCCGTGCGCGAAGCGCCTGTCCTGTTCGAGAACCTTCGAGCTGCATTGGGTGCCGGAAAAATGCGGCAATACGCACCGCAGAAGGACTACCTCAAACTCATCTCCCTCGGCGGCAAATCCGCCTTGGCCGAGCGTCTGGGCACCTCGTTCAGCGGTTCGTTGATGTGGAGATGGAAAGACCATATCGATCAGTCCTTCATGAACAAGTTTCGCAAGTTGCCGCAAATGAAACCACCTGTTGTGCCAAAAAACCATGCGGCGGGCGTGCACGAGGCGTTGGGTGACAAACCCATGTGTGGCGGGTGCGGGGCCAAGATCGGACGCACCGCACTGCAATCCGCCCTGCGGCCTGTGATGCGGCCGAAACGGTCCGATGTTGGGTTCTTACCGGGCGACGATGCCGCTGTGTTGACAACCGGCAACGTACGACAAGTGATCACATCGGATCATCTGCGCGGTTTTTCCTTGGATCCGGTCCTGATGACCCGCATTGCTGCGGTGCATGCCTTGGGCGATATCTGGGCAATGGGGGCCGAACCGCAGGCTGCAACCGCAACAATCATCTTGCCCCGCATGTCACCAGACCTGCAGCATCGTACGATGTCCGAGATCATGTCGACAGCGAGCGATGTCATGCAAGAGGCTGGTGCCGACATTGTCGGGGGGCACAGTTCGATGGGAGATGAGTTTACGATCGGGTTCACTCTGACTGGTCTTTGCAACGCCGAACCCATCTCTTTGTCTCGTGGGCAGCCGGGCGATGTTCTGCTACTCACCAAACCTCTGGGCAGCGGCGTGATCATGGCAGCCGAAATGGCTGGTCAGGCAAGCGGAGCCTGTGTTTCAGCCGCCTATGAACAGATGGTCACACCGCAAGCTGAAGCCTCGCGCATTTTAGCGAACGCACACGCGATGACAGACGTCACCGGATTTGGCCTTGCCGGGCATCTGTTGGGCCTGTGCGAAGCCTCGGGCTGTGGCGCCACAATTGATCTGGCATCCGTTCCGATCATGGACGGCGCGCTTGAGCTCAGCGATCAGAGCGTTCAGTCCACAATTTTCGCCGAGAACAGATCGCTCAGCCCAGAGTTACCGCAAACCGGCAAGGCCGCCTTGCTGTATGATCCGCAAACTGCCGGAGGTTTGCTGGCCGCTGTTTCTGCGAACGACGCGTCCGAACGACTGCGCGCGTTGCACCATGCGGGCTATCCTGCGGCAATTATTGGTCAGTTAACCAAGACATCTGGACTAAAGCTTCAAAGTTGATCCAGCACCACTTTGATCTCTGCTGCCGCCTGAGTCAGACCCGTGTCATCCAGGTTTGAAACCTCAATCGTTGCCAGTATCTCGACCCGTCTTGCGTGTCGGGATTTCTCATAAGCCGGATCGTAGTGCTGCTCCATCAAGGCGCGTGTGAAAGCCTGTTTTTCGCCCGCAGCGATCATCTGCATCCACCCATCGACAACCTCGTGTCCACGGTGAAATCGCAGGGGATGCAAACGGTCGCGCAATCGATCAGCGTCCGCAAGGACATCCTCGTATGCCTGAGCCAGATAACCAGCGCGTGCCTCAATCGGTGCGGTGATCTGAACGCGAGGGGCTGCACATAACGCAGTCCATAAAGAAGGTGGCAGGATCAGATTGCCGATTTTGGATGATTCCGCCTCGACGACGACCGAGCGGGACACGTCCAAAGCACAGAGAGCTGCAGATAACGCCGACTCAAAGGACTTCTGGCTGGGTTGGCCGCCGGGCATGTCGCCCAATAAGGACCCCCGGTGGTTGGCCAATCCTTCCAGATCCAGAACCTGAACACCGGAAGATTTTAAATATTTTAGCAAATCGGTCTTGGCGGTACCCGTGTATCCATCCAGTGCAATCAATTGATGTGGCAGGGGTTTGTCATAGACGTACGAATTGACCAACCGTCGGTAGGTCCGATATCCTCCTTCGATGGCTTCGGCGCGCCAGCCAATCTGTTGGAGCATCCAGGCAAAAGCCCCTGATCGTTGCCCCCCGCGCCAGCAATAGATCAGCGGACGCCAACGTCCGCCGTGATGACTAAGACTGTTTTCAATGTGATTGGCCGCGTTTCGGAACACCAGCGCGGCGCCCAGTTTACGTGCCAGAAACGGGCTCTCCTGCACATAGATCGTGCCGACCCGGGCACGCTCATCATTATCCAGAACCGGCAGGTTGATCGCGCCCGGCAGATGGTCCTCGGCGAACTCAGCCGGGCTGCGCACGTCAATTACTGTGTCGAAATCCTGCGCATACAGGTCAGAGAGATTTGATAGTTTCAGGACCATGCCTGCGGTCTAGCTTGCACCGTTCTGGAAAGAAAGATCATCCTTCTTTAAGCCTCCAGCGCCTCAATCAGTTCCGGCCCGGCCGCGCGGTTCGAATTTACCGCCTCACCAACCCTGTAAAATTCCAGCACATTCTCGGCCCCAGGCCGCATCAGGCGCGCAGCGCCTTTGCCGGCTTCTCCGAGCCAGAGCGGCCAATTCTCAGGCTCAAGGATTAGAGGCATACGATGGTGAAGTGCGCTCAGCCTTTGATTTGCCCCGGTGGTCACGATGGCACAGGTGCCTTGGCGCGTTGCGTTATCCCCCCAGTCCTGCCAGACACCTGCAAAGGCAATGGGAGCTCCGTCCTGCCGCTGAATGTACCACGGCAATCGAGTGCCTTGTTCTGTCTTCGTCCACTCATAGAACCCTGTCGCCACGATCAGACACCGACGCTCACGACAGGCCGACCGAAAGGCGGGTTTCTCTGCGAGAGTTTCGGCCCGGGCGTTGATCAGCAGCGGACCAGCTGTCTCAGTTTTGTACCAATGTGGCAGAAGTCCCCAACGCAGCGCGTCCAATCTGCGACCTGTCTCGCCAGTCCGCACCACATGTACCTGATTTGTCGGACAGACGTTGTAGTTCGGAACCATTGGCAGAGCGTTCGCAGGCCGCGCATCAAACAGCCGCGCCATTGCGTCATTGTGAAGAGTTATTGCAAACCGTCCGCACATGGGTAATGAACCATCGATAGTTGTTTCTACAGGCAAAGGGTCACATAGGGTCCGATGGAGTATCAAAGGGCAAAAACCCTAAAAAGCAAGGCGGTGGCGTTGTTGGAGGCAGGCAAACTGCCGCAGGCGCTAAAAAAAGCGCAGCTTGGCATCAAAAAGTTCCCCAAGGACTCAGATTATCACGCAATCGCCGGTTTTGTGCTGACCGAAATGGAGAAGTACCAGCAGTCCATTCCGCATTTTGTTGAAGCCGCCCGTATGAAACCGGACGACCCGCAGTTTGTAGAAAATCTGGCGAATGCTCTGATGCAAACCGGGCAGATTGATCAAGCCCTGACTTATGCAGAACAAAAAATCGAAGAGTTTCCAAACAACAAGGAGCTTACTCGACTAATTGAAGAAATTACGAACAAGAGCAAGAACTGGCGATCTATAATAAATTACACCACTCAAAAACTTGAAAAAGACCCCGAAAACGCCGACTTTTTGTACAAACGAGCGCGCGCCTTTGAGCACATTGGATTTGTCTCGGACTACACAAGTGATATCTCGCGGGCGTATGAATTGGCGCCCGATAGGATATCAATTGCCTTCCTTAAAGCTGTAAACTTGCATCAAAGTGGAGACCGAGCGGGTTCCGTAGAAATACTAAAAAAAAATCCTGGAGCGTGATCCAACAAATCCAAGTGCGCTACATCACTTGGCTTTCATGCAACGCAATGAAGGCGGGCAAAAGCTACTTACTGCAGTTGAAGCCGCCTTGGAATCCAAGGATTATAGCTCAACTCCATTAGAGTTTGCCAAGGCCAAACTAACCTCTGACCACCTTGGGCTCAGCGCGGCTCTACCTTTGTTTGCCAGGGCCAATGCTGCTCAGAAACAGTCGAGCCCATACAACCTTGCATCGGAAGAAGACAAGTTTACGAGAATAATAGATCGGTTTCCCTTAGGAAAACCTGTTCCCAGCTATGAAGCAAGAAACAACCCCACCCCAATTTTCGTGGTTGGCCAACCGCGTTCGGGCACGACACTTGTCGAGATGATGTTGAGCTCTACACCCAGAATTTCGGGATGTGGGGAGTTGATGTTGGCATCCGATCTCTCCGATGATTTTCTGGATAGCGGTCGGGCTTTCGACAAGATGGCTGCTGGCGAGTTTGCGCGAGACTACCGCAGACTGATGCCCCCTATTCGAAGTGACACCGTCGCTTTCATCGACAAAATGCCCCATAACTTCCGGCGAGTTGGTTTTTTATTTAGCGCTTTTCCCAACGCAAAAGTTGTCAACTTGATACGCGACCCACGCGATGTTGGTTTATCGAAATGGATCAGATGGTTTCCAGCAGGCGGATTGAGGTACACCTGTGATCTCGAGGCGATCGCACATTCTGCGAATCTGTACCGGCGTTACATGGCGCATTGGGATGCCGTGTTCGGCGATCGTATTCTGACCGTTCAGTATGAAAATCTGGTTGCCGACCCGAAGACCTACAGCCAGCAGGTCGCGGATTTCTGCGGGATCGCGTGGCAGGAAAGCATGATGCACCCGGAAGAAAACAAAAAACAGGTGCGCACCGCCAGTATCGATCAGGTCCGTAACAAGATCTCAACGAAATCCATTGGTGGCTGGCGCGAGGTGGCGGAGCATATTCAGCCCATGCTAGACGGGTTCGACCCGGCCTTGTGGCCGGAATACGATTTCAGCTGACAAACAGTCCCAAAAGCCACGCCCAGCGGAAGCAGCTTTTGGGAGATGGCCGGATTACTTCTGCTTAATGCGCCCATCAAGGTAGGGCTGATACGGGGCGTTATCGGCCAGATACTCAGCCGTCACATCCGCCAGATCAGGACCGTAGTCGTAAGCTTTTTTGTCGTCGCCCTCGAACATGCTGTACCCATCACCACCATTGCGAACATAGTTGTTGGTCACGACTAGGTAGGTCGCAGCTGGATCGATTGGTTCAAAGCCATCTCCGCTGGCCACCATAACATCGCTGATGCGCCCTTCGTTTGGCGCGACCGATGGGTCCCAAGTGAAGGTCATTCCAGCGACCTGCGGGAACCGTCCTTTGACGTCCTCGACCTGGCTGACGCCATTCTCCAACGCGTCGATGATCCCCTGCCCGCTGATCTCGAAGGTCGACAGCGTGTTCTGGAACGGCAGCACGGTCAGCACCTCGCCCATGGTCACCTCACCGGGGTCGATGGAGGCCCGCAGACCGCCCGAATTAGCGATGGCCAGCTGCACACCCTGATCCGCAACCCGGGCCAGCATCGCGTCGGCAACCAGATTGCCCATCTGACATTCCTGTACCCGACACACCGAGCGGTCGCCTTCGATCGATTCCGCCGTGTTTGCCACCACGCGTTTCTTCATCTCTTCAATCGGGGCACCCATTTCAGCCACGCGGGCGGCAATATCCGCGTCGGGAGTGACCGAGGCATCCAGTAAAATGGGCTCGCCTTCTGCGGAAATCAGATTGCCATCGTCACCGAAGGTCAGGGTGACTTCCCCGAGGTATTTCGAATACGCATAGGCCTGAACAATCGGAACGTCGCCGACCATCATCGGATACGGACCGGCCGCACCGTCCTGTGTATTCGACAGCAGCGAATGAGAGTGCCCCCCGATCACCAGGTCCAATCCCGGGACGTTTTCGGCGATTTCGATATCTTTTGCCAATCCCACGTGGTTCAGGGCAATGATGATGTTGACGCCTTCGTCCTGCAAGGCCGCAACGTCCGCCGACAGGCTTTCGATTTCGTCCTGAAACACAACGTCTTTTCCGGGACTGGAGGTGTCAACGGTATCTGTCGCCAGAGCGGATATGATACCAATCTTCTGACCACCCACGTCCAAAACGACATGGTTTTGCACTTTGTCTTTCAGTTCGGCGGACGATGACAAATCCAGATTTCCCGAGATCACCGGAAAGCTGACGGCGTCGATGAATGTCGCCAATCCCTCGGGACCATCGTCAAATTCATGATTTCCAACCGCCATGACATCATAGCCGATGGCTTCCATAAATTCGGACTCAGCGGCGCCTTTGTAGGTCGTGTAAAAAAGCGACCCCTGGAAGGGATCCCCGGCATCCAACAACAGCAAGTTTTCGTCGGGCATCGCCGCGCGCTTGGCATCCACCATTGCCTTCAGGCGTGCCACACCGCCAAAGCATTTTCCTTCGGCTTCGTCCTCGGCATCACAGGTCGAGTCGTATTTATTAATCGACTCGATGCGGCTGTGAAGGTCGTTTGTATGCAGAATGGTCAATTTGTAGTCGGCGGCAGCGATGCCAGATGTAAGCGCTAAAACGGCGGCAGATGCCAGAAAACGGGTCAACATCATGAAACTCCCTAGTGTTGTTTTTTATGATCGTGCGCTGGCAGCGTGAAAGAGTCAAAGGGGGAAATCCGGCTTGATTCCCCCAGTCGCTCGGGGCATCACAGCCGCATGCTGATTTACAAGATTTTCAGGTCCGATGAATGGGCCGATCTTCAAGCCAAAGGTGCCTCGGAGGGTGCACCAATCGATGTCGCGGACGGGTTTGTGCATTTCTCAACGGCCGAGCAGGTTGCCGAGACGGCGGCCAAGCACTTTGCCGGCACCGAAGGGCTAACCCTTGTGGCGTGCAACATTGACGCGATGGGCGGTGACTTGAAATGGGAGGTGTCGCGCGGAGACGCCCTGTTCCCGCATCTTTACCGCCCGATCCGGATGACTGACGTGATCTGGTCCCGCCCCTTACCGCTGGTAGACGATAAGCACGTCTTCCCGGAGGAGTTGGTATGACGACCTACATCGACCCGGAACGCGCACAGTTTGAAACCTTTAAGGATCTGGACCGGGATCAGCCCATCGAGATGCTGAATCTGGTCAAGTTTCGGGATCGGGCACAGTATCCATCAGATCACAAACTCGCCAAGGCCGGTCTCAGCGGGGCGCAGGCCTATAAGAACTATGGCGCTGAAACTGCGCCGATCATTGCCCGACTTGGGGCATCGATCCTCTGGCGCGGTGCATTTCAGACGACGCTGATCGGCCCCGCAGACGAGACTTGGGATGCGGTTTTTGTTGCGCGTTATCCAAACGCGCACGCGTTTTTGGCGATGGTGACCGACCCGGTCTACCGAGACGCGGTGGTGCATCGTCAGGCCGCTGTCGAAACCTCGCGCCTGATCCGGTGCGGGTCGGCGCAGGGCGGGGCATCCTTCGGATGAGACTGACCGAACGACTTGCGATGTTTGCATTGCACCGCCTGGATCCGGAAACCGCGCACGGTCTTTCAATCACAGCGCTCAAAACCGGACTGACCCCTGCCCCAGGCCCGGTGACATCGCCGCGCCTCAGAACCAAAGTCGCAGGTCTGGACCTGCCGAACCCGGTCGGGCTGGCGGCCGGGTATGACAAGAATGGCGAGGTTCTGGCACCACTGTCGCGCGCGGGGTTCGGGTTTATTGAGGTCGGCGCCGTCACTCCGCGCCCTCAACACGGAAACCCCAGACCGCGACTCTTTCGGTTGACCGAACACAAGGCGGCGATCAATCGCTTCGGCTTCAACAATGATGGTATGGACGTCATGGCGCGGCGATTGGCCAACCGGCCAAAGGACGCAGTGATCGGGTTGAACCTGGGGGCGAACAAGGACAGCGACGACAGACCGGGGGACTTTGCCAAGGTTCTCGCGCATTGCGCCGCGCATCTGGATTTCGCCACTGTCAACGTGTCCTCACCCAATACCGAGAAACTGCGCGATCTACAGGGCAAGGCCGCGCTTAGCGCGCTACTGGCCCGTGTGATTGAGACCCGGGACACATTGACCCGACCGATTCCAATCTTTTTGAAGATCGCACCGGATCTTTCAGAAACTGAACTGGCGGATATTGCCGAGGTCGCAAACGAGGCGCGTATTGACGCCATTATCGCCACCAATACAACCCTCTCGCGGGACGGCCTGCTGAGCAAACACAAGGATGAGCACGGTGGGCTGTCCGGTGAACCGCTGTTCGAGAAATCGACCCACGTCCTCGCTCAGCTCAGCAAGCTCACCGGAGACACACTTCCTTTGATCGGTGTCGGTGGCATCAGCAACGCCGAACAGGCTTACGCCAAGATTTGCGCAGGCGCGTCGGCAGTGCAGTTTTACACCGCGATGGTTTACGGAGGTCTGTCTCTGGCGTCCGAAATCGCGCTGGGGCTCGATCATCTGTTGGCCCAAGATGGATTTGCCTCGGTTGCCGAAGCAGTCGGTTGCAAACGCGAGCAGTGGTTATGATCGACTACTGGCACAACCCCCGCTGTTCCAAGTCGCGCGCGGGGCTGGCCCTGCTGCAAGAACGTGGTGTTGAGGTGAAAATCCGGAGATATCTGGAGGACCCACCGTCAGAGCAGGAGTTGCGCGAGCTGTGCACTCGCTTGGGGCTTCCGGGCATCGGAATGATGCGCACAGGCGAAAAGCGGTTCAAGGAACTGGGTCTGACCCGGACCACATCCGAAGACGACCTGTTCCGCGCCATGGCCGAGAACCCGGTTTTGGTCGAACGCCCAATTGCAATCGCCGGCGACAAGGCTGCGATTGGACGCCCGCCGGAGAACCTGCTTGTGCTGATCTAACCAATCTGCGCTTCAAGCTTGGGATAGCGCCACCCCATGGTGACGCCGCGCGTGAGGTTTAGAACCATCAAAGCCGCCCAAAGCCCGTGATTGCCGAAACTGGGTACTAGAATAAGAAGAGCAACAACGTATACCGCAACGGATTGCAGCATCGCGTTCCGCATCGCGCGAGTCCACGTCGCGCCTATGTAGATGCCGTCGAACATCCAACTGGCAACGCCAATCACTGGCGCTATCGCAGCCCAGATCAGGAACTCGCGTCCTGCTACGCGAACCTCGGGCGAAGTGGACATCAGATCGATCAGCGCGGGACCTGCAATGAAGAATACGGCACCCAACAGGACAGCCCCGCCAACACCCCATTGCGACGCCATGACCGACGCGCGCCTGACCTGATACCGGTCGCGTGCTCCAACGGCGCTGCCCACCAGCGCCTCTGCCGAAAAGGCAAATCCGTCCAGCGCAAAGGCCGTGATCTCAAGGAATTGCAGCAACACCTGATTGGCAGCCAGATTGACGTCCCCCAGATCCGAGCCGACAAACAGAAAGGTTGTAAAAGACCCCGTCAGCAAAACCGACCGGATCATGATGTCACCATTGACCTGCATCATCCGGCGCAGGCGGTCTGCGTTGAAGATAACCGGCCAGTCGCGCCATTGACGGCCCCGAAACGCGTCGCCACACAACCAAAGCCCCAGCGCCAACCCCGTCCACTCTGCGATCAGGGTTGCCACTGCGACCCCCTCAACGCCCCACCCAAGGCCAAGAACGAACCACAGGTCCAAAACGATGTTCAGACCGTTCATCCAGATCTGCAGAACAAAGACACCGCGCGTACGTTCAACGGCGATCAACCATCCTGTAACCGCATAAAGTGCGATTGTGGCTGGCGCGCCCCAGATGCGTATCTCCAGATACGCCCGCGTCAGCGCCTCGACCTCTGGGTTGGCAGGCGACAGGGCGAACGCCCCGGCAAAAACCGCGACCTGCGCAATAATGAAGAACAACCCGGCAGAGCCGCCGAGCAAAAGCCCTCGCATCAACAAGGCCCGGGTTTCCGCAGCATCTCCGGCACCTCTGGCCTGTGCCGCCAGACCGGTTGTTCCCATTCGCAGGAAGCCGAAGATCCAGTAGATGGCGGACAATACGACCGCACCGATGCCAACAGCGCCGATCGGGGCCGCCTGCCCCATCTGTCCAACCACTCCGGTGTCAACAGCACCCAGAATTGGCACCGTGGCATTCGACAGGACGATCGGTACCGCGATTTTCAGCACCCGCCTGTGCGTAATGGGCGCCGAAGCGTCCGACATGATCAGCTCTTGTCCCGCACGGGCTGCGGCATTAGGAAATGTCCTGTGCCCTGAGCAAAGAGTTTGGCGTGATTGTCCTGCCAGGCCTCAACCCGAACAGACGCGTAGCGGCGCCCTGACCGATTGATGAATGCCCGGGCGTAGGCATCCCGGGGCAGACCCGACCGAAGATAATCAACCGTGAAGTCGATGGTTTTGGGGAACCGGATGGCGTCGTCTGTCATAATCGCATCCGCGTCGATCTCACCACTTTCGACGCGGGGAAACATGTGCTCCCAACTGAGCGTGATCACGGCCGTCACCTCAAGGAACGCCGCCGTCACGCCGCCATGCATCGCCGGCAGCAACGGGTTGCCAATCAGCTTGTCGTCAAAATTCAGAACGCCGGTCAGTTCGTCCCCGCGCCTGTCAAAACTGATGTTCAGAAAACGGATATAGGGGACACCGCTGACCAGCGCATTCAGCGCCGCATCTCGGCGGCGTTTTACAACCTGCATGGGTTCGGGACGCGGTCTGGCCATCTTACTTTCCCTCAACCGTGAACGAGCCCGAGGCGGTCGCCACCGGGTGGTCATGATCGTCATCCATGGCGGTCGCCCGCACAAAGGCCACGTTGCGTGTGATGTGATAGCAACTGGCCCGCGCCGTAATCGTCTGGCCCGGCGTCGCCGCCCGCATGTAGTCGATCCGCAGGTCAATGGTCGCCGTGCCACCCGGAGCGGACGGATGGCTCATGACGGCGGCCCCACAGCATGTATCCAGAATGGTCGAGACGGCCCCACCATGAATCACACCGGTGCGCGGGTCCCCGATCAGGTCCTCATTGTACGGCATGGTTATCTCGGCCTCACCGGTCTCGATCTGAACCAGTTTAAGGCCCAGAGCCCTGGCATGGGGGATCGCCTCGATGAACTGACGGGCTAATTCTGTCTTATCGACCATGGGGTTGCGTCCTGTTGTCGTGTCCCCCTTTATGAGCCGGTGCCCACGCAAAGGGCAAGCCCGCCTGTTGCGCTTGACGTCGCGACGCCATAGGTTGCGGACGAGGAGACCCCGAATGTCCGACAATCGTTTGTCATTCAAAGAGATGTGCGCCGAGTTCGACGTGACCCCGCGCACCCTGCGATACTATGAGTATATCGAACTGCTGCAGCCTGATCGCGAAGGCCGCTCGCGGTTCTACGGCCCGCGTGAGCGGGCACGAATGAAGCTGATCATGCGGGGCCGGAGATTTGGGTTTCCTCTCGAGGAGATTCGACAATGGCTGCTGATCTACGAGGATCAGGGCAACCAGGCCCAGATGTCAGCCTTTGTCGACATGGCTGATCGCCAGATGGGCGAACTGCGTCAGCAGCGCGAACAGTTGGATGAGGCGATGGACGAGCTCAAACGCCTTCGGGACCAAACCGCCAACACTCTGGGGTAACCCTCTTCGGATCCGAGAAGGTATGTGATCTTTCGGACCATGTCAGAAATTGGCGAATCTAGTGAGCGACGCTGCTTGAATCCGTGATTCAGGATCGAACTCCGCATTACCCAGCGGAAAGAAAATTGCGCGATCTTCAGCTTTACGCGACCGGATGTTACGTCAACTTTGAAATGACGCAGCGTTCGGATTACGTAAACGTCATTCACATGTTGTAAAGCGCGCAACTACTGCGCAACTCATGCCGCATGACGCCAGTGATGAGAGTTTGACGAATGACCGAAGATCTGATGACTATCCGCCAGATGTGCGAGACCTATGACGTCACGCCACGTACCTTGCGGTTCTACGAAGCCAAAGAGCTTTTGTTTCCGATCCGCGAAGGTCAGAAACGTCTGTTCACCAAACGCGACCGCGCGCGGCTGAAACTGATCCTGCGTGGGAAACGGTTTGGGTTCAGCCTGGAAGAAATCCGCCAGCTTCTGGACCTGTATCATGTTGGTGACCAACAACTCACCCAGATGTCGCGCACCTACGAGATCGCGTGCGAACGTCTCGCCGACATGGAATCGCGCCGCGAAGAGCTGACCCAGGCCATCGACGATCTGAAAGAACAACTGCGCTGGGGCGAGAAAGTTATCGCCTCAATGAACCAGGAAAAGAAAGCGGCCGAGTAACATCGGACCGTCACCCGGACATATGAATTAAGGGAGCTTCACATGCCCGTCTACAACGCGCCAACCAAAGATACGCAGTTCATCTTGCACGATGTTCTGAAAGTCTCGCAGTCCGATATTCCCGGCTACAACGAATTGGAGGCCGAATTCACCGGCGCCGTTCTGGAAGAAGCCGGTAAAGTCGCCACCAACGTCTTGCACCCGCTGAATGTGGTTGGTGACACCGAAGGCTGCCGTTTGGAAAACGGCATCGTATACACCCCTACAGGTTTCAAGGATGCCTTCGAGCAGATGAAAGAAGGGGGCTGGACGGGCCTCGACATGCCGGAAGAGTATGGCGGCCAGAACATGCCGTATGTGATCGGTACCGCCGTTGGCGAGGCGTTTTCTGGCGCAAACCAGGCCTTCGTAATGTATCAGGGCCTGACCCATGGTGCCGCCTCGGCCATTCTTGCGCACGGAACCGACGCGCAGAAAGACACGTATCTGCCCAACATGGTTAGCTGCGAATGGACCGGCACCATGAACCTGACCGAGCCGCATTGCGGCACCGATCTGGGCCTGATGCGGACCAAGGCTGACCCGCAGGGCGACGGCAGCTACAAGATTTCCGGACAGAAGATATTTATCTCGTCCGGCGATCACGACATGGCCGACAACATCATCCATCTGGTATTGGCCAAGATTCCCGGCGGCCCCGAAGGCATCAAGGGTGTCTCGCTGTTCATCGTTCCAAAGTTCATCGTAAACGAAGACGGCTCCCTGGGCGAACGCAACGGCGTTTCGGTCGGCAAGATCGAAGAAAAGATGGGCATTCACGGCAACTCGACCTGCGTCATGAACTATGACGAGGCCACCGGCTGGCTGCTGGGCGAAGAGCACAAAGGCATGCGCGCCATGTTCACCATGATGAACGAAGCGCGTCTGGGTGTGGGCATGCAGGGCCTGTCTCAGGCTGAAGCCGCGTTCCAGAACGCTCTGGAGTACGCCAAGGAACGCCTGCAGGGCCGCGATGTTACCGGCGTGAAGAACCCCGATGGCCCCGCCGATCCGCTGATCGTGCACCCGGATATCCGCCGCAGCCTGATGGATCAGAAAAGCTTCACCGAGGGCGCGCGCGCGTTCATCCTATGGGGCGCGACCATGATCGACAAAGCACACCGCTCGGGTGACAAGGATGCGGACGGGCTGATCTCGCTTCTGACCCCGGTCATCAAGGGTTTTCTGACGGACGAAGGCTACGACATGACCGTTCAGGCGCAGCAGGTCTATGGCGGCCACGGCTACATCGAAGAATGGGGCATGTCGCAATACACCCGCGACGCCCGGATCGCGATGATCTACGAAGGTGCAAACGGCGTGCAGGCACTGGACCTTGTCGGTCGCAAGCTGGCGCAGGATGGCGGCAAGCACGTCATGGCGTTTTTTGAGATGGTCAAAACCTTCTGTAAGGAAAACGCGGGCCACAACGAAGCCTACGACAAAGCCTTCATTGAACCCCTAAAAGCGGCATCGAAAGACCTGCAAGCCGCAGGCATGTATTTCATGCAGGAAGGCATGAAGAACCCCAACAACGCTCTGTCTGGGTCTTATGACTTTATGCACATGTTCGGTCATGTCTGCCTGGGCCTGATGTGGGCACAAATGGCAAAAGCCGCGCAAGATGCGCTGGACGGTGGGGCCTCGGACAAAGAGTTCTATGAGACGAAAATCAACACCGGCCGTTTCTACATGGCCCGCCGCCTGCCCGCGACTGCGATGCACTTGTCTCGCATTCAGACCGGCGCGGACACGGTAATGGCACTGGACGCAGCGAACTTCTGATTTCAGTCTGGGTCCGGGTTACACTACCCGGACCCAATGACCCGGAGGACACCTGATGCCAAAACGTTTTCGCCTGACCCGCCGCTTTCCGGTCGCAATGACCGAGGACGGGTATCGCAAACTCAAAGCGTTCTCGCGAGAGGCCGGGCTCGATGAAGGGGAGGCGCTGTCCTTCCTGTTCGAAAACTTCAACAGCGTAATTGACGAGGAGAATCTGACCCACCGCCTGCGCATCTTTAATTCCGAACTCGAGACGCGGAAAAGATAAGATTTGGGGCGAAATTCACACGACAGAGTTAGTCATAATGCCGGATGCCTCCGGCGGGAGTATTTGTGAAAAGATGAAGCGGCGATGCGTCCCTGCCACCGGGCGCGCTCGCCATCAGGACAGGGACGACTTCACCTTTTGCGGTCATCGGCTCTCCAGCCTGTACCGCACGACCATTGGACACAAAGATGGTTGATCAAAGGTTACCGCCGGGCCTTCATCTTTTCAAAAATACTCAAATTCAGCCTAACGACATACGCCTTGGGAGGGGCGAGCGCATGACCATAAAACTCCATTGCTTTGGAGAAAGCGGGAATTGCTACAAGGCAGCGCTGGCGTTGGAAATGTCCGGGTTGGACTGGAAACCAGTTTTTGTCGACTTTTTCAAGGGCGCGACTCGAACGCCTGAGTACCGTGCCGAAGTCAATACGATGGGCGAAGCGCCTGTCCTGGTGGACAGCGACTTCAAAACCACTCAATCGGGCGCGATTCAGGCTTACGTCACAGAAAAATCCGGCAAGTTTGGCGGCAAGGATCGCGACGAAAACTACGATATTTTCCGTTGGGTGCTGTGGGACAATCACAAGCTCAGCTCAATGGCGGGGATGACCCGCTTTCTGATCAACTTCCTCCCCGAAGAACACCGCAATGCCGATGTGATTGCCTTCAACCAAGGTCGCCTAAAAGCGGCTTATGAAACACTGAACACCCACCTCGAGGGCCGGGACTGGATTGTTGGGGACGGCGTGACCAACGCTGATCTCAGTTGCTGCGGCTACCTCTACTACCCCGAACCATTCGGCTTTGACCGTGCCGACTGGCACAATATCGACGCCTGGCTAACTCGCCTGTCCGAGCAGCCTGGTTGGAAACACCCCTATGACCTGATGCCCGGCAACCCGTCGGATCGAGCTTAAGGAGAAGACCCATGAACGAAGCTTACATTTATGACGCCCTGCGCACTCCGCGCGGCAAGGGCCGTAAGGATGGCAGCCTGCACGAGGTAACCTCGGTGCGCCTGTCCGCCTTGACCCTGAACGCGATCAAGGAACGCAACAATCTGGAAGGCCACGCCGTTGAGGATGTGATCTGGGGCAACGTTACGCAGGTGATGGAGCAAGGCGGCTGTCTGGCGCGCTCGGCGGTTCTGGCCTCGGACCTGGATCAGTCGATCCCCGGCCTGGCGATCAACCGGTTCTGTGCCTCGGGCATGGAAGCCGTCAACCTGGCCGCAAACCAAGTTAAAGGCGGCGCGGGCGAGGCTTATATCGCTGGTGGCGTTGAGATGATGGGCCGCGTGGCCATGGGCAGCGACGGTGCCGCGATTGCCGTAGACCCGACGCTGGCCATGGACACCTACTTTGTACCGCAGGGCATCTCGGCCGACATCATCGCGACCGAGTATGGGTTCACCCGCGACGATGCCGATGCGCTGGCCGTTGAGTCTCAGAAACGCGCGGCAGAGGCTTGGGAAGACAACCGGTTCGAGAAATCGGTCATCACCATCAAGGACCAGAACGGCCTGACAATTCTGGACCGCGACGAATACATGCGCCCCGGTACCGACATGCAGAGCCTCGGCGCGCTGAACCCATCCTTTCAGATGATGGGCGAGCAAATGCCGGGCTTCGACAAAGTCGCGATGTTGAAATACCCGCATCTGGAGCGGATCAACCACATCCACCACGCGGGCAACAGCTCGGGCATCGTGGACGGCTCGGCCGCTGTTCTGATCGGCAACAAGGAATTCGGTGAGAAATACGGCCTCCAGCCACGCGCCCGTATCAAGGCAACCGCGAAGATCGGCACCGACCCGACCATCATGCTGACCGGCCCGGTTCCGGTGACCGAGAAGATCCTTGCCGACAACGGCATGAAGATCAGCGACCTGGACCTTTTCGAAGTGAACGAAGCCTTCGCCTCGGTCGTGCTGCGCTTCCAGCAGGCGTTCGATGTCGATCCGGCGCTGGTCAACGTCAACGGCGGCTCCATCGCGATGGGTCACCCGCTCGGCGCAACCGGTGCGATGATCATCGGCACGCTGCTGGATGAGCTAGAGCGTCAGGACAAGGAAACCGGTCTGGCCACGCTTTGCATCGCATCTGGCATGGGCGCGGCAACCATTATCGAGCGGGTCTGATGCCCAAGCTGGACCTCACACAAATCTCGCGGAGCAGCGGGACGGGATATCCCGGCAAGCTGGCCCGCACAGTCGACGGCCGATCCTGGCTGGCGCTCGGTGATGCGGGCGGGCTGACACAGTACGGCGTGAACCTCGTCTTCGTCGAACCCGGAAGCGCTTCGTCGCTGCGGCACTACCAAATGCAGCAGGACGAGTTTGCGATGGTCACCGAAGGTGAACTGGTACTGGTCGAGGACGAGGGCGAAACCCTTATGCGACCGGGCGACTGCGCCGCTTGGCCAGCGGGCGTCAAGAACGGGCACCATTTGATAAACCGATCTCAATCGCGGGCAGCCTTTCTGGTTGTCGGCACACGCACCCCGACCGAGACGGTCTACTACAGCGACATAGATATGATGGTAACGGCGGATACGACCGGCGACCATTTCACGAAACAGGATGGCAGCCCGTTGACGGCTGACCAGATTGGAGATGGCAATGACTGATTTCACTCTGAGCAAAGACGCAGACGGCGTCGCTTTTGTGACCTGGGACGCCCAGGGCAAATCCATGAACGTTCTGACCCGCGAGGCCTTTCAGGAGGTCAGCCAACTGATTGATCAGGCCTTCAACGATGATGAGGTCAAAGGGATCGTCATCACCTCGGGCAAGGAGGGATCGTTCGCAGGTGGCATGGACCTGAATACGCTGGCCACTATCCGTCAGGAAGCGGGGGATCAGCCGGCACAGGCGTTGTTCGATTTCGTCATGGGTGGCCACCACATTCTGCGCAAGATGGAACTGGCGGGCATGGACCCCAAGACCAAAAAGGGCGGCAAACCGATCGCCTGTGCCATCAACGGCACCTGCGCCGGGATCGGGACCGAAATCGCTCTTGCCTGTCATCACCGTGTCATGACATCGAACGCCAAGGCCAAGATTGGCCTGCCCGAGATCCTGCTGGGTATCTTCCCCGGTGGTGGTGGCACCATGCGCTATAGCCGTATGGTTGGCGCGATGGCAGCGGCCCCTGTCTTGCTGGAAGGCAAGATGATGGACCCGAATAAAGGCAAGGGCGCACAGCTGATCGACGATGTTTCGGACGATCCGGTCGCAGCAGCCAAGGAGTGGGTTCTGAACGCCAAGGACGCCGATCTGGTCAAGCCTTGGGACGCCAAGGGCTACAAAATGCCCGGCGGCGCGCCTTACCACCCTGCTGGCTTCATGACTTTCGTCGGCGCCAACGCGATGGTGAATGGCAAGACCCAAGGCGCCTTCCCGGCGGCCAAGGCTCTGCTGAGCTCGATCTACGAAGGGGCGCTGGTCGACTTCGACACCGCCCTGAAGATCGAAGCGCGTTGGTTCACCAACGTCCTGATGAACCCCTCGTCGTCGGCCATGATCCGGTCGCTATTCCTGAACAAGGAAGCGTTGGAGAAAGGCGCGGTCCGCCCCAAAGATGTGGCCGATCAGCGCGTTAAAAAGGTCGGCGTTCTGGGCGCTGGCATGATGGGTGCCGGTATCGCTCTGGTCTCGGCACAGGCCGGGATGGAGGTTGTTCTGATCGACCGGGATCAGGAAGCCGCCGACAAGGGCAAGGCCTATAGCGAAAGCTACATGGACAAGGGCATCAAACGCGGCAAAGCCACCGCTGAGAAGAAAACAGCCCTGCTGGCCCGTATCACAGCCACCCCTGATCTGGAGCATCTGAAAGGCTGCGATCTGATCATCGAGGCCGTGTTCGAAGACCCGGGCGTCAAGGCCGAGATGACCAAAAAAGTCGAGGCGATTATTCCCGAGGATTGCATCTTTGCCTCGAACACCTCGACCCTGCCGATCACCGATCTGGCGAAAGCCTCAGTACGGCCCGAGCAGTTCATCGGCATCCACTTCTTCTCACCTGTTGAGAAGATGTTCCTGGTCGAGATCATCAAGGGCAAGGAAACCGGTCATCGCGCCGTCGCTAAGGCTCTGGACTACGTGCGCCAGATCCGGAAGACGCCGATTGTGGTCAACGATGCGCGCTTCTTCTACGCCAACCGCTGCATCATCCCCTATATCAACGAAGGTGCGCGTATGATCACCGAGGGCGTCAGCCCGATCCTGATCGACAACGCGGCGCGTCAGTTGGGCTTCCCGGTGGGTCCGATCCAGCTGACCGAGGAAACCTCGATTGATCTGGGTGCCAAGATTGCACGGGCGACCAAGGCGGCGATGGGCAATGCTTATCCCGAAAGCCCTTCGGACGATCTGATCTTCTGGATGGAGGAACAGGGCCGTCTGGGTCGCAAGGCCAATGCTGGTTTCTTCGACTATGACGAGAAGGGCAAGCGCGTCGAATATTGGAAGGGTCTGCAGGACAAGTACCCACTGGCCGCCGAGCAGCCTGACCTGATCGAGGTGCAGGAACGTCTGATGTTCGCACAGGTTCTGGAAGCGGTCCGCGCGCTGGAAGAAGGCGTTCTGGAAGACATCCGCGAATGCGACGTGGGCGCGATCCTGGGTTGGGGCTTTGCACCTTGGTCGGGCGGCCCGCTCAGCTGGCTGGACATCATCGGCACACCCTACGCGGCCGAGCGCTGCGACCAATTGGCGGAACAGTACGGCGAACGCTTCACTTGCCCACCGCTGCTGCGCGAGATGGCTGAAAAAGGCCAAAGCTTTTACGGACGCTTCGACCCGGCGGCAAAAGCGGCTTAACCCAAATGATGCAGGCGCGCGACATCACGCGCCTGCATCTTTCTCTTGATGTTCGGTTAGGTCTGCCAATCAGTCCGCAGGATTCAGCACCGACGTGTCCGGCCGACCCGGACGCCCCGGTCTGCGTACGCCCCTGGGGGACGGATCGGGAAAACCGGTTCCTGTGGGATGGGTGCAGGCAGTGCACCCAACGAATGTGCAAGGGCCGACAAATCGCCCTTGGTTGCAATCATATTTACATACGCAATAGCTGTGTCTTCATCGGCGACACTATAGAGCTTATGGTCGGACGCTGTGTGCATATTGAACCGGCCTGATGGGCAATAGGCCTGCAACCCGCCCTCGACACAGATGACTTCATCCTGTTCCAAAAACAGCGTACTGACCGCAAAGGATGATCCCGGCGCGCGGGACTTGAGTTGGCATTTGCCGCTGAGCAAACGCGCGGGCACAACGGACAAACCTTGGGTCTCGGGGTCAAGCCTGTTGAGATCTACGGCGATGCCTTGTTCCGGCATCAGCCAGACCGGGCGTCCGTTATCTGTGACCCGTGCGGGAACAAAAACCGGCAGATTCTCGGCGCGGGTCTCACCCAACGGCACGGTCACGCGGTTGATCGAGACGCGACGCACCTCTTTGAACCCATGGTCCAGCGTGCGGATGTGGTCACCTGCAACGATACGCTCAACCGGTTTCCAACCATTGTTTGTCGCAACCTTGGTTCCATGCAGCAACCCACCCCGGCGCGCAGTCACCGCATCGCGGGGAACCGTCGCATCACTATTTTCAGAAAGATCGGAAAAATCCGAAACACTCACTACTTCAAACACCTGCCTCACCCCTTTTGGCACCTTCAATCGATCTGCAAGTGCTAGCATGGAAAATGAAAGGGCGACTTAATTTTGACATATTTGCGCCCAAATCGAGCCTTCATACGGTCAGTAAAGCCAAAAATTCTGAACAGAGCAGCATAGAACTTATGGTTTAATTCCGTTTCGGAAACGAATACCTGCGCGATCAGTCAAACCGGTATCCGAATCTCCGAATGTCCTCACGGCAGGCTTGTGCAACAGCCTCTGCCGTCTGGGGCGAGTAACAGCTGCGAAAATCAGTGCTGCGATCAGATCGATTGAGATGTGGCAAGTCGACCTCGAACCCCAGGTGATCAAACAAGGGTTGGGCGTCCGTTTCAAAATGCTCTAAACGAATGTAGGCCTGACACCGCTCCACCCCGTCTGCCGCTGTCATGTAGGCCCTTGCCGGAAACTGCTGAAACGACTGCAACATCGCGGGGTTCAATACGAATGCCTCAAAATCTGAAGCTTTGGCCAAAGCCACGGCTGTGTGGTCGAAGTTCTGCTCTCGTAGCCAGTGGTAGTAGCTGACGACCCGATCCCACGGGTTGCGGACCAGAGTGCACGCAAACATCGCGTGCAGGGTTTCCGGCGGCAAGACCCCCTCGATTTCGGCGAGAGTCGAGTGCTTCAACAACCGGCCCCTGGCTTTTAGTGTTTTTGCATGTCGGCGACGCTTTTTGGCCTGGGGCGTGTCTCCCAGTAGTATGTCGTCTTTCAGTGCCCGCTGTTCCAGAGCCAGCGACAGCGATGTCCCACCGGTTTTTGGGATATGTACAAACACATACGCTCTGCCGGTTGAAATGATCACGGCATCTCCGGTTCCGCAGGTGCGCGCCCTGCCCGCCAGCCCAACAGCGCGCCGGCTGTTGCAATCAACCCGATCCCCGCGATCTGCATGACACCAATCATCTGTCCAAGCGCAACCCAGGCAAAGAGCGGGCCAAAGATCATCACAGAGTATTCGAAAACCGCCACATAAGAGGGCTCGCCGACCTGATACGCCTTGATCAGCATAAACACTGCAGCAGTTGAGCCAACCGCTTGCACCAATATCCACGGCAGCGCCGGTTGCATGTCCCAAACCCAGCCACGCACTGCAAATCCGTCCGGACCGTCGGGTGTCGCGAATGGGAAAGCCGTGAACACGACCAAACCAAGTGCCCCGGCAAGGCCCAACGTGATCACCATATTGGCAAGCAACGCCACCGTGCTTTCATCTGAACAATGGCTGCGTGTTATGATCGCGCTGAAGGCGTAGAACAACCCACCCGCAACCGGCAGCAGCGTCCGGGCATCAAAATCTGTCGGGTTCGGTTGCAGCACGCAGAGAATTCCCGCGAATCCGGTCAGGACGGCGAGGATGCGCCACGGTCCGATGGTCTGCTTCATCGCTAATGAAGACAGCAACAGCACAAAGATCGGCGAGGTGAACAGGCCCGCCAATGCCTGCGCAATCGGCATCAGGGCCAGCGAGGCAAAATAGAACAGCATGGCCAGCGTGATCAATACGCTGCGCAGCACGACGGGCCCCAACCGCTTGGGCCGCAACCCGCCCAAACCCAGCAGAGACAGGCCAATAATGAGTGGCAACATCAGCAGCGCCCGGCTCAGGTGGAATTGCCAAAGGCCGATGGTATCCGCCAGAAGGATCACGACATTGTCGACGACACCTATGATCGCCATGGCGCCGATCATCAGCATTGAGGCCAATACCGGCGACGTTGGTTTGTCTGACTGCATGCTGTGCCTCAGTTTGCGTGCGACGAACGGTGGACCCAAACGTCCCCACATTGTGCTATCCAGCACAAATCCGAAATCGGACGCAACTGGTTTGCGCCATGCGAATTCACCGTGCTAAGCTTTGACAAAACAAAATCGAGCAGACCCAACTCAATGACGGCCCTGAAACAGTACCAGCGGATCGAAGCCACCGGTCTGTGGCGCCCATCGCCCGACGAGCAGCGGCGCGAGGTTCTGGTGTCAATTGGTGAGGCCACATTGACAATTTCTGACTTCAACGACCGCGCCTTGACGCATTGGTCGCTGGCCGCGCTCGAACGGCAGAACCCAGGGTCCTACCCGGCTGTCTTCAACCCGGATGGTGATCCGGATGAAACGCTGGAACTGGCGCAAACCGAGACAACAATGATCGAGGCCATTGACCGCTTGCAGCGGGCCATCGACCGGTCACGCCCGCACCCCGGCCGCCTGCGATGGGCAAGCGTTGCCGGCGTTGTCGTCGCTGTGCTCGCCGTTCTCGTCTTGTGGCTGCCTGTTGCCCTGCAAAGTCATGTCGTGTCTGTCGTGCCTGAGGTTAAACGGCAAGAGATCGGCGATACGATCCTGCAACGCATCGAACGGGTTTCGGGACAAGCCTGCGCCTCGCGAGATGCAAAACCCTCGCTGGATCGATTGGCCGAACGCACCGGCGTACGTCAGATCATCATTTTACCAGCCGGTGTTGGGGACAGCCTGAGCTTGCCAGGCGGCACCATTTTGCTGAATCGGGCCCTGATCGAAGATCATGAGGACCCGGCTGTAGCAGCCGGGTACATCATCGCAGAGCGGACCCGCGCCAACGCGTATGATCCTCTTGACGATCTTCTGGACCGAACCGGCCCGACATCAGCTTTCCGACTGCTGACGACAGGGGAACTGACGCCGGACATTGTGGATGCTTATACAGAAGAGGTTCTGTCCGAGCCGCGCCCCTCTTTGACAGACGAGATCCTGCTGGCAGCCTTCGCACAAGCGGCCCTGCCATCGACACCGTACGCCTATGCACGCGATATCACCGGAGAGACCGTGCTAAGTCTGATTGAGGCCGATCCGATGGCAGGCCGCGCTTTGGAGCAAGTGTTGCCGGACCGGGATTGGGTCCGGCTACAGAACATCTGCGGCGAGTAAGTCAGGCTATTTTGTTCCGAACATGCGGTCACCCGCGTCGCCCAGACCCGGCATGATGTAGCCTTTGGAGTTTAACTCACGATCCAGTGCGGCCGTCACAATGTGCACGTCCGGATGGGCCTCTTTCATGCGTTCCACACCCTCCGGGGCGGCCAAGAGACACAGAAACCGGATATCGGTGGCGCCAGCCTCTTTCAGCAGATCAATGGCAGCGGCCGAACTGTTGCCTGTGGCCAGCATGGGATCGACGGCGATCACCAACCGGTCTTTCAACCCCTCCGGAGCTTTGAAGTAATACTGAACCGGTTTCAGGGTTTCCTCGTCACGATATAGTCCGACAAACCCGACGCGGGCAGATGGAATCAATTCCAGCACGCCGTCCAGCATGCCGTTGCCCGCACGCAGGATCGAAACTAGCGCCAGCTTTTTACCCGCCAGGATGGGCGCATCCATCTCCTCCATCGGGGTTTCGATGTGGCGGGTTGTCAACTTCATTTCACGTGTGACTTCGTACGCCAGCAACAGCGTGATCTCGCGCAGCAATTGCCGAAACACGGCGGTCGAAGTGCCCTTGTCCCGCATGAGCGTCAATTTGTGCTGCACCAGCGGGTGATCGACGATGGTCAGATGTTCGCTCATGTTGTCTCCAGTCTTGTCCTCACCCGCGTGCGGGTTTCCTCATCGCAGAACGCAGCATTCAGCGCCGTTTCGTTTAAAGCCGCAAAATCCTTGGCATCCCAGCCGAAAGCCTGGCTGAGCATCTCATACTCGCGCCGCATCGTCGTATGAAAAAACGGAGGGTCATCAGTCGAAACCGTGACATTGACGCCCGCATCGCGCAGTTGCGCGATCGGGTGGGCCGCAAAATCGGGATAAAGACCTAGGACGACGTTCGAGCCGGGGCAGACTTCCAGCGTCACGTCTCGGTCGACCAATTCGCGCACCAGATCCGGGTCTTCGATGGCACGCACCCCATGGCCGATCCGTTCCACATCAAGATGGCGGATGGCGTCACGAACACTTTCGGGTCCGCCAAACTCTCCGGCATGGGTGGTCAATCGCAGGCCCGCTTCGCGCGCGCAGTCAAACGCCCATTTGAAATCGCCCTTGGCACCAACGGCCTCATTCCCGCCCATGCCAAAGCCTGTCACCCAATCGCCTGCCGTCTCGGCCGCGCAATGGGCACTCCGTTTGGCCTGTTCAGGCCCGAAATGGCGCACACATGTGACCACGCCACGCAAGGTGATACCAAACTTGTCTTCGGCCTCATCCGCTGCATCGCGAATGGCGTTCAGGTAATCTTTCCAGGCATGTAAATCACCTCCGCCACAGAAATCCGGGCTCAGAAACGTCTCGGAGTAAACCACCCCGTTCTCGGCACTTTCTTCGAGGATGGCCAGTGTGAGGCGGCGGAAGTCCTCGGGCGTCTTCAGCACCTCACAGGCCGCCTCATAAACACTCAGGAAATGCGCGAAATCGCGAAAGTCATAAGATCCATCAGGCTTGAAAATGCCGCTCAGATCGACCTGCTTTTCATGGGCCAACTGGCGAATGAAGGCTGGTGGCGCGGCACCCTCGTGATGCAGGTGCAATTCGATCTTTGGGAGGTCGGCGACATTCATAAGAAATTCCTTCCCGGACCCTGGGCCGGGACGCCCAAGTGGTAGGCGATGCTGGCCCCCACATCGGCGAAATTGACCCGGCCGATCTGGCCCGTGCCCCGGCCCGCAATCAGGACCGGGACCTGTTCGCGGGTGTGGTCTGTGCCGGTCCAACTGGGATCGTTACCGTGATCGG
This sequence comes from Ruegeria sp. B1, assembly GCF_056535885.1. Classification (NCBI taxonomy): domain Bacteria; kingdom Pseudomonadati; phylum Pseudomonadota; class Alphaproteobacteria; order Rhodobacterales; family Roseobacteraceae; genus Ruegeria; species Ruegeria sp. B1. Next base: position 2,214,459 of record NZ_JBQFJA010000001.1, on the reverse strand, counting down.
CCGTTAACAGCATCAGGTCGCCAGGGCGCAGTTTTTTCAGCACCTCACCGATTTCGCGGTCAAACCATTCCAACGCGCGGGCATAGCCACTGATGTCGCGACGATGACCATAAAGGCTGTCAAACTCAACAAAATTGGCAAAGGTCAGACTGCCGTCTTCCGCTTTGTCCATCAGGTCCGAAAGATGCTGCATCAGTTCCGCATCTGACCCCTTGCGCAGCGTATCGATCCCCTGCATCGAGAATATGTCGCCGATTTTGCCTACCGCGTGGACCCGACGACCGGCATCCTGCACCCATTTGGTCAAGACCGGCGCCGGCGGTTGAATGGCAAAATCCTTGCGATTTGTGGTTCTGGTAAACCCGTCCTCGGGCGTGCCAACAAACGGTCGCGCGATGACGCGTCCCACTTTCATGTCGTGCAGCTGCGGCGCGAGCGATCGGCACATCGCGAACAAGCGGTCCAGACCAAAGCTGTCTTCATGGGCCGCGATCTGGAACACGCTATCTGCGGACGTGTAGCAAATGGGCCAACCGGATCGCATGTGTTCAGCCCCCAACTCAGCAATAATCGCCGTCCCAGAGGCATGGCAGTTGCCAAGAATACCATCTGTTCCGGCAGCCTGGGCAGCGGCTTGGCTCAGGTCTTCAGGAAATGCTGGCACTGTGTCCGGGAAATAGTACCAGTCCCAGGGCACTGGCACTCCGGCCAGTTCCCAATGACCTGATGGTGTGTCCTTGCCCGGCGAATGCTCGCGCGCGCACCCCCAAAGGCCGCTTGGCTCTTCCGTTACTGCCGGCGCCATTTCGCCCGACGCCAGATGTACGGCCGACCCCAGACCGAGGCTCGCCAGATTAGGCAGATGCAAAGGACCTGATCGGTCTTCTTCGGCACGACCCGCCGCACAGGCCTGCGCAATATGTGCAAGCGTGTTTGCACCGGTATCCGGGGTTTCCCCATTAAAGAACTGACCAGCATCCGGCGCACCGCCGATGCCGACGGAATCCATCACGACAAGAAAGGCCCGGCTCACGCGGTGATCCTTTCGTGGACGAGGTCCAACTCTGCACCGGTTGTGCCCTCAATGGTCATGGCTGCCGTGACCGCGGCCGCTGCTCGCTGAGCGGCATCTTCGCGGGCGGCATGAACGATGGCCAGCGGAGCCCCTTTGGACACCCGCACACCAAGGCGCAGGATGTGCGACAGGCCAACGGCGGGATCAATCTCATCGCTTTCCACCTGGCGACCGCCGCCCAGCGCAACAACGGCGAGGCCCAAGGCCTCTCCATCAATGGCCGTCACATACCCATCCTTGGGCGCGGGCACCTCGTGGATCACGTTCGCCTCCGGAAGGAACCTGGACCACGTGTCGACAAGCCGCACAGGTCCGCCTACTGCAGCCATCATACGCCCAAAGCGCTCAGCCGCGCGACCATCTGCGATGATCTCAGCAATCTTGGCCTGCCCTTGTTCCATGGTGTCGCACATTCCGGCATCACACAGCAGAACACCGCCCAGTTCAGCCGAAATCTCGGCAAGCGATGTGTCTGGCGCACCTGTCAAAACCTTCATCACCTCGGCCACTTCCAGCGCATTGCCCAGCGCGGGGGCCAATGGCTGGTGCATGTTGGTAATCACAGCTGACGTTCGGCAACCTGCCGTGTTGGCGGTCTCGGTCAGAGCCACCGCCAGCTTGCGGGCGTCCTCGATGGTTTTCATGAACGCGCCGCTGCCGACTTTTACATCCAGAACCAAGGCGTCCGGGCTGGCAGCCAGTTTCTTGGACAGGATGGACGCGGTGATCAGGTCCAGACTTTCTACCGTTGCCGTGACATCCCGAATTGCATAGAGCCGTTTGTCGGCCGGCGCGATCTGGCTGGTGGCCCCTACGATGGCCGCACCGGTATCGCGCAGGATATGTGCCAGCCGATCCTGGCTGATATGCGTACTCACGCCCGGAATAGCCTCCAGCTTGTCCAGTGTGCCCCCTGTATGGCCCAGGCCCCGCCCGGAGATCATCGGAACATAGGCGCCGCATTCTGCCAGCGCCGGCGCCAACACCAGACTGACACAATCGCCCACGCCGCCCGTCGAGTGCTTGTCGATCACCGGGCCATCCAGATCCCAACTCAGAACCTCGCCGCTGTCCCGCATGGCGACGGTTAGATCGGCCCGCCCCCGCACGCCCAGACCGCCCATGCAAACCGCCATGGCAAATGCTCCGGCCTGCGCGTCGCTGACACTCCCGTCGGCCAGCCCCTGCGCAAACCATGCCAGTTCCTGTTGGGTCGGCACATCGTGCTGGCGCAGCTTGGCAATGATCGAGCGGGCGTCCATTCGGTCAGACATCTTCCATATGCGATGCGTCGAAGGCGCCCGGCAGCAGTTGTCCGATACTTGTTTCCAACTCAGCGCCGTCGACAGTTGCCAACGTCACCTTGACGTCGCGTTTACCAAACTCGGCCAGCTTTTGCCGGCATCCGCCACAAGGCGGCACCGGCTGTGGGCTTGACGCAACCACATAGACTTCGGCCAGTTCCTGTTCACCTGCCGCCACCATCGCGGCAATTGCTCCGGCCTCGGCGCAGGTGCCCTCGGGATACGCCACATTCTCGACATTGCATCCCGAGTAGATCTTGCCGGATGTAGAACGGATCGCTGCGCCAACCTTGAAGTTGGAATAGGGCGCATAAGCTTTTTCGCGCACAGACAACGCAGCGTCTTTCAGCGACATGGCGATTCCCCAAATTTTGATCGTCTGGTCAGAAACACGTACCCTAATAGAAACTATGAAGGGAGTTGAAGCCCCTCGGTTAGATTTTCGGTCAATCCAGTTGCGTTTCAAATGTACCCGGCAATGTGACCTCCATTATTTCTACATCTTCGGACGGATCGCCAAGGCGTGTGCGCATTCCCGGCGGTATGACAAAGGCGTCGCCCTGCTCCAGCCTATACGGCTCGCGCCCTTCGCCTTCCAGCGTCACGGCCCCGTTCATTACAAACGAGAAATGGATGTCGGTGTTGTGGCTGGCCCAGACCGGTTCACCCGGCCCTCGTCGAACGACCTGCACCCCGGCAACACCCCTGGTGTTTTCTGCAATCGTTGTGTCCCGGCAAATATAACCTGGCAAGCGGAACGGCACCCATTCCGCATCCTTGGCCTGATTGTAAACAAAGCGCTGGCCCTGCCATTCGCGATCCGGGCGGAGATATGGGGTAGGCAACTCCATGTCATGGTCGATTTCCGTGACATGTTCGGCGGGCACACCGATCTCGATCACTTGCACATTGTCGGATGCCTCCAACACACGGTGGCGGATTTCCGGCGGCTGGATAAAGCAGTCTCCTGCGGTCAACCGCATTTTTTCCCCCTGATCCTCATAAACCACATCCACCCAGCCATGGATGCAAAAGATCAACTGGAACCCGACTTTGTGGAAATGGACCATATCTGGCACCGGGCCCCCGTCCGGTATGCGGATATGGCTGGCGATGATGGACCCGCCCAGCCTGTCGGGCACCAGATCGCGATAATGCATCCCTGCTCGCCCAATGATCCATGGCGCCTGATCCTTGAGCCTGCGCACCACAAAAGAATGCACCGTTTCCGGCATGACAAGCGGCGGATCCAGCTCTTCTATTTCGACGCGGGTGCCATTTGGGGCAAAAAGCCTACGCTGACCATCCGCAAAACCATCGGGGTCGGCGGTCAGGATTCTGAGCGTTCCGGGCCCGTCCGGTGCGTCTTTTTCGACGCGCAACCGTAGCCCGTGCCCGGAAAACACCGCGACGCGGGGATCATCGGCGGGATAGATCATGTCCATCTTCATCCCGAGCACCTTAGTGTAAAACGGGATATCATCTCGCAACTCTTGCGTTGGAAGGCGAATCTCGGCGCGTGTCGCTGTTTCAGGTGACGTCTGGCTCATAAACTGTCTCTTTAGTTCTGCGATTTGCGCTATCCGACCAGAACGGACGCAAAATTACCAATCGAAAACGCACGGCTCAGATTTCTTCTCGGCCAGACAAACACCTAATGGTGGGTTCACTAAGTCAGTCGATGGGCCGCCTAAACATCACTCCTCATGAGCCATCGAAACCTGATAGATGTAAATTGCACAAACTCTTTCAGACTTGCGCCAGCACGTAAAAAAATGCCGCAGCATGGCCAAGCTGAAAAAAATAGTTTAATACTAAATCAAATTTCGAAAGGGAGCTGAACCGCTCATGTCGGATACACCCAACCTGCGACAGGCCGCGCTGGAATACCACGCCTATCCAAAGCCCGGAAAGCTGGAGATCAAGGCGACCAAGCCCATGGCCAACGGGCGTGATCTGGCCCGCGCTTATTCCCCCGGCGTGGCCGAGGCCAGTTTGGAAATCAAGGCCGACCCCGCGAACGCGGAACGGTACACCGCGCGCGGCAATCTGGTGGCCGTTGTATCAAATGGTACTGCGGTTTTGGGTTTGGGGGACATTGGCGCACTGGCGTCCAAGCCTGTGATGGAAGGTAAAGCTGTTCTTTTCAAAAAGTTCGCCGGTATCGACTGCTTTGACATTGAAGTCGATCAACCGGATCCGGAAAAACTGGCCGATATTGTCTGCGCCCTAGAGCCGACCTTCGGTGCGATCAATCTTGAAGACATCAAGGCACCTGACTGTTTTGTCGTTGAAAAACTCTGTCGCGAGCGGATGAACATACCCGTCTTTCATGACGATCAGCATGGCACAGCCATTGTCGTCGGTGCGGCGGCAAAAAACGCCCTGCATGTGGCCGGTAAATCGTTTGAAGATATCAAGATTGTATCAACCGGCGGTGGCGCGGCGGGGATTGCCTGCCTGAATATGCTGGTCAAGCTGGGGGTCAAGCGCGAAAATATCTGGCTGTGCGACATTCATGGCCTCGTGTACGAGGGGCGCGCCGAGGACATGAATCCACACAAAGATCAGTTTGCTCAGAAATCGGACCTGCGAACGCTGGACGATGTGATTGGCGATGCCGATCTGTTTCTGGGGCTTAGCGGGCCAAATGTGTTGAAGCCCGAGATGGTTGAACGAATGGCCAAGCGCCCGATCATATTTGCCCTCGCCAATCCAACCCCAGAAATCCTGCCGCAGGCCGCACGCGAAGTTGCGCCAGATGCCATCATCGCCACCGGACGCAGCGATTTTCCGAACCAGGTCAACAATGTGCTGTGTTTTCCTTTTATCTTCCGCGGTGCATTGGACGTCGGTGCTACCGAGATCAACGACGAAATGCAAATTGCCTGCGTTGACGGTATCGCCGAAATGGCCCGCGCGACGACCAGCGCCGAGGCCGCTGCGGCGTATAAGGGCGAGCAACTGACATTCGGTCCGGACTATCTGATCCCGAAACCCTTTGACCCGCGTCTTGTCGGTGTGGTCTCGTCCTCCGTCGCCAAAGCCGCGATGGATAGCGGGGTGGCCAAGCGGCCAATCGACGATCTCGAAGCCTACAAAGAAAAGCTCAACCAGACGGTCTTCAAGTCGGCCCTGCTCATGCGGCCCGTGTTTGAAGCCGCCGCCGTCGCGTCGCGCCGGATCGTATTTGCGGAAGGCGAGGACGAACGTGTGCTGAGGTCAGCACAAGCCATATTGGAGGAGACTACAGAAACGCCCATCTTGATCGGGCGGCCGGATGTAATCGAAACACGCTGCGAAAAGCTCGGCCTGAACATACGGCCCGGAAAAGACTGCCAGATCGTAAACCCGGAAAACGATCCCCGGTACTATGATTACTGGAGTTCGTATCATCAGATTATGCAGCGCCGCGGCGTAACGCCGGATTTGGCCAAGGCGATCATGCGTACAAACACGACGGCGATCGGAGCCATTATGGTTCATCGGGGGGAAGCCGATAGTCTGATCTGTGGCACATTTGGCGAATACCGCTGGCACCTGAACTACGTCGAACAGGTTCTGGATGACGGCGACCTGCGCCCGCATGGCGCGTTGTCGTTGATGATTCTGGACGATGGCCCCCTGTTCATCGCGGATACGCATGTCCGCCAACTGCCAACACCCGAAGAATTGGCCGAGAGCACCATTGGTGCCGCGCGCCACGTTCGCCGGTTTGGGTTGGAACCCAAGATCGCATTCTGCTCCCAATCGCAATTCGGGAACCAATCCGAAGGGTCCGGCAAACGCCTCCGCGCGGCCATAGACATACTGGATCAGAAACCGCGCGATTTCGTGTACGAGGGTGAGATGAATCTGGATGCGGCGCTTGACGAAGACCTAAGGGCGCGAATCCTGCCTGCCTCGCGTCTTAAGGGTGCGGCAAACGTCTTGATCTTTGCACATGCTGATGCCGCCAGCGGGGTTCGAAACGTCCTCAAAATGAAAGCAGACGGGATCGAGGTGGGTCCCATTCTGATGGGTATGGGAAACAAGGCGCATATCGTGACGCCTTCCATCACTGCACGCGGTCTGCTGAACATGGCCGCCATTGCCGGAACGCCCGTCGCGCATTACGGTTGAGGCAGGTGGTCGCTTCGGCTGGCCGCCAATCAGGGAGGTCAGCATGAAGGGGCATTGCCACTGCAATGCGGTGCGCTGGGAATCCGATGGCGATGTGGCGTGGAGTTGCTACTGCCATTGCACAGATTGCCGCCGCAATTGCGCATCACCGGTCACCGCCTTTTTTGGATTGCCGCATCGTTCGGTGAAATGGCGGGGGGCGGCGCCAAGCATCTATCAGTCGTCAGAGGATGTAGAGCGTTTGTTCTGTGCCGCCTGCGGGACTCAAATGGCATATCGGAATGCCCGGGATACAAAGAACATTCATCTTTATGTCGCGACGCTGGATGACCCCAACGCACTGCCGCCCCGGTTCCATGTCTTTCATGCGGATCATATCCGCTGGCTGAGCATTCAGGACATCCTGCCCCGCTATGCCAAGAGCGCTGGCTGAAGCGAATCTGTTAGCGCCAGCGATTTTGCACGACTGGGTTTGCAGGTTTGCAAAACACCCAAGCTGCTGCAAATAAGCGGCCAAACAGAATGAGGTTTGCAAAAATTAGCAGAGCAGATTGCACGATATTGCAAATATTTAGCGATAAACTGACGCGCCGTCATTTCAGCCGCTTGTTCGAGGCAGCCGAGGGGCCTAACAACTTGCGGACGGCTTTGGGAGTAGGACGAAATGGCATATCAAGACGTTTATGAAAGCTGGAAAACCGACCCCGAGGCGTTCTGGATGGATGCTGCCAAAGGGGTCGACTGGATCAAACCGCCTAGCAAAGCTCTGTTTGACGACAATGCGCCGCTGTATGAGTGGTTTTCGGACGCTCAGGTCAATACCTGCTGGAATGCGGTTGACCGTCATGTCGAGAATGGACGCGGCGAACAGACGGCCATCATCTACGACAGCCCGATCACCCACACCAAGCGCGAGATTTCATACGTGGAATTGCGCAACCGCGTCGCGACACTGGCCGGGGCATTGCGCGCCCAAGGCATAGAAAAAGGCGACCGGGTCATTATCTACATGCCAATGATCCCCGAAGCGTTAGAGGCGATGCTGGCCTGCGCGCGTCTGGGCGCTGTCCACTCGGTTGTATTTGGCGGGTTTGCAAGCAACGAACTGGCTGTGCGCATCGACGATGCAAAACCCAAGGCGATCATCGCAGCCTCCTGCGGGATGGAACCGGGCCGGGTGGTGCATTACAAACCCCTGCTGGATGGCGCCATTGAAATGGCCGATCACAAGCCAGAGTTCTGCGTCATCTTCCAACGGGAACAAGAGGTTGCCAAGCTAGTCGAAGGCCGCGACGTCAACTGGCACGGGTTCCAATACGGCGTCGAACCGGCAGAGTGCGTGCCCGTCGCAGGCAACGATCCGGCCTATATCCTGTACACTTCGGGTACGACCGGCGCGCCGAAAGGCGTTGTCCGGCCAACAGCGGGTCATCTGGTTGCTCTGAACTGGTCGATGAAGAACATCTATAATGTCGACCCGGGCGACGTGTTCTGGGCGGCCTCGGACGTTGGGTGGGTCGTCGGCCACTCTTACATCTGCTACGCACCCCTTATCCACGGCAACACCACCATCGTGTTCGAAGGCAAACCCGTCGGTACGCCCGATGCGGGCACCTTCTGGCGGGTGATTTCCGAGCATAAGGTCAAGAGCTTTTTCACCGCCCCTACCGCGATCCGCGCCGTCAAACGCGAGGATCCCAAAGGCGAGATGCTCTCGAAATACGACCTGTCAGGGTTGCGCGCGCTGTTTCTGGCCGGTGAACGTGCTGATCCCGACACTATCGTGTGGGCGCAAAACGCGCTGAAGGTTCCGGTGATCGACCATTGGTGGCAGACGGAAACAGGTTGGACCATCGCCGGAAACCCACTGGGTATCGAGGAACTGCCGGTTAAACTGGGCTCGCCGGCAAGACCGATGCCAGGCTACGATGTTCAGATTCTGGATGAAGGTGGCCATCCGATGAAACCGGGTGAGCTGGGGGCAATCGCGGTCAAACTGCCGCTGCCTCCCGGTACCTTGCCCACGCTTTGGAATGCTGAGGCGCGCTTCAAGAAGTCTTACCTCGAACACTTTCCCGGCTACTACGAGACCGGTGACGCTGGCATGATCGATGAGGATGGGTATCTCTACATCATGGCGCGGACCGACGATGTCATCAACGTTGCAGGCCACCGCCTGTCCACCGGTGGCATGGAAGAGGTTCTGGCCGCGCATCCCGATGTCGCCGAATGCGCCGTGATTGGTGTGTCGGATCAGCTCAAAGGGCAGATGCCGGTTGGTTTCCTGTGTCTGAACGCAGGCGCAGCCCGAGACACCGGCGAGGTCGCGCAGGAGGTCGTCAAGATGGTGCGGGAAAAGATCGGACCGGTTGCCGCCTTCAAACTCGCGGTTGTCGTGGATCGACTGCCCAAGACCCGTTCGGGCAAGATTCTTCGGGGAACCATGGTGTCGATTGCGGATGGCAAAGAGTACAAAATGCCTGCGACCATCGACGACCCCGTCATTCTGGATGAGATCAAGACGGCGCTGCAATCGATTGGATACGCTCAGTAACCGATCGACTGCAGCAACCCAGCTGTCTTTGACTTGCAACCCGGAACAGGCCCCCTACTGTCGCAATGAGACAGAGAGGGCCCATGACACAAAACGAACTCTGGCGTCTCGACGCCACCGAACTCACCGCCCTGACCCGCGCAGGAGATGTCAGCGCCGAAGAAGCTGTGCGAGCCGCGGTCAATCGGATGCAACAGGCGAACCCGGAGCTGAACGCGGTGGTCGAAGATCTGAGCACCGAGGCTTTGGATCGTGCGCGCAGTCTGGACAAGGCCCGCGCTCAGGGTGCGCCAACCGGACCGTTGCACGGTGTTCCGGTCACGATAAAGGTCAATGTGGACCAGAAGGGGCACGCGACGACAAACGGCGTTGTCGCCCTGAAAGATGTGATCGCACCCGACGACGCGCCCGTCGTCAGAAACCTGCACAACGCCGGTGCCATCGTCATAGGACGCACCAACACGCCTGAATTCTCGTTTCGCGCAGACACGGATAATCCGCTTTATGGACGCACGCATAATCCCTGGGGTCGCCACATTTCCGCCGGTGGATCCTCTGGCGGGGCTGGCGCGGCGGTGATGGCTGGTATTGGCGCTCTTGGGCACGGCAACGACATCGGCGGCAGTCTGAGGTTTCCTGCAGCGGCAAATGGCGCAGTTACGGTGAAACCCGGGCTTGGCCGCGTGCCCGCCTGGAACCCAAGCCAACAGTCCGAGCGCGGTTTGCTGGCGCAATCCATGTCCGTGCAGGGCGTGATTGCCCGTTCTGTTGCAGACCTGCATCTGTCGATGCCCAGCCTGATCGCGGCGGACCCACGCGATCCGTTCCACACACCGCTGCCATGGCGCGGTGCCGCGCTGGAGGGTCCAGTGAAAGTTGCATTCACCAAGAACACATTTGGCTACGCCCTGCACCCCGACGTCGAAAAAGCGCTGGACACAGCGCGCGATGCGTTGGTGGACGCCGGATACCTAGTGGAAGAGGTAGAGCCGCCAGATGTGTTTGAATCCGGCCGCATCGGATATCGGGCGCTGATGGGCGAGGTTCTGACCCTGATGAAGTCAGATATCGAGGCCGCTGGATCGCAAACCATACGGGACATCTTTGACGTCTACTTTCAAGAGTTCCCGCCAATCGTTGAAACCGAACTGATCCGCATGCTGGCCAAACGCAGCCACTATGCACGCGAATGGTCGGTTTTTATGCAAGACTATCCCTTGGTTCTGTCCCCGTTTTTGCCGCAACCGTTTTTCAAACCCGACCGCGACACCGAAGGGGTGGAAGGCGTACACGAGGTTCTGGGCTGCGCCGTATACTCCTATGCGATGAACTTTCTGGGTCTGCCTGCGGCTTGCGTCCCGGCCCGCCTGGCGGATCTGCCGCTGGGTCCGCAGCCGATCAACGTACAGATCGCTGCCCGGCGCTGGCGAGAGGATTTGGCCGTAGACGCAGCTGCAGCTATCGAGGCGCACGTCGGACAGATGTGCTTTCCCTTGTGGGAGCATATGGGCGCGACCGGCTGAGACTTCCGGTCCGGACATAATAAATAGACCCCGGGTTATTGTGCCCGGGGTCCAACTGCTAAAATATGCCCGGATTTCTGATGACGAGCGTAGCACCACCCACCCTCGCCAGCGCGAAATCTGCGCAATCATTCGAAAACGCCGTCTGGTGGCCACTCACTTCCACCTTGGCGTGTTCTCCGGGCAAGATCAGGCTAGCCAAAAGTTAATGAACCGCCTGTGAACTGGTTCACATTAGGCGAAATTAACTCCGCACAGACACTTTCTAAGTGAATTGTTCGGATATGAGCCGTTCCTCCAACCCGTGTCCGGGATCGAACAGAATGCGATGAGTGATGGCGGGTTCCGAACGGATTTCAACCCAGTCGACATCGGGGAAAGACACGGAATCGGCGGCAACGATGACCGGTCTTTTATCCGCGTCCAACACGTCGAAACGCACATTGGCGATCTTGGGCAGCAACGCCCCGCGCCACCGCCTTGGACGAAACGCCGCGATCGCCGTCAGGGCCAGAACGTCCGCCCCGATCGGCAGAATTGGGCCATGAGCCGAATAGTTGTAAGCGGTTGATCCGGCTGGCGTGGACAGCAAGGCGCCATCGCAGACAAGCTCTGACATGCGCAGCCGACCATCAACACTGATCTTCAGTCGTGCAGCTTGCGGTCCAGCGCGCAGCAGCGAGACTTCGTTGATCGCCAGCGCTTCGTGCAATTTGCCGGCCTGATCCATCGCACGCATGGCCAGCGGGTTGATGACCTCTTCCTCAGCCGCGCCAAGCCGATCCATCAGGTCAGTTTCGTGGAACTCGTTCATTAGAAACCCGATGGTCCCGCGATTCATTCCATAGACCGGTGTGTCCAGGTGCTGCATGTTCTGCAACGTGTGCAGCATGAACCCGTCCCCGCCCAGCGCTACGACGACATCCGCGTCGCGGGGCGCGGCATTGCCGTATCGCGCAATCAGGGCGTCCCGAGCGGTTTGCGCCACTTTGACATCGCTGGCGACAAAAGCGATTCTCTTGATCATCTATTCCGGTTTCCGGTGCTGCGCATTTGGTTCCGAAACAAACATACCTTTCCCCATTAGGCCAGACTTGACGCCACAGTTGGCCAATTCGTCGCTTTAAGCCTTTTGCATCCACAGTGTTTCCGATAGGAAATCCGCCATGTAACCCCTGCTATCTGGAGCCACCATGAACGCCAATCTTCGTGACACCGGTTTTTTCACCCAGTCTCTGGCTGATCGCGATCCTGAGATTTACGCGTCGATCACGTCCGAGCTGGGCCGTCAGCGCGATGAGATCGAGCTGATCGCGTCTGAGAACATCGTCTCTGCCGCCGTGATGGAGGCGCAGGGCTCGGTGATGACGAACAAATACGCCGAAGGCTATCCCGGTCGTCGCTACTATGGCGGCTGCCAGTTCGTCGATATCGCCGAGAATCTGGCCATCGAGCGCGCCAAAGAGCTGTTTGGCTGTGACTTCGCCAACGTGCAGCCCAATTCCGGCTCTCAGGCCAACCAGGGTGTGTTCCAGGCGCTGATCCAGCCCGGTGACACCATTTTGGGCATGTCGCTGGACGCCGGTGGTCACCTGACCCACGGCGCGCGCCCGAACCAGTCGGGCAAGTGGTTCAACGCAGTGCAATACGGCGTGCGCAAGGAAGACAACATGCTCGACTACGATCAAGTCGAGGCGTTGGCGAAAGAGCATCAGCCCAAGCTGATCATCGCCGGTGGCTCGGCCATCCCGCGCCAGATCGACTTTGCCCGCATGCGCGAGATAGCCGACATGGTCGGGGCCTACCTGCACGTGGACATGGCACATTTCGCCGGTCTGGTGGCCGCAGGCGAGCACCCCTCGCCCTTCCCATACGCCCATGTGGCGACCACCACCACGCACAAGACCCTGCGCGGCCCGCGTGGCGGTATGATCCTGACCAATGATGAAGATATCGCTAAGAAAGTGAACTCGGCGATCTTCCCCGGCATTCAGGGCGGCCCGCTGATGCATGTGATCGCGGCCAAGGCCGTGGCTTTTGGCGAGGCGCTGCGCCCCGAGTTCAAAAACTACATCCAGCAGGTCGTCACCAACGCGCAGGCGTTGTCGGATCAGCTGATCAAGGGCGGTTTGGACACGGTGACCCACGGCACCGACACCCATGTGGTGCTGGTCGATCTGCGTCCTAAAGGCGTCAAAGGCAATGCGACCGAGAAGGCTTTGGGCCGCGCGCATATCACCTGCAACAAGAACGGCGTGCCGTTTGATCCGGAAAAGCCGACGATCACCAGCGGTATTCGTCTGGGGTCTCCCGCCGGCACCACCCGCGGATTCGGCGAGGTCGAGTTCCGCCAGATCGCCGATTGGATCATCGAAGTGGTCGATGGTTTGGCCGCCCATGGCGAAGACGGCAACGCTGCGGTCGAAGCCAAGGTCAAGGCCGAAGTCGCAGACCTCTGCGCCCGCTTCCCAATTTACCCCAACCTGTAAGCCGCAAAACAAAAAGAACGGCACAGTGTGGGTGCCGTTCTTGTGATCAATGCTCACTTGCCCTGTTTCGTGCGGATAGCAGCTGCGCTGAAAGCGTCCGGCTGAGCACTGTTCGCAGTAAGGGTGATGTCAGACCTCGGATGTGGGATCTTTCAGTACGTCCTCGAGCAGTTTTTCATTACGGGCTTCTTCGATTCGGTTGATCCGGTCTTCGGCCGAACGGGTGTCGAAACGGTATTTCACCACATTGATCAGGCTCAGCGTCAGCAGGACAACGCCCATACCCCAGTATCCTTTTGTGGCAAGGGGCACATCGGTGGACAAATACAGCGAGAACCCCAGCAAGACATACGCCACGGCAACCCCGGCACCGTTCAGCATAAGGATCAGGTTGTTTTCATTACGATTGTTCATTTCAAGTCTCCTGTTTTTAAAGTTGGAATTGAATGGTCTCAGTCTTCGGAACCCGCCTTGAGGCGGTTCAATACGTCGCCGGCAGATGTGCGGGTTTTGGGCCCGTATCCCGCGTCTTCCATCCGGGCGGCGATGGTCGAGTGATCCAGCCCGGCATCAATGTCACGCAGGATTTCCGACTGTTCAAATGGATCGTCCTGCTGCATCACACGATCGATCAAAGCCTCGGCCTCGTCGATCGGGCTGTCACCGGCCAGGTGGCGGTTCAGGCGTTTTTGCAAACCTTGCTCGCGGCGGACCGCCCGTGCGGAAATAGCACCCTGCTTGAGATCGAGAATACGGCGACTTGCGGCCTGAACTGATTGGCGCAGCTGCAGGATACGCGTCTCGAGCCGTTCGACAGTCTGCACCCGAAGCGCCAGTTCGTTCTCCATATCCGCCACTGCCTGAGCCGCGCTTTCAGCCATGTCCTTGCGGTCATCCGCCAGAGCCTGCCTGGCGCGCTCCATCAGATCGTCTACGCGGCTTTGCAACCCGTCGATCTGACGACTTTCGTTGCGCTGCTTTTGGATCAGACTGGCGAGTGTCAACTTGGCCGCCTTCAGATTCTGTTCTGCCTCTCTGATTTTTTCATCAATTAGTTCGTTGGAATAGATGTCGCGCAGGCAGTCTTCTGCACGGGCATTCGAGCCACTTATCAAGGTCTTCAAGGTACCGAACATATGCCTCTCCAATTATTGAACGATGTTCACAAATTGGATATAGCAAACGCCTGAACGGTGTTCAAGATATTTTGTGAACGACGTTCAGGAAACTAACTGTTTCCAATTCGTGAAAGAACCTGAGAAATCATCCGTTCAATCTGTTCCGGTGGAACGCCTGAGATGCGGTTTTCCAGACCCAAGGTTACAATCCCGTGCACCGAGGAAAACAGCGCACGTGTCATCAGGTCCAACTCGACACGGTCCAATTCCGGGAACAGCTCACCCACCGGCTCGGCAATATAGGCAAACAGACCTCTCAAAGCCTCACGATACCAGTCGGGCACAGGACCATCATCCGCCATATTCAGATCAAACAGGGCCCGCCACAGGTTCGTTTCTTCATCTGCAAAGTTCAGATATGCGGTGCTCATGACGATAAGGCGTTCTACCGCAGGTTCGCTGCCATCAAACGAATCCCCGACTGTCTGTCCAAGGCGCTGAAATGTGCGTCCGTTGACCGCCATCACGATTGCATTCAAATCGTCGAACACGTTGTAGATCGCGCCCAAAGCACAGCCCGCATCCTTTGCAAGATCCCGCGCCCTCAGTTCGGCTAATCCATCCCGATCGATCCTGGTTTCGGCAGACTCGATCAGTTTCTCGCGCAACTGCGCGCGCCGTATCTGGGATTTTGTCGCCATACTCTGTTTTACCTGAACCGCGTTCACGGTTCAGCGCATAAGGCAGAAGTTGTGGTCAGATCAAGCCACGCCACAAAAGAAAGACCAGCAACAGGCATGAAAACGCCAGCATGTTGAAAGCCAGGCCGCCCAGCATGCCCAGAAACCAGCCCCAGCGCCGATCTGCCAGATTGATGCTGCTCAAGTGGGTCTGAACTTCTTCTGCTGCGTGCTGCAGTTTCGGTGAATCCAGAACCTGCCGCAGCTTGGGGTGCGCCGCCATCTGCTCGGCACCGGCCAGAATCAGGGCCTGCTTGTAGATGCGACGCGGCAATCGGCGTTTTGCGCGTTTGACTGAGGCCAACAGGGTTTTGTCGCGGACGCCCAACTTGGCGCGCAGCAACAGGATCGTCTGGGTGATCCGGGTATGAATGTCTGTGTCCTGCGACATGCGATGCGCCTCCTGACCTGGCAATGTATCTGCCCCGACAGCAGTCGACAATGGGGCTGGTCGTCCCCTGCCCTGCCGGGTATCACGCAAATATGCTGAATACGATTGTACATGGCGATCCGGCCTCAAAACCGCCTCTCCTCATTGCCCATGGTCTTTATGGCTCGGCCCGCAACTGGGGTGTCATAGCAAAGCGGCTATCCGATGACCGGCAGGTTGTGGCAGTGGATATGCGCAATCACGCCCACAGTAAGTGGGACGCCAACCACAACTACTTCGATTTGGCCGCTGATCTTGCGGAAGTGATCGACAGCCTTGGTGGCTCCGCTGATGTTGTGGGGCATTCGATGGGCGGCAAGGCTGCGATGGTTCTGGCGCTGAAACATGGCCCTCTGGTCCACAAGCTGATTGTGGCCGACATTGCACCGGTGACCTATGGCCACAGTCAGATGCCGTTCATCGATGCAATGCGCGCGGTGGACATGTCGCAAGTCACACGGCGATCAGATGCGGAACAGCAATTGGCCGAGCAGGGCGTCGACCGCACCTTGCAGAGCTTTTTCACGCAATCGCTGGATGTCAAAGGGCAGCGCTGGCTCTTGAACCTGGACGTGTTGGCAGAGGAAATGCCCAAAATCATGGGGTTTCCGGATGTCGATACCGTTTGGGACGGACCGGCGCTGTTTTTGTCCGGAGGGGCGTCGGATTACGTCCTGCCAGAACACCGAAACAAAATCCGCACCCTGTTTCCAAAGGCGAAATTCGCAAAAATCCCGGGCGCCGGTCACTGGCTGCACGCCGAAAAACCGCGGGAATTCGAAGCTGCCGTTAGGGCGTTTCTGAACGCCTAATCACGCATCGCCCTGATAGAGCCGCTTGGCCACCAGCCATGAGACCGGCGCAGCGACGACGGCGCCCGCCGCTGCTGCGGCAACAATTGCATTGACAGATACCAGTCCGGCGGACAACACCGCAATCACGGCCGATCCGGCCAACGCGGATGCGATAAGGGTGTACAGCATGGCGGCAAGGCGAAACATAGCTAGTCGTCCTGTTGTTAAATACTGACCGCAATTCTAAGAAACTTGAACCCAGTCAACTTTGATTTGAGTCAGATCGGACAATCGCTGTCTCTATGAATCGGCAATTTCACCCCGCCTGTGGTCCAACCGGCTAAACCGCCAGGATTGTGCACCTTTCGGCAGTCCTGACTAGCCTGCCCGCCAAAGCCGGTGACCCTTGTCAGCATCCACGCCCGCCCGTCTTCCAGTTAAGCGAGTTACAATACTTTTGCACTGTGCAGCGTGTCAGACGAGCTTTGCGTCAATGGCCCAGTGCGATTTCTCCAAAAGAGACTCCCGAACGGTCGCTGGGCTCGGAACAAAGAGAATATGAGTTGGTACCCGCGGCCGGACTCGAACCGTCACGGCCTTCCGGCCCAGATATTCTGAGGGCAATAACTGTGGTACGGACGACGGGACTCGAACCCGTAAGCCATTGACGGCGAGGGATTTTAAGTCCCTTGTGTATACCAATTCCACCACGTCCGCGTGTCGCTGTATTGCCAACCATACCACCAAACTCAACCAGCTTTAAAGCCGCCCTTTGGTACCGCATGTGAGGCAACCCGGATACCTCAAAACAGTGTCGGGCTCAAAGTTTCAATCAGTGAGTGCCTAGTTTTGTTAAGTTGTTCAAGAGGAAGTTCGTATTGAAGAAAGACTTTTGCACTAATAACCATGTAATACGACCAGTAGGTCATTAACACAGTCAGCAACTATCAGAAAAAGCGGTACAAATTGACGCAATTTCGTAAGGTCGCTGCTTCATGTTCGGCGGGAAAGCCTCCACTGGTCGAGGTGAACATATCTTTCCATTGTGGTTGTCGTCTAAGTATACCCTCTATGATGAGCCATTGAGCCTTCACCTGATGATATGGCTTCTGTTATGGCCGCGCTTGATGATGATTTGAACACCCCAGCTGCCTTAGCCGCCTTGCATGCCCTCGCGGGGCAGCTCCATTCCGAAGACGACCCAAGCCGACGCGCCCAGATCGCGGCAGGTCTACGTCAGGCAGGCGGTTTCCTCGGTCTACTTCAGCAATATCCATCAGCATGGGCTCAGGCGGGCGCTGGTGAGGTCGATCAGATCGAGGCGCTCGTTGCAAAGCGCGCGCAAGCACGCCTTGATCGTGATTGGCCACGCGCAGACGCATTGCGCGATGAGCTATTGGCACTTGGCGTTGAAGTCGAGGACTCCGGCGGTGAGAGCCGTTGGCGGATGCGCGCATGAGGGGTTTCTTCACATGGCTCCTGATCCTTCCGATCCGTGGCTACCGGCTCATCCTCTCCCCTTGGCTTGGTCACTCATGCCGCTTTCAGCCAAGCTGCTCTGTCTATGCGATCGAAGCTCTGGAAACCCATGGTCCTCTTCGCGGCCTATGGTTAACGCTTCACCGTTTGGCACGCTGCAATCCATGGGGCGGATCAGGGTTTGATCCGGTGCCACCTGTAAACAACCCCCAGATCAAATGAAGCTAAATGTTCCATGACGAAACGCGGTGAACAAGTGCCGGCCGAGATACTCGCCGTGCTCAAGGCCGCCAGTGGCGCGATGTCCGCCTATGATGTGTTGCGCCGATTACGGGCATCACACCCAAAGATAGCACGGCCGACCGTCTACAACGCACTTGCAGCATTAACCAAGATCGGTCGCGTTCACAGGGTCGAGTCCCATAAGGCCTACATCGCGTGCCAATGCGATGGCAGTCATCAATCGGCGGTACTGTCTATCTGCGACGAATGCGGAACTGTTGAAGAACGCACCGCCCCAGGCCTTGTCGAGAACCGCTCCGGCTTCGTTGAAGAAACGGGTTTCCTGCCGCAGCGTCATATCATTGAGGTGCATGGATTATGCTCGTCCTGCGTCTCCGGCACCTAGGTTAAGGTCAACAAAAAGCGAACAAATGCAGATGTTTGAAACCATTTTTCGAAACGGCATCGTCGTCAACCATGACGGCATCCATGAAACAGATATCGGCGCGCAGAACGGACGGATCACCGCTTTGGGTGACCTGTCGCGCGCGGCTTCGGAAACCGTGGTGGATTGCAAAGGCCTGCACGTTCTCCCAGGTGTCATCGACACCCAGGTTCATTTCCGCGAGCCGGGTCTGACCCACAAAGAGGATCTTGAATCCGGATCGCGCGGTGCTGTCCTGGGCGGCGTGACGGGCGTGTTTGAGATGCCCAACACCAACCCGCTCACAACAACACGTGAGGCATTCGAAGCCAAGATCGCCGCTGCAACGAACCGTATGCATTGCGATTTTGCTTTCTACGTGGGTGGAACGCATGAAAACGTCTCAGAGCTTCCTCTGCTGGAGAAGCTGCCGGGCTGTGCAGGTGTAAAGGTCTTCATGGGGTCGTCGACCGGGTCACTCTTGGTCCAAGATGATGACGGGGTGGAAGCGATCTTGAATGCGCCTTGGTGCATCGGGTACGTAGTCGTCTCAAAAACTGGTTGTTTTTGTTATGGTTTCAACACCAGAGATCAACAGTAGATGGAGAAACTGTAACTTTTGGCACAGACATACAATTAAAAGCAATATTTATCAATTGTTTATGTGAACTGCCTTCTATTACTAAAATATTAGTTTGACAGTAACGCCGAAAATCACCGATGCTACCTGCCATCCGGTTTGCGCCGGAGGCAACCAAAATCTTTGGGAGGAGACAGATGCGGAGACATCTACTTTCCGCAGTGGCGGCGGCTGCCGTCATTGCGGGGCACGGCCCCGTTTGGGCCGACGAAGCCGCAGCACAACGTTGGATTGACGACGAATTCCAGCCATCGACCTTGTCGAAAGACGAACAGATGGCCGAGATGCAGTGGTTCATCGAAGCTGCACAACCCTATGCTGGCATGGAGATTAACGTCCTGTCGGAAGGCATCCCCACGCACTCGTATGAATCCGAGGTCCTGACCAAGGCGTTCGAGGAAATCACCGGTATCAAGGTCAACCACCAGATCCTGGGTGAAGGTGAAGTGGTGCAGGCCGTTCAGACCCAGATGCAAACGGGTCGGAACCTGTATGACGGTTATGTCAACGACAGCGACCTGATCGGAACGCACTCGCGCCTGCAGCTGGCCTACCCGCTGACAGACATGATGGGCGGCGACTGGGCGGCGACAACCTCGCCGACGCTGGATCTGGATGACTTCATGGGCATTCAGTTCACCACCGGCCCGGATGGCAAGCTGTATCAGCTGCCCGACCAGCAGTTCGCGAACCTCTACTGGTTCCGCAAGGACTGGTTCGATGACGAAGCCAACAAGGCCGCGTTCAAAGAGAAATACGGCTATGATCTGGGTGTTCCTGTTAACTGGTCCGCTTACGAGGACATCGCCGAATTCTTCACGAATGACGTCAAGGAAGTCGATGGTGTGACAATCTATGGTCACATGGACTACGGCAAGCGTGCGCCTGACTTGGGTTGGCGTATGACCGACGCCTGGCTGTCGATGGCCGGTGCTGGTGACGTGGGTGAGCCAAACGGCGTACCCGTTGATGAATGGGGCATCCGCATGGAAGCGGGCACCTGTAACCCTGTTGGGGCCTCCGTCTCGCGCGGTGGTGCGGCCAACGGTCCGGCTGCGGTCTATGCGATCCGCAAGTGGGATGAATGGCTGCGGGCGTACGCTCCTCCGGGTGCGGCGTCCTACGATTTCTACCAGTCACTGCCAGCACTTAGCCAAGGCAACGTGGCCCAGCAGATATTCTGGTACACCGCCTTTACCGCCGACATGGTGAAGCCGAAGTCCGAAGGCAACAACACTGTGGACGACGAAGGCACTCCGCTTTGGCGCATGGCGCCCAGCCCGCATGGCCCCTATTGGGAAGAAGGTCAGAAGGTTGGCTATCAGGACGTGGGGTCCTGGACCTTCCTGAAGTCGACCCCTGAGGATCGTGCTCAGGCGGCTTGGCTCTACGCTCAATTCGTGACCTCCAAGACTGTTGATGTGAAGAAGTCCCATGTGGGCCTGACCTTCATCCGCGACAGTTCTGTCAATCACGAGTCGTTCACAGAACGCGCACCCAAGCTGGGTGGTCTGGTCGAGTTCTATCGCTCACCTGACCGCGTGGCATGGTCGCCCACCGGCATCAACGTTCCGGATTATCCGAAGCTGGCTCAGATCTGGTGGCAGCAGATCGGTGACGTGAACTCGGGTGCGTTTACGCCGCAGGAGGCGATGGATCGTCTGGCCGAAGAGATGGACATCACCATGGCCCGTATGCAGGCCGCGGATGAAAGCGCCGGTGTCTACGGTGGCTGTGGTCCACGCCTGAACGAGCCGCAGGATGCTGCCTTCTGGCTGGAAAAGCCGGGCTCGCCCAAGGCCAAGCTTGAGAACGAAAAGCCGCAAGGCCAAACCGTCAACTATGACGAACTGGTTCAGCGCTGGCAGTCTCAGTAAGCTAGAAAGAACTGGAGGTGCCGTTTTCGGCACCTCCTTCCCAAGACCAGTGCGTGCACTGAAGGACCGGAATCCACGGACATGATCGAACTACAAGACGCCACCAAACGGGTTGGCAACACCATCCATATCAAGCCCACCACCCTGACGTTGCGCACCGGCCATTTCAATGTGCTTTTGGGGGCGACCGGATCGGGCAAGACCTCTCTGATCAAGATGATGGCGGGGCTGGACCCGATTGCCTCGGGCAAGGTCTTCATGGATGGGCAGGACGTCACTAAGCTGAACACGCAAAAGCGGCAGATCAGCTTGGTCCACCAGTTCTTCGTGAACTACCCGCATATGACCGTTTTTGACAACATCGCCTCGCCTTTGCGCGTGGCTGGCATGGCGAAATCCGAAATCGAAGGCCGCGTGGAAGAGGCTGCTGACCTCTTACAACTGCGCCCGATGCTGCACCGCCGCCCGCATGAGCTGTCGGGTGGCCAACAACAACGGACCGCCCTGGCGCGTGCGATTGCGAAAGAGAGCCGGGCTGTGTTTCTGGACGAACCGTTGGCGAACCTCGACTACAAGCTACGCGAAGAACTGCGCGAGCAACTGCCGGACCTGTTCGCCGGGCGCGGTGCCGTTGTCGTCTACGCGACCTCGGAACCCGAAGAAGCCCTGCTTTTGGGCGGTTACACGGCTTTGATGGAAGACGGTCGCGTCATGCAATTCGGTCCGACCGCAGACATTTATCGCAATCCCGAAAATATCGCGGCCGCCCGCGTGTTCTCGGACCCGCCGATCAATGTTGCCCACATCACAGTATCAGGTGCGCAGGCGCAATTGGCAGGCGGCGGAGGCTGGACGGTCTCGGACATGGCCGACGGTGACTACATGGTCGCCGTGCGCCCGCATCGTGTGACACCGTTCCGCACATCGGATGCTGATGTGGAACTGACGGGCCGTGTGATCGTGACGGAATTGTCAGGATCAGACTCCAGCGCGCATTTTCGGCATGGATCGGATGACTGGGTTTCGCTCGCGGCAGGTGTGCATCCCTATGAAGTTGGCGAAGATCACAGTTTCTACATGAACCCGGCCCATTGCCGGTATTTCGGCCAAGACGGCCAAAGGGTGGCCTGACATGGCACAGATCAAGCTTTCCAACCTGCGACACAGCTATATGCCATCGCCAAAAGCCCCCGAGGATTATGCGCTGAAAGAGATCGACGTGACCTGGCGCGATGGTGGGGCCTATGCACTGCTCGGCCCTTCAGGATGCGGAAAATCCACGCTGCTGAACATCATCTCGGGCCTGCTGACACCGTCCGAGGGGCAAGTCCTGTTCGACGACCGCGACGTGACCGCCCTGCCCCCTGATCAGCGCAACATCGCGCAGGTGTTCCAGTTCCCGGTGATCTACGACACGATGACCGTGGGCGAAAACCTGGCTTTTCCGCTGAAGAACCGAGGCGTCGATGCCGCGACGATCAAACGACGCGTCGATGAGATTGCCGAGATGTTGGACGTCACGGATATGCTGAACACCCGCGCCAGCGGCCTCAGCCCGGACAATAAGCAGAAGATATCGATGGGGCGCGGTCTGGTCCGTGATGACGTGAACGCGGTGATGTTCGACGAACCGCTGACCGTGATTGACCCGCATCTGAAATGGAAGCTGCGTTCGAAGCTCAAAGAGCTGCACCAGCGCGTCAAAGCGACGATGATCTACGTGACCCACGACCAGACCGAGGCCCTGACCTTCGCCGATGAAGTCGTGGTGATGCAGGAGGGTGAAGTGGTGCAGATTGGCACGCCGGTCGAACTGTTCGAGCGCCCTCAGCACACATTTGTCGGCCACTTCATCGGCTCACCGGGCATGAATGTTCTGCCCTGCGAGGCCAAAGGCGACCGCGCTTTGTTCGAAGGCCATGAGGTCATGCTGGAAGGCCCAACCCATGGCGACGGAGGTCGCACCGATCTGGGCATCCGCCCCGAATATGTGGGCTTTGGCGACACCGGCATTCCGGCACATGTGACCAAAGTGTCTGACATTGGTCGCCACTATGTGGTCAGCGCCATGGTCGGCAACACCGCCCTTAAAGCCGTGACCGAACATAATGCACCCAATCCGGGCTCACAGGTCTTCCTGCAATTCAAACCAGAACAATCCCGCGTTTACCGCGACGGCTGGATCGCAACCGAGGAGCGCAGCTGATGAGAACAGAAAACCAAAAAGCATGGTTCTTTGTCCTGCCGGTGCTGGCACTGGTCGCGTTCAACGCGCTGGTGCCGATGATGACGGTGGTCAACTACTCGGTGCAGGAAACCTTCGGCAACAACCAGTTCTTCTGGGAAGGTCTGGGCTGGTTCGAACAAATTCTGCGCTCCGACCGGTTTCAGGCCGCTCTGGGACGGCAGTTCTTGTTCACCTTCCTGATCCTGCTGATCGAGGTGCCCCTTGGCATCATTGTAGCCCTGTCCATGCCGCGCAAAGGCTTCTGGGTGCCGGTCTGTCTGGTGCTGATGGCCCTGCCGATGCTGATCCCGTGGAACGTGGTTGGCTCGATGTGGAACATCTTCACCCTGCCTAAGATCGGCCTGCTGGGCTACTTCCTGAATGACGTTCTGGGCATCAACTATGACATGACGCAACAGCCGCTGTCGGCTTGGATCACCGTCATCGTGATGGATGTCTGGCATTGGACGTCGCTGGTTGTTCTGCTGTGCTACGCGGGTCTCGTGTCGATCCCGGATGCCTATTACCAAGCAGCCAAGATCGACGGAGCCAGCCCGTGGTCGGTGTTCCGCTATATCCAACTGCCCAAGATGAAAACCGTCCTGACCATCGCCGTTTTGCTGCGTTTCATGGACAGTTTCAACATCTATACCGAACCCTTCGTTCTGACGGGCGGCGGTCCCGGTAACTCAACAACCCTGCTGTCGATCGACCTTGTGAAGATCGCGCTGGGGCAGTTCGACCTTGGCCCAGCGGCCGCGATGAGCCTGATCTACTTCGCCATCACGCTTCTGGTCAGTTGGGTCTTCTACACTCTGATGACAAAGGATGACGCGCAATGAAGAAGCGGTCTCTTATTCCGATCCTCTATATCGCGTTCCTGATGCTGCCGATCTATTGGCTGGTGGCGATGTCTTTCAAGACCACGAACGAGATCCTGTCGGGCTTTTCCCTGTTCCCTCAGACCTTTACGCTGGAGAACTACATCACCATCTTCACCGACCCGACATGGTACTGGGGGTACATCAACTCGATCATCTATGTGACGATCAACACGGTTCTGTCGGTCTGTGTGGCGCTGCCTGCGGCCTATGCGTTCTCGCGCTACCGGTTTCTGGGTGACAAGCAGTTGTTCTTCTGGCTGCTGACCAACCGAATGGCTCCGGCCGCCGTGTTCGCCCTGCCCTTCTTCCAGCTCTATTCGTCGATCCACCTGTTCGACACCTATCTGGCTGTTGCGCTGGCGCATACGCTGTTCAACGTGCCTTTGGCGGTGTGGATTTTGGAAGGCTTCATGCGGGGTATCCCGAAAGAGCTGGACGAGACGGCCTATGTCGACGGCTACTCCTTCCCGCGCTTCTTTGTGACGATCTTCCTGCCCAACATCAAAGCAGGCGTCGGCGTCGCAGCCTTCTTCTGCTTCATGTTCTCGTGGGTCGAGATGCTGCTGGCCAAGACGCTCACCGCGGTCGAAGCCAAGCCCATCGCCGCCGTGATGACCCGCACCGCTTCCAGCGCGGGGTACGAACTGGGTCTGCTCGCTGCTGCCGGAACCCTGACCATCATCCCCGGCGCCATCGTCATCTGGTTTGTCCGCAACTACATCGCGCGTGGTTTCGCGATGGGACGTGTATGAGGTTCGATATGCGCAAACTTCTTATCATCCTTCCCTTCCTCCCGAACATGGCCGTCGCCCAACAAGCCGGGTGGGGCAATGTCGGCCAGCAAGAGGAAAAAGGGTTCTCCTGGACGGACCCGCTGTGGCCCGATTTCTGGATGGCCTGGACCCCCGCCACGCTGGCGTTGTTCATAGGCATCTTCTCGGCCATTGCGCTGATCGGCGTGTTGGAAGGGTTCAAATTCCGCGACGGCATTGAACGCAAAGGCGTGCTGGGTTTGACCACCACCTTGGGAGACCGCCTGTTCATCACTCTGCTGGGCTCGACCTATATCTTTCTGGCCTGGCTCGGTTTCGTGGGCCAACCCGTTTGGACACCGTTGTTTCTGTCCATTGGCTGGGGTTTCTTCGTCTTCTGGAAAGTTTAGGCTTTGACAAAACACGAAAGGATGCTTGTCTGACAGGCACACTAAAAAATGGTGACACCGAGACCGATGCGAAAGAAAAAGACGACAAATCTGCTGACCGAGGTTGAACTGGAGTTCATGAACGAACTCTGGGCGCTCGGTCAGGGTTCGGTCCGTGATGTCCTTGATCGCCTGCCACCTGAACGCAATCTTGCCTACACATCTGGCGCGACTATTCTGCGTATCCTCGATGACAAAGGGTTCGTTGAAAGCGAGAAAAATGGCAAGTCGCTGATCTACAGACCACTGCTGGAAAAGGACAGGTACCAGTCGCGGTCGCTACAGAATCTTTCCCGGACCTTGTTCGATGATACCCCCGCGACGTTGGTTGCGAGGCTGGTCGACGATGAGGGACTGACAGAAGATGATCTAGAGGAAATTCGAGCACTGGTAGAGAGGAGACTGCAAAATGACAGCGGTTAAACCGGTTCTCGACGCGTTTCTCGAGTTTAATATTGTGCTTGGATTGTCAGCACTGATCTGGCTGGCAGCCCGTGCATCCTTGGCGCGCACGTCCCTGCGTTATGGCTGTGTTGCTCAGCTACGGTCACTCAAGATACTCTGCGGCTGCGTTATTCTAAGCCCCGTTCTAGCGATAGGTGTTTCAGGTTTTGTCAGTCTGGTATGGCCCGAGCGCGGTGTCGCGCTGGGGGATATTGCAGTGGCGGCCTATCTGCGCGGCGAGATCGCCATGCCGGCCGCGCAGTTCGAAACCCTGCTGAATACGCGCGAACGTTGGGTGGATCACGTTCTTTCCGGCACTTACACCTTCGTTACATGCGTGTTGATTGGACTGGCTCTGGTGTCTACCACTCTGGCAATTCGGCTTGTCCGCAACGCTCTTGCAATTCGCAACGCTGTACGGTCCAGCTTCCTGTGGCGACAATCGACCAAGGTGGACATTCGTTTGTCCGACCGTATAACCGTGCCCTTTGCAGTTCGCGGAATTCGCCGTCGCCACGTCGTGTTGCCCAGTCATTTGCTGAACACACCGCGCGATCTGCGCTTTGCGCTGGCACACGAATTCCAACACATCCGCGCTATGGATGTTGAATGGGAACTGGGTTTCGAGCTTGTACGTCCACTTCTCTTCTGGAACCCGGCTTATCTGACGATGAAACATCAGTTTAATCGACTTCGCGAACTCGCCTGCGATCAATCTGTCGTCTCACGCAAAGGAATTCAAGCGACGGACTATACGGCCTGTTTGCTGGATTACTGCACGCGCTCCTGTAGGCAAAACAGCCCTCGTATTCTTCATGTGCCATTAGTTAACGGGCCAAAATCAAAACGCGTCTTGCGTCAGCGTGTGATTGCCTTGACCGGCGCACAAACGACAACGCCCCAATTGTCAGCTGTTTTCGTTGGGTTGACGCTTGCTCTGGTAGTCGTGCTTGCGATTGGTTCGGCCTCGGTGCGTCAAACTCAGGACTGGAGCCACGATCGTCTGATGCTTTCGACGGTTGTAAATCTGGAACGGCTGGAAGCTCGTAGTCAGGGGAATTGATAGGCTGCAATGAGCTTCTGCCTTGGGTTGGAGAGGTGGACTAGCGTGTACCGCGATCACGTTTGGTGACAAATTGGGTGACACAACACCTTTGGTCGTTGCAGCTACCCACTAGGCTCTAGTTAACCAATTAGCCTTCAACAGCTATCTCGCTGTTGTCATTGTTGCTCGAATTCCATTGACCGAGGGTTATACGAACGCAGCCATTGGCCATTCCAACCGGCAGCAATGCGGCATCGCCACCTATAGGCTAAGGTCAGCTTTTGGCCACGATCAACGAAAAAGCTGCTGTGGTCGGTTTTTTGGCCGTCTGTAAAACCGGATAGCAGCTGGGTGCCGA
The DNA here is from genome assembly GCF_056535885.1 of Ruegeria sp. B1. Lineage (NCBI taxonomy): Bacteria > Pseudomonadati > Pseudomonadota > Alphaproteobacteria > Rhodobacterales > Roseobacteraceae > Ruegeria > Ruegeria sp. B1. The sequence goes on along the minus strand of NZ_JBQFJA010000001.1, from coordinate 2,187,509 downwards.
AAGTTGACACAAAATGGTGCGCGTATGTCCTCCCGATCCTCGCACTAGACAAATCTCTTCACCCGTAGGAACCTGCGGGCAATCAGAAAACAGGGAGACGTTTTGATGAAACTACTTTCCGGTACAGGTCTGGCCTTGATTGTCTCTGCGACGGTGGCGCACGCCGCGGGCCATGGGGCCTGCGCTGCGGACAAAACCCTCGTTGAGGGAACACTGACCATCGCCACCGGTAACCCGGCCTACTATCCCTGGGTGATGGACGACGCGCCTGAAAGCGGCGAAGGGTTCGAAGCTGCTGTTGCCTATGCCATCGCTGACAAAATGGGTTTCAGTTCGGATAATGTCGTCTGGGTACGCACCAGCTTTGATGAGGCGATACAACCCGGTGCGAAGAATTTCGATTTCAACATGCAGCAGTACTCGATTACCCCCGAGCGGGAGGAGATGGTTGATTTCAGTCTGCCATACTACGCCTCCGCCATGGCGGTTCTGACAACCCAGAATGTGGTCGATGCCGGGGCCGAAGCGACGCTGGACAGCCTCAAGGGTCTGAAATGGGGAGCCGTGGCCACCACCACTGCACTTCCTATACTCAATGAGGTGATCCAGCCTGCGAGTGAACCCCTCCTTTACAACGACAATGCCGACGTGAATGCCGCGATCATGGCGGGTCAGATCGATGCTGCGCTTTATGATCTGCCGACTGCACTCTATCTGTCGGCAGTGGTTGTGGAAGGCGGTGCGCTGCTGGGTCAGTTCCCGCCGGAGCAATCGGAGAACCCTGATCAGTTCGGCCTTCTGATGGAGGAGGGTAACCCGCTGAAGGAGTGTATCGACGCTGCGATCTCTGAACTGACCGAAAGCGGTGAGCTTGCTGCCATTGAGGCGCAATGGCTGGCGGAAGCCACGGGTGTTCCGGTCATCGAGTAGATGGGCGAAACATCGTTGAAGAACAATGCGGCCGAGCGCTCTGCAACGGCGCCCACGCGCCGCGAGGTCTATGAGGCCGGAGTACGTCGACGCTCGAACCGCATCGCGCTGATCTCTACCGTCAGTGTGGTTTTGGCCATCGTATTTCTCGTGCCGCTCGCCCCTGGCTGGGACGCGGTGCAGCGTGCCTTCTTTAACGGTCGGGCCTTTGTGGCGACGTTTCCCGGGTTGCTTGAGGCTTTTTTGCTGAACGTGATGATTTTTGCGTGGTCCGCTCCGCTGATCGCAGTCACTGGCCTCGCCATTGCGCTTTGCCGGGACGCGCGCGCGCCAGCACTCTTTCCGCTCCGTCTTTTCGGGGTTGCCTACACGGATATCTTCCGCGGCTTGCCGGTCGTTCTTGTCATCTACATCATAGGCTTCGGAGTGCCCGGGCTGGGTTTGCCGCGGCCCTGGAACAGTCCGTATATCTGGGGCACTTTGGCGCTCGTACTGATCTACTCGGCCTATGTGGCTGAGGTTATTCGCTCTGGTATAGACTCGATCCATCAGTCACAACGATCAGCCGCCGTCTCACTGGGTCTGAGCGATCGGGACACAATGCGCTTTATTGTGTTACCTCAGGCTATTCGCAATGTGGTGCCTGCCAATATGAACCTTTTCATTGCCTTGCAAAAGGACGTGGCGCTTTTGTCTTTCATCGGGCCAGTTGAGATTTTCCGTCAAGCCGGCGTCTACAAATCGCTATACGCGAATTTTACACCCTATGTCGGCGCGGCGCTCATCTTTCTGGCGCTCACCATCCCCGCCACACGCTATGCGGATTACCTGATGAACAAGCAGAACCGGGCGCGTACATGACGGCGAAATTGTCCTTGCGCGGGGTGCGCAAACGGTTTGGCGATCACGAAGTCTGCAAGGGCATTGATCTCGATGTGGCCGAGGGCGAGATGGTCTGTCTGATCGGGGCGTCGGGCTCTGGCAAGTCCACCCTCTTGCGTTGTATGAATCTGCTGGAGCCCATCGATGATGGCACGATCTGGCTGGATGGGACGGATATTTCCGAACCGGGGCTGGACCCACAACCCGTGCGCCAACAGATCGGTATTGTGTTCCAAAGCTACAACCTCTTTCCTCATATGACAGCGGCGGAGAACGTAATGCTCGCCCCGCGTCGTGTGCGCGGCCTCAGTCGGGAGGACCTGCGCCCAGGGGTGCAACAGCTTTTCTCGCGCTTCGGGCTCGGCGACCGGATAGAGCACTATCCGGACCAGCTTTCGGGTGGTCAGCAGCAGCGAGTTGCGATCATCCGTGCGCTGGCGATGGAGCCTCGGATCATGCTGTTTGACGAGATCACAAGCGCGCTTGATCCTGAACTTGTGGGAGAGGTGCTAGACGTGCTGCGCGATTTACACCGACGGGGTATGACAATGGTTTTGGCTACGCACGAGATGGGCTTTGCCCGCGAACTGGCCGACAAGGTCTGTTTCCTTGATGCGGGCCGCATTCTGGAACAAGGTCCGCCCGAGACGCTTTTCGCCTCACCGCGAGAAGCGCGGACCAAGGCCTTCCTCGCGCGCGTACTCTGACTGTGCCTTGTTGCCTGGATAGAGCCGTAAGACCCGTTCTGGTGTGCTCCCTACAGTCGCGGTGTCCGGGCGTACAGATCCTCTAACCCCTGCAAGGCATCTTCGGAGAAACCGCCATGACCGTCATACTTGACCAGCTTCCCGAACCTCGGCTTATCTCCTGCAATGACCTGTTTGAGTTGGTCGAGCATTCGGCTTTTCATCACTGCATCCACTTCTGGCACCAATTGCTCGAACCTGCGTGGATGTTGGTTAATGAGTGGTAAATCCGAAGCGTCAATATGGCTTGTACCGGACAAGTGGCAGGTGAACGCCAAGTACTGCAAGGAAAGTTGTGGGGAGATGGCGGTGCGGAAGCGGCGTGAGAGAACGGCAGCCAAATTTGGGTAGAAGTTCTGACTGCATTGATACCGCTTGATTTTTTGAAGTAACTTTTTCAACTTGCCTAAGAGCACAAAGTTGAGCGGTAGCAGGTCATGCCTGCTCCATTTATTTTGGACAATAGTATGAAGAGATTCTTGAAATACGGTGCAGCGGTAGTGGTCTTTGCATTCACATTTGGCGGCGATGCGATAGCCCAAAAGTCATTCTACAATAAGGGTAGAGTTGCGCATTGGAGCTTGTTCAAAGACGGCGACTACTGCTGGATGGCTACTCGTATGGTGCCAAAAGGACGAATTCATGAAGTTGTACTGATGGTAGACAGCGAGAGCGAAACCATCATTCAGTTGACTCCGACCGGGGCGACGCAAGCGCTTGTTTGGGAAAATGTATCGCTCATCACAGATACGAAGGCCGTCTCATTTGAAGATGACAATGGTTGGGGCATTAATCCTAGCAACGACCAATCAGCGACCACGCAAGAGATGCTGTCCTTTCGGAGAGTCGACTTTGATGGCCTCTTGTTAAAAGGCCAAAAACGCCTCCGAGTTCAAGGGCACTTCAAAACCCAAAAAGGATTAGAAGCCTACAAGAAGATGGTCGACACTTGCAACTAGGGTCAGGACTTCGGTAACGGAGGCACCCCAGTCAAGCGGTTTTGCGCACAACAATTGACCCGCCGTAGAGGTTCTTTGATATTCTTGGTGCCGGTCCTGGCTTCTGTCGCGGCCTACGGCTGAGATCCTTTGGGTACATGCTTCGGTTCGTGGTCAGCGCGGCGGCTGCCAACATGATGCTGGTTCGATGTAATTCCGATGTGCCCATCTCATAGGCGTGCTTGATTGAAGTCGGCGACTGTCCTGACCACGGCATCATCGGAACCACGTCCCTGCGGGACCTCAAAGGCCTGCGATCAGGCAGGCAACGGGTGGGGTGTCATCCTGTTAGGCAGGGTTTGGCGCCGCATCTGATTGGAAGGTTGTGCCATCGACCCAAATCCGATGAAGTATGACAGCGATACGGCGTGCGAGGGCGACCATTGCGATTTTGCGTCCGCGCCGCTGCGCGAGTTGGGCTCCCCAGGTTCTCAGCCATGTCGATCGGCCGCGGTTCATCATGACGGTTGCGGCCTGGCACAACGCCCTCCTCAGATTGACGTCACCAGCTTTGGTGATACCGCCTGACAGGTCCCGTTCTCCGGACTGGTTGCGTGAAGGCGTCAAGCCAACCCACGGTCCGACCCGCTTTGAAGATCGAAAGCGGGTTGGATCATCGACAGCTGCGCGGAAGGTCAGTGCGACGACTGCACCGATCCCCGGCATTGTCATCAAACGATGGCACACTGGATCGTCCTGGGCGAGCTGGCGTACCTGTTTCTCAAGGGCTGCCAGTTCTTGTCGCAACGTTGCTCTGGCGCGTAGCATTGGCGCTGTTGCGGTTTCCAGCATCGGATTGCCATCTGCCAATTCCCGAATGCGTGTCTCGAACCTGCCGCGGGAGATCGCACCAACCTTGAGGCCGAAGTTCCGCAGCAGTCCGCGCAACGACATTTCCAGAGCGATCATGTTCTGCTGGATAGCCTTTCGAGCGCCGAGAACCGCCCGGGTTTCCTGAGCAGAGACGGATTTACAGTGGACCGGGCGGAACCAGCCGAGATGAAGAAGGCGTGCAATCCCTTCTGCATCGCGCCGATCCGTCTTGATCGGCATCGCCTTCAGCGCTCCTTTCACCTGCCGTGTTTCCATGAGCACCGCCTCCAGGCCAGCTTCGGTCAGCCCTCTGTGCAGCCATTGCGACAGTGGCCCAGCCTCAAGGCCAATCGCTGCGATACTGCCGTCAAGTTCGTCCAACCAGTGCGCCAGAGCTTCCGGGTCACTTTCAGTCTCCGCCTCTTTGACGATCCGGCCATGCTCGCTTACCACGCACACTGCGGTCTTCGCCAACGACACATCCAATCCGATAAATAGCTTCATCCCGTCATCCTCCATCTAGGGTCAATACGGGAATGGCGACAGCGCCGTGCTGGTCTGACAAGTGGCAACGGTCGTGCGTGACGCAGGCCCCGTTACAGCATCTCATAGCCAGTAAATAACGAGTGCCGCGAGTGCGATGGCGGACAGGAAGACTTTCGGGCATCTGTCGTATCGGGTTGCCACACGCCGCCAATCCTTCAACCTGCCAAACATGATTTCGATCCGGTTGCGCCGCTTGTAGCGACGTTTATCGTACTTCACCGGTTTGTTCCGCTGTTTCCGGCCGGGGATGCAAGCGCGTATCCCCTTGTCTGTCAACGCGTCTCTAAACCAGTCGGCATCGTAGCCACGATCACCGAGCAGCCAATCGACATCCGGCAGGCTGCCCAACAATGCCCGCGCGCCGATGTAATCGCTGACCTGACCAGCTGTCACAAACAGGTTTAGCGGGCGGCCCTTGCTGTCGCAGATGGCGTGCAGCTCTAGTGTTCATGCCGCCTTTCGTGCGTCCGATCAGGCGTCCACGTCCCCCTTTTTCACCGCAAGACTGGATGCCGTGCGACGCGCTTTGAGATATGTGGCATCAATCATGACAGTCTTTTCTTCGCCGTGCTCAGCGGCCAAACCCACCATCATCTGCGCAAAGATGCCCTGTTCGTGGCGGCACTCGAACCAGTGGCGTTTGCCACTCACCTCCACCGCTTCCAACGATTGTAGAGCGTCTTGTGCGGGCCATACGCGGAGGGTGCGTCACGCCACCGTAAGCCATTGCGATTGATGAAGATAATCCCGCTCAACACTCGCCGGTCATCAACCCGAGGCCTCCCATGGGATTTCGGAAAGAAAGGCTCAAGACGCACTATCTGCACATCCGTCAGCCAGAATAGATCAGACATGTCATCGCTCGTTTTTTGAACCGTGAATCACGCTGCCAAACAGAAATCAATGGGTCCTGAGCCTAGTTTATACAGGGGAAAACAGGCAATCCGAAAATACGGCTTTTACGGTCGAGTGGATTGAGGGCCGCTTTCTAGCGGGAAATAGCGGGCGCAAGGCAGCGTATGAGGCGCGCGCGTCCTAAAACCGTACACGGAGCGAACGGCGGTGGACCGAGTGGCCAATTTGGCCAGACGGTGGGGCGGCTTTGTAAAGGACACTGTGGAGAAGACAGGCCAGAGCGACCGTAAGGTTAGGCGCGACGCCGAGCGTGGCGAAAACCTGTCAAAACCTGTTGTTTCCGAGCCTTTCAAAGTGGTGAAAACCCTGCAATCTGTCCCCCATGTGTCCCCCAGAGAAACAACGGACGAGGTACAAACGCTGACAGAATTCGTGTAAGCTATTGATTTTAAAGTGGTGCCCCCACACAATTTCGGACTTAAAGAGAAAAAGAAAAAATTGTTTATTTTATCAAAAGCTTACGACAAACTCCGGAAATTAGTGTTGCGGGATTTGTTGCGGGATAATCGGAAAGTCGACGACTCTGGATCGCGCTTCTCGGCGGATGGTCCAAAATAGGCTGCAACCCACGGTTGGGAGCTAGCTCTTTTTGAACCGATATGCAAAAGTTATCCACAGGCATTTTGAGGACCTAATCATGGCTCAGAAATCAGAAATTGAGTGGACGGATGCAACATGGAACCCGGTGACCGGCTGCACCAAGGTCGGGCCGGGGTGCGACAACTGCTATGCAGAACGGTTTGCAGAGCGGTGGAGGGGCATTGAAGGTCACCCCTACGAGCAGGGTTTCGATCTCCGACTTTGGCCGTCACGGTTGGATCAGCCCGCTCGATGGCGAAAGCCTCGAATGATCTTCGTGAACTCAATGAGCGACTTGTTCCATAAGGATGTAAAGCACTCGTATATCGACCAAGTTTTTGATGCCATGGAGAAAGCCAACTGGCACGTTTATCAGGTTCTGACTAAGCGGTCCTCCTTGATGCGCAACTATCTCGAAAAGCGCTATTCCGGCAAGCAGGTCCCTACGCATATCTGGCTAGGTGTGTCCGTCGAAGACGCCGCGCACAAAGGAAGAATCAAGCATCTGCTTCAGGTCAATTCGGTCGCGCGTTTTATTTCCTTTGAACCACTATTGGGTCCCGTAGGTGATGTCGATCTGTCTGGGGTGGCATGGGCTATTGTTGGTGGTGAGAGCGGACCACGTGCACGACCTATGAAGGCGGAATGGGCACAAGAACTTCGCATATCTTGCGAATACTCAGGTACAGCGTTCTTTTTCAAGCAGTGGGGTGGAGCGAGACCGAAGTCAGGTGGACGCTTGCTTGATGGCGAGGAGTGGAATGGTTTCCCATGGCAAATCGTGCCTCCCTCGATCCTTCATGAGCTGCAGGCCGCATGAACCTGCGCACCGAGCTATACAAGGGTCGCGAGCAAACCTTCATCAAGCACGCGTTCCTTCGTCGTTATCTTGAGACATTGGCAATCAAGACTCTCTACGGCGGCTACGAGACCTTCAATTATGTCGATGGTTTTGCCGGTCCATGGAAAATCCGAGATGAGGATGGTTGCTCGGATGCCTCGTTCGGAGTGGCTGTCGAGTTGCTTGAGGTCGTCCGCAAGTTTGTCGAGGAACGGCGACACGGGCCGCGTTTAAAGCTTCGGTTTTGCTTATGCGAAAAAGACCCAGTAGCTGCAAAACAGCTCCGCGCGTACGCCCAGAGGAACGACGATTTCGAGATTTATGTATTCGAAGGGGCGTTTGAAGACAATCTCGAACAGATTGAGCAACGCATTCCAGACGGGTTCACATTCACTTTTATCGACCCGACCAACTGGGTTGTCAGGATCGAAGATGTTTGCCGGTTCCTTAGTGGGCGCACTGGCGAATTCCTGTTCAACTTCATGACCGAAGAAGTCGGTAGGCACTCGGTCAACCCGAAGGTCGCACACCAGTTTGGTGACTTCGTTGGCGATTCGGAGTGGGAAGAAACGGCCAAAAAACTACCACAAGGAATGAAGGGCGAACTTAAGGTCCTGCATCTATTGAAAGACGCTTTCCACACTCGTGGCGTCGCAACCTACTTTCCAGATTTTTCGATTCTAAAGCCACTGATCAATCGCGAAAAGATGCGCCTAATGCTAGGCACGCACAGGCCGGAAGGTGTAGCGCTGTTTCGGGACGTGCATTGGAGGGTCGAGCGGGAGGAGTTCAAAGCCCGTCGCGAGGCCAAGGCCACACAGACACTTCAGGACATGATGTTTTCAGACGATGACTTTGCGCTTCACGAGCAAGGCGAGCGCGGTGTCGGTTGCAAGAGGTATCGGCTGCGATCTGAAGAACTGACGACCAAAATCCTTTCTGAACGAGGTAAGATCGAATTCTCAGACTTAGCGCTGGAAATCATGGAAAGGTTTCCGATGCGCGAAACGCATGTCAAAGACCTCTGCAAAGACATGAAAACTCGTGGGTTACTTGACTACCAGCTGCCTCCAAAGGCGCAGAAACCGAGGCCGGGAACAACTATTTTTTGTTTAGGCACCGAAGGTAGCAAGAATTGATCCGACTAACTATTTGCCTCGAGCCACTCATGTGCAGACCACTAGGCTGTCCAGCAAATCCCGCCATTTCGTCCGAAAGCCGCCGCCGCGCTATGAGAACAGTTATCTAATTCGGCGCGCACGTTCGTTTGACTTGGCGCACCGCGCTACACCCGGTTGCAAATGTATTCTTCGTGTCCGACGAAGAATACGATAGGCCTCGACTCGGAGACATCTTTGTTGAGTGAATTGTTGCGGGAATTGACCAAAAAACAATCCCGCAACAAAATTATTCAATAAAATCAATAACTTAGGTGAAATCATGGTGCCCCCACACGGACTCGAACCGCGGACCTACTGATTACAAATCAGTTGCTCTACCAGCTGAGCTATAGGGGCGCTGGCTGTCGATTACTGTCTCTTGCGGAGGACTGCAAGCCTCAAATTTCACGCTAACTTAGGGATTGCCGCATTTCTTCAGAAGATGTGAAAATAGGACACAAAGGCAGAGTGCCAAAAGACAAAACATGTCGGTCGCCTTGTGTTCGGCAAAGGTTGAGGGTTCGGGAAAAATGCAGGTTGTCATCCATGCGGGCGTCGCATTTACCGACGATGGGTTGCTTGCGCGGTCACTGCAAGCGAACAGGGCAGCCTTGCAGGAACGTCGGACCCTGCTTTTAGGTCCACGTCACTGTCGACAATTCGTCAAAGTGATGTCCGATACGCTTGCGGATAACGCTGCTCCTCCTGATGCGCGACGTGACTTGCAGAGCATCTTGCCAAAAGGCTCGGATGCCCAACGCGTCCTTGTATCCAGTGAAAAATTCTTTGGGCCCCGAAGAACCGCGATCCAAGACGGCCAGCTTTACCCCCTGGCCGGTCAGCGCACGGCCTACACCGAACGACTACTGGAAGGAGTTCAGATCGAGCTGTTTTTCGGCCTGATGAATCCCGCCATCTTCATTCCCAAAATCCTGCTGTCTCTGCGCAACGAGTTGCGCCGTACTATCCTCAAAAGCATCGATCTGAGTTGCTTAAGCTGGTTGAGCATGCTCGAAGACTTGCGCGACCTTGCGCCAGGGATCCGGCTAACACTTTGGGAGCATGAGGACACCCCCCTGATCTGGGGCGATATAATGCGCGCAATGTCTGGTTTACCAGAAGACACAGCGATGCAAGACGAACACGCTTTGCTGGCATCGCTTCTGACCGAGGTGGGGAAACGCGAACTCGTTGTTGTCAACCAGCATCGCACGTCGCAAGACGACGGGGCGGTGCGTGCAGAGATCAGACGCATTTTCGAACACCACGCCGAGCCCGACAAGATTGAAGTAGAGCTGGATTTTCCGGGATGGAACGCCGACGTTATCAGCGCATTTTCGGAACTGTACGCGCAAGACTTGGACCGCATCCAAACCATGCAGGGTGTTCGGGTCCTTAGGCCCTAAAACCGCTTGTGCGCCTCGCGGCTACATGCCCAGCGCTTCTTTGTACATCTCCAAAACGGCCTCTTCCTCTGCAATGTCGTCCTTGTCACGCCGACGCAGAGCAACAAGCTTGCGCATGACTTTTGTGTCATAGCCACGTGCCTTGGCCTCGGCCATCACCTCTTTTTGCTGCTCGGCGACGTCTTTCTTTTCTGCTTCCAGCCGCTCAAACCGCTCGATGAACTGACGCAACTCACCTGCGGTCACCCGGTAATTGGCGGCGGTCTGATCTTCGGTCATGTCTTCCATTTAGGTCTCTCCCAAGGGCTGAAAACTGATGCTGTGACATCGGGCAATTGCCGGATACATTGCCGCTGTACGGGCCGCAAGCGCCCAATCCGGTCCCGGGCTTGTACGACACGATCTGATCCGCTAAGCGCGAGGGGCGATCACAGGCAATTTTTGGGGAAACATGTTCGAATTCATCACCTGGGGCGGGGCTGCCCTGTCACTGGCCGGGCTTGCCGGTCTGATCTGGTGTATTCTCCGCGTGATGAAGGCGCGCAAGGCCGGTTTGTCAGACGATCAACTTCGCGCTGTTGTCCAAGGCGTTCTGCCATGGAACATGGCATCGCTGTTTCTGTCCGTGATTGGCTTGATGATGGTCATCCTTGGGATTTCCTTTGGATGACCAAAGGACTTAGACGGGCAAGTTGTCGAAACGCGCTTCCATAGCGTCTTCGCACAATGCCGCGTCCAGACGGCGCAGGCGCGACGGGACATGCATACCCTGTTGGCGCATCCGATCAACAATCTTGCTCACACTCGGCTGAAGCGCCAGGCGTGTATCCAGACAAGCGTTGTGAAGCTTTTTTTCAAGCTGTTCAGCTTCGGAATAGAGATTTGTTGTTTTCATTTTCCATCCTCCCACTTGGAGCCAGTATGTCAAATATAGGTAACGGGAATAAGACTCGTATATTGTAACTGGGCGTTGTGCGGATTCTTGCCTGTGAATTGTGCAAGGTTCGGCGTTCAGGCGCAGTCAGACTAATGTTTAATCAGATTCAGAGCGCGCCGCCTTGACAAACATCAAAAACCGAATTGGCCATTGCCTCACATTCCGAATTTACTATATGAGTAACACGTACCCACGGAGGAGTCCATGACACCAAAAGTGAAAGCCTTTTTCGACGACCAGACCTTTACAGTGTCTTACGTCGTTCGTGAACCGCAAGGAAAAGCGTGCGCCATCATCGACAGCGTTTTGGACTTTGACCATGCCGCCGGACGGACAACCACCGCCTCTGCGGATCGGATTGTCGAGTACGTGCGCGCGCAAGATCTCAAAGTAGAGTGGATCCTGGAAAGCCACGTGCATGCCGATCACCTGTCTGCGGCGCCTTATCTGCAACAGGAATTGGGCGGCAAAATCGGTATCGGGGCCGAGATCGTCACCGTGCAGGACACCTTTGGAAAGGTCTTTAACGAGGGCACCGAATTCCAGCGCGATGGCAGTCAGTTCGACGCTCTGTTTTCCGAAGGCGATAGTTTTCACATCGGACAGATGCGCGGCGACGTGCTGCACACGCCGGGCCATACTCCGGCCTGTCTGACCTATGTCATCGGCGATGCGGCCTTTGTCGGAGATACGTTGTTCATGCCCGACTTCGGCACCGCCCGCTGCGATTTTCCCGGCGGATCATCGAGCGTTCTGTACGGCTCGATCCAGAAGATCCTAACCCTGCCTGACGAGACCCGAATCTTTGTCGGACACGATTACAAGGCACCAGGGCGGGATGAATACGCCTGGGAGACCACGGTGGGCGAGCAAAAAGCTCTGAATGTCCATATCGGTCAGGGACGCAGCATCGAGGATTTTGTCACCATGCGCGATGCCCGCGACGCGACTTTGGCCATGCCTCGCCTGATTCTGCCATCGCTCCAAGTCAATATGCGCGCCGGGCAGATGCCCCCTGCGGATGAACAGGGCGATGTGTTTTTGAAGGTCCCCATCAATAAACTCTGACCTGCAAAGCACACTAAAAACAGGATGAAATGACATGGACACTGCTTGGATGTGGGGCCTGTTTGGAGGCCTGCTGATTGGCCTTGGCGCAGCGGTGTATCTGCTGGGCAACGGTCGGATCCTGGGGGCCAGCGGAATTCTTGGAGGCCTGGTTGACGGCAGTGACCGCTCTTACATTGCCGAGCGCCTGGCCTTCATCGCGGGCGTCATCGGCATGCCGCTGCTTCTGCGCCCTTTGATCGTGCCCGCGGCAGAAACGCACCTGACCGCCAATCTGGCGGTGGTGATCGCGGCCGGTCTGCTGGTGGGGATCGGCACCCGTATCGCCAATGGCTGTACCTCCGGTCACGGCGTCTGCGGCATCTCCCGTTTTTCTGTGCGTGGAATTGTCGCTACGATCGTTTACATCATTGCCGGGGGCCTGACCCTGCTCTTGTTCCGGCACATGTGGGGGCTGATCTGATGCGCATCTTGATCTCGCTGATTGCAGGGTCGCTGTTTGGCGCAGGCCTGCTGATCTCGGGCATGACGGACACCACTAAGGTTCAGGGATGGCTGGACATATTCGGGGCCTGGGACCCGACTCTGGCTTTTGTAATGGGCGGCGCGATCCTTCCGATGCTGGTCGCGTGGCGACTGACATCCGGACACGCGCCCCTCGTCGGAGGAGATTTTCCGCCAGCCGCGAAACCTGAACTGGATCGCCGTCTGATCCTCGGCTCGATCTTGTTCGGGATGGGCTGGGGCCTGGCCGGATTGTGCCCCGGGCCGGCCTTGGCGTCGCTGACCTATGGCGGGCTTGGCGGCGTGGTATTCCTGAGTGCGATGATCGCCGGTATGCTCGTGGCCCCACCGCTAAGGGACCGACTGGACAGGCCAGCAAACGCAACCTAAGGAATCGGTATGGAGATTCGCCCCATAACCCCCCGCTACGCCGTCTCGCCCCAAATCCAGGTCGAGGATGTTCCCGCCATCGCCGAGGCCGGTTTTGTCAAGGTGATCTGCAACCGGCCGAATTCAGAAATTCCCCCTGATTTACAATCAGATGCCATCGGCGCGGCGGTACGCGCCGCCGGATTGGAATACGAAGTGCTGGAACTCACCCATCAAACCATGACGCCCGAGAATGTTGCGCGACAACGGGACATGGCGGAGAGTTGCGACGGACCGGTTCTGGCGTATTGCGCCTCTGGCACGCGCTGTTCGGTGATCTGGGCCTTGGGCCAATGTGACCGGATGAGTACGGATGAAATCCTGACTGCCACGACAAAAGCCGGTTATCAGTTGGAAAATTTGCGCCCGGCCCTGGATCGCCTTCGCAGCACTACCGACTGACAAGGCTGCGATCAGTCGGCAGGGCCTGTCTGATCATCTGGTTCCAAAAGACCGGCCAATTGCGAAATGTCCGTGGCCGTGAGATCGGAACCGGCAAGGGAAAACTCTCCGGTCAGCGCCTCCGCCTCTTGAAGGTTGTCTACTGGGTCATTGGGTGTGACGTCCCGCACGTCCGGGATTGGCGGCTCTGAGTCGCCCTGCCGGGAGAGTTGAGACGTGCTGTCGATGAACTCGGGTTCCCCGGTATCGTCCAGCGCGGGCAGCGGGGGCCGTTCATTCAGCCGTATGGCCCTCAAGCCGGTGCTCTGACCCAGTCGTCCCACCGCAGCACGGGCCCGTTCGATTGTCAAAATCTCGGTTTTGTCCAGCCGCGCCCCGATCAGGGGTAACACATCGCCAACGGCCAGTTCGGACAGGCCCGTCAAAGGCAGCGTCATTCGGCACAGGACAGCATTCAGTTCCGCGCGCAAGACACCCGAAGAGTGTTCCATCCGCGGCCCGGTAGTGTCTTGCGCAGCCGCGTCCATGTCGGCAGAGGCCGGAAGATCAGGCAGCAGAAGCATTACCTGACCCTGCCGCATGCCGCCCGCCAATTCCACCGTCAGATCAAACACCCGATAACTGTCTTCCAGCAAGGCAAGCGACATAGATCGCAGATCACCTGCACGGGAGGTAAATTCATACCCCGCAAGACAGGCTTGATCTGCCGCGCCCTCAGCCAGGGCATCAGCGCGCACCAGCGTGTCTTCGACCAACGGCGCGGTCATGGCGGCGTCCGTGTCTGTAAACGCGCGAGGCGCGGGTGGATCGGCGGTCACCTCACCAATGGTCTGGGTCTGTACAATGGCGGATACGGTATTGGGGTCCAGGCACACCGCTGCGACATCTCCGGACCCGACGAACAACAACAACAGCCAGTCCTGACCAATGGCCTTGGTCAGATCATCCGGCGGGCGGTTCGACTGTTTTGCCCCAATGACGGTCAGCGGCAGATTCAGACAATCCGAGGCCGCCCGCGCGATGCTCAGACGCAGCGCCCGGAGGACCGAGCGCGGACGATCCCCCAGATCATCCTGTCCCATCGATAACTTGCGCGCCAAAGCGGCGCTGACCGTTTGTGCCATTGCCTTACATTCACCAAGTCATTCTGCGGCTTTGTTCAGGTCTAACCCAGCGACGGTTACGAAGTTGTTTATGCCTCAATCACTGCGCGGCTTGCCGGAACGCCAGTGGAAGGCTGACGCGAAAAGCGGCCCCGCCCTGCCCCGGCAAATAGCTGATTTCACCACCCAGGCGCTGCATGATTTCGCGACAGATTGCCAATCCAAGACCAGCGCCGCCCGCCTTGTCTACGCCGACGCGGGCAAACTTTTCAAAGACCATGGACTGAGCATTGGTTGGAATCCCGCTTCCATTGTCTGAGAAATCAATCACGACCTGCCCGCCCACATCATGTGCGGAAATTGTCAGCACAGGCTCGTCCGCGTCACAGTACTTTTGAGCGTTCGAGATCAGGTTGATGAAAACCTGTCCGAGGCGATCAAGGTCGGTGTGCAGTGGAATGCGCTCTGCCAAGCGGCTGCGGCGCACACTCAAGGTCTTATCGGTCCCGGCAAGTGCTGTAGAAACCGCGCGATCCAAAACCGAGCGCAAGCTGTCATCGCCGACATTCAGGCTGACCTGCCCGCTCTCCAAAACACTTAGGTCCAGCAGGTCGTCCAACAGGCGCGTCAGGCGCAAAGCTTCGTCGTGGATCACCGCCGCATAGCGCGTTTGTTCGGTGGCGCTAAGCCCCCGCGTGTCGCGCAAAATTTCAGAGAATGCACGGATCGATGTCATGGGCGTACGCAGTTCGTGACTGACCTGGCTCAAGAAGCTGTCTTTTTGTTCTGAGACTTGCGTCAGTTTGTCGTTTGCCTCGCGTAGCTGACGCGCAGTGCGGCTGAGCTCGGCTGATTTTACCTCCAATTGGCTGGAGTATTCCAGCAATTGCGCGGATTCATCCGCAACCGCCAACAGGTCTTCGACCGAAACGGACGATCCGCCCACAATCTGACCGATCATCGCATGCGCCGCTGCGGCGCCGACGGAACCGCTCAACTCGCGTTCCAGGCGTTCGAGAAATCCCGGCGTCGGTTCCGGAAGCCGTGTGCGCCCGCCTTGCTGTTCGGCTTCGGCCTGGAAAAACTCCTGCGCCGGTCCCGTGCCCAGAATCCGCTGGGTCATGATCATCAGGTCCTCGCTTTGCGCAACAGACCCGGTCCAGCCACGTGGCGCCACGGAATGATCAAACACATTTACGAATTGTGCGCCTTGCAGTCGTTCCAGAGGGCTTGGAAAGCTCAGAAGCGAGACGACGCAAAACGCGACTGTGTTCAGCGACATAGACCACATCACCGTGTGCACCATCGGATCGATGCCTTCAATCCCGAACAAGGCTTGAGGACGCAGCCAGCCGAGGCCAAAGGGCCCGTTCTGCAAAACTGCCTCGGGCATCCAGGCCGCGCCCATACCGGGCAACAACAAAGTGTATATCCACAATACAAAGCCAACGGTCAGGCCTGCCAGCGCGCCAACCCGGGTTGCGCCCCGCCAAAACAACCCACCAACAAGTGCGGGTAAAATCTGCGAAATCCCGGCAAAGGCAACCAACCCGATAGATGCCAGGGCCGCGCCACCGCCGGACAGGCTGTAGTAAAAATATCCCAACGCCATGATGACTGCGATCGATACCCGGCGCGCCAGCAGGACAACGTTTCGCACATCGCCGGACACCGATCCGGTCCCTTCCTGAGTGTTCAGCCAGATCGGCATGACAACATGGTTCGACACCATCGTCGACAAAGCCATCGCGGTCACAATGACCATGGACGTGGCCGAAGAGAATCCGCCAATGAATGACAGCATGGCCAACCCGTCATTTCCCTGTGACAACGGGACCGTCAGAACAAACAGGTCGGGGTTTGACCCGGCGGGCAGCAGGTCCAGCCCGACGACCGCGATGGGCACGACAAACAGGCTCATCAACAACAGATAGAGTGGGAAGGCCCAAGCGGCGGTTCTCAGATGCCCTTCATCGTCGTTTTCGACAACCATGACCTGGAACATGCGCGGCAGACAGATAAAGGCGGCTGCGGACAGAAAGATGAAGGTTGTCCATCGCCCCGCATCCACATTCCAGTGGCCAATATCCGAGGCATCGATGCGATCCATCATCGGGCCAATGCCGCCAGCGATACCCCAGACCACAAAGATTCCCACGGCCAACAGTGCGAATAACTTGACCACCGATTCCAATGCAATGGCGGTTACAACGCCGTGGTGACGCTCATTTGCATCGAGGTTGCGCGTTCCAAACAAAATCGCAAAGACGGCCAAACCCGCCGCGACCCAGAAGACGCTGGAGCCCTCGCGATAAAGACCCGTTGCGTCAGCCTCGGCGAAAATCGAAAAGGATAGCGTGATCGACTGCAATTGCAGGGCGATGTAAGGAGTGCCGCCCAACACCGCCAAAATGGTCACGCAGACGGCCAGCGTGTTCGACTTGCCGTATCGCGATGAGATCAAATCGGCAATCGATGTCACCCTCTGGCTGCGCCCAACACGCACCAGCTTGCGCAGGCCCCACCACCAACTGACCATAACCAGTGTCGGACCCAGATAAATCGTGACAAACTCCAACCCCGATCTGGCGGCGTTTCCGACCGCGCCGTAAAACGTCCAGGCGGTGCAGTAGATCGACAGGGATAACGTGTAGATCAGAGGGGATCGCAGCCACTTGCCCCGACCTGCCGCAGCCATACGATCAGCGGCAAAGGCCACGCCAAACAATAGGACGACATAACCCAGACAGACCAGTATCAGGACGTTGAGCGTCGCCATCAGTCCGAGTCCGCCTCACTGTCGTCGCGCCCGCCCATGCGCGCAGCGGCAAAGCCAAAGATCAGGCTAACAATAATCAGCCCGGCCCAGCAGACAAACACGTAAAAGATGGCGGATGACAGTGGCACCGTTCGGCCAAGGGATAGATCGCTGGGCCAAAGCAGTGGAATAGCCAGCAACGCCGCGCCCAGAAACGGAAGCAACCGTGCGGCATCGGTCAACCGCCGACGGCGGTAACTCTGCCGTTCCAAGAAAAGCGAGGGCCTGGCACCCGACGGTCTTTTGTCTTTACCCTCGCCGTCCGTCATAACCGCGACGCTTGAGCGTGCAGGTCGCGTACAGCGGTCAGCACCTCTGCATTGGAAAACGGTTTGGTCATGAATCGGCTGACGCCTGCATTCTCGGCCATCTCGCGATCACGGGATTGGCCGCGCGCCGTCAGCATAAGCACAGGTAAAGATTGCATATCTTCCACATCGCGCAGGTCCCGCAGGATATCCATCCCGCTTTTGCCTGGCAGCATGACATCCAAGATCACCAGATCGGGTTTCGTCCCCCGTATCACCTGGACAGCATCTGTGCCCTCGCCATGTGTTTCAACCTGCCAACCCTCGCGGGTCAGCAGAAACCGGATCGCCTCGGCAATGTTCGGCTCATCCTCAATTAACAGAACCTTGCGGCTCATACGTTCAGTTCCTCCCCGTGACAGATGGCCATTCCCTCCAGCTGTCGCCTTTAGATTAAGCGCTCTGTTTGGAACCTGTCAAAAACCTTCGCTCAAAATCGATGGTTCGCGCCGTGACCCGCATTCGCCGTTCGGGCAGACCCGACAACTTGGCCCCACTTGCGCAGACGTTGACACGCTTGATTCGTCCTCTTCAACAGGCTGAACCAGCATCACCGCCCTGTACACCGGCTCAAGATCATACCCCGGAATGGCATGCGGCCATGCGTAGGCGAAACAATCGAACTCCGCAGTTGTTCGGCCGAGTTGAGTGACACGCTTTCGAATTGGAACCAATGGACGGTTCAGAGCCGTAAACAGCGGCCAGAACGGGCAGGCTTCGCCATGACGGGGCAAGATAATGCCGAGAACGGGTTTGTGGAACAAAATGCTGCCTGATGCATCGCACATAACAAGACCAGCGGGTCGGGCAAGAAAATCATCAGGCAAAAAAGCCAGACGTCTGAGAACAGTTGCCATATCGACCGAAAACCGAACTGACAGTTCGATCGGGTCCAGTTCGGCCTCATGTAAGGCTGATTGCATGTCCGCCAACGGCATAGCCCTCGCGTCCGAGGCATATAGCTCCAACATTTCTTGCGCCACAGCGCGCGCAGCCGTGGTGTCCAGGTCTGTCAATTCAATTTGCGAAACGTCCCCGGTTGATTCTATTTCCGGAAAGTGATGCCCACGCGCCTGAAAAAACGCCTGGACATCTTCCAGCGGCATGCCACGTGGGTCCGTCGCCGAGTCACTGTCGTCCAAGTAGGTCACCAGCGCTTTGGAACTGTCCGCCAGTCGTTCGGCATCCTGATGCAGGTTCTGGTGAAATCGGTCCTGCCACTCCACATCGATGTCCTGCGTGTCAGCCAGAATCGCTGCGGTCGACCGAATCGCGGCTGCCGTCGACAGCACTTCATGCATAGACGCCGCCAAATGCGGATCGTGGGTCAACCGATCCGACAGGGTTTCCACTGTGCGCTCAAGTGAGACGACCCGTCGATGCATCTGGGCGAGCACGCCTGCCCAACCTGGGAAGCGCCCCGCAAACTCCTCGAGCCCATCGACCTCGGCCTCTTGGCCCACCGCATCAACAGCAGCCTCGCGCAAGGCGGATATCAGGGTCGCCTCAATCCCCTGCGTCAGCAGTGACGGTTCCACCGACAAGGCGGCCGCGATATCGACCAGCAGCTTACCTCCGATCCGCCGGCGGTTATGTTCGATCAGGTTCAGGTAGGACGCCGAAATACCGGCACGGCGCGCGAGCTCGGCCTGACGCAACCCCGCAATCTGCCTGCGTTCCCGGATTCGACTGCCTGTAAGCGTGTTGCGCATACCCTCCATCCCGCTGTAGTCAAAGCCCTGAGGCCATCAGTTTTCAGAACAATCTATCTTTTTCTATTAGTTACACGTTGGTTTTCATAGATCGTTTACAGAATTTACTGTTTCGGTCACTCCCTAGGGAACTGCGCCATCTTCTAAATCACTCTGAAATTTCATTCGTTTAGCTAAGCCCCTTCAATTTTCGGCGGTTTGCCGTCACGATACGGAAATGAGCGATCCTGCCTTTGAATACGCGCCAATCGGACTGGTCGAACTGGAAAACCGGATCATCCGGCGCTGCAACCTTCAGTTCGCACGCACCTTTGGCGGCGAAGAGCCTGATTACAGGAATATGCCGCTGCTGCATCTCTATCCGTCTGTCGCGGATTGGGAGAGGATTGGAGAGCGCAGTCTGCAGATCATGCGCGACACGGGGTATTACTCTGATGAGCGCGTGATGCGCCGCCGCAATGGCGACCTGTTCTGGTGCCGTGCGCGCGGACGGTCTTTGACGCCGGATGACCCGTTTCGCCATGGAATCTGGAGCTTTTCCGACATTTCTGAAGAACGCCCCCTCGTGGAACTGACAGTTCGCGAGCGCGAGGTGGCAATTCTGTCCTGTCGAGGTCTGTCCGCCAAGGAAATCGGCGTGGAACTGCGCCTGAGTTATCGCACGGTCGAGGCCTACCGCGCTCGGTTGCTGGAAAAATTCGGCGCCCGGAAACTGCCAGAACTGGTGGCCAAGCTTTCGGGCATGCCGCTGTGACCCGCCTAGCTTCTACCACTCGCCCGAAGCACCAGTTTGACAGGTCCAGACTGCGCTTTTCATGGCCGGATGCATCGCTTATAACCCTGCGTAATCAAACCAAAGCCCGCACGGAACAGACGGGCCAAAGGGGAACCGTCGAGGACACTCATGACAGATACCAAACACGAAGCGGATGTGGCGTTCATCAAGGCACTGGCCGAATTGCTGCGTGACAACGACCTGACCGAACTGCAGGTCAAACGTGAGTATGGTGAAGAAGACAGCCTGAACGTACGCGTCAGTCGCATGGCCCAAGCGGCCCCTGCGCCGATTCAGGTTGCAGTTCCGACCGCTGCCCCTGCGGCACAGGCCGCGGCCCCAGCTGCCGCTCCAGCCGCTGCCGAGGCGCCCGCCGCCGTCGAAGATCCAGCCAGCCATCCCGGTGCGGTGACATCACCTATGGTCGGCACCGTTTACATGCAGCCTGAACCGGGCGCACCGGCATTCATCACGGTTGGCGCTTCGGTTTCCGAAGGCGACACCCTGCTGATTGTCGAAGCGATGAAAACCATGAACCACATCCACGCGCCAAAATCTGGCACGATCAAGCGCATCTTGGTGGGTGATGGCGACGCCGTCGAGTTTGGCACCCCTCTGGTCATCGTTGAGTAAGGTGCTCCCATGTTCGACAAGATCCTGATTGCCAACCGAGGCGAAATTGCCCTGCGCGTCATCCGCGCTGCGCGCGAGATGGGGATTAAGACGGTTGCCGTGCACTCCACCGCCGACAGCGACGCGATGCATGTGCGCATGGCGGACGAGTCGGTGTGCATCGGCCCGCCTCCCAGCCCACAAAGCTATCTCTCTGTGCCCGCGATCATCTCAGCCTGCGAAATCACCGGCGCACAGGCGATCCACCCCGGCTACGGGTTCCTGTCCGAGAACGCCGAATTTGTGCAGATCGTCGAAGACCACGGCATCACCTTCATCGGCCCCACTGCGGAGCATATCCGCGTCATGGGCGACAAGATCACCGCCAAGGATACGATGAAGCAACTGGGCGTGCCTTGCGTTCCGGGCTCAGATGGCGGCGTTCCCGATCTAGCGACCGCCAAGAAGATCGGTGAGGAGTTCGGTTACCCTGTCATTATCAAGGCCACTGCCGGCGGCGGCGGACGTGGCATGAAAGTTGCGCCAAGCGCCGGTGAGATGGAAAGCGCCTTTATGACCGCACGGGCCGAGGGCAAAGCCGCCTTTGGCAATGACGAGGTCTATATCGAAAAGTACCTGACCACGCCCCGGCATATCGAGATTCAGGTCTTTGGCGATGGTAAGGGCAAAGCCGTGCATCTGGGCGAGCGCGACTGCTCGCTGCAGCGCCGCCACCAGAAAGTGTTCGAAGAGGCGCCCGGCCCCTGCATTACACCTGATGAACGCGCCAAGATCGGCAAGGTCTGCGCGGATGCTGTCGCCAAGATCAACTATATCGGTGCGGGCACCATCGAGTTCCTGTACGAAAATGGTGAATTCTACTTCATCGAAATGAACACCCGTTTGCAGGTGGAACACCCTGTCACCGAAGGCATCTTTGGCGTCGATCTGGTGCGCGAGCAAATCCGCGTCGCCGCAGGTGAACCGATGTCGTTTGGGCAGGACGATCTGGAGATCAACGGACATGCCATTGAGGTTCGGATAAACGCGGAAAAGCTGCCCAACTTCTCGCCTTGCCCCGGCAAGATCACGGCCTATCACGCACCCGGTGGCCTGGGCGTGCGAATGGACTCGGCGCTTTATGACGGATACTCGATTCCGCCCTATTACGACTCGCTGATTGCCAAGCTCGTGGTGCAGGGTCGCGACCGGGCGGAAGCCCTGGCCCGTCTCAACCGCGCACTTGGCGAGTTGATCGTAGACGGCATCGACACAACCGTCCCCTTGTTCCACGCCCTGCTACAGGAACCCGATATCCACAGCGGCGATTACAACATCCACTGGCTGGAGCACTGGCTTGCGGAGAATATGGCCCAGTAAGGCCCGGTCTATGACGGGCCAGTGCTCTTTGGCGCTTGGGCCTGTGGCATGAGCCTGTCGCCAGAGCTTCTGTTGCACGGCTACTCGATCGGTATCTTCCCGATGGCCGAGCACCGTGACGACCCGGACCTTTTCTGGGTCGATCCGAAATTGCGCGGCGTTATTCCTCTGGATGGGTTTCATATGTCGCGCAGCCTTGTGCGCCGTATTCGCAATTGTGGTTTTGACGTGACTATTGATCGCGATTTTTCTGGTGTTATCGACGGGTGCGCAGATCGCTCGGACACGTGGATCAATACAGAACTGATACGGCTGTATCATGAGTTACATCAGTCCGGTCACGCACATTCGCTGGAAGTCTGGGACGGCAAAAACCTGGTCGGTGGCGTATTTGGAATCGCGCTCGGAGCCGCGTTTTTTGGCGAAAGCATGTTTTCGCGCCGCACGGATGCCTCAAAAATCGCCCTCGCCTATCTGGTGGATCGGTTGCAACAGACCGGTTTCACGCTTTTTGACACGCAGTTCCTGACAACGCATCTGGCTTCGCTCGGTGCAATCGAAATCCCGCGCAGCCAATACCGGGTAGAACTAGCGGATGCGATCGAAGTCAGCACGGACTTTGCGGCCCCGGTTTCTCAGTCTGCCGAGGGCGTCATACAACGGATCACCCAGACGTCATAGCGCGCGTGATCGAGTGCGTTCAATGCCGGAGAGGTGGCAATCATCCAACCGTCAAACAGTTGATCCGCCTTGCCTTTTTCCCAGACGGTCAGATAGGCAAAAGCGTCTCCGGTCGGGTTATCGACCGGATAGCGGCAATCGCCCAGCGCGACGTCCAACCCGAACACAGGTTGTGTCTCGCCGCTTTGCATCTCAACGTCCACGGTCTGCCCGCTGACCTTATCCAGGCCACGCAGCATTGCGCCGGGGCCGGACTGGACCTTTTGCTGGGCCGCTGCGCCCGATCCAATGAGCAACAAAGCGATCAGAACGGCGCGCATCATTCGCTGCCGTCTCCCGCGACGAATTTAACCAGCAGAGAGATGAGGCTGACCGCACCTTGTGTGTCTTCAATCTCATCTCCGGGTTCAAAATAGAACGGGGATCCTCCGGGCATGACCTCGACAAAATTTCCGCCCAGCAACCCTTCGGAAGAGATCACAACCGCGCTGTCATCTGGCACAAGCACCCCATCCGCAACCGAAAATGTCGTATCCGCGCGATAGGTGTCAGGGTTCAGCTCTACATCCGTTACAGTTCCGATCTTGACGCCTGCCAGGCGCACATCCGTGCCCACCGACACGCCTTCGAGCGAGCGGAACGAGGCCCCGAGTTCATAGCCTGCGCGATTTTGCGACAGGCCTGTTGATTGGCTGGCATATACGCCAAAGGCCACGGCGCAGGCCAAGACCGCACCACCGACGATCACTTCGGTCCAGTTGTGTGTCGACATTGCGCGCCTCGCTTACTCTGGGCTCCAGGCTTCATAATCCTTGCGATCCACCGGATCTGCCCGACGCAACGACCCCGCTGGCGTGTAAGCCAGGGCGGTTCCCGTCAGGTTTTCCTGATGCGGCTTTTCCCAGGATTTGTGGCGCAGCGGCTTGTCGGTTGGCGGTTCGTCCCAAGTCCGGTGCAGCCATCCATGCCAGTCGGGATCAATCCGACTGGCCTCGGCCTCACCGTTAAAAATCACCCAGCGTTTGCTGTCATCTGCCGTGCGGTAAAAGACGTTGCCTTCATCATCTTCACCAACTTTTATCCCTTTGCGCGCAGTAAATATCTGCGTGTTCAGGGTCGCCCCGTTCCACCAGGTCACGGCTCGCAGTAGAGTATTCAGGAGTCCCATTGGCTGCCTCCGGCGATTTGGTCGAACAATGATATGGACCAAAGGTAAGCCGAGGTCCAGAGCCACCTAGGTTTCCTGCGTCACTCCGGCAGATATGCGGTAACTTCGATTTCGATCCGGTATTTGGGATCAATCAGACCGCATTCGATCATCGTTGCCGCTGGTGGATGTGCGCCAAAGGTTTCAGACAGGATCGGCCAACAGGACGCGAATTCCGAGCGATCGGGAAGCATATAGGTGACCCTCACCACATCGACAAAACCGGCACCTGCCTCCGCAAGTGCTTTTTCGATGATCTGCAATGCCGACTTGCACTGCGCAACAACGTCATCGCCCTGCCCGACCGTTCCTGCAACATGAACCCAGCCGCCTGCCACCACGGCCCTGCAATACCCGACCTTGGCTTCGAATTCGCCGCCAGAAGAGATGCGTTTGGTCATCTTATGCCTCCAAATAGAAAAACGGCGCGGTCACTCCGCACCGTTTGCCTCGCAATTGCGATCCTGGATCAACCGGCAGACGCCGACTCCTGCGCCGTATCGGCGTAAATAATTAGCGGCTGTTTGTCTGATGTCACAGCCTCTTCGTTCACGACAACCTCAGTCACATTCTTCATTCCGGGCAGTTCGAACATCGTATCCAACAGGATATCTTCGAGGATCGACCGCAACCCGCGTGCGCCGGTTTTGCGCTCAATGGCCTTCTTGGCAATCGCTTTGAGCGCGTCGCCCGTAAAGTCCAGATCTGCGTCTTCCAGTTCGAACAGGCGCTGATACTGCTTGACCAGAGCATTCTTCGGCTTGGTCAGGATGGTCACCAGCGCATCCTCGTCCAGGTCCTCGAGGGTTGCAAGCACCGGAAGGCGCCCAACGAACTCAGGGATCAAACCAAATTTCAGCAGGTCCTCCGGTTCGAGTTCCTTGAAAATCTCGCCAACGCCACGCTCGTCATTGTCACGTACATCCGCGCCAAAGCCCATGGCCGATCCTTTACCGCGCTGCGCAATGATCTTGTCCAGACCAGCAAAGGCACCACCGCAGATGAACAGGATATTCGTCGTATCCACCTGCAGGAATTCCTGTTGCGGATGCTTGCGCCCACCCTGAGGCGGAACACTGGCAACCGTGCCCTCCATCAGCTTCAGCAGGGCTTGCTGCACCCCCTCGCCCGACACGTCGCGCGTGATCGAAGGGTTTTCTGACTTGCGTGTGATCTTGTCGACTTCGTCGATGTAGACGATGCCACGCTGTGCGCGTTCGACATTGTATTCACTGGCCTGAAGCAGCTTGAGGATAATATTCTCGACATCCTCGCCCACATATCCGGCTTCGGTCAGCGTCGTCGCATCCGCCATGGTAAAGGGCACATCCAGAATGCGCGCCAGTGTCTGCGCCAGCAGCGTCTTACCGCAGCCAGTTGGACCGATCAGCAGAATGTTAGACTTGGCCAGTTCAATATCACTGCCAGCCTTTTGGGCGTGGTTAAGGCGTTTGTAGTGGTTGTGAACCGCGACTGACAGAACCCGCTTGGCGGTGGCCTGACCAATCACGTAGTCGTCAAGGACTTCGCAGATATCCTTAGGTGTTGGAACACCATCCGAAGATTTCAGACCGCTGGCCTTTGTCTCCTCGCGTATAATGTCCATGCACAGCTCGACGCATTCGTCACAGATGAACACGGTCGGTCCTGCGATCAGCTTTCGCACCTCATGCTGGCTTTTGCCACAAAAGCTGCAGTAGAGCGTGTTTTTGCTGTCCCCGCCTGAATTCGTCGCCATGATCTACCTTTCGGGCTCCATCTCTGCGCCCCTTTGCGGGTCGCGCTTGCGCCTGTTCATGCAGCTTAGGCCAGTGCTGTGGCGGCTACAATCTCAAAATAAACCCCTTCGGTCGAACCCGGGGTTTCAAACCTATGCATCTTCCGTGTCCATTTTAGCTCTGTTTTCCACAATCTCGTCGATGTGGCCCCAGTCTTTTGCTTCTTCCGGGCTCATGAAATTGTCACGGTCCAGCGCTTTTTCAACCGCCTTCTTGGTCTGTCCGGTATGACGTACATAGATGTCATACAGGCGATCCTTAAGTTTCTGCGTCTCTGCCGCATGAATCATGATATCGCTGGCCTGGCCCTGATATCCACCGCTGGGCTGGTGCACCATGATACGGCTGTTGGGCAGCGAAAAGCGCATCCCCTTTTCACCACCGACGAGCAGAAGCGACCCCATCGAGGCCGCCTGACCGATCACCAATGTGGAACATTTCGGCTTGATATACTGCATTGTGTCGTAAACAGACAAACCGCTGGTCACGACGCCGCCAGGCGAGTTGATGTAGATCGAGATTTCCTTGTTCGGGTTCTCGGCTTCAAGATGCAGCAGCTGGGCCACAACCAGATGGCTCATCCCATCATGGATCGGACCATTGATGAAGATGATGCGCTCTTTCAGAAGGCGCGAAAAAATATCGTAGGCCCGTTCGCCCCGGCTGGTCTGCTCGACGACCATGGGAACAAGCGTATTCATATAGGTGTCTACTGGATCGAACATTCTTAACCTGCCTGTTTTGCGATGGATCGGGACAGTATCCCAACAAGAGTTACCCGAGTCTTAGTGTCGCCACCGGGGGGCTGCAAGGGGGGTGGCAGACTTCGATCCGTTGTTGCGGGTACCGATCCCTAACGGCAACTGTCACCGCCGCACATCAACAAGGGTTGTTTGGTTCCTTCCTGATACACGCGGTTATCGTCACACCCCTGTGGTTCAGGCCGCATCTGCAGATCTCTTTCCTTTCAAACATCACGGTGTTTTGATTCATACATATGGGACAAATAGATTGAGTTATGTATTGAGGACGACCAGCAAGGTGGAACTGATGCCCGATGGACGGGTCTGACAGAAAGTTGACCATGGCCGTGACCAAAGTGCCCCCAAATACGTCGCCGGAAGACCTGAACCGAATGCTCGAAAGCGCAACACGCGCATCGAACTTTCTCAAGGCGATCAGCCACGAGGGCCGCTTGATGATCCTATGCCATTTGGTGTCCGGTGAAAAATCCGTAACAGAACTCGAAAACCTGCTGTCTGCGCGTCAGGCCGCCGTTTCGCAACAGTTGTCGCGGCTGCGGCTTGAAGGGTTGGTCACGCCGCGCCGCGAAGGTAAGGCCATTTATTATCGTCTGGCCGATGAGCGTCCCCGCCGCATGCTGGAACTTGTCTACGACCTGTTTTGCGAAAGGGATGCGACCTGATTGCGCATAGACACCGTAAGAACCGCGGCGGGCTCAATCAGCATACGTTAAGACATAGTGTCGTTGCCATATATCATCGCGTCTGCAGAGGTTGCAAAACACTGGTTCGACCTCGCTAAAGGTGCTACCGAAAAGCAGATCAAGTATGAAGGAGACAAGCATGATCCGAGTAATTCTGATTGGTATGAGCCTGTTTGCGCTGGCCGCCTGCGAAACCGCAAAAGGCGCGGGTAAAGATATTGAGAACGCAGGCGATGCGATTCAGAGCGCCGCGACGGATGTGCAGGAAAACCTATAACTGACGCCTGCATATTGCGGGGTCGACGTCAGAATTCGCAATATCTGGTTGATACACATACGCGAATACGCTAACCTTCGTCCCACAGGTGCACAGACGCGGCATTGCATCTTCTGACGCTAAATCGGGGCTCTTTTGCACATGCAGAAGAGCCCCTTTCCCATACTGAGAGGGAGGTGGGTGGTAGCCTGTATGAACCCGGGGTTCGGAATAGGAAAAGGCGTCAGGTGCGCAGACGCGGTCTTTGCATGTATCCTTGCGGACACTCCTGACGCCTTGCCGGTTCGACACGCCCGAGGGGCGTCCCGATCCAGTTGCCCCAGCCCCCGTGGGGACTAAAGCTGCCGCTGCGCGACCTGAGCCGCGCCGCAGCACGCATCGACCTTCTGAGAGGGTGACCACCTGCTTCGAACACGAAGTCCGATCCAGCCGTTCATCCACCGGTAAGTCGTTGCAACATAAAACAAATCCTAAAATCCGCTCTCGCCGCCGCGACCCCCTTAGCCTATGCGTCCCGCTCTTGCTCCGAAGAACCGTTGCGGTGTCTGAACCTTTGCATTCAGGCCGTGATCCGACAAGAAAATAGCACCGCAGCATGAAAATTAGACGGGGATAAACTGTTGATATCCGCCGGGAGAGCGATGTGGATAACCCAATAAGTCCCGACTTTGGGCAGAGTTGGAAATGGATAACTAAAAATCATCGCGACCCGCCTGAATTTTGGCCTTTTCTGCAGGTGCGAAGGCAGTAGAACGCGCGTCAGGTGAAAATTACGGCTGTGCGGCGCTCCTCACGGTCCGATCTTTCGAATCGTACAGATGGAGATTCGCCGATGGATGGCACAGTTTTCAACGCCCGCGCTCAGTTGAGAAAGCTGATGACCCGTCAGGCCAAAGCACCGGCCGCACGGGTTTCGAACACCAAGGCGGACCGGATCTGGAATCTGGAAACGGTAAAAGAATTAACTCGAAACATCCGCTGGGCGGCCTTCGTCGACTGTGATCCAGAGGTCAAACTCTCCAGAAATGAAACCAGGGCCGGACGGCACCTGTGTCACCGCGCGAAGTCGCGCTGAAGGTCCGCGAGGCCCAGATGACCCGTGCCGAGGAACGCCGCATTCTTGCACGAGGCGGTCTGGACCCAGTCGCGGGCGGCGGACAATGGCCGCCCGGCCCGTCTCCTCGCTGTGGAGACACTGGTTCCGCATTTGAGAAGCGCTCCGACCCGCCTTTGGTAACCTACTACTCTCCGCCACAAAACAAGCGCGGCGGCGGTACATACCCCCTACATTCGGACGGGCCGGAAACGCTTCAGTTCACCTGTCTTGGCCCCCTAAAACTGTGCCACAGTTGGCTTAGTTTTGGAGACGGGATTGATGGCGCGGAAACGGTATTCGGACGAAGATATTCTGCGGCTTTTGCGCGAGATTGAGCTGGGCCTGGCATCTGGTTCGGATGTCGCGACGGCGTGCAGAACGGCTGGTGTCAGTGATGCGACCTATTACACATGGCGCAAGCGGTTTGGTGGGATGGGACGATCTGAGATGGCCAATCTGAAGGCGCTGCAGAAAGAGAATGATCGGCTCAAGAAAATCGTGGCTGAGCTTGAACTGGACAAACTCATTCTCAAGGAGAGCCTTGATTATCTAAAGCCAAAGGCCTGACGGCAGACCAGCTTCGTCAGGCCGTGGTCCACACCCGACAAAAGCTGGCAACCTCTGAACGGCGCACCTGTCGCGTGATTGGATTGGCGCGGAGCACGCTGCAATACCGCGCAGCGCCAAAGGATGATGAGGCGTTACGTCTGGCGATGATCCGATTGGCCAAACGGTATGGGCGCTACGGCTACCGCAAGGTCGCCGAGCTGCTGCGTGTCGAAGGCTGGGCAGTCAATCATAAAAGATCGAACGACTATGGCGCGAAGAAGGCTTGCAGCTCCCACAACGGCACAAGAAACGCAAACGGCTGTACCACAAGGACAGCTCGATCATCCGGCTCCGACCGCAACATCCCAATCACATCTGGAGCATTGACTTTGTCCACGACAAGCTGAGCAACGGACAGAGCTACAAGATGCTGACGGTGCTGGATGAGTATACCCGTGAGGCGCTCTGCGTAGCGGTCAAGCCGAAGATGAACAGCGCAGACGTGCTGGATGCGCTCTACCCACTCTTATTGCGGCACGGGAAGCCCGAACACATCCGTTCCGACAACGGCGCGGAGTTCATCGCAACGGCCCTGCAGACCTGGTTAAGAAAGGTGGGCATTAAGCCGATCCAAATCTACCCGGGATCACCTTGGGAGAATGGATACAACGAGCGCTTCAATGGCACTCTGCGCCGGGAAGTCCTCAACGCAGAATGGTTCCACACCACCAAACAGGCTCAGATCGTCATCAATACCTGGCTTAGACAGTACAATCGTGTCAGACCCCATCAGGCTCTAAACATGCGACCGCCCGTTCCAGAAACCTTGCTCAAAACTGGCCCATAGAATTGGGGCTGGACATCGCATCTAATATGTCCAGTAACAATCGAGTTTGTTCCGAAGGAGGAACAACGAAGTTCATTTGCCGAGGCAAATCAGCCGAAGTCACTTTGCCAACGCCTCTATCCCGGTCATAACTTCTTACATGCACGGGAATCTCAATAGTTTCTTCTTCGAGTTCTTTTTCTACTATCTCAGCGACATTCGTCGGGTTCAACAGAACCAGAGGTTTGCGATCTGCCCCACCTTCGATCTGCAATGAGTCCGCTGATTTCTTCAGCGGCAAAGCCATTTCCGGGATCATAGGCCGCAAACGTGAGGTCAACTTTGCCAATTGCTCAGGAGAAATCTTCTCAAGTTCTTCTCTGTATTCGCCAGTTTGATCTAGCCGCTCTTGCTCTCGGAGAATTTCATTTCGAATTTCTTCTATTCGAGGCCCTAGCAACTCCGCTCTACCATATGCAGCGTCTCTAGATTCGATAGCAACTTCCGTAAGCTTCAATGCTTGCTGAGTTGTTGCCGCATTACTTTCAATGATTTTCCTGAGTTCTCTTGCTCTCTCTGTCTCTTCTTGATTCTGGCGCAATCTCAACTCTTCTTGAGCTAGTTGAATCTTCGCCATCTGAAGTAGATCAGATTCTGTTTTTTCATTTCTTGGAAGTAGCGTGTTCATCACCACGGAAATCAGGCTTGTTAGTGGCGCAGAAATCGCTGTCGCGGCTGCTTCTTGAGCCTTTATTAATAGTATCTCTAGGAAGGACCCTTCCTTGGGCGTCTCAACAAATATTTCTACGTAAGAAGACCTGGTCACACGCGGAGCAACTTTTCCAGTTCTTCGGAAATGTTCTACCGTCGTGATAAACCTTGCCGTTGCATACTGAGATCGAGTGTATTCATAAAAATGTAGCCGTCCGGCTGTTGTCCAGCCCCAATTCTATGGGCCAGTTTTGAGCAAGGTTTCTGGAACGGGCGGTCGCATGTTTAGAGCCTGATGGGGTCTGACACGATTGTACTGTCTAAGCCAGGTATTGATGACGATCTGAGCCTGTTTGGTGGTGTGGAACCATTCTGCGTTGAGGACTTCCCGGCGCAGAGTGCCATTGAAGCGCTCGTTGTATCCATTCTCCCAAGGTGATCCCGGGTAGATTTGGATCGGCTTAATGCCCACCTTTCTTAACCAGGTCTGCAGGGCCGTTGCGATGAACTCCGCGCCGTTGTCGGAACGGATGTGTTCGGGCTTCCCGTGCCGCAATAAGAGTGGGTAGAGCGCATCCAGCACGTCTGCGCTGTTCATCTTCGGCTTGACCGCTACGCAGAGCGCCTCACGGGTATACTCATCCAGCACCGTCAGCATCTTGTAGCTCTGTCCGTTGCTCAGCTTGTCGTGGACAAAGTCAATGCTCCAGATGTGATTGGGATGTTGCGGTCGGAGCCGGATGATCGAGCTGTCCTTGTGGTACAGCCGTTTGCGTTTCTTGTGCCGTTGTGGGAGCTGCAAGCCTTCTTCGCGCCATAGTCGTTCGATCTTTTTATGATTGACTGCCCAGCCTTCGACACGCAGCAGCTCGGCGACCTTGCGGTAGCCGTAGCGCCCATACCGTTTGGCCAATCGGATCATCGCCAGACGTAACGCCTCATCATCCTTTGGCGCTGCGCGGTATTGCAGCGTGCTCCGCGCCAATCCAATCACGCGACAGGTGCGCCGTTCAGAGGTTGCCAGCTTTTGTCGGGTGTGGACCACGGCCTGACGAAGCTGGTCTGCCGTCAGGCCTTTGGCTTTAGATAATCAAGGCTCTCCTTGAGAATGAGTTTGTCCAGTTCAAGCTCAGCCACGATTTTCTTGAGCCGATCATTCTCTTTCTGCAGCGCCTTCAGATTGGCCATCTCAGATCGTCCCATCCCACCAAACCGCTTGCGCCATGTGTAATAGGTCGCATCACTGACACCAGCCGTTCTGCACGCCGTCGCGACATCCGAACCAGATGCCAGGCCCAGCTCAATCTCGCGCAAAAGCCGCAGAATATCTTCGTCCGAATACCGTTTCCGCGCCATCAATCCCGTCTCCAAAACTAAGCCAACTGTGGCACAGTTTTAGGGGGCCAAGACACCGTAGTGAAATTTCTTCCATATACACCCTCTTTGGAAACTCGTTCTACCAGAGTAAATGCTAACAGCGAAATCTCAATACGAAACTCCCTTAATACGGGTACCGTGCTAAAATTGCCTCGAATAGATTCCTCGAAACACCAAACCCATTTGTTTTAGGCATGGGCACGCAGTTGGCTGCGCCAACCGCTTTCGCCCACCCGCCGTAAATATGGCAAGCTTTTAGCTGTCCATTTTTAAGGCGCTAATAAACGCCTCCTGCGGGATATCCACCTTCCCGAACTGACGCATCTTCTTTTTCCCCGCCTTCTGCTTGTCCAGCAGTTTGCGTTTCCGCGTGGCGTCGCCACCGTAGCATTTGGCGGTCACGTCCTTGCGCAGTGCCGAGAGGGTCTCGCGGGCGATGACCTTGCCTCCGATGGCGGCCTGGATCGGGATTTTGAACATGTGGCGCGGGATCAGGCCCTTGAGCTTTTCGCACATCGCCCGGCCCCGCATCTCGGCCCGGTCGCGGTGAACCATGGTCGACAGTGCATCGACCGGTTCGTCGTTCACCAGCACTGACATCTTGACCAGATTGTCTTCGGTATAGCCGGTCATCTGGTAGTCGAACGAGGCATAGCCCTTGGTCACCGATTTCAGGCGGTCGTAGAAGTCAAAGACGACCTCGTTCAGAGGCAGATCATAGACGACCATCGCGCGGGTGCCCGCATAGGTCAGGTCCAGCTGGATACCGCGACGGTCCTGGCAGAGTTTCAGCACGTCGCCGAGGTATTCATCAGGAACCAGAATGGTCGCCTTGATGCGCGGTTCCTCGATATGGTCGACCTTGGACGGATCGGGCATGTCGGCGGGGTTGTGCAGCTCGATCATCTCGCCGTCTTTCATGTAGACGTGATAGATCACCGACGGCGCGGTGGTGATGAGCTCGATATCGTATTCGCGTTCGATACGGTCGCGGATGACCTCAAGGTGCAAAAGGCCCAGGAAGCCGCAGCGGAAGCCAAAGCCAAGTGCGGCCGAGGTTTCCATTTCGAAGCTGAAGCTGGCATCGTTCAGCGCCAGCTTGTCGATCGCATCGCGCAGGTCTTCGAATTCGGAACTGTCGACGGGGAAGAGGCCGCAGAACACCACCGGCTGCGCGGGTTTGAAGCCGTCCAGCGCGTCCTCGCTGCCGTTGCGGTCATTGGTGATGGTGTCACCAACTCGGGTGTCGCGGACCTGTTTGATTGAGGCGGTGAGAAAGCCGATCTCACCGGGGCCAAGGCTGTCGACCATCTCCATCTCGGGGCGGAAGACGCCAACGCGGTCGACATGGTGCAGGGTGTTGTTTGACATGAACTTGACCCGCATCCCCTTTTTCAGCGTGCCGTCCATGATGCGGACCAGAACGATAACGCCGAGATAGGCGTCATACCACGAATCCACCAGCATCGCCTTGAGCGGCGCGTCGAGATTGCCCTGCGGCGCGGGCAGCTGCTGTACGATGGCTTCGAGCGTTTCGTGGATGCCCTGCCCCGTCTTTGCCGAGACCTGAATGGCGTCGGTCGCGTCGATGCCGATCACATCCTCGATCTGTTCGGCCACGCGGTCACAGTCCGACGCAGGCAGGTCGATCTTGTTCAAGACCGGCACGATCTCATGATCGGCGTCGATGGCTTGGTACACGTTCGCCAGCGTCTGCGCCTCGACCCCTTGGGTGGAGTCGACAACCAGCAGAGAGCCCTCGACCGCGCGCATGGACCGGCTGACCTCATAGGCAAAGTCCACGTGGCCGGGCGTGTCGATCAGGTTCAGCACATATTTCTCGCCATTGTCGGCGGTATAATCGATGCGGACGGTGTTGGCCTTGATGGTAATGCCCCGCTCGCGCTCGATATCCATGCTGTCGAGCAGCTGTTCCTTCATGTCGCGATCCTTGACCGTTCCGGTCTCTTGAATAAGCCGGTCAGCAAGGGTGGATTTGCCATGGTCGATATGCGCGACGATGGAGAAATTGCGGATATGCGCGAGGTCTGTCATGGGTTGGGGATATGATTTGTTTTATAACTATGGTCAATGGCTCCCCGCCCTTGCGGAAGCCATTTGCACCGCAATCAGGTTTGTGGACCGTGCCAGACTATTCCGAACTGATAGCCAAGCGTCTTGATGAAATCTTAGGGGATGCTTCTGATGAGATGCTGCGTGCTTCCGTCGCACGCATCTATTTGCGATCTCTATTGGAGATTACTTCACCGCAGGAGTGGGCGAAACAAGATCAGGCAGTATGGATGCAAGGTCGAGAGCAAATCGTGCTCCACCTCTTTCGCGTAGGAATTTGTTGTGCATTGGCAGGTCGAAATACAGAAGTAGCATTGAATACCTTTGATTGGGCAGGTTTCGCCCGCAAATCCAGGCAACTGATTGACGAGCTAGAACAAGAGAACTTGGCTGAAGAAGGGCACCAAGAGCTTTCTTATGCTTCTGAAATAGTAGCTGACTACTTTTCAGGGAACCGTCCTGCTCGACAAATATTTGGGCTCGGTTTTCCTTATCCGGGTTTTTATGATCATCTAGAGGTTACCTCGGAGAAGGAGCGTGAACTGGCATACGCGGAGCTAGTAGACGAGTATACTTTCGACATTCGCAAAGAGTTGGGTCTTGAATCTCCAAAGACAGCGTTGAATCAAATGCTATTTTCCCCTGAAAACAACAGCGAGTTCACCGCTAAACCCCACTACGTGACAATTTACTTCCAAGACGGGCTGTATTCAGCAGGCAAGGTTTGGGAGTTTTGGTCAGATTGGTATGATGGATTTCTTGAAGGCAAACCGGTAGACTGGGAGTTCCAAAAACGCGTAGCAACAATTGGTGACGCGATTTGGGATGCGGGACCAGGCGCGATTGCGGAGGAAATCGCACGGATCAAAGTCGAAATGGCTCTTGAGGACTTTCGAAGTACCCATGCAGCCAACCGGCCCACACGACATGGAATCGGTGGGAACTATCCGCCGGAGACCATCGAAGACCCAAAAGACTTTGTGTCAGTTGCAGCGACAATCTGGGACGCCATCGGTGACGTCGAAGATGAAATCGCCAAGTCGAAACCGGATAGAGACGGCTTGTTGATCGCTCTCAGCGCGCTCAAGACTGGTTTGGCAGCACTGATCAAGTGGGGCGGTCGCAAAGCGGATCTGGCCGTGGACACCTCAATAAAGTGGGCCATTCCGGTCGTTGGCGGCGCGTACCTTGCGGCTAACACAGACAAAATACAGGCGCTTATTGAAGCCGTGGAGGGTTGGCTCAAATTCATACCCTGACCGGTGCCGGGCTGAAGCCCGGCCTGAGGGGCGGGGTGTTTCCGACTCGTGCAATCACTTTTTTGCAACGTGTGATTGATCCGGACTCCGGTTTGATTCATACTGCCGCGCAGACCGAGAGGGGCATCAGACCCGTCCGGGCAGGCAAAGATGAGGCATGAGCATGAAACAGTTCCTCCTAATCGCACTCTGCGCCACGTCGATCTCGGCAGTGGCACCGCAGGCCGTTGAGGCCTCGCAGATCAAGCGGGCGTGTCTGGCATCCGACCGGGCGGCAGCAACCCGGCAGCGGTGCAGATGCATTCAGGGTGTGGCCAATGACACGCTGACAAATGGCGACCAGAGAACCGTGGCCAAGTGGTTCACCGACCCGCATCAGGCGCAGGAGTTGAAGATGTCGAAAACCGCGCGCGATGATGCGTTGTGGGATCGGTATCAGAACTTTGGTCAGCTGGCACAGGCGATCTGCCGCTAGAGCCACTTACAATCTGCATGCTTGACCTGGTCCCGGCTGCGCCTCAGAAATGGCGCAGCGAAAGGTGTATTTCATGGTGATGAAAGGGTTGAGTTTGAGGGGTCTCGAGGTGTTCGAGGCGCTGGCGCGAACCGGATCGGTGGCGCAGGCGGCTGAGATCACCGGGCTCAGCCAGCCCTCGGTTTCCCAGCAACTCCGCAATCTGGAAAAGGCACTGGGCACCGATCTGGTGGATCACGGGCGGCGGCCGATGCGGCTGACTCAGGCCGGGCGCAGCTTTCTGGCGCGGACTGAGGCGGTGTTGGCCGAGCTGCAAATGGCGCAGAGCGAGTTGACGGTGATGGATCTGGGGCATCTGGCCACCCTGTCCATCGGTCTGATCGACGATTTCGACAATGATCTGACACCGCGTCTGGCGACGTTGCTGGCGGACAGCCTGACACGGTCCAAATTCAAGCTGATCACGCTGCCCAGTCTTGAGATTTTCGAGGCGCTGGAGTCGCAGCGCCTGCATCTGGCCGTTTCGGCGCATAGCGGCGAGGTGCTGGAAGGGGTGGTCGAATACCCGCTGGTTCGGGACCCGTTCATTCTGGTCGCGCCCAAAAGCGCGGGCGGCGTAGAGGCCGCGCTGCAGGAGCTTCCCTTCCTGCGCTACGCCCGCGAGCAGTTGATCAGCCGACAGATCGAAAGCCATCTGGCCCGTCAGCAGATGGAGTTCGAGGAGCGGTTCGAGATCGGCTCACATCTGGCGCTGATGGCGATGGTTGCGCGGGGTGTTGGATGGTCCATTACCACACCGCTGGGCTACATGCGGGCCGCACGGTTCCATGACGGGATCGAGGTCCACCCTGCCCCATTCGGAGACTTTGCGCGCATGATCTCCCTGTTCACCCGCTCGGACTGGTCCGATCAGGTGCCCCGCGAGGTGGCGGGGATGATGCGGCGGCTGATGCAGAGCCAGATCGTTGATCCGGCACTCGTGCAGGTGCCATGGCTGACCGATCGCTTAAAGGTGATGAGCAGC
Organism: Ruegeria sp. B1; assembly: GCF_056535885.1. Lineage (NCBI taxonomy): Bacteria > Pseudomonadati > Pseudomonadota > Alphaproteobacteria > Rhodobacterales > Roseobacteraceae > Ruegeria > Ruegeria sp. B1. The sequence goes on along the minus strand of NZ_JBQFJA010000001.1, from coordinate 2,150,865 downwards.
TAGGCCGCTAATCCCCTCTTCCAGTACCCGGCAAAGGGAACAAATCTGATACAAAAATCAGCCTTGCGGGATCGCCTTGATATGCGCCTCTATCTCAATTTCCAGCTCGTCCGCGCTTTCGTGATCCACCAAGCCTTTAACGTCGAACACAGTGCCAGAAGGTGAAATCGCTTTTAGACCAAGGCGGGTCCCATCGTCCTCAAGACACTTGATATCATAGACCCCAGAGTCCTCATTGAGAAACGCTTTGACATCCAACGTATCTCCGTTGTCGGTAAGTCCCTTTATTGACAACGTTGTATCATCTTCGGTTATGGCCTTTACATCGGAATACTCATCAACCGCTGTGTTTGGCAGAACCTTCACGTGTAACTCTTCATCGTTGAAATGGTTCAGTGCTTTGATGTGGAGCAGATCGTCGTCTTCCTCCTTCAAGGCCTTGATATCGAACGTGGTGCCGCCTTCATCAAAGGCTTTCACCGCCAGAGTTTCACCATGTGAAGCCAAGCATTTGATGTGCCAAACATCCTCGGCCGCAACGGGCCCGGCCACCAGCACCGCAGAAAAACCAATACTGGCGAAAAGGCTACGAGTTAGCATATCTGATCTCCTTTGCACAAAACGTCTCTGAAGGTCACTTGGTCAAAGCCCGCTATAATTGAATAATCCGTAGCCGACACACGAATCGCCTGTCAACTTGTTCACGCGTGCCAGCACCCGCTCCGAGCCCGGCATAGCCACGTCAACTTATGCCGGTCGTCGTGGCCAAAGTGTTCGGATCATTGTGTGCGCAGTCTTTGAGGCGATGTCATGAGGCGGCATCGGTTTTTCACGAAGACAGGCCGTTCAGGGCCGTTCAGGGGTTGGAAACTGACATTGAATCCTTGCTGATCCAAAGACAAAGTTACCTGCGTTTCTACCGCTGGGCTTGCAAATGGGCCTCAAGCCCCTGAAGTGCAGCCTCGATTAGGTCCAGCGCACCCTCGAAATCCCGTGTGTGGTAGGGGTCCGGCACATGGTCGGCCTCAGCGTCGGGTGCAAAGTCGGTCAACAAGCGCACCGGTGTTTCGCTGCTCGTAGGCCGCAAGGCCTCGATATCGGCGATATTGGCGGCATCCATACCAATGATCAGGTCAAACCGGTCGAAATCCTCCGCCGTGAATTGCCGCGCTCGCAGCGGGCTGAGGTCAATCCCACGCGCCGCAGCTGCCGTCTGCATCGGACCATATGGCGGATTACCGGCGTGCCAGCCCATTGTTCCGGCACTGTCGATTTCATGATGCGGTGCACGCGCGCGAAAAGCGCCTTCGGCAGCCGGAGACCGGCAGATGTTGCCCAGACAGACAAAGAGGATACGGTGTGTCATGAGCCTTGGTGTAGCGTGAGGAGAAGAAATGGGAAAGATCGTCATTCTGACCGGGGCCGGGATTTCCGCTGAAAGCGGGCTGAGCACCTTTCGCGATGAGGGCGGTTTGTGGGCGCAACATCGGATCGAGGATGTGGCCACGCCCGAAGCGTTTGCCCGTAACCCGGCTCTGGTGCAGGGGTTCTACAATGCCCGGCGGGTTCAGGCGGCGACGGTGCAGCCCAATGCCGCGCATCACGCATTGGCCCGGTTGCAGCGGGACTGGCCTGGAGACGTGGTGATTGTCACGCAAAATGTCGACAACTTGCACGAGGCCGGGGGCGCCCGGGCGGTAATCCATATGCACGGCACCTTGGCTGGCGCCCTGTGCGCCGTGTGTGGGCACCGGTGGACTGCACCGCCGGAAATGGCAGTGGGGGAGCCCTGCGTCGCCTGCCACGTCCCCGCAGCGCGGCCCGACGTGGTCTGGTTTGGTGAGATGCCCTATCACATGGACGTGATTTGTAACCATCTGGCCAGCGCATCTGTGTTTGCCGCAATCGGCACATCTGGTCAGGTCTATCCGGCCGCTGCCTTTGTGCATGAGGCGCAGGCGGCCGGGGCGCAGACAATCGAAATCAATCTTGAGCCAACATCAGGCGCCCGGGTATTCGACGATCAGTTGACGGGCAAGGCCACAGAGACTGTTCCGCAGTGGGTGGAGAAAATGCTGGGACAGAGATCATAAGCCTGGATCGCAAAAATTGCAGACGCCATAGGGTTTTATCGGCTAGTCTGTACCGTATTCAGATGAGGATTTTACCATGACAGACCAAGACCCCCAAACCGGCGAAATTCTTGAAGACGGCAGCATGAAAGATCGGGACATGCTGGGCGACAAGCTTGCAGGCCTGTGGTGGACCTTCTTGCTGCGCGGCTGTCTGGCGGCTGCGGTTGGCATTGCCGCCCTGTTCTGGCCGACCGGAAGCATCTCGTTTCTGTTGCGGCTGGTTGGTGCCCTGCTGGTCCTTGACGGTGCGTTGACCCTGCTGGGTTTCGGCCGCCGCGGCCTTGTCGGGGGCTTCGGTGTTTTCGCGGCTCTGATTGGCCTGGTCCTGCTGATCTGGCCCGAAGGCGCGGCCAGGCTGGCGTTTTTCCTGATCGGGGCCTGGGCGCTGATCATCGGGATTGGGTCGCTGATGGCGGGTCGGCAGATGCACGAAATGGACCCACAACGCGCCACCATGCGCAATTCAGGCATTGTCGCACTGATCATCGGGTTGGTGCTGATCTTCTGGCCCGGCAGCGGCCTGGTTGCGCTGGGATGGGCTATTGCTTTCTCGGCGCTGGCCTTCGCCGGTGTCATGTTCTGGCTGGCAGCACGGTTCCGGCGGGCGGGCGACCGGGTCGGTATGAAGACAATCAACAGGTAGTCCATTAGCGCACGCTTGGCTCTCGGCGCCTTCAGGCCGGGCATGACCCGGCCTGACGCATGGATGACGGCCGCAAAGCGGCCCGAAGACAGGCGTGTTGCCCGCCTGGTTTGTTTAGTGACCGCCTTTGTCCTGACGCTCCAGATCGACGGGAACCTCCACCTGGACTTCACCCGCCTGTTCAAAAACCAGCGTAACCGGAACCATGTCCCCGTGCTCAAGCGGCGCCTTCAGGCCCATGAACATCACATGGTCGCCGCCGCGTTTCAACATATGGGATTCTCCGGCTGGAATGACGAAGCCCTCTTCGACTTCCATCATCTTTGCAACGCCGTCGGAATCGATTTCATGTGTATGCAGTTCGACCCGTTCGGACACATCCGAGGTTGCGCTGACCAGCCGGTCATCCGTATCGCCCTGGTTCTGGATCATCATGAACGCTGCACCGGCCGTGGCCATCTTGGCGGCCGAGCGCGCATAGGCGTCCTCGACCACGATGGTGCTTTCAGCAAGGGCGGGTACGGCCAGTGACACAGCAGCGAGTGCTGCGCACAGAGTGGTTTTGAGGGACATGTGCCTCTCCTGTGTTTGGATTTGAAAAACTGGGGTATCTCTTCAGATCCAAACAGGCGGAGATCGCGCCGGTTGATGGGGCAGCGGCAGCGCGATCAGGTTTTCCGAGTGCCGCAACGGCGCGGGGTGCACACCCGATGGTGCTTCGGGCAGCGGTACCTGCGGGACCGCAACCGCACCCAACAGCGCCAGCGCATACTCAGGGCAATAATGCGGAGGCGACGTCGGCTGCCCCTGCGAGTCCGTATACACGACAACCGGGCCGGTGCCGGTACACAGCACCATTTGGCCGACCGTGTTATCTATTCCACGCGAGGACGCGACCCCTTGCCCGGTCACAACCACCAGCAAAGACAGCACAATGGGCAGGGATTTTGTCAGAACCGCTCTCATCCTGGCCAAGATATAGGCCAGAGCGAAACCGCGCTTCAAGCGCCAAAGGGTCGCGCCCAAAAGGCCGACTTTAGTAGTCCAGTCCGGGCCGTTTGACCGATCCTTTGGTGAAACTTGTGTGAGAGCGGTTCACCCAACGCTGCATCCGACCGCAAGCCGAGATCGTTTTGCCAACCAATGCGGTCAAAACCAGAAAGAAATAAAAACTCCTCAAAGACATGAGATGGCCCCAAAAACTGATGAACCCAAGTTACGCGCAGTGCCGGGCGCCGTCTGTGAACCATGTCACCGAGACGCGATTTGTTTCCGCTCTTTGGACAATTCTACAGCCAAGTTTCCAAAACAAATAAAAAACCCCGCACCGGCAGGTGCAGGGTTACCGATCTCGCTGTGTGCGGGTATCAGGCCGAGGCTTGCGCCTTGGCGATTTCTTTCTTCACTTTCAACGCGTTTGCGGACAGCTCATCGTTCTTGGCTTTGGCCAGAAACGCGTCCAGTCCGCCCCGGTGGTCAACCGAGCGCAGGGCAGCCGCCGAGATGCGCAGTTTGACACCACGGCCCAGAGCCTCGGATTGCAGGGTGACGTCGTTCAGGTTGGGCAGAAAACGACGGCGGGTTCTGTTTTTGGCGTGGCTGACATTGTTGCCAGTCATCGGGCCTTTTCCGGTCAGTTCGCAACGGCGCGACATGGTTTCTTCCTTTGTTTCTGGAGGCCGGGCACAAGACCCGCGGCCAAATCACAAGGGACGCAACCCGAAGTCGCGCCCGAAAACTGGTTGGGTGCGTTTAGTGGGAATCGCCGGAAGGGTCAAGACAGCCAACACGAATTCTTTCTGCATCGCGCCAAAGGTCAATTGCAACACGTCTTTCACAATCCGCGGCGCCGCGCAGTCCCCGGGCGCAAGATAGTCTGGTCAAGTGGCCGGCAACAGCGGTTTTCGGTTTCTGAGATGCCGCGCAATCAACTGGTTTTGTTGCCGCCCACGTGGGATGTACCGGGCCGGATCGCTCAAGCGCGTTACGTCGGCCAGGTCAGGGAAGAGGGTGAAAATTTCAAGCCGGGCCTCTGCCGTCAGCGCGTTGAAAGCTTCTGGTCCGGTAAACAGGCTTTCTGTCGGCGCATTCTCGGCAAATATGATCTCATGCCGGTCAAACAGAAGGTGATAGTACTCGACGGCCTCAACCTCTTCATCGATGAAAATGCCGGGCAAGGAAATCAGCTTGACCGCCGGGATCAGGACTTCGGACGCACCAAACATGCGCATTGCGATTTTCGAGTTCACCAGCATGCGGTGCTGACGCGAGACCAAGAGGTCCCGGTTCGGCATCCCCCGCCCAAGGCTCCGGCCATAATACGGATCGGACGAAGTTTTGGATTGTTGGCCAGCGCGGTGGCGTCCAGCCTCCGGCGCCCTATCCAGCGGATCGGCTGAAACCCGTCGCCAACGGTGGAAACCAATTCGTCGGGATGCAGGTCCTGAATAGGAACATCGCCGCGTTGTGTCCGGATCAGCGTGTTCCTTGTAAAGCAGGGAACACCGGTACCGTTCTCAAATGCCGCGTAGGTGACGGTCGTACCGGATGGCAACGTAAACGTCCCGCTGGACAGGGAATAACTGGTTCCGGCCACAACGGTGATAGAACCAAAGCTGCTGTCATTGATTACAGTCCCCTCGGGCAGGTTCAAAGTGTCGGTTCCGCCACCTCCCCGCACGTCGCCCGATACAGTGGTACTGCGGAAATCCAGGGTATCGTTGCCGCCGCCCAGCCGAATATTGGCGATGTTAGACCCGCGCACGGTGACTGTATCCGCGTCGGCACCGGCGGCCAAAGTCCCGCCGATTGTGCTGCCTGTAATGGTGATGTCGTCGCTGCCAGCATTGCCGCGCACGACGCCAACAACCGTGCTGTTGGTCACCGTGATCTCGTCATCGCCCTGCCGACCGCGAATATTGTTGATCGGCGACCCCTGTGGCGTGCCATTCAGGGTCCCGTTGTTATTTGTGACTTCGATTTCGTCGTCGGAATTGGTGCCGTTTATGTCTGGCATGATCGACGGGTCCTGTTGAGCCGGTCCGGTTGCGAAAACTCGTACTGTAACAGGCACTTTGAAACGTCAAAGCGCGCATCTCAAATTTATTATTTAAGCTTTATACATGATTAGAGATGATCGCACCACCTTTGCGGTGGACGGCATTAACGCGGTTCTTAGGCGGTCGACAAGAGTTTCAGCATCCGATCCGCCGCTGCCGAGGGGCTCAGGTTGCCTGACCCGACCTGGTCGCTCAACTGCTCCATTTCACCACGGGCCTCGGGCGATTCCAGCTTTGCAAGCAAGGCGTGACGGACCTCCTGATCGAACCAGTATCGTGCCTGCGCCGCGCGATTGCTGTCCCAATAGCCGGCTTCGCGCCGCCATTGCATCAGGGTCTTTATTTCGTCCCACGCCTGTTCCAACCCGTGTTCCTCGACCGCTGACACGGCCATCGCTTTGGGGAACCCCTCGGGGTCTTGCGGACGCTTACGCAGCAGGCGCAAAGCACCGGCATAATCTGCACAGGTCCGGGTCGCCGCGGATTTGAGATCACCGTCCGCCTTGTTGATCAGGATGATATCGGCCATCTCCATTATCCCGCGTTTGACACCCTGTAACTCGTCGCCTCCGGCTGGCGCCAACAGTAACAGGAACAGGTCGGACAGCTCGGAAACAACCGTTTCCGATTGCCCCACCCCCACGGTTTCGATCAGCACGACATCATAGCCTGCGGCCTCACACAACGCGATTGCCTCGCGCGTCCGGCGCGCCACACCGCCCAAATGCGTCTGGCTGGGGGATGGACGGATAAAGGCGTTCTTATCCCGGCTCAGGCGTTCCATCCGGGTCTTGTCCCCCAGAATCGAGCCGCCAGAGCGGGCCGAGCTGGGATCAACCGCCAGAACAGCGACGCGCAACCCCTGCCCCGTGAGCATCATGCCAAAGCTCTCGATGAAAGTGGATTTTCCCACGCCCGGTGTTCCCGACAGGCCGATCCGCAGCGATTGCCGCCCTGATCCGGCCAACTGCGCCAGCAGCTGTGAGGCTTCGGTCCGATGATCGGCGCGATTGCTTTCGACCAAGGTAATTCCGCGGGCGAGCGCCCGGCGGTCGCCCTTCAAAATCATGTCGCCAAGGCTATCTATGTTCATTATTGTCCCGATCTTTGCGGCAGGACTAGTTGCCGTTTTCCGGGGCCGTTTGTCCAGCCCGGAGCAGACAGGAATTGCACGCGATGTCGATTATGCGCCAATTGTCATGCCTTGCCTTGGTCGTGTTGCTCCCCAGCGTGAGTTTGGCCGAACCGCAGCAGGGTCGCTTTGCTTTGCGTGCACTGGGGGTTAAAGTTGGCGAGATGGCGCTAAGCGCCGAGACCAGTTCCACACGGTACGCGGTTACCGCACGTTTAGCGACAACGGGTTTGGTTGGGACGCTTAAACGGGTGCAGTTCGTGCTGGAGGCAACCGGTCGACGTCAGGGCGCAAACTTCAAACCGCAATACTATTCCGAGGATATGGATACCGGTCAGCGGCAATCTCGCGCCAGACTGGACTATGCGCGCGGCATTGCACGCGCCAGCGGCCCGGAAATCGGCGATCGGGGGGCACATGCGGTCACCGATCAGCAACAACGCGGAGCCGTCGATCCGTTGACCGCAATATTCATGGTGCTGCGCGATCAACCCGCGGAAGAGCTTTGCAGGTTGCGACAAAAGATTTTTGATGGCGAGCGTTTGACCGAAATCGCACTGACCCTGCGCAGCGGCGAAGGCGCCCAGGTGCGTTGTGATGGTCATTTCACGCGGTTGGCGGGATATGAACCGGGCGATCTGCGGCAAGGCAGCCGGTTTCCCGTGCAGGTCATCTACGAACCCTCCGGGACTATCATGCGCGCCATGCGCGTCGAGGCGCTGACCATTTACGGCCCAGCCGTTGTGCTGCGGAAATAGCCGGAACTGGACCTCCGCCGACAGTTGGCGGATAAAGCCCCGATGAAAACCCGCCTGCCCATCGACGACGTCATTCCAGAGTTGCTGCCCGCCTTACGAGATCGGAAGCGCGCCGTTTTGCAGGCCCCGCCGGGTGCTGGAAAAACAACGCGTGTTCCGCTCGAGATGCTTCAGGCAGACCTGTGCCCCGGCAAGATCGTCATGCTGGAACCCAGACGTTTGGCGGCGCGGGCAGCAGCGGAACGGATGGCGGAAACGCTGCAAGAACGCGCCGGGCAGACCGTGGGCTACCGTGTGCGGGGTGATACCAGAGTCTCCAAAACCACCCGGATCGAAGTGGTGACCGAGGGCATCCTGACCCGGATGCTGCAATCCGATCCCGATTTGCCCGGCGTGGGCGCCGTGATATTCGACGAGTTTCACGAACGGTCCCTGAATGCCGATCTGGGACTGGCCCTGTGTATTGAGGTGGCACAGGCGTTGCGGGACGATCTGATCCTGCTGGCGATGTCGGCAACCTTGGACGCAGAGCCTGTGACCCAATTGATGGATGCGCCTCTGGTTACCTCGGAAGGGCGCAGCTATGCGGTCGAAACACGATGGCTGGACAAACCTCTGCATGCCCAGACCCGACGACTGGATGCACTGATTGATCTTGTTGTTCAGGCCGAGCAGGACACGCAAACGACGGGGGGCGGGTTGTTGGTGTTTCTGCCCGGTGAGGGCGAAATTCGACGCGCCGAGACAGCGTTGGCCAGCCGGTTGCCGCCTGAGTGCAGTATACGGCCACTGTTCGGGGCATTACCCTTTGCCGCCCAGCGCGCGGCACTTGCGCCAGCGGAGCGCGCGCGCAAGGTGGTACTGGCGACCTCAATTGCCGAAACCTCTCTGACCATTCCCGACATCCGGGTTGTGGTGGACATGGGGCAGGCTCGTCGGGCACGGTTCGATCCGGGATCGGGTATGTCCCGGCTGGTCACGGAACGGGTGACCCGGGCCGAAGCTGCGCAGCGCGCGGGGCGCGCGGGACGCGTGGCCGAGGGGGTCTGTTACCGGCTTTGGTCAAAAGGTGAAGACGGTGCCTTAGCCGCATATCCACCGGCTGAGATCGAAGCCGCCGATCTGACCCGGCTGGCTTTGGAACTGGCGCTGTGGGGCGCAGATGCCGGGGATCTGGCCTTTCTGACCCCGCCCCCCGCTGGCGCGCTGTCCGAGGCCCGCGTGCTACTGGCGATGCTGGGTGCGCTGGATGACAAGGGGCGTATTACCGACCATGGGCGGGCTTTGGCGGCACCGCCGCTGCATCCCCGGCTGGGGCACATGCTGGTCAGCGCAGGAGCACAGGCCGCCCCGTTGGCGGCCTTGATGGCGGACCGGGACCCGCTCAAAGGTGCTCCGGTGGATATCACCCTGCGGCTTGAGGCGCTGAAGGATCTGCGGGGCTTTCGGCAAAGGCGGGTCTGGCAGGCGAACGCAGGCGCTATAGAACGGATTAAAACCGAGGCCCGCCGGTTGAGGACTCAGGTTAGCCGTGCCGCAGACAAGCACAGCACCGCCTCGATGGCCGCAATGGCCTACCCGGACCGGATTGGGCAGCGGCGCAAGGGAGACGATCCCCGCTATGTGCTGTCGGGCGGAAAAGGGGTGGTTCTCGACGCGGGCGATACCTTGGCCACCGCCCCTTATCTTGTCGTTACAGATACCGATGGAAACCCGCGAGAGGCGCGTGTGCGGATGGCGGTGCAGATCTCAGAGCGCGACATTCGCGATCTGTTTTCAGATCAGATTGCCTGGACGGACAGTTGCGTGTGGTCCAAGCGGGACCGCAGGGTCGTCGCCACATGCCAGGAACGCTTTGGTTCCATCGTGCTGGGGGATCGCATCTGGAAAGACGTACCCGCAGACGCCGTTGCCAGGGCCATGCTGGACGGGGTGCGGGACCTTGGGCTTCGGCTGGACGGCGCAGCCGCGCGCCTGGCAGCGCGGGTGGAACTTGTGCGGGCGGATGGGGTGGATCTACCGGATTTTTCGGACGACGCGTTGCTGGCCGATCTCGAAAGCTGGCTGTTACCCATGCTCTCAAACGTTCGAAACGCAGATGAGTGGAAGCGGTTTGATCTGTTACCGGCCCTGCGCGCGCGTTTGGACTGGACCCAGACACAAGAACTGGACAGGCGCGCGCCCGCATCTTTTGAAACGCCACTGGGCCGCAAGGTGTCAATCGACTATGGCGGCGAGGCACCGGAAATTTCGGTGCGATTACAGGAGATGTTCGGTGTCACAAGACACCCCGTGGTGGGTGGCACGCCGATGAAGATCACCCTATTGTCGCCTGCACAGCGCCCCATTCAGATTACCCGAGACCTGCCCGGATTCTGGGCAGGGTCTTATGCGGATGTGCGCAAGGATATGCGGGCGCAATACCCCAAGCATCCTTGGCCAGAGGACCCAACGCTGGCCGACCCCACGCTACGCGCCAAGCGCAGGCAAAAATAAGCCAAGCGGGGGCATCAGTCAGATCGTAGTGTCCGGAAAAGGCGCATGTGCTGTCCTAAATCCACACACGGCTAAAAACCAACTGATTTTGCACAAATCTGCGCACATTTCACCGCTAAAGTTGAATCTGAAACACTTCATTGTTATTTCACACTACCTTAAGAGATCGCATTCAGAATGTACCGCATTATGAAAACATGGCTGAACCATACATGGGAAGAGGTTATTAAACCTGTCCTCCAGCACCCCAAGCGGGTGCAGGTTGCAGCTTTGTGCACGCGTCAGACTGCGTCCGGCGAAGACGTTCTGCTGATCACCAGCCGGGACACCGGACGCTGGATTATCCCCAAGGGATGGCCGATTGACGGTCTGGACGGGGCGGAAACAGCCGCGCAGGAAGCGTGGGAAGAGGCTGGCGTACGTGCGAAGGCGGTTGAAAAAGATCCCGTTGGCCACTTCACGTACGACAAGGTCCTCAAAGACGGCTCGGCCGAGCCGGTGTTGACCAGCGTTTACCATATTGAAGTGAACGAACTGGCGGAGGATTACCCCGAGGTGGGTCAGCGCAAGCGCCGCTGGGTGTCCCCCAAGGTCGCAGCCGAACGGGTTCAAGAGCCCGAATTGCAGGCCTTGCTGCTGCAAATGTGAGGCATCAGCCGTAATTTCGCAAAGTACAGACGGCTATTGCGCGGAGGCTTGCAACAGCCAGCTTTTTGGACAGCTGCGGATAGTCCGCCCGCACCCAACCGCCGTTATTTTCCCCATAATGACGGTACTTATGCCCTGATCTGATCCGGTGAGAGTGATCCGGTTGGTGCGTCCCCGATTAGAGACGCGACTCTGGTGCAAAAGGGTGTTTCAACTTTGTAAGTTTCACCCAGCCGCATGATCTCGCCCTGCAGGCTATCGATTTCCGTTGGTCGACCGGCCTTGAGATCGTAGGACATCGACATACGCGCGGTCGGGTCGATGGTGAGCATGCGCGCAGCGATGCGGGAAAACACCGGTGTCGGCAGGCGCAGAATATGCGGTGTCATCCACGCGGGCAGCGGTGTGGTCGAAACAACCGGTTTGCCAGCGGCCTTCAGAACAGCCAGCGCCTCGGTCATCTGGTCGGCCATCAGGTGCCGCCAGTTGCGATCCAAAAGCTGCTCGCGCAGAGTCAGCCCGGACAGCGCATTCAGGGCGTTGTTGAGATTGATGACCAGCTTGCCCCATTGCACCGCCTCGATCTGGGTGCTGCCGACAATGGGCAAATTCGTACTGGTGAGGCGTGCAGCCAGATCGCCAGGGCCGGACTGGATGACAATGTCACCGGATGTGGCGCGATGATAGGTGGCCGGGTCGGTCGGAACCACGTTGAACGGCACCATTCCTGCGCGTACATCGCGACCCGGCAAAGCCGCGCGCAGTGTCCGTGCATTGTCCATTCCGTTTTGCCAGGACAGAACCGGGGTTGCGTCGAAACCATGCACACGGATCAGATCCGCCATATCCGCTGTTGCGCCGGATTTGACGGTCACGATGATCAGATCCATATCGGCGAGACAGGCCGGGTCTTCGGTCAGTGTCAACTTGTCCGCTGCAACCGTGCGTCTCACTCCCGAAAAATCCGTAACCGTCAGGTCGTGCGCGCGGATCGGGTCCAGAATGCGGGCCCGTCCCAACAAGTTGACATCATGCCCGGCATCGGCCAACAGAGCGCCGCAGTAGCACCCGATGCTGCCAGCCCCTGCGATAACCAGTTTCATTGCAATCCTCCATCCGAGGACAGGATTGCCGGGATCGGTCCGGCGGGCAAGCCGGGCACCGGTTGACGTAGCGTTCAGCGCGCCAGACGGGGCTTGGTCCGCTCAAGTTCGGCTGAGATCGGGATAAACTCCTGATCGTCCCCGGTCGGCAAGTGGAAGGCCCCGTTGGCCCAATCAGCGGTTTTCCATTCGCGGGTGGCGGTTTCGATCTTCTCTTTCGAAGAGGACACGAAGTTCCACCAGATATACCGATCTTCGTTCAAGGTCGCGCCGCCCAGCAGCATCAGGCGCGCACCTAACGGGCCTGCCTTGACCGATAGCTTGTCGCCCGGGCGGAACACCATCATGCGCCCGGACTCGAATGTATCACCCGCGATCTCGACTGAGCCTTCGGTCACGTAGACGCCGCGATCTTCGTGGTCATCTGGCAAAGGAAAGGCAGCACCGGGCTCCAGTCCCACGTCGAGATAAAAGGTTTCAGACAGCATCGTGACCGGGCTGTTCTCGCCATAGGCCGAGCCCAAAATCAGTCTTGCGCTGACACCTGTGTCCTGAATATGCGGCAAGACTCCCTGTTTATGGTGCTCGAAATCGGGGGCCATATCCTCGTGCGCTTCGGGCAAGGCGATCCAGGTCTGGATGCCAAACAGCGAATGCTTCTGACCGCGTGTTTCGTCGCTGGTGCGTTCGGAATGGGTGACGCCACGACCGGCGACCATCCAGTTGATCTCGCCGGGATAGATCATCTGATGGGTACCCAGACTGTCACGGTGTTCGAATTCCCCCTGATACAGGTAGGTCACCGTGCCCAGACCGATATGCGGATGCGGGCGGACATCAATGCCACCTTCGGTGATGAACTCTGCCGGGCCCATCTGATCAAAGAAAATAAAGGGCCCGACCAGTTGTCGTTCGACCGACGGCAAGGCGCGGCGCACCTCAAAACCACCCAGATCGCGGGCACGGGGGATAATCAGAGTTTCCAGAGATCCGTTTTCGGACAGGCATTCGGGGGTGTGGGTGGGGTTCCAGCTCATTCCTGATCTCCCTTGATATGGCTGCGGCAGATGGCTTCATGTTCGTCTTTGCAGGATATAAGGCTAAAACGCCTCACGAAAAGCGCATTTCCGCACAGCATTCGTGCAAACGACCGCGGGCAAGCCGAGTACCTTAATGATAGCCTCACACAGCCGTGATGCGCATACCTGTATACTCTGAGAGCTAGCCCTCGGATTCACCCGCAATCGTGTTATCTTACAGGGTGCAGGATGTGCCGGTCCTCGAGGGCCGGTGTCAGACATGATCAGATCGACAGGAGCGTATGCGATGACTCGCCTCAAGATGACACGTCGTACCTTACTCGCCACGGGACTTGGCACCGTCGCGGCCAGTGCATCCGGTCTAGTCGCGCCGGCCCGGGCTGCCGGGCTTGCTCCGACGCCGTCGATGCGGGGAGGATCGAACAATTACCGACCCGGAGCCCCAATCGTCGACCGGATTGGCGGAGGCGGGTTCTGGATGACCGGCACCGTGCGCCGTGCCGGCGACGGTGCACCGCTGGCCGGCCAGCGTATTCAGATCTGGGCACATACGACCGAAGGATATGAGCGTGACCCGCAGAGCCATGGCGCCACTCTGACCGATGCGAATGGTGAGTTTAGACTGGAGATGCCACAAATCGTTCCAGCCTTTGGCCAGCCGCACGGGCACCTGGCGTATGACAGCGGAGATTTCGAAACCGTGTTTTTGCGCCCGGTGATGAGCCGCGCAAAAGACAAGACGCTGGCCGCCCACTTCGTACTGCAACCTGCCTGATCCAACCCGGAATACTATGATGAGCCGCACCCGAGCGATCCTGATCTGGGGTGTGCTGGCGCTGGCGGTTCTGGTTCCTCTTGCCGCGGCTGCGGCCAGCCCGTTGCTTGCATGGCGGTCGCCGGTTTACATCCTTGCGGGGTTTGCGGGGATCATCGCGATGGGCCTGTTGCTGTTTCAGCCTTTGCTGGCCGGCGGATACCTGCCTGGCCTATCTGCTTTCCGCAGCCGGTATCTGCACCGATTTGTCGGGGGAGCGCTGGTTCTGGCGGTGGTCGTGCATGTTGCTGCACTGTGGATCAGCAGCCCGCCAGACGTGGTGGACGCACTGTTATTCGTATCACCGACCCCATTTTCCGACTGGGGTGTGGTGGCGATGTGGGCCGTTTTTGCGGCCGCAGTTCTGGCTGTCTTGCGCAAACGCCTGCGGCTGCGGTTTCGCACCTGGCGCCTGGGTCACACAACCCTGGCCGCCACAACGGTGATCGGCAGCGTCGTACACGCCATGCTGGTCGAAGGAACGATGGAGATCATGTCCAAAACAGCCCTGTGCGTCCTCGTCCTGCTGGCGAGCGCAAGAACGCTCGCCGGTCTGAAGGTCTGGGCTGTGGGGTCCAGGCGCGGGTCTTGACCGGGATCAGACTTCAAGACACCAGCGCATGATCGCCTTTTGCGCGTGTAGACGATTCTCAGCCTCGTCAAAGATCACGGAATTGGGCCCATCCATGACCTCGGAGGTCGCCTCTTCTTCGCGGTGCGCAGGCAGACAGTGCATGAACAGCGCATCCGGTTTGGCGTGGGACATCAGTTCGGCGTTGACCTGATAGGGACGCAACAGGTTATGGCGACGCTCTTTGGCGGACTGGGAATCGTGCATCGACACCCAGGTGTCCGCGACCACCAGATCGGCATCTTCAACCGCTTTGTAAGGATCGCGTTCGACAATGATTTTCGAGCCCTGCCGGCGCGCAAGGCCCATGAATTCTTCTTCGGGGTCAAACTGGGACGGGCCGGTGAAGGTCAGGTCAAAGCCGAACTGGCCCGCCGCGTGCAGGAACGAGGCGCAAACATTGTTACCATCGCCGGTCCAGACCACCTTTTTGCCTTTGATCGGTCCGCGATGCTCTTCAAAGGTCAGCACGTCGGCCATGATCTGGCAGGGATGAGTCCGGTCGGTCAGGCCGTTGATGACCGGTACATCCGAGTATTCTGACATCTCGGTCAGGATGGTTTCATCAAAGGTCCGGATCATGATCATATCGACATAGCGCGACAGGACACGAGCAGTATCGGCTATGGTTTCGCCGTGACCCAGTTGCATGTCCTTGCCGGACAGCACCATGGTTTGTCCGCCCATCTGGCGCACACCCACGTCGAACGACACGCGCGTCCGAGTGGAGGGTTTCTCGAAGATCAGGGCCACCATGCGGCCAGCCAGCGGCTGATCATCATCGGGCGCGGCTTTGGGACGACCGAGGCGTGCCTGCTTCATCACATCGGCCTGATCGATCATGGCCCGCAGATCGGTCGCATCAGTTTTATGGATATCCAGGAAGTGGTTCATTTCATTTCGCTTTTGTCTAAGTGGCGCATGGGGGCCAGCCCCCACACCCCCGGAGTATTTGGGAAAAGATGAAGATCAGGCAGTTTCGAGAGTGGTCTCGACCTGCGAGGCAGCTTTTTCCAGGCGGATCATGGCCTGGGCGATGTCGTCCTCGGTCAGCGTCAGCGGTGGCAGCAGTCGGATGACATTGTCAGCAGCAGGGACGGTGATGACCTCATTGTCATACCCGGCGTTCACGACATCCATGTTGGTCACCTTGCATTTGAGCCCCAACATCAGGCCCGATCCGCGTACCTCTTCGAACACGTCCGGATGGTCGGCCACAAGACCTTCGAGCTTTTGACGCAACAAGCCAGCCTTGCGGTTGACGCCGTCCAGAAAGGCTGGTGTTGCGACCTGATCGATCACCGCACAACCTACCGCGCATCCCAGTGGGTTGCCGCCATAGGTGGATCCGTGGGTGCCGGCAGTCATTCCGCTTGCCGCATCCTCGGTGGCGAGAACCGCACCTAACGGGAACCCCCCGCCGATGCCCTTGGCCACCATCATGATATCCGGCGTGATGCCTGCCCATTCGTGGGCAAAGAGCTTGCCGGTCCGACCAACGCCGCATTGCACCTCGTCCAGGATCAGCAATACGCCGTGTTCATCGCACAGGTCGCGCAGCCATTTCAGGCTGGCGTCGGGCAGTGGGCGAATTCCACCTTCGCCCTGGATCGGTTCGACCATCACGGCGGCAATCGTGTCGTCGCCGATCACATATTTGACCTCGGGACCACCCCAAGGCAGGTGGCGGAAGCCAGGGAGCAGCGGGCCGAAGCCTTTGGTCATTTTCTCTGACCCCGCGGCAGCAATCCCGGCGGAGGAGCGACCGTGGAAGGAGCCTTCGAAGGTGATGATCTCGACCCGTTCGGGCTGGCCTTTGTCATAAAAATACTTGCGCGCCATTTTTACCGCCAGTTCGCAGGACTCGGTCCCTGAATTGGTGAAGAACACCGTATCGGCAAATGTGTGGTCGACCAGCTTATCGGCCAGCGCCTGCTGCTGTGGGATGTTGTAGAGGTTCGAGACATGCCACAGCGCGTGCGCCTGTTCCGTCAGTGCGTTGACCAGCGCCGGATGCGCATGACCCAGCGCATTCACCGCAATCCCGGCGCCAAGGTCCAGAAAACGTCGACCATCCGCCTCGGTCAGCCAGGCGCCTTCACCCTTCACAAAAGTCAGGGGCGCACGATTATAGGTCGGCAGAACGGACGGGATCATCGGATCATCCTTTTCAACAGGTTTGACCTCGTGACTGATACACAGAGGCCGGGTTCGTCAACTGATTTGGTGGAGTTTGCGCCGATTTGCACAGCGCATATGGATCAAACGGGCCGGTTACGCGGTGAGACGTCGGCGTCGGAGGCGCAGGATATGTGCAACTTTGATCATGTGCGCCGTATAGCGGGGCGGGTGCGATCTGAAAACCCCGAATATCGCCTTCAGGCGAATTTAAGATTTGAGACACACACGGGCGCATTTCCGGCTTGCCATTTTGCGTCCCAGGCTCCACCGCTATGGCATGTTCGTTCCGAAAACGCATAATCCGCCCCTTGCGGCGCTGCTGATCTTCGTCGCAAGCGCGTTCATCGCGGCAACCACGTTGCTGGCAAAGGCCTTGGGAACCGACACACTGGGCCCGCCCCTGCATCCGATGCAGATCAGCCATGGACGGTTCATGTTTGCGTTTCTGACCATCATAAGCGCAGTGGCCGTATTAAGACCCAAACTACAAAAGACCCATTGGGGGTTGCACATTGGGCGCACAAGTTTTGGGTGGCTGGGGATCACGCTCATGTTCGCATCGGTCGCCTATATTCCGATCGCCGACGCAACAGCGATTTCGTTTCTGAATCCTGTGTTTGCCATGGTTCTGGCCATTCCTTTGCTGAAAGAAGGCGTTGGGCCATGGCGATGGCTGGCTGCTGCTGTGGCACTGACCGGGGCGTTGATCCTACTGCGCCCGACGCCTGCAAGTTTTCAGCCAGCGGCCCTGCTGGCCCTGTCGGCCGCTGTGGTGATCGGGATGGAGTTGATTTTCATCAAAAAGCTCTCAGGGCGTGAGGCGCCGATCCAGATTCTGCTGGTCAACAACTCGATGGGGTTGGCGATTGCCACGGTCGCCGTGCTTTTCGTCTGGCATCCACCCACGACCGCGCAATGGGGGGCGCTTGTCGGGATCGGCGTGCTGATGGCGTGTGCGCAGGCCTGTTTTGTCAATGGAATGGCGCGTGCGGATGCCTCGTTCGTTGCGCCGGTCAGCTATGCAACACTGATCTTTGCGGCGTTTTACGATTTCGCGATCTTTGGTGTGATCCCGGATGCCGTCAGCGTGACCGGGTCCACCATTATTCTGACTGGGGCACTGATTCTGGTCTGGCGCGAAGCCCGGCAGCGTCAGGGTTTGAGACGGTAACCGGTGCGCAACATCTGCCAGATCAGCACACCGATCAGCACGGTTGCACCGCTGCACACCAACAGCCCCAGATACGGCGAACTGTCCGATACGCCGATCATACCGTATCGCAGCCCGTCAATCAGATAAAACACCGGGTTCACATGGCTGATGTGGTTCAGGAGAGGCGGCAAATCCTCAACCGAGTAAAAGGTGCCCGACAAAAACGCCAACGGCGTGACCACAAAATTTGTGATCGCGGCCATCTGATCGTATTTGTTGGCAAAAATCCCGGCAAGAAGGCCCAACGCACCCATGAAGGCGCCGCCAAGTACGACGAAAATCAGCGCAATAAGCGGGTTTTGCGGCACTAAACCCAGAACAAGCCCCAATGCGATTGCGACAACCAGCGCGATCAGCACCCCGCGCGCGACGCCGCCCGCCAGATATCCCAGCAAAATTTCGACCGGCGATAGCGGCGGCATCAGCGTATCCACGATGTTGCCCTGCACCTTGGCAATCACCATCGAAGACGAGGTGTTGGCAAAGGCGTTCTGGATCACTGTCATCATCATGATGCCAGGGGCCAAAAACGTCAGGAACGGCACCCCCATCACGTCAGGTCGGCCCGGGCCGATGGCGATGTTGAAGATCAACAGGAACAGCCCCGCGGTTACCAGCGGTGCCAGCAAAGTCTGGGTCCAGACCGCCAGAAACCGCAGGGTTTCGCGCTGCGCCAAAGTGTAAAGGCCCATCCAATTGACCGCTCCGAAACGGCGCGCGCCCTGATCCGTGGGAATCTGCATGTTTTGCCCCTTACCTGATTCGAAGACAGCTTGTAACTCGGGCTGCAGTGTTTAGAATAGGGGGCTGAGAGAATTCCGAAGGCGGCCCGAATCCGGGGCCGCTTTCCCGCTTTTGAAAGGAAGCGCATGTCCTGGACAGATGAGCGTGTAGAACTGCTGAAGAAAATGTGGGGCGAAGGCCAGTCGGCCAGCCAGATCGCCAAGGAACTGGGTGGCGTGACCCGCAATGCGGTGATTGGCAAAGTGCACCGTCTGGGCCTGTCGAACCGCGCAACCGGCGCAAGCCCGTCAAAATCCGACGCCAAGGAAAAACCCGCGCCCAAAGCCGAAGCCAAGCCCAAACCTACGCCCAAGACAGAACCGGCGCGCCCTGCCCCGGCACCCGAAGCAAAACCGGCCGCACCGGCCCGCCGTCAGATTATCCCCGCCGGTCAACCTCTGCCGCCGCAACCTTCGGCCAATGAAATAAGCCCCGAGGCCCTGGCCAAGGTGAACGAGGTCGAGAAGAAAGCGAAAAAGCTGACGCTGATGGAGTTGACCGAGAAAACCTGCAAATGGCCCGTGGGCGACCCCGCGACCGAGGATTTTTGGTTCTGCGGTCTGCCAGTTGAGCCCGGCAAGCCCTATTGCGAGGCGCATGTCGGCGTTGCGTTCCAACCGATGAGTTCACGCAGAGACCGGCGGCGCTGAGCCTGATGCGCCAGGATCCGACAGCGATGGAGGATACCTGGCTGGCACGTGCCAAACGACTGCTGGCACTTGCCGAAACGGGCCAACATTTTAGCAAAGATCCGTTCGACCGCGAGCGATTCGAAGAGATCGCTGAAATCGCACGCGCGATGCTGGCCGATCTGGGTCAGGTGCCGCTGTCGCATATCGATGGTCTGATATCGCAACACGCGGCAGGTTATGCCACGCCCAGCATCGATATTCGCGGCGCAGTTATTCGCGATGGTTGCATTCTTCTGGTGCGCGAACGCAGCGACGGGTTTTGGGCGATGCCCGGTGGCTTTGCGGATATCGGCAGTTCACCTGCGGAAAACATCGAGCGCGAGGTTTGGGAAGAAGCGGGACTACGGGTTCGGGCCGGTCACCTATTTGCCCTGCGCCACAAGGCAAGGCATCCATATCCGGCGGACGCACGTGACTTCTACAAACTGTTCTTTCTGTGCGATGAGATCGGCGACCAGGCGCCCACACCGGGTGAAGAAACACACGACGCCGCCTTTTTTCCGCCGAATGCTCTGCCCGATTTGTCGCTGACGCGAAATCTGGGTGCGGACATCCAGGCGGCTTTTCAGTCAAATGCCGTTGGTCGCACTGCCGCTGTATTCGATTGACGGCCTGAGCCTACTGCGCCGGGTGCGATGGTAAATTCGGCATCGGCACCCATCGCGGCAACTCGTCGGGTGCTACCGAAACATGCAAACGCTCGGACGGGTCCTGACCGATTTTCCGGTGCTTGCGTAGCAGGAATATCTTGCCCCAACCCCGCCACGTCCCCACCGAGGGGGCATGCACATCGGTGGGAAAGCGGGCGCGCCACCCCTCGGGCAAAGGCAGGCCATGCAATTGCGCTTTGTCCAGCATCCAGATCAGGGAGATATTGCTGAGCGGTCGCGCCTGTTCGTACCCGTTGAGCTGGCCGCCAACATCGCCATGGGTTCCGCGGAACCAGACTTGTTCGACGTGGCCCTTGAATTCCGGCATGCACTCCCACAACACCGGCTCATAGACCTCGCGCGTCTCGTCCAATGCCATGGCGTGATACCCGTGGCGGATCGACGGGCCCAGCCGGTGGTTGTGAAAGGCATGCCGTTTTTCGGCCCGGCGCCACAACAGCGGCAGGCGCAGGCCCAAAGCCTTGACCGTATCCCACACACCGACCATTTCGATCGCGACCGTGTCGTGACAGAATTTACGCCGAAAATCTCGGGCTGCGGGTCCACCCGGGTTACATTCATAGTGCCGGTAGGCCTGTTTGATATTGCGCTCGGTTGCGTGCTCTGCCTTGAGCAATCCGATCATGTCGATCACGCCGGCGAGGCTGCGCACCCCGTAAGCGCCCCGCGAATACCCCATGAAAAAGATCCGGTCGCCGGGTTTGTAGCGAGATGCCAGATAACCATAAGCGCGGCGGATCTGGCGATTAATGCCCCGCCCCATCATTACATCAAGTGAGGATTTCCAGCTGTCCCACTGGACACCGGATTCATAAAAAACCGAAACTTTGCTCCCCATCTCGCAGCACAGCCGAAGGGTCTGGCCCGCGTGGGTTTCATACCCCGGTTCCAACGTTGACATTGTGCCGTCCAGAATGATGACATGGCTGATCGGTTCGCGATGCCGCGTCTCGGCGGAATGCTCGGACCGCAAGGGCCGTCCAAGCCATCCCAGAACCTTCCTACTCAGCCGCGACAGAACCATGGCGTCAACACTTTCCAATCCTTGTCGGGTGTGAACAGCAAGCCTGTCTGCCGCACCCTGTCTTCCTAAACGCGTCCTGACCCGCGTTTGCCACGTCAGTTGGCGCGCCCGCAGTGCCAAGCTCGTCTCAACCGGTCGTACACGTTGGATTAACGGTTGACGGAACCGGCACCTGGGTAACCCTAATGATGGGTATCTCAGCGTCGCGCAGCAAGGCGCAATCCATAAACGAAGCCGTGAGCCGTTGCCGGTCGGCATCATGCAACGCGCGCGTGTTCAACACCCGTCAGATGGTTTCGATCATACCGTTTCAACCAACTCTCCCATCCGTAAGAACGCGTGAAACCGCAAGAGCTCGCAATATTGGCCTCGCTTGGGTCGGGCACCGTAGTGTTGGAACTATCCAGCAAAAACCTTACGATTTCGTCTCTCATGATCGGGCGTACACACGAGGATGTGTTCATTTGGTATCTTGTTGAACCACAACAGCACCGATTTCGATGAAATTTGTACCGGTTCCCAATATAGAAGCCGTTGCGACGTGTATGTCGCAAACGGCATGGCATTCAAAAGAATATGTTCTTTAGCCTCAAAGGACAGGTTCAGGCTCATGGAGGTCGCATGCCCGCTGCTATCGCACTGACAAACGGTCGTTTGGACAATCAAACCATCGAAGCCTACTGGGCCGATGGATTCGCCTTTCCCATCCCGGTCTTTCCGGCCGCCGAAGTCGCGGGCTTTCGCGCCGAACTGGAAACTATAGAAGACACATGGCGTGAGGCCGATCTGCCCTTGCCGCTGAATATGTACAAACGGGTGAACGCCCATGTGGTGATGCCTTTGGCCGCCCGGATCGCTCTGGACCCGCGCGTCTTGGATGTGGTCGAAGGCATTCTGGGGCCTGACCTGCTGCTCTGGTCGGCGGAGCTGTTCATTAAGGAACCGCACACGACGCAGGTTGTCGGGATGCATCAGGACCTGACCTACTGGGGCATGGGCGAGACGCCGGATCAGTTGACAGCGTGGATTGCGTTGTCGCCAGCCACAGTGGAAAGCGGGTGCATGGATTTCGTCAAGGGTAGCCACAAGAACCCAATCCTACCGCATACCGATACGTTCTCGGACAACAACCTGCTGTCGCGGGGGCAGGAGGTGGCTGTGGATGTCGCGGACACGGACAAAACCCATATCGAATTGGAGCCCGGCCAGATGTCCCTGCATCACGGGCTGACCATTCACGGCTCGGGCCCCAACGTGTCCGATGATCGGCGCATCGGGTTGGCCATTCGCTATTTGAACCCCAATGCGCAGCAAAAGGTGGCTGACCGCGACTACGCGATTCTGGCGCGCGGCGCGGATCGGGTTGGAAATTTTGTGCATATCCCGGCGCCAACCGAGTTGTTCTCGACCGAAGCGCTGGACCTGCATGCCCGCATTCGGGCAGATCAGGCCAAGGCAATGGCACAGGGCGCGAACGAGGGCCTTGCACTCTATGGATCGCCTCCGGATCAGGGGTAAGAAGAGCGTCAGAGGCGTTCGGGGCCTTCCCCTTCCCGCGTCCATTCGCTATTGCAGGCGCTGACCCGAGATCGATGACGCAGGACGCACCCCATGGCGATGGAAAAGACATTTAACGCGGCCGAGGCCGAGGCCCGCATTTACGAGGCTTGGGAAGAGGCCGGAGCCTTCGAGGCCGGCGCGAACCGTTCGCGCGACGAAAGCTTTACCATCATGATCCCGCCGCCCAACGTGACGGGTGCTTTGCACGTGGGTCACGCGTTCAACAACACGCTGCAGGACATCCTGATCCGATGGCACCGGATGCGCGGCTTTGACACGCTGTGGCAGCCCGGTCAGGACCATGCGGGCATCGCCACGCAGATGCAAGTGGAAAAGATGCTGGCGGCGCAGGGCAACGAAGGGCGGCGCGAGTTGGGGCGCGAGAAGTTCCTTGAGAAAGTCTGGGAATGGAAGGGCGAATACGGCGGCACGATCATTGAACAGCTCAAGCGTCTTGGCGCCAGTTGCGACTGGTCGCGCAACGCCTTTACCATGGCGGGCGCCCCGGGCGACCCGCGCAAGGGGCACGAAAATTCTGCGAATTTTCACGATGCGGTGATCAAGGTCTTTGTCGATATGTACGAGAAAGGCCTGATCTATCGCGGTAAGCGACTGGTCAACTGGGACCCGCATTTTGAGACGGCAATCTCGGACCTGGAAGTCGAGAACATCGAAGTTGCCGGTCACATGTGGCACTTCAAATACCCCTTGGCGGGCGGTGAGACATATGAGTATTTGGAAAAAGATGAAGATGGGAATGTGATCTTTCGCGAGGAGCGCGACTACATTTCCATCGCCACGACCCGCCCTGAGACCATGCTGGGCGATGGCGCGGTTGCGGTTCATCCATCAGATGAGCGATACGCGCCAATCGTCGGGAAACTCTGCGAAATCCCGGTTGGGCCAAAAGAGCATCGTCGTCAGATTCCGATCATCACCGATGACTATCCGGACCCGGATTTCGGCTCGGGCGCGGTGAAGATCACCGGCGCGCATGACTTCAACGACAATATGGTCGCCAAGCGCGGCGGCATTCCGATGTACCGCCTGATGGACACCAAAGGCGCGATGCGGGCCGATGGTGCGCCCTATGCGGAAGCGGCAGACATAGCGCAGGAGTACGCGCGTGGTCGCGCGTTCACCGAGAACGAGATCGACGCGGTCAACCTCGTCCCCGATCACCTGCGCGGACTCGACCGGTTCGAGGCGCGCGCGAAGGTCGTCGAAGAGATCACCGCTGACGGTTTGGCCGTGATGACCCGCGCAGATGATCCAGTTCTGGGCACCAAGCTGGGCGAAGATGATGATCCGGCAGCACTTGTTCCGCTGGTCGAGAGCAAACCGATCATGCAGCCCTTCGGCGACCGCTCGAAGGTGGTCATCGAGCCGATGTTCACCGACCAGTGGTTCGTTGACGCCGAAAAAGTCGTCGGCCCGGCACTGGATGCGGTCAAAGACGGCACGGTCAAGATCATCCCCGAGTCGGGCGAGAAGACCTATTACCACTGGCTGGAAAACATCGAGCCCTGGTGCATTTCGCGCCAGTTGTGGTGGGGGCATCAGATTCCGGTTTGGTATGGGCCGAAAATCGATGACGCCTACTTAAGATCAAGTGTTCTCGAACAAAGAGAGCAAGAATGCGCAGACGAAACATATTGGTCTAGGTTAGATAATGCCGTTGCATTCTGCGCACCGAATGAAACAGCGATGCTGAAGAAAGCACGAGCCTACTATGGCGACAAATTCGACGTTGCGGTGGACCGAAAACTTGACGGCGTGGGTGCGACAAGTCCGCGCTTACACACTCAAGTTGATATAAGCAGAAGGGATGACCAGATCACTGACAACGATCTGTTTTGGATTTCGCTAGTCCGCGACCCCGACGTCCTCGACACCTGGTTCTCGTCCGGCCTCTGGCCTATCGGCACGCTGGGCTGGCCCGAGCAGACCGAGGAGCTAGAGCGCTACTTCCCCACGGACGTTCTGATCACCGGCTTCGACATCCTGTTCTTCTGGGTCGCCCGGATGATGATGATGCAACTGGCCGTGGTCGATCAGATCCCGTTCCACACCGTCTACCTGCACCAGCTTGTCCGCGACGAGAAGGGCAAGAAGATGTCCAAGACCACCGGCAACGTCATCGACCCACTGGAGATCGTGGATGAATTCGGCGCCGACGCGCTGCGCTTTACCAACGCCTCGATGGCGGCCATTGGGGGCGTGCTGAAACTGTCCCGCGAACGCATCACCGGCTATCGCAACTTCGGCACCAAACTGTGGAATGCCGTCCGCTTTGCCGAGATGAACGAGGTATTCAAAGACGCCGTGCCGCGACTGGACGTCGCCGATCTGAAACCCAAAGCCGCCGTGAACCGCTGGATCATCGGCGAAACCGCCCGCGTGCGGGAAGAGGTCGACGCGGCGCTGGAAAGCTATCGTTTCAACGATGCGGCCAACGGGCTTTATGCCTTCGTCTGGGGCAAGGTTTGCGACTGGTACGTGGAGTTGTCCAAACCCTTGCTGCAGGGTGATGACGCCGAAGCACAGGCCGAAACCCGCGCCACCATGCGCTGGGTACTGGATCAGTGTATGGTCCTGCTGCACCCGATCATGCCCTTCATCACCGAGGAACTCTGGGGCCTGACCGGTAGCCGCGCCAAGATGGCCGTCCATGCCGACTGGCCCACATACGGCACCGAACTTGTCGATGCGGATGCGGATCGTGAGATGAATTGGGTGATCTCGGTGATCGAAAACACCCGCTCAGCCCGCGCGCAGATGCGGGTACCTGCTGGTCTGTACGTTCCGATGCTGGTGACTGAAATCGACGCGAACGGCCAAGCCGCATGGGACCGCAA
Source organism: Ruegeria sp. B1 (assembly GCF_056535885.1). Taxonomy (NCBI): domain Bacteria; kingdom Pseudomonadati; phylum Pseudomonadota; class Alphaproteobacteria; order Rhodobacterales; family Roseobacteraceae; genus Ruegeria; species Ruegeria sp. B1. The sequence continues at coordinate 2,125,424 of NZ_JBQFJA010000001.1, read as the reverse complement.
CGAGGCGCTGATCAAGCGTCTGGCGCGGATCGACAGCCTGACTAAGGCCGGCGAACTGCCCAAGGGCACCATCTCAATCGCCGCCCCCGGAGCCTCATTTGGTCTGCCACTGGCGGACATCATCGACATTGGTGCAGAAAAGGAACGGCTGGAGAAAGCCAAAGGCAAGCTGGCCAAGGAACTTGGCGGTCTGCGTGGACGTCTGAACAACCCCAAATTCGTGGCCTCGGCCCCAGAAGAGGTGGTCGAGGAAGCCAAAGCCAATCTCGCCGCCCGCGAAGAGGAAGAGGCCAAGCTGAACGAGGCGCTGGACCGGTTGGCCGAAATCGCCTGATCTGGTCGTCTTCCAAACCAAGACCTCGAACCCGCCACCTTAACGATGGCGGGTTTTCCTTTGGCGCTGTCGCATTTCCCCTTGTTGTCAGCGTCTTGCGGTTGCTAGCAAGTGCGGGTGGCAACCCCGAGGAGCCGATGTCGCAGACCTTACCCCCGATGCAAACCGTTTCGACCGGGCTGGTGGTTGCCGTCGTGGGCTTTTTCAGTTCCTTCCCGATTGTCCTGCAGGGCTTGGCGGCGATGGGTGCATCACCGTCCGAGGCGGCCTCGGGCCTGATGAGTGCGGCCATTGCCATGGGGCTGGCGGCGATTGTCCTGAGCCTGTGGTACAGACAACCGATCAGCGTGGCCTGGTCCACACCAGGGGCGGCGCTGCTGGCGGTGTCTGCCACCCCAATCGAAGGGTTTTCGGGCGCCATTGGCGCCTTTCTGTGCGCCGGCGCTCTGACCGTCCTCGCAGGTTTGTGGCGTCCGTTGGGGCGGTTGGCCGCTGCGATCCCGACAACCCTGGCTCAGGCCATGTTGGCAGGTGTGCTGCTGCCGCTGTGTATCGTGCCGTTCAAAGCAGCCGTCGAGCTGCCGTGGCAGGCTTTGCCTGTGATCCTGACATGGTTCGTCGCCGGGCGGTTCAATCGCCTGTTCGCCGTGCCTGCGGCGGTGGTGGCTGCAGCGCTTGTCGTTGTGGTCAGCGCAGGTGACACGTCGGTGCGGCCAGAGCAGTATTTGGCAGCACCGGTCTGGACCATGCCAAGCGTTTCGCTGGCCTCCGCCATTGGAATCGGACTACCGCTATTCATTGTCACTATGGCCACCCAGAATATCCCCGGCGTTGCGGTGATGCGCAGCTATGGCTACGCGCCCCGGGCAGGTCGGTTGTTCTCATCAGTTGGTGGCGCCAGTATTCTGTCCGCGCCATTTGGCGCGCCTGCCACCTGTCTTGCGGCCATCACTGCAGCGATGTGCTCGAACGAAGACAGCCATCCGGACCCGGATCAACGCTATTGGTCGGCGATCATGGCAGGCGCGTTCTATTGCCTCTTCGGTGTCTTTGCGGTGGCCATCACCGGTTTTGCGGCCCATGCCGATCCGCTGTTGATGGGGACCCTGACCGGTGTCGCGCTGATTGGCGTGATGGCCAATGCGGCCTTTGCGGCGCTTGAGGTGCCTGCCGAACGCGAGGCCGCGATCCTGACGCTTGCGATCACGGCATCCGGGATCACCGTGTTCGGCTTGGGCGCGGCGGTCTGGGGGTTGGTGGCCGGTGGCATCACCTACCTAGTCTCGAACCGAGTGCGGTAGGGCTTTTGCACCGGCGCTCGCGGGCCTATAGTCGGATCATGCGCGGGTCACTTGGAAAACTGGTCGAACGCCAGATCAGAAAGGCACAGGCTGAAGGCCAGCTTGAAGGGTTGGAGGGTGAAGGGAAGCCCCTGCCCGACCGGTCCTCGGACGCGCAAACCGACCCTGCGTTGGCCGCAGGTAACCGGATCATGGCGCAGACCGGAGTGTTGCCAGAGGAATTCGATATCAGGAAACAGCTTGATGCCGCCCGCAAAGCCTATGCGGCGCTCACGGACCCGCAAGACCGGAAGGCTGCAATGGCGAAGATCGCGGAGCTCGAAATGCGTTACAACATGGCGCGGGACGCCCGGCGGGCATTTTTGAGATAGTCACTTGAACTCCGGTGTTCGGCCCTGCATCTGGGCCGAAATCACTTCCATCTGATCCGGTTTGCCGATCAACTCTACCTGTTCTGCGGATTCCGCCAGCAATACCTCTGCGCGGGATTTGGACTCGGCCACGTCGATCACACGCTTGGCGGCGCGGATCGCCGATGGGCTCTGGTTGGCGATGTTTTCGGCGAGCGCCAGCGCTTCGGTCTGCGGATCGTCCGACAGTTTGGTAACCAGACCCCAATCCGTAGCCTGTTGTGCGCCAATGGGGCGAGCGGTGTAGGTGAGCAGGCGCAGAACGTCCGAGCGGACCAGTTGCGGCAAAAGAACCATCCCGCCCATGTCGGGAATGATGCCCCATTTCATTTCCATCACGGCCAGTTTTGCCTCGGGATGCGCGATGCGGATATCCGCGCCCAACGCGATCTGAAGACCGCCGCCATACGCCACGCCCTGAATGGCGCAGATGACCGGAACGGGCACGCGGCGCCAGACCAGAGCGAGTTCCTGCATTTCGTTGGCGTCCTCATGGCTGCGGCTCATCAGCCATTCCGTCGGATCCTTGTGGGCCATTGACGCAAAGCTGGCCATATCGAGCCCGGCGCAGAAGCTTTTGCCTTCGCCCGCCAAAACGACAGCGCGGGCGTCCGAGGCTGCAACCTCCTGCCCTGCGGACAGGATTGCCTGGACCATTGCGTCATCCAGCGCATTCATCTTGTCGCCCCGGGTCAGTGTCACCCGAGCGATGTGATCCTTATACTCGACAGATACGCGTGCCATCGGGGTCCTCCAAATCCTGTTTCGCCAACCATGCCCTGAAAGTCCGGCCCATTGCCACAGCGACGTCAGGGCAGATCGGCGGCGGGCATCCGGCCAAACCACGGAGACTCCAGCGTCATTACATAGAACTGATCGCCGACAACCTGACCGCCGGTTGTAATGCCGAGCCGTCCATCCGGGTCCTGCAATGTGCTCAAGATGTTACCTTCGCCATCGAACTGCACCATCATGCCCCGATGTATCGGCGCGGGGCGCACCATCGGTCCCAAGCGCCAGATGACCTTGCGCAAGAACGGATAAGGCATCAGCGCCTCAGATGGCACACGCGGACTGGCGAAGGCCATCCAATAGGTGCCGTCGCCCTGAGCTTTGATATTGTCAGGGTATCCCGGCAGGTTATCCATCAAAACCTCCTGCGTTCCGGCTTTTGGACCGGCCAGCCAGAGCTTGTGCACGCGCGCACGCCCGGTCTCGGCGATCAGCAGAAAATCCTCGTCCGGTGAAAGGGCGATGCCGTTGGTATAGACAAACCCTTTGGCGATTTTCTCGGCACCGCCATCAGGTGAATAACGCGCGACATAGCCGGTCGGGGACTGTTCCCAGATTGTCAGAACCGAGGTGGGTTTGGTTCCGCCCATCGTTTCAGGGTCGAACCGGTCCGATGAGTTCGAGAAATAGACTGTGCCATCGCGCGCCACGTCCAAGTTGTTGGCATAGATAACAGGGGCACTGTCAATCTCGGATACCAGAGTTTCCAGCGTTCCGGGCCCGGTCCAGCGCATCAGGCCGCGAAAGCTGTCCGCGATGTAGAGCGCACCGTCAGGACCGGCACGCAACCCAAGAGGGCGCCCCCCAAGCCTGTCAATTTCAACCGGTTCGTCCCCGTCGATACGATAGAGAACACCCGAAAGGCTAGTAGTATAAGTTGCACCGTCCGGCAGAACCGCAATATCTTCCGGGCCAATCTCTCCATCCGGCAGTGTAATCAGGGTGAGTTTGTCCAGTTCCGTGTTCTCGGCAAAGTCGCCGGTAAAGCCGGGCGGTTCAGGCGCTTCGTAGGCGACCGGATCAACCGGAACGGGCCAAAACACAAGATAGGCAAGACCAACAAGCACGAGTCCGAGGAAATAGCGCATGACACCTCCGAGCGACCATTGCGTGCACCCTGACGCCGAATGCCATCTGCGGCAAGCCTTGCCCAACACCAGAGGTTGCGCTTATCTGCGGCCATGACCGGTCCGCGCTATACCCCGCTTGCCCAATCCCTGCCCGCAACCGTTCCGTTTGTCGGGCCTGAAACACAAGAACGGCAGCGTGGGGCGCCGTTTCTGGCACGATTGGGGGCAAATGAAAGCGTTTTTGGTCCATCCCCAAACGCCATCGCGGCAATGCGGCAGGCGGTGGACGGCATCTGGATGTATGGCGACCCCGAGAATCATGACCTGCGATACGCGCTGGCGGCGGCTCATGGCGTTGCGCCCGAGAACATCGTTGTCGGCGAAGGCATTGACGGGCTTCTGGGATATCTGGTGCGCCTAATTGTCGGGCCAGGAGACGCTGTCGTCACATCTGACGGAGCCTATCCCACCTTCAACTACCATGTGGCCGGATTTGGCGGTGTCCTGCACAAGGTCCCCTATTCCGCTGATCACGAAGACCCTTCGGCGTTGTTTGCCAAAGCGTCCGAGGTAGATGCCAAACTGGTCTATATGGCAAATCCCGACAACCCGATGGGCAGCTGGCATCGCGGTGCGGATATTGTCGCTGCGATGGCTCGTCTGCCCAGTGACTGCCTGCTGGTGCTGGATGAGGCGTACGTGGAGTGCGCCCCTGAGGGAACAGCCGCACCGGTCGCCGCAGACGATCCGCGCGTGATCCGGATGCGGACCTTTTCCAAGGTCTACGGATTGGCTGGGGCGCGGGTTGGTTATGCCCTTGGTGCGCCCGCGTTGATCTCGGCCTTCAACAAGGTCCGCAATCACTTTGGAATGAATCGAGCCGCTCAAGCCACAGCACTTGCCGCGTTAAGGGATAATGCGTGGCTGTCCGACGTGCAGACACGGATTGCAAAGGCACGCGACCGGATTGGTGAAATCGCTACACAGAACGGCCTGACCCCATTGCCCTCGGCCACAAATTTCGTTGCCATCGATTGTGGCCAAGACGGTGCTTTTGCCAAGGCCGTTCTGGACGCGCTGCTGGATCAGGGCGTGTTTGTCCGCATGCCCTTTGCCGCTCCGCAGAACCGTTGTATCCGGGTTAGCTGCGGACAGCCCGCCGATCTGGATGTCTTTGCTGCGGCACTGCCCAAGGCGCTGCTGGAAGCACGAGACAAAGTCTAGCTTACGACCGATAGTTCGGCGGCGGCCGCGTCCAATGCGCCTTTTCCACGCGATATGTTCAAACTGGCCATCGCGGCTTCCATTCCGCCCAGCATGGCCATCACCATCTGCCCATTAACGTGACCCATATGGCCCAAACGGAAGCATCCATTGACATCTTCCATCCCCAGCCCGATGCCCAAGGTCAGGCCCAGCCGAGTTTCGGCGTAGTCGCGCAGGGGTTTACCACGACCTTCGGTCAGTCGGAGTGCCGTGACCGCATGGCTGCGGCGATCGCGATCTGCGACGTTCAGACTGAGCGCCCCGCCTTCGGACCAGATTTCGCAAGCCGCCCAGACCGCCCGCGCCAACGTGCCATGACGCGACCATACAGCTTCGATCCCTTCTGCATGGATCATATCCAACGCAGCGCGAAGCCCATAAAGGTGATGGGTCGGTGCCGTGCCGTTGAAGTACTGGTAAAACAGATCCGGGTTCGCACGCGGCTGCCAATCCCAGTATTGGGAGACGCGCGGCATCGCGGTCCGCTTGGCCTGTGCCTTGTCGTTGAAAAAGACAAAACCCACGCCCGCCGGTGTCATCAGTCCCTTCTGACAGGCGGTCACAGTGACGTCGACGCCCCAGGCATCCATCTCGAAGCGGTCGCAACCCAGTGAGGCTATGCAATCCGCCATCAAAAGCGCCGGGTGGTCTAACTCGTCCAGCAATGCGCGCAGGGCGGGAATATCGTTCCGGATCGAGCTCGAGGTGTCCACATGCACCGCGAGAACTGCTTTGAGCCGATGTTCTGTATCCGCCCGCAGCACCTCGGCGATGCGGGCAAAATCCCATGGCGCGGCCGTTCCAAAATCCAGCAACTCGACTTGGGCCCCGACGCCTTTGGCCATCTCGGCCCAGCCATGGGTGAACCGACCCGAGGCGGGCGCCAGAACGGTTTCGCCCGGGGCGATAACGTTGCTGAGTGCGGCCTCCCACGTGCCGTGGCCGTTGGCGATGTAGATGGCGACATCGTGTTTGGTTCGGGCCACGCGGCGCAGGTCTTGGGTCAGCGCCGGCATCATCTCGATCAACTCGCCCTCGTAGATATTGGGCGACGGGCGATGCATCGCCTGCAAAACCGCGTCGGGCATGACCGAAGGTCCGGGAATAGCCAGATACTCGCGCCCCTGCGCAAGGGAGATTCGGTTTGTCATGGGGTCAACCTGTCTGAATTGAGGCCTACCCTAACGCAGGTTGAAGCCGCGTCAATCCATCAGCTTTGACGCCTCGCGGGCGAGCGCTTGGATCCCGGCCCAATCGCCATTCACGACCATCTCTTTTGGTGCGACCCAGCTGCCGCCAGCGCAAACCACGTTGGACAGCGACAGGTAATCGCGCGCATTTGACGGCGACACGCCGCCGGTCGGGCAAAACGTGATCTGCGGTAAGGGCGCGCCGATTGCCTTGAGCGCAGGTGCGCCACCCGAAGCCTCGGCAGGGAAGAACTTGAGCATGTCGTAACCCTGCTCAAGCAACCGCATGGCCTCGCTGGCTGTTGCCGCGCCGGGCAGCAAGGGCAGGCCTTCGGCCTCGCAGGCGGCGATCAGGGCGTCGGTCGCACCGGGAGAGACGCCAAACTGCGCCCCCGCCTCCTTCGCGGCCCGGACGTCTTCGGGTGTGACCAGCGTACCGGCACCGACGACCCCACCCGGAATATCCGCCATTGCGCGGATTGCATCCAGCGCGGCCGGGGTGCGCAGCGTGACTTCCAGCGCAGGTAGACCACCGGCAACCAAAGCCTCAGCTAGCGGGCGGGCCTGTTCGGCGTCCTCGACCACCAGAACCGGGACAATGGGCGCGAGAGCGCAGATTTCTCTTGTGCGTTTGGTTTTTGCGGACATGAGTTCAGACTCCGAAAACGCTGGCACCGGTATCGGCAGAACCGACCGTACGGCGGAAAGTGCCGAACAGATCGCGTCCGACGCCATACTGGTTCGCAGACAGGTCGGCTGCGGCAGGCGCGCGGTCCAGAACGCCGGGAGTCAGAATTTCCAACTCACCCTTAACCGCATCGACCCGCATCAGGTCGCCATCCTGAAGATAGGCGATGGCCCCACCGTCCAGCGCCTCTGGGCAGATGTGAATAGCGGCGGGCACTTTGCCCGAGGCGCCTGACATGCGGCCATCGGTGACCAGCGCCACCTTTTGTCCGCGCCCTTGCAAGACGGACAGGATCGGGGTCAGTGAGTGCAGTTCGGGCATGCCATTGGCTTTTGGTCCCTGAAAGCGAACCACGACGATCACATCACCGGTGAACTCACCGGCTTTAAAGGCCGCTTTGACATCGCCCTGATCATGGAAAACGCGGACGGGTGCCTCGACCACCTGATGTTCCGGAGCCACGGCTGACACCTTCATCACGCCGGTGCCGAGATTTCCGGTCAGGCGCGACAGGCCGCCGGTGGGCTGGAATGGATCCTTGGCCGAACGGACGATCTTTTCGTTCAGGCTGTGATCCGGGCCGTCCAGCCAGACCAACGCGTCGTCAATCAGCTTGGGTTCCTGCGTATACCGATGCAGCCCCTGCCCGGCGACAGTCAGTGTGTCGGGGTGCAGCAGACCGTCTTCGAGCAGCGTGCCGATGCAGTATCCAAGGCCCCCCGCCGCGTGGAAGTGATTCACGTCTGCCAGACCGTTGGGATAAACACGGGCAACCAGCGGAACGACCTCAGAGATTTCGTAAAAGTCCTGCCAGTCGAGAATGATACCGCCAGCCCGCGCCATGGCGATCAGGTGGATCAACAGGTTGGTGGACCCGCCGGTGGCCATCAGACCAACGATCCCGTTGACAAAGGCCCGTTCGTCGAGGATCTGACAGACCGGTGTGTAATGATTGCCCAGCGCGCTCAGAGAAAGCGCGCGCCGCGCCCCTTCCTCGGTCAACGCATCGCGCAACGGTGTATTCGGGTTGATGAAACTGGAGCCCGGCAGGTGCAGCCCCATAAACTCCATAAGCATCTGGTTGGTGTTGGCCGTACCGTAGAAAGTGCAGGTGCCCGGGCCATGATAGGCGGCCATCTCGGCGGCCATGAGCTCTTCGCGGCCCACCTCACCAGCGGCGAATTGCTGGCGAACCTTGGCCTTTTCGTCGTTGGGCAAGCCGCTGGTCATTGGACCTGCGGGCAGGAAGACGGCGGGCAAGTGGCCAAAGCTTTGAGCCGCAATGACAAGACCCGGCACGATCTTGTCGCAGACACCGAGGAAAACGGCCGCGTCGTAGGTATTGTGGCTGAGCGCCACGCCGGCCGCCAATGCGATCACATCACGGGAAAACAGCGACAGCTCCATCCCCGCCTCGCCTTGCGTAACGCCATCACACATGGCGGGCACGCCACCTGCAACCTGTGCGGTCCCGCCCGCGGCGCGGACGGCCTGACGGATCAGCTCCGGATAGCGTTCAAACGGCTGGTGCGCCGAGAGCATGTCGTTATAGGCGGTGACGATGCCCAGATTGCCGGCGGTGCCGGTCGCCATCGACTGCTGGTCTTCCCCCGCACCGGCATAAGCATGGGCCTGACCGCTGCAGGACAGATGCCCGCGTGCCGGACCTTTGGATTTGGCTTGCTCCATCCGCTGCAAATGCGGGCCGCGCTGATCCTTACTGCGATCAATGATCCGCTGGGTGACATCAGTTATCACGTTGTGAACCATGTCTAACCTCCGATTTGGCGCCAGCGACGCCCATCGCGATGCATCAGCATCAATGCTTCTTCGGGTCCCGAGCTGCCCTGATCGTACCGGGAGGGGCGGTCGCCACGGTCTTCCCAGCCCTGAATAATGGGATCGACCCAGGCCCAGGCGGCCTCGGCCTCATCACCCCGCATGAACAGCGTCTGGTCCCCTCGGATCACGTCCATGATCAGGCGTTCATAGGCATCCGGCGGACTGGCCTCGTCGCCCAGTGCATCGGCAAAGCTCATATCCAGCGAGACGTCGGACAGGCGGAACCCGCCTGGACCGGGATCTTTGATGGTCGTGCGCAATGTAATCCCCTCGTCCGGCTGCAGACGGATGACCAGAACGTTGCCCCGCAAGGGACCCACATTGGGAAAGATAGTGTGCGGGGGGTCGCGGAAGAAGACCGCGATCTCGGATTCCCGGGCGCGCAGGCGTTTTCCGGTGCGCAGATAGAACGGCACCCCGGCCCAGCGCCAATTGCCGAGGTGGACTTTGAGCGCAATGAAGCTTTCCGTACGGCTTGCTGGGTTGCCGACATGATCGACATACCCGTCATTGCCCTTGTCTGCACGGTATTGACCGCGTGCAATGTCGGCTTGAGCAACCGGCTCTAGCGCCTCAATGGCTTTTACTTTTTCGTCCCGCACCGCGTTGGGCGAGAATTTCGACGGTGGCTCCATCGCGGTCAGGCACAGCAATTGCACCAGATGGTTCTGGATCATGTCGCGCATGGCGCCGGATTGGTCATAATACGCGCCGCGCCCCTCGACCCCAACCGTTTCGGCCACGGTAATCTGGACGTGGTCGATATGGGTAGAGTTCCAGAGCGGTTCGAACAGGGAATTGGCAAAGCGCAGCGCCATCAGATTCTGCACGGTTTCCTTACCAAGATAGTGATCGATCCGATAGATCTGATGCTCGTCGAAACACGCGCGAAGGCCTTCGTTGAGTGCCTTGGCCGAGGCCAAATCGTGACCAAAGGGTTTTTCTACGACGATGCGGCTGTCCGGAGTCGCCAGGCCCTCGTCATGCAAACGCTTGGCAATGCCGGAAAACAGGCTGGGCCCCACCGACAGGTAAAACGCGCGGACAATTTCGGGGCGCAGCAATTCGCGAAGAGCGGGCCAGCCAGCATCGCCCAACGCGTCCACCGACACATATTCGACGCGAGACAGAAACCGATCCAGCGTGTCTTTGTCGAACTGCGGAGCAAATTCCGTCATCGACGCCCGCACCTGATCACGGAAGCCATCACTGTCCATGTCAGAGCGGGCAGTCCCGATAATCCGTGCGTCGTCCGGCATCTGCCCGACCTCAAAGCGGTGATACAGCCCCGGCAGGATTTTACGCTGCGCCAGATCGCCGGTCGCGCCGAACAACACAAGGTCGAACGGATCTACCGGAATTACGCGTGAAACCATAACCAGGCTCCTCTAAAGTTTGCCGCAGGCAGCTTAGCATGGTGCTTGGCGCAATAGGGAAACATGCAGAGCACCTACTGTTACCGCTAACATTCGCCGTTTACATAAAAAGACAACACGTAAAAATCAAGCGAAGAATGACAGGATTACGCGGTTTCACGACCTATCCATAGTTGCGCAACCACTCCATCACCGATGGGCGCACGGATTGTTCCCCGCGATGGCGCGCGTCGGCGATGATCTTACGGACGTCATGCAGGTCCGCGCGCAAGAGCAGGCTTTTGACCGGACCAATCGACGCCGGGCGCATTGAGAGCGTGCGGATACCCATGGCGGCAAGACACAGGGCCTCGACCGGACGCCCCGCATCCTCGCCGCAAAAGCTGAGAGGGGTTTCAGAGATGGCACACCGCTCCACGATACGCTCGATGAAGCTGAGAAAGCTGACATTCAGGGTGTCATACCGGCGACGCACCAGCTCGTTTTCGCGGTCGGCGGCAAAAAAGAACTGTTTCAGATCGTTGCCGCCGATTGAGATGAAATTGACTTCGTCAAAGAACTTCTGTGGGGCAAAGCCAAGCGAGGGCGTTTCCAGCATCGCACCCACCTCGAGCGTTTCCGGCAGGACACGGCCCAGGCGCCTTTCGCGCTCAATCGTTTTTCTGACTTCCCAGCGCGCCTCGCGGAACTCATCTGCCTGAGCAACAAAGGGAAACATGACGGTCAGCGGCCGACCATTGGCAGCGCGTATAAGAGCCTGAAGTTGCATACGCATGACGCCGCGTTTATCCAGCCCAACGCGGATCGCGCGCCAACCCAGTGCCGGGTTCGGTTCATCCACATGTTTCATGTAGGGCAGAACCTTATCCGAGCCGATATCCAGCGTCCGGAACACCACCCGTTTATCGCCAGCGGCATCCAGAACACGCTGATATTGCGCCACAAGTTCCGACCGCTTGGGCATCTTGTTGCGGACAAGAAACTGCAACTCGGTGCGGAACAGGCCCACGCCTTCGGCGCCCGAGGTCTCAAGCGAAGGCAGATCGGCCATCAGTCCGGCGTTCATGACCAGATTGATCCTGACCCCGTCTTTCGTCACAGTTGGTGTTTCCCGGATCGACGCATAACGCTCCTGCGCCTTGGCCTGCATCGCCATTTTGTCCCGGAAGGCACTGACCACAGTATCTTCGGGACGCAGATGAACAACGCCCTGGTCCCCATCGACCATGATGTGATCGCCGTTCAGCGCCTCTGTGGTGATGCGCCCCACATGAACCACCAGCGGGATCGCCAGCGCGCGCGCGACAATTGTTGCGTGGCTGCCGACTGAGCCTTCTTCGAGCACGATCCCTTTGAGGGCGCGACCGTATTCCAATAGATCGCCAGGCCCGATATTGCGGGCAATCAGTATCGGATCGGGTGGCAGGTCTGCGCCGTTTGCATTGCCCTGACCTGTCAGAATACGCAGCAGACGGTTGCTGAGGTCATCCAGATCCGCCAGCCGTTCGCGCAGGTAAGGGTCTGTCACCTGCCCCATGCGAGCGCGCGCCTGGGACTGTTCTTTTTCGACCGCTGCCTCAGCGCTCAGGCCAAGGGCGATGTCCTCTTCCATCCGGCGCATCCAGCCTTTGGAATTGGCAAACATCCGGTAGGCTTCCAGTACCTGCAACTGTTCGGTGTCGCCGCCTTGCGAGATTTCCAGCATCTTGTCGACACCGACGCGCAATTCCTCGACCGCCTCGGTCAGACGCTCGCGTTCGCGATGCGGGTCATCGGCGATCGGGTTGGTGACAACAACGCGCGGTTCGTGCAGCCAGACACGGCCTTCGGCTGAGCCTTCCTGCGCAGGTCCCCACGTAACAGCACGGATTGCTGGTGAAGTGGCGACAGGGCCGCGCCCTCGCCCACAAAGGCACCCAGCTCGGCCATTTCGGCCAACACCATGGCCACCACTTCCAGGGCGTAAACCTCGTCGGCGGAAAACTCCCGAGCCTCGCGCGACTGAACAACCAGAACCCCCAGCTTCTGACCCAGACGCTGCACCGGCACGCCGATAAAAGACGAATATCTTTCTTCGCCCGTTTCCGGCATGAACCGGAATCCTTTGGCCGAAGGCGCATCCGCCGTATTGACGACTTGGCTGGATTGGGCGACGCGGCCCACCAGCCCCTCGCCCAGCCGCAAGCGCGTTTTGTGTACCGACTCAGGCGACAGGCCTTCGGTCGCGCAGAGTTCCAGCGTGTCTTCATCGCGGAACAGATAGATCGAACACACCTCGCGCTGAATGCTGTCGGCAATCAGCGTGGTGATCCGGTCAAGGCGTTCCTGACCGGCGACTTCGCTCGCCATCTCCTCGCGCAGACGCCCCAGCAGTTTGCGGGATTCTGTTTCGGTACCGTCCGCCATGGCCCACCTAATTTACGGTGTCAGGCAAGAACCTTGGCATATTTGCTCAGGCCGCCTTGTCCAATTCAAAGGCATCATGCAGTGCCTGAACAGCAAGTTCCATGTATTTCCGGTCCACCAATACCGAAATTTTTATCTCAGAGGTTGTAATGACCTTGATATTGATCCCCTCATCCGAGAGTACTTTGAACATTTTTGCCGCCACACCGGATTGCGAACGCATGCCAATACCGACCACAGACACCTTGCAGACATCCTCGTCCGCGACCAGTTCGGCGTAGTTCAACTCGCCCTTTTCCTTGATCTCCAGCAAGGCCTTTTCGGCGCGGGTCACCTGCTCGGTGGGGCAGGAAAAGGTCATATCCGTGCGCCCCTCGTCCGAGATGTTTTGCACGATCATGTCCACGTTAACGCCGGCATCGCTGAGCGCGGTGAAGATGATCGACGCGATCCCGGGGCGGTCCGCAACCGACACAACGGTCATCTTGGCTTCGTCGCGAGAATAGGCCACACCGGCCACAACATTGGATTCCATGATATCCTCCTCGGCGCAGACCAGCGTGCCTGCATTGTCGGATTGTTCCTCGAAACTGGACAGCACCCGCAGGCGTACCTTGTAGCGCATCGCCAGTTCGACCGAGCGGGTTTGCAATACCTTGGCCCCCAACGAGGCCAGTTCGAGCATTTCCTCGAACGCGATCTTTTCCAGCTTGCGGGCTTTTTCGCAGATGCGCGGGTCGGTGGTGTAAACACCATCGACATCGGTATAGATATCGCAGCGCTCGGCCCCAAACGCAGCGGCAAAGGCCACCGCCGTGGTGTCCGACCCCCCCCGCCCTAACGTGGTGATACGACCCTCGGGGCTAATCCCCTGAAAGCCCGCGACAACGGCGACCCGCATGCCTTCATCGAACTTCTGGGTGATGTTGTCGGTTGGAATTTCCTCTATCCGGGCCTGGCTGTGCGCGCTGGTGGTCAGCAATGGCACCTGCCACCCCTGCCAACTGCGCGCCGGCACATCCATTTCCTGCAGGGTCAGCGCCATCAGGCCCGCCGTAACATTCTCGCCCGACGAAACGACCGCATCATATTCGCGCGCGTCATAAAGCGGCGACGTTTCGTCAACCCAGCCCACCAACTCGTTGGTTTTGCCCGACATCGCCGACACGATGACGATCACGTCATACCCCTTGGCCACTTCGACGCCCACGCGCTTGGCCGCGCGACGGATACGGTCGAGATTGGCAACCGAGGTGCCGCCGAATTTCATTACGAGTACGGGCATGGGGGCAAGTGTCTCCGCGCCTGAGATGCATAGTCCCGTGCCTCTTATGCGAGGGGGGTCGCAAGGGCAAGGGCGCTGAGTCTTCCGCCCGCGATACACAGCCGCTTTACAATGCTTTGGCGGAATGCAAGCCTGTGAGCGTCTGTTGTTCCAAGAGGTTATTCATGCTCCGCATTGCTATCGCCCTGACGTTTCTCTCATCACCTGCCGTGGCACAAGTCGCGACACAAGCCGGAACGGATGGGAAAAACGCATTGGGCACTGTGCCCTGCGCAGCTCTGGCCGGAGACCCGCTGCAGGACTGCAATGCGGAGTTGCGGCGTCGCGACGATGGAACGGCAACTCTTGCGGTGTTGTTGCCAACCGGGGAAGTCCGCAACATCTATTTCACCGATGGAAAGCCGGATTCGAGCAGTTCAGTCTCGAAGCTCAGCTATGAAACGCCTGGAGATTTGTTTGTGATTTTCATCGAGCCCGGTGAGGTCTACGAAATCCCCCGCGCGGCGTTGGGCGATCAGTAGGCGTGAGGCGCGCCTTCCCAAGTCTCGAAACAGCCGGTGGTGTTTAACGACAATGTCTCGAAACGCGCCATCAGCCCTGTCACCGCCTGATCGACAGTGATTTCAGCGGCGGGGCCACCCATATCCGTCTGAACCCAACCGGGATGGTAGATGCCGATGGCAATCCCGTCTCCTTGCAGATCGGTTGCAAGATTTCGACCTAGATTGAGCACCGCCGACTTAGAGGCGCGATAGATATAGCTGCCGCCGGGCGCGCGCGTGTGTGAGGCCATTTGCGACGACAAGATCGCGATCTTGCCGCGCGCGACGCGCAGATTAGGCAACAGGGCCTGAATTGTCAGAAAAACGCCGGTGACATTGGTGGCAAAGCTTTGGGCCCACATTTCAGCGGGGTAGCCATCGATGTCCTGCCCTTTGTCCAGATATACGCCGGCGTTGCAGATCAGCAGATCAACGGGCTGGCCGTGTAGTTTTTTGGCAAACTCGGCTTGCTGGTCAGGGTCCGAAACCTCCAACCTAGCCTGCGCGCTGTGATCGCGCGCGGTGCCGGTGACCTCCGCACCCTGCGCGCGGTAGCGATCTGCCAGGGCCTGCCCGATTCCACGGCTGGCCCCGGTAATCACAATGTGCATGGATCAGTTTGTCTTTCTGCTGGGAATAAAGGGCAACGGGGCAACGGGTACCCCGTCCTCTATCAAGGCCTTGGCCTCATCCGGCTTTGCCTCGCCGTAAATCGCACGCTCCGGGGCGTCGCCAAGGTGAATCTTGCGGGCCTCATCCGCAAAGTCCGTACCGACATAGTCCAGATTTTCTTCGACCTTGCGCCGCAATTCCGTAAGAGCCTTTTCGACCTCCGGCGACGGGGTTGAGACGTTTATCGGCCCTGGCTTTGCGGGGGCGGTCTCGGGCTGCCCCTGCGCAGTGCGCGCCGGACGCACACGCGGCGTCATGACGGCCTTTTCAACGTGCTGGCACCCGCAAACTGCGCATGTCACCAAGCCGGCAACTGACAGTTTGTCGTAGGCTTCAGCAGATTGGAACCAGCTCTCAAACGTATGGCCTTCGCTGCATTTTAGTGCGTATTGAATCATGTTGCGTCCAAAATATGGCTTAACAATTAGATACCTACCGGTATGGCAATATCAAGTCTTTCTGACGTCAACTCAGTGCGGGTAAGGTCCAAATCTTCGCAACAGTGCAGCCAGTTCCGGTGAACTGACCTTAAGTGCGGCTTTTTTAGGCGAACACCACTTGCGTCGGCGCTCACCTTTCTCTGGAAAGCTCGACATGACGGATCGCACATGCAGGGGGAACACGTCCACCACACACATCGCCGGCGCTTGATCCGGGCGCTGTTTGAGGTAAGTAAACTGGCCAAGCTGATCCGGGATGCAGTCTCCAACAACGCCAGCCTCTTCCCACGCTTCCTGAGCGGCAGTTTCTGCCGGCGTGAGCCCGTCGATAAGCCACCCCTTGGGGATGACCCAGCGGCGAGACCTTCGGGTCGTGATCAGAAACACCTCCGGCCGGCCCTTCTCGATGCGATAACACAATGCGGCCGATTGCGGCAGAACAGGAAGCTTTCCAGTTCTCCGTAACACATGCGGCGAAAGCCTTGCATCCATCACGCGGTGACGCCTTTCGAGCGGGGTTCATGCCTGTACATCAAACCGCTGAGTTTTTGTGATATTTTGCGGTTCGTTACATCATGGATACCACATGATGATAATCAAGCCAAGGTTGGCCGTGATTTGGGTGTCAGAGGCTACATGCGTGCAGACAGTTGCCGCACCAGTTCCTCATGAGGGATATCGGCATCCATCGCCAAGCGTCTCAGGCCAAAATGCACATGAGCGATCTGTTGATAGTAGCGCGTATAGATATAGTTGGTTCCGCCTCCGGCAATGGCGCCGAGCACCGGCACCGATTGCGCAGCCAGTTTCTGGCCCAGAACCACAGACAAGCGTGGAGCCACGGCAGCAATCAACCGCTGCATCGCAGGGCCCGTTAGTGTGAGTCGGACCGAAAAGAACCCAAGATCTGCTCCATCATCATGGGTCATAGGCCCGGCGGCAGACAGCACCCGGACACAGTCGAATTTGACATTTTCCTGTTCGGGATCAAACCCTTCCCGCGCAGCCGCTCCCTGAATAGATCGCAACAGCATGGTTGTGGTCGCGGGCAATTCCATCAAGGCTGTGGAAACGCCACCTAACCCCCCGGCCGCCCCCATGGCGGTCGTCACGGCAGTATTCACCCAGGGTTTTTGATCCGGTACAGCCCTGCGCGATCCCTGCGCCGCGTGCATGGCAATCCAGAGCGCCTGTTCTGTTGCTCCGGTCAGGCCTTGCCGCACGGGTTCCGGCAGCTGTTCCAGCAATGATTCAGCGGACCCGCCCAGCCGGTTAAGCAGTTTAACCCCTGCGCCGCCAGCCGTTCGGTAGTGCTGTGCCAGCCGGTCCAACTCGGCTTCGGCATCGACCTCTTCAACAAGAACCATGTCCTGCATCTGTACCCTCCTGCCCTTTCAACATCGGTATCGGGCAGAGAGGTTTCAATAGGTCAGCGGGTCCAGCGGGTGACTGGTCCGCGCACGCCCTCCCATACGCCGGGGGTCAGTTCGTGCCCCAGAACGCGGTCTGGGTTGGTCGGCGGCGGCATCTCGATTCCGTTCAAACGTGCGAAACCGAACCGGGCGTAATACGGCGCGTCTCCGACGAGCATCACCCGCTCCCAGCCCTTGCCGCGCCCGACATCAATCCCCTGATGAATCAAAAAACCGCCCAGACCTTCGCCCTGATGGGTGGGGTGTACAGCAACTGGACCCAGAAGCAGCGCGTCATGTGTACCAATGTGAACCGGCCAGAACCGGATCGCCCCAGCCAGAATGCCCTGCCCATCGCGCGCGACCAGAGAAAGACCGGACACCGGCGGAATGTCGTCCCTTAGTCGATAAGACGACAGAGCCTCGCGCCCCGGTGCAAAGCACAGGTCAAACAGGGCTTCAACCTCCCACCAATCATCCGGTGCTTCCGGTCTGATTTCGAACTGCTGCACCCTGCCCTCTTTTCCTTACTGGCATTCGCCCTAGCACTTCGATACGCCTTGGGCAAACGCTTGGAGATCAGATGTTCTATCGCCCCGAAGACGGCCACGGTTTGCCGCATAACCCGTTCAACGCCATCATCACGCCGCGCCCAATCGGCTGGATTTCGTCCCGTGATGCGGATGGTGTCAACAACCTTGCGCCCTACTCCTTCTTCAACGGGGTGGCCTACACGCCGCCGCAGGTTATGTTTGCCTCGACGGGTGCCAAACACGACCAAAACTGCGGCAAGGACAGTATCGCCAATATCGAGGCGACCGGTGTCTTCTGCGTCAATGTCGTGGCCTATGCGCATCGGGACGCCATGAATGCCAGTTCCGAGGGTCTTGCAAAACATGTTGATGAATTCGATCACGCCGGTTTGGTTCCCATTGAATGCGAAACGATCCCTTGCGCGCGGATCGAGGGTGCCCCGGCGGCGCTCGAGTGTAAGATGACGCAGATCGTGACGCTGCCGGGAGAGGCCAATCGGGTGGTGTTCGGCGAAGTCACCGGCGTGCATCTGCATGACGACCATATGCGGGACGGCAAGTTCGACGTTACCTCGTTCCGACCTCTTGCCCGACTGGGATATCGGGACTATTCGGTCGTGAACGACCTGTTCAGCCTCGCAAGACCGGATGACTGATGCCCTTACCTGATCCTACCCGCCGGTACCCGATCACCCTGCCCGACGGGTCCCAATACAAAGGCACGGTCTTTTTGTCCGAAGCCATTGATCACCCGCGCCTAAAAGCCGGGACGTTCAGCTATGCCTCGGACTTTGACGCCCCGGAAGATTGGGCAAAACAACTGGCCCCATTCTTGTTTCCGTTTTCTGAAGAGAAACTGGAGCTCGGAAAATTCTGCCAGATTGCGCATGGCGTCCGGTTCATCACCTCATCGGCAAACCACGCGATGAACGGCGCGACCTGCTATCCATTTCCGGTTTTCGATCCCAAAAATCTGCTCGAATACCAACCCGATCGCCGGGACACTGTGGTCGGGCATGACGTCTGGTTCGGATATGGCGCGTTGATCCTGCCCGGTGCCCGGATCGGAACCGGGTCGATCATCGGCGCAGGGTCCGTGGTGCGCGGTGATATTCCACCTTATGCAATCGTGACCGGGAACCCAGGCGAAGTGCGGCGTTTCCGGTTCGATCAAGAAACGATCGACCGGCTATTGGCCCTGAGCTGGTGGGATTGGCCCCTCGAATTGATCTCAAAGGCCGAAGAGGCGCTTTTGTCCGGCGATATCGAAACGCTGGAACGCATTGCGCCAACCTAAAAGGTGGCCAAACTGGCCACCTGTAGCAATTCAATGCCCGCCCAAAATTCCGGTGCGGACCGAGTAATCCACGGCGAGCCCGTAGTCCGGGTCATCATCGCTATCGACCATCAGGTGTCCCGCCTTGTTCAGCAGCTTGTGGCAATCCCGGCTGAGGTGGCGCAGCATCACGCGTTTACCAGCGGCTTCATATTTGCCAGCAATGTTCTCGATGGCCTGCAGAGCCGACTGGTCAACTACGCGACTGTCCGCGAAGTCCACAATCACGGTATCCGGATCGGTCGGGACATCGAACAGTTCAACAAAGCCATCGGACGAACCAAAAAATAGCGGCCCTTTGATTTCGTAAACCTTGGCGCCCTTCTCTGTTTCCGAATCCCGCGTGACGGCGTGGATGCGGGTAGCGTTGTTCCAGGCGTAAGCCAGTGCCGAGACAATCACGCCAACCACAACTGCAACAGCCAGATCTTCCATTACGGTCACCACAGTGACCAGCACGATGACGAACGCGTCGGTCAACGGCACTTTGCGCATGATGTTGAACGAGTTCCAGGCAAAGGTGCCGATCACCACCATGAACATCACGCCCACGAGCGCAGCCAGAGGTATTTGCTCGATCAAAGGCGAGGCAAACAGGATGAAGACAAGCAGGAATACCGCTGCCGCAATCCCGGCGATCCGGGTGCGGCCACCGGATTTCACGTTGATCATCGACTGACCGATCATCGCGCAACCGCCCATGCCGCCAAAAAAGCCAGTCACAACGTTGGCTGCACCCTGTGCGATGCACTCCTGCGAGGCACCGCCGCGTTTACCGGTGATTTCGCCCACAAGGTTCAGCGTCAGCAGGGATTCGATCAGGCCAATGGCGGCCAGAATGACGGCGTAAGGCAGGATAATTTGGAAGGTTTCCCAGTTCAGCGGCACCATTGGGATGTGAAACGTCGGCAGACCGCCCTCGATGGACGCCAGATCGCCCACTCGCGGCACGTCCAGACCAAAGCCAATCACCAGTGCCGCAACAACGACAATGCCTGCCAGAGGGGCGGGTACGATACGCGTCACGCGCGGCATGACCCAGATCACCGCCATGGTCAGCGCCACCAGACCCAGCATCGTGTAAAGCTGCATACCTGACAGCCACTCACCGCCGCTCAGGCCGTGGCCGGTGTTTTCCATGGTGCCGGGGACTTTGAACTGACCCATCTGCGCCAGAAAGATCACAATAGCCAGACCGTTCACGAAACCCAGCATCACCGGATGCGGCACCAGACGGATAAAACGCCCCCAGTGCATTGCGCCAGCAATGACTTGCAAAATGCCCATCAGAACAACGGTCGCGAACAGGTACTCGACCCCGTGCTGCGCTACCAATGCGACCATCACAACGGCAAGAGCCCCCGTCGCACCAGAGATCATCCCGGGGCGACCACCGATCAGCGCAGTGATCAGGCCAACCAGAAAGGCTGCGTAGAGGCCGACCAGGGGATGTACGCCCGCTACAAACGCAAAGGCCACCGCCTCGGGCACCAGAGCAAGGGCGACGGTCAGACCCGACAAAAGCTCAATCCGCAATCGTGACAAGGTCAGGCCTTCGTCCGGCATCCAGCGGAGATCCGGTATGGCAAGGCGATTGGCAAAACTTGCCAGCAAGGCTCGGTGCATTGAACGGTCCTGTCGGTCAGATGGGTTCGCGCGAAAGGCGCCTTCTAGCGCTCAGGAGCCCATCGAGATACAGCGCCTGACGAGAACCTGGTATGCGCCTGACGCATAGCTAGATCGATCAAACCAAAGTTAGGCACACTAACCGTTGAAGCCACTTGCCAAAAACACCTGCGACCCGCAGAACTCAATAGAATGAGATTTGCATAGGAGAGCCGTTGTGGCCCAGACCAAAATTGCCGTTATCGGCGGATCCGGCATTTATGACATCGATGGGCTGGAGCGTCCGGAATGGGTCACGATTGAGACCCCCTGGGGGGCGCCCTCTGATCAGATCCTGACCGGATCACTGGATGGTGTGGACATGGCCTTCCTGCCGCGCCACGGGCGGGGCCACGTTCATTCGCCAACCGATGTGCCGTATCGCGCCAATATCGACGCGCTAAAGCGGCTGGGTGTGACCGATGTGATCTCGGTGTCGGCCTGCGGCTCGTTCCGCGAACACATGGCGCCGGGCGATTTTGTCATCGTCGATCAGTTCATCGACCGGACATTTGCGCGAGAGAAAAGCTTTTTCGGAACGGGTTGCGTTGCCCATGTGAGCGTCGCCCACCCGACCTGCCCGCGTCTGAGCGACGCCTGTGAAACCTCTGGGACGGCTGCGGGTATCACCCTCCATCGCGGTGGGACTTATCTTGCGATGGAAGGCCCTCAGTTCTCGTCCCTTGCGGAGTCCAAGATGTACAGGGAACAATGGGGTTGCGATGTCATCGGGATGACCAACATGCCCGAGGCCAAGCTCGCACGCGAAGCGGAGTTGTGTTACGCCTCAATTGCAATGGTCACAGACTATGACAGCTGGCACCCGGATCACGGTGAGGTGGATGTGGCCGCGATTGTTGCGACGCTGACAGGGAATGCCGACAAGGGTCGCGCGCTGGTCAAGGGGCTGCCCGCCCTGCTGGGGTCGGAGCGTGACCCATGCCCGCATGGATGCGACCGGGCCCTCGAATACGCGATTCTGACTGCGCCAGAGAAACGGGACCCGGCGTTGCTGGCAAAACTGGATGCGGTCGCTGGTCGAATTCTGTAACGCCTAGAATAGGGGTCAGCGCTGTTTCAACGTTTGGTCGACCACCTGCCACAAGCCGTGAGACCAGAGATCGTTATGCGTGCCGCCTGAGATGACATAGAGCTGCGAGTTGTCATTAGCGAGGGCCGACAGGTTTTCGCCGTGGTGCAGCGGTACCGTCTCATCTTCGGTACCGTGAAAAATCAGAGTCGGGACCTCGATTTGGTCAATAATGTCGCGCGTTGCGAAGTGATCCTTCATCAACGCATACACGGGCAACCACGGATAACGTTCTGCGGCGACATCAACCGTTGCGGTAAACGGCGCTTCGAGAACCAGCAATTCCGCGTCGGGTCGTTGTTCGGCCACCGCGGCTGCAACCGCAGTTCCAAGGCTTTGGCCGTGAAGGACCACGGACTGATCCTGTGCGTCTAACATGTCGAACAATTCAATCCCGTCCGAGATCAGCGCCGCCTCGGTGGGATCACCGGCGCTGCCGGGATATCCCCGATAGCTGGGCGCCAGAAGCCCATAGCCGCTGTTAAGGATTTCCCCGAACCGTTCGGACCGATCGCCCAGATTGCCGCTTTGCCCATGAAAGAACAGTACCGTCGGCGCATCCTCAATGATCGGTGGCGCGGACCAAACGGTCAGTTCCGTTCCGTCGGTCATGACCGCCGTTGTGACGTCTATGTCTGCAAGCCCCACAACGGCTGGATTGGGTAACACGCCTTCGGGTTTGAAGAGCAGGGAGCGCTGGTTCAGGTACATGTATCCAATGGCCGCAGCGTAAAGCGTACCCGCCAGAAGAACCAGCGTGATCAGGGCCTTTCTTGATCGCTGCGCGTCAAACCACGTGTGCCATGTTGAGACCCGAGAGAGTACGGTTTTTGACTGTGCCATCTGGTCCTCCAATTTAAACCAGGTTCTAAAAGCTTGGGAATTGATGGCGCGGATTCAAGAAACACGCTTCAAGCTTAATCAGATCTTTAGTTTTGGACCTGTGTCCGAGGCGCATGCCTCCGCATAGAAATCTCTTGACCGGACCAAATCTTCAAGGCTTGCTGCGCCTCACGACACTAGCAGGATGACCCATGTCTTTGGACCTTTGGCTGGCCTTTGTGGCTGCTTCGACCGCACTTCTCTTGATTCCCGGACCGACGGTATTGTTGGTGCTCAGCTACGCTCTGTCTAAGGGGCGCAGCGTCGCGGTTGCGTCGGCGACCGGGGTCGCGGTGGGTGATCTGGTGGCAATGACCGCGTCTTTGCTGGGACTGGGTGCGCTGGTTCTGGCCTCAGCGACGTTGTTTTCCGTTCTAAAATGGGTGGGCGCGGCTTACCTGGTCTGGCTGGGGCTGAAATTGCTGCGCAGCGCGCCCTCTGGCGGATTGAATCCGGTTGAAACCGGACGCGACGTCTCAGCCCGCAGCGTTTTTGGCCACGCCGCGGCGGTGACCGCTTTGAACCCAAAATCCATTGCCTTCTTCATCGCGTTTGTTCCGCAGTTTCTCCGCCCGGCCGACCCGCTGGGCCCGCAATTTGCCATCCTGATCGCAACATTCGTTGGATTGGCCTGGCTAAACGCCCTGGCCTATGCCCTGTTGGCCGACCGGCTGCGTCGAACCATCGGACGCGCGGGCGTGATCACTGCGCTGACCCGGTTTGGAGGGCTAACTCTGATCGGTATGGGCGTGGCCACAGCGGTCTTGCGCCGACCAGCGTGAAACACAGCTAGTCCTCTGCGTTTTCCTTCATGAAACCGCGGATGAAGCGCCGGATCTCACGTGCCGCCGAAGTGTCGAGTTCCTTGCATAGGTCCACAAAAGCGTCGCGTTCATCCTTGTCCAGCCGCAGGACCAACTGACTGTTTTTCTTGGTAGATCTCTTACCGTCTTTCTTTGCCACGCGCCTTGTTCCCGTCAAACACTTGATTCATATCTCTATGCATTGTATATACATTGAATAGAGGATGTAGATATCGGGCACCTAACAACAAAAAAGGATTATGGCAATGAACCTTCATGTCGCTCAGGCATTTCTATTGCGTGACCAGCGCAATTGGCGCAAACCGCACCTGTCGTGGCTGCCTGCCGCGCTGTATCGTTACTATGGACTGCCGAACGCCGTAGCTGACCGCCGCAAGTAAGGGCGGACAGTAATCTTTTCTTGCAAGACTGACCCCGATGGGCCAAACACCGCCGCGTGTTTTCAGTTAACTGGGTTGGCTCATGTCCAGACATAAGACAGTCAAAGACTACATTCGGACCATCGTCGATTTCCCACATGAAGGGATCATGTTCCGGGACGTAACAACCCTGTTCGCCGACCCGCGCGGATTTCGTATCGCAATCGACCAGATGTTGCACCCCTATGCCGGTGAGCGGATCGACAAGGTTGTCGGTCTTGAGGCGCGCGGCTTTATTCTGGGCGGCGCAATTGCCCACCAGCTCAGCGTCGGGTTTGTTCCGATCCGCAAAAAGGGCAAGCTGCCCGGCACCACGATCAGTCAGGACTACAAGCTGGAATACGGCGAGGCGATCGTGGAAATCCACGATGATGCCATTCAGCCCGGTGAAACGATCCTTGTTGTGGATGACCTGTTGGCGACCGGCGGTACGGCTGCTGCCGGTATCAAGTTGATCGAACGGCTGGGCGGCGAAATCGTGTCCTGCGCCTTTATCATCGATCTGCCCGAGCTTGGCGGCCGCAAAGTGCTTGAGGCTATGGGTATGGACGTTCACGTCCTGTGCGAGTTCGAAGGGCTGTAGCACGTCGGGAAATCACATATTCGTGATTGGAAATTTGAAGCCGCGCGGGCTTAGACCGCACGGACCCAAATTCAAGCTGGTTTTTTGGCAGACTGGGTGATCTTTTCACGATCAGCCCTCGTACCTCGGTTGATGCTGTTTAAGGCATTTCAAACCTAGGGAGACTAAACTATGTTCCGCAAACTCGCCGTCGCCGGTTTCGCATCCATCCTGCTGAGCACTTCGGCCATGGCCGATGGCCACGGTAAAGATATCGTGGACACAGCCGTCGCGGCTGGCAGCTTTGAGACCCTCGTAGCCGCCGTTCAGGCTGCCGAGCTGGTCGACACGCTGAAGGGCGAAGGTCCGTTTACCGTTTTTGCACCGACCGATGACGCCTTTGCCGCGTTGCCGGCAGGCACCGTTGAAGATTTGCTGAAGCCCGAAAACAAAGATCAGCTGGTCGCCGTTCTGACCTATCACGTTGTTCCGGGCAAAGTGATGTCCGGAGACCTGTCGGACGATATGACGGCAGCCACCGTGCAAGGTGGTGACATCACCATCGATCTGGATTCCGGTGTGATGGTCAACGACGCCAACGTCGTTCAGGCCGACATCGAAACGTCGAATGGCGTGATCCACGTGATCGACAAGGTGATCCTGCCTGCATCGTAAACGAACCCTGGAACACGGCCTGGTCGGACCGGGCCGTGTTCACATTTTTAGAACGGCGCCCGGATTCATGATCCCCTTTGGGTCAAGCGACTTTTTGATGGCGCGCATTGCGCTCAACTTTGCCGGGTCGCTGTACTTCTCGAGATCCCCGGTTTTCAGGCGCCCCACCCCGTGCTCCGCGCTGACTGATCCTTGAAAAGCATCCACCAGATCATGCACCGCAGATTTGACCGACATGCGCACATCGTCAAATTCCCCCCGGCCGCGACCCTTGGGGGAAACACGTTGTAATGCAGGTTTCCGTCGCCAAGATGACCAAAACAGTTGATCCGAAACGGACCCAGAGCGCCCACAACCTCTGCACCTTGCCGAATGAAGTCAGGAATGCGCGAGATCGGGACCGAGATGTCATGGCTTGAGACCGATCTGATCAGGCGATTGGCGTCGGGGATGCGTTCCCTGACAGCCCAAAGGTCCGCGCGCTGCGCTTCGCTCATCGCGATGATCCCGTCACTGACCAGGCCTAACCCTTCGGCTTTCTCGTATATTCCCTCCAAAGCGTCGACGGGTTGGCGCCCGCCCGAAAGCCCCAACTCGATCAGAACGCACCATTCTGGAGGAGCCGCGAAGGGCTGGCGAACGTCCGGCAAAACCTCTGCCAGAAATTCGAAACCCTGCCGGTGGATCAATTCAAACGTGCTGACAGCCTCCCCAACCAGATCCCGGACCAACGCGAGAAGGTCGATGGCGGCTTCGGGCGAACATACCTCAAACATTGCCGTGCCCACAGCGGTCGGGCGCGGGAACATCTTGAGTGCAGCGGCCGTGATGATCCCTAGGGTCCCCTCGGCCCCGATCAGCAGGTCACGCAGATCGTAACCTGTATTGTCCTTGCGCAAGCGACTGAGACCATGCCAGATCTCGCCATTCGGCAGAACCGCTTCGAGCCCAAGACACAGATCGCGCGCATTGCCGTAACGCAGCACATTCACGCCGCCCGCATTGGTGGCCAGATTGCCACCGATCCGGCAGGAGCCCTGCGCCGCCAAAGACAGCGGAAACAGCCGGTTGGCGGTCTCTGCGGCCGCCTGAACATCTTGCAGAATGGCACCTGCCTCGGCGATCAGAATATTCTCGGTTGGGTAGATCTCCCGGATGGCCGTCATCCGCTCCAGCGAAATCATCAGAGGAGCTGGCCCGTCGGTCATCACCTGACCACCAACCAACCCGGTGCCGCCGCCATAAGGGACAATCGGAACGCTGGCGTCCGACGCCAGCTGCACCAGCTTGGCCACGTCATCCACGCCACGCGGCAAGGCCAAAAGGCCGACATGTCCGGCGAACCGGTTGCGCGGCTCTTCCAGGTAGCGATCTGACACCGGCCGAAGTACGTCATCGCCCAGATCGGTGCGGATCGCTTCCGCCAGACGGTCATCGGCAGGGTTCAGGGTCATGCCTCCTCCTTGCCCAACACGGCCCGTCACGGCAAGTCCTATTCCAGATCAATCAGGTAACGCGGTTTCAGAACCACAACCGTTGGCCGATCCGGCAATGTGCGCAATGACACGATAAGCTCAGACACACCCTCTCGTTCGACCGGAAAATCGTTGCGGATGTCCACCAGAAACCGGTCCAGGGAGAAGTCTGAAAACCAGTGCATCGGAATGATGACCGAGCTTTTGAGCCGCCTCAGGACCGAGATCATGTCCGGCAGCGGCATGGTCGTGCCCCCATCAACGGCGGCCATGACCACGTCCAGCCGTCCAAGAGCGGCGAACTGTTCATCCGACGGAACATGATGCAAATGCCCGAGATGCCCGATGCAGAGCCCTTCGACCTCGAATACAAAGATCGAGTTGCCGCGTTCCTCGACACCGCCATAGGCCGACCGGATATCGGTCGAAACATTGCGCACCAACATCTCGCCCAAATCAAGGTGATGGTCGATCCCCTGCCCAAAATCACCCCAGCCCGGCAAAACATGCGGGATGGCCGGATCGGGATTAGCGGTCCAGTGGGTGCTGTGCGCGTGATTCATCGTCACCACATCCGGGATTAGATCGGCGCCCCCGATAAAACCGGTGAAATCCGTAACTGCGTTCAACCCGCCCTGCGTCTGGATCAGGAAAGACGCATGCGCGATGTAACTGATCCGAACCGAAAACGCGGGCACCGGATCTTGCCACGCCGCCTTATGCACATATTCGATTCCGGGTGCAGCATCCGCAATGGCGATACAGTGGCTCGGCCGCCGTTCCTGCGCCGCAGCCCCGCCCGAGATCACCATCAATGCCGCAACAATCCAGCGCATGGCATGAGTGTAGCGCAACCGCCAGACAAGTCATGCCCCTTGTTCATCTGGCCAAAAATATCTCGGGGTTTGGGGCAGCGCCCCAATGAACCCACATAAGTCGGCTACCCCGCGTCGGTCTTGCCGCGCCGGTCCGACCGCAGACTGGCATACAACACATGCGTCCGCCATCGGCCGTTGATCTGCAAATAAGACTGCGCCACGCCCTCATACTTGAAACCCGAGCTTTCCAGTAACCCGCGCGACGCGGCGTTTTCCGGCAGGCAGGCGGCTTCGATCCGGCTGAGGTCCAACCGCGTAAAGGCATGATGGACGATCGCTCCGATCGCCTCGCGCATGTATCCCTGCCGGGCAAAAGCCTGTCCAGTCCAGTAGCCAAGCGTTCCCGCCTGGGCCGGACCGCGCCGGATGTTGTCTAGCGTGATGGCGCCTACCAGTACGTCATCGCTGCGCCGGAACAAAAACAACGGTATCGCAGTTCCACCTGCAACCGACCGCTGCGCCCAGTAGACGCGATTAGTGAAAGACTTGCGGCTCAGATGATCCTTGGCCCAAACCGGCTCCCACGGGGTCAGAAATTGCTTGGACGCGCGTCGCAAGGCGGTCCAGCCATTGAAATCGGAATGAATGGGCGGGCGCAGGCTCAACCGCTCGGTCTCGAGTTTCAGCTTGCGTCTGCCGAGTAGCATCACGCTGCGCGCCTCTCCTGCAGCTGTGCCAGCGTTGGCGCCCCCGAAACCGGTCCATAAAGCGCCAGCGCTGCCGGAGCCTGAACGGCCATCTGTTCGGCGAAAGCCCGGACATCGTCGGTGCGGACCGCATCGATCTTGGCCACGGTATCCGCCAACGACGGCACTGTGTCCCAGATCTGTACCAACCGTGCCAACCGTTCAGCCCGGTTGGACGGGCTTTCCAGACCCATCAGCATTCCCGCCTTCATCTGCGCCCGCGCTCGGGCGACTTCGTCGTCACTCATGTCCTCTGCCGCGCGCTTCATCTCATCAATGGTGACATCCGCTAATTCCGTGATCTGATCGGCCGAGGTACCAGCATAGATCGTCGTAGTGCCGGTATCTGCATAGGCACCGGTCTGGGCAAAAATCGTGTAGCACAAACCGCGCGTTTCGCGCACTTCCTGAAACAGGCGCGAGGACATGCCACCGCCCAGTGCGGTTGAGTAGATTTGCGCAGTATAGATTGCATCGTCGCGGTAGCCGGGGCTTTCCAGCGCCAAGGCGAAATGCGCCTGTTCCAGATGCTTGTCATGCCGCGCCTCTCCGCCGGTAAAGCGGGCGCGCTCGGCGATCAGACCCTTGCTGGGTTTCAGGTGGCCGAACATCTCTTCGGCCATCTTAATCAGCGCGTCATGGTCTATCGCACCGGCAGCAGACAGGATCATTTGCTCGGGGCCGTAATGCTCGGTGACAAACCCGGACAGATCCTCCCGAGAAAATCTGCTGACCCGCTCGCTGGGGCCAAGAATAGTCCGACCCAGCGGCTGGTTGTGATAGCTTTGCTCTTGCAGCCAATCGAAAATCACATCGTCAGGCGTATCGTAAGCCTGACCGATTTCCTGCAGGATCACGCCGCGCTCGACCTCGATTTCGCGCGGATCAAAGATGGGATTCAGAACGATATCACCGATCACATCCATCGCCAGCGCGACATCGTCTTTGAGGACACGCGCATAGTAGGCGGTGACCTCACGCGATGTGTAGGCGTTTATGTAGCCGCCGACATCCTCGATCGCCTCGGCGATTTGCAGTGCGGATCGGCGCTCGGTGCCCTTGAACGCCATATGTTCAAGGAAGTGGGCGATACCGTTCTGTTCGACCCGCTCATGCCGCCCGCCGGCGGTTACCCAGATGCCAATGGCCGCCGATTGCAGCCCCGGCATGTGTTCACTGACGATACGAAATCCGTTCTTCAGTTGCTCTTGTCTGACAGTCACTCAGCGATGTGCCTTTTGATATGATCCTTAAGGGCGCCCAGATCATTGGCGATGCGGGTCACCCGTTCCGGACGTTCATACAGATCAGACATGCGGGATGGAAGAGGCGGATGCACACCGCTTGCCTTCTCGACCGCCGCAGGGAATTTTGCCGGATGAGCCGTGGCCAGAGTGATCATCGGCACATCAGCTGTGCGCAATTCTTCGGCGACTTTGATACCGATGGCAGTATGCGGGCAAACCAGTTCGGCGCTGTGGGTCAATGTCGATTTGATCGTGTTCAGGGTTTCCTCCTCGGACACACGCCCCGAATCGAAACTCTCTCGCAGGGCCTGCATTGCGCCTTGACTGACGTGGAAGCCACCTTGCTTCAATTCATCCATCAACTGTGCAACGGCGCCGCTATCCTCGCCGTAGGCGTAGTAGAGCGCACGTTCGAAGTTCGAGCTGACCTGAATGTCCATTGACGGGCTGATCGAGGGGATGGTCTCACCCTTAAAATACCCCTCTCCCGAAAGGCAGCGATGCAGGATGTCGTTCTGGTTGGTTGCAACCACCAGGCGGTCAATGGGCAGGCCCATGCGTTTGGCCAGATATCCGGCGAAAATGTCGCCGAAATTGCCTGTGGGCACGGTAAAGCTGACCTGGCGATGCGGCGAGCCAAGGCTCACGGCGGCTGAGAAATAATAGACGATCTGGGCCAAAACGCGGGCAAAGTTGATCGAGTTCACGCCCGCCAGTTTCACCCCATCGCGGAAGTCGAAATCGTTGAACATGTCCTTTAATGCGGCCTGACAATCGTCGAAGTCCCCATCCACGGCCAGCGCGTGCACATTGCTTTCTGCGGGTGTCGTCATCTGGCGGCGCTGAACCTCAGAGACGCGGCCATCGGGGAACAGGATGAACACATCTGTCGCATCCAAACCGCGAAACGCCTCGATTGCAGCCGAGCCGGTGTCACCACTGGTCGCGCCGACGATGGTTACACGATCCCCGCGTCGTTTCAGGGCAACCTGAAACAGTTGGCCAATCAATTGCATGGCAAAGTCTTTGAAGGCCAGCGTGGGACCGTGAAAGAGTTCCAGCAGGAAGTGGTTCTCGTTCAACTGCTTGAGCGGCGCGCGCGCGTCATGGCCAAAGCCCTTATAAGCGCTGGCGATGATTTCCTTGAACTCATCCTCAGCGAAAGAGTCGCTGACATAGGGCCACATCACGCGGAATGTGGTCTCTTCATACGACAGCCCGGCCAGCGCGGCGATCTCGCCATGGCTCATCGCCGGAATTTCAGCAGGCACGTACAAACCGCCATCGCGGGCAAGGCCTGTGAGCATGGCCTCTTCAAATGTCAGTTCGGGCGCCTGCCCACGGGTCGAGATGTATTTCATGTCTTTTCACTCTCAGACGGGGCGCGGCTGCGCCATAGGAAGTATCCGGTCATGACCGCCCACACGAGAGCGAGACCAAACCAGGTCACTGCATATTGCAGGTGGTCGTTGGGGATGCCCGCAGAATCAACCGGCAGCGGCGTTACACTCGGGTCGGTTGCCGACCTGGCAATCAAAAGCACCGGCTCGGTATTCAATTCATTCGCCAAGGCCGGCACATCGCGCGCAAACCAGATGTTGCCGTCAATATCAGGCTCGGGCGTGTAATTGTCGATCTCATCCGGCCAATGGAGGTTGCCCGTTACGTCCATCTCTCCGACCTGCCGTACGGCCTCTTTTTCTGTGGTCCGCACAAAGCCGCGGTCGATCAGGATGGTTCGGTCACCCGCTTGGAACGGCGCAATGATACGATAGCCGGGACCGACTTGTTTGACGGAAACCAGAACATGGATTTCCCTCGGCAGCATCGATCCTGAAACGGTTACCGGTTGATAGCGATGTGTCTGGGCATCAATCGCGGCGGGCAAATCCACTGGCGTGCCGCCAATACGGGCGTCAATCTCCGCCAGTATCGCCTCTTTCCATGACAATCGCTGAACCTGCCACAGTCCCAGCGACATCAGGATTGCCAAACCGGCAATACCGAAGATCAGTGGGAACAGGATACGGCGCATTTCAAACCTCCGTTTTTCACTCTAAGGCACAGGAGCCGAGGCCTTGTTAAGGGCTGCGCGAAAAGAAATGCAACCTCGCAATTGTGTGGGGCGCAATGTTGCGTTCCGGGTAGATAAAAAGCCGCCCGGAGGCGGCTTTTGAAATTTGCTTACGCAGCACGTTTTACATGTACGGCGCCTGCCCCCAGATGTAGACGGCGAAGAACAGGAACAGCCAGACCACGTCGACAAAGTGCCAGTACCAGGCCGCGGCCTCGAAGCCGACATGCTTTTCTGGCGTGAAGTCCCCTCGCATCGCTCGGATCAGACAGACGATCAGAAAGATCGTTCCGATGAGCACGTGTGCCCCGTGAAACCCTGTCGCCATGAAGAAGTTCGAATAGAACTGGTCACCGCCGAATTCCCACTCTTTGTGAGCCAGAAGCTCGTAGTACTCATATGCCTGAAGGGCGGTAAAGGCGATGCCGAGCACAATCCCGATGGCCAAACCATTGACCAGCGCCTTGCGGTCGTTGTCATGCACCAGCGCGTGGTGGGCCCAGGTGATCGCACAACCGGACAGCAAGAGGACCAGCGTGTTGATCAGTGGCAGGTGAAACGGGTCAACCGCATAGATATCCGGCTGGATGTATTCGGTGCCGGCATAGTCGTACATCGGGTACATGCGATGCTTGAAGAACGACCAGAACCAGGCAAAGAAGAACATCACCTCGGACATCACAAACAGGATGAAGCCGTAGCGCAGGCCAATGCGCACCACCGGGGTGTGGTCCCCCTGACGGCTTTCCGCGACCACCTCGGACCACCACGCGAACATGGTGTAGATGACGGCCACAAACCCCATCCAGAACATCCAGGCGGTTATGCCGTGCATCCACAGGACGGCTCCGAACAGCATAACAAAGCCGCCAATCGCTCCGATCAGCGGCCAGATCGAGGGGTTCAGAATGTGGTAATCGTGGTTCTTAGCGTGTGCCATCAGCGTCCCTCACCTACAGGCGTTAGTTCGTGTTTGTATCTGCCTGCACTTCTAGGGCGGCATAGCCCTCGGGCAGGTCAATTTCGTAGAATGTATACGACAGTGTGATCGTATGCACATATTTCGCTTCGAGGTCTTCAACCATTTCAGGATCGACGAAGAAGCTTACCGGCATCTCAACGCGCTCGCCCGGCTGCAGTACCTGTTCTTCAAAGCAGAAACAGGCGATTTTCTGGAAATACCCGCCAGCGGAATACGGCGCCACATTGTAAGAGGCCTGGCCCGCAATGGGGCGATCTGTTGGGTTATAGGCCTCGTAGAAGGCCAAGCCGGTTTCACCGATGCGCACCTCCATTTCGCGTTCGACCGGCTTGAACTCCCAAGCCATGCCTTTCGCCTTGGACGCATCAAAACGCACGGTAACAACGCGGTCCAAAATGTCATCCGGGGCCTCTTCGGCGACGCCGGTCGTGCCGCCGAATCCGGTCACACGGCAGAACCAGTCGTAAAAAGGCACAGCCGCCCAGGCTAGGCTGCCCATCAGAATGACAACACCCACCGTTTGTGCGACGGTCTTTTGCGGACCAGATAAAGCCATCAGTTCTGTACCTCTTCTGTTGCCATCCCAAAATCGGTGCCCGAGACCTTAGCGACCGTCAGGCCAAAGATAATTACAATGAAAGCAGCCAGTGTCAGCCCAACGCCTAGGTTGCGGCTGAACCGGCGCTGATGCAGTTCATGGCTTTTGCGCAGGCTCATCACCAGCCCCCCAAGCCATAGGGCTTCAGCAGCGCCTCGGTCAGTATCGCACCGAAGTGTAAGAATAGGTAGAGCAATGACAGCTTGAAGAAAGCCCTTTCGACCTTAAAGTTGTCGGCTTCCGAATCCTCTTCGGTCCGGCGCGAAATCACCCACGCACCGCGCAAGAACAAGGCGTTAAGCACCAATGCAACCGTCAGGTAAATCGGTCCACCAATGTTCGAAAACGCAGTACCAACGGCCAGAATGGCCAACAGGGCTGTATAGATCAGTATGTGAATACGCGTTGCACGACGACCATGGGTCACGGTCAACATCGGAACGCCCGCATCATCGTAATCAGAGCGCATGAACAGCGCCAAGGCCCAGAAATGCGGCGGTGTCCACATGAATGTCAGAGCAAACATCAGCCAGGGTTCAATCGGCATCGTCCCGGTCGCCGCAACCCAACCGATGACCGGTGGAAAAGCCCCGGCGGCGCCACCGATCACGATGTTCTGGGGCGTCAAGCGCTTCAGCCACATCGTGTAGATGACGACATAAAAGAAGATGGTGAAGGCGAGAAATGCGCCTGCAAACACGTTTGTTGCCAAAGCAAGCATAATGACGGACAGACCGGACAACGCCAGTCCCAAAGCCAAAGCCTCGCCCGCGTCTATTTTACCGGACGGGATGGGGCGGTTTCTTGTCCGCTTCATCACTTTGTCGATATCCGCGTCCCACCACATATTGAGCGCACCCGAAGCGCCGCCGCCGATCGCGATGAACAGGATGGCGCAAAAGCCGACGACCGGATGCACCGGCACCGGTGCAGCCAACAATCCGACCAAAGCGGTGAATACAACCAAAGACATCACACGCGGCTTCAGCAGCGCAAAGTAATCGCCAAAGCTGGGCTCATCCGCCAGGGAATGCGCGGAAGGCTGGGTTTTCACAGCGCTGGCATTGATGCTTGCGTCGGTCATTTCCGGTCCTTTTGGGTCGAAAACTGCGCGGACACCCGCGCAGTCTGCATCTTGTTCAGGACGGGGATTGACCCGCCCTTAAGGCACTTACTTTGAAGCAACCAGATAGCTTTGAGGCAGGCCCGCATATTCCTCGATCGCGCCTTGCAACCAGTCGTCATACGCCTCTTGGCTGACCACTTTCACGGTGATCGGCATATAGGCGTGATCCTTGCCGCACAGTTCCGAACATTGGCCGAAATAGATGCCTTCCCGGTCCGCTTCGAACCACAGTTCGGCCAGACGCCCGGGTACGCCGTCCTGCTTCACGCCGAAAGACGGGATGGTCCAAGAATGGATCACGTCCGACGCGGTGACCTGCATGACGATGACTTTGCCGACCGGCACAACAACCGCGGTGTCGGTCGCCAGCAGCCACTCGTCATCGCTGTAGCCTGCATCTGCCAGTTTGGCGCGCATTGCGTCGTCCAGAACAAATGGGCTCACGTCAGCATCCGCCGGACGCGTTCCTTCGTCCAATGTCGCCGGGTGGCCCAGCATATAGCTGTCGAACGCGAAGTCGTGATCGACATATTCATAGGTCCAGTACCACTGGTTGCCCACGACTTTAATGACAACGTCACCTTCTGGGATTTCCTGTTGCTTGAACAGAACCGGCAGCGAAAAGGCGCCGATAAAGACCAGAATCAGGATCGGGCCCAAAGTCCATGCGATTTCCACCGGTGAGTAGTGAGAAAACCGCGCCGGTGTTGGGTTAACACGCTGATTGTAGCGCACGATGCAGTACAGCAGCAAACCGGCCACCAACACACAGATGGCCGTTATGATCACCAGAATCATTGTATCCAACCGCTGAATGCCGACGGCAAGTTCCGTCGCGGCAGGCTGAAACCCCATGCCGCCATCAACCGGCTTGCCAATGATCTCAAGATCCTGAGCCATGGCGGGAAGGCTGGAGAGGGCTGTCACCAAGCCCGAAAGCATCAAAGCATTCTTCATGTTCTGTCCTGATCGTTTGATCTTTGCGTCTCTCGCGAAAAGGTGTGAATCAGTCGCACCTCTCCCGTTGTCTTTGGCCGCGTTAAAAACCATATTCTGTCGGGTAGATAAAGCAAAATGCTTGCGTCAAACAGACGCTATTTTTGATCTAGATCAAACCCGAAAGGCCGCAATTCATGTCTCAAGCCCCTTTTCGCCCTTTTGAAAGCGCTCTTCCGCACGATGAGGCATTGGCTGTCTTGCGCTCTGCGACAGACGGGGCCGAGGATGGAGAGCTGTTTGTGGAGCGGCGAAAATCCGAGTCGCTGGTCTTTGATGACGGGCGCCTGCGCACCGCATCCTACGATGCCTCCGAAGGGTTTGGTCTGCGCGCGGTTCAGGGTGAGGTTGCCGGATATGCGCATTCAACGGATGTGTCGATTCCCGCGCTGAAACGCGCGGCGGAAACAACCCGTCTGGCTGTAGGTGACGGCGGTGGAACACTTGCAGACCCGCCGCAGGCCACCAACACCCGTCTGTATACAGACGAAGACCCCATCGAATCCGCCAGCTTCCCGGTCAAGGTCGAAACCCTGCGCGAGATTGATGCCTTTTCCCGGGACCTTGACCCACGTGTTGTTCAAGTCAGCGCCACCATCGCGGCCTCGGTGCAAGAGGTGGAAATCCTGCGCCCGGACGGTGTGCTGGTACGCGATGTGCGACCAATGACGCGGCTGAACGTTTCCGTGATTGTCGAACAGAACGGTCGCCGAGAAAGCGGCTCGGCCGGAGGTGGCGGTCGTGTGGGGCTGGACGGATTGATCGACCCTACGGACTGGCAGGACAAGGCGCGCGAAGCGTTGCGGATTGCGCTGGTCAACCTGGACGCTGTTTCCGCGCCGGCCGGGGTAATGGAAGTGGCCCTTGGTCCCGGCTGGCCCGGTATCCTTCTGCACGAGGCGATTGGGCATGGGCTTGAAGGGGATTTCAATAGAAAGGGCAGTTCTGCTTTTGCAGGCCTGATGGGCCAGCAGATTGCATCCAAAGGTGTCACGGTTGTGGACGACGGCACCATTTCTGATCGGCGCGGGTCCATTACGGTTGATGATGAAGGGACACCCAGTTCGCGGACGGTCCTGATCGAGGATGGCATTCTGACAAAATATATGCAGGACCGCCAGAATGCCCGCCTGATGGGTGTCTCGCCCACAGGCAACGGGCGGCGACAAAGCTATGCCCACAAACCGATGCCGCGCATGACAAACACGGTAATGTTGGGTGGTGATTCTGATCCAGCTGCTCTGGTCGCAGACATCAAAGACGGCATCTGGGCCGTTGGTTTCGGTGGCGGGCAAGTCGACATCACAAACGGCAAGTTCGTGTTCTCCTGCACCGAGGCCTATCGGGTTGAGAACGGCAAAATCGGCGCGCCTGTAAAAGGCGCAACACTGATCGGAGATGGCCCATCGGCGCTCAAACGCATTCGTGGGCTGGGCAATGACATGGCCCTGGATCCCGGCATGGGCACCTGCGGCAAGGACGGGCAGTGGGTGCCGGTGGGCGTGGGTCAGCCGACGGTTTTGATGGACGGATTGACAGTTGGCGGCTCGGCCGCCTGAGTCGCCAAAACACCGCCAGTTTGAGAATCTGGGTTAACGTGACACGTCGCGCAGGTGTTGTTTGATCCTGAGTGCGAGCGGCCCCGGACTTTACGATCTGTTATTTTATTTTTTAACTTCAAATATTTGAACCGTTCATCTTCTACATAACTGAGAAAAATACGTATAATTTTGTGAGATTCACAGGCTGTTAACCCACACTCCCGTAAACCAGTTCTGCAATCAGGCGGAGCATCGGATGACTGAAGAGCAGCTTTCTTCCAATCACCCCCCACTCCCACCCACCACGGAAGAGGACCGGTTTTCCTGGCTCCGTCTGTTGCGTTCACGCAAGGTTGGCCCGGCAACATTCCGGCGCCTGTTGCGGGAACATGGTTCAGCGCAGAACGCGCTGGCCGCGCTGCCGGAAATGGCACGCGCTGCCGGAATAGAAGGGTATGAAATATGCCCGCCCGGCGTCATCGAGGCGGAACTCAAGGCCGCAAAAGCCGCAAAGGCGCGGCTTTTGTGCCTTGGGGCCGCCGACTTTCCTAGCGAGCTTACAAATCTGACAGATGCCCCGCCATTGCTTTGGGCCATCGGCGACACAACCGTTTTGAACCGACCAATACTTGCCATTGTCGGCGCGCGGAACTGCAGCTCCCTGGGGGCAAGAATGTCAAGGGGCTGGCCCGGGAATTGGGCGAAAAGGGGTTTGTTATTGTGTCCGGCTTGGCGCGAGGCATCGACACATCAGCGCATCTCGCGGCACTCGAAACCGGCACTGTGGCGGTTATGGCCGGCGGCGTCGAAGTGATCTACCCGGTGGAAAACACGGACCTCGCCCGTAATATCGCCGAGACGGGGCTGCGCCTGTCGGAACAGCCGATGGGAGTCACCCCGCAGGCGCGCCACTTTCCACGGCGCAACAGGATCATCTCGGGCCTTGCACGCGCCGTCATCGTCGTCGAGGCCGCCGCAAAATCCGGCAGCCTGATCACAGCACGGGATGCATTGGATCAGGGTCGCGAAGTTCTGGCCGTTCCCGGCCACCCGTTCGATGCGCGGGCGGCCGGATGCAATCTGCTGATCCGTGATGGCGCAACCCTGGTTCGCTCGGCAGAAGACGTGATTGAGGCGCTGCCGCCACAACAGTTGACCCTGTGCGAGATGGACGACATGACGCAACCTGATCAGAATCGCGCGCCCGGGGTTGCATCAACTGTCGCCTTGCATCAGGAAATCCTGAACCGCCTCGGCCCGTCTCCGGTGGCCGAAGACCAATTGATACGGGATGTGGCCGCGACAGCGGGGGAAATCGGCCCCGTTCTTGTGGACCTGGAACTTGACGGTAAAATTCAAAGGCAACCGGGTGGGTTATTGTCCCTATCGGCCTGATTCCGGACCATAACATCTGATCGCTTAAATCGGGGGATTCGCCCAGGCGATTTTCATAGATGCGTCCCAGAATTGTGCACAAATACGCTGGGAAAAAGGAACGCATTGACAATTGCGTCTTGCCGCACACATTTTGCAGCGCCATACACAGCGCAAAGCCCGTCGAGCGAGGATTTCCCCTAAATGCCCGTAGTTGTTGTAGAATCTCCGGCCAAAGCAAAAACGATCAATAAGTATCTTGGACCGGACTACACTGTTTTGGCCTCATATGGCCATGTGCGGGACCTGCCGCCCAAGGACGGATCTGTCGACCCAGACCACGAGTTTTCGATGACGTGGGAGGTCGGAAACGACAGCCGCAAACATGTCAAAGCGATTGCGGAAGCTCTGAAAGAGGACAACGCGTTGATCCTCGCCACCGACCCCGACCGCGAAGGCGAAGCGATCAGCTGGCACCTGCAAGAGGCGCTGACCAAGCGGCGCTCGATCAAGAAGGATACGCCGGTCAGCCGGGTCACGTTCAATGCGATCACCAAAGAAGCGGTGACCGAGGCGATGCAGAATCCGCGTGAAGTGGATATGCCTTTGGTCGAGGCCTATCTGGCGCGCCGCGCTCTGGACTATCTGGTGGGCTTTAACCTGTCGCCGGTGTTGTGGCGCAAGCTGCCCGGCGCGAAATCGGCGGGGCGTGTGCAATCGGTCTGCCTGCGCCTGATCGTCGAACGTGAAATGGAAATCGAGGCCTTCAAGCCGGTGGAATACTGGTCCGTCAAGGCCTTGCTCGAAACACCGCGCGGCCAGAGCTATGAGGCGCGGCTGGTCACCCTTGCCGGAAAGAAACTCGACAAGCACGATCTGGCCAATGCGACGCAGGCCGAACTCGCCGTTCAGGCGATCACAAGCCGTGGGCTCCGCGTCACCTCGGTCGAAGCAAAGCCTGCGGCCCGCAATCCAAGTGCGCCATTCATGACCTCGACCCTGCAGCAAGAGGCTAGCCGCAAGTTCGGTATGGGTGCGCGCCACGCCATGCAGGTGGCTCAGCGGCTTTATGAGGCCGGATACATTACCTATATGCGAACAGACGGCATCGACATGGCCCCCGAAGCCGTGGCGGCCACGCGCGACGCGATTGCCGACCGGTACGGGCCGCAATACGTGCCCGACAGCCCGCGCATGTACAAGAACAAGGCCAAGAATGCGCAAGAGGCGCATGAGTGTATCCGCCCGACGGACATGACGCGGGATGCCAAGGCCCTGAAGGTAACGGATGAGGATCAGCGCAAGCTCTATGATTTGATCTGGAAGCGCACCATCGCCTGCCAGATGGCCGCCGCCCGGCTGGAACGCACCACGGTGGAGATTGGCAGCGATGACGGGCAGGCCGGCCTGCGCGCCACCGGACAGGTGGTGATGTTTGACGGCTTCATGCGCGTCTACGAAGAAGGTCGTGACGATGTCGTCGATGAAGACGACAAGCGCCTGCCACAGATCACACAGGGTGATCCGGCGCCGTTTTCCAAAGTCTCGCTGAACGATCAGTTTGCCAAGGCGACCGGGAGTAACGCATCGGGCGGTGACAAAATCGCCAAAGAGGCCATTCTGTCCGAGAACGAAGCGGTCCTCGCCCTGCAACATCACACCCAGCCGCCGCCGCGCTATACCGAGGCAACTCTGGTCAAGCGAATGGAAGAGCTTGGGATCGGACGGCCATCCACCTACGCATCAATCGTCACGACGATTCAAGACCGCGAATATGTACGCAAAGACAAAAACCGCCTGATCCCCGAAGAGAAGGGGCGGATCGTCACGATTTTTCTACTGAACTTCTTCCGCCAATACGTGGGCTATGAGTTCACTGCCAATCTGGAAGAAGAACTGGATGACGTCAGCGCAGGTGATCGCGACTATAAGGACCTGTTGGGTAAATTCTGGCGCGATTTCTCGGCGGCGATCGGTGAAACGTCCGAGCTGCGCATCTCCGAGGTACTAGACAAATTGGATGCTGCGCTGGCGCCACAGCTTTACCCGCCGCGCGAGGATGGATCAGATCCGCGCATCTGCCCGAAATGTGGTGTTGGACGGCTCCACCTGAAAACGTCGCGTACCGGCGGGTTTGTAGGTTGTGGGAACTATCCCGAATGCACCTACACCAGGCCGATTGCCGGTGAGGGCGCAGAAGGCGATGAACGCTTGTTGGGTGAGGATGGGGGCGACGAAATCTGGCTGAAATCAGGACGTTTTGGCCCCTACCTTCAACGTGGGGAGCCGACACCCGAGAACAAGAAACCGCCGCGCGCCTCGTTGCCGCGTGGTTGGAGCAAGGACGATATGGATCTGGACAAGGCCTTGACCCTGCTCAGCCTGCCGCGCCAGATTGGTGAGCACCCCGAGGGGGGTCTGATCACATCCAACTTTGGACGCTTTGGTCCCTATCTGATGCATCAGCTGCCCGATGAGGCCAAACCGGTTTATGCCAACCTGAAGGATCCCAACGACGTATTCGAGATCGGCATGAACCGGGCCGTCGAGTTGCTTGCTGAAAAGCGTGCCAATCCGGGGCGGCGCGGTCAGGCAACGGCCAAGCCCTTGAAGGCGCTGGGGAACCATCCGGATGGAGGTGCGATACAGGTTCTGGACGGACGGTATGGCCCTTATGTGAAATGGGAAAAAGTCAATGCGACGCTGCCCAAGGACATCAACCCCGAGGATGTGACGCTGGAAATGGCCGTTGCACTGGCCAACGAAAAGGCCGCCAAGAAAGGCACCAGAAAGAAAGCCGCCCCCAAGAAGAAAGCTGCGACCAAGAAGGCCGCTAGCTAGTTGCCAGTATCTGAAACGCTCGGCTGCATAGGTAGAAATACTACTCTCCCTTGGATTCGTTGACTTCCCGGTGGCGTGTCGGCACAACCGGCCAATCACCATGTCATTGGGGGAGTTTTCCATGAAAAAGTGTATGCCAATGCCGCCGAGGCGCTTGATGGGCTGCTGCATGACGGCATGTTCATCGCAGCCGGCGGGTTCGGCCTGTGCGGTATTCCGGAACTGCTGCTGGACGCGATCAAGGATGCCGGCACACAAGACCTGACCTTTGCGTCTAACAACGCCGGCGTGGACGATTTCGGGATCGGTATCCTGCTCCAGACCAAGCAGGTCAAAAAGATGATCAGTTCATACGTTGGTGAAAACGCGGAATTCATGCGTCAGTACCTGGCTGGCGAGTTAGAACTGGAATTTAACCCTC
The DNA here is from genome assembly GCF_056535885.1 of Ruegeria sp. B1. Lineage (NCBI taxonomy): Bacteria > Pseudomonadati > Pseudomonadota > Alphaproteobacteria > Rhodobacterales > Roseobacteraceae > Ruegeria > Ruegeria sp. B1. The sequence goes on along the minus strand of NZ_JBQFJA010000001.1, from coordinate 2,084,173 downwards.
AGGGCACGCTGGCCGAACGGATGCGGGCCGGAGGTGCTGGCATTCCAGGCTTTTACACCAAGACCGGCGTGGGGACCGTGATTGCCGAAGGCAAAGAGCACAAAGAATTCAAGGGCGAGACCTATATCATGGAAGAGGGCCTGTTTGCCGATTTGGCCCTTGTCAAAGCATGGAAAGCCGATGACACGGGCAACCTGATATTCCGCAAAACCGCGCGCAACTTCAACGTACCCGCTGCGACCTGCGGCAAAATCTGCGTGGCCGAAGTCGAGGAAATTGTTCCCCGAGGATCGCTGGACCCGGACGCGATCCACCTGCCGGGTATCTACGTACACCGCCTTATTCAGGGCGAGCATGAAAAGCGCATTGAACAGCGCACCACCCGCAAGAAGGAGGACGCATAATGCCCTGGGACCGCAATCAGATGGCCGCCCGCGCGGCGCAAGAACTGGAAGACGGCATGTATGTGAACCTCGGCATCGGCATTCCGACGCTGGTGGCGAACTATGTAGGCGACAAGGACATCACCCTGCAATCCGAGAACGGCATGCTGGGCATGGGCCCGTTCCCTTATGAGGGTGAAGAAGACCCAGACCTGATCAATGCGGGCAAGCAGACGATCACCGAATTGTCGCGTACCGCCTACTTTGACAGTGCAACCTCATTTGCCATGATCCGGGGCGGCAAGATCGCCGCTGCTGTTCTGGGCGCCATGGAAGTCGATGAGGAAGGCGATCTGGCCAACTGGATGATTCCCGGCGTGCTTGTCAAAGGCATGGGCGGTGCCATGGATTTGGTTGCCGGCGTTGGCCGCGTGATCGTTGTGATGGATCACACCAACAAGCACGGCAAATCCAAGCTTCTGAAAAAGTGCACCCTGCCACTGACTGGTAAGCAGGTGGTGGATCGTATCATCACCAATCTGGGCGTGCTGGATGTGGTCGAAGGTGGATTGAAGATCATCGAGATTGCCGAAGGCGTCACCGAGGATGAAATTCGAACCGCAACCGAAGCAAAAATCGTCAACTGAGCGCTTTTTCAAACAAATGGATCCGCCAGATATTGGCGGGTCCTATTCAGTTCATGGTCTGAAACACGCATCCATCCGATATCAAGTCGGGTGGGGTCGCGCACAATGCGCGCGCGATTTGAAACGCTGCGAGGACCTTGGGCACATAGTCCCGGGTTTCTGCGTAAGGCGGCACGCCGCTGTGTTTGCGCACGGCCCCCTCGCCTGCATTATATCCGGCCAGAACCAGAATCGGATCGCGCCCGAACTCTTCCATCAACCAGTTGAGGTACTTTACGCCCCCGGCAATGTTCTGCGCCGGTTGCAGGCTGTCCTGAACGCCAAAACGTTCTGCCGTGGCCGGCATCAATTGCATAAGGCCTTGCGCGCCTGCGGAACTAACCGCGTCCACGCGCCCGGCGGACTCCACCGCGATTACCGCAAGAACCAAAGCGGGTGAGACATTGGTATCGACGGTTGAGCGCAGGATGTCCACGCCTTGTCGTTGCGCAATGTTTTGCAGGGTCTGAAGCCTTGGCGCAGCGACGCTGGTGGCCGACAGCGCGTTGATTGCAGCGTCCAGCCGTCCGGAACTCGCTTGAGCCAGCTCCGGCGATATCCTGTCCCAAAACGCCTTGTAGGACCCCTTTATCGCCCCTTTCTGGGTCGGAAGTGGAATCTCTGGCGGCGGCACTTTCGTTCGGGCGATGATTTCCGGAACGATCAGGTTCTTGCCGGTACTGGGCGCCGAGGGTTTGGCTGCATGTTCCTCGGGTGAGATTTGTACGGTCACGCGTGGGCGCTCACCCGGCTTTGGTGCTTTGATCCGTTTATAAACACCACGCGGTTCAACCTCGGTCGCGGCGGCTGGCGCGATTCCCGCTAGGAGAAACGCCAACACACCGGCGCATCCTGTTGCGACCCGGAGATTCATTTTGCCTGCCTCATGTATTCGTTTTAGGCGATTTGAACCCCGAATCTTCCCGCAAGGCCAGAAAAACAAAGCGAAATGGGGCGATTTCGCCTCATTTGGCGCAAATATGCATCGCTTAACCACCCGGCATTAACCAAAATGTCATTTTTTTGCTTTACTTTCAGATGGTTGTGAAAAATCTTCCGAAAAAGTTAAGCCCAAGGGAAAAAAATTACCCTTTGGCCCAATTCCTGCCACGCGCAAAGGGCAAACATAATGCCATACCGAGACGGTCGGGAGCGGACTGAGAGAGAAAGCTCTGTAAGACGCCGAGGTTTAACAGACTTTTTTAGATCCTTTAGGAGGGACGTAACATGATCAAGTTCATCAAGAACTTCCGCAAAGATGAAGACGGTGCGGTTACAGTTGACTGGGTTGTTCTGACCGCAGCAGTCATCGGCCTGGGCACAGTGGCCTACACTCAGATTTCCGGCGGTGCAGTTGGTCTGGCGACCGACGTGAACACGGCTCTGTCGGGTGCAACCATCAGCACTGGTGACACCAACGGCACCGCGGGCGGTATCACTGCTGCAGGCACCAACGGTAGCTAAGCCAGAGCCAGATTCTTCTTTAATGAAAAGGTCGCGCCGGAAACCGGCGCGGCTTTTTTTTGGATTGCCGCCCAACTCTAGCACACTGAAGTGGCTTGGCGTCGGAGGAGCACTTGTCTTGGAGAGTGCAAGAGCCGACTCTAAACTATACCGCCAAACGTATTGCCCGAAAATGTCAGGCAAACACAAACATCCTTCGGTAGTATGAATTGTTCACGCCAAGTCGAAAACACCGCATATAAATCAATGTTTTGCCCAATTCCCGCCACCCGTATCCGGCAGAAATATTAGCCATGGCGCTGTGAAATGGCGCGCGAACTCGAATTTCCCGTCGGAGTTTGCTTGACGGTAGTCTGATGAAAAGGCTCAAGATGATTAGATTTTTAAAAACCTTCCGAAACTCCGAAAACGGAGCAGTCACGGTGGACTGGGTCGTTTTGACCGCTTTGATCATCGGCCTAGGTGTTCTTCTATTCTTCGCTATTCAAACCGGCGCCGTCGGGATGGGTGGCAATGTGAACTCAGCAATGAGCAGCTCAACGGTTAGCACTGGAACAAGCGCCGGTGCACTCGGCGGCCTAACATCGGCCGGTACAGCTGGTGGCGGTAGCTGACCGTTTCGCAGCAACAACTAAATTCTGCTCTCTATATCACTGGGCTCCTAAAGTATTGGGAGGCTTTCCGTTAGCAGCTATCACCAGCCTTTCCGAAAATAGCATTTCTGTTTCCGACAACAGTCTCCTAAGTTGGCTAGAGCCGCGTTGCCAAAAGAACATCAGCCACTCACAAAAAGTGATGTTTGTCCAACTTTTCGACACAATTTTCTTCTAAAAGGTACGCTGTTTCATCAGTATGCATTGGTCGCCAGAGCGGTCGACCACTGAAAACAAAGAGGTACTAGATGCGAGCAGTTTTTGGACTTGTCCTTCTCGTTGGGATCGCGTTGGCTGGCGGTGCGGTCTATATGGCACGCAACTATATCTCGGCATATCAAGCTGAACTGGCACGTGAACGGCAGGCCGCTCAGGAGGCATTGGCAAATGCCAGTGTGGAGGTTGTGCCCACGGTAGGCGTCATCGTGTCTACCCGTACGCTTCGGTATGGAGAGAAACTGACCACGGAAGATGTGCGGGTCGTCGATTGGCCCGAGAACACCATCCCCGAAGGCAGCTTCACAGACATGACCGTACTTTTTCCAGAAACGGGGGACAGGGACCGCTATATTCTGCGTGCAATGGAAAAGGACGAGGCGATAATGCTTGTCAAAGTGACCGAACCCGGAGAGGCGGCCGGTTTGACGTCGCGTCTGGAAAAAGGTATGCGCGCTTATGCGATCAGCGTGGATGTGGCGACGGGTGTATCCGGTTTCCTGCGACCGGGTGACGATGTCGATGTCTACTGGACCGGCACGCGCAGAGGGGCCGCCGAAGGGGCCGACGGTGAAATAACACGTTTGATTCAAACCAATATTAAGTTGATTGCCGTCGACCAGATTGCAGGCAGTGATGTCACCGGCACGACAATCGCGCGTACGGTCACCGTGGCAGTCACACCAGAACAGGTCCTAGCGCTGGCCCAGGCACAAAACACCGGTCGGTTGTCCCTTGCACTTGTAGGCGTAAATGACGACACCGTCGCATCCGCCGCAATCGAAATCGACCAGAAAACACTGCTGGGCATCGAAGAGGCCGCCCCGGCGCCGGTTCAGGCCCCGGAACCCGTCTGCACGATCCGCACACGTCGTGGTGGTGAGATTGTGACAACCGAGATTCCCTGCACAAACTGATGTCAATTCAGAGCGTTACAGGTGTTGGGCCGCGCCACAGGTGCGGCTCATTCCGTTTTGATTGTTGCTTATTATCCACATAAGGAAAATTCCGGAAACCATTGATTATTGCAATAAATTCGGAATTCGCGCAGTCTATTATCACATAGGGCATAAGACCCAAAAAACGAGGCGTGATCGGAGAGGCAGGTCACATGACAAGACGTTCCTGGATCAGCGCAACCCTGCTGGGGTTGTTGCTTGTTATTGGCTTGGTCGGCGATGCCGCCTGGGCGGAAACTCTGCGCGTGGTGAAAAAGGGCACGGTGGAAACACTGGAGGTTCCCGTAAACCGCGCGATCGTTGTGGAAAGTGAACAGCCGTTTGCTGAACTCAGCATTGCCAACGCAGGCATCGCGGATATCTCATCGCTTTCGGATCGAACAATCTATGTTCTGGGTAAAGAGCCGGGGTTAACGACGCTGACACTGTTTGACGGCGCAGGCAATCTGCTTGCGAACGTCCGCGTTCGTGTTGCACCGGACGTTACAGAATTCAAAGAACGCCTACGGCAAATTCTTCCCAATGAGACCGTCGAAGTGCGCACCGCGAATGATGGCATCGTTTTGTCCGGGACTGTGTCCAGCGCTGCAAAGCTGGCGCGCGCGCTGGAGTTAGCGGAGCGCTACGCTCCGGAACGTGTCTCAAACCTGCTGTCGGTGGGTGGCGTTCAACAGGTCATGCTGAAAGTTCGCTTTGCCGAGATGAATCGTTCAGTGGCCAAGAACCTGTCTGCCTCACTTGGCTTTGGTGGCGGTGATGTAACGGCTGGTTTTAACACGTTGAACAACCAATTCGCACTGAACAATGCGCTTGCAAACAATATTCCAACCGTACAATCCAACACCGGCGCAATTCTATTCGGCTTTGGCGCGGGATCAACGCAGGTGCGCCTGCTGCTGGAAGCCCTTGAAGCCAAAGGGCTCGCACGCAGCTTGGCAGAACCGAACCTCTCGGCCCTCTCCGGGCAGGAAGCGTCGTTTCTGGCAGGTGGCGAAGTTCCTATTCCCGTCCCGCAGGATGACGGCGTGGTTGCCATCGAATACAAGGCCTTTGGTGTTGAAATAGACTTCATTCCGCGCGTTGTGGATGGAGATCTAATCAACCTCGAACTGGGCACCGCTGTCTCCAGTATTGATACCAGTTCGGACTTCACAATCAACGGTGACTCGGTTCCAAGCTTTATTACCCGCCAAACCAAAACAACCGTTGAGTTGCGGGATGGCGAGAGCTTTGCAATTGCCGGGTTGATCGAAGATGACTTCACCGACCTGAGCAATCAGGTTCCGTGGCTGGGTGATGTCCCGGTGATTGGCGCCCTGTTTCGTAGCGCGCAATATCAGCGAGAGCAAAGCGAGCTTATCATCATTATCACGGCGCATCTGGTGTCGCCGACACGTGGCGAGGCGCTGGCATTGCCAACGGATCGCGTCAAACCGCCCAGCGAGTTTGACTTGTTCGTAAACGGCCGCGTCGCCCGGACCGAACGTGTCGGCGCCGGTGGAGCCTCCGAAGTTGCCAAGCAAGACTTTGGCAGTTCTTACGGCTACGTCCTGGATTGATTGGGAGGATAGGACCAATGCAAAAGTGGATCATCATCACACTGGGTCTGTCAGTCGCAGTCACGGCTTGTACGCGAGAGGCCGGTTACGAAATCGATCAAGGTACGTTCGGGAATGCAACTCTGAACAATGCTCAGGTCATGAGCGGTGAGTTAACATATGCAGACATTCTGAGCCGACGTTTCGCCGCAGAAGTGCCGAGCCAGATAAACTTTGCATTCAACAGTTCTCAGTTGGATGCATCCGCCCAAACGATACTCTTGCAGCAAGCCGACTGGATCAAACAGTTCCCTGAGGCAAGATTCCGCGTATATGGACACACAGACGCGGTCGGTTCCGCAAGCTACAACCAGAGCCTTGGATTGCGGCGCGCGCAAGCGGTGGTTGCATTTTTCTCGCAACAGGGAATCTCGCGCTCCCGCCTCGAAGCTGTTGTTTCCTTCGGTAAAACCCGGCCACTAGTCGCGACGCCCAATCGGGACCGCCGTAACCGCCGTACGGTGACCGAAGTCGCCGGTTTCGTTGATAGAAACCCCCAGACCCTCGACGGGAAATACGCTGAGATCGTGTATCGCGAGTATGTCGAAAGCGCGACGACCAAGAGCGCAATCCAAGAGGTTTCGGCAACCGACACCTCTGAATAATAAACGTGGAATGGGCGATATCGTCGCCCATTTCCCTACAATTGGTTCTTTTGCGCCAAAATCTCGCCCAACTTTCAAGCCACATTGTAAACAATAGGGTGACCTGTGGCCTGAATTGGCCGCATAGGGGCAACAGCAAATCTGCGCGGACGTTCGTCGTTCGCATGAGTTGCCAGGCCCCTTACGACGAGGATTGTGTTTATGACCAGCGCGACGCCGCAAGATGACCAGACTGCTATCCTCGCCTGCACAATCAGTCGAGATGTCCAAAACTTCGATCTGTTGATCGAGGATATGGAGGCCGTGCTTGGAGAGCGTTGGGGTGATTTAGGATTCGCCGAAGCCCTTGCGTTTTTCAGCCAGCCTGAAGCTGATTCGCTGCAATTCGTCGCGCTGGCCATCGATGGCGAAGACGAAGACAGCCTGTCGCTGATGGGTGAGATCATCGGTCAGGCGAAGGCCAAGAAAATCAAAGTCATCCTGATTGCTGAAGATGTAACGCCTGCCTCGCTGCATCAATTGCTGCGCAAAGGCGCCGACGAGTTTGTGCCTTACCCACTTCCGGAAGGCGAGTTGCAGGAAGCCGTCGAACGGATAAACCAGCCCGACGCAACCGTTGCACCCCAAGCCGCCCCCGTGCCTCTGGCAACGGGAGGATCGAAAGAAGGCGCGATGTTCGTGGTCCACGGACTAGCAGGTGGTGTCGGGTCTACGACCATGGCGGTGAATCTCGCGTGGGAGCTTGCCTGTGTGTCCGACAAGGAAGCGCCCTCGGTGTGTCTGATCGACCTGGACCTGCAATATGGCACCGTGTCGACCTATCTGGATCTGCCGCGGCGCGAAACAGTATTCGAGATGCTGTCGGACACGGCATCAATGGACGACGATGTTTTCTCGCAAGCTCTTCAAACCTTTGAAGAAAAAATGCAGGTTCTCACGGCACCGTCAGACATGGTTCCACTGGATTTGATCACGCCCGAGGACATTCAGCGTGTGATCGACACCGCTCGCAAGCACTTTGACTACGTGGTCGTGGACATGCCCAAAACGCTTGTTCATTGGTCGGAAACAGTTTTGCAGGCTGCACATGTGTATTTTGCAATGATTGAGCTGGACATGCGCTCGGCCCAGAATGCGTTGCGGCTCAAGCGTGCTCTTCAGGCCGAAGAACTGCCATTCAACAAACTGCGATTCGCCCTGAACCGAGCACCCAAATTCACCGACCTGAACGGCAAGAGCCGTGTCAAACGCATGGGTGAGAGCCTGGGTATTTCAATCGACCTCCAACTCCCGGATGGCGGTAAGCCGGTGATGCAAAGCGGTGACCATGGATTGCCGCTGGCCAACGCAGCGGCCAAGAACCCGCTGCGACGTGAGATCGCGAAACTAGCCAAATCGCTTCACAGCTTGGGCAGCAGCAACGCCGAAGCTGCGTAACGTAGTCCCGAGGGGGGAACACCGTGTTTTCAAGATATAAGAAGCAGTCCGATGCACAGCCGGTTCAAACACCGGCCAATGCACCCGCACCAGCCGAAGCCGCAGCAGCTGCGCCTGCCGCCAATGCCGTCGCGCGCAAACCCCAGAAGAAAAAAGTGCGGACGTTGCGGGTACGGACCGCGACCGCAAGCGCAAGGAGCGCCTGGGTGAGATCAAGATCGAGCTCCATCGCGAGTTGCTGGAGAACCTGAACCTGGGCGCTTTGGAAAACGCGGAAGAGGCCGAACTGCGCGCAGAGATCAGCGCAATTGCCAGCGAGGTCCTGGAAACAAAGAATATCGTCCTGAACCGTGAAGACCGGTCCCAGCTTAACAAAGAGCTGTATGACGAGGTGACCGGCCTTGGTCCGCTGGAAACCCTTCTGCGGGACGAAAGCGTCAACGATATCCTGGTGAACGGCCCGCAACAGATCTTTGTAGAGCGCGAGGGCAAACTGGAACTCAGCGACATCACGTTCAAGGACGAAAAGCACCTGATGCGGATCATCGATAAGATCGTGTCCGCTGTGGGCCGGCGAGTCGATGAATCCAACCCTTATGTCGACGCACGCCTGGCAGATGGCTCGCGTTTCAACGCGATGGTGCCGCCGATTGCGGTCGATGGGTCGCTGGTGTCCATTCGTAAGTTCAAAAAAGACAAGCTCGGCATTGACGATTTGGTCAACTTCGGCGCCTTTACCGAAGAAATGGCCGCCTACTTGCAGGCTGCGGTGTCCACCCGTCTGAATATTATCGTGTCGGGCGGTACCGGTTCCGGTAAAACAACCACTCTGAACGCGCTCTCCAGCTTTATTGACGACGCCGAACGTATCCTGACCATCGAGGACACAGCGGAACTTCAATTGCAGCAGACCCATGTGGGCCGGATGGAAAGCCGCCCACCCAACGTGGAAGGCAAAGGCGAGGTCAGCCCCGGGACTGTCTGAAAAACGCGCTGCGGATGCGTCCTGACCGCATCATTGTGGGCGAGACGCGTGGTGCCGAGGTGATCGACATGTTGCAGGCGATGAACACCGGCCACGACGGGTCAATGACCACGATCCACGCCAACTCGGCCCGAGACGGGATCTCACGTCTGGAAAACATGATCGCGATGGCCGGGATCGAAATGCCGATCAAGGCGGTGCGCAGCCAGATTTCGTCGGCTGTGAATCTGCTGGTTCAGGCCAGCCGTTTGCAGGACGGCTCACGCCGCATGACCTCGATTACAGAAATCACCGGTATGGAAGGTGATGTGATTTCAATGCAGGAAATCTTTCGATTTCAACGTGTTGGTCTGACTCCGGACAATAAGATTATTGGCCATTTCACCGCCACCGGCGTGCGCAGCCACTACTCCGAGCGGTTCCGCCTGTGGGGCTTTGACCTGCCGGCGTCCATCTACGACCCAACGACTATGTAGGAGATACGGATATGCAACTGCCGGTCGAAGCGCTTATCTATGTCGCCATTTTCGTGGGGGTCCTAGCCCTGGTCGAGGGCATTTATCTGGTCGCCTTCGGAAAATCCATCAGCCTGAACAGCAGGGTGAACCGGCGCCTTGACATGCTCGACAAGGGCGTCGGGCGCGAACAGGTTTTGGAACAGCTGCGCAAGGAAATGCAGCAGCATATGAATTCGCAGAGCATCCCTCTGTATTCCTTGCTGGCGGACAAAGCGCAGAAAGCGGCGATCGCCTTCTCGCCCAGGCAGTTGATCATGATCATGGGGCTCGTCTCAGTCGTTGCCTTTATGGGGCTGAGCATCGGCACCGCGACGGACACACTTCTTCGGGCTGCACTCTCTGTCGCAATCGGGGTTGGTGGCGTTTACGCTTGGGTCAACCACAAGGCCAAAAAGCGCATGGGCATGATCGAAGAGCAATTGCCAGAGGCCGTGGAGTTGATGGTCCGGTCCCTGCGCGTGGGTAACCCGTTTGTGTCGACGGTTCAGGTTGTCGCAAATGAGGTACAGGATCCTTTGGGAACAGAGTTTGGCGTAATTGCGGATGAATGTGCCTATGGCCGCGATGTTGGTGAGGCGCTCAAGGACATGGCTGAGCGACTGGACATGCAGGACATGCGCTTTCTTGCTGTTGCCGTCGGCATCCAGCAGCAATCCGGCGGTAACCTCGCCGAGATTCTGGCTGGGCTGGCTCAGGTTATCCGAGCGCGTTTCAGATTGTTCCGGCGCGTCAAGGCGATCACCGCAGAGGCCCAATGGTCCGGCAAGTTCTTGTCAGGGTTCCCTCTCGCCTGTTTGGCCTTCATACTTGTTAAGGACCCCGGGTATTACGATGATGTTCTGGATCATCCCTGGTTCATTCCGATGTGTTTCTTTGTCGGCATCATGCTGACGCTGAACCTGATCGTCATGAAGATCATCACCAATATCAAGGTGTGAGGGTGCGCTGATGGAATTCCTTACACAAATCAATGACATGTTGACGCAGCACCTGGGCGAGTTCGGCCCCCTGATTGTTGTGGGTGTCCTTGGGATGGTCATGGTGATTGTGGCTGTTTCGCTGATGCTGAACCAACCCGAGGACCCGCTAAAAAAGCTTCAGCGCTCTCATGCAACGCCGAAGAACCAGAAAAAGGCCAAAAAGGAACAGCTTCGGAATGCGGGGCGAAACGAACAACTTGAGAAATTTGCGACGTTTCTTGAACCGAAAGATCAAGAAGAGTTATCGGCAATGCAGCTCAAGCTGCGTCAGGCCGGGTATCAATCCAAAGACTCAGTACGTTTCTTTCATTTTGCACAGTTTGCCCTTGGCATTATCGGAATCGTCATCGGCGTTATGTTGGTCACCGTTTTTGCCGGCGGCGAAGAGTTCACGACACAGCAGATCCTCATTCGTGTTCTGTTGCCCGGCGCTATAGGGTACTGGCTGCCCAAGTATTGGATCACGCGCAGAGTCGAAGAACGCAAGGAAGCGATTACTTCAGGCTTTCCGGATACGCTGGATTTGATGCTGGTCTGCGTCGAGGCGGGCCAATCCCTGGATCAGGCCATTGTGCGTGTCGCTAGAGAAATGAAGGCGTCATACCCGGACATCGCACTTGAATTCGAGATCGTCGCTTATGAAATGAAGGCCGGGAAGGACAAGAACACGGTTCTACGCGATTTCGGGACGCGGTGCGGAGTTCAGGATGTGAACTCGTTTGTGACCGTCATGATCCAATCGGCCACTTTTGGTACATCGATTGCCGAAGCTCTTAGGGTTTATGCCGGTGAGATGCGCGACAAACGGGTCATGCGCGCCGAAGAGGCGGCGAACAAGTTGCCAACCAAGATGACACTTGCCACAATGATGCTAACGGTTCCGCCGCTGCTTGTTATTCTGGTCGGACCCTCTGCAAATGTCATTTCGGAGTTCGGAAGCAGGTGATCCTCTGATGCAAGCAACAAACAGGTGTGCCTTTGAGGGGCTTCGCCGGTTTTTTCAAGCCACCATGGTATTTGCCATGGTGGCTTCGTGCACTGACGGGGGGCTATCGGGCTCTGTCGACGCGCCGGGAATTGACCCCAAGGGTGAGTCAGAGGACTATATCACCGTAGGAAACCGGCTGATGGCCGCGGGTGAGTATGAACTGGCCCTGAGCACATTCACCCGCGCCGCCCTGGATCAAGGCATGACAACTCAAATTCTAACGTCGATGGGCACGGCCAATCTGGGACTGAAGCGCCTGGGCCAAGCAGAAACCCTGCTGCGCCGCGCTGTCGAAGATGACCCCGATTGGCCGGTTGCGTGGAACAATCTTGGCGTCCTTTTGATGGAGCAACAGGAGTACCCCGAGGCGGCCCAAGTCTTTCAGCGCGCCTTTGCGCTCGACAATGGCGAAAGTGACGCAATCCGCGACAATCTGCGGTTAGCACTCGCAAAAATGGAAAATCCTGTTAATAATACGCCCCAAGAACAAGAATATGAGCTGGAGCAGCTTGGCGACGGGCAATTCGCGCTGCGTAAAATCCAGTAAACGAGGCAAGAGCAGTAAAGGACGCAAAAATGCGCCAGCAATTCTTGATTCCGTCTATCATTCTGAGCGGGCTGGTTCTGGCGGCCTGCGCCAAGGAAAGCGAAGAGGAAAAGGTTGAACGCACCTTTCAGGAGGTGAACGTCATTGACGAAACCAACCTGAACGACGTTCTCCTGAACGCCGCCGATCCCAACGAAGCGGTAACCTATTTCCTGGGGGCCGTCAGCAAGAACCCCGACCGGATCGACCTGCAGCGTGGATTGGCGATTTCTCTGGGCCGGGCAAAACGCACGACCGAAGCGTCTACGGCTTGGAAACGCGTAAATTCGATGAAAGGCGCAAACAATGCCGACAAGATCGAGTATGCCGACGCCCTGGTCCGGAACGGCAACTGGTCCGAGGCAAAGACTGTGCTGGATTCGGTTCCACCGACATTTGAGACATTCAAACGCTACCGACTTGAGGCGCTGGTCGCGGATTCACGAAAAGACTGGAAACGCGCCGACCACTTTTATGAAACCGCCATTGGACTGACGACGCGCCCGGGCGGTGTTATGAACAACTGGGGCTACTCCAAGCTTACACGCGGTGAGTATGCCGAAGCCGAGCGGCTGTTTACCGATGCGATCCGTCAGGACAGATCGCTGTTCACGGCAAAAAACAATCTGGTTCTGGCCCGCTCCGCACAGGGCAACTACAGCATGCCGGTTGTTCCAATGACCCAGGTCGAGCGCGCGCGTTTGCTGAACACGATGGCGATTTCAGCCGTAAAACAAGGCGATTTGGCGACCGCCAAAAACCTGTTCCGCGAAGCGATTGCAACCCATCCGCAGCATTTTGACGAAGCCGTTCGGTCACTTCGCGCTCTTGAGGAAACCTGACCCATGGAAATCCCTGCGGTTGCGGCGATCTGGTTTCTGCCATTCGTGTTGCCGATTTGTTTTTATGTCGCATTCACGGACATGCGTGACATGTTGATCAAGAACCATGCGGTCCTTGCGCTCGTAATTGTCTATGTCGTCGTAGGCTTACTTGTTTTTCCGCCCTGGTCCTCCGGAGCGGTCGCAGGAAACCTTGGACCGTTTGCGGTCGCCTTGCCGATCTATGTCTGGCAGTTGCTGCATATTGTCATCGTTCTACTGATCGGCATGGTGCTGAACGCGGCTGGTGCCATGGGTGCGGGGGACGCAAAGTTTCTGGCCGCAGCCTCTCCATTCGTGTGGTTTGGGGATTTATTGCTTTTGGGTGCGATTCTGACCGCCTGTGTGTTGGGCGCAGTGGCAACGCATCGGCTGGCAAAACACACCAGATTACGCACCATCGCGCCGCATTGGGACAGCTGGGACCGCGGCAAGCAGTTCCCGATGGGCCTGGCCCTAGCCGGTGCGCTGGCCATGTATTTGATATTGGGTACTGTTTACGGTTCGTAAACTATCATCTGCACGCCTTGTCCCCGCCATGGTGCCGCCACAAAGCTGCGCCAGATTTCCCGCAAGTCGCCCTGAACCGGGCATTTGATGTGGCAAATTGACAGACGAGCATCGCCCATGAATATGCAAACCTCAACCGTTATGGCGCCCCCTGCCCCAAAGGGCTTGGGCGAGATGCAACTGCCACTGGTGATGATGCGGGATATTCTGCTGAAGACCGTCTTTCGCAAGAATGTTGACACCGTCTCAGAAGTTGCCGCCGCCATTTGCCTTCCCGGATCTGTGACCCAGGAGCTGATCGACATCGCGCGCGAGCAAAAACTGCTTGAGGCAACCGGAACACTGAACGCCAACAGCGGCAACGAAATGGGGTATCAGCTGACCGATGCCGGTAAGGCGCGGGCCTTAGACGCCCTGAGTCAGTCTGAATACTTCGGCGCCATGCCGGTGCCGCTGGATGTCTACCGCGAACAGGTCAAACGTCAATCGATCCGCAATATTCAGGTCACGCGCGACCAGTTGACCGGAGCCATGGGCCATCTGGTCTTGCCCGACAGCCTGCTGGATCAGCTTGGTCCGGCAGTTAGCGCTGGTCGCTCGGTTCTGATGTATGGCCCGCCCGGCAACGGTAAATCCTCGATTTCCAACGGAATTCGCGATGCCCTGGGTGACAATGTCTATGTGCCGCGCGCCATTGAGTATGCCGGACAGGTCATTACGGTGTACGACCCAATTGTGCACAACGCGATCGAGCAGGAAGCGGACGACCCGAACAGCTTGCGCCGCAAAAAACGTTTTGACACACGATATGTGCAGTGCGAACGCCCGACGGTTGTGACGGGCGGTGAATTGTCGCTCAGCATGCTGGATTTGGTCTATAACCCCACGGCACGAACCTATCAGGCCCCGCTGCAGTTGAAGTCGACCGGCGGCATCTTCATCGTCGATGACCTTGGCCGTCAAGCTGAACCCCCACAGGCGCTGATCAACCGCTGGATCGTTCCGCTTGAGGAAAACAAGGACATTCTCGGCCTGCAGTCAGGTGAAAAATTCGAGGTGCCGTTTGACACTCTGGTCATCTTTTCGACCAACTTCCACCCCAACGAAATCTTCGACCAGGCCGCCCTGCGCCGGATCTTCTTCAAGATCAAGATCGACGGGCCGAACCAGGAAAACTTCCTGAAAATCTTCGCAATGGTGGCCCGCAAACGCGGTATGCCGCTTGACGAGTCGGCGCTGGTTCACCTGCTGAAGGTCAAATACCCAACCATCGACAACATCTACGCGAACTATCAGCCGATATTCCTGATCGATCAGATGATCTCGATCTGCGAGTTTGAGGGGATTCCCTATCAAATGAGTCCCGAACTGGTCGACCGTGCATGGGCCAACATGTTTGTGAAAGACGAGAAAATCGTCAAATAACGCCGTGCCATTCCGGTAACGGGACGGTTAGTCTGCGTCCATGACGCAGATTCCCGCCCGGATCAGAAAGTGGTTTTCCGCTAAAGGCTGGTCCATCCACCCTCATCAGCAGGATATGTTCCGCCGGGCGCAGGACCCGGCGACCCTGCTGATCGCGCCCACGGGCGGGGGCAAAACCATGGCTGGTTTTCTGCCATCCCTGGCCGAGCTAGCCGATGGGACCCACACGGGCCTGCACACGATCTATGTCTCTCCGCTCAAGGCCCTTGCCGCCGATATCAAACGTAACTTGCGCACACCTGTGGAGGAGATCGGGCTGCCCATCCGTATCGAGGATCGGACAGGCGACACCTCGGCCACGCAAAAGAAACGCCAACGCGCAGACCCGCCGCATATCCTGTTAACCACCCCCGAAAGCCTTGCGTTATTGACGTCGTACGAGGACGCACCACGCATGTTTCAAGGGCTGCAACGCGTGATCGTAGATGAAATCCACGCGCTGGCCGAAAGCAAGCGTGGCGACCAGTTGATGCTGGCCGTGGCCCGCTTACAAACTTTATGTCCTGACCTGCGCCGTGTGGGTCTGTCCGCGACGGTCGAAAACCCAGGCGCGATTGCACAGTTTCTGGCCCGACACCCTGATCCTTGCCAAATCATTCAGGCCGATCCGGGCCCGGATCCGGATATCGCGATGTTGGAGACCGAGGAAATGCCTCCGTGGTCCGGTGGCGGTGCGGCCTACGCGATCCCTGCGGTGCTGGAGCAAATCCGGCGACACAAGACAACCCTGATCTTTCACAACACCCGGGCGCAGGCTGAGATTTTCTTTCACAATCTATGGCTGGCCAACGACGAGGGTCTGCCGATTGGAATTCACCACGGCAGTCTGGACCGGCAGCAGCGGGACCGGGTCGAGGCCGCCATGGTGCGCGGCGACCTGCGTGCCATTGTCTGCACCGGCAGCCTGGATCTCGGTATAGATTGGGGCGATGTGGATCTGGTGATCCAGATCGGAGCGCCCAAGAATGTGAAACGGCTGGTGCAGAGGATCGGACGCGCAAACCACCGCTACAACGCGCCGTCCAAGGCCTTGCTGGTCCCGGCAAACCGGTTTGAAGTGGTCGAATGCGTCGCTGCGCTCGAAGCTGCCAGGGCCCATGATCTGGACGGCGATCCGCGCGGATCAGGTCCAAGGGACGTACTGTGCCAACATATCCTGATCGCGGCAGCCGCCACACCGTTCGATGCAGATGCCTTGTACACCGAGATGACCTCTGCGGGACCATATTCGCATCTCGGACGCTCCGAGTTCGACGCCTGTCTGGAATTCTGCGCAAATGGTGGCTACGCCCTGCGCGCCTATGACCGCTGGCAGCGTCTGCAGCAACGATCCGACGGTTTGTGGCAGTTGCGAGATCCTCGTGCGGCCCAGCGCATTCGGATGAACTTGGGCACTATTCAGGATACCGACACGCTAAAAGTACGGCTGAGACGCAATCGCGGCGGCAAACCTTTGGGTGAAGTTGAAGAAGAGTTCGCAGCGTCGCTTACGCCCGGGGACACGTTTCTGATTGGCGGGCAGATTGTCCGCTACGAAGGCCTACGGGACATGGTGGTCGAGGTCAGTCGGCAGGCCGACAAGAAGCCCAAAATCGCAACCTTCATGGGCACGAAATTTGCCACATCGACCCAGTTGAGCGACCGCATATTGCGAATGTTTGCGCAGGATAACTGGCCTCAATTGCCGCGCCACACCGCCGAGTGGCTGGCGTTGCAGCGGGAGATCTCGCGCCTGCCCCAACGCGACCGGCTGCTGATCGAGAGTTTCCCCGATGACGGGCGCGAGCACTTGTGTGTTTATGGGTTTGCCGGACGGAACGCGCAGCAAACGCTTGGCCTGTTGCTCACCAAACGGATGGAGGAAACCGATCAGGCGCCGCTGGGTTTTGTGGCCACAGACTATGCGACGCTGATCTGGGGCTTGGATGCGGTCACCGATCCCCGCCCCTTGTTTCAACTGAACGCACTACGCCAGGGGTTGGACACCTGGCTTGCAGGAAACGCGGTGATGAAGCGTACGTTTCGCGCATCGGCGACGATTGCGGGGCTGATAGAACGCAACACCGGTGGGCAACGAAAATCCGGACGGCAGGCAACGTTCTCGTCAGACATCCTGTATGACACGCTGCTCAAGTACGACCCCGATCACCTGTTGATGCAGATCACACGGGAAGAAGCAATGCGCGGTCTGGTCGACTTTGGACGGATCGAAGCCATGGTGGCTCGCATAGGCGACCGGATTGATCTGGTCCGCCTGGATCGTGTGTCCCCGCTGGCCGCGCCCCTGTTCCTCGAGGTCGGCAAGGTGCCCGTCAAAGGCGCGGCCGAGGAACGCCTTTTGGCACAAGAAAGCGCGCGGCTTTTGCAGACGGCGGGTCTGGACCCGAATTGACCCTCTTGCGCGCGGGCACAAAACAGGCAAAGAACGTTTCATGAACGCGTGTAAGTTTTCCTTTTCAGGTCAGCGCCTATGCGCCTTGCCGTCCGGGGCGCTCTGGTGGTCGGACAGGAAGACGCTATGCGTATCAGACCTGCATCTGGGAAAGTCCGAACGCATGGCCCGTCGGGGCGGCCCTGTGCTGCCACCTTACGACAGTCGGGAAACGCTGGACCGTCTGGCAGCGGATTTGGACAGAACAGATGCCGAAACAGTCATCTGCCTGGGCGACAGTTTCGATGACCTGGAAGCATCTTTTTCTCTGGACCGTTCCGAGAAACTTCGCATTGCGGCATTGCAGGCGGGACGTCGCTGGATTTGGATCGAAGGCAACCATGATCCCGGACCGATCGAACTGGGCGGCACGCATCTGTCGGAATGGATCTGCGGATCGTTGGTCTTTCGGCATATCGCTGAAGCCTG
The DNA here is from genome assembly GCF_056535885.1 of Ruegeria sp. B1. Classification (NCBI taxonomy): domain Bacteria; kingdom Pseudomonadati; phylum Pseudomonadota; class Alphaproteobacteria; order Rhodobacterales; family Roseobacteraceae; genus Ruegeria; species Ruegeria sp. B1. Next base: position 2,066,379 of record NZ_JBQFJA010000001.1, on the reverse strand, counting down.
TGGTCAAGGCGAGGTATCCGGTCACTTTCATCCAAAGGTATGCATACGTGCCCGGGGACGATCCATAACGCGCCCGGCGTTCCTGCTGGACCAACATCGTCTCATCCTACCGGCCTATGGGGCCTACACCGGAGGGCTGCGCAGCAGCGACAGCGTCTTGTCCAATCTGCTTAGACCGGACGCAAAGGCCATCCTGACCGGCTCTACCCCACAGATGGTTGCGATGCCGCGGTAGTCTTAGATCAGGCCATCCTCTTCCAGCTTTGGCCTGTATTTGCGGCTGACCGGCACAAGATCACCATTTACAAGACGCAGCCAGGTTTTGCCATCTGACTTTTCGGCGCGAACAATTGAGGCGTCCGTGACCCAGTGAGACCGGTGGGAACAATGACCCGCTACGGGTTCCATGTCGTTGATGGCATCTGTGAACCGTGACCGGATCGTGAACGTGCCCTGTGACGTCACAACATCGACATTGTGGTCGCGGACGGTCAATCGATAAATCAACCCCTGAAAATCCTGAGGCAACCGCCTTACAAGGCGGGGCTGTTCCGATTTTCCGTGAACAGCGGGCGATGGCTCGCTGTCGCCGCGCAGGACCAGAACCAGACCGGCGGAGAATATTGCACCATAGTTCGCAGCGGTCAGCAAAGCAGGAGTCTCATGGCCCCCGACCGAGAACAGAGCCCAAGCCAGCACCCACAGGCACGGTGTGAAAAGGGCAAGAATCAAGGCTGCAAATGCAAGATCCCGGACAGGTAGCTTCGTCAGCAAAAGCCGACCATTGACCAAACGCCGCGCCATCCAGGTCACGCATAGGGCAATGACCATGACACCCGTCCAGAACATCAGGCGAAGAAAAAAGGGGAGATCCGAAACCATGAAAGGCGGAAATGCGTAGGCCAGCAATGGCAGGAAAACCAATCCCGAAACCACTCTCCGAGGGGTACATACGTTTCGTATCAGGCTCTGCTTCGATGTCATACCGCTAGTTACAAGCCCCCCCAAAGGCTCGGACAAACAGCCTCAGGCGCTCAACACCCTTCAACTTAACTGTCTGGAAACAGAGGCTTATCAGTATTTTTCGGACAGTCAAATGAATTTGATGTAAAATGTTGTGACGCGCAACGCGCCACAGAACCGCCCGCATCCCTCCTGACTTCAGTCTGTATGAAACTGGGACCGGGCCCCTATCCGATCCGGCGAAACGGTCTCAGGCTGTCAGGCCTTCAGGTTCGGGCAACCTGTTTGCGCGACAACATGCTGTCAGTGTGTTGGCCAGCAGACATGCAATGGTCATGGGGCCGACCCCGCCGGGGACGGGGGTGATGGCGCCCGCGCGTTCGGAGGCACTGGCGTAGTCTACGTCACCGACCAGCTTGTTCTTACCGTCCCGCTCAATCCGGTTGATGCCCACGTCAATGACCGTTGCGCCGTCCTTGATCCAGTCACCCGGAACCATTTCAGGACGACCAACAGCGGCGACAACGATATCAGCACGGCGCACGACGTCTGGCAGGTCTTTGGTGCGCGAATGTGCGATCGTTACCGTACAACTGTCACCCAGCAGCAACTGCGCCATCGGCTTGCCCACAATGTTGGAGCGGCCAATGACAACCGCGTCCATGCCCGACAATGAGCCATGGTAGTCGCGCAACATCATCAAGCAGCCCAGTGGTGTGCAGGGCACCATCGACTTTTGACCGGTGCCCAGCAGACCCACATTCGAGATGTGGAACCCATCCACATCCTTGGCCGGATCGATTGAGTTGATCACCAAATCTTCGTTCAGATGCTTGGGCAATGGCAGCTGTACCAGAATGCCATGAACTGCCGGATCATTGTTCAACTTGTCAATCAGGGCCAGCAAATCCTCTTCCGAGGTGTCCACATCCAATTTGTGCTCATATGAGTTCATGCCGACCTCGACGGTCTGCTTGCCTTTTGAACGCACATAGACCTGGCTGGCCGGATCCTCGCCCACCAGCACCACGGCCAGGCCGGGTGTGATCCCGTTTTCTTCCTTCAGCTTTGCGACCTGATCGGCCACCTGTGCACGTACTTTTGCGGCAAAGGCTTTACCGTCAATAACCTGGGCTACCATTCTTCAATCCCCTCTTCCAAAACGGATCGGGCGCACAAGGCGCCTCTTCGCTCTAGTCAGCGCCGAGCACACGCTCTTCACGCGCAATCGACCAGTCAATCAAAATGCGCCAGAGCTTTTCTGCAAGATCGGGATCCATGCCCAATTCATCCGAGCTCTTGCGCACGCGCTGCACCACCTCTTCGACACGATCCGGGATACGGGCAGGCAGCCCCTCGCCGGGTTTCAGCTGAGACGCGCGGTCGATATAGCCCGCGCGCGTTACCAACAATTCGATCAATTGACGGTCCAGCTTGTCGATCTGAGGCCGCAATTCGCGCATCGAGCGACAGTCTTGCGGCGGTATCAGAGTGGGCATGTTTCTCTCCTCATGGCCCGGGGATTTCCCCAGACCACGAGATGTATCATTCAAGCGCTTAGAACAAGCCCTCGATCTCACCTGCGTCGTTAAGGCAGATGGTTTCGGCGGCAGGTTTGCGCGGCAGGCCAGGCATGGTCATGATCTCACCGCAGACAACCACAATGAACCCGGCACCAGCCGACAGACGAACCTCACGCACCGGAACCGAATGGCCGGTGGGTGCGCCACGTAGGGTCGGGTCGGTCGAGAACGAGTACTGGGTTTTCGCCATGCAGACCGGCAGGTTGCCGTAGCCCGCTTCTTCCCACTCGCGCAACTGGTTGCGGATCTTATTGTCTGCCAGAACCTCGTCCGCGCGGTAGATGCGCTTGGCGATGGTTTCGACTTTTTCGAACAAAGGCATATCGTCGGGGTAGATCGGCGCGAAGTTCGCAGTTCCACCTTCAACGATTTCAACAACTTTCTCAGCCAGAGGCGCCGAGCCTTCCGAGCCCAGTTCCCAGTGACGCGACAGAACCGCCTCGACCCCGTGATCACCGCAGTAGTCTTTCACGGCCTGCACTTCGGCATCGGTATCGGTGACAAAGTGGTTGATGGCTACGACAACCGGCACGCCGAAGGATTTCACGTTCTCGATGTGACGGCCCAGGTTGGCACAACCAGCCTGTACGGCATCGACGTTCTCCGCACCCAGATCAGCCTTGGCCACGCCGCCGTTCATCTTCATCGCGCGCACGGTTGCAACCAGCACAACAGCCGACGGGGCGATGCCCGCCTTGCGGCACTTGATGTTCATGAACTTCTCGGCCCCCAGATCGGCGCCAAAGCCAGCCTCGGTCACGACATAGTCGGCCACTTTCAGAGCGGTCTTGGTCGCGATGACCGAGTTACAGCCATGCGCGATATTCGCGAACGGGCCGCCGTGGACAAAGGCCGGGTTGTTTTCCAGCGTCTGAACCAGGTTCGGCTGCATCGCGTCCTTCAGAAGCACGGTCATCGCGCCTTCGGCCTTGATGTCGCGGCAGTAAACCGGGGTCTTGTCGCGTCGGTAAGCAACGATGATGTCGCCCAGACGCTTTTCCAGATCTTTCAGGTCGTTGGCCAGGCACAGGATCGCCATCACTTCCGAGGCCACGGTGATGTCAAAGCCAGCCTCGCGCGGGAAGCCGTTCGACACACCGCCCAGCGACGCCGTGATCTGACGCAGGGCGCGGTCGTTCATGTCGACCACACGACGCCACGCAACGCGGCGGGTGTCGATCTCGGCTTCGTTGCCCCAGTAGATGTGGTTGTCGATCATCGCCGACAGCAGCGAGTGCGCTGAAGTGATCGCGTGGAAGTCACCTGTGAAGTGCAGGTTCATTTCTTCCATCGGAACAACCTGCGCGTAGCCGCCACCTGCAGCGCCGCCCTTCATGCCGAAGTTCGGCCCAAGCGACGCCTCGCGGATACAGATCATCGCGTTTTTGCCGATCCGGTTCAGGCCGTCACCCAGACCCACGGTCGTGGTCGTCTTGCCTTCGCCCGCCGGGGTTGGGTTGATCGCGGTCACCAGGATCAGCTTGCCATCTTCCCGGTCCTGAACAGAATTAATGAAGTCCTGGCTGACCTTCGCTTTGTCGTGACCATAAGGCAGCAGGTCGTCGCTGGAGATCCCCAGCTTGGCACCGATGTCCTGGATCGGCTTTTTGTTCGCCTCGCGGGCGATTTCGATGTCGGATTTATAGCTCATTGAGCGGGGCCCCTAATGTTATGCCGTGCAAAACCGACGCGACAGGTCGGCGCTGTGCAATCCATACCGTTGTGCACAACCAGCGTGAATGTGAATTCCGACATAATCTTGCCGCGAAACGTCGCAACGTCACTTCGGCGGTTTCAAATCGGAAACAGCCGCGTCTTAAGGCGCCCAACTGCGTTGATCCGGCACAAACAGCTTCATCTTATCGCCCAGGTTCAAATGACCCGGCCGCTCTACCCAGGCTGTCACACCGCGACGTCCGCGAGCTGCGGGTTTAAAGGCTGCGCCATGGCCAGGCTGATCCGCCTCAATTTCGCGTCCCGGCAGCACGCAGGGCCGGTTTTCCATGTCCACCGTCAAGGTGAGCCCATCCTCTGCCTGCAGGCGCGATGACGGAGGGATATGGGTAAAATCCGGAATGCCGCGCAAGACAATCGACGCCCCAAGATGGGATGGGTCCAACTGATCAAGCCTCATGTCATCGGCAATTGCGGACAGCTCTTCTTGGGACAGCACCGTCAACTGTCGCACATTCCGTATCTCGGTCCCTTCCGGATACAGATTTTTGACCCGGACGCAGGACGCTCGGTTGACGCCCTCATGCCGCGCTCCAATGTCCCCGGAGAAGCCAAGGTTCAATGTGTCGACAGGCTGCGCCCGGATCGTTGTATCTGCGGGCACGTGGCCCAGCCAGATCACTTCAGCGGCAAATTCTGTTTCCCTGAGCACCGGCATGTGAACCTCGTTCCTGATCCCATTTCAACCGGATCATATTGGGCTATCGCACTCAAACGAAAGGCCAAAATGAAAAGACCCGGGGCAGGCCCGGGTCTGTTTCGTTACGCCGTTGGCTCCGGCTCCATCCCGCCCTCGGGCGGCGATTTCTTTGCCTTGGTTTTTGGAATGGCGGTGACGCTTGGGGCGCTGCCCTGATCCGGCGTGTCGCCTTCGTCGTCCCCCTCGCCCGGCGATTCGCCGTTCATGACGCGCTTGATCTCGTCGCCCGTCAGGGTTTCGTATTCCAACAGGCCTTGTGCCAGACGCTCCCATTCTTCGCTTTTGTCGCTCAAAATCTTGTGCGCCCGTTTATAACCTTGCTGAATGAGGCGTTTGACCTCTTCCTCGATGAGCTCTTTGGTATGGGCGGACACCGAGAACCCTGCGGTGTTGCCCTGATATCCCTCATGCGCTTCCGCATAGTCGATATTGCCGACCTTGTCTGACATCCCCCAGCGCATCACCATCGCACGCGCCAATTGGCTGGCCTGCATGATGTCCCCTGCCGGGCCGTTCGAGACGTGATCCTCGCCGTACTTGATCACCTCGGCAGCCTTACCGGCCATGGTCATCGCCAGCTTTTGCTCACACTCGTCCCGGTGATAGTTAAGGCGATCCATTTCTGGCAGCGAGACAACCATACCCAGCGCACCACCGCGCGGGATGATCGTCGCCTTGTAAACCGGATCGCACAGCGGCAGTTCCAGCCCAACCACAGCGTGGCCAGCTTCGTGATAGGCCGTCTTTTCCTTCTGATCCTGGGTCAACACCATCGAGCGGCGCTCGGCCCCCATCATCACCTTGTCTTTGGCGTTCTCGAAATCCTCCATGGTGACAAAGCGACGACCCACGCGAGCAGCCATCAAGGCGGCCTCGTTCACAAGGTTTGCCAGATCGGCACCTGAAAAGCCCGGAGTACCCCGCGCGATGATCCGCAGATCGACGTCGGGGCCCAAAGGTGTCTTACGCGCATGCACGCCCAAGATCTTCTCACGGCCTTTGATATCGGGGTTCCCAACAGTCACGTTCCGGTCGAAACGGCCCGGACGCAGCAGAGCCGGGTCCAAGACGTCCTTGCGGTTCGTCGCGGCCAGAATGATCACGCCTTCATTGGCCTCGAACCCGTCCATCTCGACCAGCAACTGGTTGAGGGTCTGTTCGCGTTCATCGTTACCGCCGCCATAGCCGGCGCCACGGTGGCGACCAACGGCGTCGATCTCGTCGATGAAAACGATACACGGCGCGTTTTTCTTGGCCTGTTCGAACATGTCGCGGACACGGGACGCACCAACACCCACGAACATTTCAACAAAATCGGACCCTGAGATGGTGAAGAACGGCACACCGGCCTCACCCGCAATCGCGCGGGCCAGCAGTGTCTTACCGGTTCCGGGAGGGCCCACGAGCAGCGCACCCTTGGGGATCTTGCCGCCGAGGCGCGAGAATTTCTGCGGGTTGCGCAGAAATTCCACGATCTCTTCCAACTCTTCCTTGGCCTCATCGATGCCCGCGACATCATCAAAGGTTACCCGGCCATGCTTTTCAGTCAGCATCTTGGCCTTGGACTTACCAAAGCCCATTGCGCCGCCTTTGCCGCCGCCCTGCATCCGGTTCATGAAATAGACCCAAACCCCGATCAAGAGAAGGAAGGGCAGTAGCGTGATCAGAAAAGACTGGAAGCCGGATTGCTGCTGTTTCTCAGCACGCACCGGAATGTTTTCATCGATCAGAAGCTTGGTCACCTCGGCATCGCCCGGCTTGATTGTGACATAGGTGCCGCCGCTTTCGGTGGTGTAACGTATCTGTTCGCCATCCAGGGTGACATTCTTGACTTCACCGCTCTGTACGGCGCTGACAAAGTCCGAATATGTTCTTTCGTTGCTCTGAAGCGTTCCGCCCGGTCCGCTGAACAGGTTGAACAGTGCAAGGATCAGCAGAAACAGAACGACCCAGAATGCTATATTGCGAGCGTTGCCCAAGGAAAATCTCCCAAAAGATTGCGGCAGATGGGGTGCTGCCGGGTTACTCCTTAAAATAGAGAGGATTGTGGCAGGTTCAATGCGATAAAAACGATGTGTAAAACTCGGGCCATTCAGGGGTTAGTTCGGCGGTCCAGCCATTTGGATAGCCTGCAACCGGTGCTGCGAGCAGCTGGTCCCCCTGCCAAACGGCCGGTGAAGAACTCAAAGCGAGGCGCGGTCGACCTGTCGCGCGCCAGTCCGGCACAGCCTGTAATCCAGTCTCACCCAGCGCCCGAATCTCAGCCCCCGGTGTGTCCGGACCGGTGATGATCCACCTTCCGTCCCAAACTTCCCCTACCGGGGCGGACAGACCCTCGACCGCCTTAAACTCCCTGCAAATCCATGCCTTATCGCCCTCGGGCAGCAGCAGGCAGCCGTTGATCGCGCCCGCTTGTCCCCCAGGCAAGGCGGCCAACGCCCGGTCAACCGACGATTGGCGCGGCGGATATCCCCGCCCCGCGATCCACGAAACGATGCCCACCACAATCCGGCGCTGGATTTCGCTGGGCAAAGCGGAAAACGCGGCACGGTCGACGATGACACTCCCTGCCTCTGCCTTCGCGACACGTCGGGCGGAATCCTGCGCATAGCGCGATAATGCCTCATGCGCTTGTGACATGTTTTCAGCCACGCGGGACAGCGTTTCGGACGTGATTCCAAGCTTTTCAAGGCCCGGCAGAGCCTTGCGCGCCTTGATCCGATCAAAACGACAGTCCTGATTCGATGGGTCTTCGATCCAACTCGCCCCGATTTCGGTCAGGTATTCACGCAGCCTCCGCCGGGTGATCCCCAACATCGGGCGGAGCATCTGAATGCCGTGTGCGTTTCGGGTTTTCGGCATGGCCGACAAGCCGGTTACACCCGCCGCCCGGCCCAATCTCATCAAAAACGTTTCCGCCTGATCATCGGCGGTATGACCCAAGGCAATCGCGCTGATATCATTGCCGTGTGCCCAGGATGCGAGCAACTCATAGCGCGCCCTGCGGGCTTGATCCTGCAGGTTCCCACGACCATCCCAGCCTTCCCATCGCAAGGTTTCATGCGCAAGTCCCAGACGTGCAGCCTGATTTGCTACAACGTCCGCCTCCTCCGCCGCTTCGGATCGTAGGCCGTGATCGACCGTGGCGACGGATAGAACAACACCTTCGTCCCGCGCAATTCCGTTCAATAGTTGCATCAAGGCGATAGAGTCCCCACCGCCGGATACTGCAACGCCCAACCTGCCCGGCAATTTTTTGGGCAGGTTTGCGCGCAGTTCAGTTCGTAAAGTGTCGGCGTTCCGGATCAAGAACACCCCAGAGACGCCATTTCCTGCGTGGCGTCAGACACGGTGGCAGACGCCGGAAACCGTACGCCAACCTCGCCCAGAGTGATGCAGGCCTGATCGGTCTGGCCCAAGCGTCCCAGCGCCGCGCCCAGTTCGAACAGAGCCTCCGGTGCGAAGGTGCCTTCGGAATCGCCGGTAAAGCTGGCCAAGAAGGCGCGTGCCGCCTCCCGCGTGTCGCCCAGCCCTTCCAGCGCCTGACCCCGTTTCAGATGCGCTTCGGGCGCAAGAGGGCTACCGGGGTAAGATGTGTCAAACTGCGCGAACATATTGGCAGCCGTTTGGAAATCGCCATCCGTTAATGCCTGAGAGGCAGAGTCGAAATCGGCGCGTTCGCCAACAGCCAATTCACCCTGATCCGAGGGGGAAGGCTGCGCGGGTGCAGGTAGTACTGCGGCCGTGGACTGATCCTCGCCTCCCAACGTCGAAGTTTCGCCCAGCGTCGACAGATCGCCCCCCTCAAGCTCAACCAAGCGGAACTCAAGATCCCCGATCCGGTTTGTCCCGTCGGTCACGATATTCTGCACACGCTGGTTCAGTTGCTCGGTCTGGCGGGTCAGGCGCTGCAACTCCGCCTCAATCGCATCTACACGTTCAAGTACTGAACTGCCGGACAGATTTGGTGCCGGCGAGCCGGTGGTGGAAAACTCACGCTTCAGGCGCTGTATCTCCACATGCAGAACCGTCAGCTCCTGCCGGATATCCGCCAGCGTTTGTTGATCCTGTGCTTGTGCTATGCCAGCCGTCGCCACAACCGCCGCCAAAACCCATCCTGCAAGTCTCATCGTCTTACCCCAAGGTTGAACCGGTCAGCACCGTCACTGCGCGCCGGTTTTTGGAATAACATTCCTCGGTGCTGCAAATCTCGATCGGGCGTTCTTTGCCATAAGTGACCGTTTGCAGCCGGTTGCCTGCAACCCCGCGCGAGATCAGGTATTCCCGTGCCGCATTTGCACGCCGTTCACCAAGCGCGAGGTTGTATTCTCGCGTTCCCTGCTCATCCGCGTGCCCCTCAATCGTCGCTACGAAGTCGGGATTTGCCATCAACCAGTCGGCCTGCCCCTGCAGGATCGTCTGGGCCTGCGGGGACAGTGTGGACTGGTCCACCGCAAACAGAACCCTGTCACCAACGGTTTGCTGGAAATAAGCGGGGGAGCGCGGATCGCTCGGAGAGCCCGGCACAAGTGCGCCGCTGCCGCCCGGGCCACCGCCACCCAATGCCGAAGGATCGTTGTTTGCACAGGCAGCAACCACGCTCATCGCGCCCACCGCCAGGATTTTGCTCAATACGTTCATTTCAAGTGCCTCGTGTTTTGATTATTGCCGCCTGTCTACCACAGCAGCCGTTTCTTGTGAACTTTGCCGCATGGTGGTTGCGATCAATTTTGCAGTGGCCCCCAGGACGGGTCGCTGCCGCCGTCCGGGGTTCGCACCGGCCGCAGATTGCGCCCCGAAATATCCACGGAATACAATGTTGATCGTCCACTGGCTCCCTGCGTTTCGCGTGTGAACATGATGACACGCCCATTCGGGGACCATGTCGGCCCTTCGTCCAGGAACGACGACGTCAACAGTCGCTCTTCGCTGCCGTCCGTGCGCATCACACCAATATGGAACCGACCTTTGTTCTGCTTGGTGAAAGCAATCAGATCGCCACGAGGGGACCAGACCGGTGTGCCATATCGACCTTGACCAAAGCTCATGCGGGTTGGTTCCCCGCCGCCCGACGGCATGACATAGAGTTGCGGTGTGCCCGAGCGGTCGCTTTCAAATACAATGCGGCTGCCATCCGGCGAATAACTGGGCGCGGTTTCAATGGCAGGCGTATTTGTCAGCCTTGTGCTTTGACCCGAGGCCAGATCCATCCGCCACAGATCCGTGTTCCCACCCTGCGACAGCGAATAGACGATGGATTGACCATTCGGAGAGAACCGGGGCGAAAAGCTCATCGTGCCTTCCTGCGTTTTCAACTCCTGCCGCCTGACACTGGCGACATCGAGCACGTAAATCTGCGGTCGGCCCGTTTCGTAGCTTGTGTACAGTAGTCGGTCCCCGGACGGCGAAAAGCGCGGAGCCAGTACAATGGCTGAACTGTCGGTCAGATACTGCACATTTGCGCCATCGTAATCCATGATGGCCAGACGTTTCAGACGCTGATCCTTGGGGCCGCTTTCGGAGACAAAGGCGACGCGGCTGTCGAAATATCCGCCCTCGCCGGTGATCCGGCTGTACACCTGATCGGCGACTTTATGCGCCATACGTCGCCAGCCATCGGTTGTACCGGCCAATTGCAGGCCATTGCCCAATTCCTGGCCTGAGAACACGTCCCAAACCCGAAACCGAACTGTCAGGCGCTTGCCCGAGACGTTCACAGCGCCGGTCACCAACGCCTGTGCATTGATCGCCTTCCAATCGGCAAACTGCACCGGGGCGTCAAAGCTGCTGACCCGGCTGATGAACGCGTCGGCAGAGATTTCGCGGAACAACCCCGTTCCCGTCAGATCCGCCGCAACAACACGAGAGAGATCGTTGGCGTATTGCGCCGCCGCCGGACCGTCCGGCACGAAGTTGGGAACCGCAAATGGCATCGGCTCGATGATGCCTTCGTCGATTTCCAGACGCAGTGGCCCGCTCTGAGCGTAAACCGGCGCCGAAAGCAGGGTCAGGCCAACGAAGAGGCTGGTCAGAAGTTTCATCATTTGATCCGCATCCTCTCGGGATTGAATGTAATCTCAATATCCTGCCACTGCGCGTATTTGTCAGCAGGCAGTTCGTATCCTCGCGCTCCGCAGCGCAATATTGCCCGCCGGGCGGCGTCATATGCCTGTTTTTCGGCACCAGCCGTCCCACCGGTACTGTCCAGAAGGCGCAAACTGCCCCCTACAACGGTTCCGTCGCGGTTCAGAGAGAATCCGACGACAACTACGGTGTTCAGGGCATCCGTCGATAGCGACCCGACGTTCCAACACCGAGACACCGCCAGACGCATCGCATCCTTTTCTCCACTGGTCAGAGGCGGCCCCGTAGGCTCGGTTCCACTGCTCAACGCTTCGGCCAAGGCATCATTGATGGCCGCGTTATCACTCGGCGCAGGGGTATCAGGTGTTGGTTCAGGTGTCTCGGCCACGTCGGGTGCAGGCTCCGGGGCTGGCCTATTGGGCCGTACCCTTGGCCGTGGAGACGTCAATGGAGACTGTTCATCCGATTCCTCGGCTTCGGTCACAATTTCCGGGGCGGCCTCTTCGGGGGCTGTCTGGTCCTGCTGCTCCTGTTGCGTTTCCGCGCCTTCATCCAGCGACACGGGAGGCGTTTCAATATCATCAGGTTCGGCGTCCGGAGGCGGTGGGGCAATCGCTTCAGGTGCCACCCGGTCGGCCGGGCGCGGCTGTGCTTCGGGACCCGGAGGCACCGGCAACGCGGCAGTTTCCACTTCCGGTTCGATCAGTACAGGCACATCCTCGGGCACTTCGGGCTCTGGTGGTGCTTCGAGAGTTTCAGGCTCTGGCTCTGGCTCGGGTTCTGACGGGGTGACGGGCTCGGGGCGCGGCTGGTCTTCCAACGTTTGGTCGGGTGCATTGGCCTCTTCCGTCGGTTCCGGCGGCTGTTGTAGGGTAGTCGGCTCAACGGGCACATCTGGCGCATCGCGCTGTGCTGTCATCGCAGCAAATTGCTCAGCGCTGATCACGGAAACATCCTGGACAGCCATCGGCAACGGCTCGGACCGAAAGGTCCCGCCGAACAACGCCCAACCTATCACACTCACATGAGCAATCGCCGAAATTTTGGTGCCGGTATCCACCGCGCAGCCTCACCCTTACCCATCGTCCAGCGTTGGGCCGCCGGTATCTGTCACCAGGCCCACATTGGAAAACCCGCCCGCATTCAACGCGCCCATGACCTGCATCACCTGCGCATAGGGGATCGCGCCATCGGCACGCAGAAAGACACGGTCGCTGCTGCGTTCTGCGGCAATGGCGCGTAACTTGCCAATCAACTCTTCGCGCAGCACGTCTGTGGTCTGAATCTGCACCCGACCGTCTGCCGTCAGGGTGATAGTCAGCGGTTCTTCGTTGTCGCCGGGCAGCGCACTGGCCGCGGTTTTGGGCAGGTCGACGGGCACTCCCACGGTCAGCAGCGGCGCAGCGACCATGAAGATGATCAGCAACACCAGCATGACATCCACAAAGGGCGTCACATTGATCTCGGACATCGGTCGCGAACGCCCGCGCCGCCGACCGCGCCTGCGGCCATTGTCGCCCGAGGGTTGCTGGACCACCGCGCCCATGTCAGCTGTCCAATTGCCGCGACAGGATGGTCGCGAATTCGTCGGCAAAAGCTTCATAGCCGCCTACGATCCGATCGCTGTCCGCGCTCAGCTTGTTATAGTAGATCACCGCCGGGATCGCGGCCAAGAGCCCAAGACCGGTGGCCAGCAGAGCTTCGGCGATCCCCGGGGCCACGACGGCAAGGTTCGTGTTCTGCTGTTCTGCAATCTCGATGAAGGCATTCATGATGCCCCAGACCGTACCGAACAGGCCGATAAAGGGTGCAGTCGAGCCAACGGTTGCAAGGATGGGCAGCCCCTTGTTCAGGGTCTCGGCCTCTTTAGCGATAGCAACGTCCATCGACCGGTCAATTCGGGCCGTCGCCCCCGCAATCAATCCGCCATCGGTGCGATGCGACCTGCGCCATTCGATCATGCCAGCCGCAAAGATCTTTTCAGAGCTGCCATCGGGTTGCGTGCCAATCTGTTCGAACAATTCATCCAGCGGGTTGCCGGACCAGAAACTTTCATCAAACACCTGCGCCTCGCGGCGTGCGGCGCGATAGTTGATAAGCTTTTGGATGATGATCGCCCAGGACCAGAAGGATGCGACCACCAGCATCAGCATCACCAGTTTGACGATAAAGGTCGCGCGGGCAAACAGCCCCCACATGGAGAAGTCGATCTCCTGCGCCAGCGCCAGCGTTTCAGCTTCCATGAACCTGCTCTTTGTTTTGCCTGACGGCCGTTCGTTTGGCCTTGTTTTGCCAAACGCTATCGCAGTTGGTGATGAAAAGCCAACAGAACCACCCCGGCCCTGCAAATTGTTACATCAATGCGCGAATCTCTGCCGGAAGACGGACAGGCTTGCCAGCTTTGTTGATGCACACGGCTGTAACCGTCGCACGAAAGATTTCGGTCTCGCCCCGGCGCACCAGCTGCGCCATGGTCAGTCGCACACCAGACAATGAAACCACGTCTGTTTCGACCACCAGTTCATCCTCGAATTTCGCTGGCGCGAGGTAATCCGCCTCGACCCGGCGCACGACCCAGACAATACCTTGGTCACGCATGGCGTTCTGGTCATTACCCAGTTGACGCACCCAGTCCGATCGGGCCCGCTCGATGTAACGCAGGTAATTCGCATGGTAGACCACACCCCCCATATCGGTGTCTTCATAGTAAACGCGAACCGGATAGGTGTGTTTCATTGAGGTTGCTCCAACCGGGCAAACAATCGCAATGCGTGAGACGGGTCCTGCGCCGCCCTCGGCAGAACAGGATCATATGCAGCGCGGATCAACCCGGCAATCTCGGGGCGCAAGATCGTTGCGTCACCTGCCATGGCCAAGGGCGATTTGTCGCGAAAAGCGGCATCCGACCACAAAAGAACAGTTTGCACCACCTGGCTGAGCGCAAGGGTTTCGGCAGGCACCTTTGACAATTCGGCATCCATGCGCAGAAAGACAAACGCGGCGCGGATTGCGCCGTCCTCTTCGAACCTGAAAATGCGGTATTGGTTGGCATCCGCCGCGATCAGACGCTCCACCAGCGGCCCGAGGTCGGGGATCAGGCGATCCAGATCCGGGACCTCGGGCAATTCCTGCCAGTCCCGGAAAAAGAACACCATGCAATTCACGCCAAGCTCCGGATCGGTTTCGGCCATCTGGTGATCCGCCAGTGCCACCACCGCCTCGAACGCGCCTTTGACAATTGCCAAGGTGTCATCCTCGACGCCAAAGACAACCGGAACAATCGGGCGCCCCCAGCGCGCGAAGAGGAATTCTCCGCTGTCACGGGTGAACAGGGCTTCGATCTCGTCCGGGGTCACGCGCGATCCTTCATCTTTCCGAAAACACTTTCGCCGAAGGCATAAAATCTCAGACGCCCGGCTTCAACCAAACAGATCGCTCTGACCTTTCGGAGCCGGCAGCCCCAAATGAGCCCATGCCTTTTGCGCAAGCATCCTGCCGCGCGGCGTGCGCTGGATCAGGCCTTGCTGCAGCAGATACGGCTCAATCACTTCTTCCAGCGAATCCCGGCTTTCCGACAACGCCGCGCATAACGTTTCGATGCCGACAGGCCCGCCCGCGTAATTCTCTGCAATCAGCTTCAAGTAGCGCCGATCCGCCCCGTCAAGGCCCAGAGTGTCCACGCCCAGACGGGTAAGAGCACCATCCGCGAGTTCCCGTGTGATCCGGCCGTCGCCTTCGACAATTGCAAAATCGACGACGCGGCGCAGCAACCGGCCTGCGATCCGAGGCGTTCCGCGAGACCGTTTGGCGATTTCCCGCGCGCCATCGTTGTCGGCCGGCGCACCCAGTTTGCGCGCATTGCGCGTGACAATTTCGTGCAACTCATCGACCTCGTAGAATTGCAGACGGGTTGGGATCCCAAACCGGTCCCGCAAGGGCGTCGTCAACAGGCCCATCCGGGTGGTTGCCCCGACCAGTGTAAAGGGCTGAAGCTCGATCCGGACGGTGCGTGCCGCCGGGCCTTCGCCGATCACCAGATCCAGTTCAAAATCCTCCATCGCCGGATACAGGACTTCTTCAACCGCCGGATTCAGACGGTGGATTTCATCAATAAACAGCACATCGCGCGAGTCCAGATTGGTCAAAATCGCCGCCAGGTCCCCTGCCTTGGCCAGCACTGGACCGGATGTCATTCGGAAATTCACTCCAAGCTCGCGCGCCATGATCTGCGCCAGCGTGGTTTTTCCCAGCCCCGGAGGACCATGAAACAGCGTATGATCCATCGCCTCGCCCCGCTGGCGGGCGGACTGAATAAAGATGCGCAGATTGGCCCGCGCCTCGGCTTGGCCAATGAATTCATCCAAACCCTGTGGGCGCAGCGCGCGATCATTGTCTTCGGGCAACGGTTCAGGGCGCAGGGTGGGATCGACGTCTACCATTCAATCAGCCTTTCGGGGCCAGCAGCTTCAACGCTGCGCGGATCAGATCTGCCTCACCGGCATCGGGCATCTGCGCTGCCGCTTCGGCCACGGCTGCTGCCGCATCTGACGGGCCATACCCCAGGTTGGACAGAGCAGATAGCGCATCGGCAGACGCCGCGCCTGCACCGGAAGCAGGCAAAGGCGATTGCTTTTGTGTTGGAACGGGAGCTTCAGTCTCGACAACATCCAGCACCGGGCCGTCCATTGCTTCGGTGATGGTGCCCCCCATGGCCATGACACCGGGCGCCTTGTCCTTGAGGTCCAGAACGATGCGCTGTGCCGTTTTGGGGCCAACGCCTTTGGCCGCCTTGACGGATGCCCAGTCGCCCAGTGCAATCGCACGACTCACACCGTCCGGCCCAAGCGCTGATAGAATGGCCAGCGAAACCTTGGCCCCGACGCCCTGAACAGAGCACAGCAGCCGGTGCCATTCCTTTTCAACCAGCGACAAAAACCCATAAAGCTGCATCAGGTCTTCGCGCACGACCATATCGGTGTAGAGCGAAATCGCCTCTCCCACGCCGGGCAAGGCCGCCATGGTGCGATCCGAACAATAAACAATGTAGCCAACGCCCCGCACATCAATCAGCACATGATCTGCCGCCCGGTAATCCAACCGTCCCGTCAGCTTGCCAATCATGCTCCCACCTCTTTCAACCGCCCCTGCTGGGTCTTGCCGTAATAGGCATGACAGATGGCAATCGCCAGAGCATCTGCCGCATCGGCCCCTTTGGGCGCACAGCCCGGCAGCTGTAGCTTGACCATATGAAGGACCTGCTCTTTCTCTGCGTGACCGACCCCGACAACGGTTTTCTTGACCCGATTGGGGGCGTATTCGCCAACAGCCAATCCCGCCTGCGCCAGCGTCAGCAACGCGACACCACGCGCCTGACCCAGTTTGAGCGTTCCGGCGCCATCCTTGTTGACAAAGGTCTGTTCGATGGCGGCCTGATCCGGACGATGCGCTGCGATCACCTCGACAATCTGATTGTGCAACGAAAGAAGCCGTTCACCCAGATCATCCCCGTCCGATTTACACAGACCATTGGCGACATGGCTCAGGCGGCTGCCATTTGATTCGATGACGCCCCATCCCAGGGTTCTCAACCCCGGATCAATGCCCAGAATTCGCATGTTTTGCCTCGGCCTGCTCGGGTTATGTGATCTTTTTTCATCGATTAGCACGAAACATGAACATTTTCCAAGCGAATTGACCTCACGCATGAAAACGACATGACTGTTCTGGCCGCGACAACACAGCCTAATCACGACGTGAAACCGTCTGAAATCGACAGGTTTATGAAGGTAAATTCACCAATTATTTAAGGCGATTACAGGGTGATTGAGTATTGCAGAAAATGCATAGGACATATGCAGAAACTGAACTTGTTCTGTTCATTTGACGGCACTAGATGCCGGTCAGATCGCAAGATCGCAACGTGAACACAAACAGAAGGAAACAGGATATGGCTGCACTGGATACCATCCGCACCACCTCTGGCTCATTCGGCCTCGTTGGCCGTATCGGCGCAACACTCACATCGGCTGCAAACGCCGTGTTCGAATGGAACGACGCCCGCGTTACCCGCAACGCGCTGAAGGGTTTAACAGATCGTGAACTCGAAGACATCGGTCTGTGCCGTGGCGACATCGACGCCATCGCGGAAGGCCGGTTCTAAGGTCTGATCAACGACCACTCACACGCCCTGACTCCTCCCCAAGGGGCAAATAAAAACACCGCGCGCCCGAGAGGCATGCGGTGTTTTTCGTGTCAGGCTGAACTCAGTACAGGACTTCGTTCAGTTGAACCGAGAGAATCTGTGTCAGTGGATCGATTTGCATCACCCAAGCACCGGCCTGTTCAACCGAGGTGCCCTGATTCAGGCTATCAACCCGATATTGGTATCCGGACGGCCCAAGGCTGGACAGCAAAAATGCCTTGAAGGCGAAGAACGCGATCAGGCACAGCACCAAAACCTTGACCGGAACCGCCGAGCGGACCCGTTGTGGTTTCATAACAACCAAGCCATCCTTGCGCATGGTCGCACGATAGCCACGGCTCATCTTTTGATGTTTTTTGTTCAGGCGATGAACGCGCTGACCAAACTCCAATTGCTTTCCCGTCATGGCAGCCTCCTAAAACCGCCCCCCTCGACTTCATTAGAAAACGGTAAAAAGAGATTGCGACAAAACCGTGGCAAAAATCCACAAAACTCCCGCAAATGGCCTAATTTAAGTCCTGTTTGCTTAAGATCAGCGTCGTCCATTCACCAATCTGCGCCCTGTGGACCTCATTGAACCCATTCTGTGAATAAACTGCAGCCACATCTTCGGCCTGTTCATGGAGGATTCCAGACAGAATCGCATAGCCCCCTGTCCGCAGATTCGCGCCGATGTCGGGCGACAAAGCGATAAGAGGACCTTTGAGAATATTGGCAAAAATCAGATCGTAGGGTGCTCCGGACCGCAACTCAGGGTGATCAAAGCCTGCCGCCTCAACACACCTTACGGCACCTCTCATATTGTTGGCCTTCAGATTGGCCTCAGCCACATCAACGGCAACCTGATCGATATCGCTGGCAAGGATATCACCTTTCCAAACCCGAGCCGCTGCCATGGCCAGAACGGCGGTGCCGCAGCCAATATCGGCCACTTTGGTGGCTGTGAACCCCTCCTCCAACAGGCGATCCAATGCCTTGAGGCATCCCATCGTCGTCCCGTGATGGCCGGTTCCAAAGGCCATTGCCGCCTCAATCAGCAAAGGTACGCTGCCCGCCGGCACTTTGTCCGCGTCATGCGCCCCATAGACAAAGAAGCGCCCCGCTTCGACCGGAGCCAGTTCCCTGCGGACATGCGCAACCCAGTCGGTTTCCGGCAGTTCCGAGACCACGAATGGCTTGGCCTCGAACGCGGCGGCCAGCACCGCCAACGCGGTTTCATCCGGTGCTTCGGTGAAATAGCCGCCGACTTCCCACAGGCCAGACCCGTCCTCGACCTCGAACACGCCAACGCCGGTTGGCTCCGGGCTAAGACGCTCCATCGCGTTTCCCAGGCGTTCCGCTGCGGGTTTTCCGGTCAGTGTCGTCAGCGCTGTAAATGTGGGCATGGGGGTCTCCTGTCTGGATTGCCCGAGCGCCTAGGGGGATGGGCGGACAAGGTCAAGCGGCAACGCTCATTCCGCAGGTGCAGGTGCGTATTTCGACAGGATCGTTTCGTTACCCGGTTCCGGATGGCGAGGGATCAGCAGCGACAGGGCCAAAGACACCATTGCCATACCCGCGGCCAGTGCAAACACCGCACCGGGGGAAACCACCCAAAGCAGGCCCAGCAGAGCGGGCAGAAAGACAGCCGCTATATGATTGATCGTGAAGGCAACGGCCGCCGTCGGTGCGATGTCAGCCGGGTCTGCGATTTTCTGAAAATACGTCTTAAGCGCCAGCGCCAGGGCAAATAAAACATGGTCGATCACATATAGGATCGCGGCCAGAAGCACGCCCCAGCCAAACCAGTAGATGCCGCCATAGGCTGCAAACACGATGGCGAGCCCTGCGTATTCAAAGACCAACGTCCGGCGCTCGCCAAAAACGGCCACGGCCTTACCCAGCATCGGCGCCGCGGCCATGTTGATCACCAGATTGATCAGATAGAGGCTGGTCAGTTCGTGCACCGCGAACCCGAATTTCTCGACCATCATGAAACCGGCAAAGACCACGAAGATCTGACGCCGCGCGCCAGCCATGAACTGTAAGGCGTAGTACAACCAGTAGCGGCGGCGCAGCACCAATTTTTTGGTCTGCGGCGTCGGTGCGTCGAACTGCGGATAGGCGATCAGGCAGAACAAGGCCAGCAGCGCAGTGACCCCGCCAGCCGCCATGAAAACGGTATTGTATAACAGGTCAAACCTGTCCCAGGTCAGCACGATCAACCCATAAACAACCGCAGTTGCCGCAGACCCCATCGCAACCAGCCAACCCAGAACCTGCGGCGCGCGATCCTTTGGCAACCATTGCAATTGCAGAGATTGGTTTACCGTTTCGTAGTAGTGAAAGCCAATCGAGCTGAACAACGTCACGAACAGCAGACCACCAAGGCTGGGGAACCAGGCCGTGACCGCCGTGGCAACGCCCAGCAGCATAAGGGAGATCATCGCCAACACCTGCTCGCGAATGAACAGGATCACCGCGATCACGCCAACGGCCAGAAATCCCGGGATCTCGCGCACCGTATGCAGAAGGCCAATATCCGCGCCATCAAAATTCACCACCTCGATCACGAAATTGTTCAGCAGCGCATTCCACCCGTTGAACGCAATCGGCATGGTGAACGCCATCACAAACAGGAGCGTCATCGGACGACGCCAGAACGGAAGGCTCTGCGCCTCGGACAGGGGCACGGGTTTCAGCATGAGAGTCCTCTACGCCCATTGCGGCGGTTTGGCGAGGGAAAAGACCGGGCGCACACTGCCTCTGCACTGATGCAGAGATCAGTAAAAACTCTGCGGATCGATATCCACGGTCAGGCGAAGGTCGCCCTTCAACCGCAAGGGCGTAATCCAACGCGAGATTGCCTCCTGAATCGGGGCCGCCTTTGGGGCTTTGACGAGCAGGCGCACCCGATGCCGTCCGCGGATGAGCGCGATCGGGGCCGGGGCGGGTCCAAAAACCTGCGCCCCGATTTCGCGAAGCGGGACATTGTTGCGCGCCAGTGCGGTGCCGAGGTCAAAAACCGCACCAACCTCGGGGCCGGACAGAACGATTCCGGCCATACGCCCATAAGGCGGAACGCCCGCCGCCTGCCGCCCGGCCGCTTCGGTCCGCCAGAATCCTTCTTCGTCGCCCGACAGAATTGCCCGGATCACGGGATGCTCCGGCTGAAAGGTCTGCAACAAAGCCTGCCCCGGTTTGTCCGCCCGCCCCGCGCGCCCTGCCACCTGGCGCATCAATTGGAATGTCCGTTCGGCGGCGCGCAGATCGGCCCCGTGCAGGCTTAGGTCGGCGTCTATGACACCCACCAAAGTGAGCTTGGGAAAGTTGTGACCCTTGGCCACCAGCTGCGTGCCGATGATGATATCCGCATCCCCCTGGGCGATCTCTTCAATCTTGGCCTTTAACGCCCGCGCCGATCCAAACAAATCAGAGCTTAGCATTACGATTTTCGCGTCTGGAAAGGTCGCCTCAGCCTCTTCGGCCAAACGCTCGATCCCCGGCCCGACGGGCGCCAGCTTGCCCTCAACCCCGCACGAGGGGCAGGCATTAGACATCGGTTTGGTCGCTCCGCATTGGTGACACATCAGACGCTTGAGGAACCGATGCTCGACCATCCGCGCATCACATTGATCACACTCGATCTGATAGCCGCACGCCCGGCACAGCGTCACCGGCGCGTAACCGCGGCGATTGATGAACACCAAGGACTGCTCACCTTTTTCGATCCGTTGCCGCACCGCCTGCCGCAATGTGGGGGAAATCCAGGTCCCGGCCTGCATCTGCTCGGCGCGCATATCGATGGATTTCATGTCAGGCAGAACTGCCGCCCCGAACCGCGCCGTCAGATCAAGCCGGTCATATTTTCCAGCCTCTGCATTCGCCCAGCTTTCCAGAGAGGGCGTCGCGCTGGCCAGGATCACGCGGGCCCCGCAAATCGCTGCACGCAACACCGCCATATCCCGCGCGCTGTAGTGCACGCCATCTTCCTGTTTGTACGAGGTATCGTGCTCTTCATCGACAACGATCAAACCGAGATCGCGAAACGGCAGATACAGAGCTGACCGGGCACCCACCACCAGTTGCGCATCGCCTTGCCCCACCATGCGCCAGACACGGCGACGCTCGGTCATCGTCGCACCCGAGTGCCATTCGGCAGGTTTTGCGCCAAACCGCTCTTCGACCCTGGTCAGGAATTCAGCCGTCAAGGCGATTTCGGGCAACAGGACCAGCGCCTGACGTCCCGCGCGCAGCGCTTCTGCCACCGCCTCGAGATACACCTCGGTTTTGCCCGACCCGGTGACACCTTTCAGCAACGTCGTTCCATAGTCGCCAGAGCGTTGCCCGGCCTGTAGACGCGCCACCGCTACCGCCTGATCCTCCGTCAGGTCTTTGCTCGGCAAGTCCGGATCAAGATGCGGGTAGGGCAAATCGCGGGGGCTATCCTCTTCCCGCACAGCGCCTTGCTTGACCAGCCCTTTGACGACCGAAGACGTCACTCCGGCCTGCTCCGCCAGTTCCTTCAGTGTAAACGCCAACCCTCCGTAGTTGCGCAAGACCTCCAGCACCCGAGTTCTAGCGTCGGTCATCCGATCGGGTTCACCCTGACCCAACCGATAAATCTTGCGCATCGAAGGCGGATCGCCAAGCCCCGGCGCACGGGTCGCCAGGCGCAGCATCGACGGCATTGGCGTCAGCGTATAATCCGCCACCTTCCCCAGAAAATGGCGCATCTCTTCGCGCATGGGCGCGACGTCCAATACCCGGATCACCGACCGCGCCTTGGCCAGATCAAAACCTCCCTGCCCCGGCCCCCAGACCACGCCCAGCACCTTGCGCGGCCCCAGCGGAACCTCGACAAACGCGCCTAAAAAGCACCCACCTTCGGGCGCCCTGTAATCCAACGTCCGGTCCAGAGGCTGCGTGGTCAATACCGCAACCAGCTCTCCTTCGTCGAAATATCCGTTAGCGCTCACAGCATATCCTATGCAGGGGGTTCCAGCGTGGGTCTCTTTGAGGTAAAGCCATCCGCGACCAAGGCCAACCCATCAAAGGACTGCCCGCATGAAATTCTTCGTAGACACAGCCGAGATCGACGCCATCGCTGAACTGAACGATCTGGGTATGGTGGATGGCGTGACCACTAACCCGTCGCTGATCCTGAAATCCGGCCGCGACATTCTGGAAGTGACCAAGGAAATCTGCGATCTGGTGGATGGTCCTGTGTCGGCCGAAGTTGTCGCCACCGAGGCCGATGACATGATCGCCGAAGGGCGCAAACTGGCCAAGATCGCGCCCAACATTGCCGTCAAAGTCCCGCTGACATGGGCCGGGCTGAAAGCCTGCAAGACACTGACCGACGCAGGCCAGATGGTCAACGTGACACTGTGTTTCTCGGCCAATCAAGCGCTTTTGGCCGCCAAAGCAGGCGCGTCTTTCATTTCGCCGTTCATCGGACGCCTGGATGACATCAACATGGATGGCATGGATCTGATCGCCGACATCCGGCAGATCTATGACAATTACGGGTTTGAAACAGAAATTTTGGCGGCTTCGATCCGCACGGTGAACCATGTGACCGAAAGTGCGCGCATCGGCGCGGATGTCATCACCGCCCCGCCCGCGGTGATCAAAAAGCTGGCCGATCATCCGCTGACGGACAAGGGTCTGGACGCGTTCTTGGCGGACTGGGCCAAAACGGGCCAGAAAATCCTCTAATCTTTTACCCAACCGCACGGCGCCGACCGGCGCCGTGCCCGGCCCAACGGCCAAGACCTGATCTGTGATCAGGGAATTGCAGGCGGGAGCCCCGGTCACACACCGGATACAAAATCCACCCATACGTGCATTTTTCCCAAGGCGATTCCGGCGACCCGTGTTATAAGCCGCACAACAAAAAAAGACCGGACAGGACATGAGCAGCAACCCGAAACTACAGGACAACCTCCGTGCCGCGATTCTGGCGGAGCCGGACGCCATTCTGGATGACAAAGACCTCATGCAGGCCCTTGTCGCCGCAAATGAACAGGCGCGTGGGGACAACGTCATCGATCTGCGCGGCATTGCGATGCAACGGCTTGAGGCGCGGCTGGACCGGCTGGAAGACACCCACCGCTCCGTCATCGCCGCGGCGTACGAAAATCTGGCGGGCACCAATCAGGTCCACAGGGCCATTCTGCGCCTTCTGGAACCGGTTGAGTTCGAAGATTTCCTGCGCGCGCTCGGCAGTGACGTGACCGATATTTTGCGGGTGGATCGGATCACTTTGGTTTTGGAAACCACTGTGGTTCAGAACGACCCGGCAATCGACAGGCTTGGTGGCGTGCTGACTGTGACGGAACCCGGTTTTGTCGATCAGTACCTGACCTTTGATCGCAGCGGTCCAGCGCGCGAGGTCACCCTGCGCGAGGTTCATCATCCGAACCACCGGCTGTTTGGAGCGCATGCAGATCAGCTGCGCTCCGAGGCTTGCCTTAAGCTGGACCTAGGCCCGGGGCGTTTGCCTGGCATGATTGTCATGGGCGCGTCGGACCCGCGGCACTTCACGCCGCAACTGGGCACGGACCTTCTTGCCTTTTTTGCTGGCGTGTTCGAACGCTCGATGCGTCACTGGCTGTCGTGAGCCTGATCTCCCCGGCCTGCCGCGATGCGCTGCAGCACTGGCTGGACAATCTGAGGGCGCTGGCCGGGCGATCCGAAAACACACAATCGGCCTATCGCGGCGATGTGACAGAGTTTTTGTCTTTCATGACCCTGCACCACAGTGAGCGACAGGGGTTGGCTGCGCTCGAACGCATCTCGATCTCGGATATGCGCGCCTGGATGGCGGATCAGCGCGCCTCGGGCGTCGGTGCACGGTCGCTGGCGCGAAAGCTGTCGGCCGTCAAAAGCTTCTACCGCTGGCTGGCCGAGCGCGAAGGGTTTGAGCCCACCGCTGTTTTAGCCACACGCGCACCCAAATTCACCCAAAAGCTGCCGCGCCCGCTGGCCGAAGACGCGGCGCGTGCGATGATCGAGACGGTCGAAATGCAATCGACGTCTGATTGGATCGCCGCCCGCGATGTCGCTGTGGTGACGCTCCTGTATGGCTGTGGGCTTCGGATTTCCGAGACCTTGTCCTTAACCGGTGCTGATGCACCTTTGCCGCCAACGCTGCGTATTCTGGGCAAAGGGGACAAGGAACGGATCGTGCCGGTTATTCCGGCGGCCCGCGACGCGGTTGATCGCTACCTGCGCTTGTGCCCGCACCCACAGACGTCGGATACCGCCTTATTCCGAGGTGTCCGGGGTGGCCGCCTGAACCCGCGAGCCATTCAGGGCGTCATGGCAAAGGCCCGGATGCAACTCGGACTGCCGGCGACCGCAACGCCGCACGCGATGCGCCACAGCTTTGCGACACATCTCCTTTCTGCAGGAGGGGACTTGCGCGCCATTCAGGAACTGCTCGGTCATGCATCGCTGTCCACAACGCAAGCCTATACGGCCGTGGACACGGCGCGGTTGATGGAGGTCTACAATCGCGCCCATCCCAAGGCGTGAGGCCCTTATAGACAACATAGCCAGCCCGATAGCCATGCGGTTCGGCTTTTTGCTTTGCATCTGGTTTGCGCTTCGTACATGACACGTGAATGACACTGAGATTCAAAGCCCTCGCCGTTCATTTGTTCACTGCAACCGGCGCCGTTTTTGCAATGTTGGCAATGCTGGCTGCTGTCGAAGAAGAATGGAGCCTGATGTATCTCTGGCTTGTCGTCTCCTTCATCGTGGACGGAATCGACGGCCCATTGGCCCGGCATTATCATGTCAAAAAGAACGCGCCAGAGTTCGATGGTGTTCTTTTGGATCTTATCATCGACTACCTGACATACGTGTTCATCCCGGCCTACGCATTGTTCAAATCCGGTTTGATGAACGGGTGGACCGGCTGGTTTGCGATCATCATCATTACCTTCGCCAGCGCGATGTATTTCGCAGACACCCGCATGAAAACAAAGGACAATTCCTTTTCTGGGTTTCCGGGATGCTGGAACATGGTGGTCATCGTGATCTTTGCGTTAGAGCCGAATTTCTGGTTCAGCCTCGTTCTTGTGACGCTGCTGGCAATCGCCATGTTCCTACCGCTTAAATTCGTTCACCCGATCCGTACGGAACGGTGGCGCAGCCTAACTTTGCCGATGGCGTTTGCCTGGACGTTTTTTGCTGGTTGGGCGGCTTGGGTCGATTTTCACCCCGAAAGCTGGGCGCATTGGGGCCTGGTGATCACGAGCCTGTACCTCGTGTCTGCCGGCATCGCGCAACAACTGATCCCGCAGCGAGGCCGCTAGGATCAATGCGCAAGCGGCCGGTTACAAGACTTCCTGCACCTCGAATTCGGTTCCGTTATGGGTGAAGACGTCACCTTCCTGCAGGCCGGCCATGGCCAGGTAGATCGGGCTTTGCGTTGAGATTCCCATATAGGTCTTGCCGTCCACATCGAACCGTGTGGTCGACACGCAAACGACAAAACGGCGGTTGTTGAATTTGATGACAGCGCCCGGCTTGACCGTGTCGGTCAATCCAAAATCGGTGTTTTCGATCACATCTATCTTGGCGTGATGTGCGTGGACCGGCGCGTCAAAAGCTGCCGCCAGATCAGCGTTTTCGCGCGAGGCGGCGATGTCGTCTTTGTCATGGCCTTCCCGGTCATCCAGTTGCGCATCTTTCAGAAACGCATCGTAATGCGCCTGCGCAGTCGCCAGTTCCTGCGCCTCAAGAGACATCAGGCGGTCAATGATTGTCTTTTTGCGGGTTGCACGGTCAGTTGCGGCTGTCATTCAGCGGGGTCCTTCAAATTCAGTATCTGGTATAAGTTGGTCCCGGGATGGACGGATTGCAACCGATTTCGACCGATCAGATCAGCAGGCTGGCAGCCCCTTCGTGTCGGAGCAGAGCCACTTTGGTTTCAATGCCGCCATCGCCCGAAAAGCCGCCCAGCCCATTGGCGGCCAGCACGCGATGGCAGGGAATGATGACGGGAATGGGATTTGCGCCGCAAGCCTGTCCAACCGGCTGCGCGGGTTGGTTCAGGTCTTTGGCAATCTCTCCATATGTCCGGGTTTCTCCGAACGGGATTGCGAACATCAGATCGCAGACCTGACGCTGGAATTCAGAGCCCGCGATGCGATACGGCAGGTCGAACCGTTCCAACCGCCCGTCATCATAGGCTTTCAGTTGAGCCGATGCTTCCGCAAGCAACGGCGTGGCGGGACCATTGTTCTGGCCATTCCATACGAGGCGCGTAATGGCGCCGTTGGTTTCCTCGACGCCTAACCGTCCGAACTGCGTATCGACTGCGATCATGGACATGATCACACGGTTTCAGATCAGGTCACACTGCGCAAGCCGAGAATGGGGCAGACTTGCATCCGACAGTTTCCGCGCGGAACGGGGCGACCTCAACCAAATAATGCTGTTAAGCCCATGGTACGCCCCTCGCCAAGGAAGGGGCGCAGCCATCTTTATCCCAGTGCGTCATTGCACCGGCCGCACACACCCGGATGTGCGTGCAAACCAACATCGGGCAGGATTTTCCAGCACCGTTGGCACTTGGCACCTTCGGCCTTTTCAAAAACCACGCCCACACCTTCGATTTCAGGCACACGGAAAGCCTCAGCCGGGGTTGGATCGCCGGTGATCGAGAGACCCGATGTGATGCACATGTCGTCCACATCGAAAGTTGCCAGCAGATCACGGGTATCCGCATCCTCGACATGTACAATGGGCGCTGCCTCGAGACTGGAACCGATGACCTTGTCTTGCCGTTGAACCTCGAGCGCCGCCGTGACTGCACGGCGCACGCGCCGCACCTTGGCCATGTTTGTTTCCAGCTCTGTGTCGCGCCATTCTGCAGGCGTATCCAGGAAGTCGACCAGGTGCACCGAGCTGTCATCCGCCGGGAAACGTTCAAGCCAGACCTCTTCCATGGTAAAGACCAGAACGGGTGCCAGCCATGTTGTCAGACGGTGGAAGAGGATATCCAGTACCGTCCGGGCGGCGCGGCGGCGCACACTGTTACCATCACAATAGAGCGCGTCCTTACGCACATCGAAGTAAAAGGACGAGAGATCCACAGTGGCGAAATTGAAGACCGCACTGAACACACCCTGGAAATCAAAGGCCGCATACCCCTGACGCACCTCTTCATCCAGATCGGCCAGACGGCTGAGGACCCAACGTTCCAGTCGCGGCATTTCTGCCGGATCGATCCGGTCCGCTTCGGTGAAATCCGCCAGTGATCCCAGCAAAAAGCGCATCGTGTTGCGCAAGCGCCGATAGCTGTCAGCGGTGCCTTTCAGGATTTCCGGCCCGATACGCTGGTCGGCGGTGTAGTCGGTCTGAGCCACCCAAAGACGCAGGATATCGGCGCCATACTGCTTGATGACCTCTTCCGGAACGATCGTATTGCCGAGCGATTTGGACATCTTGTTGCCCTTTTCGTCCAGCGTAAAGCCATGCGTCACGACATTTCGGTAAGGCGCACGGCCCAGAGTGCCGCAAGCCTGCAACATTGACGAATGGAACCACCCGCGATGCTGGTCGGTGCCTTCCATATAGACATCGGCAATGCCGTCCTCGGTGCCGTCCTCACGATCCCGCAGAACGAAGGCATGGGTCGAGCCGGAATCGAACCAGACATCCAGAACGTCAAAGACCTGATCCCAGTCGTCCGGATTGTAGTCGTTGCCCAGAAATCGCTCTTTGGCCCCTTCAACGTACCAGCAATCGGCCCCGTCTTGTTCAAACGCCTCTCTGACCCGTGCATTTACCGCCGAATCCCGCAGCAGGAAGTCCGGATCAGTTGGCAGTGCAGCCTTCTTGGTAAAGCAAGTTAACGGCACACCCCAGGCGCGCTGGCGCGACAGAACCCAGTCCGGGCGCGCCTCAATCATGGAATACAGACGGTTACGACCGGTCTGCGGCGTCCACTTCACCAGCTCATCGATAGACCGCAGGGCGCGTTCACGGATGGTGTCGCCCATCTCCCCCATGCCGTCATCCAGCTTGCGGTCCACTGAGGCAAACCATTGCGGCGTGTTGCGGTAGATGATCGGCGCTTTCGAGCGCCAGGAATGCGGATAGCTGTGCTTGATCTTGCCCCGCGCCAGCAGCCCGCCGACCTCGGCCAACTTGTCGATGACCGCCTTGTTGGCATCACCTTCGCCGCCCTTGCGGGACAGGATGTAGGTGCCTCCAAAGAACGGCAGATCGGCGCGGAACGAGCCATCGTCCATCACGTTATAGGTGATGACTTGTTCCAGCATGCCCAGATCGCGATAGAGTTCGAATTCCTCCATACCGTGCGACGGCGCACAGTGGACGAAGCCGGTACCTTCGGTATCGGTCACGAACTCAGCGGCGCGGAAGTCGCGGATGTCGTCCCATTCGCCATTGCCGCCCTCAGCCCCAGCCAGCGGGTGCTTAAGACTGAGCGTTGCAAGCTCATCAGCGGTAACGTCGCGGACACGGGCCCACTGATCGTCATTCAGACGCGCGCGGCCCAGCACATCGGCTGCAAGATTGTCGGCCAACAGGAATTTGTCACCAACCGCGGCCCAGCACTCATCAGGCGCACCTGTGACTTCATAGAGGCCGTACGAGATATCCGATCCATAAACCACGGCTTTGTTAGACGGCATGGTCCACGGGGTCGTCGTCCAGATTACAACGTAAGATCCTTCAAGATCGCTGAGTGGTTGCACCTGCCCCACCTCGCCGGTGACCGGAGGCGTTGTTTCATTGATCAAGACCTTGAATTTCACCCAGATGGTGAAGCTTTCCTTATCGTGATACTCGACCTCCGCCTCGGCCAGCGCGGTTTTCTCTATGGGCGACCACATCACCGGCTTGGAGCCTTGATAGAGCGTCCCGTTCATCAGGAACTTCATGAACTCGTCGGCGATCACCGCCTCGGCGCGATAGTCCATCGTGATGTAAGGGTCGGCCCAGTTGCCGGTGATCCCCAGCCGCTTGAACTCTTCACGCTGGATATCGATCCAGCCATCCGCGAACTTCCGACATTCCTGACGGAAGTCGACGACGCTCACCTCGTCTTTGTTCTTGCCTTTCTTGCGGTATTGCTCCTCGATCTTCCATTCGATCGGAAGACCGTGGCAGTCCCAGCCGGGCACATAGCGCGAGTCGAACCCCATCATCTGATGGGACCGCACGATCATATCCTTGATGGTCTTGTTCAGCGCATGGCCGATATGCAGGTGGCCGTTTGCGTACGGAGGGCCATCATGCAGCGTGAAGGGCGCACGCCCCTCTTTCTCGCGCAGGCGGTCATAGACGCCGATCTCTTCCCAGCGCTCCAACCATGCAGGCTCGCGCTTGGGCAGACCAGCGCGCATGGGGAAATCGGTCTTGGGAAGGTTCAGCGTGTCTTTGTAGTCAGGTGTTTGGGTCGTGTCGGCGCACATTTGGGGCGTCCTCAGGGTGGTATTGTCACATGTGGATCGAAGCGGTCAGTGCGATAACTCAAGCACCTTTGCCCGGCGTCTCGCGATATCAGAGCGCCGGGGATATAATTCGAATAATGATGGCCAGACGGTCAAACATGGCCGCGCTTATAGGACGCCTGCGCCTAATGGTCCAGAGGGTCCGCACCTCGTGGCGCATGGCGCAGTTTGGCCCAGCGATTGAGCCATGCCAGACCGGCCAGCGACAATCCCAATGCCAGCAGTGAAAACACTCGGATCAGACCGCCCAGACCAGCTATGTCGATCAGAAACACCTTGGCAACCGCCAGTCCGATCACACCCAATCCCGCTTTGCGCATGACATCGGAATGGCGCGCGAGCGACTGGTAAAACAACACCGCTCCGATCACCAAAAGCGTCATTGTGTAGGTATAAAGCTCTGGCTGCGTGACGCCATTGGCCTCGTACATACCACTGGCGCCCTGCCAGATATGGCGGATCGCCATCCCCAACCAGAACGCCGAAAGCGCGCCCGCCAATCCAAAACTGGCTTGCCGAAGCCACACAGGCATCGCAGGAATGCGCCACGCCGAAAGGCCGATTGCAACGGCTGGCAACAGATAAGCGACTGCAAGCGTGTTTAGCACGGGCGGACCCAGGACAGGCTCGGCAAAGGGGTTTAGCAGCGGGTTCGCATCGCTCAGAGCCTGTCCAAGGCGCATCAAGCCATGCCCTGCAAAGAACACGGCGAGAAGATACCGCACATAATTCAGTTTGCCGCCCAGTTCGAACCTCTGAATTTGCGCGTAGGCCAGCAACAGCCAGATTACCGACAGCAGACTCAGGCCCCAATGGCTGTTGTCGGCCCCGCCTTCACCAAAACCCTCGAGCCAGCGCAACAGCAGCAGGGATAACAGGATGCCTCCGGTGGCCCAGGCCGCACTTTCCAGAAGCAAAATCGCCACCGGCCGCGCCAGTGGCCGGATAAGACGCCATGCGGCGAGGAACCCAACGGTTGCTGTCGCATAAACCAGCGTCATCTCGGCTACCGGTGCCGAATTGGCCCAATCGAGGCCCGGATTCAGAACCAGACGCACCGTGACCGTGAACACACCCGCCCAGATAAACCAGCTCATCGGCGGCAATGTGAATTTCCGGTCCAATGCGGCCGCGACAACAATTGTCGCGACCAGCGCAATCGTCAGCGCGGCCGAACTCAGAACGATGACGCAGGCAAAACTGAGGCAGGACAGCGCGGACAGCGTCGCCAATGCCGGACGCATCCGGTTGTTACCGTCAACCCGCGCAAACCTTTCCGCCATGACCACCATTAGGACGCCAAGTGAGATCGCGTGCAGCGCCCATGGGTATGCTCCAATCACACCTGCCGGGTGCCAGCCGACCTCCAATGCGATTGCCATGACGGGCGCAAACAAAACCGCCACACCGGCCGAGGCTGCCGGGTATTGATCTGCGCCAAACGACCGCCACGCGGCAACGATCGACAAAAGCGCTGACAGAGTCACGAGGGTGGTGATTACCAGCGGATAGTCGGCCTCATTCGTCTCGGCATAGGTCGCGGTAAAGGTCCGCAGTACCGCGCCGCTGTCCAGCCCGTGCATCAGCACGAACCAGATCAGGCCCAAAGCAGGCAGCACCGTCAGATCCTGCAATGCGCGGGCTTCTTTGGCCCAAAGCATCAACGCCAGCGTCAGACCGGCCAGCAAGCAAACGCCCAGCCAGAACTCTCCCGCCGAGTCGGCCCAATGCAGCGACAGGATCACCGTGCTTGCCGTGACCGCGCCAGCAGCCAGGCGGGTTGGAAATTCAGGCCACGCGACACCCTTGGACCGCCAGAGCTTTTCGGCAACCATGGGACCAGGGTGATCCGGCCAAACGCGTCGGACCGGGATGGCAATGGCGATCAGAGCCAGCGCCGTAACACATGTCAGATACCCGGGCTCGGTGAGTGGTGAGGACAACACAAGCAACAGACTCGCCGTGTATGCCCCAAACAGGGTCAAAACCGAAACCCAGGCCCAGCGCCGCACGGTGTCGATCCCCAACCCCAAAACGGTCAAAACAAAGAAATAGCCATACAGCCAGGTTGGATCCTCGGACTCGCCTCCGACCAAAAAGGGTGCGGCGAAAGCTCCGATCAAGCCGACAGCGGCAAGCAAAGGCCCGTGGAACCACCCCAGCACAAGCCCAACCATCGCAACCACGACCAGACCCGCCAAGGCTGTTTCAGCCCCGATCAGATCGTAAAGCTGGCGGGCGGACAGAATCCCTCCGAACAACGTGACAAGCCC
Organism: Ruegeria sp. B1; assembly: GCF_056535885.1. NCBI lineage: Bacteria > Pseudomonadati > Pseudomonadota > Alphaproteobacteria > Rhodobacterales > Roseobacteraceae > Ruegeria > Ruegeria sp. B1. Next base: position 2,034,361 of record NZ_JBQFJA010000001.1, on the reverse strand, counting down.
GGCGCCCGAGAACACCGATGGCAGATAGGCCGTGGTCGAGGTTTCATCATCTCCGAACCGGCGCCTTACAATCTCGCCTGCGGCAATCAGCATACACCCAAACGCCAACGCAGCCGTAACGCGCGCGGCAGGAGGCAGAAGCCCGTTCTCAACCCCGTATTGCACCAAAAAGATGCCTGCCAATGCCAAGGAAACGGCAGAAACCGCGTAAAACCAGTTCTCTCGCAGCCAGGCTCCCAATTCGGCAAACCGGTCTTCGCGAAACACAACAGCTGCGTCAGATTCCACGGTGTCGTCCAATGCAGTGTCTGGCTCCGTATCTTTGGGGTCGGGTTTCGCGGCGGATAACTGCGTCGGACGAGGTTCTTCCTTTTGCACGCGAGCGGCAGGGGCTTTTTCGGCCTGTACCAGCTTCGGTTCCTCTTCTCCTGCGTTTTGGGTGAATTTACCAAGCTGGGTTTCCAATTGCTCAACACGTCGCCGCAGGCGCGTGTGCCCCACTAACAGCACAATCAGTATCACGGGGATGGCGAGAACGATAAGGCCAAAGAGAACAAGTAAAGATTCCAAAAGTGGCCTCCGTTTGGTGCGTGTCCTGAAGGCTAACGCGAGGTAGCCAAGGACAACAGTCTGGAATCCCGTAAGGTTTCAGCAACCTGTGCGCCGTATCCGTCAGAACACAGATAGCGGCGGGCGCGCGAGCATCAGCCAGAGGATTGTCAGCACCGCCAGAAAGGCCGGCACGCCGCAGGCAAACCAAAACCGGAACAGACGGTGATAGGCCACCAGAGTGCATGATATCCATTGTTGTTCCTCGTCCGGCAGAAATTGCCGAAATCGGGACAATTGCCGCGCTATCCGGTACCAATACAACCGTAAGCACCGCGACCGAGAAAACGTTTGGCTCGCAGGTCTCAATCTCGCATGATGATTTGCTTCCGTTTTGGACCATACTAGCGAATTATATTTGGCCCACTGGGTGTTGCTGACCGGTTGCGACAACAGTGCGCTTCAGAGATGGAACAAAGACCCGACAAAATACGCGATCAAGGCTGCAAGACCGCCGATGAGCAGGGTTTCAATCCCGGATCGCCACCATGGCGCCAGCGACCATCTGCTTTTCGCCGCGCCGATGGTGAAGAAGACACCCATCGTCATCCATGCCGAAATGGAGAAGGCACGCTCCAACGACAACAAAAATGGCACCAGTGGGATTAATCCTGCAACCAAGAACGCAAAAAAGGTTGCCGTTGCCGCTTTGATCGGGTGCGGATCGACACTGCCCAACCCGTATTCGCCTTCGATCATCAGGTTGATCCAGTTCTCCCGGTCGGCTGTGATCGCCGTGGTCGCCTCGTCTAAAACCTGTCCCGACAGGCCTTTTTGGGCAAAGATTTCGCGCACTTCGCCGCGCTCCCCGGCCGGGTAGAGTTTGATGTGGCGTTCTTCGATCGCTCGGATGCGGCGGATGTTGTCCAATTCGGCCTTGGTGCCGGAGTAATTGCCCGCCGCCATGGAAAACCCGTCGGCCAACACGTTCGCCAACCCTAACACAATGATAACAAAGGGGGACAGGCCTGCCCCGGCCACACCCGCCACGATGGCAAAAGTCGTCACCGATCCGTCGATGCCGCCATAGACCACATCCCGCAGCACCCCGCGTCCGGGCGGGGCGTTGATGCGGGCGGCAATCTCTTGCTGGCTGTGACCGTGATCGGTCATGGCTGGGCCTCCGTTGCGACAAATGTGCCGGAGGGACGGCGCACAGGCTTTGCGCTAGATCAACCTTTTGAAAACAGTCCCTGCAGAGCGCGTTTGATCATTCCGCGCGTCGAAGGTTTATGTCTATCCGAAAACGGCAAGGGACGGCAGACCTCCATCGCCGCCACGCCCACACGCGCACTCAATGCACCGTTCACCAACCCCTCGCCAAACCGTCGGGAAAGCTTGCTGAGGACCGACCCGCCCAGTACCGGCTCAAGTAGATCATCGCCCACTGCGACGGCGCCTGTGGCAACCAGATGCACAAAAACAGCGCGTGTCAGGCGCCAACTGCCAAGAAATCCTGCGCGCCCTCCGTAGATTTCGGCAACCCGGCGGATCATCCGCAGGGACGCGGCCAGCGCCGTTGCAACATCCGCCAGCGCCAGCGGAACCAAAGCCGTCACCGTGGCGACTTGCCGGGCTGCCGCTTCGACCTCGCGGCTCGCTGCGGCGTCCAGCGGGGCGAGCAGTTCGTCTTCTGCCAATGTCAAAAGACCAGACGCATCGAATTGATCTGCCATACGTTCGACCAGCCGATCTCGGCCCCAGCGGGTTTCGTCACGCCCCTTATAGAACGCGATCAGCCGCGCCGTGACAGCGCGAGCCCGCGCGAGATCGTCCTCCACCAAAGCGGCATCGGCGGCCCGCCGCATCCCGTCTAACCGAGACAGACGCCCGATAGCCGCCAGTTCTCGCAACGCGATGATCAGCGTGACAAGAACAAAAGCCCCAATCAACCCGGTGACAATCCACCCCAAAATCGGTGCGCGCTCGATCAATGAGAGCGCAAAGTCCCAGGCCGCAACCGAGACCGCCGCACCGATCAGCGCCAGGGCCAATCCCCAGAACCACCGGGACAGAGGCGAAGGTCTGCGCGCGGCCAGCCTCGCAGCCCCTTGCATCGCCTGTCCCTGCGGCTGGGATACATCCGGGACCGGAGGCGCTTGCGCGACATCCGCAGCCGCTTCATCCGTGTCCAGATCGATCAGAACAGGGCCTTTAGCCATCATTCACACCCTCGCTGCGCCACATGTACTCTATGTCCGGAAGGTTTTCGTCGTTTTCGGCCCCATCGCTGCGCGCCACTTCGGAAAAACCATTTCGCTCATAGAACCGGCGCGCGTCCGTGTTGGCTTGGAACGTGAACAGAGACAAGTGCGACCGCGTTGATTTCGCATCCTCCAACAACTGGCGCCCGATCCCGTGTCCGCGCGCCGCGGCCACCAGATAGAGCGAATGGATAGTCGAGCCATCAAGCGCCAGAAAACCGGCTACACCCTGATCCGTTTCCGCGACGGTAACCCAGTTCCGGTCAATCATGCGTCCGCAAAAGGCAATGGTTTCAGCGCAAGAATACAGGTTGGGCATCCAGTCGTGTTCGCGAGCAAAGGCATGCAGAATCTGCCCAGTCGCGCCGGCATCGGTGCTGCGGGCGGGGCGCAGGATAGCCGTCACAACCGATCTCCAACCAGAAACTGTGCGGCGCGATCAAGCCGGATATGCGGTGGACCGTCGCCTGGGCGCAAGGTCAGATGCGCTGGCGCAAAGGACATGAACCCATACTCCTCACTCAACCACTCGGCAGCGCCGTCTCGGGCCGGGCCCAATAAATGCGCCGGGTCGTCCGGCAACTCACCGGGATAGAACGCGGCCTGTTTGCCACTGTCCAGCAACATGCCCCGCACACATGGCAGGTCTGATCCGTTGTGGCTGCGCATCTCTTCGGTCGTGGCCCGCAGCGATGCCAGGGCCAGCGCCGCCGTTTCAGCGCCTGCGAAACTCGCGCGGTCCCGAGCGTCGCGCGTCAGGGCCTCCATGATCGCGGTCAGGCGGGGATGTTGCACATGGTGGAGGTGATCGGCCTTGGTGGCGGCAAACAGAATGCGTTCGACCCGCTTGCCCAGTAAAAGCTGACTGAGCCATGCGTTGCGCCCAGGGCGAAAGGCCGACAGGATGTCTGCCATGGCCCGCCGCATATCCTCGACCGCCTGCGGTCCCTTGTGGATCGCGCCCAGCGCATCGAGCAACACAACCTGACGATCGATCCGGGCAAAGTGATCACGAAAGAACGGCTTTACGACCTGCGACTTGTATGCTTCATAGCGCCGCTCCATCTCGCGGTGCAGCGTGCGGCGGCGCGACGCGCCTGACACTGGCAGCGGCGCAAAGGTCAGAACCGGCGACCCGGCAAGATCGCCGGGCAACAGAAAACGTCCCGGGGTGCAATCATAGAATCCAGCTTCACGGGCCCTGTTGAGGTAGGTTGTAAACGCCCGCGCCAGCCCCTGGGATGCTGTCTCATCATGTGATCCGGCAGGATCCATTGCTTTGACCTGTGACAGGAACTCTGCCGCCTCGGGACGGGTGTTTATGCGGGCCAGCGTGTCCTGCGACCACGCCTCGTAGGATTTGTCCAGCAGCGCTAGATCCAGGAGCCATTCACCGGGGTAGTCGACGATATCCAGATGGATCTTGCGCGGCCCCTGCAACCCGGCAAGCAATCCGGCCGGACGCGCTTTGAACGACAGGCGCAGTTCAGAAACCGCCCGGGTGCTGTCGGGCCAGTGCGGTTCTGGTCCAGTCAGGTCCGACAGATGGGATTCATAAGCAAAACGTGGAACGGTATCATCTGGCTGCGGCTGAAGGTAGGCAGCCGTGATCCGCCCCTCCTGCTCTGCAACAAGTCCGGTCATACGCCCGCGGTCCAGCAGGTTTGCCACCAGTGACGTGATGAACACGGTCTTGCCGGATCGCGCGAGACCTGTGACACCCAATCGGATCACCGGCTCGAACAAGGTCTCGGATACGCGGTCCCCGACGGCTTCGACACCGCGCACCAGATTGTCTGCCAATGATGAGATGACCAAGCCGTCGCCTCGCTTTTTTTGTTTGCCCCAAGATAGGTAGAGGTTGCGAGACTTGCCAGAGCTTTTGCCAGACCCACCCTTGCCCGGGTCCGCGCGGCACGATACAGCGCGATATGCCCAGATATGCGCTGAAAGTCGAATACCAGGGGGAACCGTTTGCAGGGTGGCAGCGGCAAAAGGATTTGCCGTCCGTTCAGGGCGCGATTGAAATCGCCTTGTCGCAGATCCAACCGGGCGACCACACGATAGCGGCTGCCGGTCGCACAGATGCGGGGGTTCATGCGCTTGGTCAGGTGGCGCATTGCGATCTACACAAGGAATGGGACCCTTTCCGCTTGTCAGAGGCGTTGAACTATCACCTCAAACCCCAGCCAGTGGCGATTGTCGCGGCAGCGCAGGTTGACGACGGCTGGCATGCCAGGTTTTCGGCAACGGAACGGCAGTATCTGTTTCGCATTCTGATGCGCCGAGCGCCCGCGACCCATGATCGAGGTCAGGTTTGGCGGATCAACCACAGGCTGGATGTCGACGCGATGCAGACGGCAGCGGATATGTTGATCGGGCGGCATGACTTCACGACCTTCCGCTCCTCCATCTGTCAGGCGGCCAGTCCGGTCAAAACTCTGGATGAGTTGCGGGTGGAGAATGCGCAAGGGTTCTCGGGGCCGGAGGTTCATTTCCATGTGCGCGCCCGGTCGTTTTTGCACAATCAGGTGCGCAGTTTCGTCGGCACATTGGAACGGGTCGGCGCAGGCGCGTGGTCGCCAGAAGATGTACGGCACGCGCTGGAAGCGACTGACAGGGCTGCGTGCGGACCGGTCTGTCCACCCCAAGGGCTCTATTTGGCGCGGGTGGGATACCCCGAGCCGGTGTTCAACTGACCTAGATTGCGCGCAGCAACAGACCGCCCGCAACCACGACAATCATTAGTCCGGCTACCAACTCGATGGTCGGGGCCAGAACCGTTGCAAAACGCGTGGCGGATGCCGAGGCCAGCAGCCCTCCACGCAACCCAAAGGATGTCCAGCCCACCAGAGTCGTGATGGTAGCAGTCCCCAATGCCATCGCAAAAGCGCCCGCAATTCCAACCGGCGCTATGCCCATCTGCCACGTCAGGATCAGAACAAACAGGGCACCGGTACAGGGTCGTGCGGCGATCCCCCCAATCAGAACCAGTGCCTCGCGCAGACTTCCCACCTGCGCCGCTTCCTCGGCGCTGGGTCCATGGCGATGCCCGCAATCCGAACATGCCCCATGATCGTGCTGGTGATCGCCGTGATGCGTAGGTTGAGCCTCCTTGCGTTTTCGCCTCGCGAAACTGCGCATGGCCCGGAACACCAGCCACAGGCCGATCACCGCAATTGCACCATAGCTGATAGGGGCCATGACCTGCTCGGTCGTTCCCACAAGGCTTTCCCGGGACATTTGAAACAGGAAAACCCCTGCATAAACGAGGACGATCGCGGTCACCGCCTGACCAAGACTGGACAGCACGCTGATGGCTGACAAACGCAGAAAGGCAACCCGGCGTCCCAGGCCATAGCCCCCGATCAAAACTTTGCCATGACCCGGGCCGATGGCGTGGAAGAACCCATAGGCGAAACAGACGGTCAACAGGGTCGCAACGGCCTCAGGCTGTTGCGCATGCGTCGCGCGCAGCGCGCGGGCGATCTGATTCTGAAATTCTCTTTGCTCACCGGCAGCCCAGGCCGCCAGATGGTCGAACCCGCCGCTGCCCCAAAACCAGATCAGCAGACCGCCCGCGACGGCGACCGGAACAATCAGGTACTTGGGCATGAAAGCAGAATCTCGGTCGCGAAACTCTCCCCAACTAGGGGAATATCATTCTCTTCAAGGTCATAGTTTGCGTCCAAAGTCAGCAAAAAGGCCTGCATCTGTGCAAGCTGCCCGTCGATATCCGGGTCGATACGATCGATCCGGCACGAATCCGGCCCGGCCACTGTGACCGGCAGGTTGACGTCATGCGCCTTGTAATAGGTTTCGTCGAACGCCATGGCGGACAGTCCACTGGCCGCAATGCCGCCGCCTTGAACGGCGCGAAGGTGGGACGTGACGATGCGCCCGTCCTGGGTGCTCGCCCGCGCATCTATCGGCCCGGATAACGGCACCCCCGCCCCATACTTCCGCACCACAAGATCGCCACTATATCCGTCCATCCATTGCGTATCGAACCCGGCCAGTTGCGCCTGCTCACTTTCGGTCAGAACGCCGTCAAAGTCCTGATCCAGCTGCATATCTTCAAGCAATAGCAGAGAGTACAACTCATCATAGGCCCACGTCACGCGCACATGGGTCAACTGCCCGGCCTCGTCCACAATGAACTCTAACCCTGTATCGATGAACACATGCGGGTGGGCCGCTGCGGGGAGCGGTAAACAGCAGGTCATGAGAGTGGCTAGCCAGCGCATGCGTTCAAGATAGGTGTTGGGGCATTCGGCAGCAACGCGTTTTACGGGCGCGTGCCGAAATCAGCCTGCGGTGTCACTTTGGCGGGAACAAAACCAGCGTCTGTAGGGCGGTACCGACTGGCCCTTGGGTGTCGTACAGAACGGATTGGGACATCCCGATACCCGTCGGCTGCCAGTGCGAAATCGAGTCCGATGCAAGCCAGTCCGATACCGGCTCCCGATGGATATGTACTGTCAGGTCCGTATTCATGAACCCCATTTCGGTCGGCGGCACGTTCCACGAAATGCCGTTTCCGCAATCCGCCAACGGGCACAGTGATTGGACGGGCGAAGCGGTCTCACCTTCCAGCAACTGTGGTGTCCGCATCCAAATGGTCTTGGGGCCAGGGCCTTGATTGCCGTGTTTCGGATAGACCACGTCCGCAAAATGCGTGAACCCCGGAAGGTCGTGCCGCATTTGACGGATCGGGAATGGTCCAGCAACGGTGTCGTCAAAGCTGATGGGGTCGGTTTTGGCATTGGGAACGTGGCCCAAATCCTTGCGCACCAGATGCATGGTTGTTGCCGTTGCGCAAAGAGTGTCTTCGAGATCATGTACGGTGACCCGTGTCGTCGCCAGGGTTCTGGTGTGGCGCGTCGTCTCGGCGGCAACCCGAAGACCCGCCAAAGGCAGCGGGCGCAACAGGTCGACCGTCAGCCGCGTCAGCATCTTGTCCTGGCCCACCTCTGTCTCGGCGGCACGCGCGATCAGGCCGGTTACAGGTCCAGCATGACAGTGGTCGGCAGACCAAGGCCCACGCACTGGGTCATTGCCGACAAACGCGCCGTCGGGGTCTAAGTGAAAATAGGCCTGAGCCTCCTGTTCCGCTTGCCTGCCACTCACCTCGCTTCAGACCTTTTCCTGCGTGTGCTTCTTCAACTCGGCGCGCGCGACCTGCCTGCGATGCACCGCGTCCGGCCCGTCTGCCAATCGCAGCGTGCGCACATGCGTCCAGGCTGCCGCCAGTGATGTATCCTGACTGACGCCCTGCCCGCCAAACATCTGAACGGCTTCGTCGATGACCTTGAGCGCGACGCGCGGGGCCACCACCTTGATCTGGCTGATCCAGGGCGCGGCGGCCCTTGCATCGCCCTGGTCCATGTACCATGCCGCCTTGAGGCACAACAGGCGGGCCATTTCGATCTCCATCCGGCATTCCGCGATAATGTCGAAATTGGCCCCTAGCTGCGCCAGTTTCTTGCCAAAGGCCTCACGCTGCAGGGATCGCTTGCACATTTGGTCCAATGCCGTTTCGGCCTGCCCGATTGCACGCATGCAGTGGTGAATTCGACCCGGCCCCAGACGTCCTTGCGCAATCTCAAATCCGCGTCCCTCACCCAGCAAGATGTTCTCGGCCGGGACCCGGACATCCGTGAACCGGATATGCATATGGCCGTGCGGTGCATCGTCATGGCCGTAGACCTCCATCGGCCGCAAAACTTCGATACCCGGCGTGTCAGCAGGCACCACGATCATCGACTGACGTTTGTGAACCGGTTGCGCGTCACCTCCGGTTCTGACCATAACGATATAGACCTTGCAGCGCGGATCACCCGCGCCCGAGGACCACCACTTTTCCCCGTTCAAGACATAGCTGTCCCCGTCCCGCACACAGGACATCGAAATATTGGTCGCATCAGACGACGCAACATCCGGCTCGGTCATCAGGTAGGCCGAGCGGATTTGACCATCTAGCAGAGGCCGCAGCCAGTGTTCCTTCATCTTGTCGGTTCCGTACCGCTCGAACACCTCCATATTGCCGGTGTCGGGGGCCGAACAATTGAACACCTCGGCACCCAGTGGAGTTTTGCCCATCTCCTCGGCAAAATACGCGTATTCGACAGTCGTCAGGCCAAAACCCTTCTTGCTGTCGGTCAACCAAAAGTTCCACAGGCCGGCGGCTTTTGCCTTGGCTTTCAAGCCTTCCAGAATCTCGGCCTGACGTTCGGTATACTGCCAGCGGTCGCCTTTGTTGATTTCCGTCTGATATTCCTCTTCAAGCGGCATGATCTCGTCCCGGACCATATCTTTTACGCGCTGAAGCAGGGCGCGATTTTCCTCGCGCAAGCTGAATGACATATTCATGAGACTTCCTCCTCCGGCGCCTGAACCGGGCTGTACCTTTCCCCCGAGGATGGCTTAAGTGCCGCAACCCTGTCCAGTTGAGTGACGGGACGTCACGCCAAACAAATGAGTTCAGGAGCGGTGCAAATGGCATTGTTGATCGATACCGGAATGAGCGATTGGATCAGCGACACCAAAATCGCTGAGGATATCCTTCGCCACATTCCCAAAGCGGACGTCCGCACCCCGGAATCCATCGGGGACCCTGCCGAGATTACGATGGTTGCGTTGGTGAGTTTGCAGGGCGAACATCTGCGTCGCTTGCCCAATCTTCAGCTGGTTCAGAAACTTGGCGCAGGGGTGGAAACGATACTTGGCAATCCTGATCTGCCCGATCACATGCGGGTTACGCGCCTCAAACCTGATGCGCCCGCGCAAGGTATCGCAGAGTGGTTTCTGGCCTATATTCTGCGGGCCCAAAGGCACGTGACCTTTTATTCCGAAGCGCAGAACAGGACCGAGTGGGCACCCAAAGCGCCGATCTTTACACCTGACACCGTGGTCGGCGTTCTGGGGCTGGGCCATATCGGCGCTCGGACGGCCAGAATGATGCATGCGGTCGGATTTCAAGTCATGGGATGGAGCCGATCACCAAAGCAGATCGAAGGCGTGGTCTGCCTGCATGGCGAGGAGTTACTTCCGGACATGCTGAGCCAATCCGACTATGTCTGCGCGATTCTACCGTCGACCGCGGGCACAGTCGGGCTGTTTGGCGCTGAGATGCTAACCAGAATGAAACCCGGCAGTCACCTGTTGAATGCCGGTCGCGGCGATTTGATCGACGAAGATGCTCTGATCGCGGCTCTGGACCGCGGCACACCGGGCCACGCGGTGCTGGACGTGACTTGCCAAGAGCCCTTGCCGGAACACAGCCCGCTGTGGCGGCATCCCGGTATCACGATCACCCCGCATGTGTCCGGTTGGCATCTGGGAGACGCCCTGTCCGATGTGGCCGAGAATTTCAGGAGGTTAAGCGCCGGTGAACCGTTGCTGCATGAGGTGGATCGGACCCAGGGCTACTGAGCCCGCAACAGGTTCCGATCAGGGGGTCAGAAGCCAGTTCCCGCTGGCGTCCTTGCACCGGCGGGTTCTGACCTCGCGCGTTTGATCCGATCCTTCTGGCTGGACGAAGTGTTGCAGGTTGACGCAATTGCCCTGTACATCGCGCACCCGGACAATACCCTTGGACCCCGTTTCCTCATTCATCCACGACCGCTCCTGCCCCGCGCTTGGCGTGCCGCTGTTCAGCAACGCATCCGAGGTTTGGGTTACAACTTCGAAATCAGCAGGGGTAAGACCCATCTCGGCAATTATACGGGACAGCGGTTTGGACTGAGCGACCCCTGCAAACCCCACAATGCTCAATGCCACCAATGCTAAAAAAATCCGGGCTTTCATACCTGCCTCGCTGTGCTGAAATCAGTTCTGCCTCAAGATTATACCGCTGTTGGTGTGTGGCCAAGCCCCGTCCCCCCACCTTCAAATTATTCCGAAAAAACCTATCGCATCCACGGACCTAGGAGTGCTGAGGCATTCCCAGCATAGTGCCTGCGAAACGATGCCGAGGCCTAAGATGACACATCCGACCTACTATGCGCCCGTTGGCGGACACCCCGGCCAGGATCAGCTTTTGACGGACCGGGCCATGTTCACCGATGCCTATGCCGTAATTACCAAAGGCACGATGCGCGACATCGTTACCAGCTACCTGCCATTCTGGACCGGCACCCGACTATGGGTTTTGTCCCGTCCGCTCAGCGGGTTTGCCGAGACCTTTTCGCAATACATCATGGAGGTGCAACCGGGGGGTGGCAGCGACCGGCCGGAAGCCGACGCCCGGGCGCAGGCGGTTCTGTTTATTGTCGAGGGCGCCGTTACCGTGACGCTGAATGGTGAGCCTCATTTGCTGGAAACCGGCGGGTACGCGTACATCCCCGCAGGCGCCGAGTGGACCCTGCACAACCGTTCGGACGAGACCGCCCGGTTCCATTGGGTCCGCAAAGCATATGAGGCTGTGCCGGGTTTGCCTGCGCCGGATCCCATCATCACCAACGAGCGCGACGTTGCACCGGTTCCAATGCCGGGCACCGAAGGGCGCTGGGCGACGACACGGTTTGCCGATCCGCAGGATCTGCGCCACGATATGCATGTCAACATCGTGACATTTGAACCCGGCGGTGTGATTCCCTTTGCCGAAACCCATGTGATGGAACACGGGCTTTATGTACTGGAGGGCAAGGCGGTTTACCGGCTCAATCAGGATTGGGTCGAGGTCGAAGCGGGCGATTACATGTGGCTGCGCGCGTTCTGCCCTCAGGCCTGCTATGCTGGCGGCCCAGGGCGCTTTCGCTATCTCCTTTACAAGGATGTGAATCGCCACATGCCCCTGTCATTGCCGCAGCGCTGAACGGGCAAACCAACATTTCCACGTCGTTTCGCCGTCGGGGGTTCACATAAGCCGATGAATCTGGTGAAATAACAGAGTTTTTCAGCCTGGAGACAGTTCGATGGTATTGCGCGGAACGATGGTGGCCCTGGCGGTCCTGATTGGCTTTGCGGCATTTGACGCAACGCCTGTTGTGGCCAAGGAAGAAACCAAATCCGTTTTTGTCATGAGCCGCACCTGGGCTGTGACGCAGGTCTCGGATGCTCCAGTGGTTTATCGGGCCACTCGGGACAACAACAACCTGAATCCGTTTGGTCCGCCGCCACGCTTGAAGACAATTCAGGCGATTGCCGCGATCCAGGCGGCCACCGGGTGCAAGCCGATCGTGCCGAGTATGTATCAAAATATCTCGGGCCAGTTCTTCTCGCAGGTCAGCTGCAACTGAAATTGGTACAATACTTTCGTTGAGGTCGCCTGATCCGCCTGCCATAGCTTGCGCATGAGACTCGCGATCAACGGATTCGGCCGCATTGGCCGCACGATCCTGCGGCAGATTCTTGCGTTGCCAAAGGAGTCGGATGTCGAGTTGGTGTTGATCAACGATATCGCACCACTGGAAACTTGCGCGTATCTGTTCAAATACGACAGCACATTTGGCCCCTATCCGGGCGCAGTATCGGCTGGGGACGCCGCATTGATCGTGGACAGGCGAACCGTTCCGATGACGCAAAGTACCGATCTTGCAAAGGTCGACTTGTCCGGTGTGGACGTCGTGCTGGACTGCACCGGAATTGCCCGCAGTTCGGATGTCGCCCGGCGCGGTCTGACTGCGGGGGCGGGAAAAGTGCTGATCTCTGGCCCTTCGCCTGCGGCGGAGCTGACCGTCGTCCTCGGCGCCAACGAGGATCAGCTGGGCAGTGCCAGGATCGTTTCGAATGCCTCCTGCACTACCAACGGTCTGGCGCCGTTGGTCAAGATTCTGGACGGCATCGGTGGCGTAGCAAGCGGTCATATGACCACGATACATTGCTATACCAACAGCCAGCCGATGGTCGACGCGCCGCGTGGCGACCTTGCCCGGTCGCGTGCCGGTGCGCTTTCGATGGTGCCAACAACCTCGAGCGCGATGCATCTGATCGATGTGGTCCTGCCACATCTGGCCGGTCGCATCTCGGGCGCAGCGGTGCGCGTCCCGACAGCGAGCGTTTCTGCCGTGGACCTCGTGGTTACGCTGGAACACGCGATGGCCGCCGAAACCTTCGAATCCGCTTGGCGGGACGCTGTTGATGTTTGCCCTGTTCTCGGCTGGACAGATGAGCCGTTGGTGTCCTCCGACCTTCGGGCACGCCCCGAGTCGCTGGTTGTTGCCGGCCCAGAAACGCGGATGGTGGGAGAAAACCAGGTCCGGGTTTTTGGATGGTATGACAACGAGTGGGGGTTTTCCGCACGCATGCTGGACGTTGCCCGCCTGATGGCGTCGGACTGACGAGGCGGGATTGTCGCCTCAGGCCGGAACGACCTCGTACGGGGTGTCGAACCAGAACTCTTCGAGATTTGCGCCAGCGCCGATGCGGTCGACCACCGCAAACAGACCCGGCGCATGCAAGGGCGTCAGAACACCGTGCCATGTACCACGATGGTAGTTCACCGCTTGCCCCGGCTCCGTGACAAAGGCGCGGGGGTGACCGGGAACACCACCGTCGTCCGCAGCGACGATGACCAGAAATGCTTGGTGCGCCATGGGAATGAAGGCCTGACTGCCGTCCGGGTGGCGCTCGACCATATCCAGTCGATACGGCAAGGCGCGTGGGTTGGCGTCAAACAGGCTGATACCCGTGCGCCCATCCGAAAAGTCCAGTTGGGCCAGATCGTGAAAACGCCCACATTGACCCTGATTGATGATCTTGTCCGGCGGACCAGATGCGTCCATCAAGTCTCCAAACGGGGCGAACGCGCCCGCCGAAATCGGTTCCACCTGGATTTGTCGGCTCATGATGGCAACATGTCCCGCAGCCGAAATTCGGCAATCCGTTCGACCTGACGACAGGCCTCGGCAAACTCAGCATCGCGGTCCTGCTCAATCCGACGCTGGAAAGCCTGCAGGATCGATGCCTTGTCATGATCCCGAACGGCAATGATAAAGGGAAAGCCAAATTTTTCGGTGTACTGTTGGTTTAGGTCAGTGAACGTCTTGCGCTCCTCATCCGTCAGGGCATCCAGCCCGGCCGAGGCCTGTTCCGAGGTGCTTTCTTTGGTGAGTCGCTTGGCCTGCGCCAGCTTGCCCGCCAGGTCCGGATGTGCGGTCAACACGCCCAGCCGCTTGCCTTCAGAGGCAGATCGAAACATGCGCGCGAGGGCATTGTGCAGCCCGCCCGCCGTGTCATGGGCCGGCCCCAGTTCCAGATCAAAAGCGCGCTCAGCGATCCAGTCAGAATGTTCAAAAACACCCCCAAACGCCGCCACAAAATCCTCCCTTCGCATCTGCGAGGGACGGGGATGCGTCAGGGGCGGGTGGTTCCGCGCCCAATGTTCGGCGATCTGCAGACGAGTCGCGAACCAGACATCCGGAACGCTGCGCACATAGTCCAGAAAGCGTTTCAACGCCATCACCCGACCCGGACGTCCGATCAAACGGCAATGCAATCCAATGGAGAGCATCTTGGGCGCTCCGGCTTCGCCTTCTGCATAGAGCGCATCAAAGCTGTCCTTGAGATAAGAAAAGAACTGATCACCCGCATTGAACCCTTGCGGCGTGGCAAAGCGCATGTCGTTACAATCCAGCGTATAGGGCACAATCAACTGGTTTCTGTCTCCAGCCTGCAGCCAATATGGCAGGTCATCCGCATAGGTGTCAGCGACATAAGCAAAGCCGCCCTCCTCAGCCACCAGACGCACCGTGTTCTCCGAGCAGCGCCCGGTGTACCAGCCCAAGGGGCGCTCTCCGGTGACCTCGGTGTGTAACCGGATCGCTTCGGCGATTTCGGCGCGTTCCTGCGCCTCGTTCATGTCCTTGTGTTCAACCCACTTCAGTCCGTGGCTGGCAATCTCCCACCCCGCATCCTTCATTGCCGCCATCTGATCTGGCGATCGCGCCAGTGCAGTGGCAACACCATAAACCGTGATTGGCAAATCCCGCATCAACCGGTGCAACCGCCAGAACCCGGCTCGTGCGCCGTATTCATAGATCGATTCCATATTCCAGTGGCGCTGCCCGGGCCACGGCGCGGCTCCGACAATTTCAGACAAAAACGCCTCGGATGCGGCATCTCCATGCAAAACGCAGTTCTCGCCCCCCTCTTCGTAGTTCAGCACGATCTGAACCGCGAGTTTCGCACCGCCGGGCCACTGCGCATCCGGCGGGTTGGCTCCATATCCGATCATGTCGCGGGGATAACGAGGGGGCTGCATGGTATCTTCCATTCCGATTTGGTGTTTCCACTGGCTTAGCCTAGAAACTCTTACAGGATTATCAAATCAATCCGAACGCTGTTTCCAGTTCTTTTGGCATTTCCTGAGATTTGGGGTTTGCGTCAAACTGGGGCGAAGATGATGAAACGAAGGAGCACCCCGTGGCTGGCTATCTGACAACCCATGTTCTGGACACCGCGCGCGGCTGTCCCGCCGAAGGAGTGAACATCGCGCTGTACAAACTGTCCGGCAACTCTCATCGCAAACTTCTGGAGATGCAGACCAACTCGGATGGTCGCACCGATAGCCCGATCCTGCCGCAGGCCGACTTTGCGACCGGGATGTACGAATTGGTCTTCTACGCTGGCGACTATCTGCGCGCCGCGGGTCAGGCCGGAGATGATCCGCTGTTTCTGGATCAGATCCCAATTCGGTTCGGCCTGTCAGATGCCGAAGCGCATTATCATGTGCCGCTTTTGTTATCGCCTTACGGATATTCGACCTATCGCGGCAGCTGACAATCAGACCTCTGAGTTTCGCACAACTTTTCCGATCCGCTCGATCATGAAATCCATGAACAGGCGCGCCTTGGGGTCCTGATGGCGGCGATGGGTGTAGAGGCATGCCATCTGTACCGGCACGGGCGGCGTTTCCGGCGCGACCGACACCAAACGGCCGGCTTTCAGGTGCTCTGCCACCTCAAAAACGGGCTTCATCGCAATTCCCTGCCCGGACAAGGCCCAATCGGTCAGCACATCCCCGTCATCACATTCAAACCGCCCCGACACGGCGAACCGTTTCGGACCCTCTGACGTGTCTAGCATCCACTGAAATTCGGTCGCCCCTGGGAATCGCAGGTTCAGGCATTCATGGCGGTCCGAGATCAGTTCAGCCCCGGTTTGGGGCATACCACGCCGTTTCACGTAGTCCGGTGCAGCGCACAGAACGCGCTGACAATCGGCGATCTTTCGAATGCGCAACGTGCTGTCTTCTGGCTGGCCGATAAAAAAGGCCAGATCCAATCCTTCGGTCGTCAGGTCCACCGAGCGGTCGGTTAATCGCAGCCGGATATCAATCTCCGGGTATTCTGAAAGGAAATCAGGCACATGGGGCGCCAACAAACGGCGCCCGACCCCGAGCGGGGCGGCCACAAACAGCGACCCGCGCGGCGCTTCGGTCAGATGTGTGACCTGAGCCTCGGCCTCGTCCACGGCATCCAGAACGGACACCGCACCGGGATAAAACGCGCGGCCCTGTTCGGTTGGTGTCAGGTTCCGGGTCGTGCGCTGAAACAAGCGGACACCCAGATGATCCTCGAGCTGCGAAATCCGCGCCGAGGTTACAGCAGGTGAAATCCGCATGTCCCGACCGGCAGCGGACATGCTGCCAAGATCGTAGACCCGGACAAAGGTGCGGATATTGTCGAGATAGGACATCTTCTCGTTTTTTTTGATACAGTTTGACAATATACGGGAATACCGAAGAAAAGCCCGCTTGCCTAGTGTGGCGGCAAGCAATCGGAGCGCTGTGTATGTACGACTTTGTCGTGTTCTGGGACTGGATCGCCTTTGCCGTGCGCTGGCTGCACGTGATAACCGCCATCGCCTGGATCGGATCGTCTTTTTATTTCATCGCGCTGGATCTGGGTTTGAATCGTGACATCCCAGGTCCTGCAGATGGTGAAGAATGGCAGGTCCACGGCGGCGGGTTTTATCATATCCAGAAATACCTTGTCGCGCCCGAGCGGATGCCGGACCACCTAGTATGGTTCAAATGGGAAAGCTATGCAACCTGGCTCAGCGGTGCGGCGCTGCTGATGGTTGTCTACTGGGTGGGCGGCGAGCTCTATCTGATCGATGCGCAAAAGGCTGATTTGGCGCTGTGGCAAGGCATTCTGATTTCGGCGGCCTCTCTGACGATCGGCTGGCTGGTCTATGACTATCTTTGCAAATCCGGCCTGGGCGAGCGTCCCACATTGCTGATGATCCTACTGTTCGTGCTGCTGGTGGCCATGGGCTGGGGTTACAACCAGATCTTCACAGGGCGCGCCATGATGCTGCATCTGGGGGCGTTCACGGCAACGATCATGACGGCGAACGTGTTTTTCATCATCATGCCGAACCAACGCATTGTGGTCGACGATCTCAAAAACGGGCGGACGCCGGACCCCAAATACGGCAAGATCGCCAAGCTGCGTTCGACACACAACAATTACCTCACGCTGCCCGTTGTGTTCCTGATGCTGTCGAACCACTACCCGCTGGCCTTCGCGACCGAATACAACTGGATCATTGCGGCGCTCGTATTTCTGATGGGCGTCACCATCCGGCACTACTTCAACACACGTCACGCCCGCACCGGTAACCCGACATGGACCTGGCTGGTCACCGCGCTTTTGTTCATTGCCATCATGTGGTTGTCGACTGCACCCATGTACAAACCACTGGAAGAAGCCGAGGCGCAGCCATTGACGCCTTATGAACAGAGGTTCGCTGCGGCTGATGGTTTTGAAGACGCGCATGACATCGTCCTCGGGCGCTGCTCCATGTGTCATGCCCGCGAACCGGTGTGGGACGGTATCCTCTGGGCGCCCAAGGGCGTTCTGCTGGAAACCGAAGCCGACATCGCCCGCAACGCACAACAGATCTATCTGCAGTCAGGCGTGAGCCATGCAATGCCGCCGGCAAACATCACATATATGGAGCCCGAAGACCGCGCTGCCATCATACGGTGGGCCCGAAACGCCGGCCTATAGCGCAACCACAGTCGACGCCTATTTGGTCGGGGAAAACTATAAACCCTTTCCCCGACCGGTTTCAGATGCTCTAACCTAAAGTTAATCAGCCGTGGCAAAACCAAAACGCGGCGAAATTGATTTCGACTAGGGACAGTTGGAGCCATCTGATGAAAGGGAGCAAGCCGCGCGGCAGACTGATATGCCTGCTTGTTGGCCTGATACTGGCTTTGGCTGCGACCACAGTGTCGGCCCTTGAGACAACGCTCAACATCCCCGGCGCTTCGAAAGATCTTGTGCAACGGATCGAAGACACGTCGTCGATCACAACGGCTGACTCCCGAGGCCTGGATACGCCGCTGGAAATCCTGTCTGCCGCCCTGTCCGATTACCGCACAATCATTCAGATACTATATGACGAAGGGTATTTCAGCCCCGTTGTCAGCATCAAGCTGGACGGGCAGGAAGCAGCCGATCTCAGTTCCTTCAGCGTGCCAACCCAGATCAACCGCGCCACGATTGACATTGAAACCGGCCCGACCTTCACCTTTGGAACCGCTGTCGTTCAACCGCTGGCGCCGGAAACCGAACTGCCTCAAGAATTTGCACCGGGTCAGCGCGCGACAACCGGTGCCATTCAACAAGCTGCCTCGGCCGGTGTGCAGGCCTGGCGGGATGCGGGTCATGCCAAGGCCGATGTTGCAGATCAGAAAGTCATTGCGCGTCATGCCCAGGCCCGGCTGGACGCCGAGATCGATCTGAACCCGGGTCGGCGCCTGACTTTTGGCAAGATGTTCATAAAGGGCGACACAGACGTCCGGCACCGCTCGATTGAGAAAATAGCCGGGTTTCCAAGTGGTGAGGTTTATTCGCCTGCAAAAATCCAGAAAGTGGGAACCCGCTTGCGCCGGACAGGAACGTTTAGCACGGTTTCCATTCAGGAAAAGGAGACACCCAACCCGGACGGAACGCTGGACTTCGACGCAACCTTCGAAGACCTGCCCAAACGCCGCCTGACATTCGGCGTCGAACTGGCCTCACGCGATGGCGTGGACGTGACCGCAAGCTGGACGCATCGAAACGTGTTCAGACGCGCAGAGAGACTGCGGTTTGAGGCCGCATTGCGCAACATCGGCGGATCCGAGGACTTGGACGGTCGCATTGGCGTGCGCTTGGATCAGCCGGATCGGCTGGGTCCGGACGACAACACGTTCTGGAGCGCCTTACTGGAACGGCGCAACACCGACAATTACAATGTCACCGTGGCGTCCTTTTCATACGGTGCGCGCCGCACCTTTTCCGACAGGCTGTACGCCGAAGCTTCTGCCGGTTTTCAATGGTCGGACGCAAACGACGCCTATGGCGATGGTCGCAAATTCCGGTATTTCATCCTGCCGTTCCGGTCGGAATGGGACCGGCGCGACAGCAAGGTCAGCGCAACCCGTGGGTTTTATCTGGATTCTCAGGTTATGCCCTTTGTTGGGTTGTCCGGGACGGATACCGGCATTCGGATGTTTTTTGATGGCCGCGCCTATACCAGCCTTGGAACCGGTGGAAACTTGGTGCTGGCAGGACGGGTTCAGTTGGGTTCTGTTATTGGTCCGCCTGCAGACGGTGTGACACCGGACTTCCTGTTCTTCTCCGGTGGTGCTGGCACGGTTCGGGGCCAACCCTTTGAAAGCCTGGGCATCCCGGTCGGAACGGGCATTGCAGGCGGCAGGTCTTTTCTGGGCTTTTCCGGCGAGGTTCGCGGCAAGGTCACCGACGCCCTGTCTCTGGTGGGATTTTACGATTACGGTATCGTGGACACGTCGTCCTTTGTCGGCAGCGGTGCCGAAGACCACGCCGGTGCCGGGATCGGCGTCAGATATGATCTGGGCGGGTTTGGCCCGCTGCGCTTTGACCTCGCCTATCCGGTTCAGGGCGATACCGGCGATGGGTTGCAGTTTTACATCGGGATCGGACAGGCATTTTGAGCTGGCGGTTTCTATATCCCCTTCTGGCTGTGGCCATGACTGCACCAGCGCCGCTGTTGGCGCAGGATGACGATGACGGCAGCATGATCGAGCGGTTCCTGCAGGACACGCTGTCTGGGGACAATCAGAATGTCACTGTGACCGGGCTGCAAGGTGCCCTGAGTTCCCGCGCGACAATCAGAGAAATCACGGTTGCCGACGACGAAGGCGTTTGGCTGACCATCAAGGATGCCGAACTGGATTGGAACCGTTTGGCCCTGATCCGGGGCAGGTTCTCGGTCAACACTCTGACCGCACAAGAGATCGACATTGCGCGCGCGCCGGGCACCACGACAAAAGAAGAACCGCCTCCATCCGCAGAAACGCAACCGTTCCAGTTGCCAGAACTGCCGGTCGCCATCGAGATCGGCGAGATACGGATCGATGAGCTTGCGTTGGGAGAGCCATTGATCGGCGTTGCGGCCGATCTTTCCGTCAACGGCGACCTCTCCCTCGCAGATGGAACGCTGGACACAAATCTGGATATCACACGGCTGGACCGTGCGGGTGATCAGATCAATCTGACGGCGGGCTTTCAGAATACGAACAGCCAGATCGACCTGGATTTGCAGGTGGTCGAAGCGTCCGGCGGGTTGATCTCGACCGCCCTTGACATCCCGAACAGCCCTCCGATCGAACTGACAGCAAGGGGGTCTGGTCCGGTCACCGATTTCACCGCTGATATCGGTCTGAGCAGTGACAACCAGCCACGCGTTACAGGTCAGGTTCGATTGCGGTCTGCACCGACAGCCGCCGCCAGCGCGCAAGACGGAATCACCTTTACCGCCGATCTGGGCGGCGATCTGACACCATTTGTTGCCGAGGACATGGATGTGTTTTTTGGCACGCAAACGCGCCTTTTTGTCGATGGCCTGACGCATCCGGATGGTGCACTGGATATCAGCGATCTGGAATTCACGTCGCAGGCGCTGAACTTAAAAGGGGAACTGCAACTCGCAACCGGAGGCGCCTTGCAACGCGCAGCGTTGCAAGGACGCATTACGCCACCGGATGGGGAAGCCGTGGTGCTGCCGATCTCGGGCGGGGAGACCTCCGTTGAGGCAGCACAAGTATCGGCTCTGTTCGATCAGGAAAACGGCGACCATTGGGATCTGAGTCTGACGGCAGATGCGTTCAAGTCGAAACAAATCAACCTGGAAAGAGGGCAGATCACCGCGCAAGGAACGCTGACGCAGGGCAGCACCCTGACAATTGATGGCGATGTCCAGGCAGCTTTGGACGGTGTCGATATGGTGGATCCGGCGCTGAACACGGCTCTGGGCGACCGCATCACGCTGGATGGCCTGTTCGACTATGGCAGCGACCAGTCATTGAACCTGTCGGGGTTCGAACTGGTCGGGTCAGATTATACCCTGGCTGTTGACGCATTAATCAGCGGATTGACCAGCGGCTTGAATGTGGATGGGTCCGCATCGCTGGAGGCGTCCGACATGTCGCGGTTTTCCGATCTGGCGGGTTTGCAGCTGGGCGGGCAAGCCTCGGCGCAGGTCACCGGCAGCGGTTCACCGCTGGAGGGCAGCTTTGACGGTCAGCTGACTGTTGAAGGCAGCGACCTGTCCACCGGGCGGGATGATATCGACCCGGTGATCGCTGGCGAAACCAAAATAACGCTTGACGCCAAGCGCGATGCCGACGGCGTGTCGGTCCGTGACTTCACCATTATCGCGGATGTGTTGCGCGCGCAGGCCAGCGGCACCGTGACGACACCGGATGGCAATATCTCAATCGATGGACAGGCCAGCGTGGATGCGCGCGACCTGTCCGTCTTTTCCGGACTGGCCAAACGGGACTTGGCTGGCGCGCTTCAGGCCAGCCTGGACGGCACGGGAACGATACAGACATTGGAATTTGACGGAACCGCCAGCGTCACCGGCCAGAACATCCAAACCGGGATGGCAGCATTCGATCCCTTGCTGACAGGCAAGACCACACTCGAATTCGACGGCGCACTCGGTCAGGATCAGATCGACATTCGGCAGGCCAAGGTAAACGGAACGGCCCTTACGGCTGAGGTTGTCGCCACCATTGATGACCCTGCGGGTGATCTGGCGGTAGACGGTCAAGGTAAGCTGACGGTCCCCGATCTGTCGCTCTTTTCGGCCCTTGCGCAGCGAGATCTGGCCGGATCAATTCGCGCCGATGTACAGGGTAAGGGCGCGCAAGGCAGCAAGACCTTCGACGTGCAAGGGAGCCTACAAGCCGACGATGTCAGCACCGGTATCAACCCAGTCGACAAATTGATTCAAGGTCGAACAGAGTTAACGGTGGACGCCGTGAATGACGATCAGGGTCTTAACATTCGCGCCTTCCGCCTGAACGGCACAGCGCTGTCGGCCAATGCATCCGGCCAGTTGGATCGGGACTCTGGCGGCCTCGACTTCACCGCCCGGCTGGATGATCTGGCCCGTCTGTCAAACACCCTCTCAGGACCGCTGACACTGAACGGAAATGTTGCACCGACCGGTTCCGGACTGGAAGGCACAGCAAGCCTGCAGGGTCCCGACAGCTCGTATGCCGACCTCAAAGGGACTGTGGATGCAAATGGGTCTGCCGATCTGGATTTCGACGCCAAGTTCAACCGGATCGAACGGTTCGCACCCGAGTTTCCCGGAACTGTTGCCGCAACGGGTACGGCAAAACGCGCCAATGGAGTCTGGACCATAAATGCGACGTCTAGCGGTCCGGCAGACATCAACACAACTGTCGCCGGTACGTTCGACGAAACGTCCGGACAAGCAGATCTGACAGCGCAGGGTGGCGTCAATATCGGACTTGCCAACGTCTTCATTACCCCCAACAAGATCGATGGTTCCGCGCGGTTCAATCTGGCACTCAAGGGAAAGCCGGCGTTGGAGTCGGTAAGCGGTTCGATCACCACGTCCGGTACTTCGATGGCAATCCCGTCAATTGGCCAGACGATCACCGGTATCAGCGGATCGGTTGATCTGGCCAATAGCCGCGCCACGATTTCACTGAACGGCGGCGTGCGCGCGGGTGGCGGTTTCGCAATCAGCGGGCCGGTGGATCTGACACCGCCTTTCAACGCGCAGATCACTGCCGCGATCAACAACCTCGTGCTGACAGATCAGTTGCTCTACGAAACCACGCTGGACGGCCAGATCGCGATGACGGGGGCCTTGGCAGGCAACAGTTTGCTGGCCGGGCAGATCACCTTTGTTGAGACCAACATCAATCTCGCTGCCGCATCCGGCGCTGTTGGCGCGGCACCGATTCCTGAAATCCAGCATCTGAATGAAAGCCGCGCCAGCTATGTCACGCGCGAGCGGGCACAGCTGGTTGCCACCGATGACGGCAGCCAAAGCGCGTCCCGCATTTCGCTGGACATCAATCTTTTGGCCCCCAAAGCCGTATTCGTGCGCGGCCGGGGCGTGAACGCGGAACTTGGTGGTCGGATCGCGATCGGCGGCACCACCACTTCGGTTATCCCATCAGGTCAGATCGAGCTTATCCGCGGTAACTTTGACATCCTGGGGCGCAGGCTGGCCCTGACCAAGGGTATTGTCACGCTGCAGGGCGATCTGACCCCATATATCGAGTTCGAGTCTTCGGCCAGCACCTCGGACGGAACCGCAACGATCGAGATTGCCGGCCCGCTCGATTCCCCCGAAGTCGACGTTTTTTCAGATCCCGAGCGCCCAGCCGAAGAAGCCCTCGCCATGCTCTTGTTCGGCAATAGGTTTTCCGAGCTTTCGCCCTTTGTCGTGGCTCAGATGGCGGCCTCGCTGGCGCAGTTGAGCGGAGCTGGCGGGGACGCCACCAGGGGCCTACGCAGTTCAACTGGCGTCGATACGATTGATATAGGCGCGACCGAAGGCGGCGCCGGGCGACTGGGGGCTGGCGCGTATCTAAGTGACAATCTCTATACCGATTTCACGGTAAACACCGAAGGAGATACCGAGGTGAACCTGAACCTCGACGTTACCGACAACTTCACCGTCCGTGGCACCGTGGACGGAAAGGGCGAAACCGGTATCGGCCTGTTTTTCGAACGAGATTATTGAGCGCCCCGCCCGTCAGCGCCTCTCTTTCCGACGAATCCCGATGGGCTGACCCATTTGGACGACGCGGTCCAACGTTTTGTGATCGTCCACCATCCGAGCCAACCGCGCCACAGCCCAGTCCGGATAGGCGACGGAACGCCCCGTTTCATGGCTGACATTCATGAACAGCGCCTCTTGGGTCGCGCAGACCTCATTGCCATCAACCGAAATCATCTGGGCGAAGTAATGCCCGCGTTTAGAATCGGCATCCAGCATTCGAAAGCGAAAACAGATGGTTGCATCCTGGGTGACTTCGCGCAGAAAAGTCAGGTGGGATTGTAGGATATAGGGACCCTGCCCTGCGGTCTTGACCTGGGGTTCGCCCAAACCCAGATGCTCGACCAGCATCTGCTCCAGTGCGATGTCAAAGGCGACGCCATAATAGCCCACATTCATATGGCCGTTATAGTCAATCCAGGCAGGGTCGACTGGACGGCCCGGAATTTCAACCGGGGCCGGATATGGACCGTCATGACCGCCTATTGGGTTTTCTGACATCGCTGCCTCCTTTTACGAGAACATGAAGGCGGGAAACCGAGGCTGTGTCCAGCGCACAAAACGAAAAAGGGCGGCCCTGACCCGGACCGCCCGCTTCCACGTGTTCTTGCACCCTATTCTGCTGCGATGGCGTCTTCGATCTTTTCCACACGAATGGCCGAGAATTTGAACTCGGGGATTTTGCCATAGGGGTCGATAGCGGAATTTGTCAGGATGTTCGCCGCCGCCTCAACATAGGCAAATGGGATAAACACCATATCCTCGGCAATCGCCCGGTCGGCGCGCACCATGATCTCAATCGAACCGCGACGAGTGGTCAGGCGGATCGTTTCGCCCGGCTCGATCCCCATAAGCTTTAGCGTCCGGGGATTCATCGAACAGTTCGCCTCGGGCTCAACGGCATCCAGCACCATGGCGCGGCGCGTCATCGACCCGGTATGCCAATGCTCCAGCTGACGGCCCGTCGTGGCGATCATCGGATACTCTTCATCCGGGGATTCGTCTGGCGGAATGATGCTGGCCGGTGTGAACTTAGCTTTGCCATCGGTGCGCGGGAAACCGTCACCGAAGACAATAGACTGACCGGGGTCGGTTTCGCTGAGGGAGGGATAGGTGATCGACTCCGTCTCCAGCCGCTCCCATGTGATGTTGTCGAGCGACTCCATGGTCAGCTTCATCTCGGCAAAGACCTGAGACACGTCGCTATAGTCCCATTTGAGACCAATCCGTTGCGCCAGATCGACGGTGATCTGCCAATCTTCGCGCGCCTCGCCCGGAGGTGCCACGGCGGGGCGCACCCGCTGGACCTGACGGTTGGTGTTCGACACCGTGCCGTTCTTCTCATACAGCGCCGAGGCGGGCAGGATGATGTCGGCGTAGTTCGCTGTTTCGGTCAGGAAGATATCCTGCACGATCATCAACTCCAGCTTAGCCAGCGCCTCGCGCGCGTGGTTCACATCCGGGTCGGACATGGCCGGGTTTTCGCCCAGGATATACATGCCCTTGATGTTGCGGGCATAGATCTGGTCGACGATCTCGGTAACCGTCAGACCTTTTTCGTTCGAGAAATCGTCAGAGCCCCAGACATCGGTAAACTGCGCCCGGATATTGTCATCCGTGACCGTCTTATAGTCCGGCAGGAACATCGGGATCAGACCTGCATCCGAGGCCCCCTGCACGTTGTTCTGGCCGCGCAGCGGATGCAAACCTGCACCGGGTTTGCCCACGTTGCCGGTCATCAACGCCAGCGAGATCAGGCAGCGCGAGTTGTCGGTGCCGTGGATATGCTGGCTGACGCCCATACCCCAGAAGATCAGACCGGCCTTGGCCTGTGCAAAGGTACGGGCCACGCGGCGTAGCTGATCCGGCTCGATTCCGCAGATGGGTGCCATTGCCTCGGGTGTGAACGCGCGCAGGTGTTCTTTCTCGGCCTCCCAGTTCTCGGTCCAGCGGTGGATATACTGGCTGTCGTAGAGCTCTTCCTCCACGATTACGTTCATGATCGCATTCAGCATCGAGACATCCGCGCCCGGACGGAACTGCAGCATCTCGTCGGCGAATTTCCGCATCCCGACGCCACGGGGGTCCATCACGATCAGCTTGCCGCCGCGCTTGGTGAACTGCTTGAAATAGGTCGCAGCCACCGGGTGGTTTTCAATCGGGTTGGCCCCGATGATGATCGCCACATCCGCGTTTTCGATCTCATTGAAGGTCGCGGTCACGGCACCAGAACCAACGTTCTCGATCAGAGCCGCAACGGACGACGCGTGGCACAGACGGGTGCAGTGGTCGACGTTGTTGTGCTTGAAGCCCTGGCGGATGAACTTCTGGAACAAATAGGCTTCTTCGTTGGTGCATTTGGCCGAGCCAAAGCCCGCAACGCTGCGCGGATCTTCGTCGCGCAGGGCCATCAGCTTGGTGGCCGCTAAATCCATCGCTTCTTCCCAAGTCGCTTCGCGGAAATGGGTCGAGAGGTCCGCAGGATCGACGTTCAGACCCTTTTCAGGCGCATCCTCGCGGCGGATCAGGGGTTTAGTCAGGCGATGCGGGTGGTGGATATAGTCGAAACCGAAGCGGCCTTTGACGCACAGACGGCCTTCGTTTGCCGGGCCATTGATGCCCTCGACATACTTGACCTTGCCGTCTTTGACCTTGAGCGAGACCTTGCAGCCCACACCGCAAAACGGGCAGACACTTTCGGTTTCGGAATCGTAGTCCTTGCTATCGCCCTTTTGCTGATCGTCCAGCACAGTGGCCGGCATCAGCGCCCCTGTAGGACACGCCTGAACGCATTCGCCACAAGCCACGCAGGTTGAATCGCCCATCGGGTCGTTCTGGTCGAATACCACCTGTGCGGTGTGGCCACGACCCGCCATGCCGATCACATCGTTGACCTGCACATCGCGGCACGCCCGGACGCAGAGATTGCAGTTGATGCAGGCGTCCAGGTTGACCCGCATAGCAACATGGCTGTCGTCCAGCAGTGGAATCTTCTCAGGTTCTTTCGTCGGAAAACGGCTGTCGCTGACATCGGTCAGCTTGGCCATGTCCCAGAAGTGGCTGGAGGTGTCGTGCGCCTCCTCGGGCTGGTCGGCCACCAGCAGTTCCATGACCATGGCGCGCGATTTCTCGGCACGCTCGCTGTCGGTCTTAACGATCATACCGTCCGCCGCAGGACGGATGCACGAGGCGACCAGCGTGCGCTCGCCTTCGACTTCGACCATACAAGCACGGCAGTTGCCATCGGGTTTGTAGCCCGGCTGCGGCTTGTGGCACAGGTGCGGGATGGTGAACCCCTGCCCTTTGGCGGCTTCCCAGATGGTCCAGCCTTCGGGCACGGTGACGTCATTACCGTTCAGATTGAAGGTGACGGTCTTGGTTGGGCTTGCGTCAAGCATGGCTCTGTCTCCCTCAGATTTCGTCAGCGAAATGTTTCATGACCAGGCGGATCGGGTTTGGGGCCGCCTGCCCCAGACCACAGATCGACGCATCGCCCATGACCTGACAAAGGTCTTCGAGCAGGTCCTGATCCCACTTGTCGGCCTGCATCAGCTTCACGGCCTTTTCGCAACCGGCGCGGCAGGGCGTGCATTGGCCGCAGCTTTCATCCTCGAAAAACCGCAGCATGTTCAGCGCCGCGTCGCGGGCGGTGTCCTGATCGGACAAAACCACCACGGCGGCGGACCCGATAAAGGTGCCATGCGGTTGCAGAGTGTCGAAATCCAGCGGGATGTCGTCCATTGATGCAGGCAACAAACCCGAAGATGGACCGCCCGGCTGATAGGCCTTGAAGGATTGCCCTTCGGCCATACCACCGGCCGCCTCAATCACGTCCAGAATGGTTGACCCCGCAGGCAGCAAGTAAACGCCCGGCTTTGTCACCCGGCCCGAGACCGAATAGCTGCGCAGACCCTTACGGCCATTCTTTTCGGTGCTGTTGAGGCATTCCGGCCCCTCGCGGCACACTTTGGTGACCCAATACAGCGTCTCGACATTGTGCACCAAGGTCGGGCGGTTAAAGACCCCCACCTGCGCCACAAACGGAGGACGGTGACGCGGCAGGCCCTTTTTGCCCTCAATCGATTCAATCATCGCGGATTCTTCACCGCAGATATAGGCACCGGCACCGCGGCGCAGGTCGATGTAACCCGGCTCGACAATACCCATGTCTTCCAATGCCGCAATCTCACGACGCAGGATTTCCAGCACCGCCGGGTATTCGTCACGCATGTAGATAAAGCAGGTCTCGGCCTCGACCGCCCAGGCGGCGATCAGCATGCCCTCAAGAAAGACATGCGGCGTGCGCTCCAGATAGTAGCGGTCTTTGAACGTGCCGGGCTCGCCCTCATCCCCGTTCACAGCCAGGTAGCGCGGGCCCTCGTTCATGCGAACAAAGCCCCATTTCTTGCCGGACGGGAAGCCAGCACCGCCCAGACCGCGCAGGCCTGAGGACAGGATATCTTCCTGCACCTTTTCCCAATCGCCCCCTTCGCGCAGCTCTTTCAGCTTGGCGTATCCGCCCTTCGCTTCATAAGCCGCAAAGGTTTCGTAGTCCGGCAGATGTGCGTGCGTGTCATCGGCAGCAATCGCGGCCTGCACCTTTTCGGGGGTCGCGTGATCGATATGGTTGTGTCCGATCTCCAGTACCGGAGCGGTATCGCAACGACCCATGCAAGGTGCGCGGACAACACGAACCTCAGCCGGGTCCAGCCCGTCTTCCAGCGCCTTCTGCAACTGCTGGGCACCGGCCATCTCGCAGGATAGAGAATCACAGACCCGAATGGTCAGCGCGGGCGGAGGTGCTTCATCCTCTTTCACCACATCGAAATGGGCATAGAAGGTCGCGGTTTCGTAGATCTCGGCCTGACCGACCCGCATCTCAACCGCCAGAGCAGCAATGTGGTCAGCGCTGATATGGCCGTGTTCATCCTGAATCAAATGCAGAAATTCAATCAGCAGGTCACGGCGGCGCGGGCGGTTGCCCAACAGGCGCGCAATTTCGGCCTGCGCCTCATCCGTGAACTGACGACCTTTGGGCGTATGCCGCCCTTTGCCCTTACCTGACTTCCAAACGCCCAGTTTTGCGTCGGATGGCTTGGTGTCCAATGGTGCCATGCTTTCCTCCGTATCAGACAGAGTCTGTTCCATCAGAGTAGCATACCGTCAAATCTCGAAAGCCTATCGCACGATAACGAAAAATTATCACCGCAACGATGTCACAATCGCTTTCAGCGCTCCCACAGTTGGTAATTCGGGATCACGGGTCAGAGTAGCCAGGCAAATCGGTTTGCTTACAACCGGGTCTGTCAACGGCAGCACTTTTGTCGCCTGCAGATCACCCAATGCTCGCATCAGAACACGCGGGACAACGGTAGCGGCCAACCCCTCGCGCGCCATGATCATCGACGCCGTAAAACCGCTGGATTCGGCCACGACATCGGGATGCAAACCCTGCTCGGCGAAAATCCGGTCCAGGATGCGCCGGTTCTGCATCTGAGGTTCGAGCAGGCTGAGCGGGAATTCAGCCACGCGCGCCCAGGGGATCGCGCCGGTTTCATCTGTCATGTGAGACGGCACAAGCAAAACATAGGTTTCCTCGTAAAGCGCCTGAACCTGTCTCAGATCGGTGCCGATGCTGTCACCATAGGTCACGCCCGCGTCCAGGCTTCCCTCATCCAGTCGGTGTTGGATCGCGGTTGAAGACATCGTTTCGATCCGCGTCACAACCCGGGGATGCGCCTGCCGCAGCCGTTTGATCAAACGCCCGGTAAAGGCAATGGCCGTTGGGATCACCCCCAGGATCAGCGTGCCGGTGATTTCGCCCTTGGCCGCCTGCACCTGCTGTTCCAGCGCTTTGGCGTCATCAAGGATACGCCGTGCCCGCTGGACGATCATCTCACCCTCTTGGGTCAGCCCCTGAAACCGATTGGCGCGGCGTACGATAGACACGCCAAGCCGGTCTTCAAGATTGCGGATACGCATGGAAAACGCTGGCTGGGAAATCCCGCACTCGGCTGCCGCCTTTGCAAAGTGACGATGCCGCGCCAAAGCGCTGAGCAATTGCAGGTCACGGATTTCAATCATGCCGTCGTTGCCTTTTGAGGTCAGAAGCGCACAGTAGCGTATTTGTGGCGCCGTGAAAGCACTAGTTGCGATGGCGAGATTGCAGTTTCGTCTTTAGGGATCGACGGGTTATCGTGAGCCGATATCGACATTATGGACGGAGGACTTCAATGATTAGGGAGTGCATCGGCCCGGTCGCACGGATTTGGGCACTGGCAGCTTTGCTGGCATAGGTCTCAGGAGGAAGTGTTATGGCGCAACAAGGCGATAATTCCGCCGCAAAGAGTCTGTCCCGACAGGTCGTCGAAATGTGGGCGGCGGATTCTAAGATCGACGAGGCAATATTCGCCGAGGGTTATCAAAACCATCAGGCGCCATTGGCCACCGGCGGGACTGGGAGCGTTGATCTTGCAACCTGGGCCAGAATTGTCGCAGACGTCCACAAAGCCTTTCCCGATCTGAAAGTCGAGATAATTGGTCAGATCACTGAAGGCGACCGCGTTTCAACACATTGGCGCTTTTACGGGTCTCAGACCGGCCCCTATCTTGGCCTGCCCGCCTCGGGTCGCCCTGTGAACTGGACAGGCGTCCAGATCGACCGGGTCGCCGACGGGAAGATCGCGGAAAGCTGGGTCGTCTGGGATTACTACACGATGCGGCAGGAGCTTGGGGTCGGAAACTAGCACGCCAAAGTACTGCCGGGCTGCTCAGAGCCCCGGCAACCCCGTACTGATCAGTTGTTGAACAGGAAGTGCATCACATCGCCATCT
Organism: Ruegeria sp. B1; assembly: GCF_056535885.1. Taxonomy (NCBI): domain Bacteria; kingdom Pseudomonadati; phylum Pseudomonadota; class Alphaproteobacteria; order Rhodobacterales; family Roseobacteraceae; genus Ruegeria; species Ruegeria sp. B1. The sequence goes on along the minus strand of NZ_JBQFJA010000001.1, from coordinate 2,003,682 downwards.
TTGACGATGTAGCCTTTTCCTTCGGCCCGCATCTTACCTGCCTCTTTCGCACCCTGCTCCCCATTGGCGGCAATATAGTCATCATAAGCGATGGTTTCGGCGCGGATGAAACCCTTTTCGAAGTCGCCATGAATGACACCTGCCGCCTGCGGCGCGGCGGTGCCAGTGCGGATGGTCCAGGCGCGGGCTTCTTTCGGACCGACGGTGAAATAGGTTTCCAGCTTCAGCAGATCGTAGCCAGCCCGGATCAGGCGGTCGAGGCCAGGTTCTTCCAGACCCATCTCTTCCAGAAACATCTGCGCTTCGTCCTCTTCCAGCAGGCTGATCTCTTCTTCGATCTTGGCGCTGATGATAACGTGGGCATTGCCCTGCGCTGCAGCCATCTCGGCGACTTTTGCGGAGTATTCGTTGCCCTCGGCCGCTTCCTCCTCGGACACGTTGCAGACATAGAGCACCGGCTTGGTGGTCAGCAGTTGCAGCGTCTTCCAGGCCTTTGTGTCCTCGTCCGAAACCTCAACTAGACGGGCTGGTTGACCGTTCTCCAGCATATCCTGCGCAGCGGCCAGAAGACGATCCTGCTGCTTCGCCTCTTTGTCATTTCCCTTCAGCTTGCGCACCAGATTGGCACGGCGCTTTTCGATACTCTCCAGATCAGACAACATCAGCTCGGTTTCGATGGTGTCGGCATCCGCGACCGGATCGACGCGGCCATCGACATGCGTTACGTCGCCATCTTCAAAACAGCGCAAGACATGGGCGATGGCATCGGTCTCGCGAATATTGGCCAGAAACTGGTTGCCCAGACCTTCCCCCTTGGACGCGCCTTTCACCAGACCGGCGATATCCACAAAGGTCATGCGCGTTGGAATGATCTGCTTTGAGCTGGCAATCGCGGCCAGCTTGTCCAACCGATCATCGGGCACCGCGACATCGCCCACATTGGGTTCAATAGTACAAAACGGGAAGTTCGCTGCCTGCGCGGCTGCGGTTTTGGTCAGCGCATTGAAGAGCGTCGATTTGCCGACATTTGGCAGCCCCACAATTCCCATTTTAAAGCCCATGACGGTCTCCTGATGCCATTCGCGGCTGCTTCTAGGCAGGTCCGGCTCGATGCGCAAGCCGCTGAGCGGAACCTGCGTTGTTGAGCCCGTTTGGACACATCACGGATTTGTTCCCGACTTGCAGCCTTGCACAACATAAAAAAAGCGCCTTAAGGTCCGCCCCGAACCACGAACCTCAGACAATCAGTTGACAGATTTAAAATGAAGACACTCCTTCTTATTGCCGCTGCAGCCGCCAGCGTCACAACATCCGCTTCGGCGCAATCCATCATATTCGGGGCGGGATATGCGGATTATTCGGACAGCCAGTCCGAAGATCAGGCGATATTCTCACTGGAGTATCAGCACAAACCGTTTCATCAGGCGACCCGATTCAGCGCCACCTGGGGGGCCGCACTCTCGGTGGACGTGGACGGTGATACGCATATCGGCGCGGGCCTGATTGGCGTTTACGCGTTCAATGACCGCTGGTTTGTCGAAGGCAGCGTTATGCCTGGATACTATGACGAATCCAACGCATTGAATGATTTGGGTGGCAGCTTTCAGATCCGCAGCCTGTTGGGGGTCGGTTACACGTTGAACAGCGGCAACAAGGTTTCCGTGGCGATTACACACAAATCCAATGCCAGTACGCAAGAGGAGAACCCGGGCGTAAACGCTGTCATGCTGCGCTATCATCTCGGGTTCTGAGCCATTCTCACCGCAGTGGGATTGATTTTCAGTCAGAGTTTCTGCACATCAGGTCGAAACCTGACTGCAAGGACATCCCATGACCCGTATCGATGCCAAGTTTGCCGCGCTGAAAGCGCAAGGGAAAAAGGCCTTTGTGGCTTACGTTATGGCCGGCGATCCCGACTACGATACATCGCTTGAGGTTGTCAAAGGTCTGCCCGGCGCAGGGGTCGATGTGATCGAGCTGGGATTGCCCTTCACCGACCCGATGGCAGATGGTCCCACCATCCAGGCGGCGGGGCAACGTGCGCTAGACGGCGGCATGACGCTGCAGCGCACCCTGGATCTGGCGCGCGCCTTTCGGGAAACCGACGACACGACGCCGATTGTGCTGATGGGGTATTACAATCCGATCTACAACCGTGGCGTCGACACGTTCCTGACGGACGCCAAAGCCGCCGGCATAGACGGGTTGATCGTGGTCGATCTGCCACCGGAAGAAGACGATGAGCTTTGCCTTCCGGCGCAGGCGGCTGGGCTGAACTTTATTCGTTTGGCAACGCCAACCACGGATGACCAACGCCTGCCCCGTGTTCTTCAGAATACCTCGGGCTTTGTCTATTACGTCTCCATCACAGGGATCACTGGCGCAGCCGAGGCACAGGCCGCAAATGTCGGTCCCGAAGTGGCGCGTATCAAATCCGCGACGGATTTGCCCGTCATCGTTGGATTTGGCATCAATACGCCGGACAAATCACGCGCCATCGCCACCGTTGCCGATGGTGCCGTTGTCGGATCGGCAATCGTCAGCCAGATCGGCGCGCGCAAGCCCGTGGCCGACATACTGGATTTTGTCAAAACGCTGGCGGATGGAGCACACTCGGTCTAGCCGGAACAGCGCATTCCCAATTCACTCCGATGAGGCCGCCGACTATGCCCGTAATTACGACAATCGAGGACCTGAGAAAGATTTACGAGCGGCGCGTCCCACGTATGTTCTATGACTACACGGAAAGCGGCAGTTGGACGGAACAAACATTCCGCGAAAACAGCTCGGACTTTGAGAAAATCCGCCTTCGCCAACGGGTTGCGGTCGACATGGATGGGCGGTCAACTGCGTCACAAATGATCGGTGAAGACGCAACCATGCCGGTCGCGCTGGCCCCCGTCGGATTGATCGGCATGCAACACGCTGATGGAGAGATGAAAGCCGCAAAAGCCGCCGAGGACTTCGGCGTGCCCTTCACGCTGTCCACCATGTCGATCAATTCGATCGAAGATGTGGCGGATTTCACCAACAAACCATTTTGGTTCCAGTTGTACACGATGAAGGACACCGACTATGTCAGTCGTCTGATCCAGCGCGCGAAGGATGCAAAATGCTCGGCTCTGGTCATCACGCTGGACCTGCAAATACTCGGGCAACGCCACAAGGATCTCAAAAACGGGCTGTCCGCTCCGCCCAAGCTGACCGCCAAAACCATCGCAAACCTGATGACCAAATGGGCATGGGGCGTTGAGATGTTGGGCGCAAAGCGGCGCGAATTCGGCAATATTGTCGGTCATGTCGAAAGCATATCAGACGCCTCCTCTCTGGGGGCTTGGACGGCCGAACAATTCGATCCCAGTCTTGATTGGGGCAAGGTCGAGAAATTGATGGAACAATGGGGCGGCAAAGTGATCCTTAAAGGCATTCTGGATGCCGGGGATGCCAAAATGGCAGCCAAACTGGGTGCCGACGCCATTATCGTGTCCAATCACGGTGGACGCCAACTGGACGGCGCGCTTAGCTCGATCCGCATGCTGCCGGAAATCATGGATGCAGTTGGGGGCGATATCGAAGTTCACTTGGACAGCGGTATACGCTCGGGTCAGGACGTTCTGAAAGCGCTCGCTCTCGGGGCGCAGGGCACCTATATCGGCCGCGCCTTTGTCTATGGGCTGGGTGCCATGGGCCAGAATGGCGTCACCACAGCGCTGGATGTTATCCAAAAGGAACTGGATACAACCATGGCGCTGTGTGGAGAGCGAAACGTGAGCGATCTGGGACGTCACAACCTGCTGATTCCCAAAGATTTCGGCGGGCGTTGGCAAAACTGATGAGGTGCGGGGGGCGCTGCCCCGCCGCCCCTGAGGGGGCGACTCCCCCGGGATATTTGAGGCCAGTGAAGCAGGGAATCCTTCATTCATCTGGCCTCAAATACCCCGGAGCGCGAGGCAGAGCCTCGCAACATGGCAAGGAGCCAAAAAGCCCTTTCCAAACCCAGTGAATCAAGCTAAAGACGCGGCTTCACGCGGGCATACAGCCTTGGAGGATGCCCGCCCTAACTTTGGAGAATTAACATGGCTGGTGAGATTCCTGATCTCGTAGCTCTGGAACGGACGGGGACAGGCAAGGGCGCCGCTCGTCAGGCACGCCGCGAAGGCATGGTTCCGGGCATTGTATTTGGTGGCGACAACGATCCGCTACCGATTCAGATACCGTTCAACGAGTTGTTCAAGCGCCTGAAAGCCGGACGGTTCAAGTCGACCCTGTGGAACCTGAAGGTCGAAGGTCACGAAGACGTTCGCGTGATCTGCCGCGATGTTCAGCGTGATGTCGTCAAGGACCTGCCGACCCACCTTGATCTGATGCGCCTGCGGCGCACCAGCAAGATCGCTCTGTTCATCCCCGTTGAGTTTATCAACGAGGAAGCCGCCCCAGGCATCAAAAAAGGCGGCGTTCTGACAGTTGTGCGACCCGAGGTCGAGCTGGTCTGCACCGCGGGCGATATTCCCGAGAAAATCACCGTTGATCTGACCGGAATGGAAATCAACGACGTTGCAACAATTTCGTCTGTCGACCTGCCCGGCGACGTCAAACCGACCATCGACCGGGACTTCGTGATTGCGAACATCTCGGCACCGACCGGGCTGGCAACAGAGGACGAAGACGAAGGCGAGGGCGAAACAGACGAAGTCGCCGCAGATGAAGTTGAAGTCATCGGCGAAGACGCCGAAGAATAGTCTTCCACCGTTCCTGAAATGAAGAGACGAGGCTCCTACCAGGGCCTCGTTTTTCTTTCAGGGTGGCGTTTTGCAATAAAACCGTGCAAGCACGTGACACAATTAGACGTGTAGATGCGACGCGAAGGCTATGCCATGAAGCTGTTTGTCGGCTTGGGAAACCCCGGACCTAAATATGCTCGGAACCGGCACAATATCGGCTTTATGGCCGTTGAAAGAATCGCCGAGGATCACGACTTTGGTCCATGGCGATCAAAGTTTCAGGGCGACATGGCCGAGGGACGCCTCGGCGACGAAAAGGTTCTGTTGCTCAAGCCCATGACCTTCATGAACCGCTCGGGCCAATCGGTGGGCGAAGCCATGAGATTTTACAAGCTCGAGTCGACGCAGGTGACGGTCTTTCACGACGAATTGGATCTGGCACCGGGAAAGGTTCGCGTAAAGGCCGGCGGCGGTCACGCAGGCCACAACGGATTGCGCTCGATACACGATCATATTAGGGCAGCCTATGACCGGGTTCGGCTGGGCATTGGGCATCCCGGGCGCAAAGAAATGGTCTCGCCCTATGTGCTCAGCGATTTTGCAAAATCTGACGGCGATTGGCTTGAGAATGTGTTGCAAGGAGTTTCGGACGGCGCAGCACATCTGGCCTTGGATGAGGGGGGAAAGTTCATGAATGCGGTGGCCCTGCGCACCGCGCCTGCGCGATCCTCCAAAACGCCCACTCCGTCACAGGCCGACCCAGATCCCGAGCCATCGCCCGAACCCATCACGGATGAGCGATCCGTGATGCAAAGACTTTTGGATAAATTCAGGTAATCCGGGGGTTTACCTTCCGCAACGTAGCCATTGCGTATTGAACCAGCCCACGTTCCAATGCGAACCATAATGGGAGGATTCAGATGCGGACAGTGTTCAAATGGGCATTACGGATCATTTTGGCTTTGGTGCTGGCCGCCGTTGTTATCGGTCTTTGGAAGCGCGAAGAAATTCAGCGCCTTATGGCAGTGAACTCTTTGTTTTCCGAAGACAAGATCGTTCACAACTTCTCGCACATGGATCAAGCTTTCCTGACAACCGACCTACCCCGCGGTGACGGACCGACCTGGGAATTGCCCTACGGCGCGGGTTTCGACTTGCCAAGCGACACGGACACCTGGATCGAAGAACGGTCGGTTACCTCTTTGCTGGTCATGCAGGACGGCGAAATCCGGTTCGAAGAATACTATCTGGGCACCGCACCCGAAGACCGACGGATTTCCTGGTCCGTCGCCAAAAGCTATCTCTCGGCTCTGCTGGGTATCCTTATGGACGAAGGTGCCATCGGGTCTCTTGACGATCCGGTCGTGCAGCATGCGCCGGAGCTGCAAGGCAGCGCCTATGAAACGACAACCATCCGTAACGTTCTGAACATGACCAGCGGCGTTAGGTTTGACGAGGACTATCTGGACTATAACTCCGACATCAACCGTATGGGTCGTGTTGTGGCGCTGGGCGGGGAACTGGACGATTTTGCAGCATCGCTCACCGAAAGTTTCACGCTGCCTGGCGAGACCTGGCAATATGTGTCGATCGACACCCATGTGATCGGAATGGTGATCCGGGGTGCGACAGGTCGCAGCGTTTCGGAGTTGATGACAGAAAAGATCGTTCAGCCGCTGGGACTGGAGCGGAATGGGTACTACATCACTGATGGTGCCGGAGTGGCGTTTGTTCTGGGCGGTTTGAACTTTACCACCCGCGACTTTGCACGGTTTGGACAGATGATCCTGCAAAACGGAACTCGCGACGGGCACCAACTGGTACCGGCAGACTGGATCGCAGAGGCGACCCGCGCCAGTGCGCCAACAAAGGAAGGCCAAACAGGCTATGGGTATCAGTGGTGGATTCCGATTGGCGCAGAAGAAGGCGAGTTTCTTGCCCGGGGCGTCTATGGGCAATACATCTACTTTGATCAGGCACGCGACGTTCTGATCGTCACCACCGGTGCGGACCGTCAGTTCCGCGACCCTGGAGTCAACACCCGGAACGTAGAAATGTTCCGCACAATCGCGAGAAACCTGTAAGGTACGCCTATGCAAAAGCAAGACAGTGTCAACGTATTGGGCGGCGTGCTGGCGCCGTGCTCGCGCAACCCGCTGACAGGTTTTTTTCGGGACGGCGCATGCAACACCTGCCCCGAGGATCAGGGCAGCCACACGGTCTGTGCGGTGATGACGGCCGAGTTTCTGGCGTTTTCGAAATATGTCGGCAACGATCTGAGCACGCCGAGGCCCGAGTTCGACTTTCCCGGCCTCAAACCAGGCGACAGCTGGTGCCTGTGCGCCAGTAGATTCCTGCAAGCGCATGAGGAGGGCTGTGCGCCGCGCGTTCATCTTGAGGCAACGCATCAACGCGCGCTGGACATCACACCAATCGAGATATTGCGTCAACACGCCGCCAAGACTGATTGACGCGACCTGATAAAAAGAGGCGAACACATCCGCCAGCCAAGGGCCTCCTTAGCCAGCGTCTTACCGACCATAGACGAGGAAGATCATGAGTTTTATCGCTATGAATCGCTTCAAGGTCCTACTGGGCCGCGAAGCCGATTTCGAAGCCGTTTGGAAGGACCGCGAAAGCCGTTTGCAGGAGTTGCCGGGATTTCAGGAGTTTCGCCTGCTCAAGGGTCCGGAGGGCGACGGGTATCGCTTGTACTCCAGCCATGTCCTTTGGGACAGACGCGCAGACTTTGAAGCGTGGACCAAATCCGAGCAGTTCCGCGACGCGCATAAGAATGCCGGAAAAAGCAGCACGCAATCCGCTCTGATGGGGCCGCCGCAATTTGAGGGTTTCGAGACGGTTCTGCATCAAAGCTGACCCGCCTGAACTGGCGCACTGGTTTAGTTGTCACAGAGCGCGGGCCAAGTACCCGCGCGACGTGCGAGAGGGCGGACCGGCTGGAAACCTGTGTTCCATCTCCAACACCCAACCCGAATCCCTGAGCATCTCTGCCACTTTCTGCGGCCAGTAGGAACGGTGACGCCATTGGAACCAGATAATGGCATTGCACCAGTGTGGTTTGCTGACGACCAGCCACAGTTTGGCATCGGGTATGGCCAGGCGGCGCATATGGCGCAACGCATTGATCGGATCCTCGCAATGCTCCAGAATGTGGGCCGCGAGAATGCAATCGAAAGGTTCGGCAGACTGGTAGTCTTCCAGCCGTGATTGGACCGTTTTGGCCGCAACACCCCTTTGAGACAGCGCGACCTCTGCCTGCCGGAGCATTTTGTCCGCCGGTTCCATCAGAGTAACCCGGCCTTCGGATTGAATGACGGCACGCGCCTCAGCGAAAGCACCCGTACCGCACCCCACATCCAGCGCGTTGCGACCGAGATCCCCGGCTGACCCCGTCGATAGAAAGCCCAGATAGGCGTCGAAATACCCAAGCAGACGCATCTTGTCAGCCCAACCGGGGGCGGCCGCGTCATACTTTTGATCGAGCTTTTCCGAACTGGATGTATTTTGCATACCACGCACCGTGACATGAAACACCCGGGGCGCAAAGCCCCGGGCGCGTGTCAGTCAGCCGTACGGCCTTCGGTATCGGACATATCAAAGTTCAGATATTTCGCGACCGTCTGCACGTCCTTGTCCCCACGCCCGCACATATTCATGCAGATGATGTGATCCTCTGGAAGCTCGGGCGCAATTTTCATCACATGTGCCAGGGCATGGCAGGGTTCGAGCGCCGGAATGATGCCTTCCGTTGCGCAGCATAGCTGGAACGCCTCCAGTGCCTCCCTGTCGGTGATCGAGACATATTGCGCGCGACCAATATCATGTAGCCAAGAATGCTCTGGTCCGATGCCGGGGTAGTCCAAGCCGGCCGAGATCGAATAGCCCTCGAGAATCTGTCCGTCATCGTCCTGCAGCAGGTAAGTGCGGTTACCGTGCAAAACACCGGGACGACCACCAGTCAAAGAGGCGCAGTGCTCCATCTTATCGTTTACGCCTTTGCCACCTGCTTCGACACCAATAATGCTGACGTCCGGGTCATCCAGAAACGGGTAGAACAGGCCCATGGCGTTCGAGCCGCCACCGATGGCCGCAATCAGCGTATCTGGCAAACGGCCTTCTGCCTTGCGCATCTGCTCTTTGGCTTCCTTGCCGATGATCGACTGGAAGTCCCGCACCATCGCCGGATAGGGATGCGGGCCGGCCACGGTGCCAATGCAATAGAACGTATCACGCACATTCGTCACCCAATCGCGCAACGCATCGTTCATGGCGTCCTTCAGAGTGCCACGGCCCGATGTCACGGGAATGACCTCGGCACCCAGCAGGCGCATTCGAAACACATTGGGAGCTTGGCGCTGCACATCATGTGCGCCCATGTACACCACGCATTTCAGACCAAACTTTGCGCAAACGGTCGCTGTTGCGACGCCGTGCTGCCCGGCGCCGGTTTCGGCGATGATGCGGGTCTTGCCCATGCGGCGCGCCAGAATGATCTGACCCAGCACGTTGTTGATCTTGTGCGCGCCGGTATGGTTGAGTTCATCCCTCTTGAGATAGATTTTCGCACCGCCTAGGTGCTCGGTCAGACGCTCGGCGAAATAGAGCGGCGAGGGTCGACCAACGTAATTGGTCCACAGATCGTCCATTTCGGCCCAAAAGGTCGGATCGTCCTTGGCTTTGTTGTATTCCTCTTCCAGCGACAGGATCAGCGGCATCAGTGTTTCGCTGACAAACCGCCCGCCGAAAATGCCAAAACGGCCACGCTCATCAGGGCCGGACATGAAGGAATTGAAAAGATCGTTGGCCATGGGTGTCTCCCTCGTCGTACCCGATGTTCATAGGTGGTGCCGGGCTGTTTTGCCATCGCAAAACGTATCATTCCGCGGCACGGGTGTTCTGCCACCACAAACGCACCGCCTGTTCTGCGGACGGAACTGTGTCGCATGGAAAATGGTAAAACGTATTCACGTTGGCCAATCGATGCGCTGCCTGCATTACCCCGCGATGCGGACCTGATTGCGCGTAGTCCAGCATCGCATCAGCGTCGCGCCAGACGCTCAGCGAGAAATAGAGCCCGTCGCGCTGAAACACCTCGGCGTGCTCACATGCCGGGTCTTCCTGTGCCTGACGCAATGCCCGCCCTGCCCGCCAGTAAAACTCGGGCGCATGGTACCAGTGTCTTATAGAAACGCCGCCAATGGCTGCGAGCATCTTTGCGTCCTCCATGAAAAGAGATACGCGATTACCCGCGGTTCAGATCATTGGGCGGCGCGGATAAGGGCTTTGATCAGGTCAGCGTCTTTGACGCCCGGCGCAGTTTCGACACCGGATGCAACGTCAACTTGCCGCGCACCCGTCATCCGAATGGCTTCGGCCACGTTTTGCGGGTTGAGGCCACCTGACAGCATCCAGGGAAGGCGCCAGTATTTCCGCCCGGCCAGCAGACGCCAGTCGAACGGCAACCCGTTCCCGCCCGGTAACTCCGAATTCTTCGGCGGTTTGGCGTCGATCAGCAACTGATCTGCGGCATCCGCGTAGAGATCGATGGCCGTGAGATCCTCAGCCTCGGCAATGCCAATGGCCTTGATGACCGGCAAGCCATAGCGTTCTTTGACCTCCGCGACGCGGTCCGGGCTTTCTGATCCGTGGAGTTGCAGCATGTCGAGCGGCACTCCAGTGACAATCTCATCCAATTGCGCATCCGAGAAGTTCACGGCAAGCGCCACCTTGGCCACTCCGGCCGGCACCAGAGACGCGAGTTGCGCCGCCTGCGGCACAGGGGCGTATCGCGGTGACTTTGGAAAGAAGTTGAACCCGACATAGCGCGCACCGGCGTCAACGGCGGCGCGCACATGCTCCGGGGCGGTCAGACCGCAGATTTTCACGCTTACATCGGCAGACATGGAAAAGCCTTAGCTTGCCTCGTCGAGCAGTGCCAGTACTTCGTCCTGATCTTCATTCTGCTTCTTCTTGAGCTTTTTGACCTCGCGCTCAAGCTTGCGCACTTCGGTTTTCTTCACAGTCGCATCACGGCGATGTTTGTGCTCGCGCAGCCACTCCCACAGAAACCCGATAACCAGCCCGGCGACGACACCGCCCAGAACCACCAGGAACAGTGGCAACGTCGTGCTCAGGTTAAAGCCCAGAAGCTCGGACAGCGCCTCGGGCATCAGTTTCAGTTCCACCGACTGAACATTAGCCAGCGATACCGAAATCAGAACGATTCCAAGGGTCGCCAAAAAAGCATATCGAAGATAGCGCATCATGTTGTCAGGCTTTACCGTTTAATCGGTCCCTGAGCAACTTACCCGTCTTGAAAAATGGTACACATTTTTCTTCGACCTGAACCGTTTCGCCGGTTCTGGGATTGCGGCCAACACGCGCATCCCTCTGCTTTACAGAGAATGCACCGAACCCACGCAATTCCACGCGGTCCCCACGGGCCATGGCGTCGGTCACTTCTTCGAACACGGTATTCACAATCCGCTCGACGTCACGCTGATAAAGATGCGGGTTTTCGTCTGCGATTTTCTGAATCAGTTCTGAACGGATCATGTGTGTTACCCTCCCAGGCGACCAGTTAACCATGTCTATTTTTTCGGACAGTATAGGAAAAAACCTGGTTCGGGGAAACGTGTACTCTGGCCGCAAAGCCTTCATTTTACTGCGAAGTTGCGCGATTTTTTGCTTGATCGCGCAGATTCGGCGCCAATTGCATAAGCATCAACCTATTAAAGTCAAAATTCGGAACATATTGATTCGCAAGAAAAACGGCCCCGCACGTCTGCGCGGGGCCGTAGATTCAGCTTGGACAATGGCCCGGGCTTAGTCGCCGGATTTCAGTGCCGCTCCAAGAATATCGCCGAGCGATGCGCCCGAGTCGGAAGACCCGTATTGCTCCACGGCCTCTTTCTCTTCGGCGATCTCGCGTGCTTTGATCGACAGGCCCAGACGGCGGGTCTTGCTGTCGACATTGGTGACGCGAACATCGACCTTGTCACCGACTGAGAAACGCTCGGGGCGCTGTTCGGCACGGTCACGGCTCAGGTCCGAACGACGGATGAACGACTTCATGCCTTCGTACTCGACCTCGATGCCGCCATCTTCGATTGCGGTCACTTCGACGGTCACGATCGAGCCACGCTTCACGCCGCCCACGGCTTCGGCGAACTTGTCACCGCCCAGGGCTTTGATCGACAGCGAGATACGCTCTTTCTCGACGTCAACCTCAGAGACAACGGCCGAAACCATGTCGCCTTTGCGGTAGTTCTGGATCGCATCCTCGCCACGCTCGTCCCACGACAGGTCGGACAGGTGAACCATGCCGTCGATGTCGCCTTCGAGGCCAATGAACAGACCGAATTCGGTGATGTTCTTGACTTCGCCTTCGACCTCGGTGCCCTCAGGGTGTGTTTCTGCAAACACTTCCCATGGGTTGCGCTGAGTCTGCTTCAGGCCCAGAGACACGCGACGCTTGGCGCCGTCGATTTCCAAAACCATGACGTCGACTTCCTGGCTGGTCGAAACGATCTTGCCCGGGTGGACGTTTTTCTTGGTCCAGGACATCTCGGACACGTGCACCAGACCTTCGACACCGGCTTCCAGCTCGACGAACGCGCCGTAGTCGGTGATGTTGGTGACGCGACCCTGATGGACCGAGCCCAGCGGGTACTTGGCAGCAACCAGATCCCACGGATCTTCCTGCAGCTGCTTCATGCCCAGGCTGATGCGGTGGGTCTCTTTGTTGATCTTGATGACCTGAACCTTGATGGTTTCGCCGATCGTCAGGATCTCGGATGGGTGGTTTACACGGCGCCATGCCATGTCGGTGACGTGCAGCAAGCCGTCAACGCCGCCCAGGTCAACAAATGCACCGTATTCGGTGATGTTTTTGACAACACCCTCGACGGTCTGACCTTCGGACAGGTTGCCGATAACTTCGGCACGCTGCTCGGCACGCGATTCTTCCAGGATTGCGCGACGCGACACAACGATGTTGCCACGGCGGCGGTCCATTTTGAGGATCTGGAACGGCTGCTTTAGGCCCATCAGCGGGCCAGCGTCGCGCACGGGGCGAACGTCAACCTGCGAACCGGGCAGGAACGCAACTGCGCCACCCAGATCGACAGTGAAGCCACCTTTGACGCGACCAAAGATAGCACCTTCGACGCGCTGGTCGTCGGCATGAGCTTTTTCCAGACGATCCCACGCCTCTTCGCGGCGGGCCATCTCGCGTGAGATGACGGCTTCGCCACGGGCGTTTTCTGCGGCGCGCAGGTAAACCTCGACCTCGTCGCCAACGGCGATTTCAGGGGCTTCGCCGGGATTTGCGAATTCTTTCAGATCAACGCGGCCTTCCATTTTGTAGCCGACGTCGATGATGGCTTGGCCGGCTTCGATCGCCAGAACCTTGCCTTTGACAACAGACCCTTCTTCGGGTGTGTCCATTTCGAAGCTTTCGTTCAGGAGGGCTTCGAATTCCTCCATAGATGCGTTAGCCATGTGGCGTTATTTTCCTTTGTTTAACGTTTTTACTGGCCGAGCGGTTGTCTCCGCCGGTCTTGTGGGTTGGTCAGGCGAATTGGCAGTGTCGCCACAAAACAAAGAGGGCCGGTTGGTTCCGACCCTGCTCGTCTCATTGTTTTATGGCTCAAATCGCCTTGTCGACGCGCGCTCTATAGCGGCTTGACGCAGGTCTCGCAACCCGAAAGCATGATCCGGCATTCAAGTTGCTTGATATTGCCAAACAGACATTGACCTGATCTTCTTGGGACCGCGTTTGCCGGTCCGTCTGTGAATACGCCTGACCGGGCACCCGAACGCCATCTGCAACCGGAGCTTTCGACGAATATGGAAGACTTTAATCTCATTGTCGCGCAGCAACCGCAGTGGCTTCAGATCTGGCTGAATATTCTGGGGTTCGGGGCATTCATCCTGCCGGTCACTTTGTTGATCTGGCGTCAAACCCGTCTGGTTTCGGTCATCACACTGATTGGTAGCTTGCTGGGCGCGGCAGGGGTTTTGGTTATTTTCAGTCAACTGGGATATGTTCGTCTTATGGGGCTTGGGCACGTGGTGTTCTGGACACCGCTGGCGATCTACCTTTGGCGGCAGCAAATGCGCCCAGAGATACCGGTACTGCCCACCTGGATCATACGCATCATATTGCTGGTCATCGCGATTTCGCTGATCTTCGACTATGTCGATGTCGTCCGCTACCTGCTTGGGGAAAGGACTCCTGACCCCCTGCCCACCTGATGGCCGGGATTTGACGCCCCGCCATCATCTTTGTCTGACCAAACTCTCTGCTTGGTATGCAAAGCGTGTCTAGAACAGCTGCAAATCCTTCTTACCGCTTTGGATTTCAGCGAGGTCCGGCATGTTCTGGATCACCCAAGGCTCAGGTGCCGCACCGGGCATTGCAACCGTCGGCTTCATTGGCGCTGCCATGGCGAAGGTCGGTTGCTTCAACTCCCCGCGGATATCGCGCAACAGCATTCTGTGGTCCGGCATCGTTTTGAGGATCTGCGCAAGATCCACTTTCGCGCCCTTCCACCACTGAGTCCAAATCGGTTTTTTGAGCGGCCTAGCACGTTCACGGATGCCCTTGCCATAGCCGGTATCGTAGACCTGCTTGCCCAGTAGGACCGTCTGATAAACGCGGAAGTTAAACAGCGTTGCAAACTCGATATCGTGTTCCATGGGCAGGCGGTGCTGCCACAGTTCCAGGTTCTCGGCCAACCGATCCGGTATCTTCATCTCCGTTCGGGCGTCGATCCAGTATTGGTCATCTGTGCGGTTACCCAATCGATAGTGAAGACAGATGAAATCCAAAACCTCGTCATAGAGCTTGTTCATCTGACGGTTGTATCTTGCGCGCAACGACGGCTCGATGTCCCGCGTCGGCAAGTGCTCTGCAAACCAGCGAATTGCATGATCAATCATATGGATCGCGGTACTCTCGAGCGGCTCAATAAATCCGCCGGACAAACCAATCGCCACACAGTTCTTGACCCAGGCATTGCGCACACGCCCGATGCGCATCGGGATCACGCGCGGTGTCGCACCCTTGCCGCTGGCGCCCAGCCATTCGAGATATTCATCTGCCGCCTGATCATCCGTGCGATGCGCGGACGAGAACACGTAGCCCGTGCCGACACGGTTATAGAGCGGCACCCGCCACGTCCAACCGGCACCAAGTGCCGTGGACCGGGTCACGCTTTCGATCTTTTTGGGGTTAGGATGCTCGATCTGCAGCGCCATGGCGCGATCGTTTGGCAGGTAGTCCGAATAATCCATAAACGGCTCGCCAAGGGCCTGATTGATGATCAACCCGCGAAAGCCGGTACAATCGATGACCATCTCGATGTCGTGGCGGCCGTTGCGCTCCAGCATCAGATGGCTGACGTTGCCCTGTTCATCCAGCTCAACCGATTGCACCTCATCCTGGATATGTTCCACGCCACGCTGGGTGCAGACCCGTGTCAGCATGCCTGCAAATTTCACAGCATCCAGATGATAGGCATAGCCAAAACGCTGCTCAAATTCCGGCTGACGCAACTGCCGCGCACCTTTGCATAGGCGTGCCAGATCATCATGTGGCGAGATGGATTGCGTGAAGTCCCGGTCCCCATTGCCAAATCGCAAGAAATACTCGGCGGACTCCAAGCCTTCCAGCACCTGGCCATGGGCAAAAGGGTTGACGTAATCGATGCGTTTACCCTTGGGGTCCTTGTTCCAATTGCAGAACTTCACCCCCAATTTAAAGGATGCATTGGTCTCGCGAAAAAAATCCCGCTCTGAAATGCCCGCCTGCCGGAGCGTGACCGGCATACGCGGCACTGTGGCTTCGCCAACACCCACGGTTGAGATATTGGGGCTTTCGATCAGGCAGATCGCGGGGCGATCCTTGGACGCTGAGGTGCGAGAAAACACCATGTCCAAGATCAGCGCGGTCATCCAACCTGCTGTACCACCACCTACGATGGTGATTTTACGCAAACGATTATTCATTATCTTTTGTCCCTGTCGGCTTTTGGGGATTTTTTAGCTGCTTGCCCCTTTTTGTTTTGGGGCTTGTAAAGCGGCCTTCCCTCTTTGGCGTGCCGGAGACTATAACGACTTTATTGCGTCAATCTATACCCTTGACAAATTTACATGTGTCTCATTCTGATCCTTCGACTCAGAGCGTTCGATCTTCCGAACCCGGGCCGCACAAAAAGAACCGCGAGGTGTTCGAGGCAAATCCCCCGCATATCTTGATCGATACAGTCGCTTTTGCGGACGGAGGTGGGCGCACCTATAAGCACTAAACTCAAGGTGTGGTTCAGATTTCCTCGCCTTTCTTCAGAAGGTCTTCGATCAATTGCCGTTGCAATTCATCGCTGTCACCCCCGCCAAACTGGATCGCGCCACCGGTATAGGATGTGCCGTAGGTTTCGGCGATGTTCACCGTCTGCGCCAATCCAGAAATCAGTTGCGCCTTGTCCAACGACGAAAGCGGATGAATAAACGTCGCCCAAACGGTTCCATTTGCAATCGCGTAGCGGGCATCCAATGCCGTGTCGAAATTGGCCTGCATCATACGGTGCAGCTCTTCTTTCGACAGTTCATCAGCACTGCGGACTGCCACCATCGCACGCATCCGATCCGTGCTGACATCGGTGATCACCAGAACTGGAACATCCGAGATCGTCAGCTCAAAACCCGGTCCAAGTGGCTGTGTCTCGGGGTCGAGGGCAAACAGGATCTTGCCCAGCCTTTCGTAATCCATCGGCGGCTCAGCCTCTTGGGCGGCAAGGCTTCCGGCGAGGAACATCAGCGCAAGGGCAAGGCGGATCATGATCATTCTCCTGCAGTGTGTGGCCCAACAATAGGGTCGCGGCAGGACACAAGCCAAACAAAGCCTGGTGAAGAATATTTCCCATCCAGTGCTACCGAACGGTGCGTCGCTGTTCCGAGATCAAGTCGATTGCTTTGTCCAAAGCGTCTTTTATCGACAGGTCTGAGGTATCCAACAGTACCGCATCTTCCGCTGGCTTCATCGGGGCCGTGCTGCGTTCTGCGTCGCGCGCGTCGCGTTCGCGCACATCGTTCAGAACCTGCGCGCGCGAAACGTCGGCGCCTTTTTCCTGAAGCTCAAGAAAACGCCGTTCCGCCCGCACCTCTGGGCTTGCGGTGACAAACAGCTTCACCTCGGCTGCGGGGCAAATCACTGTTCCTATGTCCCGGCCGTCCAGGACCGCACCGCCTGCCCTTCTGGCAAAAGCGCGTTGGAAATCGACCAAGGCGGATCGCACTTCGGGAATGACTGCGACTTTGGATGCGGCCTGCGCGATATCCGCTGTGCGCAGATCGCCGTGGTCCAACGCCTCTGCCGTCAAGGCATGCGCCGCCGTGATCGCATCGACCCCGTTGAGCGTTTCACGGCCAACCGCGCGGTAGAGCAGCCCGGTATCCAGATGGGCAAACCCGAAATGCGCTGCGACGCCTTTGGAAATTGTTCCCTTCCCTGCCGCCGCAGGACCGTCAATCGCCACTGTGAAACTGGTCGTCGCCATCAAGCCTACCGATTGCTGCGAACCAACTGGGCACCAAGCCGGGCCATCAAGGGTTCAAAAATCGGAAAAGACGTAGCGATGGGCCCGGCATCATCTACGGTCACTGCCTTTTGCGCGCCCATCCCGAGGATCATGAAGGACATGGCAATGCGGTGATCCAGAAAGCTCTCGCACGTACCGCCGCCTGGAACGCCGCCGATTCCATGGCCATCGACGGACCACCAATCCTCGCCTTCTTCAACAGTGACCCCATTGGCCCTCAGGCCACGCGCCATTGCGTCGATCCGGTCACTTTCCTTGACGCGCAGCTCTTTGACGCCGCCCATCACCGTGGTTCCCGTGGCGTTTGCTGCGACAACGGAGAGCACCGGGTATTCATCGATCATCGACGCGGCGCGTTCCGGCGGGACCGTGATACCCCGCATTTTGGGCGAATACCGCGCGCGCAGATCGGCCACGGGCTCGCCACCTTCTTCGCGCTCGTTTTCATAGGTTAGATCGGCCCCCATGTCTCGCAGCGTGGTGAACAGACCGGCGCGGGTTGGGTTCAAGCCAATACCGGGGACCAACACGTCCGAACCCGGCGTGATCAGGGCTGCGCAAACCGGAAACGCCGCACTGGACGGATCGCGGGGTACGGCGATTACCTGCGGTTTCAACTCAGGGCGACCGGTCAAGGTGATCACCCGACCTTCATCAGTGTCTTCAACGGTGATTTCAGCGCCAAACCCCGCCAGCATCCGTTCCGAATGGTCGCGGGTGGCTTCTTTTTCAATCACCACGGTCTGGCCGGGTGCGTTCAGGCCCGCCAGCAACACGGCAGATTTGACCTGCGCAGAGGGAACCGGAACCTCGTACCGCACGGGCACCGGTTCGGCGGCACCGACGATGGTCATGGGCAGACGCCCTTCTGACCGCCCAACGGACTGCGTTCCAAACAGAGACAACGGGTCCGTGACACGCGCCATCGGGCGTTTGTTCAGACTTGCATCGCCCGTAAAGGTCGCTGTGATCGGTGAGGTCGCCATTGCCCCCATGATCAACCGCACGCCGGTCCCTGAATTACCGCAGTCGATCACCTGATCGGGTTCCGCAAAGCCCCCGACGCCCACGCCATACACCGTCCACTCCCCACCACCGTGATCGGTCACCTCGGCCCCAAAGGCGCGCATCGCCTTAGCTGTGTCCAGAACGTCCTCACCCTCGAGAAGGCCCGAGATCTTGGTCTCGCCCACCGCCATTGCACCCAGGATCAAAGACCGGTGCGAGATCGACTTGTCGCCGGGCACCTCTGCCGTTCCAGTCAGTGGGCCACAGGGGCGTGAGGTCATCGGGATGGGCGAACCGTGTCCGGACATGAGGGTTCCTTTTGCGCTGTCTTACTCAGGCCGATTAGCGAATTGCCGCCGCTTGGTCCAGCGCAATCACCCCTTGCGCCGGAAGGTCAGGTAGTGCGGTGTGCGGCCCTCGCGCAGGGCCTTCTGTTCGTAGCGGGTGGAGATCCAATCATCCCAAGGCTCGCGCCAGTCCGCCGGGCGCTCGGCCAGCCATTCGAACCCCGCACGCGGGACCTCTTCCAATGTTTGACGGACGTAGTCGGGGATATCGGTTGCCACCCGGAAAATCGCGCCCGGTTTCAGCACACGGGCCAGCGGCTCCAGATGTTCGGTTGTCACGAAACGGCGGCGGTGGTGCCGTTTTTTCGGCCAGGGGTCCGGATACAGCAGGAACGCCCGCGACATGCTGGCATCGGGAAGCACATCAAACAAATCGCGCGCATCGCCGGGATGAACGGCTAGGTTGTGCACGCCTGCACGGCGGATTTTTCCCAGCAACATTGCGACGCCATTGATGTAAGGCTCAGCCCCGATGATACCGGTGTTCGGGTTGCGCGCCGCCTGATGCACCAGATGCTCACCACCGCCAAACCCAATTTCAAGCCAAACATCCTTGCCGCCGAACAACTCTTGCAGGTTCAGCGGGTGCCGCTCGGGGTTGGTCTGCCAATCCACTGCGCCGGGTGACAAGGCGTTAAGATCTTCGTGCAGATAGGTCTGTTGACTTCTCTTGAGGGCCTTTCCCTTGAGACGGCCGTAGAAGTTTCTGTGTGGGCGTTGTGGTGTCTTGGAGTTCATGACGCTGGCCATACTGCGCCGCCTAACGCGTTGCAAGAGGTGCCCGCCGATGCGATGCGATACAAAAAACGCGCCGGGTCGGGCGCGTTTTTCTAAGTCTCTTTGAATCAGACCGCCTGTTTCAACGCGTCGACCAGATCGGTCCGCTCCCAGCTAAAACCACCGTCTGCATCCGGTTCGCGTCCGAAATGACCATAGGCTGCGGTACGCTGATAGATGGGTTTGTTCAGCTCCAGTTTCTGACGAATTCCGCGCGGTGTCAGGTCCATGACCTCCCCCACCGCTTTTTCGATCTGCGCATCCGGCAACTGTCCGGTCCCGTGGGTGTCGGCGTAAATCGACAGCGGTTTGGACACACCGATCGCATAGCTTAGCTGGATGGTGCAGCGATCCGCCATTCCAGCAGCAACAACGTTCTTAGCCAGATAACGGGCCGCATATGCGGCCGAGCGGTCGACCTTGGTCGGGTCTTTGCCCGAGAATGCGCCACCGCCATGAGGTGCCGCGCCGCCGTAGGTATCGACAATGATCTTGCGTCCGGTCAGACCCGCATCACCGTCCGGGCCGCCGATTACGAACTTACCGGTGGGATTGACATGCCATTCGGTCTCTGCCGTCAGCCAACCCTCCGGTAGCGTCTCGCGGATGTAAGGCTCGACAATCTCGCGGATATCGTCCGAAGTCAGAGCCTCGTCCAGGTGTTGGGTCGACAACACGACTGAGCTGACGCCAACTGGCCTGCCATCGCGATAAATCACCGACAGTTGCGATTTTGCATCCGGGCCCAGCGCAGGCTCGGTTCCGTTTTTGCGGACCTCGGCCAAACGGCGCAGAATCGCGTGGGAATACTGAATCGGCGCAGGCATCAGTGCTGGCGTTTCGGTCGTCGCGTAACCGAACATGATGCCCTGATCCCCGGCACCTTCATCCTTATTGTGGGCGGCATCTACACCCTGCGCGATATGGGCCGATTGTTCGTGCAGCAGGTTGGTCACTTCCACCGTGCCATGATGGAATTTGTCCTGCTCGTACCCGATATCCTTGATACAGGCCCGCGCAATCTGATCAATGCGGCCCATGTAATCGTGCAATTTATCCTGATCCGAAAGACCGACCTCACCACCGATGACGACACGGTCGGTTGTGGCGAAGGTTTCACACGCAACGCGCGCTTCGGGTTCTTCGTTCAGGAATGCGTCAAGGACGGCGTCGGAAATGCGGTCGCAGACCTTGTCAGGGTGTCCTTCGGAAACGGATTCCGAAGTAAATGTATAGTTCTGTCGGGACATAAAAGTGCTCCATTAGGATTTTCCTGCCACGCCAGGAAGCCGTTGTGACAGGCGACGGACGGGATACGCGCCCAGGCAGACAGGGTCAATCCAAAATCAGCGTCGATCTTTGCGGGCGTTGCGCCAGAACATCGCGAACAACACCAATAGCAAGACCAAGACCGGATTATCGCCCATCCGTGAATAAAGCGTCGGCGCCTGTGGTTTCGGCAGCGTGGCATTTACATACCCGGCCTGCCCCAATGGCAGCGATGCCGTGATCCGCCCCAAAGGATCGATCATCGCCGACACGCCGGTGTTGGCCGACCGCATCATCGGCAGGCCTTGCTCGATAGCCCGCATCTGCGCTTGTGCCAGATGCTGATACGGCCCAGAACGTGTGCCGAACCACGCGTCGTTGGTAATCTGCAGCAGGTAATCCGCCCTGTTGGGTGCACCCAGAACGTCCTGCGTAAAAACGGCCTCGTAACAGATCAGCGGCAAGGCCTTGCCCAGGTCTCCGGTATCGAGCAGTTGGGGACCGGGTCCGGCGCTGAATCCATTTCCCGTTGTTGCCGCAAGGCCGTGGATGCCGAAACGCGCCATCAGATCGCCAAATGGCACATATTCGCCAAACGGCGCGAGATGATGTTTGTCGTACAAACCTTGCTGACGACCGTCTTCACCCAGAAAAATCATCGAGTTGTAGATACGTGGACCGTCGCTACGCTGAATGCCCAGAATGACGGGCGTACCCTGCGCCGCCTCGGCAACTGCCGCCAGATAGGGTTGCGCACTACCCAACCATGCCGGAATCGCAGTTTCTGGCCAGACGATCAGATCCGGCCGGGGGTCCGCAGCCGTAAACTCCAGCTGTCGTGCAAAAAACAGCGGCGCATACTCAGGATCCCACTTCTGGTGTTGTGGAGCATTGGGCTGCACCAGACGAACGGTGTATTCGCTGTCCTGAACGTCAGGTCGCATCGCAGCGTAAGACAAAGCTAAAACCGCAAAACCCATGGCAAAGACAACGGGTCCCGCAAGACGCCGGATGGGCCTGTGTTCCGAGAGCGCTGCACCGACAAGCAGGGGCGCCGCAAACGTCAGCGCTGCAAGACCATATGGACCCACCAACGACAAAAGCTGCGCAACTGGTGTGTCCACCCAGATTTGTGCCACCGCGGCCCAGGGGAACCCGGTGAGCAGGTACCCGCGTCCGAACTCAACAAGCGAGAGCGCCAGCGCCAACAGAATGCCCTGACGCAGCGCCGGCGCTCCCAACCGGCGCGACAGCCAAAAAGCGAGCGCCCAGAACAAGGCCAACCCGCCCGCCATCAAGACCAGGGCGAACGGCGCCATCCAGGCGTGTCGTGCGGCATCAACTTGAAACGGCTCGATGATCCAGTTCAACGCGTGCGCAAAGTAGCCGGTCGCAAAAACCCAACCGAGCCAAGCGGCGCGGGTGCGCGTTTCGCTGGCAAGAAACAGGGGCGTGATCAGAACCAGTGAGGTCAATGTCGCCAGCCAGTACCCAAACGGGGCAAGACCATAGGCAGCCGACGCGCCCAGCGCGGCGGCAACCACGAGCCTCACCCATACAGGCCAGCCCTGGGCAGGGTTCATGCAGCGATATCCGGCAACATCACGCGCAATCGCTTGATGCGGCGTGGATCGGCGTCAATAACTTCGAATTCCGGACCTTCGGGATGCAACACAACCTCGCCCCGCGCGGGAACGCGCCCAGACAGCATAAAGACCAGCCCCCCGAGGGTGTCGATGTCTTCGTCATCGACATCCTTATGATCGGTCAGGGATCGGCCAATCTCGGCTTCGAACTCTTCCAGAGGCACGCGGGCCTGAACAACGTAGCAGCCTGGTTTCTCCTGAATCCAAAGCTGGTCTTCATCCGCATCATGTTCGTCGGCGATCTCACCCACGACCTGCTCAATCAGATCTTCGATTGTAAGCAACCCGTCAACGCCGCCATATTCATCGATCACCAGCGCCATGTGACGCCGTTCGGTCTGCATCTTCGTCAACAGAACCCCAATCGGCATTGAAGGCGGCACAAACAGCAACGTGCGCAGCATCGATTTCAGGTCGAACTCGTCCGATCCCCCGTTGAATCCGTGGATCAAAGCAAAGTCTTTTAGATGTACAAACCCCAATGGTGTGTCCAGCGTGCCTTCGTAGACAGGAACCCGAGATAGCCCGCTGTCACGGAACACCTGAGCGAGTTCATCTTTGGATATCGTAGAAGGTACTGAGATAATTTCCGCGGTCGGTATCGCGACATCCTCAACCCGCATCCGGCGGAGGTTGATCATGCCACGCGGCTGCACGGCAACCGCCTCATGCCCGTTGACCGGGTGGTCTTGCTTGTCGTCCGGACCGGAGAAAGCATCAAAAATCCGAGAAAAAATGCTGCTTTTTTCTTCGATGTCGTTGCCGCTGTTCTGTGGTTGCGCGCTGTGCGCCGCCCTAGAACTGCCGTCTATATCGCCCATTATCCTGTTCCAATTGATCGGGTTTGGTAACCCACGTCATGTATTATATGGGTCATCAATACCCATTTTGCCAAGTATCTCGACCTCAACTGCCTCCATCAAAGTGGCGTCCAGGTCACGAACGTGATCATACCCCAGCAAATGCAACGTTCCATGAATGAGCAAATGCGTCACGTGATCGTCCATGGAATTACCCGCCGCAGCAGCCTCGCGCGCGCAGGTATCGAACGCGATTGCGATGTCACCCAGCATGATTTCGCCGGTGAGATCCGGATGCGGGAGACGCGGCGTTTGCCCGGCATCAACCGCACCCAATTCGGCTCCCGGCCAGCTGAGAACATTTGTCGCTGTTGGTTTTTCCCGAAACTCGTCATTCAACTCGGCAATACGGTTATCGTCGCATCCCAATACGCTGACTTCGCAGATGTCGGGGGGCAGCCCCACATGCGAGAGCACGGCGCCGATAGCGTCCTGCGACAAGTCTTCAAGATTTTGCCAACGCGAGTCTTCGACTGTGACTTCCAGGTTCATTTCGACACTTTCCGCAGCCTCAAACCGACGAGGCCCGGGATATCACCCCGTTTCGCGGCCAGCTTCAGCCTCATATGCCTCAATAATGGCCGCCACAAGCGGGTGGCGCACAACATCTTTTGACGTGAAATAGTTGAAGCTGATGTTTGGAATCGCCTTCAGCAGCCGTTCCGCATCCGCCAGACCCGACAGAACACCGCGCGGCAGATCGACCTGAGACCTGTCGCCTGTGATGACCATGCGGCTGCCTTCTCCAAGACGGGTCAGGAACATTTTCATCTGCATGGTGGTTGCGTTCTGCGCCTCATCCAGAACAACAAAGGCATTGGCCAAAGTCCGACCGCGCATAAAGGCCAGCGGGGCAATTTCGATTCGCTTTTCCTCGATCAGTTTGGCGAGTTGCTTGCCCGGCAGGAAATCGTTCAGCGCGTCATACAAAGGCTGCATGTACGGATCGACCTTGTCTTTCATATCACCCGGCAGGTAGCCTAACTTTTCGCCGGCTTCGACGGCCGGACGGCTAAGGATAATCCGGTCCACGTGACCGCCAATAAACATCGACACGCCAACCGCAACGGCCAGATAGGTTTTCCCAGTGCCGGCAGGCCCAATGCCAAAGGCAAGCTCATTATTGAAAAGGGATTGAACATAAGCTTTTTGAGCGTCTGTACGCGGTTCGACCAGTTTCTTACGAGTTTTGATCTCAACCGTCCCGCCCTTGAACATCTCAAGCTGGTCACCGTCGCGGCTGCCAGTCTCCTGTTCAGAGCCGCCCATGCGAAGCTCGCGATCCACATCCGCCGCCTCAACGTCGCGCCCGCCTTCCAACCGCGTATAGAGCGCTTGCAACACCTCCAGCGCCTGTTTCTGCGAATCCTCGTCGCCCATAACCACCAGCTGATTACCCCGACGCAGGATCTGAACAGACAGCTTCTGCTCAATCTCGGCCAGATTGCGGTCATACTCGCCGCATAAATCAATCAACAATCGGTTGTCGGGGAATTCAACAAACGCCTCGCGTTGGGGCATGTCGTCTTGCGGTGGGGTCAGGGCACCGATGGCCAATCCGTTCTCCTGTCTTGGCGTTTTCACCTTTAGCGTAGACAACAAGACTCGGTGGGCGCAAGCCACAGTTTCAAAATTTCCGCGCCAAAGGACAAAACCGCCGACCAGTTGTCAAACAAAAGCTAAACAAAATGGTTCTTTGCTAGAATTTGTAATTCAGACCAAACCGCAGTCCCCGATAATTGGGCGTGGATTTGGTGGAAAATCCAGAACCAAACACGACATCCTCGGAATCGAACTGCACATACTCGTATTCGCCGGTAACCGACCAATTGTCGTTCAGCCTGTGTTCAGCCCCAATACTTGCCGAAAAGCCGCCTCGTCGATCCGAGTTTGCAAAAGACTGAACCGTCGATCCGGACGTGATGCTGTTTGTTGTTTCTATGTCACCCCAGACGTAACCAAGGCTGACAAAATACAAGACGCGACCGCTGCGGTTCGTCAGACCATTGCGAACACGCAGTGTCAGAACATCCGAAATTTTCGAGCCGCCCTGCACGATATCCGTGCCAATCTGTGTCGTGACAGTGTCATCAACCGAACCGAAATCATATCCGATTTCAAACCCATAGACAAAGTCCCGGCCGCCTCTTGCCGGTAGCACGCCGCGCCATCCGCCCTTGATACCACCATAGCTGCCAGTCAGGTCCTGTTCGCCAATTTCGAACGTTCCCGAGGGTGTTCTCAGTCCAAACCGGTCGTCTCCGCCGCCACCGAAACCACCGGTTACCCCCAGATAAAACGCGTGTACATCGTCGCCAAACCGCTTGGAGCTGATCACTGCCGGGTCAGATGCACCGCTACCAAGATCCGCAGCTATGGTTGCGCCGGCGGAAAACGCCATAACGCAGGTCACCGACACAGCGCGGCAAAACTGCAGCAGTGCAAATCGCATCAGGCTCGTCACTCGTACCCTCCATCGCCCCAAACTAGAACTCAAGTTAGCGCAGATTTAGTTTTCCCAAAGACGTGTTTGCGCGTCAGGAAAAATATGACTTTCCTCGGACCATAGGTCAAAGCGATAAATCAAGGGTAAAATTTGGAAACAAAAGCCAACTATGGTGTCCGGGTCGCGGCCAATAAGGTACTCAGATCAACGCACCCGCCAGGGAATTTGCCGCAGACTCGGTGATCCGAACATCTCGCAAATCCCCCACCGAAATATCCGCTCCCGAGACGTGAACCGAGTGAAGATAATCGGATTTACCGACCATTTGCCCGTCCAATCGGCCTGGTTTTTCGAACAGCACCCGCACGGACCGGCCGATCATCGAATCCTGAATTTCACGCTGATGACGCGTGATCAGCGCTTGTAAACGCTGCAGCCGCTCATCCGCAGCGTCGGGGTCGACCTGTGGCCGTTCAGCGGCAGGCGTTCCGGGGCGCGTCGAGTATTTGAAGGAATAGGCATAACCGTATTTCACCTCTTCCACGAGGTCGAGGGTCGCCTGAAAATCCCCTTCGCTTTCTTCCGGAAAACCAACAATGAAGTCTCCGGACATGACGATGTCCGGGCGGGCGTCACGAATCCGTTCGATCAGTCGCAGGTAACTGTCCGCAGTATGGCTACGATTCATACATTTCAAAATCTTGTCGGAACCCGACTGCACCGGCAAATGCAGGTATGGCATCAGTTTTTCACAGGTTCCATGCGCCTCGATAAGGTCGTCTGCCATGTCATTCGGGTGCGACGTGGTAAACCGGATGCGTTCCAAGCCATCGACCTTGTTCAGTTCCCAGATCAAACCCGCAAGGGTCATTTCACCATCGGGCCCCGCCCCGTGATAGGCATTCACATTTTGACCCAGCAGAGTGATTTCGCGCACGCCGCGCTCAACAAGGTCACGGGCCTCACACAGAATGCGGTCGGCTGGACGGCTGACTTCGGCGCCCCTTGTGTAGGGGACCACACAGAACGCGCAGAATTTGTCACACCCCTCCTGAACGGTCAGGAAAGCGGTGGGGCCGCGCTTGGCTTTCGGTCGGTTCTTGAGCTTCTCGAACTTGTCTTCTTCCGGGAAATCCGTGTCGAGCGCCTTTTGACCGGCACGAGTTTTGGCCTCCATTTCCGGCAGACGGTGATAGCTCTGCGGACCAACCACCAGATCGACAAGAGGCTGTCGGCGCATGATCTCCTGACCTTCAGCCTGCGCCACGCAGCCCGCAACACCGATCTTCAGATCGGGCTTCTCTGCCTTGAGACCCTTGAAGCGACCGAGTTCGGAATAGACTTTTTCGGCGGCTTTTTCCCGAATGTGACAGGTGTTGAGCAGAATCATGTCCGCATCATCTGCGCTTTTGGTCTCGACATAGCCCTGCCCGCCCAGTGCCTCGGCCATCCGCTCGCTATCATAGACATTCATCTGGCAGCCGTAGGTCTTGATAAACAGCTTTTTTGGTTCGGACATGGATCGGGCCTTTGCGCTCGCTGGACCGGCGTCATGTATATGCTTGGAACGCCGCTTGCAATGCAGGCGCAATTACCCGAATTTGGCGGAACTTTCCAGCAAGGCGGAACCGAAAACAGGGCGATGCAGTACGAATCCCTCGATCACTTTTTAAAAGCAGGCCAGACTGTTCTGGCCAATGGTCCGGTTGCATTGGTATTTGCCGAAGACGATGTGGAACTCGAGGGAACCCTGCGGCATCACCAGAAACTCGGCTTCAAAGCCGTGGTTGCGTTCATGCCCCGTGACTTCCGGCTTGGTGAGGATCTGAGCGAAGAAATCCACCGCGTCACACTGAAATGTGCCCCTCGGTCCGCCATCTTTGAGGCGATCAACAGGATCATTCAGGCCGCACCCAACACTTGGATGTACTACTGTTACAACGCCGAGTATTTGTTTTTCCCCTTCTGTGAAACGCGGAGCATCGGCGAAATGCTGGCCTTTCACACAGAAGAACGCCGCAAAGCCATGCTGAGCCATGTCATTGACCTCTACGCCGATGATCTGGCGCGCTTTCCGAACGGTGTCGATCCGGCTCATGCCATGCTGGACAGCACCGGCTATTATGCCCACACGCGTCATAACTCGGCTGGCCAACCGCTTGAGCGTCAATTGGACATGTCCGGCGGTCTCAGGTGGCGGTTCGAGGACCACATCCCGTATGAGCGCCGCCGCATCGACAGGATCGCTTTGTTCAAGGCACAAAAGGGTTTGACTCTGTTACCAGACCACACCTTCAACGAGGCGGAATACAACACCTATTCCTGCCCCTGGCACAACAATCTGACGGCCGCCATTTGTTCCTTTCGCGCGGCCAAGGCCTTGAAAAGCAACGCGGGCTCCACTTTTGATATCCCCAGCTTCCGCTGGGACAAATCGGTCCCGTTTCAGTGGAACTCGCGTCAGTTACTTGATCTGGGACTTATTGAATCCGGTCAGTGGTTCTGAGACATCTTAGCGCTGCAAAAGCACGGGGAACCAATCGTCGCGCAGGCGCTGCCCGGGCTGCATCTTGTGCCCCGGAAATGGCGGCGACGTGGGACCTGGACGTTCAACATATCGCGCATCATCCCCCACTAGTCGCAGCGAAAACGCCCGGCGGCGGCTGTCTGATCGATTCCCACGCGCGCCGTGCAGCGTACGGTAGTTGAACGCAACCGCATCGCCCGGTTCCATTTCGAATTCAACGACTTTCATGCCGTCGGCATCCGGATCCGGCACCGGGATGTAGCGGCCTTCATCCGGGAAAAACCCTTCCTCGGACACCCATCGGGTTGGCAGAACCTCTTTGTCCCATCGATGCGAACCGGCAACGCAACGCAATGTGGCCTGTTTGACCGGGTCCAGTGGCGACCAGAAACTGATCGTCTGTTGACCTTCGACAAAGTAGTATGGGCCGTCCTGATGCCAGGGTGTTGCCATCGACGTCCCCGGCTCTTTCACAAGCACGTGGTCGTGAAACATCTGTACAGTCTGCGATTGCATCAAGTCTGCTGCAACCTCGGCTGCCGGAGAGGTTTCGATTACCTCCCGAAACTGGGGAATGCGGGTCCAGTTGCAGTAATCATCAAAAAACAGGCCGGTCTCGCCCTCTTTCTTGTTTTCCGACGCATAGGGGCCCGGCTCCTTCATGTTTGTCGCCACGCCCGCACGCAGTTGGTCTAGGTGATCGGCAAACAGGCCCTTTACCAGGACGACCCCGTCCTCCTGGTATGTGTCGATCATATCTTGGGAAACGAGCGGATGCGGCATATCGGTCTCCTTGGCGTGTCAAAAGATTCTGACCTGAAACGTTTCTTCTGTTCAAATCATATCTTTTAATGAAAGAATTAACTCGATGTTATATCTTTCCCTGCGCCAGTACGAATATGTGTGTGCCATTGGGCAATTCGGCAGCCTGTCAGCCGCGGCGCAAAACCTGAATGTTTCGCAACCTGCCCTATCGACTGCCCTGACTCGGGTCGAGGCGCATTTGGGATATCCCTTGTTCGTCCGCCGGCGCGGAGTGGCAATGACCTTAACGCCGCAAGGCTGCAAGTTCGTAGAACAGGCAAAGGACCTGTTGAAAAACGCCGCCAGAATCGAGGTTTCCGATCCGGCGCGGCAAAGCGCAAAACACCTGAGGCTGGGCTGTTTTATGGATTTGGCGCCGCTTCACTTAGCCTCTTCTCTGCACCTGTTGCATAACGCTTTGCCCAACACCACGCTGACGTACACGGTCGGGACGTTCGAAAACCTCCTGAACGGACAGATCAACGGTCAGATCGATATCGCAATCACATACGAACTGGTTCTGGACGCTGGTTTTGTCAGACATCATCTGTTTGACAGCCGGCCAAGGGCACTCGTGTCGACCGAACATCCGCTTGCGCGGTGTGCTCAGGTCACGCTGTCAGATTTGGCACACCATCCGCTTATCTTGTCCGAAGAAGGTTTGTCCGCCCAACATTTCCTCGGATTATTCCGACGCAACGGCCTTAACCCTACAGTGGCGCATCGCGCTGCGTCTTTGGAGATTCAACGCAGTTTGGCGGCACATGGGAACGGTATCGGACTCAGCTATGCGAGCCCGCAGAACCGCTTTAGCTATGACGGCAGGCCACTTGTCCGTATTCCAATCGGCAACGCAGATGCAGTTGAAGCAGTGGTTCTGGCGCGCCACGGGACAGGCCCTGCGGACCAGACTGTCACCGAAGCTGAGCAAGTTTTAATCGAGGCGCTCCAAGCCGTGCCACAAATTACTTTCGGCGCAACCGAATAACAACATCGACAGACGCGATCTCTACCCCTTCAGGGGCTTGTGGCAGGCTCTGGATCACAAGCTCATCAGAGGGTGCGTCGCTGACGCGACCGTCGTCTTCCCAATAGAAATGCGGGTGATCATGTGTGTTGGTATCGAAATAACTCTTGGACCCGTCGACCGTAATTTCCTGCAGCACACCCGCATCGCAGAATGCACGCAAAGTGTTATACACCGTCGCAAGAGAGACTGCGTCGCCTTTGGTCTTAGCCGACTCAAACAGGCTTTCGGCGGTCACATGACGATGCCGACCATCACCCACCAAAAGCTCGGCCAGCGCCACACGCTGTCGCGTGGGGCGTAGCCCGGCATCTACCAGCCATTTTGTTGCGATATTGCGGCTCTGAGGTGTCATTGATCCGATACCCGTTTTTGCTGACCCTATATATAGGTGCGCACCCTTGGTAATTTCAAATGAAATTCATTCGCAAACTATGTCTGGCGCACAACATGATGTGGCTTGCGGCTCTTGCAGGACCTTGCAAACGGGTGCTAGACGAGGCCAGATAAAACCAACGGACCCCTGGCAGGAGAGTCGGCAGAATGGCCCAATTCCCGAGCAGCTTTGACAAGGATGATCTGCTGAAATGCGCCCGCGGCGACCTTTTCGGTCCCGGCAACGCGCAATTGCCTGCCCCGCCGATGCTGATGGTGGACCGTATCACCGACATATCCGGCGACGGAGGCGAGCACGGTAAGGGCCATGTGTTGGCCGAGTTCGACATCACGCCCGATCTTTGGTTTTTTGAATGTCACTTTCCGGGCAATCCGATCATGCCCGGCTGTTTGGGCCTGGACGGGTTGTGGCAGTTGACCGGCTTCAATCTGGGCTGGCGCGGCTGGCAGGGGCGCGGCATGGCTGTTGGCGTTGGCGAGGTCAGGCTTACAGGTATGGTTCGCCCGGATCGTAAGATTTTGACCTATAAAATAGATTTCAAAAAAGCGATCCAGACCCGACGCCTGACGATGGGTGTGGCCGATGGTATCGTCGAAGCAGATGGTGAAATGATCTACGACGTCAAGGACATGAGAGTCGTCCTGTCAGAAGCCTGAGCCTGACTGGCCCGAAACAAGGAGCATGCACATGCGTCGAGTAGTTGTCACCGGTTTGGGGGTTGTGTCCTCCATCGGGAACAATGCCCAGGAGGTTCTGGCCTCTCTGAAGGCTGGTAAATCCGGCATCGTGGCCAATGATCAGATGGCCGAACACGGGTTTCGCAGCCAGATCGCCGGATCGCTCAAGATCGATGTCGCAGAGCATGTCGACAAGCGCACGCTGCGCTTTATGGGGCCCGGCGCGGCCTATGCCCATATCGCGATGAGCCAGGCCATTGAAGACGCGGGCCTGACAGAGGATCAGGTGGTAAACCCACGGACCGGGCTTGTCGCCGGGTCCGGCGGTCCGTCGACCAGCGCCATGCTGACCGCGCACCAGACCGTTCTGAAGAATGGTGCAACCAAGCGCATCGGGCCGTTTGCAGTTCCGAAATGCATGTGTTCCACGATTTCGGCGAACCTTGCGACCGCATTTAAAATCAAAGGGATCAACTACTCGATCACCTCGGCCTGCTCAACGTCACTGCATTGCATCGGCAATGCGGCCGAGCAGATTATCATGGGTAAGCAGGATGTGATGTTTGCCGGTGGCGGTGAGGAACTGGACTGGACCCTGTCCTGCCTATTTGACGCAATGGGCGCAATGTCCTCGAAATACAATGACACGCCGGAAAGAGCCTCACGCGCGTTTGACGAACACCGGGATGGGTTCGTGATCTCAGGCGGCGGCGGCATCGTGGTTCTGGAAGAACTGGACCACGCCCTCGCCCGCGGAGCAAAAATTTACGCAGAGGTCACCGGATACGCAGCCACGTCGGACGGCCATGATATGGTGGCCCCGTCCGGCGAAGGCGGCGAACGTGCCATGCGGCTCGCGTTGGCAACCTTGCCGGAAGACCGCAAGGTTGGCTACATCAACGCCCATGGCACCTCGACCCCGGTCGGGGATGTGGGAGAGGTTGAGGCCGTGCGCCGCATCTTTGGCGAGGGCCAAGTGCCGCCGATCTCGTCGACTAAATCGATGACCGGCCATGCGCAGGGGGCTGCGGGCGCGCTGGAAGCGATCTTTTGCCTTTTGATGCTGCACGAAGATTTCATTACTCCGTCGATCAATGTCGACACACTTGCCGAAGGCATCCTGCCCGGTGAAATAGCGACTCAAGTAGTTGAAAATGCAGGCTTGGACAGCGTGATGACCAACAGCTTCGGCTTTGGCGGCACAAACGGATCCATGGTTCTGTCAAAGTATAACGGGTGAATATGATGTCGGATGTTCTCAAGGGTAAGCGCGGCCTGATTATGGGCGTGGCAAATGACCGTTCCATCGCATGGGGCATCGCCAAGGCCATGCATGAAGCTGGCGCAGAACTGGCGTTCACCTATCAGGGCGAGGCATTCGGCAAGCGGTTGGAACCGCTGGCCCAAAGCCTTGGCAGTGATTTCATGGTGGATGCGGATGTCACCGATGACGCATCACTGGACCGGGCGTTCGAAGACTTGGCAAAACGTTGGCCAACCATAGACTTTGTGGTTCACGCCATTGCGTATTCAGATAAATCTGAACTGACGGGCCGGTTTCTGAACACAACCCGCGCCAACTTTAAACACTCGATGGATGTTTCAGCCTATTCGCTGATCGAAGTCGCCCGGCGCGCCTATCCTATGATGAAAGACAATGGCGGCACACTTTTGACCCTGACCTATCAGGGATCGAACCGGGTCGTTCCCAACTACAACGTCATGGGAGTCGCCAAGGCCGCTTTGGAATCCGCGACCCGCTATCTGGCCAACGATCTGGGCCCCGAAGGCATTCGCGTAAACGCGATCTCTCCGGGTCCGATGAAAACGCTGGCGGGGGCGGCCATCGGCGGCGCGCGTAGGACCTACAAATTCTGCGATCAGAACGCCCCGATGCGTTCGAATGCAACGCTTGAGGCGGTTGGTGGTACCGCAGTTTATCTGGCATCCGATGTCGGCGCATGCACGTCTGGTGAAATCATTCGCGTGGATGGCGGATTTCACGTGCTGGGGATGCCACAGCCCGATTTCATGTGACCACATCTTTCCCCGTCACCGCCAAGATTTCACCATCTTTGGCGGGCATGTCTTGCGGCATGAGCAAAGTCGACCAGATCATTACCAGCAGCCCACGTGGGTCGCAGGCGCGGAGAAAGCAGGGTTTTCTCAGCAATCGAGCGCGTCTTCTGTTGCTGACGCTGACCACCGTGTTGCTTTTGCTCGTCTTTTTCACGCAACCGCAGGTTCGTGCAGCGATAGAAGCACTTTTGGGCTAGAATCTCGTTCGCCGGGGCAGTCCGCAACAAGCACTAGTTGATCGAAACCACCTCGACATCAAAAGTCAAATCCAGCCCCGCCAGCGGATGATTTGCATCCAGTGTCACAGTTGCATCATTGACCTCGACCACGGTCACCGAAAGGTCGTAGCCTTCTGGCGTTTTCATCTGAAGCTGCGTACCGGGATCGAGCGGAATGTTATCGGGAATACCCTCGCGCGGTATTTCCTGCCGCATAGCCGGGTTGATCGGCCCATAAGCATCGACACAGGCGATCTCGACCCGCTTCTTCTCGCCAACCGAAAGACCGGACATAGCCTCATCCAGACCGGGAATGACCTGACCAGACCCGACGACAAACTCCAACGGCTCGCGCCCGTCTGAACTGTCAAAGACGGTTTCGTCCAACAGCGTCCCGGTGTAATGGATGCGAATAGTATCGCCCTTTTTGATGTCTGCCATACTGGCCTCCGGCCTTTTGGGGTTGAGGGGCCAACCGTAGGGATTGATTTCACTAAGTAAACCCTAGGCTCTTTAACACCCCTGACTCTTGTGCCAACCTGCGCCCAAACAAAGGAGGGGCGGATGGCAATCACAACCTGCGTATTCGATGCGTACGGCACCTTATTTGATGTCGCCTCTGCTGCGCGTCAGGCCGCCGCCGAACCGGGTTTTGACGCATTGCAGGACAAATGGCCGGATCTGGCCAACCATTGGCGCCTAAAACAACTGCAATACACTTGGCTGAGGGCAGTGGCGGATGCCCATGCTGATTTCTGGGACGTGACCCAGGATGGGCTGGACTGGGCGTTGGAAGCCACCGGGCTGCAAGGCGACGCAGCATTGCGCCAACGGTTGCTGGATCTGTATTGGCAGCTGAGCGCGTACCCTGAGGTGCCCGAGATGCTGAAAGCCCTGAAAGACGGGGGATTGCAAACCGCAATCTTATCCAACGGTTCCCCGCCCATGCTCGACGGCGCGGTTCAATCCGCCGGGATCGGAGACGTTTTGGACGATGTCTTGTCGGTTGAAAGCGTCGGCGTGTTCAAACCGCATGTCCGTGTCTACGATCTGGTGCAGGGCAGATTTGAGTGTGCACGCGATGAAGTGCTTTTTGTCAGTTCCAACGGCTGGGACGCGGCGGGAGCCAGCGGCTACGGTTTTGTCACCGCTTGGGTCAACCGATCTGGTGAACCCATGGACCGCCTGCCCTGGATGCCTGCGCATGTATTGCCCGATCTAACGACGATCCCGAGCCTTGCGGGGCTTTGATGGCTGACTTCACAACGTCCGACGGAAAACGCATCTATTTCGAAGACACCGGCGGGGGAACGCCGCTGCTTTGCCTGGCGGGCTTGACGCGAAACAGCCGGGATTTCTCGTTCCTTGCGCCGCACGTTACCGACCTGCGTATGATCACGATGGATTACCGGGGACGCGGGCGCTCGGACTACGATCCGGATTACCTGAACTACAACATCTTTCGCGAATCTCACGACGCAATCGAATTGCTGGACCATCTTGGCCTCGAAAAGGCAACCGTTCTGGGAACCTCGCGCGGCGGGTTGATCGCCATGGCGCTGGCCGCCAGCCATCCCGCACGCCTGTGTGGTGCCATCCTCAACGATATGGGCCCGGTGATCGAACCATCCGGTATCGCAAAAATCATGGAGTATGTCGGTGCAAAACCGACATCAAAAACCTATGACGAAGCCGCTGCTGTTCTCAAACAGGTGATGGAGCCTCAGTTTCCCGGTGTGTCGCTGGACGTTTGGAGGAAACAAGCGGAAATACAGTATGAAAAACAGGGGGATCGCCTCGCCCTGCGCTATGACCCCGCCTTACGTGCGGCCCTGATCGAACAGGCGGCTGCCGGGGCAATACCGGATATGTGGATGTTCTTCGAAGCACTGCGTGATATCCCGACGTGCGTCATAAGAGGGGCCAATTCCGATGTTTTGGGTGCGGAGACCTTGGCCGAGATGCATGTGCGGCACCCGAACCTTATCTCAGCAGAGGTGCCCGACCGAGGCCATGTCCCGTTTTTGAATGAACCGCAGTCACTGGATGTAATTCGCAAGGTATTGAGCGCCGTATGAGTACCATTGAAATGACCGAAGCCGCCGCCGAGCGGTTGAAAGGACATGTTCGGGAAACGCCGATTCTGACCTCACCTTTTCTGGATGACATCGCGGGCCGTCGTGTTCTGGTGAAACCCGAATGCCTGCAACACACAGGCAGTTTCAAGTTCCGCGGTGCCTGGTCGGCGATTTCCGCATTGGAAGAGGCGGACCGCAAGCGGGGAGTAATTGCCTACTCCTCTGGCAACCACGCACAGGGCGTCGCAATGGCCGCTTCCAAACATGGCGTTGCTTCGGTTATCGTCATGCCCTCAGACGCACCGCAGCTGAAAATCGCCAATACCAAGGCCCTTGGCGCCGAAGTCGTCTTGTATGATCGGGCGTCCGAAAGCCGCGAGGATATCGGCGAAGCCTTGGCCGCTGAACGCGGACTGACACTGATCCGGCCCTATGATGAGCCACAGGTCATCGCCGGACAGGGTACAACCGGTCTTGAAATTGCGCGACAGGCTGCGGACCTGGATGTCACCGAGGCGGATGTGCTGGTCTGTTGCGGTGGCGGGGGCCTGACATCAGGCATTGCACTGGCTCTGAACAAACATGCACCAGGCCTGCGCGCGCGACCCTGCGAGCCAAAAGGGTTCGACGATGTCAAACGCTCGCTGGCGACCGGGCAAATTCAGGCCAACACCGCAACCTCAGGCAATATCTGCGACGCGATTCTGACTCCCCAGCCGGGCCAAATCACGTTTCCAATCCTGCAACGCCTGTGTGGTCCGGGGTTTTCGGTCACGGAAGACGAAGCTTTGCGCGCAATGGCCCAGGCCTTCCTGCGGCTAAAAATTGTACTGGAGCCCGGTGGGGCTGTTGCACTGGCCTCGGCCCTGTTCCGCAAGGACGAAATTCAAGGCGAGGCCGTGATCGTGGTTGCGTCGGGGGGCAATGCTGATCCCGAGGTCTTTGGTCGCGCCCTGGAGTTCCTGACCTGACAAGCGCATCAGATAGGTGCAACCTGAACGCGCAATCCTTGCTGTAAGGACCTGACACATGAACATCGCTAATCTCGGCGACGCACAGCTTCACTACCGGATCGACGGTACACCCGATGGTGCACCGGTGGTGTTTGCCAATTCTCTGGGAACCGATCTGCGCCTGTGGGATGCGGTCCTACCGTATTTGCCTGAGGGACTGCGGATCGTCCGGTTCGACAAACGGGGGCACGGGCTGTCGTCAACCCCGTCCGGACCCTACTCCATGGGGGCGCTGATCCGGGATGCCGAGGCATTATTGGACCACCTCGAAATCATAGACTGTGTCTTTGTCGGCTTGTCCGTCGGTGGTCTGATCGCGCAGGGGTTGGCCGTGAAGAGAACAGACCAGATTCGTGCTCTGGTTCTGTCAAACACCGCTGCCAAAATCGGGACGCCTGAGATTTGGCGGGACCGAATGACTGCCGTGCGATCCGGCGGGATCGAAGCGCTTGCAGATGCCACCATGGAACGATGGTTTTCAAAGGATTTCCGAGCCAATCGAAACCACCTGGTGTGGCGCAACATGATGGTTCAACAGCCTGTGGACGGGTATCTGGGATGCTGCGCGGCCATAGCCGGTACCGACTTCTATACGCCTACCAGCGGCCTGCGACTGTCTACGCTTGGGATCGCCGGCAGCGAGGACGGCTCGACTCCCCCCGACCTCGTTCGGGAAACCGTCGACCTGATTCCCGGTTCTCGCTTCGAGATAATGCGCCGTGCTGGCCATTTACCTTGCATCGAGCGACCTGCAGACTACGCTGATCTTTTGCGGCATTTTTTGAGCGATATCGGACATATTTGAAGGAGCATTCCCCTTGGCAGATTTCCTGTTGATCCACGGCTCATGTCACGGCGCCTGGTGTTGGCGTGATCTGATCCCCGAACTTGAGGCGCTGGACCACACGGCGCGAGCGATTGATCTGCCCAGCCATGGCGCGGACCCGACTCCGATTTCCGAGGTCACACTGGACGGGTGTCGCGATGCGATACTGGCTGCGGTGACACCTGAAACAATCATCGTCGGACACTCCTGGGGTGGCTATCCAATCAGCGCCGCCGCCGAGGCGGAACCGGACGCCATGCGCGCTCTGATCTATCTCAGCGCATATGTGCCACATGATGGCCTGTCGATGGTCCAGATGCGCAGAAAAGGACCAAGCCAGACCATCAAAGACGCCGTTGAAAAATCCGCCGACGGCCTGTCCTACACTGTCCGACCGGACTGCGTTCAGGCGTTGTTTTACCATGATTGCCCCGCAGACATCGTGCCGTATGCGTTGGCCCGCCTGTGCCCTCAGGCGATCCGACCGCAGGATACGCCGTTGCCGATTGGCGAACGGTTTGCGAACATGCCCAAGGCGTATATCCGCACCACGGACGACCGAACCTTGCCGACCGAGTATCAGGAGCAGATGAGCGACTGCGTCCCCCCGGCATTGCGCCGAACAATTGACAGTTCACATTCCTCGTTTTTCTCTCACCCCCGCCAGTTGGCAGGGACCCTGCACGAGCTCGAAACAAAGCTCTGACGCGGTATTCCTCAAATCAGCCTCGATGCTGTGCAATGGCACCTGCAATTCGCAATAAATTCTGCCGTGGCTTAACAACGACGTTTCCATGCCGTATTCCGCCTTGCGGCTCGCAATTTCCCGCGCCACCGTGCACCAAAGGGAGTGAGGGACCACATGCAAACCATGAAAGCTGCGGTATGCCGGGCGTTCAATGAACCCCTGGCCATCGAAGAGGTTCAACTTGCAGACCCGGGTACCGGAGAGGTCGAGGTAACATTAGACGCCGTGGCCATCTGCCATTCAGACATTTCCTACGCTGATGGCGCGTGGGGTGGGTTTCTACCTGCTGTTTACGGGCACGAAGCGGCAGGCGTGATAAGCGCGGTAGGCGAGGCCGCAGGAGACTTTAAGGTCGGTGATCCCGTTGTGGTCACCCTGATCCGTGCCTGTGGGTCTTGCCCGTCCTGCGCGGGTGGCAAGCCTACGATCTGCGAAACGCCCTACGATACGGTCAAGGGGCCGTTGCGGACCGGTGACGGCGGTCCGTTGCAGCAGGCCATGGCCTGTGGCGCCTTTGCGGAGAAGGTCGTGGTCAGCCATCGGCAGATCGTCAAAATCCCGGAAAACATGCCCAAAGACGTGGCAAGCCTGTTGTCCTGCGGCGTCATCACCGGTGTTGGGGCAGCCGTCAATGCCGCCGGTCTGCGTCCGGGGCAGGACGTGGTGGTAATTGGGGCCGGCGGGGTTGGCCTAAACGCCATTCAGGGCGCCCGCATTGCGGGTGCACGCCGTATCGTTGCAGTGGACATGACCGAGGACAAGCTGGATATCGCCAAGGAGTTCGGTGCGACCCATGGTGTCTTGGCCGGTCTAAAAGAACCGTGGAAAGCCGCCTACAAGGCTTTGGGTGGGCGCGGTGCGGATGCCGTTCTGATCACCGTCGGCGCGATCCCCGCCTATGATCAGGCGCCCCGCTACCTTGGGCCCGGCGGCAAGGCCGTGATGATTGGCATGCCACATTCTAGCGATGAAGCCCACTATGAGCCAGTGATTCTGGCGGCCCTTGGTCAGGGGCTTGTTGGGTCAAAAATGGGGGATGTGGTCATTCAGCGGGACATCCCCTGGATGATTGATCTCTATGAGCAGGGGCGTCTGAAGCTGGATGAGTTGATCTCGGGCCGTTGGACGCTGGAACAGATCAACGAGGCGATTGCGGATACCAAGACAGGATCTGCCAAGCGCAATGTGATTATGTTCAACGGTGGCTGACACCTTCAAGGCGAGAGGACAAGGCATGAAACTGCAGGATCTCGACATCATCGTGACCGCCCCTCCTGCGCCGGGTTGGGGCGGGCGGTATTGGATCTTGGTCAAAGTGACCACCGATACCGGCATTACAGGCTGGGGAGAATGCTACGCGTCCTCGGTCGGGCCGAAGGCCATGTGTTCGGTGATCCGCGACGTGTTCGAGCGGCATATGCTGGGCGAAAACCCGGAAAACATCGAGCTGATGTTCCGCCGCGCCTATTCCAGCGGTTTCACCCAACGCCCGGACCTGACCGTTATGGGCGCATTTTCAGGGCTTGAGATCGCGTGTTGGGATATCTTGGGCAAGGATCGTGACCGGCCGGTGTATGCGTTGCTTGGCGGAAAGATGAACGATCGAATTCGTGCCTACACCTACCTCTATCCGCTGCCACAGCACAATCTCATGGATTTCTGGACATCGCCTGAGCAAGCCGGAGAATGCGCGGTTGAAATGGTTCGGCGTGGATACACTGCCGTGAAATTCGACCCAGCCGGGCCCTACACGCTCAGAGGCGGGCATATGCCGGCGATGTCCGACATCACCATGTCGGTGGCGTTCTGCAAGGCAATTCGCGAAGCGGTGGGTGACAAGGCCGACCTGTTGTTCGGCACCCATGGCCAGTTCAACACCGCCGGAGCCATTCGCCTTGGCCAGGCACTGGAGCCCTACTCTCCGCTCTGGTTCGAAGAGCCGACACCGCCGGACATGATCGAAGATATGGCACGTGTGGCGCGGAATGTCCGCATCCCGGTGGCCACAGGTGAGCGCCTGACCACCAAAGCCGAGTTCGGTGCGGTGTTGCGCGCGGGCGCGGCGGAAATCTTGCAGCCCGCACTGGGACGCGCCGGTGGCATCTGGGAAATGAAAAAGGTTGCCGCAATTGCCGAACTATTCAATGCGCAGATGGCCCCGCATCTTTACGCGGGTCCGGTGGAATGGGCGGCGAATATTCATCTGGCTGCATCGATCCCAAACCTGCTGTTGCTGGAGTCAATTGAAACCCCGTTTCACGACCAGCTGATCAAAGGCAGTCTGCGTGTCCAGGAAGGGTTTGTTTCCGCCCCAAAAGGACCCGGATTGGGGATTGAAGTCGACGAAGACCTTGCGCGGGCGCACCCATATACAGGGGGCGGTTTGCACCTCGAGATGCAGGAAGAGCCCTGCGACTACGTCAATGGCAACGCGTTTCAGGGCGGAGCCCCGGCAACCGAGGGGTGACAAGCGCGACCGGGTTGAGGCATATTGCGCCAAAATCATGTGCTGGACAGCTCTCTCGTGACACTCAACCAGATCCAACCTCAAAAGCCGCCGGAAATGCCCACCGATATGCAAAGCAGCGCAGCAGAAGCAGCAGCCTTTCTGAAGACGCTGGCGCATGAGGGGCGGTTGATGATCCTGTGCCATCTGGGCGATGGTGAGAAATCTGTGGGAGAGCTGGAGGCATTGCTCGAAACCCGCCAGGCCGCCGTCAGCCAAATGCTGGCCCGTTTGCGCGAAGAAGGTCTGGTGAAGGCGCGAAGGGACGGAAAAACGGTCTATTACTCTCTGCAGGATGGGAATACCGCGCAGGTCATTTCGCTGCTCTACGACCTGTTCTGCAACCCGGACTGTTGATCGTTAGTTTGAAACGTAGCCTGCGATGACCTGCAACAGTTTAAACGCAGTCGCAGCGTCGTTTTCGACCACGGCAAGGAACTCTTCTTCGCCGATACGCAAGCAGGACAGATTTGTTTCTGCGATCATGCTTAGGGCACGCGGTTCTTTCCGGATCAAGCCAAGTTCGCCGACAAGAGCACCGGGTCCAACTTTGGTAATCAACTGATCTGGCCCGCCAGATTGCGGCAGGTACAATCCGGCTTCGCCCTCGAGCACCACATATGCGCCATCCGTTGGCTGGTCGTCCTTCAAGAAAACAACTTGCCCGGCAGCCGAATCGAACCAACGCGCACCAAATGCCAGCAGGCGCAACTGCCTGCGATCCAACCCTGAAAACAGGGGAGTTTGCTCCAAAGCGCGCAGTTTCCGCGCCAGGTCTGCCGAGGCAGCGCTGTCTTCTTCCACGTCCGCTGGTCCTTCGTCCGAGACAACACGACCCTGACGGATTTCGACATACATGTCGAAAACATCCGGATTTTCGAATTGGTCATTCAGATAGATGACGGTTGTCTCGGGCAACAGCGCACGCAGGTTTTTGTAAACCGCTACCTGTGTTTGCATGTCATAACTGGCCAGCGCGTTTTCCAGGATCAGGATGTCGGGTTTCTTGATCGTTGCACGGGTAAAGGCCAGCGGTTCGGCAAAAACCGCCGGCAGATTCTGCCCACCAAGGGCCACGGGAATGTCGTAGATCAGTTCAACAACCAGCGGACGTGCGCCGTTTTCGTCCAGTACGTCGACGATCATCTTGCGCGCCTCGTCTGACCGCGCCCCACCGATCTGGCTGACTTTCCCAAACAGGGCGTTTTCCATAACCGTCAAACCGGGCGCAAAGCCGTCGGGGTCAAGCGGTACAAAAACATCATGGAGGCGATCCAGCAGTTTTGCGGAATGGCTGTGACGCAACTCCAGAATGCGATCCTTGAGCTCATCTGAAAAAGCCGGACCAATCTGCTCTGCCGAGATGACCAATGGCACAGCCAGCAGATTAGCGAGTTGATCGTCATCCAGCCCCGCCGCGCCTTCCTTTCTGGTGCGTTCCACCAGTTCGACGGCCGCCTCATATGTCTGGGCCTCCAGACCCAGCTTGCGGAACAAAGGATGGTCCGTGCCGTCCAGGCCAAAGATCTGCCTCAACATATCGATCACGTCGCGCGTGAGTGCGATCAGGGTTTCGTCCAAGCCCAATTCGCGCAGTTGACCCAGAAAGACCGTTTGTTGCGCCAGCAATTCCTGAGTGACCGGAACGCGCGGCGTGGCAAACAACAGGTTCTCGGCAACCGGCAAGGCAGTATTGTAGGCGTTTCGATCAAAAATCAGCGCCTGTTCTTCTAGCCCGGCCTCTCTGATCGATTGCTGCACCAGCGGTCTGAGATCTACCAGTTTTTGTGCGAGCGCTGGGTACTTGTCTGGGTCAAATGCCTGTTCCGCGCCGCGCTGGAACAAGGCTGCCCCCGACCCCATTCCGTCGATCAGTTTGAGCCACCAATCCCGCAATGCGTTGGCGTTGTCCAAACCGGCAAGCGACGGGTCCAGCCAATCGGCCTGAAACGGATCGGTGCTGTTGCCGGCACGGAGTGTTTCGGCAAACCCGGGATCATCTGAGACCTCTGACAGCGGCTTGTACCGCATCGGCATCATAACGTTGTCACCCAACGTGCCCTGAAACATGACCGGTCGCGAGGTGGCATAGCCAATACGCGCTGCGACAACGCCCTGATGCAATTCTGCTAGGTTTTGACTTCCGATTTCGACACGGCCAGCGCTAGGCAGGATTTCTCGTGTCAGCAATTCCGCAATGGCGCGTCTGTCTTCTTCGCTGGGTGCGGCGATACCGATGGTCTTTCCTTCCGGGAAGGTCAGATCCAGATCATCGAGCACCTGATTTCCATCGATGTCACGAACCGAAACCCGATCCAGAACGATATCGCCATTCAGGTGTGGCCGGTCATCCGGCTCGCCCTCAAACAGCTTTTCGTCCTGCATCCCCGACGGCGCAAAGCGCTCGATCACCACATCCCAGCGCAACCCCATGTCCTGTGTTTGGTTGTAATAGGTCAGCAGTTCCTTCCACGGCGAACTGAGGTCTTTGTAGGCCGCCAGCGCCGCCACCAACGCACCCAATGAGACAGAGCCCTGAAGAACCAGCAGACCGCCCACCAGATAGAACATGAACGGCGTCAGCTGCGAGATGAAGTTGTTTATGAACTTCATAAAGAACTTCTTCTGGTAAATCTCGAACCGGATTCCGAACAATCGGCCCAACTGATCCGAGACCATAGCGCGGCGGTACCGCCAGCCACCATTGGCACGCAGTGTTGCGGCACCGGCTGCGTTCTCTCCGATCTGGGCTGCCAGCACACGGACTTCCTGGATGCGTTTCTTGTTCAGCAGATTGATTTGACGCTGCAGGCGCGGGATCAGCCACGCCTGCACAGGAATAAGCGCGACCGCAGCCAGACCGAACCAGACACTTTGCAGAAACAGAAAAGACAGGATCGTGATCATCTGCCCGGCCTGCAGAACCGGCTGGCTGATCGCGTCGCCCATCAAGCCGCCCATCGGTTCGCTTTCTGCGGTGATCATGGACACCATCTCGCCCTGGCTGACCCGTTCGAAATAGGGTTGTGGGAACCTCAGAGCGCGGCTGATCAACTGGTAGCGGAACCGCCTCAGCATCCGTTCGCTCAACACGCCTTTCATCGTGTTGATCCGCATCTTCATCAGACCATGCGCAAGTACGGCAGCCAGAAAGGCAAAGCACAAGATGATCAGGAAATTTGTCTGTGGAAGGCTGTATCCCCAAACATCGACAATACTGCTGGTGGCGCCAATCGCATCGTTGATGATGCGCTTCGGCAACTCAAGCGTCAGATATAGCAACGGGAACAGCGTAGACGTGACGGCCAGCAGGATCAGCTGGTCGCGTTTGGAGTATTTCCAAATAAACCGGAAAATCGTGCGTTCTATGGAACCCGCCCCTGCTGCTGATCAACGGTTCGATTTTGGTGTAATGCACGCAAAGTCAACATTCTGAATTTACAGTAATCCTGACAAAATTGGCAAATAGTTTCCCACCGAAGACGTTTATTCGCGTTGTGTGAACTAGATCATTTGCGCGGCGGTCTTTTAATGCCTAGAGTCTGCTCAGGGACGTCATCGGGAGGGTAATTTTGACTGCCAGTTTTGGCGCAGTGTTGGTTATGCTCTGCTTGTTGCAGATCAAACATATGTTTGCCGACTATTACCTTCAGACACCCAAGATGCTCTCCGGGCGTGGTGAGTATTTTCACATGGGCCGCGCGCAACATGCAGGTGTGCATGCCGCGGGGTCCGTTGTTGTCTTTCTGCTGTTCGGTGCGCCGATTCCCTTTATCTTTGTTACTGTTGCTCTGGAATGGTTCGTT
The DNA here is from genome assembly GCF_056535885.1 of Ruegeria sp. B1. Lineage (NCBI taxonomy): Bacteria > Pseudomonadati > Pseudomonadota > Alphaproteobacteria > Rhodobacterales > Roseobacteraceae > Ruegeria > Ruegeria sp. B1. The sequence continues at coordinate 1,959,279 of NZ_JBQFJA010000001.1, read as the reverse complement.
CACTTCAACATTGATTATGCCAAGGCAAGCTATTCGGACAAAAAACAGCTTGAACCAAACCAGGCCGCATTCTGGCGCGCGGCTGGGCTGGACCAGTGTCTGCACAATCTGACCTATATCGCGATGGTTTGGGCCTGGCTGGAGTTTGCGGCGTAAGCCGGAGCATTTTCGGCATTACTCTCCGAAACGCCCGCCCGGTACGCAGATAGCCAAAGTCGATCCAGTTCGTCCACTTTTTCTGGATCAAACTGGCTTTCAACTTCCCAGTACCGTCCTGATTCAACAAAGTATCCTGTTTCGGCCTCAGCTCGAAGAACAGCCTGCATTCCGTCGACCTTAGGCAACGGCGGGCACTGCAAGTCTGCAATTGACGTTGAGGGAAACACCAGTCTGCTGTCGCCTTCAGACAAGCGCACCATGTGGCATTGCTGTGCTGCGCCAAACATCGCCAACCGTGCAGACTTCGCCTCAAGTGAGCGTAACGTTATGTCGGAGCGCAGAGGGTCGGCGGTGCCATTGCCGTAAAAATGTGTCTGACCAGTATCTGAATACACCATGTCACATCCAAAATAGGCCAGCACCGCAGGCCGAAGCGCGGACAATGCCCAATATCCGGCAGTAAAAGCCATCGTGCCACCCGCATAGACAAACCCGCCATATTGGTTTTGCCTTGGGACATAGTCTTCGGCACTTACGATGCGCTGAGTTTCTTTCAAGTGTGTCGGACGTTTCGCAGTTGGGAAGTCTTCTGGATGGATCAGTATGTCCCAATCCGGCCGAATGTGCCACGCGTTATTGATCGCCACAACATGCGTAAAGGGTTCGCGGGGCCACGACCGCGCTGTCACAGCCGACGGAGCACTGCCCAGGATCAGAACACGGTTCTGCGGATCGGTCATCACGGGTCCGGCCTTTGTTGCGGGTCCCGTGCAACCTAGAGCATTTCACAAGCTCGGCTAGCCCAGAACGGAAAAACTGCTTTCTTCGTTGATGGGGCGATTACGCGAATAGAACCCGACATCGATCTTCCGCTTGATATAGGGCAGTTCGAACTGCAGAGGTTGTGCGTCATGATCCGCCCCGCCCTCGCAATAGCTGATCAAGGCGGTCATCATCTTGCCCGCAATCGGGGCATTCTTGTACTGGTTTCCGCTGGTGCCACAGGCCATGTAAAAGCCGGGCAAGCTGGACTTGTCATAGATCGGAATCCAATCGGTCGAAGCGTCGTAGAGATCGACAACCCCGCGCGTCTTGGACGGAATGCCAAGGCTGGGCACCCGTTGTGCGTATCGCATGGCCTGTGTGGTCCACTGGTCGGTGAAATCGTGATTGTAGTGAACATCGTCCTCGCACCACTGATGCGGATCGCATTCGGGATCTTCCGAGCCAACCAGAATGTGGTTGCCATGCTCCGGGCGGCAATAGCAGGCGATATCGCTGTCCGAAACTATGGTGCCGTCATTTTCAAAGTCGAACCCCTCGGGTGCGGGAACATGAACCACTTCCTGCCGCAGTGGCCGTGTTTCAATGGTCATGTCGTCCAGAACGCCAGCCATTTTGTTTATGATTGCGGATCCCGGTCCGGCGACATTCACGACCACTTTGGCGCGGATTTCTTCGCCCGAGGCCAATTTCACTCCAGCGACGCGCCCGTCCTCGGTCAGTATCTCGACAACCTCCGCGCCGGTTCGCACGTCCGCACCGTGCTGTTTTGCCGCGTCCATCAGGTTTTGCGCAGACAGGGCCGGGTCCGTGACATATCCCGCCTGCGGCCAGAACACCCCACCCTGCATTTTTCGGCCGTTCGGTTGACCAAATTCAGGGTCCTCCATACGTTTCGGCGGCGTAAAACTATCCAGTGAGTAGACCGGCAGGCGTTCGGTGATTTTCTCGGGAGACCATTCCTCGAACGGACACTCTAGATCGGCGCTGTTGTGCATATGCTTTTCCAGCAACCCGTTTGCGTCGGTTTTCATCACCAGACATCCGGTTTCCCGGAATTGCGCCAGATTGGCGTCCTCGGGCAAACCCAGATACTCGGCCCAGTCACGCCAGTAATGGTACCCCTCCCATGCAAAGGCGGTGCCGTCGAAGGTCGAATAATGCATGCGGATGATTGCACAGGAGCCTGCGGTGGAGCCATGGCCGACCTGGCTGTTGCGGTCCAGCGACAAGGTTTGCCAACCGGCTTTGGCCATTTCGAACGCGATGGCGGCACCGATGACACCCGTGCCGATGATAATTGCGTCTGGTTGGCTCATTCTGTGTCTCCTTGCCAATAGCGCTTTGAATAGGCGCTGAATTCCTCAACTTCTTCGGGTCTGGGCTCGACTCCGGTGAAAACGTATAGATAGTGCGGAACCATCGATATTCGCGTGTTCATCGGTTCGTTCAACTGGGCCAAATCATATCCAATCTGCATGTAATACAGCACGCGGGCGCGCGTTTCCGCTTCGATCTCGGAATAACCATATCGGGCGAACATGGCGTGCAGGGCCTTCAGGCGTTTTGCATCCGACTGATCCAGAACGCGGCGCACTTTCCCGGACTTTCGCGCCCAGTCGCGCACCGCAAAATCCAATGCGGTGTCAAAAAGCGCGGTGTTCACAACGCACCGATGCACGTTGCAAACGGCTGCAGTGATGGTGTCGGCCTGTGCTTCGGCCTGCGCGATCAACGCTGCTGTATTGGTGGCCTGCCATTTGGCCAGCAATGCGTCCAGCAGTTCCTGCCGGGATTTGAAATACCAATAGAACGACGATCGAGACACCGCCATTCGCTCGGCCAAGTTCAGAACCTTGATCTGATCCACCCCATCCGAGATCAGCACATCCATCGCAACATTCAGCCAGTCATCGCGTGTGACCTTGATGTTACCAACAAGTGGCTCGGCCTTGGGGTCATCCCGGTGCAAGATCGGTTTGGTGTTCATTCAACTCTCCGGCGGGGCGCCGCCTTCTGCTGTACGACGGGCAATAAAATCTTGCAAAGCCCCGATCCGGTCGTTGTCGCTGGGCGGCGCTTTGAAGTCGTTCAGAATACCCTTCCAAACCCCTGTGGCGCGGTGGTTGGCATCCACCGATCCTCGCTCGGTCCAGGTGCCGAAATTGGCATAGTCGTGCACATGCGGTTCGTAGAACTCGGTGTTATAGCGCTCCATCGTCTGGCTGGAGGCAAAAAAGTGACCGCTTGGTTCCACCTCGCGCAACGCGGTATCAAAGCCGATCTCGGCTGGTCCGGCCTGCGCACCGGCGCAAAGCTCGGCCACCATGTTCAGCACCTCGGCATCGCAGATCAGCTTTTCGAAAGATACGGTCAGCCCGCCTTCGAGCCAACCCGCCGAGTGAATGATCACCGTTGCCCCGGCCATGAGACATCCCCAAAGGCCAAACTGATTTTCATTGGCCGCCTGAACATCGTTGATGTTCGCCGCCGATCCGGCGGCGGACCGCCAGGGTAAGCCCAAATGGCGGGCCAACTGACCCGCGGCCAGCGAGGCCTGGAAATGCGATGGCGTCCCAAAGGCTGGAGCACCCGACTTCATGTCCACATTGCTGGTGAACGTGCCATAACACACCGGCGCACCCGGGTTGGCAAGCTGGGTCAGCGTCAGTGCGGCCAGGGCTTCGGCATGCGACAAGGTGATTGCACCCGCTACCGTAATCGGGGCCATTGCCCCCATCAGTGTAAACGGCGTGATGATGGACATCTGGCCGTGTCGTGCGAAATCGATCAAGCCTTGCGCCATGGGAATGTCGAGTGTGCGCGGACTGTTGGTGTTGATGATCGTGTAACAGTGAGGGTTGGCGCGAAACTCGTCGTCAGAGAGGCCGCGTGCTGTCGACAACATCTCGAAACAGTCCATCACCTGCGGCGTCCCGCGCGAGAAGAAGAACGGGAATTTGTCCGTCAACTCCATCTGCGCCTTGGTCGTGAAGTAGTGGCGCAGGTGGGTTGGCACGTCCTGCGGCTCGACCTGAGGTGAGATCATCTGGAACACATCGAAATGATGGGTGAGCTTTAGGAACTCCAGATAATCCTGCCCGGTGGCGGGGCGACGCCCGCGTTCCAGGTCGGTGGCATTGGGCGCGCCAGCCCCGGGCTGAAACACCAGACTTCCCAACTCCAAAGTGAAATCACGGCGACCCGCACCCGCCCGGCAGGCAATGGACTTGGGTGCCGAGGCAATGGCCGCCTCGACAATTTCGCGTCCAATGAACACCATCTCGCGATCTTCATCCACCCGCGCACCGGCTTGGTCGAACAGGCGGCGCGCCTCTGGCAGAAGCACTTTGACCCCAAGTTCTTGAATCGCGCGCAAGGCCGTTTCGTGCATATCCGCGATCTGATCTGCCGGGAACACTTCCATCAACGGAAACGGATTCTTCAGTTGGCGGTAATTCACATCGCGGGCGACGGGCGGGGCAGCATCGGCGCCACGCCCTCGCCGTCTCCGCCCGCGCTCCGGGGTTTGCGCGATCATGCTCAGCCCCTCATCGCTTTGCCTTGAGGATCGTAAGGTGACGGCGCAACAACACGGGATGGTCGTTCGACACCGACCACATGCACAGACAGTTCCGTCCCCGGCTCGGCCTTGTCGCGGTTGACCAGCGCCATGGCCAGTGACTTGCCGGTATAGTGGCCGTAACCGCCAGAGGTCACAAAGCCGACACGCTCACCGCCCGCCCAGACAGGTTCATACCCGCTGGCATCTGCGTCCAAGGCATCGATTTCCAGCGTGACCTGAACTTGTGCCGGGCCATTGCCGTCGCGTTCGGCAACGGCAGCCGCCTTACCGACAAAGTCTTTGTCCCAGTCGATCCAACGATCCATGCCGGTCATGCCCGGCGTGTAAAGCTGGGTGAATTCCGCCGACCAGATGCCAAAGCTCTTCTCGAGCCGGGTAGACAGCATCGCGTTGAAGCCACATTCGCGGATGCCTCCTTCGGCCCCTGCCTCCAACAGTATGCGGCGCAGCTTGATATGATCGCCATACCGGCAATTGATCTCATAGCCTTTCTCTCCGGTCACCGACATGCGCGCCACGCGGGCGCGGACAAGACCGATGTCGAAATGGCCACAGCCCATGAATTTCAGGCCCGAGATATCCTGCTCGGCCAGTTTTTCGATCACCGCCTGTGACTTTGGTCCGACAAGACCAAAACCACAGTATTCTTCGCCCAAATCACGAATATCAACGCCATCGATCATATGATCGTCAAACCAGCGCATATGCCAAGCGCGCAGGTAATAGCTGCCCATGATCCACCAGGTGCCATCGCCCCAGTTGAGCACGGTCAGATCACCCTTGAGCCGCCCATTCTCGCCCAGCATTGGCGCCAGTTTGGCCCGACCCGGTGCGGGCAGCTTCGAAGCCATGACCTTATCCAGCCAGATCTCAGCATTCGGGCCGCTGATCTCGAACCGGGAAAAGCCCGAAATGTCCATCAGGCCAACGCCTTCGCGGATCGTCTTGCACTCTTCTGCCACGATGTCATGCGCGTTCGAGCGTTTGAGAGTCGGCGTTTCCTCAAACCCCTTCGGCGCAAAATAAAGCGGCACTTCGAGATCCCAGCTCACCCCCCATTTGCAACCGGCCTCAGTCATTGCGTCATGCGCCGGGGCCATCTTCAGCGGGCGACCCGCAGGCAGTTGTTCATTCGGATAGGTCATCACAAAACGCCGGGAATAGAACTGGCCTGTCGTCTCACGGATGTAGCGCTTGTTCTGCGCGAAATCGCCATAACGCGCCACGTCCATCGGCCAGGCATCAGCCTCGGGTTCGCCATGGATCATCCATTCGGCCAGCGTTTTGCCGACACCCCCGCCCTGCAGGAAGCCCGCCATCACTGCACAGGCCGACCAATAGCCCCGTTTGCCCGGCACGGGACCGACCAGCGGGTTGCCATCAGGTGAGAAGGTGAAGGCCCCGTTGACCCAGGTCTTGATGCCGACGTCCTGAATCGACGGATAGCGCTCAAAGCCCAGCGTCAGTTCATTCTCGATCCGCTCAAGCTGTTCCTGAAACAGCTCTTCTCCGTAGTTCCACGGTGCACCATCCATAGCCCAGTGTTCGTGATCCACCTCGTAGATACCGATCAAGACACCCTTTTGGTCCTGCCGCATATAGGTGAACCCTTCGAGGTCGACTGTCATCGGCATCTCAAAATCGGCAGCGGCCACTTCGGGAATGGAATCTGTGATCAGATAGTGGTGCTTGAGCGGCGAGACCGGCAGTTCGATCCCCGCCATACGCCCCACCTGTTTTGCCCAGAGACCGGCAGCATTGACCACATGTTCGCAAGTGATCGTGCCCTTGTCGGTGACAACCTGCCAGCCGTCATCGGTTTGGATCAGTTCCTCGACCTTTGTTTCTTCATAATACTCGGCCCCGCGTTTCTTGGCGGCCGTGGCATAGGCCTGAACCGTACCAGTTGTGTCGATATACCCCTCACGATCCGCCCACATGGCCCCCAGAACGCCATCGGTCGACATGATCGGGCACCGCTTTTGCGCTTCCTCTGGCGTCAGCAACTCGCAATCGTCGATCCCGATAGACTGGAAAATGCGGTAATTCGCCTGCAGCCACTCCCACCGCTCGGGCGTGCCAGCCAGAGTCAGACCACCGGTCATGTGTAGACCGATGCTCTGACCGGATTCCTTCTCAATCTCGCTCAAAAGGTCAATCGTGTAGGCCTGCAAGGATGCCATATTGGGGTCTGCATTCAATGCGTGGATGCCACCCGCCGCGTGCCAGGACGACCCCGATGCCAGCCGCCGCCGCTCCAGCACGACGACATCCGACCAACCGAATTTGGCGAGATGATACAGAACCGAGGCGCCGACAACGCCGCCTCCGATGACCACGACACGATACTGGGATTTCATCCCAACCTCCCATGAAAAGACTCTGCGGAGACGCTAGTGGCACTGTTCACCTCTGTCTAGACATTTCTGTACAGTACGAGGCAGCTCAGTAAATTGCGCGCCTATAACAGCGATCAGAGGTTTGAACTGGGCCGGGACTGAACCTTGTCGAACCACGCCCGCGTGGCCGTGTTGTTCTCAGGAATCCCAAGCTTGATCACTCTTGCGAAATCCACGAACACAAAGGTTGAAATGTCTGCAAGCGTGTACACCTCGCCAGCCACAAATGGGCTGTGTTGCAGCCTGGCTTCAAGCATTTCAAAGAACACATGCGTCCGATCAAGGCCGCGCTGCGCCAGTTCGGGGATTTGCGCATAGTTGACCGGACCCGGCATGGCCCGGCCTTCAAAGGCTGGATGCTTGTTGCGCAACGCCTCGGCAATGGGCGCGGCACCCTGGCTTTCCACGATCGCATTCCACATCAACACGAGGCCTTTCTCGTCCGGCGTGCGCCCCATCAAGGGTGGTTCAGGAAAACGCGCCTCAAGATACACGGCAATGCCCAGATTTTCCGTCAGAACCGTCCCTTCATCCGTCACCAGAACCGGCAGAGTTGCGCGCGGATTCACTGAACGAAAGGCCTCATCAAGTTGTTCGCCTTTCGCAATCGAAACATCGCGGCTTTCGATCTGCACCCCCTTTTCTGCGATGAAAATGCGGGCCCGCCGTGGGCTGGGAGCAGTTGAGCAATCATAAAAGAGCATGACATCTGTCCTTTTTCCTGCACGCCACCAAACATTTGGCTGAACACGCGGCGCCGCCGCGCCTTTCTGAACAGCGCTTAGCGACGATACACAAAGCATCGCCCCTCGACCGCCCCTTCTGGCAAGGGCAATTCGGTGAGTTTTTCAAAATACATTCTGTCGCTTGACACCATCAGGCCGCCGGGGGCCAGGAGTGGCTCGATCAGAGGGGAAACAAAGCGGGCAAAGACATCGTTCTTTTCACGACTATGCCCGCCCAGATCGGCATGGATTACGCTGGCCGTGGGTCCAAAGCGATCAAGCGAGGCTGGCAGCGTTTCGCGTACATCCCCCAAGATTACCCGGTCTTCGGGCGGTGTGGAGTCGGGATGCGACGCCACAGCACGTTCGAACACATAGACCGGGCGGTCGTGAATGTGCTGAATCATATGGTGATATGTTCGCCCATTGCCCAATCCCAACTCGAACACAGGCCCTGACATTCCGGTTGTCTGCGAAATGGCGAAATCCAGGCAAGCGCGCTGTGACACCATGCGGTCAATGAACAGGTCCAGCCGGCTCTTGGTGTCGGACATAGGATAATCTCTCTTTGCTGCTGCTCAGGGGGGCACAGATGCCGCCGACATTGCCGTAGATCGCAAAAACTCAAGACTTTGTGTAGTCATCGTGCCCAAACTTTCACATTTTCGCGACATTTCACCCCAAGAACTCGTTTGACTAGTTAGGGCTAACCGCGCGAGACTGCCTTAAAAACACAGGGGGTTGAAAAAACCGATGTCGCCAGACGGTCAGACGGGCGGAATGCCCGCATGAGTGCATTGTTGTCTATCCGGGACCTCAGCATCGGTTTCGGTGCAGGTAGCCCTGTCGTCAGCGATGTGAACTTTGACGTTGAGGCCGGACAGACACTCGCATTGGTCGGAGAGTCCGGCTCGGGCAAAACCATATCCTGTCGGGCCGCGCTGCGGATTCTGCCGCGCACGGCTCAGATACGCAGCGGCAGTATTACTCTGAACGATTCCAAAGGCATGGCAGAGCTGACAAAAATCAGCGAGCGCGAAATGCGGGGCATACGCGGCAACCGGATCTCGATGATTTTCCAGGAACCGATGCGGTCCCTGTCACCACTACACAAGATTGGCAATCAGGTCAGCGAGGTTTTGTGGCTGCACCGGGGCGCGTCCGAGGCGCAGGCCCGCAAAGAGGTTCTGCAACAATTCGACAGTGTGGGCTTTCCGGATCCACAACGCGCTTATGACTCCTATCCGTTTGAACTGTCCGGCGGCATGCGCCAACGCGCCATGATCGCAATGGCCATGGTCGCCAAGCCCGAGTTGCTGATTGCAGATGAACCAACGACGGCGCTTGATGTGACCACACAGGCGCAAGTGCTGGGGCTTATCAAGGAGTTGCAGAGAGAAACCGGGATGGCGCTGATCCTGGTAACGCATGATCTGGGCGTGGTGGCAAACATGGCCGAGCAGGTCGTGGTCATGCACAAGGGCCGCGTGATGGAATCTGGTCCGGCCGCGCCGATCCTGACCGCGCCCGCGCACCCGTATACTCAACAATTGTTCGATGCGGCACCGGCGATTCCGGATCAGGACGCAGTCGGATTGCCGATGCCGGATGAGGACCTGATCCTGCAAATGAAGGGCGTCTCCAAGACCTACACGATGCGGGCCAGCAAAGGGTGGCAGGCTGACAAGGAAATCCACGCCTGTCGCGGCGTCGACCTGAACCTTGCGCGCGGCAAAACACTGGCCATCGTAGGGGAAAGCGGCTCTGGCAAAACAACGGCCGCCCGCATTGCGTTGGGTGCGGAACTGCCAGATCCAGGCGGCGAAATTCTGTTCCGCACGACCCCGGACGAAGACCCAATCACCGTTCACAACATGACACGCGCTCAGCGCACCGCCTTTCAGCGCAAAGCGCAAATGGTGTTTCAGGACCCCTACAGTTCACTCAGCCCTCGGATGCGCATTCAGGACGCGATGACCGAACCACTGGAGATTCATCGCATCGGCTCGGTCTCGGAACAGCGGGGCAAGGCTGCCGAGATGCTGCAACGGGTGGGTCTGAACGCTGATATGCTCAAACGCTACCCGCACGCTTTTTCCGGGGGTCAGCGGCAGCGTCTTTCCATTGCGCGGGCGATGATGCTGGACCCACAGCTGATCGTGTGTGACGAGCCCACCTCGGCGCTGGATGTATCTGTGCAGGAGCAAATCCTGACGCTGCTCGAAACGTTGCAGGACAGCCTGAACCTGTCTTATCTGTTTATTTCCCATGACCTTGCGGTCGTGGCGCGCATTGCCGACGAAGTTGCGGTGATGCGGAGGGGCGTTGTTGTCGAACAGGCTCCGCCCGAAACCCTTTTCTACAATCCGCGCCACCCCTACACCAAGGCGTTGATTGCCGCTCAACCCGAACCCGACATCAATCGCCCGATCGACCTGCAAATGGTTTCGCTGGGTGCCGGCGCGCCGGACAGTTGGGATGAAGCCTTTCGTTTCTCTGACACCGTGTTACCTTCTCTGGTGGAATTGGAGCCGGGCCATAAGGTACGTTGCCATGTTTAACACCACTCGACATCTGATCCCGGCCGCGTTGCTGGTCCTCACCTGGATGGTGCCCGCTGCGGCAACAACCGTGCCCACGCCGCAAGAAACGGTATTTTGGGCCGCAGAAGTGGATGCCGGCGACTTACCACCCATTCAGGATCGCCTGCCTCAAGAACCGTTGGTCGTTGATCTGGCCGCAAAGGGGCGCGAGTTCGGAACACCCGGCGGCACCCTGCGCACCATGGTCACGCGATCCAAGGACATCCGGCAAATGGTGGTGTATGGCTATGCACGGCTGGTCGGGTTCGACGAGAACTATACGATTGTGCCCGATCTGCTTGCCTCGTTCGAGAACGACGGAAATCGCAAATTCACCCTGAAACTGCGCGACGGCCACAAATGGTCCGACGGCACACCCTTCACATCCGAGGACTTCCGATATTGGTGGGAGGACGTTGCGAACAACGAATTGCTCAGCCCCTCAGGACCGCCCGATTTCCTGATCGTAGAAGGTAATCTGCCGACGGTCAGCTTTCCCGACGAGACAACGGTAGTTTACGAATGGGATGACCCCAATCCAGACTTCCTGCAATCGCTGGCACAGGCGCGCCCACCCTTTATCTACCGTCCTTCAGAGTTTCTAAAGCAGTACCACGAGAAGTACGCAGACCAGGAAGACCTTGCCTTTGCGGTCGAGGATGCGCGCGTCAAAAGCTGGGCGGCGCTGCACAACAAACTGGACAATCTCTACAAGTTCGACAATCACGAATTGCCGACGCTGCAGCCTTGGCTGAATGCCAGTTCCGGCAAGAAAATCCGGCACAACTTTGTAAGAAACCCCTACTATCACCGTATCGACACCAACGGCGTTCAACTGCCCTATATTGATGTGGTCGAAATGGAGATTGTCGCCCCCGGTCTTGTGGCAGCCAAAACCAACGCTGGCGAAAGCGATCTGCAGGGTCGCGGCCTAGCCTTCCGGGACGCCTCGATTCTGAAAAAGGGCGAAGCACAGGGAGACTACAAGACCGTGCTGTGGAAAACGGGCGTCGCATCTCAGATCGCGATATACCCGAACCTGAATTTTGAAGATGAGGCCTGGCGCAACATATTGCGCGACGTCCGCGTACGCCGCGCACTTTCGCTGGCCATAGACCGTCAGACCATCAATCAGGCGCTTTACTTCAAACTCGCCCAACCGGGTGCGATGTCCGTATTGCCTGCCTCGCCATTCTACAGTGAAGAAAACGCCAATGCCTGGGCCGAGTTCGACATTGATCAGGCCAATGCGCTGCTGGATGAGGTTGGGTTGGACCAGCGCGATAAATACGGAACGCGTCTGCTGCCTGATGGTCGACCGATGGAGTTAGTCATAGAAACCGCCGGAGAGCGGCAGGAGGTCGAAAACGCGCTGCAGATCGTAACTGACACGTGGCGCGAAATCGGCGTGAAACTGGTCATGCGCCCACTGGATCGGGATATCCTGCGCAACCGGGTCTTTGCGGGCAACACCATGGCCTCGGTCTGGTTCGGCTGGGATGATGGTATCCCCCAAGCGCACACCTCTCCCGCCTACCTCGCGCCGACAGATCAGGTATTCTTGGCCTGGCCAAAATGGGGCCAGTACTATCAGACCGGAGGCGAGGTCGGCGAAGCGCCTGACATGCCCGAAGCCGAGCGTCTTATGACCCTGGCCCATGACTGGGAAATCGCGACGACCGATGATGAGCGCGCGGCCGTGTGGTCAGAGATGCTGAACATACATGCGGAACAGCTCTATGCCATCGGTATCCTGAACGGCGCCCCACAGCCCATCGTGGTTTCAAACCGTCTGCGCAATGTACCGGAACAGGCCATGTGGGCGTGGGAACCCGGCGCGCATTTCGGCGTTCACCGCCCGGACGAGTTCTTTTTCGCCGACTGACAGGAGCAGCTAAATGATAATGCTGCGCTATGCGGTGTATCGCTTTTTTACGATGCTGCTGACCCTGCTTGTGGTGTCGGTTCTGATATTCGTCATCATCAACCTGCCGCCCGGCGACTACCTGAGCAATCAGATCGCAGAGCTTCAGGCTTCGGGCCAGTCCGCAGGTGTGGCCAAAGCTGAATTTTTGCGCACCGAATATGCACTGGATCGCCCGATGTGGGAACAGTACCTGATTTGGATGGGCTTCTGGCCGGGCCCTCACGGGTTTTCCGGACTGCTGCAGGGCAACTATGGTTGGTCCTTTGAATTCGACCGTCCTGTGTCCGAGATCGTGGGAGATACATTGTGGCTGACGGTCGTCGTCAATCTGGCCGCGATCCTGTTCGTCTATGCCGTCGCTCTGCCCCTTGGCGTGCTTGCCGCAGCACGATCACGCACTTGGATCGACTACACGTCGGCTTTTGTGGGGTACTTGGGGCTGGCGACGCCGAACTTCCTGCTGGCACTGATCCTGTTCTACTACGGGCATCAGTATTTCAACCTGCCGATCGGTGGCCTGATGGATCCAAAGTTCGAAGGCCAGCCAATGAGCTGGGACAAGTTGAAGTCAATTCTCATCCACCTGATCGTGCCAACGTTCGTCATCGGTACATCAGGCGCGTCCGCGATGATGCAACGCCTGCGCGCCAATATGCTGGATGAATTGGGGAAACCCTACGTGGAAACCGCCATTGCCAAGGGCATGGCACCGTCTCGGATGCTGACCAAATACCCCTTGCGCGTTGCTTTCAACCCGTTTGTCGCGGACATCGGAAATCTCCTGCCCTCTATGGTGTCGGGTTCGGTTCTGGTCTCAGTGGTTCTGGGCTTGCAAACGATCGGCCCGACACTGCTGACAGCGCTCAAGACACAAGATCAGTTCCTGTCGGCCTTTGTGCTGATGTTTGTCGCTTTGTTGACCCTGATCGGCACGATGATCTCTGACATCCTGCTGGTGATGCTGGATCCACGTATCCGTTATGAGGGGCGCGAAGCATGACCGACCGTCCCGAAGATCGCTTTGTCGACGACGCCCCCTTTGACCCTCAGGCGTCGGTTCAGCAATTAGAGCGTGCTGATCTGGATGCCCCCAATTGGGTTCTGGTCTGGCGTAAATTCAAAACGCACAAGCTTGGTCTGATCTCGGGCGCATTTCTGCTGCTGTGCTATCTCATGCTGCCGTTTGCAGGTTTCATTGCCCCATACGGTCCAAATGACCGGAACGGAGAGCACCTCTATGCGCCGCCCCAGTCGGTCAACTGGTTCCACGACGGCGCGTTCATTGGACCTTACGTCTATCCCATCGTGGCCGAGGCGGACCTTGAGACATTCCAGTGGAAGTTCGTGCCTGACACGGATGACCCGCGACCGATCCGCTTTTTCTGCGAAGGGTCGGAATACCGGCTGGCCGGGCTGATCCCGTCCGACACCCATTTGTTCTGCGCGCCTGAAGGAGCTACCTTGTTTTTGTGGGGGTCTGACCGATTGGGCCGCGACATATTCAGCCGAATTCTGTACGGCGCACAGTTGTCATTGACCGTGGGTCTGATCGGCATCACCGTCTCCTTCACTTTGGGCATCCTGTTCGGATCCATCGCCGGATATTTCGGCGGGCGGATTGACTGGGTCATTAACAGGGTCATCGAAGTCTTGCGGTCCCTCCCGGAACTCCCACTCTGGTTGGCATTGTCTGCCGCAGTTCCGTCGAACTGGAGCCCAGTCGCCGTTTTCTTTATCATTTCGATCATTCTGGGCATCCTCGACTGGCCCGGTCTCGCCCGATCTGTCCGCGCCAAATTCCTCTCCTTGAGGGAGGAGGAGTATGTTCGCGCCGCCGAGATGATGGGCGCGAGTTCGGGAAGGGTCATACGCAAACACTTGCTGCCGAACTTCATGTCCCATCTTATTGCTTCGGCAACGCTGTCGATTCCAGCCATGATCCTGGGCGAGACTGCACTTAGCTTCCTTGGTCTCGGGCTGCGCGCTCCCGCCGTCAGTTGGGGCGTTATGCTGAATGATGCACAGAACCTTGCCTCGATCGAAATCTATCCATGGACCGCCATCCCGATGTTGCCGATCATCGTGGTTGTGCTGGCCTTTAACTTCCTTGGCGACGGGTTGCGCGATAGTCTCGACCCCTATCAGCAATGAGCCTGCTCGCAGCCCTCCCGGCTACTGACAGCTATCGCACCAAAGGGTCAGGTGCGCGCGCCAGTGCTTTTGCGGTATCAGAACTTGCGACCGCCAGTTTTGCCGCCGTTGGTCGGGAATTGGCCAAACTTGTAGCTGCGATGAATCTGGCACCAACCGCTCCCGAAGTGACGGTCGATCACAGGCTGGCGTCGCTTTGGTATGGCTTTTCCTTCAAGCCTGACGGCTGGGAGATGCCGAACCTCTGGGACCCTATTGCCGGCGACTATCAAGGGTCTGACGGGTGGATTAGACTGCATACCAACCTGCCCCATCACCGCGCTGCGGCTCTTAAGGTTCTGGCCGTCCCTGCGGACCGGGACGCGGTGACCAAAGCTACTCGAACATGGGCTATCGGGGATTTGGAAAACGCTGTTGTGGCGGAAGGTGGCGTTGCCGCGGCTATGCGCAGCCGGATCGAGTGGCAGGATCATCCACAAGGGCGAGCGGTGGCCCGTGATCCTCTTGTTGGTTGGCAAGGCCCGCGCCGTATCACCTTACGTGAGCGACCCGAAGCAACCGCCGCGCGTCCGCTTGCGGGGCTGCGCGTGCTCGATTTGACCCGCGTTTTGGCCGGCCCCGTCTCGACACGCACGCTGGCCGGTTTTGGCGCCGAGGTGCTGCGTGTAGATCCACCGGATTGGGACGAACCCGGTGTAATTCCCGACATCTCGCTCGGCAAAAACTGTGCCTATCTGGATCTGAAGTCACCAGACGGGCTGGACCGTCTGCAAGCCTTGTTGTCACAAGCCGATGTGTTTGTGCATGGTTACCGGCCCGGCGCACTGGACGCGCTGGGTCTGACAAAGACCAAACGAGACGAGCTGGCCCCAAACAGGGTCGAGGTCACGCTGGACGCCTATGGATGGCAGGGGCCCTGGTCCACGCGGCGCGGCTTTGACAGTTTGGTACAAATGAGCGCCGGTATTGCGCACTCAGGCATGGACTGGGCCGGTGCCGACAAACCAACGCCTTTGCCGGTTCAGGCGCTGGATCATGCCACCGGGTACCTGATGGCAGCCGCTGTCCTGTCGGCCCTCGCGCAGGCTGCGGCGGGCGACTCGATTATGCACGCCCATCTCTCGCTGGCGCGAACCGCTGAACTGCTGGCGGTCCTCAGCAAAACCAGCGAAGGGAAAGACATCACGACCGCAGCCGCAAAAGACTACGCGTCCTCTGTCGAAGACACGGGCTGGGGGCCCGGTCATCGTTTGAAGCCGGCCTTGAGCGTTGGATCCGCAAAGATGCAATGGCGTCTGCCCGCCTCCAAACTGGGCACCGCCGACGCGTCCTGGCCTTCGCTCAACGCTTGACCTCCCGCCGCGCGGCACGCGCGGCCCGGCCCAACGCTTTGGGCGGCGTCCCGTCAGGGACGCAGATCAAAGGGGCGGGAGACCACCTCAGCGATCATCTCCACCCGGACCGATATCGTCGAGATAGTCTTCGTCAATTGCGGCCTGCACGGCACCTGTGACGGCCTCGCGCTGCTTGGGTGTCAGGTCTTCGGCCTCCTTCTCATCCGCCAAACGAACCGTCACCTCACGATGCGCAAAACGAATGCCTTCACGCGCAAAAAGCTCTCGGATATCCTGGTACACCCTCTTGCGCACCAACCATTGATCGCCCGGTTTGGTCATGAACTTGACCCGGATGATCATCGCCGAATCCTGCATCTCGATCACACCTTGCGACTTGAGCGGCTGAATGAAGTTTTCACCGATCACCGGGTCGGTCAGCAACTCCTGACCAAGTTTCTTTATCAGTTTTCGGACCTTCTCTACATCGGTGTCATAGGTCACCCGCAGCGGCAGCTTCATGATCACCCAATCGCGCGAATAATTGGTCAGTACCTTGATTTCGCCAAAGGGAATTGTGTTCAGCGCACCAAGGTGGTGACGCAGCTGAAAAGACCGGACTGAAATTTTCTCGACCGTCCCCTTCACATCGCCAATATCGATGTACTCGCCCTTGCGGAAAGCGTCATCCATCAGGAAAAACGCCCCTGAAAAGATATCACGCACCAATGTCTGCGACCCAAATCCAACAGCCAACCCAACAACACCCGCACCGGCGAACAGCGGGCTGACATTGATCCCAATTTCCATCAGACCAATCAACGCAATGGTGACCACGACTATGGCCAGAATTGCGCCTCGGAACAGTGGAAGCAGCGTTGCCAGGCGGCTTTGCCCGCCTTCGCCACCTTCGTCGCCCAGTTCAGCCTCTGCCCCGCCGTCGTCTTCCTCTTCTGCAATCTTAGTGTCGATCCAGATACGGAAAAAGTGAAACAGGATGTACCCGATGAACAGGATCACCATCACATCCAGTGCCTGCTCAATCGGCAAGTCTTCGCTAAAGCTGGTTTCAGGGTTCCAAATGACAACCAGTGCATAGAGCCCAACAACAAAGGCCAGGATTCCTGCAACACGGCGCGCCAGATCTTCGTAGGTCAGGATGGTGTGTTTGCGCTTTTCAGCCTGAGGGGTCTCAATCGCTTCGTGATCTTCCTCGTCCGCCTCCTGATCGGCCTCGGCATTCAGTTCCTCGATCTGCCGGTTGCGGTCGAAATATCGCTCAAGCAGGTAGTTCATCGCGCCATAGGCAACGACCACAGACATAAAGATCATATAGCTGCTTGCAACGATTGGCAGCGAGTTCTCGTTCTCCAACACCAGATCCACGGCCAGCTTGAACCAGCTAAACACCATGTAAACGATCAGCACGGGGGCCCACGCAAACGAGATGAACCGCAATATCCACGACACCTGATCGGGCGCGCGTCCTCCCCGAATTGCGTGTGAGATCGCCCGGGCATTGAACAGGATCATCAGAACATTACCGACGGCCCCCAACATCGTCAGGCTGCCATAGACCATTGCATAGACGTTGTAGTTCAGCCCGAAATCCGCCACCCAGGTCGAAAACAGGACAACCGATATATCATATGTCGCCAAGGCCGATGCCCAAACGTACAGCCGCCTTGCGTCACGGTCGGAAAATGGTGGCAGGCGATATTGGCTCAGATACGGAGACAAAACCATGCGCCACAGATCGGACACCGTTCTGGACAGGAAAAAGACCGTGAAAATGGCCGTAATGGTGAACTGAACCGAGATGTCCTCGGCCTCGCCGAAGAACAGATACCCCACGATCAGTGCCATCAGCATGGCAAAAATCGTGGCCCCGATACCCATTAGGAACCGAAACACAAGAAAGGGCATCTTTTCGCGATAGCCCTGCGGGTGTTCTTTGATCCGAGCCACAACAAATCGTTTGGCGATGCGCTTGCCATAGATCTCAACCGACAGCCATCGACCCAACAACAGGAACAAGATGTTCCACCCCAAAACCTCAACATAGGTCTGGATACGGCCATCCGGGCTGGTCTGCCGCAGGATGTACTGAACTTCGAACACGGAATACGGCAACGCCTCAAGGCGTGATTGCACTGACGCGCGGAACTTCGAAAACCGCTCCTGCGCCTTCATCAGTTGCGAGCCTTCACCCATCGGGTTATCTGGATCGCCTGTGTCTTCGGCAGCAGTTTCGCCAGCCGTTGACGACACAACCTGCCCGGCGCTGTCGATTACAATGACGCTGGCGCCCGCTTCGCTCGCCGCACGAATAGCCGCCGACAGATCGTTTTCATCCGAGGTCTCTGCCGCGTTGCCCGACCCGGATGAGTATCCGGGTATCAACGAAGTTTGCGCCATCACCCCGGCCGGTATCGCCAGACCGAGGACCCATATCATCAGAGCCAATCCGGCCAGAAAGTTCGGTTTCATAAGGTCTTACATTCTGCTCCACACATGACCGGCAGACTACATAACCCCCAGGTTCTGTTCAAACCCCCACATTAAGCGGTCCCAACATCGTGTAAGGTCGTGTTCGTTATGCACAGCCTACGCGGATAGAATTATCCGGCAGAGTTGTATATGGTTAGAGAAGGACCCAGACGGCGTCACGATTGCCGGTTTTGACCAGCATTCTTGTGCCAAATACGTTCAAACCATCAATATCCTGTTGCCAAATCGCAATGTTTGGAACATTTGCAGGTACGCATTTCTGCCTTTGGCAAGCGGACCTTCAGAATGTACGGTATCAGGTGCAAACGCGCGGATACCGCACCGTGACCAAGATAACAGGCGACTATATGAGCCTAGGCATAGCAAACACAAAGACCGGCCGCGCGCCGCGAATACTGTTTTACAGCCATGACACATTCGGCTTGGGCCATCTGCGCCGATCCCGTGCCTTGGCCGCAGCAATGACAGAAGCCGATCCGCACGCCTCCGCCTTGATCCTAACGGGTTCGCCCGTGGCTGGCCGGTTCACCTTTCCACGTCGCGTCGACCACGTGCGACTGCCAGGGGTGACAAAACGCGCGGACGGATCCTACGCCGCACGCACGATCGGCATGGGCATTGATGAGGTGACAGAGCTGCGATCTGGTCTGATCCAGACCGCGGTGCAACAGTTCGACCCCGATGTGCTGATCGTCGACAAAGAACCAACCGGATTTCGCGGAGAATTGCTGCCTACGCTTGAGCATCTGGCCACCACCGGCGGAACCAAGCTGATCCTTGGGTTGCGGGATGTTCTGGATGAACCCGAGGTTCTGGCGGCCGAATGGGCTCGCAAAGAGGCAGTTGCCGCTACGGAGCGGTTTTATCATGAAATCTGGGTTTATGGATTGCGGTCTGTATACGATCCGACCGCAGGCCTCCCGCTGAGCATCGCTGCGCAGTCCCGTATTCACTGGACAGGCTATTTGCGTCGTGACCTTGGCCCCGTCGGTGAGCCGCCGGAACAGCCCTATATCCTGATTACACCGGGCGGCGGCGGAGATGGCAAAGCCATGGTGAACCTTGTGCTGTCCGCCTATGAACAAGATCCGGATTTGTCACCGCGCGCGGTTTTGGTCTATGGCCCCTTCCTGTCCGGTGAGTTGCGTGAGGATTTTGAAACCCGCGTGGCAGCCTTGGGCGGGCGGGTAACGGCGGTTGGCTTTGAGTCACAAATCGAAACGCTGTTTGCGGGCGCCGCAGGCGTGGTCTGCATGGGTGGATACAACACATTTTGCGAGGTTCTGTCTTTTGACAAACGCGCCGTCATCGTGCCGCGCACCACGCCGCGGTTGGAACAGTGGATCAGGGCGTCGCGCGCCGAAGACCTTGGTCTGGTGCGAATGCTGGATGAAAGCCGCAAGGGTTTGACGCCGCAGGCTATGATCCAGGCCATTCGCGATCTGCCAAACCAACCATTGCCATCGCAGGCCATTCAGGATGGTCTTCTGGATGGGCTGAACTATGTCACGGACCGCATCGACGCGTTGTTGACTCCGGAACGGGAACGCGCCACCGGATGAGCACAGCCGGACCTAAACTGGCGGTTCTGGTCAAAGGGTGGCCTCGCTTGTCCGAGACCTTCATCGCGCAGGAGTTAGTCGCTTTGCAGGAGGCCGGTCACCATTTCGACATCTGGTCTTTGCGCCATCCGACCGACACCAAACGTCACCCATTGCACGATCAATTCAAAGGCCAAGTCCGATATTTGCCCGAATATCTGTATGACGAGCCCGAGCGCGTTTGGTCGGCACGTAAGATCGCTCAGAGTTTACCAGGCTACGCGAAGTCGTACGAGGTCTGGCGTCAGGACCTGAAACGGGATCCGTCGCACAATCGCATCCGCCGGTTCGGGCAAGCGTGTGTCCTGGCATCTGAATTGCCCTCGGCGATCCGGGCGCTTTACGCGCACTTTCTGCACACGCCGTCATCGGTGGCTCGATACGCCGCGATCATGCGCGGTGTGCCATGGAGCTTCTCCGCCCATGCAAAAGACATATGGACCTCGCCCGACTGGGAAAAACGCGAAAAGCTACAGGCGGCCACGTACGGAGCCGCGTTTGGTGCAACCTGCACCGCGGTTGGAGCCGAACACCTGCGGGACCTTGCCGATACCCCGGAGCGCATTGATCTGATTTATCACGGATTGGACCTGGCCCGATTTCCAAAACCGACGGAGCGCAGTACTCGCAGCCCTGATGACCCGTTCCAGATGTTATCGGTTGGACGCCTCGTCGAGAAAAAAGGGTTTGACCGGCTGATCGATGCCCTTGCACAGCTGCCCGCATCGCTGGACTGGCACTGGACTCATATCGGCGGCGGGGCTTTGGGCAATACGCTGCGCGACAAGGCCCATACAGCGGGGGTCTTTGACCGGATCACTTGGAAAGGATCCTGTGACCAGCCGGAAGTGATTGCGGCTATGCGTCAAGCGGATCTGTTTATTCTACCCAGTCGAATTGCGGCGGACGGGGATCGCGACGGGCTGCCCAACGTACTGATGGAGGCCGCGTCACAAAATCTGCCGATCCTTTCGACACCTGTCTCTGCAATTCCGGAATTTATCACCTCGGGAACACATGGGGTTTTGTCCAAGGATGATTCGACCTCACTGGCATCGTCAATTGCTGCACTTGCTGCCGACCCAGACCGTACGGCACAAATGGCATCCAATGCCTATGGCCGCTTGATTTCCGAGTTTCGGATGGAGCCTGGCATAGCGCGCCTGTCGACGCGGCTTCATGCCTTGTGCTCGGGCAAAGCGTGATGCCTCGCGTCGCCTTTTATGCACCGATGAAACCACCGGACAGCCCGGTGCCTTCGGGTGACCGGGAGATGGCCAAAAACCTGATGCGCGCGATTGCTGCCAATGGCGATACGGTGGATCTGGTGTCGCGGCTACGCATCTTTGACAAATCTGGCGACCCGGACAATCAGATGGCACTTCGCCGGGCGGCAGAGGACGAGGTTGATCGGCTGGTAAGGGAGTTATCCGCCGATACCGATCTGTGGGTCACCTATCACAACTACTACAAGGCCCCTGATCTGCTTGGACCGGCGGTATGTTCGGCAAAAGGCATTCCGTATGTTCAACTGGAAAGCACCCGGGCGACCAGCCGATTGTCGGGACCATGGTCCGAATTTGCCAAAGCCGCAGACGCGGCCTGCGATGCCGCTCAAGTGATTTTCTACCACACTGCCAATGACCTGATCACGTTGGAAAGAGAGCGCTACGGCGACCAGAGCCTGGTTGAACTTCCGCCGTTTCTGCCGATATCAGACCTGCCTCCCACGGGTGCAGGCAACGGCCCCATGCTGGCTGTTGGTATGATGCGGCATGGGGATAAGCTGGCATCTTACACGATACTCGCTGACGCCTTGCGCCATTTAACAGGCGAATGGATACTGCAGATTGCTGGCGACGGGCCAGCGCGCGGTGAAGTGGAGGCACTAATGGCGCCTTTCGGCGATCAGGTGCGTTTCTTGGGTCAGTTGGATCGCGCGCAAATGCAGAAGGTTTACATGCGCTCCTCCATGCTGGTCTGGCCGGGTGTGAACGAGGCCTACGGCATGGTGTATCTTGAGGCGCAGGCCGTAGGATTGCCAGTGGTTGCGCAGGATCGACCAGGGGTTCGAGACGTACTCGTGCCATCCAGTTATCCATCGGTGGAAACAGGGGCGCGGGGTTTGGCACGTCTCATGCAAGCGCTTCTGGACGACAGGCAGAAGCGTCTGGAACTGGGTTTGAAAGCCCGCACGCGCGTCGCGCACCGTCACCTAATGCCCAATGCAACTGAACAGTTCTGGTCAGCTGTACATCCTCTGTTAGAGGGGTCTTCATGACTCGGTTGGCCTTGCTCCGACATGGGCACACAGCATGGAATCGCGCAGGCCGCATTCAGGGTCGCAGCGACATTCCACTGGACGACGACGCGCGCCAAGAGTTGTCCGGCTATACACTCCCCTTTGAGTGGAGCACCGCTGAAATCTGGTCCAGCCCTTTGAAACGCGCCAGTCAAACTGCGCACCTTGTTTCCGGCGGTGTACCGCGCTTGGACAACGCGCTGATCGAGATGAATTGGGGGGATTGGGAAGGCCAGCGCGGTGTTGACCTGATTGAGAAAAAAGAAAGCGGCTATCGGCATATCGAGGAGTGGGGGTGGGAGTACAGACCGCCAAACGGGGAAAGCCCGGCTGAAGTCTTGGGACGGCTGTCGCCTTGGTTGTCTGGACTGGAAAGAGACGCAGTTGCCGTGTGTCACATAGGGATCATGCGGGTGATACTGGCCCGCGCCTGGGGGTGGGACTTTGACGGTCCTGCACCGTTTCAAATCAAACGAAACCGCCTTTATGTCGTGGACGTAGAACACCTTGCACCGGAACCTGATCCGGTACGTTTGGAAAAGAAAGGAGCGCGGTGATGCGGGTGATGATCATCGTCACGCACCTGCTTGGGACCGGGCATCTCAGCCGCGCGCTGACGCTGGGACGGGCCTTTGCCGATGATGGGCACGAGGTTCAGATTGTATCCGGTGGAATGCCTGCGCCCCAGTTGGATCAGCAAGACCTGCCATTTGTGAACCTGCCGCCTTTGAGGTCGGACGGCACAGATTTCACCCGTCTTTTGACGGACAGCGGTGACCCCGCCAGTGACGCCTACAAAGCTGCCCGGGCAACTGCGTTGGTCGAAGCCATTCGGCATTTCCAGCCGGATATTATGATCACCGAGCTTTATCCTTTTGGGCGAAGGGCGCTGGCAAGTGAATTCGATGCTGCATTGCGCGCGGCTCAGAACCTTCCAACACGCCCGGTCATCCTTGGGTCTATCCGGGATATTCTGGCCCCGCCGTCCAAACCGTCAAAAGCCCAAAGAACTGAAGATGTTGTGACCCGTTTTTATGACGGCATTCTGGTTCATTCCACCGAGAGTGTGACGCCCTTGTCGGTCAGTTGGCCGGTGACGGACCATCTGGCACAGCGCTTGCATTACACCGGGTTTGTCGCGCCCGAACCGCCACAGCCTCACCGGCAGCAAGCGGGGCAGGATGAAATACTCGTTAGCGCGGGCGGCGGATCCGTGGGGCAGCCGATCTTTCGGGCCGCCATCGAGGCCGCCCGAAAGATGCCCAACCGGCGCTGGCGCCTGTTGGTCGGCGGGCGGGATGTCGAAATACGGATTGCCGAGCTATCGCAGCTGGCAACGGGCACGCCGACCATTATAGAACCAGTGAGACCGGACTTTCGGCACATGCTACCGCTCGCCGCCGCCTCGGTCAGCATGTGCGGCTACAATACTGCCCTCGACATCCTGCAAAGCGGGACGCCCGCCGTCTTCGTACCCTTCGACGATGGTAATGAAGTCGAACAGGGCCTGCGTGCTCAAAGCCTTTCAGAGTTATCCGCCATCGAAGTGCTGAGCAGTGCAGACCTGAGCGGCGACACACTTGCGAATGTCGTGCACCGCGTTCTTTCCGAAGGTGCCCGGTCAAGCCACAAATTCGGGTTCAACGGAGCACAGCAATCTGTGGAAATTGCGAAACGCCTGCTGGAGCGGCGCAGATGACCTTTGATTGGCGCCCGCTCGAAACAGAATTACAATACTGGTCAGATCAGGGGCTGTCATTGCCACTGTGGTGGCGCGATGATGATGCGGTCGCGCCGACTCCACAGTTGGACAGGCTGACCGCCCTGTCCGAACAGCTCGACCTACCCGTCCACTTAGCCGTCATCCCGCGCGATGCGGCGGTCGATTTGGCAGAGTACGTTGGGAAACAGAAGAGTTTGGTTCCGGTCGTTCATGGGTGGGCGCACGAGAACCATGCCACGGCAGGAGAGAAGAAAGCGGAGTTCCAGTTGCATCGCCCGATTGATGCGATGGTTGCGGACGCGCAGGCCGGGTTTGTCCGCCTACGGGAACTGTTTGGCGAGGAATTGCGCCCCATGTTTGTCCCGCCCTGGAACCGAATAGCCCCAGAGGTCATGGTGAACCTGCCAAACCTCGGGTTTCGCTACCTATCGACGTCGACGCCGCGACAAACACGGTGGGCGGCTCAGGGTTTGGAACAGGTCAATACACATCTAGACCCGGTTGACTGGCGCGCAACTGGAGGCTTGATCGCGCCAGAAACACTGATCGCCAAGTCCGTCGGTTTGTTGCAGGACCGACGCGAGGGCCGGGCTGACAACACGGAACCATTTGGCGTGTTGACCCACCATCTGGTTCATGATCAAGACATCTGGGCATTTACAGAAAACCTACTTCGGGTGTTGCTGGAGGGTCCCGGGCACGCCTGGACCGCACCCAAGATCTGAGACCGAGAAAGAACGTTCGATGAGCAGACTGGATTCTATGTTGCGCCGTCTGACAGCCCAGCGCGACGGCCTGAACTGGGCGGCGGCACGGATCAGCGACAAGGAAGGTGATATTCTGGATCTCGGCCTTGGAAACGGGCGCACCTACGACCACCTTCGGGAAATTCTACCGGATCGCAGAATCTGGGTGATGGACAGGGTTCTGCAATGCCACCCGAACAGCACACCGCCACCTGAGGATTTTCTGCAAGGTGAGGCGGAGCCCATGTTGCAAAAACTGGCTCAAACGGGGCGCAAGATTGCGATGGCGCATTACGACCTGGGGCGGGGTATCAAGGATCAAGATGTGGCCGAAGCCGCCCGTCTCAGTCCGCTCATCGCGCAGGTGATGCAGCCCGGCGGTCTGCTGGTATCCGGACAGCCGCTTGTGGGGTTCGATCAGATTGGCGGACCGGACAGCATCGATCCCGACCGCTATCTGTTTTACTTGGCCTGATTAAGGGCCAACCCGCGTTCAGGCGACCCGCCTACCGCGCGACCAAACTGCGTTCAGCGCCGGAACGCCTGCCCGCATGCGAAAGCGGATCAGGTCGGCGCGGGCCCCGCTGCGCAGTTCTCCCCTGTCGTCCAGGCCCGCTGCCTGCGCCGGGGCCAGGGTTACGGTTTTCAAGCCCCGTGCCATGTCTCCCCAAAGCGCGCCCAACATTGCTGCCGACAACAACAGCGCTGAGGGCACGTAGTCCGAAGACATAATGTCCAGATGGCCCAGTTCAGCGAGCTCTCGCGCTGCCACGTTGCCCGAGTGCGACCCACCCCGGATCACGTTTGGCGCGCCCATCATGACCTTGATGTCGTGATCATGACAGGCTTTTGCAGCCTCAACCGTAGTGGGGAATTCGGCCAAGCGAATCCCATGACCGGCTGAGACCTTCACCTGATCCTCAGTTGTGTCATCATGGCTGGCCAGAACCGCCCCGAACCTTCGTGCTGCTTTGACCGTTTCGATCTCGTGTTTGTCGCCGTGTCGGTCACGCAAGCCTTTCAATTGGGCCACATGTTGCATGAACATGTCATCGTCCATGGCATGCTTGCCCTTCATGTAGGCTTCCAGCTTGGACAGATCGCGGAACTGTCGCTGGCCGGGTGTATGATCCATGATCGAAACCAACCCGACCCGGTCCTCGGGGCCGAATTCATCCAGTTCCTCGACGAGGGTTTCTGAACACACCTCAGCCCGGAGATGTAGGAAGTGACTGATCTTTAGCGCATCCTGCTCGCGCAATTGCCACAGTTCCTGCGACAGGCCGCGGGCGTATTTCAGGTATCGCGCAGTACCGGACGGGATGGACCCGACACGCATGGCGTCGAATACAGTCGTGATACCCGTGCTGGCCAGTTCCGCGTCATGGGCGATGATCGCGGCGGCATGCGGCCAATCCACCTTTGGGCGCGGCTGAATGTGACGCTCAAGGTTGTCCGTATGCAATTCCACCAGGCCGGGGCTGATGTAGTCACCCTCACAGTCAATCGAACCGGGGGGAACCGATGCGCCGGTATTTATCTCGGCAATGTTCTCGCCCAGGATCCGAACGCTGCCGGTCACGGTTTCGTCGGGCAATACAAGCGTGGCATTGGCAAGGATCAAGTCTTCTGTCATCTGAACTTCACGCATTTCAAGCTATTGGAAGGCCACGCAATAGGAGGCCAATGTGACATTCACGCGATACGCAATCTATTTTGCGCCACCCACCGAGGCGGATTGGACGAAATTTGCAACCCGGTGGCTGGGTTGGGACATGGAAACTGGTACAGAGGTGTCTCATCCAGACGTCGACGGCGTTGACGTCGCGGCCATCACGGATACGCCGCGCAAGTACGGGTTGCACGCCACGATGAAACCGCCCTTTCGCTTGCGCGACGGGCAGTCCTTCGACGCATTGCAAGAGGCCTGCGCCGCGTTGGCACGTAGAAGCACGCCTGTCACATTGGACGGTCTCGAGATCGCGCGTCTGGGGCGCTTTCTCGCCTTGCGACCCTTGGGTGATCCGCATGCGCTGAACGCGTTGGCCACCGCCTGTGTTCAGGACTTGGACCAGTTTCGGGCTCGGGCGACCCAGGCAGAGATCGATCGTCGAAGAGCAAATGGCCTGACCCCGGAACAGGACGCCAATCTGATCCGGTGGGGCTATCCCTATGTGCTGGAGTCGTTCCGCTTTCACATCACCCTGAGTGGAAAGCTGGACAAGACCGTGTTGACCAGTGTGCAGGCCTCGCTTGACATTAACTTGGCGCCATTGCTGCCGGTGCCATTTCAAATCAACGATCTGGCGTTGGTGGGCGAGGCCGAGGATGGGCAGTTTCACCTGATCCATCGCTACGCGCTTTCCAGCTGAAGACGGTTCAGGATTTCACTGACAGTATCGTCCAGCGACCTTGAATTGTCGATTTCAATGACCCGGTTCAGACCGTCCGGCAACGGAGCTTTCGCTCGGTCGAGGCGTCGTGCCTGCTCGCCCGAGCTCTCGCGCCCCCGGCTGGACAGGCGTTGCGCCAGAATCTCTGGATCCGCGGTCAGAGAGATCACGATCAGATCGCCAAAGACCTCTTGGGCCTGCCCCAGAACTGCACGGGACAGATTTACAAGCACAGCACGCGCGACCTGCCGCTGGCGGGAAATCTCAGACGGAATGCCGTAACGCAAACCATGTGCGGGCCAGTGCAGTGCGAAAGCACTATCCAGCACCATCTGTTCAAACACCTCGATCGAAACCCGGTCAAAATCTTCGCCGTCTTCGCCCTCGGGCCGCGTGATCACGCGCCGGACTCGTTGAATATCGGACGCGCTAGCCACCAAGGCTTCCATCACGCTGTCCTTCCCGACGCCTGAGGGGCCAACAACGGCTATGACCGGGCACAGATTCATGCCGCCAGTCCGGGCGTGAATTCTGATACATTGACTTCGCGGTCGCAGACCCGCTCTCGCGCATCGATATCATGGAAGATCCCGACAATCGCCGCACCTCGGGTTTTAGCTTCTGCGATCAGCGACAACACGGTTTCACGGTTCTGCGCGTCTAGGCTTGCCGTCGGCTCATCCAAGAGCATTGCTGGGTAGTCATGAGCGAACCCCCGCGCAATGTTCACCCGCTGCTGTTCGCCACCCGAGAAGGTGGTGGGGCTCAGGGTCCACAACCGTTCGGGAATGTTCAGCCGACCGAGCAACGAGGCCGCCTTGTCGAGTGCCTTCTGACGATCCTTGCCAAGGGCAAGTAAGGGTTCGGCAACCACCTCAAGCGTCGGCACACGGGGCACCACGCGCAGGAACTGGCTGACATAGCCGAGCGTTTCGCGCCGCAGCGCCAAGATCTCGCGCGGCTCGGCCTTGGCCACGTCCAAGCCGCCCACCAGAATCTGTCCCGAGGCGGCGAGGTAGTTCCCGTAGATCACCCGCATCAGCGTGGATTTTCCGGCCCCGGACGCGCCGGTCAGGGCGACGCATTCGCCGGGTGCAACCTTGAGCGACGCGCTATCCATGACCGGGATAACCGCACTTCCTTGATTGTGAAGGGTAAAGCTTTTGCTTACGTCTTTGAGTTCAATCATGTCGCCGCCCTCACACTTGCAGCACGCTGGAGACCAGCAATTGCGTGTACGCATGTTGCGGATCGTCCAGTACCTGATCAGTCAGACCGGCCTCGACCACGTGGCCGTCCTTCATCACCATCAGCCGATCCGCCAACAGGCGCACCACGGCCAGATCGTGGGTGACGATTATGGCGCTGAGCCCCATCTCGCGCACCAAACCCCGCAGAAGGTCCAGCAGCCGCGCCTGCACAGAAACATCCAGCCCTCCGGTCGGCTCATCCATGAACACCAGCCGTGGCCCTGTCACCAGGTTACGCGCAATCTGCAGCCGCTGTTGCATCCCGCCGGAAAATGCAGTCGGGCGGTCATCCACACGCCCTTCTTCGATTTCGACGCGTCCGAGCCAGTCAATGGCTTTATCGCGGATGTCACCATAGTGGCGATCACCCACAGCCATCAGACGTTCCCCAATGTTGCCGCCCGCACTGACCGACATCCGCAACCCATCACGGGCATGCTGATGGACAAAGGCCCAATCGGTACGGCTCAGCATCCGGCGCTCGGGTTCCGACATGGTCACGGTGTCCGTCGGACCATCCGCACGGGTGTCAAAGACCACCTGCCCTGCATCCGGCTCCAGATAACCGGCCAGGCAGTTCAGAAGGGTCGATTTGCCCGAGCCGCTTTCGCCCACGATCCCCATCACCTCGCCGGGGTAGAGGTCAAAACTCACATCCGCGCAGCCGATCCGCGCGCCATAGTGTTTTCGAATGCCTTTGACTTGCAACAAGGGGGTCATGCCGCATTCTCCTTGGTCATTGGACCGACATGGCCCGCCTCGCGACGCGACCGGCAGTAATCCGTATCCGAACAGACAAACATGCGATTGCCTGCGTCATCCGTGATGACCTCATCCAGATAGCTGTCCGTCGCCCCGCACAGGTCACAGCAATGGTCGGCCTTGGTCGCCTCGAACGGGTAGTCCTCAAAATCCAGGCTGACGACTTTGGTGTGTGGCGGCACCGCGTAGATCCGTTGCTCGCGCCCCGCACCAAACAACTGGATCGCGTCCATCTCAAGCTTGGGGTTATCGAATTTCGGAATCGGGGATGGGTCCATCACATACCGTTCCGACACTTTCACCGGATAAGCGTATGAGGTCGAAATAGCGCCATGCTGGCTGATATCTTCATACAGCTTCACATGCATTAGCCCGTATTCCTCTAGGCTGTGCATCTTGCGTGTCTCGGTCTCGCGCGGCTCCAGAAACCGCAGCGGTTCTGGGATCGGCACCTGATAGACCAATATCTGATCTTCGGTCAGCTTCGCCTCGGGGATGCGGTGGCGGGTCTGAATGACGGTTGCCTTGTCCGTTTCCTCCGTGGTCTCCACACCTGCGGTGTTTTCAAAGAACTTGCGGATCGAAACCGCATTGGTGGTATCATCCGCACCCTGGTCGATCACCTTGAGCGTATCATCCGGTGTCAGGGTTGCTGCGGAAACCTGCACCCCGCCCGTCCCCCAGCCATAGGGCATCGGCATCTCGCGGCTGGCAAAGGGCACCTGATAGCCCGGAACCGCCAGTCCTTTGAGAATGGCGCGGCGGATCATCCGTTTGGTCTGCTCGTCCAGGTAGGCGAAGTTGTACTCGCTCATAGAAAACCTCTTTCGGTCAACGCGATTTCCAGCGCCTGCGGCGTGGTGAAATGGATGCCCTCCATACCGACTGCGCGCGCGCCTTCGACATTGTGCGGGCCATCATCTATGAAAACACAGTCCTCCGGCGCGATCCCTGCCCGGTCGCAGAGCAACCTGAAGATCTGTGCATCGGGCTTCATCACCCCTTCCTGGCCCGAAACGACCAGCGTTCCGAACACTTCGGCAAGACGCGGGTGAACCTTGAGTCCTTCCGGCCATGTCTCAGCCGACCAGTTGGTGACAGCATGAATCGGTGTGCCTTGCGCTTTGAGCCGGTCGAGAATCTGCCAGGTGCCATGGATCGGGTTTTTGACCGTTCGCGTATAAAGTTCGACATAGGCGGCAAACAGGCTTTGATCCTCTGGGTCATCAAGTTCTTTGGCAAGGTCCCCAAAGCGTTCTCCGTTATCGCCGCGGGCGTTCCGTACCAAAAAATCAGTCCGCTCGACGAAAGCGTGCGCCGCCTCTTCCGAACCCAGTTCCTCGACCCATGCCAGGTGCGGTTGCCAATCGACCAGAACGCCACCGATATCAAAAACGACCGCTTTCATTCCGCAGCCTCCTTTGGCGTGATTCGCTCTTCGGCCTCACGGCGCAGCTTTCGGACCAACTCCAGTTCGGACTGAAAATCCACGTAGTGCGGTAGTTTTATGTGCTCGAGGAACCCGGTGGCCTGAATATTGTCCGCATGGCTCAGGACAAATTCCTCGTCCTGTGCGGGCGCGCCCAGATTGTCTTCTCCCAGTTCTTCCCAGCGCAAGGCGCGATCCACCAACGCCATCGCGATGGATTTGCGCTCTGACTGTCCAAACACGAGGCCGTAGCCGCGCGTGAACTGAGGCGGCTCGGTCTTGGAGCCCTTAAACTGGTTCACCGTTTCACATTCAGTCAGCTCAATCTCACCGACCTCAATGGCGAAGCCCAATTCCGGGATATCCATCTCAACGGCCACTTTGCCAATCCGCAATTCACCGACAAAGGCATGGTTGCGGGCATAGCCGCGCTGGGTGGAATACGCCATCCCAAGGACAAACCCTTCATCGCCACGCGTCAGCGACTGAAGGCGCAGGGGGCGGTTCGACGGAAACTCCATCGGTTCGCGCGTAAGATCGCCCGGCGTCTCATCGGTCGAAATCTCGTCCTGAATGATATCCTCGCCCTTCAAGAACTCGGTGATATGCGGCGTCTTTTCGTGTCGCGCGACGCCTTCCGGAGCGGGAGGCACGTCTCCGTCCGCGGCCAGCTTGAAATCCAGCAAGCGGTGCGTGTAGTCGAAGGTGGGGCCCAACACCTGACCCCCCGGCGCGTCCTTGAACGTGGCCGAGATGCGGCGGTCACAGGCCATCTCTGCAGTCTCAACCGGGTTGGAATATCCGAAACGTGGCAGCGTGGTGCGATAGGCGCGGATCAAAAAGATCGCCTCGATCAGGTCGCCGCGCGCTTGTTTAATTGCCAGCGCGGCCAGATCGGGATCGAACAAAGACCCTTCGGCCATGACCCGGTTCACGGCAAGGCTCAGTTGCTCGCGGATTTGAGCAAGGCTCAGTTCCGCCACATTTGCCGCCCCGCGCCGTTCTTCGGACAACCAGGCATGGGCGTTGTCGATGGCTTTTTCGCCCCCTTTTACGGCTACATACATGCACTAGCCCTCCGTCACGATTTGCGTGCTGCGCGGCAGACCAGCAATCCGGTCGCCGCAGGTCAGGAAGAAATCACACCCCAGCGGATACAGCGCTGCATTGGCCTGCATCACGTCGATATCGGGCAGCGACAGTCGCGCCCTGTCCTTGATGCCCGGACCAGTGAGAACGGCGCCGTCTTGCTGGAGGCTTTCGCATTCAACGATCAGGGTGGCAGACCGGTCGGGGTATTCTGGCGTGCCAATGCGATAGGCGTTGAGCGACCCAAGCGCATCCCAGGCGCCAATGGCAAAGTCTGCCTCGGATGCCGACACAAACGGTGCACCGGTGTGGAAGGTGAGCCATTGACGCACCGCGTCCGAATTGGCCGATCCCGCCAGATACACTTTGGTTTCCGGGTCACATAACGTTAGCAATAGAGTACCCGCCGCAGCGGAGAGCGGTGCGGGCGCTTCGGCACCCGATAGCTTGCGAATTTCGCCCGGGCGCGCCATCACCGTCATCGCCGCGCGAAACGCATGGGCCGCGTCCGTCGGCGCGTTTTTGAACCCGCCCAAGAACTGGGTTTGCGCGTTCATCAGTCTTCCCCCCGCACCATTGTGAAGAACTCGACCTTGGTTGCTGCGGCTTTCGCCGCCCTTTTGGTCATTCTGGCTTGCATCTGTTGTTTCAGCGGGTCCAGAACCCGCGCGCGCACCATTTCAGCCGCCGATGTCTGCATCAGCGCATCAATTAGCGCGGCTGTTTCGGCCTGAGCTTTGGACCGGCCCTGAACGTAGCCATGTCCGACCGTGCCGTCCGTCAAGACCAGCGAGCAGCGCGTGACCGTCATTTCGCCCAGATTAAACGGTGCGCCCGTTGCTCCGGTACGCCCGCGCACCATGACGCCGCCAACCTCGGGGCTGCGCAGCCATTCAAAGGAGGGATGGTCGGGAACCTCGCCCCAAAGCGTCATGACCGCGTGCTCTGGGGCACGCGCCAAAAGCCCCATCCACTCCTTGCGCGCGGCAGGCGCGATTTCTGTCTGATGTGTCATCAAAGCCTCTTGGCCGGGTTGTCTACATGAACTATACAACTAGACAAATATTACATCCCATCGACGTGACTCGCAATCCGCAACTCTGTGAATATTTGATGACATGACCAAAACACCCGTCTGGAAAAGCATCGCCCTCAGCCTGACCTCGGATATCGCCGAGGGTCGGTATCACACCGGCGACCGACTGCCGACCGAGGCGCAACTGGCCGCTACACATGGCGTCAACCGCCATACAGTTCGCCGCGCACTTTCCGACATGGCAGATCAGGGCCTTGTGCATGCTAGACGCGGGGCAGGCGTTTTTGTCGCCGCACGGCCCACCGATTATCCGATTGGCAAACGTGTCAGGTATCACAAGAGCATTTCGGCAAGTGGCAAGATACCTGGCAAGACCATCCTCGCGCTCACCACACGTGCGGCCGATCAGGCCGAAGCCAAAGCTTTGAATTTGCATGCCGGCGACGCTGTGCATGTCTATGACGGGCTATCATTGGCAGATGGTCAACCGATCGGCCTGTTTCAAAGTGTGTTTCCCGCAGACCGGTTTCCAGACATCCTTAAGGCCCTGACCGAAACGCAATCGGTGACCAAAGCCCTGCGACACTGTGGCGTCGCCGACTACACCCGTGTTTCCACCCGTCTCACCGCCCGGGCTGCGACCGCGACCCAGGCGTTGCACCTGCAGTTGACAGAAGGCGCACCGGTTCTGTTCTCGGTCGGCATAAATGCCGATCCACATGGCGAACCGGTCGAATACGGCAGAACCGTCTTTGCAGGGGAACGGGTCACCCTAACCCTGAACGAAGACTGAACCGCAGCGAGGGTTGACCCTACTCGTATTTCTCAAGAAAGGCTTCGGCCTTAAGTGCCCGGAAATCCGGCAGGGCCCGGCGCAGACGTTCGTTATCCCAATCC
Organism: Ruegeria sp. B1; assembly: GCF_056535885.1. Classification (NCBI taxonomy): domain Bacteria; kingdom Pseudomonadati; phylum Pseudomonadota; class Alphaproteobacteria; order Rhodobacterales; family Roseobacteraceae; genus Ruegeria; species Ruegeria sp. B1. The sequence goes on along the minus strand of NZ_JBQFJA010000001.1, from coordinate 1,925,894 downwards.
CACCAGGACAGCGCCAACATCCTGACGGCAATCTCCGGCGCATAGCGTTGGCGGATGTGTTGTGCGGTCACGCCCCCGACAATCATATAGGGTGGAACATCCTTGGTTACGACCGCGCCGGCAGCAACGACCGCGCCGTGACCAATCTCGACCTCAGGCTTGATGATGGCCGCGTGGCCGATCCATGTATCATGCCCGATTCGTGACGTCCGGCTGGCGCGGTGAGCGAACCATTCAACATCATCTGCCTCATCATCCCAATAGCTGGCAGACCGATACAGGAAATGGTGCTGAGACGCCTTGTCCATCGGGTGATCGGTCGCCCCGATCCGCGTGAAGCTTGCGATGTTTGCGAACTTGCCGATCTCGGCGTTGGCAATGTCGCAGGTCCGGTCGCAATAGGAGTAGTCCCCTACTACGGTATTTGCGATCCGGCTACCCGCACCGATTTCCACATAGGCTCCAAATGTGCTGCCAGTAATGCTGCAATCCTGATGAATGAACGGCTTGTCCGGGCGTAGTCGCGCCATTGGTCTTTCCATTTTTGACGGCCCTAAACGGCCATTGCCTTTTGCGATTTGGAGGCCTTGGATTTGCGTTCCTTGCCTGTTTCGCCTTTGATCAGTCGACGGCGCAGTACACCGGAGAACCAGTCCATCAGCATAACCATCAGGATGATAAGGACGATGTAGTAAGCCACCTCTTCCCAATCCTTCTGGGTGATGATTGCCTGCGTCAACAGCAGACCGATGCCGCCCCCAGTGATTGCGCCGATAATTGTCGCGCTGCGCGTGTTGGATTCAAGGAAATACAGTAATTGGCTGAGCAAGACAGGCGTAACCTGAGGGATGACTCCAAATCGGTACCGTTGCGGCGCGTTCGCTCCGGTCGACTGAACCCCCTCAATCTGTTTCTGATCCACATTCTCTAGCGCTTCAGAAAATATCTTGCCAAACGTCCCTGTATCCGTGACCAGCATTGCCAGCGCGCCGGTCAAGGGACCGGGTCCAAATGCCCGGGCCAGAATGACCGTCCAGATCAGGGCATCGACCCCGCGCACAAAATCAAAGATACGACGCGTGACAAAGCGAACCGACCTCAGCGGATTGAAGTTCCGCGTTGCAAGAAAGGCCAGGGGCAAAGCGAAAATAGCCGCACCGAACGTGCCCAGAAACGCCATCAGTATTGTTTCAAAAATGGCCCAGGCCACATCCTGGTGGCGCCACATCTTGTTGGTCCAGAAGTCGTTCAGGATCGCACCAGCCTCACCCGACGTTGCCTGACCCATAAGGTCCGGGAAGGACTGTCCGTAGTAGGGGCTGTCCAGCGTGAACCAGAACAATTCCCAACCATTGAAATAGCGGAACACCTCGGACCGGTTGCGGGTCACGGTCAGACGACCGGCATCCGTCGTGATGGCCAGACGGTTTTTTGAAACGTTGATCCAGTCCGGTACGTCGCCTGCCGGCAGTTCCGCCTGAACGCCCGCTGCGCGGGTTGGGGTGGCGCGCACGGTGCCAAAACCGGGTATGTCATACTCGACCGTTTCCGTCCCAAAACGCACAACGTGGCCGTCTTCGAGATCGATCACGGTCGTTTCGCCCAATGTCACCCATTCAGGGGCCTCACCTTCCGGGTAGGCGCCCTTGCGTTCGCCCTCAATGGCGGCGGAGATCTCACCAGTGCGATTGTCACGTTCGACATGGGTCTTGTAGCTGTAACTATCGGCAACCAGCGTCCTGCCGTTGTCCCAATTGGCTCTGGCCGCCAGACCGGGGACGTCAAAAGCGAAGAAGACATAAACCAGATACACCAGAACCAGCGCGGGCAAACCAAAGTTCACCAGCCTCTTGCGGCCGAACAGGCGGTCGGCCTCAGACTTCAGTTCTTCAATTGAAAGGTCGGTGGCGAAGGTGCTCATACCGAGGCTCCTTTTTCCGACCCGTGGGTCAGCCGGTCGCGCAGCACACCCGAAATTTGGTCCACAACCACAATAGTAACAAAGAGAAGAAGGAAGATGGCAGCTGCTTCGTCATAGCGCCCCTGCCCCCAGGACATCGAGTTTCGCAACTCGTATCCCAGACCACCCGCGCCGACGAAACCAAGAATGGCCGATGCCCGGATGTTGATCTCGAACCGCAGGAGGGCATAGCTGACATAGTTTGGCCCGACCTGCGGGATCACACCCAGATACATCCGCTGCGACCAGTTGGCCCCGACAGAATGCAGCCCCTCGACGGGTTTGAGCGAAGCATTCTCATTCACTTCGGAAAACAGTTTGCCCAACGCACCGGCAGTATGAATGGCGATGGCGATCATCGCAGGGACCGGACCCCCGCCAAGTACAAAGATGAGCACCAGAGCGATGACGATTTCAGGGACTGCCCGGAAAACATCAGCGATGCGGCGAAACAGCGGGATCAGCGAAGGCCAGAGCGCCATACCTCGGGTCGACATCAGAGCCAGAAACGTCCCAGCGATCGTACCGATCAGCGTCGATGCGGCTGCAATGTTAATAGTCTCCACTAGAGCCGGGAAAAACTTGACAAGGTTCTCCGGCATAGCGCCGATTTTCTCCCACGCTTCGGCCAGAACTTCTGTCGGATAGTCTAAAACACGGCGCCAGCCATCGATGAAACTGCCGGCGTTCCGACTGTCGGCGGTGCGGAACCCAGCGGCCATCAAGGCCACGAACAAGATCAGAAGAATACCACCATAGAGCCGCTTGCGTCGTGTCATTGCGGTGTAGTCGTCGCGAATTTGATCGACGCTTAAGGACCCTGACGTCAGGTCTGTCATGGAATGCTCCTGAGCGGAAAACGGGGTCCGGTTTCGCACCGGACCCCGCGTATTGGAAATTGCAGACTTAGTTGGATTTCAGCTTGCGGGCTTCGATGATGACTTCGTAGGCATCATGTGTAATCGGATCGAAGCTCTTTGCCTCGCCTGCCGCGACGCCATAAAAGCACTCGCGATCTTTTTCGCTCAACTCATCCCAAAGCTTTGTCATTTTTGCCTTTACCTCGGCCGGCAACGACTTGCGGATAACAACCGGGCCTTCCGGGATCGGCTGGGACTGCCAGATCATGACCATGTCGTTCATGTCGACCAGACCCGCATCAACTGCGCGGCGCAGGGCACCCGAGTTAAAGCCGTCTTCCCAGTCGCCCAGACCGTCGGCCCAGGTCACTCCACCGTCAACGTCGCCGTTGTTTACTGCGACAATGGTCTGCTCGTGCCCGCCGGTGAACTTTACTTCACCAAAGTAGTCGCCCGAATCCATGGTCGCACCGGTCGCCTGAGGAATCTCGATAGACGGAATCAGATAACCCGAGGTCGAGTTCGGATCGCCGAAGCCAAAGGTCTTGCCCTTCATGTCTTCCAGCGAGGTGATGCCGCTGTCCTTACGGGCGAACCCGATCGAGTAGTAGCCATAGCCGCCGTCCACGTTCACCTTGACCAAAACCGGCTCGACAGCTTCAGGATCGCTGAGATAGGTCTTGGCATAACCCGAGGCACCCAGCCAGGCCATGTCGATGGTGCCGCCCAGCAGGCCCTGGATCACACCGTCATAGTCAGCAGGGGCAAACAGCTTGGTTTCGACGCCCAGCTCTTCTTCAGTGTATTCACGCAGACATTCGTTGTTGTTCAGGCGGTCTTGGGCGTTCTCGCCACCCAGGATACCAATACGGAACTCGCTGATGTCCTGAGCCATGGCCGGGGTGGCCAGTGCCGTGGTTGCCACAAGGGCAGCAAGCAGTTTCTTCATCTGTCTCTCTCCAGGTTGATGTTCCCGGCCTTCCATCGGACCGGGCGATGAAAGGATGGTGTGGCTCAGATGGTGGCTTCGGCTTCCATCAGAGCTTTCTGAGTGGCGTCGAGCGTGTCGATTTCTGTCGACGTTGCCTCTTCCGAGAAACTGGCATCGGCACCATAGATCTCGCGGGCGACGCCGGTGGTCAGCTGTTCAGGCAGGCCGTCGAACACGATGCGTCCGTCGCGCATTCCGACCACGCGGTCGCAATAACGGCGAGCCGTGTCCAACGTGTGCAGGTTGGCGATCACGGTTCGTCCATCTTCTTCGTAAATGCGGCGCAGCGCTTGCATCACAACCTGCGCATTCATCGGGTCCAGCGACGCAATCGGCTCGTCCGCCAGAATGATCTTGGGATTCTGCATCAGGGCGCGCGCGATGGCGACACGCTGCTGTTGGCCACCCGACAGCGCCTCAGCCCGTTTTGGCGCGTGCTCGGCGATGCCGAGACGATCCAGAATGTCGATGGCGCGGTGAATTTCTTCCATCGGAAACAAATTGAACATCGTCGCCAGTGTTGACTGGCGATTCAGCGTTCCGTGCAACACATTCGAGACGACGTCCATACGGGGCACAAGGTTGAACTGCTGAAAAATCATCGCGCAGTCCGCCTGCCACGCACGTTTTTCGCGCCCTTTGAGCCGTGTCACGTCGCGGTCCCCGAACAAGATCTGACCGTCGCTGGAATCCGTCAGACGGTTGATCATCCGCAGCAGTGTCGATTTGCCAGCGCCAGACCGACCGATGATTCCGATCATGCAAGGTTTGTCGACATCCAACGTCGCAGAATCCACGGCTGTATTTTCGCCGAAGCGCTTGGTCAGTTTTTCGATACGCAGCACGTGCCACCCCCAAATCGTATTGGCGGTCAGCTACAGATGGCGTTCAACGGCTTTGTGTCGGTTGCGTGAAAGTTTTGTAACGGCATCGGAGCAACAATTTCGCCGGATACCCCGCAACGGAGAAGTTCCGAGACTACCCTTCTGTGAAGGCTGTCGTTATATGCTCTTCAACTGCTCTACCAATACGAGGCCGAAATGAGCTTTGACCGCACGATCAAGATCGCCCCATCAATCCTGTCTGCCGATTTTGCCAATTTCGGACAGGAAATTCAGGCCATTGAGGCTCAGGGCGCGGACTGGGTTCATGTGGATGTGATGGACGGTCATTTCGTTCCGAACCTCACATTTGGGCCTCCGGCGATCAAAGCCTTTCGCCCACACGTCAAAACGGTGATGGATGTTCACCTGATGATCACACCGGTCGATCCTTACATCCAGGCCTACGCCGATGCCGGCGCCGACATACTGACAGCCCATGTCGAGGCTGGACCCCACACCCATCGCACGTTGCAGGCTATTCGTGCCGTAGGGATGAAAGCGGGCGTCGCGCTGAACCCGGGAACCCCGGCCGAGGCAGTTGAACACCTGCTGGACCTTGCCGATCTGGTGTGCGTGATGACGGTGAATCCGGGGTTCGGCGGGCAGAAATTCATCGACATGACTGATAAGGTGCGCCGCCTGCGTCAGATGATCGGCGACCGACCGGTCCATATTGAAATTGACGGTGGAGTTGACCCCCAAACCGCACCACTGGTCGCTGCGGCGGGCGCAGATGTGCTGGTTGCAGGATCTGCTGTCTTCAAAGGCGGATCAGTCAGCAATCCCGGGATCTACGGCGATAACATCAAGGCTGTTCGAAGCGCCGCCGAAGCCGCAGTGTCCTGAGACACTGTGCAACAGCGGTTGAGGCGCCGAATGTGAAAACGCCGAATCACCAGTGATTGCTGTTAATTGGAGCCCGCGAGTTCGCCACCTGCTTCAGTCGCGCGAGTGCTGTACCGCACACGCATCCTTATCGCCTGTACAAACCGCCCCTCGGCCACGAGTGACGACAGGAATTCGCTCAGATTGTCCTCGGACAACCCGGCTTGAATGGCCGCATCGAACGTCTTCTCCGCCGTATCGAACTTTCCCTCCCCCAAGAGAACCAAGGCATTCGTGAACTGAATATAAGACCCTTCAGGGTTCAGTTTCAGCGCACGGTTGATGGCGCCGCGCGCCTCTTCTTTCCTATCCAGCCAGAGCGCTATTTCAGCATGGAGGCGGTGATCAAAGTGATCGGCGTCTTCCCGTTCAACGCTTCGTCGGATTTGCGTCAACGCTGGCGCATAGTCCAGGTCATCGGCCAATAGGCTCGCCCGCCAATACAACAAGTAGCTGCTGGGACCTGCCCGGTTTTCTGCGTTTGCCAGAACTGAATGCGCCTCTGACCGCCGACCCAGAACAGACAGCGCCCGAGCCTTTCGGACATATCCGTCCGCGTCGTCAGGCTTTGCCGCGATGACGGCCTCGGCGTCTTTCAAGGCTTGTTTCGGGCGATCCAGCATTAGCAGGATCAGAGACCGACGCGATTTTGCAGAGATGAAATCAGGGTACAAATCTAACGCCCGGGTCACGTGGTCAAAGGCACTGTCCCACTCGTCCCGCTCGGTCAGGACATAGGCCACACCGTATTCAGCATAAGGATCGTTGGGGTCCACTTCTGCAGCAGACCGGAACGATGCCAGCGCATCGTCATGGAGACCTTCGTCAACCTGCACCCATGCCAGTTCTCGTATCGCCCAGCTGTAATCCGGCTCCAGAGCCAAGGCCGTACGAATCTGACCTTCGAACGCATCGAAACCAATCTGACCGCCACTGTATTGGCTTGCGGCCAGCCCGGCCAGGTTTTGGGCCGTTGGCTTGCGTGACACCGCCTGCCGGAAAAACTCTACGGCCGCAGCATAGTCGTCGCGGTAATACCGCATCCATCCAAGGCCTTGCAGGCCCGGCTCGGCGTTTGGGCTCAATGTCAGGATTTCATCAAAGGCCGCTTCTGCCTGGTCAAGATCATCGAGATCGAAATGGGCCCACGCAAGAACATCGAGCATCTCAACACGTTGCCTGTCCGAGGCACCGGCCTCGCCCAGACCATTCTGACAGATTTCAATCAGACGCTCGGATGTGTCCTGTTGATCCAGGCAAGCAGAAACATAAGTGGACTGCGAGTTTGTAAGAAGCGGCTTAGCGTAACCGCTGCCGCCGGTTAGGACCTTAAAGGAGACGGCCAGCGCAAAAATTCCGGTCAGGTTGGTTAATGCTGCGAACATTTTGTCCAAAAGGGCTGTTTTGTTTCCAGCAGGATACGCACAAATGTGATGAGAAAAAGGCCGCCCAGTTGCGGGACGGCCTTCTTTGGTTCGATGGTTGGGCTTTCGGGTCTCTTTGGGGCTGGCAAGTCCCGCTGCCAGGCAAAACAACTCGATAGTTCTGATGTCCACCTTGGCGTTAGCTCGGCAACCGGCCCCGGGATCAGATCAGGCGCACCGTTTCAGGGTAACAATCCTGTCCGCTTGCGGTGTTTTCTGTCCTTTAGCCGAATCGATTTGGTGATCCGCGTTCGTGGGAAAATCGCACAGAATCGCGTCTCGCATGTCATCAAGATCACCACTGTGCAGAAGCCGTGAGCAGTTACTAGCAAACTGAGTACCAAACATGTTTCATCCTTTCGTTCAGCAGCAGTGGGCAATCGAACAGGACGCGCGGCAGTTTCTGCCCGTTCAGATGTGAGCTTCCAAATGTGCGCCGTACCGCGCCACCACCGTGTTTGACCTGCTACGGTTTCTCTTCACGACTGAAGGTAGACTGTGATTTTTTCCTCAAAGTGGTCCGTAGATTAAAACGCAGAAAGGTAGCAAAAAAGGCCGCCCGTGAGGGACGGCCTTTCTTGTTGCAACGGTTGGGCCCGAGATTATTCGGCGAATAATCTCATCGCCGCCACCGATTACTCGATGATTTTCGACACGACGCCGGCGCCGACGGTGCGGCCGCCTTCGCGGATGGCGAAGCGCAGACCGTCTTCCATCGCGATCGGGGCGATCAGTTCGACGCTGAAACCAACGTTGTCACCGGGCATGACCATCTCGGTGCCTTCGGCCAGGGTCACGGTGCCGGTCACGTCCGTGGTCCGGAAGTAGAACTGCGGACGGTAGTTCGCGAAGAACGGGGTGTGACGGCCACCCTCTTCCTTGGTCAGGATATAGGCTTCGGCTTCGAACTTGGTGTGCGGGGTCACCGAACCCGGCTTACACAGAACCTGGCCACGCTCAACACCGTCACGGTCGATCCCGCGCAACAGGGCGCCGATGTTGTCGCCCGCTTCACCGCGGTCCAGCAGCTTGCGGAACATCTCAACACCGGTGCAGGTGGTTTTCTGGGTGTCGCGGATGCCGACGATTTCGATCTCGTCGCCCACATTGATCACGCCACGCTCGACACGGCCCGTGACAACGGTACCACGGCCCGAGATCGAGAACACGTCTTCGACCGGCATCAGGAACGGCTTGTCAACTTCACGCTCAGGGGTGTCGATATACTCATCAACAGCCGCCATCAGTTCCTTGATCTTCTCTTCGCCGATTTCCGGGTTGTTGCCTTCCATCGCGGCCAGAGCCGACCCTGCGATGATCGGAACATCGTCGCCGGGGTATTCATACGAAGACAGCAGCTCGCGGATTTCCATTTCCACCAGTTCCAGCAGCTCTTCGTCGTCGACCTGGTCGACCTTGTTCATGAACACGACCATCTTCGGGATGCCAACCTGGCGGCCCAGCAGGATGTGCTCACGCGTCTGCGGCATCGGGCCGTCGGCTGCGTTCACAACCAGGATCGCGCCGTCCATCTGGGCAGCACCGGTGATCATGTTCTTGACGTAGTCAGCGTGGCCGGGGCAGTCGACATGCGCATAGTGGCGCGCGTCGGTCTCGTATTCCACGTGGGCGGTCGAAATGGTGATGCCGCGCGCTTTCTCTTCCGGCGCGCCGTCAATCTGGTCATACGCCTTGAAGTCACCGAAATACTTGGTGATCGCTGCGGTCAGCGTCGTCTTGCCGTGGTCAACATGCCCAATCGTGCCAATGTTGACGTGCGGTTTTGTACGCTCAAACTTTTCCTTTGCCATTCCTCAGGCGCCCTTTTGCATTTTGGGGGACCCTTGGTCCCGTGGTTACATCTGCGCGCGCGAGATATTTGGTTCAAAGGGGAAAATCAAGCACATCCTGAGGGAAATGCGATGCCTTATGCCGGATTTTGCGTCACCTCGACGGAGTCGAGGGGCTGAATCGGATCAGGGCGTTTGTCGAACCAGCCATTGTTCTTGTGTTCCTCAGCCAGCCATTCTTCAATTTCATCGGCTACTTTCAAAGAAAGACCACTCAATTGCTCCTCCTTAGTCCTGACCCTACCGGAGCCGACAATTGCGGTTTCTTTGGTAGTGTCTTCCAACACAAAAAACTGCTTTTCCTTAGCTAAGAATTTTTCCTGATCAAAGTCATAAACATTAACGATTACAATCGCAGCGCTTCTTGGGTTGTATATCACAACTCCCGGAGGAGCTAACATATACCCCTCAAGGCTAATGCCGATAATGTAGCGCTGCGAGCCAGTGTACCTCCCAAGACGTATGTTAATCGCGTTTTCCAGAGCATCGGTCCATTCCTGAGATGTCGCATCGCGAGAAATCGGACCCTGTTTGGCTTTGTCCGCGAAAGACACAATTTTCACGAGCTTGAACTCCCCCAAGGACTCGGGCTCCTCGTACAGTTGCGTCTGGGTGCAGGCGCCCATCAGGGCCAGTCCGGTGATCAGGGTCAGAATTCGCAGCATGATTATGTCTCGATAGGCCTGTTTTCTTTGATCTAGCGCACCGATACGGCCCGTGCCAAGCCGTATCGGCAGAACCCCCCCCGTGGCCTTGGATAGATCACGAGAACTTGTAGTCGCGCGGGAAGCCGTAGGGCGGTTTTTTCCCGACGCTGGCGCGCCTGGACAGCCATTGCGACATATCTGCCTCGCGCCGGGTTTTTTCGCCACCCATCGACCATTTCAGACCCTCTTCCCAGTTGAAGGTGGTGACGTCAGACAATCCACCATCCAATTCAAGCGTGCCCTGACGCCCGCGCGCCATATTGTATTTCTGCAAGCGAACGCCCTTGCCACGGGTCATCTCGGGCAGTTCATCGACAGGAAAGACCAGAAACTTACCGTTTTGCGATACGACGGCCACATGATCGCCGTCGACCGGTTTGCAGATCATCGCTGTCTCTTTGTCCTTGACGTTCAACACCTGTTTGCCGTTCCGAGTTTGGGCCAGAACCTCATTCTCGGGCACCATAAACCCATTGCCTGCGTCCGAAGCCACCAACAGTTTGCGCCCGGGTTTATGGATCATAATGTCAACGATCCCGGCCTCGTTCGGCAGGTCGACCATCAGACGCAGCGGTTCCCCCATGCCGCGCCCACCGGGCAGGTTGGCGGCGCTGACCGTATAGAAGCGCCCGTTCGAGGCGAACACAAGTAGCCGGTCGGTCGTTTCCGCATGGAAGATGAAACGCGGCCCGTCACCATCCTTGAACTTCAGCTCGCGGGTCAGGTCGATATGACCGGTCATGGCGCGGATCCAGCCCATCTGAGAGCAGACGACCGTGATCGGCTCTTTGTCGATCATTGCCTCAAGCGGGACCTCCTCGACTTGCCCCGCTTCGGCGAATTGAGTCCGGCGCGCACCACCTTCGTAATCCTTGCCGAAGGTCTTCTTAGTCTCTTTCAATTGCTCGGCGATTTTCGCCCATTGCAGGGCAGGATCAGCCAGCAGGTCTTCAAGATTGGCGCGCTCCAGCATCAGCTCGTCACGCTCACGAACCAGTTCCATCTCTTCCAGACGGCGCAAGGAGCGCAAGCGCATGTTGAGGATCGCATCGACCTGAACCTCGGACAGCTCGCCCTCACCGGGTTTGGGTGAGACATAATCGGATTCGTCGGTCGCGCGGAAATGCGTAGTCCCCCAATCCTCGCGCATCAGCGCGGCTTTGGGATCGTCGTCGTAACGGATGATGTCGATTACCCGGTCGAGGTTCAGGAAGGCGACGATAAAGCCCTCCAATACCTCCAGCCGGTGGTCGATCTTCGCCATGCGGTGGCGCGAGCGACGCAGCAGCACCTCTTGCCGGTGATCGAGGAAGGCGCGCAGCACTTCCTTCATCGAGCAGACCTTGGGCGTCACGCCGTCGATCAGCACATTCATGTTCAGGCTAAACCGCACCTCAAGGTCCGAATTTCGGTAGAGCATGCCCATCAGCACCTCTGGGTCCACGTTCTTGGAGCGTGGTTCGAGGATCAAACGGATGTCATCGGCGGATTCGTCACGCACATCGGCAAGAATCGGGATTTTCTTGGTTTGGATGAGCTCGGCGATCTTTTCGATCAGTTTGGATTTCTGGACCTGATAGGGAATCTCTGTGACAATGATCTGCCATTGACCCCGACCAAGATCTTCAACCTCGTATTTGCAGCGCAGACGGAAAGAGCCGCGCCCAGTCCGATAGGCCTGAGCAATGTTCTCGGGCGGCTCAACGATCACGCCGCCAGTTGGAAAGTCAGGACCGGGAACGTAGTTCAATAGCGTGTCGTCACGCGCGTCCGGCGTTTTGATCAGGTGCAGACAGGCATCGCAGAGCTCCGAGATGTTATGCGGCGGAATGTTGGTCGCCATGCCCACCGCGATACCGCTGGCACCGTTGGCCAGCAGGTTGGGGAACTGCGCCGGCAGCACGACCGGCTCGGTCAGCGTGCCGTCATAGTTGTCGCGGAAATCAACGGCGTCTTCGTTCAGACCCTCAAGCAAGGCCTCAGCCACGATGGTCATCCGCGCCTCGGTGTAGCGCGAGGCCGCCGGGTTGTCGCCGTCGATATTGCCGAAGTTGCCCTGCCCGTCGACCAGCGGGTAGCGCACGTTGAAATCCTGCGCCAGACGCGCCATCGCGTCGTAGATCGCAGCATCGCCATGGGGGTGATAGTTGCCCATCACATCGCCTGAAATCTTGGCGGATTTGCGGAATCCGCCTGTTGCGTTGAGCCGCAGCTCGCGCATTGCGTAGAGGATTCGTCGATGAACCGGCTTTAACCCGTCCCGCGCATCCGGAAGGGCCCGGTGCATAATCGTAGACAGGGCGTACGTCAGATAGCGTTCGCCAATCGCGCGGCGCAGCGGCTCGGCCACCTCGTCCCCGTTGTCGGGGGCCTCCATATTGGGGTCATCGATCGTGTCATTCATAGATGATGTGATACGACGCTGGACAGGCTGGGTAAAGCAAGCAGCACGTATTTTGCTGGGGACAAGTCGCGCTTTTTGCAACAGGGGGAGCCAAGTATCGGATTTCCCCCGTTTTTCGACTCGTTGTCCAAAATATGCTAAACTCTCATCAATTGAATTGCTGCTTTTATTTGATGTTACGATTGACCCTGGGGGATGCGCCATGACGCGCCTGATACTTGTTACTTTTGCTTTACTTGGCTGGACCTTTTACGTGATGAGCGGAGGTCCCGATTTTGAACCGCGTGGTCTGCGCTCGGATGCACCGCAGCTTGTTGCAGAGATATCCGGTCCCACTCCGGAACCGGCACCAGCAGAGCAACTGGTTACGCGCGCCATATTGAAACCGGCTGACGTGATTGCGCCGACACCTGACGCCGAACCTGTGCTGAACGATGCTGAGGCCGAAGCTTTGCTGGCAGACGTGGCGGCCGGGTTGCATGCAAACCCGTCGTTGTTTGACGATCAGGGCACGACCTTGACTCTGGCCTCTCTGGAGCAAGGTGTCGCGGGGCTTCAGCAGGTCACGTCGGATGCTGAACCTGCATCGCTGGAAATCCCTGTTATAGAGGAACCGGAAAAAGACATCCGCGAAGTATCCGGAACCCGCGTGAATATGCGCGACGGCCCGGGCACGATTTATCCGGTCGTCGGCAAAGCTACACTCGGCCAGAAAGTCGAAGTGCTGAGCGAGTCCGGCACCGGCTGGTTGCGCCTGCGCGTGTTGCCCGGGCAACAGGTCGGATGGATTTCCGCGTCACTGGTCCGAAAAACCATGGACTGAAACATGCATGTCATTGCCCTGTACGGTTCCCCGCCATAGCTATGGACGAGGACAATTCCGGGGATGGCATGCAAAAATCGATTCTCATTACAGGCTGTTCATCTGGTATTGGCCTGGATGCAGCACACGGCATGCGTGCGCGTGGGTGGCGTGTCTTTGCTTCGTGCAGGCAGCAACGTGATTGCGACCGTTTGCGGGCACAAGGCTTTGACAGCCCACGGATCGACTATACCGATGGCGACAGCATAACCTCGGGGCTGGCTCAGGTTCTCAAAGAAACCGGCGGGACCCTCGACGCGCTGTTCAACAATGGCGCGCATGGATTACCCGGCGCGGTCGAAGATGTTCCGACAGAGGGGTTGCGCCACATATTTGAAACCAACGTCTTCGGCTGGCATGAACTGACGCGTCAAGTGATTCCCGTCATGCGGGCACAGGGTCACGGGCGCATCGTGCAGTGTTCTTCTGTACTGGGCCTCGTGGCCTTTCCATGGCGCGGCGCCTATGTGGCCACTAAATATGCAGTCGAAGGCCTGACTGATACAATGCGCCTGGAACTCCGGAACACCGGCATAAAGGTGGTCCTGATCGAACCCGGCCCGATAACCTCAAAGCTGCGCGAAAAGGCGATCCCGCTGTTTGAACGTTTCATCGACTGGGAAAATTCGGCCCTGCGCGACAAGTATGAAGGATCCCTTCTCAAACGCCTCTATGAAAGCTCGGGACCGGATCGGTTTGAGCTGCCGGCCTCTGCCGTCACAGAAAAACTAGCACATGCAGTAGAAGCCAAACGCCCAAGATCGCGCTATTATGTGACGACGCCGACTTACATAGCCGGGTATTTGCGCCGAATCCTGCCCACAAAGGCCATCGACCGCATCCTTTCGGACATCTGAGGCGAAATAACCCGTTCGCTTTTTATCATGTCGGCGCTAGATGGGGCGCAATGAAACAAAAACACACGGACGGTGACCTGTTATGGACCTATTGATGGTCGTTCTCCTTCTGGCCATGGCGGCAGTTGTCGTTGTGCTGACGATTGGTATCGCCAATTTCGGCAAAGGCGGCATGGAAGCTGCGAAGAAGAGCAACAAGATGATGCGTCTGCGCATCCTGTTCCAGTTCATTGCCGTTGTGTTGATTGTGATCTACGTGGTTCTGCGCGGGCAAGGAGTGTAGCAGATGGTCGTATTGAATAAGATTTACACGCGCAGCGGCGACGACGGGAAAACCGCGCTTGGGAATGGCGAGCGGGTCGCAAAATACTCTGGGCGTGTTACGGCCTATGGGACGGTGGACGAATTGAATGCGTTTGTTGGCGTTGCCCGGACCGAAGCCGACGGTGAGACAGACGCAGCATTGGCCCGCATACAGAATGATCTGTTTGATTTGGGCGCAGACTTTTGCCGACCTGATATGGAGAAAGATGCCGAGGCGGATTATACCCCGCTGCGTGTCGTGCCCGCCCAGATTGACCGGCTCGAGGCCGAGATTGACGTCATGAACGAAACGCTGGAACCCCTGCGCAGCTTTATTCTGCCGGGTGGCTCGCAGTTGGCAGCACATCTGCATGTTTGCAGAACCGTCTCACGCCGGGCAGAGCGTCTGGCAGTGGAACTGACCAATATGGAGCCAGTGAACGAGGTCGCGGTAAAGTATCTTAACCGGCTCAGCGATTGGTTCTTTGTCGCTGCGCGGTGCGCCAACAATGGTGGCAAGGATGACGTGCTGTGGGTTCCGGGCGCAAATCGCTGAACACTCTTTTCCCTGACAACCGGCATGGCCACAGCCACCCGACCCGATCTGCGAACCAACAGCGCAAACCAGCCAATTGGTGTTCCTTTGCGTCAAAAAACCACGAAACGCGACGTCCCGGCGACATGACGTGACGATTTTGCTCTGTTGCGTTGCTACGCAAGGCGCTATCTAGGCCCGCGAGAACATTGGTGGAGTCGCTTTGCGGCTTACCGTTTTTTGAGGAGAAAGCGCAAAAATGAAGGTACTCGTGCCTGTCAAACGCGTGATTGACTACAATGTGAAGGTTCGCGTGAAAGCGGACGGTAGCGGTGTTGATCTCGCCAATGTGAAAATGTCGATGAACCCCTTCGACGAAATTGCGGTCGAAGAAGCGATCCGCCTGAAGGAAGCGGGCAAGGCTGACGAAGTCGTCGCTGTTTCGATTGGCGTCAAGCAGGCGCAGGAAACCCTGCGGACTGCGCTGGCCATGGGTGCGGACCGCGCCATTCTGGTGGTTGCCTCTGATGATGTGAACACCGATATCGAACCCTTGGCCGTCGCCAAGATCCTGGCCAAGGTGGTCGAGGAAGAGCAGCCAGGCATCGTTCTGGCGGGGAAGCAGGCGATCGACAACGACATGAACGCCACCGGCCAGATGCTGTCGGCCCTGCTGGGCTGGAGCCAGGGCACCTTCGCGTCCGAACTGGATATCGAAGGTGACACCGCCAAGGTCACCCGCGAGGTGGATGGCGGCCTGCAGACCATCAGCGTCAAAATGCCGACCATCGTCACCGTTGACCTGCGCCTGAACGAGCCGCGCTATGCGTCGCTGCCCAACATCATGAAGGCGAAGAAGAAGCCGCTGGATGAGAAAACCCCCGCTGATTACGGCGTCGATGTCACGCCGCGCCTGGAGGTCCTCAAAACCGAAGAGCCGCCGGCACGCGCCGCTGGTATCGTCGTAGGCTCGGTCGACGAGCTGGTCGAGAAACTCAAAGAAGCGGGGGCTGTGTAATGGCTGTACTTCTGCTTGCCGAAGTGAACAACGGCGAACTCAGTGTTGACGCAACCGCCAAAGCCGTGAACGCGGCCAAGTCACTGGGTGACATCACCGTTCTGGCTGCGGGCGGTTCTGCCGCCGCCGCCGGTGAGGCCGCTGCGAAGATCGACGGCGTGTCCAAAGTGCTGGTCGCCGAGGATGCCTCATTGGGCCACCGCCTTGCGGAATCGACTGCCGCTCTGATCGTATCACTGGCCGATGGCTACGAGCACATTGTTGCCCCCGCAACCACCGACGCCAAGAACGTCATGCCTCGCGTTGCCGCGTTGCTGGACGTGATGGTGATCTCGGACGCCTCGGGCGTTGTCGATGGCTCGACTTTCGAGCGCCCGATCTATGCGGGCAACGCGATACAGACCGTTAAGTCGAATGATACCAAGAAGGTCGTTACTCTGCGGACCGCAAGCTTTGACGCCGCTGGTGAAGGCGGTTCGGCCCCGGTCGAAACCATCTCGGTCGGCGACAATCCGGGCCTGTCGGAATGGGTCGAGGACAAGGTGGCCGAAAGCGACCGTCCGGAACTGACCTCGGCTGGCGTCGTTGTCTCGGGCGGCCGTGGCGTCGGTTCGGAAGAAGACTTCAAAATGATCGAGACCCTGGCGGACAAGCTGGGCGCAGCCGTGGGCGCGTCGCGTGCGGCGGTGGACTCGGGCTATGCCCCGAACGACTGGCAAGTCGGCCAGACCGGTAAGGTTGTGGCCCCTGACCTCTATGTCGCCGTCGGCATCTCGGGCGCGATCCAGCACCTTGCTGGCATGAAAGACTCGAAGGTCATCGTCGCGATCAACAAGGACGAAGAAGCTCCGATTTTCCAGGTCGCAGACTTTGGACTGGTTGCGGACCTGTTCCAAGCTGTGCCGGAACTGACCGAAAAACTCGGCTGATCAATCGGCCCAGACACGACGGAAAGGCTCGCCAAATGGCGGGCCTTTTTCGTTTAAATCGTAGAGTGTCATCAACAGCTGATTGGCGATTGCCCTATGGGCCGACGGCCCGAGCATGTGCTCTGCCATCGGTTGTTGGAGGGTGCCAAACAGCAAATCCTCCAAATGATCCGACTCTCCGGAGACGGAAACCGGCATTTCGACGACACTTGCACAAAACGGTTGGAGTTCAGCTACCGATGCCGCGTCCACCGGCACAAGCTCATGGGCTTGGTCATGGTGTCGACGGACACGTAACCACAACAAAACAACTGGCACATCGATTTCCCTCAGCAACGTGCTGCATCGCCGCACCCATCCGGCACGCAATTCCTGCCTGACGGTTTCAAAACGTGCGTCGTTTTTAGCCTGCAACAGCTTCAACAGATGGCCGACAAAATGAACGTTCGTAAAATCCATATCCGGGTACAGGCTCAGCAGATCCTTCGTCGGTTCAACAAAGCGGTCGTTGCGCCGAGGATGAACACGATAAAACCGGTTCGTCTGACCGGGAATGTCTGGTGCCTTAAGTATGCACAGGCGAGCTCTGGCGACTAAATCCCGAAGACCCCTGTCGGTAGACAAAGCCTCGACACCGCAAAACACACTGCCAAAATTCACACAATCGCAACCCAACCGCTGTTCCAGCAAAGCCGGATACGGCTGTTCCAAAAACCGCCCAAATGTTTCATCCCCACCAACGCAGGCCACATATGGCGCGTCCAACGCCCGCTTTGGCCCGCGAAACCAAAGCCCTGATCCTTCATATTGACAGATCTCTTCATCGGACTTAGCCGAGCCCAGTTGATGACAGCCCATGACACTCACCCAGTTTTCACCCCGCTGCCATCTTGCAGCCTTAAGTGTTGAGAAAGTCCTAATGTGCGGATTTGAAGCAAATTGCATTCACCGGACGCCCTTGCCGCCCGCCCCGGTCTGCCGATAGTGTCGCGATGAATCCCGAGACAAAGGCACCGGACAATGGACGTAAAATCAGTCGGAGTGATTGGCGCAGGCCAGATGGGCAACGGTATCGCCCATGTACTGGCATTGGCGGAGTACGATGTTCTGCTGAACGACGTCAGTCAGGACGCGCTGGACAACGCAATTGCGACCATCGAGGGGAACCTCGCGCGTCAGGCGTCCCGGGGTAAAATCACCGAGGACGCGATGCAGGAGGCGATGAAACGGATCACGACGACCTTGGATCTACCCAAACTGGGCCAGACGGATCTGGTGATCGAAGCCGCAACGGAACGCGAGACCATCAAGCAGGCGATTTTTGAGGACCTACAGCCGCATCTGCTGCCCCATACGATTTTGACATCAAACACATCGTCGATTTCCATCACCCGTCTGGCCAGCCGCACAGATCGGCCCGAGCGGTTTATGGGCTTTCATTTCATGAACCCGGTTCCAGTGATGCAACTGGTAGAGCTGATCCGTGGAATCGCGACGGACGAAGAGACCTTTGCCGCCTGCAAGACCGTGGTGGATCGGTTGGGCAAGACAGCGGCCAGCGCCGAAGATTTTCCGGCTTTTATCGTGAACCGGATTCTCATGCCGATGATCAATGAAGCCGTTTACACGCTGTATGAAGGCGTGGGCAGTGTGCAGTCCATCGACCAGTCGATGAAACTGGGGGCCAACCATCCGATGGGACCGCTGGAATTGGCTGATTTCATCGGGTTGGATACCTGCCTTGCGATTATGAACGTTCTGCATGACGGGTTGGCGGACACCAAGTATCGACCTTGCCCCTTGCTGACGAAGTATGTCGAGGCGGGATGGCTGGGTCGCAAGACCGAACGTGGATTTTATGACTATCGCGGAGAGGTTCCGGTTCCAACGCGGTAGCGCCAGCCTCCTGTCCACATGAATCTGCGGGAAGAAACAGATACGCTCAGGATTTAAGCGAGCGGCTCAACGCCATTGTGTGGTCTCTGAGCCATGTCATGAAACCCCGCGGGTCCTTTTCCAGAAGCTGCATGTCCTCATCGGAAACCGGTTCACCAATGACCGGGGATTGCGGCTTGTTGCAAGACCGGACGATTTCATGCAGCAACAATCCCTGCCGCAGGATCGCCGAGACTTTGTTCGCAATCTGATAAGCGCGGGAGTTCCTGCCGGGAAAAAAGATCGGAACCACCTGTGCACCCGAACGGCGGATCATCTTGGCGGTAAAAACGTTCCATTCCCGTTCGATGGCCGGGCCGAACCAATCGTCCGAGGACATGACAACACCTGATGGAAATAGCGCCACGACGCCACCGTTTTTCAGGTGTTCCATCGCCTTGCCCCGCATTTCCAGCATTTTGGCCTGCGCCTCGGGATCGTGCGGAAATGGAACCGGAATCATGAACGAAGTCGCAGCCTCGTCCAATCCGGTCAGAACCGAGCGGGTCAGGATGCGGTAATCGCTCCGTACTTGCCCGATCAACTCGGCCAGAATCATGCCATCCACCATACCGTGGGGGTGATTGGCGACGACCACAACAGGTCCCTTTTTAGGAATCCGCGCGATCTGTTCTGGTGGCGTCGTCAGGTTGATGCCCATGACCTCAAGCGCGCCGCCCCAGAACCGTTGGCCCCGGTAATACTCGTTCTTTTTCTCGAACGTGTTGACCATGCGCAAAATGGTCAGCTTGCCCGTGCACCATTCGATGGCGCGGATGGCCGTAGAGGTCCAGGCATCGTCGAACGAATTCGCGTAGGTCAGCGTTCTACGGTCGTAGATTTCACCCTGATCCTCGGTTCCGTCCAATACAGGGGCTGTCTTGGTCTCGTGCGTTGTTTCCGCCAATTCCTGGTCTTCCCGTTCTTCCTGTCCCGTCAGGGGCGGCTTACCTAGAACCCTTCTCCGAACTTGTCGTTCACCAAAGTTTCCAAAGCTTCTGCCAAGGCCTCAGCATCCGGTCCAGATGTCTCGACGTCAATAGTCGTTCCGCGCGATGCTGCCAACATCAAAAGACCCATGATGCTGTCCCCTGAGGCAGAAAGTCCTGCTCTTGAGACCTCTGCGTTCGCATCGAAGCCCTCGACAACCTCGACCAGCTTTGCAGAGGCACGGGCGTGCAGGCCCTTTTCATTGAT
The DNA here is from genome assembly GCF_056535885.1 of Ruegeria sp. B1. Classification (NCBI taxonomy): domain Bacteria; kingdom Pseudomonadati; phylum Pseudomonadota; class Alphaproteobacteria; order Rhodobacterales; family Roseobacteraceae; genus Ruegeria; species Ruegeria sp. B1. The sequence continues at coordinate 1,906,293 of NZ_JBQFJA010000001.1, read as the reverse complement.
TATTTTCAAGCTGCGGTTAGTCATTCCAAAAAAGTCCGGTCTTAGTCCAATGTCACATTCTGCGAATTGATGTACTTTCGTCCAGCCTCCATTGCCTGTCGCACCGCATCGGCTACCGGCAGGTGGCGGCTTTTGGCCAATTTGATCAGCATAGGCAGGTTTGCACCATAGAGGATTCGCCGATCCTGAGGGGCGCAGGCCCTCAGACTCAGGTTCGAGGGGCTACCCCCAAACAAGTCTGTGACGATGATTACGCCATCGCCGACGTCCACGTGATCTGCGGCACTACAAATCTCGGCCTGTTTTGTATCACGGTCGTGATCGGCCTCGATCGCAACTGCCGACAGGCCGGGTTGCGGCCCCACCACATGCTGCATGGCAGCCAGATATTCTTGCGCCAATCCACCATGCGCTACGATCACAATCCCGATCAATCTGGCCTCACATTCAACGAACGACGTTCCATCTCGCGGTGCCTAACTGCCACCTGCTGCCCCCCCTCTGCAAGAGCCTTTGCAACCGCTTCCGCCATGGCGACAGAGCGGTGCTGACCGCCGGTGCAACCAAAGGCGATAGACAAGTGCGCTTTGCCCTCGGCCCGAAAGGCCGGCAGCAACAGATGCAGCAACTCAACAACACGGTCAAAAAACGGAGAATAATTCATGTCCGCCTGTACATAGTGCGCCACATCCGGGTTTCGACCATCAGCCGCTCGTAATTCGGGACGCCAATACGGGTTGGCCAGAAACCGGCAATCAAACACCATGTCCAGACCTCTTGGAAGCCCCCGCTTGTACGAGAACGACTCTATGGAAACCGCAAGATGGCGCCCACCCTTCGGAGCAAACCAAAGTTCAACCTCCTCGCGCAATTGGTGCACGTTCAGCGCGCTGGTATCGATCAGCGTATCGGCAATCTCTCGAATGGGGGTCAGTAATTCTTTTTCTCGCCGAACGCCGGTTTCAGGACCAGCATCCTGAGCGACAGGGTGGCGCCTGCGGGTTTCCGAGAACCGGCGCAGCAGAACCTCATCGCTGCAATCCAGATACAGAACCGTCAGATCCATCTGAGCCATCCGCCCCAGTTTTTCCGCCAGTTCGATAAAGCCATTCGTTGAAAAGTCCCGGTTCCGCGTATCGATGCCCAAGGCCACCGGGCGATCATCGTCGCCCCCGTCCAACAGACGGGACAAGAGACCCATCGGAAGGTTGTCGATAGCTTCGAACCCAAGGTCTTCCAAAACATGAATCGCGGTCGTACGGCCCGCGCCTGAGGGACCTGTCACCAAAACAATGCGCCGTTGCGAAGTCATGAGCTGGGCCATTCCGGGTCCACGCGTCCCATTTTCAGTAGTTGCATCAAAGCCGGTGCCAAATTGGGTACGCCGGCCGCCTCAAGCAAGGGCACAGTTTGCCTCAGCACTTTTATCGTAACCGGATCAGGAAGCCGCGCCAAAGCGCTGTGGTCCAGATCGACAACATAGCTGACCCGTACAGGACCGCTCGGCGTTGCCCGCAGCAGGCCGATGCCGCGGGCCTCGATCAGTCCAGAGATTGGCGAAACCGCCTCAGCCATGACCTGATCGTTCTCCATGCGAAGATCGACGCGGTCATCTGCAACAAGCCCGGCGCCCAGCGCCATCATCTGCAAGGCGAGGCCTGATTTACCGGTGCCCGACGCCCCAACGATCAACGCTCCTTGGCCATTCACGGCAACGCAACTTGCATGAATTTGGGCGGTGTCCCGGTCCGTCACATCTGACAGGGCGGGGCCACTCATGGTTCAGACGGGAAGCCCGACAACAAACCGCGCCCCGAGTGGGTCCGAAGTGATATCAGCCTCTGTCGGGCGAATGTTTTCGGCCCAGATGACGCCGCCATGGGCCTCCACGATCTGTTTCGAAATCGCCAGACCAAGGCCGGAGTTGTTCCCGAAATGCTCTTCGGGACGTTGCGAATAGAACCGTTTGAAAACTTTGGTCAGGGACTGTTCGGGGATGCCGGGACCGGTATCCTCGACAACGATCAGTACGCGGTTGTCGCGCTGACGCACCCAAACCCGGATTGCATCATTTTCTTCACAGAAAGAAATCGCGTTGGTGATCAGGTTCACGAAAACCTGTGCCAGACGCGCTTCTAGACCGTTGACCACAATCGGGTCAGGGGGCAGATCCGTTATGTAATCGATCCCCTGGGACCGGGCCTCGTCACCGAGGTGCTGACCGATGTTGCCAAGGAGTTTAAGCAGATCGAAAGGCTGTTCTTCTTCCTTGACCAACTCCGCATCCAGGCGGGAAGCGTTGGAGATATCGCTGACCAGCCGATCCAGGCGCCGCACATCATGTTCAATCACACCCAAAAGCTTGTCGCGCTGATCCTCGCGCTTGACCATTCGCAAGGTGCCAACGGCAGATTGCAGACTGGCTAGGGGGTTTTTGATTTCATGGGCGACATCAGCAGCAAACTGTTCGTTGGCGTCTATCCGATTGTAGAGCGCCGTCACCATACCCCGCAACGCACGGCTGAGGCGCCCGATTTCATCAGGTCGGGCACTGAGGTCTGGTATGCGGATACGCCCAGGATTGACCCCCGTCCCACGATCCTTCCCCATTTCCGCGGCCGACGCGAGGTCTGCCAGGGGGTTCGCGATTGTCGACGCCAGAACAAGGCTAAGCCCAACTGAGACCAACAGCGCGACAACAAACATCTGCAGAATGCGTTCCTGTTCGCGCCGGGCCAACGCGTCAATTTCTCCTGCCGGGCCAGCAATGGCCACAGCCCCGACGGGATTGTCTTCAAACAGGATCGGTGCGGCGGCCACGATGACGGTCTCGCCCGCATCGTCCTGAACCGCCTGAACCTGTTTTTTGCCCAATAGGGCTTGTGGGATGATGTCCTGAACGCGCTGCGCCAAGGTTGGCGCCTCGCTGGTCTGTGACCAGTTGAAAATCTTGGACACACCTGTCCAAACCGCATTCAGGGCGTCACTGATCACAGTAGCCCCGGTTTGCACTTCGGCATCCGTACGCAGCAACACAGGCAATTCAGAGGCCGGAGCGGCACCGCGCGTCCAGCCGATCAGAGTACCCCCGGCATCGTAAACAAAGACTTCGCCACCTTCAGGCAGGCTCAGTCCCGCGAGGGTGTCTTTGACGTCCAGATTACCGGTGCTCTGTGGGCTTTGGGATGCGCCCTGGCGCAGCTGGGTTTCGAAAACATTGCTGACCAGTTGCGCATCGCCAATCAGGTTACGGGCGGTCTGCTGAACCTGCTCCTTGCGGGAGTCGTCCAAGTACAACAGCCCGGTGACCAGGATCACGAGTGCAATCAGGTTAAAGGTTATGATCTTTCGGGCGAGGGGCGATCCGCGCAGTGAAAAGAGGTTTCTCCGGGATCGTTTTTCCCGCAATTCAGCGGAGTCAGGGTCCTGAGGGATGACCCAGTCATCCCCAAGAACGACATCACCGTCGCGCACTTCTTCTGCTTGTTCGGTGTCGCGCACGGAACTCCATCACCCCTTGCTGTCGGCAGCGGCTACTCTTCGTTGTATCTGTACCCGATACCATACAGGGTTTCGATAGCCGAAAACTCAGGGTCCGCAGCCCGCATTTTCTTGCGCAGACGCTTGATGTGACTGTCGATGGTGCGATCATCCACATAGACCTGATCGTCATAGGCCACATCCATAAGCTGGTCTCGGCTTTTGACAAAGCCCGGGCGCTGGGCCAGCGCCTGCAGCAACAGGAACTCGGTGACCGTCAAAGACACATCCGTGCCTTTCCAGCTAACTGCATGGCGCAGCGGGTCCATCCGCAACTCACCCCGTTCCATAACTTTGGTGTCGCCGGACGCAACGGCCGCTGCATCACCGCTAGTGGCTTCCTGACGACGCAGCAGCGCCCGGATACGCTCGACCAGAAGGCGCTGAGAGAACGGCTTTTTCACATAGTCATCCGCGCCCATCCGCAGACCCAGAACCTCGTCGATCTCATCGTCTTTCGAGGTCAGGAAGATCACCGGCATCTGCGTTTTCTGACGCAGGCGCTGTAACAAATCCATACCATCCATACGCGGCATCTTGATATCCAGAACCGCCATATCCGGCATCTTCTTGTTGAACGCATCCAACGCGGCCTGTCCGTCGTTATATGTTTCGACCTCAAAACCCTCGGCTTCGAGTGTCATGGATACGGACGTCAGAATGTTTCTATCGTCATCCACCAGTGCAATCTTTGACATCGGGTTCACCCCTATTCCTGCTCACTCACGCAATAATTCGCTTATTTGTACAGCATTGTTGGCGGTTTTAAGACGCCGAATCAATCCGTAACCGCGAATCATGCCATTCTTGCGGCAGGGATGCGGCAAAATTGCCTTGCCTCGCCCGAATTGTTGCCCGGATTTCCGACAGGAAATTCGTGGTGGCGCTAAACCTGAGCTTGGTTGCGCTAACTGCAACAAACCGTCCTGTTCATGCGCTAAATGACCATGATAAGAGGCGCCTATCCGCCGGCAAAATCCGGCAAACTGCCCCAAAAGCGCATGGGGTCCAACGACTGCAGCGCCGCCACAGGAGAAGAAACGCATGACATCTGGACGGGTTAACCCGCAATTCCGCCTCGAAGATCAGGGCATCGGGGGTCTGGGCAATGTCTATTACAACTACATGGAACCTGCGCTGATCGAAGAGGCGCTGAAGCGTGGCGAAGGCACGCTTGGCAATGGCGGGGCGTTTCTGGTCTCTACAGGCAAGTTCACGGGCCGCTCGCCCAAGGATAAGCATGTCGTCAAAACCGACAGTGTCGCCGACAGCATCTGGTGGGAAAACAATGCTGCCATGACGCCAGAGGGGTTCGATGCGCTGTATGCTGACATGATCGAGCATATGAAGGGTCGCGACTATTTTGTGCAGGACCTGATCGGCGGGGCTGATCCCAGCTATTCGATAAACGTGCGCATGGTCACCGAACTGGCCTGGCACAACCTGTTCATCCGGCACCTGCTGCGCCGCCCCGATCGTGAGGATCTGGACGACTTCACCGCTGACTTCACCGTCATCAACTGCCCCAGCTTTCAAGCCGATCCGAAAAAGCACGGCTGCCGCAGTGAAACCGTCATTGCGCTGAATTTTGACCGTAAGCTCATACTGATTGGCGGCACTGAATATGCAGGTGAAAACAAAAAATCCGTCTTTACGCTGCTTAACTATATGCTGCCTGAAAAAGGCGTGATGCCGATGCACTGCTCGGCCAACCACGCCGTTGGCAACCCGGTCGATACCGCCGTGTTCTTTGGTTTGTCCGGCACCGGCAAAACGACACTGTCCGCAGACCCGGCTCGGGTTCTGATCGGCGATGACGAGCATGGCTGGTCGGATCGCGGCACCTTCAACTTCGAGGGTGGCTGTTATGCCAAGACCATTAACCTGAACGCCGAGGCCGAACCCGAAATCTACGCGACTACCTCCAAGTTCGCGACTGTTATAGAAAACATGGTGTTCGACCCGGAAACCAAAGAGTTGGATTTCGACGACGACTCTCTGACCGCAAACATGCGGTGCGCCTACCCGCTGGAGTACATTTCCAACGCGTCCAAATCAGCGCTGGGTGGACACCCGAAGAACATCATCATGCTGACCTGCGACGCGTTTGGCGTTCTGCCTCCGATCGCGCGGCTGACACCGGCACAGGCGATGTATCACTTCCTGTCGGGCTTCACCTCGAAGGTTGCCGGGACCGAACGCGGAGTAACAGAACCGCAACCAACGTTCTCAACCTGCTTCGGCGCGCCCTTTATGCCGCGTCGCCCCGAAGCCTACGGGAACCTGCTGCGCAACAAGATCGCTCAACATGGCGCGACCTGCTGGCTGGTCAACACCGGTTGGACCGGCGGCGCCTATGGTGTCGGCAGCCGGATGCCGATCAAAGCAACCCGCGCCTTGCTGACGGCGGCGCTGGAGGGATCCCTTGCCGACGCGGAGTTCCGCAAGGATGCGAATTTCGGTTTTGACGTGCCGGTCTCCGTTCCAGGCGTGCCCGAGGTTCTGCTGGATCCGCGCCGGACCTGGGATGATCAGGCGGCTTTTGACAAACAGGCAGAAAAACTCGTCCAGATGTTTGCAGAGAACTTTGAACAATATGTCCCGTTCATCGACGAAGACATCAAGGCCGTGGCCATCGGGTAAGCGCCGCTGTGAGCGAATACACCGCTGTTTTTGCTCACCCGGCCCAATCAGGGATCGCTTTATGGTTGCAAAGCGACAATTGCCTAGACAAATGCGTTGTTCGAAAAGTGCAGTTGCTGTAGATATGCGTACTATTAAAACGAAAACGCCCGGCGCTGATGCACCGGGCTGAAACTAAAATGGCTTTTGGGCAGCTCATACGCGGACACTCACATCGGCGATTTGAGCTGCCTAATCAATAAAATAGTCTAAGCAGATGGGGAATTGAGTCAATATGGTACATGCTGAACGAACCGAGGTTCAGTACGGTTCATATCGTCGCAGCTCTTCAATCTCGGGCAGAAAAACCAATGGGGACCTAATGACCGAAATCTCGAAACTCACCGAACTGCGCAAATTGATGCAAAGCATGGAACGCACTTTGGGGCTGGAAACACTCTCTCCGGTTGAGCGCGACATATACTATGCGGCCGAAGAGCTCTCAAAGACCGACCATGAAGTCCGCACATTTGGCCTTATTGAACATACGCTGGTCGAAAGCGTCTCGCGGCCAACATTCTTCCGAGCTCTCAAGTCACTGGTTGAAAAGGGGTACCTGTCGCAAAGTGGCAGTTCCAACCGGGGACGGTATGTCGTAAATGCGCCCAGGTAGAGTGGCGGCCCTGCACCTGGGCGGCTGACCCGGTGCGTAAGTGGGCCACTGAAACATTCATTGCCTCTTTGGCCTATTTGGCTGCATCGCTCCTGACGTTCCGGGTTCTGATGCCGCTGCAAGATGTGTTTTTTCCTGAATACCTGAGCCGAGCAAGTTTGCTGTTTCTGCCCCACGGCGTTCGTGTTCTGGCGGCCTGGCTATTGGGATGGCGCGCCATCTTTGCGCTTTTGCCGGGTGTTTTTCTATCGTTTGCTATTGTAGCCGGATCCGATGTCTTCCTGCCCAGCCGGCTGATCGGCATTGTGATCGCTGTGACAACCGCCCCGGCCGTATTCTACTTTTGTAAATGGTTGGGGTGGGACCTGTTCCCGCGACCCGACCGAAAAGCCTGTTGGACCTGCGTTATGGGTGTCGGAGTCATAACGTCGATCCTTGTCTCGGGTCTGACCAATCTCGCGTTTGGCAGTGCGACCGCAGAGTACATTGCCTTTCTGATCGGCGACATCTCCGGCTTGTTCTTTTTGATGCTCATTTTGTATTTTTCGTTTCGGTTCATCGACAGCCGGCGCTGAGCCCTCAATACAATAAGCTGCGCCGCAGCAGGTTTAGTCCGGCCACCAGCAAGACCAATAACGTCACTTTGCGAAAACTGGCCTGGTCAATCCGGGATTGCAGTTGCAGCCCGACCCACATGCCCAACAAGGCCGGAACGATCAGAAACGCCGAAAAAGGCACAGTTTCAGCGCGCAGGATCCCCGACCCCAGATGCGCGACCGTCAGGGCCACGGCCCCCAATCCATAAATGACACCCTGCACCCGCAACTGATCCAACTTGGAGGTGTTCAACGCGGTCAAGTACATCACGGTTGGTGGCCCCCAGACCCCGGACATGCCACCTACAAACCCAGCCACGGCCCCGATGCCGGCTTCAATCTTCGCCGACCGGTTGGTCAGTGTCAGCCTTACTCCCAGAACTTGGATCAATGCAAAGACGGTCACCGGTGCGCCGATCATCAATAGAAAGGCCGAGGTCGGCACAAGGCTGACGAGCTGCGCGCCTGCCAGCAGAAACACCAAACCGACCGCCAGAAACACCTTGAATTGCCGGATCGAAGATAGCGCAGCAGACGGTCCTTCCCGCAGGGCCTGAACGCTGTTTGTTACCAGAGTGGGCAGGATCAGCCCGGCCAGTGCCACGTCTGGCGGCAGGAACATGCTCAGCCCGGACACCAATATCATTGGCATGGCAAACCCGACCATCCCCTTGATCCAACCTGCAAGAAAGGCAATCCCTGCCGCGAGAAACAGGTCTTGCACAGAAAGTATTGAAAACAACGCCATGGGCTGTTGATATCATTGTCAGGTCTCTCTGCGATGCAAAATTGTTCCGGTAATTTTTGAACTTTTACCAGATATAATTCGTATTTTTGTTGCGCTGCACGTGCAGCATGGTATGACCGGACGACCCAGAGAAGGACGTGATTTATGGCTCATGACGGACAGGATGTGACACAGATGGCACCAACTGCGACATTGCCCGACCTTCTGACATTGACCAGAGCCGCTGTTCCGGCCGTTGAGTCCGTGTTCGAACGGGCGCGCGAGTCAGTCCGTGCGATGGTCACATCCGATGGCAAGATCTCGGGCGCGTTGATTGAGTCGCACCAGACAGCGGCGCACGGGTTCGCCTGGTTGGCAACCTACTGCCAGTCCCTCCAACAGATGCAACGCTGGGCCGAGGCGCTGGAGGCCGACGGCAAATTTGGCGAAATAGAGCAACTGCTGCACCAGATCGCATTCGGCGAATACCTGCATCAGGTCGCCGGTGGCATTCCAATGAACCAGGGTGAGGTCGTCCGCCTGCAAGACCTGGGTCTAGGCTGGGACGCTTTGTCCGGGTTCCAATGCGCCGAAGTGCAAACGCTGATGGCGCAGGCCAATTCTCAGGCCGCGCGCACGCGTCTCGTCGAACTGATGCAGGATCAGTCCGGTGCCACGATGTTTGGTGCGTCTGGTCTGGACGAAGAGCTAGAGATGATCCGGGACCAGTTCCGCCGCTATGCTCAGGAAAAGGTCGAGCCTTATGCGCATGCCTGGCACCTGAAAGATGAACTTATCCCGATCGAGGTCATCGAAGAGCTGGCCGAGATGGGGGTTTTCGGTCTGACAATCCCCGAGGAGTTTGGCGGTTTCGGCCTGTCCAAAGCCTCGATGTGTGTTGTTTCCGAGGAGTTATCGCGTGGCTATATCGGTGTCGGTTCGCTGGGCACCCGGTCAGAGATCGCGGCCGAACTGATCATTGCGGGCGGTACGGATGAGCAAAAAGCCAACTGGCTGCCGAAACTGGCCAGCGCCGAGATTCTGCCCACGGCGGTGTTTACCGAACCCAATACAGGGTCTGATCTGGGCAGCCTGCGCACCCGCGCGGTCAAGGACGAAAACGGCGACTATCAGATTACCGGAAACAAGACTTGGATCACACACGCGGCGCGCACCCATGTCATGACATTGTTGGCGCGGACAAATCCAGAGTCGAGCGATCACCGTGGCCTATCGATGTTTCTGGCTGAAAAGACACCCGGCACCGATGACGACCCCTTCCCCACCCCGGGTATGACCGGTGGTGAAATTGAGGTGCTCGGCTATCGCGGGATGAAAGAATACGAACTGGCCTTTGATGGTTTCAAAGTCAAAGGTGAGAACCTTCTGGGTGGAGAGGAGGGCAAGGGTTTTAAGCAACTGATGGAAACCTTTGAATCTGCTCGTATCCAGACCGCCGCCCGTGCCATCGGCGTCGCCCAGAGTGCGTTGGATATCGCCATGCAATACGCGCAGGACCGCAAGCAGTTTGGCAAATCTCTGATCAATTTCCCGCGCGTGTCGGGCAAGCTGGCGATGATGGCGGTCGAAATCATGATCGCGCGACAACTGACCTATTTCTCGGCCTGGGAAAAAGACCACGGTCAGCGTTGCGACCTTGAGGCCGGGATGGCCAAGCTGCTGGGTGCGCGTGTGGCCTGGGCGGCGGCCGACAACGGCTTGCAGATCCACGGAGGCAACGGCTTTGCACTGGAATACAAGATCAGCCGGGTGCTGTGCGACGCGCGCATCCTGAACATTTTCGAAGGGGCTGCCGAAATTCAGGCACAGGTCATTGCGCGGCGTTTGCTGGGCTGACCCGAAACGGCATCCCTGTTTCCCAAACTGACCCGGCCCTTGCGCCGGGTCTTTTCTTGCGGTGCACAGTTTGCACCTGTCCGACCTCTACACGTGTCCAGATTGTCCAAAAAATCCCACGTTTCAACCTAGTTGGCGAGCCCGCACTCGGCAGCCCGCCTAGTCACCACCGGCAGCATCCGGTCGGCCACCAACTTCGATCCCTCCGGCGTCAGATGGGTGTAGTCGACATATAGCGCCTTATCCCGATGTTCCGGTGCCGCGATCTCCCCGATGTCGGTGAAGGGTATTCCGGCATGTTGAAACAGCGCGGGGAGTTCAAGACGCGCGCGCTTCATGACATCTTCCCGGCCTGGAAAGTAAAAATCCCGAGTAATACGTGCCGTTTCGCGATCCAATTCGCTCAGATGAGCCGCGTCTTCAAACACGACCTCTGGCTGAAGGAAAACGTGATAACAGAATCCGTGATAATTGCCGAAGGTCTCGATCAGCTTGTAGTTCCGCAAGAATCCAACGCGCGCAGTGGCTTCAAGTTCGGCTGAAAAATCACGCTCAAGCGCTGTGACGTCGCCATAGGTGTTATATGGGGGTGTCTCGTAACGGTCGTACAGGCCTTGCGTGAGCTTTGACGCCAGCTTGAACGTGTAGGAATAGTCGGCAAAGTACCTCAGGAAGGCGTAGGTTGCGAAAAACGGCTTGCGGTCGTTCAGGGCGTCCACCATGCGCGCCGAGGAGTAACCGTAGCTTTGGATCGGGTTAGAGATCCCAACGTTGTAAAAATCATTGTGCCCGTCCAGAAACACGATCATGTCTGGCTCGTATTCATACAGTGTTTCATAGACATACAGCACGTGCTGAAAGCTGTGATATGCAGCTACACCTGCATTGATGACTTCAATCGTGACATCGGGTGTCTGAGCCTGGTGCTGCTGGCGCAGGGCCTGTTCCAAGTAGTGTGAGACGGTTTCCTGATTGGTCAGCGTCGGGTGGTTGGGGTAAACGCTGCCCTGGGACCCAATGGCATAGGCCGTCGAGCCTCCCATCAGAAAAATGCGATAGGTAGTGTCCGGCTTTGGCAGAGCAACATTTGTGTCCCGGCGAAAGCCCTGGTCTGAGTGAATTCGATGGCCACCTGTGTCGAACTCGCGCCGGTAGGCCGGGTTTAGCTGATGGCCCCGGATCGACGAATAGAGATGCCGTTCGGCTTTGTTTCCGAGTGCATTGTCAAACAGATGAACAACCGCGACGTAGGACAGCAGCTCGATCAGTAGCACCAAAAAGAGCACGTAGATCAGGATCATGAGAATCCTGACGAAACGCCGGGGTTGCGCGTCTTTGTTCATGTCGTCACTTTGCGACACAGAAACTTTCCAAACCAAACAACTACATATCGGGACATGCCCAGAAATCGAACTTTAGTATATTGAACACTTGGCCCTCTGTAGAAACGCCGAGTGTTAGCTGAGCTACTATGTCGATTTCTAATCATCGGTCAACTGCACGGTGGGTTTGACGTGCCTTGTTGTAAGTATAGCTTGACCCACACCAATCGGCGCACATACACGCGGTCCGGCGCTTTTCGAGGAGCAAGAAATGCTACGTTATGCTCTGATGCTGCCCCTGATGGGACTGTTTCAGTGTGATCGGGATGAAACTGTGGCTGCCTATGGAGCCGCTGATCGCATCTGGTCCCTTCAGGAAATTGACTCCCAACCCTTTTCCGCCAAGGCGACCCTACAGTTTCCGGCAGCGGGTGAGGTCGCAGGGTCTGCGCCGTGCAATACCTATACCGGCACGCTGAACGCGCCCTACCCCTGGTTCGAAATCAGTGATCTGGCGGCCACGCGTCGCGCCTGTGAGGCGCTTGAAGCCGAAGGGTTCTATTTTGCGGCCCTGTTGGCAATGACGCAGGCCGAAGTGTCAGGGGATGTTCTGATCCTGCGCAACGATGACGGGAACGAAATGGTGTTCACAGCCGCCGAGTGACGTGGTCGACAAACCGGGCGCGCGCATCCGGCAAAGGCGTGTGCCCCAGTGACGGCGCGACGCGGTGCTCGAGAAAGAAACCTGTTGTTTGAAGCCCGGATGCAATTTCGATGTCCGGCGCGGCTCCTTCACAGCGCAAGCAGGGCGGCAATGGCAGCAACTTGTCCGCCCAGTCACCGGCTCCGGCAGCACTGACGGCGCGACCTGATTTTGGCGAGACATAGATCAGCCCTTCGGTCGCGCCGGTAACAGCGCAGCGGCTAAGATCAAGGCCAAAGCCCATCTCCTCCAGCAGGGCCAGTTCCCAGCGCAGATATCCCAGCGGCCAGATCTCATCGTGTCCCAGCAAATCCATCAGTTGCTCGGTCTGCCTGTAGATTGCCGGGTGCGGTTCGCGTTCTGGCAGACAGAACGTCAAAAGCGATACCACCGCATTCAGCCCGGCCAGCGCCAACCGCCCCGAGAACGCCGCCGCCGCCCGGGACCGCAGCGGTTCCACCTGAAATGTACCGAGATGTTCCTCCAGCCGCGCCCGCCAGAGTACATCCAGCTGCGCTCCCGGTTGCAGAATGGGTGCGATCTTGCGGCTGGTCCCCCCACGCACAACACCGGCATGGCGCCCATGGGCTTCGGTAAAGACCTCGATAATCGCCGCCGTTTCACCATGGCGGCGGGTGGTCAGAAGTATGCCGTGATCGCGCCAGTCCAAAAGGGCTCCGGTAGTGGCTGATGGTGTCTGCCCAACAGACCGCAAAGGGTTCATACCCGCAAGGGGTCGGTCCCAATGTTTCTTGCTTGCAGGTGACCAACAGCAGTTGAGCGGCATTTGGCTAATCCCGGTGCATCCGGAATCTTTGAACGTAGATCCAGCTATCTGCATATCATTTGATAGAAAGAAGCAGTTTTTGTATCCATAACTTGTGACATATCCTCGCCCAGGCGGTGATATTGATACCGGAATTGGACATATACCGGGGTAAATTGCATGTGTCGTTTCTTGGCATGGGTTGGGGCAAAGCGCTATCTGGACGATCTTGTCATGCATCAGGAGCAGTCGCTTGTCGAACAAAGCCGCAATGCACTGATTGGCAAGACACCGATTAATGCCGACGGGTTCGGGCTGGCCTGGTATTCGGAGCGACCGAACCCTTGCTTTTACAAGGACACGAATCCAGCCTGGTCGGATGCCAATCTGAGGCAGCTGGCACACCACACCCGGTCCGGTCTGTTTCTGGCCCATGTCCGCGCCTCGACCGGGACAGCCACCTCGCGCAACAATTGTCACCCATTCGGCTGCGGGCGGTGGAGCTTTATGCACAACGGTCAGGCCGGAGGGCACGAGCAAATCCGGCAGGAGCTGGATGGAATGATCCCCCCCGACCTCTACAACCATCGGATGGGGGCCACCGAAAGCGAGGCCATTTTTCTAATCGCCCATGGCGAGGGGCTGAACAAAGATCCGATTGGGGCCATGCAGCGGGCAGTTGAGCGCGTTGAAGCCCTTTCTCGGCGCAAAGGCGCATTACCCTATCTGCGATTTGCCGCGTGCTGGTCGGACGGCCAGCGCTTGTTTGCAGCCCGCTACGCGTCGGACCGGTTCGCCCCCAGCCTGCATTATCGCCGTTGCAAGGACGGGATCATTATCTCGTCGGAACCGCTGGATGCAAACCTTGGGGGGTGGGTCGAAATTGCGACCAATACGGCAATAGAAACAGACGGGGATGCGCTCAGTAGGCACGAGTTTGCAGCAAGCATCAAGAATCTACATGTCAACTTTGTCGAGCCGTCCCAACCACAGGCGGTCCTGTAACTGCGGTTTTTCCGCGATGTAAGCTTTGCCTTTCAGGTCATCAGAGCGCTTGCACCGGCTCCAAAAGCCAGCAGATTTACGTAAGAAGAGAATCAAGTTGAAACTAGTCCCTTTCGCCGTTAATGTTCCTGTTATGTTCCAAGCGATGGATTTCAAAAATGTCTCTAAACTACGTTATGATCGGTTCCAACGATGTTGCTAAAGCACGCACCTATTACGATGCTGTTTTCGCCAAAATAGGCGGTAAGGTTGTAGCCGAGTACATGCCCTATGCAGTCTGTTACGAGTTACGCGGCGGGGGGCGTGTTTGGGTTTCCTCACCATTTGATCAAAAGACTGCGACTGTCGGAAACGGAGCTATGGTCGGTTTGTTGTGTCAGAGTGAAGCAGAGGTTCGTGACGCGCATTCAACAGCACTGGAAAACGGAGGCACCAACGAAGGCGACCCAGGCGCGCGTCCGCAGTATGGTCCGGACTTTTTCGGTGCATACGCGCGCGATCTGGATGGCAATAAGATGAGTTTCGTTTACTTTAGTGACCCAAATTAGAATCCTAAAATGAACGTGCTCAGGTTCCAGGCGGGTATGGGCCTTTACTCCAACCCCTCGTCCCCAAGCAAATGACGCCCTTGGCGGTCCTCGACCTCAATCACCCAGAGGTCGGGGTCAAAGCTGCGTTGGCGGGTGATGGCGGCATCGGCGTCGGCCTCGGCGCCGCTGGCGAGTTCAATCCATTTGCGTTCGCCGCTCATAAGGTCAAAGCTGCGCTGGAAAACCACGGCCTGACCGTCCAGCGTGTTGAGCTTGACCAGCACCGCGCCGGCTGTGTCGTCGCCATGCGCCACAACAAAGGCCGGGATTTCCTGAAACCGCAGGCGCGCCAGATAGGCGTGCACCCAGAACTCGGCCGTCAGACGCGTCATGCGTTACCGTCTTTGAAATCCAGACCCATCTCGGCATAGCGTTCAGAGTCTTCCAGCCAGCTGGGCCGGACCTTGACCTGCAGGAACAGGTGGATTTTGCGGTCAAGGAACTCTTCCAGTTCCGCCCGCGCCGCCTGACTGACGGCCTTGATCGTCTCGCCCTTTTTACCCAGCACGATGCCTTTGTGACCGTCGCGCATGACATAGATAACCTGATCGATCTTAGCGGAGCCATCTTTGCGCTCCTCCCAGTTTTCGGTTTCAACCGTCAACTGGTAGGGCAGTTCCTGATGCAGCCGCAGGGTCAGTTTCTCGCGCGTCATCTCGGCGGCGATCATGCGCAGGGGCAGATCGGCGATCTGATCTTCGGGATAGAGCCATGGGCCTTCGGGCAGTTCCGAGGCGAGCCATTTGCGCAGGTCGTCGACGCCGTGGCCTTTTTCCGCCGAGATCATGAACGTCTCGGCAAAGGGATAGCGCGCGTTCAGATCACGGGTCAACGTCAGCAGTTTTTCGGACGGCACCTTGTCGATCTTGTTGATCGCCAGCGCAATCGTGCGGCCCTGCCCGATTTCGTCCAGACCTTCGAGAATGCGTTCAACCCCTTCGGTGATGCCACGATGGGCCTCGACCATCAGCACAACGATGTCGGCGTCAGCGGCCCCACCCCATGCGGCCGCGACCATGGCCCGGTCCAGACGGCGGCGCGGTTTGAACAGGCCCGGCGTATCGACAAAGACCAGTTGCGCGTCGCCCTCCATCGCGACGCCACGAATGCGCGCGCGGGTGGTTTGGACCTTGTGCGTCACGATCGAGACCTTTGCCCCGACCATGCGGTTCAGCAGGGTCGATTTCCCTGCGTTGGGTTCTCCGATCAGAGCAATAAATCCGGCGTGAGTGGTCATGTAATGTGCGATCCTGTGTGCAGGTCGGCACCCCTATAACAGATAGCGAGGACGGGCCAGAGGGATTTATTGCATTGCGGTCATGCATGCCCGATGTCAATGATGACCAGTACGCCCAGCCAAACCGAGCCCGGCCTGATTACCGTCTCCGAGAGGTTGAATATGAAACGCCGCGAGTTTCTTATTGGCACCGCCGCCGCAGCCGGCGCTGCAGGACTGGGTGGAATTAGCGTCGCTGCGGCGAACCAGGAACTGATCGTTCAATCTGCAAGCTTTGCCCTGCGCGATCAAGTCACGACGGGCATGGTCAGCCTGTCACCGGGCGCACCGCCCCCCGTGCTTTATGGGAAGCAGGGCGAGGTGATGCGGCTACCCGTGCGCAATACCCTGCCCGATTATACCGCGATGCACTGGCATGGGCTGCGGATACCAAACGGAATGGATGGGGTGCCTTATCTCACGCAGATGCCGATCGGACCGGATGAGGTATTCAACTATGAATTCACCCCACCCGATGCCGGAACGTATTGGTACCACCCCCATTGCATGACGATGGAGCAGATGGCCCACGGCCTGACCGGCGTGATGGTGATTGCCGAGGCAGAGGATGTGGGGTTCGACAGCGACCAGGTTGTCAACCTGCGCGATTTCCGGCTGGATGAGGACGGTGCGTTTCTACCCGCTTATACGCCCCGGGGTGCGGCGCGTGCCGGAACGTTCGGCAATGTTCAAACGGCCAATTGGCTGAATGCGCCGGTCTATGACCATGGTGCGGGCAGCCTTGTCAGGCTTAGGGTCCTAAACAGCGATACGACGCGGATTTACAAGGTGCATCTGGCAGGTTCAGAGGCGCGGATCATTGCCTGGGACGGACATCCGGTTGAGATTGAGGTTCCGATGCCGAGCGCGGAGGAACCCTTGTTAATCGGCCCGGGCCAGCGGGTGGAGTTTGCAGTGCTGATGCCGTCAGATGAAGGTCAGACGGTTGATCTTGTGGCTAAGTTTCCGGGCCAACCACATCGGGCCGTGACCCAGTTGCGGGCCGTCGGGATTTCGGTCGGACGCAATCTGCGCGAATTGCGGCCCCTGCCCGTGAACCCCACGACCAAACCCGATCTTGCCAGCGTCGAGCTTCACGAGTTTGTGTTTGGCTGGACACCGGAAGGCGGTGAGCCCAATAACGGGTTCTGCGGGTCGCTCGGGTACAACTTCTGGTCCATCAATCGCAAACCCTGGCCGGGCGACGCGACGCAGGGGGTCGGGCCACTTGCAACGTTGGAGATGGGCAAAAGCTATGTGCTGCGGTTGCGAAACGAGTCGCCGAACCAACATCCGATCCACCTGCATGGGTTGGTGTTTGTGCCTTTGAAATCAAACCTGCGGAATTTACCGCCGCTGCTGACCGACACCATGTTGCTGTTGAAGGATGAGGTTATCGAGATCGCGCTGGTCGCGGACAATCCGGGGGATTGGGCATTTCATTGCCATGTGATCGAGCATCAGAAAACCGGCCTGACCGGCTTTATTCGGGTGGTTTGAGTGGGCCAACCCTCTTGAGCCAGATTAAATCCGAGCTTGCCCGAGTGTAATTTCAGCCGGATGAGGAAGTCTCCGAGTTGCGCAACATGACTTATGTCGGCAGGCTGTCCAGTAAGGCTTTGGCTGCGGCTTGTTCGGCTTGACGTTTGGAACCAGCAGTTGCCTCAGCCTCAGTCCCGTTCTGAAGCCGTGCCGCGATGGTGAAGACCGGCGCGTGATCGGGACCGGTCCGTTTCAACTCGACATAAGAGGGCGGCTTTTGCCCCCGAGCTTGCGCCCATTCCTGCAAGGCGGTTTTGGCGTCTCGGGCGTCTGCTTCGACTGTGAGAATACGATCGTCCCACAGCGCCAGAATCACATCGCGCGCAGCCTCGAACCCCGCATCTCGATAGATCGCGGCGATCACCGCCTCCATCGCGTCGCCCAACAGGGCCTGCTTGCGGCGTCCACCCGAGAGCATCTCGGACCGGCCCAGTTTCAGCACCGCGCCCAAATCGATCTGACGCGCGACATCGGCGCAGGTCTCTTTACGAACAAGGGCGTTGAAACGTGGAGCCAACTGGCCTTCGGAAGCTTCTTTATCGACCTCAAGCAAGGCGGTCGCCATGACCAGACCAAGTACACGGTCCCCCAGAAACTCCAAGCGTTGGTTGTCTGGCCGGGTGGGTGAGGAAACCGATCCATGCGTCAAGGCGCGAACAAGCAGGTCGGGATTGGAAAACTCGTATCCCAACCGCTTTTGAAACGACTTTATATCGGCCGATAGCTTCAATTGACCGCCTTGAAGTAGCGATCACTGCGCCAGGTCCAGAAGAACAGCATCGAGCGACCCGCCGACGAGAACATGATCCGATCGGCGCGGCCGATCAGGTTTTCGTATGGAACGTAGCCTACCCCGCCAGCGGATTGCGGCAAGCGGCTGTCGGCAGAATTGTCGCGATTGTCCCCTATAAAGAAATAATGGCCTTCGGGAACGGTGTAGATGCCGGTATTGTCCGACCCCTGATTGCCGATATTGACCACCTCATACGAAACACCGTTCGGCAGCGTCTCGATGAAACGCGACTTTTCGCAGGCACCCCCGATTCCGACGGGACCGTTTTCGCAGCGGGGTCGCAGACGTTGCGGGCCCTGGGGCGCAGCAATTTCGGTAAAGACGCCATCCGGGGTTTGCGGCACTTGCGTGCCGTTCAGGATAATCACCCCATCACGGACCTGAACCCGATCACCCGGCATCCCGATCAGGCGCTTGATATAGTCGCGCCCCGTAACAGGATGGCGAAAAACGATGACATCGCCCCGCTCAGGCTCGCTGCCAAAGATACGCGTGTTTTCATCGCCCTGAATCCAGCCGCAGATGTCTTCGGCATCAATGTTCAGGCCGACGCTTGGAAAGATCAGGCTGGGGCATGAGGCATAAGAATACCCGTAGGACATCTTGTTGACGAACAGGAAGTCGCCAATCAACAGCGTGGGCTTCATTGATCCTGACGGAATCCAGAATGGCTGAAAGAACAGGGTGCGGAAAACGCCCGCGATCAGCAGGGCATAAACGATGGTTTTAATCGTCTCCCATACGGCGTTTCCGGTTTTGGCGTCTTCGGCCATTCTGCTCTCCAGTCCTCAGGTTGTCGGGGTGCTACATGCGGGGCGTATGGGGGCAAGTCAAGGCCGGGCGGACCCATCGTGAAGCGGACGGGCCTCGATCACGACGAAGGCCTGCGCCCATGGATGGTCGTCGGTCAGTGTCACATGGATGATCGCCTCGTGCCCTTCGGGGGTCATTTCCTTTAGCCGCTCAGCGGCCCAGCCGGTTACATGCATCACGGGCTGTCCGGTACGCAGATTGGTGACCGCCATGTCCTTCCAGGCAATGCCCATGCGCAGACCGGTGCCAAGCGCCTTGGAGCAGGCTTCTTTCGCGGCCCAGCGTTTGGCGTAGGTCCCAGCCGTGTCGTGGCGGCGTTCCGCCTTACGCTGTTCGATATCGGTGAACACACGGTTTCGGAATCGGTCACCAAAACGGTCAAGAGTGCCCTGGATGCGATCGATATTCGCGAGATCTGTTCCGACACCGAGGATCATGCATGTTCCCCTTTTGTGTTCAGTATCTGAGCTTTTTTGAGACCGATGCCAAATGAAACGCGGCAAATGAGCGTCGCAAAGACAATGTAAGCGCAAAGAATAAAATACTGCCAGGCGCTCAAGTTGCCACCCCAAAACGAAAGCTGACCGGTTAACAAATATCCAATTAGCAAAGCGCAGATACCAACCGCGCAGACGCCGCAAAAGGCCATGGTGAAAGGCAAGGACACCATGGCCAGACCGGAGGGAATTGTTGAGTTTGACCGTTGATATCTTTTGCCTTCGAGAAAGGATGCGACCGCGAAAGCCCCAAACAAAAACACAAATGCGTAATCAAAGTAATCACTTACAAATGGCGTAAAGAGCATTACCGCAATCCAAAAAAGCACAAACCGATAGCCCGAAATGCCTGGGACGCCTAGATCAGAGATCAGAAACAGCAAAGCTCCTTGGATGACGATCAGCACGAGAATCAAGATGAACGCGCCCGTGAAAACGGCCAAATATCTCAACAGATTGAAATTCACGCCGACTTGTCCATCAAAAACTACAGTTACCCAAAAAGAGACTATTCCACCCTGAAACTGCAATGGGACACAGCTGCGCTGGGAGGATAACACTCACGACAATCGCACCGTCAGAATCTTGTAGCTCGCCAATCCAAAGAACCCTGCAAAGGCAAAGTCAAACACCCGGCGGGTGCGGCGGTAGGTGCAGACCATGCGTTCCGAGGAGAACAGGAACGCGTAGCCGATGAAAATCAGCAAAGAGCCTGCGTAGAGCAAAGAAAAATAGCCCAACAACATTGCGAGGCTGGCATCATTTGGCGCGACGATCGCGTAGATCGACCCCCAACTTAAGATTGCCTTGGGATTGGTCAGGTGAATGGCAGCCCCTTTGGCAAAAATCGTCGGCAGTGACCCGGTTGCCGGTTTGCCCAGCGCGACCTCATCCGACGTCATCGCGCGGCGCAGGGCCTTTAAGGCCAGCCAGCTCAGGTAGGCCACGCCGATATAGCGGATCACTTCGAACACCCAGACATTGGCCAGCATGATCGCTGACAGTCCCAAAGCGGCGGCGATGCCCCACGCGGCGGAGCCCGCGCAGATGCCCAGCGCAAAGGCCAGACCCGCAGTGCGACCTTCGTTCATAGCCGTGCCCGCAATGCCCATCGTGGCGGGACCCGGCGAGCCCCCTGCCATCAGCCAGGCGATCCAGATTGCTATGAAACCGGACGTGATCATCGCACAAAAGCCGATCTGATCAGTCCCAAGCCGGCAATTGCAAACAGCCCGGCGACAACCCCGTCGATCCAGCGGCGGAACCGGCGATATCCGGCCATCATGCCGCTGACCGAAAACAACATCGAATAGAGGAAGTTGTTGAAGAATCCTGCCGCAATGCAGACCAAAGTTGCAACGGCAACGGACAGCAACCCGTCATCCGGGCCGAGGCCAACCGACAAAGCCGCCATCCAAGCAATCACCGATTTTGGATTGGACATATTGAGGATCATACCACGCCAAAACCACCTACCCTTGGCAGGCACCGAAACGGTGTCCGCGTTGGATCGCAACGCGGAACGTCCGGATTGCCACGCCAGCCAAAGCAGGTAGAGACCGCCCAAAACCTTGAGCACCATCAGCACGTAAAGCGAGCTTTGCAGAACCGCGCCCATGCCGCTGGCGGCGACCAGTCCCCAGAACACCAGCCCGCATGACAGCCCCAGACCGTAAACAAGGCTGACTTTGCGCCCTTTGCTCATCGCCACCGCCGCGTTGGAGATATTGGCTGGGCCGGGCGAGACAGCGACGATGAAAAAGGCCAGGGCCGTTACAGCAAGCGAGGCCAGGTCAATCATGACCGCGCCTCATCCATCAGGCGGCGCATTTCGGCGATCGCGGAGGTGAGGCCCAGAAAGATCGCCTCTCCGATCAGAAAGTGTCCGATATTCAGTTCGCGCACTTCAGGGAAGGCGGCGACGGGCTTTACCGTTTCATAGGTCAGACCGTGGCCCGCATGCACTTCGAGGCCCAGGGAATGTCCATATGCTGACATCTCTCGCAAGGCCTGCAACTCATGCTCAGCCTCGTCCATCTTGCCTTCGGCAAAGGCGTCGCAATACGCGCCCGTATGTAATTCGATCACTTCGGCGCCGATGCGGTGCGCGGCATCGATCTGCCGTTTATCGGCAGCAATGAAGATCGACACGCGGCACCCAACATCGCGCAAAGGTGCAATGAAATGCGCCAGTTTGTTTTCCTCGCGCGCGACCTCTAGCCCGCCTTCGGTGGTGCGTTCCTCACGCTTTTCGGGGACGATACAGACCGCGTGCGGTTTGTGACGCAGGGCGATTTTCTGCATTTCGTCCGTGGCCGCCATCTCAAAGTTCAGAGGCACCGACAAGACCTCCATCAGACCGTCGATATCCGCGTCTGAGATGTGCCGTCGATCCTCGCGCAAATGCGCTGTAATCCCGTCGGCCCCTGCCTCTTCGGCGAGTTTCGCAGCGCGCAACGGATCCGGATAGGCACCGCCACGCGCATTACGGACCGTCGCCACGTGATCGATGTTCACGCCCAGACGCAAAGGATTGTCAGACATCACTCGATTCCTTTTTCTGATCTTGGCCCGAGCCTAGTGGCATTGCAGGGGAAACGTCAGCCGTTTCTTCGGCCAAGCGTTTGATTTCTTCGAACTTCGCCTTGATCCTGGCGCGGCGACGCTGCTGATAGGTCCGGATCAGCGGAAGACTGAGATAGCCGCAGACCACCCCGGCCACGATGCCCGGAATGACGCCGCCCACCAGATAAGGAAAGAAGACATCGTCATAAAACCGGCTAAGCCCATGCCAGTCGGCGACCCGATCAGTGAACATGGCGAAGAAATTGTTTTTCAGATCGCTAATCGCATCGGCGAACTTACCCATAAGACCGTGGGTGTCGCCCTTGCGGTACCTCGTACCCAACAGGAAATGACCGGTCTGTAGGCTCACGACACCAATGGGCACATAGGTCAGCGGATTGCCGAAAAAAGTGCCGCTGAGGGCGGCCAACAAGTTGCCGTTGATCAGCCGCGACAAAATAGCGGCGACGATAAAATGCATGCCGTAAAACGGCGTAAACGCAGCGAAAACACCAGCCCCGATCCCGCGCGCGATCCGCTCAGGCGAATCCGGCAGTCGCCGTACCCGGTGTTTGACGTAGAGAAATGCGCGGGTCCAGCCTCCCCGCGGATAGACGAATTCCGAAGCGATCTGGACAGGAGAGCGTCGGTCTCGGCGCTTGAAAACCACTCCTGATCACCCCTTCTCAACCAGCCGCTACTGCGGATTTCGTCCTGTCCCGATACCGCTCAACCGCCGCAACATCGCTTTCGGCCTCAAGCATCAGCATCAGCGAGTGAAGCTGTTCAAGGTCCCGCAGTTCGACATTGATCAACAGGCGGTAAAAATCCGGTTTGCGATCTACAAACTGCAGGTTCGAAATATTGGCCTTTTTCTCGCCGATCAACGTGCAAATGCGCCCCAGCACGCCGGCATCATTGCCGATGGTCAGGTCCAGTGTCGCTCCGTAGACGGCCGCATGGGTGCCTGAATGCCAGTGCAGATCGACCCAGCGATCCGGTTCGTTTTCGAACTCGCTCAGCCTGTCACAATCGATGGCGTGCACAACCACACCCTTGCCGCGATACGTAATGCCCACAATGCGTTCGCCCGGCAAAGGTTGGCAGCACGGCGCGCGGTCGAATTTCTGTCCGGCCTCAAGGCCGATAACGGCGCGTCGCAACGGCACGGCATCACCGTCATCCTGTGTGAGTTTGGGATAAACGGCACTGATCACTTCATGCGCGGTCAGTTCCGCACTGCCCAGCCGGGCCAGCAATTCGTGTCGGTCTTTCAGACGCAGATGTTTGGCAGCTGTGTCCAGCGCCTTGTCGGTGGCCTTGCGGCCCACGTTTTCGAAACCGGCGCGGGCCAGTTCTTTACCAAGTTTGATGAAACGTTCCCGGTCCACTTCGCGCAGGGCCCGACGGATGGCGGTACGTGCCTTACCAGTCACTGCAATTTCGAGCCATGTAACCTGTGGTGTCTGCCCATCGGCGGTGATGATATCCACCGACTGCCCGTTCTTGATCCGAGTCCACAGCGGCACGCGAATCCCATCCACCTTCGCCCCCACGCAGGCATGGCCGATGCGGGTGTGGATGGCGTAGGCAAAGTCAATCGGTGTGGCACCGCGCGGCAATTTGACCACGTCGCCCTTGGGCGTGAAGCAAAACACCTGGTCCGAATACATCTCAAGCTTGACGGCCTCGAGGAAATCCTCGTGGTCGTCTTCGCTGTCGAATTGTTCGGTCAGGTTGGCAATCCACTTGGCCGGATCAACCGCGAACGGGTTTTCTGAGCGTACCCCGTCGCGATAGGACCAGTGCGCCGCAACACCGGTTTCGGCAACGTCGTGCATCTGACGTGTGCGGATCTGCACCTCGACCCGTTTACCGTCACGCCCCGACACCGTCGTATGGATCGAGCGGTAGCCGTTGGATTTTGGCTGGCTGATATAGTCCTTGAACCGCCCGGGCACCGCCCGCCAGCGCTGGTGGATCGCGCCAAGGGTTCGATAACAGTCCTCTTCGGACCCGGTGATAATGCGGAAGCCGTAGATATCGGACAGGCGGGAAAAGCCCTGATCCTTTTCCTGCATCTTGCGCCAGATCGAATAAGGTTTTTTGGCGCGCCCGAACACTTCGGCCTCGATACCCGCCTTCTCCAACTCGTGCCGCATGTCGCCGGTGATCCGGTGAATCACGTCGCCGGTTTCGCGCTGCAAAGTGATAAAACGCCGAATAATAGATTGGCGGCCTTCGGGGTTCAGAACGCGGAACGCAAGGTCTTCGAGTTCTTCGCGCATCCATTGCATACCCATGCGACCGGCTAGCGGCGCATAGATATCCATCGTCTCACGCGCTTTCTGGACCTGCTTTTCCGGGCGCATCGCCTTGATCGTGCGCATGTTGTGCAGACGGTCGGCCAACTTGACCAGAATGACCCGCAGGTCCTTGGACATGGCCATGAACAACTTGCGGAAGTTCTCGGCCTGTTTCGTCTCGCGACTAGAAAGCTGAAGGTTGGTCAGTTTGGTGACGCCATCGACGAGCTTGGCAACTTCATCGCCGAACAGCTCGGCCACCTTGCCGTAATTGGTCTTGGTGTCTTCGATCGTATCGTGCAGGAGTGCGGTGATGATGGTCGCATCATCCAGACGCTGTTCGGTCAGGATGGCCGCTACGGCGACAGGATGGCTGAAATAGGGCTCGCCGGAGTACCGGAACTGCCCCTCATGCATCTGCCTGCCAAAGTCATAGGCCCGCGCGATGCGGTCAGCATTTGCTTTGGGATTGTAGTTGCGGACCAGCGCGATCAGGTCGTCAGCAGAAATCATCCGGTCCGCACCTTGTGTTGCTGGGGTTACCCCTGGCCTTGAGCCTCCATCAGGGCGCGCAGGAGCTTTTCTTCGGACATATCATCATCCGCGGGCTTGTCCGTTTCCGCACCCATCAGCAGCGCCATCTGATCTTCTTCTGGCTCATCAACCTCGATCTGGGTCTGATTGGCCTCAATCAGCCGTTCGCGCAGGTCGTCAGCGCTCTGGGTTTCGTCTGCAATCTCGCGCAGAGACACGACCGGGTTCTTATCATTATCGCGGTCCACGGTAATCGCTGCACCGGCGGAAATCTCGCGAGCCCGGTGGGCTGCCAGCATCACCAGTTCGAACCGGTTGGGAACCTTGTCTACACAGTCTTCGACCGTAACGCGGGCCATAGGGCGCTCTCCGTAAATGAATCCGTGGCAGGAAGCCGTCTATCTAAGGCCGATTGCAAGGCTTGACAAGCAGGAAATGCCGCAAATGCACGGATCACAGAGGCGTGACAGCAGCAACGTCTGCGGCCGGCAGGTCCGCGATCATCTCGGTCACTGTCTTATCCAGCACAGGGTGCCGCCAATCTGGTGCCACGTCCGCCATCGGCACCAGCACAAAAGCCCGATCTTGTAGACGGGGATGAGGCAGAATGAGCTGCTCCGGTGCAGTGTGCCGTTGCGCCCGAGGCGGCAGGGTGCGCCAGCGGTCGAACTCGACACGGTTGGGCAATACGCTGTCGTTCCACGCAACAAGATCCAGATCCAGCGTCCGCATGCCCCAGCGTTGCACCCGTTCGCGCCCAAACTGGTGTTCGACCGCGTGCAGAACCTCGAGCAGGTCGTCCGGCTTTTCTTGCGTTTCGATCAGAGCAGCCGCGTTCACATAGTCCGGGCCGGCACCAGCTGGGAAACACGGAGTGGAAAAAAACCGGCTGACAGCGCGAATCACCAACCCGTTGGCGCCCAGCGCATCCAGCGCAAGCCGAAGGGTCGCCTTGGGCTCATTTCCGCCCAAATCGAGATTGGCGCCCAGAGCAAGAACGGTATTTGATAACGAAACGCTCATTAAACTACCTTTATTCGGCAAACTGCATACTTGCGGTGTACAATAAATACCCTAATTATAGACGCAGCAGAGCGCCCGGGAATTCACTCACTCACCTCTGAAGGGGCGCCCTGGATTATACCGGAAGGGACTATTTATGTTTTATAAGGACGAACGGCTAGCGCTGTTCATCGATGGCTCGAATCTTTATGCTGCGGCAAAAGCACTCGGTTTTGACATAGACTACAAACTATTGCGGCAAGAGTTTATGCGCCGCGGCAAACTGCTAAGAGCTTTCTACTACACAGCGCTACTGGAAAATGACGAGTATTCCCCGATCCGTCCCCTGGTCGACTGGCTGCATTACAACGGCTTCACCATGGTGACGAAACCGGCCAAGGAATACACCGACAGCATGGGGCGTCGGAAAGTCAAAGGGAATATGGATATCGAACTGACGGTTGATGCCATGGAACTGGCACCGCGCGTCGATCATATTGTGCTGTTTTCGGGCGATGGGGATTTCCGCCCGCTGATTGCAAGCCTGCAGCGCCAAGGGGTGCGTGTTTCGGTGGTTTCGACCATTCGTAGCCAACCCCCGATGATTTCGGACGAATTGCGTCGGCAGGCGGACAATTTCATCGAATTGGAAGATCTGCGGGATGTCATCGGACGCCCTCCGCGCGAGGTTCCGGCTGAGCCGCGCAGCGTTGCGGTTGCCAGCGGCAACTGATTACACCGCTGACATCGATGGGGACAACAAAAGCGCGCGGTCAGGACAGATCATCCTGACCGCGCTTCTTTAACAATGAACAGGTGCTAAAACGTCGTCTGGCTAGCACCGATTCATGTCAGATCAATGACGTAGTCCTGTCTGGACCAAGGCCGGGAAAAGACTTACCTGTGCCATAAGGAGACAGCGACATGACCAAGCCGCCACTGACACTATACCTTGCTGCCCCGCGTGGCTTTTGCGCAGGCGTGGATCGGGCCATCAAGATTGTTGAAATGGCCCTGCAAAAGTGGGGGCCACCGGTCTATGTGCGTCATGAGATCGTGCACAACAGGTTTGTCGTCGATGGGCTGCGCGCCAAGGGCGCGGTGTTTGTTGAGGAACTGGACGAATGTCCCGACGACCGCCCGGTGATTTTCTCGGCCCATGGCGTGCCTAAATCGGTTCCCGCCGAGGCGGCCCAACGCGAGATGATTTATGTGGACGCCACGTGTCCGCTGGTGTCCAAAGTGCATGTCGAGGCACAGCGTCACTTCGAAGCTGGGTTGCAGATGATCATGATCGGGCACAAAGGGCACCCGGAAACCGTCGGGACGATGGGGCAACTGCCCGACGGTGAAGTGCTGCTGGTGGAAACGGTTGAGGACGTGGCGCAGGTTCAGGTGCGGGATCCGGCACGGCTGGCCTTTGTGACCCAGACAACCCTGTCGGTCGACGACACCAAGGATATCATTGCCGCTCTTCAAGCCCGCTTTCCGGCAATCGTTGGGCCGCACAAAGAAGATATTTGCTACGCAACCACCAACCGACAAGAGGCCGTAAAAGAAGTCGCGCCCAAGTCCGACGCCCTGCTGGTTGTCGGCGCGCCGAACTCGTCCAATTCCAGACGCCTGGTGGAGGTTGCCGCACGGGCCGGATGCGACTACGCGCAGCTGGTCCAGCGCGCGACCGAGATCGACTGGCGCGCGTTGGAGGGCATTTCCAGCATCGCCATCACCGCAGGGGCGTCAGCGCCCGAGGTGCTGGTCAACGAAGTGATCGACGCCTTTCGCGAACACTACGACGTGACGGTTGAACTTGTCGAAACCGCCGTGGAGAACGTCGAATTCAAAGTGCCCCGCGTCCTGCGGCAGCCGGCATGAACGGGGTGCCCCGCGCGCCATTGGTTTTGGGTCTGGCTGGCCTGATCCCATTTGTCTGGGGGGCACTCACATACCTGAACGGAGACCTTGCCGCCTGGGGATCGCGCACTTTTGGCCCACGGATGGTGGGACCGTATGTTCAGCTGTTCTATGGTGCGGTCATTCTGAGTTTCATGTCCGGTATCTTGTGGGGATTTGCCACAAAGACCTCGGGCAGCCGGGCCGCGACCTGCTACGCGTTGTCGGTTTTACCGGCGCTTTGGGCATTCTTTATGACGGGTGGTGGCCCGGTGAATGCGGGCATCAACCTGATCGTCGGGTTTGTCGGATTGCTGCTGTTGGACGTAGTGTTCTGGTATTGGGGGCTGGCGCCACGCTGGTGGATGAAGCTGCGTGTTCTGCTGACCGCGATTGTCGTTCTTTGCCTGTCCGTGGGGGTGTATCTATGAGCACGCGCGATACGATCTCTGTCTATGATGCAGAAGCCACGCGCTATGCTGCGCTGACCGATGATGACAACGCTGGCGATCCTCAGCTGACGCGGTTCATTGAGGCCGTGCCTGCAACCGGGCGTGTGCTGGATCTGGGCTGCGGACCAGGTGCATCTGCGGCCATCATGGCACGGGCCGGGCTGATCGTTGATGCTATGGACGCGTCCGCCGAGATGGTTCGGCTGGCCTCGGCGCATACCGGGGTTTCGGCACGGCAGGCGACGTTTTCGGATCTGAACGCGGTGGCGGCCTACGATGGCATCTGGGCAAATTTCAGTCTGCTGCATGCCAGCCGAAGTGAATTCCCGGATCACCTCGAGACCGTGCATCAAGCGTTGAAACCTGGCGGTGTCTTTTACATCGCAATGAAACTTGGGCAGGGCGAAGGGCCCGATCGTCTGGGCCGATACTACAGCTACTATAGCGAGGAAGAGTTGAAGACATACTTGCAAGAGGCCGGTTTTACTGTCACCTCGCAGAAATTCGGCAGTGGAACCGGGCTGGATGGTTCTGTTTCGAACTGGATTGCACTGGCCGCGCATGCCTGATCTTTTTGCCTATACCGACGGTGCCTGTTCCGGCAATCCCGGCCCCGGCGGCTGGGGTGTTCTGCTGCGCGCGATGGAGGGTGATACGGTTCTCAAAGAACGCGAACTGAACGGCGGAGAGGCCGAAACCACCAACAACCGAATGGAGCTACTGGCCGCGATCAGCGCCCTGGACACCTTGGACCGCCCGTCGAAGATCACAATCGTCACCGACAGCGCCTATGTCAAAAACGGCGTTACAGGCTGGATCTTTGGCTGGAAGCAAAACGGCTGGAAAACCTCCAACAAGAAACCGGTCAAGAATGTCGATCTGTGGCAACGGCTGGATACGGCGCAAGAGCGCCATGACGTGACCTGGGAATGGGTCAAGGGCCACGCAGGTCACCCTGAAAACGAAAAGGCCGACGAACTGGCCCGGGCAGGCATGGCCCCGTTCAAACCCAAAAAGGCACAGGCGTGAGCCTTCTTGCCCTGCTGGATTATGCCTCGGTTTTGGTGTTTGCACTGACGGGTGCTCTGGTGGCCAGTCGGGCGCAGCTGGATCTGGTGGGGTTTGCCTTTGTGGCCTGCCTGACGGCCGTGGGCGGTGGCACGGTCAGAGATCTGCTGCTGGATCGCCATCCGGTCTTTTGGGTCGGACAGCCCGATTACATCCTGATCGCTTGCAGCGCGGCGGTGTTGGTGTTCTTCACCGCCCATCTGGTCGAAAGCCGGTACCACTGGCTGGTTTGGCTGGACAGTTTTGCTTTGTCGATTGCCGCCGCGGCCGGGACTGCCGCAGCCCTGTCACTGGATCAGTCCGGGGTGATTGTCATATTGATGGGCGTGACCACCGGTTGTCTGGGCGGGTTGATGCGCGACGTTGTCTGCAACGAAGTGCCGCTGGTTCTGAAACAGGGCGAGCTTTATGTCTCATGCGCCTTTGCCGGGGCGCTTACGGCTGTTGTTGCAACGAAACTCGGGCTGGACACGTTGCCCGCGCTGGCGGCCTGTGCGCTGGTCTGTTGGGCCTTGCGGGCCGGATCGCTGCTGTTTGGGTGGCGGCTGCCGGTCTACAAGGCACGCCCGCCTCGCAAATGAGCTGCTGAATGGACGTGCAACTTGTGCACTGATACCACCAAGAAGAACTGCGTGAGGTTGAAATGAACTATTCACTCCCGTCTCTCCTTGCGTGCATTGCAGTGCTGGCGTCCTGCGCCGAGCGATACACTCCGGTCAGCTTCGTTGCTCAGGGGGATCAGATCATTGCAACCGGTACGATTGATGACACAACATTGTCTGCTTTTGAGGAAGTGATCGCCGAGAACCCAGAAATCCGGACGCTGGTCCTGCAAAACATCGAAGGCTCTGTGGACGATGATGCAAATGTCGTTTTCAGCCGGGTTGTTCATGACGAAGGCTTCGACACGGTTGTGCCGTCCAATGGGTTGGTCGCGTCAGGCGGAACCGACCTGTTTCTGGCCGGGACCCAGCGCACCCTGCAGCCGGGCGCATGCGTGGGCGTCCACAGTTGGGCAGGTTCGGGCGTTGTGGCCATAGAACTGCCCAAGGACGACCCCGAGCATGACCGGTATCTGGACTATTTCAAAGATATTGACGTGGATGCAGCGTTTTACTGGTTCACGCTGGAGGCCGCGCCAGCGGACAGCATGCATTGGATGACGGCGGCCGAAGCGGATCGCTTTGGGCTGACCACGCGCGCATCGCCGCGTCTGGGATCAGCCGACGTGTGCGATGCGCGATGAACAGGGTCTACCGGCGTCGCAGGTAAGTCTGCCAGATCCAGATCACCAGTAATGCGCCCAGCACCGCCCCGACAAACCCGGACAACCACCCCATCATAGTTGCCAGCGTGCGCAAGAGAAACCCACCGATCAGTGCACCGATAATGCCGATCAGCATAGTGGTCGGGATATCCGCTTCGATCCGCATCAGGCGGGTGGCAAGGAACCCCGCAGCGGCTCCGATCACGATCAGGGCGACAACCGGCATCTCATTTCCTCCAATGGGTCGGGACGATGATCAGCGCGCCAATGGACGAAATCATTGCATCCAGCCCCGGCGGCCCAAAGCTGATGCCAAACATGATGCGGAGGAAATAGAACAAAAACGCCCCGCCGACGCAGATGATGATGGACTGAAGGTATCCGTTATGGGTAAACCCCGTCTTTTCCGACAGGTATCCGACGATCCCTGCAATCACGACGGTGCCCATCAAGACCATGAACAATTGGCTTACTCCGCTAACAAACGGGTGCCGGCTGTAATGGGCCAACCCCTCAGAAACGTTTCCTTATCCTGCGCGCCTTTGCCGGCTCTTTGCAAGCGCAGCAGCTCGATTGCACCCTGCCCGCAGGCCACGCGAAGCGCATCGTCCAGAACCTCGCCCGGTTTGCCCTGCCCCTCTGTCAGGCGGGAGGCCAGAAGCTTGATGCGCTCGCCCCCGACCTCGGTCCAGGCACCGGGGAACGGCGAGAGACCACGTATCTGGCGATCGATTTCAGTCGCCGGGCGTGTCCAGTCGATACGGGCTTCGGATTTGTCGATCTTGGTCGCGTAGGTCACTCCGCTTTCGGGCTGCGGTTCGGGTTTCAGATCAGGCAGATTGGCCAGCGCTTCGACGATCAGCTCGGCCCCCACGAGAGACAATCGATCATGCAAGTCAGCTGTGGTGTCCTCGGCCCCAATCTGCATCGCTTTGCGCAACAGGACGGGTCCCGTATCCAGCCCGGCCTCCATCTGCATGATGCAGATACCGGTTTCTGCATCACCGGACATGATGGCGCGATGGATCGGCGCCGCGCCGCGCCAGCGGGGCAACAGGCTGGCGTGAATGTTCAGGCAACCATGTTTTGGAGCGTCCAAGATCGGTTGTGGCAGGATCAGACCATAGGCAACGACAACAGCCACATCCGCGTTCAGCGCGGCAAAACTGGCCTGTTCCTCAGCCGATTTCAATGAGGTGGGGTGATGAACGGTCAGACCCAGCGCATCAGCCCTCGCCTGCACTGGCGTTGGACGATCTTTTTTGCCCCGCCCAGCCGGACGCGGAGGCTGACAGTAGACGGCCGCGATCTCGTGCCCGGCGGCGACCAGAGCCTCAAGAACCGGAACCGAAAAGTCCGGGGTGCCCATGAAGACGACGCGCATTGCTACCCCTGTTTCCTGGCCTTGCGCAGCAGCATATCGCGTTTGACCTTGCTGAGACGGTCGAAATACATCCGTCCGTTCAGGTGATCGATCTGGTGCTGCACACTCGTGGCCTCGATCCCCACGAAATCACGGCGATCCACGATTCCATGTTCGTTCAGGTACTTTACCGTGACCGCCCGCGGACGTTTCACTTTGGCCGAAACACCCGGCAGATTGGGGCTGGCTTCTTCATGGTCGCGTAACTCGACCGAGCTGTGCAGGATTTCCGGATTGGCCAGCCGCACGGCTTTATCACGTTCAGCCGAACCATCCACCACGGCCAAGCGCAGCAGGATGCCAATCTGGGGCGCGGCGAGGCCAACGCCGGGCATCGCCTCCATCGTGTCGATCATGTCGTCCCAGATCGCCCGGATCTCATCCGTGATCTCGGTCACCTCGCTGGCCTTGCTGCGCAGGTGCTTGTCAGGCCAGGGCAGGCAGCGGCGGACCGTCATGCGCGTGCGCGCTCGCGTTTGAGCTTTTGCATCTTGCGGGTGATCATCTGGCGTTTCAGTGGCTTGAGGTAGTCGATAAACAGCTTGCCGTTCAGATGGTCGATTTCGTGCTGCACACATGTCGCCCAGAGCCCGTCAAAGGTTTCGGTTTGCAAGTTGCCATCCCGATCCATCCACGTGACATCCACCACTTTGGGCCGGGTCACTTCGGCATATTGATCGGGGATCGACAGGCACCCTTCCTCATACACATTGGTCTCGTCCGAGGATGCGATGACCTCGGGGTTGAACATGACCAAGGGACGCGGTGCCTCACCCTCTTCCTTGATGCAATCAATCACGATCAACCGGTCAAGAACACCCACTTGAGGCGCGGCAAGGCCAATGCCCGGTGCATCATACATCGTCTCCAGCATGTCATCGGCCAGCGCCCGCAGGTCGTCCGTGATATCAGCGACGGGGGCGCAGACCTTTTTCAGGCGCGGATCGGGGTGGATCAGGATATTGCGTTTCATGGGGCTGATTTAGGCCATCCCGTGTCGCGCCGCAACGCCCCCCTTGCACATGACGCGATTCCGGATAGCTTGCCCTGCGACCAGACAGGAGACGACCCCCATGAGCTTTGACGACCTCATCGACCGCCACGGCACCCATTGCGCAAAGTGGGACATGATGGAGCCGGTCTATGGCGTGCCGACCGAGGACGGTTTGGCCATGTGGGTCGCGGACACGGACTTTCGCGCGCCACCGCCGGTGCTGAACAAACTGCGGGAATTGGTGGACCATGGCATCTTTGGTTACGTCAACCTGGATCAGCCCTACACGGACGCGATCCGATGGTGGATGCGCACGCGGCATGACTGGGACGTCGAGGCGGACGCGATTTTCACCACCACCGGCCTTGTGAACGGGGTGGGCATGTGCCTGGACACGTTCACGAAACCGGGCGACGGCATTGTCTTGTTTACCCCGGTCTATCACGCGTTCGCCAAGGTAATCCGCAATGCCGGGCGCAAGGTCGTCGAATGTGAGATGGTCAACACTGATGGCCGGTATGAGATGGACTTTGAAGCCTATGACGCGCAGATGACCGGCAACGAGAAGATGGTCATCCTGTGTTCGCCCCACAATCCGGGCGGCCGGGTCTGGAGCCAGTCCGAGTTGCAAGCCGTTGCCGATTTCGCCAAACGCCACGACCTGCTGCTGCTGTCGGATGAGGTTCACCAAGACGTCGTTTTTTCGGGCCACACACATATCCCGATGCAGAACGCGGCGCCGGAGATCACCGACCGATTGCTGATGCTGACCGCACCGTCCAAGACATTCAACATCGCGGGCCTGCACACGGGTCAGGTGATCATACCTGACCCAGAGCTGCGCGGACAGTTTGCCAAGCGTATGCTGGCCTTGTCGCTGGCGCCGAATTCCTTCGGCCAGTTCGCCACCGCCGCAGCCTACTCTGCCGAAGGCGCTGTTTGGGTCGGGGAACTGGTCAAGTATATCGACGAAAACCGCCGGATTTTCGATGCAGCAATCGCAAATATCCCCGGGCTAAGATCCATGCCCCTGGAAGCGACCTATCTGGCCTGGGTCGATTTCTCTGGCACCGGTATGGAGCGCACCGAATTCACGAACCGTGTCGAACAAACTGCTAAAATCGCGGTCAACCATGGCACCACATTCGGCACTGGCGGAGAGGATTTTCTGCGCTTCAACCTCGGAACCCAGCGCGCGCGGGTCGAAGAGGCTTGCGCTCGACTCAGCGGTGCCTTTGCCGACCTTCAGTGAATGATGCGCTGGCTGGGTCGGATAACCCTGCTTGCGCTGGTCTTGGGTGCCGGTTGGTTTAGTTGGCACCACTATGGTCCGCGCCCTGCCGCTCCGCAAATGGCCCCGGAGGCGGCTTGGGTCGATCACATCTTGATTGAAAAGTCGGCGCGGCGCC
Organism: Ruegeria sp. B1; assembly: GCF_056535885.1. Lineage (NCBI taxonomy): Bacteria > Pseudomonadati > Pseudomonadota > Alphaproteobacteria > Rhodobacterales > Roseobacteraceae > Ruegeria > Ruegeria sp. B1. The sequence goes on along the minus strand of NZ_JBQFJA010000001.1, from coordinate 1,872,058 downwards.
TCACTGCCACTCAGAATGGCGCAGTTGTCATGCAGGCTGATATCGCTCTTGGCTTTACGCCCGAAGGCGACAAAGAAGTAGAGGGCGACGGAAAGACGCCGGTTGGAGTCTTCAAGATCAACCGGCGCAATCCGCAGAGCGCTTACCACCTGTCTCTGGGGATCGATTATCCGAAGCCCGACGATCTAGAGCGCGCGCGACAGCGCGGCGAAGACCCCGGCGGTGACATTTTTATTGATGGCCAGCCAAATGGGCTCGGTGGCCTGACTTTGCCCGGAGATTGGACGGCGGGCTGTATCGCCGTCTCAAATTCCGAGATGGAGCGGCTTTGGAGGCTGACGACCAACGGAACGACGGTTGAAATTCGCCCCTAGTCGTCATGCCCCAACAGTGCGATTGGCGCGTCGGGCGCCCGGCAGAAATCGAGGGGGGCCTTGTCATGCGCGGCTGTGCTGCGCTTGAACTCATAGCGCATTTCACCACCCTCCTCCTCATCCGCGATGATGAGGCATTGATACAGGTGGTTGGCGCCATCATAGATGTCGACCAGCCCGCGCAAACGGGGCGTGGTTTCCGCTTCGACTGAAAAGCCGTCCTTCCACAATTCGAGTATCTTGAAGGTATTGTCGCCCATTTCCACCCGCAAGCGGCTGGTTTTCTTGAGCGCGGCGATTCGCGCCGCATCTAATTCAGCGCGTATTTCCTTGGAAACATAGGTACTCATAAATTCTTCCCCCGCTAATGTTCTTTATTTTGGGGGATGGAACGTAAAAATCCAGTGAACCGCGACACATAGTCCGGCCATTCGGCTACCTGTTGCTCAAAAAATTCTGTCCCGGCTGTGCACGGGCGCAGGCCCATTGCGCGTGCCCTCGCGTAGGAAGACGTGCGGTATCGGCCTATCTATGTTTCAATCTTGTTTCGGAGGACTTCTTATGGGCCTGTTGGTCGATGGGGTGTGGCATGACACCTGGTATGATACTAAATCCACCGGTGGCGCGTTCAAACGCAGCACCGCACAGTTTCGCAATTGGGTGACAGCCGATGGCAGTCCCGGCCCGTCAGGCACAGACGGGTTCAAAGCGGAACCGGGCCGATACCACCTTTATGTCAGTCATGCCTGCCCCTGGGCGCATCGCACGCTGATTTTCCGCGAACTGAAGGGGCTGAGCGATTTGATCTCAGTCTCGGTTGTGCACCCGGACATGCTCGACAAGGGTTGGACGTTCGAAACCGATGAATCTGGGGCCACGGGCGACACGCTTTACGGCCTGGACTATGCGCACGAAATTTATTCCAAAGCCGATCCCGCGTATTCCGGCCGCGTGACGGTGCCGATCCTGTGGGATAAAGAGCGCGAAACCATCGTGTCCAACGAAAGCTCCGAAATCATCCGCATGTTCAACACGGCCTTTGACGGGATCACAGGAAATACAGATGACTACTGGCCCGAAGCGATGCGCGATCAGATCGAAAAGGTGAACGCGCGGGTTTACTCCGACATTAACAACGGGGTCTACAAGTCCGGCTTTGCCACCTCGCAAGAGGCCTATAACGCCGCGGTTGGCCCGCTGTTCGAGACGCTGGACTGGCTCGAAGATCGCCTGACCTCAAACCGTTATCTGATGGGCGACCGCGTGACCGAGGCGGACTGGCGTCTTTTCACCACCTTGATCCGGTTCGACCCGGTCTATCACCTGCATTTCAAGTGCAACCGCCAACGCCTGATCGATTATCCCAACCTATGGGCCTATACGCGCGAACTGTACCAATGGCCCGGTGTTGCGCAGACAGTGAACTTCGAACACATCGTGCGCCACTATCACTACAGCCATGAAACCATAAACCCGCACCGGATCATCCCCGTAAACCCGATCCTCGACTACATGGAATCGCACGGGCGCGGTCAGCGGCCAGCTGCGTAATGCTCAACCATTGCCGCCAGATCCTCTGGCGGCGTTCCGCTTTGCACATAAGCACAGGCATTCGGGCTGTGGGCAAAGATCGACCCGTCCGAGAAAAAGGTCGTGTTGGTAACAAAGATCACGCGGGCGTTGGGGCGGCGGTAGCTGGCGAAGTCGGCCACGGCCAATGCGCTGCCGGTTTCCAAAACCAGATCCAGTACAATGATGTCAAAGGCAGTGCCGTAGAGCGCAAGAATCGCAGCCTCCTGACCAGCGACCAGAGTGACCTCTGCACCTTGTCGTTCCAGATACCGTTTCCAGACCTGACCTAGGTCGGGGTTACTCTCAACAATCAGAACTTTCATTTGCAACAACCTCGGCACTTGGTATGGTGAGTGGTGCCGACCCCCGTGGCTCGTGATCCCGTTATTTCCTTAACAAAGTGTTAACGATGCTCTCAGCAACCTTTGATCATGCGGATTTTCTTGTCGAAATGGCGAAAATCCGCTTCAAGCGGGCTTAAATCGGCAGTTTGAGCATGTAATGCAGATAATGGACACAGTTGGCGAATTGAACCCGCGCGCCAAACGCGACCATGGTGGCGGGCTGGATGATGCAATCAGAATGTACGGCGGAACGCGGGCCGACTGGATTGATCTGTCCACCGGGATTAATCCGCACCCGTATGATGTGTCGGGACTTCGGCCAAGTGATTGGATGGACCTGCCGGATCATGGCGCCTTCGACCGTCTTACAAATGCTGCACGCAGGTTCTGGAATGTTCCGAACACAGCCGCGATTCTACCCGTCCCGGGCGCGTCTGCAGTGATCGCGCGCGTTCCTGGGCTGGCGCCACCCGGACGTGTCCATATCACCACCCCGACTTACAACGAGCATGCCGCCGCGTTTACAGCGCAGGGTTGGACTGTCACTGAAAATGGTTCTGCAGAGGCCCGGGTCATCGTGCATCCGAACAACCCCGATGGGCGCGTTTGGCGCGAGGACGATGCGAGCGCGCCGTTGGTTGTGATTGATGAAAGCTTTTGCGACGTCATGCCAGATGCATCTTTGCTCCATCTGGCCACGCGACCCGGCGTCGTGATACTCAAGAGCTTTGGCAAGTTCTGGGGCCTGGCAGGGATGCGTCTGGGATTTGCGGTGGGGCAGCCGGACCTGATTGCACGACTGAATGATCTGACCGGACCGTGGGCCGTGTCCGGGCCGGCGTTACGGATCGGAGCGCGTGCATTGGAGGATACGCATTGGGCGGTTGAAACGCGCCGTTTGCTTGCCAACGAGTCCGACCGTCTTGATGAGCTACTGACGCGCAAAGGCGCAGACCTGGTCGGCGGCACGGCACTTTTCCGGCTTTACAAGGTCAACAGCGCCCGCACATGGCAGGATCGGTTGGCCCGTTCGCATGTTTGGAGCCGCATTTTTCCATATTCCGAGACGTCCCTACGCCTTGGCCTGCCACCGACCGAGGGCTGGGAGCGGCTTGAGGCGGCGTTGTGAGCCCTGCGTTGTTGCTGGCCTGTGCCCTGTGTCTGGATGCCGCACTGGGTGAACCGGATTGGCTTTGGTCCCGCCTCAGGCACCCAGCAGTGATCATCGGCATGGCAATCAACTGGCTGGATGACCGGCTGAACACCGGGCAATGGCGGCAGATAAAAGGTCTGGTCGTGTTGGTCCTGTTGGTTGGGATGGCCTGTGCCATCGGACTGGCTCTCACACTGCTGGGTTCGGTCGTCGAGATCTTGGTTTGTGCCATTCTACTGGCCCAGAAATCGCTGGTTAGCCACGTTCGCGATGTGGGCGACGGGCTGCGGGTGTCGCTGAGCGACGGCAGGGAAATGGTGGCCCGCATCGTGTCTCGCGATACGGCGGACATGACCGAGGCACAGGTTGCCCGGTCTGCCATAGAAAGTGCTGCGGAAAATCTCAGCGATGGTGTGATCGCGCCGGCGTTCTGGTTCCTGATCGCCGGATTGCCCGGGCTATTGGTCTACAAGGCCGTGAATACCGCAGACAGCATGATCGGCTATCGCAACGACAGGTATCTGGAATTCGGTTGGGCCTCGGCCCGGTTCGATGATTTGCTGAACCTGATCCCCGCCCGGCTGACGGGTGTGATGATCCTCGCCATTTCCAGACAATGGAGCCAATTGTCGGATATCGCGCAGGATGCGCGGCAACACAAATCGCCCAATGCCGGCTGGCCCGAAGCGGCAATGGCGCGCGCCCTGAACGTCGCGCTGGCCGGGCCGCGTAGCTATGATGGACAGGTCCAGGACCTCGCCTGGGTCAATGGGAGCGGGCAGCGGGAGATCGGCGCATACGAGGTTTTCCGCGCATGCGACATGCTGTGGACCGTATGGGGGCTTGTGCTTGGCCTCGTGTCAGTGTGGGTTGTCTTCAGTTTTGTTTTCTAAGATCGGATCGGTTCGACCATGCGCATTCTTTCCGGCCTCGTTGCCGCCACGCTTTTGACCTCACCTGCCCTCGCCCGATGTGGCGGCGGGTTCAACCAATTCGTCGAGGGGTTGAAGGCGGAGGCTGCACAAAAAGGGTTCGATCAGGGCACTGTGAATGCCTTCTTCAGTGGCGTGCGACAAGACAACAAAGTGCTGCAAGCTGACCGAGCCCAGGGCGTGTTTCAAAAACCGTTCATCGACTTCTCGCGCCGTCTGATCTCGCAAAACCGGATTGAGCGCGGACAATCCATGTCGCGCAAATACGACGCGGTGTTTGACCGGATCGAGGCTGAATATGGCATCTCGCGCGGGGTATTGCTGGCGTTTTGGGCGTTCGAGACGGACTACGGCGCGTTTCAAGGGGATTTCAACACACGTGACGCGCTGGTGACACTCGCGCATGATTGCCGCCGACCCGAGCTGTTCCGACCGCAGATCTTCGCTGCGATTGAGCTGTACCAACGGGGTAATTTCGACCCCGCCCGCACAACAGGTGCCTGGGCCGGTGAAATCGGCATGGTCCAGATGCTGCCACAGGATATTCTCGACAACGGCGTGGATGGCGACGGGGACGGTACGGTTTCGCTGAAAACCTCGGCTCCGGACGCGCTGATGTCAGGGGCCAAGATGCTGTCGCATCTGGGCTGGCAACCGGGACAACCCTGGCTACAAGAGGTTACAGTACCGGCACAGATGGACTGGTCGCTGTCCGGTCCCGGCAAACCGCGCTCGGTGTCCGAATGGCAAGCTATGGGTGTTCAGGCGCGCAGCGGATCGCTGGCCAACCTGCCCGCTTCACTGATCCTGCCACAGGGGCACAAAGGGCCCGCCTTTTTGGCCTATCCGAATTTCGACGTCTATTTCGAGTGGAACCAGAGCTTTGTCTACGTCCTAACCGCCGCCTATTTCGGCACACACCTGGACGGCGCACAGATTTACGATGCTGGTAACCCTGCACCGGGTCTGTCGGGTGCGCAGATGAAACAATTGCAGAGCAAACTGCAGGCACGTGGATATGACGTGGGCAAGATCGACGGGATTCTTGGGGCCGGGACGCGGGCGGCGGTTCAGGCGGAACAGGTGCGGCTGGGGCTGCCTGCCGATGCGTGGCCGACAGCGGACTTGTTGAATAGGCTTTAAATGCCATAACTCGCGCCGTAACGCTATCCCGTTGGAGCTCTGTTGTGCACCAACAAGGTTCGGCGCGAAATCGGTTGCGCTCGAATGTTCACCTAAACGACCGGGAAATCTTCGGGGTTAATACCGTGGCGTTTGCAAATGTGGTCGATATAGCTGCCTTTCGGAGGAATCCCACCAAATTTGGATCGGATGCTGCTTCGCGTCTCACCCTGAAAATGATGAAAGCGAACCCAGTCGGCCTCATAGTCGTCAATACTGCGCTCCGGGTCCAGAAATCCTCGGCACGGCCAATACAGGTGCCAGTGCTGGCCACGGCTAATCTCACCGGTGACACTCAAGGCCCAGCGCGCCACGCTGGGGCCAGTCGTAGTCCACGGCAGGTCGTATAGAGTGACAGGTTCGCCAGCCTCGTATCTACTGACCAGCTTCTTGACCTTCTCACTACCCAGCCAGAACGGGATCGGAACTTCGGCTTGCAAAAAGTTCAGTATCATCTTCAAGCCAAGAGAATTCTCTGGAATGCGCAGAACACAGTTGTTCATGGCCCAGTTGCGCCGCACCACACCAAAGAGATAGTCGGACTGCACTTCCAGAGGATTGTAACAATAGACATCCAAATCGACCCATACGTAGTCGGTTTTTTGCATCAGATGAATTCGAAACACATCCGAATAGACCGCCGCTCGTTTACGGCCACCAGCCAGATCCTCGGTGTTTTCGTCAACATAAATGTCCCGCGCATCGTGCAGTTTGACACCTTCGGGCACCTCGATATTCAGATCCAGAACATAGAGGTGGAACACATAGCCATGATCCAGGAATGACTGAATGCACACGCGTTCGACGCAGGACAACGGCGATCCAAACCAGAAACTTGCCACCTCAAAGTTCAAATCAGTTGCCCTCGCCCATCAAGTGAAAACCCAGCGCGTCTCACTAAAGATGAGGCAAAGCGCAGGTCAACCGCCAATGGGCAATATACCTCAGTACGCGAATGAAGCACACAGAGTGTGACACAGTTCCAATAGCCTAACGGCGCTGCGCTGTTGTTACTCCGGCCGCACCGGATAGCGATCGCCCTTCTCGTCGATCAGGATCAGCCGTTCGCCGCTGTGGACGTACAGATCACAGCGGCTGAAACCATTGCGATAGGCGATGCAGATGCTGCCATCCTCGGCGATGGAATAGGTGCCGAAGGCGGATTCTCCGCTGGCATAGGTGTAGGAATAGGCCCCTCCGGCCGAGTATCTTGACTGACCGTCGTCGTAAAAGGTCAGTGTGCGCCCCGCTAGCCCATCCAGTTCTGTTTGACTGAGGGGTACATCGCCGGGCTTGACCGGCCATTCCTTTGCCGAAAGCGGCAAGGCAAAAATGACGGAAAAGATCAGTATCAATCGGACCATACCGCCACCGTACCCCGACATACTGCGAATCCGTCATAACGTTGCAGTGATCGATTAGGCGACCATCTGCTCGGCTTTCTTCAGATCCACCGAAACCAGTTGGCTGACACCCTGTTCCTGCATCGTCACACCGAACAGCCGGTCCATACGCGCCATGGTCACCGCGTGGTGGGTAATGATCAGAAAACGCGTTTCGGTCTGGCGGCACATCTCGTCCAACAGGTCGCAAAAGCGGGTGACATTGGCGTCGTCCAGCGGCGCGTCGACCTCGTCCAGCACGCAGATCGGGGCCGGATTGGCAAGGAAGACTGCAAAAATGAGCGCGGTGGCGGTGAGGGTCTGTTCGCCCCCCGAGAGTAGACTAAGCGTCGAAAGTTTCTTGCCCGGTGGTTGGCACATGATCTCGAGACCCGCATCCAGCGGATCGTCACTTTCCACCATGACCAGATTGGCTTCGCCTCCACCGAACAAATGCTTAAACAGCATGGCAAAGTTCGAGTTCACCTGTTCAAAGGCCGTCAACAGACGCTCGCGCCCTTCGCGGTTGAGGCTGGCGATGCCGCTGCGCAGGGCCTTGATTGCCTCCTCAAGATCAGACTTTTCGCTGTTCAGGGTGTCGAATTCTTCCTGAACCTCTTTACTGTCCTCTTCGGCACGCAGGTTCACCGCTCCCATCGCATCGCGCTGACGCTTGTGGCGGTTCACTTCCGCCTCAAGCGCATCGGCCGCAGGCATCTGATCCGGATTCACGTCCAGTTGATTTAGCAACTGGTTTGGCGTGAGCTGCTGATCCTCTGCGATCCGCTCTGCCGCTGCAACAACGCTTTCCTTGGCGGCATCGCAACGGGCCTCCGCCGCGGCGCGAGTTTCGCGCGCCTCCGAGGCCAGACGCTCTGCCTCGCGCTCGGTCATAACGACATCGCGCTGAAGCGCCTCGGCAGCCGCCAGTTTATCTGCTGCCTCGGCCCGGCGGGCTGCGGCGGTTTCGATCAGCTCGTTCAGGTCTTCACGCGCCTTGGCAATCTCACCGGGGGCGGCTGTGGCCTCGGTCAGTTCTTCCTCCGAGCTTTCCTTGCGTTCAGCAAGTTCAGAAATGCGCTTCTCTGCGGTCTCCAAACGATGTTTCCAACCACTGAGGTCTTTGGTGACCTCTTGCGTGCGGCGGGTGCGGGCCTCACCCTCGCGGCGTAGCTCATCATGGGTCGAGCGGTGGGTCAGCATGGTGATCCGCGCGGCTTCGACGGTCTGCTTGATGTCCTCAACCTGCGCCCGGGCGCTGTCGAGATCACCCGGTCCGGTCAATGCGCTTTCGGCTTCGCGCAGTTGCGCGCGCGCGGACATGGCATCTTCCTTGTGGCGGTCAACGGCCAGAATCAGTGTTTCCAGTTTACCCTGCGCTAGGTTGCGATCCGCCTCGGCCCGGCTGAGTAAACGCGCGGTTTCCGCCATGCGCTGATCGGCAGCGCGGCGGGCCTCACGCGCGCAGCGGTCGGCCTCGGTCACCTCGGCCAGCTGTCGAGACAGGACCTCATGCGCAGCCCGCGCCCCGTCGGCCTGCGCTTCGGTGCGGGCGAGCTCTTGTTTCAGAGCCTCCAACTTATTCAGCTGTTCTAACCGCAAGGCTGCCGCGCTTGGCGCATCCTCGGCCCAGGCGCGGAACCCATCCCAGCGCCACAGGTCGCCGGACCGCGATACAAGGCGTTGCCCCGGTTTCAGCGCAGCCTGCAGACGCGCGCCCTGATCGCCATCGACCAGCCCAATCTGCGCGATCCTACGGCTGAGGCGGTCCGGGCCCGACACATGCAAGGCCAGTGGTTCGGCCCCCTCTGGTAACGATTGGTCCGCGTCATACCCGGCCAGTTGCACCCAACCGGATGGGCCGTCGCCCTCGACCAATGGCGCGCGCAAATCATCGGCCAGCGCAGCCCCCAGCGCCTTTTCATAACCCGGTGCCACGCGCAGAAGATCAAGCACCTGACCGCCCTCGGCCGTATCGCGTTCTACCAGCTTGGCCAGCGCCGTAGTCTCGGCCCGGATAGCGCCCAGTTCACCTTCGGCCTCGGAGCGCTTTGCCCGCGCGTCCGCCTCGCGCGCTTGCGTTTCGTTGCGCAATTCGTCGGCCGCAGCCAGGGCTTGCTCGGCCTCTTCTGCGGCCGCGCGCGCATCACTTTCGCCGGTTTGCGCGGCCACGAAAGCGTCACTGGCGCGGGTCAGAGCCGTTTGTGCCTCGTCCACAGCGATGCGGGCCTTTTCCTCTTCACCCTCGGATCGGGTCAGGGTCTTGCGGCTGTCTTCTACCAGTCGCTGCGCCGACTGATGGCGAGCAACAAGGCGCGCCATGTCTTCGGTTTCCTGCGACAGGTGATCTTCGCGATCCTGCAAGATCGACGCGGCCTCACGTGCGACCTCGGCCGCTTGGGCCACTTTTTCGTCGTGCCCCTCTGCGGCTTTGCTCAGTTCGCGAGCCTCCCACTCCAGACGTTCGATCATCTGTCCTGCATCCCGGTTCAGACCGGTCTCACGCTCGATGTCATTGCCAAGTTGCTGGATGCGGGAGGTCAGCGTTTCAATTGTTTGACGGGCACGGGTTTCCTGATCCGCAATCTGATCGCGCTGCACCTGTTGACGTTGCAGCACGGCGGCGGCAATTGCCTCTTCCTCACGCAAGGGTGGCAGGGTCTCTTCGATCTCAGCGCGTCTGGTGCTGGCTTCGCGGGCCTCAGCCTCGGCACGCGCGGCTTCGGTGATCCGGTCGCGCAGCTTTTCTTCTGCCGCCTGACGGGCCATGTCGGCCTCTTTCCAACGACGATAGAGCAGCATGCCCTCAGCCTGCCGCAGCTGTTCGCCGATCTCGCGATACCGCGCCGCCTGACGGGCTTGGCGGGCGAGTTGCGCCAGTTGCGCGCCCAACTGTTCCAGCACGTCGTCAACCCGGGTTAGGTTGGCCTCGGTGCCTTTCAGCTTCAACTCGGCCTCGTGCCTGCGCTGGTAAAGGCCAGAAATCCCGGCCGCTTCTTCCAGAATCCGACGGCGCGCCTGGGGTTTGGCGTTGATCAGTTCAGCGATGCGGTTCTGCCCCACCAGTGCTGGCGAATGCGCCCCGGTCGAGGCGTCGGCGAACAGCATCTGTACGTCGCGGGCGCGGACATCCTTGCCATTGGTCTTATAGGCACTGCCGACGTCGCGGGTGATGCGGCGGACGATCTCAAGCTGATCGCTGTCGTTAAAGCCTGACGGCGCAAGACGTTCAGAGTTGTCGAGCGACAGGACAACCTCGGCAAAGTTACGGGCCGGGCGCGTCGCGGCACCCGCAAAGATCACATCCTCCATCGCACCGCCGCGCATAGATTTCGGGCGGTTCTCACCCATGACCCAGCGCAGCGCTTCCAAAAGGTTGGATTTACCGCAACCATTGGGACCCACGACGCCCGTCAGCCCGTCCGCGATGATCAGATCGGTCGGGTCCACAAAGCTCTTGAAGCCGGTCAGTTTGAGTTTGCTAAAGCGCAAAGGCTGCTCGTCTTATGATTCCTATGGATCAGAAGTCTGCGCAAGTGAGGGGCAAGGTGTCAACGTGTATGCGCAGGATATGGGAGTTTGCGCTGAGTTATCCACAATATCTTGCCAAAACTGCGCGGGGTTTTGCACAAATCAGTAGGGCGTACACTCAAAAACCTGATAGCCGTAATCGCCGGAATAACCGTAGTTGATGCATTCATATGGACGGCGGAGGAGCGCGCCAAAAACCAACTTCTCACCCAATTCGCGATCGCAACCCAGCACACCCACGGTGACCGCCGCATCTCCCAACACGTCCAGAAGCGGACAGCCCGAGACCTGCGCCATGGCCAGCGCGGCCCGGTCGCGGATTGGACCCAATCGCGGAGCGTATTGTGCGTTCACACGGACGGCCTCGGCCAGTTCGTTGCGCACCCGCACATCAAAAACGCTGCCGTTCACCGCCACACGGGTCGCGGGCAGATCGCGGAAATACGGGGTGCCGCCGGAACAGGCAGCCAGCAGCAGGAAGGTAAGAAACCGGACCATGCCGCAGCTTTGCGCCAAATTGGTTAATGAAACCTTTCCCAGTTCAGACGCGCAGCACCTCTCCCAGTCGGCGGATGCCTTCGCGGATCGTGGCCTCATCCGAGTTGGAAAAACTCAATCGGATCGTATTGGCCCCGGACCCATCGGGGAAGAAGGCACGGCCCGGCACGAAGGCCAGCTTGACAGTTTCGAGCGCGCGCGCCAGCAGGTCGGCCCCGTCGATGCCTTCGGGCAGGGTAACCCAGACGAACATGCCACCTTGGGGCCGGGTCCACTCGATACCATCGGGAACATGTTCAGCCAACGCGTCCAACATGGCGTCACGGCGCGCGCTGTAAACCTCACGCAACATGGGCACATGCACATCGAAACAGTTCTGTGCGACGTGATGAACCGCCATCTGGTTGATCGTCGCCGAGTGCAGATCGGCGGCCTGTTTCAGCAAAACCAGTTGCGAGATCACGGGTTTGGCGGCCACAACCCATCCCATCCGCAACCCCGGCGACAGGGTTTTCGAGAAGCTACCGCAATAGATCGTCCGGCAGTTTTCAATCGACCCTTTGCGCTTGATCTCCAGGGCCAGGATCGGCGGGATCGGGTCGCCGTCATAGCGCAGCGCCTGATAAGCCCCATCTTCGATAACCGCACAATCCAGATCATCAGCAAGACCCAGCAGAGCCTCTCTGCCCGCGAGATCCACGGTTTCCCCCGTAGGATTGGCGAAATCTGCGGAGAGATATGCAAATTTGATCGGGCTATCACCCGCAGCATCACTATATTCCGCCGCCCCGCGATTGCCGTGGGGATCGAGCCGGTCAAAACGCGGTTCATAGGCATCAAAGGCGTTGATTGCCCCCAGATAGGTGGGCCAGCCAACAAGCGCAGTGTCACCCGGAGACAGAAAGAGTTTGCCCAGATAGTCCAGCGCCTGTTGAGAACCGGATGTGATCAGGACGTTGTTAATGTCGCAATCCACACCAATTCCCCGCATATGGTCCACCAGCCATTTGCGCAACGGGGCGTAACCCTCGCTCACCGAATACTGCAGGGCCTGAGCGTGTTGTTCGGGCGCCAGCGCCTGCTGAAAGGCCTCTGCGAACGCGTCAGCCGGGAATAGGTTCGGGTCGGGAATGCCGCCAGCAAAAGAAATGATGCCGGGCTGGCCAAGCAACTTGAGCAGTTCACGGATTTCCGATGCCTTCATCCGGGACGTCCGTGTGGCAAAAAGCTGATCCATCTTGTCAGGGCCTCCTCTGTCCCATCCGGTGCAGACTATGCAGAGTTCTTTTTGTGTCAATAATACTGACCTAGTATTTCAATCTTTTCGATCACCTTGAATGCCATTCTGATATGTGGTCATGTGACTTGACCAATTTTGACTGTTGATCCTATGCCCTTTCAAAAAGTTCAGACCGAAAAACTGTCTCTGGCCGTGGTACGCCAGATCGAACTGCTGGTCCTGCGGGGCATCCTTCGGCCTGGTGAACGACTGCCCTCGGAACGGGAACTGGCCGAACGAATGGGCGTGTCGCGCCCGTCGCTGCGCGAGGCGATCTCGGAATTGCAGGAACAGGGGTTGCTGACAGCCAGGGCCGGGTCGGGCATCTATGTGGCGGAAGTACTGGGATCAGCCTTTTCGCCTGCGTTGATCCGGCTGTTTGGAAATCATAACGAGGCGGTGTTCGACTATTTGTCTTTTCGTCGGGATATGGAAGGTTTGGCCGCCGAGCGCGCCGCGCGTATGGGATCGGATAGCGACCTGAAGGTGGTACAAGCCATCTTGGACAAAATGGAGACCGCCCATGCCCGCAACGCCGCCGAGGAAGAGGCGCAACTGGACGCGCAATTCCATATGGCGATCATTGAAGCCAGCCATAACGTCGTGATGCTGCACATGATGCGATCAATGTATGACCTGCTGCGGCAAGGGGTTTTTTACAACCGGCAGATCATGTTCCAGCAAAGTGCGACGCGCGATGCCATCCTTGATCAGCATCGTGCAGTTAACGCGGCCCTACAAGCGCGCGATCCGTCGGCGGCCCGAAAAGCAGTGGAACACCATCTGGATTATGTCGAACGTTGTATGGCGGATCAGCAAAAGGCCGAGCGAAACGAGGAGATCGCGCTCCAGCGTCTCGCCAATGAGACAGAGCAATAGTGATGCGCGGTCGTATCTGACTTGATCTTTTAGCCCTGTCTGTCGAACCGTCTGCCACGGATCGGGGTCATCCAGTTTTGCCATGGACAAATTCGCGGGTCTTTTCGTGAACCGGGTTCTCAAAAACCTGCGTGGTCGGCCCGATTTCCAGCAATTCGCCGAGATGAAAATACGCGACCCGATCAGCGATCCTGCGTGCTTCCATCATCGAGTGCGTGATCACCACGACACTGTGATCTTGCCTAAGATCCACCATAAGCTCTTCGACTTTGGCAGTTGCAATCGGGTCGATCGAGCCCGTCGGTTCGTCCATTAGCATGATGTCGGGTTTCGTTCCCAGCGCCCGCGCAATGCACAGCCGTTGTTGCTGGCCACCAGACAAATCAGTGCCGTTCTTGCTGCGCAAGACATCCTTGACTTCGTCCCAGAGATGCGCCCGTTTCAGGCACTGTTCGACATGCTCCTCAAGCTCTGCTGTCTTGGTAAAGAACCCGTGGATACGCGCGCCATAAGCCACGTTTTCCCAAATGGAAACAGGAAACGGATTGGGTTTCTGCGCGACCCAGCCGAACTTTTTCCGATGGATCGGCGGATCGATGTGCGGCGCGTGGATCTCCTCGCCCCCCATCGTGATAGACCCCTCAATCCGCACGCCGCGCGTCCCGTCATGCATACGGTTCAGACACTTCAAGGCGGTGGACTTTCCGCATCCTGAAGGGCCAATCAGCGCGAGGATTTCGTTTTCAAAAAGGTCGAAACTGACGTCCTTCAGCGCCTGCTTGTCCTCATAGAACAGCGAAAGATTCCTGACCTCAATCAGCGGCGGGGAATTCCTGAGTTGCGATGCAGATCGCGTGATGTCCTGTTCTGTGATGTTAAGCATGCGAGCCTCCTCCTATCTGTCACCACATGCCTCACATGCCGGGACGAAACCCGGTTTGATCCAAAACAAGGGAGGGGGGAACTTCACAAAAGTTTCACATGGTATCTATTCGGCGTCGCTCGTTATTTTTGCGAGTATCGCGATACGCAGGCTTATTCTGTTGGAATGGTTCACTTGCAAGGAAACGCAATAAACGTTTGTTTGTTTTTCTAAAAGCGCATCGCGCTTAACAATCGTTTGATCTGCGGTCAAAGGCTACTAAATCGACCGAGCGTTCGAATCCTTAGCATTCTCCAAGCATTTATTGACTTGGGATCCCGGTATGAAATGTCCGGAAATTCAGTTTCAGCTTGTTGTCGCGAGCGCAAAGACAACGGCGCGTCTACTATTTGTTCAATAAGATCGTCAGTGGCGTCTTGCTTTCTCCGCTCCTGCTCAATGACCCGCAACATTTCCGCGTGATACTCGTCAATGGCTTCCGAACGTTGGCCTTTGCGAAATCGAAATGCACCTATCTGTGCATTCACCGGAACCAGATTAGAATGGCGGGCAAACCGCAGCCACAACTCGCCATCAACGGCAAGCTTCATGTTTTCATTCAGACCTTTACCCGCTACGTCCCAAAGACTTCGACGCCAATACGTCGATTCCTGTTGCACCCATTGATAATCTCCGGCCAGAATACGTTCGTAAGTTAATGGCCTTGGTCGATGTGAACGCAATAGCTTGCCATCTTCGTCAATGCTGGTGATTTTTCCGGTTAGCCAGTCAATTTCTGGCTTCTGGGCAAAGAGCGATCCGACACGGGCCAGCCCGCCCGGCCGAAGTATGTCATCGGAATTGATCCACCCCATGACATCCCCTGTGGACAAGGCAAAGCCCTTATTCACCGCATTCGCCTGACCGGTATCCGGGCCCGAAACGACATGGTCAAAGGCGTCAGAATAGCGATCAACAATGTCGAGCGAGCCATCGGTACTTCCACCATCCGAAAGGATAAGTTCAAGGTTCGGATAAGATTGATCCAGAATCGATGTGATCGTGTCCTCGATAAACTCAACACAATTCAGGTTGGGTATGACCAAGCTTATCTTAGGCAGCGTCATTTTCATTCTAACTTCATTGTGGAAGCCTGAAGAAGTAAACGTACCTCTATAGCGACTTTACGTTGACATTCCGCGCTATTGTTCCGGCAACAGAAGTGTTTTAGTCGCATTTCATGTCTGCCTCGATCACCTAGCAATGCCGACTGTAATTGATACGGATCAGCCCTGCCAGATCCGATGATAAACTGCTCGATACTGGTCGGCCACGACCTTTGAATCATAGGTTTCCTGAACGTACCTGCGCAGCGCCAATGCCCTGTCCAACGCCTCGTCCGTATCGCGGTCTCGCAGAATTCTAATGATTCCTTGCGCCAAATCTCCTTCATCGAATGGGCGCGCCAAATGGCCCATGGAATTGTTGGGCACCAGATCAGGTAAACCGCCGATATCAAACCCTGCGATCGGAATACCGCATGCCATTGCCTCAATACCCGTATTTGGTAAATTGTCCTGCCGCGACGGAAGCGCGAGTACATCTGCGGCCGAATAAATAGAGCGCAGAAGCCGTTTATCGGTAACTTCACCCATATAACGAACAGGAAATGGAAAACTATTGTCGCCTGCGCCGCTTCCGAACACAACCGCCTGAACGTCCGGAATTTCCCTGTGCACCTTGTGCATCGCTGCCACCAGATGCCCGAACCCCTTGCGGGGGTCATCCGTTCCTCTAACCGCGCCGAATAATACGATGGGCACGTCAGGCGAAATCCCCACCGAGGCGCGCGCGGCCAACCGGTTGCTTGGTCGCCATATCTCCGTATCAATTGCGTTTGGGATCACTTTTATTGGCCAGTCTTGCATTAATTGACTACTTCTCGCGCAGTCCGCCAACCACCGGCTTGGGCACACAATTTGCATCGGCGTATGCCAATGCTCAGCTTTCCTCTTCCACACCCAGCGATTCAGGTCAAACCCGCGTCGTCCATGCGATGCATAACCATCTCGCCATGCATTCTTTTCGCTGTAGTGCTCGGCTCCAGAGAACGGCCACATATCGTGCAGCGTCCAGACCAACGGTTGCTTCAACGCGCCAATCTCAGCAATCGAAAAAAAATCGAAATTAATCCAGTGTAGATTAACGATCTGACGCGGTTGGCAGTTCAGATATTCTCCCAATCCAGATGAGACATAGCCCAAGGACGCGAACCCCTCAGTCTGCCTTTGAGCATATGTCTTATGCAAGTACTTCGACAGTTTTCGTTGTAAGAACCGCCGCCACGTTTTTTTGGGGGATACGGTCTCGATGAACTCATTCACCTGGCCCGTCGCGACCGTCATTCTGGATATCTCACCTGCATCCAATAACGCCCGGTGCAATCGGTATGCAGCAAGCGCTGCACCTCCGTGATCGTAGCTGTAGTTTAAATGGTTAACCCGAAACTTGTCTGGCATGCTGTTTTTTCGCAAACGAGAAGACACTGAGACAGAGGCGCGTTCATAGTTTCAGGTACAGATAATCTGTACCACCATTTCCGTATACGCATTCATACCCGGAAGATCGCAGTGCCGCATCTGCACGGTCGACCCTTTCGAATGCCTTGTCACCTGGGCGGTTCAACTCATCGAACTCGACACAAATCTGGCGAGGGAAAATACCCTGAGCGGCCAATTGTTCTAACACTTCTACCTCAGCACCTTCTATGTCAAGTTTCAGTAAAGCGATGCGCTGCCCTTCCAGTCCGTGACGCTGCAGCAAAGTCTGCAACGTGACTGCCTCGACTTCAATCGCTGCGGTATCCTTTCGGTAATCGTTCTGAAAATTCACGATCGAATGCGAAACGTGATTTGGGTCCTCTGGCTGAAAAAATTTCAACCTGGTATTCTCCGTCCACAGCGCGGTTGGTTCGAAAACCAAATCAGACTCGGATAAACCGACGAGGTCATAGGCTTCAATCGGCTGTTTTCCGCCTTCAACAAAGGCACATTCGGCAGAGTACCCGAAGCGAAGCTTCATCGCCTCATAATATGAAACCGCACGCGGCGTCGGATCTACGAGTATAATCTTGGCCGAATACTTCTTGGCAAACGCAACATCGAACGATGCGTCTTCACCTAACCCTGCGCTGATTACAACTGCGTTTTGCAACGAAACGTCGTCCTGGAAAGTCCAGCCCCCATAGGAGGTGCCCAGCGAAATTAGGTTCAAGCCCGGCTTTGGCACAAGGTTCTGAAGCCTATGGCGTTTTGGACCTTCGGGTCTCCTTAGGCGCTTATTGATGAACCCGATCAATTCAAAACCCTTTCCTTCCATTGCCGAATTCTGCGTTTGAGTTCGCGCAACTTTCCAGGCTTGTAGCCGTAATGTGTTCGAAGTGCCTCCAGCGCCACGCGGTCTTCTCGGACCTGATCCGGGAAGTCGGGGAGCATGTTCTGATTGAGCACCCGATCGCGCACCTCACCGGCGGGTATGCAATGCGTACCGGATCCATCCAAGCCGATGTTCTCAGCATACGACGGATAGGGCGACAGGCACAGGCCGTCGTTTCGAAAAATCGTCGCATACCAAAAGATTGCCCAAGTTCGGATCTCGCCTCGAACATTACCTAGCACCTGGCTCCAGAAATCCTCGGCCCCGTCCAGATTGAAACGGTAAATGTTGTTGGTTGAGAAATCGTTCACCAATTGCTCGGGATCGCGCTCGAAATGCTGCCATCTGTCAGCCCAGCTTGCCCAGCCCCAACAGCTCATAAACCGCCAAAATACCGCACCTGGCCTATCCGAAAGTGCAGGCAATTCCTCGTTGTAGCCTGCGATGTGCCATACTCTTTTGTCGTGTTCGTAGCGGTGCAGAGCCTCGTTCATGAAGTTCAGAAAGGCTGGCGATGTCACGATGTCATCTTCGACGACAATTGCCTTTCCCCTGGCCTGCATTGTCGCGGTCACACCATCCTGAATCGCGGATGCCAAGCCCACGTTAGCCTCTCGTTTAGTCACTGAGACGTTGGCGAAGCCGGTTTGCTTTGAGATGATCTCGGCTACCAAATCTACAACCGGCGCTTCTTCCGGTGTCCGAGGGCCGTCCACGTAGGCGATCAAGTCGGTTTGAGGCGCCAGAGGAGACGCCGCCAGCGCATCGAGCGTTCGCTTTGTGTGTTGCGGGCGGTTGAATGCAAACAAGCAGATTGGAGCTGGATCAGCGTATTCGTACTGCGCTTCTGGCATTAAATAGTCCCAAACCGCCTGCTTTTGCAGTCAAGGCCTGCGCGGCTCACGGAATTGCCGACGCGGCGAGCACCTAGCTTAACATAAGCGCGCCCGTGTATCCACGGGCGAGCATTCTTTCTTTCGCCAAAACCTCGACGGAATCCCGTCAGTGCAGCTTTTCACCAACATCCGAAATGGACGCGTCGATCAGCTTGTTTGCTTGCGCGGCAGTCATTTGCTTCGCCAGCACAGCGTTTGCAGCTGAAACAGCAACGGTGATGGCCTGATCACGGACTTCCTTGACAGCAGACGCCTCAGCTGAGGCGATCTGATCCTGCGCCGCAGCCAGACGGCGTGCGATGGATTTCTCCAGATCAGCTTTGGCCTGCTCAGCCGCCAGTACCGCGTCTTCCTTGGCAGCCGCCACGATGGCATCCGCCTGACCTTGAACTTCGCGTTGCTTACGCTCGTACGAGGCCAGCAGGCTGCGCGCTTCTTCGTGCAGGGCACGGGCTTCATCCAGCTCGGACTTGATGCCTTCGGCACGGGTGTCCAGCGCGCCACCGATCATTCCGGGGACCTTGAAGTAAAACAGGACCGCGATGAAGACGATGAAGCCCAGAAAGACCACAAAATCCGTATTGGCCAGCGAGAAGAATGGGCCTTTGGCTGCCAATGCCGGGCTGGCCGCGCCGAAAGTCAGGATAAGGGCAAGAGTGTTCCGCATGTCACTTATCCTTTCGTCTGCGCGTCTACGGCACTGTTGATGGCTTTGGCATCCGCCTCGCCGCCCAGCGCAGTCACCAGTTCAGCCGCCGTATCCTTGGCAACCACTTGAATGCTTTCCAGCGCACCGGCCCGGATGTCGGCAATTGCCTTTTCCGATTCAGCCGCCTTTGCAGCGATTTCCGCGTCCGCCTTGGCAATCGCGTCATCCAGACCAGACTGGATTTCGGCGCGGGCTTCCGCTGCGATACGCTGTGCCTCAGATCGGGCATCGGCCAGCGCCTTGTTGTAGGCCCCTTCGGCCTCGACCGCTTTGGCCTTCAGATCTTCGGCCGCAGCCAGGTCATTTGTAATGGTCCCCTGACGTTCGGCCAGGATTGCCGCGATACGCGGCAGGGCCACGCGAGACAGGACCAGAAAGATGACGACCAGCGTGATGACCAGCCAGAAAATCTGGTTGGGGAACCAATCGAAGCAGAGCTGCGGCATCCCGATGGCAGAGCCATAGGAGTCGACGCACGAGCCAGCTACCTCTTCTGTAAGGGGTTCAGTCGCCATGATATCCTCCGTCGGAAACTCGTCTTTACAACAGGTGGGCCGCTATGGCTTGGGCCCACCTGCGCGTAAGGATCAGGTTCCGCAGATTATACGGCGAACATCAGCAGCAGCGAGACCAGGAATGCGAAGATGCCCAGCGCTTCTGCGAACGCGATACCGATGAACAGGGTTGCGGTCTGCGACGCAGCCGCCGAAGGGTTGCGCAGGGCGCCGGCCAGGAAGTTGCCGGCAACATTGCCCACCCCGATTGCGGCCGCGCCGGAACCGATTGCTGCCAGGCCTGCGCCGATATGTGCGAGATCGCCTTCCATGATGTTTCTCCTTACGAATTGGAAGTTTCGATGTTGGGTGTTCGGACCTTAGTGCGACGGATGCAGTGCATCCTTCAGATAGACACAGGTCAGAATGGTGAATACGTAGGCTTGGATGAAGGACACGAGGACCTCAAGGCCATACATTGCGACAATCGCCAGCACGGACACGGGCGAGATCACCGCAATCGCGGCAAAGCCTGCGAAAACCTTGATCACCGCGTGGCCTGCCATGACGTTACCGGCAAGACGAATGGAGTGGCTGACCGGGCGTACGAAGTACGAGATCAGCTCGATGACCGCCAGAACCGGACGCAGCGCCAGCGGGGCGCTGGAGACCCAGAACAGGCCCAGAAACGCGGCACCGTTCTTGACGAAACCCAGTACGGTCACGGTCAGGAACACGGCCAGCGCCAGCGGGATGGTCACGGCGAAATGCGATGTCGTGGTGAAGGACATGGGGATCATGCCCAGGAAGTTTGCGCAGACAATGAACATGAACAGGGTCATGACATATGGGAAGTACTTAACGCCTTCTTTGCCGCAGATATCTTCAAGCATTTTGTAGATGAAGCCATAGGCCAGTTCGGCCACCGACTGCATCCGCGTCGGAACAATCGCGCGCTTCGAGGTCGGAACGATCAGCAGAAGAACAATTGCAACGATCGCAAGGAACAGCCACAGCGTCACGTTGGTAATGGTGAACATGCCCACCACTCCGTCACCGAACAACGGCTTAACGATGAACTGATCCATCGGGTGGAAAACCAGGCTGCTGCCTTCTGCTGCGGTGGTCTCGGTCGCCACGTTCAGTCCCTCTCGTCCTTCTCGGCAGCCGTCGCCGCCGCTTGTTTCTCTTGGACCTCTTTCGCGCTGCGGAGCATAACCTTCACGCCCGCGACAAGGCCCAGCAATGTGAACAGCACCAGAAAGATCGGGATTGTCCCGAGCAGGCTGTCCAGCCCGTATCCAATGCCAAACCCGATCCCCAGACCGGATACCATTTCGATGACCATCCTCCAGGCAAGCTCGCCCCCGGACACGTCAGAATCCGCACGAGGCTTCGGCGCTTTGGCCTTTTTCGCCGCGTCGATCTTGGCCTCCAGCTGCGCCATACGCTGCTTTTGGTCATCATCGGTCACGGGCGTTTTCCTCGCACAGTCTTGGGCACGGTGCTAAGGGGCATAAGACACAGAGTCAACGTTGTTTGATTGCCAGTCAAAATTTCCCTAAGCTATTGACTTATATAAAATAAATCTTCCTATTTTATCAACGCACAAGACGCGCTGGGCCGGGCATTCGGGCCGAAACACCGGATTCAGCATATTCAACCTTTTGGTTGATCTTTGTCAGCCCTACCCTGCCGCCATCTTCTGACGATCCGCCCGTCGATCAGTAACAGTCCCGCGAATATGGTTGCCATGCCCAGTAGATGTTCGGGCAAAAGTGCCTCACCCAGAACCGATGTTCCCAGTACCAGCGCCGAGACCGGCGCAATCAGGGTGACGGTTGAGATATTGGTCGGCCCCACCTTGGGCAGCAGCCAATAAAACGCGATAAAGGCCGCCGAGGTCAGGACAAAACCGATCATCAGCAGCGACGCCCATGTCTCGGCCCGCGTAACATGCGGCACCCCTTCGCGCCACAGTGCCAGCGGAGCGATGGCGAGCGTCGCTCCCGTCAGGGCCAGCGCCACCAGCACCACAGGCTGCATGTCGCGAAACGAGCGGGCGATGTTGAGCGAGAAGGCATAGCAGACAGGCGCGCACAGGATCAGCAGGATGGCCCAGAACTTGGATGTCGCTCCGGCGTTCAGAACAGGTAAAGACAGTACCACGATGCCAGTGAAACCACATATGACACCCAGCGATTTGAGCAGCGTGGCGCGTTCGCTGCCCGGCCAGAAATGCGAAACGATGACCGCAAAGGCAGGTGTCGTCGCGTTTACGATACCAGCCACACCTGAGGCGATCTGCTGCTGCCCCAGCGCGTAAAACGCAAAGGGCGCAGCATAGCTGAGTGCACCAAAGCCCAGCAGTCCAACAGCGCGCACTGAGCTTAAGCGCACCGGCAAACGCGCCCCGAGCACATAGACCCAACAGCCCAGCGCACCGAACGCCACGCGCCCCATCGATACCGATAGCGGCCCAAGTTCACGCAGCAAAATCGCGTTGAACATGAAAGACATGCCCCAGCCGATGCCTAGTATGCAGATCACCAGCCAGTATTTGAGCGCCATCACCTGCCCTTTCAGCTCGTTCCGGGGCACAGTGATCTTTTAGCGCAAATTGTCAAACCGGTTGCTGCCCTTTAGGAAAGAAGCATGTCCAGTGATCTCGACACAGTTTTCGCGGCCCTTGCCGACCCGACCCGCCGCACCATCCTTGCGATGCTGTTGGAGGATGACATGGCCGTAACGGACGTGGCCGAACCGTTCGAGATGTCGCTGGCTGCGATTTCGAAGCATCTGGTCATTCTGACCCGGGCCGGGCTGATTTCACAAGAAAAGCGCGGGCGGGTGAAATGGTGCAAGCTAGAACCCGACGCGCTGCGCGCCGCTTCCGTCTGGATGCAGGGTTTTGGTCAGTTCGAACCGGTCAATCTGGATGCGTTCGAACGGTTCCTTGAGGTGGAATTGCCAGCGCCCGAAGACACCTGATCTCGACTTACCTGACGACGAATACCGAAACCTTGGCATGTTTGGCCAGATACCCGGCATGGCTGGACAGAATATAGTCGGTAATCCGGGGAGTGTGGGTTCCGACAACAATCAGATCGGCACCGATTTCTTCGGCCGCGCTGGTCAGGTCCCTGTCGACCTCGATGGCGACATCGACGGAATGGATATTGTGCGTGTTGACCTGTGCGCCACTTTGAGCCGCAAGCGCGCTGGCAATCTCTGCCAGTTGTGCGTCGACGGCATTGTCAGACTGGGCGGGGTCTGTTCCTGAAACGCTTACAACGGTGATCTTGGCACCTTGCCATTTGGCCATTTCCGAAGCCACCTCGGTCGCTTTTTGCACTTCTGGCGGCATGTGAAGATCAATTGGGATCATGATGTGCTTGAACATGTGGACCTTCTCTCGCTTGCGGCTCAGGGCAGCCAAGAGCCTACCAGTTCAGTCTGACTTGAACAAACGTCTTTGCCGTATTTATTCAAGATGATCACGCAGATGTCCTAACTGTTCCTGCAACGCGTCAAGCTGCACCGATGTCTCGTCGAGTTTAGTCTGTAAATCAGCATATGATGCACGCGTTTGGCTGAGTTCCTGCCGATACTTTGACGCAGCTGCGTCGGCAGAAAGGTTCTTTGCTTCTAGGATGTCAGCCGCATCGGAGTTTACGGAATGTGACGCCTTGAATGCGTTAACTTCTGATTGAAGTTGCTCTTCTGCCTGCTCCAATTCCTGCATCGTTACCCCAGAATTCGACGCTATGGTCTGAAACTGCTGCTCAAGAGTGTTCAACGCATTCGTATTCTGCTTCAACTTGCTAAGATGGATCGTTTTTCCGAGGCTTGGCGTTTCCTGTTGCTGGTCATCATTGAAGGCCTGAATGTCAGCCCTTACGGTATTTAAGTTCGCCTGTATCTCTGCCAGGGTCTCCTCTACCTTTGCGTTCTGAGCAACTATGTTCTCCATGTGTTCCGCCGCTTTGGGCGCCAGATTCAAAATCACATTGTGGATCGACGAGCCGCTCTCATCGATATCACCGTCCAAAAAATCGCGGTGGCGGGCGGACAGTGCCTGCGTATTGGCATGCATTGCGCCAATGGATGACGACAGGCTATCTGCCGCCCCTTTGGCCGCCACCCAGTGCGAGGTTACTTCACCAAAATCATCACTGCTCGCACTTGAAACGTCGCCACCCTCCTGATTGCTCAACTGTGGCTCCGGCCTCGTAGTCCGATCTCCCGTTTTTCCGTCCTGATCTCCAAAACCGCCGCTTTTGCGAAACTGATCACCAACGACACGATCATCATCGCCAGAATGACCATCGTGACTTTGAGCCTGATTGATGTAAAGCGGCAGGCATAAGCTGGCGCAGATCAGAACGCGAATGAAATAATGCGTATTATTCATAGTCTAACCTTTGGTTTGGAAAACAAGTTTTGGGCCAATGGAAATCACACGCCACCGGGTCACGTAATCTTCCTAACCCTCCTGACTGTATCCAACGCCGGTGATGACGCCTCCAGCATCGGCGCGGCACAGCCAGGGTGCGTCGGCACCGGCAACGGAAACCGATGTGACTGTACCGGTCGGACTTGATTGGGTGGAGAGGGTCGATACATCGCCCGGCCCTCTGCCTGTTTCCGCAGCGACCAGAGCCTCGCAGCTCGCCTCCAGATCGGTTTCGGTGCCGGATCCGGTTTGACTGTTTGGTGCGCACGCACAAAATGCAAGAAAAACAACCGAGCCATAGAT
This sequence comes from Ruegeria sp. B1, assembly GCF_056535885.1. Taxonomy (NCBI): domain Bacteria; kingdom Pseudomonadati; phylum Pseudomonadota; class Alphaproteobacteria; order Rhodobacterales; family Roseobacteraceae; genus Ruegeria; species Ruegeria sp. B1. The sequence continues at coordinate 1,847,777 of NZ_JBQFJA010000001.1, read as the reverse complement.
ATGTTTCATAACCACCTGCTCTTTATTAGTAGGTCGAGATCGCGCTCCGATCCTCTGGCCCGATGCTGCCAGATCAAAACGAAAAAACAAGGTTCAATCCGAAACACTTTGGCCTAAAGCAGGCTCTGGCACCTCTTGTTTTAGCAGCAAGAGCAACGCGACAACGGTCAGGACAACGCCTCCGATGACCAGCGCGGTTGGGATGCCATTCCCCAGCGATACTTCCCAAAGAATAACCCAACTGGGCACAAGGTAGGTATACGCCATTACCTTGGCCGAGGGTAAGCGCATGGTGGCAAACTGAACCAGAGCAAAACTGGCTGCTGTGGCGAAGACCGAAAGATACATCAGTCCAATCCAGACAATGGGCGAAAGGCTGGCCCATTCGGTTGGCGCTATGTCCGACCAGCCGAAAGCGACGAGGATCAGACATCCCGCCACAAGCGTTCCAAAGGTGAACACAACAGCCGGTTCGCCCCGGTTCAGCTTGCGCACCATTGGTGTGTAAATCGCATGTGCCACACAACCCCAGAAATAGATGATCTCACCGCTGCCGATTTCAAAAGCCCGAAACGCCAGCCAATCGGCCCGAAAAATCACCCACAAGGCCCCAACCGCACCAACCGTCAACGCCAAGGCCATTCGTGGCGTAGTGATCTGGCGCAGCAGAACCCAGCCCGCGACAGCCGATAGGACAGGTGTCAGCGTGAAGACCGCGGCGGCGCTGACCGGTGGCGCGGTTTTCAGGCCGTAGAACATCAACACGAAATAGGTGGCGAACAACCCGCCCAAAACCAGGTATCGCCATGGGGCTTGTGCCGCGGTTCGGGTCAAGCCGGTTGTTAATGAGGCCGCTATGCCGATAATCACAGCTGCAATGGCAAAGCGCACTGCGTTCAAGGCCGCCGGTTCGACATCGTTGGCAATAATAGATCCCAGCGAGAAGCTGCCCGCAACCAGAGCCGAAAAGGTGAGCATGGCCAAATGGCCACGCGCCGGTGGGCTCATGGCAACCAACCTTTAGCCTGCTCTTTCAGGTATTTGAGAAACGCCTGCACCTTGGTCGTGCGATGCAAATCCACATGGGTCACGAGCCACAGCTTTCCTGACCATTCCGGCAAGGGTGGCATCACTTCCTCCAGCATCGGGTACCGCGCCGCCTCCCACCGCGCCATAAAGCCGATGCCAGCACCCGCCAGAACAGCCTCGCCCGCCGCAAAGTTGTTCGAACAACGAAAGGTGATTGCCTCGGCTGGCGTGTTTTCGCGCAGCCACCGATAAAACGGTGCGCGGCTGTTTTCATCATCATTCCCGACAAATGTGTGATTGGTAAAGTCCTGCACATCTGACGGTTTGCCGTGGCGGGCGATATAGTCTCGGCTGGCATACAAGCCGACCTCTTGCGCCACAAAAGGCTGCACAACATTGTCAGGCTGGTCCGGCGCGGCCCCGGCCCGGATCGCCACATGGGCTTCGCCATATTCCAGACGAAACAAACGGTCGCCTGTCAGATAACGCACGATCAGCGCCGGATGGGCTTTTTGGAAATCGCTCAGCGTTGGAACAACCAGAGGCGCCAAAGACGACAGCGATGTCACAACCAATTCACCCGAGACATCGTCGCCGCGTCCCTTCATGCGCCCGACCAGTTGATTGAACTGATCCTCGGTGGCTTGCGCGACCCGCAACAGGTCTTCGCCAGCCTCGGTCGGGGTGTAGCCTCGCGCATGGCGCTGGAACAGTTTGACCGCGAGCCGCGACTCTATCGCATCGATATGGCGTATGACCGTTGCATGGTGCACGCCCAGAACTTCGGCCGCGCCGCTCACGGTCCCCATTCGAGCAACCTGATACGCGGTTCTCACTTCGTCCCAATTGTCCATGGCCCGACCATCTCTGTGCAATTTCCAACAATAACTGTTGATGTATCCGACTTTTGTTCATGTACGCAACATTCATATTGGCGACAGAGCAAAATTTTCCCGACCAAAAGGACCCAAAGCCATGACCAAGACCATTCTTCATATCGATGCCTCCGCCCGTCGCTCGGGGTCGGCCACCCGCGACCTGTCTGACCGTATCGTCCGGCATCTGGGGGCCGGGCGTATCATTCGCCGCGATCTGGCGACACCCCTGCCGCTGTTGACCGAGGACTGGATCGCTGCGAACTTTACCCCCGCAGACGAACGGGATGACGTTCAGCGCGATCAACTGGCCCTGTCGGATGAGTTGGTAGACGAGCTTCAACAGGCCGACACAATCGTCATCGGCTTGCCCATTTACAACTTCTCGGTGCCCGCCGCGTTCAAGGCTTGGATCGATCTGGTCGCCCGGGCCGGTCTGACCTTTGCTTACAGCGAAAAGGGGCCCAAAGGGCTGTTAGAGGGCAAACGCGCCGTCCTTGCCATCGCGTCAGGCGGAACCGCAGTGGGGTCCGAGATCGACTTTGCCACCGGATATGCAAAACACGTGCTGGGCTTTATTGGCATCCATGATGTTGATGTGATCGCGGCCGATCAGATGGCTCTGGATGCTGAAACCGCGGTCAAGAACGCCCACAAGGCGGTGTCAGAGCTGGCAGCCTGATCGGCTCTGGCCTTTATGCCTCGAAACGTCCAGTCTGCACCTGAGCGGGAACCGGCGGGCTGGGCGTTTGACATGAAGAAGATCGGAATTCTGGGCGGTGTAGGCTGGGCCTCGACCGTGGATTACTACCGCGCCATTGCTCAAGGGGCGGGTCGGTACTTTGCGGAACGCGGTCATGGATCACCATTCCCGATCCCGCCAATGACCATCGAGTCCGTGACACAGGCCAAAACCCGCGCCTTGCGCGGCGCGGCCGGGGATGAGGAGAGCTGGGCCGCATTTGACGCGGTGTTCCGCGACGCCTTGCTGACATTGCAACGGGCTGGCTGCGACTTTGCGATCATCGCATCCAACACGCCACACGCCCGGCTTCATGCGATCCGCGAGGGGGTATCCATGCCCATTCTCAGCATTTTCGATGCAACGGCAGAAGCGACTGCCTCCACCGGGGCGTCAAAGGCGCTGGTTCTTGGCACGACCGTCACCATGCGGGCCAGCAACTATGCCGACCGTTTGGCTGCAGAAGGTATCGCGGCAAACGCGCGTCTGCCCGAAGACGAAATTGCCGAGATGCAGGCGATGATTGACAGCGACTTCTACGGCGGTGCGTCCGAGACGGCGCACCCCCGCCTGCTGGCATTCTGCAATCGCCACGCCCAACCCGGCACCGCCATCCTGCTGGCCTGCACGGAATTGCCACTGGCCTTTCCCGATCATCTGGACGATCCGGTGTTCGAGGCCGATGGACACTTGTTCATCAACCCCTCGGCCGCGCATGTGGCGACCGCGTTGAAGGAGGCTTTGGAGGTCTGATCAGGGCAGCCAGGCCACCTTGCAGCCGATCTTGTCAAAGAAAGTCATCAGATCCGCGCGCGCCAGCACCACGGTCCGGTCATTGACCAGCGGGTGCATATTGATCACATCCGCCTGCTGTGCGGCGGCGTCCATGACGAAGTTTACGCTCCTCTCTACACCGTTGATCATCGCCAGAGGGCTGACCGCCCCGGGACGGATACCGAGGTTCTGAAACAGCCGATCTGCCGAACCGAAGGACAGGTTGCCGACCCCAAGTTCGGCACCCAGCACTTTGAGGTCGATCTCGCGGCTCTGTTCCAGTGTCACCAGGTAGTTGCGCTTTTTCTTGTCGCGCAGGTACAGGTTCTTGAGCCGCAACGTGTTTTCGCCTGGCACCATGAACTGATCTTCCACCGCCTTCGCATCCTCAACAGTCCGTAGCGGCAAATGAGTATGAAGCCGGTAGGCCAGCCCCCACGCATCCAGCTGCGCGAGCAGCGCATCGGAACTGAGCGGCAATGTATCCTGAAAGGCGGATGATGCGTCCATGGGACCCTCCTGTTTCACGCGCTCATCGCGCAACACATGGTTAATTTCAAGCCACGACAGCCCTCAAAATCGATGCTAGCGTGCCGCCATGAAAGTGACGCGCAACACCCCAGACCAGTTGATCCTGTCCAATACGCCTTGGCTGATCGGCCTCATGTTGGTCGTCTTTATCCTCTGCTTTGTCGGCGCAGGCCTTTTCATGGCTACCGAGGGTGGTGAAGGCGTCTTGTTCGGTATTGTCTTTGCGCTGTTTGGTGGCGGGTTGGGCTTTGGCGCGTTCTGCGCCTTTGTGCGCCGCGTGCAAGTCATATTCGACCGGAGTAGCAATAGCATTTTGATCCGTCGTCAATCGGTTTTTGGATATGACACCGTAGAACATGAGCTGTCCAACTTGTCCCATGCCGAGGTGGAAACCACCACCTCAACCCGCGAAGGGACCACGTCCAAGATGCATCGTCCCGTTTTGATCCTGGAAAAAGGTATGAGTGCTGGTCGTCACCCAATTGTCGAAGCCTATGTCAGCGGTCGCGGCGCGCAGCGGATGGTCGATGCGGTCAATGACTGGCTTCCGCCACGCACGGTTGACTCTGATAGCCAATCCGCCTAAATCGCCCCCAACATCCGGAAGCGTTTGATCTTCCGGTCCCTTGAGACGTTCAGGGATCGCCCCCCACCAGCGAGTTTCGCCCGTGGGGGCGTTTGTGCATTTAACCGGCGCAACCTAATTAGGTGGTGCCACATCTAAACCGGCTAAGGAGGCCGAAGGCATGTTTGAAAATCTATCCGAACGCCTTTCCGGCGTCTTTGATCGGCTGACCAAACAGGGTGCCCTGTCCGAAGAAGACGTGAAAACCGCCCTGCGCGAGGTTCGCGTTGCCCTGCTTGAGGCCGACGTCTCGCTGCCGGTGGCGCGTGAATTCGTCAAGAAGGTGCAGGAACAGGCGACCGGTCAGGCGGTGACCAAATCGATCACGCCCGGCCAGCAGGTCGTCAAGATCGTGCATGACGCGCTGGTTGACACCCTGCGCGGCGAAGAAGACCCCGGCGCGCTGAAAATCGACAACCCGCCCGCTCCGATCCTGATGGTCGGTTTGCAGGGCTCGGGTAAGACCACCACCACCGGCAAGCTCGCCAAGCGCCTGAAAGAGAAAGAGGGCAAGAAGGTCCTGATGGCCTCGCTCGACGTCTATCGCCCGGCGGCCATGGATCAGTTGGCGGTGCTCGGGACGCAGGTTGGTGTAGACACGTTGCCGATTGTGCCGGGCCAATCGCCGGTTGATATCGCCAAACGTGCCAAGCAGCAAGCGACGCTGGGTGGCTATGACGTCTACATGCTCGACACTGCAGGCCGTCTGCACATTGACGAAGTGCTGATGGACGAAGTCGAGCAGGTCCGCAACGCGGTCGACCCGCGCGAAACCCTGCTGGTGGTTGACGGCCTGACCGGCCAGGTCGCCGTTGAAGTCGCTGAAGAGTTCGACGCCAAGGTCGGCATCTCGGGCGTGGTCTTGACCCGGATGGACGGTGACGGGCGCGGCGGTGCAGCGCTTTCGATGCGCGCGGTCACCGGTAAGCCCATCCGCTTTGTCGGTCTGGGCGAAAAGATGGACGCGCTCGAAACCTTCGAGCCGGACCGGATCGCCGGTCGTATTCTGGGCATGGGCGACATCGTTGCTCTGGTCGAAAAGGCCCAGGAAACGATGGAGATGGAACAGACCGAGCGCATGATGAAGCGCATGGTCAAAGGTCAGTTCAATATGAACGACCTGAAAATGCAGCTGGAACAGATGATCCAGATGGGCGGTATGCAGGGCATGATGGGTATGATGCCGGGCATGGGCAAGATGGCCAAACAGGTCGAAGAAGCGGGCATGGACGACAAGGTGCTTAAGCGTCAGATCGCCCTGATCCAGTCGATGACCAAACGCGAACGCGCCAACCCGCAATTGCTGCAAGCCAGCCGCAAGAAACGCATCGCCGCCGGTTCGGGGATGGAGGTCAGCGACCTGAACAAACTGCTCAAGATGCACCGGCAGATGTCGGACATGATGAAAAAGATGGGCAAGATGGGCAAAGGCAAGATGCTGAAACAAGCCATGAAAGGCATGTTCGGCAAAGGCGGCCCCTCACCCGAGGAGATGGCCGCAGGCATGGACCCTAAAGCGCTCGAACAGGCGGCCAAGGCGATGGGTGGACGCGGCGGTCTGCCTGGTATGGGCGGCGGTATGACCCTGCCCCCGGGTCTCAGCGGTTTTGGGAAGAAAAAGTAACGTGACCCTTGCGCCCACCATATCCACCACGCGCCTAACGTTGCGCCATCACCGGCTTGAGGATTTCGAGCCGATGGCGAAGCTGTTTGCGACCGATTGGGCGAAGTACATGGATGGGCCGTACTCGGCGCAGGACCTTTGGTCGATGCTGGGCTCGGACGTGGCCAGTTGGCAGTTTCTTGGGTTTGGCGCGTGGGCCGTCGATCTGACGGAAACCGGTGAGCTCATTGGGCAGGTCGGGATCAACAAACCCCCTAAATTCCCGGAAACCGAAATCGGTTGGTGCATTTTCCCCGGATTTGAAGGCAAGGGCTATGCATTTGAAGCGGCCTGCGCTGTACGTGATTGGGCGTTTCAGAACACCGAATTGACGACTCTGGTCAGCTATATCGATGCGCCTAACACCCGCTCAATCGCACTGGCAAAGCGGCTTGGGGCAAGTGAAGATCCAAGCGCAGCGCGCCCGTCTCCCGAAGATGTTGTCTTTCGTCACCCTCACCCGGATGAGCGGCAAAGCGGATCGGAGGCCTACGCATGACCTTCCGATTTGAAGCCGCGCCCAATGCGCAAGGGGCTGAGCTGGCGGCACGGGTGGCGGATGCCATTCCGACGCTCGAAACCGAGCGTCTGGTTCTGCGTGCTCCGCAGTTGTCGGATTTCGACACTTACGCCCAGATCGTGGCCAGTCCGCGTGCGCGGTACCTGACGGTCATGTCGCGTGAAGACGCGTGGTATGATTTCGCTCAGATGGTCGCCATCTGGTCGCTGCGCGGCCATGGCCTTTGGTCGGTTGCAGCGAAGGCAGACGGTCAACTGCTCGGATTTGTCGTTCTCGGCTTCGAGCCGGAAGACCCAGAGCCAGAGCTTGGTTTCATCTTCACCGAGGAAGGCGAAGGCCACGGCTATGCGTTTGAGGCCGCGAGCGCAGCGCGCGGCTTTGCGTTTGAGCAACTTGGTTGGGACACTTTGGCGAGTTTTATCGTCAAAGGGAATGAACGCTCTCAACGTCTGGCAGAACGGCTTGGCGCCTTTGTGGAACGCGAAATCGTTGAAGAGGACGGTGTGACTTTGGTGTATCGTCACCTCTCCGCTGACGGCGATGGTGGGATGGAGGCCTACGCATGACAACCTTCACCATCCCCACCATTGAGACAGACCGCCTGATCCTTCGCGCACCGCATCTGGATGATCTGCCCGCGATGATTGCTTTTTTTGCAACCGAGCGCAGCCATATGGTCGGCGGCCCGCGAAACGAGGTGGACTCGTGGAGATCTCTGGCAGGACGTCTTGGTCACTGGGCGCTTCACGGCTATGGCGGCTGGCACATCACCGAACGATCATCTGGTCAGTTTGCCGGCTGGGTTGGCATGATGAATGCACCGGGTTGGGCCGAACCCGAGCTTGGCTGGGTGTTGATGTCCGATTTTGAAGGAAAAGGGCTAGCCTTCGAAGCGACACTTGCGGCACGCGACTACGCCGCGCGGCATCAGGGTCTGAATGGTGTGATCTCCTACATCGCCCACGCCAATGATCGTTCGCGCGCGCTGGCGGAACGGCTTGGGGCCACGTTGGAAACTGAGCGAGCCGAGCTTTTGGGTAAACACGCTCAGATCTGGCGCCACCCGCAGATTGACTTGACCACCGAAAGGACTGGCCAATGACCAACCCCGTGACACAGGCTGCCACGCTGTTGAAAGAGCATCGCGAAAGCATCGACCGGCTGGACGCGATCCTTGTCTACACGCTGGGCGAGCGGTTCAAGCACACGCAGGCCGTTGGCAAACTCAAGGCCGCACACGACCTTCCCCCGTCCGATCCCTCGCGCGAAGCAGCGCAGATCGCACGGCTCGAAGACCTGGCGAAAGAGGCCGATCTAGACCCCGATTTCGCCAAGGCTTTCCTGAATTTCATCATTCAGGAAGTCATCCGACACCACAAGAAACATCAGAACTAAACCGGGCAAATCCCGGATACGCCATTCAAAGGAGATACCACCATGGCAATGAAAATTCGTCTCGCTCGCGGCGGCTCGAAAAAGCGTCCCTTCTATCGCATCGTGGCTGCTGACAGCCGCATGCCGCGCGACGGTCGTTTCATCGAGAAACTGGGCACCTACAACCCGCTGCTGCCGAAAGACAGCGAAGAGCGCGTGAAAATGAACATGGAGCGCATCCAGTACTGGCTGGATCAGGGCGCACAGCCCACCGACCGTATCGCGCGTATGTTGGAAGCAGCCGGCGCCCGTGACAAGGCCGAGCGCAACAACCCCAACAAAGGTACCCCGGGCAAGAAAGCTCAGGAACGCGCTGAAGAGAAAGCTGCAAAGGCTGCGGAAGCCACCGAAGCAGCGGCTGCACCGGCTGAAGAAGCGGTCGCAGAAGAATAAGCAGGCGATTGCTGTGCGGGATCAGACGTTCACTGACGATTTTCGCACGCAGTTTGACCTGTTGTTGCGGCTCCGGCGCGATGTGCGTCGGTTCCGCACCGATGCATTTGACGAGGCAGTGCTGACGCGCTGCCTCGACGCGTTTCGGCTGGCCCCTTCGGTGGGGCTCAGCGAACCCTGGCGCGTGATCCGCGTCGATAGCAACGCCGCACGCGACGCGGCCCTAAGGAATTTTCAAACCGCCAATGCCAAGGCGTTAGATGGCTATTCCGGTGAGAAGGCAAAGCTTTACAGCGAGTTGAAGTTGTCCGGGATGCAGGACGCCCCGGTGCAGCTGGCCGTGTTTTGCGACGATGCCACCGAAAAAGGCCAGGGTCTGGGCGCAGGCACAATGCCCGAGATGCGGCGGTATTCGGTCGTGTCGGCGATCACACTGTTCTGGCTCGCTTTGCGCGCAGAAGGTTTGGGCTTGGGCTGGGTGTCCATCCTTGACCCCGACCAACTTACCCGTGATTTGGACGTGCCCGAGACCTGGCGGTTGATCGGGTATTTCTGCGTCGGCTGGCCCGAAGTATTCTCGGACACGCCGGAACTGGAACAGGTCGGCTGGGAAAACCGAAACGAAACTCTGCCCATCGAGGTGAGATAGGCACATGTTCGGTTTGTTGCGGCTTCCCATCCTGCTGATGATCGCCTTTATTGTGGGCGTGTTCTTCGAACGCTCGAACCAACGCGAAGCCTGCGAGGGGATCGGACATTGGCGAAATGGACTGTGTATAACGGAAGGCTCAAATGAGTGATCTGATCTGCGTCGGCAGCGTTGCAGGATCCTACGGCGTGCGCGGTGAGGTCCGGCTGAAAAGCTATTGCGCCATTGCGGAAGACATCGAAGCCTATTCCCCTCTGACAGACGAAGCGGGCACCCAGCGCTATCCTCTTGTCCTGACCCGGACGATCAAGAACGGATTTGCAGCCCGTCTTGGTGGCGTCGAAACCAAGGAAGAGGCAGATGCCCTGAAGGGCCTGCGCCTTTTTGCGCGACGCGACCAGTTGCCCTCGCTTCCCGACGACGAGTTTTACCATACCGATCTGATCGGTTTAGAGGTCTATGACACAGGCGGTACACTGCTGGGCCGGGTCAAATCCGTTCAGAACCACGGTGCCTCGGATTTGCTGGAACTTCACGGGCCGGGGTTGAAGTCGACCGTTCTGCTGCCCTTCACGCTAGAGGCGGTACCGACGGTTGATCTGGACGCGGGCCGCATCATCGCCGACCCGCCCGAAGGCCTGATCTGATGCGACGCGTTCTGCTGCATCTGGGGCTGCACAAGACCGGCACCACCGTTGCACACTCGTTCCTGTACAAGAACCGCAAGCTGATCTGGCCACATTTCTCGCTGATCCTGCCTTACAAGACACGCAAGACCGGTCTGGCGGACGCTGCCACCCGTCATTCGATTTACCGGATGAACAACACACTTGCCGAGTTTAAGGCAGGTGCCGGCGACCTGCTGCAATCGACCGATTTCGCCACCCGCCGCGGCCTGATCCTGAGTGAGGAAAACTTCGCGGGCCTGCGCTCCAGCCGCAACAGCGCCGAGGGCTATGCCGCCCTTCCCGAGCTAGCCTCTGCCTTGGTGGAACTCATTCGTGACAGGCTGCAAGGCGATCCGTTGGACATCACGATCTACCTGTCGCTGCGGCAGCAAGAGGACTGGCTCTACAGCCTCTGGGCCCATGACCTGCGGCGCGCGCGGCTGGTGCAGGATTTCGAGGGCTTCCGCGCAACACTTGATCACCTGCCGCCCCTGCACGAAACAGCTGACGCGCTGCAACGCAGGTTGCCTGGCGTCAAGGTCAAAACCGAATGGTTGGAGGATCTGCGCAAGCAACGCTTTGGCCCGGGTGCGCCTTTTGCCGAGTTTTTGGACCTTCCAAGCGACAAAGCCATGCATTTGGTGACCCCCGAACCTCATAGCGCCCGCCCGCAGGACGACGTCCTGATGGAATTGCTGGAGTTGAACCGGTCAGCGCTGGACGATGGCGCGCTGATGGCGCAAAAGAAGGCCATTCTCAGACGCGCCAAGGATGAACTGGTCACTCAGGCATGACAGACACGCCAAGCAAATCTTATGGTCGCAAGGCCATCCGGCCGACGCTGAAACCGCGCGAGTTGATGACGCCCACACCGGACCTGCACGGAGTGTGGAAAGCCAAGATCATCACCCTGTTTCCCAGCGCCTTCCCCGGTGTACTTGGCGAAAGCCTGACTGGCAAAGCGTTGCAGAACGGGTTGTGGCAGCTTGAAACAGTGGACCTGCGCCAGTTCGGGCTAGGCAAACACAAAAAAGTAGATGACACACCTGCCGGCGGGGGCGCGGGCATGGTTCTGCGCGCCGACGTTTTGGGTGACGCAATTGAACACACGATGGCAGGCATCAACGGTAACTGGCCTTTGATCTACCTGAGCCCACGCGGACGCCAAATGGACCAGCCCATGATGCGGAACCTCGCCCGCTGCGATGGCATGACCTTGTTGTGCGGTAGGTTCGAAGGCGTCGATGAACGTGTGCTGGAACACTACGGTATCCAGGAAGTGTCCCTGGGCGATTTTGTCATGAGCGGCGGCGAGATCGCGGCGCAGGCGCTGATCGACGCCACTGTACGCCTAATCCCCGGTGTGCTGGGCAATCAGGCTTCGGCCGAGGACGAGAGCTTTTCCTCCGGCCTGCTGGAGCATCCGCAGTACACACGACCCGCCGATTGGAAGGGCCGCCCGATTCCTGAGGTTCTGATGTCCGGGCACCACGGACGCATTGCGGAATGGCGTCACGAGATGTCCGAGCGCCTCACCCGAGAGCGCCGTCCTGATCTTTGGGAAGACTACAAAAAAACGCAGGGCGACGGGTCGGATTGACCTACTGTATGTGGCATGAGTGCCGCAGATTTGGGCATTCATTGGTTGCTGCTTGAAGCTGAACAGGGACGAAGTTATTCATCCTTAAGATGTTGCCTTGTGCAATTCCCCTTCAACACATTGCGGACGAATATATGAAAAAAGTCATTTGCTTAGGTGTGCTTGCCGTGTCGGCCTGCACAACCAAACCTCTCGAGATGTCAGTGCCCACACAAGCGGGTCACAATCTGCATTCGGCACGCGTGGCCGTGGAATCCTGTGCGACCGAGGCCGATATCGGCGGTAACGCTGCAGTGATAGGCGGTTACGCCACCAACATCCTGATTTGGGGTGCTCTCATAGGCCCAGCCATCACGGCCCCGTTTGATGACCGGCTCCGCGCACAGGGCGAGCTTGATCAAGTTGACCGCTGCATGACCGAACGTGGTTTTGAGCGTCGGGACCTCACAGACGGCGAACGCTTCTGGATAAACGATGCCTTTGGCGACGAGAGGGTGCGCCGGCTGGACCACCTGGTCGGGGGCGGCACGATTGAGACCTACGGCACACCTCAAACCTAAGGCCCTTTAGCCTTCCACTGCGCCCAAACCTCGGGAGAGCTGTGAAAGACATTGATATCCACTTTGCCCTGAACCCCTGGCACCAACCCGGTGCCGGTGTATTGCCAGAAGCGCCAAACAGCCCGCGGATAAACCTTGCTGGGATGCCCTGCGACTGACCTTAGCCAGAAATCGGTCTTGGGAAGGCGCCCGATCTGAGTGTCTTCGTAAAAGTCCACGGTGGTATAGACGATGGGCCTGCGGCCATAGTGGCGTTCCAGGATGTCCAGAAAGCGCTGAGCCTCGGCCCGGACCGTGGGGCCATCGGGGCGCAGGGTGCAGGTTTTCGAATGGGGCGTCCATTCCATATCCAAAACGTGCGGCAGGTCTGCACCTTTGGGCACGTTCTGAATGAACCAGCGTGCCTGTTCCCGTGCAGGTCGGCAGAAATAGTAATAGTGATACGCCCCCCACGGCACGCCCGCTGCCTGTGCCCCCCGGCGATGATCCTCGAACAGCGGGTCTGCAACGTCACCACCTTCTGTCGCCTTAAGGAAAGCAAAACTGACGCCTGACGCTTTGGCCTGTTGCCAATCAATCGGCCCCTGCCAGCGGGATACGTCCAGCCCATGCACAGGATAGAGCCCGGGATGCCGCCCCTCCCAATCATGCGGGTCGGCGTCACCGAATTCCGGATAGATCACCGATGGGGCCGTTCGATCCACGCCTGGAACCTGCTCGACAACTTGCGGCGGCGGCCCCTGTCGCCCGCATGAGATCACAGTAAGGCCCACAAGTGCCAGCAAAACGGGAAACCGCATGACATTGTCCTGTTTTTGAAATAACTGCTCGTTGAATTGGCCCCAGAATGCCTGAACCACCCGCCAAGGCAACGGGGCAGTTGCAAAACGGCGAAATCTCACCGGTAACGCCTGCAATTTAGGCTTGATCCCTACCCGCAAACCCCCTAAAGCAGCGCAATCCGGTGCCGCGACATGCGACTCCGGTGTTTTGGTTTGTTTCATGGCGCAACACCCGGCTTTCTTCGGCTGCGGCGTGTCAGGGCAGACCAGGCAAAAGGAACATTCGATCTGACCTCTGGCGGGCTGTTCGCAGGACCCGGTGAAGACCAAGAGCTCTCAGCCCGTGCCCAAACTTCGTGGACCAACCACGAGCAGATAGGAGTACCTGCGATGGACCTGATCGCACAGCTAGAGGCGGAACAGATTGCCGCCCTGGGGAAAGACATCCCCGATTTCAAAGCCGGTGACACCATTCGTGTCGGCTATAAGGTGACCGAAGGGTCGCGCACCCGTGTGCAGAACTACGAAGGCGTCTGCATCGCGCGCAAGGGCGGCGAAGGCATCGCCGGTTCGTTCACCGTTCGCAAGATTTCGTTTGGCGAAGGCGTGGAACGCGTGTTCCCGCTGTATTCGACCAACATCGACAGCATCACCGTTGTCCGCCGTGGCCGCGTTCGTCGCGCCAAACTGTACTACCTGCGCTCGCGCCGCGGTAAATCCGCACGTATCGCAGAGGTCACCAACTACAAGCCCAAGGCTGGCGCCGAAGCGTAAGGAACGGAAAGATGAAAAAAGACATCCATCCCGATTATCACGTCATCGACGTCAAAATGACCGATGGCACCGTTGTTCAGATGAAATCCACCTGGGGCAGCGAAGGAGATCAGCTGTCTCTGGAGATCGATCCTTCCTCACACCCTGCGTGGACCGGTGGCGGCACCCGCCTGATGGACGCCGGCGGACGTGTGTCGAAGTTCAAGAAGAAATACGAAGGTCTGGGCTTCTGAGCCTGATCCGTTTCGAATGAGAGAGGCCGTCCAATCAGGCGGCGTTAGATTGCTAAAACCCTGTCATTTTGGCAGGGTTTTTGCTTGTCTGAAGGACAAGGTTACGGGTTTATGTACTAGGCAGACTGTTAACATTCATGTGGTCTGGGTTCGGCCATTTGGGGTGTTGCCGTTGCGATTTTCTTGATCTTCCGACTGGGTTCACTCACTGTCCGCTCGCTAGATTGAACATGCGTTGGAATTGGGAGGATGCCATGTCTATTGAGTTTTTATTGACCGCCCTGGTTGTTGTTTTGTTGCCGGGCACTGGCGTTATCTACACGCTTGCTGTTGGTCTTGGTCGCGGCTTCAAAGCCAGTGTGGCTGCAGCTTTTGGCTGCACGTTTGGTATCGTTCCGGCCGCAGTCGCAAGCATTGTCGGTCTGGCCGCGCTGCTAAACACAAGTGCGCTCGCCTTTCAGGTCATTAAATACCTTGGAGTCATATATCTTTTTTACATGGCGTGGAGCATCCTTAGGGAAGGTGGCACCATGGAGGTCAGCGAAGAAAGAAGGTCCAAGAGCTACGCAAAAATCGCGGCAACTGGCACGCTCATCAACGTGCTGAACCCCAAACTGTCGCTGTTTTTCTTGGCATTCTTACCACAATTCATCTCTGCCAATTCTACGAATGCTACAGGCGAGCTAATAAATCTGGCGCTGGCATTTATGGTTATGACGTTTGTCGTTTTTGTAGGATATGGTGCATTTGCATCGGCGGCGAGAGACTACGTTGTTACACGTCCAACGGTGTTAAACTGGATCAAGAGATGTTTCGGAGGGGCCTTCGGTTTCCTGGGCGTGAAACTAGCGTTTTCCGACTAAAACACGCGTCAAGAGGCCGCCTCGCGACAATCCGTTTAAAACCCAGCTTTGTCAGCCGCCTGAGCCCCCCTGAAAAGGCGGATTTTCTACCATCTCAGGATGGTCGACAATGGACGGGAGCCCAATCGCTGCGAGGTTTCAAAGGCCAGCTAAAACAAGACAGCTTCGCTGCCGTTACCCGACACTGAGCAAGGTCCGCACCAATGCGGTTTGAGAGTTAATGCCCGTCTTAGCGTAAATGCGGGACAAATGCGTCCGGGCAGTATTGATGCTGATGCCGAGAGCTTCGGACGCTGCCGTGAGATTATCACCGCAGACGATGCGATGCGCGAGCGACATCTGTCCGTCAGACAGGCCAAAGACAATCTTGGCTACGTTCATGCGCGCCTCGATATCACCGTCGTTTCGAGTTTCGACAAAGGTTAGCCCGTCTCTGACGAAGAGCATGCAAACCACGACACCGCCTTCGTCCGTTTCGCCCAAGACGACAGGAAGTCGGAAGTTTTTCCCACTCTGAGACATATACCGGTAGTGTTGAAAGTACCCGTGTTGTTGTGCAGCACAGTCCAGCCCGGCCTGGAGAACTTTATCCCATGCAGGTTTGGTGGCACGCAGCCGGTTGTTTGAGATTGTGAGACCGGGATGTCGCTCAAGCTGACGACGTGCCTCTTCCGGGGCGCACAGGATTTCTCCCTTGCCATTTATGGCCAGCCGGTTGGAATCGATTTGTTGATGCCCGCGCAGAATGAAAGAGGCGTAGAGAATGCGCCATCTTCCATCCAAACGCTCCAGAACGCGGGTTTCGAAAGTCTGTTCCACCCGGCCATTGGTGTGACACGAGCGTTCATCAAACACGACATGCGCGATGTCTCCGCTCACGGTCACACTGACGTTGTACCGCTCAACGTCCGAGAGTCTGCACACAGCCCCGCTCTCGATGACGGTGCGCATGTAGTCGCTAAGCTTGTCCCACCCCTCAAGAACCGTTGCACCAAAGGATGACGAGATGCAGACTTCGCGCGTGCGATCATCCTGAACCCAACACGCAGCCCAGCCGTCGAAGTCCTGTTGCACAAACATCTCTGTTTCACGTGCTATCACGTCCATCACAGCGGCGTTTTCGGCAAGTCCGTTCGGTGGCTGGGTCATTGTCCTATTGCTCTAGTGTCTTGGGTAGTCTCGGCGGTCGACTGTGTTTTTCAACTTTCGGTTTTGGCAATCTTCTCACCGCAGACCTGACAAAAAGGAGCCAGTCGCAGCTGTGTTGATTGTAGAAATCATCATCCGTCGACTTTAGTCGAAAACAAGAGTCTGCCCAGGCTTTCGCGTGCAAAACATCCATTTCAGTTCCTCAGCAACGTTAACTTCGTTACTGAGATTTTGCCAGAAAAGGGCTTCCCGCATTGTCACCCAAGGTGACCACATGGCTTCAATACTCGACACACGTTCCGAACCCGTACAGAATAAGGTCTTTGGTGATGATGCAGTTCTTAGGCCGCGCGCTCAATCACCGGCTATTCCCGCTCTTTCGTCAAGTTCACTGCGCTGTGTACCGGCGGGACCGGGCCGCGCAAAAGCAAAAGCGCAAGGATCATTCCCGCCAGGGCAACCACGCCGGTCACCAGCATGGTGCTGTCGAACGCATCGTCCTGCAATTCGCGCAAGGCACTTGCGAGTGCGGTGCCCGTCTGCGGATCCAATCCGGCAATCAGTTGTTGAATCTGGCTTGGGGTGCCGTGGGCCAGCGCATGGGCCAGATCCTCACGCTGCGTCGAACCGGCTGGCAGCGTGGCGATGACATTGGATAGCCCGGACCGGATGGTGATCGCCTCAGCCAATCCACCCACGACGGACCCCATGGTCGCCCCGAAATAGAGAAACGCATTGATGACACCCGACCCCTGCCCCATATGCTCTTCGGGCAGCAATCTAAGGCCGAGGCGCGGCAGAAGCGAGAAACACAGACCTATCCCGACCCCCACGATCAACAGCTTCCACCAGATTTCCGCAAAGGTGGTGGAGTTTTGCGTGGTGGCCAGCAGAAAAAACCCGATGGCCATGGCACCCATCCCGATCACCACCGGCCATTGAAAACTGTAAGGCGCCAGAAAGCGCGGGGCGGTTACGGACAGGACAAACATGCTCAGGCTCAGCGGCAGAATCGCCAACCCGGCGCCGATGGCGGAGTACCCGAACGCGTCCGGAGATTGCACAAAGACATTGAAGTAGACGAAGAAGCAAAACAGCGTGAACCCCGCAAAGAACATCCCGGCAGCCGCCATCAGATATCGCGGGTGGCGGAAATACCGCAGTTCCACCAGGGGATCCTTGCTGCGCCGCGATGTGACAGCCAGCCCCAGAACCGCAACCGCGGAAACAGCCAGTGGTATCAGGGTCAACATGCTGCCCCAACCGTTGCTTTCCCCATTGCTCAGGGCAAAGGACAGCGGACCCAGAAGCAATAGGATGGCAACCGCGCCCGCGTAGTCGAATCCTGCGCCTTCCAGCCGTGTGTCGGGTACGTATTTCCGTCTGGCCACGCGCACCCCGATGACGAAGGCAATCGCCAGCAAGACGATATCGGTCGCAAAAACGCCGCGCCAGTTCAGATAATGGGCAAAGGCCCCACCCACAATCGGCCCGACACCGATAGCAAGACCGACAATGGCGCCCCAGGCCCCGGTGACACCCGCGCGCTGCTCTTCCGGTGTTGCAGCGGTCAGTACGGACAGGGACGTTCCGAACAGCGCGGCAGCCCCAGCGCCTTGCGCGCCGCGTCCGATCAGCAACATGGCCGCGTCCTGCGAAAACAGGACAGAGGCTGAGCCACAGGCAAAGACGATCATTCCGAAAAAGAATATCCGCATCTTGCCGATAATGTCCCCCAGACGGCTGACAATCGTGACCAGCGAGGCGCTGACCACCGTGTAGATTGCCATTACCCATTGCAGGCCGGACGGTGTCAGATCGAACTCGGACTTGAGGTTCGGCAGAATGGTTGCAACGGCGGTTGTGTTGAACCCGACAACCATCATGCAGATCGCGGTCATCGCCAGCACCACCCGCGCGCCGCCCAAGTCAGAGGCCATGTTTGGATCGGTTATCGACATCAATGTACCTCAGGGCTTGCACCGGTTCGGGAGCCGGAAAAATCACTAAGTAACGCCACTGGAACCGTTAGGTTCCAAGGATAAGATATCGACATTAAAACAAAAATTTGGTCCGCCGCATAGTGGTGGTCTTTTTGCGCGTCGGGTGTTGCGGCTTTCCATCCCTTTTGGGAGCGCGCATCAGTACCCATGATCTAGGCGATAAATGTGGCGGGTTCCGCGATAGGGGATCATTGCGATTGGGGCAAGCAATGGTGCGGGATTGAGTGCATTTACAGACCTAAGGCTGTGGCCAGGTGTACAATCGAAACGGTCAGCGACCCGCTTCCGATGGTCAATAGACCGGTTGCCACTGCGCGAACTGGTAAGACGCAGAGTGAACTTGTCATTTCGAACTCATTGCGCTTGTTCTAAACATCTTACAGGTCAAAACTCTGCCGGCTGACAGTTAAATCCAATACGACAATGCGACCGGCAACACGACGATTGTGGTCAGGGTCGAGACCAGAATAAAGCCAGCGACATCCGGCGCGTATTCCGGAACGTGGCGGTCGATAAACAGATAGGTCGCAACAGAAGACGGCATCAGGCAACACAGGATCAATGCACCGCGTTCAATTCCTGTAAACCCGAACAGCCAAATCAAGGCACTAGCAATTGCCACAGCCATCACAAGATGCAGTGCGGTCAGCAATATCGCGCGGCCGAGCTTGTTGATCTTCAGGGTTTCCAGCGTGTGCCCAAGCGTCAGCAGCATCAGCGGGATCGATAGCCCGCCGAGGATATCAAAGGATTTTGAAAGCGGTTGCGGCAGGCTGTACCCCGTTCCCATCAGTATAAGGGACACGATTACAGCATAGATGATCGGGGATGTGACAAGCTTGCGAGGCGAGAACGCGCCAGCCGGTATCCACATGCCGACCGTAAAGATGCTGATCAACACAACAACCACAAAGGCCATCGTGTAGGCCATGCCGGCATTGCCCAGTGCAAGCAAGGTGATCGGCAGGCCAATATTGCCGACGTTTCCGTGCATCATCGGTGTCAAAAAGGCACGCACCGGCAGGCGCAAGAGCTTGAGCGCCGTAAACCCCAACACGGCAAAACCCGCAATTGCAAGTACAGCTGCGGTCATCATGTCCAGAAAGGTCTCAACATCCAGTTTGGTGGTCGACAGATGCGAGATGATCAGGGTCGGGTACCCGACGTTTGAGACGAGTCCGCCGATCACCTTGTTGTCGAACGGAGCCTTGAACACCGCAAGGCAATACCCGATTCCGACACAGATGAGAACGGGCAGAACCACGTTGAATACGTTCAGGAACAGGTGGTCCAACCTATGTTCTCCTTGCTGAACCGCTGACGTGACAGTGAATCAGGGACTCAGATTTGGCAAGCTTCGCACTGTAACCCGCGCATCGCTCACGATTTTCCAAATTGGAGCCGGATATTGTCTCAATGCGCCGCGCGAGGTTCTTTCCTTCGGTGAGGACACAACATATAGTGGCTCACAACAACGTGTGGGCAAACACGGCAAGACTTGGGAACACAAGCATGGCACATATCATAGTGGTCGGAAACGAAAAGGGCGGCGCAGGCAAATCGACCGTGTCGATGCATGTAGCCACAGCGCTTGCGCGTCTGGGCCATAAGGTCAGCACATTGGATCTCGATCTGCGGCAACGCAGTCTTGGGCGCTATTTCGAAAATCGCGGCAACTTTCTGAATGGTACAGAGGTCACACTTCCCGGCCCGCGCCATCACGATTTGCCGGAGATCGATGCAAACACACTCAAGCCCGGCGAAAACATCTATGATCACCGCCTGTCCGCCGCCGTTGCCGAGTTGGAAAGCGACAGCGACTTTATTCTGATCGACTGCCCCGGCTCGCACACCCGGCTGAGTCAGGTAGCCCATTCGCTGGCGGACACGTTGATCACACCATTGAACGACAGTTTCATCGATTTCGACCTTTTGGCGCGGATTGACTCGAAAGGCGAAAAAATCCTCGGGCCGTCAGTCTATTCCGAGATGGTCTGGAACGCGCGGCAATTGAGGGCACAAGCCGGTTTGAAACCGATTGATTGGGTCGTTGTCCGAAATCGCGTTGGTA
The DNA here is from genome assembly GCF_056535885.1 of Ruegeria sp. B1. Classification (NCBI taxonomy): domain Bacteria; kingdom Pseudomonadati; phylum Pseudomonadota; class Alphaproteobacteria; order Rhodobacterales; family Roseobacteraceae; genus Ruegeria; species Ruegeria sp. B1. Next base: position 1,827,839 of record NZ_JBQFJA010000001.1, on the reverse strand, counting down.
CGCAGCGCATGGTCAATAAGGAAAAGATGCAGCGCGCAATCGAAATGCTGTCTCAGCGGATCGGGTTTCGCGTGGCCTCGGGTTTTTCCGAGCGGGTGATTTTTCGCGAGCTGTTTCCGCGGGGCCTGACCCTGCTGGATCTCAAGGATATCGGCGTCAAACAATTGAATATCTCAAACATCGCAGCCCGGCAGGAGTTGCGCGACATGATGCGCGAACTTAATCTGCCGGGTGTCGAGATCGACTTTTAACTCTCCGGTGCATAGACAGTGAAAAGCTCTTTGGGTTCGGTTACGCCGCGCAACATATAGCGACCGACCGACACCAGTTCTTGCGCGCAAGGTTGCGCGGCACGGGCGACATCGTCGGAAATCAGGATCCGCTGATCCAATGACCGGTGCATCCCGGCGATGCGGGCCGCCTGATTGACCGCAGGACCGATCACCGTGAAATCCAGTCGCGTCTCTGACCCGATATTGCCGTACAGGATTTCGCCGGAGTGCAATGCAAGGGTGAAGTGGGCGACGGGAAGCCCTGCGTCTTGCCGATATGCGTTGAGATCGCGCATACGGCTTTTCAGCAAGGGTACCGCGCTCAGCGCGGCGCGGGCGTCTGCATCGATTTCACCAACGTCAAACATGGCCATCAGCCCGTCGCCCATGAACTTCAATATGTTGCCGCCGCAATCGTGAACCACGCCGACAGCAACGGCGAGATAGTCGTTCAGCATTTCTATGATTTCTTGCCCGGGCAACTCCTCGGACATGTTGGTGAAGCCTTCCAGATCGAAATTCCAGATTACCGCGTCGATCTGTTGTAACGAGCCACGTTTGATTTCACCGGACAAGACGCGTTGTCCGGCATCCCGCCCCAGATACACCCGCATCAGATCACGGGCCATGACCTGGTTCTTTGTGGATTTCAGAGCCAAGCCGAGATGCGGCAACACCTCATTGATCAGGGCCAAATCCTTATCGCCGAACCCTTGCGGGGCATTGCTGGTCCAGGACATCAACACACCATCGCTGACTTCTCTGAGGCCATCCGGGCGCATCTGACCGTTACGCTCAAACGACACGCCAGTTGCGTAGTAGTCCGTCGCACCGATCTCTCGCAGGTCGTTCAGCAAAGGGAAACGGCTGGGTTCATTCTGGTCGACCAACCGGACACGCAACTCATCCATGTCCTCGTGCAACAAAGCGTACAAAGGACTGCTGCGCCACAGATCGCTGGGCACGTCTGTTTTTTCAAACTTCTCGGATTCGCCACCTTTGTTGCGGTACCAGCTATACCCCGTTCCGCCATACACCGGATGCAATGTAGATTGAGCTGCGTGAAACCGCATCAGCGGGATGCCAAGATCGATCAACCGCGTACAGAACCCTTCCAGCAATTCTTCCTGCACGGCACCGTCCAGCCCTTTTTGGACCAACCAGTCGATCATCTCGTGCATTGAAAGGGTAAGGGAACTGGGGGCTGCCATAACTCTGTCCGTATCAGATTTATGACACATCTGGGAATGTCCGGGCGAAATTACCAGTGCTCAATCCATCCCGGCCAGACGCTGGAGCATGCTGCGCAGCAGCCGCGCCTCATCTTGCGTGAATTTTCCGGCCAGTTTGGCGTCGTACTCTTCGGCGATCCCGCTCAATTCCTGATACACTGATTGGCCGAACGGTGTGAGCGTCAACCTCTCTATCCGGCGATCAGAATCGTCGCGTGATCGCTTTAGGTACCGCCGTTGCTCCAGCTTGTGCACGGCGCGGCTGATCTTGGTTTTGTGTATTTTGGCCTTTTCGGCGATATCTCGTGCGGTCAATTCTGCAAAAATACCCAAGTGAAACAGAACTCGCCATTCGGTTCTGAGCATACCGTAGCGGCCCTTGTAAATGCGCTGAAATTCAAGGGAACTCTCTTCAGCAGCCTGATTGAGCAGGTAGGGAAGGAAAATTTGCAGATCAAATTGATCTTTTTTGCCAGTTTCGTCTTTTGCCATGCTTGTTAGTTACAAAATCAACTATTATCCGACAAGCAGCAAACGGAGGAACTCACGATGAATCGTCCGACGGATCCGCAAAACCTGACGCAGGCCAGCACCCCTGTTGGAACCCATGCCGGATATATGCCCGGCTTTGGAAATGACTTTGAAACCGAGGCTCTGCCCGATGCCCTGCCGCAAGGCATGAACAGCCCGCAAAGGTGCAATTATGGCCTCTATGGCGAACAACTAAGCGGTACAGCTTTTACGGCCAATCCGCCCGAGCGTACGTGGTGTTATCGCATCCGGCCGTCGGTCAAACATTCGCATCGTTACAAGAAAATCGACCTGCCCTACTGGAAGTCCGCACCTTGCATCGCCCCGGACGTGATCAGCCTTGGCCAGTATCGCTGGGACCCTGTTCCGCATTCCGACGCCGGCCTGACCTGGCTGACGGGGATGCGTACAATGACCACGGCCGGTGACGTGAACACGCAGGTTGGTATGGCCAGCCACATCTACCTGGTCACGGAATCAATGGTGGATGACTACTTTTTTTCGGCTGATTCAGAGCTGCTGGTGGTGCCACAAGAAGGCCGCCTGCGCTTTGCAACCGAACTGGGCATCATCGATTTGGAACCCAAGGAAATCGCGATCATCCCGCGCGGTCTCTTGTATCGGGTCGAAGTTCTGGACGGACCGGCACGCGGTTTTGTGTGTGAAAACTATGGGCAAAAGTTCGAATTGCCCGGGCGCGGTCCGATCGGAGCCAATTGCATGGCAAACCCACGCGACTTCAAGGCCCCTGTCGCCGCGTTTGAAGATCGCGACGCGCCCTCCTCCGTGACAATCAAATGGTGCGGGCAATTCCACACCACAAGGATTGGCCACAGCCCGCTGGACGTTGTAGCGTGGCATGGCAACTATGCGCCTTACAAGTACGACCTGCGCACCTATTGCCCCGTCGGCGCAATCCTTTTCGACCATCCGGATCCGTCGATCTTTACGGTTCTCACAGCGCCTTCAGGCCAACCGGGCACCGCCAATATCGACTTTGTCCTGTTCCGCGAACGCTGGATGGTTGCCGAAGACACGTTCCGCCCGCCCTGGTACCACAAGAACATCATGTCTGAGCTGATGGGCAACATCTACGGCCAGTACGATGCCAAACCGCAGGGGTTTATTCCCGGTGGCTTGAGCCTGCACAACATGATGATCCCGCACGGGCCAGACAAGGAGGCGTTTGAAAAGGCGTCAAATTCAAACCTCGGGCCGGACAAACTGGAAAACACCATGTCGTTCATGTTCGAAACCCGGTTCCCGCAGCACCTAACTGGGTTTGCGGCAACCGAGGCGCCGTTGCAGGATGATTACATCGACTGCTGGACCGACATCGAAAAGAAATTTGACGGGACGCCAGGTAAAAAATGACCCTTGAGACATGGATAACCTATGTGGCCACGGTTTTGCTGTTGATGAGCACACCTGGACCCAGCCAACTACTGATGTTGTCGAATTCGGCAACCAACGGGCTGAGGCGCGGGATATTCACCGCCTCCGGCGATCTTACGGCCAATTTCCTGCAGATGCTGGCCGCAGGGCTTGGCCTTGCTGCCGTGATCGCAACGTCCGGAACCGCCCTCGCAGTGATCAAGTGGCTTGGCGTCGCCTATCTGGTGTTTCTTGGCCTCAAGCAAATTCTGAAGACAAGCGCCACGTCTTCGCAAAACAGGCCGCGCGCCAGCCGCAAAGCCCTTTGGATGCAAGGCTTTGTTACATCCGCCGCAAACCCAAAGGCCGTGGTCTTTTTCGCAGCGCTCTTTCCGTTGTTCATCGATGGCTCCCTGCCCTTTTGGCCGCAATTCGCCATTTTATCAGCGACCTACCTGACCATCGACGGGCTTTTCCTGATTGCCTATGGCGGCAGTGCCAGTTGGCTGGGGCGTCGATTGCAAGGACCGGCAAAGCTCTGGCTCGACCGGATCGGGGGCAGCTTTATGATATTGGCGGCAGTTTTGCTTGGTCTCAAATCCCTCCGTTCCGCTTCGTAAACGAATGAAAGACAAAAGGACAAAGTATGCCTTTGATCAAATCCTGGGTTGCATCCGCTAACTCGGCAGATCACCCGTTCCCGTTGAACAACCTGCCGTACGGGGTCTTCTCGACGGCAGGCGGCGATCCGCGCTGTGGTGCGGCCATTGGCGACATGATTTTTGACATCACCGCTGCCGAGACCGAAGGGCTGATCGTGTTGTCGGATGAGCCGCTGTTCGACCTGCCCTTCTGGAACCCGCTCATGGAACAAGGTCCCGCCGTATGGACCACTCTTCGCAACCGCCTGACAGCGCTTTTGGCCGAGGGGTCCGATGAACGCCACAAGGTCGAGCCCATGTTGATCGCGCAGGACACTGCGGAAATGCATATGCCGTTTGCCGTCAGTGATTTCACTGATTTCTATGCGGGTAGAAACCACGCCTTCAATGTCGGCACCATGTTCCGCGGCGCTGAGAATGCCCTCCCGCCAAACTGGCTGCATATTCCAATCGGTTACAACGGGCGCGCCTCGTCCGTGGTTGTTTCCGGCACCGATATCCGTCGCCCATGGGGGCAGCTCAAATCCCCCGACGAAGATCTGCCCGCCTTTCTGCCCAGCCGCCGCTTTGATGTTGAGCTCGAGATGGGTGCCATTGTAGGTACATCGTCTGATGGCCCCATCTCGGTGCAGGAGGCCGATGATCACATCTTTGGCTATGTGCTTCTGAACGACTGGTCGGCGCGCGACATTCAAGCTTGGGAATACCAGCCGCTGGGGCCGTTTCAGGCCAAGGCGACCGCAACTTCGATCAGCCCATGGATCGTAACCAAAGCCGCGCTGGAACCCTTTCGCTGCGATACGCCTGCGCGTGAGTTCGAATTGCTGGACCACCTGAAGGATTGCGGCCCGATGCTCTATGACATCGACCTGTCGATCACTATGGCTCCTGAAGGCAAGACGCCAACGACCATATCCAACACCAACTACAACCAGATGTACTATTCAGCGGCGCAACAGCTGGCGCACCACGCGACATCGGGTTGTCCGATGAACACCGGAGATCTGCTGGGCTCTGGCACCATCTCGGGACCGACCAAACCGGAACGCGGATCTTTGCTGGAGCTGAGCTGGGGCGGTAAGGAACCGCTGACGTTGGACACTGGCGACACCCGCAGCTTCATTGAGGATGGCGATACCTTGACCCTCACGGGTGCGGCCAAAGGCGACGGGTTCACCATCGGATTTGGCGAATGTGTCGGAACCGTTCTCCCGGCCCTCGAAAACCCATACGCTCGATAAGGAACCCAATATGGCCAAGGCATTCGCGTCCCAGGGGGACATGTCGGAAAAGAAGATTTCGTTCACCGAAGTGGGCGATGGGCTGTATGCCTTCACTGCCGAGGGCGATCCGAACTCGGGCGTCATTGTCGGTGATGACAGCGTGATGATCGTCGAGGCGCAGGCCACGCCGCGCCTTGCAAACAAGGTGATCGAATGCGTGCGGTCGGTGACCGACAAGCCGATCACGCATGTGGCGCTGACGCATTATCATGCTGTCCGCGTTCTTGGGGCTTCGGCCTTTGGCGCACAAGAGATCATCATGTCCGATATGGCGCGCGCTATGGTGGTCGAGCGTGGTCAGGAAGACTGGGACAGCGAGTTTCAACGTTTTCCCCGTCTGTTCGAAGGACACGAAAGCATTCCCGGCCTGACTTGGCCCACCACCACCTTCAGCGACACGATGACGGTTTATCTGGGCAATCGCCGGATCGACCTGATGCATCTGGGCCGGGCACACACGGCGGGCGATATTGTCATCCATGTGCCCGATCAGAACGTGATGTTCACGGGCGACATCGTCGAATACCACTCGGCCTGTTATTGCGGCGACGGCCATTTTGGCGACTGGGGCGATACTCTGGACGAAATCCGGTGGTTTGACGTGGATGCCATTGCTCCGGGTCGAGGCGATGCTTTGGTCGGCAAGGACATGGTCAACGCCGCCATCGAAAACACCCGCGACTTCGTCGACAGCACGTATCGCCCGGCGGCAAAAGTCGCAGCGCGCGGTGGCAGTTTGAAAGAAGCGTGGGACGCCGTACGCGCCGAGTGCGACCCCAAGTTTGCCGAGTATGCGATCTACGAACATTGCCTGCCGTTCAACGTCGCCCGGGCTTATGATGAGGCGCGCGGGATCGACACGCCTCGCATCTGGACTGCCCAGCGCGACATTGAGATGTGGGAGGCCTTGCAGGGATAGAATTGGCGGAAAACTTGATCCAGATCGTTTTGCCGCAAGGGAATCGATGAGACCATGGTTTGAGGCCACCAGCGTAGCGCGCTGGCGGATGTAGTACGTGTGCCTGAAGCGCAGCAGCATTGGGGAAAGCCCATGAACAAGATTTTTGAAGTTCCGTTATATGGCTATGAACGCAGCCCGGATCAGGATGCGGCGACGCCGGTCCGGCACAAAGTCATGGTGATCGGCGCGGGTCCGGTCGGTCTAGCCGCTGCGATTGATCTGGCCCAGCAAGGTGTAGAAGTTCTCGTGCTGGATGAAAACGACAAGGTCAGCTTTGGCAGCCGCGCCATCTGCTTCTCCCAGCGTACGCTGGACATCGCCGACCGGCTGGGATGCGGTCAGCAGATGTTGTCGAAAGGCGTTCAATGGGATCGCGGCAAAGTGTTTTTCGACGACCGGGACGTCTATGATTTCGATCTGCAGCCTGACGAAGGCTATGCAAACCCCGCGTTCATCAACCTCCAGCAATACCATCTGGAAAACTACCTCGTGGATCGTGTGCGGGCTCTGCAGGCCGAGGGTGCACCGTTGGAAATCCGGGGTCGCAACAAAGTCGAGGCCATCGGCACGCATGACGACCATGTGCGGCTAGAAGTTGAAACACCCGATGGTGCCTACACGGTCGAGGCTGATTGGCTGATTGCCTGTGACGGCGCGAACTCACCCACACGTCGAATGTTGGGGATCGATTTCGACGGCCGTGTGTTCGAGGATAACTTTCTGATTGCCGATGTGATCATGGAAGCGGACTTTCCGTCCGAGCGCTGGTTCTGGTTCGATCCACCCTTCAACCGGGGGCAATCCGCGCTGCTGCACAAACAGCCGGACAATGTCTGGCGCATCGACCTGCAACTGGGCTGGGACATTGATACCGAGCGGGAGAAACGACCCGAAAACGTCATCCCACGTCTCAAGGCGATGCTGGGCGAAGATGTCGATTTTCAGCTCGAATGGGTGTCTATCTACACCTTCCAATGCCGCCGGATGGAAAAATTTCGCCGGGGTCGCGTTCTCTTTGCCGGTGACAGCGCCCATCAGGTCAGCCCATTTGGCGCCCGTGGTGCGAACTCGGGTTTCCAAGACACCGACAACCTGTGCTGGAAACTCAAAATGGTCATCGATGGTGAAGCGCCAGAGAGCCTTTTGGACAGCTATGATTCCGAGCGCATTCAGGCTGCCGATGAGAACATCAAAAAGTCCAGCCGCTCGACCGATTTCATCACCCCGAAATCGCAGATGTCGCGGGTTTTAAGGGATGCGGTGCTGGATCTCAGCGAGCACTACGAGTTTGCGCGCCCATTGGTGGATTCGGGACGCCTGAGCGAGCCCTGCATCTACGACGGGTCCCCTTTAAATTCTGCGGATGCGCTGAACGGACCAGCCCGGACACGGCCCGGGTCAGCATGTCCTGATGCACCGCTGGGGGGCGATTTTCTGTTGCCAAAGCTTGCCGGCAAGTTCACGTTGCTGACGATTGACGCAAAGGCGCCTGACGTTCTGGAAGAAGACGGGACTAAGGTCACGCGGCTTGCAGTGTCGGTCAAAGATGACGCGACGTTGGAGCTGAAACGCCGCTATCTCGGCGATGCGGAGAGCGCGGTATATCTGATCCGTCCAGATCAACATGTGGCGGCGCGGCGCGACAATTTTGAAGAAAATGCCTTCCGGCAGGCCATCCGCCGGGCCACGGGCAAGGAGTGAATATGATGGCAGATCTGATCGTCACCCCGAACATCGAAGACGCAGATGGTTTTTATGCAAACCTGTTGGCCGCCCATGATGGCTTGGATAAGGCCCACAGCGATGCGCTGAACGCGCGTCTGATACTGGTTCTGGCAAATCATATCGGCGATCCGTCTGTTCTGACCCAGGCGATAGAAGCCGCTGCACTGACTGATCCTCAAGCCAGCCAAACAGGAGACGCCGCTTGAGCGACGTCATTCTGTTTGACTATTGGAGATCATCTGCCAGCTACAGGGTCCGGATTGCATTGAATTTGGCAGGCATTGCGTATCACCCGGTCACGGTGGATTTGGCGAACGGCCAGCAACGGGAGCCCGCGCATCTGGCGCGCAATCCACAAGGCCTGGTACCTGTGTTGGAAATCGATGGCCTGCGGCTGACACAGTCTTTGGCCATCCTCGAATATCTGGACCGGACGCGACACCTGAACTTGCTGCCAGAAGACCCCGCGACACGCGCTCGCGTTCAGGCTCTGGCCTATTCCGTTGCTGTGGACGTGCATCCCATTTGCAATCTGGCTGTTGCCCGATACGCATCCGACCTCAGCGACCAAGCTACGGGCATGCCTGGCGACTGGATGCGCCACTTTATTCGGCCAGGGCTTGGGGCCTTTGACGCGCTGTTGGCCGGGTTTGAGCAATCGCCGTATTGCACGGGGGCCGAGCCTGGTCTGGCCGATCTCTGCCTTGTGCCGCAGCTGTACAACGCGCGCCGGTGGCAGGTCGATCTGTCCGACATGCCGCGCATTCTGGGTGTGGAAGCCGCTTGTGCAGACCATCCTGCCTTTGCCGCTGCGCACCCTGACGCCAACGCGCCCGTTTAGAAACTGCACAAACCCTGTGTACCAGTGCGGATTTGAACAGGCGCCGCGTGTTCATACATTTGCCTCATCAATCAAATGAGGCCCCGATGTCAGAAATCACCAGTTACCATGCACATGTCTATTTTGACGCCGATACTCAGGACACGGCGCAGCAGGTCTGCGAAGACGCCGCCCGACTTTTTCCGGTTGCAATGGGTCGGATGCACTCACGCACTGTAGGCCCACATCCGCGCTGGAGTTGCCAGTTGGGTTTTGCACCGGACGCGTTTGATCAGGTTATTCCGTGGCTGATGTTGAACCGCCGGGGTTTAACGATCTTTACCCACCCGGAAACAGGCGATCATCTTGCCGACCACCGCGACCATGCCCTCTGGATGGGTGAGATGCTGGATCTGGATTTGTCGATATTTGACCGGCCATCCGCCTAACCCAAAGCCCGCGCCTGATCTCTGAGCACAAACTTTTGCACTTTTCCGGTCGAGGTTTTGGGCAAGGCGCCAAACATCACCGTTTTCGGCGCTTTGAAGTGGGCCATGTTGTCTCGGCAGAACGCGATCAACTCGGCCTCGGTTGCTGTGGCGTCTGGTTTCAGCTCGACAAAGGCACAGGGTGTTTCCCCCCACTTTTCATCCGGGCGCGCAACGACGGCTGCTTCCATAACGGCGGGATGCTTGTACAGGATATCTTCAACTTCGACGGATGAGATGTTCTCACCACCCGAAATGATAATGTCCTTGGACCGGTCCTTGAGGGCAATATAGCCGTCCGGATGCATCACACCCAGATCACCGGATGCGAACCAACCGCCGCGGAACGCCGTGTCAGTGGCGTTGGGGTTCTTCAGATATCCTTTCATCACCACGTTACCCTGCATGAATATCTCGCCCATGGTTTCACCATCGGACGGCACCGGCTCCAGCGTATCGGGATTGGCCACCATCAGGCCCGACAAAGCCGAATACTGAACCCCTTGCCGCACTTTCAGCGCCGCGCGGTCCGCCGCCCCCTTGTCGTTCCACTCCTCTTTCCATGCGCAGACCACCGAAGGCCCATATGTCTCGGTCAGACCGTAAACATGTGTGACCTCAACCCCCATCGCTTCCATGGCTTCGATCACGGCAGAAGGCGGCGGGGCCCCCGCCGTCATGACCTTGATCTGGTGGTCAAAATCCTTGAGGTGTTCCGGCGCGTGCGCCAGCATGTTCAAAACAATGGGCGCACCGCAGAAGTGCGTAACGTTCTCATCGCGGAAGGCGGCATAAATCGGCTCGGCGCGCACGGCGCGCAGGCAGACCGAAACGCCAGCGTTGGCGGCCATGGCCCAGGGAAAGCACCAGCCGTTGCAATGGAACATCGGCAGGGTCCAGAGATAAACCGAGTGCTTTGGCATGTCCCAGTCCAGAATATCCGATTGTGCATTCAACGTAGCACCCCGGTGGTGGTAAACAACCCCTTTTGGGTTGCCCGTCGTGCCCGAGGTATAGTTGAGCGTGATGGCGTTCCATTCGTCATCTGGCAAGGACCAGGCGAAGTCCGGATCGCCCTCGCTCAACAGGGCGTCATAGGTCAGATCGCCCAGCTTTTCGCCACCGTCAAAGCTAGGGTCTTCGATATCGACGACCAGCACGTCGTGATCAACCTGTTTCAACGCCTCTTTCACAACGCCGGAAAATTCCGGGTCGACCAACAATGCCTTTGCCTCAGCATGGTTCAAAATGAAGGCGATAACAGGGGCGTCCAACCGCGTGTTGATCGCATTCAGAACAGCGCCCGCCATGGGCACGCCAAAATGCGCCTCATACAGTTCGGGAATGTTTGCAGCAATGATGGAGACAGTATCGCCTTGCCCTATTCCGCGCGCCGCTAGCGCGCCAGCCAGTCGGCGGCAACGCGAATAGGTTTCCGACCAGGTGTACCGGCGCTCGCCATACACAACAGAAGGGTAGTCCGGGTAGACATGCGCCGTTCGCTCAATAAAACTCAACGGGGATAAAGGCGTATAATTTGCACGGCGTTTGTCCAAATGACGCTCGTAGATATTTGTGGCTGTCATCTGCCAGTCCTCCCAATTGGCCATGGGCGACTTGAGCACAAAGCTGTGCCTGTGACAAATCCGTATTAATACGGCATTTGCATGGACTGGCGATACGCGATGATGCAATCTGGCCCTATCTACCGCCGGGCTTTCGCGGTGATCTGAGCCATCGGAAACACATGCCGGGACGGGACTGTTCCCGCCGCCGAAGCACTTCAGAATTTGAAAGGACATGTCATGGACGGCACGTTCAATGAAAACGATCTTTCCCGCGTCGTCGAAGCCGACCGCGCCCATATCTGGCACCACCTGATCCAGCATAAACCCTTTGAAACAAATGATCCCCGCATCATTGTCGAAGGCAAAGGCATGCGTGTCTGGGACCAGAACGGCAAAGAGCATCTGGACGCAGTCTCGGGTGGGGTCTGGACAGTGAACGTTGGCTATGGCCGCGAATCGATCTGCAAGGCGGTCTACGACCAGCTGATGAAGCTGTGCTATTTCGCAAACTCGGCGGGCTCGATCCCGGGATCAATCTTCGCTGAAAACCTGATCAGCAAAATGCCCGGCATGAGCCGGGTTTACTACACAAACTCGGGCTCGGAAGCGAACGAAAAGGCCTTCAAGATGGTGCGCCAGATTGCGCACAAGCGCTATGGCGGCAAGAAGACCAAGATTCTGTACCGGGACCGCGATTATCACGGTTCGACACTGGCGACCATGTCGGCCGGCGGCCAGGACGAGCGCACGGCGCAATACGGTCCCTTTGCACCCGATTTCGTGCGCGTGCCGCATTGCATGGAATACCGCAAACACGAGCTGGATGGCGCACCGGACGAGAATTTCGGTGAATGGGCGGCTGACCAGATCGAAGAAGTCATCCTGCGCGAAGGTCCCGACACGGTTGGTGCCCTATGCCTTGAGCCGGTCACAGCCGGTGGAGGCGTGATCGAAGCGCCCGAAGGCTACTGGCAGCGCGTTCAGGAGATTTGCAAGAAATACGACGTGCTGTTGCACATAGACGAAGTGGTCTGCGGCGTTGGCCGCACGGGTACGTGGTTTGGCTATCAGCAATACGGTATCAAGCCGGACTTTGTGACCATGGCCAAGGGCGTTGCTTCGGGCTATGCCGCGATCGCCTGCATGGTCACCACCGAAGAGGTCTTTGACATGTTCAAGGACGACGCGGCGGACCCGATGAACTATTTCCGCGACATCTCGACCTTTGGCGGCTGCACCGCCGGTCCGGCGGCGGCTATTGAGAACATGCGGATCATCGAAGATGAAAACCTGCTAGCCAACTGCACCGATATGGGTGAGCACATGGTAAGCAATCTGCAAGCGCTGATGGAGAAGCATAAGGTCATCGGCGATGTGCGCGGCAAGGGTTTGTTCCTTGGGGCCGAACTGGTCGCAGACCGTTCGACAAAAGAGCCTGTCGATGAAAAACTGGCGCAGGCGGTTGTGGCAGACTGTATGGCGCAAGGCGTGATCATCGGCGTTACCAACCGCTCGATCCCAAGCCGCAACAACACGCTGTGCTTCTCACCTGCCCTGATCGCAACAAAGGATGACATCGACCAGATCACCGACGCGGTCGATGGCGCGTTGGGACGGGTGTTTGGCTAAACGCGGCCTTTTTCTGGCATCTAGTGCTGTCAATGACACTGAAACCGGCGCTCAGGGCGCCGGTTTCTTTTTTTGAACTCGCTCTGGATGGACGGAGTACGCAACTCGACCCCCGCTAATCCGTCTTGATGTCGACACGCCACCATTTCGGACGCTTGCCCCGATACGAGTGTGAGGTCGGGATCAGACCTTTCCGACCCGGGCTGTCAAAACACCCCGTTAACAGTGCAATGGTCGGTGCATCGTCAATCGCGCCCAGGCTGCTGCCGCATTTCGGGCAGAAAGCGCGGCTGGAATACTCAGAGGACCGGTAGGTTGCAGGCCGCCCGCCGGGTCCTGTCCAGAGCACCGCGTCGCTGGGAAACTCGACCCATACGGTCGTCAGTGCCCCGGTGTGCCGCTGACACATCCTGCAAGAGCATGTGTGCGGGTTTAATGCAGGCCCACGGGCTTCAAACCTGATATGCCCGCACAGGCACCCTCCGGTATAGACAACAGGTTTTGGCATCGGACAAATCCCTGAATTGGCGCTGTAACATGACGTGAATTCCGCCCGATCCTAAGGGGATTAGCGGCGTTTCGGTAGGCTCAATGGCAAGACAACGCGTCGCATGCCTTGCACTCAGAAAACTTGCCAAACGCCCGCACTGCGGTAGCGTAGAGCCATTCAATCCAGTAATCGGAACCTTTTAAAATGATACAGTTTCTTACCCGCGGCCTCGCTCTTGCCATTGCTTTGACATTCACCGTCCCGGCCTCAGCAGATGACGGCAGTGGCTTTCCTCAGATCGTCGGCACGTGGACCGGCACCTATCTGGTTGCTTTTGCCAAATCGAACCCGAACCATGAAAAGGGCCTGTTGCGCACCGAGATGGAGTTGGAAATCACCAAACTGGACGGCAACCTGATCACCGCCACCAACCGCTGGCGGCGGATCGGTGAAACAGACTGGATCGTCGAAGAGGCGATGGGCACGTTTTCCTTGGACGACCCCACCCGCTTTGTTCTGGCCGAGGGCGGGATTTCCGGGGATGATGTGTCCGCAGGGATTTTCAACGGGGTCTATCTGGATGACGTCATCATGGTCACCTATGCCGGACCGGGCACCGGCGTTGCATTTGCCGCGCAGTTGGTGAAGAAGGACAATAGCAAATAGTCCAATGGCAACAATGCCGGACAAAGCGGCCATTGGTCACGTCGGTTCCGACGTCAGCTTCCGGATCGTCTGGCAACGACTGTAAACGAATGGGCCTCTGTGTCAGTCGCATCAAGTTTGCTGCTTATGTCGTCAATTTCAAAGCCGCTTGACTTCAACTCAGCCTCGAGCGTGTTTTGAGAAAAGTACTGCAACCAATTGTAAACACGCCATGTTTCTTGCTCTTCTACGATAGTGAAGAGATCTAGGGAAACAGCATCAGTTTCGTACTTCCAGGTGCTATGAAAGACGTAGCATTCATCGGCTGTCCAGAACCGATCCATGTAGTTGCGCGCAAAGACAATTCCCTCAAAGACCGTCTCAAAAGCCTTTATTGAAGGCACATCGAAGACAAAAGCGCCTTCAGAACTGAGCGAGCGGCGCACCTTGCTCAACAAGGCCGTGCGTTGAGAAGGAGAAAGGACGCAGAAATCGCAATATATGAGTGTTATCAAATCCTGCTGTGCCGGAAGTGCGTCGGTAAGGTAATTTGCTTGTCGAAATGTAACTGAACCGGAGCCCGGATCGGAGTTGAAGGTGGCGTATTCGATGGAACTGGCGGAAAAATCCATGCCCTCAACCTGCGCCCCACGTCGCGCGTATCGTTCTGCGTACAAACCCGGACCGCAGCCCAAATCGCAAACTTTTTTGCCGTTCAGGCCAAATTCCTCATCAAGCCACTGCACTGCTTGATCGATACCATGCAGGGGACGCGATGCCAGCGGCGTCGTCTGGTCCAGATGCGTTTTGAGCATTTGCTGAGCCAAGTGTGGCTTCGTCCACAATGTCTCCGCCGTGTACACGGAAAACAAAACTGGTTTTCTGTGGATTTCGGATAGTTCTTCAAACATCTGGGTCATTTCCACAATCAGGATTCGGAACCGCTTCGATATCATACCAAGCCCAGATCCTGCGTGAGGGGATGACTGATAGTCGTTCTGAGACATCTAGCCTGCGCACGAGCTCTCGTACACTGGCCTCGGAAGCAGCCGCTCGCATTCGCCGCAGCATTTGACGCAATGGGCTAAAAGCAGACCAGATCAATTTCCACTTAGATAAAAGGCCGCCCCAAACAGGACGGCCTTTCATTCACTGTCTCTTTTCAGAGAATCAGGCAGCCAGAGCGGCCTGAGCTTTGGCGACGATCGCGCCGAACGCTTCCGGTTCGTGCACGGCCAGGTCGGCCAGAACTTTACGGTCCACTTCGATACCGGCCAGGTTCAGGCCGTTGATGAAGCGGGAATAGGTCAGAGCCTCGTCATGGCTCCGCACCGCAGCGTTGATACGCTGGATCCACAGCGCGCGGAAGTTGCGCTTGCGGTTCTTGCGGTCGCGGGTTGCGTACTGGTTGGCCTTGTCGACGGCCTGAGTTGCAACCTTGAAGCTGCTCTTGCGGCGACCATAGTAGCCTTTGGCGGCCTTGATGATCTTCTTGTGACGGGCGTGGGCTACGGTTCCACCTTTAACGCGGGACATCTTTCAAATCTCCTCTTAGCGGTCGTAGGGCATATAGCCCTTGACGATCTTGGCGTCGGGGGCGGACAGGGTGGTGGTGCCACGGGCATCGCGGATAAATTTCTTGGTCCGCTTGATCATGCCGTGACGCTTGCCGGCCTGAGCCGACATGACCTTACCGGTCGCGGTCACCTTGAAGCGCTTCTTGGCGCTCGACTTGGTCTTCATCTTAGGCATTTCCGTCTCCTTTCGGGGTTCGGTACTTGGCGCGACTCGGCATGCCATCTCGGCCGGTCACGCGATCAGAAGCGCCGTTTACGCAAGTTTGGTCATACTGGCAAGGGGGACAAGACCAGAATCTGCGCTTTTCGCATCTGATCTGGCACCGGGGCGACGCAGGCCGCCCCGTTGAGATTGCTTAATGCTCGAACTTGCGGATTTCGCCGCTGCTCAGCCGTTCTGAGTAAGACGCCAGCTCCTGCCGCACCACCTTCATCAGGAAGTAGAGCGCGAAGACGTTCACAACCGCCATGGCAAAGATCGCCGCATCCGAGAAGTCGATAACTGGCCCAAGGTTGGCCGCCGCACCGATGACAACGAAGATGCAGAAGATGACTTTGAACACCAGTTCCTTGGTTTGGCCTTCTCCGAACAGATAGGTCCACGCCTTCAGGCCATAGTAGGACCAACTGATCATGGTGGAGAACGCGAACAGAACCACCGCGATGGCTAACACGTAAGGGAACCAGCCGAAGGCGCTGCCGAAGGCCGCCGAGGTCAGGCTGACGCCGGAGTTGCCATCGACCGTCGCGATCGCATTGCCTGCTTCGTTCAGCATGTAGTTGCCGGTCTCCGGATCAACGATCAACTGCTGTGTGATAATGATGACCAGAGCGGTCATCGTACAGATCACAACCGTATCAATGAACGGTTCCAGCAGCGAAACGAAGCCCTCGGTGATAGGTTCTTTGGTGCGGACCGCCGAGTGCGCAATCGCCGCAGAACCAACACCCGCCTCGTTCGAGAACGCCGCACGCCGGAAGCCCTGGATCAGTGCACCGACCATGCCGCCCGCGACTCCGAGCCCGGTAAAGGCACCTGCGAAGATTTGACCAAAGGCCCAGCCGATCTGATCAGCGTGCATGATGATGATGACCAGCGCAGCCAGCACATACATGACACCCATGAACGGCACGACCTTTTCTGTCACCCGCGCAATGGACTTTAGGCCGCCAACGATCACTGCGAAGACGATTGCCGCAAACACCAGACCCGTAATCCAACCGGGATAGTCGCCGGTGATGCCCGCGATCTGCTGATGGGCCTGATTGGCCTGGAACATATTGCCCCCGCCCAGTGCGCCGAGGATACAGAAGATCGAGAACAGAACGGCCAGTATCTTACCGCCCGGCAAGCCCAACTCATTAAAGCCTTTGGACATGTAATACATCGGACCACCGGAAACGGTTCCATCGTCGTATTCGTTCCGGTATTTCACACCCAGCGTACATTCGGTGAATTTGGACGCCATGCCCAAAAGGCCCGCCACGATCATCCAGAACGTTGCGCCCGGACCGCCAATACCGACAGCCACCGCCACACCGGCGATGTTGCCGAGACCGACCGTGCCCGAAAGGGCGGTCGCCAGAGCCTGGAAATGACTGACCTCACCCGCATCATTAGGGTCGGAGTAGTCGCCCTTTACGAGGCTGATCGCATGTCCAAAGAAACGTAGCTGCACAAAAGCGAAATAGAGGGTGAACACTGTGGCGGCGACCACAAGCCACCCCACGATCCATGGAAACCCTGTTCCGGGAAACGGCGCAAAGATAAAG
The DNA here is from genome assembly GCF_056535885.1 of Ruegeria sp. B1. NCBI lineage: Bacteria > Pseudomonadati > Pseudomonadota > Alphaproteobacteria > Rhodobacterales > Roseobacteraceae > Ruegeria > Ruegeria sp. B1. The sequence goes on along the minus strand of NZ_JBQFJA010000001.1, from coordinate 1,810,809 downwards.
CTGACGAATGGTCCAGTGAAATCGGCAAAGGCCTGATTGATCCTGTCATCCAATCCCGGCGCATCCTGCGCCGCTGCCATATTGGCCATAAGAACCGTGAGCACGGCAGGAAGGCCTAATTGTCTTAGCATTTTCATTGATTTGCCTCCCCTTACTTGATGACCGTTACCGGAACATCGGCATGCATCACCAGATTCTGCGTCGAACTACCAAACAGACGTTTCTTGAAACCATGTTCGGACGCCCGACCGACCACGATCTGCGAACCACCGTTTTCGACGGTGATGGTATTCAGTGTTTCTGCGACGTCGCCGTGGCGCACAATGCCATGCGCCTCGAAACCGGCGGCTTTGAGGCCATCGACCGCTGGCGTGACAATACGTGTCGTTGCCAACTCAATCTCCTCGTCCCGCCTTTTGTGACGCTCTGCGTTTTCTTCCGGTGTCTGGAAAGTGTAAGGGGACCATTCGATAACATAAGCCACGAGAAGTTCGCATGACCCGATCCGCTGCGCCATGTCCTTGGCAAAAGCGATCACGCGTTCTCCGGTGTCTGTCCCGTCCAGTCCTATGACAATTTTCGTTGTCATCTCGTTCCTCCATTATTGTTTGTATGTCCGGGGCCCGTGCCCCCGGCAGAGCAGCCGGAACTTGGAACAAATTATTTGACTGCCCTTAGGTCGAATATCGGGAAATTCCACCTGAAAATGAAATGTATTTTTTAAAATTCGTCTTAAACGGTCAAATCTTGCTGAAAAACAAGGATTTTTTTGGGTGCACAAGGCAAAGAAACGGCCTCGTCTGATGTCGAGACAGATGAGGCCGTGTGTGTCCTTGAGGTTTTTGTTCGATTAATCTGGAGTCAATCACTCCGGGTCCGTACTGTAGATGAGGCGTTCGTCGCACGGGGCGACGCGCAGAATATTTGTTGTCCCCGGCACATTGAACGGCACGCCCGCAGTAACGACGATCTGGTCGGATTCCGTGGCAAATCCCCCTGCCCTTGCGGCGCGCGCCGCATTCACAACAGCCCCTTTGAAGCGTTCGAGTTCCGGGGTCATGACGCAGTTGCAACCCCAGCTCAGACACAGCCTGCGCGCGGTGCCTTTCTGAGACGTCATGGCGATGATCGGCACACCGGGTCGTTCCCGTGCGGTCAAAGACGCCGTGGTGCCGCTTTGGGTGAAACAGCAGATCGCCTTGATCTCAGTTTTCTCTGCGATTTCGCGGGCAGCGGCGACGATTCCGTCCGCAACGGTTGTGCCTTTCGCGCTCCGAGATGCAGCGATGATCTGGGTGTATGTCGGGTCGGCCTCTACCTCGATCGCGACCTTGTTCATTGTCTGCACAGCCTCAACGGGATAGGATCCAGCTGCGGATTCGGCGCTGAGCATGATTGCATCGGTGCCCTCGTAGATGGCCGTTGCCACATCAGACACCTCGGCCCGTGTGGGCATCGGACTTTCGATCATGCTTTCCAGCATCTGGGTCGCAACGATCACAGGCTTGGCTGCGCCACGGCATCGGCGCACCAGGCGTTTCTGGATCGGAGGCACGGCAGACACCGGCAGTTCCACCCCAAGATCACCACGGGCGACCATGATCCCGTCGGATGCATCCAGGATGTCTTCAAACGCTTCAACCGCTGCGGGTTTTTCAATTTTCGACAGGATTGCCGCACGCCCGTCGGCCAGAGACCGGGCCTCGAACACATCTTTGGCGCGCTGCACAAAGCTGAGCGCCAGCCAGTCAACGCCAAGCTGGCACACAAATTCCAGGTCGTCGCGATCCTTGGCGGACAAAGCGGCCAGCGGCAGCACGACATCCGGTACGTTGACACCTTTTCGGTTCGAAATGGTGCCGCCGATTTCCACCACGCAATTGGCAAAGTCCTGACCGCACTCTTGAACGGTCAAGCGGATTTTGCCGTCGTTGACCAACAGTCGCGCACCTGGCTCGAGTGCGGCAAAAATTTCCGGGTGTGGCAGGCAGACCCGGGTCGCATCACCCGCCGCCGGGTCGAGGTCCAGCCGAAACGGCGCCCCCTCTTCCAACTCTTCGGCGTCGTTTGCAAACACGCCAACACGCAGTTTTGGCCCTTGCAGGTCCGCGAGAATGGCAATCGGGCTGTCCAGGTCCTTTTCCACCTGCCGGATGATGCGATGCCGATCACGAATTTCATCATGACTGCCGTGGCTCATGTTCAGGCGAAACACATCTGCCCCGGCCTCGTGCAGCGCGCGGATCGTATCGTAATCACTGGACGCCGGTCCCAGCGTCGCCACGATTTTCACATTTCTCAGGCGTCGCATTGGTCTTGCTCTCCTCGATCACTCAATGTTACCGCAAACAGTGCTTGGGGTGCTTATTGCGCAATTCCCTTTCTGAGGCAACTGCCCTACACCTGCGGCAAACTTGATGACAGGCTTATGACGTATACTCCGTTCTTTATCCACGGCGAGGATCGCCCGTCCCGCTGGTTGATTACTTGCGACCATGCAACCAATGCTGTTCCGCCCGAAATCAATGGCGGCGATCTGGGCCTGCCACGAGAAGATATGGAGCGTCACATCGCGTATGACGTCGGCGCCTACGAGGTGTCGAAACATTTGGGCGAGATCCTGAATGCACCGGTTATTGCGGCCAATTTTTCGCGGCTCGTGATTGATCCGAACCGGGGCGAGGACGACCCGACCCTGCTGATGAAACTCTATGACGGGTCGATCATTCCCGGAAATCGCCATGCCGACACGGCGGAAAGAGAACGCCGGCTGAACATGTGTTATCGCCCGTATCACGACGCGTTGGAGCGTTTGGCGGCGCTGCCGCATGCCGTGATAATCTCCATGCACTCCTTTACCCGGCAATTGCGCGGACGCGAGCCGCGCCCTTGGCACGTGGGCATTTTACACACTCCGGACGAGCGGTTTTCACGCCCGCTGATCGACAGGCTGGAAGCCGAAGCCGATCTGTGTATTGGCGTCAACGAGCCCTATACAGGGGTTCTGCCGGGGGATGCCATAGACCGGCACTGCACGACGTTCGGACGTCCAAACGCCCTGATCGAGCTTCGCAACGATCTGATCGCGGACCATGCCGGTCAGCGCAGCTGGGCAGAGCGGCTTGCGCATATTCTGCAAGATGCGCTGAGCGATAGCGGACTGTGACGCAGGGTCATTTGAAGTCGGTTTTTGACCTCAGATCCTTGTGAAATCATCGTCTTAACCCCATATTGAACGAGAAAGGAAACGACTATGACTCAGGAATTCCTGACGACCGTTTTCGGGTGGATGACGGTCCTCAACTTTGCCGTTTTGCTGTTCAGCACGCTCATGATCGTGATCTTGCGGGATAAGATCGCGGGTATTCACGGCAGAATGTTCCAGATGGAACGCTCAGACGTCAAACAGGCGTATTTCAAGTATCTGGCCAACTACAAGATCCTGACAATCGTGTTTTGCCTGATGCCGTGGGTGGCTTTGAAACTTGCTTGAGATGCGCGTGTTTGTTGTAACACGGTCTCCGGATGTTTAGGTCATAAACGAGACGAAAGATAACCGTTCGGAGACCGCTTATGGACCAGCAGACAGAAATCGAACTTCAGGCCGCCGCGTTTCGCCGCCTGCAAAAGCACCTGATGGAAGATCGCACCGATGTTCAGAACATCGACATGATGAATCTGACGGGCTTTTGCCGAAACTGCCTGTCACGCTGGTATCAGGAAGCGGCCAATGAAAAAGGCATCGAGATGGGAAAGGACGAGGCCCGTGAGAAGTTTTACGGCATGACCATGGATGAATGGAAAGCCAACTACCAGACCGAAGCCAGTCCCGAAAAACAGGCCGCTTTTGAAGTCGCGTTTGAAGAGAATGTCGGTAAAAAGGAGTGACGACCAAATCACTGCCAATCCGAACGGCCCGCCATTTTGGCGGGCCTTTGTTTGATAAGCGTCAGCCAATTCAGATGGCGGCTTTGCGGCTTTCGTCCAGATAGATTTCACGGAGCCGTTTTGTGATACGTCCGGGCGTTCCGTCTCCCAGTTTTACACCGTCGATCTCAATCACTGGCATAACAAAAGCGCTGGCCGACGTGGTGAATGCTTCATCCGCCTCTTTTGCTTCATCAATTGTGAACAGCCGTTCTTCGACTTCCATCTGCGCCTCTGCCGCCATCCGCAGAACAGCTTTGCGGGTAATGCCGTGCAGGATGTCGTTGGACAGCGGTCGCGTGACGATCTTACGGCCCTTGATGAGATACGCGTTGTTGCTGGTGCCTTCGGTGACATACCCATCCTCAATCATCCAAGCATCATCTGCACCCGCCTTCTTGGCCATCATCTTACCCATGGACGGATAAAGCAGTTGAACGGTCTTGATGTCGCGGCGCCCCCAACGGATGTCATCGATCGAGATGATCTTGGCCCCTTTTTGCGCGGCGGGACTGTCCGCCAGTCCGGGCTTGTTCTGGGTGAACAGGACAATGGTCGGCTTGGTATCCTCAGACGGGAACACAAAATCCCGGTCACCATCGCTTCCGCGCGAAACCTGAAGATAGATCAGACCCTCATCAATATCATTCAACTCCACAAGCTTGCGGTGGATGTCCAGCAACTCGTCTTTGCTGCACGGTTCCGCCATATCTAATGCGTCCAACGACCGTTTGAGGCGAACCGCATGGCCGTCGAAATCGATCAGCTTTCCGTCCAGCACGCTGGTGACTTCGTAAACCGCATCCGCCATGAGAAACCCGCGGTCAAAAATGGAAATCTTGGCCTCGGTTTCGGGCAGGTATTCGCCATTCACATAAACAGTACGGGTCATCTTTGTCTCCTCAGCCCCAGAGCGTCGCATCGGGCGGGTGCACTCCGGTGTCATCAAAAATCAGCGGGTTGTCACGGTCTTCGGCCAACAGAAGCGGGCCGTCAAGGTCCGTCACCATCGCACCCTGTGCCACAAGAGTAGCGGGCGCCATGGCCAGAGAGCTGCCGACCATGCAGCCGACCATGATCTGGTAGCCTTCCGTCAGCGCGGCCTGACGCAGCGCCAACGCTTCGGTCAAACCGCCGGTTTTGTCGACCTTTATGTTGATCACATCGTATTTGCCTTTAAGGGCTGGCAGGCTGATGCGGTCATGACAGGACTCGTCGGCACAGACCGGCACCGGGCGCTCCATTCCAATCAGCGCATCATCGTCTCCGGCGGGCAAGGGCTGCTCGACCAGTGCCACGCCCAGCCGAACCAAATGTGGCGCCAGATCGGTGTAAACCTCGGCCGACCATCCCTCGTTGGCATCCACGATAATCTTTGAATTCGGAGCGCCTGCCCGCACCGCCTCAAGCCGCGGCATGTCATCTGCTGTGCCCAGCTTGATTTTCAGCAGCGGGCGAAAAGCGTTCTCGGCGGCTTGTGCCTGCATGGCCTCAGGTGTGTCCAGCGACAAGGTATAGGCCGTTATCTCCGGCCTCGGTACTGGCAGGCCTGCCAGATCCCAGGCCCGTTTGCCAGCTTGTTTGCATTCAAGGTCCCAAAGCGCGCAATCAACGGCATTGCGAGCGGCCCCGGCTGGTAACAGCCCCAACAGATCGGTGCGGCTAAATCTCTCGGGCAAACCTGCGATTTCAGCCTCGACTGATGCCAGCGTCTCTCCGTACCTGGCGTATGGCACGCATTCGCCCCACCCTTGGTATGTGCCGTCGGAAAGTCGCACGGTCAGGACCTCAGCCTGTGTCCGCGATCCGCGCGATATGGTGAAGACCTGCGCCAGTTGGAACACATCGCGAGAGACGTCTACCTGCACCCGCACACTCCTTCATCTTTTAATAGTCACTCGCGCCGGAAGCAGTACCTGCCTGCAGTCGGCGCGCCGTTTAGATCAGATCGCGGCGAGCGCGTCGACCAGCTTGCCGGACCCGAACCGGAAGGGGTCGGTGGCGGGCAGGCCCATTTCGGCTTCGAGCTTGGCGAGATACGCGCTGGCGTCAGCTTCGCTCATGTGCTGGGTGTTCACCGAGATGCCGATGACCTGGCAATCAGAGTTCGCAACCCGCGCCAGGTCAAGTGCCGTGTCGCGGAGGGTCTCGAGTGACGGCAACTGATAGGCCGGCAGACCGCGCATATGCTCGCGCGTCGGTTCGTGAGACAGGATCAACGCATCGGGCTGGCCGCCGTGGATCAGCGCCATTGTCACGCCGGAATAAGAGACGTGAAACAGCGAGCCCTGCCCTTCGATCAGATCCCAGTGATCATCGTCATTGTCCGGCGTCAGCCATTCGACCGAGCCTGCCATGAAATCGGCAATAACCGCATCCAACGGCACGCCATCGCCGGTGATCAGGATACCTGTCTGGCCAGTCGCGCGGAACGTGGATTTCATCCCACGCGCGCGCATCTCGGCATCCATCGCCATCGCCGTATACATTTTTCCGACCGAGCAATCCGTTCCGACCGCCAGACACCGTTTGCCTCTGCGTTTGATGCCATTGGCAATTGGGTACTCGACTTCAGGAACACGGACATCATGCAGTTTGCGCCCGGTTGCTTCGGCCACGGCCACCAGATCGGGCTCATCCCGCAGAAGGTTGTGCAGGCCCGACGCCAGATCGAACCCTTCCTCAAGCGCCATCACCAGGACTTTCTTCCATTCCTGGCTGATCACCCCGCCCCGATTGGCAACACCGATTACCAGGGTTTTGGCCCCAGCGGCGCGCGCTTCGGTCAGGGTCATATCAGTCAGGCCCAGATCAGCCTTGCAGCCGTCCATCCGGTATTGGCCCACGGCGTTTTCAGGGCGCCAGTCCTTGATCCCGATCGCGACTTTGGCCGCCAGTTGGTCGGGCGCATCGCCCAAAAACAGCAGATACGGTGTCTCGATCATTGCGCTGCACTCCTTTGATTCTGCCACAAGCTAGAGAAGCGTCACAACGAGCGTTTTGCGTTTTAGTCACCTAACTGACATCGAGATGCAAAATTTTTGCGGAGTTTTCCCACAGCTCGCAAATTTCTTCGAGCTTTTCAAACTGATTAAACTTTCATCGCCGCCGAATGCGCAATTCTAAGTACATTCTGCAATTGCATTGCCGCAGCTGCACAATGTCGCTTGCACAAGCGCGCGCAATTTAATACCTCGAGATGAAAGAAAATCGTAATTTCATTGCTCGCGCGAGGTCAAAATGAGTTTCCGCATCCAACCCACTGCCCCGGCCCGACCCAACCGTTGCCAGCTGTTTGGCCCCGGTTCGAACACCAAGCTGTTCCCCAAGATGGCGGCGTCGGCTGCGGATGTGATCAATCTTGACCTGGAGGACTCGGTTGCCCCGTCGGACAAAGACGCCGCACGTTCCAATGTGATCGAAGCGCTCAACACCGTCGACTGGGGCAACAAGTATATGTCGGTGCGCATCAACGGGCTGGACACGCCTTATTGGTACCGGGATGTCGTGGATCTGCTGGAACAGGCCGGTGACCGGTTGGATCAGATCATGATCCCCAAAGTTGGCTGCGCGGCGGATGTCTATGCCGTTGATGCGCTGGTCACAGCGATCGAGCGCGCAAAAGGCCGTGCCAAACCGATCTCATTTGAGGTCATCATTGAATCCGCTGCAGGCATCGCCCATGTCGAAGAGATCGCGGCCGCGTCCCCCCGGATGCAGGCGATGAGCCTTGGCGCCGCGGATTTCGCGGCTTCGATGGGCATGCAGACCACCGGCATCGGCGGCACACAGGAAAACTATTACATGCTCCGCGAGGGCGAAAAGCACTGGTCCGACCCCTGGCACTGGGCGCAGGCCGCCATTGTTGCCGCCTGCCGCACACACGGTGTTCTGCCTGTGGACGGGCCGTTTGGCGATTTCTCTGATGACGAAGGCTATATCGCGCAGGCCAGGCGTTCGGCCACATTGGGAATGGTTGGCAAATGGGCCATTCACCCCAAGCAGATCGCCCTCGCAAACCAGGTTTTTACACCGTCGGACGAAGCCGTTTCGGAGGCCCGGGAAATCCTGGACGCAATGGAGCAAGCGAAAGCGAACGGCGAAGGTGCGACAGTCTACAAAGGTCGTCTGGTCGATATCGCATCGATCAAACAGGCCGAAGTCATCGTGGCGCAGGCGGAACTGATTGCGGCGAACGGCTGAAACTGGAACGATTAAAACCGAAAAGGCGCCCCCTTGGCGCCTTTTCTGCCATCAAGAGTTGGTTCGAAGTCTGTCAGCGACCGAAGACGTCGTTGGGTGTCCAGGTGAACCGCTCACCTTGCTTGCCCCATTTCATCATCAGGCATGACGTCCCGTACTTCTGAAAGTAGTTGATTTTAATCGGATACCATCCGGCCTGCGGCACCTCTACTTCGGTTCGTTGGTTAGCCTCGCATGGTTGGCGGCCATTCACATAACCAATCTGTTGCCCCCCAACCCAAGCTTCAAGCCCGTCATTTGACCACGTTTCCAGTTCATAAACGCCCGCAGAGTCAAAGCGGATGTACCCTGTGATTTCTGCGGCAACATTGTAAGCTTGATTAAATGTCAGAACCGGATCGCCATCCTCCGTATCGCGATAATCCAACCCTTGCAAAGGTGGTCCTGCTTTTGCCTTCTTCAAAAGGTGTTCTACTTTGGACAGGTTTTGGATCTTTCTGGGTGGATTTCCCTCCCACGCGTATTTCACGTTCAGGCCTGGTTGCGGACTAGGCTGTGGGTTGGCGGGCTGAAGTACCAATGGAGCAGCAGCAACCGATCCGGCGAATACTGCCACGGCAATTGCGATCGCTCCGCTTCGAACGAGTTTCATTTTAGTCTCCCTGTGCGCGCCCTGTTCTTTGGGATTATCCCATGGGCTGCGTCATTGAGATGACACTAGGACGTGAGTTTTAACCCTGCAAGAGCGTGAAAGTTCACATTTTCAAACATCACGCCCTCAGATCCTTGGGCGATCCCATCACGACATAGGATGTGATTGAGGTCACGTGGGGCAGCGTTCCCAGGACGTCTGTATGGAACATTTTGTACGATGGCAGATCAGCACACTCAACGCGCAGCAGGTATTCGATGGTACCGGTGATGTTGTGACACTCCACCACTTCTGGCGCATCTTGCAAGGCACGTTCGAACCCCTCCTGTGCTGCTTTTGTATGCTCTCCCAACCCGACCCCGATGTAAGCGACGAACCCGACACCCAAGGCCGCAGGATTTTGAACGGCCCGATAGCCAGTGATCACGCCTGAGCGCTCCAAGTCCTGCACACGGCGCAAACAGGCCGACGGCGACAGACCGATACGGTCCGCAAGCTCGAGATTGCTAATGCGTCCATCCTGAGACAGTTCGCGCAATATCTGTCGGTTTATCTTATCAATCTTCGTCATTTGTTGCGAAGATACTGCCAGAGTGCACAAAAACGCAATTTCATTTGTTGCCAAAACGACAATGATCCACCGTATGACCTATGACCTGCTCCTGGCCCTGCTGGCCTTTGCGTTTGTCTCTTCGATCACGCCGGGGCCAAACAATCTGATGCTAATGGCATCCGGCGCCAATTTCGGGTTTCGCCGTACAATCCCGCATATGCTGGGGATCGGCCTGGGCTTCACGTTCATGGTCCTGTTGGTCGGGGCCGGGCTGGTGCAGATATTTGATCGGCATCCGGTCAGCCACGTGATTCTGAAGATCACATCGGTGGCCTACTTGCTGTTTCTCGCGTGGAAGATCGCGCACGCAGCACCGGCCCGGGGCGCGGCAGCAACAGGGGTCCCAATGACGTTTTTGCAGGCGGCGGCCTTCCAATGGGTCAACCCAAAGGCGTGGGCGATGGCGCTGACAGCCACCACCGCCTATGCACCGGACCAAACGCTGAACGCCATTGTAATCGTCGCGCTGGTGTTCGGAGCGGTGAACCTGCCATCGGTCAGCACTTGGACCGTTCTGGGACAACAGATGGCGCGGGTGCTGACGAACCCGCGCCGGCTGCTGGTGTTCAACTGGACGATGGCGGGGCTTCTTGTTGCCTCGCTCTATCCAGTGCTCTGGCCAGGTTGACTTACTTCAGCGGCAAACAGATTTCAGTCAGCAGATCGTCAGGCGCGGTTTCGCGTGGATCATTCAGGTAGATCTCGTAACACGGCTGATCTGCGGGTTCTTCGCCTGACTTTGGCAGCCAGTTGCCAAACAGGCTGTGATAGGCGGCCTGAAGCCCTGAATACGGACCCTTGTATGTCATGACGGCTGTCTTGCCTCCCGGCATCTCAAGATCTTCCATGCCTTCGGGGGTTGTTTTTCCCTTAAACTCAGCGCCCGCATAACTGCGCAACTTTTCTGCCGGAACGGCATCGGGGCTGTCGAGATAAACACCGATCATCGGCCCAATGTTTGGCCACAGTTGGCGCGACTCGCACAGAGCACCAAAGGCCTCGAAGCTTTTGCCAATATCGCCGTAGGCGCCTTTATGCGACAGTGCAATAACATGGCGGGCGGGTTCAGTTCGTGTCGTAACAGGATACATTGGATATTCTCCGGTTTTGAAGTTTGGATTGGCTGGCAGAAACTGTCCGGCCTTTCGAAAGGCCGATGGGGTTCTGCCGTAGGCCTCGGAAAAGGCCCGAGCAAAAGACTTCAGGTTGGGGTAACCCACCGCGACCGCGATCCCCGTGACCGGCATGTTGGATTGCACCAGCATCGTGGCGGCACGGTGCAACCGCAACCGCCGCACGGATTGCGCACAGGTTTCCCCGGTGATCGCGCGAAACACGCGATGCCAATGAAATCGTGACATGGCGGCGACATCCGCAAGCCGGTCCAGTGACAAATCCCCGGCGGGGTTGTCATGGATGTACTCCAGTACGCGCAACACACGGTCTTCGTAGCTGGTGGCCATATGGGTATCCTTCCCGTCTCCTTGCCAAATCGAGATCGCACATTCCCAACCCACAAATCTTGCTGAGTTGCATCCCGGTCGACCTTTGGTCATATAGCAGGGAACTTCCGCGTTGAGAGGCGTCATGACTCAGTATCTGGATTTCGAAAAACCGCTGGCCGAAATCGAAGGCAAAGCAGAAGAGCTGCGTGCGCTGGCCCGGGCAAACGAAGAGATGGACGTGGCAGAAGAAGCCGCCGCACTGGACGCCAAGGCCGCCAAGCTGCTGGATGAGCTGTACGCCGATCTGACCCCGTGGCGGAAATGCCAGGTGGCACGGCATCCCGAGCGCCCGCACTGCAATGACTATGTCGACGCGTTGTTCACCGAGTTCACGCCGCTAGCGGGTGACCGAAACTTTGCGGACGATCTGGCCGTTATCGGCGGGCTGGCCCGGTTTGACGATCAGCCCGTGATGGTGATCGGGCACGAAAAAGGATCTGATACCAAATCGCGGATCGAACGGAATTTCGGCATGGCCCGTCCCGAGGGGTACCGCAAGGCGGTGCGCCTGATGGAAATGGCTGGTCGGTTTGGTCTGCCGGTGATCACTTTGATCGACACCGCAGGTGCTTATCCCGGCAAAGGAGCTGAGGAGCGCGGCCAGTCCGAGGCCATCGCGCGGTCAACCGAGATGTGCCTGAAGATCGGTGTACCGCTGGTCTCGGTCATCATCGGCGAAGGAGGATCGGGCGGAGCCGTCGCATTTGCCACGGCCAACCGAGTTGCGATGCTGGAACACTCGGTCTATTCGGTGATCTCGCCCGAGGGCTGTGCTTCGATCCTGTGGAAGGATTCCGAAAAGATGCGCGAAGCCGCCGAGGCGCTGCGCCTGACCGCTCAGGACCTCTATAAGCTTGGCGTCTGTGACCGTATTATCACCGAACCCAAAGGCGGTGCGCACCGGGATCGCCCTGCGGCCGTCGAGTCAGTGCGGACGGCCATCGCGGCCATGCTGAAAGAGTTAGATGGCAAAGACGCGGCTACCCTGATTAAGGACCGCCGCCAAAAGTTCCTGGATATCGGCTCAAAAGGATTAGCGGCCTAAGCCTTCACCCGCCCAATTGTCGCAGCAAGGCAAGCGAGGGTTCCCCCGTCGCTTGCAACCCATTGGCGCGTTGATAGGCGCTTATTGCGGCTTCGGTGTTCTTGCCGACCACACCATCAGCGCCTTGTGTGTCATATCCGGCAGATGTCAGACGCCTCTGAAGCTCTTTGCGGTCCTCCAAGGTCAGGCCCGTTGCGTCGGGTCCAAACGACGCTTTGAACGGGGCACCCCCGGCAATCCGGTCTGATAAATGACCGACGCCGATCGCGTAGCTGTCAGAATTGTTGTAGCGCTTGATCACATTGAAATTGCGGAACACGGCAATCTGTGGCCCGGGCACCTGTGGCTGCAGAACAGCAACGGGCGTGCCTGAAACGGTCCCGACTTCTCCGCCCCAAGGCTGACCACGCACCCAGCCCGCGCGCGACAGGTAAGCCGCGGTTGAGGCCAGCGAGTCCGTCGGATCCTCGGACCAGATATCCCGCCGACCGTCTCCGGTGAAATCGACCGCATAAGCGAGATACGAAGTCGGGATAAACTGTGTATGTCCCATCGCGCCAGCCCAGCTGCCGGTCATATTGGCGGGTGAGGTATCGCCCGACTGAATGATCTGCAGCGCGGCAACCAGTTGCTTTTCGAAAAACGCGCCGCGCCGACCGTCATAAGCCAAGGTGGATGTAGCAGAGATCACCGACACATCCCCACGTCGTGCGCCATAGCGGCTTTCCAACCCCCACACGGCGACTACGACCTCTTTGTCGACGCCATATTGAGCCTCGATCTGCGTTAGAACGCCGTTGTGGCGCTGCAACATCTGTTTTCCCGTGCTTATCCGTTCATCCGATGCGGCAATCGCAAGGTAGTCTTCGAGTGAGCGTTTGAATTCGACCTGATTGCGGTCCCGCTCAATCACGCCGGGCAGGTAGCCCGCCCCCTGAAAGGCCCGATTGATTGTCGTTTGCGAAATCCCCTGAGATGCCGCGCGCCCTTTGAAACTGGCAACCCAGGCATCATAGCCAGAGTTTGGCACTGCCTGCATGCGGGACGCAGGGGCTCTGGCAGGCGGATTGGCGTCTGAACAGGCCGCCAATAGGGTTGATCCAAGTCCTATGGAAAAGGTCCGTCGATTCATCATGACTAAATCTGCTCTTGTTGTGATTTTCTTCAGAGTACCTCACTCGGGCCTCTCGGACCAGAACGACGCGATGCCATCATGCTTCGAATTTCATGAAGCTCATTGGTTTGGCGAGAACCTGCTCAACTGACCAGCAAGCGCAGCCCTTGGGTCACATCGGAACGGACCGCGAGGCGCAACCCCGGTTCGTCCCCCGCCTTGAGCGCCGCAATGATCAGCTTGTGGTGATGAGGCGGCTCGGTGCGTCTCAACCGGCCATAAAGCGCGCGCATTGTGGGGCCCAATTGCAACCACACTGTTTCAGCCATGGCCAGCATTGCCGGCGCCTGTGCGCGCAGATAAAGCGTTCTGTGAAAGTCCAGATTGGCACGGATGTATCCCACGGCATCGCGTTTTGTCACCATTTCAGCCACAGTCATGTTGATGCTCTGCAGCCTCTCAATGAGGGCGATATGCGCGCGGGGCAACGCGCGGCTGGCCAATTCCACCTCCAGCAAAGCCCGCAGGGCGGCCAGTTCTTCGATCCGGTCATTGGTCAGTTCAGGCGTCGACACGCGGCCGGACGTCGACAAAGACAAAGCCCCCTCGGCCGCCAGTCGGCGGACCGCCTCGCGCGCCGGTGTCATGGACACACCGAACTCCTTGCCGATCCCCCGCAAGGTCAGCGCCTGTCCCGGCGCAATCTGTCCGTGCATGATCCGGGACCGCAGGGTGCGATAGACGCGATCATGCGCAGCGGTCTGGGAATCTGTCGGGCGCGCGTTCAACATTACCTCATGTGATCACAAAACCCCGCAGGGTCAACTCGACGATGCATCAAACCTGTAGCGATGCAAATCTGCCCCATTGTCGCGCAGCCAGCGGCGCGGGGCCTTGTAAGGGCCAAAAATCCGCTCGACCTGTGCCCAGAACGCGGGCGAATGGTTCATTTCGGCCAGATGCGCCACCTCATGGGCCGCCACGTAGTGCAGGATCTCAGGCGGCGCCAGGATCAGGCGCCAGGAGAACATCAAACCGCCCTGCGAGCTACACGACCCCCATCGCGACCGCGTGTCCCGCAGCGTGAGACTGCTGTACGGACGGCCCAACATCGCCGCATAGTCGTCGCAGGCCTCGGTCAACCGATCCCGCGCCAGTTCTTTGAGAAACCGGGCCAGCCGCCGACCCTCGGACCCCGCAGGCACCGCAACCTGATCTCCGTGCAGCAGAACTCTGCGGCCGCGCGCTGGCACGATTCGCCGCTCGACCCCTTCAATCGGAAGCGTTTGCCCGATTTGAACGGATGCGGGATCGGGTCGGTCTTGCAGGTGCCCGCGAATCCAACCCTCTTTCACACGGGCAAAATCCAGAGCCTCGGATTCAGGAACCCCAAGCGGATAGGTCAGTGTAACCCGCCCATCCAACTGGGAAATCCGCAGACTGATGCGCCGCGCCCGCGCCGATTTGCGCAGTGTCAGCGGCACCGGCGGTCTCCCCGGAAGTGCATGTTCGCCCATAAGCCAACTTCTCCTGCGCAAAGGCTTTGACAGTGCCCGCTGCTTGTGGCACGTGACCTGAATCGTTGATACGACTCACCTGATATCAAGGGGATTTGACATGCCCAAGGAAGAATGGGGCGCAAAGCGCGTTTGCCCGACAACAGGCAAGCGGTTTTACGACCTGAATAAGAACCCGATCATCAGCCCCTACACCGGCGAGGTCGTGGAGCTAGACACCGGCAAGAGCCGGATGATCGCGGCGGATGCCGAGGATGCAGCCTCGGCCAAAGCGCGTGAAAGCACGTCCGAGGAAGATCTGGTCATAGATGACGACGAGAATGTCGACGTCGAACTGGATGATGACCTACTGGACGACAATGACGATGATGACAACAACGTCTCGCTGGACGACATCACCGACATGCCGTCAGAAGACGAGAATTGAAAGGCGTCTGAGGCGGCTCCAGTCGCCTCTTTCCCAAACCCCGTTTGGGCTGGTTTGCGCCCGTATCCATCCATTTTAGACTTGCGCTCACGCGCGCCGTCTCATAAACGTCTGCCCACTGCCCGTGCGGTATGGAAATGGGGCCTTAGCTCAGTTGGGAGAGCGCTTGCATGGCATGCAAGAGGTCAGGGGTTCGACTCCCCTAGGCTCCACCAAACCCCAATCTTTAAGGTGCTGAATTGAATAAATAAATCCACACCTAGGATACCCTGTCCCGCCATCCTTCCCACCACTTGGTTTCTCAATCACCAAACTGGAAAGGAAACGAGATGTAGAACACAAACCTACAAAGCGTATTAGATGACGCATGGCTTGCTGCAATCCAAGCTCAGGGTCTCGCCAAGATTCAAAACGAGATTGTTATGGAGATCGGAGGGGGAACCAATACCCGAAGACCGTCTGGAAATGCTCTACACGATCAACAACGCGTTGGTGGCGGCTTGCAAGGACACCGCCGACAAGTTGGACCCGACACCCGTCACCTCCGGAAGCCCTAAACTTGTTCAAAACAGTTAGGATCGAGAGTGGCAAAAAGGAGAGGAAAAGAGATGGCAAACGACTCACCAAAGCAAATGTGCGACGAAATGCTGGGCTTGGCCATGGAAGCCGCAGGCCTGGCGGTAGCGTTGGATAACGCGACCTTCTTCGACAACGGGGGGCTGCAGGGCATTCACCCGCGAACCCGAAGGGCCTTGTTCAATTGCATCGGTCGTCGATGATGAGGATGATGAACAGTGCAACGGATGCTCTGTGGCCGGTCTTTGAGGCGCTAGAACGCGATCTGAAGTCCAGCTCGAAGCTCTACATGAATGAAAGTGTTCTGGCGCAGCTTGATCCCGGCAGCGGTAAGACCAAAACCTGCTTTGTATGGGCTCTATGCCGTGATGATCGCCGCTGGAAGGGAAACTCCTATCCAGGTGTGGTTTTCCATTTCAAGAACTCTCGGCACGGCAAACACGCTGAAGAGGTTCTGGAGGGCTTCTCTGGCACGCTGCAAGTTGATGGGTATGCAGGTTACAACCGTCTGCTCAGTGAGGACCGCGATGGAGGCCCAATCGCGCTGGCCTATTGCTGGGCGCATGTCCGTAAAAAGTTCCTGGATGTATACAAGGCAACAAAGTCCAAGCAAGCAAAGCGGATATCAGATCTAATTGGTCAGATCTACGGCATCGAACAGGAGATGCAGAAGCCTTCCCCGATTTCGGCTGCGGCACGTAGATCCATTCGTCAAAATGAAAGCCTGCCTTTGATTGACCGGCTGTTTCGAATACTGCGAGATCTATCAGAAAAAATATCGATGAAGTCCACTTTGGGCAGCGCCATCAGGTATACAATGAAACTTATGGATGGCCTGCAGGTGTTCTTGAGCGACGGGCGTGTCGAGTTCGACAGTAATGCCGTCGAAAACACCATTAGGCCTATTGCCGTGCTTCGCAAGGCGGGCAGCGAGTTCATTGGGTCACACAAACAGTATGTCGATCCGCAATCGATTGAGACCGAAGGTGCGTTTGATTTCCCGTGCATCCTTGCCAGCGCGCTTGGCTTGCTGCCGTTCACCCAGCGTGAAGTTGCGTGGGTCGCGGTTACGCTTGTCCAGATATCCCTTCGGCAACTCGATTACACCACCGGCTGGTGCCTTGGATGCTACGGGCGGTTCTGTGACGCTGGTTGCGGGAGTAGGATTTGAACCTACGACCTTCAGGTTATGAGCCTGACGAGCTACCGGGCTGCTCCATCCCGCGACACTTAGCGTTGGTCTACCGCCTATTCGGTTACTTGAGACCATAGTTGGCCTACCGCTTACGCTGCTTGAGGCCGGGGTCGAATATGTTTGATCGTTTTAGAGAGATTGTGGGCTTTTGCTAGGTTTGGCGGTGACCTACTCTCCCGGGGCTTAAGCCCAAGTACCATTGGCGCGGCAGTGCTTAACTTCCGGGTTCGGGATGGGACCGGGTGTTTCACTTGCGCTATGACCACCAAACCGAGGAAAAGCCCACGTCGCTGTTTTTGCGGAGCAAAAGCGACGCGCAGGAGGCAGCGTATTCGCGAAGCGGATGCCCGTTCCTGCACGGTTGTTATGTCAATCAACATCATCGTTTGAAGCGACGAAGTTATCCTTGGTCAATGTTGGTGTATGTTTTTGATTTGTCTTTCTGTTACTGGATCAAATCAAGCCTATCGGGCGATTAGTACCGGTCAACTGAACGCATTACTGCGCTTACATCTCCGGCCTATTGACGTGGTGGTCTTCCACGGCCCTCAGGGAGACCTTGTTTTGAGGGGGGCTTCCCGCTTAGATGCCTTCAGCGGTTATCCTGTCCGATCATAGCTACCCAGCACTGCCGTTGGCACGACAACTGGTCCACCAGTGGATCGTTCACCCCGGTCCTCTCGTACTAGGGGCAACTCCTCTCAAGTCTCCTACACCCACGGCAGATAGGGACCGAACTGTCTCACGACGTTCTAAACCCAGCTCACGTACCTCTTTAAACGGCGAACAGCCGTACCCTTGGGACCTGCTCCAGCCCCAGGATGAGATGAGCCGACATCGAGGTGCCAAACACTGCCGTCGATATGGACTCTTGGGCAGTATCAGCCTGTTATCCCCGGCGTACCTTTTATCCGTTGAGCGATGGCCCTTCCACTCGGGACCACCGGATCACTATGGCCGTCTTTCGACTCTGCTCGACTTGTCAGTCTTGCAGTCAGGCTGGCTTCTGCCATTGCACTCAACGAGCGATTTCCGACCGCTCTGAGCCAACCTTCGCGCGCCTCCGTTACGCTTTAGGAGGCGACCGCCCCAGTCAAACTACCCGCCACGCAGGGTCCCGGATCCGGATAACGGACCGCGGTTAGACATCAAGAGTGCGAAGGGTGGTATCTCAAGGGTGGCTCCACAGGTACTTGCGTTCCTGCTTCAAAGCCCACCACCTATCCTGCACATCACAATCCTGATGCCAGTGCGAAGCTGTAGTAAAGGTGCACGGGGTCTTTCCGTCTAACCGCGGGAAGCCTGCATCTTGACAGGCAATTCAATTTCGCTGAGTCGATGTTGGAGACAGCGGGGAAGTCGTTACGCCATTCGTGCAGGTCGGAACTTACCCGACAAGGAATTTCGCTACCTTAGGACCGTTATAGTTACGGCCGCCGTTTACCTGGGCTTCAATTCAAGGCTCTCACCTCTCCTTTTAACCTTCAGGCACCGGGCAGGCGTCAGACCCTATACGTCGTCTTGCGACTTCGCAGAGCCCTGTGTTTTTAATAAACAGTCGCCACCCCCTGGTTTGTGCCCCCAGCCCCTAGTTGCCTAGGAACCGGGCCTCCTTCTCGCGAACTTACGGAGGTATTTTGCCGAGTTCCTTCAACATCGTTCTCTCAAGCGCCTTGGTATGCTCTACCAGTCCACCTGTGTCGGTTTAGGGTACGGTCTGATGGAGGGCTATTTCCAGGAACCACTCAGCAGCCCAATCAATCCGATAAGATTGAACTACACCTGTGATCCGTCACATCCTCCTGGCCTAGGAATATTAACCTAGTTCCCATCGCCTACGCCTTTCGGCCTCGGCTTAGGGGCCGGCTTACCCTGCTCAGATTAGCTTTAAGCAGGAACCCTTGGACTTTCGGCGAGAGTGTCTCTCACACTCTTTGTCGCTACTCATGTCATCATTCTCACTAGTGATCTCTCCACCGGATGGCTCACGCCCCGGCTTCATCGAAAGAACCTATGCCTGCGCTACCGCCTATTCGGCTACTTGAGCGCGATTACTCGCGCCGCATAACCGGCGGTAAAAAAGGCAAGGTTCTATGTCACACTACGCTCTGCTACCGATGCTTACGCATCCCTAGACTTCGGCTCATGGCTTGAGCCCCGTTACATCTTCGCCGCAGGACAACTTATTTAGACCAGTGAGCTGTTACGCTATCTTTAAAGGATGGCTGCTTCTAAGCCAACCTCCTGGTTGTTTTGGTCGTCCCACCTGCTTTCCCACTTAGCCATGAATTGGGGGCCTTAGTCGTAGGTCAGGGTTGTTTCCCTCTCCACTACGGACGTTAGCATCCGCAGTGTGTCTGCCATCTAGTACTCCCGGGTATTCGGAGTTTGGTTAGGATCAGTAAGCCTGTGGGGCCCCATTACCCATCCAGTGCTCTACCCCCCGGGGTATTCGGATGACGCTCTACCTAAATAGATTTCGCAGAGAACCAGCTATCTCCGAGTTTGATTGGCCTTTCACCCCTAGGCACAGCTCATCCCGATCCTTTTCAACGGATGTGGGTTCGGTCCTCCAGTAAGTGTTACCTTACCTTCAACCTGGCCATGCCTAGATCACTCGGTTTCGGGTCTGATCCCACGAACTCATTCGCCCTATTAAGACTCGCTTTCGCTACGCCTACACCTAACGGCTTAAGCTTGCTCGTGAGACCAAGTCGATGACCCATTATACAAAAGGTACGCCGTCAGCTCGCAAGGAGCCTCCGACTGATTGTAGGCGTTCGGTTTCAGGTACTGTTTCACTCCCCTCGTCGGGGTGCTTTTCACCTTTCCCTCACGGTACTGGTTCGCTATCGGTCAGCAAGGAGTACTTAGCCTTCGAAGGTGGTCCTCCGATCTTCAGACAGAATTTCACGTGTTCCGCCCTACTTAATACGTCCATCAAAGCTTAGAATACGGGGCTGTCACCCGCTATGGCCATGCTTCCCAACATGTTCTTCTCACTTATCTGGCTCGGCTGGTCCCCGTTCGCTCGCCGCTACTAGGGGAGTATCAATTGATTTCCTTTCCTCCGGGTACTTAGATGTTTCAGTTCCCCGGGTTTGCTCTTAAAACCCTATGTATTCAGGTCTTAAGTACTTGGTTAAGCAACATATTGATTAGCAAAACTAACAATATGAAGCTTTCAAGTGGGTTGCCCCATTCAGAAATCCATGGATCAAAGCTTATTCTCAGCTCCCCATGGCTTATCGCAGAGTATCACGTCTTTCATCGCCTCTTGCTGCCAAGGCATTCACCAAACGCCCTTCTCGCGCTTGATTTGATCCAGAAAAAGAAAGACTTAATCTTTGCGCTACCGCCTATTCGGCTACTTGAGCGCGTGAACCCTTTCGGCCTGCGGCCTTCACGGTTCGACTATGTCGATCGAGACCGCCCAGCTGGTAACTAAAGGCAGTCATTCTTCTGAACCAAAAACATACATTTCCCGCACTCTTTCGTGTCCTACCGCCTATTCGGCTACTTGAGGACAATCAGAGTACAAATGAGCAACCCCATGTGGTCTCTCAGCCGTGCAGCTGATCAACGCAGGTCGCTCGGGTTAGTATATTTGACTTGGACAACTCTGTTCGTTTCAGCCGCGATACGCATTCCAGGCCGGCTAGACCCAAACTGCGCCGCTTATCCGAAGATAAGAACGACCGAGATCAGTGCCACACTCGGCACGATCAAACAGTGTTGATTGATTTCTCTCTATACGATGTCAATTGACGTCCAATCGGACGGTTAAGAACCAAAAAGGTGCTTAACGATCTGATCGGGTAAATGGTGGAGCCTAGGAGGATCGAACTCCTGACCTCCTGAATGCAAATCAGGCGCTCTCCCAGCTGAGCTAAGGCCCCACAAAACGCCCCTTGCTCCGCAAAAGGCTTGGTGGGTCGAGGAGGACTTGAACCTCCGACCTCACGCTTATCAGGCGTGCGCTCTAACCACCTGAGCTACCGACCCAGACAGGCCGGTCGGCCTGATGTGTTCTGAAGAGATATGAGGACGGCTCGGTCCATGAGTTTGACCAACTTTGTTTGTTGATCTTCTGCTAAGTGTTCCACGATCAAGAGCAAGCTCAAGATGCTAGGAACATCCTTAGAAAGGAGGTGATCCAGCCGCAGGTTCCCCTACGGCTACCTTGTTACGACTTCACCCCAGTCGCTGATCCTACCGTGGTCCGCTGCCCCCAAAAGGTTAGCGCACGGCCGTCGGGTAGAACCAACTCCCATGGTGTGACGGGCGGTGTGTACAAGGCCCGGGAACGTATTCACCGCGTCATGCTGTTACGCGATTACTAGCGATTCCGACTTCATGGGGTCGAGTTGCAGACCCCAATCCGAACTGAGACAGTTTTTTGGGATTAACCCATTGTCACTGCCATTGTAGCACGTGTGTAGCCCAACCCGTAAGGGCCATGAGGACTTGACGTCATCCACACCTTCCTCCCGCTTATCACGGGCAGTTTCCATAGAGTGCCCAGCCGAACTGCTGGCAACTAGGGATGTGGGTTGCGCTCGTTGCCGGACTTAACCGAACATCTCACGACACGAGCTGACGACAGCCATGCAGCACCTGTCACCGAGTCACCGAAGTGAAAGATCCATCTCTGGACCGGTCCCGGGATGTCAAGGGTTGGTAAGGTTCTGCGCGTTGCTTCGAATTAAACCACATGCTCCACCGCTTGTGCGGGCCCCCGTCAATTCCTTTGAGTTTTAATCTTGCGACCGTACTCCCCAGGCGGAATGCTTAATCCGTTAGGTGTGTCACCGAATAGCATGCTACCCGACGACTGGCATTCATCGTTTACGGTGTGGACTACCAGGGTATCTAATCCTGTTTGCTCCCCACACTTTCGCACCTCAGCGTCAGTATCGAGCCAGTGAGCCGCCTTCGCCACTGGTGTTCCTCCAAATATCTACGAATTTCACCTCTACACTTGGAATTCCACTCACCTCTCTCGAACTCTAGACCAATAGTTTTGGAGGCAGTTCCGGGGTTGAGCCCGGGATTTCACCCCAACTTTCTGGTCCGCCTACGTGCGCTTTACGCCCAGTAATTCCGAACAACGCTAACCCCCTCCGTATTACCGCGGCTGCTGGCACGGAGTTAGCCGGGGTTTCTTTACCTGCTACCGTCATTATCTTCACAGGCGAAAGAGCTTTACGACCCTAAGGCCTTCATCACTCACGCGGCATGGCTGGATCAGGGTTGCCCCCATTGTCCAAGATTCCCCACTGCTGCCTCCCGTAGGAGTCTGGGCCGTGTCTCAGTCCCAGTGTTGCTGATCATCCTCTAAAACCAGCTATAGATCGTAGGCTTGGTAGGCCATTACCCCACCAACTACCTAATCTAACGCGGGCTAATCCTTTGGCGATAAATCTTTCCCCCGAAGGGCTCATACGGTATTACTCTCCGTTTCCAGAGGCTATTCCGTACCAAAGGGCATATTCCCACGCGTTACTAACCCGTCCGCCGCTCACCCCGAAAGGCGCGCTCGACTTGCATGTGTTAGGCCTGCCGCCAGCGTTCGTTCTGAGCCAGGATCAAACTCTCAAGTTGAAAAGCATTGCTGCTTATCCTTAACGTTCGAACCTCTGCACATCTTTGATTGTGCTACCGCCTATTCGGCTACTTGAGCACGTATAAGCGACACCCCAACCGGCTAGTCAGGGTACAATCAAAAGTCATCTGTTTGTGTGCTTCTGGTTTCATCAGAAACCGAAAGCCGTACAAACAGTGAAGCTGACACTGGTCATCGGGGCGAACCCCTACCAGCGCGATATACAGACATTCAATCCGTCGAAACGAACCAAACCGCCCACATATCTCTTCAGTTATCCATCAATGTCAAAGAACAAACACCCAAGACCCAAAAACAAGACCATCACGCCAAAACATCAGCGCAACCGCCCAATCAACAACCTCAGATGCCCCCAGTCTCTCCTGAGCGTCTCAACCGTCTCTCCGGCCCGTCTCCGCCGTCTAAAGCGTCCCAACAACAACCTCAGCTGCGCCGGTGAAGGGCCTTCTAAGCCCAACAAGCAAAACCCGCAAGCAGAAAAACACGTCTTGCCCCATTTTTTTCTGAAATCTAATTTATGCGCATAAAAACAAATAGTTAAGATGCATTCTATCCCGCCAAATCAAACGGTACCTGCAAGCAACGGAACGTCATCAATAGCATCTTAAATGACCCTGACACGACGCGACACAATATATTGCGATTCATGGCCAACATAATACAACCAAAACGACTCAGAAACCGGAGCCAAGGCGCTATCGAAGGCATCGCAGCGGCATAAGGGCTCGGACGCTTCGCCCATATCCATACCTTGCGCATTGACGTCGAATGGGGTCAGGTGCCGGGACCCAAACACCGCGCCTCAAATGGGATGTACATGACAATCGCCACCCGCTTTCCCCTGGTTCGAACCGTTGGCTTTGACGGTGCTTTGGTGACCTTTGCCGACACCATGACTGAACCATCGAACCGGGCGGCTCTGGCCTTTCGGGCGGAGGTCGACCGGCAAGGCTGGGATTGGGTGGTGGAAACATCCACCTCTTTGGGTTCAGCCTACATCCGATTTGACCCGACACACCTGCCCCATTCCGAGGCCACTCAACGCCTCCGCACCCTCCTGGATCAAAGGGATTGGAACAACACACCTTTGCCGAAAGGCCGCAGACTGTGGCGCGTACCAACGGTTTACGGGACGGACCTTGCACCACAATTGGACGAAGCGGCAAAAGCCGCAGGTCTGGATTCGCAAGAGGCCGTCAGACGCCTCAGCCAAACCCGCGTGCGGGTTCTGACCATCGGATTTGCGCCCGGGCAACCTTACCTCGGGCCCCTCGGGCCCGAGTTCAACATTCCGCGTCTTCAGCAGTTGAATCCCATGGTTCCTGCCGGCGCGCTAGTGTTGGCCATTTCCCAATTCGTGTTGTTTTCCGGCCCCACCCCGACCGGGTGGCGTCACGTTGGGCAAACCGCATTCCGATGCTTTCGGCCAGAGATGGAAGAGCCCTTCACTTTAAGACCCGGGGATGAGCTGTTGTTTGAACCTGTCTCGTGCGCTGAACTGGACCGTATTCAGGCGAACAATGCGGACGGAACAGGTGGCGCAACCTGTCAGGAGATCCCGGCGTGAGCCTGATCGTGAAGCGTATCGGACCGGCCTGCACGGTTCAGGATCAGGGGCGTGACGGATACCTGGATCAAGGCCTCTCCAGATCAGGGGCTGCAGACATTCTGGCACTGCACGAAGGCGCAGCCTTATTGGGTCAGAGTCCGGACAATGCGGCATTGGAAATGGCCGGACTGGGGGGAGAGTTCGAGGCCCGCGAAAACCTCCGGATCGCTTTGACCGGCGCGCCCATGCCGGCCAGTATCGAGGGAAGTCCCGTCATATGGAATGCATCCCATCAGTTGGCACAGGGTCAGCGCCTGACAGTTGGGGCTGCTGTGCGAGGCGTTTATGGCTATCTGCACGTAGGCGGCGGGATCAAGACAGAGCCATTCCTGGGCTCGCGCTCCACCCACCTTACGGCCAAGATCGGCCGGACCGTACAGCCAGAAGACGTTCTGCCGGCCAGGCAGGAGGTCGGCGAAACCGGGCTGAAACTTTCCCCGTCCGAGCGGTTTTCGGGTGGCGTATTGCGCGTCGTCGCAAGCTTTCAAACCCCGCTGTTTGACAAAGCCACCCTCGACCGGTTTGTCCAAACAGATTTCAAACGAGGCCCCCGCTCCAATCGAATGGGTGTTCAACTTGAAAGCGCCGGCGGGGGTTTCTCTGCCAAAGATCAGTTGAACATTCTGTCCGAGGTTATCACGCCCGGAGACATCCAGATGACGGGCACAGGAAGTCCATTCATTCTGTTGCCCGAGTGCCAGACAACGGGCGGCTATCCGCGGATCGCAACGGTCCTGCCCTGCGACATGCCACGCTCCGCGCAAACACCCGCGGGTGCGTCCGTCCGTTTTGAGTTTGTCACGCTGGAGGAGGCCATGGCCCTGCATGCAGCGTTTCTGTCCGAACTCGCCCGCCTGCCCGGATGCGTTGAACCCCTGGTCCGCAACCCGCATGATATCCCGGACTTGTTGACCTACCAATTGATCGACGGAGTGGTGTCCGCCACCGACTAAGGAGATTTGCTGATGGCGCGCGTGGATCTGAACGCCGATATGGGCGAGAGCTTTGGCCCCTGGAACATGGGTGATGACGAAAGCCTGCTCAAGATCATCACATCGGCCAATATCGCCTGCGGATTTCACGCGGGTGACTGGGACGTTATGGCGAAAACGATGACATTGGCTGCCGAAAATGACGTGGGCATCGGGGCGCATCCCGGCTTCCCGGACCTTCAGGGGTTTGGACGCCGGAATATGAAAGTGCCGCACAACAGCCTGCGTAATCTGGTTCGGTACCAATTGGGTGCTGCGGTTGGCATGGCCACTGCCGTCGGGACAAACGTGCGTCATCTGAAACTGCACGGCGCGCTGGCCAATATGTGCTCGGTCGATGTCGACATGGCGCGGGCCTGCTATCAGGGTGCACTGGATATCGATCCGGATATCATCGTCATGGTGCTGGCTGCCACCCAACAAGAGGTTGCCGTGCGCGAACTGGGATGCAACTGGGTCGGCGAGATCTTCGCAGACCGCGCGTACAACGACGATGGCACGCTGGTTGATCGCAGCCTGCCCGGTTCTGTCATCCACGATCCTGAGGTTGCAGGTCCCCGCATTTTAAACATGGTGCAAGAGGGTGCGATTATCACCGAAAGCGGTAAACGGCTGGAAACCTCAATCGATACGATTTGCCTGCATGGGGACGGCCCAACCGCCGTACAGATCGCCCGGTCGGTTCGCGAAAACCTGATCGCGGGCGGGGTCGATGTCACGAAATTCACCAGATAGTCAGCCCAGCGCAACCTGGGCCGACTATTTTCTTACTGTTGCCCGATTGGAATTCACCGCCTAGCATGCGGTCAAGTGCATGTTCTCAATACCGTAATTGAAGCAACGTAATTTGCGACGGGACGGCCAAACCGCACCAGCGCAGCCAGGTTTTACGCAAGGAGGCACATACATGTCTTTCGATCTGATGTCCTATCACCCGAGGGGCGACAAAAAGAACTCGGACTTTTTCAACGAGTACCTTCCCATGATCTATGAAAGGCGCACGAGTTCGGGGGTTGCCGATCAGGTCGGCCCAATGCGGGCTATCGTCATTCAGGTTGAACCGACCGCCTTGTTTGACACGATGATCGAGCTCTATGTGATGACCCCCTATCGCCACACGGCAAGTTATCTGGGCCAGACGCACAAATACGCTGTCCTCCACTCACATGCCGACTACCCGGCGCTGATCCTGATGGCGCCGCTAAGTGCAGCGTTCGAAGACTTCATCCCCCGTATCAACCGGATGTATCCGTTGGCGCGGAGTACACCACACACCCGTTATGTGGGTGAGGTTTTTGGAGCGGCGGATTTGAAGGCGCTTGGCAAGACACTTGAAGATCAAAACATCCGGTTCGAGTATAAGGGTGACACTGAAAACCCGTTCTACACGATGGACGGCATGCTTTTTACTATGCCGTCCGATTTCACCTATAACCGGATCGGCTACTCCACTCTTGACTTCAACGATACGGACAGCCTGGGCCTTGGCGACCGGGTATTGCTCAGCTCGGACGAGGAGCGGCAATTGAACGAGGCCGCGGCCTTTGCTGTGGACACTAAAATCGGGCCGCTGATGCTTGGGATCGACCATTTGGCAACGCGCATTCTGGCCGGTGAACGGGAGGATGCGATCCTCGAGTTTCTGACGATGGTGCCCTACTACTTCTGGGGCGCGTACAACATCTTTGACATGAATTCGTCGACCAACGTGAACCGCAACGCCAATGTGGATGACGATAAGAAGTCCCCTGCCAAGGTGTTCACTGCCAACAACGCGCCATCTTTCGTGAATTCGTTTGCCAAGCTGCCCATGCCGACCGAGGACTTTGTCCGCAACTTCGGACGCCGTCTGCATCACATGGCCGTCGAGATTCTGGATGGCGATCACGCCGGCGGTGAAAAGAACGTGGATTTCGTGGTCAATACCCTCAAGGACAAAGGCGTGCCGTTTTTGGCTCATGTGGTGGGAGAGTGCAAAGACGATCCAAATCTGAAACAGATTTTCTCGAAACACTCAAAAAACACATTGCTGATCACCGAGTACATTGAGCGCTGCCACAAGTACGATGGGTTCTTCACCAAAGACAATGTGGCCGCCCTGACTGCAGCTGCCGGGCAGGACGAACAGTACGAACATGGGCACGTCTTTGACTGAACGGTACGTGTGATCGCCAAAAAATGGCTGCGGAATTCCGCAGCCAGTGTCCATCCAGGAGAGAGAGTGCCGGGTCTTATGACGGCCCGATCATGAAACACGTGACGTTTCGCGCCTGAAGACGGCGGCAGGCCAGATCAGCCTGTTCGCGCGTCATGCCCTGAAACGTGGCGTCGAACCCGCGTGTGCTTTGGTTCACCTTGCGCAGGGTTCCTTCCAGAGTGGTCATTTCCGACAGCGCCGTTTTCAACAGTATTTTTTCTGCCTCGTAGCGGGTGGTATAGCGCCCGACGTTGACACCCCAAAGGTGCCCGCCGGAAGTGGACAGACGCGTAACAACTTCCTGCTCGGGCTCGGGTTGCTTGGCGGGTTCCGCCGCAGCCAAAACCAGGTTTTCCGGCCGCAATGCCGGACGGGTGTCCGAGCTTTCGACCGGCGGCGCTGTTGGTGCGATATCTGCCGAGGCTATCGCAGCTGCGATACCATTCTTGATGCGATCACGGTTCTGATCTGCGGTTTCGATGACCGTACTTGCGACCAGAACGCTTGCACTTGGCCGAACAACCGGGCGCAGGCTTGCCTTGGGCGCGCCGCTCAGCCGCGCAACCTGTGTCGTGCCGCCCAGCCCCGTATTGCCCGCATAGAGTGGGCGCGCGGGCTTGCGGATGGGGGCCCGCGACGGCGCGCGACGGAACCCAAGGTCGAGAAGTTCGGCAACCTTGGCATTACGCGACGCACCGGATTTGCCGCCAAAGACAGTTGCAATGATGCGCTCGTCGCGGCGCTTGGCTGAGGCAACCAGGTTGAACCCAGCGGCACGCGTATAGCCGGTCTTGATCCCGTCCGCCCCTTTATAGGCCGCCAACAAACGGCGGTTCGTGTTCGGAACCGTTTTGATCCCGGCGTGAGTCGATTGGCGCGAGAATAGGTTATAATACTGAGGGTAATCATACAGCAGATGGCGACCCAGCGTTGTCATGTCCCGTGCGGTAGACAAGTGCCCCGCCTCGGTCAAACCGTGCGCGTTTTTGAATGTGGTCCGGCTCATACCCATCGCCTTGGCGGTGCGCGTCATACGACGGGCAAAGGCTGCCTCAGACCCGCTGATGGCGATCCCGATGGCTGTCGCCGCGTCATTAGCCGATTTCACCGCCGAAGCTCGAATCAGGTAGCGAAACGCGATTGTCTGACCCGAGCGCAAACCCAGTTTCGAGGGCGGCTCGGCCGCTGCTTTTTTGGTGATACGAACCGGCGTATCCAGGGTGATTTCGCCATTCCGCACCGCCTCAAACGCGATGTAGAGCGTCATCATCTTGGTCAGTGAAGCCGGATGAAGTCGCGTGTCCGCATTCCGGGAGTGCAGAACCTCACCCGTTCGGGCGTCGATCACCATCGCGGCATAAGGCGCGGCCATGCCTTTCAAAGGCACGAAAATCAACAACAATAGGAATGCTATAAGGAACAAGCCCATTCGGGCCGGAACTGTCCGCCGAATCTGCACGATATTTGCCTCTGTCTGCCTCGCGCCGCCGGGTTTTCCCGGTCAGCAATAAATTATTTTGTTAACGATGATGCTAGCACAGGGCCCCCGTGAAATAAACCGAAAGCTGGCGATTTTGCAGCTTCTTTGCGCGGCGGAACGCCCACTATATATGGGCCTTGATGGCCCCGCACACACCAAATCCGCGAAAATGACCGGAATGCGGCGACAACGACCCGCGTTTTTTGGAACTGAGGCCGAAAGGCAACATCAGCTCAGCATTTCAACGAGTTCCGCCAACCCGCCCAAATCCTTCAGTTCCCGAAAGCGTGGGTTTCCGACAGGTATCTCCGCCTGTTCAATCTCCCACACCAGACCGTGCGGCACGTACACACCCCAGCAGCCCGCCGCAATCGGAGCAACCACATCAGAGCGCATCGAGTTGCCCACCATCATCGCGGATCCCGGCCCGCCGCCGCGCGCGCTAAAAATCGATTGATAGGTGACCGGTGTCTTTTCCGAAACAATCTCGACCCAGTCGAACAGATCACCCAACCCCGATTGGGCGAGCTTGCGTTCCTGATCAATCAAGTCCCCTTTGGTGATCAGGACGACTTGATGAGTTTCGGCAACGGCCTCAATTGCGGCGCGCGCATGCGGCAACAGCTCAATCGGATGCGCCAACATCTCCTGGCCGGCTTCGATCAGTTGCCGGATCACATGGGCCGGCACACGGTCTTCGGTAACCTCGATAGCCGTTTCAATCATTGAAAGGGTAAAGCCCTTGATTCCATATCCGTAGTGCCGGATGTTGCGTTTTTCCGCCGCCAACAGCCTTTCCATCAGGTGATCCCGCTCGGCGTGCTCTGACAGCAACTCTGCGAAATGTGCCTGCGTCAGCTGAAAAAACCGCTCATTGTGCCACAACGTGTCGTCCGCATCGAATCCAATAGTGGTCAGTTTTTGCGCCATTCCGATTACGTTCGCTTGCTCTTTTCTCTGACAGCATCAACGTTATATAAGCCCTCAGATAAACCCAACGCCTGAATCGGACAGTTTTACGCGATGCTGGAAAATCCCTGGTTGATGTCTGACAAATCGGACGACGATGCAGATTCGTCGGTCCTGGTACAGACGCGCCCCAAGACCAAGCGTCCGCCTCTCTACAAGGTGCTATTGCTGAACGACGATTACACACCCATGGAATTCGTCGTTCATGTGCTCGAGCGGTTCTTTGGCATGACCCATGCACAGGCGTTCGAGATCATGCTGACCGTTCACAAAAAAGGCGTGGCCGTGGTCGGCGTGTTCAGTCATGAGATTGCCGAAACCAAAGTGGGCCAGGTGATGGATTTCGCGCGTCGACACCAGCACCCTCTGCAATGCACAATGGAACGCGAAGAGTAGACCGCTGACGCGCGTCGGTCTCTTCCGGATTTGCCCATGTCTCCTCGCCTTGATCTCGCCCTGCAAAGCGGTCTGACGTTGTCACAACCCACAATAGTGTTCGGGCCAACCTCCGAGCATGACTTGTCCGCGTTGCCCCAAGGGACGCAGGTGGTGCAGCCGTTCAAGCCTTTTCATGACCACTTTGCGGATCAAGGGTTTAGGACAACACCCAAGGCGGACGGCGCCTGCCATGACGCAATCGTCTTTCTTCCGCGCGCCAAGGCGCTGGCGCATGCGTTGATCCACCAAGCCTGCGACCGCGCCGATGGAGTTGTCGTCGTCGACGGAGCCAAAACCAACGGCGTGGACAGCATTTTGAAGGACATCCGGAAGCGGACCGCCATCGAAGGACCCATCGCCAAGTCACATGGCAAGATATTCTGGTTCAACTCGGATGCTGAAACCTTCTCTGACTGGGCGGCGTCCGACACACAATCAGTGGATGGATATCAAACCGCGCCGGGCGTGTTTTCTGCAGACGGCATCGACCCGGCATCCGCTCTGCTGTTGAAATCCCTGCCCGCCAAACTTGGCCCCCAGGTTGCCGATCTGGGTGCTGGTTGGGGGTATCTATCCGCGGGTGTGGTGATGAACGACACCGTCACATCCCTGCATCTGGTTGAGGCCGATCACGTCGCGCTGGATTGCGCCCGATCCAATGTTTCCGATCCGAAGGCGCAGTTTCATTGGTCCGACGCTACAAGTTGGAAAGCCCCCGAGCCTATCGATACGGTGGTCATGAACCCCCCCTTTCACACTGGGCGCAGCGCTGACCCGACACTGGGGAAGGACTTCATCGCATCAGCTGCCCGCAACCTGACCCGCACAGGCGATTTGTGGATGGTCGCCAACCGGCACCTGCCCTACGAAGCCACCCTGAGCGACCTGTTTGCCGATGTTCAGGAGGTTGCCGGCGACAATCGGTTCAAGGTGTTCCATGCCTCTCGCCCTCGACGATAAGCCCCGCTAACCTGCGCCCCTAATCAGGAGGATTCGGATGTCATTTTCCATAGCCGGCAAGACCGCGATTGTCACAGGCGGTGCCAACGGCATCGGACTGGCCATCGGGCGTCACTTCGCAGATGCCGGTGCAAACGTCATGTTCGCTGATATGGATGAGAAACGACTGGTCGAAGAACTGGGCGAACAGGCCGAGGACGGTAATATTCAGTACTTCGCGGGAGACCTGCGTGAAAAGCTGACCATTGCCAACCTGCTCTCTGCCACCTTGGATGCGTTCGATCAGGTCGATATTCTAATCAATGGCTCCCGTCAGGTGATCCCCTCCGATCCGCTGGATCCCGAAGACGACTCGGTTCGCATTCTTTTGAACCAGAACCTGATGCCTGCTTTGCGCCTCAGTCAGGTGGTGGCCAAACGCATGATCAAGCAAGCGACCGATGATGAGAATCCGGCCGGATCAATCATTAACCTGTCTTCGATCGCTGCCCGGCGCACTCATCCGGATCTGATGGCCTATTCCGTGTCTACAGCAGCATTGGATCAGATGACCCGCTCACTGGCCGTAGCTCTAGCCACCAACCGTATCCGCGTGAATTCGATTGCGCTTGGGTCGGTGATGAGTGCTTCACTGCAATCCACCTTGAAAGAAAACCGGGATTTTCGTGACGATATTGAAAAACACACACCGCTTGCGCGCATTGCCGCCCCTACAGAACTGACCGAAACCGCACAATACTTGGCTTCAGATGCCGCGGGTTTCATTACCGGGCAGATTCTGACAATCGATGGGGGTCGCACCCTTCTCGACCCGGTCGCGGCGCCCGCTCACTAAGACACATGTTTGACTCAAAAAAATCCACCGCCTCTGCTTGGTTCCGAAAACTACGCGACGAGATCGTCAGCGCGTTTGAAGCGCTGGAAGACAGTCATAAGACGGGCCCGTTCTCTGACGCTGATGCAGGACGCTTCGAAATACGCGAAACCACACGCCAATCGGACGACGGATCAGATGCCGGTGGCGGCCTGATGTCAGTCATGCGCGGCGGGCGTGTGTTTGAAAAAGTCGGCGTCAACGTTTCAACCGTTTACGGTACGCTGGGAGAACGTGCGCAAAAGGCGATGGCGGCACGGAAAGGTATCCCCGGAATGGCCGAGGACCCGCGATTCTGGGCCTCGGGGATCAGCCTTGTGGCTCATATGCAAAACCCCCATGTTCCGGCGGTTCACATGAACACGCGCATGTTCTGGACCCCACATGCCTGGTGGTTTGGGGGTGGGTCCGACCTGAACCCTTGCATTGAGTATGATGAAGATACGGCGCATTTTCACGCCGCGCAAAAGACCCATTTGGACCCGCACGGTCCGGGACACTACCCGCGCCTCAAGGACTGGGCAGACGAGTATTTCTACATTCCCCACCGCAAACGCGCGCGCGGTGTCGGCGGCATCTTCATGGACGATTACTGCACCGGAGACTGGCAGGCCGATTTCGCGTTGACACAGAATATCGGCCGAGCATTCCTGCCCGCGTTTCTGCCTCTCGTGGAAAAGCGCCGAGTCCAGAGCTTTACGGACGCTGATAAGACCACCCAACTGGTGCATCGCGGCCTGTATGCCGAATACAACCTTGTCTACGACCGAGGTACGAAATTCGGATTGGAAACCGGGCATGATCCGGATGCGGTCTTGATGAGCCTGCCGCCGATGGCCAAATGGGTCTGAGCGTTAGAAGTCAAAATCCATAAAGTTGTCATAGCAGTAGTTCTGTGCTGACGCTGCCGACATGTTTTCGCCCACGCGTTTCACGGTGATGGAGTATCCCGGATTTGTGTCTGCACCCGGTGGCGGGGTCAGCGAGAACTGAACCGTCCGCTCTCCAGGCACATAGGCTTTTGAGATGTAAATTCGCTGCGAATTCGACACCCCCAGTGTTCGAATGGCATAATCCCCGATCCCGCACCAGTAGTTTACCGGCGCGGACGAGCCGATCGCTTTGACCCGGTATTCACCGTTATCCAAGGGCGTAATATCGGTCCGGAACTGAGGCCTGACATCCAAGCCAAAGCCCACAGCATGGGCGAACCTCGGCGCTAAGACGAGCACGGATAGAACCGCAATTCTTGGAAAACGTATCATTCAAGCTTCTCAAACATAAAAACCTAATCCTCTTAAATTATAGCGGGCGGACCCATTGAGTAAAGTGAACCAGGCTCTGTGGCTATTTCAGGCCTTCATCAGCAACGGAACCACATTCAGAATTTTTTTACAAAGAAATCAGTATCAACCTGAAAGTCTATTAGGTAAAATTCTGCACTAGCTAATTGTATGGTGCTTTATTGAACAAAGCGTTTCCAGAAGACTGGTTTGACTTATCGCCCGAAAAATATGCGGATTTCGGAGCAATGTTTTATCTTGCCGGGCTGACGAAACAGCACCAGAAACGCAACCTCGCGCAGGTTCTCTACGCCTTCGAAACCCCGTTCAGGTTGGGGCAATATCACATCTTCAGGCAAAACGGGTTTCCACGAGGTTTTGTTACCTTTGCGGGTCTAAGCCCCGATGCAGAATATCGTTATGCCGTTCAGGAAAAACCGCTGACGGACACGGATTTCACAAGTGGGCCGTCCTTTTGGATTGTAGATCTGATCGCACCGTTTGGGCAAACAAACCAGATCGTGGATATCCTTAAACGCGAGATTCCTCATCCACGCGTGCGGACCAACCGCATGGACAGCGACATGACCAGAAACCGCATCGTCGAGTGGACGCGGGACGGTGCAGGCGATATCCATATGCAGTTATATAAAAAAAAGGAATTCTCGCAGCTCTTGAAAACGCAGGGTTCATGATATGGCTTCTATCACGGGCGACATAACCGGAACGGTCACAGGGACTCCTCCGAACCAAGCAAGTGGTGATTTGGATGTTTCCAGCCCCGGTACAGTGACGTCTCAGAACTGGACAATCTCTGTACCTGCGTCATTTGGAACAGCGAGCATTAACCCGGCGACGGGAGAGTGGACCTATACGGTCGATCCAACCTTTTTCGACAGCCTGGATAACAATCAGATCGCCACAGACACTTTTTCCGTACAAGTGACCGGCGAATATGTGGTCGGTCCGTTCACCGTTCCATTTGGCCTGACAGAAACCATCACAATCACGATTGAAGGCGTATGTTTCACGGCTGGCACTCTGATTGACACACGTGATGGCGCGCGGCTGATCGAAACGCTCAAGGTCGGCGACGCTGTGTTAACAGCCGATCATGGGTCGCAACCGATCCGATGGATCGAAAGCAGCCACCTGCCGCCCGAACGATTGCGCGAAAACCCAGATATGCGGCCAGTGCGCATCACCGCCGGCAGCCTTGGACCAAACGTGCCCAAGCGCGATCTTTTGGTATCGCAACAACATCGCATTCTGGTGAGCGGGCCAAAGGTCGAGCTGCTGTTTGGCGTCCCGGAAGCGCTGGTAGCTGCACGGCATCTCTGCTCATGGCCCGGAATTTTCATTGATTTGTCAGACCAGCCTGTTGAATACATCCACATCCTAATGGACCGTCATGAAATTCTGATGGCCGAAGGTGCGCAGGCCGAAAGTCTTTTTCTGGGTGAAGAAGCACTGCACACTCTGTCATCCGAAGGCCTGCAAGAACTGGCCGCGATCTTCCCGGACCGCATAACCGCCGCTGCGGACCATAGCTTTGGAAAGGCCGCGCGCCTGATGTTGCGCGAGCGAGAGGCGCGGGCGCTGGCCTAAGATCAACCCCCAGACGTTACTTGTCCGCCCACATCCTGCGGAGCCAGCGCAACCGTTTTGATAACCGCATAACAGTCTTTGCCTGGCTGCAATCCAAGGGCATCGACTGAACGACGAGTTACACGGGCCAAAATGACACCAGCCGGGGATTTCACCGATACGATTGCCCCGGGACCATCCCCGGATCGGATGGAATCGACTGTCCCGCTCAGAACGTTCAGGGCCGACAAACCCTCAGGCGGTTTGCTGGACAGGATCACCTCCTGTGCCGGAATACGAATGCGCAACTGTTCCCCGACCTGATGCGCGATGCGGGGCAAGAACAGATGCGATCCATTGGCGTCCAGTTCGGTCAAGCCATCGGCATGGTGGTGTCGAACCCGGACCTGTAGCACCGCGCCGACAGCCCGCACCCCGGCAGGCGCGACGGATGGGTCCGCCAACACCTCTGACGCCGGTCCGTGGCGCACTACGGTGCCGTCCTGCAAGGCCACGACGGAGGTCGCCAGCCGGGCCACTTCGGAGGCCGAATGGGTGACATAGAGGATCGGCACCGAGACCTCATCCCTCAAACGTTCGAAATATGGCAGAATCTCCGCCTTGCGCTCATCGTCCAGCGCTGCCAGAGGTTCGTCGGCAAGAATGAGGCGTGGACCGGCCAACAGCGCGCGGCCGATGGCGACCCTTTGTTTCTCACCACCCGAAAGTTGCGCCGGACGGCGGCCCAACAGGTGACCAATGCCCAACATCTCGATGACCTTGCCGGGCTCCTCGCCCTGCGCACTGCGGGGCGCGAACCAGCGGCCATACACCAAGTTCTGGCGGACGGTCAGATGTGGAAACAGACGCCCTTCCTGAAAGATATAGCCAAGCCTACGGCGATGGGGCGGCAACCACAGATCGCGCCCAGTGTCGAACAAAACCCAGTCATCCACGGCCACCCGTCCAGATTCCGGGCGCAACAACCCGGCAACGGCGTTTACGATCGTCGTCTTACCCGAACCGGAGCGCCCGAACAGCACCGTCACACCGGATGGCGCATCGAAGCCGATGTCCAGGTTAATCCCTGGCAGAGCCTGCTGCAATCGAACAGAAAGACTCATGCCCCTGCCACCCGTGCTGCCGCGCGCCGACCAACATATTCAGATAGCAGAAGCGCCCCCATCGCGATGACGATGGAAACTACGACCAACCGGGTTGCTGCGGCCTCGCCTCCCGGCACCTGCAAAAAGGCGTAGACCGCCGACGGCAATGTCTGGGTTTGGCCGGGAATGTTTGAGACAAATGTAATGGTTGCACCGAATTCGCCCATAGCCTTGGCAAACGCCAGAATTGCCCCGGCGATGACCCCGGGCAGGATCATTGGCAGTGTCACGGTGGCAAAAACAAACGGGCGCGAGGCACCGAGTGTTGCACCGGCCTGCTCTAGCTTCGGGTCCACCGCTTCGATGGACAGGCGGATTGCCCGCACCATCAACGGGAACGCCATAATCCCGGCAGCCAGCGCTGCCCCTGTCCAGCGAAAGGCCACAACGATCCCAAACTCACCCAGCAGTCTCCCCAGCGGCCCCTGAATACCGAAGGTCAGCAACAGCAGGTAACCGGTAACCACCGGTGGCAGGATCAGCGGCAAATGCACCAGCCCGTTCAGCACCTGCCGCCCCGGAAACCGCCACCGAGCCAGGGCATAGGCGACAAAAACCCCAAGCGGCAAGGTCACGAGGGTCGCCCAAAACGACACGCGCAGCGACAGTTTCAGCGCCTCAAGCTCTGCCGGTCCCAACCAGTCCATGCGGCCTACCCGCCCGGCAGGGTAAAGCCCTGCTCAAGAAACACAGCCTGTGCGGCGTCAGTTTGCAGATAATCCAGAAATCGCCGCGCCCCAGCTTGCGCAGAGGTAGTTACGGCGGCTGGGTAAACGATGGGCGGGTGAAGTTCGGCGGGAAACACCCCCACAATCTGCACACGATCTTCGACCTCAGCGTCAGATCGATAGACGATGCCCAGAGGGGCCGCCCCGGTTGCGACCAGCGCCAGCGCCGCGCGCACATTGTCGGTCTGCGCGACCTGATCGCGAACGGTGTCCCACTGCCCCAGATTTTGCAGTGCAGCTTTGCCGTATATCCCTGCGGGCACCGCGTCGACCAACGCCATTGCAAGATAGCCCTCGCCCAATTCGGATTGCAGGTCATAGCCCCCGTCGATCCCCCCGACCTGCATGCGATCCAAGGTTCCGATCAGAACCAGACCGTTGCCCAACAGATTGACGCGTGAGACATCGTCGACCAAACCCTCATTCTGCAAGACATCCATCCAGTCTTCATTCGCCGAAATGAACAGCTCCGCAGGCGCACCCAGCTGTATCTGACGGGCCAGAACAGAAGATGCGGCATATGAAACGGTGACGCTGAACCCGGTCTCTTGCTTGAACTGCGGCGCGATTTGTTCCAAGGCGGTCTTCAAGCTGGCCGCAGCAAAAACCAATACCTCATCAGCGGCGACCCGGACCGGAACCGACACCAAGCCACTAACAACCAGTGCCGCTATCAGAAACCGAAGAAGGCGGTGCAGGATCATATGCGGTCCCGTCGGGAAGGTTAAAGTCCCCAAGGGAATATCGGAGGCAGTGCACGAGGTGCAAGCATCTTTGCAACACCGCGCAATTGCAGCCTTTCAAAACATCGGCCCCGGATGCAAGCTTGAGGTGATCGCCTCTACCGTCTCATGGGACATTGATCAACTTGAGCATTCGGTTTGGCTGTGATCATACGGAGACGGAACCCCGACGTGTCGCAAGACAAACCAAACCTAATCGAGACCACCCGGTGGTGCCAAAAATATTGTTTGATTTCAATGGGCGGAGGTGGTGGGTGATGAGAGACTCGAACTCCCGACATCTTCGGTGTAAACGAAGCGCTCTACCAACTGAGCTAATCACCCGTGGTGGTGCATGTAGCCAAACCGGCGCAAGGGTGCAAGAGGGGCGGTGCATTTCTTGCATTGAGGCGCAACGTAGATCAGGCTTTCATCTCGCTCAGGGCGGCCAGCAGCCTGGCGACTTCCTGCTCGGTGTAGTAGTGGCAGAGCGAAATCTGGATACTGTCGCTCAGACCCTGGGATATCAAAACGTTGCCACTGTAGTGATCCGCGGTCGAATGGATCTGTCTCAAACTTCATCCCTCACCTATCAGATCGACCGCAGTTCTGGAACACGCCAGGAGCAAACCGTAACGATTTCATTCAGGGGCGTGCATTTTCCGAAACCCAGGAGCGAGATTTCAAACGCTTGGTGAACGTGCCACAGAAATGTTGTGTAGAGATCCTCTTCACCTGTTCGTCATCCACTCGGATCAAGGTAGCGATTAGCAGTTCAACCACGAGTCCCCAGCTACTTCCGCGTGCGAGACAGAGCCTTCGGTGGAAATCAATGGTCCCAATTTCAGAGAAATCATAACCAGTTCGTTCAGCATAGGCATGACGAAGCTGTTCAGTTCATCAAGGCAGTTTTGCTGATGAATATGAATCTCCCGAAACGAGGTCGGTCGCAGAAAGTGGGCAAGTTGCTCTTCCCGCTGAATCCGATCCGTAAGCTGCCGGATACCAGAGAGCACCAGCATGAAAGGGCAATCCGGTTACTTCAGAAGGAACTTGAAACTGTCCAAGATCATAGCTCGGGATTCTTGGCCTTTGTTTGAGAAAATATGTTTGCATTCATCATAGTGAACACCAGCGACGCCCTGCGCCTTTGGTTGATATTGCACCCGATCCCAGTAGATCGTTGGCTTAGAGCCCTTCGATGCTCCATGTGGTACTTCAGACCCGTTCTGAGCGTATGGATGCCCAGATCTTTCCACATGATTTTGCCACCTAAGGTACCGGAAACAATCCTGGCTGGTCTGCCATCTAGCATAAGCGTTGATCCGTCGTTTACCTCCGGCAAAATCTTACGCACTTCGGTGATTTTCCGGCCATTAACATTGGCCCCTACCCTAGCTAGCAATTGTAAGAGTGCACATTCGTAACGATATTGCAGCAACGGCTCGAACCTAGCGCGTTTTTGATTTCAGCCTTACTAAAATGTTACTAAGCAACACCCAAAGATCAGAAGCAGGAACTGCACATGCCGGTAGCGACCACAATTGTAAACGGCTTTCTCGGCGCGGGCAAAACCACATTAATGCAAAGCCTTCTGGTACAGGCGCGAGAGCTGGACGATGTGACCTTGGGCATCATCGTTAACGAGATGAGCACATTGGATGTGGACGGCTCTGTGCTCGACTCCAGTGAGTCTATCTCACGCAGAAGTCCGCATTTCGTGTCAGTCCCCGGGAAAAGTATCAGCAGTGATGAAGGACTCCCCGAATTCCGCGAAGCCGTCCAAAAGGTTCTTGAAGATGGAGAGGTCACACATCTTTTGATCGAAACCTCTGGCAGTACCCATCCGTGGCCAATGCTGGAAGCTATTCGGGCCCTACCTCAGCTGCGCTTGCACGGGTTTTTATCCGTCGTAGATACGGTGGTTTTGCAGCAGGACCACGACTTCGGGCGGGCGATCCACCCGGTGGCCACCCAAAATTTGGCCGCCGGACGGCGAGGTGTTGCAAACTTGTTGGCCGAACAAGTGATGTTTGCCAATCGCCTGCTGCTGAGCAAATCCGACAAAGTATCGCGTGAAGTGCTTCAACAGGTGGCCGAGGCCGTGCATCCGCTCAACCCGCGCGCCGATATGCTGGCCATGCAGTGGGGCAACGTGCGCCTAGAAACCATTCTATCCATGCCGTTCTACGATTACGAGCGGATCAATGCGTTTGGAAAGGAACTCGCCGCGTGGGACGCAGAGAACAAGGCCGCGCCCATGGCTCAACCCGAAACGTATAAGATCGGAAACCGGGTCCTGCGCGACCCACGCCCGTTTCACCCGCAACGACTTTATAACGTCTACACGCAGGCCCTAGGGATCGGCATCTACCGTAGCAAGGGGTTCTTCTGGTTGCCGACACGCGACAACCTAATGCTGTTGTGGAATCAAACCGGCGGCAGCGTCGGGCTGGAGATCGTGAATTACTGGAAGATCAGTGCGCTGGAGGATGACAGCCTGAACCTGTCAGCATGGG
This sequence comes from Ruegeria sp. B1, assembly GCF_056535885.1. Classification (NCBI taxonomy): domain Bacteria; kingdom Pseudomonadati; phylum Pseudomonadota; class Alphaproteobacteria; order Rhodobacterales; family Roseobacteraceae; genus Ruegeria; species Ruegeria sp. B1. The sequence goes on along the minus strand of NZ_JBQFJA010000001.1, from coordinate 1,770,885 downwards.
AAAAAGACGCGATGCGCGCCAAGCTCACCCAGGCACATCCCGATTTTGGCGACCGACGATGCCAACTGACGGTGATCGGCGACGAATTAGAACTCGATGCCTTTGTCGAAGCTTTGCAGACCTGCTTTTGTACCGATGATGAGACCGCGGCGTGGCAGGCGGGCGAAGACTTCGCAGACCCTTGGCCCAAGACCGTCGCGAGCTTGCGCCCTTAGTAAACTTTAGTCCTCAGTGAGTTCTTTTGCGGCCAGTTCAAACCAAGCCACAGTGCGCGCATAATGAGCGGCGCCCCAACGATCAATACACTTCTACGTTTGATAATCTGAGTGATTATTCAGTTCGGCGAGGCGCTCGGTCACATATTCTTGCGTCAGCGGGATATCGCATTTCACAGTGATGCAGTGTTTCCAGTCTTCGTAGGAGCTGGGCCAAAAGACATATTGGTTTCACCTTTCCGGTCTGAGCTTGAGCAAGATCTGGTTCAGGTCTGCAAGGAGCGGTGTTTCGAACAACATGGCGCCGCGACAACAGCTAGCACCAACGGCTGATTTGGGATTGCGATGGCTGTAAGGGACAGCATCAAAGGTCTTTTTCGGGCGGCCATTGTCATACAGAACAACGCCCGCTGGGAATAGGGCGAAAGGCTTCGACTGGGGTCTTTGTCGTCATCAAGCCAGGGCGCACCGCGATCCAGAACGATGACATCCTTGCCCTTTTGCACAAGTCCGATGGCGGCGTCGATGTCGCTTTCGTAACCGCCGATGACGTAGATCTTGTCCTCTTCGATATCGTCCCAGCGATCGACTGTACCTTAGTGCCGCCCGAGACTGGCGCCGGGCAGACCTGCATCACTGGGCACCAAAGTGCCCGCAGGCCCAGATGACGTAGTTGGCCGTCACCTTGCCGCGGCTGGTTTGAAGCGTGAAGCCATTGTCGATTGGCTCAATCGAAAACACGTCCAAGCCGCATTGAACATTCACCCCAAATACATCGGCATCCTGTTCAAGGTATTGCGCATAGGCAGCACCGTTTGGGTGCTCGCTGCGTAAAGACCAACGTTGAGAACTGTCAAAACTGACTGCGTTCAGATCTGTGACGCGGAAGACATTGCTGGGAAATGACGGGGTCAAAAGCCGCATCTCTTTCGGCCAATCACGAAAGCTCTGTCCGATCTGACCTCGTTCAAATACCCAAACGTCTGGAATAGCCAAATCGCGCAACAGTAAGGCGACACCGAGCCCGGCGGGGCCGGCTCCAACGATGGCAATGCTCAGCTGGTCCGGGAAGCCTGTTTCTGCGTCATAAACCATGGAACAGATCGTCCTGTTTCTGGGCTTGGCTGGGACGGACAATCCGGGCTGTATGATTTGGATTGAAGATATGTAACTCCGGTGGTTGCATTCCTTGGATGTGTCATATGTAATACTGTAACGTTAAATTTAAGCCGGAGTTCTCCATGCCAGACCAACGTCTCCCCGTCACCGTCCTTTCCGGCTTCCTTGGGGCAGGAAAAACCACCCTTTTGAACCGCGTTTTGAACAATCGCGAGGGCCGTCGTGTTGCTGTCATCGTCAACGACATGTCAGAAGTGAATATCGACGCCGATCTTGTGCGAGCGGATACGGAACTGAGCCGTACCGATGAGACACTGGTTGAAATGTCCAACGGCTGTATCTGTTGTACGTTGCGCGATGACCTCCTTGAGGAGGTGCGACGCCTCGCTGGAGAGGGGCGCTTTGATTACCTGCTGATCGAATCAACCGGTATCTCCGAGCCTTTGCCCGTCGCTGCGACCTTCGATTTCCGTGATGAGTTCGGCGAAAGCCTGTCCGATGTATCGCGCCTCGACACAATGGTAACGGTTGTTGATGCGGTGAACCTTACAGCGGATTACTCCAGTCAGGACTTCCTGAGTGACCGAGGAGAGACGCTAGGCGAAGAAGATGAACGCACGCTGGTCAATCTCCTCGTCGAACAGATCGAATTTGCTGACGTCGTGATCCTCAACAAGGTCACGGATGCTGGGCGCGAAAAAGTCAGCGCAGCGCGGCAGATCATCCGGTCCCTCAACGCAGACGCCAAGATCATCGAAACGGATCATTCCGACGTTTCAAGCGATGCCATCCTGGATACCGGGCTTTTCGATTTCGAAAAGGCCCATGAGCATCCTATGTGGGCCAAGGAACTTTACGGCTTTGCCGACCACGTACCCGAAACCGAGGAATACGGCGTCGCAAGCTTTGTCTATCGCGCCCGCCAGCCTTTTGAGCCAAAAAATACTGAACGTTCTCAAAGGCGAACTACCTGGGGTAATCCGGGCAAAAGGGCATTTTTGGATAGCGACCCGCCCAAGTTGGGTGGCAGAGTTCTCGCTTGCTGGGACCCTGTCCTCAATCCAGCCACTGGGCACCTGGTGGGCTTCGGTTCCTCAAGAGCGTTGGCCGACCCATGAAAGCGCACGCGCATATATGGCCGAGCACTGGCGGGAACCCTGGGGTGATCGGCGCCAAGAATTGGTGTTTATCGGGGCCGGGATCGACTGGCCGGCTTTGACGGCATCGCTCGATTCCTGCCTTGTGCCAGAACATTTGGCACCTGGTCCTGACGCCCTTCCCGATTTTCCTGACCCATTCCCGATCTGGCGCCGCGCTGAGGAGGCCGCATGACGCTGCACCAAAGCCTGGCCCGAGAACACTGCGCCGGTGTTACCCTGACAACGACGCCCAAAGGTTTGGCATCTATCAAAGACCCCGCGTGTTCTGCCGCGATCTGGAAGCGCGAACCTGCTGCAAAGTTCCAGAATTGGATTGATAGTCTGGATCCAGTGGATTTGCCCCGCGCACGGATCATGCTGCGCGCAGAGATGGTGCGCGACGCCATGGCCGATTTATTGGAGGCTTACGCTCTGCCTGACTGTGACGAACGTACGATGCTGATAGATGACATAGCTGCCTTGGCGGCCATGTTTTCCAGCATTATGGACAGCCGGTACCTTCGACTGCGGCTTGACGTGATTGAGACCAACGCGTGCCGTAAATTCCACATCGACGCATTGGCCGCGCGTTTGATCTGCACGTACCGCGGTTGTGCAACGCAGTATGGCAACGGTGCTATGGGCGGCGAACCTAAGGACATTCATGACGTTCCGACAGGCTCTCCTATGATCCTGCGTGGCACCTCTTGGCGAAGCACAGCGGAACCCGGTTTGTTGCACAGATCACCCCCTATCGAGGGCACTGGGGAAACGCGGCTTGTGCTTGTCCTGGACCCTATCTCGGACATCGAAGCAGATGAATTCGACGGGCACCTGCATTAGCAAGATACGCCACGACGATTTCATCCCACAATGCCTCAAGGAGAATGCCCAATGCTGATGCCCAACTCTGCCCCTGACTTGCGCCAGGCCGCAATGGCCGCACGTGAAAATGCCTATGCGCCCTATTCAAGCTTTAAGGTGGGTGCGGCAATGCGCGCTGCTTCAGGCAAGATTTACATCGGTGCGAACGTCGAGAACGTTGCTTATCCGGTGGGCACCTGCGCCGAAGAGGCAGCGCTTGCCGCCATGATCGTCGCTGGCGAGACCGAAGTTATTGAGGCTTACGTGATCGCAGATTCCCCGGAGCCGGTTCCCCCGTGCGGTGCCTGCCGTCAGCGCCTCAAGGAATTCGGCAAGGACGATGTCACCGTTTGGATGGGCACCACAGATGGTAAGGAGGAGGCGACGACGATTGGTGACCTTTTGCCAGGTGCATTTGATGCTGGATATATGACGCGTAGCTAAGTGCACTGGGCCAACTGCGCGACGGCCGCCGATAAATGTCGCCGCATCCGCGCACAATCCTCGGCAAATTCGGCGTAAGTTTCGGGGGTGAGTTTTGTCGGCGCAGACACCTTTGATACCGTCGCACCGACTTGGACAGAACTCTTGGTGATTTCAATAAACCCGTTCCGCCGTGAGGGATTGTCATCGTGGCTTCACCCCAGAAAATCGTAAAGCCGTCAGATGACATAGAACTTGGCGCGAACCAAATTCACTCTTCTCGAAAAGTTTATGAGGCACGCCAAGAATAATGGCTGCCGACCCGACGATTGGATATGTCGAACTCACCAACCAGCGCTTGCGTTGTGCTTTGCCGGGACGCTTTAACCCGGCAAAGCTTCAAGAAAACGCATCGGTTGCCCAGTGCTTGGTGTTACGAGTTCACCTTCCCACATCACCCGATGCCCACGCACCACCGTTCCTACTGGCCAGCCGGTCACCGTGACGCCGTCGTATGGCGTCCAACCTGTTCGGGACGCAATCCAATCGTTGGTTATGGTCTCTTTGCGTTTCAGATCGATAATCGTGAGGTCCGCATCGTAACCCACCGCGATGCGGCCTTTTCCGTCGGTCCCAAAAAGGCGATTGGGACCATGGCTGGTCATATCGACAAACCGCTCCAGGCTCAGCTTACCCGCATTCACATGGTTCAGCATGGTCGGTACAAGCGTCTGCACGCCGGTCATGCCGGAATGGCTCTGTGGGTAGGGGCGTTCCTTTTCCTCGCGCGTGTGCGGGGCGTGATCGGACCCCAGGATATCCGCGACACCATTTGCCACGCCTTCCCAGATCTTTTCTTGATGTGACTTGTCGCGCACAGGCGGGTTCATTTGAGCAAAGGTGCCAAGACGTGCGTAGGCGGTGTCGTCGAGCGTCAGGTGATGCGGCGTGACCTCGACGCTGGCGACATCCTTATGGTCCGCTAGAAAGGCAATCTCTTCGCCGGTTGAGATATGCAGAACATGGATGCGCTTTCCCGTTTTCCTCGCAAGGGCAACGAGGCGTTTTGTACAGGTCAGTGCGACCTCTGGCGAGCGCCAGATAGGATGGCTCGACGGATCTCCCGGGATGCGGAGGTTTTTGCGCTCTTCCAGCATGTATTCGTCTTCGCTGTGGAACGCGGCACGGCGGGTGATCGCATTCAAGATCGCTTCCACCCCGTCATCATCTTGGACCAAGAGTGACCCGGTCGACGACCCCATGAAGACCTTTACACCTGCACAGCCCGGCAGCTTCTCCAGCAGAGGAAGCTCTGAGACGTTTTCATGCGTTCCACCCACGTAGAAAGCAAAATCGCAATGCATACGGTTCGTTGCAGCGGCGATCTTGGCTTCGAATGCCTCACGTGTTGTTGTGAGCGGGTTGGTGTTGGGCATCTCAAACACGCCCGTCACGCCGCCCAGGACAGCACCGCGCGATCCGGATTCAAGATCCTCTTTGTGGGTCAGACCCGGCTCGCGGAAATGAACCTGGGTGTCGATGACACCTGGGAGAACGTGCAGGCCTTTGCAATCCACCACGGTTTCCGAAGCCGCGCGCGACAGGTCACCCAAAGCGGTGATCCGTCCGTTCTGCGCGCCGATATCTGTTTCATGGATGCCGTCATGGTTGACGACGATGCCGTTTCGAAAAATGGTTTCAAACATCTGCATTTGTTCGCTTTTTGTTGACCTTAACCTAGGTGCCGGAGACGCAGGACGAGCATAATCCATGCACCTCAATGATATGACGCTGCGGCAGGAAACCCGTTTCTTCAACGAAGCCGGAGCGGTTCTCGACAAGGCCTGGGGCGGTGCGTTCTTCAACAGTTCCGCATTCGTCGCAGATAGACAGTACCGCCGATTGATGACTGCCATCGCATTGGCACGCGATGTAGGCCTTATGGGACTCGACCCTGTGAACGCGACCGATCTTGGTTAATGCTGCAAGTGCGTTGTAGACGGTCGGCCGTGCTATCTTTGGGTGTGATGCCCGTAATCGGCGCAACACATCATAGGCGGACATCGCGCCACTGGCGGCCTTGAGCACGGCGAGTATCTCGGCCGGCACTTGTTCACCGCGTTTCGTCATGGAACATTTAGCTTCATTTGATCTGGGGGTTGTTTACAGGTGGCACCGGATCAAACCCTGATCCGCCCCATGGATTGCAGCGTGCCAAACGGTGAAGCGTTAACCATAGGCCGCGAAGAGGACCATGGGTTTCCAGAGCTTCGATCGCATAGACAGAGCAGCTTGGCTGAAAGCGGCATGAGTGACCAAGCCAAGGGGAGAGGATGAGCCGGTAGCCACGGATCGGAAGGATCAGGAGCCATGTGAAGAAACCCCTCATGCGCGCATCCGCCAACGGCTCTCACCGCCGGAGTCCTCGACTTCAACGCCAAGTGCCAATAGCTCATCGCGCAATGCGTCTGCGCGTGGCCAATCACGATCAAGGCGTGCTTGCGCGCGCTTTGCAACGAGCGCCTCGATCTGATCGACCTCACCAGCGCCCGCCTGAGCCCATGCTGATGGATATTGCTGAAGTAGACCGAGGAAACCGCCTGCCTGACGTAGACCTGCCGCGATCTGGGCGCGTCGGCTTGGGTCGTCTTCGGAATGGAGCTGCCCCGCGAGGGCATGCAAGGCGGCTAAGGCAGCTGGGGTGTTCAAATCATCATCAAGCGCGGCCATAACAGAAGCCATATCATCAGGTGAAGGGTCTGCCGCCGGTTGGTCGCGCAATGCGCCATAGAGCCGATCAAGAGCCGCGCGTGCAGCCTTGGGTGTCTCGGGCGTCCAGTCGAGCGGCTGCCGATAATGCGCGGACAACAGCGCATAGCGGATCGCCTCGCCAGGTGCGTCCTTGAGGAGATCGCGCACCAAAAGAACATTACCGAGCGACTTGGACATCTTGGCACCCGACACCGTCACATGACCGTTGTGGACCCAAAACCTTGCCTTGGTGCCTTGCGCAATCTCGTTTTCATGATGCGGGAAGCGCAGATCAATGCCCCCGCCGTGAATGTCGATCTGCTCGCCCAAATGCGCACGGATCATTGCGGAACACTCAATGTGCCAGCCGGGCCGGCCAAAGCCCCACGGGCTGTCCCATCCCGGTTGATCTGAAACGGACGGCTTCCATAACACAAAGTCGCGGGGGTCCCGCTTCCAGGGGCCACCTCAACCCGTGCGCCCGCGAGCATTTCATCCGGGTTTGCACCTGAGAGCTTGCCGTAGTCAGGAAAGGCTGGGATGTGATAGAGCACATGGCCTTCCACTGCATAGGCTTTGCCCTCGGCGATGAGCCCTTCGATCATCTCGATCATCGGCCCAATATGCGCCGTTGCATGTGGCTCAATATCAGACGGGGCAACACCCAGTGCAGCGAGGTCTTCGTGATAGGCCTCGGTGAACTCTGCCGAGATCGCGCTACAGGATACGCCTCTTTCAGAGGCCGCTGCGATGATCTTGTCATCCACATCCGTGATGTTGCGGGCGTAGGTGACCTTCGGCACCTGTGCGCTGAGGACCCTTGCCAGAACATCAAACACCACGGCAGGCCTGGCGTTGCCGATATGGGCGTAGGAATAAACCGTTGGCCCGCAGACATACATCCGCGCATGTTCGGGATGATTTGGGGAGAACGGCTCGACCTTGCGGCCCATGGAATTGAAGAGGTGCAGCATCCGTCAGACCTGCATCTCAACCGTTTCGTGCATCATACCGTCGGTGGCCGTCTCGACCTCATTTGGTTGCATTCGGAGCATGTTCAGGCTTGCGTCAAGCTCCTCCTGATTCATGTTTCGCGCAATTACGACGACCCGGCTTGTCGCGTCTTGGCCGCTCCAGGATTTCAAGAGCACAGGTGCATCGAAGATGTGCTGGACGCCATGGAACACGAAGGGCCAATCCATCCCGTCGACGTGCACAATCCCCTTCATTCGCAAAAGATCAGGGCCTTTGAGCGCGATCAGCATTTCGAGCCAGAAATCAAAAACGCTGGCGGGGATCGGGTCAGGCACTTCGATTGAGGCAGAAACGATTTGGTTTTCATGGTGATGGTGATCATCGCCGTGGTGATGGTGATGGTGATCATCGCCGTGGTGATGCGTATGGGGCTTCTCGACCTTCCCAATCCAATTTGCGATGTCCTCTGGGTTCACGTCTTCCCGCAAGGCGGAGAGGCCGAAGAGAGCGCCTGTTGGCACGTGACCGTGGTCTGCGTAGATGCGCGGCGCAGAGCTGTTGATGCGGCTTACCTGTGCCTCGTATTCCGCAAGAGCGCCCTCGGACACGAGATCTGACTTGGTCACGACAATCAGGTCAGCCAGTGCGATCTGGTTGACCGCTTCCACCTGGGTTTCCAGCGTGCTTGCGCCCGTCGCCGCGTCGGCAACGGTGACAATCCCATCCATGCGGTAATAGTGCGGCACAAGTTTGTCGACGACCAGAGTTTGCACAATCGGTGCGGGTTCCGCGATCCCCGTTGTTTCGATGACGAGGCGGTCAAAGGAAAGCTCGCCACTATGTTTGCGCGCCATTAGCTTTCCAAGCGTCTTGGCAATATCGCCACGAAACGTGCAGCACAGGCAACCCGATTGCATCAGAATCGTTTCTTCGGTGGACGCTTCGATCAAGTCATGATCCAATCCCGCAGCCCCAAATTCGTTCATGATCACCGCGGTCCGACCCGCTTTGGGGTCGTTGATCAGGTGGTTCAACAAGGTGGTTTTCCCCGCACCCAGAAACCCCGTAAGCAATGTAACCGGTACGCGTGTGTCTTGTGTGTCCATATCTGCCATGCCCCTTTACATCTTAGACATCCTGCGCAAAGAAGTTTATGTTATAAAGTAACACCTCACAAGAGCAGCAGTATGAGCACAGTCGAATTTCAACTCCGCCACTCCGTCGAACAAGTCGAAGAAGGAACAGATTTGGCCCCGAAGTTTGGGTCCGATGGGCTTTTGCCATGCATCACAACAGACGCCAGTAGCGGCGAAGTTCTCATGTTGGGGTGGATGAATGAGGAAGCACTTCGGTTGACCATCCAGACGGGTGAAGCGCATTACTTCAGCCGCGCACGACAGATCCTCTGGCACAAAGGCGCAACATCCGGGCTGGTCCAGAAGGTCGTCGAAGCCCGGATCGATGACGACCAGGACGCGATTTGGCTGCGCGTCTCTGTGTCGGGGTCGGGCGCATCATGCCATGTTGGGTATCGCTCCTGCTTCTACCGTTCTGTGCCCGTCGCAGATAGTGCCGGACAGCCGCTGAAGTTTCTTGAAGACAAAAAGACCTTTGATCCCTTAGAGGTCTATGGCCATGTCCCCAACCCCACCAAACTCTGACCCGTCCTTCATGCGGCATGCCTTGGACCTGGCCAAGGATGTGCGCGACCATGTCTGGCCGAACCCACCCGTCGGGTGCGTGATTGTCCAAGATGGTGTGATCCTTGCCCAAGCAGCACCGATCCCGACGGCCGCCCCATGCCGATCGCAAAGCGCTGGATACGGCGGGCGATGACGCGAGAGGTGCCACGCTTTGCCCGTTCAAGCCGGAGTGAGGCGCATGATGGTAAACATCCACGATCCATCTGATGAGTATGCGAAGGCGGTCTTCGTCATCGAGTACGGCACGCGCATCCGCATCGTAGTCTCCCCGCTCTTCAACACTTGAAAACGTACGACCTGGCAGGTTTTCGCTCAAACGACATTATTTGAGCGACAGGCTTAGAAAATCTCAGTCTACGTGGAATGCCCGTCGGGTACGAAAGCAAAAAACGGTGCAAAATGACGTATCGATTTCCCTCTCTCAACGGCCTCAAAGCCTTCGAAGCCGCCGCGCGACATATGAGCTTCAAAGCAGCCGCTGCTGAGCTAGGTGTGACCGCTGGCGCCTTAAGCCAGTAGGTGAAACGCCTCGAAGCGTCTCTCGGCATCTCTCTTCCGCCGATTGCCGCCTGACAGCAAGTGCATTCGAATGCGCTCAGGTCACCTGAATATTCCAAGGCGCCATGATGGGTTGCAGCAGTGCCTTCCTGAGAGGCGGTACGGTTGGCGCTGCCACGAGTTTGGTCAAAGCGCGATCATAAACCGCAACACATACCAACTCGGTAAACCGGCTCGTATAGAGAAGGCCATCTATGCTTGGCATTTCGGCATGGACAAACTCCGAGAAGAACTGGCCAGATTTGTGATTGGAGTATCGGATCACATCGGTCGGCACACCAAACCGCGCCGCATTGCCCGCTGTGAGATCGAGCAGGTTCAGTCCTCCGCCCCGTCTGGTCGAGAAGTTGATAGCTGAGCGCGTGTTGTAATCCAGTGGCCGCACTATGCGCGACGGCAGAATGTCCAAACTGTCTCGGACAATGGTCTCATAGACCCCCGTCGCCAGATCGACGGTTCCATAAATCAATCCAAAGGGAGGTGTCGGCCTCGAGCGAAGCTTTCGTGGACTGAAGCGGCTTGTCCCGTTCCCAAAACCAAGGGGCGTCGCAGCGTTTGCCGTAGGAATAACGCGTATAAAATTCGAGAGTGGCCGGACTGTGGTGAGCCCACCAAACAGTCCGGCCACTGATCGTTTCTGAGCAGCATTTAGTTTTAGAAGATCAGACGCCCTCACATATGATCCCCATAGTCAAATCCTTCCTTCGCGGCTTCAAGTTCTGACAAACATGCCTTTAAGGCTTCCTCCGACTTGCAAGCTTTCAATCTGTCCAGAGGTCGCGGGGTCTCTTCGCCGTAAAAAACCGAGGAGGTTAGAAATTTCCACGCCTCATAGTGCTCGTTTCCAAAGAGACGAAGCACGTCTGACAGTCCTTTGATTGGCAAATGCCCGACCATTTGGTCCTTCGGAACATAAAGCGCATTCTTGAACAAACGAAACCCAATGAGCTCGTTTTTCTTGATCCTTCGCGTAATCGTCGTCTTTGCGACACCAAACTCCTCAGCCGCTTCCTCTGCGGACCAATAGGCGTTATCGAACGGCTCGTCTTCGAAGGTTGGATACTCTTCTCCGGCTCCCGCTTTGGCGAGCAAAGACAAATCCTGACCAACGAGCGCCGGCTCCATCTCCACAGCAAGCGAGACCGCACCGCTTTCCATATCCATGGTCAAATCCACTGCAATCTCCGGATCATCGATCTCATCCATGATCTGCAGTAAGTCAGTGTCTTTGCTACTTCTCACCTTTTTGGCTTTGCCCCAAGCTCTATGGGGCCGTTTGGGCAGAGTAACGTCCATGACTTTCACAAGCGGCTCGTTTCCGCTTTTCCAAAGCCTCACACGATCCACGCGGCTTCCCAATAGATCACCAACCGTCGGAAGCGGTTGCGTGGCCGTTCCCGCCTCAAGCGATTGCATATAGCTTTCCAGCATAACAAGCTTCTGTGCCGGGCTTCTTTCCGCCTTTGATCGTGCCATGTTGCTCTCCTTTGTCGTAAGATACCATAGAAGTGCATTTGATGCAATCGATGCATTTGTTGCGTATGGTGCATATATAGCGCTTGCCATGCGCGATTTCAAGACGCTCGGTTCCAACTTGGTTTCTGCGATCCGTTCTCTTTGTCGAGCCCTGTCGGTCTTACAGCGTTCTTGAGGCTCTCATTCCACGCGATGTCCGGACATGGCCGAAAGGGAAGCCAAAGCGCGGCCTCGGTGAACGCCTGACTTGCAAATCCTGTGTCCCTCAGAGCTTGCAGGGCGTTCCGTTCATTTCAATACTACCGGCCAATTCCCACTCCTTTGTCGTCCCGCTTGATCTCACCGAAACGCATCTCCTCTTGCGCCGTGATGTCCTCCTGACGCGCAATCGCCTCAGGGCAGCTCAAGGTCACTCAGTCAATGTGGACCTGGGCCTAGAACCGCGGATGTCCGCCTGACGAGCTCTACCACGGCACAGCCAGTGCAAATCTGGATGCAATATTCTCAGACGGACTAAACCCTGGGCGTCGTCATCAAGTTCACCTCTCTTTGGATCCCGACACGGCTGAACGCGTCGGCCAAAGACACGGAAAACCAGTCGTCCTAAGAGTTGAGGCGCAACGAATGTTTGAGGACGGGTTTCTGTTCTATTGCGCCGACAACGGCGTTTGGCTCACTGACAAAGTGCCAGCGGACTACTAGGGCTTCGGGAAGACTGCATAGAAACGAGAACAGTTGGCAAATGGTCAGCTATGAACGCGGTTTTGTCTGAATACTATCGAGAGCGCCAAAATCCGCAGCACACACAAAACCCGCTACGTGCAAATTCTACTGATCTGCGCTAAAAAGCGACAGAATCCTGCCAAAAGAGACAAACTTCGTGTCATCTTTCATTATGAAAAGTGGTGAGCCGTGCAGGATTCGAACCTGCGACCCACTGATTAAAAGTCAGTTGCTCTACCAACTGAGCTAACGGCCCACTCTTTGCTGGATCATTGCGATCCGTGGCGCTCTCTAGGGTATTTTCCCGACCGGGTGCAAGTCCCTATATCCCGCCTCGTTTCGCCTAAACTCAATGTGTTTTAGGCGCCCCGATAGGCGGCCTAATTAGGCAGCAGGTGCGGGGGGGTCAACCCCTTTTTTGAGGAATCTGCGCGACAGGGTGGAAACAAAATCGGACCGGCGTTATATGCCCGCTATGCGACGGATACACAGCAACGGTTTGCCCTTCATGAAGATGCACGGGCTGGGCAATGACTTTGTCATTGTAGATGCGCGCGCGCAGCCGGTGGCCATGACACCTGAGTTGGCCAAGGGAATTGGGCACAGGCAGTTCGGCGTCGGCTTCGACCAGCTGGCGGTCATTGAGAACGGCGAATTCGATGCACATCTCGTCTTCTACAATGCGGACGGATCAACCTCGGCCTCCTGCGGCAACGCGACCCGCTGTATCGCGCGGTTTCTTATGGATGAGAGCGGAAAACCAGAACTGAAGCTGACGACAGAACGCGGAACCCTGATGGCGAAAGACGCTGGAGAAGGTCTGACCTCGGTCAACATGGGGCAACCACAGCTCGCGTGGCAGGATATTCCGTTGCGTGAAGAGGTGGATACGCTCGAATTGCCCATCGAAGGCGCACCTACAGCTACCGGTATGGGCAATCCGCACTGCACCTTCTTTGTCGAAAATGCCGAGGCCATACCGCTGGAAGAGTTCGGTGCCAGATATGAATATCACCCGCTGTACCCGGAACGCACCAACGTTCAGGTGGCGCAGGTCATCGGCGCAGATCATATCCGCATGCGCGTGTGGGAACGGGGCGTGGGGATCACGCTCGCCTCTGGTTCCTCGTCCTGCGCGACAGCTGTCGCTGCTGTGCGGCGCGGCCTGACCGGACGCAAGATGCAGATCGAATTGGACGGCGGAACCATCTGGACCGACTGGCGCGATGACGGTGTCTGGATGACCGGGCCCACCTGTCATGTTTATTCGGGAATGCTCACGCCCGAGTTCCTGGAGTCTCTGGAATGACGGCGCCGAAGTTTACCACGCTGGGATGTCGCCTGAACGCCTATGAGACAGAGGCGATGAAGGACCTGACGCAACAGGCAGGCCTGACCGATGCGGTCATCGTGAACACGTGCGCTGTGACTGCCGAAGCCGTGCGCAAGGCGCGGCAGGAAATCCGTAAGCTGCGGCGCGAAAACCCGGACGCGCGCCTGATCGTGACAGGATGTGCGGCGCAAACCGAACCGCAGACCTTTGCGCAAATGGACGAGGTCGACGCAGTCATTGGCAACACCGAGAAGATGCAGCCAGAAACCTGGACAGGTATGGCTGCAAATTTCATCGGCGATACCGAAGCGGTTCAGGTGGATGACATCATGTCCGTTACCGAAACGGCCGGGCACCTGATCGACGGGTTCGGCACCCGGTCCCGCGCTTATGTGCAGGTTCAGAACGGTTGTGACCACCGCTGCACCTTTTGCATCATACCCTACGGCCGTGGCAACTCGCGTAGCGTTCCTGCGGGCGTCGTGGTGGATCAGATCAAACGACTGGTCGACAAGGGCTACAATGAGGTGGTCCTGACCGGCGTAGACCTGACCTCATGGGGTGCTGATCTGCCGGCGCAGCCCAAGCTGGGCGATCTGGTGATGCGCATCCTGAGACTGGTGCCGGATCTGCCCCGGCTGCGCATCAGTTCGATCGATTCAGTTGAGGTGGATGAAAACCTGATGCAGGCCATCGGGTCTGAACCGCGCCTGATGCCGCATCTGCACCTGTCGCTGCAACATGGCGACGACCTGATCCTGAAACGAATGAAGCGTCGCCACCTGCGCGACGATGCAATCCGTTTTACGGAAGAAGCCCGCAAGCTGCGCCCGAACATGACCTTTGGGGCAGATATCATCGCCGGTTTCCCGACCGAGTCGGGCACACATTTCGAGAATTCGCTGAAGCTCGTACGAGACTGTGATCTGACCTGGCTGCACGTGTTTCCGTATTCCAAGCGCGATGGCACGCCTGCGGCGCGTATCCCGCAGCAGGTGAACGGAAAGACCATCAAGGAACGGGCGGCGCGCCTGCGTGCGATAGGCGATGCGCAGGTGGCCAAGCATCTGTTCTCGCAGGTCGGAAAACGCCATCGTGTATTGATGGAAAACGAACGGATGGGTCGCACAGAGCAGTTCACCGAAGTGATGTTTGACACCCCACAGGCCGAAGGCCAGATCATTGAGGCCGATATTATCGGCGCAGCGGCGACCCAACTGCAGGCCATACCCGTTTAGGGGGCCAAGGGTCGCGACAAGGGCCCTTCGTTCGACGCTGATGAAAACGAAAAACCTCCGCAACAATGGTTGCGGAGGTTAGTGTTAAAGAACCGAATAAGTTGGCCTCAGTGCTTTCTGCCTTTGATCGGCGCCCACAGGCGCTTGTTGACCAGATACAGAAGAACCGACAGGACCGTCAGAAAGATCACGCCGACAAAACCGGCATTCTTTCGATCCATCATTTTGGGCTCCGCCGCCCACATCAGAAAGGCGGACACGTCTTCTGACATGGCCCTGACCGAATTATCGTGGCCGTCCGCAAAGTCGATCTGCTCATCGAACATTGGCGGGGCCATCGAAATCCAGCCCCCGGGGAACGCCTTGTTTTCATAGAGAATCGTTCCGGCTTCTTCCTTTTCCTCACCCGTGTAGCCATCCAACAGCGACGCGATGTATTCCGCGCCACCCATGCCTTTGACCAACTGATTGATGCCCAGACCATACGGCCCATGGAAACCCGCACGTGCCTTTGCCATCAGGCTCAGGTCCGGTGCGCCAGCGCCGGTATTGGCAGGGAAGTGATCGGTTGGGATCGCCGGACGGAAATCGTCCAATTCGGGATCAAACACTTCGAAGTTATCGGCGGAATAGGCAATGACCTGTTCCTCCGAAAAGCCCAGCGCCTCAAGATCGCGCAACGGGACATATTGCAGCCCGTGGCAGGCCGCGCAGACTTCGGTATAGACCTGAAGGCCACGCTGGAGCTGATTTAGATCCCAGGTCCCGAAAGGGCCCTCGAACGAAAAGTCGAAATCCTCGATATGCGTGTCGTAGGCGCCTGCCGCGTAAGACGAGACAGGGGCAAGGCCGATAGCAAGCGCGGCACCGATTGCAAGTTTCTTAAACATAGGTCCGGTCCCTCTTCTTACTCGGCCGGCGCCGCTGCGGCTTCGGGTTCGACGTCCGGTTTTTTGTAATGGGCGTCAAAGTCTTCTTCGATGGTTTCGGGTGGCGTGTCGGGTTTTTCGATGACACCCAGCAGCGGCAATATCACGAAGAAATAGGCGAACCAGTAAGCTGACGCGATCAGCGAGAAGGTCGCGTAAGGTTCTTCCGCAGGCATCGCACCCAGCCACATCAGGGCAAAGAAGTCGATGATCAGCAGGTAGAACCACCATTTGAACATCGGACGGTACTTACCTGAACGCACGCTCGACGTGTCCAGCCAGGGCGCCAGCGCCATGGCCAGGATCGCGCCGAACATGGCCAGAACCCCAAAGAACTTCGCGTCGATGATGCCGCCAGTGATAAAGCTGGCGAACTGAACGACCCAAACTTCACCGGTGAAGGCCCGCAGGATCGCGTAGAACGGCAGGAAGTACCATTCGGGCACGATATGCGCCGGTGTGACCAGCGGATTGGCTTCGATGTAGTTGTCCGGGTGGCCTAGATAGTTCGGCATGAAGCCGACAACCGCCCAAAACACAACCATGATCACAGCGAGCGCAAACAGGTCCTTGATTACGAAGTACGGCCAGAACGGCAGCGTGTCTTTCTCGGCATCGGCCTTGGACGTGCGACGTACCTCAACACCTGTAGGGTTGTTGTTTCCTGTGGTGTGGAAGGCCCAGATGTGCACGATCACCAGAGCCGCGATGATAAACGGCAGCAGGTAGTGCAGCGAGAAGAAACGGTTCAGCGTGGCGTTGTCCACGGCGGGTCCGCCCAGCAGCCAGGTCTGGATCGCATCGCCAATGAATGGGATCGCGCCAAA
This sequence comes from Ruegeria sp. B1, assembly GCF_056535885.1. Taxonomy (NCBI): domain Bacteria; kingdom Pseudomonadati; phylum Pseudomonadota; class Alphaproteobacteria; order Rhodobacterales; family Roseobacteraceae; genus Ruegeria; species Ruegeria sp. B1. Next base: position 1,754,612 of record NZ_JBQFJA010000001.1, on the reverse strand, counting down.
AAGGCCGGTAATCACTGTTGCGCCCCAAAACGACATCTGACCCCATGGCAGGACATAGCCCATGAAGGCCGTGCCCATCATCATCAGGTAGATCAGCATCCCGATGATCCACGTCACCTCGCGCGGGGCCTTGTAGGACCCGTAGAACAGGCCACGGAAGATGTGAATATAGACGGCCACAAAGAACAACGAGGCCCCGTTCTGGTGCAAATAGCGGATCATGTATCCGCCGTTCACGTTGCGCATGATGTGTTCAACGCTGGCAAATGCCAGATCGACATGCGGCGTATAGTGCATCACCAAAACGATTCCGGTGATGATTTGCAAGGCCAGACAGAACGTCAGAACGATGCCCCAGATCCACATCCAGTTCAGGTTCTTGGGTGTCGGGATCATGAGGGTGTCGTACATCAAGCCGACGATGGGCAAGCGGCTGTTTAGCCACTTCTCGCCTTTTGTCTTCGGCTCATAGTGATCGTGAGGAATTCCTGACATTTGGGTCTCCCTTAGCCGAGCTTGATGGTTGTCGCGTCCACCCATTCAACAGGCGGGATCGGCAGGTTTTCAGGCGCGGGGCCTTTGCGAATACGTCCAGCTAGATCATAGTGCGATCCATGGCAGGGACAAAACCACCCGCCGAAGTCCCCGGCATCACCCAGCGGCACACATCCCAAGTGGGTGCAGACACCCATCTGAACGATCCAGGCACCCGGCGCTTCACCCTCGGGTGAGGGCATCACGCGGTTGGCGTCCGTTGCAGGCGCATCAGCGTTCAGGTTTGCGTTGCGGGCCAGCGGATCTGGCAGTGCGCCAATCCCTTCCTCGTCCTGTTGCTGCGCTTCTGCGATCTCGGCACCCGTGCGGTGGCGGATAAAGACCGGCTTGCCCAGCCATTTCACCGTCAACTGCGTGCCCGGCTCGACCCCGCTGACATCCGTACGGATCGAGGACAGCGCCTGCACATCCGCCGAAGGGTTCATCTGGTTGATTAAGGGCCAAACTGCAGCCCCTGTCGCAACAACACCCGCGCCGCCTGCGACGTAGTAGAGGAAATCTCTGCGGGTGCCTTCGTGGTCTTCAGCGTGGGACACGAGGTTATCTCCGATTTTCTGGCGCCCGCGCACGGGCATATAGCTCGCTCACCGCACGTAAGCGGCGTCTTAATCGAGCTATGTATCGGGGAGAATACAGTTCGTCCAGCGGTCTTAAACGCGCAATACGCCGCATCCGCGTATTAAGTCATGCTGCTGCGGGCCGTTTCCTTGCTATGCCACCTACAGAAGCCTCACCAAGAAGACTGTGATGAAGAATCGAACGATGCCGATTCGCCCCCCGCTAAGATCGCATGGAACCGGCGTGTTAAAATCCGTTTTTCGTGCGGGCGCACGCGCTTCCGACTGAAATTATGACCAAAATACGGCGACCCTGCCTCTACTTTAAGGCGAAGTGTTGCATATTAAATAATTAATTTTAAATGAATATTTTACTCCACATGGTAGCGACTGATTTCTGTTGCACTTGTTTGAGGAATGCCCGAGAGCGCGAATAAGCGCGAACTCCCCTCAGGAGCCTCACCCAAATGCCAAAGAACACTTTTATTATCGCCACCTTCTTCACAATAGCTCTGTCCACCCAGGCTGCTGCCACGGGTGACCCGGCAAAAGGCGAACAACTCTACAATCGATGCTCATCCTGCCATGCCATCATCAAGGATGGCGAGGTTCTGGTGAAAGGTGGAATCACCGGGCCAAATCTCTATGGCGTCATCGGACGTGTTGCCGGATCCGAAAACGACTACCGCTATGGCAGTGAACGTCTGCCCATCGGCATGTTCACAGATGACATGATCCGCGCAGGTGAGGAAGGCCTTGTCTGGACCCAGGAAAACATCGCGGCCTATTCCGAGGATCCGATCGGCTTCATACGAGAGTTTCTGAATGACGAAACGGCCCGCCCCAACATGAGCGTCAAACTCAGGAAGGGCGCAGACGACATCGCGGCCTATCTTGCCACATTCAATGCGCAATAGTGTCAGCGATAGAACCCACGCTTGTCATGTGCTGTGCATCAGTGCAGACAGGCGCGCGGTTTCGCTGCCAAAACCCGACGCGTCCACCTGTTTGGCTGCAGACAGGCGGGCATTCTCGGTCTTGTTCTGGTTCAGCTTCCACGTGCCCTGAATGTCATTGATCCGTATCCTGCAGGGAACGATCATCCGCATCACTTTCGCCAGCGCCTCGTCTGACATCTTTCCGGTCGTCCAGGGCAGCTTGGGCAACAAACGATCTTCATAGAACGCAGATTGCCGGTCCAGCAGATTCAGCAGGGTGTCTTGCGGCTGCATCTCTATCTGGCCGGTCAGATGCACAGCCACATAGTTCCAGGTGGGCACCTGGTCATCGATTCCATACCAGTCGGGCGACACATAGCCGTCCGGACCCGTGACTGCGATCCTTGCGGTTTGCGGCTGTTTCAGTAGCCTCACGATCGGGTTCGAGCGCACAAGATGCAACTCGGCCAGAGACCCATCCTCATTCAGCAAGAACGGAACGTGGCTCAGCAGGGGCGCCTCGGCGGTCGAAATAGCCAAGACACCAAAGGCGCGGTCTCGTGCGAAAGCGATGTGCCGCGATTGGTCCTCGGCACGGAAAGCGGGGTTGGGATGCATGCCTGTCCTCCTGACGATCCCTCTTGCAGAACCGTCCGCGGCTTGGCAAGCTCCATCCTGTTCTCAGGGCGGGGCGAAATTCCCCACCGGCGGTATGCGGGCCACGACCCGCCAGCCCGCGAGCGGCCCCGACCATCGGGGTGTCAGCAGATCTGGTGAGAGGCCAGAGCCGACGGTTACAGTCCGGATGAAAGAGAACGCGCAGCGTGTCGCAAGGCGGCACGGCTGCTCGTGATCGCCTTGGGTGACGTGTCATGCCGGGCTGGCAGCGAAAAATGGGAACCGGTTTTCGCGACCGCCAGCAGGCCACCAAACTGAAAGGAGATCATGATGACACACACCCGCTATGCGTTTGTCAAAGCCAACTGGCATTCCGATATCGTCGACCGGGCGCTCGATGGATTTTTAGAATTGATCCCAGCCGACCAAGTGGACGTTTTTGACGTCCCCGGCGCGTTCGAAATGCCGCTGATGGCGCGGGACCTGGCCCAGACCAAGCGTTATGCCGCCGTAGCCTGCGCCGCCTTTGTGGTGGATGGCGGAATCTACCGGCACGATTTCGTCGCGCAAGCCGTTGTCGATGGGCTGATGCGCGCAGGTCTCGATACTGGTGTTCCTGTCCTGTCAGTCTCGCTGACGCCACACCACTATCAGGAGACAGGTCATCACAATGCGATCTACCGCGCGCATTTTGTTGAAAAAGGTCGCGAGGCAGCGCGTGCCGCTCTGGGCATTGTCACCGCCCGAGCAGCCGTGGCGCAGGCCGCCTGAGCTTCATCTTTTCAAAAATACTCAATTGCACCGCCCACCCCGGGCGGTGCCTTATGACCGGCGAAACCGCTTGAGGACACGGGAACTCCCCGCTAATCACGACCCGCAAAGGAGCACGCCCCATGTCGATGAACAGTTTTGGACATCTTTTTCGCGTCACCACCTGGGGCGAGAGCCACGGACCGGCGCTGGGTGCGACCGTCGACGGGTGCCCGCCGGGTGTGGAAATCGACGAAGACATGATCCAGCACTGGCTGGACAAGCGCAAACCGGGACAGAGTAAGTTCACCACCCAGCGGCGCGAGGCCGATCAGGTGAAAATACTATCGGGCGTGTTCGAAGGCCAGACGACCGGCACCCCGGTTCAGCTTATGATCGAAAACACCGATCAACGCTCCAAGGACTACGGCGACATCATGGACAAGTTCCGTCCGGGTCACGCCGATATCACTTATTGGCAGAAATACGGGATCCGGGACTATCGCGGAGGTGGGCGCAGCTCGGCCCGCGAAACCGCAGCGCGGGTTGCTGCAGGCGGGCTGGCTCGCGAGGCGATCAGGCAGATCGCGCCAAACGTGCAGATCACCGGCTACATGGTGCAAATGGGTCCACGCAGAATTGATCGCGACAATTTCGACTGGGCGCAGATCGAGCAGAACCCGTTTTGGACCCCGGATGCCACGGCAGCCGAGGACTGGGCCGTCTATCTGGACGAACTTCGTAAATCCGGCAACTCGGTCGGTGCCGTGATTGAGGTTGTGGCGCGCGGCGTACCTGCAGGATTGGGCGCGCCTGTTTATGCCAAGCTAGACACTGATCTGGCCGCCGCGATGATGTCGATTAACGCTGTCAAGGGCGTCGAAATTGGCGAGGGCATGGCGGCCGCAGAGCTTACGGGCGAAGCCAACGCCGACGAAATTTTCATGGGCCAAGACGGCCCGCAATACAGCAGCAATCACTCCGGTGGTATTCTTGGCGGTATTTCGACCGGGCAGGACGTCGTGGTGCGCTTTGCGGTCAAACCGACCTCATCGATCCTGACCACCCGCAAGACCATCACCAAATCTGGTGAAGAGACCGAGATCATCACCAAGGGTCGCCATGACCCCTGTGTCGGTATCCGCGCCGTGCCGGTGGGTGAGGCCATGATGGCATGTGTGATCCTCGACCACCTGCTGCTGCATCGCGGCCAGATTGGTGAAAACCGTGGACAGATTGGCTAACCTGCGCGCCCGGCTGCGCTCGATTGTGGCGCAGCGTATGACCACAGACCCGGCCCACGACCTTGCCCATCTTGACCGCGTGTGGGTGAATGCGCAGGCCATAGCGGACCGGTCTGCCAACACAAAGGTATTGCTGGCTGCGAGCTATCTGCACGATCTGGTCAACCTGTCCAAAAACGATCCGGATCGTCACTTTGCTTCCCGCAAATCAGCGGCTCAATCAGAGCCCATTCTTGCGGAACTTGGGTTCGATGCAGCGCAAATTCAGGCCGTTCAGCATGCAATTGCAGCACATAGCTACTCGGCCGGAATCCCGCCCGAGACGCCCGAGGCCTGTATCCTGCGCGATGCCGACCGTCTGGATGCGCTTGGCGCAATTGGCATCGCACGTACTTTCTCGGTCTCTGGTGCCATGGGCCGTGTTCTCTATGATCCGGCGGACCCGTTCTCGGAAGGTCGGCCACTCGACGACCTGCGGTATTCCATCGACCATTGGAAGGTCAAACTGCTGGCTTTGCCGCAAGACATGCTGACGCCCACCGGCAAACGGCTGGCGCAGCAACGCGTGCAGCGCTTGGTCCGATATCTCGAAGAGTTTGCCGACGAAATCGGAACCGCCCTGCCAGCCCAATGGGCCGCGCTCGACCCGACCCGTTGATCTTTGCGCCGCAAAGGCGCAGGGTCGCGCCGATGGCAAAATCCTTAACATCGCATCGACCCATTCTTGCCGTGACGCTGAAGCTCAGCGCCCTGTTTTTGTTCACGTCAATGTCGGCTCTGGTCAAAGCACTGTCCGAAGATTTTCCGCCGGGAGAGCTGGTCTTCTTTCGCTCTTTGTTTGCGATCCCCGTGATCATCATCTGGCTGATTGCGCGCGGCGAATTGACACAAGGTTTTGTCGTCAAGAAACCCATGGGCCATTTCTGGCGCGGCGTATTAGGCACGTGCGCAATGGGCCTGACCTTTACCGGCCTCAGCCTGCTGCCCTTGCCCGAGGTGACTGCAATTGGATATGCCACGCCGATCTTCACCCTTATTCTGGCGGCTGTCATGCTGGGTGAACGCATCCGCATGATCCGAATCGGAGCAGTTGTGCTGGGACTGTTGGGTGTTCTGATCATGATCTGGCCCCGCCTTGGCAGCACCGAGATGGAAGTCGCCGCCACGCTGGGCGCGCTTTGCGTTCTGGCGGCAACGATGGCCCGGGCCTTTGTCCAGATTCACATCCGGCAACTGGTGCAGGTCGACCACCCAGCGGCGATTGTGTTCTATTTTTGTGTAACCGGAACGTTGCTGTCCGGGCTGACGGTGTTTTGGGGCTGGACCACCCCAACATGGGAACAACTGGTGATTCTGATCGCCATGGGCCTGACCGGAGGCGTGGCGCAAATCCTCGTGACGTCGTCCTACCGGTTTGGGCAGGCGTCGATGCTGGCGCCCTACGATTACACCACAATGCTGTTTGCGATTGTCATCGGTTACATGTGGTTTGGAGAATTGCCGACGATTGCGATCCTCGCGGGCGCCGCGCTGGTGATTGCCGGCAATGTTGTGGTGATCTGGCGTGAACATCAACTTGGGCTGGAACGCGGCAAGGCCCGATCAGTCACCGACCCCAAAGCGTGACTTTACCTTTCGCAAACTTTCCCTAGGTTGGGCCGGACAGACAAAACAGGTGCCCCATGAGCGACGCACAGGATCACAAGGAAAAGATGAAAAAGGTGCAGGCCAAGCATCGCAAGAAAGTGTCCGAGGCGGTCGACCCCGGGCGCGGGCTGGTTATGGTCAATACCGGTAAAGGCAAAGGCAAATCCTCGGCGGCCTTCGGCGTGGTGATCCGGGCGTTGGGCTGGGGGCAAAAGGTGGCTGTTGTACAGTTCATCAAGGGCAAATGGAAAACCGGCGAGCGGCGCTTCTTTCAGGAGCGGGATCTGGTCACCTGGCACACGATGGGTGACGGCTTCACCTGGGACACCCAGGACCGTGAACGCGACATCGCGGCGGCGAACGCAGCTTTCGAGAAGGCCTGCGAATTGATGGCCAGTGGCGAGTACGATCTTGTTGTGCTGGATGAGATCAATATCGCCCTGCGCTATGAATACCTGTCGGTCGAGCAGGTGATCGCGGGGCTTGATGCGCGATCAGAACGGACCAGCGTTTTTCTGACGGGACGCGACGCGCCGCAAGCCGTGCGCGACTATGCGGATCTGGTGACGGAAATGACCGAAGAAAAGCACCCGTTTCAGGCAGGAATCAAGGCGCAACGCGGACTGGATTACTAGATCCGCCGGATGTCGGCTTTACGCGTTTTGCCGTGTCAGCAGGGTTTCAAAAACATACCGAACAGAACCACGGCGGCTGGCCGCGCTGTCAGGCAGGTTTTCGTCACGGTCCGGTTCGTCAGTCACCAGGGTGCGCTTTTTCTGCTCGACATAAGCCGCGAAGTCATCATCGCAGCATGCGCATCCACAGGATGTCGCCGCATCATGTCGCGCGATGATTTCGTCGAGCTGATCACTCATCCCTGACCTACCCCTAAGGCGATACTCCGAACCAAACCTCGTTTCCGAGGCGGCGGCGCGCTCTCACTGTTTCCTGCGCTAAGCGCGCAAACCGCCTCGAAACACGGTGCCAGATGATAAAGCATCTGACGTTGGTAGGTAACTGATCATTTTAGTCGGGAATTTCAAGTCTAAATCCGCGCGCCTTGTCAAGATTTCTCGGCGCGCAGAGTCGCGGCAACGCGTCAGATCGCTTGCTCCTTCGGATCCAGCGTGACCGACCAGAGTTCAGTATCCGCGCGATCCATCAGGCGCACGGTCATCTGTTGTGTGGCACCGTCGATATCGACAAGGCCAAAGAACTGCAGGCCAGCGCTGGGTGGCAGGTTAACGCCCTGATCCTCGGTAGGCGCTTTGACAAATTTCACCTCGGGGCCAAAAGTCCCGTCCAGCGCGTTTGGACCGAATGTACCGGCATGCAGCGGGCCCGACACGAACTCCCAAAATGGTTCGAAGTCCTGGAATTGCGCTTTGCTAGGGTCATAGAAATGCGCTGCGGTATAGTGAACATCGGCCGTGAACCACACCGTGTTTGTCACGCCGGCCGTCTTGATGAACCGCAGCAGATCGGCGATTTCCAACTCGCGACCCTTGGCCGGACCACTGTCACCATTGGCGATCGCCTCTGCTCCGGCCTGTTCCTTCCAGTTGTCCCAGACAATCACACCAATGGGCATATTCGATGCAATCACCTTCCACGTGGCCTGCGACCCAGCCAGCTCTTTCTTGAGCCACGCAAGCTGCTCGGCGCCCAGAATGCGCGACTGATCGGTGATCTCATCCTCCATCGAAGGGCCGTTTGGCCCGCGATAGCTGCGCAGGTCGAGGAAAAAGACGTCCAGCATCGGACCGTACGAAATCTTGCGATACACGCGCCCAGGCTCTGCCGGAGTGATCCGCAATGGCGCCATCTCATGAAAGGCGCGCCCGGCGCGGGATTGCAACACATGCACCGATTTCTCGGTATAACGGTCGTCCGAAATCAGATCCTTGGCATCCGACCAGTTGTTGACCACCTCATGGTCATCCCATTGAAAGAAAGTAGGGCACACGGCGTTCATGGCGCGGACATGCTCGTCCATCATATTGTACTTCCACTGGGCGCGGAACTCGTCCAGCGTTTCGGCCACCTTACGTTTCTCGTCGATCAGGGTGGTGTTTTTCCAGATCACCTGCCCCTCTTTCTCGACTTCGTCCTGCATTGGGCCGTCGGCGTAAACCGTGTCGCCGGAATGAATGAAGAAGTCGGGCTTGTGCTGCGCCATGGTCGCGTAAGTGCGCATTCCCTCATCATCGATACCCCAACCCTGACCGGCCGTATCCCCGGACCAGGCAAAGCGTATGTTGCGACGGGACATCGGCGCGGTGCGGAATTGGCCAACAATAGGCTCTGATACGATGTTGGTATCGCTGAGGTCGGCCGCCACGAAGCGATAGAAGATATCCTGATCCGAGGGCAATCCGCCGACCATTCGTTTGACGGCAAAATCGCTGTTCGGAATAGCATCCATCGGCGTCAGCTTGCGCGCGTCGGCAAAGCTGTCGGTGGTCGAGATTTCCAACATCACGCGGGCCGGACGGTCCGTCCGCGTCCAGATCATGCCCGAGGCCGTATCCACATCCCCCGATTGAACACCGTGAGTGAATACCGGGCGCGATGCCGCCCGGCTGAGCGCGGGCATCGACAGAGATGCGGCAAACGCCGTGCTGCCTGCCAAAAAGGAACGGCGGTTCGGTCTTGGTATCTTGGTCATCGGGGCTCTCCTGTCTGGTGATCGGTGTAACGACCACGCGATTGGTGACCCGGATTGAGCCGCCCGATTGTAAAACGAGCGGCTCAGTTTCTTGACACTATCACGATGATATTATGACGCCTGTGGATAAAGGCTCAAACCTGCGGGTTAGCTGCGCACGAGCTTTTCATAGTCTTCGGCGATCTCGCGCGTGATGTCGCCCACCTCGAATGTGTATTCACCGATCTGTCCGACCGGAGTGACCTCGGCCGCAGTTCCGGTCAGCCAGCATTGTTCAAAGCCGGCCATTTCCTCGGGCATGATGTGGCGTTCATGTACGGTGATGCCCTTGTCCTTGAGCATCTGAATCACCGTCTGCCGGGTGATCCCGTTCAAGAAGCAATCTGCCAGAGGTGTGTGCACCTCGCCATCCTTAACAAAGAACACGTTCGCGCCGGTCGCCTCGGCCACATAGCCGCGGTAGTCCATGAACAGGGCATCGGAGCAGCCCTTGGCCTCGGCCTTGTGCTTTGAGATGGTGCAAATCATGTAGAGACCCGCCGCCTTGGCGTGCACTGGGATGGTCTCGGGGCCGGGCCGTTTCCATTCCGCGATGTCCAGCTTTGCACCTTGCATCTTGGCGTCGCCGTAGTAGGCGCCCCAAGGCCACACCGCGACCGCCATGCGCACCGGGTTTTTGGCCGAAGCGACCCCCATATCTTCGCCCGAGCCGCGCCAGACCAGAACACGCACGTAGGCGTCCTGCAATCCACTGGCTTTGAGGGCCTCTTCCTTGGCAGCCTCGATCTCATCAATCGAATAAGGCACCGGCATATCCAGCGCCTCTGCCGAGGCGATCAGGCGTTCGGAATGCGCGCGGCTCTTGAAAATCTTGCCGTTATAGGCCCGCTCGCCCTCGAACACAGACGAGGCATAATGCATCGCGTGGGTGAGAATATGCACGTTGGCGTCGCGCCATGGCACCAGTTCGCCATCCAGCCAGATAACACCGTCACGATCATCATACCCCGCCATGCGAAACCTCCTGAACCGGGTTGAATTTCCGATTATTGCGCTACTTAGGTCCGAAGTGGACATAAAGTTGCGCAAAAACTGCGATTCGATACCTGTCCACCCTTGGAATGTCAATAACGCTGACATAAAGTCGGCCCCGTGTAACGAATGAGGGATGATATGTCCGACATCCGCCCCGCCCCATTGTATGGCGGCGAAAGCCTACTGTTTTTGACCGACGAACAGTTGCGACAGGGGATCGAGGCCATGTTTTTTGCCTATCGCGGCTTTACTGCCGATCCGGATCGCATTCTGGCCGAGATGGCCTATGGTCGCGCACACCACCGCGCCGTCCATTTCATCGATCGCGCTCCGGGCACAACGGTCAACAACCTTTTGGCAATTCTGGGCGTAACAAAACAGTCTCTGAACAGGGTGCTCCGGACGCTCATCGAGGATGGCCTGGTCGAAAGCCGGGTTGGTACGGTGGATAAACGCGAACGTCATCTGTTTCTGACGGAAAAGGGTCAGGCGCTGGAGACCACACTGTCCGATGCCCAGCGCGCCCGGATGCGGGCCGCGTACAAAGATGCCGGGCCCGAAGCCGTCGCCGGATTTCGCAAAGTGCTTGAAGCCATGATGGATGCTGATATGCGTCATGCATACGCGAAACTTCGGGATACGACCTCATGAGCGATATGGACGCCCATCTGCTGATTGTCGACGATGACGAGCGCATTCGCGATCTGCTCAAGAAGTTTTTGATGCGGAACGGATTTCTGGTCACGGCCGCCCGCGATGCGGCCCATGCGCGGCGGGTGTTGTCTGGGCTGGATTTCGATATGATTGTCATGGATGTCATGATGCCGGGAGAGGATGGCGTCAGCCTCACACGCGCGCTGCGTGAGACCCATAACACACCGATCCTGCTGCTGACGGCGCGAGGAGAGACCGAACATCGTATTGCCGGACTTGAGGCCGGGGCAGATGATTATCTGGCCAAGCCGTTCGAACCCAAGGAACTGCTGTTGCGGATCAACTCGATCCTCAGGCGGATGCCAGAGACGACCGCGCAGGATACCGCGTCAAAGATCCTGCATCTCGGACCGATCCGGTATGACATCGAGCGCGGAGAGATGTGGCAGGGCGAGAGCCCGGTCCGCCTGACCGCCACCGAAAGCCAGCTGATGAAGATTTTCTCGACAAAGCCCGGAGAGCCGATCAGCCGGGCCAAGCTGGTCGAGGATCTGGGACGCGACAAGGGGCAAGCGCAGGAGCGGGCGGTAGATGTGCAGATCACCCGCCTGCGCCGCAAGATTGAGCAGGACCCGAAACAGCCCCGGTATCTGCAGACTGTCCGGGGCGCGGGCTACATGCTGGCGCCGGACTGATCGTGCCGCTTCGCGGCGGTTTTGTGCCTTCGGCGAAGGTATTTTGAGCCAGATGAACAAGGGATCCCAATGAAGACCGTCCTTTTGACACACGCCGATTGCCTTGACCACGTAACGCCGTCCGGACATCCTGAACGCGTCGCCCGGCTGGAGCATGTTCTGCATGCGTTAGAGCCACTGGACCTGAACCGGGTAACGGCCCCGATGGCAGCGGATGATGATCTGCTGCGTGTTCATCCCGAAAGCTACATTCGCGAGATTCGAAGCAGCCGACCAAACGACGGGTTCACTCAGATAGACGGTGACACGTTCATGTCCCCGGGATCGGTAGATGCCGCATATCGCTCAGCGGGCGCGGTCGTTCGCGCGGTTGATATGGTTCTGGGCGGCGAAGCGCCAAATGCGTTTTGTGCGGTCCGGCCGCCCGGTCATCACGCCGAAACCGAGACGGCCATGGGGTTCTGCCTGTTTGGTAATGCCGCCCTGGCGGCTAAACACGCGCTTGAGCATCATGGGCTGGAGCGGGTCGCCGTTTTCGATTTCGATGTGCATCACGGCAACGGGACGCAGGATCTGCTGTGGGATGAACGCCGTGCCCTGGTGATCACCAGTCAACAGATGCCGTTATGGCCGGGATCTGGCCGACCCGATGAAACCGGTGCGTATGATACGGTTCTCAATATCCCGCTGGCCCCAGGAACAGGTGGCGACAAAATGCGATCAGCCTACGAAACTCAGGCCTTCCCCCGCCTGCGCGCATTCCGACCCGAATTGATCATCGTCTCAGCCGGATTTGACGCGCATCAGGATGACCCGCTGGCCAATCTGAACTGGTCCACAGGCGACTTTACCTGGATCACAGCCGAGTTGTGCAAAATCGCTGATGAACTGTGTGAAGGCCGTATCATCTCGACTCTGGAAGGCGGGTATGATCTGAACGCACTTGCAGATGCAACCCGCGCTCATGTGCAAGAACTGATGAAAGCAGCCCGATGACTGACACTCCGGTAGATCAGATGACATTCGAACAGGCCATGAAAGAGCTTGAGGCCGTCGTTGGCCAGCTGGAGCGCGGCGACGTGGCACTGGATCAGTCCATTGCACTCTACGAACGCGGGGCAGCGTTGAAAAAACGCTGCGAGGATGAGTTGAAGCGCGCTGAAGAAAAAGTTGCGGCAATTACTCTGGATGCCAACGGTCAGCCGACCGGGACGACACCTGCCGAAGGTCTCTGAATGCTTCGCGACAGGCTTGCGCAGGACGCGGCCCGTATCCAGGGGCAGTTCGATCAGGTTCTCGGGGCGCTGGACGATCTGGATGTGACCCGGGCGATGGCCTACGCCACACAGGGCGGCAAGCGGCTGCGCGGATTTCTGGTACTGGAAGGCGCGCGTTTGCATGAGGTTGATGAGGCCCGCGCGATCTGGCCTGCAACCGGAATTGAGGCGCTGCACGCCTATTCGCTGGTCCACGACGATTTGCCCTGCATGGATGACGACGATCTCCGCCGGGGTCGACCGACCGTCCATGTAACATGGGATCAGGCCACCGCACTTCTGGCTGGCGACGCCCTGAATGCCCTTGCGTTCGAGCTGTGCACGCGCCCCGAGGTCGGAGACGCTGACATTCGTGCAGATCTGGCGTTGACGCTGGCTCAGGCGAGCGGAGCGCAGGGAATGGTCCTGGGGCAGGCCCTGGACATCGCGGCGGAAACCGCGTCCGAACCATTGTCTCTGCAGGACATCACCCATTTGCAGGCCGGCAAGACCGGTGCGTTGATCGAATGGTCTGCCTGCGCCGGCGCGCGGCTGGCACGGGCCGATCCAGCTCCGTTGCGCCAATATGCCCACGCGCTGGGGCTTGCTTTTCAGATCGCGGACGACATCCTTGATGTCGAGGGTGATGCCGAAAAGGCCGGCAAGCGCCTGCAAAAGGATGCCGATGCAGGCAAAGCCACGTTTGTATCGCTTCTGGGACTGGATGCAGCCAGAACCCGTGCGGGTGAGCTTGTCGATCAGGCCTGTGCGGCGGTAGAGAGGTACGGGCCCAGAGCCGAAACCTTGAAGGCCGCCGCGCGCTTCGTTATTGCCCGAGACAGCTAAGCCGCAAGGAACGCGCCAAACATGACTTCTGATCGCCCGCAAACGCCTCTGCTGGATCTTGTGAACCGCCCTGCGGATCTCAAGCAGTTCTCGGATGCTCAGCTGCATCAACTGGCGCAGGAACTGCGGGCCGAGACGATTTCGGCCGTATCGGTTACCGGCGGCCACCTCGGCGCGGGCCTGGGTGTCGTGGAACTGACGCTGGCGTTGCACGCGATCTTTGACCCGCCGCGCGACAAGATCGTCTGGGACGTTGGCCACCAATGTTATCCGCACAAAATCCTGACCGAGCGGCGGGACCGTATTCGCACGCTGCGGCAAAAGGATGGGTTGAGCGGGTTCACCAAGCGCAGCGAAAGCCCCTATGATCCGTTCGGCGCTGCGCACAGCTCAACCTCGATCAGCGCAGCACTTGGATTCGCGGTTGCGCGTGATCTGGGCGGCAACACGCCCGAGGGGCTGGGCGACGCGATTGCCGTGATTGGCGATGGATCGATGTCAGCGGGCATGGCATTCGAGGCGATGAATAATGCGGGCCACCTAAAGAAACGTCTGATCGTCATCCTGAATGACAACGAGATGAGCATCGCCCCCCCGGTCGGCGCAATGTCGAGCTACCTGTCACGCATTTACGCCGAAGAACCGTTTCACGATCTGAAGGCCGCTGCCAAAGGCGCGGTTTCGCTGTTGCCGGAACCGTTTCGCGAAGGCGCCAAACGTGCCAAAGAAATGCTCAAAGGCATGGCCGTTGGTGGCACACTGTTCGAAGAACTGGGCTTTTCCTATGTCGGGCCCATCGACGGGCATGATCTGGACCAGCTGTTGCCGGTGCTGCGCACCGTCAAGGCGCGGGCCGCCGGGCCGATCCTGATCCATGTTCTGACCAAAAAGGGGAAAGGCTATGCCCCCGCCGAGCAAGCCCGCGACAAGGGGCACGCGACGGCCAAATTCGACGTTGTGACGGGTGAGCAGAAAAAGGCGCCGTCGAACGCACCGTCTTATACCTCGGTTTTCGGCAAAACACTGGTGGATGAAGCCGCTCGCGACGACAAGATTGTTGCAGTCACCGCCGCCATGCCGGATGGCACCGGCCTCAATCTGTTTGCCGAACGCTACCCTTCGCGCTGTTTCGACGTAGGCATCGCGGAACAGCATGGAGTTACATTCTCCGCCGCATTGGCCGCCGGTGGCATGAAACCGTTCTGCGCGATGTATTCGACATTCCTGCAGCGTGGCTATGATCAGGTCGTGCATGATGTCGCGATCCAGCGTCTGCCGGTCCGATTTGCCATAGACCGTGCCGGGCTGGTCGGGGCCGACGGGGCAACCCACGCCGGATCTTTTGACATCGGCTATATGTCCTGCCTGCCCGGAATGGTTGTCATGGCCGCAGCGGATGAGGCGGAACTGATGCACATGGTGGCAACAGCCGTTGCACATGACGATGGCCCTATCGCGTTTCGCTATCCGCGTGGCGAGGGTGCGGGCGTTGATCTGCCTGAACGTGGCGAGGTTTTGGAGATTGGTAAAGGCCGCATAATCCAGCCAGGCCAACGCGTGGCCCTGCTCTGCTACGGAACACGGCTCGCCGAGGTTCAAAAGGCTGCCGAAACGCTGTCGGCCAAAGGGATTACCCCCACCATCGCTGATGCACGCTTTGCCAAACCGCTGGATCGCGACCTTATCCTGGACCTGACCGCGCGCCATGAGGCGCTGATCACCATAGAAGAAGGCGCTGTAGGCGGCTTTGGCAGCCACGTGGCCCATCTCCTCGCCGAGGAAGGCGTATTCGATCATGGTCTCAAGTACCGCTCAATGGTGTTGCCGGACATTTTTATCGACCAGGCCAACCCTGCTGACATGTACGACGTGGCAGGCATGAACGCTGAGCAGATCGAAACCAAGGTTCTGGAGGTCTTGGGTGTCTCATCGATCGGAGAAAAGCGAGCTTAAGTTGTTTGACTTTCCTCTTCCGATGAAGTCGGCAGTCAGACGCGGTACGGCCTCCTCATCGCCCTTTTGGAATCGGTTAAGGCGACACAGAAAAAGGTTGCTATCCTGTTGATCGCAAACTTGACGCAGAACGCACGCCAAACGGGAACTCCGAACGTCAACAGAGCCTAGAACTTCGCTTCTTCCGCAACCTGACAAAAACTGCGCACCAGTTTCAGATCCATCCTGTGTCGCGGGACGACAAGGTGTGTCTGATATTCTTTTTCGAGTTCCAAGATCGGCAGTTCGACAAGCCGTGCATCAAATCTGGCGCTATTCTCCAAAAAAATTCCAACCCCCAGCCCCGTCTGAATAGCCTCTTTCATCACCGGAAATGTCGTCGTTTTGACGATTCTGCGCGGCGTTAGGTTTTGCGCATTTAGCGCGTTGGATACGACCCGCTGCGTCAGCGATCCGCTTTCCGGCAGTAAAAGCGTCTCGCTCATGATTTCGGACAGGGAAAGTTTCTTTCGCGTAGCCAGAGGATGGGTGTCATTGACGTAAAGTACGAAACGTGCGGTGCCCAGCGGTTGTAACCTCCACTCGGAGTTTTTGGTCGGTTCGGTGATGACGCCAAAGTCCACTTTGCGCTTTTGCAGCATCTCCATCGACGTACTCCAGTCGCACAGCGAAAAATCGACGCCAACATTGGGATACAAATCCGCGAAACGCGTAATCAGGTCCAACGCGGGCTGCGGGGCGTTGGCAATCACCCGAAGATTGCCTCGCGCCAGTTCCGAGTAGCCCTGGACCTTTTCTTCTATGATGGCCTGTAGCGTGGCAAACCGGTCCGCGACATCGAACAGCTCTTGCCCTGTCGCCGTAAGTTCGACCCCGTCGCGCGCCCGTACCAACAAACGCGCCCCGACCTGGACCTCCAGCTTGGCAATGTGCTGCGACACCGCCGACTGGGAAACGCCAAGCACCCGCGCGGCGGTTGTGACGCTGCCTTCGCGGACGACATGGGCAAAGGCTTTGAGTTGGTAGGGATTCACGGCCATTTCGCACAGCGGTTTAGAGACCATTAGTAACACTAATATGTCGTCACAGAATCGAGACGTTGACTTCTTATGGTCCCGGCAGTCAACGGGGGTGACGAAGTAATGGGCCAGATCAACCTTCATGGTATTCACAAGTCGTTTGGAAACACGTCCGTTCTAAAAGGCGTGGATTTGGACATTCAGGAGGGTGAGTTTCTCACCCTGGTTGGGCCATCGGGCTGCGGTAAATCCACACTGCTCCGCATTCTGGCCGGGCTTGAAGCCCCAAGTTCCGGGCGGGTCGAGATTGACGGGCAGGATGTTACACAAAAGCGCCCGGCCAACAGGAACCTCGCCATGGTTTTTCAGTCCTATGCGCTTTACCCGCATTTGACCGTTGCCGAAAACATGCTGACCCCGCTCAAACTGCGCGATATCGGGACCGCGGGACGGTTGCCGGTGTTCGGCCCCCTCGTTGCGCGCTCTGCTTACAGAGAGTTGCGCGCAAAGGTGCGTGAGACCGCAGAAACCTTGCAGATCGAACCCCTTTTGGATCGCAAGCCAGGGCAGCTTTCAGGGGGGCAAAGACAGCGCGCTGCGCTGGGGAGAGCCATGGTGCGCAACCCGGTGGCGTTTTTGATGGACGAGCCGCTGTCGAACCTGGACGCGGCGTTGCGGGTTCACATGCGGGCCGAACTGTCGGATCTGCATCGGCGCCTTCAAACCACATTTGTCTATGTCACGCACGATCAGGCCGAAGCCCTGACCATGTCGGACCGAATGGCAGTCATGATGGACGGCCATATCCTGCAACTGGGCAAACCGGATGAGATTTACCGCAATCCACAATCCCTTGCGGTGGCGCGGTTTGTTGGCTCGCCCGCGATCAATACCCTGCCCGGCGAAATCGACAGCGGCGGCGGCGTGCACGCGCTTGGCGTTTCTCTTTCGGGCACGCAGGCACCAAAGGGTCCGGTCACGATTGGCATCCGGCCCGAGCATTTGCGCATCGAACCTGCGGGCGATTTCTCGGGTGTCGTCAAGCATCGTGAAAACCTTGGGTCTGACCTGTTTGTTCACCTGACGGTCGACGGGCACGACAAAAAGATTGTCCTGCGCACGGCACCAGATACGCAGGCCGATATCGGACAGGCCGTCCAGTTTTCCGCACGCCGGGACAAGATTATGATTTTCGACGTTGCCGGTGACCGCGTGACCGACGCCGCATTGATGGAAGTTGCGTGATGCCCGGTTCGCGCGCCTATTTGTGGTTCATCGCCCCGGCCCTGATTCTGATGGTCGTGATCCTGATCGTGCCGATTGGTATAGCCGGGGCGCTCAGCTTTACCAATTACTCGTTGGGCAATACGGGTATGGAATTTGTCGCCTGGGACAATTTCGAACAGATATTTACCCGGCGCAGTTATGAAAAAATGTTCGGCGCGACGTTCCGGTATGTCTTTGTGGTCGTGCCCCTCACCGTTCTTTTGGGGCTGGGTGCTGCGCTGCTGATCCACTCGTTGGGGCGGTTTGGCGATCTGTACAAGACGATATACTTCCTGCCCGTTATGGCCGCGCTGATCGCAATGGCCATTGTCTGGGAATTCGCCTTGCACCCGACCATCGACATTGTGAACGCCACGCTTGAAAACGGGTGCGGCACCTGGCTTGAGACGTGGAATTGGTATGCCGAGGGCTGCGCCAGGACCTTTCCGCTTTGGTTGACAGATCGAGACTATGCGATCTGGACCGTTGCATTCATCGGCATTTGGCAGGGATTTGGCTTTAACATGGTGTTGTATCTGGCAGGCCTGACCTCGATCCCGCCGTCGCTTTATGACGCTGCCGAGATGGACGGCGCTCCAACAGGGTGGGAGCGGTTTCGGCTGGTAACCTGGCCCATGCTGGGGCCGACCACCGTGTTTGTTGTGACGATCTCGTTCATCCGCTCGTTTCAGGTGTTCGACACTGTCGAAGCCTTTTATCCCCAAGGCGGTGGTCCGTCCAAATCTGTCTACGTGATGATGTTCGCCATCTATGAAAAAGCCATTCAGCAAAATCTGATGGGGATCGGCGCGGCCATTACCGTGGTGTTTCTGGGTTTTGTAATGTTTCTGACGCTGATGCAGCGTTGGTTGGTGGATCGGAGGACACACTATGTCTGATACCGCACCCTCGCGCGCAACTCTCCTGCCTGACGTCGGCTTCCGGTTTTCGACCGCAGAAACCGTCAAACACGTGATCCTGATTTTAGGTGCGGTTGTCGTCCTGCTGCCCTTTTACGTGATGATCAGCTACTCCTTCAAAGCGCCGCATGAGATCATGCAGAACCTGGGCGGGTTCTTTGGCAGCCAAGAGCCTTTCCGCGACGATTTCTGCGTCAAGCTCGGCAATGCCGCCGCCGACTGCATGGTCAACCCCACCGTCTACAACTATACCACCGCTTTCGCCAAGGCCCCGCTGTTGCGCTATCTGGCCAACGGGCTATTCGTCACCCTGTCCATCTTTCTGATCCAGGTGATTGTGGCGCTGCCCTGTGCCTATGCGCTGGCCAAACTGCGGTTCTGGGGGCGTGAGGCCGTGTTTGCGCTGGTTCTGTTTTGCCTGCTGATCCCTGTGCACGCGATTGCGCTGCCGCTTTACATCATGCTGGCCAAGGTGGGGCTGACGAACACCTACGCCGCACTGATCATCCCTTGGACCATTTCAGTATTTGGCATCTTTCTGATGCGCCAGTTCTTCATGACCGTGCCCGATGATCTGATTGACGCCGCGCGGATGGACGGGATGAGCGAATACTCGATTGTCTGGAACGTCATGCTTCCGACAGCGATCCCTGCCCTGCTGGCTTTTGGCATCTTTTCGGTTGTAGCGCATTGGAATGATTATTTCTGGCCCCGCATTGTCATCACCGGCAACCGTGACCTGTTCACCCCGCCGCTGGGCCTGCGTGAATTCAAGGGTGACGCCGATGGCGACAATTTCGGGCCGATGATGGCAACAGCCTGTATCATCGTGACCCCATTGATCGCCGCGTTTCTGCTGGCCCAGCGCCGGTTCATTGAGGGGATCACACTATCCGGAATGAAGTAGGACGGGCTTTGCCCGCCCTACCCCGACATCCCAAATCAGGGATACCAACCGGGGGGCTGCCAATCGCCAAACCGTCAACCCCCTCAGCTCATCAGGAGAGAGTAATGAAAAAGCTCACAACTGCAATGGCTTTGGTGCTCGCCGCAGGCGCTGCCACGGCCGAAGACAAAATCGTCGTCGAGTTCGCTTATCCCTACAGCCACCTCTTTGACGTGACCTATGAAAAGATCCTGCCAAAGTTCTATGCCGAAAACCCCAACATCGAAATCAAGATGCGGGCGACCTACGAAAGCTATGAGGACGGCACCAACACAATCTTGCGCGAAGCCGTCGCCGACACTCTGCCGGATGTAACGATGCAGGGCCTGAACCGCCAGGCGATCCTGGTCGAAAAGGGCATCGCCAGGTCGCTGGAGCCGTTTATTGCCAAAGAAGCAGATTTCGCAAAAGATGGTTATCACAAAGCGATGTTGGACCTTGGCACCTTTGGCGAGGACGTTTATGGCCTGCCGTTCTCGATCTCGCTGCCGGTTGGGTATTACAACATGGAGGTGATGGCCAAGGCTGGCTACACTGAAGCGACCCTTCCGAAGACTTGGGACGAGGTGATCGAAGCCTGCGGCCGACTGCGCGAAGCCGGTGTTGACAATCCCATGTTCTGGGGATGGCTGATCACCGGTAACTGGTTCCTCCAGGCCCTGATGTGGAGCCAGGATAAACCCACCGTGATGGGCACTGACTTCACTATCGACGAACCCGAAGGTCTTATAGCGCTCAACACCATGCGCGATCTGTTCCGTGGGTGTGAGATGCAGAACCTCACCTTCGACGGCGCGCTGGCGTCTTTCTCGGCGGGTGAAGTTGGAATGATGTACTGGTCGACCTCTGCGGTTGGTGCGGTCGAGCGCGCGATGGGGGATTTCACCCTTGTCACCAGCGAGTTTCCGGGCCTGACTGCGGATGGACCGATGGGTCTGCCTGCTGGAGGCAACTCGGCCTTGTTGGTGTCGACATCCGAGGACCCCGCCGAACTGGAAGCGGCTTGGAAATGGCTGAAATTCATCACCTCCGGCGAAGGCGCGGCGGATGTCGCACGGACAACCGGTTACATGCCACCGAACCAGGCCGCGAACGAGATCATTCTTGCCGATTTCTATGCTGAAAACCCGACCAAAGCGACGGCGGTACGTCAGTTGCCGCTGCTGCGTGAATGGCAGGCCTATCCGGGCGACAATGGTCTGGCTGCAACACAGGTGATCTATGACGGCATCGAAGGTATCGTGACCGGTGAATATGACGACATGCAAGAACTGCAACAAGACCTGAGCGAGGAAGTGCAGGATCTGCTGCCATCCGGCTCGTAAAACGCCCAAGGCCCGCGACGCAGGTCGGCGCGGGCCACTCCCAACCTGCATGAAAGCGAGAGGAGCGCTTGGTATGAAGCTGCTTCAGTTCACTGATATACACCTGACGGCACCGGGCAAGACCATCGGCGGTCGCGACCCTTTGGCAAACCTCGACAAAGCGCTGGATCACGCTATGCGGCTCCATGGCGATGCCGAGGCGCTTTTTATTACCGGTGACTTATCCGATTGGGGTGAAAAACAAGATTATGAACAGCTGAGATCGCGTCTTGAAACCGTCCCCGTTCCGGTTGAGTTGCTGATCGGCAACCATGATGACCGGCCCACGTTCCTGCGGGTCTTTCCAAAACTGGAAGGTGACGGCGGCTTTGTGCATCGCTCGGTGCCGCTGAGTCTAGGCCATGCCGTCCTTCTGGATACATGGGGTCCAGAGTCTCACGCCGGCTATTTCTGCGCGCGCCGTGCGGCATGGTTGTCCAAGCAACTCGAAACTCTGCCCGGCCCTGTGTGGATTTTCATGCATCACAACCCTGTCCCGGTAGAAGTCGCGCCGATGGACAAAATCATGCTGCTCGACGCCGATCTGTTTGCTGAAACGATCGCACCCCACACAGGAAAGATCCGGCATGTGTTTCATGGGCACTGCCATTTACCGCTGTCCGGGTCTCTTCTTGGCGTCCCTTTCTCGGCCCCCAGGGGAACGAACCACGCGGGATGGCCCGATTTCCGGGCAACGCGACTTTTGTCATCTTCGGATTTGCCCGAGAGTTACGCGGTCATCTTTGCCACCCAAACTACGACCATGACCCATATGGTTGAGTTTGGCTACACGGGCGAGATCAAGGGCGAAGGCAGCCCTGACTATGCCGACTGGGATAAGCTCACGATGGTCAGATAGCGGGGCGGCTTAGCGTCATTGCTTTCGATCACTTGCACGCCGTGTCAGGGAGGGCCCGCAAAAACGCGGCGCTGTCTTCGTCGGCCGGAAAAAAGAGTTCGATTTTCAAGTCGTCGAGCGTCACGTCCATCACCGTGCTGAACTGGGCAATGGTCCCAAACAGTGAGAGGCGCCGACCATTGAAACGATAGATCGTCGGAATGGTTGGCCCAGCTGTTGTCTCACCGCGAAACCGCGCCTGCCGTGAAAGTATATGCGCGGCGGCTTCAAGCTCGGACACGCCACCGGCATTGGCGCTTTCCGCGCGCAGCCGGAGCATCGTATGATGTGCGACTTCTGGCCAGTTTTCAATAAGTTCCGGCATCAGCGGACCGGTCAAAAGCTGAAGCAGGCTTTGTCCTTCACCGACGCCCACCGGTGCAAAAAGCCGTCTTGCGCCGTCGTTAAGTTTGACGATTCTCCAGAGCCGGTCCAGCACCATTCCCGGATAGGGCGCGTGTTGCGCAAGTGTCCATTCCACGGCATCGCGGATTGGTGTCATAGTTAAGTCATCCAACGGTGTGGCAGCAAAACGCGGGGCGAACCCTTCCGCACGCATCATTTGGTTTCGGGTGTCGACAGGAAGATCCAAGACTTCGGACAAGTGCAGGATCATATCAGGACTTGGACGGGATCGTCCGGTTTCGAGAAACGAGATGTGGCGCGCGCTCACCTCTGCCTCGACGGCAAGGTCAAGCTGGCTCATCCTTCGACGTTTCCGCCATTCTTTCAGCAGGTCGGGATACGGGGTCATGGGGCGATCCTAGCGACGATTGGAACAGAAATCACTTACCTCTGAGGTAATTGAATTGAACCCCACGCAGGGCGCATGAAAGGCCTATGTCGAAAGGAGAAAATCATGACCCGACAGCAATCCGCAATGCGCCTCTCTGGCGCTGTCCTGATGGGGATCGGGGCTCTGCTGGTGCTCTCTGCGCTGCCCTTCTTGCATCCCGTCGCCCATATTTTTTTACAGGTGGCCTATTGGCCGATAAAAAGCGTTCCCGCGGATTTGTCCGTTCCGTCGCCGTTACTGCTGGCCATTGCCGGAGGCCTGACGGTTGGCCTGGGCAGCATGCAGTGGGCATTGGGCACTTACGTCGCCCCTGTTTCCGCCCCGGTTGCGGCCAAAGTCGCTCGCCTGACCGCATGGGCGTGGTTTTGCACTGACAGCGCGGGTTCCATACTCGTGGGCGCACCGTTCAATGTGGTGTTGAACCTGTCATTCCTGATCCTGATCCTGGCAACCTGTTCACCCGGTAAAGAAGAAGAGCGCGTTTCGTTCTGATGCGGAACAGCGTGATCTGAGACTATTAGTCCTCGGAATGCCGGAGTGCCGATGTTGCCTAAATCCTTGGAGCCCGGTCAGGACTGACAGGTGAATTGAACCGCTCGATGCACTCGACGGCGCGGCGCAATCCGATTAATTGGATTTCATGACAACTGCAAAAGAAGAACCCATTGCGGTACAGATCGGCCGTGCACTGGCGTCCCGGATCATATCCGGCGAGATTGAGGCCGGGGCCCGATTGCGCCAGGACCGTATTGCAGAGGAGTTTGGTGCCAGTCATGTTCCGGTTCGGGAAGCGTTTCGCCGCCTGGAATCCCAAGGGCTTGTTGTAAGTGAGCCCCGAAAGGGTGTCCGCGTTTCGGGGTTCACACCAGACGAGGTGCGCGAAGTGGCTGAGATGCGGGCATCGCTCGAAGTGCTGGCCTTGCGGCATGCCGCACCCAATCTGTCCAAGTCGATTCTGGATGAGGCCGAACGGGCAACGCAGGCCAGTGACCACGCCCGCGATGTCATTGCCTGGGAGGAAGCAAATCGCCGGTTTCATCGGTTGATCCTCACCCCTTGCCGCATGCCGAGGCTTTTGCGCGCCATTGATGATTTGCACATGGCAAGCGCGCGGTTTCTGTTCTCAGGCTGGCGTGCTGAATGGGAAACACCTACGGACCGCGATCATCGGGCCATTCTGGCCGCACTGCGCGCTGGTGATATTGACGGTGCGGCCACGGCGCTGGCCAAACATGTCGGCCAATCGGCAACAAGCTCGCGCGGCAAGTACTGAAGCACCCGTAGTCCAGGTATCAGGCCACGTTTCGAAACAGGGATTTTCTGCTGTTGAGTTAAATCGGCGCTCATCATTTTATAGATTATTTGAAGCTTGAAAGCTTTCCGCATAACCTATTTAAATTAATACATTTACCTCCAATTTCTTTCGCAGATTATGCCTTCCTACTCATGAAGGCTTTACGTTTTCAGAAAAATAAACAATAGTTTGATTCTATTATCGATAATTTAAGGACAGAAAATGCTCACATCGGCTTCGACACAAAATCAGGATTTCAGCCCCCTTCGTCTCGATCGTGGCTCACTGGGCCTAAAAATCGCGGCGGTTGTGTTGGGTACAGTCGTTCTAGCGCTCTCATCTTACATCGAGGTGCCAATGGTCCCCGTGCCGATCACGATGCAAACCTTTGCCGTTGCCCTGCTGGGTGCGTTGTACGGATGGCGGCTAGGCGGCGTGACGGTCGTCGCCTGGTTGGTTCAGGGCGCGCTTGGCATGCCCGTTCTGGCCGGAGGGGCGTCTGGCGCCCACCATTTCGTCGGCCCAACCGCAGGCTATCTTGCCGCTTTCCCGATTGCGGCGATGGCCATGGGATGGTTGGCAGAGCGCGGCTGGAACGGACATAACCCGTGGCTGGCATTTTTGGGCATGTTGATCAGCAATGCGCTGTGCCTGATCCTGGGTGCGATGTGGCTTGCAACTCTGATCGGTCTCGAGCAGGCCCTTATATCCGGTGTCGCACCGTTTCTGGTTGGTGCCGTCCTGAAAGCAGGCCTTGGGGCGCTGACGCTCCGGCTGATGACGCGAACGGTGAAACACGGTGCCGAATGACAATACGGCTTCGGTCGCATCATCTGCTCTGCATTCTGACATATGTCGGAAAGGGGTACAGCCCCGCGTTCACCGACAATATGACACAGGTTGCAGAACGCCTCAGCTCAGGCGAAGAGGTGGAAATCGTGGAGGGGCCGGATGCCATATGCGCCCCGCTTCTCGACCATCCCACACCACATTGCAGCCTCAAGCGTGTCACCGCACGGGACAGACTCGCCACGCAAGACCTTAGTGCCATTCTCGGCATCAATTGTACGGTCGGATCCCGGCTGACTTTGGACCAAGGTGTGCTGCGAAACCTGCGCAGGGCTTTTGCGACCAGCGAGCTTCGACGCGCCTGCACAGGTTGCGAATGGTTCGGGCTTTGCAGTTCTATTGCAGGTTCCGGATTTGAGAGTGTTGTACTTTCAACCCGCGCGAACAGGATCGACGAGCGGCATTGAATGGTCGGCACGTTTCCGGCGGCACGCTTATCAATTGAGGCAAGGGTGTCCCGCGTCGGCGCCGTCCCAAACCGATGTCACCGCAAAGATCTGGGCTTTGGCGGCATACGCGACGTGACCGTGGCGGTCATGCACAGATCGCACAGCGGACAAGCGCGGCAATTCGGTCGGGTCACATGGCACACATTTTGGCCGAGCGTCTTAACCAGTTGGTGGTGATCGTCGATATCCGCCGCACTCCAGGTCTCGGGCAGTAGCGGAGCCACCAACTCATATGTCTTTTTGGGAGTGTTGCATGCTCCGAACATGCCGACACGTTGCAAAACGCGCAGATGATGCGTGTCGAGCACAAGGGCAGGTTTCCTGAGTGTACTGAAGTTGAGGACGGTCGCCGAAGTTTTGCGGCCGACACCTGGCAGCCGCTCCAACCAGCCGAGAGCGGATGTTACGGAAAGCGTGTCGAGGAAATCGAGCGAAAGACAACTCTGACTGACCGTGACGGTTCGCAATGCCGCCCCGAGGCGCGGGGCCTTGGTTTCGGAAAAAGTAACATTGCGAATGAGCTGGCGGATTTCGGGAACCGGCGCGTCGCGAAGATGTTCCCAATCGGAAAATCGCTGCCGCAAGCGACAAAACGTTGCCAACGAGACGTCGCCGCGAGTCTTGCCGCCGATGAGCCCCATGACCAGTTGTGAAACCGGGTCCAGAAGCAGATGAGGGCCAGGCTGACCAAACCTGAGCAGCAAACGCCTGTGGATTTTGATCAGCCGGTCCGTTCGTTCATCGGGAATCAGGGTCAACTGCATGCCCACCAGCATACATCAAATTGGAACAAATAGGGAACATTTATGATGCCTTGTGCTTAGCAGACCGCATGATCAGGCAGAGCCACCAAGCCGCCGCTGTGTCACGCCGACAGTGGCAACCGGGCGTCCTTGGCCAGTTGCCTCGCCTCCAAACGCCCCAGTTCATCCAGAGCCTGCTTTTGATCTCCGGTCCGGGCCAGAGCGTTGGTATAGGCGCGCCAAACCGACTTCGGGCGCCAAGGCAAGGCCGCCTGCGCCACCCAAGCGCGAAGTATCGGCGGCAGGCGGTCAAACTCGCGCATCGGATCCTCTGTGCGGCGGCGTTTCCGCAGCTTTGTCTGACCCAAGTTACGGCCCATCAATCCGCCTCATCGACATCAAAAATCGGATCAAGCACAAGAACCAAACGCGTTTCACCGGTCCCCGCAATGGGCGGCGAGCGATGCACAAAACCGGAGCGCGGAGCCTCCGGCCACCGTGTGCCATGCATAACCATCGGAGCTGTGGTTGCCACGGTGAACACCTGCGACGGATCAGCGCCGTCTTTAGACACCCCGTATTGCGTACCCGTGCCCCTGTAGGTGCAGATTAGCCGGGCGATGATCGCATCGACATGGAATTTCCGGCAGGCGTTTGTGTTGATTACATCCAGGCGCAGGCGCAGGTAGGGCGCGTGCATTATGTTGGCAAACCGCGCAGCGAGATCAGTGATGTCATCCACCAGCCAAATTCGCTCCGACGTTTCTTCCATGCCGGCAATGTCACAAACATGCTGAACGGCCTCGCGAACCGCCTCCGGACGCAGGATCAGCCGCGCACTCGGTAATTGCGACGGGTCAAGCGCGTCGATCCAGGCCTGAAACTCGGGACAGGGTTGCCGCCTCCAGATCGCTGCGGCGCAGGTCTGCGTTTGAATTTGCGCGAGTTCATCCGGGGTGTCGACAACGCCAACACCCGCCGCCGCGTTTCCAAGCTGCGTTCGGATAAGGTTCATGCGGCCTCCTCCACTCGGCGCCACGCTGGGAACGGATCCGACAAATCCTGGGAAAGGATACCCGGGCCGCGAGCCTGCGCGTTTGGCAGCAGACATGCATCAAGCCTAGAATTGAGCGTCGACCGGTCGATACCGGAGCCGACAAAGACGATTTCCTGCCGCCGGTCCCCCGACGGCTCGGGCCAATGTTGTTTGATGTAACTCAGAACCGAAAGATGCTCCGGCCACCGCTTTTCCGGAGCCGACACCCACCAGGCACCTATCGGCTGAACGCTGGACAATGATTCTGCCAAAAGGTCGCCGCGCAAGCTGCAGCATATACAGCCGTTCGACATTTGAGCCAGCGTTTCATCGGTACGGCTGAGTTCAGTTTCGGCGCGTACGGGGTCGGCGTTGACATTCACCTCGGGCATGAAGTTAATGCTCAAGGCAACCCGTTTGCCTTCGCGATTGTTCAATACCCGGTTCGGTAACGCGGTTTTTTCGGCCCCCAGATAGCCCGACAACACGGTGACCGGAAGTCTTTGCTCCGCTGTCCCTTCGATGGCAGGTGTGACGTCAAGTGTCACTGTATTCTCCAATATGTAATACTATTGCATAAATAGCAGAGAAAAATCCGCAAGGCGATGTCGTAAATCCAAGAGGTACACGCCGTGATCTGCCGTTCGGTTTCTTTCATCTCCACTGCGTCAGGGACAACGCCATCACTTCACTCAGACCACCGTTCACACACACTGTCCCTGACGATGTTCAGCTCGTTTGATGGATTTCATTCAAACGAGCTGTTTCACCGCTCAAAGACAGTCGGCCAGGGTCTTAGCGATGTTGCGGATCACTTGCGGATAGAGGGCTGCACCAGGTTCGAGATCGGACCCGAGCGGATCAATAACTCCGGTGTTTGCTTCCGTACCGCCCATGACAGTTTCCACAATTCCGGGATTGAATTGGGGTTCCGAAAGGACGCAATTGATCCCCTCTTCGCGAATACGCCCCTGGATTTCTGCAATACGGGCGGGGCTGGGATCGGATGCATCGCCGAGTGAAATCGCACCTGACGCCGGGAAATCGAAGGACTCTTCAAAGTATTGATAGGCATCGTGGAAAACCACAAAGCTACGCCCGCGAACCGGCGCAAGAATCTCGGCCACTTCGGCGGACAGGGCATCCATTTCTTCACGTGCCGCCGCAGCGTTCGCGAAATACGCACCTGCATTGTCCGGGTCAGCAGATGACAGCTGCGCGGCGATAACGTTCAGCCAGGTGTCAGCATTTGCCAGCGAGAGCCAGGCGTGAGGGTCGTGTTCGCCGTGGTCATGTCCAGCATGGTCGTGATCGTCATGATCATCGTGATCCGCGTGGTCCTTGTCACCATGGTCATCACCTTCCGCATGGTCCTCATGACCGTGATCATCATCGTGCGCGTGCTCTTCGTCTTTACCGTGCCCATCAGGATCATGGTCATGGTCATGGTCTGCATCATGCGCATGCTCATCATCCTTAGCATGCTCGTCGCCGTAATCGTGGTCGTCATGATCATGGTCGTCAGCATGATCATCGTGCCCATGCGCGTCCTCATCACCGTGATCATGCGCTTCGAACAACGCATCTTCGCGGAAATCGAAAAGAACTGTGCCGTCCGCTTCCAAAAGGGTCGTGACCGTCGCGCCATCGGCCAGGGTTTCTACCGCGCCTTCCATCCAGGGCGACAGGTCTTCGCCAATCCAGAACACCAAATCCGCCTCTTGCAAGGCCGCCGCTTCGGACGGGCGTAAGTTGTATTCATGGGGTGAAGCGCCCGCCGGCACGATCAGATCCGGGGTCCCCACGCCCTCCATAACACGAGCTACCAAAGAGTGAACCGGCGCGATATCGACTGCCACATTCGGGACATCTGCCAAGGCGGTACCACCCAGCAATGCTGCGGTAATCGAAACGGGAACAAGCTTTCTGGACATCAAACCCTCTATGTGATTTTATAACGTTATCGGCGGCATACATGATATGGAATAACATGACAAGCGATACGCGGCCCGATCCGGCCGACGAAACGGCTCCCCTCGGGTTTCACAAACATGACCACGACAATTGCGTTGAAACGGGCCTATCAAATGCCGAGGCGCGATGCGTTGAGCAAGGGTTGCGGCTGACACCCGTCCGCCGCAAGGTTTTGGAGATGTTGCTTGAAGATCATCGGGCCCTTGGGGCTTATGCAATTCTTGATCGCCTTCGCGAACAAGGGTTTGGATCTCAGCCTCCGGTTGCCTATCGCGCGCTGGATTTTCTAGTTGAGAACGGATTCGCTCACAAGATCGAACGGTTGAACGCCTTTGTCGCCTGCGCGCATCCCGGCGCCACGCATTCACCCGCCTTTATGATCTGTCGCAAATGCGATGCTGTGGCCGAGACGCATTCAACACCTGCAAAAGGTACGCTGGGCGCGGCCGCCCGTGCAGTTGGATTCGAGATAGAACGAACGGTTGTTGAGGCCGAGGGCATCTGTCCGGACTGCACCGAAAAGGCATAAGCATGGCCCTCGTCACAGTTGAGAATATCAGCGTGCGCTATGGCGCAAATACCGTGCTGCGCCATGTAGATATGGCAATCGAGCCAGGTGAGATCGTAACCATCGTTGGGCCAAATGGATCGGGCAAGACCAGTCTGTTACGCGCCATCATTGGCGCGGCCAAGCCATCAGCGGGGCGGGTTACGTTAAAACCGGGGCTGAAAATTGGTTACGTGCCGCAAAAACTGCACATCGATCCGACGTTGCCGATCACGGTCGAACGCTTCATGCGCCTGACGGATCGTGTGTCACATCGTGATTGCAGGACAGCGCTGGAGGACGCCGGCGTACCAGACCTCCTGAGACGACAAATGTCGCAACTCTCGGGCGGGCAGTTTCAACGCGTTCTGCTGGCCCGAGCTTTGATCAATCGGCCGCACGTCTTGCTGTTGGACGAAGCGACACAAGGTCTCGATCAGCCCGGATCGGCCGCCTTCTACAAGCAGATCGAAGAAGTGCGTCGCGAGACCGGGTGCGCCATTCTCATGATCAGCCACGAATTGCACGTTGTCATGAGCGCTTCAGATCGCGTGATATGCCTGAACGGCCACATCTGCTGCGAAGGTTCGCCTGCTGTTGTTGCCACGGCGCCCGAGTACAGGGCTTTGTTCGGAACAGGAACAGGTGGCGCACTTGCCCTGTATCGACATGACCACGATCATCACCATGATCACGATGAACATCCCCAGGAAGCGGCTGAATAATGCTCGATGACTTTATGACCCGCGCGACGCTCGCCGGTATCGGCGTGGCCCTTGCGGCAGCTCCATTGGGATGTTTCGTGGTGTGGCGCCGGATGGCCTATTTTGGAGATGCAACGGCCCATGCCGCAATTCTGGGCGTGGCGCTGTCACTGACATTTCAAATGTCTGTTTTCACCGGCGCGCTGGCCGTGGCCCTGTTGATGGCGTTGACGGTGACACTTTTGGCCGGTCGCGGCTACGCAATGGATACATTGCTGGGTGTTTTGGCACATTCCGCACTGGCATTCGGCCTTGTTGCGGTGTCGTTCCTGTCCGGTGTCCGCATCGATCTGATGGCCTATCTCTTTGGCGACATACTCGCAGTCTCTCGCGGTGATCTTGCCGTCATATGGGGCGGGGCCGCATTGGTCGTGGGGCTAATTGGTTGGCGCTGGTCCCAACTCTTGACGGCGACACTCAATGAAGAACTGGCTTACGCCAGTGGGTACAACCCCAAGCGAGAGCAATTGGTACTGACCTTGTCATTGGCGATCACCGTTGCGGTTGCGATAAAAGTGGTCGGCGTATTGTTGATTGCTGCGATGCTCATCATTCCGGCGGCGGCAGCGCGCAACCTTGCGCGCTCGCCCGAGGCGATGGCTCTGATCGCGGCGACAATCGGAACGGTCTCATCCGTAGTCGGGCTGAGGGCTGCATATATTTTTGACACGCCCGCAGGCCCGTCCATTGTGTGTGTCGCTGCCATCCTGTTTGCATGTTTCAGCATCCTTGGCTGGAGCGCGCGGCTAAAGACATAGACAAATCACACGGCGGGGTCTTTCAAGCATCGATATCCAATGCCAGCGCATGAATACGCTGCACAACGTCCCCTAGCGCGGCGTGCACGGCGCGATGGCGCGCAACACGAGACAGATCTGCAAAAGCGCTAGAGCGGATCCGGACATTGAAGTGACTTTCACCGCCCTCCTGAAATCCGGCATGACCACGGTGGCTTTCGCTATCATCAACCACGTCCAGCTCGCGCGGGTCAAAAGCGGTTTGCAGGCGGGTTCGAATTTCGTCGGTTACGCTCATTTTTTTGCTCAGCGGCAAATTAATTGCCGCACCCCTCTTCTACTTTCAGCTACTTAGATTAAACTGCTGCCTCCGAGTCGAAAAGATACGTTCGTGAGGTTCAGAGCATGGCTAAATCAGACCCGTTCGGATTTGATATGTCCGTTTCCAGCGCCAAAAAGAAAAACCCGCGCGGACGACGGGGCATGTCGGGCGCGTCTGAAACATCCGTGCGAATCTGTGATCACCCCGGGTGCCAGGAACCCGGCAAGTTCCGCGCGCCCAAGGCGCCCGATGTTTTGGATGACTTCTACTGGTTCTGCCAGAAGCATGTGCGTGAATATAATCAAAAATGGAATTTCTTCGACGGGACAACCGAAGCAGAGCTGAACGCACAACGGTCCAAGGACAAGGTTTGGGAACGCGAAACAAAACCAATGGGAGACCCCGAGGCGCGCGCTTGGGCACGCTTGGGCATCGAAGACCCGCATCAGGTTTTGGGTGAAAACGCCACCAAAAACCCGGGGCGCGCAAATTCTGGCGGGCGTCGCCTGCCCCCAACCGAGCGCCGCGCCGTCGAAATCCTGGAAGCTCAGGACAGCTGGTCCAAGGCCGAGGTGCGCAAGGCCTACAAGAAGCTGATCAAAGTGCTTCACCCCGATATGAACGGCGGTGACCGGAGTCAGGAAGAACAGCTGCAGGAGGTGGTCTGGGCCTGGGACCAGATCAAGGATAGCCGGAACTTCAAGTGATCTTCGCACCCAACCAATGGCCCTACCATTGCCATCGGTGAATAGGTCGGGTTTTTCGAAATTCACACAAAGCACTTACTGCCTTCACGATAGAAACCTTGTCGATGCGAAAAGAACGGTACAACTCCTGAATCGTTCCCGTCTGACCAAAATGCTCGACCCCCAAAGGAATGGTTTGGTGGCCCGCCACCGCACCCAACCAACTGAGTGTGGCCGGGTGACCATCCAGAACCGTTAGCATTTTGCAACACGGACCCAGAACGCTGAGCAACCGTTCAATATGACTGTTTGCATGGACCGCCCCGCGCGAGCGTTCGCGCTGCGCTGCTGTCCAGCCTGCGTTCAACCGATCGGCGGATGTAACGGCCAGAACTCCAATGTCGCGTCGGCTTTCGGCGATCAAACCCGCTGCTGCGATGGCTTCTGCAGCAACCGCACCCTGATATGCGATCACGATTTCGCAGTTGGGCCCCGGCTTTCTCAACCAGTAGGCACCGTCAATCGCCCCGCGTCGAAAATCGTCATCGGCGCGTTTGCCCGGCTGCTCAATCGGATTGGTCGTCAGACGCAAATAGACCGATCCCCCGGTTTCGTCTCGCAGCCAGGTACGCTCATCCGGTTGCCCTTCGCCGTTACGCTGAAGGTAGTCGAAGGCCCACTCCATGATAACGGCAAGCTCATCCGCAAACGCGGGCTCGAAAGCTGCCAAGCCGTCCTGGCTCATCCCTATCAGCGGCGTTCCAATGGACTGATGCGCTCCGCCCTCGGGAGCAAGGGTTACGCCCGAAGGTGTCCCGACCAGAATAAACCGTGCATCCTGATAACAGGCGTAGTTCAACGCATCGAGACCGCGACATACGAATGGATCGTAAACCGTCCCAATTGGGATCAGGCGCTTGCCAAACAGAGAATTCGACAAGCCGGCGGCACCTAGCAGCAGCATTAAGTTCATTTCAGCGATACCGAGCTCGATATGCTGCCCTTTCGGGGTGAACTCCCATTTGGCTGTCGAGGGAATTCGATGTTCGATGAATGCATCCGCCTGTTCGGACCGCGCAAACAGTTTTCGCCGATTGACCCACGGCCCGAGGTTGGTCGTTCCAGTCACATCCGGCGAGGTGGTCAGAATTCGACCAGCCAGATCGCTCTGGCCCTTTGAGAGGTCATCCAGGATTTTACCGAATGCCATCTGTGTTGAAATCTCGCGGCTGGTGTCAACTTCAATGGCGGGGACATCGATGGCATCATCCGTAAATCGACGCGGTCCTTCTGTAAAAAACGGCACGTCCGACAGGAACGACTTTAGCGCCTCGGTATCCTGAACGGTGGCAAAAGGGTCCCATTCTTGACCCGGTTCTACGCCCAGACCCGCCTGCCACTGGCTGAACTGGCTGGTATTCATCAGACCGCCATGATTATCCTTGTGCCCCGCAATAGGTGTCCCCCAGCCTTTAACCGTATAAGCGAGGAAGCAGGTGGGCCTGTCGTGATTGTGCGCGGCAAATGTCTGAGCCATGGTTTCCACACAGTTGCCGCCAAGATTCTCCATGAGCGCCGCGAGCTCCAAATCGCTGCGTCTTTCAATCAATGCGGACACGTCTCCCTGGTCCCCCAGATCGTCCAAAAGACGCTTCCGCCAGACAGCCCCGCCCATAAAATTCAGCGCCGCGTATTCCTGATTTGGACACCCGTCGATCCATTCACGCAGCCGGTCACCGCCCGGTTCGTCAAAGGCTGCGCGTTGCAGGACACCGTGTTTCACGCGTATGACATCCCAACCGAACGCATCAAAGATCTTTTCGATCCTTTCAAACAAACCTTCGCGCACAATCCCGTCCAGTGACTGGCGGTTGTAGTCGATGATCCACCAGGTGTTGCGCAGGTTGTTTTTCCAGCCTTCCTGAAGCGCTTCGTAAATATTGCCCTCGTCCAGCTCGGCATCGCCAACCAGCGCCACCATCCGTCCAAGCGGTCGGTCACCACCCCAAGGCTTGGCCGAAATGTAATCCTGCACAATTGAGGCGAACGACGTTATGGCAACGCCCAGTCCCACCGAACCGGTCGAAAAATCGACATCGTCCACATCCTTGGTACGACTGGGGTAGGATTGCACCCCTCCAAAGCCGCGGAAGTTCTTCATTTTTTCGACCGGCAAGTTGCCCATCAAATGCTGAATCGCGTGAAACACTGGTGATGCATGCGGTTTGACGGCGACCCGGTCCTCGGGTCTCAATGCCGAGAAATAAAGCGCCGTCATGATCGACACCATAGAAGCGGAAGACGCCTGGTGGCCTCCGACCTTGATCCCATCCGTCTTCGACCGGACATGATTGGCGTGGTGAATCATCCAATGGGACATCCACAACAGGTGTCGTTCGATCGATTTCAGGTGGCGGGGATCAGCGGTCATAAATCACTCCTTTCGCGCAGGAATAAAGGAAACTTGGCGCATGATGTTGCCAATTTCTGCTGGTCAGCTAGAAAACTTGACAGTATCGAGCGCAAATTTGGTTGCGTACGACCGAAACCAGCGTAAATGTCGGGGACATGGACGATATTGACCACCGCATCTTACGCGAACTTTTGAGCAATGCCCGCCTGTCTCATCAAGAACTGGGCGACCGCGTGGGGTTGTCTGCGTCCCCCTGCGCGCGGCGCATAAGAAAACTGGAGGTCGACGGGATCATCAGCGGGTATAGCGCCCGGATAGACGAGGCCAAAATGGGATTTGGCTTCAGTGTCTTCATCTCGGTGCGCTTGGATAAACAGATAGATAGCCAGTTGGAACAGTTCGAACGCAGCGTGCGCACACTGTCCGAAGTCGTGGATTGCTGGCTGATGACTGGAAGTTTCGATTATCTTCTTCGCGTCGCCGTTTCCGATCTCAACGAATTTGAAGTCTTCCTGACCGGGCGCCTGACAAAAATCCCCGGTGTGGCGTCCATCGAGTCGTCCATTCCGATTCGGCGGGTCAAAGACCAGGGCAGCCGTCTCAGATAGGGCCGTTTCAGACTCCAACACTTAACCAAAGCATGCAGGCGCCGAGGGGAGAAAACGGCGCCTGCATTGGCCGAACAAACAGTCGGCCTAACCGCGCATAAAGGGGATGCGCGACAGAATATCGACGCCCTGCTGGTTCCAGAAGTGAAGCAGATCAATAAAGATCCAATTTTCGGTCAGCTTGTCTCCGGATCGGCGATACATGTCGATAACGCGCATGTCGCTCAGCTTGTCGGTCGCGGGCATACCCATGAAACCACCTGAGGGTCTGAGCGTCAGATTTGGCCAGCCGAAGAAACCGCCGAACTCGCCTTCTGCGATACGTGCGATGTGTCCGTTGAAATGACGGTCCGCCAGCCCGTCCCGGAACGGGCCGGAATGCTGTTTGATGTAACGCTCAATCGTATAGGCGGCGCCGATTCCAGTGGGACCCCACCAGATCATGTCGTCGTTCCAACTGCGCGGCAGTTCTTCCTCAAGCCCCAGTTCCTCGCGACCTTTCCAGTCGCGGATATCGTTGATCATGAACTCGATGGCGGCCAGAGTTCGACGCCCCTCTTCAGGGTCCTGCGGGTCGAACATGACACCGGTGTGAGTCATCGGTCCGGGCTGAACCAACTGCGCACCGGTTTGGGATGCGAACAGCCGCAAGCCCGCCTGCGCCGCCAGATGCGGAATGTCAAAGAACATCGCCGTGTCGGTAATTTTGTTGCCTTCCACGCGGTGGAACTCGGCATACCGCAGCATGGCAATCTTGTTGGTGTGTGGAATGTCCAGCCACGGTTCATCGAACAAGCCCATCAGATGCCCCATCGACGCGACCCAGGTGCCGCCCTCTTCCAGATGGTTTTCCCCGGCCATAAATATGTCAAGCCGCCGCTGCATCCGCCGCAGACTGTTTTGCAGGGGCATCCAGAACCGCTCGGCCACTTCCACCGGATCTTGGATTTCGTGGAACGGATGATAGCCACGCCAGATCGCATCCGGGGCAAAGTAGGTTTTGGCAGCCGCCACCGGGTTATCATTGAGTGCATCAAAGTAATTGCGCACCAGCGTTTTTGCAGATTGAAAGTCCGACATGTCTTTTACTCTTGGTTAGGGGTTGTCCCTCAGGTTGCCCCCTGAGGTGTTTTGGGTGGCTCAGGATGCGTCTTGGCGGGCCTTGGCGATCTGCATCATCAGGTCCAGCTCGTTGAACAACTGCCATTCCTGTTCCACACGGCCGTTTCTTACGCGCCATTGGGTAATGCCCCAAATCTGGCAGTGCGCGCCCGTTGCGGTTCGATACAAATCGGTCTCTCCCGCGTGGGTCGCCTCGGCGCTCCATCGGGTCGAAATCAGCCAGCCATCTGTGTCGTTGCCCATCCAGTAGACCTCGTCCACTTGCATCGCGAGATCAGGAAAGGCGTTGCGAAGGCTTTGGACGTATTCCTTGTAGGCCGCTGTACCGGTGAACTGGCGTTCGGTCGTGCCTTCGAATGGCAGGTCGGGCACGTAGTCGGTGTCAACCGCGCTCATGTCGCCATTCCAGATGCTGTCATGCACGCGCCGCGCAAACCCGTCCGGGTCAAACCCATCAACCGGTTCTGCCTGTGACAGAGGTTTCACCGGGGCCGCTGATTTACGCAGATCGTCCCAAGTCTGCTGGCTGCGCGGCCAGCCCGGCGGGGGGTCGGCGGCCAGTCGATCGGCCTCGTCCCACAGATCGATACCCAGTTGTTGCAGCATCGCCGACGTGTTGTAGAGCACGTGCTCCAAAAAGATATCGTTCTCAAGTGCCACGCAATTGGCGATGACCATGACGCTGACCTGTTTGCCCGTCGCAGGTCCATATCGGCTGGGGCCGGTATTGGTGCCAATGATCCGTGTTAGATGCGACGTGTGAAACCCGACCTCATCGTCCCCGGCCCAGATGATCTCTTCGGCGTCCAAAACGATGTCCGGGAAGGCTCCGGTCGTGTGATGCGTGTCGGCAATGATTTTCTTATTGCCCGTCTGCAATCCATAATCGTCATAAATCAGTGACGTCGGCCCATAGCACTCGGCGATGTAATCAACCTGCGGCGGATCGGATTCCCAGATCCGGTGGGTGATCCGGACGATGTAGTCCACGATGTTGGCGTAGTCAGGATCGAACCCGCGGAGATCCTGTTTCGGACCAAAATCCTCGGGGATCCGCACCGCCCGATTGTTCGAATACTCTCGAAATGAGACATCATAGCCCGTAGGCATGTGTCGCCGCGCAAGTGGCTGCGCCGCCCCATAGTTCCGTGACATGTCCTCTCCTGTTCAGAACAACGTGGTTGGGAATTGTTTTGTAACTATCCTTTGACCGCTCCTGCCGTCAGACCGCTGACAATCTGGCGCTGGAAGAACAGCACAAGGAAGAACAGCGGGATCATCGCGCTGACCGCCGCACCCACTGCAAACATGACGTCCCCGGTTTCGCGCACAGTTCCCAGGAAGCTGGCGATCTTTGGAACCATTGTCTGGTTGTTGGAACTCAGCAAGACAGAGGTGACCGGAAAATCGTTGTAGGCCAAAAGGAAGCTAAACAGCCCGGTCGTAATCACGCCGGGCCACATCACCGGAATGATCACATAGCGGAAGGCCTGGAACCGCGTGCAGCCATCGACCATGGCGCTTTCATCCATGTCTTTGGGAATATTCAGAAAGAACGAATGCAGCATCCAGAGTGTGAAAGGCTGGTTGATCGCGACAAGAACGACAATCGTTGTCCCAAGCTTGCCCCAGATGTTCCATTCAAAAAATGGCAGCAGATAGCCGGACACAAGCGTGATGTGCGGCATGGCCCGAAAGATCAACGCCAGTATCAACAGCCAGAACGCATAGCGAAACCCGGAGCGCGCTAAAGCGTAACCGCCCAGTGTGCCAAGGGTCAGCGAGATGATGACCGTAAAGAATACAACAATTGCCGTGTTGATTGCACTGCGCCAAAACTCTTGTTCGACCCAAGCGCCATAGTACCCCGCGCTGGTAAATGCGTTGCCCGTTTCGGCCTTGGTCACCACCCCGTAGAGGGCATTGGTCCAATCGGACTTCGAAAAGAAATCCGGCTGCACCTTAAAAGATCCCCACAAGGTCCAAAGGAACGGCCCGGCAGCAATTAGCACCCACAGTACGACAAAGCTGGTTGTGAACCAGATTAGTCCACTGGAACGTCTGTCAGCCACGGATGTTGACATGATCAGGCCCTCTTTCGGTTAAAATCGCGCCATGTGCGGATCAGAACAGGTGTCAGCAGGACTGCCACACCCAGAATTGTCAGGATCGACGTGGCACCAGCTGATCCAAATTGCGGAGTGTCACCACCGCGCAGGTCATTGTAGATAATGAAGGACAGCGATGTCGCCTTGGCCGATGCCTGGAAGCTCACGATGGGTTCCAGCACCCGGAAGTTGTCCATCAACTGCATCAGCGTGATAAACACCACCAGCGGCATCATGTATGGAACGACCACGTATCGAATGGCTTGCCAACGCGACGCGCCATCGATTTTGGCGGCTTCGAGTGTCTCTGACGGAACGGTTTGAAGACCTGCATAAAAGACGACAAAGCTGAAGGGCGTTGAACTCCAGATTCCATACACGATCAGCATGATCCATGTCAGTGGCATCGACGCTTTGAGCGACAGGTTAGGATCGTTGAATATTTTCTGTAACGTCGCACCGATGATGCCATCGGCATCGACCATCCAGAACAGGATCAATGCACCGATCAACGGCGTTACGATCATGGGCAGCAGCGACACAAAAATCGTCGGACCTTTGATTACACGCGGCAACGTATTGACTGCCAATGCGACACCCAACCCCAATACGATGACAAACGGTGTCACCACGGCGGTATAGGTCAGCGTAAAGATCAGGGCCTTGTAAAACGGCAAGTTCAGCAATTCGGAAATGAACGCACCCCAGGTCTGGGTCGTATTCCATGCCTCACCGACCTGCTCGAATGCAAGATGCTTGCGGTTCGTATAGGTTCCAAGCCCATTAAATCGCCCTGACGGAGCCTCTTCCAGCAACGCAGCAGTGGCCTCGTTATCCACTTGCAGAACCGTCTCGCAATTGAAGGGGCCGCAGTTTTCAACCTCGATCATGATCTGCTCGTGCTCGACGAACAGCGACTGTATCGCAACCGAGACAATGGGCAGCGCAATAAACAGAATCATCGCAGCCAAGGACGGCAGGATGAACCAGAAGAAAGTGCGATGTTTCATGGCGAGGTACCTGGGTCAGTTCCACAACGCTAAAAAACGTGCCGGGACCGCGCAAGCGGCCCCGGTCGTGGCGATCAAAGATATCCGGCTTCTTGTGCCGCAGCGGTGTATGCGGCCTCAATGTCGGAGAGGGTTTGCTCAGCGCTCTCATTGCCCTGAAGGAAGTCGGGCAGTTCCTCAAAGAACGCCTGATGCAAAAGACCCATGTAAGGCAACATCGGATAGGGATCCGCGCCCGCTGCCGCTGTTGCGGCAATACCAGCAGCCGCTGGCCCAGGTGTGTACGAGTCCATCAGCCAGACTGCCGCGTCGTTATTCTCTTCGACCATTTTGTCTGAGATGCCATGCATCATCGCAAGGAAGGTTGCCTCGGCATCTTCGTCAGAGATGTTCTTTGCAATCGTAAACCCGTCCCACCAGAGGGAAGACGCGGGCATTGAACCGCCTGCAACAGTCGGGGCGCCGACCAGAACAGTGTTTTCCGCGACGCCCTCCTCGGCACCTTCACCGCTCAGAAGTTCACCGCCACTGGACCCCCACAGCTGTGCCATTGCCAGATTGCCGGACTTCCAGATCGGAACGACGGTCGCAGTGTTATAGGTGAGAAAGTCGGGGTTCGACAGAGCGACCAGTTCTTTGAGCTTGTTGAGCGTCGCGACACCGATTTCGTTGTTAACCGCAGGCTCGGCCGTCCCTGGTTTAAAAAATTCGCCCCCATGGCCAAGATACATGTTCACGAATTCTTCACCCAGGTTCCAGTCAGACATGCTGAGGAACGCAAAGGGATGATCCATAATGCCGGCGTCTTTGATCGCCTGCCCGGTTTCGATGACCTCTTCCCACGTCGTGGGGGCGGGCTTGCCGACCTGATCCAGGATGTCCTGACGCAAAAACAAATGCTGCGCATTTGCCATAAAGGCGATCGCCATGATCTTGCCGTCAATGGTGATCAACTGGTTTTTCTTGAGATGCTGCCCGTGCTTGGCGACAAGATCATCCAACGGGCGCACCAGCCCCTCATTCAGCAGCGGTACGATCGACGAGTTGGCAACAATGACCGACGTGTATTCGGCGGGATTGGCGGTTAGCGCCTGAACTGAAAAGTTTCGGAAGTCTTTGTTATGGTTGGCTGCAACTGTAACGCCACCGGCACATTCACCAGCTGTTGACGTAATGGCTTTTAGTGCAGGGAAGTCGTTCGCAAGCACATTTACGTTGCCACTGCCAATTTCGCAGTCTGCGACAGCTGCGGTTGCCATTAGCATCGCGGCAGCACTGATCGCAAAGCTTTTCATTAAGGACATTTTAGAACCCTCCGGTTGGACCCTGGTTTGCAGGCTTTAACCTGCCTTTACTAAAGATTGCCGCTTGCGGCTCTTATTATGCATTCGCATTCACTATTATGCTGAATAAAATGAGTGTGACAAGAATTTCTTACATTTAGCATAGATATTTTTATTTCTTATATTTTACAATGCTTTATATCGTAAACTATGGACTCTTCACAGGCACCATCCCAAGTTTTTCTTGCATAATGATAGATTCGCTGGCACATATTTTTGGGAACGCATGCAAGGTATGGATCAACGATGGCCGAGATACAGCTAAAGAATATTTCAAAGCGCTGGGGCTCTTTCGTAGGGGTTCACAATTTTGATCTGACCATCGCGGACAAGGAGTTCCTTGTCCTGCTTGGCCCGTCCGGCTGCGGCAAGACTACGACGATGCGTATGATTGCAGGGCTGGAGGACATCACGGACGGCGAGATCGTAATCGACGGCCAAGTCGTCAATGAGTTGGATCCAAAAGATCGCGACGTGGCGATGGTGTTTCAGAGCTACGCGCTCTACCCGAACCTGAATGTTTATGAAAACATCAGATTCCCCTTGAAAGTCCGCAAGTCGGATCCCGCGACCCATGACGAACGGGTAAAACGCGCCGCCGAGATGGTCGAACTGACCGAATTCATGCACCGCCGACCAGCCGAGTTATCCGGAGGCCAGCGTCAGCGTGTTGCCCTCGCCCGCGCAATCGTCCGCGAGCCCAACGTCTTTTTGATGGATGAGCCGCTGTCGAACCTTGATGCCAAGCTGCGGGTATCGACGCGACAC
Source organism: Ruegeria sp. B1 (assembly GCF_056535885.1). Lineage (NCBI taxonomy): Bacteria > Pseudomonadati > Pseudomonadota > Alphaproteobacteria > Rhodobacterales > Roseobacteraceae > Ruegeria > Ruegeria sp. B1. The sequence continues at coordinate 1,713,214 of NZ_JBQFJA010000001.1, read as the reverse complement.
CAGATCAAGAACCTGAGTCACGAACTTCAGGTCACCACGATCTACGTGACACATGACCAGATCGAGGCAATGACCCTCGCGGACCGGGTGGTCGTAATGAACAAGGGCATTGTGCAACAGGTTGGGACCCCCACAGAAATCTACGACAGACCCGCAAATACCTTTGTTGCAGGGTTTATCGGCAGCCCCGCGATGAACCTGCTGGAAGGACACTTGTCCGACGGCACATTCACTGGCGAGAACACCAGCATCAGTGGGCTGTCCAGCACATATGAGGGGAATGTCACGCTTGGGTTCCGCGCTGAGGACGCCACCATTGATCCCGATGGTTCATCCGTTGCACCGCTATACGCGCTCGAGCTTTTGGGGGATGCAACGATCGTAACGATGCGTCTGGGTGGCATGGTTGCCTCGATCCGCGCAGCCAAGGATTACCGGGCCGAGATCGGCGATAAGATCGGCGTGAACATCCCGCCGTCCGCATGCCACATTTTCGATGCCGCAAGCGGTGAAAGGCTGGATTGATCCGCCTTGAGAGCAGGTTTTTGAAACGCGCTCGGGCCCAGGACCGGATGTCCAACAGGTCGCCCGATCAATCAGGCACCATATGACGAAAGAAAGGAGGGGGCGGCATGAAAGGCTCCCGACCAGAGCAAGCCATACTCAGCCGTGACACCGACCAGAGCAAAACGGCGGAAACCCGGACAGTGATCGAAACGATGGTGGACGGTCTGAATGACCATCGCATTGATGATATCGGCGATTTCTTTGCCGATGGCTTTCGGTGGATGGGGAATTTTGGCTGCGGCACCAAGACCGGGCTGAAAGAGTTTCAGGACAACTGGCAACGCCCCTTTCAGGCCGCGTTTTCCGACAAGGTGTGTATCGACGAGGCGCGGCTTTATATGGGTGAATGGGCTGCCGCTTTTGGTCGCCAAGAGGCCACGCATTCCGGAGAGTTTATGGGCCTGTCAGCAACCGGAAAACGCATCGAAATCCGGTACATGGATTTTTGGAAAGTGGTGGACGGCAAAATCGTCGACAATTGGGTCATGGTCGATTTCCCGCATGTGCTGTCGCAACTTGGCCACGATGTTTTTGCCGGTAAGGGCTGGGAAGCCTTTGACCGCGGTGACGCAACACCAGCCCAACCGCAAGGAAGAGTGTAATGGGCACCGTTCTCGATTTGGTGCAGGACATGGAACAGGCGCTCGGACGCTCGGAAACCGATTTGACGCCGTGGTTTCATGAGGACTTTGTCTGGGATGGCAATGCCGGATGCGGGCGCAAGGCCGGGCTTGATGACTTCCAACGAGACTGGCAGGAGCCCTTTCGCAGAGCGTTCAAGGATCGTCGCTATGACACCCCTGTCTGGCTCGAAGATGGGGATTGGGCTGCTTGTATCGGGACCTGCCACGCCACGCATGCCGGTGATTTCATGGGCATTGCGGCCACCGGGCGACCGCTGCAAATCCCGTATGTCGATTTCTGGCAAATCCGCGACGGTCGCATCGCGTACAACAAGGTTCATGTTGATCTTCCCAGCGTCGCAGCCCAATTGGGTTGGGATGTGTTCGACGGCAAGGGTTGGGATCGCCTGGACCCGCCTGTCACTCGTCTGTGGCGCGGCAAGCAGGGTCAGGGGGCGACCGCCGAACCGCTTAAGGTGGTGCAGTCGATGGAAGCGGCGCTGCAACGCTCGGATGTGGATGTCTCAGCGTTCTTCCACGAGGATTTCGTTTGGGATGCCAATTACGGATGCGGCCTCAAACACGGCTTGGATGAGTTTGAAAGCGGCTGGTATCTGCCCTTCCGTGACTACTTTGGCAACCGCGACTTCATAAGCCCGCATTTCATGCAGGATGGTGACTGGGCCGCCTGTTTCGGCGCCTGTTACGCAACGCTGGAACGTGATTTCATGGGGATCAAGGCCACGGGCCAACGCATCCGTGTTCCCTATATCGACTTCTGGCGGATCGAGGAAACCAGGATCGCCGAAAACATCGTCCGCGTCGATTTCGCCAGCATTGTCCAGCAGTTGGGCGGAGACGTCTTCGCCGGCAAGGGCTGGGGGCGCGAGGAACCATTTGACTTTGGCGAAAAACCCGCAGCCTAGGAGGCTGATATGACGGTTCAATTTCTAAAATCCGGCAAACCCGCTGACGCCCGCGCCGAAGATGACGCCAAGGTGCGTAAGGTTGTCGAGGCCACGCTCGCCGATATCGAGGCAAACGGCGATGCCGCTGTGCGCGCGCTCAGCCGGAAATTCGACGGCTACGATCCCGCCGCCTTTCGCCTGAGCCCGTCTGAGATCGAGGCGGCCATGCAAAAGGTGTCGGCCCGGGACATGGACGACATCAAGTTTGCCCAGACGCAGATTCGGCGCTTTGCCGAAGCGCAACGTGCCTCGATGACGGATATCGAGGTCGAAACCCTGCCCGGCGTTGTGCTGGGGCACAGGAACATCCCGGTCCAGTCCGTCGGCTGTTATGTGCCCGGCGGCAAGTTTCCCATGGTCGCATCCGCGCATATGTCGGTCCTGACGGCACAGGTGGCGGGTGTGCCGCGGATTGCCGCCTCGGCCCCGCCGGTGGACGGTGCGCCGCACCCGGCAATCGTGGCTGCCATGCACTTGGGTGGTGCACACGAGATATATGTTCTGGGCGGCATCCAGGCCGTTGGCGCAATGGCAATCGGAACCGAAACAATCGAACCGGTTCATATGATCGTCGGACCCGGAAACGCCTTTGTCGCAGAAGCCAAAAGGCAGCTTTTTGGACGGGTCGGAATAGACCTCTTTGCGGGGCCCACGGAAACCATGGTGATCGCCGACGATACGGTGGATGCCGAGCTTTGCGCAACCGATCTATTGGGGCAGGCTGAACACGGTTACAATTCCCCCGCCTGTCTGATCACCAACTCCAGCAGCCTTGCGAATGAAACCCTGGCTGAAATTGAGCGCCTGCTAGAGATCCTGCCAACCCGGGAAACCGCATCCGCATCGTGGCGGGATTACGGAGACGTGGTTCTGTGCGATACGCATGATGAAATGCTCCGGGTGGCCAATGATATGGCCTACGAACACGTGCAGGTCATGACGGACCGAGACGACTGGTATCTGGACAACATGCACTCGTATGGGGCGCTGTTCCTGGGGCCGCGCACCAATGTCGCGAACGGCGACAAGGTCATTGGCACAAACCATACTTTGCCAACAAAAAAAGCCGGTCGCTACACCGGCGGGCTATGGGTCGGCAAGTTCCTGAAAACGCACAGCTATCAGCGGGTCGAAACTGATGAGGCAGCAGCGCTGATCGGAGAATACGGGTCTCGCCTGTGCATGCTTGAGGGTTTCGTGGGTCATGCCGAACAATGCAACATCCGTGTGCGCCGCTTTGGCGGTCGCAACGTGCCCTATGGCCAGGCCGTTCTGCCCCAAGAGGCCGCAGAGTAGAACCGGTTGAGGATATGACCAGCATCCACGACGCAAACCGCGCGCGGCTCTCCTCTCTCCGCAAGGCCCTTTACGATTGGAACGGCTCCGCGATTCAGCACGAACTTGACCGTCTGTGCGAACCTGACGCGGTCTTTCACTGCTGTCATCCTTTTGGCGAACTGACCGGTCCGCAGACCTTTTATCAGAACGTACTCGCACCGCTCAAAGAGGCGTGGCCGGACGTCGAGCGGCGCGATTGGATCGTGATGGCGGGCGAGGATGAACATGGCGCGAACTGGGTCGGATGCGGCGGCCACTATGTCGGCACCTTTGCCGGACCGCTGCTGGATATCCCGCCAACGGGACACATCACGCATATGCGGTTCCACGAGTATTACCGGATTGTCGAGGGCAAGATCGCCGAGTTTCAGATGATCTGGGACCTGCCCGAGGTCATGATGCAGGCCCGGGCGTGGCCAATGGCACCGTCGCTGGGTGCTGAAATTTGCGTGCTGGGACCCGCCTCTGGTGACGGGCTCCATCGCCCTCCACGCGATGACACCCATAGTGACGCAAGCCGGGCGCTTGTTGTCGATATGCTCAACCATATGAAACGGCACCCCGCGCAGGGCGGTCCCGACGTTATGCAGATGCCGCGTTTCTGGCATGACACTGTAAACTGGTACGGGCCCGCTGGCATCGGCACATGCCGGGGCATACGCGGGTTCCGCAACTGGCATCAGATTCCGTTCCTGTCGGCCATGCCCGACCGCGGTCGCTATCTTGACGAAATTACCTACCATTTCTTTGGAGACGGGCCCTATGTGGCCGTCACCGGTTGGCCAGACATGATCCAGACCATCACGGATGACGGATGGATAGGTATCGTCCCCTCCGGCAAACGGGTAACGATGCGCAGCCTGGATTTCTGGCGGTTGGAAGACGGGCGCATCCGTGAAAACTGGGTCTTGGTCGATCTTTTGGATGTCTACAGTCAATTAGGCGTGGACGTTTTTCGAAGATTGCGCGAATTCAACAAAGCCCGGGTCCCGGGACGCGTACCCTATCCAGTTGGAGATATCTGATGTCCTTTCCCCCGCCCCCGAACTTTAGCCTGACCGGTAAGCGCGCCCTGGTGTCCGGTGCGACATCCGGGATCGGCTTGGCCTGTGCATCTGCGTTGGCGGGGTATGGGGCAGAGGTCACTTTAGCAGCTCGCTCCACTGACAAGCTGGCCTCGCTGGTCACCGAGTTCTCGGGGCAAGGCTGGACCGCCAAGGCGCTGACCCTGGACGTAGCCGACGTGGCCGCGACCGAAGAGGCGGTTGCGGAGAGCGGGCCCTACGACATCCTTGTCAATTCGGCAGGGCTTGCCCGACATTCTCCGAGCCTGGAGACCACCGAGGATGACTTTGACGCCGTCAGCCAACTGAACTTCAAAGGCGCTTATTTCTTGACCCGCGCCGTTGCTCATGGGCTGATCGCAAGCGGGCGGTCGGGCAGCTTGATCAACATCACAAGTCAGATGGGACAGGTCGGGGGCATCGACCGGGCGGTCTATTGCGGCACCAAACATGCAGTCGAGGGGTTCACAAAAGCCATGGCCATTGAATGGGGGCCGCATGCGATCCGGGTCAACACCGTGGCGCCGACATTCATTCGGACACCGCTAAGCGAGCAGACGTTTTCCAATCCCGAACGCCGCGCCTGGATCGAAGACAGAATAAAACTCGGCCGTATTGGAGAGTTGGGCGACATCACCGGTGCCGTCGTCTATCTGGCATCAGAGGCTGCCAGCCTCGTCACCGGAACATCGTTGCTGGTCGATGGCGGATGGACGGCGGACTGATGGCGGACAAGATTACATCATCCGACGTGGCACGCGCAGCTGGTGTCAGCCAATCCGCCGTCAGCCGAGTGTTCACGCCCGGCGCATCGGCCTCGGCCACCACCCGCAGTAAAGTCATGAAAGCCGCCGAAGAGCTCGGCTATCGCCCAAATACACTGGCGCGCGCCATGATTACCGGCAAAAGCCGCGTGATCGGCGTCGTCGTCGCCTATCTTGAAAACCAGTTTTACCCCATGGCGCTTGAGTATCTGGATCGCGCCCTGAAAGACCGCGGCTATCACATCCTGCTGTTCATGGCGAATAACGACGATAGCGTTGGCCAAATCGTTGAAGAGCTGTTGTCGTATCAGGTTGAAGGGATCATTACGGCATCGGTCGACATGTCCAGCGAAATTGCCACCAGATGTGACAGCGCAGGCATACCTGTGGTCATGTTCAACAGGGGACAGGATACGGGCGGTCTGGCTCAGGTTACGTCCGACAACATCCTGGGCGGACAAACCGTTGCGCATTTCCTCGTCGCTGGCGGCCACCGCAAACTTGCGCACATCTCGGGTTGGATCGCGTCCTCGACCGGACTGGACCGTACGCGCGGCTTTACAGAAGGTCTGAAAAAACACGGTTTGGAACCCATCGCTGTTGAGGACGGTAAGTACAGTCAGGAAACGGCGTCGGCCATCGCCAGACAATTGTGCACGTCGTCCAACCGACCGGATGCGATCTTTGTGGGCAATGACCACATGGCCTTTGCAGTCATGGACACGCTCAGGTTCGAACTTGGGCTGTCGGTTCCCGACGATGTCAGTGTCGTCGGCTATGATGATGTGCCCATCTCAGCCTGGCCTGCTTACAACCTCACGACCATTCGTCAGCCGATCAACAAAATGGTTGGGGCAACGGTGGACCTCCTCATCTCCAGAATTGAAAAGCGCGCGGAGGCCGAGCGTATAGAGATACCAGGACCGCTCAAGATTCGCGGCTCAGCCAGAAAACCGAAAGGCTTCACCCCATGACATATGCCGAAAAATGGAAGGATTTTCCGGATTATATCCTGAGCATCACCAAAGAAATCTGGGAAGAGCGCGGCACCGAAACCCTGCACCGCTACTATGCCCCCGATATACCGGTCCGAACACCGATGGGCATTACGGTCGGCAATCAGCCGGTCATCGCCGCAACCATGGCAACCTGTAACGAGTTTCCCGACCGCCAGCTTTTGGGAGAGGATGTAATCTGGTCACAGTCGGAGGAGCACGGACATCTGTCCTCCCATCGGATCATTTCGACGGCAACCCATTCTCAGGACGGTCTGTTCGGTCCTGCAACTGGCAAGCGCTGGACGGCCCGGGTCATCGCCGATTGCGCGGCCAAGAACGAGGTCATCTATGATGAATGGATGGTGCGGGATTATGGCGGCATCGTACGCCAGCTGGGCATGGACCCTGAGTCGTTCGCTCGTCAGCTCATCGCGTCGGAAGGCGGCCCTGGAACAGCAAATAAACCGTTTTTGCCCGAGGCCGACGTTGACGGCGGCTATCACGGAACCGGGAATGACAATGAATGGGGTGCGGCCTATGCCAACACGCTGACCCGCATCATGAATGCCGACTTTAACCACATCCTCGCCGACTATGACCGGGCGGTGATCGGGGAGTATGCCGGAGCGCGGCAGGCGCTGGGACGTGAGGCCGTCTGCCAGTTCTGGGTTGGCCTGAGATCGTCCTTTCCCAATGCCCGTTTTGAAATTCACCATCAAATCGGCATGCACGGCGGGATGCTGTCCCCGCGCGCATCAATCCGCTGGTCCCTGGACGGCACACATGATGGCTGGGGCGCCTTTGGCCAGCCGACCGGTGCCCGCGTATATGTGATGGGCATGTCACAGGCCGAGTTCGGCCCCTGGGGTCTGCGCCGCGAATTCACACTGTACGACGAGGTTGCCATCTGGAAACAGATTCACCTGCACACCGGGGATGCGTGAATGACACCCAAGTTTACCAGATGTAAATGCCGATACCTGAAAGCTGACCTGCGCGACTCGACCGAGGCGCGGCGGTTTCACACCTATCGTGCAAGCCTGAGAGCCGAGCGCCTAAATCCGCGCCCGCCTGGGCCGTGGGACTAGGACCGGTTCACAGCACAGGTAAATTTACACAGGACATACAGACATGACTCCGCAAGATATGGAAACACGGATCGTCCGCTACGGCGACCTGAAACCCTGCCGCACGGCCTTTATCGACGCCCACACGCCAGGCAGCGATCAAAAGGAAAACTTCACGATAGTTGGCGGCGGCGTTTCCGAGAGCGTCGACCAGCACGTGCACATCACGATACCGCACGGGTTCAACATCGGCGCTGCGGGCCAGCCACCCAAGTGCCGCAACAGCCTGCATGATCACCACACGGCCGAGGCGTTTTTTGTGCTCTCGGGCCGCTGGCGTTTCTTTTGGGGGCGTTGGGGAGATGCCGGAGAGGTGACCCTGGAACCCGGCGACATCTTTAACATTCCGACCGGAGTGTTCCGGGGGTTTGAAAACATCGGAAACGACTATGGGATGATCATGGCCATCCTCGGCGGCGACGATGCAGGCGGGGGTGTCATGTGGGCCCCGCAGGTCATCGAAGATGCGGCGGATCACGGGTTGGTTCTGGCCGAAACCGGCAAGCTTTACGACACCAAGAAGGGTGAGGCCGTGCCCGAGGGTGTCAATCCAATGCCGTTGATGTCCGCCGAAGAACTGACCAAGCGCGCCGAACCGACTACGGCCGATGTATTGCCCAATCACGTCGCCCGGTACTGGGACATGGTTGCCTTGTCCGATCGAGCCCCTTGCAAAGTGATCGGAGAGACCGGCCTTTTGCGCGATAAGCCGGGTTTCGAGGTGAACTTCATCACCCGCCAATCGTCCCCCGAGGCCAAGGTCAGCCATGACCACCCTTCGGTTCTGATGCCGGCCAAAGGACACTGGCGGGTCGAGTGGGACGGTGGCGAGACGACACTTGCCCCCGGGGACACGATGTCGGTTCCCGAAAATCTGGCGTACAGGACGCACCCGTCGATGACAGGAGAGGCCGCGATGTACCATGTTGTCGGAACCGAAGATTCTGCCGGTCCAAGCTGGTCCGGGGAGTGATACATGTCGGTCAGTCAGCCTCTGGGCTGACTGACCACCCCAGCCTCAGCCGCGGATACCCGCAAAAAAGGAACGCCGATGACCCGAATTCTGACAACGCATGTGGGCAGCCTGCCCCGTACGCAGCACGTGACCGATCTTCTTTTTGCCCGCGAGAAGAACAAGCCTTTTGACACAGAGGAATTCGACACATGCATGACCTCTGCGGTTTCCGAAACCGTGAAACAGCAGAAAGAAGCCGGGATCGACATCGTATCCGACGGAGAGACGTCGAAGATCAGCTATGCAACCTATGTCAAGGATCGCTATACCGGGTTTTCGGGTGACAGCCCCCGGAATGCACCGGCTGATCTCAAAATGTTTCCGGGCTTTCTCCAGCGTCTCGCCAATGATGGCGGAACGCCTGAGTATGCGCGCCCCATGTGCACCGGCGAGGTTCGCTCGAAAGGGCAGCAGGATTTGAAAAAGGACATCGCAAACTTCAAGGCCGCGATGACAGAGCACGGCGTCGCACGCGGCTTTATGAACGCCGCCAGCCCCGGTGTGATTTCATTGTTTTTGCAAAACGACTTTTACAAGACACGAGAGGCTTACCTGGCCGCTCTCGCCGATGCGATGAAAGAGGAGTACGAAACAATCATTGCGGCAGGTCTGGACCTGCAATTGGATTGCCCCGATCTGGCCCTGTCGCGGCACATGCTGTTCACCGATTTGTCGGACGAAGAGTTTGTAAAAGTGGCGCAAATGCATGTCGAAGCGCTCAATCACGCTCTGTCGGATGTGCCGCAGGACAAGGTGAGAATCCATATCTGCTGGGGCAACTATGAGGGGCCGCATGTATGCGACATTCCGATGTCCAAGATGTTCGACACTCTGATGTCCACCAAGTCGCGCTATGTTCTGTTTGAAACATCCAACCCCAGGCATGGACACGAATGGGTCGTGTTCCGCGACCGCAAATCCGATATTCCAGACGACAAGATCCTGGTTCCCGGTGTGGTCGATACAACAACCAACTTTGTCGAACATCCCGAATTGGTGGCGCAGAGAATCCAAAGATTCGTCGACATTGTCGGCTCCGAGCGGGTGATCGCGGGCAGCGATTGCGGATTTGGAACGTTCGCTGGGTTTGGGGCCGTTCATCCGGCGATTGCCTACGAAAAGCTTGCGGCCTTGGCCGAAGGTGCGGAAATCGCCAGTAAAAACTGAACGGTTCCACTTGTCCTTCCGCCAGGTATGACGTGCGATGTGCGACTTTTTGCGCCACAGATCGCCGCCTTTTCCCAAGATCGCAAGGTCATCGTACCGGATGTGTGGGGGGCTGAGGCAATGGCCGATCTTGCCGCACAAGTCCTGGAACAAGCGCCTGACAGATTCGCGTTGGCCGGACTGTCGATGAGTGGCATCGTGGCCATGGAAGTGGTTCGACAAAGCCCTGATCGCGTGTTGGGACTGGGTCTGTTGGACACAAATCCGCTGCCCTCAGCCAGTGGACTACGGAGGTTGAACAGGTACAAAGACCTACTTCAGCTTCTGCGCTCGGTCGACACGCCGACCGTCTGCAATGTGATCAAACTGGTCGCGGGTCGCCAGCGGTGGGATGTTGTGCAGCCATCTGTCAATCAAGGCCATCCTCGAATATGCTAGGATCGCCAGGATATCGACGGCCGCCGCCGTCCCCCGACCAAACCGGCAAAACAACCCGGTTTTGATTTCGAGACCCTTGAGAAGGCTGGGAACAATTTCGACCGCACGAGGCCGTCAGAGGACTGAGTAAAAGTTAGACATGCGCCTTGTGAATTCTGCTTTATCGAAAGGTCTTTCCGGGAATATCGAATACTCAGCCCTTCCCACTCGTAACACTTGATGGTTCACACCCACCCATGTTTCAGTTTTTGAGTTGGCTGGCCCGACCGGCCAAATCCTGGAAACCAAAATCAGAAGCTCAACCAGGTCACTGATAACAACAGCGTTAATTCATCTCAAGGGATCGGAATTCAGCGCTGAAGACGCCCAACATGGAGAAGACACAATGAATAAACTATCGATGCTATTGGGAGGCGCTTCCATAGCAGTCGCCGCACCGGCTTACGCAGCAGATATCGTCATCGGAGTGCCGAACTGGGCCTCTGTGAATGCCACCGCGCATATCTTAGAGGTTGTGATCGAGGAAAATCTCGGTCTCGATGTGGAATTGCAGAACGGGACCAACCCAATCGTCTTTGAAGCGATGGACAGCGGTTCGATGTATGTCCATCCCGAAGTCTGGATGCCCAACCAACAGAACCTGCATGACACCTATGTCAAAGACAACGGCACTGTCGTGATGAACGAGAACCCGGTGCAAGCGGCGCAGGGGATGTGCATTCCGACCTATATCGCCGAGCAGCACGACATCACGTCCATCGATGACCTGAGCGATCCCGACAAGATGGCGATCTTCGACACGGACGGTAACGGCACACCCGAAGTCTGGATCGGGGCGCCCGGCTGGGCCTCGACCGTTGTGGAGAAAATCCGCGCCAAGTCTTATGGCTATGATCAGATTTTCGATCTGACCGAGTACGAAGAAACCATCGCCTATGCCAACCTTGCCAATGCCACCAAGGCCGGCGATCCGTGGATTGGGTTCTGCTACAGCCCGCACTACATCTTTGTGACACAGGATCTGACTGTGCTCGAAGAGCCCGCACATGATCCAGCCACCTGGACAATTGTGCAGCCAACGGACGACCCCGAATGGCTGTCCAAGTCAGAGGCTTCATCGGCCTGGAATGGTGCCACGCTTCACCTGCACTACGCCAAGGAATTGGAAGACAGCTACCCCGAAGTGGCGGCTCTGTTCCGCAATTTCCAAATGCAGGGCGATGACCTGAGCGCTATGGGCAAGGCCCTCGCAGTAGACAATGTAGAAGCCTCGGACTACGCCCAAAAATGGGTGAATGAGAACGAAGACACCGTCATTGGCTGGCTGACAAACTAAGCCGATCATCCCAGGGCCGCTGCGACACCTCGCAGCGGCCCTTTTCCTATCTGCCGGGCGAAACACCGCCTTATGGGGGGCAAATGGACGAACCTGTCGTAAAACTTGAAAATGTATGGAAGATCTTCGGCAACCGGGCAGCCGAAGCAATGGAAGCCGTGCTCAAAGAAGGTCTGACCAAACCGCAGGTGCTGGAAAGATTCAGTTGTGTGGTCGGCGTTCAAGACGCCAGTTTCGAAGTCTCGCGCGGTGAAATCTTCTGCATCATGGGCCTGTCGGGATCCGGCAAATCCACCCTTGTGCGGCATGTAAACCGACTGATCGAGCCCACCGCCGGTAAAATCGAAATTCTTGGCAAAGACGTTTCCGCAATTTCAGATAATGAATTGCGTCGCATCCGTGCCCAGCAGATTGGCATGGTCTTTCAACATATGGCGCTGCTGCCGCACCGGTCAGTGCGTGACAACGTGGCATATCCCTTGGAAATTCGAAAAATCTCGAAGTCGAAAAGATGGGCCGTGTCGGATCACGCTCTGGGACTTGTCGATCTGACGGGGTACGAGGATCGTCTGCCCAAAGAGCTGTCCGGGGGTATGCAACAGCGTGTGGGCATTGCCCGCGCATTGGCGTCGGACCCGGAAATCTTGCTGATGGACGAGCCGTTCTCTGCGTTGGATCCTCTGATCCGGTTACAATTGCAGGACCAGTTCAAGGCTCTGGTTGCGCAACTTAAGAAGACGACATTGTTCATCACGCACGATCTGGATGAAGCGATCCGCATCGGCCACAGAATTGCGATCATGAAGGACGGTGTCATCGTCCAGATTGGCTCGCCGGAAGACATCGTGATGAACCCGGCGGACGACTATGTCCGCGAGTTCGTACAAGGGATTTCGAAGCTGAAACTGGTCAAGGCCCATTCGATCATGGAGCCAATTGGTAGTTATTCAGGCGCGCTGGAAGGAGCACCGCGTGCGGATGAAGGGTCTGATCTGGACCAGCTCATCGACCTGGCCGTGAACACCGAGATGCCGGTTGTCATCACCGATGCCGGCGCGGATGTCGGTGTCGTGACCAAGCCACGCCTGTTGCGCGGTATCCAAGGGGGCAAGCAAGAATGACTGATACAGCAGCAGACATCCAAGTCACAGCAGCCTCGGATATCGAGGTTGATCGCGATGCGCTGGATCGTTCGATCCATGAGTTCACAGGCCCGAACGGCGATTACTACGTCAACGCGTTCCACAAAATACATGACGCAACCAGCGCAATTCCTAACACGTTCAACAGATGGGCAGCGGTTCTTGGTCCATTCTGGTCGGCGTCCCGGGCGATCTGGGGCATGTTCTGGACGTTTCTGATCCTAGAGATCATCGCCTGGGTCCAAATCGGTCGGGGTGCCTGGGGTAATCCGGGGGCCGAATTTGCCGAGCGAGCTGCAGGACAGCTGGAACGGGCGGATGAACTGCTGGGGCGTGCGGCCGAGGCCACCGAACAGGCCGATATCGACCGGTTTACACGACTTGCTGAAAACATTCAGAGAGCAGCGGAGACGAGCACTGAGCGTGCCATCGCAGCGCAGTCCGAAGCCACGGGCATCCTGATCACCGGGTTGCTGATGCTGCTGGTGTTCAAGGTCGTGCAGGGATTCTACGCCGACAGGATCTACGAAAAGCAATACTCCAAATGGCGGATCAATCCGGACAGCACGGAAAGTGGCCAGTCAACCCGTAACATCATCCTGGGCGCTGTTCTGATCGCGGCAATCGGTCCGCTGATCGTGTACAAGTTCACCGTAAATGCATCGCTGACTATGCTGGACGCCTTCCCCGAGCAGCAAGTTTCGGCTTTGATTCTGGGCCCGGACGAGGGCACCCTGTTCTCAGTCATCGCCAATTGGATGGAGGCGCGCATTGACGCCGCGGCGGCGGCGGGCGGCGACGTCTTTGACGGTATCGTCGCGGGGGTACGATCGGTTCTGGACGCCCTGACCATCGCCCTAATTGGTTCACCCTGGCCGGTTGTGATGCTGGTGATTTGCGTCACCGCGTGGCGGGCGGCCGGGCCGCGTGTCGCAATCTTCACCGCATCCTCTTTGGCTTACATCGCACTGCTGGGCTATTGGGATGTGGCTATGGAGACCGTTGCATTGGTTGGTGCAGCTGTGCTGCTCTGCGTGGTCTTTGGCATTCCACTGGGCATCTGGTTTGGCAAATCCAAACGCGCCTATCGCGCGGCTGAACCAGTTCTGGATCTGATGCAGACACTGCCTGCCTTTGTGTATCTGATCCCGATCATTGCCTTTTTCGGTACGGGCAACCCGCCGGGCATTCTGGCAACGATCATCTTTGGTATGCCGCCGGTTATCCGTCTGACGGCATTGGGGATGCGCGGTGTGCCGGAGAGCATCAAGGAGGCTGCCGTCGCTTTTGGCGCGTCCAAGTGGCAGTTGCTGAAAGATGTCGAAATCCCCTTGGCCCTTCCTTCGATCATGACTGGCGTCAATCAGACGATCCTGATGTGCCTGTCCATGGTCGTGATCATCTCGCTGATCGGCGGTGGAGGGCTTGGCAAGGAAATCCTTGAGGCGTTGCAATACGCAGCCAAGGGCCCCGGTCTGCTGGGTGGATTCGCGATCTTGTTCCTGGCGATGGTCATGGACCGGATCGTTCAAGGCGCATTCCGTCGGGAAGACGAAAAGCTTTGAGCTTGTATTGCGTCTCCGGTACCAAACCGGGGACGCCATTCCTTTTCAGAGACACGTAATGACCGATCCCTATGAAAAGTCCATGATGGACAATCTCTATTGGTGGGGCGTTCCCACCTTGTTCAGATGTCCGCACACTGGACCGCAAGATCAGGATATTGCACTGGTCGGTGTTCCGCATTCGACGGGGAACGGAACGACAGAGCGGGATCAGCATCTGGGACCCCGCGCCTTACGGCACGTTTCAGCCGTTCAGCGCCGAGTGCATCTGCCCTTTCAGCTTGACCCGTGGCAAAGCGCACGCATCGCAGACGTTGGTGACGTGCCATTCCCTCGGGCCAATGACAACGAAGACTGCATCGAGCGTATTACCGAATTCTACAAGGATATCGACGCAGCCGGCGCGCGACCGGTTTCCGTCGGCGGCGACCATTCGATCACTGGCGGAATCGTGCAGGCCCTTGGAGGCGGAAAACTGTCTGGTGGAGAGCCGGTCAGCTTCTTGCATCTCGATGCCCATACCGACGTCTTCACCAAAGTCGATCACTTTCTAGGGGCGCATAAATCTGCGGCACATTGGGGGGCCTACCTGGCCGATCAGGGTCAGGTCGATCCAACCCGCTCGATGCAGATCGGATTGCGCGGACACCCGCGCAGTCTGGACTGGCTGCAACCGTCGTATGACTACGGCTATAATGTTGTTACAATGCGTGAGTTTCGTCAGCGTGGGCTGGAAGATGTCGTGGCGCAAACCCGCGAAGTTCTGGGTGACCGACCGGTTTACATCACATTTGATCTGGACTGCCTCGATCCCACTGTGGCGCCGGCAGTCTCCAATCTGGAACCCGGTGAAAAGGGTTTTGATATCGATGAAGCCGTCGGAATCTTGCGCGCGGCACGCGGCCTGAACATCGTTGGTGGAGACGTCGTGTGCATGATGCCCACCAAGGACAGCCCTAACAACATCACCGCGCTGACCGCCGCAGCGGTAATGTTCGAGATGATTTCGATGATCGCAGAGAACGTTAGCGCGCGTTAGACCGGCGCGCGTTAATGGCTTGCGCCAATACGCACAGCAACTCGAACATCAGTGAGATCCCAAGCCACGCCGTACCGCCTTCGGGATCGAAGGGCGGTGACACTTCGACCAGATCGGCACCGATAAGGTTCAGGCCTGCCATGTGTCGAATGACCTGCTGGGCTTGATAACTATTGGGCCCGCCGATCTCTGGCGTTCCGGTACCGGGTGCATAGGTCGGATCCACAAAATCGATATCGTAGGTGCAGTAACAGGGATCAGTGCCAACGATCTTTTTGACCTCGACCATCACATCGTCGATGCCCCGGTCAAACAGTTCCTCGATCCTGATGATGCGAACGCCTTGGGCCTCGCCCCATTCGATGTCTTCGGTGTTGTAGGCGGTTCCACGAATACCAACTTGCACAAAGCGCTTTGGGTCGATCAGCCCTTCCTCAATGGCGCGGCGGAACGGGGTGCCGTGCGTGAATTTATGGCCTCCAAAATAGGAATCAAACAAATCTGTGTGACTGTCGAACTGGATAAGCCCCAAAGGCCCCGAAACGGCAAGAGCGCGCAAAACTGGTAAAGTCGTCAGGTGATCGCCGCCAGCGGTCAACGGCACAATTCCCCGCCTCGTCAACTCTTCGTAGTAGGTCGTCACACGATCCAGCGTGTCTTGGATATCAACAGGGTTCGGAGCCACGTCACCCAAATCCGCGCAATTGACTAAAGTGAATGGGCTGATGCCCGTCACAGGGTTCATGGCGCGAATCATGGTTGAGTAATCGCGCAATTGTCGGGGTCCGTGCCGCGCCCCGGGACGGTTGGTTGTACCGCCATCCCATGGGATGCCGACCAGGGCGAGGTCTACCTCATCGATACGCTCGTGATCCAGCGTCACGCTCGGCAGCCGCATGAATGTCGGGACGCCTGCAAATCGGGGCAGTTCTATCCCCGAAACCGGATGAAAAAACGAAGTCTCCATAGCTGCCCCCTGGAACCGCAGAGTTTTCCTGACAGAACGTACAGTCCTGATGACACAAAAGAAATCGTCATCGCGCCATTTTCGGCTTTGATCACGTCAAAATCCGAAACCGCGTGCGGATTTCAGCGTCCTGAGAAGGTGTCAGGTATTGGGGATGGTGTGTCTCGAGAATGTCTCGGGCACGTTCGCGGGCGATGGTCCAGGCATCTCTTGCCCCGTTCATCTCCCATGTCCGGGGTTCGTCCCGATCCGCCAGCACAGGGTAAAAGTAGTCCCGCTCCATCGCCGCGTAGGTATGTGCGCTGCCCAGGAAGTGACCATCACCCAGGACCGATTGGCAAATGGCCTCATATCCTAGGTTTTCCTCGGTCACCTCGATGCCACGCAAGGCACGATAGGTGTTCGAATGCATCTCGTTGTCGAGGACAAAAGCCTCAAAACTGGCCCCCAACAACGATGCTGTCATCCCTGAACTTTCATAAATCAGGTTTCCACCCGCCAGCGCGGCAGCGAGCGAAGTGATCCCCTTTTCAGCCCCGTACTGGGCATCGATGGCCTTTGCGTCTGTCATCGAGGCCGCGACCCCAGATGGCAATCCAAGCCAGTTGATGATCTGCGCTGAGGCCGCATTTAGAATTGCGGTTTCTCCACTGCCGCCTGCAAAAGCCCCGGTCCTTAAATCAACGATGAACGGCCAGTTTGAAAACACCATCGGAAAGCCGGGTTTGATCGTGTTGACCATCACGAGGCTTGCCAAGGTCTCGGCCAACGACTGCGCCAAGAACCCAGCAAGTGTTGCGGGTGCGGTAGCCCCAGCCTGCGCCGCAGTGATGCATGACATCGGGATGTTGTGTTCGATGCACTCATAGACGACTGCTACGGCGTCCTCGCCGTAGCGAAGCGGAGAAATGACCGGGCTGATATGCGCTTTCATAAACGGGCGCTTTGAGAACTCTCCCGGGCCTCCGGCAACGATGTCCAATAGGTCAACGATGGGAGCCACGTGTTCGGCCAGCGTAAAGGACGTGGCAATTGGTTTTGTAGTATTCCGAACCAGCGCGTAGACCGTGTTCACATCCAGATCCATGACATCCCGCACATCCGTGGCGACGCAGCACCGCGTGAACCAACTGACATTGGTCAGCACATCCTGAAGGCGCGTGAAGTCATGCAGGTCGGTCAGCGTTGCGGGGCGATACAGGCCCGAATCCAAATCCAGCGTCTGAACCGCAGCCCCACCGGTGCCAAAGTAGACACGATCCCCGCCGATCTCGATTGACCGGCTTTCGTCCCGTCCATGCAAAACAAAGCTTTTGGCTGCAAGCCCGATTGTGTTTTCAACAAGGGATCGCGGAAACAACACCCTGTCTTGATCACCTTGACTTACACCTGCAGCCAACAGATCGGCGCGCAGCCGTTCTGGCACTTCGCCCATGCCAAGATTTTCAAGCAGTTTTAGGGCTGTGTCATAGATCTGCTCGATTTCTGTCTCCGCCAACGGGGCGAAGGATCCACCGGCTTGCCCCGGCGCGCAGGGGTCTATCTCGGGCTTGGCAGCACGCTGGGCCATACGGGCGCGCCTGCCACTCCTCCTGTTGCCTTCCGACGACATTTCCGGTCTCTCCTGCGCCACTGATGACCGCACATTAGATGTGACACGACCGAACCGACAAAAGCTCAGATGCGGTTTTCGAAATCTGAAACCACAGTTTCGATTTTTCAAAACTGGCAATTGTCGCGTTGCCGGTGAATGCAATTTCTCCCCAAGAATTGAGCCAAGCCTCAGGGAGCATGTTCGATGAAGTCGCGCACAAAGGTTGTTGTCATCGGTGGGGGAATTGCCGGGTGTTCGACACTGTACCACCTGACCCACGAAGGGTGGTCGGACGTTGTTCTGGTCGAGCGGAATGAGCTGACATCCGGAACCACATGGCACTCGGCCGCCCAGGTGACCAATTTCGGCATGAACCAGACAATGGTGGGGCTGAAATCCCACTCAATCCGGTTGTACAAAGAGCTCGCAGACGACCCGGACTATCCGATCAACTACCATCATGGTGACGGTGGAATTCGCCTGGCCAACACAGACGCACAGATGCAGGGTTACCATCATTTTGCATCCATGGCGCGCGGGATGGATGTGCATTTTGAAGTGATTGATGCCCAGGAATGCGCGCGGCGGCATCCGCTGATTTCCACAGAAAACCTCATCGGCGGGCTGTGGGACCCGCTGGACGGTGATATCGATCCTGCACAATTGTGCCAGGCTCTTGCGCGGCGCGCACGCAAAGCCGGGGCAGAAGTCTACCGAAACACGCCGGTGACGGGGTTGCGACAGCACCGCGACTATACATGGACGGTGCAGACCGAACATGGCGATATTGACTGCGATATCGTCGTCAATGCCTGCGGCTATCGCGTCAACGAGGTGGGCGCGATGATGGGGGTTCACCATCCCGTCGTGTCAATGGAGCATCAGTATTTTCTGACCGAGGAGATCGCGGCCATTCGGGATGCGGGGCATCGCATGCCCCTGCTCAGGTGCCCGATCAGCGACTACTATTGCCGCCAAGAAAAGAACGGACTTCTGGTCGGGTTTTATGAACAGGACTGCAAAACCTGGGGATTGGATGGTATTGATCCAAACTTTGTGAACGCCTTGTGCCCGGACGATCTGGACCGCGTGACCGACGTATTGGAGGGCGCGTTCGCCCGTATGCCAGCCCTGATGGAGGTCGGCATTCACACCGTTGTCAACGGACCCATCACCTATACGATTGATGGGGCACCGTTGGTTGGCCCCATACCCGGAAAGCGAAATGCGTTTTGTATCATCGGGTTGCGCGCGGGTTTGGGCGAAGGCGGCGGCCATGGCTGGCTGCTGGCCCAGCAGATCGTGCATGGCGAGGCATGTTACGATACATGGTGCCTGGACCCCCGTCGGTTCACAGGACATGCCAATGTCGAACTCACGGCGCTCAAGGCCATCGAAGACTACCAGAACGAATTTCGATTTCATTTCCCGCATGAACATCGCCCGGCCGGGCGCCCGGCGAAAACGACGCCCCTCACACCCGTCCTTGCTGCAAAAGGTGCCGCGTTCGCGGTCGTAAACGGATGGGAACGCGTTGAGTATGTCAAACCCCATCCGGACTTTTCACCCACTCACAGTTTCGGTTTTGACGAAGCTTTCGACATCGTCGCGTCAGAAGTGAAAAACGTCCAGACAAACGTGGGATTGGCCGAGGTCAACGGGTTCAATCGGATCGAGATCACTGGTTCAGATCGCCATGGTTTTCTGGATCGTCTCTTCTGCGGCGCAGTCACGAAGAAAGACGGTCGGGTGGGTCTTGGCTATCTGCTAAACGACCACGGTATGATCAAGGCGGAGGCAACAGTCGCTAACCTGCCAGCCAGTGATCGCGGCCCTGCGCGCGTCTGGTATGGCTCTGCGGCGGCAAGTGAATTCCACGATATGGACTGGCTGAAACAGCATATTCGGGCAGACGAGGACGTACAGCTTCGCAGCCTGACGAATGATCAGACGATTCTTGTTCTGGCTGGCCCCAATGCCCGAAAGGTGCTGGAATCCTGTGCACGCGATGATTGGTCCGGCACTGCCTTTCCCTGGTTGAGCGTGCGCGAGTGTTTCGTCGGCATCGCGCCCGCCACTGTTATGAGCGTGAGCTTTTCAGGCGAGCTTGCTTACGAAATTCACGTACCTAACGCCTCCCTCTATGCGGCTTATCTGGCCTTGGAGAGCGCTGGCAAACCATATGGCATGAAGTTGTTCGGTGCACGGGCTGTTGAGTCCATGAGGCTGGAAAAAGGATATCTGCATTGGAAATCCGATCTGATCACGGAATATGACCCCTACGAAACCGGGTTGGATCGGTTTGTGAAAGCCGACAAGGCGGATTTTGTGGGGCGCCAAGCACTACTGGCTCGGCAGGCAGATGGGCCGCGAAGACGGTTGGTGACGCTGACTGTGGACGCACAGCATGCCCCGGCGCATCCAGGGGCGTCCCTAATGCTGGGTGAGGCTGTGATTGGGACCGTCACATCCGGCGATTGGGGCCACAGGACCGGCCTGAATCTTGCCTACGCGTTTTTGGACGCATCTGTGGACGCTGAAACCTCCGAAATGGAGGTCGACATGTGTGGGCAACGCATCGCGGCACGGGTTATCCCCCAATCCCCATACGATCCAGATCTCTGCAGGGTTCGTAGCTGATCCTCTCACCCAGGTTCTTCGCAACCGCCCAACGGTTTCTGCCCAGAAAATCCGGGCCGTCTGTGGGTCTTGGCTCGGATTTCTCAAAAAATCATTGCCGAACGGCAGATTCTTTGTTTCGATTTTCTCGAAGCTATCAAGAACCACAGGAACTGCGCGCTTGCAAAAATCTCTGAGCCTCCGCTGGCTGGAAGTGTTCCAGCTGATTGCAAAGTCCGGGTCTATTCAACGGGTCGCGTCCGAAACCGGCCTCTCGATCAGCACTGTGTCCAATCATTTGCGCAGTCTGGAAAACGCGCTTGGCGTCGAACTGGTGGATCATGGGCGCCGCCCCATGGGGTTGACGCCTGCGGGCGAAGTCTTTTCCCGATATGTACGCGAGGGGCTCACGGTTTTGAAGCGTGGAGAGGCCGAGATCAGATCCGGCAACTGGAAACATGCGACAGAACTGCGGCTAGCCTTGATCGATGATTTTGACAATCAGGTCGCGCCGGAATTGTTCCGGTTCCTCTCGCACGCCCTGCCGAGATGCAACTTTCGCCACTTCACCCGGCCCAGTCACGAGATCATTGCCAAGCTCCAGGAACACAAAGTGGATGCAGGCGTCGCCACGCGACCTGTCGGTACGACGAACGGCCTGGTCGAGTTTCCGCTGATGCGAGACCCGTTTATCGTAATTCTTCCAAAAAGCTTTGAGGGAAAGGTCGAAGACGTCCTGAAGCCAGACGCTGATCTCCCGTTTCTAAGGTATTCACGGGACTACACAATCGGCAAACAGATAGAAATTCAACTGACCCGCAGCAAGTTCAGCCTGCCAAACCGATTTGAGCTGGAATGCAATCAGTCGATTGTCGGCCTGGTCGCAGAGGGGAGCGGTTGGGCCGTCACCACGGTCGCCAGCCTGCAGCGTGCGCAACGGTTTCACAACAGCGTCAAAGCGATGCCCTTTCCGGGAAGAAACTTTGTGCGCACCGTTTCCCTGTTCACAACCGACGTCTACCCGACCTCGACATCTCTTCTTATTCATAAGGTCCTCAGCAAGCTGATACAGAACAAGCTCTGCAATCCTATGAGCGCAAAGTTCCCCTGGCTGGACAAGGACTTCAGAACTCTGCCCAGCGGTTTCACCTGACACGCGCGAATATCCGGGGCTGGTTTCACCCACACTTCCAACAGCTTTGTGTGAAACGCGGTTTCGTGCCACACTCATCGAGTGACGGACCCCGGGAACGCAGCATGACAAAGCCCCAACTCAAAGGCTGGAACCACATCCCAGATGTGCCGATCAAAGTATCGCCGTTTTTCTCTTGGCCACTCAGACCGGTCGAGATGCTGCGCTGGGTTTTGGACTCTTGGCTGTTGATATCGGAAAAGCTGATTGTCTTGGGCATCTCCTGCGCCTGTTACATTTGGTTCAGCCCATCACTGGAAGAGACCAGATCGCTGGAGCTCGGCTGGATTGCGCAGATTTACGTGCGGAATTTTCTGCTGATCTTCGCAATCGCAGGGTTGCTGCATTTGTGGTTCTACAAATACTCCCTGCAGGGCAATCGTCTCAAGTATGATCCCCGCCCCCTGATGGTCAAAGGCAAGCAATTCACACTGGGCGGTCAGATCAGGGACAACATGTTCTGGACGCTCGGATCAGGGGTATTCTTTTGGTCTGCCTACGAAGCGTTGATGTTCTGGGCTTTGGCGAACGGCTACGTTCCACTGGTGACATGGGCGGCGCATCCGATTTGGTTCGTCGCGATATTTCTTTTGATACCGCTTTGGGAAAGTCTCTATTTTTACTGGATTCACCGCCTGATCCATATCCCGTTTCTCTATCGACACGTTCACTCGGTTCACCATCGCAACATCAATGTCGGCCCGTGGTCGGGGTTGTCGATGCACCCGGCAGAGCATGCGATCTACTTGGGCTCGGTTTTGATACATTTTCTGGTCGGCGCGCACCCGCTGCATATCATATTCCATTTGCAGTATTACGCGCTGACGGCCGTCACCACGCATACCGGGTTCCAGGGCCTCGTGGTCAAAGACAAGAACCGCCTGGCGCTGGGAACCTTCCACCACCAGATGCATCACCGGTACTTTGAGTGCAACTATGGCTCACTCGAGGTGCCGTGGGACAAGTGGTTCGGATCGTTTCACGATGGCACTGTTGAGGCCAACGAGCGTATTCAGGCACGTCGCAAGGCGCTGCAGAAGGGCGACCGGCAATAGGGAGATTGTTTGTAGCCGGCCCCGCGCACTACCGCATCACACGCGCGATCAAACAAACCTGTTTACATAGTTTTCCAGTATTTCCTGCCGCCCGGACCGCGGTTCCGGATTGATGGATTCCGCCAAAACGCGTGCGGAAATACCCTCAAGATCCGACGCCAACATCGTCTGCGCCTCTGGTGTCGTCCAATCGGCGTAGCGCTTGGCCAACTCGGATTCCAAACTCCCATCTTCCATCATGGCGGCGGCGGCCTTCAGACCTCTGGCACAAATGTCCATGCCTCCAACATGCGCGGCAACGAGGTCTTGGGCATCAATGGATTGTCTGCGAATTTTAGCGTCAAAATTCGTGCCCCCCGTGGTGAACCCCCCGGACTTCAGGATGTAATAATATGCCAGCGCGACTTCGGGTGTGTTGTTCGGAAACTGATCTGTGTCCCACCCCGACTGATAGTCGTTTCGGTTCATGTCGATGGACCCAAGCATGCCCTCAGCCGCAGCAACCGCAATCTCGTGTTCAAAACTGTGACCGGCCAGGATCGCATGCCCCTGTTCGAGGTTCAGCTTGATCTCGTCCTCCAGCCCGTACTTTCTGAGGAACCCGATACAGGTTACTGCGTCGTAGTCATATTGGTGCTTGGACGGCTCCTGAGGTTTGGGTTCGACCAGGATGGTGCCCTTGAAACCGATCTTGTGCTTGTACTCGACCACCATGTTCAGAAACCGACCCATATGGTCGAGTTCGGTATTCAGATCTGTATTGAGCAGCGTCTCATACCCTTCGCGCCCGCCCCACAGGACATAGTTCTCGCCGCCCAGTTTATGCGTTGCGTCGATGCAGGATTTGACCGTCGCTGCGGCAAAGGCAAAGACATCCGGGTCAGGGTTCGTGCTGGCCCCGGACATCCAACGGCGGTGGCTGAACATGTTGGCTGTGCCCCACAGCAGTTTGGTTCCTACCACTTGCATCTTTTCACCGATGTAATCGGTGATTTCTTCCAAGGTCCGCAGGTTGTCGGCAAAATTTCCCTGCTCGGGCCTGACATCCGCATCATGCCAACAGAAATAGGGCTGGCCCAAAATCTCGAACATCTCGAACGCGATGTCTGCCTTTATCCGCGCGCGACCCATGTCATCCTGCGGATGCCAAGGTCGTTCAAAGGTCGGACCACCAAACGGATCGCCCCCTTCCCACGCAAACGAATGCCACCAGGCCACGGCGAACCGCAGATGATCCTCCATCCGTTTGCCCATGACAATCTCGTCCGGGTTGTAGTGGCGGAATGCCAGCGGGTTTTGAGTGTCCGCGCCTTCGTATTGGACCCGTTCGATCCCTTCGAAAAATCCGCTTTTCATGC
Organism: Ruegeria sp. B1; assembly: GCF_056535885.1. Classification (NCBI taxonomy): domain Bacteria; kingdom Pseudomonadati; phylum Pseudomonadota; class Alphaproteobacteria; order Rhodobacterales; family Roseobacteraceae; genus Ruegeria; species Ruegeria sp. B1. Next base: position 1,689,278 of record NZ_JBQFJA010000001.1, on the reverse strand, counting down.
CCGCCCCTTTAGTCTGACTTTTGCTCTGGCGTTTTGCCCAGGATGATCATCGACAGCAGATCGTCATCGGTCACGTCGGCAATATCCACCGTGCCGACGAGTTTTCCGTTCTTCATGACCGATGCGCGATCACACAACTCCATCACCGCATGCACATCATGATCGATCAGGAAAATCCCAATCCCCTGGGCCTTAAGTTGGTGGATCAAATCTGCCACCATCTGCGTCTCATGTGGGCCCAGTGCGGCTGTCGGCTCGTCCATGATCAGGATTCGCGCGTTGAAATACACCGCCCGTGCGATGGCCACCGATTGCCGCTGTCCACCGGACAGGGCTGACACGGGTTCGTTGAACTTCTGGAAATTGGGATTCAACTGCGCCATGATCTTGCGGCACTCCGCCTCCATGGCCGCATCGTTGACCAGCCCAAAAGGTGTGGTCATCTCGCGCCCCAGGAAAAGGTTCGACGTCGCATCCAGATTGTCCGCCAGCGCAAGCGTCTGATAAATCGTTTCGATGTTGTTGGCGCGGGCATCACGAGGGTTGCTGATCTCGACCGGTTTTCCGTCAATCGAGATTTCGCCGTGATCCATTTGATACGCGCCCGACAAGACCTTGATCAGCGTCGATTTCCCTGCCCCGTTATGTCCGAGCAATCCGACAACTTCACCGGGGTAGAGATCGACTGAAACGTGATCCACGGCCTTGATACCGCCGAAAGAAATCGAGATGTCTCGCATATCGACCAGCGGAGGCGCGCCTGAACCACGGCCTGTAGCCGGGGGTGCGGTTTGAGTTTCCTGAACTTGCATTACTTCGCCCCCAATCGCTTGCGATAGACGATGTCGATATAGACAGCCAGCACCAGAACGCTGCCGACAACGATGTTTTGGAACGGCGCATCCACGCCCACCATGGCCATGCCCGATTGCAGCGCCTGCATGATCAGCGCCCCAAGGATCGCGCCATAGATGGTCCCCAGACCGCCGGACAGAGCCGTGCCACCGATGACCGCTGCGGCGATCACCCGCAGCTCGTCCAGCGTACCGATATCATTCGAGTGGTTGGCCAGACGGGCCGAGGCCACAACAGCCGACAGGGCACATAGGAATCCCATCAGGGCAAAAATCTTTACGGTCATCATGCGGGTGTTGATACCCGACAGCTCGGCCGCATCTGGGTTGCCGCCCGTCGCAAAGATGTAGCGTCCAAACCGGGTTTTCCGGGCCACGACGGTCAACGTCACAGCGACAAGGATCAGGATCAGGACCGAAATCGGGATGCCGTACCCCACAATCAGACCTTCCGGCATGGTTTCACCGCGCGCCTCGAACATACGCTCCAACCGTCGGGTAGGGATCGCGTAGCTGTTGACAATGAAGACATAGCCCATGATCGCGATACCGATGATTGCGGCCAAAGTGGCTTCAGCCCAAACTGGTTTCACCGGAAACCCGTGCGCAGCTTTGGACCGGCGACCGCTCCACAAAGCCCAAACCGCCGCAGCAGTGGCGGCGAACCCGAACAACAGGCTTGTCGTAGTGCCGAGCGTTCCGTTGGTCCCACCGAACATCAGGAATGTGCTGTCCAGCGGTCCGATCGTCTGTCCGTCTGTCAGGTACCAAGCGACGTTGCGCCAAACCAGAAAGCCGCCCAGTGTTACGATGAACGCGGGAATGGTCAGATATCCAATCATCCATCCCTGAAATGCGCCTATTAGGGTTCCGACAAAAAGCCCCACGACCAATGTGATCGCCCATGTTGCCGGGTTGTTTAGACCCATACCCAGTACATTTGGCAGCAGCTCAGTCTGAGTCATGGCCATAATGGCGGATGTTGTTGCCAAAAGGGCCCCGACCGAAAGGTCGATGTGGCGCATCACGATGATGAACACCATACCACACGCCATGATGGCAACAGACACCGTCTGGATCGACAGATTGAACAGGTTCCGGGGCGTGAGAAACCGACCATCCGTGAAAATGTTGAACCCGATGCACAGAATGACAAAGGCGCCGATCATACCCAATAGCCGCATGTCCAACTCAAGCTGTTGGAACAGGTTCTGTTTTGCTTTTTGAGGTATCGGCTGAGACGAAGTTTCGGTCATTTCCGATCTTCCATTTTCAGCTGTGATCCCTGGCCCATTCGCACAGGCCAGGGAATATGAGGTTTAGTTACAGGGCGCGGGGCCGTTTTCGACACCTTGGCACAGGTCTTCCAGCGGGATCCATCCGGCATCCACAACAACGGACAGGTTGTCCTTGGTGATTGGCACAGGCGCCAGGAAGACCGAGGTCATCTCGGTGCCGCCAGGCGAGGTCCAGCTTACCGCACCTTCAACGTCGGCGGGGTTCGTTCCGTTGCTAAGCGCAACCGCGATCTCACCGGCGGCTTTGCCCAATTCGCGCGCGTCTTTCCAGACAGAAACCGTCTGCGTACCCTGTGCAACGCGGTTCAGTGCAGCATGATCGCCATCCTGACCGGACACTGGAATGCCTTCCATGCCCTGCGCCGTGAGCGCTGCAACGACGCCGCCCGCGGTCCCGTCATTGGATGCAACCACCGCATCCACGTTGTTCTCGTTCGCCGTCAAGATCTGTTCCATGTTCCGCTGCGCATTGGCTGGCAGCCAACCATCGGTGTAGGCCTCGCCAACAATAACGACATCGCCACTGTCCACCGCAGCCTGAATGATCTCCTGTTGACCACCGCGCAGGAAGTCCGCATTCGGGTCAGTTGGCGACCCCTTGATCATCACATAGTTGCCTTTGGGCATCGCACCAAAAACCGCACGGGCCTGCATCCGTCCAACTTCGACATTGTCGAATGTCAGGTAGAACGCGCGGTCATCTTCGATCAGACGGTCATACGCGATGACCGGGATACCTTCGTCGGCAGCTGCTTGTACGGCTGGCCCAATGGCCTGCGCGTCCTGAGCAAGAATGATCAGGGCGTCGACACCCTGTGCGATCAGGCTTTCAATGTCCGACAGCTGTTTTGCGGACGAAGACTGAGCATCCGCCGACACGTATTCTGCGCCACCTGCGTCCAACGCGGACTTGATTGCCGCTTCGTCTGTTTTCCAACGTTCTTCCTGAAAGTTGGACCAGCTCACACCGACTGTCGGCTCTGCGAATGCAACTGAACCCATCATTGCAACCACAGCTGACAAGCTGAGAATTCGTTTCATGTTTTCCTCCCAAGTAGTGAGCCGTCATATTCTGATTCGCGGCCCTCATATTTTTGACTACCATATTTATTTCAGTGGGTAAAATATTTACTCTATTAGAAGCGTCAAAAACCCAATAAGTTACCAACACGACGAGATTCGCGAGGATAAGATGCTGAAAAGCAATACTTCTCCAAATACGATGGACCAAAGAAACGCCACTCGCTTGCGCGTGTTGGAACATATTCGGCGTACAGGGACGATTTCGCGAATCGATATTGCCAGTGCGCTAAAAACCAGCCCGGCAACCATCACGGCGGCCACTGCAGACCTTTTGTCGGCCGGGCTGATCAAGGAGATCGAAGGCCACACTTCATCCAAATCTGCAAAAAGAGGCAGACCCCGTGTGCTACTTCAATTGCACGGAAGCTCCTATCTGGTGGCGGGCCTCAAGGTTGCGCGCCACGTCGTGTCCGTCATCTTGGTGGATTTTGAAGGCCAAGAAATTGCGTCATGCAAATACCCCCTGGAAGATGCGCGCATGGCGCCCGACGCCTTTGTATCGTGTATCCGCCAAGCGTTGGAGCACGCCTGCAAGACGGTCGGTGCAGCCATCGAAGATCTTTCGGGTGTTTCAATTGGTATCGCGGGTCTTGTCGATGCAAAACGAAACTTCGTGCACTGGTCATCCTCGATTACCGAGCGAAACGTAGATTTGAGCCCGCTCCTGTCCAGGGCACTCCCCTGCCACGCTTTCATCGAAAATGACGCCAATCTTGTGGCCAAAGCCGAGCAGCTTTTTGGTCTGGGCAGGGGGCTAAAGAACTTTCTGGTTGTCACCATTGAGCACGGAATTGGTCTCGGGATCGTGCTTGACGGGAAGCTTTATCGCGGCGAACGCGGATGCGGCGCGGAATTTGGTCATCTCAAGGTTCAACTCGACGGGGCATTATGCCAATGCGGCCAGCGCGGTTGTCTGGAGGCTTATGTCGGCGAGTACGCCCTGATCCGAGAGGCAACTGTGGCTGGCCACAGCACCGAACCAACAACGGTTTCTGATATCCACAGCAGCGCCCGAGCGGGTGATGCCCGCGCGATATCTGTCCTTGCGCGGGCCGGACAAATGTTCGGTATGGGCCTGTCCAACCTGATCAATCTTTTTGACCCGGAATGTATCATTCTTTCTGGCACGCAAGTCAGCTTTGAACACTTATGTTCAGACGAAGTTATGGCCCGCATCCGCAACGGGATCGTCAGCGTAGACGCGCCGTTGCCGGAAATCAAAGTACACCATTGGGGGGACTCCATGTGGGCCAAGGGGGCGGCCGCCTACGGGATCGAACAGGTCTCGATCCTGAAGGTCAGGGAATTAGCCACAAATGCGTCTTGAAGCCATCGCTTTTTTCTTGCTTGCCGCGCCGACCTGGGCGGAACCTCAAGTTCCGGTTTTTCAACGCATCGATTCCCCGGGCCATATGTATGATGGCGGTTGGGAACACTTCGTCGGCGGCGGCGTAGCGGTATTCGACTGTAATGGAGATGACCTGCCCGAGTTGTTTCTGGCCGGCGGCGAAAACCCTTCGCAGCTGCTATGGAACACCTCCGAGGACACGGTATCATTTGAACCTCGCACCCCCGAACCGTTAACAATAACTGGTGTGACCGGCGCCTATCCAATCGATATCGACGGCGACGGTATGCTGGATCTGGCCATTTTGCGCGTGGGCCAAGACCTTTTGATGCAAGGCCAGCCAAACTGCGCGTTCCATCCTTTCACCGGCCTTGACTTCAGCTCTGAGGATCACTGGACCACTGGTTTCACGGCAACCTGGGAGGATGATCAGGATTTGCCAACTTTGGCGTTTGGAACCTATGTAGATCGGTTCGACCCCAAGGGTCCTTTTGAAACCTGCGGGCCGACGCTTTTGTATCGGCCAGAAGGCAAGACCTACCCTACCCCAAGACACCTGGTACCAGGTCATTGCTCCTTGTCCGTCCTGTTTTCGGACTGGTCACGTACGGGTCGCGCCGATCTAAGGGTCAGCAATGACCGGCACTACTATGTGCGAGACGGCCAGGAACAGCTATGGGCCATGGAGCCCCTCCCTCGGCTTTATGCTCAGGATGAAGGCTGGCTGCCTTATTCAATCTGGGGCATGGGGATCGCATCGCGCGACATAACAGGCGATGGATTTCCTGAAGTCTACCTGACGTCGATGGGAGATCAGAAGTTTCAGGTGTTTGATCCCGCCGCCAGCGGTCCGACCTGGCGAGACGCGACATACGAGCGCGGCACAACTGCGCATCGCCCACATATTGGCAGCGATGGCAGGCCTTCAACTGGCTGGCATGCACAATTCGGTGACGTTAACAACGACGGCCTAGACGATATCTTCGTCGCAAAGGGAAATGTCGAACAAATGCCGGATGCCGCTATGGATGACCCCAACAGCTTGCTTGTACAAACAGATGATGGACCTTTTTGGGAAGCTTCGGCCGAATCTGGAGTCGCTTCGATGGCAAAATCACGCGGGGCTGCGTTGGCGGATTTGAACAATGACGGCTGGTTAGATCTGGTGGTTGTAAATCGCGGTTCAAACGTCGAAATCTATCAAAATCAGGCCATTGCAGGGAATTGGCTGTTGGTCGATCTGACACAGACCCAACCAAACAAGTTTGCCATCGGCAGTTTTATTGAGGTCAAGACTTCTCAGGGTATACAAACCCGCGAAGTCACAATTGGCGGTGGACATGCCGGGGGCATTGCAGGATTTCATCATTTCGGATTGGGCATGGATGACTCAGTCAAACTGAGGGTGATTTGGCCCGACGGTGAAACCAGCGATTGGCAGACAGCCGGCGCTAATCAGATCGTACGCCTGAACCGCTAGCTATTGGTCAACCGGCAGGCCGCTTGGCACGGTATCGGGAACGCCAAGGCGCACCGCGGGGTCTTCCAGACTGTCTAGAAAGGCGAGGATTGCGTTAACCTCGCTGTCGATGAGGCGAATGGGCTCCAATTTGTTCGCAGCCGCGATGTCTTGGGAGCCGGGTTCAGTACCCAGATCACCTGCACCCGGAAACTCTGGCAGCGTTGCCAATTCGACCGTGTACGACCGCAGCGCGTCCAATGGGGACAAGTGATGCCGCACGACATCTTCTAAACTGGTGTAAGCGCCATTGTGGCCGTAGGGTGCCGTGAGCGTCACGTTGCGCAGCGACGGGGTGCGAAACGCAAATGCGTCCTCGGCTTGCCCGGTTACTCTCAAACGCCCGTCGTCCCGCGCGTGACTTTCAAAACGGGCCGCTTTTCCGGGGCCGATCTGCGGCATCGCAATTGCGTGAAACCCGTGGTCCGTCTGGAACCACCCGGAATGGCAGGTGCCGCACCCGGCCTTGCCATAAAAGAGCTGCAAACCCATCTGTGCTTGTTCGGGCAGCTCACTTTCGCCCCGCATCGCCCGATCAAACGGGCTGTTATCCGCCCGCCATTCAAAGGCAATGAAGTCCGCGATGGCATTTGCGATGGCGGTGAACGAGATTTCGGACCCCGGCTCAATGTCAGCGAACCGGCGCCTGTACTCGGGGATGGCCGCCACACGCTCTGCAATAAGATCCCAGGCTCCGCCGTCCTGCGTCAGCAAACCCAGTCGGACAGCTCGGCTTACATCGTTTTCAGAATAGTGCCCGGCCATTTCATCCGGGGATAGCACCGGAAACATGGCCTGTGCGGCCAATGCCGATTTGAACCCTTGCCTCATATGGGTGCCCAGCGGGGTTCGGATACCGTTTGGACGTGTCGGATCGGTTTCCAGACGTCCGTCATGAAAGAAAGTCGTGAACTCATGCGCTCCAAGGTTCCAGAGACCAGGCGAATTGCGCGGAATACGTTGTTCAGGAAGGTTGTCTGGGTCCAGGATACGTGAGGGCCCCAAGCCAATTCCGCCTTCGCCGATCCCCAGAGACAGGCCATCAGAGGTTCCAAGATCGGGGTGATGGCACGTGGCGCAACTGATGTTCCGGTTGCCCGATAGAATAGGGTCGTAAAACAGCAATTGTCCCAATTCGGCGCTATCGAAATCCGGTTCAACGAACTCGGGTCTGGGGCCAAGATCCAAGGCGAATGCGCTGCATCCCATCACGGTCAAGACACCTGTTGCCAGTAACCGCCTCATCCCGCGCCCTCGATTGCTTCAAGTGTCAGCGTTTGATGATACGGTTTTTCGGGCGTGCACAGAACAGATGGAAATACTGGGATATTGACTGCGTTTGGATAGCCCGAAGGCTCGATACACAAACCCGCGCCTGCTCCAAAGGGTGCGCTCAAATGGCCACCTGCATAGACCTGCGCGCCTGGTTGATCTGAATAAACAGCAATCGCACAGCCGGATGGGGCGGCAAGTTGCGCAACCGGTTGCTGAGGGTCCCGATCTGGATCAAACACAAAGTAATGGTCAATGTCTCCGGAAACCACACCAACCGCGCGTCCTTCACGAAAATCCAAACGGCCGTTTCCTACATCAACCAAACGACCCGAGGGAACCCCCTGCCCGTCCAATTCAAGTCGTTGGCGCGCGGCCAGTTTCAGATGGTGGTCCAGGACCGAGGCTCCGTCGCCCAACGAATAGTAATTGTGCTGGGCTATGCTTACCGGTGTCGGCCGGTCCGGGACCGCCGAAATTGTGTAGGTGAGCCGCGGTTCCTCCAGGCTGACGCGCACTTCAAATCGAACGCGCCCCGGAAATCCGTTGTCTCCATCAGGCGAGATCACTGAGAGGACCGCTTCGCGCCCCGACACTTGCGTAATGCGCCAGTTGACGCGGGACAGTCCCGACACACCCCCATGCAGCGTATTGCGACCTTCATTTGCACTGAGCTCGAAACGCGTGCCCCCAATCGTGAACGCCGCACCACCTATCCGGTTGGCGACACGGCCAACGATAGCCCCGAGATAGTTCCTATCATTCAAATAGTCTTGCGGGTTGTCATATCCCAGGATCAAGGGCGTCTCATTGAACCACCACCCGCGTGTGATCGCCCCACAGCTCAAAAGGGAAACGCGCATGCTGCCGTCTTGCAGAGCAACCTCTTCGATGCTCGAAGCTTGGGGCGCGGCCATAATCATCTGGGTACCAATGGCGCGAGTGCCAGGTAGTATTCCCGGTATCGTTGATACTCCGCGTCATACGCCGCCAGAAGATCTGATCGGGGTTCAATGCCTTCGGCGATATCCGGCGGCACCATAACGTCGTTCGGGTCGACACCAGTGGCCGCACATTGAGCAAGCCGTGCAGCCCCAATCGCAGCACCAAGCTCGCTGCCGGCAGGCAAGGACAGCGGAACGTCCAACACTGTCGCGAGCGTTTGCAACCAGTACCTCGACCTCGCACCCCCTCCAACAGCCACCAGGTTGGTGACTTCTGTTCCAGTCCTCTTCAATGCTTCCAGGCAATCCCGCATGCCAAAGGCCACGCCCTCCATAACGGATTGTGTGAGGTCGGTCGGTTCGGACGAAATATCAATTCCTAGAAATGCGCCCCGGATCGCGCTGTCATTATGTGGCGTCCGTTCACCCGAAAAGTACGGCAGGAAAGTGATGGAGGACGGGCCTTCGACGCGATCCGGCATACCCGCAGCCAAAGCCTCTGCGGATTGGCCCAGATTCCGAGACAGCCAGTTCAGGCTGTTCGTTGCTGACAGGATGACCCCCATTTGTATCCAGCGCTTTGGCACGGCATGGCAAAAACAATGCACGGCGGTTTCCGGTGCCGGCGCGTAACTGTCCTTGCCAACCAAAAGAACACCCGACGTTCCCAACGACAGAAAGCCCGACCCCTCATGGATGCGACCGATCCCACACGCTGCCGCCGCGTTATCGCCAGCTCCACCGGCGACCACGACAGACCCGGTAACACCCCACTCGCGTGACAATTCGGACCTTAGCTCTCCGCCCGGCGCGCTACCTTCGACCAATTCCGGCATCTGATCGGGCGTCATATGGCTCAGATCCAGCGCCTTTTTTGACCATTCCCGTCGTCCAACATCCAACCAAGAGGTTCCGGCGCTGTCGGACATGTCGCTGATGAATTCGCCGGTCAGCCAATACCGCAGGTAGTCTTTGGGCAGCAACACCTTGGCCGTTTCGGCAAACACATCCGGTTCATGCGCGCGCACCCATTCAAGCTTGGGCGCAGTAAACCCCGGAAAGACGATATTGCCCGAAATGTCCCGCATCTCTGGCATTGCGTCGAGTGCCCTCGCCTCTTTTGCGGACCTCGTATCGTTCCACATGATGCAAGGCCGCAAAACACCGCCATCAGCATCCAGTAACGTGGCCCCGTGCATATGCCCGCTCAGGCCAATGCCCTGCAGAGAAGAAAACGCGTTTTGATTTTGTGAACGCAACTGCGCTGCGACCTGCTGGCAGGCCACGATCCAGTCTTGGGGCGATTGCTCGGACCACCCGGGTTTGGGTGTCGCAGTAGAGATAGCCGCCTCCGCCTCGCAAATAACGCGGCCATCCTCATCCACCAGGATCCCCCTAAGCCCAGATGTTCCCAAATCCAGTCCGAGATACACTCCCACACTCCCGTTTATTATTTTAGTTGGTAAAATTATTTGACGACGCCGTTTTGTCAACTGAAGTTTCCGTGCGGCACAGTCTCAAGGAATGACGGAGAAACCGATGTTCCGAGTGTAATCCCAAACAGACCCGTTTGCCCTGTTTGGGACACCAAAGCCTCAGTCGTAGCATCGCGACAGAATGAAAGCACTGCATACATCCGTTGGGTCTTGAAAAAGCGCGCGCTCCCGCACGTACAGGAAGACCTCTCTTGTGTCAGGTAAATCCAGTATGGGGCGAAACGCGGTGCTGTCGGGGATAAACCGCGTTACGGTTTGCGGCAGAACAGTCGCCCACTGGCCAGTCTGAACCAGCGTGATCAGGGAATGTGTATTGTGAATGGTGATTTCAGATCGGTTCAACACAGGTTTGAACTGTGTCGTCTGAATCATCTCACAGAGTGTATTTCGGACAAAGGGAAAGGCTTGCAAGTCAGAGATCCTTGGCGGGTCCAATCTGATCATGAGCGGGTGATCAGATGCAGCGACCAAGCCAAAACGATCCTTGAACAACGGAACAATTCGAACACCCTTTAGCGGATGATGGCCGGACGCAATACCGATGTCTGCCTTGTCTTCCGCAACGGCATCCAAGACCTGCTGCGTATCCGTATCGCGCAACTCAATCTTCAGGCCTGGGAATTGAGACGTCATATGCTCCAGCAAAGCCGGGAATATCAAAGCACCGACAGACGGAACTGACACGACTCGAATAAGCCCGTGTTCGGCATGCGCTGCGGCCTCAATGTTCTGAACACTCTGATCGAACTGACGTACTTGTTTAAGCGCAAGGTCAAACACCTGTCGGCCCAAAGGCGAAAGATGGGTTTTTCTTTCGCCCTCAAACAGCTTTTTACCCAGATGATCTTCCAACTGCTTCAACGTCATCGACACGGCAGATTGCGTGCGACCCAGACGGTCAGCGGCTTCTGCCAAGTTGCCTGTCTGGGCAACCGTGCAAAAGCACCGCAACATTTCGATCTTGATGGACATGTTTCAGTTTTCCTGAAATTCGGTTAATTTATTTTAGTTTGACTGATGTCAACTGCAAAATCCATCCTACTGAAAATCGAGAAACTGCCACCGGGGTTTTATGTGACCAAATTGAATCTGATCGCCGGCGAATGGCTGGCGGGCGAAAGCGAGATCGAAAACCGCAACCCGTCAGACCTAAGCGATCTAGTCGGCACCTATGCGCAGGCCAGTGTAGATCAGCTTGCGGCGACGCTGGATCGGGCGCGCGCAGCACAGGTGGAATGGGCCGCCTACCTGCCTGAGCGCAAGCAAACCGTTCTGATGAACATCGGAAATGAGCTCATGGCCCGTGCCGACGAACTGGGCATGCTGTTGTCGCGCGAGGAAGGCAAACCGCTGGCCGAGGGCAAGGGAGAGGTATACCGCGCCGGCCAGTTCTTTACCTATTATGCCGCCGAATGCCTACGTCAGATCGGTGAGAATGCAGACAGTGTTCGCCCCGGCGTCGAGATCGATGTCCGCCGTGAAGCGGTTGGCGTCGTGGCCATAATCAGCCCTTGGAATTTCCCAACCGCGACGGCGTCTTGGAAAATCGCACCCGCTCTGTGCTACGGCAACGCCGTTGTGTGGAAGCCGGCAAACCTGACACCCGCGTCGGCCGTGGCTCTGACTGAAATCATCGAACGGCAGGACATTCCGAAGGGACTTTTTAGCCTTGTTATGGGTTCGGGGCGATCAATCGGTCAGCGGCTGGTCGAAAGCCCAAAGATCAACGCAATTTCCTTCACCGGGTCGGTGCCGGTTGGCAAAGGCATTGCCGCCGCAGCCATCCAGAACCTGACAAAGGTGCAGATGGAAATGGGGTCGAAAAACGCGCTGGCGGTGATGGACGATGCTGATCTGGATCTGGCCGTGACACTGGCGCTGGGGGGCGCATTTGGCGGCACAGGGCAGAAATGCACAGCGTCTTCTCGTTTGGTCGTGCATGCTGGTATCCATGACGCCTTTGTCGAGAAGCTGGTCGCAGGTGCACAGGCCATGAAGGTGGGCCACGCGCTGGAAGAGGGTGTGCAGATGGGTCCGGTGGTCAGCGAGCAACAATTGAACGAGAACCTGGCCTATGTTGAACTGGGCAAATCCGAAGGGGCCGAACTGGCCTGCGGCGGTGCGCGCCTCGAAATGCCGCACGACGGGTACTACATGTCGCCCGGCGTTTTCCTAAACACATCCAATGACATGCGTATCAACCGAGAGGAGATGTTTGCGCCCCTGACCAGCGTCATCAAGGTCGACAGTTATGACGAGGCGCTAAGTGTGGTCAACGACACCCATTTCGGACTGACGTCGGGCATCGTGACGCAGAACCTGGCCCGCGCCACGCATTTCCGGCGCAATGCACGTACTGGTGTCGTGACCGTCAACCTGCCCACCGCCGGCACCGATTACCACGTGCCCTTTGGCGGGCGCGGAGACAGTTCATACGGCCCACGCGAACAGGGCAAGGCCGCTGCAGAGTTCTACACAACGGTCAAGACCGCCTACATCAGTGCAGGATCACCGGTCTGATGCGGATCGATGGGCTGCAATATGCCAACTGGTCGGAAAAGATCTTTCGGCAATTGCGCATGGGCAATGTTGACGCGATCCACGTCACCATCGCGTACCACGAGAACTTTCGTGAGACGGTTCTGAACATCGAAAAATGGAACCGTTGGTTCGAACAATTTTCGGACCTGATCATGAAGGGGCGTTGGGCCAGCGATATCGACATCGCCCGCCAAACCGACCGTACCGCGGTGTTTTTCGGGTTTCAGAACCCGTCACCCATCGAGGACGACATTGGGTTGGTCGAAGTCCTGCACGATTTGGGCGCGCGCTTCATGCAACTGACCTACAACAACCAATCCCTTTTGGCGACCGGCTGCTACGAGGCCGAAGACACGGGCATCACACGCATGGGCAAACAGGTCATCAAGGAAATGAACCGTGTGGGTCTGGTCGTGGATATGAGTCATTCCGCTGATCGTTCAACCATCGAAGCCGCCGAGTTTTCCGAGCGGCCAATCGCGATCACGCACGCCAATCCGCACGACTGGGCGCCCGCTTTGCGCAACAAACGCAATGATGTCATTCGGGCGGTCACAGAAAACGGTGGGATGCTGGGCTTTTCAGTCTACCCTCATCACCTGAAGGACAAGTCCAACTGCACCGTGGGGAGTTTTTGCGAGATGATCGCCCGCACCGCTGACAGATTTGGCACGCAACATCTGGGGATCGGCACCGACCTATGTCAGGATCAGCCCGACAGCGTGGTTGAATGGATGCGCGTCGGTCGCTGGACGAAAGAGATTGACTATGGCGAGGGGTCGGCCAGCAATCCGGGCTTTCCGCCCATGCCACAGTGGTTCAGGGACAATCGGGACTTCGGAAACATAGAAGACGGCCTGCGGGCGGTCGGAATGAACGAGCAGGACGTCGCAGGAATTATGGGCGAGAACTGGTATCGTTTCTTTGCCAATAGCTTCGAGCCACCGACTGCATGAGACACCTGCACCCGCATATCCCACGCCGCGATCCGGCCAAGGTAATGCGCCTGTCACGGCTTGGTTCGCTGCATCAATGCAGGCTCAGCTTTATGCGCCAGCTAACCCGCCGTATGGCGCGGGAAAACTGGCGCTTTGCCCGGCCCGTCTTCGAAATTGATGAAACAGGCGTCGGGCACGCAGTCTATACGATGCACGGGCCAGAGCGCGCTTACTCTCTGGTTGCTTTTGCTCATGATCTGCCGGCAGACCAACGCTCGGACCGGGTGATCGCTGAAGCATGGGATGCGACCTTTGCCCTCTTTGATGGTGTTCCGACCTCCGCTGATATCGACCGACTGGCCAAGAACGTGCCATTACAAGAAGCCGGTCGGATTTCCGAAAGCGAATTGTCTCTGTCCCGCGCGAACCGGTCTGTCCGCTTGTGGACGCATGTCGTTGATCGTCTGGCGTCGGGCAAGCAGCCTGAGTTAGAGCACATCCACAAGGTTGGTTATCTGATGCGGACCACTGCCGTTTATGGGTCCGGAAAATTTGGGGCGGCAGATCGCGAGAAAACATCGGATCGTTCCGAAACCAATGCGCCGTTTCAAACCGAAATGCTGTCCGTCTTTTTGACGCGCGCCTTTGTGCGAGATCTGGTGCAGCACATGGCCCACGCCAAAGGGGGCGAGCGGACGGCAGACCTTGATCCGGCAATTGCCCGCCAACTCGGCATTGGCAACTCGACAGGGCTGGGTATGGCACCGTTCATTGTCAACCACCCGATCTTGTTCAACAATTGGATTATGGTGCGTGAAGAGGCGATTTCACGCGTCCGCTCGCTGGAAACGGCATCCACCGAGGACGCGCGTGTGTTTCGCGACTTTTTCGAGCGTTGTAAACTTTCAGTGTCTTGGTGGCAGTCGGATCATCCGGTGCAAGTCAGAAAACTCGCGAATTTGAAGAGAGATATGGCAGCAATCTCGGATTATTTGAGGCATGACGATCTGCTTCAGGATCAACCCTGGGACCGGCTGATCCGATGGTCAGAAGAAGCGCTTAGCGAAGAGGGGCAGGAACTGATCGCGTCGCTGATCCTTGAACCCTACGGCGACATTGTGGACGGTCTGAGCAGTTGCATGGCAGATTCCAATATGGGCGCGCAGGTGATCGACGGTGCGATGCCTGTTTCCGAGATCCGTCTGTTGATCCAACAAAGCTTTGGCTGGGCAATGGATCTGGATTGGGACGCGCCGGAAAACTGCGCCCGGGCGTGGTACGTTTCCGAAGAAAAACTGGAACCGCGGCTGGGTGAACGGTTCCAGGAACCGATCGCCGAGTATGAACAACCTTTGGCCCCCGCCCGCGACGCGGTGGCTGCGTACAACGCGCTTGCTGAATGGGACGAGCAAGAGCCCGTTGCGCTTTTCTTGCTGCGCCACCCCGAACATCGTCATACCGTTCGGCGCGCTCAGATGAGCCGTGTCGCACCTTATGGCGAGATCCAAGACAACACCATCGGCGCGACCGTTATGCCCATCGATATGCTTCGCGCCAAGCTGTCCTTCTTCGGAGCAACACATTTCGACCCCCGCTCAGACCGCTGGGTGCGTATTTGTATGTATGCCGGTGCGCCCTATCCGGATGAGCTGACCACAGAAAACGCCGATCTTTGGGTGTATCCGGAGGTCGCGCGATGAGTTTTGCTCTGAACGAGGTTGAAGCCACCGCCAAACGGGCAACCCGCGGGGCCGGGTACTGCTGGGGCATTGCCGAAGAGGCGGGCAAAGCCACGCGCTGGCTGTGCGCACATTCGATGGATGGTGTCGGGGCCTTGGCGCGCCTTTTGGAACGCGACTATGCGGCGACCGTGGATATTCATACGCCGAAGGGCCTTCGTGACGTCTGGACGGGTGATCAGCAGTTGTGCCCGCTGATGACGGGCGCCTCACTTTCGGACTGTGCTGGCCTGCTGCAGACCGGTCCGATCTGCATTCAACAGATCTGTGTGCCTTTGCTGTTGCTGCCTTTTGCGGCAAACGGTGCGCGCAGCCAGGATACGGTCTTCACCCTCACAATAGACGGTTCTTTGGCCATTACGGATGGCATCAGCGTTTCAATGCAGAAGGAATGTCCGGATGAAGCGGAACATGTTGTGGTCTCGCTTGGTGGAGCGATATCGGACAGACAGCCTTGCCTAACCCGCGCCGCTCCTAGACCCGCCGACTGGGACACTCTTTTGCGATACAGCCATCGCACTTACGCGCCCGCCACCGAGCAATCCCGCCTGCTGGGCGCTGGTGCCGGGCTATCCGACAACGACTAGAGAGACACCCTGATGACTGAAACCCGCACCCTGTCGCTCGCCGAGATCGAAGATCTATCTTTTCGCGCCCTCGTGGCTGCGGGAACATCCGAGGAAAACGCGCGCCCTTTGGCCGTAGCGACCGCCGCCACAGAGGCAGACGGAGTCGCAAGTCACGGTTTGGCCTACATCCCGATCTATTGTGAGCATGTCGCGTGCGGAAAGGTGGATGGTCAGGCCAAACCGGTCCTAACGCGTCCACGACCCGGCGTTGTGACGGTCGATGCGGCAACCGGCTTTGCACATCCGGCAATTGATTTGGGCTTTGAAACGCTTGTGCCCGCCGCGCGTGAACAAGGTCTTGCCGCCTTGGCGATCAAAAACAGCTACAATTGTGGCGTGCTGGGGTATCATACCTACCGGCTGGCGCAGGCCGGGCTTGTCGGTCTCGGGTTTACCAATGCACCCGCTTCCATCGCCCCGTCCGGAGGCGCAAAACCGGTTGTTGGCACCAACCCGTTCTCGGTTGCGGTTCCCGGTGCAGATGGCCAACCTGCCCTGCTGATCGATCAGAGCGCCAGCACCATTGCCAAAAGCGAGGTCATGAAACACGCCCGCGAAGGGAAACCAATCCCGATTGGCTGGGCGCTGGATGCTGAGGGCAACCCGACGGCAGACCCAAATGTCGGGTTAAAGGGAAGCATGGCGCCCTCGGGTGGGTACAAAGGTATCGGCGTCGCATTGCTGACCGAGATCATGGCCGCCGCACTGACCGGCGCGACACTCGGAATGAACGCGTCACCGTTTTCGGGAACAGCCGGAGGCCCGCCAAGAACGGGCCAGTTTTTTGTCGCCATTGATCCGTCTGCGACGTCCGGGGGCGGCTTCGCGAGTGGTATCGCTGCTCTGGTGGACGCCATTCGATTCCAGGACGGTGCGCATTTGCCGGGGGACGGCCGTCGCGCAAAGCGTCTGTCAGCCACGACAGACGGCGTTGCTGTGAGTAAGGCGACATTGGCCAGAATCGAGGCTATACTGCACGCAAACGTCGAGACCTGAAACCATCAGCAGCCCCTGAAAGTTCTGATTGCGACTGGATTCTTGCACAGCGCAGCCTTCTGTTGATTTGCCTCAAAGATGGATCCTGCCCGCGCGGGTATCTGGCAGGTGACACTCAAGGGTATGGCCAATGGCAAATGAGAAAGCGGGACAAATCGTTTGGCATGATCACTTTTCGACCAACCGGGCCCGTTCCATCGAGTTTTATGGCCAGGTTGCGTCGTGGACTTTCGTAACCGAACACGCGACGGACTTCGCCTGGGGCGGCGGGGAGAAGGACTTTGTCCTTGCCATGTCAGATGGTGAAGCCGGCGCAGGATTTATTGAAGCATCAAAAGAGGTCGCCGAAGGCTGGATTCCTTACGTGGAAGTGCCCGATGTGGACCGGTCGGCAGCATTGGCCGAGAAGCTGGGCGGGCAAGTCTTGAAACAACCCTTTAGTGTTCCTGGGGTTGGCCGCAACAGCTTGTTGCTCGACCCTCAAGGGGCGCGCATCGGCATCTCTCAATCGCTTCACGGTTTCCCGGTGCCCACGCGCCAATTCGGGCAGGAAACATACTTGTCGGGCAGCCATGAGTTTCCGGATCAATTCTACAGCGAACTGTTTGATTGGGCCTATTTAAAACAAAACGGAAACCCCACCGGCTTTATGAGACACAGGCCAACGCAACAGACCGTCGCGGTGCACATCCCGACGGAAACCTTGAGGAATTGCAATGCGATATGGGCACCTGCGCTTCGGGTCGGAAATCCGGACAACGCGCGCGCCGCCGCTGAACCGTTGGGAGCATGCTTGGTTAGCCGCGGCCCCGTTCAGGCGCCAGAGGAGGCTTACACTGTGCTAAAAGACCCAAACGGAGTGTTTTTTGCCTTAATCGACGACGGGGTTCGGCCATTTTGAGGGCAGCCGCATTTGGCAAGCCAATCAGAAATCTGCCCAAGTCTCGTTTGAAAAATCCAGTTTCTTTTTCGCTGTTTCCTTTGCTGGGGTCAGCCTTCAATTTGATTCAGAGCAAGGTGCGACCTCAGGGTACCCAATAGGTTTTGACTCGTCAGGCACGGACGCGGAGTCGCTTCATGAAAAACAGGATAACAACCGGCGTTATCGCCGCAGCTCTTTTGATCGGCGGCGCGGCTTACTTTCTGCTTTTTTCCGAGAATACCGACGAATTGCCGGCTGGTTTCGCGCAGGGCAATGGCCGGACTGAGGCTGAGCAGGTTGGGATCGCGCCCACCATCGCAGGTCGCGTTGAAAACGTGACCGCGGCAGAAGGCACACTTGTATCCCCGGGTGAGGTCCTGGTGGAAATGGACATCGACGAACTGTCCGCCTCGCTCGACCGGGCCAAAGCCGAGGTTATGCTAGCCCGCCAGAGCAAGGCAGAAGCCGAGGCAATTGTCGTGCAACGCCAAAGCGAGCAGCACCGGGCAAAACAGGAATTTGATCGCGCGACAGCACTGCTGGCGGGGCAGAACATCCCCGAGTCGGTTTTTGAAGAACGCGAGACCCTCCACCTGGTTGCCGAGGCCGTACTAGGCGCGGCCAAGGCACGCGTCGCGACGGCCGACAGCCGGATTGCCGCGGCGGAGGCCGGGGTGCGCCTGATCGAGGCGCAGATCGAGGACAGTTCGCTTTACGCCCCCGTGCTGGGCCGTGTGCTCTATCGCCTCGCCGAACCCGGCGAGGTCGTTGGCGCGGGGAACCGATCCTGACGCTTCTCAGCCTCGAAAACGTCTACATGGATGTCTTCCTGCCTGCACCAAAGGCCGGGCTGCTGGCGATTGGTGCCGAGGCCCGAATCGTGCTGGACGCGCTACCGGACTATGCCATCCCGGCAGCCGTCTCATTCGTCTCGCCAGAGGCCCAGTTTACTCCCAAACAGGTAGAGACTCTGGATGAACGCGAGCAGCTGGTCTTTCGCGTCCGCGTCCGCCTCCCCGAAGACCTGATCTCAGGCCGGATCGAGCATGTCAAAACCGGCCTTCGGGGCATCGCAGTCATTCGGCTTGATCCCGAGAGCGTCTGGCCCGAGGCACTGGAACGGCGCATTCCGCCCGAGTTGTTCGAATGAACCCCGGCGCGGCGCTGGAAACCCTGCGGATCACAGGCGTCACACACAGCTATCGCAAGCATGTTGCACTGAACGATGTGTCACTGGATTTGCCAGCCAATCAGCTTATCGGGTTCATCGGACCGGACGGCGTTGGAAAATCAACGCTTCTGGGTCTGATCACAGGCGCAAAAAAGCTGCAATCCGGTTCAATAGACGTGTTGGGTGGATCGATTGACGACACTGCGCACCGCCGCCGCATTTGCCCGTCTATTGCGTTCATGCCGCAGGGTCTGGGCCGCAACCTCTATGCCGAGCTCTCCGTTCGGGAAAACCTCGAATTCTTCTCGCGCCTGTTTGGACAAGGTTCGGATGAACGCGACATACGCATCACGGCATTGTTGGCGGCAACCGGCCTGACCCCGTTCGAAGACCGCCTGATGGGCAAGCTTTCCGGCGGGATGAAACAAAAGCTCGGCCTGTGCTGCGCATTGATCCATGATCCCAAGCTTCTGGTGCTGGACGAACCGACAACCGGTGTCGACCCCCTCTCGCGCCGCCAATTCTGGGTGCTGATTGACGCAATCCGCCGGGAAACACCGGAACTTACGGTTCTGGTGTCCACCGCCTACATGCGAGAGGCGCAGAGCTTTGACCACATCGTGGCGATGGACGCTGGGCGCATTATCTTTCAGGGCCGACCCGAGGAATTGCAGGGCCGACACAAAGACCTTGAAACAGCGTATCGGCAACTGCCATCGCGCGGCAAGCAACGTTCCTCATTCGTTGATTTGCCCAGTCGCTCCGTGGCCCACAACCCAGTGATCGCCGCGCGCGGGCTCACGCGGCGCTTTGGCGACTTTGTTGCTGTCGACAGTGTCGACTTCTCGATCAACCAAGGCGAGATCTTTGGGTTTTTGGGATCGAACGGGTGCGGCAAATCGACGACGATGAAAATGCTGACAGGCCTGCTGCCGGCAAGTTCCGGAGAGGCGCTGTTGTTCGGCAGGCCGGTTGACGCCAGCGACCGGAAGATGCGCCGTGAGATCGGGTATATGAGCCAAGCGTTTTCACTCTATGGCGAATTGACAATACAGCAAAACCTGCAACTGCACGCGCGCATCTTTGACATCCCGAACAGGGCAGAGCGCATCGACGCGCTGGTCGACCGTTTCGGCCTTGTGGCGCATCGCGACACCCTGGCGGCAAACCTGCCGCTTGGCATCAAGCAACGGCTGTCCCTGGCCGTTGCCGTGATCCATCGCCCGCGCGTGCTGATCCTGGACGAACCAACCTCGGGCGTTGACCCGGCGGCCCGCGACGGGTTCTGGGAACTCCTTTTTGACCTGTCGCGGAATGAAGATGTCACGATCTTTGTCTCGACTCATTTCATGAGCGAAGCTGAACGGTGCGACCGGGTTTCGTTCATGCATGCGGGCAAGGTCCTGGCTGAAGGGACGCCAACCGAGCTGATCGCCTCTGAAGATGCTGAAAACCTTGAAGAGGCATTTGTCTCAATCCTGAAGGCCGCCAACCCCCCGGAACCGGTTGTCGCCCCGCAAGTGGATTTGACCGTTGCGAAACGTGGCGGCGGTGGCGGCATAGGGCGCGCGATGGCCTATGCCCGGCGCGAAACTGTCGAAGTCCTGCGCGACCGGGTACGTCTGGCTTTTGCTTTCCTTGGATCGGCGATCCTGATGCTGGTCTTCTGTTACGGCATAACCCTGGATATCGAGGAGCTCGATTTTGCTGTTCTGGATTTCTCTCAAGGCCCGGAAAGCCGCGCTTATGCGGCGGAAATCTCGGGATCGCGGTATTTTGATGCTACCGACCCCCTGACCGACGCGGACGAGGGCCGCCAGCGTCTGGTTGCAGGCGATGTCTCGCTGGTGGTCGAGTTGCCCCCTGATTTCGGGCGCAAGCTGCGCTCAGGCGAGCCGACCCAGGTTCTGGCCACCGTGGACGGTGCGATTCCATTCAAGGGCGAAACCGTCGAAGGTTATGTGGCGGGTCTGCATCAAACCTTTGTCGACACTCTGGCGCGGGAAACCGGGACCGGACAAACCGAAGCGGCCCGCATCGAACCACGGTTTCGCTACAATCAGAGCTTTGAGAGTATCGCGGCAATGGCCCCGGCGATGCCCGCGATCTTGCTGATCATGCTGCCCGCTATTCTGACGGCGGTCAGTGTCGCTCGCGAGCGAGAACTGGGATCGGTCGTGAATTTCTATGTGACCCCGACAACACGGCTCGAATTTCTGATCGGCAAGCAAATCCCCTATATCGCGGTTGCCTACGCCAATTTTCTGCTCTTGGCCTGGATGACGGTTTTTGTGTTCGACGTGCCACTCAAGGGCGATCCCATACCTCTTGCGGTTGGCGCGCTGCTTTATGTGTGGGCAACAACATCATACGGCTTGCTGATGGCGACGATTACATCAAGCCAGGTGGCCGCGACCTTTGCGACCGCCATTGCTTCTGTGGTGCCCACCATCCAGTTTTCGGGCCTGCTGCAGCCGGTTTCGACATTGGAACCCGGCGCGCAGACCATCGGGGCGCTGTGGCCGTCCTCCTATTTCCTGCATCTCAACGTTGGGGCGTTCACCAAGGGTCTGGGGTGGGAGGCAATGACCTCGGACATTCTGGCGCTGGCCTGCTTCGGGCCTGCCTTTACCCTGATTGCGGCCCTCTTGCTTCGGGCGCAGGAGAAGTAAATGCAACGTCTTTACCGCATCTTCTGGCTGGGTTTGAAAGAGATGATGAGCCTGCGTCGGGACTGGGTTATGATGGCGCTGCTGGCCTGGTCCTTTACGCTGTCTCCGATCATGGAGGCCACCGGTGTCGCCAGTTCCGTCAACAATGCCTCGATTGCATTTGCGGATGAGGACAATTCTCCGCTCTCCCGCGCCCTATCAACCGCGTTTTTTCCACCGGAATTCCAGCCCGTTGTTCAGATCGTTCCAGGCACCGGACCGGACCAGATGGATGCCGGTCGGTTTTTGTTCGTCGTCGCCGTCCCGCCAGGGTTCGAAAAGGATGTACGCGCCGGACGCGCACCCGAGATTCAGGTTCTAATCGACGCAACCGCGATGGAGCAGGCCGGGATCGGCGCCAACTACATCATCAATATCCTGAGCGCCGAGATTCGCCGGTTCGCCATCGGTGCAGACCTCATCGACCCGCCGATGATTGATGTCATTCTGCGCAGCGCCTTCAACCCAAACAGGGATACGGTGCGCTTTGCCGGGATCGTCGCCCTGATCGGTCAGATCATGTGGCTGACAACGATCCTGACTGGCGCGGCCATGATCCGCGAACGCGAGCATGGAACGATTGAGCATCTGCTGGCCATGCCGCTGACCCCTTTCGACATCGCCATCGCCAAAATCTGGGCCAACGCCGCCGTTGTTCTGGTCGCAGCGGGCTTGTCGATGACGTTTGTTATGCAGGGCAGTCTCGGCATCGATATCGCGGGGTCTAAACTGCTGTTTCTGCTTGGCACCGCCCTCTTTTTGTTCACGGCTACGGCATTGGGGGTCTTTTTGGCGACCATCGCCCGTTCGATGGCGCAATTCGCGCTGCTGGTGATGCTGGTGATCCTGCCCATGCTGATGCTGTCAGGCGGTGAGACACCGATTGAGGGGCAGCCCGACTGGTTGCAGGTGGGGACACTCATCCTGCCGTCCCGGCACTACATGTCGGCCAGTCAGTCCATCATATTCAAGGGCGCCGGAATCGAAACGGTTTGGCCAGAGTTTGCTTGGATGGCAGTGCTCGGCCTCGCGCTGTTGGGAATCAGTCTTGCGCTTTTTCGACGCTCTGTGGCGCAGGATCGGTGACACCCGGTCGCTAGTCAAAATGGGTCAACGCGACACCCCATCACCCAGCAGCATCGGCGCAGAGACCGACGACGGTCGGCTTCACGAATTTGATTTCGCTTAAAGTTGTGACACGCGAATGTGGTAGTGTCGCAACACTGCGATCTTTAATGGGAGAATTGAAGATGCCTACCAAATCCACCAAGACCGAATCACCGGAAGTTTTCACCGATGTCCTGAGGTCCATGCAGGGCATGATGTCCGCAAATCCACTCATTGCGCCGCAGGTCGAGCAGTTCTGGAATGCGCAAGACAAGCTGCTGGATGAGGCCGAGGAATACTCTCGCCATTGGTTCCGGCGCCGTCACGAGGCCGCCAGAACAGCGCTGGAAGCGGCGCGAGAAACGACGTCCGGCGACCGGATTGAACCGGCCAAAGCGATGAACACGATGACCGAATGGCAGCGCCATTCGATTGAACGCATGGTCGAAGACGCCCGGGAGTGGTTTGAAATGGTAACCCGGTGCGCACAATATGTGAGCGACGCGGAAGCCGAGGCCATAGGCGAGAATGTGGAAGCGGCGTCAAAGGCGGGTCGTAAAGCAGCCAAACCCACAAAATCCTCGCCGGTCTGATTTGGTTTCCCGCCTGGATTGTTGAAACGCCCGCATCCGCGAGTGCGTGCATTTGCGCCAATCGGTGTTGGCGCACGAAGGTCGTGTGTGTTCTATGACGTACGCCTGCCGGTTCCACCCGCTCTCAAATCCGCTTTTTTCTCCAGCACGATGAGTGGCAAAACGATCCCATTTCACTTCACCGAGTTTCCGAACGCAAACCTGTTGGGCAACTGAATTCGCTGGCGCCTTGAATACGGCGCCAATCAGACCTGATGGATGTAGGTTCCGGGGGCGTCGGGCAACTTGCTTGCATCCCTGCGCGCGCCTCCCATGGGCGGAGGTGCAGTTTTCCCGGTCGAATGCGTCCGTATCCAGTCCGCCATCGCCGGCCACCATGAGCCTTCCCTGAATTCGCTGATCTCGAGCCAATCGTCCGGCGAAACATAATGCGCATCGGCCAACCGGTGATCTGTCCGGTAATGACGGTTCTTATGTCCGGGCTCACTCAGGATACCGCCGTTGTGCCCCCCCTTGGTCAGAACAAATGTCAGATCGCCATCTGTGAACAACCTGACCTTATAAACCGACCGCCAGGGCGCAATATGATCGGTTTCGGTTCCGACCACGAACATCGGGACGCGAATGTCCTTCAGAGCGATCACGCGCCCGTCGACCGCAAACCGCCCCGCACTCAAACGGTTTTCGAGAAACAGGCCGCGCAGATATTCCGAGTGCATCCGCGCAGGCATGCGTGTTGTGTCGTTGTTCCAGACGGTCAAATCCGTCGGAAGGTCATCTTCCCCAAGGAAATAGCGGCGCACAGCGCGCGCGTAGATCAAGTCTTCGGCGCGAATGGTCGTAAACGTGCGTGCCATCTGCGGTCGGTCCAGACAACCCTGCAACCACATCAGGTCCTCGACAAAAGAAACCTGACTGTCGTCGATGAACAGCAAAAGCTCACCAGCTTCGGCAAAGTCGACCTGCGCCGCCATTAGAGTGACGCTGGCCAGACGGTCATCGCCGTCGCGTTCCATAACTGCGGCCGCGATGGCAAGCAGCGTACCACCCAGACAATACCCGTTGGCATGAATCTTTTTGCCCGGAACAATCTTTTCCACCGTGTCAATCGCGGTCATAACGCCTTGTTTGCGATAGTCCTCAAGGCTTAGGTCGGCGTGTTCGGCGGTCGGGTTCAGCCAGGAAATCATGAACACCGTAAACCCCTGATCGACAAGGTATCGAACCATCGAGTTCTCGGGCGACAAATCCAGCACGTAATACTTCATGATCCAGGCTGGGACGAAGAGGATCGGTTCAGCCTGCACGGTTTTGGTTGTGGGGGAATACTGGATCAGTTCGAAAAGCGCGTTACGAAAGACGATTTTGCCCGGTGTTGCCGCCAAATCCTTGCCAATCTCGTAACCTTCGGGGGCGGGATCACGCTGTTGGGTGACGGTGTGCAGGACATCTTCCACAAAATGTGCGGCACCATCCACCAGATTGCGACCACCTGTCTGAGCCGTGCGGTTGAGGATTTCAGGGTTCAACCAAGGAAAGTTCGACGGCGAAACGACGTCCAGCGCCTGCCGGATCTGGAATTGGGCGCGCTCGGCATCCCGTGGCGCGATACCCGGCATTTCATCGGTCGCAGCCTGCCACCAGTCCTGCGCGCTCAGAAAGGCCTGCTGCCAAAGAGCGAAAGGGGCCTTTTGCCAATCCTCCGCAGTGAACCGGTGATCGTGCTTGCGGGGCCGGAACGGCGGTTCGGCTGCGGCCCCTGCGGCAAGTTTTCCGGCATGCTCCCAAAGCTTGGCGGCGTTCTGGCCGGCGCGCTCTGCTAGTTCCATCTGGCGCCCCGGAGACCGGCTCAGATGCAGCGCCCAATCCATCCACGTAGCCATTATGGAATGCGGGGAAACTCCGGCCGTGGCACGAGCCATCGCGGCCCGCGTTGCGCGGTCCAGCTTGTCATATGGGTGATTTGCCTCCCCGGTCTCGGCGGATGAAGCCGCAGGCTGCCGTTCCGCACTCAGCTTTTCCGGTTTCAACTGGGTCATTTTGCTTCTCCGTTACAGGCCTGACGGTCCAGCGATTGGAACTTTGACGCCGCCGGGACAGCTCTATGATCTATTTAAGCATTTGATGTTGAAAATTCATGATGTCATGGTCGTTAATCTTGCCCTGTGCGGCACGCGTGAAGATGCGTGCCAACAATGCCAACGTATCCCATTCAAAACGCCAAAAAGCTTAGCGCGCGATAGCGCACCCCAACGCCTCGGCCAGATCATCTCGGGTCATGGCAGTTGTCGGTTCCGCCGCAAAACCTTTTGGCGTTCAGGGAACCTTAATCCTGCCTCTATCCTTTCATTTCCTCTATCACGGTTGATCGGCCACAGCCACCCGGCAATAGTGGCTTTCTGGAAAGCCGTAAGGCGGTCGCTGCGTAAACGAAACCCGCGCCAATGGGACAAGCATTGGACACGGGACATTCGTTTTCAGTCTGTGACGGGACTACCCGATGTTTGGCAATTACAGGTGTTCTTTGCCGACGACAGCAACGAACAGCCTGACGAGGATCTGAAAGCCATCCTGAGCGCGTTCTGGGACGCCCAGAAACCCGAATACGTCACAGCAAACGGTCTGACGAATTGGCCCAATATCTGGCTTATGCAGTCTGCCGGATTCCGACAAGTCGGCGTTCTTCCTCTGTCGGATGGGCCGGTCGTAACTTGGGGGTGGCGCAAGTGTCATTAGTCGAAACCAAGATATGCGGGGCAAGGCTGCCGGATGGGTCTGTCTGTATGGCAGAGCCTGTACCGGGCAAGATGCACTTAATGAAGGCCCACTTATCCGCCATATCAAATCTCCAGGTTGAATAGCGACAACGCTACGCCCCAAAAACGCGATTCGACTAGTGGCGCAAATTGGCGCATGCGGCGACTAAAACAAGGCAGGGAGGCAAGCCCCTTCCTCAATGTGGGAATGCCAGTCGAAATCAGCATTTGACCCGCCTAAGCCTCACCCTTTCCTGCGACTATGTGGCGTTCTTGACGGATCATAGGCCCAGCACCACGCAGATGCGGCATGCGCCAACTAAGCCCACCCGGTGGGTTGCGCATGTAGTGCCCGCGCACCCAATGGGTTCGGCGGCGTATCGGATCACCATCGCCCTTGTCTGCGCCTTCCTGCATCGCTTCCCATTACCCACGACCAGCCGTTCCGAGTTTGATTTTCGAAACCCTGAAGTCCGGCAGGTTCCTTCCGCTCTTCTTTGCCCTCCGTCTCGCCGCTCTCGGATACGCCGTGACTTCTTCTACGTCGAGCATGCTCTGATGCTTAAGCATGGTGAATAAGGCGACTGACAGTCCAAGAAAGTACTGAGTCCATGTTCGCTCCTTTTCGAGCGCTTCTTCTAACACTTGATTGCCTGGCTGCTGCCTCAGGAGCTCTTGAGAGGGTGTAGGTATGACTACTGCATTGAGCCCGTTCGACTTCAAGACGAACATGCTTGGTACCGCGCCTCCATCATTCGTCATGAAGACTTGGGTGTAAATGTCACCATTGACCTGCGTAAGGAAGCCAATCACAGACGCACCGCTTTCGTCAGTCTGTTTTTCAAGTGTAATAGCAGGAAATGGTAGCAAGACCCTCTGATAGGTATCCTCAAGACCGCCGCGCTTTATTTCGTTTATCAACTGGTTCAGCATTGCTTCGGCCTCTACATCGAGGCGAAATGCATGGGTATCCTCCAAGATTGTTTGCTGTCGGTCTCGGTAGTCGTTCAGGCGATGCAACAATGCCGGGTCGATACCTTGTGGGCGCTTGCCGAAAACGCTCAGTAAGTTTTCCGGGTACTGTTCAAAGAAATTCACTAATTGGTGCAGCATGTCATCATTTGTTTGGTTTCTTTCGGGATGGACCGCGAGTACCAGCCTTATTGCTAGGATGAAGATATGGAGCTGTGCGCTTCGCTCGCAGTGAGCCAATCTTTAGGTTCCGTTCAACGACTCCAAGATAGTCTTGAGCCCAATTGGTTTCCTCCAACACATTCTCTGGGGCATAGCTCTGCGCCATGGTGCCGTAACCCAATTCTTCGTCTATCTCACGGCCCGAAGTAAAAAACACGTACTGACCATCTGGCGCAACGCCAAGGTATGTTCCGTGCGCGAGGACGTTTCGGTCATGGAAGAGGTTTTTGACTCGCGGTGTCCAAGTCTTATCAAACACTTCAAAGGCGTCGTCGGGTCTGGCGCGCGCTAACTGACGCGCAATATCAACCTTGCGCTTAACGGAACTCTGGCCCGTTAGGATATCCACTCGCGCCTCATCAATTTGCGCCATCATGCAGAGCACCGAGTTAATGCAGTCTTCATATTCAGAGCAAATGCGAACAAGCCTACCAATCGCCATCAGCATTACGTCCGATAGCGGCTGGAATGTGAGCTGCATTCCCTCTGTCGCATAGACGCGTTCTATCATTGCATATCCTGCCTGTTAGTATCGTTTTGCGTTGAGTATGGGTGCATGATATCCGAGCCTCTTTTCTTGAGGGAGGCCAGATATGAGCGACTATGTCCAGCCCCAATTCTATGGGCCAGTTTTGAGCAAGGTTTCTGGAACGGGCGGTCGCATGTTTAGAGCCTGATGGGGTCTGACACGATTGTACTGTCTAAGCCAGGTATTGATGACGATCTGAGCCTGTTTGGTGGTGTGGAACCATTCTGCGTTGAGGACTTCCCGGCGCAGAGTGCCATTGAAGCGCTCGTTGTATCCATTCTCCCAAGGTGATCCCGGGTAGATTTGGATCGGCTTAATGCCCACCTTTCTTAACCAGGTCTGCAGGGCCGTTGCGATGAACTCCGCGCCGTTGTCGGAACGGATGTGTTCGGGCTTCCCGTGCCGCAATAAGAGTGGGTAGAGCGCATCCAGCACGTCTGCGCTGTTCATCTTCGGCTTGACCGCTACGCAGAGCGCCTCACGGGTATACTCATCCAGCACCGTCAGCATCTTGTAGCTCTGTCCGTTGCTCAGCTTGTCGTGGACAAAGTCAATGCTCCAGATGTGATTGGGATGTTGCGGTCGGAGCCGGATGATCGAGCTGTCCTTGTGGTACAGCCGTTTGCGTTTCTTGTGCCGTTGTGGGAGCTGCAAGCCTTCTTCGCGCCATAGTCGTTCGATCTTTTTATGATTGACTGCCCAGCCTTCGACACGCAGCAGCTCGGCGACCTTGCGGTAGCCGTAGCGCCCATACCGTTTGGCCAATCGGATCATCGCCAGACGTAACGCCTCATCATCCTTTGGCGCTGCGCGGTATTGCAGCGTGCTCCGCGCCAATCCAATCACGCGACAGGTGCGCCGTTCAGAGGTTGCCAGCTTTTGTCGGGTGTGGACCACGGCCTGACGAAGCTGGTCTGCCGTCAGGCCTTTGGCTTTAGATAATCAAGGCTCTCCTTGAGAATGAGTTTGTCCAGTTCAAGCTCAGCCACGATTTTCTTGAGCCGATCATTCTCTTTCTGCAGCGCCTTCAGATTGGCCATCTCAGATCGTCCCATCCCACCAAACCGCTTGCGCCATGTGTAATAGGTCGCATCACTGACACCAGCCGTTCTGCACGCCGTCGCGACATCCGAACCAGATGCCAGGCCCAGCTCAATCTCGCGCAAAAGCCGCAGAATATCTTCGTCCGAATACCGTTTCCGCGCCATCAATCCCGTCTCCAAAACTAAGCCAACTGTGGCACAGTTTTAGGGGGCCAAGACAAGTACTATGTAGCGACTGCACGCCATGTGGTAGATCCCAAGTATCTACCGCCTAGTCTTTCTCGCGCTTCTGTTTGCACAGAACTTGAGATGTCATTTAGCTCTGCGATAAATCCTGGATCAGATCATGTGGCATTGGGATATCAGAAGTTCCGTGTTTCCGATCCCGAGTTTTCATTCGACCCATCCAATTGCGACTTGGCAGTTCTGAAGGTTCCTAAGAATGTTCTGCCAATTCGGAAAAAGGGTGAGACCAGACGCCCAATTTCATTTAAGTTCGGTTTTTTGGCGACAGATGAAGAGCTTGGTTCTCGGATAGCAGGCGAGCCAGTTGTATTTGTCGGTTACCCCGATAACGCTCCCGTCAACCGAACTGATGGTGGTCAGTACATTTATCCAATTTTGCGCCAAGGCGTATTTGCGTACCCCCCTATTCACGGGATTGATGTGGAAGGAGAACTAGGACGAAATTATGGTTTAATTGACAGTTTCGCTCAGTCTGGATTTTCTGGTGGGCCGGTTATCTCGTTACAAAAAGGCTGGGCTGACGGTTCTTGGCATACCAAAGAACACTACCGACGCCCGAGTATTGTTGGGCTCATCTGCGGTCACTATCGGTCCGGCAAAGACCGCGCTGATGGAACGCACGCCGGTCTATCGTTTTTTCTAAGGGCAGATTCAATTCGAGAATTGATTGAGCAGATGCAGAACAAAGCCAATAGGTCAGACGAGGGTGCGACGTGAACTTCCAAGGACAGGAACTGATTTCCAGAGCAACATATGTGTCAAACAGAAGCCTGATGGCGTTGGCACTTGCAAAGATACTGACTGCAAGCACAGGGCTAGACTTGGATGGTTTTACCGTGCTGGGCGTTACGCCCGGCGAAACCAGTCTCGGGCAAATCACAAATTACCTTTTGGTGTTTCTCGCCATCAATCACCTTCTATCCTGGTACGGCGACCTAAGGAGTTTTCAGTTATGGAATCATCCGAAAACCACTGTTTCAAACATGAGTGCTTTGGCGAATAGGCATGAGCCGGTCACAGAGCTCGAATTTTATGTTTTACAGTTGAAGGATTTCTACCGACTTCAAGAAAAAACGCGCGAAGATCCCGAGCAGGAACCGCACATAGCGCCGGAACAGTACGCTGCTGAACTGGTCGCAACTGCAGATAGATTACAAAGCTCCATAGGCTCACTGTCTACCCACGCTAAATTTTATCTATGGGGCTGGTTCTTTGCGCTACCCGCCGCCGCAACAGCCTATGCGCTCTGGCTGTAGCCGTGAACCGCCCTGCCATTCCGCCAGCAAAGAAAGATTAGCGAGAATAGCAGCCCGCCTGCGATTGTCGGATCGATCCGACGTTTCGCCGTGCGCACGTCAGGAACCTGACAAAACCTGACATTGCCGAGCCATTTCTTAATGGTGGATAATGGGCGCCAGGCACAGAGTGCCAGAATGCGCCATCGGAAAAACTTTGTTGGTCAAAATGTTGGGTATCGAAGGGCGGACAATAGGAATTTCATTAAAAATCATAAAGTTAAGGAATTTTGGTGGTAGCGGAGGAGGGACTTGAACCCCCGACACGCGGATTATGATTCCGCTGCTCTAACCAACTGAGCTACTCCGCCACAAGTGACAGGCGATGTAAGGGAGGGGCATTGGTGGGTCAAGAGGGAAAACACCTGACCCCCATGGTTTCTTTCAGACGATTTCGCCGGGCTTTGCGGCGGAAATCCGTGATGCATCCGTTGTCGCGTGAGCCGCGCGACGAATGAACTCCGCACAGGCATCGGGTACTGTTATCGGGATCATGTGGCCGCGCTCTTCGATCTCTTCGAAAGACAGGCCAAATTTGGTCATTGGCGCACCATGTTCGGCCGGTGACAAGATCGCATCCTGCGCACCGTAAAAGATGCCGCCCGGTACACTCAGGTCGGGATACCGTCTGCCCAGCGCTTCGATGCTCTCATCCGCCCCGATCACATCCTGTGATGCGGTGATAAAGGCCGACGGTCTCAGTCCAAGCGCACCGCCCGCACGATCCAGAAAATCCGTAGGAGGCGTTTCGGGATCAAATACAGTGCTCAGTACCTGTGGTGCCGTTCTTGACGCCAAAGGTACGGCAAGCGTGTTACCAATCAGAGTGCGCAGCCATCCGGTGCGGATTTCCATCGGTTTGAACACGGCTGGCGTGTCCGGCAGTTTATGAGTCAGCGGTGCCAGAAGCGCCAGCGCCGCCACCCTCTCAGGATGGTTCAGTGCCATCGACAGAGAGACGGCGCCACCCAGCGAGTGTCCGACCAGAACAACGTTGGATAAGCCTTTTTTGTCGAGAAACTCTTCAATCATCCGGGCCTGTTCCGGTAACTGAGCGAGTTTGGCGTCATCTCTGGTGGAATAGCCACACCCGGGACGGTCCAGTGCAATAACGTGATAGTCGTCAGCCAGCATATCCACCAAAGCATATGTGAAGTGTTGCAGTTGTCCCGCCAGACCGTGGATCATAACAAGGGTCTGGGCATCTGGATTGCCCTTTTCAACGTAGTGAATGCTGCCACCCTGAACGGACACCACTTCGCCCAGCTGTGGTACGATTTCAAGACCCCGCCGGGTCAGACGCCGGGTCCAGAGGTTCATGCCAAGCAAAAAGGCCAAGAAGAGACCGATAACAAGCAGCAAGGTCGTCATTTCATCCGTCTCCGCCTTTGATTGGGTCCTGCAGGTATTGCTCTAACCCGCACTGTGCCATGCGCTTCTGGAACTCGCCAACTGTTCCCGGCCACAGTGTTGTGTTTCGGCCTTCGGCATCCTGATACCAAGACGAGCATCCACCGGTTTGCCAGATGCTGTCGGTATGGCGTTCCTGCACTTCCTGCGTGAACGCAGCCTGTCTGGCGGGGTCGGGTGTGATGGTGGACAGGCCCTGGCTCTGCATCGCGTCCAAAACGCGTCCGATATGGGCAACTTGCGCTTCGATCATCAGAACAACCGAGTTATGCCCAAGCCCGGTATGTGGGCCGAGCAGAATGAAAAAGTTGGGAAATCCGGCAATCGTAGTGCCAAGATTGGCTTGCATCCCATCTGCCCAGGCTGTGCGCAAGGTCAGGCCATCGGCCCCGACAATATCCAGCCGGCCCATCACGTCGGTGACATGAAACCCGGTGCCCCAAATCAAAACATCGGCCTGCATTTCGCTGCCGTCCGCCGCTCGGATGCGGTTCCTGTCAATCGAGACCACGCCGTGTGGGACGACGGAAACGGTGTCGCGGGCCAGCGCAGGATACCAGTCATTTGAGCTGAGAACCCGTTTGCAGCCGATCCTGTATTGCGGCGTCAATTTCTCACGCATTGCAGGGTCGGAAATCGCGCTGTCAAGAGATTGGTGCCACATCCTTATGGCAAAATTCACCATGCGTTCCTCGCCTCGAAAAACACGGTGTCGAAACTCGAAAACCGCAAAGATGAATTTTCGTCTGATCCGCGCGAGCACCGGGAGGCGGGCATAAAGACGCCGGACCCACGGCGCGATCGGTCCATCCGGGCGGGGGAGTACGTAAGGGGCGCTGCGTTGGAAAATGGTGACGTGTTCGGCGTGTTTTGCAATCTCCGGCACAAATTGCACGGCTGAGGCACCAGTACCAATCACGGCGATCCTCTTATCGTGCAGAACCGCGTCATGGTCCCACTGGGCCGAATGAAAGCTCGGGCCGGGGAAACTGTCCGCGCCGGGGATGTCCGGTATGCTGGGAATATGCAGCGCGACTATGGCCGATACCAGAAACCGGGCGGACCAGTGTTGCCCGCTTTGCGTTTCCACTTGCCAGCGTGCCCCGTCCCACCTGGCGGACTTCATTTCCTGCTGGAAATGGCAGAGGTCATACAGCCCTTCGTCGCGCGAAATTTTTTGCAGATAGGCCTGTATCTCGGCGCCGCCCGCATACGCCCGGCTCCAATCCGGGTTGAGATGGGTTGCCATTGAGTACAGATGTGACGGGATATCACAGGCCACGCCCGGATAAGTGTTTTCTCGCCATGTCCCGCCGATATCATCAGCCTTCTCCAGAATGGCGATGTCACCGAGCCCGCGCTTACGGGCTTCCAATGCCACCGTCAGTCCGGAAAATCCGGCTCCCACAATCAGCATGTCTGCTGCGTGCGCCACGCGTCTGATCCTCCCAAAAGCGTATCTACAAACTATAGACGGTGCGTGGGTGGTGAACAGAGTCCCGTTGGGTCAGATGTTTTTTGCGTTGCAAAGGTCTGCACGTGCGAGGCGTGAAGCGTACCCGCCAAATTGATGTCAGAATTCAAGTCTGTACGCCCGTCCTTGTGCGACCAATCGCGCACTCAGCGCATCATCTCAGGCGGGGTTCTGACGTCTGTGACCGGTGGGCTGATCCGTGTGTCGGACGAACAAATGCAATCGCTTAGGATACAACCAACATTGCCCCGGATCGGAGCGATACTTTGCGGTTTGGGACATGTCGCTTCCTGCATGCAGGTTTCGCAATCAGTGAGGTGCGAAATCGCCAAATCCGCCAATCTGGGGCACAAGACTGGAGGATCGCCCTGTGAACATCCGCACGCCAACCCGGTCCGGTGGACGCTCTGCCCGCCGCGCCGCTCGCACCGCGCCAAATTTCGACATGCTGCCGGGCCTGACCCGCGGCATCCCTTTATGCGAAGTCATGACCGGGGCTCAGGTGGAAGGCATCGACAACGCCTCGATGGATATCCTTGAAAACGTTGGTGTCCAGTTTCGCGACCCCGTTGCATTGGAAGACTGGAAACGGGCGGGGGCCCAGGTTGATGGCGAGTTGGTCTATCTGGATCGAGGACTGGTGCGCGAGCTGATTGCCACGATCCCGTCGGATTTCACCTACCATGCCCGCAATCCGAAAAAGAACGTTCGCCTGGGTGGCGATCATTCGATCTTTGTGCCGATGACCGGTGCGCCGTTTCTGCGCGACCTGGACGATGTGCGCCGGAACCCGACGCTGGACGATCTGGCGATGTTTCACAAGCTCAGCCACATGTTGCCCGCACTGCATTCCTCCGCGCATCACATCGTCGAGCCTTACGATCACCCGATCAGTCAGCGCCATTTGCGCATCACCTACTCGTCGATGAAACATTCCGACAAAACCTTCATGGGCATGACAACTTCACCCAAGAACGCCGAAGACGTGATGGAGATGTGCGCGATCCTGTTTGGCGAGGACTTCCTTGAGGATCATCCTATCACCACCGGCAATTGCAACGGCAACTCGCCATTGGTTTGGGACGAAACCATGCTAGGCGCGATGCGAGCCTTTTGCCGCCGCAATCAGCCCGTGCTGTGCTCACCTTTCGTTCTGGGCGGAGCCAACACGCCTGCCAGCGTCCCAGCCACCGTGGCGCAGCTGAATGCGGAGGCGCTGAGCGCGCTGGCCTACACGCAAGTGATCCGCAAAGGCGCGCCTGCGATCTACGGGCACTACCTGTCGACGGTGTCGATGAAATCCGGCGCTCCGATGGCAGGCACACCTGAGATCAGCTTGATGAACTTTATGATCGGTCAGATGGCGCGACACTACGGCGTGCCGTGGCGTACCTCGAATACGTTGGGTGGGGCAAAGACCTTTGACGCACAGGCCGGGTACGAGTCCGCCACGACGCTCAGTTCGGTGATCCATGCCGGCGCAAACTATATCTGGCACAGTGCGGGTTGGAACGAGGCCGGAATGCACTGTTCTGTCGCCAAGTTCATTGTCGATGCCGAGCAATGCGCCATGGCCTACCGCATGGCCGAAGGGCCGAAATGGGATGACTTCGATCAGGCCTTGGCCGCAGTTCCGGATGTTGGCCCAGGCGGTCACTACCTTGGACATCCACACACGCAGGACAATTTCCAGGATGCGTTCTTTATGCCTGAACTCTTTGACAACAACTCGATTGAACAATGGGTTACAGAAGGTGAAGTTGAAATCACCGAACGCGCCCTGAAACACGCAGGTAAGCTGTTGGCCGAGTATCAGGAACCAACCTTAGACCCGGCCAAGAACGAGGAATTGCTGGATTACATCGCACGTCGCGAGCGCGAAATCCCGGCGGCGGACGAGTTGAATCAGACGTATTGAGGAACAGGCTGGCTTTATTCCTTGCCCGACCTCCATTCCTTCCACATCAGGTAGGTGTTCGCCCCGAGTGACGCAAATGGCTCCGGCGGCAGACGCGTGGGGTGTGGTTGCGCCAGAAAATGCGCCGCGATCTCCGAGTTATTGTTCAACATCAACTCGGCGACGCCCATACCCTGCAAAGTGCCGCGTGCGATGCCTAACCCATTCTGGCAGCAGGCGGAGTAGACACCCGTATCCAGTTCGCCAAAGGCCGCCGACCCATTTCGGCTGAGGCACAGCATGCCAGCCCATCGATGCGCCATCTTCACACCCGGCAGATGTGGAAAGCGTTCGCGGAACTTGCGGTCATGTACCCACCCGGCTTTGTGCAACCGCATCTGCGAGGTTTCGATTGTGGGGTGAAAGCTTGAGCAGGTCCGGATCAGGATGCGGTCCCCAGAGCTGCCGGAAACGCGCCGAACCGACGTGCCCATCGGGTCTGCGGGCGTCACCGCCCAGCGGGCTTGACCGCCTAAAGTCGCGATCTGATCGGGCGTCAGCCGTTCCGTCATTGAGGCATACAGGCAGATGTGCATCAAGCGGCGCCGGAAAAAACCAAAACTTTCCACGTGACCGTTATTGGCCAGAATGATGCGGCCGGTCGTAACCTGCGCTTTGGGCGTTTCCACGATCCAGCCCGACCCTTGTCGCTCAAAACCTGTGACCGGTGAGTTTTCATGCATGTGGATTTGCCCGGCCAGACGCGCAGACAGTGCCCGAACATATGCGGCGGGCTGGATCATGACCGTGCCCGGCGCATAAAGGCCGGACGTGTAGTGTGGACTGCCAGTGATCTCTTGCATCTGCTGCGCGTCATACAGCGTGTGGGGTTCGCCCAGTCTTTCAAGATGCTCTGCGAATTCCCGATTGTGCGCGTCACCGGCCCGAGTTGCTGCAGCATTGAATTTGCCACAGGGATCAAACGCCTCCTGCGTCAGATCACTCTCGATCGCGACGTCTGTTGCAAAATCGATGGCGCGGCGGTTCAGGGCGATGGTCGCCCGGTCCGCCTCGATCCCGTCGCCTGCATAATTGTCCGACGCCAGATCGTGCGGCAGGTCAATCATGAAGCCCGAATTGCGGCCCGCAGACCCGTCGGCCATCCGCCCGGCTTCGAGCAGGACGATTCTTAGGGATGGATCAAGTTGGTGCAGCCGCCGCGCCGCACTCAGGCCCGCAAAACCGCCGCCGACAATTGTAATGTCGGCGGTTTGGTCCCTGTCCAGTTCAGGACACGGTGTTTGCGGCGGCAGAATGGCGTTCCAGCCTGCTGGCCCTGTCTGCCGCGGCAGGCGTCTGGCGCGGTAGCGACTCAATCCACCGCCTCATCAGCGTCATCAGCCAGATCGATCCATATGGTCTTTAACTGTGTGTACTGGTCATGCGCGTGAACAGAGTTGTCGCGCCCGCCAAATCCGGATTGTTTGTAGCCACCAAATGGCGTTGTGATGTCACCCTCGCCAAAACTGTTGACTGTCACGGTGCCCGCGCGAATGGCGCGAGCGCCTCGGATAGCGCGCTTGGCGTTCGAGGTGAAAATCGAGGCGCAGAGGCCATACTCGGTATCATTGGCAATCTTGATCGCCTCGTCGAACCCCGAGACCTCGATCACCGACAGGATCGGGCCAAAGATTTCCTCGCGGGCAAGTTTCGTCTCGTTGCCGGGAACTTCAACAACCGTGGCCTCGACAAAGCCTTTCTCGGCCTTGCCACCGGTGACCACGCTCTCGGCTTGATCCAGATAGCCGCAGACCTTGGCGTAATGGCCTTGGCTGACCAGCGCACCCATGCGGGTTTCCGGGTCCAGGGGATCGCCGATGTTCCACTGCTTGGCGTGATGTGCAATGCGCTCCAGCAGTTCCGACTTCACACCCTTGTGCACTATCAAACGGGACGAGGCCGAGCAGTTCTCGCCCATGTTCCAGAACGCACCGTTCACGACATGCGCGGCCACGCGATCCAGGTTTTCCGCATCCTCCATCACGATGGCCGGGTTCTTGCCGCCCATCTCAAGCACCACTTCCTTGGCATTGCTTTCAGCGGAATAGGTCAGGAACCGCTTGCCCGTCACGGTCGAGCCGGTGAAGGACACCATGTCGATATCCATATGCCGCCCGATAGGCTCGCCCACCTCGGCACCGCCGCCAGGCACGATGTTCAGCACGCCGCGCGGCAGACCCGCCTCCATCGCCAGTTCGGCCAGACGCAGGGCCGTCAGCGTGGTTTCGGCCGCTGGTTTAATAACGACCGAGCACCCAGCGGCCAGAGCAGGCCCAATTTTCCACGCCAACATCAGCAGCGGAAAGTTCCAAGGCAGCACCAGCCCGACAACCCCGATTGGTTCGCGCACAACCATGGCGATGTGGTCGTCGCTGGCGGGTGAGACCTGATCATAGATCTTGTCGATCGCCTCGGCGTGCCATTTCAGACAATGGATCGTCTCGGGAAGATCCACGGTCTCGCAGTCATAGATGGTCTTACCGCTGTCGATGCTCTCCATCACGGCCAGTTCCCGCGCATTGCGGGTGATCAGTTTGCACAGTCGGATCAGCACATCCTTGCGATCCGAGGGATGCAGTTTCGTCCAACGGCCATCTTCAAACGCCTCGCGCGCCTTCTCGACCGCGAAATCCACATCTGCCGCGCCGCAGGACGCGATATCGGCCAGCTTGTCGCCGGTTGCCGGGTTCACCGTCTCAAAGGTTTCGCCAGAGATCGCCGGACGGAACGCACCATCAATGAAGGCCCCGGTCGGCAGGGCCAGTTCCGCGGCGATGGATTTGTACTCATCCTGTGTCAGCAAGCCCATGCTTTATCCCTCCGCCACTATATCTGCGATTGTCTTCTTCAGTACGCGCGTCACCTGTTCCAGCGCGCGTTTGTCATCCTTGTTTAAACCTTTCAACGGAGGCCGCACCCGGCCCGCATCGATCCCATTCATGGTGACGCCATGCTTGATCGTCTGGATGAACTTGCCACCCTGTTCCAGCACCCGCATCAGCGGCATCATCGCGCTCATGATCCGACGGCCTTTGATAAAGCTGCCCTCAATCACGCAGGCATTGTAAAGCGCCACATGTTCAGCGGGCAGGAAATTCGACCCGCCGCACACCCAGAACGGCGCGCCCCAGGCAAAGAACTCCAACGCCTGATCATCCATGCCACAGCCCAGCTGGATATGCGGATAGTCCCGCGCCAGCAGATGCACCCGGTTGATGTCGCCCGAACTTTCCTTGATGCCGCAGAAATTCCGGCTGCGCCCCACCCGGTCCAAAAACTCCTCGCTCATCATTGTGCCGGTTCGGTGCGGGTAGTTGTACAGCATGATCGGCAGATCAGCCGCTTTGTCGATAGCCAGTGCGTTCAGCGCGTTTTCCCGGTCAGTCGGAACCGAATAGGGCGGGCTGGCCAGCAGGATCGCATCCGCGCCGATCTGGCGCGCGCCGGAGGCCAGGGCAATCGAGTCTGGGGTCAGCATCGCACCCGTTCCGACCACCAGAGGTACCCGGCTATTCAGTTGCTCATGCGTGAACGTCGCAAGCTCTAACCGCTCTTCAACGGTTTGTGCATAATTCTCGCCGGTCGACCCGCCCGAGATCAGGCCATGTACGCCATTTTCGATCAGGATTTCGATCACCTGCGCCAGCGCGTCCCAATTCACGCTGCCATCCGCGTGGTACGGTGTGACCACGGGGGTATAGATGCCTTCAAATCTGAATATCGGGTTCATTCTGTCCTCATGCAGGTTTCGACTGAGGCGCGCTGCCCATCGGGACGTCCAGCGGCTCTGGCGTCACA
Source organism: Ruegeria sp. B1 (assembly GCF_056535885.1). Classification (NCBI taxonomy): domain Bacteria; kingdom Pseudomonadati; phylum Pseudomonadota; class Alphaproteobacteria; order Rhodobacterales; family Roseobacteraceae; genus Ruegeria; species Ruegeria sp. B1. Next base: position 1,650,415 of record NZ_JBQFJA010000001.1, on the reverse strand, counting down.
AAAAGCTCGATTTGGTCGCGCGACAGGCTCCAGTGTTCTTCGGCGAGACGCGCCGCCGCCGTGTCATCCCGGGCTTCGATGGCGGCGATGATGGCGTCGTGCTGCTGGCTGGCGGTGGACAGATTATCCGACATCTCGGGAACCTGCGGGCGGTAAAACGTCATGCCGATCCGCGCATGGTCGATCAGCAGGCGATTGAAAGACGGTAACAGATAGACATTGCCAGACATCTCCCCGGTCACTTCATGGAACCGGGTGTTGGCAAGCGCACGATCCGCACCAGAGCCGGACCGCAGCGTCGCCTTGAACGCCTGCTGGGCCTCTTTCAACTCTTCTATTTGCGGGGCTGTCGCATTCAATGCGGCCAGTCGCAGGATCGCGCCGTAGATCATAGGCGCGGCCAGAAAAAAGTCGCGCAGCGTGGTGTGCGACATCTCCGAGACACGTGCGCCGCGGTTTGTGCGCAAATCCAGATAACCCTCACCCGCCAATTGCCGAAACACTTCACGCAACGGCGTCCGTGATAGGCCGAACGCGTCGGACAGGTGCGCCTCATCCAGGTCCACGCCGGGTCGCAACCGCATTGTCAGAATTGACACCCTTAGGTGCTCTGTCAGTGCAGCTTTACGCGTTTTGCTCTCGTCTCTCATACAAGGGTCCATTTCACGTCGGCATATCGGATCAGACGAATCGTGCCTGATTCACAATGAGTGCTTTTGTATTCGAAAAAAATACAACTTGTATACATAGAAAAATCGTGCAGCATGGCGCATCACAATCCGAAACGGCAGTAAAGGCTAGTGCGCGCTGCCCTGCAGAACGGGACATCCAATGCGCCGGACCCGGCACATCACTTTTATTCTGGTTGAAGAATTCTCCCATCTCGCGTTTTCCTGCGCTGTCGAACCGCTGCGTATCGCTAACTGGGTCATGGAAGAGGAACTGTATAGCTGGTCCTTCGTGTCCGAGCATGGAGAGCAGGCGGTGTGTTCGAACGGGTCAGTAACTCTGGTGCATGGTGGGTTGGATGCGCTGCCAAAATGCGATCAATTGTTTGTCTTGTCCGGTATTCACATGCGCGACCACGTCACGCGCTCGTTGCTGGCCACTCTGCGGCGCGAACGCGCGAAAGGGACTGCCATTGGCGCGCTGTGTTCCGGCGCGTGGCTGTTGGCCGAGGCGGGGTTTTTGGATGGTATGCAAGCCGCCATTCACTGGGAGTATCACGACGCCTTTTCCGAGGCGTTTCCCCAGGTGAATCTGGTTCGCAGTGTCTTTGTGGCTGACGAAAAGCACATCACGGCTTCTGGTGGCACGGCGACGGCCGATCTGATGCTGCATTTGATCGGGCAGGATCATAGCGAGGATCTGGCAATCGAGGTGGCGGATCAGATGGTTTACAACGCCGTACGTAATGCCACCGCCAAACAGCGGGTGTCTTTGCAGTCACGCAACGGGATGCGGAACGCGCATTTGGCCAGAGCCATCGACCTTATGCAGGACAGCGTCGAATCGCCGGTTTCACCATCGGACATTGCCGTGGAACTGGGGATCTCAACCCGGCAACTCGAGCGGTTGTTTGGAAAGTACCTGAATACGTCTCCCAAGAAGTACTTTATGGAAATGCGCCTAGAGCGGGCGCAAAAACTGCTGCTTCAAACCGAATCCTCGGTCACCGAGGTCGCCGTGGCTTGTGGATTTGAAAGCCCCGGGCATTTCTCGCGCGTGTACCGGTCGAGCTTTGGGGTCACACCCCATGCGCAAAAGAACAAGATTGACTGATTTCCTGGCCTTTTGTCCTACCGGTCCTGTGTTTGAGCCAGAGTATCTAAAAGTTGGGGCGAGCGACTTGGCCGCGCCGTATATGTAAACGACCAACGCGCTCGCCCCTGGTCTCGCCGATATACCCCCTCGTTAAAACTGGACTGGTCAACAGTTCGGCGGGTCCAAACGCACACAAATGCGTACAGTTAAGTCAACTATTGTGGAATCATGTCAGTTATTGGTTCGAAATTGGCTAAAACATTAATTTTTGGCGAAGTTACGCTACGTCAGCTGCCGCTTCTTGCGAAATCGGCAATCGGATTGCAAGAGGATTTTGGTTTTAAGCAGCGTTTTATTTAGACGGGCGCGCACGAAAATCATGGTGCTGCTGGAGAGAATTGAACTCTCGACCTCTCCCTTACCAAGGGAGTGCTCTACCTCTGAGCTACAGCAGCGCTGTGGCCGGGTGATTAGACTTAAACGAAACAGCACGCAAGGGTGTCTGGACGGTTTTTTTCGCCTCCTGTAGAGAATGACAATGGCAGACAAAAGTTCACCTAAAAAACACGGCAAATCCGATAGCGCCCGCAAAGACAGGCTCAAAGTCGCACTAAAAGCCAACCTTGCGCGGCGCAAGGCGCAGGCCAAGGCCCGTGCGAACTCGGACGACAATGCCGGCAAGGATGAGGGATAAGAGCAAATGGATTCAATTCTGGTAACAGGTAACGGGCCGCTCAACGGTCAGATACCGATTGCGGGGGCCAAGAACGCATGTCTGACGCTGATGCCCGCCACCTTGCTCAGCGAGGAACCTTTAACACTGACCAACGCTCCGCGGCTTAGCGATATCAAGACCATGACGGCTTTGTTGCAGTCTCTGGGGGCTGAGGTATCTTCTCTGCAGGATGGTCAGGTCATTGCGATGTCCAGCCACGATTTAACCAGCCACACGGCAGACTATGATATCGTGCGCAAGATGCGGGCCTCGAACCTCGTTCTGGGTCCGATGCTGGCGCGTTTAGGTCAGGCGGTTGTGTCGCTGCCCGGCGGCTGCGCAATTGGTGCACGTCCTATGGATCTGCATGTGGAAGGGCTTGAGGCGCTGGGCGCAGAGATCGAACTCAGAGACGGGTATCTGCACGCCAAAGCTCCAGGTGGGCTGAAAGGAGCAGTGCATGAGATGCGGTTCGCTTCCGTGGGAGCCACCGAGAACATTGTCATGGCCGCGTCTCTGGCCAAAGGCACCACCGTTCTCAAAAACGCAGCGCGCGAACCCGAGATTGTCGATCTGATCGACTGCCTGCGCAAAATGGGCGCTCAGATTTATGGAGAAGGGTCGTCCACGATTGAAATTCAGGGCGTGGACCGTCTGCACGGCGCGACGCATCAGGTTGTGACCGACCGGATTGAACTTGGCACCTATATGCTGGCACCTGCGATTTGCGGCGGTGAAGTTGAGTTGCTGGGCGGTCGCATGCGCCTTGTTGAATCCTTTGCAGGTAAGCTGGATGCAGCCGGGGTCAGCGTAGAAGAGACTGAAAACGGCCTGAAAGTCTCGCGCAGGAATGGGCAGGTCACTTCGGTCGATGTGGTGACAGAGCCCTTCCCGGGCTTTCCCACGGATTTGCAGGCGCAAATGATGGCGCTGATGTGCACGGCCGAAGGTGTTTCGGTGCTCGAAGAGCGCATTTTCGAGAACCGGTTCATGCACGCCCCTGAACTGGTCCGCATGGGCGCGAATATCGAGGTGCACGGCGGAACCGCCACGGTCACGGGCGTGGATCAGCTAAAAGGTGCGCCGGTCATGGCCACCGATCTGCGCGCTTCTGTCTCCCTGATTTTGGCCGGGCTGGCCGCTGAAGGTGAAACGACGGTCAGCCGGGTGTATCATTTGGATCGCGGATATGAACATGTGGTACGCAAGCTGGAAGGCGTAGGCGCAAAGATTGAACGGATCAAAGGTCAATGATGGACGCAAGTTTCGAAGACGGGCGCGAAGCCCCGCTGTATCTCGGCGCAGAGGATGCCGATGACCTGCAGGTTATCTCGACCCTGTCACAGGATGCGGTGTTCCCGGCGACCGAGATGACGTGGCGCCCATCTGAATGCCGCTTCGCGCTGTTGCTCAACCGCTTCCGTTGGGAAGATAAGGACGCCGCGGCGCGGCGCGACCGCCCCTTTGAACGTGTTCAGTCTGTTTTAGTGTTCGATTCTGTGCTGTCCGTCTCAAGTCAGGGCATCGACCGCCGTGACCCGGACATGGTGCTGTCTCTGTTATCCGTCGATTTCGAACCCGGCGAAGACGGCGCTGGTCAGGTCTTGCTGACGCTGGCAGGCGATGGAGCAATCCGTTTGACGGTCGAAGCACTGGCGGCGACGCTCAAGGATGTGACCCGGCCCTACCGCGCACCCTCGGGTCAGGCCCCGCACCATGCGGAATAGATGCAGAACAAGCGCGGTATAGCGCAGGCGTTCTCGGAGACGCCACATGGGCTGGTGCTGCGCCAGGCCGAGGTTTTCGACGTATTCGATATCAGCCGTGTCCTAGTACGTTCGATTACCGAACTCTGTGCTGAAGATCATGAAAACGATCCGCAAATACTCGCGGATTGGACGGCAAACAAGGATCCTGCAACAATCAAGAACTGGATCCGATCGGGCGCTGAACTTTGGGTGGCCGAAGATGCAAAGCAAATCGCGGCAGTCGGAGCCTTGCGCCAGTTCGAGATTACACTTTTGTGTATTCACCCGGAGCATTGCGGGCGGGGAATAGGTGCCGCCTTGCTCCACAGGCTCGAGCAAGAAATTCTCGCCACCGGACACAAAGAGGGTCGTCTGGAAGCCACGCGGACAGCATTTCGGTTTTATGAGCGCCATGGCTGGCAGGCCACGGGGCGGCGTTGTGATCGAAATGATCTTTCCTGTTTTGCAATGCACAAATTGCTGCACAGTTTGGAGTAAGGCTTGAGGCCAACACCGCCTGACGGTATGTCCCGCTGAAACGCCCGGAGAGCCAGAATGCCCGTTTTCCTCGACACCACATCGCCTGACTTTTACACGGCCTTTCAGGCGCTGCTTTCAGCCAAGCGCGAAGACAGCCCCGATGTGGACGCGGTTGTGGCTGGCATCATCGACGACGTGCGAAACAGAGGCGATGCGGCGGTCATCGAACTGACGGAGAAATTCGACCGGGTGGAGCTGACACCGGACACATTGGCCTTCAGCCCTGACGATATCGCCCGCGCCATCGCACAGGTACCGGAACAGGATCGGGCAGCGTTGGAACTGGCAGCCGTGCGCATTCGGGCCTATCACGAAAAACAGATGCCATCCGATCACGGATGGACGGATGACACCGGCGCAACTTTGGGTTGGCGTTGGTCTGCTGTGTCTGCTGCCGGGCTCTATGTGCCGGGTGGTCTGGCGTCTTACCCGTCATCCGTTCTGATGAACGCAATACCGGCCAAAGTGGCCGGCGTTGAGCGGCTGGCCATAACCGTGCCCACCCCGGATGGGCAGATCAATCCGTTGGTTTTGTTGGCCGCGCAGGTGTCTGGCGTCGACACGATCTACCGCATCGGCGGCGCGCAGGCGATTGCCGCACTGGCCTACGGAACCGAAACCATCGCGCCGGTCGACAAGATCACCGGACCAGGCAATGCTTTTGTCGCGGCGGCGAAGCGGCGCGTGTTCGGCAAAGTCGGCATCGATATGATTGCAGGGCCTTCGGAAATTCTGGTGATCGCCGACAAGGACAACGACCCCGACTGGATCGCCTTGGATCTGCTCAGCCAGGCTGAACACGACGAAAGCGCCCAGTCGATCCTGATCACCGACGACGCCGATTTCGGTCAGACCGTTGCGCGCGCTGTCGACGAGCGGCTGGAGACGCTTAAGCGTCGTGGCATCGCCGGTGCAAGCTGGCGGGATTTTGGCACGGTGATTACCGTGCGCGATCTGGATGAGGCCGCAACGCTGTCGAACCGCATCGCGCCGGAACATCTGGAACTCTGCGTCGCCGACCCGGTTGGGTTGAGCCACAAAACCATCCACGCGGGCGCCATCTTTCTGGGCCAGTACACGCCCGAAGCCATTGGCGACTATGTCGGCGGTCCCAACCACGTGCTGCCGACGGCGCGGTCGGCCCGCTTTTCGTCCGGCCTGAGCGTCATGGATTTCCTGAAACGTACAACGCTCAGCCAGATGACACCGCAAGCTTTGCGCGCCATCGGTCCGGCTGCGGCTCAACTGGCCCAATCCGAAAGCCTCGAGGCGCATGGATTATCAGTTTTGGCGCGCCTGGATCGCCTGAACGACTGAAAGAACACAGCGTAACGCTCGCGTCCGGCTTGATAGCGTTGCCCATTTAAGGTGCGTGTTATAGGTCTGACCTGACTTGAACGGACTGCAAGAAAATGACCCGAATTTCGCATATCGAACTGGATGACAGGAATCTGCCGCCGCCAACGCCCGAAATCGAGCAAGAGCGCAAGGTTGCCATCTTTGATCTGCTTGAGGAAAACACTTTTGCACTGCCCAGCCGGGACGACCGCGCTGTGCCGGACGGTCCGTACCATGTCCAGCTGTCAATTCGCGACAAGCGGCTGGTATTCGATGTCGCAACCGAAGAAAGCGAGAAAGCGGCCGAGTTTCATCTGTCGCTTGGACCGTTTCGGCAGGTGGTCAAAGACTACTTTCAGATCTGCGAAAGCTATTTCGACGCGGTGAAATCCCTGCCGCCCAGCCAAATTGAAACCATCGACATGGCTCGGCGCGGCATTCACAACGAAGGCAGTCGCGTGTTGCAGGAACGGTTGGAAGGTAAAGCCGATGTCGATACCGATACGGCCCGCCGGTTGTTCACACTGATCTGCGTCCTGCACTTCGGGGGCTGACAGGTGAAGCCTCTGCCGCAGTCCATCCTGTTCTGTTGCGACCACAATTCGGTCCGGTCCCCTATGGCCGAAGGCATCATGAAAAAGTTCTATGGCACCGGCACCTATGTGCAATCTGCGGGCGTTTTTAATGATCTGGAAATCGACGGCTTTTGCATTGCGGCCTGTCAGGAGATCAATGTTGAGCTCTCGCGCCATCGCTCACGCTCGTTTGACGAGATGGAGCAATGGGGCGATGACCTCAGTTCCTTTGACCTGATTGTCGCTTTGTCCCCCGCCAGCCAACGAAAAGCGCTGGAATTGACCCGGTTTTTTCACCTCGATGTCGATTATTGGCCAATTATGGACCCAACCGGGCTGGGCGAGACGCGCGATGAAAAGCTAAAACACTATCGACAAACCCGCGACCAGATCATCAGCCATCTGAAAGACCGCTGGGGCGAACCAACGGAGAGCACATGAACCCGACCGTCAAAACGTATTTCGACGCTTTTAACGCCGGTGATGTCGACGGCATGCTGGCCTGCCTGTCCAACGATGTGGCCCATCACGTGAATGAGGGGCAAATTCGGGTCGGCAAAGACCAATTCGCGGCGTTCTGTTCCCATATGAATCGCTGTTACAAAGAGAACCTCACCGACATCGTCATTTTCGAGGCCGATGGAGGGACCCGGGCCGCGGCGGAGTTCATTGTCAACGGCACCTATCTGGAAACGGATGCTGGCCTGCCCAACGCACATGGTCAGACCTACCGCCTGCCGGCGGGGTCTTTTTTCGATCTAAAGGACGGAAAAATCACCCGCGTGACCACGTTCTACAACCTTGCTGACTGGACCAAGCAGGTTACGGATGGCTGAGGTCACGGACGTCCGCGCCCTGACGGGCGCCGCGCTCGAAGGTGCGCTGGACGATGTGGCGCAACTGCGGATCGACGTGTTCCGGGCCTGGCCTTACCTTTACGACGGGCATCTAGCCTACGAACGCAAGTACCTGCAGGCCTATAAAGACAGTGATCGGGCCATTCTGGTCGGCGCCTTTGACGGCGGCCAACTGGTGGGTGCTTCAACCGGGGCGCCCCTGATCGAGCACGCCGATGATTTTGCGACGGCCTTTCAGAATTCGGGCTTAGATCTCGCAGATATTTTCTATTGTGCCGAATCCGTCCTGTTGCCCGACTATCGTGGGCAGGGCGTTGGTCATGCATTCTTTGATTTGCGCGAAGCCCACGCCCGCACCCTTGGTTTTACCAAATGCGCCTTCTGTGCCGTCCAGCGCCCCGCCGATCATCCCATGCGGCCCGATGACTGCCGCCCGCTCGACGCCTTCTGGCGTGCCCGCGGATATAAACCGCTTCCGGGCATCGTCGCGCAGTTTTCGTGGAAAGACGTGAATGACGTGGCAGAAACCGCAAAGCCGCTGCAGTTTTGGAGCCGCGACCTATGACAGCGCGGCTTCTGGTCCGCTTGACGGCATTACGAAACGGATAAGACAAAGGCCGTCAGCCAAAGTCCGAAACCGAATATCAAGTGAGTCGCCAAGCTTTTGAGCCTTGCCACGTTGGGGCGGGGTGTCCGTCTGGCCGCCAGGCCGGCACCCATTCCGGGCTGCAAAATCAGGTAGGGTGCGAGGACCGTCAGAGCACCAAATGCCAGCGCCGGAACCAGTTTGGGTGATACAAGCCAGTCCGACCCGACGATCATCAGAAAGACGCCGCCGAACAAAACACCAATCGCGTAATGTGCGGTCCATCCGACCATATGTTCCCCAGGGATTGGCGTGCTGGCGGTTATGGGGCGATGCATGATCCTGCCCTGCGCGACATGTCCAAGCCAGCGACCGACCATAGCGTAATCAAGGGATTGCAGACTGAAAATACGCCGCTGCAGCAGCGCGGATACGTCCATGAACGCCGTCGCGCCGATTCCAATAACAAATGCGCCGAGTAGGAGATTGATGATCATAACATTTATCCTCGGTTCGGTGTTGAAATTTCCCTGACGAACAGGCGATACAACTTCAAGTCAACTTGAGGTCAATGCTATGCTTGATATTTCCGAACTCTCCCGCGCAAGCGGATTTGCGGCCTCCAAGCTGCGATATTATGAAGAACTCGGTCTCATACAATCGGCCGGAAGAAAGGGATTGAAACGAGTTTACGAGGAACAGGTGAAAACCCGACTGTCCCTTGTTTCGCTTGGGCAGATTGCTGGCTTTTCCCTGACCGAGATCGGCGAATTGCTTGGAGCCGATGACAAACCGGAATTGGATCTTGATGCTTTGGACGCCAGAGCGTGTGAATTGGAGGATAGAATAAAAGAGCTGACAGCCCTGCGAGACGGTATTCGGCACATCATGAAGTGCTCGGCTAAAAGCCATCTGGAATGCCCACGGTTTCGCCGCATCATGCATGTGGCATTGAATAGACGAGATCGTCGATCGTAGGTGCCCTCTGTTGGGGGCTGTACACGCACCGGCGCGTGGGCCTAATGTCCTGTCGAAATGATTGAGTGGACCCGCCTCAATGAAAGTCGCAACTGCAGCCTATAATCTCGACTGGCTCGACACCTGGGCGCAGTACGAAGACAAACTCGAGTCCTGGGTGTCTGAGGCCGCCGACCAAGGGTCTGAGTTGTTGGTCTTTCCAGAATACGGTGCGATGGAACTTTCGACGCTGGATGGGGCCGAGGTTGCGGGTGATCTCGAACGCTCGATCCGTGCAGTGTCCGATCGGATGGAAGAGGCGCAATCCGTGCACCGGCGCCTCGCCCAAGCCTACAACACATACATTTTGGGCGCATCTGCTCCAGAGATCGACGGACCCGGCCGCCCGGTGAACCGAGCGATGCTCTACGCGCCTGATGGCGGGCTCGACCATCAGGACAAACAGATCATGACGCGCTTTGAACGCGAAACCTGGGACATTGCGTCCGGCGGCCCGCTCAAACTGTTTGACACTGCGCTGGGCAAGATCGGGGTACTGATCTGCTATGACAGCGAATTCCCCTTGCTGGGACGTGCGCTTCAGGACGCAGATCTGATCCTTGTCCCGTCGTGCACCGAGGCGCTGTCTGGCTATTGGCGTGTCCGCATCGGCGCGATGTCGCGAGCACTTGAAAATCAGTGTGTTACGGTGATGTCGTCGTTGGTTGGTGACAACGATTGGTCGGAGGCGGTGGACCGGAACACCGGAACTGGCGGTGTATTTGGTCCGCCGGATATCGGGTTCCCGCCAACTGGCATTTTGTCCGAGGGTGCGCTGAATGCGCCCGGATGGACCTATGCGCAGGTTGATCCGCTCGCAATTGCCAACGTGCGGTCCAACGGGAACGTCCTGAACCGAACCCATTGGGCTGAGCAGACGCCGCGCGCAGATTCAGTCACAATAAGTGCCCTCTAGACGATTCCGCCCTTGAAATAAGGCCCGAATAGGCTCATTTAGGCGCACACCCCTGCAAGCAGCGGGTGAAACCTAAAGATGGAGACAACATGGCCAAGGAAGATACGCTCGAATTTCCCGGTGTCGTGAAGGAACTCCTGCCGAATGCGACGTTTCGGGTCGAGCTGGAAAACGGCCATGAGATCATCGCACATACGGCAGGCAAGATGCGCAAGAACCGCATCCGTGTTCTGGCTGGCGACAAAGTTCAGGTCGAAATGACCCCTTATGATCTGACCAAGGGTCGGATCAACTACCGCTTCAAGTAACGCCCACCACAATGGCGTTTATTCTCGGATCGGGCAGCCCAAGGCGGCTGGACCTGCTGGCGCAGCTTGGCGTGCAGCCCGACGCCGTTCGCCCCCCTGACATCGACGAAACACCCCTGAAAGGGGAGCTGCCCGTTGCTTACTGCAACCGCATTGCGCGCGAAAAAGTGCGGGCGGTGCAGGCAGATAACGAAGATATCGTTCTCTGCGCCGACACAACAGTCGCGCTGGGCCGCCGCATTCTGGGAAAACCGGGAAACGCCGGTCAGGCCGCCGAGTATCTTTACGCTTTGTCCGGGCGGCGGCACCGCGTTGTAACCTCGGTTGCAGTCCGCAAGGCGGAGAGGGTTTTGCAGCGGGACGTGGTTTCTCAGGTCAAGGTCAAACGCTTGTCGGATATCGAGGTGAATACCTATCTCGCAACCAATGACTGGCACGGCAAGGCCGGAGCCTATGCGATACAGGGACCGGCTGGCGCGTTCATCCCTTGGATCTCAGGTTCGTTTACCGGCATCGTAGGATTGCCACTGTCCGAAACCGCTGCCTTGCTACAGGCCGTTGGCCATCAGCTATACAAAGAAACGTCATGAAGGGCCGGACCATCATTCTGGATCATATCGACGGTCGCGAAGCTGCCGCCCTGATGGTCGACGGCAGACTCGATGATTTTCTGATTTCAGGAGACGCGCCGCCGCCCGGTACCGTCTATCGCGCGCGTGCGGATCGGCCCGTCAAAGGCCAGGGCGGAATGTTCCTGACAACGCCTGACGGCCCGGCCTTTCTGCGTCAGGTCAAAGGTATGGCACCCGGGGCGCTGTTGCAGGTTCAGGTGACCGGATATGCGGAACCGGGCAAAGCGTTTCCGGTGACCGATCGCGTCCTTTTCAAAAGCCGCTATGCGATCGTCACACCGGATGCGCCAGGACTGAACATATCGCGCAACATTCGGGACGAAGCAGAGAGGGACCGGCTTTTGGAAATTGCGCATGACCAGATGGGTAACAGCCCGTACGGTCTCATTCTGCGCTCTTGCTGCCGCGGCGCTGACACGGATGACGTCGCGGATGACATCAGTGCAGTGTTGTCAGAGGCGGATCAGGTCTTGAATGACTCCGATACCCATTCCGATACGCTACGCGAGGGCGACGGTCCGCACATTCTGGCTTGGCGCGACTGGACCGATCCGGCGGATGTGGTGACCAAACCCGGTGGTTTTGAGCCCCACGGCGTGCTGGATGCATTGGAGGAGGCGCGCAGTATCGCAGAGCCTCTACCCGGCGGCGGTCACCTGTTCATTGAAACCACCCGCGCCCTCGTGGCGGTCGACGTCAACACCGGGGCTGACACCTCTATGGCCGCAGGCACAAAAGCCAATTTTGCCTGCGCAAAACAGCTTGCCCGCGCGTTGCGTGTTCGCGGCCTTGGCGGCCAGATAACTCTGGATCTGGCGCCCATGCCGAAGAAAGATCGCCGTGGGTTCGAGCAGGCCTTGCGCGCGACCTTTCGGCATGATCCGGTCGAAACAACACTGCTCGGATGGACCCCGCTTGGTCACTTCGAGCTGCAGCGAAAACGCGGACGCGTTCCCTTGAGTGAGGTTCTGAAATGAGCTGCCCGATCTGCGGTGAAGATACTGTAACCAAGTTTCGCCCGTTCTGTTCTGCGCGCTGCGCAAACATCGATCTGGCAAGATGGCTAAACGGGTCTTACGCCGTCCCATCACAACGCGAAGATGACGTGGAATCGAATGATTTTGAGAGCGACAACAAGCCCCATCGCCCGCACTAAAAAATCTCAAAAATCCTCTGGACACTGCTTTGCGCAAGTCCTAGAAGGCCTCCACCCAACGGCAAACGCTGTTCCCGTGCCCGGGTAGCTCAGGGGTAGAGCAGTGGACTGAAAATCCTCGTGTCGGTGGTTCGATTCCGCCCCCGGGCACCACAATTCATCGTAACTATCTGAAATTAAAAAGAAAAATATGAAAAGTTCGATTTGTTGCGGGATTACGCACCAAATCCCGCAACTTTTGAAGCCGAAAGTCAGCCTGCTTGGCACCATTCTGACGTCATTGACGGCTTCGCCTTCCTTACGCAATTGCGGAAATCACAACAGGCTGACAGACTTAGAGCTGTTGAATCAATAGATTTCGGGAAGGAACAACTTGCCTTGGATAGTGATCGAAATAGTGTTGTAGCGACGCCCAAAGACGGTCAGATCCGTCGCATGGCTGGCCACATTTACGGAACAAACTTCGGCAAGGTTTTCCTTGAGTTTGTTCATACTGGCACAGATGGTGAAACTGCGGGCGTACTTCGACTAAACGAAGAAAATGCCGGGTTACTGGTGTTCGACGTTTCTGGTACCTTTGACGGGACGAAACTTAGTCTAGCCGGTCAAAGCCGTCTCCCGGAAAGCCATTCTGACGATACAGAAGCCGACGGTCAGCCCCCGAACTCAGTCGTGATGGCCGTCGACCTTTTGTTGTCAAGCGGTGGGTCTTTCAATGGTAGATGGAGTACTGCTGCGGGAAATGCCGGAACGGCCCAATTATTTCCTCATGACCATTTGAATGAGTCCGCTTCGGATGGGACTGCAAGCCGGGCAAAGCGGCTTCACGTTCACACGGCAGATCTGGGTGTACTTAGGTTGGCGCTAGGAGGTGTAAGAAATCTGATAACTTTCTTGCAGGATGCTTTGCCCGATACCGCCGTGGTTGTCAGCTATGAACCACTTACGAAAAAGGAGAGGGTTCAAACAGCGCCGGAGTTCCTAGACCATGCCGATAGCGTTGGGGAAGTGCGGCAATTAAGACTTGACGCTAGGGCTAGCGGTCCGGATGGGTTGGATCGCACTGTCTCAGTACAGTTGGGTCAATTTGACAAAAATGAAGTACGTGTGACTGGTGGTGATGAGATTTGGGTTACAGGCATTCTTGAAGCAACCCTCGGTCAACTTAAGCCGAAGGAAAACTGGATAGCGACAAAATACCGAACCCACGGAAACTGGCTCAACAGTATCGTTTTTTTGGGCCTTCTAGTTTGGTTACCCGGCATCCCGGAGCTTCTGGATCGTGCCTACGCAACAGCAATCGCAGTTGCAGCGATGGTTGTACTCCAGCAATCGCACCAGAAAATGGTACCGATAACGGTTATTCAGTTGGGAATGGAAAAACAAAAGCGGTGGGAAGGTTTGGCTCCCGGCCTTGTCACTGGCGGACTTAGTGCTGTTGTCGGGGCTGCTGCTGTGGCGTTCCTGACTGCCTTCGATCCGAGCGGTACTGCGGCCAAGCTACTTGATTGGCTCCAGTCAATTTCTTCCCCGTGAGAAAATAGCGATGGGGCCTCATTTCGCGCAACAGTGCTAAAGGTCAACTTGCGATGTTGCGTAATCCCGCAACAAATCCCGCAACACTCAATTATTTGGAATCTCTTATCTTATTGAAATCATTATGATTTAGGCTGACCCTGACCGGCAGTTTGAAACGGCCCCCGGGCACCACTTTTCCCGTCCGAACCTTCCTTCATGAAGGCAATGATCGGGTCGATCACCACGAGCGCGGGCGTGTTCGCTGCGAGTTCCAGCCGCAAGAGGGTGAGGCCGCGTTCACCCAAGGTGAACGGTTCCTCTTGGTATCGGACCTTCGACACATCGGCCCCGGCTTTCATCAGGCGGGGTTTCAGCACGCGCGATGGGTCGTCCTCCGCAGACATGAAGAGGATGGAGCCTCTTTCGATTCTATCCACGAACGGACGCGGCTTGCCGATCGTGACAGCGGCGGCGATAGCGCAGGTGAAGGTGGATTTCCCTTGGCCCATATTACCATCAAGAACAGTGATCGCGCCCTTGACGATGTAAGGATAGGCAAGAAATTGCGGTTCGGATTCATCGATATCACCAAGCCAGCCAAACCCTTCCTCGTAACCAGCATCATAATGGCTGACACTATCGGCAATTCGATCCACTTCGTCTGAGCCAAGAGGGGGACTGCACGCCGCGCCATTGATGGCCCGAAGCGCTGCGGTAATCGCTGTCTCGCCAAGGCCGCGGAACCTGAGAGAACCCGCAATTTTGGTCAACCCATTGTTTCGACCACCGGCTTTGAATGTCCCCTCGTTGTCGAACCGTGCAGTGCGGGTGGTCTTGCGCTCTAATGACCGAACGAAGGACGAAGGCAAACGGGCGACAGTCTTTCTGTTTCTGCGCCACCGATATGGCTTCCCGCTGTGGTGCGTACTTGGAGGCACGACGATGTAGCCGCTGTCGGCATTTTTGATGTCGATTCCAACGAGAGGTGCTTTTTTCTTGGGAAACGCCTCCAAGGCCCGATAGTAGTGATGTGTACCCCTGCCGGTTTGAACTGCCAAAGTCGGCTTCAAGGCCAAGCCGTCAAAAGTTTCTTCGCCCTCGGGGCCGTCCACATCTAGCACGACCAATCCCGGCGGCAGGATCACTCCCAAATTGGCGGACGGGTATTTCTTGAACGCTTCCCGAATTTTGCGCAGATTGCTCGTAGCACTGTGCTGACCTTTCGGGAAGAGTTCGGCCATGCCCGGTGGTTTACAGGAAATGATCATCTTCGGGACTGAGGCGGGTGCAAACCCCCGTATGTTATCCTTGATCCACGGCACCCGTGTTCTGATCATAGTCACGCTGGCACCACTGTTCCTGACCCTGTTCTACGACGCCGACTTGACCAACCCGATGGGTCAACCAATCGGCCAGTTATCATTTCACGAACTGCTATTAATGATCGCTGCCGCCACCATCGGCTGGAAGGGCGGTGAACGGATCGGGCTGTTCGGGGCGTCGATCCTCGGACCGATGATCCTGACCGCGGGATTGTCACTGGGCGATCTCATCCATGCCCGCCCGCCGCGCGAAGCGATCCTGGCGGCACAGTTCTTCATCGGCTGTGCAATCGGGGTTCAATTGGTGGGCGTCACGTGGTCCGAACTGCGCCGGGTGGTCTTGGCCGGCGGCACATATGTGGTCTTGCTCGCCATACTCGCCGCCGCCTTTACCGCAGCAATCACCACATTGGGACTGGGCCATCCTGTCGAAGCGTTTTTGGCCTTTGCGCCCGGTGGTCAAGCGGAAATGACAGTGCTGGCCATCGTGTCGGGCGCCGATCTCCGATTTGTAGTCACCCACCACCTGACGCGCATCGTTCTTGTCATCATCGGCGCTCCGATTGTGGCCAATCTGATCCTGCGGTGGCCCGGACCTCGGGGCTGATCATGTGGATCGACCCACCTTGAGCAGGGTTGGCGATGGCAAGTGCTTTGGGCCGTTGATCGTGCCGACCATCACACAGCCCAGCCCCGAGCGGTACCTGGGCAGATATGGGATCGCCAGCGTCACTGAGGCCATGGTAAGGAGTATGTCTTGACGTTGGTGAAGAACTTCATCGCCTCAATCACACCCTCTTTCACTCCATTGCCGCTGTCTTTGATGCCGCCAAAAGGGGACATTTCGATGCGGTAGCCGGGTTGTTCCCAGATATTGCAGGTGCCGACGTTCAGTCCGTTGATATAGGCAATCGCGCGATTCAGGTCGTTGGTGCAGACACCTGAGGACAGGCCAAACTCGGTCGAATTCGATATCGCCATTACCTCTTCGTCGTCATCCGGCACACGCACGATTGGCACGATGGGACCAAAGGTTTCCTCCATGACCAGCTCGCTGTCATGGGGCACCTTATCCACCACGATGGGTGGCAGCAGCGCGCCCTGACGGCCCGGATGATAGAGGATTTCAGCGCCCTCTTTCTCGGCTTGGAACACGCGGTTTTCGAACAGTTCCGCTGCCTTGTCATGGATCACACAGCCCAGCTCGGTCGCGGGGTCCTGCGGATCGCCGAACCTGATGTTTTTGCCTTTTCCAGCACCAGCGGCACAAACCTATCTGCCACACTTTCCTGCACGAGGATACGTTTGATCGCGGTGCAGCGCTGGCCCGAATTTCCGGTGGCCCCGGCCACAGCAATCGTGGCCGCTTTGTCCAGATCGGCGTCGGACAAGTCGTTCAGAACGATCAGTGGATCATTCCCGCCCAATTCCAGCGCCTGCCGCTTGTAGACGCCTTTTTCCGCAATCATCTTGCCCACAGGCACACCGCCGGTGAAGGTAATCACATCGATATGTTCATTGGTGATCATTTCATCGCCAATGTCACCGGGCCAGCCGGTCACAACCTGGAACATTTCGGGTGGCAAGCCGGCTTCGTAGAGAATGTCGGCCAGTGTCAGGCAGGTCAGCGGGGTCAGCTCGGTGGGTTTGCACACCATGCAGTTGTTGGTCGCAATCGACGGTGCAATCTTGTGGCTGACCATATTCAGAGGGTGGTTGAAGGGCGTGATTGCACTAATGGCTTTCACCGGCTCTCGCATTGTAAAAATCTTGCGGGCCTTGCCGTTATGGGTCAGATCGCAGGAAAATATCTCGCCATCGTCCTTCAGCGCCTCTGCGGCTGCAAACTGATAGACGTCCTGCGCGCGCTTGGTCTCATAAATCGCGTGCTGGTGGCAAATGCCAAGCTCCAGCGTCAACCATTTCGCAAGATAGTCGCGACGCTCACCAATGAGTTCACCCGCTCGCTGCAGGATCTGGCTGCGCTCATACCGGGTCAGTTTTGGCGTGTAGTTTGCCGCGATCTCAAACGCCTTGCGCGCATGTTCGGCGGTGCCCGCGGGCACGTGACCTATAACCTCGTTGGTGTAGGGGTAATGGACCGGCAGCGTTTTGTCGGCATAGATGATTTCGCCGCCGATCCGCATCCCCTCGTTGCGAATGTCGGTCTTATCCATCTTGTTCATGCATCCACCTCTTCCAATGCCGCGGCCTGGGCCGCGTAGTAGAAGGCATCAAAGTTGCGTAAAACCGGCGCGCCCGGCAAGTCCATCACCCGATTGACGATGAACGGCACCTCCTGTTCGGTCAAACCGCCATGGCTGCGCAGGGGTTCGTCCAGAGCCGCCAGATCGTGCCGGTCTTCACTGGTTCCGATGGTCATGTCACCCGTGCAGACCATGGTCAGGTCCCCGATCCGGTCAGCGGGCAGTTCGTATTTGGCAACCGCCTCTTCTTTGGTCAGAACCTCCAGCATTTCCGGCAGGGCAGCGACCCGGGCCACAATCCCGGCGGCGTCCGCACCCTCGGGCAGATAGACGGTTGCAAACGAACCAAGCGCGCCGTGATGGACCACATAGGGATCAGTGATCGGCAGGATCACCCGCGCTTGGTCCGCGCCCAGCCAGTCATCGAACACGTCCTGCATATAGATCACTGAAGGAACTTTCGTGGCAGCCTCATGCTTGGGTTTCATGCCGTGATCGGCGGTCACCACAATTGCGGCGCCCAACGCATCCAGTTGGCCCAGGTAGCGATCGAACATGGCATAGAAATCCAGCGCGCCCTTCTGGTCTGGTGCGAACTTGTGCTGAATATAGTCGGTGGTCGACAGATACATCATGTCGGGCTCGAACTCTTTCAGCAGCTTGACGCCGGCCGCAAACACAAACTCGGACAGCTCGGCCGAGTAGACCTCGGGCACGTCCCGGCCCAGCCATTTGTTGGCATTGTCGATCCCATGCTCGGCCAGTGTCGTGTCGCCGGACCGTTCGGAGGAGAACGCGACGGCGCGGCCTTCGTCAAACCTCAGCCCGGCCCCCAGCAGCGCGCGCAGCTTGTCCTTGGCGGTGACCATGGCAACGCGATAACCTGCTTCGTAGAACTGCGAAAAGATCGTCGGCGCGCGCAGGAACCGCACATCGTTCATCATCACCTCTTCGCCTGTGTCCGGGTCGTAGAGGAAATTGCCGCAGATCCCGTGCACCGAGGGCGGGCGACCGGTTGCAATCGACAGGTTGTTGGGATTGGTGAACGATGGGATCACGGAATGGGCCAGCCGGTCAGTGCCAGTTTCCCGAATCCGCTTGAGGTTGGGCATCAGCCCCTTGGCAATCGCAACCTCCAGATATTCCGGCTCGCACCCGTCAAGACAGATGGCAACTGCACAGGTCTTGGGCACAGCATAATTGCGGTCATTTGCAACAACAGGGGTTTGGATGGTCATCTGTATTGTCCTTGATAATCAGGCTGCCAGTTTGGCGCGTTCTTCCAATGCCCGGAGAGGAGGTGCGGCGCTTGCCACACCCATTTCGTCCAGCGAGTCCTTGGCGGCCCTCACGACCCGCCGCATCACATGCTCGTCCATCTGACCGATGCAACCGATGCGAAAACTGTCCACAACCGTCAGCTTGCCCGGATAAATGATAAAGCCCTTGGCTTTCATCAGGTTGTAGAAGTCCTCGAACACAAACCTCTCATCTGCCGGGCAGAAGAAGGTGACGATGATCGGGCTCAGCCAACGATTGTCCAATAGGGTTTCAAAGCCCAGGTCCCGCATGCCTTGGACCATGACATCCCGGTTCCGAGTGTAACGTGCACCCCGGCCGGGTACGCCCCCTTCGGCGGCATGCGCCCTGAGCGCCTCGACAAACGCGGCGACCACATGCGTCGGAGGTGTGAAACGCCACTGACCGGTTTTGTTCATATGCACCCATTGCGCGTGCACATCCAAAGACAAGGAGTGGCTGTTGCCCTCTGCAGCTTCCAACTCGCTTTTGCGCGCGACAACGAAGCCAAAGCCCGGAACACCCTCGATGCATTTATTTGCCGAAGAGACCAAGGCTTCATACCGAATTTCGGCCGGTTTAAGCTCGATCGCACCAAATGCGGACATCGAGTCGATCAAAAGTTTGCACCCGGCCCCGTAAGTCGCTTCCGAAATCTCCTTGACAGGGTTCAAAATGCCAGAGCTGGTCTCGCAGTGAACGGCAACCACATGAGTGATATCGGGATCGTCGGCCAGAATCCGGGCGACTTCCTCACCTCTGGGCGGCAGATAATCCCCTTTGTCCAGAACCACATGATCGCGACCAAGATACTCCAACGTCTTGGCCGATCGCTGACCATAGGCACCGTTGGCAAGTACCAGCGCCTTGCCATCGGCGGGTATCAACGATGCAAGCATCGCTTCGACCGCAAACGACCCGCTGCCCTGTATCGGGACACAGTCAAAACCATCAGCCCCCTGACCAAGCATCCGCAGCACGCCCGACCGCAGATCGCCGGTCATGGCGCGAAAGTCGTCATCCCAGCTTCCCCAGTCCCTTAGCATGGCGGCCTTTACCGCATAGGACGTCGTCAAAGGACCGGGCGTCAGCAGATAGGGTTCACCCAGCCCAGGCTGTTCGATTGCAGAGGTCGAAGACGTCACTACCAGGCTCCAGACACGCGTTTTTCGAGAACACAATTGCAGCATCAGGTTCCATATGTGAAATTGCAATTATCAATCTATCTATAAGCTCAGCCTATGAACCTATGATTGGAGATCCGCAATGCGTCACAGCCAGCTCAAAGCTTTTCACTATGTGGCGAAACATGGCGGATTTTCCCGCGCCGCAGAGGCTTTGTTTTTAACCCAGCCCGCAATATCCGAGCAGGTGCGGAAACTGGAACAGGATCACGATCTGTTGTTGTTTCAACGGGAGCGAAAACGCGTAACCCTGACCTCCGAAGGCGAACAGCTTTACAGATACACCAATCAATACTTCGAGATCGAAGATCAGATCGAAGACTACCTGTCCGAGACCAAAGCCGCGATCGATGGCGAGCTGCGCATTATCGCGGATTCAGCACATCACATGACGGCCTTTCTCGCGGCCTTTCAAAAGAAGAACCCCAAGATCACCATTACAGTGCGATCCGGTAACACCGAGGACATTCTGGAAGAGCTCCGGTCCTACACTGCAGAAATTGGCGTCGTCGGCAGCCCGACTCCGGGCCGGGATATGGATGTCATAAGCCTCGGATCCACCGAGATCGTGGCTTTTGCGGCCAAAGACATGCCTTTGGCCTCCAATCCCGGACTTTCCCTGAAACAGCTGACGAAACTGCCACTTGTTTTCAGGGAAAAAGGGTCAAAAACACGCCAGAAGCTGGAAGTTGAGGCCAGAAAACAGGGCGTTACGCTCAAGCCTGCGATTGTGGCAGAAGGCCGAGAGGCCGTCCGGGAACTGGTCGCCTCGGGTGCCGGGGTCGGCTTTGTCTCTCAGGCAGAATACGTGCGCGATGACCGCCTCCGACAGATCAGGCTGAAAGGTATCAACCTGCAGATGGGCGAAAGCCTGATCTCCCTTTCACAGCGGCGCGACGTAAAAATCATACGGGCCTTCATGGATCTGGTGAAACAGGCAAAGTCAGAAAAACCTTAGGCGTCGAATTATGCGGCGTAGTCTGAGCCTCCGGTGGATTCACAAACGAAGTGCAAATTCTGTACTAAAACAGAGAGTTGCATGGAGTATGAAGAATGGGAAGCCGCTACTGTCACCTGAAACTGGGCGAACGACGTAAGCTCGCAAAGTGGCTGGAAGCAAAAATGCCGGTCGCTGAGATAGCCGATCGGTTGGGTCGTAACCCCTCTACGATCTACCGAGACATCAAACGGAACCGATACACAGATACTGAGATCCCAGAACTCAACGGATATCACGCGGTTGTCGCTCAGGACAAATACGAGGCGCGCCGCGCGATCCATCGCAAGATGATCGTGCATCCAGACCTCAAGGAAGCCATCGAAGATCGACTCAAGGCTGGATGGTCGCCCGAACAGATCGCAGGCCGGATGCGGCTTGAACGCCATCCGATCCGTGTGAGTCACGAGACGATCTATCGGTTCGCCTATTCCAAGGATGGCCGCGAGGAACAGTTTTACCGCCATCTCCCTGAGCATCGCAAACGCCGCCGGCCACGTGGCTATCGCAGGTACAACCGGACCCACATCTTTGACACGCAGAGCCTGTCTCACAGGCCCGAGCGCATCGCGGACCGCACTGAGTTCGGCCACTGGGAATGTGATCTGATGATGTTTCGCAAGGAGTATGGGAAAGTCAATGTGACGTCTCTGGTCGAACGCGTCAGTCGCTATGCTGTCGTGATGCGCAATGAGGATCGCCAGTCCAAGCCGATCATGGAAGCGCTGATCCAGGGGCTGGCTCCCCTGCCCGCCGATGCACGTCAGTCGATCACCTTCGACCGTGGCACCGAGTTCTCGGCCTGGAGGCACCTCAGGGCCGGGATCGGCGCGGATGCCTGGTTCTGCGATCCACAAGCGCCGTATCAGAAAGGAACGGTCGAGAACACGAACAACAGGCTGCGGAAGTATCTGCCTCGCTCAACCGAACCGACGGCGCTGACAAATCGATATTTGAGGTCGATTTGTCAGCGCCTCAATTCGACCCCCCGCAAGTGCCTCGGCTACCAAACGCCTGCAGAAGTCTTCGAAGCCAAGCTGATGGAGATCCAGAACCGTTTGGAATAAAAGGACATATCAAGAACTGCACTTCAACATGAGTTCACATCCTCAGCCCCGACCAGAACGGCCTCTGCCGTCGTTACCGGATCACGTTTCGTTCGCGGCCAATCTCTGTCCGGATGCCTCAATCTTTTTCAGAATGGCATTCAACTGCCTTCTTTCCGTCTGACTGAGCGTACCCAAAAGTTCTTTTTCCAGCCCGATCAGATGCGGCGACACATCTTTATACAATCGCGTGCCGGCTTCGGACGGCAAGAGCAACTCGCTCCGCCCATCTTCTGGATTTGGCTTGCGATCAACCAAACCTTTGTCGCTCAACCGGCTGATGGCGCGGCTGACGGCCACCTTGTCGATAGTCGCGTTGACGACGATCTCGCGGTTCGTCGCTTCCTCGTCCCGAACGAGTATGGCCAGAACACGCCATTCCGACGCGGACAGACCAAATTCCCCCTCATAGATCTGAAGCAGCAAATCCGATACGACCGCGTATGTCCGCCGCAGCTGATATGGCATAAAAGAATTCAGGTCGAGACGCAGGTCATCCACCTTGTGTGCGATTTCTTCTTCTGTAACCGAATTGGCCACGCCCCGCTCCTTTTTACTGCACGTTTCGGTCGACTGTATCGCGCCGACTCGAGTGTTGACTTTGTTTCATGGGAAACTAAAGTGGCCATATCGTTACAGATGAAACCAATTGTGACAAGGGGTTTCTGTCTGTGTGAAATCGGGGAGGAAATGAAATGAGCAACTTTCGCGCGTTGATTGCCGCGACACTTGTCGGAACCGGCCTGTCTGCACAGGCGGTCTGGGCCGAAGAGCTGGTGATGTCGTCCTGGCTTCCACCTCAGCACCCAGTAGTGGCCGGCATCATGCAGCCCTGGGCCGACGCCGTGGCCGAAGCGACCGAGGATCGGGTCACCGTCCGGTTCCTGCCAAAACCGCTCGGGCCGCCCCCGGCTCATTTTGACCTCGCCGTCGATGGCGTGGCGGACATCACCTACGGTTTGCACTCGTTCACCAAGGATGACCGGTTCTTGCGGTCTCGCATCGGTCAGTTCTCGTTTCTCGGCGACTCGGCCGAAACCACATCCGTTGCCTACTGGAACGTCTACAACGACACACTGGACGCCCAATCCGAACATGAAGGCGTGAAACTGCTGGGTCTGTTCGTGCACGGCCCCGGCATGTTCCACAACAACCAGCGTCAAATTGAAACTCCCGAGGACTTTGCCGGTTTGAAAATCCGGACACCGGGTGGATATATCGCCGACCTGTCCACAGACCTCGGCATCACCACGCAGTTCATGGGGCCGGGTCAGGTGTTCGAGAAGCTCTCGACAGGCGTGATCGACGGCGTGACCTTCCCCGTCGAGGCGCTGCAGGCCTTCAAACTGACCGACCATATCACCCATTCGATGAACATCCCGGGCGGCATGTACAACACGTCATGGTTTCTGGTGATGAACGAGGATCGCTGGGACGATATTTCCGAGGCGGATCAGGCCGCGATCGAGGCTGTGTCCGGCGCTGCACTTGCCGCGATGGCCGGTAAAACCTGGGACGCCGCTGACGCCGAGGGCGCAGACTACACGGCCGGAACATCGGTTGTGGTCTATGACGCACCCGACGCCGTTCTCGAGGCCATCCGGGGATTTGCCGCCAACCATGAGGCCGCGTGGGCCGAAGCCGTTTCAGAGGGCGGGTTTGACGGCGCGGCCGCGCTGGCCGATCTGCGCAGCCAGACCGGTCAGTAGCCCGGACCATGGCCCAGCAAACCACGCAAACAAAGGCGCGTCAGGCGCAGAGAATCTGGCGCGCCTTCTTGAACGGCCTGTCGGTCGCTGCGGTTCTGGTCCTTCTGGCCATGATGCTGCTGACATCGGCGGACGTCATTGCGCGGTACCTGTTCAACCGCCCGATCAGCGGGGCGTTTGAACTGACCGAGATCTTTCTGGCCACGCTTGTGTTTCTGGCCATGCCGCTGACAACCGCAACCGACGGTCACATCCGCGCCGATCTTTTGCCGATCAGGACAGGCTCTGCACTGTCGGTAGCGCTCGGGTTTCTGGCCATGATCATCGTTGCAGGCATCTTTTCCGCGATGGCCTGGGAGGTCTGGGAACACGCCCAAAAACTATACAAGCGCGGCACGGTTACCAATTCGCTCTCTATACCGTTGTTCTTTGTTGCCCGGCTGGTCTCGGTCTCCTGCGCGATCTCTGCCGTTGCGGCGGTCGTGTACAACGCCGGAAACACCCGTTCATGATCGAGTCGCTGCTGGGCATGGCCGTCCTATTTGCCCTTGTATTCGCCCGGGTTCCCATCGCATTTGCGATGATCGCGGTCGGAACGGTTGGCTTTGCCCTGCTGCGCAGCTGGAAGGCCAGCTTCACGCTTCTGGGCAACACCACATTTGACACCGTTCTGTCGTTCACCCTGTCTGTGATCCCGCTGTTTATCCTGATGGGGAACCTGCTGACGGTTTCAGGTGTCAGCCATTCGCTATTCGCCACCGCGCATCGGCTGCTGCACCGCCTGCCCGGGGGCCTTGCCATGGCAACGGTTGTGGCCTGCGGCGGGTTCAGCGCGGTGTGCGGTTCGTCCCTTGCAACCGCCGCGACAATGTCCAAAGTCGCGATGCCATCCATGCGAAAGGTTGGCTACGCAGACAGCCTTGCGACCGGATCGATTGCCGCTGGCGGCACGCTGGGCATTCTCATCCCGCCGTCCGTGATCCTGATCATCTACGGCATCATTACCGAGGCCGATATTGGCAAGCTTTTCCTGGCCGGGTTGCTGCCGGGGCTGCTGGGTGTACTGCTTTATGTGGCAGCGGTGTATGCGACCGTCAAAGCACGCCCGGACCTTGCACCCAACGAGGATTCAAAACAGCCGCTCACCGAAAGAGACGTGATTGGCGTTCTTGCCGTTGTCGGGTTGTTTGCGGTGATCATGATTGGCATCTATGGTGGATTCTTTACCCCATCCGAAGCGGCCGCCGTTGGGGCTCTCGTCTCACTGGTCATCGCATTCGCAATGGGTGGATTGACAGTAAAGGGCCTGATCAAAGTGGGCCTGGACACGATACGCCCGACCGCCATGATCTTTGCCATCATCATCGGTGCCGAGGTGTTTTCCAATTTTGTTAGCTTCGCAGGCCTGCCCGACGCCATTCTGTCCTTTGTTGAGTCGCTTGATGTAAGTCCCTTTGTGGTAATCTTTGTGCTGGTCCTGATCTACATCATCCTCGGCGCGGTGCTGGAAAGCCTGTCGATGATCCTGCTGACCGTTCCGATCTTTTTCCCGATGATCATGGCACTGGATTTCGGCGACGGCATGCTGGCCAGCCCAGAGGCCGTCGCCATCTGGTTCGGCATTATCGTCGTTGTCGTGACCGAGATCAGCCTGATCTCACCGCCCATCGGCCTGAACGTCTTTGTCCTGCGCACGGTTCTGCCCGATGTCCCGATACAGACGATTTTCTCTGGCATTCTACCGTTCTGGATCGCCGACATCCTTCGTCTGGTCCTGTTGATCGCGATTCCTGCGATTCCGCTGATTTTGGTGTTTTAGGAGAAAGCGGACCACACACGCGACGACGCTATGAACCGCTGACCGGTTGAAGCTTGCGGGCTTTCCGCAGCCCCGCAAGTGTCAAACCATAGATACAGGCAACCACGACAACCAACGCCACGATTTGGTACGTCTCGACTGTATCCCCCAGCAAGGGCACCGCCAGTATCATCGTCAGGGCAGGCCACGGTGTGGTGATCGAACTGGCAAGCGAAACGTCGATGTGCCGCACCGCATAGAACCAGACGATCAGTTCCAGATAGTAGACCAACCCCATCAATGCCGACATCGGCTGCACGATGGCTGCACCGGCTGCCATCAACCCGGCCGGCAAAGCCAGCGTCACTACGATCACCAGAAACACCGTTGAGATCGCCACCCGGAAAAACGTAACCTGTACCGGCGTGATCGGGGTTGCGCTCAGTTCTTCCTTGATAATGACATGAGCCACGCTCCACAGAAACGGCACACCCAATGACACCAAGAACCAGGGCGACAGGCCGGACATAAGAAACGTGCCACCTGTTCCGAGGTAGTAGAGCGAGCCGATCAGTATAGCGGTCAATCCCAGTTCGACAGCGGTTTTGCGGCGCTTGAGAAACAGGCTCTCCCACAGGATGGAAAACACCGGGTATGCCTGAATGGCAACTGCGGCATTGGTCGCTCCGGCCTTTTGAACCCCCAGGACATAAAGATAGGTCGACAGCCCAAACAAAGCCCCGGTAAACACCGCGACCCATGCCATCCGCCTGCGCGTGCGCGATGGCAGATCGACCCCCAGAATTCCTTTTGTCCCGCGTTTGAGCTCAATGCCAAAGACAGGCGCAGCAAAGACGACCTGCCAGACTGAGAGGGCCAGCGCAAATGACAACGCGTCGATGGCTGCCGGGCGCAGGTTCGAGATGATCGGCATGGTACCCAACAAAAACAGGCTCAGCAGCGCAAGCACGATGCCTTTGCCGACGGATGGTGAAAACTGGGTCATGGGGCTCACCTGATAAATTGCATTGACCCAATCAGAAATTGCGCCACTATTGCATAGATGCAATAGAAACATTGATATGATGGCAATTTGGCTTCCGGATCTCACTGGGCGAGAGGGCCCCAAATATCTTCAGATCGTCGAGGCGATGGCGGACGCAATCGCAACAGGACAACTCGCGCCCGGAACGCAATTGCCGCCGCATCGAGAACTTGCCTATCAGTTGGGGGTGTCTGCAAACACCACCAGCCGCGCTTATACCGAAGCTATCCGGCGGGCTTTGCTGCGTGGTGAAGTTGGGCGCGGCACCTTCGTAAGGTCCGTGGAAGAACCCGACTCGGGCGAGACAGTCAACACTCTGCATCGCGCCCAAAGCGGGCCTATCGATCTGTCCCGCAATCTTCCCTTTCCGGGCTTTGCCGAACCCCACATTCGCCGCGTGCTTGGAGAGATTTCCAATGGTCCGCAAGTGCAGTCCCTGCTCGATTACCACGCCGATGCAGACCTGATGCCGCACAGCGACGCAGGCAAGACATGGCTGGAAAGCTGTGGTGTTCCCACAGTACCCGGCGAAACAATCGCGACCATTGGGGCGCAACACGGGTTGCTCTGTATCCTGACGTCGGTTCTGGGGTCCGGGGACCTCCTGCTCACGGAACCGCTGACTTACATGCCAGTTCACAGCATGGCCAAACGTTTGGGTATCCATACAATGCAGGTTGAAACAGACCTGGCCGGGATCATCCCCGACAGTTTCGAGGCGCATTGCCGCGCATCCAGACCCAAAGCGATTTATCTGACGCCCACTCTGCAAGCTCCGACCACCGTGACGCTGTCAGACAACCGCCGACAGGCCATTGCCGAGATTGCCACGCGACATGACGTCATTGTCATTGAAGACGACGTGTTCGGCCCTTTGAAACCAGACCGCCCTGCCGCACTGGCCGCGCGCGCCGGAGCAAACGATCTATGTCTCAAGCCTGTCCAAGGCTGTTGCACCGGGGCTGCGCGTCGGATTTCTAGGCGTCCCCGAGAGGCTGGCACCCGGGCTGCGTCGGGCGGTCAATCTCAGCGTCTGGATGGCACCCCCACTGACGCTCGAGGTTGCCGCACGCCTGATCCGTGATGGCGCAACCCGCACACTGGTTGTCAGCCAACGGGCCCTTGCGGCACAGCGCCAGACCCTCGCCCGAGAGATTCTGGACGGTGTCGATTACATCGCCGACCCGAATGGGCTGCATGCGTGGCTGCCGCTGCCGGAAGGCATAAGAGCCGACGTGGTCCGCGCGCAATGTGCCCAACACGGTGTGCTGGTGACCGAGGCCCGCAGTTTTTCGGTCCGGCCTGGAGACGCCCCGGAGGCCATCCGAATATGCCTCAGCCACGAGCCAAGCGAAGACCGGTTGATAGACGGGCTCAACAGGATTGCAGCGTTGCTGCGCACGCCCCTGAGCACCTATGACCTGACCATTTGAACGTACAAAGGAACCGGTAAGCCGTACCCAAAAATCTCGTTCACGGGCCCGGCGTGATGGAAGGTGTTTTGAGCACGCTGCAGGACCCGGTGACGGCATTTTCCAACAGATTGCCCCCGTTACCGATATTCCGTTGGGCTTCAGCGAGTTCGGCTAACGCCAGAACGGTCTGGGAGTGACGTGCGACCGGATGGTCATCGTCAAACACCTCCATCTGAACATGCGGCTCGATGCCCCTGCCCTCCCAGTGCTGTCCCTCGGCATCCAGATAGACTTCGTTGGACAGGGTCAGGCGCCATCCGTTGGGCAATCGGCGTGGCAGGATGTCGGACAGGGCGCCGCGTGTCGGCTCTCCGATATGGCGAACACCTGTATTCGCACGCAAGGCAAGCGTCAGCACCTCAGCGGCACTGACGGTGACGCTGCTTGTCAGCAACAGAACCTCGCCCCCAAAACGCTGACCCCCGCTGGGACTGATGTCATAATGCGTCGTGACCGGGTCGGACGCATCCGCCGCGTATTTCGAATAAGCCCGCGTTTTCCTGTCGACAAACCGGCTGGCGATTTCGCGGGCGATATAGTCGTCTCCACCGAAATTGAGACTCAGGTCCAGAATCAAGGATTTGACACCAGCACGCTCAAAATAGGCCAGAACCTCATCGAACAAAGCGCGTGTGATCCGCAATTCCTCAGCCGCGCTGGCATCTGGCGGCCCGAACCCTCCGACCGCGCCCAAAGCCAGATAGCCCACATCTTGACCCAGAACGCCATACTGTATCCGATCATTTCCTACGCGCCGCCCCTGCCCCTTCAGCACCGTGTCAGCGATGCTTTCCGTCCACACACGGGTCTTGAACTGCATCATGGCAAGCCTCGGATCATCTCCTTGCATCGAGGCGCGGTCCTTCACACGCTCCAGCGTCCGCCCCTTATGTGCGACAAAGCGCTGGGGCCACTGTTCGAACTCGGCCGTCAGGCTCAGGTGGCCGTCCCGGATCGGTGTCATGAGATGCGCCACAACCGCAAACAGTTCCGGACCGGTGGCATCGGCAGACAGAACCTGCCGCGCCCAAGCACTCTGCCGGTGCCAGTTCACGCCATACAACTCAAAGAAAGGGTAATTCTGATCGAAAAAAGCCAGCAGGGCGTTCAGATTGTCCTGCGGGTCCTTTGTAGCGCCATTCTGGCAGGTAAGCGGCAAGCCGGGCAGGCGCTTGGCCCGGATCGGGTGCTTTTCCTGTTCGGCAAAAATCTCAATATGTTCGGGTCTGGATCCCCGGACAAGCTTCGCGCCGTCAAGCGCTTGTCCTATGGGTTCCGGACCCGAAGTTTCCGACACGCAGACATCGGCGGCTGCGTTATAGACCTGCGCGGCATCGCCCTGAATGTCGATGATCCAGCCATACCCATCCGTCTGCCAGATACCGTCAAACGTGCCGGGGGCCTCTGCGCTTGAGGTGGAAGACCATAGGCACATGCCAAAAATGAACACCCAGCTTCGCATCAGCGGCAGTCAAACGCGCCGATATCGTTCAGAACCGAGGTAGCAGCGCTTTGCCGAAAAGTCCGATAGGACCCATCCGGCATATCCAGGTTGAGGGCAAATACATACGTGTCTTTGGCACAGTGCACCCATCCAACATACCAGCCGATGTCCATGATATCCTCGCCGTGCCGCCAACCGGACTTGGCATACAAGGACCAGTTGTCGCCGCGCTCGTTGAACATGATGACCCGCGCGACCGCATGCGTGCGTTCCGAAATCGGCAGTTGTTCCCTCACAAATCTTGAAACAAACGCGACCTGTTCTTCAGCCGAGATCCGCAACGTGCCATCCAACCAGTAGGTCGTCAGATGATCTGTCGCGCCGATGGTCGCGTTGCCATAGTCAAACCTGTTCATCCAATCGGCCATGGTTTGGTGCCCGGCGATCTGGACAATCTCCTGAAACACCCAGACCACAGACTGCCGAAACGCCGTAGTCAGCGTGTGATCCCGGTTCCAATCCTGGTTCCACGTGACAACCTTCTTCCAGACAAACACTGTATCAGGCTGGGCAACACCCGTTTCCAATGCAATCAGCGTGTGCGGGATCTTGGACGTGGATGCCGGAGAAAACCGTTGCTGCGCGCGCTCGGGGTTGCTGAGCCAGGTCTGTCCGTCGGACAGACGCTTTACAACAATGGTCGAGGCGTCTGCATTGACACCAGCGCTTCGCACCGCGTCGGACACATCGACGGTTTCCGCAGCCCCTTGTGTCCACCAGCCAATAACCATCAGCACGGTCGTCAGAACCAAGAAAGCGTTGGACCGTTGGAGTTCATTTCTGGTGACGAAGACTCGCCGGAGTGGCCAGACTGCAGATGGTTTCGGGGTTTGCGGGTTCGACATTACTACTGCTCCAGGCGACCTTGTTTGGATTCCCAGCTGACGCGCATTCAGGCGGGTCGTGTTTCTGTGTGGTTGGTCGGTTTGCGGTTTAAGAGAATTGGGGGTGGGTGGTGCCTCTTCGTGTTTTGGTTTGCAGCGCCCTAAGGAACGGATCGCCCGGCCCTATCGGCGCAGACAGTTATTGTGAAAAAATCAGAGGGGTTGCTGATGCGGCTGAGGCAGTTGGGGCCGCTCTATTGCGAAACCGATTTTAACGCATCCGTACGCCCCTTATAGGCCGATGGAGTCATACCGGTCTTCTTTCTAAAAGCCGTGTAAAACGACGATCTGGAATTGAACCCAACCTCATAGGCAATGGCCAACACTGTCTGCTCGTCGCGTTCTATCATGGGAATTGCTTCTTCGATGCGCCACCCATTCACATAGTCGAAAAATGACTGTCCCATATGCTCGTTTAGCGTTTGCGACGTATAATTGGTGGAAACGCCAACATGGCCAGCCAGACTTGCAAGCGTCAGATTGGGATCCCGATACAGATGATCTTGTTCCATCGCACGGCGCAGTTTCTTGATGATACGGTCGGCCTGTTGCGAGGAGAGCGCGCTTTTCTCGTATTTCGGAACCGCCTCTGCCGGGTCCTTTTCCAGTGTCACGACAACGTCCTGCATCCTGACCGGCGGGCGCAATCCCCATAGTGTCAGGACCAGAACGATGACGAGCACAAAAAGGCTGTCCAGTTCGTTGCTCACTATCTCTGCGTTGCCGAAGAGTTTTCGCAGGAAACCCACAATGCAAACGATCACGTAAAACCCGGTGACAACCGCGATCGTCGTCACCCAACGCAATTCTAGACCTGCGGTGCTGGCGAAATGGTCTTTGACCGCAGACAGGTGGTTGACTTGGATGCGACACAGCCAACCCACGTAGAACAACCACTGGAAATAAATCGCAGCCTCTAGGGCCACAAACATCAAGGCCAATGCCTGTCCGTATGTTGGCAAATCCTGAAACTTTACCCCGGAAAACATCTCGGTGCGCGTGGCGTCCGGGATCATCAGCAACACCAAGACCGTGAGAACCGCTACACTTGGCAACACAAAGTGCCATAACAGCTTTTCATTTCCTTGTTCGTTCGTACTGTTGCGCGCAATCGAACGCACGTGAAACAAAAACAGTGGCGCAATCCAGAATGTAACCGAATAGCTGAACAGGAAAACGCCAAGGGAGACAGCAGCAGGCATATTCGGAAACAGCAGTTCGGCGGTGGACGAAAACTCGCTGCCGGCAAGAGCCAAAAAAAGCAGCGGTAAAACCCGGCCGAATTTGACCGGCCGGGTCAGACTGAGGCTGAGAACGGCCGCGATCAGGCCCACTGATATACTTGCCACTTGTGTGGCGATAAAAAGTCGTTCGAGATCGACGAACACACTCATCTCCTATGCCGGATCACGCGATGCAAAAACCCTGCGTCCGATCCTGGGCCGGCCAATATCCAAGGACGAATGCCAACTCAACGCGTTCGACCTAGTCCCGATGTCTTTGCGGGCAGGTTAGGACACGGGGCACGTCTATCAGGACGATCAAAACAAGCGCTTGCATTAAGCTTTCACTTTAGTCGCAAATTGATACATCTTTTGTGCGCATTAAAGAACGAAAGGCAAGACCACAATGTTGGAAAAAGTCAGGCCCAGGCTGGTCCAATCCGCCTTGACGTTGAGTAACACAAACAGTTTGTGGCTACATGGCGCAGGATTGTCGGGAACAACCTGGCGAAACATGACAGCCTCTTTGTCTCAGGCCAGTACACCGGACCTGCCGTGGCATGGGTCGGAAATACCGGTAACGCCCCCAACTGTCGAAAACTTCGCAGCATGCATGCTGCCGAAGCTGTCAAAAAACTGCATCGTTATCGGCCACTCATTGGGCGGTATGGTGGCAATGGAGCTGGCGGCGCGCGCGCCGGATCGCGTCTCAGCGCTTGTTCTGATCGAATCCGTTCCCAGCGTCGGACACACTCCGATAGGCCGCTTCATTTCTTTTCTGGCGCTTCAGACGGTGCGGCGCGTCTCTCCCAAAACGCTTGGACGTCTCGCAGGTATCGGGCAAACGCCTGCAACCCGAGCAGAGCTGTTGCGCCAACTGTCATCTCAGAGCACGCAGTCATTGGTGGCGGCGATGCAGGCGGCTGCCAGCTACGATGGCCAGGCAACGCTGGGGCGAATCCGTGCGCCTACGCTTGTGGTCGTTGGGCGCGATAATAGCTCGACCCACAAGGGCGCAAGACTGGCAACACGGGTGATCGACACTGCCGAGCTGGTGACACTGCCGGGCGGTCATATGCTGCACCACGACAATCCTGTACAACTCCGCAGAACGATCGACATTTTCCTGAAACGCGTGTTGTGAGCCTCTGAACGTCCTTTTGGGCCTCATTCTGTACGCTGCAATGGCCAGTGTCCGAATTCAGGCCCATACACGTCCTCCCCGATACGAACGGACGACATGGTGACGCTGATCCCGCAGCCTCCTTGACGTTGTTGAAACGAAGGATGACTTCATGAAAGCGATTTACACTTTAGTCACCGCACTGGGCGCAATGGCAGCGCCGTCAGTGCTGGCGCAACGGAGCAGTGTGCCTGCGGGCGACCAACTGGTTGGAGTCTGGGAAACCGATGGGTATGGCTGGATCCTCGATGTGTCAGAGACCGAGGTCCGCGTGTTTGACACTGCACCCGGCGTCTGCGTCTTTAACTCGACGTTCCCGGACAGCCCGTCGACCTTGGCACAACGCCATAATGCGTCGCTGAACCCCAGCGGGGACCAGCTAAAATTCACCCTGTCGGATAATGTACATCAGATCACCGCCAGACGGATCGAAACCCTGCCTGGCATCTGCGACACAAAACAGATCCAGGACCCACAAGCCGTGTTCGAAGCATTCAACGGGTTTTTGTCCGAGCACTACAAACTCTTTGATCTCTACGGCGTCGACTGGAGCAAGACGGTGGAAGAGGCGCGCGCAACGGTTACGCCAGATATGAAACAGTCTGACCTATTCGAGCTGTTCACTGGAATGATCGCAGACATCGAAGACGCACGATTGACCTTAAGGGGCAACGTCGACGGAAGCTTTCGGGTTTTCATCTCGCGTGACTATGCCTTGGGCGACGCCGTTGAGCGCGCCAAGTCAGAGGGTCAAATCCCGCCCGACTTTGATTTTGCAAATGTGCATTGGCAGGACAACGTCATCGCATCCGTGCTGAACAACCAAGGTGCGGCGGTCGGCAATGACCTGATCCAGTACGGCATGGTGTCGGATACAACCGGATACGTGGCCATCCGGTACTTGTTCGGATTTGCCGGTAGCGGAATCAACGGCGCGTTTCGTGATGCGGAACCGCTGAACGCCGCGCTCGATCAAGTCATCGCCGACCTAAAGGATGCCGGAGCCAAGGCTGTGATTCTGGATCTCAGCACAAACACGGGTGGAACGGATGAAGCCGCATCCATTATCGCCAGCCGGTTCGCAGAAGAGGATTTTTCAGCATATTCTAAGCAGACCCTCGATTTCTCCGGCAACGCCAGAACGGATGTTACAGTGCCCGCCTCCGCCCGAAGCCGCTTTGAAGGTCCGGTTTATGTGCTGACGTCAGAACTGACGCGGGGCTCGGCAGAAGTTCTGACCATGGCGATGCGCGCCCTCCCGAATGTCACACATGTTGGCACCTCAACAAACGGGGCGGTCGCGGGTGTGTTGGAAAAGGTGCTGCCGAACGGCTGGGTTCTCGGGCTGTCCAACGAGATGTATTTCGATCACAACGGAAACACCTGGGACGGAATTGGGATCGAACCAGATGTCACAATGGATATCTTTCCTGTCGAAAAACTGACTGCAGGCCACCCTACTGCAGTGGCCACGGTGGTTGATCTGATCGCTGACCGATCGGTCGTGGAACAGTAGCCGTTCAGGAACCTCAAACAGGCCCTTGCCGTTGTGTGATGTACCACGACTGCAAGGGCCTTTGAGATCCAGCTTGCTAATTGCGATCACGTCCGGATCGTGACCGAAAACTCGACGGATAGCCAGCAATCAGAGTTCATTTCCTCGAATTAGCACAGCGCTTCAAAAGCACGCTTCTCATGGAAAAGCCGGTACTGGAAACCGCCAGATAAACCCTCCACATACTCATGACTGCACCGCCGCTTCAGCGGTTCAGAGCTTTGATCAGCAACAATACGTCGCCCGTGTAATAGGGCTGACAGGGATGTTCGCGGACCGGTGCCATGGCCACCTGTTCATAACCCAGCCGATGATAAAGCCGGACCGCTCCGGTGTTTTGACCATAAACCTGAATGCTCATCGCCGCCGAACCGTTGGATACGGCGAGATCCTCCGCCGCCTGTAAAAGGCGCGTACCGGTTCCGGTTCCACGCTGTCCCGCGAAGACTGCAAGGGCGTTGATGTACCACGTATCGACGGACAGCTTTTCTAACGCGACAAAGGGCGCAATAGGCGCGGGCAGATCGTCAGGATCATCCTCAGGTGCTGCATCAATCGGATAACTCAACACCATGCCCAAAGGCGTACCGTCTTGTTCGGCTATCATCGCATTGGTGTAGGAAAATCCGCCTTCAGGCCTCTGCGCCCTTTCGACGCCAACATCCAAAGCTGTTTGCCCCGCGCTGCACTGTTGGCTCCAAAGCCAATTCGGGATGCCCTCCCCCGCAATGTCGATCAGTTTGGCCAAAGATCGGGCGTCTTGCGCAGTGGCCTGACGTATGCTCGGCAACGAACGAATATTCATCTAGGATATCCTTATACAGTTTGAAAGATTTGGTAAGGTCAGGCGGGATGCCGTCTGACCGTCAACGTCATCAGCTACTGTGACGACCTGGGATCGATGTCGAAAATCGGCCCGACCGGAACGCCGGAGTCCCATTCCAAATCATCGAACTCATCTGTCTTGGGATCGCCGACCACCGGTGTGCCCAGCACGGGTTCACCAGACGAACCCGTCTCATTGGGTTCAAACGCGACCTCGTCACGTACCTCCTCCTGAATGCGGAATGAGACATTGACCGTCATCTCTTCGCGGAACCCAAGCATAGTCTGAACCCTACCACTGGTGTCTTCAGAATAGGCTCCGGTCGCGCGTGTGGTTCTCGGCCAGTCAAAGGCCAGTGACGCGTAGACCGGAGCAAAATCGGTCAGAGACAGTACCAGTGCAGACGATATAAACAAAGATTTTAACATTTGTGGTTTCCTTTGAACTGAGAGCTTGGTTCACAAAAACATCAGGCCGCAGGCCGAGCGTGATCGTGCCCGGCAATGCAGTGCACATGCCGATGATCGGTGCCACAGCAACCGCCGATCACCCGGATGTTCGGGAGGAGCGTCAGAAGCTCTGCGTTCAATTGGCCCAGCTCAACCGGATCGCCGTCATCCAGCGTCTCGGCCTTGTCCAGTTCTGCGTGGCTCATCCGCGAGGCGTTTGACCGGATACCACCAATCCGCAGAACCCAGTCCGCATCCGTGTCCAGCACATCGCGGAAATGGTCCGGATGGGCGCAATTGATCATGTAGTAGATCGGGCCGCCGTTTGTGGCGGCGTCAACCTCGGCAATTGCATCGCCAAGCGGCTGGCCGGATGGCAGGCACCCATCGGTTTCCAATGTGAAGGCGATCACCACGGGAACATCAATGTCCTGCGCGGCCCGCACGATGCCGATCGCTTCGCCCGCATGAGTCAGTGTCATTGCACTGATCATATCCACACCGGCCTCGCCCAACTCGTGAATTTGAGGCGCATGGATCACCAACGCATCCTGCGGGGAAATCAAAGTGTCCGGGGCATAGGCGTCACCGGCCGGACCAACCAACCCGTTGATCAGGATCGGCAGATCTTCGGTTTCATGCTCGCGACGCAGACCCGAGACGAATTCGACAGCCCGTCTGTTCGTTTCCATAACGTCCAGAACGGTTTGACCCAACGGACCGGCCCACGCCGTTCCCGCGCGCCAGGTTGGCGCATCCATGACAAAACCACGGCCAGACTGCCGGGCGATGCCAATGAATTTCTCAAAGTATGCTTTCAAGTCGGCCCGCCCTTGCGCGGTGTCTAAAAGCACGGCCGCCGAAAAACAGGGCAGATCGTAGCCTTTGTCAAAAATTAAAAATGTCTCAAGCCCTCCGTCCGAGAGAAAGAAACGGCGTGTATCAATAAGCTGTTGAATCCGCATCAAACCAATCCTCTTGTGTTGATGCGAAGGGCATAGCCTCAGATCATGTTCGGCTGATAGTTGCCGCGTGGTCCGGTTGTGCGGAATCCTTTTTTGACGTATTTTCAGCGGCTAAGCTTGTTCGCCGCGCGATTGCAGTCTGGTTGGGAGCTGCCAACTGGACTCACAGTACAGTCAGGAACAGACCATGGACCAGAAAGTGGATACTCGAAGCCGAATCCTCGACATTGCCGAGGCGGCCGTTCTGGAAAAAGGGTTCGAGGCAACTTCGATCGAGGAAATCGTTGCGGGGGCCGAGATTTCGCGCGGCGGGTTTTTCTATCACTTCAAGGACAAGAACGCTTTGGCCCGGGCCATGCTGGAGCGGTACATTGAGGTCGAAAACGCGTTGTATGACGACCTGTTTGCGCGGGCACGGGAACTGAACGACGATCCGTTGCACTGCATGTTGATCGGCCTGAAGCTTCTCGCCGAGATGCTCGAAGAAATGCCTACCGGCCACCCCGGATGCGTGATCGCTTCAACGGCCTATCAAGACCGGCTCTTCGATGAAGGCGTGCGGGAACTGAACCGGCAGGCCATTCTTGGGTGGCGCAAGCGGTTTCGCGGCATGTTC
This sequence comes from Ruegeria sp. B1, assembly GCF_056535885.1. NCBI lineage: Bacteria > Pseudomonadati > Pseudomonadota > Alphaproteobacteria > Rhodobacterales > Roseobacteraceae > Ruegeria > Ruegeria sp. B1. The sequence continues at coordinate 1,613,398 of NZ_JBQFJA010000001.1, read as the reverse complement.
GAAGACATCGCCGAGATCTACGAGCCCAGAGAGCCAGTAAACATGGACGCCCTGGGTGACATGGTGTCCGGTGTGGTGGAAGGCGGCTTGGTTCTGCAGCGCGCCTTGCGGGAACACAACAATGCCTCGGAACAGATCATGCTGTTTCGCACCTACCTGAAGCTGCTGTTTAGTTCGAAACCCAATTAACGCTCAACCGGATACCGTATTCAGTTTTGAACAATCGGCTCCTGAGATCGCAGGCGCAGGATCAGCGGCAGAATGGCCGCAACCATCAAAGCTCCCAGCAGGAAGGGTGCTCCGGGCAGGTAAATACTGTCGCCGCTGACGAAATGTTCAAAGACACCCGTCAGCGCCAGTGGTGCCGCAACGGCGGCGACCGCCGAGAGCGACGCGATCACGCCCTGAACCAGCCCCTGCTGATCCTCGCCCACCCGATTGGCCGCAAATGCGGTCATCAGCGGCGGCGCCATGTCCGAAAGGGCAGCAACCGGCAGGAAGATGGCCACCGCCAGAACCGTGGTAGAGATCCCATAACCAACCATGCCGACAATAGCCGCGAATATGGCAAAAAGCAGGGTTCGATAATCTCCGAAATGCCGGGTCAACTGCGGAAGAACGCCGGCCTGAACCACGGCAATCAGGACACCGTACGCCGACAGGGTCAGCCCGATGGTAAACCCGTCCCAGCCAAAGACTTCTCGCCCCCAAAAGGCCCAGAGCGTCGGGTAGACCATGTTTGCGAACTCAAAGACAAAGATACAGATCAGCGGAATGGCAAGACCGGGCACCAAAAAGGCCCGTATGATGCTGCCAAGTGGATTGAGGTCTCTCTTGCCAAAGGGGCGTCGGTTCTCTTTCTTCAGTGACTCCGGAAGAACAAAGACACCAAACGCCACGTTCAGCGCCGACAAGAGGGCCGCGATCCAGAACGGTGCCGTGATGTGCCAGCCCGACGCAACGCCGCCCAGAGCCGGACCCAGGACAAAACCAATGCCGAAGGCAGCGCCGATCATGCCAAACCGCGCCCCACGCTCTTCGGGCGCGGAAATGTCGGCGATGTATGCCGTTGCGGTGATGTATGTGGCCCCAGCCATACCGGCGAGAATCCGACCCGCAAGCAAGACCCAGTAGGTTTGCGCCAACGCCATAATGACATAGTCGATTGTCAGGGTGACCAGAGCCGCAATCAGGATCGGTCGGCGTCCATAAGCATCAGAAAGGCTGCCGACAATGGGACCAAATAGAAACATGGCTGCTGCATAGGCCGACATCATGATCCCGCCCCACAACGCCCCTTGGGCAGTGCTGTCGGCGCCTACCCGATCCATCAAATCGGGCATAATGGGAAACACGATGCCAATTCCGATGGCATCGATCATCAGGGTCGCCAGAATAAAAAGATATGGGCCGTTAAACTTCATGCGGATAACCGACACGTGAATTGCCGGACTGGCAAGTCTAAACTCGACCGGCGTCTAGATTCACTTGTCGGCGGCTAGCAATTCGCTGGCTTTTTCTCCGATCATGATCGCCGGTGCGTTGGTATTCCCGCTTACGATCTCAGGCATGATGGAGCAATCAGCAACCCGCAGGTTCTGGATACCGTGCACCTTGAGGCTGGGGTCAACGACCGCTCCGTTTGACGTCCCCATCGCACAGGTTCCGGTCGGATGGTAGATCGAGACCGAATTGGATCGCGCCCAGTCCAGCGTGCCTTCGTAATCGTCGCAAGACAGGTCAGACGTGGGCCGGAATTCGGTCGAAATCTTCGATGCCAACGGATTATGCTTGGCGATCTTGCGCGCGATGTTGACACCGTCGACAATTGTTCTGCAGTCAGTTTCCGTCGACAGGTAATTGGGAACGATTTTGACGTGTTCCGATGGATCCGGACTGTTCAGACGCAACTCGCCCCTGCTTTCCGGCCGCAATTGGCAGACCGACATGGTGAAGGCCGAAAACGGATGCACGCCTTCACCCGGGCTGTCTGCGGACCAGGGCTGAACGTGGAACTGGATATCGGGCGTTTCCACGCCGGGCCGCGTTTTCAGAAACCCGGTCGCCAGACTGGCTGCCATCGTCATGGGGCCTGCCCGGAACAGCGCGTATTTCAGGGCGATCCGCGCCTGGTTAAAGAGGCTGCGCACCTCGTCATTCAATGTCGGTTCGTTGCATTTGAAGACAAGCCGCGCCTGCAGATGGTCCTGTAACCCTTTCCCGACGCCGGGCAGCGCGTGGACCGGTTCGATGCCGTTTTCCTTCAGATGATCCGGGTCTCCGATCCCCGACAGCATCAGGATTTGAGGCGAGTTGATCGCGCCACCGGACAGGATGATCTCACGGCGCACCGTCAGTGTTTTCTCGGCACCGGACCGGTCGCGATAGACCAGTCCCGTCGCCTTTTTCCCGTCCATCGCCACTCGCGTCACCAACGCATTGGTGATGATACTCAGATTCTGACGGTTGCGGATCGGCTTGAGGTAGGCGACGGCGGAACTGCACCGGCGTCCGTTTCGCGTGGTGAGCTGAAAGTACCCCACCCCTTCCTGATCAGCCCCGTTGTAGTCGGGATTGAACGGATAGCCCGCCGCCTGTGCGGCAGCGACCCAGGCATCACAGATCGGGCGTTGAATACGCATGTTCGAAACGGACAGCGGGCCACCAACGCCGTGAAATTCGTCCTCACCGCGCTCCTGATCTTCGCTGCGTTTGAACAGGGGCAACACATCGTCCCAGCCCCAGCCGACGTTTCCCATCTGCCGCCAGCGGTCGTAATCCTCTTTTTGCCCGCGAACATACAGAAGACCATTCAGCGACGAGGACCCACCAAGGACTTTGCCGCGGGGCCAGTCAATCGACCGGCCATTCAGGCCCGGATCGGGTTCGGTGCGATAACACCAGTCAACCGACGGATTGTGCATTGTCTTAAAATACCCGACCGGAATGTGAATCCACGGGTTGGTATCGCGCCCACCGGCTTCGAGCAGTGCAACGGATGTATTGGGATCGGCGCTCAGCCGATTGGCGATGACACAGCCCGAAGAACCGGCTCCGACAACTGCATAATCTACCTCCATGACTGTCTCCTCCCAAACGCCTTGAAAAAACTCTATGCAAATTGCCAGAACTATACTAGCATTTTTTGATACAAAACGTCTCAATAATTGCGAAACGGGAGGTAAGCAATGGAGATCGGTCGAAAACTAAGTGGTATTTCGCGGCGAGATTTTTTCCGTGTTGCGGGTCGCTATGGCATGAGTTCCACGCTGTTGGCCGCAGGCGGATTTGGGGGCGCAATGAGCCTCGCCAATCTGGCGCAAGCCGCAGAATCCACTTATGAAAAACGGTTCTCAAAGGAACCGAAACATACGCTGAAATTTGGCGCATCGGGGTTCAATACAAGAAACCTTTTGATTGAGCGGGCCGGTGCAATTGAATTTGCGCGCGATCTCGAAGAGCGCACGGATGGCGAGATTCGCATCGAATTCATCGGCGACAACCAGATCTGCGGACAGCTCAGCTGTGTCGAAAAAACCCAGCAGGGAATCGTCGATATCTATGCGGCATCGACGCAGAACTCGGCAGGTGGGGCACCGTATCTGAATGTTCTGGACTATGCCTACATGTTCCCCAGCCGCGCGGCACAATACTACTTCTTCTATCACCCCGCCAGTCAGCGCATCCTGCGTGAGCCCCTCGAAAAGCGGCATGGTCTCAAGTTCCTGTTCACCCATTGTGAGCTGCGCGGCCTGCAAATGGGTTCAACTTTTGAGGACAAGCCGACGGTCACCAAACTGGAAGAGCTGTTTGGCACCAAAAACCGCGTGACCGGCACCCAGCTGGGCAGGATCGCAATGCAGCTGCTGAACCTGAACCCGGTTCCGGTGGCTTGGGAAGAAACCCTCGACGCCCTGAAGACAGGTCTGATCGACGGGGCCGAAACCTGGGCCTCGGCTGTGGCTTATGCCAACATGGCGCCCGTTGTCTCACAGTCCGTGAACCTCAAGTTCTTCTGCGGCACCGAACATACATCGATGTCGGCCAAGGTCTTTGACGGGCTCGGTGGTGATCTGCAGGACGCGGTCATGGAGTCGTCCTACTTCACGCAGGCCCTGATCCAGGGTGCCAACGAGGCGGCCCTGCTGAACACGGTTGGGTTCTCAGACCCTCAGCTGCCCAACACGATCTTCGCGGAAAACGGCGTACGCGCTGCATTCCTGGCAGACGATCAGATCAAACTGGCCGAGGAAATGTGTGCGCCCAACTACAACCCCGAACCCTGGGCGGAATGGCGCGAGCGGCTGAACAATTGGGCCGGTGGCATCGATACGTATCAGGAGATCTACGACATCGCGCGCGAGATTCCCGCAGACACACTGCCGGAAAATGTCGAACCGCGCCGTTGGTGGATGGGCCAGGCCTGATACAATCATACAGAACCGGCCCCACGCGGGCCGGTTCCGCTAAACACCGACTGGGAGGACGGGGTTCATGTCGTTTTGGGCAGATGTCGGCGCCATTTTCAGCGCATTATTGAGCCAGGATTCATTCGAGATCCAATCCGCTTTGCGCTCTGACGCAACATGGGTCGTCGGAACCACAGTTGCGGCTTTGGGCGGATTCGCAGTGATGATGATCTACCGGGCCTCTCCGTTCATCGAACGTCACCTTGAACGCTCGGTCATGGTGTATTCCTACTTGGCCATTGCCCTGATCATCTTTTGGGGTGTCATCGACCGTTTCGTGTTTAACGATCAGGAGCCATGGTCAACAACCATTCCGCCGCTTCTGTTCATGGTGATGGCGTGGTTCGGCGCGTCCTACAATGTTCGCCTGCGCACCCATCTGAGTTTTAGCGAGTTCCGCACCTCAATGCCGCGCGGGGGCCAGTTGGCCTGCCTGATCCTGGATGCCGTCCTTTGGTTTACCTTCGCTGTGATCGTGATCGTGACGACATCTCGACTGGTGGCCTTGTCCGCGTCGAATTTCCAGATCGTTCTGGGAACCGACAACATTATGCAATGGTGGTTCCTGCTGGCAGCGCCGTTGTCCTTTTTTCTCATGGTCGGGCGGGTGTTTCAGAACCTGGCCGACGACCTCCATAACTTTAGAACCGGCGAGCCTATGATCAAGCAAGCCGTGATCGGGGCAGACTGATGACAGACGGAACCATGGTCACACTGATCTCGCTGGGGGTCACGTTTCTGTTCATGCTGGGTGTGCCGGTGCTGCTGGTCATCGGGTACTGGGTCATCGGCTGCTCGTTCGTTTTGGGCCTGACACTGGACAATATGGGCGCTGAGCTTCTGAACGTCTTCAACAAGGGGTTCGCGCTGCTGGCGATGCCGCTGTTTATTCTGACCGGAGACTTGATTAACAAGTCGGGCATTGCGCGCAGGCTCAGCGACTTTGCCTATGCCTGTCTGGGATGGATACGCGGCGGGCTGGCAATGGCGTCATTGGGTGCCTGCGGCCTGTTTGCCGCGATCTCGGGCTCGAACTCGGCCACAACCGCGACCATCGGCTCGATGCTGCATCCCGAAATGGTCAAAGGCGGATATGACGAACGCTTTAGTGCGGCGACCGCCGCCGCCGGTGGTACGGTCGGGATTATCATCCCACCCTCCATTATCTTCATTGTTTATGGCTTCCTGATGAACCTGCCGATTTCCGAACTGTTTGTCGCGGGCATCCTGCCCGGCGCGCTAATGGTCTTTGGCATGCAATTCGCCTGCTGGATCATCTGTCGCATGAACGGCTGGGGCCATCTGATCCCGCTACAGCTGAACCGGGTTCTGAAGACTGCATTTGGCGCGTGGCTCGGGTTCTTTGCAATCGGGCTCGTTCTTTGGGGCATTTACACAGGCAAGTTTTCCCCAACCGAAGCAGCGGGCGTGACTGTGGGCTTCTGTGTGATCGCCGGTCTTGTCAGCTACCCGATCAACCGGATCATGGGCGCGCGCAACGACATTCCGCCGACCGAGAAAAGCTATGCCGAAATGTTCGTTGTCGAAGGGTTTACGATCCCCGAGATTCCCTCAATTGTCATCCGCTCAGCCCAGATCACTGGTATTCTTGCGCCGCTCATCGCCATTTCCGTGGTGATGCAGCAAATCCTGTCACTTTTGGGGGCGCAGGAGACCATCGGGAACTTCGTGACATCAATGGGTGGCTACCACGCGGTGCTGTTTACCTCGATGGTGATCGTCTTCTTCTCGGGCATGGTTCTGGAAAGCCTGCCGGTTACGATCATCCTCGCTCCAATCCTTGCGCCGATTGCGGCCTCGGTCGGCATCGATCCGATCCACTTCTCGGTGATCTTCCTTGTCGGGGCTTCTATCGGGTTCATCACGCCGCCCTATGGCCTCAACCTCTATGTTGCATCGGGTGTAACCGGCGTTCCTTACTTCCGGTTGCTCAGGTACACGGTGCCTTATCTTGCGGCGTTGCTGTCTGTTTGGATCCTTGTTTCGCTCGTGCCTGATCTGGCCTTGATCCTGTTGCCAAACAAATAGAATGTAGCCGGATGGCCGACACGGACGCACCAGCGAGAGAGACTCAGATCCCAACCAACCTGCGATTGCTTCTGATCCTGGAAGAGGTCGCAAGGCGGGGCGTTGCGGTCAAACCGTCCGATCTGATCGAGTCGCTGGGACTGGCCAAGCCAACCGTTCACAGGCTGCTTCAAACAGCCGAGGCCGAAGGTTTTCTGCAACGCGATCTCGACGGTCGTTCCTATGGCCCGGGTCCGCGGTTGCGTCAGCTTTCGGTCAACACGATGTCTGCGGAACACCTGCGCACCGCACGGCTTGCGATCCTGCGTGGGGTTGCGGATGACATCGGCGAAACCTGCAATCTGGCCATCCCGGACCGCGAAGGCATGATCTATCTCGACCGGGTGGAAACCAAATGGCCGCTGCGGATTCAGCTCCCCATTGGGACGCAGGTGCCGTTTCACTGCACGGCCAGCGGAAAAATGTACTTGTCTACACTCAGGAACAAGACGCTGGACGGCTACCTGTCGGCCCGGAAACTTCACGCCCACACTACGCAGACCCTGACCGCACCCGACGCGGTGCGCAATGAAATTCACCGGGTGTCCCGCAACGGGTATTCTACCGATGACGAGGAGTTCATGTCCGGCATGACGGCCATCGCGGTGCCGATCCTGGACGGTCGCGAGCGGCTTGTCGCCACACTGTCGGTTCACGCGCCGGTGCAACGCCATGACGTGGACGGGCTGATGCAATTTCTGGACACTCTGCGTCAGGGTGCCCGAAAGCTTTCCAGCCTGTTAGCCGATTGATCCTTGGACCCAAGGCCGGTTGAACCCTGCCATAGACTAGGCAGCCCGGCGCCTGCCTACTCGATCTTTCCCGGCAGGCTGAGATTGCCCGATGCGACATCAAACAGATCCACAACACATAATAGAGGTGCATGAATGTTAGCGTTGACCCGTAGCGCCGAAGTCACGCCGTCATAAGCGACCCCGTCCAGTTCAACATCGCTGCGAAAGCCTGCGTTGACCGCAATCTCAGGACCGTCGAACAAGGGCGTAAAACCGGGACTGTCGAGAAAGATCGGAAATCCCGGCCATGTTGCAGGCAATTTGGGTGTTTCGCCTTCCGGGATGTCCCGAACGGCGAGCGCACCAGGCCCGCATGCCTCGGTCGGTGTCAGGACAACCCAGTGACTGTGCCAGACGCCACCGTCATTCGCCGGATCGCCATCGTTGTTTTCGTCAAACAACGGCGTGTCGTCGAAATCCGGGTGACTTGTCGCCGCCAGCGCCAGAACCCCGGTTCCTTCTTCGAACCCCACAGCGGACGGGTCCAGCGATGTCGGCCAGACATACGCGAAAACGTCTGCCCCGCCCACTGCCCCTGTCGCATCGGGCGTGTCGGCACCGGCGATTCCGTTGGTGGTCATGTGAAACGTGACGGTGTTGCCGGCGCGGTGAACATGCGCAGCCAGAATGTCAAAAGACGCAACCTTCGCCGCATCCGATTCGGATAGAATGGCGCCCTGCTGATTGAGGGCATGGCTATGGGAATGATTACCATCGGCAAGCGCGGCAGTACCGAGCACCGCGATGGCAGCCGAAATCGGGTAGCGTGTGACTTTCATGATCTGTCCTTTCAGATGATTTCGACTCACTATTAATAGCGAGTCGAAACTATTGCAAGATTAATTTCGAGTCGCTACATTCCAATCATGACACCAGACATCCAAATTCGTGAACTCATCAATCGGCTGGGAAGGCTGGACGCGGCGGCCGGATGGGACGGAGATCTGAACCCAACACAACGCGCTGCGCTTGGGTATCTGTCCCGGGCCAACCGGTTTTCCCGAAGCCCGTCCCATGTGTCGGATTACTTGGGCACAACCCGTGGCACGACCACGCAGTCGCTGAAGTCGCTGTTGCAAAAAGGCTATGTGGCAGAACAACGATCAGCGCATGACAAGCGGGTAATTAGCTATGCATTGACACCCGCCGGTCAAAAGGCGGTTGAAGCACCTGCCCCGCTACAGGGTGCAATCGCAAAACTGGACGCGGAAGACCAACAACTGTTTCAAGACCTGCTATCGAAGGCACTGCAAAATGTACTGCGCAAAAACGAGGGTCGCGAATTCGGGCTGTGCAAAACCTGCGTTCACCATCATACGCGTGACGCCGGTCCGTTTTGCGCATTGTTGAATGTTTCGCTCTCACCCCATCAAACCAACCAGATTTGCCATGAACAGGAAAGCGCATGACCAAGCCGGACCTTTACTCTCGGATCGACGGCCTCTTTTTCGGGGCGGTTCAGCACAGATGGGAGGGCCGGGACCCGTCCGCTATTGGAAAAACCGCCGTCTCCGGACCTCAGCGCATCGACGAAAGCGGATTTGTAGGCGACGCGCAGGCCGATCTGGTCAATCATGGCGGCCGGGACAAGGCCATCCACCACTATGCATCAGATCACTACCCGTCATGGAAAGCAGAAGGCGCAATCCCGCCAGACGCCGAGCCCGCCGCGTTTGGAGAGAATATCGCCACGCATGGCATGACCGAAGACACCCTGTGCATCGGGGACATCCTACGCCTCGGGACAGCGACCGTTCAGATCAGTCAGGGTCGGCAGCCTTGTTGGAAAGTGTCCGAGCACACAAAGAACAAGCGTATGGCTTATCTCTTTCAGAAAACGGGCCGAACCGGTTGGTATTACCGCATTCTCGAGCACGGCGAGGCAGGCGTTGGTGATGAGGTGCGACTGGTGGAGCGCCCGCAGGCCCGCTGGTCTGTAAAACGGGTCACCGCCGCACGACTGACGCGGCGTGTGTCGGACGAAGATGCCGCAATACTGGCCCAGTTGCCCGAACTTGCCGTCGGTTGGCGTACTGCATTTGAAAAAATGGCGTCCGGTGATCGGGATGAGGACACCAGCAGACGCCTCAAAGGTTAAGCGGAAGATCTGATCAGCCCCGCTCGGGATGTCGGAACAAGGATGACTTACCCAACTGAACAGGACCGTCTTACTGACTTTGAGGTGCGCAAGGCGGTCTATCGGACTGCAACGCGCCTCCAACGATCGGGGTCATCGTGGCCTATGCTACCGTTCAGCGTCCAGACGCCACACTCCGTATGCGACGAGGTACCGTTTCGAACAGGCCTCGATCAGGCCTGAATGCCACCTTGAAGCTCCTCGCCAAGCCAGGCCCGAAAGGCGTCGACTTGTGGCGACCGACGCGGCTCTTGCGGTTCGACGAACCAACACGACACACCGGTTGCAAATGGCCCGCAGACTCTCGCTGCACAAACTGCAAGGCGGCTGCACGCTTGACAGGGAGAAGACCGGAGAGATTTGGGAGCCAGACGGGACCTGTATTCACACCGACACGCTCACCTTTGGCTATGTGAAAATGGCCCACAGTCCGGTGGCAAAAAGTTCATACAGACGGCCCGACTCGGACCAAAACGTCTTCTCTGCGGTGGGCTACTATGGCAAGGGCGTTATGCACTCAGCACAGGACCACAAAAGAGTGGCCAAACGGGTTGCGCACAAGGCAGATAAAGCGTTTGATCTGGCCATCTTAACCTCGCTGCGACCCGGCAACGGTGTCTGGACACTCTTCCGCCGTTTGGGCCAGCGTACGGCATATGCCGGCTAAGATCTGAGAGACAAAATTCTATAAGCAAGCATCGCCGGCGCGGCTTAGCAATCAAGGAAAACCCTATGGAGATGACGACGGAGGAGGCTTTTGTGAAGGTTTTGCAGCGGCAAACATGGCCGCTCAATAAATCCATAAATCCGCTGCGGGCCAGTGGCTGGCCCCGGCATTTCTTTTTTGCGCGCCAACGTAAGCCAAGCCTCATCTAAGGAAACGTAATGCAGAATTTGGATGCTTCCCGGTCTCCCCTGTCCTGGGCGCGCGGTTTCGTTCAAAAAAACGGGCGCGGCTTTCTGGTCGCCGTTGTTGTAGCGGTTGCGGCCCAGTTTTTATCCGAACACTACGGTGCACCTGCCATGTTGATGGCGCTGTTGCTCGGGATCGCCTTTCACTTTCTGGCCGAGGAAGAGGCCGGGGGATGCAAGGCAGGCATCGACTTCACGGCCCGAACGGTTTTGCGCTTTGGGGTCGCTCTGTTAGGGGCGCGGATTTCGGTCGAGCTGATGGTTGGCCTTGGTCCGCAACTGATCGCCGTGGTGATCCTGGGCGTGATCCTGACTATCCTGTTCGGGCTGCTTGGTGCACGGGTATTGGGGCGTGGCTGGCGGTTTGGTGTTCTGACCGGGGGATCGGTTGCAATTTGCGGTGCCTCCGCCGCGATGGCACTGTCCGCGATCCTGCCCAAGAACGAACATTCCGAACGCAACCTGATCTTTACGGTTCTGTCGGTAACCGTACTGTCAACGGTCGCCATGATCGCTTATCCGATCCTGACCGAGACGTTCGACTTTGACGACCAGATCTCGGGCGTCTTTCTGGGTGGCACCATCCACGACGTGGCGCAGGTTGTCGGAGCGGGGTTCTCGGTGTCGGACGAGGCCGGAGAGGTGGCGACAATGGTCAAGCTGATCCGGGTCGCGATGTTGGCTCCGGTTGTGCTGATCATTTCCGCCCTTGTGCGGCGCTTTGCGGAATTCAGCGACGAAGAAGGCAAACGGCCCCCTATCCTGCCGATGTTTGTTGTCGGGTTCCTGATCTTTGCCACACTGAACTCACTCGGATTCATTCCCGAGGCGCTTTCGTCCTTTATGGCAAGCCTCAGCCGATGGGCACTGCTCGTGTCCATCGCGGCTGTCGGGATGAAAACCTCACTCAAGCGCATTCTGGATGTTGGAGGTCAGGCCATCGTCTTGATCGTAGCCGAGACAGTCTTTATCGCTGTATTGGTTCTGGCAGGTGTCTACCTCGTGCATTTTTGAAAGGAATCGATATGAAACCGTTGGAAATGCTTCTCAAGAATGCGGCCCGGTCCGGGAAAACGATTGTGCTTCCCGAAGGATCGGACCCGCGCGTGATTGAGGCTGCGCTGGCGGCCAGCGAAAAAGGGGTAGCGCGCATTGTTCTGGTTGGAAATGAAGAGCTGATTGCCTGCCAATTCGCCCTTCTCAAGGCCAAGGTCGGGGACGGGATTCAGATTGAAGACCCGGCAATGTCGGCGTCTTTCGATGAATTGGCTCTGCTGCTCTACGAATTGCGCAAACACAAGAACATCACATTGGAACAGGCCATTCGCGAAACCCGCAAACCACATGTCTTTGCCGCGTTGATGGTCAAGAAAGGGCTGGCCGACGGCACGGTCGGCGGAGCCGCGACAACCACTGCGGATATTGTGCGCACGGCCATTCAGATCATCGGCACAAAAGCCGACACCAAACTTGTGTCCAGCTTCTTTCTGATGATGTTCTGCAAGGATCACCACCCCAAGAAAGGGGCCCACATTTTTGCCGATAGCGGGCTGGTTGTTGACCCCACCGCTCAAGAAATGGCGCAGATCGCAATTGATTCCGCCGGCAGTTTCAAGGCGTTGGTGAATGACGTTCCACATGTCGCCATGCTGTCCTTTTCAACGCGCGGCAGTGCGAGCCATGCAGCCGTCTCAAAAGTTGTCGAAGCGACGCAGCTTGCGCAACAGGCCGCTCCCGACCTGCTGATCGACGGCGAATTGCAATTTGACGCGGCCTTTGTGCCGGATGTGGCGGCTGCGAAGGCCAAGGATTCGCCGCTGGGGGCAACGCCAACGTGTTCATTTTCCCAAATCTCGAAAGCGGCAATATCGCTTACAAGATTGCACAACGGGTCGGCGGTGCGCTGGCGATCGGGCCCATTCTGCAGGGCCTCGACAAGCCGGCCAATGATCTGTCGCGGGGATGCTCTGCAGAAGACATTCTGCACATGATCGCAGTAACGGCCGCGCAGGCTGAGGCTCGCAATTCAGCGTTGGCGCCCGATCAGTAGACCACCCCGGCTTCTCCACATCTCGCGCCAGTTCTCTTCCCCCACAATCTCGGGATCGGGCGGGAAGGCGTTCAGGAGTCGCATGATCGACCCCCACCATCTGTGCTATTGCGGCTGCGGCCTCGTGTCGGTCACGTGGATCAGCGCATCCACGGCAACCACGCTATTTTCGTTCACAAACAGCGGGTTAATCTCGATCTCTGCAATATCTCCGGCATTGGCCAGAGCAAAGTCACCCAGATCCACCAGCCGCGTCGCCAGACCGTCCAGATCAACTTTTGGCCTGCCGCGGAACCCGCCCAGCAGCGTACTGAGCTTCAGCCGTTCCAACGCGCGACGGATATCTGTTGCGCTGGCCGGCAAGAGAAGCGTTTCAGTGTCCCGCAACAGTTCGACCAGTACGCCGCCGCTGCCGATGGTCATCGCGAGACCGAATTGCGGATCATGACGGATGCCCACAATCATCTCCGCCACCGGCGGGATCGCCATGCGCTCGACCAGAAACAGGTCCGAGACAGCCTCGCGATCATAGTCGCCCACAGTCTCAACCATCTCCGCCACCGCTTTGGACACGGCTTCGGCGGTGTCCAGGCCCAGACGTACCGCGCCAGCCTCGGTCTTGTGCGCCAGCCGGGGGTTCATCATTTTCAGCGCCACGGGAAAACCCAGATCGACGGCAGCCGCAGGTGCATCTTCTCCGGACACCAATGCGCTGTCGGGCAGAGTTACTCCACTGCCTTTCAGCCGGGCCTTGCTGGCGGCTTCATCCAGCGCCTTGATCTGAGCAGGTATCGGCGCCTCTAGTAAAGGTTCTGGCGGACAGGCACTGATCCGATCGCGCGCTTTTGCCCAGCCCGCCGCTTGCGCAGTGGCATTCAGCGCCTCGTGTATACCCATCATCGGCGCAATACCGCGTGCAATCAGTTCGGCCCGCGTCTTTGCATCCATGTTCTCATGGAGTGTCGAGCAGACAGCAGTGGGCAGCCCGATGTCCTGAACGGCGTCCGCCAACGCCATTGCATCGGCAAGATAATATGATCTGGTTTCGTCCAGACCGGGTGCCGGGTAGTCCTGTACAAGCATCACGGAATCCGCGCCGGACCGGGACACCGCCTCGGAAAAAACGGGCCCAGTGTGTTCGGGTTGGCCCCAGATCGGCGTGGTGTAGTCCAGCGGGTTGGACACGGTTGCAATGTCGGGCAGCAGGTCCTGCAAAAACACCCGGTCAGGTTCGCTGAATTCCGGGTAGGAAAGACCGATGGTTTCAGAATGGTCCGCCAGCATGGTCGCGCCACCGCCGGAACAGGTGAACCCCATAACGTTGGACCCTTCTGGTGCCCCGGCTACGCACAGGTACTTCAGTGTTTCGACAAATTGTGACGGGCTGGATACCGCAATCACGCCGGTGCGGTCGAAAAGCGCATCATAAAGCTCGTTGGCCCCCGACAGCGACCCGGTGTGGCTTTGCGTCAGCGCGGCACCGATCCTGGAACGACCGGTCTTGAGGATGACAATGGGGGTGCCACTCCGGATCGCCTCTACCGCCGCGCGTTCAAAGCGGGATACATCACGCAAACCTTCGATATGCAGACCGATGGCTCGCACTGCCGGGTTGCCAGCCAGAACCCCCACAAAATCCTCAAGCGCCAGAACTGCTTGGTTGCCCGCCGAGATCATATGGGTCAATGGCAGAGATCGCTGGCACATGGTGATGTCGGACGAGAACATGCCGGATTGAGTGATCACAGCAGCCCCGTATCCGGGACAGCCACCGCCATGGGTGAACGGCCAGAGTGCGGATCCGTCCAAATAATTGATAACACCATAGCAGTTAGGACCGATCAGAGCCATATCGCCCGCCGCTGCGCGCAATGCCGCCTCGCGGGCTGGTCCGCAACCTCCGGTTTCCCCAAATCCGGCTGTATAACACACGACCCCCCCGGCCCCCATGGCCGCAAGCCGACCAACCGCCTCAATGGCAGGTTCTGCCGGGATCGCAAGGAACACGGCATCCGGACCACAGGGCAGATCGTCCAACGAGGCAAAACAGGGCAAGCCCGCCATTTCACTACGGCGCGGATTCACCGGCCATAGGGTCCCCGCATAGCCGCGGCGGCGCGCCTCGCCGATCGCAACGATCGCATCGGCGCCGCCGACAAAGGCGATTTGTCGCGGTCGCAGCAATCGCTCGAAGTTTTGCTCCTGCTCCGGTGTCATGCGCCAAGTGGCCTCAAGATCGACCGGGTGACGATGTGGCGCTGGATTTCACTGGTGCCATCCCAGATCCGCTCAATGCGGCTGTCACGCCACATGCGCTGCACCGGGACTTCCTCCATCAATCCCATGCCGCCGAAAACCTGCACGGTGTCGTCGGCCACGCGGTTCAGCATCTCAGAGCAAAAAACCTTGACCATGGCGGCATCTTCATCTTTCAGACCGCCGGCGTCGGCCCGGCGCACCGCATCCCAGACCATCAGATCGGCCGCCCGCAGGTTGATCGCCATGTCCGCCAGCCGGAACCCCGTGGCCTGGAAACTGCCAATCGGCTTGCCGAACTGCTTGCGCGTGGCCGCCCAGTCCGTGGCCATCTCCATCATCCGTTCGGCCTTGCCGCAGCACGTGGCCCCGACCCAGATCCGGCCCATGCCAAGCCATTGACCGGCCAATTCAAACCCGCGACCTTCTTCGCCCAGAATCTGATCCGGGCCAAGCCGTACGTCGTCAAAAATCAGCTCATAGGTCTTGTAGCCCCGGTTGGAGACACATTTGTTGCCTTCTCGGAACGTAACCCCCGGCATATCCCGGTCGACCAGAAATGCCGTCACCCGCTTGCGCGGGCCGCGCGGGGTATCATCTTGTCCGGTCGCAGCAAAAACGATGGCAAAATCCGCCAGGGTCGGAGCCGAGATGAAATGCTTCATCCCGTTCAAAATCCAATCACTTCCATCCCTCTTTGCGTTCGACTTCATACCCATTGCGTCTGACCCGGCCTCGGGCTCGGTCAGGCCGAACAGTTCACGCTTTTCCCCGCTCACACAGGGCAGCAGGTATTTCTCGATCTGATCGCCGTCGCATGCGAGCAGCAATTCGGTGGGACGCGCAATCCAGGAGTGCAACGCATGGCTGGTGCGGCCAAACTCCCGCTCGATAATCGACATCTGGGTGTGGTTCAGACCGCCACCGCCGACCCGTTCCGGCAGATTTGCAGCAAAGAGCCCCAACGCCTTTGACTTCGCCTCGATATCGTGGCCAAGTTCTTCGGGCACCTCGCCCAGACGGTCGACCATCTCTTCATGTGGCAGGACATGATCTTCGAGGAACGAGCGCACGGTATCGCGCAGCAGTTCATCTTCGTGGGACATGGGAATACTCACCGGAGCGTCCTCCTTGAAATAGACTATTACGGGCTGTTGCGCCGTCGGCCCAGCCAGGCCGTGAGGGCAAAGATGACGAGTGTGAGAGCCACCAGAACGACGGCGGCGGCGGCCACGGTTGGATCGGTGTTTTCACGAATACCGTTCCACATGCGTCGAGGCAGTGTGAAAACGGTGAATTTGGAAATGAACAGCGAGACGACGATTTCGTCCCAACTGAGAATGAAGGCAAACAGCGCCCCGGCCATGACGCCCGGCCGGATTGACGGAATGATCACACGGCGCAGGGTCGTGAAGCCGCTGGCCCCCATCCCGCGTGAGGCCTGTTCCAGCTTGGGGTCGAAATTGGCGAGAGAGGCGCTGACCGTAATCAGCACCATCGGCGCCGCCAGGATCGAATGCGCCAGGATCAGCCCCGCATAGCTGTCTAACAGGCCCAGCGGAATCCACAGCCTGTAGAAGGCCATTGCCGAAATGATCTGCGGGATGATCAGCGGCATCAGCAGTAGGGCACGCACCAGTTCGCTGTACTTTGAGGTGATCCGCCAGAGGCCAACCGCCGCCAGCGTGCCCATGATGGTCGCCAACACGGCCGTCGATGTGGCAATGACCGCGCTCTGATAAAAACTCGACAACCATTCGGGGCTGGTGAACAGATTCTCGAAGTGGCGCAGCGACACATCTCCGCTGGGAAAGGACAGGAACCGCTTGGGCGTCAGCGAAATCGGGATAGCCACCAGTGCGGGCAGAACCAAAAACAGTAGAAAAACCCAGGCGCCTGCGCGGATGAGGCGGGTCATGGCAGACGGTTTCATTGCGTCGCCCCCCCAAACACCGTGCTGAGCTTCATAAAGCGCGACATGATCCACATCAGCGCCATGACGCCCATCAACATCAACGCCGCCAGCATCGCCGCCGTGCCCCATTGCAGGGTCACCAGCAGTTGCACCGAAATATATTCGGCCGCCATCAGCACCTTGCCGCCGCCGAGGATGGCCGGGGTGACATAAAAGCCCAGCGAAAGAATGAACACCAGCAGTGATGCGGCAACGATACCGGGGCGGGTCAGCGGCAGATAGATGCGCCGGAACGTCGCCGCGCCGGACGCTCCCAGATTGCGCGAGGCCTGAAACACCCGCTGGTCCAGACCCTGCATATTGGCCAGCAGCGGCAACACCGCGTAGGGCACCATGTAATGTACCATGCCGATCAGCACGCCGAGTTCATTGCGAACAAAGGCAATCGGCTCGCTGATCACGTTCATCGCCTCGAGCGTGTTGTTGATCAGCCCGTTATTGCCCAGCAGCATCAGCCAGGAAAACGTGCGCACCAGAACCGAAATCCAAAATGAAATCAGCAAAAGCGCCAGCATTACATTTTGGTTTCTGGCATCAGCATGCACCATCGCGTACGCGATCAGATACCCGATCAGGACGCTGAACAGCGTGGTCAGCGAGCAGATGCGTAACGTGGTCAGGATGATCCGGATCAGGGCCTCGCTGGTCGCCAGCTCTACGTAGTTGCCCAAACCGGGCTCAGGATCGGTGAAGCTCAGCCAGAGGATATTCAGGATCGGGCCGATGTACAGCGCGATCAGCACCCCCAGAAACGGCAGGACCAAAAGCCAGCCCGAGCCGGTCAAAGATCTTAAGAGAGTCTGCACGTGGCCAAGTTCCGTATTGAGTGGTGGTTTGCGCCGCCACGCAAGGACTGGCCTTGCGTGGCGGTCAAGGTCGGTACGGGCCGACCGGGGAGAAAAGGCGGCCCGCTCCGGATCAACTGATCGCTTCGAGGAAGGCGTTCACCGCATCCCCCGCATGTTCGGCCCACCAGCCCGGGTCGTTGAATACGACGTTTCCGACATTCTCGGCCGATGTGATCGCATACGGGGACAGAGCTTCGGGGATCTGCGCAAAAGCCTCGGGATTCGATGGTGTCATGCCCAGACATTCCAGTAGTGCCAGTTGTGAGGACACATCCTGAGCCTGAGCGATAAATTTCATCGCATCGGCCCCACCGGGATTACCGCGCGGCACTATATAGGCACCGGGCATCGCCAGTGCTTCATTCATCACCAGCTTGAACCGTCCGTCGGTGTCTGCTTCGATGGCCCGAGCGCGGTTTTGCCAGACCATACCCATCACAACTTCTTCGTTCACGATCATCGAATGGGCCTCGGATCCCGACCCCCAGTACAGGCTGTCATCCTTGATCGATTTGATCTTGGTAAGAGCGCGATCCACGTCCAGCGGATACAGCGCATCCTTTGGAACCCCGTCCGCCAGCAGCGCTCCTTCCAGCGCACCATTGGCCCATTTATAAAGCGACCGATTGCCAGGATAGTTTGCCGTATCGAAAAAATCCGCCCACGAGTTCGGGGGGTTATCGCCGAACTTCTCGGTATCGTACATGAAGGCATAGCCGTAGAAGATGACCGAAACCCCGAACTCCCAGGTGAATCCGTCCAGAACCTTGGTCTTGTCGACCACACTGTAGTCAATCGGTTCCAGATGGCCCGATTTTCCCAGCGCGATTGCGTCAAACGCATCTGCATCCGCAACGTCCGCAGTCACGTTGCCCGAGTCCACCATCTCACGGATCTTCCCCTGAAGCGGTCCAGATGTGTCGATCCTGAGCGGGATTCCCGTACTCGCCGAAAACGGTTGCCCGATCGCTTCGCCGTGACAGCGTTCGGCGTCGCCGCCCCAATTCCATAGGACGATCTGGTCTGCCGCGGCTTCGGCATCCCCTGCGGCAACTGCCGAAAGTGCAACGCCCGCCATCGTGCAAAGTGTCAGAAAAGACCGGCGGTCCATCTTTCCGGCCTTGAATGCCTTGGCGCCTTGAACCGCCGCTTCTTTCATAAACGTCTTGTCGGTCATGTTTTCCTCCCGATCTCCGTTGGATGTGACTGTGGGTTGCACGGTTCTCCGCGTCTGTGCGTTATCTGTCTGCGACCGGCACCGGAGCGTCATCGCTCCAGAACAGGTCGACCTCTTGGCCCGGGCATGGCTCACCGCTCTTGCCCCATCCGACCAAGTCAATTTCAAAGTCGTCTTCGCCCTCCACCTGAACCATGCATTTCAGCATCGACCCGAAATAGGTCACCGACCGCACAGTGCCCGCCTTTCGGGCCTGCTCCGAGCGAGAGCCTGACGGCGCCAGATCGACCTTTTCAGGTCGCAGCGCATACAGCCGCCCATCCGCGTGCAGAAAGTTGCTCTTGCCCAGAAAGCTTGCGGCAAACCGCGTGTCGGGCCGCTCGTACAACTCCTGCGGGGTGCCGACCTGTTCAACCTGACCGTTGCGCATGATCACGATCCGGTCGGACATCGACAGCGCCTCCTCCTGATCATGGGTCACGAAAATAAAGGTTGTGCCGATGCGGTGGTGAATGTCCTTCAGTTGCTCCTGCACCTCAATGCGCAACTTCTTGTCCAGCGCACCCAGCGGTTCGTCCAGCAGCAGTACCGGCGGTTCAAAGGCAATCGCGCGGGCCAAGGCCACCCGCTGTTTCTGGCCTCCCGACAGTTCGTCGGGCTTGCGATGGCCAAACGCCTCAAGCTGAACCAGCGCCAGCATCTCGTCCACCCGCGCCTCGATCTCAGCGTGGGGCTTTTTGCGGATTTCCAGCGGATAGGCAATGTTCTGGCGCACGGTCATGTGCGGAAACAGCGCATAGCCCTGAAACACCATGCCAAAGTTGCGCTTTTCGGCCGGTATGCCAGCGATGGATCGGCCCGCAAGGGCGATGTCGCCCGCAGTGACACCGAGAAACCCGGCAATCATCATCAGCAACGTTGTCTTTCCTGACCCTGACGGGCCAAGCAGGGTCAGAAACTCCCCCTGCCGGATGTCCAAATCGACGGCGTTCACCGCCTGAAACGCGCCAAAGCTCTTGGACACTTTCTGCAGTTGTAAATCGCCCGCGCTCAAGCCGTTCTTCATCCAGCTGCCTTTCCGCCGTGCAGCTTCAACTTGTCGCGCGCTTCTTGCGGCGTGACGGCCCGGCCCCCCATGCGGTCGATAATCTCTACCACCCGGGTGACAAGCTGCCCGTTGGAGGCCAGAACGCCGCGATCCAGAAACAGGTTGTCCTCCAGACCAACCCGCACATTGCCGCCCGCCGCCACAACGGCGGCGGCCATCGGCATTTGCATCCGACTGATCCCGAATCCGGCCCAAGCGGCATCCGCAGGCAAGTGCGATTTCATCGCCATCAGAGTGTCCAGGGTCTGGTCGGCGCCCCAGGGAATGCCGAGGCAAATCTGGTACATCGCCGGGTCGTCAATCAACCCTTCGGCCTGCATTTGCCGCGCAAAACGGATATGGCCCAGTTCGAACACTTCCATCTCGGGCTTGACGCCCCATTCCCGAATCTTTGTCGCCATGTGCCGCAAGGTCGGCGGGGTCGAGATGTAGATGTTGTCGCCATCGCCGAAATTCAGCGTGCCGCAGTCCAGCGAGCAGATTTCCGGGCGGCATTCATCGATATGGATCAGCCGGTCATCGGCGCTGATCATGTCCGTGCCCGGACCCGGCATGGCCGGATTCTCGGCATCCGGAACCCAATCGCCACCCATGCCAGCCGTCAGGTTAATGACAACGTCGGTCCCGCTGTCACGCACCCTGTCGACCACTTCCTTGAACAGTTTAGGGTCCCGAGATGCCTGTCCGGTCTCCGGGTCGCGCACATGAATATGGGCAATGGCGGCCCCTGCCTTTGCAGCCTCGATCGCTGCATCGGCAATCTGCTTTGGCGTGACCGGAACCCGAGGGCTGCGGTTGGTGGTGTCCCCGGCGCCGGTGACTGCGCAGGTCACGATAACCTCGTGATTCATTAACTTCTCCCATGTGCGTCTTGTTCAAGATGTCGCAGGAAATCATGGAAAATGCGCTTTTTTTCGCCATATATTGACGCTAAGAGACGAAAAAAGAAAAGTTTGCGCAAATAATTAGTAAGAAATGAATCTATGGAACAGATGGATGTAAACCGCGAGACGTCTGATCAAATCTGGAACTGCGCCTTCGTACTGACACCGCGTTTCAACATGATGACCCTGAACTCACTGATCGAACCGATCCGGGTTGCTAACTATCTGTCGCTGTCCAAACTCTACGAACACCATCTTTATTCTTTTGACGGCGCCGAACTGTCGGCAAGCAACGGTCTGTCCGCCAAATGCAGGCTGCCTCGAGCCGTTCTGCCCCGGAACACGACGGTCTTTGTGCTCGCCAGTTGGGGTGGCGAGAAATACTCGAACCCGGACCTGATGGCGTGGCTGCGGCGCCAGCACCGGAACGGCGTCCAGATTTGCGGTGTTGAAATCGGCGCCTATATCCTCGCCGAATCTCAGCTACTTACCAATCTGAAGGCAACCACTCATTGGTCTTATCTGCAGGGATTTCGTGAACGGTTCCCAAATATCGAGGTTGTCGAGCAACTTTATACCGATATCGGCCCGGTGATGACCTGCGCCGGTGGAACTGCCGGGTTCGATCTGATGCTGACCTTTATCGAAACCTATCGCGGTCGTGCATTGGCAGGAGAAATTGCCGACCAGATCATGCACCACCCGCTGCGGCCACCTGATACGCCGCAGAAAATCACTCATGGGCGCGGCCTGGCCACGCTCCCTGATGGGGTGCGCGCGGCCGTGCAACTGATTGAGGAAAACATCGAGGAGCCGCTGCGGGTCGGTGAAGTCGCCGCCCGTATCGGCATTTCGCAACGGCAGCTCGAGCGTCGGTTCAATGCGAATTTCAGCTGCAGCGTGAGCCGGTTCGCGCAGCTTCTGCGACTTCAGCACGCCCGCGTGCTGCTGGTGTCGACAAGTCTTGGTATCGGTGAGATTTCAGTGGCATCCGGGTTCAACACTCAGTCTCATTTCAACAAGGCTTTCAAAGAGTGCTTTGGCCGCAAGCCCAGCGCCTACCGCAACGCGTGGCCTGACAGTGAACCGAACCCGCAATGGCCGGGCACGCTTGCCTCTTTCATTGAGTCTGTACGGCAAAAGCCTCCGGCCTGAGTGAACACCCCAGACGTCATTCAGTGCTGCGGATTGCGTTCAGTAACGCCACGATCTGACGGTCCCGCTGTCCGGCCATTTCTTCGAACCCGCGACCGGCTGCGATCCCGTTGCAGCCATCCACCATTCGGTCACGCAATTCCGGGGTGAGTTCCGGCGCTTCCAGTCGGATCCAGGGCAGTTTCAGTGCCGGACCGAACTGATCGAGATTGGTGGCCATGCCACCCTTGCCGCAGGCGGTGTGAAACGCCATGCACTGTCCCTGCACCGCCATTCTGGGCGCCGGCCCATTCATAAGGGCTATGTCGATATCCTCTGGCGTCGCTTCACCATTTGCCACCATATGCAAGGCCTCGCGCCACAGAGCTTCTTGCAGGCGGGTGGCGACAAAGCCCGGGATCTCCTTTTTCATCACCAGGGGTGCCTTGCCCGCCGCGCGGTAGAACGCGGCGGCCCATTCGGTGGCCTCGGGATTGGTACGTTTTCCGCCCACGATCTCGACCAGCGGAAGCAAATAGGGCGGGTTGAATGGATGTCCGATCACGGTGCGCCCTGGCGTTGCGCACTCGGCCTGTATCGCGGTCATTGTCAGCCCCGAGGTTGAGGAGCCGATCACCACGTTTTCCGGAACTATCTCTCCCAATTGCCGATACAGCGCCTGTTTGATCTCCAGCCGTTCGGGCGCGCTTTCCTGAATGAACTGCGCCTCGGCAACGGCCTCATTAAGATCGTGCACGATATGCAAACGGTCCAGAGACGCACCCGGCGCCAGGCCCAGACCCGTCAGGCTGATCCAGGCGGTGTTCAGTATTGCGCGGGCTGCGGGGACTTCATCTGCATCGTGCAGATACAGCGTCACGTCATACCCCGGGCCAGAAAATGCGCCGCCCAACCCACACCGATTGGTCCACCACCGATTGACGTGACACGGGTAATCTCTTCAGGTTTGGGGTACATACGTCACCTTCCCTTGAAATTGGGTTCTCGTTTTTCCACAAACGCGGCCACGCCTTCGGCGGAATCTTCGGATTTCAGCATCTTGCGGTAGGTTTCCAACTGATCCCCGCGCATTTCCGAGAATGCCTGTTCAAGGGGACGGCACTCGATGGCGCGCAACACCTCCTTGACGCTCTGCATCGCCAGCGGCGCCGAGCCTGCGATCTGATCGGCCCAGGCGCGCGCCGTGTCCATCAGATCTGCCTTTGGCACGACCTTGTTGACCAAGCCGTACCGTGCGGCTTCTTCGGCCGGCATCCGGCGGCCCATTAGGAACATCTCCATCGCGATATTGTATGGAATACGTCTTGGCAGGCGCTGCAATGCGCCCGCATCCGGAACAATCCCCAGCGGCATCTCGGGCAATCCGAATTCCACATGATCGGCCGCGATAAGCAGGTCGCAGGACAAAGCGAGCTCAAACCCGCCGCCGATCACCAGACCGTTCAAGGCCGCGATCACCGGCTTGTTTAGCGCCCAGTTCTCGGTCAGTCCCGCAAAACCGCCCTGGCCGTAGTCGGCAGTTTCCCACCAGTTATCCAACTGCATCTCACCGTCATTCAACGCCTTGAGGTCCCACCCGGCAGAAAAAATCCGGTCTCCCTCGGCTGTGACAATGCCAACCCACAGGTCGGGATCGTCGCGCAGCTCGGCAAAGGCGGCACCCAACGCCTGGCTCATCGGGATGTCGATGGCGTTCACCTTGGGCCGGTTCAACTTGACCTCCAGCACCCGGCCGCGCCGTGTGACCTCCACTCCGTTTGTCATTTCCGTATACTCCAGTCTGTTGTCGGTACCGGCGCTTGCGCGCGAATGTCTTGGCGTCGGCGTTTAGTGGAAATTCGGCATGACCTTGTCACAGAACAGGTCCAGCGAGCGTTTCTGCTCTTTGTGACCAAGGCCGAGGCTTGCGTAATAGATAAAGCTGTCCACCTTAAGCGCCTCGTATTTGCGAAGCTTTTCAGTGACCTCTTCAGAGGTGCCAAACATCAGGTTTTCGGTCAGCATATCGGCATCATATTCGGCCCGGTTCTCCAGACTTTCCAGTGGGATCTGCTTGGCAAAACCGTTGTCGACATCGCCTAGGTTCTTGAACAGATTTTCGAACTGTCCCAGTTGACGTCGGGCGGCGGACAATGCCGCGTTATGGCCCTCGGCCCCATCATAAACGGCGGTATGCCGCATCATCGCCATACGTGGACGACGCTTGCCGGGACGAGCGGCCACCGCATCCTCCAGCCGTTGCACGTAAAGCTCCGCTTCGCTCATCGGGCGGGTCAGCGGCCAGGACATTACATCACAGCCGTTCTGCACGGCGTAATCATAGGTAATCGGCGCCCGGGCAGCGACCCAGACCGGCACGTGTGGTTGCAGCGGCTTGGGCACCGAAGTGGACGCCGGGAAAGAC
Source organism: Ruegeria sp. B1 (assembly GCF_056535885.1). Lineage (NCBI taxonomy): Bacteria > Pseudomonadati > Pseudomonadota > Alphaproteobacteria > Rhodobacterales > Roseobacteraceae > Ruegeria > Ruegeria sp. B1. The sequence continues at coordinate 1,589,141 of NZ_JBQFJA010000001.1, read as the reverse complement.
CAGTATTCGCCATCATGGGCGTAATCGCCCTGCCACAGCGCCCGCACGGCCGGCAGCATTTCCTGCATGTACCGCCAGGCATCGGACTGTTTCAGGCCCGGATGCATCCGGTCGAATTCCCGCTGATACGCACCCGATCCGATCCCGAATTCCAACCGCCCGTCGGTGAGCAAATCCGTCATCGCCGCCTCACCCGCCAATCGGATCGGGTGCCAATAGGCCGCCGCCGCGCACGCCGTACCTAACCGAATCCGGCTGGTGTTTTCTCCCCACCAGGTCAGAATCTGAAACGGGTTCGGTGCAATCGTCATCTCCATCGCGTGATGTTCGGCTGCCCAGACAATTTCGAACCCGCCGTCTTCGGCCATCTTGACCATGTCCAGCGTATGGTCCCGCACGGCCTTCATATCCAGAGACGGGTCCAGCCGTTCCATGTTGATCGCCAGTTGAAACTTCATTGAGAGTGCCTCCCTGCAAAATATTATTCGCTTTCAGTGTGTTGTGGATGAGTTGCGCCGATCCCGCCGATCCGCAGCGGTGCCGCTGCTCACCGCATGACAAAGGGGTTGGCCATCGGCTCGTCCGAGGTGTTCATCCAGACGGTCTTGGGCCTCGTGTAGTCATACATCGCCTGAAACCCGCTTTCGCGGCCATAGCCGGACCCTTTAATGCCGCCGAATTCGGCAATCGGTGACACCGCACGGTAGGTGTTGACCCAGACGATCCCCGCCCGTACCGCCGCGGACAGGCGCAGCGCGCGGGCGTTGTTACGGGTGAAGATCCCGGCCGCCAGCCCATGCGTTGTATCGTTGGCCAGTTGCAACGCCTCTTCCTCGGTCCGGAAGCGCTGCACGCACAGAACCGGCCCAAACAGTTCTGTATCGACGATCTGCATATCCTGTCGCGGGCACTCGATGATGGTGGGCTCATAAAACTGCCCCGTCATGCCCGAGGGCTGTTTGCCCCCGCAAAGAACATTGCCACCCTGCTCGATCGCAAAGGCGACCTCGCGTTCGATATGTTCCAGTTGACCGGGCGTGCACAGCGGCCCCATTTGAGTATCGTCGGCCAAAGGGTCGCCGATCTTCACGTCTCTGGCGATGGCAACCATCCGCTCCAGAAACTCATCGGCAATGTCCTCGTGCAGATACAGCCGGGATCCGGCCACGCAGCTCTGACCCGCGGCGCCAAAGATACCGGCAACCGACCCGTTCACGGCACTTTCGATATCGGCATCCTCGAACACCAGAAACGGTGACTTGCCACCCAGTTCCAGGCTGACCTCGGCGAAGTTGTTTTTGGAGTTCTCCAGGATCATCCGCGCCGCGTTCGGCCCGCCGGTAAAGGACACGCGCGCCACAAGTGGATGCGATGTCAGCGCCCGTCCGCAAGGGTCGCCGTGCCCGGTGACGATGTTGACCACCCCGGGCGGAAACCCGGCTTCGTCGATTAGCTCGCCAAATTCCAGCAGGGCCGCAGACGCATATTCCGACGCCTTCAACACCACGGTGTTGCCCGCCGCCAGCGCCGGGCCGATCTTGACCGCGACAAGAAACAGCTGCGAATTCCAAGGCACCACAGCGGCCACCACGCCCAGCGGTTCCCGCCGGGTGAAAACGAACAGGTCGGGTTTGTCGATGGGCAGCGTCTCGCCCGAAATCTTGTCGGCACATCCGGCATAGAATTGAAAAAACTCGGCAATGTATTTTGCCTGCCAGCGGGTTTCTTTCAGCATCTTGCCAGTGTCCACGGCTTCGGTCCGACCCAATTGTTCGGATCGGTCAGCCAGCAACTCAGCCAAACGGCGCAAACACTTGCCACGCTCGCTGGGCGACATCTTGGGCCAGGGCCCCTCAAGAAATGACCTGTGCGCCGCCCGCACTGCACGATCCACGTCCGCTTCGGTGGCTTCGGGCACCCGGCACCAGACATCGCCCGTAGCCGGATTGACACTGTCGAACCGCCCGCCATCGGACGCATCGCACCACTCCCCATCAATCAGCATCTTGTAACCGCGCACGTCGCTCACAGGTTTTCCTCCCACTCGTTTCCATTCATCGTGCGGTCAATCCTAACCGGAGTTTTCGCTTTTTTCGCCACAATACGGCGGGAAATCCTAGGTTTTGCGTCGGGAAAACACCAAACTGGTAAAAACGCGAGGAAACAGAGATGACCCAAACCAAACAGATCATCGGCGGCGCGCTGGAAATCGGCGGTCGCGTTCTGACACTGTCCCGCGCCATTCGCGCAGGGGACTTTGTTTTCCTCACCGGACAAATTCCGGTGCGCGACGGTGCCGTGTTGACCACTGGAGGCATAGAAGAGCAAACTCGTGCCGTTCTGGACGACATCCAGGCAACACTGGCCGAGGCGGGGTGCGAAATGGCCGATGTGGTCAAAGCCATGGTGTGGTTGCGCGACCGGGCAGACTTCCCCGGCTTCAATACGGTTTACGGCGAGTATTTTCCGAAAGAGCCGCCCACCCGCTCTGCCATTGTCAGCGACCTGCTTGTCGATTGCCGGGTCGAGGTCGAGGTCGTCGCCTACAAACCCCAGTCGATGCAGGCAGCGCATGACTGAGCAACTGCCTGACGGAACTACCGTAACCTCGACAGGTCCTGAGCACGCGCCGGCGGTAGTGCTGATTCACGGTCTGGGTCTTAACCGGGATTGCTGGCAGTGGACTGCGCCCGCCCTTTTGGAAGCCGGTTTCAGGGTCATAAGCTACGATCTCTACGGGCACGGCGGCAGTGCCCCGCCGCCGGACGAACCATCGCTGATGCTGTTTTCCCGGCAGCTGTCCGGCGTGCTGGATCACTGCAACTGCGACCGAGCAGCCATTGCCGGTTTTTCGTTGGGCGGCATGATCGCTCGGCGCTTCACCAAGGACTATCCGAACAGGGTCGCCGCACTGGCCATCTTGTTTTCGCCCCACAAGCGGAAACCCGAGGCACAGGCTGCGATCCTGCAACGAGTCGCGCAAGCCCTTGAAAGCGGGCCAGGCACAACGGTCGAGGCGGCTTTGGAGCGGTGGTTTACCGCCGCCCACCGCGCGGCCTACCCCAAGCAGATGGATCTGGTCCGCAGCTGGGTTCTGGCCAACGATCCGGCTATCTATCACCGCATTTACCGTGTTCTTGCGGATGGGATCGAAGAAATCGTGGCCCCCAGCCCGGCCATTGGCAGCCCTGCGCTGGTGATGACCGGAGAGGAGGATTTCGGCAACGGCCCCGAAATGTCGCACGCCATCGCCAGCGAAATCGCAGGTTCCGAACTGCATATCCTAAAGGGCCTAAGACATATGGCCCTGGCCGAAGATCCACAGGCCGTCAACACCCCTCTCATCGCCTTTCTGAAACGGGTTCACACACGGAGCGTCACAAAATGACCGCAGCCACCCAGACAAATGGCATCCTGAATGGCATCCGGGTCATCGACCTGTCACGCATGCTGTCCGGGCCCTATTGCACGATGATGCTGGCCGATCACGGTGCCGAAGTGATCAAGATCGAAGGCGCCAATGGCGACACCAGCCGGTCCAACGGACCTTGGCGCGACGATGATCCCGAGCGGGAAATGGCCGGGTATTTCGTCAGCCTGAACCGAAACAAGAAAAGCGTGCAGTTGGACCTGAAAACCGCGGACGGTCAGGAGGCGCTGAAACGCCTGGTTGCCAGCGCCGATGTGGTGGTGGAGAACTTCCGCCCCGGCGTGATGGAGCGGTTAGGCCTTGGGTATGAAACTCTGGCCCAAATCCGTCCCGGGCTGGTCTATGCTGCGATCCGGGGGTTCGGCGACCCGCGTTCTGGTGAAAGTCCCTATGCCCATTGGCCCTCGTACGACATCGTGGCCCAGGCAATGGGCGGTATCCTGTCGCAAACCGGTCCTGATGCCGAAACCCCCTGCAAGGTCGGCCCCGGTGTCGGCGACGTGTTTGCCGGCATGATGATGAGCTTCGGTATTATGGCGGCCCTGCGCCAAGCCGAAGCGACAGGCGAGTCGCAGTTCATTGATGTCGGCATGTATGACGCGATCCTCAGCCTCTGCGAACGTGCGGTCTATTTGCACGATATAGAAGGAAAAATTGCAGGCCCCGAGGGCAATGACCATCCGCTTCTCGCTCCTTTCGGCCTGTTTCCAGCAAGCGACGGTCAGGTAGCGATCGGGATCGTCGACGACAGCTTTTGGCAAGCATTGGCCCAGGCCATGGACCGACCGGATCTGGCCACCGACCCAAGGTTTGTCACGCGGGCCGAGCGAGCACAGCATACGGCGGCTCTGCGGCAGGAAGTATCCGCCTGGACCGCGAACCGCAGCAAGGCCGAACTGACGGCGGCCCTTGGCGGCGTGATCCCTTTTGGCCCACTCAATACGGTTGCGGATATCTTTGCCGATCCGCATGCCGCCGCACGTGGCCTGCTGACAGAAGTACCACATCCTGATCCGGCGGCGCGTCCGTTCACCGTTGCAGCCAATCCGCTGCGGTTCGGCAGCGCCCCCCTGCCCGCCCCGCAGGCCGCCCCGCTGCTTGGCGCACATACCGAGCACTATCTCTCGGAGATCGAGCCGCCCCGGATGAGCGATGAAAGTAAAAGGGCGCTGCGCACCGCATTCGGTGCCTTTCCGACCGGGGTGACGGTTGTCACCACTCGCCAGCAAGACGGCACACCACGCGGGTTCACGGCCAACTCGTTTACCTCGGTATCGTTGGACCCGCCGATGCTGCTGGTCTGCCTGGCCAAGACCGCCCACAGTTGCGAGGTTTTTACTCAGGCGCCGCATTTCGCGATTAACGTTCTGTCAGAGGCGCAAAAGGAGGTTTCCAACCTCTTTGCTTCGCGCAGCCCCACCAAGTTCGATCAGGTCAGCTGGCGCCCGGGTCCTGCGGATGCACCGCTTCTGGACGACACATTGGCCTGGTTCGAATGCGCGCGGCACCGGCTGGTTGATGCGGGCGATCACCTGATTCTGATCGGAGCGGTGGCAGACTTCGATACCTCAGACAGCAATCCGCTGGGGTATCATCGTGGCGGCTATTTCTCGCTCGGCGTCGGCGACACTCTGGTCGAGGCAGCAGCCAAACATGGCCCCATGCGGCTGAGCGTCTTGTTGCGTATCGGCGGAGAGGTATTGCTGCGACAAGAGCCGGACGGTTCGGTTTCCGTACCCAAGGCCCCTCCGGGCACCGCGACGCAAGAAGCCTTTCTAAGCCATCTTTCTGCGCTGGGACTGACCCCGGGCGCCCAGGCGCTTTATGCGGTTTATGACGATATCGATGCGGGAGTCCTGGGCGTAGTCTTCCGCGGCACTGCCACAGGCAAGGTCCCGCCCGGGCATCTGCTGTTCCCGATCCAAGGCATCCCCCTGGATCGCGTTCAGGATCCCGCCGAGCGCAGCATGCTGGAACGGTACGCCGAAGAATCCAAAATCGAGGATTTCGGGATCTACCAAGGCACAACGGCCAGCGGAACCGTGCACCAGCTCTCACCCACCTGACATTATAAACCAAGGAGACTACATGCTTCCCGAACTGCGCAAAATCGTCACCTTTGACGAAGATATTTACCGTGACGGCGACAAGGCTGCAGACCCGGTTCTGCGGATGATCGGGGTCGCTGCGGTTGTCCGGAATCCCTGGTACGGCAAAGGCTATGTCGAGGATCTAAAGCCCGACATCAATCGCATGGCGCCGGTTCTGGGTCAGGCGCTGACCAACCGGCTCACTGATCTGGCTGGCGGCGCTGACAAGATCGAGGCTTATGGCAAGGCCTGCGTTGCCGGTTCCGATTGTGAACTGGAACATGCCTCGGCGCTGATCCACACACTGAAATTCGGTAACTTTTATCGTCAGGCCGTTGGCGCGAAGTCCTACCTTGGGTTCACCAACACCCGCGGGTCGGCGGGCATTCAAATCCAGGTGCCGATGATGGACATTCACGATACCGGCCGACGATCACACTATCTGACTTCACAATTCTCGATTTATGATGCCCCGGCGCATGATGAGCTTGTTGTCGCCCTGGCCGGCGCCACCGGCGGCAGACCGCATCACCGTATCGGTGATCGCTATTCTGATCTCGAGGAAATCGGCGCCGACGTCCACAATCCTGCCGGAGTCTGACAATGTTCTTGTTGGGCGCACAGGACAAGACCTAGACGCCTCGTACAGTCCGGCACCCCATACGCGGGCTGAATCGGTTCAGCCCGCTTTTCAATCTTGCACCACGAGGTAAAGCTTACACAGGCGCTGGTTCGCCGTAGGGCACATTGACGCCGCCATAACGCCGCAACCGGATATTGCATTGTTCGGCATGACCGACGAAACCCTCCAACATGCACAGGCGCGATCCGTATTCCCCGACCAGAGTGGCCGCCTCGTCCGTTGTGACCTTCTGATAGCTGTGGGTTTTCAGATACTTGCCCACCCAGAGGCCGCCAGTATACCGCCCTGCCTTCTTGGTCGGCAGCGTATGGTTGGTTCCGATCACCTTGTCGCCATTGGCAACGTTGGTGCGTGGACCCAGGAATAGTGCTCCGTAACAGGTCATGTTGTCCAAAAACCAGTCGTCGCGGTCGGTCATCACCTGCACGTGCTCCGAGGCGATGTCATCCGCAACCTTGAGCATTTCGTCATACGTATCGCAAACAATCACCTCGCCATAGGTATCCCAGCTGGCACGCGCCGTCCCAGCGGTGGGCAGGATATCCAGTATCCGGTCGATCTCGGCCAGCGTATCCTCGGCCAGTTTGAGCGAATTGGTCAGCAAGACACAGGGTGAGTTATAGCCGTGTTCAGCCTGACCGAGCAGGTCGGTGGCGCACAGTTCGGCATCGGCGGCAGTTTCATCGGCGATCACCATGGTCTCGGTCGGTCCAGCGAACAGGTCGATGCCGACGCGACCGAACAATTGGCGCTTGGCCTCGGCCACAAAGGCATTACCGGGACCCACCAGCATATGCACCGGGTCGATGGTTTCGGTCCCGATGGCCATGGCGCCAATCGCCTGTATGCCGCCCATGACATAGATTTCATCGGCGCCGCCCAGATGCATCGCCGCGATCACGCCCGGGTTCGGTTTGCCCTGAAAAGGCGGGGTGCAGGCGACGATGCGCGGCACGCCGGCAACCTTAGCGGTGGCAACCGACATATGCGCCGAAGCCACCATCGGGAACTTACCGCCGGGGATGTAGCAACCCACCGACTGAACAGGGATGTTGCGATGACCCAGGATCACACCGGGGAGCGTCTCGATCTCGATATCTTTCATCGAGTCACGCTGCGCCTTGGCAAAGTTGACTACCTGTTCCTGGGCGAACTTAATATCGGCCAGTTCCTGCTCGGAAAGCTGTCCGATCAGGGCGTCGATCTCCTCCTGACTCAGGCGAAAGGAGGCGGGCGAATACTTGTCGAACTTCTCGGACAGGTCGCGCACCGCCGCATCGCCGCGCGCCTCGATGTCTTTCAGAGTTGCTTCTACAACAGCGCGGGTCTCGGCATCGTCCTCAGCCCGGTCCGCCTCTGGCTTGCCGCGTTTGAGATACTCGATGGTCATGGTTCGGTTCCTTTACATTGATGAGGCGGGCGGCCCCGCCGCCCCGCAGAAGGGTTACAGGCCGTAGCCTAGGAACAGGCGCGGTAAGGCAAGTGTGAGCCAAGGCACAAACGCGATGATCAAAAGCGCCACGATCATGGTCAGGACCCAAGGGAAGATCTTGCGGGCAATCCTGTCATAGGGCACCTGGCCCACCTGTGCCGCCATGAAGAGGTTGGCCCCCAGCGGCGGGGTGACAAATCCGATGGCCAGCGCAACGATCATCACAATGCCGAAATGCACCGGGTCTACACCAAGCTGCAGCATGATCGGCAGCAGGACCGGGGTCAGGATCACGATGGCCGCAAGCGTCTCGAGAAAGGTCCCCACCACCAGCAAAAGGACAATGGCAGCCAGAAGGACGATCATCTTGCTCTGGGTCAGCGACAACACAAATTCTGCAAGTTCCGAGGGAATTTTTTCAAGCGCGATGATCCGACCGAAGGACACCGAGGCCCCGATGATCACCAGCACGGCGGCCACCAACATGGCCGATTCCAGCATCATCTTGGGAATGTCGCGCAGCGGCAGCTCGCGGTAGACAAAGCAGCTGACCAAAAGGGCGTAGACCACGGCGACAGCCGAGCTTTCGGTGGGTGTGACCACGCCAGAGTAAATTCCGCCCAGCACCACCAGCGGCATGGCGAGCGCCAGTTTTGCATCGTTTAACGCGGTCCATATACTGCCCTCGTAGACATGCGCCTCACCCCGCTCTGCGTCCCGGCGCCGATGCAGGACGTTGTAGACAATCAGCGTCAGCGCGATCACGATACCCGGAACGATCCCCGCCATAAAAAGCGCCGTGACCGACACACCGCCCGCCACCGCATAGACGATCATCACCACCGAAGGCGGGATCATCACCCCAAGACCACCGGCCGAGGCGACCATAGCCGCCGCATAGGCGCGGTCATAGCCGCGCTGCACCAGCGCAGGGATCATGGCGAGGCCGATGGCCGCCACGGTGGCCGATCCTGTGCCCGAGATGGCGGCAAAGAACAGACACGACATGATTGTGACCGTGCCTAAGTCGCCGGGGGCGCCGCCAAAAGCGCGGTCGGCCACAGCGATGAGGCGTTTGGAGATCCCGCCATGCGCCATCATCGACCCGGCCAAAGTAAACAGCACAACCGCAATCAGGGTGAAACTATCAATCCCCGAGACCAGCCCAAGCGCATACATATCGGGACTCAGAAACGGAATATAGGCGATGGCCAAAAGGCTGGCGGACCCCAGGGCGATGCCGATCGGCACGCCTATGATCAGGAGCAGAAAGAAGCTTCCGAAGAGAATAGCAGTTGTCATAAATCAGACGTCCGTTTGCGGGCCGAGGCGGGTGTCGCCCAAAGCCACCACCCGATACAGCGAATGCGTCAACCGCAGCACGCTGAGCGCGCCGGATATAATGATCGCGGCGTAAAGCACGCTCAGCGGCCATTCCGTCGAGCTGAGAATCTTGCCGCGATCCAGCGCCTGGTGAGTGATGACGACGCCCAACCAGCAGACCACAACCGAGTAGATCAGAAAGATCAGTTCGGCGAGCGCAAAGACCCAGCGGCGCAGGGCTTCAGGCAGCATGTCCAGAACCACGGTCACCCGCATATGGCGACGTTCCCGGATGGCATAGCTGACCCCGAAATAGATCATATACACAAAGCAGAAGCGGGCCAGTTCATTCGCCACCGCAATGGATGTGGAGAAGGCGAAGCGCGCGATCACATCAGCAAAGACCAAAACGATGATGGCACTGAGCATGGTGACAATCACCACCGGCTCGAACCATTTCTCGAGTCGTCGCATTCGCCTTCCTCCCTCTTTTCCGGCGTTTAGTTGGACACCGCCGACATAAAGGTGTCGTAGAACTCGTCACCCACCTTGGCGCGGATATCGGGCTCAATGGCGCTATTCATAGTTTCGCCCAGACGCTTTTTGTCCTCGGCCGGCAATTCGTTGACGGTCAAACCAGCCTCTTTCAGCTCTTCCAGCGTGGCCGCGTTTGCCGCCGCCGTCAGTTCGCGCTGTTTCAGAACCGTCTCGCGGGCAACCTCGTCGATCAGCGTGCGGTCTTCATCGGACAGGCCGTTGTACCAGTCGAGATTGGCCATCCACAGTTCCGGCCAATAGATATGCCCGGTCAGCGAAACATGGTCTTGCACCTCGAAGAAACGCTCGACAGTCATCGACGAGAGCGCGCTTTCCTGGCCGTCAATCAGACCCTGTTGCAACGAGGAGTAGATCTCGCCCCAAGCCAGCGGCACCGGCACGGCATCCACCGCGCGCCAAGCCTTGATGGCAATCGGATTGTCAGCGGAACGCATGCGCAGACCAGCAAATGCCTCATAGCTGTCCAGCGGTGCGCGCGAGTTGGTGAAGCTGCGGAAGCCCAGTTCCATGAACCCCATGTTCTTGAGACCGCGCTCTTCCATCGCGGCAGAGATGGCCTGTCCAGCCTCGCCATCCAGCAGTTCACGCGCCTCATCCTCGCCTTCGAAGAGGAGGAACTGGTCGAGAATGGCCAACTGATCGACAGCCGCGCTCAGGTGCACCGAGGCGCCGGTGGCCATGGTAATGTTACCCGACTGCACAAGATCGGTCATTTCCTTGACGCTGCCGATCTGACCGCCAGGAAAGATCTCGACTTCGATACCGCCATCCGAGCGCTTTTCCAGCTCTTCCTCGAAATAGGCCAGCGCCTGATGGATCGGCGAGCTTTCCGGCGTGGCGTGACCGATACGGATGGTCGTGTCTGCCTGGGCGGCGCTGGCGAGCAACGCGGCAATGCCGACGGCGAATACGGTGGTCTTGATCATGAGTCCTCCCCTTTTGGGTCAACTTGACTCGTCGGGCGTAATAATCCCGGGCCGAGCCCGTCCTATGTCACCCCCGCCGAACCAGCGGGGCTGTTTCTATGAGCCGGCCACAGCAGGTGCCACCGCGAGGTGACTACCCTGTGCGCATAAGCGGTTCACATCGCGCCTTCTATGTGTGAATCGGTTCTGTATCAATAAGAAATGCAATCGAATGCAAAAATTGCATTCAAAAAATTGCCTTTAATAAATTGAATAGTATGCAAAATACCTGTGACAATTTGTCAAAACGTGAGAAAATGCAATATTAATGCAAACGTTTGCTTAGATAGCCTTATGCCCGGGATGAACGGGGACTGACCCACGCCCTGCACACCCCTTCAAAAACACCACTAACCGTGCCGACCCGCGGTCCAGCCGCTCTTGCCGATGGTCCGCTCCGCACTGTCGCGGGGCGCATCCTCCAACGTGGTAGCAAGCGTGTCGTTCCACCGGTTCATGAAGCCCATGACCGAGACACAAGCCAGAAGCTCCACGATCTCATCATCGCTGAAGTGCTGGCGCATCTCCCCGATCATCTCACCGGTGACAAGATTGGGGACCGAGGCCGCCGCCATCGCAAAGCGCAGCGCGGCACGCTCGAGCTCGGTAAACAAATCGCTGGTCTCGAACTCCCATATGGTCGCGATCTTGCGTTCGTCCTCGCTCAGATCGTCGACGAGACGCGCGGTATGGGCCTGGCAATAAAGGCACCCAGCGGCATAGCTGGCGATATGCTGCACCATGCGGCGCAAGATCACCGGTGTCGTCATCTCGGGGTTTTGGATCACCGCGTCCGACAAACGGACAAATGCGGCGCCCACCGCAGGTCGGCGCGCCATGACCTTCATTGAATTGGGCACAAACCCCAACACCTCTTCCCGTGCCTTCAGAAAGGCGCGTGTGTCGTCTGTATAGGTCTCGGGATCAGCGGGCGGGATGCGGGTCATGCCGCCCCCCGCTTGGCACTGCGGGTTTGCCAGGTCACGTTCATCTCGACATCGGCGCTTTCGAACAGGTTCATGACCGGGCAGCGTTGTTCGACATTGCGGCGCAGAAGTTTCAGCCGCTTGTCGCTCTCGTCGGTCTCGATCTCGATCACCATCTCAACCGAGGTGAAATAAGGCCGCACGCCCCTGACCCCCCGGGCTCCGCGCATGTCGGCGGTCCCGGTGCATTCAATGTCCAGATCGGTGAATCTGAAACCGATAGCCTCTGCCACCAGCTTCAAAACAACGCTTTCACAACCAACAAGTGCGCCGAGCAGGGATTCGAGCGGCGTTGGGCCGAGATCAGACCCTCCCTTGTGCTCGGGTTCGTCGATAATCCAGCGGTTGTTGCGGCTGTTAATCGAGACGACAAAACCGTCCTTGAGGCGCGACGTCACCCGGGGGCGCACCAATGTCGGCGTGTCTGTGTTTTCGATGCTGGGTGGAATCTCGTATGCGTCGCTCATGTCAAGCCCTTCAGAACATTGCCAGACCGGTCATTGCGGTCGGGATGCGGTAAACCGAGGTGGAGGCGGTGATGTAAAGCGTCCGAAAGTCCGGCCCCCCGAAACAGAAATTCGTGGATTTTTGCGGGGTCAGAATCACGCCGAGGCACTCCGCATCGGCATTGAACAGATGTACGCCCCCTGGACCATTACACAGAATGTGGTCGTCGGTGGTGGTTTTCATTCCGTCCGGAACGCCCTCGCCCTCGCCGGTGACGTCGGCCCATATACTGTTATTGGTCAGCTTGCCCTCCGCCGTGACATCCATCACCCGGATATGTCCGCCCCAGCTGTCATTGACGAAAAGTCGGCTTTCATCCGCAGACATGCACAGCCCGTTCGGCTGCTGGAAATCGTCCGCGACCAGATCCAGCGTCCCGTCCGGGTCCAGACGGAACACGCCCTGATATGGCAGCTCCTGATCACGTAGAATGCCCAGATCCTCGCGGATGCGCCCAAAACTGGGGTCCGAGAACCAGATCCGGCCCTTACTGTCGCAGATCACGTCATTGGGGCTGTTGAGCGCCTTGCCGTCATAATGGGTGGCCAGCGGCACCACCTGCTTTCCACCATGTTCATGCCGCACAAGCTGGGACGACGCGTGTTCGCATGAGATCACGCGGCCTCGATGGTCGAAAAAATTGCCGTTGGCCTGGTTCGAAGGGGTTCGGAACACTTTGAGACCCTCGGCCTCGCTCCACTTGTACTGATGGCTTTCCTGGATGTCGGAAAAAATCAGCCAATGCTCTTGCGGGTGCCAGATCGGCCCCTCGGTAAAGCCGAAGGAACCGGCGATTTCTTCGAGACGGCTGTTGGGCGGAACCGCCTCGGTAAAAGCGTCGGAACGGATGTCGAATGGCATGGGCATCTCCATGGGTCAGCCCGCCCCGAGAACGAGGTTGGGCAGAAATAGCGTGATGGATGGGAAAATGATCAGCAGCGCCACAGTCAGTATGTCGATCAGGACAAAAGGCCAGATGGCGCGAAAGATGCTGGCGATGGGAATGTCGGGTCGCACTCCCCCCACCACATAGACGTTGAGGCCGACAGGCGGGGTGATGAACCCGATCTCGACCATCTTGATAACCAGGATGCCGAACAGGATCGGGTCGATGCCCAGCTCGACTATCGCCGGAAAGATGACCGGCAGCGTCAGCAGCATCATGCCCGAGGCGCTGAGGAACATGCCCAGAAATGCGTACCCGCACAAGATCGCAACCAGGATCATCGTTGGCGAGAATGGCAGGGCGACCAACCATTCCGCGATTTCCGTTGGCAGGCGGGTGAAGGCTAGAAACCGGGCAAAGATGAACACGCCCCAAAAGGTGGAAAAGATCATCACCGTCAGTTTGGCTGTTTCGACCAGCGACGCCTGCAAGTCCGAAAAACCGATCCGACGACGCGCCAGCGCATAGGCAAAGACGATGGCCGCCCCGGTTGCTCCGGCCTCCGTGGGTGTGGTCCAACCGGTGGACATGCCGCCCAGGATCATCAGCATCACAAGGATTATCGGCATCACGTCCAGCAGGGACTTTCCGCGTTCAGACCAGCCGATGCCGGTGATCGGGCGTCCCAGGTCGGGATTGGAGGCAAAGCGCAGCAGGATGAACCCGGCGTAGAGCAGCGCCGAAAAGACACCCGGAATGAACCCAGCCAGCAAAAGCCGCCCGATGCTTTGATCCACGATTGCGCCATAGACCACCAGTGCAGCCGAGGGCGGGATGAGCGATGCCAGCGTGCCCGCGGCGGCCACGGCAGCAGCCGAGATCGACGGCGCGTATTTCAGCTTCAGCAATTCGGGGATCGCGACACGGGCAAAAACCGCCGCCGTCGCCTGGCTGGCGCCGGACACCGCGCCAAAGGCGCCTGCCGCCATAACTGTCGAAACCGCCAGCCCACCGGGCATCCACCCGATCCAGGCCTTGGCAGCCCGATAGGCCCCCTGGACCATGCCCGAGCTGCTGGCCAGAAAGCCGATCAGAATAAACATCGGCAGGACGCTGAACAGATAGTTCGAGCCCGCCGAATGCGGGATGATACCGGCGATGTTGACCGCCACCGGCCAGCCCTTGAGCGCGACAATGCCCAGAAAGCCGGTGATTGCAGTCGCAAAGACGATATGCACGCCGGTCATCACCATGACGACCAGGGCGAGAAAACCCAAAGCGCCGATTGTCGAGGGATCCATGATGTGTCCTTACGCGTCCATGTCTTCAAGCGGGTTCGGAGGCTGCGGCACCCCGATTGGCGCAAGCCGGTCGTTCAGCACGAGGCGTCCGAAAACCCAGATTTCCAGTGTCAGCCGCAGGGCCAGAATGCCTAGCCCCACGGGGGCCGCAAGTTTAGAGGGCCACGTGGGCAGGCCGACGCCAAGGGTGGTGTCGCCCAACGTCCAGGCCCGCGTGAAATGCGTCCATGTGCCGGGCAGGATGGCGAGAACGACAAACAGCGCGATCAGCGTGGCAAACAGATGCGTCGCCCAACCCAATCGCCCGCGAGCCATTTTTTGCAACATGTCCATGCGAATATGTCCCGCCTGCCGGTAACAATAGGAAATGCACAGCAGGCTGAAGGTCGCCATCGCCATGGATATGAAATCGATCTGCCCCTGGATCGGCGCATTGAAGAGACGCCGCATCAGAACCTCGGCCGTAACCAGCAACATGATGACAAAAATTGTCAGCCCCGCGATCCAGGCAGTCAGGTACTCGACCCGCATAAGGGCCTTGTCCAGCTTTTCAAGCATCAAACCCTCCGGCGCGCCCGCGTGCAGACGCCACGTTCACAAGATTTTCGGGCGGGGCATGCCGGAGCACGCACCCGCCCTGGGGAGGATTATTGGCCGGCATTCAGCACAAGGTCGAGCATCTCCTGACCGGGAAGCCCTTTGCCCTCCAGATCAGCCACATAGGCATCCCAAACCGGCTGAGCCGCATCCCTACGCAGGGTTTCGATCATCTCCTGCGTGACCTGCACATGGGTCAGGTTGCGCTTTTCCAACTCCGGCTCGTATTGCGCCGCCGCATTCATCTGGGCCTTTATGGTTTCCGCATTGGCGTACGCCTTGGCGTCTGCCAACAGCGCCTTCATATCATCCGGCAGTGCGTCATAGGCCATTTCGTTGCCCACCAACGTCACATGCGCCGTCCCTGCCGCCATGCCGGTGGTGTACCAATCAGACAATTCATATAGCTTGTAGCCACCATGCGCAGAAGGTGTGGCCGCCACCGCGTCGATCACCCCGGTCTGAAGCGCATTGTACTGCTCGGGGCCGCTGACATTCACAAGGCTTGCGCCGTAGACCGCCAGCGCGTTGCCGATACCGCTGGTCGCTTTCATGCGCATGCCGTCAAAGGACTCCAGACCGCTCGGTGCGTCACCCTTGCCCATGACTTCGTAGTTCGGCTGAACTACGGTCATCATCGGTACAACACCCCATTTTGCGAACTCTGCCTTCACATGCGGGTTCTCATAGACCATGTCCGCCACGGCCAGCCGGTCCTCCATGGTCGGGATCGGCAGGAACGGCAGATCAAGAACCGACAACAATGGGTTCTTGCCGGGGTGATAGCTGGAGATCACGTAACCCAGCTCGAACGCCCCGATCGACACATTGTCCAGCACTTCGCGGGTCGGCGACAGCGTGCCATTGTGCACGGTGATTTCCATCTTGCCGCCGCTGTTTTCGTTGACGTACTCTGCAAAGCTTTCGCCCGCGACGCGGAAGGCCGGGCTGCCGTAAAGGGCAAGATCCCACGAAATGTCCTGCGCATGTACGCCCGACGCCAAGAGTGTCAGAGCCACCGCAGAGCCAAAGGCTTTGATCGATTGGGGTTTCATACGTTTCCTCCCGTAAAGTGATCGCGTCAATGATCGCGCGTTCATTTTATTTGCAACACACCTCGATTAAATGTCAAGTAAGCTATTTTTTATTTACGATAATTGAATGAACGCGCTTTCATAAACTACCCTAGACATGCACGACCAACCGCGTCATTATCCTTGTAAATCAGCAGAAAAGCGAAGCACCGATGCCCGAGGGAAGAGCCACCGCAGACGATGTCGCCCAACGAGCTGGAGTGTCGCGCGCAACTGTGTCGCGGACATTCTCGCACGGTCATTCCGTACAAGAGAAAACGCGCGAACGAATCCTCAAAGCGGCGCGGGAACTGGGGTATCAGCCCAATGCCCTGGCACAGGCGCTGACCTCGCGCCGGTCACAGATTGTCGGAATCCTTATGGGTCAGCTGAACAATCCGATCCACGCCGTTCTGCACCAATCCATCTCTATGGCATTGCAACAAAACAACTTTATCCCGATCTCGTGTCAGATCGGCACGGATGACGACGCGGGCAGGCTGATCGCAACTTTCCGTCAGTACCAAGTCGGGGTGGTCATCCTGACCTCGATGAACATTCCCCCTGGACTGGTAGCAGATTTCAAGCAGGCCGGGCTTCAGGTCCTGCTTCTGAACCGGATCGACGACGAGTCGGTGACGGCCTCGGTCTGTGCCGATCTCACACAGGGTGGCAACCTGGCCGCACGCCTGTTGGTTGAACGCGGTTGCCGTCGGATCGCGGTGGCGCGGGGCACAGCAGGTCACTGGACCAGCGCGGCCCGTCTGGCTGGGCATATCGCGGGGCTTGAGCGTCACGGGCAGGCGCCACTCAAGGTCTTTGACGGCGGTTATAGCTATGATGATGGCACCCGCGTCGCGGATACTCTACTGTCAGCGCGCGGAGGGTTGCCGGACGGGTTTCTCTGCCCAAACGATCTGTTCGCCATCGGATTGATGGACCGGCTGCGCGCGACTGCTGGGACCGGCTTTCTCGATGACATGAAGGTCGTGGGTTTTGACGACATCCCCATGGCAGAATGGGAAAGCAACCAGCTCACCACGATTCGCCTGCCTGTGCAGTCCATGGCGGAACGCGCGACCGATGTGGTCGACCGGATCGTCGTCGGGGGCGAGAAGGTGGAAGAAAAGATCTGGATTCCCTGCCGGTTGATCGAACGTGGCTCGGCCTGAACCTCCCCCGGCTGCTCTTTCAAATGATCTCCCGAAGCCTTGCTGATGCGGTGCATGAGTCCTGGCGGACTCTGCCAATTCAAGCTTTCCCCGCGATACGCGCCGACCGCCGTGTATGGTGGTTGTGAGCAAGTACAAAGCTGTCGATTTCACAAGGACAAAGGATGGGCGAGAAAGCGGTTGTTCTCCGCACCCGCCAGAACCCGCTTGTATTCCGTCGCAATGGCCTTAAGAAACTTCCGCAAGTTGCCGTGAGGGAAACTAGCACGTGAATATGCTCAGCACTTTCATCAAGCCAATGCACCCAGAGGGCAACGTCTTTGTTGCGGTCTTTGCTGCCACTAGCCTGGTTTTATTCTTTGTTTTTAAACCTCTTGGATGGGTCGGCGTGGGTCTGACCGTTTGGTGCTACTATTTCTTTCGCGATCCGGAACGGATAACGCCCCAACGTTCGGGGCTCATTGTCAGCCCAGCGGACGGCATTGTATCCCTGATTGAACAGGCTATTCCGCCAGCCGAGCTTGGCATGCCGGAAACCGGCCTTACCCGCATCAGCGTCTTTATGAGCGTCTTCAACTGCCATGTGAACAGAACACCGATATCGGGTGAAATCACTGCGGTGGCCTACCGCCCCGGCAAGTTTTTCAACGCATCGCTCGACAAGGCCAGTGCTGATAACGAACGCAACAGCCTGTGCATTCGCATGGCCGATGGACGAGATCTAGCGGTCGTTCAAATTGCGGGGCTGGTTGCAAGACGTATCGTCTGTTTCGTGAAACCCGGTGACAGGATGCAGACCGGCGACCGGTTCGGCCTGATCCGCTTCGGGTCCCGGCTGGATGTCTATTTGCCCGCGGGCGTTGAACCATTGGTCCGCATCGGCCAAACAATGGTTGCAGGCGAAACCGTTCTGGCCAACCTGCCCGGTCCGGCAAACGGTACGCGGTCAGAGAAATGACCCGGCCACCCGACAGGCACATATCAGACTTCGCTCTGGTTCAGCTCATCCCCAATATGCTGACAATTGCGGCGATTTGCGCAGGTATGTCTGCAATCCGATTTGGCGTTCAGGGCAACTATGTACTGTCGGCGCAGCTGATCCTGGCGGCTTGTGTTCTGGACGGCCTTGATGGACGGCTCGCACGCTTGCTCAACAGCGATAGCAAGATGGGAGGGGAGCTGGATTCGCTGGCGGATTTTGTGAACTTCGGCGCCGCTCCGCCGCTCATCATCTATTTCTGGGCCTTGCAGGACACGCTCCACCTTGCATGGATTTCAGTTCTGGTTTTTACGACGTGTTGCGTCTTGCGTCTGGCTCGGTTCAACGTCAGCAACAAGGCGGAAAATCGCGACGCACAAGAACCTTATTTCGTTGGCGTTCCTTCGCCGGCGGGCGGGTTACTGGTGATGTTGCCGATGTTCGTGTCTTTTGCATTTGCCGAGGCGCCACTGCTGCCGGATGTGATCATTTGCGCCTATATGATCGTGGTCGGATTGGCGATGATCAGCCAGATCCCCACCTGGTCGTTTAAAACCACTCGAATTTCCCGCGAGAATGTAAAATTCTTCCTGGTGAGTTTTGCGTTTCTTGGCGCAGCTGTCCTGACCTACGCTTGGATCACTCTTGTGGTACTTTGCCTGGGTTACATCGGGACAGTCATCTGGTGCCTTATTGCAAGACCGCCCAGCAAAGCCGACAAGGAGCAGTAAGTTGGATATCAAAGCCGTACAAACCTCTTATGCTCGCTGGGCACCTGTGTATGACAGAACCTTTGGTGCTGTAACCAACACGGGTAGACGCAAGGCCGTTGACTATGTCAACACTCGGGAGGGTTGTGTTTTAGAAGTTGGCGTCGGCACCGGATTGTCACTGCAGCACTACAAGTCCGATCTTCTGGTCACCGGGATAGATTTCAGCACAGAGATGCTTGCCAAGGCACAAGACAAGGTGCAGCGGATGACGTTGGATCACGTGGTACAACTTCGCCAAATGGATGCCCGGAACCTCGATTTTCCAAACAGCTCCTTTGACACAATTGTCGCGATGCATGTGCTTTCAGTGGTGCCGGAGCCGGAAAAGGTGATGGCCGAAATCGCGCGGGTCCTCAAACCCGGCGGCAAGGTTGTAATCACCAACCACTTCAAGCGCGAAAAGGGACTGCTGGCGTCTCTCGAACGGATATCCGCGCCATTCGCCAACACTCTCGGGTGGCATTCCGATTTCGCGATGGACACTGTGCTGCAAGAAGCTGATCTGGTGATCGACGACAAACAATCCCTGCCGCCGTTTGGGATGATGACATTCCTTGTTCTTCATAAGGCCGAAGAGGCCTGAAGGATTCGGTGACTGAACCGGCCCCACCAGAAGATTCCGCAACAAGATGTCCGAAAAGAACGTCTTGCGAAGGCTGTCGGCACAGCAGACACATATCTTCCTTTTTTCAATCATCCTAACGGGCTTTCGCCGTTTGGCATGCCGTAGCGCCTGGACAACCTTGAAGACCACCGAGTTCCTGAGCGCAGTATCTGAGATGTTTAGCTTGCACTCCGCCATTGCGCGTTATGCAAGATCTCAGTGGTCAATTCCGTATCAACCCTGAGGTGGCGGATGCAGATATCCACGATCTCGTACTTTTAAGATCCAGGTTTTCACACCAGGGTCTCCAGGCGTTCCACTTGCATAGAGCTTCAACGGTCACGCCAACCGCTGCTTGGCACGTGACACATGGGCGTTCGGGATTTTCAGTCAATCGAAACTTAGCGGCGGCAAGCGTTTGACCTCTTTGCGACTGGCCCCACTTTCTTCTGTGCCGGGCGATGCGGATGCGGGTGAACTTGCGCGTGCTTTTAGGGCTGACCTCGCAATCCAACGAACAGACATCACCTCTCCCCTTCATCTGAGGACAAAACAACACTCAGGAGGACCACCAGTTGCGCTTGGTTTTATCAATCATGGTGAGGTGGTTAAATGGCCGATAAATCCAAAAGCGGTGTGGCCCGGGTCACCTCGAACGCGCGCACCGCGCCGGCTTTTTCAATTTGGACCGTGAGTTTGTCAGTGCCCTCAAAACGGTCGAAATAGGCAAACTCAATCCTGTCCAAAGCCCCCAGATCCTGACATTGGACAATGTACTCGGCCTGAAACTCGGTGTGTTCCGAATTTGTTAAGGGCTGGTCGCTGCTGCCTGTTGCACCATCTTCTTGCCCAAGGCTCTCGCCGGACAACGTGACATTGGCGGATGTGGTGAAACAACCAGCCGCGTCAGGAACGACAAACAGTTCCAAAGGCTTTGACAGATCAGAGATCGCCACCGCCACTAAAGCCCGCTCATCATCGTTTTCGGCGGGGCGTCCAAATCCGACAATTTCTGAGCCGGGCACCGCCAGAGACAAGGAAAATTCCGTATCCGAAAAAACGATACCAAGCGTTTTGGAACCCTGCGGCCGCAGCTCAGTGGCGTGTGCCTGCAAGGCTGCAAGGCATAG
Organism: Ruegeria sp. B1; assembly: GCF_056535885.1. Lineage (NCBI taxonomy): Bacteria > Pseudomonadati > Pseudomonadota > Alphaproteobacteria > Rhodobacterales > Roseobacteraceae > Ruegeria > Ruegeria sp. B1. Next base: position 1,568,692 of record NZ_JBQFJA010000001.1, on the reverse strand, counting down.
GAACAAGGCAAAAACCGCGCACTTCATTAACCGGCACCGCTGAAAACAGAATCAGGCCCTCTATTCTATCCTGTTTAAACGGTCGCGCAATGTCGCCGGGTGCGTCAAAAACCACCAGATATGGGGAGGCAAATGCACTGGATCAACCATTGCGACAATGTCGACCTTAGAACCCAGGTTGACATACTTGATGAAATCACTCAGTTATCTTGCCGTGAAAATCTTGTGGCACGTGTGACCACACATTGCCATTTCTGATAGGAAAGACTCAAACCTCATGACCAGATTATTTGCTGCCGCCAGCGTACTAACCCTGGGTATCGCTACCGCCGCCTCGGCCAGTGATGCACCTGCGAAAGCCGATGTGCTGAACAACTACGCCAATATTGCCGAAGCCAAATACGAGGACAGCCTGATTGCAGCAAAAGCGCTGCAAACCGCTGTTAACGCATTGATCGCCGATCCGTCGGACGCGACCCTGAACGCCGCACGCGCTGCTTGGATCGCGGCGCGTGTTCCCTATCAGCAAACCGAGGTCTACCGCTTTGGCAATCCCATCGTTGATGACTGGGAAGGCAAGGTAAACGCCTGGCCTCTGGACGAGGGTTTGATCGACTATGTTGACCCGTCTTATGGTGGCGCGACAGACGAGAACGAATTCGCGGTGCTGAACGTGATCGCCAACCCCAGCTTTGAGCTGTCGGGCAATGCGGTGGACGCCAGCGAAATCACCCCTGAACTGCTGGGCGAGACCTTGCACGAGGCAGACGGGATCGAGGCTAACGTGGCGACCGGTTACCATGCCATCGAATTCCTGCTGTGGGGCCAGGACCTCAACGGCCACGGCGCCGGCGCCGGCAATCGGCCCTGGTCCGACTATGCGCAGGGTGACGCTTGCACCGGCGGCAACTGTGACCGCCGTGCCCAGTATCTGAGCGCAGCCACCGACCTGCTTGTCAGCGATCTGGAATGGATGACCGCGCAATGGGCCGACGGTGGCGACGCCCGTGCTGCGGTAACCGCTGACGAATCCGCAGGTGTCAGTGCAATCCTGACCGGCATGGGCTCTTTGTCCTATGGCGAGCAGGCCGGTGAGCGGATGCGTCTGGGCCTGATGCTGAACGACCCCGAGGAAGAGCATGATTGCTTTGCCGACAACACCCACAACAGCCATTACTACGATGGGTTGGGAATCCAGAACGTCTATAAAGGCAGCTACACGCGTATCGACGGCACACCGGTGTCCGGGGCGTCGCTGTCCGATCTGGTCGTTGCAACTGACCCGGCGCTGGATACAGAGATGCGGGCCAAGCTGGCGAACACGATGAAGGCACTTGGCCTGATCAAGACAACGGCCGAAGCCGGTTTTGCCTATGACCAGATGCTGGAGCGCGGCAATGAAGGTGGTGAAGCCCTGATTATGGGCGGCGTGGACGGACTCGTCGATCAGACACGGACCATCGAGCGAATCGTTACCGCCCTGGAACTGGACCAGATCGAGTTTGAAGGGTCGGACAGCCTGGATAACCCGGACGCTGTTTTCCAGTAACTCTCTAAAACGGGCCGGAAGCGTGCGACAAATTGCGCTTCCGGTCATCCGAACCGCAGGAAATGCAAGTTCGAACTGGACCCCGGGCAAATAACCTACTATTTAAGTAAGAAATCAGAATCGGTCGAGTAGCTATGATCGTTTGCCACTGTACTAACATCACCGATCACGACATCCGCTCTGCAATCGACTGGATGCGAACGGCGGATTCGAGCACCATCATCACACCTGGGAAAATCTACCATGCCCTTGGGAAGTCCGCAGACTGTGGCGGGTGCATGCCTCTTTTCCTAGACACCATGAGATCAAACGATAATCTGGAAGTACCCATGCAACTCCGTGCACTACGCACCGGAGTAACTCAGGAGAAAGCAGATGAAGGGCGATCCCAAGGTCATAGAATATCTAAACAAGTCACTGCGGCATGAATTGACCGCAGTCAGCCAGTACTGGCTGCACTACCGACTACAGGAAGATTGGGGTCTGAGCGGTATGGCGAAGAAAAGCCGCGAAGAGAGCATCGAAGAGATGCACCACGCGGACAAGCTCATTGAGCGTATATTATTTCTGGAAGGCCATCCGAACCTGCAAAAGCTTGATCCTTTGCGTATCGGTCAGAACCCAAAAGAAACACTGGAATGCGACCTTGCTGCCGAGATTGACGCAAGGGCGCTGTACAAAGAAGCGCGCGAACACTGCCACAGCGTCGGTGACTATGTATCAATGGCGCTGTTTGAAGAGTTAATGGCAGATGAAGAGGGGCATATTGACTTTCTGGAAACCCAGCTCGACCTGCATGACAGGATCGGCGAGGCCAAGTACGCGCAACTCAATGCCGCGACAATGGCCGAGGGCGAATAGCCTCTTTACCCTGTTGGTGGTCGCCTTGGCGGCCACCCCTTCCCTATCAGCCGAATTACGTGACCTTCATCTAAATTTTCAACCTCGGACCGATGCTGAACGTGCCCGCATCTCGGCGGCCATCTCGGCGCCCCGGAACTTTGACAAGCCGCAGCAATTCGAAGAGCTGTCGGCCGGCGCGGCAACAGTGCGCGTGCGCAACGACGCGGACGCCTTCTCGCAACCCTCCCGCAACCTGAGTTTCGAGCAAGAGCTGGATTTCAGGGTAGGCAACGGTTTGTTCAAGAAGATCTGGGTGTCCTCGCCTTCGTCGACACTCGCATCGGACGGTTTGGGGCCACTCTATAACGCGCGATCATGCCAGAGATGTCACATCAAGGATGGGCGGGGGCATCCCCCCAACGGACCGGATGACAATGCAATCTCGATGTTTCTGAGGGTCTCGATCCCCGGCACGCCCGAAGACGGGTATTCGGAGATTGAGGACTATATCGCCACCCTCCCCGATCCAAACTATGGCAACCAGATGCAGGATTTCGCGTTGGCGGGCCACCCCTCGGAATATCGGTTGGACATAACCTACGAGGACATCCCGGTCGAGTTGTCCGAGGGTGAAACCGCCTCGCTGCGGCGCCCGACATACAAGGCTGCCGATCTGGGCTATGGCCCCCTACATCCCGACGCCATGCTCAGTCCCCGGGTTGCGCCGCAAATGATCGGGCTTGGTCTGCTCGAAGCCATCCCGGTGGAGGATCTTTTGGCCAAGGCCGACCCAGACGACATGGATGGGGATGGTATCTCGGGCCGACCGAACATCGTCTGGTCTATCGAGTATGGCGCGCCAATGATGGGGCGTTTTGGACACAAGGCCGGAATGCCGACGCTGATGGAGCAGTCTTCCTCTGCGTTTTCGGGCGATATCGGTATTTCCACACCCCTGTACCCAGCTCCACACGGTGATTGCACTGACGCGCAGATCAACTGTCTGAACGCGCCACACGGTGACAACGACGTTCGCGTTTTTGAAGTGGACCAGATCGGTATGGATCTCATCGCGTTCTACACCCGAAATCTGGGTGTTCCGGCACGCCGAGATATAGACGATCCCGAGGTTCTGCGCGGCAAAGAGGTGTTTCATACGACGGGATGCGTCGCCTGCCATACGCCGGCCCATGTTACCCATCGGATGGAGGACAGACCCGAGCACAGTTTCCAGCTGATCTGGCCCTATACCGACCTGTTGCTGCACGACATGGGGGACGGCCTGGCCGATAACCGCCCCGAGGCCCGCGCAACCGGGCGGGAATGGCGCACGCCGCCGTTGTGGGGCATCGGCCTGACTGAACGTGTTTCCGGGCACACTCAATTTCTGCATGATGGACGCGCCCGCACCCTACTCGAAGCGATTCTATGGCACGGTGGCGAGGCGCAATCCGCCCGAGATACCGTTGTGTCCATGCCCAAAGCCGACCGCGACGCGCTCATTCGATTTCTGGAGAGTCTCTGACCGATGCGAATTCTTGCCTTGCTCGCAGCCCTATTCTTACCATTCGCCGTCCAGGCGCAGGATCGGGCGCCGATCCTTATGGACGTAACCGAAACCCATATCATGCCACGCTTTGCCGCGTTTTCTGACGCGACCGGTGCTCTGGTTGCGACCGCTCAGTCGGATTGTGACCCAAGTTCGCCAGACCTCCGCGCGGCATATGGCGCGGCTTTCGACAACTGGATTTCAGCCAGCCACCTGCGCTTTGGTCCGACTGAAACGGACGACCGCGCATTTGCCTTGGCGTTCTGGCCGGACACCAAGGGATTCACGCCAAAAGCCTTGTCGCAGCTGATTGCCGCCGAGGATCTGGCAGTTCAAAACCCCGAGGACTTTGCTGAAACCTCCGTGGCAGGACGCGGTTTTTTTGCGATCGAACAATTGCTGTACGATCCCGCATTTGCCGATCAGGGCAGCACGGCCTACCGGTGCGCCTTGCTGCAAGCCATCACATCCGACATCGACGCGAATGCCAAGGCCATCGCCGCCGACTGGCAGAACTATGCCCCCCTCGTGACACAACCCGGCGGTGACAGCCCGTACCGATCACAGGATGAAGCGATGCAGGAGCTGTTCAAGGCATTGTCCACAGGTTTGCAGTTCACCCACGAAACCCGTCTGGGCCGACCCCTTGGCACGTTTGATCGCCCGCGCCCAAATCGGGCCGAGGCGCGCCGTTCGGGCCGGTCTTTGCGCCATGTCGAGCTGTCACTGATCGCCCTGCGCGATCTCGCTGCACGCCTGTCTTTCGATCATCCCGAAATCGCCGCTGATCTGGACGCCGCCTTTGCGCGTGCCATCGAAAGCGCCCAGTCGATTGACGATCCCACCTTTGCCGGTGTGGAAACCCCTCAAGGACGGCTGCGGATCGAGGTGTTGCAGCGATCCGTCAACGATATTCGCGCCATTGCCGCGTTGGATTTGGGTCCCACACTTGGGATCAATGCCGGGTTCAACGCGCTTGACGGGGACTGATCCATGACCAGCCGCCGTCACTTCATCGCCGGTCTCGCCGCAGCGAGCCTGTCGCCCGTCAAAGGCTGGGCGTCGGTCGGGGCGCCCGACTTTCTGGCGGCAGCCCTGTTTCCTGATGGCTCTTATCGTTTGGCCGGGTTGGGCGGCGATGGCGCGATCCTGTTTGCCCTTCCACTGCCGTCACGCGGTCACGCCGCTGCCGCACATCCATTTAAGGCGCAGGCCGTGGCATTCGCCCGACGCCCCGGCACCTTTGCCAGCGTAATCGACTGCAAAAACGGATCGGTCAAAGCTGAACTTGCGGCACCTGATGGGCGCCACTTCTACGGTCACGGCACATTCTCAGCAGACGGTGACCATTTCTACGCCACCGAAAACGACTACGAGGCAGGGGAAGGTCTGATCGGCGTGTGGGACGCCAATAGCTTTGAACGATTGGGCGAGTTTTCCTCGGGTGGTGTCGGACCGCATGACATGCGGCTGATGCCGGATGGCAAATCGCTGGTGGTCGCCAATGGTGGCATTGAAACGCATCCGGACACCGGACGGACCAAATTGAACCTGCCGACCATGCAGTCCAATCTGACCTATGTCGATCTGTCCGGATCTGTGATCGAGCAGGTCGAGTTGCCCCGGGCACTGCGGAAGAATTCAATTCGTCATCTTGCGGTCCGAGGGGATGGTTTGGTTGGGTTTGCCATGCAATGGCAGGGCAATCGGACCGAACACCCTGCGCTTCTGGGGCTACACCACAGAGGCGAAGCCCCGCGCCTGTTATCCGCCCCAGAACATATCCAAAACACGTTGCAAGGCTATGCAGGCAGCATTGCCTTTGCGGCGGACGGCAAAACGGTGGCCATCACCTGCCCGCGCGGCAACGCCCTGCTGCGCTTTGACGCAATCAACGACACATTTTTGGATTCATTTACGCTTGAAGACGTGTGTGGTCTGGGTGCGGGCCCGCAGGGGTTGATTTTCACAACGGGCACCGGGGTGTTTGGGTCGGTCACATCAGCACGATCCGCGATTTCGATGCGATCCGAGTGTCAGTGGGACAATCATCTGATCCCGATCCGCAACGTTTCATAACGATCGGCAGACACTGCCCCGCAGTTTACACTTGGACGAATCGAGCCGTTACCGTATTGGCGGCGCGAACCTGCACCTAAACCGTAAGGATGGACCTGATTGAAACACACGCCTGCCGCACCGCACGCCATCTATGGGGTTGAAAAATGGGGCAAGGACCTCATCGAGGTGACGGAACAGGGCGAGATCGGTCTGCGCAATCCGATGGCGCCCGAGGCCGATGCAATCAGCCTGCCGGGTATCCTCAGCGATCTGGACGACAGGGGCATTAAGGCTCCGATGATCCTGCGCGTCTCGTCCTATCTGGAACACGAGATCGCGCATATTAACGAAAGCTTTGCTGATGCAATTGCCCGAACGGGGTACAAAGGAACCTATCGCGGCGTGTTTCCGATCAAGGTGAATCAGCAGGCGCAAGTGGTCGACCGCATCGTCGAATTTGGCAAGAAATACGAGTATGGGCTTGAGGCCGGATCAAAACCCGAACTGGTGATCGCACTGGCCCACCGCCTGTCGCGCGAGGCGCTGATCGTCTGCAATGGTGTAAAGGATACGGAATTCATCCAACTGGCGATCCTGTCCCGCAAGATCGGCTTTAACACGGTCATTGTGCTGGAAAGCCCCAAGGAGGCGGACACGGTAATCGACGTGTATAGTGAACTGGGTATCGACCCCCTGATCGGTGTACGGGTCAAGCTGACCAACCAGATCAGCGGCAAATGGGAAGAAAGCTCGGGCGACCGGTCCGCTTTTGGCATGAACACCGATCAGTTGGTCACCGTGGTGGACAAACTGAAAGCAGCCGGGTTGTTGCATTGCCTCAAGCTGCAGCACTCGCATCTGGGATCTCAGGTGCAGGATGTCAACGATGTCCGCCGCGCCGTGGGCGAGGCCTGCCGGTATTACACCGAACTGACCCGCGAAGGCGTGCAGCTGACCCATCTGGACCTCGGCGGCGGCATGGGTGTGGACTATACGGGCGAAAAGAAGGCTGCCGAAAACTCGATCAACTACACGGTCGAGGAATACTGCGCCAACGTGGTGGAAACCGTGGCCTACGCCATGGACGAAGCCGAGATTGATCACCCTACCCTTGTCACCGAAAGCGGTCGAGCCCTGGTCGCAACCTCCTCGATGCTGGTGTTCAACGTGCTGGAAAGCACTCTGTACGACGCGCCCAACGGACCCGAAGTTGAAGCTGACGACCACCATCTGGTCGCTGACCTTGCCGCCGTGCATGGCTATCTCAGTAAAGACCGGCTGCAGGAATGTTGGAACGACGCCACCTTCTACCGCAACGAACTCCGGGCCCTGTTCCGCCGCGGCTATGTAGATCTGCGCCAAATGGCCCGGGCTGAGCGCATCTACCTGTCCCTGATGGCGCGCCTCAAGGCACTGGCGGCGAGCGACGATCTGGAAACGGATGTGGACGAGCAACTCGAGAAGGTGGCCGATATCTATCATTGCAACTTCTCGCTCTTCCAATCGCTGCCCGATGTCTGGGCGATCGATCAGTTGCACCCGATCGTGCCCCTGCAAGGTTTGAACCAGACCCCGGATCGGCGCGCGGTCCTGTCTGACATCACCTGCGACAGCGACGGCAAGATCGACCGGTTCATTCTAGCCGATGGCGTCTCCCCCAGCCTCCCAGTGCACTCGCTGCCAGAAGAAAACGAATACTTCATGGGCGTCTTCTTCGTCGGCGCCTATCAGGAAACGCTGGGCGATCTGCACAACCTGTTCGGCGACACCAACGTCGTCACCATCGACCTGCGTGCCGATGGCGGCTTTGACCTGCTGCATGAACAAGAGGGCGACACGATCAGCCAGGTCCTGTCTTATGTCGAGTTCGATCCGCAAGACTGCGTTGCTGCCTTTCGCAAAATGGTGGACGAGGCGATCTCGACCGGTACTTTACAGGCCAAGGACCGCAAAACCCTGATGAGCGCCTATCGCGACTCGATCAACGGCTACACCTATTACGAATAAACCCTTGAGAGGAGATGACCCCCATGGGAACTTTGAGTGGCAAAACACTGGTTGTCGGTGCAGGTGGCGTATCGCACGCCGCCGTGCACAAGATGGCGATGAATTCGGACATCTTTACCGAAATCACTTTGGCCAGCCGCACCAAGTCAAAATGTGACGCCATCGCCAAAGCGGTGAAAGACCGCGTCGGTGTGGACATCAAAACCGCCGAACTGGACGCCTATAAGGTCGAAGACACGGTCAAGCTGATCAAGGAAACAGGGGCGGAAATCCTTGTGAACCTCGCCTTGCCCTATCAGGATCTGGTGCTGATGGACGCGTGCCTGGAGGCTGGCATCCATTATCTGGATACGGCGAATTACGAGCCCGAGGATGAGGCAAAGTTTGAGTATCACTGGCAATGGGCCTATCAGGAACGCTTCAAAGAAGCTGGCCTGACCGCCATCCTCGGATCAGGTTTCGATCCGGGCGTGACCAGTGTTTTCGCGAAATGGCTGAAGAAGCACAAGCTGGAGACTATTCGCCAAATCGACGTCCTGGACGCCAATGGCGGCTCGAACGATCAGGAATTCGCCACCAACTTCAACCCGGAAATCAACCTGCGCGAAGTGCTAGCCGAGGTCCGCCATTGGGAAGGTGGCAAGTGGAAACACTCCCCCGCCATGACCTACAAGGTCGAGTTCGACTTCCCCGCCATCGGCCCCAAGAACATGTACCTGATGTATCACGAGGAACTGGAGTCACTCTCGACCCACTTCCCCGAGATCGAGCGCGCCCGCTTCTGGATGACCTTCGGCGACGCCTACATCACCCACGCCAAAGTGCTGGAAAATGTGGGCATGACCCGCATCGACCCGGTGATGCATGACGGCAAGGAGATCATCCCGATCCAGTTCCTGAAAACCCTGCTGCCCGATCCCGGCGATCTGGGCGCAGAAACCAAGGGCAAAGCCTGCATCGGCGACATCGCCACGGGTCAGGCCAAGGACGGCTCGGGCGAGAAGACCTTCTACATCTACAACATCTGTGACCACGAAGAATGCTACGCCGAGGTCGGCTCCCAGGCCGTGAGCTACACCACCGGCGTCCCCGCCATGATCGGTGCGGCACAGGTGCTAAAAGGCAATTGGACCGAGCCGGGCGTCTGGAACATGGAACAACTCGACCCCGATGACTTCATGGACATGCTGAACACTCACGGCCTGCCATGGCAAGTCCACGAACTCGACGGCCCCGTAGAATTCTAGATCCAGAACTTCATCTGGCTAAAAGTATCCCGGGGTCCGGGGCAGAGCCCCGGCCTTTCCACCCAACGGAGACGCCGGACATGTCCGACCTGATGACCACACAAGCTGGTGACGCCGGCGCCTTCCGCAATTTCGACTTTAACCGGGTACCCAGCCCCTGCTTTGTAGTCGATGAAAAAGCGGTAGAGCGAAACCTGCGCATCCTATCAGACGTTGGAACACAATCCGGCGCGCATGTCCTCAGCGCGCTCAAAGCGTTTTCGATGTTCTCGCTGGCCCCGCTGGTGCGCCAACACCTCTGCGGCACCTGTGCCTCCGGCATCTACGAAGCACGGCTGGGTCGCGAAGAATATGGCGGAGAGGTCGCAACTTTCTGCGCCGGGTACAAAGATGCGGATATCGACGAGATTCTGTCGCTGTCCGACCACATCATCTTTAACTCGCCCGCGCAAAAGGACCGATTTCTCGCCAAAGCCCACGCAGCCAATGTGCAGATCGGCCTGCGGATCAACCCGGAACATTCCGAAGGTGAGGTTCCAAAATACGATCCCTGCGCGCCGTGTTCACGCCTCGGAACACCTGTCAGTCAACTGACCGAAGCCTCTCTGACCGGGGTGGACGGCCTGCACATGCATACGCTTTGCGAACAGGGGTTCGAGCCGTTGAAACGCACTTGGGCTGCCGTTGAACCGAAACTCAACCCCTTCCTCAACCAACTCAGATGGCTGAACTTCGGCGGCGGGCACCATATTACCCGCGATGACTACGACCGCGATGGGCTGGTGGCCTTCATCAAGGCCATCCATGAATCCTACGGCGTCGACGTCTACCTCGAACCCGGCGAGGCGGTGGCGCTTGACGCGGGTATTCTGGTCGGCGAAATTCTCGACCTGCCCACCAACGGTATGACCCTGGCGATCACCGATATCTCGGCCACCTGTCATATGCCCGACGTGATCGAGGCCCCCTATCGCCCCGCCCTATTGGACGAGGCCAAGGAGGGCCACACCTACCGTCTGGGCGGTCCCTCCTGCCTAGCAGGCGATGTGATCGGTGATTACACCTGGGCCAAGCCGCTGGAAATCGGCCAACGCTTTGCCTTCCTCGATCAGGCGCATTACTCGATGGTCAAGACCAACACGTTCAACGGTGTTCCCCTGCCAACCATCGCCTTGTGGAACAGCGAAACAGACGAGCTGCAAATCATCAAACAGTTCGGCTATGACGACTTCAAATCGAGGCTTTCATGAGCATTTTCCTCGACAGCGAACTGACCGCCTCGGAACGCAGCGAAGACGCGCGCTTCCGCGTGATCCCGGTGCCGTTGGAACGCACGGTTTCTTACGGTTCGGGCACCGCCAAAGGCCCCGAGGCCATCATCGACGCCAGCAACGAGTTGGAACGCATCACCGGCCACGCCGAGCCATGTGCCGAAGGAATCTTCACCGAAGATCCGCTGGACTGCGCCGGGCCATTGCCAGAGGTGATGGAGCGCCTCGCCCAACGGACCGAGACCGCAATCCATGCGGGCCAGGTGCCGGTGACTTTGGGCGGAGAGCATTCCCTGAGCTACGGGGCCGTGATGGGCGTGACCCGCGCGTTGGGGCAGCCGGTCGGTCTCGTTCAGATTGACGCCCATGCGGACCTGCGCAACGCCTATCAGGGTGAGAAACACTCCCACGCCTCGGTCATGCACCTTCTGGCCGAAGAAGGTATCCGCATTGCGCAATTCGGTGTGCGTGCCTTTTCTGTCGAAGAGGCCAAAAGCCGCCTGAGCAATCACGTCTTCCACGTGGATGCCGAGGAGCTAGTGACCGGTAACGTCCATGCAGTCGACCTGCCCGAAGATTTTCCCGATTTGGTCTATGTCAGTTTCGATGTTGACGGCCTGGACCCGTCGCTGATGCCCGCGACGGGGACACCCGTTCCGGGTGGGCTGGGCTATTATCAGGCGCTGCGGCTGGTCGAACATGCGCTGCAACATCGCAAATGTGTTGGATTCGATGTGGTGGAGCTTGCACCCGACGGCAATGCCGCCTGGGACTTTACCGCCGCACAGATCGTCTATCGCCTAATGGCCGCCTGTTAGCCTTCGGCGGTTTCGTTCAGTTCCATGTGACCTTCGCCTTTGCTTAGCACGCGGCGCAACATGGGCTCGAAGAACTCCAATGGTTTGGTCGGATAGTCCGGGTCAAACGCTTTCTGGTCATATTCGTGGCAGAAATAGCGGCAATCCTCCCAATACGGGCTGTCGCGATACTTGTCGCGGGCGTGTCGGTCGCCGCCCAGATGGTGATTGTAGTAATACCCCTGGAAAACGCAGTGATGCTTGAGGATCCAGTGCGTGCGCTCACTGACATAGGGCTTCATCATCGCGGCTGACAGTTCACCATGATTGTAAGGCGACAGGATATCGCCCGTGTCATGGATTAGTGCTGCCACAATAAGTTCCTCATCCGCGCCATCCTCATAAGCCCGTGTGGCGGCCTGCAAGCTATGCTGGTAGCGATTGACCGGATAGGGCGTCCAGTCCTCGTCCAGCGACCTAATGGCATCGAGAATTCGGTCTGGAAGGGCGGCATTATACGCCTCTTCGTATTCCATGACCGCGTCCCAGTCGGCTTTGGTCGTCTCTTCGAAACTTGTCCAGGTGGGTTTGTGGCTCTTGTCCAGCATGGCGTATCCTACAGCTTGGTGGTGACAGGCAGCTTAAGCTGTGTCGTTCTTCTAAAAAAATGAATTGATTTTATCGATATGATGAAAAAATACTTTCAAGATGCGGATTGAGGCGATTGAAACCTTTCTATGCGTTGCCGAAACAGGCGGATTTCACGCGGCGGCCCGAAAACTGAACGTCACACAAACAGCGGTCAGCGCCCGAATTCGCCTGATCGAAGAAGCCACAGGCAAGCAGTTGTTTACCCGTGGCGCCGGCGGAACGGGCCTGACCGAATTCGGCCGCCAACTCAAACCCTACGCCGAACAGATGGTGTCCCTGTGGTCCTTTGCCTCAAACAACCTTCCAGAGCAGGCGCAAAGCCGACCCGCGCTGCGTTTGGGCGCGCAATTGAGTATCTGGGACCCGTTGCTGGTGGATGTCGCCGTGCGTTTTGAAGAGCGCTTTGGACAACTGATGCTGACCCTGAACTACGACCACGATCTGGATATGGTTGACGCCGTTGCGACCCATGTTCTGGATGTTGCGTTGACTCACGAAACCCCATCGGACCGCCGCGTCGTTTTTCACGAGATGACCGCCGAGCGACTTGTACTGGCCAAAACCCCGGATGATACCAAGACCGACGGAGCCTCGGTGTTTGTCAATCTGGAACTGGGCGACATCTATCAGGACCACGTTCGGTTCACGGCACGGCAAGCCAAGGGACAAACCATCTTTTTGGGCAATTGTATGATGGCATTGCGTTATGTGCTCAAACGCGGCGGGCGCGGATACTTCCCAAGATATGTGATTGACGATTTTATTGATGCGGGCACGTTGATCGCGGTATCCGGTGCGCCTGATTTGACCTTGCCGCTTTATGTTGTGGCGCGTCCGGACAGCCCGGTCCTGACAGACGTAGTGAAGTGTGTGACCGATTTGCGCAGCTGACGTCAGCCGACCGATGCCAACGCCTCTCGCCTGCCCCGATGCCGAACAAGCGGTCGACCGGCTACAGCGAGAAACAGCGCAGATATCAGAACGCCCATCATCGCCGGCACATAGAGCAGTATCCATAAAGCCGGTTCCTCAATCACCACAGGCGCGACAAAGCCGCGAACGCCCTCCAACAGAATCAGGATTGTGAACGCACCCAATATCTGCGGCCACAACCCGAACCGTGAAAAACTGCCCAGCATTAGGGTCGAGTACCCCGCAAGCGCAACGGCAATACAAATGGCCACCCAGGAAAACCGCTGATGCAATTCTTCAATCAGTTGCCCCTCGGAATATCCGTCTTCAGCGGCAACGGCAGCGCGGTCCTGAATCAGTTCCAGCGTTGGAATGGCCTCGAGACTGCGCTTGGTCAGGCTCTCAGTATTGGTCAGTTCGGAGATGTCGTAAGACGCATCCTGAAAGAGCGTCGATGAGAGCGTTTTTCCTTCTTCATCCAGCCGCAAAGCGACCCCGTCGAGCATGACCAGATGGATTCCCGTTCCGTTGTTAACGAGGTAAGCGGTCGCACTTGAATAACTGACCGCGTTTTCCGCATCGCGCTGGTCGGAGACAAACACCTCATGCAGGGTTCCGTCGAGATCGATACGACCAATGTAAACCGTCACGTTTGGTGCCGGATGCAGGAATTCACCTTCGTTCAAAAGCTGTGCTGTTACATCGCCCGCAACTTCGGCCTGACGCAATTCCAGCTGTTCAACCGAAGCTGGGCGCAGAAAGACGCTGATAATAGCCATCATCAACCCGGTCACCAAGCCGAACAGAACAATTGATCGGGCCAGCCGCCACGGGCTGGACCCCGTGGCCAGCATGACGGTCAATTCGCTTTCACGGCTTAGTCGATTGGTCGCATAGACCGCAGCGGCAAAGACCGCCATCGGCATCACGGTTCGGATCAGGGTCGGCAGGGTCAGGGCGGTGAATTCGAGAAACACCATAGCGGACTGACCACCACTTATCACCCGGTCAAACAGGCCGACGGAGCGTGTAATCCAAAACACCCCTACCAGAACCAGGGTGAAAAACCCAAATAGAACGAGCAATTGCCGCAGGAAGTATCCATCAAAACGCGACATTGATCCTCGTCCACCAAATCAGTTCTGTACAGGAACTCTACGCCAATCGGCAGACAGAGGAAACTGCGTTTGCCGCTTTCAAACATGCCGATGCTTGGGAAAAGCACCAATCCGATGCCTTGACCGACAAATTGCAGATTTTTCGGCGGCCTGTGTAAACCTGAACCTGAAAGACCGCAAAGACGAACCCGGTTTGTTGGTGTGTTTTATCGAGACGGTCAAACCAGTGTGACCTGATCAGATCCATCAAATCCCAGCTAAAGAAGACTTAACGCCAGTGAAACACAGAGTTCAGAGGCAGCCACAATATCCGATTTCATGAGAAGCCAATTGTGTAAAAGGAGGGCTCTGAGATGGCTTACGCAGACTTTGGTGCTGGAAACAGCTTCCTCACACTCTTGTTTGCCTCCGCAGAAGACAGAAATGCGCGGCGTGGTCGAAAGGCCGAGTACAAAAGAAAGCTTAGGGAAATCGATATGATGACCGAAAAGGATCTTGCAGACATAGGGTACACCCGAGAGCAGTTGCAGCGGTCGATCCATCTTCATTACGTCAATGGATAAAAAGGCATCCAGCCCGACGCCACTGGCGCCGCCACGACAATTAGCTCGTTGATTTATCGTGCGTTTTCAGACCAATTGAAGTACCCAACACCGCCTCACCAAAGCAACACGTGCGCCACCAGTCTTTGCCTGTGTCGGTGAGCGGTTCAGGCACGCCGCGGTATTTCCCTCGGCAAATTTGTTGCTCTTATTCCTGCATAGCGGTGCGGTGCAGTCTGCAAAGCGGCTTGCGTTGTCTGTACGACACTTCCACGATGAGTCGTTTTCACCACCTGCATAAGCTATGCTACGACCACATGCACCTACCAGTTCGATCAGGTGTTGATTTTGACAGCACCGAAGGGCCGCAATCCCGCCTACCCCTGTGATCAAGAAAACCACAAAGATACGGAGGCTCTTCTCGCATTGTCGACATGGCCTCAAGCCTATATTCTAGCAAGACAAGCGACGAGGATTGTCATGCGAAAGCAAGTATTATCCGCGATTGTTTTGGGTCTGGTGCTGTGTAGCTGCTCTGGTCCCTTGGACACGTATTACCGGGCTGGCGGTGAGGTATCGCGTCTGGAAACTGACCTGCTTAATTGCGAGGTAGCCGCGCTTGAGGAAGTGCCCGTGGCATTTGCAATCCGGCAGTGGCCCAGAACCTATGTCGGCTCCAACTACTGCGCATCCGGATACTGTCTTGGTGGCAGCTGGGGTGGCGAAATATACTCCGTCGACGTGAACAAAGGCCTCAGGACGCGCGTCACCAATCAATGCATGGCTGACAAGGGCTATGCGCCGATCAGTATTCCGCGGTGCCCGGAATCGGTTGCCGTGAATGCACCGGCAGGTGAGACGACCGTACTGCCGACACTCACACCGACGAGTTGCGCCATTCGCAACCAAGACGGTTCGTTTCAGATCGTGAGCGCGGGTTGATGCCCAGCGCACAATGGTCGTTTGACCCATCTGGGTAAGGCTTCTCCCAACCATTAAAGGCGACACAAGTCTCACCGAACTTGGCGGTCGCCTTACCGCTTGTTTCGCTCTGCACCGCAAGCATCCATGTTTGATTTTCGTCACAAAGTGCGTAGAGGTCTGAAAACCTGTGTGCTACCCTTGAGCAACAACGCATTTTCCGACCGCTAACCAACCAGCCCATATTTTGAACCGAACATGGTAGCATTTTCCGATCTTCGAAGACGCTGGCCGCTGTGGCGAACTCCGCCGGGCCTGGACATGGACCAAAGCAGGCGGGCAGCAGGTCGGGGAGCTTTGGGGTGTGTTTGTGTTCCTGTAGTGCTGGCCGCGCTGGCTTGGGGCGTGAACACAATTCTGGTTGCCTTCGCTATGTCTGACGGCTTTTCCGCACTCTCAGCTTTCGCCTTCATCGTTGGCATGTCGACCATCATAGCTCTCCCGTGCGCCTTTGTGGGCCTGGCTTTGGCAGTTCTGGCGCTGCGGTATGGTTGGGCCGGATGGGGGATGGCAATTGCCTCTGGCAGTCTATTAGCAGCGGGTGTTTTTACGTGGCTTTTACCGGTAGAGCCGGAAGGTATCCTATTTGGCGTCTGTTTCGGGGCAGCTTATGGCCTGACATTCTGGCTAAGCGCGCGCGTCACCTCACCAACTGTATTCGTTCTGGATTGAAGGACGGGCAGTTGGCAGGGGCAGCAACATAATCATTTGTTCTCCAGAACATGCGCTTTCGGGCTGCACGGTTGGCAATTGTAAGATGACAGGAAGTCAAAGTCACGCCCGATCCCCAAGCATACTCCCGGGTCGACTGAGACCAATTTGGACTGGCGCTCTCGGAGATGGAATACAACGCTTGCGGAAGCGACCGTCTAAAGGCCGAAACTGCGGATAACGGAAACAAAAGTCCCAAAGTGACTCTCACCGGGTCAAATTGACCGCTGGGAAACCGGAAAAAATGATTATCTTTTATGGCAGGGGCAGCAGGGTTCGAACCCGCGACCTACGGTTTTGGAGACCGTCGCTCTACCAACTGAGCTATACCCCTGTGGTGCGACACCAGATATGCCAGCCGCGCAGCGGACTCAAGAGGCTTTTTCACAATCCCAAACGGGTCATGGCCGGACAAACAAGTTGCGCGTGGCGCGCAGTTCTTTAAGACAAGCTTTGGTCAGCAGAAGGACACCGGCCTTGAGCCTCCGCCAGAACATTGCCAACAGCGAAGCGGTTCTAAACTGGGCTGCGCGGCGGATTGCCGGCTATATCCGGATGGTGCACCGCAATACCCGGTGGCAGCGCATCGGGTATGAGGAACTGGACAAGCTTGCAGAGCAGGCCGAACCGGTCATCGTTGTGTTGTGGCATCAACGACTTGCGCAATCGCCCTATTTCTTTCCCTTGGACAAGGGGCGCATCTGCTCGATTACGTCGGCCGCGCGGGCTGGCAGCATGGTCGGGCGCGTGCAACAACTGTTCGGGATGGACACGATCGCCATGTCCAGCCACAAGCGCCACGTCGCCTTGTCCCGCGAGGTGTTGGGAAAGATGAAACAGGGCATCTCGATCGGGATTGCCGCCGACGGTCCCCGGGGTCCGAAACGCGTGTCGTCAACCGTGCCCCTGGTCTGGGCCCGCTCGTCCGGGAAACGGGTCTTCGGCATCACATATTCGACGCGGTATGGTGGCGAAGCAGGTACCTGGGATCGGTTGCTGATGCCACGGCCCTGGCGCAACGAAGGTGTCTTTTTGTGCCGGGAGTGGACGGACACCGTGCCGCGCAAAGCCAATGAGGAAGAGATCGAGGTTTTGCGGCAAAGTCTTGAGACCCACATGAACGACATCACGGCAGAAGCTGACCGGATGGTCGGGCGCAAGCCGTGGTCGCCTGGTGCCTAACCGCCCCTAAGCCGCTGCATCAGGTAGACTTCGCTGCCTTCGGGAATCGGTTCGGTAAGCCCGCTGGCAATCACACGCCCGTTGATGGCGATGGAGACACCCGCATCAATTGGACCCTGTAGTTGTGGATGGGTCCGCACCAGTTCTTTGAGCAATTCTCCCGTGGTGCTGGCTTGAACCTCCACCACCTGCAGGCCCCCGGTCAAAGACCGGAGGCCGGACCAGAGGTGGACCTCAACCATTGTCCTTCAACGCAGCCAGAATGCGCGGCGGCGACATCGGCAGTTGCTTCATCCGCACACCTGCCGCGTTTGAAACCGCATTCGCGATGGCGGCCAGTGGAGGCACAATGCCGGTTTCGCCAACTCCGCGTACGCCAAACGGGTGGCCCGGATTCGGGACTTCGACAATGACCGTGTCGATCATCGGCAGGTCACTGGCGACGGGAATGCGATAGTCGAGGAAGATCGAGTTCTGCAGGCGCCCATCCTCGCCGTAAATGTACTCCTCATTCAGGGCCCAACCGATGCCCTGTGCAGCTCCGCCTTGATATTGGCCTTCCACATAAGTCGGGTGGATCGCTTTGCCTGCGTCCTGAATCACGGTGTATCGCGTGACACTGGTCTTGCCGGTTTCCGGATCGACCTCGGCATCGACGATATGCGTCCCGAAGGAGACGCCTGCGCCCTCGGGCGTCGCTTCGAAATGGCCTGAGATCGGCCCGCCGGTTGCGCCCATATCGGCGGTGATGTCCGCCAGCGGCATCGGGTCAAAGTCACCGGCATTCGGACCGGACGGCACCGCGCTACCGTTTTCCCATTTCACCGCGTCGACCGGGATGCCCCATTTCGCGGCTGCCCGTCCACACAATTTCTCGACTGCGTGCCGTGCCGCCTTGATCGTGGCCAGACCACTGGCATAGGTCACGCGCGAGCCGTGGCTGACATCGTTGTAACCCAGCGTTGCGGTGTCGGCGATGGTGACACGGATGTTCTCGTAGGGAATGCCCAGAACTTCGGCGGCCATCAGCGCCATGGACGCCCGCGAGCCCCCAATGTCCGGCGTACCAACCATCAACTGCGCCGAACCGTCCTCGGACAACGCCAGCGAAACCGACGTCTCGCCGCCGTGGTTGAACCAGAACCCGCAGGAAATTCCGCGCCCCTGCCCCGGTTCGAGGGGCGCCGAGTAATGCGGGTGCACTTTCGCGGCCTCCAGCGTTTCGACCAGGCCGATCCTTTCATAGGTCGGGCCATAGCTGGCCTTGGTCCCCTCATGTGCCGCGTTTTTCAGCCGTACATCGATCGGGTCAAGGCCCAGCTTGTTGCACAGCTCGTCTATAACGGATTCGACGGCAAACGCCCCCATCGGTGCACCCGGGGCACGATAGGCCGCCTGCTTCGGCCGATTGGCCATGACGTCATACCCGACCTGATGCACGTTGGTGAGATTATAGGGCGCAAAGGCGCACATCGCGGTCATGTCTCCCGGAGCACCCGGGAAAGCCCCGCCCTGCAGGCGGAACACACCCTGCGCTGCGGAAATGGTGCCGTCTTTTTTCATCCCGATCTTGATGTCCATCGAGGCCGAGGATGTCGGACCGGTTGCCCGGAACACCTCGGACCGGCTCATCACGATCTTGACCGGACGGTTGGCCTTGCGGCTGAGCGCCAGCGCAACCGGTTCGATGAAGACGGTGGTCTTGCCACCAAAGCCGCCGCCGATTTCCGAGGCAGTCACGCGCAGTTGCGAGGTTTCAATGCCCAGCAGCGCCGCGCAGGTTTTTTGCGCGACCCAATGGCCCTGCGTTGTACACCACAGCTCACCCTTGCCGTCATTGCCCAACATGCCCAGACAGGCATGGGGTTCGATATAGCCCTGATGGGTCGCTTCGGTCACAAAGCTGTCTTCGATGACCAGATCCGCCTCGGCAAACCCAGCCTCGACATCCCCATGGCCGCTTTCGTGATACCGCACCACGTTCGGGTGCATCCCCTCGGGCACAGAATAATCCGCAGCCCCTTCGCGGATGATCGGCGCGTCCGGGGCCATCGCCTTGTCCACATCGGTAACATGGGGCAGGACCTCGTATTCGACCTCGATCAGTTTCAGCGCATCGCGCGCCGCGAGGGCGGATGTGGCTGCCACAGCTGCCACCGCGTGACCATCATAAAGCGCTTTTTCACCCGCCATGACGTTTTCCAGTACGTTCCAGAATTCGCCTTCCAAACCGGGCTTGAACGGAACATCGGCGAAATTGGCTCGGGTTACGACGGCTTTGACGTCTTTATGCGCCTCGGCCTTAGACGCATCGATCTTGATGATCCGCGCATGGGCATGGGGCGAACGCAGGATTGCGCCATGTAGCATTCCGGGCGCCGTGATATCCGCGCCGAATTTGGCGCGGCCTGTCACCTTATCCAGCCCGTCGGGTCGGTTTGGTCTCGTCCCAACAAAAGTGAATTCAGATTTGCGATCGTCCAGAGCCATTATGACGCCTCCCGCATCTCAGCCGCCGTGTCCATCACTGCGCGAATGATTTTGTCATAGCCAGTACAGCGGCACAGGTTGCCCGCCAGCCAGTACCGGGTTTCTTCTTCGGTTGGGTTTGGGTTCTTTTCCAGCAGCGACTTGGCCGCGACCAGAATGCCCGGAGTGCAGATGCCGCATTGCAGGGCGGCATATTCGATCATCTTCTTCTGCAACGGGTGCAGGACACCGCCATCTGCGATGCCTTCGACGGTTTCGATCTGCTTGCCGTCCGCCTCGACACCCAACATGAGGCAGGAACAGACCAGACGCCCATCAACCGTGACCGAGCAGGCCCCGCAATCGCCGGTGCCGCAGCCTTCCTTGGCCCCGGTCAGATTCAGCTTGTCGCGCAGGCAATCCAACAGGGTTTCGCGCGGATCGCACAGAAAATCCACGGCGTCGCCGTTTACCTGAGTGGAAACGTGGAGCTTGCTCATACTGTTTCTCCCTTTGCCCGGGCATAGGCGATTTTTGCGGCACGCTTGGCCAGAACACCGGCCACCTCAGTGCGGAATTCGATCGTGCCACGCTTGTCATCAATCGGGTTGCAGGCCGCGGACGCGGCCAACGCCAGAGCATCAAGTGCGGCATCGTCTAGCGTAGTGCCGATGATCGCCTTGGCGCATGCCTCAGCCAGCAACACAGTAGGTGCGACAGCGCCCAACGACACACGGGCCTCGATGATAGTGTCCCCGTCCACGCGCAAGCTGATACCCACGCCGACAACGGCGATGTCCATCTCGGTGCGCGGGATAAAACGCAGATAAGCATCGCCGCCGTTTTCGCCACGGGCCGGGATGTTGACGGCGGAAATCACATCGCCCTTGCCCAAAGACGTCTTGCCCGGACCGGTCGGAATATCCTCGACCGCAATGGTGCGTGTTCCATCGGGGCCAGTCACGGTCACCGTGGCACCTGCGGCCATCATGGCGGGCACGGAATCAGCCGCCGGTGACCCATTGCACAGGTTCCCCGTCAGCGTTGCCCGACCCTGCACCTGCGTCGAGCCAATCAGGTCCATCGCCTCGACCAGACCCGGCCAGTCTTGCGTCAATTCGGCATGTTCGCTCATCTCGGCACCGGATGTCGCGACACCCAGCGTCCAACTGCCGTCCGCGTTGCGTGTGATGTCGTGTACGCCTTTGATTTTCTTGACGTCTATCAGCGTATCAGGTGTCACCACTTCTGAGCGCAGCTGGACCAGAACATCTGTGCCGCCAGCCAGAAATCGTGTGGTGCCCGTCGCTTGTGCGGCCAGAGCCGACGCTTCGGCAAAACTGGCAGGGCTGTGATAATCCATGAATTTACCTCGCGCCTGTTGATCAGGGTTCACTGGGGTCCGCATGGACGTTAGTGCAGCCACCTGCCGGCGTCCATGGCTGGAACGACCTATTTTTGCGCCTCGCAATGTCGCTTCTGCGCTATGTCAAAGATCAATCTCAATAACACCGTCGGGATCTGCGGCGCGGCTCTGGCACAGGATCATCGAATCCCCGCGTTGTTTCTTGGACAAAACGAAGTCCCGATGCTCGATTTCTCCCGAGATCACACCACATTTGCAGACCCCGCAGATACCATCCGAGCATTTTACATCTACGTGAATGCCCGCTTCGTTCAGCACCTGGGCCGCGTCCTTTTCTATGGGGACCAACAACTCCCGTCCCGACCGCGCCAACCTCAAAGTGAAGGGGTGGTTTTCATACTCTGGCTGTTCGGGAACCGAGAAATACTCCAGGTGCCGCGCCTCTTCGGGAAAACCCTGTTTCTCCGCCGCCTGCATCACGCCGTCCATGTACCGATCTGGTCCACACGTATAGACATGCCATCCGTCCTCATAGCCAGCCAGAATCTCGTCAAACTCGGCGCGCGTGCCTTCGTTCGAAAAGTGATAGTGGACGCGATCCGCCCATGGCATCGAAGCGAGATCTTGCGTGTAACCTGCTCCTTGGCGCGTGCTCGCCGAATAGTGCAGGACGAAGTCCCGGCCCAGCGCATGCAGCCGATACGCAAAGGCAATCATTGGGGTGATTCCTATGCCGCCGCCCATCAGAAACGTCTTCGTTGCTGTCTCGTCCAGCTCAAAATGATTGATTGGTTTCGAGACAAAAACCTTGCGGCCCTCGGAAAAAACGCGGTGAAGCAATGCCGACCCGCCGCGTCCATCGTCCTCGCGCAGAACACCGATCTGATAGGAGGAACGATCCGCAGGATCACCTGACATCGAGTATTGCCGCAAGAACTCTGGCGCAACCAGTACGTCGAGATGCGACCCCGCCGTCCAGTCTGGCAACGGCGCGCCATCCATCGCCGAAAACTCGTATTTGGTCACATCAGCGGCCATTTTCTCGACCCTGGTCAACTCGACCCGCATCACCGGCGCGTCGCCAGCGATCTGATACCGATGAATGACAGTCACATCACCTGTCGCCTTTCGGGCCTTGTACTCGTCTGCTGGGACCATTGCCTGATAGGCCGCAATCCCGGCCTCGCGGTCCATCGCAAACGGATACGGCCAGGGATGCGGGGCCAGATAGGCGGGGTAAACGGCAAGTGTCTGGTCCTCGTATTTCAGGTCCAGATCTCGTTGCAGATCCCTGCGGTTCAAAGGATGAACCGAGGGACGGTAGGACCCGTCCTCCTGCAGTTCGATATCCCACCACCATTTCTTGGTGTCGTTCAATCCGCCGTTACCAACAGCATCGTCCAGTTTTGCCAGAGCCGGTGCGGCCTGCGGCAGGTTCATTGCTGCCCAGCGAAAGGGGCGTTCCTTGAAGACCCCTTCGAGGTTCCAAGGGCAGGTCTTCATGCATCGCCCGCACATCGATCCCCCGGGGGTCGTGATCCGGTAGGTCGCACATTTCTGGCTGTCGGATTTCCAGATTTCGTAGCCGTTGAACATCAGCTTTGGCCCGGCCGTAATCGCGCCCGAGGGGCATTCCCGCGCACATTTGTTGCAGCTTTCGCAAAAGCGCTGCAGACCGAAGTCAATGGGCTTGTCATGCGTCATTGGCATGTCGGTTGTCACAACGCCGGATTTCAGACGCGGCCCGAGATAGGGGTTGAGGATAACCTCACCTATCCGGCTGACCTCGCCCAGCCCCGACAGCAGCAGCAGAGGCGGCTGCAATACCTCGCCATCCATGACCGTATGCGCCTTGGCTTTGTAGCCGAGGTTGCGGATCTGTTGCGCAACGACGCCGCCGAGCAGGGAAAAGCGAAGATAGGCGCGCATGGACTGCGCTACACTGATCCAATCGTCTCCGCTGGCCCCCTCCATGGTCTCATAGCCCTGATCGATGATCATGCTGACGGCTTGGTCGTGGGGTGGGTCAATCTCTTCGCCGGTCGCGTCGTGTGAATACCAGGTCCAGTCCGGGCACCGACTCAGCCCAACGGCGTCGACACCTAAAAAGTAGCTCGCCGCCTTGATGTTTGCTGCGTTGCGCTCGGCATCCGTGGGCCTGGCGGTGTCGGCGCTTTCCCCATCCTGAAGCAAAACAAAAGCACCCAAGGCCCGGCGCTGCGCGAAGCTTGGCGCTGATTTGCGGACATAGTACCCGCCTTTGGCCGCATCCTGCAGGGGTTTGCCCATATCTCCGAATTGGGCGCGGGCAAACATGTCGGCCCGTTTGGGTACGCGGGCCACGTTGTCTTCATCAATGTAAGTGGTCGGATCGTCCACGCGCCTGAGCTTTTCAAACGGATGCGCCCCGTTCACGTAGCGCCGTTTGGCGTACGAATCTCGGTTCAGCGCGCTTTTGGCAAAGCCGGTTCCAAGCCACCATGCAGGGCCTTTGGTCCGGAACCAGGGTTGGTGCGCCATCGGTTGTAACGGCCGGTCATGCGCGATCTCCATCTCGGTGGTGACAACGGCCAAACCGAACCGCTTGCCCAGCCAAGGGGTAACAAGCTCGCCATCTTCGACGGTGGCCAGACCGGCGGCAACCGCCAGTTTGCCCAGATCAACCTCTGAGGACACGGTCGAATGCGCGCGCGCATCGAACCCAAGCAAGCGAATGTAATTGGCGATCACGACGGCGTTCTCGGTGGCCAGCAGGCAAGCACGATGAGCCTGCGCGTCCATGATCCAATCCGCACCGGGTTCCTCGGGCTCCGGGTCACGGTTGTGTTCGTACAGGAAAACGATTGCGTGACGATGCGTGTCTATCGGCCCTGGGGCGGTCTCCATGCTATCTTTCAGATCGGCCATGATGACGTCGATCCCCGACGCCAGCGTCTTTGTCTGGCGCGTGCGCAGGGCATAGGCCAGCCGGTCAATATCCGGGTTGCGACGCGGCTGATCCAAAAGAGCGGAGGATGGAAGCGGCCCACAGCCCATCATCGACGCGTCATTGAAATAGCCGAAGGCTTTGAGATGATCTGCGCGGGTTTTCGGGTCTGCCGGGATATCCGCGACCGCCGCGTTCAAGATGCCAGCCCGGATCGTGTCCAACATGGCCTGAAACTCGCCCATGGCATTGACGATGCTTTCCGGCTGCTCGGGGCGATGAAAGCTGAGTTCGGGGTTCGGGGGTACCATCAACAAGTCGGGCATAAGGTCCTGCCGAGCCAAACGCTCCAACGGGTACGGCCCCATATGAACGGGCCGATTCTTGTCCGAGAAAAAGCGGATCCCCATTGCGCGCCTCCTGTCCTATTTGACCACCTAGCCCACAGTGGACAGTAAAACCATTCATGACTAGTCATAGATGATATGAGCAAAATTGATTTCACCGATCTGGATGGAAAAGTGCTGCGCACATTCCTGACCATCCTCGAAGAAAGCTCTGTCTCAAAGGCTGCAGACCGGATGGGTGTCACACAATCGGCGATCAGCCACACGCTCGCCAAGCTGCGGCAGGTTCTGGGCGATCCGTTGTTTGTCAGATCGGGACAGGGCCTGACCCCGACGGAGCGTGCCTTGGCCCTGAAAGACCCTGTGCAAGGCGTGTTGGACAGTATGCGGGCGCTGACCGAAGAACGCCCGTTTGACCCGATGGCCGAAGAGATCACAGTCCGGATTGCCACGAATGACATGCCGCGAGAGTTGATCTTTCCCGAACTGCTGCGCGCGACACGTGCTGAAGGCGTTCGGCTGCAACTAGAGTTCATCCCCTCAGGCGTTCCGGGGCGGGAGCTATTGCGCAGCGATCGGTGCCAGTTGATGCTGACGCCGCTGCCGCCTGACGGACCGGATATATTCCAGAAAAGACTGCTCACCAGCCCACTTATGGTGTTCTACGATGCGTCCATGCGCACGCCTCCGGACAGCTGGCAGGCCTATTGCGCAAGCGAGCATGTCGAGGTGCGTTTCCCGGACGGTCGCAACGCCCGGGCCGTCATGCATGGCGTGGATCAGACCAGGATTCGTCCACCGACGGTGACTTTGCCGCATTTCAACGCGATCCCCCCTTTCATCAGGGGCAGCACCCTGATTTCGACGGACACGCTGCTCATGAAAGACGGCCCGCTTGCGACGCTCAACTGCGCACCGCTGCCTTTCGACTGCGAGCCGGTTTCGATCTACATGGTCTGGCATCAGCGTTCCGCCAACGATCCCGCGCATCGCTGGTTGAGGGCCCGGATTGAGGACATTGCGTCGGCGCTTTAGGTCTGGGACAGCAGCCAGTCTCGCATCTTCGCCACCAGGTCAGGCTTGCGTGGCCTTTTGGGCGTCACGACGTAAAAGCCAAGCTCATCCTCCAAAACCTGTTCCAGAGGTCTGACCAATCGCCCGGTTGCGAGTTCCGACGCCACAAGCGGTGCAGGGGCAAGTGCAAACCCCTGACCCGAGACAGCGGCATCAATGGCCAGACTGGTCTGGTTGAACGTCATGGTGCGGGGTTTGCCGTGCACGCCGGCATGTTCAAGAAACAAAGGCCAAAGCCCATGGGAGTCGCTGAGAAGGACCTGCTGCATCAGATCCGAAACATCTGAAAGCTGTTGCGAAAGGTCTGGTGCGCAAACGACCACCAATTCGGTCGAAAATAACGGCACGACGTCCAGGTCATTGGTGACCGGATCGCAGCTGTGGCGAACGGCAATATCGACGCCGTCATTGGCAAAATCTGCGAGTTTTTCGCGCCCATCTACCTGAACCTGAATGTCCGGATACCGGGATGTGAAGTCGGGCAGTCTTGTAACCAGCCATTTGGATGCAAAACTCGGTGTGACAGAAATCGTTATCTGACGCTGAGCCGTGAGGTCCGAGACTGCCGTTTCGATGAGACGAAAAGCTCGTTTCAACGGCGCCTGGAAGCGCCGTCCCGCCTCAGTCAATCTTAGACCGCGCGGCATGCGGTCGAACAATTCCTCGCCCAGCCGCGCCTCAAGCCCGCGCACCTGCTGCGCGACAGCGCCCTGCGTGACGCCAAGCTCTTCGGCGGCAAGACGAAAGTTCAGATGTCTGGCCGAGGCTTCAAAGGCGCGCAAGGCATTCAGAGGCGGCAAAGCTGGCATGTCGATACGCAGTAGATTTTCTACAGCCTTAGAGCAGAAGAACTGATTGGTCAAATTGGACGCCCTCCCGCATCCTTTGGGCAAACTCGGAATGGAGCATTCAATGACCGACAAAGTGGCACTTATTACAGCGGGTGGCAGCGGCATGGGCGCGGATGCGGCCCGTCGACTAGCCGCCGATGGGTTCAAGCTTGGTGTGCTGTCCTCATCCGGCAAGGGCGAGGCGCTCGCACATGAACTGGGTGGCGTTGGCATTACCGGTTCGAACCAGTCCAACGACGATCTGCAGAAACTGGTGGACGCCGCGATGGCCCATTGGGGAAGGGTCGACGTGCTGGTCAACTCGGCGGGTCATGGGCCGCGCGCGGAGGTGCTGGAACTGACAGACGAAGACTGGCACACCGGCATGGATGTGTACTTTATGAACGCCGTGCGCCCCACGCGGCTGGTGACATCGATCATGCAAGCGCAAGGCGGCGGGTCGATCATCAACATCTCAACCTTTGCCGCGTTCGAGCCCGATCCGGTTTTTCCAACGTCGGGCGTATTTCGGGCCGGTCTGGCGGCGTTCACCAAACTGTATTCGGACAGGTATGCAGCCGAGAATATACGGATGAACAATGTCTTACCCGGTTTCATCGACAGCCTGCCAGAGAAAGAGGAATTCCGGTCCCGCATTCCCATGGGCCGCTACGGACGCAGTTACCACGAGATCGCATCGGTCGTGTCCCTGCTGGCATCCGAAGGCGGCGGATACATCACCGGGCAAAACATCCGCGTCGACGGCGGCATCACCCGTTCGGTCTGATAGGTCAGAACCGCGCCCTTAAAGCGTGCGTCAACGCCGCACCTGTTTCGAAAAACGCGCGGCGCAGCCCTGTCCAGCTTTCCCTATGCTCCGAGACCGGAGGCACTGGGAGGCGCGTGTAATCACCACTCAGCAGACCGTCTGCCATCATCCGTCCGAACACCGTTCCAGGGCCAATGCCACGCCCCGAAAACCCGTGAACCGACAGGGCGTTGGGTCCAAACTCGGTGATCTTGGGAATATGGTCCGACGTCA
Source organism: Ruegeria sp. B1 (assembly GCF_056535885.1). Taxonomy (NCBI): domain Bacteria; kingdom Pseudomonadati; phylum Pseudomonadota; class Alphaproteobacteria; order Rhodobacterales; family Roseobacteraceae; genus Ruegeria; species Ruegeria sp. B1. The sequence goes on along the minus strand of NZ_JBQFJA010000001.1, from coordinate 1,541,217 downwards.
TGGCGATGCGTCCATGCCAGCCTTGCACCAGCGGCTCATCTGCAAGCTGTGGGTAGAGCTTATCCAACTTGCGCCTGACCCAGCCTGTATGCGCAGCACGACCCGCCTGCGCCAGATCGCCCATGCCGCCGATGATCATACGCCCGTCCTGATCTAATCGGAACGAGGTCATGATCAGGCCGGTGTCCCAGCAGCCTTCGCCATGCGCCAGAATGCCAGCTCTCAGGTTATGTGACAGCGGCGCAGTCGCATATTGGAAGTAATACACCGGCACATAAGCTGGCGAAGTCTCATGCAACCCCTGATGATACGCGTTGGTGGCCTGGATAACCGCCTTGGTACGGACTTTGCCACCGGGTGTGGTTAGAATCCATTCATCGTTGTGATGCTGCATGGCCTGCACCGGGCTCTTTAGAAAAATCTGGGCCCCGGTCTCTTTCGCCGCGCGTGCCAGCCCGACCACATAAGCCAATGGCTGTATGGTGCCCGCACGCGGATCAAACAGCGCCCCGTGAAAGGCACCGCTGCCGGTTCGGGCTTGCGCAATTTCCGAGGATAACAGTTCGACCGGTGCGCCAGACGCGCGCAACTGCGCATGACGCGTTTGCAGATCCCGAAACCCCGCAGCAGAATGCGCGCAGTGCAACGTTCCGTTTCTGACCGGCCCGCAGTCAATCCCATGCGCATCAATCAATTCAAAGACATCTGCCGGGGCGTGCGCCAGCAAGTCGATCAGGAGGTCGCCAGCCTCATGCCCGATATGAGATCGAATGTCCTCGGGCGGCAGCCAGAGCCCGGCATTGACCAGCCCGACATTGCGCCCCGATCCGCCATATCCGATATCCTGCGCCTCAAGCAGACACACCGATGCCCCAGCTTGTGCCGCTGTCAGCGCAGCGGTGCATCCCGTGTACCCGCCTCCAATGACGGCGAGGTCAACCGTTAGATCGTTGGTCAGCGGCGGCGTGTCTAGCGTTTCGCGACACGTCTCGCGCCACATGGCATGTTCGGGGTAGGTCACATTGAGCCTCGACATGTTGCGCACAAATCATCGGATAGAGCCTAGCCCGTTGCAAGCGCCCTCTGATCATCGCGACCCATCGCGACAAGCACAGGCGCGGTCTTTTGGCGTTCAGCAAACGACGCCTTGTCCGCCATGCCGCGCCAATTGGCCAGAACCAGTGATTGGGCGACGGCACCGCCCAGTGTGCCCCCCGGTCCCGTCACGATGAATAGGTCCGGGGCAAACTCCCGCGCAGCTGTTTGGATGGCGCGGGTAAAGTCATAGGGTTCGGTGACCTGATGACCCAGCGTGTAGTCCCATAGCGCGTTGGTGTCTGTGGTATCGGGCCACCAGATTTTGCCGCGCCCGTCGATCAGCGGATGCTGGGGCTGCCCGAAAAGCTCGGCACTCAAGCGCGCGCGGCCTTCTGCTGCCACGGGCGCCTGCAACCTTGTGTGAAACGCCGCGTGATTGGGCAAACGCATTGGAAAGCGGTCCTGAACCGCTGGTTGTGAGGCCTCGAATGCCGCCAAACCCGCCTCATTACCGGCCAGAACCAACATGCCGCCCAGATCGATGGATAGCGCCAGATCATGACCTTCGACCGAGGCGATACGCGCCACATCTTTCAGCAATGCCGCTTTGCGATCCGGATCAGGCGCCCAATCTTCGCTCAGAAAGGGGTAAACCAGTTGCCCGCCAATCAGATGCTCCTGCATCAAGGTGCCCATGGTGTTGACGACTTGAAAACCGCTATCAGCGCTCAGGGCGCCAGCGACCGCGAGCGCGATGTACCACCCCATGGAGTTTCCAGTGACCGCGACAATGTCGATATCGTCAGCGAGGCTCTGTGCATCGGCAAGCGATGCCGCATAAATCAGGGGTGAGGCCACATCGCCCCGAGAGTACTTGCCCACCGTGAAGCGCGTCGCGCTGTCCAGTGTAGTGACCGGTTCCTGACCGGCTTCGGCCCGGATCGCATCGAAACCCTGAAACATCGTCATCTGCGATGCATGGTATCGATGCAGGTAGCCCAGTTCAGGTTTGTTATAGGTTCCGCGTCCTGGGCAGATTACAACGGCGGTGCGGGTCATCGCGCCCCTCCGGTCAGGGCCAAAGCGGCGTTCACAATACTGTCCTTGGACGGCAATGGTGCCGAATAAGCCGGACCCGTTGCAATGAAACTGTCTTCGGCAACAACGCGCGCGACGGGCTTGCTTCGATCTTCCTCGCAAAAGAACGCCATCAGCGCCTCGGACTGACTGCCGGTTCGGCGACATTCATCTACAATAAGCACGTGCCGACAACCTTCGGTGGCGATGCGCAAGGCCTCGACCGGCAATGGTGCCAACCACCGCATATCGATGATCCGGGAGTTCAAACCGGCGGCCTTCAAATCAGGCAGCGCCTGTTGCGACAAGTAATGCCCGTTGCCGTAGGTGACGATCGCCAAGTCGGTGCCGTCGCCATGCACCCCAACCTCGCCCAGCGCAATGCGCCGATCCGGTGGCAGATAGGTCGTCATCCAGTTGCCGTCCTGCGCCGCGTGCAGATCGCGCATTGGGTAGAGAGCGATAGGCTCCAGAAACACCACCACCCGTTGCTCCTCTCGGGCCAGCCGCACGCATTCGCGCAGCATTTGCGCTGCATCGGCACCATTCGAGGGGCAGGCGATAGCCACCCCCGGGATGTCCCGCAGAACGGCCAATGAGTTGTCGTTGTGAAAATGCCCGCCGAACCCTTTTTGGTATCCCAGTCCGGCAATTCGTACGACCATCGGATTGGTGAATTGACCATTAGAGAAGAAAGGCAACGTCGCCGCTTCACCCCGAATCTGATCCTCGGCGTTGTGCAGGTAGGCAAGGAACTGGATTTCCGGGATCGGGACAAACCCATTATGCGCCATTCCAATGGCCAACCCCAGAATTGACTGTTCGTCCAGCAAAGTATCGATCACCCGGTCCGGGCCGAACCGCTGCTGCAGTTTCTGCGTCACACCGTAGACGCCACCCTTGCGGCCGACATCCTCGCCCATGCATACCAGTTCACCATGTTCCAGCATCAGATCGGTCAACGCCCAGTTGATATGGCGGCTCATCGGTTGCGGCTCGGACATCGCGCGCAGGTCTGCCCCGAAGGATTTGGCCCGTTCTTCGGAACTTGGTCCATTGGTGGGTTTACATGCGCGTTTGGGCGGGATGAGGCTGGCCATGACCTCTTGCGCGCGGGTCAGATGCGGGCGAGTCGCAGCCTCTGCCGCGATACGATCCGTGCGCGCGCAAGTGTCATCATAGATGCTCAACGCCTGTTCCGGGGTCAAAGCACCAGCGTCGTTTAACAGACGTACCGAATGCAGAAGCGGGTCATTCGCCTCATCCGCCTCTACCTCGGACTTGCTGAGATAGGTCGTCGGCACATCGGCCCCGGCATGGCCGTAAAGGCGGACGGTCCGCAAGTGCAAGAAGGCGGGCTTGCGGCGTGCACGGACGTAATCGGCAGCCTCTTTCGCGACCGCATGGGTTTCGTAGATATCGAGACCGTCGGCCTGAAAATACCTGATCCCGGGCCGGTGCTCCATCGAAGCTTGAATCCATCCCTTTGGCGTCTTGACCGATATTCCGATACCGTTGTCCTCACACACAAACAGCAATGGCAGCGGAGTGGATTGGAAACTGGTCCAGCCCGCCGTGTTGAACGCCCCTTGCGCCGTGGAATGGTTAGCCGAGGCATCCCCGAATGAGCACATGGCAATCCCGTCTTCGGGCAGTTCCCGGTGTTCGAGGTTATGGCGCCGCGCCGCGCCCAGAGAGTAAGCTGCACCGACCGCCTTTGGCAGATGACTGGCAATTGTGGACGTTTGCGGCGGAATTGTCAGTGCTTTGGACCCCAGCACCTTATGGCGTCCCCCAGACGTGGGGTCCTCTTTCGAGCAAGCGAAACTCAGCAACATATCCCACGCGATCTGCTGACCGGGCACCTGCTCGGCCCGGGCAATCTGAAACGCGGCATCCCGATAATGGAGAAAAGCGATATCCGTCGGGCGCAGAGCATGCGCCAAGGCCGCCATCCCCTCATGCCCCGACGACCCTATCGTATAGAACCCCTGACCGGCCTTCTGCATTGCGCGGCTGGTCCGGTCGAGCGCACGGCTCAGTACTTGCGACCGGAACAGGGAAACGGCATCGGTATCGCTCAACCCCGGCCTGGGGTGCGGACCTTGCGGAAGGTCGCGCCGAGCCACCCGGGCGCGGAAGTTTTCGTGAACGATCTGAGCGCGATCCATTGGGCGACCTCTTCAAACGTTTCGGGGCAGCGCCCGTTTTTCGGCCGAACCTACGCTGATCGAACCCCACTGCGTAAGCAATCCATGTATCTCGCTGGTGTTGCGAAAAGGCCAGTGATATTCGGGGCCAAAGGTATGAGGAATTGTAATATGATCGCGCCGCGCCGCTTTCTCCCTTCGATTTCGTCGCTGTTGGCATTGGAAGCCGTCGACCGTTTGGGCAGCGCATCCGCCGCAGCCGAGGAACTGTCGCTGACTCAAAGCGCGATCAGCCGACAGCTCAAGGCGATGGAAGAACAGCTGGGTGTCGAGTTGATCCAGCGCACGCAGATGCGCCTGAACCTGACACCCGCCGCAAAAGACTATGTGCAGACGGCTCGAACGGCCCTGCACCAACTGGCGCAGGCGTCGCTAAAGCTAAAGGCCAATCCGACCGGCGGCTCCTTGCATCTGTCGATCCTGCCAGCATTCGGGATGCACTGGCTGGCGCCGCGCCTGCAGGACTTTGCCCGCCGCCATCCCGAGGTGACAGTTAACCTGAACACGCGCCTGAAACCGTTTGACTTTGCCAATGAGCCTTATGATGCGGCGTTCCATTTTGGTCAGCAGAACTGGAGCGGTGTGAGCTACCTGAAGATCATGCACGAAGAGGTTTTGCCGGTCTGCGCTCCGGCGCTGCTGCCCGAACGGATTGAAAGCATCGACTGGCTGATCGAAGCCTCGCTTTTGCATATCGAGACACGCCCGGATGGTTGGGAGAGGTGGTTTGCCGCGCAGGGTAAACCGGTTCACGGGATGCAGGGCATGATGTTCGATCAGTTTTCAACAATGATTCAAGCGACCATCCATGGGCTGGGCGTTGGTCTGTTGCCAAGCTACCTGGTGGCCGAAGACCTGAAATCAGGGCGCCTAGCCCTGGCATGGGACGGTCCGAAGATCAGCCTCGGCGACTACTTTCTGGTCTGGCCCAAGGCGAAAGCCGAATCCGAACCCCTGAAGTCTTTCCGGAACTGGCTGGAAAGCCAACTGGATGCAACGCACGGCAAATCAGATCAGGGTCTGGAATGATCATCTGAGGCCGATCACCCGACCCTCGTCAAACGTCGATTGATCGGGCGATCAGTTCCTTCATGACCTCGTTTGTGCCACCGTAAATCATCTGCACCCTTGCGTCTGCGTACAGCCGGGCAATCGGGTATTCCATCATAAAGCCGTAACCACCAAACAGCTGCAGGCATTCGTGCATGATCTCGTTTTGCACTTCCGAGCCCCAGTATTTGACCATCGACGCGGTGGCCGCATCCAGTTCTCCGGCTTCGAGCTTGCCGATGCAGTCATTGACGAAACTTCGCAGCACCTCGGCCTTGGTCTTGCATTCCGCCAGCTTGAACCGGGTATTCTGAAAGTCCATGACACGCTGCCCAAAGGCTTTGCGCTCCTGCACGTATTTCACCGTTTCGGCGATCGCAAAATCGATTGCCCCCAAAGCCATCAAGCCAATGGTCAAACGCTCCCACGGCAATTGCTTCATCAACTGGTAGAAACCCTGCCCTTCTTCGGCGCCCAAAAGGTTTGTCATCGGCACTTTGACATCTTCAAAGAACAACTCGGCCGTATCGTTGCCTTTCATGCCCAGCTTCTCGAGGTTGCGACCGCGACGGAACCCATCCGCCCCATCCGTCTCGACGGCGATCAGAGACACGCCTTTGGCGCCGAGCGACTTGTCTGTCTTAGCCGCCACGATAATGAGATCCGCGGACTGCCCATTGGTGATAAATATCTTGGACCCGTTGAGGCGATAGGAATTGCCATCCTTTTCGGCTGTTGTCCGCACCGCCTGCACATCCGAGCCAGTGCCGGGTTCCGTCATGGCAAGCGCCCCAACCATTTCACCCGAGGCCAGCCTGGGCAGCCACTTCCGCTTTTGATCCTCGCTGCCATACGCGGTGATGTAGTGAGTCACGATAGACTGAATGCCGTAACCCCACCCGGCGTCGCCCCGGGCCGTCTGTTCGTAGATTGTGACCGAGTCGAAGCCCATGCCGCCGCCGACACCGCCATATTCTTCCGGGATGGCCCCCGCCATTAGTCCGGTTGCGCCTGCTTTGAGCCAGAAATCACGGTCGACCACGCCGTTGGCAATCCAGGTTTCTATGTTGGGCGTCAATTCATCGTCCATAAACCGGCCTGCCATTTCGGCAAACATCCGGTGTTCATCCGTGACCCATGCGGCGGTGGAGGTAAAAAGCGACATGTCAGGCTCTCCGATAAGTAGTTCCCGCAAGGCTAGCCTGCACAGCGTGTTCCGCCAATCCGTGTGACGCAGCGTTCAAACGCCGCACAACCCAACGTCTTTTATTTGGGCGGGAAAACTGAAATCACGCATCTGCGCAGACCGATCACGCAAGGGCTGTTGCAAGCAACTGCCGGGCGGCGTCTTTCGCGTCTTCGGCGGGGTCGCAGTTCTTCAGCAGAACGGCCGCCACGATTGCCCCCTCTTGCAGCAGGACGATTTGACTGGCCAGTTTTTCAGGGTTCTGCACATTTGCCTTCCGCGCAAGTTGGGTGAAATGGTCCAACAGAAGGCGTTTGTGTTCGGCGGCCTGGGCGTGGATCGGGTGTTCTGCATCCGGGTATTCGGCGCCAGCTTTGATGAACATACATCCGCGAAAGCCGTCCTCCTCAAACCACTCCTTCATCGCGTCGAAACTGGCGATGATCTGCCCCGCAGGCGTTTCCGACAACTCTTCGATCCGGCGGAACATCCAATTGCGAAAGTTCTCGTCACGCAATCGAAGAGACGCAAGAATGAGTTCTTCCTTGGTACGGAAGTGCTTGTACATCGACGTCTTGGACACACCCGTTTCCGCGACCAGCTTATCCATTCCGGTCGCATAAAAACCATCACGATAAAAAACCTGCAATGCCTTGCGGACAAGCTCGTCCCGCTTGTTTGGTCGCATGTTTTGGCTCCTTAGCGTACTGATCAGTACATATTAGATGCGATGCCGGTGTGCAATGGCTCATGTTTTATTCTTTATATTTAATGTTCTTAGGTCCGTTCACAACTTTCTCGCACTAAACCGGCCAATTTTCTTCTTGATAAAGATAACAGAACGGTACATATACTTTTTATAGTTTACCGATCTGTACACCATAAGGGCAAAACGGATGAAGCGCCGCGCCAGTTTACTCCCACCTCAATACGTTCCCTTTCTTTTGACCGTGGCACTTCTGGCTGCATCATTGACGTAAAGGACGCCTTGCCCAATGGACCGACCCCCGCTTCCCCCCTTTACCCAGGAAACCGCCGTACGAAAGGTGCGCTTGGCAGAAGATGCATGGAACAGCCGCGATGCCGATGTCGTCACGCCGGCATACACAGAGGACAGCCGCTGGAGGAACCGGGCCGAATTCCTGTCCGGGCATGCAGAAATTCACGCGTTTTTGACACGGAAGTGGCGCAAGGAGTTGGACTATCGGTTGATCAAAGAGCTTTGGGCTTTCTCCGGCAATCGCATCGCTGTGCGCTACGCCTATGAGTGGCATGATGACAGCGGGCACTGGTTCCGGTCCTACGGCAACGAAAACTGGGAGTTTGCCGCAGACGGGCGCATGTCTCACCGCCATGCCTCACTGAACGATCTGCCTATCACCGAGGAGGACCGCCTGTTTCGCTGGCCTCTGGGTCAGCGTCCAGACGATCATCCCGGCCTGCACAGCCTCGGCCTTTGAAAGGATTGACCATGCCCCGCGCCTTTTCGGAACTGACGTTCACCCCATCTGTTCGCGCCCATCAGGAACGAATGGGATCTGCCAAGACATATGCAAAGTTCATCGAGGGAGGGCCGCAGCAAGGTCATTTGATCGGGGATCCGGAAAAGGCGTTTATCGAAGCGCGCGACGGCTTCTACCAGGCCACAGTGTCCGAGACCGGATGGCCATATGTACAGTATCGTGGCGGACCGGCAGGATTTCTAAAGGTCTTGGGGCCTCAGGCCATTGGATACGCCGATTTCTCGGGAAACAAGCAGTACATCTCGCGCGGGAACCTCGACGAGAATGACCGGATTGCACTGATCCTGATGGATTACGCCAATCAACGGCGCCTCAAGATCCTGGGGCGCGTCGGGTTTACCGAAGGCGAGGCAGCCGCATCCAGCCTGTATCCTGAAGATGCCGAAGCCCCGGCGGAACGCGCAGCAATCATCCGTGTCGAAGCGCTGGACTGGAATTGCCCGCGTCACATCACACCCCGCTTTACAGAGGCCGAACTGCGCCCGCATCTGAATACGCTGGGACGTCAACTGGCCCAGTTGCAGGCGGAAAACGAGCGCCTGAAACAGGAATTGGCCCAGACGGGTTGAACCGACGATCCTTTGCCCTGCTCGTTTCGTGAACTTATAGCTCCAGGATAGACCGACATGCTTCGTTCCGCTCTTCGTCTTTCCGCAGTTGCAGTCGCAGGGGTCTTGGCGTGCATTCTCGTTATTCTTCTGGGTTTCATTGCCTCGCCGAACGCGGTCCGAACCGCACCACCGTCATACCACAGCGTTTTGTTGTTCGAGCAATTGCAACGCCGCTGGCCAGAACAGGTTTTTGCAAGCAAGTAGGCGACGCAGAGTTGACCGTCGCGTCGCTTGTCGGCCTGCATCTACACCTGAGCGCCGAAACTCAGCAGCAAGAGGCCTATTTCAGAAAAATGCCCATACCCACCTCTTGACCTTCCCGTTACTGTAACCCCCATCTGAAGGGTTATCGAATGGCCGGGACGAATCGGATGACACAACCTCACACCCTACAACTCAAGATCAATGGCATGAACTGCGCATCCTGCGTTGGACGCGTCGAAACTGCACTGAGAGGGGTCTCGGGCGTTAAAAACGCGTCAGTAAATTTCGCGACGGAGACAGCACAAGTCACCTTAGAGGGGCCGATTTCTGCGCTCACCACCGCCCTGGAGACCGCCGGGTACCCCGCCGCGACGCGTCAAACTGTGTTGAAGGTCAGCGGGATGAACTGTGCCTCCTGCGTGGCCAAGATCGAACGGGCGCTGCAATCTGCACCCGGGGTCGTGGAAGCACATGTCAATCTGGCGACCGAAACCGCCACCGTCACCTACGCCCAAGGCACCATCGATCCAAGTAGTCTGGCACAGCTTGTAACGGGATTAGGCTATCCCGCCCGCACCGAGTCCATGCCCGAAGCTGAAGATCGCGAAAAGACGGACGACACGCACACCCTGCGGCGCGCGACGATGTTTGCGGCTGTTCTCGCTCTGCCGGTGTTCATTCTCGAGATGGGCGGCCACATGGTCCCCGCTTTTCATCACTGGATTCACGCGACAATTGGCACGCAATCAAGTTATCTCATCCAGTTCGCGTTGACGTCTGTGCTGCTGATCGGGCCAGGGCGCATTTTCTACGCAAAGGGAATTCCGTCTTTGCTGCGCGGTGCACCCGACATGAACGCGCTGGTCGCGTTGGGAACAGGGGCAGCGTATCTCTATTCGGTGTTGGCGACATTTGCGCCGCAATTGCTGCCGCAAGGCACCGCAAATGTGTATTTCGAAGCGGCGGCAGTAATTGTTGTCCTGATCCTTCTGGGCAGGCTTCTGGAAGCGCGCGCCAAGGGCAAAACCGGCGCCGCGATCCGCAAGCTTGTCGGCCTGCAACCCAAGACCGCGCGGGTCGAGTTGGACGGGCAGACTGTGGACCGCCCGATCGCCGAGATCATGATGGGCGATATCGTGCAAATCCGCCCCGGCGAACGCGTGCCGGTGGACGGGGATGTAGTAGAAGGCACGTCTTACATCGATGAAAGCATGATCACGGGCGAACCCGTCCCGGTCGGCAAGTCCGCGGGCGATCAGGTTGTGGGCGGGACTGTGAACGGCACTGGTGCTTTGCGCATTCAGGCGACCCATGTCGGGGCGGACTCGGTGCTGGCGCAGGTCATTCAAATGGTGGAGCAGGCACAGGGCGCAAAACTGCCCATTCAGGGGCTGGTAGATCAGATCACCTACCGCTTCGTTCCAGCCGTCATCGCCGTTGCAATATTGACCGTTTTGGCTTGGCTGATGTTTGGGCCGTCCCCCGCCCTGCCATTGGCACTGGTTGCCGGGGTGTCGGTTCTGATCATCGCCTGCCCCTGTGCCATGGGTCTGGCAACGCCGACATCGATCATGGTCGGAACCGGTCGCGCGGCAGAGTTGGGTGTTCTGTTTCGCAAGGGCGATGCCTTGCAACACTTGCAGCAGGCTGAGGTGGTCGCGTTGGACAAAACCGGCACGCTGACGCTTGGTCGCCCGGAACTACAGGATTTGGTGACCATGGATGGTTTTGACAGGGCCGGAGTGTTGCGGTTGGCGGCTGCGCTGGAATCGCGATCTGAGCATCCGATTGCGACGGCCATCACACGCGCCGGACCCTCGGATCTGCCGGTGGTCTCAGAGGTGCAGTCCCTGACGGGCCTGGGCCTGCAGGGGCAGATCGAAGGCCAAGAGGTCCTGATCGGATCACACAAACTGATGCAGCAAAAGGGGATCGATCTGCAAGAACTGCAGGTTGAAGCCGATGCGCGCGCCGCAGAGGGCGCAACGCCCTTGTTTCTGGCCATTGGCGGTCAGGCTGCCGCGAGCCTTTCCGTATCGGACCCGATCAAGCTGGGCACGCCTGAGGCATTGGCGCGACTGCACGAGATGGGCCTGACATTGGCCATGGTCACGGGGGACAACTCGCGCACGGCCCAGGCGTTGGCGGCCCGGCTGGGCATCGATCATGTGACCGCTGACGTGCTGCCGGATGGTAAGCTGGACGCAATAAACGCACTGCGCGATGAGTATGGGACCTTGGCGTTTGTCGGCGATGGGATCAACGATGCGCCAGCGCTGGCATCTGCCGATATCGGTATTGCCATCGGCACAGGAACGGATGTCGCCATTGAAACGGCCGACGTGGTCCTGATGTCGGGTGATCTGCGCGGCGTGGCAAATGCGGTCGAGATCAGCCGCCGGACCATGCGCAATATCCGCCAGAACCTGGGATGGGCGTTTGGATACAACGTCTTGCTGATCCCTGTGGCCGCTGGTGTTCTCTACCCCTTCGGCGGCCACCTGCTGTCACCGGCACTGGCCGCCGGGGCTATGGCGTTGTCGAGTGTCTTTGTAGTGTCGAACGCCCTGCGCCTGCGACGCATACGCGCGAGCGTCCCGGAAACCGCTGAGACCGCGACCGGGGAGGTCCACGCATGAATATCGGAAATGTCGCCACCCGCACCGGCCTGCCTGCCAAAACCATCCGGTACTACGAAGACATCAAGCTGATCAAACCGCAGCGCGACGAAAACGGGTATCGTCGGTTCCGCGAGCAGGATGTCCACAAGCTGAACTTTCTGGGGCGCGCCCGCGCATTGGGGTTCACGATAGAAGACTGCCGAACTCTGCTGGCGCTGTACGAGGATGAGACCCGCGCCAGCGCCGATGTCAAGCGGGTCGCACGGGACCATCTGGCGCAGATCCAAGCCAAGATCGCCGACCTGAACGCGATGCGGGATACGCTCAGTCATCTAATTGACGCCTGTGCGGGCGATGACAGGCCGGATTGTCCGATTCTGCAGGACCTGGGTGGCAAATCGTAGCGCGGGGTTGCCCTTTGTCCGCAGCTTTGCTTTGTCTCTGCTGAACATTCCGGTCCGCTGCATCAGCTGAGGAAGGGGCCGGACAGCGGAGAGGATCACCAAATGGCAAAAGTTGCTTTCCTTGGCCTCGGTGTCATGGGATATCCCATGGCCGGGCACCTGCAATCCGCAGGTCATGAGGTCACTGTTTACAACCGCACCACCGCCAAGGCCGAAGCCTGGGTGAGCGAACACGGCGGCGCACTGGGTCAAACCCCCGAAGAGGCCGCGCAGGGCGCCGAGATCGTGTTTGCCTGCGTCGGGAACGATGACGACCTGCGCAACGTGTGCAACGGTGAGGGCGGTGCCTTTCACGGCATGTCCGACGGCACAATCTTTGTCGACCACACCACAGTGTCAGCCAAGGTCACGCGCGAGCTGTTTGAAACGGCAGGCGCGCAAGGCATTGCTTTTGTCGACGCGCCGATCTCTGGGGGTCAGGCCGGAGCAGAGAACGGCGTTCTGTCGATCATGTGCGGCGGCGATCAGGGTGCTTATGACCGGGCCGAACCGGTTATGCAGGTCTATTCGAAAATCTGCCGTCGGATCGGTGACAGCGGGGCCGGTCAGATGGCCAAGATGTGCAACCAGATCGCAATTGCCGGACTGGTTCAGGGCCTGAGCGAGGCGCTGCACTTTGCAGAAAAAGCCGGGCTGGACGGGCGCTCTGTCGTCGAGGTGATCAGTCAGGGCGCGGCAGGTAGCTGGCAAATGGCGAACCGGTACGAAACCATGCTGGACGATCATTTTGATCACGGTTTTGCGGTGGATTGGATGAGAAAGGATCTGGGCATCTGTCTGGATACCGCGAATGAGACCGGGGCATCCCTTCCGGTGACCGCGCTCGTCGATCAATTCTATAAGGACGTTCAGAAACTGGGCGGTGGGCGGTGGGATACGTCTTCGTTGATCAAACGGCTACGCACACTCGGCTAACGGATTCAGATACCGATGAGCGACAGTATGGAATTTTGGGCAGCGACCTTGCGGGCGCAATGGGGTCTGGACACCCGGCTGTCTCGGCTGGACGGCGAATATGATCTGAACTTTTCGGTGCCGGCCACGAACGGGCAGGACTATGTGCTCAAGGTTATGCGTGCCGGGTGCGAGCCCGAGCTCGTCGACCTGCAGGTCAAAGCGCTTGAGCATCTCGCCGCCGAAGCGCCGGGCCTGCCATTTCCCAAGGTCATTCCCGATCTGCACGGAGCGGTGTTGCCGGAAATTCCCGACGAGACAGGCGCGCCCCGGCTAGTTTGGCTGCTCGAACGATTGCCGGGCCAGTGTTACGCCAAGACGGCGCCCAAGAGCGAAGAACTGATCCTGAAGCTTGGGCGCGTGTTGGGGGCAACCGACCGGGCTTTGGAACAGTTCAAACACGATGGTTTGGCGCGGAAAGAGTTCAAATGGGATCTGATGCAGGCGGGTTGGATCGCGGACGAATTGGACGTAATCACCGACCCGGCTCGGCATGCCTTGTTGACCGAGATCACCAGCGGCTATGACGCCATCGCAGATCGGCTGTCGACCCTACCGAAACAGGCTATCCACAACGATGCAAATGATTACAACATATTGGTGGATGGCGAATTGGGTCAGCGTCAATCCGTGTCCGGTCTGATTGATTTGGGCGACATGTGCGCGGCTCCGCGGATATGTGACCTCGCCATTGCCGGGGCCTATATCTGCCTGGATCATCCTAAACCCGAACGCGCCTTGACCGCTCTGGTACGCGGGTATCACGCCGCCAACCGCCTGCGCGCCGAAGAGATTGAATTGATCTGGCCGCTGGTCCAAATGCGCCTGGCGGTGTCTGTTGTGAACTCGACCCTCATGGCCATCGCAAACCCCAACGACCCTTACGTGACGATCAGTCAGGCTCCTGCGTGGCGCTTTCTTAAAAACACGTCGGTCAATGGTGACTTGATGCCAGCGCGCCTGCGCGCGGCCTGCGGCCTGCCGGTTACGGACGGGGCCGAACGGGTTCTGGCATATTTGTCCGAGCATCGTGGCCACTTTGCCCAGATGTTTGAACAGGACCTGAGCGATGCACCGATGGGGTCCCTGTCGGTTGAAAACTCGGTCTGGCCGCAAAACCCGTTCCATATGCCTTTGGACGAGGCCGCGCGGGTCGGGGAAGAGTTCGAGGACGGCCTCTGGCTGGGCTACTACAACGAACCGCGCCTGATCTACGCCGAGCCGGGGTTTCGCAAAGGCCCGTGGAAAGCGTCGGACCGGCGGACGGTGCATCTGGCCGTGGACGTCTTTGCACCGGCCGGCACCATACTGCACGCCCCGATGAGCGGACGGGTTGAAGCCGTCGAAAACCGCGACCGCCATCTCGACTATGGCGGCGTCGTAATCCTGCATCACGAAACACCCGACGGGGATCCGTTTTATACGCTTTACGGCCATCTCGATCCCGAGGTGTGTAAGCGCCTCAAACCCGGCGACCCGGTCGCGCAAGGCGCGGCCTTTGCCCGTCTTGGGGATGCCAGCCAGAATGGCGGCTGGGCGCCGCATGTGCATTTCCAGCTGGCACTGACCACTGACGGAATGCAGGCTGACTGGCCCGGCGTTGGTGACCCGGACGAGATGTTCCTGTGGCATGCGATATGTCCCAACCCCGCCGCCTTGTTGAACCTGCCGGATGACAAAGTGTTTTATCGCCCGACAGACAAGCAGGCCATCCTGCAGGGGCGCCATGACCATTTCGGCGGCAACCTGTCGCTGACCTATGACGATCCGGTCATGCTGGTGCGCGGCTGGAAGCACCACCTGTTCGATGAATGCGGGCGCCCGTATCTGGATGCCTACAACAACGTCCCGCATGTGGGCCATGCGCATCCGCGCATTCAGGCCGTCGCGGCGGATCAGCTAAAGCGGATGAATTCCAACACCCGTTATCTGCACCCGGCACAAACTGCCTTTGCCGATAAGGTCCTGTCGAAACTGCCTGGCAATTTCGAGGTCTGCTACTTCGTTAACTCCGGCACCGAGGCAAATGAACTCGCCCTGCGTCTGGCGCGTGCGCATACCGGGGCCAAGGGGATCGTGACACCGGATCATGGGTATCACGGCAACACTAATGAAGCGGTTGCGATCTCGGCCTACAAATTCAACAAACCCGGTGGTGTCGGGCAGGCAGACTGGGTCGAACTGGTCGAAGTTGCCGATGACTATCGCGGGTCGTTCAAACGTGATGATCCAAACCGGGCACAAAAATTCGCAGACCTCGTCGACCCTGCAATTGCAGCCTTGCAGAGCCGCGGCCAGGGGCTCGCAGGCTTTATCGCCGAGACCTTTCCCTCGGTCGGAGGTCAGATTGTTCCACCCACGGGCTATCTGTCGGCAGTTTATGAGAAAATCCGGGCTGCAGGCGGTGTTTGCATCGCGGATGAAGTGCAGACGGGTCTTGGGCGGCTGGGTGACTACTATTTCGGGTTCGAACACCAGGGCGCTGTGCCGGATATTGTCGTGATGGGCAAACCCATCGGCAACGGGCACCCGCTGGGCGTCGTCGTCACGACCAAAGCAATTGCCGAAAGCTTTGACAACGGGATCGAATTCTTTTCGACCTTTGGCGGTTCAACCCTGTCCTGCCGGATCGGCAAGGAGGTGCTGGACATCGTCGATGACGAAGGCCTGCAGGAAAACGCGCGGCTCATGGGTGCGCGGTTGATGGACGGGTTGCGCCAGATCGGATCCGATTTTGCAAGCGTCGGGGACGTACGCGGCATGGGGCTCTTTGTCGGCGTTGAACTGATCAATCCGGACGGGTCCGAAGGCACGGGGATTTGCAGATATGTCAAGAACCGGATGCGCGATCATCGCATTCTGATCGGCAGCGAAGGTCCAAAGGACAACATTCTGAAAATCCGTCCGCCGCTGACCATCGAGGCGGACGATGTGGACATGATCCTGTGGGCACTGCGCGATGTTCTTTCGGAAATAGGAGATAACGCGCCAGAACCGACCAGCGACCATCAGCACAGCCACCACGCGGGTTGCGGATGCTGCTAAAATAAGAAAACCCCGGCTTGCGCCGGGGTTTTGCCGTTCGACAAAAAGAGATTTAGTGCAAAACGGCCGAGGGAGCTTTATGGCCGGTCGTCGGCAGGGGTGCGGTTGCCGTCATGCGCCGAAGGGCCAGGCCAAGTTCTTCAGACAACGAAGCCAAAGCTGGGGCAAAATCCGGTCGCACGATCAAGGACGCTATCATCATCGCATCCTCGCGCGCGCCCTCGGACGCGGCCCCGATCATCTGGGCAAAACAATTCTCGTCCGCACCAAGACAGGCGCATCCCAAGCCGTGCCGCACCAATGGCCTCCGCCCGTGGTTGGCACACAAGGAACACAAACGGTCCAAGGTCAGCATCACTGCCCTGCCCTGATCCATGCCCAGAGCGATGTCAAAATCGCTGGCGGCGTCTGCGCGACCCTGCGGGCCTTCGCCCCACAGGCGCAGATACATCACTGCACCGGCTTCGACCGGGTTGAGATCGGACAGGCGGCCCACTGCAGCCCCGCCCCGAACGGACGGCGACTTCATTTTGTCAGGATCAATTTGCCCGCGCGGGTGATGCGCAAGGTGTACAACTGGTCACCCAGTTCAATATGGGCCAGATTGCCGCCCTTTGTCAGATCTTCGGCTTTGTGCGACGGCAGCATCGACACGGCATAAGATTGGCTTGAATTCGGGGTCTGCGCGTTCATCGGGAACTCCAGAGTTTTTCAGGCAAACGGCTTTTTCTGTTCGCGTTTTTAGTGATCTGGCTGACCCGTACGTGGGCTGGCTTGCGGCTCTGGCGCTTAATCTGATTATTTTAGTAAGGTATGTCAAGCCTCGGTTTTGTCATTCTAAAAACGGGCGCAATTGCGCTGCATTTCTGCACACGCTAGGAGTGGGAAAACACACTATACAGGCAGGTTTTCCATGCGCGCAGCGGTTGTATTCGATCTGGACGGGACATTGGTGGACAGCATCGGCGATATTGCAAATGCCGCAAACCGGATGCTGAACGAAATCGGAACAGACCCGCTGCCACTGAATGTGATCCAGCGATTCGTTGGCAACGGGTTGCCCAAACTTGTCGAACGCGTGATGGGACATTGCGATTTGCCGATGGCGCGGCACGCCGAGCTCACGCGGATCACGCTGGCGCAGTACAACGCGGCGGCGAGCGAGACGACCCGGCCGTATCCCGGCATACCAGAAGCTTTGACGCAACTGAGGGACATGGGGTGCGTCCTTGGTGTCTGCACCAACAAACCCGAGGCCCCGGCGCGGCATATTCTGGAAGCGATGGATCTGACCCAGCACTTTGACGCTGTGCTAGGTGGAGACACTCTACCGACGCGCAAACCGGATCCCGTGCATCTGCATTCAAGCTTCAACGCTTTATCAGACGAGGGCCCGCGTCTGTTTGTTGGGGACAGCGAGGTGGACGCGGAAACATCTCAGCGCGCGCAGATACCCTTTTTGCTGTTCAGTGGCGGATACAGAAAGACGCCGCTGGAGCAGATTCCCCACACAATCAGCTACGATGCTGCCAGTGAATTACCGGCTTTGGTGACACAGATGGTGAAGCAAATGGAACAGCATGTCTGAGCACTGCGCCAAGTTTGGCCCTTGAAACCGCAGTATTGAACCTGTTTTGGGAACCCCAAAAATTATTGAGGGGCCGGCCGAGGGGGTGGTGACCAGCCCCTCATCGGGGAAAGTGGTATGGCCGCGAGCGACCGTGTGGTTAATCAATGTCTACCGATTCTATTAGATTGGCGAAATTGGGGGATTCCCGTAGATCGCAAAATTTCCTGCCAGCACGCTGTTCAAAAGTTGGCTTTGCGCAAAACAATTGCGTAGCGTTCCTGAAGCTCTTGTGCGGATAGAACCGGCTTCAGCACATTACGCCCAAAAAAGAACCAGAGAGGGATTGAGGAATGGGAGCGCCACGCAGAGAGAACTATTTGTTTTCGCTGCCCATTCTACAAGGAATCCTGCCATTTGACCGCGCGAGGTTACCGGCGGAAATCCTGGCGGGCGTCACCTTTGCCTGCCTCGCGATCCCCGAGGTTATGGGCTACACAAAGATCGCGGGAACACCGGTGATCACGGGTCTGTACACGATCCTGTTACCGATGACCCTGTTTGCCCTGTTTGGGTCTTCAAGGCATCTCGTCGTCGGGGCCGACTCGGCAACGGCGGCGATCACGGCGTCAGCCCTAGCGGGCATGGCTGTTACGGGATCTTCCGAGTATATGGCCCTGGCCTCCCTGCTCGCCCTGATGGCCGCAGTCCTGTTGATTGCGGCACGCACAATTGGGCTTGGGTTTCTGGCGGATTTTTTGTCCCGAACGGTGCTGGTCGGGTTCCTGACCGGTGTCGGCATTCAGGTCGCTACCGGCGAGATCCCAGGGATGCTCGGCGTCGACGTTACGGGTCATGACACGCTCGCCAAGCTGCAGGGGCTTGCCCAGAACCTGTCACAGGCCAATTGGCCAACAGTTGGCGTGTCCGCCGGCATCCTGTGCATCGTTCTTGGCTGTAGCCGCCTGTCCAACAAAGTGCCGGGCCCCTTGATCGCCATCGTGGGTGTCATCCTGTGCAGTTGGGCATTCCAATTCGATGCGGTCGGAATTTCGCTGCTGGGCGCGGTCCCCAGCGGACTGCCCTCGTTTTCCATACCGGACGTCCAATGGAGCTGGACCCTGTTCAAGCAGTTGCTACCCACAGCCCTGTCTATATTTGTTGTGATTCTCGCACAAAGCGCGGCAACATCCCGGGCCTATGCAGCCCGATACGAGGAAAAGTTCAACGAGAATACAGACCTTGTTGGACTTGGGCTGGCAAACCTTGGCGCGGCGTTTACCGGCACGTTCGTAGTGAATGGCAGCCCAACCAAGACCGAGATGGTCGCCAGTGCCGGCGGACGCAGCCAGATTGCGCAACTGACCACTGTTGTGATCGTTCTGGTCGTCATCCTGTTTTTGACCGGTCCTTTGGCCTATATGCCCAACG
This sequence comes from Ruegeria sp. B1, assembly GCF_056535885.1. Classification (NCBI taxonomy): domain Bacteria; kingdom Pseudomonadati; phylum Pseudomonadota; class Alphaproteobacteria; order Rhodobacterales; family Roseobacteraceae; genus Ruegeria; species Ruegeria sp. B1. The sequence continues at coordinate 1,522,236 of NZ_JBQFJA010000001.1, read as the reverse complement.
CCGCGCTGTCTGCGGTTGTGTTCCTGATTGGCGTCAAGCTGATCGATGTGAAAGGTCTGGCAACGATCTTCAGGCAGGCGCGTTCGGAGTTCTGGGTCGCGGTTGCCACAGCCACCGTCGTCGTTGTTATTGGTGTCGAGCAGGGCATCATCTTTGCAATGGTCCTATCGCTTGTCGATCACACCCGCCGCGGTTACCGGCCCAAGAATTCGGTCATCGTAAAAACCGACACAGGCGGCTGGCACTCCAAGGCGTTGTCGGCGCCGAACCAGTTCGAACCGGGTTTGGTGATCTATCGGTTTTCCCACGGCATGTATTACGCAAACACCCAAAGATTTACCGATGAGGTCACCGCAATTGTGCGCACCTCGGACCAAAAACCGGAGTGGTTCTGCATCGACGCCTCGGCCATCGACGTTGTCGATTTCACCGCCGGATTCACACTGCGCAGTATGATCGATTATTTGCGCGCGAAGGAAATCCGGCTGGTATTTACGCTGGTTGAGCCAGAAGTGAAGGCGGAGCTTGATCGGTATGGCGTCACAGAGCTGGTCGGTGAACAGGCGTTTTTTGACAGCGGAAACAGCCTGCTAGAGGCCTATCGCGATCGCTCGCGCATATAGCCTGCGACACCGGACATCGTAGATCGGCACAAATGCTAAGTGCTCCGGATCAAAACCCTACTCACCCTGATAGTATTTTGCCTTGGACATCTTGCCGATCCCCGGGTTGAACGAATTGGTCGGGTCGCAGCTTTTGTAATGCGCCGCCAGATCCGGTTTGGCTTGGTATAGGTGTCCGACATTGTGTTCGGCCGGGTACTCCGCGCCGCGCTCATCCAGAATCTTGAGCATCGCAGCCTTGATCGCCTTGGGATCACACCCCTTCTTGACGATGTAATCCTGGTGCATCACGTGACACATCAGGTGGCCGTAGTAGACCTTGCCCGCCAGCTGGTCGGTGATTTCGGAGGGCAGTGTTTCGAACCAATCCCGGTCATTGCGTCGCAGCGCAATATCCAGCGCCAGAATCTCTTCGACTTCACCGGCGTGGACATGGCCATATCGCACAGCAGCACCAGCAGCGGCAAAGCGATGCAGCCCTGCGATCTTGGCCTCGCGCGGTGTGCAGGCGAGGAATTCGGCATCCCGGTCTTGGAAGAAATCGGGAAGGAACGCGGCTGCCTCTTCAATACCGCCGTCATGCATTTTCAGGATCAGATGGTGCTCATATTTGTCGCGATACTCATACAGGAACTTTGGCAGATGTTCCGGCCAAAGCTTGGCGGCAATCTGCATGAACTTGTCGGTGAATCCCCGGGTCAATGCGAATTTGTTCAAGCGTGAGTCTACCGCACCTTTCAGGGCAAAAAACATCGGCAGCCGATCGGTTCCCAGCTTGTCGATCATCACCAAGGTATCCTTGCCGTATTTGGCGGCAATGTCGAAACACTCACGATGTACGTATTCGGCCGAAACCGGCAGGGTCTCAAAGTCTTTCAGGATATGACGTCGCAGTTCGGTCAGGTCGGCGGGGTCGTTTGTTCCGATGTAGAAGACCTGCTCGCGGTCATAGGTCGGGAAGGTGTCGAGCCGCACCGCGAAAACTGCCAGCTTGCCGGCGCATCCGGACACCTCATACAGCAACCGGTCATCGTTGTTGTACCGCGAGGGTGTGTCCGCATCGATATCGCGCAGGATCGTGGTGTAGTCCGGGTCCGAGGCGTGGCGCCCCTTGGGTGTGGCGGCGTTCTTGTCAAAATCCCCAGCTTCCAGCCGCGTCAAGATTTCTTCCGGCGTGTCGCCCAAATCCAGCCCAAGGTTGTTCACCAGTTTCAAATCGCCATTCGCGGTGATCTGCGCAAATAACGCAAGCTCGGTATAGCTTGGGCCGCGCTCGCAAAGCGCCCCTCCGGAATTGTTGCAGACCCCACCTAGGATCGAGGCGCCGATAGTCGAGGACCCAATCACCGAATGGGGCGTGCGACCCAGTGGCCGCAATTGCCGTTCCAGCTCAAACAGCGACGCCCCCGGTAAGCTGAGTGCCTGTTTCCCGTCCTGTAAGAGATACAAGGCATCCATTCTGCTGACATTGATCAGGACAACGTCGCGGTCGTACCCTCCCTTGGGGGTCGACCCCTCGGTCAAGCCGGTATTTGAGGCCTGCATGATGACGATTTTGTCGACTGCAACGCAAGCTTGCAGAACCTTCCATTGCTCCAACAGGGTGCCGGGTTGGACGACGCACAACGCCGCGCCCTCACCCGAGCGGAACCCCCGTCGGAACCGTTCGGTTGCCCGTTCGCCGGTTAACACATGTCGCGATCCAACAATGGACCGGAAGGTTTTTATTAGTGCGTCATTGTTCAAAACGGCCTCCGTCACCGCTCTTTAATAGGCCACCGACGGCAGCCATGTGGCAAGTGTCGGCCACAAGAAGACTAGTGCCAGACCGGTTAGCTGCAACAGCACAAAAGGGATGATTCCCTTGTAGATATGCGTCAGCCTGATCTCGGGCGGGCAGACACCTTTGAGATAAAACAGTGCGAAACCCACGGGCGGCGTCAGGAAACTGGTTTGCAATGTGACCGCAACAAGGATCACGAACCAAACCAGCGCTGGTTCGTCCAATACTCCAAAGCCGGGGATGTCGATGCCAAGCCCGTTTACGATAGGGCGCATCAGCGGCAGCACGATCAGGGTAATCTCGATCCAGTCGAGTACGAACCCCAGCAGAAATACGATGAACAGGATGAAGATGACGGTGCCACTGGCACCAAAGCCCGTCGACTGCACCACATGCTCGATCAGTTCATCGCCGCCCAATTCACGCAGGACATATGAAAATACCGTCGCGCCAAGGAAAATCGCAAAAATGTAAGCTGTCGTGTTGAAGGTCGACACCAGCACGTTCCAGATCTTTTGGAACGTCAGCTTGCGATACCCCAATGCCAGCAGTGTCGCGCCCAAGGCCCCAATACCCGAGGCTTCGGTCGGCGTCGTCAATCCGGCAAAGATCGAACCCAGAACGGCCAGGATCAGCATCAGGGTTGGGATCACGGCAACCAGCACATCCTTGACGGCGACCCAGTCCGGGGCCTTGGCGCCCTCGGGCACCGGCGCCGCGTCGCGCTTCACCAGCGCGAGGATGAAGATGTAAGTCAAATACAGGCCGCCGATGATGACACCGGGAAAGACGGCGGCCATGAACAGATCACCCACCGACAGGGCCATCTGGTCGGCCATGATTACCAGCATGATCGAGGGTGGGATCAGAATGCCCAATGTGCCCGAGGCCGAGACCACACCCGCCGCCAGCGTCGGCTGATACTTCTGTTGCATCATAGACGGCAGCGACAACACGCCCAGAAGCACAACCGAGGCACCAATGATCCCGGTCGAGGCCGCCAGAATGATCCCGATCAGCGTCACGGTGATCGCCAGACCACCCCGCACGGTGCCAAAGAGACGTTGCATCGAGGACATCAGACGCTCGGCCACGCCGCTTTCGTCCAGCATCAGCCCCATAAAGATGAACATCGGCAGTGCGACCAGAACCGCGTTGGACATGGTCGCATAGACCCGGTTCACAACGGCACCAAGCGTCAGATAGTCCAGTCCGGTAAAGGTGCTTTCAAGCCCCGTCCACAACATCAGATCGTTGTCGAACAGATAGGCCAGCCCGCAATAGGCCACGCCAACACCGGCCAGCACCCAGGCCACCGGATAACCAGTGAACAGCAGCGCAATGAAGGTGAAGAACATCGCGATGACCAGCTTTTCCTCGGTTGTTTCAACCAGAAAAGTCAGCGCTACGCAGACCGCAGCAAACACTAAGAGCACCAGCAGGATACGGCGCAACGATCCGCCCTGACGCTCGGACACCGGCCCGTAGAGCAGCGCGTGAGCGTCGTGGATCAACCGCGCCAGCGCCGCAAGTGCAAGCAGCACAAAGCTGATCGGGATCACCGCTTTGAATGCCCAGCGCGCAGGCAGGCCGGTTGGGCTGTCAGAGCGTTCGTTGACCCGCAGGCTTTCATAGAAATAATCAAATCCCTGATCGATCATCAGATAGATAAACGGCGTCAGCAGGGTCAGAATGCCGATCACCTCGATGATCCGCTGCGCCCGGCGCGAAAGCTGCATGTGCAGCACGTCAACGCGCACGTGGCTGTCCGTGATCAGCGCATAAGAAATGCCGATCATCGTGACGATTCCGTAGAAATGCCACTGGATCTCGTCCAGCTTGGGATAGTTCTGACTGAGTAAGTAGCGCAGCGACACCTGACTGAAGATCGCAGCGATCAAAAGGATGTTGGCCCACATGACCACATGCCCGATGGCCTTGACGCTCGTGTCGATGGCGACCGCGATTTTTTGACGGTCGGTCTCGGGGTGTTCCAGGATGCCTTCATAGGCTTCAACCGGATCAGTGATATTCTTTTGCGTGGCCATGGTCATTCCTCGCTCAGCAGTCCGGCGTGCGGACAGGGACAGGTGAGACTGTCCGAAAATCAGGGAATAAGGACCGGAGCGGCGGAAACAGCCGCCCCGGTGTCGTCAGCACGGGAGGTTACTGACGTGGGAGAAACGCGTTGGTTTTCCAAAGGTCATAGCCGTCACGGAATTCATTCATGTCGGTCAGAACCTGCGCGAAGAACGCATCGTTTGCCGCTTCTTCGGCGGCAACCTCTTCCCAGGTTGCGCGGAACGTATCGAGCATCTCGGGCGACCACTGCTTGAGCGTGACGCCGTTGTTCTCAACATTGTCGATCAGCGCTGCATGCTGGATCGCTTCGCCTTCGGCAAAGCTGTCGGCCATCGACGCCTTGCAGGCACTTTCAATGATTGCCTTGTGCTGGTCGCTGGTTTCGTTCCAGACATCCTTGTTGATCATCAGTTCGAACACGGTCGCCTGCTGGTGCCAGCCGGGGAAGTAGTTGAACTTGACCAACTTATGGAAGCCCAGACGCGCATCGATGGCAGGCATCGAGAACTCGGTTGCGTCAATCGCACCCTTTTCCAGCGCGGGGAAAATCTCACCACCGGGCAACAGTGACGTGGCCACGCCCAGTTTCTGCATGACTTTGCCACCGAGACCAAAGAACCGCATTTTCAGGCCCTGAAGATCGTCGGGAGAGTTGATTTCGGACGCAAACCAGCCCGACGTTTCCGGTGCGATGATGGCGCACGGCAGAACGTGGACGTTATAGCCTGCCTGATCGTACATCTCCTGATACAGAGACATGCCGTTTCCGTAATAGAGTCACGCCATGTATTCACCAGCTTCGGGGCCAAACGGGACCGCCGAGAACAGCGGGGCCGCAGGGATTTTACCTGCCCAATAACCGGCTGTTGTGTAACCCGAGTTGATCTTGCCCGTGGACACTGCGTCCAGAATTTCGAATGGCGGGACAAGTTTACCGGGTTCGTACACTTTCATTTTCAGCGTGCCGCCCGACATCAGATCAAGTTGTTCGGCCACACGCGGGATCGGTGAGCCGAGACCTGGCAATTCGGTCGAGAATGCGATGGGGGTTTTCAGCAGCAACTTGTCTGCCGCCACAGCAGGTGCGCCAAGCAGGCTGGCAGCAACGGCCAGGCTCGTCAGGGTCTTCTTCATTAAATCTCCTCCAGAGTATGCCGGAACATGGGTTCCGATCCGTGGCGCCGGTTTTCCAGCGCCGCTCCGGTGGTAAACTAACTTTACCATTATAAACCAGTCAACAATTTTATTTATCACTGGCCCTACAAGACGCCACAGCATCAAATTGATAGGTGAGTTAACCAACACCCCAAGTAAGGGTGCAATCGAGCAACATGTTTGCAAAAAGTGGCGCACAAACAAACGACTGGGCTCGGCCCCCGCTGTCCTTGATGGCAGTTGAATTTTCGCCAGACATGGTTATATTTATTTACCAGTAATTGCGCATATCAGCTTGAAGCAAGGCGGACTCTCATGAGCACCACAGCGATATTTGAACCGGTCGGGCACGAATCGCTGGCCGAAGCTGTAGTGGCTCAAATCGAAGATCTGGTTGCGTCAGGTATCCTCAAACAGGGGCGTAAACTTCCGTCCGAGCGTGACCTGGCCGAGATGCTGCGTGTCTCGCGCCCAAAGCTGCGCGAAGCGCTGTCTGTTCTGGAAGAACGTGGCCTTGTCACGACCCAGCACGGAGAGGGTACGTTTGTTGCCGCGCTGACCGGACAGGCCATGATGCCCGCACTTCTGGCATTGTATGAAAGACACGAACCCGCGTTTTTCGACTATCTCGAATACCGACGCGAGCAGGAAGGGTTTGCGGCGCGCCTTGCGGCCCGCCGGGCAACAAAGGCAGATAAAGAACGCATTGCCGAAATCCTCGCGGACAATGAACGTGCCTGGCAGGACGGGGATGCTCAAGCCTCGCATGAAGCCGATTTTGCCTTGCACTCTGCTATCGTGGATGCCAGCCAAAACGCGACACTGATCCACATGATGGCCTCAATCTACGAGCTCACCCGCAAAGGCGTGTTCTATAATCGCGATTTCCTGAGAACGGTTGACGGCACTGGAGAAAAACTGTTGCAGCAGCATCTGGAGCTTGGCCAGGCGGTGATTGACGGCGACGAAGCGCGCGCCGAGAAGGCAGCGACCGATCATATCGACTTTGTTGAGACATCGTTCAAAATCGGGATTGAGCAGCGCCGCCGCGAAACCATGGCCGAAAAGCGCCGACTCCTGTCCAGATAACATCCGCGTCGGCAGTAGCGGCGGCACCCGGAGTGGATGCCGCCGGTGTTTTTAATAGGCAACCGAAGGCAGCCACGTGGCAATCTGCGGGAACAGGATCACCAAGGCCAGCCCGGTCAACTGCAGCAGGATGAAGGGCACCACGCCCTTATAGATGTCCTGCAGTCGAATTTCCGGTGGGCAGACCCCTTTGAGGTAGAACAGGGAAAAGCCCACAGGTGGTGACAAGAAGCTGGTCTGCAGTGTCACCGCAACAAGGATGACGAACCAGATCAGTTCCGGGTTATCCAGTCCAAAGCCCGGCACAGTCATCTGCATGGCAACAATGATCGGCGCCACAAGTGGCAGGATGATCAGTGTGATTTCGATCCAGTCCAGAACAAAGCCCAGCAGGAACACGATCAGCAGGATAAAGAGGATGGTCCCCATTTCACTCAGGCCCATGCCTTCGATTGTCTTGGTGATCAACTGATCTCCGCCCAACTCGCGCAGAACAAAGGCAAAGCAGGTCGCGCCAAGGAAGATCGCAAAGATATACGCGGTCGTTTTGAACGTATTCCGCGTCACTTCGAACAGGTTGCGCCAGTTCAGCTTGCCATAGGCAAACGCCATCAGTGTTGCGCCTGCGGCACCGACACCGGATGCTTCCGTGGGTGTGGCGATACCTGCAAAGATGGACCCGAGTACGGCAAAGATCAGGGCGACAGGCGGCAGAACGGCTTTGAAGACGTCCCAGATCGCTGCCCAATCGACCTTTTTTGCGTCCTCCGGCAAGGGTGCGACCTCTCTGTTGATGGTCGCGATGATCACGATGTAGAGGATGTAGAGCCCGCCGATGATCAACCCCGGAAACAGCGCCGCCATGAACAGGTCACCAACCGATAGGGCCATCTGATCGGCCATGATCACCAACATGATCGAAGGCGGGATCAGAATACCCAATGTTCCAGACGATGCGATGACGCCCGCCGCCAGTGTCTTGGAATAGTTCTGTTTCATCATGGCAGGCATCGACAGCAGACCCAGCAGAACCACAGACGCACCAACGATGCCGGTCGAGGCGGCAAGGATGATTCCGATTGCGGTGACGGTGATCGCGAGCCCCCCGCGCATGGTCCCGAACAGTTTCTGCATCGACGTCATCAGGCGTTGTGCAACACCGGACTCGTCCAGCATCAACCCCATGAAGATGAACATCGGCAGGGCCACCAGAACCGCATTCGACATGGTCGCATACACACGGTTCACCACCGCGCCCAGCGTCAGGTAATCCAGTCCGGTGAATGTGGCCTCCATGCCGGTCCACAACAGCATGTCATTGTCGCCCATATAGGCAACGCCCGTGAACAGGACGCCGACGCCTGCCAAGACCCAGGCGACGGGATAGCCCGAGAACAAAAGCGCGACAAAACTCATGAACATCACGATGACCAGCGTGTCTTCGGGCGTTTCGACCAGTTGGATCAGGCCGATTGTGATTGTGGCAAAGATCGCCCACATCAGGAGCAGGCGCATAAGGCCGGAACTGGCGGCGCGCTCATCGGCGTCGGTGGCCAACATGTAAGCATCATGGATCAGACGCGCGATAGCCGCGGTTGCCACCAGCACAAAGCTGATCGCGATCACCGACTTCAAGGCCCAGCGCGCTGGCAGACCTGTCGGGCTGTCGGAACGTTCGTTTACGCGGAAACTGTCCTGAAAATAGTCGTATCCCTGATCAATCATCAGCCAACAGAACGGCAAAAGGAGGATCGTAATCCCCAGCATTTCAACCACACGCTTGGCGCGGCTCGAGAACCCGAGACGCAAGATATCAACGCGTACATGCGCGTCATGTGTCAGCGCGTAGGACATCCCGATCATGGTGGTCAGCGCATAAAGATGCCACTGCAACTCATCGAGTTTCGGGAAATTCCAGTCCAGGGCATATCGCATGCTGACCTGCGACACGATGGCGACAACCAGTGCAACATTGGCCCACATGACAACGTGGCCAACGCCGGACACGATGTCATCCAATCGGGCCGACAGCTTTGGGCGACGACGGTCATCGCCTTCAACCTCGTCCCAATGCGGGTCGACATGCTTGTTTAGTTTGTTTTCGAAACTCTCGCTCACCACTTTATTCCCCCCTGAGCTGGGGCCCCTCCCTATGGGGCATTTGAGGGGCCCGGACAGTGTCGCCCGGGCCCCACATCTTGATTACTGCCGCGGCAGGAATGCGTGCGATTTCCACAGCGAATAGCCTTCGCTGAATTCATTCAGGTTCGAGTAGACCTTGTTGAAGAACGCATCGTTGGCGGCTTCTTCAGCGGCGACCTCTTCCCAGGTGGTCCGGAAGATATCCAGCATCTCTGGGGTCCAGTCGACGATGGTCACGCCGTTTTCTTCCACGTTGCGCTGCATGGCTTCGAACTGGATCGCTTCGCCTTCGGCAAAGCTCTCGGTCATTTGCGCCCGGCAGGTCAGTTCGATCTGCGCCTGCAGTTGCGGGTTCAGCTCGTTCCACTCATCCTTGTTGATCAGCAACTCAAAGATGGTGGCCTGCTGGTGCCAGCCCGGGAAGTAGTTGTACTTCACCAGCTTGTCGAAACCCAGACGCTGGTCGATGGCAGGCATCGAGAATTCGGTTGCATCAATCGCGCCTTTTTCCAGGGCGGGGAAGATTTCGCCACCCGGCAGCAGCGACGTGGCAACGCCCAGCTTCTGCATCACCTTGCCGCCCAGACCGAAGAACCGCATCTTCAGACCGTCAAGCTGTTCGACCGAGGTGATTTCTTCTGCAAACCAGCCCGAGGTTTCGGGGGCGATGATCGTGCAGGGGAAGACTTTGACGTTATAGCCGGCCTGATCATACATTTCCTGATACAGGTCCAACCCGTCGCCATAATACATCCAGGCCATGTATTCGCCCGCCTCAGGACCAAAGGGCACTGCTGAGAACAGGGGCGCAGCCGGGATCTTTCCCGCCCAATACCCGGCGGTGGCAAAGCCCGAATTGATCTTGCCGGTCGACACCGCGTCCAGAATCTCAAAGGCCGGAACCAGTTTGCCGGGCTCATAGACTCTCATCTTAATCGACCCGCCGGAAATGGCCTCAAGATCTTCGGACACGCGGACAATGGGCGTGCCGAGGCCCGGCAATTCCGTTGAAAACGCAACAGGTGTTTTCAACAGTATTCTGTCGGCGGCCAGCGCGGGCGCTGCCGCAAGGGCAACTGCTGCGGTTAGGGTTGCTAGTTTTTTCATGTCTGTTTCCTCCGATTGGACATGGGGTTTTGCTCAAACGAGCGGATTGGACGAACTGCCGGTTCTGTCAGAGCCGGCGGTATTTCGGATCGTCTGAATTCTGTGGCAGTGCTGGCGCGACGCCTTGAGGGTCAGAGCACTTGCACCGCCGCCGAAGAAACCCTGCAGGGCGAGGCCCTGAGCCCCTGCATCAAGCACAACCTCTCTGATCGCCGACACGATGATCGGCGTCTCCAAGGGTGTCATGGTGTCTCCTCCTATTGCTCTTTTGAAAAGAGCGCTTTTACTGACTCATCAGGTGGCGCGGGGCCTCCTCTCCGCACGCGGCTCCAATGGAAAGACTGTGTTCGGGTTCAGTTCCAAATCCCGATTGAGCAGGTCTTTGGCGCGAGTTCGTGCGTTAAAATCGGCCTTGCGATGTTTGACATGATGACCTCCCTCCGGTTTTGGCAGACGCTCAAAGCGTTGCGCGCTGCGCCTGCCCGCTTTCGTCTGCCAGCTGTGCGGCAACAGACGCGACGGCAAGATCCTGCAACCCGACCCCGGTTCCGTCGAACAGGGTTATTTGATCCGCACTGGTCCGGCCCGCGTGATCGCCGTTGATGACAGCGCCGATTGGCGTGATGGCGTCTTCGCGCAGACTGCCATCGGTGATTGCGTGCTGTGCTTCGCCAATAGAGATGGACTGAGCAACTTCGTCGGTGAAAACAGTGGCCGAGGAAACCAGCGCCGCGTCGACCTCCTGCTTACCCTTGGTGTCTGTGCCCATGCAGGCCAGATGCGTCCCAGGCTTGATCCAGTCTTTCATCAACAGCGGCTCAAAGGCCGAGGTGATGGTAATGATGACATCCGCCTGTGCCCCAAGTTCCTGCTGGCTGACCGCCTCGAACTCAAGACCGATTTCATTCGCCACCTCGCCCAGAAGCGGCAGCATGTCGGGATGCGGGTTCCAAGCGACCACTTTCTCAAAGTCCCGCTGTTCCGCAGCAGCGCGCAGCTGGAACGCGGATTGATGGCCTGCACCCACCATGCCCAGCACCCGTGAGTCCGCGCGCGACAGATGTGCAATCGACACGGCAGACGAGGCCGCCGTCCTTACGGCGGTCAGATAATTTCCACCAACCAGGGCGGCGAGTTTGCCGGTGTCGGGATCAAACAAAAACACGGTGGACTGGTGATTGGTCAGCCCCTTATCCATGTTGCCTGGCCAGTAGCCACCGGATTTCACCCCAAGCACCTGACCCGCCCGATCAAAGCCGGATTTGAACCCATAGAGCGCGTCTGCATATCCGATCGACTCACGAATAACCGGAAAATTGTAAGCGTCTCCGCGCGCCATGGCAGCAAACACGGCTTCAACGGCGTCAAATGCGGCGCCGCGACCGACCAGTTTCTGACACAGGTCTTCTCCGACGATCAGCAGCCCGTTTTCAGATGTATCTTTCATGACCTTTTCTCCGGTGAAAGTGGATTCAATCCGGGCGGCAAGGGGGAGGACCTGCCGCCCGGATCAAATGGAGCGTGTTTCAGAATGCCTTGCCGCGTGCAGAGACCTGCCACAGGGTTTCGACTTTGCCGTTGCGCACGCCCACATACCAATCGTGCACGTTTGCAGTCGGGTCACAGTGACCGGGCACCAGACGCAGTTTGTCATTGACCTTGAGGACACCGTCCGGATCGGCCACAACGCCGTGCTCGTCCGAGCATTTGACGTATTCAACATCCGTGCGTCCGAAGATCACCGGCAAGCCGCTGTCTACCGACTGCGCCTTGAGCCCTGCATCGACGATGGCCTTGTCGGCCTTGGCGTGGCTCATGACACTGGTGAGGATGAAGAACGCGTTCTCCCACTCGCCGCGGTCGATCCGGTTGCCATCCTTGTCGAGGATGCGGCCATAATCGGCGTCCATGAAAGCGTAGGAACCGCATTGCAGTTCGTTGTACACGCCTGATGTGCTTTCAAAATAGTAGGATCCGGTGCCGCCACCGCCGACGATGTCGCACTCAAGGCCTTCGGCCTTCAGCCCGTCCACGGCGTCTTTCACTTGTTCTACGGCGATGTCGATCTTGGCTTTGCGATCGTCATAGTGGTCCATGTGCTGCATGGCGCCTTGGTAGGCCTGAATGCCCGCAAACTTCACCCCCGGGGCCGCATCAATTGCCTTGGCGATGGCGACAACCTCGGGCGTTGTCGTCACGCCGCAGCGCCCGGCGCCGCAGTCGATCTCGACCAGGCATTCGATCTGGGTCCCGTGCCGCTGTGCAGCCTCGGACAGGTCCGCCACGTTGTCGATATCATCGACGCAGCAGATTGTCCGCGCGCCCAACTTGGGCATACGCGCCAGACGGTCGATCTTGGCCGGATCGCGAACCTGGTTCGACACCAGAACATCCTTGATGCCGCCACGGGCAAACACTTCGGCCTCCGAGACCTTTTGGCAGCACACGCCGCAGGCACCGCCCAGATCGACCTGCAACTGGGCCACGTCAACAGATTTGTGCATCTTGCCATGCACCCGGTGGCGCATGCCGTGGGCCTTGGCATAGTCGCCCATTTTCTTGATGTTGCGCTCCAGCGCATCGAGGTCCAGCACCAGCGACGGTGTCTGGATATCGGCCTCGTCCATGCCGATGGCGGCAGGAATGTCGAACCCGACTTCAAGCTGATCGATGTTTACAGGCTTGTTCATTTTCTTCCTCCTCAGCCCTTGATCCAGGGCAGTTTGTCCAAATCCACGTTGCCGCCGGTGATCACCACGCCGACGCGCTTGCCCTTGAAGGCTTCGGGGTTCTTCAGAATGGTGGCCAAAGGCACCGCGCAGCTGGGCTCCATCACGATGCGCAGGTATTTCCAGGTCGTCTTCATGGCATCGATGATTTCCTGTTCGCTGGCCGTGTAAATGTCGGTCACGAAGTGGGACACGAAATGCCAGGTGTTCTCCTTCAGCGGCACCTTCAGACCATCGGCGATGGTCTCAGGCGCGTCATCTGCGATGATGTGACCGGCCTTGAAGCTGCGATAGGCGTCGTCCGCCTGCTCGGGTTCGGCCGCATAGATCTGCACCTCAGGTGCCAGATTGGACAAGGTCAGGCAGGTGCCCGAGATCATGCCGCCGCCACCGATGGGCGCCACAACCGCATCCAACCCGTCGGTCTGTTCCAGTAGCTCCGCCGAACAGGTCGCCTGACCGGCAATCACCCGCGGGTCGTTGTAGGGATGCACGAACTCGCCACCCGATTTTGCCTGCACCTCGGCAAACACCGCCTCACGTGAGGTGGTCGATGGCTCACATTCGGTGATGATCCCGCCATACCGACGCACCGCGTCTTTCTTGGCCTGTGGTGCGGTGCGCGGCATCACCACATTGCACGGGATACCGCGCCGCCCGGCTGCGTAGCTGAGGCTGAGGGCGTGATTGCCCGAAGAGTGAGTGGCGACGCCTCGTTTCGCAGCATCTTCATCGAGACCGAATACGGCGTTACAGGCACCGCGCACTTTGAAGGCCCCGGCTTCTTGAAAGTTTTCGCATTTGAAGAACAGCTGCGCTCCGGTCAGCTCGTCGAGATAAGCCGAGCGCAGCACCGGCGTGCGGTTGATATGCGGCCTGATCCGGTCATGCGCCTCGCGCATATCGGCAAGGGTCAGGCGGTCGACGGTGGTCATCGCGTCCAGCATCGGGTCTCTCCCTCCTTATGCTGCGGATTGCATGGGGGTGGCGCTGCCGGCGCGGAAGTATTCCTGCGCCGCTGCAACACCGCTGCCCAACTCGATCGGGTAGTCGAGATCGGCCATCGCCATCTCGATTGTAGCCAGGCCAGACAACACCATCACATCCGTTAGGCTGCCAAGGTGGCCGATGCGGAACGCCTTGCCATTCATCTCGCCGAGACCGATGCCGAAGCTGACACCATAAGCGCTGAACGCGTGATCCGTGAGTGCATTGCTGTCAAAGCCGTCCGGCACATAAATCGCGCTGACCGTGTCGGAATAGAGATCCGGCGCCTGCGCCACCAAGTTCAGCCCCCAGGCAGACGTGGCTTTGCGCACGCCCTCGGCCAGGCGGAAATGGCGGGCATAGACATTGTCCAGGCCTTCCTCGAACAGCATCTTTAGGCTTTCGCGCATGCCATAGATCAGCTGCAAGGGCGGGGTATATGGAAACCCGCCAGAGGCATTGGCTGTCATCATGTCGCGAAAGTCGAAGAAGGTGCGGGGCAGCTTTGCGCTCTCCATCGTCGCCAGCGCCTTGGGGCTGACACAGAGGATCGCCATGCCGGTTGCCAGCATGAACCCCTTCTGCGATCCGGACACGGCGATATCCACGCCCCATTTGTCGAACTCGAACGGCATCGAGGCTAGGGAGCTGACGCAATCGACAAACAGCATCGCGGGGTGATTGCTGGCGTCCATGGCCTTACGGACCGCCGCAATATCCGACCGTACGCCGGTAGCGGTCTCGTTATGGGTGGTCAGAACGGCCTTGATTTCGCGATCTTTGTCAGCCGCAAGAACCTCGGCAAACTTGTCCGCCGGTGCACCGCTGCCCCATGGGCAATCGATGATACGAACATCCAGACCGTGGCGCTGGCAAAGATCGATCCAGCGATGGCTGAACATGCCATAGCGAGCAATGAGCACGGCATCGCCCGGGCTGAGTGTGTTTGTGACAGAGGCTTCCCACCCGCCGGTTCCGCTCGCAGGAAAAGTGATGATCGTTCCGTGAGTGGTTGCAAAAACCTTTTTGGTATCCTCAAGAACCGGCGCAAATGTTTCGACAAAATCGGGTGCGCGGTGATCCTGGGTCTGGACCTGCATGGCCAGACGCAAGCGATCAGGAATATTCGTTGGCCCTGGAATAAAGACCGGGTTTTGCTGTGACATCGTCTCTTCCTCCGATTTGGTAAAATTATCTTACCAGACAGAAGGTTTTGCAATTTTCTCGAAAATATTTTTTGCTGAGCGAAAAATGCGTCTAAGGCCTTGTAAAAGATGGTCGTCGGGGTTTTTCATTTTTTGCCGTAATTCTTGGCAAAATGGAAAAACATATCTCGCCGCCTAGTTTTTGCGCAGATTTTAGAGGAGGAAATGGCTTTGGAGAATCAGAAAAGAGCGCGCGGAAGACCCAAGTCACCGTTTAAGGAAAGCTCGGCCGGCACGTTGCAATCTTTGGACCGCGCTCTTGGCACCCTGAGTGCCGTCGCTAGGTTCGAGCGCAGCACGCTCAGCGACCTCAGCCGCGAAACCGGCATCCCCACAGCCACAACGCATCGGATACTAACCACCCTGTCCAACCGGGGTTATGTCAGCTTTGACGACGAGAGGCAGGAATGGATGATCGGCATCGAAGCATACAGAACGGGTGCGTCTTATCTGAAACGCAGCAGCGTTGTTGAGCTTGGCCGTCCCATCATGCGCAAGCTGATGCAGGAAACCGGTGAGACCGCCAATATGGCCATGCCGGACGGGGCCGATGTGGTGTTTGTCAGCCAGATCGAGACCAGTAACCCGATCCGGGCGTTTTTCCCACCGGGGTCCCGCACACCGATGTACGCCTCGGGCACTGGCAAGGCCTTGCTGGCGGCCATGCGACCCAGAGTGTTGGACAAAGCGCTGTCCGCGACCACGTTCGAAGCTTTCACGGAGCGCACCCACGCCAAGGTGGAAACGCTTTTGAGAGATCTCGATGCAATTCGCGAACGCGGATGGTCCTATGATGAAGAAGAACGCTATTCGGGCATGTCCTGTATCGGCGCGGCGATATATAACGAACAAAATGAACCCTGCGCAGGCGTATCAGTCTCGGGACCCACAGCGCGGTTCCGTAGCAGTGCAACGAACAGGGTTGGAGAATTGGTTGCAACGGCGGCAAAAGAAATCACTTTGGCAGTCGGCGGCCACCCACGATAAGGTTCGACGGTTGCATTCCCACAAACACTGCCGTCCTGTTCGGCAACGGCACGCCAAATCTCAACGAAACGGAGCACATCATGTCTGGTCATGGCTATGACGCCGGTCGCCTGAACCTGCCCTTTGTTGGCATTTCGACTTTTGGCAAGAAACCCTACGTGTCGGATTGGGATGCCATCGATGCGGATGTCGCCATCCTCGGCGCCCCGTTCGATTTTGGCTGTCAGTTCCGGCCCGGAGCACGCTTTGGCCCACGGGCCGTGCGCGAAGCTTCAACGCTGTTCACTTTTGGCCATGCCGGAGCTTATGACCACGAGGATGATGCAACATATCTGGGCGAAGACGTCCGCATTGTGGATATCGGAGATGCTGACATCGTCCACACCAAGACCAAAAAAAGCCACGACAACATCCAGTTCGGCGTCCAAAAGATACTGGATGCGGGCGCCATTCCCGTGATCATCGGCGGGGACCATTCCATCAACATCCCCTGCATCAATGCCTTCGCCGAGGACTGCGCCCAAAACGGCCCGATCCATGTTGTCCAGATCGACGCGCATCTGGATTTTGTCGATGAACGCCACGGCGTCACCCTGGGACATGGCAACCCCATGCGCCGGGCGATCGAAAAAGACTACGTCAGCGGGATGACACAACTTGGCATTCGCAACGTCTCCTCTACCGCGAAAGAGGGCTATGACGACGCCCGCAGCAGAGGATCGGACATCCTGTCGGTGCGGCAGGTGCGCAAGCTGGGGCCCGATGCGGTTTTGGAAAGAATTCCAAGTGGCGCCCGCTATTACGTGACCATCGACATCGATGCCTTCTGCCCCTCGATTGCGCCCGGTACCGGCACACCAAGCCATGGCGGGTTTCACTATTATGACGTTCTGGAAATCCTGCAGGGTCTGACCAAACGCGGTGATGTAGTGGGTATTGACCTGGTCGAGGTTGCGCCAGCCTACGATCCGACCGAAAGCACTCAGATTCTAGCAGCGCAACTGCTACTGAACTTTATTGGCTTCATCTTCCACAACAGAGAGTAGCGGCGCGTCCTGCGCTGGCCTGATTTGTTGGATCGAAGTCGCTCCAATCTGCGCCATAGCGATGTCCATTTCGTCGCTGAGTACTGACCAGAGTTGGTCCAGCCCGGCTTCGCCTTCGGCAGCAATTGCAAATTGCAGGCTGCGGCCAAAGAACACGAAATCGGCACCGTTCAACATCGCCTTCAACGCATCCTCGCCCGAGCGCAGACCGCTGTCGTAAAACACGGGAAAGTCTGCGCCAACCGCCGCACGGATTTTCGGCAGCATGGAAAAGGGTGCCGGTGCACTTTCCAATTGCCTTGCCCCGTGACTGGACACCTGAATTGCATCAACACCGGCAGCTTTCAATGCCACGGCATCTTCGGTGTCCAGAACACCTTTGACAACCAGCTTGCCGGTCCACTGCTCCCGCAGTCGTGCAAGCGTGTCCCATGTTGCCTTGGCTCGGCTTTCGGTTCGGTCGAACTCGTAGCCATCCATCAAGAAGTTTGCGATCTGGGGTTTGCCATGAAACAGAGTGTTCAGCGACCAGCGCGGATGCAGAGCGAAATCCAGAAATTGCCATGGGCCAATTCGGAACGGCATGCGGAACCCATGCCGCAATTCGCGCGGACGCCGACCCACCTCGGGCACATCCACAGTCAGAACCAGCGTTTGGTATCCCGCGGCCCGGGCGCGGGCCACAAGTTTGACCGTCCCTGAACCATCGCCGCTGAAGTAAAGCTGGAACCACGCGTTGCCTTGCGCCGTTTCGATCAGCTTTTCCATCGGGGTCGAAGCAACGGTGGACACCCCCAACGGCACCGAATACCGGGCCGCCAGGCGCGCCAGCATCAGATCAGCGCCCGGTGCGGACAGGTTGCACATACCCATTGGGGCAATACCAAAGGGACGTTTTGTAACCTGCCCGAAGACCGCGCTGGCCAGAGACCGCTCACTGACGTTCCGCAGAATACGAGGCCGCAGCGTCATATCCTCCAACGCCGAACGATTGCGGTCAGCTCCGGTTTCGGCCCCGGCCGCGCCGTCAATATAGTCGAACACCATCCACGGCAAACGCCGCCGCGCGAGGCGGCGGGCGTCTTCGGCGCAGTGGATGGCACTGTTTGGCATCAGGTCTGGACAGCTTTCATGAAGCGATCGCAGATCACGACCGGATCCATTGTGATCGGCGGCATCTTGGCATTGCCGCTTTCACATTTGCTGACGATAATCGTCATCTGCTTGGCGTCCAGAGACTCCTGCAGAACCCGGCCCGTGTCTTCGGCCTGACATTCGATCACGCGCTCACACCCGGCGGCCTCGGCCATTTTGGTCAGCGATGTCTTTTGCCCAGCATAGGTCGGCTGGTCTCCGGTCGAGCCATAAGAGCCATTGTCGATGATCAGCAGGATGTAGTTATCCGCCACGTTGTTTGCGATGGTGGGCAAGGTGCCCAGATTGGTCAGAACCGACCCGTCACCATCAATCGCGATCACCGGCTTTGGTTGCGTCAAGGCCAGACCCAGCCCGATGGACGAGGCCAGACCCATCGTGCCCAGCATGTAAAAATTTGTCGGCTGGTCATCGATGGCATGCAGTTCCTGGCTGGGAATGCCGATATTGCAAACGATAAGCTGGTCACGCAGGATCGGGGCGATTTCCTTCAGGATTTCAGAACGGATCATTGGTCGCCATAGCCTCCCCAGAAATTGGCGTCGGTCAGAATGGCGACCGGCTTGTTGCACATGAAGGTATATTTCAGGATTGCATCCAGCTCTGCGACATCTTCCTGATTATGGAAGTGATAGGTCGGGATATTCAGTTGCGCCAGCAGCGCCTTGGTGTGCACGGCCATTTCGACCTGACACGCGATGGGTTCGCGCAGTTCGCCGCGATATGAGATCAGCATGGGCAGCGGCATCCGATAATACTGAATCAGTGTTGCCAGAGTGTTGATGGTAACGCCGATTGCCGTGTTCTGCATGATGATCGCCGGGCGTTTGCCGCCCATCCACGCACCAGCGCACAGACCCATCCCCTCATCCTCTTTGTTCGATGGGATATGGTAAATGTCGTCATGGGCATCGATTGCTTCAATCACGCCCGCCAGCTGTTTGCATGGCACGGTGGTCACAAACGAGACATCGTTCGCAACCAGATCGTCGGTGATCTTTTTGTCTATGTTCATTTCCGATCAGTCAGTCCTTTATTGGGGCGCCCAAGGCGCGATGAAAGGTTCAGGCCCTGCGGTGCACGTGAACCGCACAGGGAGCGTGGCGGACGACGCGTGATGCGGTCGATCCTAGGAAGTAGTCGCTTAGGTCCGGCTTATGCGAGCCGATGACGATACAATCCACTGCATTGTCCGTCGCAAAGTCGATGATTGTTCTGGCCGTATGCCCTTTGACAATCTCAGGGTTCACACCATCAAGGCCCTCCACTTTTTCCAGCAATTGTCGCCGCGCGCGTTCGTACGCTTCGGCGACAGCAGATTTGTCGAGGTAAGCACTGACCGAGCCTTGCGGCATTTCGTAAACATGCAACGCAATGATCTCGGCTCCGTCCTCGGACAGGGCCCGAGCCACCTCGAGCGTGTGCTGTGAAATGCCGTGATCCAGAGCCATCGGGACAAGAACCTTTTTGTACATAATATGCCTCCATTGCTGCCGGGATTAACCCCACGGTGTCAGGATAATCTTTGGTGCGGCGACGGCGCCAGCGCGAAGGTCCCGAAAGGCCTGTGCGCCGTCTGCCAGCATCCGCGTCTCGGTCCAGTCTAGCGTACCCAGCCGTCCGTCAAAAATCGCCGCCGCGGCTTGGCGGAAATCCTCGGCCGTGTAGGTGTAGGTCCCGATAAACGTGATTTCCTGCAACGTCATGCGGCGCACATCCAAACCGCCGGTATCCTCGCCCAGACCTACATGGGCGATCACACCGCCGGGTTCCGCACAAGCCGACGCAGTCGCCCGTGTCGCCTTGTAGCCAACCGCGTCTATCACCAGCGGAAAGGTCCCCATGGCGATATCGACGACGTTCAGAGATCCAAGCTGCCGCAGAAAATCCCTGCGCGTTGCGTTTGGCTCGACGATGGTCACTTCTTCGACCCCCATCGCCGAAAGGGCCAACCCTGAAGCCAGACCGATGGCACCACCACCGATCACCAATGCGCGCCTGTCAGCGGCTGGATGCAGCGCCTCAATCGCAAGCCGGGCGGCATGCCAACTGACAGCCAGGGGTTCCGCAAGCGCCGCCTTGTGCAGCGACACATGATCCGGCACCTCGACAAGGTTTGAGACCGGCATTGTTAGGTACTGCGCAAACGCACCTTCACGCGGCGGCATCGAGATGATCTGCCGTTCCGCGCACAGGTTCTCACGCCCGGACAAACAGGCAGGACATGTACCGCAGGTGACCAAGGGATTGATTGTCACCCGTGTGCCATCCTGAGAGCCCCCTACAACAATTCCCGCAGCCTCATGCCCCAGAATCAGGGGGGCTGGCCGACGCGCATCATGACCGAGATAGGCATGCATATCCGATCCGCAGATACCCACAGCCTCAACGCGGATCAGCAACTCGCCCGGGCGCGGTTCGGCGTCCGGCACATCTGCAAACGCCATCTGTTCAATACCTTGGTAAACCAGCGCCTTCATTTCGCGGTGAACCCCCCGTCAACCATAAGGACTTGGCCTGTGACATAGTCTGATGCTTTCGAACACAGAAACAGGATCGGCCCATCCATGTCTTCCATCCGTCCATTGCGCCGAATACAGGTCTGAGCGGCATTGCATTCCGCGCGCTCCGGGTCGTCGAAAACGGCTTGCGTCAGTTCTGTCGGAAAAAAGCCCGGGCCGATGGCATTAGCGGTGATACCATGCGGGGACCAGGCCTCAGCCATTGCGCGCGTCAGTTGGCCGATCCCTGCCTTGGTCGCGCCATAGGCAATTCCGCCCGGAAAGGCCCGCGTTGTCTGCAACGAGGCAAAATTCACGATCCGGCCCCAGCCACGCTGCTTCATAGCTGGCACCATCGCCTGACTCAGAAAGAACGGCGCGCTGAGGTTCAGCGCCAGTGTCGCATCCCAACCCAGATCAGTAACATCGTCTGCCGCTTCGCGCATGTTAACACCAGCCGCGTGCACGACGATATCCGGCGCCCGGAATTTGGCCGAAACCTCCGCGACCAGAGTACCGATCGCAGCCCGATCCGCGACATCGGCAACAACCGTTTCGACACCCGCGCCGAGTTCTTCGCGCAGCCGGGCCAAAGCCTCGGCACGTCGCGCGACGCCGACTACCCGCGCCCCTGCCGCCGCCAGAACCTCGACGACACGCCGCCCCAGCCCCGAGCTTGCGCCCGTTACGCACGCGACCCGACCGGTCAGGTCAAAAAGCGCGCGGGGGTCATCCATCAGCAGTCAGATCGAACTGTTCGTCCGGGAAATACTTGGCAAGACGCACGTCGGCGGCCCGTGCATGCCCCTCCATCCCCTCTAGGCGTGAAATTCGGGCAGTGGCCTCAGCGATGGATTTCGACCCTTCGCGCGTGGCCCGCTGCCATGTCACGATCTTCATGTATTTATGGACACTCAGACCGCCGGTATAACTGGCTGCACCGGATGTCGGCAGCACATGATTGGTGCCGGTTGCCTTGTCGCCATAAGACACGGTGGTTTCTTCGCCAAGGAACAGCGAGCCATAGCAGGTCAGGCGATCCAGCCACCAGTCCAGGTCTTCGGCCTGTACGGTCAGGTGTTCCGGAGCATATTCGTCCGAGCAGGCAGCCATTTCCTCGCGATCAGAACAGACGATCACCTCGGCATAGTCCCGCCAGGCGGCGAAAGCATTGTCGCGGTTCAATTCGGGCAGATCGTCAATCAGGGTCGGAACCAGGTCCATGACTTTTTGGGCCAGGTCCCGGTCATCCGTCACCAGCCAGACCGGCGAGTTGTAACCATGTTCGGCCTGACTGACCAAGTCTGTTGCCACCACATGCGCATCCGAGGAGGAATCCGCAAGGATCAGACTGTCGGTCGGACCCGCGATCATATCGATGCCGACCTTGCCGTAGAGGATGCGCTTGGCCTCGGCCACAAACTGGTTGCCGGGCCCCACAAGAATATTCGCGCGTGGCAGGCCAAACAGGCCATAGGTCATCGCGGCCACCCCCTGCACACCACCCATCGCCAGAATGCTGTCCGCCCCGCAGATATGCGCGGCGTAAACAATCGCGGGCGCAACACCTTCGCCCGGGCGCGGCGGCGAACAGGCGGTGATGTGACGGCAACCGGCGACCTTGGCCGTTGTTACCGTCATGATCGCGCTGGCGATATGGCTATAGCGCCCGCCAGGCACATAGCATCCGGCCGCATCCACGGGGATCGCCTTCTGACCAGCAACAAATCCCGGCACAATCTCCATCTGTACGTCGGACACCGTCGCCTTTTGGGTTTCTGCGAAACGACGGACATTGTCGTGGGCAAACCTGATGTCCGCCTTCAGCTTCTCGGGCACCAGCGCGCAGGCCGCTTCGATTTCCTCCGGGGTCAACAGCACATTGCCATCGTATTTGTCGAACTTAGCCCCATACTCCAGCGCTTTCGCATCGCCCCCCGCCTCAATGTCCCCAAGGATGGTTTTGACCGTCTCGTGCACTTCGGAGGCATGAGTTTGCGGCGTCAGGGTTGCCTTTTTCAAATAGTCACGCGGCATATTCAGCAAATCCTACTGGTAGATTTCAGGGAGCAATGTGGTTGAAACTGCAGGTACATACGCAATCAACAGAACCACAATTAGCATGGTCAAGACAAAGGGAACGGCACGGGCCGCGATTTTTAGAATTGATTCTCCGGTTATCCCGGAAACAACAAACAGGTTCAGACCCAGCGGCGGGGTGATAAAGCCCACGCCCAGGGCGGTGATCATCATGATGCAGAACTGAATCTCGTTCATACCGATATTGTCGGCCAGAGGCTTCAGGATCGGCGCGAGGATCACGATGTTGGGCGTGGTCTCCATCACGCAGCCCGCGGCGATCAGGATACCGATCATCAGCAGGATCAGCACATATGGGTCGTCCGTCAGCGCTGTGATCGAGGCCACAAACCCCTGCGGCACACCCATGATCGCCAGCGCCTCGGCCAACGGCGCCGAAAACGCAATGATCGGCAGGATCACTCCGTTGACCTTGGCCGAACTCACCAGCATGGACGGAAAATCCGCCAGCGTCAGCGTGCGCAGGATGAACCCCATGATGATAGTCACCACAACCGCGGTTGCACCCGCCTCGGTCGGGGTCAGTCGACCTGAGAAGATGCCATAAAAGATGATGCCGGGAACGATGAAGGCATACCACCCGGATTTGAGCGCTTTGCCCAGATTGGCCAGCCACTCGCCCGTGGTCATCAGACCGCCGCCTTCATATGCGTAGATGCGGTTCATGATGATGTTGGTGATCAGGATCGAGACCAAAATGGCCAGACCCGGGATCAGCGCCGCAAGGAACAGGGTCGAGGCAGAAATGCCCAGCACAAGCCCGATGATGATATAGGCAATCGAGGGCGGGATCAGGATGCCGGTACAGGCCCCCGCCGCAACCAGTGCACAGGCGTATGGGCGGGGATAACCGCTTTCCACCAACCGGTTGATGGTCATGCGGCCCACAGCGGCAGCACCCGCCGCGTCTGAACCTGAAATCGCAGCAAACATGCCGCAAACCAGAACGGTGGCGGAGCCAAAGCCCCCCTTGGCAAAGCAAGTCAGCGCTTCGGCGACGTCCAGAAACTTTCGCGACAACCCGGTCCGAACCAGAACGTCGCCGGTCAGGATAAAGAGCGGAACAGCGGTCAGTGCAAAGGCGTCGATGCCGGTAAACAGGCTCTCGCCAACAAGGCTGAGCGGCAGATCGCCCGACATGATCAGCATGACGATCGCGGCAGAACCGATCGCGGCCCAGACCGGAACGGCCATCGCAATCAGGCCAACGAACAGGATCACGGGCAGGTAGAAATCCCAGCCCAGTTCAACAGTTTGATTCAGAGAACCCCAAAGCATTCAGATTCTCCTCAATCGAACAGCTTGTCGCCTTCAAAGACGGGGGTACCGTCCCGAAGGGATTTCAGATCGCGCAGGAACGATTGGATCAGGCGCCAGATCATCAGGGCAACCCCGGTTGGCACGGCCATCAGGAACCAGACCTTTGACACGCGCAGACCGTCTGTTACCGACCCGAACTTGGCTGAGACATGAACAGCCTCGTAAGACCAGTAAAGCGCGATGATCGCCACAACGAACATCACCAGATCGCCGAAGATATAGAGCAGCGCCTTGGGGCGCGGCCCGAGGTAGTGCATGATCACATCGATGCGGATATGGGCGCGCTCCTTGACGGCTGCGGCGGCTCCGATCCAGGCAAGGTAGATGAAGGAATACCGGACAATTTCTTCGCCCCAGATTGAGGAATAGGCGAAGATTTCGCGCCTCAGAACCTCGATGGCCATCGTGATGACCAGCATCACGTAGAACACCAGCAACAACCAACGCTCGGCGTCTCGGTCAATTCTCTGCAGTATCGTCATATCCTGCCCCGAAGCTTGGCAGCACGGGGCAAACCGGTCGGAAAAGACCGCCGCTCAGTACTGCGGGTCGTGAGGGGAACGGGTGCGCTTTGCACACCCGTTCGAGTGGCTTTACGCGTCGTGGACGTAATATTTGCCCTGCGTTCCGGCTGCTTCGACCAGTTTGTCGAAAGCTTCCATGGAGCCGGCCAGTTCTGTCTTGAACGGATCCCAATCAGCGTTCTGATATCCGCCGACATCTTCCCATTCAGCCAACTGATCGCCGCTAAGCGAGTGAAACTCGACCCCGGCCTTGTTCAGTTCGGCCATGGCGTAAGCCCGCGCCGACGGAACCTTAGACAGGTTCTGGTGACTGGTCATTTCCGAACCCCACATGATGCCTTCCTGAACATCTGCAGGCATCGAGTTGAACCATTCCAGGTTACACGAATAGACCTGACTGTCCGGGACAGCCTGCGTGAAAGTCACGTGGCTCAGGATGTCTTTGAAGCCGAAGACGAACAAGGCACCAACCGACGGATCCAGTGCATCCGCCACGCCCTGTTTGATCGCTGATGGCGTCTCACCCCAGGCCACCGGTGTCGGGTTGGCCCCAACCATCCGGTAATACTGCTGCAGCATCTTGGAGCCCGGCACGCGGAACTTGATGCCACTCATGTCGGACGGGGTGATGATGGCATTGCCACCCTGACGGACCGCAACGACACGCGGGTCGATCACAACGTAGAACAGGGCCTTGAACCCGGCAGCTTCGACCTTTGGATGAACCTCGTTCTGCCACGTGTCCGAATGCACCAGATTGGTGAACCGCTGGTTGGATCCGCAAAGATATGGCATGTTGATCAGGTCAACCGTCGAGGCGAACGGCGCGAAGTTCGACAGCGAATGCTGCGCCGCCTGGATGGTGCCGCCCTGCACTTTTTGCACCAGCGATCCGCCCGCACCCAACTGCCCACCCGGGGCCAGCTTGACGTAGACCTTGCCGTTGGTTGCGTTCTGAATGTTTTCCTTCAGATCCAGCTGCATGATCGGATAGCTGCGCGATGCACCCAGCACATACGCGGTTGCGATCGTCATGACATGATCCGCCGCTTTCTCGCGATCACTCTCTTCCTTAGCCGTCTGAGCTGCCGCCTCGGACGACCACAGCATACCGCCGGCACCTGCGACCAACGCGGCCGTAAAGGATCCGCCAGCCGTCAGCTTCAAAAAATTGCGGCGCTCTTCGGACGCAAGCTCGTTTCTGTCGTTCTTCATGTATTGCCCTCCCAAGCAAAAAATTCAGCCGCCGCTTTCAGCGTTACGGTCAGCCTCCTTTTTCAGAATTGCGACAACGAACAGGATCGACGCCGCGAAAAGAACCAACATCTCTCCTACGTCCCCAAGAAAGGCGCTGCCTGCAAAAGCACCCAGCGCCACGTTTGCAAAATAGATGACAAACACGATTGCGGATGCTGCAAGAAACATATTGAGGCTCCCTTTGGATTCGGCTCCAGCTTCTCTTGTAAGCGCTTACATCAAAAATGCAAGCGCTTACATAATCGCTTTTAATCGGATGCCCTTGAGATTAGACTTATCGGCAAAAGCAAATTACAGGTTCGGAAATGCCGAAACTTCGATCCGCGCCAACATTGGATGACGTTGCCAAAGAGGCAGGCGTCTCGACCGCAACGGTATCGCGTTGCCTCAATAATCCAGACCGCGTTGTCGAGGCGACGCGAAAACGTGTTCTGTCGGCTGTGGACACGTTGGGCTATACCCCCAACTTCGCGGCCCGTGTCATGGCGGCCAAACGGTCATTCACGATTGGCGCAATCATCCCAACCATGGACAACGCGATTTTTGCCCGGGGTTTGCAGGCGTTCCAAGAGGAAATCCACCAGCGCGGATACACGTTGCTGGTTTCGAGTTCCGCCTATCAGCCCGAAGTCGAAGAGGAG
Organism: Ruegeria sp. B1; assembly: GCF_056535885.1. Lineage (NCBI taxonomy): Bacteria > Pseudomonadati > Pseudomonadota > Alphaproteobacteria > Rhodobacterales > Roseobacteraceae > Ruegeria > Ruegeria sp. B1. Next base: position 1,495,803 of record NZ_JBQFJA010000001.1, on the reverse strand, counting down.
CAGATCCGCACGCTGGTTGCCCGGGGTGCGGATGGGCTTTTGTTGATCGGCCATGACCGCGAAGACCGCATCTACAACTATCTTGAACGGCAGAAAGTCCCGGCACTGGTGGCCTGGTCTTTTACCCCGGAGCAGCGCATGCCATCGGTCGGGTTTGACAACCGACAGGCCATGATGGCGCTGGCCGACGAGGTCATTAAACTCGGCCACACGCGGGTCGGGATTATTTCAGGTATCTGTCGCGGGAACGATCGGGCACGCCTCAGGATAGAAGGAATACGAGACGCTTTTGCGGCGCATGGCCTGTCCCTCAGTGCCCTAAAGATCGTCGAAACTCCCTATGAGATCGAAAACGGCGCGGTCGCGTTCACGCGCCTGGTGTCCACCGCGGACCGCCCGACCGCCATTCTCTGCGGTAATGACGTCTTGGCCGTCGGTGCCGTGCGGCAGGCACAAGAGATGGGCATTCGGGTGCCGGATGACATCTCGATCACCGGGTTCGACGATATCGAGCTGGCCCGGATCGTGCAGCCGGGCCTGACCACCGTGCATGTCCCACACCGCGAGATGGGTCGCAAGGCCGCCAACGAACTGATCGAAATGATCGAACACAACACGCCGGGCCGTTCGGTTGAACTTGAAACCAAGATCGTGAACCGGAACTCCCTTACCCGGGCGACATGACGCTAAGTTGCCTTTGACCGGAGGTGGAGACGCGCAAAAACACGCCCGCCTGACGGCGGGCCTGTCCTTCAGCCTTGTGACGTTATGGGAGGAACATCGGGGGCTGGATCCCGCGGTGCAACTGCGCCAGCCGAAATGCTGCTTGGGGAGATCAACGCACAGGCGGAAGCCGTCTTCGTAATCGCCATTTCCGGGGTGTTAGACGCTCTCGAATGAAATCACGCCGGGGATCTGGTGAAGATCCATGATGATCTCGGACGCCGGAGGGTCCGGCGTGTCTTCGACAGCGAAGACAAGCGTCCCTCATCGGCTGCTACGTGAATTTAGGCATCGGGCGTTTTCGCCATGACAGCCGGGGCAGAGGCTCTGCTTTGCGGCTCGATTTACACGAGACAGCCGCAAATCGTCACTAGACCGCCTCCTTCTGCGGGGCGGCGTAACGATCAAACGAGACAGCGCCGGCGGGGCATGAGGCGGCGCAGGTTCCGCAACCGATGCAACTGTCCTTATCCAGAACGGGTTCAGCGCGTCCTCCCGCCTGTAACTTGAAACGGATAGCACCCTGATCACAGATATCCTGACAGGACCGGCAACCGACGCCAGTTGTGGACAGGCATTCGCCCGCCTTGATAGACGCGCGCCACGGCCAATCCGGGACGCGGTCGATCACAAGAGCATCAGTCTTGCACGATAGGGCGCAGACACCACAAAACGTACAGGCACCAACGTTCAGTTGCGCGACCGGATACCCCCCATCGTCAAATTCCAGAATGCCTTCCGGACAATCTCGGACGCAATCGCCGCAACCGGTGCAAAGATCGAAGAACTCAGCCTCAACCGCACCCGGCGGTCGGATCGCCGTGCGGTCCTGTCGAAGCATCCGGGCGCTCAGAAAAACGCGTCTGTTGGTCTGCTGGCTCATGCGCTTGCGACCCTGATCTATTTGAAACTTAGCTGTTCGGCACCCTCCTGATAATGGCTTCCAATGTGAATTGAATTGATCCAGATCATGCTATCCCCACTCAATTCCCAAAGAGTGGGGAAACAATCAAAAAATTCCGACAGTTTTGCACCAAACACGCATGCCGCCGACAAAGAATGCCTCTTTCGGTTTGGCACTAAAACACGTGAAACCGGTCGCAGTGCTTTGGACGGGACGGTGTCCGGATTTGGATGGCAACGGTAAGAAACCGGCCCGTCACTCCTGGATATCCGCGATCCAGGTGCGCGCGGCAACCGCCCGGGGCAGGCCCAAAGGTCCGATCGCCAGCAATGCAACCTGGTTCAGATCGTCCTCGGAAATGCCCTCGGCGCGCGCGCGGCGCGTGTGCGAATGAACGGCCCCTTCCGAGGCCGCGCCGATGGCCAGTGCCAGCTTGACCAGCCGACGCTCTCTGGCCGTCAGGGCGCCCGCTTCGGCGGTTGCCTCGCCAAGTTGCGCATAAGCAGACCAGACAGATGGGTTGCTATCGGCCAGATTGCCAGCGGCGCCAGGGAGATCTTTGGTCATGGTGTTTCCTTCCAGTTGCAGTATGGGACGTTAGCCGCCCAGAACGGACATATGGCGCATCACTGCGGGATCCGCCATATGCGACATATTGAACCGATGCCGCTCGGGCTTTGCTTTGACGGCAGCGCGAATGGCGCTCAGCGTCGCCTGTTCTGACTGGCGCAGGGGCGTACGCAGGTCGACCGACCCTTCGTCGCCCATGCAGGTATAGAGCTGCCCTATGCAACTGACGCGGACCCGGTTGCAGAGGGCACAGAAGTTGCAGGACATCGGTGAAATGAACCCAAGTCGGCCACCGGTCTGCTCAACCCGGACATACCGCGCGGGACCGTCCGAACAATGCCGTTGCGGGATCAGCGTCCAACGCGATGACAGATCGGCCTGAAGGTGACGCAGGGATAATGCACGTGCGGTGCGATCCTGCCCAGTGTCGCCGACCGGCATCTCTTCGATCAACGTCAGATCCATACCGCGACCATGGGCAAAGCGAATGAGATCATCGACCTCCTGTTCGAACGCCCCCTTGCTGGCAACCGCATTCAGCTTTACCGCGAGCCCTGCCGCAAGCGCTGCATCGATACCTGCCAGCACCATGCGAATGTCGCCCCTGCGGGTGACGGCCCGGTATCTGTCGGGATCGAGGGTATCGAGTGAGACGTTCACCCTGCGCACGCCACAATCCGCAAGCGATTGCGCGTACCGCGCCAGCAGAGTGCCGTTGGTGGTCAGTGTCAGCTCGTCCAGCGTACCGGATGTCAGATGCCGGGACAGGTCACGGAACAGGTCCATCACATCCCGGCGCACCAGCGGTTCGCCCCCGGTCAGGCGCAGCTTGCGCACCCCGCGCCGGATAAAGATGTCGCAGAGGCGCGCCATTTCCTCAAGGCTTAGAATGTCGCGCTTGGGCAGGAACACCATCTTTTCGGCCATACAGTAGGTGCAGCGCAGATCGCACCGGTCGGTTACCGACAGACGCAGATAGCTGATCGCACGACCGAACCGGTCCACCAGTGGAGCGGAGGTGGTATCAAGCAGCATGTGGGTCCTCCATCTGCGCGGCAAACCATGTGAACACCGCATCGCGCTGCATCGGAAGGTAACAGGCCAGGTCCGCACCAAATGCAGCCAGCGCGTGCCCGTAGGTCGGGCGCACGGCGGTCAGGATTGGGACTTCTGATTCCAAGGCCTTGGCGATCAGGTCCCGAAACCCCCGTCCTTCGCTTTCCCCGCGACCGAAGCGGTTGAGGATAAGCAGGTCGGCACCCTGCTCCATTTCGCGCTCGATGAAAGTCGAGCACTCCGCCAGCGCGCCGGGGTGCAGGCGGCACCCGTGCGATCCGGCCCCCAGAGGTTGCGAAATGCGAAACACCCGGTTCGACCCGATTGTCGTCAGGTCCATATCGGCGCAATGGCACTCCCCGACCAGAGCGCCCCGGCTCTGCAAGGCGCCATACACACGTAAACCGTCCGCCCGTAACGTGTCGGCGACATCGCCCAGAAACCCGTCGATATCGCCTTTTTCAAGGTAGATTGCGGCTATTGGAAAGGCGCTCATCCCACGTCTCCTGTTTGACAGAAAGGATGCCAGACCAGCGGCATGCCCGATCTGATGTGGTCGGCATCCGCCGGGACGACGGCCAGCCCGTCGGCAGTGGTGACAGGCAACAGAGTCGCCGAAACGCTCTGGCCGAGTCGCTGCAACACCGGCGCACCGTTTGCGTCATAAGCGATCAGGCGCACAGGAAAGACCTCGGCGCGGCCCGGTTTGCGAATCCAGTCAAATCCGGCGATCGCGGGAACCGGGGCAAAACCAGATCGCGGCCTGCCCAGCAGACGGTCAAGCTGCGGCAGAACAAACAAGTGGAACCCAACGTGAACCGCAAACGGGTTTCCAGGCAGGCCGGTGACCGCCGACTGACCCAGGCGTCCGAACATCACCGGCTTGCCGGGTTTCAGCGCCACACGCCAGCCGCTGATTTCACCCCCGGCGGCGCGCAGGGCGTCGCGGATATGGTCTTTGCCCCCCATCGACACTGCCCCCGAGGTCAGTATCAAGTCGGCCTTGCCCACCAGTCCGGCAAAGGCGCGTGACGAAGCCTGTGGATCATCGGGTAGAATGCCGAAGTCCAGTACTTCCGCGCCCGCCTGACGGGACAGCGCCGCCAGCATCGGACGATTCGCGTCGTGGATTTGCCCCGGATGGCGCGTTCCGTCACACAGTTCATTGCCGGTTGAAAGGATCGCGACCCGCGGACGGCGCACCACACAAATATGCGTGATGCCGTTGGCCGCCAAAAGGCCGACATGATGGGCCGCTAGGCGCGTGCCTGCGGTGATCAGGTCCTGACCGGCCTTCTGATCACTGCCTGCGCGGCGGATGTTCTCGCCCGGGGCCGGTTTCCGTTCGAAATGGACCTTATGGGATTTGTCGATACAGACCTCGGACATCGCAACGGCATCCGCCCCCGCGGGCAGTGGCGCTCCGGTATAGATGCGCATGGCTGCACCTGCCGGCAGGGCGCGCGGCGCATCCCCCGCCGCTATCGTGCCCGTAACCGGCAAGCAGCAGCGCCGGTCCAGATCGGCGCTGCGAACCGCAAACCCGTCCATCGCGGAGTTGTCGAAAAAGGGCATGGCGGTTGGGGCGGCAACCGCCTGTGCACTGGTCCGCCCGGCGACACAGGTCAGGTCGACACTCTCAGTCTCGAATATCGGCCTGACCTGCGCCAGCGCGCAGTCCACCGCGTCGGTAACGCTCATCAGATCGGTTGACCGCGATACGCTGTCACAACCACATCTTTCGGCGACACGGGAGATTTGCATCGGCTAGGCCCTCCTGAATTTGCTTGAGAGTAAGGGGGCCGGTGACCGGCCCCCTGCCCATCGGACGCCCCGCTCAGTTGGCGGCGTCGGCGGCGTTCTTCATTAGATAGTCCATGACCAACGCGGCCTCGTCTTCTTCCAAGCCAGCCCGCGGGAACATCGACGGGGTAATGCCCCTCCACTGCTGCTGCGTGAAATGTGTCACCTCGCGTGGGGCATGACAGACGGTGCAGCGCTCGAAGTAGATCTTTTCGCCCGGCCCCATATCTGCATAAAGGCTTGCGGTCAGCGCTTCGAGCCGCTCAAGGCCAAGCTTGTCATCATCGATTGCAGCGATCTCCATGTCTTCGATGATCGGCGGTTTCTCGTAGGCCAGGTTCGGACCCTCGGGATCCTCGCATTTGCGCAGCGAGCACAGCACGGTGTTCGCCGTATTCGCCTCGGACAGGCCGGACGAACGCTGCGTGGATGTGATGAAGTTCACCAGTCCCGAGTTGCAGCGGCCCTTGCTATCCAGCGATGGCCATGCGCCTTCGTAGATCGAAACCACGCCTTTCATGATGTCATCCGAGACCACTGCGCCGGCAATGACCGTGCCGCGGTCGTTGTAGAGCTCGACCAGATCCCCATCCGCGATACCGCGCGATGCGGCGTCTTCGGTGTTGATCCGGACCGGTTCGCGGCCCTGAACCTTGTAAAGGTTTCGCAAGGTCTCCGACTGGTCCATCTGGCTGTGCAGGCGGAACCAGGGGTGCGGCGAAACAACGTGCAACTGGCCTTCATTGGCGTTGCCCAGATATTCATGCTTCTCCATCCAGATGGGCATGGCGGGGCAATCCTCAATCTCCAACTCGGCGAAATCCTCGCAGAACATTTCGATCTTGCCCGAGGTGGTGTGCAGCGGGTTCGCCTCGGGGTCCTCAAAAAACGCACCGTGACGTGTCCATTGGCGGGCCTCGTCAGGGACTTCCATGCGGGCAAAGCCTTTTTCCCAGAAATCCTCGAACGAGGTGTGCTCGGCCGCGCTGGAGCGCGCGTAAGCCTGACGGATGTGATACATCTTGTCTTCACTATCCGTGAACTGCGCCCACAGACCCAGCTTGTCGGCCAGACCTTCGAAAATCTCATAATCCGGCAGACTGTCCCCAACGGGTTCAATCACCTTCTTCATCGCATAGACCCGGTCGTTGGAATAGGTGCCGCCCGAGGTGATGTCATCCTGTTCCAGCGTCGAGGCCGCCGGCATTACGATATCGGCCCAGCGTGTGGCCGCCGTCCACCAGACGTCAACGCTGACGATGGTCTCGACCGTTTCAAGCGCACGGATCAGCCGGTTGGTGTCCTGCTGGTGCGACATGAAGTTGTTGCCCGCGTTGAAGATCACCTTCACGTCCGGATAGATATGGCTGTTGCCGTTGTAAAAGACCTCTTTGCCAGGATTTTCCAGCATCTCGGTGATGCGTCCGGCCGGGCAGACACCCTTGACCCAGTTGCGCCCTTGCGACAGTCCGGCAGGAATGGACTTGCCAGAGACCGGCATACCGCCGTTGCCATAGTGCCAGCTGAAACCGACGCCCTGCCCCGGTTTGCCGATCTTTCCGGTCAGTGCGGCGAAATTGATGATGGCCCAGTGGGTCATTTCGCCATGCTGGGCGCGTTGCAGGGCCCATGCCCCGGCAATTTCGGTGCGCGATGTGGCAAACAGTTCGGCCAGTTCGACGATCTTGGCTGCGTCCATGCCGGTGATTTCCGAAGCCCAGGCGGGTGTTTTCGGCACACCGTCGTCTTCGCCTTTCACATAGGCGATCCACTTGTCCGCGCCGACAGTATATTTGTCCATATAGGCGCGGTCTTCGAGGCCCTGATCCAGCACGTGATACGCCATGGCGCAGAACAGCGCGACATCGGTGTTGGGAACGATTTTCACCCATTCCGCGTTCAGATAGTCGTCCGAAGCGGTCCGCTGCGGGTTGATGGAAAAGAACCGGATGCCCGCATCGCGAATGGCTTCCCAATGCGCGTACATGCCGTGATCCGCCACGCGGAACTCGACCCGGTTGTTCTTGATGGGGTCGCATCCCACCATGACGAATACCTCGGTATTGTCGCGCACGGTTTCCCAGGCGGATTGCGCCGAATAGACCTCCATGTCGCCGATGATATGCGGTAGGGAAACCTGAGACGCACCGGCCGACCAGTCGCCCGAGGTAATGGTGCAGCCGCCCATCAGGTTCATCAACCGGCCCTGCAAAACATTAGGCCGGAATGCGCCAGCATTCGACCAGCCGCCGTAAGACGAACTGAAGATGGCTTGGTTGCCATGGTTCGTTGCTGTGTCCAAAAGCGCTTTGGCGGTGAGACCCCAGACGGTGTCCCAATCAACCTGGACATATTCTTCCTTACCCCGAAGTTCGGGCTTGATGTCACCGGTTTCCCAGCCCTCCAGATAAGATTTGCGCACCATCGGATAGTTGATGCGGGATTTGTCGTAGGTGCGGTCTACCACACCGTAGCTGAGCAACTCGGTGGGGCGAGCATCCAGTTCCTTGACCGTGTGCAGACCGACCAGTTTGCCATCCCGCACCACGGCCTGGAACGGGCCGAAATGGGTCGCGTGGAATGTGCGGTTTGTAAAGGAATTCGGATCCAGCGCGGCAAGCGCGGTTGTCCCCATCAAGTTGGCAGCGCCGAATGCGGCGGCCCCTCCTTGCAGAAACGCGCGGCGGGTTGGTCGGTTGAACGACATGAGAGCCTCCTGTGGCTGAATTGGCTGATGAAAGGTTAGACCCCAGAACGCAGACACACTTTGACGGCGCGCAAACGGTCTTGTTCGAAATTGTAAAGATATGTAAACAAAACGGCATGGCGCAGCACATCCTGATTGTCGAAGATGACCGGACCACCCGGATGCGGCTTGCCGCGTACCTGCGCGAACAGGGCCACCGCATCAGCGAGGCGGAAAACGCCGACGAGATGCAGTCCATCATCAACATGGACCCGCCAGAGTTGTTGCTGGTCGATATCAATCTCGATGGCAAAGACGGGCTGACCATCACGCGCGAGCAGCGTGCGGCCTCACGGGTGGGGATCATCCTGCTGACATCACGCGACGATCAGGTCGACAAGATTGTCGGGCTGGAAATGGGGGCCGACGACTATGTGACCAAGCCATTCGACAAGCGCGAGCTGGCCGCACGTGTCAAGAACCTACTGGCGCGGATTGCAGATATCGGGCAAGCGCCGCAGGGTCCCCCGCCGGTGGAAACATTTGGTCCCTGGTGTTTTGACCGTATTCGGCGGCGGCTGGTGTCAGCCGCGCGAACGGAACCGCTGACGAAACAGGAATTCGACGTCCTGGCGGCGCTTGCCAACCATCCGGGGCAGACGCTCAGCCGGTCCCGACTATCCGAGATGATTGGCCGTCCGCCGCACCGCTCAAACGACCGTATGATGGACGTGATCGTCGGGCGACTGCGGCGAAAACTGGAACACGATCCGACCGATCCGCAGTGGATTCTGACGGATCACGGACAGGGCTATCATTTCGTCGATCCGGCGCTGACCTGAAGGCCCGCCTGCGTGGCTGCCAAAACCAGAACCGATGCCGCCTGGATGGCATGCTCCTGCATCTGCAACAGCAGGTCCTGCTCGGCCCCCTCGCGGGCAGTCTCAACGCTGGCCAGAACGGCGCACAGCTGATCCAGCCCAAAATTTGAGGCTGCGCCCTTGAGCCGATGTGCCGCTTTACGCCGCATGTCATGCGGTGCGGCCGAAATCGCTGCAACGGACTGTGGCAGATCGCTTAAAAACTCCTGCACGATCTTCGCCGTCGTTTCAGGACCAAGATCGCTGATATCGCTCGACAGGCTGTCCAGCACAGCAGCGGCCTCAGGGGACAGATCCGGGCCAGGCAAAGCCTCGAGAACGTCGGTCAGTGCCCTCGGCGAGATCGGTTTTGACAGGATACGCGCAACGCCCAGGTGGGCTCGGGTCTCAGGCGTATCTTCGATAAGATGCGCTGTCAGAGCGACAAGCTGCGGGGCATGACCGCAGGACGCCAGCTGCGCGGCGACGTCTTCCCCCCGCATGTCGGGCAGATCGAGATCGATCAGGATCAGGTCGAACGTGCGGCCCGCCGCAGCCGCAAGCGCCGCCTTGCCGGTGTCTGCCTCGACCACAGCGCATCCCATGCGTTCCAGATACCCGCGCGCGACCATTCGATTGACCGCATGGTCGTCAATCACCAACACATCGCGGTTGAAATCACCCGCCGGCGCGTCTGCATCCTCCTCGGCAACCAGCGCCGGATCCCCGATTCCGAGGGGCACGGTCAGGGTGAACCGGCTGCCCACCCCGGGCTCGCTCTCGACTGACAGCGCACCGCCCAGCGCTTCGGTCAGATTGCGCGAGATCGCAAGACCCAGACCAAGCCCTTCGACCCCGGATCGTCGCGCGTCTGCTGTTCGGGTATAGGCGTCGAATGCATGCGCAATCGTGTCTGCAGACATCCCGACGCCGGTATCCGACACCGAGAAGCTCACCACCAGCCCGTCCGCCTCGTCAGAGACCGCGTGATCCACCGACAGCGTGACCATTCCACGCTTTGTATATTTCACCGCATTGGAAATCAGGTTGCTGACGATCTGCCGGACCTTGACAACATCCCCATACAAAACAACTGGCGCAGGTTCCACCAAGTCAACAACCGGCTCCAGCCCCTTCGCTTTAGCCAGCGACTGCAAGTAATGTCCCATCTGGCCCACCAGGTCACGCAGCGGGAAGTGTACAGGATTGCCACGGTTTGCCTGATCCGAATTGCCCGCGTATTCAAGAATGTCATTTGTGATATCCAGCAATTCCCGCGCGGATTTGAGCGCCGTCCCGACACGTTCGCGGCGCCCGGAATCCGTCACCTCGGTCCGCAGCAGCGATAACATCCCTATGATGCCGTTGAGCGGCGTTCGGATTTCATGGCTCATCCTGGCCAGAAATTCGGTTTTGCTACGGTTGGCCGCTTCGGCGTCCGCACGGGCCAGATCGGACGCTTTCATCTCGGCCACCACGTCTCCGGTCCGCGCAATGACTGCCTCTTCCAGATGTTCACGCAGGCGGGATGCCTCCATCGACCGGCGACGCAAGATATTCAGGGCCTTTTCCATCCGCCCGATCTCATCGTGGCCGCTGATCGGCAAAGGGGCACCGGCATCGCCCCCGGCAACCGCAACGATGCGGCGCAACAAGATCCCCAAACGCTCGACCAGCTGGCGGCGGGCATAAACCCAAAGGATCGCACCCGCCAACACCGCGATCGCAACAACACCAACCAGAGCAGACGTTATCAGCAAAGACCGGCGCTCGGCCGTGGCGATCTGGGCTAACCCCTCGGCCTGAACGGCGTCACGGGTCTGTCTTGCCTGCTCCGACAGGGTTGCGATGACATCCCGCAGCTGCTCGCTGTCATCCGCTATCGCAGCCTGTAGCATGATCCGTTCATCCTGTAGACCAATCAGCCCCTCGGCGGTCAGCGCATTGCGGTACTCTTGCAACAACTCCTGCGCCTCTTCACGCGCCGCGAAGGACGGCATATAGGCGACACGGCGTTCTGCTAAAACGAGATTGGCGGTCACGTCAGATCGAATGCGTTCGGTCTCTCGGGCTGCAGCGGCATCGGGAACCTGCTGCATCAGCAAACGGATTGAATCGACCATCCGCGCCAGTTCCGTCAACCGTTCGAAGGCAAAGAAATGGCGATCGGCCAATGTGTCTAACGCCGCGCGGGGATCGGCACCCGGGGCGGAATACAACCCCATAATGCCAGCAGTGATCCGAAGACGGGCCAGATCGATTTCCGCCTCGACCACGGCATCCAGCCGGGTCCCGGCCGCTGCGACCTCAAGCGCCCCGTTAAAGACACGACCACCCAGCCGCAGGTCCGCATGCCCGTTCTCTGCCATCCGCGCGACAATGACACCGGCCTGTGACTCGCCGGTGACGTCCAGCTGCACCGGGCTGATCTCGGCCAGCTCTTGTGACCCCGTTTCGATGTTTGTGACCGTCGCTGTCAGCGCCCGGGTAATCCTGTCCAGGTCCTCATTCGAATCCGCCTGCACAAATGCGGCAGCAAGCGTTCCAACAATCTCGACCGATGCGCCAATACGGCTTGCCAGTTGCATCGCCGGCAGATGCGTCTGGATCAGTTCGGAATGCGTACGCGCCAGATAGCGGTTGACGCCAATGGCCGCCACACCCACCATAAGAGCGATCGCCGCCATCGCCGACAGGATCCGGATCAACCGCGTGTCAAAACTCATTCGCCGCATAGCCGGACACTACGGGGCCGCGTCGTCCCGCACAATCTTGGCGCTTACGCTTTGTGTCGCACCCTGGGCTGCGCCCGTACTTGCCGATCCAGCGCGGACATTCTGCGTGCTGGTGCCGCATTTCAAGGATGAGTACTGGCTGAGCGTTGGGTACGGTCTGGAACAGGAAGCGGCGGTTCAGGATGTCAAGCTTCGCTTTTTCGAAGCCGGTGGATATCGTGCTAGGACCGAGCAAATCTCACAACTCGACGCTTGCGCCCGGGACAATGTCGCCGCAATCCTGATCGGCGCCGTTACATCGGATCATCCCGACCTGATGCGGGCCATCGACCGCGCTGCACGGGACATTCCGGTGTTTGGGCTGGTCAATGAGTTGCACGCTGAGGCACTCAGCGGTCGTACGGGCGTCGACTGGCAGGATATGGGATACGCCGTCGGGCGCCATCTGGCCAGTTTGCACCCGGCAGGAACAAAGCCCCAAAGCGTCGTCTTCATATCCGGCCCCAGCGCGGCGGGCTGGACCGGTCCGCTTGAGGACGGTTTGCTGGACGGGCTGCAGGGCAGCGCGGTGAAAGTAAGTGAGGTGTTTGGTTCGGATACCGGCCTCAGGCAACAACTGGAGCAAGTCGAGGCCGCGCTGGAGCGTTATCCCGATGCCGACTATCTGATCGGCAGCGCACCGGCGGTCGAGGCGGCGATGGGTCTGTACGCCTCGCACCCCGATCATCCACGGCCAATGCTGGTCTCGACCTATATCAGCCACACGATCATGCGGGGGCTGATGAACGGCACGGTGTTGGCCGCCTCTTTTGACGACCCGGCCCTGCAGGGCATCATGGCAATCCGGCAAGCGGTTTCAGTGGAAGTACCCATCGACCCCGAGACACCCATCGGGCCAGATATCGTGCTGTTGACTTCGGCGGATCAGGGGCTTGGCCGGGTCCGCTTGTCACCCGCCGATTACTTTCCGAACATCCGGTAGATGCACCAACCTATTGCAACCGGTTGCACGTTGCGTGCAATGATGCTTAGTGTTTCAATTATGGAAGACAAAGATGCGGAATACACCCAAAACCCTGATTGCAGGACCATCCGGTCATGAGCGTCACCCTAAAAGAAGTTGCGGCGCTCGCTGGGGTATCCCGCTCGGCCGTCTCGCGCACGTTCACCAAGGGCGCGTCTGTTTCGGCCAAAACTCGCAGCAAGGTCGAAAAAGCGGCACAGACCCTGGGATACAGCCCGAACGCACTGGCCTCATCGCTGACAACAGGACGGACCAAGCTCATCGGATTGATTTCAAATAACTTTCATAACCCGATCTTTCTTGAAGTCTTTGATCAGTTCACCCGCGCCCTGCAGGAAAGAGGCTTGCGCCCGCTGATCGTTAATCTGACGGATGAAACCGAACCCGCCAATTCAGTCAGAATGCTCCGCCAGTATTCCGTCGACGCGGTCATTGTGGCCTCGTCCACTCTGCCTGCCAGCTTTGCCAAGGCGTTTCACGACGCGGGCGTGCCCGTGGTGCACACATTTGGACGGTCCGCGACGTCGCCCGAGGTTCACGTTGTCGGAATTGACAATGTCGAATGCGGCCGCATGGCTGCCCGAGAACTGCTGGCGCGGGGATATACGCACGTGGGATACCTTGGGGGCCCCGAGGATGCGACCTCGGCGATGGACCGGCATCGGGGGTTCATGGAGGAACTGGGCAGCCTGCCTAGTATCGACGTCTCATATTGTTTTGCCAGCGCGTATTCCTTTGAGGCGGGCCGCGCCGAGATGCTAAGGCTGCTCGCAGACACGCCGGCCGAGGCCTATTTCTGCGGCGACGATATTCTGTCTATCGGGGCGCTGTCGGCGCTCGCGGATCATGGGCTGAAACCCGGCAAAGATATCGGCGTTATTGGCCTGAACGACATGGAAATGTCGCGCTGGGAAAGCGTCGACCTGACCACCATCCACCAGCCCATCAAACAGATCATCACCTCATCGGTTGATCTGATCGAGGAAATGCTGAAGGAGCCTCAGCGCTATCCCGAAGCCCGTATCTTTCCGTGCAGGGTGATCGAGCGGGGAACGCTCCGACCCCGTATATGATCAGCGAAACATCGGCGGGCGCGCGTCTTTCCACGCACCTGCTTCCTTCGACGACGCGACGGCTGCATGCACCGCCGCGATTGACCGGACCCCATCGGACGGGTTTGGCAATCCGTCCCGCACCTCGCCCCGGATCGCATCGGCCAGATCGCAGTAAATGTTGGCGACGGCCAGAGGGAACCCTTCAGGATGCGCGATGGCCACGCGGGACAGGCGCTGGGTTTCGGCGTGCAGGTTGCCTTCGCCTTTTTCAATGATCTGCGTCCGCCCACCAACGGGGGCGTAAATCAGCTGATTGGGCTGTTCTGACGCCCAGCGCAAACCGCCGGTCTCACCAAACACCTGAATGTCGAAGCCATGCTGCCGCCCGATGGCGACGGAAGAGGTCCACAACCGCCCGACGGCCCCACCTTCCATGCGAAAATTGACCATCGCGTCGTCTTCCAAAACGCGGCTGGGGATGGTTGAGGCCATGTCGGCAGACAGTGTCTCGACCTCGTCATCACAAATGAAACTCGCCATGTGCAGCGCGTGTATGCCGCAATCGGCAAACTGCCCGGAGACGCCCGCCATCTCGGGGTCGTACCGCCAGCGAACGCGCGGGTTGTCTGCGTCGGTCGCGTCGCCGTGGTGACCGTGGCTGAAATTCGTTACCACCAGACGCACCTTGCCAAGTTCTCCGGCGCGCACCATTGCGCGGGCCTGTCGGATCATCGGATAGGCGGAATAGCAATAGTTGACGGCGCATATCTTGCCCGAGGCTTCGGCGACGCGAACAATCTCTTCACCTTCCTCAACCGTCATGGTCATCGGCTTTTCGCACAGCACGTTGAAACCGGCCTCGAGAAAGGCCTTGGCGATTTCGAAATGAGTTGAGTTGGGCGTCGCGATTGTGACCAGATCAACTCGATCTGGGCGGTCTTTCTCGCCCGCCAGCATCTCTTGCCAGTTTTCATAGGCGCGGTCCGACGCAATGCCCAACCGCTGGGCATAGTCGCGACCAACCTCCGGCCGGTGATCCAAGGCACCCGCCGCAAACTCGAAATGCCCATCTGCAAGTGCGCCCAGACGGTGCGCGGGCCCGATCTGGCTGCCTTCACCACCGCCAATCATGCCCCATTTCAGCTTTGCCATGGTCTTCATCTCTCTTCAGAATACTGTTGGCCTCGCGATTAGAAATCGCTGATCTGTTTCCACTGCCGCTGGTCCGATGAGGCAAGCGCCGCGGCCACTATGCGATTGACCTCATGCCCGTCCCGGAAGGTCGGCCAGATCGCTTCGCCTGTTTGAATCGCCTGCAGAAAATCCTTGGCTTCGATGATGATCTGGTCCTGATACCCGGTGCCATGTCCGGGTCCCTGACAAAAGGGTTCATAATCTGGATGCGCCGGTCCTGTCAGGATCTTGGTGAACCCTCTTGACGCTTCGGGGCCGTCGTGGCGATAGAACCACAAAGCGTTCTGGTCCTCCTGATCGAACCGGATAGCACCTTTGGTCCCCGCTACTTCATAGGCATAACCCATTTTTCGGCCGGTGGAGATTCGGCTGACATAGATATTGCCCATGGCCCCGTTTTCGAACCGGCACATGATCTGCGCGTGATCGTCATTGGTAACGCGGCCACCGGGACGCATGTGGTGCACTGTTTCAACCTCGGCCATAACTTCGGCAATCGGCCCGATCAAAGCCAAGGCGCCATTGAGCATATGCGGGGCGAGGTCGCCCATTGTTCCGTTGGACATACCAGTTGTGCGCCATGTAGCGGGTGCCTCCGGATCTGCATAGAAATCCTCGGTGTGCTCGCCACGAAACCAGGTTAAGTCCCCCAGTTCGCCATCGGCAACAAGCTGTCGCGCAAATTGGGTGGCAGGCGTGCGGACATAGTTGAATCCAACCATATTGGTGACACCCGCCGCCTCGGCCGCGTCAACCATGGCCTGGCCGTCTTCCAAAGTTGCGCCAAGCGGTTTTTCACACAGAACCGGCTTGCCGAGTGCCAGGGCAGCTTCTGCAATCTCACGATGTGTCGTTTGCGGTGATGCAATGACCACGGCGTCAACAGCAGGATCGTTCACCAACGTTTGCCAGTCCTCGGTCGCGCGCTTAAATCCGTAAGCCACCCGGTATCGCTCAGCGCTTTCCGGAGATGACGCGCAGATCACTTCCAATTGTGGTCTCAGAGCAGTGTTGAACACCGCGCCCACTGCTGACATGGCGACCGAATGCGCCTTGCCCATATAGCCGCCGCCAACAATTCCAATTCCGATTTCAGGCATCCCTCACGGCTCCGAATATATCAATTGCAACCGGTTGCAAAATCAGTATCGTGTGAATCGATCCAATGCAAGTTCCAACAGCTTTGCCAGACCAATTTTGCCCCGGGGGAATTTCGTGAGCGCTTTGATAGACGGTATAAAAGGCAACCGGTTTGCCGTTCTGGGACGTGCAGGGATGGATTTGTTCGCGGAGCCAATTGGCGTCAAAAGCGAGGATGCGGAAACCTTTCGAGCGGATCTTGGGGGGTCGTCCGCCAATATCTGCGCGGGACTTGTCAAACTGGGCGGTCAGGCGGCGTTGATTACCTCCGTATCGGACGATGCGGTTGGCCGTTTTTGTCTGAACAGGCTGCGCTACTACGGCGTTGACACTTCGTTCATTAAGGAAATCGGCGGCGAATACCGTATGTCACTGGCGGTTTATGAAAGCCGAACCGAGAATTTTCAGAACGTGATTTACCGAAACGGCGCTGTCGATTTTCAGGTCACCGAAGCCGATATGGACAAGGTCGATTTCGGCATATTCTCGGCCCTGATATCCGCTGGTACCGTCTTCGCAGCTGAACCGTCACGTGGGGCCACCTTCCGGGCCTTTGAAAACGCGCGCAATGCCGGATTGCCGGTCATATTCGACATCGACTACCGCCCTTACAGCTGGCCATCGCCCGAGGTCGCCTCAGATGTTCTGTCGCGCGCCGGGGATGCCAGCGACCTGATCGTCGGCAATGACGAAGAGTTCGGGTTTATGGCCGGTGGCATTGAAAAAGGGTTTGCCAAGGCCCAGGCACTGGCCGAAAAGCCAGGTCGCATCGTTGTCTACAAGATGGGCGAAAAAGGTGCTGTCACATTGATGCACGGCCAGGAAATCCGCACCGGTGTCTATCCTGTGACAGCCGTCAAACCCAACGGCGCCGGTGACAGTTTCATGGCTGGCTTGCTGGCCTCGATCGCGGCCGGGCACCCACTGAAAGAGGCCGTTATGCGCGGGTCCGCGTGCGCCTCGATCGTCGTGTCGCAGCCCGGCTGTGCCCCGGCAATGCCCAACACATCAGAACTGGATGCCTTTCTGGCGTCCCACCCGGGGCCGACCTCGGCCTCACAGGAGTAACCCATGCATATTGCGCCTTATGACAACCAGAACCAGCCGATTGTCGGTGCCGATGATCCGACGGTGCCGCTGAACTACTTCAACATCGTCAAACTGAAGAACGGCGAGGCGTTCGAGTATCAGGTCCCCGGGTATGAAACCTGCATCGTGCCCGCCACGGGCAGTGTGGATGTCGACGTCGAAGGCGTGCGCTTTGACGCATTGGGCAACCGCAGCGAAGATGTGTGGGACGGAGAGCCGGAGGGCGCGTATGTACCGGTTGGAGCCACAGCGCGGATGGTCTGCGTCTCGGACGACGCCGAAGTTTTTGTCGCCGGTGCGAGATACGACACGGTCCTGGACCCATTCGATGTTCGCGCACATGATCTGGTTCAATATGGCAGCGATGACACCAAAACACATCGCAAAATCAAACACATCCTCGGTCAGAAACAGCATGATAAGGTCGGGCGCCTGTTGGTCAGTGAGCTATTCACCGTAGGCCAGGGCGGTTGGTCAGGCTTCCCAAGCCACAAACACGATACTGACCGCCTGCCCGATGAAACCCGCCACGACGAGACTTACAATTTCCGCTTCAAACCCAATTGGGGCTCTGGCCTGCAAATGCTGCAGCGCGAGGGCAACAAGCCCGGCGACGCCTATCACATCGTCGACGGCTCCACGATCTGTATCGACAAGGGGTACCATCCCTGCTGCGTGCTGCCCGGGTACGAGATGTATTATTTCACCATCCTCGGCGGTCTCAGCCAGCGCTCGTTGGTTCAGTATTTCCAGCCGACACACGTGTACCAGGTCGAGACCATCCCCGGTATCAAAGACATGATTGCAAAATTCAAATGACGCTTGCCACACTTTCAGACGTTCTGAAACCTGCCTACGAACAAGGTTATGCCGTTGGTGGGCTCGTCACCCTCGGGTGGGAAGATATGCGCGCCTATGTGGCCGCCGCCGAGGCGGAGAACGCACCGGTGATCCTGCAGGCCGGACCGAGCTGTCGCGAGCACACGCCCCTGCCCGTTCTGGGCAAGATGTTCCGGCATCTCGCCGAAAACGCCTCAGTCCCGGTGGTCGCCCATCTGGACCACGGTTACACGTTCGAAGAGTGCAAGATCGCACTGGACAGCGGGTTCACATCGCTGATGTTCGACGGGTCGCGCAAGCCCTTGCAGCAAAACATCGACGAAACCGCCGCAATCGCCGAGATGGCGCATGAAGCGGGCATTTCCTGTGAAGGCGAGATCGGGTTTGTCGGTTATTCTGGGGGCGAGGAATCAAACGGTACCGATCCTGCCGAGGCCGCCCAGTTCGCGAAGGACAGCGGTGTCGATGCAATGGCGATATCGGCCGGGAATGTGCATTTACAGGAAAACAAAGAGGGCGGTCTGGACGACGGCCGCATTCGTCAGATCGACGCCATGACAGATGTGCCGCTGGTGATCCATGGCGGCTCGGGCGTGCCGGTGGAACAGCGCAGCCGGCTGGCCCGCGAGACCTCGATCTGCAAGTTCAACATCGGAACTGAGCTGCGTATGGCCTTTGGTGCAGCCCTGCGCGAGGCGGTCAAACGCGACCCCGACAGGTTTGATCGGGTCACCATCCTGAAAGAGACTATCGATCCCGTGGAATCCGCGGCCCGAACCGTCATTCGCGCCTTCGGAGCGCCGCCGCAGAGACCGTAGAGCGCCAAACCAGAGGGCCGTTGCGACGGCCTTACTGGCTCAAGAGCTATCCCGCTCCATGATCCATTCGACTTCGGGCGCCGCGACGAAACGCCATTTCCGAATCGGACCCGCCATCACGTTCAGATAATACATCTCAAACCCATAGGGCGCGCCACAGGGATGATGGCCGCGCGGGACGGTCACGACATCGCCGTCTGACACCGCCATCGTCTCATCCAACTGACCGTCATCCGTATAAACCCGCTGAATTCCAAAGCCATTGGCGGGATTCAGACGGTGATAATAAGTCTCTTCCAGATAGGTGATACGCGGATAGTCATCCTCGTCATGGCGATGGCTGGGGTAAGAAGACCAATGCCCGTTTGGTGTGAAAACTTCGGTGACCAACAGGCTGTCGGCATAGTCCTCAGCCTCCATGGCGATATTGTTGATATGGCGCGTATTCACGCCCTTGCCGCGCTCCGTCAGGGTGACGCCGTTGGGGCCGATGCGGCGGGCCTTGTGCCCGCCCGTTCCCGGTGCGGAACACGCTGCAACGATGCAATCGGTTTCCGCAACAGCCTCCCAATCCGTCCCGTTCGGCAAGTACAGACAATGCGGTGCGGTCTTTTCAAACACATTCATCCGATCACCCAGAACACCCCAGTCCTGCCCCGCCCCCGTGATCAGCGCCTTGCCTTCGACCATGACCAGAATGACTTCGCGGTCGCCGGTGGCCTCGGCCGCCCGATCCCCGGCACGCAGGTGATACAGCCCAAACCCCACATAGCGCCACCCGGCGCTGGCCGGCGTGATATCATGCACTTTGCCGCGCGTGCCAAAGGGTTTCTTGAGCAAGTCTGCCATGGTTTATCTCCGTTTGGGGCGGGCACGAAAGGCCCGCCCGTTTGAACCTTACGCGGCCTGTCGTGTTTGCCGTGCAGCAAGGGCTGCAGTCAGTTCGCCCAGACTCCACCCCTCGGCTAGTGCGCAGCGCAGGATATCCGCCTGACTTTCGGGGGCGTTGCCTCCAACTGGCGGATCCGTGTCCAGATTGGTCGGGAACGGATAGCCTTCGGCCGTGGCGGCAATGGCGGCTTCCAGTTCAGCAGCACTCAGATCACCGCGTTGTTTCAACGCAATGAGCGACGGGAAGACCGCTTGTGTCATTGCCGCTCGGTCTATCGCCTCCATCGCGCGGCCAAACGCCGAGGAGATTTGCAAGAGATTGGCCATTCTGTGAATGTCTGCACTGCTGTTTTCGCCCGCCGCATGGAAGAGTGCTGGATTGAAAAAGACCGCATCCCCTTTTTCTAATGGCAACTGGATATACGCCGTCTCAAAGTAATCCCTGTGCGCGGGATCGTGAAACGCCAGATAACCCGGCGGATAAAGCTGCGAGAACGGCAACAGCTTGGTCGGCCCGCTTTCCACCGGCATGTCGCAATGGGCGACCGCGCCCTGCAACGTCAACGACGCCGTCACCAGATGTGCATGCGCGGGGTAGCGGGCGGCGCTTTCGGCGCTCTGGAACCCCAGGTGGTAATCCCTGTGCGCCTGCTGCGCCTTGCCGCCGGGCCGAACCTGATTGACCTGCGCCGTAACCTGGTAGTTTGGACCCAGCCACGCCTCGCATCCGGCAGCAATCGCCGTATTGCCAAAATAAAGCGCAAATCCCTCGGGATCGTGCAGGCATTGCTTTTGCAATGCGTTCCAGATCCGGTCATTGGCGCCCGACGCCGCAAAGTGATCGCCTTCGCCGGAACCGCCGTGATGCTCTTCGTCGATGATCTTCCTGAAAACCGCTGTGGCACGGTCGATCACAGCCGTATCCGCAAACGCACCTTTCAGGGCGATAACACCGGCCGATTTGTCCAGCACGCGGCCCCACTCTGCCATAATGGCGCGACGGGTCTCGGCATGCTCCAGATCTGGGCGTAGCGCGTGCATGTCGTAGATTGGAACGTTCCTCTTGATGGCCGCCGCATGCGGAACGTCGGCCGCTGAAAGACTCTGCGAGGTCAACACCTTGAATTCATCCAGATCACAGGATTCCCGGTCGAAATAGCCGACATATCCAAGTTCTTGATGTACCATGACATACTCCTTTCTCATGGCGCCGATGTTGCCCTTGCGGGGTGATTGCTTACCTGATGATCTCCAACCCTGCCTTTCCACATACTTCAACGATGTGTTCGTAGCCCATTTTTGAGTATTCGTATGGTGGCGCCTTGGCCGGGTCCTGTTCGGCCTCGACCACGATCCACCCGTCGAAATCCATGGCTTTGAGCGCATTTGCGACCGCTTGAAAATCGATACATCCGTCGCTCGGAACGGTGAACGCACCGCCAACAACGGCGTCGAGGAAACTGTGATCCTTCTCACGCGTCGTCTGCACCACATGTGGACGAATATCCTTGAAATGCACATGATGAACACGGTCGCCCCAGCGATCCAACGTGGCCATGACATCGCCGCCCCCAAACAGCAAGTGCCCAGTGTCAAAACACAGGTTCACCTCGGGGCCGGAGGCGTCCATCAGCCAGTTCACATCGTCTTCGCTCTCGATGATGGTGCCCATGTGATGGTGATAGGCCATTGGCATGCCCTGATCGGCCATCCATTTGCCCAGCTCGGTGATCTTTGCAGCGTAGGCCTTGACCTCATCCCGAGACAGCTGCGGGCGGTTGTTGACCGGTGTTCCGGCCTGGGCCTGGATGGTGTTGGAACACTCTGCATACACAATGCAGGGGCTGTTCAGGGCCACGAATTGCTCGACCTGTTCGCGCACGGCTTCGCGTTCGGTCGCGAAGTCGTTGATCCGCGACGCGCCCGAGCACCAGCCGCCGCATAGGGCGATGTCATTGCCCTCCAGATAGGCGCGCAGACCTTCGGTGTCGCTGGGCATACGCTGTCCACGCTCCACGCCGGTATACCCGATGTCGCGGGCTTCTTTCAGCGCCTGCTCCATCGTGTAGTCCGCCGTCAGGTCCGGCAGATCGTCATTTTGCCAGGCGATCGGAGAGATCCCGATTTTCACGCTCATTTCGTGTTTCTTTCCTTGATTGCCAGTTCGTAGGCCGCGCGCTTTTCATTCACTTCGGGGCGAATACTGACTTCGGGCACCGCCACTTCCCACCACGTGCCGCCATATTCAGTGGACGGGTAAGGGTCGGTGTCGATGACCACAACATAAGGGCCCTTAATCTCGCTGCGTTTGGCCAGCGCCGCTTCCAGCTCAGCAATCGAGCCGGCCTTGACCGAGGTCGCGCCCATCGCCGCAGCATGCGCAGCAAAGTCAATGGCCGAGGGCGTTTCGTGAACGGCATGGTCCAGCAGGTTGTTAAACTCGGCCCCGCCGGTCCCCATCTGCAACCGGTTGATGCAGCCAAACCCACGGTTGTCGGTGATCACAACCGTGAACGAAATTCCCATCATGGCGGCCGAGGCCATCTCGGAGTTGGCCATCAAATAGGTCCCGTCTCCGGTAAAGCAGATCACATCGCGATCCGGTTGGGCCATTTTTATGCCCATGGCGCCGGCGATCTCATATCCCATGCAGCTAAAGCCGTATTCCATGTGGTAGGAGCCGGGCCGTGGCGCCTTCCACAGCTTGTGCAACTCGCCGGGCATAGTGCCCGCTGCGCACATCACGACCGTGTCGTCATTGGATGCGCGCTGAACTGCGCCCACGACCTGCATGTCGGTGGGCAGAGCATTGCCGTCACCCGGCGCGTCGGTCAGCGCATCGACTTTTTCGAACCAATCCGACTTGAGCGTGTCGGCCACCGGGTCCGCCCGATAGCCCTGCAACGCAGCTCCAAGTTCTTCTAGACCCACGCGAGCGTCCGATTGCAGGGGCATCGCGCCGTGCTTTTCCGCGTCATATGCCGCCGTATTCAAACAGACCATCTCGCGCTGAGGGTTCGAGAACAGCCCCCACGAACCGGTGGTGAAATCCTGAAGCCGCGTGCCGATGCCCAGAACCAGATCAGCCTCGGCGCAAATAGCATTGGCAGGTTCGCCGCCGGTTACCCCGACGGGACCAAGGTTCAATGGATGATCCCACGCTAGAGCAGATTTACCAGCCTGCGTCTCAGCAACGGGAATGTTATGCGTCTCGGCAAAGCTCTGAAGCGCTTCGGTCGCATCCGAGTAGTGAACCCCTCCGCCAGCGATGATGACCGGGCGTTTGGCCGCCTTGATGGCCGCAACCGCGCGGGCCAGTTCGCTCTCGTCCGGGCGGATGCGGCGCTGGTACCAGACACGCGGTTCAAAGAAGCTTTCGGGATAGTCATACGCCTCGGCCTGAACGTCCTGACAAAAAGCCAGGGTCGCAGGCCCGCAATCGGCCGGGTCCGTCATTGTGCGGAATGCGCGCGGCAGAGCGGTCAACAGATGTTCGGGCCGCGAAATCCGGTCAAAGTAGCGGCTGACCGGCTTAAAACAGTCATTTGCGCTGATCGTGCCATCACCAAAGCTTTCGATCTGTTGCAGAACCGGATCAGGGCCCCGCGTTGCAAACACATCACCGGGAATAATCAGAACCGGCAAACGGTTTACATGCGCCAGCGCCGCCGCCGTCACCATGTTCGTCGCCCCGGGTCCGATGGAGGACGTCACCGCCATCGTCCGCCTGCGCCGCATCTGCTTGGCATAGGCAATCGCGCAATGGGCCATGGTCTGCTCATTATGGCCGCGATATGTGGGCAGGCTGTCCTTGACGGCGTGCAATGCCTCGCCCAACCCCGCCACGTTCCCATGGCCGAAAATGGCCCAGACGCCGGCGATGAACGGCTGACCAGCCTCATTCATCTGCGCCCCCAGATAACGCACCAAAGCTTGTGCAGCAGTCAGTCGGATTGTCTTGGTCATGATAATCCCTTTCAACAGGAGCCCGCAGCGGGCAGTCCGTCGTCTTTCATATTTTCGAAGATTCCAGTTCTCGTGACACGTAGGTTAAACCCTGCAAAACCATGCCACTGTTTTGAGTGCCCCGCCAATCCGGCGGAGCACTCGGATTTTAGTCGGGTCAGACGGTGCCGCCCAGTGATCCCTCAAGTTGGGCCATTTCCTGACCGCCAGCCATCAGGTCCTGCAGCTCTTCCGGTGTAATTTCTCCACGCTTTGCCGTCCCCAGAGTCTGGCCCCGGTTCAGCACGGTAAAACGATCGCCAACAGCCAGCGCGTGGCGCACATTGTGACTGATGAACACGACGCCGATCCCCTGACTGCGCACCTTGTCGATGGTCGCCAGAACATTTGCTGTCTGACGCACGCCAAGCGCCGATGTCGGTTCGTCCAAAATCAGGATCTTGGCGCCGAAATGCACCGCGCGGGCAATCGCAACGGTTTGCCGCTCACCCCCGGACAAGGTTCCGACCGCCTGATCAGGACCTCGCAGGTTGATGCCCATCTTGCGCATCTCTTCCATGGTGATTTCATCGGCGAGCTTCTTGTCGAAGAAATTGATGCCCGCAACCTTGCGCGTGGGCTCATTACCCATAAAGAAATTGCGGCTGACGCTCATCAGCGGGATCATCGCCAAGTGCTGGTGCACCGTTGCGATCCCGGCTGCAATTGCATCACGCGGGTCTTCGAAATGCATGGGCTTGTCTTCAAAGAAGATCTCGCCCGACGTAGGTTTGTGAACACCCGACATCGTCTTGATGAACGTTGATTTGCCCGCACCGTTATCGCCCAGCAAGCAATGGCACTCACCAGGTTTCAGATCGAAACTTACCCCGGCCAGAGCAATCACCGACCCAAAGTGCTTTTGGATGTCGACCATGCGGATAATCGGCTTTTTTGCCTCCGCGTCGCCGTGATGGAATTTGGTGTCTTCAGTCATCTCAGCGTTCTCCTGTGATGATGCGACGGATGTAGGTGTTCAGGATCACAGCGCCCAGCAGGATGACACCCAAGAACACCCGGAACAGCGAGCTTTCTACCCCGGCAAAGAACAGACCCTGCTGCACCACGCCAAAGATCAGCGCCCCCAGCGCGGCCCCCAGAACCGACCCATAGCCACCGGTCAACAAGGCGCCGCCGATCACAACGGCGATAATGGCTTCGAACTCTTTCAACAGCCCGCGATCTGCGCCGGCCGAGCCGAACTCCATCACCTGGCAGGTCGCAAAGACCGTGGCGCAGAAGGCCGTGAACATAAACATCAGAATTTTGACCCGGTTGACCGGAACACCCGAATTGCGGGCGGCTTCGGCATCGCCTCCGGCGGCAAAAATCCAATTTCCGAACTTGGTTTTGGTCAACAAAACATGGCCAAAGATAATAATGACAATGGCCCAAACGATCAGCATCGGGATACCGTCCACCACCGGCTCACCGGCGCGGTTGCCCCGTTCGAACGTTTCGATCAACCCGTTGTCGCCCAGCCAGGAAAAGAAACCCTGCAGCACTTTGCCGCCGAATACCGAGGCCAGCCAGTCGCCTTCGGCTGAATCCTTGATACCGCCAATTATGGTTTTGCGCTCAATCGTCTGCGGCAGGAAAATCGTGAACCCCCGTAAAATAAACAGGAAGGCCAGGGTGACGATAAAGCTCGGCAAACCGGTTCGGACAACGATGAACCCATTCAACGCGCCAATCGAGATGCACAGAGCAAAGGTGACGATAATCGCCATCCAGACCGGCCAGCTCATAGTGACCGAGAAAATCGCAATCATCATTCCGGCAAAGCCGATCATCGAACCAACGGACAGGTCAAATTCGCCAGCGATCATCAGCAGACAAGCGCCAACAGCAATGATCATGAACTGCGCCGACACAACCGACCAGTTCATCACGCCCTGACTGGTAAACATTCCGCTGTCGAATGCGAACAGCAGGAAAAACGTGAAGACGGCAACGGTGCCTACCATCCCGCCCAGTTCCGGACGGATCAGGGCCCGCCGCAGGGGTGAGATCTGTTTAATCCGTTCGTCACCGCCTGTCGTGGTTTGCGCTGACTCAGCCATTCGTAGTCCTCCCTCGCGCGGTCTTCAAAGACTTGAAGTATTGGTTGGTGTGGGCGCACGCCTCGCGCGCCTACACCGTGAAGAGGATCAGCGGTATTCGCCCGCGAACTCTTCGATTTTGGTCAGGCCATCAGCAGTGACAAACCCCGGGCCAGAGTTAATGTTGTTGCCCGGCAGGACGCCATAGCGGTGGTAGTTGGTCATAACCACGACCGGCAGATAGGCCTGCAGGAAGGGCTGCTGATCGATGCCCCACTGAATGGTCCCATCCTTGATGCCTTTGACGATTTCACCACCCAGGTCGAATGTGCCGAAATAGATGTCACCGGCCATGCCGTTTTCCTGAAGCGCCAGGATGGTCGGGTCCGCCGAGGTCGGACCAAGCGTCAGAACAGCGTCCGTGTCGGGATTTGCCGACAGATACGCCAGAACCCGGTTCTTGATTTCGGCAGGGTCTTGGCCCGCGTCGATCATCTGTTCACCCAGCTCGACACCCAAACCATCGGCAAAACCCTGACAGCGTTCCTGGCTGGACGGCTGAACGATATAGTGGTTCACACACAGGAACGATCCGATGCCGTCGCCTTTGGCGCGCTGGCCCGCAGCGAAACCCGCATCGTATTCCGGCTGACCGACATACATCAGCGCACCGACTTCGCGCGCCTTTTCGGGCGTGCCGGTGTTCATGATGATGACGTCGATACCGGAATCCACGGCAGCCTTGATCGGGCCTTCCAGAATGTCGGGATCGGCCAGAGTTGTGATTATGCCGTTGGGACCCGACGCCGCAGCCTGATCGATGATCCGCGCCATATCGGCCAGGTCACCGGTGGGCGGATTGCGGTATTCGACCTCAACCCCCATCTGCTCACCCGCAAGGGCAATGCCGTTCTTGATCGTGTTCCACCAGCTGTCGCTGTCAGGGGCGTGGCTGACCAGAATGTATTTCTCGCCTTCTGCGGCAGCACCGGTCGCTGAGCCCAGCGCAACCGCACTGGCCATCAGAACCCCTTTTACAAACATTTTCATTTCCATTCCTCCCATTAGAACAGTCTGTCTTGTGGTCGAGGCCTCAACCCCGATCATCCGGCAAAGCCGAATCTCTGGTACTCCGACCCAGGGCGGAGCTTGTTTCAGTTTGAAGAAATCCACTCATTTTGCAACCGGTTTCAAAATTTCACCCATGGACACCGGTCCCCCGGACTGCGCCGAACGTGTCGCCGCCTCGGCCATCGCCAGCGCAGCCACTCCGTCCTCCAGTGTCACGGGATAGTTCGAACCAGCCACCGTCGCGTCGACAAACGCAGCCAATTCGGCCTGGAAAGCGGTCATGTAGCGCTCCAGAAAAAAGTAGGTCGGCTTGGCTCCTACAACCCCGTCCGCTGTGGACTTGACCACCGTGTTTTCCAGCACGTTCTGAGCCTGCAAAAGACCTTTGGACCCTAAAACTTCGATCCGTTGGTCATAGCCATAGGCCGCACGCCGCGAGTTCTTAATGACCGCAATGCGACCATCCGCGTAAGTCAGTGTTGCAACGGCTGTATCAACATCTCCTGCCTTGCCAATTTCGGGGTCAACCAATGATGACCCCACAGCAGAAACCGTGATTGGTAAGCCCCCCATCAGGTAGTTCACCATATCAAAGTCATGGATCATCATGTCCCGATACAACCCGCCCGACAGCTTGATATAGCTTATTGGCGGCGGCGCCGGGTCAAAGGAGGTGATCGACAACAGTTCGATCTCTCCGATTTCGCCCGCGTCGATGGACGCTTTCATTGCGGTAAAGCTGGGGTCAAATCGGCGGTTGAATCCGACCATGACATGACGCCCCAACGCAGCAACCGCATTTTGACAAGCGATTGCGCGCCGAAGGTCCAGATCGACCGGCTTTTCGCACAGAACCGCTTTGCCGGCCCGCGTCGCGGCCTCAATCAGATCAGAATGGGTATCCGTCGGCGTCGCGATCAGAACCGCATTGATATCGGCATCCTGGATGATCTCGTCCGAGCTGCGCGCGTCTGCGCCGTATTCTTCGGCAAGCGCCGCCGCAGCTTCGGGCAAAGCGTCCGACACTGCGCACAGCTTGCTTTGCCGATGCGCATCAATAGCCTGCGCGTGCACACGCCCAATTCGACCCGCACCCAGCAGTCCGATCCTCAGCATGCAATTCTCCCGAATCCTACTCGCCACATACAATGTTTATTTTTGCAACCGGTTGCAAGAGATTTTTAAGCCCTTGCTTGTGGCTGATCGAAATGCCATCACCTGTGGAATTCTTGCTGGGCTGTTCGGAACTCTTACAAGCGCCGCACTTCTTTTTTCAACTGCAGCAGGTGTCAACTTTTTGACGGCGATCTGGTTTGTGTCGATGCGTCCGTCAAAGGTTCACGACATTATTGACGATACCGATCCAAAGTTGAGTCTATCCCAACAAAAGGGCCAAAACCCGGATAAGAATTGGCGGGTTCATCCCTCCGCTTGATAAAGTGAGGCGCACCATCAAACGTCGATCTCAAAACCCCAGCGATCATAATAGTCTGCAACACCATACGCTTATCCTACCACCTGGTTTGGCGGCACGTCGCCCGCAAAGAGGTTTTCCAGTCTGTCAACGGCAAGCCGCACCCATGGTTGAGCCCACCTTTTCGGTGACCTGTCTTGCATTCTACAGCAGCGTGCCATTCCCCACTTTGCGTTGGGCACCGTGTGCCTAAGGCTCGCTCTCAAAACATCAAGCCGTGCACCGGGAATACCGGTCACGGCCAAGGCGATGATCCAGGCGGTTTTGTCTGTACCGTCCCCTCGCGCAGTGTTGACCCGTTGTGGTGAGGGTTTGTTTCATCCACGCGATGGGATTGGCCGTGACCAAGGGTACCCAATATTAGGTCGTTGCGTGACTGTAGGGCTGGTGGTTGTAGACGCTCTGGTAGGCTCTTTGTTTGATTTGGTCTCTCGGGATACCGATGTCCTTCAACTGCCCGTCGGTGAGTTTTTCCAGTTCCCGAACAGTTTTTGAGAAGATCTGACGCCGAAAATGTTCGGTCCGGGCTTCGGCATATGCAGACATCATGCCCGCCAACAGACTGCTGTGTGGTTTGGCTGTGTGGATATGTTCCATGTCTTTCTCCTTCTTCGCTTGAAGTTCTGACATTCAATAAAGGGCGTGATCGTTAACGAGAGTGGAGGTCTACGTTAACGTTCCTTAATTGTTCGCGGGGGTATCGGATCGACAACAAAAAGCCCGGAATTCGGGAAAAAACGACTCGGGAGCAGCGTCGAATACGCAACTCCTGATCCCGAACCCGAGGGGGCGTCTACATCAGATCGTTTTCCACATCCTCTGCCGAAATCCCAAGCGCATCCAGACCATTCTCAAGATGATCCGACAGATGGGGTGTTCCGATCAGGTAGTCAGCGCACGGTGTAGATGCCTCGGATTTTGCGGTCGCAATGGCTTCGGCCAGATCCTCGGCAAAAAAGCTCTCGCGGCCGATCCACATGATGGCGACATGAACAGGCCTGCTCATCTTCGCTCATGCGGCCCACAAAGGCCCGCAGCTCGGCTTCGGCCCGGTCCAGTTCGCGGCCCATCATGGCCACCTGTGCCACTTTTCTCGCCGAGATTTCCAACATTCTAAAGCTCCTGTGTTCGCGGTTCCTGACCCATCACAACCATTCCCAACAGCCGGAGTCTTTGATCTCACTCAAACCGGTGCGGTCTACTGACGGACCCGCGAAACAGGGTTTTCTGGCACCGGCGCTGTTCGAAACGGACGGAATCTGGCTTTTTTGGTCGCCAGCTTCAACGCCTGCCAGACAATTAAAGCAAAGGTGCGCCGGGCTCCAAACGGGCGCCGCAGCAGGGACCATAGAATAACACGATTGGTCAATGCCTGACGCGGGCCAGTCAGTGTGGCGATCAGCCCGCCATTGTCGCGCCCATAATCAATCCAAACCCCCACACGGTCGGCACTGTAGTCGAATCTTAACGTGTATGTCCCTTCAATCTTCTGAAACGGCGATACGTGCATCAACTTGTCTGCGACGACTCTGTCCGTAGGTTCGATCGGTGAAAAATCAGGCTTGTGACACAAATAGCTGTGGCGCGTGCCGTAAGTGTTCGTGACTTCGGCCACAACAGCATACAGCCGATCCGCGCCATCAAAGCAAAAGAAGAAACTGACTGGATTAAAAACGTGCCCTAAAACGCGCGGCTGCGTCAGCAACATGATACGCGCCGGTTGCGTCACGCTCATGTCATCAAAGCACGCGCGCAACCAATCCGCGCCGCAGCCTCGACCCGGCTCTCCACCATGATCGCACGTCCGCCAGTTCGTGATGTTGACCCGGTTAATCGAAAACAGGGCTGGCGTTTCCAGGTCTGCCTCGGGGTCCAATAGGATGTAGTCGACAGAGTACCGGAACGCATTCTCGATGGCGCCTTTGCGCCCGTGAAATGTGTGGCCTGCAATATAGTCAACTTTTTCTTTCATCCTGCTGTTTCCGATCCGCCTGTAAACTACTCAAATAGCATTCTTTTCCACGAAAGACCTCATGTTAAAATACGCAGAACGGCAGAGTTTGGATTAAAATGATCAATTAATATGATCCGGCTTGGGCCGCGCCGCGTATTGTGGTTATGTTTACCGAGATCAATTCCGTGACCTTGGACGAACCTGCGGCTGAACCAGTCGCCCCTCAGCCTTGGCGCGCAAGGAAACGCATCAAGGGCAAACCGGTGAACGGAGCGAAAGACAGTTGCGACACCAGGACTGAGTGGGTGGTCCACATCCGTCGCATCCGGGACGCGCAGGATCAGGCGGCGTTTGCCGAGCTGTTTCAGCACTTTGCGCCACGCGTTAAGGCATTCCTGATGAAATCAGGGTCCGATGCCGCGATGGCCGAGGAATGCGCTCAAGAGGTGATGGCAACCTTGTGGCACAAGGCCCATCTGTTCGATCCATCGCGGGCCACAGTGGCCACTTGGGTGTTCACGATTGCTCGGAACAAACGCATTGACGTGCTGCGCAAGCAGCGCCGCCCCGAACCGGAAGAGCTGGGATGGGGTCCCGAGGCCGAGCCGGATCAGGACGACGTCATCGCGTTGCAACAGGAAACCGCGCAGCTGCGCACCGCCCTTTCGGCGTTGCCAGACGCGCAAAGACAGCTGATCGAGAAGGCGTACTTCGGAGATCTGAGCCATCGAGAGATTGCATCTCAGACCGGATTGCCGCTGGGCACGATCAAATCACGGATACGGCTGGCGCTGGACCGCTTGCGCCATGCAATGAACTGAGATGAAGACAATGAGCAAAACGATAAAACATCACCTGACAGACGACCTGCTGATGGCCTATGCCGCAGGCACGCTGCCCGAAGCGTTTGATCTGATGGTCGCCACGCATCTGTCGCTGTGCGACGAATGCCGCGCGCGGGCAGAGAGCTTTGACGCGGTTGGAGGGCATGTTCTGGAAGCAAACGCGGAGCCCATCCGCATGGGTGAAAACTCGCTGGCTGCAACAATGGCATTGATCGCTCAGGGCGCGCCGACCCCCAAACCCGCACATCCGGGTTGCGCCGTGCTGCCGTCGCCGCTGCAGGACTATGTTGGCGGCACAGTGGACGACATCCGGTGGAAATCCATCGGTATGGGCGTAAAGCAAGCCATATTGCCCACCACGCGAGAGGCCACCGCAAGGTTGCTGTTTATCCCGGCAGGTGCGGCTGTCCCGGATCACGGCCATCAAGGCATCGAACTGACGATGGTTCTTCAGGGCGCGTTTTCCGACGAGGTGGACCGCTTTGCCCGCGGCGATGTCGAGATTGCGGATGAGGATCTGGAACATACGCCGGTGGCGGATATTTCGGAGGATTGTATCTGTCTGGCCGTGACCGATGCTCCGCTGAAATTCAATAAGCTGATGCCGCGGCTGTTCCAGCCATTCCTGCGGATCTGACGCTAGAGCGTCTCAATATCCTTGGTGCTACTTTGCCGGGGTATTCCGAGCAAATCCAATTCGCCGCTCCGCCCCCGGACTTCGATCGGGGGCAGCGCCACCAGATTGTGCTCCGGGTCCGTAGTGCCAGCTGCATTGATCAGTTCAGCAGACAGGATCAGATCCATATCCAGCGAACGTGTCAGGCTTTCCAACCGGGCGGCGATATTGACGGTGTCGCCAAACACGGAAAACTCCAACCGATCCTGATCGCCGATCACACCGATGAAGATCTCACCCCAGTGCAGGCCGATTCCGGTGTCGAGGGTTGGCAAACCAGCCTGCTTGCGCTCTGAAATCCAATCGCGCATTTCGCTCCAAAGCCCCATGCCGCATCTCAGACACCGCTCGGCGGCGCGATCACCTTCGAACACGATCATCACCGCATCTCCGATAAACTTGTCGATGATCCCGTTTTCTTGTCGGACAACCTTGGAGACGTGGCTTCGATAGGACGCGATCAGCCCGGACACCTGCTCGGGCTGTAACTGCTGCGACAGAGCGGTAAAACCGCGCAAATCGACAAAAATCAAGCCAGCCATCTGCCGACGTCCATGCTTTAGAGCATTCAATCCGCTTTCACCCAGGTCATCCACCACCTGCGCCGGCAGGTATCTGGTCAGGTTCGCGCGGCGCTGCGCCTCAGTAACGGACTGAAACAGAAGGGCATGAACGCGCCTGGCTGCAACGATCAACACAACACCTGCCAGTGCAATCATGAACAGGCGGATCAGGTTCGGCGGCGGCGACAGGAACAGCCAGATCGGGTTCGTGTTTTGCCCGCGTGTCGATCCGGCATCTGATCCCACCAAGACCAGCAGCCCCAAAACCAACAATGCGACCTGCAACACCATGACTTTGGGATTGCCCCGCAAAACGCCAAAGGCCAGCACGACCGGAACCAACCACACGGCTGGCAATACGAACATCGCGTCCCCGGACAGACCGACATTGCGCATGCCGACCCAGACATTGACGACCAGAAACAGCGAATCCGCCGCGGACACCGGCCACGCCATCCAGCTTGAAAAGCGCTGTTTCCGCGCGGCTGACCAAGTGACAAGGCCCAGCGTAAAATAGGCGAGCATGGTGCTAAGGGCAAAAATCCACTGCCGCTCCAACACAACGTGACCCGTGTTGTGCACCGGTTGCACCGTCACCAAAAAGAAAGCGCCTAGCCCAAAGGCCACCAGCATTCGAAGCAACCCGACAATGCGTTCAGCGTCCTGTTCGGCTTTGCTGACCAACTGGTTGATCTCTGGCAGCGGACCGTCTTTTGCCATGTTGCGCGCCACCCCGCACCATAATCTTGCTGCGTCAAGCAGCGAACCCGGATCAGCCTTCGTGTCGCGCCAGCGGAACAACGCCTGACGGTTCCTCCGGAGACAGTTCCTCGAAGTCGAAATTATCCAGTCGCTGCGCCCGGCGACCCGCCTTTTCGGCGCTGATCTTGATTTCCGAGATATCCTTTGCCGCCTGTCCGAAATGCCGGTCCAGGTTCCCAACACGCTCGCCCAGGCGGTCCACATCTTTGTGCAGCATGCCCAGTTCCTTGCGGATCGCACCGGCCTGTTCGCGCATCCGCGCATCCTTGAGGATCGCGCGCATCGTATTCAGCGTTGCCATGCAGGTGGTCGGCGACACGATCCAGACACGTTTGGCAAAACTCTCCTGAACCAATTCCGGAAACTTGGCGTGAAGCTCGGCATAGACAGCTTCGGAAGGCAGAAACATCAACGCGCCATCGGCGGTTTCCCCATCCAATACGTATCGTTCAGAAATGTCGGTGATATGTTTGCGTACAGTGCTGCGGAACATCTGCACCGCTGCTTTCAGCTCCATGTCATTGGTCGATCCAATCAGTGCCTCATACGCCTCCAACGGAAATTTACTGTCGATGACAATCGGACCCGGTGGGTTCGGCAGATGGATCAGGCAATCCGCGCGCCGCCCATTCGACAGCGTAGCCTGCAACTGGAAGCTGTCACTTGGCAGCGCCTTCGATACGATGTCGGTCAGCTGAATCTCACCAAACGCGCCGCGGGTCTGCTTGTTGGACAGGATATCCTGCAGCGACAACACATCGCCCGACAATTTGGTGATGTTGTCCTGTGCCTTGTCGATTGCCGCCAACCGCTCCTGCAACTGGGTCAGAGACGTGGCGGTCTGCTTGGACGAGCCATGCAGTGACTCTTTCATGCGTTCCTGCATGTCGGCCAATGCACGGGCGGATTTCATCGCATTGTCAGCAAGCCGGTCGTTCATTTGTTGCTGCACCGAAGACAGCCGAGCCTCCACCGTCTGGATCACCTGCACCTGTGCATTGGCCTGCGTATCCGAGACATGCTGCAATCCGCCCCGCAACTGCTCTTGCCCTTGGCCCAATTGCTGCACATGCTGACCCAGATGCGCCAGTTGCTGCGCCAATGGTTCCGCCATGCGGGCAGACCGCGTGGCCGCGCGAACCGCCAGAAACAGCAGCATCAAGATCAGCAGGACCGCACCACCACCGATCAGAGCTGCCATCACGATGGGGTCATTCAGAGCATATTGGTTTCCTGCGATCTCGATCATCTCACTCTGCGTGTTCTTGTTTTGTTTTATCCTTGATACATGTGCATCGGACCCGGATCAACTGCGCCCGAACAACCTTTCTATGTCGCTCAGCTTAAGTTCCACATAGGTGGGCCGCCCGTGGTTGCACTGCCCTGAATGCGGCGTGGCTTCCATCTCACGCAGCAGCGCGTTCATCTCCTCCGCGCGCATCCGCCGACCAGAACGGACAGAACCATGGCACGCCACCCGGCTGAGGATGGCCTCAACCCGGGCCTGCACCGTCTGGCTTTCGCCCTGATCGGCCAGTTCGTCCAGAATATCCCGGATCATCGCAGCTGCGTCGACCTCTCCCAGAATGGCAGGGGTCTCACGCACAGCAACCGCGCCGCCGCCAAATGATTCGACGGTTAACCCGAGGTTGGACAGTTCATCCGCAATCCCCATCAGGCGTGTACAATCGCCTTCGGACAGCTCGACAATCTCTGGGATCAGCAGCGCCTGCGCGGCGACACCTGTTTCGGCCATCTGCGCCTTGAGTTTTTCATACGCGAGCCGTTCGTGTGCGGCATGCTGGTCCACAATGACCAACCCATCCGCAGTCTGGGCGATAATGTAGTTCTCATGTACTTGCCCGCGCGCAGCCCCCAGTGGCAGGTCCCGCGTCTCGGGCGTGTCGGCGGCGGCGGGGATCGCAGCGGGTTCAACGACACGTCCACTATAATCCTTTGCCAGCTCCGCGAAACCCGGCGATTGTGCGCGATGGGCCGCCTGCCGTGCAGATGGAGAGGGCCGATCCATTTGGTAGACCCGCGCGGTCGCTGGCTGGGCCGGTTCCGGGCGCATTGCCCCCAAGGTCGCGTTTGCCACGGTCGAAGACGCGCGATGCCCTGCCTCCGCCAACGCATGGCGCAGGCTCGAGACAATCAGTCCGCGCGCGACGCCCGGATCGCGAAACCGGACCTCGGATTTCGCGGGATGGACGTTCACATCCACCAAAGTTGGATCGCAATCGATGAAAAGCGCTGCTGCCGGATGGCGATCACGACTGAGGAAATCGAAATAGGCGGCGCGCAGCGCGCCGGTTAGCATCTTGTCCCGCACCGGTCGCCCGTTGACGAACAGATACTGCGCCACTGCGGCACCCCGGGAATAGGTTGGCAAGGCCGCGTAGCCATAGAGCCGTATCCCGTCGCGCGAAGCATCAATCCGCAGCGCGTTGTCGGCAAACTCGCGGCCCAGAACACGGGCCAAGCGGGCATGTAACGCGTCAAACAGATCACCGTTTTCTCGGTCCGCCCGAAACATGACTCGCCCCTCGCCCCCGCCCGAGACATCCCGCAGGGCAAAGGTGACCGCAGGTTCCGCCATGGCAAGCCGCTTGACCGTATCCGAGATTGCCTGACCCTCTGCGCGGTCGGTGCGCATAAACTTCAGGCGCGCCGGTGTCGCAAAGAAAAGATCGCGCAACTCCACTACCGTACCTGCACGTAGGGCCGCCGGCTTTACCCGATCCATCTTGCCGCCCGACACGTGGATAGACGCGGCCTCGGCCCCGGGCACGCGGCTGGTGATCGTCAGGCGCCCGACCGCCCCCAACGACGGCAACGCCTCTCCGCGAAATCCAAACGTGCGAATATTCTGCAGATCGGACCCGTCGATCTTCGACGTTGCATGACGGGACAAGGCCAGCGGCAAATCTTCAGCGGCAATACCGCAGCCATCATCGGTGACTCGGATAAGCGTTTTACCCCCGTCCGCGATTTCGATCGCGATGCGCGAAGCGCCGGCATCAATGGCATTCTCGATCAGCTCTTTGACTGCCGAGGCCGGGCGTTCCACAACTTCACCAGCCGCAATACGATTGATCGCCGCGTCGTCAAGTTGCCGGATCGCCGGGCGTTTTTCGCTGATATTGGGGTTTGCTTGCGCCATACCGCTAGACCTAGCATACCCGGGTGCGATTCTGCCACAGGTTTGACAACTGAAAACAAGGGGGGTGAGGGGGCGTCCGAACAATCGTGGGGGTCACCTAATACGGTTGATCTAAGGCCCACGACTGTCCGGACGTTCTGAAGTGAGTGGCGATGTTTCAGCGTTCAATGAAAATTTGGTAACACGCGTTATTGTTAAACGATGCTTAAGTTTGATGCGCGCGCGATCTCGGCAGAGATCAGCCGAAACGCCGCAACGCGGTACGGCGTTATCCTGCCACTTTGCCAAGACACGCGGGGTTCAAAACAAACCAGATACGTGCCTTGCCGCACAGCCAAAAACCAGGGGAGGGACCATTCAGGAGTCCATGTCTGAATGCAGGGAATGGACCACAACACCGAACAGGTTTCGCAACTAACCGTACGATTGTGGTGTGAGTCGGCACGCGATCCGACCAATCGTTTACAACGCGGACAACTTCCCGGTCTGAAATAGAGGTCGCGGCATCTAACCCGCCCTAATCCATCCACATCGACCGCGCAACCATGCCAATCACCCGTAAAATACCCCTGAATTTGTCCAACTGGTAAAAAATTGCTTTACGAAAGGCAGCAAACCTTCCATTTGGTCCTATCCCGTGCGATTTTGACGCAAACCTCCCAAAGGACGCAAAGATGGACACGCAGAGCTCAGACAGCGCCGTGCGCACCGCGCATCTGCCGCAAGTGACCGAACCCCGGAACCCGGGGATGGATCTGGATCTGGATTGGGTCCGCGCCGTGCAGGCCAACACCTCGGCCATTGAACGCCGCGCGGCAACCCTGCCGGGCCGGCGGTCAGTGAAGAAAGAGTATCAGGCGGCATGGCTGCTGAAGGCCGTTACAATGATCGACCTGACTACCCTTTCGGGCGATGACACCGTGGGGCGCGTGCGCCGCTTGTGCGCCAAGGCGCGCCAGCCGGTTGCGCCTGCAACCTTACAAGCGCTGGATATGCCCGCGATCACAACCGGCGCGGTTTGTGTCTATCATGACATGATCGAAACGGCGGTTGAGGCACTGAAAGGCACCGGCATTCCTGTTGCAGCCGTCTCCACGGGGTTTCCCGCGGGCCTCTCCCCGTTCCACCTGCGCGTGGCTGAAATCGAAGAAAGCGTAAAGGCCGGCGCAGAGGAAATCGACATCGTCATCTCTCGCCGTCACGTCCTGTCGGGGGACTGGCAGGCCCTGTATGATGAGATGAAGGCATTCCGTGTGGCTTGCGGCGATGCCCATGTCAAAGCCATTCTGGCGACCGGAGAGCTGGGCAGCCTGCGCAACGTCGCGCGCGCTTCGCTGGTCTGCATGATGGCCGGGGCGGATTTCATCAAGACCTCGACCGGCAAAGAAAGCATCAACGCCACCCTGCCCGTCAGTCTGGTGATGATCCGCGCGATCCGGGACTATTATGACCGCACGGGATATCGCGTTGGATACAAACCCGCCGGTGGGATTTCGAAAGCCAAAGACGCGCTGGTCTATCTGTCGCTGATCAAGGATGAACTGGGCGACCGCTGGCTAGAGCCCAACCTGTTCCGTTTTGGTGCTTCGTCGCTGCTGGGTGATATCGAACGGCAGTTGGAACATTATGTTACCGGGTCCTACTCGGCTGGTTACAGGCATTCGATGGGATAAAACGATGACCTCGAAAGAAGTAAAAGAACTCTTGGAGCCATGGGTTGCTGACGTTTTGCGCGAAGCAAATAAAAAGATGACAATTGTCGAAGTCGCACGAGAAATCTGGCGAATTCACGAGCAGGAACTGAGAAGAGATGAAACTCTATTCTACACTTGGCAATACGAAATGCGATGGGCAGCTCAGAATCTCGTAGATGAATCTAAAATAGAAAAATCCCGAGACGGGTGGATATGGCTATGACAGTCAAAGAAATATTCGAGACCATGGATTACGGTCCCGCCCTTGAAAGCGCCGCGGAAGCATTGGCTTGGCTGGTCGATCAGGGTGACAAGTTCGGGCACTACATCGACGGGGTTTTCACCAAGCCCGGCAAAGGGTTCGACAGCCGCAACCCCGCGACCGGAGAGGTTCTGGCCAAGCTGACCCAGGCGAAGCAAGCTGATGTGGACGCTGCCGTCGCCGCTGCCCGCAAGGCGCAACCCAAGTGGGAGAAACTGGGTGGCGCAGGCCGTGCGCGGTATCTCTATGCCATTGCACGTCTGTTGCAGAAGCATTCCCGCCTATTTGCGGTGCTGGAGAGCATGGATAACGGCAAGCCGATCCGGGAATCGCGTGACATCGACATCCCTCTGGCGCAACGGCATTTCTACTACCACGCCGGCATGGCGCAGTTGATGGAGAGCGAGCTGCCCGATGCTGAGGCCTTGGGCGTTTGCGGTCAAATCATCCCGTGGAATTTCCCTTTGCTGATGCTGGCGTGGAAGATCGCGCCTGCGCTGGCGATGGGTAATACGGTGGTTCTGAAACCGGCCGAGTATACCTCGCTCACTGCGCTGCTGTTCGCTGATATCTGCACGCAGGCCGGGCTGCCCAAAGGTGTGGTCAACATCGTGACTGGTGATGGCGCAGTAGGCGAGATGATCGTAAACGCGGACGTGGATAAGATCGCGTTCACCGGCTCGACCGTCGTGGGTCGCCGCATCCGTGAGGCGACGGCGGGCACGGGCAAGGAGCTGACGTTGGAGCTGGGCGGGAAATCCGCCTATGTCGTGTTCGATGACGCCGATATCGACAGCGCGATTGAGGGTCTGGTCGACGCGATCTGGTTCAATCAGGGTCAGGTCTGCTGCGCGGGATCGCGCCTGTTGGTGCAGGAAGGCATCGCCGACCGCTTCCACGAGAAACTGCGCGCTCGGATGGATGGCTTGCGCATCGGTGATCCGCTGGACAAATGCATTGACGTTGGCGCGGTTGTGGACCCGGTTCAGCTGCAGACCATCAAGAGCATGGTCGAAAGCAACACGGTTGGGCATATGCATCAGGCCGCCTGTGAGTTGCCGGAAAACGGCTGCTACTACCCGCCGACCTTGATTTCGGGTCTCGAAACTTCGGATCCGCTGATGCAGGAGGAAATCTTCGGCCCGGTACTGGTCTCGTCCACCTTCCGCACGCCGGAAGAGGCGGTCGAGCTGGCCAACAACACCCGTTACGGCCTGGCCGCGACGGTCTGGACCGAGAATGTGAACCTGGCGCTGGATATCGCGCCCAAGCTGGTTGCGGGCGTGGTCTGGGTGAATGCCACCAACCTGTTCGACGCCGCCGCAGGGTTTGGCGGCGTGCGGGAAAGCGGCTTTGGCCGGGAAGGCGGCTGGGAAGGTCTGGCGGCCTATACCAAATCCAAAGGCAAGGCTAAGCCACTGGCCAAGGTCGAGGCGATCATGGGCGAAGGGGCCCCGGTCGATCCCATCGACCGCACCGCCAAGATGTATATCGGCGGCAAACAGGCGCGACCCGACAGCGGATATTCAAAACCCATCTGGGGCAAATCCGGCCTGCTGGGCCATGTGGGTCTGGCCAACCGCAAGGACGTCCGCAACGCGGTCGAGGCTGCTGCGGGGGCCAAAGGCTGGTCCAAGACAACCGGTCATCTGCGGGCGCAGATTCTGTACTATATCGGCGAGAATCTCTCGGCCCGCGCCGATGAGTTTGCCGCGCGCATTGATGCCATGACCGGCAAGAAGGACGTTACGAAAGAGGTCGAAGCCTCGATCCAGCGCCTGTTCACTGCAGCTGCCTGGGCCGACAAATATGACGGTCAGGTGCATGGCGTTCCGATCCGGGGTGTGGCGATTGCGATGAAGGAGCCTGTTGGCGTCATCGGCGCACTTTGTGCGGATGAAGCGCCATTGCTAGGGCTGGTCTCGGCTATGGCGCCTGCGATTGCCATGGGCAACCGGGTGGTTCTGGCCGCATCGGAACCCTATCCGCTGGCGGCGACTGATTTCTATCAGATCCTCGAAACCTCGGACGTGCCTGCCGGTGTGGTCAACATCCTGACCGGCAGCCACGCGGAAATGGCCGAGCCACTGGCCTCGCATCTGAACGTGGATGCGGTCTGGTCCTTCTCATCGACGGATCTGTCGAAAGAGATCGAGGTCGTCTCAGCCGGGAACCTGAAACGGACCTGGGTCAATAACGCCACGGCAATTGATTGGGGCGTAGATCATTCGCGCCGTTTCCTGCAAGCTGCGACCGAAGTGAAAAACATCTGGGTGCCCTACGGCGAGTAGGGCTCCCGCATCACGGGAATAGCCAATTTGGTACTACCTACAGACAAAACGACTAAAACCACCGTAGTTCGCTTCGTGATTTGGTGCATGATTGGTGCTTTGGCGTGTTTGGCCTTCCTACTCGCAAACGTCGAAAACCTAGCGATTCCGATGGTTGAAAAGATGCGTGGCGAGCTGAAGCAGGGAAACATGGCTGATCATAACTAGGGAGGCCCACATGGATTTTTCAGGAAGAACCGTCGTCGTCATTGGTGGGACCAGCGGTATCAATCGTGGTATTGCCGAGGCCTTTGCTGCCTCGGGCGCGAAACTTGCGGTGGCCAGCCGGTCGCAGGAAAAAGTGGACGATACGGTCGCAGCACTTAAAGCGGCAGGTGCGGCAGACGCTATGGGTGCGGCGTTTGACGTGCGCGATCCGGACGCTGTGGCGGCAGGGTTGAAACAGTTCCACGATGCCTTCGGAGATTTCGACATTCTAGTGTCCGGTGCAGCCGGGAATTTCCCGGCGCTGACGGCCGAGATGTCGGTCAACGCTTTCAAATCCGTTGTCGACATTGATCTGATGGGCACCGTCCACGTCTTGAAAGGGGCGTACCCGCATCTGAAACGTCCGGGTTCCAGCATCCTCAACATCTCGGCACCGCAGGCGTTTCTGCCCTACGAAGGTCAGGCGCATGTCTGTGCTGCAAAAGCCGGCGTCGATCAGATTACCCGGACGCTGTCTATGGAGTGGGGTGTTGAAGGCATCCGCGTGAACTCGGTTGTACCGGGGTTCATCGAAAACACCGAAGGCGCACGCCGACTGGCCCCGAATGAGAACATGCATGATGAAATCCGCAGGGATATTCCGGCCGGTCGTTGGGGAACAGTTCAGGACGTCGCGAACGCCTGTCTGTTTCTGTCATCTGACATGGCCAGCTATATCAGCGGCACGGTTCTGTCGGTCGATGGCGCGCTTTATCAACGCGGGTCAGGAAAATTTGGCCAGATGATGGGCGATATGCTGCGCTCGATGACAAAATCCAAATCCCAATAAACGTTGAAAACCCGGCAGGGATGTCTCAACCTGATCGCATTCGTCATAGTTTATTGGAGGAGTACGATCATGACTATCCGTGTTACCTGCTGGAATGTGAAGGAATTTGGTAAAAACCTAAATCCAGCGCGGCTTTGAAAAAGCGTGTTCGCTCGGTTGCCGCACAAATCAAATC
The DNA here is from genome assembly GCF_056535885.1 of Ruegeria sp. B1. Taxonomy (NCBI): domain Bacteria; kingdom Pseudomonadati; phylum Pseudomonadota; class Alphaproteobacteria; order Rhodobacterales; family Roseobacteraceae; genus Ruegeria; species Ruegeria sp. B1. Next base: position 1,454,402 of record NZ_JBQFJA010000001.1, on the reverse strand, counting down.
CCAAAAGCCGGACATCTTTGGCATTCTGGAAGTAGAAACTCTTGATATTCTGGAACTGATTGACACGGAATTTCCAGAGTTTGATTTCGGCTTCACCGAAGGCCACGACGGGAGCGGAAAAGCGTCCAAGGAAATTCTGGTCGGATGGCGGCGCGGTCAGATGGACCAGGTGACGTTTTCGCAAAAGCGCCAGTTCAATCTGTACAATCCCTATCTGCGACCCGGTGCCTTGCTATCGTTCAAGACCTCTGGAACTTGGTACAATATTCTGTTCCTGCATACGGACAGTGGCACCGAAGCCCGTGATTTTGGGAACCGCTATGAGATGTTCGACAAGGTCTGGAACCTGCGCAAATCGCTCGACAAGAAAGTCGGGAATAAACGAGAGCGCCTGTTGGTAATTGGCGACCTGAACACGATGGGCCTGCAGTTTCCGACGCAGCGCAAATCTGATTTGATTGTTCCTGGGGGCAGCGAAATCACTGCGCTATCCGATTTTGCAATCAAAAACGACATGAAGCTGTTGAGTAAAAGTCACGACGTCACCTGGAAAAAGATGGGCCGAAATTTCACGTCAGATCTGGACCACGCGATGGCTAGTAACCTGATGACCTTTACCCCCCTTGGTCCGAACGGCTCCGGAGAAAACTACTCGGTTCAGGTGTCAGGATGGGTGGACAAACCTGACGACGAACGCGAGGCATTCTTACGGGATTTGTCCGATCACTGCCTGCTCACGGTTGAAATCGAGGCCTGATCTCAGTTCGTCGTCTCTAGACCCACGGGTTTGCCGACAACTGTGAAATGCAGCCCGTCCGGATCGAGCAATTCGGACGCGACGCGATTCACGTCTTCCAGCGTCACGGCGTTCACCTGATCATTGCGTGTGGCGATGTAGTCGATAGGCAGGTTTTCCATCTGCATCCCAACCATGATGCCCGCGATCTGCCCGTTCCCGTCAAACCGCAGAGGATAGGCACCGGTCAGATAGGTTTTGGCGTCATCCAGCTCTTTCTGGGTCACGCCGTCGGCAGCGGCACGGGCCCATTCATCACGAATGACCTCAACCGCTTCGGCGATGCGATCATTGGACGATGACACCGATCCCAGATAGACCGATGCCAAATCCTTGGGCACGAGATATGTGCCCACACCGTAGGTCAGGCCGCGCTTTTCGCGCACTTCCTGCATCAGGCGGCTTTCGAACCCGCCGCCGCCGATAATGTGGTTCAGGATGTAGGCGGCAAAAAAGTCCGGATCATCCCGGTCGATGCCTTTCTGTCCAAAAAGGGCCACGGATTGCGGCGTGTCAAAGTCGACCACGCTGATCCCGCCAGAGATCGTGACCTCGGCCCGTTCCGGGATCAGCTTCCCTGTTTCGGGAAGGTCCGCGAGCAGTTTGTCCAGCAGCGTGCCAAGCTCTTCCGCGGTGATGTCGCCCACGGCGCCCACATACAGACGGTCCTTGGCAAAGACAGCGTCATAGGCCGCGACCACATCGTCGCGTGTGAGCGCCGAAACGCTTTCGATCGTGCCCTTACCTTCCGACCCATAAGGGTGTTCTCCATAGGCCATTTCGGCAAAGTTGAGCCCGGCGATGTCATTCGGGTCAGTCTGATCCGACTTGAGACCCGAAAGCACCTGCGCCCGCACTCGATCCACCGCATCCTGATCGAACCGGGGCTCATGGATCGTCGTCCGCAAAAGGTCGATGGCCGCATCGCGGTTTTCAGTCAGGAATTTAGCGGAGATCGAAACCGTATCATCGCTTGCATTATACCCGAAAGAGGCTGCTAGGGATTCCAGCTCTCGCGCATAGGTGCGGGCATCCATGTCGCCTGCGCCCTCTTCGATCAGGCCACTCATCAGGTGGACCGCACCGCGCTTGTCTGGGTCATCCAGAGACGTGCCACCGCGAAAGCGCAATTCCAGCGCTGTAAAGGGGATCGCGTGGTCCTCAACCAGCCATGCGGTGATCCCGCCCGGCGACGTCACTTCCTTGATCTCAATCTCAGCCCATGCGGGGATTGCAACGACAATGGCAATCAGCGTCGTGAAAAAAGCTCTCATTGCGTCACCTCATCATCGCGCATCAGCCAACCGGTGACCGATGTTTCAGGCTGCAGGATTTCACGCGCCGCGGCGATGATTTCATCTCCGGTCACCGCCTGCAAAACATCTGGCCAAGCCTGCACATCCTCTACCGTCAGGCCACTGGTTAGGGCCCGCCCATAGCGGTTGCCGATCCCGTCGACATTGTCGCGCGCATAGATCTGCGCAGCGCGCAATTGCATCTTGATCCGGTCGAGATCCTCTGCGTTGACACCCTCAGCAATAAAGTCTGCCACAGCCTGATCCATGGCATCCTCGGCCTCTTGCAGGGACACACCAGCCGCAGGAACAACAAGTAGATCGAAGGTTGTGTCATCCAGAGATACGCCCCGATAGAAAGCGCCAGCATAAACGACCAATTGTTCTTCCAGCTGCAACTTTTCGTTCAGATAGGATGTCGTGCTGCCGCCTAGCAATTCGGCCAGCAGAAACAACGCTGCGGCCTTCTCCTGTTCGCCCGGGTTCCGCTCGGGCGCCAGATAACTGCGCTGCACATATGGCTGCGCCACCCGCGCGTCCTTATAGGTCAGGCGGCGCTCGGCGATTTGCGGCGGTTCTTGCGAGCGAACGCGTTCGGGCACGTCCGGATTGGCCGGAATCACGCCGTAGTAACGGTCTGCCATTTCGCGCACTTCTGCGGGGTCGACATCACCCGTAACGACAAGGATCGCGTTGTTCGGCGCATAATGGGTCTCGTAGAACGCCAATACGTCGTCCATATCCAGCATCTCCATCTCGTGCTGCCATCCGATGATGGGAACGCCATAGCTGTGGCTGAGATATTGCGCCGCGCTCATCTGTTCCCCAAATAAGGCGCGCGGGTTGTTCTCTGTGCGCTGATTGCGCTCTTCGAGGATCACATCTCGCTCGGTAACAATGTCGTTTTCGGTCAGGCGGATGTTGCGCATCCGGTCTGCCTCCATCTGCATCATCAGTTCCAGACGGTCTGCGGCGACGCGTTGGAAATAGGCGGTGTAGTCGTAAGACGTGAACGCATTATCGTTGCCACCGTTGGCCGCAACGGTTGCCGAAAACTCGCCGGGCTCCAGAGTCTCGGTTCCCTTGAACAACAAATGTTCCAGGAAATGCGCCACGCCGGACACCCCGATAGGCTCATCCGCCGATCCGACACGATACCAGACCATGTGCTGCACAACCGGTGCGCGGTGATCTTCGACCACCACGACATCCATGCCGTTATCCAACGTAAATGTGGTGACCGCCTCGTGCCCGTCCTCGGCCAGAACAGGGGTGGCGGCAATCAGGGCAGCCGACAATGCCAGGGCCCGAACCATGGGGCGTCCTCCGTTTCGTTTCACATTTCAAACTACGGTAGAGCCCGCCGGGTTCAAGGCCGATGACGGAAAGTTAAGAATTATTCATTGGCTGGCGGTGCTGAGGGCGTTTCAATGCCCACGCGCCGCGCCGCTTCGTTCTGTGCGTCGGCATCAATCGCCTCGCGGCGATAAACCTCAGAATACCGGTCTACCGGGAACAGGCGAAGCCGTGTCCAGCGCGCCTGACGCCTGCGGAATTCCGCATCCTCCTCAGCCAATACCTGACGCGTATTCGCTGGAACGCCATAACGGCTCGACGCCGTGACCAGCGCCGAATCCGATGACGGAATGCCCGTATTGGGGTTCAGCGCCGCAGCATTACCGCCCAGCGCGACAACCGCGTCCGCCTTGGGGGTCGGATCGGTCAGATTGGTTCCACCCGGTGAAGGTGCAGGCAGAAACGCATAATCCTGCGGCTGAGTCAGGGGTTTGACAGGCAGAACCGAGAATTCATCGGGACCCTGACCCGGCGGCTCAAGATTTCGCAGACCGATATCCGAACACCCCGCCACAGCGGCGGCTGTCGTCAGTGCAAATAAGGCACGCAGAATGCGCATGGGTGTCTCCAGCCTGTTTCGGGTGCTTTTAAAGCATATCGTCCGGCACGTCACGAGGCCTTTTTTTGTTTTCAAACAACACCAGACCGAGTGCCCCTGCAAAAATGAACACATCCGCCAGATTGAACACAAACGGATTGTTGATCCCGCAGCAGGACATGTTCAGGAAGTCCAGAACAAATCCATAGAGGATGCGATCCACTACGTTGCCCAAGGCGCCACCGATCAACAAGCCACCGCAAATCAGCATGAGATTGGATGGTGCGCTGCGCCGCAACCAGATCAGAACCGCGACACAAATGGCCAGTGAAATGCCAACTAAAATCCAGCGGGCCGCGTCGCTGTCGCCCTGAAACAGGCCGAAATTGATACCTCTGTTCTCGCCGTATTTGAACACAACCAACGGCGGCAGAACATCGATGCCTCCGGGTTGTTCCGCAACACGCATGACATGAACAACAAGATACTTGCTGATCTGGTCGATCAGAAATGCGGCCAAACCGGCCCAGAGCAGTAGACGGTACCGCATCAGTGACGGAAATGGCGCATGCCGGTGAAAACCATGGCCAGACCGGCCTCATCCGCCGCCGCGATCACCTCGTCGTCGCGCATGGAGCCGCCCGGCTGGATCACGCAGGTCGCCCCCGCCTCGGCGGCCTCCATCAGACCGTCGGGGAAAGGAAAGAATGCATCCGAAGCAACCGCAGACCCGATGGTCAGCGGCTGCGGCAGGCCCAGAACGTCTGCCATGCGTTCGGCTTTCTTCGCCGCAATCAGCGCCGAGTCGACCCGGCTCATCTGCCCTGCGCCGACACCCACGGTCGCGCCGCCTTTGACGTAAACGATTGCATTGGATTTGACGTGTTTGGCCACTTTCCACGCGAACAGCAAATCGCGCATCTGTTCCGCAGTCGGGGCCTTTTTGGTCACAACCTTCAGATCATCCATGCCGACAAAGCCATTGTCTTTGTCCTGCACCAGCAAACCACCAGCCACCTGGCGCACGGTTTTGCAACTTACGGTGATATCCGGCAGGCCATCGGTGGTCAGCAGGCGCAGGTTCTTTTTGGCTGCAAAGATCGCCTTGGCCTCGTCCGATGCACCGGGGGCAATCACAACTTCGGTAAAGATACCGGTGATCTCTTGCGCGGTCTCGGCGTCCAGAGGCTGGTTCAGGGCCACGATTCCACCAAAAGCCGAGGTGCGGTCGCAATCGAAAGCCGCTTTGTAAGCCCCTAACAACGTCGAACCTTTCGCAACCCCGCAAGGGTTCGCATGTTTGATGATCGCACAAGCCGCCCCATCTGTAGGATCGAATTCGGCGACCAATTCAAAGGCGGCATCCGTGTCGTTGATGTTGTTATAGCTCAGTTCTTTGCCTTGATGCTGCACCGCAGTCGCAACACCAGGACGGCCTGTCCCATCGGTGTAGAAAGCAGCTTGCTGATGGCTGTTCTCGCCATAGCGCAGGGTCTGTTTCAACTCACCGGCAAAGGCACGGCGTTTGGGGGCGTCGAGTTGCAACGCCTCAGCCATCCAATTGGAAACGGCGGCGTCATAAGCTGCGGTACGCGCATAGGCTTTTTGCGCCAGCCACTGACGGAAACCCAGTGAGGTCTTGCCATAATTCTCTTCCAATTGATCCAGCAGGGACGAGTAATCCTCGACATCCACAACCACACTGACAAAAGCATGGTTCTTAGAGGCCGCGCGGATCATCGCCGGGCCACCGATATCGATATTTTCGATGCATTCGTCGTAACCGGCACCCTTGGCCACTGTCGCCTCAAACGGGTACAGATTCACTACCAGCAGATCGATCGCGCCGATGCCGTGTTCCTGCATCGCGGTGACATGCGTGTCATTGTCGCGCAATGCCAGCAGGCCCCCATGCACCATCGGGTGCAGCGTCTTGACCCGTCCATCCATCATCTCGGGAAAGCCGGTGACCTCGCTGACATCCTTGACCGCGAGCCCGGCGTCGCGCAGGGCTTTGGCAGTGCCGCCGGTCGACAACAGCTCGACCCCGCGTTCGGCCAGCGCCTGCCCCAGCTCGATCAATCCGGTCTTGTCGGAAACGGATAAGAGCGCGCGGCGCACGGGGTGAAAATCGGTCATAAGTCCAAGGATCCTTTTGGCGTCAGTCGAATTCGGGCTCGTCCCGGTGCAGATCACGCACGGCATAGGCTGTATCCTGCGCCTTGCTCAACGTCCACCGGATGCGCGTCGCATACTCCATTGCGCGCCCGGATAGAACAATCTGTTTTGTCGCGCGGGGCTTCAGGCGACCTTTTTCCAAATAAACACTTGGTTCAACAGACAACTTTCCAACGCCGTCATGACGGAAAACCCATATCTCACCGCTTTTGAGCGCCATGGACACCGCAGCGCCCCCCAAATCCTGGGCCGCGTCCACATCGGGATGCAGGTGAAACCGGATGTCAAAACCGATGCCTTTCAGACCGGAAGCATCCATCGCCCGGTCAAATTGCCGCTTCTCCTTGTCGGTGGCGGTCAGCAGGATGTCCTCGCCCGTCAGTTCGCGCCCGTCAAACCGCAATTCGAACGTGCGGGCGTGGGTGAGGCCGAACACCTTGGTATATCCGTCATGCCCCGCCATGAACTGGACGCCCTGAAACGTGTTCTCAGATTCGACCGGGACATCCTGCGGTGCATCCACCAGCGCTTGGTTCTCGGTGCCTGCAACAAGACTGGTCAGCCGGGCACTTGAGTACCCATCCAGGCAAAGGGTCGAATGCGACGGTGTGGCACGCCCTGCGCGCCGCCATTCAAGACCGAAGCTTTCCCCTGACCCACAATTCACGATCAACGGCCGGCGACCCGACGTCAGTTCGAATGCCAGTGTTGAAGCGTGCGCGTTGTAGGACGCCGCCCCCTGTGCAGGCGGGCTCGCATCCACAATCACGCTGGTTCTCGCGGCATACAGGCGGGCATAGCCCATCGACAGGCCGGGCAAGTGTTGCGGCCTTACCCCGCTTTGCGCGAGGGCCTGATCCAACCGGCCTTCGACACCGCGCCCGCCACCATGAAACCGAGCCAGCCCCCCATCCGAATGGCGCAGGTCGCGCAGGGTTGGCGCGATGCGCTTGATAGCACCTGCCTGTGCACCCGGCGTACCCCGGCCCAACTCGCTCAGCGCAGACGAGGTCCAGGTCAGCAGCATGAACACGTCCAACAATTCCTCGGGATTACGGGTGGGTATCCCGCCCTGCGCGTCCACCTGCCGATCACATTCCCGCGCCAAAGCGCGCAGGGCCGGATCGGCCATTTGTTCCAGACCCTCAAGGGCGAGACCGGCTTGCACCAATCCCGCCAGAGCTTCGAACCGGGGCAATCCCGGCGTGGCTGCCTGCCACCGTTTGGACAGGAACCAGGTCTGTTGCGACAACGACAGGAAGAACAACTGGCTCTGCTTCTCATCAACCCCGCGTAATAGGAATACGGCGTGATTGATCCAACGCATAACCCGCCGTCCGGTCACGTCCGGCGCCCATCCGGCCCCCCGACCGCGACCATGTGCGTCGATCCATCCCCAGACCCAGCGTTGTGCTTTTTCCCGTGCGCGCATGTCACCAACGGCGGCAAGATCATCCAACCAGGCAAAACCGTGTCGTTCGTCATCAAATCCTGCAGTCGGCGCGGCTACGTCCCAAAGCCCGGTGTCCTGTGCCTCGACCAGATATCCAGCAAACAGCAGGTTGCCAGCCACAAGTTGCCGCCCGCGTGCAAAGGACCCGATCGTGCGCGGCTCGGGCTGTGCCACAAACCCCGTGACCGCTTTGCGGCGTTGACTCAGCCAAGCATAATAACGGTTTTGAAACCGCATCCACCTTGTGGCCATGGTGTCTGAACTTGACATGACGCGTGTTACTCTGCCCCTTGCGCTCTGCTGGCGCTTGAACCAACGATAGACCGGGGCGATCGTCAAGTCATCGAAAAGCGTGACCTCGGGCGGATTTGTTTAGGCAAGCGATGTAGAATCCATCCATACCGCCCCGATCCGGCCAGAAATCCGGGCGCAGGCGCAGCCCGCCTTCGGTCGTGATCCAGCTTTTTTCAACACCCGGAACCTCCAGCGCTGCGCCATCCACACGCATGTCCGGATACTGTTCCAAGGCCTCTTCGATCTGCACTTCACCCTCGTCGGGTAGCAGCGAGCACGTGCAATAGACCAGCCGTCCTCCCGGTTTCAGCAACGTCCAGGCATGGGCCAGCATAGCGGCCTGCAACGCGATCAGGCCGCCGAATTCCGAGCCGTCCTTGGCGAAGGGCAGGTCGGGGTGACGCCGGATCGTGCCGGTTGCAGAACAGGGCGCGTCCAGCAGGATTGCATCGTACTGACCCTGATGCGCCAATGCATCTGCGACGACGATCTGCGCTTTCAATTTGGTGCGTGCCAGATTCTCGCGCACCCGTTCGATCCGGGATTCGGAAACATCCAGCGCAGTGACCTGCGCTCCGGCAGCAGCCAGTTGCAATGTCTTAACCCCGGGCGCGGCGCAAAGATCCAGCACCGTCTCATCCGCTTGCGGAGCCAGAATGCGAACCGGCAATGCCGCCGCCGCATCTTGGACCCACCAATCCCCGGACTTGTATCCCGACAACGCCGAGACCTGGCCCGCGTTTTGCAGCCGAACCGATCCGGTCGGCAGACCCTCTCCGGACGGTCCTGTGCATCCCGGCTTTAAGGTCAGATCCAACGGTGCGCCGTCGAAATGTGCCTGCTCCATCGCAGTCACAGCATCGATCCCCCAAGCGGCATCCAGGGGCTCCCGCAGCCATTCCGGCAGGCGCGGCACCCGCATTTTGGGCCAGGCCTCGGGCCCTTCGGCTGCAACCTTGCGCAACACGGCGTTGACCAGCCCCTTGAGACGACCGTGTTTGCGCGAGCGCCCGACGATCTCGACCATCGAATTGACCACGCCATGCGCAGCCTCGCCGGCGCACAGCTCAACTGTCCCAAGTCGTAGAGCGTTATGAACCGTCAATGCAGGCGTTCGATTCACATGATTGTTCAACAGACGGTCGGCTCGTTCCAGTCCACGCAGGGTTTCCAGCGCAAGTCGCTGGGCCCGCGCGCGATCCTCGGGGTCCAACCGATCCAAGGCCCCTGCGGCCAGACATTCCGACAACAGACGCCCTTCGCCCAGAACCTGATCCAGCAGGTAGATTGCGCTGCGTCGCGCTGCTGTTGCGTTATTGGACACTCTCGCCACCTTGATATGATCCCCGCCCGCATTGCCATCGGCGGACGGGGGCGTATATCAAGGCGGTGCATGGAAAGGAACCCGATGTCATGAGTGACGACCGCAAAGATCTGCCGCCTGCCGCACAACGCGCTCTGGCCGAAGCGGAAGAGCGTCGCCGTAAGGCCGAGGCGCAGGCAAAGAAGATGCCAAAGGAACTGGGCGGTCGCGATGGACCGGACCCGGCCCGCTATGGCGATTGGGAGAAAAAAGGTATCGCCATCGATTTCTGATCGCTCATCCCCGCAGGGCATCCAGAAAATCCTCGATCAGTGCGCGCTGTTTCTTGGACGTTGCGCGTTCGTCTGGCCAGGTCAGCCAGTACCCATCCTTGGTATGCAGATCCGGCAATTCCAGCTTGCGCAATTGCCCAGATTGAAATTCACCCGATGCCAAAGGGACGGACCCAAGCACGACACCCATGCCCTGCCTTGCCGCCGAAATTGCATGTTCCATCGAATCAAAGCTAACTTTTGCGGGCGGAAGGTCGTTCTGACCTGATACCTGAGCCCAGTCGCGCCACCCGGGGCGTTCACCGCGCAAGTCAATCAGCGGCGCGCCCCAGTTGTTGCCCGGCGCGGCCATAGGCACCAGCAATTCGCGCGCGATCAGAGCCGCATCGCGCCCGGGCCACGCGCCGCGACCATAGCGGATTTGGAGCCAAGTGCGTTCTTCATCAAGGGACGAACGGCGCGCAACGGAATCCGTCACCACCCGTACCTTTGGACGCTGGGTGTGAAACCGTGGCAACGCGGGCAACACCAGGGCATGGATATGGGACGACAATCCCGCGACCCGCAACTCACGCGGAGCCCTGCCGAACAGGTCTTCGGTGTTGCGCTCCAAGGCCTGTAGACTGTCCTGCACCAGCGGCAGATAGCTTTCCCCTTCGACCGTCAACGATACACCCCGCGCCTCGCGGACAAACAAGGACCGGCCCAGCCATGCTTCGAGGTTACCAATCCGCTGGCTGACCGCAGCCTGCGTTAATCCAAACTCACGCGCCGCAGCCGAGAACCCGCCCAATCGACCGGCAGCTTCGAATACGCGCAACCAGTCCAATGGTGGCAACCCTATCTTTTTCTTTGCCATTAGTTTTTCCAAGCCTTAGCAGAAAGAAGGATTAATTGTCGTAATGCCACAAGGGGCGTATCTGCTCAACCAAAGCCCGCGCCGAACAGGAGAGCCCCAATGTTGCGCACCGCCACCCACAACGCCTCGGTCGTGTCCGTAGAGTTCGAGAACGGAGCGCTGTCCCGCTTTCACGCCATCTGGCTGCGCGACAATGCGCTCGACCCGGACACCCGCGCACCGGGTAACGGTCAACGCCTGATCACGATTGGCGACATTCCGTGCGATATCTCGGTCCGCGAGGTTGCTGTGCAAAACGGGAACTTACAAGTCACGTTTCACCCAGAAGGCAAGACGGTCATTTTTCCAGCAGATTGGCTAGCCGAGCATAACTATGACTGTGTTCATGATCGCCCAGCCGGATGGACCGCCCAAGGCATAACAACGTGGGAGCGTGGTCTTGAGGCGCCGAGCGCGGATTGGACCGCTATCCACACCAACCCCGCCACCAAACGCGACTGGCTGGCGGCAGTGGCTGAGTTCGGATTCGCCAAGCTAACCGGCGGGCCAACCGCGCCCGAGTCGCTTCTGAAGGTCGCCGATCTGTTTGGCTATGTGCGTGAAACCAACTATGGCCCTTACTTCGAGGTCCGGACCGAGGTGAACCCGACCAACCTTGCCTATACCGGGCTAGGTCTTCAGGCCCATACCGACAACCCCTACCGTGACCCGGTGCCCACGCTGCAAATCCTCTATTGCCTTGAGAACAGCGCCAAAGGTGGCGACTCGATTGTTGTCGACGGGTTCCGCGCGGCTGAAAGACTGCGTGAGCAGAACCCCGGGGGCTTTGCCCTGCTGGCAGGCTACCCGGCGCGGTTCGAATACAAAGGCGCGGACGGGGTCTGCCTGCGGTCGCGCCGTCCGATGATCGAGCTGTCTCCGGATGGCGAATTGATGGGCATCCGGTTTAACAACCGGTCGTCCGCACCGTTTGTCGATGTGCCGTTTGACCAGATGGAGGCCTTTTACGCCGCATACCGCCAACTGGGCGAAATCATCGACGATCCCGCAATGGGCGTGTCGTTCAAACTTGAACCGGGCGAAAGCTTTATTGTCGACAACACCCGTGTACTGCACGCGCGTCTTGGCTATTCCGGCGCAGGCTCACGCTGGTTGCAGGGGTGCTACGCCGACAAGGACGGGTTGCTCTCGACCCTCGCAGTAATGGACTTGGCGCAGCCGGAGGCGGCGGAATGAAACCGGATTTTTCGACACTCACCCGAGACAACATCGTCGCCTTCATCGCCGATATCTTTGATCGGCGAGGAGGCGAGGAGTATCTGGGCGAGCCGGTCACCATGGCCGAGCACATGCTGCAAGGTGCGACCATCGCCGAACAAAACGGGATGCCCGAAGAGATCATCGTTGGCGCCCTGCTGCATGATATCGGACATTTCACCTCGGAATTCGGCACCTATCACCCGGACGACACCGAAGACCGCCATCATGAGGACGCCGGTGCAGATGTGCTGGAGCAGTTCTTTCCCAGTGTGATCACAGATTGCTGCCGGTATCACGTGGCAGCCAAGCGGTACCTATGCGCGACCAAAACCGAATATTTCAATCGTCTATCCGTTGCGTCGGTTCACACGCTGGAGTTGCAAGGTGGACCCATGAGCCCCGAAGAAGTCACCGAGTTCGAGATGAACCCAAACCTGAAAGAAATCATTCAGGTTCGCTATCTGGACGAGGCCGGTAAACGCGCCGATATGGAAACACCCGATTTCGCCCATTTTGCGCCAATGGTGCAACGGATGGTCGACCTTCATCTGCGTCTGACCTGAGCCAATGTCCATTTTGTTTATCAATTCGCTCGACCCATCCACCGCGCGGATTTCAGATTTTCTTAACGCCTGACGCAGTCTTCTGCTTTACTTGGAGGCGGAACCATTCACGATGGTATTTGGAGGACCTCCAAGATGGATTTGGACAGACGCAGGGCCGGTCAGTTGGGAACCGCAGCCACATTCGGTGCAATGCTGCCGCGGCGCGCACTCGCCGCCGCAGATCAGAACCACGAATTTGAAGCCGCGTATCAGGACACACTGTCTCGTCTCAGAAACGCTTTCTCAGATCTCGGTTTCAGCGAGGTTCAGCCCCTTTCGATCGTGACACAACGACAGGACTACAATGGTGGCCTGCGCCATGACTTCGACCAGTTCGCCTTGCCGACCGAAGCTTTCGTGGTTCAACCACTGGCGCGGGTGGCAGATGTTGAAGAAAAGAGTCGCCCAGACATACTTCCGCTGTTCCACGAAGTGGGGTGTCACCCGATTCAGGGTGCAGACGGTCAGGTGACGACGCAGCTTATGGTTCAGATGTTGACCGCAACCCTAGGGCTGGACCCGTCGCGCATCGCCTTTGTGAGCGTGCCGCAATCATCCGACATGGGCACCGTACTAGATGATTTGGGCTTGCCGTATCAGGAGAAAGTTCTGCTGCGCAATGAAGCCGAAGCGCTCGCCGCGCGGGACGCGTCGGGGTATTTCTTCCCCGATCCGTTTGGCAACGCGTACGTTGTCACCATGGGTGTCTACTACCGCATCGGCGATGTGGACGAGGCCGCGCCAACCGCCTACCCGCCATCTGACAATTGGACCGAAATCGGGGAGATCATCATCGGCGGCGATGCGGCTCCCATGGGTGTGTCCATCGGGGCAGAGCGTCTGACACTGGCTCTGACCGGTCTCTATCCCACGTGGGATCAGCGGCTAGGAGCGTTATCCGACCGCGTGAACTCAGACAGCAACGGAGCGTTACCACCGGGTCTGTCAGCATTTCAGTGAACCGTTGGCGGAATCTAAAGTCCTAGTACGTCGACCATGTCATACTGACCCGGTGCCTTGCCCTGCCCCCAAAGCGCAGCCTTCAAGGCACCGCGGGCAAAGATGGCACGGTCTGACGCGACATGGCGCAGAACGATCCGTTCTCCCGGGGCTGCAAACAGCACGTCATGTTCGCCGACAATGTCGCCGCCCCGGATGGCGTGGAACCCGATGTCCCCACGCTTGCGGGCGCCGGTGATGCCGTCCCGGCCTCTGTCCCACACATCGTCCAGTTTGACGCCCCGCCCCTCGGCTGCCGCCTCGCCCAGCATCAGCGCAGTGCCCGAAGGCGCATCGACCTTGTGATGGTGATGCCCTTCGATCACTTCAATATCGAAATCCTCGTCCAAAGCCGCCGCAACCTTTTTGGTCAGTTGCATCAGCAGGTTCACACCCAGGCTCATGTTCCCCGCCCGCACGATCACCGCATGCCGAGACGCCGGTTCCAACGCAGCAATCTGTTCCTCGGTCATCCCGGTGGTGCCAATGACGTGCACGCACCGTGCCTGCGCTGCGAGAGCCGCAAACTCCAGCGTCGCTTCGGGCGTGGTAAAGTCGATCACCGCCTGCGCCTGCGCAAAAGCCTCCAGCGGGTCGTCGGTGACGGTCACCCCAAGGGCCTGACCGCCCATTGCTTCACCCACATCCTGCCCAATCCAGTCGTGCCCCTTACGCTCGACCACGCCTACGAGACGCGCCTGATCGCTGTCGGTGACGGTCTTAATCAGCATCTGCCCCATACGGCCCGAAGCCCCTGTAATGACGATCCCCGGAATATGGGTCATGGCGCTGGTCCTTTTCTAAAGTCGGCTCAAAGCCTCCTACCCCGTTCGCGCCCGCTTGGCAAAGCCCTGCTTTGCGCTTAGATCGGGGGCATGGCAAAGAACAAATTTCACGATGGCCCCGGCCCCTCCCAGCGACAGCTGCGTGTCGGCGAATTGATCCGTCGCACCCTGTCCGAGGTGTTGGCGCGCGGGGACGTCCACGACCCGGATCTGAACCGCCTCTCGATCACAGTCGGCGAAGTGCGCACCTCGCCCGATCTGAAGATCGCCACCGCCTATGTGCTGCCATTGGGGGGTAAAGGTCAGGACGAGGTGATCGACCTGCTGGCGCGAAACAAAAGTGAGCTGCGGCGCATGGTCGGCAAGAAGGTCGGGCTTAAATTCTCGCCTGATTTGCGGTTCCGTCTGGACGATACGTTTGACCGACTGGATGACACCCGCCGTATGTTCGAACAGGACGCGGTGCGCCGCGATCTGGACGAGTGATCCGTCTGACCGCCACGATTGGTGCAATCCTCTGGGCCGCGCAAGCCGGGGCAGTGACCTGCGAAAAGGTCACGCATCAGGACAAGCGCTATACGGTCTGTGAGGCGGACGCCAGCAGTGAAGACCTGCGCCTGTTTCTGAACGATGAGAACGGCAATCTGCTCGGGCATTTTTCCTCAGTGAACGAGGCGCTTGAATCCGATGGTAAGCGCCTCGCTTTTGCGATGAATGCGGGCATGTATCATGACGACCGCTCGCCCGTTGGCCATTATGTTGAAGAGGGTCAGGAGCAGATGCGCGTGATCCCCAACCCCGGCCCCGGCAATTTCGGCCTGCTGCCCAACGGGGTGTTCTGCATCCGCGAGGGCCGTGCCGATGTGTATGAGACGCTGGAGTTTGTCGATCAGGCGCCGACCTGCCGCTTTGCCACCCAATCCGGTCCGATGTTGGTGATCGACGGAGAGTTGCATCCGCGCTTTCTGCCCGATTCGACCTCGCTCTACGTGCGCAACGGGGTGGGCACCAGCGCGGATGGAACGCGAGCAGTGTTCGCCATCTCGGATGGCTATGTCACCTTTCACGAATTCGGCAGCCTGTTCCGGGATGTTCTGGAAACACCAAATGCGCTGTTCTTCGATGGCAATATCTCTCGCATGTACGACCGCGCGAACAACCGATCCGATGTCGGGTTTTCGCTGGGCCCAATCGTCGGCGTGGTCGAGGACGCGCCTGCAAATTGACAGCGCCTGAGCGATCCGCTAACTCGCGCGCCTCGGCAAGATATTAGGTGCGAAATGGGACGCAAACGTAAAGGTCGCGACATCTCTGGCTGGCTGGTTGTGGACAAGCCTGCGGGCATGACCTCGACGTCAGTGGTCAACAAGGTACGTTGGGCGATGGAGGCCAAGAAAGCGGGCCATGCAGGGACGCTAGACCCTGAGGCGACCGGCGTTCTGGCCGTGGCTCTGGGTGAGGCGACCAAGACCGTTCCTTACATCACCGATGCTTTGAAAGCCTACACTTTCGCCGTGCGTCTGGGACAGGCCACCAATACCGACGATGCCGAGGGTGAGGTGATTGCACAAAGCGATGCGCGTCCCTCGGATGAGGACATCAAACAGGCGCTAAGCCCGTTTCTGGGCGATATAATGCAGGTTCCGCCGAAGTTCTCTGCTGTGAAGATCGACGGCCAACGCGCCTACAAACTGGCCCGCGATGGCGAGGACATGGAACTGACCGCCCGCCCCCTTTGGGTCGAAGAACTCATACTGGTTGATCGCCCCGACGATGACCATGTGGTGCTGGAGATGACTTGCGGCAAGGGCGGCTACGTCCGCTCCATCGCGCGTGATCTGGGAGCCGCTCTCGGCTGCCACGGCCACGTCAAAGAACTGCGCCGCATCTGGTCCGGCCCGTTTGAGGCTGAGGATGGTCTGACCATCGAACAGATCGACGACATGGCCAAGACCACGGCATTAGACGAGCATCTGCACCCGCTGGAAACCGGCCTGTCTGATCTTCCGGAACTCAAATGCACCCCCGAGGGCGCCACCCGCCTGCGCAACGGCAATCCGGGTATGGTTCTGGCCTCAGACGTGGAGTACGGCGATGAGGCCTGGGCCTCGCTCGACGGCAAGGCCGTCGCGGTGGGCATCTACAAATCCGGCGAGCTTCACCCAAGCCGGGTGTTCGTTGCCTGATCCACGTGCTAGGCGATTGGCATGATCACTCGAACCCACACCAAGGGCGATGCGCCCTCAACCGCTGTTTATTCTGATTGCGAAAGCTATCGCTATAGCCTCACCCGTGTCTGGGATCCCGAGGGTCGCAAAGCTTTGTTTGTAATGCTGAACCCGTCGACCGCGACTGAGGTGCAGAATGATCCCACGGTTGAACGCTGCGAACGCCGGGCGCGGGCCCTGGGGTTCGGGGCATTTCAAGTGACCAACATCTTTGCCTGGCGCGACACTGACCCGCGCAAGATGCGTGCTGCCCTCGATCCGGTAGGCCCCGGGAACGACGCGGCCATTCTGGAAGGCGTTCAATGGGCCGATCAAGTGATCGCGGCATGGGGCACCCATGGCTCCCATCTGGAGCGCGGACCAACAGTGGAAACCCTGCTGCGGAACACCGGGCACCCTCTGTTTCATCTGGGATTGACGAAAGACGGCCACCCGAAACATCCGCTGTATATCGCATACACCCAACAGCCCGAAACCTGGTGACAACGGGTTAACCACATCTCCAGCTTGGCTTTGACCAACCAACAGGCCGGATGGGATAGTCCACCCTCGGAGCAGCTTGCTTTCGGAGGGTTACCATGTTTCTGGCCGGATTGATTGGATTGGCAGCCGTTGGTGGCGCAGCATATGCGATTGGCGATGTTCTGACCTCGGAAGAAGACGAGCGGGACGAAGACGAGCTGCGGGACGATATCGCCGACGACATCCCCGAAGGTGAGTTTCTGGAGATCGGCGAAAATGTCGATTCGCCCGCGACAGAAGACATCCCCGACATTTCAACAGGTACGGTGATTTCCGAACATCTGGGCGATCTCGTGATCGCAGGAACGGATGGAGTGGATGAGATCAGCGGGCAGGAGGGGAACGACCAGATCAACGGCTATGGCGGCGATGACCTGATCAACGGCGGATGCGGCAATGACGTTTTGCATGGCGGCGATGGGCAGGACGTGATGTCCGGCGGTCATGGGGAGGACACGCTGCACGGCGAAGACGGTGACGACCTGCTGTTCGGCAATCAGGGCGACGACTTACTTGCGGGTCATTTCGGTGACGATGAACTGGACGGTGGCGCGGGCGACGATACGCTCTACGGTGGTCAGGGTGATGACTCTCTGGCGGGTGGCAAAGGAGATGACGCGCTGCATGGCGGATATGGCGATGACAGGCTGACGGGGGGCGCGGGCAACGACGCGCTATTCGGGGGCGATGGCGATGATCTGCTGCTTGGCGGTGACGACGAAGCGTTCGACCAGACCGACTTTCTGAATGGGGGTGATGGCGACGATACCATCGTGGCCCATACATCAGATGTGGCCAATGGGGGCGACGGGGCTGATGACATTGTCCTAAGTTCGGAGGCCGAGGATGTCACAATCATGGGCTTTGAACCGGGAGATGATAAACTGTTTATCACCTGGGAAGACCAGACCAACCCCGACATTCAGATCGAACAGGATGAGGACACTCCCAACCTGACCCGCATCGTTGTAGACGGAGAGGAAGTTGCCCAGGTCTTTGGCGCAGACGGTATCAGCCTTGATGATATTCAGCTGATCACCGAGGCCGAACTGGCCCAATATGGATCGATGGGCTAGAGCCCCAGAAACCCTTTGCCATTCCTTTCAAAAGCGCCTATACGCGCCCATCCGCATCGGAATCGGTGCGGTTTTCTCCATGGGCCTGTGCTGGACGACATCCCGGCCTGCGCCATTAACTCTAACCTTTGAAGGAGACCCCGATGTCGATCACTGCCGCTGAAAAAACACGCGTCATGAAAGAATTCGCAACCAAGGACGGCGACACCGGTTCGCCTGAAGTCCAGGTTGCAATCCTGACCTCGCGCATCAACACCCTGACCGAGCACTTCAAGACCCACAAGAAAGACAACCACGGTCGTCGCGGTCTGCTGAAAATGGTCGCCCAGCGCCGTAAGCTGCTAGACTACCTGAAGGGCAAAGAAGAAGCGCGTTACCAGGACCTGATCAAAAAGCTGGGCATCCGCCGCTAGGCGCTTTTTTTGTACGCATTGTATGGGTCACACGACCCTGATTGTACAAGATGTACAGATCAAACGCCCGCCGATTTGGCGGGCGTTTTTCGTGCTTGATGTCTACCGAGCGGTTGTTCGCTGCACTCGCGATGTTTGTCGCCCCATATGGCAGCAAGGCGCAGAAAGCTGACTTTGCAAAGTCTAGCTTGAGCCCAAAACGAACGTGCACTGAATTAAACGAAATTGGCTTTCGCCGCTTTCAGAAAAAGGGGTATGAGTTTCCTTCTTTAATTCGAAGTATCGCAAATCATACCTAGGTAGGAGGAGTTACCATGAAGACAGCGGTTGTGACCGGCGCCGCGGGCGGGATGGGGCAGGCCATCTGCCGCCAATTGCAGACAAACGGGTTGCATGTGATTGGTCTGGACCTCAAAGAAGAGCGTCTGAACGAACTGGCATCAAAATTTGGTTCGGACTTCACACCTATTTACGTTGACTTAACTGATCCTTTGGCCGTGGCTCAAACGTTTGAGCGCATTAGGACAGCCCATGGCGGTCTGGATGCTTTGGTAAACAACGCTGGCACCTGCTTTATGTCTGACTTCCCGCACATTCCGCCCGAGGAACTCGAAAAGCAGATGGAAATCAACTTTAATTCTGCATTCCATTGTTGCCAGCAAGCGGTCCAATTGATGTTAGAACGCGAAGGCATTAAAAAGATTGTAAATATCTCATCGAACGGTGCTTACAATTTCGATGTGTTCGACCCTCCGCACTACCGCGCGTCAAAAGCAGCGATGGATACCCTTACAAAAGACCTCGCCCGTCGATACGCACAGGATAAAATCTGTGTAAATTCTCTGGCACCTGCCATGACTGAGACACCGTTGTTCAATGTCTTGACCGAGGAAGTCTTGAAGAAAGCCGTTAGTGCCATGCCACATGGTCATGCGATGCTACCTGAGCAAATCGCCTCTTGGGTTGGTTTTCTCATTTCACCGGCAGGGGATGTTTCCAGTGGGAATGTGATTATTCTGAACCAAGGGCGCGACGTCAGATAATTCTTTGGCGCGACATCACTTTCCGAAAAAATGGTCCAAGGGGTGGGATCAGCTGTAGACTTCTGGTGCTTTCTTCAGATCAGGCCACTGCTTTGGACAATGCCCATAGATTACAAAGGCATCTCGCTCGGATGCCAGACGCATCAACCTGTCTGCGCTGGCAATTGCTGCATCTTCGTCCCAAGACCCGGCAAACTTCTCGTCGATTTCTGCTGGTCGGGAAATCGCATCACTGGTCAATAAAATCGCCCCCGACGGAAGATCGACCTGCATGAGGAAATTACATTTTCAAGGCCTTTTCTTTCTTTGCATCGCTGGTTTGGCTCCTCGAATATGCTCACTCCAGTGGCATCGACTTGCATACGGTGGGCGTGTTGCCCGAACCAAATTTCCGTTCACGTTCCCGGAATGGAGCCGCCTTGGTTGGGACCAAACTTCTACAGGGTTTGTGAAGACCATCAATCTTCTCGGTCACTCAACCATCCGGCGTTGCGCGTTATTCTGAAGTTTTGGTATCCCGTTTTACACCTCCGCCTTCAGAACCGCGCCAGACGGGACAAGTCCCGTTTCCACGTATCGCCACAAAGCCACGATGAGCTTGCGGGCAAGAGCCACGATGGCAACTTTCTTTCTCATTCCCGGGCGCTCGGCGGTGTATTTCCGGAACCAGCGCGCAAGGGCACTTTGTGGTTGGTACCGCAGCCAGCACCACGCCAGTTCGATCCCGAGGGTTCGGGCCGGTCGGTTTCCGGCTTTGCTGATGCCCTGGCTTCGCTCCACGTCGCCGCTGGAATAGGGGCTGGGCGTCAGGCCGAGGTAAGACGACAGGTGTCGCCTGTTCTTGAACTCCCGGCCAAACACTTCGGCAGACAGAAGCATCGCGCTGTGCCGTCCAACGCCACGCAGCCCTTCGAGCAGCACGGCCTTTTCGTGTTCCGGGAACTGTTCAGATTCAGTCGCAAGGGCTTCGTCGCGTTCCTCTGCCAGAGCCTTGATCATGTGGTTCGCCAGCTCCAAGCGTTCGAAGGAACGGACGACCTCGCGCATCAGCTGAGGTGGGAAAGGACGGCCATCAGCAGTCTCGAGGCCTTCCAGTCTCTTGCGCCATGTCACCATCGCCGGATTGATGTGCCGAACGCCTTGAAGGGCGAGCAGGGCACGAATGCGATTGATGTGGCCAGTGCGTTCGCTCATCAACCTTTGCGTTCTCTGTGGAAGCGCTTGGCATCTTCTTCGGCAACGGTTGGAACACGCACCGTGCGGAACGCCTTTCGATCACCGGAGGAATAGTTCTTCAGCAGAACGACCATGCCTTCGGCGTCGACGCGATCTGTTTTGACCCTGCGGGCTTTACGGTTCACGAGGAAGCTCGTGGGATCCACGACCAGCGTCTCGATCCCTTCGTTGGACAGAAGCCGCTGAAGCCAAAAACCATCGTACCCGGTCTCAAAGCAAACGACAGGTCGTTGATCCGCTCCGCAAAGCTCCGTCGCCTCCGCAACAGTCGTTCGAACCAGATCGATCAGTCCCGGCGTATCAAACCCGTCCAGGCGCACAGATTTGATCTTGGCCAAGTGCGGCGCATCAAGCGCCACAAGCCATTTCGATTTGCTCAGATCAATGGCGACAAAGCAGGTCGCAGCAATAGTAGGCGTCATCATCTTGGAAATCTCCACTCCTTAGATTTTGCGCCAAACCTATCCGGTCAGCGCGACCTCCTGCATGGAAACTATTACCGCGATCTGGCCAGGCGCATGACCGGGTGCCATCAAAACGAAGATACCCGGCCCAATCTCTACGTCGTCATCAATAACCAGGTAATCCTGCTCGGGCCATTCCATCGGCCGCATATCGCCCCAATACAAGGGGCGAGGTAAGGCTCGCTCGGCAGAGGAGATGAGAATGGGACTGTTTGGAAAGTCGCCCAATGCACCGATATGGTCGATATGGGAGTGCGTACAAATCTGTAATGTAATGTCTGACGGAATAAGCCCGAGTATTGCCAGCTGTGCGCGTGGCAGATTATCTGGTTCGCACTTCAGAACCTCGCCAAACTCGAACAATCGATCTTCTTTGACCGCGGCGTCCGTATCAATGGCGTATTTTTCAGGAAATCCAGTGTCGATGAGTATTGCTTCTCCCAAATCTGTTCGGATCAGAAACCCGCAGATACCTATGATGCGGCCAGTGGAATGGACCTTAAACAGCCCGTAGTCCAAAACCAAAAGGTCAATCGGTCGCCCTTTGACAAATCCCTCTGCTTGCACAGACTCTCTCCCTGATTGACTACAAAGATTTTGAGTAGAGCATGAAAGTCAAGATACACACACTTTTTCAATACCTACTGGATACCACGGAAGCGGATCCAGAAGCTTTCGTTGGGTTTTCCTTGTCCGAGTCGCCGCGTTTGGGTGAGTTCATGGATGCGCTGGATCCAGCGCTGCCGTTGGATTGGAACCAAAAGAGCTTTCGGGGTCTGCCTGCTTTACGACGGCATGTTTTGGACCGCGCCGGCTTGTCTGATGTTTGCAAGCCAGACGACGTTTTGATCACCGCCGGCGCCGCGGAAGCCAATTATCTTGCATTCATGCAATTGGTCCAACCGGGCGACGAAGTCGTAACGGAACGCCCGGGCTGGCCACAAGCGGGCGTATTGGCAGAGGCAGTTGGCGCGACGCTAAAAGTTGTCGACCGCGAAGAGAGTGCTGGTTGGGTATTGCCGCTCGACAAAGTTGAGGCCGCAGTAACAGCGCGCACGCGGCTCATCTTTATGACCAACCCCAATAACCCCACCGGGCAGTTGATGACACAAGCAGAGATGGAAAGGCTTGTCCAAATCGCAGATCGCGTAGGTGCATGGCTGGTTGTTGACGAGGTTTACGCGGGATTGGAGTGGGACGGGTCCCGTGCCCCTTCGATTGCTGGTTTGTATCCAAGGGGTATCACTACGGGCAGCGTTTCCAAGGCACTGGGGCTCCAGGGGCTACGCACCGGGTGGATGATATGCCGTGATTCAGATCTCATTTGGGACGCTATTATTCTGCGGGAAAACTCGAGCGAAATTATGAATATTCTTGGCGAAGTCATCGCCGAAATCGCCTTGAGGTCTGACCGATATAATCAGGCTTTGAAAACTGCACGGGCAGCTGGGATGAAAACGCTGGAACGCCTGGATAGGTTTGTTGCCGATCAGCCCAACCTCGACTGGGTCAAACCTCAGGCTGGATTAATTGGTTTGGCGCGGCTCGATGGGATTGATGGCGACGTGTTCGCCAAACGCTTGCTCGCCGATCCCTATCGGACATTTCTACTACCGGGTTCGTCTTACGGGATGCAGAACCACATCCGACTGGGTGTGGGGGGAGGTGCTGCTGCCAACCTCGACCTTGGCCTAGAGCGCATGGACGAACTATTGGCAAACTGGTAGATTTAGGACACTCATTTCGACGGTTCGGGCTGCAAAGTCGGCCAAATAACGTTGCCCGTCCCAAGCTGACACTAAGCCCAATTTTGGTGCAAGTTCACCTGCCATACGCTGAAAGCTCTATCGCTAGAATAACGCTGTCGGCGCGCTAGTTCGAAGATGGAACAACTGCTTCATACCCAAGGTTCGAAATGACAGGTTGGACAACTGCAAACGTCCAAGACTATCCGCGACCACCTGCGCTGCGGGCAGTGCCTCATCGAGTGCGGATCGAGCTCGGCGGTCAAACAATCGTGGAAACCGATCAGGCGTTTCAGGTTCTCGAAACCCACCACGCCCCCACGTATTATATTCCGCCGCAAGACATTGATGCCGTTCTGACAAAGGCCTCGGGTAGATCATTCTGCGAGTGGAAGGGTGTTGCGAGCTACTGGGACGTTCAGAGCGGGGCAGCTGCGGCTAAGAAAGCTGCGTGGAGTTATGCTGCACCAACTATCAAATTTGAACGGATTAAGGGCTATCTCGCCTTTTACGCCGGACTTATGGACGCTTGTTTTGTTGGTGAGTACCGGGTGATCCCGCAACCCGGGGACTTCTATGGAGGTTGGGTCACCGAAAACTTGAAGGGTCGCATAAAAGGCGCTCCGGGCACGGAATTTTGGTGAGTATTGATGACCGACCCTAAATCCTCACCAACCCCTTTGGCAGTTCCTACAAGCCGTTTGGTCCGTGTTGCCGGTTTAAGCAGCATGACGGCAGGCATTGCGGGGAACATGGCAGCACGCGCCCTAAGAGAGATCGGTCGCGGCGCGCGACCCGATATGCGTGGTTTGTTGATGACACCCGACAACGTGACACGAGTCGCGGATCAACTTGCTCGCATGCGAGGCGCCGCGATGAAGGTGGGTCAGTTGATTTCGATGGATGCAGGTGAGGTCTTGCCGCCTGAACTGGCTGACATCATGGCGCGTTTACGAGATCAGGCGCATTTCATGCCACCGAAACAATTGCGTGACGTCCTGAACCGAGCTTGGGGTGCAGATTGGCGAAAATCCTTCAAAGATTTTAACGTTAGGCCCATAGCGGCAGCGAGCATTGGGCAAGTACATCGTGCGACATTGAAAGACGGGCGCGATGTGGCGATTAAAGTGCAATATCCCGGTATCGCGCGCAGTATCGACAGCGACGTGGCCAACGTTGCCACTCTGGTTCGCATGTCAGGTCTGCTTCCCCAAAGCTTTGATCTGGCTCCGTATATCCAAGAGGCGCGCAGTCAATTACATGAAGAAACGGACTATGAACGCGAGGGGCAATATCTGCGCTGTTTTGCTGACCTATTGCAGGGCGATGAAGCGTTTAAAATCCCAGAGTTCTATGCAGATTGGAGCACGCCAGAAGTTCTGACGATGTCCTTTCTGGAAGGTCGCCCTATCGAGGCCGTGAGTGATGCGACAAGCGAGGAACGCAATCGAGTCTCAGAGGCCTTGGTCAATCTCACGCTGCGCGAGGTTTTTGAGTTCGGTATGATGCAGAGCGATCCAAACTTTGCCAATTACCGATACAACCCATTCAATGGAAAAATCGGTCTCTTGGATTTTGGCGCGGCACGCGCACTGCAACCATCTGCAATAGATGGATACGTGGATCTGTTGCGCGCCGGTTTGCTTGAAGACGGCGCGGCGCTTCGTAAGGCTGCCATACAACTGAAGCTTATTGAAGGTGATGGCCCATTTGACGACCGGATCCTCGGAATGATCCGCAGCGTTTTCGAAGCAATTCTATCTGCGAATGAATTTGATTTCTCCGACCTAACGCTTTCCCACCGCCTGAACAAAGAGAGTATGGCCCTGGTCGAGGTCGGCTATATCCCACCCCAGGTGCCAATGGACGTTCTTTACCTTCAGCGAAAGATTGGGGGAATGTTTCTGTTGGCTACTCGATTGAATGCCTCGCTGCCCGTGAAGATGCTGCTTGAAAAGTACGTCATCTGAACTAACCCAATTCACTCAAAACCAACAAGCCGAACAACTACAAACCTGCGTCACTGATCAGCGTGACCAACCCAAGACGAAGTGTGAATACGGCGCGAATGTTGCCAAACGCGGATTCGAGAACGCCTTTGAAGAGCCAATCCAGCCATTAGAAATGCCCATCGTTTAGGTTTATCGTGTCGACGAATTTGTCCTGTTAACCGGCTTCGCTCCGAACCAAGAGGCGATCTTCGAAAGCTTCGGTCTTAAGGGCAGGAAAACTCGGTATGCAAGTTCTAGCAGGGACGTTACCCCGGGTAAGCCTGCCAGACGCGCCAGCCAACGCCATTTGGGTAAAGTGCCCCAGAGTTCCGTGAACCCGCGCGCACCGGACACAAGTTCTCCATCTGGTCTGCGCACAGTGAATCGATCCATCGCTTCTTGCCGCGTTAGATTTGCACCAACACGAGCATTGGGTTCTGAAACGTCGACAAACCGCAGGTGTTCAGCGCCCTTGCAAGAAGCATAATGCCCGATCTCAACGGAGCAAAGCGCGCATGATCCATCGAAGTACACCGTAGTGTGCGGTTGATCGGCGTCATCGGATGTGAGTGCAAACTCAGCATTGTCCGTTTTGTGCATTTTATTTGACCTTGCCCATTGGGTTTCGCCGGTACGCTCGTGAGAGTTAGCGCGAAAACCAAAGAAACAATGGGGCAGTCGTGGAACACAGATACGCTATGAAGCCGGAACTTGGGATGCCGCAAGTCATAGTTAACGGCAACTTTGCTCAAATTGCAGGCGTATAGGCAAAATTTTTGCATAGTGCGCGAGGTTTGTAGTTATCTCGCGGTTTGCTGAAGAGAGCTTAAAAGTCGCCGCCACAAAAAATTGACTACGGCAATCAAATAAATTCAGTGGTTTCCGTATCGAATGATCGACGAGGCTAAATGCTGCATGAGCCTAATTTACCGATTTCGATGCGCAAACGAGATGACTCGGTTTAGATTTAGCTTTCTCCCATTAACGGTGCATTGGGGGTAGATGTTCTGGGGATCGCTGCCAATTGCGCTCACGGTGCTTGGTGCTTGGTGGCGTACAGGTCGTTGTGGTGGTCTCTTTAACCTGTGTTCAGAAATCAGAGTTCAAACAAACTAAAGTTGGGCCAACCCGGTTCTTGGCATGGTGTTTTAGGGCTCAGAGCCGTTAACAATCTATGTCACTTTCGCCAAGGTCTCATTCTCCAGGCCAGACGCTCATCAATGAGTTCGCGGAAACTTCCAACCTTCAAGTGCCGAAGGCCGATGGCGCCTGCGCAAAGGCCGCGTCCACAGCGAAGTGGAGAGGTGGTTGAAACAAAGATCCAATTTCTGTGGCCATACGTACAGTACTCGAAGAACGGAGGTATCGTGCAGGTCGTTTGGTTCAAACGGGATTTACGGGTAAATGATCATCCGGCACTTTCGCAGGCGTCTGCGGTCGGGCCAGTTTTGCCACTCTATGTCGTTGAACCGGAGCTTTGGCAGCAACCCGACGCGTCAACACGGCAGTGGAACTTTGTTGCTGAGACAATCGCCGGACTTCGAAAAGACCTTGGGGAACTTGGCCAGCCTCTTGTTGTGCGCACCGGGCAGATTGTGTCGGTCCTATCCGAGTTGAAGGATCGTGGTCTAGTCGACGTACTTTGGTCACACGAGGAAACAGGGAACAATTGGACGTATCAGCGGGACCGTCAGGTCGCAGCATGGTGCAGGGATCATGGTGTGCAGTGGCACGAAGTGCAAAACCAAGGCGTTTTTCGCAGGCTCAAGTCTCGCGACGGCTGGGCGGAACGGTGGGACAGGTTTATGGCATTGCCCGTTTCGTCACCAGTTGCGTTGAAACATATCGATATAGAACCAGGGTGTATTCCCTCGGCGCGCGATCTCGGCTTGCGAGATGATCTGTGCGTTGGTCGTCAAGCCGGTGGACGAGCTGCGGGTTTGGAGCGGCTGAACAGCTTTCTGACATACCGAGGCAAAAGATACCAACGCGAGATGTCCAGCCCTTTGGAGGGAGCCGTTGCGTGTTCGCGGCTGTCGCCCCACTTGGCTTGGGGCGCGCTTTCTATGCGCGAGGTCTCGCAAGCGACTGAAAGGCAAATACGCCAATTGCCGCCGCAAGCAAAGGACTGGCGCAAATCGCTGCGCTCGTTTTCGGGCCGGTTGCATTGGCATTGCCATTTTATTCAGAAACTTGAGGATGAACCTCGGATCGAGTTTGAAAATCTGCATCGCCTTTACGACGGGCTTCGACCGAAAGCGCCAGATTGCGAGCTTTTGGCTGCCTGGTCCATAGGCGAAACGGGATATCCGTTTTTGGACGCATGTATGCGGTCATTGCAAGCGACGGGGTGGCTCAACTTTCGGATGCGCGCGATGGTGATGGCCACGGCGAGCTATCATCTTTGGGTGGATTGGCGAGCCCCGGGTGAGCATTTGGCGCGCATGTTTACGGACTATGAGCCAGGCATTCACTGGAGTCAGGTGCAAATGCAATCAGGCACCACTGGCATCAATACCGTGCGCATCTATAATCCAGTTAAGCAGGGCTATGATCAGGATCCAGAAGGGATGTTCATTCGGACATGGTTGCCGGAACTGGCCCATATTTCGGATCGGTACATCCACGAACCCTGGAAAGCCCAAGATGGGCAACAAATCATCGGAGCGCATTATCCAGAGCGTGTTTTTGACCATCTCGCAGCAGCCAAAGCCGCGCGCGAGCGGGTATGGGGCCTCCGCCGGAGCACTGAGTTTCGCGCCCAAGCGCAAGCCATCGCGGCAAAGCACGCGAGCCGAAAGACCAGGCGGACTGCTCGCAAAGATGCGCGGTCGGCTCAAGATCAAGAGCAACTCGGCCTGCATTTGGGGGACCAATGATTAGGATGCGGAAGAAAGCCGATTTGCCCCAGAAAATCTGCCCGATCTGCAAGCGCCCGTTCACCTGGCGCAAGAAATGGGAAAACGTTTGGGATCAAGTGAAATACTGTTCGAAGAAATGCAGGTCGGCCGCATGACCGAGATTTTTCCAGAACTTGCGGAAGCGAAAGAGACGATCAGTTTCAAGCCCACACGAACCAATGGCCTTAAAAGGCTGAAGCAGTTCGTGGGACGCGCCGGTCGGCATTATGCAGGTAAGCGGAACTACGATTTTGGGACCGATCAACGCAGCAATGTATCGGGTTTGTCACCTTGGCTGCGCCACCGTTTGATAACGGAACAAGAGGTACTGGCAACTGTACTAGCGTCCCATAATTCCGACGCGGCGGAGAAGTTCGTTCAAGAAGTGTTCTGGCGCACTTACTTCAAGGGCTGGCTGGAACAGAGGCCCAGCGTCTGGACACATTATCAGCGGGATCTGTTGAGTGCTTTAGAGCGACTAAAATTCGATCAGGGCTTAGAGACCCGTTTCAACGATGCAGTGAACGGCAATACCGGCATCGACTGTTTCGATCATTGGGCGCGGGAACTGGTGACGACCGGTTACCTCCACAACCATGCGCGCATGTGGTTTGCATCAATCTGGATTTTTACGCTCCACATACCCTGGCAGCTTGGCGCGGACTTCTTTTTGCGGCATTTGCTGGATGGCGATCCCGCGTCGAACACGCTGAGCTGGCGGTGGGTCGGCGGATTGCACACAAAAGGCAAAACCTACCTCGCGCGACCTGATAATATTGCCAAATACACCGAAGGACGGTTTCAACCAAAAAACCTCGCCAAATTTGCGGAACCTCTGACCGAGACAGCAGAACACCCGCTTATTCCGCTTTTGACTCCGCAAGAGCCCCCAGAGGGCCCTTACCTCATGCTGTTGACCGAGGATGATCTGTCAGCCGATAGCTTAATGCCGACATCGCCTGCTGCCGCGATTGGACTTTTGGCGACGCTTGGTCGGTCTCCAAATCCGATTGCAGGCGCTGTAACGGACTTTGCCGAAGGCGCGATGAACAGCGCCCTGGAACCTCACGGAAAGCGCGTGCAATCCGCCGAGGATTGGAGTGATCCGTTGATCGAGGCAGCGCGGAATATCGGTGTCAAAACCATTGCAACAGCCTATGCGCCCGTCGGCCCCACTCGGTCACGACTGGATCGTGCGGAACCTCTGTTGAGGGACGCTGGCCTGTCTTTGAACCGGATAATACGACCCCACGACACGATAACATGGCCTCATGCAAGCGCAGGCTTCTTTGGTCTTCGAAAGAAGATCCCATCGCTTTTGAGCCAATTGAACCTGGCCGCCCAACCAAGGCCATAGCCGGTGTCCACTGCCGCGCTTTTACTTCCCAACCAATTGTTTGCCCAGCACCCCGGTGTGGCCGCCCGACCCGACGCGGTTGTGCTTTTCGAAGACCCGCTTTTCTTTGGCGATGCGTTTTATCCTGCCACGATGCACAAGCAAAAGCTTTGGCTGCACCGTGCTTCCATGACGCGCTATCGCGATGGCTTGGTCGCCAAGGGATTTGATGCCGCGATTTGGCCCTTTGAGCGGCAGCCGGGCGCTTGCTTGCGCCTGTTTCAAAGTCTGCGGGACCGCGGCATCAGCCATATAATCATGGTTGATCCGGTAGACTTAATTGCAGAAAAACGTCTTCGGGCGGCGGCTGGCAGAACCGATATCACGCTTGATTTCCAGCCATCACCTGGTTTTTTGAACACTCGGGCCGACAATCAGGATTGGTCTGCCGGTCGCAAACGCTGGTTCATGGCAGAGTTCTACAAAAGCCAACGCCGCCGCTTGAATGTGTTGATGGACGGCGGTCAACCGACGGGAGGACAATGGAGCTTTGACGAGGAAAACCGCAAGAAGGTGCCCAAGGCGCTGTTGGGCAGCCTGCCTTGGATCGACTGGCCTTCCCATGACGCGGTTGATGAAGCCGCGAAAGCAAGCGTACTTGCTGACTTTCCAGAAGCATTGGGCAGCTTGGATACGTTGTACTATCCGACATCACACAAAGCTGCGTCCGACTGGCTGGCGCAGTTTCTGGAACGGCGGTTTGATCACTTTGGCGCTTATGAAGATGCCATTGTTGCGGGCGAAAGCTGGCTATGGCATGCCGTTCTCACGCCAGCCTTGAACATTGGATTGTTGACGCCCAAACAGGTTTTGGACGCTGCCCTGGCGCATGCGGATCGCAAGGGTATTCCCTTGAATTCGGTAGAAGGTTTCATCCGTCAGATCATTGGCTGGCGCGAGTTTATGCGCGCGACCTATGAGAGCCTGGGTGTGCCGATGCGTACGACAAATCATTGGGGCCATCACCGCCCAATGCCCCGCGCATTCTACGACGGAACCACCGGTATTGATCCACTGGACGACACGATCAAAAGGGTGCTCAAGACAGGGTATTGTCATCATATTGAACGCCTCATGGTTTTGGGCGGATTTATGTTTCTGTGCGAAATTGATCCGGATCATGTCTATCGCTGGTTCATGGAAATGTTCGTCGACAGCTATGATTGGGTTATGGTTCCCAATGCCTACGCGATGAGCCAGCATGCCGATGGCGGGTTGATCACCACAAAACCGTACTTTTCGGGTTCAAACTATGTTCGCAAAATGAGCCATTGGGGCAGGGGGCCCTGGGCCGACATTTGGGACGGGCTGTATTGGCGCTTTATTCTGAAACACAGCGATAGACTGGCTGGCAATCCCCGATGGGCGATGATGTGCCGTACGGCTGAATGGATGTCGCCAGAGGTCAAAAGCACGCACATAAAGACGGCTGAAGCTTTTTTGCGACGGATGAGATAAGCATGAACACTATGGTGGCGCATGGCCGATGTTGAGGTCACATCCCGTGATCAGCTGTGGGAGTGGCTGAGCACGCATTTTGCCCAACGTGATAGCGTCCGCCTGTTCACGTGGAAGGCGGCATATCCGCAGAAATATGTCAGTCGGGACGAGGTACTGGATGCGTTGATCGCGCATGGTTGGATTGATGGAAGACGATTTGCAATCGATGAAGACCGAACGGCGCAACTGATCAGCCCGCGAAAACAGCAAGCCTGGTCTAAGAGCTACAAAGATAGAGCGGAGCGCCTCAGGCAAGAAGGCGTGATGCACCCCGCAGGAGAGGCGTCCATAAAATCCAGTAAGGCGTCAGGATTATGGAACTTTTTTGATGACGTCGATGCTCTGATTGTGCCAGACGATTTATCCGGTGAATTGGACATGGACAAATGGGAGCAATTGCCCCCGTCTTACCGACGCAACATCCTTCGCTGGATCAAGATTGCCAAAAGCCCGGCAACGCGCCAACGGCGGATCAACAAGACGGTCGCAACAACGCATGCTGGAAAAAGAGTGCAGCAAGTGTAACGCTTTCTGGTTTGCCCTTGGTTTGCAATCGCAATCTGAGCTTTCGTAGTGAAAGCGTGTGGCCACCAAACGAGCCTGTGCTGAAGACGACCGCGTTGTTGTGCTGTCCCATCAGATCTGGCCCGATGGTCTGGTGGACGTGGGGATCGATTTAAGTGCGGTGCATGGAATTTTGATAGGACCTGTTGGCTGAACCGCAATATTCAAAAGGCATAAGTCTGATCCAAGAAAGCTGCGAGAGCGTATGTGTCAGGAACCTTTTCGAAAGGAGACAAACATGCTTCCGACCAGAATTATTGCGATGTGCCTTGTACTCTTCGCAGCTACCTCGCTTCAAGCCGGAGTTCAAATTCGCTTCATAGAAGGTGCACCAAAGGACCGTTTTGTCCTGACGAATGTCGGAACATGCGAAATAGAAACCTCGACCCTCAAAATTGACTTGTCGCAATCTGCCGGACGTCTGATTTTCGATGTCACCGAAAATGGCGCGGGCGTGGAGGTTTTCCAACCTCTCGAATTCGTGGAGGGTGCGGATGCTCTGCGACAAATTCCAGCGGTTGTGGACGGGCAAGATACAATTGCACTTGAGATAGCCTCCCTCGCAGCCGGGGACAAACTCGCCTTTACCATCGATGTCGATGACACTATCGGGCAACGCGAAATCACCGTAACGGGGTCGGAGATCGAAGGCGCCACGGTGTCATATACCGATGCGGAAAAGACCAGTACGGCGACCTTCTCTTCCGAAGCATTTGTCAATGTGACGACCAAGGACTGCTGAAAGCTATCCCAAAATGTCGAATTGGTTGATCCGCATAGCATTCCTTGCGCTCATGGTGGGAGGCGGCATCCTGATCGGGACACAAACCGCACCTGGCGAATGGTACACGCAGCTTTCTAAGCCAGCTTTCAATCCACCAAATTGGATTTTTGGACCGGTTTGGACAGTGCTATATGTCTTGATCGCTATGGTTGGTTGGCGTCAGTTCGAAGCAGACCGAAGCTCGACCGCCATGAAGCTGTGGTGGGCGCAGATGGGTCTGAACTTTTTGTGGTCCCCCGCCTTTTTCGTACTGCAACTGCCGTGGTTTGCCCTTGTGGTCATTGTCGCGTTGTTGGCTGTCATCGTCATGTTCATCGCTCGGGTCTGGAATTCAGATCGGGTTTCCGCACTGGCCTTCCTGCCGTACTTTGCGTGGGTTGCATTTGCCACGGCGCTGAACCTTTCCATTGCGATATTGAACTGAGAAAGAACAATATGCGTGCCAACTTCGTTGGGCTTGTTTCAGGTCTTGTTATCATCGGATGCACAATGGCTCAGGCTGATGGAAAACTGACTGAAGACTTCTCCAAGTCTCCGGACACGCGTTGGGACTACGTAGCCGACACCGTCATGGGAGGAGTTTCTTCAGGGCAGGTGCAGTTTCGTTCAGAAGGTGATGTTGCATTCGCGCGGTTGACCGGAACCGTGAGTACGGAAAATAGCGGGGGCTTCATCCAGTTCCTACGCAAGTTGTCTGATCGACCAGATGCAGGCGTATCAGGCGTCAGGCTATTTGTACGGGGGAACGGCGAGCCATACTTCGTTCATCTCAGAACACGTGGAACGGTGCTGCCGTGGCAATACTACCAGGCCGCGTTTGCAACTTCTGAAGACTGGACCGAAGTCCATTTACCTCTGTCAGATTTCAAGGCTTCAGGTGCCATGTTGCGCACTACTCCTGTTGCAAACGCAATCATCTCAGTTGGAGTTGTAGCCTACGGGCGCGATCACGAGGCCCGCATAGATGTCAGCGAGATTGGTTTCTATTGAAGGTTTCCAGAGAGAGGGCTGCGATCTTCAAATAGGTCTGTTTGACATGGTTCGAGATCGAAGTGTGTCAAAAGAAACTGCAAAACTTGATTATGGATGTCTGCTTAGGGCTGCGAACTCTCAACTGCACCCGCAGCAACCAGATGGCTCGGTAACGACCGGTAAGGGCTCATCACATTCCTCAACTCACACAATAACGCCCGCCGCTCTGGCGGGCGTTTTGTTATTGATAAGGGCTGTTGCTTACATCTTGGACCGTTCCGATTTCAATGCCAGCCACAGGCAATAGCACATAATCAAAACCACCAACGTGAACGGGATACCCGTTGACACCGCCGCGCCTTGGAGGGCACTGAGGCCGCCTCCGAGCAGCAGTGCGATCGCCACCAGACCTTCCAGCGTGCACCAGAACACACGCTGAACCACCGGCGCGTCCATCTTGCCGCCCGCCGTGATCGTATCGATCACTAGCGAACCGGAATCCGACGAGGTGACAAAGAACACCACGATCAGGATCAGTGCGATAGGAGCCACGATGCCGTAAAGCGGCAGCTCTTTCAGGAAGCCAAACAGGGCACCCTCGGGCGCGTAGCTGTCGATCACTGTAGCACGAACACCTTCGGCTCCGCCGGCGTTCAGCATGTCGATGGCGGCGCCACCAAAGGTCGACATCCACAGGGCGCAGACGGCGGTGGGGGCCAGCAGCGCACAGAGGATAAACTCGCGCACTGTGCGGCCCTTGGAGATGCGGGCGATGAACATGCCCACAAAGGGCGACCACGCGATCCACCAGGCCCAGCAGAAGGTCGTCCAGCCGTGGAAATAGCTGGTGTCTTCACGCCCGAACGGGTTGGACAAGGCCGGTAAGTGCGTCACGTAATCCACCATCACGTTGAAGTACCGCGCGATGGCCGTGCCGACACCAGTGACAACGATCACAAAGATGAACAGGCCCACGGCCATGATCATGTTGATCTCGCTCAGCCGTTTGACACCTGCATCCATGCCCATCAGGACCGAGCCCAGCGCGATCAGCGTGATGCCGATAATCAGCAGGACAACAACGGTCGGGCTGGGTTCGATGCCGAACACCTCATTCAGGCCGGCCGCAACCTGTTGCGCGCCAAGACCCAGCGAGGTGGTCAGACCAAACAGCGTGGCAAAAACCGCCAGCGTATCGATGAGGTGGCCCCACCAGCCCCAAACCCGTTCGCCCAGGATCGGGTAGAAGGCCGATCGCAAGGTCAGCGGCAGGTCCAGATTATAGGCAAAGATCGCAAGGCTCAGGCCAACTGCGGCGTAAACCGCCCAGCCTTCGAGGCCCCAGTGATGGATCGTGCCAACAACACCGGCATATTCGTTACCCGGCACCGCGATATCGATGCCCAAGGGCACGGCATTGCCGCCTTCTGCGAAGTTGTAGTAGACCGGCTCCATCACACCGAAGAACAACAGACCGATGCCAATACCGGCGGCGAACATCATCGCAATCCATCCGGCATAGGAATAGTCCGGCTTGGCATCTTTGCCGCCAATCCGCACCTTGCCTACCGGCAGGATGATCAGCACCAGACAGAACAGGGTTATTGCGTCAACCGACAGCACCAGAAACCAGTCAAAGGTGCTGGTCAGCCAGGGCCGTAGCCATCCAAAAAACGTCGCTGCCGCTTCTTGGTTTGCAAGTGCGATCAGAACGAACGCAAAGATGAGGATACTTGAGATCAGAAAAACCGGGTTGTGAATGTCCAGACCAAACGGTCTGACGTTATCCTGCCCCAGTTCATACTCTGTTTCGAAATCATAAATCCGGGGATCCGGATCCAGCATTTTCTTTGTTTGAGCCATTCGACTGCCCCCTGTTCGCTAGGTGCAAACGCCAAGGTACTCGGCCGGCAGACGGTTATGAGTTTTGTAACCCCCTTGGCGCAATTCCGTCATCTCGACCGTGGGTTGGTGGTAACACCCTACACCGTCATCAAAATTTCACAAAATGCATTCAATTTGCTGAATTTGAAGGCCTTGTGCCCAGTTTCTGCGCAACCTGAAGTTCTGCAGTCTTTCCACGCGTTTTGATATGGTGGAAGCCGTCGAAACCGATCAGACTCAGACAGTCTTGGCGGATTTTTTGGCGATCGGCAGGCCATACTGCGACCCCCAACCGTGGAGTGCCTTGATCACGTCCTGCAGGCGCTCGCCCTTTTGCGTCAGACTGTACTCCACACGCGGCGGAACAACCGCAAATACCTCGCGGTTGACAATCCCATCAGCCTCAAGCTCGCGCAGCTGTTTGGTCAGGCTGCGCTGGGTGACATTGCCAACACGACGGGCGAGCTCGTTAAAACGCAACGTGCCATCCATCAGGTGATAGATGATCAGACCTTTCCACTTTCCGGCAATCTGTTCCAACGCCGCTTCGACGGGGCACCCGTCGCTGCAGTCATAGCGGGAAAAGCGCGTCCGGTCTGATGTGTCAGGTTTTACAGTATCCATTTGGTACTTATATGCCAAAATAGTGCGTACTTGCGAACTTGCATCTGCCCAGCCATATCCGACCCTGAAACGAAATGTCAAACACGGAGCGTTGGACATGGCCCTGACCATCCTTGCCCAGATCACTGCTGCAGCTGGTCACGAGGACCACGTGCGGCGGGAGCTGGAGAAACTGATCCCGATCACACGCGCGGAACGCGGGTGCCTGCAATACGATCTGCACGCGGACAACACCAAACCGGGCTTCTTTGTCTTCTACGAAACCTGGGAAAGTCGCGCCCTTTGGCAGGATCATATGAACGCGCCGCACCTGCAGGCATACATGGCCGCAACCGAGGGCGCGGTTCAGGATTTCACCCTGAACGAACTGACCAAGATCGATTGAACGCAATATAGGAGACGTTGGACAATGGCCTATTATTCGGTACTGGAAGTCACCCCCAAGAATGAAAACTGGATCGCGGATTACCTGCCCGCAGCAAACAAGCTGGTAGCGCAGCATGGCGGCACATACCTGGCCCGCACTTCAAGCCATGAGCGACTGGAGGGCAGCAACGACGACCCTGCCCTGCGTATCGTGATTGAGTGGCCGTCCAAAGAGGCCGCACACGCCTTTATGAGCGATCCTGACTATGTGCCTCATCTTGAGGCCCGCACCCTGGGGTCTGTCAGCCACCACGTTCTGATCGAAGGCACGGACGATCTGGCCTGAAAGGATAATCTGACATGAAAGCTGTGGGATACTACGAGCCGGGTCCGATCGATCGGGAGGACGCTCTGGTCGATCTTGAGATCGAAACCCCCGTACCGGAAGGCCGTGACCTTTTGGTTCGGGTCCGGGCGGTTTCGGTCAACCCGGTGGACTTCAAGATCCGCCAGAGCCGCCCTGCGGACGGCGATGCACCCGCCATTCTGGGCTGGGACGCCGTTGGTGAAGTGGTCGACACCGGAGACCAGGCCACCCTGTTCCGACCGGGCGATCAGGTCTGGTATGCGGGTGCAATCAACCGGCCCGGCACCAATGCCGAATACCATCTGGTCGACGACCGTATCGTCGGCCGCAAGCCGGACAGCGTGTCTGACGCTGCGGCGGCGGCGCTGCCACTGACTGCGCTGACCGCCTATGAGATGCTGTTTGACCGACTGCGCGTGACCGACGATGTGCCCGGTGCGGGTCGCTCCGTTCTGATCATCGGTGGTGCCGGCGGGGTCGGCTCTATCGCCATACAATTGCTGCGCGCCTTAACCGATCTGACGGTCATCGCAACGGCATCGCGCCCGGAAACTGCGACCTGGGTGCAGGAGTTGGGCGCGCATCACGTGGTGCATCACCGCAAAGCTCTGCCAACGCAGATCGAAGCGTTGGGGATCGGTTCGCCGGGGTTTGTGTTTTTCACAAATCACAGTGGCAGCTACATCGAACAGATTGCCGAGTTGATTGCACCGCAAGGCCGGTTCGGGCTGATCGACGACCCGGACACGCTGAACATCATGCCATTCAAGCTCAAGGCGGTATCGACGCATTGGGAACTGATGTTCACCCGGTCTTTGTTCGAAACGGCCGATATCGGACGTCAGGGTGACATCCTGAACGAAGTCTCAAGCCTCCTTGATGCCGGTAAAATCCGCTCGACCGCGACTGAAACTGTGGGGAAAATCAGCGCCCACACGCTAAAGCAAGCACATCGGACGCTGGAAAGCGGAACAGCACGCGGCAAATTGGTGCTGGACGGTTTCTGAGGCAAACCTGCCGTAAGCCTAACCTGATCCGGACTTCGGGTCAGGAGACTTGTCGAAGTCGTGCAAAATCGCTTCGGCAGGCGAAGCTCACGACCTGATCAGTTTTGAACCTGCGCTCCGCCGGTGTTCTGATGCGCACCTGCACGAATACGATCAATAAGGCTTTGCAGGTCCCGACGCTGATTTTCGTCTTGCTCAAACGTCTCGATATGATGAGCATTCAACAGGAATGTCGCGCGCATCGGCATCATACCGTCGACGACGACCATCCGGTGCTCCGAAGGATCAATGCTTAGCGTGCCGGTCAAGCGGACGGGTTCATGCACGTATTCCGGCGCCCAGTTCTCAGACAAGACGACCCGGACCATTTGGTTTGGAGGTGGCGGTGGCAAATGACTGCACATACCGGGTTCGGGCACCAGATAGGCCACGGAATGCCCATCCGCATCCGGCGGTGCCGGGATCGCATAGCCTGCAATCGTGATGGTCTGGCCGTCGTAAATCGGGTTACCGGACGAATGCGCTGTCTCGCGGCGGTGAATGACGGCCTCGCGTTGCGACAGCAACCAGTCGATATCGATCCCATCCGCGTCCAGCGCCTCCTCGGTCTCGACCAAAAGCTCCTTCCATTTCTGGCGCTCTTCCGCGCTGCCGACATCCTGCTGCAGCCGCGCGCGCAGACGGACGGCAAAGACCAGATCGTCAAACTGTTCCGGGTTCAGATCGCGAAACGGGTCCTCGAACACCTGGACCGAGGGGTCGGGCAGGTCAGACCATTCGATGGGTTGGGACGGCGATGCAATCGCAACCTGACCCATCAGGACCAGAAGACCTGCCGCAAGGCACTGCATCCACATCTTCATCCGTTTTCTCCGACTGCGGTTGGCTCGTCCCGCGCCGTCTAATCCTAGGGGAATTGGTGGCGGCGTCCATGGTCAACCTGTCACAATCACGACACTGCAGTCGTAAGCCAACCCGTTCGGTTTCTCTTTTCATCCAACGCTTTCTCCTGTATGCGCGCTGCATCTGAGACGTTGTGCTTGGACCCCGGCACTCGAATGGAAGATAAAGTGGGGTCGGCGGCAATGGAGCCGCCATGCAAAACGGGAGACCCGGAGGGCCGGGAGTGCTCCCTTCTAGGATACGCAAATGTTTGATGTAAAAAAGAAATCAATGCAGTGGGGCGAGGAAACGCTGACACTGGAAACCGGCAAGGTTGCCCGTCAGGCTGACGGCAGCGTGATTGCCACGCTGGGCGAAACCAGCGTCATGGCGAACGTGACCTTTGCACGGGCTCAAAAACCCGGTCAGGACTTTTTCCCGCTGACCGTCCACTATCAGGAAAAATACTATGCCGCCGGTAAAGTTCCAGGCGGCTTTTTCAAGCGCGAGGCGCGCCCGACCGAGAAAGAGACGCTGACCGCGCGTCTGATCGACCGTCCGATCCGCCCGCTGTTCGTTGACGGCTTCAAGAACGAAGTTCTGGTGATGTGCACCGTGCTGAGCCACGATCTGGTCAACGATCCCGACATCGTCGCGATGATCGCCGCTTCGGCTGCTCTGACCATCTCCGGCGCGGCGTTCATGGGCCCGATCGCCGGTGCCCGTGTTGGTTTCGAAGACGGTGAATACGTTCTGAACCCTACCGTCGATGACATGCAGGACCTGCGCCTGAACCCTGAACAGCGTCTGGATCTGGTTGTTGCTGGTACCAAAGACGCCGTGATGATGGTGGAATCAGAAGCGTACGAACTCTCTGAGGCCGAAATGCT
Source organism: Ruegeria sp. B1 (assembly GCF_056535885.1). Taxonomy (NCBI): domain Bacteria; kingdom Pseudomonadati; phylum Pseudomonadota; class Alphaproteobacteria; order Rhodobacterales; family Roseobacteraceae; genus Ruegeria; species Ruegeria sp. B1. Next base: position 1,415,534 of record NZ_JBQFJA010000001.1, on the reverse strand, counting down.
GGGCGCGGTGAACTTTGCGCATGAGCAGATTCAGCCGGTGATCGACCTGATCATCAGCCTCGCCGAAGAAGCCGCGAAAGAGCCGTTTGATTTCCAGGCACCGGATTACTCGGAGCTGTATGCTGCCGTTAAGGCCGCCGGTGAAGAGCAGATGCGCGCCGCCTTCGCAATCACTGACAAGCAAGAGCGCACCGCAGCTGTTGCTGCCGCACGTGAAGCGATCAAAGAAGCGCTGACCGAAGAGCAGCTGGAAGACGGCAACCTCGGTTCCGCAATGAAGAAGCTGGAAGCTGGCATCCTGCGCGGCGACGTCGTCAAAGGCGGCAAGCGTATCGACGGTCGTTCGACCACCGATATCCGTTCGATCGTTGCAGAAACCTCGATGCTGCCGCGTACACACGGTTCCGCCCTGTTCACCCGTGGTGAAACTCAGGCGTTGGCCGTGACCACGCTGGGCACCGGTGACGATGAGCAGTTCATCGACGCACTGCATGGCAACTTCAAATCGAACTTCCTGCTGCACTACAACTTCCCCCCCTATTCGGTTGGTGAAGTTGGCCGCGTGGGTGGACCGGGCCGTCGTGAGATCGGCCACGGCAAGCTGGCATGGCGCGCCCTGCAGGCAGTTCTGCCTGCGGCGACCGACTTCCCCTACACGATCCGTATCGTGTCGGAGATCACTGAATCCAACGGATCAAGCTCGATGGCATCGGTCTGCGGCGGTTCGCTGTCGATGATGGATGCGGGCGTTCCGCTGAAAGCACCGGTTGCCGGTGTGGCCATGGGTCTGATCCTGGAAGATGACGGCGAATACGCCATCCTGTCGGACATTTTGGGTGACGAAGACCACCTGGGCGACATGGACTTCAAAGTGGCTGGTACCGAAAACGGCATCACCTCGCTGCAGATGGATATCAAGGTTGCGGGCATCACGCCTGAGATCATGGAAAAAGCCCTGGCGCAAGCCAAGGACGGCCGTATGCACATTCTGGGCGAGATGGGCAAAGCCCTGTCCGAGACCAACGAATTCTCGGTCCACGCCCCGCGCATCGAGACCATGAACATCCCGACCGACAAGATCCGTGAAGTGATCGGCTCGGGCGGTAAGGTCATCCGCGAAATCGTCGAGGTTTCGGGTGCCAAGGTCGACATCAACGACGACGGCGTCATCAAGATCGCCTCGCCCGATGGGGAATCGATCAAGAAAGCCTATGAGATGATCCACTCGATCGTTGCTGAGCCGGAAGAAGGTCAGATCTACACCGGTAAAGTGGTCAAGATCGTCGACTTCGGTGCCTTCGTAAACTTCTTTGGCAAGCGCGACGGTCTGGTCCACGTCTCCCAGATCGAAAACCGCCGCCTGAACCATCCGTCAGATGTTCTGAAGGAAGGCCAGGACGTAAAGGTCAAACTGCTGGGCTTTGACGACCGCGGCAAGGTCCGCCTGTCGATGAAAGTGGTCGATCAGGAAACCGGCGAAGAGATCGTTCCCGAGAAGAAAGAAAAGAAAGAGGAAAGCGCAGACTAACCTGCATTCCCTTTCTCTGAACGCGATGGACCCCGGCTTTGGCCGGGGTCTTTTTTTGTCACCCGGGTGCATGGTGGCAGCGCCTCGCTCCATCACAGCACATCTGCTCTCCCTAAACACAGTAAACCAAATGTTAACACTTTAAAGTTGTATTAGCTCAAACTTAACGAAAGTTACGCCAATAACTGGGATGCTGTTCGACCGTGGCTTCAATCACCATATACGCGATCAGCGCGGATCCGTTCAGCACCCGCAACATCGACATTGAGGCCGCTTATGAGGTTGAGGTCATCGACAACGATGCCCTGCTGCAGGACCCGGATTTCGACGGAGGCTTGCAATTGGATGTCACCGGCGTTCCGGGCTTCAGCGGCACCTCGCAAAACTTCCAGACTTTCGAAAGCTATAGCGGCGAGGTGAGTGGTCTACCGGTCACGTTTACCCTGATCCAGTTCTCGAACCCCCGATATGTCATTGTGACATCAGGGGACGTCGCCCTGGGCAACACAATTGCCAACACCAGTTTCGCCGGAACCGCCGCAGCAAGCGCATACCAATCGTTGCCATCCTTTGTCTGTTTCACCCCCGGATCGCTGATCCTGACCGCGCGCGGCCAGCGGCGGGTCGAGACATTGAAACCGGGCGACCGTGTCGTTGTCGCCGACGGTCGCACCCAACCTGTTCGATGGGTCGGCAAACGGCGCCTGTCCGTGCCGGAGTTACAGGCGGATCCCGGATTATGCCCGATCAAGATCAAGGCCGGCTGTTTTGCCCCCGGATATCCCAAGCGCGACCTGACGGTCTCGCCGCAACACAGGATCGTAGTATCTTCGGCGCTTCTGGAGTTGATGTATTTTGAACCGCTCATGCTGACCCCGGCCAAAGGGCTGATTGATGACAGGGCGGTCACGCAACTACCGCCGGACTCGGGTGTCGAGTACATCCACATCCTTTTCGACAAACACGAACTGGTGAATGTCGAAGGCATCTGGTCGGAATCCTTTTTCCCCGGCGACACAACACTGAGCGCGATGGCCCCCGAAACCAGACGCGAGCTTCTGGACCTGTTCCCAAACCTGATGTCCGAAAACGGCGGCTACGGGAACACGGCCCTGCCCGTTCTCAAACCATACGAGGCAAGCCTGTTGCAGCCCGACGTGTCGGTACCGCAGGCTCTGCCCATGTTCGCATCCTGCCCACATGCAACCACGCGCGCTGCCTAATGGCGCGCTACCCCCGCCTAATCTGAACCGCGCGTGCGCCATCGATATCGATTGGCGCCCAGGATTTCCGGCCTCGTACAGGCGTTTCTCTTCGGTTTCCCTTCCCCAGAACTGCCCCGTGTTCTATGCACGGCACCATGCGATCCTTCATCATCCATATGTCCTCCAGCACAGCCCGACGACCAAATGCCGATCAGCTCTGCGCCGACCTGCCCAATGCGGAACTGTTCGAGGCTGTGAACGGCCGCGACCCGGACCAGATCGTGGGTGTCGACCTGCACCCCGGCGATCTTCATCGCCCACATTACCCCTTTGAGCTCCGCCCCGCCGAAATTGGCGTCTTTGAAAGCCACCGCCGAATCTGGCGGAAACTGGTCGAGGAAGAAATCGACCTGGCCATCATCGCCGAAGACGACCTGCGCATTGATCCTGCCCGTACGGCCGAAGCGATGGACCTGCTACGCACAGTGGCAACTCCGGAGCATTATATCCGCCTTCCCGTGAAACAGCGCGAAACGCCCGCAGAAACGCTTGTCGAACGCAACGGGCTGCAGCTGGTCCTGCCAAAAGTGATCGGCCTGCAATGCGTCTGTCAGATGGTCGGGCGGCACGCCGCAGAGCGTCTATTGGCCGCGACAAACCGGATCGATCGCCCGGTGGATACGTTTTTGCAAATGCACTGGCTGACAGGCCAACCCATTCACACCTTGCTGGGATGTGGCAACAGGGAAGTGGCAGGCGAAATCGGCGGCTCGACCATCCAGACCAAACCCCCAATAACAGACAAACTGACCCGCGAAGTCGAACGCGCCATCTACCGCGCGCGGCTCCACCTGCATCCGCAGCGCCCGCTTGCTTCATCTGGCTGAAAATATCTTCGGGGGGAATTGCGCCACAGGCGCAATTGGGGGGCAGACAGCCCCCCTGACCCCGGCGCCGTTCAGGACGGCGCCTTGGTCTTACGCAAATAGGGGAAGATCGTCTCGAACTCGCCGAACTTCTCTTTGGCGTCCTCATTCGAGACGCTCGGCGGGATGATCACATCCTCACCCGGCACCCAGTCCGCAGGGGTTGCCACGCCCTTGACCGACATCTGCAATCCATCCAACGCGCGCAGGATTTCGGCAAAGTTGCGACCCACGGTCATCGGGTAGGTCATCGACAGTTTCAGTTGCTTGTCTGGGCCGATGATGAACACCGACCGTACGGTTGCGCTGTCAGCCGGGGTGCGACCGTCCGGCAGGTAGGCCTCGGCGGGCAACATGTCAAAGGCCTTGGACACGGCCAGACCATCATCGGCTATGATCGGAAAGCCGGGATTGGCGTTGCCATAGGCTTCGATGTCCTTCTTCCACTTCTTGTGATCCTCAACCCCGTCGACAGAGACGCCGATCACCTTGGTGCCCCGTGCGGCCCATTCGTCGTTCAGCTTGGCAACGGCCGAGAACTCGGTGGTGCAAACGGGGGTAAAGTCTTTTGGATGAGAAAACAGGATCGCCCAGCTGTCGCCGATCCAGTCATGAAACTGAATGGTCCCCTGATCTGTCTCTGCCGTGAAATTCGGGACCGTGTCATTGATGCGCAAACCCATGGGGCATCTCCTTTCGTGCAAAATACCGAGTCGGTTGCTGTAAACCTAACCACTTTGCGCGCAGGTTAAACCATCTGCATCGAACTGCGGTATCTATTTAGCAATCCTCTGCCTGAAAAATTTGATCAAGGCCAGATTTCACCCTCTTGCCGACCTCTGATCTCGGTGACAGAGTGGCGCCGGAAACCGCCCCCCCCAGGGCTGCATGGTCAGGAGGATGAGCCATGATCGAAAAACGCGATTTCTACATCAACGGAAAATGGGTCGCCCCCTCGATGGCGAAGGATTTCGAAGTGATCGACCCGTCGACCGAAGAGCCCTGCGCGGTGATTTCACTGGGATCCGAAGCAGATACCAACGCCGCCGTGGCGGCCGCCAAAGCCGCCCTGCCCGGCTGGATGGCGACGCCGGTCGCCGAACGCATAGCGCTGGTTGAAAGGCTGATTGCAGTCTACCAGACCCGCACCGAAGATCTGGCGCAGGCCATGTCAATGGAAATGGGTGCGCCGATCGACATGTCGCGCAGCCAGCAAGTCGGCGCCGGGTCGTGGCATTTGACCGAGTTCATTAACGCAGCCAAAGACTTTGAGTTCGAGCGGCCCCTCGGCGGTCACGCCCCGAATGACCGGATCATCTATGAGGCAGTCGGCGTTGCCGGGCTGATCACGCCGTGGAACTGGCCGATGAACCAGATCACGCTTAAGGTCGGCGCCGCAGCGATTGCAGGCTGCACCATGGTGCTGAAACCGTCCGAGCAAAGCCCCCTGAACGCGATGATCTTTGCCGAGTTGATGGATGAGGCCGGGTTCCCGCCGGGCGTCTTCAATCTGGTGAACGGCGACGGCGTTGGCGTCGGCTCGCAGCTGTCGGCACATCCGGATGTGGACATGATCAGCTTTACCGGCTCGACCCGTGCCGGCACGGCAATTTCCAAGAACGCGGCCGACACGCTGAAAAAGGTTCATCTGGAGCTGGGCGGCAAGGGCGCAAACGTGGTCTTTGCAGATGCGGATGAAAAAGCCGTCAAACGAGGCGTTATGCACATGATGAACAACACCGGCCAAAGCTGCAACGCGCCCAGCCGGATGCTGGTACAGCGCCCGATCTACGATCAGGCCGTTGAAACGGCTGCAGAAGTGGCGAACAAGGTATCTGTCGGCCCTGCTCTTGAAGAAGGTCGCCATATCGGCCCGGTTGTGAACGAACTACAATGGACCAAGATTCAGGACCTGATCCAGAAAGGGATCGACGAAGGCGCACGCCTCGTCGCCGGTGGCACCGGTCGCCCTGAAGGTCTGAACAAGGGGTACTATGTGCGCCCGACAGTTTTTGCCGACGCCAACAACCAGATGACCATTGCACGCGAGGAAATCTTTGGGCCCGTTTTGACCATGATCCCCTTCGATACCGAGGAAGAGGCCGTCGAAATCGCCAACGACACGCCGTACGGGCTGACGAACTATGTGCAGACGCAGGATGGCGACCGCGCCAACCGGATGGCGCGTGTTCTTCGGTCGGGCATGGTTGAGATGAATGGCAAGTCGCGCAGCGCAGGGTCTCCGTTTGGCGGGATGAAGCAATCCGGCAACGGGCGCGAAGGGGGCGTCTGGGGTCTGGAGGACTTTTTGGAAGTCAAAGCCGTTGGCGGTTGGGCGGCTGAGTAGCCTGTACAGTGGATTTGGCCGCCGGAACCCGGCGGCCATTTGTCTTTATTCAAATCGAACGGACACGCCACCGTCGGCCAGCATCGCGGTACCGGTGACGAAACTGGCGTTGTTTGACAGCAGGAATAGCGCCGCCCGCGCAATCTCTGCAGGTTGTGCCAGACGACCCAGCGCGTGTTTACCCGAGATATAAGCGTGAGTATCGGGGTCGTCTCCGGCCATGGGCGTCAGCGTGCCGCCCGGCAGGATCGCGTTGACCCGGATGTTGTCCTTTCCGTGATCCGCCGCCAACGACTGCACCAATCCGATCAAACCAGCCTTGGAGGCCGCATAAGCACCCATGCCCGGCAAACCGCCATTGGAATAGCCTACAAAGGACGAGGTAAACAGCAAGGCCCCGCCGCCCGCGCGTTTCAGCGCTGGGGTCTGCGCCCGCGCGGCCAGAAAGGCGCTGGTGAGGTTGGTCCGCAGAACCTTGTCCCATGTCGAGATTGGCATATCCTCAGCTGGCGACAGCTCACCGACAATTCCGGCATTGTTGAAGGCGCCGGTTAAGGCTCCGAAATGATCTTCGGCCGCCGCGACCAGTTGGGCTGCATAATCCGGGTCGCCAACATCTCCGGCAAGTGCGATGGCCTGCCCGCCTTGTCTTTCAATCTCATGCGCGACGTGGTCCAAAGGCTCGGACCTGCGGGCACCAAGGACAAGGCGGGCGCCTTGTTTTGCCAGCAATTCAGCGGCGGCCTTTCCTATGCCGCTGTTGGCACCGGTTACGATAAGGGTTTGGTTTGCAAAATCCATTTCAGGTCTCCTGTTTTAATGACAGGAGAACCGATATCGATCCGTTGGGCCGCGCGACGATCCGGATACAGCGAGAAAATAAGGACGCCATCGGATTGCGCAGGAAACGGGTCAGGACAGCGCAGGTCTAATTGGCGAAGGGGCGAATGGCCCTTCGCCCTCTTCGATCAGACCGGCCGCACCACAAGGTGCGGCGCACCATCCGACGTGCACCGGGTTGATCGCCCGTCCCACCCGATTTCACCTGTGACACGTTGCCGAAACGCCGAAAAGCTGTCGAACCGGACAACATCCACGGGGTCATCGAAATGCAGCGTGATCCGGCGGCGCGATCCGTCACCCAGCGTTGTCATGCCGCGAACTATCGCCGTGAAAGGCTGCCCAAGATAGCGACCCGCGACCCGATCGCCGACTTGCAAAAGCATCCGGTTTCCGGCCATGGCGCGCAGAGTGTTCCAATCCCGCACCCCATGCTGATGAGCGATCATTTCCAGTGCTTCACTGTGCGAGAGCATGGCACCGGTACCGCGCAGCTTGTCGCGCAGACGTTTCGCCTGCACCTTCAACTCCCCGACCGGAGCAATGTGTTCTGAATGGATCATGTCTTGCCTCGTTTCCTTGAACGGGCGCGATAACTGGACGGGGTTCGCATTGCCATCCGCGCCAGGAAAGGGCAACAGATGTGGTCTCAATCGGGTTTCACCAAAGCCAAACGGCCGCGAACGGCGGGGGACCCGAACCTGCGGGGCTTTTGGCATTGCGCGTTCAGCCTGTCAATCAGGCTTGCTCGTTTTTCAGCTCGGTGTCCGGCTCCAGATGAATCACAAAAACCGACCCCGGAAACTCTTTCATCAGAGCCGCCTCGATATCATCGCAAATCTGGTGTGCCGCAGCCACCGACATAGTTCCAGAAACAACCAAATGAAATTCGACAAAAATCATGTTTGCAGATCTGCGGCCCCGGAGATCGTGGTATTCCAGTGCCGGGCCGAGATGCGCCTTGATTGTCTGGTGAATCACATCCAGGTCCAAGTCAGACAGGGTTGCGTCCATCAGCCCGTCCACCGAGTTGCGAATGACCTTCCACCCCTCGCGCAGGATGTTCAGGGCAACGAGAATGGCGATGATTGGGTCAAGGAACAGCCATCCGGTCGCTAAGGCCAGCACGACGCCGGCCACCACGCCGACCGACGTTATGACGTCAGCAAAAATGTGTTTCGCACCGGCTTCCAGCGCCGGCGAGGACTTACTCCGCCCGATCCGCAGCAACACAAATGCCCATACGCAGTTCACAGCGGTCGCCAGCACATTGAGCGCGACACCGGACATCGGTGCCTGGTGCAATTGCGGAGATGGAAGGGCGATTATCGCCTCGCGCATGATCAGCAGCGCGGCAAGGACAATCAGGGTACCTTCGACAACCGCCGACAGGTATTCCGCCTTTTTGTGTCCGAACGGATGTTTATCATCGGGCGGTTTACCCGAAATTGACACTGCGAAATAGGCCAGTAGAGCCGCCGCCACATTGACCACCGACTCCATTGCATCGGACAGTAGGGCGACCGATCCCGTCAGCCACCATGCCATAAGTTTCAATGCCAATACCGATATGGAAATCGGGATCGACCACAGGGCGAATCTTTGGACCATCAATCCGGTTTCTTGCTGCCTAAAGTCCGGTCTAGCATCTTGGATTGCGATCCGCGTCCCTTTTCTGATGGGTCAGGCATCCGCTTGTGCGGCCTCATAAGCCAACATGGCGCGTTTGACCGGCAGGCCCCAATGATAGCCGCCAAGCCCACCGGACTTGCGCAACGCACGGTGACAGGGGATCAGCCAGCTGACCGGGTTTCGGCCCACTGCCGTTCCGACGGCGCGCACGGCCTGCGGCGCACCCACACGCTCGGCAATCTCCGAGTAGGTTGTGACCTGGCCCGAGGGGATGTGCATCAGAGCCTCCCAAACCTTGATCTGCAGGGGCGAGCCGATCAGGTAGAGCGGCGTCGCGCCAAGCCGGTCGCTGGCCGCCCCAAAGGCGCTGAGCACCCAGGGGCGCAGACGTATCGGATCTTCCACAAAATCAGCTTTGGGCCAGCGTGACAGCATATCTTCCATCGCGTCCTCTTCGCCGGTCTCGGCTCCAAACGCGATGCCACAAATGCCCTTTTCGGTGCCCATGACCAGCGCTGGACCAAAGGGGCTCTCGAACCAACCCCAATAGATCGTCAGACCAGCACCCTTGCGGGCATACTCGCCTGGGCTCATGGATTCCCATTTGAGAAACAAATCATGCAGCCGGCCGCTACCGGACAGACCGACGTTGTGCGCGGTCTCAAGCGTCGTAAAACGTTCGCGCAGCAATGCCTTGGCATGGCCCAGCGTCAAATACTGCTGATAGCGCTTGGGCGACACCCCAGTCCAGCGAGAGAACACGCGCTGGAAATGCGCCGGGCTCATATCCATCTGACGGGCCAGCTCATCCAAGGTAAGCGTTTCACCGCCCTGATCGATCAGATCGATGGCGCGGCGCATGACGTTGTAGTGGTATCCGGTCTCGGGGGTCTGGACGTTCATTTTACACCTCTTCGCTTGTAGAAACATTACATCGCCATCGCCCAGGTCGCGACCCGAAACATGCGCAAATGATGTCAACTGAGTTGACAAATAGGGTCCCACAGGCCTATCGTGCTGCCATGAAACACTCGGTGGATCAGCTCTATGAGGCGGTTCAGACAACACGCCCCTTGCTCCGCAACATCACAGCGGCAGTTGAACAAGTCAGCTCGTCGCAAGGCGTAACAGTAGGACAAAGGGCAATCCTTGAAGGCCTGTCCCTTTATCCGGGTGCGACGGCACCGCTTTTGGTCGCAAAACTGCAACTCAAGCGTCAGTACGTCTCGCGGATCCTAAAAGAGGTAAAACAGGCAGGCCTCGTCGAAAGCCGAGCCAATCCCCGGCACGCAAGATCCTGCTGCTATGACCTGACGCCAATGGGAACCAGAACGATATTGGCAATCAGAGCCGATGAGATGGCAAACCTAGCCTTTTTCGCAGCTGGCTTTTCGCCGCAAGAGCTCACCCACTACCACAAAGTGCAACTTGCCCTGTCCAAGTTCTTTTCCGAGATGGCAAACGAGGCCTGAAATGACAATTCTTTGGATCATACTTGGCGCGATCATCGTTGCGGTTCTTTACGTGGTGATGGAAATTCGACGAGTGAACACACCAACCACCGGGCCAAAAATCAATCCGGATGACCGCCCCGGTATGGCCCTATTGGTGATCGACATGCAATCGGACTTCACCTCAATCCCCGCTTGGGACGAGGCGATTTTGGCAAGCGCGATCTCGCACATTAAAGCGGACTCGGATCAGGCCCGGCAATCTGGGATACCGGTGATCGCCATCCGTCAGGTTTTCAAGGGTTGGTTGGCAACCACGTTGAATGGTTGGTTCAATCAGGGGCGCGGTAACGCGGGGTCCTCGGGAATCGCTGTGGATCCGCGTCTGGAACTCTTCGCAGATGCCGAATTCGAAAAATCGGTGGGTGACGCATTTTCGTCGTCCGAATTCGAACGGTTTCTGGAAGAGAACCAAATTGGAACTTTGATCCTGACCGGTCTGGACGGCTGCTATTGCGTTAACACTACAGCACAAGGCGCGCTAAACCGAGGGTATCGTGTGCAGATCGATCCTGCTGCCGTACTTGCCGCTGATCCGACGAAATGGGCCGGCGTGAAAGAGAGTTTAGCGACCGCCGGCGCCGCGTTTCGTGGGTCGCCCGGATAGAATCAATCGCAAGTGCGCCCAAAGCAGGGTCGCGTGACCCAAAACGCCAGATTTTCATTTGCAGCCACTTGCCTGGCAGGGCATACCGGGCCGGATGGCCAAACAACTTGACTACCACACGATCCGAAAGATCTTCACGCGGTTTCACGACGCGGATCCCGAGCCCAAGGGCGAGTTGGATCATGTGAACGTCTACACCCTGGTCGTTGCAGTGGCGCTTTCGGCGCAAGCGACCGATGCCGGGGTCAACAAGGCGACCAAGGAATTGTTCAAGATCGCCGACACGCCGCAAAAGATGCTGGACCTCGGCGAAGACGGCCTGATCGAGCACATCAAGACCATTGGCCTGTTCCGCCAGAAAGCCAAGAACGTGATCAAGCTGAGCCGCATCCTGGTCGAAGACTATGGCGGCGAGGTGCCCAATTCCCGTGCCGCGCTGCAATCGCTGCCCGGCGTTGGGCGCAAGACAGCCAATGTGGTGTTGAACATGTGGTGGCATCTGCCTGCACAGGCGGTCGACACGCATATCTTTCGGGTCGGCAACCGAACGGGCATTTGCCCGGGCAAGGATGTGGACGCCGTGGAACGCGCGATTGAAGACAACATCCCGGCCGATTTTCAGCTTCACGCCCATCACTGGCTGATCCTGCACGGCCGTTATCATTGCAAGGCGCGTAAACCCTTGTGCCCCACCTGTATCATCCGCGATCTCTGTCAATTTGAGGAAAAGACTTTATGAAAACCTACCAGCTTGTTGGCATCGGAAATGCCGTTGTGGACGTGATTTCCCAGGCCGATGACAGTTTCCTGGAACTGATGGGAATCGACAAAGGCATCATGCAGCTGATCGAGCGGGATCGCGGTGAGGTGCTGTATGCTGCGATGGAAGGCCGGGTCCAGACGCCGGGCGGTTCGGTTGCCAATACGATTGCCGGTGCGGGCGCTTTGGGCTTGGATGCAGCATTCATCGGGCGCGTGCATGACGACGCGCTGGGTCGGTTTTATGCGGATGCGATGAATCAAGACGGCGTTGATTTTGTTAACCCGCCGGTGCCGGGGGGCGAGCTGCCGACCTCGCGCTCGATGATCTTCGTCTCACCCGATGGCGAGCGGTCGATGAACACCTATCTTGGGATTTCTTCCGAACTGTCTTCGGCGGATGTCTCCACCGACGTGGCGGGCAACAGCCAGATCATGTTCCTGGAGGGCTACCTGTTCGACAAGGAGAAAGGCAAAGCCGCATTCCTGGAGGCCGCACGCGACTGCCACAAAGGTGGCGGCAAGACCGGCATCGCCATTTCCGATCCGTTCTGCGTGGAACGGCATCGAGTCGATTTTCTGTTGCTGATCGAGAACGAGCTGGATTTTGTCATCGGCAACGAGGCCGAGATCAAGTCACTGTTCGAAACCAACGATCTGGAAGTGGCTTTGGCTAAGACAGCCGAGATCTGTCCGTTGGTCGTCTGCACGCGTTCGGGCGACGGGGTGACCATATTGAATGAAGGTACCCGCATCGACGTGCCGGTTGAAAAGGTTGTTCCGGTGGATGCCACCGGGGCCGGTGACCAATTCGCCGCCGGGTTCCTGTTCGGTATGGCGACGGGTCGGGACTACGAAACCTGCGCCCGCATTGGAAACGTCTGCGCCCGTGAGGTCATCAGCCATATCGGGCCAAGACCGGAGACAAACATGCTGGACTTGTTGCGCGCGGAAGGCTTGCTCTGAGCTTGCTGGCGCCAGACTAATCGTCCTCTCGGTGTTTTAGTATCGCGGTCAGAAGCGGGATCAGCAGCGCAGGCAGCGACCCCCAGGGGTTCGCACCGATGCTCTTGACCGCCTGAACGACGTCGCGCGCTTCTGTCGCCAATTCCTCTAGCTCATCTTCGATGTCCGCGATGGCCATATCCCGAACTTCGACGGCGGGGGCGATCTCGTCCTCGACATTTGTCCGCTTGGCGATCAGGACAAGCAGACCGGCCAAAAGCAGGTTGGCAAGCGCCAGGGCCGCCGCAGAGGCTGCGGACGACATCCACGCGTTCAAAACAAAGTAGAGGGAGACATTCAGCAGCACCAAAGCGGCTAGCACCGCAATTCCGGCAAGCGCCATCATGACGGACTGCTGTTGAACCACGGCGAGACGTCGGCGCGTGATAAGCCGTTCGGTACGATAGATCGTTGTTAGATTTCTGCTCAGTCGGTTCATTCTCACTTCCTACCCCCGTGCCCGTCCAACCGTGTATCCAAGCGTGAAAGCTATCAGCAAAGCAGTGATCGGGTAATCCTTCTGGAGCCTGCCAAACTCTGCAATCGCCTCTTCTCCCATCGCCTCGGCTTTGGACAGATCAATGCCGTGCTCTGCCAGCAGGTTTCTAATCTCGTCCGTTGTCTTGATCGGCTGGGGGTCGTCCGGCTGATCATCGGTCTTTGCCTCGAGTTGGGCATTGCGGGTTCGAAGTTTCTCCAACTCGGCCTCAAGTTCAGCTTTGGTCGTCATAGAAGCATGCCCTTGTTGTGCGTGGTCAAAATTGTATTCACGTTGGAGCGTCGCACAAAAACACACGCAATTGAACTCAAGATACGACCGCTTGTCTGCGGCCTGATCTGGGTGCCTCGCACCAGTTCTCTGACTGGCACGAGATATCCAATACTCTATCCACAACACCCGCCCGAGCGCTCTGGGACCTGCGGTGCCGATTCTTCATTCTTGTTGGCTCCGCGACCCAGCCATGTGCGGTCTGCCAGATAGAAGTCCGAGAACTTCGCCATGAAATCCTCCGAAACGGATTTCTGTGGGATACCAGTTGCCATAAGAGCCTGCTGCCACGCCTTCACTTTGGGATAGTTTGCCAGCATATCGTGCCCGCTGTAATCGGCGACAATCGCGGCGCGGTGCAATAGGGGCAGCCAGGCCATATCCACGTTGCCAAGTGTCCGGCCCGAGAAGTATGGACCATCGCCCAATTGCCTTTCCGCTTTCTCGAATGACTTGTCCAGCTTGGCACTCCGGTCATCATAACTCACCTGATCGCCACTTTGCATCGTGCTGCACTGAACCAGATAGTGCTTGCTGGCCTGATAGCTCCAGGCCCGGTTCAGGGCGCGCTGTTCGGGGGTCAGGTTGTTCTGCAGCGGAGCCGTGACCTCGTCGATATATTCGACAATGGCATCGCATTCGAACAGGGCCGTCCCGCCTTCGGTTACCAGAACCGGAACCTGGCCGGTCGGCGAAAGGTCCAGAAACCAGTCCGGTTTGTCACTGAGGCTAATGTAATCGATCTGATAGGGCACCTGCTTGACCTCAAGCATCGCTGTCACGCGCTGGACGAAGGGGCAGATTTTGAAACTGATGATACGGATCATTGGTCTTTCCTTTTTGGCGGTTTCCTCTGTCAGACGAGGCCCGAACCAAAAAGACGACGGTCAGTTCAACAATTTTTTGCACGAACCCGATTTTTCCTGCACGTCGGCGATATTGCCGCGTACATCCGTCGAGATGTTGCAACAGTCTTCAAAGACCTTGCGCAGCTCGGCCCGTCCCTTTTGCACGCGTGATTTGAGGGTTGAATACGGAATACCATGCGCCTGTGCATAATCGCTCTGCGACACCCCGTTCACATCAATCGCCATCAATAAATCGGCCAGGTGTTTGGGCATCCCGCGAATGAAAGGTTCGACACAGCGCTCCAGTTCTTCACGGGTTTCGGGGTCGTCACGCTGGTACCAAAGGTCTTCGGGATGCGCCGTTGTCGGGTTCGACCAACGGTAGTGATCAATGATGGTACGGTTCGCGGTTTGAAACAGCCACGGTTGCAACTTGGCCGGGTCCTTGAGGTTCGGCAGACCGGTGAGCACCTTGATCGATATCTCTTGCAGCAGATCGTCCACATCCGCCGGATTCGACACGCGGGCGTGCAGGAACGCCTTTAACCGGGCGCGGTACTTGGGCCAGATGTCCTCGATACGCATGCCACTTTATGGCAGATGATCGGCAAAGGCGGCAACGACCTGCTCGTACACCTCACGCTTGAAGGGTACGATCTCCTCGACCAAGCGTGCGGGTTCCTGCCACTTCCATCGGGTGAATTCCGGGTGGTCGGTATCGATATTGATCTGGTCATCACGCCCGGCAAAGCGCATCAGGTACCACTTTTGCTCCTGCCCCCGATAGCGGCCTTTCCAGATTTTTGGAACGATGTCATGCGGCAGGTCATAGGGCAGCCAGCCGTCGGTTTCGGCGATGATGTCAACCAGATCAGCCGTTACGCCGGTTTCTTCCCACAGTTCCCGCAAGGCGGCCACGCGCGGGTCTTCGCCCTTGTCCACACCGCCCTGGGGCATTTGCCACGCATCTTTGTGACGGTCATTGCGCTGGCCTACAAATATTCTGCCTTCTGTGTTCACCAGCATCAGTCCGACACAGGGGCGATAGGGCAGTTTCGCGATTTCTTCAGGGGTCATGCGCGGCCTCGTGCGACGTTTGCCCACCTCTAACAAGGGTCGCGACGGCAGCAAAGGGGGTGACGTTAGGTTTCACGTGACAAAGGTGACGTGCACGTCAATTTATTTCCCAATTGATCAAGGGAGAGTTCGCCGTGACTGCGTACCCACACATGCTGGCCCCGCTGGATCTGGGCTTTACCACGCTGAAAAACCGCGTCCTGATGGGCTCGATGCACACCGGGCTTGAGGAAACCGGCGACTGGAATAGGGTGGCGGAGTTTTACGCAGACCGGGCGCGCGGCGGTGTGGCCTTGATGGTCACCGGCGGGATCGGACCGAATCTTGAGGGGTCAGTTTTGCCGGGCGCCTCGATGATGACAAATGACGACGAGGTCGCGAAACACGCTGTCGTCACCAAACGTGTACATGAGGCTGGCGGAAAGATCGCCATGCAGATTCTGCATGCCGGCCGCTATGCCTATGGTCCGAAATGTGTGGCCCCCAGCCCGGTGAAATCGCCGATCTCGCCTTTCCCACCGCACGAGTTGGATGAAGACGGTATTGAGAAGCAGATCGGCGATATCGTGAATGCCGCCGTTCTGGCGCAAAAGGCGGGTTATGACGGTGTCGAGATCATGGGGTCCGAGGGGTACTTCCTGAATCAGTTTCTGGTGACTCATACCAACAAGCGCACCGACCGTTGGGGCGGGTCATATGAGAACCGGATGCGCCTGCCGATTGAAGTCGTCCGTCGTACGCGCGAGGCCGTGGGCACCGATTTCATCATCATCTATCGGCTATCGATGATCGATCTGATTCCCAATGGCTCGACCCATGACGAGGTGGTCCAACTGGCGCAGGCGGTTGAAAAAGCCGGGGCTACGATGATCAACACCGGTATCGGCTGGCATGAAGCGCGGATTCCGACAATTGCCACCAGCGTACCGCGCGCGGCTTTTGCATGGGTGACCAAGAAACTGATGGGCAAGGTCTCGATCCCGCTGATCACGTCGAACCGGATCAACACGCCCGAAGTGGCCGAAGAAGTGCTGGCCACCGGCTGCGCCGACATGGTGTCGCTGGCGCGCCCGATGCTGGCGGATGCGGATTTCGTGAACAAGGCTATCTCGGGTGATGGCGCCAAGATTGCACCCTGTATCGCCTGTAATCAGGCCTGTCTGGATCACACGTTCAGCGGCAAGCTGACCTCATGCCTGGTCAACCCGCGCGCCTGCCACGAGACCGAGCTGGTGATCGGCAAGGCCGAGGTTAAAAAGAACGTCGCCATTGTGGGTGCAGGCCCGGCAGGCCTGTCCACAGCCGTAACAGCAGCCGAACGTGGGCACAAAGTCACTCTCTATGATCGGGCCGAAGAAATCGGCGGTCAGCTCAACATGGCCAAACAGGTGCCGGGCAAGGAGGAGTTTTGGGGGCTCGTCGACTGGTACCGCACCATGATTGCCGATCTGGGCGTCAAGGTCGAATTGGGTCGTGACGTGGTCGCCGCCGATCTCACTGGCTTTGATGAAGTGGTGATTGCAACCGGCGTCACCCCGCGCGATCCCGAGATCCCCGGACAGGATCAGAACAATGTCCTCAATTATATCGACGTGTTGCGCGATAAGGCGGATGTGGGCGACTCTGTTGCAGTCATTGGTGCCGGAGGCATCGGGTTCGATGTTTCAGAGTTCCTTCTGGAGGATGGACACAGCCCGACAACGGACCTTCCGCTCTGGATGAAGGAATGGGGCGTCACCGATCCCGAGGCACATCGGTCCGGCCTTGCCCCCGAGGGGCCGCAGCCCTCCGCGCCCGCACGCAAGGTGACTTTGCTGCAACGCAAGAAACAGGCGCATGGCAAAGGACTGGGCAAAACCACAGGGTGGATTCACCGCACCGCGCTGCGGATGAAAGACATCCGTTTTGTCGGCGGCGTGAATTATGAGCGAATCGACGACGCGGGCCTTCATGTCAGCTTTGGCGAAGACCGGGCAGAACCGACCGTGATCTCCGCAGATACGATTGTCCTATGCGCGGGTCAGATCCCAAACCGCAGCCTTGCGGACGCATTGATCGAACGCGGTGTCACACCGCACGTCATCGGCGGTGCGGATGTGGCCGCAGAACTGGATGCCAAGCGCGCAATCCATCAGGGTACACGGTTGGCAGCATCGTTATAGATGCCCGCTCCCGGCTGACGCAGGACCCACGGCAGATGACATAAGAGACACTAGTTAGTCTCAAATAACTGTTCAGGATAGCCCTGCCTTGGAGAGTGAAGTGCTGCGCTTCGGTAGGGAACAAAGAGCGTGCAACCGGGCTTCCTCGGAAATGGGTACAGCGGTGGCTGCACTGTGGCTTGTGCCGATCAGCGCTAACGCAGATGAGGTTCCCGACCATCTCAAGCAAGGCAAACCGCATACTGGAACCGAGCTCGACATCTCGAGAGTCGAGGTTCCTCAATTCGACGGGCTGATGCTAAGTTCACCGAAATGACGGGGATCGAAGCAGAGTAGGCGCTCATTCCGTTCGGGTCGCCGCAACAAAAAGCAAATGTCGAAGTGATCGCGGCCACGCATGTGCCCTGCACGTATCAAATCACAGATATATATATGACCATCAGCAACCAAAACCCGCCGGACGGGTCTTGCGGCTCAATCGGCCTCTGACTAGACTGAACGGGCTTTCAGGTAAGCATCCAGGTCCGCGGAAAGCTGTCATCGGCACCCTGAAAAACACGACGACACCCCGACTTCGGTATGTCTCATGCTCGAACCAAGCGGACCATCGAGCCAGAAATGAGGACACCGATGACAAAATCTCTTGATCAATTGCGCCGCGATGCCAAGACGCTCCGCAACGCCCATGAGGCGGGCGAGATACGGACCCGTCAGCGAATTGCAAACTTCCCGCCACGACCGGAAGGTGTCGATCTCAAACACGCCGACTACCTCCATGTCATTGCGCGGGAAAACGGGTTTGTGTCATGGCCCGCGCTCAAACTGGCCGCCGATCTGGTGGGTATGGACAAGGCCGCAAAACGTCAGCGTCTGAGATTGGCCATCTATCAGGGCCATTTCTCGGTCGCCGAACAGCTGATGGAGGATACGCCGGATATTGCCGATGGCGATTTCGGCTTGTGCCTGGGCCTCTATCGTAAATCGGATGTGCTGGAGTTTCTAAACACATCTCCGGCACTTGCGACGCAGCCGCTCGGGAATCTCGCACCGTCAATGACAGTGCTGGCACGATCAAAGTGGATTCATCACGCACCGCATCTGGCTGGCGACATGTTGGACATCGCGCAGGCACTACTGGCAAACGGCGCGGATGTCGATCTGGGCGCATCAATCTACGATCAAAGCGACCATAAACTGTCACCGCTGTATTTTGCGATCGGCCACGCAAACAACATGGCACTTGGCCGATGGCTGCTTAAAAATGGCGCCAACCCAAACGACGACGAGAGCCTTTATCATTCCACCGAACTTGGCCATCATGACGGTCTTCGTCTGCTTCTGGCACATGGCGCAGACCCCAGGGGCACCAATGCCCTGCTGCGGGCCATGGATTTTCACGACACCACGGCGGTTCGGTTGCTGATCGAACATGGGGCCAAGGTGGATGAGTTCGACGGCCGCCACATAGGCGGCGAGGCACCATGGGTTGTTCCAGCCCTGCATCAGGCCGCCCGGCGCATGTGCAAGGCAGATATGATCACACTGCTTCTGGATAACGGCGCCGACATGAACCGCCGTTTTGAAGGGGTCGCCCCCTATGGCTATGCGCGCGTCTTCGGACACAGCCAGTTGGCGCAGATTCTAAAGGATCGCGGCGCCGATACCGAGCTCAGCACTGTCGAGCAAAAGTTAGCCGATGTCGCAGACGGCAAGCCCGTGTCGGGAAAACTTGATCCAGACGAGATACCGGACGCCTATCGCAACATCATCCGTATGATCCTGCATATTCCAGGCAAACTCGACCATGTGCGACGGCTTGTGGCGGTCGGTGTTGAGTTTGATCGGCCGGATTCCGAGGGCCTTACGCCGGTGCAAATCGCGGGGTGGGAAGGCCTGCCGGAGGTCATGGAGTATCTGCTGACCCTGAAACCGGACCTGGACCACGTAAACGGCTATGGCGGCACGCTGCTGGGGACCATTCTGCACGGGGCCGATAACTGTCCACAACGGGCCGAGCGCGACTACATCACCTGTTTACATCTGGCATTGGCACAAGGCGTGCCGCTGCCGCTGCGCGCGATGGAGTTGACAGGGTCCAGCGACATCGCTGAATTCCTTTTGAACTGGGCGCAGCAGCATCCAGACCAAGTGGTAGACGGCGGCGTCGGGTAGGCGGTTTTTTAGCGCCTACCCACAAAGGTACGCAGCCCGGGCTATTCCTCCAACAGGTGCTCGTACCGGGCGTCGGTGAGGGTTTTCAGAAAGGCGACGATGGCGTCAATGCGCACGTCATCAAGCGCAGGACCGTGGGCCAGTTCCTCGACAGCCAGCGTGCCCTTGACCGGCGGCGGCCCGAACGGAGCGCCAGTCTCAGGGTTGATCATGCGGTTCTCAGAGCGCGTGTTGTAGATGTTGTAGAACAGGACCACGGTGCGTAGATCCTCGAACACACCGTTGTGCATATAGGGGCCTGTCACCGCAACGTTTCGCAGTGTTGGCGTTCTGAACTTGCCCAGATGCGCAGGATCACCTGCAACCGCCGGATTGGCGGCCAGGCCCTCGTCTATGGTTCCGAGCGGCACGCCGTTCATGTCCCGAAGGGCCACATTCTCGGGCGTGCCGATATTGTGGTAGTGATAGTCGCTGAAGGTTTCGCGCGGATCAATCGCGCTTGTCGACAGTTGATGGCACTGATTGCAGTTGGTGAATTGTTGCGAGAAGAACAGGACCATCCCCAATTCCTCATCGCGGGTCAGCTCTGCCTCGCCACGCAGGTAGCGGTCGTATTTTGAGTCGAACGGGCTGAGTTCCGGTGTCCGCTCGAACGCGGCGATCGCCTGCGTCATTGCGGCATATCCCGCCTCGGGATCGTCCAGAACGCCGTCACCGAACAGCGCCGGAAAGGCGGCGACATAGGTCGGGTTTTCCTTCAGCCGTGCCACGACCGAGGCCTTGTCGGGCATGCCCATCTCGACCGGGTTCAGGGGCGGTCCGCCGGCCTGATCCTCTAGCGTTGCCGCGCGCCCATCCAGAAACTGGCCCCCGACCCACTCGCCGGCTTCGTTGCGATGGAACACCGGAGACAGCGCCGCATAGGCGGCGGTCGGCGCGTTCCGGTCCCCAAGCGAGACACCGTCATCCCCGGGCGACGCCATGCCGCGCGGGTCGGCGAAACCGCTCTCGGGGTCATGACAACTAGCACAAGCCTGAGTGCGGTTGGCAGACAGGTTGGTGTCAAAGAACAGCATCCGCCCAAGCCCGGCTTCCGTCACCGATTCGTCGGCGGCCAAAGCCGAAGCGCAGGACAATGCCAAGAAAATCCCGAAAGAAACCGAAAGACGACCCATAGACACCGCTCCCCTTTTGTAAGCAAATACACCGGGATAGCCGTGTCCCACTTTGATGTCAGTCAATGTGGTGTCGTTCAGACGTCCGCGAAAGAGACGGTGCCAACGCAACAGGTTCGCACCCTTGGGTGGGCACGTCTGATCACCTACAAGGCACAGTTCGTGAGTTTTGAGTCATTCAACGGTTATCTTAATCACCTCGGACACAATCGGGGTCGCATGCGGCACGTGGCCCGCATCGCCCAGCACCAATTGCAGCGTATGCTGTCCCGCAGGCAGGTCCAGCGTCACCTCGGTCTGACCAGCGCCGAAATGCAGATGATTCTCGTCTGACGGCAGACCATACGCCAACTCATCCGCACCATCCTCGCCCTCGCCCAGCGGCGGGCGATTGATCAGTAGGTGGTGATGCCCGGTGTTCTCCACCTCGGTTCCGGCCGGGGCGACACCCATCCCGCTCAGGCCAAAGACAATGGTGACAGGTGATTGCAGCGTATCACCGTCGGCAATGTTGACGAAATAGACCTTGGCGTCGGGGTTCGAGGGGGTTTCCCCACCCGCGATTACAAACGTGGCCGACAGACATAGAGCGACGGCGGCGAAAAAGGCTTTCATGATCTCCTCCCTGGTCACAAATTTGCCACGCTCACCTTAGCATGAAAGGGCAAAAGTCCCGAAAAACGACGGATGTAAGCCGTGTAGAGGGTAACGAAACCACTGTTTCGGCGTTTCCCAAGTGCAAACGATCCGATTCAAAACCCCGATATTATCCCATGTCTGCCCCGTTTCCGCCCAGATTTGAGGTGATTGTCAGGTCAGGAACCAAGACCTGGGGTACGAGAATGGATCGACTGACCGAAATGGAAGCCTTTGCCAATGTGGTGGACCAGGGTGGCTTCACCGATGCGGCAAAAAAGATGGGCATCTCCAAGTCGGCCGTGTCCAAGCACGTCTCGAGCCTTGAGGCGCGCCTTGGGGCACGTTTGCTGAACCGCACCACGCGCCGGGTTTCCCCGACTGAGATTGGGCTGGCCTATTATGACCGCGCGCGCCGGGTTCTGAATGATGCAGGCGAAGCTGACGCATTGGTGACTTCCATGCAGTCCGCGCCGTCGGGTCTGCTGCGGATCAGTGTTGCGACAGATTTTGGGGTCAATCACCTGTCGCCTGTGCTGTCCGAGTTCCTGTCTGCCTATCCTGACATCACCGTCAACATGGTTTTGAACAACCGGTATGTCGAACTGATTTCCGAAGGGTTTGACGTCGCCGTGCGCATTGGCGAGTTGGAAGACAGCACCCTGCGCGCCCGTAAGCTAACGGAAACCGTCAAGCGGATGGTGGCCGCGCCGAGCTATATCGAGAAGTTCGGCCGCCCGCAGAAGATCGACGATCTGAACGAGCATAAACTGCTGCACTATTCCAGCCAGTCATCAGGCAATGTCTGGAAACTGACCGCGCCCTCGGGCGAAAAGAGGCAGGTGCGCACAGCCGGCTGGCTGAGCGTGAACGATGGTCAGTCGCTGTTGAATGCAGCCATTTCGGGGCTGGGGATCGCGTATCTGCCCAGCTACCTGTATGCCGAAGCCCTGAAATCCGGTCAGGTGCTGGACGCGATGCCATCGCTGCCGGATGAGGTGCAGGGCGTTTACGCCGTTTACCCGCCCGGTCGCTTTACGCAGCCCAAGGTGCGGGCATTCATTGATTTTCTTGTCGAGTCCTTCAACGAAAAGGGCCCGATGGATTGGTAAATTCTCCCGGTGAACTTTGATGGCCCGCACACCCTGTGCGGGTCTTTTTTCAGCCACTTGTACCGCTCAAAAGGATTCGACCCAAGGGCGCAGCGTCAGTTCATGGCTCCATGTTGAACGGTCCTGGCCAATCAGGTGCATGTATTCTCGCGCAATTGCATCCGGATTCAGCATACTGTCGGGATTGCCGGCCGGAGCCACACGGTCCGGACGGTCCGGGTTGCGGATACCCCCGTCGATATTGATCCAGGCGACATGGATGCCTTTGGGGTGCAGCTCCCGCGCCATCGATTGCGCCAAGCCCCGCTGCGCGAATTTCCCCATCGCAAAGGGGGCCGACAGCGGAAACCCCTTGACCCCGGCGGACGCGCCGGTGAACAGGATTGTGCCTCGCCGATTGTCGCGCATCTCTTGCGTCAGCATGCGGCGGGCCGCAGCCTGCCCCATCAGAAAGGCACCATAGGCCGTAACTTCAACGGCTTTCCTTACGGTTTCGGGGTCCAGTTCGGTGATCGGCCCGCGCTGTCGGGCCGAAGGATTATAACAGGCCACGCGCAACTCACCGGGCAGATCGCGGATCAAAGCTGACATTCCCTCGGCATCCGTGCCGTCCAACTGGTGCAGTTGAGCTCCGGTTTCTGCTGCAAGTGGATCAAGATCCGAAACGTCCCGCGCGGTCAAATGCAGCGCATACCCGTCCTGTGCCAATGCGCGTGCGAATGAGGCGGACAGACCGGCCCCTGCCCCAACAATCAAAGCGCGTGGCGTTTGTGTCTGGTCCGGCATGATACCTCCTTAGGTTCTGAGACTGGGTCTGAGGCTGGACTTATTCCGTCGCGCTCAATTGACCAGCAATACCGCCTCGACCCGGCGATTCAGGTCGCGGCCTTCGGCAGTTGCGTTTGATGTGATCGGAGCCAGATAGCCCACACCCTGCGCCTCGATCCGGCGCGCGGCAATGCCATGCGCGTCGATCAGACGTGTCCGTACAGCCTCGGCCCGTCTCTTGCTGACCGAAATATTGGCCTCAAGGGCGCCCGTGTCATCAGTATGCCCGACCAGGGCAAGCCGCGTGCCCGGGTTTTCGGCCAGAAATCCGGCCAGCAACGCCAAAGATGCAAATGGTCCATCCCCCAACGCTACTTCACCGGTGCGAAAATGCAAATCGTCCAGAATGACGTGCCCGGTTTGCTCGAACTCGGTCAAAAGGCCCCCGGCCCCGTCAACCGTTTCTTCGATTACGACCGGCGACGGGTCTGGCGCATCCTGCGGCGTCACGCGGATCATCTGGATGTATCCATCAGGCGGATTGCGGCTGACCAAAAGGCTCAGCACCTCCGACCCTTTGGTGGCGGACAGAAAACGGTAGTCCTGAATCGCCACATACATATCCGGCGTCGGAATCACCTCGGTGTCGAAACGAAAGTCAAATCCGCCGCAGGTGCGGGCCTCGCACTCGAACAGGACCTCAAAGCCTTGCGCCTTGATCTGGTCCCGCAATGGCGCCAAAATCTGCAGCGTCGTGCTGGACCCGGCCTGCAATCGCCAGGAAAACCGCTCGACCCGCCCTTCGACTGTCCGTGCAGGCACAGCCCCATCCGCATATGGGCCTGTCGGCAGGTCATAACTGTCGAGCAGGGACGTGCGGTCGCTGATCTGCCGCGCACTGGATGGCAGGGTCAGATCCTGCGCGGCAACCGGTGCAGCCTGTATCAGGATCAAAAGGGCCAGAGATCGGATCATCGATGCTGCGCGTGGTATTCGTCGTTCGGCACCATAGCCGTGGCGCTGGCCACGCGGTTGGACATGTTAAAGAACCCGGCCACGTTGGCGATGTCCCATATGTCCCGGTCACAGAATCCGACATCGCGCAGCTTCTGACGATCAGGCTCTTCGATTTCAGCGCTCGCGGTGGTCATCTTTGCGGCAAAATCCAGCATCGCGCGCTGGCGGTCGTCCAACGGCGCGACCCGGTAGTTCATGACGAGCATTTCGCCAAGCTGCGGATTGCCTGACAGCTGCCGCACCGCCGCACCATGCGCGACGAGGCAATAGAAGCATTTGTTGATCGAAGACACGACCACGGCGATCATTTCGCGTTCCAGTTTCGACAGACCACTGTCGGCCAGCATCAGGTCATTGTACATCGCGGTAAAGGCATTCAGCTTGGCGACATCAAACGCGTTGGCCCTGAGTACGTTTGGCACCATGCCCAGTTTTTCGACGCAAATATCAAAATACTTCTGCGTCTCGGGCGGCAACGGGTCCGCCATGGGCAGGTCCAGCGCGGTGGGCATGTCTTTGTTTGTCACGATGGTCGTTCTCCTTAGACGTGCTGACGGTAATGGTATTCGCCGGCAATCTCCATCCCGAGCGAGCGATAGAGACCGTTGGCGCCCTGGTTGGCCTTGGTGCAGATCACGCTAAGGGTTTGCGCACCATTGTCCATCGCCCAGAAGGCTGCGGCGCGCATCGCCCAACGGCCCAATCCCTGGCGCCGATGATCCGGCAGAATTTCTAAAGCGTGCACCATTGCGATATCCTTGTGCATCGCCACAAAGGCTGCCCCGCAGGGCTGGTCCTTGTGCCGTATCAGCATGCCTGTTTTGGGTCCCGGCGCGCGCTCCATAACTGAAATCCGTTCCGGCCCGATCCCACCGGTTGCCCAGATTTCGCGCATGATCACCAAAGGCTCCCAGATGGGAAAAACCATAACCGGCGGGACCGCTTCGTCTGTCAGATGGATCACCGGGCAGGCATAGATATTGACCGGATCAAGGATGTCGTAGCCGCGCGCAGCCAGTTGAGCGTCCAGCGACTCGTCGCCCGGGCGCAGGCAGAAAATGCGTTTCTGTCCCATGGCCAGCATCTCGGACTCGGCCGCATCTATGTCGGCCTCAGTCGCTGCACCCAATGCACTGGCCGCAGAAACGCGTGACCCACCGCCCTGCCCTTGGCGCAGTTGAAATGGGCCCAGTCTTTCGTACCGCGCCGCTGGCCAGGTGCCATCAACAACCTCTGGCCATGTGGGCCTCACAGCTGCAGCTCTTTCGCCAACCGCGTCATGGCCGCATCTATCCGCGCGCCATTTGTACCGCGTACAACCACATTCGCTCCGAAGACCCCATTTATCTGGAAGGGATAGCAACCGATGGACAGGTCTTCGAACGTCTCCGACAGCGCTGACAGCGTTTCGGCGATATCCCCTTCGCCGCGATTTACACGCAAGGTCTGCGACAACAACGGGCTGCCGCCTGTGAGGCTTGGTACAACGCTAGCGACCATGGCCTGAAACACCAAAGGGACGCCTGCCATCACGTGTACGTTTTTCAGGGTAAATCCCGGTGCTGTCGAAACGGGGTTGTCGATGAGCACGGCTCCGTCCGGAATGCGGGCCATGCGCAGCCGCGCCGCGTTCAAATCCAAACCGGAATTGTCGTAATGGGCCTGCAGCAACGCGCGGGCGTCGTCGCGAATATCGATATGCGCGCCGAAGGCCTGGGCAATGCAGTCCGACGTGATATCGTCATGTGTGGGTCCGATGCCACCGCTGGTAAACACGTGGTCATATGTGTCCGACAGAGTTTTGACAGCCGTTTCGATGGCAGAGGCGTCGTCGCTGACCATCCGGACCTCTTTCAGGTCAATGCCGTGTCGAGTCAGTTCCCCGGCCAGATAGTGCATATTCGAGTCGCGGGTGCGGCCAGACAGGATTTCGTCTCCGATCACAAGCATGGCTGCGGTTGGGTTTGACATGGCACGCTCTCCTCTTGATCGACCCTGTGGGCAGGTATAGGCCGGGGGTCATGCGATTTGAAACCCCTCTTGTCCCCGCCCGGCTGATCCGCCGTTACAAACGTTTTCTGGCCGATTGCCTGCTGGAGGATGGCCGCGAGATCACAGCTCATTGCGCCAATCCCGGCTCGATGCTTGGGTTGGCCGAGCCCGGGATGAAGATCTGGCTGGAGCCCAATGACGATCCCAAGAAAAAGCTCAAATACGGCTGGCGTCTGGTCGATCACGAAAACGGGCATTTCACCGGCGTGGACACGTCGGTCCCCAACAAGGCCCTCCGCGCAGCGCTTGTAGAGGGCGAGATCCCCGAACTGGCCATGTACGAAACCGTACGCCCCGAGGTGAAGTACGGCCAGAACAGCCGCATCGATTTTCTGATGACGCAGCCGGGGCTGCCCGATGCCTATGTCGAAGTCAAATGCGTGACCCTCTCGCGCCAGCCGGGTCTGGGCGAGTTTCCTGACAGCGTCACCGCGCGCGGCACCAAGCATCTGGGTGAATTGGCAGCAATGGCAAAGCAGGGGCACAGGGCCGTTCTGCTGTATCTGGTTCAGCGCACCGATTGTGACCGCTTCGCGCTGGCTGCGGACATCGACCCGACCTATGCGGCGGCTTTCGAAAACGCGCAAGCGCATGGCGTGGAGCGATTGATCTATGACACTCAGATCTCACCTGACGGTGTTTGGGTCAGACGACGCCTTACTGCATAAGGTGGGTGAGCGCGCCTGTACCATCCACGCCTGTCACACACCGTTTCCGATCTCCGGCCACAACTCTGGATCCAGTTTGCGCACAAATGGGGCCAGTTGGTCGGACGCTTCGCGCCAGCGTCCAACGGATGATCCGTTCACCGGTTTGCGGATTTGCAAGTTGCTCGCTGTTTTGACCGCATCCGCAGATGCGTGTGGCGACAGCATGCCCTCCTCGAATTGCAGATCGCACAAGTGCGCAAGGCGTTCAGAGATGTCTTCCAAATTGTTCACTAGGTGCTCGTACCGGATGTTGTGAACACGCTCGTGCAGCATATCCTGCCAGTGTCGTATGTAGCGCCGATACCGGTTGGCCTCAGCCGCCATCCATTTCATGTCATGGGTGAAATACAAACCACCGGCCCCAAAATGTGCACGCCACATAGACAGAGCTACGTCTCGGGGGTCCCGTTCGACATTCAGGATTACCGCATTGGGAAACGCCTGAGCCATTGCGCCAAGAAAGGCATAGTTACCAGGTGCCTTGTCTACAAAGGCCACGGCGTCGCCGGTCAGGTTGGGGAGTCTCTGAAAATAGTAATCCGCCAGACCTTGTACGTCTTGCCACCCGTCCGGTTCCGCCAAAGCTGTTCGGGCCCAATGGTGCACACTTGCCAGTTCTCCAAGCCCCTGCACGCCGGAATGAGCCGACAAAATA
Organism: Ruegeria sp. B1; assembly: GCF_056535885.1. NCBI lineage: Bacteria > Pseudomonadati > Pseudomonadota > Alphaproteobacteria > Rhodobacterales > Roseobacteraceae > Ruegeria > Ruegeria sp. B1. The sequence continues at coordinate 1,388,021 of NZ_JBQFJA010000001.1, read as the reverse complement.
AGCTCAACCAACGTGGTGCCGGATCGCGGCAGGCCAACGACAAAAATCGGTCGGGGGACGGCTGAGCGCTAGACCGGATCGAATTATTTTGGATTTCGGACCGCCTTAATTTGGATTGATCCGGCTTCAATCGCTCGGTCTTTTCGTCTGGGTTGAGGTGGTGAAGCTCCTGCCACTGATCTCATGGCGTGCGCAGGCCGCACCATAGCCGATGTCTATTCAAACATAGGATCGGAGTATTTCACAATACAGCAACCGGGTTCTAAGGTTGGGTATGGAACGAACTGATTGCCCCCTGAGGGCTCGGCCAAAAAATCGCCCACATCTGCAATACATTCAGCCTGTTACTTGCGAGCCGGGTGGGTCGGGCGGTTCATCGGTATCAACGGCGCGCGGTCGCAACCAAGCAGTTACAATCTAACAGCTAAAGAATAGCAATCATCATGCGCCTGTTTAAGACGTTAGCCCTGACCACGACGGCCATTGTCACCTTTGCCACCTCCGTCGCGGCGAGTATCTACTCGGATCAACTCACCTCCTATTCAAATCAACAGGCCTTGCAATTCCTCGTCAGTGAGCATGCGCGCGATCCATCAACCTTCGAGGAGGCACGCAAGTACATCCTCCTGAGCCGACCAGCGATTATGGAGGACTACCTCAACCAAACCTTAGACCGGGCACCAGACACCCGTAGTTTTTCTCTTTCGGAGCTAAGCACAGGGGAGACCTTCGGAATTGGTTCGATCGCCCTTGGGCTCGCCGCAGTTGGGCTTGCAGCTTCTCTCGCAGGCGGTGGTGGTGGAGACTCTGAGACAGGCTCCGGCCCAAATCCAGGCCCCGGTATTCCAAGCCCAGGTCCCGGCACTCCAAACCCGGGCCCCAACCCAGGCCCCGGTCCCAATCCAGGCCCCGGTCCCAACCCAGGCCCCGGTCCCAATCCAGGCCCCGGTCCCAATCCAGGCCCCGGTCCCAACCCAGCTCCCGGTCCCAACCCAGGCCCCGGTCCCAACCCAGCTCCCGGTCCCAACCCGGGTCCCGGTCCCAACCCAGGCCCCGGTCCCAACCCAGGCCCCGGTCCCAACCCAGGCCCCGGTCCCAACCCAGGCCCCGGTCCCAACCCAGGCCCCGGTCTCAACCCAGGCCCCGGTCCCAATCCAGGCCCCGGTCCCAATCCAGGTCCCGGCCCTAACGATCCCGCCTACTACCAAACCCCGGAATTCAACCGAAACGAGGGCCTGTCTTTGATTGGAGCCGATGTGCGATACGCAAAGGGCGCACGAGGGCAAGGTGTAAAGATTGCAATCCTGGACACGGGCATTGATGTCGACAATCCGGAGTTCGAAGGGAAAATCGACTTTGACCACAGCCAGTCCTACTTTGTCGGAGACCCCAAAGATATTTCTGAACCCTTCGGTTCTAGCTCTGCCAGTCATGGCACGCATGTCGCCCGCATCGCTGCAGCCAGGAAAGACGGTGAAGGCATACACGGCGTTGCCTTTGAATCCGAGCTTGTCATCTTCAAGGGAATAAGAGCACGGGGCACCACCACCGAATTGACCACCCCTAACACTGTAGAGATATGGCGTGATGCCATAAACCGCTCAATCGATGCCGGTGCGCACGTCATGAACAACAGCTGGGGTACCACCTATAGTATCGGTGGTATCGTACGCACCTCACTAATCACTGAGTTTATGCATCCAGCTTTCACTTTGGACCAAAATCGCAACCGTCTCATAGCAACTCTTGGAGACGAGACCATCACCGCCCTGAATAGAGCCAAATCCGAAGACTTGATGATCGTTTTTGGCGCAGGAAACACCAGCGAGCCCGAGGTCTCATACTATGCAGGCATTCCAGTTGTCCTGCCCGAGTATAAGGACCACTTTATCGCCGTTGTCGCGGTCGATGTTGATCGCGTTGACGAGGAAAAAATAAAAATAGCAGACTACTCCAACCACTGTGGCGTCGCACAGGACTTTTGCCTCGCTGCACCAGGCGACGTTAGAGTTTATCACGACAACGGCCACGGCTACGCTCTGTTGCCCGGAACGTCCTTCGCCGCCCCACACATCGCTGGAGCCTATGCCGTCTTGAAGAGCCAGTGGCCTCACCTGACCGCCCCCGTAATCGCTGAGATTATGTTCGCTGCAGCTGAAGACCTCGGTGAGCCGGGTGTTGACCCGATCTACGGGCAGGGTCTCCTCAATCTGGAACGCGCCATGCTTCCTATGGGTGAGCTTGTTGTCTACCAGGGGAACACCACCGAGAGCGCCGCCATGCCTCTTGCCGAAACCGGCATCGTCGCCAGCGGCGCCCTGGCGCCAGCCCTCAACCAGGCCCTCGCAGGGCAGACCCTGATGGTTGCAGATAAGTATACGCGCGGATTTGAGCTTGCTGCCAGTGCCCTGGTCTCCGAACTCAAGGCGCCAGAACCCCGCCCCACCTTTGTACGGGAAACAAAGGCCAGCGACAGCCTCACACTCATGCGTTCAGATCACGGAACAGGTCTCCGTTTTGATGGGGATGTGTTCTCCTATGAGATAACTCTCGGCGACATAGATCCAGACGCAGATCCATTTGGACAGCTTCTGACAGAAGACTACTCATTCAGGCACAAGTTTGAACTCACACAAGCGCTGGCCCTTATTACTGACCACGCGGTCGGATCATCCACGGGCTCCTTCTCAAGGACCAGCATAGGGCTTGAAGCAAAAGACAAAGATGGGTCAGGCCTTTCTGCCCAGTTCGGCCTCATAGAAGAAAACGGCACAGTCCTTGGATCCCGCTTTATGGGAGCCGCGGGTCAGGGCGGACGCAGCTCTACCTCGTTCTTGGAAATATCCGGATCTGTTGCGGTCGGGCAGGGCACGCTCCTGACGGTATCGGGCACGCAAAGCAGGACAGATTTCAAACAGGCAGGCCTGGTCACTGGCGGCAAAAGCCTGACGGGGCGTGCCGGCAGCGTCTCAATCAGCAAGAAACGCTTTCTCGGCAGCCCAGGCACGATGCGCTTGTCGATATCCAGTCCGCTCCAGATCTCCTCTGGTGAGATTTCAATCGATCTCCCCCGGGACAGGGTTGCAGCAGTGGCCGGTCAGGAAAGCACGGGCGTGACAAGAAGCTCTCAAACTGTGCAGATTACATCTTCAGTGCGGCCGATAGATATTGGCCTGACCTATCAGCTTGCTTCAGAAGCCCCCGGACCGGAAATTCTGTTTAACGCGGGATATCGCGCACAAGGCGGTGACCCCAATCCCTACATTGGGTTTGCCCTCAGTCACAGGTTTTGAGCCGCACGGGCAGATGTTTCGGCCACTTCATCTGCCGAGAGAGCTGCGCAGTGCATAGCGCACCAGATGCACGATGCAGGTCTGAACCAGGGCCTCAGGGACGGCGGAGAACAGCAGCCGGTACATGCATTGGGCCGCTGAGATTTCTGCGTCATTTTCAGGATAAAGTGAAGGCGGTGCACCGATTACAGGTCTGTGGCGTAATTCCAGGGCATCAGGCTGCTGATGTTGGACTGTTTATGCCCGTTTGCGATAGCGGTCAGTGTTTGGGTGAGCCAGGCACGGCCATTGGTTAGAACGTAATGCAGGGCGGAACGTCGAACTGATGTGGTTGACTGGGCAACTCGCCCTGACCAGAAGACCATTGCAGACTTCTGGTGCGATAATGGTGCTTGTGGCGACTGTTTGCTCAGGCCGTATTGACAAAGTAACAGTCTGACAGGTGCAGACCCCACCATAGCCTTTTCCTATTCAAATATAGAATCATGGTATTTTCCAATTCAGCGATCTGGATCCAGTGTTGGATGCGGGACGAATTAGCTGGACGTATTCGCGGGCAATCAGACAGCAAAAGTCAAAAGCAACAAAACTCTGGAACGCTGGCCAGGTCCCCCTGTGTCACCGGCGGGTTCAGGGTCAGGGCGAGATCATCTCAATTGCACACAGCTTGAATTGGATAAAGAAATGACCGTAATGAACAATGCACCTGTCGCGGCTGATGATACTGTTGATCCGAGTGAGTTCCTGGTCAATGACTTCACCGATGGCTCTCAAAGCGACCCGAGTGTTACCGCTCTCGCCAATGGCCATTTCGTCGTCACATGGCAGTCTGATGATGGACAGCCGGGCGATACGTCTGAAACTGCCATCAAGGCCCGTATTCTCAATGAGAATGGTGTCGAGATTGTCAGTGAATTCCTGGTGAATGAGTCTACTAATGGTAGTCAATTGACCCCCAGCGTTACCGAGCTCGCCAATGGCCATTTCGTCGTCACATGGCCGTCCAATGATCAGGAGCAAGGGCATCCGTCTGGTTTTGACATCAAGGCCCGTATTTTTGATACGGATGGTAATGAGATTGTCAGTCAGTTCCCGGTCAATGAAGTTACCCATGACATGCAAGGCTGGCCGAGCGTGACAGCCCTTGCCAATGGCCATTTCGTCGTCACCTGGCATTCTCTTGACGGGCAGCAAGGGGATACGTCCAGTTCTGCCATCAAGGCCCGCATTTTCGATGCAAATGGCGATGAGATTGTCAGTGAATTCCTGGTCAATGAATACACCAATGACGCGCAACTATACTCGAGCGTTACAGCGCTCGCCAATGGCCATTTTGTCGTCACCTGGCATTCTTGGGACCAACAGCACGGGGATACGTCTTGGTCTGCCGTCAAGGCTCGTATTTTCAATGAGAATGGCGATGAGATTGTCAGTGAGTTCCGTGTCAACGAATTCATCAACTTCTGGCAAGAGGACCCGAGTGTGACAGCCCTCGCCAATGGGGGTTTTGTTGTCACCTGGGGGTCTCATGACCAGCAGCAAGGGGATGCGTCCGCTTCTGCCATCAAGGCCCGTATTTTCAATGAGAATGGCGATGAGATTGTCAGTGAGTTCCTGGTCAATGAATTCACCGATAGCTGGCAAGTATACCCGAGTATTACAGCGCTCACCAATGGCCATTTTGTTGTCACCTGGATGTCTGAGGACGGGCAGCAAGGGGATACGTCCGGTACTGCCATCAAGGCCCGCATTTTCAATGAGAATGGCGATGAGGTTGTCAGTGAATTCCTGGTCAATGAATTCACCAATGGCTGGCAACAGAACCCGAGTGTGACAGCCCTCGCCAATGGGGGTTTTGTTGTCACCTGGGAGTCTCATGACGGACAGCAGGGCGATGGGGACCTCGCCATCAAGGCCCGCGTTTTTGATGCGAACGGTGTTGCTCAAAGTCACAAGATTATCACAGAAGATGTTGTCACCCTGATTGAGACCGCCACGCTTCTGGCCAATGACAGCGATGTGGATGGAGATGCGCTGACGGTGATGGATGTGTCTCCGACGAGTGCACATGGCGCGGCCCTGACGCTGAACACAGACGACGGGACGATCAGCTATGATCCAACCGGCGCAGACGCTGTTCAGGCCCTGGCAGAGGGTCAGACCCTGACGGATACATTCACCTATACGGTCGAGGACGGTAATGGCGGGGAGAGCACCGCAAGTGTTTCCGTGGTTGTTCATGGAGCCAACGATGCGCCTGTTGTGGCGATTGTATTGCCTGATCAGTCTTCCGTGGAAGATGAGACCGTGAGCTTTGTGCTGCCGGCGAACGCATTCACGGATGTGGATGGGGATGCGCTGACCTTGAGTGCGACACTTACGGATGGCACGGCCCTGCCGGACTGGCTGGTGTTTGATGCGGTTGCAGGGAGCTTCTCAGGCACACCGCCGCAGGATTTCAATGGCATGGTCAATGTACTGGTGACGGCCAGTGACGGGTCTCTTTCAGCAAGCGATGCCTTTGCGCTTGAGATTACCCCTGTCAACGATGCACCTGTCGCAGTTAACGATGTTGTGCAAAGTCCCACTCCGATCACCGAAGATGTTGTGACCTCAATTGATACCGCCACGCTTCTCACCAATGACAGCGATGTCGACGGGGACGCACTCACGGTGACAGCGGTTTCTGCCACAAGTGCGCATGGTGCAGCCCTGACGCTGAACACTGATGGGACCATCAGCTACGATCCCACCGGGGCAGCTGATGTTCAGGCCCTGGCAGAGGGCCAGACACTTATCGACACATTTTCCTATGCGACCGATGACGGCAATGGCGGTGTGGGCGTCGCAACCGTTTCGATCATTGTGCACGGAACCAATGATGCCCCTGTTGTGGCACTTGCATTGTCCAATCAGGCTTCCGTGGAAGATGAGGCCGTGAGCTTTGTGCTGCCGGCGAACGCATTCACGGATGTGGATAGCGATGCGCTGACCCTGAGTGCGACACTTACGGATGGCACGGCCCTGCCGGACTGGCTGGTGTTTGATGCGGCTTCCGGCAGCTTCTCAGGCACACCGCCCCAGGACTTCAATGGCACATTGAGTGTCACGGTAACGGCCAGTGACGGGTCACTTTCAGCCAGCGACACCTTTGCGCTTGAGATCACACCTGCCAATGATGCACCTGTGGCAGGTCATGATATTGTTGGCACGAGTGAATTCCGCGTCAATGAATTTACAGATGGCAAGCAAGAGTCATCGAGTGTTACAGCCCTCACCAATGGCCATTTTGTTGTCACCTGGGAGTCTGATGACCAGCAGCAAGGCGATGCGTCTGGTTCTGCCATTAAGGCCCGCATTCTTGATGCGAGTGGAGCTGAGATTGTCAGCGAATTCCTGGTCAATGAGATTACCGATGACTGGCAAAACAGCCCGAGCGTTACAGCGCTTTCCAACGGCGATTTCGTCGTCACCTGGCAGTCTTCTGACGGACAACAAGGCGATATTTCCAGTACTGCCGTCAAGGCCCGCATCTTTAATGCGAATGGCGGTGAGATCGCCAGTGAGTTCCTGGTCAATGAGTTTACCGATGGCGGTCAGGCGTTCTCGAGTGTGACAGCCCTCGCCAATGGGAGTTTTGTCGTCACCTGGACGTCTGATGACCAGCAGCAAGGCGATGCGTCTGGTTCTGCGATCAAGGCCCGTATTTTCGATGAGAACGGTGTTGAGATTGTAAATGAATTCCTGGTCAATGAGTTCACTGATGGCAAGCAAGAGTCATCGAGTGTGACAGCCCTCACCAATGGCCGTTTTGTTGTCACCTGGGAGTCTGATGACCAGCAGCAAGGCGATACGTCTGGGGGTGCCGTCAAGGCCCGCATTCTTGATGCGAGTGGAGCTGAGATTGTCAGCGAATTCCTGGTCAATGAATACACCGCTAACACTCAAGGGAGCCCGAGCGTCACAGCGCTCGCCAATGGCCATTTCATCGTCACATGGAGGTCTAACGACGGGCAGCAAGGTGATACTGATTGGGCCATCAAGGCCCGTATTTTCGATGAGAACGGTGTTGAGATTGTAAATGAATTCCTGGTCAATGAGTTTACCAATAACGGCCAACACGACCCGAGTGTTACCGCCCTCGCCAATGGCAATTTCATCGTCACCTGGCACTCTTATGACGGGCAACAAGGTGATGCTTCCAGCTCTGCCATCAAGGCCCGCATCTTTGATGCGGATGGTAACGAGATCGTCAGTGAATTCCTGGTCAATGAATTTAACCATCTCTTTCAAGGCAACGCGAGTGTAACAGCCCTTGCCAATGGCGATTTTGTTGTCACCTGGCAGTCCGATGACGGGCAGCAAGGCGATACGTCCGGTTCTGCGATCAATGCCCGTATTTTTGATACAAACGGTGTTGCTCAAAACCCCTATCTTATCACCGAAGATGCTGTCACCTTGATTGAGACAGCCACGCTTCTTGCCAATGACAGCGATGTCGACGGGGATGTGCTCACGGTGACAGCTGTGTCTGCCACAAGTGCGCATGGCGCAGCCCTGACGCTGAACACCGATGGGACGATCAGCTATGACCCAACCGGCGTAGACGCTGTTCAGGCTCTGACAGAGGGCCAGGCCCTGACGGATACATTCACCTATACGGTCAGTGACGGCAATGGCGGGGAGAGCACCGCAACGGTTTCCATCGTTGTGCACGGAGCCAATGATGCGCCTGTTGCAGTGGATGATGTTGTTGACCAGAGCGAATTCCTGGTCAATGAGTTCACCGATGGCAGTCAAAGCGCCCCGAGCGTCACAGAACTTGCTAACGGGCATTTCGTCGTCGCCTGGATGTCTCATGCGCAGCAGCACGGCGACATGCCCGATTGGGCTGTCAAGGCGCGTATTTTTGATGCGGATGGCGGTGAGATCGTCAGTGCGTTCCTCGTCAATGAATTCAACAATGGTGCTCAACCGAGCGTTACAGCCCTCGCCAATGGGCAGTTTGTCGTCACCTGGGTGTCTGAAGGCGGGCAGCCAGGTAACACGTCCGATTGGGCCATCAAGGCCCGTGTTTTTGATGCGGATGGCGGTGAGATCGTCAGTGAGTTCCTGGTCAATGAATTCAATAATGACTGGCAGCTCAACCCGAGCGTCACAGAACTTGCCAATGGCCATTTTGTCATCACCTGGCAGTCTGGAGAAGGACAGCGGGTTGATACGTCTGATTATGCCATCAAGGCGCGTATTTTTGATGCGAATGGCGTTGAGGTCACCAGTGAATTCCTGGCCAATGAGTTTACCAATGACAGTCAAATCAGTCCGAGCGTTACGGCCCTCGCCAATGGCGGTTTTGTCATCGCCTGGATGTCTCATGACCAGCAACTAGGCGATGTGCCTGGTGGAGCCATCAAAGCGCGTGTTTTTGACGCGGACGGCGTTGAGATCGTCAGCGAGTTCCTGGTCAGCGAGTTTAGTAATGACTGGCAAAGCACTCCGAGCGTTACGGCCCTCGCCAATGATCATTTTGTTGTCACCTGGATGTCTGATGAGCAGCAGCAAGGTGATACGCCCGATTGGTCTGTCAAGGCCCGTATTTTTGACGCGAATGGAAATGAGGTCGCCAGCGAATTCCTGGTCAATGAATTTACCAATGACAGTCAAATCAGCCCGAGCGTTACAGCCCTCGCCAATGGCGAATTCGTTGTTACCTGGGTGACTGGAGACGAGCAACAAGGGGATGCTTCCAGCTCTGCCATCAAGGCCCGCATCTTTGATGCGGATGGTAACGAGATCGTCAGTGAATTCCTGGTCAATGAATTCACTAATGACACTCAAACCGAGCCAAGTGTTACAGCCCTCGCCAGTGGCCATTTCGTCGTCACCTGGCAATCTAGAGACGGGCAGCAAGGCGATACTTCTGATTGGGCCATCAAGGCCCGTATATTCGATGCAAATGGTGTTGCTCAAAGCTCCAACATCATCACCGAAGACGCTGTGACCCTGATTGATACCGCCACCCTTCTTGCCAACGACAGTGATGTTGACGGGGATGCGCTCACGATGACAGCGGTGTCTGCCACGAGTGCGCATGGGGCAACCCTGACACTGAACACTGACGGGACCATCAGCTACGATCCCACCGGTGCTGCGGTTGCGCAGGCGCTGGCAGTTGGCGAGACCCTGACGGATACCTTCACTTATACGGTCGCGGACGGGAATGGTGGGGAGAGCACCGCAAGCGTTTCAGTTGTTGTGCACGGAAGAAACGATGCGCCTGCCGCGATTGATGATGTTGTTGCTCTAAGTCCGAATATCATCACAGAAGATGTTGTCGTCCTGATTGATACCGCCACCCTTCTTGCCAACGACAGCGATGTCGAGGGGGATGCGCTCACGATGACAGCGGTGTCTGCCACGAGTGCGTATGGGGCAACCCTGACCCTGAACACCACCGATACGATCAGTACAATCAGCTACGACCCAACCGGCGCAGACGCTGTTCAGGCCCTGGCAGAGGGCGAGACCCTGACGGATACCTTCACCTATACCGTCGAGGACGGCAACGGCGGTCAGAGCACCGCAAGTGTTTCAGTTGTTGTGCACGGAACCAACGATGCTCCTGTCGCGGTTGATGATGTTGCGCAGAGCCCCACTCCTGTCAGAGAAAATGTTGTTACTTCGATTGATATCGCCACCCTCCTGGCCAATGACAGCGATGTCGACGGGGATGCCCTCACGGTGTCAGAGGTCTCTGCCGAAAGCGCGAATGGCGCAACCCTGACGCTGAACACCGATGGGACGATCAGCTATGATCCAAGAGACGCAGAAGCTGTTCGGGATCTGGCCGAGGGGGAGACCCTGACGGATACCTTCACCTATACAGTCAGCGACGGCAATGGCGGGGAGAGCACCGCAACAGTCTCCCTTGAGGTCATTGGAGCCAATGATCCACCTATTGGGCCACCTGTATTGCCCGATAACTCTTCCGCAGAAGATGAGGCTGTGAACTTTACACTACCACCGGACGCGTTTGGCGATCCGAATGGCGATGCGTTGACCTTGACCGCAACGCTTGCGGATGGTTCGGCGCTGCCGGACTGGCTGGTGTTTGATGCGGCTACGGAGAGTTTCTCGGGCACACCGCCCCAGGACTTCAACGGCATATTGAACATCATGGTGACGGCGAGCGATGGCTCACTTGCAACAAGCGAGACCTTTACGCTTGAGATCACACCGGTCAATGATGCCCCTGTCGCAGCTGATGATTTTATTGGCGCAAGTGAACTCCGCGTGAATGAATTTACCAACACCATACAAAATGCTCCAAGTATTGCCGCACTGGCCAATGGCAATTTTGTCGTCACCTGGACGTCTGATGCTGGGCAGCAAGGGGATGCTTTTTCTTCTGCTATCAAGGCGCGTATTCTTGACGCGAATGGTGTTGAGATCGTCGGCGAGTTCCTGGTCAATGAGTTTACCGATAGCTGGCAATTGATTCCGAGTGTGACAGCGTTGGAAAATGGTAATTTTGTCGTAACCTGGTCGTCTATTGACCGACAGCAAGGCGATCCATCTGATTATGCTGTCAAGGCGCGTGTTTTCGATGCGAACGGCGGTGAGATCACCAGTGAGTTCCTGGTCAATGAATTTACCGATGGCGATCAAGCGTTCTCGAGTGCGATAGCGCTTGCCAATGGCCATTTTGTCGTCATCTGGGAGTCTGAAGACCAGCAGCAAGGCGATACGTCTCCAACTGCGATCAAGGCGCGTATTTTCGATGCAGAGGGTGTTGAGATCGTCAGTGAGTTCCTGGTCAATGAATTTACCGATTACGATCAGCGGAACCCAAGTGTGACAGCGCTGGAAAATGGTAATTTTGTCGTCACCTGGCACTCTTATGCCGTGCAGCAAGGCGATCCATCTGGTTATGCTGTCAAGGCGCGAATTTTCGATGCGAATGGCGATGAGATTGTCAGTGAGTTCCTGGTCAATGAATTTACCAATGACTCTCAATGGAATTCGAGTGTTACAGAACTGGCCAATGGTCATTTTGTCGTCACCTGGGAGTCTGGTTACGGGCAGCAGGGCGACACCGAAGGTTCTGCCATCAAGGCCCGTATTTTGGACGCGAATGGCGATGAGGTTGTCAGTGAGTTCCTGGTCAATGAATTTACTGATGGCAATCAGGATACCCCAAATGTTACGGCCCTCGCCAATGGCCATTTTGTCGTCACCTGGGCGTCTGATGATGGGCAGCAAGGCGATGATCGCTGGGCCATCAAGGCGCGTATTTTTGACGCGAATGGCGATGCGGTTGTCAGTGAATTCCTGGTCAATGAATTCACCAATGACACTCAAATTGCGCCGAGCGTGACAGTGCTCGCCAATGGCCATTTTGTCATCATATGGATGTCTAACGACGGGCAGCAAGGTGATACGTCTGGTTATGCCATCAAGGCGCGTATTTTCGATGCAAACGGTGTTGCTCAAGGTCCCGAGCCGATCACAGAAGATGTTGTGACCCTGATTGAGACCGCCACGCTTTTGGCCAACGACAGCGATGTCGACGGGGATGCGCTCACGATGACAGCAGTGTCTGCCACGAGTGCGCATGGCGCGACCCTGACGCTGAACACCGACGGGACAATCAGCTATGATCCCACCAACGCGGATGCTGTCCAGGCTTTGGCAGTTGGGCAGACACTTATCGACACATTTACCTATACGGTCGAGGACGGCAATGGCGGGGAGAGCACTGCAACAGTTTCAATTGTTGTTCACGGAAGAAACGATGCACCCGTTTTAGCAATTGCATTGTCCGATCACTCTTCAGCGGAAGATGAAGCTGTGAGCTTTGCACTGCCAACCAATGCGTTCACGGATGTGGATGGCGATGCACTGACCTTGAGTGCGACACTGACGGATGGTGCGGCGCTGCCGGACTGGCTGGTGTTTGATGCCATTGCGGGGAGCTTCTCGGGCACACCGCCGCAGGACTTCCATGGTACATTGAGTGTGACCGTGACGGCCAGCGATGGGTCACGCACAGCAAGCGATAGCTTTGCCCTTGAGATTCCCCTGTAAACGATGCACCGATCGCGGTAGATGATCTTATTGGCGCGAGTGAACTCCGCGTGAATGAATTTACCAACACCGGACAAAAGACTCCAAGTATTACCGCACTGACTAATGGCCATTTTGTCGTCACCTGGGACTCTCGTGATGGGCAGCAAGGCGATGCTTCTTCTTCTGCCATCAAGGCGCGTATTATTGATGCAGAGGGTGTTGAGATCGTCAGTGAGTTCCTGGTCAACGAGTTTACCCATAGCTGGCAATTGAACGCGAGTGTCACGGCGCTCGCCGATGGCCATTTTGTCGTCACCTGGTCGTCTTTTGACCAACAGCAAGGCGATCCATCCGGATATGCTGTCAAGGCGCGTGTTTTCAATGCGGATGGCAGTGAGATTGGCAGTGAATTCCTGGTCAACGAGTTTACTAATAACGGTCAATTCATCTCGAGTGTAACAGCACTGGAAAATGGCCATTTCGTTGTCACTTGGGAGTCTGAAGACCAGCAGCAAGGCGATACGTCTCCAACGGCCATCAAGGCGCGTATTTTCGATGCGGAGGGCGGCGAGATCGTCAGTGAATTCCTGGTCAATGAATTTACCAATGGCGATCAGCGGGACCCAAGCGTTACCACTCTCGCCAATGGCCATTTCGTCGTCACCTGGCATTCTCACGCCTTGCAGCAAGGCGATCCATCCGGTTATGCCGTCAAGGCGCGTATTTTCGATGCGAGTGGCAGTGAGGTTGTCGGTGAGTTCCTCGTCAATGAATTTACCAATGGCTGGCAAATCAAGCCGATTGTTACAGCGCTCACCAATGGCCATTTCGTTGTCACTTGGGAGTCTGAAGACCAGCAGCAAGGGGATGCTGATTGGGCCATCAAGGCGCGCATTTTTGATGCAAACGGTGTTGAGATCGTCAGTGAGTTCCTCGTCAATGAATTCACCCATAGCACGCAACGCGACCCAAATGTTACGGCCCTCGCCAATGGCCACTTTGTCGTCACCTGGGCATCTGATGATGGGCAGCAAGGTGATGATGGCTGGGCCATCAAGGCGCGTATTTTCGATGCGAGTGGCAGTGAGGTTGTCGGTGAATTCCTCGTCAATGAGTTTACCAATGACATTCAAGGCACTCCAAATGTGACAGCGCTCGACAATGGTGATTTTGTCGTCACCTGGCATTCTCTTGACGGGCAGCAAGGCGACACTGATTGGGCCATCAAGGCGCGTATTTTCGATGCAAACGGTGTTGCGCAAGGTCCCACGCCGATCGACGAAGATGTTGTGACTTCGATTGAGACCGCCACCCTCTTGGCCAATGACAGTGATGTTGAAGGGGATGCACTGACGGTAACAGCGGTCTCTGCCGCGAGTACGCATGGGGCCGCCCTTACGCTGAATACCAACGGGACCATCAGCTATGATCCAACCGGCGCAGATGCTGTTCAGGCTCTGGCAGAGGGCGAGACACTTATCGACACCTTCACCTATACGGTTGAAGACGGCAATGGTGGGCAGAGCACTGCAACGGTTTCAATCGTTGTTCACGGAAGAAACGATGCACCTGTCGCGGCTGATGATAGCGAGGTTGAAAATACTATTGATGCAGAAAGTACAATTGACGCAAGTGAGTTCCTGATCAATGACTTTACCAATGGCACCCAAAGCGACCCGAAGGTCGCAGAACTCGCCAATGGCAACTTCGTCGAAACTTGGGAATCCCCTGATGAATCTCACTTTACTGACATCAAGGCACGTATTGTAGACGTAGATGGCGTTGAGATTGTCAGTGAGTTCTACGTCATTAAAGAATGGGCTTTCCAACGTTCGCCGAGTGTTACAGCATTCTCTAATGGCAATTTCATCGTAACTTGGCTGCATAAAGATAACGGATATTTAGAGACTAACGCAAGCGTTTTTGATGCGAATGGCGTCGGGATCAGCGGCAGGTTGAACGTCGTCGACGGGTTCTATCAATACATCATAAGTGTTACAGAGCTCGCCAATGGCAATTTCGTCGCAAGCTGGTCGACTGGACCCTGCAATAACGATCTTTGTGGTTCTGACAGCTATTTCCGTGTTTACGACGCGAATGGCGGGGACATCAGCGGCCTCCTCAAAGTCAATGAACCTCTCAATGCCATTGACGACTGGCAGCATGGCGTTAGTGTTACAGCACTCGCGAATGGCAATTTCGTCGTTACCTGGGAGGCTACTGACCCGCAAGACGGTTCTTACGATACTGCTATCAAGGCCCGTATTTTCGATGCGAACGGCGGGGAGATCGCCAGTGAATTTCTGGTCAATGCAATCATCGATGGCGCTCAAAGAAACCCGAAGGTTACAGCGCTCGCCAATGGCGATTTTGTGGTCACCTGGGAGTCTAATGACCAACAGTACGGCGCTTCGTCTGCTTGGACCATGGAGGCCCGTATTTTCGATGCAGCCGGTGTTACTCAAAGTTCCGATATTATCTCGGAAGGTTTTGTCACCCTGATTGAGACAGCCAGTCTTCTTGTCAATGACAGCGATGCCGAGGGAGATGCACTGACGGTGACAGCGGTCTCTGCCGAAAGCGCGCATGGAGCAGTCCTGACGCTGAACACCGATGGGACCATCAGCTATGATCCGACCGGCGCAGAGGCTGTTCAGGCCCTGGCAGAGGGCGAAATGCTGACGGATACATTTACCTATACCGTCAGAGATGGCAATGGCGGTGAAAGCACCGCAACGGTTTCAGTTGTTGTTCGCGGAAGAAACGAAGCACCGATCTTTGGCACCGCTGGTGATGATATCCTGACCGGCACCGCTGGCGATGACATCCTAAACGGCGGCGCGGGCGATGATTATCTGTATGGTAGCGCTGGCGATGACCGTCTGGATGCTGGCACAGGCAACGACATCCTGACCGGCGGCTCGGGGGACGATACCTTCGTCTTTGATCCCGGTTTTGGCGAGGATATCATAACCGATTTTGCGGCTGGTGCTGCGACGGAGGATATCATCGAGTTCAGGGGTGTCACCAACCTGACATCTTATGCGGACGTCCTGAACAGCGCGGCGGATAACGGCACCGATACGACCATCACGCTGGATACGGACAACAGCATTGTCCTGAAGAATGTGGTCGTGTCGGACCTGTCCTCCGACGACTTCCGGTTTTACGCGTAAAGACCACAACGCATGGTGTCGCAATCACGCACCCAGGACGGGCTTGTTGCGGAGTGCCTTCAGGCACTCCGTTCTACGCTCGCAGGTGTTGGCCTGCTCAGCCTGCCGATCAATCTCCTGATGCTCAACAGTTTGAATTGGAGAACATAATGACCGTTATGAACAACACACCCATTTTGGCAATTGCGTTGCCTGATCAGTCTTCCGCGGAAGATGAGGCTGTGAGCTTTGTCCTGCCAGCGCATGCGTTCACGGATGTGGATGGCGATGCGCTGACCTTAAGCGCAAAGCTTGTTGATGGTACGGCCCTGCCGGACTGGTTGGTGTTTGATGCGGTTGCGGGGCGTTTCTCGGGCATACCGCCCCGGGACGTCCATGGGACATTGATTGTCATGGTAACGGCCAGCGACGGACCTCTTTGCGCAAGCAGCACCTTTGCGCTTGAGATTACGCCTGTCGACGATACACCAGCCGCGATTGATGGGAGTGTTGGCGCGAGCGCGTTCAGCATCAACGAATTCACCAATAGTTCGCAATTCTACTCGAGCGTTACAGCCCTCGCCATTGGTGGCGGGGGCGATGATTATCTCTATGGTGGTGATGGCGATGACACGCTGCAGGGCGGCGGGGGCAATGACTGGCTGCATGGCGGTGCAGGTGCGGATGTTCTGGATGGCGGCGCGGGTAATGATGGGGCGGGGTATTGGGATGCGGCCTCCGGCGTGACGGTTGATCTGGGCAATGCCGCGGCCAACACGGGTGACGCGACGGGCGATAGTTTTGTGTCGATCGAGAATCTCGCGGGATCGGCCCATGCAGACATGCTGTATGGGGATGAGGCCAATAACAGCCTGTGGGGTCTGGGCGGAGACGACGCGCTGCATGGTGGCGGGGGCGATGATTATCTCTATGGTGGTGATGGCGATGACACGCTGCAGGGCGGCGGGGGCAATGACTGGCTGCATGGCGGTGCAGGTGCGGATGTTCTGGATGGCGGCGCGGGTAATGATGGGGCGGGGTATTGGGATGCGGCCTCCGGCGTGACGGTTGATCTGGGCAATGCCGCGGCCAACACGGGTGACGCGACGGGCGATAGTTTTGTGTCGATCGAGAATCTCGCGGGATCGGCCCATGCAGACATGCTGTATGGGGATGAGGCCAATAACAGCCTGTGGGGTCTGGGCGGAGACGACGCGCTGCATGGTGGCGGGGGCGATGATTATCTCTATGGTGGTGATGGCGATGACACGCTGCAGGGCGGCGGGGGCAATGACTGGCTGCATGGCGGTGCAGGTGCGGATGTTCTGGATGGCGGCGCGGGTAATGATGGGGCGGGGTATTGGGATGCGGCCTCCGGCGTGACGGTTGATCTGGGCAATGCCGCGGCCAACACGGGTGACGCGACGGGCGATAGTTTTGTGTCGATCGAGAATCTCGCGGGATCGGCCCATGCAGACATGCTGTATGGGGATGAGGCCAATAACAGCCTGTGGGGTCTGGGCGGAGACGACGCGCTGCATGGTGGCGGGGGCGATGATTATCTCTATGGTGGTGATGGCGATGACACGCTGCAGGGCGGCGGGGGCAATGACTGGCTGCATGGCGGTGCAGGTGCAGATGATCTGAATGGCGGCGCGGGTAATGATGGGGCGGGGTATTGGGATGCGGCCTCCGGCGTGACGGTTGATCTGGGCAATGCCGCGGCCAACACGGGTGACGCGACGGGCGATAGTTTTGTGTCGATCGAGAATCTCGCGGGATCCGCTCATGCAGATTTGCTGTATGGGGATGAGGCCAATAACAGCCTGTGGGGTCTGGGCGGAGACGACGCGCTGCATGGTGGCGGGGGCAATGATTATCTGTACGGCGGCGCGGGTAACGACACGCTGCAGGGCGGCGGGGGCAATGACTGGCTGCATGGCGGTGCAGGTGCGGATGTTCTGGATGGCGGCGCGGGCCAGGATGGGGCCGGGTATTGGGACGCGGCCTCCGGCGTGACGGTTGATCTGGGCGATGCCGCGGCCAACACGGGTGACGCGACGGGCGATAGTTTTGTGTCGATCGAGAATCTCGCGGGATCCGCTCATGCAGATTTGCTGTATGGGGATGAGGCCAATAACAGTCTGTGGGGTCTGGGCGGAGACGACGCGCTGCATGGCGGCGCCGGTAATGATTGGCTGATAGGCGGTGGTGGCAACGACGCGCTGACCGGGGGTGCGGGAGACGATGCCTTCGTCTTTGATCCCGGTTTTGGCGAGGATATCATAACCGATTTTGTGGCTGGTATTGCGACGTTGGATGTCATCGCGTTCAGGGGTGTCCCCAACCTGGCCTCCTATGCAGAAGTGCTGAACAAGGCGGCGGATGATGGCACCGATACGACCATCACGCTGGATACGGACAACAGCATTGTCCTGAAGAATGTGGTCGTGTCGGACCTGTCCTCCGACGACTTCCGGTTTTACGCGTAAAGACCACAACGCATGGTGTCGCAATCACGCACCCAGGACGGGCTTGTTGCGGAGTGCCTTCAGGCACTCCGTTCTACGCTCGCAGGTGTTGGCCTGCTCAGCCTGCCGATCAATCTCCTGATGCTCACCGGATCACTGTTCATGCTACAGGTGTATGACCGGGTGCTGGCGAGCGGTTCGGTGCCGACGCTGATCGTGCTGGCGGGTTTGGCGGCTGCGGCATGGCACCCAGTGATCGGGCTGTCCCTGCGGCTCAAAACCTGTGACTGAGGGCAAATCCAATGTAGGGATTGGGGTCACCGCCTTGTGCGCGATATCCCGCGTTAAACAGAATTTCCGGTCCGGGCGCTTCTGAAGCAAGCTGATAGGTCAGGCCAATATCTATCGGCCGCACTGAAGATGTAATCTGCACAGTTTGAGAGCTTCTTGTCACGCCCGCGCTTTCCTGACCGGCCACTGCTGCAACCCTGTCCCGGGGGAGGTCGATTGAAATCTCACCAGAGGAGATCTGGAGCGGACTGGATATCGACAAGCGCATCGTGCCTGGGCTGCCGAGAAAGCGTTTCTTGCTGATTGAGACGCTGCCGGCACGCCCCGTCAGGCTTTGGCCGCCAGTGACCAGGCCTGCCTGTTTGAAATCTGTCCTGCTTTGCGTGCCCGATACCGTCAGGAGCGTGCCCTGCCCGACCGCAACAGATCCGGATATTTCCAAGAATGAGGTAGAGCTGCGTCCGCCCTGACCCGCGGCTCCCATAAAGCGGGATCCAAGGACTGTGCCGTTTTCTTCTATGAGGCCGAACTGGGCAGAAAGGCCTGACCCATCTTTGTCTTTTGCTTCAAGCCCTATGCTGGTCCTCGAGAAGGAGCCCGTGGATGATCCGACCGCGTGGTCAGTAATAAGGGCCAGCGCTTGTGTGAGTTCAAACTTGTGCCTGAATGAGTAGTCTTCTGTCAGAAGCTGTCCAAATGGATCTGTGTCTGGATCTATGTCGCCGAGGGTTATCTCATAGGAGAACACATCCCCATCAAAACGGAGACCTGTTCCGTGATCTGAACGCATGAGCGTCAGGCTGTCGCTGGCCTTTGTTTCCCGTACGAAGGTGGGGCGGGGTCTTGGCGCCTTGAGTTCGGAGACCAGGGCACTGGCGGCAAGCTCAAATCCGCGCGTATACGCATCTGCAACCATCAGGGTCTGCCCTGCGAGGGCTTGATTGAGGGCTGGCGCCAGGGCGCCGCTGGCGACGATGCCGGTTTCGGCGAGAGGCATGGCGTCGCTCTCGGTGGTGTTCCCCTGGTAGACGACAAGCTCACCCATAGGAAGCATGGCGCGTTCCAGATTGAGGAGGCCCTGCCCGTAGATCGGGTCAACACCCGGCTCACCGAGATCTTCGGCTGCCGCGAACATAATCTCAGCGATTACGGGTGCTGTCAGGTGTGGCCACTGGCTCTTCAATACGGCATAGGCGCCAGTGACATAGGCGGCTGCAATGGATGTTCCGTTCAAGTGAGTGAAGCCGTTGCCGTTGGGGATGATAATGACACCTGCGCCTGGCGCAGCGAGGCAAAAGTGCATTGCGACGCCACAGTGGTTGGAGGAGTGCCATAGGCTCTTGTCTTCACGGACAGCAACGACGGCGATGAAGTAACCGAGATAATCGTCCTCCAGAACGACTGGAATGCCTGCGAGGACTCCGACCTCGGGCAGGCCGCTGTTACCTGCGGCAAAAATGTTCATCAAGTCAGCCTCTTTGGCGTCATCCAGGGCGTCGAGGGTTTTGCGGCCAAGAAATTCTTCGAGATTTTTGCTATTTTCGTCCGGAGTTTCAGTTGTGAAATCCGTGATTGGCATTTCGACGATGAAATCATCGACAATTTTGGTTCGACCCCAGCTGTTGTTCATGACATGCGCACCAGCGTCAATTGCGCGGTTTATGGCATCAGCCCATATGTTCTCGATCGGAATCGTAAATTCGGTGTAGTCGCCCCGTTTTCTTATTCCTTTGAAGATGACAAGCTCGGATTCAAAGGCAACGCCGTGCAGGCCTTGACCGTTTTTCCTGCCTGCAGCGATGTTGGCAACATGCGTGCCATGACCGGAACGGCCATGACCGTCAGGCTCAGAAATATCGTCGGGGTCTCCGACAAAGTAAGAGTGGCTGTTCTCAAAGTCGATTTTCCCTTCGAATTCTGGACTGTCGATATCAATACCTGTGTCCAGGATTGCAATCTTTATGCCCTGTCCTCGCCAGCCTTGAGCGTATTTTTCATCGGCTCCAATCAGAGACAGAGCATAGTTTGCGTTGAATTCTTCGGTCCGGAAGAAAGCGGGATTGTCCGGACCGGGGCCTGGGTTGGGACCGGGGCCTGGGTTGGGACCGGGGCCTGGGTTGGGACCGGGGCCTGGATTGGGACCGGGGCCTGGATTGGGACCGGGGCCTGGATTGGGACCGGGGCCTGGGTTGGGACCGGGACCTGGATTGGGACCGGGACCTGGATTGGGGCCGGGGCCTGGGTTGGGACCGGGGCCTGGGTTGGGGCCGGGACCTGGATTGGGGCCGGGGCCTGGGTTGGGACCGGGGCCTGGGTTGGGGCCCGGGTTTGGAGTGCCGGGACCTGGGCTTGGATTTGGACTGGGGTTTGGAGAAGGTGATGGGCTGGGACCTGGGTTTGGAATACCGGTGCCTGGATTTGGGCCGGAGCCTGTCTCAGAGTCTCCACCACCACCGCCTGCGAGAGAAGCTGCAAGCCCAACTGCGGCGAGCCCAAGGGCGATCGAACCAATCCCGAAGGTCTCCCCTGTGCTTAGCTCCGAAAGGGAAAAACTACGGGTGTCTGGTGCCCGGTCTAAGGTTTGGTTGAGGTAGTCCTCCATAATCCCTGGTCGGTTCAGGATAATGTACTCTTTCGCATCCTCGGAGGTCGATGGATCGCGCGCATGTTCGCGAACGAGGTAGCTCAAGACCTGTTGATCTGAGTAGGAGGCGAGTTGGCCTGCGTAGATATTCGCCGCGACGGAGTTGGCAAAGGTAATAATGGCCGTCGTGGTCAGGGCTAACGTCTTAAACAGGCGCATGATGATTGCTATTCTTTAGCTGTTAGATTGTAACTGCTCGGTTGCGACCGCGCGCCGTTGATACCGATGAACCGCCCGACCCACCCGGCTCGCAAGTAACAAGCTGAATGTATTGCGGATATTGAGGATTGCTGACCGATCATTCGGTAGGCGGGCCATTCGTTTCCTGCCCAACTTTAGAACCCGGTTACTGTATTATGAAATACCCCGATCCTATGTTTGAATAGACATCGGCTATGGTGCGGCCTGCGCACGCCATGAGATCAGTGGCAGGAGCTTCACCACCTCAACCCAGACGAAAAGACCGAGCGATTGAAGCCGGATCAATCCAAATTAAGGCGGTCCGAAATCCAAAATAATTCGATCCGGTCTACCGCCCTTGAAGACCCAGGATTCAGATAGCTCAGGATGCGCATAGATACCCGCGAGCGCCCAGCCAAGCGCGTAATCCTTTTCCACCACGTGCGGGGTAAGGCCCTGCGTACTGGCAAGTCCAAGGATTTCGCGCTTATCGATCATGCGGGGCGTCCTTCATCCAGCTATCCGGCACACGCAAGCGCCAACGTGTGATGAGACGCGGACACTCCAAAGACGGGTCCAGCTTGGCATGCCCCTTGGTGAGATGCTTGCGCGCTTTGCGGGCAACTATTCCGCCCTTTTCGTGGCGTTCAGCAAGAAAACCGAGCCGCTTGAAGACCGCGCCGTTTCCGTGGCGCAAAGCGTAGTCGATCAACAGATCAGGGTTGCAATCAGGCCGCTGTAGGTAGCGATCAAAACACTCCGAGACATGTTGAATGCCCCCGCCAACCCGGGGATCATCGAGCATATCGATGATTGTGCGGTTAATATCAGACACCGGAATACGGGTCTGGCCACGCCAAACCGTTTTCGTCCCGAATATCATCTCATTCTTGATGTGCTTGAGTGTAAAGACCGCACCCTGCCGCTCGACTGTCCGGCCGGCAACCGAGCGGGCCGTAAACACAAGAACATCGCGAAATATCTGTTCGGTGAGGTCCCAATGCTCGGCAGCGGTCCGTCCCCCAATGTAACATGGCTCAAATAGCGTCGGCACAAGAATCCAAGGGTCCTGCAAGACCTGCCTCGCATCGAGAAGATCAAGCTGAACAGGTACATATGCCCCGCTACCAACTCGCCTGAGCCAGCCTTGGGCGGTCCATCTTGAGAGTAATTTCGCGGCCTGGTGACGGTCGATATCCAAAGCTCGCACTGCATCGTCAATACGCACGACATCCCCTGAAGCCTGAATGACTGTAGTGAGGCGGGCGCGCCCGCGAGCCAGCGGTGGTCTCGAATCGTTCATACTACATTAGAGTACACAAAATTCTCGGAAATAGCGAATTTCTATCTAAGTATAGTACTATACTTCCGGTATATACCGCATACCGGAATTCGCGAATTTCATGAATTTTCGCCTGCAAAATATAGCGGCCAGATTTCCGGAGTCGCAAGCAATTCCACATTTGAATGGCCGCAATCCAGACTCTTGGAAGGAGCAATCGCGTTCGCAGCGAATGACTGGAGTCCGCCGATGGTGTTGAAGAACTCTGTGTTGCAGTGCGGCAAGTCGTTTGATTCACTTGATTTATCGAGATTGGGAGGATCGGGCGATGATGGGCATTCAAAAGGTTGAAGCGCAGCTGTTCTATGAGTTCGATTTGGACGCACATGTGCCGCCTAATCACGTATTGAGAGAGATTGACCGTTTCCTCGACATGGGCGACATGCGGGAGAGGCTGAAGCCCTTTTACAGCCACACGGGCCGCCCTTCGATCGATCCCGAGCTGATCGTCCGGATGCTGGTGATTGGTTATGCGATGGGCATTCGGTCCGAACGACGACTGTGCCAGGAGGTGCATCTCAATCTTGCGTATCGCTGGTTTTGCCGGCTCGGTTTGGAGGACAAGGTGCCGGATCATTCATCGTTCTCGCGGTGCCGCCATGGCAAGCTTCGGGAAAGCGACATGCTGCGCCATATCTTCGAGGCGACGGTGGAGCGCTGCCTGAAGGAGGACCTCGTGTCAGGCGAAGGCTTTGCTGTCGACGCCAGCCTGATACCGGCGGATGCCAACAAAGCCCGTTCCATTGCGGCTAAGGACTGGAGCGAAGACGTCGCTCGAGCTGCGGGCAATCGCGCGGCCAGAGAGTACCTTGAAACGCTAGACGATGCGGCCTTCGGTGCAGCCTCGCCGGTACAACCTAAGTTCGTCGCCAAGTCGGATCCGGCAGCTCAGTGGACCCGAGCTGAGGAAAGTCGTCCCTACTTTGCCTATGCCACGAACCACCTGATCGACACAAAAAGCTCAGTCATCATGGATGTTGAAGCCACGCGGGCGATCCGACAGGCCGAGGTGGGTGCCTCGCAAACAATGCTGGATCGCACTGAACAGCGCTTCGGCATCCGGCCGGATTGGCTTGCCGCGGACACGGCCTATGGATCCAGCGACAACTTGGGGTGGCTGGTCAAGAAACGCGGCATCATCCCCTTCATTCCAGTGATCGATCATTCGAACCGCAAGGACGGCGCATGGACCCGTTTTGAGTTTGAATACGACGAGGCCAACGACCAATACATTTGCCCCGAAGGTTTCGCATTGAAGCAGTTCCGCCGGAATTACTCCGATCCCAATCGCGACAAGAACATCCGCGGCACCCGAAAGTATCGCGCTCTAAAATCCGATTGTCAGGGGTGCCCATCGAAAGAGAAGTGCTGCCCCAATGCGATCTGCAGATCGATCAGCCGGGAAGAGCACGAGGACGCCCGGGACTTCGCGCGATCGAGCCGGAAGACGAAAGCCTACAAGGTCAGCCGTGACAAACGGAAGAAAGTTGAGATGCTCTTCGCGCATCTGAAACGCATCCTGAACCTGACCAGGTTGCGATTGCGCGGCCCGAACGGGGCAAAAGATGAGTTCCTGCTCGCTGCCATCGCACAGAACCTCAGAAAGCTCGCCAAGCTCAGGCCCAGGACCGCCCAAACGGAGGCCATGGGATGATCTGACCCGCCAAATCAGCCCATTTGCGAGACGACTGGGCCAGCGTCCGGACCAAACAACTCGCGCTGGTTCTCCAGCGATAATCTGGCAGTCAATTGCACCGAGTTCTTCAACAGAATCCGCCCAATTTGACAGAAATAACAACGAGTTGAAAGCACCGAGGGTCGCTGCCTGATCATGATCCGAGTGCCCCGGCGTTAGAGCATGGGAGTATGCCATGAACGTGATCTTCAATCCTGCGCTTGCGCTGAGGGTGCTGGTCTCGCCAATGGTGCCAAGCCCGGTGGGTTGGGATACCCCGCAGGGATGGCGTGGGCGGTGCGAGCATCGGCGGCCTTGTGCAGCCGGTCCGCAGCGGTGAAGGGCGCGCCATCAAGGGCATGGGGCGCGGCAAGGGAGACCAGCTCCTGGACGGTTTCGGGAACGGCCATCCTCAACTCTCTCCCGCCATCCATGCGGCAGCGGTCTCGACCACGCGCTCATCGAGTTTGTCGATGCCCTCATTCTCCATGAGGCGGGCGCAGGCATCGGCCAGGGCCATCGCTAAGCGCCAGTTGCCCCCCGTCTTTCTGAGAAAGGCCGTGGCGCTCTTCTGAGTGATGCTCCCGAAGCGCGGGGCCAGGACATAGGCGGCCATCTCGCCCGCCTCCTGCACCGGCTGCATCACCACCTTCTTGGTGCCGATCCGCTGGCGGAACTGCTCCAGGAACACCCGGATTTGCGGGTGGATGAACTTTCTGGCCAGCAAGTCCGTGCCCGCGATCACCAGCCCCGCGCCGCCGATGTCAGAGATCGAGCGCAGCATCTCAAGGGTGGGCCAGCGCAGGTGATTGGCCTCATCCACGATGATCAGCTTGCCCTCGGTCCCCTGCCGGATGAGGCGCTGGATCAGGGTGTTGGATGTGCCGCTCGCATCGATGGGATATCCGGCCTTGGCAAAGGCATGCGCCAGCTCTTGCAGGCAGGTCTTTTCCTTCATGCCTGCCCAGGCCTCGATACGAATGGCCCCCAGCGTCTCGGCCAGCCAGTAGGTCGCCGAGGTCTTGCCGGTGCCCGGATCACCCGTGATCTGACCCAGGCGGCTGTATTGTGGCACGGACATCACCGTTTCGCACATCATGCGCGCCCGGCCCGCCATCTCCGTTTCGACGAAGCTCCTCAATCCTCTTCCTCCGCATATGTGAAAGTCCTGACCACCTCGGGGTCGGCGGTTTCCATTGTTCAATGGGTTTGCGCGGCTCGGTATTGGCGGCCTCGGCCAGGGCCTTTGCGCGCGCCTCGGCATCCATGCGCACCATGCGGTCGATGATCCCGGCATCGACCACTGCAGCCACCGGGGCCTCCGGCGCATCGGGCATATGAGCGATGTGCCGCTCGGTTTCCTCGGTCAGCGACAACAGGGCCACATGCTTGCGCTTTTCAGCGATCTGGCGGCGGAAGGCCTTGCCGCGCCGGTTGACCTCCCGAGCGCCTGCATCATCCAGGACACCAAAGGTGCGCTCCGGGAAGGCCTGGCAGATCAACTCACCATTGGCGAAACAGAACACAAACGCGGGATTGAAGGCGGGCACCCGGAGGGTGATCTTGTGGGTGAGGCCCAGGAGCGCATCGTCGTAGAAATAGATCGTCTCGCCACGGCGGGGGGTGTAGCTCACCCGCCCGCGATCCGGCATGCGCTCGACCTCCTCGGCAAAGGCGAGGGCGAGAACCTCGGGGTGCGAGAGTGTGGTCTTGCCCCATCCCTGATCAATGAAATTGCGCAGGGCCTCATTGGGGCTCATGCCTGCAAGCCGCCCATGCTGAGGGCGCTTGTGATACCACTCCAAGGCTTTGCCAGCGGTCTCCAGAAAGGCACTCGCATCGCCATCGAAGGCCACCGGGTCTTTGCCCTTGGCGTGGGTCTTCTTGTTCATGCGGTCGCCATCGGTCCAGCCTGGGATTGTGGCGAAAAAGACTTGCTCGATGTTGCCAAAGGCACCCTCAATGCCCGGCTTGCCCTTCGCATTGTAGGGCATCGACCGCACCACGGCTTCACGGCCCTCGGCCACGCGCGCTGCGACCTTCGGATCACCGGTGAGATCAAACACCTTGAGCCCGCCCTGCGTCAGTCTGGAGAGCTGGGTGAACCCGCCGATCATCGCATCCCAGGAATACTCGGACCCGTTGTCGAGATAGAGCATCTCGGGCAGGCCCCATTCCGCGACCATCGCCTCAAAGCTCTGGGCCACATGCTCGCGCCGTATGCCTTCACCGGGCTCGCAAAGCACGAACGTCATATGGATTTCATTGGTAGCTACGTCGTACCAGGCAATCGCCTTGGGATAGACCACCGTGCCATCGGCGCGGCGCATCATGATATCCACGGGGTGCACGTCCCCCACCACGATCTGACGTGGCAGCAACGTGGCATAGTCCCGCCGGATCGAGGGCACATACCTGTCCTGGAAGGTGGCGTTGTCTTTGTCCTTGATCGCGAGAAGCGCGTATTGGCGGTGATGCTCCACCTGGCGGCGGTTCACATTACAGAGGCCGAACTGGGTGCCTTTGGCATTCGTGTCGCCGCACCGGCCCAGCTCCAGCGCCTCGAAGGGCACGACCCGCAGGTCTCGGCTCATCTCGATCAGGCGGGTGGTGGATTTCTCCGAGATCGCGCGCCAGCCGCATTCCCCCGCTGCCCAGAGGGACCGGATATAGGTGGTCAGGTCCGCGCCGATCCCGGCCTGCGTGGCCGCATCGATATGCGCCTCAAAAAACGCATCCCAGGCGCGGGTGACCGTCTGGCGCCGGACGCCGTGATCGGCGCGGCGCTTGCGGACCAGACCATTTAGACCAAAGGCCTCATAGTCGCGCAGCCAGTTATAGAGCGTCTGCTTGGAGATCAGCTTGCGTTTCCCGTTGGGGAACAGGCGCGGTTCCCGGGTGAGGCCCTCGATCACCGCCGCCCGCTCAGGTGAGCCCTTCTCAAAGGCCAGGGCCGGGCGGATCACCTCCTGCCGCCACCGCGCCAAAGCCAGATCGGCCTCAAAGCGTGCATCCGTTTGGTGGGCCTGCTCCGGTACAAGACAGGTGCCGCCGGTCGCCACATCGGGCTTTGCGTGGAGCACGATGCCACGCTCCAGATACCAGGCCTCCCGCAGATCAGCGGGTAAGTGGTCTACATGCGCTTGAGGTGCTCGACCTCCAGCACCGCCACGCCCGATTTCAACTTCTCTGACAAGAAGATCGACACCGCGCCACTTGCGCGACTGCAGGGCTTTGCTGACCGCCTGTTTGGATACCCCAGACAACTCGACCAGGTCATTCATCGGCAACCATTTTTCGTGGTTGACCAATGGTTGACCAACAGGTTGACCAACGGCTTCTAGCGGCGGATTGGTCAACCCCGAGGCGTTGGCCTCAACCAGTTCGAATTTGCGCGATGCCTGCCCCATGGCTTACACCGCCACCGTCTCGGGGCGCCCGCCCCTTCTCCGGCACCGGGGACGCGTTCCGTGACGCGTTCCTCGCTCAGCACCGCATCGCGGGGTGCCATGCGCTTCCGGCGTTTGAGGCGCGCCTGGCCCGTGTCGTCCCCAGATTGTCCGCAGGTAGCCACGGGAGTGGTGCTGGTGTGGATGTTCTGCTTCCCACGCCCGCCGAGGTCTGAGGCGCGACATGCGCCAACGATGATCTCACATAGAACCGCTCCGGGCTGGAACGGCTTGCTTCTTGCTGACATAGTGTCCTCGCAATGCTGGGGTGCGTCGGTATGTTGTAATATCACAAATAAGACCAAATGCTCCTATAATCAAGCGACATAAGAACAAATGGACATAAATGAGCGACTAAAAGAGGCCGTATCTGCTAGCGGTTTGAGTTTGCAGGATTTTACCAATAAGATCGGAGCGAACTACCGAACCATGCAGCACTATCTCTCGGGCTCCAGGAAGGTGAGCGCTGAGCTTTTAGCAGCAATGGCGGAGCATTTGGACATATCACCAACGTGGCTTCTAACCGGGCGAGGCGCCCGATTGATCACGGAGAGTGTCGGAGCAAATGCTCATGAGAACCAAGCTTTGGCACTTCAACCCAATGATCGTGTTGAAGAGTTTGTCGCCATTCCGCACTTCGATGCGCAGGCGTCCGCTGGCTTCGATTCGCTAGTGGAGGCCGACGTCGGCTCCGGTTACTACAGCTACAGTCGGGCTTCCATTCAGCGGCGCGGGCTAAGTGAGGATCATCTGTCGGTGATCCGCGTGACTGGCGACAGCATGGAGCCAGAGCTCTCAGATGGTGATCTCGTCCTGATCGCCACGGATCAGAAAGAGCCACGCAACGGCTTTATGTTCGCCGTACATTATGACGGGCAACTGTTTGTTAAACGCGTACAGCGGTTGCCAGGTAATAGGCTCCAGCTGATCAGCACCAACGCACGATACCCACCGATCATTGTGGATTTGGAGGCACCAGAGGATGTCCGATTGGAAGGCAGAGTGGTCGCATCCATGCGTGAGTGGTGAGAGTTAATGCCGTTTTTGGAAACATCCGGCATCATCCGGCATAGTCCAGTTTAGTTCGGGCCATCCTTGCCGAACGGCCGATTTTGCCGCGCCGTCCCGCATCGCCAATAAAACAAGGCTATCATGCGATGACCTTCATCCACCTGTTCCAGTTTAAACCGTACTCACCGTTCCAATTAATTCCGATCCCCCCCAGGGGGCTGGCCCCCTCCGTCTGATCGGACCGGCGCCAGCCGGTTCGAACCCAACTACCCGTGCATCCCCAGCCCATTGGCGATCTTCCAGATACGCCAATGATCATGCGGCATGTGGCTCTGCACCAACCCAAACGGCCGGAACGCATCATGCACCGCATTCGAAAATGCAGGCACACCGCCCACGTTTGGACTTTCACCGACACCTTTTGCCCCAATCGGATGGTGCGGGGACGGCGTCACCGTGTAGTCGGTGATATAGTTCGGCGTCTCCCACGCGGTCGGGATGAAGAAGTCCATCAGCGTGCCGGTCTTCACGTTCCCCATTTCATCATAGGCGATTTCCTGACCCATCGCGATGGCCAGCGCTTCGGTGACGCCACCGTGGACCTGCCCTTCGATGATCATCGGGTTGATCCGTGTGCCACAATCGTCCAGCGCGTAGAACTGCCGAACCTCCCATTCGCCGGTATCCACGTCGATTTCCATGACACAGATATAAGCTCCGAACGGATAGGTCATGTTCGGGGGATCATAGTAGCTCACAGCCTCTAGACCCGGCTCCAGCCCCGGAATGGCCTGATTATATGCGGCGAAGGCGATTTCTTTCATGGTCTTGAATCGCTCGGGCGCACCTTTGACAGCGAACCGATCCACGTCCCATTCGACGTCATTGTCGTGGACTTCCAACAGGTACGCCGCGATCATCTGCGCCTTGGCGCGGATTTTGCGGGCGGCCATCGCCGTTGCCGCACCGGCCACAGGCGTGGACCGAGACCCATAGGTTCCAAGACCATAAGGCGCGGTATCGGTGTCGCCTTCCTCCAAAGTGATGTCGTCGGCGGGTAGGCCGATCTCACTGGCGATGATCTGGGCAAAGGTCGTGGCATGGCCCTGGCCCTGAGAGATCGTCCCCAGCCGTGCGATGGCGGAACCCGTCGGATGGATGCGGATTTCGCAGCTGTCGAACATCCCCAGCCCGAGGATATCGCAGTTCTTGACCGGTCCCGCGCCCACGATTTCTGTGAAATGCGTTAAGCCAATTCCCAGCAGCTTGCGGGTTTTACCAGCTTTGAACTCCTCAACCCGCTGCGCTTGTTCAGCGCGCAGGCCCTCATAATCCACAGCCTTCAGGGCTTTGTCCCAGGCGGTGTGATAGTCGCCCGAATCATACTCCCAGCCCAGCGCCGACTGGTATGGGAACTGATCTGCCTTGATGAAGTTGATCCGTCGCAGCTCGGCTGCGTCCATGTTCAGCTTGATGGCCAGAACTTCGATCATTCGCTCGATAAAATAGGCCGCCTCGGTCACCCGGAAAGAACAGCGATAGGCGACACCGCCTGGCGCCTTGTTGGTGTAGACGCCATCCACAGCCAGATAGGCGGTCGGGATATCGTAGGACCCGGTGCAGATGTTCATGAATCCCGCCGGGAACTTGGTGGGGTCAGCGCAGGCGTCGAAACCGCCGTGATCCGCTGTCGTGTGGCACCACAGCCCTGTGATTTTGCCATCTTTCGTGGCTGCGATCTTGCCCTGCATCCAGTAGTCGCGGGCAAAGGCGGTCGACATCAGGTTTTCCATCCGGTTTTCGACCCACTTCACCGGCTGACCGGTGACAATCGAAGCGACAACCGAACAAACATAGCCCGCATATGCGCCAACCTTGTTGCCAAAGCCACCGCCGATATCGGGGCTGATCACACGGATATTGTGCTCGGCGAGCCCGGAGATCAGTGACACGACAGTGCGGATCGCGTGCGGTGCCTGAAATGTACCATAAAGCGTGAGCCTGCCGTTCACCTTGTCCATTGAGGCAACACAGCCGCAGGTTTCCAGCGGGCATGGGTGGGTGCGGTGGTAGTAAACCATCTCTTCGGCGACCACATCTGCCTCACCAAGAACGGCTTCGGTCGCGTCTTTGTCGCCCTGTTCCCACGTGAAGATATGGTTGTGATGTTTGCGCGGACCATGCGCGCCTTCGGTCTGACCTTCAAGGTCTTCGCGCAGAACAACGTCCGATTTCAGCGCGTCGAACGGATCCGTCAGAACCGGCAACTCTTCGTAATTAACCTCAACCAGCTCTGCCGCATCTGCCGCGATGTACCGATTTTCAGCCACCACATAGGCAACCTCCTGGCCCTGGAACAGCACCTTGCCATCGGCCAAAACCATCTGCTTGTCACCCGCCAGTGTTGGCATCCAATGCAGACCCAGCGGAGCAAGATCTTCGGCCGTCAGCACAGCCACCACACCGGGCACGGCCAGTGCAGCTTCTTTGTCTACGCTGACGACACGCGCATGAGCATATGGCGATCGAACAAAAGCACCGAACAGCATCCCATCCAGCTTGATGTCATCGACATAGTTGCCTTTGCCTTGGGTAAAGCGCACGTCCTCGACGCGTTTGCGCGAGCTGCCCATCCCCTTGAGATTGGCGGCGCGTTCTTCGGGGGTCAGAGTTTGATCGTTCATTCCGCAGCCTCCTTCTGAGCGTTCAGCATGTCAGCCGAGGCCGAGATTGCCTTGACGATATTCTGATAGCCGGTGCAGCGGCACAGGTTCCCGGCCATGCCGAAACGGATATCCTCCTCAGACGGGTTCGGGTTTTCCTGCAGCAAGCGATGCGCGCGGGTGATCATCCCCGGCGTGCAGAAGCCGCATTGCAGCCCGTGATGTTCGCGGAACATTTCCTGCAATACGCCAAGGCTGCCATCGTCATTGGTGAGGCCTTCGACGGTGGTGACATCGGCTCCGTTCACCTGCGCCACAAAAGTCGTGCAGGATTTGACGGACTTGCCATCGATATCCACGGTGCAGGCGCCGCAGTGGCTGGTCTCGCATCCGATATGAGGGCCAGTGATTTTTAGGTCTTCCCGTAGGAAATGGATCAGCAGCGTGCGCGGCTCGGCCAGGCCTTCGACCTCTTTACCGTTCACGGTGAGTTTGACGTGCATTTTCGACATTTTATCCTCCCCTCACCCCGCGCGGCTTAGCGCACGTTCGATGGCGCGGCGCAGCATGACGGCGGCCACGTGTTTCTTGAACTCGACAGGTCCGCGGTTGTCTGCAACCGGGTCGATGGCATCCAGCATGGCGGCGACGCAGCCGTCGATTTTTCCGCTGGCCAACCATACGCTGGCCTCTTCTGACCAGACCGGTGTATCGGCCAGGTTGGTCATCGCGACCGAGGCTGTACCATTGCCCACCATCACGGCGGCCGCGGCGGTGGCATAGTCGCCGATCTTGCGCTTTTGCTTTTCATAGGCTTGACCCACGCCCTGTCCCGGAACCGGTATCGAAATGCGGGTCAGGATTTCTTCGTCTTCGCGCGCTGTGAAATACGCCGCCTCATAGAATTCACGCGCAGCAACGCTTCGGTTTCCATCGGGACCAGACAATTCAAACGTCGCATTCAGGCACTGCATCAAACCCGGCATGTCATTGCCCGGGTCGCCATTGGCGACGTTGCCGCCGACCGTGCCCATGTAGCGTACTTGAGGGTCGGCAATTTGCAACGCCGCCTCGCGGATCAGCGGAATGGCAGAGGCCAATGCTTCGTGAGTGATCAGCTCGTGCTGCGTGACCATCGCACCAAGCGTGACGGTCTCAGAGCCGACCTCGATGCCCTTCAGCTCATCAATCGCCTGAAGATCGATCAGATGGCCCATCTCTGCCATGCGCAGCTTCATCATTGGGATCAGGCTGTGCCCGCCCGCGATCACGCGCGCTTCGTCTCCGTGCTCCTGCAAAATGCCAATGGCCGAGGCAATATCGCCCGGCCGGTGATACTCAAAACCGGCTGGTATCATTTTTTCCTCCCTGGGTCCGACAATATGCCTGGGGGACCTGACCTCAGGAAAGGGTGGGCGTGCCTGCAGTTCCAGCTAAGGGAAACAGGGCGCGCAGCTTGTTTCACGAAATGCGAATAAGCTGCACGAGTTGCGATCAGAGACCCAAAGCCTCACGGATGTCATTGAGGCGGGATCGGCTGACGGGAACTTTAGTTAAAGCATCTACGCCGTCAAAATAGCATGTGCCGTTGTCCTTGTGCCGCTCGAAACTGGAAACGTGTTTTGGGTTCACAAGGTAACTGCGATGCGCGCGTAGAAAACCATCGGGTTTCAGCCGTGTTTCGGCTTCGGTGATCGACCACGGGCAAAATAACTTCTCGGCCCCCATGTAGAGGACAGTATAGTGCCCTTCGGCCCGAACGGCTGCGATGTCACCTGCCGGGCTAAAAAATGTCTGACCCTCACGCTCGAACGGTATACCCGCCCGCAGCTGAGCCGGTGCCGCCTGTTCGGGTTCCGACGTTTCGGATGTTGCCTCGTCCTCGGTCTCAACGCCAAAAAACGTCACCCCTGTCAACAGGAAGGCAGCGCAGATCAGGAAAACCGACACCGTGACACCCATGGCCAGCACCTGGTTGTTCAGTGCTGGCCCGGCTCCACCAGTGTTGTCGCTGGCGACAAAGTCGGTCAGGCCCGTTGCCACAAAGTGCATGGTAAACACCGCCATTCCGAAACAGACCGTTCCAAGCAGAATGTTGCGCTGTGTTCGATTGTCATAGGCCACCCAGATGGCCAGCACCGACAACACGACAGATGCCAGCGTTGCGATTACGACGTCCAGCGCATTGTAGACCGGTCGGCAAAGCTCCATCCCTGCCATCCCGATATAGTGCATTGCGACGATGCCAAGCCCCACGATCACACCGGCACCAACGATGGTTGGCAGAGTTCTGGGCCGAAAATGCAGCAGAAGGAGCGCCAAACCCACCATCAGAATGGCCACCAACGCCGAAATCAGGGTGATCAAAGCGTCGTAGTAGAACAGGATTGGAAGTTGCAGACCCAGCATTGCGACGAAATGCATGGACCAGATGCCACCGCCCAAGATGATGGCCGCCAGTGCAACAATGAATTTACGCTTTTGGTTGTCCAGTTTGGATGCGCCATGGGTCAGGTAGAGACCTGTGAACCCGGCCATAAGCGCCACAGCCAAAGATGCCGCCACGAGCCACGCGTTGTGCGAATAGTCCAACATGAAGCTGTTCACGCCCTCCCCAGCGCGTGGACGACGTTAGCAAACTGAAATTCACGATACAAACGCAGTGTAGCAGATGTTCTCTCGAGACCCCGTTTGCCCTGTCAGACACGCTGGGCCTTGGCCAGCGAGCAGGCGGGAATCACGGTGTCATTTCATCGACCGATAGGTTTTTTTGCCTGCAAAAATATTTGCCTGAGATGGATTGTGCTTTGTGGCCGGAGATTAGTGTGACTTTGAATCCAGGGCGACATATTCAGCTATAGCGGCCCGACTGCCGCTCTGCCAGATTAAGTTCAGCCAGAAGGCAAAAGCTTCGGAAAAGTGCGCGCCGCGGCCAAAGTCACCACAATACAGACCCTGTTCGAGCCAGAGTTCTGGATCGGCTTTGGCCGCCAACGCAGTTTTGCGTAGGCTCTCCCACTGGGGGTCATTGGGGCTGATTTCGGAGCCATCTTCACGAATTCCCGCACACATCCGGCACCAGAATGCTTCGGCCAACGCGAGCCCGTTTGCGGAAGAGCCGGACGCAAGTGCATCGCGCAACGACGGCAGCAGGAAACCTGGATGTCGTGCCGATCCGTCAAACGCGACCCGGCGCGTCGTATCGTGAATTGCAGTGTTCGCAAATCGGCTCTTAACCGACCCTAGGTACTCTGTCGCCGTTGTTCCAGGGACGGCTTCGACATAAGGCAGAATTTCTTCAACCTGAACTTTTTTAAAAAACGCCATGATGTCCGGGTCCTGCATGCAGGCTGCGATCGTCGGGGCATTCAAAATTTCCCCGACATTTGCGAGCAGTTGGTGACCTCCGTTCAAAATGCGCAGCTTCATGGTCTCATAGCTGTGGACATCGTGGGTCAGGGTTACCCCAACCTCTTCAACGGGCGGTCGGCCGGCGCAAAAGTCATCCTCAATAACCCATTGGCGAAAATTCTCGTGAGAGACCGGCGCACGGTCATCGACGCCAAGCGCGTGGCATTGCGACACCACTTGGTCCGTCGTCGCGGGCACAATGCAATCTACCATCGAATTGGGGAATGCGCCGTTCTGATCAATCCAGTTCGCCAGATCAGGGTCAGACATGCGGGCCAGACCAACAACGCAGTTCCGCAGGATCGCCCCGTTGCCCTGAAGGTTATCACAGCTCAGCGCAGTGAACGGGGTCACCCCATTCACCCGACGTTGCCTAAGCGCCGAAACAATAGCGCCGAAAACCGTCCGAGGCTGTTCGGGGTTGTCCGCATCGTGGCGAATGTGTTCGTGATCGGTGTTGAAGGCACCCGTGTTGGTATCCAGATAGTACCCGCCTTCGGTAACGGTAAGCGAGACGATACGGATGGCGGGGTCAGCCATCTTGAGGATAAGGGCCGCGTTCCCCTCCTCTATCGGCAAGTAGTCGATCATCGGACCAATCACCTCGGCGGATATCGCTTTGGGATCCAGTTCGATCAGCGTTGTGAGGCAATCCTGCGCAAGCAGTTTCCACCGCATCTCGGCATCGTAGTGTCGCACACCAGCCCCGATAATCGCCCAGTCATAGGCCTGCCCCTGCTGCATCAACCGGTGAATGTACCAAGCCTGATGCGCACGGTGGAAATTGCCAAGCCCAATGTGAACAATGCCAGGCGTCAGATCCGAACGCTCATACGCCGGGGTTGTGATTGTCGCCGGCAGGTCTGAAAGGCTATCTCGTCGCAGCCGTACAGGAGGGTGTGCGTTCGCGACAGTTTCCATCAGCTCATCCAGTTTCCGCCGTCAACGTTGTAGGTCTGCGCGACGATGTAGTCCGCCTCATCCGAAGCCAGGAACACCGCCATTCCGGTCAGATCCTCGGCACGCCCCATGCGGCCATGGGGAACCGCCGCCGCAACCTCGCGTTTTTTCTGGCCCGGAGCCTTGCCCTCGTGTTTTGCAAAAAACGCGTCGACCCCGTCCCAGTGTTCACCATCCACAACGCCCGGCGCGATGGCGTTCACGTTGATGCCGTGTTGGATCAGATTCAGCCCTGCCGACTGCGTCAATGATATGACAGCGGCCTTGCTGGCGCAGTAGACGGCGACCAAAGGTTCCCCGCGCCGCCCGGCCTGTGACGCCATATTGATGATCCGGCCCTTGATTCTGTGTTCGATCATGTGTCGCGCGACGGCCTGAAGGGTGAACAACGTGCCAGCAACATTGATATCGAACACGCGCTGATAGTCGGCACGCTTGATCTCAGCGATCGGAGCGGCGGTGAAGATGGCGGCGTTGTTAATCAGGATGTCAATCTGACCATAGCACTCCGCCGTCTGCGCGATGGCCCTATCAATGCTGTTTTGGCAGGTGACATCCATCTCAACCGCAATCGCGGCCTCACCGCTCTCCTGTGCGGCCTCTTGCGCGCGGGCGATGTCGATATCAGCCAGTGCCACGCGCGCGCCTTCGGAGACATAGGCTTTGGCAAAAGCCAATCCAATCCCGCGCGCCGCGCCGGTGATCAGCGCCGTTTTGCCCGCCAAACGCTTCATGCGATCCGCAACCCTTTGGAGTCAAACCGGTGAATGACATCTGCACGTGGTGTCAGGTGAATACGATCCCCGTGGCGGAACCCGACTTCGCCATCGGCACGGACGGTGATCGTCTCAGCCAACCCGGTGTCGTGGACGTGGAAGAACGTGTCCGACCCCAGATGTTCCGAGACACTGACGACCCCGGACCAGTCGCCTTCGGTTTCCGAAACAGCTATGTGTTCTGGGCGAATTCCGATGGTCTGAGCATCATGTTTTGCTGCCTCTTCCCCTTCGATGAAGTTCATCTTGGGGGACCCGATGAAGCCCGCGACAAACAGGTTGCGCGGGGTCCGGTACAGGTCCAACGGGCTGCCGACCTGTTCGATCACACCAGCCTGAAGGACGACGATCTTGTCGGCCATGGTCATCGCCTCGACCTGATCATGAGTCACGTAGATCATCGTAGTGGCCAGACGCTCGTGCAGTTCACTGATTTCCAGCCGCATGCCAACACGCAGCGCCGCGTCGAGATTTGACAGAGGTTCGTCAAAAAGGAAAGCAGCTGGTTCGCGCACAATCGCGCGACCGATGGCGACCCGCTGGCGCTGGCCGCCAGACAATTGGCCCGGACGGCGGTCCAGATAGTCGCTCAAGTTCAGGACGCTGGCAGCGCCTTCGACGCGTTGGTCGATTTCAGCCTGATCCAGCTTTGCCATGCGCAGGGGAAAAGCAATGTTCTTGCGCACTGTCATATGCGGGTAGAGCGCATAGGACTGGAACACCATCGCGAGGCCACGCTTGGCCGGGGGCACATCAGTCGCATCGGTTCCATCAATCTCGATATGGCCCGAGGTAATGTCTTCCAGCCCGGCGATCAGTCGCAGGAGCGTTGATTTACCACAGCCCGAGGGGCCGACGAAGACAGTGAACTCGCCATCTTCGATGGTCAGATCCAGAGGGGGGATGACCTGAACGTCGCCGAAGCTTTTGGTCACGGACTTGAGTTGTATGCGTCCCATGAGGAATGCTCCTTATTTCACAGCGCCGAAGGTAAGGCCGCGGACAAGTTGTTTCTGGCTGAACCAGCCGAGGATCAGGATTGGTGCAATTGCCATGGTCGAGGCCGCGCTGAGCTTGGCAAAGAACAGACCTTCGGGGCTGGAATAGCTGGCGATGAAGGCCGTTAGCGGCGCGGCATCGACAGCGGTCAGGTTGAGGGTCCAGAACGCCTCGTTCCATGCCAAAATGAAGTTCAGCAGCACGGTCGAGGCGATGCCGGGGATGGCCATGGGGGTGAGGACATAGAGGATTTCCTCTTTCAACGTCGCCCCGTCCATCCGCGCGGCTTCTAGGATCTCACCGGGAATTTCGCGGAAATAAGTGTAGAGCATCCAGACGATGATCGGCAGGTTGATCAGCATCAGGACAACGACCAGCCCTCCGCGTGTATCCAGCAGACCCAGTCGAATGAACAGCAGGTAGATCGGGTAGAGAACGCCGACCGCAGGTAGCATCTTGGTCGACAGCATCCAAAGCAGAATGTCCTTGGTGCGCTTGGACGGAACGAATGCCATCGCCCAAGCCGCAGGCACCGCGATGATCACACCCAGAATGGTCGAGCCACCGGCGATGATGACCGAATTCCAAAGGAACCGCATATAGTCCGAACGTTCTTGTACGACGGCGTAGTTTTCCAAGGTCCAGTTGAAATTCAGGAACAGCGGCGGGCTGGCGATCGCCTGCGCCTCGGTCTTGAAGCTGGTCAGGATGGTCCAGAGGATCGGGAAAAAGATCAGCAAACCAACGGCCCAGGCGAGGGCGGTGTTCATTGATTTACGGCGGGTTGTGACGGCGCGGGCCATGATCTTACCTCCTCACGCGTCCAGGTTCTTGCCGACGATGCGCATCAGGAAGATGGCAACGATGTTGGCTAAGATGATTGCGTAGACACCTCCGGCTGATCCCAGGCCAACATTCTGGCTTTCCAGCACGCGCTGGAAGATCAGGTAGGTGAGTGTACGGGTGCCGAATGCGCCGCCGGTGGTCACGAAGATCTCGGCGAAGATCGACAAAAGGAAGATCGTCTGGATCAGGATCACGATCGTAATCGCGCGGCTCAGATGCGGCAGGACGATGTGATAGAACCGTTTCAGCACTGGCGCGCCATCCATCTCAGCCGCTTCCAACTGCTCACTATCTAGCGACTGGATTGCGGTAAGCAGGATCAGCGTCGCAAAGGGCAGCCACTGCCAAGATACGATCATGATGATCGAGGTCATCGACGCCTCAGACAGCCAAGAGATCGGTTCAGCCCCGAAAAAGCGCCACAGATGCGCCAGAAGGCCGTTGACCGGATCCATGAACATGTTCTTCCAGACCAGCGCAGACACTGTGGGCATGACGAAGAAGGGCGCGATCACGAGGATGCGGACAACTCCTTGGCCCCACATCGGTTGGTCCAGAAGCATCGCCAGAAGGATGCCTAGGACAACGGTGATGACGAGAACCCCTCCGACGATCATCAGCGTTGCCTGAACCGCGGGCCAGAAGGAGCTGGATGATACGAACCGAACGTAGTTGTCGAAGCCGACCCAGCCCAGATCACCACCGCGCAGGGGCAGGTATTTCTTGAAGGAAAAATACAGGGTCATCGTCAGGGGCACGAGCATCCAGCCAAGCAGCAGGACCACTGCGGGTGCCATCATCAGCCGGGCAACGGATCGGGAATGTTGGGTCGCCATGATGCAAGACCTCTCTGTTCAGGCACTTTGCTAGCCTGCGAGAAAAACACAAGTTGAGAAAGAGGGGAGCGGGGGACAGATCGCCTGTCCCCCACGGGAGGGAAGCCTTAGTAACCTGCGGCTTCCATTTCTTCGGCTGTGAAGGCCTGCGCCTTGGCAAGCGCCTCGTCCACCGATTGTTGTCCGGCATATACCGCCGAGAATTCCTGGCTGACTTGCGTGGCGATGCCCGCAAACTCAGGAATGGCGACAAACTGGATGCCGGTATAGGGCGTCGGCTGGGCACAGCAGTTCTGCGGATCAGCGGCAAGGATCGACTTCAGCGTCATCTGCGCGAAAGGGATGTCCTTGTAGTTGTCGTTTTCATAAAGCGAGGTCCGCGCACCCGGAGGCACATTGGCCCAGCCTTCGTTCTCGGCCACCAGCTCAATGTAGTCCTTCGAGGTCGCCCATTCGATGAACTGCTTTGCCGCATCCTCTTGCTGCGTACCGGCAGGGATGGCCAGCGCCCAGGCCCAGAGCCAGTTGGCGCGCTTGTCCACGCCTTCCGCATTTGGTGCCAGTGCAAAGCCGACCTTATCCGCCACAGTTGAATCGTTGGGGTTGGTCACAAATGACGCTGCAACTGTCGCGTCGATCCACATGCCGCACTTGCCTTGCTGGAACAGCGACAGGTTTTCGTTGAACCCGTTGGTCGCATAACCCGCCGGGCCCGATTCATTCATCATATCGACAAAGAAAGTCAGCGCCTCTTTCCATTCAGGCTGATCGAACTGGGGTTTCCAGTCCTCATCGAACCAGCGTGCGCCGAACGAGTTTGCGGTCACGGTGATGAAAGCGCCGCCTTCACCCCAACCGGCCTTGCCGCGCAGGCAGATGCCGTTGATGTCGTTTTCACGATCCGTCATGGCCGCCGCCGCTTCGCGGATGAACTGCCATGTGGGCCCCTCGGGCATTTCCAATCCGGCCTTTTCCATCAGGTCGGTGCGGTACATGATCATCGAGCTTTCGCCGTAAAACGGCGCCGCATAGAGCGTGCCGTCATTGCTCAGGCCACCGGCCATCGCGGGAAGCAGGTCCCCAACATCATAGTCAGCGGACATTCCGTCCAGCGGCACCAACCAACCATTGGCACCCCAGATCGGAGTTTCGTACATGCCGATGGTCATGATGTCGAACTGACCGCCCTTGGTGGTGATGTCAGTGGTCACGCGCTGACGCAGCACGTTTTCTTCCAGCGTCACCCATTCCACATCAATGCCGGTCGCTTCGGTGAAATTGTCGGTATAGCCCTGCATACGGATCATGTCGCCGTTGTTGACGGTGGCGATCGTTATGGTTTGTGCATGGGCCGCTGCCGTAGCGACGAATGTCAGTGCAGTCGCCGCACGAAGTGCGTTCTTCAGATACATCCCTGTCCTCCCTGAGCTTGGATGTCGTGCAGGAAGCGTAGAGCGTAAGTTGTCGCGCCGTCAATAAAAACTTTACGCGCGTTAAATAACTGTGTCAGGCCGAATCCCGCAAGACAAGTCGCGCGGGGAAGAGCGTCTCAGTTCGCGATTTAAATTCTCCACCGTTTTCAATAAGTTCAAACAGAGTCTCGACGCTCCGCCCGGCCACGTTGTCATAGTCATGGGCGGCGGTTGTCAGAGATGGGCATGTGAACTTTGCGAACGGATGATCGTCATTTGAGGCGACGCGCAGCGCACAGTCTTCTTTCCGGCCGACCCGAATCCCCTGTTCAAAACAGGCTGCAAGAAATCCGATGGCAAGCCGGTCATTGCTGCACAAAACCGAGTCCGTCTTCAAGCCGCGTTCATCCAGAACCTTCAGCGCGCCCCTGTGCCCGATTTCTTCAAAGGCCCATCCTTTACCATCGATTTTGATGATATGCGGCTCGAAACCGAGGCGTTCCATTACCTCAACATAGGCCTTCCTTCGTTTGTTGGCGTTCGGGTTCGCAGGCGTGCGCATTTCAAAGAAAGATGGGGGCTCTCCCGTCCGGGTCATGTATTCCACTGTCTGCGACACAAAGCTGAAGTTGTCCGATCCCACAAACGCGGCCCCCAAGCCTTCAAGGTTACTGTCAAACAGGACCGTCGGCACACTGGAACAAAACTTCTCGATCGCTGATCGGTCTGAAATCCGTCCCAATGGCGCCAACAAAACCCCGGCAGGTTTCATGGACTGCAAACTGTCCAGAATTTCGTTTTCCAGCTTTTGTTCGCCATGTGCGCTAAACAAGGACGGGCGATAGCCTGCCGCGATACAGCTTTCCTCCAGATACCGTGCGATTTCGGCAAAAAACGGATCGGACAAATAAGGCACAACGATACCGATATTCTTGGTCAGTTTTCGGTTCTGGTTCACAGCATAGATATTCGGGCGATAGTCAAACCGCTCCAGCGCCTCTTCAATGCGCGCCCTTGTCGTTGGGCGAACGCTGTCCGGATCGTGAAAGTATTTGGACACTGTGGGCCGCGAGATACCGCTGAGGGCTGCGAACTCTTCCATGTTCTTGATTTTAGTCATGTCAGTCTGCCTGCGGATCTCAGCCGCCTTGATCTTATCATATTTTTACATATTCTTTGCGCGCGACAAAAATCAATAGCCAGACATGTTCCGGGCTTTTGTGCAGGCAAGGGGTTTGAATGTATCTCGGGATCGACATCGGAACATCAGCGGTCAAACTTGTCTGTGCCGATACCGATCGAGTTCTTGCGACGTCTTCAATGGAGATCGAAACGTCCTCGCCGCAGCCCGGCTGGTCAGAGCAGCACCCGGATCTTTGGTGGCAGGCGACACTGGACGCATTGGGCCAGCTTGCGGGGCAAATCACACTGTCAGAGGTGAAGGCCATCGGGTTGTCGGGCCAGATGCATGGGGCCGTATTGCTGAACCGCAATCTGCGCCCGATCCGCCCGGCAATCCTGTGGAATGACAGCAGGGCGACTCGTGAGTGCGATCAATTGCGCACGGCCATACCGCGGATTGGTGATATTGCAGGCGTCCTTCCCCTGCCCGGCTTTACGGCACCCAAGATTGCATGGCTCAAACAGCATGAACCGGGACATTATGCCCAACTTGCCCATATCCTGCTGCCCAAGGACTATATCGGCTTACGTCTGCATGGCGAATTGGGAACCGATACGTCCGATGCCGCCGGGACACTGTGGCTCGATCAGGCTTCACGCGATTGGCATGCCGGAATTGCCGAAGCTACTGATGTCTCGCCCGACTGGCTCCCGCCGATTTTCGATGGACAAACTGTCGTCGGAGTCGTGACGCCGCAAGCAGCGGTTGAGACCGGATTGAAGCCCGGCGTTCCTGTCGTCGCCGGAGGCGGGGATGCGGCAACCGGGGCAGTATCTTTGGGCGCGACTGAACCGGGGCGCGGGTTCATCTCGCTGGGCACGTCTGGTCAATTGTTCGTGGCAGATCGCACGTATAAGCCTAACCCGGACCGTTACGTGCACGCGTTCGCGCATACGTTGCCCGACCGATGGTATCAAATGGCCGCGATGTTGAACGGTGCAAGGCCGATATCATGGATCGGCGGTCAACTGGGGCTGTCCGCTGCCGAAGTTGTCGCCCTTGCCGAAACGGTCAACGGTGATCGCGTACCGATTTTTTTGCCGTATCTGACCGGCGAACGCAGCCCCTTGGGCGATCCGCACATCCGGGCCTGCTACTTTGGTCTTGAGGATTCGACAACACGCGCAGATCTCTGCCGTTCCGTGATCGAGGCAATTGCCTTTTGCTTTGCTGACGCCGCGCAGAGTTTCGGCGAAACGATAGGCAATTTGCCGGAACTGGCTGCAATCGGAGGTGGCAGCCGATCTGATCTGTTATTGGGTCTTATCGCAACAGTAACCGAGAAACCCATCGTGCGC
Organism: Ruegeria sp. B1; assembly: GCF_056535885.1. Lineage (NCBI taxonomy): Bacteria > Pseudomonadati > Pseudomonadota > Alphaproteobacteria > Rhodobacterales > Roseobacteraceae > Ruegeria > Ruegeria sp. B1. The sequence goes on along the minus strand of NZ_JBQFJA010000001.1, from coordinate 1,345,057 downwards.
TCTGATGGGGCAGATTCCGGCCCGGCCCTTGGCGCGGCCCGTCTGGCAGCCTGTGGCGACGGTGCGTTGACCATTGCCGATCTTGCGGATCAGCCTCCAACAACGGACAGGTTTGAGCCCTTTGACTTGCCTGGATTGTCCGAACGATTGGAGCGATTTCGAAGGCTTTATCACGCAGTGAGCGCTGTCTACTGATCGCCCCCGAGCGTCTACTGCGCCCTGCCGCCAACCTTTGCGTCCATCAGTAGTATCGGGTGTCTGTCGAGATCGCAGGATAAGTTTGCCCGGCAACGCCGCGTTCAGTCATGATTTCCTCAAGGTAGTGATAGGAAACAGTGTAGCGCAGATAGAAAAACACAGCGTACAAAACCGCATCCTTGGGGACGTGGCAGCCTTTCAAAGAATCCATTCTGAAACTTTCTCGCGATTGATTTGAAGCCAACAAGCACCAAGGCCTGGGATTTCGTCAACCTCGGTCAGAAGTTTGCGATACAACCCAAAATGGCAACCAAATCAGAAAAGTTGGCGCAATGTATCAAACATTACACCAACGGTTGCCGCTTCTAGATTGTCGCCTTCAATAACAAGTAGAACGCCCCTGTCCGTAAGGCGCAGGTTCACGATCGTTGTCAGCGGTGCATCGGCTGGAAACCGTCTACGGGCCTTCTCGGTGTCCTGAAAGGAAATCGCTGATGAACCTGACAATGCGGCTTGGACTGCCGGTAGGTCAGGACGCACTTTCAAGTCAACGGCCAGGGTGATCGTGTGTCCGCGCCAGACCGGCACCCGTGTTGCAAAAGTATCGACCGGGAAATTGGCATCGAACAGGATTGACAGCTCCTGCGATAGCGCCTCTGCCTCTCCACCCAGATGCCCAATCACCTGATCATGAATAGCAAAGGCGGGTATGCCCGGTAGATCTGTTCCGCTGATCGCTTGCATCGTCGTAATCGTCACGCGGCTTACACCGAAGGATTGGTGTAGCTGAGCCAGCGACGACGCGCAGATTGCCGTGGTGCAATTCGGCGTTGCCGACAGAGGGGGATCACCAACCACCTGTGTCACGCCAGGCATGACCATAGGGGCGGTCAGTCGGGCATATTCGCAATGCGTTACCACCCGTGTCCCTTTGGCCAGATGCAGCGATTCGATATCTTCCCCAACCGGATCTGGCAGAAAAGAAACCAATGTCTGCGCTGCAGAAGTTGCATCAGACGGCAGCAGCGGCAGACTGGCTGCTGCCTGAAAGGTCTCATTTGAGCCGGACCAATCACAGATTGTCGCAAGGGTGTCTGTGTTATTCTGCACTTTTGGATCATGCAGACTTTGCACAATTATTTCAGTGCTTTGCAGTGATCTCTCTAGAAATTTTTGCCCCAGAAGAGTGCTGATACCTGCGATGGATATACGTTGTGTTTTCATGTCATCGAGCCCTGTTTGAAAAAACTGATTGATTAAAAATGTCATATAGTCAAAATTGACATGTCAAAAAAGGATATTTGAGATTTCATGTACGATCCGACCTCTCCCCTGTTGCGCCCAGTCGTTTCCGAAGACGGCACTCCAAACCCGGACGGAAAGGTGCGTTTCGCTGAAGACCGGTTGCTGGATGCGGTCATCTGGTGCGAATTGTTGCCCAGCGAAACGGTGACCGAAGCGGATGTCATGAAGAAGTTCGGCCTGACCAAGGCGGCCGCCCGAGCTGGGTTGGCGCGGCTGGGGTATGACGGCTGGGCCTCGCCACAACCCCGGACCGGTTGGCAAGTGCTTCCGATCAGTGGTGCTTTGATCGGTCAGATCACCGAGGCGCGCCGCATCGTTGAACCGTCCTTGGCTGACATCAAACTGGATCGGGCGGCCTGCACAGAACTTGAGCAGATCGCAGATATGTTGTCGGCAATGGAAAACCGAACCGAGCCGGGTGTGGTGAGTACGATGAACTTCTACTTCAACCGCGTCGACGGTCTGATGTTGGAAAGAAGTAATCCCTTCACGGCCCGCCATTTGCGCAAGCTGTGGCATCACACGGCGCGGATCACCCATTTTTTCGATGCCGCGCACCCCAAACATCCGTTTCGGCGCACGGACGGGTCCGATCTGATCAAGGCACTTTGCGCTCAGGATGGACAGGCCATTCAGTGTGCAAGAGAGAACCTGATCGCCGCACAAGAGGCCTATTTCCTGCGCCAGTTGCTCAATGACCAGACGCCTTTGTCGCACCCCGACACATTCCCAAAAACAAAACCAACCGCTCAAAACAGGAGAGATCTATGAAACCTTCGCTCAAGCAACTTCTGGGTGCTGTCGCCATCACGGCACTCGCGTCGCCCGTTTTCGCGCGGGACATTACCATTGACTTGGCGGGCGAGCCGTCTTCGCTGGATCCCCACGTCCAATGGAACCCCGACAGCTACTATGTGTATCGCAACATATTCGACAACCTTGTCACGCGGGACAATGACGGCCAGATTGTGCCTCAGATTGCCACCGACTGGCAGCAATTGTCGGACACCGAACTGGAATTGACCATCCGCGAAGGTGTGACGTTTCATGACGGGTCCGCGCTGACGCCAGAAGATGTCGTGTTCTCGGTCAAGCGCATCACGAATCCTGAGTTTGGGTCTCCTCAGCTGGGGCAGTTCAACCAGATAACCGATGCCAAAGTTGTTGATGGGTCCAAAGTTGTGCTGACCACTGCGCAACCCTACCCGGCACTATTGGCGCAATTGGTGAAACTCTCGGTTGTTCCCCAAAAAATTGTCGAAGAGGTCGGGCGCGATGCATTCAACGAAGCTCCGGTGGGCTCTGGCCCCTATGTTTTCGACACTTGGGACCGTGGCGTCGCAGTAACGCTCAGCCGAAACGAAAACTACTGGGGGGACACAGGACCTTTTGACAACGCGGTTTTCAGGGCCGTTCCGGATGCCGCGACACGTGTCGCAGACCTGTTGGCCGGCACGGCTGATCTGGTCGTCAGCATCGACGCGGATGCTGGCATTCAGATCGAGTCAAACCCGGATGTCGACCTGCTGTCGGCCCCGACAGAGCGCGTCGGGTACATGGGTCTGAATCTCGACAAGCCGCCATTCAACGACCTGGAAATGCGCAAAGCGGCCAGCCTGGCGATTGACCGTCTCGGTATCACCGAAGGCTTGTTGCAGGCGGGTGAAGTACCGATGGCACAGATGTCCAGCCCCGCGCACTTTGGCTACTCACCCGATCTCGCCCTGTTCGAATATGATCCGGAGAAGGCCAAGGAGATAACGTCCTCCAAGGCAGATCTTGCGGCAACGCCCGCAACGCTTGCAACCGCTCCGGTTTTTGATCAGCGTATCGTACAAGCCGTGCAGCAGATGTTGAACGACGCCGGTTTCAATGTGTCGATCAGCATGACCGATATGCCGACTTATCTGGACATCGTGCGATCAGAACCCTCTGAGAATTCCGAGCTCAGCTTTGGTCGCTGGTCCTGTGCATGCCAGGATGCGGACGGTATCGCCTATCCGACCCTGCATTCCGACAGTAGCTGGTCCCGTGTGAATGTGCCGGAACTGGATGCCCTACTGGAAACGGCACGGGGGTCGCTTGATCCCGAGGTGCGTCAAGACGCCTATAACAAGGTTCACCAGATGGTGCGCGACAACTACTACCTGCTGCCGATGTATCAGGCTGCGGTTCTGTATGGCGCATCGTCCGACCTGTCCTTCACCCCTACGGCCAATGAAAGCATGTTCCTCAACCGTATGAGCGTCACCGAGTAAACATGCTACGCTTTCTGCTAAACCGTGGCGGTCAGGCCCTGATTGCAGCTTTCGGAGTTGTGACCCTGGTGTTCTTCATCCAGCGTCTGTCTGGGGATCCAACTGCGCTGCTGCTGCCGGAAACCGCCACGCAAGCAGATATCGAGGCCATGCGGGTCACGCTTGGCCTCGACCGCCCCCTGATCGTTCAATACCTGTCATTTCTGGGCGATCTGGCACGGTTTGATCTGGGGCGCAGTTTTGTTCAGAACGCAGACGTCTGGGACATCCTGTCCAGCCGCATTCCAAAAACACTGCAGCTTGCGGCAGGGGCAATCACCGTGGCGTTGTGCATCGGGTTGCCATTGGGCCTGATCATGGCGCTGACCAAGGGCAAACGGACCTCAAAAGCCATCATGTGGTTTGTTCTGGCCTGTCAGTCCATGCCGACCTTCTGGTCGGGGATCATGATGATCCTGTTGTTTGGTGTCTGGCTGAAGTGGTTGCCATCCTCCGGCACGGGGTCGTTTGCTCATCTCATCATGCCGTCCATAGCACTTGGCCTGTTGTCTTTGGCAACCTATGCCCGCATCACCCGCGCCGCAGTACTAGATGAGCTTGGCAAGGACTATGTCCGATCCGCGCGCGCCCGTGGCGTGCGAACCGGTCGCCTTGTGCAACGGCATCTGCTGCGTAATTCCATGATCCCGATTATTTCGATCACTGCGCTTGAGCTGTCGCAACTGCTTGCGGGCGCTGTCGTCGTCGAAACCGTTTTTGCATGGCCGGGACTTGGGCTGCTGACGGTACAAAGCATCGCCGCACGCGACTTTCTGGTCGTGCAGGCCATCGTCCTTCTAGGAGCTTTCGTAACCATTTTTGCGAACCTCGCGGCGGATATCCTCTATTCGGTTGTTGATCCCCGGGTACGGCTGGCAGGTACGTCGTGACCAAAGGACCCTTTGACATGAAAGCGGCCCTGTCGTGGTGGCCTGTCGCCCTGCTGTTGGCCCTGGTTTTCTGCGCCGTGTTTGCCCCTTGGCTTGCGCCGCTGGATCCGGATCGTCAGAACCTATTGGGTCGCTTGAAGCCACCGGGCTATGAGGCGCGGGGCACTGTCTTTCTGCTGGGCTCAGACGAATTGGGACGCGATCTCCTGTCTCGGCTGATTTATGGCGCGCGTGTATCTCTTTTGGTTGCGGCCTTGTCCGTGCTGCTATCGGGCATCGTGGGTGTGCTGGTCGGGATGGCCGCCGGATATCTGCGCGGCTGGACGGAAACCATACTCATGCGCCTTGTCGATATCTTCCTGTCCATCCCTGCCATTCTGTTGGCGATCATCACGGTTGCGGTTCTGGGCCCTGGGTTTCTGAATGTCATTCTGGTTCTGGCCCTTACACGCTGGCCCCGCTATGCGCGGGTGGCTTATGGCCAGACACTGGTCATTGCGGATCGGCCTTACGTGAAATTGGCCCGTTCTATGGGGGCGAGCCCGCTGCGTGTGCTTGCGCTCCACATCCTGCCCAACATCGTTGGTCCGTTACTTGTGGTTGCGACACTAGAATTTGGGCTGATGGTTTTGTTCGAAGCCGGGCTGTCTTTCCTTGGCCTCGGTGTGCAACCCCCAACCGCCAGCTGGGGCTCAATGCTGTCGACCGGGCGAAATTACATCGCCACGGCGTGGTGGATCGCAATGTTCCCCGGTCTGGCGCTGTTTCTGCTGGTCCTGAGTGCCAACCTGATTGGCGACAGATTTGGCGATCGAATTGGAGAAGGCAAATGATCAGTTTTGGATCGGAGTTCGCAGGTAAACGCGTTGTTGTAACCGGAGCAGCCGGCGTCATGGGCCGCGCGCTGGTGGACGCTTTTGCACAGCAAGGTGCGGATATCTGCGCCACGGATCACACCACAGACATGCTGTCCGGGTTCTGCGTCGCGGCCGACCTGACAACCGACGACGGCTTGAATACTCTGCTTGATACGGTGCAAGAAAAATGGGGCGCTCCGGACATCGTGGTGAACAATGCCGCGCTTTACCCATCTTCTTTCTTGCTGGATTTGGCCACCGCAGATTGGGACCGCATCATGGACGTCAACGTACGTGCGCCCTTTGTACTGATGCGCGGGTTCGCCTTGCACATGATCGACCAGAATGTTCAGGGCAGTTTTATCAACATCTCATCAGGGGCTGCTCGGAAAATGCGCCGCGCTGCGGTCACATATTGCATGTCAAAAACAGCGCTTGACCGTATGTCCAAAGGCTTTGCTTTGGAACTTGCGGAATACGGTATCCGGGTGAACTGCCTGGAACCCGGTTTCGCTTCTGGCAGTTCCGTCTCATCACTGTCGCAAGAACATATCGATCGCGTCATGGCCGCCATCCCGCTGGGCACTGAGACCGGGCCCGAACCTTATCGGGCGGCTGCCTGCTTCACGGTCGATGTGGATGCGACGGCGCCATATCTCTGGCAGCACCGCAATGGTCTGCCCGACACCCTGGCTGCGTTGGAACATCGCAGATACGGGATGCGTAGGGGGTTGGCGCGGATTGTGGTTATGCTCGAACGAACGGGCATCACCGGTACATTCTTCGTGCCCGGCATTGTTGCCGAAGAACACCCCGATCTTCTGCCCGGTCTACTGGAGCGCGGGCAGGAAATTGGATTGCACGGGTACGTACACGAACGCGTCGAGGACATTTCGGATCGGCAGTTCACCGATGCGCTGGAGCGATCTCTGAATCTGTTCGAAGTTCAGACTGGCCAACGCCCTAGCGGTTTCAGATCGCCTGCCTGGGAAATGACACCGCACATGCTGGCTGAATTGTCCCGCCTTGATCTGTGGGACAGCAGCCTGATGGGAGAAGACGTACCGTATACCATCGCAGGGATCCCTGAACTGCCGGTACGTTGGGACAACGACGACGCAGTCTTTTCCAAGTTCCTGGGGCCCGGCGACAGGACCCCAAGACCGGACTACCAAATATCAAGACAATGGCTTGAGGACGCCCAATCGCAGATCAAAGAAGGTGGTCTTTATATGTTAACTGTCCATGACTGGATCTCTGGCCGGGCGAACCGCGTTGCACAGTTGGAACACCTCCTCTCGACATTGTCGGCACAACCCGAGGTCTGGTTGGCAAGCTGTGATGCCCTGGCTCAGCACCACAAAATGCAAAAAGGGGGCATGCGGGTAAAGGCCGGTCAACTCAAACCTTTCACGAGCAAGGGAAATCGATGAACACTCGCCCTGAAAGTCGTATGTCGCACCAGCAATGGTCGATCACCAAGCCGCAGGTCGAAAGCTATGGTGGCATGGTGGCCGCGCAACATTTTGAGGCAGCGCAGATAGGTGCGGACATCCTGTCATCCGGTGGCAATGCAATGGATGCTGCGGTCGCGACAGCGATTGCCCTGTCGATCGTCGAACCATGGTTGTCTGGACTGGGTGGCGGCGGGTTCCTGTTGCATGCCGATAGCGCGGGAAAAATTGATACGCTTGATTTCAATATGCGCGCACCATTTGGTATCAGGTACGAGACCTATCGCTTGTCCGGCGGCGAAGGGGGGGATTGGTTCAACTGGCCGTCGGTGGAGGACGACAGAAATCTATCTGGTCCACACTCTATCTGCACCCCCGGTGCCGTCGCGGGTTTGGCTGAGGCCCTGACAAAATACGGCACACTAAGCTGGGCAGAGGTTTCGGCCCCGTCAATTGAGCTGGCCGAGCGCGGAATGCGTGTTGATTGGTTTGCGGATCTCGTGTTTGCGATCGACAGCCCAGGATTGTCAAAATTCGCGGCCTCAACTGATCTTTTTTTGAACGCACAGCGGCAAAGTTCGGACCCGCATGATCCGACTGTCCGGTTCTTGCCCATGCCCGCAAAAGCCGCGATGCTGAAACGCCTGTCTGAAGCAGGTCCTCAGGATTTTTACACTGGAGAGACCGGCCAAAAACTGATTGCGGATATGCAGATGCTCGGGTCAACGCTCTCGCAAAAAGACCTTGAACAGTACGCACCGGTTTGGAGCGCGCCTGCAACCTGCGCCTACCGCGACAGGCTTATCCATACCATTCCCGGTCTGTCGGGCGGACCAAGCCTGCTGGCCTGTCTGTCTAATCTGAACGCGGTCGACCTTCCATCAATGGACGAACCTCAAATTGCCGAACATCATGCCAATGCAATTCGTTCCGCATATGAGGTTCGTCTAAAGCATTTGGGACACGCTGCGGCGGCACAGGACTGCACAAGCCATTTGTCTGTTATTGATGGTGCAGGCAATATGGTATCCCTGACAAACACCTTGTTGTCGCGTTTCGGTTCCAAAGTTGTCGCGCCATCTTTGGACATGGTTATGAACAACGGGATAATGTGGTTTGACCCCCGCCCCGGCCAGCCTAATTCTATCGCTGCGGGGGCGCCGCCGTTAGCGAACATGGCCCCTGTCATTTCCACCAAGGGCGGCTTGCCGGACATCGCAATAGGCGCGGCTGGTGGGCGACAAATATTCCCGGCACTTGTTCAGCTTCTGTCCCGGCTTATTGACCGCAACGAGGCACCCGAAACCGCGTTTCATGCCCCTCGCATTGACGCCAGTACACCGCTGATCGTCATCAACCGGGCTGCGCGGCCAGATATTGCAACTGCCATTGCGACCCATCATGCGGTGCAGATCGTGGAAGACAGCTTGTACCCAGTTCAATTTGCCATCCCTTCAATGGTTCAGGCTGGACGAAACCACGCCCCTAACATCGGCGCAGTGCATCCCAACAATCCCTGGACAGCAGTCAGAAGCGAGGAGACGCAATGACTCTTTTGACCGTTCAGGATCTGGCAATACGCGCTGGGGCTCTATCCCTTGTGGATGGGGTAACGCTGGACGTTGAGGCCGGTGAGGTTGTTGCCCTCGTCGGGGAAAGCGGTTCGGGGAAGTCATTGACCGCCTTGTCAGTCATGGGCTTGCTTGGCGATGGCCTCACGATTGAACGAGGAACAATCAGTCTGGGTGGCGTGGATCTGACACAGGCGGCGACCGACGAATTGAGCGATCTGCGTGGCGATTCACTGTCGATGATTTTTCAAGAACCCGTTTCTTCCCTCAATCCACTGTTGTCGGTTGGGGCTCAGGTCGCCGAAAGCCTGATCGTGCACAGAAAAACCACCGCAGCTGAGGCTGAAACTCAGGCAATTGACATGTTGCGCAAGGTTGGAATTCCGGAACCTGAAAGACGATCCCGGCAATTGCCCGCCGAGTTATCCGGCGGTATGTGCCAACGCGTCATGATCGCGGCAGCTTTGATTTCTGAACCGCAACTCTTGATCGCGGATGAACCAACAACGGCTCTGGACGTGACCATACAGGCTCAGATCCTGGATTTAATGAGTGCGCTGACAAAGCAGTCACATACCGCAATTTTGCTGATCACCCATGATATGGGCGTCGTGGCAGAGTTGGCCGATCGCGTCTGTGTCATGTATGGCGGTTGCGTTGTGGAACAGGGCCCGGTTGACGACATCTTCGAAGACGCCCGGCATCCTTATACACGCATGTTGCTCAAGACTTTGCCGCGGCTTGATGATGATGCCAAAGAAGAGTTATTCGCCATCCCCGGAAACGTTCCAAGCCCCAAGGACTGGCCGCAGGGTTGTCGCTTTCAGACCCGCTGCGACCGCCCGACAGGGGCCTGCTCTACGCGCCCGCAGCTGCAAGGGGGCTCTCACCGATTTGCGTGTCACCACCCGCTGGGGGGAAGCTTGTGAGTTTGTTATCAGTTCAAGATCTCCGCGTGCACTTTCCTGTGCGCACAGGCAAGCTTGGTGGCAAGAAGGCGGTCGTAAAGGCCGTTGACGGGGTATCTTTGCGGATCGAAGCGCAGGAAACTTTGGCGGTTGTCGGAGAAAGCGGGTGCGGAAAGTCCACAACAGGCAACGCGGTCCTGGGGCTTGTCCCGGTGACTGACGGTAAGATCTTATTCGAAGGTCAGGATCTTTCCAAACTGACGCAGGATCAGCGCCAGCAAATCTGGCGCGACATGCAGGTTGTGTTCCAGGACCCGGTTTCCGCATTGAACCCGCGTCGGACAATCGCTCAATCCATTTCGGAACCGTTGGTAATTCACGGGCACTCCAAGACCAAAATCAACACACGCGTAGATGAGCTGATGGCGCTAGTTGGGTTGAACCCGGATCAGCGAAATCGACGGCCCGGCGCTCTGTCGGATGGACAAAGACAAAGAGTGGTGATCGCGCGGGCGCTTGCCCTGAACCCAAAGCTTGTGATCTGTGACGAACCGGTATCCGCTTTGGACGTTTCGATCCAAAGTCAGATCCTGAATCTGCTGATGCAGCTGCAGCGTGAACTTGGTCTCAGCTACCTGTTCATTGCGCATGATTTGTCCGTTGTACGCCATATCGCTGACCGGGTGGCCATCATGTATCTGGGTGTCATCGTCGAAGAGGGCCCGTCAGCAGACGTTTTTTTAAACCCCAAACACCCGTACACCGAGGCGTTGATCTCAGCGATCCCCTTGCCGGACCCGTCTTTGCGGGGCAAACGTAAGCGTATCGTGTTGGAGGGTGATCTTCCAAGCCCGATGTTTCCGCCCGACGGATGCCCGTTTGTCACCCGGTGTCCCATGGCCGAACCATATTGTTCTGACAAAAGACCTGAGCTAAAGCCTTTGGATGACACACGAAAATGCCGGTGCTTTCTCAGAGAGTAAGGCAATGGCGACCTGTTTGCGCGTTCTGAACTGGTTACGCTTTATACATGAAGATACCGCCCCAAAATGCCAGGCCTGAAGGGTCTTCGTTTCCCTCGTGAAATCATCGCCTATGCGGTTTGGGTGCGTCGGGAACACGCAATGGCTTTTTAGACATAAGCTATTTCCACGCAGATGCTTAAGATCAAGTTGTTTCGCACGTGAGTTCGAGCCGTGGTGCGATCGAATTATATAGTTGGAACCTTGCGATAGTAGTGTTGACGCATGGGTCTAATTTCTATATTTCGCGAAATATGGTAGAAGATGTATCAAATCAGCTTGCAACCCTCGGCCACGCGCAGCGACTGTCAGTTTTTCGCATGTTAATGCGACGTTATCCTGACAAAGTGCCTGCGGGTGAACTGGCGTCTCAGCTCGATATCAAGGCCAGCACTCTGTCGAACTACCTTAATGCGCTTCTAAGGGCCGATTTGGTGGCTCAGGAACGTGTTGGCACTTCTCTGCTTTATTCGATTGATACGAAGAACGTGCAGCACATGCTCGGTTTTTTACTGAATGATTGCTGCCGTGGTCGCCCTGATATTTGCATGCCCCTGGAGCAAGGAAATGGCACAGTGACAGATCGGAAATTCAACGTATTGTTCATCTGCGTCGGCAACTCTGCGCGGTCAGTTTTTGCCGAATCGCTGCTGCGCGACATCGCCGGAGACAGGTTTAACGTCTATTCTGCAGGGACACGCCCCTTTTCCGAACTTAACCCGTTTGCGGTGCAGGTTCTGAAAGACAAAGGGCATGATACCGATGTGCTGCGGTCCAAGAACGTGGCCGAATTTTCCGGCCCAGACGCACCCGATTTGGATTTTGTCTTCACTGTCTGCAACAAGGCTGCGAACGAGGAATGCCCGGCCTGGGAAGGCCAGCCGATCAGTGGCCATTGGGGTATGGAAGATCCGGTGAAAGCTGAAGGCACCGATGCCGAAAAAAGCCTCGCCTTCCAGAATGCTTACGGCGCGCTCAAGCGGCGCATTCAGGCCTTTACATCGCTGCCGGTTGAAAGCCTCGACAGGATTGCACTGCAAGCCGCCGTTGACGACATCGGCAGGGCCGTACTCGAGGACACAGAATGACGACTTATGCCGTGAACGGTCTGGGCCGGATGGGAAAACTGGCTCTGAAGCCATTGCTGGAAAAGGGCGCAAAAATCGCATGGATCAATGACGGGGTGGGTAATCCAGAGATGCATACGCATCTTCTGGAATTCGACACCGTGCATGGCCGCTGGGACGCGGAATTTGCATATGACGAAAATAGCGTTTCGATCAACGGCACACGCCTGCCTTTTATTGGCACAAAGGACCTGTCCGGGCTTCCGCTGGATGGTGTCGATGTTGTTGTCGACTGTACCGGTGTCTTTAAATCCGAGGCAACGCTGGCCCCCTATTTCGAAGCCGGTGTGAAAAAGGTTGTTGTCTCGGCCCCAGTAAAGGACGGCCCCACCGCTAACATCGTCATAGGTGTCAACGAAGACACCTATGATCCCAACACGCATCACATCGTGACGGCTGCGTCCTGCACCACCAACTGCCTTGCACCCGTGGTCAAAGTGATTCACGAAAATCTTGGCATCCGTCACGGCTCGATGACCACGATCCATGACGTAACCAACACGCAAACCATTGTAGACCGCCCCGCAAAAGATTTGCGCCGCGCGCGATCAGCACTGAACTCGCTGATCCCAACCAGCACGGGCTCGGCCACGGCGATCACGCTTATCTATCCCGAGCTCAAGGGCCGGCTGAACGGTCATGCAGTGCGGGTGCCGTTGCTGAATGCTTCGCTGACCGATTGTGTGTTCGAAGTAGAGCGCGAAACCACCGCCGAAGAAGTTAATGCCTTCTTCAAATCCGCGGCCGAAGGCGATCTGAAGGGCATTTTGGGCTACGAAACCCGCCCTTTGGTGTCCACCGATTACACCAATGACGAACGGTCTTCGATCATAGATGCGCCGTCGACCATGGTGGTGAACGGAACTCAGGTGAAAATCTATGCGTGGTACGATAACGAGATGGGTTATGCCCATCGTCTGGTTGATGTTGCGCTGATGGTTGGGTCCGCGCTGTGACCGAACGGCCCGAGGGGCTTTCGGCCTATATCGCGGTTACTGCGGCCTATTGGGCCTTTATGCTGACCGATGGGGCCTTGCGGATGCTGGTGCTGTTGCACTTTCATACGCTGGGTTACTCACCAGTACAGCTGGCCTATCTGTTTGTGTTGTATGAAATCGCCGGGATGGTGACGAACCTTGCAGCGGGTTGGATCGCGGCGCGGTTTGGTTTGACGTCGACACTTTTTGCCGGGCTCGGACTACAGGTCGTGGCGCTGCTGGCGCTGACACAACTAGACCCTAACTGGGCGATTGGCGCGTCTGTGGCCTTTGTCATGATCGTACAAGGGGCAAGTGGGGTCGCGAAGGATCTGGCCAAGATGTCCTCGAAATCCGCCGTCAAACTGCTGGCCCCCACAGACGGTGGCGGTCTGTTCCGTTGGGTTGCCGTGCTGACCGGGTCGAAGAATGCCGTCAAAGGTCTGGGCTTTCTTTTGGGGGCTGCGGTGCTGGCCGTCTTGGGCTTCACTTGGGCTGTACTGATCATGGCGCTTGTGCTGGCGGTGATCCTGCTTGCCGTGATCCTGTTCATGCCACCAGGCCTGCCCAAGGGGCGCAAGGGCGCCAAGTTCTCCGAAGTGTTCTCAAAATCCGCAAACGTCAACTGGCTGTCAGCGGCCCGTGTTTTTCTGTTTGGTGCAAGGGATGTGTGGTTTGTCGTCGGCATTCCGATCTATTTCTATGCTGTCCTGTCCGACGGCACGGAAGACGGCAACCGTGCGGCCTTTTTTATGATCGGCACCTTCATGGCGATCTGGATTATCCTGTACGGGGCAGTGCAGGCCAATGCCCCCAAAATCCTGCAGGCCGCGGATCGGACCGAAGGCGATCTGATCCGCGCTGCCCGCAGCTGGGCAGCGGTCCTTTTCTGTGTTCCTGCGGCTCTAGCACTGGCTGTTTGGGTGTCATCCGGCCCTGAGACATGGTTGACGCTCACGCTGGTTCTCGGCCTGTTGGTCTTTGGGGCGATCTTCGCCGTCAATTCCTCGCTGCATTCCTACCTGATTCTCGCTTTCACCAAATCCGAGCGGGTCACTATGGATGTTGGCTTCTACTATATGGCCAACGCGACAGGACGCCTTTTGGGCACTGTCTTGTCAGGTTTCACCTATCAGCTCGGAGGTCTGCCGCTTGTGCTGGGTACCGCCTCGGTGATGGTGGCGCTGGCCGCGCTGACGTCGGGCAAGCTGACCGATCAAACAACAGAGGCTTACTCATGAGCATCTTCGAACGTTACCTGACCCTCTGGGTGTCTTGGCCCCCTAAAACTGTGCCACAGTTGGCTTAGTTTTGGAGACGGGATTGATGGCGCGGAAACGGTATTCGGACGAAGATATTCTGCGGCTTTTGCGCGAGATTGAGCTGGGCCTGGCATCTGGTTCGGATGTCGCGACGGCGTGCAGAACGGCTGGTGTCAGTGATGCGACCTATTACACATGGCGCAAGCGGTTTGGTGGGATGGGACGATCTGAGATGGCCAATCTGAAGGCGCTGCAGAAAGAGAATGATCGGCTCAAGAAAATCGTGGCTGAGCTTGAACTGGACAAACTCATTCTCAAGGAGAGCCTTGATTATCTAAAGCCAAAGGCCTGACGGCAGACCAGCTTCGTCAGGCCGTGGTCCACACCCGACAAAAGCTGGCAACCTCTGAACGGCGCACCTGTCGCGTGATTGGATTGGCGCGGAGCACGCTGCAATACCGCGCAGCGCCAAAGGATGATGAGGCGTTACGTCTGGCGATGATCCGATTGGCCAAACGGTATGGGCGCTACGGCTACCGCAAGGTCGCCGAGCTGCTGCGTGTCGAAGGCTGGGCAGTCAATCATAAAAAGATCGAACGACTATGGCGCGAAGAAGGCTTGCAGCTCCCACAACGGCACAAGAAACGCAAACGGCTGTACCACAAGGACAGCTCGATCATCCGGCTCCGACCGCAACATCCCAATCACATCTGGAGCATTGACTTTGTCCACGACAAGCTGAGCAACGGACAGAGCTACAAGATGCTGACGGTGCTGGATGAGTATACCCGTGAGGCGCTCTGCGTAGCGGTCAAGCCGAAGATGAACAGCGCAGACGTGCTGGATGCGCTCTACCCACTCTTATTGCGGCACGGGAAGCCCGAACACATCCGTTCCGACAACGGCGCGGAGTTCATCGCAACGGCCCTGCAGACCTGGTTAAGAAAGGTGGGCATTAAGCCGATCCAAATCTACCCGGGATCACCTTGGGAGAATGGATACAACGAGCGCTTCAATGGCACTCTGCGCCGGGAAGTCCTCAACGCAGAATGGTTCCACACCACCAAACAGGCTCAGATCGTCATCAATACCTGGCTTAGACAGTACAATCGTGTCAGACCCCATCAGGCTCTAAACATGCGACCGCCCGTTCCAGAAACCTTGCTCAAAACTGGCCCATAGAATTGGGGCTGGACAGGATCACACCATCAACCCGCGGTGTAAAACTAGCTTGCGATGGTTGAACACGCGTTTTTAGCCCATTTGAGCCCCCCTGGCGAAAGCTCTGGGCGAAGTCGATCTAGGACGGCTGCGTTGTAGCTGTTGATCCAGGCAATCTCGGCTGCGGTCAACAGGCCGGTCAGCAACATGTCTGTTTGAATTGGAATCCAAGTTATGTTTGAAAACTCAAGGAATCCGTCTTTGGCCTCGACAATTTCGAATAGGTTCTCAATCCGGATACCGAAACGGTTTGCTTCATAGTAACCGGGTTCAATCGACAGGACCATGCCCGGAACAAGATCTACAGGGTTATAGGGTTTTCCGATACGCTGAGGATGTTCGTGGACAGACAGGCGATGCCCGATCCCGTGTCCGGTGCCGTGATCATAATCCAACCCCAAGTCCCACAACGGTCGTCGGCAAATTGCGTCAATGTGGTGCCCTTGTGTCCCGTGCGGGAATCGTAAAGTGGCAAGCGCATGAAACGCCCTGAATACGGCTGTGTACGCTCTGTCGAACCCATCTGGTCGTTTTGGCCCGAATGAGAAGCAGCGTGTGGCGTCGGTTGTTCCGGTGTCGTACTGGCCGCCTGAATCCAGCAGATAGGCACCTTCCGGCACAATTGGGACATTGTTTTCTGCGTCGGTCGCATAGTGGCACATAGCGGCATTGCCGCCTGCGGCCGAGATAGTGTTGAAGCTGTCGCAAATGTATCCCGGCTGTTCACGGCGGCAGGCGAGTATCTTGTTTTCGGCCTCTCGCTCAGTAACCCAATCCTGCTTAATTGCACGGGCCGGTACTTCGGCGGCCAGCCACGCACAAAACTCGGCCCACGCTACCCCGTCCCTGATATGGCATGAGCGCAATCCTTCCAGTTCTGTGGGATTCTTCTGGGCCTTTATGCGGCTTAGAAATCCTTTTGTCGGCAGGTCTTTGGCACCGGCCCGCTTCAGCACATGCCGAACTGCTACCGGCGAGAAGTCGGGGTCAAATGCTACAACCTTTCGCGGTGACACAAGGTCATCGAACACCGCGAGAAACCGGTCCATGGCGTATAACTCCAAGTCCTCCGGCAGATGGTCTATAACGTCGGCATTCAGCTTTTTCTCTGAGACAAACCAATGAACCTTGCCCGAACGTTGCACCAATAGAAATGAATTCGGAACCGGATTGAACGCGACATCCGAACCGCGCACGTTTAGCAGCCACGCGATGTTGTCGGGTTGCGTTTCTACCAAAATATCCGCACCCTTGTGCGCCAGCTCAGCAGCCAGTTCCGAGACTTTGTCGCGGGAGCTTTTACCGGCGAACTGAAGCGGAAAGGCCTCAATTTGGCCGGCGGGTTCTGCGGGCTGATCCGGCCAGACTGCATCGACGGGGTTTGTCTTTGCCGGCCTCATTTCCGCACCGGTTTGATCCAGCGCTACCGCAAAGCGGTCATACCATGCCGGTGGCAGATGCATTGGGTCGAACCCGATCTTCCAGCCCTTTTCCACCGCCGAAGCCAGCCAGTCCTCGGGTGGATTATTGAACAGATGGTGGTGCGAAAAAAGGCCGTCAGTGCATTGATTTTGAGCCTGAACTACATAGCGGCCATCTACAAACAAAGCCACGGTATCTCGGGTGATGATGGCCATGCCCGCCGACCCGGTAAACCCTGTCACATAAGCCAGACGCTCATCATGCGGGGCGACATATTCGCCCTGATGGGCATCATACCGGGGCAGAATAAAGGCGTCCAACCCCTGGGCCTGCAGTTCGGAGCGCAGGGCCGCAATGATAGGGGCGCGATCAGTATTTGGGGCATCAAGCATGGGCATTTATCTTTTCAACATGGTGGCAGGCGACCTCGCCTCGGACTTCAAAGGATTTCAGGACTGGAACATCGGTTTTGCACATATCCGAGGCATGGGGGCATCGCACGTGAAACGGACAGCCCGAGGGCATGTTCAGGGGAGAAGGCAGCTCTCCTTCCAGCCGTTCTACCGTGCCCTTGTCATCGGGGTTCAGGGACGGTGCGGCAGACAGCAACGCCTGACTGTATGGGTGAGACGGGGCGGAAAACAGGGTTTCGCTATCGCCAATCTCAACGATCCGGCCCAGATAGATCACGGCAACTCGGTTTGAGACATGCCGAACAAGCCGCAAGTCATGGGCAACGAACAGGATGGTCAGGTCAAGCTCTCTTTGCAGGTCCAGCAGCAGGTTGACCACCTGCGCCTGAACCGAGACATCTAGGGCTGACACCAATTCATCTGCGATCAGCACCTCGGGTTCAACGGCCAAGGCGCGGGCTATGGCGATGCGCTGGCGCTGTCCGCCCGAAAACTCGTGCGGCAGCTTGGTTTGCGCGTCCTGCGGCAAGCGGACCAGATCCAAAAGCTCGGCGACACGGTCGGGAATTTCAGCTTCGGGACGCATGTCATGAACACTCAAAGCCTCGGCCAGAATCTGCCCGGTCGTCATTCGAGGATTGAGCGAGGAATAAGGATCCTGAAACATCATTTGCACGCGGCGGTTGTAGGTTCGGTCTGCCTTGTAGGTGCGCTCGAACACGTCCTGACCTTCGAAACGGATGCTGCCGTCGCTGGGTGTGTGCAGGCGTACGATACAACGGGCAAGCGTCGACTTTCCGCATCCGGACTCACCCACCACACCAAGGGTTTCACCGCGGATCAGGTCCAGGCTGACCCCGTTTAACGCCTTAACCTCACGCCCGGGCCGACGGGCGACAACATCGCCTATGCTGCGGCCAATTGAAAACCTCAGATGCAGGTCACGGATTTGCATCAGGGCAGTCATGCGGCGTTCCCCTGGCTTTTGGTCATAGGGTTGAAACAGGCCACCTGTCGTTGATCTGTGATCACTGTCATCGGCGGGCGATCCAGCTTGCAGGCGTCAACACAGGCGGCACAGCGCGGCGCAAATGCGCATCCCGGTGGCAAGGCGTCCAAGGCTGGCGGTACACCCGGTACGGAATAAAGCTGCGTGCGCGGTGGCAGGTTTTCCGGCACCGATCGCATCAGTCCAACTGTGTAAGGATGCTGCGGCGACCGCAACACATCACGGACCGGACCCTGTTCGACAATTCGTCCTGCATACATCACGGCGACGGTGTCGCAGGTTTGCGCCACAACACCCAAATCATGTGTGACCAGCACAACCCCCATGTCCATGTCCTGCGCCAACCGCAGGATCAGATCGAGAATCTGCGCTTGGATTGTGACGTCCAGCGCCGTTGTTGGCTCATCCGCCAGCAGCAGTTTGGGATTGGCCGCTAACGCGATGGCAATCATCACCCGTTGGCGCATTCCGCCAGAAAACTGATGCGGATAGTCGTTCAACCGTTGTGCAGCGGAGGGAATGCCTACCAGATCCAGCATCTCAATCGCCCGGTCGCGGCGCGCGGGGCGTGACAGATCGATATGCGTGCGCAGCGTCTCCTCCAGCTGTAACCCGACTGTCAGCAAAGGGTTGAGCGAGGTCATCGGCTCTTGGAAGATCATCGCGATCTCGCGGCCTTGGATGTGGCGCAGAACACGGTCCGGCATCGCAACCAGATCACTGCCTTTCCAGCGCACCTGACCGGTGACTTGACCGTAGCGCCGCGCAAGGCCGATGATGGACCGTAAGGTGACGCTTTTGCCCGATCCGCTTTCGCCCACCAGCCCCAGAACCTCACCGCGTTCGACACTGAAACTGACATCGCGCAAGGCGGGCAAGGCCCGGCCGTTCTTATGAAAGGTCGTGCTCAGACCCGTGACCTCAAGGAGTTTCTTTTGATCTTGCATCGCTAGCCCCGGGGTCTCAGCAAATCGGCCAGCCCGTCGCCCAGCAACGAAAAACCAAGGCCGGTTAGAACGATGGCGATGCCGGGCATCAGGCTCAGCCACCATGCGGTTGAGATAAAGTTGCGCCCTTCGGCAATCAAAACGCCCCATTCCGCTTGCGGCGGTTGCGCACCCAGACCCAGATAGCCAAGCGAGGAGCCCAACAGGATCACCAGAGCCATGTCTGTCATCCAATAGACGATCACCGGGGTGATTGCGTTGGGCAGCAGATGGCGGAAGATGATCCGCTTGTCAGAATAGCCCATGACTACCCCCGCCGAGGCATAGTCATTGCCCATCTGAGCGATCACCTCAGCCCGCATCAGCCGCGCGTAATACACCCAGTAGACGACAGAAATGGCGATATACATGTTGATGAGGCCGGGCCCCAGAACGGCCACCACCGCAATCACAAGAACCAGAAATGGAAATGTGATGACTGCGTCGACAATGCGCCCAAAGATCAGGTCGGCAACGCCCCGGTAGTAGCCGACCAGCGCCCCGATCGTAATGCCAGTGACCAGCGCGAAGACGGTGCCAAAGATCGCCATCTGCATATTGACCTGATAGGCCCAGATCACACGTGACAGGCTATCGCGGCCCAGCAGGTCAGTGCCAAAAGGATGCGCCCATGACGGGGGTTGCTTTACGGCCAGATAGTCAATGGCATTCGGATCATAGGGCGCGAAGGCCGCCGGGAACAGGGCCAGCAAAACCGAGAACCCGATGATGATGCAGCCAGCGACAAAGCCGGGCTTTCGCAGGGCGCGTTGAAGAAAAGTGGCGGGTTTCATGCGGTTGTTGAAGGTCGCGTCACTCATTGCAGGCGCATCCTTGGATCAAGTCTGCTTTGGAACAGATCGGTCATCAGAAAGACGACGGATACCAAAACCGCAAATGTCAGGGTCAGGCCCTGAATCAGGGGGTAGTCACGGGCAAAGATCGCCTCGAGCATCAGCCGGCCCATACCGGGAACGGCAAACACGGTTTCGGTGACCAAAGTGCCGCTCATCAGATTGCCGATGGAAAGCCCTAGCAGAGTCACTGTTGAAATCAGCGCATTGCGTAGAACGTGTCGGCCCATAATCAGGCGTGGCGGCAGGCCCTTGGCGCGTGCGAACTGCACATATTCTGCGTCCAGAACCTCGACAATGGCGCTGCGCAGGTTCCGCATAACGACGGCAGAGGTGTATAACGCGACCGTGACCGAGGGCAGAAACAGGTGATAGAGCCGCTCGGTGAAGGTATCGCCATAGCCGCCAACCGGGAACAGGCGCAGCTGTGCAGCGAGAAATGTCAATAAAACCAGACCGATATAAAAGACCGGCATCGACAGCCCAACCTGAAAGACAGTGCGGATTACCGCATCTGGCCAGCGTCCGCGATTAAGTGCAGCAACGAAAGCCAGCGGTCCGGCAATCAGCAAGGACAACACAACCGAATAGACGGTCAGAAACAGGGTGATGGGCAGGCGTTCCGCAATCACGTCGATTACATCCGACCGCATCAGGATTGAGCGTCCCAAATCGCCTTGCAGCGTGTTGCTGAGGAACAGCCAGAACTGCACCAGCATCGGCTCGGTCAGGCCCAGCCGCTCGCGGATCGCCTGAATATCGGCATCTGACGCACGATCGCCCGCCATGGCTATCGCCGGGTCGCCGGGCAGCAGGCGGACGAGAAAAAAGATGATGATCATGACCAGAAGAAAGGTCGGGATCATCATCAGCAGCCGTTTGGCTATATAGCTTAGACTGGGCAAGGCGGGCTCCGCTCTTTTACCCCGCCACCCGAAAGTGGCGAGGCCGAGTGGTAGAGTTTAACGATTGACGGTCGCTTCGTCGAAAACGTTGTTACCTAGTGGGGTCTGCACGTAGCCTTCAACTGCCGATCCCAGTGCCACTGCAAATGGTGTTTCATACATGAACAGCAGTGGAGCCGCCTCGGCATACAGCTCTTGCATGCGGGCAAATTTCGTCTTGCGTGCGTCAGCGTCCATTTCGCTGGCAGCCTCGTCAAACAGGGTATTGAACTCTGCGTTTTCCCAGCCGGTTCCAACGGCCTTGGCTGTGGGCGTATGGCCCAGCCAGCCAACAACCTGACTGGGGTCATTCACATCATTGACCCAGCCATAGGTGTGGATGTCGAACTCGCCCGACCGGTTCTTGGCCCCGCGTGTGGCGTTGTCGACCTGTTCGACAACCAGATCAATGCCAAGAGGCGCCCACATTTGTTGGAGCGCGGCAAAAATCGTCGCATCGTCAGCCGATCCAGCCAAGGTTGTGAATGTCACCTGCGTACCATCTGCAAACCCTGCCTCTGACATCAGGCCTTTGGCCTTTTCCATATCGTAGGCGTAAAGCGGGTTCATATCGGCCGCATACTGGGTTGCTTTCGCCATGAGAGGTGAGCTCATCGGCTGCCCTGCGCCATGCAGCACCAGCCCAATCAAAGCCTCTTTGTTGGTGCCATAGTTCAACGCCTGGCGCACGCGGGCATCGGCCAGCGGGTTCGGGGACCCATCGGCGCGGGTGTTGCGCGTGTTGATGGGTGAGTAAATGATCCGGGTGGACGGATAGAGCTGCATGTCGATACTCGGGTCAGCCTGCAACTCGGCCACACGGCTGAACGGGATGAATTCGGCGGCATCGACTTCGCCCGCTTGCAGGCTCAGGATACGGGTTGCGTCGTCCGGGATGATCTCGAAATGCACACCGTCCAGATAAGGCAGGGGTTTGCCGTCCGCCCCCATGCGCCAGTAGTTTTCATTGGCGCAGAAATCCATCGAGGCGCCTTGTTCAAAGCCGCACAGATAGAACGGTCCTGAACCGACACCGGCAGTGGTGGATGCAAAGATCGCAGCGGATTTATCCTGATCGGTATCGCCAGTGGTAGCGTCAAAAGCTGCTTTCGACACAATCGCTGTGTTGAACGTTGCCAGCATTGAAAGAATGGTTGGATCCGGGCTTTTGAGTGCAATGGTGACTGCGTTGCCATCAGCGCTGACGTTGTCAATCGACCCCAGCAATCCGGCCCATGGGCTGAGATCTGGATTGCGCGCACGGTCCAGGGAGAAGACAACATCTGCACCTGACATTGGCGATCCATCTGCGAACTGAATGTCCTCGCGCAAAGCAAGTGATACGGTTTTGCCGTCGTCAGAGACCGAAAACGCCTCAGCCAAGCCCGGCTCAACTGAATTGCCGTCCGCGCTGCTCCGAAGCAATGTGTCGAACAGGCTGCCGACCATCCAGATATCTGGGTTGCGATCCGCATAGATCGGGTCAATCAGCCGTGAACCGTCATAGCGTGCGAAATTCAGCGTGCCACCCCGCTCCTGTGCAAGTGCAGGCATGGCCAGGGTTAAAGCGACGGTTGCGCCAAGAGCGGCTTTGAGTTTCATGTACAGTCCTCCCGCAGAAACAGCTAATCCTCGGGCTGACCATATCCGATTATTAGCATTGCTAAAACTTTTTTAGTAATGCAGAAATTAGTGCATGATTTCATTTAGTTCTAAGTCGACAAAGTGTCGACTTAGATGGAAACAGCCCGAGAATCATTGATTGGAGAAGTCGTTACCCAAAGCTCGACCGACTCCTCGTCACCTAAGACAACAGAGTAGTGCAGGACGGATGTATCATGGTGAACCACGTCGCCAGGCGACATGATGAACACCCGATCCTCGATGTGGTATTCCAACCGCCCTGACAACAAATAGCAAAACGCTTCGCCCTCATGGCACATCCTTTCGGACTCGTGCCCCGGTGGCCTATGCACGATCTGCGGATTAAAAAGCGCCCCTGCAAACCCGGGCCCCAGTTTTTCGTAGAACCGTCCGCGCGTGCCCAAAGAATAGGTTTGCCTGTTGCCCTTTGCCACATGTTCAGTAAAAACCTCGGGAACGCTGAGGAGTTTTTCAATACTGGTCTGCAGTGCGGCTGCGATTGCCATCAGTGAACTGAGAGACGGCGAACTTAGGCCACGTTCGACCTGCGACAAAAACCCGGTGGTCAACTCGGATGTTTGGGCAACCCGGTCAAGTGTCAACCCCATTGCCTTGCGGCGCCTGCGGATCGCCTGGCCCAACTCAATGGGCTTGCCTTTCGGCTTTGATTTGCCGTTCCCCGCCGGAATGCTCATGTGCCGTCTCCCGAAATCGTTCATCGCAGCGCATTCAATCGGATTGGTTCGAAAAGATCAAAATTAATTTTAGTAATATTAAAAAAACAGGTGCGCCTTGGCGCGGAAATCGATGGCTCAGACGGGCCGCAAGGGCAGCGCGCTTGGCAGTGTGGACTGGAATCAGAGTGCGATCGCGTGACGGCGGTCTGCTGAAATCATATCGCGGATGTTCTGCACAATTTGTTCTGCATGCGCGCTGGCTAGCCGGTCAGCCTCAGCAATATCCTGCGCTGCGATCGCGGCAATGATGTCATCATGTTCCGAGGCATAGCGATCCGGCAAGCGATCCCCGAAAGATGAATAGTAGGGCCGCATGATCCGCTGCCCTTCGTTCAAAAGGCGGCGTGTCAGGCTTTCATAATAGGGGTTTCGCCCTGCCTGAGCGATTGCGTTATGAAGATCGGCGTTCTTGGTGATCATGATCAGAACATCGTTTTTGTCTGCCGCTTCTGAAAACTCCGTCTGGCACGCGCGGATATACTCAAGGTCCTGATCCGTGCGATACTCAGCCGCCAGGCGGCTCGTGACACGATACATCAGTGTCATGGCGTCAAAAAACGTATGCAGGTTCAGAAAATCGATGGGTGCCACGATGCTGGCCCTGTTGGGCAAGGTTGTTACCAAGCCTTCGGAGGTAAGCCGGACCAGTGCTTCGCGGATCGGGGTGCGGGACATCGAAAACCGCTCGCTCAGCTTTGCTTCATCGATTGGGCTGCCGGGCGTCAGCGCAAGATCGATGATTTCATCCCGCAGGGTTTCATAGACAAACTGAACGCCTGACCCGCGTTTGCGGCCTGTATCTCCGGTTTTGCGTTTTTCCATTTTGGTTGTCCTCGACCGCAGGGTATTGGGCGCCCATCTCGTTGTTCAACGGTATTGCCACACGCGTCCGCCGCGAGTCGAGCGTAAATGCCGGGTCAAAATCCACAGGTTTTCCGGGTACCTGAAGTGAAAGCTGCAATCTTGTCGATTATTTGTCGACAAATAAAATATTACAAGTAGACTGCAAAAGCATCACACGATTCCCCGGTCGGTGGCTCAACGCTGATGGTGCCCACCGATCCGGACCACAACTACGGAGATCCAAGCAGTGAACTCGAATGTCTTTTCAGGATGTATTCCTGCGCTAATGACCCCTTGCCGGGCGGACGGGACCCCTGATTTTGAAGCGTTGGTGCGTAAGGGTTCAGAACTGATCGAGGCGGGGATGTCCGCAGTTGTCTATTGTGGTTCGATGGGTGACTGGCCGTTGTTGACCGATGCGCAGCGGATGCAGGGGGTCGAGGCGCTGGTCAAGGCCGGTATTCCTGTGATTGTCGGAACCGGCGCCATCAACTCGGCGTTGGCTGTCGAGCATGCAGCGCATGCTCAGAATGTGGGTGCCAAAGGGCTTATGGTAATCCCACGGGTTCTGTCGCGCGGCACTTCCATGGCGGCCCAGCGACAACATTTCACAAGAATTCTGTCCGCCGCACCAAAGCTGCCAGCGGTCATCTACAACAGCCCCTATTACGGCTTCGCCACCCGTGCTGATCTGTTCTTCGAACTGCGCAAAGATCACCCGAACCTGGTCGGGTATAAAGAGTTCGGCGGCGCGGATGATCTGCGTTATGCGGCTGAAAGCATTACCAGCGGCGATGATGATATCTTATTGATGGTTGGTGTCGATACCGCTGTGTTTCAAGGAATTGTCAACTGCGGTGCAACCGGCGCGATCACCGGGATTGGAAACGTTCTGCCCAACGAGGCCCTGCATCTGGTGGCGCTGTGTCAGGCAGCGGCCAAAGGAGATGCAGATGCCCGCACCCGCGCGCTCGAGCTTGAGGCGGCGCTTGGGGTTCTGTCCTCGTTCGATGAGGGGCCCGATCTCGTGCTGTACTACAAGCATCTGATGGTTTTGACGGGGAACGCCGAATACACATATCACTTCAACAAGACCGATACTCTGACCGATAGTCAGCGCGGCTACGTCGAACAGCAATTCACCTTGTTCCGCAACTGGTACAGCAGTTGGTCGCAGCAGGCCGGTGCCTCTGCACACCAGGCTGCATGAGGATCTGAGATGTCCCTTGATAACGGCTACACTTTTCGCGGGCAGCATCTGATTGGCGGTCACTGGGTCGGGTCGGAGCAGAGCTTTGCCTCGAACCCGGCAGCGGGGGAAGCACATTACTTTGCGTCCGGATCACCGGAATTGGTTGATAAAGCCTGTTCACTAGCCGAAGCCGCATTCCTTGATTACGCCAATCGAGGCCGTCAGGATCGGGCAAGGTTTCTGAACGCTATTGCGGATGAGATCGAGGCCCGCGCCGAGGATATCACCCGCATCTGCAGCGCCGAGACCGGCCTGCCCGAGGCTCGGTTGCAAGGTGAACGCGGCCGGACCACAGGGCAGTTGCGCATGTTTGCCGAGCTTATTCAGAAGGGTGAGTATCTGGAGCGTCGGCATGATCCAGCGCTTCCTGATCGTGAGCCTGCACCGCGCCCGGATATCAAGATGATGCAGCGCCCGGTCGGTCCGGTAGCCGTGTTTGGGGCGTCAAACTTTCCGCTGGCCTTCTCGGTCGCGGGCGGCGATACGGCCTCGGCCCTGGCCGCGGGTTGCCCGGTGGTGGTCAAGGGTCACCCTGCACATCCGGGCACGGGCGAAGTAGTGGCCGACGCGATCAATGCCGCCATCAAGGCGACGGGCATGCCAGCGGGCTTGTTTTCATTGGTGCAGGGAGGGGATCGCTGCATTGGCGAGGCGCTGGTGAACCATCCCGCGATCCGAGCGGTCGGCTTTACTGGCGGTTTGGCAGGGGGCAGGGCGCTGTTCAACCTTTGCGCCGCACGCCCCGACCCGATTCCGTTCTTTGGGGAATTGGGCTCGGTCAATCCGATGTTTGTACTGCCAAACGCCATTGCGGCGCGCGCGGAAGAGATTGGCCAGGCTTGGGCTGTGTCCATGACCATGGGCGCCGGGCAGTTTTGCACCAACCCCGGAATTGCTGTGGTCATGGAGGGCGCGGACGCCGATCGATTTGTCGCCGCTGCGGCAGAAGCTTTGCAACAAGTGCCCAGCCAGACCATGCTGACCAATGGTATTGCCGACGCCTTCCGCGCCGGTCAATCGCATCTGGCAAGCCATGCAGATGTACGCCCGGTTTTGCAAGGTGTTGCGTCGGGCCGAGCGGCAGAACCAGCGCTGTTTGATACCAGCGCCGAGGTTTTTCTGGCTGATCCAAGCCTGAGCGAAGAGGTCTTTGGCCCCTCATCTTTGGTTGTGCGCGTCAATTCCGAGGAGGACATGGTGGCCTTGTCCGCCAAACTGGTCGGCCAGCTGACGGCCACGATCCACATGGATGACGAAGACACAGCGTTGGCGCAACAATTGTTCCCGGTTCTCGAACGCAAGGCCGGACGGTTGCTGTTCAACGGCTTCCCCACAGGTGTCGAAGTGGTCGACGCGATGATCCATGGCGGGCCCTATCCGGCCAGCACGAATTTTGGCGCAACCAGTGTGGGAACCATGGCCATCCGCCGGTGGCTACGCCCGGTTGCTTACCAAAACATGCCAGCCGCGCTTTGCCCGGACGATCTGGGAACGCAAGGCCAGTAGCACAGCGTTTCAACCCCAAACAGCAGCTTTGGCCCCGGTTATGGGACCGGGGCGGGGATAGCCGGAACCTGGCTGTCCAATCATCGCTCCCGAGACTCTGCCACAGAAGCAGATCGGCGGCACGCAGCGCCAGCCGGCGCAAAACCAGGGGCCTCGGCCCGCAACAGGAGGAATAGATGAAACTCTTTTCAAACTTTGCCGCGCTGGCGGTGACAGCGACGCTTGCCCTACCAGCATCTGCTGCCGAAATTGAATGGAAGATGACCGCCGCAATTGGCGAGGGGTCCTTCTTCTACCAGAACTTCATGGAGCGCTTTGCCGCCAATGTGGACATGCTGACCGCCGGTCGCATGCAGGTCCAACCTTTTGGCGCGGGCGTTCTGGCCCCGGCGTTCAAAGCCTATGAGGTCGTGCAGGACGGTATCGTTGAGGCAGGGCATTCCACCCCGTCCTATCTGGTGAACCAGGATCCGACCAACGCCATTTTTGCCAGCTTCCCGGGAGGCATGTCGGGCGAGGCGACGCTGCACTGGATTTATGAAGGTGGTGGCGAGCAGATGCTGCAAGAGTTCCGTCGCGAGGAAATGGGCCTGCATACACTGGTTGTCGGCATTGGCACGTCCGAGGTCATGGCGCATTCAAACGTCAAAATCGAAACAACCGAGGACCTGAAAGGTGTAAAATACCGGACATCCGGTGCCTGGGCCGCCGTTTTGCAGGAAACCTTTGGCGGCGTGCCAACGGTTGTGCCGGGGAATGAAATCTACACCCTGTTGCAGCGTAAAGGCGTGGATGCGGTCGAATGGTCGACGCCGGGTGGCAATATCTCAGAAGGGTTTCATGAGGTTGCGCCCTATATGATCATGCCCGGTGTTCACCAGCCGTCCTTCCTGTGGGAGGTTTTTGTCAAACAGGAAACATGGGATGCGCTGCCGGAAGAGATCAAGCAGCAGGTCACCGCTGCGGCGAAGCTGACAACCTATGAAAGCTTCACCCATTTCGGTCACGAAGACATTCAGGCGATGGTCGCGTTCCGCGACACTAATGTTGAAATCGTCAACATGGAACCGGCGGAATCCGAAAAGATCCGAGCGGCCGGGCGCGACTGGGCCCGCAATCAGGCCGCCCAGAAGGCCGATGCTGGCAGCGCGCGGATGCAAGAGGTCCTCGACAGCTACCTCGCCTATCAGGCGAACTGGGCTGACAACTCTGGCTATCTGGTGCGCGACAGCGCCGAGTAACTCCTACTCTGACGCTGATCTGGATGACCGGTCGCCTGTGCCGGTCGTCCAATTCCGGGGACGCACATGACCAGTATACTCAGACTTATCGACGCTGTAGCAGGGGTGTTGGCCTGGCTGGGCAGGGGCGTGATCTTCACCCTGATCCTTGCCATGCTGTACGAGGTGGTGGCCCGCTATGCGTTTGGCGCGCCGACGCTCTGGGCGTTTGACATCTCATACATGCTGAACGGTTCGATCTTTTTGCTGGGCGCGGCCTATGCGCTGCGCTGTGATGTGCATGTCAGGATCGACTTTTTATCTCAACGTTTGCCACTGCGCGTGCAGCAGATGCTGAACGGACTGGTCTTTCTGCTGATCATGACGCCGATCATGATCCTTTTCACCTGGGTCTCCGGCAAGAAGGCCTGGAAGGCGCTGATCACTGGCGAGGTCGAAAGCGTCAGCCCCTGGGCGCCGGTGGTCTGGCCATTCTATACGGTCATCGCGGTTGGTCTGGCGGCCCTTGCGCTACAGTTTCTGGGTGAGGCGATCAAGCTGCTATCCGGACGCAAGAACCCCGGCGAAGCACCGGGCGAACTTGAAGCCATGGAAGAAAATCAATGACACCGCTGCTGATGTTTGCCGCACTTTTTGTGCTGGTCTTTGCCGGAATTCCGGTCGCGTTCTCGCTGATCATCATTTCCGTGGCCTTCGGATACATGGTGTTTGGCGATCTGATCTTTCTGCAACTTTATGGCCCGCTGCTTCATACGGCGTCGAATTTTGTGCTGGCTGCGATCCCGCTGTTTATCTTCATGGGTGCGATACTTGAACGGTCGGGGATCGCAAAACGGCTGTTTTTTGCGCTGCAACTGTGGCTGGGCGGTCTGCCCGGCGGGTTGGCGCTGTCGACGATTGCCATGTGCGCCGTCTTTGCCGCAGCATCCGGTGTGGTCGGGGCGGTTGAGATTGTGGTGGGCCTGATGGCCATTCCTGCTATGACCAAAGCGGGCTATCGCAACGATCTGATCGCCGGAACAATCTGTGCAGGCGGATCGCTTGGTACTATTATTCCGCCCTCCGTCATTGTCGTTGTCTATGCCTCGGTCGCACAGCTGTCGATCGGTAAGCTGTTTGCCGCCTCCATCCTTCCCGGCCTATTGATGGTGGTGTTTTTTGTGCTTTACATTCTGGTGCGCAGCATGATCCGACCCGATGATGCCCCGCCGCTGCTGCCGGAAGAACGTGCCATTCCAACCGGCAACAAGATGAAAGTGACAGTTACGGCGCTTTTACCGCCCCTGGCTTTGATTATACTGGTGCTGGGGTCGTTGCTGGCGGGCGGTACGATGTTTACCAGCATCTTTGCGGTCACAGGTGGTGGTCAATTGGTGCGCGATGCGATGGCAGGCATTGGATATGGCAACGCGGGGATTATCACATTTTTCTTGCTGGTGGTTTTTTTCGCAGGTTTTGTTCTGGATTGGGTTTCTATCGTTCTGATCTTTATCCCGATTTTTGCTCCGATTGTGAAATCCGCCGGTATTGACCCGATCTGGTTCGCCATGATGGTCTTGGTCGTCATTCAGACGTCGTATCTGACGCCGCCGATGGCTCCGTCGATATTCTATTTACGCTCAATCGCGCGGCGCGACATGACCTATGGCCAGATGTATCGTGGAGTCCTTCCCTTTGTGGGTGCGCAGATGCTTGTATTGGTCGTTGTTGTCCTGTTCCCACAAGTGGCGACGTGGCTACCAGACAGACTCGTTGGACTTTGAAAACTGATTGTAAAACTTGGATAATTGCCCCTGCCGGTTTGGGACCTGCGGAAGTTTGGCCCACGTATGCGTGCCATTGATTTGGTCGGCAAATGTGAGGCCACCGGTACTACAAATCGGATTTCGATCACAAATGAAATGCGCCGCGCGGGTCTTTCCTAATCCCGCGTCATGGTTTTGGGAATAGCCCGCGAACGAATGGGATTTCATTCTCATCTCCACAATCCAATGGTTATGATGATCCTGAAATCCTCCGCTCATTAATCAACCTGTTCTGTTCCTTGAGCGCTGATGTCTGACACCCACGAAGTTGGGAGGAGTTGATTGGGATCGACAGGAGCGGTGCGAACACCGTGAATCTCGATGCCATCAACAGGGATTAGCTCTGATTGTTCAACACTTCGGGACACATCCCTTGCGGTGTTGTTTTTCAAAAATCTGATCCAATTCTACGGGACTGTGATCATGTCACCATCGGTTTTGAGAGCTTCATGGCAAGGAGCATCCAGAAAACTGGAGCTAAACCATGTACCTTTCAAAAACGCGACCTGCAGACACTTGGTCTCCACTGTACTTTCTGGCCTCATTGGGGGCCGGCGGACTTGCCGTTACCTTCTTCATGTTCCTGATGTTCTGGGTGCCGCATCCAGACCAGCCTGTGCCTGTTTTCGAGGATGTTCTGGGGGCTTTCATCGCCGGCAGCCTCGGGTTGAGGGTCGCCATCGTTCTGGCGGTGATTGGCATTGCCGGTTTCGCAATATTGAATCTCAAACTGCTGGTTTGGAACCTCATACAGTTTTCCGAATTCAAGACGACGGCGGGGTTCACCAAGCTGACCAATTCTAACGGAGAAACCCAACTGCTGGCCATGCCCCTCGCGCTGGCGATGAGTGTGAATGCGTGCTTCATTGTTGGTCTGGTATTTGTGCCTGACTTATGGAGTGTTGTTGAGTATCTGTTTCCACTGGCCATGATCGCGTTTGGTCTGATCGCCTTTATGGCGTTCCGCCGCATTGGCCTGTTTCTGGGGCGCGTCCTGAGCGATGGAGGTGTTTTTGACGTCACAGCCAACAACTCGTTCGCGCAATTGCTGCCGGCCTTTGCGCTGTCCATGACGGCAGTCGGGGTGTCGGCCCCCGCCGCGATGAGCAATGTTCCTTTGACGGTGAGCATATCGCTTGTTCTGTCCATCATGTTGGGAACCACTGCAGCAGTTTATGCGTTGGTTGCGGCGATTGTTGCGTTCAATTCCATGCTGCACCATGGCACCTCTAAGGAAAGCGCGCCGACGCTGATGGTGGTTGTCCCTATCCTGACAATCCTTGGCATTATGACGATCCGACAGGAACACGGGCTGCACACGACGTTTCAGACGCATGGCGGGATGGCCGACAATCTGGTTTTGACCACAACGCTTCTTGCGATTCAGGGCGTATTCCTGGCCTTGGGCCTTCTGGTGCTTAAACGCCAAAATTATGCTGACGCCTTTCTACGCGGAGAGGGAATCTCGGCGGGGTCTTATGCGCTGGTTTGCCCGGGCGTTGCCCTGACCGTGATGCTGCATTTCTGGATCAACAAGGGTCTGGTCGGGGCCGGGCTGATCAACAAATTCGGTATCGCTTACTGGTCCTTGACGTCGTTGGCTGTTGCTGTGCAGATCGCAATGATCCTTTTGGTGCTGCATTTGAACCGGCGTCACTTCGGATGGCAGATCGATGATGGCGCGGTGCCGGCGGAGTGACCCAAATCGCGGGAATCGCTTGGCTCCGATGAGCCGGGCGCTGGAGGCAAAATGAGCGTTCCGCAAGCCCCCATAGAAAAATTCTCTTTGAAACAAGCCGTTCTCGATGCGGGCGGTAGGTCCAACTCGGCAGAGGCCGGTCAAACTGCATTTCACTGGAAAGGGCGTCCAAGGGCCTTTGTCTTCCTGACAGACGGCAAGTTGAATGTGCAGTTCCGGACCGCAGGCCGGCAGGTTCCATGGGCTGAATGCCGCGCGACAAGCGGTCAGGACTGCATGCCGGTCACGGCTGCCATTTTGTCGGACCGCGATATTTCGGTGCGTGCATCCTGTACTGTACCGTGCACATGGATCGAGTTGTCGCCCACAAGCCTCATCCTTCTCGTTCACGGTGATATGAAGTTCCGCCGCGCGCTGTTCGGAACCCACGCCGCCCGACTTCCTACTTTTTTTGCCCGGCTATCGTCCAAGAACGTCATGACTTTGGAGTGTCGGCTTGCGAACTGGCTTTTGGCGCATGCGACGTCGGGAGAGGTCCGCGCAACCCATGGTGAAATAGCGCGTGATTTGCTGACCGCAAGAGAAGTGATTTCGAGGAAACTGCAGGTTTTTGCAAAACGCAACTGGGTCCTGCAAAAACGAGGGCTTGTTCAGCTAACGGCACCGGTAGCGCTGAGGCATCTAGCAAACGGTCTGTCTTCCGTTTGTCCCTCAGATCTGGATGCAGAAAAGACATCCCTAAAATACAAGTGCTTGGACGGATAAATGTGCCAGGATGGGGACCGAAAACACCGACAGAGCTGCCGCAGTGAATAGGCGGGCCAAGGACCGGATCATATCCCCGATCGCCCGGCAGCTTCGCCTCGCCGGTTGGATTTCGATCCTGGCAGGCGCGCTTTGGCCGGTTCAGGCTGGCGCCATAGCCTGGGCGGTGTCCGGCTGGGCGACCGGGAATTCGCCCGTTTATCATGCCTGGATTGCAGCACTGGTTTTATTCGGTTGTGCGTTGGTGCGGGCGGCCTTGGAGTATCGGGCCGGTGACCTGCTGCATGATGCTGCGGATCGAACGATTGCGCGAGAACGCGCTCAGCTTATCGGTCGCGAAGCCCGATCGCGTGCAGATGTGGGTTCGGCACAGATCGCCGCTTTGGTTGTTCAGAAACTGCCGCTTCTGCATCCTTGGATCACCCGGTATCACGTCGCGATGACACGGGCGTTGGTCTTGCCCGCTTTTTTTGTGATACTGGCATTCTCGCAGTCCTGGGTTGTGGGCCTTGTCCTTTTGATTGCGGGCCCGCTGATCCCGGTGTTCATGGCTCTGGTCGGAATGGCGGCTGAGACTGCGTCTCGCAAACAGATGGACGAAATCGGGACCATGAACGATATGGTTCTGGACCGGCTGACCGCCATGCTCGACATCCGCTTGCTTGGTGCACTGGACCGCACGGCAATTGATTTCGAAGCGCGCGCCGAGGCGTTGCGTGCACGCACGATGTCCGTCCTGAAAATCGCGTTTCTCTCTTCGACGGTGCTGGAGCTGTTTTCTGCTTTGGGTGTCGCAATGGTGGCGGTCTTTGTAGGCTTCACCCTGCTTGGTGAGATCAGCTTCGGCTATTGGGGCAGTGAATTTTCGCTGGCGCAGGGTGTGTTTCTGCTGCTGATCGCGCCAGAGTTTTTTCAACCACTCAGGGAACTGGCTGCCGCCTGGCACGATCGTGCGGCAGGGTTTGCGGTTGTCGCGGACCTGGATGCATTGGATGCGGCAGAGCGTTCGGATTTTGTTGGTAAAGGCAGCGAGGCGCCAGCGATAGCGGGACCCCTGGCCATTCGAACATCCGGCGCCGTCGCGGCAATTGCAGAGCGGCGGTTTCGGCTTCCGGATTTCACGCTCCGGCAAGGTGAAAGCCTCGCGTTCACAGGTTCAAGCGGTGTTGGCAAAACCACCGCTCTAGCCGCGATAGCAGGTCTGGTGCCGGTGGTTCAGGGCGACCTGTTTGTCTGTGGACAGGTATTGAAGGATACAAATGCGGATGCCTGGCGCAGACGTGTGTCCCTTGTGCCTCAACACCCTCACTTTTCCAACACGCCGCTTGGTGACTGGCTGGACGTAGAGGGAACAGGTCGCGATCCCTGGTCCGCCTCGGCGCTAGCGGATGCGGATGGCGTCGTGCGCAGGCTCGACGCCGGGCTTGAAACGCGGCTTGGGGAAACCGGGGGCGGTGTTTCTGGTGGGGAAGCGCGACGGCTTCTTCTGGCGCGTGCGATCCTGTCCGACGCCGATCTGATTTTGGCGGATGAACCGACCGCAGATTTAGATGACGAAACGGCCCAGCGGATCACGGCTGTTTTGCGGCAATTGCAAGCCAAGGGTCATACGATCATCACCGCCACCCACGATCCGAATTTGGCCTCGGCCATGGATCGTCAATTGGAGCTTCAGCCATGAAGCCCCTTTTCAACATCGTGTTGATCCTGCTGAATGCCGACCGTTGGGCCATGGCGCGCGGCGCGGCCCTGATGATTGTGGTGCTTGTCATGGGGGCTGCACTATTGGGTCTGTCTGGTTGGTTCATCACTGCGACCGGGTTGGCCGGGCTGGCAGGAATCGGGATCGCGTTTGATGTCTTCCGCCCCTCGGCGGGCGTTCGCTTTCTGGCACTTGGTCGCGCCGGTGCACGGTATGGAGAGCGGCTTTTGACGCATGATGCGACTTTGCGTGCTCTTTCAGCGCTCCGGGTTGTTCTCCTGCGCGGGTTTGCCCGCGGCGATGCGCGTGAATTGATGCAGCTCAGAGGCGAAGGGGCGCTGACCCGTGTTGTTTCTGATGTCGATGCGCTCGACGGGGTGCTTTTGCGCCTAGTACTGCCGGTTATCGCAGTGCTTGTTGCACATTTAGTGGTTTTTGCGACGCTGACATGGGTTGTGGGATGGTCTGTCGCCTGCGTGGTCTTCGTTGGATATCTGCTGCCCGGTGCCGCGATCCTGTATCGGCTCGCCCAGCGCAGCATTGCGCCTTCGCAAGATGCAGAGAAGCGCAGTCAGATGCTTCGGCGCGAGGTCATCGATATGATCCGTGATCGCGAGGCGTTGATCCTCGCCTCAAAACTGCCCGCAATTGAGCAAGAGCTCCTCCGAATTGAAAAACGCGCGCGCGCCGCTGTTCGGCAACTGGACAAAGCAGAGCGTGCTGCCGGTTTTCAGATGCAGGTCCTGGTGGCAATTGTGAGTGCCGGTGCATTGGTCGCGGGGGCAACCCTGATCGAGCGCAGTGACGTCGGAGCAGCTGTTGCTGTGATCGGTTTCTTTGTAGCCTTGGCTTTGGCAGAGGCCTTTCTGCCGCTGCGACGGGGTATGTCGGACCTTGGGCGCATGGTTTTGGCGGGCGGTAGGGTTGGACCACAGACCACGCAAAGTAACGACGTCGCTGAGTGCTGTTTTGATCCCGGCGAACCCTTACTGTCTATTCGTGGGCCGGATATCCAACTTGAGATTGGGCGCGGTCAAGCGGTCGTTCTGACTGGTCCATCCGGCGCGGGGAAGTCAACACTGCTGTTCCAGATCGCCGGGCTGGTCGAGTCCGACGGGATCGCGGTTAAAGGGGCGCCGCCGCAAGATTGGCCAGAACCCGCTTTGCGTCGGATCGTGGCCAGCGTACCGCAGCGCAGCGCTCTGATTGCTGGCACGGTGCGTGACAACTTGTCACTCACCGATGATTATGCCGACGGCGATCTTTGGGCCGCACTCGATGCCGCGTCACTTGCGCATGTTGTTTCCGAGCGAGGGGGCTTGGATGCAAAGTTGGGTGAAGGGGGAAAGGGGCTCAGCGGCGGTCAGGCGCGCCGCTTGTGTATTGCGCGTAGCATACTGAAAAAAAGCGAGATTCTGCTACTGGACGAGCCGACGGAAGGGCTGGATCCGGAAACCGCAAATGCCGTGTTGAGCGGGGTGCGCCGCGCCTTGCCTGAGACTTTGATCATCGCGGCGATGCATCGCGGCGCGGATCATCCGATCTTCGATACCAGGCTGCATCTTGCGCGTCCGTTTGGTGACGATGTCACCGAAGAACTCTCGGCAACGGCTTAAACCAACTCCTGAAGAAGTACGGAGCCCGACTCGGCTGTCGATTGATCTGCCCGGTCCGTGCACGAAACTCAGGAGTATTGGAATGGAGCTTGATGTCGTCGAGCTGTCGCGCCTGCAATTCGCGATGACAGCGATGTATCACTTTCTTTTCGTACCGCTGACCCTTGGTCTGTCCATCATCGTTGCAATCATGGAGACCGTCTATGTCATGACGGGACGACCGATCTGGCGGCAGATGACCAAGTTCTGGGGCACCCTTTTCGGGATCAACTTTGTCCTCGGCGTGGCCACCGGAATCACCATGGAATTCCAGTTTGGCATGAACTGGAGCTACTATAGCCACTATGTCGGTGACATCTTTGGTGCCCCGCTGGCGATCGAAGGGCTGATGGCCTTCTTCCTCGAGGCGACCTTTGTCGGATTGTTCTTCTTTGGCTGGGACAAGCTGAGCCGTGTGCAACACCTTGTCGTTGCATGGCTCGTCGCCCTTGGGTCGAACTTTTCGGCCCTTTGGATTTTGATCGCAAACGGTTGGATGCAGAACCCGGTCGGCGCCGAATTCAATCCCGATACGATGCGCATGGAGATGACCTCGTTCTTCGACGTGCTCTTCAACGAGGTGGCACAAGCAAAATTCGTTCATACGGTTTCTGCGGGATATGTAACGGCGTCGGTTTTTGTACTGGGTGTTTCGGCGTGGTACCTGCTGAAAAACCGCCATGTCGAACTGGCGCGCCGCTCAATCACGGTGGCTGCGTCTTTTGGCCTTGCTGCGGCGCTGTCAGTGGTCGTGCTGGGGGACGAGTCCGGATACTCGGCCAGCCACACACAACGCATGAAACTCGCAGCGATTGAGGCGATGTGGGACACCCACGAAGCGCCTGCGCATTTCACGGTCGTCGGGTTTCCGGATCAGGACGCACGCGAGACGCATTACGCAATCGAAATCCCTTGGGTTATGGGCTTGATTAGCACCCGGTCGCTGACCAAAGAAATTCCCGGTATCAAAGAGCTGGTAGAAGAGGCTTACGGGCGCGTGCAAAGCGGTATCGTCGCCTATGACGCGCTTCAGACAATTCGGGACCAGCGAGAGGCGACGCCGCAGGAGGTGCGCGCAACCTTTGAAGAACACGCGGGCAATCTGGGCTTTGCCTATCTCTTGCTGCGCTATGTGGAGGACCCGCGCCAAGCGACGCCCGCGCAGATTGCACAGGCTGCCGAGGACACCGTTCCAACGGTTTGGCCTTTGTTCTGGGCGTTCAGGATCATGGTGGGTCTGGGCTTCGCGTTTATCGGTGTCATGGCCTATTTCTTCTATCGTTCGTCTTTCAAGGGACAAACCTATCCCCGCTGGGCGCTATGGGCTGCCGTATGTACTATTCCCACCCCGTGGATCGCGGCAGAGATGGGGTGGTTCGTGGCGGAGTTCGGACGCCAGCCCTGGACTGTGGACGGTGTTCTGCCAACCGCACTGTCAGCCAGCCACCTAAGCGTTCAGGACCTTCTGATCACACTCGCAGGCTTCATGCTTTTCTATTCGATCCTCTTCGTGATCGAAGTGGGTTTGATGCTGAAATACATCCGCAAGGGTCCGTTTCAGGACATCGAAGAAACAGACGCCTGGGAAACCCGGCATGTGAATCGCCTGCGCCCGCATACCGGTAAGGGTCGTCTTGCATCGGCTGCCGCAACCCACCCCGCTGCAACCCCAACCCCTGCGGAGTAAGTCCAATGATCCTTCATGAACTTATCGATTATACAACATTGCGGATCATCTGGTGGGTGTTGCTGGGTGTCCTCCTGATCGGTTTCGCGCTGACCGACGGGTTTGATATGGGCGTCGGCGCGTTGCTGCCCTTCGTCGCCGAAACTGACGTTGAGCGGCGCGTGGTCATCAACACCGTAGGCCCGGTTTGGGAGGGCAATCAGGTTTGGTTCATTCTTGGAGGCGGTGCGATCTTCGCTGCATGGCCACCGCTTTATGCGGTCAGTTTTTCGGGTTTCTATCTGGCCATGTTTGTCGTGCTCGCGGCCTTCATTGTCCGGCCCGTCGCGTTCAAATATCGTTCAAAGCGTGACAGCGCGACGTGGCGAAACGGCTGGGATTGGGCCCTCTTCGCGGGTGGAGCCGTCCCTGCCCTGTTGTTTGGCGTGGCGGTCGGCAATGTGCTTCTGGGTGTGCCATTCCACCTGAATGACATGCTGATGCCGCGCTATGATGGCAGCTTCCTGATCAAGTTCATTGGCCTCTTGCGTCCATTTGCCTTGCTTGCCGGCGTGGTGTCGTTCGCCATGCTGATGATGCACGGCGCGGCGTGGCTCAGCCTCAAGACCGAGGGACCGGTGGCACATCGCGCGCGCCGCATTGGTGCGGTTGCCGGGACCGTCGCCATTGGTGGTTATGCCTTGGCCGGTCTCTGGTTGGCCATTGGGATTGATGGCTTTGCTCTGGTCGGTGAGGTGGTCACCGATGGCCCGTCAAACCCGCTTTACTCAGACGTGACCCGTGACGGATCATGGCTGGCGGCTTACGCGCAGCGGCCCTGGATCATCGCCGCCCCGGTCATAGGGTTTGTTGGTATGGCACTGGCCTTGCGCGGGCTGATTGATGGCAAGGAAGTCTCGACACTGCTGTGGTCCAAACTCGGGATCACCGGCGTGATTTCTTCGGTCGGCCTGACAATGTTCCCGTTCATCCTGCCCTCGACCGTAGATCCCAACAGTTCCCTGACCGTTTGGGATGCGTCGTCGTCGCATCAGACGCTGTTCATCATGCTGGTTTGCACCGTGATCTTCATGCCGCTGATCCTGGCCTACACCGCATGGGTCTACAAAGTGCTGTGGGGCAAGGTCACCGAGGCCGATGTCACCGGCAATTCAGACACTGTCTACTGAGAAAGGAGGCGACATATGTGGTATTTCGCCTGGCTGCTTGGGCTTCCGCTCGCCGCGGTTTTTGCCGTTATGAACGCCATGTGGCTGGAGATTCAGCGCGACCGGAAACTGGCGGAAGACAATCATGAACCATCGCCAACAGACGTTGGCACGTAGGGAGAAAGGAAGGCATTGCCGGACACCGGCAATCCGACCGAAGGAGGACGTATGGATAGAAGACAATTCCTGGCAGCCGCCATTGCAAGCGGTAGTGCTGCCACCTTTATGCCGAAGGGAGGCGCGGCAGATGTTAAACCCATCCAGACATCGGCCAAGATCATCATCATCGGGGCGGGTGCGGCGGGAACCTCTCTGGCCAACCGGCTTGTGCGACGTCTCGACGGGGCACAGATCACGATCATCGATCCTCGGCCCAATCATCTGTATCAGCCCGGCCTTACGCTGGTCGCTGCGGGTTTGAAGCCTGCCGATTACGTGGTCTCGAACAATGCCGACTGGTTGCCGGACGGTGTGTCCGTTGTTGCGGAAAAAGTTGTGGCGGTCGACGCCGAAAGTAAGACCGTGTCCACGGAGACGGGCCAACAGCTGATCTATGATTGGCTTGTCGTGGCACCGGGTCTGATTCTGGATCACGGTGCCATCGAAGGCTTCAGCCTCGATATGGTGGGTGAGAACGGGATCGGGGCGCTCTATGCCGGCCCGGAATATGCTGCGCGGACCTGGGCGGCGGCCAGCCGTTTCACCGAGGAAGGTGGCACCGGGCTTTTCACGCGTCCTGAAACCGAGATGAAGTGCGCCGGTGCCCCTCTCAAGCACACGTTCCTGATCGACGACATTGCACGTCGGGCAGGAAACTCCGGAAAGACAAACATCGTCTATGCCGCACCGCAATCGTCGCTTTTCAGCGTGCCGATTGTCCACGAAAAGGTGCGGATGCTGTTTGAGGATCGTGGTTTTGACACGATGATGTCCCGTGTCTTGGCCCCCTAAAACTGTGCCACAGTTGGCTTAGTTTTGGAGACGGGATTGATGGCGCGGAAACGGTATTCGGACGAAGATATTCTGCGGCTTTTGCGCGAGATTGAGCTGGGCCTGGCATCTGGTTCGGATGTCGCGACGGCGTGCAGAACGGCTGGTGTCAGTGATGCGACCTATTACACATGGCGCAAGCGGTTTGGTGGGATGGGACGATCTGAGATGGCCAATCTGAAGGCGCTGCAGAAAGAGAATGATCGGCTCAAGAAAATCGTGGCTGAGCTTGAACTGGACAAACTCATTCTCAAGGAGAGCCTTGATTATCTAAAGCCAAAGGCCTGACGGCAGACCAGCTTCGTCAGGCCGTGGTCCACACCCGACAAAAGCTGGCAACCTCTGAACGGCGCACCTGTCGCGTGATTGGATTGGCGCGGAGCACGCTGCAATACCGCGCAGCGCCAAAGGATGATGAGGCGTTACGTCTGGCGATGATCCGATTGGCCAAACGGTATGGGCGCTACGGCTACCGCAAGGTCGCCGAGCTGCTGCGTGTCGAAGGCTGGGCAGTCAATCATAAAAGATCGAACGACTATGGCGCGAAGAAGGCTTGCAGCTCCCACAACGGCACAAGAAACGCAAACGGCTGTACCACAAGGACAGCTCGATCATCCGGCTCCGACCGCAACATCCCAATCACATCTGGAGCATTGACTTTGTCCACGACAAGCTGAGCAACGGACAGAGCTACAAGATGCTGACGGTGCTGGATGAGTATACCCGTGAGGCGCTCTGCGTAGCGGTCAAGCCGAAGATGAACAGCGCAGACGTGCTGGATGCGCTCTACCCACTCTTATTGCGGCACGGGAAGCCCGAACACATCCGTTCCGACAACGGCGCGGAGTTCATCGCAACGGCCCTGCAGACCTGGTTAAGAAAGGTGGGCATTAAGCCGATCCAAATCTACCCGGGATCACCTTGGGAGAATGGATACAACGAGCGCTTCAATGGCACTCTGCGCCGGGAAGTCCTCAACGCAGAATGGTTCCACACCACCAAACAGGCTCAGATCGTCATCAATACCTGGCTTAGACAGTACAATCGTGTCAGACCCCATCAGGCTCTAAACATGCGACCGCCCGTTCCAGAAACCTTGCTCAAAACTGGCCCATAGAATTGGGGCTGGACAACCGGATAATACAAAAAACGTGTCCCTACAAATTCGCTGAGACGACAAAGATACGAAGGATCGGGAACACCCCGTTTGTACGCGGCTCGGCTTTGATTTCGATCACTGCCTCCGTTCAACAACCTAAGAAAGGTTTCCCGTTTTGCTTTTTAAAACACTCGTAACCGCTGCGATGCTTGCATCGACAACAATCAGCACAGCGCTGTCCGATGAATATGTCGGCGTGCAACGCCATGTCTTCTCCAGTGCTCACATCATCCACAATCTTGACCCTCAACTGGCGAACATCCTGACTGGCGTCGCAGGTAGTGCTGATCGAATGCTGATGGTCAAGATATGGTATCCCGCCGAACGTGGCGACGTCAGCATGCCGCCACACCACTATGGCTTTCATACTGAAGACATGGATTTCGCGCTCGATCCGGACGTCTCTGACGAAATGCTGCAGGTTTTGCGCAAAAGCCTCAGGGAAAGCAGATCCGTGATGGATGTGCCCCCCGCTGAAACGGCACCCTTGCCCGTCATCCTGTATTCGCACGGTAGCGGCGGTGCAGTGGAAGCAAACGATGCCTATTTCGAGTATCTGGTGAGCCGTGGCTATATCGTGGTATCGATTGGGCACACCTATGATGCGAGCCTAGTGACGCTCAACGATGGAGCCATTGCGTACCAGAGCGCTGAGCTGCTGGACTACGCGGATCTGGCACTTCCGGCCGACGATCAGAATCCCGACCTTGTTTTTACGGACGAAAAGGCTGTTGTCCTGTCGAGAATCCCGATTGGAACGACGCCGCCCCAGAACCTTCTGTCCTCCTATCACTACTTCCTTACAGAGGTTCTGTTCGGATCACGCAACACTATGGAACTCAGGGTTCAAGATATGCAATTCGTGTTGTCCCAGATTGAAGCACTGAACAGTGGCCGGATTCCAAGTGATCTGACTGGATTGTTTGATCTCACGCGCGTTGGGGCCGTCGGTTACTCCTTTGGGGGTGCATCGGCACGTCATTTCTGCGATCGAGAGGTACGTTGCAAAGTATCAATCAACATCGACGGCACTGATCATTCGCGTCAAGATGAAGCAATCCGAAACCCGCATTTGCGATTCATGCATGACCCGGATGGCTATGTCGCTGCCGTGCTTCGCGCTTCCCCCTCGGCCGATCTTGATCCGGAGACGCTGAGGGCCTGGCTCGAACAACGGTTCATTGTTGAAACGCACGCGCTCATCAGCCGGGCGGAAAACGATCTGACCGTCCTCACGCTGGACGACAGCTCGCATGAGGATTTAACCTTGGGCTGGGTAGACCTGCATGACTTCGGTCATGGCAAAGCGATTTGGCACGCCGCGCTGAAAGATACGTCAGCGGCCTTCCTGGACGCTCATCTTCGACCCGATGTGCCGATTTCACAGAACCGAACCCTCTGCGCACGGGTGAAGGCGCACGACGTCATCTCGCTCGACTATTCCAACACATGTGACTGACACAGGCGTGGGCCGCGCGGCTGCTGGGTGCACAGCACCCCTTAGCTGAAGAAATGATCGCCCCAACCGGCTTGGACAGTTTCTGTCCTGGTTCGACTGCGGACGCGACATGAACCGGCGCGGCGGCCCGCTCTCTCCAAAATCACACCTCTTTTCGGAGACTTGAATATTGCAAATTCTCAGAACCCTTATCGCTTCAATCGGAAGCGTCCTTGTTGCTGCCGTGCCTGCCGCTGCGGAAGGCAGGTGGAGCATAGGAGCTTTTGCTGGCGTCCAATCTGACTACTATGTTGGGAGCGACAGCTGGGACGACGCCTTTGGCGGTCTTCTCGCCTACGATACTGCGAAACTCCACATCGGTTTTGACGGTATATCATACAGGTTTTTGGCTCGGTCGGATGTGACTCTTGGTGTCGCACTGGGGGTGCGCGCAGATCCCGATTTTCCTGATGGAGCGCTTTTTGACGGTCTGGAGCGCGACTCTGCGATCGAAGCGGGGCTGTTTGCCCGATACGAAATCGGGACACAAGCGTACATCGCGGGCAGCCTCATGCAAGATGTATCGTCTGCCCATCATGGCTTTGAGGCCGATCTATCTGTCGGGACCGAACACGCGTTGGGGATGGTCAACCTGGATCTTTCCCTGGGCGGCAAGTTCCGTGACGGCGATCTCAATCAATATCTGGTTGGTGTATCGAGCGGCGAGGCGAATGGTCGGCGTGCCGCTTATACACCCGGCGCGTCGGTCATCCCCTATATCGAGGTGACGTCCAGCGTTCCGCTGTCAGACAACATCACATTCGTCGGCGCGGTCAGCTATCAGCATCTTGGATCGGCTTACGAGGACAGCCCGTTGGTCGATCACTCAAACACCGGTAGCTTGGACCTCGGTCTGGTCTACCAGTTCTAGCGAGGGGCGACAGCCGGGGGCGGCGTAAAACGAGCGTCAGCTGGGCTGTTTCGCAGCGTTGAGAAGGGTTTTGCAACCTTAACTGTGGGGCTGCCAAGGAGTGCTGATGCTCTGGCCTCAGGCTGCTTGAGTGGCCGCATTCCAGACGTCAAATGCTTCAAGGAGGTGAGATCGGGTTGTTAATGCCGAGTGACAACTTGCGGGGAAACAGAAACAATTTCGGGCGGCTGAGTGGATCGCCACGAACCTCTGCCGTCCTCCTAGAGATCGATGGCATTGCATCATCTGTTCCCGTTTGTGAGATGGGAGATTGCTGGTCTCTGCTCGATTGTTCACACCCTTGTCGGAGCAATGATCCAAACTTGGTGCAACAGCCGTTTTGCCGCCCGTTTGTCCCGTTTCGGCTGGAAGATTCAGTCCAGATCGACGCCACGCTGATCGACAGGGCGCGGACCCTGCCCTCGATATCGACGACTACGTGGCTATACAAGACGTCTTTGTTTTCTGTGATGCCAAATTGGTTGTCAGTTCCAGAGGGCTCTCGCGAGTGGCGGATCGTGTTGACCGCATGCTCGGCAGAGTGTTCGGACAGGTAGCGATCAGTTTCGGTGATGGTGAAATTGTCGAGCGTGACCTCAATCCCGCCGGTAAGCACAGTTCCGGCCCAAAGATTGGCGGCAGGCGATGTCGTAATACGCATAATCATTATCTCAAGATGCCTCCGTCACCTCGGGAAGAGTGTAACTGCGGTCGAGAACGGCTTGTCCGGGCCGGTAGATGCGCATCAGGAAGTTCCAGCCATCTGATATATCAACACGGTTCGGTTGGTCACCGCACATATCTTCTGAGCCGTAATGCACCGTGAAGGTGCTATTTTCGTTCAACACTACATTTCGGTCGTTGACGATGTTGGTGTCGCTGTCCATAAACCCGTCCGCGCCGTACACGGTGATTGACCAAAACGCATCGTTGGGTGGTACGTCATAGGTACCCGTGTAGCAGGTATCGGCCGAAGGTGGGCCGGAGTAGTTGATGTAAACCGCGTCCCGTTCGGGGAAAAGACCCCAGGCCCCGGCAACTGCCAAATGCCGGGTCTCTTCATTCACGTCACCGCGTGGCCCCATCCAATCAGACTCATACTGAGCGAATTTTTGAAACTCCTGCTCATACTCAGCCCGAAGCGCGAGCATGCTGTTCGCGTCCCACTGGGGCTCTGGAAACAGGTCATGACTTGACGCTTCGATCACAAACGCGTTCTGCATCTCATTCACAAGCGCCACATCCGCCGCGTCGCTTGGGTCCATAATCTGGATGCGCATGATGAGCGAGACATATTTCGTATCGCCCGGAACGTTGTAGGTGCCGGGTTCGTAAAATACGACCGGCGCGTAGTGATCGTTGTCGATGACAAGGATCGAGAAGTAGCGGTCGTCCGGAAACTCCGGGATCGTGATTGTAGCCCCGCCTTCAGTATCCACCACCGCCCCGGCATACAGCGTGTCGCGGTTCATTCGGACGACGGCTTGAGCATCAAGTGGTGTTGGTTTTCGAATGTAGTAAAAGCGGTTTACGTCGCTTCCCGCATTCATTTGAAATTGGGCGAAAGTCAGGTCCACTTCGGCGCGGATGTATGTGTCGGGAGTGACAATTTCCTGGGCAAAGGCAGTAGACGAAAAGGCTAGCGCGCCTATGTTTGTCAAAGCAAATTTCATGATTAGAACCCTCGGCGATTTTGGACAAAAGTCGGTGGGCTTAACTGGTCACAATAATTGCAGACCTCCTACCAAAGTAAAGTATCAGCTCGTCTCTTCCATGAAAGACAGCTCCCCCCTCGAACGACCGGTTTCAGCTCCCCCTCGAACGACCGGTTTCAGCTCCC
The DNA here is from genome assembly GCF_056535885.1 of Ruegeria sp. B1. Taxonomy (NCBI): domain Bacteria; kingdom Pseudomonadati; phylum Pseudomonadota; class Alphaproteobacteria; order Rhodobacterales; family Roseobacteraceae; genus Ruegeria; species Ruegeria sp. B1. The sequence goes on along the minus strand of NZ_JBQFJA010000001.1, from coordinate 1,300,199 downwards.
GATAAAAAAGAGCAACCTACGCAGGTGCAGTGTTTTTCGCGCTGCAAGCGCAAAAAGCAAGTTTCAATACTTCCGTTGAGGGCTTGCCTGTCGCCTGTTCTTGCGATTGTCTGAATGGGCTGACCAATCAAAAGGCCGGGCTTTCATGAAACTGGAATTTCACCATATCAACTTTGTCTCTGAAGATGTCGATCGGATGCACCGGTTTTACACGCAGGTGCTGGGGCTGGCTGATATACCGATAGAGAACTTCCCGCGGTCAGATGAGACTGACGATAGCGGCTACAGCGGCAAAATCCGGTTCGCGACCGATGGCGAAATGCAAATGCACCTGGCTGAAAAGAACCTCGCCGTCGCGTTCAAAAACGGAGCAGCTATCAACCCCGTTGAACGTGGCCATATCGCATTTCGCACCGATGACATCGAGGCGTTCAAAACGCTACTGGATGACAACGGAATTCCTTACTCGGACTATGGCACCGCCTTTGCAAAAGAGTGGCACCAGGTTTTCTTTCACGACCCAGAAGGAAACATTGTCGAGGTCCATCAGGCGATTTGATCTGCATAGGAGTGACTTATTGAAACAAGCCGCACTGGTCGTCGATGTTCAGCCCAACTTTGACCCGCCGCGTTGGTTGGTAGAGCGTTGCCAGGTGCTCGCCTCCGACTTGCCTTCCATCGCAACGGTGATCCACCATGATGAGACAAAAGTACCTTTCTTACAGCAGCTTGGGTGGAAGCCAGATCTGGACAAGACCAGCCTCGTCCAAACAGATCGAACCGTTCTGAAACATGGATATGGTCCGCCTTCGGAGGTGGTAGAGCAGTTCAAAAGCTGGAAGGTAGAGCGTGTATTGGTCTGTGGCATCCAGGCGGATACCTGCGTCCTGGCAGCAGGGTTTGCACTCTTTGATGCGGGACTTCATCCGACCATCGTGGCTGACGCCGTTATTGGTTCATCACTGGACCGTAGCGGCCAGCTTGGGGTCGACTTATGGCGCCATCACTTTGGGAATGTCATTAAGAATCATTTAGATATCATTTAATCCCGCACCCAAGTTGACCTATGGTAATCCTTTGGAATACCAATATAAATCACGCGTTTTTCACGCGAAAAACAACCTCTTCAGCGAAGACCAAAAAAGCGCTAGCCTTCTTAAGACGTTTAAATCAATTCTAAAGCGCCCAAATAGCCACCAGCCCTTTAACTCTAACCGGACCTGCGAGAGAGCACGTTTCACCCGTCAGGCCCCTATTTGAACAGGATGGTCCCCATGAATTTTGTTCTGCGCGGCAGCCTGGTTGCGCAAATCATCATTGGCCTCGTCGCTGGTGCTCTTCTCGCTACTCTATGGCCTGCTGCTGGTTCAGCCGTCGGCCTGCTTGGCGACTTCTTCGTTGACGCATTGAAAGCCGTTGCGCCCGTTCTGGTGCTGATCCTGGTTTGCGCCGCAATCACAAACCACAAAAAGGGCAGCCAGGCGCGCATGGGCCCCGTAGTCCTATTGTACATACTCGGAACCTTCGCAGCTGCACTGGTTGCCGTTGCGGCCAGCTACATGTTTCCGATCACATTGCATCTGACAGGCACGCCCGAGCTTTTGGATGCCCCGGATGGCCTAGCTGAGGTGGTTAAGAACATCCTGCTGAAAATCGTAGACAACCCGGTGAATGCGCTGGCAACCGCGAATTACATCGGCATTCTCGCCTGGGCCGTTGGTCTTGGGCTGGTGTTCCGCCACGCGAGCGACTCGACCAAGACCCTGATGTCGGATCTGGACGGTGCCATCACCAAGATCGTTGCTGCGATCATCCGGGTCGCCCCAATTGGTATCTTCGGTATCGTGGCCTCGACGATTGCAGAGACCGGTTTTGGAACGCTTGCAAGCTATGGCCAGCTGCTGGCGTTGTTGATCGGTTGTATGGTTTTTATGGCGCTCGTTGTGAACCCGCTGATCGTGTTCCTGCGCATTCGCAAGAATCCCTACCCGTTGGTCTTCACTTGCCTGAAAGAATCCGGGATTACCGCGTTTTTCATGCGCAGCTCTGCCGCCAATATTCCGGTGAACATGGAGCTTTGCCGCCGCATGAGTTTGGATGAAGAGACGTATTCGGTCACGATCCCAATCGGTGCGACGATCAACATGGCCGGTGCTGCCATAACCATCACGGTCATGACACTGACGACCGTTCACACAATGGGCATTCAGGTCGATTTCCTCTCGGCCCTGTTTCTGAGCATCATTGCCGCGATTGCTGCAACGGGGGCATCGGGTGTGGCGGGCGGGTCGCTGTTGCTGATCCCAATGGCCGCCAGCTTGTTTGGCATCGACAACGCAACCGCTATGCAGGTTGTTAGCATCGGCTTCATCATCGGCGTACTGCAAGATTCTGCGGAAACCGGTTTGAACTCTTCGACAGACGTTCTGTTCACTGCGGCGGGGTCATATAAGCAAGGCGATCCCTACCCCCGCAAACTGCCAGTGACGCAAGTCGCCGCTTAGGCACTGCGTAAAACACCTCCTACAAGCGCTGGCGTTGGTCGGTGGTTCAACTCACAATGAGTCCGGATTGCATGAGTTCGGCCAACCTCTGATTTGCGGACGCGGCGAGTGGCAGGTTCGACGGAAAGCGTCGCAGTGTCAGCAACTGTCAGCTAACGGGCGTCAAGGGCCGTCCGAGAAGACGGCCCTTTTGCGTTAGACTTCAATAGGTTGCGCGATGGCAAATGCGTGCTAAAGTTCAACGCCAAGATATTGCACCATGACGGAATCGAATTGGCGCACATGACCGCACGGGTCAATTCACATCTGGATCCTGTCTATTTCGACAATTCGTGGAACTGGCCAGCTACCTTCAATTTGATCGCCAGATTAAATCGGCACGTTCAGAACTTTGCACCAAAGCCCGACAAAACAATTGCGCAAAGGCGCAACTTGTCCATCAAAGCTTTCGACACATCCTGCTTAAGCCTATCCGAGAGCTTTTTGAATGAAACCAATTCCAGAACAGGCTGCATCGTCAATCTGGCGAAACGTTTCCGACACAAACGCCTTGGCTAGGTATGCGGTTGCATTTTCGGTCAAAGAGCGAAACACCCGGTCTTACTAATCCTGCGGATACAGATGGAGACAATCGGATGACTTCGATCGAAGCGCTTCAGTTCGCAAGCGATATGTTCCTAATGGGGATGTCGGCGATCTGTGCCATTCAGATGTTTCAGCGTCGTGAGGATAAGATTATTTACCTACCGCTGGGGCTTTTTTTTGTCGCTCAAGTCTTGGCCATTTTGCCAATGCTGTTGGAGCAGGTGTTTACTGACCCTGAACCGAGCCTGACTGTCCGACTGGTGATCGCGATGTCGCTGCCTGTTTTGACCACTATGGCGCCCCTGTTTTGGCTTTACGTTCGGATGCTGACCTCAGAGACCCGCAACTTCCCGCCACGGCGGGCTCTCTGGCATATTCTGCCCATCTGCGTGGCGATGGTTGCCAGCGTTGCGTATCTGCTCTTGCCGTCTGCGACAATTGCGGCGTTGGAGCGGGGCGAGGTGGTCGAAACTACGCTTCTCACCTGGGTTACGATCTTTGCCAATGTGGCGGCCCTTGTTTTATATCTACAGGTTTTGGTCTACTTGCTATGGACGTTGCGCATTCTCTACATCTACAGCAGCCGGCTCAAGGATCTGTTCGCCAGCACTGAAAGTCGCGAACTACACTGGATTTGGTGGATTGCCATAGCGGGGGCTGTCTATTGGGTATCGCATATTGCTCAATTGCTGGACCTACCGATGATCGCTGGTATGTCACCTGCCATCGACCTCGTTCTGAGTTTTGCCGACGTCGCCTTGATCGGCGTCGTGGCGATCTGGGGGATGCGCCAGCGACCGGGTTTGTCAGTGTCAGAAACTGAGCGTCTGGCAAAGTCACAGAAGGCGATGCCAAAATACAGTCGATCCGCGCTCACCGATGCAGATATGAGCAGGATCGCATCCAAGATTGGTTCAGCCATGCAGCGGGACCACCTCTATAGTGACCCCAACCTGTCCTTGTGGGATTTGGCCAATCATATCGGCGTCAGCACCAATTATGTCTCGCAGACGTTGAACTTCAAGATACAGCGCAAGTTCTTCGACTATGTGAATAGCTTCCGGATTCGTCGCGCGGTCAGGGCGCTTCTCGACAGCGACGCAACTATTCTATCGATTGCCTTTGACGTCGGTTTTAACTCCCGCTCGTCTTTCTATCGCGCTTTTCGACAGGAGTTGGGCATGACCCCGCTGGAACTGCGGCGGAAATGGAAGCAAGAACAGGTCAGTCTGGCACCTTCCAAACACAGCTTCATCGAGCAGCTTGTGTGGCCCGCCGCTGACTGAGATGGAGTATCCCGCGCGGGCCGCTTCAAGCGCGCGGGCTAAGAACTTCATCGCGGCGGCTTTATTCCGGCACTCGGACAACATGAAATCCAAGGTCTTGCCGTGTTTGTCGATCGCTCGGTAGAGCTAAACCCATTTGCCTTTGACCCGCGCATAGGTCTCATCCATGCGCCTTGAACGGTCGGGGGGACGCTTCTTTGATTGCGCGCGAGTCGCGGCGATCAGCGAGTATTTCACAACCCACCTAATCAATGTGGCGTGGTCAACTCGCACACCGCGCTCAGCCATGATCTCTTCCAAGTCACGATAAGAAACCGTGTACCGCAGGTAGAAGTACACAGCGCGCAAAACTTTATCCTTGGGGAAATGAAAGCCCTTTAACGAGATCATGCTCAAATAACCTGTTCCAAAATTATTCGACCAGTAAAAACCTCAGATCACGCATGCTCGTCAGCTAGACCCCAGAGTTTGCGACAAATCCCGCTGGATTTCTACGTCGCACGCCACAATCACGATTCGAGCCAGGTGGATCGGGTGATCGAATGGCTGTCGAATAACTGAGTTGTATCTGTAGTCTTCTTCCAGAGGACGGATAGGTACGGTGGTGAAATCGACTTTGATACTCGGACTTGCGCAAGGTTGACGCACGTCACCCAAAACGCGTTAATCCATATTGTATTGGACAGGGTAACTTATTTGATGACGAGTGATTCCGTTTTCATTTCTTATGCGAGGCGCCATCAGGCCGACGTAAAAGATCTTATATCCTACCTGGAAGATGTCGGACTGAATGTTTGGTATGATGGCCGGATCAGAACCGGGGACTTCCGCGACTGGATTGCCGATGGGATTCGGCGTTCGCGTGCGATGATCGTTTTACTGACCGAAGAAAGCGTGGGACCGAAGTCTTCGGGCTGGATCGAAAAAGAAATCGATATGGCGCGCGACAGCGGGCTGAAGAATCTGATTCTTCCCTGTTACATTGGTGATTTTGTGGCGCCCCCTGATCTGGTCGAAAAGATCACCTTCTTGCAATCGGTGTCCTGCCCGTCGATTTCTGAACTGCATAAGAACATCGAATTCCGGCAGCATGTGCAATTCCTGAAAGATCTGATTGACGGCAAAGCCGGCCTCAACGTCCAGGGCTTTGCCGCAACGGACGCGGTGACCCCTGCGGGCTGGTTTGCTTCTGATCCGCCGCCCTCGACCTCTTCGATCAGCCTGGCGCTGGCCACGATGCTGCTGGAATATCAGTCCGCCGATCTTGTCATTGAGGCCGCGCGCGAGATCGAAGCCAGCATCGAATCCCGGCTCGGGGAAAAAACCGAAGAAGAACGGGCACAGGAACCCCGCGCGCTGTCGATGACCACGGCGAGCGAACGGTTCGCGCTTATCCGAGCTGAGCGCGTGACATTGCCCGATCCGGGTGGAATGGCCCAGCCGACCGTTTTGCGGTTCAAAGACCGCAACTGGCGCGGCGCGTTGCTGCGCCACGTTTGGGACGAGATGGACCAAGTGCGCGAGGTTTTCTTTGACTGGATGGCGGAACGGCTGCAACAAGAGCGCCGCGATGTGCTGGATCAGGCCATCGTGCGTACGTTGGGTAGCCTGTCGCAGCACGACCTGCACAGTTTGCGCCATAGGCTTCTGAATGCCTGGCTTTTGCCGAATGAAACATTGCGGCCTGTTTTTCTGGCGGCTGACATCATCGCAAGCGCAGTGGAAAACGAAGCCAATCTGCACCAAGTCCGCGAGATGCTTATGCCATTGGCCGAGCCGCAACGCGGCTCGAAGGCGGTTCGCTTGTATTGCAAATTTCTGGCGACAGTCATTGCCTTGGGGCGGCTGGCACTGCGCCGTCCCGACCTCTCGATTGAAGTCATGAAAAAGATCGGGCGCGAGCTGTTTGTCGATCCCACGTTGCGGCAAGCTGCACGTCGCAGCCCGGCGCTTTATGGCCAGAAGGAAACCGAAAGCTCCGAGGAACTGTCCGAGCTCACCCTGACGATTTCAGATGAAGAACCGCCAACGCCGGAACCCGATGGTCCAGACAATTGCAAAGACCAGACCACCCTGCCTGACCTGACCGATGAGGGCGAAGTGGCTGGATCGCGCGCGGTTCCAGCCGCGATGTTCCTGGCCGCTCTGGCCGACTGGGCTGATCAAGCGGCGCCGGACACGGAGGCGGTGCTGGAACGCCAAACCCCGATTGCGGCGCTGATGTTTGCGTTCCTCGGCATGCCGCTGCTGAGCACCGAAGACAGTACCCGCTTGACCCTGCAAGATCTCACGGCCGAGATTGCCGGGCATGATCGGGACGTTGTACGCCGGATCGTGGCTGGGTTTGTTCGGGCCGGGGTAGCTAAGAGGCGGTTGGGTTATCTGCCGCGCCGCGAAATGCAACTTGTCTTCAAATCCTTCGCCCATGAACGTGCCGCCCTTCTGAAGAAAGGCGAACCACTGCCCGACCCGGACCCCTATCTGGCGTTTGCCGGTCTGGTTTACGCCGCGCTGGCTGAACGGGATACGGACAGGGCAGGGATGGTTTTGGATGGCAGTGATCGCTGGACCAGCGACGAGGACAAGTTAGCCGTTCAATCCGGTGGGCCGCTAAATCACGAGTTTAACGAGGAAAATACATGAAACTGATTGAGGATTTCGACAGCTTCGGCGCATTGGACAAAGCGCGACGCCATTGGCTCACCTTTGGCAAGACACGCAAAAACCAGATCGTGTCTTTGGGTCACCCCGCCCGGCTGACGCTTGGAGAGAGGTTATTGGGAAAATACGCGCGTTTTTATCAGGTGCACACGGGCTGGACCCGGGACAGTACACAATTCGACGCCATTTCATCGGTCGGCGAAATGAAGTTTCACGTCACGCTGGACGTCACTTATCGAATTGACCAGGGAAAAATGGAGGATGCGATTCTGGACGGGATTGACATCGAAGAGACGCTCATGCGCCCTCTGGCAAAGGCCGTTGGCAAACAAGCCAAGCGATTTGGGCCTGAAGAATACAAAATGTTCGAAGATGAATGTGAAGCTCAACTCAAAGTCGAGGCATCCTCGATTGCGCGGGTGAGTCTGTTTGAAGTCAATACTGTCGACGTCATCGTCAAGCGCGACGAAAATGTCGCCGACCCGGATGAAATCAACATGATCGTCAACACAGTGCGGGCGCGGCTGGTCAAGGCGACGCATGACGGGGACGAGGCGAAAGCGGCCAGCCTGAACGCCACGCTGGGCGTCATTCGCGGGTTGCAAAAGGACAAGCATGGCGAAACGCTGGATGTGGCCGAGCGCGCCAAAGATGTGCAGCGGGCCATCAACGAGTTGATGGACCTTGACCTGCCCAGCGATCATCCGACCATTCAAAGCCTGCGCGGCCAGCAAATCAATCTGGTGAAGCAGGCCGAGAGCAATTACTCTGGCAACCTGGAGACCATCGAAGAAGAGAAACAAGCAAAACTGTCCGACAAGTCCGATCCGCCTGCGGATATGGACTGAGGCAGAGGTCGAACATGCTGCGTTTTCTGGTTCCAGACAGTCTGGAGAGGCTATTCTTTAACCTGGCACGCCAGACCCCGACTGAATTCAACTGGTTGGCGTTTGTGGCTCTGTTGTCTGGGTTTTTGGTTCTTCTGGCGTTTGTGCTGCGCTACCTGCTTCTTAGAGTGGACGCGGAATTGGCGGTTGCGGCCCGTCTCAGGAAACAGGCGCCGCAATCCTATGTTTTCGCAATCGGCCGCATCGCTGTTGCGCTGCCATGGATCGCGCTGGGTCTCGCCTTGATGATGATTAGCGCCGAGGGCGTATTTGCCATGGATCGGTTTGGAGTCTTTTCGGGTTCTGCAACGGCGCTTGACCTAATCAGAGGCTTTGCGGATTACCTGTGGCGGTGAAATTTTTGAGAATGTTTCCAGAATTGTTGACGTAACGTCAGAGTTTAGCAACACTATCTCTATTAGCTTTGGGGGATTCTGGTGTTGAAGTTTTTTTTGAGTGCGGCGGTTGTAACCGTCATTTCGACAAGTGCGTTTGCTGATGATTGTAGCCAGAACACGTTGGCGGAAATCAGAACACTAAATGACAAGATAACCGAATATGACCGAACGCTGCGCAAACTGATTGCGCGGGCGGAAGGGCAGGATTTTCGCGTCTTCGATCTTGCTGACGACGTTCAGTCCACAATACCGCCCCGCCCGGAGCCACCGGTGCTGGCAGCTAGCGAGATCGACACGACCCAGGTCGAATGTGACGCTGATGGCATGGCCATCGATTTGCTGACCCTGGTCGCCGGACAGCTTGATCAGGATGAAACAAATCTAACCGCCTATGAAGGCTTGATTGCAGCGCGCGAAGACGTCTTGGCCTCGACCGAAAACGCAACAGAAGACAGCGCGCCCGAAGATACCGCTGAAACCGATCCGTCACAAACCCAGCCAGCCCCGGCCGAGCCCCCGCAGGGCGAAAGCGGTGACGATACAGATGCGCCGGATGTCGCGGAAGACTCTGATCCCAACGCAACGGTCGACACGTCAGAAGACAGCACCGAAGCGGCAACCGTCCGGGCTCCGATGGAAGACGCCGAAAATCCCGCGCTGTTCCGACGGGTGATCTCTCTACCGGACGCCGATCTACGCGACGCGCCAACGTCCGAGGCCGAAGGCACAGTTTTGCCGACCTTTTCGGTCCTCTACGTCTATGATGTAAATTCCGCCGGCGGCACCGACTGGCTGCAAGTGGGCGATCAGCTGCGCAATGGTCCGATCGGCTGGATCAAGGCCGAAGCGTCTCTGCCGTGGTCGTCCATGCTGGTGATGCAGTTTACGCCGCGCGGCCAACGTGAGCGTGTGCTGTTCTTCAAGGATGACACACCGCTGTCCGACATCGTGAACTCTCCGTTTTTCGCAAACGAAGCGCGCGACATCTATGCTGAGATCGAAAGCGAAAAGGATCGTTTGGCAGCTGATCCCGACGGCACACCGACATGGAATCCCAATCTGGTGGCAATCGAACCGGAAACCGCGGTGACGTTTTCAAATGAACCGTATCTTTTGCCGATTCTTGATTGGCGGCAGGACTTGTTTGACGGTCTGACCGAGACCACCCTGTTGCAGGTCGCGGCCATCCCCGCTGAAGCTGAAAGTGTCGGAGAAACGGATTCCGACAGCTTTTCCGTGGATGCGGGTGAAGCCGCCGCGAAAGATGGCGAATTTCGGGTTGGTGTAGTGTTCGTGATGGACACTACGATCTCAATGGCTCCGTTCATTGACCGGACCAAACAGGTCGTGAACGAGTTTTACGACGCGTTCGGGACGTTCGAAACATCGGCCTTCGTGTCGTTTGGATTCGTTGGATTTCGGGACAACGCAGATGGTGATTCCTCGGGCGTTGAATATGTCACTCAGGTTTTCCAGCCGCTTGATCCCGATGCGCCGTCGCGGCAGGCTCTGGCCAATCTGAACAGAATTCAGGAGGCGTCGGCCCCGACACTTGAATTCAAGGAAGACGCCTATGCTGGTCTGACCGATGCCATCGAGGAATTGGATTGGTCTCCCTACGATGCGCGGATCGTCATTTTGGTGACCGACGCTTCGGCTCGCAGCGGTGACGATCCGCTGATTCGCGATGCCGGCACTACGGCGGAAACTGTGGCCGCCAATGCACGGGCTGGAAACATTGCGATCATTCCAATCCATTTGTTGACCCCGGCCAATACCGAGCTTGGCGACGTATCCGTTGCCGAGACCCAGTACAGGGTTCTGGGCGAAACGGGCGATCTGGGGTTAGAAAAGTACCTGGCCCTGGACGCAACCTCGGACGAGGCGTTTCTGAACCAGCTGCAACCGATGGCCCGCAGCGTTGCCCGGGCGGTGCTAACCGTGAACAGCGGCGAACTTCTGGATCAGGTTGAGTTTGAGCCTGTGCCCGACATGTCGGATGCAGACTCTGACAGCCCAAGCCTCGCGCAGATCGTCACCAATGAGATCTTCCGCGCGCAGCTTGAAAGCCTCGCGGAGGTCGGAGGCGGAGATGCACCGGCTTTTCTGGCCGGTTGGGCGTCTGACCGGGATATGATCGACCCTGCCCGTGTCACATTGGAGGTGAGTGTTTTTCTGACCCGTAACCAATTGTCGACGCTGGACAAGCAGTTGGATGCCATCGTCGGCGCCTTCCGCTCGGGCGGGGATGATCCACAGGCCTTTTTTAACAACCTGCAAGTGCTGGCTGCTGAAATGTCGACTGACCCGGACGCCGTGCGTGCCGATGACCGACTTGCGGTGCAGACGCTGATGCCGACCTTCCTGCAAAATCTGCCTTACAAGAGTGAGGTTTTGAGGCTGGACCGCGACTACTGGTCTTCACTGTCCAATTCATTGCGCGAGGAGTTCATTGAGAACATCGAGGCCAAGCAGAAAATCTATCGCGACACGTTCGATCAGACCAACCTATGGAATGATTTCGGGTCGGATGATCCGGGACTCGAAGCCACCCTGATCCTGCTGAAACATCTGCCGTAAGGACGATCCGATGCAGGCAGCGCTCCGTCTAACCAATCTGGTTGTGACGCGCGCCCAATCCGAAACTGGGCGCCGCTACACTTTGCACGTGCCTAAGTTCGAAGCGGCGCAGATGGACAGAATCGGACTGATTGGCGAGAGCGGAAGCGGCAAGTCCACCTTCCTCGAAATCCTCGGATTGCTCGCCTGGCCCGATGCGTTGGACAGTTATCAGATCGCACCGGACGGTGACGGTCGGATGATGGAGTTGGCGCCGTCATTGCTGGCCGGAGATACTGAAACGCTTACAAAAATCCGCGCACGTCTGATCGGCTTTGTCCTGCAGGACGGAGGGTTGATTCCCTATCTCAGCGTTGCCGAAAACGCCGAACTCGCAGCACGGCTGTCGACGGGTTTGAGCGCCGGTGCGCACAAGCGAATTCAGGAATTGGCGCATGATATGGGTATTCTGGACTATCTGTCCCGCCTGCCCGCCCAATTGTCTGGCGGACAACGCCAACGGGCAGCGGTGCTTCGGGCTCTGGCGCCTGGGGTAGCGCTTTTGCTGGGCGACGAACCAACGGCCTCACTGGACTCAGCAACCGCTGACGAAGTCATGCGGACACTGGTGAACAGTGCCAAGCAGAGCAATGCCACCCTGATCCTGGCCAGCCATGACACCGACCTTTTGCAGCGCCACGGGTTCCGCATCTGCGAGGTGAAGGCGACAGGTGACGTGAACGACCGGCAGGCGACATTGTCTCTGTCCGCCAGGGTGGAAGAAATGGCATGATCCAACCCTTGCGTCTGAATGTTGTATTCCAATTGGCCTGGCGCGATCTGGCCCATGGCTGGCAATCCTCGGCCTGTCTTGTGGTTGCCGTGGCCGTGGCGCTGATTCCGCTGCTGTTATTGTACGGCCTGAAATTCGGCGTGGTGAATTCTCTGATCGACACCCTCAGGTCGGACCCTCGCATCCTCGAATTGAAATTGATCGAGGATACTGAGCTTGATCAGCCCTGGTTCGACGCGCTGTCCGAGGACCCGAGGGTGGGCTTTTTGCTTCCTCGATCGCGATACCTGGCGACCTCCGTCCGTCTGCGTGGGCCGGAAAGCCGCTCGATCCTTGAGCCGCGCATGATCCCGACGGCACCCGGAGACCCGTTGCTGGACGGCCTGACGCCACCGCAAAGCTGGTCTGAGACGGTGATCACCGAACGGGTCCGGATCGAAAGCGGAGCAGATATCGGCGATCAGGTGGAACTGATTATCATGCGGATCGTCGGTGAAGAGAGGCAGGCGGTCCGGCACGATGTGACTGTTACCGATGTACTGCCGCGCGATCTGTTGCAGACGAACGACATTTTTGTCGAGCGGGGCCTTGAGGCTGCCGTCGAGCGCTACCGCGAGGGTTTTGCCGTCGAGGAATTGGGCTGGCCTGCCGCCGATGAAGCCCGCGCAACGGATGCGGAAAACCGCAGTTTTGCCAGCTTTAGACTCTATGCACGGGATATCCGCGATGTTCCGGGACTGCGTGATACGCTTCTCGCCGAAGGTCATGACGTCGAAACCCGCGCAGAAGAGATCGAAACAACCCTGGCCATCGAACAGGGGCTCGGCTGGGTGTTTCTGGTGATCTGCACCTTGTCCGCCGCCGGATTTCTTCTGACCCTCGGTCTGCATTTGGCCGCGACTGTTGTGGAAAAGGCTCGCGAGCTGTCTCTGCTGCGCTTACTGGGCATGTCCGGGGCCGAACTTTCCACGCTGCCTTCGTTGCAGGGGGCCATGATCGGGCTTTGCGGTGGCTTTATCGCAAGCCTCTTGACCGGCATCGCACAACCCATCGTTAACCACTCGCTTCAGGGGCTGGCCGGGTTGCAAGGTCAGGTGAGTCAACTGACGTTGGGCCACTTTTTATTTGCCATGGTGGCATCTGGCATGGCTGGAGCTGCGTCTGGCTCGGTTGCAGGGTATCGGGCCGCAAAACTGGAACCTACGCGGGGTTTGAGACATGACTAAACGGCTCATCTCTATGACTGTCGCCCTGATTTTTGCAGCTGCGATGGCTGCCGCACAGGATGAAGCTGCTCCGGCCAACACACCCTGGTGCCAGATCGACGATCCGGCAACCTGGCGTTTAAACAGGCAGGCGCTGATTGATCAGGGCGTTCGCGATCTGAGCAATGTTGCCTGTGCGGACAAGGTTGCCGGTGCTACAATCCCGGTCGAACTGACACTGCCACTACCGTGTCGCCGTGCTATGATGTTCAGACGCATCGACGTGCCCGTTTCGCACATGTTTGATCAGGTTCTGGGCAATTTTGGACGATCTGTCGATATTGCGGCAGAGACACCGCAAACAGTATTGTCCAACGGGGCGTGGCAATCCCCGGTAGCGGGCACGTTTACGGTGACCGACAGCGGCAAGAACGGTCTGACGGATGATCTCGGCGACCTCACGGCGCGGGCTTACTACATCGGCAAATACGAACTCACGGTTCCGCAGTGGACAGCTTATGAAATGGGATTGTTCGACCTGCCGGCGTCAGAGACCGAAGCTCCGGATGCCCCCGCATGCAGTGAATTCAATGCCTCTTTGGCGCAAGCAAACTTGCGCAGCATACCTGCTGCCGGTGGATTGTCCTGGTATGACGGGGTTGATTTCAGCAGGGTGTATTCAGACTGGTTGATCCGTCGCGACGTGGCCCGGATCGAGGCGGGTGAACTGCCCGACCTGCCATGGGAGCAGGGCGCAACGGGATATATTCGTCTGCCGTTGGAAAGCGAATGGGAATTTGCAGCACGCGGTGGGGCCTCTTTTGTGACCCCGCAGGAACGCAGTTCGCGCCTGCCGTCTGCGTTGGACCCGTCAACCGGTCAAATCGTGCCGGGTCGGCTGGAAGATATCTGTGCCGAAACCCCTCGGCAGGAAGGCGTGTTTCTGGGCGGTGTTGGACTGAAAATGCCCAACGTGCTGGGTCTTTATGACATGGTTTGCAATGCCGAGGAAATCGTTCTGGACCTGTTCCGCCCAACACGTCCCGATGGTCGGTCCGGTCAAATCGGAGGGGTCACAACCAAGGGCGGGACCTCGTACCGGGCCCGCAACAACAACACTGTCGGTTGGCGAAACGAAACCGCCGCGCTATTCACGCTCGATGGGCCGGGTTCAAACGAGACGATGAGCACCCGCATGGCGATCTCGGCGCCAGTTTTTGCCGGGCGTCGCGATGCTGGCGGCGACTATGTCGAAGGAATGAATAACGTTCCGCTGCAAAAGGCGCTGATGACCGGTCGGCGCGAGCTTCTGGATGCGGGGGTCGGATTACCCACAGGAGAAAGCGACGACTTGCAGGCGCAGGTCAATCAGCTAAGCCGATCACTGTCGGAAGGCCAGCTGACCCAGGCAGAACTCGAGGCCCAGGCCGGCGCCCTTCAGATTGAGCTGGACCGGCTTCAGGTCGTGCTGCGGGATCAGGCGACCGAGGCGACACGTCTGTCGATCCGGTCCGGGATTGTGACCGGCAACCTGATCGACCGCGTTGGCCGGAACATGTTCGCGGCCATGAACGGCGTGCAGGAATTGCAGGGTTTGGGAACCTTGTCGGCGGCCCAGACCGAAAGGCTGAACCGGTTGCAAGCCACGATCGTGAACAACAATGATCGGATTGATGCCTCATTTGATCTGTATTTACAGGTTCACACGGAACTTGCCGAAAGAGACCAGGCCTTCGTGAACAGGCAAATCCGAGAGGCCAGGCGGGGTCTAAGCGGCGCCAGCGTCGATGTCTTCGGCGAGGATCTTCAACGATTTGAAAAGCATCACCGGGAAATCAACCAAGCCCGGGGCCGGATCACGGAAGAGATACGCGCCCGCTGGCTGCAGGAGTTGGATACCGTGCGCGAATTGCGCCGCCAGCGTTTCCCGGATCAACACCGTTAGAAATTGACCAAACAAGGAAAAGAGGGAGAAGGACATTGCTTTTTCATGGTTTTATTAAGAAGCCGCTGCGCGGCGCAGGCGTGATCGCTTTGACAGGCGCAATGGCGCTTCAGGGCTGCAGCGAGACGATTACATTGACCGAAGCTGCAAATGACCCGTCGGATACGTGTAACGGATTCCGTCAGACAATTGTCGCGGCCAGAAAGACAGAGATTAACCAGCAGATCGCAGGGGCCGCCGCCGGAGCCGTCGTCGGTGCCTTGTTAGGGGCCGCACTAGCCAGCGACTCCGGACAAGGTGCGCTGATTGGTGCATTGGGCGGAGGCCTGACCGGGCTTGGTGCAACCTATTACAAACAAAAGGCCGCCAATGCCTCGGATGCAAATGCGCTGTTGCGGTCGGTTAACTCGGATGCGGCAAAGGAACGCCAACTGGTCACCCAAACCGGGCGCGCTGCACAGTCTTTGCGCAATTGCCGCAACGGTCAACTTACAGCATTGGAACGGCAGATCCGGTCCAAATCCATTACTTCAGATCAGGCCCGCGCACAGCTGAAACAGATCAAGCGCAAAGTGGCCGAAGATAACCGGATTGTGTCTGCCGCATTCAACGGCATCGGCCAGCGCGTGGACGCCTATGTCGACGCCAGCGCTGCAGCTGCGCAGGTCGACCGGGCTGCGATTTCAGCGTCTCGCGCCCCAAGCTCGTCTGCCAATGTCAGCAGCGCACGTGCCTCGACCCGTAGCGTAAATGCGGTCGTCCAGGACCAGAACCGGGCGGTCAATTCGGACAATCAGGCCCGTCAACAGATCGACAACCGCATCGAAGCGCTTGAGATTCTGGTAGGCTAGACCGGGATGCGTTGGAAAGGGTGGGCGTGGCGCATTGCCGGGTCAATATGGCTGGCAGCGGCGGTTTTTACCGCTGCCAGCGCGTATGCCGAGTTGCCCCGGGAGGTTCTGCACGAGTTCGGAATACGGCAGCCTGATACTTCGCAAGAGCGCGGCGTCGCGGCCCTTCAAACCGATCTGGCCTGGATCGGTTTGTTTCAGGATCGAATTGATGGCCAGTTCAACCGCAGTACACGCAAAGCGATTGGCGCTTTTCTGGAGAGCGTTGGCAAACCTTCAGGACAGCGCCTGTCGGATCAGGACCGTAAGATCCTCAGCCAACGCGCGCAGCAAACCATCCGGGCCGCCGGGTTTCGCGACACGCGTTTCGAATGGACCGGAACCTCGGCCCGCTTGCCCAGCAATTTCCTGCGCCGCCCCCAGATACACGGCAGCGAACACACGCATATCTGGATCAACGGCAAAGGCTCATCCGGTCTGAATGTCGAGTTCTACCGCTACGATCTGGATGAACCCGCACCACCCCGGATCTGGCTTGAGGCAATGGCCGATGCGCAAAAAAATGAAGACGGAGACCTTGATCTTGTCAACAAAGGCGTCGTGGGCTCGACCGTGTTTCTGAGCTTCCGTCGGGATGGATTGATCAACCATCACATTCACCAACTCAATGGCAGTAAGGTGCGCGGTATCGCTCTAAACTACGATGAGGCTACGCAGTATTCCATCCAGCCGATTCTGTCGGAGATTCTCGGATCGGTTGAGTTGTTTAACGGGCCGGCCGTTCCAATGTCTCAGATTCGGGCCCGAATCAGAAGTGGCGATTACCCCGGCGGTCGGGATTTGCCTGACCGGTACCGGGGCATGGTGGGTTCGGGTTCGGGGTCGATCGTTTCATATGAAGGCCACATCCTGACCAATCATCACGTGGTGTCCGGATGCGCTCGTCTGACGGTAAACGGTCAGGACGCGGTGCTTTTGGGATCGGACATCCGGGTTGATTTGGCACTGGTCCGCTCGCCTGCGTTTGCAGGCAGAACCCCGATCAAGTTTCGTAATGATGGCGCAGTGCTGGGTGAAACCGTTTTCGTAATGGGTTATCCGGTTTTTGACGTGTCGCAATCGATAAACTTAACCAATGGCATCGTGTCGTCCACTGTTGGGCTGCAGGGGGGACCGTAGCCAAATTCAGATTACCGCCCCGGTGCAGCCCGGCAATTCCGGCGGTCCGGTTCTGGATCAGCATGGGGCTCAGATTGCCGTCGTTGTTTCGAAAGTCAGCACAACGTTGCAGCTCAGGCGGAATATAGAAAACATCGCCTGGGTCATTCGGGCACGCGAAGCGCTGACCTTCATGAAACGCTTCGGCGTTTCGCCCATCGAAACCTCTCGGTCCGCATCCCAGCTTGAACCAATCCAGGATCGCATCGTGGATTGGCGCCAGCAAACGGTTCGCATTGAGTGCCACGACGAATAACGCCGGGGTCATAGGGATTGACGAAGGGTTAAAAACAGTGGTCGATGATAGTGTCGAGCAGAAGCGTATCCTGGCCCTGTCCGGTGGTGGCGTGCGCGGGATTGTCGAGGTTGCGTTTCTGGAGGCGGTTGAAAATGCCCTGAAAGACCTGTTCGGCCCGAACACGGGCCTCTGCGATGTCTTCCATTTGATCGGCGGCACCTCGACCGGCGCGCTAATCGCGGTTGCGGTGTCACGCGGCATTTCTTTAGCAGATATACGAGAGTTCTACGTCTCGCGTGCGACGGAGTTTTTTCGGAACCGGCGCTGGCTGTCGGCGCTTGGTCAGGTTCCGGCATTTGATGGTGCAAAGCTGGAACAGGAGTTCAGAGACGTTATCGGGGACATTGCATTGGATGACCCCGGTTTTCTGAGCCATTGTGCCATCGTCACCAAGCGGCTGGATACCGGCAGTCCCTGGATACTGAGTACGCTTGATAAAGCGCCTTACTTCAATAGCTCGGACGATAGCGAGCACATTGGGAATCGCCATTTCAAGGTGTCGCGGCTGCTTCGCGCGGCGACGGCGGCCCCAACCTATTTCGACCAGTCCACCTTCGAAATTGGTGGCGGGGTCACAGGGACATTTGTGGATGGAGGTCTGTCACCCCATAACGATCCCAGTCTTGCACTGTTGAAACTCGCGCGTCTGAAAGCCTACGGGTTGAACTGGCCGACCGGAGCGGATCGGTTGTTTGTCCTGTCGCTGGGGTCGGGATACTTCCGTGCCCGCCTGAACGCCCGAACGGCGCGGCGGCTGGGTCCATTGCCGCTTGCCTACTACGCACTGCGGGGCATGACCAACGACGCAGAGATGCATACTGTCGCCTTGATGCAATGGCTTGGCACATCCCCGCGCCCGGTCAAGATCAACTCCGAAATCGGCGACCTGGCCGAGGATATGCTGACACCAGACCCCGTCTTCACTTATCTCAGGTTCGACCTGCCACTGATCCGTGGCGAACTCGCAAAATACGGAATTGACGTTCCGCAGCGACAACTCAGGCAATATCAGCGCATTGACGATGCCTCGATCATTGCCCCAATCTATGACCTGACCCACGCCTATATTGACAGCGCGCTAGACATCAAAACGCTGCTTTCTAACTGCCTGAGAAACACATGAAAAGCCGGTTCCCGAAAACGATCATCATTCTTATCGTCTTGTGTATCATCACCTGTGTGACCGGATACATCGGATGGTCCCGCTACTATGCAGGGTTGGATGGGTACGACCGGTTCGATGTGGCCTATCACACGCTACTTGCCTTTGTCGGCGACAGCAGCTTTATCGATAAACCCGACGGCGATCGACTGAATCTGTGGATCGAAGTGGCCCGTTTTACAGGCTTGTTTACAACGATTTCCGCCCTCATCGGACTGGCTGCCGTTTATCTTGGGGATCAGTTTGTTCGGCTGCGTGCATATTTTCGCAGGGGGCATATCGTTATGATCGGATCGTCCAACTTTGCACTGGATATGTACCGTGACAAAGGGGTGATCACTGTCTTCGACACGGCAGAGAATTTGGCGAAACTGACCGTGGACCGTCGGTCAGCTCGTCTGTTTCGGATTGCGGGACCCATGACGGAAAAAACCGGCACCACCCGGATGATCGGATCCCCGGACACTGTTGTTTTTGGTGATGCCGATGCGGTTCTCAACGTCGAACGCGCGCGGGTCTGGCGATCGGCCACGACGCGCGCCTTGGATGCCAAAATCGCCTTGCGCATCGAGGACGCTTCGATCCTGCGGGATCTGCAACTGTTGTCCAACATTTTCCGGCAGGCCACACTGTTCTCCCGTTCGGATACGGTTGCCCGGGCTCTTGTGACCTCAATGGAGCCGAACGATCTTGCGTTGACACGGGGCCAAGACCGCGTTCATGCCGTACTTGTCGGATTGGGCAGCATCAATCTGGCGGTTGCCGAAGAACTGGCGATGCGCTGTCATCATCACGCCCTCGACGCGCCGATCCTGACCATTCTTGATAAAAACGTGGAAGAAGCCAAAGCGCGCATCCGACGCGAGCGGCCGGCCCTGTTCAATCCCGACTTATCCGGACAACTCGAGATTAACTTCGTCACGCTTGATGCACTGGAATGCTGCGCCGAGGCGCGCGCGAGTGAACTTCTGCGACACGAACGTAAACACCCTATCACCGCGGTGGTGGTTGCGGCCGGCGAAGACGCACGTAACGTGGCGATTGCGATGCGTCTGCGCCAGATGCAGCTTGAGAAACTGTGCTTTCGCGCGCCTATTTTCATGCGCAGTGATTCACTTTCTTCTATTGCCGCGGCCCCATTCTCGGACCTAACGGGTGGGATAGTTCCTTTTGGAGGGCGCAGTCTGGATGACGACGATATCGCATTGAACACGCTGTACCAGCAACTGGCCCGGGCCATCCATGACCGCTGGCGCAACTCGCCCGATGTTGTTCAGACCGATCAAAACGACTGGGACAACATGTCAAACGCGGACAAACGCGCGAGCTATCGCGCCGCCCTGTCGACCATTGAGATTTTCCAGGCGGCGGGTTTTGCACCCCCAATCGGGGCCAGGGTTGCTGGCCTCCGGCTTGAAGGGTCGGCAGGCCGCACCGTGTTGGAGAGCCAGGAGTTGATCGTGGCGCTTGCAGAGACCGAGCATCAGCGCTGGAACGTCGAGCGACTGCTGGAAAGCTGGCATAAAACAGACGGCATTCGGGACAATGAAAAGAAACTGCATCCGCTGATTCAGCCCTTTGATGATCTTGTCGCCAGACAGGAAGGACATGAAAAAAGGATGAGAAAAACGTCCGGGAAAGCCTGAACGAAGGCATCCGCCAATTCGAAAAGGCAAAGAGCTTACCCTGCTGGCGTTTGCGCTGGCGTGTCGGTGTGATTGGCCCTTTAAATGCCGATGCGTCGGAAACAGACGCTGCCGTCTCAAACTTCCTGCAAGCCCATCTCAGAGCGTTTCCTGCGGCCAAAGCCTGTGACCTTGAGCTTCTGACGCCAAATGCCCCGGGGTTTGACAGGCTGGCAGCAACCGCTCTTGCCCGCGCCTGGAAGGCACAGACTGGCCGACCAGCGCGCATATTGCTGATAAATGCTGCAGGTGTTCCAGCGATTGACAAGGTGGCGTTGCGCTATCTTGAGGCTCAATCCAGTGCTCAGGATGATGCCGGTGCTTTTGCTGCCATCGTCAGGGCACAAAGCGATGCTTTGAACGCTCTCAGAAACGAGGGGCATCTGGTCCGCAGCATTGACGGTCGCCCGCTGGGTGTCTCGGATGCAGAACTATTGGAGGACCCTGCTCTGTATGCATCGGCGATCAAAGACGTCCAAAACAAGATCATGGCCCTTGCTGACGATATGATTTTTAACAGCAAACCGGGCGCTGATTGGACAAAGCGCGGCATGGACCATTGGAGCAGTCTGAACAAGCGACCTGCCTTTACGGTGTAAGACAGGAGAGGTTCTTGATGTTGCGATCAACCTCTTTGGAACCGTCTTTCCGCCGTCTGGCTCCTGTTGACAAATGGCGGAGCCAGAGGTGGATTGATGTGATGCTGACGGATCCGGAGCGACTTTCGGCAGTCTGGTCATAGGGGGGTGGCGACATGGCGGGCAAGGCCTGACCTTCTGCAGTATCGGCGTCACAGCACGTGGGCCTTGCCGTATTCTTCTGCCGCCAACCGTTTCAACGCCACTCGGTCCAGCTTGCCGCCCTTGGTCAACGGCAGTGTACTCATCACCTGAACCACATCCGGCGCTTTGTACCCGATCCGCGCCCGGACAAAATCAATAATCTCTTCAACGCGCACTGGGTCCGCATCTTCGGTCAGGCTCACAAACCCCCAAACATCCTCTCCATGCATCTCGTCTCGCACCCCTACCGCCACTGCTGAATCAACGGCTGGGTGCGCTGTCAGCGCGTCTTCCACCTCGGCCGGGCTGATGTTTGAACCATCATGCACAATGATCTGTTTCCGGCGGCCGCGAAACCAGAAATACCCATCCTCATCCCGACGCATCACGTCGCCGGTATCGAGCCAACCATCGCGAAACGCCGCCGCCGTTGCTTCTGGGTTCTCCCAATATTCCGTCATCATGGTCGGGCTCTTTACCCAGTGGCGGCCGTCCACACCTGCAGACACTTCCCTCCAGGTTTCGTCACGCAGCGACGAGACATAGCCCGGATTGTTGAAGCCAACTGCGCCGACCTTCTCAGAACTCCCGTGAGTGTTCGAATGCGACGTGCCCATTTCCGTCATTCCGTAAAACGAGCCGATCGGTACACCGGCCACCTTTCGGAAAGCCTCGACCAACGCTCGTGAAGGTTTGTCTCCGCCCGCCATCATCGTCTTTAGTGAGCTGAAATCTTCGCGCACCGCGCCATGCGATCGCAGCAATGCGGCTAAGGGCGCAGGCAATATCTGCGCTACGGTTGGTCGCGTCTGCCGCAAGAGGTTCAACAGCTCATCCGGCGTGAACTTCCGAGCAATATTTGTCATGGCTCCGGCCCATAGCCCCGCGAACGTTAGCCGCAATCCAGCGGTATGCGAAACCCACGACGCCGGCAGCACTACGTCTTCCGGCCCCAGCCTCAGCCCCTTTGCGTTGCTCGCCACCATGTATCCCATGGTGGTGTGGCTGTGCGTTACGCCTTTGGGTTTGCCCGTGGTTCCCGATGTAAAAAATATGAATGCTGGAGCGTCTGCACCGATCACCGGCAAGGTCTCTTTGCCGTTGTGGTTCAGCAGAGTCTTAAAGGCGAGGCCGGATTTGGCGTCGTCTTCGTATGAAATCACCCCTACAGGCAATCGCGCTACACTCGGAATCCCCACTATATCCTTTACACGCTCGCCGTGCACCAACAGGGCCGCAGGTTTGGCAAGCCCGAGCGCATAGTCGATATCCGCGGGGGTGTATCGGTAGTTGAGCGGCATGGCCACCAGGCCCGCCCGCATGCAGGCCAGGTAATGGATCACCAGGTCCGCTCCGTTCGGCATGATCGACGCGACCCGATCCCCCGGCTTCAACCCTAAGCTCAGGTAACTCCGCGCAAGCCGCGTACAGGCCACTTCCAACTCGCGCCACGTCAATATCCCGTCCAACGCATAAAGCGCTGTGGCGTCAGGGTCGGCCAATAAACTCCGACGAAGAAGGTCCTTCAAGTCCGCAGGTTCTTCCAGCGGAGGCCCAGATACCGGCATGCCCTTCTCCTTAACTTCACGTTGGTCTTAGTCTACACAGGCCAAGCCAGTCCCCAAAGCCCGCCGCCAATCTCTGAAACGTTTCGTGGCACCACTGAACCACTTGATTCCGCCAGACGCCGTGTGTGTGATCTTGGAACCCAAAACTTGGACTTTCGAATGTGTCAGGGTGACCCGGACTAGGTCGGTTTTTGTGTTTGTATACCCAACATCAGCGGAGACAAACCGAACCGGCGGCAGTTTATGCGGCACCAAATCGGCTGTCTTCATCTCGATACCGCCGAACTCCGGACGGTCAAAGATATCTGACTAGGCTGCAATTGGTTTTGATTTAGCGCAAATATCTTACTATTTTTATCACCTAATAAGAGATGCCGCTTTGTATGCGGTTTGGACTGAACCCGAAAGCCAGTAGAGAGTTGTAAACATGTTGAAAACCGCTCTGATCATTCTGACCGTCAGTGCGACCGGCCAGACCCATATGGCGTTGACATATGCCGATTCAGTTGACGATTGCCGTGACACTGCCGAGATGATTGGCGGTGTATTGACTGAAAGTGGCATTTCGATTGCAGCGATGCGCTGCGGTCAAACAGAACTGGATCTGACTGAATTTTTGCATGGCTTTACCGAGGATGAAATGCGCTGGCACTATCACGTGACCGTCAATGGCGCGGCGCTCGAGGATGAGTTCGTCATGGAGCATGTCGCGCCCGGAACATGCGAGTCGTCTGGCGCGTCCACATATTGCACGATCTCAGCACAGTATCCGGTCGAACAATAAAACCGCGGGCATGCCGCTCAGGGTGTTTGTGTGGCCAACCTGCAAGCTTTGTCTGCATCTCGGATCATGAAGTTCACCAGCGTCCGGGAAACGGACAGTTCCTGAGCTATCTGCTTTTGGGATACGGCGGCTAGCCTGTGCCGCACAAAAGCCCACTGATGACATTGCCAATGTGTTTTTGCGCGTTCTGAACGGCTCACCGCTCACGCAAGCAGATACCGCCCAAAATGCCGCGCCTGAAAGGCTTTCGTATTCCGCGGGAGATACATCGCGAACGTCGACCGATGGCAAGGCCGTCCGGCTGCGGGTCACACACGCTCGATGGAGGCTGCGATCTGTGCGGCCTCCTCGGGTGTCAGTCGCGGGGGGTGCCAATCACGTCCCGGCGCGGCTTCCAACAGCCGCTTGGTGTAGTCATGTTTCGGTGCGTTAAACACCTCTTCGGCCGGGCCAAACTCGACCATGACGCCTTTTTCCATGACCGTGATGTAATCCGAAATCTGCGCGGCAACCCGCAGGTCATGCGTGATGAAGATGATTGCCATTTTGTACTTGATTTGCAGTTCGTTCATCAGCCGAAGCACCTGTTTCTGGACCGACAGGTCCAAGGCCGAAACACTCTCGTCTGCTATCACCACGTCCGGTTCCATCGAAAGCGCGCGCGCGATGCCGATGCGCTGACGCTGACCACCCGAGAAGTTGCGGGGCTTACGCTTCATCGCGCGCTCGCCAAGACCGACCTGTTCCAGAAGGTCGATGGCTCGATCCTGGGCATCCTTTGCGCTGACACCTTGCAGTTGCAGCCCGCGGGTGATCATGAACTCAACCGATTGAGACGGGTTCAGCGATCCGAACGGGTCCTGGAATATCATCTGGATGTTCTTTCGGGCCTTGACCAGATCATCGCCGGTCAATCCTAGAAAGTCGGTCTCTTTGATGATCACCGCGCCCTCTGTAGGTTCCTCCAGACGGATCAGCGTTTTGGCCAGGGTCGACTTTCCGGACCCACTTTCACCAACAACGCCCAGTGTTTCGCCCGCGCGCAACACGAAATGCGCGTCCTTCAGTGCATGAACTTGCTTGGCCCCGCTGGTGTAAATCTTGTGGAGCCCCTTAACCGAGACAACCGGCGGATCATTCCGCGTCAGGTCGGGGCTGCGCGTGGTCTCCAGCAGCGGCATCGCGTCGACCAAAAGCCGGGTATAGGGCTCTTTCGGATGCATGAGGATTTGTTCCTTGGGGCCTTCTTCGATCAGCTTTCCCCAGCACATCACCGCCACCCGATCCGCGACATCGGCGACGACACCGAAGTCATGCGTGATGAAGATCGTGGCGTTATCGTAGACCTCTTTCAGATCGTTGATCAGCCTGAGGATCTCGGCCTGGGTGGTAACGTCCAAAGCGGTCGTGGGTTCATCCGCGATCAGAACATCGGGCTTGCAGGCCAGTGCCATGGCAATCACAATCCGCTGACACTGCCCGCCGGACACCTGATACGGATAGCTGTCATAGATGCGCGGCGGGGACGGAAGCTTCATCTGTTCCAGCAGTCTAAGCGTTTCCTCCTTGCGCTGTTTTGGCGCGATATCGGGGCGGTGCAGAGCAAATACCTCATCCACCTGTTTGCCGATCTTCAAAGAAGGGTTAAGCGCAGCCATCGGTTCCTGATAAATCATCGAAATGCGGGCACCGCGCATGTCGTTCAACTCGGCGTTCGACATTTTCAGAACATCCTGACCATCGAACAGCACCTCACCTGACGTGACTTTGAGACGCCCCGGAACGTCGTTCATGATTGCACTTGTCATGACGGATTTGCCTGATCCGCTCTCTCCGACGACGCAGAGAATCTCACCGCGTCGGAGCGTGAGCGAAACATCTTCGACCGCGTATTTCCGGTCAGCTCCTCGTGGCAACTGGATTGACAGATTTTTGATATCGAGGACGGTTTCGCCTTGCTGAGACATGACTCGGATCCCTTGCTGTTGGTTACGCGCTGGGATCATCCTGGCTTCGGCAGCGAAACAGGAAACCGACTGTAAATCAAGGCCGTTGGATCACAGGGATTGACAGTACGCGAGCATTTGGCGCATTCAGAACCGTCACCAAGCCTCGATCACGCGCAGCTAGGGTTGCATCATGCATGTCAGATCCCGAGGCCGAAATGAAAGCCCTTTTCAAGAAAGATACCCTTGTCGTTGCAGGCGCCGGTCTTGAACCGCTGGCGAATGTGGACCTTGACGATTTCGAACTCAAGGTTCTGGAAATCGCCCGGTTTTTCTTTGAGAACAACGAAAAGCCTGCGGGGCAAACCTGGAAGGATGCCTTTCGCTGCGCGGAACTGGCCTTCCCGGCACCGTTCGGAGCGACCATCGCGCATGCTGTATCGCTCATGGTCGATGCGCTGATCGGATCGCGGACACGCCCTTTTTCGTACCTTTCACCCGGCGACAGTCAATCACCTGCGATGCTGACGGATGAGGAAAAGTACTTTGTGTCGACCCTGCATGCGGTACGACGGGGGCAGGCAAGCCATGCCCGCGCATACGCCATGATGGTCTGTGAGGGAGCCTCTTTCGCGCGGTTGCTGACCGTCTGCTCGGGTCTGTCCATTGTAACTGGCGACTCGGACAGCTTGCGCGTGGAGTGATCCGAGCCGTTCTGGTCTGTAAGGGCATTCTCGGTAGGATTGTGCCAGACACCTCCAACCTTTCAACAATGCGGTTTTGTTAAGGGTCGAGGCCGTCCTTTCACCGGCTTCGGTTGTCGCGCTTGCTTTGATATCGGGTCTCTGGGGTTGCCGTTGTGGCGTTGTGGCCACGCATTAAGCGTGTGACAAAAAGACTATGTTACTGATGAGTTAAGTCTCGTATGGTCGCGCGCGGAGAGCCGATATGTGTGGAATCCACGCGCATAGGCTCCAGACAACACCCAGCTATCAGCAAGGTAACGGCAGTAGTTCGCCCGGCTCGGGCGAGTTCACCACTCTTTGCATAAATCGAACTCTGGGGGTTTCAATGAAACAGACGCTTTTGCGTTCCACCGCGACCGCCGCCATGGTGGGGGGCGTCATAATGGCGGCGCCTCTTTCGGCGCAGGAACAGGATGACGACATAATTAAACTGGGGGATATCACCATCACCGGCACCGGTATCCCGACCGAAGTGTTCGAAAGCCCGGCATCGGTTACGGTCGTGGATTCCGACGAGATTAGTGAGATTCCACCGACATCCGTTGCCAACCTGCTTTCTGATGTGCCGGGCATTCAGGTCACGGAGAATGATCTGGATCGCATCCGTATCCGCGGTGAGGAATCGCAACGTATCGCTGTTTTGGTCGATGGTCAGCGTTTGTCTGATCACACCCGCTATGGAACGCCGTTGCTGGTGTCCCCGACCGATATCGAGCGTATCGAGATCGTGCGTGGGCCGTCTTCGGTTGTATCCGGCAACAGGGCCATCGGTGGCGTCGTGAACATCATCACGAAACGGGGCGCCGACAAACCCGTCGAGGTTTCGGGCACCGCAGGCTATATCGGCGCAAATGACGGCTTTCGCACGGCTGCCAGTATTGCGGGCACTGTAAACAACTTTGACTATCGTCTGTCGTATTCGAGGGCTGACCTTGGGGACCGCAAAACCCCCGATGGTGATCTCGTACCGTCCGGCAGCGATGAGGACGGCGTATTGGCCTTTTTGGGGTATGACTTTGGCCAGAGTTACGTCGGACTGCGCGCGCAGGATTTTGACGCTTCAACCGAGGTCTTCACGGGCAACCCGAACTTTCGGATCAATCTGCCTCAGCGGGATCTGCGTAAGTATAGTGCGTTTTATGAAGGTGAGGATCTGACGCCGTGGATGTCCATGCTCAAGTTCAGTGCCTACACACAAAAAATCGATCGTAAGTTCGAAAACAACCTGAACCCTGGTCCATTTGCGCCGAGCTTCGAGATCACGTCAGACGATACGCAAACCACCAGCGGTTTTCTTGCAACGGCGAACTTCGAATTTGCAGCAGGCCACCGCACAGTGGTTGGGTTTGAATATGAAGATGACCGGTTGGAAACGGACAAAGTGACTATAATAAACCCACCGGGCCCAGTCCCTCCAGTGACCGAGACGACATTTGTTGATGCTACGATACGGACCACAAGCGTGTTCGCTCAGCACGAGGTGACACTCGGTGACTTTGTGGCGACGCTTGGCGCTAGGTATTACAGAGTTGACAGCGACCAGGACCAGTTTCTCGAAAACGGTGTCGCCCAGCCTGGTCAGAGCAACAGCGATAGTCGCTGGCTGGGATCAGCCGGGTTGGTCTACAACTTGTCGGATGATGCGATTCTGCGCGCCAATATCTCTCAGGGTTACACATACCCGTCGCTTTCAGAATTGTATCTGACGACATCCGCGGGTGGCCAAACAATCAATGGTAATCCGAACCTTGAACCCGAGACCGCAACCAATTTTGAACTAGGCGCCAGAATTGATCGCGGCAACCTCGTTTTGGATACCGCAGTGTTCTATACCGATGCCAAGGACTATATCGCAGCCCTAGCCGATCCCTTGAACCCCGGAGAGTTGGTTTACGAGAACGTGGACAGCGCGGATACCTGGGGGTTTGAAGTTGCGGCGGAATTCGATCCGGGTTGGAACGGTGTCCGTCCATATGTGATCCTGACAAATGTCACGCGCGAATTCACCTATGGCAACGGCTTCAGCACCAAAGACAGCGGAACACCGGAGTGGACAGGAACACTTGGATTGCGGTCGGACTGGCAGACGGCAAGCTTAGGCGGAACCTGGGATGTTTTTCTGCGCGGTCAAAGCTCGTCCAAGCTTGTTGATGAAAACGGCAATGTCGTTGACAATGGATCACCCACCGGCACCAATCCGACCTCTGGCTGGACCACAGTTAACTTTCGCGGCACCATGGATCTGACCGAAAATGCGCGTCTAGTTTTGGAGTTGGACAACATTCTGGACAAGTCCTATCGCGCCAACGAGCAGATACCGGGTGCGGGCCGGAATCTCAGCCTGTTTGTGTCAGCCACGTTCTAAAAACTGCACCCAATGCGGCCTTTGAGATCGTCGCCCGCTTTGCGCGGCGGTCTTTTTAACGGTATTGCATGACAGGCCTTTGGCGCATTTAACTGCTGGCGTCCGGGGCTTGCGGGCATCAGCCCAAGGCACTCTGCGGTTGTTTGATTTGGTGGCGTTTCCTCCACTCCTCAATCATGGGCGCGGTTCGCCCGCCGTAACTGGCTATAATGGCTTGGGTCAGTCAGCGCATGTTTCGGCTAGACAAGACTTCAGTGGATCCATGTCAATTGAACTCGGACAAGAACGGTTCAGGACGATTTCCCCAAGACCTGTCTGCGCCGAAACCGTCTGGAGGCCCGATTACATCGGTATCAGCGCGGCATTAGGGTGATCCGCACGGAGAACCCAAAACTTGCACCTGCGAGTTTCTTAGGCGCGTTTGGAAAACGGCCAGCACGGGCGACCGCCGTCAGTGCTGCATCGTCCAGGATGGGTACGCCCGATGACGTTCGGATTCGATGGCTCAACAACCGCCCGTCACGGGCAACACGCAGTTCGACCGTGACGTCCCCGCTGGCCCTGGTTCCGCGCGGATAGCGTTTGTTCCTGTCGATTCGCGCCCGTATTTTCGCGCCCCACAGAGCCGCAAGTTCGGCGTTTTGACCCGGAGTCCCCGTTGCCGTTTCGGCACGTCCCATTCCGGCCTGAGATGTGCCACCGGCTCCGGCTGCGACCTCTTTCTGGCGGCCAGCTGACGATTGATCCG
This sequence comes from Ruegeria sp. B1, assembly GCF_056535885.1. Lineage (NCBI taxonomy): Bacteria > Pseudomonadati > Pseudomonadota > Alphaproteobacteria > Rhodobacterales > Roseobacteraceae > Ruegeria > Ruegeria sp. B1. Next base: position 1,271,223 of record NZ_JBQFJA010000001.1, on the reverse strand, counting down.
CCTTTTGAGCCAACTCGGGCTGAGGTGGCCGAGGCTTGGGTTTCGGAGGGGGATCCTGCGAAACCTCGGGTTCGGGTTCTGGCGGTGGTGGCGGAGGCTGCATGGCGTTGAGATCGATCTCGTCCAAGGTGTCGGCAGGCATCGCCGCCAGGCGCGCCTCTGGTCGCGGAGTGGGAGCCAGATCAATCTGCGGCACCACTGTTTCTGTGGCCGAAGGTAGGTCGGGGGCGGTCAGGGCGGTTTGAACCTCGGACAGAGTATCAGGTGGCCGTTCCCAGTTCTGAACCATCTCCGTGACAGTCGTGGCGGCGGCGGTAATCGAGAGACGGGCCTCGCCACCGCTGCCACCGGATTGCTGTCCGGAACTTGAGTTTTCCGCAAAAGCCAGGACATGCACCGCCAAGGCAATCGCGACAAACGTGAGTATCTCCAACCCGTGTTTCATTGTGCAGCAACGATCAATTCGACCCGGCTCAGGCCCGAGGCTGCCAGAGCTGTCAGCAAATTGGCCAGAACGCTCGCCTCCAGTTCGGCGTCTGCGCGGAGTTGGATGCTCGGATGATCTGTGCTGATTGCGGCAATTGCCGCAATGGCCGCATCGCCCTCGACCCCTTCGAACGATGTTTTGCCGCCCTTGTCGACATACAAGATATGCTCCATCTCGGCTTCTGTCTCGGACGTCGCGTTCGGGGGAGTGACCTGGAACGGTTCTGGCGTGGCCAGACTTGAAGTCATCAGGAAGAAGATCAGCAACAGGAACACAACATTGATCATCGGCACAATGGATTCCGTGCGCTTGCGGGCAGGGGGGGTGGAGAAATCCATCATCTTACTCGACCAGAACAACCGAAACATATCCGGCCTGCCGCAGTGTTTCAGTCACCGTAACGATATGCTGCAATGTTGCTCCATCCTTGCCGCGCAACACCAGCATGTCTGATGGAGACTGCATGAGCGGAGCCAGCGCCTGCGGCAGGTCGCCGGTCTCGACACCGTTCAGCGCCACCCTATCCGGGTAGACATCGATCAGACGCGGCGGCCCGGTGTATTCGCCACCAGACCCGGCCATCGGCAGAGGCAGCATTGCATCCGTGCCGAACCGCGATGCCAGCATGAAGAACACCAGTAACAAGAACACCACGTCGATCATCGGCGTAAGGCTTGGTTTGCGTCTGGGTCTGGCTGGCGGGGCGAATTGCATTGTTTTATTCCGCCGCCAGCCGGATATCTTTCGACGGGCGCGCAACAAACAGTCGTGTTGCGCTATCTTCGACGTCCCGGCGAATGCGATCGATCACGGCCTCGAACCAGGTGAGCGCAGCCGAAGCCGGGATTGCGACCGCCATGCCCGCGGCGGTGGTCAGCAGCGCCTCCCAGATGCCGCCGGCCAGCAGGGCCGGATCCGCACGGTTGCCAGCCTGTTGCAGGGCCTGAAACGCGGCGATCATGCCCAGAACTGTACCAAGCAGACCCAGCAGAGGTGCAATCGTGGCGATCAGCTCCAGAGCCCGCAAACCAGTGCCTGCCTGCGCGATCTCGCGCTTTGCCACCCGTGCTGTCTCTTCGCGTGCGCGCTGTTCCGGCAAAAGCCGAATGGATCGGATCGCATGCGCCACTACTTTTGACCGAATTCCCCGGCGCTCCTCAAGGGTAGAGAGTGCGCCATCCACCTCGCCGGACTCAAATTGCAGCACCGCCTGCCCAGCCTTCCCACGCGACCAGGCGCCTATCAGGGCAAGCCTCCAGATCTTCCACAATATGAGGGCCAGGGTTATGACCGACAGAGCGGCAATCGCCCAGATTGACGGGCCGCCGCGCTTTAGAAACTCAGTTGCCCGGTCCGATGCGCCCTGAGCCGTCAGCCACAGATCGGCTTCCTCGACTTGCGCCAAATCCGGGCTTTGCGCGTCTTCTGCGACCACAGTTTCTGGAGCTGTGTCTTCCGTGAATTCCGGTACATCACTCAGAGGAACGGCCTGTTCCTCTGTGTCAGCGGGCGCACTGAGTACGGGAGATTCCGGGAGGTCCGGGGCAGTCGGAGGCGTCGTGTTCTGTGCAATGCCGGCAACGGGAAAACCAAGCAAAACTGCCAGAACTATTGAATGTTTAATCATGGACGGCTCCAGTTTGCCAAAGGGAGTGACAGGGCTGCGCGTTGCTTTGAACGGGCCGAAAAGCTCAGTACTGCCGTAGAATTCCTGTGTAATTTTGTCAAGATTGTTGGTGTCGCAGACAGAGGCCTGCTGGCGTGTCTCTGGCGCCTAGGTTTTAAACGCAATCTGCGCATGCGGTACCGGATCGGATTCGGGCATTTGCGAGGACGGCCGTCTTGGTTCACCCGGCCGTGCGTCAATCGGTCCGGGCGGCCAGATCCTGCTCCATGCGTGAGAACAGCCGCTCGAAGATGGCACGCCCCGGCTCGCTGACTTTTTCATAGCTGATCTTGTCGATATTGGCCTCGGGGGAACCGACCACCAGCAGCGCATACATGCCGTGGCGGCCATGCACCTTGCAGCGAAAACCGTAGATGCCGGGTTGGTCCAGGGTCACGGCAGCGACTGGTTTGTGCTCGATATTCACATAGTCCACGCCTTCGGGCCACATGCCCTCAAGCGACGTCACAGTATGGTTGCCGGTGGAATTGAGAAAGCGGATGCTGTCGCCCGGCTCGATCCAGAGGTAGCTCGGCTCGAACCGGTAGACCTGATCAGGGGTCATGGCCGACAGATCGATCACCTGATCGATTTCGAAGGTTTCGGCCAAAGCTGCGCCCGCGAGCAATGCCATCAGCGCAGCAGGCAGAGTGGGTTTCAAGTTCATCATTTTCTCCGATTTTTTTGCCGCGATTGATGGCTCATTCCAGAACCACTCTGTTCTGTGTCATCACCACTGCCTCGGGATTGGTCAGTTCGGGATACTGCATCCGCACGATATCGGTGACCGCCTGCGGATAGGTGCGGAACATCAGTTTCACCTCGGCCGTGATCGGCAAGGCGGTGTCATCCGGCAGATCAAAAATTTCGTTCCGGTGCCCGCCGGCCGGGATCTTGGTGTCCTCCAGCATCTTTTCATAGCGCCAGAAGGCAAAGACCACCGGATCGCCATATTTGTCGCCAAACACCTTGCGAAAGAAACGCGCCTTGGGATCGACCACACCCTTGGCATTCATCTTGCCGCTTTCCAGAACCAGCGCGCCATGGGCATCGCGTATTGTGACGTCCAGCCAGACCTGCCGGAAATCGGCGACGCCGGTGGGCAGCGCGTGACCCGCGCCGGTGTTTTTCACCCGTACATTCAAGTCGCCTTGGGGCGTAAGATCGACCTCAAGCTCAGCGGCTGTCTGCAAAAGCTCAATGCTCATGCGTTTGAGGTCTGCATTGCGCAAGCCGACAAGATGATAATTGGCGCCGGTGAATTGATGCGTGACCACGTTATCTTTGACCCGCCCGCCATCGGTGGAGATTCCGGGGATGTCCTGGCCAATTCGTTTGACATCCGCATGCATGTGACAATCGATGCAGGATCGGTGCTGGGCGGGATCAGAGGGCGCGTTGTAAGGTGACCGTTCCCACTCGCCGTATGTGTCGACGATCACGGCGCCGCTCCCAGGGGCAATCTCGTTGTGGCAGGTGCTGCACAGCTTGGACTCAGAGTAGAAATCTTGACTGTATGAGTCTGTATGAGCCTGTGGTTTGGCGTTGATTGCATGATTGCCCAGCCAGTTCAGGATTTCGTTTTTGCTGTTTTCGAACAGATAGGTCTCTCGATCCCTGATATTCACGGTGAAACTTGCGTTGGCTCCCGCGGTGGGGCTGCGCGCGGTCTCCAGCCGGGATATCCGGTGGCAGAACAAACAGCCGGTTCCTTCGTCCAGATCCGGCGTGCCGCGTTTCAGGGCCTCGAAAAGCGAGGTCCCCCCCTGTTCGAACATATGGCCCGCGTCCGAGGTGGCGGTCAGCCCGGACAAGAGCCCCTGTGGATGATGGCAGCCCATGCACCAGGTGCGAAACTGCTCGCCCTCGGTTGCGGCGGCCAGATCCTCAACAACCTTGTAGCAAGGATTCGAATCCCCCATCAGCCGGTGCAGTGAATCCGCCCATTGGTTGAACATGTCGGAGTGGCATTCGGCGCAGGCGGCGGAATTGACCCATTCCTCCTCGTGAACCTGTCCTCGATCATCGTCAAGCCGCAACCAGGTTGAGACCAGCGGCAGATTGCCTTTAGCACGCACCACCTCATGCAGGTCGATCATCATATCCGCAACGTGATCAGGCGGGTTCCTGGGGTCGAGAAGCTCGGCTGTGCCTTCACCGTCGTGACCCATACCGCCCTGCGTCCCCTGAATGATGCGGATGTAATCTCCGATGAAGTCCCCAGCAATCATATTGCCCAGATTGCCGTGCCCGACCCGCGCATAGCGGTATTTATCGATTTCGCTGTCTTCGTAGAAATAGCCATTGGTAAAGTTGAACCCGTCCACGTGGCAGGATTGGCAGCTCATCCAGTAATCGCCGGTCATCGGCGCGTCAGGGTGGCGGTCGGTATTGCCGCTGTGGAACAGTGTCAGCCCGCTGCGCAGCTCTGGCGATATCGGGTCTTCGGTCACCAACTCGGCAAAGACCGGCGCGGTGACGGCCACAGACCCGCTGTCCTGCAAACGCGTCAGATCAAGGCTCATGGCGCTCTGGACGAACAGTGTTCCCCCGTCCGCCACCAGCCCCCGCGGATTGGCTCCGGGCAGGTGACGTAGAATCTGGGTGGCTCTGGCGCCGCCCGGAAGGTTTTCTCGCCCGGTCAGATCGAACACCAGCAGATCTTCGCTGCCTGCCAGGGTTACGTAGACCTTGCTGCCATCATCGGAAAATGCCGCATCATGAGGATTGGCAACAATCATTGTTTTGGGCGATCCGTCGAACCGTGTGTGCACGGGGTCTTTCAAATCGATCTGGCGGAACAGATGCTTGCGCTGCGCTGTGAGGTCCCGTTCGGCCCCCGGGGTCAGGTCAAGCACCGATAGCGACGGAAAGATCGTCGATTGAAACTGAAACAGGTGATCGAAATTCCACAAGACATGCGGTAGCCAGGCCTCGCTCTCATCCGGGCTAACGGCGATGTCGTCCAAAAGGCGCGGATGGCCTTGTGATGCAAACTCGTCGGGGTTCTGCGTGGTCGGGAGATCGATCACGCGCGGCTTTGCCATCGGTCGCTGCGTATCGAAGACCGAGACTTTGCCCACCATGGCGTGGCTCACCAGAAGCCGCCCGTCAGACAACAGGGCCAATCCGCGTGGCGTGTCCTCGGTGTCGATCCGGTGGATCACACCCTTGCGCGGATGCACGCCCAGCAGTTGATGATCTTCGAGCAACGTAACCCAGAACAGGTTATGCTTGGCGTCGAACACGACCCCAAAAGGACGTGTACCAACCGCAAGTTCTCCGGTTATCCGGCCTGTTGTCCAATCGGCAAAGACAAGGCGACCACCGGTGTAATCCGTGGCAGCAAGCAATCCGTCCGGCCCCGTTGCCACACGCCTTATGTCCCCTCCGATACGGATCTCACCCAGCCGCTCGCCGCTCTGCCGGTCGATCCAGGACAGGCTGCCTGCCTCGAAATTTGCACTGAACAGCTTGCGCCCCTGATCCCCCGCGACAAGAGAGCCGCTTGATGTGGCGGCAAAAGCGGCACCGGCCAGCACAACAAGGGCCAGAACCAGCGCAAGCACCCATTTCAGACTTTTCAACATCGACCAGCGATGCGCATGCCAGACGACAACCGCTGTCAGCGGAACGGTCGGTAAAAGATGCGCCCAATAGGCTACCTGTCCTGCGAAGTTTCCGCGATTTCCGAAGACTACGAGGTACAGCCCGCTGACGCCCAACAGGATCAAACCGTATTCGATGCCATACCCGGTGCGCCGCAACCTTGGTTTGTGTGACCGCGCCAGCGTATCACGATGCGACAGCCAGAAGGGCAGTATGAAGACTGGAAACAACAGAAGGGCGCACAGCAGATGGATCGTCAGCGTGGTGCGTTGCCAGTACCAGTGCAGGTCAAAACCGTCCCACAGCAGCAATCCGCTGATGGACAGGAAGTAGAACACCAGTTCCGCCGGTTTTGAGCGATAGCCGACCCGCTGCCAGCCCGATAGCTGGGCAATTCTCGTCCTGAACGTGTCGGACACGGCGGAGGGGTCAGTCTGGGTCATCTGTCTTACGTCTTTAGCTTGACCGCACGAAAGGGTCGTGCAGCGACCCCGGCATCATATACCCGATAAAATTCGTGCGAATTGATCAAAGACAAGTCTTGGTGGCGGAGCGACCAAAAACGAAACAGCGACCCGGACGCGACCCTAAAGACGACAACCTGCCATCTGGGTGTGTAGAAAACCGTGTCGAACTTCCGGTTCTGTCTAGTGCCATTCGTCCGGCATGGCCGCCTTCCGCTCGGAGACGAAGTCATCAAGCATGGATTGAACGCCCGATTTCAAGGTGGGTTTCCGGTATTCATCCAGCATCTGCCGCCACCGTACCGATGCCCTTTGATCCGCGGTCAGATAGCCGGTCTCGGCCCAGCGCTCATATGGGCCCGCATCGGGTATCTGAGGCTCGAAATTGGCCGTGGCGTAGTGGCGCAGGGTGTGCCCGGTGCCGAGGAAACTCTCGCCCGGTCCGGTTTCCAGATAGGCGTCGCGACCAAAGGCTTCGGCGTCAGTGTCAAACCCCCGCAGCAGTTTCAGCATCGCTCCGCAGTGGTCGAGATCCATGATGAACTTCTCGTAGGACATAACCAGCCCGCCTTCCAGCCAACCCGCCGCATGCCAGACCTGATGCGCGCCGGACAAAAGCGTCGCCCACATTGCGCCGGTGCTGTCCTGCATGGCCTGACCGTCTGGCGCATTCGATGCGGTGACCTGTCCGCCACCAGAACGTACTGGGACACCCAACCTTCGGCCCAGTTGGCTCAGCGCCATCGTCACCATATTGGCCTCGGGCGACCCGAACGTCAGTGCTCCGCTTCGCAGGTTCATGGTCGAGTGAAATGAGCCGAATACCACCGGACAGCCGGGACGGATGAGTTGCACAAGTGCAATCCCCACCATCGCTTCGGCCAATGTCTGCGCTGCAACAGCGGCCGGAGAGAGCGGACCCATCGCACCGGCAAAGATCGCCGGAGAGATGCAGACGCATTGGTTTGCCTTCGCATAGACACGCAGCGCGCTCGACATGGTGTGATCGTAGACCAGCGGCGAGTTGACATTGATGTTGCCCTGCATCACGGCATGGCCGTCCATGAAGTCACGCCCAAAGACCAGCCTGGCCATGTTGATACTGTCCTCGGCCCTGTCGGCGGCAGTGACCGAACCCATGAACGGTTTGGTCGACAGGGTGAGGTGGGCCAGCATCATATCCAGATGACGTTTGTTCACCGGTACATCTGTCGGCTCGACAACCGTTCCACCAGAATGATGCAGGGCCGGGGACGCGAAGGCGAGTTTTACGAAGTTACGAAAATCTTCCAGCGTCGCATAGCGTCTGCCGTTCTCCAGATCGCTCACGAAGGGTGCCCCATAACCTGGCATCAGCACGACTTGATCGCCGCCCAGCGTCACGGTATTCTTTGGATCGCGCGCATGGAGCTGGAATTCACGCGGGGCCGTGGCACAAAGCTCTCGTACATGCCCCGGCTCAAAACGCACCCGCGCGCGATCGATCCGGGCGCCAGCGCCTGCCAGATGGTCCAGCGCTTTTCTATCCCCCCGAAATTCCACGCCAATTGTGTTCAAAATCCAGTCGGCCTGATCCTCGATCCGCTCAAGTGCGGCGTTTTTCAAAAGCTTGTACGGAGGTATCCTGCGGCCTTGGAACTCAGGAACCTCTGGCAGCATACTGCGGCGAGACGAGCGCCCCCGGCGCGTCCTAGCGCGATGACCCATCGGTGAAACCGGGTCTGCTGTTGTGTTCAGGTTTCTCAACACGCTTCCTCTGCTTTGCACGAACAAAAGAAGCTATGCATGCGCCATTTCGGGTGAAAATCGAAAAAATCTCTCCATACCGTTCAAGTTATTTGTACACATAGTCATGCGTGCACTTTTTCGACACCACGACCTTCTGCGGCTCTTTACCGAGATTGCCAGTTACCCGAGCTTTTCCGAGGCGGCCAAGGCTTTGAACATGACAAAGGGCGCCATCAGCTATCAGATCAAAACGCTGGAGGCCGATCTGGGCGTCGCCTTGTTCCGGCGCACGCCGCGCGGGGTGACCTTGACCAGCGAAGGACTGGGTTTGTTGGCGGCCTGCAAGGCCCAATACGAAGAGATCGAGGAAGGGATACTGACGATCAAGGGCGCGGTGTTAAAGCCCCTGACAGTGGGGGTTTCGACTTACTTTGCAGCCCGCTGGCTTTCGCCGCGACTGATGTCCTTCATGCAGGAACACCCGGACGTTCAACTGCGTATTCAACCCATGATCCAGTTTTCAGATCAGGAGTTGCAGGATGTCGATTTGGCCATTCGCTGGGGCAGTGGGAACTGGCAGGACGGTGCGGTCACGCCTTTCCTGCCGCTTCATTCCTTTCCTGTTGGCAATGCCGATGCCGCCCGGATGGTCAAAGACTTAGGCATGGAAGCTGCAATTTCGCGTTTCACCCTGCTCAGAGATCGGGACGACAGCAACGCGTGGTCTGATTGGTTGACCGCCGCAGAGTTGCCGCTGCAAACCCGCCGCGACGTTCTTATTGTTCCGGATCCAAACGTTCGGGTGCAGGCTGTCATCGACGGCCAGGGTATCGCCTTGATGGATGAGCTTGTGAAAGACGAACTGGGTAAAGCCAGATTGGTCCGCCTTTCTGACGTTGAGCTTGCGGAGTACGGTTATTTCCTATTCAGACCGCGCCGCGCGGTGGCCGCTAAAACGGCGCAAGTCTTCTCGGATTGGCTCCTGAGCCAGTCCTGAGCGGTCGTGGACTTGGTTCCAAAAATGGCAGGCCGCCACAAACCTTTCATCAGTTGGAATTTGCTGCGGCCGCTTCTTGTTTTAGCGCGCCGTCAGCCTGCCCGCAGTGTGCCCAATAGCGGAAGACGGCTCAGGGTCGTGACGGGCACTCACTAGGGCCAATTGCAGAGGGATCCGGTACGCAACCGAATGCGGTGCGCATGCGTATAAACTTCGCACGTGGAGTTTCTGGTATTGGCCACCAGCGTCAGGCCGGCCTGATCTGCCAGTTCGACCGCATAAGCTGTTGGTGACGACACCGCGATCAGCATCGGGCACCCCATGGCCGCCGTCTTCTGCACCAGTTCGACCGACACGCGCGAGGTCATCACAACCGCACCAAACGACGGATCGATCCCGCCGCGGATGAGCGCACCGAGCAGCTTGTCAAGCGCATTGTGGCGTCCAACGTCTTCGCGCACCAAGACGATGCCCTGCCCGGGCAAGAGAAATCCGGCGGCGTGAGCGGACCTAGTGCGATCGTGAAGCGCCTGATGATTGCGCAGCAGATCGGTGGCGCTCGCTGCGTCAGCAGTATCGACTCGGAACTTCCGGTCCGGGATGCGGGCAACGGGTTTGATTGCCTGCTCAAGGCTGTCGAGACCGCACAAGCCGCATCCCACCGGTCCCATCATCACGCGTCGCCGCGCGACGATTTTCTGTGCTGCCGCAGTCCTGAGCCAGAACCGTGCCTCGATCCCGGATTCGTGCGCGACCTGTTCGAACTCCTCGATATCGTCCGGACCCGAGAGAAAACCCTCGGTCATCGCGAAGCCAAAGGCAAAATCCTGAATATCCATGGGAGACGCCATCATGACCGCCGCCGTGGTTCCGTCAAAGACAAACGCAACGGGTGTTTCCTGCGTCAGTTCGCTTGGTTTTGTGGCACCTGTCGGAGCCTCAACCGCCGTTACGATTTCCGAGCCGGAATATCGGACCTTTGGGCCATGGCGAAACGGGGCCGTCATTTGTCGGTCACTCCGGCCAGTTGGGTGTGACCCCGTTCGGTCAGTGCAAAGAAAACCCTCTGCGAGCGATCACCACGGTCTTCAAGCCGGATCAGGTGATGGTCTTCTGCCAGTGCGACGCATTCCCGCAAAACCAAGGCATGGGCCACGCCCAGCTGCTCGGCAAAGCTGCGGCTGTTATTGGAAAGACCAAGATGCGCTGCCGCCAGAACACCTGCCCCCAAAGCGCTTAGCTCTTCCGGGTTTTGCGCAACGAGACCGGATATGGTTTGCATCAAGTCACTTGCCATCATCATCCATCCCGCAGCCGGAACCGGACCATCACGGATTTCGAGGCCGGCGTGAAGCTCTTGTCGCCAAATACCTGGTGAGGAACCAGAATATTCAACTCGGGGTAATATCCGGCGACACAGCCGCGGGGAATGTCATACGGCACCAACCGGAACTCTTCCGCCACCCGATCGATCCCGTCATCGTGACATCCGATAACATCTACCCTGTCTCCGGCTTCGGCCCCGATCAGAGCGATGTCTTTGATGTGCATGAAGACCACTTGTCGTTCACCATAGACACCGCGATAGCGGTCGTCCATGCCATAGACGGTGGTGTTGTATTGGTCGTGTGAGCGGAAGGTCTGCATCACAAAGACCTGATCGTCGCTTTGTGCCCGCTGCCATTCGGTCTGATCCGGCAGGTCCGCATCCGAGAAATTGGCGCGCCTGGTCGGCGTATTCCATTCCCGGGCCGCAGCGCTGTTATACAGATGGAAGCCGCGCGGTTTGCGGACGGCCGCGTTATAGTTCTGAAACGCGGGCAACACCCGCTCGATCAGGTCGCGTATCCGGTCATTGTCATCTGACAGACTATCCCAATCCACAACGTCGCTGCCGACAGTTGCCTTGGCGATACCCGCAACGATCCGCACCTCGGACCGCAGCTCTTTCGAGGCTGGCAGGTTGATCCCGCCGGATCCATGTACCATCGACATCGAGTCCTCAACTGTCACGATCTGACGCACGCGATGCGAATTGCGATCAATCTCGGTGCGTCCCAAACAGGGTAAGATAAAGGACAGTTTCCCGGGCAGCAGGTGACCATGGTTCAACTTTGTCGCGATATTCACCGTCAGGTCCAAACCCCCCAGAGCCTGCGCAATCAAATGGCTGTCGGGTGTCGCGCGTGCAAAGTTTCCACCCAAGGCGACAAACGCCCGCGCCTGGCCGTTCAGCATGGCGCCAATCGCATGCAGCACGTTGTGCCCGGGATCGCGCGGCATCGGAACACCCAACTCGCGTTCCATCGCATCTAAGAGAGAGGCCGGCGCCTTTTCGGTGATCCCGACGGTCCGGTCACCTTGAACATTCGAATGGCCACGCACCGGACATAGTCCGGCACCGGGCCGACCGATATTTCCACGCATCAGCATGACGTTGGTGATTTCGCGGATCATCTGAACCGAGTGTTTGTGTTGCGTCACACCCATCGCCCAAGTGGTGATCACCTTGTCGGACGCCATGTAGATGTCAGCGGCTTCCTCAATCTCGATGCGAGACAGACCGGATTGCTCCTGAATCTGGTCCCAGGACGTTCTGTCGACGACGGCGCGATAGGCATCAAACCCGTGCGCATGTTCGGATATGAAACCGTGATCCAGCACGGGAGTTCGACCTTCGATCCGAGCCGCATCATCCGCCGCGAACAAAACCTTGGCCATGCCGCGAAAGATCGCCATATCTCCGCCGAGGCGCGGGCGGTAATAGTCTGTCGAGGTCGCCTCGGACCCTCCGCGGATCATTTCCAGCTTGTTTTGCGGGTCGGCAAAGCGGTGCAGGCCCTTTTCCTTGAGTGTATTGAACACCACCACGCGCGCACCCCTTTGTGTGGCCTTTCGCAGATCGGCCAGCATCCGGGGATGATTGGTCCCGGGGTTTTGACCGACCACAAAGATCGCATCCGCCTTTTCAAAGTCTTCGAGCAGAACCGTTCCTTTGCCGATACCGATGGATTCGGTCAGCGCGACGCCGCTGGCCTCGTGGCACATGTTCGAGCAATCGGGGAAGTTGTTGGTGCCGTAGAGGCGTACGAACATCTGGTACAGAAACGCCGCCTCATTGCTGGCACGACCCGAGGTATAGAATTCGGCCCGGTTCGGATCGTCGAGCGCGTTCAGCGCGGCCCCGATTTCGGTGAAAGCCGCGTCCCAGTCGGTCTTCTCATACTTGTCCGTTTCGGGGTTGTAGCGGACAGGATGTGTCAGGCGCCCCTGATGTTCCAAATCGTAATCCGTCCAGCCCCGCAACTCCGAGACGCTGTGCGATGCGAAGAACTCAGGCGTTACTCGGGCTTTGGTCGCCTCCCACGCAACGGCCTTTACGCCGTTCTCGCAAAATTCAAACGACGACCCGTGTTCCGGATCGCCCCAGGCACACCCCGGACAGTCGAAACCATCGGGCTGATTTGCTTTCAGCATGGTCCTGACCCCGGCCAAAGGTTTGCCGCTGCCCATCAACTGCCGACCAACGCTTTTGAGTGCACCCCACCCGCCGGCGGCCTTGGAGCTTTTGTCGATGCAGTTTTTCTTTTCCATGTCCGCACTCATTGGAGCGTGCGGACCAAGGTGACCCGCAACGTGCTGATAATTATTCGGTGTTCCGGTGTTGCTGCGTATCTTTTGCCGCACTGATCGCGGGCCAAAGACAAAGTGGCTATTGCGCGATTAGATGCGGCGGAAATAAATCTATGTCAATTACACTGACTGAAATTCGATAAGATTTCCATGTGTAATTATTGAATTTGCGATAAGAAAAACAAATAAAACATCACACTGCCATCCGGTGCTAACGATGTAGATCAGAGGCGGGGCAAACAGGGTGGTCATCGCATACCACGTTTAACGGACAGAACAGGTGACAGTTGCTGAACCTAGGCTCAGGACCCATTGATTTCCGTTTGGCGGTGTGTTCCACCGCTCTAGAAAATGAGCGGTGAAAATGTCTGACCTTTTCTGGCTGGCCGACGCGCAAATGGCGCGTTTGAAGCCCTTCTTTTCAAAATCTCATGGCAAGCCCCATCGTCGATGAGGGACGTGCTTTTATCGGGATTATCCTCTTAAATCGCAATGGCTTACGCTGAAGTGGTGCGCCCACAGCAAACGGCCCGCACAGTTGGAGGTGACCGTTGCCACAGTGGGGAGGCGAAAGCGCCAGAAACACTCTACAACTGTGGAAGCAGCGGGGCGACAAGGGCCTCTTTGTTGAGATGCTCAGCGGCTTGGCCGCAGATCATGGTGAAAAAAGACCGCGATGATCGACGCTACGTGACTCAAAAGCCATCACACGGCGTCTAGTCTTGCGGTGAAAAAGGCGGACGTGGCCGTCTGATCGGACGCACAAAGGGTGGCATGAACACGAAACTGGACGCCATCTGCGATCGCCAAGGTCGTACGCTCAACTTTTTCGTCACGCGTGGGCACGTGAGCGACTACATCGGTGCACGCGCCTTGGTTGTCAGCCTGACAAAGGTTGATTAGCTTCTTGGCGGCCATGCGCCAATACTTGATATCCCAACTGATCAATTTGGTGCGGTCTACGTGCGAGATCACACCCTTTGGAAAATGCATGCGGGACGGTCACGGTTTGCTCTTGTCTTATCCGAGCGCGCGCTACCGGGACCAAGGTCGGAACGACAGTTCCGAGCAGAGTTTGCGACAGAACCCGGATTTTCTTACCGGAGTAAACTTCTTTTTTGTTTCCTTAAACCCTCGCCAGTTTCGATTCAGCCAAAACACGCGTCAGGGCAACGCGAGCGGACTCCAGGTGAGCAAGGGATGCGGCGCGTGCCTCCAGCCGATTGCGTTCGCAGAGCGCAGATGCAAGGCGGCGCATCTCATGGAGTGAGTCCTGCCGTCTTTGTGGATCGCTCATCAATTGCGATCGCAGGTAAGAAACCCGGTCAATAACATTCTCCAGCGCCCGGCGAATTTCACCGTTGCGGCAACCACTGAAAATGATCGCGAAAAACTGTTCCTTGGCTTTGCGAATTCTGACAACACTTGCCGAGAGCATTGCCGCCTCGACCTCCTTGAAGGCGTGTTTAAGATCCGCAATTTCCTGCTCGCTCGCGCGCTCTGTGAAGAGTTCGGCTGCAAGAGTTTCGACCGCTGCCCGTAACTCGAAGATTTCGTCAATGCTATGAGAGGACAGATCTGTGACGGTATAGCCTCGGTAGGATTGTCTGACAATCAAACCGATGGCTTCAATATGCGACAGAGCTTCACGCAGAACTGAACGGCTTGCGCCCGTGGCATTGCACAGCTCTCGCTCAATCAGCTTCTCCCCGGCGTGGTAGCGCCCGTCGAGTATGGCTTCGCGGATCCAGGCTTGTGCAGTTTCCCGCATAGATGAGCGTGATGCGGATGCCTCGTTTACGGTTTGGTTTTGCAGGCCTGTGAATGCACCAAGTACCGTTGCTTTGTTGCTGGATTTTGGCAAATGATGCCTCCTTTTTTGATAGCTGGTCGGGCGGTACTCGTCAGCGTTGTCAAGCTACAAAGTGCTGCCTCTACTTTGAAGCAAAGCCTAGCCCTGTCTGCTGGTTTGGGCAGTATATTGTCTGACATTTTGACCGAACTTCTTCACCAAAGCCAGGAGGTTCCTCGCTATTGAAGTGCGAGGATAAGTAGGGCAGGGCATTTGACGCAGATTAAGTATTTGAAAACAAAGATATAAATTTGAATCTCTTACTCTCTCCTAGGATAAGGCGTGCTGTGATACTCAATTTTTGTATACAATCATTGAAATTTTCTGTCTATACTTTCCAGGGAATCCAATAGAAAAACCTTATGTGTTTACGCTTTGTCATACAAAACGCCGAAAATGTAATGTTGATCTAAGCATAGTGGCGCTGAAGTCCGGCGAGAAAGCTAATCCGTACCCGGCGCAAAGGGAGGAGCAATATGTTTGAATGTAAAAAAACACTGGTTCGTGGGCTCAGGGCTTCGACTGCCGCGCTAGATTGTCGACACCAGCGGCGCGGCTGGTGAAACGATCACGATCAATGACAATCCCAACCCCATCAATCAGCCAACTTATCAAGCGGGAGGTGTTGCCGGGTGCGGATGCTCAATCAGATGACGAACTTCTCGATTATGCGCGATCAACCGGACAGACAAGCTGGCACACTGTGGGCACATGCAAGATGGGTACTGATGGCATGGCTGTGGTGGGCCCGGACCTCAAGGTCACGGGTCTTCGCGGTCTCAGGGTCGCCGATGCCTCGGTCATTCCCTTCATAGTGTCTACAAATACGAATGCTGCTGCATATGCCGTAGGTGAAAAATGCGCGGATCTCATGTCTGCGGAGTGGAATGATTAGTGAATCCCCATGTAAAGGTTCCAAAAAAATGAAGACGTACAAGATGCTGATTGGCGGGGAATGGGTGCAATCCTCGGATGGCGGCACCTTCCCGAGCCTGAACCCGGCAACCGGCGAGAATTGGGCTGAGATTCCAGAGGCGAGCGCCGAGGATGTAGACCGGGCGGTGCGCATCGCGCACCGCGCCTGCTATGAGGGCCCGTGGTCACGGATGACCGCGACCGAGCGGGGTCACTGCCTGCGCCGGCTGGCGGACCTTCTGGCGGACAGGTCCGAAGCTTTGGGGGAAATTGAGACTCGCGACACGGGCAAGATGTTCAAGGAGACCCGCTGGCAGGCGAGATATATCAGCGAGTTCTACCACTTCTTCGCAGGGGCGGCCGACAAGATAAACGGCGAGACACTGCCGATCGACAAGCCGGACATGTTCGTCTTTACCGATCGCGAACCTTTGGGTGTGGTCGCTGCGGTGGTGCCCTGGAACAGTCAACTGTTCCTTTCTGCAGTCAAGATCGGCCCGGCGCTGGCAGCGGGCAATACGGTGGTGTTGAAAGCGTCTGAGCATGCCTCTGCCGCGATGTTGGAATTTGGCAAATTGATCGCCGAGGCAGGTATCCCCGATGGCGTGGTCAATATCGTTACGGGTCACGGAGATCCCTGCGGTCGAGTGCTGACCTCGCATCCGCTGGTGGCGCGGGTCTCGTTCACCGGTGGCCCGGTTTCGGCGCGCCACGTGATTGGGAATACGCGGGAGAATTTTGCAGAAATCAGCCTTGAGCTCGGCGGCAAGTCCCCCTTTATCGTCTTCGACGACGCCGATTTGGAGAGTGCGGTAAATGGCTCGGTTTCGGGGATTTTCGCGGCTTCAGGGCAAAGCTGTGTCGCCGGGTCGCGTCTGATTGTTCAAGAGACTATCGCCGATCAATTTCTGGAACGCCTGGCTGCAATTGCAAAGACCGCAAAGATCGGTGATCCGATGGCGGAGGAAACTGAGATGGGTCCGCTCTGTACCCTTGCGCAGATCGAAACCATCGAGCGGGAACTGGTGCGCGCCGTCGAGGAAGGCGGACGGATTGTCTGTGGTGGCAAGCGCGCCGCAGCGGGCTCGGACATGTATTTTCAGCCGACGATTGTCGACTGCCCTCGCCCGGATCTGCACATTGTCGACACAGAGCTGTTCGGCCCGGTATTGAGTGTCCTCAGTTTTCGAACCGAAGAAGAGGCTCTGGCGCTGGCCAACGACACCGTGCACGGGTTGGCAGCAGGCATCTTCACCCGAGACAGCGCCCGTGCTCTGCGTATGAGCCGTGCGGTGCGTGCCGGAATCGTCTGGGTCAACACCTATCGGGCGGTGTCCCCGATCGCGGAGTTCGGAGGCATGAAAACCTCGGGCTATGGCCGTGAGAGCGGATTTCAGGCCGTCTACGACTACACACGACCCAAGACCGTCTGGATGAACACATCGTCCGAGCCGCTCGGTAGCCAGTTTGTCGCCCGATGACCAAGCGGAGATCGACATATCTTCGGACAGTTCGCGACATCGTAGGGGGAAACCCGTTTGTTGGGTGCTTCCAACAGGTTACCGGGGAACTGAAGACACACAAAAGTATCGGTGGGAACGCCGTGACCTCCCATGGCTCGACGGGATTGGACATGGGGCGACGGCAGCGCCCGATACGAACACCTGCCGTCGAGATCATGCACACATTCACAGAGAAGGACCCAATCCATGTCAATTGAGATCCGACGCACGTTGCTTTGGCAGCAGATCACTTATCTGGAGGGCTGGAAGAAAGTCGAAGAACCGACGCTTCTGGTGGCCGCCATGGCGCGGTACTCAAGAACCCGTGGTTCGGGCGCGGCCATGTCGAGAATATGCGCCCTGAGATTATGGAACACGGACCATTCGTGGGAAAAACGCTGACCGAGATGTTGCTGGATGTGACCGGCGACCGGTTGGAAGGCTGTGGCAAAGCAAGCGTTGTCGGCATGGGGGGTGAGATCGAGCATGCCCAGGCGATGACGCATACGGTCCATTTCGGCAATCAGTTGCGCGAAGCGGTGGATGCCAAAACCTATCTGGTCTTTTCCAACACGCGCGGCGCCGCCAATTGTTCGATTACTATTCCGCTGATGGACAAAGACGATGGGGGCGGCGATCTCACTATCAGACGATCCAAACCTCGATCTGCGACGCCCCCGCTGAGGACGAAATCATCGTCGCCCTTGGCGCTTCGGTGGGTGGGCATCCAAACCACCGTATCGGCGACCGCTATCAGGATTTGGCTGAGATGGGTCGCGATCCGAGCAATCCGGCGGGGGTGTAATGGCGATATCTAAGGCGGGCACCGCCTATGATCTGACGGGATCTGAGGGAGCGCCAGCTGTCGTGTTGATCCACGGGCTCGGTCTGACGCGCCACAGCACATGGGGCCCAATTGTCCCGGTGCTGGCGGACCGCTTCAAAGTGCTCTGTTACGATCTTCTTGGGCACGGTGAGACTGCCTTGCCAGAGGGGCCGGTGACCCTGAAAACCCTCAGCGAACAGCTGGTTTCGCTTCTTGACGAGGTGCAGATCGACCGGGCGGCGCTTGTCGGGTTTTCACTCGGCGGGATGATCAACCGACGCTGTGCCATCGATCATCCCGAGCGTGTTTCTGCGCTGGCGATCCTTAACTCCCCCCACGACCGGGGTGAAGACCAGCAGCGTCTTGTTGAAGAGCGGGCGCAGGCCACTGCATCAGGTGGACCGGCCGCAGGTATAGAAGTGACACTGGCGCGCTGGTTCACCGACGCGTTTCGCCGCAGCCATGCAAACACCGTTGCGGCCATACGCGATGTCGTTTTGGCCAACGATCCCGCCAACTACGCAGCACATAGGCGGGTGCTGGCCAAGGGTGTGCGCGAACTCATCGCGCCAGAGCCGCCCATCATTAAACCCATGCTGGTGATGACCAGCGAACATGACAGCGGTTCCACCCCGGAAATGAGCCATGCGATCGCCGCTGAGACCCCGGACGCGGAAACCATCATCATACCTGAACTGCAACATCTCGGGCTAATCGAACAGCCCGATCTCTTCACTAAACCGATCCTTCAATTCCTGGATCGTGCGTTGGCAAACTGACAAAGAAGGAAAAACCAATGATCCAGCTTTCCGGCGGACAGGCTGCTGTCGAGGTGCTCAAAGCCGAAGACACAAAACTCGTCTTTGGCCTGATCGGTTCAGCGACGATGGAAGTGTTCGATGCGCTCTATGACGCAAAAGAGATCAACTTCATCGGCGTGCATGATGAGCGAACCGGCACCCATATGGCTGACGGCTATGCCCGCGCGAGTGGTGAGACCGGCGTGGTGCTTGCGGGTCAGAACGGGCCAGGCGTGACGAACCTCGTGACCGGACTGGCGCAGGCCAGAGCCGCTTACACGCCCATCGTTTCCATCGGCGGTGCGCTGGCATCAAGCCACGTCTATCGCGATGCCTTCCAGGAGGTGGATCAACAGGCTTTGCTTACGCCCGTTACCAAAAAAACCTGGACCGTACCTTCGGCTGATCGTGTGCCGGAACTGGTGCAAGAGGCGTTCCGTGTCGCCAACGCCCCGCGCAAGGGTCCTGTACATCTGAACCTGCCGCGCGACGTGCTTTCGGGACGGGCAGAGTTTGGGCAGACGCACAAGCCCGGTGGAGGCCGTCCGACCTGTACCAGCGCTGCTCCGGGAGCGGCAATTGCCGACGCTGCCCGGATGCTGTCCGAGGCGACCCGCCCGGTGATCATGGTGGGTGGCGGCATCAAGAACACTGGTGCGGCCGATGGGGCCATTGCGCTTGCAGAGGCGTTCAACGCGCCTTTGGTCTCCTCTCCGGGTCATGGTGATGCCGTTCCATTTGGTCACCCGCTGAATGCGGGCCAGATGGGGCCGCGCGGCAACGCGGTCGCTTCGCGGCTTGTGAAAGAGGCGGATGTCATCCTCGCCCTTGGCACCCGGATCGGATTCAACGCAACCTTTTATAGCTATGACAATATCAACCGCGATGCGGCGATCATTCACGTTGAACAGGACCCCACTGCGATCGGCCGGTACTTCCCGATCACGCTTGGTATCTGGGGGGATGCGCCGACCGTTGCTGACCAACTGCGGGCAGAGGCCGAAAAGCTGAACCACCGCTCTCAGGCGGAGGCTTGGACCAAAGGCTACATAGCCGAGCGGCAGGCCTATCTGGAGCGCCGCGACACCGAGGCCGATGTCGCCAATTCCATCATCCAGCCCTCGGGGCTGTTTAAGACACTGCGCGATGTCTGCCCGAAGGACAGCGCCTTTACCATGGATGCGGGCACACTGTGTCTTCAAGCGACGGATAAGCTGAACTACTGGCAGCCGAAAAGCCTGTTTACCCCTCTGGATTTTGGGCTGGTGGGGTTTTCTTTTGCCGCTGGGCTGGGCGTGAAACTGGCCTGTCCGGACCGCCCCGTTATCTCGCTGATGGGCGATGGCGGGTTCGGCATGACCACATCCGAGCTTTCGACAGCGGTGGATTACGGCATCAACACCGTGACCGTGGTGATGAACAACGGCTGTTGGGGAGCGGAAAAAGCCTATCAGCGGGACTTCTTCAATGGGCGTTACATCGGAGCGGACATATCCTCCCCGCCTTTCGACAAATTGGCCGAACTCTATGGCGCAAAAGGGTATCGTGCGGACTCCCTGTCGCAAACTGCGGAGGCCATCGAGGCAGCACTGCATTGCGGCAAACCCGCTGTGATCGACGTGATGGTGGACCCAGCGGCGCTTTATTCTTTTCGCCGCGACAGTTTCAAGCACAGAGGGGGCTGAAATGACCACACACAAATATCCCGCGACCGAGGCGCAACGCGCCACCGGCGATTGGAACCCGTTCTGGAACCAGTTGGAGGACCTCGATCCCGACTATCTGGAGGCATTCCTGCAATTCCGCTCGGTTCCGTTGAAGGGTCCGCTGGACCAGAAAACCAAGGAACTGATCTTTATCGCGATCAACGTGGCGACCACACATCTATGGCCGTCGGGCGCGCGTCGGCATATGGCCAATGCACTTGAGGCCGGTGCGACCAAAGAGGAAATACTCGAAGTGATCCAGCTCACCTCGATCATGGGAATCCACTCTGTGACCATGGCTGTGCCGATCCTGCTTGAGGAAGTGGGAAAGGCAGGCAGATAACATGATTGACAAAAACCACCTGGATTTGCGTCACAGACCCTGCCGACAAGGCATCTCTGAGGTTTGCCGTATTCCTTTGCTTCGCGCCAAACGACCAGACGTGGACGTGAGCGATCTTTTTAAAACGTCTGCAAATGACGGCAGGTGCCGTCCGGTAGTTCGGGACAATTGCGAACTGGCACCTGAAGACCTGCACAACAGGGTTGGAGGCGCGGGTTATGTCGTCTGAAATCGATCGGATCGTGAATCATGCGCTGCGTGTTGTTGGGTTCGCACTCTTTTTCTACATGGCTTACGCCACACTGTTTGGACCATACAAAACAACTGTCGTTCATCTTGCTATTTTCGCCGCCGCAACGCTTTTGATCACATTTCTGGGGCGCACCCGTTCCGACAAACCGCTTCTCAGGACTGCGCAGTGGATACTGGATATCGTCGCGGCCTGCGCGGCCGTTGGCAGCCTTCTCTATATCATCGTCGGATATGAACGGCTTTTAAACCTTTGGGGTTCCAGCTACTTGACGCAACTGGACACGATCATGGGTCTTGTTCTGGTCGCAGTCGCGCTTGAGGCATCACGGCGGCAGTCCATCGTATTGGCGCTGCTGGGGGTTCTGAGCTGCGCTTACATGCTGTTCGGGGACAAATTGCCAGGCGTACTTTCGCATGCTGGCATGGATCTACAGCGTTTCACCTACATCGTGACCTACACAAGTGAAGGAATCTTCGGAACCGGTCTGAAAGTCGCGGCCATTTACCTGTTCATGATGTTCGGGTCTGTGCTTCAGGCAACAAAAACCGGCGACTTTATCATGAACCTCGCCAATGCTGGTTTGGGGCGGCAAACCGGCGGCGCCGCAAAGGGCGCCATGGTCGCATCTGCGGGGTTGGGCACGATGGTTGGCAGTTCGGTCGGAAACGTGGTTGCCACGGGGTCGTTCACGATCCCGCTGATGATCCGAACCGGGTTCAAGCGCCATGTGGCCGCCGCTGTTGAAACCAACACATCCGAAGGGGCCCAGCTTGTACCGCCGATTATGGGTGCATCGGCTTTCATCATGGCTCAGATCACGGGGATTTCTTATGCGACAATCGCCGTGGCCGCGCTCATTCCCGCATTTCTATATTATCTTTCGCTGTACTGGGTTGTTCACATCGAAGCTTTGAAGGAAGGGTTAAAGGGTCTTCCTGAAGACGAAATCCCCTCGGCACGCGATTGCACCCGGGATGGCTGGCATC
This sequence comes from Ruegeria sp. B1, assembly GCF_056535885.1. Classification (NCBI taxonomy): domain Bacteria; kingdom Pseudomonadati; phylum Pseudomonadota; class Alphaproteobacteria; order Rhodobacterales; family Roseobacteraceae; genus Ruegeria; species Ruegeria sp. B1. The sequence continues at coordinate 1,249,456 of NZ_JBQFJA010000001.1, read as the reverse complement.
TGATCATTGCGCCAGCATTGCTGTTCTACTTGCTAATTGTGGAGAACTATACCGCATCTTATGCCAGCCTGATCGCTCTGACGGTGGCGCTGGTGGTTGGGGCTTTGCGTATCGCGACCCGTGTGCCGCTGTCAGACCTCCTTGGGCAAATGGATCAGGGTGTGCGGCAGGCCTCGGCCATCACCGCATTGATTATCTCCATTGGTCTGCTTCAGGCGGCCATCGTGTCAACCGGGTTAGGGCCGCGCCTCACCGAGATCATCTTGTCAATCAGCGATGGCTCAATGCTGATTACCGCTCTTCTGGCGTTGATTGCGGCAACGCTGCTCGGTATGGGCATGCCGACACCGATCGCATATCTGCTTTTGGCCATGTTTGCGGCACCGGCGATGATCGCCTCGGGTGCGCCGATATTGGGAACTCACCTGTTTCTGTTCTATTTCGCGATCAAATCCGGCTCTACACCGCCGGTCGCGCTCGTTGCCGTTGTTGCTGCAGGTATCGCGCGCGCGAACTGGTGGACAACGACCATTGTTGCGTTCGTGCACTCGCTGCCCGGTTTCATTGTGGCCTTTATGTTCCTTTACTCCGAGGCTTTGCTGATGCAATCGGCCTGGTCGCAGGTTGCGCTAGCGGCGGTTGCGGCCAGTATTGGGGTGTTCTCAATGGCTGCCGGAATACAGGGGTGGTGCGGCGGCTGGATTACCTGGGTCGAGCGTTGCCTTCTTGTGCTGGCCGCTGTCGCGATGCTGTTTCCAGGACATCTGCTTGGGCTGGCGGGTATGGCCGTCGTCGCGACGATTTTTTCCTTCGCAGAAAACATCCAATCAAAAAAAGACCCGATCACCCAACTCAATTCAACAAGGAGAACCCACTATGAAAATCAAACTACTCGCAGTCGTTGCAGGCGTGACCGTGTCTTTGTGCACCCAGGTTGCGCAGGCGCAGCAACAGGCATCGATCGGAGCCAGCGGTTCGGGATCCGGACCCTATATCAACGGTGCCCTGATGGCCGATGTTGCCAACAAGTCGCAGGATGATTTCAAGTTTTCTGTTCAGACCACCGGCGGATACAGGGATAATCTCGGGCTGGTCCTGACTGATAAGGTGGACGTTGCGCTCAATACGCTGATTACGCTGAACTTTGCTTACAACCAGCGCGACCAATATGCCGAGTCTCCTATGTCTGAGGATTTCAAGCGTCTCCGGTATGTCTTCAGTTTTGGCGCTGTTCCCCAGAACATCTTTGTGCGCGAAGACAGCGGCATCACGTCCCTTGATGAGATCAAGGGTCATCCGTTCAACATCAACATCCCGTCCAGCTTCACCCATGGGATGAACCTGAAAATGCTCGAAGCGGCTGACATTCCGCTAGAGTCTTTCGATGTCGGCCAGATTGCCACCGGTCAGGTTTTTGACGAGGTTCAGAATGGAGTTTTTGTCGGCGGCGCGCATGTTTACCAACTTGGTTTGGGGAATGCACAACGGCTCTCGGCGACCATCCCGATCCGATACCTGGGGGTTCCCGAAGATGTGGTTGAAAGAATGAATGAAGAGTACCACGGATTGCTGGTTCCCTACACAATTCCTGCCGGCACGTACAACGGTCAGGATGAAGATATCAGCACCTATGGACTCGCCCAAGTCATCTTCACGGACGACAATGCCGATGAAGAACTCATTTATCAGTTCACAAAGGCATTTTGGGAGAATATTGGTGAAATACAGGAGACAAATACCAGCTTCAGCGGTATGAATCCCCAGCTCGGTGCAAAGCTCCACGGAGTTCCGATGCATCCCGGCGCAGAACGCTATTTCAAGGAAATCGGTGCAATGTAACGGGCGATCAGATTTGGCGGTCAGCAGGTTCATTCCCGGGGAACAAAACCCAAGCCTCGCTGGCCGCCCATCAACTGCTCCGCAAGTATAGCTTTTATTGGATCGGTGTTGAAAAACGGCTCGCCTGCCTTTTAAGGCGATGGCACACCATAGCGGGTATCGTTGTTCAATAAAGCGGTCTGGAACACGAGATCTGGTATAGAGCTTCGGCTTTCTGGTCTTTGTTACTTAAGCACTGACACGTTAAACACCTCGCGACGAAGTCTCTGTTTCGCCCGTCGGTGGTAGTGCTACGGCAAGGGTGGCTTGTCAGCAGTTTTTCTTATTTCGACGCCGGGGTGATATTGAACAAAGCTAGCAGTATTTGAATTGGGGCAAAGTAGCCCAGCCTGGTGATCTGAACCAGACAACCAACGGCGTACAAGATGAGGACTCAAAAGTTAGACGATGAATGAAGGCTCGACAGATCCGCTTTCCTTGAAGTGCTCGCATGTGAATTTGCGCGATCAGGTTCTTGGGATTTTGCGCAAAGCGATACTGGATTTGCGCTTTGAGCCGGGGGAGCGACTGATAGAGCGAGAGCTCTGCGAGATGGTTGGCGTCAGCAGGACAAGTATCCGGGAAGCGCTGCGCCACTTGGAAACAGAAGGGCTTGTCACGAACAAATCCAACGTCGGTTCGACGGTTACCGTCATTGAGGCATCAGAAGCTGTGCGTATCTATGAGATGCGCGAAGCGCTGTAAGGTATGGCCGGTTATTTGTTTGTTGAACGGGCTTCGGACGATCAGGTCAAGGATCTAAAGTCCGCGATCGATCTGCTGTCGGCGGCATTGTCGACGGGTGGCGTGCCTGACCGTATCTATGAGACTGTCCATTTCTTTGATGTTCTACTTGATGGAAGCGGCAATCTGCTATTGCGAAAAGCGATTTCGATGTTGCATGATCGCATTGTCTTGTTGCGCGCATCGTCGATTTCCAGTGCGCAACGCGGACTACGGAGTCTCAGCGAGATGCAAGCCATTGTGGATGCGATTTCTGCACGAGATGCAGATGCCGCAAAGGATGCCTGTATAGCGCATGTACATGGTGCAAGAGATGCGGCGTTGGCCGCATAAATGCAGCCACGGGCTGTGCGAACTGAGCTCTACTTGGCCACCATAAGCAACCCATGCGCTGATCTCCGATAAACTGAACGCACAAACGGCCGAGGCCCTGTCATGAGTATTTTCGGCACCGTTGCACGACCTGACTTTGACGGCGAAGGTCGCGTTGTTTTGTACCGAGATCCTGCAACCCGGCCCGCTGAATTCAGGCCACTGAGGAGTTAGGGATCAGTTCAAAAAAGGGTGGACTATGAAACTCAGATTTTCGCACGAACAGACCATTGAAGTGATCAAGGTGTACGAGGCTGAGGTTAAGGGCACCGCTCAGCAGCCTTTGTCTCAGGCTGCGGCCTCTTCGGTTCTGCGCGAATTGCGGGTGGTCCGGCGGTGATGGTGTCTACCTAGATATTGGGGGTGGGATGCAGGTTGGGATACCCTGTAGCAGGTCTGATTTGCGTGCCCGTGGTGCTTCATTTCGGGTTTACCGTCCCGCACCTCACCTTGTTTACAAACCCCGGTCAGATCTGAACGTCAGACCGGCAAAGCGGTTGTCTTGAAGACGGTGCGCAGCGCAAACGAGCTTTGCATCTGCGCCACGCCCGGCAGGCGTGACAGGTATTGGCGATGAATGCGGGCAAAATCCTCGGTATTTTCAGCAACAACTTTCAGGATGTAATCTGCTGTTCCTGCCATCAGATGACATTCCAGCACATCCGGTATCCGAGCTACCGCTTTCTCAAAGGCATCCAGAACCTCTTCGGCCTGACCCTGCAGCGTGATTTCGACAAACACCGTCGTCGGCACGTTCATTTTGCGCGCATCCAGAAGCGCGACATAATTGCGGATATAGCCCTCGACCTCCAGCCGCTGCACACGCCGGTGACAGGCAGAAGGCGACAGATTGACCTGTTCCGACAATTCGGCATTCGACATGCGACCGTTTCGCTGAAGCGCGGCCAATATCTTTCGATCTGTCGTGTCAGTGCTCATCTGCACACGTCCTTTGCAAGAAACTCGGATAATACAGAAGATTCTCCCGGAAAAAAGCCCTTTGACACGTCATCTTTCACAGAAATTGCACATGCATATGCCCATAATTTAGGCAGTTTATGAACGGAGACGATATATGAAAATCGGTTGCCCCAAGGAAATCAAACCCCAGGAGTTCCGCGTTGGCATGACCCCGAACGCTGCTCAGGAGGCGGTCGCGCGCGGCCATGAGGTTGTGATCGAGACCGGAGCCGGGATCGGCGCGGGTTTTGACAACGACGCCTATGTCGCGGCCGGCGCCCGGATCTTAGACACTGCGGAAGAAGTCTTTGCGACCGCGGATATGATCGTCAAAGTCAAGGAACCACAGGCGGTCGAGCGCAAGATGCTGCGCGAAGGGCAACTGCTGTTCACCTATCTGCATCTGGCACCGGATCCAGATCAAACACATGACCTTTTGGCGTCGGGTTGCACGGCAATCGCATATGAGACCGTCACTGACGACAATGGTGGCTTGCCGCTTCTGGCGCCGATGTCCGAAGTTGCGGGCCGTCTGGCGCCACAAGTCGGATCATGGACCCTGCAAAAGGCCAATGGCGGTCGCGGCGTTCTGATGGGCGGTGTGCCCGGTGTCGGCCCCGCAAACGTGGTTGTGATCGGCGGCGGTGTCGTCGGCACCCATGCCGCAAAGATTGCGGCGGGAATGGGCGCGGATGTCACCGTGCTCGACCGGTCGCTGCCACGTCTGCGCTATCTCGACGATGTGTTTGGTGGTCAGTTCAAGAACCAGTATTCGACCGCTGGCGCAACAGCGGAACTGATCCAGACTGCCGATATGGTCATCGGTGCGGTTCTGATACCGGGCGCAGCGGCCCCAAAACTGGTCACCCGCACCCAGCTTTCGACAATGAAACCGGGTGCAGTGCTGGTGGATGTGGCCATTGACCAGGGTGGGTGTTTTGAGACGTCAAAGGCTACTACCCATGCCGATCCGATTTACGACGTCGATGGCATCATGCATTATTGCGTCGCCAACATGCCGGGAGCGGTTGCCCGAACCTCGACCATTGCCCTCGGCAACGCGACCATGCCCTTCATGCTGGCACTGGCCGACAAAGGGTGGAGGCAGGCGTGCCAAAACGATCCGCATCTGCTGGCTGGGCTGAACGTACATGCCGGTCAATTGACCTATTACGCGGTCGGAAAGGCGCTGGGGATCGACGTCGTCTCGCCGAATGTCGTCATCAAGGCATAAAAGCTCCCGCCCCTGAAATAGCTCTTTTGTAAGAGCCATTTACAGCGCGGCGCCCGGCCCAACGGGAGGAGGGCAAGTCATGCCCGATCGACGGGCGGGAGGCTTTACCCCTGTTTCTGGATTTCCACGGAATGTGGGTATGGAATTGAAACCCCCTTCGCGTCGAATGCCTCTTTCACGGTTTTGGTGAGCTCGAATTTGATGTCCCAATAATCCGCTGCGGCACACCAAAGACGTGCCGTCAGATCGACGGAGCTGTCACCCAGATTGGTCACGCGCACCCATGGCTCAGGATCGGTGTGGATCCTGTCATCGGCTTTGGCAATGTCCAAGATGATCTTCATCGCATCATCCGCGTTGTCCCCGTAATCTATGCCGAACACCAGATCGACGCGCCGTGTGTCATGTGCGGAATAATTGGTGATGATCGATCCCCAGGACTGACCATTGGGCACAATGATCTGCACATTGTCCGGCGTTACCAACTCTGTGGTAAAGAGGTTGAGGTCTTTCACGGTGCCCGCTGTTCCGCCGATATCCACAAACTGGCCCAGCTTGTAGGGGCGGAAAACCACCAGCATCACCCCAGCTGCCAAATCGCTCAGCGTTCCCTGCAGCGCCAGGCCGATGGCCAAAGATGCGGCACCCAGAATGGCAACGATACTTGTCGCCTCGATCCCGAAGATGCCAAGGACTGCAACCAATACAATCGCGAGAATGACCCATTTCACCACGCTGGCAACGAAATTGCCCAGGGTCGGGTCAATTTGCGGCGTCGCGTTGATCCGGCGCCGGACCATGCCCGCTATTGCACCCGCCACGATCCAGCCAATGATAAGAACAATCAGCGCCTTTATGGCGCTCATAATCAGGGGTGCAAAGGCACCCACCTGCGTCACGACATCCTCCACGCGCGTCTCCTTTATTACAGCAACGAACCCGCGCTGATTGCGCGAGGGTCATTAGATTCTGATGGATAAACCGCCTTCGGTCTAGGGGCGAGACTCGCGGGTATTCCCCGCTGTTTGCTGACGAACATCGATTGACCGGTCTCGCACACGGTTCGGTCTTACAATTTGACCGACGGTTGGCTAACTCTGTCCCTACTGCCCGAACAGGAGCGTATCATGCTGGACACCACTTCCTTTCCGATCATGGCCAGATGGCCAGCCAAGTTCCCCGACCGGATTCAACTCTATTCGTATCCAACCCCCAACGGGGTCAAAGCGTCGATCATGCTGGAAGAAACGGGCCTGCCATACGAAGCCCACAAGGTCACACTGTCGGATGTTGACGTCAAAAGCCCGGAGTTCCTGTCTTTGAACCCGAACAACAAAATCCCGGCGATCATTGACCCGAATGGCCCGGACGGGGAGCCGATTGGCCTGTTCGAGAGCGGTGCAATACTCTTGTATTTGGCAGAGAAGACCGGCCAGTTACAGGGCCAAAGCAAGGCCGATAAGCATCGCATTACGCAATGGCTGATGTTCCAGATGGGCGGCGTTGGGCCGATGTTCGGGCAACTTGGCTACTTCCACAAATTCGCCGGCAGCGAGATCGAAGATCCGCGTCCGCGCGAACGCTATATCAACGAAGCCAAGCGGCTTTTGAACGTCCTGAACACGCAATTGGATGGGCAGGACTGGATTGCCGGCGAGTTTTCCATTGCTGACATCGCCATCGCGCCCTGGCTGCGCGGGCTGGACTTCTACAATGCCAAGGACGTTGTGGGATGGGACGAGCATGCCCATGTCGGGGCCTATCTTGACCGCTTTCTGGAGCGTCCTGCAGTCCAGAAAGGATTGGTTACACCCGCGCGGGACTAAGCGTTTCAAAAGGTGGGCGCCCAGAGGCATCCACCTGTCAGACATTTGGGTTTAACCCGGCAGTTTTCCCGTCAGAACATAGCGCAGGATTTCGACGACCTGACGCGGTTCTTCGGCGACGGCCAAAGCGGCCGCATCAACCTCTTTCAGCGCGTGCTGGTGATCCGCGCCATGCAGCACGATGATCGACTTGCCGAGCGCGGAAGCATAGCCCGCATCAAAAGCAGCGTTCCATTGCTTGTATTTGTCGCCAAAGCGCACCACGATAACATCCGCGTCGGCGATGCCTTTTCGGGTGCGGATGGCATTGACCATCGCCCCCTTGTGGTCATGCCAATACTTCTTTGGCTCTGCGCCCAGAACGGCAACGCCGCAATCGTCGCTGGCTGCGTGATCGGTCACGGGGCTGTTGAAAGTAACGTCCAGCCCCTGTGCTCCATCGATGATCTGTTCACGCCAGTCGGTGTGGATTTCTCCGGACAGGTAGACGTTCAGTCCCATGGCAAGCTCCGCTAGTGTTGCACAACCTACTTAAATCGCAATCGAGCAAAGCCCAACGCGGAATTTGCAGAGTCCCACGGAACTTTTGTCACACCTTGCGGGCCACCAGGTATCGAGAGGGGGGGAGTTGCCGGAAAACTCCCGCGTTCGACAATCTCGAACCCAGCATCGGTGACGGCGGTTTCAAGAGTCTCGATATCAAGTTGGTTGACGAATGGGGCTTTGCCGACAAGCTGCATCACCGGCAGCAAGAGCTTGAGCAAACCAAACTTGAACCCCAGACCGCCTTCAGCAAGGCATGGCGTTTTTGAAATAAACAATCCACCCGATGCCAGTTGCGCGTGAACGCTTGCAAACGTACTATCGACATCCGGCACAAGGTGAAACAGGTTAAACCCAAGGATTGCATCATAGGTCTGCCTCTGGTTCGGCGCGGCAACGTCCACGTTTCTGAACGAGATGTTGTGCACCCCGTCCGCTTTTGCCTTTTCCCGGCCAAAGTCCAACATGCCTTCGGAAAAATCACTCGCTGTAATATGTGCGACTGAGGGGGCGAGTAACAGGGCGGTCGATCCCGTTCCGCAGCCCAGTTCCAAGACGTTGCGCTGCTTTGACAGATAGGACCGTGTCCGTCCCAGCGTGTATTCGTAAGACTCCATGTCGCGAATGGGTGAACGCGAATATTTTCCGGCAATGCCGTCCCAGAACTGAGCAGTCGTCGTTGCCATGATCAATCTCCTTTCCGGCTCATTTACTCATGCGCAAATCGAATATGAATTGCCGAAATGCGCAGACACCTTATACATATTTGTATGTCCAAACTTGGGGATTTTGACTGGAACCACATCCGGGCGTTTCTGGCGACCGCAGAAACCGGATCGCTGTCGGCAGCCGCTCGTCAATTGGGACAGACTCAGCCAACGCTCAGCCGCCAGATCGCGGCGCTTGAGGCGGATCTGGGCATTTTGTTGTTTGAACGGGTTGGTCGAACGCTCGAGATCACACAGGCCGGTTCGGAGTTGCTGGATCATACGCGCATAATGGGCGACGCCGCCAATCGCATTGCACTGACGGCGTCCGGACAGGCGCAATCTATTGAGGGGCTGGTCCGCATCACTGCCAGCGATGTGATGTCGGCCTACATTCTCCCGGATTTATTGCGACAAGTGCGCGCGCAGGCCCCGCGCCTGCGGATCGATGTCATCGCATCAAACGACATCCAGGATCTGATGCGACGCGAGGCCGATATCGCGATACGCCATGTGCGCCCCGATCAACCCGATCTGATCGCCAAGCTGGTGCAAGAGGCTGCCGGTCATTTCTACGCCTCAAGCGCGTATCTCGACCGGGCGGGACGTCCTGGCTCAAAACGCGCCTTGTCGCAGCATGAATTCATCAGTTTTGGTGACACCGATCAGATGATTGCGTATCTGAAGCCGCTTGGCATTCATTTGACTCACGAGAATTTCCGGCTTGGATCGCATAATGGAATCGTGGCCTGGGAATATGCCCGACAAGGTTTTGGCATCGCGCCGATGATCGATACGGTAGGCGATGCAACGCTTGGCGTGGAACGCATACTGCCAGAGATGGGGCCGATCACGTTTCCGATCTGGCTGACCACCCATCGCGAGTTGCACACCAGTCGCCGCATCCGATTGGTTTTTGACCTGCTGGCGGATCACTTCTCTAAATGAAAACGCGCCCAAAGGCGCGTCGTTCGGTCTGAAGCCTTTCAGCCGCGTAAAACGCCGCCGGTGGCTTTGGTGACCTTGGCGATGATCTTCTCCGCGACCGCTTCGATATCTTTGTCCTTGAGCGTGGCATCCAGCGGCTGCAGGCGTACGGTGATGGCCAGGGATTTCTTGCCCTCGCCAACGCTGCCACCGATGAATTCGTCAAAAACACGCACGTCTTCGATCAACGCCTTGTCCGCACCCGCCGCCGCATTGACCAGAGTCAGCGCTTCGACATCCTCGTCGACGACAAACGCAAAGTCGCGCTCAACCGACTGCAGATCGCGCATTTCCAATGCCGAGCGCGTTGCGCCCGATTTGCGCGGCATTGGAACGTGATCCGGCCAGATCGTGAAGGCGACTGCCGGTCCTTTAACGTCCAGCGCCTGCAAGACACGTGGATGCAATTCGCCAAAGACACCGAGCACCTTTTTCGGTCCGAGACAAATTCTGCCGTGCCGGTCGGGATGCCACCAGGCGTCACCGTCGCGCAGGATCTGGACCTTGGCTGGCGCGCCAATCGCGGTCAGCACGGCCTCGGCATCCGCTTTTGCATCGAACACGTCGACCGGGCGCGAAGCGCCGTGCACATCCTTGGGACCGTTGCGACCGACCAGCAGACCTGTGATCTGTGTGTTCTGTTCGCCGGGCTCGCCATCATGGAACACCGGCCCCACCTCGAACAACGCAACATCCGCGTACCCGCGCGCCTGATTGCGGGCCGCCGCTTGCAGCAGACCAGGCAGCAGGTCAGGGCGCATGTGGCTCATCTCGGACGAGATAGGGTTTTCCAGCATGGTTGCGTCATCGCCACCGCCAAATAGCGCAGCCGACGCCTGATCGATAAAGGTATAGCTGACGCATTCGTTGTAACCCAGCGCCGCGCATGTGCGCCGCGCCATGGACTGGCGACGCTGCGTCGGGGTCATGACCGGTTTTGGAATACCGGCGGCGACGCGCGGCAAAGGCTTGCCCTGCAGCTTGGTCAGCGACGCAATCCGCGCGACCTCTTCCACCAGATCGGCTTCACCCATGATATCGGGACGCCAGCTGGGCACATGCGCCATCTCACCCTCCAGACGGAACCCCAGACGGGTCAGGGTCTGACGCTGATCACTTTCCGGGATATCCATGCCAACCAGCGATTGCACACGTTCGGCATCCAGTTTGTACGCCCGCGCGTGCTTTGGCGCTTTACCGGCTTCAACCACATCTGACGCCTCACCGCCACAGATATCCAGGATCATCTGCGTTGCGTGCTCCAGCCCCTCAAGGGTGTATTCAGGATCCACTCCCCGCTCAAATCGATAGCGTGCGTCCGAGTTGATCTTGAGTGCGCGTCCTGTCAGAGCGATCTGGACATGATCCCAGAACGCGCTTTCCAGAAACACGTTGACCGTTTCCTCTGTACAGCCGGTTTCTGCACCGCCCATCACACCCGCGATGGATTCCGGACCCTTGTCGTCCGAAATCACCATCATACCGGGTTGCAGCGTGTATTCTTTCTCATCCAGTGCCACCAGCGTTTCGCCACCCTTGGCGCGATGCACCCGCAGGTTGCCCTGTACCTTGTCCGCATCAAACACGTGCAGAGGACGGTTGTGATCGAAGGTCATGTAATTGGTGATATCCACCAGCGCCGAGATCGGACGCAAACCAATTGCCTTTAACTGGTCCTGCAGCCATTGCGGGCTTGGGCCGTTTTTCACGCCTCGGATCATGCGTCCGGTGAAATGCGGGCAGTCGTCCAGCGTGTCCTTGTCAATCGACACTTTGATGGGGCTTTTGAAGTCTCCCGGCACCGGTATGTAATCCCGTACTTTCAGCGTGCCCAGGCCCCGTGCCGCCAAATCCCGCGCGATACCGGCCACGCCGAGCGCGTCCGGACGGTTCGGCGTGATCGCGATTTCGATCATCGGATCAATTTTGGACGGTTCGTTTTCGGCCAACCAATCGACAAACCGATCACCGACCTTGCCCGAGGGCAGTTCGATGATGCCGTCATGTTCGTCCGACAATTCCAGCTCGCGTTCCGAAGCCATCATGCCAAAGCTCTCAACGCCCCGGATCTTGCCGACGTTGATGGTGATATCCAGACCGGGGATATACATTCCCGGCTTGCAGACGACGACCGTGATCCCTTTGCGCGCGTTCGGCGCACCGCAGATGATCTGCAGATCGCCCTCATCGGTCTCAACCGTGCAGACTCGCAACTTGTCCGCGTCAGGATGTTTCTCGGCGTGTTTCACATATCCAAGTGTAAAACCCGCCAGCCGGTCAGCAGGGTTCACGATCTCTTCGACTTCCAGCCCGAGATCGGTCAGCGCTTCGGCAATCTCATCGACCGAAGCGTCGGTATCCAGGTGATCTTTCAGCCAGGACAGAGTGAATTTCATTGCAAGTGACCTTTTTGGGCAAACATCCAGTCGGCACAGGCAATGGCAAAGATTACGCCGGGGTGCAAGCGCTGCGCGTCACGGATAGGTGGGGGTGCGGCCCAAAAGCTCGTCCAGCTGCCGTCCGATCCAGCCATGGGGGATGAAATGCCCGCCCGGATGCGTGTCCAGCACCACCTGTCCCTGCGCGCAATCGGTCCACTCCACGCGGGTTAGGGTCAGGAACGGTTCGACGCTCCAATCCCCGCGCGGGGTCGCACCGTTGCAGCGGTATTTCTCGCGCCACAAGGCAACCGGATAGGTCGTGTCACCCCCAGGGCCAAAAGGGAAATCCATCACGGTATCGTCGGTTCCGTGTACATGCCTTGCCTGTCTGGGTGCCTGCGGGCAGTCCTCGGTCTGGCGAATGCTGCCCGCTACGGCCAGCAGGGCGGCGATGTCGTTGCCCGACTGACAGACATAGCGCCACGCCATGGCCCCGCCATAGGAATAGCCCGAGACATAGATGCGGTCAGGATCAATCGGATAGCGCTTGGCGACATCTTCCAGCACCGTATCCGCGAACGGCACGTCTTCCGTTTCCGACCGCCAGAAATCCCAGCTTTTGCCGAGTCCGTTTGGGGCCACCAGCAAAACCCCCCGCAGCTTGGTCGCGCCAGCGATCCTTTCGTGGTTCACCACCACGGTTCCCTGCCGCGCCCAGCCGTGGAAATGCAACAGCACTGGCAGAGGTGTTTTGCCATCCCACCCCTCCGGTTCCAGCACATGGTAAGAGCGGTCACCTATTTCACAGGCGGTATCGCCTTGGCAAGATTCGATGGCGATGGCTTGGGTGGCAGTCAGCAGCAAAAGGCAGAGCAGTCGGTAAATCATCTGTCGAACCCTAGCGAGCCAGCGCCCGCTGTCACGTCACAACCCCGTGGGAGTCTGTATCAAGCCGCGTGATCGCCAGACCCTGCGGGCCATTCGGCGAAGGCGCTTCCACTCATGCCTAAGTTCAATTCACAGATGGAAAATGCGCTTTCATGATCTCGGTTGAAAGAGTTAGGTCTTCGCCCAACAAATCAGCCCGCATCTGAACCAACATAGCGCTACGAGCTGCCATACAAGAGTTTCTGGCGTCTTCTCGTTGTGATTTCCATTCTTCGAAGTTATCACGTTTTAACGCGGCCCTATGGAACGTTAAATGACGATAGTTTTGCACCGCGTCAATATAGTTACGCGATGCAACGGCAGCTTCCATTGAGGAAAAGCATACGAAATCAGAAGCTGCTTGATGCAAAAACATTTGTTCACGTGAAGCCACCTCAAGGTCTTGGCTAACAATGGCGGTAAACAAACGATTCATTGCCGCAAGGTAGTCCCTACATGCGTTTCGTTGTTCGCGAACCAGTTCAAATTTATGGTCTCTTTCTTTTTGCCAAGGGTATGCGACAAACGCCACGATCAGGGCCGTAAGACTCGCTGTAACAGCCGCACCGAACGTCAAAATACCCTGAACAACTCGGGGGTCGAACTCGCTTAGCCAAAAGGTCACCGCGACAAACCACCATGCAGGTTCGGCATATCCAGCGCCGCAAACCCGTAGTGCCGCAGCCAGCGCAGGTCGCTATCAAAGAATGCCCGCAGATCGGGAATACCGTATTTCAGCATCGCCAGACGGTCGATACCGATGCCAAAGGCAAAGCCCTGATAGACCTCAGGATCAATCCCACCGGCGGCGATCACCTTGGGGTGGACCATGCCGGACCCCAGAATCTCCAGCCAGTCGTCGCCCTCACCGATCTTCAGCTGACCGCCCTCCCAGGAACAGCGGATATCGACCTCGGCCGACGGCTCGGTGAAGGGGAAGTGCGAGGCGCGGAAGCGCAACTCGACATCGTCGACCTCAAAGAACGCCTTCACGAACTCTTCCAGAACCCATTTCAGGTTCGCCATCGAGATATCTTTGTCCAGGGCCAGCCCTTCGACCTGATGGAACATCGGCGTGTGGGTCTGGTCATAGTCGGCACGATATACACCGCCCGGACAGATCACGCGGATCGGCGCGCCCTGTAGTTCCATCGACCGGATCTGCACCGGGGACGTATGGGTGCGCAAAACGTGCGGTGGGCGGTTATCGCCCTCGGCGCGGTGCATGTAGAACGTGTCCATCTCGGCCCGTGCGGGGTGGTGGCCGGGGATGTTCAGGGCGTCGAAGTTGTGCCAGTCGGTTTCAATCCGCGGCCCTTCGGCGACGGAGAATCCCAGTTCGGCAAAGATCGCGGTCAGTTCCTCCGTCGCCTGGCTGACCGGGTGGATCGAGCCCTGACGGCGCGCGCGGGTCGGCAGGGTGACATCCAGCCACTCAGTGCGCAAACGCTCATCCAGTGCCGCATCGGCAAGACCAGCCTTTTTTGCGGCCAGCGCTGAATTGATCTCATCCTTCAGTGCATTCAGGGCGGGGCCTGCGACCTGACGTTCCTCGGGCGTCATCTTGCCCAGCTCGCGCATCTTCAGCGCGACCTCGCCTTTTTTGCCCACTGCAGCGACGCGGATCGCCTCAAGCGCGTTTTCATCGCCTGCTTCTGCGATTTGGCCCAGATATTTTGCCTTAAGATCGTCCATGACGCCCTCTGAATTTGGTCGCCAACCTGCTATCGGCCCCGCCCTGCGAATGCAAGCCAGACCGCGCGGATCAGTAACTATACTCGGGATAAATCCGCGTCAGATCGCCTTGCCAATCTCCATTGTAGTGGTCCAGCAACTCGTCTGCCGGAACCTTGCCGGTTTCGAGACTGTCTTTGAGCGCATTCAGAAAATGCGTTTCATCCGGCACCAACCCGCCGGCTCCGGGGATGGCCCGAGATTTCAGACCGCCTTCGGCAATGGCCACCACCTCGCGCGCCAGATCGTGCATGCTGATCTCGCCGACCTGCGCCTGCAACCCATCCTTGGCGGCCTCGACCCGTAGAGCCTCGCGGGTTTCGGCGTCCCATCCCTTGACCAAATCCCAGGCCGCATCCAAAGCGCCCTGATCGTAGGTCAGGCCGACCCAGAAGGCCGGTAGGGCACACAGGCGCCGCCACGGGCCGCCATCGGCGCCGCGCATTTCCATGAACTTCTTGATTCGCGCCTCGGGGAAAGCGGTGGTCAGATGATCCGCCCAGTCGCTGAGTGTTGGTGTTTCCCCAGGCAGTGCGGGCAGTTTTCCCTGCAGGAAGTCCCGGAAAGACATGCCCAGCGCATCGATATACTTGCCGTCGCGATAGACGAAATACATCGGAACATCCAAAGCGTACTGGACATACCGCTCGAACCCAAAGCCGTCTTCGAAGACAAACGGCAGCATGCCTGTCCGGGCGTCGTCCAGATGCCGCCAGATGTAGCTGCGCCAGCTTTTCTGGCCGTTCACCTTGCCCTCAAAGAACGGCGAATTGGCGAACAGCGCCGTGGCAACCGGCTGCAAGGCCAACGCCACGCGCAGTTTCTGCACCATGTCCGCTTCGGATCCGAAGTCGATATTGACCTGCACGGTGCAGGTCCGGCGCATCATGGCGCGGCCCATGGTGCCGACTTTCTCCATGTAGTCATTCATCAGCCGATACCGCCCCTTGGGCATCAACGGCATCTCGTCATGGGTCCAGATCGGGGCCGCGCCCAGACCTATGAACCCCACGCCAATCTCGTCTGCGATATCCTTGACCTCACGCAGGTGGATATTCACCTCGTCGCACGTCTCGTGAATATTCTCCAGCGGCGCGCCCGACAGTTCCAGAGCGCCACCCGGTTCAAGACTGACATTGGCACCGTCCTTCTCAAGACCGATCAGATACCCACCTTCGCGCACTTCGCCCCAACCGTGCCGGTCCCGCAACCCTTCGAGAACGGCCACAATCGAGCGTGTGCCTTCGAATGGCAGTGGTTTGAGCGTGTCTTTGCAATAGCCGAATTTTTCGTGCTCGGTGCCAATGCGCCAGTCCTGTTTCGGTTTGCAACCGGATTCGAGATACTCGGCCAGTTGCTCATGGCGTTCGATCGGTCCGCCGCCGGACTGGGGGATGGACATGAACCGTGCTCCGATCCTGCTGTGTCTGTCTTGAAGGTCAGTGGTGGTCGCAAACGCAGCCCGTGTCAATGCAGCCGAAGATGGGCCGGGCGCGATGGGTGACGCTCCCAAATCACCACCGGATGCATCGCGCTGCCGTTCAGTTCTGCCAGCATTTGCTGGGTTTTGAGCCCCGGCAGGCTGGAGAACACATCAAACAGAGCCTCGGCCCCTTCCGCGTTCACCGGAATGTGAAGCGTTGGCTGACCGGGCTGATCCAGAACCCAGAGCGCCGGGCTGGACGTTGGGTCCAGCGCCAGACGTTCGATTTCGCGGGTGGCAACGGTGCCGCCGTCAAGAGGGCCGAAGTAAGTGATCTGGCCTTCATCAATGCTGACAACACCGGGACCACCCGCCCCGGTCCGAAAGCGCGCGCGTTGCACGCCAACAACAGCCAGAGCCAGTGCTATGGCGATCAAAACCCAGCCGATCCAACCCAGCAAACCACCCGGACCGGTGACCCAGCTGAGCCCGAGGATGAACACAAAAGCGGCAACAATCACTTCGCGCCAACGCCAAAGGGCCAGTTTTGCCTCGGGTCTCACAAAACTCATGGCTGCACCTTTTGTGGCTTTTCCAACAAGGCGATGCGGTACCATCCGACCTGCTCGAAACCCATGGCCTCGTAGACGCGTGCTGCAGGTGGGTTGTTGGCAAACAGGATGGCGGTGTTTGCCCCCTCCGCTTTCGCTTTTTGCAGCACTGCGGTTGTTACCTTGCGACCGAGCCCACGGTTGCGGTTCTTGCGTGGCACGAAGACACCGCCAACCTGAACCTGATCATCCACAGATGCGTTGATGGCAGCCATGGCGACCGGAGTATCGCCTTCCAGCATGACGATGGCTTTGCTGTTTTCAATTTCGGTGGTGACGCGATCAGCCGCCATGTCTCGCGCCTCTTGCCCTTTGGCTTGACCGGTATCCTCAAAGTAGTCCGCAAACCAGTTTTGCAGAATAGGTCGGTCTGCGCCAGAGACGGGGCGGTGAAGTACCCGAGCCGACGACAGTTTGCCCAGATCAAGGCGATAGAGCGGTTCGTCGTGAAGCAGACGGTAGTCCGCATTCCTCAGGTCCAGAGCGTTCAAAACGACCTTTACCTGACGTGCAGCCCCGGTCATGCCCAGAACGGTTTCATCTGCAATACACTCCGCGAAAGCGCGCGCTGCGTGAGGCATGCAATCAGGCAACTGGGCCATCAGGTACCCTTTTCTTGTGATCCCAAACACACCATCGATTTGGTCCTGTTCCCAGACGAAAAAACGCGTGGAATGGTCTGAGTCCCCGAAGCCGACGCCATGCGCCGCCAGATTGCTGCGTAGAAACATTGATGTTTCGGGATACGCGGCCAAAAACGCCTCGATCGCCGGAGCGTCGGCAGCAGTCGCCTCTCGAATCACGCCCAATCCCCCAAGGCCTGCTGCCACATAGTCAACGCCGCAACCGCCGCCGTATCAGCACGCAGGATACGGGGTCCAAGACTGACCACATGTGCGAATGGTAACGCCGTCAGCCGGTCCCGTTCCCTACAAGAGAAACCCCCTTCGGGACCTATGAGAATGGCCCACGGTCGATCTTTGTTATTGCTGGCCAGCCTAAGGCTCGAACCGACTTCGGCCTCATTACAGAACATCAGTTGGCGATCCTCGGGCCAATTGTCTAAGACCCGGTCCAGCTTTTGGAGATCCGCAACCTCGGGCACGAAGGTCCCGCCGCACTGTTCGGCGGCCTCAACGGCGTGGGCTTGCAACCGGTCCTGCCGGATGCGCTCGGAATTGGTGAACTCGGTCTGGACCGGTAGTATCCGCGCCGCGCCCATTTCCGCCGCCTTTTCAACGATGAAATCGGTACGCGCCTTTTTGATCGGCGCAAACAGAAACCACAGATCGGGCGGTAGCTGCAGCGGCTTGGTTTGATCGATAGAGTGCAACACCCCGCCGCGCTTGCCGGTCTCGGCAACCTCTGCCAGCCATTCGCCATCATGCCCGTTGAACAGCGCGACATGGGCGCCAACCGACAACCGCATGACGCCGAACAGATAATGCGCCTGTTCGCGCGTCAAAGGAACCGATTGCCCCGGACCCAAGGGCTGATCTACATACAGTCTGATCTTCGCAGTCATGAGACCCTACATATGCAAGGCAATGCTCCAACACCAGACGGTCAGGTCGCCGATGCAATAGCCGGCAATTGGGTGGATGCCTACGCGCCCGGCTTTGCCCGCCCCTACCTGCGCCTGTCGCGCGCGGATCGGCCTATCGGGACATGGCTGCTGCTGATCCCCTGCTGGTGGGGGCTGGCCTTGGCAATCCTCAGCGATGGCCAGCCACGACTGGGAGATCTCTGGATTGCAATCGGGTGCGCCCTGGGTGCATTTCTGATGCGGGGCGCGGGGTGCACGTGGAATGACATCACAGACCGCGAGTTCGATGCACAGGTCGAGCGCACGCGATCGCGACCGATTCCATCCGGTCAGGTCACCGTCCGGAAGGCCGCAATCTGGATGGTTGTGCAATGCCTGCTGGCGCTCGCGATTCTGCTCAGCTTCAATCAGGCGGCGATTGCGATGGGAGTTTTGTCACTATTGCCAGTGACGCTCTATCCATTCGCCAAGCGATTCACCTGGTGGCCACAGGTGTTTCTGGGGCTGGCCTTTAACTGGGGCGCGTTGCTGGCCTGGACCGCGCATAGCGGCAGTCTGGGTTGGCCTGCCGTCACGCTCTATCTGGCGGGCATCGCGTGGACACTGTTTTACGACACGATCTATGCGCACCAGGATGCGGAGGATGATGAGCTTGTTGGCATCAAATCCACCGCGCGTCTGTTCGGAGCGGACACAGCGAAGTGGTTGAAGTATTTTCTGATTGCCACTGTCGCGCTGATGGCCCTTGCCATCATCGATGCAGGGGTTCCCAACGCGTCGCTGATGGCTCTGGTTGTTGCTCTTGCTGGCCCGTGGGCTATGGGGTGGCACATGACCTGGCAGTTGCGAGGGCTGGACCTCGAAGACAACACCAAGCTCCTGCAACTGTTCCACGCCAATCGGGACACCGGCCTTATTCCGCTGATCTTCCTGTGTGTCGCCTTGCTGCTCTGATTGCACCTCTGGGCCGGGGTCTGTAAGAGTCTGCTCAATCGCCTGAGGAGTTTCTAGCCCGTACATGCGTCTGCCATTCGTCGTTGCCGTTTCAGTGTTGTTCCTCGTGTCCGCAGGGCTGTCTTTGTTGGCGGCAAGTTACGCAGTCACCGAGATTGAAGAGAGATCGGAATTTGCCGTGCGCCGGGCCCTGGACCTCAGCGGCCATGACTGGGCAGAAGTCCAGTCCGATGGCTTGCGGGTTGTCCTGACAGGCACTGCGCCGGACGAGGCAAAACGCTTTAACGCGCTGACGGCTGCGGGAACCGAAGTGGATACGTCCCGTGTGATTGACGAGATGCAGGTTCAGGCCACAACGGATCTGGCCCCGCCCCGATTCTCTGCCGAAATCCTGCGCAACGACAGCGGAATCTCGATCATCGGCCTGATTCCAGCCAGTGAAGACCGCGCCGGGCTGATCGGGCGGCTCAGCAATCTCGATTCCGACCACGCGGTCTCTGACCTGATGGAGACAGCAGACTACGCCACTCCAAAAGGTTGGGATGATGCCATCGACTATTCTGTCAGTGCTTTGTCCCGGTTGCCTCGCGCCAAGATTTCGGCCAGCCCCGGGCTGGTGAAAATAACGGCCATCGCCGACAGTCAGCAGGAAAAAGAGCGGCTGGAACGGGACCTGACCCGCGCAGCTCCACCCAGCTTGCGCATCGGTCTTTCGATTTCGGCGCCGCGTCCGGTGATCACCCCGTTCACCTTGCGGTATCTGATCGGCGAAGACGGCGGCCGGTTCGATGCCTGTTCGGCACAGGACGAAGACGCGCGCGATGCGATTGTCGCGGCTGCCCAAAAGGCGGGGTTGACCGGCCCCTACACCTGCACTGTGGGTCTGGGAGTGCCGTCGCCATATTGGTCCCAGGCGGCCGAGCTAAGCATCAGTGCCCTAGCCGATATCGGACAAGGGTCCGTGACGATGTCGGATGCCGATATCACGCTTATCGCGGCACAAGGCACATCACCCGGCGTATTTGATCGGGTCATAGGGGAACTGGAGACATCCCTGCCCGAGGTCTTTGCCCTGCACGCCGTTTTGCCTGAACCTGAGACAGACACACAGAGCGGTCCCGTCGAGTTCTCGGCAACACGCAGCCCCGAAGGACTGGTCCAATTGCGAGGACGCTTGAGCGACGACACACTGCGCGACATGGTCGATAGCTATGCGCGCGCCGCCTTTGGCTCGGAACAGGTCTACACCGCCACCCGCGTTGCCCCGGATCTGCCCACCGACTGGCCCGTGCGCGTATTGGCCGGGCTTGAAGCCCTTGCACAGTTGCATAACGGGGCCCTGACGGTGACACCCGAGTCGGTTGATCTGGTTGGGCTCAGCCATGACACCGACGCAAGGGCCCGTATCGCCGGTCAGCTTTCGGACAAGCTGGGTGAAGCGCAGGATTTCACCCTGTCGATCACCTATCAGGCGCCACCCGAGCCAGAGGACGCTCTGCCAGACCCGGAGATTTGTGAAGAGCAGATTGCGGACGTGCAATCTGCCGGCAAGATCGCGTTTGAACCCGGATCATCCACGATTGCAGCGGACTCGCGCGATACCGTGAACCAGATTGCCGATATCCTGCGCGAATGCGGCCCGATCCGGATGGAAATACAGGGTCATACGGACAGTCAGGGTCGTGAAGAGATGAACCAGCAGCTGAGTCAGGCACGGGCACAGTCCATCCTGAACGAGCTGCGGGGACGGCGCATTCCGACTTCCAGCTACACAGCCGTGGGCTACGGCGAAACACAACCGATTGCGGATAATGACAGCGAAGAAGGGCGTGAGGAAAACAGGCGGATCGAGTTCCGCCTGATCCGGCCGGAGCCAGTTGAGACCTCGGAAACCGGGCTGGAGGCGCTAGAGGCCGAAACAAATGCGCCCGAGGCTGAGCAAACGGACAACACCGCATCTGATGCGGATGCAGGGGACGACTAAGTTGAACAGAACCGAATTCATCATTGCCACAGCCATCATTCTGTTCGCGGCTTTCTGCGCGGGATGGTTCGCCAACTGGCTCGCTCATCGCCTATCCCGGGTGCGTCAGAGCGACGTGGCCGATCTGGACCGGATGAGTCAGGAACTGCACGAGGCCGAAGAAACCCGCGATCAGGCGATCACCTATCTGCAACAGCGCGAAGCGGAACTGACCAACCAACTGACCCAGACCGAGGCCGAATTGTCCGCTGCAATGGACGGCCTGCGCGCGGCCCGGCAAGAGGCCGAAGAACTACGCGGGCGGATCAACAACGCCGACTGACCCAACTACCAGCGGGTCAGCGCGTCTTCGTCTTCATCTTTGGCAGCGACCCATTCTGTGCCGGAATTGGTGATTTCTTTTTCCAGAAAGGCGCGCGGGATTTGAGGTAATCCATCAGAAATTCGGCGGCCTCAAACGCGTCCTTGCGATGCGGAGCGGCTGTGGCCACCATCATGATCCTGTCGCCGGGTCTCAGACGACCATGCCGATGGATGACCATTACATCACCGAGCGACCAGCGCGTTTTGGCCTCTTGCGCGATCTTGGCGATCGCGCGTTCGGTCATTCCCGGATAGTGTTCGATCTCCATCACATCCAGATCGCTCTGTGCCAGATCGCGTACAACGCCGGTAAAAGTCACAATCGCTCCGTTTGCGGTGTCGCTTGCCGCAAACGCGTTGGTTTCGGCGCCCAGATCAAACTCTTCTTTCTGAACGGAAATTCTCATCAGTCTAGCCGCCGGTCATGGGCGGGAAGAATGCAACCTCGCGTACACCGGCCAGCGGTGCATCGAAATCGGATAGTTCCTGATCCAGCGCGACGCGCAGTGCCGAAGTATCCGAGAATGCGGCGGCGTAGCGCTCTTCCCGTGCGCTGAGTTCCGCCACCAGATCCGACACGGTGGCCGCCTGCGTATCGACACGCTCTTTCGGTAGGCCGATCCGCTCACGCACCCAGGCAAAATACAGAACGTCCATGGCTCAACTCTCCTTCAGATGGGGCATGGCTTTACGTAGGTAGTCGTAGCCGGTGATCAATGTCAGCGCAGCGGCGATCCACAGCAACCACAACCCGATCTGACCGGACCAGAACATGCCCTCAAGTTTCCAGCCGAGACCCTGTGTGTCCTCGACTTGGCCCGCCAGTATCTGATCAATCAGCACGGCATCCATGCCGAACGTAGACATGACAAAATAGTGCTCAAATATCCCCTGCGAAAACAGAACCGCGATCGCGATCATCTGCGCGGTTGTCTTCCATTTCGCCAGTTTCGTGACTTGCAGCGTTCCGGCTACGTCCCCCAGGTATTCGCGCAGTCCCGATACGAATACCTCGCGGAACAGGATAACGGTCGCAGGCAATACCAGCCACGGCGTCCAGCTTTCGGTCGAATATCCGACAAGGATCATAAGCGCGATGACCACCATCGCCTTGTCAGCGATGGGATCCAGCATGGCGCCAATCTTGGTCTCTTGTTTCCACGCTCGTGCCAGATACCCGTCAAACCAGTCCGTGATCGCCGCCGACAGAAACAGGATCAGCGCAAACCAGTCCGCATAAGGCCGAGTGAAATACAAAAACATCACGGCCAAACCGGGGGCGGCCAGCAGGCGCAAGACGGTCAGGATATTCGGAAGGTTCCATTTCATGCGTCAGACCCTACATCGCCGATTTCTGACATAAAAGATGGCCCATCAAAAAAACCATACCAATCACAGACGCTTGGGCGGTTTAGAGACAAACCGTCGCGAACCCTGCCTCAGACTGTAAAACGCCTTGGCTCGGGATCGGTTTGCGGTCAGATTGCCGGCGGATGACCCACAGGGCGCGCGAGCAAGATGACGGCACATATTCAGACCGACCCCCGATCAAACCTGATCGGCAGCGCCTGGATGATTGCGGGCATGGCATTGTTCGCGTTGGAAGACGCGTTGATCAAAGGGGCCTCGGCCACGCTGCCAATCTGGCAGATACTGGTCTTGTTTGGCGTGGGGGGAGCGCTGGTTTTCGCTGCTGTGGCTTTGCTGCGCAATACCAACCTGTTTCATCCCGACGTTCTGTCGCGCCCGATGAAGGTTCGGGTGCTGTTCGAAGTCCTGGGGCGGCTGTTTTACGTCCTTGCGATTGCGCTGACACCCTTGTCGGCGGCAACAGTGATCCTGCAGGCTACGCCGCTGGTCGTGGTTGCGGGTGCCGCGCTGTTTTTTGGCGAAACAGTGGGTTGGTGGCGGTGGAGTGCCATTCTGATCGGTTTGATCGGCGTTGTGATCATCATCCAACCAACCGGGGACAGCTTTTCGGTGCTGTCGATTCTGGCCGTGTTGGGCATGCTGGGCTTTGCTGGTCGCGACCTTGCCAGCCGCGCGGCACCGGCAACCCTGAGCACCGAGGTGTTGGGTTTTTATGGTTTCCTATCCATCGTGGTCGCCGGACTGGCCTACCGGTTTTGGGAGGGGGTTCCGATGCAACCGCTGAACCTTTACGCCAGCCTGCACGTCGCTGGCGCCGTCCTGATGGGCACGATGGCCTATACCGCGCTGATGAAAGCGATGCGCACCGGAGAGGTTTCCGCCGTCACACCGTTCCGCTATTCGCGCCTGCTGTTTGGCGTTGCGCTGGGCGTGGTGTTATTTGGCGAACGGCTGGATCAAACCATGTGGATCGGGTCCGCCCTGATCGTGGCCTCGGGGCTGTATATCTTGTGGCGCGGGCGGCGGTCCTAACCCTTGTCGTGGAAGAAATCATAGACCTTCTGGGCCAGCCCCGCTGAGATTCCTTCGACCGCTTTCAGATCAGCAAGATTGGCACGGCTGACAGCCTTGGCGCTGCCGAAATGGGCCAGCAACGCGCGTTTGCGCGCTGCACCAACGCCGGGAATTTCATCCAGTGGGGTTGCGCCCACCGATTTGGCGCGTTTGGCCCGATGCGTGCCAATGGCAAAGCGGTGCGCCTCATCCCGCAACCGCTGAATGAAGTAGAGCACCGGATCGTTTCGTTTCAGAGCAAAGGGGCGCTGTCCGATCCGGTGGAACTCTTCCTTGCCGTGATCGCGGTCGACGCCTTTGGCCACGCCAATCATCGGAATATCCTCGACCCCGTTCTGCGCCATGATCTCATGCACCGCGCTGACCTGACCTGCGCCGCCATCGATCAGCAGCAGGTCGGGCCATAGTCCCTTGTCCCGGTCAGGGTCTTCCTTTTGCAGACGGGTAAAGCGGCGAGTCAGAACCTCTTTCATCATACCGAAATCGTCGCCGGGGGTCAGATCATCTCCACGAATGTTGAATTTGCGGTAGGCGTTTTTCATGTACCCTTCGGGCCCGGCCACGATCATGCCGCCGACCGCATTTGTGCCCTGATTGTGCGAGTTGTCGTAGACCTCGATCCGATTTGGCGGGCCGTCCAGATCAAACGCCTCGGCCATACCTCGCAACAGCTTGGCCTGCGTGGCGCTTTCGGACATGCGGCGCGCAAGCGCCTCGCGCGCGTTGCGCAGCGCACCCGCAATCAGTTCCTGCTTTTCCCCACGCTGTGGGACAAGGATCTCGACCTTACGCCCAGCCTTTTCCGTCAGCGCCTCCTGCATCAGGTCGGCGTTTTCAATGGCGTCGGACAGGATCAGCTGACGCGGCGGTTCCTTGTTGTCATAGAATTGGCCCAGGAAGGCCTCCATGGTCTCGGCAGGCGAAACATCCGGGCCGACGCGGGGATAGAAGTCGCGGTTGCCCCAGTTCTGATTGGCCCGGATGAAAAACACCTGCACACAGGCCTGACCGCTGTCCATATAGAGACCAACCACATCTGCCTCGGTTACGCCGCGCGGGTTGATGCCTTGTGATGTCTGAACCTGCGTCAGCGCCCGGATCCGGTCGCGCAAACCGGCGGCACGCTCAAACTCCATTGCCTCGGACGCGGCCATCATCTGCTGAGCCAGATCCTCCTGCACCTTGGTCGAACGGCCCGACAGGAACCGCTCGGCATCCTTAACGCTTTCACTGTAATCTGCTTCTGAAATCAGCCCGACACAGGGCCCCGAGCACCGTTTGATCTGATAGAGCAGACAGGGCCGTGTACGGCTGTCGAACATCGAGTCTGAGCAATTGCGCAACAGGAACGCCTTTTGCAACTGGTTGAGCGTTCGGTTCACCGCGCCTGCGCTGGCAAAGGGGCCAAAGTAGGCGCCTTTCTCTTTTTTCGCACCACGATGCTTTTTGATCTGTGGAAAGGCATGGTCCTTGGCGACAAGTATGTTTGGAAAGCTTTTGTCGTCCCTGAGTAGGACGTTGTATTTCGGCTTGAGTTGCTTGATCAGGTTCTGCTCAAGCAGCAGCGCCTCGGTCTCGGTCCTGGTGGTCAGGAACATCATCGACGCCGTTGCGGCGATCATCCGCTCAATCCGACCGGAATGCCCGGGGCGCGTGTAGTTCGAAACACGGGCCTTGAGATTGCGCGCCTTGCCGACATACAGAACCCGACTGTCACCATCGAGCATGCGATAGACGCCGGGTGAGCTGTCCAGCGTCTTTACATAGCGCTGAATGCATGCGTATCCGGTTGTCTGAATGTCGGTATTCGTATCGCTCTGAGAGTTCATGGCCCTGAAATATGATTCTCTGTCCTCGGCTGCAATCTTGTGCAGTCCAGATCAAGAGAAAACAAATCCACGGTTTCTGTGGATAACTGTGCAGATAAGTTTTGCAGCACCGCGATTTTTCCTTGTTTCCCTGTCGTTTCCCTAAGTTGCACAAAAATTAGGCGATTTTTTAAGTATTTGATTTCAAATAATATTTTTTTGATAACTTGGCAAGTGTATGAAAAAAAAGACAATTTTGTAACGTCAGTGTAACAGAATTGAGAGCAGTGCAAAACTTGCAGCAAATTTGTCTATTCTACGCCCATAACGTCCGGCGTTTGCCAACCCAGATGCTGTCCGCCGTCCACACATAACAGTTGTCCAGTCACGGCATGTGCGTCCAGAAAATATCCCAGTGCAGCCGTGATGTCCGAGGGGTTTGCGCCACGCTCAAGAACCGTATTGGCGCGCTGCGCCTTGAAGTGATCTTCGCTCTGGCGATGACCCTGCAAGGTCGGTCCGGGTCCAATCGCATTTACACGGATTGACGGGGTCAGCGCCTGCGCAGCCGTCCGCGTTAAAGCCCACAAACCCATTTTGGCGATGGTGTATGTCATGAATTCTGGCGTCAGTTTGCGCACACGCATGTCGACCATATTGACGATCAGCCCGGTTGCAACAGGCTCGCCATCCTCATCGGTCTCGGGCTTCAGGCCCTGTTCCGCCATTGCTTGCGTAAGCACAAACGGCGCGCGCAGGTTGCTGTCGATGTGACGGTCCCAGCTTTGGCGGGTTGCGGTATAAATGGTGTCATACTCAAAGATCGAGGCATTGTTCACCAGGCAGGTGATTGGACCACCTAAGGCCTCAGCCGCGCGCGGCAACAAGCATGCCACCTGCGCCTCGTCGAGCAAGTCGGCTTGCAGGGCCACGGATTTTCGACCCAGCGCCTGCACTTTGGTCACGGTTTCCTGAGCAGGGTGTTCCGACGTCGCGAAGTGCACCGCAACGTCATAGCCTCTGCCAGCCAGGTAGAGCGCCATTGCCTGGCCCAGACGAATTCCGGCTCCGGTTACCAGGGCTTGGGTCATGGATCACCTCTTTTTGTCAGGTCACACCAGCAGACTGGTGATGTAAACCGCATATAGCATCGTCAGGACCAGCCCCCAGATGCGAGAGATATCCTGTTTGAAGAACACGAACGGGATCAGCAGCAATGATGCTCCCAGCATGACCCAAAGGTCAAAATACAGGAACTCCGGATCGACCGGGATGTTTCCAAACCAGGTGGCGATGCCCACGATGGCCAACAGGTTGAACATGTTCGATCCGATCACGTTGCCCAGCGCGACATCTGCCTGTCGGCGCAAAGCGGCCATCACGGTGGTCGCGAGCTCCGGCAGCGATGTGCCAACCGCGATCAAGGTCAGACCGATAACTGTCTCACTCACACCATAGGTGCGCGCGATAATGGTGGCATTGTCCACCAGCAAGTGGGCACCCATCGGCAGGCCGATCAATCCCAGGATCAGGTAGATCGACAACTTCCAATAGGGCATATCCGGGTCCGCTTCTTCCAGACCCTCCAGCATATCGTCGTCTGCCGCGAGCCCACCGCAAGCATTTCGATGGGCTTTGGCATCGCGAAACGCGTTGAGCAGCACCAACGCCAGAGCAGCCAGCAGCACCGCACCGCTGAGAAACGTGAATGTCCCAAGAAAGGCAAGCCCGATGAACAGCACCGTTGCCAGCAGCATAAAGACATAGTTCCTGCGGCTATCACATTCGCTGGTGTGCAATGTCGCCAGCAATGCGGGCACGCCAAGGACCAACAGAATGTTGGCCGTGTTTGATCCAACAACATTACCCAGGGCAATCCCCGGAGCGTTTTCTTTCAGCGCGCTGATTGCGATCAGCAACTCAGGTGCGGACGTACCAAAGGCCACAATCGTCAGGCTGACAATCAGTGCCGGCACGCCAAGGCGTAGGCTCAGGTTGACCGCACCGCGCACCAAAGCATCGCCCGCCAGCAAAAGGATGAGCAATCCCAGACCGGAAAACAGCCACGCCGTCATGTCCGGCCCCCTTTTCACAAGCACAAGGGCCTTTTCCGATCCGGAAGCGGCCACAACGGGGGCACTTTGCAGAACTCAACCGTTTTTGTCCCGGAAAGCGCAGCTTTCCAAACATCGCCAGGACGCCCATGGCGATCAAAAACAGAGTGACGGCCTTGATGATCACGTTACAAACCGAACCGCGCGTAGGCCGCCCGTTCTTCCAAGCCGGAGATGGCGTCCTGTGTCAGAGTGGCCCCGATCCGTGTCCAGATCGGTTTGCGCAATCCGTAGCGGCGGAACTTGACCTTGTCACCAAACCGTTCCTGCATTTTTGGTTTGAGATGGGCGATACCCTCAATCAGCCCCAATTCCTGCGCACGACGGGCGAGCCAAATCTCACCCGTGAACAGGTCAGTGCCGTTATCCAGCTTGTCGCCACGCCTGGCTTTGACATGGGCAATGAAGTTTTCGTGGATGTCGTGCAGCAGGCGTTCCAGCCGCGCGACATCCTCTTTCTTTTCCGGGGCGAAAGGATCCAGCATGGATTTCGACTGACCGGCCGTGTGCACACGCCGTTCGATCCCTTGGCGCGACAGAAACACATGGGCCCCAAACCCGGCCGAGATCACGCCGATGGACCCGAGAACCGAACTGTCATCCGCCCAGATTTCATCCGCAGATGCCGCCAGCCAGTACCCGCCCGACGCGGCGACATCTTCGACAAACGCAATGACAGGAATTTTGAATTCTTCTGCAAGGCGTCGAATCCGTGCGCCGATCATCGAGCTTTGGACCGCTGACCCGCCGGGCGAATTGATCTCAAGCGCGACGGCAACGGGTTTGCCTTTGCGGAAGGCTTTCTCCAGGACGGGCGCCAAAGTGATATCATTCAAAGACCCGCGCCCGGGCACTCCAATGGCACCATTCAAGCGGACAACGGCCACACAGGGCTGTTTTTTGACAAACGGCAGGCTGAGCTTCATGGGTGCCGATGTAGAGTGCACCCAACCCGTAAACAAGGGACGTTTGCGGCGTTAAACGCGACGTGAACAAATTTCCCGAAGGCAGCGGGCAAAAATGCAACGCCCTCGAACGGGTCAGTTTCGGATGCGCCAACCTGTTTTGAATATCCAACCAATGATGCCGAGACAGATGCCGGTGAACGCCAGAATCGCCAGCAGGCTAAACACAATCGGCACATCCGCCAGCCCGTAAAAAGACCACCGGAACCCCGAAATCAGATAAACCACGGGGTTGAACAGCGTGATCGTCTGCCACAAAGGCGGCAACATCGAGATCGAATAAAACGTCCCCCCGAGAAAGATCAAAGGCGTGACAATAAGCTGTGGCACCAGCGACATCTGCTCAAAGTTGCTGGCCCAGATACCGATTATGAACCCAAGCAGCGAGAAACTGAGGCAGGACAGGATCAGAAAGGCCGCCATAGCAAACGGGTGCTCGATGCGAATGTCCACAAAGAACGTCGCCGTGACGAGGATGACGATACCGACAAACAGAGATTTTGTGGCAGCGGCACCAACATAACCGATCACGATTTCAATGAAGTTCACGGGGGCGGATAGCAACTCATAAATAGTGCCCAGAAATTTCGGAAAATAAATTCCAAAGGATGCATTCGAGATTGCAAGCATCACCACCGACAGCATGATCAGACCGGGTACAATAAACGCACCGTATGATACGCCTTCGACCTCTTGGATGCGGCTGCCAATGGCGGTGCCGAAGACTACGAAATAGAGCGATGTGGACAGAACCGGCGACAGGAAACTCTGTGCCAGCGTGCGAAAGAAACGCGCCATTTCAAACCGGTAGATGGCGACAACAGCGGACCAGTTCATGCGGCCTCTCCGGATACAAGGTTGACGAAAATCTCCTCGAGACTGGATTGCCGCGTTTGTACATCACGTAAGACAAGACCGGCCTGAGCGACATCGTTCAGCAAGGTCGTGATACCTGTCCGATCTGCATGGGTATCATACGTATAAATCAACATATCTCCGCTGCCGTTCAGGGTCAGATCATGTGCAGCCAGACTGTCCGGGATTTGTTGGATGGGTTCCGTCAGCATGACCTCGATCTGCTTCTTGCCCATCTGCGCCATCAGTGTGTCCTTTTCCTGAACCAGCAACAGTTCACCCTTGTCGATTACACCGACACGGTCGGCGATGGCTTCGGCCTCTTCGATGTAATGGGTGGTCAGGATGATGGTGACATCGGCCTGTTTCAGCTCGGCCACGATTTCCCACATATCCTTGCGCAATTCAACGTCAACGCCAGCGGTGGGTTCGTCCAGAAACAAGACACGCGGTTCATGTGCCAGTGCCTTGGCGATCAGCACCCTGCGTTTCATACCGCCCGACAGTTCCTTGATCGCGTTCCTGCGTTTGTCCCACAGGGACAGCTTGCGCAGAACTTCCTCGATCCGCGCCTTGTCGTTGCCGTACCCGAACAGGCCACGCGAAAAGCGGACCGTGTTCCAGACTTTCTCGAACGGTTCCAGTGCGATTTCCTGCGGCACCAGCCCGATCATTTTGCGCGCCGCCCGGAACTCGGCCTGAATATCGTGGCCCCCGACGGTGACTGAACCCGAGGTGGGCGTGGTTATTCCGCAAACAGTTGAAATCAGAGTCGTCTTTCCGGCGCCGTTGGGTCCCAGCAAAGCGAGTATCTCACCCTCTTCGATATCGAGTGAGACACCCTTCAGCGCCTCGAAACCATCGGCGTAAGACTTGCGCAAATCCTTGATGGACAAAATCGTGGTCATACATGCTCCCCGTTCTGGCGGTGACCCTATCGCGACCAGCGCAAGTGGAACAGGTCAATTCCGCACAGTGCTCTGTGCGCGTAAAAAGGGAGCCATCTTGATCCGTCACACACCAAGCTAACGGTTGCGTTTCGGAATTTCCTCGTTTGCAGTCCAGTCCCACGTGCCCTGGTCACGCTCAGCGACGGTTTGCTTCCAGCCGACCTCCTCGGTTCGGATCTTGAAATTGATCCCTTCCGGCGAATGCCGGGTGATACCGTCAAACACTGTGGCCAGCCGTTGGATCTGCATCATGCCTGTCTGCTCAATGGCCTGATTGATCACCATTTTCTGCATCGCCAACTGCTTGATCGGAACAGTGGCCATGCGCAAGGCAAGCGCCTCAACAGCATCATCGAGATCATCGGACGGGACCGCATCGAGGATCAGCCCCATATCAGCCGCTTCACGCCCGGTGATCTTGTCCCCGGTGAACAGCATGCGCTTGGCTTTTTCCGCGCCCAGACGATAGACCCACATAGCCGTGGTCGGACACCCCCAAACCCGGGCCGGCATGTACCCGATCTGCGCATCCTCAGTCATCAGCGTGAGGTCGGCGCACAGCGCAATGTCCGAGCCGCCCGCGACGGCAAACCCGTGGACCTTACAGATCACCGGTTTCATTGCCCGCCAAAGCGACATGAAATGCTGAGTGTTGCGCCACATGAAACTGTAATCTTTGATCGGATCCCAGGGCATGCTCTGGGTGACGTCCCCAGAGCCATTACCTTCGGCGTAAAATGTCAGATCGTAACCTGCACAGAACCCCGGGCCGTTCCCTGAGAGAAGCATCACATGAATATCGGGATCGGCGTCGGCCTGCGCCACCGCGTCTGCAAGCTGACCCGGCAACTCGTCGTTGATTGCGTTCATGACTTCGGGGCGGTTCAGCGTAATCCGCGCTATGCGCCCGTCTTTCTCATATAGAACCGCAGGCATCTGTTCCTCCTCTGCCGACCCGACCAAATCACTGGATTCAAAATTCGCATAGCCTTTTCCGACTGGGACGTCACGTCGCTGTAGGACGCACTTGCGTTCCGGCTGCGTTAACGGAACCTTTGATCCGGGGAGACAACACATGTTGGATGGAATTCGAATTATCGAAATCGAGGGGCTGGGTCCCGGACCCTTCGCAGCCATGACGCTGGCGGATCTGGGGGCTGATGTCATCACCATTCACCGCAAACACGCTGCGATGCCGCCGGGCATGCCGGAGCGTTCAATTTTGGATCGCGGGAAACGGTCGATTGCGCTGGATCTCAAAGACACCGACGATCTTCAAGTCGCGCTTCGCCTCATCGACACGGCCGATGCGCTGATCGAGGGATTCCGCCCCGGTGTGATGGAAAAACTGGGTCTGGGTCCTGACATCTGCCATGCCCGCAATCCGAAACTGGTCTATGGCCGCATGACCGGTTGGGGGCAGGCCGGCCCACTGTCCGACACAGCCGGTCATGACCTGAACTACATCGCCCTGTCCGGCGCATTGTGGTACGCCTCGGCACCAGGTCAGGCTCCGATAACACCGGCGACACTGGTCGGCGATATCGGCGGCGGCGCCATGTATCTGGTTGCCGGGATTCTGGCTGGCCTGCTCAACGCGCGTCAAACTGGCCAGGGCACCGTCATCGACGCGTCGATTTATGACGGATCGGCCCATATGATGAACCTGCTGATGAGCTTGCGCCAAACCGGCAACCTGTCTGATGCGCGCGGTCAGAGCTTGCTGGACGGTCCACATTGGAGCCGGACCTATGCGTGTAAAGACGGCGGCTTTGTTGCGGTTCAGTGCCTGGAACCGCAATTCTACGCACAATTCCTGTCGGCAATGGAATTGGCAGACGACGATGACTTCCAGCAGCAGTACAACAGATCGCTTTGGCCGGATCTGACCCGACGCCTCGCCGTCATGTTTGTGGCGCATCCCCGCGACCACTGGGCCGAACTGTTCAAGGGAACGGATGCCTGCGTCGCGCCGGTCCTCAGTCCCGAAGAGGCGCAAGTGCATCAGATGAACGCCGCCCGCGGTACTTGGCAAAGCATCGATGGCACCCTGCAAGCCGCCGCAGCTCCGCGGTTCTCCACCGCTGAATGGCGGCCCAGACCCAGCCCAAGCCGGGGCGAGCATAGTCGGGAGATTCTCGACGACCTCAACACCCCAACCTGATCCGCGTCTTGATACGGCCAAATACATCGCCCGCATCTCTTCGGTCGGCGCTCGGTGCCCTGGCGATCTCCGACGGGTCGCGTTTTCCGAAACTTGTGCAGCGCGACCACGGCGGGGCCGACCGTTGCGTGATCGCCGCGAGGCCACCTTGGATTGGATTGCCCACACGTCAGGCGGAGGCAGCCTTGTCCGCCGTCAGCCCTCGCGCACTGTATCAATCATCAGTTGAACATTCTCGGGATTCGCATCCGGGGTGATCCCGTGACCGAGGTTGAAAATATGGGGGCCGCCGGAGAACGCCTGTACGATTCGGCGCGTTTCATCCACCAGCGCCTGTCCCCCTGTCACCATGTGCGACGCCGCAAGATTGCCCTGCACGCAGCCATCCACCTGGACGTGGTCCGCAGCCCAGTCCGGCGATACCGAGTTATCCAGTGCAACGCAATCGACGCCCGTAGCCTTGGCGAACCCGATATACCCCGCGCCTGCCTCGCGCGGGAAACCAATGACCGGGATACCGGGGTGGCGCTGTTTGATCGTCTGCGTGATCACTCGGCACGGCTCGACCGCGTATTTTTCGAACGCGTCGCCCTTCAGCGATCCCGCCCAACTGTCGAAGATCTTGACCACTTCGGCGCCAGCGTCGATCTGGGCCGAGAGGTAGTCGATCGTGGCCGCCGTGATCCGATCCAAAAGAGCTTCGAACAGGGCCGTATTCTCTTCACGCAGCGTATGCGCCGGCCCCTGATCCGGTGTGCCGCGCCCGGCGATCATATAGGTGGCCACGGTCCAGGGTGCACCGGCAAATCCGATCAGGGTCGTCTCGGACGGAAGCTCGCGTGACAGAATGCGGACGGTTTCATAGACGGGGGACAGGGTTTCATGGATATCTTCGACCGGTTTTAGCGCATCAAAATCGACTTGCTGCGTGATTGTCGACAATCGCGGGCCTTCGCCGGTCACAAACCAAAGATCCGCACCCAGCGCCTGGGGCACCAGCAGGATATCGGCGAACAGGATGGCCGCGTCGAATCCATAACGGCGGATGGGCTGCAATGTGACCTCGGCCGCCAGTTCGGGATTGTAACACAGCGACAGAAAATCACCCGCCTGCGCGCGCGTGGCGCGGTATTCCGGCAGATACCGACCGGCCTGCCGCATCATCCAGATGGGCGGCACGTCCTGCACCTCGCCCGCCAGCGCCCGCAGCAGTGTTTTTGTCTCGGCCATCTTCGCCCCCAGTGTTCCGTTTCCGGCAACGGGTCGGCCTTCGGCGGCAATTTGTCAAGCGCAGCCCCCATTGTCAGGGCAATGTGACGCGACTAAAGCTGTGCGCATGACTTTGACTCTGCCCACCCCCGCGTCGCCGCTGAAAATTGGCACTCGAGGCTCGCCCCTGGCCCTGGCTCAGGCGTACGAGACTCGGCAACGGTTGCGCGATGCGTTTGATCTGCCAGACGAGGCTTTTGAGATCGCCGTGATCAAGACGACCGGCGATAACCGGGCTATGATTGACGCGGATCGGCCACTGAAGGAGATTGGGAACAAGGGCTTGTTCACCAAGGAAATCGAAGAGGCGATGTTGCGCGCCGAAATCGACATCGCCGTACATTCAACAAAAGACATGCCGGTCGAGCAGCCAGAGGGGTTGGTTCTGGACACGTTTCTGCCGCGCGAGGATGTGCGGGATGCGTTCATCTCACCGCATCTTCAGTCGATTCAGGATTTGCCCGAAGGCGCAGTTGTCGGAACGTCTTCGTTGCGCCGCCGGGCGCAGCTGTTGAACCGCCGGCCCGATCTGAAGGTGGTCGAGTTTCGCGGCAATGTTCAGACCCGTCTGAAAAAGCTGGCGGATGGAGTTGCGGATTGCACCTTTTTGGCCATGGCCGGTATCCGTCGGTTGAATATGGAGGACGTACCTGCGACCGCCATCTCGCCCGATGACATGCTGCCTGCCATCGCACAAGGGACCATCGGGATCGAACGGCGGCGTGATGACACCCGCACCGCCGAAATGCTCGAAGCGATTCACCATACCGAAACCAGCCAGAGGCTGCGCGCAGAACGCGCATTACTGAAAGCGTTGGACGGCTCTTGTGAAACACCTATTGCGGGCCTTGCCGAGGTTGAAAACGGGCAGTTGAGGCTGCGTGGTGAAGTGTTAAGACCGAACGGGGCCGAGGCGATTGCCGAGGATGCGCAAGGCCCGGTTCAGGATGGCGCAGAGATGGGCCGCGCCATGGCCGAAACCCTGCTGCGGCAGGCAGGGCCAGGGTTCTTTGATTGGAAAATCTAAAAAAGTTTACGAAATGTGAACTGCTTCACTGTCGCGGGCGGTGCGGCGGTGCATTAAGGTCATACAACGATCAGGACATCGGATCAGTCTCGAAAATATCGAAAGTTTGAAGTTTCTAGTATTGTAATGAGTATTCGAGGGGGCGTGACTGAACCCCGACACCCAATCGTTTCGGGTCGCTGCCCCACCAAGGCAGCGACCCAATTCACTCTGCGTCCTTAAAACTGACGTCAGATCTCGCAAATTGCCCTGACGGCACGATCCACCGCATCCTGCGTGTGCGCGAGATCGGCTTCGCTCACCGCGAGCGACGGGTAGAGCTTGCCCGGTGATTTGAAGATGCCATAAGATCGCAATGCAGAGTTGTAGGCGGCATTGATTTGCGGGTCGTCATGCTTTGCGCTGCGGTAGTCGCGGCACACCCCGTCGGTGAAATAGATGTCAAACAACGTTTCATCCCCGCAAATCTGATGCGGAATACCGGCCTTGCTCAGGGCGTCCGATTGCATCTCTTGCAAAACACGACCCGTCGCGCGCAGACGATCATAGGCGCCCTCGCGCCGCAGGATTTCCATCGTCTTCAATCCAGCCACCGAAGCGACCGGGTTACCCGAAAGGGTTCCCAACTGCATCAGCCATCCCTCTTCGCCAACACGGGATTTGTCGAAGTGCTGCATTATCTCGGCGCTGGCACCAACAGCTGCAAGCGGGAAGCCTCCACCGGTGATCTTGCCCAAGGTACAAATGTCCGGCGTGACACCATATCGTTCCTGCGCGCCGCCATAGGCGAGACGAAAGCCCGTCACGATCTCATCGAAGATCAGCAGAACATCATACGTATCGCACAAGTCGCGCAGGCCCTGCAGATATCCGGGCATGGGGGGAATAATGCGCTGCAATGGCTCGACCATGATCGCTGCAATGTCGTCGTGTTCGTTCAGCAGGTTTGCAACGGCCTCAAGGTCATTGAACGGCGCGATCAGCATCTGATCGGCAACACCTTGCGGAATGCCCGCGCTGTCGGGAACGGCCTGCGGGAAATTGACCTCGCGGCTGGGTGCAAGGCTCATTTGCGCCTCGGCACTCATCCCGTGATAGCCACCTTCGAATTTCAGGATCTTGTCGCGACCGGTATAAGCCCGGGCCAGCCGGATCGCATACATGTCCGCCTCGCCGCCCGAGGCGACAAATCGGATTTGTTCGCAGCACGGCACCGCTTCGACAATGGCCTCGGCAAGTTCGATGCCTTTGCTGTTGTTGGCAAAGAACGTCATCCCCTTGGGCAGTTGCTCAAGCACGGCCTCCATCACTTCGGGGTGGCCATGACCGAGCAGCATCGGACCAGAACCGATCAGATAATCGATGTATTCATTTCCGTCCTCATCCCAGACCCGGCTGCCGTCGCCCCTTGCGAGGATGATCCCGGGGTCGAAATTGCCAAAGCCACCGGCAGGTAGAACTTTGTTGGCGCGGGCGATCCATTCGGATTGTGTGTTGATTTTCAGCATTTCAAGCGATCTCCAATATCGGGGCGCCAAGAACATCCATGTCGGGCGAAACACCCAGTCCCGGCCCATCGGGCGGGGCAATCCGACCGTTTTCCCGCGCCGGGGCGTCCGGGCAAATGCGTGGCGACACGTAGGAGGACAGATCACAGGTGTTCAGCAGGGATCCGTGCGGGGTGGACGCCGCAAAATGCAGCGAGGCCGCAGTCACAATATCTGAACCCCATGTGCATTCCGCACAGATTTCCGCCCCAAGATGTACGGTTAGATCCCGCGCCCTGCGCATGGCCGACAAACCGCCGAACTTCGACAGCTTCAAGGCCACGGCATCCATACATCCCAACTCTGACGCCCTCAGCAGCGAGGGTAAATCATGCGCGTTTTCGTCCAGTTTCATAGGCAACCCGGTAGCCTGTCGCACGGCCGCACAATCTTCGAGCGTTTTACAGGGTTGTTCCAGCATGATGTCGAGATGAGCCACCGCCCGCCCCGTCCGTGTGGCCTGCAAACGTGAGGCGCCACAGTTCCAGTCGCCGTAGACAATTGGCCCCGGACCAACGGCCTCGCGCACTTTGACCAATCGTTCGGTATCGGCTTCCCAGTCGCCCTCAACCCCCAATTTAACCTGAAACTGACGAATCCCTGCCTGGTACGCCGTCTTGGCGATCCGGGCCATGTCATCCGGAGCAATACAGGTAATTGAATGATAAAGCGGCATGTCCCGCCGTGTCCGCCCGCCCAGCAAACTGTAGAGCGGGAGGCCGGTCGCGTGTCCAAACAAATCCCAAAGCGCGATATCGACAATCGATTTCGCGTAGACGTGACCCTGCAGGAATCCGTCCAGCTTGCGCATCTGCGCATCCACGCCGAAGGGCTCGATGCCCAGTATCTGTGCACTCATCTCAGAAACGGCCCCGGGCACACCGTTTGCAAAAGCGGGAAGGTAATGCGGGATCGGACAGACCTCACCCCAGCCTTTCAGGCCAGTATTGGTTTCAAGGCACAGGATATGAGAGGTCACAGTCGCACATGTTTTGCCCTCGGCCATATTGTAGGTTTCATGGCTGGTCAGGTCGACGGCCCAGAGAGTTATCCTGGTGATCTTCATCCATAAACTCCGACTGGCACGCCCAGCGCTTCCTCATCCGGATGCACACCAAGGCCCGGCGCTTCCGGCAGGTGCAAGCGCCCGTCTATGTTGCGTGGCCCGCGGCCGCCTGCAATGTCGACCGTAATCATGTCCTGACACGCCCAAACCGCGTGACAATTGTCATCCGGAACCGTCGCAGCCAAATGCAGCGCTTCGGCATCCGCCAGAACCGAACCACCGGTGGCCATCACGAACATGTCGATGCCGTGCGCCAAAGCAATATCCCGCATCCGGGCCGCTTTGGTCAGCCCGCCGACGCGGTTCAGTTTGATCCCGAACACTTCGGCCAACCCGTCACGCGCGATCCGGGTCGCATCCTGCAGCGTTACAAGGCTTTCATCCACTGAAACCGGCGCAGCATGCCGGGTTGCAATTGCGGCGATGTCATCCAGCGTCTCACACGGTTGTTCGAACATCACGCTCAGGTCCTCACACGATCGCATCACGCGCAGGGCCCGTTGCCGGGTCCAGCCACGATTGACGTCATAAAGAACAATCTCTCCGGGACGACGTATGCTTTCCACATCGCGCACGCGGGCGATATCCTGTTCGACGTCACCGCCGATTTTCACTGAATGCGCGACATAGCCGCGCTGGCGATACCGTTCGATGACCTCTCGGGTTTCATCCGCCGTCTTGGCCCCAACCGAGGATGCAATCGGACGTGGTGTCCGCGACCCACCTCCCATCAGATCGGCGATCGGAACACCAGCGGCCTGTCCGGCAATGTCCCAACAGGCCATGTCGATCGGGCCTTTGGCATAAAGGTGGCCGGGCAACGCGATGTCCATCGCCCGCTCCACCTCCAGCACGCGGCGCGGATCAAGGCCCAGCACAAAGGGCGCCATGGTTTCAATGCCAGCACGAATGCCCGGGCCATGCGCAGGCACATAGGTGTGCCCCCAAGGCGTCCCCTCACCCCATCCCGTAAGGCCGCTATCGGTTTCGATCTTGACGAGTGTGGCATCCAGCACTTCGAACTTCAGCCGCCCGCCGGACAGCCAGTAGGGATGCTCGAGCGGTAAATCGATATGGTAGACCGAAATCCGGGTAATCTTCATTTCAATTCAACCTCGACAAAGGACATCGGCGCGTCGCCGGCGTTGATCACGTTATGCTCAACCCCTTCGTTGCGGCGATACGCGGTTCCGGCCGGGACCGTGACGTCATTGACCGAGCCATCCGGCAGTTCCAATCGCATGTGGCAGCCCGTCACCGCAGTTATGACGTAATCCATTGCATGACGGTGCCACCCGGTTTCGGCACCGGGAGCAAAGTCAAATCGTGTCACGCGCACACGCGCATCATCGATCATTTGGGTTGCAACGGCTTGCGCTCTCATGCGGCAGACTCCTCTATTCGTGCGCCATGACGATAAAACTCGCGCAGGTGGCCATTTGGATTCGAGAGGTGTACCGACTGTCAGTCTTCATGCCGCGTCCATTCGAGGCACATCCTGCAACCCTGCGCCCCGCCAAAGTACGAGGGTCAGGATCGGTTGATCGGTCGTGATCATCGCGTGGCTCTGCCAGCTTGCATGCAAGCGAGTGCTGCCCGGGGGAACGTAGCGTTCATCTCCGTCAATCCGGAATAAAGCGCCGCCGGCCAAAGTCAGGTAGAGTTCCTCAGCCTGGTGACTATGCCAACCATAATTCAGACCCGAACCCCAATAGGCCACATAACCGCGCAGCTGGGTCGAGTGGTAGTGACCTGTCGGACCGAACAGTTCGTAATAGCCGTACCGATTCAAAAAATCCGCGCCCACCTCTGCCTCTGTATAGGTAAGTTTCCAATGCGCCAGATGTGCCGTCGCCATAATCGCCTGGGTTAAGTGTTGCGTTACATCATTTCCCTGAAAACCGGATTGCTGCACCTGATCGGCAGCAGGTACCAAATTCGGCGCCAAATCCTTTTGTGCCAGATCGTCAGGCCACGCCCCAAACGCCGAAAGATCGGGATGGGACTGGTGCACAAGGCGGGCTGTATCAAGAACGTCGTCGAGCGTCATGGGACCACCACAATGTTGCCGGTATGTGTTTTGTCGATAAAAGCCTGTTGGGCTTCACGCAGCTCGGCTAGCGGATAAGTGGCCGCCAGTGCTGGCTTGATTTTACCGTCCTCTATGTATTTCACGACATCCATGAAGTTTTCCGGCCTGTTCACGGTCGACCCGGTGAATGTCAGATCGCGCAGATAGAAGGTGCGCAGATCAAGCTCAACCAGCGGGCCCGCAATAGCACCGGAACAGGTATAGCGCCCCCCGCGTTGCAGAACGTCGATCAGGCGGGGCCATGTCGGCCCGCCGACGACATCGGCAACCACAGTGACTTTCTCACCCGACAATGCGGTTTTCAGGTTCTGGGGGCTTCGCGGCAGAATACGATCTGGCCCAAGGTTGGCGACCTCGGTGTGTTTGGCCTCGGACGCCATGGCGATCACGCGTGCACCGCGCAGTTTTGACAGCTGGATCAACGCGCCCCCGACACCGCCAGAGGCGCCAGGGATCAGAACGGTGTCTTTCGCATCAACATTGGCGCGGTCCAACATGCCTTCGGCGGTCACGTATGAACATATGAACGTCGCAAGTTCCGCATCACTCAGGTCGCTGTTGATCGGGGCAACCCCGCGCATATCTGCCTTGGTGTATTCCGCAAAACCACCGTCACATTCAGAGCCGAAATAGCCCGCCTTGTCACGGCTCATAGGCTCATCCCAATCGCGCAGCCATCCCGCCACCATGACGCGTTTGCCAAGCAGACCCGATTCCGCCCCTTCGCCAACGGCCACAACTCTACCCACAGCGTCTGCGCCCTGAATGCGCGGGAAGGTGAGCGGTGCCCCACCCCAGGTGCTGTCCTCGTCATTCAATTCGTCATAGGATTCGCCGGTCGTGGCCTCATCGACGGCTTTTGAGTACCAGCCGGTTCGTGTGTTCACATCGGTGTTGTTCAACCCGCAGGCGCCGACTTTGATGACGACCTCCATAGGGCCGGCTTGCGGTGTTGGCCAGTTCTCATGCCACTCGTATTTGTCCATGTCGCCATGACCTGTCAGAACCATGGCTTTCATCGTTTCGGGCAGGGTCATCAGACCGGCTCCATCATGGCATCAGTTCTGGGCAACAGGCTTTGTGGATCATAGGCGGGCTCGCCCAGGACACGGGCCGCGCGGGGTTGGCCGTGGACCACAACGTCCAGCGCTGTTCCCGGTTTCGCCGCTTCGGGCTTGATATAGGCAAATGCTAGGATTTTGCCGACCGTATGGCCGTAGGCAACCGAAGCGGTTGAGCCCACGACGCGGCCGTTCAGAGTAACCGCCTCGCCGCCATGGCCGTCGACCTCGCCGTCAGGTTCGATTTCCAGATAGGCGCAAATCCAGGGCAGATCAGAGGTCAGGGTCTTCTCCTTGCCCAGATAGTCTTTGTCCGTCCGCGCAAAGCGTAAAACGTCCGCCTCGGCCAGAGTGACCTCGTTGGTCAACTCGCCCGCACCTTTGAACCCTTTCTCCATCCGCATTACGTTCATGGCAAAGCTGCCATAGTCGGCGATGCCATGCGGCTCACCGGCCGCCCAAAGCGCCGTGTAGACATCGAGACACGCGGCGTTGGGCATGTGCAACTCCCACCCCAGTTCACCAGCATAGGACATACGGAAGGCCCAGACTATGTGGCCTGCGATTGTAATCTCCTGCGCAGACAGCCAGCGGAACCCAGCATTGGTCAGATCGGCATCGGTGCAGCGGGACAGTACATCGCGCGACCGGGGACCGTTCAGAGACAGGGCCGACCAGTCGGCGGACAGCGCGGTGATCTGCACGTCCTCATCCACGCGCTGTTGCGCGAGATGGTCCAGCAAACGTTGTTCAAAGAACGCCGCGCAGACCAGATAAAATCGATCTTCGGCCATCCGGACGATGGTTGTCTCCAACTCGATCCGTCCGCGCCGGTTGAGCATATGGGTCAAGGTAATCGAACCGACTTTTTGCGGCATCCGGTTGGCTGTCAAACGATCCAGCAGGACATAGGCGTCCGGTCCCGACACCTCGACCTTGGTAAAGGCGGTGACATCCATGATTCCTACTCGCTCGCGCACTGCCTTGACCTCAGCCGCGACCATGTCGTCGGCAGGGGTGCGACGAAAGGAATAGTGATCGCGCTGTTCCACGCCGTCTCGGGCAAACCAGCGGGGGCGCTCAAATCCGTACACTTCCTCATGCACCGCACCTTTCGACTTCAGCAGTTCATGTAACGGCGATGGCTTGATCGGGCGTCCGGCCAATCGGTTGAAATGCGGAAACGGAACCTCGTGGCGCAGGCAGTAATCCTCTTCCGCCTTGATCACCTGCCAATCCTTGATGGCATAGCTGCCAAAGCGGCGGGGATCGTATTCGCGCATCGAGATATCTGCCGCCCCATGCACCATCCAGCGCGCCAGTTCGCGGGTCAGACCCGGCCCCCACCCAATCCCAATTTGCGTTCCGCAGCAGCACCAGTAATTCCGAACACCGGGCGCAGGCCCGATCAGGGGATTCCCGTCCGGCGGATGTGAAATCGCGCCGTGCACATCGCGTTGGATACCCAGCTCCGCAAAAATCGGCATGCGGTTCAGGCTCTCTTCCAACCACGGCATCACCCGGTCATAGTCCGCATCAAACAGCCAGTTTTCGTATTCCCACGGGCAATGGTCGTGCCAGACCGAGTTCGGATTCTCCTTTTCGTAGATCCCGATCAGCCCGCGCTGCTGCTCCATCCGGATGTAGCCCGAGACTTTGCGGTCGTCCCGGATCACCGGCAACTCTTTATCCAAGTTCTGAAACTCCGGCACCGGTTCGGTCACAAAATAGTGGTGCGTCATTGAGGTCATGGGCAGTTGCAGCCCCGACCATTCACCCATCTGCCGCGCATAGGTGCCACCCGCATTCACCACATGCTCACAGGTGATTGTGCCCTGCTCAGTCTCGATCACCCACTCGCCATTCTGGGCCTGCGTGATGTTGGTCGCGCGGCAGTTGCGGAAGATGCGAACGCCCTTCTGACGTGCGCCAGCGGCCATCGCCATGGTAACGTTGGTCGGGTCCACATGCCCGTCATCCGGCGTGTGTAACGCGACCAAAACGCCTTCGAGATTATAAAACGGATGCAGTTGGGCCACCTTATCGGGGCCGACAAGTTCGATGTTGAAACCCAGCGACCGGCCCACCGACAGGGTGTGGCGCAGCCAGTCCATCTCATCCTCGGTGTAGGCCAGCCGGAATGAGCCACAGCCATGCCATGTGACCGGCTGACCCGTCTCAGCCTCCAACTGCCCCGAGTACAGACCGATGTTGTAATCCACACACTTGCCGAGCCCGAAGCTCGAGGTTGAATGCGTGATCTGCCCCGCTGCATGCCAGGTGCTGCCACTGGTCAGTTCCGCCTTCTCCAGCAAAACAGTGTTGCTGCCCCAGCCCTCATGCGCCAGATGATAGGCCAGACCGACGCCCATGACACCGCCACCAACAATCACCACGCGGGCATGAGACGGTAGATTCTTCCCGGACATGATTTTTCCTCTTCCCGAGTCGCGTTTTCTGCTCGACAGGCTAATTCCACATTTGTACCATCGTCAATCATGAATGACACAAATGTATCATCGACCGTTCTGAACCGCCTGACCGAAGAATGGGATGCCCTGACACCCGAGGCGCAGAAAGCCGCACGTTATGTACTGGAAAACCCAACAGATGTGGGGGTATCCACGGTGCGCGAAATTGCCGAGGCTGCCAAAGTAAAACC
Organism: Ruegeria sp. B1; assembly: GCF_056535885.1. Lineage (NCBI taxonomy): Bacteria > Pseudomonadati > Pseudomonadota > Alphaproteobacteria > Rhodobacterales > Roseobacteraceae > Ruegeria > Ruegeria sp. B1. The sequence continues at coordinate 1,206,257 of NZ_JBQFJA010000001.1, read as the reverse complement.
CAACACTGTTGTACGAATGGCCCGACAAGTCGGTTTTGAGGGGTACGAGGATTTTCGGGCGCCGTTCCGCGATGCGATTCGGCAGGGCAGCGTGTCATTCCCGGATCGGACCCGGTGGCTGCAAGAAATCGGTAAGTCCGGCGAATTGGGTGGCCTCTACGCCGATATGGTCGGCGCTGCGATCCAGAATATCGAAGACACTTTTGCCGGAATCACCGCCGCGCGCCTGAAAGCCGCCGCCGAAGATATTTGGAACTGCCGCCAGATTTTCACTTTGGGCGTAGGCGTCAACAATTCGAACGCACGCAACTTTACCTATCTCGCATCGACCGGGATGAAACAGTTTCACGCCATCCCCAGACCCGGCTCGACCCCGGTCGACGATCTGGCCTGGGCCGATGAACAGGACGTGCTGATTGCCATTACCTGTCACCCCTACCGGACAGAAGTGATCGACGCGATCAAACTGGCCCGCGAACAAGGGCTGACTGTCGTCGGGCTATCGGACAGCCCGGCCAGCCCGGTCATCCTGAACGCCCATCACGGATTTGTCGTCGCCGCCGATACGCCGCAATTCTTCCCGTCCTCTGTCTCGACCATCGCGCTGCTGGAAACGCTGCTGTCCTTCGTGATCTCCGTTTCAAGCGATGAGATTGTCGAGCGCGTGGAACGGTTTCATCAACGCAGACATCAGCTTGGTCTCTATGCGGAGGAGCCCGAACCATGAACCGGACAGAATTCAACACCAAAGTTATGGATTACAGCTTTGACGCCATAAAGTTCTTTATCACACTCTTTTCGGCTGCGTTCACGATCTACCTCGCCACGGCGACAATTTTTGTAACGCTTGCCGTCTCCGACCAAACAAGCTCGGAAACCGTGACCATCGCTCGTCTGGTGGCTCTTCTGTTCTCGGTTGCGATTCTGCTTTTCATGTGGGGGATCGTCTACCTGGTCAGACGGGCTGGGCATGAGTTGCTGAGCCGGATTCAGCAGGAATGCCCCGAAGACGAACACCCAAGGTTCAAGCGCGCGTATGTGAAACTTGAACTAGTGGGGCTGGCGGGGGCGCTTGCGGGAACCGCCATCGTGGTCGCAATTTTCTTCTTCCTGATCTCTTCCAAGTTCTGGTGAGCGGCGATGAACACACCTCTGACCCATTCTCTCGACGCGCGCTACTATACCGATCCTGCGATTTTCGAGCATGAGATGCAGGGCCTGCTGGCCCGCACGTGGCAGTTTGCCGGACACGTCGCACAGGTCCGGGAAACAGGGGACTACTTCGCATTCGAGATCGCAGGGCAAAACCTGTTCTGTGTCCGTGGTCGTGACGGTGAAATTCGAACATTCTACAATGTCTGCCAGCACCGCGCGCATGAGATGGTGACCGGTGCTGGCAACACCCGCGTTGTTGTCTGTCCCTACCACTCGTGGACCTACGAACTGTCGGGACAGTTGCGTGCCGGACCGAATATCAAATCCGTCCCCGGCTTTGATCGCACTGCGATCTGTTTGACACCCGTCCGCACAGAAATTTTCAACGGCTTCATTTTTGTGAATCTGGACGATGACGCCGCGCCGATGGATGACTGGTATCCCGGCGTGCGCGCGGAAACTCGTGCCTTCGTGCCGCGTATCGAGGATCTTGAGCCGCTGGAATGGGTCGAGGTCCCGGAAAACTGTAACTGGAAGGTCAGCATCGAGAACTACTCGGAATGCTATCATTGCCCGACCAACCACCCGACCTTTGCCGAGGGCGTGGTCAAGCCGGAAACCTATGACATACAGCCGGATGCAAATGGCGGTTATGTTCTGCGTCACATCACTGAATGCCAAAGTCTGGAAAGGATGACCTACCCAATCGACCTGTCCGTGCCCCATGCGGGCGATTACCGGTCTTGGTTCCTGTGGCCTATGTTTTCGTTTCAATGCTATCCGGGGAATGTGCTGAACACCTACCACTGGCGCGCCTTGGATGCCGACCATTGCACGGTTTGGCGTGGATGGTACACCGAAGGAGGGTCGGAAAGCGCGGTGATCCGGCAACTGGCCATACAGGATCGCGAAACAACGGTTGAAGAGGATATTCACCTGGTCGAATCCGTCCATCGTGGTCTGAAATCGCGCGGCTATCGTCCCGGCCCGCTGGTTTTGGACCCCGATTGCGGTGTGATGTCCGAGCATTCGATTGCACGATTGCAGCAATGGATGCGCGAAGGCGTGGATGGCGGATGATCCGGGGCGTTTTTGACGATCCCCGGCTCCTGACGCCGCCTGTGTTTCTGTGCTTTTCTTTCGAAGCGGCAAAAGGATAGTGTCCGGTTGTTTCGACAGGACCATCACAACAGTCGGCGCAGGCGCAACCAAATACTGAACCCGACCTGAAAGACCCGGAGACCACCAATGGCCAACATATTTGACGAAGACCTTTTTCTGAAAGGGCTCGAACGGCGTAAGGGCACCCTCGGCGCCGATTACGTGGAAAAGAACCTGGCGGCGGCGGACGATTTTACCCGCCCGTTTCAGGAGGCGATGACGGCCTGGTGCTGGGGGTTCGGCTGGGGGGATGATGTGATCGATGCCAAGACGCGGTCGATGATGAACCTGACGATGCTCGGTGCGCTGGGCAAGATGCATGAATGGGAAATCCATTGCCGGGGCGCAATCACCAACGGCGTGACCCGTGAAGAAATCCGCGCCATCCTGCATGTTATCGGGATTTACTGCGGTGTTCCGCAAGCGTTGGAGTGTTTTCGTGTAGCCCGCAAAGTGCTGGACGAGACCTAGCCGTCTACAGCCCGGCTTTGGACAGCAACCTTACAACGTCGCCATAGTGGCTCTGGTTCTTGAAACAGGCGGGCCACGCCCAGCGCTCGGCCGTAAACCCGGGTTGCAGTTCCAGAATGTGCCGGGCATGGCGGCGGGCCAACGAGTCATTCCCGGCCTCGGCTGACAGCATACACAGCACCACCCTGGGTCGAACGCGTCCTGGGTCGATGCGCAGCACGTTATGTGCATGCTGCCAGGCCGCTTTGTCCCCGACCAACGCCATGGCCATCGCCAGATTTGCCTCGATCCAGATCGGCGGGTGCGGCGTCAGGGAAAGAGCCTGTCGATAGACGGCGATACCCGCTTCGACCTGATCGTCATAGAGCAGCAGAACCGCGTAGTATCCCAGCATTTCGGGACTGCTATGAAACCGGTCCACCACGGTGCGCATCAGTTTGCAGGCTTGGGACGTATCGCCCGCTACATTACGCGTGAAGGCTTCAAGTGCCGTGCAATAAGGATCTGTGGGGTGTTTTTGACGCAGGTCCAGACAATCTGCCTTTACCCGCTCCAATGTCTGTTCGGGCGTGTCATCCATACCCAACCGGATCAGGTCCAGACTGCAGAACCCAATCGCGATACGGGCAGGCAGATATCCGGGGTCGCAATTCAGACAGGTTTTGTATTGCCCGATCGCCTGACGCAATCCGTCCTCGGTTGCCTGATGTTCCAGAATCCGGCCTTTCTGAAAGGCGGTCCATGCCTCTGTCGATGTGGCGCGCGCAGACCAGATCTCGGACCAGTGCCCGTCGCGCAAGCGCAGATGCAGGGCCTCGACCACTTTCATGGCGATCTCTTCGACTGCATCGAACGTGTCCTGACCTTTAAAGCGGAAACGCTCGGTCCACAGGCAGACCTGATCCGAGGTCGAGGTTAACTGTGCGGCCACCCGCAGCCCTTCGGCCCCGACAACGCTGCCGCTGAGGATGTACCCGTCAACCGGTCCCTCCTGTCTGCGGGCATCGCGCAGTTCGATGACATCCGACAATGTGCCCAGCAAAAACAAAAGCTCGTCGCGTATCGAGGTCGCGGCAATAGCGATGTCCGGCGTTTCGCCGACCACTTCCATCGGTTCAACCACAACCGCCGGCCGCTGACGGCCCCATCGGGTCGGTACCCGCCCTGCAAGCGGGCCCGCGCCATCGGCGTCAGCCTCGATATCCCAGTACGCCTGACGTTCGATCGTCAGCCAATCCTCGAACTCGGGGTCCGCGACGTCGAGTCCCTCCAGCAGTTCGGCGCGGTCCGGCTGCAACTGTTCGTCGAAAAGATCGACCTCCAGCACTGTCAGGTCGACCGACACATTCTCGCGGTCGATCTCAAGAAATGCCAGATCATACGCGCCGAAGTGCTTTGTCAGAACGCTTAGTTCCTTGCGCAGCGAGGCAGCACCCTGCGTCGGTGAGCTTTGGCTCCACAGCCTGTCCTGCAACCAGGCACGGCTGCGGATCGCGTTTTTGACAGCAGCACCAAGGCCAGCAGTGCTTTTGCCTTGGTGCCGCGCGGTGTTGCATCGCGCCCATCGTCGCAGATCACCTGAAATGGGCCAGTCAGGAATATCTTGGTCCGTGTCTTGGTCACAGGTGGCCCTCAGGCGAACTGAGAGACGAGGCTCAGGAACTGCAACCGTAGACGACGATTCCGCCCATCGCCTCGTAGGCGAGTTTGCAGCACCACGACTCGTGGTCATCTTCTTTTTCCGTGACCTTCCCGCTCAAATCAGGGACGACGATATGTGCCAAATTCGGCGAGTCGTAGACGAATTTGATGTCGGGATTGCCGACATTTGCGAGAATCTCATGGATCTTCCGCTCCGCGACCCCCTCTTCGCCTTTGTCATCCTGCGCTCTGCCACGGGCGGCTCTCAAAACCTCGCAACCGAGGTCTTTCAGTGAATAGTCCGGATTCAGTATCAATCGGGCCATTTCAAAATCCCTTCCCTCAGACCTACAACCATTTGTATACCTCCTTACGTTGTTATGCGGAAACGAAAATGACCGACACGCTGATCGAGCGAGCCGAAACGGCAAAGCTCATTTCCAAACCATCCTTTGCCGAATTTCCGAAAGGCGCGCCCATCCACGCGGCCTTTCGAAAGGTTGAACTACGGGACGGAACCCAGCCTCCGAAGGGCGCAATGGCGCGCCGGCTATCGTTTGGAACCGCACGCACTGCCGATGTTGCGGCTCGGTTGGCCGGGTTCGAGGCCATTGAGCGGTATGCTCTGCAATACAGTTCGACCGCACCCGCAATACGCACAAGCCTGATTGCATCGGATGGCAAGTCACATCGGGCATCACTCGATACCCTGTCTCTGGGCGCGCCGCTCACCAATGGGCAGGTCACATCCAAGGGGTCCGCAGCTGGCCCCACCATTGAGGCGGCCGCCCTGAATGCGGCGCTGGAGTGCCTCGAACACGCCGTTGACGCCAGCGATTGCAAGTACTTGTTGCCGACTTCGGCGATGCCCAAAGATCTGACGGACTGGCTGGCCGCGCATTTGCGAAAGCTGGTTGTTTGTGTCGCCATCTTGCCCGATGTCGGTCTTTTGATCCGCACAGTGTGCAGCGACGCCGACGGAGGCAGGCCGACCTACGGCACGGCATTCTCCGCCGATTTGGAACGGGGCGTCTGGCATGCCGCGTCCGAAGCCGTCGTGTCCTGGCGCAACATGGTCACGCTGGAACACACAGGCGTCACACCCGAGGGGATGACGGGCGAGGTACTGCGGCTCTTCCGACTGTATCGCGGCGCCTGCCAGAACCGGCCAGTTGATCCTGATGTACCTTTCGATATCGCGGGCTGGCGGGCGCCGAACCCGACCCTGGGTTCGGCGCTGAACGCGGCGGCCGAAAGGCTGGGACGCCCCGTTGCCGCTTTTGATATGACCGCGCAGGAGATTCCTCTGCCGGTTGTAAAAGTCATACCTGTCTGACTGTGTCGCAATCTGGGGCGTTTCACTCATCGGGCAGCTCGGCGAGATCGGAGCAGCTGTAATTCCCGCTCTCGCACAGGTCCGCAAAGTCGGAAATCTGTTTGCAACGTGGAGTTCCGGGCAGGCCACAGATGATACCGGATGGGTCCATGGCAGGGATTTCGGCGAATTCGACCCTTGTGATTATGCGCGGCTGTGCGGCGACTTTCATCAGCGGGCCGACCTCAATCAGTTTTGCAAGACCATAGCCTGAAACCGGTCGGGCCGATGCACCGGCACCAATTGTGACCTCATCCAGAAATCTCGGGTCGTCATCGGCCGGTCCGAATTCGGCGCGTATGGGCATGTTGCTCGCCCCGCGCGGAAACCGCAGCCAATCTGATGGGATATCTGCGCCACCCACACGCAGGCCGGATGTGTCAAAGGCGCGAATGTACAGACCCAGCGGATCGGTGAAGGCCATGGTACGACCCTGAGGTGAGCCCGTGCCATCGATATAGGCGTGATCATATACATCCTGCACCACGCTGGCGGACGCATTGCGGCAAAACTGGTCCTGACGATTGCCGGCGCTGAAAATCTCATCCAGCCGCGCCCGCCGTGTTGTTCCCGCATCTGACGCGACATAAGGGAACGACCCGAAATGAACGACAGACAGAAGGTCTTTCAGACCGTTTGTGCCCCTGGCCATGAACAGGGCATGTTCAATGTTCACGGGGTGCTCGGGCGGACACCCGGGGCCCATGCCCAACAAACGTTTTTGGAAACACGCCATGCGCTCTGATATGTCGAGAGCGGTCCATTCCGCCGCCGGCATGCCAAAGAGTTCATCTAGGCTGTAGTCTCGCCGCGTGACCGTGCGGATAGCATCCAGAAACTGCGGCATGTCATGCGCGGCCATGATGGCCCACCACTCCGCAAACTCGGTGGTTGCAACAAAGCGTTTGGGGCGCAAAGTGCCGCGGGGATCAGGCCGCATCACCAGCGCGTATTCCAGATACTCGTTATGCAGCTCGGCGCGGCTCATCCAGCCCAGATCGGACAGGCTCACGGCCAGATCTTCTCCCAGACAGTCCAGCGGCTCGCGCGGGTTTGCGGGCCATTTGAACGCGGCGGATGTCTCACCATCCAGAATGTCTCGCGGATCAAGCACCAGAAAGGGACTGACACCAAGATCGTCGAGCAACGACTTGACCCGTGCATTCCAGGCCGTCAGCACCGCTTTGCTGACACCCTGATCGGCTAGGCCGGGCGTTTGAAAAACAGGCATGTCCATGATCCGTTCGATGGCAGAAAAGCATGACCGCACCGGTTTTTGCCGGGGCTCCGGATTACCCAACGACGCCGGCGGCGGATCGATGGACGGCGGGCTTGGGGCAGCCATGCGCACCCGCCCGCGTGATTTAACCTCGTACATCGCCTACCACCCTGCCTGTTCCGGCAGATGGCGGGTCCACCACACCTCAGGCGTGCTGTTCTGGACATGGATTTCACTGCCAACTTTGCCGCCGCCAATTATGCTGAGGCGGTCGCCGTCAAAGGTTTCCAGCGTCATCCGCGCTGTGTCCGTATATGCGGCCACTTGCTCGGCAAGGATACCGACCGCGATCCGCTCGCCCATACGGACACTGTCAAAGTAATCGCTGTAATAGTGAACACCGGCCATGCTGCCCCCTAGCGACATATTGGCCGCAAGCTTGTTCAGCTCGCCGTTCAGCGTCAGGCAAGTGATGTCATCACCGGTCCGCGTGGCATTCACCAACACTTTTCCACCCCGTGCAGGAACGCAAACCGTCCGCGCACCGGCGTCGTCCAGGGACAGACGGGTGCCATCTGCCGCATGGGTCCTGAAAAAGGCCTTGAGCACCGTGACACAGGCGCCCGCAACCGCCGCCTGCCCGGCACCATAGGCGGGGTGCATCGGCGACCCCTCGGGAAAAGCCATTGGCAACAAGAGGTTGCGTTCTGTCTTTGGTAATCCCCTGTGCGAGTTGGCATCGTGTGCAAAGCGTTTTTTGATCGGCAATGCGGCAATTGCATCCATCAGGTTGAATCCGTCGCACGCAGCACTTTCAAGCTTGCTGAGATGTGCCTCGGCCAGTGTTTCGGCCGCACCCAGGGTCGCGCCATGCCGGTTCGCAATCAGGCTGGCCACACCACCCAGTTTTTCAGGACGGGCGCGGTTGTGCACCTGGAATGTTTGCTGCCGCACGGCACGCAAGGCGCGCGCAGCCGTTTCGGTCAAAAGGGTCAGGATGTGTGGCCCGCCCCATGCCGCAAATGGATTGCGTGGCCCGTTTCTACCATGGTCCGGCAAGCCTTCGTCTGTAGGCGTGCCCCAGCAGAGCATCACCATGCAAGCATTCAAATAAGCCTGAAAAATCATATCTGTGCGGGTATGGCTTGCCAAGTCACGGGGCGTCTCGATGAACTTCGGCCCATAGGGTGCAAAGTCCAGTTCGCTTTGTGTGTCGGCGCCGTTTTGCACATCCAACCACTCAGCCCAGTCGCGCAGGTAATCGACCCCTGCGGTTTGTGGTTTGATGCGCGGGTCTATGCGGTAGACAGCCAACGGCATCATCCCGCCCAAGGCATCGATGCGCGATGTCGGAACCAGAGCGGCAGGCAAGGGTGCCGCACCGATCGGAGATCGGCCATCCAGCGAAAGGCCAAGGCCTTGTAGCAGAAATTGTGACAGATATGGTCCTTGCGCATTGCCCTGACTCGACCCCCGGAACAGGGTCCGGGGCGACAATGCGGCACCGTCCCGGATGCGGCGCGCCGATGCAACTTTGCCGATCTCCTCGCCGTTTGCCTCCAGCGGATGAGCGTCAGGCCGAAACCAGGTCATCTGCGACAACGCGGCGCTCACAGCGTCTGCACCGCACGCACCATCGCGCATGTCCTCAAACGAGACATCGCGCAGATAGGCCATTGCATACAGCTCTGCCATTTCCGCAGCCAGTTCGTCCGAACCAAGCCGGGGCGCAGGGGCAATCCCAACGGCACCGGCATCGGGTCCCTTGAGGCTGAAAGGGCGGGCGCAGACCGGACTGTCCCAGGCACGCCATTTGAAATCCGAACCCTCGCTCACTGATTTGGTCCGAAACGGCCCGTGAAAGGCCGGGGTGTCAAACAGCGCGACCCGGTTGCCGCTGTTGTCGGTATAGGTGGGATGCGCGATTTCCTCGAAAAACTCGCTATAGGCCTGTGCATCGACGATGCCGTGAACGTCGTGCGGTAGGCCTTTCGAGAAATTCGTGGGCCAGGTCCCGGCAAAAGCGTCAGATTCACCGTTATGCGCGGCCACCGAGGCCGACGCGTTGAATACCAAAGCCGCCGCCTGGCGCCGGGCCGACCGGCTCGGATGATCTGACGTGGCCTGTTTGGGGGCCGGTTGGATGTTCGTCGTATGTTGCGGCATTGTGGTCTCCTCATCAGCACTGAAGGGGTGCCATGACCGGCGTTACCGGATCGTGACCACATCTGTTGAGGGGTTTTAATACATTGAAAAATATATACTTCCCTCTGATCCGACCAGGAACTGCGCGTCACACTCTTGGGGTTGGTGCGGGCTTTGGCTTGCAAAATCGCATAACCGGTCCTGCCAGTTTCAGGCGTCTGCCGAGAATGTGTTTAAAACCGCCTTTGGAAGCGTGCGATGCCGGTCTGTGGCAATCAATAAGAGAAAACGGACCAAGTCGTTGCATGCAAAACGAGAGTGATCTATCGATACCCCGATGCGCTGTGTAATGGTCCTTACTGTCTCTTGTTGTCTCTGCGCGGCGGTTTCTGCAAAGGCGCAGGAAACGATCATTTCGCCGCCAGAGATCGGCCCATCCGGACAGGAATACCAAAGGGCCATCAGGTATCGGGGTATTGACACGGATGTGGTCTATTTCGACCCCTCGCAACCAGCCCCGCCGCTGGATACGGATTTCTCCCCCAAGCAGGAAACTCGGGACAGCGGCAGGACAATCTCAATTGAAAATCAATGGGGCGTCGGGCTGGTTTCCGCCCTTGTCCTTATATTCTTAGTTGCGTTCGTCTACTTCGGGGCCGGGCGCATGTCGGTGTCTTTTCGCACGTCGGCAGACAATGCACGGCGCAAGGCCGGTCAGACGCCCTCTGAGAGGAGAGCAGGCGATGGGGAAGCCTCGAGTCTCAGTGCGATTCTGGCGCAAAGGAACCTCGATCTGGCCGTTTCCGCTCTGGCGCAACTCGTACTGAGCCACTGTCTGAGCGCAAACGAAGTACTCTTCAAACGCAGTTGGACGCACCGCGAAGCATTGCAGAACCTGCCGCAGAGCCTGTGGTACATCCCGGATTTACGTGCGCTGATCCTTGAAAGTGAACGGGTGAATTTCGGTCATCGCTCCATCAGCCAGCATGACTTCGATGCCCTGCTTGAACGTGTCCGCCCGATCTTGCAGGAGGGTCGGGCATGACCGATTTCGGGGCAGGGGACCGGATTCGACTGGATTGGATCGTCGTTGGGGTTGTGGTGATGCTTTGCATCGGCATCTTTCTTTATCTTTCGGCGGGACGGCAATACGCCCTGCGCGACTCGGCGACCGGGTTCAACGGGCTGGACCGCTGGCTCAACAGTCAGGGCCACGTCACGCAGAGCTTTACCGGAGGATGGCCGCTGGACCGCGACACGGTTGGCCTGCTGATCCAGCCGATCTACGATACATATCCGGACACGGACCGCAGCGCTGCGAAAACCGAGCAGGAGTTTCTGCTGCAACCGGAGGAATTCGACCAGAGCCTAGAAATCATTCACGACAAGGCGCAATCCGTTCCCAGCCTTGTGATGCTGCCCAAATGGCGCAGCGGCCTGCGTCTGACCGGGTTCGGGCATCCCGTCCTGATTGTGCCGAGGCCAGCGGTACAGACCATCCTGCACGGGCTGGTCGGACCGGATGTCGGACGGGTTTTTTACGCCCGTACGCCGTTTTCAGAACTGTCGTTGGCGGCGGATGACGGGCTAGTTGCAAAGCTTTATGCGGCACAGGTTTTTGAGGGTCGCGGATGTGAACCCATCGTGGGCAGGCGCGGTGCAATGATCTTTGGGTTGTGTCCGTTGCCCGGCGACGGTGACCAGAACCAAGTGTATGTGCTGTCCGATCCGGACCTGCTGAACAATCACGGGCTGAGCCTGGGGGATAATGCACGGATCGCAGCACAGCTTTTGCCCGAAATCGCGGGGGATCGCAGGATTGTCATTGATTACAGCGACGGGAACTGGCTCACCGAACCGGAACGCGCGGTCCAGCGTGAACGCACCTGGGAGGACCTCAAACGCCTGTTCGAACCGCCATTTCTGACCTTGTGGATCGGGGCCGCTTTGCTGCTGGCCGTGGCCATCTGGCGCGGCGGTATCCGTAGCGGGCCTATTGTCAGCTCGCAATCCCCACTGGGCACCGGAAAACGCACAGCCAACAGGGTTCGGGCGCGACTGATGCGGATGACGGATCAGGACGGTGCCCTGCTGTCCGACTATATCGACACACGGCTGCGGGCCTGCGCGACCAGCCTGTTCGGGACCTCCCACAAACTCTCCGGCCAGCCCGAAGAAGCCTATCTGAAATACGTCAGATCCAAACACCCAGATCAGGCATCGCATCTGGAACGGGTTATTGGCGCGATACGTGCCCTTCCGCCGCACATTGCGGCGGCTGACGCGATATCCCATGTCGACCAATTTGAACTGATACTGGAGCAACTTGCCCATGACCCTTGATGATTTGTTTGCACATGCTGAGGCCCTAAAGACCGAAATCGGCACTGTGGTCCAGGGGCAGCACGAGGCCGTCGATCTTTTGCTGACGGCGTTGTTTGCCCGTGGCCACATCCTGCTCGAAGGGCCACCCGGCACCGCAAAAACACTGTTGGCGCGCAGCTTTGCGGGCGTTCTGAATCTGGAATTCGGACGCATCCAGTTTACACCGGATTTGATGCCGGGCGACGTCCTGGGCACATCGATCTACAATTTTCAAACCAGCGAGTTCGTTCTGACAAAGGGGCCGGTGTTCAGCCAAATTCTGCTGGCAGATGAAATCAACCGGGCGCCCCCAAAGACACAGGCCGCGCTGTTGCAGGCCATGAACGAACGCATGGTCACCATCGATGGAACGGATCACTCGCTGGGCAGTGAATTCATCGTCGTGGCGACGCAGAACCCCATCGAACAGCAGGGTACCTACCCGCTTCCCGAGGCCCAGCTTGACCGGTTTTTGTTCAAGGTGAACCTGACTTTCCCGCCGGAAGATGTGGAGCTTTCCGTTCTGCGGCAGCACGCGGCCAAGCCGCTGGATTTTCTGGGCACGACACAGGCGCTCAAGCCCCTGCTTGGTGCACAGGCCATGGCAGAGGCCCGGGGGTTGATCGATGGCATCGTTCTGGACGATGACATTCTGGCCTACATCCTCAGGTTGGTCCGCGCGACGCGCAACAGCGCGGACATCGCCTTTGGCGCGTCAACCCGGGCCGCCGACGCCATCGCCGGGGCATCCCGCGCGACCGCCGCGCTCAGCGGGCGGGATTTCGCGATACCCGATGACGTCAAGAAACTGATTATTCCCGCGTTGCAACACCGGATCGTTCTCAGTCCGGCGGCAGAGATCGAAGGGCGCGGCGCGCGGCAGGTTCTGGAGAACATTGTCAATCAGATTGAGGCGCCCCGCTGATCCGTCCATCACCGATATTGCTTGTCGCCGCCTGCGTGGCGCTGGGATTGTCGCTGATCGCGATCATCATGGGGGACGCGACGCGGCCCGTCGCCGGTCTACCCTGGGTCGTCCTGTGCATTCTGGCAAGCTGTGACCTGGTCCTGTCCTGGCCGCGCAGGCGATCACTGGCGGTCGCGCCGCTGGGGGATGTTTTTGTGGGTGAGGACCACATCCTCGACCTTACAATCACCCCGGCGGCGGCGCAGATGCTGGGACATCTCGACTGGCCCGAGGGGCTGAATGGTCCCGGCAGTTTTGACCTGTCGAACGGTCGGGCGCAGATTACGTTCAAAGCGGCCCGGCGGGGGAATTGGGAGCTTTCCAATCTGTGGCTGACGTGGCGATCCCGGTTCAGACTGTTTGAATTTGTGCCCAAGATTCCCTTTGGCCTGAAGATCGCCGTCGTGCCCAACATCCGCCGGGTGCAATCGGGTGAGATTTCCACGACCGTTCAGTCCAGGCTGTTTGGCGTCAAGGAGAACCGCGCCATCGGGGAAGGAACCGAGTTTCACCAGCTTCGGGATTTCGTACCCGGAATGGACGCCAGTTCGATCGACTGGAAGCGGTCCGCGCGCCACCGGGCATTGGTGGCCAAAGAAGTCAGAGCCGAGCGCAACCACCATGTCATCATTGCGCTGGATAACGGATATCAGATGCGCGAGGAAATCGCCGGGCTGCCAAAGATCGATCACGCGATCACGGCGGCTTTGGCAACCGCGTGGGCAGCAGCCATTGGCGGAGATCTTGTCGGTCTCTATGCCTATGACGCGCGGCCGCGACTGTTCCTGCCACCCGAACCGGGCCGACAGGCCTTTGCCCTTATCCGGAGTCGCACGGCCGAGCTGAGCTATGAGAGCGTTGAAACCAATCACACTTTGGCCATGACCGAGTTGAACGGGCGCACCCCGAAACGCAGCCTGATCATCGTGTTTTCGGATTTTGTGGATACAACCTCGGCCGAGCTCATGGTCGAAAATATAGGCGTTCTGGCAAAGCGACACCTCATCGTTTTTGTGGCGTTGCGCGATCCACTGCTGGAGGCGCAGGTTAACCAGGCGCCTGGGGACATGGACGGCGTCGCCGAAACCGTTTCGACCGGACAACTGCTGCAAGAGCGCCGCCTGGTGCTGGAAAAACTGCATCAGCTGGGCATCACCGTCATTGACGCAGAGCCCGGCGCTGTATCGACCCAATTGATTTCCACCTATCTGGAAATCAAAGCGCGGGAGATGATCTGATGTCTGACCAGGATCTGATCCGGTCGGCGCGGTTCCGACAAGAGCGCGAAGGAGACTGGCGCAGGCTCTCGGAACTGGTCGACAAGGCCGAGGATCAGGGCCTGCACCGCATGACCTTTCAGGAGGCGCGCGACCTGGCAGACCTGTATCGGCAGGCCACCACCTCGCTGTCCATCGCTCGCGAGATTTCGCTGGACCGGGGATTGCTCACCTACCTCGAAGCGCTGACCAGCCGTGCCTATCTGAGCGTTTATGCGCCGCAACAGCGGTTGGGCGGCATCCTCCGCAGGTTTCTGACGCGCGGCGGGCCGCAGGCGATAAGGGCGTCCTGGCGGGTCACGGTGCTGGGCTTTTTGTGTATGGCCGCCGGGGCACTTGCCGGTTACTTTTTTTACTTTGAAAACCCGGAATGGTTCTACGTCTTCATGCCGTCTGACCTGGCTGGCGGGCGCGGTCCCGACGCAAGCACCGCGTATCTGCGCTCCAGCATCTATGGTGATGACGCGCCCTCAGGTCTTGGTGCCTTTGCGACATATCTGTTTTCACACAACACGCGCATTGCCATTTTCGTCTTTGGCCTTGGGGCGTTCTTATGTGCGCCCACGGTTCTGCTTGTGTTCTATAACGGCTTGATTCTGGGTGTTTTCTATGCCCTGCACGTAGATCGCGGGCTGGGCTGGGACCTCTTTGGCTGGCTGTCGATTCACGGTGTAACCGAGCTGTCCGCCATTTGCATTGCAGCGGCAGGTGGCCTGAAACTCGGCCTTGCCGTGCTGTTTCCGGGAAATCGGACCCGCCGCGATGCGTTGCATCTGGCGGGCCATGATGCAGTCAAGCTGGCCTTGATTGCGGCGCTGATGCTGGTGGTTGCTGCGCTTCTCGAAGGTTTCGGGCGTCAGCTTGTTCAGGATCGCACGACACGCATTGCCATCGGCTGGGGGATCGGTGCCATGTGGCTGTCTTGGTTCGTCGTGGGCGGGAGAAAGCGGCCATGACCCAAGTCGCCTTGGATCGCCTGTTACCGCCGGAGGGCGTGCCTCTGCACTTTCGTGTCGCCGGTGTCGGCGTGCGGACCGCCGCGCAACTGACCGATCTGCTGATCACAGGTGTTGGCGCGGTCGCCGTTTTTCTGCTGGCACTGGTCTTGGGCATCCTGTCACCGGAGACCACTATCGCGGTCGCGGCGATGTTGTTCTTCATCATCCGCATTCCTTATTATGCGGCGTCCGAACTGATCTGGAACGGCCAAACAATTGGCAAACGCATGATGAAGATCAAGGTTGTCGCCGCCGATGGGCAGGCCCTGACAACTCAGTCCCTGGTCGTGCGCAACCTCATGAAAGAGGCTGAGATTTTTTTGCCCGGCACATTGGTCCTGACGTTGGACGCCGCAACAACGCTACCGTCGATCCTGTCGCTGCTGTGGATTTTGGGGGTGTTGGCGGTCCCCCTTTTCAACCGCCGTCGGCAACGTCTGGGTGACATCATCGCCGGAACCTACGTCATTCATCTGCCAAAGCCGATCCTGCTGCCGGATATGGCCCGTATGAACGCCCCTCCGTCCGCCGTAAAACCGACCTTTCGGTTTCTCACAAACCAGTTGGAACATTACGGGGCCTTTGAACTGCAAACACTCGAAGGTTTCCTGCGTGGAGCAAAACAGGCCAGAGGGGGGGCTGCCTATAAACAACACCAGCAGACGCTGGCTGCAATCGTCGCGCAAGTCAGGCAAAAGATCGACTATGCCGAGCCGGTACCCGCCCGGGACTATCGGGCCTTCCTCGAAGCCTTTTACAAGGCGCAGCGTTCATTTCTGGAGCAACGCCAGCTATTTGGGGATAAACGGGCGGACAAACATGAAGCGGCGCAGCGCAACCGGCGATAAAGTGATCTGTTGCAATTTTACCTAGGCGCGAGGCAAAAGACATAATTTCATCTTGTGAAAAAAGGGGTCCAGACGGCTTTATCGGGTTCGAATGTTACGCAACTTATTTTAGGATCTTAATATGACAGACATGGTAAACCCCGGCATGCGCGCCCCGTTCGGCGTCGGCAGCGTTATCAGCGATACATTCTCGATTTTTTTCAGAAAACTCCACCTCGTTATCCTGTTGGGTTTTATCCCCGCGTTGATTGATGTCATCGTGAACGCTTATGCGGTGAACACATCCTTTGACATCGCGCCAGGAGCAGAATTTGACGGTGTTGGTTTTGCCACGACAATGATCGTCACTGTTCTTGTTTCCCTGCTTGCTACGGCGATTACAACCGCAATGGTTATTCAGTTGGCTTACGATGCAAAACTCGGTCGCCCGAGCCAAATCGGACGGTACTTTGCTGCGGCAATGAGTAACCTTCCGGCGATTGCGGTTCTGTCCATCGTTGTTGCGATACTGATCATGATTGGCATGGTGTTTTTGATCCTGCCGGGTATCTGGTTGTACGCGGTCTACATTGCTTTGGTCCCAGCCATTGTGATCGACCGGGCGGGCTTTGGCGCCATGCGGCGCAGCGCGGATCTGACAAAAGAGTATCGCTGGCCCATTGTGGGGACATTGATCCTTACGGTGCTGTGCATCTTTTTGGTGTCCTTGGTCATCGGCTTCATTTTCGCCCTGGTCATCGGAGACTTTTCTGTGCTTGACGTGGCAACCCCGACATTTGGACCATGGATTTTCGCGGAAACTGTTCTGAACGCCATCGCCTACGGTTGGACAAGTGTGGCCGTCGCAATGATCTTTGCCCGTCTCAAAGAAATCAAAGAGGGCGTCAGCGTTGCGGATCTCGTAGACATTTTTAAGTGATACGGCGCTGTCTATAACTGCGGTCGGGCAACCGGCCGCAGTACTCTTTTGTCCCACGGTTCATACTGCGCATTTGGTATGACGTGTTTTCTTCAGTTTAGTCAGCTAGACAGATGAACAACCAATAAGACGAGGGAGAAACAGCGTGGCATTAGAACTGAAAGAAATGTGCAGCGGACTGGGGTTTCCGGAAGGCCCGGTTGAAATGAATGACGGGTCGCTGTTGTTCGTCGATATCAAAGAAGAAACATTGGTCCGGCTTGGAACGGACGGCAACCTGCACGTTGTTGCAAATATCCCGGGCGGTCCAAACGGCGTTGCCATAGGTCCGGACGGGGCGGCCTATGTCTGCAACAACGGCGGCGTCTACAGCTTTGTGCCGCACGGTCCCGACCAGATCACCGTTCCAGCGCCGATACGTCCGAACTACAAAGGTGGATCGGTACATCGGGTCGATCTGGGAACAGGAAGCGTGACGCAGCTGTTTGATTCCTACGAAGGAAAACGCCTGATTGCGCCAGATGACATCGTGTTCGACAGCGCCGGTGGGTTCTGGTTCACCGATACCGGGATCGAGGACGAGGAATCGACACGTTACGGCGGACTGTACTATGCGACCACCGATGGAAACACGCTGATCAAGGCGGCGACAATCCCGATGCCCAACGGGGTGGGACTGTCACCGGATGGCAAAACCGTTTACGTCTCGGATACCGTGTTCGGTCGACTTTGGGCTATGGAGATCACCGGGCCGGGACAGGTCAAACCAGGCCCGATCCCGGGAATGCCCGGTCAGGTCGTTCAGACATTGCCGGGGTATCAGTGGCTGGACAGTCTTAAGGTCGAGGCAGATGGGCGGGTCTGTGTGGGCACTATCTTCAACGGCGGCATCACGGTCTTTAGCCTAGACGGCACCACCGAGCATGTGACCGTGCCAGACCTGTTCACAACCAACTTGTGCTTTGGCGGTCCGGATATGCAGGACATTTGGATCACCGCCTCAAGTACGGGCAAAATCTACAAAGCCAGATGGCCGCGCCCAGGCTTGAAGCTTGAGTATTCTGCCTGACGCACACGCGCACGCAGTTGTTCCGTGTCTCAGATAAGAACGTCTGACCGACTTGCGTGACATTTTAGCTGCCTTTCGGCTGAACCTTGACCTTGTGATGTCGCCTAAAGCTAGCAGGATCCCCGAGTGTGTTGTAAACACTTTGCCAAAATGGGGGATGTCACAAACATAACTGCTCAGCAGCGGGCAGACCTGGGGCAGCGGCGCCAGGTCTCGGTTCTGTTTGCCGATATGGTGGGTTACACGGCGATTGTCGCTGAACTGGGGGAAGAGAAGGCCCTCGAATTCGTGCGCATGGTCTACGATACCCTGACCGGCGCGGTCGAAGAGCAAGGCGGCACGGTCCGCGACTTTGCGGGTGACAGCATCATGGCTCTGTTCGGGATACCGGACGCGCTTGAAGACCCCGCACTGCGGGCCTGTCGGGCCGCGTTTGCTATCCATGACGCATTCACCGCAGGCGCAGGTGACATCGAAGCCCGGTTTGGTGTGCGCCCTGCTATGCGGGTTGGCGTCAGTTCTGGCAATGTGCTGATGGCCGCCGTTCAAGGAAGTGATGGTCCAACAACAGCCGTCGGCAGTACGGTGAATCTGGCGTCGCGTATCGAAAATCTGGCCGAAACCGGCGGAACGCTGATCTGTGACACAACGCGCGGGCTGGTCGAGTGGGTGACCGATCTGCGGTTCTTTGGCGAGCATCAGATCAAAGGTTTGACCAACCCACAGAAATTATGGGAGTTGCAGGCCATACATCCAGGCGCGACCCGCTTTGATGCGTCCGTCGCACAGGGCCTCAGCAGCTATGTCGGACGTGATGGTGAACTGAACGCCATGTTCGACGCTTTGGTAAAGGCGCAAAAGGGTACAACAGTTGTTGACCTTGTGGCAGAGCCAGGGCTTGGGAAAACCCGTCTTGTGTTCGAGTTCTTACAACGCGTACCGTCAGACACAACACTGATCCTGAAAGGATACTGTTTTGCCGACCGGCAACAGGTTCCATTTTTACCGATTATCGAAATTGTTCGAAATACCTTTCGAATCCGGGATCGTGACGATCCCGAAAAGGTCGCGCTCAAGCTGGAGGCGGGCCTAAAAGTCTGGGACCAGTACTCGGACGAGAATCTAGGGCTGCTGCTTAATCTTCTTGGTCTCAAACCCCCACCGGGGGCATTGGACGGTTTGGACGGCGTTCTGATTGGTCTGCGTACGCGCGAGTTGCTGCCCGTTTTGCTCAAAGCAAGATGTATGCAGGAAACGGTAATCCTGCTGGTCGAGGACAGCCACTGGATCGACAACGCGTCAGAAGAATTGCTGCGCAACCTGATCGAAAATGAAGAGCTTTCGAACCTTCTGATCATTCAAACGAGACGCCCCGAATACCAGCCGGGCTGGTTGGCTCAGCCCGGCGTGACGACCCTTACTCTGCAGCCGCTCGGTTCGGAGGACTTCCGGCATCTGGCGCAAAACCGATTGGGGGTCGAAACGCTGCCCGATGGTTTTGCGGAGCAACTGACGGAACGCGCCGGTGGCAATCCGCTGTTCGGAGAAGAGATTATGAGCTTTCTGATGGACCAGGAGGCGTTGCGGGTTGAGGACGGGCAGGCCTATCTCGATACCGAAATGGTTGCCTCCGGCTTGCCTGCCAGCATGCGCAGCCTGTTGACCACGCGATTGGAACGCCTGCCGCCCGAAGATCGAAACCTGTTGCAGGCGGCTGCGGTCATCGGGCGCCGGTTCGATCCGGGCTTGCTGTCGCAACTTGTGGACGACGCCGAAGGGACGGGAACCGCCCTGCAACGCCTGCAGGCACAGGATGTTTTGTATCGCGAGCCCAACTCCTCCGACTACATCTTCAAACATGTTCTGTTGCGGGACTCGGTCTACCAAAGCCTTGTGTCATCGCGCCGCTCAGAACTGCATTTGGCCATTGCCGACACATTGGAATTGCGCAATTCAAACCGGCTGCAAGAAGCCGCCGAAACACTGGCCTTCCACTACAGCCAGACCGATCGAAACGATCAAGCGTTCCGCTATACGGCAATGGCAGGTGACAAGAGCTTGGGCGTTTACTCGCTGGACGAAGCCAATCGGTACTTCGTCTCTGCCCTCGAACTGTACCAAAGTGATCCTGCCTGCGCGACAAAAGAGCAGTTTGCAGCGTTTCTGGCAGGGTTCGCATTGTGCTCGAATATCTCGCTGCGGGTCAAAACGATCATCGAACTGGCTGGAACGGTGCGACCCATTCTCGAACAGGTTGGTGACAACCCGGATCACGCGCTGTTCCTGCATCACTACGTGTCCTGCCTCGTGTGCAACGGCAAGTATCGCGAGGCGCATCTGGTGCAGCAGGAACTGACTGCTATGGGCGATCGGTTGGGCGACCCTGCATCCAAAGCATATGCGATGGTCAATGAGCTGTCGGTTTCGATCTATTTCTCGCCAATCGACAACGAATTGTTCGAAGCCAAAAAACGTCTCGTTGAAGCCGAATTGAAAAAGGTCGATGACGCCTATATCCAGAATTTCTTCCTCGCCACGGTGGGATGGAACGAGCTAACCCGGGGGCGCGTCGCCCGGGCACATGCCACCTCTGATCTGATGATCGAGGTGGGCAAGTCGAAAAACGATCCCAGATCTCTGGGTTACGGCACCGCGATGAAAGCCCTGATCGCCATGGTCACCGACGACTACGAACTGGCGCTGACCATGGCGGAGGAGGCCCAAAAAGCCTCGCAGGTGGAATTTGAACTGGCGATTGCCGAAGCAGCGAGAATCGGCGCGCTTGTGCCGCTGGAGAAACCCGGTGCAATTGACACTGTCGAGCGTCACATCGAGGTCTGCGACTCCAAAGGCTGGACGCTGTTTACAATGGGGCCGGCGACCATGCTCGGGGTGGCGTATGCGCTAAACGGGCAAATTGCCGAAGGCCTGCGCCAGATAGAAGCCACGATCCAGAAACGAACGGATGAGGGGACAAAGGTCTCAGCCGACTGGGCGCGGTTGTTTTTGTGTGAGATGTATCTGGCCATTCTGACCGGTGAAGGTGGCGGATCGGTTGCTGTCCTGCTCCGAAACCTGCGGTCCATTGCCCGTGTAATGCTATTTGGCGAAAAAGAGCTGGTGTCGATGATTGCAGAGGTGCGGCAAAACCCGCAATTTGACGACAAAGGCCACTATGTTGCCCGCTGCGATATGATTCTTGGGCTGCTCTACAAAGCCCGAAAAAAGAAACCGCTGGCCGTCGAACATCTGACCAAAGCCCGCGTTATCGTCGAGACCGCCGGCCAGACGCCCCTGTTAAGCCGAATAGACGAAGCACTCGCCGACCTGGCTTAATCCCTCAGCTCGGACAAATACTTGATGGCAGCCAGGCTTGGCAGGAATGTGTATGCCCCACCGCGCGAGTGAATAAGACGTGGGAATCCGAACAAACGGATCGAGTCACCATCCGGCAATGTCATATCAAACCAACTGGTTTCGGGCGTGTTTGCGCCCAGAACCGGATCGTTGGCCCCGGTGATATTCGGGTCCTGCAAACCCAGATTGATCCAGTCGCACATAACGGCTTCGAACTGCGCAGCGATATTCGCACCAATAAAACTGCCCAGGAGGCCGCGTTCGCGATCATCCGGGTTCTGTGGATCAAAATCCGGGCCGTAAGACATGCCGCGTCGCACCAATCGCCGCGTGTAGTTCGCGATGCGCTGAACGATCGGACCACCGCGCGGATTGCCGCGCCGCAGATGTGACCCTGCCGGACACCGCGAAGCGTGGGTATAGTCAAAATTTGTCAGCGAAACCTCGGTCTCCGGGAATTGCGCATCTGGGGACAGCTCATATGGCACGCCATTGCGCCAACGCCCGCACATTTGTGCGGCGACCACTTCTCGCAACGCGCCGTGCATGTCCAGGCCCTCGCCAATCAGGTCCAGCCTGTCCGGGTTTGCCAGCATGTGTTTTTTGGGATGATCCATCAACGTGGTCGCCGCCTCGTCCAGATAAGCTTCGAACCCAGCAACATCCTGTTCTAGCACCCGAAACGCGTTGAACGATCCGTTGAAACCAAGTTCATGAGGCGTCGGAACGCGGAACACCACGCCTTCCTGCCGTGTGGGATAACCCAGCAGAGCGGTTCCAAGCGGGTCCATGGGTTCGTCTACACCCGCTTGTTCCGGGTCGATCACATGCTTGAACCGCGGCTGCGATATGCCATCGACATAGCCGAAAAATACGCGGCCTTCGGGCAGGTTGCGCCCATTGCGCGCGCCGACGACGGTAAAGGCTTTCGCAACCTGCGCTTCGATCTGATCAAGGTGCTCTTCGCCGTCCGAATGAATCGAAGCGATCACATGCACGCGTTCAGACTGGTCAAAAGGCGCGGGCCAGTGTTCTGGGGCACTGTCGCCAAAATCGCCGATTTTGATCGCACGTTTTGCCATGCCTTGTCTGAATTCAGTCGGGAAGGTGTTGAGATGTTGTTCCGGCGTTCCAAGTGCCCACAGACCTTCGAACGTGATCCCGATGTTAAAGCAGTAAGGCGGCCGCACCTCCCAGGTCACATCCCGCGTGATTAGTGGCACGTCCTCACGGCCACCATCGACCGCCGAAGCCAGAAACTGCCGGGCTGCGGCGGCGTCAGTCACTTCAAGGACAAGATGTCGTACGAAATCGCGGCGATAGCCGCGTAATATGTTGCCTTGAATATCGGCGAGGTTGAAAGCTTTATTCACCAGCCCTGTCCAAACTTCTGGCGCACTTGCGCGGCTGAAACCCCGGGATAGGCGCGATAGCCGCCACCCAGTGAAATGTTGCGGTTCGCGTGCAGCTGCAAAACGAAATCTCGCGGCAGCGACGCCAGCTTGTGAGGGGGATCGTTGGGTGTTTTTCCTTTGGCCGCATCCTGCAATCCGAACATATCAGTCGGAAAATCCGGTGCCTGAAACAGATCGTGCTCATGCACCCAATCTATAAATTCTTCGACATTGTGCTCGGTAGGGATCAGATGCTCTGCCCCATCCACCAGCGAGATGACATCGTTGAACACGCTGCCGATTGTGGTGATGAAATCCCGGATGTAGTTGCTGAAATCGCCGTCATAAACGGAAATCATGCAAATCTTATCATCGATCAGCAGGAACCGCGCGAAATGAACCGTGCCGACATTGTCGAGCCCGGCAAAAACCTCTTCCACGTTTTGCGCGATAGCCAAAGTTGCGTGCGCACGCCCGGCTGGCGACGGGTCTTTGAGCGGCATGATCAGGTTCATCATGCGCTGCACATTTTCACTGGGCTGTGGCGACGGTCTGGGACCGCCGGGCAGTTTGGGTTTGGGTTCCTTCCAGATCCAATACGGAACGACGACGTAACGGGACAGGAACTTGAACCACCCGCGTTCCGGCAGGCTGTTGACGTAGCGATTAAACCAAGTGTTGTGGCGAGTCATGGTTTTACCCTTGCGAGAATGGGCAGGGTGTCCCACCCCGCCACGCGCTTGAGACTTTGTAGGACTCAATACGGATTTTGAGGACAGGATCGTCCGACGTTTCGATCCCGTTAGTCAAAAGACCCGGATTAAAGCTGAGCTTTTCGGACTGTTCGATCTGATCATCCGGCACCGCATCCAGGGTCAGAGTGCCCATCATGATCCGCTTGCGATGCGGCGGCCAGGGACGCGACGAGTCGTTGAAGTCGTCTCCAACCTCGCCGACCGCCATCATCAACGAAAAACGGGCCGGTTCAGAGGCCAGTCGATCCTTCAATTCCTGCCTCAGGTAATCGTCGACCGGCGGCAGATCGGGATTGGTTTTGAGAACGCCGGCAATCGGCTGCCAGGAAAAGCGCACCCAGCGCCGGGTCTTGTCGGGACCGGTCACAACAAATGTGTGCACCGCGTGATAGGCGTCGCGCACATAACTGACCGGCGCTCCGATTCCAGCGGCTTCCAGTACAGCCAGTTGCGCATGGGGCGTTTTGTCGGCAAACTCGATCGCCCCTTCATCCGGGCTGATCGTCTCACCCGGATAGGGATCGCGTTTTGGCAGGATCAGACGTAGAAAGTTGAAGATTTTCTGCCAGGGCGTTTCGCCTTCATATTGCTTGGGTTTTGCCGCCACCGCGAAGTCGAGAAAGTCTTCGGGCGTGGGCGAAAAAAACTCAGGCAACGTCATCGAAATCAGGTCGGTATCGCTGCCATCGGACAGATGAAACCGCACGGCAAGGCCGCGCACATCGGACCAGCCGTCACGCACCGTGGCGCTTCCGGATCCGTTTGAGAACCGCACGATGACGTTGGTTCGCTTTTCTCGGAAATGCTCGGCAATACAAAAGTTTCGGGCGATTGGAGAGGGTTCAAAGAAACCCGTCGCGCTGATCCCGATCGTGTGTACGGGCCGCAGTGCTGTATCCCCGTCCGGACGATGCAACACCTCCACCAGCTTCTCGGCGATGCCGGATTCCTCCATATCCTCCCCTATGCGCAGACAATTTCTTAGTGCTTATTAACGAATCTTAAACACTCCGCCTGCAAACGCAACAGAGACGTTGCATTGTTAAGCGCTTACCCCGTCTACCATCGGTTCAGCAAAGTGACGGCCTTTTCCCAATGATGTGTTTGCTTGCTGGCTTTGAAGGCCTCGTCCATCAAGTCGTATGAGGCCGGTTTGTGCGTTGCCAGCCCGACAACTTTCGGCAACGGCGGGTTCAGGCGCACCAACCGGTCCTTGAGCACCAAATGCGCCATCCAGTACTGGTTTTCCGCCGAGGTTGTCAGCAACAGTTCGATCAGCGCGCCTTTGGTCGCGTTTGATGTAATTCCAAACCATTTGAGCAGACCCCAATCATCCGGGTTCTTGATCATCTCCTCGGATATGTCCGTCGGCTGTTGCCCGGTCCCGATGGACAACGCCTCGATATTGTCCAGCCCATCTGCACGCCCCGCCGCAATGGCAACGTTAATGCCGTTCATCACCGGGTTGTTGGCAAAGGTTCCCCCATCCGCGAAATAGCCATAATCAACGCCATCAGCCGTGATGAGATGCGGCGGGAAATACGTGGGCGCTGCAGAGCTCGCCATCGCCACATCCAACAGTTTGACCGCCTTCATATCCAGCCAAGCCTCGTGGCTCAGATCCTGGTTTGTGACGGTAAACGGCGACCAGCCGACCTTGTCGCTGCGGTGCAGACAAACCGTGTTGACCGCAAGCACAAGCTCGGGGTCCAGCGACGCCAGCGTCCTCTCACCCACAAGGCTTTGCCCGATTTCTGCAAGCCCGCTGGAATTATATTGTGCTGCTGTAATGCCGGGACCTCCACCCAGTTTGAACTTTGCCAGGATGTCATCGAACGCCTTGTCCAGAAGCGTGCGCTCATTCTCCCGGAAAATCTTATCCGCATCTTCGCGGTAATGCGCCGCCAGATCACCGATCAGGGTGGCCATGTCTTTCCCCTGGGACCGACCATCCGCCAAGGCAACAGCAACCAGTCCACCCGTCGAAGTGCCTGCAAATCCATCTGCCTTATCCAGAAACTGCGTTTCTTCGTGAAGGCTCTGTAAAATCAAGCAGGTCAAATACCCTCTGATCCCGCCACCGTCGCAGGAAACCAGCCTGAATGTCATGCGACATGTCCCATTATTGTGCCTCCAGTGAGGGCCTTTGCCTTAGATGCTTTTGTCAAAACTGTGTCTGGCGCCTGAGACAATTCACTGACTGCTTCGCTTCTTCCTTTTCGGCTTATCATGAGCAAATTGAAACGCGGCGCAAGAACGCATGCCGCGTGTTGTCTGATATTTGAATAGTGTCTGACTGCCCTTACTGAGTGAGGTGTCTGATCGATCATCGCCAAAGCCACACCCAAGCGAACGGACATCGTGATCACCGTGTCAGAAAATTGCGCAGGGCGAACAAATCGACCTTGTATCTCGTTAACATGCACGGATATACCCGTCGGCGGAGACGTGGCCGAGTGGTCGAAGGCGCTCCCCTGCTAAGGGAGTAGGCGAGGAATCGTCTCGAGGGTTCGAATCCCTTCGTCTCCGCCACCAACACATTTTACCCATATTTTTCAAAATGATACTGCAAAATAGGGTATTTTACAACTTGCTGTGCTACAATAGGCTGCTACAGTTGGCGCATGAATCCACGTGTGTCTGTTCCCAAAATCTTTCTCCGAGGTAGCCGTTGGTACGTGCGTGTGCAGGTACCAAAGTCAATGCAAACGAGGCTAAAGCGTAAAGAATATTGGGTTTCTTTGAATACTTCAGAAAAATCTGAAGCTCTTCAACGTGCCACCGCTAAAACCCAAGAGAAGAGACGTGAGATAAGCGCAGTATACCGTCGCCTAGAGGACATTCGCGAAACGATCACAGAGCTTACGGATGAACAGGTTACGGCGCTGATGCGTGAAGAGTATTCTCTTAATCGAATTGAACCCGATGCTTTGATCGTAGAGCAACAGAAAAGCGGCCTAAGCTGGGACAACTTCGTAGATAAGATCGCGAGTCGCAACAAAGCAATAGTGGCCTCTCTGAGAGCCGAGGGTTACAACAACTCTGCTCTCCGTATTCGAGCGCATCGCCTGATGGAGAATAATGGCGTTACCTGTCCTAGGTCGTCAAAGGCATACCAGCAGATCTTAGAAATCTGTGGTCATGCCTTTGCAGAGGCGAAGCAGGCCGAGTTGGCGCTGCTTGAGGGGTTTCCAGTTCACAATAACCCGAATCCTAAGATCATTGATCTGCAAACTGGACGTCCTCACCCTGTTGTAAGCCTTGGTGAACTTCTAGCAGCACCACCTGAACCAACTCCTAGCTTAACTGCGCTGATGGAAAAGTTTCTGGCAAACCCGAACAAACATCGTACCAAGAAGACGAAAGACTCCATCAGAGGTTACCTTGATGTCGTGTTCCAGATCATTGGAGACAACAAGCCTGTAAGTGACATCAGTGAAGGAACGATAGAGGAGGTGCGTGATCTGATCATGAGGCTTCCTCCAAACTTTAAGAAGTTACCAGACTCCGAGCGCCATACCCTTCATGAGATGGCTGGTGTTGCCGAACGCAAAGGGATGGCAAAGCTGTCCCCCACTGGGGTGAACAACTATCTGCGTTGGCTGATTACATTCCTCACCTGGTGCCATCGAAAGGGCATGATGGATCGGATGCCGACGGCGTATGCTGAGATCAAGGTCGCTGATCCTGTACGCAAAGAAGATAAGCGTGAGGCGTTTAGCAATGATCACCTAAGCACCATCTTCACCAGCCGTGTTTACATTGATCAGAAACGCGATAGCAGCCTGTTCTGGGTGCCGTTGATAGCTCTGTGGAATGGAATGCGCTCCAATGAGATTTGCCAACTGGACGCGGCTGACATCAAGCTAGAAGAAAACGTCTGGGGCTTTGACGTGACCCACATCAGCACCACTGGTGAGGATGACAAATCGGTTAAGACTGGTAGTTCGATCCGCTTCGTTCCGATACATCCACGTCTGATTGACTTTGGCTTGCTTGAATATCATGGTACTCGCCCTGCTAACGAAAAGTTGTTTGGTGACATCACGCGTGGCGCAGACGGGTACTATTCGACGAACTTCAGTAAGAAGGTGAACAGATATCTGAAATCAATCGGCACCCATGGTCCACGTCACAAGTTCCATTCGTTCCGACATAATTTCAGAGATGCAATGCGCAAAGGGCGGGTTGATCCTGAGATTGGTCGTGCACTGGGTGGATGGACGCGGAGCAACACGGATGCCTTTGATATCTACGGCAGCGGTTTTGGCGTTGAGGAACTCAAGGCTGAGATCATCAGAGTGGACTACCCACAGGTGGACTGGTCCAAAATTTGATCGGCAGGAAACAGAGTGCAGCGTAATTCTACTCCTGTAGCAGCACCTCAACCAGACCGTCCAAATGATGTTTAGACTTACGCCAGTCACCTGCATGTGCATCGATCAAGCCCCAGAATGCGGGTCCATGGTCGTGATGCTTCAAGTGGGCTAACTCATGTAGCAACACGTAGTCGATACACGGACGTGGAGCTTTGACTAAGTGCGGGTTGAGGATGATCTCACCTGAAGGTGCGCAACTACCCCATTGGCGTTGCATCTCCAAAAGCCGAAATGGTGGGACCTTAACCACCCATGGAAGTGCCTTCGATAAGACACCTAGGCGTCTGGCAAAATAGTCCTGTCCCTTCACTCGGTACCACGCTCTGACTCGTGCCTTGATGTCACCAGCTTCACCAGACTGCGATTCGATCTCCAGTCGGTTACCCATCAATCGAACTGCTCTGGGCTTCTCTGAGACTGGCACCACCTTCAGCATGTATCGCCGCCCGAGATAGAGAACTTGTTCTCCAGATACGTATTCCTTGGGTCTCACATGAGCATAGCGTTGGTGGGCGTCTTTGACGTGATTGGCGACCCACCTGGCACGTTTCTGAACAGCGTTGCGGATGGCAGCGTAATCAAAGCCATGGGGTGCATCGACAGATACAGACCCGTCGGGGTTCACGTGGATAGCCACACGTGTGCTGCGGTTGTCGTCGAATGCAACCTGGTACGGGATACGCTGATCCCCATAAGCCAGCACGAATGATGTCATGTGGCGTCCTTTGACGAACCTGCACGGACAACCGTCAGGACCTGATCAATCAAAGCGTAAGCGGCATCGGTGCCGCCCAGCATGTTGAAGTATCGGATCAAGAGGGCCTTCTTGATCGCCGCTTCAAGATTCCCAGGACTGATTGAATGCGACTGCACAGCATCCATCACGACAGATTCGATGTGCAAAGCTTCCGTCACCAATTCATCTTCGGTGACCTCTTGGCCTTTTAGGTGTTCCAATAGCAAACCGTAGTATGCTTTGGCACGTGGCTGGTCGGTAAAGCGATCTGGAACCCCTGGCGTATTGCGATCAGCAACCTGAGCTTCGAGGTCTTTGAACATCGTGTATTGTTTGTGCGGATGATCGAACAAAGCTTCTGCGGCTTCGATGGCCTCTTTCAAAAGTTCTGAAAACACCCGTTGTGCATAAGGATCATCGATGAGGTCCTGCTCAATGGTTTTCCGCAAGCGGGTCTTGATGACATCCGCTTCTGTGCGGGTCTTATCATCGGACCAATCATCAGAATTGTCATCTTGTCCCAGTGTATCAACTCGAATGAATCCTTCAGGATCAACGATCCTTTCACCGATCACTTGTTTATCAACCAGCCGACGAATCTGCTCTTCGTACTCAGAGAAGTCTACCGTTTCATTGGCGTCACGTTTGGCTTGTACACGCAGTTCGATAAAGAAACGCAGGTCACGTTTGTACGTCTGGATCGTCGTTTCATCGAAGGCACCATCATCAAAGAACGTCCGCGACGACAATGCCAGTTTCAAGCATAGACCAAATTCGGCCAAAGCGTCATAGAAGTCTTCTCGATCCTTTTGTGCCTGGTCGAAACTGTGACCTGCTTCATCCTCTGCCACCCGTGGTACCAGAACCCTACGGAACTGCTCCACGTCTTCCTTGTTCTCAACCTCTGAGAAGATGGCCCAAAGCGCATCATGAAGCCCTGGCAGGCGTTTGTACTCTGTAGACATGTTGGAGAATGTTCCAGCCAGATCATCCACATCGTAGCCCTGCTGAGTTTCTTGGGCGAGGTCCTGATAGTCCTGAATAGACGTGTCCAACTCAGCCAAGATACCACGGTAGTCGATCAAGAATCCAAACTGCTTGGCTTCATGCAGACGGTTCACCCGTGCAATGGCTTGGAGCAGATTGTGACTCTTGAGGTGCTTGTCGATGTAGAGAACAGCGTTTCGTGGTTCATCAAAACCCGTCAGAAGCTTGTCCACGACGATCAGGATGTCTGGTGCACCATCCGTAGCAAACCTGTCAATGATTTCAGCTTCGTACCGCTCAGGATCGTTACCGACGTTCTGATTCCACCATGTCTGCACCTCAGGTGTCTTAGCCTCGTCGGTATCATCATGCCCTTCGCGACTGTCAGGTGCAGAGATCACGACGGCGCTGGTGACCATCCCAGTATCGTCTAAAGCCTTCTTGTATCTGATTGCAGATAGTTTGCTGTCCGTTGCAAGCTGAGCTTTCAGTCCTGGACTTTGGTCGATGAAGTTCTCTTTGAAGTGGGCGGCGATATCCCATGCGATCATCTCGATGCGGGCTTCGGCTTTGTACACCTGACCACGGGTCGCATATTTCTGCTTCAGGTCCGATAGCTGCTGATCTGATAGCCCCATGGTGCGCTGGTCGAACCAGGCATCAACAGCACGTTCGTTGATGTCCACGATGGGTTTGCGTTCTTCATAAACCAAAGGTGTGACGGTACCATCTTCGACCGCATCCTGCATGGTGTAGGCGTGGAGAATGGGTCCAAACTTGTTGCGGGTTTTATCTTCTTTCAGCAGCGGGGTGCCCGTGAAGGCAATGAAGGCAGCATTCGGTAGCGCCTGCCGCATCCGTTCGTGGTTCTCACCACCTTGGCTGCGGTGACCCTCATCCACCAGAACGATCAGTTTGTCCGACGTGTTCTTGCACTCTGGTAGCTTGGTCGCCGAATTGAACTTTTGCAGCAGGGTGAAGATGATGCGTTCGTTACCGGAACCAATCCGTTTGGCCAAATCGCGACCCGATTGAACCTTGGCCTTTTCACCGTCCTTCTTGGTGGCGACCGCTGACCCAAAGGCCCCACCTGTCAGGAAGGTCGCGGCAAGCTGTTTCTCCAGATCAATCCGATCTGTGACGATGATGATGCGGCTGTTGGCTAGTTCAGGATCAAGCAGCAGAGCTTTGGTCAACAAAACCATCAGATTGGATTTACCCGAACCAGTTGTATGCCAGATGACACCACCTTCACGGCTTCCATCAGGCTTCTGCTCGGACACCTGTGACAGTATGGCCTTCACACCGCCAAACTGCTGGTACCGTGCTGCGATCTTCTTGTTGCCACGGTCAAAGAAAATGAACCGCCTGGTAAAGTCGAGCAACCTGTCTGGACGCAGCAAGCTGATGATCACCCGATCCTGCTCAGTGAGCAGCACAAGGCCGCTGTGCAGCCGTTCAAAGTCATCCTTGGCCCATTTGGGTTTATCCGCAAACAATGCTGATTTCTGTTGATCAGAAAGAGGAGTGGATTTGATCTCCTGCATCTGGGCTTCAGTGATTTCTTCCTCTGTCCACGATCCCCAGAAC
Organism: Ruegeria sp. B1; assembly: GCF_056535885.1. NCBI lineage: Bacteria > Pseudomonadati > Pseudomonadota > Alphaproteobacteria > Rhodobacterales > Roseobacteraceae > Ruegeria > Ruegeria sp. B1. The sequence goes on along the minus strand of NZ_JBQFJA010000001.1, from coordinate 1,175,450 downwards.
TTTTTGGGTGTGTTCGTTGTCCCGTACTTGGCGTCAGTACCAGAGATCGACAACAGCAACTGGGAATAGGCATAGAGACCCTGGATGCCTTGATCCTTTTGGTTCCTATTGTGTTGACTGATGCCTTCAAGAATCATCGATTTATCGACGGACGAAGAGTTGGGACGCTTGGCCTCAATCACCACTAGTGGCAGCCCGTTCACATAGCACACCACGTCAGGACGATATCGTCCCAGTGCAGCGGGGCGTTCTACACTCAGTTCTTCTGTGACATGCAGCAGGTTCGCGTTGACATCATCCCAGTTGATCAGCGGCACCGTCACCGATATCTTCTGACCATCCACGAACTCATCCACCGTGATACCCAGCGTCAACTGCTTATATATGGCTTCGTTGGCGGCAATCAGCCCTTCGTTAAGCTTCGGTGCTGAGATGGCCTTGACGACCTGCGTGATACCATTTTCAGACAGGGGATATTGATGGCCTTTGAAGTCGAACCGATGGGCCAACAACCAATCACGCAACAATGGCTCAAGGATCACCGTCCGCTCAGACCCACGCATTTCCATCGCATCAGCGGGAGAGAGGTAGGTCCACCCCATAACCATCAGCACATGTAATGCAGGAAGCTTAGAAACTGCTTCTTCGCGGGTGTCGGGGGTGTGGTGATTGGTCATCACACAGTCCGCTTTGAATTTGTTTCGTAAACTTGATCTGAGAAGACGCCCTTGAAAACGCTTTCTTCCAGAAAGCTGAGTATTGTTTTCAGCCGACGCTTTTCACCTGGTAACACAAGCTTTCCATCTTGTGCGTCAATCTGAAGACCAACGCTTGCAGCCTTGTCACGAATGGTCGCAGCATCATGATCTGCGAGTATTCCTGATGACGATATTCCACGGATCAGCTTTCGTGATCTTTCGTCCATCGCAGCATCAAATAGTGCGCGGTTTTCAATGTGGAAATGGCTATGTTCGGCGAAGGTGTTAACCTCAGCATCAGTCGCCTGTTCGAAGTGGTACTGGACCGTCAGTACCGTTCGGAGGCTGTGAAAACTGTGGAACTTCATCAAATCATCTTCAATAACAAGCGTTAGACGTGCGTCCAAGGCAAAGCCATGGTCAGACAACTTGCCAAAACGGTTGTTGTTGAAAACCAGCGTGATGCCACTCTTCTGCAAGTATTGGGATGTCCTGAACCGCTGTACCAGGATGCGCCCCTCCTCATCATCTGAATGAGTGAAGATCGCCTTGATGCCAGCATCATCATAGTTCGCAATGTCTAGGTTCTCGAACGCTGCTGGACCATTTTCCAAAGTGCTAGTGAAGGGTTCAATCAAGTCTTCGTCGGATATGGTAAGCAACTGATTGCGATCTGGTTTCCAGTCACCATTGAACTCTACCTCTTCATCACGCCCTGCGAGAAAAGCGGCTTCTTGCTCGTCAAACAATTGCTCTAGTTCATTTTGCACCGCAGCTTGTAGAGGGATGCGTTTAACTACGTTGTCTTCACCAACACGGCAAAGGGCAAAAAAACTTCTGGGCATAGATTACTCCGTATCCAAAATGACATAATCCCCAAGCTCGATCCCAGTGATGGTGCAATTACCTTTGCGGATCGTGCGCTTCGATATCAGAACGCGGGTGACGTTCTCTGGCGTCCCCACCTTGTAAAAGTGCCACCCGAACAATCCGAGCAGCGGGTTGAAAAAATAGCTGTGGCTGGTGAACGCGATGACTGCAAAGATCAGCAGCGTGGGTATCCAAATCACCCAGTTCAAGTCGTTGAAGTCTGCCGTGAACAGCGGCATCAGATACAGCAAAATTATTGCGGTGTTCTCACGATCTGCGGGTTCAACCGAGGTGATTGGATGTTCCTCTGATGCGGGTGCATTTTTTCCCTTCGTAGCGTCTAGAACCCAGACGCACAGACGCACCAGTATTGCTGACCCGAAGAGCAACCATAGCATCGTACCATAGTGGTCGTTGAGTGCCGCAACTGCCGCATAGGTAAACCCAACGGGTGCAATGGCCGTGGCCGTCAAAGCAACTCTGGCAAGCCCACTAAGCATCGACAACAACCCTTCTCTTACCACTCAGAAGCTGCTGCATCAGGGCTTTTTTCTCAGATCGTATTTTGGTGACCTGAGAGGATAGCTTAGCAATCTCAGCGTCAGCAGCGTCCAAAACGTCGTTGATCAAACGCTGTTCCCGTCCAGTTGGACAGGGAACTTTGATCAATGAGAACGCTTTCCACCTAAGACTACCACGACGATCAACGCTGGCATTCGTGGCTGCTGCAAACTCTTGGCGATATCGTTCTGTCTTCAACACACGGAACAAGAACATTGAGTTCATCAAGTCATTGGTTTCGAACACCGTGTAGATTGGGCTAACCAATGCCACATCGTGTAATGTCTGGATGCCAATGGACCCCTCTTCAATATGGTTCGAAGGGTAACCAATTTGATTGCGATGGATGCGTTTGTAGCCCGTCAGATCATCGCTGAAGACCTTCTTCTTGAAGTAATCTAGCGAGTTCACAAACCCAATTGTCTTGGTGCATGAGATCACCGTAAGCAGTTCGTTTTGCTTGTTGCGTTGCGATGCCTCAGTCGCTATCTCTGCGATCTTCTTCATTACCCAAGGCTGGCCTTCGAACTCTGGGAAGCGGCGTTTGCCTGTGAGGAGTTGCTGCATGAGGGCGCGTTTTTGCGTTTGGGCGTTGGTCAGCAGGGCCTCGGTCTTCTCAATGGCCTCATCCCACGTCGAAAGGATATCCGCGATCTTTCGTTGTTCGGGGAGTGGAGGAAGTGGCAGTCTCAGCTTTTTATATGCCCCAACGTTGAAATGTTGCTGCGCCAACCCGCCTTGACCATCCAAGACCTGTTTCTTCCCATACTCTGAATTGGTGAAGTCACAGAGGTATTTGGGAAGAACCTGCGATTGATTAGGTCGTGCGAAGATGATGTCGATGCAGTTGGAACCCGCGTAGCTTTCTGGGACTACACATGCTGTGCCTGGGTAGCCAGTTCTGACAACAAGCACATCACCGGCTTGCAGGATCGATTTTTTGTTCTTGTTGTGCCCCGCCTCAGATATGTAAATCCAGTTACTGTCTTCCACAAAACCTTCGCGAACATTCGCGGACCGAAATGCTCGGACGCCTTGGCCTTCGGGGACGTAGTAGTCTTTCGGTTTAACAACGATGCCGACTCGTACTTGTTCGCAGACATCATCTGCTTCAACCAAATCCCACCCTTCAGGCACCATATCCAAGCTCCTCAAGGTAGCCCGCCATACGGGCCTCTAGCTCGGCCAAATCATCCTTCAGCTTCACCCGTTCGGCCCGCACGGCCATCAGGTCGATCTCTTCCTCCTCTTCGAACGTGTCCACGTATCTGGGGATGTTCAGGTTGAAATCATTCTCTGCGACCTCGTCCCTTGAAGCGCAGTAGGCGTATTTGTCTACGGTTTCTCGTGACTCGTATGTCTGCACGATCTTGTCGATGTGGGACGGGTCCAAGGAGTTCTGGTTCGTACCTGGTTCAAATTCACGACTTGCGTCGATGAACAGGACTGAGTCGTCCGTCTTCTGTTTGCGGAACACCAGCAATGCGGCAGGAATCCCAGTCCCGAAGAACAGTTTCTCTGGCAGACCGATCACCGCATCCAGCAGGTTCTCTTCCAACAGCTTCTGACGGATTTTGCCCTCGCTGGACCCACGGAACAGAACCCCATGGGGGACAACGACAACGGCACGGCCAGACTTGGGTTTCAGCGTTTCGATCATGTGCAGGATGAACGCATAGTCACCCTTGGTCTTGGGCGGGATACCACGACGGAACCGTCCGAATGTGTCCGCCTCTGCGGTTGCGGTTCCCCACTTGTCCAAACTGAACGGCGGGTTGGCTACGACGACATCGAAGTGACGCAGGGCGTCCTCTTTCACCTTCAGCTTGGGATTGCGGATGGTGTCACCCCAAAGGACTTCGTGGTTTTCTTCCCCGTGCAGGAACAGGTTCATCTTGGCCAAGGCCCATGTGGACCCGATGGATTCCTGACCATACAGAGCGTAACGTTTTGTCCCCGTCTTGTTCCTGATCTGGCGTCCACATTTCATCAGCAGCGATGCGGACCCACAGGTTGGGTCACAAATGTCATCCCCTTCCTGAGGGTCAGCCAGACGGGCCATCAGGTCAGACACCTCTGGTGGCGTATAGAACTCACCCGCTGTTTTACCTGCCGTGGCTGCAAAGTGTTTGATCAGGTACTCATAGGCCCCACCGATAATGTCCAACTGACCCACACGGGACGGACGCAGATCGAGAGCGTCTTTCGCGAAGTCTTCCAATAGGTGACGCAGCAGGTCGTTCTTCTGCTCCTCATCCCCCAGCTTGGTGCTGTTGAAGTGGATGTCCTGAAACACCTGATCCAGCTTGTTGCCATTAGCCTCTTGGATGGCGTGAAGGGCCTTGTCGATCCGTTCACCATTCCCAGCTTCATGACGACGGTTGTAAAGTGCATCGAAGCTGGCATCTGAAGGCAGGACAAAGGACTCCTGCTGCATCATTGCATCGACCAGTTCAGGGCTGTCAGGATGATCCGCTTGGTACGTGGCTAGATGATCCTTCCACACATCTGAGATGTACTTGAGGAAGAGCATCGTCAGAACGTAGTCCTTGTACACCGACGGATCGACAACCCCACGGAACGTGTCACAGGCTGACCACGCAGCATTGTTAATTTCGGACTGGGTAACTGGGGTCATGACTTGATTGCCTGCTTGAATAGGAGGGCAACGAGGCCCTGATACTTGCTTATTTCCAATGGTTCATCGTCGGGCGTCGCATCCGCTCTGTTTTCTTGACGCAGAACTTCAACCACGGCTTCTCCAACCAGATGCGGCGGTGGTTTTACGTCGAGCTTCTGCGCTTCACTTTCCACCATGGTGACGACTTCACCGATGCGTTGGTACAGGACAGTCTGCGACTGCGTGGTTGCCTTCGTGCCATTGAACAGGTGGTATGGGTCCACCTGATAGATCGCCGCGATGATGAACAGGCGTTCCGCGCTGATTGTTTTGGTTTTGTTTTCCATCCGCCAGATTTGAACTCTACTTACACCCAGCTTCTCTGCCGCTTCATTGACAGACAGCCCAGCACGTTCCCGTGCATCCCTGATGCGTTCGTACAGATGTTCCACAGTGGTTCTCTCAAGTGTCTACGTTTCACGTTGTGAAACACCATGAGAGAAAACGCAACATTCATGTAAGTTACCTATAGCGAATCATTACGTTTCACTTTATGAAACACACCCATGACGCTCAAGGACTACTTGGATCAGAATAAACTCAGCCTGAAGGCATTTGGGGACCTATGTGGACTCAGCGCCCCGACGGTTCTTCGGGTGCGTGATGGTTTGCATATGCCATCTCGCAGGACGTTGAATGCCATCGTCAATGCGACGGATGGTGCTGTGAAGATTCAGGACCTCATCGTCATTGATGAAACCGATTTGAAGGAGACCGAATGACCGCTGAAGCCCTCGCCCTGATCGCATCTTACTTCCTGTGCAGCGAAGCCGCAGAAGTGCGTGTTCTGGATCGTTCCGAAGTTGAAGCCTGCACCACCATCTACACCGAAGTGAAGCTGGGGTTCTTGCCTGATGTGAACATGGCTGCATACCAGTCTATGAATGCCGTAGAACGGGCTGAGGTGAACCAGCGCGGATATGCTGCGTATGTTTTATGGCGGGCTGAGAATCCTGATCTGGTTGCAGAGATGGAAGCCCGTGCACGTGAACAGCTATCCCGCACCGATAGCTAAGTGCGGATCACTCGTGACGAACGGACTTGGTTTCATCGGCTGATGGGTCGATTGCTGCACCCAATCCTGCACCCGACCTTGCCACCAGATACTGTACCAGTGTTCACGACGGACCAGTGGGTCAACCAAATTGATGCTGCGTTGTCTGACCTACCCCAGCACCATTGCGGATCGTTCTGGCAACGCTGGTGCACCATGGATGATGCCGAACGGATAGCGTGGGTAGAACGCCGCAAAGCCGCTTTGTTGATTATGTCGGTGCTTGGTGGACCCAATGGCCTCCAGAGTCTCGGAGAGCGCCTCTGCGAGGCTTTGGCCGACATTGACAGATAGATTCACCAGATTGGTGACAGGTGATTTACGTCGGCAGGTCCCTGGTTTCACTCGTGCTGAAGCAGGGCAGTTCTTCAGGATGGTCTTTGACGGCCCCTCACAGGTTCACATCTCGACACCACAACCAGATCAAGTCGCCAATGCATACGGAAACTGGCCTATATGGCCTGGAAAGCGGCCAACCCTGATCTGGTAAAAAAGCTGGAACGTGACGCCCAGGCTCAGATCGCAGCGCCTCCTCGTTGAACCCTCAAGAAAACCTCACCAACTGGCCTGCCTCTTTCCCCAAATAGAGGTGGGTCACCGTTCGTGACAGAAAGTTGAGGGAGCGTTTTTTCATGACAAATGAAACTGAACTTATGGTGGATATTGAGGTCACCGCAGACGAGAAGCGGGTCATTTATGAGCGTTTGGTAGAGCGCAATCACATCCGCAAAGAGACGGGATTGCCGTTGCTGGATGTGAAAGCCACCTTCAGGCGAAAGGTGCAGAGGCTGGAGAATCAGCGATACCATGATGCCATTAAGCCCTATCTGGCTGCGGCGTATGATCGTTATCCCGGTAACCCTGGGCTTCCAGCCCGTCTCAAGCAGCACAGTGATGTTATTGCGTATGCCGAGGACCTGGCGGGTATCCCAGATCATCTAAAGCGAACCGTGAACTTCATCGAATTCTTCAAGCTTTACACTGGCGGAGGACTGCCACTGGTGCCCGTCTCGAAACCTCACTGAAAATCACCCGATCGCCCCAAATACAGGCATCAACAAGCCTGGAGATCACTATGGAATTCTCCCTTCATCAATCTGACCTACAACCTGGGGCACGAAGAGTATTACCGTACCCCCTGACACCAGAAGCATGTTTCATTGCGGCTGGTACCACCATGCCCGGTTCCTTGGTTGACTTCCTGGGTGGTCACAGCACCGGTCGTATTGACGATAGTAACCGATGGTACATCTTGGTGTGGGATCGACGAGACAACCACATCCTGGCTGCTCAAGCCACGTTTGTTTGGAGCAATGAGCATCAACAGGCTTTCTGTGAGGCGATGAACATCGAAGATCGGTTCCGGGCACTGTATCTGCGACCCTATTTGATGATGCTTGGATTCGGGCTTTGGGGTGTGTCCTATGATGAACGTAAGCATCCACCATTCACCTATGACGATCTATTCGCCTCTTGATTTCAGGCTGGTTTGTTCAACATTCCTATTCACCGATCCGGGTGCATGCCTAGTCAACATGCCGCTCCGCTGTATCATCTGTCCGGCGTTGAGCCCCGGATCGGATTAATTAAGTGGTCGTATCCACGGTTTGCTGATTTCCGCCTTCCTCTGGTAAGTGATCGAACCAGAATTCGACAGCCTCATCCAAGAGCGGTCCAAGTGGTACGTGGGACGTTGATTTGACTTCTTGAAGCTTCGCGTAAGTGGATTTCTTGACTGATCTGACAGTGATTTGTTTGCGTTCGTTCATGAGCGATACCTCCAATGATATTTAGCATTTCAGTCGCCTTGCAGTTTCATTTCTGACGAACGAAATTGCCAAATTCAGATTTTTCAAATTTCCCTCTGATCGAGATGACAACTTGCTCCTAAATACTTCGCCGAATGATGCATTGCGGATGCAGTGCAAGGCTGGAGAGGACAGGATTGGGTTTGAATATCGCTATCATGGGGCACATCGGGCTTAGCTGCTTTGCGGCTGGCAATGCGATGCTGGGCGGTGATGATATCCAGTTGTTCGGCTCAGACTTTTCTGCCGTGATCAAAGGCTGATCGCGATGTGGGAGTATCAACAAAAAACACCTCAGTTATCCGACCACGAATTGAAGCTCGGCCAGCAGATGTCCTCTGGGTCGATGAAGTCGCGGTTCGCAGCTAACCGTGAAATCCTCAGTCACGATCCGGTCAATTGGCCGGTGCTGGACAGGATACGGAAATGCGGTGATCCCTACCCATGCCAGGAAAAGTCCTGTGACAAGTGCTACAATGCCCCGCTGGCCCCCAAAGAGTGGCGTGTGGACCCCAGTCGATACATTGCCGCAGATGTGGTTAACCCAGTCTATTACCCGCACTATGTTGGCAAAGGTAGTTACCGCCACATCCAGAACATCACGAAGATGATTGAGCCGTTCTACGGCCTGCCAGCGGACGAGGTTGCTCCCTTCACCATCAAGTTCGCCGTTTTCCAGGGAGGTGAGGACTACCTCGCCGCAAAGCAGTTTTATGCCCGGTGGATGTGGGAGATCGGAAAAGGCTTCAAAGACCTGATCCATCCCGACGTAAAGATGACCTACAGGTTTGAACGGTCCTGGACCGCAGCGGGTCAGGTCAAATGGGACTTACCGCTCAGAGCCCCTGGTCTCATGGATGTTGGTGACATGCATCCTGACCAAGTGGTGTGCCTGTTTCATGCTCATGGCTTCGCCCACTTGCCTGGTTTCAAGTATTTTGAAGTTGGTCAGTTTTTCCGGATGGTCTTTGAGGGCCCCTGGCAGGTTCATGTGGCAGAACCAAAGCTGGATGATGCATTGAATGACCTAAACCGGGACATGTCGTGGCTGACGCTACAGGACCCGCTACAACTAAAGTACCCAGATCAGCACGTGGAACATCGGCTACCAGACCATCCCAATGATGAAGATGGCTCGTCGGATCAATGCTACAGTTCACAAAACCTAAACCGAGATACTCCTACCATCGATGAAAGGCTGGACGCCCTAGCAGATCAGTATGATCAACAATTGGAATTCCATGTTGATCAGGCAACCATAGATCAGCACGACCTGCTATCCGGTTTGATCGGTTGGGCTGGGTACTGCTGTAAAGATCACCTGCCAAAAGCAAAGAGCAGATTGGCTGATCATTCGGTCGATCCTGACAATCCTGTAGCAGTGGCGATGACAATGACCGACGAGCAGATGGTTATTGCATGCCATGCTGATACAGAAATCGAACGTGCCCTAAAGGGCAAGAGAAAGATGCATTCTTTTGGTATCTTCAAACGCAATCGGGTTGATGCTGACGACGATACACCTGGCGCTCACAGCCAGGATGAAGTCTATCCCTGTAAAGAAAAGGGCACAGAGATTGTACAGGACGGCCCAGGTAGTGCTGATTGCTTAGCGCTGCATGAGTGCAAGAACGATGTCGCAACGATCCAGAACGTGAATGTATTCTCAGAGGATTGGATACCATCATCAGTGATTTCGCACACTAAGAAGGGCGATCAAAAGCTTGAGTGGTTATCATGTAATAAAGAGGTTGGCCCCACCATCGCCGTAAAGCCCTTATCCCATGGGGTTTCGCAGGTGGTGCCAAACAAGTTGTGTCTAGGCGTCAGGGTTCTTCGTCCACCATGATGTCGATCACCTGTCACCACGGACAGGGCCTGAACAACGTCCATATCAACTGCATTACTCTGAGTAACATCGTGCAAAATCGCCGATGATCAATAGCTCTATGCGAACTGGATTGCGTTATCCAACACCATGGGTCCGGATGGAGAGGAGTGAATCAGCTTTAAACCAAACTTGATTATTGCCTCGATGTCGCCGCTTTCGAAAAGTATTCCGCCATTTTTTTAAGATCGTGAGTGCTCAACACGCCTTGCTCAGCAATCTGAGCGAGTTGGTCAGTGGCTTGGTCAAACGTTGTCCATTCACTACCGGGATCATCACTTTGCCAACGTTGTTCAATGGAGTCCTGCCAATAATCCTCAGCGGATTGACTAAGCAGACTTGGTTCGTTCATATAAATCAACCTACTGGCCAGCCAACGCAGCCGCCGATCCTCGAACTCTTGGGCGATGCCAACACGCTTAGCCCAAGTGGCATCTTGGAACTGATTTAGTAGTTTCTTGTCATCGGTGGAGTAAAAACCAGAATAGATTTGTTGCTCCACTTCATCCGGGTCAGGGCGATCTGAGAAGCGCTCTGACAGTGCCTCGCCGAGTGCGGTATGCAGGTCTTGATTGCCGCGAAGGTCTTCTGCACGTTTCTTCAATTCCGGATCGTCAATTGGAACTTCAAATATGTTGGGGGCATTATTGATGGCGACAGTCCTGACCCGCTTGGGGGATGCCGTCACCGCATCAGCCATTGCGGTCGCGTCGGTATGGTCCAAGGTATCCGGATCAACCAGGTCCAAATCCATGAATGCCACGTAGTTATTGTTATTGGGGTTCAAACCCGCATAGGCACCACGGTACGCCCGTGGCGATGCTGCACCAAACCTTTCGACCAGTGTGAGCACCTGACCAGATTCAATCATGCCTTGGACATCGGTCTTTGATCGGTTCCTCAGCGATTGTGTCCAGACCTCTGGTGCCCGATCCCGCACTAGCTTGGCAATGTGAATGGTGGCTTCAACATCGGCCAGGGCATCGTGAAAATTGTCACTGACAAAACCGTTGGCTGGAGCAAGTTGATCGAGTTTGAAAATGATCTTACCAGTATCGTCAGTTGGCCAGATCAAGGCATCATTGGCTAACACCCAGGTCGCATAGACGAGCTTCATGATGTCCATACGATCATTCCCATCCATCTGGGTCAGATAGAGATTGGGATGCAGGTTTTGATAGAACATCTGACGCAGCATCTGTTCGTCAAATGCGATGCTGTTGAAACCGACCCAGGTGGCTGGCCCCCATCGGTGTATCAGGCCGCTGATCTGTTGTGAAAACTCAAATGCCGATGGCAGGCTTGAATCCGACAACATGTCTGGACTGACGCCGGTGACAGCCAGTGCCCAAGGGGCGGGCAGAATGTGTGGGGAAAGGCGACAGCGGATGTCGATGCGTTCAACTTCCTCCAGAGTATCATCTGTCAGAATTCCGGCGAACTGAAGTGGCTGGTCGAAGGCCGGTGATGTACCGGACGTTTCAAGATCATAAAACGCAAACATTGGCTGTTATCACGATTCAAAAAGCTGTTTCTCAAGGTATTTGAGGAAAACTGGAACTCATTGGCAACCGAAACCTGGTTGTGGACCTGAAGTTTCAGCCCGAGATATTTGCTCATCCATGAGAAACTTGGCATCCTACAAGCAACATAGTTTTTTGAGGCAAAGTGTTTTGATCCCCGATTACCAATCCCTGATGCGACCCGTGCTGAAGGCCGCAACTTCTGGTGCAAGGAAAATCTCTGACGTTGTAGATGAAATTTCTGAACAACTGGAGTTGTCAGATCATGAACGCAGCCAAATGCTGCCCAGTGGAAAGCAGACTGTTATTGCGAATAGAGTTCATTGGGCCCGTTCTTATCTGAAACAAGCAGGGCTGGTGACGAACATCAAGAGGGGCTGGTACGAGCTATCGGATCGAGGACGAGAAGTCCTCGAAAATCCTTCTGTCCAACTCGATGCAAAATACCTAGAACGGTTTGATGAGTTCCAGGACTTTCGATCTAGGACTAGGGATGATGGTGCGACAGATACCAAAGCGGGCGAGTATGATCCATCCACAACAGCTAGGACGCCAGATGAAAGCTTGCAGGACGCACACAGCCGGTTGGAGCGAGCACTGGCCAGCAATCTGTTAGACAGCGTTCGCTCTTCGTCACCTCAGTTCTTTGAAAACTTGATTGTCGATCTGTTCATTGCGATGGGCTACGGCGGAACGTCAGAGGAAGCGGGCCGTGCGTTGGGCCAGTCTGGCGACAACGGTGTTGATGGTGTCATCGACCAGGACCCGCTTGGCGTTGACCAAATATACCTGCAAGCTAAACGCTATAGCTCGAAGAATGGAGTTGGCTCTGGTGAGATACGCGACTTCTACGGTGCCTTGAGCATAAAAAAGGCGACCAAAGGCATTTTCGTCACAACCTCATACTTCACTTCATCGGCAGAACAAACAGCACGAGACTTGGGTTCAAGGATTGTCCTGATCGATGGAACACACCTGGCTAGGTTACTTATGAAGTACAACATCGGCTGTCGCGACAAGGAAGTCCTGCACATCAAGCAGATTGACGAGACGTATTTCGAAGAAGAGTGACCCAAAACAGCTTTATCGAAAGTTCAGTATAATCGTATCGGTCACAAACAAGACACTTTGATCGTGTCTTGTTTGACTTCTCGATCTTCAAATCGAACGCTGGGCTAGTGCTAAATCGTCGTCAGCGACTATTTGCCGGGATCGTTCTGTATAAAGTTGCGACCGATATTCCAAAGGCGGAGGCGATTTCTGCGGCGGGGATATCCTTGTTGAACATTTCTTTGGCAGAGGTGACCTGTACATCCGTCATCTTTTTTGGGCGACCTCCCAGCTTGCCGCGCCTCTTGGCCGCTGCCAGCCCGATCTTGGTACGTTCAATGAGAACATCACGCTCAAGCTGAGCACAGGCCGACATGATGGTGAATAGCATCCGGCCCGTGGGCGTGGTGGTATCGATAGTCTCGGTCAATGACATGAAGCCGATATCCCGTTCCTCAAAATCGGCGACGATCTTGATCAGATGCTGCACTGACCGTGCCACCCGACTAAGGCTGAGGCACACGAAGGTATCACCGGCACGACAGTAGCTGAGGGCTTCGTCAAGGACAGGACGGTCCAGCTTAGCTCCTGACGCAACCTCTTCGAATATGCGTTCACAGCCAGCTTCTCGTAATCGGTCGATCTGACCATCCAGGTTCTGACCATTCGTTGATACCCTCGCATATCCAATCAGCATTGCATCTCCTTCGATTCTTGAAACTCATCTCACTGTATCATCCGCGAAGATGTATTTCGAGAATGAGTTTTGATAACACAGGAAGCCAAGAAAAACAGCGCTGCTCGACGGCTAGGTTATGAGACACAAGAACGACCGTTTGTGAGAACGGGCCGTTCAGCTATGATGTCGAGCCGCCTCGGTTGAATGTTCGTCGAGTGTGCCATAATACAAAATTGATTGGAGTATTTTGATGGCCACAGTTGTCTCATTCGTAAGCGAGAAGGGAGGCGTTGGTAAAACAACGGCTTGTTATCATGTCGCTGTTGGTTTGGCTCGGTATCATGACATGCGTGTCTTGGTTGTGGATGCTGACTATCAACGAGGTGGTGTATCGGGACGTTTCTTTCCAGATGTCATTGAAAGCTTTGCAAGCGGAGAGATCGAGGGGACCACCCTATTCCATAAGTTCCAGCAACTTTACAGTGCAGGTCAACAGACGCCTGATATCGATGTGCGGACATGGACTTACGGATCGACCTCTATTGATGTGATTGCTGCTGACCCGCGATTATCGACTGTTACAGTCGATAAATTGCCGAGCAGCAATAATATTCGATCCAATAATCGCCTATTGCTTCAACACCTACAGGTCATCGACTACGCGTTAGATAGTATTCAAGACGACTATGATTACATATTGATTGATAGCCACCCCGAGGTGTCCGATGTGCTGCGTGCCGTCATCTATGCTTCTGATTATTGCGTTTCGCCCGTCAAACTGGATCGGCAGTCATCCATCGGGGTAGCAACCATTCGCGGCGAGATCACCAACGTGAATGACGATGTTGAGATGATACGTCAAAGCGTAGAAGACTTTGAATACGACCCCACAGTTTTTGCGGGGTCAATAGGAATGATGGCGAGAGAATATGCCGAAGAATTGAAGCAGACAGAACAAACTGAATACAACAGGTTGAGACGGCTGGGTGATGTATTTGAGCATTATGTGACCGAAGGCGACGGATTGCGTCAAGCGGCGGCCGAGCGGATTCCAGTGTTCGACATTCCATTGGCCAACGCGGAAAAGCAGGCCGCACAATTTCGAAACCTGGTGCAAGAGTTTACGGGAAGATGCCCATGACAAAAGATGACATTGCCAAGCTTGTCGACTGGCTCGGTGTTAAAGGGGCTGTGGCGGGTCTTGAAAAAAGTAATCTAACCAATGCTGAACTTATGGTTATTGCCCGCGAAGCAGGGCACGTTGTTGAGCAGAAGACTCCTCGACGGCAGTTGGTTATCGAGTTGACTATGAGTGACCTGAAGCGGATCGAGAAGTCCAAGGACTACCTTCTTAAAATGTCGGCTGAAGAGCTTAACCGATACTTCAATGATAGAATGGTTTCGTCACGTGAAATAATGGGACTCCTTAGTGACCTGGGAATTGCGCCCACAGGCAAAATTCGCGGGAAACTTGCTGCCTACGCTGCCCGAGAGATAGTTGAATTGGGCATGTTTGAACGCGTTGCCAAGGGAACTTCTACCAAGGCGAAAAAGTGACTGGATATACGCATACGTGATAATCGCGACGAAGCTCAAGCTGCGTTGAGGTATGTAAGTGTCAGCATGATCAGCGAGAACTAAAGCGGGGTCTCATCGTCTATGGCTATGATGCTTTCGGGATCGCCTGTTGCCAATTCATATATTGCTTTCCGATACTCGATCAGCTTGGCATTAATTTCCAAGAGGTCCTTCAGAAGATCGTCATACTTTGGAAATTCCTGCTGGACAGATTGTGGGTCCCTGATGTCATCGACTTTCAACGTAGCGTCATTCCAACGTCTATACCGAGCTTGCCACTGAGTGAGGTGTGGCCGCAGTCCTTCATTTAGCACTTGGACTGAGGCCCGCACAATTGCTCTGGTCCCCTTGCTCTTCAACTTGTGGGCTGGCACTTCCTTGATCAAGTCACGGGTGACGCCGAAGAAACTATACCACGAATCATAGACCTCAGAGATAACGTCGTGATCTGGGTCGATGGGCAGCCCCACCTTTCTGGTGCTCAATTCAACCCATATAGCATACGCAATCTGACGGTCTGTTCGGTTTGGCCTGAAGCTGACTGTTGTGTCGCCAATCCCGATACCTGCGCTATCCAGTTCAAAGCTCCCAAAGCCAATGCGACCACGGAACCAAAGCCAGATGAGCATTAGGATTACGATTGCCAGAATCGCAGGAGCAACCCACGCACCGACTTCGAAAGCGATGCCGAAGTCATCGCCCACAAGGAACAAAAACAATGGCTCACCGTCCTGTTCGGTTGGGTCTGTCATGTGTCGAGCTTCTTGAAATGAAGGGTGCGTTTGTCACGGTCCCCGATAATCATGCCACCCTTGTTCTCACGCACTTGGCGGAAGACCCCATACCCGTCGAGAATGCACTTTTCCCATAAGTTCATGGGGCACTCCTCCACCTCATAACCGCGCACAAAGTCCTGGATGTGCTTCAGGATGTCCAGTGACACGCTGTTATGACCTTCGAAGTAGTCCAGTTCTTTGGCCTTGGAGAACAACCAAGCTGCCAGCCCTTCTTCGATCACGACACCACGTCCACCATCCTGGCTTTCATCCGTGTGGTGATCACTCTTGCGTTTTCGCTTTAACAGTGCCCGCATCGTCGGCGACCAGTGCAGGATCGCAGCATGGGCGAAATGGATGACATCGTGATAGCGGAACCCATCTTCTTCGCCGATGTTGTCAGTCAGCGGATCACCGATAAACACGCCGTTCCAGCGTAAGTAGACTTTCCCGTTGTCCCGCTCCCGCATCTCGATGGTAAATTGCCTAGGTAGTTGTTCGTATTCTGGAAAGCCGATGTCGAAGTCTGGTTGTGTGTCGAGGATCAGCTTGCCGAACCGTGATCTTGTTTTGTCGGCATTGACGGACAAAACCTCTGCAAAATTGACTTCACACTCGCCCAACACAGCAAGATAAACTCGTGCAAACATCCTCATGACATCGAGACGTTCATCTTGGTCCATACCCTGTATGCGCATCATGTCGGCACTGACACGACCTAGCTTCAGCAATGCTTGGTCGCATATACCCCTCTTTGGGCCGATCTTGTTGGAGATTGCGACTGGGCTCAGCGGGTCGTTTGAGGCCAGAACGGACTGTGATTCATTGGTGGTGTTCAAATCAGACAAGAGTTGGGTTACCGAAACATCGAACCTGCGTGCCAACGCGGTGTAATACCAGAACGCATCACCCATCTCGTCGATGACGTTTGCTCTGAACCCAATGTATGCCTTGTCTTCCCGTTGCAACTTCTTTACCGCCGACATCACGCCTCCGACTTCGCCGAACAGACCCAACAATATTGGTTGGATTTCATCGTTACTGAAGCGGTCTGTTGCCTGGGCTTCATCGCAGTATGCCTGGATGTCATAGGTCACTTTCGCTGACCCTCAATGGCGTTGTCCCATGCTTCGGGCAGTCCGTGCAGCCCCCATTCGAATGAGCCCGACAACCAGTCTTTGATGGTTTGCTGCATCGCAGGTGAGTAGCTTTTATATGTGCGGACATCGCGAGGAAATGGTTCGTGCAGATGGCCGAATGCTTCAGGCGGTGGGGCAACCGCGTTGGCACCGAAATAGACATACTTACGTGCCAATAGGACACGATCATGCTGGGTGTCCTGGCGCAGGTTGTCATTGTTTACCTGGCCATTGTTCAGGCTGTGGTGGGAGTCTGCTTGCCGAAACCCGTCAGCACTGCCATTGCGTTGATAGATGTTGTCGCCGAAAAAACCCTTATGGGTTCCGCCTATCACGGGCTTCTTCACTTGGAACCTGGGGTCATTCCAATACTGGTCGAAGGTCAGCGTTTCATCGACGATCATCGCATAGACGATCTTGCCCCAAAGCCCGTTTGCCTTGGACCCGGCCCCGATTATCCAGTCTCCAATTTCAGCGTGACCTCGGATCATCGGCTTGCAGCAGGCCAACGTGCAGACTCCATGAAATGGGTTGGGTGCGAAGCCGTAGTCACGGGCAACCTTGTATGACCACACCGTCATTGACACACCACCCGCTTGAACGGGATCGGAGCACAGACTTCCCCGTCTTTTGTTTCTCGACCGTTGAAGTTACCTGTAAAAGCATCGACGACGCGACCACCATGCCACCCCACCATGGCATCGGCCAATTTTTCCAAGTTGGAGGGTGGTTCGCAACCAGCATGGCCGTGGGCCCATACACCAACAATGCGTTTGCCCAAGCTGGCTGCCCGCATGATTTCCTTGTTCACCCATTTGCTGTTCTTGGTCCCTGGCGTAATGTAAACGACCATCACGCTGCACCATTTGATGCGCGGCCCAATGATCTTGTTCAGGATGTAGTCGGCGTTCTTTGCACGATTTGGTTTGGCTTTGTTGATCGACCCATCACGCACTGTAAGTCCGTTGTTACGGGTCAAAGTCTTCAGCTTAGCGAGCCCAGCATCATCCTCGTGAATGTGGCTGATAAAAATGTTCTTACTACCCTTCATCGCATCCTCTTTCGCTTCTGCGCAGATCGATGCCGAGCACCCATCCAGTATTCTACCAACGTTGACTCACTCAAAAGGAAGTGCTTGAAGTGTTTCACAGGTTGGACACTAACAAATCACCCAACACCTGTCCAGCGTGTGAAACACTAATACCAATCTGAGAGACACTTGGGAGGCCGCATGGATATCCGGGAACTTGGCGGGATACTCGCCAAACATAGAGGAAATATGGGGGTAAGGGCCGCTGCAAAAGAAATTGGCATCAGCCCTTCAACACTATCAAGAATCGAAAATGGCCATGTGCCAGACGTGGGAACGCTAGAAAAAATATGCCAGTGGATCGGCGAGGACACCGCGAAATTCACTGGTGTAGCGAATCTCCAGATCGCATTTAAGAACAAGAAGGCGGTGCCACCGCAGACTGCCAGATCACTAGCCAATCTCATCGAAAAGGCATCGGAGCAGTTCATCAAAGTCGATGCCAGAGGCCACTAGTTGGCATTCCGTCGCGGCTTCAAATCACAGTGTGAACGACGAGCGGTTGAATACCGCAAACAGCTTGGGCTGAACACTACGGCTCCATTGTCAGCAGAGGAGTTGGCAAAGCATCTTGGTGTGACCGTGTGGTCCACTGACGACATCACACAGCTAAGTGCGAACGATGTTGAAGTTCTCAACGATGAACGGGACGACTCGTGGTCTGCACTTACGATGCGGGTCGGAACGTCTAACCTGGTGCTGTTCAAACCCGTGTCGTCTTCGGGTCGTCGGAACAACGTCATCATGCACGAACTCTCTCACATAATCCTGGGTCACGAGCTTGCCGAAGCTTGCATCCTAGAAGACGGCTCACTGGTCCCTGGCAACTTTAACCAGGACCAGGAAGATGAAGCAGATTGGTTGGCTGGAACCCTCTTGTTGCCACGGCCTGCGCTAATGGCAATCCAAAGTAGACGAACCCCACAGCACGTTGCCTGTGATCATTATCAGGTCAGTGCCGAGATGCTGACTTGGCGGACTCGGATGACGGGTGTCGCGTATCAAATGAAGCGTCGGCGAGGCTAACCTTGATTGACGGCAAGGGTTGGAAGGTAAGCCCGTGCAGAGGCACAGAGTAACAAGAACTGAATTACATCAGCGGGTTTGGGAAAAACCACTCACCGAATTGGCAAAACACTACGGCGTCACAGGCACTGGCCTGGCCAAGATATGCGACCGTCATGGTATTCCTCGACCCCCTCAGGGTCATTGGACGAAGTTAGAAGCTGGTAAGCAAGTCCAGGTTACCCCGTTACCTGACTTGGGTGAGGGCCAACGCGAAGAATTTGACATCATACCGCCAGAACCAAAGCGTCAACACTCTCAGGCTGTTGAAGAGGCTGAGGCTAAGGCGACTATGGCTGTGGTTTCTGTGTCAGTATTGGATGACTTCAAAAAGCTACATCCGCTCATCAAACGTTGGATCAAACAACACCGTGGGGACCAGGCTGAACGGCGGCAAGAACGGCGAGGCCGCAGGTTTGAGGCCTGGGGCTATGTTCGGGACCCAATCCCAGACCTGACAGAACGAGATCGATACAGATTCCAAGCAACGAGCACGGTCTTCACCGCTTTGGAGAAGGCAGGCGCGGAAGTTGTTGATGCTGAGATGATCGGCAAGTTCGACATCAAGGTTGGAAACCACATCCTCGAATGCGCGATCAAGGAGAAGATGCGGCAAGGCTTGTCCGATGTCGATAAGTCTTGGTCGGCATACCCTGACCACCACCAACACGGGTTGCATCCATCGGGCTTCTTGCGGATCGCGGTCAAGACTTACGTGGGCGGTGCCAAGCTGGAGTGGATCGAAAAGCAGAACAAAACGGTGGTCGATCTGCTGCCGAAGATCATCGCTTCCATCATGGGATGTGGTCCACGGCTTGACGAGCAACGCACTGAACGTGAAGCACAGCGACTGCGGTATGAAGAAGAGCGGCGTAAGCAGTATGAGGAACAGCAGCGACGTGATTTGGAAGCGCGTCGGTGGAAGCACTTCCGTGAACAAGCTGTATCATGGCGGGAGTGTGAGCGGCTTCGCGCATTTGTTGATGCTATCGAACACCGAATGCAGACTGAGCAGGTCGACGATATCGATGGTATACCAGCCGCCGAGTGGGTCGCTTGGACCAGGGAACAGATCGAACAATTGGACCCGATGAACAGCGACTTAGAAGGTCTGTGGAAACCACCAACGACATGGTAGTGAATACCTGGTCAGAATCCGTCGAGCAGACACAATTTGCTACAATATACTGCTACAGTATATGTTACTATTTAGTATCAAATTCATATTATTTATGAATTAATTTTAACTTGGGTTCTAGTCCCTTCGTCTCCGCCACCCACCACTTTCATTCGACGCTGTTTTGGGCACACTCAAAGCGGAGTGGGGTTGCCATGTGAAAACCTTGCCTTCATCATGCCTGGAGTCCAAGGTTGGGGCGACTTCCTGCGCGCCCGCCCAACGTGTGAAGTTGAGATGGCTTCATTGCACGAACCGAACTGGTCTCAGTCACGGAGAGCTTGTCCCTTTCAAGCAACTTCCGAAAACATTCCGGTGGCCAATGTGTTTCGGACACAAAATGCGTCGGCAACCGACAGGGTCAAACCGTTGGCATTGCGTCAATTCTGTCGCTTGTATCCGCGCTAATAGCGCCCACATTCTGGGTAAAGGCGGCGCGGATGTCAGCAATGTGGTATAGTTCCTGACTTATGAGGCTACGGCGTCACAGAAACGTTGACTTATGGTATGACATCAGTCGGTTACACACACCCGATACGGTCCGAACCCAGTGAATACTAAGGAGCAGACCTTGGACTACAAAAACGATAACTCCAAAGATTGGCTTGAGGCTGAACTGGAAGACACGCTGGACGAAGATTTTGAGATCGAGTTCAGTGAACCGATGCTGTCGATGGAAATCCGCAAGATTTACAAGGATCAGCATCCCAACATGCTGGATCGCAAGGTCTATTTTCGCAACCTTTTGCGACTGCAGGCAGAATTGATCCGCGTACAGGACTGGGTTCAGCATACCGGCGCCAAAGTCTGCATCCTGTTCGAAGGACGCGACAGTGCCGGCAAGGGTGGCGTGATCAAACGGATCACGCAACGCCTGAACCCCCGTGTCGCTCGCGTTGTGGCTTTGCCTGCACCCAGCCGCCGAGAGCAAAGCCAGTGGTATTTCCAGCGTTACGTCCCGCACTTGCCTGCTGCCGGTGAGATCGTGCTGTTCGACCGGTCTTGGTATAACCGCGCCGGGGTAGAGCGGGTCATGGGCTTTGCGACCGAAGATCAGGTTGAACAGTTCTTTCAGGACGTTCCCGAATTTGAACGGATGCTGGTGCGCTCGGGTATCATCTTGCTGAAATACTGGTTCTCAATCTCAGATGAAGAGCAGCAATTGCGATTCCTGATGCGCATCCACGACCCGATGAAACAGTGGAAGCTTTCCCCCATGGATCTGGAATCCCGTATTCGATGGGAAGCATATACCAAGGCCAAAGAAGATATGTTCTTTCGCACCAACATCTCCGAGGCGCCCTGGTATATTGTCGAAGGCAATGACAAGAAACGCGAGCGCCTGAATTGCATTGAGCACCTTTTGACCAAGATCCCATATGACGACGTTCCGCAGGAAAAGGTGAATCTGCCGGACCGGCGCTACAACCCGGACTACGAACGCCGGGTCCTGCCGGACGAGTTGCACGTGCCCAAGGTCTACTGATCGTTCAGACCGTGGCGGGCTTGGATTGTTGTATCCATGGGCAGCACCCCAAAAGCCTTGAATGGAATGCGTGATTTCGGAAAAAGACTGCCCGAAAAGACAAACCCCCGGGCGGGGCCTCGGGGATCGTCACATAGTGTCATCCAAAGCTGGACGAGGAGTGCTTAGAGAAGACCTTCGCGCTGGGCTTTCTTGCGTGCCAGCTTACGGGCACGGCGGATCGCTTCAGCTTTCTCTCGCGCTTTTTTCTCGGACGGTTTCTCGAAATGTTGCTTAAGCTTCATTTCGCGGAACACGCCTTCGCGCTGCAGCTTTTTCTTCAGGGCACGAAGCGCCTGATCGACATTGTTGTCGCGAACACTAACCTGCATGTGGTTGTCACCACCTTTCTAGATTCGAGTTGCAAGGAAATTGCAGGAGTTGGCCGTATAGCAAAGCCCACCTATCTTGTCTAGTACTGGCCCCAGAACCGGAGAACTGTCATGACCGTTACCTACGAAGACGCTAAACAGCAGCTTTTGGATGCGATGCTGATCCACGTTCCGTTCGACGGCTGGTCTGAGACGAGTTTTCGCGCTGCTATTGCCGATTGCAATCTGGATGGCACTCTCGCCCGGGCGATCTGTCCGCGTGGGGCGGTCGATCTGGCACTGGCGTATCACGCGCGTGGAGATGCGGCCATGCTGGAACGCCTGAAGTCTGAGGACCTGAGTAATCTGAAGTTCCGCGAAAAAATTGCGGCCGCTGTGCGCTATCGATTAAGTGCGGTCGAAGACAAAGAACTCGTGCGTCGCGGCATGACGCTGTTTTCCCTACCGTCACACGCGCCAGACGGGGCAAAGGCAATCTGGGGGACCTGCGATCTGATTTGGGATGCGCTGGGTGATACCTCCGAAGATGTGAACTGGTACACGAAACGCGCCACATTGTCCGGCGTGTATTCTTCGACGCTTCTGTTCTGGCTGGGCGATGACAGTCCGGATCATCAGCGCACGTGGGAGTTTCTGGATCGGCGCATCGCGGATGTGATGCAGTTCGATAAACTCAAGGCGCAGGTAAACGACAACCCTCTGTTCAAACCATTTCTTGCAGTGCCGAACTGGCTGGCGTCCCAGGTGCGTGCTCCGATGAAAATGCGCGCCGATCTGCCCGGCCTGCTCAATCCCAGAAAGTAGGTTTCCGATGCCGCTGGGCCTTTGCGCGGATGCCTGCTAGGCATTGGCAAAAGGAGAATTGCCGATGACCCAGATGATGCGCGCCGTTGAAATCACCGCACCCGGTGGCCCGGATGTTCTGCAGGTGACCGAACGCCCGATGCCAGTCGCCGGTCAGGGTCAGATTGTTCTTAAAGTTGCTTACGCTGGCGTGAACCGCCCTGACGCTCTTCAGAGGGCCGGCGCCTACGACCCGCCGCCGGGTGCAAGCGACTTGCCGGGGCTGGAAGCTGCGGGTGAGGTCGTTGCCGTGGGGCCTGGCGTTGACAGTGTTTCGGTCGGGGACAAGGTGTGTGCCTTGCTGCCCGGTGGAGGTTACGCCGAATACGTGGCCACACCTGCTGCGCATTGCCTGCCGGTTCCATCTGGCATCGGCATGAATGAGGCGGCCTGTTTGCCGGAAACCTTCTTTACAGTCTGGTCCAACGTTTTCTCACGCGGTGGTCTGGAACCGGGTGAGCGGTTTCTGGTGCACGGCGGATCCAGCGGGATCGGTACAACCGCGATCCAACTGGCCAATGCGTTTGGGGCCCGCGTGTTTGCCACCGCCGGGTCGGACGAAAAATGCCAAGCTTGTACAAACTTGGGAGCAGAGCGCGCGATCAACTACCGCGATGAGGATTTCGTCGGCGTCCTGCGCGCCGAAGGCGGGGCGAACCTGATCCTTGATATGGTTGGTGGCGACTACATCCCGCGAAATGTCAAAGCGCTCGCCGAGGACGGACGGTTGGTGCAGATCGCCTTTCTACAGGGACCAGTGGCCGAACTGAACTTTGCGCTGATGATGGTCAAACGTCTAACGCTCACCGGCAGCACGCTGCGTCCTCAAAGTGATCTGGCCAAGGCGAAGATTGCGCAGGATCTGCGCGAAGCAGTCTGGCCGCTACTGGAGGCCGGCAAGGTGGCACCGGTCATGGACAGCGAGTTTGAATTGTCAGACGCTGCAGCAGCGCACAGCCGCATGGAAAGCTCGGACCATATCGGTAAGATCGTGCTGAAAGTGTTCGGCTGACGCCTTTTTGTACTGACAGGTCCTGCGCTGCGCGTGTGCTTAGGCCACCGCGCGGCGATACAGATGCCAGGTTGCGTGACCCAAGACGGGCATCACGACGATCAGGCCCAACAACATCGGAATTCCCCCCAGAAGCAGCAGGGAACCAACGATGAAGCCCCATGTCAGGATCACGCCGGGATTGTGACGAAGCACACGAACAGAGGTGACCACCGCGACCGGCAACCCAACTTTGCGGTCCAGCAGCAAGGGAAAGCTGACAACACTTACGGCCAGAGCGCAGAGCGCAAACAGGAAGCCAACGGCAGTACCGAAGATGATCATGACCCAACCGGCTCCGGTCGTGAAAACCTGCGCTACAAATGCGCCGGCAGACGCGGGTGGTTCGGGGCCCAGTGTCTGCACATAGATGCTCTGCGCGACCATCAGCCAGACCAACAGCAACATGACCAGATAAAACCCCAGCGCAAGAATGGCTCCGAAAGACGGAGACCGGAACACGCCGAAAGCATCCAGCCAATGGACGGCCTCGCCCTGCTCGCGTTTGCGGCTGATCTCGTAGAGTCCAACGGCGGCCACCGGACCTATTAAGGCGAAACCCGCCACCAAAGGTGCAAACAACGGTATCAGGTTCATGTTCAGCCCAATGGCAAACATCAAGAGCCCAGCGATGGGATAAATAAGAACAACGAAAATCGCATCGGCGCGGGTTTCCAGAAAATCGTTATACCCCGCCCGCAGAGAGGCGCGCAGGTCCTGCAGCGTCAGAGTCTGCACCATCGGCAAGTCCTTGATGTCAGAACTGCCGATCCGGGAAACGCTTTCAGAGACATGATCGCTTGTCGCGCCAAGACTTTGGGCTATCCAACTTATTGGATTACCGATCGTTTTTGCCATTTTCATCCCTTTCCCTGGCGAGTTTGCGCCGCGGAACGGATCCGGCATCAGGTTGCCCGTGGCCGGACCAGCCGGCAACGCCATGGCCAAGTATACCACAGTTTCGAAAATCACCGAATCCGCGGCGAAAACCCGCCAATTGCCCTGCCGGTCAGGCATGGTAGCTTGGCATCAGGTAGGAGGAGGTCAGCATGCAGCAAACCGCACGTACAGTTGTCATTCACGATTTCGGAGGACCCGAGGTTCTGAGGATCGAAGACAGACCGCTGGGCGATCCTGGGCCGGGTGAGGTCCGCATTCGCCATCATGCCTGCGGATTGAATTTTATCGATGTATATCAACGTACCGGACTTTACCCGCTCGACCTGCCGCACGCGTTGGGAATGGAGGCCGCCGGTGTGATCGAGGCCGTCGGAGAAGACGTAACGCATTTGGAGACTGGTCAACGCGCGGCCTATGCCGCCGCGCCGTCCGGCGCATACTGTGAGGCCCGAGTGATGCCTGCGGCACAGGTTTGCCCCTTGCCAGATGATGTGACCTTTGAGACCGCAGCTGCGATGATGCTTAAGGGTATGACCGTGGAATACCTGTTTCACCGGACGACGCCGCTGAAACGCGGGGACACTGTCTTGTTCCACGCAGCAGCCGGCGGCGTTGGCCTGATCGCCAGCCAATGGGCGAAATCCGAAGGCATCACACTGATCGGGACGGCGGGGACCGATGAGAAATGCAGCCTGGCGCAGTTCAACGGCGCCGCGCATTGCATCAACTACCGGACCGAAAACTTCGCAGAACGAGTGGCCGAGATCACTGGTGGAAAAGGCGTGGATGTCGTGATGGACTCGGTTGGGGCGGACACTTTCGAGGGATCTTTGGACTGCCTCAAGCCCTTGGGGATGCTGATTTCCTTTGGCAACGCTTCCGGTCCGGTCCCGCCGTTCAATATCGGCATTTTGGGGCAAAGGGGTCGCTCAAGATCACCAGACCGACTCTGTTTACACACATCTCCGATCACGCGGTTTGTCAGGCAATGGCGCGCCGTCTGTTCGGCAAGGTCACAAGTGGAGAGGTCAAGATCCACATCGACCAGCGATTTCCGCTGGCACAGGTCGCCGATGCCCATCGTGCGCTTGAAGCCCGCCAAACGACCGGCAGCACGATTTTGGATGTTTGAAACGAAAAGACCCGGTGCTTGGCACCGGGTCTGTATCAGGTCTGAATGTCGTACTCAGAACCGGTAAGCCGCCCGGATCTGGAATGTGGTAGCATCCACATCAATTCCGGTCGAGTTGAAGTTATCGAACTCGTGGTACAGCAATTCACCGGCAATGCTGACATTTGGGGCGACGATCTGCTCGTAACCCGCACCGATGAACCAACCGTCATCGCTGCCCAGAGTGTCGGTGCTCGCTTCGGCATACCCTGCGGTGCCGTACAGCAAGCCTTGGGGGTTCACCTTATAGCCGGCGCGCGCCTTGAGGCGCCAGACGTCTTCAAGGGTGGCTGCGCCGGACAGGTCCACATCGGTCCAGTCATAGTCAAAGCCGCCGCCAACGACCCAGTCACCGAGGTCAAAGTCATACCCGAGGATGATACCGCCGATCACGCCGTCGCCATCGACGCCAGACACGCTGGTATCTACGTCGGCATAACCGATCTGCGCACCACCGTAAAACCCGGTCCAATTGCCCGAAGATTGTGCCATGGCCGAGCCCGCCGCCAGGGTTGCAATAGCGGTGACAAGTGCAAATTTTCCTGTCATCTCATTTATCCTTTCGTTCGAAACGATCGACCGCAGATCCACCACCGACTGCGGTTTTGTATTGGTGTTACGGTCCGATCTTGCGATCGGATCACTTCAGATCCACTTGTCCCGACCCAGTAACGTGCGTTGCGGAACTGCTTTTGAGCAACGCTGGTCCACTTGATATGGACGCTTGTTTGACTTCAGAAATAGGTCTCGAATTTGCTGTTTTCAAACGACAAGCGACGGCAGAACCATCCGCCGCCGACTTGCCTTGTCTTTTCAGCGGATTATTGCTGCAACTCCGCCGGATCCTTGTCGGCAATGTCGTCCCAGTTTGCGCTGGCCTTTTCGATAAAGCCTGGAATGTCGCCTTCCCAACGCTGCTGGATGTCCTCAGACAGGTTCAAATACAGCTTGTTGTCCACGATTTTCCAGTAGGTGGGGTCGCCGTCGAACTTAAAGCCCATCGCAGCACCAAAGGCACAATATCCGCCATAGGCCGGCAGATACGCCTCGGGGTTGGCTTCGAATGCGGCTTTGTTCTCTTCATTTGCAAAACGGTACATCGCGTCGTCGTGCAGCGCGGTGATCTGCCAGTTGCCCTTGGTCGGCTCGCCTTCGGTGAAGTAGGCAACCGGGTCGTACCCCTGCATGGCCAGACCGGTGGGTGTTGCGTTGATTTCCACGCCAGCGGCAATTGCCGAACCCGCGATTGCGACGGACAGGGCGACACCGCCCAGGAGGGATTTGAACTTGTTCATTGCTTCACCTTTCGTGAATTGGGGCACTCTGTGTCTTCGAAAACAAGACGAGCGCTCCCGTGATTTTGAGATGTGCGGTCGGTAATTGGCCGTCACGAAACCCGAGTTGGGAACAGACCTGTTCACGTTCAAAGCAATCAATCGTGATTGTGCAGGTGCGAAGAGACAGTGTTCATCCATGCACCACCAGGGGTCCTACTCCGGGCTCAGTGCGATGACAAAATCCGTCACTTTTTCGGCAGACATTTCGCAGGGCCGCAGCAACCAACCGCTGTTTTGCGTCAGGTAGAGGTTCAAACTGATGTAATCCGCGCCGCCCAATTCATGGGCGACCAACTTATGCGACTTGCCACCTGTCATCACTTGACGTGACACGACATAGCGCAGGTTTCCTGTTGAGCCTGTAAAAGTGCCAATGGGCAGGGCGAAGAGTGCGTTCAGAAACCGATCAGGCGGGGTCACGA
Organism: Ruegeria sp. B1; assembly: GCF_056535885.1. Lineage (NCBI taxonomy): Bacteria > Pseudomonadati > Pseudomonadota > Alphaproteobacteria > Rhodobacterales > Roseobacteraceae > Ruegeria > Ruegeria sp. B1. Next base: position 1,148,233 of record NZ_JBQFJA010000001.1, on the reverse strand, counting down.
CTTGCCGATTTTTGGCTCGGTCCCCGCCTTGATACGCGCGACATTGGTGCTGTGGCGCCAGTATACCAGGACCGTCAGGATGATCCCCAACAGGAACGCGGACCCGTTAGTCAGAACCACCACCCATGTGGTCGATAAGGCGGCGGCTGCCAGCGCGCCAACCGAAGAAATACGCCAGATGGCGGCCGCAACCAGCCATGTCAGGCAGCATGCGACGCCGACGCGCCAGTCCAGCGCAAGCCATAAACCCAGAAAGGTGGCAACGCCCTTACCGCCCTTGAAGCCCAGCCAAACAGGGAAGCAATGACCCAAAAACGCCATCAAAGCGGCAATCTGCGCGGCATCGTCGCCGGCAAATGCCCGCGCCAACAGAACCGCCACCGCGCCTTTTGCGCCATCAAACAACAAAGTCAGTGCCGCCGCCCCTTTGTTACCGGTGCGCAATACGTTGGTGGCGCCGATATTGCCGGACCCGATCTGGCGCAGATTGCCCAGCCCCATGACCTTGGCAACAATCATGCCAAAGGGGATGGACCCCATCAGGTAGCCAACAGCAGCCCACAGGATGAGCTGAGTCATGGTACTGTCGATCAGAGGCATTATGTTCTCCGGTAGACTTCTTTTCCTGCCACATAGGTGGCAGTGACCTTACCCTGCATCCGCTGCCCGTCAAACGGCGTATTCTGCGACTTGGACTTCAGTGTGAACCGGTCCAGCACAAAGGGCACATCCGGATCGAACAGCACCAGATCAGCGGGTGCGTCCGTGGCAAGCCGACCACTGTCCAGACCCAAACGTTTCGCAGGGTTGAGTGCCATGGCACGAAACAGGGTCGGCAGGTCCAGCTGTCCGGCGTGATACAAACGCAAGGCTGCCGGTAACAGGGTTTCCAACGCGACCGCGCCCGAGGCGGCCTCTTCAAACGGCAGGCGCTTGCTTTCTTCGTCTTGCGGGGTGTGCATCGAACTGATTGTGTCGATCAAACCGCTGCGCACTGCTTCGATCACCGCTTGCCGGTCATCTTCGGATCGCAAAGGGGGTTTGACCTTGAAGAAGGTGCGGTAGTCGGCGACGTCCAGCTCATTCAGTGTCAGATGGTGGATCGAGGTGCCTGCTGTGATGTTCAACCCGTTACGCTTGGCCCGGTCCAGCGCGGGTAGCGCACGCGCGGTTGTGATCTGATCGGCGTGATAAGCCGCGCCTGTCATTTCCAGCAATGCAATATCGCGATCCAGTCCCATCCGTTCAGCCATTGGCGAGACGGTGGGTAGGCCGCGCAGCGCCGCGAACTTGCCGCTGGTTGCCGCAGCTCCGCTGCTGAGACCCGGTTCCTGTGGATGGGCGATCACCAGGGCGCCGCAGGATCGCGCATAGGTCAAGGCACGCGACAAAACCTTGGTATTGGCGACCACGTGATCGCAATCGGTGAATGCAACCGCGCCAGCGTCCAGCAAGAAGCCGATCTCGGTCATCTCGCGCCCTTCGCGGCCCTTGGTGAGGGCGGCCATGGGCAGCACGTTGACAGGCGCATCCGCTTGCGCGCGCCGCGTGGCAAATTCCAACGTTTCCGGCGTGTCGATGGCAGGCAGCGTATCGGGGCGAGTGACGATAGTGGTGACACCGCCCGCGGCCGCAGCCAGACCAGCGGACTTGTAGCTTTCCTTATGCCGTTCCCCGGGTTCACACACCTTGACCCCGATATCGACGATTCCCGGGGCGAGGCATTTGCCACCGCAGTCGACCAATGGACCCGCTGTCGCCGGTGCGTCTCCATCGCCCAAAGCGGCGATGCGACCTTTGACGACGTGCAACCAACCGATACTGTCCGTTCCGGTTTCCGGGTTAATCAGGTGGGCGTTGGTGAAAATCGTGTCGCTCATGGCAACGCCCTTTCGATCAAGGCTTTTGTGGCGGCTGGATCTGCCTGATACTTTATCAGGTGTTTATCGCCGCCTTTGGTGACGATCTGGACAAAACTGCCCATAGTGTTGACCGCCGAAATCTGATTGAGCGGCACGGTCCGTGGTCCTGGCCCGGTCAATGTGTCGTCGCTCATCGTCCATCTGGCGGCAAGTTCTTCCGATGCCAGGTACCACGCACGTAGACCGATGGCCGCTAGACCCGCCGGTGCACCCGTCCAGACATAGGGGTTTCCGATCAACCACAATATGATCATGGCCGCCGCCATGGCCCCGGCCGCGATCCACGCGTTTGTGCGAACATAAGCGCCCTTGTCAGGCGTAAAGGTCACAGGATCAGCCACAGGGCACCTCCGATCACCAGAAAGAGTATCAGCGCCAGTACTGCCGATCCGATGCGCTGCGGTTTCTCGCTCCCCTTGATCGGGGCTTGCGGGGCAGAAAAGGGTTTGGCGCTTTCCGTGGCAATCGCACCCCCAGTCCAGTTTGTGGCCTGTTCAGTATAAAGACCTATCAGGTGCATCCTCGGATCGATCTGCAAAGTGACCGCCCTGCCTTCGAAAGCGGCACTGCGCACGACCATGACCCAGCCTTCGACTGCGTCCAGCGCACCGCGGTCCAACTGATCCTCTGACACACCGCAGCCATCACTCAGATACCCAAACAACCCCACGTCTTCGAGATCTGAAACCGGGAAGATATCGATCTGTTCGTGGTCCAGTTCGAAGACACCCAGAACTTGCTCTGCCGCGCCGAGTTCGCGCAGGAACTTTGCTTCTTGTGGACGCATATCCAAAGAAAAGACACGCAGCACACCGTGCTCATTCGGGGCGACGTTCAGATCACTCATGCCGCTTCACCCAGGTTGCGCGCCAAGAGCTCCATTGCAGCCATACGCACCGCGACACCCATTTCCACCTGCTCCTGAATGACCGAGCGATTGATGTCGTCTGCCAGCGTTCCGTCGATTTCGACGCCCCGGTTCATAGGGCCGGGATGCATGACGATGGCATCGGGCTTGGCCAGCGCCAGTTTGGCCGCGTCCAGCCCGTAGCGGTGATAGTATTCCCGTTCAGAGGGGATGAAGCCGCCATCCATCCGCTCCCGTTGTAGGCGCAGCATCATAACGACATCCACGTCCTTTAGCCCTTCGTTGATGTCGTCATAAACCTCGGCTCCGAAGTCGGCGAAATGCGCGGGGACAAGTGTCGGCGGTCCGATCAGGCGGATGCGGTTTTCCATCTTGCCCAGCAATATCAGGTTCGACCGGGCAACGCGGGAATGTGCGACATCGCCACAGATGGCAATGTTCAACCGGTGCAGCCGACCCTTGGCGCGACGAATGGTGAGCGCATCCAGCAGGGCCTGGGTCGGGTGCTCGTGACGCCCGTCGCCAGCGTTCAGCACGGCGCAGTTCACCTTCTGTGCCAACAGGTCGACCGCGCCGGATTGTGGATGCCGCACCACCAGCAGGTCGGGATGCATTGCGTTCAACGTCATCGCCGTGTCGATCAGCGTCTCGCCTTTTTTGATCGAACTGGCCTGCATCGCCATGTTCATAACATCCGCACCCAGACGTTTTCCCGCAATCTCAAAGCTGGCCTGCGTGCGCGTCGAGTTCTCAAAGAACATATTGATCTGGGTCAGCCCCGACAGAACATCTGAGTGCTTCGCCGACTGTCGATTCAGAGCGACATACTTTTCGGCCAGATCGAGAATGGCGGTGATATCGGATTGCGACAGGTGCTCGATGCCAAGAAGGTGACGATGGGCGAAACGCATGGGGCGGGCTCCTGTCTGACAGTCCGGCCGCTTATAGAAAGGACGGCGCGGCGGGGCAACCTAGGGGTCTGTATCTTGGGGCAGTTTCTCGCACCCGCCGTCGGGCAGGCATTGTTCGCCGGGTTTGCACCACTTGCCATATCCGCAGTCGATCGCTTTGACCGGCACACATCCCTGATGCTGGGAACACTTGAAACCTGGTCGGCATTGCGAGCCGGTCTCTTCGCACAAGAACCATCCGGGGCGCGAGCACCCGCCACCCGGCAGGCAGGACGATCCCCGCGCGCAGGTGCGCCCATCGTCGCATGTTGCCGCTGGGCTGGGGTCAAACTCTGGCGTGATCCGCTCGCATTCGCCCCGCCCGTTGCAGAAGCTGCCCCCGGGACAGTCCAGACGCGCCGTGCATTTGTTCGCCCCGGCAGGCGCGCAGCGGATACCGCCAGAGACGCATCTTTCGAAGGGGCCACAGGACCGACCGCGGCCGCAATATGTGCGACCTGGGCTGACGCAATGACCATCGAAACTGCATCTTTGACCCGCCGAGCAACATCTGCTGCCACATTGAATTTGCCCGGCCCGGCATTGGCCATGTGTATCGTGAAACGTTGCTCGCGCCGGTTCGCCGGTTGTGACGGCAAACAGCAGTCCGATCAGAAGGAATCGCAGGGTTGGCAACATGAATGTTGCCATGGTCGGTGCGGCAGAGCGCCGTGGCAAGGTCTATTCGCTTTCCCTCAGCCCAAAGGTGAGTAGATTGAAGGGCATGGAATCGGCCTTGGACTTTCACACTGCGCGCGCCCTGCTGGAATGGCAGGTCGAACTGGGCGCAACCGAGGCCATCGGTGATGCGCCGTTGGACCGGTTTGCGCTGCCCGAAACGGCGCCCAAGTCCAAAAAACCTGCACAGGCGCAGGAGGCCGCTCAAAAGCCAAATGAGGTTGATCCGGTTTTGATCGCGCAGAACGCGGCGCGCGCTGCGGGTTCGCTGGATCAGCTGCGCGCGACGATGAACGCGTTCGAGCTTTGCGATCTGAAGCGCGGAGCAAAACAGCTGGTGTTTGCTGACGGTACCCCCGGTGCACGGGTGATGATCATAGGTGAGGCGCCCGGTCGGGACGAAGACCGAGAGGGCAAACCTTTCGTTGGGCGTGCGGGACAACTGTTGGATCGTATGCTCGCGGCGATCGATCTGAACCGGAACGAGAATGTCTATATCACAAATGTTCTGCCGTGGCGGCCACCGCAGAACCGCGATCCGAAGCCGGAAGAAATCGGCATGATGAAGCCGTTTTTAGAACGGCATGTCGCGCTGGCCAAACCGGAAATACTGATCTTGATGGGTAACATCAGTTGCCAGGCCGTGCTGGGCAAACGCGGGATAACCCGGTTGCGCGGGCACTGGGATCAGGCGATGGACCTGCCGGTTCTTCCGATGTTCCATCCCGCCTACCTGTTACGCCAGCCCCAGATGAAGCAGCAGGCCTGGGCGGATCTTCTGGATCTAAAAGCGCGGCTGGAGGGTCGGGGATGAAGCTTCTGGCCTTTTCTGACTTGCACATGGCGCGCAACAGGGCTGCCGAAATCGTTGAAGCCAGCGCCAAGGCCGATCTGGTGATTGGGGCCGGTGACTACTGCAATATGCGGCAGGGCTTGGACGAGGCGATGCAAATGCTGGCGGGCGTTTCCGCGCCACTGGTTCTTGTGCCCGGCAACGCCGAAAGTGCCGGAGAGTTGACCGAGGCGGCCCCGGAAGGGGTCCATGTGTTGCATGGCGCAGGGATGACGCTGGACGGATTGCGCCTGTTCGGGCTTGGCTATGGCGTGCCGGTCACGCCGTTTGGCGACTGGTCCTGCGACCTGACCGAGGCTGAAGCCACGGAAATGCTCGACCGATGCGACAGTGCAGATGTCCTGATCGTGCATTCACCGCCAAAGGGGTATGGCGATACGACGTCGCAAGGCGTTTCCGTTGGATCGGTGGCTGTCAGAAATGCGGTTGAACGCATTCAGCCGGGGTTTGCCTTTTGCGGTCACATTCACGACAGCTGGGGATATCGCGGCACAATCGGGCGCACGCTGATCGCCAATCTCGGCCCGAAAGTGAATTGGTTCGAGGTCAAACTATGATCGAAACTGTGACACTATTCGCATTCGTGCCTGCTGCAATTGTCCTCAATTTCACGCCCGGGGCGGATATGATGTTCTGTTTTGGCCAGGGGCTGCGATCCGGTGCCAAACCTGCGCTGGTCGCAAGCGCCGGGATTTCGGCTGGTCTGTTGGTGCATGTTCTGGTGGCCGGGCTGGGACTTGGCGCGGCCGTTGCCACCATGCCCTGGGTGTTCGATGTCATCCGCTGGTTGGGCGTCGCATACCTGCTGTACCTCGCGTGGGGCGCCATCCGGAATGGCACCGTTTCGGCTGAGGGTCCGGACAAAGCCACGCGGTATGCTTTTAGGGACGGTATGGTGGTGAACCTGACCAATCCCAAGGTTATCCTGTTCGTTTTGGCCTTCATTCCCCAGTTTGTTGACCCTGCTGCAGGTTCGATACTGGTGCAGTTTCTGATCTTTGGCGTCATCATCGCGCTGGGCGGATTTGTCGTGAACGGTTTGGTCGGCATATTTGCTGGCGGTGCCGGGCGAGTTCTGATTTCCAACCCCCGCGCTTCACGCATCATGGGCTGGGTGACAGGCGGTATTTTTGCGGCCCTTGCGGTCCGGTTGGCGATAATGGAAAGGGCTTGAGCGGCATGTCGCGTATTGACGAAACGATGGAGTTTATCCCGGTCCGCATCGCCGTTCTGACGGTGTCGGACACGCGATCCATGGACGAAGACCGCTCGGGGCAAACGCTGGTGGACCGGATTGAGCGGGCAGGCCATTTGATTGCCGACCGAAAGATCATCCGGGACGAGCGTGCGCAGATTGCAGACCAGTTGCGCACCTGGATTGCGGACCCCGAAATCGACGTTGTCATTTCCACCGGCGGGACCGGGCTGACCGGGCGCGATGTGACAGTCGAAGCCCATCGCGACGTGTACGAAAAGGAAATCGAAGCTTTTGGAACCGTCTTCACAATCCTGTCGATGGAGCAGATCGGGACATCTGCCGTGCAGTCCCGTGCCACGGGCGGAGTTGCGGGCGGAACGTATCTGTTTGCGCTTCCCGGCAGTCCCGGTGCATGCAAGGACGCATGGGACGGAATTCTGGAAAAACAGTTCGACTATCGCCATCGTCCCTGCAATTTTGTGGAAATAATGCCCAGATTGGACGAACATTTGCGACGGAAGTAGACTGGTCGTACGTTTAATGTCTCGTAACCGCTTTGTGGCTTGGCATATTTCCGGGTCCGGCTACATCTTGCGGCAGGCAGCCGAAAGCAACCGGGATGAATGATTAATGCGATTTTTGCGACAGAGTCTTGTCGGTGTGTTTCTGGCGTCACTCACGCTGGCACTGCTGTTTGTTGCGGCGCAGATGATTGTGGGCGCCGTGCAGGACGTCATCACCCGCGAAAACACACAGCCCGAAGCCAGGGAACGGGTGTTCGCGGTGACAGTCGAAGCCGCCGAGTTGGAAACTGTCACTCCCTATCTCGAAGCGTTTGGCGAAGTTCAAAGTCGTCGTCGTCTTGAATTGCGCGCAGCACTGGGCGGCCGCGTGGTGGCGCTGGCAGATGATTTTGAAGATGGCGGAACCGTCACAGCTGGCGAAGTTCTGGTCGAGCTTGACCCCGCAGATGCCCAATCGGCGCTGGATCGGGCCAAATCCGATCTGCTGGACGCACAGTTCGAAGAACGCGACGCGGAACGCTCGTTGCTGCTGGCGCAGGATGAACTCAAATCTGCCGAAGCGCAGGCAGAGCTGCGCGAACGTGCCTTGCAGCGCCAGCGCGATCTGGAATCCCGTGGTGTCGGCGCGACGGCCAGTGTGGAAGAAGCCGAACTGACCGCCGCGTCAGCCCAGCAATCGGTCCTGGCGCGCAGAATCGCACTTGCGCAGGCTGAATCGCGTGTCGATCAGGCGACGACCTTGCTGGCGCGTGCGCGCATTGCATTGGAAGCGGCGGAACGGGATCTCGATGACATGACAGTCCGCGCAGGCTTTGGCGGGACCTTGACGGATGTCACGCTGGTCGAAGGGCGGCTGGTATCGGCAAACGAGAAACTCGCCGAGCTTGTGGACCCTGACGCGCTAGAGGTGGCGTTCCGGGTTTCGACGGCACAGTACGTGCGACTGCTGGATGAGGAAGGTGACCTGATCAATGCGCCAGTCTCTGTCTCTCTGGAAGTGACAGGTGCAGATTTGGTGGCCACCGGACGGATCAGCCGCGACAGCGGCTCGGCGGGCGAGGGGCAAACCGGACGGCTGATCTTTGCACGTCTCGACGACGCATCGGGGTTTAAACCCGGGGATTTTGTCACTGTCTCGGTACAGGAACAGGCGTTGACCAATGTCGTACGTTTGCCGTCCTCGGTGCTGGACGCAACCGGTACCGTGTTGGTTCTGGGGGCAGATGACAGGCTCGAGGCTCTGCCGGTGCAACTGATACGTCGGCAGGGGGACGAAGTTTTGCTGCGTGGCCCCGGTCTTGAGGGTCGTGAGGTCGTGATTGGGCGCACGCCATTGCTGGGCTCGGGCGTGCGGGTTCGACCACTGCGGCTGGAAGCCAGCGCAGCGGCGGAACCGGACATGGTCGAACTGACGGATGAGCAACGCGCAGAACTGGTCGCGCAGGTTGAGGCAAGCGATCGCATGCCTCAAGACGTCAAGGCTCAGTTACTTGGCCAGCTTGACGAAGCGAAGGTTCCGGCCTCACTCGTGCGGCGTATCGAAGGTCGCTTGGGAGGCTAGATGCTATGATGCGCGAGATACCCGGCGCGGCGGGCGGCATCCTGAGTTACTTCACGCGGCACCGGACGGTGGCCAACTTGCTGTTGCTCGTGATGCTGGTGTTGGGTGCGGCGGCGATCCCGAATATGCGGGCGCAGTTCTTTCCCGACGTCATTCTGGAACGCGTTGATGTTAACGTCGAATGGGAAGGAGCTGGCCCCGAAGATGTCGACAACGGGATCGTTCAGGTGCTGGAGCCAGCTTTGCTGGCGGTCGAAGGCGTTGCCAGCACTGATGCAACGTCACGCGAAGGCTCGGCGCGCATCCGATTGGAATTTGAGCCCAACTGGGATATGTCTCGCGCGGTTGAAGAGGTCAGAACCGCCGTCGACGGCGTAACAAATCTGCCTGAGGATGCTGAGGAACCGAGCATCCGGCGCGGCGCCTGGCGGGATCGCGTTACCGATGTTGTCGTGACCGGGCCGGTTGCACCGGATCAACTGGCAAAGCTCACGGATGAGCTGATCAATCGGCTGTTTGCCGTCGGTGTCACCCGAACAACGATCCGTGGTCTTGCAGCACCGCGTGTCGTGGTCGAAGTGCCGACCGCACAGCTGATTGCAAATGATATCGCGCTGTCAGAAATCGCCTCTGCCATTGCTGCCGAAGTGAATGCCAGCCCGGCAGGAGATGTGACCGGAGCCAATGCCCGCATACGCACCGGTGCGGAAAAGCGAACGCCCGAGGAAATCGAGGGCATTGCACTGCGCAATTTCTCCGACGGCTCCAAGCTGTTTGTCGGCGATGTGGCGCAAATTCGGGTTGAAGGCGTCAACCGCAATCGAAGCTATTTTGTCGGCGATGATCCGGCCATGTCGATCCGTGTGGACCGCTCGAACCTAGGGGACGCCATCGACATCCAGCACACGGTAGAGGACGTCGTGGCCGAGATGCAGGCCAGCCTGCCCGAAGGTGTCACGGTCGAGCTGATCCGAACGCGGGCACAGGCCATCACCGACCGTCTGGACATACTGATCGACAACGGCCTTGTGGGCCTGGGTCTTGTTGTTTGTCTGTTGTTTCTGTTCCTCAACGCGCGGATCGCGTTTTGGGTTGCGGCCGGCATTCCCGTAGCAATGTCGGCGGCCATTGCGCTGATGTATCTCGGCGGCCTTTCAATCAACATGGTGTCTCTGTTTGGTCTGATCATTACCTTGGGCATCGTCGTTGATGACGCCATTGTCGTCGGGGAACATGCCGATTTTCGCGCACGCCGTCTGGGTGAGGCGCCCATGGTTGCCGCAGAGCGTGCCGCCCGCCGCATGGCAATGCCGGTCTTTGCGGCAACGGTTACCACTGTGATCGCGTTCTTTGGCCTGACCCTTGTCGGGGGCCGGTTCGGAGAATTGATCCGCGATATTCCGTTCACGGTCATCGCCGTTCTGATCGCATCGCTGATTGAGTGTTTTCTGATTCTGCCCAACCACATGGCACATGCGATTGCGCATTCGGCCAAGGAACACTGGTACGACCTGCCCAATCGTGTTGTGAACCGCGGCTTCCGCTGGGTGCGCGATAACCTGTTCCGCCCTTTCATCGCTTGGGTCGTCTGGGCGCGATATGTGGTTGTCGCGCTGATGGTCGTGATCCTGGCCAGTCAAATCGCCTTGTTCATTCGGGGGGATGTGAACTGGAGGTTCTTCAACGCGCCAGAGCGGGGTTCTGTGACCGGAAACTTCATCATGGCCGAAGGCGCGACCCGCGCCGACACGCTGGAGATGATGCATCAGTTGCAGCGCGCTGCCGACGAACTGGGTCAGATTTACGAAGAACGCCATGGTCGCAATCCCATCGACTATGTGTTGGCTGAGGTCGGTGGCAGCGCCGGGTTCGGTCTGTCAGCGGCCGAGGGCAAGGACGAAGACCTGCTTGGTGGAATCTCCATCGAACTGATTGACGCGGACCTGCGTCCCTATTCCAGTTTCGAGTTTGTAGGTGAGCTGCAAGACTTTGTTCCACGCCATCCCAAGGTCGAATTGCTGACCTTCCGGGGCTGGCGGTCTGGTCCGGGCGGCGACGCCATCGACGTTCAGTTCTACGGCGCTGACGTGAACACGCTGAAGGCCGCGTCCGAGGATCTTCAGACCGAGCTGTCGAAATACACCGAAGTGTCGGCGCTTGAAGACAATCTGGCGTATGACAAGGAAGAGTATATTCTGGATCTGACCGCACAGGGGCAGGCGCTGGGCTTTCGTATTGAAACGCTGGGCCGGGTGCTGCGCGACCGTTTAAACGGGATCGAGGCTGCGACCTATCCGGATGGGCCGCGCAGCGCCGAGATCCGCGTGGAATTGCCCGAGGGTGAGTTGACGGCGGACTTCCTCGAACGCACGTTGATGCGCACACCGGATGGGGTTTACGTGCCGCTGGCCGATATCGTCTCGGTCGACCGAAAATCAGGTTTCTCGACGGTGCGGCGCGAAAATGGCCTGCGGGTGATATCGGTGAATGGCGATATCTCCGAGGATGATCCGACACGTGCAGCGGAAATCGAACGCGCTCTGAACGAAGAAATCCTGCCCAACATTGCTGCAGAACGACAGGTCGAGTGGCGCATGTCGGGTCTGAGCGAACAAGAGGACGAATTTCTGTCCGAGGCCCGGACCGGCCTGATCCTGTGCCTGACCGGTATCTATCTGGTGCTGGCCTGGGTCTTTGCCAGTTGGAGCAGACCATTGGTGGTCATGGCCATTATCCCGTTTGGTCTGGTTGGGGCCATCTGGGGCCACTACATCTGGGAGGTGCCGCTCAGTATGTTCACCGTCGTGGGCCTGTTGGGTATGACCGGGATTATCATCAACGACTCTATCGTGCTTGTGACAACCATCGACGGGTACCAGCAAGAACGCGGGTTGGTCCCATCCATTGTCGAAGGCACCGCAGACAGATTGCGCCCGGTCATGTTGACGACGCTGACAACGGTTCTAGGGCTCACGCCGCTGCTCTACGAAGGGTCTCAGCAGGCGCAGTTCCTCAAACCGACGGTGATTACGCTGGTCTATGGTCTCGGTTTTGGAATGCTGTTGGTGTTGATACTCGTGCCCGCGCTGTTGGCCATTCTGAACGACGTATCCCGTCCGATGACGGCCATGCGCCGTGCGATGCGAGCACCGGACCGGGTGATTCAGGGGGCGCTTGTCGTCACCGGGTTGGCCATGATGATCTGGTTCGCGGTGACAATGATCTGGCCAGCCGTCTCGGGCGCACCGATTGGATGGCTGTCAGGTTTGTATCCCGGCGAGGATGGGTTCGCCGTGCTCCAGATGGGTTTGGGGGCATTCCTTGCCGGCGCAGTTCCGATTGTGATTGTGAGCGTTCTGTTCTCCGGACTGCTCTATGTCCGTTTCAAGGCAAGGGTCAGCGCCTAACGCGCAGTCAGCGCGGTTTCCAAGAGGTCCGAGACGCGGGCGCTCATCGGCAAGTCGCCCTGCCGAATCTGGTTTACCGGAAACCATCTGGCATCCAGCGCGTCGTCCCCGGCCATTGGTTCGCCGGATTGAAACGTACAGGCCACGCCCACCAGCAAGTAGTGAGAGACGACGTCCCCGGTATCATTCCATCGCAACAGGTCGAGATTGTTCAGGTAGTGGGACGGGTGCGCGGCAACCGACGTTTCCTCCATCAGTTCCCGCTGGGCCGCCTGCAATACGGTTTCGCCCCATTCCACATGACCTCCGGGAAAGCCCCATAACCCGGCATCCGGCTGCTTGCTGCGCTGAACCAGCAAAACCTGATCCTGATGCAGGACAACCGCCAGCGCGCCGATCTTTGGGGTTTGGATCATGCGATCAGCCTGCGCTGCAGCCCCGGATGTCAACGGCGTGATGGGCCCCCAGTACCGTGATCCGGATCTCGGATCGGTCAAGCGCAAAAGGCGCGCCCGAGGCACTGATGATTTCGGAACGCGCGATCAGGGTATCGCCCTGCCGGACAGTTTCGGGCTGTGAGGCCCAGAGTATCGGATTGCCCGGTTCGATCACCGCTATTTCGCGACCGCCAGCTGACGGCATGGTGACATGGGCTTCAATCTGCATTCCGTCTGATGTGGGCGTGAGACGGCAACTGGCATTGGCCACATTGGCCTCGCGGGCAGAAAAGGGTCGTTGGGCCAGCGCCGCAGCGATGGCGGGATTGCGTCCGGCGTCGGCGTCGAGCGTGTGATCGAAATCCAGCCGCTCGGGAATGCACACGTCTTTGCATACGCCCAGATCCATCTCGCCCCGAAGCCTCACAGGCTTTGCAGGGTTCTTGGGCGTGATTTCGACCGGCAGCACCAGTTGATCCTCATAGCCAATTGATTGCAGGCCATTTTGATCAAAGATCTCCGGTGCCGGCCATGTTATTGAAACATCACCAACATTGCCGGATTCGCTCCAGTCGAATTGCGGAGGAATACCGGCGTCTCCGGGCGCGCGCCAGTAGGTTTTCCACCCGTCCTTCAGCGTCAGTCGCAACGCGCCCAGGTATGTGCCATTGGCCGTGCGACCGCCGTCCAGAACATCCAAGTTCACAACACCATCCAGGTCCTGCGCCGAGGCAGGTGCAGCGAAGGCAATGCAGGCCGTCAAGACGGCAGCGACAGGTTTCATAACGTGCATCATACGTCATAAATGCGCGGTGCGCTCGCTGATTCCAAGTCACGTTCAGGTCACCAAGATGAAATCTCATGAATTATCGGCTGATCCCTTGCCAATTCCCGCGCTGGGGGGTCATTGTTGAGAGGCACAGCGTGAGAGATATTCACACATGGATCTGACCGGAAAACTGTTGATTGCGATGCCTGGCATGGGCGATCCGCGCTTCGATCATTCGGTCGTCTACATTTGCAGCCATGGCGATGACGGTGCGATGGGTTTGATCGTCAACAAACCGTCCGACTTGCGGCTCAAGACGCTACTGGGGCAGCTAAACATTCCCTGCCGCATCCCGGTAATGGGCGAACGGCTGGTGCATTTCGGAGGTCCGGTCGAAATGTCCCGGGGCTTTGTCCTTCACAGCGCGGATTATGAAGCGAATCTGCATTCCATGCAGATTTCCGACGATTTCAGCATGACGGCCACGCTGGATGTGCTGGAAGATCTGGCCTCGGGTCAGGGACCGCTGAACTCGATGCTGGCACTGGGGTACTCCGGGTGGGGTCCCGCTCAGCTTGAAGACGAGATTGCCATGAACGGCTGGCTGACGACCGAGGCGAGCTCGAATCTGGTGTTCGATGTGCCGGATGACGAAAAGTGGGAGGCCGCTTTGGCGACGCTGGGCGTTGACCCGCTGACCCTTTCGGCCAGCGCGGGACGCGCCTGATCAGCTGTTGCGCGGGGCCGATGCACGGCTCAGACGGTCGTTGATGGCTGCGCCAATTCCGCCGCTGGGAATGGGCGAAACCGCAATCGGGCGACCGGTCGCATTCAGCTGGTGCAAAGCGGAAAACAGGGTCGCGGCCGCCTCGATCAGATTGCCGTCGGCAGACAGGTTCAGATCGCAATCCACCGGACCAAATCCCAGCAGAACCTCGTCGCCTTCGCGGGACAGGGCGTTAAGCCGAACCGGTGCATCGGGGGCATAATGCGATTGCAGTTGTCCGGGTGCTGTAAGCACATCGTTGGGCTGGTGAATGTGCAAGTGTGTGTTCAGAACGTTTTCGACCTGCTCCAGTGCGACACCACCCGGGCGCAGCAGAGTGGGTTCTCCCGCCAGACCGATGATGGTTGACTCCAGCCCAACCTGGCAGGGCCCGTCATCCAGAATGGCCGCGATGCGCTGTCCCAGACCCGAGCGGACGTGGTCGGCTGTGGTCGGGCTGATCTGGCCGGAGGGGTTTGCCGAAGGTGCCGCCACCGGTCCATCAAACGCGGCCAGCAGCGCCCGGGCTGCCGGATGCGCCGGCACCCGAACCGCCAACGTGTCCAGCCCCGCGGTCACAAGCGAAGACACGCCATGTCCCTTGCGCAGCGGCAATACCAGCGTCAGGGGACCGGGCCAAAAGGCATCGGCGAGTTGCCCGGCGTGATCGGACCATTCTACAAATCGCTGCGCGGCCTCAACCGATGCGACATGCGCGATCAGCGGGTTAAAGCTGGGTCGCCCTTTGGCCTCGAAAATGCTCGCAACGGCCTGACCATTGCAGGCGTCCCCTCCCAGGCCATAAACCGTCTCGGTTGGAAAGGCGACCAGCAGCCCCTGCCGTAACAGGTCCGCCGCGCGGGCGATCCCGGCCGGGTCTGCGGACAGATCAAGAATTGTGGGGATCATAGTCGGTGACGCCGCGTTTTGGTTGCTCGCAATATAAGGAAGGATAGTTAATGCATCCAAGCCCAGATGCATACCGGCGCAGGCCGGAGAATCCAAGCCCGCCTGCGCACACCGTTCAGACAGACCTTGAGGGAAGCCATGCCATATCGCGCCCCACTCTCCGACTATGAATTCCTCTTAAAAAATATCGTGGGGTTCGACCAGATCGCAGCGACCGAGACGTTTGCGGATGCGAGCCCCGATGTGGTCAGCGCGATCCTTTCTGAGGCCGGGAAGATGTGCGAAGAGGTTCTGGCGCCGCTGCAACGCCCCGGCGATCTGGAACCCGCGCAACTGGAGAACGGCGTCGTTCGTACATCGCCCGGGTATGGCGATGGATGGAAGGCAATTGCCGACGGTGGCTGGATCGGGATGAGCGGCGATCCGGACTATGGCGGTATGGGGCTGCCCATGACCTTGACTGCTGCCGTGAACGAGATGATGAGCGCCGCCTGCCTGTCGCTGCAGGTGGCCCCGCTGATGACACAAGGGCAGATTGAGGCGCTGGAACTTCATGCCAGCGAAGACCTGAAGGCCCTGTACTTGCCCAAGCTGATGTCCGGAGCCTATGCCGGTACCATGAACCTGACCGAGCCGCAGGCGGGGTCGGATGTGGGAGCGTTGACCTCAAAGGCTGAACCAAATGGCGACGGCACTTTTGCGGTGACCGGGCAAAAGATCTACATCTCCTGGGGGGACAACGACTTTTGTGAGAACATCTGCCACCTCGTGCTGGCGCGCCTGCCGGATGCAGGGCCGGGGACCAAAGGGATTTCGCTGTTTCTGGTGCCGAAATACCTGCCGGATGAAAACGGAAACCCCGGTGCTGCCAATGATCTCAAGGTCGTATCGCTGGAACACAAGATGGGTCTGCATGGTTCTCCGACCTGCGTAATGCAGTATGATGGGGCGACCGGGTGGCTGGTCGGCAAGGAAAACGGCGGCATGGCTGCAATGTTTACTATGATGAACAACGCGCGGCTGGGCGTTGGCGGTCAGGGCGTCGGGTCAGCGGAAGGCGCCTACCAACATGCGCTGGGCTATGCCTTGGAACGTAAGCAGGGCAAAACACCGTCAGGCACGATCATCGATCATGCGGATGTGCGCCGGATGCTGACAGAAATGCGGGCCGATATCTTTGCCGCGCGTGCGATCATGCTGGCCAATGCCGCGGCAATCGACATGGCGCATGCCACCGGAGATATGGACTGGACCGCGCGTGCAGCGCTTTTGACGCCGATCGGAAAGGCGTTTGGCACGCATACAGGGATGCGTGTTGCCGAAACCGGTGTGCAGGTGCACGGAGGCATGGGGTTTGTCGAAGAAACCGGTGCGGCGCAATACTACCGCGACGTCCGGGTGACCGCGATCTACGAAGGGACCAACGGCATTCAGGCCATGGACCTGGTGGCGCGCAAGATGATGGATGGCGGCGATGCCGCGTCGCGCCTGCTGGATGAGATCGAAGATCATGCCGAGCGCGCTCGTGCCACGATGCCGGATCTGGCCGGGCCGGTTTGGGAGGCCAGCGAATCGCTGCGCGAAGCCACGGAATGGCTTGTGTCGCAAGACAATATGAATGACCGATTTGCCGGAGCGGTCGCCTATCTGCACGCCTTCGCGCGCGTTCTGGGTGGGCACTATCATCTGATGGCGGCGCTGGCCAATCCTGACGGGCCGCGCGCCAAACTTGCGCGGTACTACATCAACGCACTGTTGCCAGAGCATGTCGGTCTTTTGGCCCAGGCGCAGAATGGCGCTGGCGACCTGTTCGCGCTCGACTCCGACGATCTGGCCGCGTGATGGACGGCGAATACGCATCGTCAATCCGGTATCCTTGGCCCGAACCACCGGCGCCGGGCGAGGTGATCGAGATTGCCGATGGGGTTTTGTGGATGCGCCTGCCGCTGCCCATGGCCCTGGATCATGTCAACATCTATGCGCTGGATGATGGGGATAGCTGGACGGTGATCGACACTGGTGTGTCCTCAAAAAAAACACGTGGCATCTGGGAAACGCTGATGGCTGGGCCGCTGTCGGGCAAGCCCGTGGCTCGGGTCGTGGTCACTCATCATCACCCAGACCATGTCGGCAATGCAGGCTGGTTCCAGTCCGTTCATGGTGCCGAGCTTTTGTCCAGCCGCACCGCGTGGCTGTTTGCGCGGATGCTGACCCTGGACGTCCAGGACAGCTGGCCGCAGGAAACGCTGGATTACTATCGCAGCGCCGGGATGGCAGCCGACATTTTGGCCAAGCGCATGGCGGACCGCCCGTTCAATTTCGCCGATGTTGTCTATCCGATGCCGCTGGGTTTTACCCGGATCAAACAGGGTGAGGTGATCCGGATGGGTGGACGCGACTGGGACGTGCATATGGGAAATGGCCATGCGCCGGAACACGCGACGTTCTGGAGCCGTGATGACAACCTTGTCCTCACTGGAGATCAGATCCTCAGCTCGATCAGCCCGAATCTGGGTGTCTATGCGACCGAGCCTATGGCCGATCCGATTGCAGATTGGCTTGAGGCCTGCGAGCGGCTGCAGGTCCTGGCCCGGCCTGACCAGCTTGTTCTGGGTGGGCACAAGCTGCCATTTGTCGGATTGCCGACGCGCCTGCGGCAACTGATCGAAAACCACCACGGCGCGCTGGAGCGTTTGCTGGATGATTTGAAAACGCCCAAAGCGGCAGCGGAGTGTTTTGCTCCGCTGTTCAAACGGTCGATCAAAGAGGGCGAGTACGGGCTGGCGCTGGTCGAAGCGGTTGCACACCTGAACCATCTCTACCACATTGGGGCTGTAACCCGGACGCGGCGGGCAGACGGGGCTTGGGTCTATCAGCGCAAGGGATAGGGAATGCAGGACGAGATCGAAACCTCAGCCGAGGCGGCCGAAGCTGCCGCACTGCCGCGCTGTCACGAGGTGCATTGCAATCCCGAAGCCGAATCCGGGACAAAGGATTTGCCGGAAACCCTGCAAAAGCCGGTTGCAAGCAAAAGCCCGGCGCAATGGGCTTATGAGCGTCTGATCCTCTATATTCAGAACTTCGAAAAAACGCTGGATGGCGACCACGAAGTTGCCATGGGATTTACCGGTGGAGACGCGGGTGTGATGCGGATCGAAGGGATGGGATATTTCGATCCCGATATCATCACCTTTTACGGCTCGGATGGCACAGGTGCGCGGACCCAACTGGTGCAGCATGTCAGCCAGTTGAATGTCATGCTGCGCGCCCTGCCTAAGTCGGTCGAGGACAAACCAGCCAACCGCATTGGGTTCCGGCTTGCAGCGGATCTTGCGGACAACTGACCCCGCGACTTGCATTTTGCGCGGGCCCGGCCTTGAATAACCGGATCGTTTCGGAGGCCCGCGCGTGACTTATTTCTCAACCGTTACAACTGCCTACGCAAGTGCATGGGCGAGGCGTAGCGTCTTTTTGCCAATCTATATTGCGGTACGATTGCTGCTTGTTGCCTTGATCGCGCCGGGCGTCGCAGTGGTGGTCAATCTGGCGGTGTCCCTGTCAGACCAGTCGGCGCTCACGGATCAGGACATTGCGATGTTCCTTCTGTCGCCAGTTGGATTTATTGCGGCCTTGGTTGTGCTCGGCCTGTTTTTGATGGCGGAAGTTTTTGTCTTTTCTGTCATGGCGGGATCATTGCGGATGACCGAAACGGACCCGTGGCGCGCAGGCAGTGCGGCCATCGGTCTGATCCTGTTGCGCCTACCGGCTCTGTTTGGTTTCGCCGTCCGCTTCATCTTGCGGGTGCTGGCACTGGCGCTGCCGTTTCTTGTCGTTGCGGGTGTGATCGCATGGTGGACACTGACGGAATATGACATCAACTACTACCTGACGTTTCACCCGCCTGCCTTTTGGGTCGCAAGCATTCTAATCGGTATTCTGGTTCTTGCCCTAGCCTGGGTCCTGATCCGTCGATTGTCGGGCTGGGCGCTGGGCCTGCATCTGGTCCTTTTTGAAAGCAGCGCGCCGAAATCCGCATTCGAAACCAGTGCCGGGCGGATGGAAGGCAAGCGCGGTCGCCTAAAGATCGAATTGGTTTTGTGGCTGGGTTTTCGTTTTGTGATTGCCGCGCTGATCGCGTCCGTTGCCGGGCTTTTGTTTGCACTCGTGCCGCTTCAGGATGGTGTGAACCTGCGATTTGCGTTGACCCTCAGTTTGATCGTCGCCGCGGTTTGGTCTTTAGCGGGCCTTGTTTTGGCTGCAACGGCCCTCGGTGCATTAGCCGTTTTGTTGGATGGGTTTTTTGACGCGGATCCCAAAAATCTGCCGCATCCCGAACCCAAAAGGCTGAAGGCGCCGGTTCTTGTCAGTCTCGGCGGGGCCGTGATTGCTTTGTTGCTGGGGCTTTGGTTCGGACAGAGCCTTTTGGATCGTGTTCAAGCGCCGGATCATGCGGATGTCATCGGCCATCGGGGGGCCGCAGCACTGCGCCCCGAGAATACGATGGCCTCGGTTCTCAAAGCCATCGAAGACGGAGCGGACTGGGTCGAGATCGACGTACAGGAAACTGCAGATGACGTGGTCATCGTCGCCCATGACAGCGATTTCATGAAGCTGGCTGGCGTAGACCTGAAGGTTTGGGATGCGACCATGGAGGACGTTGCCGAAATCGATATCGGCAGTTGGTTCGGGCCTGACTATGCCGCTGAGCGCACGCCAACGCTGCGGGACGTGCTGTTGGCAGCCAAAGGCAGGGCGAAGGTCATCATTGAGCTCAAGTATTATGGCCATGACGTCGATCTGGAAAACCGCGTTGCACGACTGGTTGAAGAGTTGGGAATGCAGGACGACATCGCCACCATGTCGCTCAAGTACCCGGCCGTCCAGAAAATGAAGGCCTTGCGCCCGGATTGGCGCGCGGGTGTGTTGGCAGCAACCGCAATCGGCGATCTTGCCGGACTTGAAGGGGACTTTGTTGCTGTAAACGCTGCCATGGTGTCGCCCGGTCTGATCCGCTCGGTTCACGATGCGGGTAAGGATATCTATGTCTGGACGGTCAATGACCCGCTGCAAATGTCGTCCATGGCCTCGATGGGCGTAGACGGGCTGATCACAGACCGCCCCGCCATGGCAAAAGAGGTTCTGCGCGTGCGTTCCGAAATGGGGCCGAGTGAGCGATTACTGCTTTGGCTTGCAACCACCTTTGGTATGCAGGTCGACACCAAGGCGATGCGCGATGCGAGCCCTTAGCCTGATCCTCGCGCTGACAGCTTTCTGCCCCACAGCGTCGGCGCAAGACCTGATGCGCAGTTTTGAGATGCCCGCGCATCAGGCTTTGATGGCGCAGCGTGGTAGTGCCGAACTAACGCCATTTGACTCAGATGGCTGCTCGGGCGGCTTGTCGGCCAGCTGGCGCTGGGTTGCAGATACGTTCCCGCAGATTGAAGAGTTGTATGAAGTGCAGCCACCGTGGGAGGGGTGTTGCGTGGCGCACGACCGGGCCTACCATAATGCGGGTGGCGCGTTGCGCGCCAAAGATAGCTACGATGCCCGCTTGTCCGCTGATGAGACTTTGCGGACCTGCGTCAAGGCACATGGCAGGGAACACGCTGCGGAGTACGCACGCAGATATGACATGACGCCAGACCAAATTCGCACGGTCCATTCCCTGACCGCTGACGCGATGTTTGGGGCGGTGCGTTTTGGGGGCGGGCCGTGCAGCGGCCTGCCGTGGCGCTGGGGTTTTGGGTATCCCGGATGTTCGGTTCTGGGAGAACGTGAACCTGCGCGCGAATGACGTGGTGACAGACCCCGCGTTTTCCATTATTCAACCGATAAACACGCGATTTGGGAATCTTTCAGATATGGCTGATCACGAGCACGGCGAAATGGACATTGACGTTCAAACCAAAACCTTTGACGGGTTTATCAAGGCCACGGTTTGGTGTGTCGTTGCCATTGCTCTTCTTCTTCTTTTCCTGGCTGTCTTCGCCTCCTGAGTCGTCCGGGGTCGAGTGTGTTCAGGGTTCTGATCGCCTGCCTTCTGGCAGCAACCGTGGCGGGCTGTGCGGTATCCAAACGACCGCAAGCGGATCAGGCTGAGATTGTATCTCGATCGTACAGCAGTCCCGGCCCGTCGACACTGACGCTTTATACGATGATCAATACCCGGACGGGATCGGGCGCGCATACATCGCTTATGATCAACGCACGGGAACGTATCATTTTTGACCCAGCCGGGTCCTTTCAGGCCGATATCGTTCCGTCCAGAGATGATATTCTCTACGGGATCACACCAGCAGTCGAGCGCGCCTACCGCAGCTCGCATGCCCGTGAAACGCATTATGCGCGCATCCAGACGATCCAGGTGACGCCACAACAAGCCGAAATTGCCTATCAATTGGCCAAGCAGACCGGGCCGGTTCCGGGTGCGTATTGCGCCAACTCGACTGCAAGGATTCTTCAGCAGGTGCCCGGGTTCGAGAAGATCGATGTTACGTTCTTCCCAGTCAAATTGTCCGATCAGTTCGGGCAACTTCCCGGTGTGGTCACTGAAGAATACCGGGAAAACGACGATGCGGACCTGAAAAGGGGTTTGGCAGCCAACAACGCGCGCTTGAACCAGCTGGACGCGATCTCATCCGAGTAAGAACAGCAATCCGTACAATGTGGCGGCCCCGGTAAAAATGGCCGCCAATACGTTCTTGGTGATCACCCCAACGGACAGCGCAACCGCCGCCGAGGCCATGCGGGGCAGGTCAGGTTGACCTTCTGTTGCTGAGGGCCAGACGACCAGTGGCGCGATCAAAGCTGGCAGGATCGCAACGGCCGTATACCGCAGATGGCGCAGCAGCCACGGGGGCATGGGTCGATCTCCGACGAAGCCAATGAACACAAACCGCAGGGCAAAGCTGCCTATGGCCAACCCGATGATGATGAACCACATCGTTGAAGTATCAATCTGTGTCATATCAGGGTCTTTCTGCGTTCCAGCACCAGTTCAGCCTGCGCACCTGCCATCATGCCCACTGCGCCGGCGATCAGCAGGCCAAGGTTGAAGGGGACAGAGACTGTCAGCAACGAGAACACAATTGCAACGAATGCGGCAATCACATGCGGCAACGTGCGCATCATTGGGCCGACCATAGCAAGAAATGTGATCGGCAAGGCAAAATCCAACGCCCAGCTTTCCGGTATCTGGGTCCCTAAGACGGCTCCGACATAGGTGGCCAGGATCCAAGATGGCGTGATCGGGGTCACCGACCCAAAGAAATACGCCATCCGCTTAGGCAAGGTCATCCTTGGTTCTTTTTCGAACTGAACAATAGAACAGGCGTAGGATTGATCCACGGTAAAGTAAGCCGCGCAAGCCCGCTGCCAAAGCGGCGCGGCACCCAGAAAGGGTGTCAGAGACGCTGAATACATCGCCACCCGCAGGTTCACGGCCAGTGCCGACGCTAGGACAATGGCGGTTGGTGTCTGCTCCTGCAGCAATTGCAGCGCGGTGAACTGTGCGGCACCCGCAAAAACGGTCGCGGAAAAGGCAATGGTCTGCACGATATCCAGCCCCGCTTCGGTGGCAAACACGCCGAACAACAGGCCGAACGGGATCGCCACAAAGACGAATGGCGAACCGTCGCGAAAACCCTTCCAGAAGTACGACTTGGATGTGGTGATTGCCATGGCTAAATCCTATGGTGTTGCAGCAGCAGTAGCTGTCTTGCGAAAGGGTTGCAATTGGCCAAAGAACTGGATGTCTCGGATTTCATCATCGCCCCGGATCCGCGCGCACCGCGCCTGACCCGCGCGGTCGAAGGGGTGGACCAGAATGGCGCGCTCAGCGAGATTTCCGTGGTCGAGGAACGCCCGCTGACGATCTTCCTCAACGCGCAGGAGATCGTGACGGCCATGACCATAGGCGATTATCCCGAATATCTGGCGCTGGGGTTCTTGCGCAATCAGGGCATGTTGCTGCCAGATGACGACATCACGCGCGTCGACTATGACGAGGATCTGGAAACCGTGGTGGTCCGCACCGCCCGCGAAACCTCGTACGAGGACAAGTTGAAAAAAAAGACCCGAACCAGCGGCTGTGCCGTCGGGACTGTTTTTGGAGACATGATGGAAGGGCTTGAGGACGTGCGCCTGCCCCAATTGCCGGTGCGCACTTCGTGGCTTTATGATCTGGCGGCCAAGATCAACCGCACCCCGTCGCTCTATCTCGAAGCCGGTGCAATTCACGGCACGGTGCTGTGCCATGAGAATCGCCCGCTGGTTTATATGGAGGATGTGGGTCGTCACAACGCGGTCGATAAAATAGCCGGGTGGATGATGTCCGAGGGTGAGACCGCGGAAGACAAGATCCTCTACACCACGGGACGTCTGACATCAGAGATGGTGATCAAGACCGCGATGATGGGTATTCCGGTGCTGGCGTCTCGATCCGGGTTTACGGCATGGGGAGTCGAGATTGCTCGCGAGGTCGGGCTGACGCTGATCGGGCGCATGCGGGGCCAGCGCTTTGTGTGCCTGTCGGGCGAGGATCGCCTGGTCCGGGACGTCGACCCGGCCTCTGTTCCTGTGGAAGACAAAAAGCACAGACGAAAGAGCTCAGAAGCCTGACTTTATTATCCTGCTGTTTCCCGGAAGCTTCAGTTGCTGAAATTGTCCTGAAAAATCTTTGGGATGAGCCCAATTGTAGGGCACAGTTGTAAGAGCGGTTGCCACAGGGCATGCGTGTGAACAACTGTCCGGAGACGGCATGGAACTGATAAACCTCATAGCGCCGGTTTTTGCAGTCATTTTGACGGGGTACGCATTTTCCTGGACCAAACTTCTCTCTCAGGACACGTCCGATGCCTTGGTTCAGTTTGCTGTCTACGTTCTGATCCCGGCAATTATGTTCTATTTGATCGGGCAGGAAGACTTTGCAAATCTGTTCAACTACGGCTTTTACCTTGCCTATGGCGGGACGCTGATCCTGCTGTTCGCCGTGCTGTATCTGGGATTCAAATATATTCTCAGGCTAGAGGTGGGATCGGCGACCATCGCCGCCTTTGCTGCGGTCGCCTCGAACACGGCACTTGTCGCATTGCCGATCCTGCACTCGATCTTTGGGGCCAGCGGAGCGCTTCCAGCGGTGTTGGCAAATCTCGTGGTTGTTATTCTGCTTTTGATCCTGACCATAATTCTGGAAACGTCAGCTGGACACAACGCGCCAGAAAAAACGCCGCTCTGGCGAATTGTCCTGAACGTGCTCAAGAACCCGATCATCGCCGCTACGGTGTTGGGTGTGGCCTATTCCTTCACCGGCCTTGGATTCACTGATGCCGTCTCGGATTATCTTGAACTGCTTAGTCAGGCGCTGGCTGCAGTAGCTCTGTTTGCGATAGGGTTCACCACCCGCGTACGCACGATTGTGCAAACTGGACCGATGATTCTGTTCCTGACACTGGCCAAACTGATCTTGGCTCCGGGGCTTGTTCTGCTGGCGGCGCATCTGATCGGGTTGGACCCGCTGTGGACAATTGCTGCGACCATTTCGTCCGCTGTTCCGACTGCAAAGAACATCTTCCTGCTTGCCAAGCACTACAATCAGGAACCCGAGCTTGCCGCGCATATTGTCTCGGCGACCTCGTTTCTGGCAGTTGGCACTTTGATCATGTGGCTGTTTGTCCTGCATCATCTGTACCCCACCGCGTTCCAATTGAATTGAGTTCGACGTAAAAGAGCGGGAATCTACGCCGTCTAACCAAGGAAGATCGGGAGCCGGAATGACGCGTCCCCTAGGGGTGATACTTGCAGGTGGGCTTGCGACCCGCATGGGCGGCGGCGACAAGGGACTGCTGCACCTAGGTGGGCAGAGCCTGTTGTCGCGCGTTATCGACCGTCTGGGCCCTCAGGTAGACGGTCTGGCCCTGAACGCCAATGGGGATCCCGAGCGATTTGCCCAGTTGAACCTGCCGGTCATTGCGGATTCGATTGAGGGGTTTGCCGGGCCATTGGCAGGCGTGCTGGCCGGTCTGGACTGGGCCGCCGAACAGGGAGCCGCCTCAATTGTCACGGCAGCCGCCGACACGCCGTTTTTTCCGCTCGATCTGGTCGACCGCCTGATGCAAACGGCGCAGGGGCAGCCGCATCCGCTGGTCATGGCCACCACGCCCCGCACAAGCGACGCGTCTCTGAAATCCGGCGGCGGCAAGAAGGTCAACAGGCATCCAACCTTTGGCCTCTGGCCCGTTGCGCTGCGGGACGACTTGAGGGCATCGCTGAATGACGGTCTTCGCAAGGTTGTGCAGTGGACCGACAAGAATGATGGGCGTGAGGCGCTGTTCCCGGTTGACCCGTTCGATCCATTCTTCAACGTGAACACACCGGAAGACCTGCAACGGGCCGCAAATCTGCGAGAGCTTGAATGAGACTATACGGTGTAACAGGCTGGAAGAATGCGGGCAAAACCGGATTGATGGAGCGTCTCGTGGCCGAGATCAGCGGACGCGGATACTCTGTCTCGACAGTCAAGCACGCGCACCATGCTTTTGACGTGGACCAGAAAGGCACCGATAGCCACCGACATCGCATGGCCGGCGCGCGCGAGGTGATGTTGGCCTCTGGACAGCGCGTGGCCCTGATGCAGGAATTGCGCGGAGCAGAAGAGCCGAACCTCGACGCTTTGTTGGCCCGCCTGACACGTGTCGATCTTGTGCTTGTCGAAGGATACAAGCGCGAACGTCACCCCAAGATTGAAGCGTTTCGAGCAGAAGCAGGAAACCCGTTGATTGCGACCGGGGATTCAGCGATCCGCGCCGTTGCCAGTGACACACCGATGAATCTGGATCGTCCTGTTTTTGACCTGAACGACACCCAAGGGATTGCAGATTTTATCCTACGAGAGGTCGGACTCGAGTCACACTGATCCGTAACTGGTGGTAAAAGGTCTAACGCTACTGGGCAATTGCGGTCAGCAGAGCAAAAAGGAAGAACTGAATTTGGGCAAACCACAGGCCACACCGGACATTTCCCCGCCGCCGCTGCGCGATGACTGTTTCGCCTTGCCTGCCGGGGTGAACTGGACCCCTGTTGACGACGCTCTGGCGCTGCTGCGGGATAGGTTGACGGTGGTGGCGGATGTGGAAACCGTTGCGCTGATGCAAGCCGCCGGTCGCATTCTGGCCATGGATGTCGTGGCGAAATGTTCCAATCCACCGCAGGCCAACACGGCTGTGGATGGCTACGGTTTCGCCGGACCTGCGCCCGAGGGTGCGCAGGTCATGCCCCTGATCGACGGCCGCGCGGTTGCGGGCATCCCGTTTGATGACGCCGTGCCTACGGGCCGGGCACTGCGCGTCCTGACCGGTGCGGCGCTGCCAAAGGGTGTGGACACCATTATTCTGGAAGAGGATGTGACCGTTCAGGACGGCCACATCGCGTTTCGGGGTCCCTTGAAACGGGGCGCGAACATGCGCGGCGCCGGCGAAGACGTGTCGGAGGGGGATGTGGTCTTGTCTGCCGGTCGCAAAGTCACCCCGGCTGACTTGGCGTTGCTCTCGGCGGTTGGGATCGACGCGATTGAGGTACGCAAACCCTTGCGCGTGGCGGTCCTGTCCACCGGGGATGAACTGGTGGACCCCGGCGAAAACGCAGGACCCGGGCAGATTTTCGATGCCAACCGGCCCATGCTGCTATCCCTGATTGAACGGATGGGATATGTGCCGGTCGATCTGGGTCGAGTCGGAGATGATCGCGCCCAGCTTCGGTCGCGTCTGGACAAGGCAGCACAACAGGCGGATGTGATCCTGACCAGTGGTGGTGCGTCTGCCGGGGATGAGGACCACGTTTCAGCGCTGCTGCGCGAGGCCGGGGCGATGCAGGAATGGCGGATTGCGCTGAAACCCGGCAGGCCGCTTGCCCTTGGCATGTGGTCGCACACGCCCGTCTTTGGTCTGCCCGGCAACCCTGTTGCCGCCATGGTGTGCACGTTGGTTTTTGCGCGCCCAGCCCTTGGGCTAATGTCCGGGCAGGGGTGGAGCGTACCTCAGGGATTCGACGTGCCCGCCGCGTTCGGAAAACGTAAAAAACCGGGTCGCCGCGAGTATCTGAGGGCCCGCATACGCGACGGTCGGGCCGAGGTGTTCCATTCGGAAGGGTCCGGTCGCATCAGCGGGCTCAGCTGGGCCGAGGGACTGGTCGAAATTGAAGATGGCGCGCGGGATATCCGGCCCGGGGACCCGGTGCGATTCATTCCCTTTGGGAGTTTCGGCTTGTGACCGTCACGATCTCGCGCGGGTTCGATGACACAGAGCGCCCGCAAGCCGCAGCGCTGTTCTGGCAGGCGTTTTCTGCAAAGCTGCACAAAGTCATGGGGCCTGACGAAAAAGGCTTGGCATTCTTTGAGCAGGGTCTGAATCCCGAATTCGCGTTTGTTGCGCGTGATCCGTCGGGCCTCATGTTGGGGCTTGCCGGGTTCAAGACTGCAGAGGGCGCCTTTAGCGGCGGCGGCCTCTCCAATCTGATGCAAGTGTACGGGTGGTTCGGCGCGATGTGGCGTGCCTTGCTCCTCAGCGTTCTCGAACGCAATCTGAAGCCCGGTGTTTTTCAGATGGACGGAATTTTTGTCGCCGTGGAGGCACGCGGGAAAGGTGTGGGAACGTTGCTGCTGACAGCCGTCAAGGATGAGGCACGGCACCTTGGTATGTCCGAGGTTCAGCTAGACGTGATCGACACGAACACACGTGCACGCGCGTTGTACGAACGTCAGGGGTTTCGAGCCATGGGTCAGGAGCAGACTGGGCCATTCCGGCATATCTTTGGGTTTGGAAGCGCCACAAAGATGAGCTGGTCGGTCACGCCAGACTAGTCAAACGTGCCTGCTACGCGCCCCAACAGCATAAAGGCGCGCGCGGTTCGGGTATCGCCCAATGCCGTTAGTTCGGCATCGCTTGCATTGGGCTCGAAGGCCACAATCATGGTGTCAAAGCGCCGAAGGAAATGATGTGCCGCATCCCGGAAAATCGGATCCTGCTTCACCCGCGCCGCCGTAAGTGCAAGAGATGACCGGTCGCGAATACCCCCCAACGCTGCAACGGCACGGCCGCGTGCGCCCTGCGCGAACTGACGCCAGATTTCGGGCCGGGCCATGTCAGGGCGCAGGTCGTCCATGTAGATGCCTTCCTGGCTGAGCAGGGTCAAAACGTCCTCTGATGCCTGCACAAGTTGCGCAGTCTTCCGGTCTTTCAGCGCCATCCGCAAGGCGTTGAAACCCTCGGTGTCGTTCTCGGTTTCGGGGAAGTTCAGAGCCCGGATAAAGACGCCGGATTCTAGCGGTGGTGCAATCGCTTCGGCAGGTGTGCCAAGTTCCAGCGACGTCTGATCGTTCCGGTTGGGTGGCTGCGCAGAACCGGCCCCTGTCTCGGCGCGCTTGGATGAAAACGTGGCGAGCGCGTCCTCGGCCTTTTTGGCTTTGGCGGCGATTTCGTCGAGTTTCTTGCTGACAGCGGGCTCAGTGGTGCTGGCGGCGCGCTGTTGCTGAACAACATAGGCATTTCGCATTGCGTCGATTGCAGTTTGCAGCCGGGCACTTTCCTCGCGCATAATCCGGCTGGCACGCATCGCCATTGCGGCCACCCAGATCATCGCCACCGGCATGAACACTGCCAGGAACGTCACGACAAAGCTGCCGCCCTGATCTGCGTCCGGCATCACCAGGAACGCGACGGATACCACCAGCCAGATTACGCTGAGGACAAGGGCGGCAATCTCGATACCGGTTATGAACGGGCGTTTAGGGCGGTCATAAATCCCCAGCGAGGTCGGCCGTTCTGTCTCCGGATCAGGATTTTGCGACGTCATGGCATACGCTCCTGTCAGGCGTATTCGATACTCAGGACTTCGTACGAGCGCATTCCACCGGGCGTGCGCACCTCGACGCTGTCGCCTTCGTCCTTGCCAATCAGGGCCCGGGCAATCGGCGATTTGATGTTCAGCAGGCCGTTTTCAATATTGGCCTCGTATTCACCGACGATCTGCCACGTCTTTTCTTCATCGGTGTCCTCATCCACCAATGTGACTTTGGCGCCAAATTTGATCGCGCCGTTCAATTTGCTGGGATCGATCACATCCGCAAGGGACAGAATCCCCTCAAGCTCTTTGATGCGTCCTTCGATAAAGCCCTGTTTTTCACGCGCGGAATGGTATTCTGCATTTTCTTTCAGGTCGCCGAGCTCACGTGCCGTAGCGATCGCTTCGATGATCGCCGGACGCTCGACGGATTTGAGGTTTTTCAGCTCAGCCTCGAGCGCGGCATTGCCCGCGGGCGTCATGGGAATCTTTTCCATTTTTTCTTCGTCCACGCAAAAATTGAGTCGCCCCGCCGCACTGGAAGCGTCGGGGCGAAAGATGGGTCGTTGAATACCTGACCTAAATGGCGCGGAAATTGCAAGAGGCCACGAAAATTCGACTGTTCAATTTGCGGCTTGGCGCCGCTCAGGCTGGGTTGGATGTCGGCGATGCCGATGATCGGCGTGCCGGCTTGCGCGCCATCGGTTCGGGGGCGTGCTAAGCCACAGCATCTCAATCATACTGAACCACCTCGAACTCGATGCCGTCGTCATCGTCGAAGTAGAAACGTTTTCCTGGCTCGTAATCGGCGTGATTATGGGGGGTGAATCCCGCTTCGCGAACCTTGGCTTCGGTCGCGTCGATATCTTCGACCAAAACACCTACGTGATTCAGGCCACCCACGATGTCGTAGCTGCTTTCCCCGGCCGGTTTCGGGTCGCCAGGCGCGTACAGCGCCAGATAGGTGTGTGCACTGCCGACATGGACCGTGTAGCCCCCAGCAATGGCAGGTCCTTCCCAGCGGGTTTTCCAGCCAAAGACCTTTTGCATCCACGCCGCCGAAGCCTTGGGGTCGCGTACCGTAAAATTGGTATGTTCAAGCGATGCCATCATGGGATTTCCTTTTCGTCTTGAGGTTTGTCCCGACTCACCGTAATTTCTAAACCTAACTTTAGGTCAAGGTATTTCTGAAGGGCGTGTCATGGCGGTATCCGAAGGGCTGGCGATCGGTGCATTGGCGAAACGGACCGGGCTGGCGGTGTCGGCAATCCGATACTACGAAGCGCAGGGACTGATTTCGCCCTGGCGCAACGCTGGAGGGCAGCGCCGATACCAGCGTGCGGACATCCGGCGCCTGAGCTTTGTGATGATTGCACAGCAGTTCGGTCTGACCCTGCCGGAAATCCGTGAGGTGCTAGGTGGTCTTCCCGGAAACCGCACGCCAACGCCAAAAGACTGGCAGAACATAAGTGTTTTGTTGCGCGCGCATCTGGATCAGAGAATCGATACCCTGACCCGATTGCGTGACGATCTGGATGGCTGCATCGGATGCGGATGCCTGAGCTTGCCGAAATGCGCCCTCTACAACCCGGATGATCGCGCTAAATCACATGGTAGCGGTCCCAGATACCTGATGGGTGATGCGCCCGAAGGCTGATCTGCCGTATTGCGGTGTTGTTACGCCGTGTTTCGATTGACCAAGGTCTTTCAGGCCATGTAATCAACCGTGAAACAAAATTGCGCAGACCATGCGGTGAGAGCGCCAATTCGGAAAGTTAGCTAAGGAGCCCGCGATGGCCGAAATTGAACGCGAAGCGATGGAATATGATGTGGTGATCGTGGGTGCAGGTCCTGCGGGCCTGTCGGCGGCCATCCGTCTGAAACAGCTGGATGCCGACCTGAATGTCGTTGTTCTGGAAAAAGGCTCGGAGGTGGGCGCGCATATCTTGTCTGGGGCCGTCTTGGACCCGTGCGGCCTGAATGCGCTGATACCGGATTGGAAAGAAAAGGGCGCGCCGCTGAACACGCCGGTGACCGAAGACCACTTTTACATGATGGGTGAGGCCGGTCAGGTTCGGATCCCCAACTGGCCCATGCCGCCGCTGATGAACAACCACGGCAATTACATCGTTTCGATGGGCAATGTCTGCCGCTGGATGGCCGAACAGGCCGAAGAACTGGGTGTTGAGATCTTCCCAGGCATGGCCTGTTCCGAGATGGTCTACGGAGAGAACGGCGAGGTCAAAGGCGTCGTGGCCGGTGTGTTTGGTCTGGAACCCGATGGGTCCTATGGCCCGAACACCGAGCCGGGTATGGAATTGCACGGCAAATACGTATTTCTGTCGGAAGGCGTGCGTGGGTCGCTGTCAAAAGAGGTGATTGCCAAATACGATCTGCAGGCAGGAAAAGAGCCTCAGAAATACGGACTTGGCATGAAGGAAATCTGGGAGATTGACCCGGCCAAGTTTAAACAGGGTTCGGTTACGCACACGATGGGTTGGCCGCTGGGCGGCAATGCGGGTGGTGGTTCGTTCATCTATCACCTTGAAAACAATCAAGTCTATGTCGGTTTCGTGGTGCATCTGAACTACAAGAACCCGTACCTCTACCCCTATATGGAGTTCCAGCGCTTTAAGCATCATCCGATGGTGGCTGATCTGCTGAAAGGCGGCAAACGCGTCGCCTATGGCGCGCGGGCCATCACCGAAGGCGGCTATCAGTCGATGCCGAAAATGGTCGCGCCGGGCGTCGCATTGCTGGGGTGCTCGGTTGGCATGGTTAACGTGCCGCGCATCAAGGGCAACCATAACGCGATGCTGTCCGGTATCGCTGCGGCAGAGGCCGCGCACGATGCGATAAAGGCCGAACGTTCGGGCGATGAACTGACAGCCTATGAGGCGGATGTGCGTGATGGTGCGATCGGCAAGGACCTCAAGAAGGTGCGCAACGTCAAACCGATGTGGTCGAAATGGGGTCTGATGCCCTCATTGGCGCTGGGGGGTTTGGACATGTGGACCAACACGCTGGGCTTTTCGCTGTTCGGGACGCTGGGCCATGGCAAGACCGACGCCGAGGCGACCGAGGATGCCAGCAAGCACACAGAAATCGACTATCCCAAGCCCGATGGCGCGCTATCGTTTGACCGTCTGACCAACGTTTCGTTTGCGATGACCAACCACGAGGAAAGCCAGCCCTGCCACCTGCATCTGGGCGATCCGGATATACCGATCAAGGTGAACCTGCCCAAATTCGACGAACCGGCACAGCGCTATTGCCCGGCAGGAGTCTATGAGGTGGTCGAGGATGACGAGGGTGCGCGATTCGTTATCAACTTCCAGAACTGCGTTCACTGCAAGACCTGCGACATCAAGGACCCCAGCCAGAATATCAACTGGACCACGCCTCAAGGGGGGGATGGCCCGAACTATCCCAATATGTAGGCGGGAACCGGGGCACTGGCAGGGTCGTGAAGGCTCTGCCATTGCCTCTTTCACACCGAAGCCCTAGCTTGTTTATCAGTCAATGATAGCAAGGCAGGATATCGGTGGTTTCCTTGGTTCGTCGCGCGGCGCTTGCCGTGTTGCTCTCTTCTTCTTTCGCAATCCCGGTGCATTCGGATACGGCGGCGGGATCCTATTTGGCCGGGCGGCAGGCGATCTATGAAAGCGATTATTCGGCTGCCGAGAAATATTATGCGCAGGCACTGAAGTTCGATTCCGAAAATGAGCAATTGCTGGAAAGCGTTCTGCTGGCGCGTTTTGCGCTTGGCGAAATTGAACGTGCGCTGCCGATAGCGCAAAGCATCGAAAATGCAGGCCTGTCCAATCAGGCAGCGCGTATGGTGATTTCGGCCAATCTGATTTCCGATGACAAGCTGGACGACCTTTTGGCGCGTGACCCGGAAACACAGGGTGTCGGCCCTCTTGTGGATGGC
This sequence comes from Ruegeria sp. B1, assembly GCF_056535885.1. Lineage (NCBI taxonomy): Bacteria > Pseudomonadati > Pseudomonadota > Alphaproteobacteria > Rhodobacterales > Roseobacteraceae > Ruegeria > Ruegeria sp. B1. The sequence goes on along the minus strand of NZ_JBQFJA010000001.1, from coordinate 1,115,624 downwards.
TTGATGATCGCTTGGGCCTATATCGGACAGGGCGAAATGACCAAAGCGATGGAGCAGTTTGACACTGTTTCCACTCAGGAAGGCCTGAAAGAGTTTGCGCTTTATCACAAAGCAATGGCACTGGCCTCCATCGGTGATTTCGAAGGGGCCGAGGCGATTTTTGCAGCGGATGAGGGCGTTGTCTCGCAGTTCTCAAGGCGCGCGGCGCTGGCCCGCGCCGAGGTTCTGTCACAGCTGGACCGCAACGAAGACGCGGTCCGGTTTTTGGATGACGTTTTTGCAGCGGGAAACGATCCGTCCATCGAGGATTATGTGGATCGGCTGACCGCTGGGGAAACCCTGCCCTTCACCCATGCGCGTTCTGCAACCGAGGGCATGGCCGAGGTTTTTTTCTCGGTTGGCGCGGCACTCAATGTCGAGGCGTCGCATGACTATGTTTTGCTGTACGCGCGAACGGCGACGTTTCTGCGCCCGGATCACGTGGATGCAATCCTGCTGAGCGCCGAGTTGCTGGACCAGTTGGACCAGTACGATCTTGCCGTCGAAGCCTATCGCATGGTGCCGCCGGACAGCACGGACCATCACGCGGCCGAGCTGGGCCGGGCCGAAGTCCTGGGGCGATCAGGCAAAACCGACGCAGCGATTGAAGCATTGCAGACGTTAGCCACACAGCAACCCGACCTGCCCAGTGTCCACGTCGCTCTGGCTGATTTGCAGCGTCGGCAGGAAAACTATGATGCGGCGGTCGACTCGTATGATACCGCCATTGGACTGACCGACGGCGCGGCCAGTGGCATCTGGTTTTTGCACTACGCCCGCGGAATATCGCATGAGCGGCTCAAAAATTGGGATCAGGCTGAGGCTGATTTCCGTCGTGCGTTGGAACTGAACCCCGATCAGCCGCAGGTGCTGAACTATCTGGGGTATTCGCTGGTTGAGCGCCGCGAAAAACTGGACGAGGCGCTCGACATGATTGAACGGGCCGTCGCGGCACGCCCCGATAGCGGCTATATCGTTGACAGCCTTGGATGGGTCCTGTTCCGCCTTGGGCGTTATGACGAAGCGGTCGAGCATATGGAACGCGCTGTTGAACTGATGCCGGTTGATCCGGTGGTCAACGACCATCTGGGGGATGTCTATTGGGCCGTTGGACGCGGGCGCGAGGCCGAGTTCCAATGGAAACGAGCGCTTTCGTTTGTGGATCCCGAAGACACTGACGGAGAGGCCGACCCCGAACGCATACGTCGAAAACTGGATATCGGTCTGGACGCTGTTCTGGCCGAGGAAGGTGCCGAACCGCTGAAGGTTGCCAATGGCAACTAAGGCCTTCGCGCCGGCCAAGATCAATCTGACACTGCATGTAACCGGCCAGCGCGCGGATGGTTATCACCTGCTGGATTCTCTGGTTGTGTTTGCGGATGTCGGAGATCAGTTGGAATTCACCGCAGGTCAGATACTCTCAATCGACGTCGCGGGCGAGCATGCGGATGGTGTACCAAAAGACAGCCGAAACCTGATTTGGAAAGCGGCCGAGGCTGCGGGGTGGACGGGCAACATCTCGTTGAACAAGATTCTGCCCCATGGGGGCGGTATTGGAAGTGGGTCTTCTGATGCTGCGGCGACTTTACGGGCTTTATCAGATCAAGGAATTGATATTCCGGCCGAGGTGCCAGTTACCCTGGGTGCCGACGTCCCGGTGTGCCTGGCGGCTCAGGCGACAAGAATGCGGGGCATAGGGGATCGACTGGAGTTACTGACCCTGCCACCTTTACCCGCCTTGCTGGTTAATCCTGGAATTGAGGTCCCAACCGGTTCCGTATTCGAGGCTCTGGCACATCGGGACAATCCACCGATGCCCGAGGGTATTCCGGACTTTGAGACTGCAGAAGACTGTGCGCATTGGCTGATGGATCAACGCAACGACCTGGAAACTTCAGCCTTTGGCATCGCGCGCGAGATTGAATGTCTCCTAGATGAGCTCAGACTAACCAAAAGCGCCTTGCTGGCTCGGATGTCCGGCTCGGGCTCGACCTGTTTTGCGCTTTATCCGTCGATGAAAGCGGCTCATTTCGCAGCTTATGAAATTGGCGCAGCGCACCCGGATTGGTGGTGCCGCGCCACGCAGCTTAATTGAGGCGCGAGACGACGTAGTCGGCCAAATCCCGCATCAGGGTACGAATCTCGTTATCCGGCAAAATGGCAACGGCTGCCTTTGCTTTACTCGCCCAGCCCAGCGCATCCATCCGGGTGGCCTCTAGCGTCCCGTATTTATTCATCAGACGCAGCGCGTATTCCAGATCACCGTCCTGCTGGCGGCCTTTCTCGATCGTCCGCTGCCAAAACGCGCGTTCGTCGGGCGTCGCCTGCGCCACGGCTTTGATCACCGGAAGCGTCAGCTTGCGCTCGCGGAAATCGTCGCCGACATTCTTTCCGGTTGCTGCACTGTCGCCCTGATAGTCCAACAGATCATCTGCAATCTGAAACGCGATGCCCAGTGCGTCACCATAGTCGTACAGCGCCCTGACTTGCTGGTCCGAGGCGCCGGCGATTACGCCGCCCACCTCGGTCGCAGCCGAGAACAAGGCCGCCGTCTTGCCGCGCACAACCTGCAGATAAACGCTCTCATCCGTTGCTAGATCGGTCGCCGCGGTCATTTGCAGCACTTCACCCTCGGCAATCGTGGCGGATGCGTTGGCAAGGATGTCCAGAACGCGTAGCGAGCCGGTTTCCACCATCAGTTGGAAACTGCGGGAAAACAGATAGTCGCCGACCAGAACGCTGGATTTGTTGTCCCACAGCAAGTTCGCCGTGGGCCGCCCGCGCCGCTGTCCGCTTTCATCGACCACATCGTCATGCAGCAGGGTTGCAGTGTGAATAAACTCAACCGTCGCGGCCAGTCTTACATGATGGTCACCCGTGTACCCAAACAGTCGGGCCGCCGCCAAAGTCAGCATCGGGCGCAGGCGCTTGCCCCCGGCCTCAACCAAATGCGCCGTCACCTCGGGGATCCGTGGCGCATGCTCGGACGCCATGCGCGTTCGGATCAACGTGTTTACGGCATCCATTTCACCGGCCAGGATGTCGGCCAGCCGATCATGCGGTTTCGAGATTGTGCTGACGGTCATCAAACTCCTGATACAAGGCTCGACTTCTGCCGCGCCTTGCCCTTACATCCATCCCCATGAAAGAACTATTGCGCAGCACCGATCCGACAATCCTGGCCTTTGCATCCGCTCTTCTTGAGGGCGAGGATATAGACTGCTTTCAGATGGACGTAAATATGAGCATCCTCGAAGGTGGCATCGGAATCTTTCCCCGACGCCTGATGGTTCGCGCGGACGATCTGACGCGCGCCGAACGCGTCATGCGCGACAATGAGATTCCTTTGGGGAGGTGACCCGGTTTGATGACAGTGATCTGACCCGCAACGACTTTTTGGGCGGGCGAATCCATCTGTGGCAGCCTCAGTCCGGATATCGGGCTGGTGTGGATCCGGTCCTGCTCGCCGCTTCCGTCCCTGCGACGTCCGGCCAATCCGTGCTGGAACTTGGATGCGGTGCCGGGGCGGCGATTCTATGCCTTGCTGCGCGCGTCCCGAACCTTCGCCTGACGGGGGTTGAAATTCAGCCAGAATATTCGGATTTGGCAAAGCGGAACGCGGTAGAGAACGGTGCCACACTGGATGTAGTTGAAGCGGACCTGAGCGGACTGCCGCAGAACCTGCGCCAACGGCAATTCGATCATGTCATCGCCAACCCGCCCTATTACCGCGCCGGCGCGCACAGTCCCGCGCAGGACGGCGGGCGACAAATCGCGCTGGGCGAACAGACACCATTGTCAGACTGGATCGAAGTGGCTGCAAAACGTCTTGCCCCCCGTGGCTATCTGCACATGATCCAAAAGGCCGATCGCCTACCGGATATGCTTACGTCATGTTCCAGGCTTTTAGGCTCGATCGAGGTTTTGCCGTTGAGCCCGCGCAGAGCACGCAGCGCAGAACTGGTGATTCTGCGTGCGCGAAAGGGCGGAAAGGGCGCCTTTCGTTTGCACGCGCCGTTGGTTCTGCATGCCGGAGATACCCACGAAAAGGACGGTGACAGCTACACGCCCGAAGTATCCGCCGTTTTGAGATATGGTGCAGCGCTACCCGGATTCAGCGCAGCATAAGCAACGACCAGCCGAAATTGTCGGATTTATGACAGAATCTGTGCGTCTGCGGCGTGACAGGGTGGAAACGATGTGATCAACTTCTTACGTGACACCCAGACACGTAAAGAAGGAGGATCGCCATGAGCGTGAGCGCACATCTGACGGAACTGAAGAAGAAACACGAATCTCTCGGTCTTGAAGTAGAAGAAGCCCAACGCTCGCCAGGCATCGATGATCTCCATATCGCCCAGCTCAAGAAACAAAAGCTCAAGCTAAAAGAAGAAATCGAACGCCTGTCCACTTAAGGTCTCAGGCTGGCGCGTGCCGCAATTGCGGCACCGCCGGTAATCAATAGGGCCGCAAGCGCCAACCCCCAGGAGGGGGTTGCGGACCCGGCCACCACCAGTGCAAGCGTCGACAGCAAAGGGGCGGCATAAGACGCGGTTCCCAGGATTTGGATGTCGCCTTTTTTGACCCCGATATCCCAAACGTAAAACGCCAGACCAACCGGCCCGAGCCCAAGGGCCAGCACTGACACCCACCCGATTGTGCTGACCGGCCAAATGGTCTCTTCCAGTCCCAAATGCAACGCCCCCGAGGCAATCGCCGCAGCTATGCAAAAGACTGCGACCGAACTGGTTGGAGTGTCGCCCAGGCGGCGGGACAATACCGAGTAGCCAGACCATGTGAGTGCGCATAACAAGGCCAGTGCATATCCCGGCACGTGGTGTACCTGAAACCCGGTTCCGCCCCCTCCGGCGATGATCACGGCGGCGCCGGCGAACCCCAGGCACGCCCCGATGAGGTGCCCGATGCGCAGATGCTCTCCGGGTAACAAACCGGAAAACAACACGATTAACAAAGGCCAGAGATAAGCGATCAGCCCGGCTTCGGCGGCGGGTGCCATCCTCAGCGCGGAAAAATACAGCGCGTGATACCCAAACAGCCCCAGAGCCCCGAACAGGTATGTCGTCCACCTGACCTGTCGCAATTGACCAAGACCGCCCGTAGATGCCGCCCAGATCAGCCCAAGGGTTCCCCCGATAGAAAAGCAGATCGTGTTCAGCAACAAAGGAGGGGTTGGCGCGGACCCGACTGTGAACAGGGCCAGCAGAGACCAAAGGAGCACGGCGCCAAAGCCGATCGCCGTTGCGCGTTTTTTGGTCACTATTCGGACACCTCTTCAATCGGTACGATTGTGAACTCATCCGATATATGGGCTGTCTTTTCAATCTCGGTCATGAACCAGTCTTTGAACGCCGCGATCTGAGGCCGCTTTTCCGCCCCGAGTAAACACAAAAAGCGAAACCGAGCTTTGGTCTCAATGGCGGTTTTGAACGGGGCAACCAACCGGCCTTCGGTCAGATCCTTGAGGATCATCGCGCGGCGGCCCAATGCGACGCCAACACCGGCCGCGGCGGCGTCAATCGCGTGGTCGGCATTTGAAAAATGTGCGCCATGCGTCGGATCGAATTCGATCCCGACAGCCCGGAACCACGCGGGCCAATCACATGGGGGTGTCAAAAAACTGATCGAGTCATCGTGGATCAAAGGCGCGTTTTTCAGGGTGTCGGGTGTCAGGAACTGCTCTGCGAGGTCAGGGGTCATGACCGGTGTCAGCCATTCTTTTCTGACGGGAACCGAAAACAACCCGTCATCCTGCCCGTATCCAAATCGAATGGCCACATCCACATCATCGCGTTCCAGGTCCATATTGCGCAGCGTGGCTGAAAACTTCAGGTCAATCTCGGGATGGGCGCGGGCAAAATCATACAGGCGCGGCGCAAGCCACTTGGCCGTCAGGGCAGGCCCCGCCGTAACGGTCAGGCTGGTGTCATCGTCTTGGCGCAAAACGGCGCGCCATGCAGCCTGTAACGCGGCAAACCCGTCGGCCGCACCGGGGGCCAGGGTCCGCCCGGCCTCGGTCAGCTCAACCGCGCGGTTCAACCGATGAAACAGAGGGCGGCCCAGATGTTCCTCAATTGACTTGATTTGAAAGGACAGGGCGGCCGGGGTGACGTGTAGCTCCTCAGCCGCCTTTGCAAATGACATATGCCGCGCGGCCGCATCAAAGGCGCGCAGAGCGGTCAGAGGGGGTAGGTAGTCGCTCATCAATCACATAAGATTTGCTTAACTGAAAATCCAAAAAGCTCGTTTGTCGATTAACGATCTAAGGCGCATATTCAGGTGAAGTCAAACGAAACTGATCTGAAAGGAACACTGCGATGATCGAGGTCTCCTCCAACCCCGCTACTGCCCGCGCCTTTCAGCGCGCGCATATTGAACGGTCCAGAGTGATCAATCGCGCGCTTAACTGGTTGTTTGGTTCCCGCTGAACGCAGCGCGCGTGTTCTTACGGGATAAAGGAAGGGCCGGTCCAAAAGGACCGGCCCGTTTTCTTGGATGTTCCGCTTTGTCAGACGAAAAACTGCGCGCCATTGGCCGAGATCGTCGAGCCATTGATGAACTGCGAGTCGTCTGAGGCGAGGAAGGCAACACAGCGTGCAATTTCCTCGGGTTCGCCCAAACGGCCGGCGGGGATCTGACTGATAATCGACTCACGTACTTTCTCAGGCACAGCCATAACCATTTCGGTTGCGATATAGCCGGGGCAGACGGCGTTCGCGGTAATGCCAGCGCGCGCGCCCTCTTGCGCCAGTGACTTAACGATCCCAAGATCACCGGCCTTGGTCGCGGCATAGTTGACCTGCGCGAACTGGCCCTTCTGACCGTTGATTGAGCTGATCACGATCACACGGCCGAATTTGCGTTCGCGCATTCCGGGCCAGACCGGGTGAACAGTGTTGAAAACGCCGGTGAGGTTGGTGTCGATGACCTGGTGCCATTGGTCCGGCGTCATCTTGTGGAACGGTGCGTCCCGGGTAATGCCCGCATTGGCCACAACGATATCAATTGGGCCAACCTCGGCTTCGACTTTTTCAATTCCCGCTTTGGATTCGTCATAATCCGCGACGTTCCATTTGTAGGTGGCGATGCCGGTTTCTTCGGAAAACTTCGCTGCGGCTTCGTCATTCCCCGCATAGGTGGCGGCTACATTGTACCCTTCGGCCTTGAGCGCCTTGGAAATTGCTGCGCCGATGCCGCGGGAACCGCCGGTGACGAGTGCTGTACGTGCCATTTAGGAATCCTCCAAATTAAGTCGGCTTGGTAATGCTGTTACTCTGAGAGCGCCAGATGCGCAATATTGTTTCGCGGAGTTTCTGTGCATTCGGGGTGACAATATCGTCGCATGTAAGTGATAGGGTTGAATTGTAACAAAAAAGGCGCCACTGGGGCGCCCTTTTTCGAGGCGGACCTCAGCGCAGTCAGTCACGCTCCACGCACAGGGCGACGCCCATGCCGCCACCGATGCACAAGGTCGCCAGACCTTTCTTGGCATCCCGGCGTTTCATTTCGAACAGCAGCGTGTTGAGAACGCGGCAACCCGACGCGCCGATGGGGTGCCCGATCGCAATTGCGCCACCATTCACGTTCACAATTGACGGATCCCAGCCCATGTCTTTGTTCACGGCGCAGGCCTGTGCGGCAAAAGCTTCGTTTGCTTCTACAAGGTCCAGATCGTCAATCGACCAACCCGCTTTTTCCAGCGCTTTGCGCGAGGCGTAAATCGGACCAACACCCATGATCGACGGGTCAAGGCCAGCGGTCGCGTAAGAGGCGATGCGCGCCAGCGGTTCAATCCCGCGCTTTTCAGCGTTTTCGGCGGACATCAGCAGGGTCGCGGCCGCACCGTCATTCAGACCGGACGCGTTGGCAGCCGTGACAGAGCCCTCTTTGGAGAAAGCCGGGCGCAGTTTGGCCATAGCTTCCATATTTGCGCCATGACGGATGTACTCGTCCTTATCCATCACGATGTCGCCCTTGCGTGTCTTGATGGTAAAGGGCACAATCTCGTCCGCGAACTTGCCGGCTTTCTGAGCCGCTTCGGCTTTGTTTTGCGAGGCGACAGCGAACTCATCCTGCATGTCGCGGCTGATCTGCCATTTCTCGGCGACGTTCTCGGCGGTCTGACCCATATGGTAGCCGTTGAACGCATCCCACAATCCGTCGCGGATCATGGTGTCGATGTATTTCATATCGCCCATCTTGTGGCCGGCGCGTAGGGCGGCGGCATGGGGGGACAGGGTCATGTTCTCCTGACCGCCAGCCGCAACGATATCCGCATCGCCCAGTTGAATGTGCTGTGCGCCAAGCGCCACGGCGCGCAGGCCCGATCCACAGACCTGGTTGATGCCCCAGGCTGCGCTTTCCTGCGGCAGACCCGCATTGATGTGTGCTTGCCGGGCAGGGTTCTGGCCTTGAGCGGCGGTCAACACCTGGCCCATGATGGTTTCGCTTACGTCGCCTTTTTCGACCCCGGCGCGTTCCACGACGGCTTCCAGAACGGCAGCGCCCAGATCATGTGCAGGGGTGTTCGCAAACGAACCGCTAAAGCTGCCGACGCCTGTGCGTGCAGCGGATGCGATTACTACGTTGGTCATATGGTCAGTCCTTTACCGTCATGGTCCTGAGGGAAATTCGACGGCGCAGGCTGCGGAGAAGCGTTCTCCCGAAACACGAGCGCCCAGTGATCCCCCGCTTCAGCACTACCTGCCATAGCGTAATGCTGCATCTGCAGCAACGGACAGCTTGTCTCATAGTTTTGACCAGCGGTCTATTGCGACACTTTTGGGCGCGTTAAGTTCCTGTTTTCGAGCCTGTTTCCTGCTGCCACGGGGGCGAAACCGAGGGCGCGCCGAACAGGAAGCCCTGCAGGCAGTCGACACCGCAGGCGATCAGAAACTCGGCGTCCTCACGCGTTTCAACCGATTCGGCGGTGACGAGGATTTCGAACTCGCGTGCCACAGCGATCAACGCGCGCACCAGGGCCTGATTGTCCGGGTTGGTGCTGACGCCCCGCACGAACTGACCGTCAATTTTGGCGGCGTCAAACAGGAACTCTCGAAAATGACGAAAGCTGAAATTGCTGGCGCCAAAGTCATCGAGCGCAAAGGCTATGCCACGGTCTTGCAGCCGATCCATGAAATCGACAACGAGGTCGGGCACCTGCATTGTCGAGCTTTCCGAGAGTTCCAGGATGAGACGGTCCCCGATCGTGGGATCTCGTTTCAGAAACCGCTCCAATATACGGGACCATCGGGCAAACCCGATGGATCGCGCCGACATGTTGATGGACAGGCGGATATCTGGGTTTCGGGCAAGGGCGCGCAAACCCATTTCCAGTGCGACACAATCCAGTTCCCGCCCAATCGGCGTGTTTTCGACCTGAGGCATAAACTCACGGGCCGGTATGACCCGCCCTGTTTCATCGAGAACGCGCAGGAACCCCTCGTAAAACGCGATTTCATGCGGGGGCTGCGCCTGCACCACCGGCTGGAACGCCAATTTGCACTGTTTGTGTTTCACCGCGTCAGTTGCCATCTGCACAACCGAGCGGTCGCGGGCAGAGATCGCCGTGGTCAATGGGCTCTCGGACCCTTCTGGCAGATCTGCAAGCTTCTTGTCCCGCATAGGCGCCGGTCCCAGACTGTTGCTGACTAAAAGGTTCAGCCACACTGTCGGGTCAAACAGATGAATCTGCGGTTAAGGCGAGACGGATTTTAGGATGTTTCGGTTCAGCGTGCCGATTGCCAGGCGCGGGTCAGAGACGCGGCAGCACCGATCAAAGCGCCCATCACCCCAAGAACCATCATGACAAAGCCTAGAACAATCAAAGCCGTCAATGCGCTGCCGATTGCAGCCAGCATAGCCAGAACAAGACCCAGAAGCCCAATAAACGTCGATACTGTTGTTACACGGGTCATTCGGGTCTCCGGTCACTCATACTCCAATCATGGACTTAGATATGGCCTATGGGACCCGGATTTCAAGTCTTCCAGGCCGCGTTCACGAGAGTGTCAGGCGCGTTCTGCCTGAGTATTGGGCGGATTTTCGTCGAATTGCTCGAATCCGGGCGTGCCGCGGTCTTCGGGGTGGCGTGCAAGGTGCTTTTGCTTGATCTGCGTGGAATTGTCCCGGCTGCCGTCGTGGCTGTAGCCCGGTGGCGCAAAGCAATAGGCCAGACGTTGGCGCCACGTCAGGCCCGGCTGCGTTGCATCACGCCAGATGCCGACCCATTCGTGGAACGCAACACGCAGCGGGTTGAACGTTCCGATATTGTGCACCAGCCCATAATCAACGCGGTCGTCGTCCTGCTCGGGAACGAATGTGCCAAACAGCTTGTCCCAGATGATGAAAACGCCCGCATAGTTGCAATCCAGATAGCGGGCATTGCGTCCGTGATGCACGCGGTGATGACTGGGTGTATTCATGACCGCTTCGAACCATCGCGGCATTTTTTTGATTGCCTCGGTGTGGATCCAGAACTGATAGATGAGGTTCAATCCGCCGACGAACAAAACCATTGCCGGGTGAAAACCCAACAGGATCAGCGGCGCCCGTACGACCATCATAAAGGTAAACGTATAGGTCCAGGTTTGACGCAGTGCTGTGGTCAGATTGTAGTGTTGCGAGCTGTGGTGGTTTACATGGCTGGCCCAGACCCAGCGAATGCGATGACCAAAGCGGTGTACCCAGTAGTACCTCAGGTCATCGAGAACAAAGCACAGAATAATGACGGGGATCGATGTGCCGAGGTTCAGGGGCGTGATCTGCCAAAGCCACATGAAAAACGCATAAGCGATAAACCCCAGCAAAAAGCCCGAGGCGATGTTGCCGGCCCCCATGATCAGTGAGGTCACCGCATCGCGCGTTTCATAACGCCCGCCTTTGCCCTTGATCGCAATCCAAAGGAACTCAATCAGGATTGCTGCGATGAAAAACGGCACGGCCCATTGCACGGCGTCTGGGAAACTTGTGGTATCGGTCATGCGGGCTCCATCAGATGTCGCCAGTGACGGCGCTCCATTTCGTCGAGGTGGATGAGGGCGCTGGGTGTGGCAAAGTCGTGAAATTGAAACTCGAAACCCTTCGGATGCTCGATCCAGTCGAAATCCAACAGATGACGCGCCACCGTGTCCGCGCCGAAAGACCACAGCAGGCCTGGCCCGGTCTCGGTTCGGACCAGCGCCGACAAGGCGTCATGAGAGACCGTTACATCAACAACGACATCATCGGGAAAATGACGCAACCAGTCGTCACGTGCCACGTCCTGCGTCAGAACACGCCGATCCGACCGCCCGGTCAAATGCAAGAGCATGGTTATTCCGGCGATACCTCCGACCACAAGAACCAAAAGAATTTCCAGTGGCATTCCGTCCTCCCCGGCCACAGAGTGCAAAGCGGGTTGAAGACTGTCAAAGGTGGCGTTGCGTCAGCCGCGTTCGAGTCGTTCCAGAATTTCATGCTGCACGACCCGCTGCACAAAGGGCACCAGTCCGTCGGGACCGGAGGACCGGTCTTTGAGATGGATGCAGATATCCGGCCGGCGCGCGGCGATGATGCCCACCATCTCTCCTCGTACAGCGTCATCCAATCCTGCCCCCATTATGGCGCAGGAGATGCGCGGCTCGGCTTCCAACTGTCGCCGAACCTCGTCCTGATCATGCGCACCCAGCCATTGTATCGGCAGATGATCGAGTTGGCGGGCCACATCTCCAATCACATTCGGTAGTCGCCCAATCAGCAGAACCACCGGTTTCATCGCAGTCTCCTTTCCCATGTTTGCAAACAAAAAACCGGCCCCTTGAGGCCGGTTTCAGTCTAGCACAAACGCGCCAAAAAGGCCTGCGATGTCAGCTATTCCCTTCGACCAGAGTCGCAATGATCGCCTTGGCGCTGTCCGAGTTCCACTTGGCATCGCCGATCAGCCGCGCGATTTCGTTGCCATCTGGATCGATGATCACGGTGATGGGCAAGCCGATTACGCCCATTTCCCGAGCGACGGCCTGTTTCGGGTCTTGATGACGCGGCAAGTTGGTGATGCCGTTTTCATCGAAGAACTTTTTAATCCCTGCTGGCGAGTTGCGCCCGGTCGCCAATGTCAGAACCTCGAACCTGTCACCGCCAAATTCTTCCTGCAATTCCGCGATCTGTGGCATTTCCTTGCGGCAGGGCGCACACCACGTGGCCCAGAAGTTCAGAAGGACATATTTGCCCTTATAATCGGCCAATGACCCTTTGCCGCCATCATCCTCAAGCTCAAACTCAACCACTTCGACCGGCTTGGGCTCTTTGTGCAGGATCAATCGTTTCAACGTGCCATCACGCAGTGGACCCAGAGTTTCAGCATCAGTGGCCAAAGCCGCGTTTGCACCCAACGCAAGGGCCATATAAAGGGGGATCAGACGAAATAGGCGCATATTAACTCCGGGTTTTCTTACATGACCGATCAATCCTCGAACCAGATGTGGGGCGGCCGCTTTGCCGCCGGTCCGGACGCGATCATGGAGGCGATCAATGCCTCGATCGGGTTCGATCAGCGGATGGCAGCCCAGGACATCGCAGGCTCGCGCGCCCATGCCGCCATGCTGGCTGCCACAGGCGTCATAAGTGATAGTGATGCGCAAGCTATTCGGGAAGGGCTGCTCACCGTTTTGTCAGAAATCCAGAGCGGCACGTTTCAATTCTCGACCGCGCTGGAAGACATTCACATGAATGTCGAGGCGCGCTTGAAAGAGATCATTGGCGCGCCCGCAGGCCGTCTGCACACAGGTCGCAGCCGAAACGACCAGGTGGCGACCGATTTCAAGCTTTGGGTGCGTGATCAGCTGGACGCGGCAGAAACCGGCCTGCTGGCCCTGATCCGCGCGCTTTTGGCACAGGCCGAGGCCGGGGCAGATTGGGTCATGCCAGGCTTCACCCACCTGCAAACCGCGCAGCCGGTGACATGGGGTCATCACATGATGGCCTATGTCGAAATGTTTGGCCGCGATCTGAGTCGTGTTCGGGACGCCCGTGCCCGGATGAATGAATCCCCGCTGGGGGCTGCCGCGTTGGCCGGAACCTCGTTCCCCATCGACCGGCAGATGACAGCCGAGGCGTTGGGCTTTGACCGCCCCGCAGCCAACTCGCTGGATGCAGTCAGCGACCGTGACTTTGCGTTGGAGTTCCTGTCGACCGCCTCAATCTGTGCCGTCCACCTGTCGCGCTTCGCCGAAGAGCTTGTGATCTGGTCCTCGGCCCAGTTTCGGTTCGTGACTCTGTCGGATCGCTTTTCGACCGGCTCGTCGATCATGCCGCAGAAGAAGAACCCCGACGCGGCAGAACTGATCCGCGCCAAGGTCGGTCGTATCTATGGGGCCAACACCGCGCTGATGATGGTGATGAAGGGCCTGCCGCTGGCCTATTCCAAGGATATGCAGGAAGACAAGGAACAGGTCTTTGACGCCGCCGACAACTGGATGCTGGCGCTTGCTGCGATGGAAGGCATGGTCAAGGACATGACCGCCAACCGTGAGAGCCTTGCTGTCGCGGCGGGGTCTGGTTTTTCGACTGCGACCGATCTGGCCGACTGGCTGGTCCGGGTTTTGGGTCTGCCGTTCCGCGATGCGCACCATGTCACCGGGTCGCTGGTTGCCATGGCCGAGGGCAATGGCTGCGATTTGCCGGATCTGACCCTCGAGGACATGCAGTCTGTCCATGCAGATATCACAGATGACGTCTATTCTGTTCTTACGGTCGAAAACTCGGTAAACTCGCGACAGTCCTATGGTGGGACCGCACCGGATCAGGTGCGTGCACAGGTCGACCGATGGAAAGCGATGGTGTGATGACGTTTTTGCGTGTGATCCTTGTAGTTGCAGCCGCCGTGACGCTTGCAGGCTGCGGCGTCGATGGTGAACCTGTGCAGCCAACCGTCAGCGCCAGCGTGGGTGTTGGCTCAAGCGGCGGGTATGTTGGCGGTGGCGTCGGGCTGAATCGAGGCCCTCTCGGAATTTATCTGGGATTCTGAGGCTAGAGATTGTTGTAATCCGGGTTGCCTGACCCCAGTTGAGAACACATGTGCTTCGGTGCGTGAAAAGAGATTATCGGTGATCGAAAGCATGAAACCCATCGCATTGTTCCTAACTCTTGTTGTGCTGGTGGCGTGCGAACCGTCGACAACACCGCGCCAAGAACCTGAGGCTAAACCTAGGCAGTCGGGCACAGGCGTTTCCGTCTCAGGCTATGGTCGCTTTGGAGTCTCGACGGAGTTCTAGAAACGGCGATTGCCGCATTGGGCGCGGAATCAATTGATCTGCTTACCACTTTTGGTCTAAGCGCGCGGTCATGGATCACTTTCTCTACCGCGACGGCGCGCTCTACGCCGAGGATGTCCCGATTTCCGAGATTGCTGCCGCGGTCGGAACCCCGTTCTACGTGTATTCAACCGCCACGCTTCTGCGGCACTTCAAACTGTTTGACGATGCGTTGGACGGAACGGATCACCTGGTTTGCTATGCGATGAAAGCGGCCAGCAATCAGGCGATCCTCAAGACGCTGGCCCTGGCTGGCGCTGGGATGGACGTGGTTTCGGGCGGGGAATACCTGCGCGCCAAAGCCGCCGGTGTGCCCGGCGACAAGATCGTATTCTCAGGCGTTGGAAAAACCGAGGATGAAATCCGTTTGGCGCTGACCGGTGGTGTCAGGCAGTTCAACGTTGAATCCGAACCCGAGATGGAAGTCATCAATGCTGTTGCGTTGGACTTGGGTGTGACCGCGCCGATCACTGTCCGGGTGAACCCGGATGTGGATGCCAAAACCCACGCAAAGATCGCAACCGGGAAATCTGAAAACAAATTCGGCATTCCGATCTCACGCGCATCGGAAGTGTACGCCTGCGCAGCCAGCTTGCCGGGTCTAGAAGTGATCGGGATCGACGTTCATATCGGCTCGCAATTGACGGAATTGGAGCCCTTTGAACTGGCCTATGCCAAAGTCGCCGATTTGACCGAACGGTTACGGTCAGAGGGGCACATGATACGCCGCCTTGATCTCGGGGGCGGCTTGGGGATCCCCTACACCCGCTCGAATGATGCGCCACCTTTGCCGGTCGAATACGGCGCAATGATCAAGAGAACGCTGGGTCACCTCGACTGCGAGATCGAAATTGAACCGGGCCGTCTGATCGCGGGAAATGCCGGTCTAATGGTCTCCAGGGTCATCTATGTCAAATCCGGGGAAGGCCGGGATTTCCTAATCCTGGACGGGGCAATGAATGACCTGATCCGTCCGGCCATGTATGAGGCGTATCACGACATCGTCGCCGTCAAAGAACCCGCGCCCGGAGTTGAGCAGCGACCCTTTGACATCGTTGGCCCGGTTTGCGAAACGGGCGATACGTTTGCCCGCGAGCGCAATATGCCGCCACTTGTATCCGGTGATCTGATCGCCTTCCGCAGCGCAGGGGCCTATGGCGCGGTTATGTCCAGTGAATACAATACCCGCCCCCTGATCCCCGAGGTGATGGTGCATCGGGATCAATTTGCAGTTATTCGTGAACGCCCAAGCTTTGACGAAATCATAAACCGCGATACCATACCTGTATGGCTTTGACGCGATGACCGCGCGGGCCGGATCAGGAGGCCCGCTTTGAGCGACAGAGCAAACCTGCCAGTGCCACGCCTGCCCCTGTGGCTGACGCATCTTGGGATGTTGGCCGAGCAGGTTTTGCGTGCGTTTTGGCCGGTTTTTTCCATTTTGATGGTCATTCTGGCGGTTTTGATGCTGGGGCTGCAGGATCACGTGCGTGTCGAACTGGTGTGGGGTGCCGGCGCTGTTGCGTTGGCTGGACTGGGGATCGCAGGTGTTATCGGCCTCAGGCGATTCCATATCCCGTCTCGTGCAGAGGCGCTTGCACGGCTGGATCAAACACTCCCGGGCCGCCCTATTCAGGCATTGATGGATGATCAGGCAATTGGCGCAACCGATACGGACTCTGTGGCGCTGTGGCAGGTCCACAAGGCACGGATGGCGGATCGCGTGTCGCAGGCGGAGGCGGTGAAACCGGATCTCAGGCTGGCGGCCCGGGATCCGTATGCGCTGCGGTACGCGGCCCTGTTGGCGCTGGTGGTTGCGGTGTTGTTTGGCTCGGTCTGGCGTATCGGATCGGTCGCCGAAATGGCGCCGGGAACCGCTGTGGCAGGACAAGGTCCAACCTGGGAAGGCTGGGTTGAGCCGCCGCGCTATACGGGCCTGCCGACGCTTTATCTGGCCGACCAATCCGGCGCGGACTTGTCCGTCCCGCAAGGCAGTCGCATCACCCTGCGATTTTACGGCGAGGTTGGCGCGCATAGCCTGACGGAGACGACATCTTCGACAGGAACAGAGGCTGCAATTGAACCCGAACAGGAATTTGTGGCGGAAAAATCCGGGCAGTTGCGCATAGATGGACCGGCCGCCCAGAACTGGGCGCTGGATGTGACTGCGGACATGCCGCCTCAAATCTCGGTTGCGGGTAGAGCTGAGTCCGAGGCGGGCGGGCAGATGAAACTGCCATTTGCGGCCAGTGACGACTATGGCATCGTCTCCGGCTCGGCCCGGATCGAGCTCGATCTGGTGACCGTTGATCGGCGTTATGGCCTGACGGTACACCCCGAGCCGCGCGACGTGATCGAGGTCGAGCTGCCGATGCCCATCACCGGCGACCGGGCCGATTTCACCGAAGACCTGATCGAGGATTTTTCGCAGCACCCCTGGGCGCATTTACCGGTCAGGATCACGTTGATGGCGCAGGATGCCAGGGATCAGCAATTTGCGTCTGAACCGTATCAGACGGACTTGCCCGCGCGCAGGTTCTTTGATCCGCTTGCCGCAGCCGTTATTGAACAGCGGCGGGATTTGTTGTGGGCGCGGGCGAACGCGCCGCGTGTAGCGCAGATGTTGCGGGCCGTCTCACACCTTCCGGAAGACCTGTTCCGATCCGACACCGCGTATTTGCGGCTGCGCGTTGTGTTGCGGCGGCTGGAGACATTTGATCGCCACGGTGCTCTGGACGTCAAACAACAGGAGGAAATCGCTCAGGCTCTGTGGGAACTGGCCGTGCTGATCGAAGACGGAACGCTGGCGGATGCGCTGGAACGGATGCGGCGGGCTCAGGAACGTCTAACCGAGGCAATGCAGAACGGGGCCAGCGACGAAGAAATCGCCGAGCTTATGCAGGAACTGCGCGACGCAACACAGGACTACATGCGACAATTGCAGCGGCTCGCGCAACAGGACGGCCAAAACGGCGAACAGCAGCCCGGTCAGAGTGGGGAAAGCCTGCAGATGACGCAGGATGACCTGCAGCGCATGATGGACCGTATTCAGGAGCTGATGGAACAGGGCCGCATGGCCGAAGCGCAGCAGGCGCTGGAAGAATTCCAGCAGATGATGGAAAACATGCGGGTCACGCAGGGGCAAGGTCAGGGCGGCCAATCCGAAGGGCAACAAGCTATGGAAGGCCTCGCCGAAACCCTGCGCGAACAACAGGGTCTCAGCGACCAGGCTTTCCGCGACTTGCAGGAGCAATTCAATCCCGGTGCGCAGGCTGGCGAAAGCCAGGGCAACGAAGGCCGTTCCGGCGGTCAGGGCCGGGGACAGAGCCACGAAGGTCAGGGCGGTCAGGGTCAGGGCGCGGATCAACCCGGCGAAGGCCAGCAGGGCCAGGGTTCGCTTGCCGACCGCCAACAGGCATTACGCGATGAGTTGAGACGGCAGGAACAAGGCCTGCCGGGAGCCGGAACCGAAGAAGGTGAAGCAGCGCGGGAGGCTCTGGGCCGTGCCGGTCGCGCCATGGATGAGGCCGAGGACGCCCTGCGCAGCGACGATCTGGCCGAGGCCATCGATCGTCAGTCCGAAGCGATGGAGGCCCTGCGTGAAGGCATGCGGTCACTGGGCGAGGCCATGGCGCAGAACCAGCAAAACCAGCCGGGTCAGGGCGCGCAGGAAGGCGACATGCAGGCCAATAACCGCGATCCACTTGGCCGAAATCCCGGGGCAACGGGATCAATCTCGACCGATGAAAACCTGCTGCAGGGCGAAGACGTCTATCGCCGCGCTCGCGAATTGCTAGATGAAATCCGCCGGCGCACCGGTGAGCAGGACCGGCCACAGATTGAACTGGAGTACCTCAAGCGGTTGCTGGAGCGGTTCTGAGCGCTCGGATTTTCTAAGCAAAAGTGAGTTCCGTGTTCGTTGAACACGATGAAGGGATCGTTGAGCGTTTCGCCGACGAGGTGGCCGTCTGGAACCGCGGCGAGGCTCTCTATCGCGGCACACCGAAGAACGTCCTGACTCACCCGGACGTCATCCGTGATGTTATGGGAGGGCATTTGTAAAGCTTGAATTTGATAAAGTTACTGTCAGCCTCGGTGGCGCACGGATTCTGCGAGGCGTGTCGTTCCGCATAGCGCAACCGGACACGATTGCCCAGATTGGCGCCAATGGCGCTGGCAAGACAACTACGCTCCGAACAGTAATGGACCATGTGAAGTCAACCGGGGACATTCGTTTTGACGGCAAGCTTTTGTCTGAGGTTCCACCGGCAAAGCGCGCTGGCCTAGGAATCGGTAAGGCACAGTCAATTGCTCGGCTGTGAAACAGACAAGGACACGACAGTAGCTTCGGGGAACAATCCAGCCCACTTTCACGATTACATCTTCGTAGTAACCCCGCACCTCGACTGCAACCGCTTTGAATTCTTTAGAGTGGTCATGCCGCTGACGACCAAACCCTGCTTGGTAATGGGAAGCGTATTCTTTTTGATTGTTTGCGTCCGACTTCTTGGGTCAAACTATCTTGCCTTGCCAGATACCGCGAGAAACCAATTCTCTAACAGTTTTTTGGTCACCTCTTCGACCGTTCGACCAGCACGGGTGGAAACCTAGTCTGAGTGGTGCACAAGATGAACCGGGCGGGTCAAGACCGGTTTGATGATTGGCACTTGGACTAGTTCTTTTCGGTCGACCTGTTTTTGACACGCAGCCGGTGCAAAGATTTCACAATAAGAACCGCGTGAAACGAGTTCGATGATTTGCCGCATGGCATCCATCTCTGTTACTACATTAAAGGCTACTCTGTAAGCCTCTGCATACCGCCGGATCGTGTTGCGAAGGCCACTTTTTGGCAGGATCATCTCGACACCAGTTGACTCGCAAAAATGGGATTGGCTGGTTTGGCGGTGCTCCAAATACCCAAGCATCTGGTGCTGAATAGAAAAAAACTCATCATCGATCACATGCGTACCGCTGTATTTCTTTCCTTTGATCGTAGAGTAGCGCAAGGTCGACCGTGCCGTCCTCCAGCCAAGGTGCCAGATATCCGCTGATCGCCTCGACAACCTTCAGTCGGACATGGGGAAATTCCCGCCGGATAGTTTTGGCTATTCGACCAAAGGGCAAAGATCAGGTCCAAATACGTAAACAACAACTTGGAACGGGGTCGCAGGCTTGTTAAACGGCGCGTTCGACACATGTGTGGCTTCAAATCACTGGGATCTGCGTCGGCTACTTTGGACGGTACTGAGGTCGCCAGTATGATCCGCAAAGGTCAGGTCACCAGCACAACTACATCCGGGTTTCGACTATTTGCCGACCTCGCAGGATCGGTGTATCCAAACACAGGTTTTTCATGGCTGACCGAAAACTTTGCGACACATCCACAGACCGATCAGAGTTTGTCTGACACTACCCTTCTCGGCATAAAAGACATGATTTTTACAGTTTTTAGGGTCCTAAATGAGCAGTGGTTGCTTGACGCGATGTTTTTTTGAGTAGAGCAGCTGTCCTTCTAAAGTCTCAGTTCGCGTACGTTAGGCAATTCAGCGCTGCGTTGAACGATTGACATGCATTCGCAGTTGGTATGCTATCGCTAACTACAACTCTGTCAGAAATCCGGGACGTTGTATCGCGGAGTCAATGCAGCTAAATGACTGCAAAAGGGGAGAAAATAATGATGAAATCTATGCTCGCGCTCGCGGTGCTGATGACAACGACAACGCTGGCTCACGCGGAAACACTGCGATGGGCACGCTCTGGAGATGCGTTGACGTTGGATCCACATTCGCAAAACGAAGGACCCACGCATACTGTACGTCATCAGATGTATGAACCTTTGATTATCCGGGACACGACCGGTGCCTTTGAGCCGGCGCTCTCGACCGATTGGGCGCCCAGCGAGGAAGACCCGAATGTCTGGGTGTTCAACCTGCGCCAAGGCGTGAAGTTCCACGATGGGGCCGATTTTAACGCTGAAGACGTGGTGTTCAGCATCAACCGCGCCATGCAGCCGAACTCTGACATGAAAGAGCTGATCAATTCGATCGTCGAGGTGCGCGCTGTTGATGACCACACGGTCGAGATCGTGACCGATGGTCCGAACCCGATCCTGCCGGCGAACCTGACGGATCTGTTCATCATGGACAAAGGCTGGACCGAGGCAAACAACGCAGTTGACGTTCAGGATTTTGAAGGTGGCGAGATCACCTTTGCAACCACAAATGTGAACGGCACCGGCCCCTACAAGCTGGTCAGCCGTGAGCCCGACGTGAAAACCGTGATGGAACGGAACGAGGATTATTGGGGTCGTGATCAGTTCCCGATGGCGATCAGCGAAATCATCTATACACCGATCCAGAACGATGCCACCCGCGTTGCTGCTATGTTGTCGGGCGAGGTGAACTTTCTTCAGGATATGCCGGTGCAGGACCTGGACCGGGTGAACGCCGTGGATGGGCTGGTCGTCAAACAAGCGCCGCAGAACCGGGTGATCTTCTTTGGCATGAACCAGGGTGGGGACGATATCGAAGCGGATAACGTCGATGGCAAGAACCCTCTTGCTGATGTGCGTGTGCGTCAGGCCATGTCCAAGGCGATCAACCGTGATGCCATCCAGCAGGTGGTTATGCGCGGTCAGTCGCAGCCTGCCGGGATGATTGCACCGCCCTTCGTTAACGGCTGGACCGCCGACATGGACGCCGAAAGCAGCACGGATGTCGAAGGGGCGAAAGCCTTGCTGGCGGAGGCAGGCTATCCTGATGGCTTCTCTATCCGTCTCGACTGCCCCAATGATCGTTACATCAACGACGAAGGGATCTGCCAGGCGGCGGTCGGCATGCTGGGTCAGATCGGCATTACCGTGAATCTGGATGCCAAACCCAAGGCACAGCACTTTCCTCTGATCACTGATGGCAAGACCGACTTTTACATGCTGGGTTGGGGTGTTCCGACATATGACTCGGAATACATCTTCAACTTCCTGGTCCATGGCCGGGAAAGCGACATCGGCACCTGGAATGGCACCGGCTTCAATGATGATGAACTTGACGCCAAGATCAAATCGCTGGCCTCAAACACGGACCTGGTTGCCCGCGACCAAGCCATCGCCGATATTTGGCGTGTCGTGCAGGATGAGCAGCTGTACATCCCAATCCACCACCAAGTGCTGAACTGGGGCATGGCCGAAAACCTCGCCATCGACGTCGATCCCGAGGATCAACCCATGGTGAAGCACTTCGGTCTGAACTAAGCAGAGTGGCCGGGCCTCGGAATTCGGGGCCCGCCGCCACGTAAGTGAGAGCTATTATGAAACGTTTGACCACTGCCGCGCTCATGGGCGCGCTTGCCTTACCCGTAGCTGCCGAAGAATTCACGTTCGCCGTCACGACCGACCCACAAACGATGGACCCTCATGCAGTCAATTCTGCCCCCGTTCTCGGATTTCTGAACAATGTCTACGAAGGACTGGTCCGTCGCGGCAAAGATATGTCCATCGAACCGGCCCTGGCGACCAGTTGGGAAACCATCGGTGACGGCGTCGGCTGGCGGTTCAAACTGCGCGAGGGCGTCACGTTTCACGATGGGTCCGAGTTCGAAGCAGATGACGTGATATTCTCTTACCAGCGTGCCTCGGATGAAAACTCGGATACCCGTAGCTGGTTCGCCCCGGTCAGCGAGGTGGTGAAGGTTGACGACTACACTGTTGATGTCATCACGACCGCGCCCAATCCGATCTTTCCAGACAGCATCGCAAACTGGATGATCCTGGATAGCGGATGGGCCGAGGCAAATGACGCGGCTTTGCCGGACAAAGAGGCTGGCAACTACGCGACCCTCAACGCCAACGGCACCGGCGCATTCCGCGTGACCGAACGGGAACCGGGCTTACGCACCGTTCTGGAACCGTTCGACGGGTGGTGGGGTGAACCGGAACACAACCTGACCCGCGCTGAACTGGTCCCAATCCAGAATCCGGCAACCGCACTGGCGGCGTTGTTGTCGGGTGATGTGGACTTCATCAATCCTGTCCCCATTCAAGACGTGGCCCGGTTGCAGAGCAATCCAGACGTAAAGGTCGTTCAAGGTATCGAAGCACGCGTTATCATGCTGGGCTTTGATCAGCAGGAGGGTGCAAGCGAAGCAGGGCAAGGCGGTTCTGATCTGTTCCGTGACCCGCGCGCTCGTGAGGCTGTGGCCAAGGCCGTCAACGTTCCGGCCATCCTTCAAACCATCATGCGCGGCAACGCCGAAGTGGCGAGCCAGCTTGTCAGCCCCGCGATGCGCGGGTTCTCGGTGGTGAACGCAGACCCGTATGGCTTCGACCCCGAAGGCGCGAAAGCGCTACTGGCTGAGGCTGGCGCGGAAGGTGCCGAGGTTAGCTTCAAATGCTCCAACAATCGCTATCTGAACGACGAGGCTGTCTGCCAGGCGATCACCGCCATGCTGACGCAGGTTGGGTTGAATGTTACACTCGACGCTATGCCGGTTCAGAACTACTGGCCGGAACTGCGGGCTGACAATTTCGACATGTATCTGCTGGGTTGGTCGCCCGGGACGTTTGACGCCGAACACCCCGTGCGGTTTCTCGCCTCGACCCCCAATGAGGAAAAGAAACTGGGGTCGTGGAACTTCGGCGGGTATTCCAACGCACGCGTCGACGAGTTACTGCCGATGATCCAATCCGAGATTGACGAACCCAAGCGTCAGGCGATGCTGGATGAAGTCGCTGGCATCTTGCAGGACGAGGTGGCCTATGTGCCCCTTTACGTCCAACCGCTGGTTTGGGGCGCGCGCAGCAATATCGAATTGACACAACGGCCCGATAACTTCTTCCTTCTGCGCTGGGTCACGGTCAACTAAATGCTGTCATACATTATCAGACGTGTGGCCCAGTCGGCGCTGGTCCTTTTTGTCGTGGGCCTTGTCGCCTTTTCCATGTTCCGCTTTGTCGGTGATCCAATCGACAACATGTTGGGGCAGGAACGGACCATGGAGGATGTGGAACGTCTGCGCGGCCAGTTGGGTCTCGATCAGCCATTTCCGGTGCAATATGTGAAGTTTCTGCAAGAGGCCCTGCAGGGTAATTTTGGCGTCAGCTTCCGCCAAGGCCGTCCTGTCGCAGAAATTCTGGCTGAACGCGCACCAGCAACGCTGGAACTGGCGCTGGTCTCGGCCGTATTCGCGATCGTTCTGGGCATCGCGCTGGGTGTTTTCACTGCCATCAGGCGGGATGGTTTTGCGGCAAATTTCATCATGTCGGCCTCGCTGATCGGGGTATCCTTGCCCACGTTCCTGATCGGCATCCTGCTCATCTACATCTTCTCGGTCGAGCTTGGATGGCTTCCCAGCTTCGGACGCGGAGAAGTCGTGGATCTGGGTTGGTGGAACACCGGGCTGTTAACTGCAAGTGGCCTTAAGGCGTTGATTTTACCTGCGATTACACTTGGCCTATATCAAATGACCCTAATCATGCGATTGGTGCGGTCTGAAATGCTGGAAGTGCTCAGGCAAGACTACATCCGCTTTGCCCGCGCTCGGGGCCTGAGCGATCGGGCTATCAACTATCGCCATGCGTTGAAGAACACGATGGTGCCTGTGATCACCATAATCGGTCTGCAATTGGGCTCCATCATCGCCTTTGCCATCATCACAGAGACGGTGTTCCAATGGCCGGGTCTGGGCCTTCTGTTCATCAACGCAATCCAGTTCGTGGATATACCTGTCATGGCAGCCTACCTGATGATGATTTCGGTCATCTTCGTCACCATCAACCTTGCGGTCGACATTCTTTACGCGTTCATCGACCCACGCCTGAGGGTCAGCGCATGAGCCGTCTTCAAGCCATCCTGGACAGCGACCAGTTCTACGCCTTTCGTCGTTCCCCTGTAGCCGTAGTTTCTGCGGTTGTGGCGTTAGTGCTTGTGATTGCCACAGTGTTCGCGCCGCTGATTGCACCGACGAACCCGTTCGACCCGTCGAGCCTGAACCTGATGAACGGCTTCACCCCGCCGATGGAACCGAATGCCTTTACCGGCGAAAGTTTCCTGATGGGCACCGACGATCAAGGGCGGGATGTGTTTTCGACGATCTTGTACGGGATGCGAATCTCGTTGTTTGTCGGGGTCGCGGCGGTCCTGTTTGCCATGATTCTGGGGATCATTCTGGGTCTTCTGTCCGGTTACTTCGGCGGCTGGACCGAAACCATCATCATGCGCACCGCAGATGTGCAACTGACCTTTCCTTCGATCCTGCTGGCCATGCTGATCTTTGGCATCGCCAAGGGCATAACACCTGTGGAATATCGCGATCAGATGGCGATCTGGGTGCTGATCCTTGCGATTGGCCTGTCCGATTGGGTGCAGTTCGCCCGGGTCGTACGTGGCGCGACATTGGTGGAGAAAAACAAGGACTATGTCGCCGCCGCGCGCATCATCGGGCAGAGCCCGCTGACGATCATGCTGCGCCATATCCTGCCCAATGTGCTGTCTCCTGTGCTGGTGATTGCGACCATCTCATTGGCACTGGCGATCATTGCCGAGGCGACGCTCAGTTTCCTTGGCGTGGGCGCCCCGCCGACGCAGCCGTCGCTGGGCACGCTCATCCGCATCGGACAGGGTTTCCTGTTCTCGGGTGAGTGGTGGATCCTGTTTTTCCCGGCCTGCACCCTGCTGGCACTGGCGCTGAGTGTAAACCTACTGGGCGACTGGCTGCGCGATGTTTTGAACCCGAGGCTGAAATGACCGACCCCGTTCTTTCGATCCGCAACCTTACGGTAGAGATCCCCACCCGCCGCGGTATCTTCAAGCCTGTGGAACACGTGACGTATGACCTCTACCCCGGTGAGATCCGGGGCGTCGTCGGTGAGAGCGGCGCTGGTAAATCCATGACCGGCAACGCCGTGATCGGCCTGCTGGACCCTCCGGCGCATGTGTCCGAGGGTGAGGTCTGGCTCAATGGCCGCAGGATCGACGCGCTTGATGCCGAGGACAAACGCAGGATCCGGGGCAAAGAGATCGGGATGATCTTTCAGGACCCACTAACCTCGCTCAACCCGCTATTCACAGTGGGTGAGCAACTGGTCGAGACGATCCAGCTGCACCTTGGCTTGTCTGCGTCGGAGGCCAAAAAGCGCGCCATTGCCCTGCTGGATCGCGTATCGATCCCCGACCCGGCGGATCGGTTCAATCAATATCCGCACCAGTTTTCCGGCGGGATGCGTCAGCGGGTTGTGATCGCCTTGGCTCTGTGCACCGAACCCACCGTCCTGATTGCGGATGAACCCACAACGGCCTTGGACGTGTCCGTGCAGGCGCAGGTGCTGGATTTGATCAAGGAACTGGCGAAAGAACGCCAAGTGGGCGTGATCCTCGTGACGCACGACATGGGTGTTATTGCCGACACCACCGACACGGTCACCGTCATGTACTCCGGCCATGTGGTCGAAAGCGGCACCACCGATCAGATTCTAGGCGCGCCCACGCATGACTATACCAAGTCCCTGATTGCCGCCGTACCGCGCCCGCACACCAAGGTCGAACGCTTTCCGGTGGTCAGCTATGGCGAAAGGGAAAGAACCTTCAAGATCGATGATCTGGCTGCACATTGGGACAAAACCGATCTGTCAAAATCCGGCAAGCTGCTTGAGGTCGAGAACATCACCAAAACGTTCTTGCAGAAGGGCGGGCTGCTACCGTCGCAACGCAAGTACTTTACGGCCGTCGATCAGGTCAGTTTCGACATTCGCGACGGCGAGGTTTTTGGTCTTGTCGGCGAAAGCGGCTCGGGCAAATCCACCGTCGCGCGGATGATCGGCACATTGTATCCGGTGGATGGTGGCCGCGTGATCTTTGACGGTCAGGATGTGACGGCCATGGGGGCAGAGGCTCTGCAAGCCTATCGTCGCCAAATTCAAATGATCTTTCAGGATCCTTTCTCCAGCCTCAATCCACGCATGAGGGTCGGGGATCTGGTCGCCGAGCCAATCCATCACCACAAAATCCTGCCCAAGCCCGCGATCGAACCGCGTGTGCGCGAATTGCTTGACTGGGTCGGGCTCGCCAAGGATGCGTGGCGTAAATACCCACATGAGTTTTCCGGCGGGCAGCGCCAACGCATTTGCATCGCCCGCGCCCTTGCAACTCAGCCCCGGTTTCTGATCTGCGACGAGCCGACCAGCGCCCTGGATGTGTCCATTCAAGCCCAAATTCTGAACATCCTCAAAGACCTGCAGGATCACCTCGGCCTGACCATGCTCTTTATCAGCCACGATCTCCCCGTCGTGCGTCAGATGTGTGACCGGGTCGGCGTGATGCGCCAGGGAAAGCTGGTTGAGGTTCAGGACACGACCTCATTGTTCACAGCTCCGGAGCATCCGTATACACGGGAACTCTTGGATTTGATGCCACGGCTAAAGCAATTGGCATAGTCTCACCGCCTTAGTCCTGTATTGGTCTTCACAGACGCACTTGGCTTGAGGAGCGCAAGCGCGAGTATTCAACGGTGGTTCAAATGCGGACACCATCTTGATACGGTTTCTTCGCAAAGTATTAGGTTGGCCCCGTAGACTTGAGATCGCCCAGGTTCCGGACCGCAAACTCAGAGTATTGGTAAAAGCACGGAGTTCTGAGCGTGAGTTGACCTTCGCGAACCATGGGTGTCACTTTAACTCCACCCAAAGTGGCCGATCTTGCAGTGAGGGCTTTGACGCTCAACTGGTACTGTCGCAAACTCTGGTCGGCGTGCAACACATCCGCCCGTCTCTCTAATATCCCACGGCAAGTTTCAAGTTGAAAAGAGGTGAGTTTTTAAGTGAGATTATATTAATAATTTTCAATGGTTTACAATATATTTGCGCGCCGAAAGCATGGTAGACACACAAGACACTGTACAGCCTTTGAAGGCGCTGGAAGCGAGTGGAAATCACCACTGGTTCGATTGCGGTCACAAACAAGGCGGCTGTGGACAGACGTTAATGGGATTGGCTGCTGATAATGGGGAAGAAAACATGAAGAGAAGCAATGCCACCTATCTTGAAGCTCATAGCACAGAGTCTCGCCGTGCGGTGAAGTAAGGATAACTAGGAAATGATCTGGGGGATCAATTTCCCGATGAACGGGGGACAGTCGTCTGATCGAGTACACTAAGGGTGGCATGAACCCAACGCTGAACACCATCTGGCACAACCAAAGGCGCCATCTAGACCTCTTTGTGACCACCGGTCAGGTCAGCGATTACATTGGCGCCCATGCCCTGGTGAGTAGATTGCCAGATGTCGACTGGCTGGTTCGTGGGCTGATTGGTCCGCGTGGGCAGGTCACAACGCTCATGCATGATACGCGAACAAACTCTCCAGCGGAACGGGTGCTTTGTCGAATGAGACAACACTGGAGTTCGATAACCTGAATATCGTACTATTCTATGTTTGGATTCAATCCAGACAACGCACCAATGACTGTACAAGCAACGGATGAGAAAGGATCAGGCTAGGCCGCGAACTATTTCGGCGCGTGCGCGGTTTGTGATGCAACGATCGACACATCGGGCTCTGACAGAGATGCTGAGAAATAGGATACGATCAACAGCCTGTCGCGCCAGGATCGAACTTCAATTCGTAAACTGTGATGCAAGATTTTAATCTGTGCGGCATGGAACATAGGGCGCAGCATTTTATGCTGCACATATTGGGCTTCACTCTAGGGGTTTACAACCAAGAGTTGGGAAACATCATCAGGGTATTGTTTTGGATAATGCTCGTGTAGGTATCATCAACTGCCCTATATATCCATGCCTGGGCGTTATCGCCGCGTGCTTTTGTGCTTCAACGTGCCACAAACAGCTAATCGACTTTCGCTTTATCAACAGATCGGCTTAGGGTCAGGACTTCGGTAACGGGGCCGTCTCAGTCAAGCTGTTTTGCGCAAAATAATTGATCCGGCAAGGCGGTGTAGCTTTTCTTCGTTTGTGTCCGCCCCGCTTTCTGTTACGGCCTTCGATTTAGATCCTTCGGGTACATGCTTCGGTTCGTGGTCAGCGCGACGGCTGCCAACATGATGCTGGTTCGATGTAGTTCCGATGTGCCCATCTCATAGGCGTGCTTGACGGAAGTCAGAGACGGTCCAGACCTCGGCATTATCGGAACCACGTCCCTGCGGGACCTCAAAGGCCTGCTGTCAGGCAGGCAACAGATAGGTTAGCGGACATTCAGCGATGGTTCACGATGCTGCAGCCACTGCCCTCAAAGCAGATGTTTCAAGACAACTAGTAATTTGATCCGTTTTCCGGAATTTTGCTCAGTTAATGACGCGAAGATCAATGTCGTCTGACGCTCAGCACAAATTGCGCGTCAGTTCTGCGATGCGCCGGATCCCGCCTGGGCCTCGAGCCAGATACGGGCCTGATCCACAAGCGAAACGTAGGATTGCAGAACTGGATCAACCTGCGGAACGGCTTCGCTGATCTGTTGGGCGTTGCTGTAGATCAGATATAGCACCACGCCCATAATCAGGATCAGGGCAAAGCCACGCACAAACCCACCGGATTTGCGTACCGGTTCTGCGGGCGCTGCGTCAGCCTCGTCGCTGCGGAGGCTGGAGTTGATTGCCTCAACATCCGGCAGCGCATCCTTCTGTCCGGAATCTTCTGCGGTTTCGGTTGCAGACGGGCGTTTGGGTTCAACCTTCGGCACTGGCGCCGTATCCAAGGCAAGGTCAGGTTGGCTTTGGAGCGTCACGCCTTCCTGCGCGCGCAACTCGGATTCGCGTGCAGCCTCTTGCTGAAGGATAGTCGCGACCGCAGGATCCACGTTCCCCGAAGTGGCTGCCGCGGGTTTTTCGGTCTCTGGCTCCGGTTCGGGTTTTGCAGCGGCGTCGGGTGTCGACTCTGACGCCTCGTTCGTGGTGTCTGCTTCAGCCACGTCACTATCAGCGGTTTTGACCTCTGCTGCTTCAGCCAATGCAGGCTCTGGTGACGGCTCCGCTTGGTCGGGGTACTTGGGCTGAAACCATGTGTGATCACAGTTCGAACACTGCACATCCCGGCCATCTTCCGGGATCACCTCGTCCGGAACCTCGTATTGGGCACCGCAATTCGGACATGTAAGACGCATGCTGCCTCTCTTGGCCAGTCTGGCGGCCTTATGGTGGTTTTTTCAGGGATGATATTCCGTTAAAACCCAACCGCAAAGGGCGTTTTCGGTTTCGCAGGGCAAGTGTCACCAATTCGACCCGGTGTGGGCATTGAAACCGCATCCCTGCTCGGGCATGAAGAGCGACAGAAAACCTTGGGGGCACCCGTGATCGAGCTGGAGAATGTCAGCTACACTTATGGCGACGGTGAATTGCTGAGCAGTGTTTCGGTGCAATTGCAGCCGGGCTCATTTCATTTCCTGACCGGCCCGTCGGGTGCCGGTAAAACCACCCTGCTCAAGCTGTGCTACGGCGCGTTGCTGCCGACATCGGGGCGGCTGAGCGCGTTTGATCAGGATATCTCGGCGCTGGATCGGGACCAGATGGCCCTGTTGCGCCGCCGTGTTGGCGTGGTGCATCAGGACTGCCAGTTTCTGGATCACATGACGCTGGCGGAAAATGTGGCGCTGCCCTTGATGGTATCCGGGCGCGCGGAACATGCAGAGCAGGATAACCTGACGGAGTTGTTGAGCTGGGTGGGGCTGGGTGGCCGTCTTGAGGCGCGACCGCCGGAACTGTCGGGCGGGGAACGGCAACGCGCCGCGCTGGCACGGGCTGTCACCCTGTCGCCTGATGTCGTTCTGGCGGACGAGCCAACCGGCAACGTGGATTGGGAGATGTCCCAGCGCCTGTTGCGCTTGATGATCGAGTTGAACCGGATGGGCAAAACCGTCCTGATCGCAACCCACGACCTCAGCCTGATCCGGGCGGCGAAAAGTCAGGTTCAGGCCCGGGTTCTGCGCATTTCACAGCGCCAGCTCCAATTGGCGGGAGCAGATTTATGAGCTCTGGCGACATCCGCAATCTGCTGCACAGGGATAAACGCGCGGACCGCGTGGTCCCCCCAACAGGGTATACCGCCCAGCTGACACTATTTGTATCCGGCGCAATGGCGTTCCTTGCGGTCTTTGCTCTTGCGCTCTCGCTTGCCTCGGGTCGGATCGCAGATCGCTGGGCCACGGAACTGGCCGGGGCTGCAACGGTACGCATCAACGCGCCTGAAGACCAATTGGCGGCACAGACCGATGCGGCTCTGACGGTTTTGGGCCAAACCCCCGGTGTGGCTTCTGCTCGTGCTTTGACAGCGCAGGAGCAGGCGGCGTTGTTGTCGCCTTGGTTCGGTCCGGATCTGCCGCTGGATACGCTGCCCATCCCACAGCTGATCGAAGTCATTGAAGGCGAACCGGGGCTGGATACGATGGGCCTGCGCCTGCGGCTGGGTGCCGAAGTGCCCGGTGCTGTTCTGGACGATCACACCAGATGGCGCGAACCTCTGGTCGATGCGGCAGAGTCATTGCGACGGCTGGGTTGGATTTCCATTCTTCTCATCGGTGGCGCGACGGCGGCCATGATCACGTTGGCGGCGAATTCCTCGCTGGCCGCCAATGCGCAGATCATCGAGGTCTTGCGGCAAATCGGGGCGCGCGACCGGTTCATCGCTGGGGCGTTTGTGCGGCGCTTTACCTTCCGGGCGTTTTTCGGCGCGCTTGTTGGAACGGTTTTGGGCATGATCGGCGTCTTGCTCCTTCCGGACGCCTCCGATGCGGGCGGGTTTTTGACCGGATTGGGCTTTCAGGGTATTGGCTGGATTCTTCCGGGCCTTATCCCAGTTTTAGGTGCCGTGGTTGCATTCTTTGCCACCTTGACTGCAGCCCGTCGCAAATTGAAGGAGCTGTCCTGATGTCCATGGCCGTTCAATGGGTTCGCTCTCTGATCTTTATGGTCGTGATCTACATCTGGATGCTGATCCTTGGCATCCTGTTCTTACCGTATGCCGTCTTTTCCAAGCGTGGTGCACTACAGGCGTGTAAGACCTACGCCCGTACGACAATATGGCTGGCGCGGTGGATGGTCGGTATTCGGTGCGAGGTCCGGGGCATTGTCCCCAAAGACGAAGTGGTGGTCGGGGCCAAACATCAGTCGTTTCTGGATATCATCATCATCTTCAACGCGGTGCCACACGGCAAGTTCATCATGAAGCGCGAACTTCTGTGGACACCGATCATTGGCGTTTATGCCCGTCGTCTGGGCTGCATCCCCGTTGATCGCGGCAAGAAAGGCGCGGCCGTTGCCAAGATGGTTCAGGATGTGGCCAAAGAGTTTTCGGAGCCCGGTCAGCTTGTGATCTATCCGCAGGGCACACGGGTCGCACCTGGCACGCACAAACCCTACAAAGTTGGCACCGCAATTCTGTATGAAGGCCTCGGGTTTCCTTGCATACCGGCTGCGACAAATGCCGGCGTATTCTGGCCGCGCGCTGGTGTTCTGCGCAAACCCGGGCTCGCAATCGTCGATTTCCTTGATCCGATTGAACCGGGTGTCGCGCGGGACGATTTTCTGAAACGCCTGGAGACGGTGATCGAAGCACGGTCGGGCGAGTTGATGCGGGAAGTGGGGTTTGATCCGGATGGAGTATATTGACGACATAGCCGCTCTTGAGGCGTTGTATGGCACGCCCGGCGCGCCTGC
Organism: Ruegeria sp. B1; assembly: GCF_056535885.1. Classification (NCBI taxonomy): domain Bacteria; kingdom Pseudomonadati; phylum Pseudomonadota; class Alphaproteobacteria; order Rhodobacterales; family Roseobacteraceae; genus Ruegeria; species Ruegeria sp. B1. The sequence continues at coordinate 1,083,625 of NZ_JBQFJA010000001.1, read as the reverse complement.
CACGCGTAAAGTCGCCCACCGTCTGACGCCCCTCTACAGAAAATGGATCATGGCGTCTCGGCTGTGCATTCTGAGTACCGTGGGTCCAGAAGGCGTCGACGGAAGCCCGCGCGGCGACGACGGGCCGGTGGTTCTGGAGCTTGATCCGAATACGCTGGCGCTGCCGGATTGGCGCGGCAACAACCGTTTAGATTCATTACGCAATATCATTCGGGATCCGCGCGTCTCCCTGATGTTTATGGTGGCGGGGTCAAACAACGTTGTGCGGTTGAACGGCAGGGCGCGATTGACGGATGATACCGCGTTACGGGCTCGGTTTGAGAAACACGGGAAACGCCCTGCGACCGTCGTTGTCATCGAAATCAACGAGATTTACACACAATGCGCGCGGGCTTTGATGCGGGCGGGAACCTGGAACGCCGACCAAGACGTCGCCGAGTTGCCGAGTGTCGGTGAGATTCTTGCCGAGGTGACGGCCGGCGAAGAGGGTGGCGCGCAGTATGACCGGGACTGGGGGCCGCGCGCCGCCAAGACGATGTGGTAAGGGCTGAGGGTCGGCCGCACGTCAAACTGCAGCCGCTCCAATTCTGGAAACTTTGTCAATCCAACGCTCCACACTACCCGGTTTGGGATAGCTTGCGCCCGCGAAATATGTGAACCGGGTTGGTTTGAAGCCAACAAACCCCAGAATCTGATCGCGAACCTGACGGATGAGGGCCTGGCGATAGATCAGGCGCATGAACCAGCCCGGAGTGTCGGACGTCAGGATCACCCGCGCCGTACGGCCGGTTAGCATTGGTGCGGGCAAACCGATCCTTGTGGTGTTTCGTGTGTCGAACGTGCGTCCCGGAATAAACATCCGGTCGATCAGACCCTTTAGCTTGGCGGGCAGACCGCCCCACCACATGGGCGTTGTCAGGACCAGATGGTCGCTCCATTCGATGTCCTGCAGGAGGTGTTCCAAAACCGGCTCAAGCGGCTTGAAGTCGTGATAGTTGCCCTGACCAAAGTCATGATCGAATTGCAAATCACTCAGATGGACCATCCGAACCTCATGCCCTTTGTCCTGCGCGGCATCTGCGTAGGTCTGAGCAAAGGTGCGCGACAGGCTGCTTTCTGCGGGATGTCCGTCGAGGACAAGTATTTTCTTGGGATGCATTGGGGTGTCTCCTAAAAATGACCATGGTCAATTTATATATTCACAAAATGACCACGGTCAATAAAAATTTGACCGCGGTCAAAAATCATGCAATCTGACCCTATGCAAAAGACAATCCAAAAACGTACGCTAAAGACACGCGCCAAACTGCTTGTTGCCTCGGAAGAGGCCGTTGATCGCCACGGCTACCAAGACTTGCGGGTGGAAGAAGTTGTGACGGCCGCAGGCGTCGCAAAAGGCACGTTTTTTGCGCATTTTCGTGACAAGGATGCGCTGATGGAAACGCTGGTTGGCCAGCGTCTCGGTATCATTTTCGACCAGATAGAAGCGGGACCATCTCCAAAGACTGTTGCCGAATTGATAGACGCACTCGCGCCGATTCACGGCTTCATGACATCAGAACGCTATGTTTTTGATCTGCTGCTGCGCTACTCCGGGGCCGCAGCCATCGCCGAGATCGGGCCGATCGCCCTTTGCTTTGAGCGCTATTTTCGTCTGGTTGAAAGCTGGCTCAAGTACGCCGATGTCCGCAAGGATGTATCCGCCGACCTGCTTGCCGAGGGCGTCCAGGCCTTTGCCATTCAGGCGATGTCACTCAAATTTTGCGCCCTGCACGACGCGCAGCGCTTTGAAGACAGGTTGGATGTCTACCTCGCGGCCTGGCTTACCCCGGCGCGGTAACCGCCGGGGCCCGGTGTTCAGCTGTGAATAGGTCCGTCGCCGCAGGCAAGGGCCGCTTCGCGCACAGCTTCGGAATAGGTCGGGTGGGCATGGCATGTCAGGGCAAGGTCTTCCGCCGAGGCGCCGAACTCCATAGCCACGCATACCTCGTGGATCAGATCACCCGCCGCCGGGCCGATGATATGAGCGCCCAAGATCCGGTCGGTTTCCTTATCGGCCAGAATCTTCACAAAGCCATCCGCAGCAAAATTCGCCTTGGCGCGACCGTTACCCATGAACATGAACTTGCCGACCTTGTAGGCGCGGCCCTGTTCTTTCAGGGTTTCTTCGGTCTCTCCCACATTGGCCACTTCAGGCCATGTGTAAATCACCCCCGGAATGACGCCGTAGTTTACATGGCCATGTTTGCCTGCAACCTGCTCGGCAGCAGCCATGCCTTCATCCTCGGCCTTGTGGGCCAGCATCGGGCCTTCGATGACATCGCCGATGGCGTAGATACCCGGTATGTTGGTCTGCCAATCTGTACCCACTTTGATCTGCCCGCGTGGAGTCATCTCCACGCCCAGCGCCTCAAGCCCCAGACCTTCGGAGAACGGCTTGCGCCCTGTCGAGACCAGCACTGTGTCGGCGTCGATCACATGCTCGCTGTCGTCTTTGCGAAGCTTGTAGGTCACCTTGGCCTTGGTTTTTGTCGCTTCGGTCTTTTGGACCGCCGCGCCCATGACAAATTTCAGGCCCTGCTTTTTGAGAATGCGCTGGAAGGTTTTCTGCACCTCGGGGTCCATGCCCGGGGTGATCACGTCGAGGAACTCGATCACTGTCACCTCGGCGCCCAAACGCTGATACACTGAGCCCAGTTCCAGCCCGATCACGCCTGCCCCGATCACCACCATCTTCCTCGGAATTTTGCCCACCGACAGCGCACCGGTCGACGTCACAACAACCTTTTCATCCACTTCGACGCCGGGCAGCGAGGCCGGTTCCGAGCCCGAAGCGATAATGATATTCTTGGCCTCATGCAGCTCGTCACCCACCTTGACCTGGCCGGCAGCCGGGATCGATCCCCAGCCTTTCAGCCAGTCGATCTTATTCTTCTTGAACAGAAACTCGATCCCCTTGGTGTTGCCTTCGATTGTCTCTTCTTTGTAGGCCTGCATCTGCTTCCAATCGACCGAGGGGCTTTTGCCCTTCAAACCCATCTTGGCAAAGTTGTGCTCGGCCTCGTGCAATTGATGGCTGGCATGCAGCAGCGCCTTTGAGGGTATGCAGCCCACATTGAGACACGTGCCACCCAGCGTTTCGCGCCCTTCAACCACCGCGGTTTTCAGCCCCAGCTGGGCACAGCGTATAGCGCAGACATAGCCGCCGGGGCCCGATCCGATTACGATGACGTCGTAGTTTGCCATGAAGGGTCTCCTTGAGAATTCGGGCTGTCGCAGAGCATAAATCTCTGAACAGTTTGTACATCAGCGGCTTCACAATAACACCGCCAAAAGCATAAGGGTCGTGGCCAGAAAGCCAGCGAGCCAAATAACAGTACGCCAGGGTTTCAGGCCGTAATAATAGGCGGGAACATATAAGAACCGGGCGGCCAGGTAGATCCAAGCGCACGCGGCCGTAAAGCCGTTTGCCATACCGCTGAGCGTGACGACCACACAGGCGATTGTGAACAGGATCAACCCCTCAAAGTGGTTGTTCAGTGCCCGGTACAATCGCGCCGTTCCTTGGGACAACTGATCCTCGATCGGTCCACCCAAGCGGTCTCGGTCCCGGGCTGACGTGGTCTTTCCTGGGCCAAGCTCCAAATTGGCCGGGATTGCCATTAGCGCATATTGCACGACCTGCAACAGCGCTGCCAACGTCAGGACGGTGAGTTCGGGGGTCATGGGCGAGCGTCTTGAAAAATGTTGTCCAAGCGCTTTCGCGTTGAGCAACCGGTCGGGTTTATGTCCAGTCGTACGTGCATTGCTTAGACGGGTGTCAGCACTTTAACCTGAATATGCGCCACGCCACCGCGTTCGTGATGCATAGCCAGTTCCTCCGACTCGATGAAACTCTGCGCCCGGTCCAGATCTGCGATCTCGAACAGCGCGACCGCGTGATCCTTTTGCTCAGGATCTTTCCAGATGTGCAGATCGTGAATGCCCGCTGCCTCTCGCATGGGTTTGTCCTCGAGAAACACGTTCAGCCAGACATCAAAATCCGCGACATCGGCTTGCCAAAGTACATGCGTTGCCATGGTCACAGATCCATCAGCAGGCGGCGAGGATCTTCCAGCGCCTCTTTTACCCGGACAAGGAACGTCACCGCGCCTTTGCCATCGACGATCCGGTGGTCATAAGACAGCGCCAGATACATCATCGGGCGGATCTTGATCTCGCCATTGATGACCATCGGGCGGTCCTGGATCTTGTGCATGCCCAGAATACCCGACTGCGGCGGGTTCAGGATCGGTGAGGACATCAGAGAGCCATAGACGCCACCGTTCGAGATGGTAAAGGTACCGCCCTGCATCTCCTCCATGCTCAGTTTTCCGTCCCGCGCACGCCTGCCTTTCTCCGCGATGGCTTTTTCGATGGCGGCAAAGGACATGCTGTCGGCATCGCGGATGACCGGAACCACCAGACCCTGCGGGGTACCTGCGGCGACGCCCATATGTACAAAGCTCTTGTAGACGATGTCGGTGCCGTCGATCTCTGCATTGACCTCGGGCACTTCCTTCAACGCATGACAACAGGCCTTCGTGAAGAAAGACATAAAGCCCAGACGCACGCCGTGCTTTTTCTCGAACTGGTCTTTGTACTGATTTCGCAACGCCATCACCTCGGTCATGTCCACCTCGTTAAAGGTGGTCAGGATCGCGGCGGTGTTTTGCGCGTCCTTCAGACGTTTGGCAATGGTTTGCCGCAAACGGGTCATTCGAACCCGTTCTTCACGCCCCGCATCCTCGGCGGCAACGGGCGCGCGTGGGGCCTGGGCAGCGGGGGCGGGCACAGCCGCCGCAGGCGCTGGGGCCGAAGCTGTTGCAACCGCTTTCGCCACGTCTTCCTTCATGATGCGACCATCGCGGCCGGTGCCGGTGACGTGATCCGCGGACAGGCCCGCCTCGGCCATGGCTTTTTCTGCGGACGGAGCGTTGGCAATGTCCTTGCCGTTGGTCGAGGCGCCGCCGCCCGCGGCTGCCGCAGGCGCTGCGGGAGCTGCTGCAACACCCGCCGCAGCGCCCGAGATCACCGCCAGCTTGGCGGTCGCGTCTACAGTAGCGCCTTCCGGAGCGACGATCTCAGCCAGAACGCCAGCAGCGGGAGCCGGAACCTCAACCGAGACCTTGTCTGTTTCTAACTCACACAGCATTTCGTCCTGTGCGACGGCATCGCCCACTTGTTTGAACCACGTGGAAACGGTCGCCTCGGATACGGATTCACCCAGCGTAGGCACCATCACGTCAACACTGCCGCCCGATGATGCCGGGGCTGCGGCAGGCGCTGGCGCTGGAACTTCGGCCGCCGCCGGGGCAGGTGTGGCACCTTCTCCGGCCGTGATCGTGGCCAGCAGGGCATCCACGCCCACGGTTTCCCCTTCGGCCGCGACGATTTCTCCCATCACGCCGGCGGACGGAGAGGGCACTTCGACCGTGACCTTGTCGGTCTCCAACTCACACAGCATCTCATCCACGGAAACGGCGTCACCGGGTTTCTTGAACCAGGTCGCAACCGTGGCTTCGGTGACCGACTCGCCAAGCGTGGGAACACGAACTTCAATCGTCATCGCTTACTTTCCTTCGAGGCTCAGCGCTTCGTTAACCAGCGCTTCTTGTTGGGCTTTGTGTTGGCTGGCCAGACCCGTTGCGGGCGAGGCCGAGGTTGCGCGGCCGACATAGCGTGGCCGTTTGTTATCTGCGCCGATCCGGGTCAGCACCCATTCGATATTGGGTTCGATAAAGGTCCACGCCCCCTGGTTCTTGGGTTCTTCCTGACACCAGATGATCTCGGCACCTTTGAACCGTTCAAGTTCATTGATCAGCGAGTGCGCCGGGAACGGGTAATACTGTTCGATCCGCAGCAGGTAGACATCGTCGATACCCCGGGCATCGCGCTCTTCCAGCAGGTCGTAATAGACCTTGCCCGAACACATCACCACTCGTTTGATCTTGTCGTCGGCAACCAGCTTGGTGTCAGAATTGCCATGCTGCGCATCATCCCAGAGCACCCTGTGGAAACTGGATCCGGTTGTGAACTCCTCGGCCGTGCTGACGGCCAGCTTGTGGCGCAGCAGTGATTTCGGGGTCACCAGGATCAGCGGCTTGCGGAACGTGCGGTGCAACTGACGACGCAGAATGTGGAAGTAGTTCGCGGGCGTCGTACAGTTCGCGACGATCCAGTTATCCTGTCCGCACATCTGCAGGAACCGTTCCAGCCGGGCCGAGCTGTGTTCTGGCCCTTGCCCTTCGAACCCGTGCGGCAGTAGGCAGACCAGACCGGACATGCGCAGCCACTTGCTCTCGCCTGAACTGATGAATTGGTCGAACATGATCTGCGCCCCGTTGGCGAAATCGCCAAATTGCGCCTCCCACAGGACAAGCGCATTTGGTTCGGCCAGCGAGTACCCGTATTCAAAGCCCAGCACCGCGTATTCGCTGAGCATCGAGTCGATCACCTCGTAGTGCGCCTGTCCGGCGCGAACATTGTTCAGCGGGTAGAACCGTTCCTCGTTTTCCTGATGGACAAATCCGGAATGACGTTGGCTGAATGTGCCCCGCGTGGCGTCCTGACCGGACAAGCGAACCGGATAGCCTTCGGTCAGCAGAGAGCCAAAGGCCAATGCCTCACCGGTCGCCCAGTCGAAACCCTTGCCGGATTCGAACATCTGCTTTTTGTGCTCCAGCAGGCGACCAACCGTCTTGTGCAGCGCGATGTCGGACGGAGCATGCGTCAGCGCCTTGCCGATCTCGGCAAAGGTTTCCGGTGCAATCGCCGTGTCGCCGCGTACATATTCATCCTTGTTCTTGTCCAGATGCGACCAGCGCCCATCCAGCCAGTCTGCCTTGTTGGGCTTATAGTCTTTTCCGGCCTCGAACTCATCGTTCAGGTGGGCCTGAAAGGCCGCTTTCATGTCCTCGATCTCGCCTTCGGGGATCAGACCATCCTTGACCAACCGCTCTGTATAAAGGCTGAGCGTGGTTTTGTGGGTCTTGATCTTTTTGTACATGATCGGGTTGGTGAACATGGGCTCGTCGCCCTCGTTGTGCCCGAACCGGCGGTAGCAAAAGATGTCGATAACCACGTCTTTGTGGAACTTCTGCCGGAATTCCGTGGCCACTTTGGCCGCATGCGTGACCGCCTCGGGGTCATCGCCGTTGACGTGAAAGATCGGCGCTTCGACCATCAGGGCGATGTCGGTTGGGTACGGGCTGGAGCGGCTGAAATGCGGCGCAGTGGTAAACCCGATCTGGTTGTTCACAACGATATGCATCGTGCCGCCAGTCTTGTGTCCCCGCAGGCCCGACAGTCCGAACCCTTCGGCCACAACGCCCTGACCGGCAAAGGCGGCGTCGCCGTGCAACAGGATACCCATCACCGCTGTCCGATCCGCGTCTTTCAACTGATCCTGTTTGGCGCGCACTTTACCCAGCACGACGGGGTTCACCGCCTCAAGGTGGCTCGGGTTTGCCGTCAATGACAGGTGAACCGAATTGCCGTCGAATTCCCGATCAGAAGACGCGCCAAGGTGATATTTTACGTCACCGGAGCCGTCCACATCCTCGGGCTTGAAGCTGCCGCCCTGGAACTCGTTGAAAATGGCGCGGTAGGGCTTGCGCATCACATTGGCCAGAATGTTCAGGCGGCCCCGATGCGGCATCCCGATGACGATGTCCCGAACACCAAGGGCGCCGCCGCGCTTGATAATCTGTTCCATCGCCGGGATCAGCGCTTCGCCGCCGTCCAGACCAAAGCGTTTGGTGCCCATGTATTTCACGTGCAGGAATTTCTCGAAACCTTCGGCCTCGACCATCTTGTTCAGAATGGCCTTGCGGCCTTCCTTGGTGAACTGGATTTCCTTGCCATACCCCTCGATCCGTTCTTTCAGCCACGCGGCCTCTTCGGGGTTCGAGATATGCATGTATTGCAGCGCAAAAGTGCCGCAATAGGTCCGCTTCACGATCTCGACGATCTGCCGCATCGAGGCCATCTGCAGCCCCAGCACGTTGTCGATGAAAATTGGCCGATCCATATCAGCCTCAGAAAACCCATAGGTCTTGGGGTCCAGCTCAGGATGTGTGCTGGCCGTGCGCATCCCCAGCGGATCCAGATTGGCGGCCAGATGGCCGCGGATGCGATAGGCCCGGATCAGCATCAAGGCGCGCAGGCTGTCCAGCACCGCACGTTTGATCTGGTCTTCGCTAACTTCGACGCCTTTCGCTTCAGCCTTGTCCTTGATCTTCTTGCCCGCCGCCTTGGCATCGATCTCGGCCCATTCACCCGTCAATGCACCTGTCAGATCATCTGTTGGCATTGGCGGCCAGTCGGTCCGCGCCCAGGACGGCCCCTCGGCCTCTTTCTGAACATCCGGCGTGGCATCTCCCATGGCCTTAAAAAACTCGGCCCAGGCGGCATCCATTGCGCTGGGGTTCTTGGTGTACTGGGCGTAGAGCTGCTCCAGATATTCGGCATTATGCCCCTGCATAAAGCTTGAGGCGTGAAAGGCAGTGTTGGGCGAATGTTCGGTCATTGGGCTACCTCATATGGGTTGGGACCGTATTGGTTGGTGCCTGCTTGGCTGGGCCGTGTCAGCCACCATAGCACCAGAAGGGGTGACACCAGCAAAACCAGCAGTGTTGGAAGGACAATCAGCAAGGTGGCTTCTGTGAACAGAGTATCGAGCCTGCCGCCATGAAACTGGTTGGCGATCCCGATGCCAAAGATCAGAACCGCAAAAGCCCCGACGATCAGCAGGATCGGCAGCAAAGCATACAGCCCGCTGCGCCCGGTATCATGCATCCGCCGCCACGCAACGGCCAGATGCGGGAAGAACACGATCAGGCCAACGATGCTCTGCACTGGCCCTGAGGACGCGGCGGACACGGATTTGGAGGTCTCGGTTTCAGTCACTGCAACCTGGGTAAAGAACTGCCAGTCGATGATCCCGGCGAGAAAGCTCCAGATCACGATGAACAGGAAAAAGAACCAGTATTCCGGCCGAGAGGCGCGACCCGAGAAGGTGAAGAATTTCGAGAAACAGGTGCGGATGGCGTCAGAGAAGGTCATTGCGCCTTCTCCGGTCGTTTTGTTGTAGCAGTAGTGAACACTGACGATACATCAAAGTCTGTGTCTGAGGCAGATTTTATTCGATGTATGTTTAGGATCGCGCCTTTCATGCTTCTTTTCAGATTATCGTCTTCGGAAGACTGATGCTGAAGATGAAGAATTGGTTGAAGGTATTGAGGGTCGCGATCCGATCCCTCCAGTAGCTCCGCAAAAGTAGTTGGAGAGTCTTCTTCCTTGAGAGCCAGCACACATTGGATGTGCTCAAACTCTCCACTCTTGTAGCTATCGATTCGCAAAACGCTTCCGGTTTGCTCACGAACAAACCACCGGTCCTTTTTTTCGGAGCCATCAACAATCTTTAAGTTGCGCGCACCTGCCGCGTTTGTGAGAGCTAACTCCCAAGTGTTTGCAATGCGCAGGTTAGAGTAGTCACCATTGCCTAAGTGGTTGGGCAAATAGGTGGCGGCGTAAGAACGAACTGCACGGTCATCAAGATTTGCAGGCACCTTCGGGGTCCAGCCAACCTGAATAAGCGTATATGTCAGCGTGGGCAAATCAGTTGTAGACTGGCAAGCAGCAACAGTTTCTGAGGCCATCTCTGAGCTGCTGGCAATAGTAGAGCCGGCAGTGGCTGCCAAGATGACAGCCGCAAAGCCAAACATGGGTTTACCACCCCAAATCACAGCTCACCCAATCGCTTCCAGCACAGCTTCACCCAGCTGCGCTGGGCTTTCGGCCACGACGATACCGGCCGAGCGCATTGCTTCGATCTTGTCTTCGGCACCGCCTTTGCCGCCGGCGACGATCGCGCCCGCGTGGCCCATGCGGCGGCCCGGAGGGGCGGTGCGGCCTGCGATGAAACCGGCGGTTGGTTTCTTGCGGCCCTTCTTTGCTTCATCCGCTAGGAACTGTGCCGCTTCTTCCTCGGCCGAGCCACCGATCTCACCGATCATTATGATCGACTCCGTCTCGTCATCCGCCAGGAACCATTCCAGCACGTCGATATGCTCGGTCCCTTTGATCGGGTCGCCGCCGATGCCGACGCAGGTGGATTGGCCCAGACCCACGTCCGTCGTCTGCTTGACGGCCTCATAGGTCAGTGTTCCCGAGCGCGACACAACGCCGACCGAGCCGCGCTTGTGGATGTGGCCGGGCATGATGCCGATCTTGCAGGCGTCGGGCGTAATCACACCAGGGCAGTTCGGGCCGATCAGGCGCGAGCTCGACCCTTCCAGCGCCCGCTTCACCTTCATCATGTCCAGAACCGGGATACCTTCGGTGATACAAACGATCACCTCCATCTCGGCATCAATCGCCTCAAGAATCGAGTCAGCCGCAAAGGGCGGCGGCACATAGATCACGCTGGCATTGGCTTCGGTCACATGCTTGGCTTCGTGGACCGAGTTGAACACGGGCAGGCCCAGATGCTCCATCCCGCCTTTGCCGGGGGTCACGCCGCCGACCATCTTGGTGCCATACGCAATGGCCTGTTCGGAGTGGAATGTGCCCTGCGAGCCGGTGAAGCCCTGACAGATCACTTTGGTATTTTCGTCGATGAGGACTGCCATGAGTACCTGGTCCTTATAGTGATTTTGATTGATTTTTGCGTAAGAGCACGGAAACGTTGTCGTCCACCGGCAGGCTGATCCAGTTAACCAGTCTGGTTGAGAAACCCGCCCTGCCGACCAGCTCTCTAAGGCTTTTCAAAGTGAAGTAGTTGACATGATCGGGGTGTCGAAAGCCGCACCATTTGGCGCCGACGATTTTGCGGTTGAGAGAGCCAAAGTTCGGCACACGAACAAAGACACCACCCGACGGTTTAAGCGCGCGATAGGCGCCCTTAAGCACATCCAGAGCGTCAGTTTCGTGTTCGAGGTAGGAATACATCACGATACCGTCGAACATCTCAGGCTCGAATTGCCAGATGGCTTTGGCCCCCGCGCCATGAAGGCAATAGCCGCCGCGAGAGCGCATATTTGCATCGGCGCGCCGATGCAGTTCCGATGACAATTCGATGCCATAAGGCGTCATCGGTTCCGCAACCCGCACGCCATCGCCGCATCCGATATCCAGCACATGACCGTTGTTGAACCACCTACGGAACGCCGCATTCTTGTCGCGGTTCATCCGCAGTTTGCTGCGGATTTTTCGCGCGATCGGGCTGAACAATGTGGACCCCTTCGAGGTCTGCTTTTTTGCGGCAAAGGTCCGCTCCCACGCGAAGTCCTCTTGCAACGCCTCGTGTTTCGGCGGGTCACGGAGGAACACAAAACCGCACGCCTTGCACTGGGCCAGAAACCAATCGACCGGAGAGTATGCCTCCAATCTGGGGGCATCATCGGACCCGCATGTGGGGCAATCGCGATATGTAGCGGCGGCTGTCACTTTGAAGGTGCGGTTAGTGCCACACGTGCGTCTGTCGAGTGCCCTGACAGATCACTTTGGTGTTTTCGTCTCACTTTGGTGTTTTCGTCGATTAGGACTGCCATTTTGTGACTCCTTCGCTGGCTATTTCGTTTGTTGCAGTTCTATGGAAGAAAATTTGCGCCCGGACGGTTGTGTCGGTGGTTGTCCAGCGACCACAGACACCTTCCAGCCAGCAATTCGTTTGTCAGCGGTCACGCGATGATTGGAAGGCTGTCGAGCAGTTTTGTATGTTGATCTGCCCGAGATATACTTCGACGTCATCTCGCTTTGGATTTTTTCAAAGTGGGATTGGTTCAAGTCATAAGAAGCAGCGGAACAATAGTTGTATTCGATGATACCCAAATTGCGGCCAGCTGAGCTAATCTCCGCAACTTTCGTTCCGGCTGTATAACGTACGCCTGTCTTTGGGTTGTAGTAATTAACATCATCCTCGTTTGACGCGTAGTTGCGCTTCAAACCCGACCTCTCTAGGGCTCGCAAGGATTGGGAAGGATTTCCAATGTTGGCCATGCATGCACTTTCGAATAGCATACTGACTTCATCGTACGCTTTCGATTCAAAAGCTGCCGACGAACAGTTTGCGACAAAAAGTAAAGCTGCCAGGGAAATCGTACCGACTTTCATGCAAGTTGCCTTTGAGCTAGTGACACAGTTGAGTTCGAAAGAAGACCCTTGAAATCCACGAACCTTCTGAACTCAAATCATCCCTTAACCGCCTTCACGATCTTCTCGGCACCGTCTTTCAGGTTGTCCGCCGCGATCACGTCCAGGCCAGAGGTGTTGATGATCTCTTTGCCTTTCTCGACATTCGTGCCTTCTAGACGCACGACCAGCGGAACCTGCAGGCCGACCTCTTTCACAGCAGCGACAACGCCCTCGGCAATCACGTCACAGCGCATGATGCCACCGAAGATGTTGACCAGTATGCCTTTGACCTGCGGGTCCGAAGTGATGATCTTGAACGCCTCGGTCACTTTCTCCTTGGTCGCACCGCCGCCCACGTCGAGGAAATTGGCAGGCTCGGCTCCATAAAGCTTGATGATATCCATCGTCGCCATCGCCAGACCGGCACCGTTCACCATGCAGCCGATCTCACCGTCCAGCGCGATGTAGTTCAGGTCGTATTTCGAGGCTTCCAGTTCCTTGGGGTCTTCCTCGGTCGTATCGCGCAGTTCGGCAATATCCGGGTGGCGGTAGACCGCGTTGCCGTCGAAACCGACCTTGGCGTCCAGCACCTTGAGGTCACCGCTGTCCGAGACGATCAGCGGGTTGATTTCCAGCATCTCCATGTCCTTCTCGACGAAGGCGTTATAGAGTTGATTCATCAGCTTGACGCATTGCTTGACCTGTGCGCCCTCAAGGCCCAGCGAGAAGGCGATGCGGCGGCCGTGGTAGGGCTGATACCCCGTCGCAGGGTCAACCGAGAAGGATAGGATTTTCTCGGGCGTTTCAGCGGCCACTTCCTCGATGTCCATGCCGCCCTCGGTCGAGCAAACGAATGAGATGCGGCTGGTTTGGCGGTCGACCAGCAGGGCCAGGTACAATTCGCGCTCGATGCCCGACCCGGCCTCGATGTAGATGCGGTTGACCTGCTTGCCTGCGGGGCCGGTCTGATGGGTGACCAGCGTGCGCCCCAACATCTTTTTGGCTTCTTCGGCGGCTTCTTCAACCGACTTGGTCAGACGGACTCCACCTTTTTCACCCGCGTCGGTTTCTTTGAAGGAACCCTTACCTCGCCCGCCTGCGTGGATCTGCGCCTTGACGACCCAAAGCGGTCCGTCCAGTTCACCCGCTGCGGTTTTGGCCTCTTCCGCGCGTAAAACGGCGCGACCGTCGGAAACCGGAGCGCCATAGCTGCGCAGAAGCGCCTTGGCCTGATATTCATGGATGTTCATCGAAGCTGTCCCGTCTGAATGCGATTGAACCGTTATAGGGGTTTCTAACGGTAAAGTTTAAAGGGTTTTTTGACGGAAGAGAGCTTTTTCACGAAGATTTTCAGTATTTGTGATCACAGCATTTTAGGTGTGATCACAAATTTGATAGCCAAGGCCCTATGATTCGAGAAGACGAACCTTAGGCCTGAAAACACATTCAAAAAAGGCGTTTGCGACGTTTGCGCCAACATAACCGGCGAACGTGATCTGACCTGCAAACAAGAAAACCGGCCCGAAAAGACCGGTCTCTTAACACCTAATCTCGCGCCTTATGCCAGCGAGTTGTCGATGCCCTTGCAGGCCTCGATCAGGCCTTTCACGGCGTTCACCGAATTGTCGAAACCCGCCTGTTCTTCTTCGTTCAGGGTAATGTTGACGATCTTTTCGATGCCGCCTGCACCGATTACGGTCGGGACGCCGACATACATACCGCTGACACCCAGTTCACCGTCGCAATAAGCGGCACAGGGCAGGACGCGTTTCTGGTCTTTCAGATACGCTTCTGCCATTTCAATTGCCGAGGTAGCCGGAGCGTAGAAGGCCGAGCCGGTCTTTAGCAAGCCAACGATTTCGGCGCCGCCGTCGCGGGTGCGCTGTACGATGGCGTCCAGCTTTTCTTGTGTGGTCCAGCCCATTTCAACGAGATCGGGCAGTGGGATACCAGCAACGGTTGAGTACCGCACCGATGGCACCATGGTGTCGCCATGACCGCCCAGCACAAAGGCGGTGACATCACGCATCGACACTTCGAACTCTTCCGCCAGGAAGTGGCGGAAGCGTGCCGAGTCCAGAATGCCGGCCATACCGCAGACTTTGTTATGCGGCAGTCCCGAGAACTCACGCAGCGCCCAAACCATCGCATCCAGTGGGTTGGTGATGCAGATCACAAACGCGTCGGGGGCGTTGGCGGCGATGCCTTCGCCGACCGATTTCATGACCTTAAGGTTGATACCCAGCAAGTCGTCGCGGCTCATGCCCGGTTTGCGCGGCACGCCTGCGGTTACGATGCAGACGTCGGCGCCAGCGATGTCCTCATAAGACTGCGTACCTTTCAGGGACGCGTCGAACCCTTCAACAGGGCCAGACTCGGCGATATCCAGCGCCTTGCCCTCGGGGGTGCCTTCGGCGATGTCGAACAGGACGACGTCCCCGAGTTCTTTCATTGCTGCGAGGTGGGCGAGCGTGCCGCCAATCTGACCTGCGCCGATCAGCGCGATCTTGGGTCTGGCCATTTGGAATATCTCCGGTGGGTTTTGAAATCGCGGTTGTGCTAGTCGTTAATAGGGCTTTGTGCAAGGGCCGAGCCGCATGGCATGCGACCGCATACAGTTTGCATATGTTTGGCCGATTGCGCTAAACGGCTTTTGAAACAAGCCGTTTCGGGGCCCCTGCATGTTCGAATTGAACCTGATGTTTTTTGCCGTGGCGATCCCGGCGGTGATCTTTGCGGGCATTTCGAAAGGCGGGTTTGGCTCGGGCGTGGCGTTTGCATCGTCATCGATTCTGGCGCTGATCCTCGAGCCGGCGCAGGCGGTCGCTTTGATGCTGCCCATGCTGATGATGATCGATTTTGCGACCCTTGGTCCCTACTGGAAGCGGTGGAGCTGGCCGGATTCCCGTTTGCTGATGCTGGGCGCCATTCCCGGCGTCTTGTTGGGCTTTTGGCTGTTTCGTGCGACAAACGACGATGTTTTGCGGTTGTTAATTGGCGGAATATCGGTTGGATTTGTCGTTTGGCATGTTGGGCAATCCCGAGGATGGGTGCGTGCTGCGCACAAACGGTTGCCGCCGCCAGTGGGTATCTTTGCGGGTTTGGTCGCCGGTTTCACCAGCTTTGTTAGCCACGCCGGAGGACCGCCAGCTGCTGTCTACCTGTTGTCGCAACGCCTGCCGAAAACCGAGTTTCAGGCCACCACGGTTCTTGTGTTTTGGGTGATTAACATCGCCAAATTTGTGCCCTACGCCTATCTCGGTCTTTTCACGCTGCAAACGGCCTGGGCAAACCTGTTGCTGGCTCCGTTTGCACTGCTTGGCGCGTGGCTCGGCGTTCGGGCGCATTTCATGCTGTCCGAGCGCGTGTTCTTTGGCATTGCATACGTTCTGCTCACGATCACCGGTTCAAAGCTGATCTGGGATGCGTTGACCTGAATTAGGCGTCGTCGCCTGCGGGCGGCAACCCTTCGACAAGATTTTCGTAGGATTGCCCGCTTGCAACCAGACATGTCACGCCATCCGGCAGCGTCACGGTGATGGTCCAAGTGCCGGTTTCGTCAGATGCGAATACCTCCATGACGGCACCCTGTCGCGCAAGTCCGATGCCCTTGCGGGTTTCGCCATAGGTGTCGGCAAGTCGCTCGATCACATCGGCGCGCGGCGCGCAATTGCGTGATTGTGCCGGCAGTTGTTGCGCAGCAAGAACCACGATGGACAACCCCATCGTCATTTTGATCAGTGTCTTTTTCATCTCCGGCCCTCTTGTCGCCTGATTTGGAAACCTTGCTCTGCAGGTCACGAAATTCGGTTAAAACAACGCACGTTGCATTGTCGCCGCCCTTGATGCTGCAGCGCGGCGTTTTTGCGCTTGAACTTTCGTGAAAAAAATGCCCCATTCCGCGCAATATTATTTCTTGGGGAGATGCAGATGGATCCACGTCAACGCCCATATCGCTCGGTTCTGTACATTCCCGGCTCCAAAGAGCGGGCTTTGGAAAAGGCGCGGACGCTGCCAGTTGATGCGATCATTTTCGATCTGGAAGATGCCGTGGCTGCCGAGGAAAAGGCGAATGCCCGTGAGACACTGAAGGCCGCGCTGGCAACAGGCGGGTATGGCACGCGTGTCAAGATCGTGCGCATCAACGGGCTGGACACTGAATGGGGCCGGGCCGATGCCGAGGCTGTGCGCGATATGGACGCCGATGTCGTTTTGCTTCCCAAAGTGAATGCGGCCGCTGATGTAGATGGCTTGGCAGCTGTCACCGGCGATCTGCCGATCTGGGCGATGATGGAGACGCCGCGCGGTATGCTGAATGCACCCGAAATCGCCGCGCACCCTCTGATGGCGGGCTTTGTCATGGGCACCAACGATCTGGCCAAGGAGCTTCAGGTCCGCTTTCGCGCGGATCGCCTGCCGCTCATGACCTCTTTGGGTCTGTGCCTGTTGGCCGCCAAGGCCGAGGGTTTGATCATTGTTGATGGTGTCTACAACGCCTTCAAGGATGCCGAAGGGCTGGCCGCAGAGTGCGCACAAGGTCGCGACATGGGCTTTGACGGCAAGACCCTGATCCATCCCGCGCAGGTTGATATCACAAACGCAGCCTTTGCACCGTCAGACGCAGAAATCGACCTGGCGCGCAGACAAATCGCCGCATTCGAAGAGGTTGAGGCCCAAGGACAAGGGGTTGCTGTGGTTGACGGCAAAATTGTTGAAAACCTGCACGTTGTAACTGCCCGCGAAATTCTGGCAAAAGCGGAGGCGATAGTAGTTTTGCAAGCGGGGTAGGCCAGCAATGGGCTT
Organism: Ruegeria sp. B1; assembly: GCF_056535885.1. Lineage (NCBI taxonomy): Bacteria > Pseudomonadati > Pseudomonadota > Alphaproteobacteria > Rhodobacterales > Roseobacteraceae > Ruegeria > Ruegeria sp. B1. The sequence goes on along the minus strand of NZ_JBQFJA010000001.1, from coordinate 1,066,645 downwards.
TGTTCTTTTGATCCTTGGTGTGGCACTTTGGTGGGCCGCACATTTCTTTAAACGGCTCATGCCCGAACAACGGGCCAAGATGGGCGACGCAGGCAAGGGTGTCGTTGCTCTGGCACTGGTTGCATCCATCCTGTTGATGATCTTCGGATACCGGATGACGGATTTCGTCTATGTCTGGGCGCCGCCGTCGTTCATGATTCACATCAACAACCTGCTGGTGTTAATCGGGATCTTCATGATGAGCCCTGCGGGAGCCAAAGGCCGTCTGCTGAACAAGATGCGCCACCCAATGCTGGGCGGCTTCAAGCTGTGGGCGTTTGCGCACCTGCTGGTCAATGGTGATCTGGCCTCGATCGTCTTGTTCGGCGGGCTGTTGGCCTGGGCCATTGCGGAAGTCATCGTCATCAACCGGTCCGAGCCTGAGTGGACCCCCGGCGAGCCCGGCACCTACGGCAAAGACGCCATGTTCTTTGTTGCCTCAATCGTTCTGCTGGGCATCATCGGTTACATCCATGGGTTGGTCGGTCCGTGGCCCTTCCCGTCTTAAGGAGATGACGTTGTGACCAAGCTCTACCGCCTCCTGACTGAAGAGGATACGTCGGCCTTCTGCCACAAGGTCTCCGACGCGTTGGCGAAAGGGTGGGAGCTGTATGGTTCCCCCTCGTACGCCTTCAATCCGGCGACCAACATGATGTACTGCGCGCAAGCGGTCACCAAAGAAGTCAAAGCCGACTATTCCCCTGACATGAAATTGGGACAGCAATAATGGCAAAAACCAATCCGGGCCGTTTCTTCGAGGATTACTCTGTCGGTCAGCTACTGCATCACGCGGTGCCGCGTACCGTAACAGTGGGCGAACGCGCGCTTTATCACGCGCTGTATCCGGCGCGCCATGCGCTCTATTCCTCGGATGAGTTCGCCCGGAGTTGCGGATTGCCGCAAAGTCCGATTGATGATCTGGCGGCGTTTCACGTGGTTTTCGGCAAGACGGTCCCGGATATTTCGCTGAACGCGGTGGCCAACCTGGGCTATGCCGAGGGACGGTGGTTGCTGCCGGTCTATCCCGGCGACACGGTGCGGTCAGAGTCCGAAGTGATCGGTCTCAAGCAGAATTCCAACGGTAAGACCGGAGTTGTCTGGGTCCGCACACGCGGGTTGAACCAGCGTGACGAGGTAGTCATCGAATATGTCCGCTGGGTGATGGTGCGCAAATCGAACCTCGATGTTCCAGCGCCAGAGGCCGTTGTGCCCGACCTGAAAAAGGCGTTGAATGCTGACGATCTGCTGATACCGCAAGGCCTGGATTTCACCGCGTATGACTTTGGACAATCAGGCGAGACGCATCGCTGGGGTGACTACGCCGTTGGGGAGACCATCGATCATGTCGACGGCGTAACCGTGGAAGAAGCCGAGCATATGCTGGCCACGCGCCTGTGGCAAAACACCGCCAAGGTGCATTTTGATCTGACGTTCCGCCCGGACGGCCGCCTGATCTATGGGGGGCATGTGATTTCGATGGCCCGCGCGTTATCCTTCAACGGTCTTGCAAATGCACAGATGATTGTGGGTCTGAATGGCGGTGCACATGCCAACCCGTGTTTCGCGGGGGATACGATCAAGGCCTGGTCCGAGGTCCTGGATAAGGCAGAGACCGGCGCTTCCGGCATCGGGGCTTTGCGCCTACGTCTTGTCGCGACAAAAGGTGGCCCTCCGTTTGAGCTTAGGGGTGAAGACGGAAAGTACCTGCCCGGCGTGTTGCTGGACCTTGACATATGGGCCCTTGTCCCAATGTAGAGATGGGACAGGTTAGGAGCCGCGATGTGGAGGTGCCGTGCGTCCTGTACGGTGCTGGCTATATCCCCGGCTACAGCGGGTCGAAAATTAAGATGTGTTTGAACATCGACGACTGACTGCGCGAAATCGCACCCTAATAAGAAATTGAATTGAAGCATCTGTGGATGTGCTAGGTGTCAGGCATGCGGTTCTTGCGTGCGGCGGCTGTCGCGTCTTTTCTGGCTACTCCTACCGTCGCCTGCGACCTGGCCTTGGCCGTAGACGTTTCCGGATCGGTGGACTCTCAGGAATACAGGATACAAATGGACGGGCTCGCGGCAGGTCTGCGCGATCCGGTGGTGTCCGAGGCATTGGTGCGGGGTCAGGCACGATTGATGCTTGTTCAATGGACGGGTGCGTCGCGCCAAAGAATCACAATACCGTGGACCCGGATCGAGAGCTTTGATGTCCTCGACAAGTTCGCGGAAAAGGTGGCGGCCGATCCCCGTGTTTGGCGCAATTTCTCCACGGCAATTGGTGAGGCGCTGGAAACCACCCTCGCCAGTTTTCAGACTGTCTCGGATTGCAAAAGGTTGCTGATCGACATTTCAGGCGACGGGGTTTCGAATGAAGGGATTGAACCGCAACAGGTGCATGCGCTTTTGCGCACCCGTGGCATTACGGTAAACGCAATCGCCATTGAACAAAGCGAGCCTGATCTGACCGCCTATTTCTTTGAAAACGTTATTGTCGGTGAAGGTGCGTTTGTTGTGTCAGCAGCGGGGTTCGCCGACTATCCTGAACGCATACGCAAAAAATTGTTGCGGGAGGTCACACAGCAAACCGCCGGAATGAAGTAATGGTTTGAGATTCGTGATCACATTGCTTTGGTATTGAAATCGCTAACATTGAGGGCATTGAATGGGATATGTGATCACAAGATTTATAGCTGTGATCACATAATGCTATATTACGGTGTTTTGCTGGCGAATTCAGTGTTTTTGCACTTGCAGCACGTGACAGTAAGGCAAAAATTAGTAAAACCTAGGGTAGCCAACCGAAAAGGAGCCGCCATGGCCGATGTAAATCGGGGTAACCGCCCGCTGTCGCCACATCTAACGATTTATCGTCCACAAATGACGTCGATATCTTCGATCATGGTGCGCATTACCGGTATCGCAACGCTTGTGCTGTCCGCTTTGATCGTGTGGTGGCTGCTTGCGGCGGCGACATCAGAGAATGCTTTTAACTTCATTGATGGGCTGATGCGCAGCTTCTTGGGCGATCTGGTTATGTTCGGGGCCGCGTGGGCACTTTACTACCATATGCTCGGTCGGCTGCGTCATGTGATCTGGGATCTGGGATATTGCCTGGATGTTCCGATCTCTGAAAAACTGGGCGTTGGGATGTTCGTGTTGGCGACTGTTCTAACCGTTGTGACAGTGTTGGTGGCGCAAGGATAGAGGCGATGCATTATCTTACTGACCGAAAGCGTGCCGAAGGCACAGGAGCTGGACGCGGCGGCACACATCACCATTGGCAAATGATGGCAAGCTCTACGGCTTTGGTGTTTCTTGTGCCGCTATTTGTGATCACCTTTGCTGTTGGACTTGGCGGAACCTACGAAGAGGTCCTAGCCTATTACAGCCGTCCCTTTCCAGCCATCGTTACAGCACTAACATTGGTATTCGTAACCCTGCATCTGATGAGAGAGGCGCTGGTCGCTGTCGAGGATTACGTACACGGTGTTGCTGAAAAACTGACCCTAATGGCTGTATCGGCCTTTGCATATACGGTGATCGCAGTGGGTCTTTTTGCCCTGGTCAAGCTCGCGCTGTAGTGTGTGCGGTAAGGATTTGGAACGATGACAGCATATGAATATGAAACCCACGAATATGATGTCGTGGTGGTGGGTGCCGGCGGCGCGGGATTGCGGGCGACCCTGGGCATGGCAGAACAGGGATTGCGGACCGCATGTGTGACAAAGGTGTTCCCAACCCGGTCCCACACGGTTGCAGCACAAGGTGGCATCGCGGCGTCCTTGTCCAATATGGGTCCAGACCACTGGCAATGGCACATGTATGACACCGTGAAAGGGTCGGACTGGTTGGGTGACACGGACGCGATGGAATACCTCGCACGTGAAGCCCCCAAAGCGGTTTACGAGCTGGAGCATTACGGCGTGCCGTTCAGCCGGACTGAAGAGGGCAAGATCTACCAGAGGCCATTTGGCGGTCACACCACCGAGTTTGGCGAAGGACCCGCCGTGCAACGGACCTGCGCAGCAGCAGACCGAACCGGCCACGCGATCCTGCACACGCTGTACGGCCAGAGCCTGAAGAACAATGCTGAGTTCTACATCGAATATTTCGCCATTGACCTGATCATGTCCGAGGACGGGCAATGCCAGGGTGTCGTTTGTTGGAAGCTCGACGATGGCACGATGCATGTCTTCAATGCCAAGATGGTTGTGCTGGCAACCGGCGGATATGGGCGCGCCTATTTCAGTGCAACCTCTGCTCATACCTGCACGGGCGATGGTGGCGGCATGGTGGCGCGTGCCGGGCTGCCATTGCAGGACATGGAATTCGTCCAATTCCATCCGACTGGTATCTACGGTTCCGGCTGCCTGATTACCGAAGGCGCGCGCGGGGAGGGCGGATACCTGACCAACGCCGAAGGTGAGCGTTTTATGGAGCGCTATGCCCCCCAGTACAAAGATCTTGCACCGCGCGACTATGTCTCTCGGTCCATGACCATGGAAATCCGTGAGGGGCGCGGTCACGGTGATGATGGCGATCACATCCACTTGAATCTGAGCCATCTTCCCAGCGAAGCTCTGGCGGAACGTTTGCCGGGGATTTCAGAATCAGCGCGTGTTTTTGCAGGGGTTGATGTCACGAAGGAACCGATCCCGGTTCTGCCGACCGTGCATTACAATATGGGCGGTATCCCGACAAATTACTGGGGCGAGGTTTTAGACCCAACAGAAGATGACCCAAATCGTGTTGTTCCCGGGCTTATGGCCGTTGGCGAGGCCGGGTGCGCCTCGGTTCACGGTGCAAACCGTCTGGGTTCAAACTCGTTGATTGACCTAGTTGTGTTTGGTCGTGCGGCAGCAATTCGGGCCGGAAAAGTTGTCGATGCCGATGCACCCAACCCGACGCTGAATCAGATTTCGGTTGATGCGGCTTTTGATCGCTTCGACAGCTTGCGGTACGCGAAAGGTGACATATCGACTGCGGAATTGCGGTTGGAAATGCAAAAGACGATGCAGCGTGACGCAGCTGTGTTCCGAACGGCCAAGACGATGGCCGATGGCGTCGAAGCCATGAAGATGATCGCCGAAAAGGTCGATGATCTGTCGGTCACTGACCGGTCCCTGGTCTGGAACAGCGACCTGATGGAGACCCTGGAACTGACGAACCTGATGCCAAATGCCTTGGCAACAATTGTTGGTGCTGAAGCGCGAAAGGAAAGCCGTGGCGCGCACGCACATGAGGATCATCCAAACCGGGATGACGAAAACTGGCGGGTCCACACAATTGCGCGGGCACACGGTAGCAAGATCAACGCAATCCATATCGATCTCAGCTATCGCCCGGTTATCGAGGACCCTCTGACCAAAGAAGACGAAGGTGGTATCAGCCTCAAGAAGATCGCGCCCAAGGCGCGGACTTTCTGACGGGTGCGGTGCAGATGCAATGACGATTGAGGCGCTATATCCGCAAGAAAGTGATCCCAAGATCATCCTGATCGGTTTAAACCGATGCGCCACGACGTCGTTTCATAAGCTGTTTCAGAACAGTGGAATCCGGTCGCTGCATTGGTTGGACGAGCAAGGAGCCAACGTTGCACAACGGATGGTGACGAACATCGCAATGGGGCGGAAACCACTTCAGGGTTTCGGTGCCGTGCGCGCATTCGCGGATATTGCTTTTGTCAATTCACGCTTCATGCTGGACGGTGCGCGACTCTTTCGCGAACTACACGCTGCATATCCGGACGCTTACTTTCTGTTTAACACGCGGAACCGGGCAGACTGGATTGCTTCTCGGTCGCGCCACTCAAATGGCGGGTATCTGGAAAAGTGCTGCAAGGCCAATGGTCTGACAGCGGCTGAGGTAAAGCGTGGATGGGCGCATATGTACGACGTCCATCATGCCGAAGTCGAAGCGTATTTTGACGGTTCAGAGCGCTTTTTGCGGTTTGATATCGACTTGGGTGACCCGCAGAGCGTCGCAGACTGGCTTTCGCCGGACTTCGACGTGAATACGGTCCATTGGGGCCACCATAACCGAGGCGCGTCCAAACGCGCCAATACAGGCTGAATGGCGGCCATGTACCTTACGGAGATTTGACATGGTCCAATTGACCCTGCCCAAGAATTCCCGGATCACCACCGGCAAGACCTGGCCCAAGCCGGAAGGCGCAAGCAATGTGCGCAAGTTTAAGATCTACCGTTGGAATCCGGATGATGGCCAAAACCCGCGCGTGGATACGTATTTCGTCGATATGGATACCTGCGGTCCGATGATTCTGGACGCGCTAATCAAGATCAAGAACGAGATCGATCCCACGCTGACGTTCCGCCGGTCGTGTCGTGAGGGCATCTGTGGCTCTTGCGCGATGAATATCGATGGGATCAATACTCTGGCCTGTATCTACGGGATGGAGGAGATCAAGGGTGACGTGAAAATCTATCCACTGCCGCACATGTCGGTGGTCAAGGACCTTATTCCGGACCTGACGCATTTCTACGCCCAACATGCCAGCATCATGCCGTGGCTTGAAACCAAGACCAACCGCCCGGCAAAGGAATGGAAGCAGTCAATCGAAGACCGCAAGAAATTGGATGGTCTCTATGAGTGCGTGATGTGCGCCAGCTGCTCGACCGCTTGCCCGTCATACTGGTGGAATGGTGATCGCTATCTTGGCCCGGCGGCTCTGCTCCACGCTTATCGGTGGATCATCGACAGTCGGGATGAGGCTACGGGCGAACGTCTGGACGAGCTTGAGGACCCGTTCAAACTGTACCGCTGTCACACGATTATGAATTGCGCCAAGACCTGCCCGAAGGGCTTGAATCCGGCCAAAGCGATTGCAGAGATCAAGAAGATGATGGTGGAACGCGCTGTTTGACCGGCATATGATCAACTGACCGCATTGCTTTGGACGCATGTCGCCGATGCAAAAAAAGCTGATGAAAATCGCGGCTTGAAGGCGTAGGCTTGCGGCAGGGAGGAGTGAAACGATTGGGTCGGAATCACTCCAATGATAACAAAGACATCCAGTTCTCAAACATCCGCCAAAGAAGCCTTGGAGCTGCTTGATCAGGCATGGGCGTACTATATGCCCGAACCCGTACAGGCTGAGACCAAGGACGAACCAAGACTGTTCGACTACGCCAACGCCGCCTAAGCCAAACGCCTGTAAGGCTTGCCAAGGGTACTGTGAATAGGCGATGCAATAAGCATGCCCATTCTTCTGCTTCTTCTGGCCGCCGGAGTGTTCGCTTATTTTCTATGGCGCGCGCGGACGTCGTCGCTGACACGAGACTGCAGGTGGCGACAGCATCGAAAAGAGGGTCTTTGGGTCTGCACGTTTTGCGGCGCGCAGACGACCGGAGATGAAAGCCCGACGCGCTGCTTGCGCGACGAGCACGATCAATAGAAAACGGCGGCGGGATGTACCCGCCCGAAAACCGTTATTCAGCTTCGGGAAAGGCCGCTTGCAATGCGATCTCGACCATGTCGCCAAAACTTTGCTCGCGGTCCGAGGCGGGCAAAGCCGCACCGGTCAGCAAATGGTCAGACACGGTAAGAACAGCCAGCGCCCGACAGTTATGACGGGCGGCCAGAATGTACAGCTCGGCGGCTTCCATTTCGACCCCCAGAATGCCGTGCCGAACCATCTGTTCATTCAGATCGGGGCGTTCGTCATAAAAAACGTCTGAGGAGTAAATTCCACCAACATGCGTTGGTGTGCCCTTTTCCGATGCCGCTTTGGCAGCCGCCTGCAACAGGTCCCAGTCGGCGCAGGGGGCAAAGTTGAGCTCTTTCATAATGCCACGTGACGGCGTGCTGAGCGTGGTGGAGGTCATTGCAAGAATGACATCACGCACTTTAACTCTGTCCTGCATGCCGCCGCAGGATCCAATCCGGATCAGCGTTTTTGCACCATAATCGCGGATCAACTCATTTACGTAGATTGACAGGGACGGCATACCCATGCCGCTGCCTTGAATTGTAACCGGGTTCCCTTTCCAGGTGCCGGTGAACCCAAGCATGCCCCTGACATTATTGACCTGCCGCACGTCTTGTAAAAACGTTTCGGCTGCCCATTTCGCGCGATAGGGATCGCCCGGCAAAAGAACGGTTTCTGCTATTTCGCCTTTTTCTGCGCCAATATGAATTGTCATTTTGAGACTAATTCCAAATCAGATTTCCAAATCCGAGATATCCGCACCAGCTTTGAGGGCATCATGCAGCCATTGCGGCTTGCGGCCCCGACCTGTCCAGGTCTGCTGCGGTTCCGCGGGGTTGCGGTATTTTGCCTTTGCTTTCCGGCCTTTAGTCGCGCGCGGTGCATCACCGGACAATTCAGACAAAGAGAAGCCAAATTCCGCCGCCGCCTTTTCTGCAGCTTTTAATGCTTCCTGCCGTTCCCTTTTTTCCGCATTGATGAGGGCTTTCTCGACATCGTCGCGCAGTTTCAGAAGCTCTTTGCGCGACATTTTTTCAACATTGGTCCCCATTGCATTTCTCCGTGGGTGATTTTTTTGGCGTATCGACGCACCCTAATTGCGGATGACAATAATATCTATCCCAAATGTTGCTGGGATAGATACGGGGAAATAATTTGCTAAAGTGACTGCTATTCAGCGGCGAGATTGTGTGGATCAACCAGAGTTACAATGTCACCCATAATAGCATTTAGCTCAAAATTCTTCGGTGTATAGACCTTGGATACACCCATAGACTTGAGCTTCTCCGCGTCTTCATCCGGTATGATTCCGCCCACTACCACCGGAATATGGCCTAACCCTTCTTGGCGTAAACGCGCCATTACGTCTTCGACCAATGGAAGGTGACTGCCGGACAGGATCGACAATCCGATGACATGGGCGTCATCTTTGGCGGCTGCAGCCACGATCTCCTCGGGCGTCAGGCGGATGCCATCATAGCTGATATCCATGCCACAATCCCGTGCGCGGAAAGCGATTTGCTCCGCGCCGTTTGAGTGGCCATCGAGGCCCGGCTTGCCGACCAGGAACTTGAGGCGCCGCCCCAATTTATCGCTGACAGCATCAACGGCGGCGCGAAGGTCTTCGAGCCCTTCGGTCTTGTTGGACACCGAGCCGGAGACACCTGTTGGCCCGCGATAGGTTCCATAGGCTTTGCGCATTTCCTCGGCCCACTCGCCGGTGGTGGCACCCGCCTTTGCGGCTTCGATGGATGGCGCCATTATATTGGACCCGGACTTTGCGGCTTTGCGCAATGCAGCCAATGCCGCCGCGACCGCCGCACTGTCCCTGTTAGACCGCCAGTCATTGAGACGGTTGATCTGCTCTTGCTCGACAGCAGGGTCAACAACCATGATGCCCCCATCCTCGGTCTGCAGCGGCGAGGGTTCGCCCTCGGTCCATTTGTTCACACCCACCACAACGGTTTCGTTGCGCTCAATCCGGTTCAAACGGTCCGCGTTGGACTCTACCAGTCGGGATTTCATGTACTCGATTGACGCGACTGCTCCACCCATCGCGTCCAGGTTGGCCAGTTCTGCGCGCGCGCCTTCTTTTAATTCTTCAACCTTCGCATCGACGGCCGGATTGCCGTCAAACAGATCTCCATACTCCAGAAGGTCTGTCTCGTAGGCCAGAATCTGCTGCATGCGCATCGACCATTGTTGATCCCACGGACGCGGCAGACCAAGGGCTTCGTTCCACGCGGGCAATTGCACTGCGCGGGCGCGCGCCTTTTTCGACAGGGTCACGGCAAGCATTTCGATCAGGATGCGGTAGACGTTGTTTTCCGGTTGCTGTTCTGTCAGGCCCAGCGAGTTGACTTGTACGCCATAGCGGAACCTGCGGAATTTGGGATCTTCGACGTCATATCTCTGTTGCAGAATTTCGTCCCAAAGATCCACGAAGGCGCGCATTTTGCACATTTCAGTAACAAACCGGATCCCGGCATTCACAAAAAACGAAATACGCCCACAGACAGCGGGGAAATCTTCGGCTGGCACTCGTGGACGCAATTCGTCCAGAACCGCGATTGCAGTCGCCAGAGCATAGGCCAGTTCCTGCTCCGGTGTCGCGCCGGCTTCTTGCAGGTGGTAGGAACACACATTCATCGGGTTCCATTTGGGCACATTCGTGTAGCAGTATTCGGCGACGTCCGCGATCATTTTGAGGGAGGGTTTTGGCGGACAAACATAAGTCCCGCGGCTCAGATACTCTTTGATCAGGTCGTTCTGCACGGTGCCCTGCAGCTTGGATACATCGGCGCCTTGCTCTTCGGCGACCGCAATATAAAGTGCCAGCAGCCAAGGGGCGGTGGCATTGATGGTCATCGAAGTGTTCATCTGCTCGAGCGGGATTTGATCAAAAAGGACCCGCATGTCGCCCAAATGGCAGATCGGAACACCGACTTTCCCAACCTCGCCGCGCGCGAGCGTATGGTCACTGTCGTATCCGGTTTGTGTTGGCAGATCGAAGGCCACGGAAAGCCCGGTCTGACCTTTGGCAAGGTTGCCACGATACAACGCGTTAGACGCTTGGGCTGTGGAATGACCGGCATAGGTTCTGATCAACCAGGGGCGATCTTTCTGCATCTGCGTCATGGGTGAGCCTCGCATATCGATGAGCAACAAAATTACGTCCTAAGGTTCTAAAGCGCAATTTTTGGGACATGTCAATTCGCTGCGTTGCGGCATCTCTGGATTGTGCAGATTGTGAGCGGGTCGGATTGATGGCACTGTGCGGGCATGACACAGACTGTGGAACTCCCGCTTTGGCTGTTTGTTCTGATCGTGGTTTTTGCTGCGGTCACGCTGGCCTCGCATTTTCTGTTTCCATCGGTGCGCTGGTTCTTTCGCCGTCGCCTTGAACGGGCCGTGTCTCGGTTAAACAAACGCCTGCAACGCCCTATCCAACCGTTCAAACTGGCCCGGCGACACGACATGATCCAACGGCTGATCTATGATCCGCAGGTGGGGCGAGCGGCGCAATTGCATGCTCAGCAGACCGGCGTTCCGGAAGCAGTCGCCTTTGAACAGGCGCGTCGCTATGCCCGCGAAATCGTGCCATCTTTTTCCGCTGTCGCCTATTTCAGTATCGCAATTCGCCTGGCCCGCATCCTGAGTAATACATTTTATGATGTGCGGCTCAGCTACGAAGATGAGAAAGCGCTGCGGGATATCGACCCCGAAGCCACGGTTGTCTTTGTAATGAACCATCGCAGCAACATGGACTATGTGCTTGTGACCTATTTGGCAGCCCAACAATCGGCCTTGTCCTACGCGGTTGGTGAGTGGGCTCGGGTCTGGCCGCTCAGTCGCCTGATCCGGGCAATGGGGGCTTATTTCATCCGGCGAAAGTCAGGCAGCGATCTCTACCGTCAGGTTTTGTCGTGTTATGTGCGTCACGCGACCGAAGCCGGTGTAACCCAAGCCATGTTCCCTGAGGGCGGGCTGAGTCTCACCGGGGCTCTCGGTCGTCCCAAACTTGGATTGCTCAAGTACATCATCGACGGTACCGAACCTGATGGGCGTGACGTCGTCTTTGTACCCGTGGCACTGAACTATGACCGGGTGCTTGAGGATACGATCCTCACCCGTGCGGCTTTGGGAACGGACCGTCGCTTCCGCGCCAGAATCGGCGTCATTACGCGGTGGAGCCTGAAACAGATCTGGCGGCGATTGATTGGTCGCTACACGCGCTTCGGACTTGCATCGGTGCGGTATGGCATGCCGATCTCGCTTCAGAGTTTTCGTGGTGATGACAAAGACGACGTGATGACGGATCTGGCGCGTGAACTGATGAAGCGCATCGGGCATGCGGTTCCCTTGGTGCCCGTTCCTGCGGTGTGCTGGTTATTGCGCGAAAACGGCCCGATGGCGGTTGACGCCGTCCGGTCTCGAATAGAGGCTATGATGAAGCGCGACGGCAGTCAGTCAGGTGCAGATGCCGCCGCCATTGCAAGTGCCATTCACCAGTTGGTCGAGCGGCGACTCCTGAGCCGGAACAACGATGTTCTATCCCTGTCTGGCCAGCGCCAAGAACTGTTCGATTTCTATGCGGCCTCTGTTCCAGTTGGTGTCAAAGATGCTGACGCTGCAGGTGCAGAAGATTTTTCTGCATCTGCTGGGTCATAAAGTTTCAAATTTGCGCCGAAAAAGGTTGCATTATTTCATAACGGTCAATATCTCATCTTTTGAAAGGCGCGATTCTGCATCGCGGCGTTAGCAAAAAAGGAGGCCAGCATGGCTTTGGACACCGAAAGCGGTATCGCGTCGTACGAGGCACCCGAAAAAGACCTCTATGAGATGGGAGAGATCCCGCCCATGGGGTTTGTGCCCAAGCAAATGTACGCCTGGGCCATTCGCAAGGAACGCCACGGCGAGCCAAACACCGCGATGCTGCAGGAAGTGGTGGATGTTCCGACGCTGGACAGCAATGAGGTGCTGGTGTTGGTGATGGCTGCCGGTGTAAACTATAATGGCGTATGGGCTGCGTTGGGCCAGCCTATCAGCCCGTTTGATGGCCACAAAGCGCCTTATCACATCGCCGGCTCGGACGCGTCTGGCATTGTCTGGGCGGTGGGCGACAAGGTAAAGCGCTGGAAGGTTGGCGACGAGGTTGTCATTCACTGTAATCAGGACGATGGCGACGACGAAGAATGCAACGGTGGTGATCCGATGTATTCGCCCAGCCAACGCATCTGGGGATACGAAACACCCGATGGGTCCTTCAGTCAGTTTACCCGTGTACAAGCTCAGCAGTTGATGCCTCGCCCAAAACACCTGACTTGGGAAGAGGCAGCCTGCTACACGCTGACCCTCGCGACAGCCTACCGGATGCTGTTTGGTCACGAGCCGCATGATCTGAAGCCCGGTCAGAACGTTCTGGTCTGGGGGGCCTCTGGTGGCTTGGGGTCTTACGCGATCCAATTGATCAACACGGCGGGTGCGAACGCGATTGGTGTCATCTCGGACGAGAGCAAGCGCGACTTTGTCATGGGGCTGGGCGCCAAGGGGGTTCTGAACCGCAAGGATTTCAACTGCTGGGGCCAGCTGCCGACGGTCAACACACCTGAATACGCAGACTGGTTCAAAGAGGCGCGGAAGTTCGGCAAGGCGATCTGGGACATCACCGGCAAGGGTAACAATGTCGATATGGTCTTTGAGCACCCGGGTGAGAGTACCTTCCCCGTTTCCACCTTTGTGGTGAAAAAGGGTGGCATGGTTGTGATTTGTGCCGGAACCACCGGGTTCAACTGTACCTTTGACGTGCGCTATATGTGGATGCACCAGAAGCGCCTGCAGGGTTCGCACTTTGCACATCTGAAACAGGCGGCGGCCGCGAACAAGCTGATGGTGGAACGTCGGCTGGACCCCTGCATGTCTGAGGTGTTTACCTGGAATGACTTGCCTGAGGCGCACATGAAAATGCTGCGAAATGAACACAAGCCTGGCAACATGTCGGTTCTGGTTCAGGCACCCCGCACCGGTTTGCGGACCCTCGAAGAGGTGCTGGACGCCAAAGGCTGATACCTCTCTTTGTTCACAGGTAGTCACCCGCGAATCGCATTACCGGTTCGCGGGTTTCCTGTTTTTGCCTGCCGTCTTGCAAGGTTTCAAAGAGTTGTAAACATGCCTATCGCCATTTTTGGGGAGTAGAAACCGGTGAATAGGCCGAAAAACATCATACATGTTATGGTTGTGTTAACCCTTCGTTAACTATTTCAGAGAGACCCTGATGGCGCAGAATGAGTGGATACTGGACGTATTGTCGGACCTCAACGCCTTTGCAGTTGCGAACGGGTTGAGTGCGCTCGCCGAACAGCTTGATGACACCAGGTTGATCGCAGCGGCCGAAATCGCGTCCCTGAAGGATGAGGCACGGGCGCCTGGGGATGGCAACAGAACTCGACTTGGGTCAGATTCTGGAAGATTTGGAAAACACCAGCACGCTTGACGAGCTCATTGGTGTTGCCGACCGGTTGCGCGATACGCTCGGCGTCGAGCATCTAACATATCATTGGGTGGACGGAGCTGGCGATCAGTACGGGTGCACCACCTATTCCGACGCGTGGGAAAAACGGTACCGGGAAAAAACTACCACAGGATAGACCCTGTCATTCTGGGCTGTTTTCAGCGGTTTCATCCGGTGGATTGGAAGTCTCTGGATTGGTCGAGCAAAGTTGCCAAGGCATTTCTGCAGGATGCGCAGGAGCATGGCGTTGGGAATCAGGGTTATTCCATTCCGATCCGCGGGCCGAACGGGCAATTTGCGCTGTTCACTGTCAACCACAGTTGCGATGACAGGTATTGGCAGGACTTTATCTCCAACCATGGACGTGACCTGATCCTGATTGCGCATTACTTCAACCGCAAAGCTCTTGAATTCGAAAAGGACAGGCAACCGGATGTGACGCGGGGGTTGTCGCCGCGCGAAATTGACGCAATGACCCTTTTGGCGCTGGGCTACAGCCGGGCTCAGGTGGCACATTCTCTGTCGATTTCCGAGCACACCCTGAGAGTTTACATTGAAAGTGCGCGCTCGAAACTGGGTGCTCAGAACACCACTCATGCCATCGCCACGGCGCTCAGCCGGGGATTAATAGTCGTTTAAAGCGCGCGCGCCCGCCACACCCGATATTAACCGTAACTTTGTACCCCTTTCGTTCCTGTACAGGACGAAGAGGGGAACAAGTCATGTTGCGTTATGTCTATGCGGACGAGTTACACAAGTATCCAAAGCTGGCGAAAGGGATGTTTCTGGATCGCGCAGATCAGTTCAGAACCCGGCTGGGCTGGGATGTTAAGGTTAATGAAAAAGGGGAAGAACGAGACCAATATGATGATCTCAACCCACTTTACGTCATCTGGGAAGAATCGGACGGCAGCCATGGTGGGTCGATGCGGGTTCTGCCGACAACCGGTCCGGTGATGGTCAATGACATCTTTGGTCATCTGACGGGCGGTCAACCCATCCGCAGCCCATTGATTTGGGAAGTTACGCGGTTCTGTTTGTCTCGTACGGCAAGCCCGCATACCGCAGGTGCGATCATGTTGAGTGGCGGAGAAATGATGGAGGGCTTCGGTCTGACCCATATTGCCGGGGTATTTGACGCACGGATGATCCGCATCTACCGACTGATTGGCTCGTCCCCGACTGTGCTGGGAACGCAGGGGCAGGGGCGGGAGCAGATTTCGGTTGGTCTGTGGCCATACTCTGCCAACGATTGCGACCGGGTTGCCGGGCGTGCGGGTATTCCTCGCGACCTGTCGCGGTTGTGGTTCAACACCGCGTTTGGGTCCGGCAGACAGCACAGATTTGCTTTGTCCGCCTGAACACCTGAATTCGCGTTTCCACATCTGGCGAAGGCTGGCATGGCCCTGTAGGGTCGCGCCATGTCTCTGCCGAATGTGACTTTTTCTGAAGATCAGGCCGCCGCCTTCGACGGCATTGCCGAAATGTTGCGATCAGCGGGTGTCGATCTGGAGGACGATGCCCTGCTCAAGCTTCCTGGAGCCGGAAAATCCGGTGTCATGGCGGTTATTGGCAAAGCCGGGTCCGGCAAAACGCTGTTGCTGGCAGAGCTCTACAAGGCCCTGTCTGACACCGGTGTTCACGTCGTTTCCGGTGACTATGAAAGCCGCAAGTCGAGAGACAAGCGCAGCCTCGCGATTCTCGCACCAACGAACAAGGCGGCAAGCGTTTTGCGCTTGCGCGGGGTTCCGGCAACGACCATCCACAGAATCCTCTATACACCCGTTTACGACCCGGAATACGAGCGCATCGCTGAATGGTTGGCGGGCAACGGTGACCGCCCCGAAATCGAAGGACTGACCAACGAGGCACTGGATCGCGCGGCGGCATTTTATGAGAAAAACAAGTCATTACCCGGCGCCCTTGCTGCCGCTGGCTTGAGAGGGTCCGATTTCATCACCGGCTGGAAGCGCAGGGATGAACCACTGGATATTGGGTTTGTTGATGAGGCCTCGATGCTGGACGACAGGCAATTTGAGGACCTGCAAGAGATCTTTCCGACCCTGCTGCTGTTTGGGGATCCTGCGCAGCTTGCCCCGGTAAACCAATCTGGAAACATGGTGTTTGACGCCTTGCCGGAGCCGCGGAAACTGACCCTTCACAGGGTGCATCGTCAGGATGCCGACAACCCCATTCTGGATCTGGCCCATGCACTGGCAGATCCGGCAATGGGTTTTGAGGATTTCGAACGCCTCGTCGAACAAACGGCCCGAACCGACGATCGCGTGATATGGGGTCAGCGGGTCGAAGTTGATTTGATGGCCCGCAGCCCGGTTCTGGTCTGGCGCAATGCGACGCGCGTCCGTTTGATCCAGGCGTTCCGGCAGGTTCACAACGCTCCGGACACCGAACTGATCGAAGGTGAGCCCCTGATTTGCGACGGTATTGAACTGCCGCTGAAGCACCGCAAGAAACGGCTGGACCTAGAGGCGCGAGGGCTGATCAAGGGTGCACAGGTGATCTATCTTGGGCCCGGGCGCAAACCGGGGTTTTCCCGATTGCATGTGATGGGGGCCGAGGATCCGCAGGTCAGCGCGGCATCCATCGTCAAGATCGAGATGCCCGATGAAGAGGAACCGTTTATCCCCTACGCAGCGCGTATGGGGGCAACGTTTTTGCACGGCGCAGCTGTGACCATCCACAAGGCCCAAGGGTCGCAATGGGGTACGGTTCAGGTCTTTGCCCCGGATATCTATGCGGCAGCGAGGATGGGGCGCACCGAAGCTGGACAACCCCTTTGGAAGCGCTTGGCCTATGTCGCCATAACGCGCGCGCAGGAGCGGTTGGTTTGGGTTGTTCGCAATCGTCTGTCGAAACCCACTCATCCCTTGCGGGTGGATGATCTGCGTGCGCTGCCAGCGGCCTCTTTGACATTGGAGGCGGAAGAGACATGAAATCGATCATCGTAACTGGCGCCAGCTCGGGCATCGGGCGTGCCACAGCCGAGCTTTTTTTGGCTGAAGGCTGGACGGTCGGTTTGCTGGCCCGCAGCGAAGACGTTCTGACACAAATGGCGGACGCTCATCGCAATGCAATTGCCCTAGTCGCGGATGTCACTGACCCCAATGCCGTGGCCAGCGCCTTTCGGTCCTTCATTGAACAGGCAAACCGGCTGGATGTGCTTTTCAACAACGCAGGCATTTTCGCACCCGGAGGTACAATTGACGAAATCGCCCTGGATGACTGGTATCAGAGCGTCAATGTGAACCTGAACGGCATGTTTCTGTGCGCGCGCGAGGCGTTCCGCTTGATGCGCACTCAAGACCCCCAGGGCGGTCGGATCATCAACAACGGTTCGATCGCGGCGCACGTCCCGCGCCCGAACTCGGTGCATTACTCAGCAACCAAACATGCCATCACAGGTCTGACCCGCAGCCTGTCGCTGGACGGGCGCGGTTTTGGCATTGCTTGCGGGCAGATCGACATTGGAAACGCCCGGACCCAGTTGATTCAGGGGCTTGCCGATGCGGCAATTGCACGGGGCGAAACCCCTGATCCGACCATGACCGTCGAAGATGCTGCCCGGTCGGTGCTGCATATGGCCAACCTGCCGCCTGAGGCAAACGTGCAGTTCATGACCGTGATGGCGACGACGATGCCCTATATTGGCAGAGGGTAGGGGTCACTTCTCGCGCAACAACCGGAACGCGGTCGAGGCGCCCCAGCCTGCGGAAATCGCAATCACCAATGACATCAACCCATACCAAACCGGCTGCTCGCGGGACATGTTGTACAAAAACCGTTCCAGCCCGACCTTGCGGACGTCAATTGCGGTTTCGTATTGCGATATCACATTGCCCCCCCGCGTCAGGAAAATGCGGGCGGCATAGCTTCCTTCGGTCAGATTGGCGGGCATGGCAATCGAGGTGCGAAACAGGGTTTGCTCGTCGACGGCAACGGTGTCTTCACGAATTGAATACAACTCATCCTCTTCGCGGATGCGTACAACAGCATTCGCGAAATCCTGCGCCTCGCTGATATGCATCGCTGCGCCGACCGACCGAATCGCGCGCTCGATAGAGATCCGGTAGCGCAAGTCCTCTGTGTCAGACAGGATGTCGTCCAGCGGCCCGCTAGTGGCGACCGCGTAAAAGCTGGGGGCGAGATCGATCAGAACATTATCAGTGTTGACCCAGATGCCCAGCCTGCGCGCCTTGCGCCGCACAGTCACAGGTTCCGAAGGTCCGGCAACAGTAACGATAACCTCAAGCGGAGGACCCGCGGGGATCGGGGCCTCGCGTTTGATGGCACCAAAAATGAGGATCTCGGAGCCATCGAAGTCTGCTGTGATGGCGACGCGATCCTGGCTCAGCCCCAGGACAACCTGTTCCTCAGCTGCCGCCGCAGGCAGGCAAAGCAGGCACAGTACAGAGATCAGGAGGCGCAGCACGTTCAATGACCTCCGCCGCCGCTGAGGGAATACAGTTCGGTAGGCTCTAGAAGCAGGTCGAGAGCCAGCTTGCCGCAGACTGCAAGGACCAGCGCAGCCAGTAGGACACGCAGTTGTTCCGCCGGCATTCGTGCACCGATGACCGTGCCAATCTGCGCCCCGATGACGCCACCCACCAGCAGCAGAACGGCCAGCACCACATCAACCGTGTAGTTGGTCGTAGCATGCAGCATTGTTGTAAAGGCGGTGACGAATATGATCTGAAACAGTGAGGTCCCGACGACAACCTTTGTCGGCATGCCCAGCAGGTAGATCATGGCGGGCACCATAATGAACCCGCCGCCGACACCCATAATGGCCGACAGAACCCCGACGCACAGCCCGACCAGCACTGGCGGGATTACTGAAATATAAAGGCCCGACGTGCGAAACCGCATCTTGAAGGGCATCGCATGAATCCAGCCACGCTGGCGCCGTTTGGCGGGTGTGGGTCCACCCCTTTTTGCCTTGCGCAGCGCTCTCAGGCTTTCGATGAACATCAGGGTGCCGATCACACCCAGGAACACCACGTAACAAAGCGTAACCAGCAGATCGACCTGGCCGAGGCTCTTGAGGTAGTTGAAAACGACAAGACCCAGTGCGGCGCCAATCAGGCCGCCGACCAGCAGGACAGTTCCCATCCTGAAATCAACGGTTTTTCGTCGGAAGTGAGCCAGAACACCCGAGAAGGACGAGGCGACGATCTGGTTGGCCTCAGTTGCGACCGCAACAGCGGGCGGGATGCCGATGAAAAACAGCAACGGCGTCATTAGAAACCCGCCACCAACGCCGAACATACCCGACAGGATGCCAACCATCCCGCCAAGCCCCAAAAGCAGAAAGGCATTCACTGAAACTTCGGCAATCGGAAGATAGATTTGCATAGGCGCTTCTAGACGTATTTGGCTGTGCCGCACAACGCGGCATAGCTGTTATTTGACCAATAATTCGAAAAGTGAATACGGCAGCGGCATTGCAGCTGCGCCTGTCCGGGAACGGGCACCGTTGGTTTGTATGCCCGCTTCCGAGCCATGCCAAACGTCAGGCCAACACAAACCTCTGCGCCATGAGTCTCGGCTTCTGGCAAGACCCATTTCGCCATTTTGTCTATCAGGGGATTTGCGTGCATACCCCCTTAGAGCGGTTGCAGCATATAAAATCAACTACGTATGCCGCTCTGCAGCAAACAGGATCTAAAAATGATCGCAATCTGGACTGATCAGCGTTCCTTCACATAAGGTTCGCCGCCCGCACGGGGCGGGATTGCCTTGCCAACAAACCCGGCCAGAATCACGACGGTCAGGATATAGGGAAGCGCATCCATGACCTGCACCGGTATGACTATCCCGCCTAGATCAATGTTCTGGAATCGCAAGGCGATGGCCTGTAACAGCCCAAACAGCAAACAGGCCCACATCGCATGCCAGGGCCGCCATTTTGCAAAGATCAGAGCTGCGAGTGCAATAAAGCCCCGGCCAGCCGTCATTTCCTTTACGAACCCCGCTTGTAAGGCGGTGGCAAGATACGCACCGGCGATTCCGCACAACACGCCGCAAATTGCAACCGCAGCAAATCGCAGGCCCACGACCGAGACACCTGCGGTGTCAACCGCGGCTGGATTTTCCCCGACTGCGCGCAGTCGCAGGCCGAACCGCGTCCGGAACAGAACCCACCACGTTGCAGGCACCATCAGAAAGGCGACGTACACCAGGGTCGAGTGTCCCGACAGCAGTTCGGAGTACACAAGGTGCACGACATTGGCATCGGACATCAGGTCCGAGACAGACCGCCCTGTCAGTTCGGCATCCTCTGGCCCGATTGCGTAGGGGAATTCAGCGGACTCGAAGCGTCCGCCTCCAAACAAGGATGGGGTTCGACCACCCTGTTGAAACCAACTCTGCGCCACAAGGACGGTCATTCCGGCTGCCAGGAAGTTTATGGCAACGCCCGAGATCAGTTGATTGCCACGGAATGTAATCGATGCGACCCCGTGCAGCCCCGACAATATCAACGATGAGGCCGTTCCCGCCAGCAGACCTAGCCAAACTGAACCGGTGACGGCGGCAACGGCGGCAGAAAAGAAGGCAGCCATCAGCATCTTGCCTTCGAGGCCGATATCGAAGATCCCGGCGCGTTCGGAATACAGGCCCGCCAGACACGCGAGCAACAATGGGGTCGCCAGCCGGATTGTGGAATCGAAGATCTGGATGAGTGTTACGAAAAACTCCATCACTCCGCTCCTTTTCTGAAGCCAAGGAACAGCTTCTCAAGCGGCATACGCACCATGTTGTCCAGTGCGCCGGTAAACAGGATCACCAGTGCCTGAATAACGACGATCAACTCGCGCGGGATCGACGTCCAGAGCGCCAGTTCTGCGCCGCCCTGGTACAGGAATCCAAACAGAAGGGCCGCGAGGAACACCCCAAATGGATGAGATCGGCCCATCAGCGCCACCGCAATCCCGATGAAGCCCGCGCCTTCGGTCGCGTTCAGAACCAGTCGTTCGGCCTCGCCCATGACGTTGTTGATCGCCATCATACCTGCCAGCGCACCGGAAATCAGCATCGCGACAATTGTAATGCGGACCGGAGAGATACCGGCATAGACTGCGCCGGTTTCCGAGTGGCCATAAGCCCGGATTTCATATCCCAGCCGGGTGCGCCAGATCAGTGCCCAGACCACAACGCAAGCAAGGATCGCGACGAAGAATGAGACATTTGCCGGAGCACCGCGAAAGACGACGTTTTCAGCCGTTGAGAACATGGACTGAAAGGTCGGCAGATGAACCGCCTCAGGGAACCGTGCCGTGGCCGGGTCCTGCGATCCCGAAGGGCGCATGATGTTCACAAGCATATAGTTTAGAAACGCGGCGGCGATGAAATTGAACATGATCGTAGTGATCACGATATGACTGCCGCGTTTGGCCTGCAGATAAGCCGGGATCGCGGCCCACGCGGCGCCAAACAGCGCCGCAGCCAGACCTGCTGCCACCAGAGCAATGCTCCAATGCGGCCAGTCGATGTAAAGGCACACCATGGCGACACCGAGCCCGCCCAGCATGGCCTGACCCTCGCCACCGATATTGAACATACGTGCGTGAAAAGCGACCGCGACCGCTAACCCGGTGAACATGAAATTGGTCGCGTAGTAGAGCGTATAGCCCCAGCCATAAGTCGACCCCAACGCGCCTGTCACCATCAGATTCACGGCTTCCACCGGGTTCTCACCGATCGCGAGAATAACCAGAGCCGAGAGGATCGCCGCCAATATCAGACTGATCAGAGGAATCAGGACCACATCGGCCCATTTGGGCATTTTATCCATGGTTCACGCGGCCTCTCCGGCAACTCCGGCCATCAGCAGGCCCAGTTCTTTTTCGTCTGTTTCCTGGGGCAGGCGTTCGCCCATGATATGTCCATCAAACATCACCGCGATCCGGTCAGACAGCGAGAAGATCTCCTCCAACTCAACCGACACCAATAGGATCGCCTTGCCTTGATCGCGCAGCGCGACGATCTGTTTGTGAATGAACTCGATGGCGCCGATGTCGACACCACGGGTCGGTTGCCCGACCAGCAAAAGGTCCGGGTTGCGCTCGATCTCGCGTGCGACGACGATTTTCTGCTGATTGCCGCCTGAAAAGCTCTTTGCTGCCAGCCACCCATCTGGCGGTCGTACGTCAAACTTCTCGATCTTGCGCTCGGTATCGGCACGCAGGGCGGCATTGTCCATGAATATGCCGCGCTTGTAGGCGGGATCGCGGTGATAGCCGAACGCCACGTTTTCCCATGCATGGAAGTCCATGACGAGGCCTTCACGCTGTCGATCCTCGGGCACGTGCGCAATATGCTGGGCGCGTCGGGCCTGCCCGTCCGATCCCGGACCGCTGAGCGCCAGGGGCGTACCGTTCAGCTTGATCGACCCTGTACCGGGACGCATCCCGCCCAGAACTTCCAGCAGTTCCGATTGCCCATTACCGGCAACGCCTGCGATGCCCACGATCTCGCCAGCGTGGACAGTTAGGTTGATGCCTTTAACCCGTTCGACACCCGCTTCGTCGGTCACTCGCAGGTTTTCAATTTCGAGAACAGGCTTTCCTGGTTTTGCAGGCACTTTGTCCACCTGCAACAGGACCTTGCGGCCCACCATAAGCTCCGCCAATTCCTGTGGGTTGGTCTCGGCGGTCTTGACAGTCGCGGTCATCTGACCCCGCCGCATGACCGACACGGTATCGGTCGCCTCCATGATCTCACGCAGCTTGTGAGTGATCAGGATGATAGTTTTACCTTCTTCCCGTAACCGGGCGAGTATGCGAAACAGCTGGTCCGCTTCGGCAGGGGTCAACACACCGGTCGGTTCGTCCAGGATCAGGATTTCCGCACGGCGATACAGTGCTTTGAGGATTTCGACACGCTGCTGAGCCCCAACGCCGATCTCATCAATGCGTTTGTCCGGATCGACGAACAGTTCGTACTCTTCCTCAAGCTCTTTCAGTTCCTTGCGGGCCTTGGCCAGTGAGGGTCCCAAAAGGCCACCATCCTCGGCGCCCAAAATGATGTTTTCCAGAACGGTGAAGTTCTCGACCAGCTTGAAATGCTGGAACACCATGCCGATCCCCGCGGCGATTGCGGCCTGGCTGTCCGGGATGTCGGTCTTTTGCCCGTTGATCCAGATCTCGCCCTTATCGGCTTTGTAAAAGCCATAGAGAATGCTCATCAGCGTGGATTTGCCCGCACCGTTTTCGCCGATGATGCCATGGATCGTTCCGGGGGCGACGCTGATCGAGATGTCCTTGTTTGCTTGAACCGGCCCAAAGGCTTTGGAAATCCCTTTGAGCTCAATGGCGGGGACGGTCATGTCTTGTCCTTGGGTTGCCGAAGGGGCCGCGTTTGCAAAAAGCGGCAGAGTGGAAACGGGACGGAAGGCCAAGCCTCCGTCCCGCGTAAGATCAGAACTGTAGTGCAGGGCAGCTGTCGTTCTCGTAGTAGCTGACAACGGCGACGTTGCCGTCGATGATGTCCTGACGTGCCTTGTCGACTGCGCCTTTCATGTCATCCGAGACCAGCGCGGCGTTGTTATCATCCATTGCAACGCCAACGCCCTCTTCGGCCAGCCCCATGGCGAATACGCCGGTTTCAAGGTTCTCGCCTGCGCTCATCGCGTCATAAACGGCGACGTCAACGCGTTTCAGCATCGAGGTCAGAACTTTGCCCGGATGCAGGTGGTTCTGGTTGCTGTCCACACCGATCGACAGGATGCCTTCGTCGGCTGCGGTTTGCAGAACACCAACGCCGGTGCCGCCAGCGGCTGCATAGATCACGTCAGCACCCTGGCTGATCTGCGCCTTGGTCAGTTCCGACCCCTTCACCGGGTCGTTCCAAGCCGCCGGGGTGGTGCCGGTCATGTTGGCGACCACTTCGATATCCGGATTCACAGCTTTGGCGCCTTGCGCATAGCCGCAGCCAAAGTGGCGGATCAACGGGATGTCCATACCGCCGATAAAGCCAACGGTGCCCGATTCCGACGCCATCGCCGCCATCATGCCAACCAGGTAGGAGCCTTCATGCTCGGCAAAACCGATCTGACGGATGTTTGGGGCATCCAGCCAGGTGACATCTACGGCGACGAACTTGGTGTCCGGGTAGTCACCGGCAACGGCAGACAGCGGATCAGCCATGGCAAAACCCATGGTGATGATCGGGTTGGCGCCCGCTTCGGCAAACCGGCGCAACGCCTGTTCACGCTGGGCTTCGGACTGCAGTTCGATCTCGCGATAAGTGCCGCCGGTTTCGTCGGCCCAACGTTGCGCGCCATTGTGGGCGGCTTCGTTAAAGGATTTGTCAAACTTTCCGCCCAGGTCAAAGATCAGGGCTGGCTCAGCAAGCGCCGCGCCGGCTGTCAATGCAACCGCTGCGGCCGCGCCCATCAAGGATTTCATCAGGGTCATTTGTTACTCCCGTTGGTTTTTGTCGGTTCGGAGCCAAGATAGCCCCGTTTACCCACTCAGAGCGAGCATAACCGTTGTGATGGCGGGAATTAAGGACGTTTGCAACAGGAAGGGTCAACAGTATTTTGACCATATGGTCGAAAAAATGGCATTTGCCGTCAGGGCAGGCTGCATTCCATCACAACCGCATCGCATTTGTTGCCGTTATTGCGCAAATAGTAGCTTTTGCGCAGGCCGCAGCGTCGATACCGGCAGCGCTCATACAGGCCGAGGGCGGCGTCATTGTCGGCGGCCACGTCAAGAACAGCCCGTTTTGCACCCAACCCGACGGCACGAGCGTGCCAGGCTTTCATACAGCGTAAGGCCAATCCTTGTCTTTGATACGCGGGGTGAGTCGCAATTGTCAGCAACTCCGCATCTTGTTCGATGACCCGAAACAGTGCAAAGCACCGGACATTTCCGACAACCTGTGTGACCGGATTGGCCAAAAGGTCAGCAAATTCATCGGGTGTCCATGGGCGAGACTGTGTAAACGCAGCTGCGTGTGTGGATGCCAAATCCTGCGGGGTCATCCGTCCAACAGCACGGGTGGTACGTCACTGGACGGCGCCGCATCCGCCTGCCGCAAATAGAAAGGTGCGGGGGATGTTTGCACATCTGTCCAGCGGCTCGCTGAAATTTTTGCGATAGCCCGCACGTTTGCACTTGGGTCGGCACTAAAAAACAATTTACCCAACGCGTCTGCTTCGTTCCGTGCGACGAGTTGCGGCGGGTTATCAGCGGTTTGAACGTAAACCTGATCTCGTGGTGCAGAGATGGCAGGCAC
Organism: Ruegeria sp. B1; assembly: GCF_056535885.1. Classification (NCBI taxonomy): domain Bacteria; kingdom Pseudomonadati; phylum Pseudomonadota; class Alphaproteobacteria; order Rhodobacterales; family Roseobacteraceae; genus Ruegeria; species Ruegeria sp. B1. The sequence continues at coordinate 1,041,393 of NZ_JBQFJA010000001.1, read as the reverse complement.
CGTCCCGCGTGGCATGAGCGATCTCAGCACTTCGAAACCAGTCACACCCACGGCAGGAATCGACAGCCCAAGTGCAAGGCCGCGTGCGGCGGACACAGAAATGCGAATACCGGTAAAGTTGCCGGGGCCGGTTCCAACGCCAATCGCGTCAAGGTCTGCCCATTTGCAATCCGCTTGGATCAACAGGTCTTCCAGCAACGGCATTAGCCGCTCGGCCTGCCCGCGCGACATGGCTTCGGCGTGCACGGTGATTATGTCATCGCCGCGTAGCAAAGCGGCCGCGCAATGCGCGGCCGATGTGTCAAATGCCAGTACGGTTGTGTCAGACGGCAACGGGCCGAACCTCAGTCACCTCCGGGATGTAGTGACGCAGAAGGTTCTCGATTCCCATCTTCAGCGTCAGGGTCGAAGACGGGCAGCCTGCGCACGCGCCCTGCATGTGCAGATAGACAACGCCGCGATCGAACCCGTGGAACGTGATGTCACCGCCATCCTGAGCAACGGCAGGGCGCACACGGCTGTCAAGCAGATCCTTGATCTGATCAACGATTTCGGCATCCTCTCCGGTGTGTTCTGCATGGCCCGATGCGGGTGTGGCGTCTGCGCCCATAACAGGTTGACCGGACTGGTAATGCTCCATCACCGCGCCCAGAATTGCGGGCTTGATGTGATCCCACTGCATGTCATCCGACTTGGTCACGGTCACGAAGTCATTGCCAAAGAACACACCGGTCACACCGCTCACAGCAAAAATGCGCTGTGCCAGCGGGGACTTTTCGCCCGCCTCAGCAGTTGGGAAATCCGCTGTTCCCGCCTCAAGCACCGTCTGACCAGGCAGAAATTTCAAAGTAGCCGGGTTCGGGGTGGATTCGGTCTGAATAAACATAAGACAGCTCCGTTTATGTTGCTCTTGATATGCGGGCTGGTTCCCGGGAAGTCAAGATTTGGAACGATTCTAAATTCCCTGTGCATATTTCAGTGCGTCATCCAATCGGTCATCGCCCCAGTACAGTTCACTACCAACAATAAAACTCGGGGCCCCAAATAGGTTCGCGTCCTTGGCGCGTTTGCTTTGAACGAAAAGGGCTGCTTTGATATCTGCATCCCGCGCCCGGTCAAGCAGTTCGGTTGGCAAACCGACCCGTTCTAGGCAATCGCCAAGGACGTCAGGTTCTGAAATGTTGCGCCCATCTCCGAATTCCGCAGTGTAAACGGCTCGGGCAAAGGCTGCCCGTCGATCCTGATGCTCGACAGCCAAGGCGACACGCGCAGCCTGCAGTCCATTCTGAGGAAATGACCCAGAGGGGTTGAAGGGCAGGTCACGCGCGGCGCAGAGACGTTCCATATCGCGCCACATGTAACGGCCTTTCGCGGGATACAGGTTGAACGGCGAGGTGGTCCAGCCCTGTTCGGCAAAAATCGGTCCCAGTAGAAACGGCTCCCATTCTACTGAAACCCCTCTGGCTGCGGCGGCATCTTCGATGCGCATCGCGCTGAGATAGGAATAGGTCGATGCAAACTCGAACCAGAACTGGACCGTCGCGCCCATGCGGTGACCTCAGGTGATTTCTTCCAGCTTTTCTTTGCTCAGATCACCTGGAACAATGGTGATCGGCATGGGCAGACTGCCAGAGTTGCGGGTCAGTTGGGTCACCAGCGGACCGGGCCCCTTTTTGTCGGTTCCGGCCCCCAATACAAGCACGCCGATCTCCGGGTCGGACTGTACATGTTCGATAATCTGAGGCACAGGGTCACCTTCGCGGATCGCAAGTTCCGGTTCGATATTCTGTTTGTCGCGCATCCATTTGGCAAAGACTTCGAAATGGGCGTGAATGCGTTCACGCGCCTCTTCCCGCATGACTTCGGCAACACCGATCCAGTGGTTGAATTCGTCCGGTGGAATAACCGAAAGAACCGTAACGCCACCGCCGGTATGCGCGGCCCGCATCGCGGCGAAACGCATCGCATTCAGGCATTCGCGGCTGTCATCAAGAACAACTAGGAATTTGCGCATGGATGTCCTCTTTGGTTTCCGGGATCATGCCCGACCCAAAACCTGCTGGCAACTCAGGAGAAGCTCCGGCGCAGCTAGCGGTTACTTGCAGCCCAGTCCCAATACAGGGCGCGGGCACGTCGGGCAATTGGTCCGACCTGATATTGCGTGTCTTCGAGCGCTGTGACCGGTGTGACCTTGCTCATGTTCCCTGTCATGAAAACTTCGTCCGCTTTGTGAAAATCGTCAAAGCTCAGAACCGCCTCATGAACGGTTACACCATCCGCCCTCAAATTCTCGATATGCCTTGCGCGGGTAATCCCGGCAAGGAACGTCCCGTTGGGCGTTGGCGTGAACACCTCTCCATCCCGGACCATAAAGATGTTTGCCGTTGCGGTTTCGGCCACGTGCCCAAGGGCGTCCGCAACCAGCGCGTTCGAGAACCCCTTGGCCCGAACCTCGTGCAGCATGCGGGCGTTGTTCGGGTAGAGGCAGCCGGCCTTGGCATTTACAACAGCTGATTCCAGTACCGGTCGGCGAAACCGGGTCGTGCCCAGCGTGACCGAAGCGGTATCCGGCGCCATCGGGATTTCTTCCAGACAGATTGCAAAGCCTGTGCTGTCCTGCTGCGGCATAATCGCGGTAGAATCTCCGTCGATCCCCCAATACATGGGGCGGATATAGACAGCGGTGTCCGGTGTGTAAGCCTGCAATCCGTCCCAGACCAGTTCGACCATCTGTTCGGCCGTGATAGTCGGTGTCAGCATCAAAGCTTCGGCAGAGCGATTGACGCGGGCGCAATGCGCATAAAGATCCGGTGCCATCCCGTCAAAATAGCGCGCACCATCAAAAACCGATGAGCCCAGCCAGGCACCATGGTCCGCAGCCCGCATAATCGGGGCGTCGCTGTCGTGCCACTGACCTTCGAAATAGGTGCGGATGTTCTTACCGACTGCCATGACGCCCTCTTTCTTGCTACCGGCAAACCCTATGAGGGCGCCGGGCGCAGGTCCAGCGGATTTGTCGCTTGGTTCACAGTGGTTTGGCGCCCATCATGCCAACGATCTCATAAGTCTCTTGCAAAATGGGTGCAGCAAGTGCCCGCGCCTTTTCCGCGCCTTTGGCAAGGATCCGGTCAATCTCGGCTTCTTCACTCATCAGGCGTGTCATTTCAGATGAGATAGGTGCCAGCTTGGAGACAGCCAGATCCGCCAGCATCGGCTTGAATTCACCGAACTGTTTTCCGCCGACCTCGGCCAGCACCTGCTCTGCTGTCTGATCGCTAAGGGCGGCGTATATATTCACCAAGTTGCGCGCCTCAGGCCGGTCTTCCAGACCGTCGAGTTCCGAGGGCAGGGCATCCGGGTCCGTCTTGGCCTTACGGATCTTTTTAGCGATGGCATCGGCATCGTCGATCATATTGATCCGGGTCATGTCCGATGCGTCAGACGACGACATTTTGCGGGAACCATCACGCAGGTTCATCACACGCGGTGCGGGGCCGCCGATGACCGGTTCGGTGATCGGGAAAAAGTCAACGCCGTAGTCGTGATTGAACTTGATTGCGATGTCTCGGGTCAGTTCCAGATGCTGTTTCTGATCTTCGCCCACCGGCACATGAGTGGCATGGTAAATCAGAATGTCGGCTGCCATCAGCGTCGGATAGGCGAACAAACCCAGAGAGGCATTCTGAGCGTTCTTGCCGGCCTTGTCCTTGAACTGAGTCATCCGCTGCATCCAGCCCATGCGGGCAACACAGTTGAAGATCCAGGCAAGCTGCGTGTGTTCCGCAACCTGGCTTTGATTGAACAGTATGGATTTTTCCGGGTTTAGACCGGCAGCGATAAAGCCCGCGCAGACTTCGCGGGTTTTTTCGCGCAGACGATCCGGATCCTGCCAGACTGTGATCGCGTGCAGATCGACCATACAATAGATGGTCTCGAACTCGGGGCCCTGCATGTCCACAAACCGCTTGAGCGCACCCAGGTAGTTGCCAAGATGCAGGTTTCCCGAAGGCTTGATGCCGGAAAACACGCGCGGCGTGAATTGGGTCTCAGTCATCAAAGGGAACTCCCGTCTGGAAAAATCAGCCCCGTCGCTTACCCATGAGCCCAAGGGACGTCAACAGCCGCGAAAGGCCAGCCCAATGAGCAGTGCGCATTACACACCCCCAGTGAACCCGTTGCCGCCGGTTGTTGTGGCGCTGGCTTTGTTCATCATCGGCATTGAACTGGTGCTGACCCTCGGTACGCGCGGGCTGGTTGGTGGCCCGTCGGCGGTCGGGTGGCGCCTTGACGCGCTGCAACACTATTCCTTTTCACCCGATATCTTCGACTGGATGCTGCAAAATGGGCGCTGGCCGTTTGAACACCTGGTCCGGTTCGTCACTTACCCCTTTGTATCGGGCAGCTTCACACAAGCAATTTTTGTCTGCGTTTTTGTGCTGGCAATGGGCAAAATGGTGGCCGAGGTCTTTGGCAGCGTTCAGATGCTGGTAATCTTTGTGGTGTCCGGGATCGGCGGTGCGTTGGTTTATGCCCTGATTCTTGATCCGCGCTACCCACTGGTCGGTGGCTTTCCTCCGGTTTACGGGCTGATTGGCGCATTCACCTGGATTTTATGGCGGAAGCTCTCGCTGGTTGGTGAAAACCAGACGCGGGCCTTTTACCTGATCGCCGTCTTGATGGGTATTCAGCTTGTGTTTGGTTTGCTGTTTGGCGGAACGTCGGATTGGGTGGCCGATCTGGGCGGGTTCGCGACCGGGTTCGGCCTGTCTTTCTTTCTGGCGCCGGGCGGCTGGGCGCGAATTGTCAGCAAGTTGAGACGGGACTGACCTGTCGACCGGGCCGTTCAGGTCAGCATTTTCCGGGGCAGGTGTCAAAACCCAGCAATTTGTAGATCGGGCAATACCCGACCAGACCGGTCAACAGGGGGATCAAACCGACCAGACCCCACATGGTCTGAGGACCCACCACAGTTAAGGACAGCAGGATCAGGCCCAGAACCACCCGGGCCACGCGGTCGAGAGTGCCTTCGTTTCGTGTCATCACGAATCTCCTAACAGGTTTGTTTTGAGCAGAGATTGACGCGTTTTGGCGGACGGGTCGGTGACAATATCACTCTTTTGTCGAGTCAAGCAGTTGCGGGCTGAGGCATTCCCGTCCCGGGCGGAGCAGAACGGCACCAGCAGAGCAATCAAGCTTGCTCATGAGCGACGAAGTGCGCGTCTGAATTCGGACACCTCGAAGGCTCCGAAGACGTGACCTAGAAAGAAATAGGTTGCCGCCGCAACCTTGATCAGGATGATGAGTGCCAAATAGCGCCAGCCAGCGACCTCGAAGGCCCAGCCGAAGATGTGAATCGCAGCAAACAGAACCACACCCATCCCCAGCGAGGCCGCAACGATCCGCCAGGCCCGGCGTTTGAACCGGTCGTCAAAACGGGCCTCCTCCCCCATACGTCGCCCGCCGATGGCGAGCAGTGCAACCATCACCCAGCCTGCCGCGGAAGCCGCAATCGCTGGCGCGATCCAACCCAGAACGGGATAAAGGCCAAACGCAAGCCCGGCATTCACGGCCATGGCAACCAGTGCATAGTGGAAAGGTGACCGGGTATTCTCGCGGGCAAAAAACAGAGGCTGCAAGAGTTTTTGCAGCATAAACGCCGGCAGACCGACGCCATACACAGCGACAGCAAGCGCCGTGGCGGTTGTATCTTGGGCACTGAACTGCCCCCGTTCGAACAGGACCGAAACCAGCGGGTTGGGGATGATGATAAAGGCAATAGTAGACGGGATTGTCAGCAGGAGCGTGAACTCACCAGCGCGAGAAAAGGCGTTGCGTGCACCTTCCTTGTCGTCCGCGCGCAAACGCCGCGACAAGTCAGGCAGCAGCACAATTCCGACGGCGATCCCAACGACGCCCAGAGGTAACTGATACAGTCGATCTGCCGCAAACAGCCAGCTGACGGCTTTCTCGGTCTTTGATGCGACCAATTGTCCGACGACGAGATTAACCTGCGTGACGCCCATGGCCAGGGCGGCAGGGATCGCGATCCGCACCATGTTGCGCATTTCCGGGCTTAGCCTTGGTTTGCCGGGGCGTATGCGGATACCGGCCCGTTCGGTTGCAACCCAGACCAATGCCAATTGGGCGACGCCTGCAATCGGAATGACGGTGATCAGCCACCAGATCACCTCACCCCCGGATATGGCCCCGAGTATCAAGGCCGAGCAGGCAAAGATGTTGAGTAGTACCGGGGCTGCAGCGGCTGCGGCAAAGCGCCCGGTGGCGTTGAGAACGCCGGAAAACAGCGCTGCGAGCGACATGAACAGGATGTAGGGGAACACGACATAGCCATAGTCGACGGCCAGATCAAAGCGTTGATCGCCATAAAACCCTTCGGCCGTAAGCCAGACGAGGCCGGGCATGAATACCATTGCCAGACCGACCAGAGCCAGCACAGCGGCCGCCAGCAAGTTGAATGCATCCTGTGCAAAGCCTTTGGCGTCTTCGTCAGCCTCCAGCCGTTTCGAGAACATTGGGACAAACGCGGCGTTAAAGGCGCCCTCGGCAAAAAAGCGGCGGAACATGTTGGGGAGGCGAAAGGCTGCGACAAACGCGTCCATGACCGGGCCCGGCCCAATATAGGCGGTCAGCAGGATTTCCCGCAAAAAGCCAAGAATGCGGCTGGTAAGGGTCCAGAACCCAACCGTGAACAGGCCCGAAAACAGTCGGATCTGTTTCATGACGCAGCGCGCTCCGCGCCTTCGGTGATCGCTGTCCGCAGCTTGGTTTCAAGACCGCGCTGTTTGCTCTCGGAATGGTATTTCAGACCAAACATGTCCTTGACGTAGAAGGTGTCGACAACCTGCTCGCCATAGGTCGCAATTACGGCATTGGCGATGTAGACGTTTGCTGCCGCCAGCGTTCGGGTCAGATCATACAGCAAGCCGGGACGGTCGCGGGTATCCACCTCGATGATCGTGTAAATCTCTGAGCCGTCATTATCGAAGGTGATATGGGTCGGCACGTTGAACGCGCGTTCGCGTTTCTTGATCTTGTCGCGGGACCGGAGCGCGTCGCGCGCCACAACTTCGCCCTTAAGTGTTTTGTGGATCATCTGCGTCAGGCGCGGCAGTCGAGAGGCTTCGAACGGATGGCCTTCGGTATCCTGAATCCAGAACGCGTCCGTGACATAGCCATCCTTGGTCGTATAGCTGCGCGCATCCACGACGTTTGCACCGACAAGCGCCAAGGCCCCGGCGATCCGCGCGAAAATGCCGGGGTGATCACCCATGGCAAAACAGGCGCGCGTGGCATCCCGGTCGACGTCCGGGTGCAGCCGGATTTCCATCTCGCCGGGATCGCCGCTGTTATCAAGCATCCGCAGCATTTCGGCGAACTCAATATGGGTCGACAGGTTCAAACCCTGCCAGTAAGGGGCGTAATGGCGGCCGGTCTCGGCCTTAAGATCGCCTTTGGACCAGCTGTCCAGAGCCGCCCGCAATGCTTTCTTGGCTTCTGCGCCGCGGTTGGCGCGGTTCAGGTCTTCCATACCGGTTTCCAGCGCCCGCTTTGTTTCCGCATGCAGCGCACGCAGCAGGGTGGCTTTCCAGTTGTTCCAGGTGGTGGGACCCACACCGCGAATATCGCAAACCGTCAGTACTGTCAGCAAGTCCAGCCGCTTGACGGTCTGCACTGCCTTGGCAAAATCACGGACGGTTCTGGGGTCTGAAATGTCGCGTTTCTGCGCCATGTCAGACATCAGCAGATGGTACCGAACAAGCCATTCGACGGTTTCCGAGTCTGATTTGTTCAACCCCAGTCTCGGCGCGACTTTGCGGGCGATCTGCGCACCAAGGATCGAGTGATCCTCTGGCCGACCCTTGGCGATGTCGTGCAAAAGCAAAGCGACATACAGCACTTTGCGATTCACCCCGCCCTTCAGGATCGACGACGCCAGCGGCAACGCTTCGATCAATTCTCCGCGCTCGATCTGGGCCAGGTTGACGATGCATTGGATCGTGTGCTCGTCCACCGTATAGCTGTGATACATATTGAACTGCATCATCGCCACAATGGGTTCGAATTCAGGTAAGAAGGCCGATAGGACCCCCAGTTCGTTCATCCGGCGCAAGGCGCGTTCCGGGTTGCCATGTTTCAGCATCAGATCAAGGAAGATACGCTGAGCTTCCTTGTCATTGCGCATCTCGTCGTCGATCAGGTTCAGGTTTGCCGTCACCAGACGCATCGCATCCGGATGGATCAGCATTCCCGTGCGCAGACCCTCCTCGAACAGTCGCAACAGGTTGAGCTTGTCTTCAAGAAACGTGGTGGGATCTGCCACGTCAAGTCGGCCGTGCACCACCCTGTAGCCCGGCTTGGCCTTTGGTTTGCGACGGAAGATACGCTCCAGCAATGGAGCGCCTTTCATATGTGACGCTTCCAGCTTGGTCAGGAAAATTCGGGTCAGTTCACCGACACGCGTAGCTTCGCGGAAATAACGCTGCATGAACACTTCGACCGCGCGGCGCCCGGCACGATCCTTGTACCCCATGCGGGCCGCAACCTCGACCTGCATGTCGAATGTCAGCTGTTCGGTCGCGCGCCCAGTCACCAGATGCAGGTGAGAGCGTACCGCCCACAAAAAATCCTCGGCCTCGACAAAGGTCTGGAACTCTTCAGGAGTAAACAGACCCAGTGGAACCAGTTCTGCAACATCCTGAACGCCGTAGATATATTTGGGGATCCAATACAGTGACTGCAGATCGCGCAGGCCCCCTTTGCCTTCTTTAACGTTGGGTTCGACCATATAGCGCTCACCCTGTTTGTGGTGACGCTCATCGCGTTCTTGCAGTTTGGCTTCGATGAATTCGCGCTCACTGCCTTTGAAAAGGTCGGTGTGGAGGCGTCGGTCCAGCTCATCTGCCAACCCTTGGTCGCCCGCGAGGTAACGTTGTTCCAGCATTGCTGTGCGGATCGTGAAATCGTCTGCCCCCAGTCTCAGGCAATCTTTGATCGTACGCGACGAATGGCCGACCTTCAGGCGCAGATCCCAAAGGATGTAGAGCATCGATTCAATCACGCTCTCGGCCCAAGCAGTTATCTTGTAGGGGGTCAGAAACAGCAGATCCACGTCCGACGAAGGTGCCATCTCACCCCGTCCGTATCCGCCAACGGCCAGTATCGCCATCTTCTCCCCCTGCGTGGGTGTTGAAAGTGGGTGAAGCCGCTGACTTGCAACTTGCATGGCGGTGTAGACCAGTTGATCCGTGAGGTAGGTGTAGGAATGGGTCACCGGGCGGGCATCAAAAGGACGGTCCGCAAACGCATCCGCTATCGCCTTTCGCCCCGCCTTTTGCGCATCTCGCAAGATGCGCACCGTTTCGGCACGCATTGATGTATTGTCTGTGCTCTTGTCGAATATCTCCGACAGCTGAGCGTTGACCCCGGCGCTGTCGAAAATGTCTTCGGCTGGGCAGATCAAAGCGCCGGTGGGCGGCGCGACCTGACTGGGCCGATCAGAAACCGGCGCCAGAGAAGCTTTGTGGGGCAGGGTCAATCACAACCACCTGTTTGTTCTGGATCGTGGCAACGGCCAGACCGCGTTCATTGGTACCGTTCGGGCGCAGGCGGAAAATACCGCCGACACCCTGGAAACCGGCGTTTTGTGTCAGCGCCGCAGTGGTCAGAGCATCCGATTTTCCCTGGCTGACCAGCGCTCCGATAGCCGCAATCCCGTCATAGGCCAAGCCGCTGATCGGATGCGGAGCCTCTCCGTACGTTGCGTTGTATCTCTGACGATAAGCCTGCGCTTTGGACGGATCGGGCAGGGCGAACCAGCCGCCCTGAACGCCCGGCAGTTCCAGCGTTTGTGGTGGAATATCCCAACGCGTCAGGCCGATGAACTGCGTGGTTGTCGTGGAGACGCCTGCCTCGGGTAACAATTGGGTATAAAGCGGCAGCGCTCCGGCGGTGGTCGCGGTCAGGAAAATCGAATCCGCACCTGTCGAGTCCACCGTAGCTTTGATAGTCGGAACAGAGTTGATCACGCCTTGTTGCGAGCGTTCGTATCCAACGGACCCGGCATTGTTGACCCGGCTGCTGCCCAGTGCATTGGCGATTGCTGTCTGACCCAGTTGTCCTGCTGCGTCGTTGCTGTGCACAATGACCATGCCGGTTTTACCTTGCCCGCGCGCATAATTGACCAACCGGTTTGCGGTGTTCTGGAAGGTCGGGCCAAGAACGAAGACGTTTCCGCCGGCGATGCTCGGGTTGTTTGAAAAGGATAGGACGTTGACGCCATTGTTGAGAACCGCAAGGCCCGCCGCGTTGGCGGCCTGAGCGTAAACAGGGCCGATGATAATCTTGGCTCCGTCCGAAGCGGCCTGCTGCGCTACAGTCGAAGCGGTGCCCGCATTGCCAGCCGTATCGTAAACCCGCAGGTCGATCTGCACGTTCTGCAGGTCTGACATCGCAAGTCGGGCCGCGTTCTCAAGGCTTTGCGCCAGTGCCGCGTCACCGGCCTGTCCCGATCCGCGCGGAACCAGCAGCGCGACAGGAACAGGATCGGATGTGTTGATCGACGGCCCGCCACCGATGGCGCCGGGTTCGCAGGCGGCTAGAAGTGCCGCAGTTGCCAGAGCAGCGGCGGCTTTCGCCAGCTTGCTTACGGGCTTGCAAACGGTAAACATCTAAATGAAAACTCCCTGATCCGGCGGCAGAGTATGCTGCTGTTCTATCGAGCCGCGATAATAGACGTCACGCTGTGAGGGTCCAGCTTTGAATTTCCAAAAGACCAGATTGGCTGCGGGCCTGTACTTTGTTGCCACTCCGATCGGAACTGCGCGCGACATCACGCTGAGGGCGCTGGATGTGCTGGCCTCAGCCGACGTGATTGCAGCTGAAGATACGCGCAGCCTGCGACGTTTGATGGAGATTCACGGTGTTCCGTTGGAAGGGCGACGCATTCAGGCCTATCACGACCACAGTGGTGCCGGCACCCGCAGCAAGATCATCGAGGCGCTGGATCAAGGCAAGTCCGTTGCCTATGCGTCCGAGGCTGGAATGCCTTTGATTGCCGACCCCGGCTATGATCTGGGCCGTTTGGCTGCCGAATCCGGGCATCTCGTGACCTGTGCACCCGGCCCGTCGGCAGCGTTGGTTGCGTTGACGCTGGCGGGGTTGCCGACGGATGCGTTCTTTTTCGCCGGGTTCCTGCCCAACGCTTCAGGCGCCCGCCGCAAGCGGATCGAAGCGCTGCGCACAATTCCGGGAACGCTGGTGTTTTACGAATCTCCCAAACGGGTCGCGAACAGCTTGGGTGATCTAGCGGATGTTCTGGGCTCGGACCGGCAGGCCGCTTTGTGCCGAGAACTGACCAAGAAATTCGAGGAAGTACGACGCGGCAGCCTTGGTGAACTCGCCTACGCATATCGTGAAAAACCAGTGAAAGGTGAAGTCGTTCTGCTTGTGGATCGCAGTCATTCGCAATCCGTTAACGAATCTGACGTAGAAGATGCTTTGAAAAAAGCTTTGGAAACACATTCGGTTCGGGATGCTGCTGATCTGGTGGCGGAAATGTACAGCTTGCCGAGACGTCCGATTTATCAAACGGCTCTAAAACTGGGAAAGGGATGATATGGCCTCGCGGTCTATTGCCGGTTCGGTGTCCTTTCATGCAGGACAGGCCGCAGAATTGCAGGTCGCGGCGGATTACGAACGGCGCGGGTTTCGCGTCATGCATCACCGCTGGCGCGGGGTCGGTGGCGAAATCGATCTGATTGCGCGCCATGACAATGGGCTAGTGTTTGTTGAGGTCAAGAAGAGCGCCAGTTTTGACTTGGCTGCAGCGCGGATCAGCCGCAAACAGACAGAGCGTATTCTGGCCTCTGCTGCGCAATATCTTGAAAATGAACCGGATGGTCAGCTGACGAATGTCCGCTTTGATGCCGCTCTTGTGGACGGGTCGGGTGCCGTTCAAATTATCGAAAATGCCTTTGGACAATTCTGACGCCCATTGATCCCCTCGACCGGCTGGGCCATGTATCTGGCGTAAAGTTGAGGGACACGCCATGAAAATCGCCTTTCAAATGGACCCGATCGGGGCCGTAGCTATCAACGCCGACAGCTCTTTCCGTCTGGCGGAAGAGGCGCAGAAGCGTGGGCATCACCTGTTTTTCTACGAACCGGACCATCTGGCCTATCAAGAGGGTCGGGTTACCGCACGAGGACACGACATGCAGGTCCAACGGGTTGCGGATGAACCGGCACTGCTCGGACCCGTGCGCGAGGTGGATCTTTCGGATTTCGATGTCATCTGGCTGCGTCAGGACCCCCCGTTTGACATGCACTACATCACATCCACGCATTTGCTGGACCGCCTCAGGGGCAAAACGCTGGTGGTGAATGATCCGTTCTGGGTGCGAAATTATCCTGAGAAGCTGCTTGTCCTCGACTTTCCGGACCTGACGCCGCCGACAACAATTGCCAGGGATCTGCAGACGATCAAGGCGTTCAAGGACAAACACGGCGATATCATCCTAAAACCCCTCTACGGCAATGGTGGAGCAGGTGTCTTTAGGTTGGATGCTGACGACCGCAACCTGACCTCGTTGCACGAGCTGTTCACCGGGTTTTCACGCGAACCGCTTATTGCACAGAAGTTTTTGCCCGATGTTCGAAACGGCGACAAACGCGTTATTTTAGTTGATGGCGAAGCAATTGGAGCCATCAACCGCATCCCGGCCGAAGGTGAGACACGATCCAATATGCACGTGGGCGGGCGACCGGAAAAAATCGGCCTTTCGGAGAGGGATATGCAAATCTGCGAGGCTATCGGGCCGCTTCTTAAGGAAAAGGGTCAGGTGTTCGTCGGGATTGACGTCATTGGGGACTATCTGACGGAAATCAACGTGACCTCTCCGACAGGCATCCAGGAGCTTGAACGGTTCAACAGCCTCAACGTGGCCGAAAAAATCTGGCAAGCCATTGAATCCAAGCTTTAGGCCAGAACCCTGGCGCTGATGCGAAAACTCAGCGCTTCGGCCACGTGCGGTTTGCGGACGTTTGGCGCGCCTTCCAGGTCTGCAATTGTGCGAGCCACACGCAGGATGCGGTAAAAAGCGCGCGCCGATAATCCGAATCGATCTGCTGCTTTCAATAGCAGCTCTTTGCCTTCCGCGTCTGGCGCCGCGATCTCCTCAAGCAGTTCTCCTTCGGCATCCGCATTCTGGCGGATTGAGGGGGTTTCGCAGTATCTTTTGGCCTGAACGGCGCGAGCCTCTGCGACACGAGTCGCAACCACCGCCGTACTGTCGCCCGAGGGTGGCAAGTCGAGATCGGTAAAACCCACCGGCGGGACCTCGATCCGCAGGTCGAATCGATCCATCAGCGGCCCCGAAATCCGGCCCAAGTAATCATCGCCACACCCCGGTGCGCGCGCGCATGCCCGGGACGGATCGGTCAGGTATCCACATTTGCAAGGGTTGGCTGCCGCGACCAGCATGAAACGACAAGGGTATTTTATGTGCGCATTTGCGCGGGCCACCATGACCTCGCCGGTTTCGATCGGTTGGCGCAGGGTTTCCAGAACGGTCCGCGGGAACTCGGGGAACTCGTCCATGAACAGAACGCCGTTATGCGCCAAAGAAATCTCACCGGGTTTGGCCCCTTTGCCACCTCCGACAATTGCCGCCATCGACGCCGTGTGGTGTGGCTCGCGAAAGGGCCGCGCGCGGCTGATGCCGCCTTCGTCCAGCAATCCGCACAAAGACTGGATCATCGAAGTTTCAAGGGCCTCGACGGGAGTCAAAGGGGGTAAGATACCCGGCAGACGTGCCGCCAGCATGGATTTTCCAGATCCCGGCGTGCCGATCATGATCAGATGGTGTCGTCCGGCGGCCGCAATCTCCAGCGCGCGTTTTGCGCGTTCCTGACCTTTGACATCGCGCAGATCGCGGCTGCTTTGCGTCAGGTTCACTTCGCCCGGCAGGGCTGCGGCCAAAGGGCTCTGACCAGAGAAATGGCGTACAACGTCACCCAATGTGTCCGCTCCGATTACCTGGGTCGCGTCCACCCAAGCGGCCTCTGCACTCGATCCGCGCGGGCACAGCAACGACCGGTCTTCGGACGCAGCCGTCATGGCGGCAGGCAAGGCACCGACGACGGGCACCAGCGAGCCATCCAGAGAAAGTTCTCCCAGAGCAACGGTGCTTTCTGCAGCGTCCGAAGGAATGATCTCCAACGCCGACAATAAGGCGACGGCGATGGGGAGATCGAAATGGCTGCCTTCCTTCGGCAGGTCAGCTGGCGACAGGTTGATCGTAATCCGTTTGGACGGCAATGCGATGGTCATGGCGCTCAGGGCGCTTCGCACGCGATCGCGGGCTTCGGAGACCGCTTTGTCCGGTAACCCTACAATCGAAAATGCAGGCAAGCCCGGGGTGACAGCGCACTGCACCTCGACCGGGCGGGCGTCAACGCCTTGAAAGGCAACGGTGTGGGCACGGGCAACCATGGCATTCCTGTTGTTGGTTAACAGGACGTTGCTGCCATGGTTGCGGTTTAGGATTGGTTAACGGCGCTGATCATGGCTGTGAATTTGGGCCACGCTTCTGGGTCTGCCACCGTCTTGTCACGGCAAAACGAATTGCAAAACCCCCAACACTTTCCGTCGAGTTCCAGAAAATCGCTCACAGGGTCGCCGGAATACGGGCATTCTGCATTCACCGATGGCCCGTGTTCGACAGCTGTGGCGTCCGATGTGTCTCCGATTGGCCATGGACCAAAAGGCAGGTTCTGCGGATAGGGAAACGGCTCGTACTGCAAGGTCATCGCCATCGCGCGCCATTGCCGGACGGACAGCTCCGACAGCAATTGCAGGCAATAGGCGCGATTTGCCTCGGAAACAGGCAGGCCATACCCGATAATCCGCGCCGCGACGGGGGTGTAGAAAACGTCTGCCAGAGAATAGGTGCCAAAGAGGGGACCCGACGCTGCACCCGAGACATGCCGGGCATGTGCCCATAGCGTTTCAATCCGACCAAGGTCAGCCCGCGTTTCTGCCGAAGGTGCAAACCCCTCCCAAAACTGCAGTAACTGCATTGGACACTCTGCGCGCAGCGCGGTAAAACCGGCCACCATTTCGGCGCAAAGCCAGCGCGCGGTCGCTCTGGCGGCTGCATCCTGCGGCCACAATCCGGCCTCGGGGTGGCGTTCGGCCAAGGTTTCCGCCATGGCGAGGCTTTCGCCGACAACCGTGCCATCCGGCAATCGCAATGCCGGCACAAGCCGGGCCGGGGCCAATGGCGCCATGTCCTTGGCCATGGTGCCGGAATAGAGGCCAATCATATGGCTGCGATAAGGCAGGCCGAATTTTTCCAGCATCAGCCAGCCACGCAGGGACCAGCTGGAAAACAAGCGGTCACCGATATACAGGTCATAAGTCATTTCTGAACGATGACGTGGGTTTGTGTTTCGGTAAAACAGTGATTTGTGCGCTGCGTGATCACGGACGGTGATTGATTTTTCCGACTGACCACCGGCCCGCTTCATAAACAACCTCGGTGACCGAGAGATTATCGATCCGGTGTGAAAAAGCCTGTTGTGCATCCAGGTTCAGCGCGCGCTGAACCTGAGTCAGGATAACCCCAAAGTGGGCGACGATGACGAGGCTGGCACCTTGGTGATCCGACATCAGTGTGTCGATTGCGGCATCCACGCGCGCGCGCACTTCGTTCCAGCTTTCTCCTTGGGGTGGGCGCACATCGCCGGGAGTGTCCCAATAGGCAAAGGCAAGCTCAGGGTCTTCGGCTTCGATCTCGGCGAAGCGCCGCAACTCCCAGCTTCCAAAATTGATTTCGCGCAGCGCGGGATGGTGCGGCAACCGGTGACGCGCGCCCTGTATCGCATACGCTGTGTCAATCGCACGTGACAAATCCGATGACACAAGGATCGCATCGGATGGGATATGGTTCTGCAGCCGCTCAATCGCCGCACGGTCGCTCAGGTCCGCCGGCAAATCGGACCAGCCGACCATGGTTTTGGCATGGGTCGGACCGTGTCGGATCAGATGCAGCCGGGTCACTGCAATTTGCCTTTCAGAACCAAAGGCAGCCCGGCAACGACCTGTACGACCAGGTCGGCCTGGGCTGCCAGTGCGATATTCAATCGCCCTTGAGCCTCACGAAAGCGCCGGGCCAGAGCATTGTCGGGAACGATCCCGTGGCCCACTTCGTTTGATACAATGACGATTTCGGCCGGGCAGGTTCGCAAAGCGGTGAGCAACGCAGTCTGAGCGTCCTCCAAATTGCTGTCTGCCATCATATGATTGCTCAGCCACATTGTGGCGCAGTCGATCAGACATATATGATCTTTGGTCAGACCGGACAGAACCGGGGTCAGCTCCAGCGGTGCCTCGACGGTTTCCCAATCAGGTCCGCGTTGGAACACGTGGCGCTCAATTTTTGTGCGCATTTCATCATCAAAAACTTGTGAAGTGGCGAGGTAAACGCGTGTTTTTTCAGTTGAAACAACCCGTTGTTCGGCAAAAGCCGATTTTCCCGACGCGGCTCCTCCCAAAACAAAGGTTAAACTGGGATTCAATATCCTTACCTTTCTGGTGATCCACCCGGCTTTGTTCTGCGTATCGACCCTAGGTCGGCAAGGCAAGCCCGGCCTGAGCGTGCGAAAAAGGGGAGAGTTTCATGGCACTTGACAACGCGTCCGATTTTTCGATGTCCCGGCAAGCGATGAAAGCCGAGCTTTTGGACGCAGAGACCGAATTGAAACTGGCCTACGCCTGGCGCGATGAACGGGATGAGAAGGCTCTTCATCGTCTTATTACGGCGTATATGCGTCTGGCGATTTCCATGGCCGCCAAATTCAAACGCTATGGCGCGCCGATGAATGACTTAATCCAGGAGGCTGGATTGGGTCTAATGAAGGCTGCGGATAAGTTCGATCCGGATCGCGGCGTGCGGTTTTCGACCTATGCAGTCTGGTGGATCAAGGCGAGCATTCAGGACTACGTAATGCGCAACTGGTCGATGGTCCGCACCGGGTCCACATCGTCTCAGAAATCGCTCTTCTTCAACATGCGCCGCGTACAGGCCAGATTGGAACGAGAAGCCGCCACCGAAGGTCTGGAATTGGACCGCCATCAACTCCATCAGTTGATTGCCACGGAAATTGGTGTGCCGCTGCGCGATGTCGAAATGATGGAGGGCCGGCTTTCCGGGTCTGATTTTTCCCTGAATGCCGTCCAGTCTGCTGACGAGGATGGTCGCGAATGGATCGATGCGCTGGAAGATGATCGCGAACAGGCGGCCGAAACCGTGGAACACTCCCACGACACGGAGCAACTGCGCGAATGGTTGCTGACCGCGATGCGCGCCCTGAATGATCGCGAAAGGTTTATCGTGCGGGAACGAAAGCTGCGCGAGCCTGCGAGAACCCTTGAAAGCCTGGGGGATGAACTGGGACTGTCCAAGGAACGTGTGCGTCAGCTTGAGGCTGCGGCCTTTGTGAAAATGCGCAAGAACCTTGAAGGTCAATCGCGCGAGGTGCAACACTTCATCGCATGACAAAACTTGCGATTCTGGTGTGTTCACTCACGACTACGCTCGCTCTGGCGAGACCGGGGTGGAGCAATGATATTATTCCCGAGGACGTGATTGCGTCGATGCAATCCGCGGATGTAGTGCTTCTCGGGGAAATCCATGACAATCCGCGCCACCATGTGGTTCAAACCGACGCGGTGGCGGCAATCGATCCGTCGGCCATGGTTTGGGAGATGGTGACGGAAGAAGGCGCTCAACGTCTTGCCCAAAAGGCTGTTTCTAACCCAGAAGAGCTTTCTGCGATACTGCGATGGGCTGAATCGGGCTGGCCGCCGCTCAGCATGTACTACCCTGTGTTTCAAGCGTCTGATGCGCCGGTTTATGGGGCAATGGTGCCGCGTACAGCGGCACGCGCTGCAATGGAGCGTGGTGCGGCCACCGCTCTGGGGGCTGATGCGGCACGTTTTGGGCTGACGGTACCTTTGCCACCCGCCGAACAGGCCGAACGCGAGGCCGATCAGCTGGCGGCGCATTGTGACGCAATCCCGGCCGAGTCGCTGCCGCAGTTGGTTGCTATTCAACGCCTTCGGGATGCGGTTTTGGCCCGGTCGGTATTACGAGCTGTCGATGAAACGGGGGGTCCGGTCGTTGTTATCACTGGCAACGGCCATGCGCGCAAAGACCGCGGTGTTCCGACGTTCCTGTCGCGCCTGCGCCCGGGACTGAAAGTGTTTGCGCTGGGCCAATCCGAGGACGGTATCGTGCATGGAGAGTTTGATGCGGTGATCGACAGCCCGACGATTGAGCGCGAAGACCCTTGCAAAGCCTTTGAGACACAGAATTAATCGCTGGAACTACCCGGTTGCGTTGCCTAATGTCAGGACCGACCGGGACCGGAAAGGCTGAACATGCTGGCATCCAAACGCATTCTGCTGATCATTGGCGGTGGGATCGCGGCTTATAAGTCGCTGGATTTGATCCGGCGGCTCCAGGAACGCGGGGCCGACGTGACACCGGTTCTGACCCGCGCCGCCGAAGAGTTTTTAACGCCCTTGTCCGTATCTGCCTTGGCAGGAGAAAAAGTGTATCGGGACCTGTTCAACCTGACGGATGAGGCCGGGATGGGGCATATTCAATTGTCCAGATCCGCCGATCTGATTGTGGTTGCCCCGGCCACTGCTGACATGATGGGCAAGATGGCCAGCGGTCTGGCAAATGATCTCGCCTCGACCCTTCTGATGGCCACGGATACAGCGGTTTTGTGCGCACCTGCCATGAATGTACGCATGTGGGACCATCCCGCCACCCGGCGCAACCTTGCCCAGTTGCAGGCAGACGGGGTGCGGTTTGTGGGACCCAACGAAGGGGATATGGCCTGCGGAGAATATGGACCGGGCCGGATGTCGGAACCGTTGGAAATTGTCGCTGCCATCGAGACGCACTTGGCGGATGGTCCCCTGAGTGGGAAGCGCATTCTTGTCACGTCTGGGCCGACGCATGAACCGATCGATCCCGTGCGCTATATTGCGAACCGCTCCTCCGGGGCGCAGGGCGCTGCCGTGGCCCGCGCCCTGTCTGCGCTGGGCGCCGAGGTGGTCTTTGTCACCGGCCCGGCCGATGTGTCCCCGCCGGATGGTGTTCAGATCGTTCGCGTTGAAACGGCGCAGCAAATGTCAGATGCGGTGGAGGCTGCTTTGCCAGCTGACGCCGCTGTTTTTGCCGCTGCCGTGGCGGATTGGCGCGTGGCTTCGGCCTCAGACCGCAAACTGAAGAAGAGCCAGGATGGATTACCCGTTTTGGAATTTGCCGAGAACCCGGACATTCTTAAAAACATATCGCATCTTGGACAGGGGCGGCCCGAACTCGTCGTAGGATTTGCGGCGGAGACGGATGATGTGATTGAAAACGCGACCGCCAAACGGGATCGCAAGGGCTGTGACTGGATCGTGGCGAATGATGTCAGCCCGTCGACAGGAATCATGGGCGGGTCGGAGAATGCGGTCGTTCTGATTTCGGATGAGGGGGTCGAGGAATGGCCGCGCATGACCAAGGACATGGTCGCAGACCGCCTGGCGCAAAAGATTGCTGCGGCATTGACCGGCTGAACCGGTGAGCCATAGGACAGGGGATATGGCGATGGTTGCCATCCGTGTGATCCGCGAAGCCGGGGCCGATGCCTCGGTCGCTTTGCCAAGATACGAAACCGCCGAAGCGGCGGGTGCGGATGTGCGCGCCAACCTGCCAGATGGAAAACCGATTGCTCTTGAGCCGGGTCAGCGGGTGTTGGTCCCGACGGGTTTGCGGATTGAAATCCCTCCGGGGTACGAGGTTCAGGTCCGGCCTCGTTCAGGTTTGGCCTTGAAACACGGGATTACGTTGCCGAACACACCGGGCACCATCGACAGCGACTATCGCGGACCGCTGGGCGTGATACTGATGAACGCAGGGCAGGAACGGTTCGAGATAGCTCACGGCGAACGCATTGCACAACTTGTCGTCGCGCCGGTTGTACAGGCGGTGTTTGAACCGGTCGATGCACTCGGCGCAACTGAACGCGGGGAAGGTGGATTTGGCTCCAC
Source organism: Ruegeria sp. B1 (assembly GCF_056535885.1). Taxonomy (NCBI): domain Bacteria; kingdom Pseudomonadati; phylum Pseudomonadota; class Alphaproteobacteria; order Rhodobacterales; family Roseobacteraceae; genus Ruegeria; species Ruegeria sp. B1. Next base: position 1,021,259 of record NZ_JBQFJA010000001.1, on the reverse strand, counting down.
CGGGCAGGGCTGATGCTGCTCGTACTGATCCTTGCCGCAGGCCTGTGGGGGATCGGGTATCTCGCAGGTGTCACGCGCATGGCTCGCATGGTCTCGGTCGGGGTTCTCTTGCTGGGAGTGCTCACGGCACAGCTGATCCTGCCGGCAGGTCATCCGTTGCGTGAGGCAACGGGTGGGTCTGCGGCGTTGTGGCTGATTCTGGCCGGTTTCGCGACGCTGGTTTTGCTGTATGGCAGAGTGCTGAAAGCACTGCGCAGCCGTGCCCAACCAGTCTCAGATCAGGAGCGCCGCATGCCGTCCGACCGATTCAGCGCAACCGAACTGGAGAGATATGCTCGCCACATAGTACTGCGCGAATTGGGGGGTCCCGGGCAAAAAAGGCTCAAGCAGGCGCGTGTGCTCGTGATTGGTGCCGGGGGGCTTGGCGCGCCCGCTTTGCAGTACCTGGCCGCCGCCGGCGTTGGCACGATCGGCGTCATAGATGACGACGTGGTCGAAAACGCCAACCTGCAACGTCAGGTAATCCACCGCGATGCCGATATCGGCATGCCAAAGGTCTTTTCTGCCCAGCAGGCGATGGAGGCGCAAAACCCCAATGTCGTTGTCTTGCCGTATCATCGTCGTCTCAACGAGGACATTGCGGCTGATCTGATCGGAGATTTTGATCTGATCCTGGACGGCACCGACAATTTCGACACCCGCTATCTCGCCAATCGAACCGCCGTTGCCCTTGGCAAGCCGCTGATTTCCGGTGCTCTGTCGCAATGGGAAGGACAGGTGAGCGTCTTTGATCCCGCCAACGGCGCCCCCTGTTATCAGTGCATCTTTCCCGAAGCCCCCGCCGCCGGGCTGGCACCGTCCTGCGCTGAGGCTGGGGTGATCGGGCCTTTGCCAGGCGTGGTTGGTTCGATGATGGCCGTTGAGGCGATCAAAGTGATCTCGGGCGCGGGCGTGGCTCTGCGCGGCGAGATGTTGATTTACGACGCGCTTTATGGCGAAAGCCGCAAAATCACCCTGTCGCGCCGCGCCGACTGTCCGGTCTGCGGCAGCATCGCGGATTAACCTTTCGGCAAATCGGCGGGTCGCTCTGGATCGTTCGCGCAAGCCTGCCTAGCTATAGGGTTAAAGGAGACCTGTATGACCAACCCGCTTCTGTCCAACTGGAACACACCATTTGAAATCGCACCTTTCGGTGAGATATCGGACGATGATTTTGCACCTGCTTTGGATCAGGCGATGCAGGCCCACAACATTCAGATCGACGCAATTGCCTCGAACCCCGAGCCCGCGAATTTTGCCAATACGATTGAAGCGCTAGAGGCCGCAGGCGAACAAATGGATAAGGTTCTGTCGGTCTTTTTCACTGTTGCTGGGGCGGACAGCAATTCGAAACGAGAGGAACTGCAGCGCGCATTCTCACCCAAACTGTCGGCGCATTATTCGGCGATATCCTCGAACAAGGCGCTGTTCCAGCGCGTGGCTGACTTGTGGGAACAGCGTGATGATCTGGACCTCAGCGAAGAACAGGCCCGTGTCCTGATGCTGACGCATCAGGGATTCGTACGCGCGGGCGCAGCCTTGCAAGGTGACGCCGATGACAGGATGCAAGAGATCAAGTCGCGGCTTGCGTCACTGGGAACGGCCTTTACGCAGAACCTGCTGGCCGATGAACGCGATTGGTTCATGGATCTGACAGAAGAGGATCTGCAAAGTCTGCCGGATTTTGTCACGGATGCTGCACGCGCAGCGGGTCGGGAAAAAGGCGCGGAGGGGCCGGTTGTCACGTTATCGCGGTCCCTGATCGTTCCGTTCCTGCAGTTTTCGCCAAGACGCGATTTGCGGGAAAAGGCCTATCGGGCCTGGGCAGCGCGCGGCGCAAACGGCGGGGCGACAGACAATCGGGACATCGCAGCCGAAATCCTGACGCTACGCGAGGAGCGGGCCAAACTGTTGGGATATGACAGCTTTGCAGATTTCAAGCTTGAAACCGAAATGGCGCAGACACCTGATCGCGTGCGCGAGCTGTTGATGAAGGTTTGGGAACCCGCAAAATCACGCGCAGTTGCTGACGCCGAAACCCTCACGCAGATGATGCAGGCAGATGGTATCAACGGCCCTCTCGAGGCTTGGGATTGGCGCTACTACGCCGAGAAACGGCGCAAGGCCGAACATGATCTCGATGAGGCGACGCTGAAGCCGTATCTGCAACTGGACCGTATGATCGAGGCCAGCTTTGCCTGTGCGACCCGCCTGTTCGGGTTGGAGTTTGCACCGTTGGGCATCCCCCTCTACCACCCCGATTGCCGCGCGTGGGAGGTGACACGGAACGGGCGGCATGTTGCTGTGTTCATCGGAGACTACTTTGCGCGTGGGTCCAAACGGTCTGGGGCGTGGTGCAGTGCAATGCGCGCGCAGGCCAAGTTCCCGCGGGAACAGGCGCCGGTTGTTATCAATGTCTGCAACTTTGCCAAAGGCGATCCGGCCTTGCTGTCTTATGACGACGCGCGCACCCTGTTCCATGAATTCGGCCACGCACTGCACCAGATGCTGTCCAATGTGACTTATGAGAGCATATCGGGCACCAGCGTTGCGCGGGATTTCGTCGAACTCCCCAGCCAGCTTTATGAACACTGGTTGGAGGTTCCCGAGGTTCTGGCCGAATACGCGACCCATGCTGACACCGGGGAACCCATGCCACAAGACATGCTCGACAAGGTTCTGAAAGCCGCCAATTTCGATCAGGGTTTCCAGACGGTCGAATATGTGGCGTCGGCCTTGGTCGATCTGGCTTTTCATGACGGGGATGCGCCGGAGGATCCGATGGAGAAGCAAGCCGACATCTTGTCCGAGATCGGAATGCCCCGCGCGATTGGGATGCGCCACGCAACGCCGCATTTTGCGCATGTGTTTGCGGGCGACGGGTACAGTTCCGGGTATTATAGCTACATGTGGTCTGAGGTCATGGATGCTGATGCCTTTGCCGCCTTTGAAGAGGCGGGAGGCGCATTTGATCCCGAGCGTGCCAAAGCGTTGGAGGACAATATCTTGTCCACCGGCGGATCAAGGGAGGCGGAAGACCTCTACCTTGCGTTTAGAGGTCGTTTGCCGGGCGTTGAAGCTTTGCTCAAGGGGCGCGGACTGATTGGCGTCTGAACGCAGAGGCGATCAATAGCCCAGGTGACGATCAACCAGATGCAGGAACGGCTCGCCCGCCTCGCCGCGCCGGATGTTCTCGCAGATGACCTGTGCGGCTGTAACCGGACGGGTTTCCGAGGCGATATGCGGTGTCACAGTCACGTTGGGATGAGCCCAGTAAGGGTCCTTGGCCGGCAAGGGCTCTGTTCTAAACACATCCAGCGTGGCGTGGCCGATCTGCCCAGAATTCAGTGCCTCTAGCAGTGCCTCGTCGTCGATCAACGGCCCCCGGCCCGGATTGACGATCCGGGCGCCCGGCGGCAGCGCTGCAAGTGTTTCGACGTTCAATGTGTTTTCGGTTGCGGGCGTGTCGGGCAGAAGCAGGACGACGATTTCTGCGCTGGACAACGCAACGCGCAGGCCGTCGCTGCCATACAGACAGGTGACGCGGGGAATATCTTTGGGGGTGCGGCTCCACCCGGTGACCTGAAAATTCAATGCGGCTAAGGCTTTTGCAGCGGCTTGGCCCAATGTTCCCAACCCCAGCACGCAAACCCGGCGCTGCGTGGCAAGGGGCGGGGCGTCTGGCGTCCAGACACCATCCTGCTGTGTGATGTGTTTGTCCATCTCAAGATGATACCGCAACACATGCCCAACGACCCATTCGGTCATGCCCTGCGTCAGCCCGTGATCCACCATCCGTGCCAGCGGGACGGTCAGGGTGGTGTTGTCCGCAATGCTTTCTACCCCGGCCCACAAACTTAAAACGGCCTTGAGGCGGGTGTATGGTGTGAAGTCCAGCAACCCGCCGTTTGGGGTGTAGACAACGTAATCCACCTGATCCGGTTGAAACTCAGTTCCTAGCGAAAAATCCAGCCCGGCATCGCTTAAGCCCTGCGACAACAACGGCTGATACACTGGCCACAACTCAGGGCGCGCGGAAAACAGAACATTCACGGGCATGTGGGGTTCCAATCAACGGGGGCGGTGGATATGGGCGCTTTGAACGATACCGAACGCGGCCATCAAAACCAGCATGGCCGACCCGCCATAACTGACCATTGGCAACGGCACACCGACGACCGGCGCCAGCCCCATCACCATCGACATGTTGACGGCAAAGAACAGAAAGAAGTTCAATGAAATGCCGAGCGTGACCAAGGAGGAAAACCTGTCCTTGGTGGCTAGCGCCGTAACCAGGCAGAAGATTATGATCAATGTGTACAGCACCAGCAGAGTGATGCCGCCGACAAAGCCGAACTCTTCGGCCAGGGTGGTAAAAATGAAATCGGTGTGTTTCTCGGGCAGGAAGTTCAACCGGGATTGTGTGCCTTGCATGAACCCGCGCCCGTTCCAACCTCCGGACCCCAACGCAATCTTGGATTGGGTGATGTGATAGCCCGCGCCCAACGGATCGGTGGAGGGATCGAGGAACGTGTCGATACGTCTGAACTGATAGTCCTTGAGCAGCTGCCACTCTGTACCCCGGCTGTTGAAAACCGTTGCGACCAACCCAACCGCCGCCGCAATGACGGCGGCGAAGTATGCCCAGTGGACGCCTGCCAGAAACATCAACCCGCCACCAGCCGCCAGCAAAAGGATCGAGGTGCCAAGATCGGGTTGGCGCAGAACCATGTAGGTTGGGATTAGAATGAGGATGACCGGAATGATCACCCACAGTGGCCGGGACGTTTTGTGTGACGGCAGCCAATCGTAGTAGGCCGCCAGCAGCATCACCAATGTCACCTTCATAAGTTCAGACGGTTGCAGGCGCATGAAACCAAGATCGATCCAGCGCTGTGCGCCCATGCCTACGGATCCGAACAGCTCAACCACAACCAACAAGCCGATAGAGCCCAGATAGGCCACAACCGACATGTTTCGCCAAAACCAGATCGGCACCAGCGCCACGATAAACATGACGATAAGGCCCAGCCCGAACCGTTCTGCCTGCGGTTCTGCCCAGGGGAACCATGAACCGCCTGCAACAGAATACAGCATCAGGAACCCGGCACTGGCCGTGCTGATCAGCAGCAGCGTCAGCGGCCAGTTCATATACAGAAACTTGCGAAACCCCGACGGTGTGGATTTGACGGCGTATTCAAGATAGCTCATGCGCGATCTTTCTCATCGGGACGCGCTTTGGGGCGGCGATCGCCCTCGAGCCTCTTTTGCTGTTCCTTGATGCGGTCGCGGTCGGCAACCGGATAGGCCTCGAGCGGCGGGGTGCCTTTGTAGAGCGCTTGCAGCATGATGTCCCGTGCGACCGGTGCCGCCGCCTTCGATCCGCCGCCGCCATGTTCCACCACCACCGCAATCGCATATTTGGGATTGTCATAGGGTGCAAAGCTGACGAACAGGGCGTGATCGCGCCGTTCCCATGGCAGGTCTTCGTTGCGGATCACACCAGCGGCCCGTTCGGCCTTGGTAATGTTGCGAACTTGGCTTGTGCCGGTCTTGCCCGCCATGCGGAAATCTTCGGCGATTATCCGGCTGCGATAGGCCGTCCCGCGCCGGTCGTTCGACACGGCCCACATCGCCTCGCGGATGTATTGGAGATTGGTGGGACTGATCGTCAGCGGGTCGCCTGCGCCAGAGGGTTGTTCGACCCCGTTGATGGACCGCACCAAGCGGGGCGAGACGGCACGGCCGGTGGCGATCCGTGCGGTCATCACCGCCAACTGCATCGGCGAGGCAAGCATGAAGCCCTGTCCGATAGATGCGTTGGCGGTATCGCCGATCAGCCATTCCTCACCATGCACGCGCCGTTTCCAGTCCTGATTGGGGGCCAGCCCGGCGCGAACGGCAGACATCGGAATGTCATGCTTGATCCCCAGACCAAGGGTGTTGGACATCTCGGATATTTTGTCGATCCCGACCTTAATCGCGACGTCATAATAGTACACATCGCAGCTGCGTTTTAGGGACGTGTTGAGATCCACCATTCCATGACCACCCCGCTTCCAGCAGTGGAAGCGACGGCTGCCGACTTTCAAGTGACCGGGGCAATAGACTGTATTGCCGGGACCGATGACACCGGCCTCAAGCGCGGCCAGTGCCGTGACCATCTTAAAGGTTGAACCCGGCGGGTAGGTGCCCTGGACGGTTTTGTTGGCCAGCGGGCGGTACTTGTCCTGCGTCAGAAACTGGTAGTCTGCGACTGAGATACCGCGCACGAACAGGTTGGGGTCGAAACTTGGGGCCGACGCCATCGCGCGCAGATCGCCGGTTTCGCAGTCCATCACAACCGCGGCGGCACTTTCGCCAGCTAACCGGGCCTGTGCATATTGCTGCAAGTCGGCATCGATGGACAGTTGCAGATCTGACCCGGCCTCGCCCTCCTGCCGGTCCAGTTCACGCATGACCCGGCCCGTGGCGCTGACCTCGACCCGTTTAGCTCCGGCCCTGCCCCGCAGGGCGGCTTCCTGCTTGGCTTCCAGCCCGACTTTTCCAATCTGGAAGCGCGGGATACGCAAGACCGGTTCGGGATCCTGAATCTGGCTGAGATCGTAGTCGCTGACCGGTCCCACATAACCGACGATATGGGCAAAATCCTCATAGCGCGGGTATTGCCGTGTCAGCCCCACCTCGGGCGTTACGCCGGGCAGGGCGGGCGCGTTTACGGCAACCTTTGAGATATCTTCCCATGTCACTTGATCGGCCAGAGTAACTGGCAGGAACGGGGCCGAGCGGCGCATTTCCGTGCGGGCGCGTTCAATCTCATCTTCGGTCAGCGGGATCAGCTTGGAAAGCTTGTCGATCACCTTGTCGATGTCGCCTGCGTCTTCGCGCACAATCACGATGCGATAAGAAGGCGAGTTCTGGCCGATGATCTGTCCGTTCCGGTCATAGATCCGGCCCCGTGTGGGGGGGATCAACCTGATGTTGATGCGGTTCTCCTCCGCCAGCAGGCGATACTGATCCGCCTGCTCGACCTGCATGAACCGCATCCGCGCGGCCAGTCCGCCGATGAACGCCGCCTGCAGCCCACCCAACACCAGCGCCCGGCGTGGCAGGCGCTTGTAGGCCAATCCCTGTGATTTTGACTTGCGCTGCGTCATGCCCGTGCCCCCGTTGTGCTGGCATTCGCGGCAGATACACGGCGCACCCCAAACACAGTCTGGCTGAGCACAACAATGATCGGGTAGATCCCAATTGTCAGCACCATTTGAATCACAACAGGCCCCAGCGCGGTTTGTTCGACCGAGAGAACAGACAGGACAACCCTGTTCGCCAGAAAGATCACTGTAACGACCGCCGCAACAGAGGTCCACTCACCGACAAAGCCAGCGTCCCGCATACTTGGCGCGGAGGAGCGCAGATAGACCGATCCCAGCAAAACCAGCGTCGCCAACAGCCCCGGAGGCCGTTGTAATAACAGGTCAGCCATCAGCATGACCGCAGCGATGATCAGCGGTGGAACATATTCGGGCCGTCGGACGACCCACGCAAAAGTCAGCGCGATCAGAAGATCGGGAAAGGGCCATCGATCCGGTTGCGTGTTCAACGGTAACAGGTGGAGAAACAACACCAGAAAGGCCAGAAAGACATAAAGGCCGCGCATGGCCCAGGTATGGGAAGGAGGTTTACCCATCGCCCGGCTCCTCCGCTGACAAAGCGGCCTCGGGGCGCGGCGGACCCACAATCCCGCCGGGATCCCGTATCGACGGTGCGGAATTGAACCGCAAGACGCGCAGAAATTCCAGCCGCTCAAAATCCGCAGAGAGACGCACGCGCAGCCTACCTCCGGGGTCCACCGAAATCTGACCGATCAAAAGGCCGGCGGGGAACACGCCGCCATCGCCGGATGTAATCACCCGGTCGCCGGGTCGAACAAGTTCGCGGTTTTCCAGAAACTCCACGGCAGGGGCCGGGGTATTGTCGCCAGCGATCAATGCCGTTTGACCAGAGGGCTGAATGGTGGCTGGAATGGCGCTGGATGCGTCCGTCATCAGAATAACCCGCGCCGTATCCGGACCGACACCCGAGATACGACCAACCAGTCCGATGCCATCCATTGTGGCCCATCCGTCGACGATCCCGTCACGCTCTCCCACATTTAGAAGCACCGATTGCCGGAACGGTGACCCGCTGTCAGCCATAACAACGCCGGTGATATAGGTCAGGCGGGGATCAAGACGCACGTTGTTCAGGTCCAGCAGTCGCGCGTTTTCCTGTTCGAGTTGCAAGGCGGCTTCCTTCCAGGCCCGCATCAGGCGCAATTCGCTACGCAGTTCCTGGTTTTGCTCGCTCAACCGTTGATAACTCTGAAAGTCGCGGACGAGGTTGACCATGGCGGTCACGGGCACCATTGCCCATTCCATCGAGGGGACCACAGTGTCCACGACCTGAGCGCGGAACCGTTCCACGCGGGGGCTGTCGATACGCCAGACCAGAAAGATGCCCAACAGGCACAACACGAGTATTCCCAACAGCAAACGGCGCAGGGGGGTTGTGTAGTCATCACTCTGTGATCGGTCTTTTGCCACAGGACTCCTTCCCGTGCTGCTCGCGCCCGATTTAATACCCTCATATCAGAGGGTGCGCGCCTTAGCTTTCGTAGTCAATCGCGTGGCGCAGTTGTTTTTCATATTCCAGAGCTTTACCGGTGCCCAAGGCCACACAATTGAGGCTTTCGTCCGCAATCGATACGGCCAGACCGGTCTGTTCGCGCAACGCAAGGTCCAGATCGCCCAGCAGCGCACCGCCACCGGTCAGCATAACACCGCGATCCACGATATCCGCTGCCAGATCGGGTGGCGTTGTTTCCAACGCGGTCATAACCGCTTCGCAGATCTGCTGGACCGGTTCGGACAGCGCTTCGGCCACCTGCGCCTGGCTGATTTCGATTTCCTTCGGCACGCCATTTAGCAGGTCGCGCCCCCGGATATGCATGGACTGCCCGCGCCCGTCATCGGGCATCCGGGCGGTGCCGATTGTGGTCTTGATCCGTTCCGCCGTGGATTCACCCACCAACAGGTTCTGTTGGCGCCGCAGGTACGAGATGATAGCTTCGTCCATCCGGTCGCCGCCCACTCGGACCGAACGGGCATAGACGATATCGCCCAAAGACAGAACGGCAACTTCGGTGGTACCGCCACCGATATCAACGACCATGTTTCCGGTCGGATCGGTGATGGGCATCCCTGCGCCAATCGCCGCTGCAATCGGTTCGGCGATCAGGCCCGCGCGACGTGCACCGGCAGACAGAACCGACTGACGAATGGCGCGTTTTTCAACTGGCGTCGCACCATGCGGAACGCAAACAATGATCTTTGGCTTCGAGAAGGTCGAGCGCTTGTGAACCTTGCGTATGAAATGCTTGATCATCTCTTCGGCGGTGTCGAAATCGGCAATCACACCCTCGCGCATTGGGCGGATGGCTTCAATCGATCCCGGTGTTCGGCCAAGCATCAGTTTGGCGTCTTCGCCGACGGCCAGAACCTTTTTCACGCCGTCTTTCACGTGATAGGCCACAACGGATGGTTCCGACAGGATCACTCCGCGCCCTTTGACATAGACCAGCGTGTTTGCCGTCCCAAGGTCGATTGCCATGTCGGCTGTGAACAGGCCGCCCAGATTGCCAAAGATCCCCATGTTTTCACTGATCCTGTATGTTTTTTTCTACTGCCCGCGACTCGACGGTTCCGGGACGGATGCCTTATAGGGTGCCAACACGCCCGGTGAAAGGGCCGATTCCGCGACAATCAAACCCTTTTCGCCTCATTGATAAGGACTTTAGAAGCCAAAATGCTCTCTTATCAACACATTTACCACGCGGGCAATTTGGCTGATGTACAAAAGCACACTTTGTTGGCTTGGACGCTGTCCTATCTGACCCAGAAAGACAAACCCATCAGCTATGTCGAAACGCATGCCGGACGGGGTCTGTACCGCCTGGACTCGGTTGAGGCGCAAAAGACGGGGGAGGCCGCCGCAGGCATCGACCGGGCTCTGAAGGAGACGTGGTTTGGTCCTTCACATCCGTTGATGCAGGCCATTTTCGAAACCCAAACTCGGTTTGGTTCATCCGTCTATCCCGGTTCCCCAATGATCGCGGCCAGCCTTTTGCGGACGCAAGACACTTTGCATCTTGCCGAATTGCATCCGCAAGAGCATGCCGCCTTGGCCCGATTTTTGTCTGGGCCGAATACTCGCGTGTATCGGCAGGACGGGTATAAGTTGGCGAAGTCGATTGTGCCGCCAATGCCCCGGCGGGGCGTGATGTTGATTGACCCCAGTTACGAAGTGAAAGCGGACTATAGCCGCTTGCCGGGAATCATCGCCAAGCTGCACCGGAAATGGAACGTTGGCGTGATTGCGCTTTGGTATCCGATCCTGGCGGATGGGCGGCATGAACCCATGTTGGCCGCATTGACTGAGCAACCCTTTCCCAAGGCCCTGCGTCATGAGGTGCGCTTTCCTGCGGCGCGCGCGGGGCATGGGATGATCGGATCAGGGATGTTCGTGATCAATGCGCCGTTCGGTGTCGAAACTGAAACAGCGCGGTTAACGGAACTGTTTGACCGGTTGTGAGGGTGTGAACCTCGTGGTCTAAAGCCCCGATGTGCCGCTTCAGAGATGCACCAATCAAGAAGGGAACAGCCACCTGTATTGAAGCGGAATCGGGTCCAACGTCGCAGGGACGTTTGACCTAAGGCTCCCGCGCCTGCGGGAGCCTTAGGTCGGTATCGTTTTGTCAGGTGAGATCCTTGTAACTGATCTCGCGCGCGTCCGCGCCGGGTCCGGCTTTTTCTCTCCGGACAACCAACCGGTTCAGGGCATGGATATAGGCCTTGGCGGACGCAACGACGGTGTCGGTATTGGCCGATTGGCCCGTGGCGATCATGCCGTCTTCTTCCAGCCGAACCGAGACGGTGGCTTGCGCGTCTGTACCCTCGGTCACCGCATGCACTTGATACAGTTGAAGATGGGCGGTGCTCGGATGAACCGAGCGGATGGCCCGGAAGGCGGCATCTACTGGGCCGTCGCCGGTTTTTGTCGCAATCACTTCCGCGCCACCCACTTCCATCTCGATCGTGGCCTCGGCTTTGCCGACCGTGCCGCAGGTGACCTTCATCGACACCAATTGCAGATGATCATCGCCATCATCGTCGTCCAGCATCATCAACGCGATAAGATCATCGTCGAAGACTTCTTTTTTACGGTCTGCAAGATCCTTGAACCGCACGAAGATGTCCTTGAGCTGGTTGTCGCCAACCTCGTATCCCAACGTGTTCAGTTTGTCGCGCAGGGCCGCCCGACCGGAATGTTTGCCCAAAGGCAACGAAGTTCCGGACAAACCGATATCTTCGGGTCGCATGATCTCGAAGTTTTCGCGGTTCTTAAGCATCCCGTCCTGATGGATCCCGCTTTCATGGGCAAACGCGTTCTTGCCGACAATTGCCTTGTTGAACTGCACGTTAAAGCCCGACACAGTCGCCACGCGGCGCGAGATATGCATGATTTTTGTGGTGTCGACGCCCGTGTTCCACGGCATGATGTCGTTGCGGGTCCGCAACGCCATGACGACCTCTTCCAACGCGGTGTTGCCTGCGCGTTCGCCCAGACCGTTGATCGTGCACTCGATCTGACGCGCCCCGCCTGCCACTGCAGCCAGCGAGTTGGCGGTCGCCATGCCGAGGTCGTTGTGGCAATGGGTGGCAAACACCACCTCGTCCGCGCCCGGAACCGTTTCGATCAGCCGCTTGATCAGATCGGCAGATTCCATCGGGGCTGTATAGCCCACTGTGTCAGGAATATTGATCGTTGTGGCGCCTGCCTTGATCGCTATTTCAATCACGCGGCACAGGTAGTCCCACTCGGTCCGGGTCGCGTCCATTGGCGACCACTGCACGTTTTCACACAGGTTGCGAGCGTGGCTGACCGTCTCGTGGATTTTCTCCGCCATTTCATCCTGGGTCAGGTTCGGTATCGCCCGATGCAGCGGTGAGGTGCCGATAAAGGTGTGGATCCGGTTCTGACCAGCGTGTTTCACCGCCTCCCAGCAGCGGTCGATATCGGCGAAATTGGCCCGCGCCAGCCCGCAGATGCGGCTGTTTCTGGATCGCTGGGCAATCTCTGTGACCGCGTTGAAATCACCTTCAGAGGCGATGGGAAACCCGGCTTCGATGATGTCGACGCCCATATCGTCCAGCAGTTCGGCGATTTCCAGCTTTTCGTCATGGGTCATGGTCGCGCCGGGGCTTTGTTCGCCATCGCGCAAAGTGGTGTCAAAGATCAAGACGCGGTCTTGGTCGGTCACGTTCGTCATGGGGGTCACTTTCTGTTCTGTCCTAAAGCCAATGGCGCGCAGGCGTCCTCCTCTGAGCGGGCGCGCCGGTTGGCACGCTCAGAGGCGGATTAGGATCAGTAGGCCACGCAGGTCGGCACCGCGAATTGCGGTGTCGGCAAACAGGATATCGGCGTGGTTGATCATGAGCGGGAAGTTATACAGAGCCCGCCGGGAATGAAAAGAACCAATTTTCGGTCGGGGGAGTTTTCAGAGCGTTCTCCGCAGAAGGTCGTTGATAGGCAAGGTCACGCTGCTAGGTATCACGATATGAAAACCGCATTAATCATTGGCGCGTCAGGCGGCATCGGCAGCGCCATCTGCGAAAACCTGGCAGCGTCGGATGTCATGGTGACTGGTCTGTCGCGGTCCAGAGATGGGTTCGATCTGACACAACACGATAGTGCAGCGCAGACTCTCAAAGATATTCCGGGCCCGTTCGATATGATTTTTGTTGCGTCCGGCGCGCTGGAGATCAACGGGGCCGCGCCGGAAAAGACAATGCGCGCGCTCTCGGTGCAGGCGATGATGGATCAGTTTGCCCTGAACGCTGCGGGCCCCGCGCTGGTGCTCAGCCAGGCCGCACGTTTGCTGCCCCGTCAGGGACGGTCAGTTTTTGCAGTTCTGTCGGCCCGGGTCGGGTCAATTGGAGACAATCGTCTGGGTGGCTGGGTCAGCTACCGTGCCGCCAAAGCGGCGGTGAACCAGATTGTTCACACAACGGCCATTGAACTGGCCCGGACACATAAAGAGGCGATCTGCGTTGCGTTGCATCCCGGCACGGTCAAAACCGCTTTCACGGAAAAATACCTCGGTCGACACCCCGCTGTGGAACCTGAACAGGCCGCCCGTAACTTGGTTGGCGTCATTCAATCGCTAAAGGTGGAGGATACCGGTGGGTTCTTTGACTGGGCTGGAAAACCGATCCCCTGGTAGAAAACTACCCGTCTGACGGAGCGGGCTCTTCTTGATTGCTGTCTGGTTCGGAATCGGGGTCCTGTGAGTTTTCTGCCGCGTCGGGCTCTGCTGACGTTTGTGTTGCGAGGGTGCCGTCTTCCCAGACGCCGGATGCTTCCTGGCCATCTGCATATCGCATGGTTCCGTTGCCCTGCCGTTTGTTGTCGACAAAGCTGCCCTCGTACACGTCACCATTGGAATAGGTCGCGACGCCAATCCCGGTGATTTTGCCCTCGGACCAATCGCCGGAGTACTTGAACCCGCCGGGGGCCACGATTTCGCCCTTGCCGTGTCGCTGGCCATTTACAAAATCGCCGGTGTAAATGGTTCCGTCGGAGTAAGTGGCCTTGCCTTTGCCCTGACGGACACCTTCAAACCATTCTCCGTCATAGCTGGACCCGTCCGCGCGGGTCAGAATACCGGTTCCGTGGGTCTGCGCGTTTTTGAACTGACCTTTGTAAATCATACCGTTGGAATAAGTGGCGGTTCCCTGACCCTCAATTACTCCGGCGATCCAGTCGCCGTCATAGGTCGAGCCGTCCGGATACGTGATGCGCCCTTTCCCCTCGGCCAAATCCGCCTTGAAGTCGCCGACATATATGGACCCATCGGGATAATTCGCTTCGCCCAGACCCTCGATTTGCCCGTTGGTCCACTCGCCGGAATAGGTGAACCCGTCGGTCCCGGTGAAGGTGCCTTGTCCATGACGGCGATCATCTGCGAAATCACCTTCGTAAACATCACCGTTCGCGTAGGTCACTTTGCCTTTGCCCAGACGCCGACCGTCGACCAGATCGCCTTCGTAAATGTCGCCGTTGGCTTGCGACAACCGGCCGGTTCCGGTGATCCGGTCCTCGCTCCAGGCCCCGGCATAGATCATACCATCAGGCATTGTCAGTGTGCCCTGTCCGCTGCGTTGACCGGCCAGTACGTCCCCTTCGTACACACCGCCGCCAGCGTAGGTAATTTTCGCCTTGCCCTGTTTGGCACCGTCTACCCAGTCGCCTTCATAGATGTAGCCATCGGAGCCGGTCAGCTGACCGGTGCCGTGATGGCGCGCATTTTTGAAGCCACCTTCATACCGCATGCCGTTGGCGTATTCGGCCACGCCAGAGCCGTTGATCGAACCGTTAGCCCAATCGCCTTCATAGGTGCCGCCGTCCGCGAAGATGATTTTGCCACGGCCTTCGGGTTGCCCTTTGGAAAACTGGCCTTCATAGATCGAGCCGTTGGCATAGCGGGCCGTGCCCTGACCTTGAATCTCCCCCTCGACCCACTGGCCGGTGTATTCGAATCCGTCAGGCAGGCGATATGTCCCGGTGCCATGGCGCAGCCCGTTTTCAAACGTGCCCTCATACACGCCGCCCACTTCGTCATCTTTGATGATGACAGTGCCGTCTTGCGCAGCGGCGGCCATTGCCATCAGGCTCAAAGCCCCCGCAACCAAATACGTACGGATTGTGTTCATGATTGTTCCAGCCTGCCCGGTGATCATCTGTTTGCATCCTTTCGGGCAAAACTAGGGTACCGCTGTGGGTAGAGCAACGGCTTTTGCCGCATTGGTCTTTCACTCGCGGTGCGATCTGCTAAATGGCAATATGACCGACGAGGGCAAGAGGGCAGCATGGCCGACCGTTTCCGCATCACTTTGGCGCAACTCAACCCAACTGTTGGGGATATTGACGGCAACGCGGCCAAAGCTTTCGCGGCATGGGAGCAGGGGCGTGCATCAGGGGCAGACCTGGTGGCGTTTCCCGAGATGTTTATCACTGGCTACAATACCCAGGACCTGATCATGAGGCCGGTGTTTCACCATGCGGCGATGACAGCGGTCGAGGCATTGGCCAAGCGTTGCGCGGATGGGCCGGCCATCGCCATCGGCGGGCCCTGGGTCGAAGGTGAGAGCCTGTACAACGCCTACTTGATCCTTAAGGGCGGGCGTATCACCAGCAAGGTATTGAAACACCATTTGCCCAACGAGACCGTTTTCGACGAGGTGCGTTTGTATGATGCCGGTCCGCTGGGCGGCCCGTATTCGGTTGGAAATTCCCGGATCGGAAGCCCGATCTGCGAAGACAGCTGGCACCCGGATGTCGCCGAAACACTGGAAGAAACCGGCGCCGAGTTTCTGTTGATCCCCAATGGCTCGCCTTACTTTCGGGACAAATACGACATACGGCTCAATCATATGGTGGCACGGGTTGTCGAGACCGGACTGCCGCTGATTTACCTCAACATGGTGGGCGGTCAGGATGACCAGGTGTTTGATGGGGCGACGTTTGGCTTGAACCCGGGCGGTGAACTTGCCTTTCGCATGCCGGTCTTTGACGAGGCGGTGACCAACGTTGACCTCGAAGGTGGCGAAGACGGATGGCGGATCGTTCCGTCCGACGTTGTCCCTCAGCCGGATGCGTGGGAGCAGGACTATCGCGCCATGGTCCAGTCCTTGCGGGATTACATGAACAAAACCGGGTTCAAGAAGGCGGTGCTCGGGTTGTCAGGTGGTGTAGACTCCGCACTGGTGGCTGCGATTGCCGTGGATGCGATCGGGGCGGAGAACGTTCGGTGTGTGATGTTGCCATCCGAATACACAAGCCAATCCTCTCTGGACGACGCCGAAGCCGTCGCCAAAGCGCTGGGCGTGCATTATGACTTTGTTCCAATCTCAGAGAGCCGCGCGGCGGTCACCAACACGTTGGCGCCTTTGTTTGCGGGCCTGGGCGAAGACCTGACCGAGGAGAACATTCAGTCGCGCCTGCGCGGTGTGCTGCTGATGGCGCTTTCGAACAAGTTTGGCGAGATGCTGCTGACAACTGGCAACAAATCCGAAATTGCGGTTGGGTACGCCACGATCTACGGTGACATGAACGGGGGCTATAACCCGATCAAGGACCTGTACAAGACCCGCGTGTTCGAAACCTGCCGTTGGCGCAACGTCAATCACCGGGACTGGATGCTGGGCCCGGAGGGAGAGATCATTCGCGGGTCTATTATCGGCAAACCGCCAAGTGCTGAACTGCGCGAAGACCAGAAAGACAGTGACAGCTTACCGGATTACCCGGTTCTGGACGGGATTCTGGACATTCTTGTCGATCAGGACGGCTCGATTGCGGACTGCGTCGCAGCAGGGTTCGCCGAGGCTGACGCCCGCAAAGTGGAACACCTGATTTACATCAGCGAGTATAAGCGGTTTCAGTCGGCCCCGGGTACGCGGCTAACCAGCAGGGCGTTTTGGTTGGATCGTCGTTATCCGATTGTGAATCGCTGGCGGGACCGGGACTGAACACAGCTGTTTTGGGCGTGGGACTAACTATTTCCATATTAAAGACAGTGTATACTTTTACAGGTCAATTGTTTTTTCAAGCGGCTGAAATATATCGATATTATCTGATCGTCGGCGCTCGTCGCCTTGAAAGGCTGACAATATTCTGCCACATTTACGCTTGAAAATTGCCCAATGTGGGGCGGATGTGACGCATTGCTGTTGAGTTCGCGGGTGATCGAAAATTGCTTGTCGATTTAAGTGCGGCGCATCCAGGGTTGATGTCTGAGTTAATGGTTTGGTGGTATTATGTACAAAGGATATGACGTACCTCTTCATGCGCCTTGGGGACTGAGCACGATGGAATCTCCGGCACAGGATCTGGATGAGGATCGCGTGGATGCGGCGATCGCCGACATTTTGGGCAAAGGAGCTGCCGCAGAAGAACCGGTTGAAATGCCGTCTCGACCGGAATTCCCTGATCTTCCATCGCAGGACAGTGTGAAAGCTGAGACAGCGTCCAAGGAGGCTGGTCTGTCGGCGGTTTTGCGCCAAAAATGGGCGGAACTGTCCGGGGCCGCATAAACGCCCCGCGCAACGACACTTGGGCGGTCCTGTCTGGCTGCCTATATCGATTGGCGCGTCGGCCACAGATTCCGACAAATCTGAACGCGCATCGCCGCCTCTCTTGCCAGGTTTCTTTTTCTGCGCATCCATTGCGGCTCCTACGACTAAGTAAGAGCAGGTAATGCCCGGCCCAAAACCGACCGCAGTCAACTCCAATCCTTCCCTGCCAAAACACGTGGATGTCGTGGTCATTGGGGGCGGCATCATCGGGGCATCGACGGCCCTGGAGTTGGCCGAGCGGGGCGTTTCCGTTCTGCTGTGCGAGAAAGGCCAAATAGCCGGGGAACAAAGCTCGCGCAATTGGGGCTGGGCGCGACTTGGCATGCGTGATCCAAGGGAAATCCCCTTGATGCAGGAAGCCCTGCGTCTGTGGCAGGGAATGGACAAACGCACAGGCCGAAAGACCGGATACACACGCTCCGGAATTCTGTTTGGCGCATCGGGCGCGCGGTCCGGCGGCAATCTGGAACGCTGGATGCGGAACGTGGACAAGCTGCAAACCGGGGCGCGTATGGTCTCGGGGTCGGAACTGGCGGAGTTGTTGCCGGGCAATCAGAACGGCTTTGACTGCGCGCTTTACATGCCGCAGGACGGGCGAGCCGAACCGCAATGGGCTGCCCCTGCAATCGCCGAGGCTGCGCGCGACAAAGGTGCAGCGATCATGACGCAATGCGCCGTGCGCAGTGTTGATACTGAGGTGGGCCGGGTGTCCGGAGTGTTCACTGAACGCGGCCGGGTTGCCTGTGATCACGTTGTTCTGGCCGGCGGCGCGTGGTCGCGTCTGTTTGCCGGAAACGCCGGAATTGCACTACCGCAGCTTAAGGTTCTGAATACGGTGATGCGCACGTCGCCCGTCGAACACGGCCCCGAGATCGCCTTGTGGTCCGATGACTTTGCGATCCGGAAACGAGCGGATGGCGGGTACACCATCGCATCCGGCTATGAAAACACGGTGGATATTGTCCCGGACAGCTTTCGACTTGCGCGACAATTTCTGCCGGCTTTTGTGCAAGAGTGGAGATCACTGCGGTTTCGTTTGTCAAAGCGCTGGATGGCGGAGGCCGGTCAGGACAGGTCGTGGTTGCCCACCGACGTCACCCCGTTTGAACATTGCCGCGTACTGGACCCGGAGCCCTCGCAGAAAGTTCTGCGATCAGCCTGGGCGAGGGCACGCAAAGGCTTCCCGGTGTTGGAACAGGCCGAGATTGTGCAAAGTTGGGCCGGGCTGATCGATGTAACGCCCGATGCCGTTCCGGTGATTTCAGGTGTCGATGGTCTGCCGGGGATGACAATTGCAACCGGGTTTTCCGGTCATGGGTTCGGGATCGGCCCCGGGGCCGGTCGCCTGGCGGCTGATCTAGTCACTCAGGCGACCCCATGCGTGGATCCGGTCGCTTTTCGCCTGTCCCGTTTCACGGATGGCTCAAAGGTGCGGCTGGACCCCGGGTATTAAACGCGTCAGCCCATCATCTGATAGCTGACCGGGACAAAGCGGAACCCGTCACCACGGGCTTCGACATATCCAGCAGCCGGGAAGGGCATGTGGTATCCGATCATCGGCACCTTGTCAGCGGCCAGCAGACCCAGCACGTTGCGACGCGAGGCCGTCGCTGCGGCTTTGTCCATGTCGAACCGCACTTCCCATTCTGGATGCGCAAAGGACCAGACGTAGTGATTGGCCAGATCGGCCGTCAGGATCAGGCGCTGACCATTGCTTTCGAGATGGTAGACCATGTGACCCGGCGTATGTCCAAACGCCGCCATTGCTGTGACGCCGGACGCGACACCGCCGCCATCCTCGATGAACGTCATCTTTTCTGCCAGCGGAGTAACCTTGGCCGCGACCAGATCGCCGACTCGGTTGCCGGCCTCCTGCGCTGCCCAGAAATCGTGTTCGGGCGCCGCCGTGACATAGCGTGCGTTCGGGAACGTGGCCGCGTCATTGGTGGTCATGCCGCCGATATGATCCGGGTGCATGTGCGTCAGAACCACAATGTCGATCTGATCCGGCGCAACGCCTGCGTCTGCCAATGCGGTCTGGATGCCGCCCTGGCCAAGACCTGTGTCGAACAAAATCAGTTCGGCACCGGTATTGACCAGTGTCGGCGTAAAGAAGAATTGCGCAACATCGGGCGAAATGAAGTTGTCGGCTGAGACCTTGGCAAAGTCCTCGTCTGATGCGCCGCCGCCAAAGATTTCCTGCGCGCCATCGCGTGGCAGGCTGCCATCGAGCAATGTCGTGACGGTGAAATCGCCCAATTGGAACGACTTGGCGATTGTCGAATTTGCTTTGGTGTCGGTTCCCGCCGCCAGAACCGGCGTTGCCACAGATGCCAATGGCAAGGCAGCGGCAGCACCCAGCGCCGCACGGCGTGTCAATTTGATTGTCATTTCTATGTCTCCCTGTCTGAACACCATGGAAGGAATTAGGTCAGCGCAAACCGCTGACCACTTTATAGACCAATACATGGGCTGCGTGGCTGAACATTACGTGTTAATTTTTGTTCATGCCGCGATCTCAGAACAAGACGGTCCCGACCACGCACAGCGTCGACGCCTTTTTGTCGACGATCCAGCCCGCGCGAAAAGCGGAAGAAGCCCAGGCGCTGGATACGCTTTTTCGCAACACGACTGGATTTGCGCCTGTCATGTGGGGGCCATCAATTGTCGGCTATGGTCGGTACCACTATCGCTACAAATCCGGACGCGAAGGGGACTTTCTGGCAACCGGGTTTTCCCCGCGCAAAGCGGCGCACTCAATTTACATCATGCCGGGATACGCGGATTTCACGCATATCTTGTCACGGTTAGGCAAGCACAAGCTTGGAAAGTCATGCCTGTATGTCAACAAGCTTGCGGATATCGATCTGGATGTCTTGGCGGAACTGATACGCGCCGGATTGGATGATCTGGAAAAAACCTGGTCTGTCGACCCGACCTGACCCTGCCGTTGCGGTGCGGGTACAGCCGTCGCTGGACAAAAACGCGTCCATGTGACAAGAGCCGCGCCAACAGGAGAACTCCATGACCACCACCCGTTTCGCCCCGTCGCCCACCGGCTACATCCATGTGGGCAACCTGCGCACCGCTTTGATGAACTATCTGATCGCCCGCAAGGCTGGCGGCACGTTCATTTTGCGCATCGACGATACTGATCCTGAGCGGTCGAAGGAAGAATATGTCGATGCGATTAAACAGGACCTCGAGTGGCTGGGATTGCATTGGGACCGGGTTGAGCGTCAGTCGGAGCGTCTGGACCGCTATGCCGAAGCGGCCGATAGACTGCGTGAGATGGGGCGCTTTTATGAGGCGTTTGAAACTCCGACCGAACTGGACCTCAAGCGTAAAAAGCAACTGAATATGGGCAAGCCACCGGTCTATGATCGCGCGGCTTTGAGCCTGTCGGATGCCGAAAAGGAAGCGCTGCGCGCCGAGCGCGGCAATGGCGTGTGGCGGTTCAAACTGGACCATGAGCGGATCGAATGGACCGACGGTATTCTGGGCGATATCTCGATTGATGCGGCGTCGGTGTCTGACCCGGTTCTGATCCGTGGCGACGGGCAGGTGCTGTATACGATTGCGTCGGTGGTGGATGATACCGAAATGGGCGTGACCGATGTGGTGCGCGGTTCGGATCACGTCACCAACACCGCGACTCAGATTCAGATCATTGACGCACTCGGGGGAAATTGCCCCCGTTTTGCGCATCATTCCCTGTTGACCGGTCCACAAGGTGAGGCGCTGTCGAAGCGCCTGGGCACTCTGGCGCTGCGCGATCTGCGCGAACAGGGCGTTCAGCCGATGGCGTTGCTGAGCCTGATGGCGCGTTTGGGGTCCTCGGATCCAGTCGAACTGCGCGCGGACATGGCTGAACTGGTCGACGGGTTTGACATAGGACGTTTCGGAGCCGCACCAACAAAGTTTGATGTGCAGGATCTGTTTCCTCTGACAGCGAAACATCTGCAGTCGCTGCCTTTGTCAGATGTATCACAGGCTGTGGCCGAGGCCGGAGTGCCAGCGGAACTGGCCGAACCGTTTTGGGCCATGGCGCGCGAGAACATCACGACATTGGACGACCTCAAAGGCTGGTGGGACTTGTGCCGCGAGGGGGCAGAACCTCTGGTCGCGGATGAAGACCGTGACTTCATCGCCGAGGCCATGGCACTTCTGCCCGAAGGTCCGTTTGACGGCGATACCTGGAGTAGCTGGACCCAAGCGGTGAAGGATGCAACAGGGCGCAAGGGCAAAGGCCTGTTCATGCCGCTGCGCAAAGCGCTGACCGGCATGGAACGCGGGCCGGAAATGGCGACGCTGATGCCCTTGTTGCAGGTGATCCGCGCGGCGGATCCCACCATACGATGATGTGTCGAACCTAAAAAACAAACGAGGCAGGTAACGCGTCTGCTTTGTTTTGCTGGCCGGGTTGCAGGATCTTTGCGGACACGCGTCGCAGACGATCATTCACAAAATCAGTCTCGGCAGCGTTCAGTTCCTGGTGACGCGGGTAACGCGGTTCGGCGCGATCATTCAGGATGGGTGCGTCCCATCCCTCCGTAGTGGTAAAGAAACGGTCGGCTCCCTCGGATCCGAATGTGCGCAGATATCCCTGAACAACCACATCAATATAGCTCAGCAGCAACGGGTGATGGTTGCTCGGTTCGGTATGCTGGCCTGTCGGAACCGCGTAGACTACGATTTCAACATCATGGGTCAAGGGATGCGTTACAGTTGGCGTGGTTGGGACACGCTCATATGCCCATTCCCGTTCGTCCAGTGCTGTCCAGTCGTTTTTGGGCACATGTGCGATCATGCCATCGATTTCACAGTTCGGGTCGGGAACCGCCGTCAAAAAGGCGACGGGACGCAGATCGGTGTGTCGCCACGCCCTGCGCCACCCTTTCAATCGAGCCGGTCGCGGATCGGGGAAATCGTGCGTGGCGAGGTTCACGAGGCTGCCATAGCCAAAGAAATAGGGGTCAGCCATCTAGCACAGGGTCCTTTGTTGACGATTGATGTATGTCAAACCGTTTTTTGGTCAGACATGCAATAAGGCCCCACCTAGAATTTAGGGAGGCCACCATGCGGATTACCAAACGGACAAACATTGCAGTACGCCTGCTGATGTACTGCGCCAGACATCCGGGGCGACTGGTTACGAAGTCCGAGATTGCCGAGGCGTGCAACATATCCGAGAACCATCTTGCGCAGGTCATCAATCAATTGAGCCAACTCAATTACCTGAATACACAACGCGGTCGAAACGGAGGGATGAAACTGGCGCGTCCCGCCGAAGAGATCAGGATTGGCGGCGTTTTTCGCCATGTCGAGGGGCCGCTGCCCGTCGTCGACTGCTTTGCAGATTCCGATGACTCCTGTCCACTAACAGCTGCGCGTCGTCTGAGGCTGGCACTGCAGGACGCCATCGAGCTGTTTTATTCCACGCTTGATGACATCACGCTGGATACACTGGTTGATGACATCACACTGGATACGCTGGTTTGTGACAACGCGCCGTTGATCAGCATGATGCAGCCTGTGCAATACGCGCGCTGACCTCAATCGCTGGCACGCAGGATACCAGCCGGACGCACTGATAGTGGACGCAGGGCAAAGGCCATACCCGCGCCCAGCGTGACGGCAATTCCGGCGACGACAATGCCCAACGCCGACGGCCATATGACGGTGAAACCGGTCTCGAAGATGTAAGTGGCCACGGCCCACCCTCCCAAAACACCGGTCAGCAAGGCAACGCAGCCCGCCGCAGCGCCCAAGAGGATGGCGCGCAAAGCAAAGCTGATCAGAATCCGACGGCGATCTGCTCCCAGAGTCTTCAAGACCGCTGCTTCGTACCGCCGCGCAGGCTCGCCTGCGGCGGCCGCCCCGATCAGAACCAGAAACCCGGTCAGAAGGGATACCCCAGCCCCGTACGAGGTTGCAGCCGCTAGCCCCGCCAACAAGCCTGAGACGCGGTCGATCGCGTCGCGTACCCGGATTGCTGTGATATTGGGAAACTGCCCGGCCAGATCGCGCAGGATGGCAGCCTCGGCAGGTTCTTCGGCATAAACCGTGGCGATGAAACTATGCGGCGCGCCCGCCAGTGCGGAAGGGTTCATCGACATGATGAAGCCCATGCCTGCGGTGGAAAAATCCACCTCGCGCAATGAGGTGAGTTCCGCGGTGATGTCGCGGCCCAGGATATTGACCGTCAGTTCGTCCCCGAGTTTCAGGCCCATCTCCGCTGCCTCTTCGGCAGCAAAGCTGACCTGCGGCGGCCCTGAATAATCCTCGGGCCACCACTCACCAGCGGTGATGCGGGTGTTTTCCGGCGGCTCAACCGAGTAGGTCACGCCGCGATCACCCTCCAGAACCCAATGGGTTCCAGCCACCTCACGCGCGGGGCGTCCGTTGATCTGCGAAATGATACCGCGCAGCATGGGCGCGCTTTCGATTCGGCTGACATCCGGATCCGTTTCGAGGCGTTGGGTGAACCCGGGCATCTGGTCCTTTTGAATATCGACAAAAAAGTAGGACGGGGCTACGTCCGGCAGGTTTCCGGATATCGCATTGCGCAACGTGCCGTCGATCTGGCCAACCGCCGCCAGAACCGACAGGCCCAACCCAAGGGACAACACAACCGAACCAGCGCCTTCCCGCGGATCGGATATGGCGGACAGCGCCCAGCGCAAGGCGGGGCGACCACGGCCCCAGGGTGCCCCGGCGCGCGCAAGTCGCCGGATCGCATAGGCTGACAGGGACAGCAACAACAAGGCTCCGACCAGCCCGCCGCTGGTCCACAGCGTCAACTGCGTCGAACCGCTGAACCACGATGCTGCTGCGATCAACACGGCCAGACCCAGTCCGGTGGCTAACACGTAGGCTAGGCGCGGGATACTCCGGGCGGATGTCAACGCATCTCGAAACAGGGTCGCGGCGCGCACCTCTTCGGTTCTGGCGAGGGGCCAGAGCGTGAACAGGAAGGCCGTCAAAATCCCATACAGCGCAGCCTCGGCCAGGGGTTGCGGGTAGAGCGAGAACACCGCCGGGACAGGCAGGCGGCTTTCGATCACCGGGGCCAGCGCCAACGGGGCCAGACCACCCAGCGCGATCCCAATCACGATCCCCGCCACCGACAGTATCCCGATCTGGATCATGTAGGTCTGGAATATCGTCGCCCGATCTGCGCCCAATGTGCGCAGGGTGGCAATGGTTTCGGTCTTTTGCGACAGATAGGCCCGCACTGCTGCGGATACGCCGATTCCGCCAACAGCCAGGCCCGACAGGCCAACCAACACCAAAAACACACTCAGTCGCGCCACAAACTCGGCAATGCCGGGCGCTCCGTTCCGGGCGTCGGTCCAGCGCATGCCGGTGCCGTCAAAAAAGTTTCCCGCCTCAGATTTCAAGCCCTCAAGATCAGCCGTCGGCATAAGGTCCAGCCGGTACTTTGTAGAAAACAAGGTGCCCGGCTCCAACAGGCCCGAAGCTTGCAGGTCTTCGGTGCGCACAAGCGTACGCGGCCCAAGGCCAAACCCATCGGCCGCGCTGTCAGGTTCATTCTTCAGCGCCGCAGAGAGGATAAAATTCTGTGTTCCAAGGGCGAACTGATCACCTATCGACAGTGCGAGGCGATCAATCAACGCCGGATCCATGACGGCGCCCGGCAGGCCCCCATCTCCGTTCAAAGCGTCTGACAACGACATGTCAGGCTCTAAAACAACCGATCCAAGAAGAGGATAGATGTCGTCGACAGCTTTTACCTGTGTCAGCGCGCGCTCTGGGCCCGTATCGCCCGGCACGACGGCCATAGAGCGAAAGTCAACCACTTCGGACACCTGCTGCGCAGTGTCGTCCATCCATGCGCGTTCGTCATCATCTGCAAAGCGATAGGTGAATTCCAGCTGCGCATCGCCCCCCAGCAAGGCAGCGCCTTCTTGCGTCAGCCCGGCCTGGATCGCGTATCGAACCGAGCCAACGGCGGCAATTGCTGCGACACCCAAAGCCAGACAGGCCAGAAAGACGCGAAACCCCCGCAACCCGCCCCGCAGTTCGCGGCGGGCAAGTCGACCGGCCAAACGCAAGCTCATTCCGCAGCCTCTTTCTGGATGTCTTGCGCGATCCGCCCGTCCCGCAGGCGAACGACCCGGTCGCATCGTTCGGCCAGCGAATGGCTGTGGGTCACCAGCACCAGCGTCGCGCCGTGCTTGTCACGCAATCCGAACAGCAGATCGACAATGGCTGCGCCGTTGGTTTCGTCTAGATTTCCGGTTGGTTCGTCCGCCAACAGAATCTTCGGGCGCGGCGCAGAGGCGCGGGCTAGGGCGACGCGCTGTTGCTCTCCGCCAGACAGCTGTGCGGGGTAATGATCGCGCCTGTGCGACAGGCCCACAGCCTGCAATTCGGCATCTGCACGTTCAAAGGCATCCTTGTGTCCGGCCAGTTCCAGAGGTGTTGCGACGTTCTCAAGTGCGGTCATAGTTGGTATCAGGTGGAAATTCTGAAACACAACGCCCATTGCATCCCGTCGGAAACGGGCCAGTGTGTCCTCGTCCATCCCGGTCAGGTCCTGACCCAAAGCGGTTACGCTGCCGCCAGTCGCTTGCTCCAGCCCGCCCATCAACATCAGCAGCGAGGATTTGCCGGATCCGGACGGCCCGACCAGCCCAAGCGTTTCGCCCTGCGCTACGGTCAGGTTAATGTCATGCAGGATATTCACCCGACCGGCATTGCCATCCAGCGACAATGCGGCATTTTGGAGTTTAAGAACTGGTGTTGTCATGGGTCTTTCCGAAGGGGAGCAGTCACTTGGGATATGGAGCACTTAGAGTTTTGCGCAAGGCTGTCCTGTCAGGGCTGTTTGCCTGTTGCGGTTTTGCGGCCACAGCGGAACAGGTTGTCATTGCGGCACTAGGGGACTCGCTGACGCAAGGGTACGGGCTGGTCGAAGAGGACGGCTTTGTCCCCCAATTGGATCGCTGGTTGAAGGAACAGGGGGCGGATGTCCGTCTGATCAATGCGGGTGTGTCAGGGGACACGACGGCAGGCGGCGCGGCGCGCGTGGAATGGACGCTGACGCCGGATGTGGACGGTATGATTGTGGCGCTCGGGGGAAACGATCTGCTGCGGGGCATTGATCCAGCCAATTCACGCGCCAACCTCGAGAAAATCCTGAACGTTGCAGCGGCGAGCGACGTGACCGTTCTGCTTGTCGGAATGCAGGCGCCGGGCAACTATGGCATTGAGTACAAACAGGCCTTTGATGGCATGTACCCGGAGTTAGCTCAGGAGTTTCAGACATTTTACGCCAACAGTTTTTTCGATGGTTTGGTGGCTGATGGCGACCCGGGTGCGGTGGGCGCGTTCATGCAGCCTGACGGCATACATCCGAATGCGGCTGGTGTAGCACTGATCGTTGACGCGTTGGGCCCAAAAGTTCTTGATCTTGCCCAAACAGCGGCCAATCAGGAGTGATCGATGCCTGGACGCTTCTTTCTGACGCGACCAATATCCGAGATCGCTGAGGCACTGGGGGTTTCGGACGATGTGAATTCCCAGCCACCGCGTCGGAACATCCAGCCTGGTCAGGAGATGGTTGTGCTGACGGAAATCGGCCTCGTGCCGATGCGGTGGGGCATGATCCCGGTCGGTCGGGTCAACGCGCGGGGGCGTCCGGTCATGGAAACCATCATTAATGCCCGGTCCGAGACCGTTTTTGACAAGACCGCGTTTCAAGGTGTTGGCCGAGCGGTTGTCCCAGTAGATGGCTGGTACGAGTGGACCGGGGAAAAACGCCGTAAAACGGCCTGGCAAATCACCTCGGCGGATGGTGGCCCCTTGTTCTTTGCGGCGATCACAGACACGTGGGAGGCCCCGGGTGGCACGCGGGTCGATCAGTTTGCCGCGGTGACCTGCGAGCCAAATGCGGACGTCAAGCCGATCCACCATCGCATGGGTGTTTTGCTGGATCGAACGGGCGTTGATGTATGGCTGACAGGTGATGAGGCAAAGGCTCGGACCATTGCGCGCCCCTGGCCGAACGGGTTGCTTCGCATCGAAGAGGCTGGTGATGTGGATTGGTCGGTGCCGTAGACGCACTTTCAGACGACTGTGACCACGGTTCCGATCGGGACTCTGTTATATAAGTCCACGACATGTTCATTCAGCATCCGAATACACCCGTTTGACGCTGCCCGGCCAATAGTTTGAGGTTGGGTTGTGCCGTGGATGCGGAAGTAGGTGTCCACCCCGTTCTGGAACAGATACAACGCCCGCGCACCCAGCGGGTTGCCATCCCCTCCGGGTTGAACGTAGTCGTTGTCTTTGAACCGCGCGTAAGCCACCGGATCGCGTTCGATCATTTCGTTGGTCGGTCGCCAGGTAGGCCACTCTTTCTTCACGTCGATTGTTGCTGTGCCGGTAAATTCCAGACCTGCCTTGCCGACGCCGCATCCATAGCGGATTGCCTTTCGGGGTTCGGTCACGAAATACAGATAGAATGAGCGCGGAACGACCAGAAGCTGTCCCGGTATGAATTCTTTCTTGATCCGCACGTATTGGGGGGTCGCGTCGAACTCGACCGCCTTTTTCGCACTGGCGATGCCTGGCAGCAGGCTGGCGGTGGTGCCCGCCAGAAATACGCGGCGTGTGACCATGGTATGCCCTTTCGCAATGACCACTCAACTCATGACTGTAACGTCAGAATGATATCCGATTTGGTCATTTCTGGGGCAAGCATAACGCAAACGTTATGTTGTCTGCGCGCAACACTTGGGTCGCGCAGAACGGACAAAGCCGGAAAAAAGAAAGCGGACGGGGAAAACTCCCCGCCCTTTCAACCGGTTACACCAGTTGAATGTCGTCGGCGCTTTCGCGGCCGTCACGACCAGCGCGCAGCTCGTACGTGACTTTCTGGTTGTCGGCGAGGCCGGTAAGGCCCGAACGCTCGACGGCCGAGATGTGCACAAACACGTCCTTGCCGCCCTCTTCGGGTGCGATAAAGCCGAAGCCTTTGGTGGTGTTGAACCACTTTACGGTGCCTGTAGGCATATCCGTTGTCTCCTGTTTATGTGCTGCCCACGGTGTTGCGGCAGCCCGGCGTCGTCGTCTGTATCGATAGACTGAGCGCCGAAAACGGAGACAGTAGGTCGAAATAGAAAAACGTATGCTCCTTGGATATGGCATCGGTCAGGCCACGTGACAAGGGATTTTGTGGGGTTTGTACAAGGGTTTGAAGGGCAATTGTCCGTTTTGTACAAGATTCCGCCGATGGGTTCGGTTATCGTTTTGAGCGCTTTCTATATGATCTGACTATTGGGTCTCAGCACACAAACGGAATTCAGAATCCGTTAACCATGCCTGTGTTCCTGTCGCGGCATGAGCAACTATCGTCGCGTCCGCATTCCTGGAGCCAAGTATTTTTTCACCGTGTCTCTGGCTGACAGATCGTCGGATGTGTTGGTGCGCGAGGTGGCACATTTGCGGGCGGCCTTTGCGATGACGCAGAGAGAGCGGCCGTTCTGGTGCGATGCATTTGTCGTTTTGCCCGATCACTTGCATGCGGTTTGGACCTTGCCGCCGGGGGATGCGGATTATTCGACGCGGTGGGGTGCGATCAAGGCGCGGTTTACGCGCGGGGTGAAGGCGTCGGGAGTGGTGGGGTGGAACCCCACCCTACGAACGGATTCGAAAATCGCGAAAGGGGATGCCGGGATATGGCAACGCCGGTTTTGGGAGCATGCCATTCGGGACGAGCGGGATTACCGCAATCATATGGCGTATTGTTGGGGTAATCCGGTCAAACACGGGTTGGTGGAACGCCCGACCGATTGGCCGTATTCGTCAATCCATCGCGATATTCGCGCGGGTCGGGTTGATCCGGAGTGGAGCGGTGTGGTCACCGATGGCGCGTTTGGAGAGCCGTAGGATGGGGTTTTACCCCATAATTTGGGAGGTTGGAGTTTGGAGTTGGTTTGGTGCACGGGAACAGATCGTACGAGTGTTCGAGCAGGGTCGTTGAGTGAGTGATGGGGTGAAACCCCATCCTACGCTTGCTACGTTAGTCAGATCGAACTCTGAACGGTCCGATCGGGTATTTTAACTCTCTTTCCAAGTATTTAACTAAAAGGGGCTTTACGTAGCTACGCGGTATGTTTCGAACTAGTGATGCAAGACGATGTTCATATTTGTTACCTTTTGGCCACTCGACATCCGTCCAGCCACGTGGGTAACCCAAATACTCGTCAACGTCTTCTAGAGACCAACTTTTTAGCTTCAAACCGTCTGGTGTGTAGATTTGGTCAGGATCAATCTCCAAGCCAAAATCGTTGTAGGCTTTGTCGACAATCGCACAGGTCGTTCGCATGTGCATCTTGCACGTGGTTAAAACATCTGTTTCAGGGACAAATTTACAACGTCCCGGCTCGGGTTCACCAAACCAGAACTCGACGCCTGTTTCCGAGAGGAAACCGCCAACTATATGGTTGAAACCGATCTTCTGATCGTCCGTTCTGCATTCATGAAAAAAACGTGCAATAGGACTACTCCGAAGCTCGGCTTGGATATCAGCGTACCAATTTTCAAACCCATCTACGCCCTTCATGCTTGCCTGCATAGCAAACGTTACACTGCGAACAGACGAGACAAACGCGCTGAAGAAACAACGCATGGCAAAAAGCTCATTTTTGCTGTTTTCCATTTGTTCAATAAAAAACTGAGCTTCAAAGAGTTTATTATCGACGTGATCAAGTGTTCTCATGGCGAAAAAGCCCCGCAGCTATAATGGCGGGGCTTCCATTTCTATCTCGCAAACTTCTTATGCTTCAACCGCTTGGGCTCCAGTGCATCCGGTCCCAGACGGCGTTTTTTGTCTTCTTCGTAGTCTTCGAAGTTGCCCTCGAACCACTCAACATGCGCATCCCCTTCAAAGGCCAGAATATGCGTGCAAATCCGGTCGAGGAAGAAACGGTCGTGTGAGATCACAACGGCGCAGCCTGCGAAATCGACCAGTGCGTCTTCCAGTGCGCGCAGGGTTTCGACGTCGAGGTCGTTGGTGGGTTCATCGAGCAGCAGGACGTTGCCGCCCTCTTTCAGCAGGCGGGCCATGTGGACGCGGTTGCGCTCACCGCCGGATAGCAATGAGACCTTTTTCTGCTGGTCGCCGCCCTTGAAGTTGAAGGACGAGCAATAGGCGCGGGAATTGACCTGCGCGTCACCCAGCTGGATGATCTCGGCGCCGCCGGTGATCGCCTCCCACACGGTGTCGTTGTCTTTCAGGTCGTCGCGAGACTGGTCAACGTAGGACAGTTCAACCGTGTCGCCCAGCGTGATGGTGCCGCTGTCGGGCTGCTCCTGACCGGTCAGCATTTTGAACAGGGTCGATTTACCGGCACCGTTGGGGCCGATGACGCCGACAATGCCGCCGGGAGGCAGGGCGAAGTCCAGCCCTTCGATCAGTTGCTTGTCGCCCATGTGTTTCGACAGGCCCTCAACTTCGATCACCTTGCCGCCAAGGCGCTGGCCGTTGGGGATGACGATCTGGGCGCGGGTCAGCTTTTCGCGCTCGGACTGTTCGGCCAGTTCGTTATAGGCGTTGATCCGGGCCTTGGATTTGGCCTGACGGGCCTTTTGGCCCTGACGCATCCATTCCAACTCGCGTTGCAGGGTTTTCTGCTTGGACTTGTCCTCGCGGGCTTCCTGTTCCAGTCGTTTGGCCTTTTGTTCCAGCCATGCGGAATAGTTGCCTTCGTAGGGAATGCCGCGACCCCGGTCGAGTTCGAGGATCCAGCCGGTGATGTCGTCCAGAAAGTAACGGTCATGGGTGACGATCAGGATGGTGCCCTTGTAGTCGATCAGGTGCTGTTGCAGCCAGGCGATGGTTTCGGCGTCCAGGTGGTTGGTCGGTTCGTCGAGCAGCAACATGTCGGGCGCTTCCAACAGAAGCTTGCAGAGCGCCACGCGGCGTTTCTCACCACCCGAGAGGGTGGCGATGTCGGCGTCGTCCGGCGGGCAACGCAGCGCTTCCATCGAGACATCGATCTGGCTGTCGAGGTCCCAGAGGTTTTCCGCGTCGATCGCGTCCTGCAGGGTCGTCATTTCCTCCATCAACTCGTCCGAGTAGTTCTCGGCAATCTCCATGGCAATCTCGTTGAAGCGGTCGACCTTGGCCTTTTTCGCGGCCACGCCCAGCATGACGTTTTCCCGGACGGTGAGCGATTCATCCAGCTGAGGTTCCTGCGGCAGATAGCCCACCTTGGCACCCTCAGCCGCCCATGCCTCTCCGGTGAAGTCGGTATCGAGGCCCGCCATGATCTTCATCAGCGTTGATTTACCCGCGCCATTGACGCCGACGACACCGATTTTCACGCCGGGCAGAAAGCTCAGGTGGATGTTTTCAAAGCACTTCTTGCCACCGGGATAGGTCTTGGAGACACCCTGCATGTGGTAGACATATTGATAGGCGGCCATGTCGCGTCCTCTGGGTCGGGGAAATCGGGTTAAACCGCTAGATAGACAAGCGGGGCGGGCGGGGCAAGCTGGTGGATTTGTGATTTCTTCGGCAGTGATGTCGGGGTTAGGTTGAACGGAACGAACACGGGGCACGATTTGTCGGAAATGGCTGAGTTGATCGCGGGTTGGGCGAAACCAGGGCGCGTGGAGTGGATCGGCGTGCGGCCTTCGCGCCGGTCCGATGTTGTTGCCAAAGAAGAGATCAGGATGGGTGCCGACGGGCTGGACGGAGACCGAGGTCGTGCGGGCAAACGCGCGGTAACCTTAGTGCAGCACGAGCACCTGACGACGATTGGCAGCTTTCTGGGACGTGGGGCGATCGCGCCCGAAATCTTGCGACGCAATCTGGTAGTCTCTGGGATCAATCTGGCGTCGCTTAAAGGGCGAGAAGTGCAGGTCGGCGAGGCCATCCTGTGTTTTAGCGTGATCTGCGCGCCGTGCAGTCGGATGGAGGAAGCATTGGGAAAGGGTGGCTATTCCGCCGTGCGCGGTCACGGCGGTTGGTGTGCTGACGTGGTGCAGCCCGGGCGGGTCAGGTTGGGTGATCCAGTGCAACCTGTTGATTGACAACAGCGCTTCAACAAGTTTCCTGAGGTCATGAGCAAGAAGAACATGAGAATACTCAGCTATGGTGAACTGTCGTTTTCGAAGGCGGAACTGAACCGACTTGGCAGCGAAACAACGGCGCTTCTGTCGGCAATGGCCTATGCGTTGAATGAGATAAACACCTTCCAAAGACTGTTTGTTGCTTCAAAAAGGCCCGAAACTAACGATGAAAGCATGCGTGCGATGTTCGCGATCGAAAAGCACACGCTTGCGCGGGCCTTAAATGCAAAAGTCTTCGAGGCGTTAAAGCAATTTTCGGATTACAGGCGTAAGCTTGTGCGCAAAAATGCTGATGCGACATTGAAATTGTTTGATGAATGCATGACGGAACTGACCAGTCTAAAGTGTGAAGATGGCTACAAGGTCTCGAATTTCATACGAAACAAGTTTTCCAACCACTACGTACCTAGCGAAGTTGAAGCAAACTTGGCTTACGTGAGCGAAAGAGCAAATCAGAGTATGTTCCATCATGAAATGGTTGGTAACTCGTTCTATCCGCTTGGTGAAGACTATGTGTTTGTTGCCGGAGTCAATCGTTGGGCCGAAGAAAACGGCGTAGATAGCCCTATGGTAATCGATGACTGGATGGACTGGAGCGTTCGTGCCAGCGGTGCCGTTTCAAATAGCTTCCAGAAACTGCTGATCAAAATCGTCCAAGAGCATTTCCCCGAGAAAGCGCTTAGAGAAACAAAGCCCTACTTGGATTCAGAGTATTGCGTAAGTTTGGGTAATGCCTTCCTCCCTCTTGTCGTATTGAAATGAGACGCAGTTCGCTACCATATGCGTCGCCCGGGCAGGTTGTGGGGCTGTTCGGCGGGTCTTTTGATCCGCCGCATCAGGGGCATGTGCATGTCACGCGCGAGGCGATGAAGGCCTTCGGGCTGGATCGGGTGTGGTGGCTGGTGTCTCCGGGTAATCCGTTGAAAGAGCGGGGGCCTGCTCCGTTGACACAGCGGATAGTGGCGGCGCGGGCGGTGATGCGGCACCCGCGTGTGGACGTGACGGACATCGAGGCGCTGACCGGGACACGGGCGACGGCGGATACGCTGGAGGCGCTCAGGCGGCTCTATCCGAAGGTGCGGTTTGTTTGGCTGATGGGGGCTGACAATCTGGCGCAGTTTCACAAATGGAAAGACTGGCGACTGATCATGGACAGCGTGCCTGTCGGCGTAGTGGCGCGGCCGGGGGATCGGATCTCGGCCCGGATGTCGCCTGCGGCTCGTGTTTATGCCAAGTATCGCATCGACGGGCAGGCGCGGCACTTGCTGGGGCAGGCAACTGCTCCGGCCTGGTGTTTCGTGAATGTGCCGATGGTCGATGTCAGCTCGACCGAAATTCGCACGCGTTCCGGGTGGGGCGAAAGGGTGTTGCCGGAATAGCCCCCCTGAACGCATAATCGGTCCGAGTGGTTGTGTGGTTTTGATCTCTGAGATTTTAATTGGCCTATGGTTGATCGTATTTCGCGTCGTTTGTTTTTGGGGGGATTGGGGGCCTCGGTGATTCCGGGCGCTGCTCTGGCACAGGCGCCATTGGCATCCCTGCGACCGCAAGCGCGGTCTTTGCCTTTTGGCGGGGCCGAACGGGTTATCAAAGCGGCTGGCCTGCCGGGCGAAGTTGTGTTTGCTGTTGCGGATGTGGCGACAGGGGCGCAACTGGAAGCGGTTGGCGGTAAGACGGGATTGCCTCCTGCAAGCGTGGGCAAGGCGCTGACCGCGCTTTATGCGTTGGACGTTCTGGGTGCGGACTATCGGTTTGAAACAAAGCTGATCGCAGATGGTACAATTGAGAACGGCATCCTGAATGGCGATCTCATTCTGGTGGGCGGAGGTGACCCGCTGCTTGATACGGATGACCTTGCCACGATGGCGGCCAATCTGCGTGCAGCCGGGGTAACAGAGGTGCGCGGTGCATTCAAAGTGTATGACGGGGCCCTGCCTTATGTGTTCAGCATTGATCCAGGACAACCGGATCATGTGGGCTACAGCCCGGCCATCAGTGGGATATCGCTGAACTTCAACCGCGTGCATTTCGAGTGGAAACGCGACGGGACCAATTTCGACGTCACCATGGATGCGCGTACCGCGCGGTACAGACCCGATGTCGACATGGCCGCGATGGAGATCGAGGCGCGGCGGTTGCCGATCTATACCTATCAGCCAAGTGCCCGCCAGGATCGCTGGACCGTTGCAAAGGCCGCATTGGGCAATGGTGGCGCGCGGTGGTTGCCGGTGCGCAAGCCGGCGCTTTATGCGGGTGATGTCTTCCGGACGCTGGCGCGGGCAAATGGAATTGTGTTGAACCGGGTACAGGTCACCCGGCAGGCGCCGACAGGCACCGTTTTGGTTGTGCACCAAAGTGATCCCCTCGATAGCATTTTACGGGGGATGCTGAAGTATTCGACCAACCTGACGGCGGAAATGGTGGGGATGACGGCCACCAGAGCCCGTGGTGTTCAACCCAAAAGTCTGGCGGGGTCAGCAGCTAAAATGAACCGCTGGGCGGCTGAAACCTATGGGGTTGGACGCATCGCAATGGTCGATCACTCGGGGCTGGGCGACGCTTCGCGGATGGCGCCCGGCGATCTGGTCAGTGCCTTGGTTGCCGCCCGGAAAACCGGTGCGTTACGACATTTGTTGAAACCCTTTGCCCTGACTGACAGCAATGGCAAGGTGATCAAGGATCATCCAATCAAGGTGGATGCCAAAACTGGGACGCTGAATTTTGTGTCGGGCTTGGGTGGGTTCGTGACCACTGCGGACGGATCCGATCTGGCGTTTGCCATTTTCACCGCCGATGTGGATCATCGCGCAACGATTCCGCGGGAACTCCGCGAACGCCCGGAAGGCGCGCGCAGTTGGAACCGCAGATCGCGCAAGCTGCAAAGGGCGCTGATCGAACGGTGGGGCGCGCTTTACGGTAGTTGAGCCTAGGTGGTGTGTCGCGCCCGTGCGCCGCGCTCGATTGCGGCGGCATGCAGTCGGTCGATGTTCAACTCGTAGCGTATTTCTTCCAGTAGGCGCAGTTCGGTTTCGGCCAGAGATCCATCCGCCGCGGCGACATCGCAAGCCAGCGCATAGGCAGTTTCGTGCAACCGTTCCGGCAGGTTGTCGCGGATCAGACCAAAGAGCGCATCCAACCCGTCCACCTGTTCAAACAAATCGAACACGATTTGAGACACCGTACGCGTCCGGTCGATGTCGTATCCTGCAAAGACCGGCAGCATGTTGACCGCACCTTCGATCTTGACCAGTTCCGCCGTTCGGATGTTTTCGTCTGACGCTGAGATCGCCACCATGATCGCCACAAGGCAGTCCTGGGGGGACATGGGGTGAGGAACTTGCTCGGTCATTGGGTCGTCCTGCTTGGATGTTTCTGAGCGCGCACGATATGAGCCAGAGAGAGCAGGTTCAACACCTTGTTTGGCCGCACGGGAATTGCGGCGGGTCGACAAAGCAAAGTTTATGAGCCGTTCGACATCGAATGGCCGTCAGGCGGTGGCGGAAAACCTGTATTCGATGTGCTCAAAGCCCTGACTGGCGAACCCGTAGGCAAAGCGCAGGCCATCCTCACCCGCAACAACGCCATGTTCCGCACCACCCGGTACGTACAGCGCGACACCCTGCCGAATTTGGTGCACAACCCCATCGATTGTCACAGTGCCTTCCCCGTCCAGACCCAAATAAAACTCGGCCGGGTCATGGCGGTGGGGCAAAAGGCGGTCGCCCGGTCCGAATTCGGCAATACCCAGAACCAGATCGCGGGGACTTGCCTGCGTGCCGTTGATCAGGGTGCGCCAGCGCACCTCGCCGTAAGAGGGATCCGTGCCGCCCGACAAGGGAACATGCGCGGCATCTGTGGCCAGCGGAGGATGCGCAAGATTGCTGGCACAATGCACAATAACGGTCTCGCTGTAATCCGTTGCCAACGTGTCCAATTCATGTGTCATTTTTGGTCCTCCTTGTACTGCCATTTGACGCGATTGTATTGACGGGGCAATAAGAGAAAGATGAAGTCAATCATACGCTGAGGTTATGTTACGTGGACAGATTGCCTAGCTTTTCGGGTTTGACGGCGTTTTACGCGGCTGCGCGTCGCGGAACGCTGACGGCGGCGGCCCAGGAATTGAACGTGTCGCAACCGGCCGTGTCCCGCAGAATTGCGGATCTTGAGGCCGATCTGGGATGCGCTTTGTTCGACCGCAGCCGGAAACCTGTGAAAATGACACAGCATGGCAGGGACTTACTACGGGCATTGCACAGCGGGTTGGGGCAAATCGAAAGCGCGGTGGGTCAGATCCGGCAAGCGTCTCAGGGCAAGGTTGTCAGCGTTACGGCACCGTCTGGCTTTGTGGCATTCTGGTTGATTCCGCGTCTCGGAGAGTTGGAATCCACCTTTCCCGACACAACGATCCGTATCATAAGTCAGGAGTATGGAGAGGCCGTTCGCCCCGGTGATGTCGTCATCCGGTTTGGGCACCGGGAAACCGAAGAGGAGACTCGCCTATTGGGTGATGCAGTATTTCCGGCTGCCAGCCCTTTGTATCTGGCAAGAAAAGAGATGAGCCGGGATCAACATGATTTTTCACGCATGACCCTGCTCACGATGGAAGCGGCCCGCAGTCAGTGGCATGACTGGCCGAGTTGGTTTCAGGCCGCAGGGATGGCAATGCCGAAAAAGGCGCGGGTGCTCGATTTCAGCTCCTATGTCATGCTGGTGAACGCGGCGCTGGCCGGACAGGGTGTTTGTCTGTGCTGGGATGGAGTCCTCGACAGTTTTTTGAAGACGGGCGCCATCACACGCCTAGAAGCATCAACGGCAGTGTCCAGCCGGGGGTATTTTCTGTCGGCGCGCGACGGATTGGCCGCCGAACCTCATGTCCGGGACATTCTCAATTGGATTTCGGATACCGGCCAGAAATAGACCGCGTAATTTCCGGGCTTTATTGACTCATGCTGCATCCGCACAATAACAGGGGCCGGGCCGGGCGCATGGGGTGTCGGGCACGTTTCCCGATGGAGTATCTCAATGTCTGACCTGCGTGAAATCGCGATGACATCCAAGGCTTGGCCCTTTGAAGAGGCGCGGCGGTTGCTCAAACGGTACAGACAGGGGGCTCCGGACAAGGGGTATGTGCTGTTTGAGACGGGCTATGGCCCCTCGGGGCTACCGCATATCGGGACGTTTGGCGAGGTGGCGCGGACCACGATGGTCAAACGTGCGTTTGAGGCACTGTCGGATATTCCGACCAAGCTGATCTGTTTCTCGGACGATCTGGATGGCATGCGCAAAGTGCCCAGCAACGTGCCGAACCCTGAGGCGTTGCAGGACTATTTGCAATGTCCGCTGACCTCGGTGCCGGATCCGTTTGGCGAATATCCCAGTTTTGGTGAGCATAACAATGCCATGCTGCGCAGGTTCCTCGATACCTTCGGGTTCGAGTACGAGTTTTACTCGGCGCGGGAATTCTACCGCTCAGGTCAGTTCGACGAGATCCTGAAGCGGGCCGTGGAAAACTACGACGACGTGATGGCCATCATGCTGAAAAGCCTGCGGGAAGAACGCCAGCAGACCTATTCGATCTTCCTGCCGATCCATCCTGAGACGGGACAGGTTCTCTATGTGCCGATGAAGAAGGTCTGTGCCGAAACCTACACGGTCACCTTTGACGACGAGGACGGCAAGGAATGGACGCTTCCCGTCACCGGCGGCCACGTGAAGCTGCAGTGGAAGCCGGATTTCGGTGCGCGCTGGGCGGCGCTGGGCGTGGATTTCGAGATGTACGGCAAGGAGCACGCCACCAATGAAAAGATCTATGACTCGATCTGCCGGGCCTTGGGCGGTCGTGCGCCCGAGCATTTCAGCTATGAGCTGTTTCTGGATGAGAACGGGCAGAAGATTTCGAAATCGTCGGGCAATGGCGTGTCGATTGACGAATGGCTGACCTATGCGCCGACCGAGTCGCTGGCGTATTTTATGTATCAAAAGCCCAAAACGGCGAAACGGATGCATTTCGACGTGATCCCGAAGGCCTATGATGAGTATCACCAGCAGCTGCGCGCCTATCCGGGGCAGGACCTGAAGGCGCAGTTGAACAACCCGGTGTGGCATATACACGGCGGGGACGTGCCTGCATCCACTCTGATGGTGCCCTTCGCGATGCTGTTGAATCTGGCGTCCGTATCAGGTGCCGAGGACAAAGAGGCTCTGTGGGGCTTTATTCGTCGCTATGCGCCCGAGGCCACGGCGGAAACGCACCCTGATCTGGATCAGGCGGCGGGCTTTGCGGTGCGCTATTTCAACGATTTCGTGAAACCGACGCGCAAGCACCGCGCGCCGACAGAGCAAGAGCGCGAGGCGCTTGACGCGTTGAAGACGGCTTTGGCGGCCTATGACGGCCCCGTCGAGGACGAGGCGCTGCAATCGGTGGTCTACGCGGTTGGTCGCGAGCGCTTTGACCCGCTGCGCGGCTGGTTCACGGCGCTGTATGAAGTGCTGCTGGGGGCCTCGCAAGGGCCTCGGTTCGGTGGGTTCATCGCGCTTTATGGAGTGCCGGAAACCATCGCCCTGATCGACAAGGCGCTGGCTGGAGAGTTGGTCTGATTTGACCTAAAGGCGTATGGGGCTAATCTTCCGGTAGGAGGATGACCCATGCGCCGTTTGTTACTCGCTGCTTCTCTGAGCGCCGGACTGGCCTCGGGAGCCTTTGGCCAGAACGCCGAAATCGAGGCGAACATCGCGGCGCAGATACAGGCATTCAAGGCAGATGACTTTGCCACCGCCTTTACCTTTGCCAGCCCCAATATCCAGCGCTTGTTCGGAACGCCCGAGAATTTCGGGGTCATGGTGCGACGCGGCTATCCGATGGTTTGGCGCCCTGCGGATGTGCGCTTTCTTGAGTTGCGTGAGATCAACGGCGCCTTGTGGCAGAAAGTCATGGTCACAGACAATGACGGTCGGGTTCACATCCTGGACTATCAGATGATCCAGCAGGACAATGGCTGGAAAATCAATGGCGTTCAGTTGCTGGGAAATTCTGACCCGACCGCTTGATGCAACACCACCGTCACGGTGATGAGAGCGGCGGTTAACTCCTTTTCGATACTCAGACTTTCGCGTTCGGGCTGGACCTGAACACGGGTTTGAACGTGCCGCAAGGGCATGCGGCGCGATTGGGAAAGGGATTTCTATGAACAAGGCAATCACCGACGGCATAGTGTTCATGCCGCCTCAATTCGCGAATGGTCTGGGCGTGTGGTCCGCCGGCGACGGAACGCCCGGATCACCGACCTATGAGGGGTCGGGGACCGGGGCGTTTGTGCCAGCTGACGCGGATTTTGGGGGTTGTCTCGAGATACTGAAGGTCAATGCAACGCAGCAGTTGCGATACATGGGCCAAACGCCGTTGCTGCCGGGGTGTTACCTGCAGATCAAGGCGCGGGTCAAAGCGATCAGCGGCCCGCTGCCCGAGGTTCGGATTGCTGGCTGGGCCGGAGGTGCAGGTGATGCGCATGTGACGGGCTTGGTCGAGCAGGGCCCGGCGACCCAACTGTCAGGCTATGGCACCGTGCTCGAGATCACGGCGATCGTGGGCACTGGGCAGCGCCCTGGCGTGGACATGCCATGGGGGGTTGCCGCGCTCTATGGGCATTTCGGTCTGGATATCGAGGGGGCGAATGGCGCGCTGGTGCGGGTCGATGACATTGAAATCACCGATGTCACCGGTGTCTTCCTGCGCGAGATGATCAGCATCGTCGACGTGCGTGATTTCGGGGCCGTCGGAGATGGTTTGACCGATGACTCGGCGGCGTTCGAGGCGGCGGATCAGGCGGCGGGCGGGCGCCGGGTTTATGTGCCTCAGGGCTCTTATCTGCTGGCCGAAACCACTAGCATGGCATCTGAGATGGATTTCGAAGGCACGGTCACGATGCCCGACGACAAGATGCTGTTGCTGACCAAGAATTTCGACCTGCCCAGCTATATCTCGGCCTTTGGCGACGAGGAGCTGGCGTTCAAAAAGGCGTTTCAGGCGCTGCTGAACAATTCAGATCATGAATCGCTGGATCTGGGTGGGCGCAAGATTGCCGTCACGGGGCCGATAGATATGGCTGCCGCTGTGCCCAACAAACAGAGTGGTTTTTCCACGCGACGGATCGTGCGTAACGGCCAGTTCGATGTCAAAAGCAGCTCGGCCTGGGATACCGAGACCTTTACCTCGGTCGCGACGTACGATCCAGCGGATTCCACCCGCCTGACAAATGTGGCCAACGTGGCCAACATTCCGGTGGGATCGCTGGTGCAGGGCAATGGGGTTGGGCGTGAGATATACGTGCGGTCGAAGGATGTAGGCGCGGGTGAGATCACCCTGAATGCGCCGATCTATGACGCTTCTGGCACCCAGACCTACACGTTCGTGTCGTTCAAATACCTGCTAGATTTCGGTGGCTTCGCCGTTTTGCGAAAATTCGGCATGGAGCAGATTGAGTTCCAGTGTAACGGTCGATGCAGCGGGATCCGTCTGGCGCCGTCGGGCAGCACGTTTTCCCTTACCGATTGCTTTGTCAGCAGACCGCTGGATCGCGGCATCACCTCGTTTGGGACCGGGTGCAAGGGCATGCTGATCGACAATTGCCAGTTCCTGTCCAGCGAAGAATCCTTCATTGTCCCGGATCGCAATTCGATTGCACTGAACACCAACGCCAACGACGTGAAGATCCGGCACAATCGGGCCGTCCGGTTCAAGCACTTTGCGGTGCTGGCGGGTGACAACAATATGGTTCTGGGCAACCACTTCTTTCAGGGAGACAGTATTCCGCTTGGTGTCAGAACCGCCGGGCTGATCATGATCGGACCTTACAACAGCTCGACCATAGCCGAGAACTATGTCGACAACTGCTTTGTCGAGTGGACGAACGAGCGGGATTCAGTGCCCACATACACCGCCGGGTACTCGTTCAGCGCGATGAGTATCACCGACAACATTTTCTATTCCAGCGAAGCGCCGCCATGGTTCAGCTATATCGTTATCCGTCCGCACGGTCCGGGGCATTTCCTGAACGGGCTGGCCGTGACCGGCAACAAGTTCCGCTCTAACAGCAGCGATCTGGACCGGGCGGAGCGGGTGGACACGACATTTGCCGATCTCGACAGCAATCGACATCTCAATGTCACCTTCAGAAACAACACCTATCACGGAATTTCGGCCAAGGTGGAAAACCCGCTGCGGGTGCGTCACACCCAGAACAGCCCCGCCCAGGTTTGGACGGTCGGATCGCAAAGCCGCTTGCCCTTTGGGGGAAAGGCCCGCAATTGTGATGCTGTGACCGCTCTGGGACCCCTCAGAACCGTATTGAACACGACGCGCTACACTGCGCCATACGTCGATGTCGAGCAAGGCAGCAACGGGGATGCGGTGCAACTGCGCTGGCAGGAAAATCTGAAGGGTGAAGTGTCGGTGATGATGCGCATTGAAAGCTGAGTCAATCCAAAGCCGTCCCGCCCGGGCGGCTTTGTCCCCTATCGGTCCAGGTTGGATGATTGACCGCGCTATCCGACGGGGGCGAGAAACAGGTCTGCCTGCCCTGGAAACGTGATACCTTTCAAAAAGCTGTGTTAGGCTCGGATCAGCCAATGGAGGATTCAGATGCCTAACATAGCCAAAAATGCCAGCGTGCAGACTGTGATTACAACATTCGAAATGACCCCCGGAACCTGCCAAGATCTCTTGGAAGCGTTGACGGATGCCTATTCCAATTTCATTTCCAAACAACCCGGTTTTGTTGCCGCCGGATTACATGTCAACGACGCCCAGACCCGCATCGCCAATTACTCGCAATGGCGGCGGCGCGAAGACTTTCTGGCCATGTTGCGCACACCCGAGATGCGCGACCGAAACCGCAAGATCAACGAATTGTGCAAGAGTTTCGAACCTGTCATGTATGACGTCGCAGAAACATTTGACGATCCCTGATATGGATCAAAGCCCAAACCGGATGTTCGGGGCAA
The DNA here is from genome assembly GCF_056535885.1 of Ruegeria sp. B1. Taxonomy (NCBI): domain Bacteria; kingdom Pseudomonadati; phylum Pseudomonadota; class Alphaproteobacteria; order Rhodobacterales; family Roseobacteraceae; genus Ruegeria; species Ruegeria sp. B1. Next base: position 978,876 of record NZ_JBQFJA010000001.1, on the reverse strand, counting down.
GCTAAACGCGCAGAAATGGAGTCCCGCGTTATGTATCACAAAATCCTTGTCCCGATTTCCTTCGATGCCGAGCGCGATACGTCGGCTCCGTTGAAACTTGCGCAGGTGTTGGCGACACCTGATGCGCAGGTAATCCTGCTGCATGTGGTCGAGCACATTCCGAACTATGCGATATCCTATATGCCCTCCGAGTACCTGAAAGAAGCGCGCAAGGCCATTCAAACCGAACTGGATAATCTGGCCGCAAAGGTTCCAGGGGCGAAGGGTGTTGTTGTTGAGGGGCATTCCGGACGGACGATTTTGGATTGGGTCGAGGTAAACGAACCGGACCTTATCATCATGGCCTCGCACCGGCCGGGGATGCAGGATTTGTTGCTCGGATCCACTGCGGCACATGTCGTGCGGCATGCCAAATGTGCGGTACACGTCGTCCGCTAACGGTCAGAAATCCGCGGCAGTCAAGCGGTAGGCTTTGCCAAACCCGCCGTTCAGCAAGCCGTCGTGGACGTCAAAGCGGACAAAACTGAAATCCGCGAAGTCGATATAGAGCTTCGCCTTGGGGCGCAGGCGCAGGTATCTCTCGCGCAGGGTGTCGTGCTCTGCCGTGCCGCGCGGGATCGGCAGGGCGGTCGCATGTAGCGTCAGGCGCGGATGGGTCAGCGGGTCGCCCGTGCCGCCCGGCTCGCCAACCAAAAGTGAACAGGCAGGGTCGTTCTGCAATGCTCTTGTGTGATCCGACAGCGTCGAGATCAGCGTCACGGGCCGCCCCAGATCGTCGGTTGCCAGCGCGATGCGCGAGACAGATGGCAAGCCATTGTCGGGGCGCAGAAACGACAGCGATGCATGGGTTGCCGTCTTTATCAGGTCCCGCGCAAGGGTCCGGGCCGCGTCATCCGTTTGGCGATAGGGGTCGGTTTTGGTCACGTGCCTCGGTCCGGTTGTTCGAGATTTTCTCAGTGATACACACGCGCCGGGCTCTATGCGAGCCCTGCGCGTCGATGACTCCTATTTGCTGCCTTCGCATTGCCACAAATCCGATGTATCCATTGCGCATCATGGTTGGAAAATCTGTGCACGAAGAGGCGGATATGCCTCCGTCCAAACGACAGCGCCGTGCCGATGCAACGCGGCGCGAGGCCTTGTCGCCCGTGCGTATCATCTTGATGGTTTTGTTGCTGCCGCTGACCGTCGGTGTGGTCTCGGCCGGCATCTTTTTACGCATCTCCGACTATGACCGGAACGAGGCGGTGCTGCACCTTCTGGCTATGGCAGGCTGCGATACGGTAGAGGCCCTGGGTTTTGGCCCGTTTCGTGAGGGCCAGGCGGGGTATCACAAGCGCAACGACCCGGATGGGGACGGGGTGGCTTGCGGCTCGGTTGGTCTGCAACCCATCCAGAGCGCCACACCACAAAGCACGCCGCCATCAACCAGTGCGCCGACCCAGCGCGCGGTTGGCAACGCCAAGTTCGTGCGCCCCTGATCCTGTCTCTTGGCCGGACCGGGGTACTTGGTCGCAGACGGGGTGACATTGGGACGGCGCGCCCCATTTCATTTTGACAGCAACAGGAGAGCGTCTGATGAAATGTCCGATTGATGGAGCCGACTTGGTGATCGCCGACCGCAGCGGGGTCGAGATAGACTACTGCCCGCAATGCCGAGGTGTATGGCTGGACCGAGGCGAGTTGGACAAGATCATCGAAAGATCGGCTTCCTATAACGCACCTCCGCCTCCGCCGCGCCAGCGCTACGACGACCGGTCAGATCACGGATACCGCAAAAAGAAGAAACGCGGCGGTTTTCTTGACGAGCTGTTCGATTTCTGAGCCCGGCTGTTAGTCTCAGGACAGCTGCGCACCGGCGCAGTCGCGGAAAATCTGAACCTCCGGTGCCGCACCGCCTAGCGGGAATTGCGTGACCTGATCCTGCGTAAAGGCATAGGCCGTTTCGTTGTATTCCAACCCGTCCAGCACGTTCCCGAACCCCGTATCGGTGACCGTTAGTGTGGATGCATCCGGTGAAAGCGTGTGGCGCGCAGTCGCAATGTCGATTGTGCGAGAGCCGTCAAACCGCATGGCAAACCAAGGCGCCTCGGCCCAGCCACCGTCCAAGCGGGTAATAGTGAGGGTGTAGAGCGGACGACCGGGATCGTAGGTCAGAAAGATACGCGCCGTGTCGGTGTCATGCACCAGGGTACAGATCTGTCCAAAACCGTGGCTTCCCACGCCTGTGCAGGTGTGCCGAGGAGCAGGCTGAGTACAAGAACACGCATCCGGTGAAGCTAGTCGTGTCAGACCGTTTGGCAAGTTCTGCGCATGAGAGGGCTGCCGTTCAATATGCAGAGCGGTACAACCGTTTCAGCTGCGTCCGTGCGGAATGTCGGCCGTCTTGCCGGGCGCTGAAGACGCCGCGGCCCCGAGCAACCCCAGTGTTTTTGCGGTGAGAATACCCGATAAAATATGTCAACTATATGTTTTTATTCGATTTTTTATTGACATTGCGTTGGTTGCTCTTGTATCCGGCATATAACGGATTCACAGGAACCCAGCTGCAGCAAGCTATCGTAAGCAACAGCACGCAAAAGCCAGCCTCGCGCCAGCAAAAGCAAGCCAAAGCCAACGAAAGCCAGCTTACGCCAGCGACAGTCAGCCCGAAGCAAGCCATCGCACGCCAGAGTGAGGCACCCAGCTGAATTCGTTTGATTTTCCGGACATCTGAAATGCTTGGAACGGGTCGCTCCCAAGGGGTATTGAGCACACGGCCTTTGCCCTGAGGCATATCCTGTGACCTAAAAAAAAGAACAGAGACCAAAGCCGACGCTAATTCCAGATTCCTTTTGGACTCTGGGTATTATACAATCACCTCGATCGCCTCCTGCGCGCCAACGCCAAACACCCGCTTGTATCGCTCGATTTGGTCGGACGGACCCATGGCCTTTTCCGGGTTGTCCGACAGCTTTACGGTCGGGCGCCCATTCGCCGACACCGCCTTGCAGACCAGAGAAAACGGCGCCAAGGCGTCATTGGGCACGAGACCCCGGAAATCATTGGTGAGCAAGGTGCCCCAGCCAAACGAGATATTGGCGCGCTCGGTAAACTGGGCGTGCAACTCGTGAATCTTGTCCACGTCCAGACCGTCCGAGAAGATGATCCGCTTGTCTTTTGGATCTTCGCCGCGCGATTTCCACCAGCCGATGGCGATTTCGGCGCCTGCCGCCGGATCGCCGCTGTCGATGCGGATACCCGTCCACCCCGCCAGCCAGTCAGGCGCACGATCCAGAAACCCCTTGGTGCCGTACGTGTCCGGCAAAATGATCCGCAGATTGCCGTCATGCTCGTCATGCCAATCGCTCAGAACATCATAGGGCGCCTGCGCCAGTTCCGCGTCACTGTTGGCCAGCGCTGAATACACCATCGGCAACTCATGCGCGTTTGTCCCGATGGCCTCAACCTCGCGGCGCATGGCAATCAGGCAATTCGAGGTACCGGTAAACGAGCCGCCCAGCCCTTCGATCATCGCCTGGACACACCAATCCTGCCAGAGAAACGAATGCCGCCGCCGCGTCCCGAAATCAGCGATGCCCAGGCCGTCAATTGCGCCCAACTGTTCGATTTTCTGCCAGACACGGGTCATGGCGCGGGCGTACAACACCTGCAATTCAAAGCGGCGCATCTGATTGATGACCGCGCGTGATCGCAGTTCCATCAGCACTGCCAGTGCCGGAATCTCCCACAGCATGACCTCGTGCCATTTGCCCTCGAAGGTCAGTTCATACTGATCGCCTTTCCGCTCAAGGTGATAGGGAGGCAGGCGCAGATCTTCGAACCACTCCATGAAATCCGAGCGGAACATCTGGCGCTTGCCGTAGAACATGTTGCCGCGCAGCCAGGTGCTCTCGCCCCGGCTGAGGCTGAGCGACCGGATGTGATCAAGCTGTTCGCGCAGCTCTCCCTCGTCGATCAGACGGGCCAGAGGTACGTGATTCGAGCGGTTGATCAGTGAAAAAACGACATCTGTTTGAGGCTTGTTTCGAAACACTGACTGGCACATCAGCAGTTTGTAGAAGTCTGTGTCGATCAAAGACCGCACAATCGGGTCGATCTTCCATTTGTGATTGTAGACACGGGTCGCGATGTCGACCATGGGGAACTCCTGCGATTTCCGTTGTTAGATCAATCGACACCGTGAATGGCAAGAGTCGCTGAATTGGTGACAATGCCCAGCTCAAGTCACATTGCGGGCATATTGTGCGTTCTGTTCGCCAATTAGTGAAGTGTGGGGATGGAACGAAAAGGTTGAAGTTGGTGAATGAGTCTCGAGTACGATTTTGACATTGTTAAGAAGACATTTGGCGACATAGACACCGAAGACACGGGACCTGATGATAAAGACGGTGCCGTGGTTCTTGCGCTGTTTCGGGACATCAAAACCGCAGATGCCCTGCGCGGCGCGTCACCAAAAATCCGCAAGATGTTTCTGGATGCCGGGTTTGGTCTGGACGACCATGTCAGCGGCATCGCGTCCGGCGTGTATCCGCCCGAGGACCTGCCGGACCGGGACAGGATTTTGCGCGCTTTGTTCGCCAATATCAAAAGCCGGGGCGTGCAAGGCGAATATTGCGGTGAGTTCGATCTGTGGCAGTTCCTGGACTGTGTTCGGCGCGCGCGACCCAAGGCCGGTGTTGTGCGTGTCCGGCCTGTTCGGCGGAAAGTCCCGCAGCGAACTGAGAGTAAACCGAAACGGCGCGCACTGCCCGGTCGGATTGGTTTTGCGCTGGGGCTGGCGGTCATTTTGTTTGCGTTGTTCAAGTATCTGGCTGCAGCCGGCGCGTCGCCTTAGGTCAATGCAACGCCGACATCCCGCATGGCCTGTTGTGCCACCGCAAGCGAGCCGTCCATGTCAATCGCACGGCACGCGCTTAGCTGGACGGTGACATCAAAGCCAAGCTTGGCCGCGTCGACAGCCGAATAGTGCACACAGAAATCGGTTGCCAATCCGACCATGGTGAGTTGGCCGATCCCGCGCGTTTCCAGATAGCCTTTCAGGCCGGTTGGCGTAGTCTGGTCGTTCTCAAAAAAGGCAGAGTAACTGTCGATGGCACTGCGGAAGCCCTTGCGCAGGATCAGGTCGCCATCGGTGCGCAGATCAGGGTGGAATGCTGCCCCATCGGAGCCCTGAACGCAGTGATCCGGCCACAGGACCTGAGGCCCATAGGGCATGTCGGCCATCTCGAACGGCGCCTTGCCCGAATGTGAACTGGCGAACGACGAATGACCAGCGGGGTGCCAATCCTGCGTCAGGATCACGGCGTCAAACTCATCCATCATGGCATTGATCGGTGCAACGATCTCGTCACCGCCTGCCACGGCCAGCGCGCCGCCGGGGCAAAAATCGTTCTGGACGTCGATTACGATCAGCGCGTGGGTCATGGTGGCCTCCTTGGATGCCCTATCGGTAGGGGGCCGGACGCGGGGCGTCAATGCGGTCTCTTGCGACTCTGTGCCTGCAGGTTTAGACCGCGCGCATGTACACGATCGCTGCCCTCTATCACTTTACCCGGTTCCCGGATCACATTGCCCTGCGTGCGCCTTTGGCAAAACTTTGCTGTGCACAATCGGTCAAAGGCACTTTGCTGTTGGCGCAAGAGGGGATCAACGGCACGATCGCTGGCCCCCGTGCCGGGATCGACGCAGTGTTGGCCCATATCCGTGCGTTGCCCGGCTGCGCGGATCTGGAGTGGAAAGAGGCGACCGCCGATCACCCGCCGTTTGGCAAAATGAAGGTGCGTCTAAAAAAAGAGATCGTGACCATGGGCCAGCCGGATATCGACCCGCGCGCCCGCGTCGGCAACTATGTCGAACCGCAGGAATGGAACGATCTGATCCGCTCGGACGATGTGGTGGTCATTGATACGCGCAATGACTACGAGGTGGCGATTGGCACATTTGAAGGCGCAATAGACCCTGAAACTGCCAGCTTTCGGGACTTTCCGGCCTGGTGGGAGGCAAACAAAGACCGCTTTCACAATAAACGTGTTGCCATGTTCTGCACAGGCGGCATTCGGTGCGAAAAATCCACCAACTACCTGCTAGGGCAGGGGGTTGAGGATGTCTATCACCTGAAAGGCGGCATCCTGCGCTATCTCGAAGAAATGCCGGCCGAGGACAGTGCGTGGCATGGCGAATGCTTCGTCTTCGACAACCGCGTGTCCGTGGGGCACGGGCTGGTCGAAGGGCCGCACAACCTGTGCCACGGGTGTCGACGCCCGATTCTGCCCGAGGACATGAAGCGCCCGGAATACGAGCATGGTGTGTGTTGTCACCAGTGCATCAACGAGACATCCGAGGTGGACAAGGGGCGATTCCGCGAACGGCAGAAACAAATCCTGCTGGCCCGTGCGCGTGGGGTCGAGCACCTGGGTTCAGACTGACTGGCACGGAATTCGGGTTGCGGTGATCGGCTCGAACCCCGAAGATTGCCTGCAAATCAGCCAATTGGAGCGCGCATGTCCCGCGAACCCAGAACTTTGGAAGAATGGAAATCGACGCTGGTTGCAGCGCTTGGGCTGGTTTTGGCCAGCTTTCTGGCGTGGTTCGGGCTGTCTCGTCTCAGTGATGCAACCGCAGGGGACACCATCGGCACGGTTGCTGCAGTGGGACTGGTAGTTTGGATCGTTTCGCAATCCTGGTTCTACGTAACGCAGGTCAGGTCACCTCGCCGGCTTTTGTTCCTGATGGGTGTGTCCTTTATTCAGGTGGTCCCGTTTCTATTCGCCGCTGTGTACGGGGCATTCGGGTACAATGATCTTTGCGTTCTTGGTGCAAACGGGCCTGCGGACGTGCTGTATTTCTCATATGTCACGTTTACTACCGTGGGATACGGCGATCTGACCCCTGTCGGCCTGTGCAGGGGCCTTGCCGCGGCCGAGGCCGTCACCGGATACATTCTGCTTGGCATGTTTGTGGCGGCGGCAGTCAGCATATACGCGCGCACCCACACCCATCACTGATTATCGGTTCTTATCGATCCAGCGCGACATCATCTGTTTGTCGCGAAAACATTCCGACGGGATCGGGCGCCGTTTGCTGCGCGAGATCCGTTCGGCAAAGGCAACCTGCTTGCCGGTCGGGTAGTTGGCAAAGGGCGAGGGATCCTGCGGTTTGTTTGCCGAGATCCAGTCCGACATGGATTTGCGATCACGTTGCGCCTCGACCGGAATCTCAAGCGCCGATTTTTCTGCAATCGCGCGGGCATAACGTATTTGCCGGTCGGTAACCGGTAACAGGTGATAATCGTTGCTGGGCGCGTCGAACCAGCTTTGACGGGCAGCGTTGGACATGGCTCATTAACCTTTGTTCCACGTGAGAACAAATATAGAACATTCTCGGAACTGTTTCAAGATTTCTGCTGATCGCGACACTTGGCGTGCCGTTTTCAAACCAGCCTGTCCCGTCGTCTTGCGACCATATTCGGCGCGCGTTATCTGCGCGTCCAACACAGATCAAAGGACGATTCCATGAGATTTCAACCCACCGCCAGTCACTTCATCGACGGCGCGTATGTCGAAGACACCGACGGCACCGAAATCAACGTTGTGTTTCCTGCCACCGGCGAGGTGATCGCCCGGCTGCATTCCGCTACGCCTGCTATCGTGGAAAAGGCTCTAAATAGTGCAAAAGAAGCCCAATCCGCCTGGGAGGCTCTGTCCGGAACCGAGCGCGGGCGGGTGCTGCGACGTGCGGCTGACATCATGCGCGCGCGTAACCGTGAATTGTCCGTTATCGAGACGCACGACACCGGCAAGCCCCTGCAGGAGACCCTGGTGGCGGACGCTACAAGTGGCGCGGATGCACTGGAGTATTTCGGTGGGTTGGCCGCGTCCCTGACCGGTGAGCACATCCCGCTGGGCGGCGGTGATTTTGTCTACACCATCCGCGAAGCGCTGGGCGTTTGCGTTGGAATCGGGGCCTGGAATTATCCGACCCAGATCGCCTGTTGGAAAGGCGCCCCGGCGCTGGCCTGCGGCAACGCTATGATATTCAAACCCTCCGAGACCACGCCTTTATCCGCATTGCAAGTTGCGGAGATTCTGGTCGAGGCCGGTGCACCCAAGGGCATCTACAATGTCGTTCAAGGTTACGGAGACGTGGGGGCCGCGCTGGTCACCGACCCGCGCGTGGCCAAGGTGTCGTTGACGGGATCGGTTCCAACCGGGCGTAAAGTCTATGCTGCTGCGGCCGATGGGATGAAGCATGTGACGATGGAACTGGGCGGCAAATCCCCGATGATCGTGTTCGACGATGCGGACATCGAAAATGCGGTGTCGGGTGCGATCCTTGGCAATTTCTATTCCTCGGGGCAGGTCTGCTCGAACGGCACACGTGTCTTTGTGCAAAAAGGGATCAGAGAGGCCTTTCTGACCCGTCTGTCCGAACGCCTTGCTACGGCCAAGATCGGTGACCCGCTCGACGAAGCGGTGAATTTTGGTCCGATGGTCAGCGAAAACCAGATGAATATTGCTTTGGGATACATCGAAAAGGGCAAGGCGGAAGGGGCACGGCTGGTCCATGGCGGCGCGCGGATCGATGGCGAGGGCTTTTATATTCAGCCCACCGTTTTTGCAGATGTCACCGACGATATGACAATCGCGCGCGAGGAAATCTTTGGCCCGGTGATGTCGGTGCTTGATTTCGACACCGAGGAGGACGTGTTGGCCCGCGCCAACGGAACCGAATTCGGGCTGGCGGCCGGTGTTTTCACCAATGACCTGACCCGGGCTCACCGTATCGTGGCTGCATTCGAGGCGGGCACCTGCTACATCAACACCTACAACAATGCGCCCGTCGAAGCTCCGTTTGGCGGGTCCAAGATGTCAGGTGTCGGGCGCGAAAACTCGAAACTGGCGATCAATCATTTCAGTGAAATGAAGACCGTCTACGTGTCCATGAATGATATCGAGGCACCCTACTAACTCAACTTCACATGAGAGTTTTTGGGTTTAAAAACCTCTGTTCCCGACATTTCGCGTCGGGAACAGAGCACAAGCCCCATCCGACCTATGGCTGACTTTCTTGTATCCGAGCCGCTCTGAGAGGCCCGCATTACAGGAGAATTGTCCTATGAAAACCCACGCACAGGCCGTTGTGATCGGAGGAGGCCTGGTCGGATGTTCGATCCTCTACCACCTTGCCAAGCCTGGATGGACCGATGTGATCCTGCTGGAACGGGACGAGTTGACCAGCGGCTCGACCTGGCATGCGGCAGCGAACATTCATGGGCTGCACGACAACAACAACATTACCCGTATCCAGCACTATACGATGAACCTGTACAAAAAGCTGGAGAAGGAAACCGGGCAGGGCTGCGGGGTGTTCCAATCGGGGTCTCTCTATCTGGCCCAGGCCGAAGACCGAGAGCACCAGTTGCGCCTTCAGGAAGCCAAAGCGAAATTCTACGGTCTGAATTTCTACGAGATCAGCCGCGAACAGGCGATGAAACTGCACCCGCTGGCCCAGTTCGACGACATCCGCTGTATCATGTTTGAACCAGATGGCGGCAACGTGGACCCCTCGGGTGTGACCCATGCCTACGCCGCCGGTGCCCGGGCGATGGGTGCCACCATTGAGCGGTTTTGCCCTGTGATAGGCACTGATCAGCAGCCAGACGGCAGTTGGGTCGTGCGCACCGAAAAGGGCGATATCCGAACGCAATGGGTGGTCAATGCGGGTGGTCTGTGGGGGCGCGAGGTTGCCGCGCTGGCCGGTATCGAGTTGCCGTTGCAACCGACTGAACACCAGTATTTTGTCACCGAGGCGATTGACGAAGTTGCCACTCTGGGCCGTCGTCTGCCGTCGATCGCCGACCGCGACGGCGAATATTACTTCCGGCAGGAAGGCAACGGGCTGCTGATCGGGGCGTATGAGAAGGACATGCGGTTCTGGGCGGAAGACGGCACACCGTTGGATTTCGCTCATGACCTCTTTCCCGACGATCTGGACCGGATCATGAAAAACGTCATCCGCGCGACGGAACGCGTGCCAGTGGCTGCCACTGCAGGGGTCAAACGGGTCATCAACGGGCCGATGATCTGGTCTCCGGATTCGAATGCGATCTGGGGCCCGGTGCCCGAGCTGCAGAACTATTTCTGTTGCACCGGTATCATCCCCGGCTTTTCGCAGTCGGGTGGACTTGGCTTGTTGTCTGCGCAATGGATGATCGAGGGTGAACCGCAATACGACATGTTTGCCTGGGATCTGGCGGGATTTGGCGATTGGGCCGATAAAAAGTTCACCAAGGCGCGGGTCGAGGATCAGTATGTGCACCGCTTTGCCATCCATTTTCCCAACGAAGAACGCAGCGCGGGCCGACCGGCCCGCGTGCGCCCCGCTTATGAAATGCAAAAGGACATGGGTTGCGTCTTTGGGCTCAACTGCGGCTGGGAACACCCTCTCTGGTTCGCCGATCAGCCCGGCGCGGTGGAAACCAATGGCTTCACACGCCAAAACTGGTGGGAGCCGGTTGGGCGCGAGGTCCGGATGCTGCGCGAAAGCGTGGGCATTATCGATATCTCGAATTTCGCAAACTACGTTGCTAAAGGACCGGGCGCCCATGCCTGGCTGGATCGTCTGGTCGCGAACCGCGTGCCGACCGAGGTTGGTCGCTCTTGCCTGACGCCGCTGATTTCGGTCCGGGGTGGCGTGGCGGGTGACTTTACCATCACCAAAGTTGCTGAAGACAACTACATGATGATCGGTTCCGGTATGGCCGAACGCTATCATCAGCGATTCTTCAACATGGTGGACCTCCCCAAGGATACAACGTTCGAGATTGCCACTGATCGCATTGCCGGCTTCAATGTGGCCGGGCCCAAATCCCGCGAGGTTCTACAGCGTTTGACGAATACGGATCTGTCCAACGACGCCTTCCGGTTTATGCGATCGCGGACCATTGAGGTGGCGGGGGTCACCTGTCTGGCAATCCGTGTCAGTTTTACCGGTGATCTGGGATGGGAACTGCATTGTGCCGAAGAGGATCAGATCCAGCTCTATACGGCGCTTTTGGAGGCTGCCAAGGAACTGTGTGGCGGTCCGGTGGGGGGGCGCGCGCTGGGGTCCTTGCGTATCGAAAAGGGCTATGGCTCTTGGGGCCGCGAATACTCGCAGGAATACTGGCCGCAGGAAGTTGGTCTGGCCGGGTTGGTCAAGCTGGACAAAGAGTTTCTGCACAAAGACGCCTATTTGTCCGTCAGGGACAATGCCCCGCGGGAAGTGTTGTCGATCTTTGAGGTAGACGCCAAAGATGCCGATGCAGCAGGTGGCGAGCCGATTTTCACACCAGACGGACGATCCGTTGGGCGCGTGACGTCGGGGGCTTATGGGTATTCGGTCGGCAAATCGCTGGCAATCGGATATGCGGACCCCAAACTGGCAGAGCCCGGCGATACGGTCGAGATATTCATCCTCGGCAAACCGCACACCGCCCGGGTTCTTGCCAAACCACCGTTCGATCCGGATGGGTTGCGCCTGCGGGACATCCGGGCATCGGTGATGGAGCCGGTCAAGTGACGGATACGTTCACCCGCATCGCCGAGTTTACCCTCAACCGGTCGGTGAAGGATTTTCCGGCCAGCGCGCGCGAGGCTGCGGCGCTGCTGATGCTGGACACGATGGGTGTCCTGATCGCTTCGGGCCCGATGGAGGCCGGTGTGATTGCCCGCGATACTGCCGCATTACTGTATGGCAGCACCGATCCGTCCCACAGCGCCCGCATGATGTTCGACGGGCGAAGGGTCAGCTTGGCCGGAGCGGCCTATGCCGCGGCCACGCAGACGGACAATCTGGACGGCCATGACGGTTACAATCCGACCAAGGGTCACATCGGGGTCGTCGTTTTGCCCGCGCTGGCCGCTCTTGCGGAACACTGTCCGGATCTGAGCGGCCCGGACGCTCTGGCAGCTGTTGTCACCGGGTACGAGATTGCCGGGCGGGCCGGTCTGTCGCTGCATGCAAGCGTCAGCGATTACCACACATCCGGCGCATGGAATGCGCTGGGTGTTGTTGCGATGGCCGCGCGATTGCGCGGGCACTCACCGGAAACCATGCGTCAGGCAATGGGCATCGCCGAGTACCATGGGCCCCGCAGTCAGATGATGCGCGAGATTGCAAATCCGACAATGCTGCATGACGGCTCGGGTTGGGGTGCCATGGTCGGAATGTCGGCGGCGATCCTTGCCGAGCAGGGATTTACCGGCGCCCCTGCGATCACCATCGAGGCCGACGTGGTCGCGCCGCACTGGGCGAATCTGGGCCAGTTCTGGCAGGTCGAACATCAATACATCAAACCTTATCCGATTTGCCGATGGGCCCATGCTGCCATTGATGGCCTGCGCGCGGTTATGCAGGAGCACGGTTTGATCCATGACCAGATTGAGGCGGTGCATATCCACAGTTTCAACGAGGCAGTTTGCCTTTACGCGGGCATCCCGGACACTACATCGCAAGCACAATATTCGCTGGCCTTCGCCGTGGCTGTTCAGGCGGTGCATGGCCGTATTGAGGCCAGGCACATCTCGGGTTCGGGTTTAACCGACCCGGATGTGGCCGGGTTGATGTCACGCATTCACGTCGCTGAGCGTGACCGGCACAATGCGCGTTTCCCGCAGGGGCGCTGGGCGGATGTTGAGATTACCACCTCGGACGGTCGCATCCTGACCTCGGGCGATGTCAATGCCCGCGGCGGGCCCGAGGCACCGCTGGACAAAGAAGATGTCATGAAGAAATTCCACCAGTACGCATCGCCTGTTATTGGCGACAAACGGGCAGAAGACATCAGCGCAACCATTTTGAGTTGGACGAAACCCGGATCGCGCTATGCTGATCTGGCCAACCTTATCTACGCGCCTGTGATGCCCTGATAGAAGTAATTCAGTTTTACAATGGGCGCATGGTCGCGCTGCTACCCAGTCTTCCCCGCCAAAGTGTTTGCGTTCCGGTTGTGTAGCGAAGAGCGACGTTATGGCAGTTGGACCGCATCCATCATGCCGGCGATCACCTGCCGTATCTCGGCGCTGTCCTTCAACAGATACGCTGCATCGGCCAATGGTTTGTCGGGTTGCCGCTCCGCCGGGTTCGACAGCGTTTGGGTTGCACCGTTCAATGCGGCATACTGATCGACCGGGTCTGCGGTAACATTCTCTCCAAGCCCCGCCAGCCAGAACAGTCGATTGGCGGCCTCGGTTTCGCCCAGATCGCGCAGGATTGAGCCCGCGGCCTCAAAATCACCGGTCGCCTGCAAGGCCTGAACCCTCAGGGACAACGCCTCGGGCGACTCGTCTCCGGACAGGTCCAGCATTGCCTGATGCGGTCTGTCATCCGCCAACGCTGCGCGGGCGCGCAGCCGGGCCCTCTCTGCTCGTCGGATACTGTCCTGCGGTCTGCCGGCCAGGTGCCGCGCCTGAGCAGAGAACCCCAGCGCCGCCAACCTATCTGATAAGGCAATGGCTGTTTCAGTTGTCAGTGAGCCGGTCATTTCTTGCGACATTCCAACCGTCTGGCGCAGGAAAGTCAGGTCATCCGACCGTTCGGCAAGCACTTGCAAATGGCGGTTCAAAGCCCCGACTTGGTCAGCACTGTCCGAAAGGGTCTGAATCTGCGCCAACGCTGCATCAAACTGCTGGTTCAGACTCAAGGCAATTGCGTGCGTTCGCGCCATTAGCGGACCGATTTCTGAGCGACGCAGTTCTTTCGCATAAGAGGCGGCGAGGTCCAGTTCCCGGGGCGATACGGCGCCCCGATCCACCCATCGTTTTTCGACCAGACGAGCAAGGGCGATCGGTGCCTCGGTCGCAGCATCCGGCGCACTTATGACCTCGGTCAACAGGTTTTCGGCACGGTCAGGATCTCCCTCGGCCTGCGCAACTTGAGCCTTGGCCTGCGCCAACTCCGGCGGAGTGTCTGACTCAACCCGTTCGGCCGCGCGCAAAACGCGACGCGCGGCTTCCAGTTCCTGCGCATCCACAAGAATAGACGACAGGACCGGTCCTAACGTGCGTCTCAAATGATCCGGCAGCCGCACAAAGGATTGCTCGATCACCTCCAACCGGGCGTCAGGCGACAGTGCCCGCTCGCTGAGAACCGCCCACAAAGCGGCGTCACTCTCGCAATGTTGCAAACCGCGAAAAGGGTTCCGATGCGTTGGCCTTTGGTCGTCCACAAGGGCGGCAATCGCAGCTACCCGCTCCCTTTCGTCCGGCTTGGCTTCCAATAAACTCAGAGTCTGGAGCGCCTCAGCCCCAAACCCATAAAACGCGTAGAGCTTGGCGAGCGCTACAGCCCGTTCGCGATCAATACGGTCAAATTCATGGAACAAACCGGCTCTTAAATCCGCCACCTGCTCGGGGAATGGGCGCGTGTCGGTCCAGCTGTCAAAGCCAAGCCCGACGTTTGAAATACAGACCGGTTCCGTTTCGATCTGCTGCAGTTCGATGCCTAGCGGAGCGCTCGCGTCATCCAGCACCGTCGATAGATTGACATTGTCGCCCAACCTCCGAGGACCGGCCGAAAGTTCAACGGCAACGGAACCGCGCGGACCGGCCGTCGCGAGGTTCAGGTCCAGAATCTGCCGGTCTGCCCCCTGCAGCAGGCGCGTTGACAATGCGTCCTCAAATCCCTGTCTTTTCAGGTTCAGCAAGGGCAGAGCCATAGCCTGCGCGGGCCCCAGAACCTCGGATGTGTCCCGGGGTTCGGGGTCTCGAAAAACCGGCGCCGGAATATCGAACGCCAGCGGCGGCAGTACAGTTCCTGGCGCGATATCCACCACAATCATCGATTGCTGATACAGAAATGCGGACGCAACGCAGTCGCAGCCGAATTCCAAGTCCAGCGCTGCGCCCGGCTGAGTCTGTGACACGGATGCCAGCCGATTGGATGACAACCGCCGAAAGACGGAACTAGTACCAAACGTCACACCATCTATCGCGACGGACAGTCGTGCCCCGTTTTTACGATGTGTCAGTACCCAGCCGGTGTCCGGCGGTACTTGAACGACAAGCCGCGTGTAGCCATCGTGCTCGCCGGATCGGACCGTGACTTCCCGGGATGCCGCGCCGGTCGCGCCAGCGACCAGCAGCGAAACCAAAATACATATCCGGATCATGCTGCCGCCTGCTTGATTTCCTTTAATGCCACTTCCAACTCGGTAAAATCAGGACGATTGTGGGTTGGTGTGTTCTGACGGCCGACTTCAATGCACATGGCGGCGTTGTGATTGTGCAGATTGGCCACAAGCACCTCTTTGATGAGCTGATAAAAGTGATTGTCTTCTTCAACGACCGCTTTCAATCGACCTGCAAATGGTCCGACCAACCCGTAGGACAGAAAGACGCCCAAAAACGTGCCGACCAGCGCGCCGCCGATCAGTTTTCCCAGAACTTCGGGCGGTTGATCGATTGAGCCCATAGTCTTGATCACGCCGAGAACCGCAGCGACGATTCCCAATGCAGGAAGGCCGTCCGCGACAACCTGCAACGCGTGGCTGGAATGCATGGCATGATGGAAATTTGCCTCCATCCGTTTTTCCAGAACCTCCTCGACCTGATGCGGGTCGTCATAGTTCATCGCTGCCGACCGCATCGTATCACAAATCAGGTCTACCGCCTCTTTGTCCGCCTGAATTTTGGGGTAGATCGAGAACAGAGACGAGTTTTCCGGCTCCTCAATATGCTGTTCCAGGTCAACTGGGTTCGCTCGCGCAGTCCTGATCAGGGAAAACAACAGGCAGAGCAGATCGCGATAGTCTTCGGGCTTCCACTTCGGTCCTTTGAAGATCTTCCCCATATCCTTGATGGTATGTTTGATCGCGCTTTTGTCATTGGCGATCAGAAAGGCCCCGACCGCAGCCCCGCATATGATCATGATCTCGAAAGGCAAAGACTTTAGAATGATCGCCATCTTTCCGCCGGCTGCAAGATACCCGCCGAAGACCATGACAAAAATGAAGACAATTCCAAACAACCCGATCATCTGAAACCTCCGGCGACATCGAAAAGGGGATTAAAGACCATGACCGTCATTCCACCGGCGCGTTGGCGTTGCGGCCCGCCATCACAACACTGATCGTATAGGCAGCCTCTGGGTTGAGACCGGCCAGAACACCAGCCGCCGCATCCGGAGGCATGCGCGACAGAAATCCGGCGGCAAAGGTCGGGTCCATTGTTTCAAACAGTGCGGCTGCGTCTTTAGGCTTCATATTCTGATACACATCCGTTAGCTGTGTCAGGTCGGTTTCAGCAGCCTGCTCGGCAATGACCAGCGTGGCGCGCAGTTTTTCTTCGGCCTCCTGCAAAGCCATTAATCGTGTCTCAATGGCCTGATCGGCGATCTCCAGCGCCTTTTCCTTGTCCTGCAAGGCAACCTCGCGCTGTTCCAATACTTCTTCTCGGCGCAAAAGCTCTGTTAAAAGAACCTGCATGTCGGGTGCGAGGGGCTCGGATTTGGGTGCCTCGGGATCAGCGTTTGTGGCAAAGGCTGGTCCCGTTTCCAATGCCAGCCGAATTGCCGCCGATCCCAGCAACAGCAGGGAAATTACTGTCAATACGCCACTGACAGTGCGGGTTGGGCCTCTCCGGGGCGACGCACCTATCATGCCGATGTCTCGCTTTGCTTGCGATCATGTCGGAGGAACATCACCCCCTTGGGTGCCGTTTCGGCGTCGGATTTGGTCGTGGGCGTTGGTCCAATCACAGCAGGTGCGGCATTTGGTTCATCGAAAACCGAACCTTCGGTTTCAGTGTCGTTTGGACCGTCATCGGTATCCGGAGATTTCGGGCTGGCCGGTACGCTGTCATCCGCGGGAACGATGTCATGCATGGACGCCATCATCAATTCAAGACGCTGTGCCACGGACTCGGCCCTGTGCGTCAGGTCTTTCAGAAGGTCGCCCGAGTGATCGGATGCGTTGCGCGCACTGTCGAGCGATTTTTTGAGCTCATCCACCTGCGACGACAGGACCGCAACCGCGCCTCCAACGCCTTTTTCAAGATCGGTAAAGCGTTTTAGCCGACGGGACAGAACGAAACAGTAAAGACCGGCACCCAGCGCTCCGGCAACCAGCAAAATATCTGCTATAAGCTCCAATTCCGCCTCCTAATTCAGTACAAATTCCATCACCAGAACGTCGCGCACACGACCCTCCCCGACCACGATTTCGATGCGTCGCAGCAGATGTCCTCGGATGCGCATCAAGGCCAGTGAATCCTCCAGGTCCGAAACCTCGACTGCGCGCAGATACCCATTCAGGACATCCATGATTCGCGGTTGCATTTTTTCCACGTCAGAGGTGTACGGCGCGTTAACTTCGAGCTGTGCGTGAAACTTAAGATGCCGGGCTTCGCCGGCATTTACGGACACGATCACCGGCGGCAGATCGACGAAACGCACGTCCGCCAACGCTTTGGCGGGTTTGTCCGCAGCGTCCGTAGCACTACCATCAGTTTTTGCGGCACCTCCGAAGGGCAGCAGGTCGGAAGTGGTCAGGAAGTACCCCACAGCTGCGCCGGAAATCGCCAGAATCAACCCGGCGATCAGTCTGTTTTTTCCTTTTTTGTCAGGTGTTTCCGCTTGTTCTGCAGTTGAGTCGGTCATGACGTCCTCATCCATTTAATCTTTGCCAGTGATAACCCTGCAGAACTAACCGATTGTTAAGGGCAATCGTCCAAACAGGGGGCGCGTCGGACAGAATGTCGGCGAGTCGGAGGTGAGCGTGCAGCAGATCGGAACTGTCTGGGCAAGTTTGGACAGGCGTAAGCAAATCATCGTTGCCGGTGCGGTCGTGCTGGTGTTTTTAGGGGTTTTGGCGATGTCACGGCTGGTGACTGCTCCGTCGATGACACTGCTGTATGCGGGTCTGGAGAACGGCGCTGCTGGTGACATCGTGCGCGCGCTGGATCAGCGCGGTGTGCCTTATGAGATTCGCGGCGGTTCCATTTATGTGCCGGGCGGCCAGCGCGATGAACTGCGCATGACGCTGGCCAGCGAAGGCCTGCCCGCCAACGGCAGCCGGGGCTATGAACTGCTCGATTCCCTCAGTGGCTTCGGAACCACCTCGCAGATGTTCGATGCAGCTTATTGGCGCGCCAAGGAGGGTGAGTTGGCGCGCACAATTGTCGGCAGTCGCTATGTCAGCCAGGCGCGTGTTCACATTGCCAACGGGTCAGCCAACCCGTTTCAGCGCAGCATCGCACCGACTGCCTCGGTTTATCTAGTGCCGTCAGGCGCACAGATCACCGGCGATCAGGCCAAGGCGATCCGGTTTCTCGTGGCCTCGGCGGTCAGTGGGATGGCGCCGGAAAGTGTCACCGTTATCGATTCGAACGGGTCCGTGATCGGGGGTCAGGACACTGCGGTTGCTGCGGACACCGCAGATGACAAATCCCGCTTGCTACGTGAACGCGTGCTGCGTCTGGTCGAGGCCCGCGTCGGCACCGGAAACGCCGTGGTTGAGGTGAGTGTCGACACGGTCACCAAAACCGAATCGATCCGCGAGCGCCGTTTTGACCCAAAGGGCCGCGTCGCGATCAGCACCGATGTCGAGGAACGGTCGGACAGCGCGCGCAACCAATCCTCAGATGTCACCGTGGCCTCGAACCTACCGGACGGTGACGGCGCGGGTGGGGACGAATCGAACTCAACCGCGACACAGACCCGCGAACGGGTGAATTATGAAGTGTCGGAAACGGAACTCGAAGTGCACAGCGCGCCGGGAGCTATCAAACGCCTGACCGTGGCGGTTCTGGTCAACGGAACCCGCACCACAGATGCGACAGGCGCTGAGGTGTTCACTCCGTTGCCAGAAGCCGAGTTGGATGCATTGCAGGAATTAGTAGCGTCGGCTGTTGGGTTTGATGCCGAGCGGGGGGATGTGATCACCCTGAAATCTCTGGATTTGCCTCTGATTGAGCCCCAGGGGACACTGGCCTCGGCCTCACTGTGGCGCAATATCCATCTCGACGCCATGTCCCTGATCCAGTTGGCCGTTCTGGCCGTTGTGTCTCTGGTTCTGGCCCTGTTCGTGATCCGGCCGATACTTATGAAGCCGCCCACGCCCCCGACCTTGCTGCCGGCAGCATCTGGGTCCGGGTCAGAGGATACGCCGGTTCTGGTTGGCGAGATTGCTGCGGATGACGCGTCGGGTTTCGAGGCCTTGTCAGCTCATTCGGCGCAGCCGGTGCTGGCGCCTGCCCCACCTGCGGACCCGGTCGATCGGTTGCGGTCGATGATTGGTGACAAACAGGAGGAAACGGTCGAAATCCTGCGCAGCTGGCTTGAAGAGGGTGAGGAGACAGCCTGATGTCGATCGCCCATCTTCTTGAGGATTTCACATTGCACTCTGGCGGAGGCGCGCTTCACCTGCTGGACCAAGAGGCCCTGGAGGATCAGCGTCTTACTGCGTTCGAGGACGGCTATGGCGCGGGCTGGGAAGACGCCGTTCAAGCACAAGAGAAAAGCCGGGGGCAGGTATCGATGGAACTCGGTAAGTCTTTGGAAGACATGTATTTTACCTACCATGAGGCAATCGCCCGCATGAGCCTTTCGTTGGAGCCGATGTTTCAAAGCCTGATCCAAGTGGTCCTACCAGAGATGATGGAGCGCAGCTTCGCCCTGCGGGTAACCGAACAACTATGTGACATGGCTCGTGAACACATGAACCAGCCGATGCAGATTATGGTCCCGGAAGGCCGCTCGGAGGATGTTGAGGCGTTGCTTCCACAGGACCTGTCCTCGAAACCGCGTGTTGTTGAAGACCCTGCGCTGGATCAGGGTCAGGCACGACTGCAGGTGGGTACGGCCGCCAGAGAAGTGGATTGTGATGCAGTGCTGGCGTCCATCGCGCAGGTATTCGAAGCATATCTATTTGAAGCGAGAGAGGTTTTGTCCAATGAGTGATCCCCAGATCCCGAACCCCGAAAAATCCAACCCGTTCGATACGGTCCCGATCGAAGTAACGGTATCGGTTGGCCGTGCGCGCCCATTGATCCGCGACCTGCTCAATATGGGTGAGAATGCCGTTCTGACACTAGATAAGCGCGTCGAGGATCCGGTGGACCTGTATGTCGGCGATCAACTGGTTGCCCGTGGGCTGCTGGAAGAAATGGAAGGCGATCAGGCGGGACAGTTGGCCGTGCGGCTAACCGAGATTGCGGACCTGCAAAACGGGATCGGCTGATGCGCCGCCTGATCTGGCTGGTTCTGCTGGCCGCTTTTATGACGCCAACGTTGGCCGCCGCACAAGATGTGACCTTGTCGCTGGGCGACGGTGAGTCGCTCTCGGCACGCACCATCCAACTGATTCTGCTGATCACGATCCTCAGTCTTGCGCCGGGGCTGGCTATTATGATCACCTGTTTTCCGTTTCTGATCACCGTTCTGGCCATTCTGAGGCAGGGGATCGGGCTGCAGCAATCGCCGCCTAACATGTTGATTGTCAGCCTGGCGCTGTTTCTGACCTATTTCATTATGGAGCCCGTCTTTACCGAAGCATGGACGGCCGGGATTCGCCCGATGATTGACGAAACACTGGCGGTCGAACCGGCGCTGGAACGTGCGTTGGAGCCGTTTCGCGTGTTTATGGCATCCCGGCTGGATCAGGACACATTTTATTCAATGGCGGCGCTGCGCCCGGACGGAGAAGAGATGGAATTGTCGCCTGCGGCCCCTCTGTCCGTTCTGATGCCATCTTTCATGTTGTCGGAAATTGCGCGGGCGTTTCAGATCGGCTTCCTGATCTTTTTGCCATTTCTGATCATCGACCTCGTCGTGGCCGCCGTTCTGATGTCGATGGGCATGATGATGGTGCCGCCGGCCATCGTGTCTTTGCCGTTCAAACTGGCATTCTTTGTTATTGCAGACGGATGGGCGCTGATTGCAGGCGCCTTGGTCCGCAGTTACATGCCTTAGAGGCGGCCTGCCGCTTGTTCGAGCCCGGTTTACCCGGTTCGATTCAGGTCGTTGATCAACTGGTTCAGATTGCCCTTGCGCGCATCCAGCATGGCGCCGATCTCGGTCCGCTCCGTCAGCAGCAGGTTAACCCCTTCGATGAACATGTTGTAGAACTTGTCGCGCCCGGATTTGTCCGACACCAGAAAGGTCACATCAAAAGGTGAAGATCCCTGCAGCTTGACCGAGGTTCTGACCTCGTATCCCGCTTTGATCTTGCGTGCGTTTTTGACATTCACCTCACCGCCGATGAACTCGCGGAAGCGGCGCCCGTATTTGCGCGAGATGTAGCGCTGAAAGGCGTCGGTAAACTGTTTCAACTGCGACGGGCTGGCCGTTCGGGCATCGGCACCCAAGGCATACCGCGCCATGATCGGCACATCGGCATATTGGACGAAAATCTTTTCGAAATCGCGCAACATCGCGTTTTCCGATTTGCCCGAGGCAATCACGCGGTTGATGTCTGCAACCACATTGTTGACCAGGGCTGTGGCGCTGGCCTTGCTCAGGGCTATGGCGGGCACAGGCAGCGTTGCTACGGCCAGGCCGGCCAAACCTGAGGCGATAAAATAGCGTCGGTTCAATATGTTATTCGGCATAGGGGTCCTCGTAGGGGTCGAGATAGGGGTCCCTGACCGGGTCGGTCCCGATATCGGCATAAGGATCGGTATACAGTCCCAGATAGGCGTCTTCGTCATCCCTTGCCAGTTCAAAGCGGCGGTTTTGCAGATAGATCAGGCGTGCCTGCGCGTAACTATCTGCGCTTTCATAGAGAATTGAGTCGACCGTATCCGAGAACCGCCCCCTGTCTCCCATACGCCGTACAACTTCGGCATACACCCCCAGATTGTCCGCCGGGCGCGTTGGGCTGAAATTGATCGGGTTCGAGAACAGATTGACCACCACACCCACCGCGTCCCGCGTGGTCGAGGGGCCGTAAAAGGGCAGTTCGACATAGGCGCCTTCGCCAAAACCCCAGACATGCAAGGTCTCACCGAAATCCGTGTCCACGGGGGGCAGATTCAGTTCATCGGCTGGTGCGGAGAGACCAAACCCGCCCACGGTCATATTGACGACAAACCGCAGCAACGCGTTGCCCATTTGTTTGGGGTTGCCCTGCAGCAAATAATCAATGGCCTGACCCGGAAGGGAGATGTTTTCGGCAAAATGATTGAAGCTGGTCACCATCGGATCGGGCACAATCTTGACGTACCCTTTCGAGGCTGGACGGAACAAGAACCGGTCAACGCCCAGATTGAATTTGTGGACCGAGCGGTTGGCACCCTCATAAGGGTCAAAGATTTCGCCCCGGGCTGCCTGATCTGCGGGCTGTGTCGCACAGGCGCTGAGCACCGCCATCAGAGGTAGAAGCAACATGAATTTGAAGTTGGCTCTGCTTAACACGGTCTTTGTTACTCCAAGTCGTCCGGTTGCGATGCGTCCGAACATTCAATCAATACTGCCTTCGACTATGTGTGGCGACACAAGTTTCCGTCACATAGACGTTTCGTAACCACATTGAAACAGCTTGCGTTTAACCCCGTCACCGGGTCGAGGTAAAGTGACACGGTACCCATGGCCCGGAATAAGAGGACTTATGCCCACAATCCGGGCAGTCTAGAAAATATGCGATTCCGCCTTTTCCAAAGCTCGCCGCCCGGTTAGCGTCCGCCCGAGTCAATTTAGGTGAGGACCTTCCTATGAGCATCGCAGCAAAACTGGACAGCCTGGGTGTCACGCTGCCAGACGCCCCGGCACCGGCGGCAAACTATGTGCCTTTTGTGCGCTTGGGCAACATCGTTTACGTCTCGGGCCAGATTTCCAAGGCTGACGATCTGATCACCGGCAAGTTGGGCGACGACATGGATGTCGATGCTGGCGCCGCAGCGGCCAAAGTCTGCGCGATCAATCTGCTGGCACAGGTCAAGGCAGCTTGCGGGGGTGACATCGAGAAACTGGTGCGCGTGATCAAGCTGACAGGTTTCGTAAATTCGACATCGGATTTCACCGCGCAACCGCAAGTGATCAATGGCGCCTCAGATTTTCTTGTCGAAGCTCTGGGCGACGCTGGCCGCCATTCCCGGTCCGCTGTCAGCGCGGCCTCTCTGCCGCTGGGTGTGGCGGTCGAAATCGAGGGTATTTTCGAAGTGCAATGACACCACCCTTGCCCGCAGAATTTCTGCAGATCCCGATTACGCATCGGGCCTTGCATGACATCTCGGATAACCGCCCGGAAAACAGCGGGGCGGCCATTCGCGCCGCAGTCGACGCCGGGTATGGGATTGAGATTGATCTGCAACTCACCTCCGATAACCGAGCCATGGTGTTTCACGACTACGACATGGCCCGCCTGACCGGAAAACCGGGTCCAATCCGGCAGCTCTCGGCGGCACAGGCGTCTGCCACGCCATTGCTGCACGCCCACGATGGTATTCCGACGCTGGGCGAGGTGCTGGAGCTCGTAGAAGGGAAAGTGCCTTTGCTGATCGAATTTAAAGATCAGGACGGAGCTATGGGCACTGATATCGGACCGCTGGAGCAGGATGCCGTGCGCGCGTTGCAGGGTTATAACGGTCCGGTGGCGGTGATGTCGTTCAATCCCAACAGTGTCGCAGAATTGGCGCGGCTGGCGCCAGATCTTCCCCGCGGATTGGTGACCAGCGCGTACAACCCCCTGAATTGGCCTTTGCCTGTTGAGACCTGCGATCGCCTGCGCGAGATTCCGGATTTCGACCGGGTCGGCGCAAGTTTCATCAGCCACGAAGTACATGATCTGAACCGTCCCCGTGTCGCCGAACTCAAGGCTCGCGGAGTGCCGATCCTGTGCTGGACCGTCCGCTCGCCTGAACAAGAGGTAGAGGCACGCAAGACTGCCGACAATGTGACCTTCGAAGGGTATTTGGCCACGCAGCCGGGTTGATCGGGGCCCACCCCGCCACACATAATGGACAGGTGCGGAGGGCAAATGGATCAGGCACAAATCGAAGTTCAGGTTCTGGCAACGCTCTCGCAGATATCTGCTGCGGAATGGGACAGTTGTGCCTGTCCCGAAGCCAGCGACGGCGGTCGGCCCCTTGATCCTTTTACCACCCATCGGTTGCTTTTGGCGCTAGAGGAAAGCGGTTCGGTCGGGCGTGGCACCGGCTGGCAGCCGCAATATCTGACAGCCTACCTCGACGGAATGCTGATCGCGGCTGCGCCTATGTACGCCAAGTCACACAGCCAGGGCGAGTATATCTTTGATCACAACTGGGCCCACGCCTATGAAAGCGCCGGTGGGCGCTACTATCCCAAGCTTCAGATCGCGGTGCCGTTTACGCCTGCAACCGGGCGCAGGTTTCTGGTGCGGCCCGGATATGAAGGGATCGGAATGTCGGCCCTGACTCAGGGCGCCGTGCAATTGGCCGCTGACAATCGCGTCTCGTCCCTGCACGTCACATTCTGCACCGAAGACGAGGCGCTTGCGGGCGAGCAGATGGGTCTGATGCACCGCACCTCGCAACAGTTCCACTGGCTCAACAACAGCTATGCCGATTTTGACGGTTTTCTGGTCGCGCTGTCGTCGCGCAAGCGCAAGAACATACGCAAGGAACGTGCCCAGGCCTGCGACTTTGGTGGCGAAATCCGAACTCTGACCGGGGCGGAATTGCAACCGGAACACTGGGATGCCTTCTGGAGGTTCTATCAGGACACCGGGTCACGCAAATGGGGCGTGCCCTATCTGACTCGCGATTTCTTTGATATCGCGCAGGAGACGATGGCCGATGACATGGCTTTGGTTCTCGCGGAACGTAATGGGTTTCCGATTGCAGGTGCGCTGAACTTCATTGGACGTGAAACGCTCTTTGGCCGCTACTGGGGCTGCGTCGAACATCACCCGTGTCTGCATTTTGAACTGTGTTACTATCGGGCGATTGATTTTGCCATTGCGCACGGTCTCGCCCGTGTTGAAGCCGGCGCACAGGGCGAGCACAAGCTGGCGCGCGGCTATTTGCCCACGCGTACCCACAGTCTGCACTGGATCGGTGATCCGGGATTCGCCGATGCGGTTCAGAAATTTCTGGACGCCGAAGGCCGCGCAGTGGGAGAAGAGATTGAAATCCTGACCGATTATGGTCCATTCAGAAAATCTGACCCGGAGGAACAACAATGACCGAACTCTTGTCGACCGAGACCCGTGGCCCTCTGTTGGATCCGTTGTTCAACAACGGCTGGACCATGGTCGAAGGCCGGGATGCGATCACCAAGACCTTTATCTTCGACAATTTCGTATCGGCCTTTGGCTGGATGACACAGGTGGCGATTTGGGCCGAAAAGTGGAACCACCACCCCGAGTGGTCGAATGTTTACCGCACGGTCGACGTGGTCTTGTCCACCCACGACGTAGGCGGCTTGTCGTCACTGGACGCCAAGCTGGCGCGCAAGATGGACAGCCTTTTGGACTAACCCCTGTCGCCGCGCGATCCCATGCCACCCGCCAGCGATGCTGCAACGCCCATCTGCTCGAACTCAGCAGGGGTCACGGTGCCATCGCTGACATTGATGTTTCGCGGAATGCCAATTGTCCGGTTGCCGATCGAGCGGACGCTACGCGCGACCGGGTTTATATCCAGGCAGCGCGTGTTGTAGCAGGTCAAACCACTGGTATTAATCTGTATCTGTTGCTGCCCGTCAGGGCCTGTCACAATAGGCGCTTGCGGCACATCACATGCCGCAAGAAACGTCAGTGCGCCCACGCCCATCCATTTGTTCATAAGACGCTCCTGTCAGAGTCGGCCTAATCTAGCAGGCCATTGCCGTCCTGATCCGCAGAGTCGAAATCGTCATCCATCTGCGCGTTGTATTCTGCTCTGGAGATAAGGCTGTTGTTGTTGCGGTCAACATCCTGGAATTGCTTGATATCAAGAAAGGGCTTGGCTTCCTCCAGACCCAGCGTTCCGTTCTTGTCCTCATCCATTTCCTGAAAAGCATAGTCTGAAAAGGCGTTGAACTCATCCTTGGACAGAAAGCCATCATTGTTTGCGTCGATGGCGTTCAGTTCGGCCACGGTCTCGGCGCTGGCAGTACTTGCCAGAAGCGCAGCGGCAATCACAAGTAATCCACGTTTCATTCTGGCTCTCCTCAGCATGCGTATCTCTGACCTTCGAATCCACCGGCAGCGGCACCTGCCGCAGTCAGGATGGATTTGCCCGAACCGCCACCAAATTGGTTCCCGATGGCGCCGCCAATCAATGCGCCACCCAAAGTACCACTGAGACAGGCGATTTCATGCTGTCGTGCCGCCTGCTGTTGCGGCGTAGGTGCCGGCCCGCACGCCGCCAGCAAGCAAGCGCCGACAAGTGTTGTTGTGAATGCTCTAAGTTTCATAAAAGAACTCCCTCAATTGTATGCGGTCAGTATTCGCATAACCGGGCAGCCTATCAAGTTAAATAGAGTTCATCTGGCCCCGGACGTGCCGGGGCCAGAGCAACGTCAGATAACGTCAAGCAACCCTTCGCCGGCCGAGGTTTCGCAGGCACCCGGGTTTTCTTCGAGGTTCAACGCAACAACTTTGCCGTCTTCGACCAGCATCGCATACCGCTTGGACCGTGCGATCAGCCCGGCGGGCGGGGCATCAAACTCCATTCCAATGGCTTTGGTGAACTCAGACGCGGCGTCGGCCAGCATTGTCAAACCGGCCCCGGTGGCGCCGGTGGCCTCGCCCCAGGCCTTCATAACAAAAGGATCATTGACCGCGACGCAGATGATCTCGTCCACACCCTTGGCGTCAAACTGGTCTTTGGTGCGCATGAAGCTTGGCACATGTGCCGAATGGCAGGTCGGCGTAAATGCGCCCGGAACAGCAAACACCACCACTTTACGCCCTTTTGTCTTGTCTGAAATCCGAACCTCTTCGGGGCCGTCCGCACCCATCTGGATCAGCGTGGCTTCGGGCAGCGTGTCACCTGTTGAAATCATTGTTTTGCTCCTGTCGATTGGATTTGCAGAGTCAGTCCCAGCCGCAATATAGGTGTGCAGACAAAAGTAACCACGGGAATTCGACAGGGTGGGAGAAACATGAGCCATATTGTCGTGATCGGAGCCGGGCAAGCGGGTGCCTCGCTGGTCGCCAGGTTGCGCAAGGACGGGTTCGAGGGGGACATTACGCTCGTTGGGGCCGAGCCGCACCTGCCCTATCAGCGCCCGCCCTTGTCCAAGGCCTACCTTTTGGGCGAGATGGAGTTGGAGCGTCTGTTTCTGCGACCCGAGAGCTTCTACGCGGAAAACAACATCACATTGCGCCTGGGACAGCCGGTGACTGCGATTGACCCACAGGCCAAGACGGTGACGGTGGGTGACGCGGTGATCTCTTACGATCAACTCGCCCTCACCACAGGCTCGCACCCGCGCCGATTGCCGGCGGCCATCGGCGGCGATTTGGATGGTGTCCATGTGGTGCGCGATCTGGCCCATGTTGATGATATGGAGCCGTATGTGACTGAAGGTGCGCGCGCGCTGATCGTGGGGGGCGGCTATATCGGGCTGGAAGCCGCAGCAGTCTGTGCCAAGCGCGGCGTGAAAGTGACATTGGTTGAAATGGCGGATCGTATTCTGCAACGGGTTGCCGCGCCCGAAACCAGCGATTACTTCCGCGACCTGCACAGTGGCTACGGCGCTGACATCAAGGAAGGTGTTGGGCTGGATCGGTTGAAGGGTGAGAACGGCAAGGTCAGATCCGCACTGCTGACAGATGGCACAGAGCTGGATGTCGATATTGTCATTGTGGGCGTGGGGATCGCGCCCGCGACGGACCTGGCCGAAATGGCGGGGTTGGATCTGGACAACGGCATCAAGACCGATGCCTTTGGGCGGACCTCTGACCCGTCGATCTGGGCAGCAGGCGATTGTGCCTCATTCCCACATGCGGGCGAGCGCATTCGTTTGGAAAGTGTGCCGAATGCCATTGATCAGGCCGAAGTGGTGGCACAAAACATGTTGGGTGCCGCGAAAGAATATGTTGCGACACCGTGGTTCTGGTCGGACCAGTATGACATCAAATTGCAGATTGCCGGGCTGAACACAGGCTATGACCGGGTCGTGACGCGTCAGGGCGCTGGGCAGACCGTGTCTTTCTGGTATTATAAAGGTGATCAGTTGATTGCCGTCGACGCGATGAACGATCCGCGGGCCTACATGGTGGGCAAGCGGCTGATCGAGATGGGCAAGACCGCTGATCCTGCTGTTGTTTCCAACCCGGATGCGGACCTGAAACCGCTGCTCAAGGCGTGAGGATCATCGCTGGGGACTTCCGCGGAAGGGCGCTGGCGTCTGTGGGCAAGGGCGATACCGCTGCCCATCTGCGACCGACAACCGACAGGGTGCGGGAAAGCCTGTTCAACGTTCTGATACATCAGATCGATTTTGATGGCCTGCGGATTTTGGACCTGTTTGCAGGCACCGGCGCACTGGGGCTGGAGGCGCTGTCGCGCGGGGCCGCTCACGTGACTTTTGTGGATGATGGACGCACGGCCCAAAGCCTGATCCGCAAGAACATCGATCTGACCCGCAGCGCCGACCGCACGGGTCTGATCCGGCGCGATGCGACACGGCTGGGCGAAAACCCCGGCGCGCCCTATGACCTGATTTTTCTGGACCCACCCTATGGCAAGGGTCTGGGTCAAAAGGCATTGGCCGCTGCCGTGTCGGGTGGCTGGGTTGCCCAGAACGCTCTGATCGTGTGGGAAGAAAGCGCCCCCATGGCGGCACCGGTCGGGTTCGACCTGCACGATGCCCGAAAATACGGTGATACGCATATCACCTTGATGTGGCGGAGTGTTTCAGACTGAAACACGACGCGCAGGTTGATGCCGGTTGTTGGTTTGCAAGAAAACCTGCCCTCCTGTACGTCACGTGGAAACCGAGCGGGGGTCAGGCATGCACGATCTGGTCATTTTCGATTGTGACGGTGTTTTGGTCGACAGCGAGCCACTGTCAAATCAGGTGATGGTCGAAAACCTTGCGCGGTACGGGCTGAACCTGAGCGTCAAGGACAGTGTCGGGTTGTTCCTTGGCAGCACAATGGAAGGGGTCCGGGACAAGGCGCGATCGTTGGGGGCTGATTTATCGGATGATTGGGTGCAGGAAGTCCATGCTGAGATTTTTGAACGCCTGCGTGAAAACGTGCCCTTGATGCCGGGTGTGCCAGACCTTCTGGATGCACTGGACCGAAGCGGAATCCCCTATTGTATTGCCTCAAACGGCCCGCCGGAAAAAATGGAAATCACTCTGGGCCAGAACGGTTTATGGCCGCGGTTCAAAGACGCCCTGTTTTCTGCCCATTCGTTGGGCACGGCCAAACCCGACCCTCTGATGTTTCTGACGGCGGCAAAACGCTTTGGAGTCACCGCGCCGCTGGTTCTGGAAGACAGCGCAAGCGGGGTAGTGGCAGCAATGCGCGCCAATATGCGATGCCTGGCCTACGCGCCGGATCATGATGGCGTGGAATTGGCCAAGTTGGGGGCTGAAGTGTTCAAGGATATGTCGGAGGTGCCATCGCTTTTGGGAATCTGAGGCTTCCGTGTTAGCCTCGGTGCATGGACCGCGCAATGACACCACCGCTCTGGGCTGTGTCCCGGGATGCTGAAACGGCGACCAGACCGGAGCGCAAGCCAATGCGGTCGTCCGTTTTCATCCACGACGCGGTGACGCCATGGGGACCGGACACGATGCTTCTGAAACTCTGGCGCGAGCAGAGTGCGGATCAGGATGAGTAGGTAGGGTGAAACCTGTTGCCCGGTGACAGGGTGAAAATCTCGACCCCATCCGCCGTCACACCCACAGAATGTTCAAACTGCGCCGACAGGGATTTGTCGCGGGTCACGGCCGTCCAGTCGTCAGCCAGCGTTTTGGTCTCAGGTCGACCGAGGTTGACCATCGGCTCGATGGTAAAGAACATACCCTCTTCCAGAACCGCACCGGTACCCGGACGTCCGTAATGCAGCACGTTGGGCGGTGCGTGGAATACCCGGCCCAGCCCATGGCCGCAGAAGTCGCGTACAACGCTCATCCGGTGCGCTTCGACATAAGCCTGAATCGCGTGACCGATATCGCCAAAGGTGTTGCCCGGTTTGACCACCTCTATGCCCTTGAACAGCGCGTCATGGGTCACCTGAATCAGCCGCTCGGCCTTGCGCGGTAGTTTGCCGGCCACATACATACGCGAGGTGTCACCAAACCAGCCGTCGACGATGACCGTGACGTCGATATTCAGAACATCGCCGTCTTTGAGCTTTTTGTCGCCGGGAATACCGTGACACACGACGTGATTGACGCTGATACAACTGGCGTGCTGATAGCCCTTGTATCCAATGGTTGCCGATTCCGCGCCCGCATCCTCGACCATCCGAGTAATAACCCGGTCGATTTCGCCCGTGGTCTGGCCGGGAAAGACATGGTTCGCGATGTCATCAAGAATCCGCGCGGCCAGAGCCCCTGCCGTGTGCATGCCGGCAAAGTCACCCTTTTCATAGATGCGGATACCGTCCTTGGTCAGACGGCCACGATGGTCTTTCATCGGTGCGGGGCTCCAAATGTTTCGCGCAGCACTCCTTTTACGCTGCTTGCGCAGAAAGTACCAGAGGACGCGGCGTCGCATTGTAAAATCTTTGATCGCCCTAGATATCAAAGTGATAGATCCCCAAGCGTGATTTTAGGTGTGAGTTAACGAGTTCAGGTTTGATCTATTCGATTTCTGGCGACTTGTAGGGCATTGAAAATGGTTAATAAATTTGATCCGCTGAGCGCGGAGCTTTCCGCTATCGGTGACTTGTTAAAAAAAGGCAGATCAGACAGGGCTTATAAGCGGGCTACAAAGGCAGCAAAAAAGTGGCCGAAAACGTCGGCACTGCCCAGACTCGCAGGGTTAAGTGCAGTCCAGCAGCAAAAATTCAAGTTGGCTCAAACAAATTTCGAACGAGCCTGGAGCCTTGATCCGAACAACCCGGAATTGATCCAGAATTACGGCCTGAGTCTGGTGCAGGGTGGCAACTCGGACAAGGCGCTTCGGTTTATCGACCAGATCGGAACCCGGGCACCTTTGACGCCGGCACAACTGTTCATACGAGCAATGGCGCTATTGCGCGAACATCAAATGGATAAGGCGCTTGATGCCGTTGAGAAGCTGTTGAAGGTTCAACCGAAAAACCTGCAGGCCCTGTGCCTGAAAGCGGATATTTTGGATGAGCTGCGTCAGTGGGATAAAGCACTGGATTTGCTGACTGATCTCGTCGCTCACAATCCAAAGTTTCAATATGGGCAATTACGTCTGGCCAAAGCGTATATTGCTTTGGGTCAACTGGATGACGCCTTAACCCATGCCCGCGCCGCGTTTCGTCTTCTGCCAGACCACCCTGAAACACTAGAGTTGATGGCGACCCTCCCGAATTTAGCGGACGATGATCGTTCCAAGCTGAACGGTCAGATAGCGCAGGCCTTAAAAGGTCAGCGCCCTTCCGGCAGGGAAAGCGCGGCGATGGTCCATTTCGCCGCAGCAGCGTTAGCGCGTCAAGCTAAAGACACCCGGAAAGAGTTGGACAACTTGCGAGAGGCACACGGGTTTTTGCGCGAAGGCCTCACGGAGTGGGAGGCACAAAACGACGCGCAGTTTCACAAAGTACTGGCGGCGCCCCTTCCTGTGACTTCCTCTGTGTCGCGCTGGGGGGGATCGGAATTAATTGGAACGGTGAGTACGGTTTAAACTGGAACAGGTGGATGAAGGTCATCGCATGATAGCCTTGTTTTATTGGCGATGCGGGACGGCGCGGCAAAATCGGCCGTTCGGCAAGGATGGCCCGAACTAAACTGGACTATGCCGGATGATGCCGGATGTTTCCAAAAACGGCATTAACTCTCACCACTCACGCATGGATGCGACCACTCTGCCTTCCAATCGGACATCCTCTGGTGCCTCCAAATCCACAATGATCGGTGGGTATCGTGCGTTGGTGCTGATCAGCTGGAGCCTATTACCTGGCAACCGCTGTACGCGTTTAACAAACAGTTGCCCGTCATAATGTACGGCGAACATAAAGCCGTTGCGTGGCTCTTTCTGATCCGTGGCGATCAGGACGAGATCACCATCTGAGAGCTCTGGCTCCATGCTGTCGCCAGTCACGCGGATCACCGACAGATGATCCTCACTTAGCCCGCGCCGCTGAATGGAAGCCCGACTGTAGCTGTAGTAACCGGAGCCGACGTCGGCCTCCACTAGCGAATCGAAGCCAGCGGACGCCTGCGCATCGAAGTGCGGAATGGCGACAAACTCTTCAACACGATCATTGGGTTGAAGTGCCAAAGCTTGGTTCTCATGAGCATTTGCTCCGACACTCTCCGTGATCAATCGGGCGCCTCGCCCGGTTAGAAGCCACGTTGGTGATATGTCCAAATGCTCCGCCATTGCTGCTAAAAGCTCAGCGCTCACCTTCCTGGAGCCCGAGAGATAGTGCTGCATGGTTCGGTAGTTCGCTCCGATCTTATTGGTAAAATCCTGCAAACTCAAACCGCTAGCAGATACGGCCTCTTTTAGTCGCTCATTTATGTCCATTTGTTCTTATGTCGCTTGATTATAGGAGCATTTGGTCTTATTTGTGATATTACAACATACCGACGCACCCCAGCATTGCGAGGACACTATGTCAGCAAGAAGCAAGCCGTTCCAGCCCGGAGCGGTTCTATGTGAGATCATCGTTGGCGCATGTCGCGCCTCAGACCTCGGCGGGCGTGGGAAGCAGAACATCCACACCAGCACCACTCCCGTGGCTACCTGCGGACAATCTGGGGACGACACGGGCCAGGCGCGCCTCAAACGCCGGAAGCGCATGGCACCCCGCGATGCGGTGCTGAGCGAGGGAACGCGTCACGGAACGCGTCCCCGGTGCCGGAGAAGGGGCGGGCGCCCCGAGACGGTGGCGGTGTAAGCCATGGGGCAGGCATCGCGCAAATTCGAACTGGTTGAGGCCAACGCCTCGGGGTTGACCAATCCGCCGCTAGAAGCCGTTGGTCAACCTGTTGGTCAACCATTGGTCAACCACGAAAAATGGTTGCCGATGAATGACCTGGTCGAGTTGTCTGGGGTATCCAAACAGGCGGTCAGCAAAGCCCTGCAGTCGCGCAAGTGGCGCGGTGTCGATCTTCTTGTCAGAGAAGTTGAAATCGGGCGTGGCGGTGCTGGAGGTCGAGCACCTCAAGCGCATGTAGACCACTTACCCGCTGATCTGCGGGAGGCCTGGTATCTGGAGCGTGGCATCGTGCTCCACGCAAAGCCCGATGTGGCGACCGGCGGCACCTGTCTTGTACCGGAGCAGGCCCACCAAACGGATGCACGCTTTGAGGCCGATCTGGCTTTGGCGCGGTGGCGGCAGGAGGTGATCCGCCCGGCCCTGGCCTTTGAGAAGGGCTCACCTGAGCGGGCGGCGGTGATCGAGGGCCTCACCCGGGAACCGCGCCTGTTCCCCAACGGGAAACGCAAGCTGATCTCCAAGCAGACGCTCTATAACTGGCTGCGCGACTATGAGGCCTTTGGTCTAAATGGTCTGGTCCGCAAGCGCCGCGCCGATCACGGCGTCCGGCGCCAGACGGTCACCCGCGCCTGGGATGCGTTTTTTGAGGCGCATATCGATGCGGCCACGCAGGCCGGGATCGGCGCGGACCTGACCACCTATATCCGGTCCCTCTGGGCAGCGGGGGAATGCGGCTGGCGCGCGATCTCGGAGAAATCCACCACCCGCCTGATCGAGATGAGCCGAGACCTGCGGGTCGTGCCCTTCGAGGCGCTGGAGCTGGGCCGGTGCGGCGACACGAATGCCAAAGGCACCCAGTTCGGCCTCTGTAATGTGAACCGCCGCCAGGTGGAGCATCACCGCCAATACGCGCTTCTCGCGATCAAGGACAAAGACAACGCCACCTTCCAGGACAGGTATGTGCCCTCGATCCGGCGGGACTATGCCACGTTGCTGCCACGTCAGATCGTGGTGGGGACGTGCACCCCGTGGATATCATGATGCGCCGCGCCGATGGCACGGTGGTCTATCCCAAGGCGATTGCCTGGTACGACGTAGCTACCAATGAAATCCATATGACGTTCGTGCTTTGCGAGCCCGGTGAAGGCATACGGCGCGAGCATGTGGCCCAGAGCTTTGAGGCGATGGTCGCGGAATGGGGCCTGCCCGAGATGCTCTATCTCGACAACGGGTCCGAGTATTCCTGGGATGCGATGATCGGCGGGTTCACCCAGCTCTCCAGACTGACGCAGGGCGGGCTCAAGGTGTTTGATCTCACCGGTGATCCGAAGGTCGCAGCGCGCGTGGCCGAGGGCCGTGAAGCCGTGGTGCGGTCGATGCCCTACAATGCGAAGGGCAAGCCGGGCATTGAGGGTGCCTTTGGCAACATCGAGCAAGTCTTTTTCGCCACAATCCCAGGCTGGACCGATGGCGACCGCATGAACAAGAAGACCCACGCCAAGGGCAAAGACCCGGTGGCCTTCGATGGCGATGCGAGTGCCTTTCTGGAGACCGCTGGCAAAGCCTTGAGTGGTATCACAAGCGCCCTCAGCATGGGCGGCTTGCAGGCATGAGCCCCAATGAGGCCCTGCGCAATTTCATTGATCAGGGATGGGGCAAGACCACACTCTCGCACCCCGAGGTTCTCGCCCTCGCCTTTGCCGAGGAGGTCGAGCGCATGCCGGATCGCGGGCGGGTGAGCTACACCCCCCGCCGTGGCGAGACGATCTATTTCTACGACGATGCGCTCCTGGGCCTCACCCACAAGATCACCCTCCGGGTGCCCGCCTTCAATCCCGCGTTTGTGTTCTGTTTCGCCAATGGTGAGTTGATCTGCCAGGCCTTCCCGGAGCGCACCTTTGGTGTCCTGGATGATGCAGGCGCTCGGGAGGTCAACCGGCGCGGCAAGGCCTTCCGCCGCCAGATCGCTGAAAAGCGCAAGCATGTGGCCCTGTTGTCGCTGACCGAGGAAACCGAGCGGCACATCGCTCATATGCCCGATGCGCCGGAGGCCCCGGTGGCTGCAGTGGTCGATGCCGGGATCATCGACCGCATGGTGCGCATGGATGCCGAGGCGCGCGCAAAGGCCCTGGCCGAGGCCGCCAATACCGAGCCGCGCAAACCCATTGAACAATGGAAACCGCCGACCCCGAGGTGGTCAGGACTTTCACATATGCGGAGGAAGAGGATTGAGGAGCTTCGTCGAAACGGAGATGGCGGGCCGGGCGCGCATGATGTGCGAAACGGTGATGTCCGTGCCACAATACAGCCGCCTGGGTCAGATCACGGGTGATCCGGGCACCGGCAAGACCTCGGCGACCTACTGGCTGGCCGAGACGCTGGGGGCCATTCGTATCGAGGCCTGGGCAGGCATGAAGGAAAAGACCTGCCTGCAAGAGCTGGCGCATGCCTTTGCCAAGGCCGGATATCCCATCGATGCGAGCGGCACATCCAACACCCTGATCCAGCGCCTCATCCGGCAGGGGACCGAGGGCAAGCTGATCATCGTGGATGAGGCCAATCACCTGCGCTGGCCCACCCTTGAGATGCTGCGCTCGATCTCTGACATCGGCGGCGCGGGGCTGGTGATCGCGGGCACGGACTTGCTGGCCAGAAAGTTCATCCACCCGCAAATCCGGGTGTTCCTGGAGCAGTTCCGCCAGCGGATCGGCACCAAGAAGGTGGTGATGCAGCCGGTGCAGGAGGCGGGCGAGATGGCCGCCTATGTCCTGGCCCCGCGCTTCGGGAGCATCACTCAGAAGAGCGCCACGGCCTTTCTCAGAAAGACGGGGGGCAACTGGCGCTTAGCGATGGCCCTGGCCGATGCCTGCGCCCGCCTCATGGAGAATGAGGGCATCGACAAACTCGATGAGCGCGTGGTCGAGACCGCTGCCGCATGGATGGCGGGAGAGAGTTGAGGATGGCCGTTCCCGAAACCGTCCAGGAGCTGGTCTCCCTTGCCGCGCCCCATGCCCTTGATGGCGCGCCCTTCACCGCTGCGGACCGGCTGCACAAGGCCGCCGATGCTCGCACCGCCCACGCCATCCCTGCGGGGTATCCCAACCCACCGGGCTTGGCACCATTGGCGAGACCAGCACCCTCAGCGCAAGCGCAGGATTGAAGATCACGTTCATGGCATACTCCCATGCTCTAACGCCGGGGCACTCGGATCATGATCAGGCAGCGACCCTCGGTGCTTTCAACTCGTTGTTATTTCTGTCAAATTGGGCGGATTCTGTTGAAGAACTCGGTGCAATTGACTGCCAGATTATCGCTGGAGAACCAGCGCGAGTTGTTTGGTCCGGACGCTGGCCCAGTCGTCTCGCAAATGGGCTGATTTGGCGGGTCAGATCATCCCATGGCCTCCGTTTGGGCGGTCCTGGGCCTGAGCTTGGCGAGCTTTCTGAGGTTCTGTGCGATGGCAGCGAGCAGGAACTCATCTTTTGCCCCGTTCGGGCCGCGCAATCGCAACCTGGTCAGGTTCAGGATGCGTTTCAGATGCGCGAAGAGCATCTCAACTTTCTTCCGTTTGTCACGGCTGACCTTGTAGGCTTTCGTCTTCCGGCTCGATCGCGCGAAGTCCCGGGCGTCCTCGTGCTCTTCCCGGCTGATCGATCTGCAGATCGCATTGGGGCAGCACTTCTCTTTCGATGGGCACCCCTGACAATCGGATTTTAGAGCGCGATACTTTCGGGTGCCGCGGATGTTCTTGTCGCGATTGGGATCGGAGTAATTCCGGCGGAACTGCTTCAATGCGAAACCTTCGGGGCAAATGTATTGGTCGTTGGCCTCGTCGTATTCAAACTCAAAACGGGTCCATGCGCCGTCCTTGCGGTTCGAATGATCGATCACTGGAATGAAGGGGATGATGCCGCGTTTCTTGACCAGCCACCCCAAGTTGTCGCTGGATCCATAGGCCGTGTCCGCGGCAAGCCAATCCGGCCGGATGCCGAAGCGCTGTTCAGTGCGATCCAGCATTGTTTGCGAGGCACCCACCTCGGCCTGTCGGATCGCCCGCGTGGCTTCAACATCCATGATGACTGAGCTTTTTGTGTCGATCAGGTGGTTCGTGGCATAGGCAAAGTAGGGACGACTTTCCTCAGCTCGGGTCCACTGAGCTGCCGGATCCGACTTGGCGACGAACTTAGGTTGTACCGGCGAGGCTGCACCGAAGGCCGCATCGTCTAGCGTTTCAAGGTACTCTCTGGCCGCGCGATTGCCCGCAGCTCGAGCGACGTCTTCGCTCCAGTCCTTAGCCGCAATGGAACGGGCTTTGTTGGCATCCGCCGGTATCAGGCTGGCGTCGACAGCAAAGCCTTCGCCTGACACGAGGTCCTCCTTCAGGCAGCGCTCCACCGTCGCCTCGAAGATATGGCGCAGCATGTCGCTTTCCCGAAGCTTGCCATGGCGGCACCGCGAGAACGATGAATGATCCGGCACCTTGTCCTCCAAACCGAGCCGGCAAAACCAGCGATACGCAAGATTGAGATGCACCTCCTGGCACAGTCGTCGTTCGGACCGAATGCCCATCGCATAACCAATCACCAGCATCCGGACGATCAGCTCGGGATCGATCGAAGGGCGGCCCGTGTGGCTGTAAAAGGGCTTCAGCCTCTCCCGCATGTCGCCCATGTCGAGGAAACGGTCAATCTCTCTCAATACGTGATTAGGCGGCACATGTGCGTCCAAATCGAACTCATAGAACAGCTGCGCTTCAACCTTTTGAATGCCCATCATCGCCCGATCCTCCCAATCTCGATAAATCAAGTGAATCAAACGACTTGCCGCACTGCAACACAGAGTTCTTCAACAGCATGGGCGGACTCCAGTCATTCGCTGCGAACGCGATAGATGGCTTTCCGGCAGCGTAAAGCCGCCATTCGGCAGGATGGCCCGCCGGGGTACCCTGGAAACTGGTTCCCAGTGAAGAAAGCTCTATCCCGCTTTTTCTGCTCGGCATAGGGTTGTGCCGTGGCTAGAAAATAGATTTTAGATTGCGAAACGCAAAATGAAGCTCGATTTTATTGAATTGCGGAACTTCCGAAAACTCAAGTCAACTCGCATCGACCTTGATCAAAAGCGCACTCTGTTCGTCGGCGCGAACAATAGTGGCAATGTCTTGGCCCCCTAAAACTGTGCCACAGTTGGCTTAGTTTTGGAGACGGGATTGATGGCGCGGAAACGGTATTCGGACGAAGATATTCTGCGGCTTTTGCGCGAGATTGAGCTGGGCCTGGCATCTGGTTCGGATGTCGCGACGGCGTGCAGAACGGCTGGTGTCAGTGATGCGACCTATTACACATGGCGCAAGCGGTTTGGTGGGATGGGACGATCTGAGATGGCCAATCTGAAGGCACTGCAGAAAGAGAATGATCGGCTCAAGAAGATCGTGGCCGAGCTTGAACTGGACAAGCTCATTCTCAAGGAGAGCCTTGATTATCTAAAGCCGAAGGCCTGACGGCAGACCAGCTTCGTCAGGCCGTGATGCATACCCGACAAAAGCTGGCAACCTCTGAACGGCGCACCTGTCGCGTGATTGGATTGGCGCGGAGCACGCTGCAATACCGCGCAGCGCCAAAGGATGATGAGGCGTTACGTCTGGCGATGATCCGATTGGCCAAACGGTATGGGCGCTACGGCTACCGCAAGGTCGCCGAGCTGCTGCGTGTCGAAGGCTGGGCAGTCAATCATAAAAAGATCGAACGACTATGGCGCGAAGAAGGCTTGCAGCTCCCACAACGGCACAAGAAACGCAAACGGCTGTACCACAAGGACAGCTCGATCATCCGGCTCCGACCGCAACATCCCAATCACATCTGGAGCATTGACTTTGTCCACGACAAGCTGAGCAACGGACAGAGCTACAAGATGCTGACGGTGCTGGATGAGTATACCCGTGAGGCGCTCTGCGTAGCGGTCAAGCCGAAGATGAACAGCGCAGACGTGCTGGATGCGCTCTACCCACTCTTATTGCGGCACGGGAAGCCCGAACACATCCGTTCCGACAACGGCGCGGAGTTCATCGCAACGGCCCTGCAGACCTGGTTAAGAAAGGTGGGCATTAAGCCGATCCAAATCTACCCGGGATCACCTTGGGAGAATGGATACAACGAGCGCTTCAATGGCACTCTGCGCCGGGAAGTCCTCAACGCAGAATGGTTCCACACCACCAAACAGGCTCAGATCGTCATCAATACCTGGCTTAGACAGTACAATCGTGTCAGACCCCATCAGGCTCTAAACATGCGACCGCCCGTTCCAGAAACCTTGCTCAAAACTGGCCCATAGAATTGGGGCTGGACAGGCGCACCTGTCGCGTGATTGGATTGGCGCGGAGCACGCTGCAATACCGCGCAGCGCCAAAGGATGATGAGGCGTTACGTCTGGCGATGATCCGATTGGCCAAACGGTATGGGCGCTACGGCTACCGCAAGGTCGCCGAGCTGCTGCGTGTCGAAGGCTGGGCAGTCAATCATAAAAAGATCGAACGACTATGGCGCGAAGAAGGCTTGCAGCTCCCACAACGGCACAAGAAACGCAAACGGCTGTACCACAAGGACAGCTCGATCATCCGGCTCCGACCGCAACATCCCAATCACATCTGGAGCATTGACTTTGTCCACGACAAGCTGAGCAACGGACAGAGCTACAAGATGCTGACGGTGCTGGATGAGTATACCCGTGAGGCGCTCTGCGTAGCGGTCAAGCCGAAGATGAACAGCGCAGACGTGCTGGATGCGCTCTACCCACTCTTATTGCGGCACGGGAAGCCCGAACACATCCGTTCCGACAACGGCGCGGAGTTCATCGCAACGGCCCTGCAGACCTGGTTAAGAAAGGTGGGCATTAAGCCGATCCAAATCTACCCGGGATCACCTTGGGAGAATGGATACAACGAGCGCTTCAATGGCACTCTGCGCCGGGAAGTCCTCAACGCAGAATGGTTCCACACCACCAAACAGGCTCAGATCGTCATCAATACCTGGCTTAGACAGTACAATCGTGTCAGACCCCATCAGGCTCTAAACATGCGACCGCCCGTTCCAGAAACCTTGCTCAAAACTGGCCCATAGAATTGGGGCTGGACACGGGCTTTCCGGCGAAGATCTCGAAGCAGAGCTATTTGGGCTTCTAAGAAGTGCAGAAAAAGCGAGCTTCGCGCTCGATTGCCTTCTCGCCTTCGATGAACCCGAAACGCTTCAACTGATCCTCCCCCTCTGAAGTGGTCCGCCGTTATGGTTAAGAAAATGGAGGAACCACATGGCGAACAAGCGACCGAAGCCGGAAGAGATTGTCTCGAAGTTGCGGCAGGTTGAGATATTGATGGGGCAAGGCATGTCCCGTCTGGATGCGATCCGGCAGATTGGTGTTGTTGAACAGACCTATTATCGCTGGAGGAAGAAGTACGGCGGAATGGGTACGGATCAATTGAAGGAACTTAAGCGCCTTCAAAAAGAGAATGAGCGTCTTCGAAAGGCCGTCTCGGATCTTACCCTGGACAAACTGATCCTGACGGAGGCGGCCAAGGGAAACTACTGAGCCCCGCCCGTCGCCGTGCCTGCATCAACCATGTGCGCCACAAACTGCGTGTCTCAGAACGCCGGGCGTGTCGCGTCCTGAAACAGCACCGATCCACACAGCGAAAGCTGCCGAAAGGTCGAACTGACGAGA
Organism: Ruegeria sp. B1; assembly: GCF_056535885.1. Taxonomy (NCBI): domain Bacteria; kingdom Pseudomonadati; phylum Pseudomonadota; class Alphaproteobacteria; order Rhodobacterales; family Roseobacteraceae; genus Ruegeria; species Ruegeria sp. B1. The sequence continues at coordinate 938,182 of NZ_JBQFJA010000001.1, read as the reverse complement.
AGCGCCTGGTGGCGGACATGATAGAATTGGCCCGCCAGTATGGCCGCTACGGTTATCGCCGGATCGCGGCTTTGCTGAGAGATGCGGGCTGGCAGGTGAATGACAAGCGCGTCGAGAGGCTTTGGCGTCGGGAGGGGCTGAAAGTGCCAATGAAACAACCAAAGAAGGGGCGGCTCTGGTTAAATGATGGATCGTGTGTTCGGCTGCGGCCGGAGCATCGAAACCACGTCTGGAGCTATGACTTCGTGCATTGTCGAACGGATGACGGAAAGGCATTCCGCACGCTCAACGTCATTGATGAGTACAGCCGGGAGTGCTTGGCGATCCGTGTGGACCGCAAGCTGAACTCCAGCGATGTCATCGACGTGCTGAGTGACCTGTTCATCATGCGCGGTGTGCCAAGCTACATTCGCTCCGACAATGGCCCTGAGTTCATTGCCGTGGCGGTGCAAGACTGGATCAATGCAGTTGGAGCAAAGACCGCATACATCGAGCCAGGCAGCCCATGGGAGAACGGTTACTGTGAAAGTTTCAATGCGCGGTTCAGAGATGAGTTCCTGAATGGAGAAGTCTTCTACTGTCTAAGAGAAGCGCAGATTTTGATCGAAGAATGGAGGAAACACTACAACACAAAACGCCCTCACAGTGCTCTGGGATATAAACCGCCGGCCCCGGAAACCATCGTTCAAATGGACCAAAGGCCGGTCATGCACTAACAATCAAATTGGACCACACAAATGGGGCTGATCAATAGCTTCGGAGTGTTCTTTGAGATTTCCTGCGGCGTGGTGGTAACTAAGACATTTGTGGCGGCGACAATCCTGCCGAATTGCTCACACTAAGGAGCGCGGATGTCTGCTAAGTGGATATCTTAGTTTAAGACCCAAATGTCCGCTATCGTCACCACACAACTCGTCTCCGGTCGGTTTAATAGGGCAGCTGAACCACCGCTTCAATCTCGATTTCCAGTTTGCACGGCACACAATCTGGAGTAGTATGCATATAGACACTTCATCTAGGGATTGATTGCACAGTTTAATACGCGAGAAAACAATATGCCACTTTCGATAATAGGGTCAGGCTTCGGTAGAACCGGCACGATGTCTTTGAAAGCCGCGTTGAACAAACTCGGCGTTGGGCCTTGTCATCATATGGACGAAGTCATCGCAAACCCCGACCAGCTTCCAGTTTGGCGGCAAGCGGTGAGAGGAGATGATGTCGACTGGTCAGTGGCGTTTGATGGATATAGCAGTGCTGTCGATTGGCCTGCGGCACATTATTGGGAGCAATTGGCTGACGCATTCCCTGAGGCTAAGATCATTCATACAACGCGCGCACCGGAACAGTGGTGGACAAGCTTTTCATCGACTGTGGGCAAGGTCATTGGTATGAAAGGTACATCAGACGGAACGGAGCAAATTCGCACTGTGCCTGAATTGATCAACGAGATGATCGCGAAGCAGACCTTTGGATCATCTCACGATGACAAATCCGCAGCGTTGCAGGCCTTCGAAAAGCGTGAAGCGGACGTGCGATGCTATCCAGCCCAAGAGAGGGTTCTCATTTTCGACGTGACTGAGGGCTGGAAACCGCTTTGCGCATTTCTGGACGTACCCATCCCTAATGAACCTTTTCCGCATAACAACAGCAGGGAGGACTTTTGGGCGCTCATGAAGTCAAAGTTGGGCTAAGGAGTTTCTTGGATGAAGCCGCAGCGTCTTTTGCCTGCATGATCCGCTGGGTGATCGGCGGAGAGACGATACCGAACATGCAAAACCTACTTCTCAAATTGGGTGTTCAGGTCAAGCTCGTTTTCCTTTCTTTTTGGGGGTTTTTGTCGCTCATCCGGGTCACACTTCTCTTCGCAGTCTGGTTTGGCGTTGTTAATTGCGCCGCTGTTTGCATGTGTCTGATTGGCTATGGAGAGCCTCGCTCTCTGTCGCACTTCAAGTTGCGCAGCAGGCTTTTTCAGCTTCATCCACACACCTCGTCCGGAGGGACGATCCCGTCAGGTAAATTGGTGGACCACGGCTTCATACCTGTTCTCCCACCTGTTCCTGACGGAAATTGGTGCCTTCGACCAACATCCGATTCAGGATAACAGCAAGTTTGCGGGCGACGGCAACCACAGCGCGGCGTCTGCACTTTGTTCGCACGAGGCGCAGTCTCCACGATTTGATCTGCGATCCGCCAACGTTCTGCATGAGCAGTGCATTGGCCGCTGCATAGAGAGTTGATCGTATATTTCCATCCCCTGCTTTGGAGATACGGCCCGGGTTATCGTGCTCGCCGGACTGATACCGCCTCGGTGTGAGTCCAAAGTGCGCGACCACCGTTCTAGACTTTTTAAACCTGGTCGGATCATCAATTGCCCATTTGAAGGTCAATGCAGCAATAGGACCGACACTGGGCACAGTCATCATACGCATGCAAACTTCATCCTGCGACGCGGCCGTTTTTTACCCGGGCTGGTCATCAAATCCGTCCGCGCACTGAATGGGCTCCCATAGTTCCACCGTCAAACCGGATGCGGATTTTGGTCGCAAAGAAGCTTGTGGGTTTCCGTAAGAGTCATGACGGGCTGAAGGTCCCCCGGAAGCAGGACATTGGCGACGACAACCACCGTCCGTAACGACTTCAACCTCAGACATAAGCGTGCTTAAGGGAACCATTAAGCCTCCTTGATCCGGCCAATATTGGCACCGGTTCATAAAACAGCCCTCAATATAGCCGCAATACTGCTGATTTCATTTCCGTATGCGTTCCCTCAGGCGCGATTATCACTAAAAGTGCCTTAAGTTTTTTTCTCACCGGTGAGTTTCCGGTAATGGTGCAAATGCACAACGAAAAACTCTTGCCAAAGCGATGTGGACCAATCTGCAGGCTGTGCGTATTATCAGGCTGTTCCCGCAAAAACCGCATAAACGACCGCTGCAAGTCCAGTGCTCTTCGATCGCAATGCTAAAAAAGCTTACAATCCCCGACTTCTACTCATGACAACACCGGCCCCCGAATTTCTCAAGCGCTACCTGCGTTTCACATACAAGTGTCAGATCGGCAGGTTTTTGCTAAGTTTCCTGACCCTGAACGGAAGATTGCCTACTTCTGTGATTTTCTACGGGAAAACCCGAATACTTGTTGCAACCTTAGATTGCTAAGCAGCCTAAAACGCTTGGAGCTGTGGGAAAGCGACCGAAAATGACACGCCAGGGAGTTATAAACTCGTTCACTCTGGACTCGATCGCGTGGCGGTCTTCAGACCAGTTTGAGTTTTTGCGTGAGGAACTCGCGCCTATGTGCGGAATGCTCGTGGAGCGACGAGAACCCACAAAATCACCGTTCGAGTTTAAAGTGCAGCGCTATAGTGCTCCAAACATTGCCTTGGAGAGCACAACTTTCGGGAATCCATTCCAAGTTCGTGTGACCGAAGAATCTAAGGCGACTGCGAAGTCGGATCGGTTGTCATTACACTACCGCATGGCTGGAAGGGATACTGCAGCCGTCTTTGGAAACAACACTAGTGTTACTGAACCTCAAGATCTGAGAATTATTGATTTTCAGCGCCCTTTTTTTCAGACTTGTCCAGGTTTCAGAGCTTGAATCTGGTGTTGAACCGCAGCGATGTATTGGGTGAACTTCCCTTCATCCACACCCAAAGCGGCGAAATAATTCGCAATAGTTCACTTTCCAATACGCTGCGTCAGTTGATACCGTGCATTTTTCAAGAACTTAAATCAGCCTCCGATACAGAAGCTGCTCAAATGCTTGGCCATCTTCGCCAGCTTACTATCGACACAATACGTTTCCAAATGATTCGAGATTTGGACAGCACGGAAATACCAGGTCAATCCAGGCTAAGCGTGGTGCTCAGCTACATTGAAACGCACTACAGTGAACAAAGCCTGACACCTGAATATTTGGCTATGGCGACCGGTATGTCTCGGGCGACGCTATTTCGACTTTGTCGTAGAATAGGTTCACCTCAAAAGTTAGTCCAAAAAACAAGGGTCAGGAAGGCGGCAGAACTTATTAGATCTGGTAAAGGCAAAAATATTGAGGCTCTTTCATATAGCGTCGGTTTCTCAGGAAGACAGTCTTTCACCCGGGCGTTCCAAAGGGAATTTGAATTGTCACCCAAGGACTACAGACAGGAACACTCACCCTGACCGAAGAAAACTCCGGATCAAGAAAGTTCGCCGTGCCAGCGGAAGCAAGTGCGACAAACTTCGCGTGGCCGTATTCTAAATAGGGCTTCATACTGCTGTTTGGGTTAATTCAGGCTGGCAACTGCAACGAAGACCTGCCTGGCGTGAAACCTGATGTTGGACGAGGAATGAGCATTCTTTGAGCGCCTCACTCTTGCAATACACGCTCCTCAAACGGGCGCAAGCCGGATGTGTCGCAATACTTCAGGACCTTCTTGACGCGTATGTGAGATCTGACGTTTGTACTTGTTGAACACTGCTGGAACAGGTTTCAGCATGACCTACCTGACAAGCTGCCATTTCCTCAAGGATATCAGTTTTGAGGGCCGTGTATTTCTGTCTGGGATACACGATGTTCTACCGCGATTTAGAAGAGATCATGGTCGAACGCGGTGTATTGGTTGACCACGCTACTGTGAACGGCAGTGTCAGGTTGTTCCTTTGCTCCGAGCGGCAAAGCCAATTAACATACTGAATCTGCCCGGTCTTTCCCGTCTCGAAGATTTTCGGTTCTAAAATTTGTGTCCGATTTGTGGTTTGAGAATGCTGTAAAAACTGAAAGTGAAGTGGAACGGGTGGTAGAGGGCTAGATCAGCCCCAATTCGAACTGAACCCCATTCAACTGTGCAGCAAATCTTGTTGAGACTGAGCGCCCGAGAGAAACTCTATACAGTTGTCACATCAAGGGTAGCAGTTTGAGCCCTTATCAGGCCTTCAACAGCATCTGGGACTTTGCCGGTGCAGGCAAGTCGCAGACCACGCATTCCGGACATTTAGAAATCAGGTGGCAAGTGGCTGGTGAGCGGGCCCTAATGAGCTTTTGCTACGACTGAGCGACTGTCTGGTTAGGCCGTGTTGGCAAAATGAAAGCGTGACAGGCATAGGCTCACCATAGCTGGTGGCTATTCAAACATAGGATCGGAGTATTTCCCAATACAGTAACTGGGTTCTAAAGTTGGGCAGGAAACGAACTGATTGCCCACCGAATGATCGGTCAGCAATCCTCAATATCCGCAATACATTCAGCCTGTTACTTGCGAGCCGGGTGGGTCGGGCGGTTCATCGGTATCAACGGCGCGCGGTCGCAACCAAGCAGTTACAATCTAACAGCTAAAGAATAGCAATCATCATGCGCCTGTTTAAGACGTTAGCCCTGACCACGACGGCCATTGTCACCTTTGCCACCTCCGTCGCGGCGAGTATCTACTCGGATCAACTCACCTCCTATTCAAATCAACAGGCCTTGCAATTCCTCGTCAGTGAGCATGCGCGCGATCCATCAACCTTCGAGGATGCACGCAAGTACATCCTCCTGAGCCGACCAGCGATTATGGAGGACTACCTCAACCAAACCTTAGACCGGGCACCAGACACCCGTAGTTTTTCTCTTTCGGAGCTAAGCACAGGGGAGACCTTCGGAATTGGTTCGATCGCCCTTGGGCTCGCCGCAGTTGGGCTCGCAGCTTCTCTCGCAGGCGGTGGTGGTGGAGACTCTGAGACAGGCTCCGGCCCAAATCCAGGCACCGGTATTCCAAACCCAGGTCCCAGCCCATCACCTTCTCCAAACCCCAGTCCAAATCCAAGCCCAGGTCCCGGCACTCCAAACCCGGGCCCCGGTCCCAACCCATCACCTAACCCCATTGATCCGGTCGATCCAGTTGATCCAATCGATCCAGGCCCCGGACCTAACGATCCCACCTACTACCGAACCCCGGAATTCGAGGAAAACCGTGGCCTATCTCTGATTGGCGCCGATGAACGCTACGCAAAAGGCGGACGCGGACAAGGTGTAAAGATTGCCATCCTGGACAGTGGCATCGATGTCGACAGTCCAGAATTCGCCCCCCTTCCAGGCGTCGACAATAAAATCGACTTTGAACACAGCCACTCCTATGTCGGTGACCCCGACGATATTTCTAACGTTAACGCTAACCCTCATGGCACGTACGTTTCCAGCATCGCTGCAGCCAGGAAAGACGGGCAAGGCCTGCACGGCGTTGCCTTTGCCTCGGAACTTGTCATCTTCAAAGGAATTAACAGGACGTCTGCTAGAACTACATGGCCTGATGCCATTAACCGCGCAATCGCGGCCGATGCGCATGTCATGAACAACAGCTGGAGTGAGACCGTGATAGACAATGGCATCGAAGTCACACACACAATCATTGGTTTTACAAATCCAATTTTCTCTCGGGACGAGAATCGCGATCGGCTTGAAAGATTTCTTGGAAACGATACCATCGATGCCCTGGATGAAGCTATAAAGGTAGAAAATGACTTGATGATCGTTTTTGGTGCAGGAAACAGCGGCCTGCCCGAAGTTTCAGTCAATGCAGGCATTCCAGTTGTCCTGCCCAAATATAAGGACCACTTCATCGCCGTCGTCGCGGTGGATGAAGACAAAAACATAGCGGACTTCTCCAACCGCTGTGGCCTCGCACAGGATTTTTGCCTCGCTGCGCCAGGCGTGGATATCCTGAGAATCCCCAACGGCACCGGCATCGCTCATTTGCGTGGAACGTCCTATGCCGCCGCATACGTCACTGGAGCCTATGCCGTATTGAAGAGCCAGTGGCCAGACCTGACAGCCCCCGAAATCGCTCAGATTTTGTTCGACTCAGCCGATGATCGCGGTGAGCCGGGTGTTGACCCGATCTACGGGCAGGGCCTGCTTAATCTGGCCAACGCCATGCTCCCTGCCGGTGAGCTTGTTGTCTACCAGGGCGACAGCATCGAGGGCGAGGCGATGCCGCTTGCCGAAACGGGCATCGTCGCCAGCGGCGCTCTGGCGCCAGCCCTCAACCAGGCCCTCGCAGGACAGGTCCTGATGGTGGCAGATACGTATACGCGCGGATTTGAACTCGCCGCCAGTGCCCTGGTCTCCGAAGCTGCAGCGCCCGACCCCCGTCCCACGTTCGTGAGCGAAGTACAGGCCAGCGACACCCTGACACTCCTGCGGTCAGATCACGGCACAGGCATGCGTGTGGATGGGGATGTGTCCTCCTATGAGATAAACTTCGGTGCTATAGATCCAGACGCAGATCCGTTTGGACGGCTTCTGACAGAAGATTACGCATTCGGGCATGACGTCCAGCTGACAGACGCGCTGGCGCTGACGACGGACCATGCTTTCGGATCATCCACGGAGGCCTTCTCACGGACCAGCATAGGGCTTGACGCAAAAGACAGGGATGGGTCAGGCTTTTCTGCCCAGGTCGGCCGTATAGAAGAACACGGCACCGTCCTTGGATCCCGTTTCATGGGCGCCGCGGGTCAGGACGGACGCAGTTCGACCTCATTCCTGACGATATCGGGGTCTGTTGCTGTTGGGCAAGACACGCTCCTGACAGTATCGGGCACGCAAAGCCGGACCGATTTCCAACAATCGGGCTTGGTCACTGGCGGCGAAAACCTGATGGGGCGTGCCGGTGAAGTCTCAATCAGCCAGGCGCAGTTTCTGGGAACTCCAGGCACGATGCGCCTGTCCGTCTCCAGTCCGCTCCAGATTTCCTCTGGCGAGATCTCAATCGACCTCCCGCAAGACAGGGTGGCCGCCGTGGCCGGTCAAGAGAGCACGGGCGTGACCAGAACCTCTCAAACCGTGGAGATTACATCTTCCGAGCGGCCGATCGATATTGGCCTGACTTATCAGATCGCGTCGGAGGCGGCCGGACCGGATCTTCTGTTGAGCGCCGGATACCGCGCACAGGGCGGTGACCCCAATCCCTACATCGGGTTTGCGCTCAGTCACAGGTTTTGAGCCGAAGGACGCGCAGCCCGATCACTGGGTGCCATGCCGCAGCCGCCAAAGCCAGGCAAGTCTTCGGACGATCATCGCTCCGCTTACGAAGAACCACCTGCCTGGGGTCTACTCTTCGCGCATGGCATGGGCGATCTGATCCTGGATCGGTTTGATCAGATAGGACAGGATGGTGCGCTCACCGGTCTGGATCAGCGCGTCGACCGGCATGCCTGGCATCAGGATGTTGCCGCCTATCTTCTCCCGTTCTCCCTCCAGAAACCGGAGCCGCACCGTGAAGAACCGCAGTCCGGTTGCCTCATCGAGGCTCGTTTCCGCGGAAACCGTGACAACCTCACCTTTCAATTCCGGTGTCGTGCGCTGGTTTAAACCAGGCAGGCGAATGGTCGCCTGCTGACCCGCAAAGATCTGATCGACATCTGTCGGGGCGACCTGCGTTTCAATGATAAGTGCATCTTCGTTCGGAACGATCAACAGGATGGGCTCTGCCGGGCTGATGAAGCTGCCTCTCGTGTGCACGTTGAGTTGATGGATAAAGCCTGAGCTTGGGGCCCGGATATCCATGCGCGAGAGCTGGTCAACAGACGCCGCTTTCTGCTCTGCCAGGCGCGCAATCTCACTGCGCGTTTCCTGAAGGCGCTGGAGCGTCTCGGCCCGGTAGTCTTCCTGCAATTGCAGGATCTGGATCCGCCTTTCGCTGATCTCCAGTTCGGTGCGGGCCGCTTCGGCCAGCAGCGCCCCGTGCTCGCTGCGCAGGCGGGTCTTGTCCCTGCGCACCGCCAGAACCCGGTTTGTGGCGACGTAATTGTTTTCCAGCAATTGTTCGAGCCCGACAAGCTCCAGATCGATCAAGCCGATCTCTTCTGCCTTGGCCTCCGCCTGAACCTCGAGATTGTCGATCTGGCTGTCGAGTTGATTGATTTGCTCGTTGAGTTGATCGGTCCGCCCCACCAATCCTGCCAGTCGTGCCTCCCTCAGCTGGCGCTGCCCTGTCAGAATACGGGAGATCTCCGTGTCAGAGGCACGACGGATGATACTCTCCGGAAAGACAATGTCTGCCGCGTTGTCGCGTTCCGCAATCAGGCGTGCTTCCGTCGCAACCAGTTCATCCAGCTGCTGACGGACAACTGCAAGATTTGCACGGGTGACCGCATCGTCAAGCCGCAGAAGAAGGTCGCCGGCCTGAACCACATCGCCATTTCGCACAAAGATGTCTGCGACAATGCCCCCTTCCTTGTGTCTGAGGGTTTTGACATTGGATTCGACCACAATGGCACCGGGCGCGATGACCGCCCCGGAGATCTGCATCCAGGCAAACCAGCCGATGAGGAACGCCAGAAGCGCGCAGAAGAACAGGCCCGCGCCCCACAGATGCCGCCTGATGCTGCGACGCAGTGTTTGGACCGTTTCGCTCATACCGCCGCTACACGGCCCGCACCGGTTTGGGGTTTTGAGCAAGAACCTGTTGCAGGATGTCTTCCTTGGGCCCGAAGGCCTGGGCGCGTCCCTCCTTCATGAACAGGACAGTATCCACGCCTGCCAGGGCGCTTGGCCTGTGGGCAATGACGATGACAATCGATCCGGCCTCCCGCAAGGCGCCAATGGCTTTGGTGAGCGCAGTCTCGCCCTCGGAATCGAGATTGGAATTGGGCTCGTCCAGGACGACCAGGAACGGGGTCCCATAAAGCGCGCGCGCCAGGGCGACGCGCTGCATCTGCCCGCCGGACAAGGTGATGCCACCCGGCCCAATCTCGGTGTCATAGCCATTCGGCAGCGACGTGATCAGCGCCTGCGCATCGGCAAGCTCTGCCGCCCGGAGGATATCTTCCGGACCGGCATCGGTCTGGAAGCGGGATATGTTCTGGGCCACGGTTCCGGCAAAGAGCTGGATATCCTGTGGCAGATAACCAATGAACGCACCTTGCCGATCCGGTGCCCACTGGAAGAGATCCGCACCATCCAGCCGGAGTGACCCGCGCAGCACCGGATAGACACCAACCAGGGTCCGTGCCAGCGACGATTTACCGGCCCCCGAGGGACCAATCACACCGAGCCCGTCCCCTGCCTCCAGCGCAAATCCGACATTCTGAAGCACCGGATGACCGACCGGACCCGAAACGACATTGTCCAGGGCCAGGGTTTTGGACGGCAATGGCAATTCCAGGCGCTCAGGCTCGTCCGGGCGGCCTTCCACGACATCCCGCAGGCGCTTGAGCCCCTGTCTGGCCGCCACAAATCCGCGCCACTGGCTGACCGCCATCTCAACAGGAGACAGCGCCCGCGACGTTATAATGGACGCCGCGATCATCATGCCAGGCGTGATCTGCTGACCAATGGCCAGCCAGGCACCCACGCCCAGCATGGCGGATTGCAGCATGAAGCGGAAGGATTTGGTGAGTGTGCCAAAGAGGTTCGCCATGTCTGCGGCATGCCGCTGTTTGGTGAGAAAGGTGCCATTGATCGCCTCCCACTGCTCTTTCAGCGTTGCGGTCATGCCCATGGCCCGGACGGCCTCGGCATTCCGCCTCCCCTGTTCAACAATGGCCGCGCGTTGAACGGCATGTCGGTTGGCGTCTGCCGACGGTTTCCGGGATGCGATCTCGTTCAGGCCGATCAGGATACAAATGAAGACCGCCCCCCCAATGGCAACCAGTCCGAGGGTCGGGTGAAAGACATAGATGATGGTCAAATAAACCGGCATCCAGGGAAGATCGAAGATCGCTGTCGGCCCGGGTCCAACGAGGAATTGCCGCACGGTTTCCAGATCGCGCACCGGATCAAGTGTTTCCGCCTTGCGGCCCATCAGAACCGGCAGCGCGATCGAGCATTCATAGCTTGTTGCAGACAGCTGTGCATCGAGATGCTGACCGACGCGCAACAGCACGCGCGAGCGGATGCCCTCGAGGAGGCCATAGAACATGTACATGCCGCCCGCCAAACCAGCCAGCACCATCAGTGTCGGCACCGAACCGCTCGCCAGCACCCGGTCATACACCTGCAGCATGAAGAGGGGCCCGGTGAGCATCAGGAGATTGATCGGCAGGCTGAGCAGGCCAATGCCTAGGAGCGTGGAACGGAGGGCCTGAAGGCACTCCGCAACACACCCCTCCTGGGAACGCGCTTGCGACATCATGCGTCGTGGTCGTTACGCGTAAAACCGGAAGTCGTCGGAGGACAGATCCGACAGGACGACATTCTTCAGGACAATGCTGTTGTCCGTATCCAACGTGATGGTTGTATCGGTACCGTCATCCGCCGCACTGTTCAGGACGTCCGCATAGGAGGCCAGATTGGTGACACCCCTGAACTCGATGATATCCTCCGTCGCAGCGCCAGCCGCAAAATCGGTTACAACATCCTTGCCGAAACCGGGATCAAAGACGAAGATGTCGTCTCCCGGCCCCCCGGTCAGACGGTCATTACCAGCACCGCCAGCGAGAGTGTCCATGCCCTCATGGCCAAAGAGCGCATCTTCACCACTGCCACCCGTGAGGCTATCGTCCCCCGTCCTGCCGAGGAGGGTCTCGTTGCTGTTGCTTGCAGATAGATTCAGCGTATCGTCCCCCTCACCGCCGTCAAAGATCGTCGTGATAACCTTGTTGCCATCCGCATCAAAGCGCTGAGAATAGATCTCGTAACCGTCAGGCGTATTAATCTGGCCATACGAATGCCACTGGACCGCAAACCCGCCATTCTCCAAGCCTACGACATCGGAATACATCTGGTGGTGATAGACCCACTGCGTGTTCACCTGGAACTCGCCGCCGACTGTTGAGCCGTCAGCGGCGTATCTCTGACCATGAATACTGGCACCAGATCCATCCTGACCATAAGACGTCCAAGTTGCCACAAACCCACCGCCTTGCAATCCGGATACCGAAACGTAGTATTGATTATACTCCGTGGCGGTATTGATCTGGAATTCGCCACCTTCTGCCGCGCCATCGGCATTGTATTTTTGGCCATAGACACCCCAAAATGCGCCGTCCTGATCAGCGGATTGCCAGGTGACGACAAAGCCCCCGTCTTCCAGCGCCGTGATTGAAGGCTCGACTTGATGGTTTGCCGTGTGCGTGTTGATAAGGAACTCCGCGCCAAGGGGGGTTCCATCAGCGTTGAAACGCTGACCATAGATACCAAACAGGTCTCCATCCTGCAGTTCAGACTGCCAGCTGACAACAAAACTCCCATCCGTCAGCACGGTGACAGTCGGCCAGTCCTGTCCCCCTGCAGTATGCGTGTTCACCTGGAACTCGGATCCCGATGGTGTGCCGTCCTGGCTGAAGCGCTGCGCAAAGATGCCGCCCTGATCACCATCCTGACCCTCCGAATACCACACGGCAACAAAACCCCCGTCGTTCAGAGCAGCAATGTCAGGCACGCTCTGATGTCCGACAGTCTCGGTGTTGAGTTGAAACTCATCTCCGATGCGTCCGCCACTTGCACCAAAGCGCTGGCCGTAAATGCCCTGGCCTGAGCCATCCTGATCACCCGACTGCCACACCACCACGAAACTGCCATCGTTCAGACCGGCTGCAGAAGACAGTTGCTGGTCTCCGGAGGACGTCGTATTAATCACCAGTTCATCGCCAACAGGCGTACCACTTGCAGAAAACACACGGCCATGGACCTCAAAGCCAGCAGCATCTGCCTGACTACTTGTCCAGGTGACCACATAGCCACCATTGGCAAGAGCTGTAGAACGGACGAAGGCGCTTATAGTGTCCGTACCCAGATCATCGCTGACCCGCTGTTCCGCTTGCAGTCTGATGGTAAACTCGCCACCATCATCTTCAAAGCGGAACGTGTCAGCACCGCCTACCGTTGCACCTCCTCCGAGAGCATTCAGTTCAATAAGACCGTTGTCGGTTGACATCGTGTAGTAATCCATGGTGCCCGATAACGTTGCAACGGTCGATGTTGCTCCACGCACGACACTCACATTGACGACCGGATCGTAAACGTCCCCGACATCAAGCGTGAAGGTCTTACTGACCGCAAGATCACCTGCATCCGTGGCTGTGACCGTGAGGACAACCTGAGTTTCGCTCTCATAATCCAGGCTTTCACCGTCCTTCAGTTTCAAGTTGCCGCCCAGAACTTCGAAGCGATCATCATCGACAGTATATGTGATCGTGTCGCCGACATCCGGATCGCTGACCGAGAGCATGCCAATCACGGCCCCGGCGTCTTGTTCCTGGACCTCTGAACCTGTCAGGGTGAGATCTTCCGGGGCATCATTGACCGGTGTGATCTCAAGCGCGAAGGTCTCGCTTGTTGCAAGTGAGCCATCGCTCGCCGTCACCATGATGTTCAATGTGCCGTTGAAGTCCTGCGGCGGTGTGCCTGAGAAACTCTCCGTAGCCGCATCAAACATCAACCAGTCCGGCAGCGCCGAACCATCCGCAAGCGTCGCACTCAAGGTCAGCGCATCGCCATTTGGATCCTCAAATGCATCCTCTGGCAGCGCAAAGCTCACAGCCTCATCTTCTGTTGAAAACTTGTTGACCAATGGAACTCCCAAATCAGGCGCATCGTTGGCTCCAATGACCTCAAGGGAGACTGTTGCGGTGCTCACCCCGCCATTGCCGTCACTGACCGTATAGGTGAAGCTATCCGTCAGGGTCTGGTCCCTCTCCAGGGCCCGAACAGTAGCTGCGTTTCTTGGATCATAGCTGATGGTCCCGTTGGCGTTCAGCGTCAGGATGGCCCCCTGTGTGCTCATGGTCGAAACCTCTGACACCATCAACGCGTCCCCATCGACATCGCTGTCATTGGCCAGGAGGGTGGCGGTATCAATCGAAGTGACAACATTTTCTCTGACAGGAGTGGGGCTCTGCGCAACATCATCAACCGCGACAGGAGCATCGTTGGTTCCGTGCACAATGATTGAAACACTTGCGGTGCTTTCACCGCCGTTGCCGTCCTCGACGGTATAGGTGAAGGTGTCCGTCAGGGTCTGACCCACTGCCAGGGCCTGAACAGCGTCTGCACCGGTTGGATCGTAGCTGATGGTCCCATCGGTGTTCAGCGTCAGGGCTGCGCCATGTGCACTCGTGGCATCAACAGCTGACATCGTGAGCGCATCTCCCTCGGCATCGCTGTCATTGGCCAAGAGGGTAGCGGTATCAATCAGGGTCACAGCATCCTCTGTGATTGGCGTCGAACTTTGCGCAGCATCATCAACCGCCACAGGTGCATCATTGACAGGTGTGATCTCAAGCGCGAAGGTGTCGCTGGCTGACAGGGACCCGTCGCTGGCCGTTACCGTGACACTCAATGTGCCATTGAAGTCCTGGGGCGGTGTGCCTGAGAAGCTGCCGGAAGCCGCATCAAACACCAGCCAGTCCGGCAGGGCCGTGCCATCCGTAAGTGTCGCACTCAGGGTCAGCGCATCGCTATCCACATCCGTGAATGCGTTCGCCGGCAGCACAAAGCTCACGGCCTCATCTTCCACGGAAGCCTGATTGGACAATGCAAGTGCCACAACAGGGGCATCATTGGTTCCGTGCACAATGATCGAAACGGTTGCGACGCCCACACCGCCATTGCCGTCATCGGTCGCATAGGAAAATGTGTCGATAAGTGTCTGGCCCTCTGCCAGGGCCTGAACATCAGCTGCCCCGGTGGGATCGTAGCTGATGGTCCCATCAGTGTTCAGCGTCAGGGCTGCACCATGCGCACTTGTGGCAGAAACCGCTGTCACCGTGAGTGCGTCCCCGTCGACATCGCTGTCATTGGCCAGAAGCGTGGCGGTATCAATTGAGGTGACAACATCTTCGGTGATCGGAGTGGGACTTTGCACAACATCGTTAACTGCGACAGGTGCATCGTTGACAGGGGTAATCTCAAGCGCAAAGGCATCGCTTGCTGAAAGAGACCCGTCGCTGGCCGTCACCAGTACATTGACTATGCCGTTGAAATCCTGCGGCGGTGTGCCTGAGAAGCTCCCTGCAACCGCATCAAACACCAGCCAGTCCGGCAGGGCCGTGCCATCCGTAAGTGTCGCACTCAAGGTCAGCGCATCCCCATCCACATCCGTGAACGCATTCGCCGGCAGCACAAAGCTCACGGTCTCATCTTCCACGGAAGACTGATCAGGCAATACAATCGCCACAACAGGCGCATCGTTGGCTCCATGAACAACCACGGAAACACTTGCGGTGCTCTCCCCGCCATTACCGTCCTCGACCGTATAGGTGAATGTATCCGTCAGGGTCTGACCCTCTGCCAGGGCCTGAACAGCGTCTGCGCCGGTTGGATCATAGCTGATCGTCCCGTCGTCTGTGTTCAGCGTCAGGGCCGCGCCATGTGCACTCGTCGGAGACACATCCATCACCGTCAGCGCATCGCCATCCACATCGCTGTCATTGGCCAGAAGCGTGGCGGTCTCAATCAGGGTGACAACATCTTCTGTGATAATCTTGTGACTTTGAGCAACACCGTTCGCATCAAAAACGCGGGCCTTGATGGCGAGGTCCCCATCGCCCTGCTGTCCGTCATGAGACTCCCAGGTGACAACAAAACCCCCATTGGCGAGGGCTGTCACACTCGGGTTCTGTTGCCAGCCATTGGTGAATTCATTGACCAGGAATTCACTGACAACCTCATCGCCATTCTCATTGAAAATGCGGGCCTTGATGGCAGTACCGGACGTATCCCCTTGCTGCTGGTCCTCAGACATCCAGGTGACAACAAAATGGCCATTGGTGAGCGCTGTAATACTCGGGTATACTTGCCAGCTATCGGTGAATTCATTGACCAGGAACTCACTGACAATCTCATCGCCATTCTCATTGAAAATACGGGCCTTGATGGCAGAAGCGGACGCATCCCCTTGCTGCTGGTCATGAGACCCCCAGGTGACAACAAAACCCCCATTGGCGAGGGCTGTCACACTCGGGTCCTCTTGCCAGAAGTTGATGAATTCGTTGACACGGAACTCACTGACAATCTCATCGCCATTCTCATTGAAAATACGAGCCTTGACGGCAGACCAAGACGTATCCCCGTGCTGTTGGTCCCAAGAATGCCAGGTGACGACAAAATGGCCATTGGCGAGCGCTGTAACGCTCGAGTATAGTTGCGCGTCATTGGTGTATTCATTGACCAGGAATTCACTGACAATCTCATCGCCATTTGCATCGAAAATGCGGGCCTTGATGGCAGAACTGGACGTATCCCCTTGCTGCCCGTCAAGAGAATGCCAGGTGACGACGAAATGGCCATTGGCAAGGGCTGTCACGCTCGGCCAGCCTTGCATGTCATGGGTAACTTCATTGACCGGGAACTGACTGACAATCTCATTACCATCCGTATCAAAAATACGGGCCTTGATGTCAAAACCAGACGGATGCCCTTGCTCCTGATCATTGGACGGCCATGTGACGACGAAATGGCCATTGGCGAGCTCGGTAACGCTGGGGGTCAATTGACTACCATTAGTAGACTCATTCACCAGAAATTCACTGACAATCTCCACACCATTCTCATTGAGAATACGGGCCTTGATGGCAGTTTCAGACGTATCGCCCGGCTGTCCATCATCAGACTGCCAGGTGACGACGAAATGGCCATTGGCGAGAGCGGTAACACTCGGGTCGCTTTGAGAGCCATCGGTGAAGTCATTGACCAGGAACTCACTCGGATCAACAGTATCATCAGCCGCGACAGGTGCATCATTGACCGGGGTAACATCAAGCACAAAGGTGTCGCTGGCCGAAAGAGACCCGTCGCTGGCCGTCACCATCACGTTGACTGTTCCATTGAAGTCCTGGGGCGGTGTGCCCGAGAAACTCCCCGCAACCGCATCAAACTCCAACCAGCCAGGCAGGGCCGCACCATCCGCAAGCGTCGCGCTTAAGGTCAGCGCATCGCCATCAACATCCGTGAATGCATTGGCCGGTAATACAAAGCTCACAGATTGATCTTCTGCTGAAAACTGATGAGGCAATGCAAGTGCCAGAACGGGTGCATTGTTCATTACGGTCATTCCTTTATCCAATTCAAGCTGTGAGCAATTGAGATGATCTCATTTGCATGCTGTACATGTGAGTGATGAGTGAAAACCTGTTGTTATTGTACTGGCTAACGTTCCAAAGTTTTACTGATTGGGTTCCGCTGCGCGATTGACCGCGAATACGTCCAGCCAATTCGTCCCGCATCCAACACTGGATCCAGATCGCTGAATTGGAAAATACCATGATTCTATATTTGAATAGGAAAAGGCTATGGTGGGGTCTGCACCTGTCAGACTGTTACTTTGTCAATACGGCCTGAGCAAACAGTCGCCACAAGCACCATTATCGCACCAGAAGTCTGCAATGGTCTTCTGGTCAGGGCGAGTTGCCCAGTCAACCACATCAGTTCGACGTTCCGCCCTGCATTACGTTCTAACCAATGGCCGTGCCTGGCTCACCCAAACACTGACCGCTATCGCAAACGGGCATAAACAGTCCAACATCAGCAGCCTGATGCCCTGGAATTACGCCACAGACCTGTAATCGGTGCACCGCCTTCACTTTATCCTGAAAATGACGCAGAAATCTCAGCGGCCCAATGCATGTACCGGCTGCTGTTCTCCGCCGTCCCTGAGGCCCTGGTTCAGACCTGCATCGTGCATCTGGTGCGCTATGCACTGCGCAGCTCTCTCGGCAGATGAAGTGGCCGAAACATCTGCCCGTGCGGCTCAAAACCTGTGACTGAGGGCAAACCCAATGTAGGGATTGGGGTCACCGCCTTGTGCGCGATATCCCGCGTTAAACAGAATTTCCGGTCCGGGGGCTTCTGAAGCAAGCTGATAGGTCAGGCCAATATCTATCGGCCGCACTGAAGATGTAATCTGCACAGTTTGAGAGCTTCTTGTCACGCCCGTGCTTTCCTGACCGGCCACTGCTGCAACCCTGTCCCGGGGGAGATCGATTGAAATCTCACCAGAGGAGATCTGGAGCGGACTGGATATCGACAAGCGCATCGTGCCTGGGCTGCCGAGAAAGCGTTTCTTGCTGATTGAGACGCTGCCGGCACGCCCCGTCAGGCTTTGCCGCCAGTGACCAGGCCTGCCTGTTTGAAATCTGTCCTGCTTTGCGTGCCCGATACCGTCAGGAGCGTGCCCTGCCCGACCGCAACAGATCCGGATATTTCCAAGAACGAGGTAGAGCTGCGTCCGCCCTGACCCGCGGCTCCCATAAAGCGGGATCCAAGGACTGTGCCGTTTTCTTCTATGAGGCCGAACTGGGCAGAAAGGCCTGACCCATCTTTGTCTTTTGCTTCAAGCCCTATGCTGGTCCTTGAGAAGGAGCCCGTGGATGATCCGACCGCGTGGTCAGTAATAAGGGCCAGCGCTTGTGTGAGTTCAAACTTGTGCCTGAATGAGTAGTCTTCTGTCAGAAGCTGTCCAAATGGATCTGCGTCTGGATCTATGTCGCCGAGAGTTATCTCATAGGAGAACACATCCCCATCAAAACGGAGACCTGTTCCGTGATCTGAACGCATGAGTGTGAGGCTGTCGCTGGCCTTTGTTTCCCGTACAAAGGTGGGGCGGGGTTCTGGCGCCTTGAGTTCGGAGACCAGGGCACTGGCAGCAAGCTCAAATCCGCGCGTATACTTATCTGCAACCATCAGGGTCTGCCCTGCGAGGGCCTGGTTGAGGGCTGGCGCCAGGGCGCCGCTGGCGACGATGCCGGTTTCGGCAAGAGGCATGGCGGCGCTCTCGGTGGTGTTCCCCTGGTAGACAACAAGCTCACCCATAGGAAGCATGGCGCGTTCCAGATTGAGGAGACCCTGCCCGTAGATCGGGTCAACACCCGGCTCACCGAGGTCTTCAGCTGCAGCGAACATAATCTCAGCGATTACGGGGGCGGTCAGGTGAGGCCACTGGCTCTTTAACAGAGCGTATCCTCCGCTGACGTGTGGGGCCGCTTGGGACGTTCCGCTACCGATAGCGAGGCCACCGCCATTACTGGTGCTAATGACATCTGCGCCTGGCGCTGCGAGGCAAAAGTGCATTGCGAGGCCACAGCGGTTGGAGGACCAAGCCGGGCTGAAGTCCGCTATTTTTTTGTCTTCATCCACTGCGACGACGGCGATGAAATAGCCGTCGTATTCGGGCAGTAAGACTGGAATGCCTGCAGTGTATGCAACCTCGGGCAGGCTGTGGTTTCCTGCAGCAACTACAGATATCAGGTCAGCAGATTTGGCTGCATTCAGAGCGTTGATGGTTGCGGGTCCAAGAGATGCTTCGAGCTGGGAGCGGCTTGAAAAATTAGTGATTGGAATGGTGACTCGTTTATCATCGACATAAACCCAGCTGTTGTTCATGACGTGCGCACCGGCCGCGATTGAACGGTTTATGGCATCAGCCCATACGTCTTGAATAGCTGGGGATTCGGTATTGTTGCCTGGAATTCCCTTGAAGATGACAAGCTCAGATCGAAAAGCAACGCCGTGTGTGCCCCGACCGTCTTTCCTGCCTGCAGCGATGCCGGCAACGTGGGTACCATGGCTGCCAGTGTCCGAAATGATGCTGGAGTTTGCGAAATACGAGTAGCTGTTTTGAAAGTCAATTTTCCCGAGGAAGTCTCGGTTGCCCACATCGATGCCACTGTCCAGGATTGCAATTTTTATACCTTTTCCTTGTCCGCCTTTTGCGTATCTTTCATCAGCTCCAATCAGAGACAGGCCATAGTTCCGGTTGAATTCCGGGGTTCGGAAGTCAGCAGGTCTGTCAGGACTGGGAGTGGGGCTGGGACCGGGGCCTGGATTGGGGCCGGGGCCTGGGTTGGGACCGGGGCTGGGACCTGTCTCAGAGACTTCACTACCGCCATCGTCTGCGAGAGAGATTGCAGCCGCCATTCCGACGATCCCGAGACCGACCATCAAACCAGGTCCGGAAGCTTCCCCGGCGCCTGCCTGCGAAGAGGACTCTCTTCTGGTGGCTGGCACCCGGTCTAACGTTCGACTGATGTAGTCCTCCATAATCCCTGGTCGGTTCAGGATAATGTACTCTTTCGCATCCTCGGAGGTCGATGGATCTCGCGCATGTTCGCGGACAAGGTAGCTCAAGACCTGTTGATCTGAGTAGGAGGCGAGTTGGCCTGCGTAGATATTCGCCGCGACGGAGGTGGCAAAGGTGACAATGGCCGTGGTGGGCAGGGCTAACGTCTTAAACAGGCGCATGATGATTGCCATTCTTTAGCTGTTGAAATGTAATCACTGGCTTGCCACTGCGAGCCTATGATACTGAAGAACCGTCGGACCCACTCGGCTCGCAAGTAACAGACTGAATGTATTGCAGATGTGGGCGAGCTTATTATCGATCATTCGGTGGGCGAGCCATTCGTTTACTCCCCAATACTGGGACTTGGTTACTGCAATGGGAAATACTCCGATCCTATACTTGAATAGGCATCGGCTATGACACGGCCTGCGCCCGCCAAATTTTCATTTCATCAACACGGTCTGGTGAAAAGGTGCTCTATTGTGCGAGCTTCCTGTGCGCAAACCTGCTAAGCGATCTTCGGGAGAGGGAATGAGAAGACCGCGACACATCCTGTGCAGATTGTAAGGCTGGCAAGCAGAATTGTGGCCCATAAAGAGCCTGCGTGCTGACGTTCCAGCACGCGCATGCCATGCTTTGCGCCGCTGGTTCTCTAGAACACGACTTTGAGGCCTGCGTTTGCGCTCAGTGCGCTGGTGTCGCCAGCGGTGCTGAGCCCGGTGGCATAGGAGGCTTCGCCAAAGAGATCCACGCGATCGGTCAGGGCGTAGTTGCCGCCAAGACCGATCCCAACCGCCCAGGGCTCACTCTCGGTTGTCAGGGTCGCCCCGGCAACATCCACCTCGCTGCCCGCGCCAAACTCATGGAACAGGTTCACGATGCCATAAAGGCGGTGTGCCCCTTGTTCCTGCGCACCAAACTCAAGCCCAAGCCGCAGCTGCCGGCTGGCCGCATCCTCAAACGTCACCTGCTCCCCGTAGCGCTCACCCTCAAAGTCATCAAACCCAACTGAGGACAGGCTCAGCTGCGCCTGCGGGATCACCGTCAGACCGGACCCCAGATCAAAGCGCTGCCCGGCCTCGATCGACAACGCAAGGCCCGTGCCCCCGTTGTCTTCGGTCAGGGTTCCAAGACCATCAGCGGCCAGGTCACTTGTATAGGACGCCAGTGTCACCTGCCCGTCGACATAAAACCTGCGCGTGTCATACCACGTGGCCGAAAGGCCCAGACCCAGGCCCGTGGTGTCAATCGAACCATCTCCAAAATCTGAGGTCACCGACGCACTCCCCGTGGCGTAGGAGAACATCAGCCCACCCACAAGCAGCCCCGCCCCGCTCTCGCTCACGACAACATCCGCGCCGATCTCCATCTCCCAGATCGAGCTGTCGAGCGCGGCCCCTGTTGTGCTGTGCTCT
Source organism: Ruegeria sp. B1 (assembly GCF_056535885.1). NCBI lineage: Bacteria > Pseudomonadati > Pseudomonadota > Alphaproteobacteria > Rhodobacterales > Roseobacteraceae > Ruegeria > Ruegeria sp. B1. The sequence goes on along the minus strand of NZ_JBQFJA010000001.1, from coordinate 916,804 downwards.
TCCGACAAGGTGACCTGTTCTGTCCCCATCTGGAACCACAGCGGGGTGTCCCTGTTTTGACCCGACGCTGCCCCGTCCCACGCCAGGCTGCGGAAGTCCTGTGAGCTGCCCCGGCTGCGCAGCGACGCGGGGCCAGTGAGGGCCAGCAGCGACTGACCGTAGCTGTCATAGATCGGCGCAGAGGGTTGATAGTTTCTCCCACCGGTCTCGGACATCGCGCTCAGCGACCAGCCGTGGCCATCCCCCGCCTCGGTCAGCCTATAGAGGTGGGCGCCCGAGACAACCGCTTGCGACCCGTCCGGGGTGACATGGTTGCCATCCACAAGGGTGAAGGTCCCGTTAAACGTTCCGCCAACAGTGACCACATCGATCTCAAGCGGTGTGCCTTCGCCACCGGCGCTGTCCAGGCCCGCAATCGACAGCATCATCTCGCCCGACGCGTCGCCCTTGATCTCGAGCCTGTCGGAGTGCGCATCATTGCCAGCGAGAACTGCATCCAGGGCAAAGACACTTGTTCCCGATCCGGTGTAATCCCCCTCAATGGTGATCACATCATCCGCATCCCCGTCCTGTACACTCAAAACAACAGAGCCATCATTGATCACATCCCCTGCAATGCTCACAACGGTGGGGGTATCCCCTGCCCCGCCCGTCGCGCGGAACGCAGACCTCTCGTCGATCTCCATATCCTTATTCAGCGTGATACTTTCCCAGTTTGTGAGGTTGAGCTCCGTGGCTTTCATGACTATCGGGCCATAGATACGGCCCTCAAGCGGGACATCCGGGGCATCGGGCGGGCCATTGAACGTCAGCTCATCACTACCGCCCACCCCGCCGTCCAGAATATAACGCCCCTCATCGAGGGTTAGGGTTTCAATAGTGACTGTATCGTCGCCCTCACCGGCATAAACATCGCCTGTAAACTTGTTGTACTTCTTCTGATCCGTATCGAACGCAGTTCTCAGCGTCAGCTCGTCGCCCCCCGCCCCAAGAAGAATATCACCGGTGATTGTCCCCGAAGAGGTGATCTCCGTATTGCTATCCCCGTCTTGTATCGCAATACCTGATGCCTCCCCAATCACATCGGCCAAGGCGTGGATCCTAATCTCCCCTTGACGCCGGGGAGACCAGAGCGGGAGATCGTTCGGATCGCTGCGGCGTTGCCAGTTCCGCCAGTCACGGACCCGTCGACGCGTATGTCAAAGTCTGTCGCACTCTCAGCGCGGATCCCGTCTGCATCCTCTCCGGAAGCCTCGACAGTACTGCCGCCGCCCAGATCGATACTTGCCGTCGCGGCTGCTGAAAACGCGTTAAGCCCATGCGCTTCTTTCCCACGCGTTTCAACCGTGCCGCTGTACATATACACCTCTGCAGCACCATAGACCGTGTGGATCGCAGAAACCCCATGGGCTCCTTCACCGAAAGTCTCGATATCAGCTGTGTTGCCTACTACCGCCGTCGCCGTTTTGTTCCCCCTGTTATAGCTCCACGCAAATACCGCATGGGCATCTTTCCCCTCCGTGGTGACCTTGCTGTTGCCCGTCACTTCCACTTTCGCCGTGCCACTGCCGTTGGAGCTCGCCACAATCCCATAGCCATTGTTACTCTTTGTTAAGATCTCCCCGCCGCTCATTTTCGCAAGCGCCACCGCCTTATCTGCGTCGATCGTCCTATTCGCCTCGATATACGCCCAAATCCCGTACGTATTGTCCGGTTTAAACCCTAGAACAGCAGCAGATGCTTCGTCCGTGGTGGCCTTCGTGATGATCGTGCCGCCGCTCATTTCTGCGATTGCCAGGCCAGTGCCATTGGTCTGCACAAACATTCCATAGGCACGGTGACCTTCCGTTGTGATATCCCCGCCCCTCATGATCGCCTTCGCCGTGGCGTCGCTATCCTGATTACTGATCTGCGCAAAAATCGCGTACGCCCGCGACCCGTTACTCGCGGTGATCGTGCCACCCTCCATCTCCGCGGTCGCATTGCCCCAGCCCCCCTCGCCATTCACCTGGCTGATACTTGCCCATAGCCCGTAAGAATTACCGTCCCGGATCGCGCCGTCAGCACCACGAACGTTTGCCCCACTAGTGGCGATTTTCGTTTGCTCACCCACCATCAGGACATGCGCATTGCCGCCACCCCTATTGCTCGCCAAAACCCCATGAGCCTGCCTGTCGCTTGTAGTGATAGTCGCTCCATCTTTCACGGTCACATTAACGTTAGCGCTATTCTCCACCTTCTCGACCTGCGCAAAAATCGCCATAGCATTTGGGCCAGTCGTTTCAATCCTACCGGACTCCATTTGCACGGCAATATTGGCTCCGTTCTCCGCAGTTGTTTTCGCAAACACCCCAAAGCCGTCGTTCGTGACGTCAGCATTATTGAGATTCAGAGTGAGCCCATCCGATCCGGCGTTATAGGCGATGCCGTTAGTGTATGGGGTCGCCCCGTCACATGTGACGGTGGAAGTGCCTGAACAGCCCGCCTGCGCCTCGCCTCCGGAGCACAACACCGCAGCCGTGGCCACGACCAAAAGGCCTGGCGCAATGCTCGCCACCCGCCCTTTGAACTTGGTCAATCGGCCAGCCTGAACCAAAACGTTAAGCGCGCGAAGGGCGGGCTGGATGTCCAGATTCTCGTTTATCATTTTGAAACTCTCCTGTGCGGGGTATTGCCAACGTGTTTGAGCAGGATCGGAAGAAGCCCCTGCCCGTCAGACGGCATAAATGCGGGCATTGAGATTGGCTTCGGCCGGAGGTGTCGTGACAGCCTCGACCAGAGGCGAACCACGTCAGTGATCGGCCGTGGTGCTTTCGCGCCATCCGTCCTTATCGTGGTTAAAGTTATGAGGAGGCCACATCAGACCCCGAACCACCAATAGCCAAGCGCGCATCACGGGCATCGGGAACGATCGCGCCAGACCATCCAATCCGGAGACCGTGATTGGACGTCCAGTTACCCCATGTGCAATGGCCGGCCCGGGGCCAGGTGTCAGACTGTAAGGATGATGTGACCGGTGGGTGCTGCTGTCTGCGCCAGGGCGCAGCGTTTCGGGAACCGATGAACCGATGAACCGATGAACCGATGAACCGATGAACCGATGAACCGATGAACCGATGAACCGATGAACCGATGAACCGATGAACCGATGAACCGATGATACGCCAGACCCACCCGGCCTGCAAGTAACAGGCTGAATTTATTGTGGATATTGGCGATTTTCAGCCAAACATCTGAGGGGCAATCAGCTGGTTCCATAGCTAATGTTAGAACCCGCTGGCCGCATTAGGGAAATTCCCAAATCCTATATTTGGATAGACATCAGCTATGGTGGGCCCTGCGCCTGTTAGATTGCCACTTTGCCAACATCGGCTAGAATCACGTACTTTCCGGGATACCTTCCAGAGGCTCACAGGGATCGCGTTGGCTCGGTTGGGAATAGTCAAAATCCAACAAATACCTTGCGCAGATTCGCAAGCAGGTGATTGTCGAAATCATCGTCGCGCCGATCTGCCTCGTCGATGGCCTCATCAAGATTCTCGTAAATCGCCGTGGTCAGATCTTCGGCAATTTCGGTGAACTCGGCGACTGACCAAATTCCAATACCGAACCGCTTCGGAAAACGGCCTAACTGGTTTTCGTCGGCGACACAGCCTTTGCCTGTTTCGATGGCAATCTGTCGCGCGATCCACATAGCTTCCAGTGGAGACCATGAATCGTGGGGGGCTGTGGTAATGTACTCCGGACTTGCGGTCGTGCCCTCGCGGAGCGTCCGCGGTGTTTTGGATTTGTTTAACTGAGCAGCCTCATCTGACTGGTCCAATTTGATTGTTAGTGCATCATCATCCTTTGATCCATCGGTATGATTATTTAGGGCGATAGCCCAGAGCACTGTGGGGCCGCCTTGTGTTGTAGTGTTTCCTGCATTGTTCGATCAGAATTTGAGCTTCGCGCAGGTTGTAGAAGATTTCACCGTTGAGCAGGTCATCCCTGAACCGACCATTGAAACTTTTACAGTATCCGTTCTCCCACGAGCTCCCAGGTTCTATGTAAGCCGTCTTGGTGCTGACGGCAGCAATCCAGTCTCGGACAACCTGGGCGACAAATTCCGGCCCGTTGTCTGAACGTATCAACCGGCGCGCCGCGAAGTATGAAGTCGAGGGTTTTGCCGAATTTATCGATGGCTCGATAAAGGTAAGCCCATTCAACCCAACAAAATAAAAACTTTGAGAACGTTATGCGCGTTATTTTTTATTTATGAGCATTATAGCAGCAGCATCAGAAACTGACAATCATACTCGATAAGTAGCCCTTATCATGACTGTTTGATTTCCCCACAAAACCGGCCCAGAATAACCACCATGACGACGCCTCAGCCCTATTTGCCCGGTCCCTCCCCTGCCCTCTCCACCGCCGATCAGGAGGCGCTGACCGATCTCTATATCCGCGGCACCCCGGCCAACACATTGCGGGCTTATGAACGCGACCTGCTCTACATCACCGCCTGGAAGACGGCCCGGTTCGATCTGGCACTGCGCTGGCCCGAGAGCGAGGCCACGGCGCTCGCCTTCCTTCTCGATCACGCCCGCGATCTGAATGACGCACCAGAAACGGATGTGGCGCGCGAAACCGCAGAAGCGCTGATTGCTCAGGGGCTACGCAAGTCCCTCGCCTGCCCTGCCCCCTCGACGCTGGACCGGCGCATCGCCTCCTGGCTGGCCTTTCACCGGATGAAGAACCTCGCTGCGCCCTTTGACGCGCCGCAGGTCAAACAGGCCCGGTCCAAGGCGCGCCGGGCGGCGGCCCGGCCCCCTGCCCCGAAATCGCAACATCCGATCACCCGCGATATTCTCGAGCAGTTGCTGGCCACCTGTCGGGGGTCCCGGCGGGATTGCCGCGACCGCGCCATCTTGATGCTGGGTTGGGCTTCTGGCGGTAGACGGCGCTCGGAGATCACCGGGTTGATGTTTGACGACGTCTCGCTCAAGGAATTCGACGAGAAAAGCCTGGTTTGGATTTCTCTGCTGGAGACCAAGACGACAACCAAAGGTGAAACGCCGCGGCTGGTGCTCAAGGGGCGCGCGGCACAAGCGCTGGTCCATTGGATCGAAGTAGGAGAGATCAGGAACGGCCCCCTGTTCCGCCCCGTCTCAAAGGCCGACCGGGTGCTGAACCGCCGCCTCAGCCCGGATGCCATCGCGCAGATCGTCCGGCACCGATTGAAACTGGCGGGCCTGCCCGAAGGGTTTGCCTCGCCACACGGGCTGCGCTCGGGCTTTCTGACCCAAGCCGCGCTGGATGGTGCCCCAATCCAGGCTGCCATGCGTCTGTCCCTGCACCGCTCCATGGCCCAGGCACAGAAGTACTATGACGACGTCGATATCGCCGACAACCCGGCGACGGACTTGTTGGGGTGAACTGGCGCTAAACGAAGAAGGCGGTAACCCATGGGTTACCGCCTTTGAAATCAAGAAATCTGAGCATGGGTAACCCGCGGGTTACTACTCGTTCAAAACAGCTTCGAAAGCTTCAACCGCTCTCTGGAGCTTCGACCGGTCAATCGAACTAAAGTCCTGACCAGACAATATCCTGCACTCTCCTTTTCGCGCAGTGACTTTTGAGCCTCCCACGTGGAACTCATACTTCACGCTCTCGGCTTTCTCACGTCGCTTGCCACTACCCGGTTCAGCATCAGTATCTGCCAAGAAGGCATCCAGCGCCTCATTTTGCTCACCGGCTGTGGATGCGCGCACCAACACATCTCTTAACCCAGCAGCTGAACCCGATGACGCTCGAAGTTTACGCGCAACCTCAACGCCAAGGTTTCTGGAGACACTCTTTGGAAACAGCAACGCACCCTCAAGTTCATTGAGCAGATAAACAAAGCTGCGAATGTAAGAGCGTTTCATCTTGTGCAAAGATGAGTACAGCCTTCCGACCAAAGCTTCTGCATCCCCAGCCCCCAACTCTGAATCTTTGGCAGCAAGAATTGCGACTTGCGCCATCTCAGCAAAAGTCAGGTCCTCCCGAACAACGTTCTCCTCAACCATGTCAATGTAGAGGTCGATGCGATCGCTCTGGGATTCGGCAACTCGCGCTGTAACACTGGCAAACCGTTCATCACCAGTCTCTTCATAAAGCTGCTTAAGAGCAGTTACTCGTCTCCAACCTTTTTTGAGCTGGAAGCGACCATCTGAATCTTTGTAAAGTTCTATGGGCTCCTTCTGGCCACGTTCCTGAATTGAAGCCTTGAGTTCATCCATCTCATCGGAACTTGCGACGGCCGAGAGATCCAAGCGATCTCTTGGCAGATCTGTCGTATGGATTTCATTGATGCCTACCGCAACCAAGACTCGCCCTTCGTCACGAGCTCTACGATACTCCTTGGCATCGGAGGCATTTTGCCGTCGCTGTTCGACACGGTTCTCAGTGCTTTCATTTAAGCTGTTTGCTGTCTCGCGCACCGCAGCCCCCATCGGGCCCACTTCGCGGCGGCGTGTTTTCTTGAGGTCATCTTCATCAATCGGAGTGAAGCCAAACTTATTACCGCTCATTCTACCCGCTCCTCAACTTTAGTACGTGCCTCCCAGGCCCGTAGGACAACATCCTTAAATTCGCTGTATGCACTATCAAAGGACTGACGTGCCCGTTTCCATGTGTCTCGAGTCATCTGTCTGTAGTCTTGCTCGTAAACAGACATCTGGAATCTGCCTGACTGCTCGACGGCACGCGTCATTTCGATAGGATTTTGACAGACGTCGGCTCCGAAGACATTTTTAAAAGCGTCCATCATCGCGACATGCAAAGAGTTGCTAGCCTCGAAGCGAGTCATGAGAACGCGTATATCATCGAACCGTTTAGGAAGAGTAATTCCGGCATCCTTTGCAATACGTTCGAACCCGCTGGTTATGTCTTCCAAGGCATCGCCAAGCTGACCAAGATAACTCGTTGTACTGTCATACTCCCAATAGCCAGGACCAGACGGAATATAGAGAATGTCAGCAGCAAAGGCCGCATTCAAAGACTGGTATCCAATTGCCGGCGGGCAATCGAAAACAATCAAATCATATTGGTCATCAGGCAACTCATCGAGATATCTTGCTACGCATCCAAAAAAACTCCACGCCTTGTGAATGGACCTGTACTGAGCGGACGCAAATTCAACGAAGGCCGCGTTCGCACAGCTCGGGATGATGTCGATCGTCGACCATGAAGTTCTTTGAATGAAGTCTTGTACACGTTGCGCGCCAATCGACTGAACATCTTCAGGCAATTCGTCGGCAGTAGGGTAGGGGCAATCTGCGGGATCATCATATTCGTCCGCGATCCGGTTCGCCTCACGGCAGAGATCGCGGCACATAATGCCCCAGACAGTATTCCACTCTCTAACTTCAGCCAGACCCATTGAATGCGTGAGTGTCGCCTGGGGGTCGAAATCCACCACCAGAACACGGTAACCATCAAGCGCGGCCGCATTCGCCAAGTGCTGGGCAACGACAGTTTTGCCGACACCACCCTTAAAGTTCGAAACCGCTACCCTCATAGCCCGGCCTGCCGGCCTTTGAGGCAGAAGGCTTTTACCTCTAAATCTCAGGCGCCGTCTCAACTCATTTATCTCAGCCAGAGAAAACCATCTTTGCCGCCCATCATCTTCAGTCGCCCCTTGCGGAAGAGACGGGTCTTCTGCCAACTTCTTTCTCAAGGTGTCCGCCGGGACATCAAACATGAACTGGCTAATTTCCCAGATCGAGAATGGTCGAAGCACTTTCTCGTCAGCGGGCGAGAAAGTAGCGCGGCGGACGGCAGCCTGTTGAGCCAGGCTTCGTTCGTTCATAGCTTGAAGGTCGGTGTGGTCACGCATGGTGCTGCTCTTGTTATATCACGAATACCTTCTAATAACGCGATTTTCGAAAACTGCAAAACGTAAAGAATGGAATTTCCGCTTTTTCGCCTCCGACTCTGTAAAAACGGGAGGTATTTCGAAAGCGAAGCTATGTTTTGGTGACAGGCAGCGATCAATTACCAGATATATGGTGACACTCGACCCCCATTAGGGTGACAGTAGAGTGTCACCCATATCCTATTAACCGAATTTTCTTTTGATTTTGAAGAAAGAGGCGGCCATCCTGTTTTTCAAATCCCGTTGACAAACTACGGGATTTCATCACACTGAACCCAATTGATGGAATCGGTCAGCGAAACCGATCCGCTCGAGGCACAGTGGCAGTATCAAAATGGAAATAAAACGATTTACAGGATATCAGGCCGGTTCTCAGAAGTACGATCTTTTGACTGCAATCTCTGTTGCAGGATTGAATGGCACACCCGGCTTTCAATGTTCGATGATGCGGCTCATTGCGTTGATAACGGCCCGATACAACTGGCGCACTGATGAGCTAACGGTCGGGCAAAAAGAAATGGCCCGCCTCTGGTCCGTGGACGAACGAACCGTCAAGCGAGAGATAAAGCGATTGACGGATTCTAATATTCTTCTCCAGCTTAGGCCTGGGGTTAGAGGCCGCGTTGCAGCGTATCGACTCAACTACGCAGAAATTTATCGCCTGAGCGAACCGGTTTGGCAAAATGTTGGTTCTGATTTTGTATCGCGCATGGAGACACAAAGCCCAAAATCAACCGAAAAGGTTGTTCATGTTCAGTTTGGCCAAGAAAGACCTGCAGCTGTTGAACATGAAGGACAAGACCTTCAGGACCCGTGGGGCAGGGCGCTTCGGCGCCTATCAGAATCTGAAGCATTATTGTTTGAAAGCTGGTATCGCGAACTCAAATTTGTTGAAACGCAAGATCAAACGATCACCTTGCACGCACCCAGCAAGTTCATCGCGCAATATATTCAGTCTCACCATTTGAAACCTTTGCTTGGAGCGATCCAGCTCGAGTTTGGGCGAATTCATAAAGTGTTGTCTTGGCCCCCTAAAACTGTGCCACAGTTGGCTTAGTTTTGGAGACGGGATTGATGGCGCGGAAACGGTATTCGGACGAAGATATTCTGCGGCTTTTGCGCGAGATTGAGCTGGGCCTGGCATCTGGTTCGGATGTCGCGACGGCGTGCAGAACGGCTGGTGTCAGTGATGCGACCTATTACACATGGCGCAAGCGGTTTGGTGGGATGGGACGATCTGAGATGGCCAATCTGAAGGCGCTGCAGAAAGAGAATGATCGGCTCAAGAAAATCGTGGCTGAGCTTGAACTGGACAAACTCATTCTCAAGGAGAGCCTTGATTATCTAAAGCCAAAGGCCTGACGGCAGACCAGCTTCGTCAGGCCGTGGTCCACACCCGACAAAAGCTGGCAACCTCTGAACGGCGCACCTGTCGCGTGATTGGATTGGCGCGGAGCACGCTGCAATACCGCGCAGCGCCAAAGGATGATGAGGCGTTACGTCTGGCGATGATCCGATTGGCCAAACGGTATGGGCGCTACGGCTACCGCAAGGTCGCCGAGCTGCTGCGTGTCGAAGGCTGGGCAGTCAATCATAAAAGATCGAACGACTATGGCGCGAAGAAGGCTTGCAGCTCCCACAACGGCACAAGAAACGCAAACGGCTGTACCACAAGGACAGCTCGATCATCCGGCTCCGACCGCAACATCCCAATCACATCTGGAGCATTGACTTTGTCCACGACAAGCTGAGCAACGGACAGAGCTACAAGATGCTGACGGTGCTGGATGAGTATACCCGTGAGGCGCTCTGCGTAGCGGTCAAGCCGAAGATGAACAGCGCAGACGTGCTGGATGCGCTCTACCCACTCTTATTGCGGCACGGGAAGCCCGAACACATCCGTTCCGACAACGGCGCGGAGTTCATCGCAACGGCCCTGCAGACCTGGTTAAGAAAGGTGGGCATTAAGCCGATCCAAATCTACCCGGGATCACCTTGGGAGAATGGATACAACGAGCGCTTCAATGGCACTCTGCGCCGGGAAGTCCTCAACGCAGAATGGTTCCACACCACCAAACAGGCTCAGATCGTCATCAATACCTGGCTTAGACAGTACAATCGTGTCAGACCCCATCAGGCTCTAAACATGCGACCGCCCGTTCCAGAAACCTTGCTCAAAACTGGCCCATAGAATTGGGGCTGGACAGGGTTTGGTAGCAATCTTAGAGATCCAGGCCTGGCATTCTCGTAGTTAGCCCAAGCCGCTTTGAAGAAGACGGACTTATGGTGTGCAACCTGATCCAGCAAGTCGATCTGTTCGATAGCGCAAGAACGGGACTCGTGCGTGATCAACTGAGCCATGTCGTAATAGTGGCGCGACATACGGTCAGCCAGAGGTTTGGTGATGTCTTGATGATAGAGCATATGCAGGATCGTGGCTTTTTCCCAGAATGTGCGTTCAACACCCAAGACCTTCACATCAACGTCGCCCGCCCCCAACAGGTCTGGAAAGGCCTGATGCACATAAGGCGATATACTGCGGGACTCGGCTGGAAGGTGAACCCCACGGGCGCCAAATTCGAACCGTACCACCGGTTGGATGTAGCCGCTGGCCGCACTGGTCTCCGATGGATAGGCGAAAAGCAAGGTTTGGGCATCATTTGGATCGACTGACAGGGAAAAATGCTGATCCAGCGCGGCGCCAAACTTGACCTCGGTTTCTTTCAACAGCGGACCTGAGACTACCCTAGTGGCCGTATCCTGAAGCTCCTGCAGCAGTTGCTTTTGTTTTTTGCCGGAAAGGGCAGGGTGCTCGGGGTCACGTTCGCCCTCAAACCCGAGCTGCGCCCGGTCGAGAGACAGATCCACGTCTTCTGAGAACCGATGGATGATGTCATAGGCCTTGGATAGCGATGTCCCGCCCTTGAAGATCATGTGAGCGCCAAAAGAGGGCAGGGCGAATAGATGTTTCAGTGACCAACAGACCCAGAAATCCTTCTCGACGATTGCTTTGGACAAACCAAGCTTTGCGGCCGATTCCTGAAACGCCTCCTCACGGTTCTTTGGAGTATCGTTGGCAAACTGGTCCACGATCAGTTCCGCGCCACGATTTGCTGCACTACCGGGTGCATCCAGGCCGGTACATATCTACTTTGTTTTGCGAGCAATGCGCGGTCCTTAACATCCAGATTGCGGGCCAGCGTGTCGACAACACGGCTATCCACCCGGTCTTTGCCAACATAGCGTAACGCCTGAAATACGGCGCCTGTTTTCTGGCCTGCACCAACTAGTGTTTTGGATGATGCATTCCGGAACTGGATGACTTGTCGACCGACTTTCTTGGTGCGGGTCGGGCCGTCGGTCATATAAATCGGCTTAGACGGCACTTGGGTCGACAGCCCCAACTGGTTGGCTGCCATGGCAGGGGAGGGCTGTAGAACCTGGTTGTCTTTGCGTGCAATCGCTTTGGCTATGTCATCGGCTGACGGAGACAACAGCCCTAATCGGGCGCTCTTTCTCGGATAGTCATAAAGCCCACGCGTTAACCGTCGGATCATCCCTTGCTCCGCCAAACGCGACAATGCCTGATCCACGCTTGCGCGGGAGCCAATATCCAGAAAGTCGGTTGGCGCAAAGATTGCGCCCCGGCCTTTTCCAATGATGCGTTGTCTAATCGATGAGGTGATCATAGTTTTCTCCTTGTCAGAAAATATAGTACTTTTTTCTGACATTCAAGTTAGGGGAATATCTGGGTGTTTTTGTAAGTAGGGCGTATTCTGTTGAAAAACTCTGTCTTGATCGAAGGCCATCTGGCTGATTCAATTCTCTTATTGAATGGGAGTTTGGATGATGATGGGACCAAAACAGGAAACTCAGGCTGAGCTGTTCTATGAGTTCTCCCTGGAGGAACATGTCCCGGACAATCATCTGCTGCGGTCGATTGATCGATTTGTTGACCTGAGTAGTATTCGCAGTCATTTGGCGGATTTTTACAGTCATACTGGTCGCCCTTCCGTCGATCCCGAGTTGCTGATCCGCATGCTGCTGGTGGGCTATTGCTTTGGCATCCGGTCGGAACGGCGGTTGTGCGAAGAAGTGCACCTGAACCTTGCGTATCGCTGGTTCTGTCGCCTCGATCTGACTGATCGAGTGCCGGATCACTCTACCTTTTCCAAGAACCGCCATGGTCGGTTCCGCGAGAGTGAACTCTTGCGGCACGTGTTCGAAACGACAGTGGCGCGGTGCATCGCAGAAGGTTTGGTCAGCGGCCAGCGTATGGCGATTGATGCCAGCTTGATTGAGGCAGAAGCGACCAAGCAGTATTCAGCGTCACAAGAAGAATGGGATGCTGCACAGATCGATGCCAAGACCGCACCGCGCGCTGTTCGGGAATATCTGGAAACCCTGGATGAGGCCGCGTTTGGTGCTGCCTCGCCAGTCAAGCCTAAGTTCATTTCATATTCGGACCCTGCCAGCCAATGGACAGCGGCGCACAAGGCACCAGCCTTCTTTGCTTACTCTGATAACTACCTCGTTGATACAGATCACAGCGTGATTGTGGATGTGGAAGCGACCAGATCCATCCGGCAAGCCGAAGTGGGGTCGACAAAGACGATGCTGGACCGGGTGAAGGACAAGTTCGACCTCGTCCCCGACTGGATGATCGCCGATACCGCCTACGGCTCAGGCCCGATGCTCGGCTGGCTCGTGGATCGCAAGATCGATCCTTACATCCCGGTCATCGACAAGGCCGGACGCCCCGACGGCACCTGGACACGCACAGACTTCGAATGGGACGCTGAGCATGATCAATATATCTGCCCAGAGGGTCACGCGCTTAAACAGTTCCGCCGGAATTACTCTGATCCAAACCGGGGGCCGTCGGGCAAGGGCACAGCCCGCTATCGCGCCTTGAAAGAAGTCTGCCAGGTATGTCCGTCCAAACAAAGATGCTGCCCCAACGCTGATGCACGCAAAATCACCCGCGAAGAGCACGAAGATGCGCGCCAGGTCGCCAGAGATCTGGCCAAAACTGAAGAGTACCAGATTGCGATGAAGCTCAGAAAGAAAGTTGAGATGCTCTTCGCCCACCTCAAGCGCATCCTAGGCCTTGGACGGCTCCGATTACGTGGACCGTGCGGCGCAAATGACGAATTCCTCCTCGCCGCCACCGCCCAGAACCTCCGCAAATTGGCGAAAATCTTTCCCGCACCGCAGCAAACGCGAAACGCCTGACCAGAAAGGCGCTCGTGCCGTGCTCAGGTCACCCCATTCTGCGACTGCAACACGTTGTTTTTCAACAGAATCGGCGGGAAGCCGCCATTCGCTGCATCAGCGTGAAAACCAAGGCCGCGACAAGAAGCAGCCGTTTAATACGGTGATACTAGTTGCTTATGGTCGTTCTTTCTGGCTGTAAATCCAGGATTGTTTCCTGTTGGCAATTGCATATTAAGGTTGATTTCCAATGGGGTCTGTTTAGCGTCGGACGACGGGCTTTTTCATTCAGATCATTGATACCCACTCAAGGGGAGCGTCCCAAACGAAATGAAGACAGAAGACATCGCCAAGTTTGCGCAAACCTGTTTCCAAGGATCCCCGACAATTGTCCTTGGAAGTGGCGCCTCTATGCCACATGGATTGCCAAGTATGGGAGCACTGAGCGACTACCTGTGTGACAAGCTGGAAACAGTGGGCCAAGCCGAAGAGGACGCTTGGTTGTTGGTCCGGACGGCCTTGGAAAACGGTGATCATCTTGAAGCTGCGTTGGAGGGCAAGGCTTTGCCAGATACCCTGCTCGCGAAGATTGTCAGTTTGACTTGGCAATGTGTCAACGAGAAGGATACAGCGCTCTTGAGCCTTGCGGCGTCAAATGGCCAGGAGTTCGCCCTTGGGCATCTACTGTCCGGGATGTTCAACAGCACGTTGAATGAGATCCATGTTGTCACCACCAACTATGATCGTGTTGCAGAGTTTGCTTGCAATTCCAAAGGGGTGCTTTTTCAGACCGGCTTCGCTCCAGGCTATGTCCAGAAGTGGGAAAGCACCGGCGGCGTCAAATTCCGGCATGGGGCTAAAGCTTCGCGGGTCGTCAAGATCTGGAAGGTCCATGGCTCGCTAGACTGGTTCCGCACTGCAGATGAGCGAACCGTCGGACTGCCGGTTTTTGAATTGCCACCAGCCGAATACGCTCCTCTGATCGTTACCCCTGGGTTCAACAAATATGAGACAACCTCCCAAGACCCGTTCCGAACGATAATTAATGGTGCAGATGACGCACTGAAGACAGCGTCTGCGTTTCTTTGTATTGGATTTGGCTTCCGCGATCTACACATCCACCCAAAAATCATCGAGCGATGTCGGGAAAAAAACGTGCCAATCGTTGTGCTAGCCAGAACGCTAACCGATGAGGCCAAAGACTTTCTCAAGAGCAAAGCCGGCGCGAACTACATGGGAATCGAGATGTCCGGTGCCGGAAGCTTGGTCTACCGTCCTGAGGCACCCGATGGTGTCGAGGTAGCGACTGCTGATTTGTGGTCGCTTTCAGGTTTCAACAATTTAGTCCTCTAGGTAATGCACATGTCCATTTTCGATTTCGCAGACAATGAAGCCCTTGGAAGCGTGATTTCAGTAGATACCGCCGCAGCGACTATCCGCGTCGATGACCTCGACCGGCTCAAGCGTCTTCAGGTGAACCGTTTGGTGGTTCTCCAAAGCAGCAAACCTGGGCAACACTTGATCGGTGTGGTGGTGCGGATCACCAGGAAACCCGACAACCGCGATTTGGACGAGGCTGAGTTGGCCGACGAAGAGTTGATCCCGAACGAGAACAACCTCGTCAAGATCACACTTATCGGCACTTTGCTCGACAAAGTAGGGGAAGATGAGAACGTTTTCCGCCGTACGCTAGAAACCGTGCCGGAAATCGACGCCAATTGCTTCTCTCTGGAGGGCGAACGCCTCACCAATTTCATGCAGGTCATTTCCAACGTGAAAACGGACGGCCCAAAGCTGTCTTTGGGAAACTTCACGCTTGATGACGAGGCTATTGCCTATTTGAATGGCAACAAGCTGTTCCAACGCCACGCGGTGATCGTCGGGAGCACTGGATCGGGCAAGTCCTGGACTACGGCTCGATTGATGGATCAGATCGCGGAACTGCCACAGGCGAATGTGGTCTTGTTCGATATCCATGGTGAGTATCGACCGCTGAAAGGCGAGGCGTTCAAGCACCTGAGGATTGCGGGGCCTTCAGACATCGAGCACAAGCGCGGCTTGGATGACGGGGTATTGCATCTGCCATACTGGTTGTTGGGCTATGAGGCGCTGGTGTCCATGTTCGTTGACCGCAGTGACCAGAACGCACCAAACCAATCGATGATCATGACGCGCACTATCGTCGACGCAAAAAAGAGCACCCTAGATCCGGTCAAGCATAAAGAAATATTGGAGAATTTCACGATCGACAGCCCGGTGCCTTTCGACATCAATTCAGTGCTGCAGAACCTTAAAGACCTCGATGAAGAAATGGTGCTAGGCGCGAGGGGCGAAAAGCAGGGCCCCTATCATGGCAAGCTGAGCAGGTTGATCGGTCGCCTAGAAGCAAAAAGGCATGACCGTCGTCTGGCATTCCTGTTTCAGCCTCCCAACGAATGCATGGACATGGAGTGGCTGGAACGAATGGTTCATGCTATTTCAACCGGTCGCGGGGCTCAGGATGGCGATGAAGGCGGCATCAAGATTATAGACTTTTCAGAAGTGCCATCTGATGTACTGCCCTTGATGGTAAGTCTCTTGGCTCAAATTATTTTCTCTACGAGCCTCTGGACGAAATCTGACCAGCGGCATCCTATCGCAATCATGTGTGATGAGGCCCATCTGTACATACCAGAACGGATGAATGCCGACAGCTCTGACGCTGTTGCCGTTGAGATTTTTGAGCGGATCGCAAAAGAGGGCCGGAAATATGGTATAGGCCTTGTGGTTATCAGCCAGCGGCCATCCGAAGTGAACCGGACTGTTTTGAGCCAATGCAACAATGTTGTTGCCATGCGTTTGACCAATGGTGACGATCAGAGCGTGATAAAACGTCTTCTTCCTGACAGCCTTGGAAGTTTTGGTGACCTATTGCCTGTCTTGGATATCGGTGAAGCGCTGGTTGTCGGCGACGCGAGCCTTCTGCCAACGCGTGTTCGCATAGCTGAACCCAAGATGAAGCCAGACAGCCAGACTGTTGCCTTCTGGGATCGGTGGAATGATGCCGAGCCAAAATCAGACACTCCTAACTCCATCCGTTCTTGGCGGCGACAGAGCATGAACTGAGAATACTGGCAAGAAGGATGAGACGAGTTGAAATGCTATTTGGGAAAAGCACAAATGGTTCGCCGGACAGCAAAGCGACGGTAGGTCCTGCTCGAGCACATGACAGTTTCGTCTTGCATTGCGGATCTCCAAAAGTCATCGGGTTTCGCATTCGCGACGAATTACGGCAATGCGTGCTGCTACCGCCAAATCGATTATTGGTTGGTGAATGTCGGCTTTGGGCCGCCTTGGAAGACGGCCCGAATTTATCAGATTTCAATGGCCTCGGCGATTGCTAGCGCGTCCTCAAGTTCGACGCCTAGATACCGGACCGTGCTGTCCATTTTGGTGTGTCCAAGCAGAAGCTGAACCGCCCGCAAGTTGCCGGTCTTTTTGTAGATCTGGGTCACCTTTGTTCGCCTCATTGAATGCGTCCCATATGCGCTGGCTTCTAGACCGATCGATGTGACCCAATCTTGGACGATCCGTGCATATTGGCGTGTCGAGATATGAAGACGCTCATGGAAGCGACCCGGCCAAAGGTACTCCGAGCCGACCATGAGTTCATCCTCCATCCACTTCTCGACCGAGGTTCTTGTGCCTTCGGATATTTCAAAACGCACCGGTTTCTGCGTTTTGCTTTGCAACACGGAAGCCCGTTCTTTGATCTGGCCAGATGCCATAACGTCGACGACTTTCATCTTCACTAGGTCGCAACCTCTCAGCTTGCTGTCGATCGCCATGTTGAAAAATGCGAGGTCGCGATGATTTTCTGCCAATTCAAGTCGAACACGGATTGCCCAGACATGCTTTGGCTTCAGCGGCCGTTTCTGGCCAACGATACGTCCTTTGTTCCAGGCTGGACGAAGCGCGCGAATGGCCGGTAAGTTTGGTGTTTCCATGACTGATCCTCCGATCCGCCATGCCCTCCACACCGACAACCCGACGTTGACGAGGCACCATACCACGCGATCGATGCACTGCCTGCGAGATCGGCAGAGAGTCGATTTCGACAATGCTGTGCAAACTATGAATGGCCGCATTTCTGGTTTCAATGTTCAACAAGGCCGATTTAGAAGCTCGCTCCAATCAATGGATAAGTGATCGATTGAAGTGCAATCCGATAAGTGTTTTGAATAGCCATGACCTTCGAACAACTTCGTACTTTCCTTTGGGTTGCCCGCTTGGGCGGCTTCCGCAGAGCCTCAGACCGTCTGCATCTGTCACAGCCAGCGGTATCGACACGTATTTCCAATCTAGAAGACGAACTAGAAGCCAAGCTTTTCGAACGTGGGCCGGGCGAGCTTGTACTCACTAAGAAGGGCCAACAACTTTTGGGCTATGCTGAGCAACTTCTCTATGTCGAAGAAGAAATCAAAAACCGTGTTGCCAATCCAGCTGAGACAGAAGGCCTATTCAGGCTGGGAGCTTCAGAGACGATCGCGCAAGCATGGTTACCGTCCTTCATTCAGGCATTCAGTGCGCAGTTTCCCAGAGTGAATATTGACCTCACAGTAGACATTTCACTCAATCTCCGCGCGGCAATTCTGGAGCGCCGTCTCGACCTGGCGTTCTTGATGGGGCCGGTCTCTGAGTATTCGGTCAAAAATGTTGCTCTGCCAGCATTCGATCTTCATTGGTATAAGTCTAAGAATTTGGGTGAGGTTGATCTGGCCGAGATACCGATCATCTCATATTCAAGTCAGACCAGGCCATACCGTGAATTGACTTCGGAATTGGCAAGACGGGTAGGGCCCAAGTCTCGCGTTTTTACCTCAGCGTCTTTGTCGGCAAGTCTTAGAATGATTGCAGCGGGAATCGCAGTTGGACCACACCCGCGGATACTTGCAGTTCCCTACCTAAAGGCAAACGAAGTCGAAGAGTTTGACCCTGGATTCGTCCCACCCCCATTGGAATTCACGGCGTCATACCTTGCTGAACCACGAAGCTTTCTTATTGAAAACAGTGCGGAAATCGCCCGTGACGTCGCAACCACGTGGCATATGTCTCACCCCAAATAGTTCCAAAAAATCTATCACCATAGATAAATAATGATAATTTGTATGAATACTCTCTTTGTGTGAACCTTTGGTGACACGCACATGGAGAGAATATGTCTAGTCACCAGGCAGAAGAATTCGACGCATCGCTCCTATCGAGTCAAAGCATCCGACAACGTATTCGGGCGGGTTTACATGCGGAAAACACCGCAGGTCTCGCTCCAGGAAAGCTGCAATGCAATCTTGCCATTCTCCCTGAAGCTTATGCACTGGATTTTCTTCGGTTCTGTCAAAGGAATCCAAAACCATGCCCGGTCGTTGGTGTGAGCGAAACGGGCGATCCGATGCTGCATACCCTCGGGCAAGATATCGACATTCGTACTGACGTGCCGCGATACAGGGTATTCCGAGATGGCGAATTCTCTGAGGAAGTCACCGATATCGCTCATCTCTGGGCAGATGATCTTGTAACCATTGCCCTGGGCTGTTCTTTCACATTTGAAAACGCACTCATGCGGTCCAATATTCCAGTCCGTCATATTGAGATGGGACGGAATGTCCCGATGTTTCGGACCAATATCGATCTTGCGCCCGCTGGGCCCTTTGAGGGTCAAATGGTCGTGACGATGCGGCCTTTGCGCGAAGATCAGATCGAAGAAGCAAAAGCCATCAGCGCGAAGTATCCACAAGCCCATGGCGCCCCAATCGCCGTGGGCGATCCTTCATCCATTGGCGTTTCTGACCTAGCCCAACCCGACTACGGAGATCCGGTTGAAGTCAAACCCGGCGAAGTGCCGGTGTATTGGGCCTGCGGTGTGACGCCGCAAAACGTCCTTCGGGCTGCAAAGCTCCCCCTCTGCATCACTCACGCGCCCGGACACATGCTGATTACTGACGTGCCCGAAGATGCAGAGACAACAATCTATCAAGAACCAACCCAACAAGGAGTGAACACATGAAACGTACGCTGACCCTGCTGGCCGCAACCACGGCTCTTGCGGCACCCGCTTTCGCTGAAGACCTTTCGGTCGTCGGAAGCTGGTCGAGCCTGCCTTTGCACAAACAGTATGAAGCGCCTTTTTGGTCCGAGACTTTGCCCGGTGCCGGCGACTTCAATGTTGAGCTGACGACACACAACCAGATGGGTCTTGGACTGTCAGAGATTTACCCGCTTCTTGGCCAAGGCGTCTATGATGTCGCTATGACGGTTGCAGACTATGCCGTTGGCGATGCGCCTGAGCTTGAAGGTCTTGATGTACCGCTTCTTGCGCTGACCGCTGATGAAGCACGCGCTATGGTCGATGCTGCGCGCCCGATGGTGTCTGAGATCTACCGTGACCGTTTCAATGCGGAGGTCTTGGCAATCGCACCGTATCCGCCGCAGGTTGTTTTCTGCAACGCCGAGATCAACAGCTTTTCAGATCTGGAAGGTCTGAAAGTTCGCGCCTCTGGCCGCATGACCGCTCTTTTCCTCGAAGCTCTTGGTGCCGAAGGCGTCAACGTGTCTTTCTCTGAGGTTCCGGGCGCGCTTCAAAACGGCGTCGTGGACTGTGCTGTGACAGGGGCCGGCTCGGGATATTCTGCGGGTTGGTGGGAAGTCTCAACCCATCTTCTGCCAATTCCCTTGGGCGGCTGGGATCACGTTGTGACAGCCATGAACGCTGACAAGTGGGATGGCTTGAGCGCGGACGATCAAGCTCTGATCCGCGAACAGATTTCAGCTGGGTTTGAAGAGCCTGCCTGGGCCAGTGCACAAGACGCTCTTATCAACGACATCGCCTGTCTGACCGGCAACGGCGAATGTACAGCTGGTGACGCACGCGACATGGCGCTTGTAGAGATTTCCGACGCAGACTTTGAAAAGGCACGCGGCATTCTGATCGGTGAAGTGCTTCCAGATTGGGCAGAGCGTGCCGGTGGTGACTGGGCGTCTCGCTGGAATGAGTCGGTCGGCCAGGTTGTCGGTGTGACCATCGAATAATCACCGCGTTGGACTAGAGGACATTCAATATGGAACTGGCGTTGATCAACAGGCTCCGAAAGATCAATCATACAATAGCGATTGTGGTTGGCCTTGGCCTATTGGGAATGGCAGCCTTTGTGGTTGCAGATATTGCTCTTCGCCAGGTCCATGCGTCCTTTGGCGGATCTGAAGAGTTGGCAGGCTATGCGATGGCACTTGTCAGCTCATGGGGTATGGCCTTCGCTTTGTTGGAGCTGGGCCATATCCGCATCGACCTTTTGAGATCCCGCACGCAAGGTACTTTGCGCGCCCTCTTCGACGTTTTTTCAATGATCATCATGTCAGGGGTCGTGGTCACAATTGCCGTCAAATGCTGGCCGGTTGTGGAACGTGCGGTCGAAAACGGCAGCAGAGCAAACACACCCCTCGCAACTCCGCTTGCCTGGGTGCAAGTCCCTTGGTTCGCGGGTTGGGTCTGGTTTGCCATCATGGCGTGCCTCGTCACGCTCGCAGCAATCAGTCTGTTCGTGCGTGGCCGTGGAAGCGAAACAGAAAGCTTTATTGGCGCGTTTGCGGAACAGGATACCTTGAAATGATCACCTATGTTTCTGCAGGGCTGTTGGCACTGCTCGCCCTTTCGATACCCGTTGGCATCGTGCTTTTCCTACTGGGCTTTGGTATCGACCAGTTCTTCTCAAATTTCCCGCTCAGCCGAGCGTTGGGCAACATGGTCTGGTCTTCATCAAGTTCCGCCACATTGATCGCAATCCCGTTCTTTGTCCTTCTTGGTGAGATCCTGGTGCGTTCTGGCGTTGCGACCCGCACCTATGCCGCGCTGGATCGCTGGGTCAGTTGGCTGCCGGGTGGTCTGGTGCACGCCAATGTCGCGACTGCCACGATGTTTTCGGCCACATCGGGATCATCTGTTGCGACCGCAGCAACTGTCGCCACAGTAGCCATGCCTCAAGCGGAAAAACTGGGTTATGACCCCAAACTCTTTTCCGGTGCTATCGCTGCTGGTGGTACGCTTGGCATCATGATCCCGCCGTCGATCAACCTGATCGTCTACGGTTTCTTGACACAATCCTCGATCCCGCAACTGTTCCTGGCCGGTCTTATCCCGGGGCTTGGGTTGGCGCTGGCCTTTCTGGTGATTACAGCCATCCTCTGCACGATCCGCCCTGAATTGGGCGGGAACCGCCGGGTGTTCCCGTTCCTTCAAATGGCGCGCGCGCTCGTTGACCTTGTACCGATCCTGATCCTTTTTGCTCTTATTGTGGGGTCGATCTATCGCGGATGGGCCACACCAACTGAGGCCGCGGCCGTTGGCGTCGCAGGCGCATTGCTGATCGCGCTGGCTTTCGGTGGTGTGAACTGGACAATGATACGCGAAAGCCTGTTGGGCACAATCAAGGTCACGTCAATGATCATGCTGATCATAATCGGGGCGTCCTTTTTGAACTTCACGCTATCCTCTGCCGGGCTTGGCCGCGAGCTGACTACTTTCCTTGAAGGCCTGGGCCTCTCACCTCTCGGCTTTATCATGGTGGTCGTGCTCATCTACATCGTCTTGGGCTTCTTTATCGAAACCTTGTCGCTGATGGTCGTGACAATCCCAATCATCGTGCCGATGGTCCTGGCGCAGGGCTACGATGTGATCTGGTTCGGTATCTTGATGATTGTCCTGATCGAGATGGCATTGATCACCCCGCCGGTTGGGCTGAACCTCTACGTTGTCCAGGGCGCCAGAAAGTCAGGCAATCTGAACGAAGTCATGCTGGGGGCTCTGCCATATTGCCTGACCATGCTGGCAATGGCGTTCGCTTTGATCGCGTTCCCGCAAATTGCGCTCTGGCTACCAGCCGCCCTCGAATAACCAACAAACCAAACCGAATTAAACTAAATGCTGCGGCCAAACGGCGGCAAACGAAGGAGAACTGTCCGATGTGGCAATTTTGGGTAGATCGTGGTGGCACGTTCACAGACATTGTAGCGAAATCCCCAACCGGCGACTTAATGACTCACAAACTTTTGTCGGAGAACCCGGAAGTCTACAAAGATGCTGCGGTTCACGGTATTCGCGAATTGCTTGATCTCGAAGCAGATGCACCTGTGCCAAGCGGATTGATCGACGCTGTGAAAATGGGCACGACAGTCGCGACAAACGCGCTTTTGGAGCGCAAGGGCGAGCGGACAGTTCTGCTCATCACCAAAGGCATGAAAGACCTTCTGCGGATCGGGTATCAGAACCGTCCCAAGCTCTTTGATCTCAACATCCAACTGCCCGAGTTGCTCTACGAGGATGTCGTAGAGGTCGAGGAGCGACTGGACGCGCAAGGCAACATACTGTCACCACTCAATTGCACTGCCGCGCGCGAAGCTTTGTCGCGAGCCTATGGGAAGGGGTATCGGTCCGTCGCCATTGCGCTGATGCACAGCTACCGTTTTCCTGAGCATGAACAACGTCTGGGCGAAATGGCCAAGCAGGCCGGGTTTGATCAGATTTCCCTCAGTCACGAAGTCAGCCCTCTCATTAAGCTCGTGGGCCGAGGCGACACCGCTGTCGTCGATGCCTATCTCTCTCCGATTTTGCGCCGCTATGTCGGTCAGGTTGCCGACGCGCTTGGGGCGCATTCAGGCGGGTGTGAGCGGCTTATGTTTATGCAGTCCAACGGCGGCTTGACTGATGCGCGGCTCTTTCATGGCCGCGACGCCATTCTGTCCGGCCCCGCCGGAGGGGTGGTTGGTATGGTCCGGTCTGCAGCTGAGCTGGGCTTTGAAAAGCTGATTGGTTTTGACATGGGCGGCACATCCACCGACGTGTGTCACTATGCCGGGGAATTTGAGCGTTCGTTTGAAACTGAAGTTGCAGGCGTGCGGATGCGGGCCCCGATGATGTCCATCCATACTGTCGCGGCGGGTGGGGGCTCAATCCTGTCCTACCGGGACGGTCGGATGCAGGTCGGCCCGGAAAGCGCTGGTGCAAATCCAGGCCCTGCCGCATACCGCCGCGGGGGTCCACTGACTGTAACGGACTGCAACGTGCTTTTGGGCAAGTTGAACCCGGATCACTTCCCCCATGTCTTTGGCCCGAATGCCGATCAGCCGCTCGACAGGGATGCGGTGCGCCAGAAGTTTGAAGAACTTGCGGCAGAGATTGGCGATGGCAAATCGCCGGAAGAGCTTGCCGAAGGGTTCCTGCGCATCGCTGTTGAGAACATGGCCAATGCAATCAAGCAGATCAGCGTTCAGCGCGGCTATGACGTGACCAAATACACAATGAACTGCTTTGGCGGCGCGGGTGGTCAGCACGCCTGTCTTGTGGCCGACGCCTTGGGCATGGAAAGCATCTTTATACATCCCTTTGCTGGCGTTCTGTCTGCCTTTGGCATGGGGCTGGCAGATGTACGGGCGATGCGCGAACAGCAGTTTGAGCGGCCCCTCACAGATACCGGCGCGAACGACGCTCTTGATGACATGGCGCAAATCGCGGGAAACGAGGTGAAAGATCAGGGGATCGACCCAGTCGACATTACAATCTCTAAACGCGTGCAAATCCGCCCTCGTGATGCGCAGCAAAGCCTAGAAGTGGCCTTTGGCGCGTCATCGGACATGGAAGCGGATTTCGTTGCAGCGCATCAGCAGCGCTTTGGCTTCGCGCCAGATACCAGCGATTTGATCATTGACGTTCTGATCGTCGAAGCCATCGGCCAGACCGGCGAACAGGTGAGCCTGCCTGATCCACAAGACACCAAACTGGACAAGACGGCGGTCTCTGTCTGCTTTGATGGTAAATGGCAGGATGTCCCCTTGGTGAACCGCGCGAGCCTGGCACTGGGTCAATCCATTGAAGGACCCGCCATTCTGACCGAACCCACGGGCACCAACGTGGTTGAACCGGGTTGGCGCGCCACTTGTACCAAGGGGGGCAACCTGATCCTGGAACGGGCTGTGCCGATTGAGCGTGCCGAAGCGATAGGTACCTCGGTTGATCCGGTAATGCTCGAAGTGTTCAACAACCTCTTTATGTCCATTGCCGAGCAGATGGGGGCGACGCTGGCCAATACGGCTTATTCTGTGAACATCAAAGAGCGTCTGGATTTCTCCTGTGCCATCTTCGATCAAAACGGCGATTTGGTCGCCAACGCGCCGCATGTGCCGGTGCATTTGGGGTCCATGTCGGAAAGCGTGCGGACCGTTTTGCGCGAGAACGCGGGCAAAATCCGACCCGGCGACGTGTTTATGATGAACAACCCGTACAATGGTGGAACCCATCTGCCCGACGTCACGGTGATCACACCCGTTTTTGATGAAGATGGTCGAGACATCCTCTACACTGTCGCGTCGCGTGGGCATCACGCGGATATTGGGGGAAAAACACCCGGTTCGGCGCCACCCGACAGCCGTACAATTGAAGAAGAAGGCGTCGTGATCGACAACTTTCTTCTGGTGGAACAGGGGCAACTGCGGGGTCGAGAAACACGCGCGCTATTGGCCTCTGGCACATATCCGTGTCGGAACGTTGATCAGAACATGGCCGATCTTGCGGCGCAGATTGCAGCGAACGCCACCGGTGTTGCTGAGTTACAGAAGATCTCGCGACAGTTTGGGATTGAGGCGGTTCATGCCTATATGGGTCATGTTCAGGACAACGCTGAAGAAAGCGTTCGCCGTGTTCTGGATGTCCTGAAAGATGGCAAGTTTAGCTATCCGATGGACAGCGGCGCCAAGATCGAGGTCGAGATTCGCGTTGATCGGGCGAACCGGTCTGCAACAATCGACTTTACCGGCACCTCTGCTCAAAGCCCACTCAATTACAACGCGCCAATGGCGATCTGCCGGGCTGTTGTGCTCTATGTGTTTCGGACGCTTGTCGGCCGCGATATCCCAATGAATGAAGGGTGTCTCAAACCGCTAATGTTGATCGTGCCGGAAGGGTCTATGATCAATCCAACGGCCCCAGCGGCTGTGATCTCCGGAAACACAGAAGTGAGCCAATCCATCGCGGATACACTCTATGGCGCGCTTGGAGTCATTGCGGGCAGTCAAGGCACCATGAACAATTTCGTCTATGGCAACGACATCTACCAGAACTACGAGACGATCTGTGGAGGAACAGGAGCCGGAGACGGCTTTCATGGTACCAGCGCGGTACATAGTCATATGACGAACACGAGGATGACCGATCCTGAAGTTTTGGAAACGCGTTTCCCAGTTCAGGTCGATGAATTTTCCATTCGCCAGGGCTCTGGTGGCCTCGGGCGGTTCGTGGGTGGCAACGGGATTGTCCGGAGGCTGAAATTCAACGAAGCGATGACAGTGACGACCCTGAGTTCGCGCCGGAAAGTGCCGCCGCAAGGCACTCAAGATGGAGGCCCAGGAGCCACGGGAGAAAACTCTGTTCAGCGGGCAAACGGTGTTATTGAAATCCTTGAGGGTAACGACCAAGCGGAATTGGCACCGGGTGACACCTTCATCATGAAAACGCCCGGCGGCGGTGGTTTTGGGAACCCAGACCTATGAAGTTTCATCATTCAGGCTCTGAAATAGACCTTGCCGTCGAGCACCTTTACATCGCCGGCTGGACTGGTCGAAATGCCGATGCGGTGCAGCATCATATCAACGAGCTTGCCGAAATTGGCGTGGCACCCCCTAGCGAGGTGCCGCTCTACTACCGAGTTTCCAGCAGTCTTCTCGTTCATTCGGAAATTATCGAAGTGCTTGGTACCGAGACATCGGGCGAGGTTGAGCCACTCATCATACAAAGTGCTGGTGCCTTGTGGCTCGGATTGGCATCTGATCACACTGATCGCAGGTTGGAAACACATTCAGTCGCAGCTTCAAAGCAGATTTGCGCGAAGCCCGCCTCCAAGGACGTTTGGCGATTGTGCGACGTTGAAGCAGACTTGGACACCTTAATGCTGCGCTGCTCAATCAAAGAGGATGGAAGCTGGGTCAGCTATCAAAAAGGCACTCTCTCGAACATCTTACCGCTGCAAAAACTGATTAGCGGATCTGGCATGGGCGACAACTCAGCGATGCTCTGTGGGACTCTTGGCGCAATCGGCGGTGTCCGGGCTTCTCAATGCTACAGAATGGAACTGGAAGACCCGAAGCGAAACCGGCGGCTCACATTGGAATATTCGATCCGTTCGCTGCCCATAGTCCTTTAGAAGAAGCAGTACGAGGAACTGCATTTTCAATGCCTAGTAAGTGGTTCTGATGTCTGACGTCAGCGCGAATGGGACAGTTTAGGTCGATTTGATAAGAGAGGGTTTCTGGCTCATCGTAACCGCCAAGGAGTGGATCTATGGACGCCCCCTGCGCAAGGTGTTTTTTGTGATGATGTTGACGGCATTGGATGCGTGAATCTATCCGGCCTTTGATTGAAGCATCTTTGCTCCTGGCCTCGATGGGATCCGCTGGTTTCAGTGCCTTCCAAGATGACCGGCCTTTCCTGGCCACCACTCCTTACAGGCTGTGAATTGCGGCCCCTGCCGTTACACCATCGTCTCGTCACCTCGCATTCTTAGAGCGCCAGTACTTTCCGGGCTGCCCGCTACGCCGCTTTGTAGCCTTCTCCGCTCCGCAAAATCGCCCAGGCAATGCGTGCTGTCTTGTTGGCGATAGCCACGAGCGTTTTGTTGTGACCTGCGCGTGCCAGCAAGCCCTGCGCCCATCTCGCGCGTTGATCATCACGATTGGCGATCCTGATCAGGACGGACCGGGCGCCGTGGATGAGCTGGCGCCGCAGGTATTGGTTGCCTCGTTTGCCTATGCCACCAAGCCGGGGCTTGCCGCCCGTCGTATATTGTCTGGGAACCAAGCCTATCCATGCCGCGAGTGCCCGGCCAGACGAAAAGTGTCGACCGTCATCAACGGCAGCGATCAAGGCGGTGGCGATCACAGGCCCGACGCCGGGGAGGGTTGCAAGACGTTTGCACCGCTCATCGGTCCGGCAGATCGCGATTAGCTTACGGTCGAGCTCAGCGACGTGTTTGTCCAACGCTTCGAATTCGGCGATAAGTGCGTTGAAGTTTTCCGTTGCCAGCGCTGACAACTTGGCCTCAGCGACGGCGTTTCTGATATCCTTTCGGAACCGAAAGGCACCGACTGGAATGACAACGCCATACTCCCCCAGAAGGCCCCGAATGTGATTAATCAATCCGGTCCGTTGTGTGATGAGACGATCACGTGTTCGATGCAGCATCTGCAAATCCTGTTGCTCCGTCGTCTTCACTGGGACAAATCGCATAGTCGGGCGCAGTGCGGCCTCATAGATCGCCTCGGCATCAACAGCGTCGTTCTTGGAGCCTTTGACAAACGGCATTACGAACCGCGGATGAACGAGGCGCACGGCATAGCCTTGCGCCTCAAACTGTCTGCCCCAGTGATGAGCGCTGGCACAAGCCTCCATGGCGACTGTTTCCGGGGAATACTCCTGAACGGCAGCGGCGAGTTTTGATCTGGTCACCTTCTTCGAGATTACCTCGCCCTCATTGGTGATTCCGTGGATGTGAAACGACTGTTTGCCTAAATCAATCGCAAGTAACTGCATTCTGTGAACTCCTTCTGCTTGATACGTCTGCCGAAAACTATCGGCATCGGTGCAAGGGGCGTCCATTCCATAAGATGAGACAGAAACCCGGAACCAAGCAGAGCCACGGTGAGAAGGTCGTAAAGAACATTCGCCGTGCGACCCGCAAACAGTACTCCGCAGAAGAGAAGATCAGGATCGTGCTGGACGGCCTAAAAGGCGAGGACAGCATCGCAGAGCTGTGCCGTCGTGAGAGCATCGCGCAGAGCCTTTATTACAGCTGGTCCAAGGAATTCCTGGAAGCCGGCAAGAAACGTCTGGCAGGCGACACGGCCCGCGCGGCAACTTCCACCGAAGTGAAGGATCTGAGACGGGAAGCCCGTGACCTGAAGGAGGTGGTTGCCGAACAGGCTCTTGAACTGCGGTTGCTCAAAAAAAGCATGATCGCGGATGGGGACGACGACGAATGAGATATCCCGCATCCGAAAAACTGGAAGTCATCCGCTTGGTTGAGCAATCGCATCTGCCGACCAAGCGCACTTTGGAGAAGCTGGGCATTCCGAAGACCACCTTCTATCGCTGGTACGACCGGTATCTGTCGGGTGGTCCTGAGGCGCTTGAGGATCGTAGTCCCAAGCCCTCACGGGTCTGGAACCGCATTCCGCAGCCAATGCGTGAGAAGATCAAGGACCTGGCACTGAAGGAAAGTGAGCTTTCCCCGCGTGAGTTAGCTGTTCGCTTCACCGACACAGAAAAGTACTTTGTGTCAGAGGCTTCGGTCTATCGCATCCTCAAGTCTTACGATCTGATCACCAGCCCGGCTTATATGGTTTTGTCGGCCGCAGACGAGTTCCAGGACAAGACCACACGACCGAACCAGCTCTGGCAGACCGACTTTACCTATCTGAAGGTGATCGGCTGGGGCTGGTTCTATCTCAGCACGATCCTGGACGATTACAGCCGATACATCATCGCCTGGAAGCTTTGCACGACGATGAAGACCAAGGATGTGACCGACACACTGGACCTCGCTTTGCACGCCTCAGGCTGTGATCAGGCAACGGTGCTGCACAAACCACGCCTGCTCAGCGACAACGGGTCCAGCTACATCTCTGGTGAGCTTGCCGAATGGCTGACAGATCAGAAAATGGATCATGTTCGAGGGGCGCCATACCATCCGCAAACTCAGGGAAAGATCGAGCGCTGGCACCAGACTCTCAAGAACCGCATCTTATTGGAAAACTACTATCTGCCCGGTGACCTTCAGCAGCAGATCGATGCTTTCGTCGATCACTACAATCACCGGCGCTACCACGAAAGCTTACAAAACCTCACGCCCGCCGATGTCTACTTCGGACGCGGGCAGACCATTCTAAAACAACGAGAAAGGATCAAACGAAAGACCATCGAAACCCGGCGCTTGCTTCACCGCAAATCCGCCGCATAATCACAACAACCAGATGAGCCAGATCCTCTCTTAGCTCAGGCGGCCATCTGTCCCAAAACCCCTGACAACGGACACGCATGACCTTCGGGACAGATGTACTGATCGTTCCCGGCGTCCCATTCGAAGTCTGCACGGGTCCAGGTTCCATCGTTGCGCCCGGATTTATCAAAGACAGGAATGTGTGGCGCGATCTTGCGGTCGACCAGCCATCCAAGAAGTGGCCCGGTGCCGTAAGCGGTGTCGGCGATCAGCCGTTCTGGATGCAGATCGAACTTGTCCTCTACCCGGTCCAGCATGGTTTTGGTTGATCTGACCTCAGCTTGTCGGATGGACCGTGTGGCTTCCACATCGACGATGACGCCATGGTCCGTGTCGATCAGATAGTTGTCGGAATAGCTAAAGAATGCTGGACCCTTACGGGCCGCCGTCCATTGGCTGGCAGGATCAGAATGAGAGGTGAACTTTGGTTGCACCTCGCTGGCGGCACCGAACGCAGCTTCATCTAATGTATTGAGATACTCGCGAACGGCGCGAGGGGCATCGGTCGGGTCGATGTCGGAGGCGCACCATTCTTCTTTGGGTGTCGAATTCCGCTTGTTGGCATCCGCCTCGATCAGACTGGCATCAATTGCCAGGCGCTGGCCGCTGACCAAACCTTCTGCGATGCAACGCGCAACAGTGGCCTCGAACAGATGACGCAGCAGCTCACTCTCACGGAACCGGCCATGCCGGTTTTTGGAGAACGTCGAATGGTCAGGCACGCGGTCAGTCAGATCGAGACGACAGAACCAGCGATAGGCCAGGTTCAAATGCACCTCTTCACAAAGCCGCCGTTCGGATCGGATGCCGAAGCAATACCCCACAAGCAGCATACGGATCAGCAGTTCCGGATCGATGGATGGTCGACCGGTGTGGCTGTAGAAGTCTGCCAGATAGGCGCGGATGCCATCCAGATCGACAAAGCGATCAATCGAGCGCAGCAGGTGGTCTTGGGGAACATGATCCTCAAGAGAGAATTCGTAGAACAACGCCGCCTGCGCTTCCTGCTTCGGCCCCATCATCGCTCAGTCCTCCCATCCTCGGGGAGAATTGAATCAGCGACCGACGTCTCGATCAAGCAGGAGTTTTTCAACGAAATAAGCCCAATGTGCTCAATATTTTGTACTTGATTGGGCTTGCTAGTTGCACAGAGCTTCAACAATATCACGGCATGAAGAGCTGGCACCGTTTTGACGATGACGACATCGTTGAGGTTGGAAATCATACTTGGAAGTTTGAGTTCCCAAATGGTAACTACACACTAACATTGAAGCAATCGAGGCAGAACTTTGTTGATGTGACTTATGGCGAAAAAACAGAATCTTGGCCTGTCGAAGTGAAAGAACAGAAACGTCACGAGTTTAAATTCCATGGTTTCGCGTGGGATACGCCCGAGATAGGTTTGGAGGAGACTTGCTGGTTCGAGTTGCATATCTGTCCGACCCCCAAAATAACGTACTGGGGTAACCGAGTGGTTATACGAACAGACCTATGTTGCTCGTCGCAGTAAGTTCAGCGCCTCGAACGGCGGCTAAGTCCGGATAGTGTTGAAAAACTCAAAAATGCAAGAGGTTCGAGTTTATTGCGAACCGGCGAACCGGCGAACCGTCGATAAAGTCCAAAGCCAATTTCGATGACAGTTGTTGAGATGCCCTGTCCAGCCCCAATTCTATGGGCCAGTTTTGAGCAAGGTTTCTGGAACGGGCGGTCGCATGTTTAGAGCCTGATGGGGTCTGACACGATTGTACTGTCTAAGCCAGGTATTGATGACGATCTGAGCCTGTTTGGTGGTGTGGAACCATTCTGCGTTGAGGACTTCCCGGCGCAGAGTGCCATTGAAGCGCTCGTTGTATCCATTCTCCCAAGGTGATCCCGGGTAGATTTGGATCGGCTTAATGCCCACCTTTCTTAACCAGGTCTGCAGGGCCGTTGCGATGAACTCCGCGCCGTTGTCGGAACGGATGTGTTCGGGCTTCCCGTGCCGCAATAAGAGTGGGTAGAGCGCATCCAGCACGTCTGCGCTGTTCATCTTCGGCTTGACCGCTACGCAGAGCGCCTCACGGGTATACTCATCCAGCACCGTCAGCATCTTGTAGCTCTGTCCGTTGCTCAGCTTGTCGTGGACAAAGTCAATGCTCCAGATGTGATTGGGATGTTGCGGTCGGAGCCGGATGATCGAGCTGTCCTTGTGGTACAGCCGTTTGCGTTTCTTGTGCCGTTGTGGGAGCTGCAAGCCTTCTTCGCGCCATAGTCGTTCGATCTTTTTATGATTGACTGCCCAGCCTTCGACACGCAGCAGCTCGGCGACCTTGCGGTAGCCGTAGCGCCCATACCGTTTGGCCAATCGGATCATCGCCAGACGTAACGCCTCATCATCCTTTGGCGCTGCGCGGTATTGCAGCGTGCTCCGCGCCAATCCAATCACGCGACAGGTGCGCCGTTCAGAGGTTGCCAGCTTTTGTCGGGTGTGGACCACGGCCTGACGAAGCTGGTCTGCCGTCAGGCCTTTGGCTTTAGATAATCAAGGCTCTCCTTGAGAATGAGTTTGTCCAGTTCAAGCTCAGCCACGATTTTCTTGAGCCGATCATTCTCTTTCTGCAGCGCCTTCAGATTGGCCATCTCAGATCGTCCCATCCCACCAAACCGCTTGCGCCATGTGTAATAGGTCGCATCACTGACACCAGCCGTTCTGCACGCCGTCGCGACATCCGAACCAGATGCCAGGCCCAGCTCAATCTCGCGCAAAAGCCGCAGAATATCTTCGTCCGAATACCGTTTCCGCGCCATCAATCCCGTCTCCAAAACTAAGCCAACTGTGGCACAGTTTTAGGGGGCCAAGACACCAAATCGAATTATAGTCTCAAATAATCTGAGCCAGAAACAGCGATGATCTCGCGCCCAACGGATTATGATCTCAAGCCGCTACAGTTACTGACGGGATCACTCCTCATGGCTGCACAACTCACTGAACAACAGGGCAACCCATCTTGTCGGCGCTTGTTTATTCTCGACGAAGCCAAGGGGCTTGGCAATCTCGAACAGCTGAAGACAGTCCGCGACGAAGGCCGCGATATCGGATTACACTTGATGCTGTTCTACCAAAGTTGGGGTCAATTCACCGATATCTGGGGAGGGGGCTCACGCCTGGGAGGACTCTGCAGAAACGCGCATTTTTGGCGCTGTTCAGAGTAGCGCTCGGTCGAATGAGATCGTGAACGTGCTGGGAAAAGATACGATTGCCGTCAAAACAGAGTCCAAATCGGAATCATCAGCCAAATACCATATGTTCTCGGGTCAAGTCGGGGCGGGCGCCAGCGAACAGGTAAAGGAGTTGCCGCTGCTTTCTCAGTCAGATCTATCCAAGCTTCCGAAAATTGGATCTCTGATCCTGACGCGAGGTCTACCACCCATTCTTGGGAGCAAGGCCGTATTCTTCACTCGCAATGACATGCGGGATCGCGTCATGAGTGAAAAGGAGGTGTTTGATCAGGTTATCGATGACAATACGCGAATAGAGCCGCGGGCCCTGACATCCTCGAATACCTCCAGAGAAGAAGGGGCCAGCTTCGGTAGGGGCAGGAACGTACGGTAAGAGAAGCCCGTGACGGTGTGTACCGGCCCTGCCCGCCGGCTTCGTCGTTGTCAGCCATTACTCTGGTACCCGAAGTGCAACTGTATTTGTAAAAGTTTGCAATATGGCAATAAATACCTTATATTATGCCATAAGACAACCATAGGAGTTTGCCATGCCACAGCTGCAACTCGTTGAGAAGACAGCCCATCAGCCCTCTGCGCCCTACATCTCAGACGCAGAAGGCGAAGCTATGGCCCGAGCCGTCGTCACTCTCTTTGGCAAGTGGGACATCACGGATGCTCAAGCCTCCGTTCTACTTGGCGGACTTTCAGCTCGCACCTGGGCACGCTGGAAAGTGGGAATGATCGGTCGAGTTCCACGCGACCTTAAAGCTCGGTTGTCCAACCTCATGGGCATTCACAAAGCGCTCCGGATCATCTTCACGGATGCAGATCGCGCCTATGGATGGGTCAAACGCCCGAATGAGGCGTTTGGCGATATGCCGGCACTCGATGTCATGCTCGGTGGCGAGCTCACCGACATCATGCGTGTTCGCCGCTATCTCGATAGCGTTCGAGGTTGATGAGCTTGGTTGATCCAGAAGTTGTTCGAGTAAGTTGGCGAACGACCCATCGAATTATTCGGTCCCGTTTCCCTCCCATTGATCTGTTTGAGGACATTGCCGATCCTGCTGATTGGGATGCTATTCTGTCTGCAGAAGCAAAAACAAATCC
The DNA here is from genome assembly GCF_056535885.1 of Ruegeria sp. B1. Lineage (NCBI taxonomy): Bacteria > Pseudomonadati > Pseudomonadota > Alphaproteobacteria > Rhodobacterales > Roseobacteraceae > Ruegeria > Ruegeria sp. B1. Next base: position 883,312 of record NZ_JBQFJA010000001.1, on the reverse strand, counting down.
GCGTGTCGCAGAAAGCGTCGGCATGCTTGACCTTGTGCCGGAAAATCGACGCGTGGCAGGGGAGGGGGCTTCGTGGGCCATGGCTCCTTTTGTCCACACATCGACAGACCGCCCAAGCCGTTTCACCGATGGTTCCTATGGCATCTACTATGCGGGCAATTCTATTGAAGTCGCGCTGTTTGAAACCATTCATCATCATGGATCCTTCATGGCTGCGACCGCAGAGGATCCTGGCTGGGTTTCTGATTTTCGAGAACTGGTCGGTTCATTGGACGCGGATTTGCATGATCTCAGAGAGACCGCACTGACGGATCCGATCTACGACAGGACCGACTATACCGCCTCGCAGGCCCTCGGGGCGAAGCTTCGCGACAAGGGTTCCAACGGTCTAGTGTTCAGGAGTGTCCGATACCCGGATGGCCTCGCCATCGCACTCTTCTGGCCCGACATTGCCGGGATACCCAACCAGGGACAACACTTTTCCTACTTCTGGGACGGCAAGACTGTGAGCCAGGTCAAAAACCTGAGTACCGGTGACGTGTTTAACGTCATTGAGGAGAGGTTCGATTGATCCTGTTACCAAGGACATAGCGACAAATAGGGTCGGTTTATCGACCGATCGAAGTCGAACACAAGGCTAGCGATCGACCGTAGGATCGTGTGGATGTGATAGGGGACGGCTTCGAGCAGATGTTCAAGGAACTCCCAGGCTGTCTTGCGATTGGCCTTTTCGACAAGCTGAGTGACAGCGTACTTGCTGGTCCGATTGTAAAAATTGATAGTGAAGTGGAACGGGTGGTAGAGCGCTAGATCAGCCCAAATTCGCACTGAACCCCAATCGACTGTGCGTCGGAAAAAACACAATGAAGCCGTCGCGCCAAAGATAGCAGTTTGAGCCCTTACCAGCCTTTCACGACCACTTGAGGTTTTGCTTGTGCAGCAAGCCGCGAACTGCGCCAAGCGGACGTTCAGCCCTACTTTGTAAAAGGCGCCGCCGCGGACAAAGCTGTCATCGAAGATCGAGCAACCAAGGACTGTTCGCAGCCCAAAGTGTCAAAGGTTGCAAGGGTATCGGAAAGGGAATTTGCCAGCATATAGTTAGCTTGAATCAAAATCTGGTAAACAGACGACCCCAACAAAACGGCCATTTCTTTACATGTTGGATTGAAGAGCTTGCCGGCATTTAGATCCCTAGAACCCGTGCATTCTTTTGGCCCATTGGTATCCAACAATCAGGCCCTTCATGACCGGCAGCAGTGCCAAGGCACCGATTACTGCGATGACCGACATGCTCAAAGCCAAGACCCAGGGTTCTGGCCTCCATGTCACCCAGGCGATGTGCAACGCGAACCCCATTAGGTGGCCAACGATCAGGATCGTAAGATAAGCCGGACCATCATCAGCCCGCTGATGGCTCAGATCTAAACCGCAATTCGAACACTCATCGTTCACTTTGATGTAGCTATGCAGCAGTTTGCCTTCCCCGCATCTGGGGCACTTGAGGCGCATCCCGTTCATGATTGCGGGTTTGATGGGGCGCTCTTCACTGTCGGCGTGGGTGTCAATTGCAAGGTCGGACATCTTTGATCTCCTTCGGTCGTGCTTCAGATAGTTCATCTTCAGACAAAATGCAATCATTAGCCAATCAATATGGCGATAGGTGCGACAATACGTTGAAATTCTCCTGTAATAAGGATAAAGGTGACAGGCGCAATCTTCTATATTGAATGGAATTATACCTTGAAGTCATGGACGCCGAATCTGCGCGACGACGGGAAACCACTCTATGTCCAGATCGCGGAAGCGATCAGACATGATGTAGAAACAGGTGTGCTTGATGCAGGTGACAGGCTTCCGCCTCAACGCAGCGTCGCCAAGCTTGTTGGCTTGGATTTCACAACCGTGTCTCGCGGATACTCTGAAGCCGCAAAGCGAGGGTACATCGATACATTTGTTGGGCGAGGGTCGTTTATCCGAAAGCATGAAGAAACATCAGAAAAAGCAGACCCACGTCGCGCGCTGGAAGAAGACCCGAACATGAACATGCCCCCGGAGCCCGATGATCCGGCTCTGGTGGCCCGGATGGAACAAGGCCTCACACATGTTGCTGCGAACCTCGTTCCTCTGCTTCGCTACCAATCCATTATCGGGAGCCTGCAGGACCGGGAGACCGCAGCACGCTGGATGAATATCAATGGTATCGACGTTACAGCAGACCAATTGGCAATCACGCCTGGCGCACATGCCAGTTTGCTGTCGATCCTTACGCTGCTCACCAAGCCCGGAGACACCGTGATCTGTGAGCGCGTGACCTATCCCGGTATTCGCGCCATCGCGGCCCAACTCGGTATTCAGCTTGTCGGCGTGAGATCAGACGACAGCGGTATTCTTCCTGGTGATCTGGATGCCGCTATTCAAGAGCAGGCACCTTCTGCTCTTTATCTGAACCCGACGCTGCAAAATCCCCTGACGCTTACAATTCCGATGGAGAGACGTCAGCAGATCGCATCCGTTTTGGATAAGTACGGTTTGCCTTTGATTGAAGATGACGCTTGTCGTTTTGTGTCGTCGGATGCGCCACCGCCTATATCACAGCAGATCCCCGAATTGGGGTGGTACATCGCGGGTCTTTCGAAATGTCTGGGCGCTGGTTTGAGGCTTGCGCTAACGGTGGTTCCGTCTGGGCTGTCGAAAACCCACTTCACGCGGGCCTTGCAGGCGTCGAATGTCATGGCGTCACCAATCACAACAGCTTTGATGGCGCGATGGATCGAGGATGGTACAGCCGCGGCGGTGCAAAAGTTCGTCCGCAAGGAGGCTAACCGCAGACAGAACCTTGCGGCCAAGATTATGCAGGACCAAGACTTCGTCGGCAGCACCGAAGCCTTCAATATTTGGCTCAAACTGCCCGAAGGGTCGAGCCGAGCTGACGTGATGAGCCACATGGCCAATCGTCAAGTCGGAGTTATGCCGAGCAATGCCTTTACGGTAACAGGCGCACCCGACGAAGCGGTCAGGGTATGTCTGGGAGGGCCAATCTCATACATCCAGCTGACTGAAGATCTCGAAGCGTTGAATTATGCGATCACCCACCAAGATTGGGTTCCCTAGGCTGTTAGGCTGTGCCGAAAAACCGAGACGACCTTTGTCTAAGTTTTTCAATGTGCTTTATAGTTACTGCTTATTTTTATACACTTAGTACCAGATTGGTAAATCGTTGAATGTCCGCTGATCTGACAGGTCGATGCTGAACAATGACGTGCCAGTAGAGCGGTGCGATAAACATATCCAGGATCATTTGCCGATCTGTGTCTTTTGTCAGTTCACCACGCTCAATAGCTCTGTCCAACATGACCATTGCCTGGGCTCGGCGATCCCTCGTAACACTCTCCAGCAATTCTGCCAATTCATCAGAACGCGCGTGCTCAGCATGTAGGTCCGGCAGGATCCGCCTCACAAGCGGATGACGCAGAGTTGCAGCCATTCTGCGCATAAGCCTGGCAACGTCCTTCTCAAAAGATCCTGTGTCCGGAATTGGAGTGATACTCGTGGCCGCTGATTTCACCGCTTCGGTCACTAGTTCAAACTTGGATTTGCTCCGTCGATAGAGCGCTGCCTTGCCGACACCTGCGCGAGCCGCAATCCGCTCCATTCGTAGAGCCGAGTAACCCGTTTCCGCCCATTCCTCGAACAACGCGCGTTGGATTGCTTCCGTCACCGTGTCTTGCAAAACGGCAGCCCCAGCCGGCTTCCGGCGCGGCCGATCAGAATTTTTTACGTCGGAACTATTGCGTTCCATCGCGATTCTCCCTTATGTAGGACGAAACGGTATCGTTCCGACGTATTCTGGGGCACACTCCAAAATACTGCAACCCATTTTTGGCACTTTTGGAAAGGACGCGAAGATGGATCCGAAAATTGCACTTCTGTGGTTTGCGCCTCTGCTTTGCGGGGCCTTGATACCCATCCATGCCGGAATGAACGCAGAGCTCAGCCGTGCTGCCGGCCACCCACTCTGGGCAACTCTGTTGTCGTTTGGAATTTCATTCGTTTGCCTGGTGGCCGGCATCGCATGGCTTCGACCGACATTGCCAAGCTTATCATCACTATACGCAGCTCCTTCCTGGGCGTGGGTAGGAGGTGTGATCGGTGTCATTTACGTGATGGCGACCATGGTTCTGATCCCACGCTTTGGGGCCGCCGCTTTTATTGCCGCAGTCGTCGCCGGACAAATGACGATGGCACTCATCCTGGACCAGAACGGGCTACTTGGAAACGCTGCTCGATCAGCGGACTTCTATCGCATCACTGGTGCTGTGCTGTCGATCTCCGGCGTTCTCATCATGCAATTCGGAAAAGCACCATGACGCAAGCCATCACTCACACCACACCTTTCGACCCCCTCAAAACCCATCAACACGAAGCTAGGAGAGATCATGTCTGATACGAACACGATACCAAGTTTTGGCGCGATGCTGCGCGGTGCCCTTGGAGATGCAATCATCGCAGATGCAGGCGAGAACTTCCTGGACATGTGTGACGAAGGCATCGTGTTCGAGTTCCCCTTTGCGCCAGAAGGTTCGGTGCGAGAACTCCGCGGCCGAGATACGATGGCCGCCTATCTGCCAAAAGCCGGAGGCCTCATCAGCTTTGAATCCATGAGCCCGGCGGTCACCCATTTTGCCAAAGACGGTGAAACCTTTGTTTTGGAGTTCTCATGCAAAGGTAAAGGCGAGGCCGGGCGCTACGACCAGAATTACATCTCGGTTATCGAGGTCCAAAACGGACGTATCACCCGCTATCGTGACTACTGGAACCCTCTGGTTCTGCTGAACGCAGTCGGCGGCGTCGAAGTTCTTAAGTCCAAGCTGGGAGACTTTATTGATGACTAGTTCCATTCTTGTCACTGGCGGCACCGGAAAAACGGGAAGCCGCGTCGTCAAACAGCTACGGGCAAAAGGGCTGGCCCCCAGCGTGGGAACACGCAGCCCTCAGAACAAAAACGACGTGCGCTTCGACTGGAGCGATCCGTCTACGTTCACGGATGCTTTCGAAGGCGTCAGGGCTGTTTACCTCGTAGCACCCACAGACACCGTGGATTCACTGGGAGCAATGCAGCCCGGTCTTGAAGCGGCACTTGCTGCGGGCGTCCAACGCTTCGTGCTACTCAGCGCCTCTTCTTTGGAAGAAGGCGGGCCCATGATGGGCTCAGTCCACGCTTGGCTGCGCTCCAACGCTCCAGAATGGGCCGTTCTGCGTCCAACCTGGTTCATGCAGAACTTTTCAGAACTTCATCACCGAGACCCCATTCGCGATGAGTCCGCCATCTACACCGCGACAGATGACGGCCGCGTTGGCTTTATCGATGCGGGCGATATAGCAGCTTGTGCAACGGCGCTGCTGGTCGCTCCCTCAGTCGAAAACACGGACTATATTCTCACTGGCCCGGAAGCGATTTCTTATGATGTGGTTGCCGAAACACTAAGCAATCAATTGGGGCGGAAGATCACCCATCATCGCCTAACCGTCGATGAACTGGCAGAGCGTTGTCTTGGCCCCCTAAAACTGTGCCACAGTTGGCTTAGTTTTGGAGACGGGATTGATGGCGCGGAAACGGTATTCGGACGAAGATATTCTGCGGCTTTTGCGCGAGATTGAGCTGGGCCTGGCATCTGGTTCGGATGTCGCGACGGCGTGCAGAACGGCTGGTGTCAGTGATGCGACCTATTACACATGGCGCAAGCGGTTTGGTGGGATGGGACGATCTGAGATGGCCAATCTGAAGGCGCTGCAGAAAGAGAATGATCGGCTCAAGAAAATCGTGGCTGAGCTTGAACTGGACAAACTCATTCTCAAGGAGAGCCTTGATTATCTAAAGCCAAAGGCCTGACGGCAGACCAGCTTCGTCAGGCCGTGGTCCACACCCGACAAAAGCTGGCAACCTCTGAACGGCGCACCTGTCGCGTGATTGGATTGGCGCGGAGCACGCTGCAATACCGCGCAGCGCCAAAGGATGATGAGGCGTTACGTCTGGCGATGATCCGATTGGCCAAACGGTATGGGCGCTACGGCTACCGCAAGGTCGCCGAGCTGCTGCGTGTCGAAGGCTGGGCAGTCAATCATAAAAGATCGAACGACTATGGCGCGAAGAAGGCTTGCAGCTCCCACAACGGCACAAGAAACGCAAACGGCTGTACCACAAGGACAGCTCGATCATCCGGCTCCGACCGCAACATCCCAATCACATCTGGAGCATTGACTTTGTCCACGACAAGCTGAGCAACGGACAGAGCTACAAGATGCTGACGGTGCTGGATGAGTATACCCGTGAGGCGCTCTGCGTAGCGGTCAAGCCGAAGATGAACAGCGCAGACGTGCTGGATGCGCTCTACCCACTCTTATTGCGGCACGGGAAGCCCGAACACATCCGTTCCGACAACGGCGCGGAGTTCATCGCAACGGCCCTGCAGACCTGGTTAAGAAAGGTGGGCATTAAGCCGATCCAAATCTACCCGGGATCACCTTGGGAGAATGGATACAACGAGCGCTTCAATGGCACTCTGCGCCGGGAAGTCCTCAACGCAGAATGGTTCCACACCACCAAACAGGCTCAGATCGTCATCAATACCTGGCTTAGACAGTACAATCGTGTCAGACCCCATCAGGCTCTAAACATGCGACCGCCCGTTCCAGAAACCTTGCTCAAAACTGGCCCATAGAATTGGGGCTGGACAGCTCTTACAGCTGCAGCTAGCTTGACGGATATGCCACTAGCTGTTTTGCAGCCTTTGGCTCCACTCAACTCGAACGAGTATGTTGACATCGCAATACCCGGAGATGGGGCCAGAGATACGGCGTTGGAAGCTGTACGGGTTTTTGAAGATAAGACCGGCTTACGGCCTGGTGCAGTCGTACCGTTGGGAGAACCAACCATTGCACCCGGTTTATTGATCGCAGAGCACTACAACTTGCCATACTTGGCCCGCAGTTCAGTTGAGACAGTCAGAAACAAGGTTAAGATGCTTGCTGCTTTTGAAAATGCAGGGCTCTCGGTCCCGCGTTTTATGAAAGTGTCTAGCAAACAAGACCTGCAAGAAGCCGTGAAGCGACTCAAGTTTCCACTTATTGTAAAACCGTCGAATCTGTATTCAAGCGTGGGCGTCAAGTTCGCTCCCGATGCAAAGTCTCTCGAAACAGTGTTCGAGACTTGTGCTGCTTTAGCGGCTAAGCATGGCCAACGAACAGGCCTTCAAAGTGATTTGTTCCACGTCGAAGAGTTCATCCCTTCCAACAAGGAAGTCGTTACGTTGGTCGCTAGTGCGAATGGTCAACACCGCGCTTTGGGAAGCGTCGATACCGCCCTGACGCAGCCCCCTTACTTTGCAGAGTTGGGTCACATTGCGCCGTGCACGGCATCGAATACTGATGCAGTCCACAGGGTCGCCGAACTCGCAGCTGCAGCAGTTAGTATTGATCGGGGACTTTCAAATATCGACATCCGAATAGCTGAAGACGGAACTCCTTACATCATTGAGTTGAATGCACGGCCTGCTGGCAATGGCATTATGAATATTTTCCAGAGTGTCTTCAGGCAGAACCTGTTCAAAGTGCAAGTGGCCGGATACCTGTCGAATTCATGTGTACTGCCCGACCCACTGAAGTCTAATGGTTGTGCGGGCATAGTCTTCTTGGATGCGCCTCCAGGTAGGATTGAAGAACTTACTCCACCAGACGTGCTTTCCAATTCAGTTATAGATCTTAAACTGTTTCGCTCTTCCGGCGATGTTTCAACGGAGCTGATAGATGGGTTCCAAAAGGATGGAGCTGTCGAGTTTTTCGACATGGAAGAGGCAAGCCCAGCCAAGTTTGAGGAGTATTTAAGAATGGGTGCGTTGCTTTCTTCACAATGCTTCAAGGTTACTGAGTGATCTCAGGATCGATGCGACCAGACCGAGGAGGGTACAGTCCAATAGCACAGTTCAGCTGTCTATTGGTTGTGCAATTTATAGTTCAGTCCGGCTTCGCTGTTTCGCTCTCGGCTTTACCCTTTATCGCTTTGAATCTAGGTGGCAACCCTGAGTTAATTGTGTTCATCCTCGGATCCAATGTAGTTGCGGCTGTTTTGGCCGCGCCTATAATCGGCTTGATAGGTGATCGCCTAGGCCGCAGAGGCACAGTCGCGGGAGTATTTCTTGCGAGCTCGATGGCAGTATTCTTACACGGTGCCACTGGTTCGTTAACCGTTCTACTTCTGGCTAGGTTCCTCGTTGGCATCCATGCGGCTGGTACTGGTGTAATCATGGCGACTGTTAGTGACCTGTTTGGAAAAGAGAGCGCCAAATATATGGGTTATCTTGGAGCGGCGACGACAACAGGATGGATATTGGCGCCAATTGCCATGTGGTATTTTTCAGTAGCTGACCCTGTGGAAATCTCACGGGTTCTGGTTGTTTCAGGACTGCTAGGAATACTAGCCACAATCGGTCTATGGGTGGCATTGAGTGTCCCCACTCAAAGCGTGGCCAGTAGTCGGGAACCGGTTGCTAGAGCATCAAAAATGCGTGTTTCGGTTCGTGCAAATTTACTTAACATGCCGGTCTTTGTCTTCACTGCTGGGGCGATCTTTTTTGGGCACGCAGGCATAAACTCGACTATGGGGCCTGTGTTTGTCACTGACTTTGGAGTTCAGAATGATGAGCTCAACTTGATTGTTGCAACTGCCAATCTTCTAATAATTCCGATTGAAGTTTTTTTGGTGGGTTTTATTGCATCACGCGGACTGCAACGCACGACCGTTACTACACAATTGGTGGCTTTAACTTTATTGTGCTTGTGGGTGCTAGTTGCTCCAACAAAACTTGGCTTTTTCGTGGTGTTCGTTGCGCTCTCGGGCGCCTCACAGTTAACCCTCCCTCTCGTTCTGTACCTAGTATCTGAGAGTTCGAGGCCTCAGCAAAAAGCGTACCTAATGAGTGTTGCTTCGACGATCATTAATGTGTTCAAGCTGACAGGGCCGTACGTTCTCGCACTTATGTTTGCCATTTCCGGACTTTCTGGAATCTTGATGTCATTGTTTTGCCTGCTTCTTCTGTCGACGCTGGCGACAGTGGGTTATTTTTTTGTGGCAGGCCGTAACGAAAACTAAATTGGTTGAAAATTTCCATGGCAAGTCTAAGATTTTCGCCCCCCAAACCTTGGCGACGGCCGGCTGGTCACCGCGTAGCGATACCGAAGGAAAGCCGTCGCGGTCGACGGTCGAGATCAGACAGAACGGGCTGTTGTGGATGAATTCCATCATACGCGGTGTCAGGTGATCGCGGATTTTATGGGCCGTTGTCGGCGCAGGCTCGGGGATCAAGACGCGCAGGTCGTCGAGGTTATTAGGGTCGATTTGGGTAGGGGGCGAAATCCCCCTTTCTCATGAGCGTTTTTGGAATTCTCGACACGATGAGACTACCCCACTGGCGTGGGATGGTCAAAATATGTAGCCTGTGTAGGCGCTGGAGACGGTGGGCCGAACCGGTGGTTATCATACTCTCATCCGCGGGCTGGATACCGCCTGACCAAATTCGATACGGGTGACCTCTCTCTAAGATCGGATGTTTGTCCCAAAGGGTGTACCGAGGATTTCCCTATCACATGACCGCCATCTCCAGCGGACTACACAGGCAGGCTGCGCATTTCGATCAGGTGGCCAAAGGTGTTTTCCGAGCGATGTCCCAGATGAACCCGGCGAGTTCCCGAGCAATTGCTGCCAACACCCGTGGCTGCGGTTTGCCGGTTTGGCTGAGATCGCGATACCGCTTGCAAAGGCGGGTCTGCGCTTTCCAGCCGATATCCTTGATCTGTTGCGGCAGATGCGCGGACCGCTTCAGATACGGATGACCTTCTTTTGGCGGATGACGGTACGACCAACCTGCCTCAATCAACATCGTTCGCGCCAATGCATTGCCAGCCTTGGTTAGACGCCCTCGGCGTGTTGTGGATCCGCTAGAGTGCTCGCTCGGCACCAGACCCAACCACGACATCAACTGACGTGGATTTTTGAAGCGGGTGATGTCGCCAATCTCGGCAACCACGGTTGCGGCAATTGTGGTGTTGACACCACGCAGTGCACGCAACGCATCTACAACCGGAGCGAAGGACCAGCCGGGGATCGCATCTTCGATGGCCTGATCTAGGGTCGCAACGCGGGCCTCTGCTTGGTTGATGGCGCGCTTCAGCTCTTCAAAAGCCAGTTGTTGATACGAAAACCGGAACCGTCGCAGTTCCGCAAGCCATCGGCGATGGCGTTGCCTCCAATAGCCCCCACTCTCGTATCGAAGCCCATGACGCAGCAGAAAGCTAAGCAATTGCTGTTTCGACACCTTCACGGCGTCCATCGCCTGCTTGCGGGTACGGATCAGGTCGCGCATGGCCTCCTGCTCCTCGTCTGGCGTCCAAATGGGTGTCAATTCACCTGCACGCCAAAGCCTGGCCAACATCTCGGCGTCTCGCCGATCTGTCTTGACCCGATCACCGGCCTTGCGAGGGATCATCGACGGCGAAACAACTGCGCATTCAAACCCGAGCTTTGTGAGGTGTCGGTGCAAGCCATAGCCGCACGGCCCAGCCTCATAGCAAAAAGACGGAGTGTGTCCGTTCTTGGAAAGCCTCTTCGTAAGACGTAGCACTGCATCAGCCGAATTGACGACGATCCCGTGAAATCTGATCTCACCGCTGCGACTGTCTTCGGCAACAGCGACTGCAATTGTATCTTTGTGAATGTCCAGGCCAACATAAAGCGTTTTGTTCATTTGCATTTCCTCCTTCGAACGTTCTTCTGTTCGTCGAGAAAAACACGGGCACCACGCACGTCGAAAAACGCTCATCTGGTCTTATCACGGGCCAGAACCGCCGTGTCGCGATCGCCTACCTTGATCCATTGTTCGACGACGATTGTAATCGAGAAACGGCACTCAAGTGTTGGGACAAGGTGTTCAACACTACATTCTTCAGCGAGCACTATCAGCCAGAACTCGAAAAGAAGTCAGCGCTTTCGGCGCCCGGCAGTTATCGGGAGTGGAACCACGTCACCAATCGCACAATTGCAGACTTTTGCTCCACCCGTTCGAACGACGGATTCTCTAATTGGGCGTTTGGGTCAAGTTCATTTCATTGTTTTGTTTCCGTCCTTTGGGATCGGGTCTCTCATCCGGGTCAAGCTTCTCTTCGCAGTCATTTTTGGTCCGGTTCGATTGGACCGCTGCATGCATGTGTTGGATCGGTCGCGGAGCGCCCAGCTTAGTCTCGCGCTTTGCGTGGCGCAGCAGCCGTTTTCGGCGTCATCTGCTGACCTCGTCCGGTGAGGGACGACCCCTTCTTGTGGTTCCTTTAATGACGTTGCGCCCGCATGCAGGGCGCTTTGATAGGCTTTATCGACGCACTCACGGTCAACCATGTTGAGTGCGAGCGTCATAGCTCCGGTCCCAAGTTCATTCGCGGGTCTGTTCTGGTCTTCAGCTAGCGCGTCATGTCCAAAAAGCCCAAGGACGAGTCCTCGAAGCTGATAGAATACGATCGTGTCGCCACCACGGGGAGCGGGGGTCCAACCAAGATCAGAGTAGAACATCTTCGATCGCTCGAGGTCGGCAACACCTAATGTAATCAATGTGGACCTGTCACGGTTTGATGCCGCTCCTTTGATAGCATCTACTGCAGCAAAGGAGACTGACTATGGGACTGAAACGGACGGCCGAATTCCGGCAAGATGCGGTGCGTATCGCATTGACCAGTGGGCTAACACGCAAGCAGGTGGCTGATGATCTAGGTGTCGGGATGTCCACGCTGAACAAATGGATCACAGCGCACCGAGATACAGACGTGGTTTCCAAAGAGGATTTGAGCCTCGCTCAAGAGAATGAGCGACTTCGACGGGAGATCCGGCTCCTCAAGGAGGAGAGGAAATCCTAAAAAGGCCACCCAGTTCTTCGCGGGCCTAAAGCAATGAGATTTAGGTTTATCGAAGAACACAGAGCCAACTTTCCAGCCAACCGGTTATGCGATGTCGTCGGTGTCAGCGCACGCGGTCTGCGTGCCTTCCGCAGCCGCCCTGCCAGTCGCAGACAGCGGTCTGATCTGGTCACGCTGGCGCATATCAAAGAACAGTCACGCCTCAGTTTGGGCAGCTATGGCAGGCCGCGCATGACTGAAGAGTTGAAGGAAATTGGTTTGGCTGTGGGGCATCGTCGCGTTGGTCGCCTGATGCGCCAGAACGGCATATCCGTGTTGAGAACACGCAAGCACAAGGTCACGACAGACAGCGATCACAAGTTCAATATCGCGCCCAACCTACTGGATCGGGACTTCACAGCGGATCAGCCGAACAAGACATGGGCTGGTGACATCAGCTATGTCTGGACCCGTGAAGGCTGGCTTTATCTCGCCGTCATTCTGGACTTGCATTCCCGCCGTGTGATTGGCTGGGCTGTTAGCAATCGGATGAAGCGAGACCTGGCCATCAGGGCGCTGAGAATGGCTATCGCCTTCAGATCACCACCGAAGGACTGCATCCACCACACGGATCGTGGCAGCCAATACTGTTCCCACGATTATCAGAAGATCCTGCGCCAACATGACTTCAAAGTGTCGATGAGCGGCAAAGGCAATTGCTATGATAACGCCGCCGTCGAGACCTTCTTCAAAACGATCAAAGCTGAGCTGATCTGGCGGCGGTCATGGCAAACCCGACGGCAGGCTGAAGCGGCCATCTTCGAATACATCAACGGCTTCTACAATCCGCGCCGCCGACACTCAGCACTGGGCTGGAAAAGTCCCGTCGCCTTCGAACGGAAAGTGGTTTAAACGAGCACTTGGAGCGGCACAAAAACGCGACAGGTCCAGGACGCCCCGACGGCACCTGGACACGCACAGACTTCGAATGGGACGCTGAGCATGATCAATATATCTGCCCAGAGGGTCACGCGCTTAAACAGTTCCGCCGGAATTACTCTGATCCAAACCGGGGGCCGTCGGGCAAGGGCACAGCCCGCTATCGCGCCTTGAAAGAAGTCTGCCAGGTATGTCCGTCCAAACAAAGATGCTGCCCCAACGCTGATGCACGCAAAATCACCCGCGAAGAGCACGAAGATGCGCGCCAGGTCGCCAGAGATCTGGCCAAAACTGAAGAGTACCAGATTGCGATGAAGCTCAGAAAGAAAGTTGAGATGCTCTTCGCCCACCTCAAGCGCATCCTAGGCCTTGGACGGCTCCGATTACGTGGACCGTGCGGCGCAAATGACGAATTCCTCCTCGCCGCCACCGCCCAGAACCTCCGCAAATTGGCGAAAATCTTTCCCGCACCGCAGCAAACGCGAAACGCCTGACCAGAAAGGCGCTCGTGCCGTGCTCAGGTCACCCCATTCTGCGACTGCAACACGTTGTTTTTCAACAGAATCCCAACATAGCGGACTTTGGTCGCTGTGCAGCATTTTTGATAAACGGGCTGATAGTGTTGAAAAACTCGAAAATTCCGATCATGCATTTTCTCGCCAAATTCCATCGCGCCTGAAAAGTCACCCCAGTTTGGACGGAGAAGGCCATGAGCGCGCGGCACGACGGCAATGCCGTGCTTTGGCCGACCCCTAGCTAAAATTTTCGACCGGCTTTCAACGGCTGGATTTTTCAACACCTTCCGTCAAAAATGGTGTTTTTCAACACTATCGGCTCGCAGCGGACATTCTCTGCTACAAGCCTGAATTGATAGATGAGCCCAAACCGGCCATCCGTCAAGGTCACGACGTGTGCAGCTGTGGCATGTCGCGATCCGCTGATTGCGGACATCCAACGAATATAGAGCTAAAGATTGAGTTGCGTCCCCAATTGTGCTGCTACTGGGCATTGAAGGTGAAGACTACATTCGCAAGGCGGTCTAGAATTCCTGCAGCAATTGGCTCGAATACGTTGAGTGGCAAAGTCCACGAAGAAGAAAGTGAAAAATGGGCAAGATTTCAGACTGTGTGTCACATTACATTAAGAACTGTCGGAATCGAACTCAAAGCGAGCAGGCCTACTTCGCGGCTCCGACAACCCTAGTCGAAGCAATAGATCTTACCGCTAGTCTTCAGGATTCAAATGGCAAGAGACATTCCCATCAGCGTCGTATCCGTAGTGTCGCTCGGGATGAAGCAGCGCGGGGATTGCATGCCAACATTGGCGCGATAGAGGTAGCAAGGAGTTTCGACGAGCTTCACAACATCATCGGCTCCATCATTGGTCCAGTCAGAGGTATCGGTGAATTGACGATCTACGACGTGTCGCTCCGCATTGGCGCGTTTCTACGTTTAGAACCCGAGGTCGTATACCTCCACGCGGGAACACGGGAAGGGGCTGCAGCCCTGGGTTTTTCTGGACCCTTGATCATGAAAGACCAACTGCCAGTCGAATTCAGTGTCCTTACGCCGTCAGAGATCGAGGATTTCCTCTGCATCTACAAGGGCGAATTTTCCGGACGGCGGTCGAGCTCTTCCACCTGTCGTAAGCCGGTAACGAGATCAACATGCATGCCTCTAGATGACAAAAAAGCGGGTAGCTGTTGAGTATACTGCGCAGGTGAACTGAAGGCCGCGACCTTGCGGCCTAAATACGGTGTCCAGTTGATTCCTGCGTACATGGACTTTTTAAGTGTTCAGTGCCGCCACGCGAAAAACGGTAGTTCCAGGGCAAAACCTCCGTCACTCAGAGCCCTGACCGGACATTTATCGCGCTCAGTGCGTTTGCATGTGCAGCGCGTCGCGAACGGTGCAAACCAGACATTCCCTGCGTGGTTTGTAGAGGGTGGTGACGCGCGAAAAAGCTATCGTGCAATCGTACTAATTAGGCCCTAAGGTGCGAGACAATAAGTTCTAATTTAACATCGACAGCCCACCGCTCATGGAGCGCCCATTTAGAAGCCCAATGGTGAAACTGTACTACTACACTGGCCAAAAACACCTTCGCGATCTACTCCAGAAGAAGAGAGTAAAGTTGTCGCGTTTCGGGAGATTCGGAACTCTGAACGATCCGTTCGAATTGGCTCCCTATGACATATCTGACCCGAAAATCCGATCACCTCACAAAGATGCTCTCAACCAAATCGGAAAGATGGCAGGCCTGATTTGTCTGAGCGAAACCTGGCGCTCGCCAGCAATGTGGGCGCACTATGCCGACAAACATGAAGGAGCCTGCCTAGAGTTCGAAGTTACACTCGATACTTTGACCAAAGTAAAGTATCGGAAGCAAAAACTGTTCCAGGGAATTACGTTAGACAATTATGATAGCAAGGTGAATGAAGACAACATCGAAAAGCTATTAAGTACAAAATCACGAGACTGGGATTATGAAAAAGAGCACCGGATATTAGTTCCGTTAGACAATGAAACGGTCATTTTTGATGATGGTCACCATTTCCTTCCATTTCAGAAGGATGACCACAGTACCTTTTTGCTCAAACGCGTTTTCGTCGGGTACAGGTGCGGCAAAGGCATTTCAAACATGTTGGAAGACTTGAAGGGCTACACTCACAAGGTTAAGGTCTTACAAACTCGTCCTGCATTTAAAAGCTTCAAGGTAACGCGTCAGAAAGATAAGAAATTTTGGAACTGGGATGAATGCAAGCAAGGAGAGGAATGCTCTCTTCCTGCAGTTCGAGCTGTTTTCGGTTGATTTGGGCACCTGTGCGGTCGTCCTCCAACCGGTGCTTCGATTGGTGAAACGAGCCCTTTCCGGACCTCCGCTAGCACGAGTGATTTTGCTAGAGCAGCATGTCGTGGACCGCAGAAACCGGACGTTAGATTTCCCAGATTGGAAAGGCGAGAGAACAGACAAAACCGTCATTCACCACGTGCTTACCCATGGCCGCTTTCGGAGATCAAGTTTGATGTTGTAGTCAAACTAGTCTTCGCTTTTGCTGTGGCAGACAACTTCAAGCTTAATGCCGTGAGGGTCGAGCCAATAGGTGGCATAGTGAGTTCCGTATTCTGGAAATTGGCGGGGCTCGTGTAGGATTTGCGCCCCCTGCGACAGCGCCCACTTGCCTTGTGCCTTGAGCCCCAACCTTGGACCGCCAGAAGCTAGATTTTTCCGGCTCTATCACGATGACGGGCTGGTGACGCCATCGGGATAATGCATGGCAATCGGGACGTTGTATCCGATTGCGCTGTGGGGTCTGTCCTCATTGTAGTGCCGACGCCAATCCTCCAGCTTTTCGCGGGCATCTGCAAGGCTCATGAACCAGTGCGCGTTCAGGCATTCCGCCCGGAGCTTGCTGTTAAACGCCTCAATGAAGCCATTGTCCGTGGGCTTTCCAGGCCGTGAGAAGTCGAGGGTAACGTCGTTGGCGTAGGCCCAGAGATCGAGGTCCCGCGAGATGAACTCGCTGCCGTTATCGACTCTGATCGTCTTGGGGTAGCCGATCTGCCCGCAGACCCGTTCGAGCGTCTGCACAACATCTTCGCCCCGATAGGTGAAGCGCGGATCGGCTGCAGGGCAGAGCCGGGAATGCGTGTCAACGACGGTCAGGATGCGCAACCTCCTACCCAGGGCGAGCTGGTCGTGAACGAAGTCCATCGCCCAGACATCGTTAGGCCCGACGGCTTCATGACGGTCTTCTCTGAGCTTTGCCTTCACCCGGCGCTTGGGGTGCTTGTTCCTGAGCTGCAGGCCCAACTCGTTGTAAATCCTGCGTGTCTTCTTCATGTTGATCACCCAACCCTCCCGTCTAAGAAGCACGTGGACGCGCCTGTAGCCATAGCGCACACGCGTCTCTGCGATCTCTTTGATCCGCCGTTCGACGGCAGCCTGATCCGTCCGCCGGGACTTGTAGTGGTAGGTGGATGTGTCGAAGCAGATGGCCCCACAAGCCTTCCGGATCGACACACCCCAATCAACGCACATCCCGGTGACAATCTCGCGCAAACGGCCAGGCTTCAGAGCTTTCGCCGAATGACATCCTGAAGCATCTCCCGATCCAGCGTCAGGTCCGCCACGATCTTCTTCAGCCGGGTGTTCTCGTCCTCCAGCGCCTTCAGCCGGCGCATCTCGTCAGGCAACAAGCCGCCGTACTTCTTCTTCCAATTGAAGTATGTCGCCTGGCTGATCCCAGCCTTTCGGCAGATCTCCGCGACCGGTGTGCCTTGCTCGCCCTGCTTCAGGATGAAGGCCTTCTGCGCCTCCGTGAACTTCGATGCTTTCATGCGATTCCGCTCCTCTCCCAGCCAGGGAAATTTAGCGGAAAACTCCAGCTCCGAACGATCCAGTTTTCAGGGGGCAGAGCATCGTGACCTGAGACCCGTTTCCTCCTCCAATTTGAGGTAGAGTTCGTCCCAACTAAGGAGACGAACGGAATGAAGAGATCACGGTTTAATGAAGAGCAGATCATTGCGATCCTGAAGCAGCAGGAAAACCCTTGATTTCATGCTTTCTGCGAAGCGAGATACCAAAGCAGCAAAGAAGTTCTTCGCCAACGCATTGCACAACAATGGCATCCCGAAACGGATCACCATTGACAAAAGCAGGAGCAACGCGGCCGGTATCAAAGAAGTCAACAAGATCTTCAAGCGGTTACAGTTACCGGTTAAGATCGACACTGTCAGATCAAAATACTTAAACAACATTATCGAGCAGGATCACCGGTTCATCAAGCGGCTCATGAGACCGATGCTTGGCTTCAAAAACTTCATCTCAGCTGCAGCGACACTAGCAGGAATCGAGACGGCCAACATGATCCGAAAGGGCCAACTTGGGGCTTCGACAAGCGGATTCCGTCAATTCGCAGAACTCGCTGGATAACAACCGCCTGCCAATGCGATAGCTCTGAACGACGCCAGAGTTTGCGACACAGCCATCTTGAACAGATCCGGTTTGTCGCGGCTTACCATCAGATAAACTGTCCCTGTCTTTACTCGCTTCGCCAGCCATCGGATCTCAGCGGAACGCCGTTTTACGCTTCTTGTTCGTTTCATTTCAGTTTTAAAACGCGGTTAGCCTTGTTTCTTTTCTCCCAGATATGCTTGACTTGGGCATGGGCATGATCCTTTTCGTCCTTTGAGATTTCGCCGGCGGGATTGCCATCGAGGTCATAGCGATGCTTGTGCTGAAGCAAGGCGCGGTGATAGGCAAGCTTGCGGGCTAGATAGACGCGCAGAACAAAGCGGAGTTGCTTTTGCGCGTCTCGATCTTGCAACCCGAACCTTTCAACCAGATCATGGAAGATGCCGATCTTCATGGGCCGGACCTGCAGATCCTGGAACACCACCGGCACCTGGTCAATCGCGCCATCAGGTAACCCCAGAACCTCCGCCAAACTTTCAACAAGCGCTCATGCTCGAACGGCTTGAGGCGGGTCAGGTGACTACGATCCCGCGGCGCACTGGAAGTTTGATCCTGTGGGGCAGGGGGCGCATCACCCTGCACAGCCGGTTTCGATTGCATTTCCGGCCGGGCCTGCAGCTCGGCCTTGCGATCTTGGGGTGATCGGGATGGACACCCCCGCACATCTTTCGGCTCCTGGGGGGTGTCGGCCGGCGTCGTGGCGCGTGCCACGATATCTCCGATCACCTGCAGGCGTGCCTTGTCTTTACTGCTCACTATATTGATCCTCCGGATCTCTCGATGTCCTGACACGCAGCGCGATGAGGCTGGCGTTGAGGCGCAGGGTATCACTTGCATGTCGCCTGGTCATCTCGACGAGGACGCCGCCGGGGGACCGGATGGGTTTTTCGGGATAGAAGCGGTTGCGATCAACCCCGACAAGTAAAGAATAGGCAAAGCATACCGATCCTGTTTTTGTTCTGGATTCTACTGCTTTCGAATGGATTAGGCTTACCAAAAAACTCGATTTCAGCCCCGACCCCCTGCTAAAACCGCTAAATCCGCTAAACGGATTCTCAGCTTCGACGGTTTACCCCCGCTATAGCGGAGTCGCAAACTGATTCCCGAAACCAAGCGAGGCGCGCCCTAGAGCCCCTAATTAAGGAATAGCAAGTGACATTCCAGTTTCCACCTCGCCTGATGCAGGCTAAAGCAGCCGCCTATTACCTTGGTGTATCTGCTTCGAAACTTAGAACTCTGGACATTCCTACAAAGGTCTCCGGCGCTAACAGGCTATACGATATTCGCGACCTCGACGCATACGCTGACGCGTTGCCTTATGACGGCTTAGACAGCGTAGAGGATGCATGCGCAGACGCCGACGCAGCGTGGGGAGGACCGCGAAAACCCCTGCAATGGCCCCAACGGAGATAGCCTGAATGCTGGTGTTCATAGACGAAACCGGCGACCCCGGTTTTAAGTTGGAAAAGGGATCGTCGGCCAACTTTGCGCTGGCACCATTACCCTTTCTTACCATTTGTTGTCATTTCTTATTGAATGGGTAACCCAATGGGTTATATAAACACATGCAAACAGTTGTTGAATTGCCGACCTTCACCTCTCATGCGGATGCCCTTGTTAGCGAGGATGAAAAGAGGGAAATCATAGACTTACTAGCTGCGGAACCCGAGTGTGGGGAGGTGATTCCCGGCACGGGTGGAATTAGAAAGGTCAGAGTAGCTCTTACTGGTCGCGGTAAGCGAGGTGGTGCACGGGTAGTTTACTACTACCTAGATACAACTATCCCGATATACGCACTGGCCATGTACGCGAAGAACATGAAGACGGACCTAACATCTCAGGAAAAGAAGGCTCTGGCGCAACTTGCCCAAGCCATCAAGAAACAAGCAAGGAGCAAAGCATGACACAGTTTGGTGACGACCTGATTCAAGCAATGAACGAAGCCCTTGCCCATGCAACGGGTGAGGGACCTGCAATTGTTCATGAGCCAGCCGACCCGAAAGCTGTCCGCAAAAAGGTCCGGCTGACGCAAAAGGAAATGGCCCCACTTATGGGCATGTCTTTGTCCGGTTACCGCAAATGGGAGCAGGGTGAGCGCTCCATAAGTGGCCCCGCTGGTGTCCTCCTCAAAGTTATCGAAAAAGAGCCCGAGGCGGTTGCACGAGCACTAGCGTGAACTGAAGTGGACATTTATCAAATTGATAAAAGCACACTCTACCCCCACGAGACAAAACCAGAATCCAACGGCGGGGCGGGGGGCTGCTAATCTCGCTAAAACCGCTAAACGGAAAAACTCAGTTTTGACGGCCATCCCCTGCTACATCTGCTACATGGCTTCCGTTTTTCCTGTTTGTTTAACCGTGTGACCGCTTGGCCATCCTCAATCGGCGGGTGCCTAGACTTGAATTGCTTGATTGTTTTTCAAGTGAATGCGCCTCCCTGGGGTGCCTGAATAAGTTGGTAATCCTGTTTGTTTGCTGTGTTTGATTTCCTTTGAATTATTTCAAACGCATGATGCGACATGGCAAGTGGTTGAAATCATTGATCGCACGTTTTAAATTGCTCTAGTTTAGAAGCCATCGCCCTGCGCCGACATGTGCCGCTGGCAGAATCACGTATTAGGCGGATAGCCTCCAAGGCATTCAACTGGGATGTTTGCAATCCGAGCGCCGGATAAGTGCAATTCACTACACATAGGGGTCGATTTCACACGTTCGAGCCAGTCGGGCCAAACACACTTGGGTTCGTGAACCTGCGGATCTCGATGCCTTTGTGTAAAAAGTGGAAGGAGCGACGAATGATCAGACGGCAACCGCCGCCTGTTAGTTATGGGTCGGTAACGTCAACCAGAGCTTTAATGCCGCTGACAGGAACCGAAGTCTTCCCTCGAACACTCCTATTCAAAACAACAAATTCACCGGTTTCAGCTTCGGGAACGTGATTGCTGAGGTAAAGGATATCTTGTTTTGGGATTAACAGCTCGATCTGGAGGTCTCCGTAGGCTCTGTTTCCTTCAGCCGTAAATCCGTTTAGTGTGTCCATTTCAACCAAAACTGTGTCCATACCTTTATGAACGGCTTTGACCTTGTCCTGCCATATCCCAGCGGTGTAGTCGCCCCCTCTCAGCGGTTGGTTCAAAGTGAAGCGGGAGTAGCCGAGGCGAAGGTTTCTCTTAAGAACCACGCTATCGCTAGCTGTAGCGGCTTGAGATCATAAACCCTTGGGCGCGAGATTATCGGGGTTTCTGGCTCAGATTATTTGAGACTGTAAATTGATTTGGGATCACATTAGTTGCGATTGGGCTCAGAATAAATGAGACGGGCTCACATTGTTGAGACTGGGATCGGTTAAGTGAGAACGTGCGCGCGCCGGAAGCTACCGTAGATCAGGCATGATGGCTTTCGCCTCAGCCCGGTTAACTCCGCCAGTAAGCGGCAACCGCGTCGCTGCACTTTCGCCATCGTGGTTCTGCGCCTGGTGATACCCGATTAGAACCGTCTCTACTGGCACCCAAGGGAACTGTGAGTTTCAGTTCAGGGTGTTCTTGAACGGTATCGGATGCGCAATGAAAGGGGCTGGATCGCCATTTTCATCGACCACCTCGATACCGTAGAGTGTGAGCGGCCGTTGCTCTGGATAATGCGTAGGCCGCTTTGTCCATTGAAAGCCATCTCCCTTGGGGAAACGGGTCACTTCAAAGGCGTCAATTAACTCGCCAGATTTGGTGCCGTCGCCTCCGTGCATGGATCAACTCACCAGTCGTTTTCCGGCTTTGGCAGCCTTGCGCTGCTTGGCTTCCATTGCCTTGCGCTGTTTGCGGTTGAGCGCACGGGTTGGCTGACGCATCCCGTCTGCCGCAGCCAAAGGCTTTTGGGAGCAGACCGGCGTGGCTTTGCGATGTTGCGGAGAAGCCTTCGAGCCATCTGGGGCAGGCAGTCTCGGGCCGATTTGCTCCCATTCGCCCGCGGCATAGATCTCTTCAAGCGTTACCTTCGAGCGCCTCAGGATGTAGTCTTCGGGCTTTGGAAGCTGTTCCGAGAACGTCCAACTCAACGGCACCTTTGCACCTCCAACTCCGGAACGGATGTAGCCGTCTTCCGTAATCTGAGCACCGTTTGCGTTGAGAATATCCAGAACGCAATGCTGCTCCCCGTTCTCAAGAATGACGCGCGTCCCCAATCGGACTTGTCCTTGCTCCCGGATGGCAATTTGCCCATTGGGTTGCTTGTCGCCCACCACGGCATGAACCAGACGGTCTTGGATCGAGCCAACCTCAAATCCGGTTGCGGCGCGGATCTGAGCGCCGTCGCTTTTCATGATCGTGCCATCGGTGCGGAGAATATCCAGCAAAGGCACATGCTGGCCTTTGAACTTGCCATCCGCGCAGAAGTAAGCGTGACCGGGCGTGACGCCCGTGCCCCAGAAATCGAGAATATGCTTGGCTGTGTTAGTCATAGTCCGCGTCACGGTTTTGGGTGCCAGTCGACCTCTATCGTCATAGGCGACAACCAGATCTCCGATACGGATTTCGCTGATAGGCTTCTCCCAAACTTTCGAAAGCACCAACTCTTCGTCATACGAGCCGTCATCTCGTGGCTTAATCGAAGGATCGGTCGGCCACATCTGGATAGGGGTGTCTTTAACAAAGCAGTGATCCTTTACGGACACAAGATTATATGTACCAAAATCACCAAACTCGATCAGCTGATACTCTCCGGAAATCAGCAAACCGTCCTCGCCTACAAACACAATTTCATAAGGGGTTCCCGGCCCGGCTATTATTCTTCCAGCCAACCGAGCAGCTTCCAACACCGGATTCCATGTGTTAGGGGAATAGTCGAATTGCTCGTTAAACGGCCTGATCTGACCCTCTACAAGAATATTCCCGTTTTCCAAAGTAGTAACGGTTCCACGAAAGCCAGCGGCAGTATTACCCCAAGTGAATGCTTCTTCAGATGCCAGCCCATCACTGCCGTAGTATGAGTGTGTCGCAGTTGCCCGCTCAGCACCGGTCTCTATCCTGATCGCTCGGTTCGTTTCGAAGCGAACTGTTGAGCCAGCGGGAAGACCGTCGACCGCTTGGCCAAACGGGGTTGCAAAATCTCGCGGTGAAAATACGTTTCCACCCCCTGACGTCATATGAGAAGACATATCGACGTAGACAGTTTCACCGTTTCCGTTTCTCCAATGTTCATCGGCTTGTTCACGTGACAAACTGGTAAACGGGTCACTTCTAGTGCCGCTTCCGCTCATTTTTGTATCTCCTCAAGATCTGAACAGAGAAATGAGGCCGTTGGGCTCATCGCAATCATATAGAAATAATCTGTTGTGGCACTTGCTGTCTGGCATAGTCCAAACATTGAAGCACCTTGTTGCTTGTCACGCTGATCTCCTTGCTGCAGACGACAGTCGTCGTATTCAGCAATCCCACTGAGGCCAGCTTCAGACATGTGTTTGAAGTAGTAGGATGTTGTTGTTTCTAAATAAGCCTGTTCATCTGGTTTGTAGATCTGAACAAAGACAAACCAACAGACTACAGCCGCGGCAATAAAAACTACAGAAAACAGGTATATTCTTGGCATTGTTCTGAATTTAGACATCGGTTTAAACGTTGTTTGTCAAGACGCTAACCCAATCATCTGTTCCTGTCACGTTCAATCTACAGGCGAGCGCCCGAAGATCTTTGACCCGTCAACGCCCTCTCCCGGAATTGCACCGGCACTCGGAAAACGGACGTTTTCCTTGTGGTCTCGGCGGCGGTCACACGGTGCCGTGAACATCACCAGAAAAACCGTTGCGGAAATCTTAGTGAGGTTGCATGGTGCATCCTGTCTATTCTGGCGGGGCGAGTTGCCATGCTCATCGGATATGTACGGGTGTCGAAGGCGGACGGGAGCCAGCTCCTTGATTTGCAACGCGATGCGCTGATTGAAGCCGGTGTCGATGCCGAGCGCATCTATGAAGACAAGGCATCCGGGCGGAAGGACCATCGGCCAGGGCTTGATGCCTGCATGAAAGCGCTTCAGCCGGGAAACTCTCTGGTGATCTGGAAACTGGATCGCCTTGGGCGCGACCTCAAGCATCTCGTGGCAACGGTAGATGACCTGCGAGAGCGCGGCGTTGGCCTTCGCGTTCTTTCCGGCGCTGGTGCTGAGATTGATACGACAACCGCGAATGGCAGGCTCGTCTTTGGGATCTTCGCCAGCCTCGCCGAGTTCGAACGGGAACTCATCGCTGAACGCACCCACGCCGGGCTGGCAGCAGCACGTGCGCGGGGCCGGAAAGGTGGGCGACCGCGCAAGATGGATTTGACCATGTTGCGCATGGCAATGAAAGGCATGGCGGATCGTGAGACCAACGCTTCAGATCTGGCAAAGCGCCTCGGGATCACCACAACGACGCTTTACGAATATGTAAACGGGGACGGAACCGCGAAAGCGCCTGGTCAGAAACTGCTGGACGGAAATTCCGTATGAGCAAATGTCCAGCCCCAATTCTATGGGCCAGTTTTGAGCAAGGTTTCTGGAACGGGCGGTCGCATGTTTAGAGCCTGATGGGGTCTGACACGATTGTACTGTCTAAGCCAGGTATTGATGACGATCTGAGCCTGTTTGGTGGTGTGGAACCATTCTGCGTTGAGGACTTCCCGGCGCAGAGTGCCATTGAAGCGCTCGTTGTATCCATTCTCCCAAGGTGATCCCGGGTAGATTTGGATCGGCTTAATGCCCACCTTTCTTAACCAGGTCTGCAGGGCCGTTGCGATGAACTCCGCGCCGTTGTCGGAACGGATGTGTTCGGGCTTCCCGTGCCGCAATAAGAGTGGGTAGAGCGCATCCAGCACGTCTGCGCTGTTCATCTTCGGCTTGACCGCTACGCAGAGCGCCTCACGGGTATACTCATCCAGCACCGTCAGCATCTTGTAGCTCTGTCCGTTGCTCAGCTTGTCGTGGACAAAGTCAATGCTCCAGATGTGATTGGGATGTTGCGGTCGGAGCCGGATGATCGAGCTGTCCTTGTGGTACAGCCGTTTGCGTTTCTTGTGCCGTTGTGGGAGCTGCAAGCCTTCTTCGCGCCATAGTCGTTCGATCTTTTTATGATTGACTGCCCAGCCTTCGACACGCAGCAGCTCGGCGACCTTGCGGTAGCCGTAGCGCCCATACCGTTTGGCCAATCGGATCATCGCCAGACGTAACGCCTCATCATCCTTTGGCGCTGCGCGGTATTGCAGCGTGCTCCGCGCCAATCCAATCACGCGACAGGTGCGCCGTTCAGAGGTTGCCAGCTTTTGTCGGGTGTGGACCACGGCCTGACGAAGCTGGTCTGCCGTCAGGCCTTTGGCTTTAGATAATCAAGGCTCTCCTTGAGAATGAGTTTGTCCAGTTCAAGCTCAGCCACGATTTTCTTGAGCCGATCATTCTCTTTCTGCAGCGCCTTCAGATTGGCCATCTCAGATCGTCCCATCCCACCAAACCGCTTGCGCCATGTGTAATAGGTCGCATCACTGACACCAGCCGTTCTGCACGCCGTCGCGACATCCGAACCAGATGCCAGGCCCAGCTCAATCTCGCGCAAAAGCCGCAGAATATCTTCGTCCGAATACCGTTTCCGCGCCATCAATCCCGTCTCCAAAACTAAGCCAACTGTGGCACAGTTTTAGGGGGCCAAGACAGAGGCCCATGATCTGCATGGAAAGACATTGATCGGGCTGAAACGCCTGATGGAAGTGATCGCGCGCGGCGGAGGCAATCTGTCCGTTATTCTGGTCGGCCATCCGAAGCTGCGAAACGACCTTCGCCGCCCAACGATGGAAGAGATCGGGCATCGCACTGATATCCTGCCCTTCGCAGGATTGGGGGAAGAGTCCCGAACCTATCTCGACTGGCTTTTGGACCAGTGTACCGAGGACGACGCTCCACTTGACGAGATTATCGAACCGGCGGCGCTGGACCTACTGGCAGAGCGCCTGACCACACCCTTACAGTTTGCCAAATATTTAAACCGGGCATTGGAGGCCGGGTTCCGCATCGGCCAGAAACCAATCACGCCGGATATTGTGTCGGCCACCCTGGCCCCCGACTTTGATGACTTGGAGCCACGTCTCACCCGGCAGGGCTATTCTGTGAAGGTATTGGCGGATCAGTTCCAGTCCAAACCTGCCGAGATCAAACGCTTCCTGAGCGGGCAGCTTGAACCCGCGCGGACCCGCGAATTGGCAGAGCGAATGCGGATGGCGGGGTTGTCGCTATGAGGTCATGTGGATGGTCTCACCCCACCGATCCCAGTCTCAGAAATGTGAGCCCGTCTCAATTATTCTGAGCCCGTTCTCAAATAAAGTGGTCCCAAATCGATTTATAGTCTCAAATAATCTGAGCCAGAAACAGCGATGATCTCGCGCCCAACGGATTATGATCTCAAGCCGCTACATCTACTCGGAGTCGCTCATCTCTGAGGCAGACGACAGATCATCAGATCAACGAGCCCTACCGCAAGGATGCGGAAACGGTTCTCGGCATACTTTCGCTGTCCAAGCTGCTGAGAACGAAGGAATGCCGGTTCGTCCAAATAAAACCCCTCGGATTACAGGCCGTCCCATCGGACAGTCTGAACCAGGCAGCTCCTTCAATCTCCAGGCTTAGGGCTCGGAACTTTCTTTTCCAGTCGCTGTATAAACCAAAACAGAAATCGAGGCTAAGAACTGATGGAAGACTCCGACAACGAAGCAGATATGATCATGGCTCGCGCCCACAATGACGTGCCGCAAGAACGCCCGTGTCTTCGTTGCAGAACTCCATTCTGGAGCGAAGGGTTCGGAGAGCGGATTTGTCGACGCTGCAAGGGGTTGAACGTGTGGCGAAATGGCGTATCGGAAAGCCCTGGGTTTGCTCGGCGTCGCTGATGTACTGACATGTAGTGGTTCCGATGTGATCTGACAGTTGGCCGTTTTTCCTGTGGTGTATGCCAGATTAAGTTTGGTTCCGGATCTTTTGCTTCCTGATCTCTTTGCTCTCGATCATGGTCTGGAAGGGTATTCTTCTGCAACACATTTTGCCCTGACGAGTGTGCTCTTGGTTGTAGTGGTGCAGCCATTCTTCCAGATCGGCTTTCAACGAAATCTGCGCCGCGAGCGCACGCAAAACGATTATGCTATGTCCGAGTTGGACTCGGAGTTGCCATGCGGTCGTGCGGCGAGATGCTCGGTTTCAGGCCATTCTGAACGTCCGCTCTCACTGTCCTGGCACCATCTCATCGCACTGGCGGCGAATGGCCGGTCCCGCCCGCCAGAGCGCACGATCGCGCTCTTAAGGTGTTTTTAGGGGCTCTGGCCAATCAATCTCATGAACCAGCGACGGCCGAAATTACTTCTAGGCGGCAGCGGACGCCTCCTGGTCAAAAATGGCCCGGACCTTTGTCGCCAGCGCGGCACCTAATGCATGGTTGTTCTCGACCGTAAAATGGATGCCATCGCAACCGTCCGTCTTGATGAAATCCCCCGCGTCCAGGAAATCAATCTTCATGAAATCGGCCATCTGCTTGTAGTGCGCACCCAGTTCTTTCGACTTCTCATGAGCACCGCCAAACATCCCCTGAAAATACGCGTGGGGCATTTCCGTCAGGGGCGGTGGCGCCACAACCAGACACCGCGGCGCCGGATAAGGTGTGCCAACCCCGCCCGCACTGGTCAGGACCTGCCCCACCAACTTCGCCATGCCGTAAGCGATGTCATAGGGCGTCCGATTGAAAAACGGCTTGGTGTCGTTGGTCCCAAGCATGATCACGACCAGATCAAGTGGCAGATGGCTGGCCAGGGCCGACGGCAAATAAGCACTGCCGTTCAGGCGCGGATCGTTCGGGTCATCGGCACTTGTCGTGCGCGCGCTCAAACCTTCTTCGATGATGTGATAGCCATCGCCCAGATCGGCCGCCATGGCTCCCGTCCAGCGATCCTGAAACGGATAGCGATAGGTCGGCGCGCCTTCCACCACAGGGATCCAGCCCCAGGTCAGCGAGTCCCCAAAACACATGACTGATTTCTGCACATTCATCGCGCACCTCCTTGATTGTATCTGCTAACTTTGCTGCGTCTTGATGCCGTAAAGCACCGCTGCGAATAGAATGATCAGGCCCTGCGCAATCAGCTTACCGGGCTCTTGCACGCCAAAGGTCGTCATCACGACAAAGAGCAGCGCAAAGGACATCACCCCAAAGAACGGGCCCCAAACGCCCCCGTCGCCACGGCCAAAGATGACCCCGCCCAGGATCGTCGCCGCCACCGCATTCAGCGGCAGGTCGAGGCCAAATCGAATGCTCCCCACAGCGATGGACGACGTTTGTACAAGGCCCGCAATACCCGCCATGACCCCCGCCAAAGTGTGCGCAATGATCACCGTGCGGGCGACGGGTACGCCGGAAAAATGGGCGGCGGTGGGATTTTCACCAACGGAGTCCACATAGCGGCCATAAACGGTACGGGCCAAAAAGACGGACATGACGATGGTCAGAACAACCCAGATCACCACAGCGCTTGGCACGTTGAACAGCTTTGCGTTGTAGATCGTGCGCAGGAAATCCGGCACATCACCGGGCGGTTTGCCGCTGGCCAAAAACTGAACAATACCGATCAGGATGATGCTCACGGCCAATGTCACGATCACCGCCGACGACCGCCGCAGTCCCACCATGACCCCGTTGAACAGCCCGATCAGGAACCCAATGCCAATTGCGGTGATGGTGAAGAACCACGGCGAGGCATCAGGGAAGAGCCCCGATGAAATCGTGTAATTCACCAACAGGATCACGCCCGCGCCCGACAAATCAATGGACCGCACCTGCATGACCAACAACTGCCCCAACACCAGAATGCCCAAGGGCGCCACTTGCCGGACAAAGATGCCCATGACGTTCGGGTTCAGCAGCTGTGGCCGCGCGATCCAGATCACGGCAAGCAACACCACAAAGACGAAGTAGGCAGGTGGAATGCGGCCGATCCGGTTGGAAACCGCTGAGAGTGTCATCGTCGTCATCCTACAGCCCCATATTCTTACGAGACTGGAACGCCACGACCGCCAGAAGCACCGCACCCTTGATCGCCGTTTGCACAAAGGCGGACACATTGGCCAGGTTCATGCCATTGGACAGCAGCGAAAGGATCAGCGCGCCGATGATGGTCCCGTGCAGGCTGCCAACACCGCCCGACAGCTGCGTGCCACCGATGGCCACGGCCGTGACAGAATCCAGCGCGAAGGGCGGGCCAACGTTGGGATCGCCGGACACGATCCGACCCGCCAGAAACAACCCGGCGAGTGCTGCGAAACACGAGCAGGCGATATAGGCCAACAGGACCGTCCGCTTGTTCCGAATACCAAAGGTGTGCGCGGCGTCCGTTTGACCCGATGCAACACCACCGCCGATGGCGAACACGTGCAGCCCAAAGCGCGACCCATAGATGATCTTCCATGCGATCAGCGCGACCAAAAGGCCCCAGAAGACAGTGAATGGAATACCAAAGACGTCACCGGTGACTGCTAAGGTCACGACCTCGGGGATTTCCCCACCCGCCACCGGGCGCATCCAGCGGGTCACCCCCATGATGATCATCTGCATTGCAAGCGTGGCAATGATCGGATTGACGTTCAGACGCGTCACGGCCAGCCCGTTGACCGCACCAATAGCAATCGCAGCCACAAACACCGCAGGTATCAGAACCACCCCCGGCGCATTAATAGCCAGGATCGCGGTGGTAAAACTGATGACGGCGCCCACGGACAGATCAAGCCCACCCAACAGCACTACCAGCATCTGCCCAATCGCCACGACGATCAGCGGCATCGCCTGCGCCAGAAGGTTCTTGGCGTTCTGTGGGTTGGCAAATTGATCCGTGGTAAAGCCCAGCCAAAAGATACCGGCAATCGCAACGATCAACGGCAGCAACCAAAGTCCCTGCCTCGAATTCTTTCCTGTCAAAAGTGTCAGCGCATAACTCATATGCCCGCGTCCTTCCGCCTGTCTGCGACCAGCGCTGCCTCAAGGATGTCATGCTCCGTTGCTTGCCGTGACGGCATTTCAGCGACGATGGAATTGTCGTGGACCACCAGTATGCGGTCCGATATCCCGATCAGCTCCAACGTCTCGCGTGAGGTCACAAGAACAGCGCCTCCGTCGTCTGCAAAGCTGCGCAGTAGTTTGTAGATTTCGGCCTTGGCTCCAATGTCGACACCGCGGGTTGGCTCTTCGATGAGCAGGACGTCAACGCCCGTAGCAAGGTAACGGCCCAACAGAACCTTTTGCTGATTGCCGCCCGACAAGGACGACACGGCGTGGTTCACACTGGCCGCTTTGACGTTCATTGAGGTCATCACCTCGGCAATCTTGTCGCGATAACCGCGCGCCCAGGCGACGCCTGCCTTTTGGCTGTGCAAACCCATAGTCAGGTTGTGCGCGATGGGCAGTCCGAGATAGAGCCCCTCTTCCTTACGGTCCTCGGGCACAAACCCAATGCCCATTCGCTGCATCCCACGAATACCCGTGCGGGACGAAAGCGGCAGTTCGGTCGCCTTGCCCCCTGTCAGGACCTGACCCGACACGGGCTGCGATGCACCGACAATGGATCGAATGATACTCTGCTGACCCTGCCCTTCGAGCCCGGCAAGGCCTACAATTTCACCGCGATGCAGCTCAAACGCGACCGGCGCACTGTCGAAGTCGATCTGCAAATCGCGAACAGACAGCGCCGCATCGCCGATCATCTCCCCCCGTTCGGGGAAGAGATCCTGGATATCGCGACCTACCATCAGGGCGATCAGGGCATTCTGGGTCAAACCCTCCAAAGGCCGCGTTGCCACGTGTTGGCCGTCCTTCAAGACCGTCACCGCGTCGCACACGTCAAAGATTTCCTCCATCCGGTGCGAGATGTAAACGATCGCTTTACCTTCGGATTTCAGCCGCGCGATCTGGGCGTTCAGAACCTCAACGTCCGCCGCCGTCAGCGCCGCCGTGGGTTCATCCAATATGAAGACATCGGCGTCGGCCTTTACGCCATGGGCGATCTCAACGAATTGGCGTTCTGCAATGGAAAGCTCGGACACAAGCGTTGTTGGTGACAGATCAAGCTTCAACTCGGCCAGGGCGGTTGCGGTCTCGGCAATCATCCGTCTCTTGTCGATCAAACCAAACCGCCCAACTGGCTCTTTTCCCAGAAAAATATTCTCCGCAATCGACAGGTTCGGCAGCAGGGACAACTCTTGAAAAACGGTCGAAACACCCGCCTCATGCGCCTGCTTGGGGTTCTGCGGGGCATAGGCCTCCCCATTCAAAACAATCTCGCCGCTGTCCGGCGCATGCACACCCGCCAGAATCTTCATCAATGTTGATTTGCCTGCGCCGTTCTCTCCCATCAGGGCGTGCACGGAACCAGGCGCGAGCTTCAGGGAGACTTCAGAAAGCGCTCGGTTCGCGCCAAAACTCTTTGAGATGCCCTGCATATCAACGAGGTATTCGTCCACGTCGAAAAAATCGGGTCTGTTATGCATCATGGAATGTCCAACCAAGAAAGGTGTGGAAGGCAGCGGACTGCCTTCCACGCTTCAGGTGTGACCTCAGCGGTCACGAGGGAGGTTAATTGCCGTAGAGCTCTTGCAGACGCTCTTCGCTCAGCGACGTCGGGAACCAAACGTTGGCCGACAGATCAGAACGGTGCACCGCCTGGACCCGCTCCAGATCCCAGCCTTCGGGCTCATAAGCGTAGTGCTTGTACATCTCCTGACCGTCCAGCAGCGCAATCCCCGCACGGACACCTGCAGCACCCTGTTCAGGCCCGTATTCTGCGGAAATGGAGGCAAAACCGTCATTGATCCACTGACCGAAGAAGCCGTTGTTGCCTTCGCCCGAAATCGGCGGGATCGCCGCACCGAACTCTTTGAACACATCGACACAAGCGCGCGTCATGTCCGCACCGGATGACCAAATGCCATCGACGGACGGGTTGCTCAGGAAGAAGGTTTCGCAAACCCGCTTGCCGTTGTCGTACTGCCATGCGCCCACGTCCTCGGCGACGATGCTGATGTCGGTGCCTTCAAGGGCTTCCAGCAGACCTTCGTAGCGGTTGATGTCTTCGGGATGGCCCGGCAGTCCGCGCAGAACCCAGATGTCACCTTGCCCACCAAGCTCGTCGACCAGGAATTCACCCATCACGCGGCCAAAGTTCTGGGCGCCGCCCTGAATTTCCAGTGTGAAGGCATCGGTTTCCGTAAGCCCCGTGTGCACGATGACCGGAATGCCTGCAGCCACAGCCGCCTCGATGCCTGCGTCAGCGGACGTGGGCGTCAGCGGCGTGACGATTAGCAAATCAACTTCTTGCGCAATCAAGTCCTCGATGTCGGCAACCTGCTTGGCCTGATCGATGTTGGCATCCAGCAGGATAAATTCTCCGATCCGGTCATCCGCCGCCGCCGCAGCCGTGGATTCATGGGCCATCTGAACGGTCCAGGTGTTGGCGTTCACGCCAAAGTGGCTCATGCCGATGCGCCAAGGCCCTTCGGTCTGAAACGTCCCCGCTGCAATCGTGGAATTGTTGTCCGCCCGTGGTGAAATCCCCTCCATCAGGACCACGTCCTCCGCAATCGCAACCGATGCGATCATCGTCGTGGCCATCAGTCCGGCCGTGAGTGTCTTTATCAGCTTCATGTTCTCTCCTCCGCTGCTGACGCAAATTGCTGCGCCAGTTCATGTGTTGTGTGGGTGAAAACCGGCGGGCCGCGCCCGAGCGCCGCCCTCACACCTCCCCCCTGCACCGCGTCCCGACGTCCTCTCGTCAGTCCCGATTTCCGCCAGAAACGAACACAGATTCGCCGGTACGTCAACACTTAGTCATATTGAATGAATAAGTATGGGGCTTGCTTCGCTGGTACCCGGCTGACATGTTCAGATCAGAAATCGCGGCAATCCGCTGCAAACGAGTAGGAAATTTTCGATTTGAAAACAGTGCTTTGTTACGGCGACTCGAACACCCATGGTCAAATGCCGGGCGGAACGCCTTTGGATCGATTTGGGCCAAAGGAACGCTGGCCTGGCGTCTTGCGAGATACCCTTGGGCCGGGTTGGTATGTCATCGAGGAAGGTCTCAGCGGGCGCACGACCGTCCACAACGATCCCATCGAAGGGGACATCAAAAATGGCCGAACCTACCTTCGGGCCTGCATGATGAGCCACACCCCCCTCGATCTGATCATTCTGATGCTCGGGACCAATGACCTCAAGGCGCGGTTCGGACAGCCGCCTTCAGAAGTCGCGATGGGAATCGGGTGCCTGATCTACGACATCAAGGAATTGGCCCCCGGACCAGCTGGAAAAGTCCCCGAAATCCTTGTGGTGGCCCCGCCCCCCATGCTGGATGACATCGGCGAATGGTCCGGCATTTTCGCAGGTGCCCAAGAAAAGAGCCACCAACTCGCCTATGAATTCGAGATCATTGCGGACACCCATGAGGTCCACTTCTTTGATGCGGGCAGCATAATCGCATCTGACCCGCGCGACGGCTTCCACATTAGCCTGGAGGCCAACAAAACCCTCGGCGCAGCGCTCGCCGCCGAAATCGATGCCATCGGATGGAGCGCCTGACTCATGCCCGACATGCGCTTTGCCCCACCCAACCCAATACGGATTGCCGACCGATCCGCAGGCATGAATGCCGTCAGCGTCCGCAGCTACAACGAACGGCTTATCCTGTCGCTCCTGCTGCAGAACGAGGGCATCTCCCGCATGGAGATCGGCAAACGGACGGGGCTGTCCGCCCAGACCGTGTCGGTCATTGTCAGGTCGCTGGAACAGGACGGCTTGGTCGCCAAGGGCGAGGCACAAAAGGGCCGCATGGGCCCCCCGACCATCGCCCTCTCCCTCAACCCAGAGGGCGCGTATTCCGTTGGGATAAGCCTTGGGCACCGGCACACGGACGTGGTGCTCCTGAATTTCGTGGGGGACGTGAAATACCAGACAACCATTGCAAACCCCAACCCGACACAGGCCTCGAACCAGTCCCAACTTGTGGCGACGGTGAAAGAGGCCCTCGCCGCCCTCCCCGACAGCGATTCCAGCCGGCTAACGGGGATCGGCCTCGCGATCCCAGAAGACGTCCACGAACTGGCTCTCGGCCCCCAGGGACAAGCGGAAAGAAACGAGGCCTTGGGCAGTGAGATCGAGGCCGCCGTGGGGCTAGAGGTCTATGTCCACAACGACATTTCAGCCGCCGCCGCGGGGGAAAGCATGTTTGGGGCCGCCAAGTCTCTGGACGACTATTTGTTCTTCTATCTGGGCGCGCGTCTGCACCACCGGCTCGTGATGAACCACCAGATTTTTCAAAGCCCTAATCAAGCGAGCAACCCAACGGGCCTTCTGGAGTTGGAGCAACGCATTCAAGCCCAAGGCTTTTTATCAGATGACCTCTGGGATCGTTCCGCGACGTGGCCGGATTTCGGTCCCACGCGCTCGGAATGGGTCTCCGATTGCATTCAGGCGGTCACCCGTTCTGTCACGCAAGCCAGCCAGTTCCTGCCCGTGAACACCGTCATAGTATCGTCCTATGCGCCCCGAAAAATCTGCGAAGAGATCGCATCGGGTCTGGTACAGCAGATCGATCGGATTGAAGCGCTTCCGGGCGGGCTGAATGCCTCACCGAAAGCCGTTGGTGCGGCAAGCCTGCCGTTCAGCTCAAAATTCACGGTTAGCTAAACAAGCCATCAACGTAGAAGCGAGCAGTGTGCTCTACGACGACTATTAGATTTGGCTCGGCAGCAATTGCCCAAAGCGAAGCATCGGGAGCAAACGTCTGCTTTGTAGCTATTGCGCATAAACGCCTCGCCCGCAGCGAAAGTCTGCTTCCCGCCCTTCGTGATGAATTTCAGTTGCCGTAATGCTCTGTCAGAAGTGGTCTACCACGTTCATTTTCAGACACGCTATCGTAGGCCCTACCCCTCTCACGTCTGTGCAGACGTCAGCCGTTCCATAGCGTTTATGAGGGGCATTGCCCTAACTCCCCCCTGCCCCGGAACCTCCCTGTCGTCTGCATAGACAAGGATACGTTCTGAGACGTCCAGTTCTTCTGCCGCGATGTGAAACCCACGCGTTACCTTCGCCGATGTTGTCCGCTTGATCTCTATGGCCCAGAGGGTGCCGCGGGGAGATTTCAACATTAGATCCACCTCAGCCCCTGCCGAAGAGCGATAGAAGCTTGCTTCTGTTCCGCGTGGTGCCGCAGCAATCAGGTTTTCAATACAGAATCCTTCCCAACTGCCGCCGACAACTGGATGCCCCAGCAAGTCTTCCTGTGTTTCGATCCCAAGAAGCGCGTGGGCTAGACCAGAATCGCGTATATAAACTTTGGGAGACTTGACCAGACGCTTCCCTGCATTGGAATGCCAGGGCGGTAGGCGACGCACCAGCATCAGGTCAACCAGTAAGTCAAGATAACGCGCAACGCTCTGGCCGGAGACACCCAGGTTTCCAGCGAGTTTTGCCGCGTTGAGCATCCCGCCTTGCTCATGGGCGAGCATTGTCCAGAACCGACGCAATGTCTCCGCCGGAATGCGCAACCCGAAAGCTGGAACATCACGTTCCAGATAGGTGCGGATGAAATCCTCGCGCCACGCCAAGCTGGTTCGAGTGTTCTTCGCCAGGAAGCTGTCGGGAAACCCACCCCGCAACCAGAGCGCGGAGAGCGCGTCCGCTCCGGTTTCCGACAAGGTGAAAGGCGTCAGCTCGTGGTAACTGACCCGTCCCGCCAGGGATTCTGCGCTTTGGTGCAGAAGCATGTTCGAGGCCGACCCGAGCAGCAGGAATTGACCAGTCCGATGCCCCTGCCTTCGGCGTCGATCAATTTGACCACGTAAGGCCTTGAACAGGTCCGGCATAAGTTGAACCTCATCAATCACCACTAGGCGGCCAACCTGTTCATCGAGATAAAGGTCGGGCTCTTCGAGTACCTGCCGATCGGCAGATCTCTCCATATCAAGATAGACAGCATCACGGCTTTCAGCGATATCCTGTGCGAGCGTTGTCTTCCCAACTTGCCGCGGCCCAAGAAGGACTACGCCCGCCTGGTTCTCCAGAGAATCTTCAACTGATTTTTTGTCACGGCGCTCGATCATACCTTGCATTTATTCCATTCAACGGAAGATTTACAAGGATAAACTTCGAGAGTAGTTTCCCTATCAGCTTTCGGGTCGGGGTAATCATCCATCGTCTGCCTCCCTAGCCCTAAATAGTAATCCAACAGTGTGTAGCCCATTACTCGTGCCTTTTTGTGCCTCATCATGGATTGCTCGTTTTGCCGACCAACATAGCTGTGGTAGACCGGATCGAATTATTTTGGATTTCGGACCGCCTTAATTTGGATTGATCCGGCTTCAATCGCTCGGTCTTTCCGTCTGGGTTGAGGTGGTGAAGCTCCTGCCACTGATCTCATGGCGTGCGCAGGCCGCACCATAGCCGATGTCTATTCAAACATAGGATCGGAGTATTTCATAATACAGCAACCGGGTTCTAAGGTTGGGTATGGAACGAACTGATTGCCCCCTGAGGGCTCGGCCAAAAAATCGCCCACATCTGCAATACATTCAGCCTGTTACTTGCGAGCCGGGTGGGTCGGGCGGTTCATCGGTATCAACGGCGCGCGGTCGCAACCGAGCAGTTACAATCTAACAGCTAAAGAATAGCAATCATCATGCGCCTGTTTAAGACGTTAGCCCTGACCACGACGGCCATTGTCACCTTTGCCACCTCCGTCGCGGCGAGTATCTACTCGGATCAACTCACCTCCTATTCAAATCAACAGGCCTTGCAATTCCTCGTCAGTGAGCATGCGCGCGATCCATCAACCTTCGAGGAGGCACGCAAGTACATCCTCCTGAGCCGACCAGCGATTATGGAGGACTACCTCAACCAAACCTTAGACCGGGCACCAGACACCCGTAGTTTTTCTCTTTCGGAGCTAAGCACAGGGGAGACCTTCGGAATTGGTTCGATCGCCCTTGGGCTCGCCGCAGTTGGGCTTGCAGCTTCTCTCGCAGGCGGTGGTGGTGGAGACTCTGAGACAGGCTCCGGCCCAAATCCAGGCCCCGGTATTCCAAGCCCAGGTCCCGGCACTCCAAACCCGGGCCCCAACCCAGGCCCCGGTCCCAATCCAGGCCCCGGTCCCAACCCAGCTCCCGGTCCCAACCCAGGCCCCGGTCCCAACCCAGGCCCCGGTCCCAACCCAGCTCCCGGTCCCAACCCGGGTCCCGGTCCCAACCCAGGCCCCGGCCCCAATCCAGGTCCCGGTCCCAACCCGGGTCCCGGTCCCAACCCAGGCCCCGGTCCCAACCCAGGCCCCGGTCCCAACCCAGGCCCCGGTCCCAACCCAGGCCCCGGTCCCAACCCAGCTCCCGGTCCCAATCCAGGTCCCGGCCCTAACGATCCCGCCTACTACCAAACCCCGGAATTC
Organism: Ruegeria sp. B1; assembly: GCF_056535885.1. Lineage (NCBI taxonomy): Bacteria > Pseudomonadati > Pseudomonadota > Alphaproteobacteria > Rhodobacterales > Roseobacteraceae > Ruegeria > Ruegeria sp. B1. Next base: position 845,997 of record NZ_JBQFJA010000001.1, on the reverse strand, counting down.
AACCGAAACGAGGGCCTGTCTTTGATTGGAGCCGATGTGCGATACGCAAAGGGCGCACGAGGGCAAGGTGTAAAGATTGCAATCCTGGACACGGGCATTGATGTCGACAATCCGGAGTTCGAAGGGAAAATCGACTTTGACCACAGCCAGTCCTACTTTGTCGGAGACCCCAAAGATATTTCTGAACCCTTCGGTTCTAGCTCTGCCAGTCATGGCACGCATGTCGCCCGCATCGCTGCAGCCAGGAAAGACGGTGAAGGCATACACGGCGTTGCCTTTGAATCCGAGCTTGTCATCTTCAAGGGAATAAGAGCACGGGGCACCACCACCGAATTGACCACCCCTAACACTGTAGAGATATGGCGTGATGCCATAAACCGCTCAATCGATGCCGGTGCGCACGTCATGAACAACAGCTGGGGTACCACCTATAGTATCGGTGGTATCGAACGCACCTCACTAATCACTGAGTTTATGCATCCAGCTTTCACTTTGGACCAAAATCGCAACCGTCTCATAGCAACTCTTGGAGGCGAGACTGTCTTGGCCCCCTAAAACTGTGCCACAGTTGGCTTAGTTTTGGAGACGGGATTGATGGCGCGGAAACGGTATTCGGACGAAGATATTCTGCGGCTTTTGCGCGAGATTGAGCTGGGCCTGGCATCTGGTTCGGATGTCGCGACGGCGTGCAGAACGGCTGGTGTCAGTGATGCGACCTATTACACATGGCGCAAGCGGTTTGGTGGGATGGGACGATCTGAGATGGCCAATCTGAAGGCGCTGCAGAAAGAGAATGATCGGCTCAAGAAAATCGTGGCTGAGCTTGAACTGGACAAACTCATTCTCAAGGAGAGCCTTGATTATCTAAAGCCAAAGGCCTGACGGCAGACCAGCTTCGTCAGGCCGTGGTCCACACCCGACAAAAGCTGGCAACCTCTGAACGGCGCACCTGTCGCGTGATTGGATTGGCGCGGAGCACGCTGCAATACCGCGCAGCGCCAAAGGATGATGAGGCGTTACGTCTGGCGATGATCCGATTGGCCAAACGGTATGGGCGCTACGGCTACCGCAAGGTCGCCGAGCTGCTGCGTGTCGAAGGCTGGGCAGTCAATCATAAAAGATCGAACGACTATGGCGCGAAGAAGGCTTGCAGCTCCCACAACGGCACAAGAAACGCAAACGGCTGTACCACAAGGACAGCTCGATCATCCGGCTCCGACCGCAACATCCCAATCACATCTGGAGCATTGACTTTGTCCACGACAAGCTGAGCAACGGACAGAGCTACAAGATGCTGACGGTGCTGGATGAGTATACCCGTGAGGCGCTCTGCGTAGCGGTCAAGCCGAAGATGAACAGCGCAGACGTGCTGGATGCGCTCTACCCACTCTTATTGCGGCACGGGAAGCCCGAACACATCCGTTCCGACAACGGCGCGGAGTTCATCGCAACGGCCCTGCAGACCTGGTTAAGAAAGGTGGGCATTAAGCCGATCCAAATCTACCCGGGATCACCTTGGGAGAATGGATACAACGAGCGCTTCAATGGCACTCTGCGCCGGGAAGTCCTCAACGCAGAATGGTTCCACACCACCAAACAGGCTCAGATCGTCATCAATACCTGGCTTAGACAGTACAATCGTGTCAGACCCCATCAGGCTCTAAACATGCGACCGCCCGTTCCAGAAACCTTGCTCAAAACTGGCCCATAGAATTGGGGCTGGACACTGTTTTGGTCCCATCATCATCCAAACTCCCATTCAATAAGAGAATTGAATCAGCCAGATGGCCTTCGATCAAGACAGAGTTTTTCAACAGAATATCCACACTGCGTGAGTGCATAGTCCATAGTTTTCTGCACGCTGCCTGAATGACCGAGATTCCCTCTGCCTTGCGGCAGTAGTTATTCGGCAGCGCAGCGGGTTGGCACGATGTATTTACGCGCAGCAAGTTTTTGACAGTTCCGCTGTGGGCTCGCAACAGCCATTCTCTGCGACAAGTTCGAATTGGCAAAATGAGCCGATACTGTTGAAAAACTCCGATTTTGCGCAGATTCGAGTCCAAAATTTCTCGTAGAAGCCCGGTAGGATTATTCAGCTTAGGGTTCGGCCAAAATCTGACTCTGGCCGTCAGAGGGCATCTCAACAACTGTCATCGATATTGGCTTTGGACTTTATCGACGGATCGCCGGTTCGCAGAAAACTCGAACCTCTTGCATTTTTGAGTTTTTCAACACAATCAGCCCAAAGCTGTCATCGATTACACATCAGTCTATTGCATGTGCGGCATGATGGTCCGGCCCATAGCAGGCATTGGCTATAAGGTCGCATCGCCGCGGCGCAGCTTTCCAGAGCGGACATTCATTTTGGCTAGCCGCCCAATCGATCGAAAAGCTAGTTTTCCGAAACGATCCGCAAGTGCTTACCTATGTAACCTATCTCAATCGCCGATTGCTCAGCGATTTCTCTTAGGTGGATTCTTGCCCCGTTATGAAGTCGAGCATGTTTTTCGTAAGTCTCGTTCTGTCCGTCACTTGAACGAAAAACCCGGTCGCCGCCATACTTTTGCATTGTCGACCCTGACTCGCCCGTCACTTTACAGGTGTAAGTGGGTGTTGGACTGCACGTTGCGTCCCAATCAGCAGCTGAGGCATTCAGGTCCACTAACCTGCTCACAGCACTGGCAAACAGGTCAGAACCCAATGCCTTTAGTTGGTTCTCAACATCGAGCCCAAAGATCAGACTGGGAAACAGGTCAGCGCGTCGGTTCCAAAGGTCGTCAGGTGAAATACAGGCTAAATCTTCAACATTTAGTCGATCCGCAGTGTCTTGGGCGCTTTCCAATGAGAACACATTTTCCACGCCGACTGTCCGCGAATGAGTGCCATCACGAACTAGACGAAGCGACAAGGGGTTTTGGTGCCACTCGCCGTTTGGTGAGAGGCTTACCGACAGCTTTGTACTGGATATTGCGCACCACAAAAGATCGGTGCAGTGAGGCAGACCATCCACTTCTTCATCCAAGAAACCCTCCAGATCGGCGGCTTCGATCCCATCATCGATAGGGCAGCGAGTCGCGAGCTGGAGCATGAATCTAGCTTTATCTTTGCTCCTGCCGAGATAACCACGGAAGAGATCGGTTAAGCTTGTCCCATGACAAACTGTTGTATCGTATGGTTGTTCCTTCATCCACAAATGGCGGGCGATGTGATTGTGTGTGGACAAGAAAAGTAACCCAGTTGCGACACTGTCCAGCGCATCCAAGGCGTCATCCTGAGATGCAAACGGAACCGACAAACCTTCACTATTCAAAACGGCTTCGCGCATTGTTCAATCTATCGGTCCCAAAAGACCTAAGAGATTTTCATCCTTCTCATCGAAGAACCCCTTAGGCCAGTCAGAAAGACTGCCATCGCTCTGAAGACGCGGACTTGTAACATGGCTTTCCGCCCCTTCTCGGGTGAAAAAGTGGATCTTGGCGAGGTCGCTTGCCACTTTGCCCCGCCGCACATCTAGTCGAACCCCGTCCAAGAAATGATCGCTATGTGTCTCAACGACCACCTGAACTCCAGCCGCTGCAGCACGGGCCGCAAGTTCACCCATCTTGGTTTGCCCTCGCGGATGAAGGTGCGCCTCAGGGTTTTCGATGATCACGAAGTCTCCTGGTTCCGCGCCGATGAGGGCTGTTAGAACGGGCAGTGCATAGGAGACGCCGAAACCAACATTCGTTGCACGGAAAGGCTTTGAGCCGACGTCACCTGAACGATTGAACGAATACCTTGCTGATACAGCGTCGATTTCTCTCATTTCGGAAATCTCTAGGTTTGCTCCAGGACTCGTTTCTTGTAGCCAAGCGGTCACCTGACCCTCGATCGTCTGGGTTCTTTCTCTGTCTTTAATCCTGGGATCATCTTCGCCCAGTGTCCTTGAGCCAAGCTCAGCTAGGTAAGCAAGGACATGTTCACCTTGTGCGCCGAGTGATCTCATAGAGACTTGTTCTTCGAACCACGGAAGCGACTTCCTTGGGCCGAAACGCTCTGCCGCTAGGTACTGAAATCCCCTAGACGAAAAAAAGGATCGAAAAGATGGTCCGGTAAGGTCTCTGGACGTCTCTCTTGTTACGTCGAGCCATTCCCCCTCTTCGTTCTTAAAAGTCTCTCTCGTTGAGCGGCCCATGCGGCTATCGCCAAGTTTTAAGGATAGTCGGTCTCCCTCACGAGAATAGGCAAACGCGTACTCAGATCGTCGAATTCCGCCGGACTCCAAAACAAATGCGAGTTCGTCCTCATCGGCTAAGTCGAAGAGAACGTCCGCGCCTGTGCCTAAATCAACGAGATCGCCAGACAGGCGCAGCCTGCGTTGGATGCGGTTGACAGTAAACGACTGCCTTAGAAGCAGCATCGCTTGTATGGCGCTGCTTTTTCCGACGCCGTTCAAGCCAGACAGAACTGTGAGCATTCCCAACTCGATGCGCTGCTCTCGAAAACACTTGAAGTTCTTGAGTTCAATTGCCGACAAGGGGACGCTATGCATTCTCTATTTCTCCGTCGACTAACCCTTCGATAGTCGAAAAACGCTTGTGAACCCGGCCTGGTACACCCGTGGCATAGGAAATCGAGACCTCGAAATCACGGTCTTCCTTGAGGGTGCTCATGAACTTTTGATGGATAGCGGACCCATTCTCGGCCAAGTGACTAATTTGTTCATCCTCTAGCCTGGACAGAGCGACAGACCATGTTTCGAACAAGGCCTTGCTGATGGGACTCTTAGAAGCATCGGGGCGATAACGTTTTCTAAATGCCTCATCTCCCAGCACCTTGTAAGAAGCTCTCATCGACCTCTTGAATGCGGTTCTGAGCTCATCACGAGCAACTTCTGACATCTCGTTTATTCGCTTCATCGCCGCGTTAAGGAAACCATCGAGGTCATTATTTTTGTAGTCTTTCCAATCGGAAAGATAGAATGCACAAAACCGCAACGCACACTCCCGCGCTGACATCCTAACATCACTAACACTGTCCGATGTCGCGGTTTTGAACTCTTCAGTAGAGACCAAATCCAAAAGAAATGATCGCACGGGCCCTTTATTTAGAGCATGCCTAATTTCTTGTGAATTCAGGGTGATGCCACCGGTGTTGATCCGACTGAAGATATTGAACATTACCTCCTCAGGTGTACCGGGCTGGATCACATTTATTACAAGCTCGGTTTCCTCTATTCGACGCTGCATGTTGCGCGGCAATTCTGAAAATTTTGCCTTCTCGAACTGAACGAGGTACTCCAAGCCTCTCAGAGGAAACTCATCATTCACGAAGTCGTGGATCGTCGTCATACGTTGCAACCCGTCGACAACAGACCAAACATCTCTGAGATCGCTTGCCACGTAGAAAACCGGCAATGGGATACGTAGCAAAATCGACTCGATCAATCGGCCTTTTCGACCTTGGTCCCAAATTCTTGCGCGGCGTTGAAATTCAGGTGCGAGATCAATCTCGTCATGATCAATCCTTGTGCAGAGTAGAGATACCGTTTTGGTTTCCCTTGCCACTTTGATCTTGTCAGGATCAAAAGGGCGTTCAATTTGAACTACCTCTTGGTACGGGTCCGATAATTCCGCTTCAACGCCAGTCGCTTCACCGTCTTCCAGCAATTCAGTCACAACGTTTTTTGTCTCTTCCATGGTTTACCCACCAACTGAATTTGCTTTTGCCGGGCTTCGGCTTTACGAACGATACTCTGGACGGAGCGTGCTTGCCATACCGTCCGTCAGCCATTTGACCCTCCAGTAGTGTAGAGACGCTTGAGGCCTCTGCTTCGTCCATTGGCAGCGCCGCCCCCGTCGGGCGCCAAGATCGGCTGGGCCAGCGTACAAATGACTGCTTTGGTGTCTCGCGCTGTAGAATGTTGCACCCGCAGCGAACTTCCGGTTTCCGCCGATTCTGTGGAAAAACAACGTGTTGCGGACGCAGAAAGTGGTGTGCTGAACCGAGCGCGAGTGCCTTTCTGATCAGGCTTTACGTGTTTGCTGCGGTGCGGGAAAGATCTTGGCCAGTTTGCGGAGGTTCTGGGCGGTGGCGGCGAGGAGGAATTCGTCGTTTGCGCCGCATGGGCCACGTAATCGGAGCCGACCCAGGCCGAGAATGCGTTTGAGGTGGGCGAAGAGCATTTCCACCTTCTTTCTGAGCTTCATTGAGATGTCGTACTGGCGGGTCTTGGCAATGTCTCGAGCCACCTGGCGGGCGTCTTCTGTTTCTTCGCGGCTGATCTTGCGGGCATCCGCGTTGGGGCAGCACTTGGTTTTCGATGGGCAGACCTGACAGACCTCTTTCAGAGCGCGATAGCGAGCGGTGCCCTTGCCCGTCGGACCGCGGTTGGGGTCTGAGTAGTTGCGGCGGAACTGCTTGAGGGCGTGACCTTCGGGACAGATGTATTGGTCATTCTCAGCATCCCATTCGAAGTCGGCGCGGGTCCAGGTGCCGTCATTGCGACCGGACTTGTCGAACACCGGGATATGCGGCGCAATCTTGCGATCAACCAGCCAGCCCAGAAGTGGGCCGGTGCCATAGGCGGTGTCCGCGATTAGTCTCTCCGGATGCAGATCGAACCGTTCCTTTACTCGGTTCAACATGGTCTTGGTCGATCCGACCTCAGCCTGACGGATTGATCTGGTGGCTTCGACGTCGATGATAACTCCGTGATCTGTATCGATCAGGTAGTTGTCGGAATAGCTAAAGAATGCAGGGCCTTTGCGGGCTGCGGTCCATTGGCTCGCCGGATCGGAATGCGATGTGAACTTGGGCTGAACCTCGCTGGCAGCGCCGAACGCAGCCTCGTCCAGCGTGTCGAGATACTCGCGGACGGCGCGGGGCGCGTCGGTCGGATCAACGGTTGAGGCGTCCCACTCTTCCTTCGGCGTTGAGTTCTGCTTGTTGGCATCGGCTTCGATCAAGCTTGCATCGATGGCCATACGCTGACCGCTGACGAGGCCTTCCTCAATGCTGTGTGCCACGGTCATCTCGAACAGGTAGCGCAGCAGTTCGCTTTCGCGGAACCGCCCATGCCGGTTCTTCGAGAATGTGGAATGATCCGGCACACGGTCGTTCAGATCGAGCCGACAGAACCACCGATAGGCTAGGTTCAGATGAACCTCTTCACAAAGCCGCCGCTCGGACCGGATCCCGAAGCAGTAGCCCACGAGTAGCATTCGGATAAGCAACTCGGGGTCAACCGAGGGGCGTCCAGTATGGCTGTAGAACTCCGCCAGATGCGACCGGATGCTGCCAAGATCGACGAACCGATCAATCGAGCGCAGCAGGTGATCTTGCGGGACATGATCTTCCAGCGAGAACTCGTAGAACAACGCCGCCTGCGCTTCCTGCCTCGGTCCCATCATCGCCAATTCCTCCCTACAGGACGAATTGAATCAGCGACTTACCACTCAATCAACCAAGAGTTTTTCAACGAAATACGCCCATTGTGTTGAAAAACTCAAAAATGCAAGAGGTTCGAGTTTTCTGCGAACCGGCGATCCGTCGATAAAGTCCAAAGCCAATATCGATGACAGTTGTTGAGATGCCCTCTGACGGCCAGAGTCAGATTTTGGCCGAACCCTAAGCTGAATAATCCTACCGGGCTTCTACGAGAAATTTTGGACTCGAATCTGCGCAAAATCGCAGTTTTTCAACAGTATCCGCCCTTCGTGCCGTACTTCAGCCCCCTACCCGTTCAGCTTAAGCCAATAGCGCGTGTACCGGAGTTCACCCGTTCGGGTCAGAGCCCCCTTCTCTACCAGGTCTTGCAGATCCCGCGTCGCCGTGGCGCGCGACGTTCCGGTAATCGAGATATAGTTCTCAGCACTTAATCCCCCTTTGAACCCAACCGGTCCAGCTTTGAACAAACGTGCGATTGCTTTGCCTTGTCGGGCATTAAATTGATCACGATGTCGGTCATAGAAATGCGTCTTGGATATGAAGAACCGAACCCGCTCAAGAGTCACCTGCTGCGCTGTCAGGACTGTCTCGGCAAACCAGATAAGCCATGGTGTGACGTCCAGTGTCTTTTGATGGCGCTCGAGCTGATCGTAGTAAGCCGCCCGCTCTCTCTCGATCGTGAAAGCAAGAGCAATCAGGCTTGGCTGACCAATATTTTGCGCCAGGGATTTTTCCGCCAGCGCCCTACCCAACCGACCATTGCCGTCTTCAAAGGGGTGAATGCTCTCGAAATACAGATGACTCAATCCGGCTCTGGTCAGGGCGCGCAAGGGCTCGGGACAATCTGGTGCGGTCCGGTTGAACCAGGTTACGATCTGGTGGCAATTTCCGCGCCGGAAAAAGGGTCCCGTCCCTTTTTCAACAACAGGCGCGGGTGCCGGCGGACTAGCGCAGGGACGCTCACACCTATTTGTGAGTGGCCCGGACAGCGCCCGTCTCATGGCCGGCACGTTAGAGTTCAATATGGCAATATCCGCACGCCTCAGCGCGCGCATTTCGGGCCGCCTTGCGGCCCGCCCGCGGCAGCGCCGGCCGGTGGCCTGCAGGGCTGGAAGCCCTGTGGGGCAGCGGCACCAAAAACCCAACCCGACCAACAAGCCTCGGGGTCAGGATCAGGCGGTCGCACGGCGACCGGGCTGGGGGTTACCCACAGGCTGACGCTCCGACTATTGGCGGTCTCCGCTTACAGCCTGCAAGGTCAGACCAATTTCGCCCAAGGTTGAAATCGGCCCGACTGGATAACCCCCAGCCGTCGCAAGCAGATGGGACAGCGCACCGCTCCGATCAAACCGCTGGTTGAGAGTTTCGGTAAAGTGCTACGAAACGCAGCAGCGTGGGTTTGAGACCATGCACAAAAATCGCCAACGGGGGGCAGCTGGTGAGGGTTTGGGATTATCCGTTCGATACAGTCCGGATCGACTGCAAGACATGTGGTCGATTTGGGCAGTACTCGAAAAAGCTATTTGTGCAATTGGTGGGCGCGAACACGACCCTGCCCCATGCGCTCAAGATCATCGCCAAGGATTGCCCGCGCGAAAAATCTGGTCTGGACCTGCACAACCGCTGTGGGGTCGGCTATCCGGACCTGTCGAAGCTGGGCCAAAAGAAAAAGCCCACCCCCAAATGAGGATGAGCTATAAGCGTCAAGCGCAGGCGATGGGCTGGTCAAATCTTCAAAAAGGTCTCGACCGTCGTTAGCCGCTGTTTCAAGCGCATGATATGGGTCGCGCTGATCACTACCCGAGTAATCGGAGAACTCCACGAACGCTTCGCGCAATTCGGCGAGCGGATGCGTATCGTCATCATCTTTGTGCCGATCTTCAGGCGCAATTGTAATCTCCAGATCTTCCCAGATTGCGTTTTTTAATTCGTCTGCAATATGGTTGAACTGGGTGACCGGCCAAAGCCCAATATCGATACACGTTGGAAAATGCCCAAGGGCGGTATCACCCGCGACAAAGCCCTTACCGGTTTCGACGGCGATCTGCCGCGCAATCCTGACCGCCTCCAAAGGCGTGATCGCATCATGGATAGCCGTGGCCAGATATTCCGGCGCGGCGCCGGTTCCTTCGTCGGATCGGCCATAAATGCCCCAGAACTCGGCCGATCCGGCTTCGCATTGAACAATGCCCCCGTCGCTTTCATCGCGCCTGCAGGCGACCAATTCAAACCACTCGAAATGGTCTAGCGTCTGGTCGTCGCCAAGGTTGTTGAACCTCCGTTCAGACGGATCACTAACCGTTTTCTCATAAACGGAAACCGAATGGCCGCAGTCGTCACAATCCCAGTCATCATAAACGGCGGAAAGCTCCCACAGTTGAAGCTCAGGGTTCCATTCTGCATGGGCATCGCGCTTGACGTTCTGCCCGCCGCAGTTCGAACAATGGACGGTAAAGGGGACGCTCATGCTCACACCCCCTGATTGCCGTAGAGCGCCTGCGCGGCGTCATCGATGGCGTCAAAGGCGGCCCGGGACAGCGCCTTGTGGTCCTCGGTTGCGATTTCGGGCAGTTGCATGAATGCGGCGCAATCTTCGCGGAAAGACTGGTAGCGCGCGCGGTCACTTAGAAACCCGGCGTGATGGGCGGCACTGCGAACGATGTCCATCAGGTCTGCAACCCAAGCCTCATAGACCATACCGCAATCGGTATCTGCAAAGCCCTGCTTGACCTCTGTCATTGCCTTACGGTGTGCTGCGTTGTGCTGAACCTGTTGCCAGTAGGCGGGATCATTTGGGTTCTGGATGAATACGTTCTGGTCCGGCGTGCGTTCATCGTAATTTGGATCAAACTGTTTGGCCGGATCGCAGTCATCGCAAAAGGGTGCTCCAACCTCGTGAACAGTTTCACCGCAGCGGATACATGCGCCGCAATCATCAATTTCTTGGTCAAGCTCAGACATGGTTTCTCTTTCGTGGTGATGCGGTGGCCGATGTGCGCCCGACCTATCCGCCTGCGGTTCGGTTTGTTCCAATGGGCCAAGGAAACGGCCCATTGGCTGTGACATCGACACCTGCACCCCTTCGCGTTTTTCCCGGCGAAGGAGAGGGGCCGATGGAAAAGATCCGTTTCTGAGCCGAGGACTGGGGGTCAGGCTGAAATCGGGCAAATTTGGGAGGGACCCGCGCTCGCGCGGGAGGAACCGGGATTTTCACGATTCCTGCTTGAGGCGCATAAAAGAGATCCTGCGAGCCGCGCCCTGGCGCGGGTCTCTCTTTGCGCCTTCCCCCTGGACCGGATCAGATACGAGAGATTTTCGGCCCCGCGACGCTCGGGAAAACAAGCGCAGCAGACCGCCCCGGCGGTCTGCTCAGCCAATCATGATAATGCCTGGACGGGGCTAAGCGGGCGTGCCCGTGTGCCCTGCCCTGTCAATAAATCAATGTGAGCCGCGCGCCCCGCGCGGATCTCCAAAACCTTCAGAAATTCCGAACGATGATGTTAGACAGCGTGTGCAGCTGAAACATGGCCCAACTGACCCGAACGTGCACAGATGGAGGTTATGAAGAACACAAGGAGAGCGCACAATGCAGTGACCATTCACTGCGCGTTGTTTGAACTGGTAAGATGCGGACTTTGCTGCCGTTTGACCTTGAAGAGTAAACGTCCGCTTTCAGCAAATCACCTTCACCGCATCGACAAACCGTGCGATCTCATCGTGCGTGTTGAAGTAGTGCACGGACGCTCGGACCATTGCCGGAAGGTTGCGGGCTTCGAAGTCCAGTCTGGCTCCGGTGACAGGAGCGACGGACACATTGATCCCTTGATCGCGAAGGCTGTCGGCAATTGCTTTGGATTCGACACCGTCTTTGGTGAATGTGACGATCCCGGATTTCTTTTGCCCCACGTCATGCACGGAAACGCCATTCACCGTTGATAGCTCGTCGCGCAGATCCTGCGCGAGCTTGGTTACGCAGTCCTCGATGTGAGACATCCCCACGGTACGGGCATATCGCACCGCTTCCATCAAACCAACGCGCCCCGCGACGAAGCTTTCCCAGTTCTGAAAACGCCTCGCGCCGTCCGCCAACTCGTATCCGTTTGTCTCGATCCAGGTCGCAGAGTGCAGATCAACAAATGGTGGGTCGATCTGGTCGAGAATTTCCTTTCGGACATAGAGGAAACCGGTTCCTCTTGGGCCGCGCAGGAACTTACGTCCCGTGCCGGAAAGCATGTCACATCCGATCTCGGAGACATCGACTCGAAGCTGACCAACAGACTGGCAAGCATCAAGCAGGTAGAGAACGCCGTGTGTCTTTGCGACCTTCCCGACTTCGGCAGCGGGGTTCACCAGCCCCCCTTGTGTCGGGACATGGGTGATTGCGATGAGCTTCGTTTGCGGTCCGATCATGCCGTCCAACGCTTCCACGTCGATCTGGCCGGAGGCATCAGACGGCACCAGATCAATCTCGAATCCGAGACGCCGAGACTGTTGCAGAAAGGCGAGGTAATTGGATGCGTATTCGGACTCGTGGGTGATTACCTTTTCGCCCGGTTTCAGGTTCAGCCCGTAGAAAACCATGTCCCAGGCCCGTGTTGCGTTCTCGATATAGGCGATCTCGTCGGGGCCGGCGTTCAGCAGCCCGGCAAACTCGGTGTAGAATGCCTGAATGTCATCCTGAGCGCGCCGTTCCGCCTCATAGCCGCCAACCTCGTTCTCGTCGCGCAGGACGCGCTGCAACGCATCGAAAACCGGTGCGGGCATCAACGATGAACCTGCGCTGTTGAAGTGTAGCACGTGCTGGCAGCCTGGAGTTTCCGAGCGGATTTTTTCAATTTCGATCATCATTTACCTGCTTTGATTTAATGGGTTGCCACGAGGCTGGACTGTGCGGCCTCGACAATCGCCATGAGACTTGGCGCGGTGGCATGTGGGATGGCTCCGCTACCGTCATCGGAGCGCTTTGAGCGTTTCACCCAAACACTCTTCATGCCAAACGCGGTGGCGGGCCGAGCCTCCCCGAGACCTTCTGCGATATGGATGATGCGGCCTGGGTCTTCATCCAGTTTGCGCAGGGCAGCCTCAAAAATCGGCCTGTCCGGCTTGTAGGTTGAGGTTTGTTGAGAGGTGATGACCTCATCAAAAGGCGCACTGATCTGGGTCAGCGTCTCGGCGATCAGATCGTCATCGACATTCGAGATAATCGCCAGGCGAAAGTGCTTTGCGAGCTGCGTCAGCGCCTCATTGGATTCCGCGAACACTGGCCAAGATGGGAGGGATTGTGGAAAGGCCTCGCTGAGTTCTGGGGGCGAGCTACCAAGCAGCTTTTCAGCGATGCGATCAGCAACATTTTGGAGCACCATGCTGTAGGGAAAAATCCCTTCGCGAATGACAAGCGCATCGAACTCCAGGAACAGGTCTATCAGCAGATCGTCGGATACGAGCTTGTCGGCAAAACCGTAGATGTGTCGCAGCGCCTTGGCGGCTCCGCCCTCCCAATCGACGAGCGTTCCATAGCAATCGAAGGTAAGTGTCGTTGGCCTGTTCTCGGCAAACAGTTCTTTCAAATCGTCCATGTCGCTGTCCTATTCCCTGAAATCCGGCTGTGTCCGCTCAAGGAGGCGCTTCATGCCGTCTAGATAACCGGGTTCGCCATTGCACTCTTCCCGGGCGAGCATCTCAGCGAATTTATCGCTCATGCGTTCGGTGCTGGTGTCACTGTACCCTAATTAATCAGATTCTGCGGATTCAGAACCTTTTAGGGCCAACTTGCACCTTTAATTGCAATATGCCCACAGGCTATGCTGCAGGCAGTTACTCAACGCTCTGTACTTCGTAGAACGGTGATATCCGTCGGCCTAGGACAAGGAGGGAACAGATTTTTCCACAAGTTCGACCGTCTGGTAATTAAGGGTGCCGTATTGCAATTAACGGTACAGTACGAAAATTAAGGGCACAAAGCCTCGTTGATATTGCAGGACAATTTCTGGGTGGATTCTGGTTAATTAGGGTACAGTGACAGCTGACGAATGCTTAAGCTGAGCCGATGACGCCTCTGGCCGAGCCAACCCACCGGCCCATCCGGCCTAACTCGAGAAGAGAAAATATCATGAACAAAGTTGACCTGATCAAAACAGTCGCCGCCGACACTGGCGAGACAAATGCAACCGTTGATGCGGTCTCAACTCTCTGGCGAACACCACATCAAAGGTCCTCGGTGAGGGCGATGAGGTGACCATCCCAGACATCGTCAAGCTGGGCACCAAGCTGCGCGCCGCCCGTACTGACCGAACTTGAAGAGGCCGCCGAACGTCTGCGTCGTGACTTCGACGCACCACGGCTCGCGGCTTTCGTTTTGCAAGCTGCTGAGCTTTATTCACGGCGCGGGATATTCCGCACGCGATACTGAGACGACGGAACACAGGCCGCGATGGGTTCTCGATGATTGGCGTCAGGGTGTACCGTCACATGTGTTCGCTTTGGTCATCCAAACCGAACCAGCTGTCATTTTTGCTCAAAGTAGTCCTTCACAAAAGCCTGTTGAACGTCCGCGATGAAGCACGCTCATTGATTTGGTTTATGTGCCAACCGTCTGTTGTGTCCTGCAACTCGGACTTAGGCCCTGAGCCCGAGAATGCCAATGGCTGAAATGGAAGCGAACCCAGACATCTCTATGGCAGTGGAACTAGCAGGACGTATTTAAACATAGCAAAAAACGCTAGCATAATTACCGCCCCGGCGCCCCAGTATAAGAAAACAGAGGATGTGTTCCAATTGTCATGGTTGGCGGCAATCAGTCCGCCTGCGAACGCAACCACCCCAGCGGGCAAAAAGCCAACGTAGGGCATCAAGAAACAGGTCAGCAGCATCGCAGTAACAAGCAAGAATCGACGCCACCAGACCCCAGAACCAAACCCTCCCTCATTTGAGGGTCGCAAGAAACGAATGATGAATGAAACGCCAGCTGTTATGATCAGGAGTATGGCGACAGTTATCGGAAACACTTGGCTGTCCCGGTCGGAATACCCAGTTGTGTCGTAAAGAGTTACGACGCCCGCGAAGACGAAGAAGGCAGATGTTAGAAGGGATCCAATCTGGCCCTGGGATTCTGAGGCATGCGTGCTCATTCTTCGGTCTCCACTGCGGCTTTGCGTTTCTTGCTGGCAAGGAGCAGCGGCAAGACCAAGGCCATCAAGGTAAATGCAATAATCCCCTGAGAAATCGGACGACCAAAGAACATGCCCGGTAAATCGTCGATCGCGGATCCAATGGTCCAGCCTTGCACAAACCCTTGTTCCGCGATTGGGCCAAGGATCAGCCCCAGTACGATCGGGGAAGCCTTGAAACCAAATCGGCCCACGATCCAGCCGAAAACGCCGAGGCAAATCATAATGACGACGTCGGAAACGCTGTTGCGAATTGCAAAGGTGCCGATGATCGTCATGAACGCAACAGTTGGGACGAGCACGGCCTTTGGGATCGTCACGATCGTTTTGTAGGCATAGCGTCCGATCAAAAGTCCGGCAGGCAGCATCAAGATGGTGGCGACAATCAAGCCATAGATGAACGTATAGACAATGGACCCGCTTTGGGTGAACATTGCGGGACCCGTACGCACACCCTGGATCAACAATGCCCCTAGTACGATGGCGTCCGGAGGTGTTCCGGGAATGCCAAGTACCAGCGTCGGAATGAAACCGCCGCCAACTGTCGCGTTATTGGCGGATTCAGTCGCCATTATCCCGTCGGGTTCGCCCTCTCCGAACTTTTGGCTTGGCTTGGCGGTGCGCTTTGCCTCCAAATAGGCAACCAGTCCTGCGACAGAACCGCCTGCTCCCGGTAAGATGCCCACCAGCGTGCCGATCACTGAAGAACGGATCAGGTTGAACTTGGACCTCATGGAGATCCTGAACGCCTCCACAATGCGCACCGAACGGACGTCTTCCTCGACCTTTAGGTGCCTGTCCGGCACCGCGACAAGGTCAATCAGAACGGGGATGCAATAAAGGCCGATCAGTGCACCAACCACGCCAAAACCGCCAATCAACGTCTGGCTGCCAAATGTCAGCCGAATATCGGCTGAAATCTCGGCCACACCGACGGTCGAAAGAATCATACCGAACGCGCCGCCCGCTAACCCTTTTGCAAGGTTGCCCTCTGACAGCGAAGCAATGAGCGACAGGCCAAATATTGACAGCCAGAAGTATTCAATTGGGCCAAAGGCCAAAGCGACCTTTGACAAAGGCGGCGCAAGAAACAACAACGCCAGCGCGCCGACCATACCCCCGACAACGGAAGCAAAGCAGGCGAGCGCAACGGCCAGATCGCCGTCGCCGCGCTTGGCCATCGGGTAGCCATCAAATGTCGTCGCAATAGCAGATGGCGTTCCGGGGGTATTCAGCAATATCGCAGCATATGCGCCGCCATAGATAGCGCCTGTATATATGGCCCCCAAAAGGATCAGCGCCGAAGCGGGCTCCATGCTGAAGGTGATCGGCACCAAAATTGCGAGTGCCATGGTTGCGGTTAGCCCTGGGATTGAGCCAACGATCGTCCCGGCGATTACGCCAAACAGCGCAAGACCAAAGTTGAACGGGGTCATGGCCGACAAAAAATGACCAAGTTCCATTGCGCGTCTCTCTATGGGCTAACCGCTAATGGTTTATTCGATCAGGCCCGCTTCACGCGCGTCATTCAAGTACTCTTCGGTCCGGGCGGCCATAAAATCAGCCATACCGCTCACGTCAACATCGAGAAGCGCAAAGCCACCATCCAGCATTTGCTGGCGAAACGCGGGATCGGCATTGATTTCACCGATCATATCCGACCACATCTGTGTGGTCTCTAGACTGGCCGTATTGGGCAAGGCAATCCCGCGGTAAGCACCGCCAACCATGTCATAGCCAAGTTCCTTGAACGTCGGCACATCAGGGAACAGCGGGTGACGCTCTTCCATAGCAACGGCCAACATGCGTACGGCGTCACCCTGTTTTGCGCCGACGGTGGTGTATCCCCATTGCGCTTTGACCTGACTGCCCAAAAGCGCAGTCGTTGATGCACCGGTTCCCTTGAATGGAACGTAAGTGGTCAACGCACCAGTCATTTTGTCGAACTTGATCTGTGCCAGATGGTTTGCCGAGGCTTTGCCCGAGCCCGACATCGTTACCTGACCAGGGTTCGCCTTGGCGTCTTCTACCAGGTCAGCCAGCGTTTGGTATGGGCTATCTGCATGCACAACAATTGCGTCGGGCGTGAAGTGGAACATGTAAAACGTGTTCAAACCGTCAGTCGTAAAGCCCACATCCTTCTGAGCTGGCTTGATCACGATATGAGGCAGGTTGACGCCCATGATAGTCTGGCCGTCACCGCTTAGTCCGTTGAGCGACGCCCAACCAACAGCACCGCCGCCGCCGGGCTGGTAGTTGATCACCATTTCTTGACCGAACTTGTTCTTGAAGAATGGCTGTTGAAGCCGTGCCGATATGTCGGACTCACCTCCGGGGCCAAACGGTATGACGTAGTTGACCGGGCCATTCAGCTCGGCGTGCGCAGTTGTACCCAGTGTTATGGAAAGTGCCATCGCAGCACCGGCCGTCAGGATTGATCTTCTCAGCATGTTTTCCTCCCTAATGCTTCGATCTTTTCTTTCGAATTTTATGCCAAGACCGCTTCCATGAAGCGGTGACGGATCACCACCGGGTCCAACGTGATGACAGGCAGCTTGATATTGCCGCTGTCGCACTTACATACAATGATAGTCATCTGATCATTATCGACGGCATCTTGCAGCACCGGGCCAAGGTCCTTGTCCTGGACCTCGATGACCGTTTCGCAGCCGCAAGCCTTAGCCACCGCAGCGAGGGACGTTTTCTGTCCAGCGTAGGTTGGCTGATCCCCGGTTGAACCATAAGATCCGTTATCAATGATCAACAAAGTATAGTTGTCCGTCGCATTATTGGCGATGGTGGGCAGCGCGCCGAGGTTGGTCAGCACAGAGCCGTCGCCGTCGATGGAAATCACCGGTTTGTCCTGCGCCAACGCCAGGCCAAATCCAATGGAAGACGACAGCCCCATAGTCCCCAGCATATAAAAGTTACGTGGGTTATCATCAATCATGTGCAGTTCCTGACTCGGAAGGCCGATGTTGCATACAACCAGATGCGGATTCAGGATGGGTGCGATTTCCTTCAGGATTTCAGAACGGATCATTGGTCGCCATAGCCTCCCCAGAAATTGGCATCTGTCAGGATTGCCACGGGTTTGTTGCACATGAAGGTATACTTCAAGATGTTGTCGAATTCCTCCACATCTCTTTGCCAGTGGAAGTGGTAGGTCGGGATGTTCAACTGGGCCAGCAGTGCTTTGGTGTGTACGGCCATCTCGACCTGGCAAGCCACAGGTTCACGCAGCTCACCCCGGTAAGAGATGATCATGGGCAATGGCATCCGGTAGAATTGCGTCAGCGTTGCCAGCGTGTTGATGGTGACGCCAATAGCGGTGTTTTGCATAATAATGGCAGGGCGTTTGCCTCCCATGAAGGCTCCGGCGCAAAGCCCCATCCCTTCGTCTTCTTTGTTCGAAGGGATGTGGAAGATATCCTCACGCTTTTCCACCTCATCGATCACACCTGCCAACTGTTTGCACGGCACAGTTGTGACGAATGAAACGTCATTGGCCACAAGGCCTTCTACGATTTTCTTGCTGATTGACACCCGGCACTCCCTATCAGTGGCTGCAGCATCCTCTAACTAAAGTTTTGATAGCGCGAGTCATAAATCTTTGCGCTTAAGTAAAATTTTGCTTTATCTGTTGGATGCCCTGCAGGCAGATCGAAGGACAGATACATTGACCATCGCATTGTTCAAAACACTGATCGCAATTTCTGAGAGCGGCAGCTTTCGCGGCGCTGCAGACATCGTCTGCTTAACCGATGCGGCGGTCGGGCAGCAAATGAGGCGTCTGGAAGACACGCTTGAGGCCAAGCTTTTCGATCGCTCGGAGCGTACGCCACGTCTCAATCAGTTGGGAAAAGCCTTCGTGCCAAAAGCTAAGGCCGTCGTGAAAGCCTATGAAACGGTGTTGGACGATCTGACTGGTGACCCGAGCATGATCGGCGAATTGGTCCTTGGTGCTGTGCCGTCAACAATGGGAGGCCTCATTCCGAAATCAGCGAAACGTTTGATCGGTCTCTTTCCTGATCTGCATCTGAGGATCATTCCGGACCTTTCTCCAAAGTTGCTGAAGCAGGTCGAACAAGGCAGCCTGGATACCGTTGTTCTGAGCAAACCAGCGCGTGTGCAGGACAACCTTAACTGGATGCCATTCTACGAGGAGAAGCTTGTACTTTTGACCTCACCGGAGGTTCTGGAGACCGACCCGATGCGGATCTTCGCAAACCAGCCCTACATCCGTCATACGCGCGCGGCATCGGTTGGGTTGATGGCCGAAGAATGGCTTGCGGCGCGGAAGATCAAGGTCAACGACACGATGGAAATGGGATCTCTTGAAAATCTGGCGAGCATGGTCGCGCACAACCTTGGTGTGTCTGTCGTTCCGGACATCTGCGTGCCTGATCCGGTTTTCCAGACCTTAAGAAAAGTCCCGCTTGGGCCTACAGCCCCCTCTCGGGTCTTGGGTCTATTGACGCGGAGTGATTGCTCCAAATTACGGCTTGTCCAAGAACTTCTGGCGCAGCTGCGCATTGTCGTCGCGCACCAAGGTATTGGCGCAGGTAGTAAAGTCAGCCTTTAGCAAAAACTAAAAAACTATGATTTGCTCAAATTTGTCTTCCCTTCAAGAATGTCTACAGCTCATTCACTGGGACACAAACGATGACCGAGACTTTCAATCGACCTAACGACGAATTGCTCTGCAGTTTGAAGCTCCTCCTTGGTCCAACGGGATGGAAATCGGGCACGGAAGAAACACGGCATTTTGAGGACCCGCGTGGCAGGTTTGAGGGCAAAGCCAGCCTTATCGTACTGCCCGAGACGACCGAACAAGTCGCTGAGATCGTTAAACTTTGCAACATCAACAAAGCAGGCATTATTCCCTTCAGCGGAGGGACAGGCGTGGTTGCGGGTCAGCTCTCGCCAACCAGCGATCATGCGATTGTTTTATCACTCGAGCGCATGAACAAAATCCGCAGCATCAATTTGGATGATAGTGTTTTAGTGGCTGAGGCCGGCTGCATTCTGGAAAACATCCATACCGCCGTCGCCGCACATGATCTAACGTTTCCTCTCAGTATGGCGTCAAAAGGTAGCTGCTGCATCGGCGGAAACTTGGCAACCAACGCAGGAGGAATTCAGGTCGTGCGCCACGGCAATGCCCGCGATCTTTGTCTGGGTGTTGAGGCTGTCTTGCCAGACGGCACAATCTACAGTGATCTCAGTCCCCTTCGCAAAGATAACACCGGTTATGACCTTCGCCACCTGTTGATCGGCAGCGAGGGTACATTGGGGGTCATTACTGCAGCGACCCTCATACTAAAACCCGTGGATCCGGAAACGACGACAGTTTTTTGTGCACTCGAGTCCCCCGCCGCAGCACTGGAATTGTTCAGGAGTGTTCGAATGCATCTGGGAGAAAGCATTTCCGCGCTAGAATTGATGAGCGGATTTGGCATGGAGCTTGTGAGATCACATTTCCCGTCTCTTGTTTCCCCTTTCGGCAAGACGCATGACTGGCATTTGTTGCTTGAAGCAAGTGGCCCTCATGGCATTGGTGTGCGGCTAGAAGAAACCTTGGAACGCTGTTTTGAAGAGGATCTGCTAACAGACGCGGTGATGGCGAAGTCGGACACACAGCGGCAAAACCTCTGGAACTTGCGCGAACATACACCCGAGGCGAACCGTTTGGCAGGCGCATTTTGCAACAGTGATACATCTGTGCCAATCAGTCAGGTCAACAGATTTATCGCAACCACTAAGGATAGCTTAGCGCAGATCCATTCGGACCTTCGGGTCAACACTTATGGCCACATCGGCGACGGCAATATCCATCACAATGTTCTACCGCCAGTGGACATACCCAGGACAGAATTCGTTGCAAACAACCCTGACATTGTCGATGCAGTTCGAATAGCCATCAACAAGGCAACTGAACAGTGCCAAGGTGCAATAAGCGCCGAGCATGGCATTGGCCGACTAAAGGCTCGCGATCTTGAAATGTTTGCGCGTCCTGGAAAACTTGATGCGTTGCGACACATCAAACGTGCTTTGGACCCCAACAACATTATGAATCCTGATGTCATTTTTTCGTCGTGTGCGCGCGACAAACATAGTTGGCGAAAACCAATGTGATGTTGCTGGAGCAGACGTAGAGTACAAGTATATGTCTAGGTCGTGTTAACAAAAGGGATTCACAGAGCCCGCTGATCGTGATTCAAGCCGGTATCTGCGATGGAGGCCAGCTTGGCAAGAAACCTAATGTCGGACGATGAGTGGGCGTTTTTTGAACGGTTCATCCTTGCGGTCCGTGCCCCAAACGGACGCAAACCGATCAACCACCGCCTTGTTCTTGATGGCGTTTTCTGGATTGCACGTACTGGTGCCCCATGGCGAGACTTGCCTGACGAGTTTGGGAAGTGGTCGAGTGTCTACCGACAGTTCCGACGCTGGACCCTCGCGGGGCTCTGGGAACAGATTTTGGAAACCTTGACCGAGAGCAGGATCGTTCCTGATGCCCTTCAAATGGTCGACAGTACCGTGGTTCGTGCCCATCATCAGGCAGCGGGCGCAAAAGGGGGACTCCGCGACAGGGTTTTGGCCGCTCAAAAGGCGGCTTCACGACCAAGATCCACCTCAGGGTAAATGCCGCCGGGCTGCCTATGAGAACTGACATCACACCCGGTCAGACATCGGATTATCTTGGATTCATGGACGACAACCTGCCAGAGCCAGTCGTGCTGCTAGCCGACAAAGGTTACGACGCCGACCGTATTCGCGCCGAACTGCACAACCGAAGCATTCGACCGGTGATCCCAATGCGAAAGTCCCGAAAAAGGCGCATTGGTTTGGATTGGCATCTCTACCGGCTGAGAAACCTGGTCGAGAGATGCTTCAACAAACTGAAGAATGCTCGGCGTGTGGCAACCCGCTATGATAAGACAGCCGAAAGCTTCCTTGGCTTCGTAGATATCATTTCGATCCGCCTCTGGATCCGCCATTTGTCAACATGACCTAGCATCAAAGAGGTCGCAGCATTTACTGGTCTTTGAAGGCTGTCATCCAGCCTAGTCCCGCCAAAGTCTCGCCTTGACGAGGTTTGTATTCTGCACCGATCGGCCTGTGCCAACCCTCGCCCTCCAGCCAGCGGCAAAGCCAGAGGAGGTCAACCTCCCCCTGCCCCGGCTCGCCCCGGTCTGGGGCCGAGGCGATCTGGATATGTCCGATCCGGTCCCGATGCACAGTGAACTGACCGGTCAGATCCCCCCGCATGATTTGCGTGTGATATAGGTCATACATGATCCTCAGATTGGCCTGCCCCAGATCGTCGATGATCCGCGCCGCATGGTCCATATGCACCAGATGATAGCCCGGGACGTCACGGTAGTTCAGCGGCTCGATCAGGATCGTCAGATCCGGCGCGGTGGCGCAGGCATAGGACAGAGCCTCGCGAAAACAGGCCTCCGCCTCCGCGTCGCCATCCGTGCGACCGGCCATCACATGCACCGCCCCGCAGCCAATCTTGCGCGCATAGGCAATCGCCTGATCTATTGCAGCCCGCGCCTCCTCGCGTCTGTCCGGCAAGGCGCACAGCCCGAAATCCCCGCCGGCGCGGTCGCCGAGCCAAGTGTTCAGGCCCAGCATCGGCAGGCCTGTCTCCTTCAGGGCGGCTGACACCTCCGCCTCAGGCTGATCAAACGGGAAATGACATTCCACAGCGTCGAAACCCTGCGCCTTGGCGGTGCGGATTGCCTCCGGCAAAGACAAGTCAGTGAACAGAAACCCCAGATTAGCCGATAGCCACATCAGCCCCACTCCACCCCATAATACCGCACCAGATCCATCACCTGTGCATCGGTCATGCCTCTTGGGTTTGCGTGTCGCAATAACATCGCGAGCTTGGCACCCTCCTCGAGCTCCTCAATCGCATAGACCGTTGCCTCCAGCTCTTTACCCGCTACGATCGGGCCGTGATTAGCCAGGACAACAGCGCTACGCTTGCCGGCAAGACTTCGTACTGCTTCGCCCATTTCCGGATCGCCCGGGCGGAAGAATGGCAAGCGCTTGACCTTGCCGAGCTGCATGATTGGATATGCGGTGAGCGGAGGCAGCATGTTATCTTCGTCCACATCCGGCAGCATCGACAAGGCGGTAGAATGCGTGGAATGCAGATGCACCACGGCACCCGCGCTTTTCCGAGTCTCGTAGAACGCCGTGTGAAGCGGCATCTCTTTCGTGGGCTTGTCACCGGCCACATGGCGGCCTGCGGCATCGAACCGCGACAGACGCGCCGGATCGAGCCGTCCGAAACTCGCCCCTGTTGGCGTAACCAGCAGACCACCATCCTCGGTCCGGACCGAGACGTTGCCCGACGCACCGCCCGTCAGACCACGGTCAAACATTGACTTGGCCCAGAAACAGATATCCTCGCGCAGCTTGGCCTCGCTCATGGTGTACCCTCCAGCACGGTGGCAGCTTTGGTAAAGAAATCCTCACCCCCGAAATTCCCCGATTTCAGTGCCAGCACCAGATTGTCCGACGCACGCACGGCCGGCACACCGGGCGCGATCTCCGGCCCAATTGACAACGCCTTCAGCCCCAGCCCTTCGACCACCGCCCCCGAAGTCTCACCCCCGCCGTGATCAGCCGCCGAACCCCATGCGCGGTCAATTCTCGTGCTGTAGCGGCAAAGAACTCCTCCAGCGCGCGCGCCACCCGCTCTGTGCCGTGTCGTTCCTGAATGCCGCGCACAATATCCGGATCGGCAGAGGAATAGGCCAGCGGCAGACCTTCCTGCACGGCCAGCCACCTTGCCAGTCCGTTCGGCGTCAGACGACCGTCCAGTACATCCTCTACCGCGATCTCCCGTGCTGGGTGTTCTGCCTTATGACGGGCCACCTGCGCGCGTGTCGCGATAGAGCAGGAGCCCGAGAGAACCGCGGCCTTGCCCTCCTCGCCACGCCAAGCGTTGACGGCTTCGCCAATCTCGCCGCGTGCGCGGAAATTGGCAGGAAGGCCTAGGGCAATCCCCGACCCTCCGGTAATCAGCACGTCGTCGGCCAGCGCGGCACCCAGCGTCATCAGATCGGTGTCCGTAATCGCATCCGCGACGACAAACCGCCGCCCCGCCGCTTGCTCCATCTCCATTGCTGCAAGGACGGCCTCCGCCCCGTCCGCGACGCGGGCCAGCGGGACATGGCCAACCTCTATCTTGCTCTGCGCTGCTAGAATACGACGTAGATCTGGGTCGGTCATGGGTGTCAGGGGATGGTTCTGCATCCCACTTTCCGACAGCAAGCGGTCCCCGACGAAAAGATGCCCCTGAAACACCATTCTGCCGGTGCTGGGAAAAGCCGGGCAAAACACCGCCCTCGGCGCGTCCAAAGCCTCTGCAAGCGCCTCTGCCACTGGGCCGATATTACCTTCCGCCGTACTGTCGAAGGTGGAACAATACTTGAATAGAAATTGCGTGCACCCCTGCCCTTTCAGCCAATCCAGCGCCTCGAGCGATCGCCTGACCGCCTCTTTCACTGGTATTGACCGGGATTTGAGCGCCACGACCCCCGCCTCCATTTCCGCGTCCGCGGGACCATCTGGCACGCCCACATAAACAGCGCTACCCATGCCTTGCCGCATCAGCGTATTAGCAAGATCCGAGGACCCCGTGAAATCGTCCCCGATACATCCCAGCTTCACGTCATTCTCCCGGTAGTTTCAGTCCCGCCCTCTCAGCGTAGAATTTGGCAATCGCTGCGTCATCCTCCTGGGCGAGACCCGCCTCTGCGGCCTCCCGGAACTGACCCAGCGCGCGTTGCGCAACCGGGAGGTCCAGCCCCATCGCACTTGCGGCTTCGGTGACGATGCCCAGATCCTTGGGCCAGATGGCCACTGTCGACAGCGGCGTGTAATCGCCCTCCACCACATGCGGGGCACGGTTCTCGAACATCCAGCTGTTGCCCGCCGAGACTAAGATGACTCTCAGGATATCCTCTGGTTTCAAGCCCTGTGCGACGCCGAAGGTCATTGCCTCGGCCATTGCCGCGATATGCGTGCCCGCCAGCAACTGATTGACCGACTTCATCGCCGATCCTGTCCCCGCCTCAGGACCCAGCGCATGCACCGTCTCCGCCATCGCATCAAGCGCTGGTCTGGCCTTGGCAAAGGCCTCCTCATCGCCCGACGCCATGATCGATAGACGGCCCTCAACCGCCTTGGTCGCTCCGCCCGAGATGGGCGCGTCGAGATAGAAAAGACCCAGCTCCGCTGCGGTCGCCGCATAACGCCTGGCATCCGCCGCCGGGATCGTCGCAGAAGAGATCACAACACCCCCCTCGGCCAACTTACCAGCCCATCCCTCGGACCCA
This sequence comes from Ruegeria sp. B1, assembly GCF_056535885.1. Classification (NCBI taxonomy): domain Bacteria; kingdom Pseudomonadati; phylum Pseudomonadota; class Alphaproteobacteria; order Rhodobacterales; family Roseobacteraceae; genus Ruegeria; species Ruegeria sp. B1. The sequence continues at coordinate 821,036 of NZ_JBQFJA010000001.1, read as the reverse complement.
AAGAGCGCCGTTTCGGTCTGGGCGGTGTTCAGAACCACACTGACCAGGATCTCCACCCTCGGCGCACTTTCTACCGTCAGCGCCACGCCACCCGCGGCGCGCAAAGCCCTGACCGCATCCGGTCGCGGATCAAAGCCCAGCACCTCATGGCCAGCCCGCAGACACGATAACGCCATGCCCATCCCCATAGAGCCCAGACCAAGAACCGCAATCACCGCCATATCTATCTCTCCACTAGTAGTTCGACCGGCCCAAGTGCAATCATCGGCACGTAGGTGATCAGCATCAGGCACCCAAAGACGACCAGCACAAACCAGATGAGCTGCGGAATGATCCGCTCCACCGGGATACCAGCCACCGCACAGGCCGCGAAGAGGTTCACGCCCAGTGGCGGAGTGATCATCCCCAGGGCTAGGTTCACCACCACGATCAGCCCGAAATGCACCGGATCTACGCCATATGCGATGGCAATGGGCGCAAGGATCGGCGCCAGCACAAGGATCGCGGCAGAGGTTTCGATAAACATGCCGACAAGCAACAGGAGCAGATTGACGACCAGCAGGAAGGCAAATCGGGTCTCGAATACCGCGTTGAACCAAACCGCAATGTCGTTCGGCAATCCAGACCGAGTGATCAGAAAGGAAAAGAGCGCCGCGGCCGAGATGATCAGCATGATCGCCGTAGACGACACCACCGTCCGTTTCAGGATGTTTGGCAGCGCGCGCAGCGGCAATTCGCGATAGAAGACGAGACTGACCAGTATGGCCGCGGCCACCGCGGCCGCGCTTGCCTCTGTGGGTGTGAAAACACCGGAATAGATCCCTCCGATAATAACAAACGGCACCAGCATCGCTGGCAAGGCCGCGATGGTCGCGGCGCGCAGCGAGGGGCGGTCTTTCCCGTCCTCCAGACCCAGGCCCCGCGCACGGCAGATTAGGATCACCGTCAGCATCAGCGCGCCAGCCACCAGCAGGCCCGGCCCAATGCCCGCAATGAACAGTTGCTCGATCGAGGTGTTGGTCGACACGCCGTAAAGGATCAGCGGGATCGATGGCGGGATCAACACGCCCAGTTCAGCAGAGCTGGCCTGGACGGAGGCCGCCAACGGCTTGGGATACCCATGCCGTGCCATGGCGGGGATCAGGATCGCGCCAATAGCGAAGGTCGTGGCGACTGACGAGCCCGAAACGGAGGCGAACATCATGCAGGTCAGCACGCAGGAACAGGCCAGCCCGCCCTGCATGCCGCCCACCAACGCCTTTGCCAGATCCACCAGCCTGCGTGAAATGCCACCTGCGCTCATTAAGTTGCCAGCAAGGATAAACAGCGGGATCGCCATGAGTGGGAAACTGTCGATGCCCGCGAACATACGTTGAGCGACCAGAAGCAGAGGCAAACTTCCATGTGCTTCGATGCCCACAATGGCGGCCAGACCAATCGCGACCGCAATCGGAACCCCTATCAGGAAGAAGACTGCCAGTGAAATGGCAATGGCAGCATTCATCGCTCTGCCTCTTGGTCCAAGATCGGCTCTGTTGCAGCCGCGCTGGAGCCCGCCAGCCAAGCGCGCAATGAACAGCCCAGGATCGCGATGATGGCGAACACCGCCCCAACCGGCAGGGCCGCGTAGACCCAAGCGATGGACACCTCAAGGGCGGCAAGCGTCTGGCGTGCGACACGCTCCGTCATGCCCCAGCCCTGCCAGAACAGGATTGCAAAGAACGTTAAGGACAGCGCGTTGGCCCCAAGGTAGAGCCATAGCCCTAGCTGCCCGGGCAATGCCCTCTGTACGATCTCCATCGCGATCATCGACCCGTGCCGGTATGTGGCAGCAACGCCCAGAAAAACCGACCATATCATAGCCGACCGGGTGATTACCTCCGACCAGGTTGAGGGCACACCGATCACAAAGCGAGTGGTCACCTGCCACATCGCAAGCGCCGCGGCGATAATCAGAAAGAGGATGGCCAGCGTGAGTGCAAACCACGTGCTCCAGCGCTCAAACTTGAGAAAAAGGGTCATTTTTTTGCACTCTTTCAGAGGCTGCAACCGCCCAAGAGAACCCTGCGGGCCCAGGATCGGGCCCGCAGGACTACCTCATTCAACCGCCTGAATGCGCTCGACCATTTCTGTGCCGTACTGGTCGGTGTAGACGCGGTAGGCCGCTTCGGCGAGCGCCTGGAACGGCGCTCTGTCAATCTCGGTGATCACTTCCATCCCCCGCTCTTCCATCAGGGCGATGCCCTCTTCTTCAAGTCTCAGCACCTCGCTACGCGTGGCCTCCACCGACGCCGCGGCGGCTTCTTGGAACCAGCCTTGTTCCTCTTCGCTCAACCCGTCCCACAGGATCGGCGACACCAAGATGATCGCTGGTGAGTAGACATGACCGGTCATTGAGACATGGTTCTGCACTTCCCAGAAGTTCGATGCTGTGATGACCACGATTGGGTTTTCTTGGCCATCCACAACGCCCTGTTGTAGAGCGGAAAAGAGTTCTGGAAATGCCATCGGCGTTGGTGCCGCGCCCATGTTCTGGAACGCCTCCATATGCACACGGTTTTCCATCGTGCGGAGCTTCAGCCCGTCCAGGTCTTCTGGCGTCCGGATCGGCCGTTGGGAGTTCGTGACGTGACGAAAGCCGTTCTCAGTCCATGCCAAGCCGACCAGATCGGCATCGCGCATCCTATCCAGCAGTTCTTGCCCGATCTCACCGTCTAGTACGGCGCGCGCATGGTCGTAGTCACGAAACAGAAACGGCAGATCGAGTGCGAAGACCTCGGGCACGAAGTTTCCAAGCGGGCCGGTCGACGTAATCACCATGTCGACCGAGCCGATCTGCAATCCTTCGATCATGTCCCGCTCGCCTCCCAACTGCCCGGCAGGTGCTTGCGTGCCGGACCAAGCGCCCCCCGACACCTCGGTCAGAGTGTTCAGAAAGGCCTGTGCTCCGATACCGTAATGGCTGTCGGCAGCCACGGTGTGGCCGATAGTGATCTGGTTCGCCTGCGCTGCGCCAGCGATCATCGCGGCCGTTGCAGCAGCCAATGTCATGAGTCTCATGGTCCTCCTCCCTTGGTCTGTATGCCGGTCACACCGGCATCGAAAGCGTCTGTCGGAATTGATCCAACAGATCGCGAAATCCTCCGTCTTTACGAAATCCCAAAGCCTCTGCCCGGGGCGTCTCGATCCCGCCGGGCCAGCTCTTCACAATAGCCGCCACAGCTGCGTCCGGAACGGGACGCACCAGTTGCGCAACTCCATCCCCCTCTTCGGCACGCATGACGTCCAGTATTTCTCCGACGGACACTGACAAGCCCGGCAGGGTTATGGTCGTTTCGCCTTTCAGCGCGCTCTGTTTCAGGGTGGCGGCATGAAACACATGGTCAACTACTCGGTCAGGCGAGGCCAAGTGCAGGCGCACCTCGCGCCCGACCGGCAACACCGCCCGCTGTCCGGTCAGCGGCTCCCGAATGATCCCACTCGCAAAAGAGGACGCCGCGCGGTTCGGTTTGCCAGGGCGCACTGAAATCGTGGGCAACCGCAGGCTGCGTCCCCGCAAAATCCCACGACGGCTCGCGTCACGGATCAGGATTTCTCCGATCATCTTTTGCGCGCCATAGCTGCTGCGCGGCGCGGGCGATGTCGTATCTTGAATGACCTCATTGTCCGCACAGGAAAAGACAGCCACCGACGAAGAGAAGATTACAACAGGCGGCGAGTTCAGCGCCTCCAACGCCTGAATGAGCGCCACGGTCTCTTCGACATTGACCCGCAGGCCGAGCCCGAAGTCTTCTTCCGCCGCGCTTGAAACCACGGCGGCCAGATGCACGATCAGATCAGGCTGCGCGGCGACCATTGCGCACAACACGTCTGGATGACCAACGCCACCCGACAGCGCACGAACGAATGGATAGGTCGCCTCCAGCATAGCCAGCGAGTCCTCAGCCACATCACAGGCCAAGATCTCATGGATCTGATGCTGCTCCCCCTCCAGGTCGATGCTCCCGGCTGCCGAAAGCCTATCAATCAGCATGCGCCCCAGAAAACCGGCCGCTCCAGTGACCAAAATGCGCATGACAATCCTCCCTCAGCAGCACCTCTACAGGGTAATGACAGCGCTGTCAAACATACTATCCCTTATAATATGGTCTTTTTTTCACATTTGATCGGCGCTATCATCATGAAATTACTATTCGCATAAAGAACGGACGACATGATGGCCCCATCTAGAGTTCGACTGGCCGAAGTGGCCAAACTCGCTCAAGTGAGCGAGATAACCGTGTCCCGCGTCGTGCGCGGCGCAGCGAATGTGTCTGCGGACACCGTACGGAAGGTAGAGGAGGCGCTTGAAAAGACGGGCTATGTCCGCAACAGGCTAGCCGGATCCTTCGCAGGGCGGACATCGAACCAAATCGCAGTGATCCTGCCCTCCTTGTCGAACATCGTCTTTCCCGACGTGCTCCATGGGCTGGAGGAGCGGTTGGAGACCGCTGGCTATCACCCGATCCTGGGCGTATCGAACTACGATGCCGTGCGGGAGGAACGGTTGATCGCAAGCCTTCTGGAATGGCAGCCCGCAGGCATTGTCATAGCAACGGCAGACCCGTCCCCCAAAGCCCGCAAGCTCCTCAGCCGTGCAACTTGCCCCGTTGTCGAAATCATGGAGATTGACACCAACCCAGTCGATATGGCCGTGGGCCTGTCGCAAGTGCAGGCGGGCAAGTCGATGGCGTACTATCTGCTCGGACGAGGCTATGAAAGCTTCGGCTATATCGGGCACGACTTGATCCGAGACCGCCGCGCCGCAGCCCGCCGCGACGGTTTCCGCGCCGCCCTGCAAGAGGCAGGCCTGGATTTCGAAACCTCGCTGCAGGATGCGGCCCCGAGCTCCGTTGCTTTGGGCCGGACGCTTACCGCACGCATGCTAGGGATCGGGACGCCGCGGCTGATCTACTATTCCAATGATGACATGGCGATCGGAGGCCAGTTCGAAGCGCTCGCCAATGGCCTATCCATTCCGGACACACTGGCTTTGGCCGGGTTTAACGGGCTCGACCTGGGTCAGGCCGCCCCGATCCCGTTAACGACGGTACAATCCCGGCGCAGCGAAATCGGCGCCACCGCGGCCAAGCAGATCCTCGCACGTCTCGCCGATCAGGACACGGCACGGATCGTCGATATCGGCTTCAAACTGATCCCTGGTGCGTCCACTTGACACTCACGCCGACTACAGGATGCCCAGAAGGGCCTCTAAGCTTTCAATGCCAAGGAGCGCATGGGTCATCCCTGCGACCCGAATAAAGACCTTGGGCGATTTCGCCAATCGCTTGCCAGCATTTGCATGCCAGGGCGGAAGCCGCCGCACCAGCCTTAGGTCGACAAGCAGATCAAGGTACCGCGTATCACTCTGACCGGAGACACCGAGGTTGCCCGCCAGCTTCGCCGCGTTGAGAAGGCCGCCCTGTTCATGGGCCAACATGGTCCAGAGTCGGCGCAGTGCCTCGGCCGGAATGCGCAGCCCGAATGACGGGATGTCGCGTTCCAGATAGGTTCGGATAAAGTCCTCGCGCCAGGTCAAGCTGGCCCGATGCGTCCTCGCCAAAAACTGTCGGGGAAACCGCCCCGAAGCCAAAGCGTCGACATCTCGTCAACGCCGACCTCTGGCAGAAGGAAGGGCGTCAGTTCGTGATAGCTCACCCGTCCAGCCAGAGACTCGGCGCTTTGGTGCAGCAGCGTGTTTGACGCCGATCCCAACAACAGGAATTGCCCGGTTCGGTGTCGTGCCCTCCGGCGCCGGTCGATTTGACCGCGCAGAGCTTTGAAGAGATCGGGCACAAGCTGGATCTCATCGATCACAACAAGCCGTCCCATCTGCTCATCCAGATAAAGGTCCGGCTCGTCCAAGATCTGACGATCCGCCATCCGCTCCATATCGAGATAGACCGCATCGCGGCTTTCTGCGACGTCTTGGGCAAGGGTCGTTTTGCCGACCTGTCTTGGACCAAGCAGAGAGACACCAGCCTGGGCTTCCAGGGCCCCTTTAACCCGTTGTCTGTGACTGCGCTCGATCATACCTTACATTTATCCAATGCGATGGAAGATTTGCAGAGCTTAAGGCGAGTCCAACACCGTGACGGCGATGCACGCTACGCCTATCTTTCCTCCGTCAAACCAGCATCTCATTTTCCAGCTGCTGCCGGTCCGGCAGCGACTCCAGATCGAACGCCACGAGGAACTGCTCGGTCGTCACGTAGGTGTAAACGCTCCGCGCCGTGGGGATCGCAGTCCGGTGCCGATGGGGCCGCCTGCATGCAACCGCCCAATCAGATCGCGGCTGATCTTTTTGCCGAAGATGTCCTTCAGGCCGGCGCAGGTGATCGGCTGATGGTACGCGATGGCAGCGCCAAGGTTACGCAACGACCATAATGGGTCCCATTATAGTTACCGGCTGAGCATCGCCCACCTCACGGCATCCCGGTTACGATAACTGGAAACTATTGTAACTTCAGCCCACCTCCTCCGTTCAAGCGACAGACCTAAATTCGGTCAAAGCGTTTATCTGGCGTTTCATATGACATCACTTTTCGCCCCGGAATGATCCGATGAAGAAGAGTGAACATCCGCAGAAAAAGGTAATCTCGTAGTCGACGATCTGTTCCAAGATCATGCTTGTTTGTCTCGTGATGACGGATACGCCACGTGTTGCCAATACTCGTTAGGGCTAGCATTTCAGCTTCAAAAAGTGCTTGCTCTTCGGAGGATTGTGCAACAGCGGTGATAAGCGCCTGCGCCGACGATTTTTTGTTGGTGGGGTCAATATGCGTTTTTAGGCGTTCAAATGCATCCCAGAGCGCCTCAATCGATCGTTGCGCTGCGTCTGGATCTCTATCGAAGAAGCGTGTTCGAGCAAGTTCGAGAAGGCGATCTGTCTCTAGATCACCACTATCGAAATGCGTCAGACGAAGTTGATCGGCGACGGGCCCTTCGACGATACGTGTGATGAGACCGTCAATGCCCATTTCGTAAGCCAAACCGTTACGGGACAATACGTCATTCACAGCAGTACGGAAGTCTGCCAAACCATCTTCTCGATCCCAGGTCTTGTGATAATGCCGGAAGTAACTGTGATAATCACTTTCTCTTGGCTCCCCTGCATGCTTTGCATGCCATTCAAGTGCGTCCAGAATTGCAACTGTTGGAATGGACGCCTCTTCCCCATGATTTTCACTTACTTTGCGCCACCATTGCGCTAGCTCAGGGACCATGCCGACACGGGCGGCCTCCAACATGTCCTCAGATGTACCAAAAGGTCGGCCGTTGTCCGGGCAAATAGCTGGAAAATCGATTCCGAAAAAGTCACGGTCTTGAAAGCTTTGGACCAAGCTCTGAAGCGCTGCTTCCACCGTGGCCGATATCTCGGTTTCTGTTCTGGGTCGCGGACCATTAGCCCGATCCGAATAAAGTTGCGACATTTAGCTGTTACCTTTTCACCTGAAATAAATGCGGAATAGGCCCTTTACCGCTTCCACCATCCGTACATCTCCTAATTCATCCAAGTAGTTGAGGTTGGTCGTGTCTTGGGTCTCTAGCGTCACTTCAATCGCTAAACACTTTACATCGCCAAGCAGCTTTCCAAGTTTCTTGTGAAGAGTTTTCTGGTCAGTACCAGCAGTCACGAGGAACATAACCGCAAGAAGAACAGCTCGGTCGGGGTTTGTAGCCAGGTCGGTTGCAAGTTGATGAACTCGCTCGTCACTGGCGTTTTCAATTAGAAGGAGAACCAGCCAACACGCGACAGTCGGACTGACAACTGCGATCCTTTCACTTTCGATGAGGTCAATTTGTCTGGCTTCTAAATGATTGCGTTCGAAGAATAGTGCCTTTGCCGAAAGGCTCTGATACGTCGGGCGACCCTCGCCAACGGCAATTTTCACTATTTTGTCACGACGGGCTTGAAAACCGTGCCGTACCATGGCTTGCAGCAATGTCAGTCGAACGTCATTGTTGTCAGTTTTCTTGAGCGAACTGATCACCTCTTGGTATTGATCGTCCGTGAGATTGGGCTGGTCGAGAAGGAGGTCGGCCGCCTTGCCTGCGATAGGATAGCTAACCGTGTACCCATGATGGTGTTGATCAGGCGTCCATGTATCGAATGTTAGGTCGATCAAAACGTCAGAATGGTCACCATGTGGTGCTTCCTCAAGCATTTCCACGAGGCGCTTCCGGACCAGACTGCTGTCATCACTCCTCAGTTTCAATAAGCTATGCGGTAGTGGAGAAGTTGAGGCCTGAAATATTGCATTTATTGCTTTGATACGACATCGCGCGAACTCATGCGCCAATCCTAGAGAAATCAACGATTGATCATTCAACTGAACTGCCAAATCCATTGTCTGGCCGACAAGTTCAATATTCTCTTCGGAAACGTCATGCGTAGTTGTCAGGATACTACGAAGTCGCGAAGAAATATCGTGGCCGTGGTTAAACAGGAGTTTGGAGACCGCCAAATTCAGATCAATGCTAGCGGTTTGGTCTACGGACTGAAGCACTTCTTCTGCATCAGGGAAGAGCTCTGAATCATCGAGATCGAGAAGTCGGCAGATCGCATTCGAAACGTCAGGGGTACAACGAGACGTAATCTTCTTGATAAGTGTCCCCTGTTCAGGGACAGGTATTTCGTCAAGTTCCAGTGCCGCTTTGATATCCAATGAAATCTCGAGCATGCGTTCCACGGAAAGTCCGGACGATGGCGACAAAAGCCCGGCAATAAGCAGAGGTTTATGGTTGAGTGCCACTCGCGCGGCATTTGACCTAACGTCTCGGTCTTCGGAACCCTCCCGCAATCGAACTGCCAATTGGCTAGATAGTGATTTTTTGAATTCCTTATCTGCAAGGTTCCAAAAGTGGTTTTCGTGGCGATGTTTCAGAGCCGCTTTGCTTATTGCCGTGAGCTCTTCTTCTGTAACATCACTCTCATCGCGGCTCGCACAGTTAATCCACTCCCAAACGAATGAGGCGCGTCGTGGGTGGTTTGCCAAAGACTGCCAATCGCCTGTAGCACGGCGAGCATCCACGTAAGCTTTCAGGACTTCGCCAGCAGTATGACCGTCTTCGCCCGCCTGTTCCCAGTAGTGCTCAATAGCGTGATCGTCATAGTCGCGATTGTGCATCGCAAGCCAGAATTTGCGATCATGCGAGTTGACTGACTTGTCACTGCACTCTGCTGCGTCCGATACTACGGCCTCAAATCCGTTGATGTCGACGATCGCGCCATCAATCAGAGTCTCCGCATTCGGATTGTATCCATGCCCGATGATCGCGCTCACACCGGCTCTGAACGCGGGAGTGAGATTTGGTGAAAGTCGTGCAATTGCGGTGTGAAAATTACCGCGAAATGAGCCATTCCTGAACCCTATGTGTAGCGGCTTGAGATCATAATCCGTTGGGCGCGAGATCATCGCTGTTTCTGGCTCAGATTATTTGAGACTATAAATCGATTTGGGACCACTTTATTTGAGAACGGGCTCAGAATAATTGAGACGGGCTCACATTTCTGAGACTGGGATCGGTGGGGTGAGACCATCCACATGACCTCATAGCGACAACCCCGCCATCCGCATTCGCTCTGCCAATTCGCGGGTCCGCGCGGGTTCAAGCTGCCCGCTCAGGAAGCGTTTGATCTCGGCAGGTTTGGACTGGAACTGATCCGCCAATACCTTCACAGAATAGCCCTGCCGGGTGAGACGTGGCTCCAAGTCATCAAAGTCGGGGGCCAGGGTGGCCGACACAATATCCGGCGTGATTGGTTTCTGGCCGATGCGGAACCCGGCCTCCAATGCCCGGTTTAAATATTCGGCAAACTGTAAGGGTGTGGTCAGGCGCTCTGCCAGTAGGTCCAGCGCCGCCGGTTCGATAATCTCGTCAAGTGGAGCGTCGTCCTCGGTACACTGGTCCAAAAGCCAGTCGAGATAGGTTCGGGACTCTTCCCCCAATCCTTCGAAGGGCAGGATATCAGTGCGATGCCCGATCTCTTCCATCGTTGGGCGGCGAAGGTCGTTTCGCAGCTTCGGATGGCCGACCAGAATAACGGACAGATTGCCTCCGCCGCGCGCGATCACTTCCATCAGGCGTTTCAGCCCGATCAATGTCTTTCCATACAGATCATGGGCCTCATCGACAAACAGCGCCACGGGCTTTCCGGAGCGGGCTACCAGCTTCTGAAGTTCTCGTTCCCTCTTTTCACCTTGGGTTGGAATCTTTGGTTCTTTCTCTCGTGAGAGATCGTAGAACAGGGCTGAGATTAGCGTCGGAACGGTCGTGCGGGCTTTGTCCACCGACAGGCTTTCGGCGACAGTGACCTTCTTTTCGCGCGCAATTTCATCTTGCAACCGGTGCAGGAACACAGTCTTGCCGATGCCAACTGGGCCTGTCACAGCGATCAGGCGTCCGGTTCCAATGCCCGCCCGGACGGTGTGGGTGATCTGACGATGGTTCTCGGTCTCATAGAATCCGGCAGCTCGCCAGTCCTTGATCAGCCCATATCGCGCCATGATCTCGGCATTCAGCATTACTCGCTCTCCTCTTCAGCGGCCGGTCGCTTAGGCGAGAACCGGGCAGTTATTCCTTGTTTGATTTCCGTCTTGTCGAGCGTGCGGTCGACAAGATCATTCACGAACGACAGATCCTCGTCTGTCAGGCGGGCCAGCGGCTTGTGCAGCAAATCCGAGACCCCGCGCAGCGCATCCAATCGGCTGCTATAGGTGAACTCTCCATAGGGATCCGGATCGACAAAGGCCTGGCTGGCGAACGGCAGTACGTCTGCGGCTTTGGCCAGGCTTGAATCCAACCCGGCAAGCGCCGATCTGGGCACCGAGATCTTCTGCGCAAGATCTCCGATCCTGTCGGCCCGTGCCTGTGTTTGTGTTTTCTTGGGCTTGCGATAGCGATGCAGCGGGATAGGCCCACCTGTCGGGCGGTAGGGGCCAAAGCGCTTGTCGTTCCACTCAACGAACAGCTCGTGATCAAACACCTGCAGACCTGGTTAAGAAAGGTGGGCATTAAGCCGATCCAAATCTACCCGGGATCACCTTGGGAGAATGGATACAACGAGCGCTTCAATGGCACTCTGCGCCGGGAAGTCCTCAACGCAGAATGGTTCCACACCACCAAACAGGCTCAGATCGTCATCAATACCTGGCTTAGACAGTACAATCGTGTCAGACCCCATCAGGCTCTAAACATGCGACCGCCCGTTCCAGAAACCTTGCTCAAAACTGGCCCATAGAATTGGGGCTGGACAAAGTTACTGCTCTCTTTACCGATGTACAACTGGAAGCTGACGGCACTGGTTGGCTTTGGCTTTATACGATGATTCCTTCTGAAGAAGTTGAGGAAGAAAGGCACTCTGATACCGGAATTTTTCTAACTCAACGATTTATGCCAGTGTGCACAAAACCAGAGAATTTTCTCACCCGGAAGTTCGTCGAATTTGATGACGGAACTAAGGGCGAGGAACTGGCCTTCTACTTCCTAGATTTAAGCCGCCCAGAAAGATTTTTTGGATATCTAGACACCAATATTCTAGGAATTTCCAACTGGTTTATTGATAATCAAGAAGTGAAAAAATTTCTTGCAGAGTAATACGAGCCGACGGGGTGAGCGTTGTCGCTGTGACGGCGTCGGATGGTCTCACCCCACCGATCCCAGTCTCAGCAATGTGAGCCCGTCTCAATTATTCTGAGTCCAGTCGCAAATAATGTGATCCCAAATCGATTTACAGTCTCAAATAATCTGAGCCAGAAATGCCGATAATCTCGCGCCCAACGGATTATGATCTCAAGCCACTACAACTAGGTATCAGCTGAGGAATGGCAGGAGTGTCCGCAGCCCTGCCATCAGTGAAGCGCCTGGGAACGTCCGGAATGCGCGGGATTGCGATGTGCTGCACATGCGAAAGGCGGAAGCTTGGCCGACGGCTGCTTGGGGCTTATTTTGTTGAAAAACTCTTCCTTGATCGGTGCATGAACCGCTGATTCAATTCTTCCAATGGGTGGGAGGATTGAGCGGTGTTGGGGCCGAGGCAGGAAGCGCAATCGTCGCTGTTCTATGAGTTCTCATTGGAGAACCACTTTCCCTAAGATCACTTGCTTCGGTCGATTGATCGCTTTGTCGATTTGAGCAGCATTCGAGTGCATCTCGCGGGTTTCTACAACCACACAGGCCGACCTTCGGTTGATCCTGAACTGCTGCGTCATCTGTTTGATACGACTGTGGCGCGGTGCATCGCAGAAGGTCTGGTGAGCGGCCAGCGCCTGGCAATTGATACCAGCCGGATTGATACTCGTCGCGTTCCAATCTTCCTTCGGTGTTGAATTGTGTTACCGTCATCCGCAATCACGTAGTGTATATCCGCTTTCCCGTAGTTCTGGACTTTCTGCATAAACGAAAGACTGGAGTACGAGCAACAGCGGCTTTGGACTCTTTCGGCGAACCGGGGACGTCGCACAGAAGTTGTCACTGAATGCCACAGAGGTGGGTCTTGTTGTGACTACACCTTGGAAAGATGTACCATGGTTAATCCATGGCCTTTTACCTATTCGCTAGCTTGAGAGAGCAGCTCGATGGTGGACTGTTGTGCAGTCTGAGCTATGTCCGCATACTTGTCCTTGATAGTCAGCCCTGAAATGACAGCCGACACAAGATCAGGATTGAATCCTTTTGCGACTTTTAGCGCCTGTTTAGCACTCGCAGCAATCGGTGCTAATGCCTCTTTGACGTAGTTGTCTCCGTAGTGCTTTCGCACGGCGGCGATGTCGAACATATCACGCGGTTGCAGGTTCCATCCCCTGTGGACGATCTTTTTTGTTATGATCTCACTGGGCGTCTCAAGCAACACTTCTTTTCCACGTATTTCACGTGATTCTGCGAAGTTATCAGTGCGCCAGCCACAACAAATAACATCGATTTCTCCGACCCCATCGAAGACGATTTTGAGGGCCTGTGTGCCATCGGTAGCGTAGCTGCTTGGTCGCAACGTCAGGTCGAAACCCTGAATTTCTGGATTCAGAAACGGTAATACTTGGGGATCACCAATGAATAGATCAATATCATGGCTCTCACGGTGGTCGATCTGCAACATAAGCGCAGTGCCACCACCAAAAGTCCATTGGTCTACTATTTGATATGGGTCGTTTGCCTGATCGATTATGGACGTTGCCACATCAAAGAGGTCACCCCAACGACTCGGTACAGGTGTGTTCACAGGAGACTATCAGGCAGCGAGTGCGATTGGATTCATACACTGCTGTTGCAGGTATTTTGCGATGGCTTTTGCGCCATCACAAACGCCCATCTCTTCGACGAAGGCTTTCTGTAGATCCGGCTTAACTTCTGTAAAGAAAGAAAAAACTGGCCCCATGGCGCTCTTCATATCCTCAAAATTTGAGATGCAGGCGGCAAGTTGATGTGCAGATAGGTTCGCGCCATAAGGCGCGTTTATTGTTCCCAGTACGGTAGATGTCGCAAGCGACATTTCTGCAATCTCCTGTCTGCGGTCCTTATCAATATAGGAGTTTTCTTAATTTCGCAATAAGGCAGCGCTCAATTGTGACAGCTTTTGGTCCTTGATCTACTCAAAAACCCGGACACCTTCACCAGCAAAGACTTCTCTCAAACCCTTGTTAATGTCACACAAACTACACCGAGTGACATGCGGTAGAGATCTTCGATCAGCTCGGACAACCTTAAGTTAATCATGCCGCTGAAGTCGACCAGGCTATTTCGTAAGAACTGACATAGTTGACTGCTAGACTGGCTGACACGAAAGCGGACGTTGGAGCAATCGCAACGAAATAGCGCTCTGTCCGCATCTCTTCCCTCTGCAAACCGCCTGGGTATGTCCGGTTTGCGTGGTTTCAAAGCCTTCTGCACCAACAAAAACTCAAAGTACGGTTAAGGTCTGGTAACGGCTCAAATTCACTACACCGTGCGATCTGCATAAAATGGCTGTAGTGAGCTCTATTCAACTGATGCTTCGGGATAACCTAATGACGGCTCATCTCACAGCTCGATCCGGAACGAAACATCTGGCCTGCCCCCACCCTCTCTAGAACACGACTTTGAGGCCTGCGTTTGCGCTCAGTGCGCTGGTGTCGCCAGCGGTGCTGAGCCCGGTGGCATAGGAGGCTTCGCCAAAGAGATCCACGCGATCGGTCAGGGCATAGTTGCCGCCAAGACCGATCCCAACCGCCCAGGGCTCACTCTCGGTTGTCAGGGTCGCCCCGGCAACATCCACCTCGCTGCCCGCGCCAAACTCATGGAACAGGTTCACGATGCCATAAAGGCGGTGTGCCCCTTGTTCCTGCGCACCAAACTCAAGCCCAAGTCGCAGCTGCCGGCTGGCCGCATCCTCAAACGTCACCTGCTCCCCGTAGCGCTCACCCTCAAAGTCATCAAACCCAACTGACGACAGGCTCAGCTGCGCCTGCGGGATCACCGTCAGACCGGACCCCAGATCAAAGCGCTGCCCGGCCTCGATCGACAACCCAAGGCCCGTGCCCCCGTTGTCTTCGGTCAGGGTTCCAAGACCATCAGCGGCCAGGTCACTTGTATAGGATGCCAGTGTCACCTGCCCGTCGACATAAAACCTGCGCGTGTCATACCACGTGGCCGAAAGGCCCAGACCCAGGCCCGTGGTGTCAATCGAACCATCTCCAAAATCTGAGGTCACCGACGCACTCCCCGTGGCGTAGGAGAACATCAACCCACCCACAAGCAGCCCCGCCCCGCTCTCGCTCACGACAACATCCGCGCCGATCTCCATCTCCCAGATCGAGCTGTCGAGCGCGGCCCCTGTTGTGCTGTGCTCTTCCGACAAGGTGACCTGTTCTGTCCCCATCTGGAACCACAGCGGGGTGTCCCTGTTTTGACCCGACGCTTCCCCGTCCCAGGCCAGGCTGCGGAAGTCCTGTGAGCTGCCCCGGTTGCGCAGCGACGCGGGGCCAGTGAGGGCCAGCAGCGACTGACCGTAGCTGTCATAGATCGGCGCAGAGGGTTGATAGTTTCTCCCACCGGTCTCGGACATCGCGCTCAGCGACCAGCCGTGGCCATCCCCCGCCTCGGTCAGCCTATAGAGGTGGGCGCCCGAGACAACCGCTTGCGACCCGTCCGGGGTGACATGGTTGCCATCCACAAGGGTGAAGGTCCCGTTAAACGTTCCGCCAACAGTGACCACATCGATCTCAAGCGGTGTGCCTTCGCCACCGGCGCTGTCCAGGCCCGAAATCGACAGCATCATCTCGCCCGACGCGTCGCCCTTGATCTCCAGCCTGTCGGAGTGCGCATCATTGCCAGCGAGAACTGCATCCAGGGCAAAAACACTTGTTCCCGATCCGGTGTAATCCCCCTCAATGGTGATCACATCATCCGCATCCCCGTCCTGTACACTCAAAACAACAGAGCCATCATTGATCACATCCCCTGCAATGCTCACAACGGTGGGGGTATCCCCTCCCCCGCCCGTCGCGCTGGCCACTTTACCTGCGATGGTCGCCTCGGTGGGGGCGCCCCCGCCAGACACGCTGAATACAGATCCTGCCTCGATCGAGAGAGCCATATCCAGCGTGGCACCCTTATCCAGGCTCAACTTTGTTTCATCCTTCAGCGTCAAATGCTCCCAGTTGATGACGTCCTCCATTGTGGTCATGGTCTGGCCATGCAGCGTCAGCTGATCGTTATCACCCGCACCACCATCCAGAACGTGGGACCCAACATAGGTGCTGTCGGCGGAAATCGTGACGGTGTCGTCTCCCGCCCCAAGACGAACATCCCCGCTGAAGTCGCCGCCTTCCAAGGTCAGGGTATTGTCGCCCGCACCTCTTCGGCACTGTCCGGGTTATCAATCCGCGCATGAAGCCCCCAGGAGTTGGCAGCATTCGTGGTGATCGTGCCGCCATGCATTTCCGCGGTTGCCGTGCCAAGGCCACCATTGGATTGCGCAGCGGCTCCAGTGCTAATGATACCGTTAATGGACATTATCATACCCGCTTAAACGGCTGCAGAGCAGCCAGGCCGGACGGTTACGTTTCGAGTGCAATGGCACTTTTGAATAAAGGTTGTGGCAGCACTCACTCGCTGCGATGCATGTGACGTCCGTTCTGGCTAAGGACGGGACAGACCTGTCCTCCGGAATCAACAAGTTAGCTGAAAATGAGACAGCGATTTTCGGGGTATTTTACCCTAAAGTGTCCCATTTCTGACCGACCGGTGAGCGTACATATACTGCGCTGGCGGATTGTACCAAAATCACCGTAGTCTGCCAGCAATCCTAAGCGCGTTGTTCTCAATGAGATCGGCGACATGCTCGACCATCCCAGCTTCGGCATTAACCATGTCACAAACAAGATGGGTCGCCTCTACCCTCCGTGCCACCATCGTATCGACCAACTCCTGAACCCGTTTGCGCATCACTCTTGGACTGAAACCCGCTTCTTCCGCGATCCGGTCCCAGTGCTGACGGTCCATATCGCCAGGTTTGCGTTTTTGGCCCGCCAGTTTTTGAGCGTGATACTGGTTTACATGATCCCAGTGCAGGACGGTCGATACGTCATAGAGTGGTGCCATGCTTATGTCGCCACCCAACAACATCGAGTAGTTCTTTGCATGGGCGTCCGTATTGGCGACCAGTATGTTGAAAATAACCTGATCCTGTAATGCTAAAGCATCCTTTGATGGCACATACTGAGCCGTTCCGAGAAGCCGTTGCATATCGATCCCGGCCACTGTGCCTTGCTCGTACTTTTGACCGGGGAAGACCCCGTTGGCTTGGGCGAAGTCTTCCTGGTGCAAGCGTCTGAGTGATCCATCCCTTCGCGCTGATCGATCATACCGGGCAACTATCAATGCTGCGCGATCACCTGCTGGCAGGATGCCAACCTCCACCGTTTTCAGCCCGCACAATCGCGCCAATGTCAGGCAATACGCCTCGTTCTCGACGATACCTGGCAAGTTGGAATTGTCAGGCTTGATGATGACGGTGGAAGGCGCACCGTGTTTGGGGATAGCCAGTACGTCCGTTTCTGCTGGAAGGCCAAGTTTCGGGTTTCCAGCGGGGCCAAGCACCGCAAGTGCAGTCTTCTTCTGTCCACCTGCTAACGACAATCGAACACCGTCCTCACCAGCCAAGAACGGACGCTTACCAAGGTCAGCGAAATGGGCTGTGAGTGCGTCTTCTACGGTCTCGGTTTGATAGTGGTCGGTGAGTGGCTGATACGCCCATGACAACTTGTTACTGGGCTCTCCGACGGAAATCGCACCCGCCGTGTCCCCGCCGATCTCCATTAAGATAGCCAGGGCGTCTGATGAGGCCAAACCAAGCGCCCGCGACAGTGCAAGAAGTTGCTGTTCCTCTGGCAGCAGGTTGGCCAGCCAAGGGGTAATCACCGGTGCTGCGACCGACTCTGGCCGAAGTGGTATGGTCACAGACAGCGGAAATGCGCCTTTGGTTGCCAACCACTTCGGATTATATCGGAACGACAGTTCACCCGCTGCATCAACGTCGATCTGCCCAATGGTAAAGTTGCCGTAGAAAACCGAGATGCTGTTTTGGCTGTCCATCATTCGCCGTCCAGGTCATATCCATCCTGGCTCAACTTGATTTCCTTGGCCATACCATCACCCTGGGACTGAAATAGTATCGGCAGGTCTGTGCGGAGTGCCTTCGCAATCTCCACAAGAGTGGACAGCCTTGGGTCTCGCTTCCCATTTTCGATCTTGGATAGACTAGCCGCTTCGACGCCGGACAGACGTGACAAGTCGTTGAGCGTCAGCCGTTGGTCGCTCCGAGCTTTCCGAATGTTGGCGCCCACTATGTGGGGCCATTTTTGGTTCGCATACCGCTCCATTTGCACCTCTTGTCCCTAACGACAAGATATGGCAAGAGCGGCACCAAATGCAAACTATTTGTCGCTGACGACAAAATCGCTGCAATTGTCAAAATGAGCGCTCAAACTTGTCCTCAACGACAAAGGTTGCTCAGTTAGCCTTTGCGCACCAGTTGCAATAACCCAGTCGGCTCAACCGCCCCGAACGTGCACATATGGGGGTTATGAGGAACACAAGGAGAAGGCACGATGCAGTGACCATTCGCTGCGCGAATGTCCGCTTCTTGAAATCCGGGTTGGTAACAAACGGTTGTTTATGTTTCCGACCTTGTGCCCGTCTATTGGATTAACCCAGCAGATGGCACCCCGCTTATTCCCTAATGCCTTCATTTGCAAAGACCGCATTGAATGCAGATTTGGTTGATTGGTTACTTTGACAGATGGCGCTTTCGTCGCGCGGCCGCAACGTTGGTAATTCGTCCAATCGTAAGCAGCCTAAGTAAGTCTGGATGAGCATTATGAATTTTCTTCAGGACTTGCGAATAGCCTTCAAAACCCGCCAGCAATCTGACAGACTTTCCGTCAAAGCGGATGAGCCTCACTCCCGTTGCAGGGCCTTTGCCGACTGGTTCAGCACGTGAAATCTCTTTCAATGAAAATCGCACAGGACGACGAAAAAGACGCCGCAGAACAATGTCATCAACTGAGACACGAACACTTGTGCATGCGACGGCAAACAGAGCTACAGCCAAAGTAGAGAAGACCAGGCCGATAACGAAGGTGAGTCAATTCTTCGTAGTCTGCCCACTTGGTTCAGCTAACACGACTTGCCAATAGTAAGCCGCACAACCTCCGCAAAGGATCAGCGTCCAGACGGCGAGATATATATAGAGAGAGGTCGATTGCGGCTCAGTGCTAAATTATACGTTAGAAGGCTAAGCTATTGAAAAGTAACGGTATTTTTATGACTGATTTATGCAATGTCCGAAGTTTTCTGACTTCTAAGACTTTGATTTTATTTGATAAAAATTCTTAGAGTGCTTTTCTGCACTGAGCCGTAATCGCCCCCTGAATGACCCAAAACTACTTCGAGTGTAATCTGAGACATTCCTTCTGATGGGCTTCAACCTCGGCTCGCCGTTCGGGCTGGATCCGCCGCAATTTAGTGAGTTTTATAACCAAGTCAGTGAAGTCAGGCGGTGTTTCTCCCACCGATCCGGGATACGCCTTACGTGCTTCCTCTATATGCTCCTGCGCACGCAAAACTGCCAACGTATGGCGATTGTCGCCAGGATCACTTGGCGCGAGCGTCAATACTGAAGCGGTACATCTAACAAATCCACAAGCGCCTCCAGTGGGTCTGCCTTTCCCGGCTCTGAATTTTTCTCCTCCGGTGCCGCAGCGGACATATTGGGTAATATGATTGAAACAGTGAAAGCAATAACCTTAATTCTGTTGAATGCCATTGTATTTCTTCCATTCTTGATCTGATTTGATAGTTTTCATGAAAGAGCGCCACCAAACCGATGGGGTGGGTGGTTCCTGCTCCCATTGGCGGCGCAATGCATCATATGAAGGTGTCCAAGTCTGCTTTTGAGAGGAGCCACCCTACCCAAAAAGGAAGTCATCTTCACTCAGGTTTGTCACGGCAACGCTGCTTAAGGTAATCGTACCGTGCCCGGATACAGAGACTTCTGTGTCTGAACCGCTCGATGTGATGGTCAAATCAGAGTAGGAGACACCTGCGATATCCACTCTGATAAGGTCAAGGCCATCTTCGAAGTCTCTTATCGTGTCGTTTCCAAAACTGTCGTTAAAAACAAACTCGTCGCTTCCGGAACCGCCCCACAGCTCGTCATTGCCACCGCCGCCGTTCAGGGCGTCATCGCCAGTCCGGCCCGACACGATGTCATCGCCAGCGGTGCCGGTCAGGATATCATCACCAGCGGTGCCAAAGATCGGTGCTTCGTTTCTTCCGTGAACAACAACTGAAACCGTTGCAGTGCTCTCCCCGCCATTACCGTCATCGACCGTATAGGTGAATGTATCCGTCAGGGTCTGGCCCTCTGCCAGGGCCTGAACATCAGCTGCGCCGGTTGGGTCATAGCTGATCGTCCCGTCGGGTTTCAGCGTCAGGACTGCCCCATGCGCGCTTTCGGCAGAGACCGCTATCACCGTGAGCGCATCCCCCTCGGCATCGCTGTCATTGACCAGAAGGGAGGCTGTCTCAATCAGGGTGACAAAATCTTCCGAGATAACATCGGAACTTCGAGCAACACCGTTTGCATCGAAAATACGGGCCTCAGACTCCCAGTTGACCATAAAATCGCCATTAGCGAGCGCTGTCACATGCGCGCTGCCTTGACCACCATCGGTGATTGCTTCATTGGCGATCTCCCCGCCGTTCGCATCGAAAATACGGACATTGGTTGCATTCCCGTCGTAAGAACCGTCTTCGGGGCTATGAGACCTCCAGGTGACAACGAAATTGCCATTGGCAAGGGCCGTGACACTTTCGACGGGCCAGTCAATGGCATTGAGAGGTTCATTGACTTTGAGGAGGCCACTGATCTCCCCGCCGTTCGCATCGAAAACACGGACATTGGTGTCATAACCAGTAAGATCGTTATAGTATCCATCCGTCCAGCTTACGACGAAATTGCCATTGGCGAGCTCTGTAACACTTGGGTGATAACCCCAGATAGTCGTATTGGTGCTAAGGGTGAAGTCACCGACGGTCCCGACGCCATTCGCATCGAAAACACGTGCATTAATAAGTCTTAATCCTTGGCTATCATTGATATGATTCCAAGTTACGATGAAATTGCCATTGGAGAGTGCTGTAACACTCGGATTCTCTTGACTATCAAACCTTCCTTGATTGACGTAGAACTCACTGACGATCTCGTTGTCATCTGCGTCTACAATACGTGCCTTGATGTCATGAAAGTAAGTGGAGTCCGGTGCTTCCACCCAGGTATTGACGAAGTTGCCATTGGCGAGTTCTGCGACGTACTGTTGGGTTTGAGTGCCATTGGTAAAGTCATTGACGAGGAACTCACTTGCGGCAATGGTACTTTCTACATCAATAGTATTTCCAACCTCACTATCATCAGTTGCGACAGGTGCATCGTTTCTTCCGTGCACAACGATTGAAACCGTTGCAGTGCTCTCCCCGCCTTTACCGTCCGCGACCGTATAGGTGAAGGTGTCGATAAGTGTCTCGCCCTCTGCCAGGGCCTGCACAGCGTCTGCGCCGGTGGGATCATAGCTGATTGTCCCGTTGGCGTTCAGCGTCAGCGTGGCCCCATATGCACTCATGTCAGACACAGCTGTCATCGTCAGCGCATCCCCCTCGGCATCGCTGTCGTTGGCGAGAAGCATGGCGGCATCAATCAAGGCGACAGCATCTTCTGTGCTCGGAGTGGCAGTTTGAGCCGTATCATCAGCAGCGGCAGGGGCATCATTGGTTCCGTGCACAATGATCGAAACGGTTGCGACGCCCACACCGCCATTGCCGTCATCGGTCGCATAGGAAAATGTGTCGATAAGTGTCTGGCCCTCTGCCAGGGCCTGAACATCAGCTGCCCCGGTGGGATCGTAGCTGATGGTCCCATCAGTGTTCAGCGTCAGGGCTGCACCATGCGCACTTGTGGCAGAAACCGCTGTCACCGTGAGTGCGTCCCCGTCGACATCGCTGTCATTGGTGAGAAGCGTGGCGGTATCAATTGAGGTCACAACATCTTCGGTGATCGGAGTGGGACTTTGCACAACATCGTTAACTGCGACAGGTGCATCGTTGACAGGGGTAATCTCAAGCGCAAAGGCATCGCTTGCTGAAAGAGACCCGTCACTGGCCGTCACCAGTACATTGACCATGCCATTGAAATCCTGCGGCGGTGTGCCTGAGAAGCTCCCGGAAGCCGCATCAAACACCAGCCAGTCCGGCAGCGGCCAACCATCCGTAAGTGTCGCACTCAAGGTCAGCGCATCGCTATCCACATCCGTGAACGCATTCGCCGGCAGCACAAAGCTCACGGTCTCATCTTCCACGGAAGACTGATCAGGCAATACAATCGCCACAACAGGCGCATCGTTGGCTCCATGAACAACCACGGAAACACTTGCGGTGCTCTCCCCGCCATTACCGTCCTCGACCGTATAGGTGAATGTATCCGTCAGGGTCTGACCCTCTGCCAGGGCCTGAACAGCGTCTGCGCCGGTTGGATCATAGCTGATCGTCCCGTCGTCTGTGTTCAGCGTCAGGGCCGCGCCATGTGCACTCGTCGGAGACACATCCATCACCGTCAGCGCATCGCCATCCACATCGCTGTCATTGGCCAGAAGCGTGGCGGTCTCAATCAGGGTGACAACATCTTCTGTGATAATCTTGTGACTTTGAGCAACACCGTTCGCATCAAAAACGCGGGCCTTGATGGCGAGGTCCCCATCGCCCTGCTGTCCGTCATGAGACTCCCAGGTGACAACAAAACCCCCATTGGCGAGGGCTGTCACACTCGGGTTCTGTTGCCAGCCATTGGTGAATTCATTGACCAGGAATTCACTGACAACCTCATCGCCATTCTCATTGAAAATGCGGGCCTTGATGGCAGTACCGGACGTATCCCCTTGCTGCTGGTCCTCAGACATCCAGGTGACAACAAAATGGCCATTGGTGAGCGCTGTAATACTCGGGTATACTTGCCAGCTATCGGTGAATTCATTGACCAGGAACTCACTGACAATCTCATCGCCATTCTCATTGAAAATACGGGCCTTGATGGCAGAAGCGGACGCATCCCCTTGCTGCTGGTCATGAGACCCCCAGGTGACAACAAAACCCCCATTGGCGAGGGCTGTCACACTCGGGTCCTCTTGCCAGAAGTTGATGAATTCGTTGACACGGAACTCACTGACAATCTCATCGCCATTCTCATTGAAAATACGAGCCTTGACGGCAGACCAAGACGTATCCCCGTGCTGTTGGTCCCAAGAATGCCAGGTGACGACAAAATGGCCATTGGCGAGCGCTGTAACGCTCGAGTATAGTTGCGCGTCATTGGTGTATTCATTGACCAGGAATTCACTGACAATCTCATCGCCATTTGCATCGAAAATGCGGGCCTTGATGGCAGAACTGGACGTATCCCCTTGCTGCCCGTCAAGAGAATGCCAGGTGACGACGAAATGGCCATTGGCAAGGGCTGTCACGCTCGGCCAGCCTTGCATGTCATGGGTAACTTCATTGACCGGGAACTGACTGACAATCTCATTACCATCCGTATCAAAAATACGGGCCTTGATGTCAAAACCAGACGGATGCCCTTGCTCCTGATCATTGGACGGCCATGTGACGACGAAATGGCCATTGGCGAGCTCGGTAACGCTGGGGGTCAATTGACTACCATTAGTAGACTCATTCACCAGAAATTCACTGACAATCTCCACACCATTCTCATTGAGAATACGGGCCTTGATGGCAGTTTCAGACGTATCGCCCGGCTGTCCATCATCAGACTGCCAGGTGACGACGAAATGGCCATTGGCGAGAGCGGTAACACTCGGGTCGCTTTGAGAGCCATCGGTGAAGTCATTGACCAGGAACTCACTCGGATCAACAGTATCATCAGCCGCGACAGGTGCATCATTGACCGGGGTAACATCAAGCACAAAGGTGTCGCTGGCCGAAAGAGACCCGTCGCTGGCCGTCACCATCACGTTGACTGTTCCATTGAAGTCCTGGGGCGGTGTGCCCGAGAAACTCCCCGCAACCGCATCAAACTCCAACCAGCCAGGCAGGGCCGCACCATCCGCAAGCGTCGCGCTTAAGGTCAGCGCATCGCCATCAACATCCGTGAATGCATTGGCCGGTAATACAAAGCTCACAGATTGATCTTCTGCTGAAAACTGATGAGGCAATGCAAGTGCCAGAACGGGTGCATTGTTCATTACGGTCATTCCTTTATCCAATTCAAGCTGTGAGCAATTGAGATGATCTCATTTGCATGCTGTACATGTGAGTGATGAGTGAAAACCTGTTGTTATTGTACTGGCTAACGTTCCAAAGTTTTACTGATTGGGTTCCGCTGCGCGATTGACCGCGAATACGTCCAGCCAATTCGTCCCGCATCCAACACTGGATCCAGATCGCTGAATTGGAAAATACCATGATTCTATATTTGAATAGGAAAAGGCTATGGTGGGGTCTGCACCTGTCAGACTGTTACTTTGTCAATACGGCCTGAGCAAACAGTCGCCACAAGCACCATTATCGCACCAGAAGTCTGCAATGGTCTTCTGGTCAGGGCGAGTTGCCCAGTCAACCACATCAGTTCGACGTTCCGCCCTGCATTACGTTCTAACCAATGGCCGTGCCTGGCTCACCCAAACACTGACCGCTATCGCAAACGGGCATAAACAGTCCAACATCAGCAGCCTGATGCCCTGGAATTACGCCACAGACCTGTAATCGGTGCACCGCCTTCACTTTATCCTGAAAATGACGCAGAAATCTCAGCGGCCCAATGCATGTACCGGCTGCTGTTCTCCGCCGTCCCTGAGGCCCTGGTTCAGACCTGCATCGTGCATCTGGTGCGCTATGCACTGCGCAGCTCTCTCGGCAGATGAAGTGGCCGAAACATCTGCCCGTGCGGCTCAAAACCTGTGACTGAGGGCAAATCCAATGTAGGGATTGGGGTCACCGCCTTGTGCGCGATATCCCGCGTTAAACAGAATTTCCGGTCCGGGCGCTTCTGAAGCAAGCTGATAGGTCAGGCCAATATCTATCGGCCGCACTGAAGATGTAATCTGCACAGTTTGAGAGCTTCTTGTCACGCCCGTGCTTTCCTGACCGGCCACTGCTGCAACCCTGTCCCGGGGGAGGTCGATTGAAATCTCACCAGAGGAGATCTGGAGCGGACTGGATATCGACAAGTGCATCGTGCCTGGGCTGCCGAGAAAGCGTTTCTTGCTGATTGAGACGCTGCCGGCACGCCCCGTCAGGCTTTTGCCGCCCGTGACCAGGCCTGCCTGTTTGAAATCTGTCCTGCTTTGCGTGCCCGATACCGTCAGGAGCGTGCCCTGCCCGACCGCAACAGATCCGGATATTTCCAAGAACGAGGTAGAGCTGCGTCCGTCCTGACCCGCGGCTCCCATGAAGCGGGATCCAAGGACTGTGCCGTTTTCTTCTATGAGGCCGAACTGGGCAGAAAGGCCTGACCCATCTTTGTCTTTTGCTTCAAGCCCTATGCTGGTCCTCGAGAAGGAGCCCGTGGATGATCCGACCGCGTGGTCAGTAATAAGGGCCAGCGCTTGTGTGAGTTCAAACTTGTGCCTGAATGAGTAGTCTTCTGTCAGAAGCTGTCCAAATGGATCTGCGTCTGGATCTATGTCGCCGAGAGTTATCTCATAGGAGAACACATCCCCATCAAAACGGAGACCTGTTCCGTGATCTGAACGCATGAGTGTGAGGCTGTCGCTGACCTTTGTTTCCCTTGTGATCGCAAGGCGGGGTCTTGGCGCCTTGAGTTCGGAGACCAAGGCACTGGCAGCAAGCTCAAATCCGCGCGTATACGCATCTGCAACCATCAGGGTCTGCCCTGCGAGGGCCTGGTTGAGGGCTGGCGCCAGGGCGCCGCTGGCGACGATGCCCGTTTCGGCGAGAGGCATGGCGGCGCTCTCGATGGTGTTCCCCTGGTAGACGACAAGCTCACCCATAGGAAGCATGGCGCGTTCCAGATTGAGGAGGCCCTGCCCGTAGATCGGGTCAACACCCGGCTCACCGAGATCTTCGGCTGCCGCGAACATAATCTCAGCGATTACGGGTGCTGTCAGGTGTGGCCACTGGCTCTTCAATACGGCATAGGCGCCAGTGACATAGGCGGCTGCAATGGATGTTCCGTTCAAGTGAGTGAAGCCGTTGCCGTTGGGGATGATAATGACACCTGCGCCTGGCGCAGCGAGGCAAAAGTGCATTGCGACGCCACAGTGGTTGGAGGAGTGCCATAGGCTCTTGTCTTCACGGACAGCAACGACGGCGATGAAGTAACCGAGATAATCGTCCAGCACGACCGGAATGCCTGCAGTGACTGAGACGTCGGGCAGGCCGCCGTTGCCTGCGCCAAAAACGGTCATCAAGTCTTCGGATTTGGCTCTATTCAGGGCGGTGATGGTTTTGTCGCCAAGAAATTCTTTGAGATTTTTGCTATTTTCGTCCGGAGTTTCAGTTGTGAAATCCGTGATTGGCATTTCGACGATGAAATCATCGACAATTTTGGTTCGAACCCAGCTGTTGTTCATGACATGCGCACCAGCGTCAATTGCGCGGTTTATGGCATCAGCCCATATGCTCTCGATCGGAATCGTAAATTCGGTGTAGTCGCCCCGTTTTCTTATTCCATTGAAGATGACAAGCTCGGATTCAAAGGCAACGCCGTGCAGGCCTTGACCGTTTTTCCTGCCTGCAGCGATGTTGGCAACATGCGTGCCATGACCGGAACGGCCATGACCGTCAGGTTCAGAAATATCGTCGGGGTCTCCGACAAAGTAAGAGTGGCTGTTCTCAAAGTCGATTTTCCCTTCGAATTCTGGACTGTCGATATCAATACCTGTGTCCAGGATTGCAATCTTTATGCCCTGTCCTCGCCAGCCTTGAGCGTATTTTTCATCGGCTCCAATCAGAGACAGAGCATAGTTTGCGTTGAATTCTTCGGTCCGGAAGAAAGCGGGATTGTCCGGACCGGGGCCTGGGTTGGGACCGGGGCCTGGGTTGGGACCGGGGCCTGGGTTGGGACCGGGACCTGGGTTGGGACCGGGACCTGGATTGGGACCGGGGCCTGGATTGGGACCGGGGCCTGGATTGGGACCGGGGCCTGGGTTGGGACCGGGACCTGGATTGGGACCGGGACCTGGATTGGGACCGGGGCCTGGATTGGGACCGGGGCCTGGATTGGGACCGGGACCTGGATTGGGACCGGGGCCTGGATTGGGACCGGGGCCTGGATTGGGACCGGGGCCTGGATTGGGACCCGGGTTTGGAGTGCCGGGACCTGGGCTTGGATTTGGACTGGGGTTTGGAGAAGGTGATGGGCTGGGACCTGGGTTTGGAATACCGGTGCCTGGATTGGGGCCGGAGCCTGTCTCAGAGTCTCCACCACCACCGCCTGCGAGAGAAGCTGCGAGCCCAACTGCGGCGAGCCCAAGGGCGATCGAACCAATTCCGAAGGTCTCCCCTGTGCTTAGCTCCGAAAGGGAAAAACTACGGATGTCTGGTGTCCGGTCTAAGGTTTGGTTGAGGTAGTCCTCCATAATTGCTGGTCGGCTCAGGAGGATGTACTTGCGTGCATCCTCGAAGGTTGATGGATCGCGCGCATGCTCACTGACGAGGAATTGCAAGGCCTGTTGATTTGAATAGGAGGTGAGTTGATCCGAGTAGATATTCGCCGCGACGGAGTTGGCAAAGGTAATAATGGCCGTCGTGGTCAGGGCTAACGTCTTAAACAGGCGCATGATGATTGCTATTCTTTAGCTGTTAGATTGTAACTGCTCGGTTGCGACCGCGCGCCGTTGATACCGATGAACCGCCCGACCCACCCGGCTCGCAAGTAACAAGCTGAATGTATTGCGGATATTGAGGATTGCTGACCGATCATTCGGTAGGCGGGCCATTCGTTTCCTGCCCAACTTTAGAACCCAGTTACTGTATTATGAAATACTCCGATCCTATGTTTGAATAGACATCGGCTATGGTGCGGCCTGCGCACGCCATGAGATCAGTGGCAGGAGTTTCACCACCTCAACCCAGACGAAAAGACCGAGCGATTGAAGCCGGATCAATCCAAATTAAGGCGGTCCGAAATCCAAAATAATTCGATCCGGTCTACCCCTCCGCACCTCCCCCGGGATATTTTTTGCCAGATGAAGATTGGATCCTGGTTTTGACTTTGAGTGATGTGCAGAACGGGTTGGCCGCGCAGGGCTATGTTGCCGATGATCGGCTGGCCATGGCGTTGCATCTGGCGCAGACTTTAGGACGGCCTCTGTTATTGGAAGGCCCTGCCGGAGTTGGGAAAACCGAAGTCGCCAAAGCGCTTGCGGCCCAGCGCGAGACACGGTTGATCCGATTGCAATGTTATGAAGGCTTGGACGCCAGCCACGCCATTTACGAATGGAACTATCAGAGGCAGTTGCTTGCCATTCGCGCCAGCGAAGCGCAGGGCGGCACAAACGAAAAACAGCTGTTCTCGGACGAATACCTGCTGAAAAGGCCGTTGCTGGAGGCAATCAGCGAAGAAGAGCCCCCAGTTCTACTGATCGATGAGATTGATCGGGCAGACGAAGAGTTTGAGGCTTATCTGCTTGAGATACTGTCAGACTTTCAGATCACGATTCCTGAACTGGGGACCGTCAAAGCGCGATCACGTCCGATTGTCATCCTGACTGCCAATGGAACACGGGATCTGTCTGACGCGTTGCGCCGTCGGTGTTTGTACAGTCATATTGACTATCCGTCCCGCGAAACCGAGTTGGCCATTCTGAATGCGCGTATGCCCAAAGTCGAGGGCATGTTGGCGCGACAGATCATTGGTGTGGTTCAAGCATTGCGCAAAGAGGATCTGGAAAAGACACCCGGTATTGCCGAGATGCTGGACTGGGCGGCCGCGCTTTCAGGATTGGGCGTAAATGATCTGGCTCGGTCCCGTGAAGAGGTTCAAGCGACGCTTGTGTGTCTTTTGAAAACAGCAGCTGATTATGACGCTGCTCCGCCCGAAGTCTTGGATCGGCTGATCGGAAAGGTTGCCTGATGCCGGTCACCCGCTTCCCTTCACGCGCGGCAGGTTTGGCGGACCGGATGGGCGGTTTTATGGCGCATTTGCGCATGAACGGGATACGCGTGGGACCTGCCGAGACCGGCGACGCGCTAGCCGCACTGGCAGCAGTTGAAGCTACGGATGTGCAGCAGGCGAAACAGGCCCTGTGTGTTTTGCTATCCGGCCGCGTCGATGACTGGCGGCGGTTTGACGATCTCTTCGACGCCTACTGGTTCAATGTCGGAAAACAACGGACAGGACACGCGCAAACCAAGCATGTTCAGGTACAATCCGCCAAGCCGATGATTTGGGAACAGGGACCGAAAGACGCGCGGGAAACAGGGCCCAGCTCTGACCAAGCTGTGACGCCTGATCCCGGCGATGGCGATGCCGAAGGCAAAGACGGGCAGTTGATCGCGACCCGTACAGCCAATCTGGCGCGTCGCGATCTACGCGAGTTGTTGGATGACGAGGCCTTGAAGCAGGCCGAACTGGCCGCAACCCGGCTTGCAAAAGCCATTCGAGACCGGCGCTCGCGTCGGAGAAGACAAGCCAGGCGTGGCAATACTCTGGACATGCGTCGGATACAGCGTTCAAGCCTCGCGCGGGGTGGAGAGCCTCTGGACATATACTATCGGGCCCGACCGCCGCGTCCAATGAGGATTGTCGCGTTGTGCGACGTTAGTGGTTCAATGACCGTTTACTCACGCGTTTTTCTGGCCTTTCTCAAAGGTCTGATTGGCAATGCAACCGAAGCAGACGCTTATCTGTTCCACACGCGCCTGATGCGTGTCACGGATGCCCTGCGCGACCATGATACACTACGCGCGGCTGGCCGGTTGTCTTTGATGGCCGAAGGGTTTGGTGGCGGCACTGACATCTCGGGCAGTCTGGAGCGGTTCTTGAACGGATACGGCGCGCGGGCTCTGAATGGGCGGACGGTTGTCGTGATCCTGTCTGACGGCTACTGCAGTTCAGACCCACAGGCGTTGGGCAATGTCTTGGCGCGGATACGGCGCAAGACGCGTCGGATTGTCTGGCTGAACCCTTTGAAAGGGTGGCAGAACTATCAACCCATTGCTGCTGCCATGCAGGCCGCGGAACCCTATCTGGACGCACATTTGCCTGCCAACACGCTCGAAGCGCTGGCGGCGCTGGAACCCGAGTTCCGGAAACTGTGAAAGGGCATGATCATGACAAGTTTCGATGTATTCGATACGATTGAGGCGTTGCGCCGCAATGGGGACACGTTTTGTCTGGCAACGGTCCTGCGCACAGCCGATGCGACCTCAGCCAAAGCGGGCGGCAAGGCCGCGGTCACGCAGGATGGGCGGATATTGGGGCATCTTGGCGGGGCCTGTGTGCAGCGCGCTGTTCGTGCCTCTGCGCAAGAGGCCCTGCGGACGGGCACTCCGCAAATGATCCGCGTGAAACCCTCGGACAAGGTTGTGGCAATGACAGACCCGGACGATGTTCAGACCTTCAAAAGCGGATGCCCATCAGGAGGCACGGTTGACCTGTTGATCGAGCCCTATCAGCACGCTCCGCGCCTGATCATTTTTGGAGATTCGCCGATCGCGCACGCGCTTGCCGCTCATGCGGCGCTTGCAGGGTATCGTGTGTGCTTGCCTGAGGGCTCGGAGAGCACGGTGGAGTTTACCTGCTTTGATCCGGACGATCTTAGCACCTTGAGCGTCGAACCGCGCGATTTCGCTGTGGTCGCGTCGCAAGGACAGGGTGACGGGGTTGCGTTGAAGGCTGCGTTGGAAACGCCCGCACGCCGCGTCTCAATGGTCGCGAGTCGACGAAAAGCCAAGGTGCTGTGCGACAGGCTCGAAAAGCAAGGGTTGACCAAAGAACAAACCAAGCGGCTAAAATCCCCGGCGGGTCTGAATATTCACGCAATCGATCCGCACGAGATCGCCTTATCGATTCTGGCAGAGATCATTCTCTGGCGGAATTCAGATAAATCCGAGGAGACATCGCATGATGAAGAAATGGCTTAGCTGGCTGGGGACGTTCCGGGGCGAACACACGGACCTGACCCCTGAGGAAGCGACCGAAGCAGCCCTCCGCGTATTCCCGAAATGTTGTTGAGACAAGGACTTCTCAAATGGAATTGACTGACGAAATCCGCATCGCCGCCCCGCAAGACGCAGTTTACAAGGCATTGAATGATCCCGATGTCCTGCGCGCGTGCATCCCTGGGTGCGAGGAACTGATACAGCACTCGCCAGAACATCTAGAGGCCAAGGTTGTTCTGAAAGTTGGCCCGGTCAAGGCGCGCTTTAGCGGCGAAGTTACATTAGACAATTCCAAAGCACCGGACGCGTTTTCATTGACCGGAGAAGGGAAGGGGGGTGCTGCAGGGTTCGCCAAAGGCGGTGCCGATGTCACTCTTTCGGCCGAAGGGGAGGAAACGGTTCTTTCTTACACAGCCAAAGTCGACGTAGGCGGAAAGATAGCGCAACTGGGCAGCCGTTTGATTGCCGGCACGGCTAAAAAACTCTCCGGCAAGTTTTTTGACAGCTTTGCGGAAATCGTAAATGAGCAGTTTGTAGATTAGGAGCGTTTAGCCAGGAATCCGCTGTTTCATAACGCACGATGCTGCCGTGGACATAATAAGCTGGTTCAGCAAAACCACATAAGACCTCTGATCATGCCAACCGGTATGGGCTTTCACATTCTTAGCAGCTTGACGGGGCATCCTTGTCTAAGGTGTCGGTTTTTTCGAGAATCCTTGATCTGACTCTATTGAGTGTCTCAGTTCGTCTGACTTTGCTTCAATGTGGCGTTTTACCTGACCACGGAATGTCCGTCCCTACCCAAGCCGCGGGATTGTCGGAAGGAAACCGGGTTCCAGACTTTGTTAACGGGTTCGTCCGAGTCAAGGTGCTTTGCGTAGTCGAATTGATCCGCCAGAGCGGTTCCTTTAAGGTTCTGTCGCAAACTCCATCCCCAATCTGTCAGATCGAACGCAGTTCTGGTACCGCATGCTGGAACATGACAGGATCGGACCGTGACAATTTCGTTTAAGGGCGCACATTTTCCGAGAGACGTGATCTTGCACGCGGTTTTCTTCTACCGTCGCTACGGTGTTTCATACCGGGATCTTGAAGAAATCATGGCAGAACGTGGCGTTGATCTGGATCATGCAACGCTGAACCGCTGGATCAGTCGGTATGCCGGTCTGGTAGCTGATGCTTCGCGCTATAGAAAGCGTCCCACAGACCGTTCGTGGCAAGTGAATGAGACCTATGCGCGAGTTAAAGGCAAATGGGTTTAGCTCTACCGCGCAAGATCGTAATCGACAAAGTGGTGCCAACACGGCTGGCATCAAAGCCATAAACAGGATGTTGAAAGGCTATGGCTGCCTGATCCCGGTCGAGATGGTCGGGCAGAAGTATCTCAACAACATCATTGAACAGGATCACCGTTTTATCAAACGAAGGATCAGACCCCTGCTGGGGTTCAGATTTATCGTTTCAGCCGCGCCTGTCGTGGCGGGAATAGAGTTGGTCAACATGATCCACAAAGGTCAGTTCACGCCCGGATTCCGTCCGTTTCAGCAATTCGCCCAACTGGCGAGATAATTGACGGGCCACCTCCATCTATGCGACCCTCAAATAAATTTGCGACATGTATGGACACCCCCTTTGGGCAAGAAGAATCTTTGGTTGGTAATTCGCATAATCGGGTGCTGACATGTATGCGGCCTCATAGCGCGGCTTTCACATGCCGCGGGCCCGTATGGAGTTCTCAGATCAAGTCCAATTCAGAACCACGTGCTCCAGGTACTGTGTCGCAAGCTGGTTTTCCTGATCTCGTCTCATCGACTGTTGCGCCTTACCTTCCGTTTGACCTTCCCACGCCTCCGGGATCAGATCGTTCACACGGCTCTAACGTGTAACAACCTGTACCCGATATTCTTCGCCGTGTGCCATCAACGCCCAGACGGTACGCGCCATTTTGTGGACCAAAGCCACTCTGACCAACATGGGTGGCTTGCGCTCCAACATCCTTGCGAGCCAGGATCCCGGGACGGCTCCTTTTTGCTCGGCCCATCTAACCACGGCGCTGGCGCCAATAATGAGAAGGCGTCGCAACGTCCGGTTCCCCATCTTTGATGTGCGTCCCAGGCGCTGCTTGCCGCCAGTCGAATGCTGGAGTGGGGTTAAGCCTACCCATGCTGCAAAATCGCGCCCCGTCTGAATGTCCAAGGGGGTGGCGCAAGTGCAGCAAGCGCGGTCGCAATTATCGGGCCAACGCCTGGTATCGCGATCATCCTCTGACCTGTTTCATCTTCCCTGGCACGCTGTGCGATTTGCGCTTCCAACTGTCGGATGCGAACATTCAAAGCTTCAAGCGTATCGACAAAGATGTTCAAGAGAGGGCGGGACATCTCCGGCAATTTAATGCTCCCGTCTTCGACTACAGAAACAAGTTTACGGACGTGTGTCGGGCCTTTGGCAACCACAAAACCGAACTCGGACAGGTGGCCGCGCAAGGCATTGATGATCTGCGTGCGTTGCTGGACCAACAAATCCCGCGCTTTGAATGCCAGGGCCGCAGCCTGATTGTCTTCGCTGCGGACCTGCACAAACCGCATCGTTGGTCGCAGGGCTGCCTCGCAAAGGGCTTCGGCGTCGATCAAATCACTCTTGCTGCGTTTCACAAACGGTTTGACATATTTGTGCGCGATCAAACGAACCGTTTGTCCGAGTGCTTCAAATTCTCGGCCCCGACAATGGCTCCCAGAACAAGCCTCAATCGCAATGGTGCACGCTAGCAGTTCAGCAATGAACGACAGAAGTTTGTTGCGTCTGAGTTGTTTACGAAACACCGCCTCGCCCGTGGAACTGCAACCATGAGGTTGAAACACATTCTTCGCCAGATCTATGCCGACAAGGTCCAAATCCGCCATTTAGATAACCTCCTGATGCCTTCCATATCCAAAACCTATCAGATGGGAGATCAGGGGATGTCCACTCCATCAGAACCCTTGGCATGTCACTGATCGATAACATCGGCCTTTCCGGCATCATAATTGCCGGGATTGTCCCTACATTGATCGGGTTGTTTCTTGTGGGTTTCAAACGCCAGAACAAAATGAAGCTGCAGATTCTACGACGCGCGGTTCGAGACGGATCGAAGGCCGCCGGCAAACATCCCGACTTCCGGTATTGCGGAACTTTTTTGCCAAAATCAAGTATTCCATTCAGATCAAGCGGACATTCATACAAATCACGGCGATTGCGGGCCATGAGTCCACCTTGACTAGTACTGTGAAAGCCTCAAGACCGCTTCGATCACTCGACTTAGAGTTACTCCCACCCTCTAGCGAGGTGCTGGAGGAGCAATCAGAAAGATGAACTTGCTGACGAGCCACAGGAGTGTGGATTATCTTCATACACGATCCGGTTCTACGAAAGATCCGGCATGTTACCTGCGATGAAATTCAGCACGTTCAGAACCAGTGAAACGCAGGTGATCCAGCACACGAATTTTCAAGCTTGAATCATTTCGGCTTTGCAGATGCTCTATTGTCTCTGTGAGGGTCTCGCGAACACGCGGACCAATCAAGTTTTTCTGCGTTTTCGCGAAATGCAAAGCGGATGAAATGGCTCTCTAGCACTCGTTGTGTTTGTTTCAGGCGCTCGGGTGTGTTTGCGCGCGCCA
Source organism: Ruegeria sp. B1 (assembly GCF_056535885.1). Lineage (NCBI taxonomy): Bacteria > Pseudomonadati > Pseudomonadota > Alphaproteobacteria > Rhodobacterales > Roseobacteraceae > Ruegeria > Ruegeria sp. B1. The sequence goes on along the minus strand of NZ_JBQFJA010000001.1, from coordinate 786,670 downwards.
CAAACTCGATACGGTCGGAAAACGCGGCCAGATGAGCCTGACCCATCTCAAACTCGACCTGACCGGAACTGGCGTCATAACACGCCTCGACTTTATGCGCGAAATGTCTGCAGAGCCGTTGTAGATATTGGCTGCCTTGCTTGGTTTGAAACGACGCTTGGGCTGATAGCATTACAGTTCTTCTCTTTATGATAACATGGTGGTCCCCGGGTTCAGGCGTTTCGCCCTGCGCTTGGACCGTTTGGTGAAATACCCCGTTTCAAAAAGTCCCGTTACATCGCGCGTGATCAATAGCAAGACAGGGACGATGAACAGGGTGATTAGGGTGGCAAACAGCATCCCGTAAGAAATGGAAACCGCTGCAGGTATAAGGAATTGCGCCTGTTCGGATATTTCCCACAACAGCGGTGCAAGACCTAAAAAGGTGGTTGCGCTGGTCAGGATGACGGCCCGAAACCGGGTGATGCCGGTGTCAATCAACGCGCCCTGAATCGTCGACGCGACTCTGCGTTGGGCGTTGTATGTCGAAACCAGCAACAGACCGTTGTTCACGATCACACCGCTCAAAGCAATTACGCCATTCACGGACAGAATACTCAGCGGCAGATCGTGCAGCCAGTGACCCCAGACCGCTCCGATCAAGCCCAGCGGCACCACCAAGAGAACCAGAAAGGCCTGAACGTACGACCGCAACGCAACGGCGAGCAGGCCGTAGATAATCAACAACGCAAGGGCAAAGGCCTGCACCAATCCGCTGCTGGCCTCTTCTTGCGCTTGTGTTTCACCGAAGAACCCGAATGTGAGATCGGGATGCGCATCTAGAATCGGCGGCAGGATGTCACGCAGGAACGTTTCGCGCAGGGTAAAACCGTCGATAACGCTGTTGTCGATACTGGCGGACAAGGACACGACGCGACCCTGTGCGTTACGGGCGATTTCGTCAGACACAAGTGTGCGGGTCCAATTCACCACTGCGCTTAACTGAACACGTTGCCCATCGGGCGTGCTGATTTCCAGCCTGGGGAGATCCATCAAACTCTGGCGATTGGAGACCGGAGTTGTCAGTCGGACCGAAACCTCCCGCCCCTCTTCCATGAATGTGGTCAGTTCCACCCCATCCAAGAGGCCGTCAATCTGTCTGGCCACGTCATCCACAGTCAAACCCAGTGTTTCACCCAACTGCGTCAGATGCAGTTTGATCTGGGGTTGATTTGCAGCGCTGGCGGACTTGGCCTCGGTTACACCTTCAACGGCGCTCAGTTGGCGAAGCACATCGGTCGAGACGCTTTGCAGCGCATCCCGGTCCGGCAGCGACAGTTCGACACTGAAGTCGGGAAACCCTGACATGCGGTTGGAAAAGTTCAACTCCCGCGCGCCTTCGACGGGTCCGACGCGATTGCGCCATTGGTTCAGGATGTCAGCCGTGTCAACATCGGTTGACAGCTCGGCCGTGATGGTAGCGGACCTGTCTTGCGCCAAAAGTTCGATGGCCGAGATGACTTGGTGCCCCGCAACAGCATTTATTTCGCCCTGAAGCGTACGCCCGGCATCGGCAATGCGCAGAGCCTCGCGTTCGAAAAGGTCCGCGGCCAGATCGGAGTGCGCAACGTATGACACATTCAGAACGCGTTGCGGAATGTCCGGGAAAAACGCCTGACGCACGGTACCGCTCGAAACCGCGTAGAGTGTCGCACCAAAACAGGCAACCATGGCCAACAGGCTGAGATACCTTATCCGCAGGGCCACACGCAGGGCCGGGGCGTAAACGTTTACAGTAAAGAGATGCAAAGCGCCCGAACAGAAATCTGACACGGCCGTAAACCGGGCTTTGCCGGTTCCGCCAGCCAGATGCGACGGCAGGATCAGTTTGGTTTCAACCATTGAAAACAGCAGCGTGAAGATCACGATTGTGGCAAATTGCGCCAGGATGCGAGCCAAATCGCCATCAATCACGGTAATCGGGTAGAATGCCGCAATGGTGGTCAACATTCCGAAAATCGTGGGGGTCGCCACTGATTTGACGCCGACATAGACGGATTCGGGCGATGCGCCCCGTTTTGACACTGTGTCACTCACGCTTTCGCCCACAACGATGGCGTCATCGACCACCAGACCCAGCGCCACGATGAAGCCGAATGTTGTCAGCTCATTCAGTGTGTAATCGAAGAAGGCCGGCCCCATCAGGATCAGCGCTCCGGCGAAGCAGACCGGCAATCCTAAAACCACCCAAAACGCCACGCGCGGTCGCAGGAACAGGGCCAGTATGGCGGCAACCAACAGCATCCCCTGCAATCCGTTCTTGGCCAGCAGCGACAAACGGTCCGAGATAAACCCGCTCTCGTCGCGCCAGACGCGCAATTCCACACCCGTTGGGAGGGCTGAGCCGTTGGCGAAACTATCGACCGTATCGTGCAATGCCCGCGCGGCTGAGAGCAGATCGGAACTTGCGCTCATCTCGACGGTCAGGCGAATGGCAGGCGCGCCATCAAACCGTAATAAACTGCGGGGCGTTTCGTAATCGCGGCGAATGTCGGCAATCTGGGACAGGGTCACAATCTGCCCATCCGGCCCGGTTTCGACCGTAATACCAGCCAGGTCTTCAGGCTGAATCGCGGTGTCGGCAGTGCTGACGACAAGCGGACCTGTTGCGGTTTCGATCCGCCCCTCGGGTGCGCTTTGGGTAAGGTTGATCAGGTGCGCAGCCAGATCTTGTCTGGCCAGATCGTATCGCGCCAGTGCTTGCGGCGGGATCTCGATAACCAGTTCCGGCGTCCATTCCCCTATAATGGAAAGCGCGGATATCTCGGGTCGCCCCAACAGGGCATCCCGCACACGCCGCGCTGTTTGCGACAGCGTTTGATGATCCACATTCCCAACGACGGCAATATGGGCAATCTCTTCCACCCAAGCGTCGCGCATGACACGGGCGCGTTCTGCTTCGTCCGGCAGCGAAAGGGTCTCGATCTCTTCGCGTATCTGTAAAATCAGATCGTCGATATCCGCACTGGTTTCTTTTTCAACGGTGAACGTGCTGCCCATCGGATCGGACAGGCTGCTGACGCGTTTGATGTCTTCTATTCGACCAAGCGCCGCTTCGACCCGTAGGGTGACGGCCTCTTCGGTTTCCTGGGCCGCGCCGCTGTCATAGGGAATTTCTATTCGGATTTCGGACGGCGGAAGTTTGGGAAAACTCTCGCGGCGGATACCACCCAGCGATATCCAACCCATGGCCAGGATGGTGATCATCAACAGATTGGCCGCAATTGGGTTGCGGATGAACCAGCCGATTACCCCTTTGACCTGGGGGTCATCCATCGTTGCGGCCCTCTGGCGTGACGACCGTTCCGGTTTCGTAGCTGGCCAATGGGCTGATCAGAACCTGCGCATTTTCCGGCAGTGACCCTTTTGGCAGATAGGAATACCCTTCATGCTCAAAAGCTTGAGATATATCCGTGTTGCGCAGGCGATTTTCGTCAGGAAGTACGTACCAGATGCGATTGTCGAAAGTCAGCGCGCTGACAGGAGTTTTCTGCAGTGTCCGTCTCAGGTCGCTGCGCAGGGTGATGGTGACGAACGCCCCGGGCAACAGCGATTGAATCTGCGCCTCCGGCAAATCCACCCGCAGCCTGAGTACTGGCTGTTTGGTAAAATCATCCGCGGCGGCCAAAACACGCTCGGGGATGACTTTTATCCGGGTCCCACGATCGGTAATGACCTCGCCGGAGATCGGAAAATCCGATGTGTTTCCGGGGCCATGGGGCAAAAGTTGACCCCATTCTTCCCGGGTGAGGGACAGGTCGATGATCAAGTCCCCTGCAGAGATGATGTCAGCAAGCGTTTCCCCGGCCGTCACATAGGCGTCCGGAAACAACTTGTGCGACGTGATCATGCTTTGGAAAGGCGCCAATATATTCAGCTTGCTCAAATCCGCACGCGCCTGATCCAGGGCAGCCTTGTCCGCATCGCGACGCAGACGAGCGGCCCGAACATAAGGTTCACGTAAAACCAAAGGGGCCGAAGCGGACACTTCGGTGCCAGCGCGGCGCGCACGTTCTAGCTTGGCAGAGCGCTCTTCGAGCAACAGGTTGAGCTCACTCTCGGCAAGCGCGGCCTCCGCTTCGGCTACCGCACTTTCAAACGGTATCTTGTCGATTGTCGCCAATTGGTCGCCCGGTTTTTGCAGGTGGCCGGGATCGATCTGATCGGACACCCAGACAATCTGTCCGGACACGGGCGCAAATAATTTGCGTTCGGTCCTGGGTTTGACAGTCGCATGGCGGGTGATGCGCGGAGACACATCGACATTTTCGACCGGAACAACGGTCACAAGCGGGGCGAAGCCTGCACCACTTTGTGTGTCGGCATCCACCACTTGGCTGAAAATCAGAACCGGGAACATGCCGACAAGCAGATGTCGCACCCATGGGATGCGACATACGTGCTGAGGTTTTAGCGCCAGAACTGACATACACGGTTGCTCGCGTTTACGGGATGCGGGCCGCAACAACCTTGCGGCCCGCATCGGGTTAAAAGCGTTTGGTAACAGTCAGGAAGTACCTGCGGCCTTCGGTATTGAAATCGTCGCCGAAGTTGTCGGTGCGGTTTAGCGTATTGTTCGTTACGTTCAGGATGCCGCCATTGATTACGACAGTGTCATTTAGATCATACTGGGCGAGGATGTCAGCCGTCGCAATCGCATCGACCTCTGTAGGTTCGCCACCCGTGCTTGGCACATAGGTGTATTGCTCGGATACATAGTTCCCGGCCAGTGATACGCGCAGCCTGTCATTGACCTGCCAGTCGGCCTGCAAGTTGATAGTGTGGTCCGGTTGATAGGTCAGCGGGCGCTCGACCTGCTTCGTCACTTTAGCATCCAGATATGTGTAGTTCCCCGACAACGTGACCGTATCAGTGATTTCGGTCGCAAAGGCCAATTCCAGACCGCGGGTCGTCACCTCTTCGAGGTTTTGATAAGTAAAGATAGGATTACCGTCTGGAGCTAAGCCAACGTAATTGTCAAAGGTCATAGCCAAGACCGGGTCAAGTGTTCGGGCGGGTGGAAACTGGATCATATTTTTGATGCGGTTGTTAAAGATAGTCGCATCGAAAGAGGCGCGCGGCCCCGCGTAGGACAGGCCAATCTCGGTATTGACACTGGTTTCCGGATCCAGATCCTCCGATCCGATAAGGTAGCACCCTCCACCACATGAAATCTGCTGCCAGTTTGGGCTGGTTTCCAACAGTGATGGGGATTTGAAACCGGTGGATACACCGCCCTTGACGATCCATTCGTTGTTCAACTGATACACACCGTAAATACGGGGGCTGAACCGGCTGCCGTAGTTCTCGTGGTAATCCAGACGGCCTCCAATGGTCACTTCCAGACGGTCGTTGATCTCGATTCGGTCTTCGATAAACAGCGCGGATTCCCAGACCGAGGTGGTGCCATCACCGACCAGGTTGAATTCATCGTCCAGATTCTGAGATTCGAAAGATGTACCCAGCGTGACATTGTGAATAACCCGTCTACCGCGCGTTGCGTTTAGTTTGGCGTCCAACCCATAGTTATAGGACTCGTTGGGTTGTTCGGTACTCAGAGAGCTGCTGACGCCAACCTCGTTTTCGATCTTGTCGCCCCAAAGCAAGATTTCGCTGGTGCCAAATGAGTGGACACCCGTATACCGCGCGCTGGCGGCATTTCGTGTCAGAGGCACCTCATCATGCTGACGCTTTGAGTACGCATAATTAAAATCGATCCGGTTAGCCCCATCGATTTCATAGGCCAGCGCTCCATCAAAATAGCGGTTCTTGCTTTCGGGAAAACCTGCGCTGGGGTCGACAAAGGGGCCGGTACGAGGCGGGTTGATATCCTCGTCATCCGCCTCGCGGCGGAAATATCCGCCGCCAAGCCTGAATGACAACTGATCATTGATTGGGCCGCTCAACGTCAGGCCGGCGCGGTAGGAATCGCCGGCCTTGCGATTGTCCTGATACGTATACGATCCGGTGATGGACCCGCTCAGAACGTTGTCGGGTTTCTTGGTAATGATGTTGATGACGCCGCCAATGGCATCCGCACCATAGAGCGAGGACATTGGGCCACGCACGATCTCAACCCGTTCAACGGTTTCAAGGTCCACCCAATCCAGGTCAAAGTCATTGCCCCTGAATAGATTGGGGTTTGAGTTGACGCGTTGACCATCAATCAGAATCAGGACGTAGCGATCGGCAAGGCCACGCAGTTGAACGCGATTCAGGTTTCCGGCGCGTTGCACGGTGACACCCACGCTCCGACCCAGAACATCGGTCAGGTTGTTAGCACCGTACTCGACGATCTCTTCGGCTGTAATCACAGAGATGCTGGCAGGTGCGGTGCGCAGCTCCGTTGCCGACCCCGAAGCGGTCACCACGATCTCACCCAGGTCGTAGACGTTGGGGTCAATCTCCTGTTCGGTCTCTTGCGCCGAGGCGCCTGCAGCCGCAGCAATACCTGCAACAACAGCTGATGTTAATCTTCTTGATCCTTTATGCGCACCCCCGAAGTGTCGCGAAACCATGTGGGAACTTTTCTTAGAGTTACTCATTATGGCGTAGTCCTTGTCTTGACCGTAACTTGACCAAGAAACGTTATGGCTGTGCCTGCCCACCCATCATCCGGACCGTCAAAAGCATGGCGTACGTATTCTTGACTTTTTTTGTGGGTTATGTAGCTTCTGCCCCGCAAGCTCCATCACAAGTGCCATTGAGTAAGCGACAAAGGTATTTGCGTAAGTACCATGATCGCCCTGGCAAACCGCAAGCATCCACATCTCGACAGCTGTGAATGCGAGGAAGACCATGACAATAGACTATTACCCGGGCGGTTTACGCATCGGACACATGAATGAAAATGTCGATTCTCCACGCGACGGGGACGCATTTCGCATTGAATCAAAATTCATCGTTCTGATCGTTTTGAACGGTCGGCAGATCTTCACAATCGACGACCAACAGTTTGAGCTAAGAGCCAGCGAAGAAGATCATGAAGCCAGTGCGGTAACCATTGCCGTCAGGTCCACGGCGCAGGTGCAGTATCTGGAGTCATCTGGGGCACCACTACGCAAACTTGCCATCGCGGGGCAGTTGGACTGGTTCAGTCAGTTTCAGCCAGAAGTCGATGTCGAAGAAGACGCCGTCTCTTCTGTACCGGCGATGATCCCGGCTATGCCAAAGATCGACACATACTCCGCCACTTTGTGGACCCCGAGCGCGCGCATTATTCGCCTGGCAACCCAGATCATACTTCCACCGCCCGAAGACAGCCAGCAGCAATTGGGATTGTACCGCATGTCCAAAGGCATCGAAGTCTTGCGCAATATGTCAGAGGAGAAAAACAGCCATCGTTTGGATATGGCCGGTCAGGTAGATGGTCGCCGCAAGGCCGAAGATATGCGGCTGTATATTCTCGACAACCTCAGTTGCGATCTGACCACAGGGCAGCTTGAGGACAAATTCTGCCGCAACCGCCGGTCGCTGCAGCGGACGTTTAAGTCTGAATATGGTGTCAGCATCTCAGAATTTGTGCGCAGCGAACGGCTCAAACGAGCCAACAGCGCTTTGCGTAATGATGGGATCTCGATTGCCGAGGCGGCTTTTCAGGCAGGATATTCAAACACCGCCAATTTTTCGACGGCGTTCCGACGCGCGTTTGGGATGCCACCGGCCAAAGCCCGCAGTTGCGACGCTTAGCCGCCGCTACGCTCGCAGCGTCGCACCACCATCGACGTAAAGGTCGGCCATCGTAACCTGTCCGGCCTGCTCCGACAGCAAAAACATGGCCGCCGCTGCGACATCGTCAGGCTGCGCCAGCTTGCCCAGCGGAATACCGGTTCTAAAGCTGCCCAGATCCCCCTGAATAACCTTTTCTGCCCCATGCTCATTCTGCCACATGCCCGTTTGCATGGGCGTCATCGTTGATCCGGGTGCCACGAGGTTGCAGCGAATGCCATACGCGCCAAGTTCCAGACCAAGACACCGCACGTACATATGCGCTGCTGCTTTTGACGCGGCATACGCGGCCATTCTGTGGCGTGGAATACCTGCGGCATTCGAGCCGATCACCACCATTGCACCGCGTTTGCGATCCTGCATGCGCAGCGCGACGGTCCCGCACACGTTGAAGGTGCCGGTTGCATTGACACCCATGACCCGCGCCCACTCTTGCGGAGTGGTCTCATCGGCCCTCTGGTATGAAACCACACCTGCAGCATGGGCCAACAAATCAACGGGCCCGACGGCGCGCTCGACCCAATTGACCAACTCGGTGACCTGGTCGGTGTCACTGACATCCATAGCCCTGACATGGTCGCCGGCAGGTTCAGCGATCCGTTCCAGAGCCGGTGCGGTGTCCGTGGCGACAACTACAGCGCCGGACTGGCGAAGATGCGCGCAAAGGCTTTGTCCGATACCACCTGCTGCCCCGGTCACCAGCGCGATCCGGTCCTTGAATCCGGTTAGCATCATACCGGATCTACCCCCAGTTTCTCCAAGGCGTCGTCAGTGGAGAGTACAGTGCCGCAGCACCCAGCGATCCAATTCATCGCCGCGTCATGGCGGGCGCGGTCAAAATCAGCTTGCGCATCGGCAACGGCAAAAGGTTCGATATCACGCTGGAACGCTTCAACTGCGGTCACAAGGCATCCGATATGGGCAAATACACCAACAATCACCAACTGATCCCGCCCTCGCGCGCGCATCAACGTTTCAAGATTCGAGCGTTGAAAGGCGCTGTAGCGATGCTTGACCAGAGCGATATCGTCGTCCTGTGGTGCAATCTGAGTCAGCACATCCTCGTGCTCGGCAATTGCTGACATGCCAGGTCCCCATAGCTCGGCCTGAAGACCGCGATCGGCGCGCAACTGGTTGCCTTTTTGAGCCGTGTAGAACACAGGGATATCTGTTGCGCGTGCGCACGCGAGCAGGCGTTCGATATTGCGGGTAACCGACTTCAGCGGGTCTGCCTCTTCCGAATATGGCGCACAAAAGTATCGTTGCATGTCATGCACGAGAAGCGCGGAACGGTTTGGATTCAGGACCAAGGCCGCCCGCGAAGCCGGCAAGTCGCCAGCCTGCGGCAGCGGGTACGGTGCGATTTGGGGCAATCCCATGAATGCAAGTCCTTTTCTTAAGCTGTTGCCGACAGTCGTCTGCTGCGCAACTCGTGGCGAAGATCCTTGCGCGACAGTTTGCCCACCGCCGTTTTTTGCAATGCGGTGACGATTTCGATTTCGTCAGGGATTTTGAAATTGGCGATCTGGCGTTCGCGTAAAAACCGCCGAATTTGAACCGGGCGCAGGGTTATTCCGTCCTGTGGTTGAACAAAGGCACAGCTGCGCTCGCCCAACGCCTCGTCTGGAATGGCAACGATGGCCACATCCATGACGCCAGCCAGCGCCAGGATGTGATCTTCGACCTCTTCCGCGGAAAACTTCTCGCCCGCGCGATTGATGTAATCCCCGGATCGGCCCTGAACTGTAAGGTTTCCCATATCACCGCGCACCACGATGTCGCCCGTGCAGTAAAACCCGTCTTCGGTAAAGGATCGCTCGTTCGCCCCCGGATCATTGTGATAGGCGCAAATTGTATAAGGCCCGCGAACCTGCAATTGCCCCGGTACGCCCGGGGCAACCGGATCGCCCGCATCATCAACGACCCGTATTTCGTCGGCTGGGCTGATCGGGCGGCCTTGGGAAGTCAAGCGCAAGACTTCGGGATCATCCAGACGCGTGTAGTTGACCAAGCCCTCGGCCATTCCAAACACCTGTTGCAGGCAGCAGTCAAAGGCGGGTTCGATCTGCCGCGCGATTTCGGGCTGAAGTTTAGCACCCCCCACCTGAATGACCTCGAGCGACGACAGATCATGATGATTGGCCGGAACCGCGTTCAGCCAGAGCTGAGCCAGAGGCGGGACAAGGGCCGTGATCGTCACCCGGTAGCGCGCGATCAGCGACATACAGGCTTCGGCCGCGGAACTTGGCGGCAATACCACCGTTCCCCCGGCCATGAACACACCCAGGCTACCCGGTGAACTGAGCGTGAAATTATGCGCAACCGGCAATACTGCAAGGTATCGGCTGTTGTGGCTCAGTCCGCAAATTCGCGCGCTTTCGCGTAGGGAATAGATATAGTCGTCATGGGTGCGCGGGATCAGTTTTGGCAGACCTGTACTGCCGCCGGAAATCAGAAGAAACGCAACAGACGAAGCGGTGCCGTCGGCAGGCAACAGCGTGGGTTCGCCAGGGATGGTTGCAAAGGGCACGAACTCCTCTGCATCACCGTGGACGATAATGTGGTTCAGGTTTAGATAGTCTCCCACCAACTCGCGCGCCATGGTGCGATAATCAAACCCGTCATGCTGATCCGCGATGATCAGGCCTTCTGCACCGGCCCGGTCGACAAAATGCGCAATTTCGGTCTTGCGATGCGCGGGCAATGCGAAGACGGGGTGCATGCCTGCAACAAACAGGCCAAACGCGGCGATGAAAAATTCGGCGCAATTGGGCAGTTGCAAAACGACCCGTGCGCCGGGTTTCAAACCCTGCGCGATGAGACCCGCGCCAAATCGTTCAGCCCTATGGTGCAATTCCCCATAGGTCAGCACCCTGACATCGGAACGTGACGCGTCGACAATGGCGGGCGCGGCGGGGTGTTGCGCCGCCCATTGGCGCAAGAGTTGTGGAAAGGTTTCACCGGTCCAGTATCCGGCATCCCGGTACGCCGAAGCGCGGTTTTCGGGATAAGGTTGCACGAGCGGTTGCATGTATCCTCCGTAGCGTTAGGGCCGTGCCCGATGGGCATGGCTGTCTGGTTCGGGATCTCGTGGCATTCCGCTCAGATCGCCTGATCGTAAATCAGCATGGGCCGTCCTTGCGAACAGCGCTCGACACGACCCTGCACATCGTAAATGTCGGCTAGCAGATCGGACGTAATAACCTGTTCGGGTGGTCCGCTGGCGGTGATGACGCCACCCGACAACGCCACGACGTGATCCGCCCAGGACAGGGCCAGATTGAGGTCGTGACACACAAAAATACCAATCACCCGGTCGGACCGGGTAAAATCCCGCACACATCGCATGACCGCAAGCTGGTGATGCGGATCCAATGCGCTTGTCGGCTCGTCCAGCAACAGGACATCAGGATCGCGGATCATTGCCTGAGCCAGTGCAACCATCTGCCGCTGCCCTCCGGACAGAGACCGCAGCTGGTGCAATGCAAGACCCTCGATGCCAAGCCGCTGCAGGACAGACAGGGCGTGTTCCTTCAGGGCGCGATCCGGAGCTGCAAATGGGTTTGCCGATGTTTGTGCGGGTATCAGAACCGTCTCCATCACGGAAAGCGACAGCCCGTCCGGCAGGTGCTGGGGCATGTAGGCAACATGCCTGGCGCGTTCCGCCCAGGATGTAGTCAACAGGTCATACTCGCCGAACTGAACGGTTCCGGTCGCCGGTTGCAGCCCGGCAATGGCGCGGATCAGTGTCGTCTTGCCGGCCGCGTTGGGTCCTATCACGGCCGTCAGGCTGCCCTGTTTGAGCTCCGGCAGTGTCACGCCAGTCAGGACGCGCGTGGGTCCATAGCTGGTGTGCAGATCGGTGACTGTCAGCGTCGCCATCACATCTTACCCCGCCGCAAGATCAGAACCGCAAAAACAGGGATGCCGACCAGAGACGTGACAACGCCGATTGGCAACAGAACGCCTGGCACCAAAACCTTGCTGACCAGCGAGGCCAGCGACAGGATGACCGCACCGCTTAACAAGCTGGCGGGCAGAAAGACGCGATGGTCTTCTCCGACCAGAAGTCGGGCGATATGGGGTCCGACAAGGCCGACAAATCCGATCGTACCGACAAAGGCAACTGCGATCGAGGCCAGCAGACTGATGCGCAGCAAGGTAAAAAACCGCAGCCGTTTGACATCGATTCCAAAGCTTGCCGCGCGATCCACACCAAAGGCCAGTGCGGTCAGCGCGTTTCCTGATGCCAGTGACAGAGGTGCGCAAATGATCAACGCGGTGGCAAGGATAGCCAATTGTAACCAGCCCACCTGCGATACGTTCCCCATGGTCCAGAACACAAATTGCTGCAAGGCCGCTTCCGAGGCGACAAACTGCAGCAGCGCCACAATAGCGTTCAGGGCAAACACCAGCGCGATGCCAAGCAGGATCAGCGTGTCGCTTCCAGCTCCATGCCGGTGAGATAACGCGCTCAGCAGCATTACAGCAGCAAAGGCAAAGACAAAGGCATTTCCCGGCACCAGCCAAACGGTGGCGAGCCCCGGCAGACCGATGCCGAACACAAAGGCCAGTGCCGCGCCCAAAGATGCCGCCGCTGAAACGCCTAGCGTGAACGGGCTGGCCAGCGGATTGCGGAGGATACTTTGCATTTCCGCACCCGCCAGCGCCAGCGCAGCCCCGACCAGAACCGCCGCCACGGCTTGAGGCAACCGGACATGGCGCAGGATGACAATGTCGCTATGGCTGGCGCTTTCGGACCCTAGCAGCGCCGCCATACTACGTGAAAATCCAATCCCGGACGGACCCACGGACAGGTCAAGGCAGATCGACAGAAGCAGCAAGAGTGCCAATGTCCACAGGATAATCACTCTCTTCCTCCGCATCCGCGTGAAAGAAGTCAGAACCTGGGGGGCGGTCATGTCTGTCATGGTCGCTCCCCCGCGCTTGTCCAGATCGCGCCCTTGAACTCAAACGGCAAAAACCGTGCATTGATCTCATTCAAGGTCTTCTGCGGGTTCAGATCGCCAAACACCTCGGGGTGAATCCACTGGGCCAGCAACTCCAGCGCGATGATATTGAGCGGCGAGTTGTGAATTGAATGCCACATACCGTGGCTGCGCCCTGCCGCGACGGCATCCAGGTCGCGAATGATAGGGGTCTGGGTCAGCTTGATCAGCGTCTCGCGGGCCATCTCGGACGTGATGCCGGGACCGACGATCAGGCCATATTCCTGTTCCAGCTGATGGCCGCCGGTGGCGATGTAAATGTCCGGCTGATAGGCCAGCACATACTCCGGCGCAATCTGGGCAAAGGTGCCCGGGATCACCTGGGCTCCGATATTGGTGCCACCTGCGGCGGTGATAAACCGGCCCAAACTGACATCGCTGAGCGACATACAGCACCTACGCACCTGGGTGGCTTGCAGATGCATCAAGACGGAAGGCCGATTCGTCAGCGATTTGGCCCGGTCGGTCACAGTGTCCCGGCGGGCGCGATAGAACTCGATAAACTCGGCTGCTTGGTCCCCCGATCCCAGCGCTGCGGCAGCGATACGCAGGCTTGGCAGCGTGTTTTCGAACGGGTTGATCCGAAAATCAACGAAGACGGTCGGAATACCGGCCCGACCCAGCTGCTCGACCAATTGATTGGTCGCGGGGCTTGCCGGATCACTAAGGATCACCAGATCAGGTGCGATAGAGATAACCTGCTCGGCCGACAAAGTAGGCGAATTCTCGGCCAATTCAGGCACTGAAGTGATGCCTGGAAACTGGGACTCAAGCTCGGCCTGTAAATCCGGGCCTACCCGCGATTTTGAACCCGCACCCACAACCCGCGCGCCGACATTTCGGTCAATCAGTGACAGACCGATGATCTGGCGGAAATCTGACAGGACCACCCGTTCGACCGGCCCAACAATCTGAACGTCACGCCCTGTGATGTCGGTAACGGTCACGGACTGCGCCGCAGCGGGTATCAGGCCTGCAATCAGCAGGCCTGCAGCAAAGAGGTTTTTGGCAATTTGGCTAATCATCAGGTCATGTCCGGATTGCAGCACTGCGTCTGTTTCAGTTATCGGAGGCCCGCATCCCGGGGCAGGCCCAGCGCGCTCAGCATGGCCCCGAACTTTGCGCCGGTTTCGTTGGTTTCCGACTGCGGGTCTGATCCGGGTACAATCCCGGCACCGGCATACAGCCTTGCCTGACAGTCACAAATCTCCGCACAGCGAATGGCCACGTACCAAGCGCCGTCCCCGGACCCATCGCACCATCCCACTGCACCGGCATAAAAGTCGCGGTCAACGGGTTCAAGCGTTTCTATCAGATCCATTGCTGGCTGATGCGGAACGCCGCAGACGGCCGGGGTCGGATGCAGCGCAGCCGCCAGTATCGCACTTGGGGTATCCGCATCGCGCAGTCGGCCGTCGATCCAAGTCCCCAGATGCCACATGGTCCGGGTGCTTGTCAGGCTGGTGCCTTCAGGCAAGGTCAACTGATCGCAATATGGGCTCAAGGTGTCGAGGATGTATTCCACCAGAAACTGATGTTCGCGCCAGTCCTTTGCAGAATGTGACAGCTTGGCGGCGGCGGTGGCGTCTTGCGCCAGATCCGCGTGCCTGCAGGCCGAACCGGCCAGCGGATGCGAACAAATATCCCGCCCGGATTTCGAGATGAGCAGTTCGGGCGTTGCCCCCACCAGATACCGCGGTTGACCATTCCGGTCGGGCAACGGAATCTGAAAGGCCGTCACTGCGGGATCGCCCGACAAAGTCCCAAACAATGCGCCCGGGTCGATGGGGTGTTTCGACTGCACTGCAAGCGACCGCGCCAGAACAACCTTGCGCAAACCGTCCGGCAGCTCGGTTTCTGCGTCTAAGCGCTCAAGTGCGGCCGCAACGCTATCGTGAAATGTTGCAGGCGCGGGCTCGGCATTGATGCTGTGAAACGCGCCGCTCTGGATGGGTAGACTGTCGGCCGCCGGGTTTCGAATGCAGGTGCTCATGCTCAGCATGTGGTCACTGCGGGCGCGGTCAAAGGGAAAGGCCCCCGCCACGACAGTTTCGCGGCCATGTTGGTGGAAGTGACGCTCCAACCTTTTGCCAAGGCTGTCACGAGTTCCGCCGGGAAGCGGCTGTGGATCACCATGCCCCAGCATCCGCCCTTCTTTACCTGCAAAGCGAAATGCCGTGCCTTGATCTGCGGCTGTAAAGTGCCTGTTTTCAGGAAGTAAACTACTCATGAACGTAACCTTTCCTGTTGAATGAACGTGATAAAGTCGTCTGTCATGCCGCCCCCGCGGTGGTTTCGGGTGCCGCTGTCCTTTCATCACGCGCCTTGGCGATCAGAAGGTGCATCAGCGGTCCCAACACCTCGAGCGAGGCCGGGGAGATGATGTCTTCGTGCGACGCGTTGGGCAGGTGATGAACGTCTTGTGCGCCGACATGACCCAACCAGCTTGTGTCGGGGTCGATCTCCGGCAAATCCGATTTGTCGGCGACAAACAGTGTGATCTGGCCAGAGAACCGCCCGGTTCGCGCTGTAGACAGTAAGCGCACTGCATCGCGGTAGTTGTCGAAGATGTGCCCAAACATTTCAGCCTTTTCGCGATGGAACTCGTCATCCATCACGTCGCCCATCGCATCGTTGAGCAATTGTTCCTGTTCGCGTTCGGCGCCGGCTTCGGCCTCACCGCCATCCGGGTCGGTCCAATCGTGACGCTCGGCCGGATAGGTGTCCAGTAGCCCTAGGAAATTCACCTGTTGGCCGGCAGCTTCAAGCCGTTCAGCGATTCCAAATGCGATGTTCCCGCCCAATGAGTAGCCAAGCAAATGGTAGGGACCTTCGGGCTGAATTTCTCGGATTAGTTTGTACTGACGCTCGCACAGCACATCCATGTTTTCAGCGGTGGCAATCGGACCGTTGGGGCGTGGCGATTGAAGGCCGATGATCGGCATCTCGTTTTTTAGATACCGTGCAAGAACGCTGTACTGCCAGGACACACCTGATGCCGGGTATATGCAGATCAAAGGTGTGCCGCTGCCCTCGCGCAGTCGGATTACCGGATCGAACCCGTCCTGCACCAGTGTCCCGACCATCGCGCCCGCCGCGAGATGTTCCGCAAGACGTTCGACTGTGGCCATACTCATGATTTGGCCCACCTGAATGTGGCGTTTCAGATCCTGCCGGATGCGCGCAGCCAACCGCATGGCCAGCAGTGAATGCCCGCCGATTGCAAAAAAGTCATCAGTTGCGCTGACCTGATCCAACCCCAAAAGATCGCAGAAAATACGAGCCAAATCCTGCTCGATCCCCGGTGCCGGAGAGCGTCCGACGGGTTGCACAGGGGTTTCCGGTGCTGGCAGTGCCCGGCGGTCGAGCTTACCGTTGGCATTGATCGGCAGATGATCCAGTGGAATGCAGTGGCCTGGAACCATATAGGCAGGCAACTGTGCAGCCAAAGCAGCCAGCGCCGCTGCAGGATCAAATCCGGCCCCCGCTGGCACGACATAAGCGACCAGAGAAGGCTCGGGCTGTCCCTCTAGTGTCAGCGCGAGGACAACCGCCTCGACGATCTCGGGCTGACGCATCAGGCTGCTGGCGATCTCCTGCGGCTCGACCCGCTGACCGCGTATCTTGATCTGGTGATCGGTGCGGCCAAGATAGACCACGCGACCTTCTTCATCCCAACAGGCCAGATCACCCGTGCGGTACATGCGCCGACCACCGGCATAAGGGTCGGCGACAAACCGTTCTGCCGTAAGACCAGCCCGGCCAAGGTACCCCTCTGCCAATTGCACACCACATAGATAGAGTTCACCCCCGACACCCACAGGCACCGGGCGCAACAGGTGGTCCAGAATACGCAGGCCCGTGTTCCAGACCGGTTTGCCGATAGGAACGCCCGTTGATGTGTCTGCATGCGGCAGTGCCGGGCAATAGGTGACATCAATCGCCGCCTCTGTCGGGCCATACAGGTTGTGCAGTTCGGCACCACAGTATTGCGCGAAACCCGCGACGGCCTGCCCATTCAGCGCCTCACCACTGCAAAAGACTTGCCGAAGGCTGGGACATGGCGTGCCGCCGGTTGACGCCATGGCGTCATTAAAGACACTCAGAACTGACGGCACGAAATGGATGGTCGTCACCTCGTAGCGCTGTACGAGGTCCAGCAACACATGCGGGTCGCGATGGGCGTCTGGCGGCGCCATCGCCAGACGCGCACCAACAAGATATGACCAGAAGAATTCCCAAACCGAAACGTCGAACCCGTTTGGCGTTTTCTGCAAAATGACATCGGTCGCATCCAGAGGATACTCGCTTTGCATCCAAAGCAGCCGGTTGACGATGGCGGCATGTGAGATCAGCGCCCCCTTGGGTCGTCCCGTCGTACCGGATGTGTACAGCAGATAGGCGGGATCGCGACTACTCAGATCCGGGGCGTCGACCAGATCGCGAACAGAATGCCCTGGACCGGCGAACCCGTCAAAGTTCAGTCTGGCACAAGTCGCGTCCCCAACATCTATCCCGCTTTGGGTGACTACCAGACGGGGTTTGGCGTCTGATATCAGAAACTCCAGCCGGTCCTGCGGATAACTGAGATCGAGGGGCAGATAGACCGCGCCGATTTCGATGACGGCCAGTATGGCAACCGACAATCGCGCCGAACGCGGGATCGCAACGGCAATTACATCGCCCTGTGTTGCGCCCGCCTTTCGCAATTGTTCGGCCAGATGCAGTACCTGATGCCGGGTCTGACGGAAGCTGAACTGGTGATCGGCATCTTGCAGGGCAATGGCGTCTGGCGTGCGCCCTACCTGCGCCGCGATAAGGTCCCGCAAGGTAAGGTCTTCGGGCAGTTGCATGCCGGTGCGATTACTGTCCGCGATCAGTGCGTCGTCCACTTCAGGCAACTGGTTCAGGTGCGCAGGCGTGGCATCAGGATTTTGTTGCAACGTATCGATCAGGCGACCCAGCATCGCTGTGATGCGCTCAGGCTTGGCAGCGCCATCGCGGCTTTCGACAACGAGGCCAATTTGGTCACCGGGCAATACCAGCAGGGCAAGCGGATAATGGCTGTACCCTCTATTGTGAACATCCGTGATCCGCAGCCCATCCAGATCCTGATCAAGATAGCTGCTGTCGGGATAGTTTTCGACGACCAGCAAGGTGTCGAACAACGCATCAACATCGGCCAGCCTGTGTAGATCGGCAAGACCAAGACTGTCATGTTCGATGGCCTGCGCGTGGGTGTGCTGCAAGTCCTTCAACTGGGCTCGCAAGGATTGCGCCGGGTCCAGATTAACACGCACCGGGATGGTGTTCAGGAACATACCGATCTGGTCGCCAATCCCTTCGACAGGGGCCGACCGGCCCGCTACAGCTGTGCCAAAAATTACGTCCTGACGGCCGCAATGGGCACTGATCACATTGGCCCAGAGTGCCTGCATGACAACATTCAGAGTAACACCGGCAGATTTTGCCAGGGCGCGAAGGGCACCGCTCTGATCTAAGGTGAGAGCCAGGTGGTGCTCTTCAACCGTAGCGGCGCCGCGATCTTTGTCGAACAGGCAGGTCGGCGTGCAGTTTTGTAACTGATCGGTCCAAAAGTCTCGCGTCTCTTCAAGGGGTCGGCTGGCCAACGCCTGCACGACCGGACCATAGGCGTATTGCGGAGCCGGTAAGCTGTCTGGCCCGTTGCGATAGGCGGCAAACAGGTCATTGAGCAGGATCGGCGTTGACCACCCATCGATAATGGCATGGTGAATATTCAGGATCAGAACATGCCGGTCACAGGACACCCGCACCAGTTCCGCAGAAACCATGCACAACGGATCGCGCGTAAGGCGCAGGTTGCGCGTTGCGGACAGCTCGATCTGGCTCAAACGGCGGTCCCGTTCCGGCGTATCCAGATGGCTGATATCATGGTCTTTCCATGGCCAGGTCAGGTCCGACGCGGCGGGAACGGCCATATAAGCCTCTCCGTGGTTGTCCGAGACAAAAAAGCCTGCCAATTGGGGATGGCGTCGCAAGACCGCATCAAAGGCGCTGCGCAAGCGCGCGGCGTCCAACGGACCCCTCAGGTCGAGCCGCGTATAGGCGTTGTAACTTCCGGCCTGATCACCCAGTGTGGCGTGAAACAGAATGCCTTTTTGTGCAGCAAGCAAGGGCAGCACGTATTCGACCTCGACCGGGAGCGTACCAAACTCCGCCATGTCGGCCAGATCTGTGTGCGGTACGCTCACATCGGCCTGTGTCGGTTCGAGTGCGTCGACCAGATCACCGGCGCAGGGGCTGGCAAAGATATCGCGGGTGTGCAGAACCCAGCCCTGTTTGCGCATTTCGTTGCACAGAACCATGGCAGAGATACTATCGCCACCGCTGGCAAAGAAATCATGATCCAGTCCGACTTTTTCCAAACCGAGAACCTGGGCAATTGTCGCGCAAAGTGTTTGTTCAAGCTCGGTCTGGGCGATGCGCCCTTCGGACAGTTTGGGTTTTGGCAGGGCGCGATCATCGATCTTGCCGTTCACCGTCAAGGGCAGTTTGTCCAAAATTGTGATGGCGGCGGGCACCATATAAGCGGGCAACGACGCGGCGAGCTGCTCGCGCAATTCCTCCGGCTTCGCGCGATCCGGATCGCCAACGCAATAGGCCAGCAACCGGTGACTGCCGTGCACGGGCTCGGCCAGAACAAAGGCGTCCGACACGCCGTTTAGCGCGGTCAGCGCGGCGGCAACCTCGCCGGGCTCGACCCGGTGCCCCCGCACCTGAACCTGAGTGTCGGTACGCCCCAAAATCTCCAACTCGCCATCGGCGCACCAGCGAACACGGTCCCCTGTGCGATACATGGTTGTGCCGGGTTCGAATGGGTTGGGCACGAAACGTTCGGCCGTCAGGGCCGGGTTGCCGACATAACCGGAGGCGATGCCGGGTCCGGCAAGGTACAACTCACCAGTTGCGCCAATAGGCTGTTGTGACAGTGCAGTGTCGAGCACATAGGCTCGCGTGTTGCCGATGGGGCGACCGATACTCGGCTGATCCCGATTGGTGATCCGGGACAGACAGGCATCAACCGTGAATTCGGTCGGTCCATACGCGTTATATACGACAACACCGTCGGCTTGCGCCAACCGTTCCCACAGCGCGGGCTGCAGCGCCTCGCCACCCAAGATCAGGATCGAAGGCCGGTGATCGGGTTGATCCAGCAGACCCATGTCAATCAACTGGGCGCAGAATGACGGCGGAACATCCAACACATCCAACTTGTGTGAATTGACTGCCTCGAGGAACCTCTGAGCATCGTGGCGTTGTTCATCGCCTAGAACCACAACCTCGTGACCCAACAGCAGCCAGAATAACTGCTCCCAAGCAGCATCAAACGCAAAAGAGTGAGAGTGCCCCGCACGCAGTCGGCGATCTATTGGGCAACCGGTCGCTTCATCATTCATCAATCCGGCGCGATGCACCGAGAAGAGGTTTAGCAGCGCACGATGCGAAACCATGACCCCTTTGGGCCTGCCAGTGCTGCCCGATGTAAAGATGACATAGGCGATATCGTCAGGACGGGTGATACGCTCATCCAAGGCGGTGGGCGTGGTTGGATAGTCACCCAGTTCAGTCATGTCCATTGGCACGTGGTCAATATCACCGGGCATGCGAGCGGCGGCTTCAGCCGTGGTCAGAATGAGCTTTGGGCGGGCATCCTCACAAATCGCGGCGATCCGGTTGTCGGGATAGCCCAAATCCATCGGAAGATAGGTCGCACCACCGGTCAAAACACCAAACGCCGCGATGACCGAGAGCTCTGATCGGGGCAGCGCGACGGCCACCACGTCGCCCCGTCCGATACCAAGTGATGTCAATAGATGGGCAAGCTGGCAACTGTAGTTGACAAGATCGGCGCCAGAAAGCGCAACGTCGCCACATCGTAGTGCAATGGCTTTCTGATCCTTGAGGGGGCCGTTTAAAAATGCGTCCAGCAGAGAGGTTTCGTCTGGTCGCGCCGACACAGATGGTCCCCGTTGCCACAGCGTGAGATCAATCTGTTCCTGTTCGGTCGTCAAAATGAAATCGGAAACGGCAGTATCCGGCTGAGCCAGAAACTGTTGCAGCATCGCGGTCAACCGCGTGATGTGGTTCTCCAGATCCTGCGATGAATAGCGATCGCCCGGAGCGCGCAAGTCCAGATGCACGCCTGCGTCGTCCACTCTCAACCCGAATTCCGGTTCGTCCAACGGGCCGATTGCCAGACGGTGCAGCTCTGTTGCGTTCCCACCGATTGTTTTGTCTTTCTCGTAGAGGCGGAAATTGACGGTTGCACCCCACAGCGCCTGCCTTGAGTTTGTTAGACCCAGATCACGCTGAATCTGTTCTACCGGATAGCGCTGCGCCTTGCGCATGTCGCGCATCCCCTGGCTGACCTGGACGGCGATCTGCGTCAAGCTGTCTGAGGCACTGAACGGCAGGCGCAGTGGCAGGACATTGACAACCGGTGCGCAGGACCCAGCGGCGGCAGAACCCAGCCTTCGCATCATCGGAACGCCGAGAACCTGGTCGTATTGACCGCTCAGTCGCGCCACATAAACGGCAATGGCAGCTGTCAATACATCGAAACCGGTGTGGTCGCGCCCGGCGGCAATCGCCTCTAGTTGGGCAAATTCATCCTGAGCCAGCAAGACCGCGCCCGCGTTGGTGTTCAATTGCCAGCGGCTTTGTTGACCTGATGTCGGTGACAATCCTACGGCAACCGGCAAGTCAATGCATTGAGCCCGCCAATAGGCTTGGTCTTTCTGCCATTTCTCCGAGGCTCTATAGGCCCGTTGTTCCTCAACAACTTCCGACACCGGAGTGAACGGGGATGGGTCCGCATCGTGTCCTTGCAGGTCTGCCTGGTACAGCGCAATGATCCGGTCCGTCAGCGCATCCATACTGTAGCCATCAAGCATGACGTGGTGATAGCGCTGGTACCAGACCCACCGCTCGCTTCGGTCACCCGAGGCGATCCTGTAAAGAACATGACGGGGAGAAAACGGCTCTTTCCCCAGTTCCAAGTCCGACCGCATTGCCGCCCATGTTTTCGAGCGGGCCTCGGCGTCATTGCTGAAATCCAGAACCTGAACTTCGGCCCGCACCGCTTCGCTATGCACCTGTTGATACGCTTTCCCGTCTGCCTCGGAAAACACCGCGTTGACAGTGTCTGCCTCAGCCAGCGCTGTTTTGATCGCGCGGCTCATCAAATCGGGGTCCAGCGGGCCGGACACCTCAATCGCATGTGCAATCAGATAATCTTGAGGCCGCGCCGAAATCTGTTGCGCTGTCCATACACCCTGCTGGGTGTCCAGCAGGTCAAAACGAGTCATGTCCATATCGAACTCCCGCATCGCATCGAAGTGGGTCAGGTGAACCGGGCCGCAGAAAACTCAGTGCCGCAGGTCATTCCAGATGTTTTCGACGTAGCTGAGACATGCCTCGCGATTGTCAGGTCCATGTACTGTTTCCCACCCCGCGGGGATGTCGCGGAAATCCGGCCAAATGCTGTACTGACCGACTGAATTTCGCAGGGCAAAAAACTGGTACCGAGTATCATCAAACGGATTGAGCTGCGCGTTATCCATGGGCGGCTTCCAGTGTGGGCGAAAGCTGGTCCGCCAGCAGGGAAAGGATCGCGCCCATGGTCGGATTGCGCGCCAACGCGTTAAAATCCGCCCTGATACCCTTGGCTTCCCAACGGGTGACAAGGGTCAGGAAGTTGATCGAGTTCAGTCCGTAATCTAGCAGGTTCTCGTTGTCCTCGGGCACATCGTCCAGAAAGCTCTGGATTTCGTTGCGGATAACGTCCGGGCTTGGCGAGTTTTTAAGTTCCATAGTTTTCAATCCTTTCGATAGGGGTTGAAGGAGAGGTCAGATCAGGCTGGACCCGCATCCGCATCAAGCGGACCTGCCAGTTTGCGCAAGGCAAAGGCGGCGAGGCCGAGCAGAAGAAGAATGAAAAGACTGGACAGGCCGAGAACCAGAACTGCCGTCAGTGGCATTAACATGCTGGCCAACGCGCCCAGGGTCAGCGCTCCCAGAATGTCGCCCAGCGCATCCTGCGCAAGCCACAGGCTGTTTACCCTGCCCAGATAGGCATCCGGCGTCTGACGTTGAACGATGCCGTATTGCAGCAGCGCAGCGGTGGACATGAGGTACCCAAAGATTACCAGCGCCGCCATGACTGCCCAGATCGCGGGGGCAAGACCGATTGCGGTAAAGGCGATCAACGCCGCTATGCAGAGTGTGATCATCAGAGGATATGGCTGCGCTCTGTCATGCACCCACCCGCTCAGAACCGCGGCGAGGGTTGCACCAATAGGCCCCATTGCGAACAACAGACCGGTCATGCTGTTGGCAGCGGCAAAGACCTCGGTCGACAGGGCGGGAAAAAGCACCTTGATGCCGGTGCAGGCTGTCAGAAGCATGCCAAGCAAAAAGACCACAAGAACCTGTTTGCGCGACAAAAGAAAACCGAAAGCATCGCCCAACATGACAAAGGGGTTGCGGGTCTCAACCTCGTCTGCCGGCAACGGATTGAGCCCGCGCAGGACAGTGACCGTGGCAACGGTTGCCACCGTCGCAATGCCATAGGCCCATGCCACATGTGCCACTGCGAGCAGCAGACCGGCCAAGGCGGGACTGGCGATGTTGACCACGCGCGTGACCAGCATTCCTAAGGCGCCAGCCTCAACAATACGCTCCCGACCGACCACCTTGGGGGCGGCCGCCATCAGAGCGGCCACACCGATCGCGCCAAAGAAGCCGTCGATAAAGGCCAGCCCGACCAATACAAGAACGGATGGCGATGACAGCAACGCGTTGACCGTGAGGGCCGCAAAACCCAGACCACAGACGCTGCGGGCCATTAGTATCAGGCTGCGCTGATCGCGTGTGTCTGCCAGCACGCCACCGACAAGCAAACCCAGGAACAGACCGGCAGCATCGCTGGCGCCTGCAAGGGCGACCCAAAGGCTCGACCCGGTAAGATGATAGACCTGAACGGGGACCGCTACGATCAGAAAGCCAAGCCCCAATAGGGACAACGTCCGCGCAATCAGCAGCCTGCGATACTGGTCATTTTCCTTCAGCAGAGAGAGGCGTATGAAAACGGTCGAAGCCATCGATCAATTCCAGTTTCGCCGGACCGAAGTGGTCTTTTGGCCGACACTGGAACCGCCAAACAGATGTTCCATCGCGTCGATCAGGGCCGGTGCCCAGATGGCATAGTCATGGCCGCCGGTATAAGTCTGCATCTTCACGTCTGCGCCCTGACCTCTCAGCCGCTTGGCAAACTGCATACTGCTTTCGAGAATGCCCATGTCCCCCTCATGGCGTGCACATTCATAGCGCCCGGCGGTCAGTACACCTCGCAGTCCGGGCGGGACTGGAAGTGACGCCAGATACGGGTCTGCCGAGGTCCAGCCGGAGGGGCCCCACCAGAACGATCCGGACAACGAAACGAAGTTGCCGATCTTTTCTGAATGTGACAGCGCCGTGTAAGCAGCGGACAACCCACCAAAACTGGACCCGGCAACAACTGTGTTTCTGGCTGAAAACGCCTGCCCAATCTTATTGCACGCCAGCGGCAGAAGCCGATCAACCAAGTGCCGCGTGAACAGGCTATTGCAGGCAAGGTCTTCCGCTCGCCGCCTCGGAGAGACCGAATCAACAAACACGGTGGCGATCTGGGGCAGGCGCCGTTCGCCGATGCCTTCTTCAATCGCTGCGGGTAGGTCCAGATCCTTCAGATACGTTGCACCATCGAACAGAACCAGCATGACATTTTCCCGTGCCCCGGGAACGAAACCGGCCGGGCGATGAACCCATACTCTGCGGCAGTTGGGCATCACAGGGTCCGGCACGCGGTACTCGGTGACCTCGCGCGAGACCCGTCCCAGCAATTGCTTTACCGGACCCGTCGTTTCTTGCAGGTCGAACAGGCTCCATTGTGAATGCGGGTCGCCGACGGCGGAAAACAAAGGTGTTTTGTTCAGCGGATCAGCCTTGGCAACTGCAAGAAGCGCCATCCGGTTCTCGCGCGGCGACGCATTGATATCGGGCACATCCGGCGCAACGCGATAGGACAGGCGCAAATCCAACGGGACACGAAAAGAGGCAAACCAAAGATCCGTACCTTTCAGGCGTTGCATCCAGACGTGATCCGGTGCGGGCCCACCAATAAGCCTGACGTTGCGGACCGCCCCCCGCCAAAGAAATGTAATCAGCCGGTGATCGTCAGTTCCCTCGCAATCGGGTTCGACCATCGGGGTGCCGCCTTCGATGACGCGTCGCCAGAACTCATCGACATCAACCTGCCCGTTGACCACTTGCAACAGCCTTGGGCTGATTGGCCCGCCGTTGATCTCTCCGGCGTTCCCGGTTCCCTGATCGCTGGGTGGGATCTGCCTTTCAATATGAATTTCGGCCTGTATGTCCGCCTGTTTGCGAAGTTTGAGTTTAATCTGAGATGACCGGGTGACGAAGCGAAAACTGTGCAGGTCTTGGACATCCAACAGCAACACACGATCTGCGTATCCCGGCTCACACAGCACCAGATCCGCATTGCCATCGGGGCAATGCATCCAACCTTCGACATAGGTTCCGGGCACTGTCTCAAGTTGCTTATGTGGCATAGCGACAGATATTGAAGCCGAGGACGGCATGTACGTCTCCAAATAATCGCAAATCGGGCAATTTTTTCAAAATTGGTGGCTGGAGAACTGAAGCGTCTGCATCTGGCTGTTGCCGCCCTTCATGCCCGTACAACCTATGAGCGTCCATAGGTGCTCCGTTTGTGAATGCGACAAAATTGTTTGATGAACGCCTTCCTCTCTTTTTTTGGCGGATCAATGCCCGTTAGGAGATGCAAGGGAACCAACCGTCGGACCAAAGCTTGCCGCAAACGGAAGAAACCTCATTATGACACGGGAAAAAACGACGATCTGGAGCGATCCGACCGGGTTTATGCCGCGGTTGCAACCTATGGATATCGGGGTTGCGCGCACCTCGTTGGTTGTAGGGCACTTTGAAACCGTGCGGTTCCATCAAACGCTGTTCAAACAGTTTCAGGTTGAATTCCCCTTAGGGCTCTCATCCGCGGTTCCTAAACGCAGGGCAGAGTTTCTGGCGGGGCGGCTTGCTGCACGATACGCGTTTTGCCAGTTGTCAGTGCCGGATCAACCCATCCCACAACAAGCCGACCGCGCGCCATCCTGGCCACCTGGGATTATCGGATCGATCAGCCACACCGGGGATCTATGTGCAGCTGTGATTTCGGTCGGCGAACGGTGCGCGGCCGGAATAGATATTGAGAAAGTGGCAACCGGAGAAACAGCGGATGCAATACACGATACCGCGCTGATTTCTTCTGAACGCAGCTTGGTCAAGCACGCGCAGGGTCTCACAATAAACCAGTGCGCAACTTTGATATTTTCGGCAAAGGAAAGCCTTTTCAAGGCCTTACACCCTGACGTCGGTCGTTTTTTTGGATTTGATTCTGCGGAACTTGTAGAGTTACCGAGCAGGGAACACTTGTATCTGCGTCTCACAACGGACCTTTCTCCCAACCTTCCGGCGGGTTCCGAATTCGAACTGAATTACCGGTGTTGTGACGGCAACATTCTCACCTGGCTGGTTACGTCGAAACTCACACGCTAAAGAATCCTCGGGGAAATCGTTAACCTTTGGATTTTTGCCTGTAGCGGCTGGTCAAATTTTTGAGTGAATGCCATCAGGTACCATCACGTGGAAAGGCGGACGATTTCCGAAGGACATCATGCTTGTCGACGTGTTCTACTATATCCGCTGCGGGGTGCCGTGCGCGATCTGGACGAAATCATACGCGCGCTAGGCGGGCTTTGGGGACTGGCTTGGCCTGTGTAGACTAAGACCAACGTGAAGTTAAGGAGAAGGGCATGCCGGTATCTGGGCCTCCGCTGGAAGAACCTGCGGACTTGAAGGACCTTCTTCGTCGGAGTTTATTGGCCGACCCTGACGCCACAGCGCTTTATGCGTTGGACGGGATATTGACGTGGCGCGAGTTGGAAGTGGCCTGTACGCGGCTTGCGCGGAGTTACCTGAGCTTAGGGTTGAAGCCGGGGGATCGGGTCGCGTCGATCATGCCGAACGGAGCGGACCTGGTGATCCATTACCTGGCCTGCATGCGGGCGGGCCTGGTGGCCATGCCGCTCAACTACCGATACACCCCCGCGGATATCGACTATGCGCTCGGGCTTGCCAAACCTGCGGCCCTGTTGGTGCACGGCGAGCGTGTAAAGGATATAGTGGGGATTCCGAGTGTAGCGCGATTGCCTGTAGGGGTGATTTCATACGAAGACGACGCCAAATCCGGCCTCGCCTTTAAGACTCTGCTGAACCACAACGGCAAAGAGACCTTGCCGGTGATCGGTGCAGACGCTCCAGCATTCATATTTTTTACATCGGGAACCACGGGCAAACCCAAAGGCGTAACGCACAGCCACACCACCATGGGATACATGGTGGCGAGCAACGCAAAGGGGCTGAGGCTGGGGCCGGAAGACGTAGTGCTGCCGGCGTCGTGGGTTTCGCATACCGCTGGATTGCGGCTAACGTTCGCGGGGCTATGGGCCGGAGCCATGACAAATATTGCTCGGAAGTTCACGCCGGATGAGCTGTTGAACCTCTTGCGGCAGACGCGACCAACCGTAGCGCAGATATTGCCTGCGCCCTTAGCCGCATTGCTGCGATCGCATGGCGCGGTGCGCGAAGATTTCAGCTCACTAAAGACGATGATGGCGGGCGGAGACAAACCTTCACGAGCGTTGGTCGAGGCTTTCCGAAAGGTGGCCGGTGTACCGATCGGCTCGTTTTACGGAATGACGGAAATGGGCACGTCGCATTCGAACACTCACGGGAGTTCTGAGAAGGTCGGCGCAGTTGGCTTCAACAATCCGGGCTATGTCTCGTCGCTGCGTGACGAAACCTGGAGGGAAGTGTCTGCAGGTGTGGACGGCCGCCACTGGGTAAAGAGCCCGACCATGATGACGGAATATTGGGAGAACCCAGAAGCAACGGCGGCGGCGTTTCGCGATGGTTGGCTCGATACCGGCGACGTGATGCGTCGGGATGAGGATGGGTATTTCTGGTTTCGCGGCCGCCGGAAACAGATCATTGTGCATGATGGTTCAAACATCAGCCCGGCCGAGGTGGAAGACGCGCTGACAGCGCACCCAGCCGTTGATTCAGCAGTGGCGGTAGGGGTGCGAGACGAGATGCATGGAGAGGATGTTTGGGGGTTTGTGAGCCTGACCGAAGATGCGGACCCAGTGCGCGTTGAAGAGATTATTGATTTTGTCCGGGCGCGGATCGGGTACAAAGCGCCGGATGTGGTTCAGGTGATGAGTACACTGCCGTTGACCAAGGGCGGCAAGCTGGACCGAGTGGCGTTGAAACGGTTGGCGGCAGAAGAATACGGCAAGGCCCACGTGCTGTGACGCCGATACTGCAGAAGGTCAGGCCTTGCCCGCTTGCCTCGGCAAGTTGGTCAGGCCACCACCATAGCAAATGTCTGATTTCCATCGATTCTTGAAAAACAGCGCGTTGCGAGCGCAGACAGTGACGTCCAGATTGGGGCCCGTCCGAGCATCAAAGTCGATTGTAGTTTCGTATCGATCCATCCTCTGCCTTTGGACCACAAACTCGATTCAGTTATTCGACAGCCACTCGATCACCCGATCCACCTGACTCGAATCGTGATTGTGTCGCGCGACATAGAAATCCAGCGGCGACGCCATGGAGTCGGGCAGCAAACGCACCAAGGTGCCGGTCTCGGTCAGATCAGCCGTCAGCCCTTCCCAGCCCAGAACGGCACCCATCCCGTCGCGCGCGGCCTGCAGGGCAATGACGTAGTTGTTCACGAAATGAGACATCCGCAGCGGTCCGCAATAGCCTAAGGCCTCGGCCCACTGTTCCCATGTGGTCCAGTGGTTTTCCGCCCAGCGAAGCTGGATGAGGGGCACCGAAGCCAAATCGGCCACCGAAGAAACCGGATGCTTGCGGGCGAATTCCGGGCTGGCCAATGCGGTGATCCGATCATTGAAAAGTCGCCTGCACTCGGTGCCTTCACTGGCCATATCCCCATAATGGATACTCAGATCGCAGGTCCCCTCGTTCCGATCCGTGTCGCTGACCACCTGTGAGACGGACACATCAGGATTTGATTTCCAGAATTCCGCAAGCCTCGGTGTCAGCCAAAGAGAACTGACAGCCGTGGTCGAGTGGATCGTTACGGCACTGCGGCTTTGGTGGGATTTCAACTGGTCCATGGCCTGACTGACCTGATCGAACCCACCCTGAATTGAAATCAGCAGATAGGCACCCTTCTCGGTCAGTTCTACGCGACGGTGCAGGCGTTGAAAGAGGGTGCCACGCAACTCCCGTTCAAGCGCTTTAATCTGGTGGCTGATGGCGGCGGGCGTCACATTGAGTTCAGCCGCAGCGCCCTTGAAACTTTCATGCCGCGCGGCCGCTTCAAAGCTGATCAAGGCACGCATCGGCAGGTGGGAAAAGCCAGTCACGGGTAAAATCCACTCAATTGTCCAGCGATCCACAAACAAATAACTGCGGACATACCGAAGTTCAGATTACTTCATCTAATCCCAAAAAAATTTTATTGCAATTGAAGCACGCCAGTCCGGCAGTTTAACAACCAGTCATTTCGACAAGTCAGCGCAGAATCGGAGAATGCCCAATGAAATCCCACGCGAAGGTCGTTGTCGTTGGTGGCGGATGCGTCGGGGCATCCATTCTTTATGGACTTACGGAACATGGCTGCAGCGATGCGGCGATGCTGGAGCGGACACAACTCACCGCCGGATCCACCTGGCATGCGGCAGGTCTGCTGGTGACATTCGTGCGATCGCACAACGTCTCCAAGATGACGCTGGAGACAATCCGCATCTATACCGAAGTTGAACAAAAGCTGGGCACCTCGGTCGGTCTGCGCAAAGTCGGGCAGCTTCGCGTGGCCAATACGCCCGAAAGATGGGACGAGTTTCAAAGCTATCTCTCTGTCGCTGAGGCTGCAGGGGTGCCCTGCAGACTGCTGACGCCAGAAGAAATCGCCAAGGTTCACCCGCTCCTCAATCAGAACGCCAACATACAAGGCGGCATCCTGCACACCGAAGACGGTTACGTGAACCCCGCCGACATCACGCAGGCGATGGCCAAGCTGGCCCGGGATGCAGGTGCAAAAGTGTATCAGAACACCGAAGCGCAAGGGTATGAGAAGCTTCCGAACGGCCATTGGAAGGTTATCACCAATCAAGGCGAGATCACCTGCGAGCATCTGATCTTTGCCACCGGCAACTACGCGCGTGAGAACGCCCGTCGCGTTGGGTTGGACCTGCCCTGTATCCCGATTGTTCATCAGTACTGGACGACGGAAACAGTCCCTCAGCTGATCGAGCGTAAAAAGCAGGGGTTGCCGGAATACCCGATTCTGCGGGACGAGGATTACGGCGCGTATCTGCGCGAAGACACGGGCGGCATTCAGTTCGGGCCCTATGAGTTCGAAAAAGACCTCAAGCTCTTTGCCGAAGACCGGGTACCGCCCGACTTTGGCGCGGATTTGTTGCCCGAGGATTTCGACGCTGTTGAAACCCAGTGGGAGCGTGCGATTGAGCGTGTCCCGGTGCTGGGCGAAGTTGGGATCAAGGCCAATACCAGAGGCCCGTTCCAAATGACACCGGACGAGTTACCCCTTGCAGGCCCGGCGCCAGGGCACGACAACCTCTGGCTGGCCGAGGGTATGCCCGGCGGCATCCTTTGGGGCGGTACGGTGGGCAACCAGCTTGCCCAGTGGATCCTCAACGGTCAGCCTGCGATTGATATGTCCGAGCTCGACCCGCGCCGGTTTGGCGACTACGCCTCAAAGCGCTGGACCATGGACAAGGTGCGCGAGACATGGGGCACGCACATGGACGCGCATATTCCGGGTGAAGACCGTTATTCCGCCCGGCCCATGCGCACGGTTGGCTCTTATGATCTTCTGACTGCGCAAGGCGCGGTCTGGACGTTGTACAACGGTTACGAATTCCCCAAATGGTTTGCGCCGTCACC
This sequence comes from Ruegeria sp. B1, assembly GCF_056535885.1. Taxonomy (NCBI): domain Bacteria; kingdom Pseudomonadati; phylum Pseudomonadota; class Alphaproteobacteria; order Rhodobacterales; family Roseobacteraceae; genus Ruegeria; species Ruegeria sp. B1. The sequence goes on along the minus strand of NZ_JBQFJA010000001.1, from coordinate 755,771 downwards.
TGAACAGGCGATCCCTGTCCACAGCTTCCGCCAGACCTACGCCTGGGATCATGTGACAGAAGAGGTCCGCGCCACGCGCGAAGAGGCGGGCTTCATCGACATGTCGCCCATGACCAAGTTTACCGTGAAAGGGCCCGGCGCTGCCGCCTGGCTCGATGGGTTAATGGCCAACAAGTTGCCCAGGGTCGGGCGAATGACGCTGTCGCTGATGCTGAACGCCAACGGAGGAATGGACGCCGAATACACCATCGTGCGGGACGCGGAGGATGCGTTTTACCTCGTCTCAACGCCAAATGGGCAGGTCTACAACTGGGACACTCTGCGCAAGCAGTTGCCCAAAGACGGCTCGGTGATCATGGAAGACATTTCCGAGCAGTTGGGCGTTGTTGCTCTCGCCGGTCCAAAATCCCGCGAGATACTGCAAAAGCTCACCGACAACGACCTCTCAAATGAGGCCTTCCCGTGGCTTTCAGCGCAAATGGGAGAAGTGGGCTATGCCAAGGGCGTGCGGCTCTTGCGTGTCAGCTATACCGGGGAACTGGGCTGGGAATTGCACCACCCGGTGAACTACAACCGCCATATCGTCGACCAGCTTCTAAAAGCGGGCGTGAAACCCTTTGGCGCACTGGCGTTGGAATCCATGCGCCTCGACAAGTCTTACCGCGCGATCAACCGCGAGATTTGCAAGGATATGACGCCTTTCGAGGCCGGTCTGGATCGCTTCGTGGCCTTCACCGAAAAGGTGCAGGGCGTCAAACGCGAGCGGGACTTTATCGGCAAGGAGGCTTTGCTGAAGCAAAAGGCTGAGGGCGGCTACAATACGCTTGTCACCCTCAAACTGCCGTACTGCGACACCTCGGTCATCGCTTATGAGGCGGTGTATAAGGATGGTAAGATCGTCGGTCGCGTGACCTCGGGCGGTTTCTCCTATCACTGCCAACACGACATTGCGATGGCACTGGTGCCGCAAGAGCTGACCGCGCCGGGAACAAAGCTACAAGTCAAGATCCACAATGAACTGCGCGACGGTGAAGTGATCGACATCTGTGCCTATGATGCGACCAGTGCCCGCGCGCGCGCATAAATGGAGGACCGGTCATGACAGAAGAACAGGCCAAACCTCAACGCGCCGGTCGTTCCGGAGGGCGGGCTGCGCGGGTATCGGCACGGACCAATCCACCGCCGGTTTATCTTTCTACCCTGCATCGGCAGATCGGACCGATTGATCTGCTCGGCCCCGAAGGCGTTGAAGAGATACACAACGCAGCAATGACCATTCTGGAAACAACCGGCATCGAGTTTCGCGATCCGGTGGCGCTGGCCGATTGGAAGCGCGCGGGCGCGGATGTCGAAGATCAGCGCGTGCGCATCGGCCGCGACATGCTGATGGACCTGATTTCTTCGGTGCCCAAAGACTGGGACTATCACGCCCGCAATCCCGAACGCTCGGTCCGCGTCGGCGGGCGCGACACGGTGTTTGCCAATGCCTATGGCGCACCGTTTGTCTATGGGCTCGACGGTGTGCGGCGGCCATCCACGCTGGAAGACGCGCACAACTTCTTCAAATTGGCCCAGATGAGCCAAAGCATGCATGTTCCCGGCATCCTTCCGGCCGAACCGCAAGACGTACAGGTTCCGCTGCGCCATCTGGAGCTGGTCCACGCCGCGCTGACGCTGACAGACAAACCGATCAAAGGCTCGGTCCTTTCGGAAAATGCCGCGCGCGAGACAATGGACATGCTGCGCATTGTTCATGGCGCGGATTTTGTGGACGAAAACGTGGTCGTCGCGGCGCTTTTGAATTGCAACACCCCGCTTGTCTGGGATGACACGATGTTGCAAAGCCTGCGCGTTTATGCAGGCGCAAACCAGCCTTGCCTGCTGTCGCCCTTTGTACTTGCAGGGGCCTCAACCCCCGCCAGCCCGACCGGCGGCGTCGCCTTGCTGATCGCCGAAAGCCTGGCTGGCATGGCCTATTCACAAATCATCCGCCGGGGTGCGCCGATGGTTCTGGGTGTGGCAATCATGGGCGTGTCGATGAAAACCGGTGCACCGATGATGGGTTCGCCGGAACCGGGGCTGATGAACCTGCTCGTTGGCCAGATGGCGCGGTTCTACGATGTGCCGTGGCGCTCGTGCACCATGTGGTCCGGTTCCAAATCGCCGGACCTTCAGGCTGCATTCGACAGTGCCAACACCATGTGGCCCGTGCTGCTGGGCGGCTGCAACTATGTGGTGCATTCCGCCGGCTTCGTCGAAGGCGCGCTGGGCGTCAGCTATTCCAAGTGGATCCACGATAGCTACCAGCTCGAAGGTTACCACCGCTTCTTCTCCGGTTTGAAGAAAGAGAACCTGAGCAGCATTCTGGACGATGTGTCCCGTATTGGACCCGGCGGGCATTTTCTCGGCACAGATCACACCCGCGAGAACCCGATGGTGATGAACCCGCTGCAAAACAATGACAGCTTTGAGCAATGGGAGCTTGAAGGCGCCAGAAACGCCGATGAAGTTGGCCGCGAAGCCGCACGCAACATGCTTGCTAACTATGTCCAGCCGCCAATGCCTGACGACATTCGTGGCGCGCTTGATGAGTTTGTGGCGAACAAAAACCAAGCTTACAACAAACGTGTCAGCGCTTAGGAGGGTCCAATGGAAACTACGGTAATCTCACTTGATGAGGTCCGGGCCCTGGCCAAAGCCATCCTGACCAAGGCAGGCATGAATGACAGCGGCAGCGATGTTCTGGCCGAGCTGGTTTATAAATCCGAGCGCGACGGCCCCCGCAGCCATGGCCTTCGGATGCTGCCCGTCTACGTGCAAAGCTTCTCTTCGGGATACGCCAACCCCGATGCCAATCCCACCGTGTCGGAAACCGCGCCGGGGGTTCTGCGCGGCAATGGCGATAACGGCTATTATCAGATCGTCGCCGAGCAAGCCCGTGAGCAGCTGATCGCCATGGCCCGCAAGAACGGCATCGCCGCCTTCACCTGCGCCAATTGCCATCACCTTGGCGGGTTGCGCTTTGACACCGAACCACTTGCCGAAGCCGGTCTTGTGGCGCTTGGCGTGGTCAATTCGCTTTCGATGGTGGTTCCCCACGGCGGCGCCAGGCCGGTCTTCGGGACCAATCCGATGTCCTTTGCCTGCCCGCGTAAGGACCAAGCGCCAATTGTCTGGGATCAGGCGTCTTCGGTTGTCGCCCTGATGGACGTGCGCATGGCCGCCGCAGAAGGTCACGAGTTGCCGCTGGAAGGCGGGCTTGATCATGACGGCAGGGCCACCAATGATCCGAACGCCATTCTGGAGACCAAAAGTCTGTTGCCCTTCGGCGCACATAAAGGCAGCGCGATCGCGTTGCTGATCGAAATTCTGGGTGCGGCGCTGGCAGGGGGCACGCTCTCGGTTGACAATGAGGGTCGCGAGGCGCATGGCGCACTCAACATCAAGGGTGGTGCAACGCTGATCGCGATTGATCCGGTCAAATTCGGTAATCCGGGCTTCGACGACTACGTCACCCGCATCTGTGCCGAGATCGACGGCAACGGCGATGCACGCGTACCCGGCGACGGCCGTTTGGCCAGGCGCGCGACCTCTGGCGCTGAGGGCGTGACTGTCAGCAATGACTTGCTTGAACAGTTGCGCGATCTGGCCGGAGCTGAATGAACAAGATCACTGCTGGCGGCGGTGGAGACTTTGCTGCATTTCCAAAGCACGGGCCTTGCATGCCGAGAACCTTCACGCCACCGTCCTTGAGTCGGGCAAGACTGGCCAAGATGTCAGTTGAGACTTCTGCGCGTTTGCCGCCATATATGCGGTCGGGTCACATTCAGTCCACCCGTTGGGTGAGACGGAGGTATCTGGACAATATCATCGAACAGGCGCATCGTTTTATCAAGCCGCGCAGGTGATCCGCAACGGCCTCGTACACCCGCACCCAGCCGCTGCCGTAAATCCTACAGCGCGCCGCTTAAACCGCACTAACACCATAATCCAGGCGGCCAACAGTAAATGCAAAACGGCACCTTCTCGCAATCAAAAGCGCCTTTGCCTTCCCCCGCCATCTTGGTTTCCGGCAACTGGACGATCCTGTCCGCTAATTCTCTGCCGGAGTCGTTCGATGGTTTCCGCATGCTGTGTAAAGCCCAAGCCGGGCTCAAAGATCGGTTGGCTGATGTGCGGGGGGATCCCAATACCCTCCCACGAGACACCCCGTTGATCGCGCGCGATATGGCTTGACAAACCGACTATCCACCCATTGGGCAACTCTTTCTCTAGCACTTCTGACAGAATGCCGTTGGTGGGCTCGCCGATATGAACAACATTGGGCAAACCTCGCATATAGAGAGCCATGTGCTCGCCCGCGCTGAGAGTCGCTGGGCTTGTCACCAGATAGGTGGGCCCATGGAAACCGGGGCCCGGACTTGGGTCCAGCGTATCGCTTTGAACAACAACGTCCCTGGCATCACATCGCTGGTAAGAAATCCCCGGCAACGCCACTTCGGTAAAACGTGAGGCGACCTGCTTGGCCGCAAAGGCAAACCCCCCGCTGTTGAAACTGATGTCAACAATGACAGCCTTGACATTCGCCTCGGCAAAATATTGGAAAACGTCATCAAGCGTGCCCTCCAAGGCAACATAATCTGCCCGCGGATCATCGTCCCCATTACCCGAAAATCCCGCAAGACCCAAAATGGCAAGATACCCGACATTGCCGTCTAGTATTCCATATTGGACGAGGTCCAATTCGTCGGCTTCGCTTTTTCCAGACAGAATGTCCTGCCTGACGTTCTGTTTCAAATATTCGAGTGCAAGGCTCTGATACTTCTGCTCATCTACGCGTGCAATCAGGCCTGACCTGTCCATAATCAAATTGTGATAGGTATCGTTTGCGGGAGAGTGCCGAACCCTGTCTCCGCTCAGTTCGGCAATAATCGAAACATGGCCGTCCCGAATTCCGACCAGCATCGCAGCGAACACCTCAAGAAGTTCGGCATCGCTCAGGTCGGGCCTGAGCCTCTCTCTGGCCATCTGAACGCGGTACTCCCAATTAACACCATAGAGATCAAAGAACGCGTAATGCGCTTGGAACAACGCCGCAAAATGCTCGAAATTCCCCCCGACTGTATTCGGAACCGGGCGGAGACAGGCCCGAGGCAGTTCGAGCACCCGATAGTAGGGAAGGAAGAAAGGCTCTGGCCCATCACGCTCGATCAGGCGTTGCCTGTCGCGGTCAAAGGTCCAACCATTAGCCCGGCCAATCGAGCGCCGGCGTTCAACATCCGTCTTCAGGCAGGTGGTTGCTGTTACATCGTATTCCGTGACCTTTCTGGCAGAGACGTCCAGAAGAAATCCCGATCCATCGGACCGCCAGACCCCTTTGGGCGTGACGAACTCTCCCTCCGCGGGGCCGGTGCAGGACGACATACCCAGCCCTGTGCCAATCAGACAGGGCAGGACAAAAACGATCCGGATCCCGCGTCGCATCAGAACTGAAAGACCATGAACAGACCCATCAAAGCCGTGTCTGACGCATCAACAAGCGGGCTGTTCTGTATCGTTTTGTCTAACAGTTGGTATTCTGCAAAGCCAACGATGGCAAAGTGATCGGTGATCGGAAAAGCAACTGAAGCCTCGACAAAGGGACTTACAGATATGTCAGGCGCATAGGCCGCGCGATACGCATTTGCCTCGGCGGCGGTCACACCATAAAGGTAACTTCCAAGGTTCTTGTCTTGGACAGTCGCCCCTAAGCCCAGATCGACAATCGCTTCTCCAACCTCAAAGTCCCGCGCGACATCGAACACCGCTTCATACCCGGAATGGGCCCCTGCCACGTCATGATGAAAGGAAAACCCCGTGCTGAAGCCCCCCAATCATAGCTGACGCTCCCACCAAGTTCGACGGCGATATCTCTCTGAAGACCTGCGAACACTGCGGTCTCGGGAAAATCCGGCCCGGCCCGAAGGTTCGCAGACAGGTCCACAGACAGAGTGTCCGTCTCCCAAAACGTCAACGCCAGTCTGTCGGGCTCGATCTCAAGCTGACGCCACCGCGCGCTTAGGTGGGGGACTGCGGCAAACTCGACATCATCGTCCCCCGTGTAGATGGATGTGGTTGCCTCAACGCCGCCGCCTATTGCGACGGACCAATCCGCGTCCGACCATGTGTTCAAAACAGCATCCGCGAAGGAGTCATTGGCCCCCAAAATATCCGCGAATGCCTCGTTGCCTCCCAGAATAAAAATCAGCAACCCGGTTCCGGCAATGCGCGCCGCCCCCGCCGGCTTGCTCCGCCAACTCTTCTCCCGGCCCGCCAGTGGCGCGAGGCAATTTTGAACGCGTGACATGTAGCAATCTCCACCTGTTTTGGAGGCGTGCTAGCGAGGCCGGGCCGGGCCGTCGTCCGAACCCGCTGGCGCAGACGATCAACCGTCCTGACCGTCCGGGACGGATGTTTTTTCCGGGCATCGAACTGTTCAGGTGGGGCTGGCTCCGGTATTCACCCAGACAAAACGACGGACAGGGTGCACATGAACATCAACGAACACCTAGAGGTGGCCGCAACGCTCAGTACCCTGACACTCGGGCTGTTCGCAGCCAGCTTCCTGCTGTTTCTGAAACGGGATTGGAAAACCTATGGCGGACTGACCGTTTTCTTTCTGTGTATCTTCTTCAATGACGTATCAGTCCTTTGGAGTTTCTTGGACCTCGCGCCCCAAACCGCTCGCCTAAGCCAATTCGTCGATGGCATCAGCGGCATCGCCTTACTGACCCTCGCGCCGAGCCTTTGGCTTTATGCAAGGGCGATTACAAGTGCCCATGAATTCGCCTATCGACCGAGGGACCTGCTGCATTTCCTTCCTACGGTCCTGACCGCGCTGGTCATTGCAGCCAGCTTGACCTTGGGCGGTGAAGAGAGGGCACGCATTTACAACGGAGCCGAAACACCGCTCACGCCTGAGCTGCGCGCGGTCATACTGTCCATGATCGGTCTGCAAATGGTATTTTTCGGCCAATGGCTGATCTACTGGGTCGCGATCTCTAGGCGGCTTTTTTATTACCGACAGCGCCTGAAAGACGTCTTTGCGTCCACAATCGGTCGGGAGATGCACTGGATCAGGGTTATCATGGTCCTGTTCTTTGTTTATTGGACGCTCTCCATCGCTCAGGCGATACTCGACGCAATTTCTGATACAGTTCTCTTCCCCGAAGTCGCGGATGACTTCCTGCTGCTGTTTCTTGTCTGGCTGCTGGCGCTTTGGGGTCTTCGTCAGGACCCAGGACTGCGTGCTCAGGGGCTTACCACCTATCCCCTTGATACGGCCCCACCCGATGCGGCGCAGCGGTACCGGAATTCCGGATTGACCCGTGAGCGGCAGGAAAAGATCGCCAGAAAGATCGAAACCGCACTTGAAACCGACAACCTCTGCAAGAACCCCAACCTGTCTCTATATGTCCTTGCCGACCATATCTCGACCCCGCCCCATTATGTGACGCAAGCTTTGAACGAGTATTTGGGAAAGAGCTTTTTTGATATGGTGAACGAATTGCGCCTGCGTGCCGCCAAAAAAGCCCTGCTTGAGACCAATGACAGCGTTCTCGACATCGCATACGGGGCCGGATTCAATTCCCGGTCTGTCTTTTACTCGGCGTTCAAGCGATATGAGGCGACGACGCCGACGGAGTACCGAAGGAGGGCCTTGGGCGACACGTCAGTCTGAACATGCTGGGTCTTTCACGTTGACCAAAGACCCGTTTTTCACGATGCGCCGGAGAGCGTAAGGGACCCGTGGATCAACAGCCTCAACTTCTGAATGGGCAGCAGCAGAAACCTGCTCAAATCACGCAGCGAATGACTTAGACAGCCTCAAGATTGCCCAACAAGATCGAAGTCATGTCAACGGTAAGCACCCCATCGACTGCGGTGACATCAACACCCGTGCTATAGTTCACGTTGTTTGGCGTGATACCGGACAAGTCCGCGTCAGCATCCAGAAAAACCCATTCCGGTTCGTGCGCAGGGGATTGGCCAACAGCCACCTGCAATATGGCCAGTGCGTCCAGCGCGTTGATCGTTCCATCCCTCGTGATGTCCGCCGCGATCAGATTCTCGGGCGCGGCAGGGCCCCATGTCGGGTCCAGACCGACGGAAATGCGCAACACCTGCAAGGCATCCAACGCGTTGATTTCACTGCTAGCCGTGGAATAGGTTTTGACAATATCCAGTTCGCCCGAAAAAGTCCCCGGTGGAAGGTCCAGATCAAACCGTCCCTGATCATCAGCTCGGGTACTTACGGTGCCGCCTCCATCGGGTGTGAACCTGATCTCTGCATCCGTCAGTCCAGGATTGGACGTCTCGGAATTCACCGATACGACCCCTAGCACCCCGCCCGAACTGTCCGGCTCCAACCCACCGAAATCGCCGAAATCGACCGGGATGTGATCCGGACCACCAAAGCCCGTGCCAAACACGTCCTGGCTGGATAGCGGCCCGCCTGAGGCCGAAAAGACGTGAACGATCTCGTCCATGTACTGAATGTCAGCCCCTTGGGCCGTAGCGGTAAACGTCAGTTGCGCCGGCGTGCGCAGCATGGGGAAGTCAAACAGGTCCAGCCGGTCGATGCCCGCTTCGAAATCTGTGATGGTCGTCGGCGCGCTGCCATATTGCATGATAAATATGTCAGCGCCCGCGCCACCCGTCATTGTGGTTGCCGCAGAGCCTGCGATCAGAATGTCATCCCCTGCCCCGCCCAGCAGAACCGAATCCAGCACACTCCCACTCAGCATATCGTCCTGCGCGCTGCCGTTTATAGTGCCAAACCCCTCCTGCACCACCCCGAGATCGGCCACCGAGAAGGACAATTGAGTCAGCCCTGCATCCTGTTGTGACGCCGCCCAGATCTGTAGCTCATCCCCGATATGGGCAACGCTCAGCGTCTGGACGTTTTGCAGACCGCTCGCCAGCGTGTCGGCAAAACTGTCCAGATGCACCAACTGGCCATCCGGCGTCAGGGTGAACAGGGTGATCCCGTCGTCTCCCCCGCCCGCCACAACGAACACACGTCCGTCCACCTCGACCACCGACAAATCCTGAACCGCGCCAAAGCGCGTGTTTAGCGTATCCAACACATGATCGGTGGGGATCAGCCTGCCGTCACTGCTCAGTTCCATCACGCTCAGCGAATTGCTGGCGGATCCGGCGACCACAACCCACGATTGCCCATAAGCCTGAACCACTTCGATGGCCGTTGGGGCCGCAATCCCAAGCGTCCCGATGGCGGCGCTATTGTCGATTGCGGTCAACGTCCCGGTGGCGGTATCCAGCGCGTGGGTTGTGATGGCATTGCTGGCAGCATCACCCGATATCACAAACTGCCCAGCCCCGGCCTGAAGAATCTGCATCGAATCGGCGCGGCCCGTTACCAGCCCGGCCAGGGTCAGGGTTCCGTCGCCATTCACCTGGTAGGTTCCGATTTGACCGGTGTCCTGATGCGCAAGGGCCAGCACATCGCCAGCACCCGCTGAGGCCTGCGCAACGGCCGAGATGTTGCCGCCCCCGGTCAGGGTTCCGGTTTCCTGCAGACCGCCAAGCGTTCCGTCCGTATTCAGATCATATCCGACCAGACCCGTTGCGGTGTTGACATCCAGCACCAGTTGCGTCGTGCCCCCCAGCGTCACGGGCGTGCCGCTACGCCCAACCAGAAAGGTAATCGTGCCGGTGTAATACTCGGTATCCATCAATTGCGGCATCGCCCCGTCAACCAGCCGCCAGACCACGACCCCACCGGCGGGGCCGGTGACCGTGTAGAGATACGTGTCCCCGTTAAACGTTTTTAAAGCCGTATCGCCGATACCTGAATCGAGCGTCGCGCTCCCCGTTGCCACCACTCTTTCGAATTGAAGCATCAAATCGATCACCCCCAAAGCCGCCTCTGGCCCCGAGAACAGGATGATCAGATGCCCAAAGCGAAACCAGAGCACAAATGTGGTGAAACCGAGGAGTTCGGCTTCAGTTTAACTCAATTTTTCCGAACCGATCGCGGCGGAAACCAGAGGGTGTAACAGATGAGCAAATCCAGACCTGGACCAAACTGTCCCCCTCACGGGATCGCGGAAACTGCAAATGAGGGCAACATGACACACAAGCCTGAGGCCAACCCGCAATCGCCCACCGATCCGTCGGACGCGGACCGCAAGACCCAGATCCGCAAGTGGATTGACAGCAAGGTTCGCCGATGGGCCGGTCGCGGGATCGCCGGGGGGCTTGGATCGACATTGATGGCGCTTCCAGCTTTGGCGCAGGCGACAGTAGAGGAACTCTATGCGTTCCAATTTGCCGAAACGCTGCCGGGCGTCCGTTCGGCCCAGCTGTTGAAAAACGGTGACGTTCTTTTGAAAATGACGGATGGCCGTACGTTGGTCGTGGCCGCCGAGAACGTCCAGGTTCTTGACAGCGGCGCGATCATGATTGCCGAAGAAGCGGTTGCGGAAATTGCCCAGTTCAGCGTGGCTGCCGAGGCCGGAGGCGCCGCCGCCGCAGGCGGGATCAGCGGCGCTGGCGCCGCTCTGGGGGGCGTTGGTCTGGCCGGGGCCGCAGCCGCAGCAGGTGGTGGGGGTGGCGAGTCCAGCGATCCGGCACCGGCTCCTGCACCGACATATCCCAGTCTGAACCTTGCCGGTCTTCAATCCGCCGCGCTCAGCAGTGTCAGCACCGGTTCTGTTGCGACAACGGGCACAACCACCGTCGAGGTTACAATTGGCTCGGTCGTCAAAACCGTGACGCCGAACGCAGATGGAAGTTGGGATATTTCTCTGACCTCTGCCGAGGCAGCTGGCCTTCCCCAGGGCGTGTCCACCGTTACAGTGCGGCACCTGGACAGCATGGGCGATGAACTGTCCGTCGAAACCGCCACGTTTAACGTAGACACAATCCCGCCGACTATATCGATCACCGGCTATTCAGACGGAGCCGTTCTGAATACCGCAGAGCAGTCGACCGATCTGACTGTGACGGGTACGACTGACGCGGAAAACGGCCAATCGGTCACCGTCACGATCAACGGGCAGACCTATTCCGGAATGGTATCCGGCGGGCAATGGAGCGTAACGGTTCCCGCCGCCGATCTGTCGGCTTTGTCCGATGGCGTGACCGTCGCGGTCACTGCGGATGTCGCGGATCGTGCCGGCAACCCAGCGGCTCAGGCAAGCGGCGGCTTCGACACCGATTTCACTGCCCCAACTGTAACACTGGACACGGTTGCCGGCGGCTCGATTGACCTGATTGATCTGAGCAGCGATCTGACCTTGACCGGTTCAACAACAGCCGAAGACGGCCAAACCGTGACCGTTACATTCGACGGTCAGACCTATTCTGGCGTCGCGTCGGGCGGAACCTGGAGCCTCACGGTCCCCAGCGGCGATCTTGGTGGTCTCAGCACGGGCACTCCGGCCTCGATCAGCGTGACCGTGGAGGATGCGGCGGGCAACCCTGCGGTCCCCGTCTCTGTATCGGTTCCGGTAGACCTGACCGGACCGTCTATTACAATCGCGCCGTTGTCTGTCGGATCGGTTCTGAACGCCGCTGAAACCGGATCGGACCTGACAATCACCGGCACGACCGGGAATGTCGGCGATGGTCGGCAAGTGACAGTGACGCTGGACGGGCAAACCTACACGGGAACCGTTGCGGGCGGCAATTGGAGCGTGACGGTCCCTGCCGCAGATCTTGCCGCACTGGCGGATGGGGCACTTACGGTGACAGCCGATGTCACGGACGCCGACGGCTTGGCCGCGCCGCAAGCCAGCGTGCCGATGACCAAGGATGCCACGGCCCCGACCCTCAGTATCGATACCTTTTCGGACGGCGCGGTCATGAACGCCGTGGAACAGGGCACGGACCTGACAATCACCGGCTCGACAAATGCCGAAGACGGGCAGGTCGTCTCTGTAACCATGAATGGTGAGACATACACCGGCACAGTGTCGGGTGGTGCATGGAGCGTGACCGCCCCTGCTGCCGATCTGGCGGCCCTGTCGGATGGCGCGACCATTGCGGTCACGGCGGATGTTTCCGACGGCGCAGGCAACCCGGCGGTTCAGGCCAGCAACAGCTTTGACACGGATTTTACACCTCCAGCCATTGCGATCACGACCCTGTCGGATGGCTCGGTCATGAATGCGGCGGAACAAAGCACCGATCTGACTGTCTCGGGCACATCCGACGCCCCGGACGGCACGGTAATCTCTGTCAGTATTGAACGGGCGGACGGCACCGTGGATGCCAGCGGATCGGCCACGGTGTCCGGCGGGGTCTGGTCCTACACCGCCTCGGCGGTTGATCTGAGCGCCCTGCAAGATGAAGAAACCTACACGGTCCGGGCATCTGTTGCGGACAGCGCCGGCAACAGCGGCCAGACCACAACCACGTTCACGACGGACTTCACCGCGCCAACAATTGTGATCAGCCCTTTGTCGGTCGGTGCGGTTCTGGATGTTGTCGAGCGGGGAAGCGATCTGAACGTGACCGGTACGACCATAGCCGAGGACGGTCAGACCGTGTCGGTGACCTTGAATGGGCAAACCTACACCGGGACCGCATCGGGTGGCGCATGGTCCGCGACGGTGCCTTCTGCAGACCTCGCGGCGCTTGCGGATGGCACAAGTTTTGCGGTCTCAGGCACGGTTGACGATGCAGCCGGAAACGCAGCGACGGCCGCCACAACCTCGATCATCACGGATTTCAGACCCACCCTGAGCTTGAATGCCATAGGCACAAACGGCGCGGTCTCGCTGTCCGAGGCGCAAAGCACAGGCGTCCTCATCAGCGGAACTTCGATCGGACTCAACGCAGGTCAATCCGTCGACATCACGCTCAACAGCGTATCGGTCGGGACGGCCATTGTCGCGGCGGATGGAACTTGGTCCGTAACCGTCCCCGCTTCGGATTTCGCGGGGACTGATGCGGGAGACGCACTGGAATTCTCGGCCGAGGCCACGGTGTCCGGCGGCCCAGATCCGGTTCCGGTTTCGAGCGAAACCACGGCGCATGTTCCGGCAGCCTACGTTATTACCGAAGTCGGGCGCAGCGGATCGACCGTGACCTTTCAGATCCACGCAGATCCGGACCGCGACGTCTCGGGTGGTCTGGCCATGACGGCCCAGTTGGCCTTTGACTCTTCGGTTGTCACTTTTGATGATGGATCGGAAAACCAAAACAGCGAGTTTGATCTTTTTCTTGTCAGCCCGGGGGCAGGCGACGTGATGAATTTCGCGGGCGCCGCGACGACCTTTACCGACCTGTCGCAACCACTGGTCACATTTACAATGACAGTTCAGGACGCGGGCCAGCCGATCGAGCTGACGATCACGACATCCGATGGCGGCCCCTCGGTTTTTCAGCTTGGCACGGACGGAAGCGACGCGCTGACCGCGTCCGAGCTGGACACCGTCATTCAGGGAGGCGAAGGCGACGACATAATCGATGTGACAGCCGCCGGTCGCGATGTAATCGTACTAGAGGCGAACCCGGCGGACAACGGTGTCGATACCATCACCGGATTCACCTTGGGTCCGGCGGCGGATATTTCCGATGCGCTCATGTTCAGCGGCCTGAATGTCAGCTCGTTGCGCGGCGATGGAACGGATTTAGACCTTTTGACGCTGGGGGGCGCTCTGGGCTCAGACACAGGCTTTGTCGGTCTGACCACCGTCCTGTCGGACCTGACAGCCGGAACGCTTGAAACAGCGGTCGAAAGCTTTACCGGAGCGCAATCGGGTGACGACATCTACGTCCTTGCGACCGACGGGACCGACAGTGTGCTGATCAAGGTGGATTATTCGGCATCGAACGCGGCAAGCGTCGAAACCCTGGCGACGTTCGATGGGCTGGGCGATCTCAGCAGTCTGACGGCGGACAATATTTTGTACACCGACCCGACCGGATCGACCACCTGAACCAGACAGGTTCAGCCAATTCTCATGGAGCGCTTATGGCACAGAACGGCCTCATTCCAGTGAGTTACAAAACACATGGCCATCGGTTTTGGCGTCGCATCACCTCGTATGAGCACGCGAGATCCGTCACCGTTTGCCCGGTGGTTGAAACAGAAATTCTTGAGGTCGCGGCCGCCTTTCCAATGGCATTCCGGGCAACAGGAGAAATCATCGAACCGGTGGCCATTCTGTCCATGGCCCCAGAGGGGGCAAATCCCTTTGTCTCGGCAAACGGCGCCTGGCTGGCGGCTTACATCCCCTCTCTGCTGCGCTGCCCCCCGTTTTTGACAGGTCCGGCCGATCGTCGAAGCCCGAACGACACGCCGTTCCGTCTTATGGTGGATGAAGCCTCGGGTCTGGTGACAGACGATCCGCAGGATGAGGCGTTTTTCGATGCCAATGGGGATCTGGCACCAGAGTTACAAAGGCTACGATCCTTCTTTCAGGCACGTCTGGCCACCGCGGAAAAAACGCGCCGGTTGTGCGTCGACATTGACAAGATGGGTTTGCTTGCCCCTTTGACACAGCATCAGGGCTGTCGTTTTCCCCCTGGATTCAAGGGGATAGATCCGAACGTTCTCGACGGGCTTTCCCAGTCTCAAAGTGCGGGTCTTGCAAACAGTGGCGCCCTGCGCCTGATCCACGCTCATCAGGTGTCTTTGTCGCACAGCGCATGGCTGACGCAAGCGCAACGGCCTGCCGCTGTGACGCCGCAGCCCGACCACTTACACGGCATCTCGACCACGTCAGAGTTTCTGAAGGCGATGGCCAATGCCCGGGACACCGAAAACACATACAAGTTCCAGAGGCTGGGGGGTGTCCATGCCGATATGTGAGCGTATCTTTCGAGGGCTGGTTATAGTGTGTCTTACAACCCAAATCACGGCCTGCGCGCCAACACCGGATCTGTCCCTGGTCGAAGCCTCGTTTGCGGGCGGAACAGCAGGGGCTGGCGCGACTGCGCCCTCCGAAACCCTCCTTCAAAGCACATTTGGCAAGCAGGTGCGTGCCGCAGTGGAAACGAGTCCGACACTGGCCCAAAGCGGCACCAGAATGGACATTGCCACCGCTAACGAGGATGCGGCCCGGGGCGCGTTTTTGCCCCAGGTGGCGTTGGGCGTGAACGCTCGGTCAGAGCGGATCGCCTCGGACGCTGCCGATGTGTCGCCCTACCTGCGTGTGTCGCAGCTGGTGTATGACGGCGGAGCGGCGTCGGGTGATCTGACTGCGGCGCGGGCACGTGTCCTGGAAAGCCGCGGCGATCAGCTGCAAACTGCGGCGGCCACCGCGCTGGCCGCTATTGAGACCTATGTAGTGGTCCTGGATCGCCGGGAAATTCTGGACATCACCGCCAAGAATGTTGCGGTTCACGAAGAACTGGTACAACAGATCTCCGATCGGGCGGCGGGTGGCGCCGGGTCCAACGCAGATGTTCTGACGGCCCGCTCACGCATGGCTGACGCGCGGACGCGATTTGCCGATGCCAAGGCGCAAGGTGATCGGGCCGAGGCGCGATTCCGCGAGGTGTTCGGCTTTGCACCCGATGCGTTGCCGTCCCCTGTACCGGCCCCGACCCTGGCCCGCAGCGACAGCCAGATCGTGATGGACAGCCCGCAAATCCGCCGCGCCGATGCGGGCCTGATCGCGGCCAAGGCTGAACGCGCCGCCGCGCTGGCCCGACGGCAACCGGACATACGTGTTGCCGCCTTTGCCGATCAGGACGACAGCCGCGACGCCAACTTCGGGGTAGACTTGTCGTTCAACTACGAGTTGGACAGCACCGGCCAGCGCCGCGCCGCCATTGCCGCCGCCGAAGCCCAGGTCAAAGAGGCAGAGTTCGCTCGCGAATCCCTGATACGGGAAATCACCCGGGAACTGGATTTTATCCGGTCGGACCAGAAAGCTGGCGCAGAGCGCTTGAAAGCCGCGCGGGTTGCGGTTCAGGCCAACGCGGACAGCGTCACAGCAACCCGCGAACAATTTACGATTGGACGAAGCAGCCTGATCGAGATTCTGGATGCCCAGCGCGACTATGTGAATGCCCAGGAACGGTTGATCCTGGCGGAACAGAGCTTTTTCCTGACCAACTATGCCGCACTCAGTCTTACCGGCGACATTCTGGACCTTCTCGGAATTTCCTTAAACACCTGGGAGGATCCGCGATGATCCAAACCGGAGTGATCGCTGATCCATCCGCACTGACCGCTATGGAAGCCTGCGTTCTGAATGTCGCCAAAACGCTAGAGCGACCGATGACGCTGGCCACCTTGCAGGCCGCGCAATCCGCGCCGGACGGCGATCTGACCGTGCGGGACGTGATTTCGGTGGCAAACCGGGTCGGATTGCAGGCCGGATACGGGGCGCGGCGCCTGTCCGCCTTTGATAACACCCTGGTGCCGGCCATTCTGCTGCTGGAGGACAACAGGGCCGTTGTATATCACGGGCGCGGCCGCAAGGGCATGCTATTGATCTTTGACCCCGCCCTTGGCGAAGGGATCGGCGAGGTGCCACAGAGCAGCCTGCGCGATACGTATAGCGGCTACGCCATTTTGTTTCGTCGCACCCACCAGGACGAGATATCGGGGGATACCACTCCGGCCGGTCACTGGTTCTGGTCGGCCCTGTCCGCCAATCGCTGGTCTTACATTCAGGTGGCTTTGGCTGCGGCCCTGGCCAATCTGTTGGGCCTCTCGACCTCTATTTTCATCATGGTGGTCTATGACCGTGTGCTTCCGAATGAGGCCAAGGAATCTCTGATCGCGCTGACCATCGGCGTCGGTCTGGCGCTGGTGTTCGACTTTGTTCTCAAGTTGTTGCGGGCCGGTTTCATCGATCAGGCAGGGCAAAAGGCGGATCTGTTCATGGGGCGGCGAGTGTTTGACCAGTTGCTCAACATCCGAATGGAGTCGCGCACCGGCTCAACCGGGGCCGTGACAAGCACTGTCCGGGAGTTTGAGACCCTGCGCGAGTTTTTCACGTCAGCCACGCTGGTGGCGGTGGTTGATCTGCCATTCATCGCGTTGTTTGTTTACGTTATCTACCTGGTCGGCGGGCCGCTGGCGATCATCCCTGCCCTGGCCGTGCCCGTGGTCCTGCTGGCGGGTGTGGCAGTACAGCCGCTATTGTCCCGCCTGGCTGAACGCAGCTTTTCCGATGGTCAGTCAAAACAGTCCGTCCTGGTCGAGGCTGTTTCTGGCCTTGAAACCATCAAAACAACTGCCGCCGGCCGTCAGATGCGCAACCGCTGGGAAGGGGCCATCGAACGGCAATCCGCGCATGGTACGCGCAGTCGGGCAATCACGCAGTTTGCGCTGAACCTGACCGGTTTCGCACAGCAAGCGGCGCAAGTCCTGATCGTATTCTACGGTGTGTTCCTGATCACCGCAGGCCAGGCCAGCATGGGAGCTCTGGTCGCCTCGGTCATGCTGACCGGGCGGGCGCTGGCCCCGTTGGGGCAATTGGCCCAGACCCTGACCCGCGCCAATCAGGCCCGGTCCGCCTATCGAAGCCTCGATGCCCTTATGCAGGCTGAAAGCGAACGGCCCGTCGGACGCCAGTGGATCAACCGACCCGGGTTCAAGGGGGCTGTTTCGTTCAGCAATGTTCACTTTGCCTACCCGGACCAGAGCCAGGACACGCTGAACGGCGTCACCTTTACCATCAGCCCCGGCGAAAAGGTTGCGATCCTGGGACCGATCGGATCAGGCAAAAGCACGGTCGCGCGCCTGCTGTTGGGACTCTATACCCCACGGGTTGGGTCAGTTATGCTGGACGGTGTGGATATTCGTCAGATCGACCCGGGCGACCTGCGGCGCAATATCGGTTCGGTTTTGCAAGACGTCTGGCTGTTCTCAGGGTCGGTCCGGGACAACATCGTCAGCGGCGCAATCCGACCCCGCGACGAAGACCTGATTGAAGCAGGCCACATTGCGGGTGTTGAGGATTTTGTTGCCAATACCCCCGGGGGATATGACCTGAACCTCACGGAACGGGGCGAAGGGTTGTCCGGAGGTCAGCGGCAGGCCATCGCCCTGGCGCGGGCCGTGATCGGGCGGCCGCCGGTCTTGCTGCTGGATGAGCCGACCAGCGCCATGGATGTCCGAACCGAAGCACAGGTTATCCGGCGCCTCAGGGCCGCAACACAGGGCACCACAATGGTCGTTGTCACACACCGCACCAGCCTGCTGGAACTTGTCGACAGGGTGATTGTCATCGAAGATGGGAAAATTGCGGTGGACGGCCCCAAAAGCCTGCTTTCACAACACACACGCCCAGGGCGGAGGCATTTGAATGTCGCGGCATCCTGATCTTGCCGCTCTGGCCCGCGAGATGCATGGGCGGTCTCCGGTCAGGGGGTCCCTGCTGTTGCTGGTGATCCTGTCCTGCCTGGCAGCCGCCGGCCTTTGGGCCCACATGACCGAACTGGACGATGTCACCCGGGTGGACGGGCGGATCGTACCCTCGGGTGATGTGCAGGTGATCGAGGCCACCGAACCGGGTGTCCTGCAAATTCTGCATGTCCGCGAAGGCCAGATTGTCGAGCAAGGCACTCTGTTGATGGAGTTCGACACAACACAGATCGACAGCCAGATCAGTCAGGAGCAACAACGGGCCTTTGGGCTGATGGCCCGTACACAGCGCTTGCAGGCCGAAATAGATGAGACGGAGTTGCGGTTCGACACAGACCTGATCACCGGAGCACCGGCCGTTGTGCGATCTGAAACCGCCTTGTATCAGGGACGCCAAACCGAGTTGCAGGCGGAAATCGCTATTCTGGAACGTCAAAGACAACAACGGCGCCGGGAATACGAGGAAGGCCTGGTGGATCAGGTGACCGCAGACGAAACACTCAGGGTTCTGGCCGAAGAGCGGGCCATAATGGCCCCGCTGGTCGAGCGCCGGATGGAGCCCGCCACCACACTGTTGGCCTTGCGACGCAGCGAGGCCGAGTGGAAGGGACGCAAAGTTCGGGCCGAGGCGGTCACCAAAAGGCTGGAAACCGGACTGGACGAAATCGAAGACCGTATCCGTGCGACACGCAGCAGGTTTCGTAGCGCCGCCCTGACAGATCTTGCCATGGCCACTGCGGAACTGGCTGCGCTGCAACCCGCCTTGCCCGCCTTGCAGGACCGGGCCGCGCGGGCTCAGGTTCGATCCCCCGTGCGCGGCATCGTAAACCGCGTACATCGCACCACGGTCGGCACCCTGGCCCGCAGCGGCGAGGAGCTTGTCGAAATCGTCCCGCTGGACGATTCATTACTGGTGGAGGCGTTTGTGCGCCCCGAAGACATTGCGTTTTTGCGCGCGGGGCAGCCGGTCAAAGTCAAGATCACCGCCTATGATTTCGCGCGCTATGGGGGGCTGGACGGCGAAATCGTCAGGATAGGGGCGGACACGATCACACGATCCGAACGAAATGACGAAGAGGTTTTTGTGGTCGAAATCCGAACCACGGACACGATGTTGGACGCCAATGGTGTAGCTGTGGAGATCATTCCGGGCATGATCGCCGAAGTAGACATTCTGTCAGGTCGCAAATCCGTTTTGGATTACCTAATACAGCCTGTTGTTAAAATCAGAGATCAGGCGCTGCGGGAGTAAAGGTCAGGTGTTCCCAAGCGGTTAACTCCCGTGCCGTTGGCGTCACCAAACCCGGCCTAAGCTCCAATCAATAGGTGCGTGCTTCGTATAGCGATTAACTCAGGCTGTTATTCAGCGTTAAGACGCAGCACGTTTGAACTGCTGATCGAACAAGCGACGGAAGGCGCCGTTCTGTTCCATCAAATCGTCCAGATTTCCTTGCTCGATAACTTCACCATCCTGAACAACCATAATTCTGTCCGCCTCCAGAACGGTCGACAATCGGTGGGCAATCACGATCGTCGTGACCCCGTGCGTCAGCTTGTCCAGCGCTTCTTTCACCAGCGCCTCGGAGTCCGCGTCCAGCGCGCTGGTCGCTTCATCCAGCAACAGAATTTCTGTCTTCCGCAGGATGGCCCGCGCGATTGCCAAGCGCTGTTTCTGTCCACCGGACAGAAAGGCGCCGTTCTCGCCAACCTGTGTGTCATAGCCTTGCGGCATGGCCTTTATGAAATCATGGGCATGTGCGGCCCGTGCCGCGTCTTCAATCTCTTCATCGGTCGCTGAGGGGTTGGCATAGCGCAAATTCTCCCGCACACTGGTCGAAAACAGAAACGTATCCTGTCCCACATATGAAATCTTGCGGCGCAGCGAGGCAAAGCTGACCTCCATAAGGTCCTGCCCATCGATTTCAACGACGCCCTGATCCGGGTCATAAAACCGCATGATCAGACCGAAGATCGTCGACTTTCCGCCGCCGGACTGGCCAACCAAAGCGGTGGTTTTCCCGGCCTCGAAGGTGAGGTTCATGTTTTGGATCACCGGTAGCGCACCCTGATACCCAAACGTGACGTTGTTCAAACGCACCTCGCCAGGACCATCGCGCAGCTCTTTCGGCGCGGGGTGTTCGCGCATCGTGTCTTCTTCATCGAGCAGTTCGAACATCAGTTCAATCGGCACCATGCAGGTTTCGATAACAACACGCATGCGCGACAGGCGTTTCGCAGGTTCATACGCCATCAGCAACGCGGTTATAAAGGACATCAATTGGCCCGCCGTCGGCGGCTCGCTCCCGGCGAGGCCCATCGTGCTCACGACCAGAACGCCCGCCACCGCGATCCCGGCCAGAAACTCCATCATCGGGCTGGCAATAGATTGTAGCTTGGCAATGTCGTTGGACCGCTGTTCGACCCGCTTGATCGCAACATTCATGCGCCCTGCCATACGGTCTTCTAGTGCAAAAACCTTGATCACCTGAATACCGTTGGCGGTTTCTTGTAAAACCTGAATGATTTCAGACAGGTACTTCATTTCAGACTGCATGATTTTGCGCACGTTCTTGAGCAGGTAACGCACACTGATCAATGCAAATGGGCCGACAATAAAAAACAAAAGGGACAAGAGCGGCTGCTGGTACACCATGACGAATATCAAACCAACAAGCGTCAGCGCGTCGCGGACAAAACTGGTGACAATGACGTCAACGAGTTGCCGGGCAGCCCCTGCCCCGGCGGTCACACGCATCAACAGGTTGGACGACTCGATCTCTGCGAAGTAGCCAACGCCCCGTTTCAGCAATTTTTCGTATAGTTTTGTCTGTTGGGCAGCAATGATCCGGTTGCCCGCTCGGGCGAGGTACAGCGACTGGACATAAGACGCCACGGCCTTGGCACCAAAAAGCGCGATCACCGCCAACGCCACCAAATGCGCCTGCGACCGCATATCTGGTGTGGTCATAGCATCGACGATGTTTTCCATCATCCACGCCGCACCTGCGGTAGTTACGGCCGCAACGACCATCGCAATCATCGCAATACCGTACAACCAACCCTGGTTGCGCAGGCTCTCGCTTAAGAGGCGACCAATGTAGCCAGATCGCCAATTCGCCCAGGCTTGCTTGATCATTGTACTCTCCAAAACCTTTTCCGTCGCTTTACTGAAGCCATGGCAGTGATCAAAACACCCTGATCGGCGCCAGAAACGGATTGGTGTTAATTAAGCGGGACGGGGCTGATATTCCACCCCGCTTAGCAAGATTGCACTCAGCGTTAGGAATGCTGCTGCACTTTGTCTTGCCGTTCATCGCAACAACTTGCGTAAGTTGTTCTAGAATAGGAAAATTTCGGCTATCCTTTTAGCATTCTGTTCGCATGACGGCTCGAAGAATCCTCTAGCGCCACTCCACGTCCCCTAAAAAAATGTATCCCGCACCATAGATCGTCTTGATCAGGCGTGGGTTTTTGGGGTCTTCGCGCAGCTTGGTTCTCAGGCGTGAGATACGAACGTCCATGGCCCGGTCGAAGCTGTCCCCAGCCGCGCCGCCGAGGGAGTCCTGCATCTGAGCGCGGGTGATCAGGCGCTTGGGGCTCTCCAGAAAAAGGCGCAACACTTCACCTTCGGCATGGCTAAACAGCGTTTCCTCGCCATTGCCATCCTTAAGCATGTACCGATCGAAATAAGCCGTCCAGCCGTTAAAACTCGCCACATCCGAATGGGCGTTTTGCGCGCGCGGGGATCGCAGTCTGGCGCGAATGCGCGCCACCACCTCGGCTGGATCAAACGGCTTGGTAATGTAGTCATCCGCACCGAGTTCCAACCCCGTGACCCGATCCTGAACCTGCACGCGCCCGGAAACAATGATAACAGCCGCGCCTTGCTCCAAGGCCAGTCGATGCACCAGCGCCAACCCGTCCGTATCGGGCAGGGACAGATCAACCAAACATACATCCGGGGTGACCCGGTTCAACGCGGCCTCGAACTCCCGCGCGCGCGAAAAACTCTGTGTTCGGAACCCGGCATCTTCAAGCGCATCGGTCAGCATGCGGCGAATTTCGGGCTCATCATCGAGAATGGTGACCAACGGTTGCGTCATCAGGCGGCCTCAGTTCGGATCAGCGCGGACAATTGTGCTTGCGAAAACGGCTTGCGCAAAACCGGCGCGACCGCCAGGGCCTCGCGGTATAAAGGATCGGTTGCGGGTAGGGATGTCATCAGGATACACGGCAAGCTGCTCTTTAGCCGAGCCAACAGATTGAGCCCGGTACCCGATCCGGCGAGGCGAATATCCGACAAGACCAGCACAATATCGTCGATGTCTGCGGTCAGGGCCAGGGCCTCATCAACCGAGATCGCTTCGATGACCGAAAACCCAAGGTCCACGAGCATCTCGCGAAACTGGCCACGCAGGTCATCATTGTCTTCGACCAGCAGAACCAACCCATCCTGAACGGGCGGAGCAGGTCTATACGGTAGGCGAATGATCACAGATGCGCCCGAGGGCGTGTTCTTCAGGCTCAGATCGCCGCCCGCTAGTTTCACGGTGTCGTAGACCATCGGCAAACCCAGTCCGGATCCCTGACTGCCTTTGGTGGTAAAAAACGGATTGAGCGCTTTCTTCAATGCATCGGTCGAAAAACCGGGGCCGGTGTCGGACACCGTAATTTCCACCCAAATAGCACCGATTGTGTGAGCGCTGATCGTGATCTGACCGGAACTGCCGCAAGCGTCGCGCGCGTTCAAAACCAAGTTCAGCAGCGCGTCCTGCACCATACCGGGGTCCAGCATCAGCGCTTGATCCGGCAAAGTGCATACAACAGACAGGCCAACACCGCGCGGCAATGACGGAGACGCAAGAATGCGCAAATCTTCCAGCAAGCCGTGCATGTCTGTGGCCTGTGGATGCGGCGTCCGATTGCCGGTCATGTCGGCGATGCGGTTCAGCAATTGCCCGCCCCGGCGCGCTGTTTGCTGGGTCGCGGACACAAGCTCGCGTGCGTCCTCTGGCAAGCCCATTTTGTCCAGCCTTGCCTGCATGCCCAGAATGATGGTCAGCAGATTGGAAAAATCATGCGCCAGCCCGCTGGTCATCTGGGCCGCCATCTCGCGCCGTCGGGTTTGCTGCAAGGCAACGCGCGCCTGCGTTTCTTCAGTGATATCCACCGACATCACATAGACGCCCCCTTCCCCATCTGGCGTGAAGGACACCCGGATGCGTCGGGCACCCTGATCCTCGGTGAACTCGAACACCGAGGTTTCGCCGTCATATGCCTTTTGCAGATGCGGTTCGACCCGTCCGAACGCGGTTTGCCCCAAAGCCTCTGAAATATGAAGACCCAGGATTTCGGACGGGCGCCCGGGCATGACCGAACTGAGGCGGCGATTCGAATAGTCATAACGCCCGCTGGCATCCAGATGCGCGATATGGGCGGGCATCATTTCCGTCGTCATACGCGTGCGCGCCTCGATTTCGGTCAATTCCCGCTTGGCTTCTTCCAGCGCAGTGATGGTGGCGGCCAGCTTTCGGTTGGTTGCCGACAGCTCTTCGGCGTGGCTCAGCAATTGATCTGACAGCTCTTCGGAGCGGGTGCGCAGCAGATCCTCGGCCCGTTTGGTGCCGGTGATGTCCGTGTAGACCGCAACCCATCCGCCTTGCGGCAACGGTGCCCCTTCGACGGACAAAACCTGCCCGTTGGGTCGCACCCGTTCCATATAATGCGGTTCGAACGCCAGGGCCTGTTCGACGCGGATGGAGACCATCTCCTCAACGTCACCCTCATCGCCATACTCACCGCGACTGGCGAGGAAACGAATCGTATCCTTGAACAACGCGCCGGGCCGAACCAAACCATCTGGTAGATCGAACATTTCCTGGAACCGGCGGTTGCTCAGCACCAGCCGTAACTCGCTGTCATAGATCGAAAGTGCCTGACCGATCAGGTTCAGCCCGGCGGTTGTCATCGCTTTGATGCGCTGTTCGGTAATGTCCAATGTCGTCCTCCGCACGACATATGCGTAACATCAGATCTGATGCAGTTGTAGAGGGGATAGGGTCTGTTACCCGATCCGGTCAGCCATGCATGGGCTGGTTGTTTGCGGCTCGATACGCCTCGACATAGCCGCGCGCCACTGACCGCACAGCACGGCCAATCTGCGAATAGGCTTCATCGGGCAGGTTGGCAAAGGACACCCGCGCCGACCAGCCCGGTGCGTCAAAGCCGCTGCCGTTCAGCAGGACGATCCCGTGATCCTCGGCCAACTTGAACGCGATATCCAAGGGATGCACATTCTCTTTGATCCAGGCGACGACATCCTCGCCCACGTATTTGCGCAGCCAGTATTCAAAGTCGAGAATTCCATAATAGGCATCATAGTGATCACCGGGATCGATCTCGATCCCCAGGGACTCGGTCAGCAGTTTGAAACGACGATGCACCAACTCCATGCATGCGGTCTGATAGGCCTTTTTCGTGTCGACCAGTTCGACCAGAGAAAACAGCGTCATCATGACTTGCTGCGGCAAGGACAATCCAGCCGTATGGTTCAGGGCCACGTCGCGGCTGTCGGCAACCATTCGGTCAATGAACCGAATGTCGCTCGGCGTCAGGCTCAACGTTCCGTATCGTTTGTCCAGCGCATCTTTGATGTCTTGCGGGTGCTCCGCAAGTTTCAGATCAAAGATATTGTCCTGCGCGACCGCAATCACGCCAAGGCGCCAGCCGGTGCAGCCGAAATACTTGGAATAGGAATAGACGCCGATCGTGTTGCGCGGTAATTGCCCCATGACGGATGTGAAATCATGCACAAACGTTCCATAAACGTCATCGGTCAGGACAATCAGATCGGGGCGGTGGTTTTCTACCAGATCAGCCAGTTTCTTTAATGAAGCGGTGCTAAGCGCAACCGAAGAGGGGTTGCCCGGATTGACCAGAAAGAAGGCTTTGACCTTGGGGTCCTTCAGCTTGTCCACTGCTGCATCGGTCAGTTGGAAACCGTCCTTTTCATCGGTTTCGACATGCACGGATTTCAGGCTGTAGTCTTCCAGTTCCGGCATTTCCAGATACGGTGTGAAAATCGGCGTACACAACGCAATTGTATCGCCCGGATTCAAAAGCCGGTTCGCCTTGAGCGTTTTGAAGATGTAACACATGGCCGCCGTGCCACCTTCGACCGCGAACAGGTCGAATTGCGCATCCGGTCGCTGGCCGGAACACATGGCCCACATCAGGTATTCATGCGCGATGGCCGCGTTGTGCTTGAGGATGCGGTCCGGCACCGGATAGTTGTCGCCGATAATCGAATCCGTCAATTCATGCACGAATGCATCCGCATCGAAATCAAAGGCAAAAATTGCGTGTTTGACGACCTCCATGAGCGTATCCACGCCAGGCAAATCGCCATGCGAGTCGGCCCATGCCAGCAGGCGGTCATGGCACCCCTTCATGGCTGGCATCCCGCCCAGACCTGCGGGATGGTTCATCGTACGTTTTGCCTCGAGAACCGCGAACTGGCCCAATGCAAAAAACGCTTCGCGCGGACGGGTGGCGATCCAGTTGGGGTTGCCACGTCCGGCGTTCAGAAAGGCGCTGTTGGACTTGCGGGCTTCGTCAGAGGCCAGTTTGATCAGCTCATCCTTGATCTGAAAGGGGCTGAGTGCTTCGTAATCGTGCAGTTTCAGTCGGTCCATGGAACTCACCTTTCGAAATCAGCTTAGGATCAGAACAACGACCATGCCAAAGATGGTCAGCAACGTGTTTCCGATTGCATAGGGCATACCGTAACCCAGCGCGGGGATGCGGCTCTGTGCGGCTTCCTGAATCATGCCGAGGGCCGCGGTCGTTGTTCGGGCGCCGGCACATGCCCCGAACAAGATGGCTGGGTGGAATTTGAAGACGTAGTGCCCGACATACACCGAAAAGATCATCGGCAAAGATGTCGCCAGGATGCCCCACAACAGCAAAGCGACGCCGGCCTGTTGCAGCCCGGCGATAAATCCAGGTCCGGCCGTGATCCCGATCACCGCAATAAAAACATTCAGCCCGAGAGTATTCATCAGCCACAGTGACGGGCCGGGAATACGGCCAAATGTCGGATGCACGGTGCGCAGCCACCCCAGAACAAGCCCGGCCAGCAGCGCCCCTCCGGTGGTCGACAGGCTGATAGGGAACCCGCCCATCATGATGGCCAGCGTGCCTACCAGACCGCCGATAAAGATACCCCAACCTACGAATGCCAGATCTGTCGTATCGACCGGACGATCCGCATATCCGATTTCTGCGATCGCGGCCTCGACATGACGTTTGTTGCCCAAGACCGTCAGGATGTCGCCACGATGCACCACCGTGCCGGGCAACAGCGGCAATTCGACCATGTTGCGCATGAGTTTCGAGACATAAACACCGCGCGCTATGGGCTGTTTGCCAAGCTGTTCCAGCGTCCTTCCATGGACCTCTTTGCTGGTGATCAGAACGTCCAGTTTTTCCGAAGGAATGCTCAGCAATTCAGGCGCATCTGCTTCGCGCAGGCTGGTTTCCAGCAGACCCACCAAATCCGCGCGCCGGCCCGAGAACATGACGATATCGCCAGCCTCCAGCATTGTGTTGTCATCGACCTCGATGATCTGATCGCCGCGCTTGATCCGCTCCGCATAGATCCGAACGCCCGGCAGCAGGTCCTTGACCGGCTGGCCCAGCAGATCACTGCCGTCGGGGATTTCAAATGCCCGCGCTTCGATGGCGCGGTAGCCGGATACGATTCCATCACCGGTTTCAACGGCCGTGGCACCCCCCAGTTTGGCCTCATATTCCTTGCAGGCTGCGACCAGATCGACACCGATCAGCCTGGGTCCGATCTTGGCCAGAATGATGGCCGACCCGATAGTGCCATAGATATAGGTGACGGCATATGCGATTGGGATCTGATTGGCATAGGTCTGCGCCTGTTCGGATGACAGACCCAGCTGATTGATCTGATCTGTTGCCACACCGATGGCCGCCGAAATAGTCTGCGATCCGGCATACAAACCGGCAGCAAATCCAAGCTCAAGCCCCGCGACTTTGGCCGAGATCAACGGCACAATCAGGCAGAGCGCGAGAACACTGAGCGCAAAAAGCACCTCGCGCGCGCCGTCGGCCTTGAGACCACGAATAAACTGCGGGCCTACACCATAGCCAACGGCAAAGATGAACATGATGAAAAACGTTGATTTAACAGCGGAATCGATGTCGATATGCACTTGGCCAATCACCACGGCCGCCAACAGGGTGCCGGTGACCGACCCAAGACTGAACCCCATGAACTTCCAGGGTCCAACCAGAAATCCGATGCCAATGGACAGGAACACCGCAAGTTCGGGGTAGGTCTGCAAAACGTTTACAAACCAGTCAAACATGACTCACCTCCCACGCATCAAACGACACGAACGACGTGCCGGGCACGCCAGAAACCCAAGGGCCGGGAAAGCTGTGCGGGCGGAACGAGTGATCTGCAGTTCGCTCGCGATTTCACCTTGGCTGCCCGGCGGTGTTAAATCAAACCAGAGTAATCAAAGGTGACGATATCGTAAGATGCGAATTTGTCTAGGATTTTGGGTCGCCGTCCGATTGGGGTCACCGCCTAGAACCGGGACTGAGATTTCGCACCCATCGGCGTGATCGAGTGCAGTGACAATGTGTGGTCCATATTGCGCATCCTGTGCCGCAGCATCTGCCGTGACAGCCGGGCGAGGTCCGTCGCGAATTCAGGCTTGTCCGCGACGTCCTCAAGCTCTCCCCTGCCTTTTTGGTCAAACAGAAGGGGCGGCAGATCGGCAGCGAATTCAACCAGCGTGAACCGTTCGTCGCGCAGGATGCCCAAACAGGAGTCGCTGTTGCCAGTTCCCAGGTGCTTCTGCCACAGCGTCGGGTTTTCGGGTTCGCAAAAGTCCAGTTCGCTGAAAGAGTATGTGCGCCAAACTTCCGGATACTCACCGCGCAAGAGCGGCAGCAAAGATCGCCCGTCCATCGCATTCGGAGCGGCCTGACCCACCCAATCCAGAATTGTCGGCGTGATGTCGATGGATTCTGTTGGCACGACAACCCTGGCCCCGGCACGCGCCGTGTTGCCGGGCATCCGGATCATCAGCGGGGTGTGGTACGCCGCATCATACACCGTCATTTTGCCCCAGCTGTGCCGGTCACCCAGCATTTCGCCATGGTCCGCCGTGATCACCAACAATGTGTCGTCATATTGACCGCTGTCTTTGAGGTACTGAACAACCCGCCCGATATGGTGATCCACCTCGGTCGCCAACCCGAGATAGACGGCCCGCAGGGTTTGGATGTTTTCATCTGTCGGCGGGACATCAGCAAAGCCAAAAACAACACCCGCCGCAGAGTTAGGGCTGAGCTTGGGTTCAAAAAACGGATGTAGGGCGCGTTCGTCATCGAGCGTGGGCAGCCGCTGCGGCAAGGGAATCCCCGCCGGATCATACATGTCATTGTAAGGCGCCGGAGCAACCAGCGGCGGATGGGGTCGGATGTAAGTCAGATGCGCAAACCAGTTCTCGCCTCGGTGCGAGGCAATCCTCTCCAGAAATGCATCGGTCAGAAACGCAGTGTCACTGTCTTCGGCCCGATACAGGGCAGGGTCATTCAGTTTCGGAGCGGTGCCGTCACGAGAAACGGGTCTATAAACATCCCAATAATTTCCAAACGCATAGCCCTTTTTCATCAGGTGCGCGCGCCACGGATAGGACTCCTCGAGGCGCATTTCGACAACCTCGAGAAATCCATCCATCGATTGCTCATAAGACGTCAGGACCGGGTCACTCGGGTGATGAACACGCGGGTCGGCGGAGGTGTCGGTATAGCCAAAGAGCATCGGCAGGTACCCTGCCTTGCGCATTTCCGTCGCGATATTTGCTGTGTCATGGCGCAGCGGCGTTCCGTTGCGCACCGAGCGGTGGTTCATGGCGTATTGACCGGTCAGGATCGACGCACGCGATGGGCCGCAGGGGTTGGTGACCGAATAGTGGCGGGTGAACGTCACCGCCTCATCCATAAAGGCCCGCAAGTTCGGCAAATCGACATGTGCCGCCAACGCCCCGGTCAGGCAATCGGCCCGCAACTGGTCGACGATAATGAACAAGACGTTTCCGGCCTGGCGCATGGCACGATCCCCGTTTCCGCACCCGATATTCAGATGCGGACTGTGTCGCGGTTCCCGTGTGCATGCAACAGGTTAGTCGAGCTCGTATTTCGTCTCGTAATTTTCCTTGAGCGCAGGATCCTGTTCTTCCTTGCGCAGCAGGCAGTTACCGATAGACAAGACCTCGATATCCGTGCCCATGAAGCATCGGAACGCGTCCGTGGGGGTACACACAATCGGCTCGCCGCGCACGTTGAACGATGTGTTGACGACCAATGAGCATCCAGTCAGTTCTTTGAACTTGGAAATCAGCGCGTGGTAGGCCGGGTTGGTCTCTTCATGCACGGTCTGGATACGCGCGGAATAGTCCACATGGGTCACAGCCGGAATGTCGGATCGTTTTACGTTCAGTTTGTCGATGCCGAACAGGGCGTTTTCCTCATCGGTCATCTGGCGCCGGATGCGGTCCTGCACATCCGCCACGATCAGCATATACGGGCTGTCGCCATCCAGTTCGAACCACTCACCGACGTCTTCGCGCAAAACAGACGGTGCAAACGGGCGGAAGCTTTCGCGGTACTTTACCTTCAGGTTCAGAGTCTTCTGCATCGACTCCGAGCGTGGGTCGCCCAGGATTGAGCGGGCACCGAGTGCACGCGGGCCAAACTCCATGCGTCCCTGAAACCAGCCAACGGCTTTTCCATCCGCCAGGGCCTGCGCGGTCTGGCTGACCATTTCGCCGTTTTCGTATGTTGTGAACTTTGCGCCCGCCTTGGTCAGTTCCGCAGCGATTGACTCGTCCTCGAACCGAGGCCCGAGATACGCGCCCATCATCTGGTCGCCCGGCAACACCTCACGCGGGTTCCCCAACTCCTGATGCCACGCGGCGTAGGCTGCCCCCAGCGCTCCTCCGGCATCGCCAGCGGCTGGCTGAACCCATAGATTGTCAAAGGCACCGTCACGCAGGATTTTGCCATTGGCCACGCAGTTCAGGGCAACACCCCCAGCCATGCACAGATTTCGAATGCCGTGCTCCTGCGCCAGGTCGCGGGTGATGCGCAGCATGATCTCCTCGGTCACGGCCTGAACGGATGCCGCGATATCCATGTGAAACTGTGTCAGCGGATCGGTTTCCGGTTTCCGAACCGGATGGCCAAACAGGTCCTCCAGCGCCTGGCTGGTCATGGTCAATCCAGCCGTATAGTTGAAATACTTCTGGTTCAGGCGGAAGGAGCCGTCCTCTTTCAGATCAACCAGATGTTCAAGGATCAGGTCTTTGTATTGCGACACGCCATATGGCGCGAGGCCCATGACCTTGTATTCGCCAGAATTGACCTTGAACCCTGTGTAATAGGTAAATGCGGAATAGAGCAGGCCCAGAGAATGCGGGAAATGCAATTCCTTGACCAAGGTCAGCTCGTTGCCACGCCCGATCCCCACAGTGGTCGTCGCCCATTCCCCGACACCATCCACGGTTAGAACAATCGCCTCTTCGAACGGTGAGGGATAAAACGCACTGGCCGCATGGCTAACGTGATGTTCCGTAAACAGCAGCTTCTCGATCGGGAAATCCGGGTCGAATTTGCGAAGCTGTTTGTTGAGCAGATCCTTGAGAAACAGCTTTTCACGCAACCACACCGGCATCGCCATGCGGAAAGAATTGAACCCGCGCGGAGCGACCGCGATGTAGGTTTCGATCAGCCGTTCGAACTTGAGAAACGGTTTGTCGTAAAACACGACATTGTCGACGTCAGCAAGCGTAATGCCCGATTCGGCCAACACGTATTCAATGGCCTTCTCGGGAAAGCCGGGGTCGTGTTTGCGGCGCGTAAAACGCTCTTCCTGCGCGGCGGCAACAATTTTGCCATCGCGCAGCAAGGCGGCTGCGCTGTCGTGATACAGCGCGGAAATGCCCAGAATATGCGTCATAAGATCAGAATAGCGTGTAAATGAACGGCGCAATAGCCGAACCTTGGCTGAGCACAATAAGCCCGCCGAACACGCCCAAAACGATCAGGATCGGCAGCAGCCAAAACTTTTTTCTTACTCTCATGAATGACCAGAGCTCGGAAACAAATGTCACGCCCGGTACTCCCTTCTTTAAAACTGTTGTTTCATGCTGCCGGGCTGATCCTTGCGATCCACCCAGTAGCTTTTTGCCGAACTGTCCAATTTCTCTGACAAAAGATCCTTACCCAACAGGCGGGTAACAATGCCGAACGGCACAAAGGTCGTGATGAACACCAGAAACATCACGATTGGTGCCACGACAGCCCCAAGCAGCATGCCGAATTTAAACCATAGCCGGTTTGGCTTGGTCAGCGTGTGCGGCGCGAAAAAGGTCAGCGCCAGAATACCGGTCGCGATTGCCAGTGGGATCCAACGGACCGACCCGCCGCCCCAAACGGGCCACAGTGCGATGATCAGAAACACGGCTGTAAAGACAAATCCAAAGCCCCGTTCAGAGCCAATTTCGACATCAACGTTGGAGTGATGATCAGACATAGGACACAACCGAACAACAAAACAAATAACTGGCGCAAGAATACCATCACCGACAGTCGAAACAAGTGAATTAGGTCTCACATTGTAGGATTCGTTTACCTAAGCCACGGTCATGTGTCGCAACCAGGCACTCCTGTGAGAACAAATCCGGTTTCCCCGGCACAAAGCCGTTGCAGCACGCGCATGTTTCACTTCACATAGCTGCATGACGCGTCCGACAATAACATCCGAGCATGACGCCGATGGCACCCGTGTCCGCATTGCCGGCCAGATGCTGACGCAATCGCTTGAAGCCGTCGAAAATGCCTTTGGAAACATCCAGCCAACCGGCGGGAAAGTCACGGTAGACTTGTCGGGTGTTGAAGCGTTGGACACAGGCGGCGCTTGGCTGGTGGCCAACATGGCGCAGCGGTTCACGTCCAATGGCGCAGAGTTACAGTTTCAAGGCGTCCAACCCGCACATGCAGCGCTGATCGATACCGTATCGCACAATATCCCGGATAAGCCCGGTAAAGTTGCCGCGCCGCGCAGTTTCGTCGAATGGGTGGAAAGCGTGGGCGAGCGCACTGTCGGCGCATGGAAAGACACTTTATCGATTCTCGGTTTTTTGGGGCTGACGTTACATCGGCTTGCACGAACTGTTGTCATGCCCTGGAGACTGCGCCGCGCCGCCCTGTTTACGCATATGGAAGAGACCGGGTTCAAAGCTTTGCCGATTATTGCCCTGATGGGGTTCCTAATCGGTGTTGTGCTGGCCTTTCAGGGGGCGACCCAGCTTAAGCAATTCGGGGCAGAGATTTTTGTCGTGGAACTGATCTCGATTTCGGTCCTGCGTGAGCTCGGTGTTCTGCTGACGGCCATCATTGTTGCGGGCCGGTCCGGCTCGGCCTTCACCGCATCAATCGGGTCCATGAAAGTGCAGGAAGAGATTGATGCGATGCGGACACTCGGCCTGGACCCGATTGAAGTTCTGGTGATCCCGCGCGTTGTTGCCTTGCTGATCATGCTGCCGATCCTTGCGTTTGTGGCAGACATGGCGGGATTGTTCGGCGGCGCGCTGATGAGTTGGATCGACCTTGGCGTCAGCCCCGGCATGTTTGTGACCCGGCTGAATGAAAACACAGGTGTCTGGCAACTGGGCGTCGGCCTGATCAAGGCTCCATTCTTCGCCTTGGTCATTGGCGTCGTTGCCTGCTGGCAGGCGATGCAGGTCAAAGGCTCGGCACAAAGCGTGGGTCAGAGAACCACCGCCTCGGTCGTTCAATCGATCTTCATGGTAATCGCCATCGACGCACTGTTCTCCGTTTTCTTCTCGCAAATCGGGGTTTGAGATGGACGGAACGGTTCAACATCAGACCACCCAAGCGGACGCGCAGCGCGAGGCCGTGATCCGTGTTCGGGGTCTGAAAACGCAATTTGGCCCGCAAGTGGTACACGAAAACCTGGATCTGGACGTCTGGCGTGGTGAGGTTCTTGGTATAGTCGGCGGCTCGGGCACCGGGAAATCTGTTCTGTTACGCACGATTGTCGGGCTCAACACACCAGTGGCCGGCAGTATCGAGGTTCTGGGTGTGGATGTCCTGAACGGGCCCGAAGAAGATCGCCGCCGGATCGAGCGGCATTGGGGCGTGGCCTTTCAGGATGGCGCGTTGTTCTCCTCGCTGACTGTCTTGCAGAACGTGATGGCGCCGCTGCGCGAACATACCGGGATCAGTGAAAAGCTGATGGAATCCCTCGGCGCGCTCAAAATCTCGCTTGTCGGGTTGCCACAGCTCAGTTGCGGCAAGTTTCCTGCGGAGTTGTCGGGTGGCATGCGCAAACGTGCTGCGCTGGCGCGGGCACTGGCACTGGACCCCGAAATCGTCTTTCTGGACGAACCAACCGCCGGTTTGGACCCGATCGGCGCGGCCACCTATGATAATCTGATCGGAGAGTTGCAGCAGGCGCTTGGTTTGACCGTTTTCATGGTCACACACGATCTAGACAGCCTTTATGCCAGTTGCAACCGCGTTGCAGTTCTTGCGGAAAAACGCGTGCTGGTTGAAGGTCCGATTGAAGAGATGACCAAGGTCGATCATCCTTGGGTTCAGGAATACTTCACAGGCCCCCGCGCCCGCGCGGCGCAGGAGAAGGGGTAAAACAGGTAGAGGCGATGGAAACCCGAGCGAACTATATCCTGATCGGCGCGTTCACCCTTGCGGGTATTCTGGGCGCGTTTGCCTTCTTCCTGTGGCTAGCAAAATTCGAAGTCACCCGCCAGTACGCCTATTACGATATTCTTTTTGACAACGTGTCGGGCCTCTCGGCCGCCGGGGGCGTCAGTTTTAATGGCCTGCCGGTCGGACAGGTGCTTTCGCTCAACCTAGATGACGACGATCCGTCCAAGGTCAGGGTGCGGATCGAGGTGGATGCCGATATCCCCGTGACCGAAGACACGGTTGCGCAACTGCAATCGCTGGGTGTGACCGGCGTTGGATACGTTGAACTGACCGGCGGGTCTGCCTCGGCCGAACGTTTGCCCGAAGACAGTGTTATCAAAAGCAAACGCAGCACGATCCAAACGCTTTTCGAAGGCGCCCCGAAGCTTCTGGATGAAGCGATTACGCTGCTTCAGGATTTGAATTCCGTCGTAAATGATAAGAACCGTCAGGCTGTATCCGATATCCTGGACAATTTGGCCTCGGCCACCGGACGGCTGGACAAAACGCTGTCGGATTTTGAATCCGTTTCCAGCGATATTGGTGGTGCAGCCAAAGATATCGGTGAGTTCACCAAGCGTCTGGAACCTTTGGTCGACACCGCCAAGACGACACTGGAAACCGGGAACGATACCCTGAATTCCGTCAAGACGGCATCGGAATCCGCCAAAGAGGCGCTGGACGAGGCTAAAACAACCCTCGCCACAGCCGACCGGGTGATGCAGGAAGACATCCGGCCGTTTATCGAGCGAGGATCGGCATTGGCCGAGCGGCTGACCAAATTGTCTGAAGAGGGCAGCGTCACGCTGGAGATCGTCAACGACACCGTGCTGAACGCAAACACCACGCTTGGCTCGATCACTGCGGCCATGGACACGGCGAAGGAAACTCTAGTTTCAGCCGAGCGGGCCTTTGACTCCGCTAACCGGGTTATGGAAGAGGATGTGGCCCCGGTCGCAGAGGATATCCGCAAGGCAGCAAATCAGGTCACCACGACCGTTTCAAACATCACCGAAAAGATCGACAAAATCTCAGACGATGTGCTCAGCGCGTCGAATTCCGCATCGGAACTGATGGGCACGATCGACGGGATCGTGCAAAGCAACCGCCGCCAGGTCTCGGATTTCCTGCGGGTTGGCCTGCCCCAGTTTGTGCGTTTTGTCGAAGAGTCACAAAGGCTTGTCATCAGCCTCGACCGCCTTGTAGACAAGATCGAGCGTGACCCGGCCCGTTTCCTTCTGGGCACGCAAGCATCGGAGTTCCGCCAATGATTAGGCCATTCATTCTGTTTCTGATGATTGCGTCGCTTGGCGGCTGCGCCGGTTTGGGAACACTGCAACAGGCGGCCAAACCCAATGATCTGTATCTGCTGACACCCAAAAGTACCTTCTCGTCCTCGTTGCCGAAGGTTCAAAAACAGATCGTGGTTCAAGAGCCGACGGCGACAGCGGCGGTAGACACCGACCAGATTGCAATTCAACCAACCCCACTACAGGTGCAGTATTTGCCGCGCGCACGTTGGGTTGATCGCGCACCACTGATCGTTCAGGCCTTGCTGGTCGAGAGCTATGAGAACTCAAACAGAGTGGCCGCCGTTGGGCGTTCGACCGTAGGGTTGCGGGCCGACTACATCATCGTGCCAGACCTGCGCGAGTTTCAGGGTATCGTCATCGCGGAAACTGAAAACTCAAAGACCGTGCGGGTCGAAGTGCGCATGAACATCAAGATCATCGATGAATTCGAGGATAAGATCATCGCCTCCAGCTCGTTTCAGGAAAACGTTGTAGCGGCGAGCGACCAGACGCCTGATCTGGTCACTGCGTTTGACGTAGCCCTGGGCAAAACCATGCGGGACGCGGTCGAGTGGAGCGTGCGCCGGATCAACTCTCACGCCGCAAGCAACCCGCGTCCTTCATTGAACTGAATAGAGAGGGGCGACAGAACACTTTCGCCCCCCTTGAGTTCATTGAGACAGCGTGTCCGCCAATCGCATCAGGGTGACCGCTTCGGATCTGTACCCAAATCTGTCCTGACCCTTGGCCCCGTTCGCAAGGGCAATGGCATCGTCATAGCTCCAGTCGTCCAGATATACGCCGCCGCGCAGCAACTGCCCAAATCCAGCAATCGCGTAGGAGAACCGAACATCGTCGTTTGACGCGCCCTGCACCGGTAATATCGCTTGTTCGATCAACTGACTCTGCTCTTTTCCCGGGGTTTTGTATCGGAGCCTAAAAAATCCGATCTCATCGGATGTCTGCGGTTCGGTTTGCGTGGCATAGCGCAAGGGCGCGTTGCGGGTCGCATCTGATCCCACGGGCGTAACCTCGTAGATCGCGGTCACAGTGTGGCCTGCACCGATGTCGCCCGCATCCACCTTATCATTCGAAAAGTCCTCGCGGCGCAGGGCCCGGGTTTCATAACCAATCAGCCGGTATTCGGCGATGTGTGCGGGGTTGAACTCAACCTGAATCTTCACGTCATTGGCAATCGGGAACAAAGCGCCCGCCAGTTGATCAACCAACACCTTGCGCGCTTCGCTCAGCGTGTCGACATAGGCTGCCTGCCCGTTCCCGTGCTGGGCCAGCGCCTGCATGATTGCGTCATCCAGATTGCCCCGGCCAAATCCCAACACGCTCAGATAGGTGCCGCTGTCGCGTTTTCCGGAGATAAAACCTTCCAACGCCTCAGGATCTGAAAGCCCCACGTTAAAATCGCCATCCGTGGCCAGGATCACGCGGGTCACGTCGCCGTCTGCCGCCATGCTTTCAGCCACCTGATAGGCCTGTTGAAGTCCGGCTTGCCCGGCAGTCGAACCACCAGCTTCCAATTGCTCCAACGCGGTCAAAATCTTTGCGCGGTCCGTGGCGACCGTCGGTTCCAGCAGCTGACCGGCGCTACCCGCATAGGTCACGATCGAGACGTGATCCTCGGGCCGCAGTTCGGACAGCAACAGGCGGAAAGATTGTTTGAGCAAGGGCAGCTTGTTCGTGTCCTGCATCGAACCGGACGTGTCGATCAGGAACACGAGGTTCAGCGGCGGCCGATCCTCAATCGCAGGCAACGCGCCCTGAATACCGATATGGACAAGCTGCGTCCCTTCGTTCCACGGCGTCGGGGTCACCGTAATCGTCGAACGAAACGGAGCGTCGCCATCGGGTGCAGGGTAACTGTATGGAAAGTAATTCACCATCTCTTCCACCCGCACCGCGTCTTTCGGCGGCAGGTGACCGTTCATCAGCGAAGACCGGACGATGGAATACGAGGCCGTATCAACGTCGATCGAAAACGTGGACACCGGCTCTTCGGTCGTGACTTTCAGCGGATTCGTATCGGTGTTGGCGAAGGCTTCGGTGTTTGGGCTTAGGCCCACTCCGCCGTCGTCAATCACAGGTGCAACCATCGGAGAGGTGCTGTCTCCGGAGGGTGTACCGTAAGACAGTTCAAATCGCCCTGCATCCTTCGAGAACTGCACTCCCGAAGACTGTTTCGGCGCTGGCGCAAGTGCCTCTTCAACAACAACCGGGGCCTCGACAATCGATGCTTCCAGATCGGGACCTTCGGCCTCTGCAAGTAAAGAGGCATCCTGTTCGGTTTGCGGTTGCGGAGCCGCCAACCGGCTTTCGCTTCGAGATGTCGGGTTCACCACAATATCCCGAGCTTGCGGCACGATCATCACCAAAGCGACGGCGGCAATGGCCGTGGTCGCGGTCAGCGCGCCGCGCTGTGAAAGGGTGTTCAACATGGACTTCGCTCCTTCTGTCAGGCGGGCCATTGGACCTCGCTGAACAGTGGGACGTTTCCCGGCACGCGATCCTTGGGCGCGGGCGAAGTTTTTCTGCGCCAGTTGCAGGTTTTCGGCGCGACGACGCGCATCAGGGGCGGGCATCGCAGCTTCCATGTGCCTTTTCAGATCGTCAAACTCGTCTGTCATTGCGCCAGCTCCTCTTGTCGCAATACGCGCAAACGCTTTCGGACTTCGGACATCCGCCAGGACACCGTGCCCTGGGACACGCCCAAAACCTTGGCGGCCTCGGCGTGCGTCATCTCTTCGTCGAGTGTCAGGGCCAGCGTGTCCCGCAAGTCCTGCGGCAGCGCGCGCATTGCGCGGTGCAGCCAATCGACAGTTTCCGCGGTTTCAACGGCCTCGGCGAGGCGTAGCCGCTCGACCTCACCCCAGCCGGATGCAGCACGATCATGGCTGGCGCTGCGCCGCCGGGCGTCTTCGGCGGCATTTACGACAACCCGGTAGAGCCATGTGGTGAATTTCGCCTGAGCCCGGAACCCTGAAATCTTGGCCGGTAATGCTGCGCAGATATCCTGCGTCAGGTCCTCAGCCTCATCGGTACGTCCGGTCAAACGAAAGGCCAGCCGAAAGATCCGGTCATAGTGCCGCGCGAGCAGTGTAGCGAACGCATCCGCGTCGCCACCAACTGCCGCCAGGGCGAGGTCTTCGTCCGAGGTTTTCATCCGCATCACGTTTGTAAGACGGATGGAAAAGGTCAATCCTTGGCAGCCTGGCCAAAAAATCAGAAATGGGTGGCTGAGGCGCGGGTCCAATCGTCGGCGAACTCCT
Organism: Ruegeria sp. B1; assembly: GCF_056535885.1. Classification (NCBI taxonomy): domain Bacteria; kingdom Pseudomonadati; phylum Pseudomonadota; class Alphaproteobacteria; order Rhodobacterales; family Roseobacteraceae; genus Ruegeria; species Ruegeria sp. B1. Next base: position 717,021 of record NZ_JBQFJA010000001.1, on the reverse strand, counting down.
GCGGGATCGCATCTGTCAGCAAAGCGCCCTCGTCGATAAACGTATAAAGCTCCGCATAGGAACGCTCGCGCTCATCTGCTGTGCGGCGGCGGATATCACCCGGACGCAACTCCGAAACCGTCTCTTTGCCCATCGCGCCAAGGAGCTCACGAAAGCTTTCCAGCGTCGCATCGTGAAAACGGTGCACCCGCTGGCGTTTCTGCGGGACATTCACTGCACGTCCTCGGATCGGGTCCTGCGTCGCCACACCGGACGGACAGCGGTTCGTGTTGCAGTGCAAGGCTTGAATGCAGCCTACCGCAAACATCATCGCCCGGGCTGCGTTACACATATCCGCCCCTAGCGCGAACTTTTCGACCATGTCGTAGCCGGTCGCCACCTTGCCAGAACAGATAATCCGGATTTTGTCGCGAAGCCCGACGCCGCGCAGGCAGTTGTTCACAAAGATCAGGGCCTCGTTCAGTGGCATGCCCAGACGGTTTGTAAACTCCACGGGCGCCGCGCCTGTGCCACCCTCGGCCCCATCAATGGTGATAAAATCCGGAAGGATGTCGGTTTCCAACATCGCTTTGCAGATCGCAAGAAACTCAGACCGGTTGCCGATACACAATTTGAACCCGATGGGTTTGCCGCCGGACATCTCGCGCAAGTGCTGTACGAATTGCATCAACCCGGTCGGGCCGTCGAAAGCGGAGTGAATTGGAGGAGAAATCACATCCTGATGCTCGGGCACGCCCCGGATCTCGGCGATCTCTTTGTCGACCTTCGCGGCGGGCAGAACGCCCCCATGCGAAGGTTTCGCCCCCTGGGACAGTTTGATTTCGATTGCCTTTACGACGTCCTTTTTGGCTTTTTCGGCAAACGCATCTTTGTCAAACCCGCCCTCAGGGGTCCGACATCCAAAATAACCGGTTCCGATTTGCCAGATGATGTCACCGCCCTCGGCCAGGTGATGCGGCGACAACCCGCCCTCGCCAGTGTTATGGGCAAAGCCGCCGTCCTTGGCACCGCCGTTCAGGGCGCGGATTGCGTTTGCACTGAGCGCGCCGAAACTCATCGCCGAGACATTCAGGCGGGACGCACTATAGGGTTTTTCACATTGCGGACCGCCCAGCATGATACGCTCTTCGCTTTCTGGAACCTCTTTGGGGGCCAGCGAGTGGTTGGCCCGGTGATACCCCACCGTCATGATGTCGTATTGGGTGCCAAAGGCCTGGGTATCCACCTGACCCTTGGCGCGCGAATAGACCAGCGCCCGGATGATCCGGTTATAGGGCCGTCCGCTTTCGTTGGTTTCTACGAAGTATTGGCGTATTTCCGGACTGACAAACTCCAGCATGTAGCGGAAATGCCCCAGAACCGGATAGTTGTTCAGAACGTTGTGCTTGGTGGTGAGCATATCATAGAGGCCGACGACCGCATAAGGCACGAGAACAACAAGGAACCAATGGGCTGGCGGCCAGTAAAAGCCCAGCACCACCACCAAGGGCAGACACACATAGCTGATAAAATAATAGAGTCTGCGTACAACCATTCCTGATCCCTCTGGGTGGCGCCAATGTGGAACGCGACCTTGATTCATCCCTGCGCCCAAGTCGCGCCGACTTGTTCAAACGTGGAACAGTTTGGCTTTTAATTGCAAGCATTTGTGCCCGCATGCGCCTGAACAGACGCATTTGTGAAGCGCCGTTCGGGGTTTGGCCCCGGTTGATCCGGGTCAGGTCAGCCTGTAAGGCCATAAGACAGCAAAACGGGCCGGATACGTGACGGAACAGAAAACACGACCAGCAGTCCGGGGGCATATCCTGATGTTCGCGGCCGTGTTTGTTGGCGGTGCTGCAGGGTCGCTGCTGCGTGAGGCGTTTTCGCTGACCATACCCGGCGCGCCCTTTTTGACATCAACTTTCGGCATCAACGTCGTCGCCTGTTTCATTCTGGGCTGGCTCTATTCCATTCGCCACAGGGTGCACGCCCATGTCCTGCATCTTGGTGCTGCTGGGTTTTGTGGCGGTCTGTCCACCTTTTCGTCTTTTGTGGCAGAGCTGGAACGGCTGGCAGAAACCAATCTCTGGACCGTGCCCGCAGCTGCGGGATTCGAGATCGTCATTGGCCTTGCAACAGCCGTATTGGGTGAAGCCTTGGGGCGCCGCTTTCAGCGTGCGAGGCGTTCCGAATGACCGACCTCTTTCTGCATGCGATGTTTGGATTGGGCGGCGGTTTGGGCGCAGTATTGCGTCATTGGCTTGCGCTGCGGGTCAACCACGACCTGCCGCTGTCCACCCTGATCGTGAACGTGCTGGGCAGCTTGCTACTGGGGCTTTGGATTGGGTTCCTCGGTGGACCGGTTGAGATGGGTGAAGAGGAAAAGCGTTTGGTTTTCGGGTTCTGCGGTGGCTTTACCACCTTTTCCAGTTTTGCCTATCAAACGCTGGAGCTGAGGCGTGAGCGGACGCTTGTTTTGGCCGCCGGAAACATCCTGATCAGCCTTGTGCTGTGCTGGCTGGCCCTGTGGCTGGGGCTGATCCTGACCGGTTAATGGGCCTGGACCGTGGCTTGTGTACCCGGTTTCGGCGCGCGGCAGAAAAACAACAAAGGGATCGTCGCCAGAGCTAGGAGCCCGAGATTGTTGAACACGGTCAGATACGAGATCATTTCGGCCTGACGCGCGATCTCCTGCCCCAGAATGGCCGCACCCTCTGCACTGTCCGGTGTCAAACCAAGCGGCTGTAAATAGGCCTGTGCCGCCGGGTTATAGGGCGTGACATTCTGGCTCAACACCGCCGTGTTTGTCTGCAATCCGCGCACCACCCACGTGCCGACCAGCGAGATGCCGACCGATGATCCGAGCTGGCGGGTGACATTGAACAGCCCCGACGCCTCATCCTGCCGGGTTTTGCTGATGCTTTCGAAGGCCAAAATTGACATTGGCACAAACACCAGCCCCATACCCAGACCGCTGACGGCACCGGGCCAGGCCACCTGCCAGAAGCCTGCGTTCAGGTTCAGCCCGCCCAGCATGAAATTCCCGACCGCAGTGAGCAACAAGCCGGCGCCAGCAAGGATGCGAGGATCGAACCGGCCGACCAGCACAGCGCCGGTCACCACCATGGACAGGCCAGCCGTGATGCCGCGGGGGATGAACAAATGACCCGAGTCGATGACCGGATAGTCCAGCAGATTCTGCACAAAGGTCGGCAAGATGGCGATACCTCCGAACAGGGAAATCGCAAAGCCCGCGATGATCAGGTTGCACAGGGCAAAGTTGCGATCCGCAAACAGGCGAAGATCAACCACCGACGTTTTCGATATCAGCGCATGATAAATGAAACCAAGCGCGCCCAGGACGGATGCGATCACCGCCACCTGTATGACGCGGGACGACAGCCAGTCCTTGGTTTCGCCCTGATCCAGAACGAACTGCAGGCACCCAATGCCGATGGCCAGCAAGGCGAGGCCTTTCCAGTCGATCCTGACGTCTTCGGTTTCATCCTCCGGCAGTTCCCCGGCCAGCAACAGCAGCGCCATCGCGGCGATCGGAAGATTTACAAAGAAGACCATCCGCCATGAAAAATACTCGGTCAGGATCGCCCCTACTGTGGGGCCCAGAACAGGCGCCACAACAACACCTAGACCGAAAACCGCCATTGCCTGCCCGCGCCGCTCGCGCGGAAAAGAGTCGAACAGAATGGACTGCGACAACGGGATCAAAAAAGCGCCGAACATGCCCTGCGCCAGACGGAACGCGACCATGGTCTCTAGGCTCCAGGACAAGCCACACAAGACTGACATCGAGGCAAAGCCGGTTATCGCCGTCAGGATCAACCGACGTCGCCCGATCCACCTGGCGACGAACCCGGTAAGTGGCATGACGACAACCGCCGAGACGATGTAGCTGGTCAGAATCCACGTGGCTTGATCCGTCGTCGCCCCAAAGGCCGCCTGAATATGCGGCAAGGCCACGTTGACAATCGTACTGTCGAGCACTTCCAGAATGGCGCTACAGACCACGGCGACAACGATCACCGGATTGACATGGCTGGCTGCTGTCGCGGTCATTGACCCATTGCAGGGGTGGTGGTGTCAACCACGACCATACTGCTGCCGCCGACTCGTAGCGGTGCGTCAGTCGGATCAAGTTCAATTCTGATCGGGAACCGACGCGTGACCTTAACCCAGTTTCCGCTGGAGTTCTCGGACGGCAACAATGAGAACGTGTCGCCGGACCCGCGCCCGATCGAGGCAACTTTGCCCGTCAGTGTCATGCCCGGCAGCATGTCGACTTTTACGGTCACCGGCTGCCCCGGGCGGATACGCGGAAGAGAGGTTTCTTTGAAATTGGCATCGACCCACCAATCCGCAGCCTCAATAATCGAAAACTGTGACAGGTTTTCTGAGACCGTGGATCCCGGTCTCAGGGTCAGATTGGCAATCCACCCATCCGCAGTTGCGTAGACTTTGGTCCATGCAAGATTGGCCTTATCAATTTCCAACTGCGCACGCGCCGACAAGACGCCGTCCTGCTTTTCCGCCAGGATGTTTTGCAGCGCCAACAGAGCTGATTGACTGGCGGTCAACCGCGCCGAGGCTTGGGCAAAGTCCGAAGTTGTCTGATCCAAAGAAGCCTGTGCAACATCACCCGTCGAAAATAGAACTTTGGCCCGATCCAGCGCCTTTTCCGCCGTATCGTAGGACGATTGCGCGCTTTCTACCGTCGCCTCTGCCGCCGCGATCTGTGTGGCAAAAGACTTTGCCTCTGCCTTTGCACCTTCCAGATCGGCCGTAGACTGGTCAAACGCCGCCTTGAACTGTGTATCGTCAATCGTAAACAACAGATCGCCGGACTTAACCGACTGGTTTTCGGTCACGTGCACCTCTGCCACCTGTCCGGTCACCTGTGCCGCAACGTATATTATGTTCGCCCCAACATAAGCGTCCTTGGTCGACGGGTATCGCTCGTCATGCCGCCAGTACAGGACCAAACCTGCGGCGATGGCACCCAGCATCACAAAAACCGCGATGACCTTCAGGGATTTCATACGCGTGTCCTTTTTGTCCTTGGGGCAGACTTCCTACATAGCGTGCATGTGCATACGCACTGCCAGATTGCCCAGAATCCAAACCGTTCCGAGAATAATGATCAACAAAACCAGGGTTGAGAATAGGATCAGGTCCAGATCCTCCCGACTGCTGCGGCGCCGGTCGATATGCAGAAAGTAAACCAGCTGCACGATCAGCTGAGCCAACCCCAGCAGTCCGATGGTCAGATAGACCCCCCGGGTTTCGATGCCAAAATGGTAGGCAATTGCAAACACCGCCAGCGTCAAAAGCAGCGAGCCTCCATAGCCTATGACATAGCGGCGGCGTTCACGGCGGTGCATCTCGGAGCGTTTATCCATAGGTGAGCCCCCCGAAGTAAACGATTGTGATAATGCCGATCCAGATGAGATCGAGAAAATGCCAGAACAACGCCAGGCGCACGACGCGCGACATCACCAGATCGGTCAGTCCCATGACGCGCAATTGAATACCCAAAACGATCAACCACACACATCCCGCCGCGACATGCAGGCCGTGCAAGGGAACCAGACCGTAAAAAGCCGACAGGAACCCGCTGCGTTGCGGCACCCCGCCTTTTTCGGCCATCGCCATGAAATCGCGGATTTCCAGAACCAGAAAGCTGATACCCAGCACAAGGGTCACACCGAACCAAAGAACAATGCGTGCCCGGGGCAGATTGTACTTCAGCGCCAGCATAGCCAGACCAACCGTCAGGCTGCTGGTCAACAGGATCATGGTCTGGGCAAAGATGCTTCTCAGGTCGAACAACTCGTGCGGGCCGGGTCCACCGGCTTGCGCATCAATCATGGTGATGTAGACAGCAAACATCAGGCCGAAATAGACCAGATCGCTCATCAGAAAGACCCAGAAACCAAAGGTCACGACCTCGGTGGCCTTGTGGGCACTCGCGTGACGTTCGCCAAGGTTTATGCCGGGATAGCTGTGCGTCGGTGCGCGTTTCATGTCACCGCCTCCAGATCGGGCCGGGCCAGTCCGCGGTTTTCCGGGGCGGTTTCATGGTCACGATCTACCGCAGTCGAGTTTTGCACCAGCGTCAGCCATGCCTCGTGCTCTTTGCGCACCTCTTCGGCCGGGATAACAATTTCGGTGCTGGTGTCAAAGCTCCAGACAATGATCGACAGGATGATCAGGACGGTCACCAGCGCTGCAAGCCACCAGATCCACCAGACCAGCGCAAACATCCAGACGCCGCTGAGCACGCACAGGATAAACCCGATACCGGTGTTACGCGGCATATAGATGTCTTCATACGCTTCCGGTTTGGGATACGCATCGCCGCGTTCCTTGGCGGCCGCAAAGTTGTCGCGGTCTGTCACATTGGGAATGATCGCGAAATTATATGGCGGCGGCGGGGCGGGGATCGACCATTCCAATGTGCGCGCATCCCACGGGTCCCCGACGGGCACGCGGGTCTTTTCCCGATCCCGGATGCTGACCCAAAGCTGGACCAGAACAGACAGCAGCGCAGACAGGATCACCAGCGCCCCGATCACCGCGATGATCATATAAGGATGAAAACTGGGGTCTTCCCAGCTGAACGACCGGCGTGGCATCCCCATCAGGCCAACAAAGTACAGAGGCAGGAAAGTGAGCATAAACCCAACCGTCCACAAAACCACCGTCACGCGGCCCCAAAAGTCGTTCAGGCGGAAGCCAAACGCCTTTGGGAACCAGTAATTATAGCCCGCCAGCAACCCGAACAGCACACCCGGCAGCAGCACGTTGTGGAAATGCGCGACCAGAAACAGCGTGTTGTGAACCTGATAATCCACGGTGGGATTGGCCAGGATCACACCGCTGAGCCCGCCAATGACAAACAGCAGCAGAAAGGCCAGCCCATACAGCATGGGAACCGAGAACCGGATGCGCCCACGCCACAGCGTTGCCATCCAGTCATAGACTTTGACCCCTGTCGGAATGGCGATCAGCATGGTGGCGATACCAAACACCGCATTGATCAGCGCGCTTTGACCCATGGTGAAGAAATGGTGCAGCCAAACGGTGAATGACAGCACGGCGATCGACATGGTGGCAATGACCAGCGAGTTATAGCCGTAAAGACGTTTTGCCGAGAATGTCGCGAACACTTCCGAATAAATCCCATAGGCGGGCAGAACCAGCAGATAGACTTCGGGGTGGCCAAACAACCAGAACAGGTTGGCATAATTCATCATGTTGCCGCCGAGATCGTTGGTGAAAAAATGAAAGTCCAGATACCTGTCGGCGGCCAGCAACAGGGCGGCGACGCCCAACGGCGGCATCGCAAAGACAATCAGGATCGAGCTGCAGATGATCGTCCAGCAATACATCGGCAACCGCATGAACTTCATGCCCGGTGCGCGCAATTTGTAGATCGTAACCGCGAAATTGATGCCCGTCAGTGTCGTGCCGATCCCCGAGACAACGATGGCCCAGATCCAGTAGTCCGGTCCCACACCCGGATTGAAAGCCGCGCCGGTATAAGGCGGATACGCCGTCCAGCCGCCGGTCGAAAACTCACCCACGACAAGCGAAACCATCAGCATCATGCCCGCCGAGACCGTCAGACCCAGACTGATCTGGTTCATAACCGGAAAGGCCACGTCCCGCGCACCGATCATCAGCGGCACAAGGAAATTCGCCAGACCGAACACAAACGGCACGGCCACGAAAAAGATCATGATCGTGCCGTGGGTGCTGAACAGCTCGGCAAAATGCTCGGCCTCCAGAAAACCATCGCCCGGTCCGGCCGCCTGCTGGGCGCGCATCACAACACCTTCGAGAACACCCCGCGCCAGCATCACGATGGCAAACACGATATACATGATACCGATTTTCTTGTGGTCTGCGCTGGTCAGCCAGTCCCGCCAAAGCGGCCCCCACAGCCGGAACCACGTCAGCAAACCCACCACCGCGACAACGCCGACGATAACAATGCCTGCCGCCGCATTGGCGACAATCTCATTGGTGTTGGGGTCCTGAATCAATCCAGTGATAGGAAAGGCATCCCAGTTGAGGCGGCCAAAGAACCCGGACTCGGTGGTCGTCATTGGCTGGCCTCCTGCCCGTATTCGGTTGTTCCAGGCTGCTGGTTCAGGGGCAAAGGCTCGCCGCTGTGATACCGGTGCAGGATGGTGTGGAACAGATCGCCCTCATCCAATTTGAAATAGAGCGCGTTATCCGGCATCTGGGGCGTCCCCAGAGCCGCCTGAACCTCATCTCGGTCGGTACGCATGGCAAGTGTCTGATATGTCGTTGCGTCCAAAAGGATACCGTTTGCTCGAACCTTGTCGACCCAAGCGTCGAAATCATGGAGCTCCATCGCAACGGTTTCAAATTTCTGCTTGGTGAAACCGCGCCCATTGTATTGCGTGTTTTCGCCCTGCATTTGCTCGGGCCGGTCCGCCACCAGATGCAACTGGGTCGTCATCCCCGGCATCGCATAGATCTGACCGGCCAGCGCTGGGATCATGAAAGACTGCATAACCGTATCGGTCGTGAGCGTCATCGCGACCTGTTGCTTGATCGGAATGCCCAACTCTCCCACACTGGCGATTCCAAGTTCCGGGTAGATAAACAACCATTTCCAATCCAGACCGACAACCTGCACCTGCAGCGCCGGTTGCTCGCCAAAAGGTGCGGAATACGGGTCGAGACGGTGCGTGGACTTCCAGAGGTAATACGACAGGAGCGCAACGATCACCATCGGCACGCCCCACATAAGAAACTCAAGCTTTGCGGAAAAATCCCAGTCGGGGCGATACGCTGCTCCGCCCCTTTTCGGCGGCGGTACCGCAGCGCAATGAGCGGAACCAGCACCAGCACGGGGATGACCGCGATCAGGATCAGCCCGGTTGCCCGGATCAGGTGCGTTTTCTGAACCGCCGCAATCGGTCCTTGCGGGTCCATGAAACTGTCGCTTGCCCCCGCCCCCTGTGCCGTGGCCATCAGAACCGCAGATGCCGCCAACAAGACGGCCAGCGCGGGGGACGTTCTGAGTGTGGCCATACCTGACGGTCCTCTCCTGCCCTTGGTTTCGCCCAACTATCCGCAAAGGCAGCGATTTTCTCAAGGCTTTTTCCCGGCTTGCGATGGCCCGTTGCTATCGCGGCTCAACCCTGGGTTACAGCCGGGTTTCCCTGTGGCAGACCAAACGGCTTTCAGTTGACTTGCGCCGCAGACCGGGACAGACATCGTGGTGATGCGTATTTTTCTTGTGATTTTCTTCGCATTGGCAGCCCTGGCCAGTGCCGCCGGCGCGCAGGACCGCGCGGCAGTCGAGCGTCAGTTTCAGACCTGGCTGCAGAACACCATCTGGCCGCAGGCCCGGTCCCGGGGCGTTTCGCGCGCCACGATGGATCGGGCATTTTCCGGCGTGACACTAAACTGGGACTTGCCCGACCTCGTGCCGCCCGGCAGCACCGCCAAGACCCCAAAGGCACAACGTCAGGCCGAGTTCGGTGCACCAGGGCGTTACTTCAACGCAGGGTCCGTGAGCGGCGCAACGTCGGTCGGCCGCAAAATGGCCAAACGCCACGCCGCAACGCTGGCACGGGTCGAGGCGGACACCGGGGTGCCGGCGCGTATCATTCTCGCCATCTGGGGTCGTGAAAGCGGCTATGGGCAGGTGCCCATTCCGCACAATGCCTTTGAGGTTCTTGCAACCAAAGGCTTCATGAGCACCCGTTCAGAATACTTCGCAGCCGAACTTGTCGCTGCCCTCGAAATTGCCGAGGCAGGTCACGCAAAAGGCGGCGTGCTGAACAGCAGCTGGGCCGGGGCCTTGGGGCAACCGCAATTCATGCCGTCCAGTTTTCTGGTCTATGCGGCAGATGGCGACGGCGATGGGCTGTCTGATATCTGGGGGTCGGCTGATGACACGATCGCTTCAATCGGCAACTACCTTGCACGGCATGGATGGGTCGCCGAACGCGATTGGGGGTTCGAAGTGGCAGTGCCGCAATCCCTGTCCTGCGCCCTGGAGGGACCGGATCAGGGGCGGTCCTTTCGCGACTGGTCCGCCATGGGTATCGCCCGCGTCTCGGGCAAACCGTTCCCTCCGCATGAAATGGCCGGAGAAGGGTATCTGATGATGCCCGCAGGCCGCAGCGGACCGGCCTTTCTGGTTACACCGAATTTCTACGTGCTAAAGGAATACAACAAAAGCGATCTGTATGCCTTGTTCGTCGGTCATGTGGGGGACCGCATCCAATACGGCGTTGGGGATTTCAGCGGGCGCTGGGGTCAGGTCGACGACTTGTACCGATCCGATATCGCTGCCATGCAGCGCGCGCTGGAACAGCAAGGTCACGATGTCGGCGGGGCCGATGGCCTGCCCGGCTTCAAAACCCGCCGATCAATCGGACGCTGGCAGGAAGCCACCGGCCGCGACCCCACCTGCTTTCCCGAAAAACGGATGAAGTCCGCCCTGACACCGTAGCCACGGTCTCCTTTCGAGTGCAGATTTCCGAGCCCGCCCGCCGCGCTTGGTGATTCGCTCTATCCGGTCACCGGTCGACAAACATCGTGACCAATAGCTCAACCGCCAACACACCTTTGGGCGGGCGGGGTCTAACATAAATACGGCAATGACACTCTGATCGGTCATAATGTTTCAGCAGCCCCCGCAGTTTGGTTCTTTTCCTCCCTTGGTTGAATAAATCCGGGCTGAGTCTTTAACCTTTGCGTAAATAATGCCACGTTCCGGCGCAGTGAAAGACAGCTTTCGCATTCACGTTCAGACAACAGACCGGAAGGCATTGACGCAGTGCGCATTGCGACCACGTATCGCCATTCTCGCTCAAGGCTGAATTCCGATCCATGTCAAAAAGGTAACCGGGCAGGTTGCGCATCACAGGCGCGGCCCGGCACCTGAAATGGGAGAAAACATCATGAACAGATACATCCGAACCTCACTGGCGGGGCTGATGGCCTCAACGATCATCGCAGGCGCCGCATTCGCCGCCTCTACGCACCCGGAAACGGGCGAAGCGCTGGCAGAGGACCAGACCTTTACCTACCGTGTTCTCGATGAGCACACCTCGGTCGACCCACAGATTGTCGAAGACGTGACCGGCGCAGAGATCGTCCGCGATCTGTTCGAAGGGCTGATGAATCAGGACGAAGACGGCAATCTTGTTCCCGGTGTCGCCACCGGCTACACGACCAATGACACCAAAGACCTTTACACCTTTACGTTGCGTGACGCCAAATGGTCCAACGGCGATCCGGTTACCGCAGGCGATTTCGTATACGCCTGGAAACGTGCCGTCGATCCCGCCTTGTCCTCGCCTTATGCGTGGTTCATGGAGCTGATGGCCATTGAGAACGCCGCGGCGATCATCGCTGGCGAAAAGCCAGTTGATGAGCTGGGCGTCAAAGCCATCGACGACAAGACGCTGGAAGTGCGCCTGAGCGCGCCCCTGCCTTACTTCCCCCAGATGACAACGCATTCCACGACGTTTCCGGCTCCGCAAAAGGTCATCGAGGAATTTGGCGATGCCTGGACTAAACCTGAGAACATTGTCTCGAACGGCGCATATGTTCTGACCGAACACCTGCCGCAGGAACGCTCGGTTCGGGAACGCAACGAGATGTACTGGGATAACGACAATACCATTATCGAAAAGGTCGTGGCGCTGGTCATCAACGACGAAAACGTCGCTCTGACCCGTTACCTTGCGGGAGAGTTGGACCGCACCGAGATCCCGGCCGGTCAGTACCCGCGCCTGCGTCAGGAACACCCGGAGGAGGCAATCAGCTTCCCGCGTCTGTGTAATTACTATTACACGTTCAATGTCTCGGAAGGTGGTCCCGAAGCGTTCAAAGATCCCAACGTACGTCAGGCGCTTTCGCTGGCCGTAGACCGTGCGATCATCACCGAAAAGGTGATGGCCGGTGGTCAGCCAGAAGCCTACACATTTGCCCCCGAAGCGACCGCAGGGTTCACCGTTCCCACCGTTGAGATGCCATCGATGAGCCAAGGGGAGCGGGATGAGTTGGCCAAGGAACTTCTGGCCGAAGCAGGATTTGGTCCGGACAATCCGCTGAGCTTCGAGATGGTCTACAACACGTCGGAAGATCACAAGAAGGTCGCCGTGGCCCTGAGCCAGATGTGGAAGCAGAAACTGGGCGTTCAGGTCGAACTGGCCAACATGGAATGGAAAGTGTTCCTGGAAGAGCGCGGCAACCAGAACTTTGATCTGGCGCGCGGTGCATGGTGTGGCGACTACAACGAGGCGTCCACCTTCCTTGATCTGTTGCAGTCAGACTCGGGCTACAATGACGGCAAATACGCCAACCCCCGTGTTGACGAGCTGTTGGCCCAAGCCAAAACCGCAGACGACCCCGCGCCTCTCTACACCGAGGTCGAGCGCATCCTTGCACAGGAAACCCCTGTGATCCCGATCTACCACTATGCGGGTGTCTACATGATGGACAGCGACGTCGGTAACTGGCCGGTGAACAACGTCGAGCAGAACTGGTACTCGAAAAACCTCTATAAACTCGCCGAGTAATCGTCATGGAACCTCGCCCTGCCCCGGATTTGTCCGGGGCAGGGCCAATAATGATGGGGGCATGACATGCTTGCCTATAGTTTGCGGCGATTGCTCGTCGCGATTCCGACGATCCTGTTACTGATCGTCGCCTGTTTCTTTTTGATGCACTACGCGCCCGGCGGGCCATTCACCTCGGAACGGCCGCTGCCACCGCAGGTTCTGGCCAATATCGAGGCGCGCTATGGGCTGGACCAGCCGTTGTGGAAACAGCTGTGGGACTACCTGTACAACATCGTGTTTCACTTCGACTTTGGTCCGTCCTTTAAATTCAAGGACCGGGACGTGAATGACATCATCGCCCAGGGCTTTCCGATCTCGTTGACCTATGGCTCGCTGTCATTTCTGGTCGCAACGACCATTGGTGTCGGTCTGGGGATCGCCGCCGCGATCAAGCACAACAGCTGGATCGACTATTTCGCCGTTGGGCTGGGCATCGCGGCGCAGGCGCTGCCGAACTTCATCATGGGTCCGATCCTGATCCTGACCTTCACCCTGTGGCTGGGATGGCTGCCCGGTGGCGGCTGGAACGGCGGTCAGTGGCAGTATCTTGTGATGCCAGTTATTGCGTTGGCCACATCTTACATGGGGTCTATCGCTCGGATCACGCGGTCTTCGATGTTGGAGGTTCTCAATTCGAACTTCATCCGCACCGCACGCGCCAAGGGCCTGCCGACCCGGACCATTATCTGGCGTCACGCGCTGAAACCCACACTGCTGCCAGTCGTGTCCTATCTGGGCCCGGTGTTTGTTTACGTGCTGACCGGCTCGGTCTTTGTTGACATTTACTTTTCGACCGGCGGTTTGGGGCAAGCCTATGTCGGCTCAGCCCTGTCACGGGACTATGCCGTGCTGCTGGGGGTCACGATCCTTTACGGCGCGCTGACCGTCATCGTGAACCTGCTGACCGACCTGGCCTATGCCTGGTTCGATCCGAAAATCCGCTACTGAGGGGCTGGCAATGCTTGGAAAATCACAAAAAGCCGCCCACTTGGCCGAGGACGTCACCGACTACACGGCTATTCAGGGGCGCTCGCTCTGGCAGGACGCGCGCATCCGGTTTGTCCGCAACAAGGCGGCGATGGCCAGCGTCTTTATTCTGGGTCTTATTATCCTGTTCACCATCATCGGCCCCTACTTCGCTGTCTGGAACAATGAAGAAATCGACTGGAATGTCATGGGGGACGTGCGCGGCATGGGCATGCCGTCGATCGAAACCGGCCACTATTTCGGTGTCGATGATCTGGGGCGCGACCTCTACAGCCGCGTCATTCAGGCAACCACGACCTCGCTGCTGGTGGGCCTGATCGGGGCGGCAACCGCGCTGATCTTCGGGACATGTTACGGCATCGCCGCGGGCTATATTGGCGGGCGCACAGACGGTGTAATGATGCGTTTTGTCGACATCCTGCTGGCGATCCCGACCACACTGATCATCATCCTGCTCTTGGTGATTGCCGGGCGGTCGTTCTTTACGCTGTTCATCGCACTGGGCGCGGTGGGGTGGCTGACCATGGCGCGGATCGTGCGGGGGCAGACATTGACCCTGAAAAATCGCGAGTTCATCGAGGCGGCCCGCGCCGCTGGAGTCAGCGAGTTCACCATCATGTACCGCCACATCCTGCCCAACCTTCTGGGCGTTGTGATCGTCTATGCCTCATTGCTGGTGCCCGAGATGATCCTTGTCGAAAGCTTCATCTCGTTCCTGGGTCTTGGGATTTCCGAGCCCTATACCTCGCTCGGCCGTCTGATTGCCGAAGGGGCCGGAACCATGGGCTATGGAACCCTGTGGCAGTTGCTGTTCCCCCTGACATTCTACGTCACCATCATCATCACGATGTTCTTCATCGGCGATGGTCTGCGTGACGCACTGGACCCGAAGGACCGCTGATATGAGTCTGTTTTCCGTAAAGGACCTGAGCGTCCAGTTCGACACTCCGGATGGCGTGGTCGAAGCCGTCAAAGGCATCTCTTTCGACATCAACCCGGGCGAGTGTCTGGGCATCGTCGGCGAAAGCGGGTCGGGCAAAAGCCAGACCTTCATGGCTGCGATGGGGCTTTTACCGCCGTCGGGGCGGGCAGTGGGGTCGGTCCTGCTGAATGGCCAAGAGGTCCTGAACCTGCCGGTGGGCAAACTGAACCAGATCCGGGGTGCCGATGTTGGCATGATCTTTCAGGATCCTCTAACCGCGCTCACCCCGCACCTGCGGGTGGGACAGCAGATGCGTGAAGTTCTGCAAATCCACGAGGGTTTGCAGGGGTCGGCGGCGCGGACACGCTGCCTGGAATGGCTTGATCGCGTACGTATTCCCGAGGCCAAACGGCGCCTAGATCAATACCCGCACGAGCTGTCCGGCGGCATGCGCCAGCGGGTGATGATCGCCATGTCGATGCTGTGCAATCCCAAGCTCCTGATCGCGGATGAGCCGACCACGGCGCTGGATGTAACGGTACAGGCCGACATTCTGGATCTGATGGTGCGCCTGCAAAAAGACGAGGGCACGGCCATCGCTCTGATCACCCACGATATGGGTGTCGTCGCACGGATGTGTGACCGCATTCAGGTGATGCGCATGGGCGAATTTGTCGAAGCTGGTACCACCCACGACATCTTCCGCGCGCCAGAACACGATTACACCCGCACCCTGCTCGAGGCGATGCCGCGGATCGACGCCGGGGATGCGCCACGCGCACTAGAGAAAACCGAAGAACCGTTGCTGACGGTTGATGATGTCAAAGTGCATTTCCCGATCCATGTCTCGGGTGGGTTGTTCGGACACAAAGTCCCGTTAAAGGCCGTGGACGGCGTCAGCTTTGACATTCGCAAGGGTGAAACACTGGGCGTTGTCGGCGAATCCGGATGCGGCAAATCCACTCTGGCGCGCGCTGTTTTACAGTTGATCGAACCCAGCGGTGGCAACGTGAGCTGGCTGGGTCATCCCATTGTCGGCTTGAAGCGGTCCGAGTTGAAGAAGTATCGCAAGGACCTGCAAATCGTGTTCCAGGATCCACTGGCCAGCCTTGACCCACGGATGACCATCTCGGCCTCGATTGCCGAGCCGTTAAAGACCTATCGCCCCGACCTGACCGAACGCGAACGCAAACAAATGGTCATCGAGATGATGGAACGCGTTGGCCTGCAGGCCAACATGATCAATCGCTATCCGCACGAATTGTCCGGGGGTCAGAATCAGCGCGTGGGTATCGCCCGGGCGATGATCAACAAGCCAAAACTGATAATCTGCGATGAGGCCGTCTCGGCCCTGGATGTTTCGATTCAGGCGCAGATCGTTGAATTGCTGCGCGAGTTGCAACAGGAGTTTGGGCTGTCGATGATCTTCATCAGCCACGACCTGTCGGTCGTGCGGGCCATATCGAACCGGATCATGGTCCTGTATCTGGGCCGGATCGTGGAAGTGGGCGATGGCGAGATCATCTGTTCGGAACCGATTCACCCTTATACGCAATCCCTGATCTCTGCAGTGCCGATCCCGGACCCGGATGTCGAGCGCAGCCGGCAGCGCATCAAACTGCCCGGCGAATTACCCTCTCCGATGGATCCGAAGGCAGCCCTGCGATTCCTTCCCAGCAAGCTGACAGCAGGTGAGGCGAGCTATGTCCCAAAACTGAGCGAAGTTGCCCCGGATCACTTTGTTGCCGAACACGATCCGCTGGAGAAGATTCTGGCTCAGGTCTGACCAATGACCCCGCGACCGATTCCCGGTCGCGGGGCAAAATCTTGCCGAATCCGGACACTGCGCGGGCAATCGGCGAAGTACCGCGTCTGCCGTCAACACATGCGATAGAAAGACAAAACTCAAAGAAACCGATGGTTGTTTTTGACTCTAACCGTTCAAGGTGGCACGTTTTGAACAATTAGCGCTCGGAACACCGGGCATCATTGATTGATCCGGCTTCGCAGCCTAAGAGAAACTCCGGATGCGCATTCGCGTCCGTATTTTTGCTGAATTTGAGAGGCACCATGGCACGCAAGGTTACCAAGGCGATTTTCCCCGTAGCGGGACTGGGCACACGGTTTTTGCCGGCGACGAAATCGGTTCCGAAAGAGATCATGACACTGGTCGACCGTCCTTTGGTGCAATACGCCATCGATGAGGCGCGCGCAGCGGGGATCACCGAATTTATCTTTGTCACATCGCGCGGCAAATCCGCTTTGGAAGACTACTTTGACCACAACCTGGTTCTGGAACAGGAGCTGAAAACCAAAGGCAAGGATGCCCTGCTGGAAACGCTGAATGCGACCAACATGGAAAGCGGTGCAATCGCCTACATCCGTCAGCACAAGGCCTTGGGGCTGGGTCATGCCGTCTGGTGCGCACGGCGCCTGATCGGTGACGAACCATTTGCCGTGATGCTGCCTGATGACGTGATTGCAGCGGACAAACCTTGCCTGCAGCAGATGATCGAGGCCTATGAGGAAACCGGCGGCAACATGGTCGCCGCGATGGAAGTGGCGCCAGAGCAAACCAGCTCGTACGGCGTTCTGGATGTCGGTGACAACATCGGCACCGTGGTCCGCACCAAGGGAATGGTGGAAAAGCCCAAGCCCGAAGATGCTCCTTCGAACCTTGCCGTGATCGGCCGCTACGTCCTTGGGCCTTCGGTTCTGTACAATCTGAACCAAAAGAAAAAGGGCAGCGGCGGTGAGATCCAACTGACCGATGCAATTGCCGAAGATATCGGTAACGGCGTCCCGGTGTTTGGCTACAAGTTCGAGGGGCAACGGTTTGACTGCGGCTCAAAAGCCGGCTTCCTGCAGGCGACCGTGGCCTTTGCGCTGGCCCGCGATGACCTGCGCGACGACCTGAGCCAATACCTCAATGACATCGTTGCCACGGGGAAAGCGGCACAATAACGGAATGCCCTTCCCCTGCCCGTCAATTAAGGCGATACCGTCTGCTATTGGCAGGCTAAAGGTACGTGCACCATGACTAATATCTATCCCGTCATTCTGTGCGGCGGCTCCGGCACGCGTTTGTGGCCCCTGTCCCGAAAGAGCTATCCAAAGCAGTTCGTGCCGTTGATTGGCGAAACCAGCCTGCTGCAGGATTGCGCCGAAAGGATGCAAGGGCCGAAGGGTGCGCCGTATGCCAAGCCTTTGATTTTAACCAACGAAGCGTTTCGGTTTATAGTGCCGGAACAACTCACCGCAATCGGTGTGGACCCCGGACCGATCCTGATTGAACCCGAGGGTCGCAACACCGCCCCTGCGGTCCTGGCCGCCGCGTTGTATCTGGCGGCCAAGGACCCTGACGCGATCATTCTGGTTGCCCCGTCCGACCATGTTGTGCCGGACAAATCAGCCTTTCATCAGGCCGTGGCCGAAGGTGTCCGTACCATTGGCGCGCGCGGTGATCTTGTGACGTTCGGCATAACGCCGGGCCGGCCAGAGACCGGCTATGGCTACCTGAAGCTCAGCCAGACCCCGGACGGGACCGGCGCAGCGGTGCCCTTGGATCGGTTCGTGGAAAAACCCGATCTGGACAGTGCCAGGTCCATGCTGGACGACGGAAGTTACTTGTGGAACTCGGGCATTTTCCTATTTGCCGTTCGCGACATCGTCGCGGGTTTTGAACACTACGCGCCAGCCCTGATTGAACCGGTAAAACGCGCCGTGGAAAACGCCGAAGCAGATTTGGGGTTCTTGCGGTTGGACGCGGAAGCCTGGGCCGCGGTCGAAGATATCTCGATCGATTACGCCGTGATGGAAAAGGCGTCGAACCTGAGCGTTGTTCCCTATGCGGCCGGGTGGTCCGATGTCGGCAGCTGGACAGCTGTGCAAGAGCTCACCCATCCCGACGCGCAGGGCGTCGCAACAACCGGGGACGTGACCACAATCGACTGTCGCAATGTGCTGGTACGGTCGGAATCGCCGTCGCAGGAGGTTGTGGCCATGGGTCTTGAGAACATGATCGCCGTGGCCATGCCGGATGCCGTTCTGGTGGCCAGTATGGACAAGGCGCAGGATGTCAAGCAGGCCGTCGCAGCGCTCAAAGCCAAGGGTGCCAAACAGGCAGAATCGCTGCCGGTGGACCACCGCCCCTGGGGTTGGTTTGAAAGCCTTGTGATCGGCGACCGGTTTCAGGTCAAACGCATTCATGTGCATCCCGGCGCGTCGCTCAGCCTGCAGTCTCATCACCACCGGTCGGAACATTGGATCGTGGTGGAAGGTACTGCAAAGGTCACCATTGATGAGGATGTGCGCCTCGTCTCCGAGAACGAGTCGGTCTACATCCCTCTGGGCGCGGTGCACCGGATGGAGAATCCGGGCAAAGTGCCGATGGTGCTGATCGAGGTGCAAACCGGGTCATACTTGGGTGAGGACGATATCATCCGCTACGAAGACATTTACGCCCGCAAGTAACCTAGCGGGTCATCTTCGGATCATCTGCGCGAATCTCCAGCCCCCGTAGAATCAGATCGGGGCGGTTTGCCCTTCAACACCTGCGACAGAGCGGGTGTTATCGCGTGTTTGTTTCCACATTGGAAATCTGAGGTTAACGAACCGATTTCCGGGCGTTCGGGCAGGTCAGACGGGATTTACAGGCATCGCTGCAGGGTGGCGCGCAATGACAGTGTCGGACCGACAGCCACAGGAGGATGCCCATGTCCCAGACCTCACCCAGATTGACTCTGCCCTTTTTGCAACCGTCGCAGGCGCAAAAACATGTCACCCATAACGAGGCGCTGCGTCAGTTGGATCTGGTGGTACAGCTGAGCGTTGTCTCCACCAACGCGACCAACCCACCCCCCGCGCCGGAACAAGGCGAAGTACACGCCCTGGGCGTGGCGCCAACTGGGGATTGGAACGGCCACCCGGGTGAACTGGCCGCGTGGCTGGACACTGTCTGGCATTTTGTGACGCCGGATGTCGGCTGGCGGGCCTGGGATCAGGCAAGCGGACAGCTGAAGGTCTGGGACGGCGCCAACTGGATCGAGCCACCGGTCACGACGCAAAATCTGGACGGGGTTGGCGTTGCAACGGGCTATGACAGCACTAACCGCCTCTCCGTGCGCGGCCCGGCAACGCTGCTCAGCCACGAGGGCGGCGGACACCAACTGAAAATCAACAAGGCCGGGTCTGGCGACACGGCTTCGCTGCTGTTTCAGTCGAACTGGACCGGGCACGCGGAACTGGGTCTGTCGGGCAACACCGCGTTTTCCATCAAAGTTTCGCCCGATGGTGGCAGCTGGATCGAAGCCCTGACGTTTGATCCGGCAACCGGGATCGCCGGGGGCGCAGCCGTGCAAACCAGCGCCGAGGACACCACATCAGGGCGTCTGATGCGTGCCGATTTTGGATATGGACCCGGCAACCTGTTGGGTGCAGTCTCGGAATCCGCTGGCGTGCCAACCGGTGCGGTGATCGAGCGCGGCAGCACCTCGAATGGCGATTACGTTCGGTTCGCAGATGGCACTCAAATCTGCACGGCTTCGCTGAGCCCCGTTGCCTGCACCACTGCCGAAGGCGCGCTTTATGCAAGCAATTCCGCGACTTGGAATTTTCCGATTCCGTTCGCAGCCGCACCCGCCATAAGTGGCAGCGGCGGCGCGTTCGGACGCTTTCTCGGACTGGATGCCCCGTCAGGTGCGCTGGTGGGTTACAAGGTTCTGTCCACGATCGCAGACGCAACCGCGCTTGCCCCGATAGTTATAGCAATCGGTCGCTGGTTCTAACAAAGCACGCCACCCGAGCCACATGTTCGGGTGGTCAGCTCGCCCGCAAATCCGCTTCGGATTGCTCCAGATACCACGCATAGGTTTCACGAACCCCGTCTTCGAGCCCGATGCTGGCGCGCCATCCCATATCCGCCAGTCGTGACACATCCATCAGCTTTCGCATGGTGCCATCCGGCTTGCTCGTGTCCTGCGTGATCCGACCCCGAAATCCGACCACCTTGGCCACCAGTTCCGCCAGTTCCGCAATAGAGATATCCGACCCGTACCCGACGTTGATATGGCTGAGCATCGGCTGCGTATTCGCCGCATAAATGTCGCGCGGCAGGTCGAGAACGAAGAGGGATGCCTCTGCCATGTCATCCACGTGCAGAAATTCGCGCCGGGGTTTCCCGGTGCCCCAGATCGTTACTTGGTCCAACCCGTCACGCTGCGCCTCATGGAACCGACGGATCAACGCTGGCAGGACATGGCTGTTCTCGGGATGAAAATTGTCCCCCGGCCCGTACAGGTTGGTTGGCATGACCGAGCGGTAGTCCACACCGTGCTGCCGATTGTAGCTTTCGCACAGTTTGATCCCGGCGATCTTAGCGATGGCATAGGGCTCGTTTGTGGGCTCGAGAACCCCTGTCAGTAGCGCGTCCTCGCGCATGGGCTGCGGAACCTTGCGGGGGTAAATGCACGAGCTGCCCAATTGCAATAGATGTTTGACCCCTGCCGCAAAGGCCTGATGGATCACGTTGCATTCGATCATCATATTTTCATAAATGAAATCAGCGGGATAGGTGTTGTTGGCATGGATGCCGCCCACCCTGGCCGCCGCAAGGATCACGACATCCGGTTGTTCCGCCTGCATGAAATCGCACACATCCGACTGATTCGTCAGATCCAGTTCGGGATGTGTGCGTGTGATCACCTCAAGCGCCTCGCCCGAGGATCGCCGATCCTGCAGCCGGCGGAGGATGGCGCCCCCAACCATGCCGCGATGCCCTGCCAGATAGATCTTGCGCATGCCGCCCTCCTCAGCCGTTTTCCAGGCTGACGGGCAGGTCATAGCCATGCTGCTTGAGCAGCGCGTGGCGTTTGGCGGTCTTCAGGTCCTCGCGCACCATTTCTTCGCACATGTCCTGCACGGTCAGTTCCGGCACCCATCCCAGTTTCTGCCTGGCCTTTGAAGGGTCCCCCAACAGCGTCTCCACTTCCGCCGGGCGGAAATACTGCGGGTCGATCCGCATGACAACGTCTCCCGGTTTCAACGCCGAGGCGTTGTCGCCCTCAATCGCCTTCACAGTCGCGATCTCTTCAACGCCACGGCCCGAAAATTCAACGGAAATACCAAGCTCGGCGGCGGACCATTCGATAAACTGGCGGACAGAATACTGCACACCCGTTGCGATCACATAATCCTCAGGCGAGTCCTGTTGCAGCATCATCCACTGCATCCGAACGTAGTCCTTGGCATGTCCCCAATCGCGCAGGCTGTCGATATTGCCCATGTACAGACAGTCTTCGAGGCCTTGCGCAATATTGGCCAGACCGCGTGTGATCTTGCGCGTCACAAAGGTCTCGCCCCGGCGCGGGCTTTCATGATTGAACAGGATCCCGTTGCAGGCATACATGCCATACGCCTCGCGGTAGTTCACTGTAATCCAGTAGGAATAGAGCTTGGCCACGGCGTAGGGCGAACGCGGGTGGAACGGCGTTGTCTCTCGCTGGGGTGTTTCCTGCACCAACCCATATAGCTCGGAGGTCGAGGCCTGATAAAACCGGGTTTTGTCCTCAAGCCCTAAGAAACGGATCGCTTCCAACAGGCGCAGGGTTCCGATGGCATCGACATCCGCTGTGTATTCCGGGGATTCAAAACTGACCGCCACATGCGATTGGGCCCCGAGATTATACACCTCGTCCGGTTGAACCTGCTGGATGATTCGCGTCAGGTTCGACGTATCGCTCAGGTCGCCGTAATGCAGATGCAGTTTCGGGTTGGGCTCGTGCGGGTCCTGATAGATGTGATCAATACGTTGCGTGTTAAATGAAGACGCGCGCCGCTTGATCCCATGAACTTCGTATCCTTTTTCCAACAGGAACTCGGCCAGGTACGAACCGTCCTGGCCTGTAATGCCGGTAATCAATGCCGTTTTGGTCATATCTGGGCCCTTAAGTGCAATTGCGCCTGTTTGTTGTCTCAAAAACAGCAAGAATCTGTGGAATGCAACCCAACGCGCTGGTCAGGCATTGAAACCGGCGTCGGATTCCCTGATTGTGCGCGCGCCACCAGCGGTAATTGGTAAGAAGGATTTAGTTTATGCGTATTGCGATGATCGGCACAGGCTATGTGGGTCTGGTGTCCGGGGTTTGTTTTTCGGATTTTGGCCACGATGTGATTTGCGTCGATAAGACGGATCAGAAGATCCAGATGCTGCAGGCAGGCGAGGTTCCGATCTATGAGCCGGGACTTGACGTGCTGATGGCCAAGAACGTGGCTGCCGGTCGCCTGAGCTTTACCACCGATCTGGTCGCTGCGGTTGACGGCGCGGATGCGGTGTTCATTGCCGTGGGCACGCCGACCCGTCGCGGTGATGGCCATGCGGACCTGACCTACGTGATGGCCGCCGCCGAGGAGATCGCCCGCGCGGTCACCGATTACACCGTGATTGTCACTAAATCCACCGTGCCAGTGGGCACGAACCGCAAGGTTCACGAGGTGGTGTCCGCGGCCAATCCAAAGGCGGATTTTGATGTCGCGTCGAACCCGGAGTTTCTGCGCGAAGGGGCAGCGATCGACGACTTCATGCGTCCCGACCGCGTTGTGGTTGGCGTTGAAAGCGACCGCGCCGCCGAGGTGATGGCAGAGATTTACCGCCCATTGTATCTGCGCGACTTCCCGATCCTGACCACGGATCTGGAAAGTGCTGAAATGATCAAATACGCCGCAAATGCGTTTCTGGCGACCAAGATCACCTTCATCAACGAAATCGCGGGCCTGTGCGAACGGGTTGGCGGCGACGTGAAAGAGGTTGCGCGCGGCATCGGGTTGGACGGGCGGATTGGGAACAAGTTCCTGCACGCCGGTCCCGGTTACGGGGGATCGTGCTTTCCCAAAGATACCGCCGCACTGGCGCGGATCGGGCAGGAACACGCGCATCCGATGCAGATCACCGAAACGGTTATGCGCGTAAATGACGAAGTCAAAAAGCGGATGATCGAAAAAATCCGAGAGGCTTGCAGCGACAGTTTCAACGGCAAAACGGTTGCCATGTTGGGTGTAACCTTCAAACCCAACACCGATGACATGCGCGACGCACCATCGCTGACCATCGTGCCCGCGCTTATCGGCAGTGGCGCCAAAGTCCGCGTTGTCGATCCACAGGGACGAGCCGAGGGCGAAGACCTGCTGCCCGGCGTAGAATGGTCAGACGATCCGTATGAGGCGGCAAAAGACGCGGATGTGGTTGTATTGCTAACCGAGTGGAATGAATTCCGGGCTCTGAACCTGACCGATCTGGCCGAAACCATGAAGACCCCCAGAATGGTAGACCTGCGCAATATCTACTCCGAGGGCACCGTGATGAAATCCGGTTTCGAAACTTATGTCGGAGTCGGCCGGTAAAGGTCTGTTTTGCCAGTTGCCCGAACTGAAAACAACATGGCCGTTGTCCAGTCTTGATGACGGCCCTGCCCCGACTTCAGACCACAAGCTTGCGATCCGCTGCACCTACGCTCTCATCCAAAGCAAGCAAATTTAAACCGCCATGCGAACACAGGCGAAAAGCGTATATCAGAACTCGATTTGGGCGGAGTTCCTAAAGACCTGTCTGCGATGCGTAAACGTTAGCCATTAACACGTGAGCAGCATCTGCACCCGAGCGTCGAGATCCTTTTGCATGCGATCCCCGCTCCAGCCAGCACGTCCTCGGAACATGTAACCTTGCCTTAAGTCATAGAGAAGCGCAGCACGCTCACGGGACGGAAAATCTGCGGGCAACGTGCCCTTTTCGATTTCCCGGTCGAACCGGGCTGCAAGGCGTTTTTCGGTGTCTTCGATCGCCGCCTCAACGCGCTCTGCCACACCCTCTACCTGACCAACCGTTGTAACCACGCTCGATGCCAGAAAGCATCCCTTCGCCCCGCTTTCGTGCGCGGTTGCATAGTGAACCACTTCGGACAGGAACCCTTTGATGGCTTTGGCGATATCCTCCTCGGCCTCAAAGGCCACCACGGGCGCGCATCCATCCACATCCGCATAGAGGTCGATGGTTTTGAGATACAGCTCTCGCTTGTCACCAAACGCGGCGTACAGGCTTGGTCCGGTAATCCCCATCGCCTGAGTCAGATCCCGCAGCGACGCCCCGTCATACCCCTTGGTCCAGAAGACCGACATCGCCTGCACAAGAGCTTCGTCGTAATCGAAGTTTCTTGGGCGGCCTAATTTTTTTGTATCGGTCAATATATAATTCCTTGACTCTCGCGTCGCCATGATAGTTATGTATCAATCGATATATAATCAGAAAGGCTTCTCATGACCAGCCCCAAACCTGCCGTCGGAAAGGCATTTCCGGCGATCTATCTACCTGTGCTTGGTGGCAACACCCGAAGCTTGTCCGTCCCTCGGGGCGGGTACGACTGGATGTTGAGCGTCGTCTATCGCGGCAAACACTGCCCGCTGTGCACGACCTACCTGCGCGATCTGAACGACGCGCTCCCTGAGTTGAATGCCCTGGGCGTCGATGTGCTGGCGGTCTCTGCCGATAGCGCAGAGCGTGCCACAGCACAGATGCATGACGTCTCACCAACCTTCGATGTTGGCTATGGTCTGAGTGTTGAGCAGATGCGGACGCTGGGTCTGTATGTCTCCGGTCCACGCAACGGGATGGATGTCGAGGGGCCGTTTGCCGAACCCGGGCTTTTCGTCGTCAACGATCACGGCAGGCTGCAGATCGTTGACATCTCGAACATCCCGTTTGCCCGCCCCAGCCTGACCAGCCTTGTGAAGGGTATCCGGTTCTTGCGCGGGTTGTCCGATGACTTCCCAGTCAACGGCACCCACGCCTGAAATTGAAGGAGACCTGAAATGGCAGACAAAACCGAAGCAGGCGTGCGCGCTGCGATTGAGGACCTGATGAATGTCGCGGTCCACGGCGACACCGGCGGTCTGGACCGTATCTATCATAAAAACATGCAAATCCTGATGCTGGACGTCAGTGGCGAATTGGCACGCTTTGACAAGCCCGGTTTCATGGCGCTGATGGCCAAATCGGTCAAAGACACCAACCCGGATGATCACAAATGGGCCCGGTTCAACGCCGTTGAAGCAAACGGCGACCATGGGCACGTCCTGATCACCCGGCGGGTGCCAATCGGCGATTCCCGCAAAGTGCTTGAGCTCAGCATCGACCTGATTTTCGAAGACGACCGCTGGCAGGTCACGCGAGAGGTGATCTTCGCGCGTCCTGATCCCGATCCGACTTCCTGACACGCCCATAAAAAGAAGGAACGTACTATGCGCATGATGAATTCAATTGCGGCCGTATTGCTTTCGGCAGGTATGGCCGTCGCAGATGACGCGACCACCAGCCTGAATGCTGTCAACGATCAGTTCAACGCCTTCGCTGCTGATCACGACGCGGCCGGGCTGGTCTCACTTTATTCCGAAGACACGCTCTGGATCGAACACGGCAAACCTGTGCGTCAGGGGCTGGAGGGTCCGCGGGAGTTGTTCGAGTTTGTCGCCGCCAATAAAGGTGAGGTCACTCATACAATTGATCACTTATACGTCTCGGACGACGAGACTCTGGCGGTCATGATCGGCTTTGTAGAGGCGAAAATCGAAACAGTTGGGATGGATGCCACCGGCACCTATCTCTTTGTCTTGCGCCCGGAGGACGATGGCTGGGAAATCGTCACCGACATGTGGCATCAACATACCAGCAGCGAGTACTGAATCCGGGGACCAGGGCCGTTTTCGGAAACGAGTGGATAAGCCAGCGCGGTTCTGACAATCGCTTGTTCAAAATTGACTGAGGCAGGTCACGACGCTCTCATTCAAAAGCTACCATCACTGCCGCATTGCGGGCGATGCCGAGGCCGCTATGATCAATCATATCCGGAGCACTGTCGCCTGGGCGGGAACACCGGTTTGATCTGACACCGATGTAGTTACTAACACCTTGAACTGACCTGGAGCCCGCCTCATGAATCGACTCTTCTATTCCCCAGCGTCACCTTTCGCGCGCAAAGTGCGCGTCTCGATTATCGAAAAAGACGTCGAAGACCAGTTTGAAGACGTGAGTGTGGCAACCTCGCCTCTCGACACCAACACCGATCTTGCAGCACGCAACCCGTTGGGGAAAATTCCCTGTGTCCAACGCGCCGACGGTCGTGTGATTTTTGACAGCCGCATCATAATGCGTTTTGTCGATGGCCTGAGCGACCCTGCAACGCTCTACGACAACGGCGATGACAGGTTCGACCGCCTGACTTTGGAAAGCCTCGCAGAAGGGGTGATCGAAGCAGCCTTGGCGTGTGTTTACGAGCGACGCGTGCGGGACGAAGCAGAGGTGTCGCAGGCCTGGCTTGACGGACAAGGCGAAAAGATCGACCGCTCTCTCAATTGGTACGAAGAGCGCGGATCCGATGTTCTGGATACCCGGTTCGATGCAGCGTCAATCGGGCTGGCCTGCGCGCTGGGCTATCTCGATTTTCGCCAACCGGTCGGCGATTGGCGCGTCGACCGCCCGCAGTTGGCCGCTTGGTACGACACGGTGTCCAACCGCCCCTCGCTTGTTCGAACAATGCCCAGATAGCAAACGAACTGGCAGGGGCGATCCGGATTTTCTGAATACTCTGCTGCGGTCGTTTATATGGACTTTATGCCCCCGCCATCAATCCGTATGCGCGAGCCCGTTACATATCCGGCTCGGTTAGAGGCCAGAAACGTAACGACATCCGCAAACTCTTCCGGCTTTCCATAGCGTCCCGCCGGGATGGTCGCCCGCGATTTGGCGGCAACGTCCGCAACATCCGTGCCCGTACGCGTGGCGGCGGCTGCGTCCAGTTCATCAACGCGCTGAGTGTGTATACGGCCCGGCATCACCACATTGACTGTAATGCCATCAGCCGCAACTTCCGCAGACAGCGTTTTGGACCAGCCGACGACGGCGGACCGGATGCCATTGGACAGGGCAAGGTTTGGAATGGGCTGTTCGACACCCGAGGAAGTGATCGAAATGATGCGGCCCCATTGGTTTTCTTTCATCTTCGGCAGCAGCTGCGTGTTCAAATGGAAGATGTTTGCCGCCATGGTTTCGAAATGCACAAGCCACGCTTCGCGTGTTGCCGCCTGCGCCGTACCGGGAGGCGGGCCACCGCCGTTGTTGACGATTATGTCTACGCCACCATCTTTCAGCAGATCGACCACCAGCGCATCGACCTCGGACGGATTGCCGAGGTCCAATTGAACCGGATGAACATTTTCCATGCCTTGCGCCCATGCCTCGATCTTGTCGCGGCTGCGGGCGGCGGCGAACACTGTCGCGCCTTCTGCGGCAAGCGATTTGGCAATCTCCATACCAAGGCCACGACTGGCCCCCAGAACAAGCGCGCGTTTCCCGGTGATTTCCAGATCCATCAGTTCAATTCCTCCAGTCGTTTTTCAAGCCGCGCGATCAGTTGATCGACCTCTGCCCGGCTGTTTTGCGATAGCGACGCACCCGGACGGCGCAAGGCGCCGTGGGCAATGATGCCACGCCGAGCGAGGGTGTACTTGCGGATGGCCAACCCCATCCCGGGCTGTTGTTCAAAACGGGCGAGCGGCAGATAGGCATCGAAGATATCCTGTGCCCGGTCCGGATCGCCCTCGGCATAGAGCGTTGTAACGCTCACCATCATTTCGGGATAGGCAAACCCTGTCATGGCACCATCCGCACCACGCGCCATTTCTTCGGGCAGGAAAAGCCCACCGTTGCCGCACAGGATCGAAATGCGCCGATTCAGCATCCCCTCGGCCCGCAACGCGGTGATCTTTTCAAGACCGGGCCAATCCTCATGCTTGAGGCAAACGCAGTTCGGCAGGTCATTGACGATCCGCGCGATGACCTTGGGGGCGATCTGTACTCCGGTGACCAGCGGGAAGTCCTGCAGAACAAACGGCACATCTCCGATCAACTCGGCGACCTGAGTATAATATGTCACGATTTGGTCGTCAGTGCGCAGCGATGCCGGAGGGGCGATCATGACGCCCGCCGCACCGAGATCCATCACCATCATCGTCAGCGCCTTGATCTGAGCGAAGCCTGGTGCGGAGACACCGACCACAACCGGCACGCGGCCGTTCACACGCGTCAGGATACGCGCCACGACGTCGCGGGATTCCTCGACCGTGAGCTTGGGCGCCTCACCCATCATGCCCAGAACAGTCAGGCCGGTTGCCCCGGTATCGAGATAGAAATCAACCATCCGGTCACAGCTGTCCATGTCAATCTGGCCGTCTGGGAGAAATGGCGTAACGGCGATCACAAAAACGCCCGCAGCTTCGGTGGTAAGTCGTGTCATGAAATATCCTATCGTGTGTTTTGCAGGGCCACCCTGCCAATCGCCATGGCGGTCGCGGCCTGGCAGGGTTCGACCACCGGGATACCAAGGTAAGCTTCTAACTCCGCGCGATATGCGGTCATGCCCGCACAGCCGAGGATGATAACATCGGCCAAGGCAACGTCCCGCAGACTGCTGCCGACGGCCTTGAGCCGGTCGAATGTCCGGGCGTGATCTGCCAATTCCTGGACTCCAAGCTCTAGCGGCTGATCGGCAGCAAACCGATCCATCACCCCCATCGCGCCAATGTATCGCATATGACGGGGGATGCTCTTGGACAGGATTGAGACAATCCCGAACCGTTGGCCCAGTGTCATGGCGGTCAGGATCGAAGACTCGGCAATACCCAGCACCGGTTGCGCGGATTGTTCGCGCAAGGCAGCAAGTCCCGGGTCGGAATAACAGGCTATGACAAAGGCGCTGGCCTGATCTTCCAACCGCGCGCAGTGGTCCAGCAGCGGCGCCACGACACCTTCGACATGGGCCTGCGTTTCGATCCCCGGCGGTCCTTCGGCTAAGGTCCGGGCCTCGATAGGCACAGGGCTTGCCGCACGCATGGGCCCAACCGCCTCGTCAATGCCATCGGTCACATGCTGGCTGCTGTTGGGGTTTATCACATAGATCGTCATGTCTGCCTTTCTTCGTCACCCCAGAATCCTTGCGGAATAGCGAGATCCCGAGTGCCTCCGATCCGATCAATCATGATCGCGGTTTCCTGCGCAGCATCACGAAGGATATCGGCCTCGTTCACGCGCGTTGCCTTGCCCTCCCTCAAAACGAACTCGCCACCGATCATGACGTTGGACACATCATTGCCGTTGGCAAAGCAGACCAGCCGGTGCAAAGCCATGTTGGGTGGGTAGAGATGCGGCCGCCGCAGATCAAGCGTTACGATATCGGCCGCCTTTCCGACCTCAATCGAACCAATCCGATCCGCCATGCCCAGCGCGCGTGCACCCCCAATGGTACACATCTCAAGCACCTGGCCAATGGGCAGCCTGTCGGCATCGCGGAAGTGGCGACGGTGATAATGCATCGCCTGTTGCATGTGACGGAACATGTCCGCTGACCTGTCTGGTGCCGTTGCGTCCGAACCCAGCGCCACGCAGGCACCTGCCTCCATCAATTCGGTCGCCGGGCAGCGCCCCAAGATCGAGGCATTGGCAGACGGGTTATGCGCGATTTTCGTATCTGTCGCCGCAACCAGCTCAATCTCGTCTGCGTGCAGGTCGATACAATGGGACAGCAGCGTTTCAGGACCCAGCAGACCAAGCTTTTCTGCCCGGCGGATCGAGCCGCGCCAATGGCCATCCTGCGTGAAAATGAGTCCCATGTCCCGAGCGTATTCCCGGACAATCCTTGCCTGCTCGCAGGCTGCAGCATAGTCCTCTTCCGCCATGTCGCGTTCGTGTTCATCCCTCAAAACAGGGTAAAGCATGGCGACGTGAATGCGGCTGTCATGTGTGTCGTGCCACTCGGACACGACGCTCTGACAACATTCCAGCTGCTGTTCGAATATGACCAGGTAGTCTTGTCGCTCCCCCCCCGGCCATTCAGCATATGTCATCGGATGAGGAGCGCGGGTCGGGCCAACGGCGACAACGCTGCGGGTGCCAACCTCGACCACACCACGGCAATGAGCAGCGGCGTGTTTCGGATCGTCGGTCCGCATGATTGTGTCGCCCCCGCCCAGCAGGGACACGCCGGTCGTGACGCCAAACCGCAGCCGCTCCAACGCGGCAAGACGAGCCTCTGCATACCAGAATTCGGGTGGCGAGGCCCGAGTATATACCTCTCCACAAATCTCTTCCCAACGGCAGCCATCATGCATGCCCATGGATTTGATCAGACCATGACCAGCATGGGCATGGACATCGACGAGGCCGGGGATAACGATATGGCCCGAGCAATCCACGAAATGGTCCGCCTGCACATCAGTCTGCAATTCAGCCGCTGCACCAACGGCAAGAATTTCCCCATCCCTCACAGCAACCGCGCCGTTTTCGATCACACGCCGATCAGGGTCCATGGTGATAACGCAAGCACCGGTGATCAGCGTGTCGGCCTTCATTGCTCTGCTCCTCCCAAGGCAGGAAGTCGCGCGACATCGATCACCCCGTCAGCAGGCATCGCAAAGTCCGGATGTGCTCCTGACAGCCCGATCACCCGGATGGGATTGTACAGTGTAAGCCAGGCCGGATCGTCCTGCAGCAACGTATAGCACTGACGCCAGATTTTCGCACGTAGAGCACGGTCCGTGGTGCGCCGGCCCTTGTCGATCAACAGCTCGATCTCAGCGTTTGCGTAACCCTGCCACCAGGAGCCTGCGACGCGGGAGTCGATCTTTTCATAGAGCACGCGATACGTACTCATCGGGCTGGAATCAAATACACAGAGGTCGCGGATTTCCTTGCGGCGCACCATATGGGCGTAGTCTTCACGTTCAGTATGGATATGAACGTTCAGGGCAATGCCGACCTCGCGCAGCTGAGCATCCAGCGCCGCCGTCAGCCGTTCAGCCTCATCCGGGAGGCGCGTTGGGCAATCGACATCAAGCGTCAATCCCGCGCTCCAGCCAGCCTCCGCCAGCAGATGCCGTGCCATATCGCGATCCATCTGCTTCGTTTCTCCCGGCCCAGCACCAAAATGGTTGGGATTGACGAAACCGTACAAGGGACTTGCCGCACCAGCCATAACTGTCTCAACAATAGCGTCGCGATCTACGGCCAGGCTAATCGCGCGGCGCACTAGGGAATCCGCAAGCGGCCCTTTCGCCACGTTCAAAAGATAGATGATCGCGACCGGCGCCAGATATTCATGACGCTCAACGCCCAGTGTGCGGGACGCCTCATAACCAAGCGCATTGGCCACCTGCACCTCGCCGCGCTCCAGCAACACTTGCCGCACGGCCGGATCGGGCACGTAGAGCCACGTGATCGTCTTATTGGCGGGCAAGCCAGCAAAATGCTTGTCCACCCGCGTGGCCGTGATCCTGCCTAGCGTAGCTGAGGTCAATCGATACGGGCCAGATCCGATCTGCATGGCGTAGTTGCCGCCATCCAGCGCGGCAAATGCCGATGGCGCCACAATGAAACCCTGTTCAAGCACGTCCAGCAGATCAGCCATCGGTTCAACCAACGTAACGACCAGATTGTGAGACTCCACGATTTCCAGCGTTGCACCGCCAAGATATTGCCGCCAAACGGCCGGTGCCCCCAACGTGTAGCCCTTATCCTCTCGCGCCATCCTCTCAAGAGATGCGGCAACCGCCTGAGCGTCACAGGGACTGCCATCATGAAACGTCACCCCCTGCCGCAGACGGAAACTCCAGTTGCGGGCGTCGTCGGAAACGGTCCAGCTTTCGGCAAGATGCGGCACGAAGTCCTGCCCTACACGCCGCACAAGCGTGTCATAAACGGCATGCAGGATCGTCAATTCATCGCTTGCATCCGTGCAGTCATGCGGATCGTGTATACCCAGACGAGCCTGTGCAATAACGGTCATGCCCTGTCCCTTTCCGGCTCATCGATCAGGTGGCAGGCAACGGATTGTCCGTCGCCGACATCCTGCAATTTGGGGCGTTCAGTCGCGCACCGATCCCACGCAAACGGGCAGCGGGTGCGAAAACAGCATCCCGAGGGCAGAGCCAGCGCCGAGGGGACTTCGCCGCTTAGCGTGATCTCTTCTTTATCACGCCTGGCCTTGATGCTGGGAGCCGCAGAAAGAAGTGCGCGCGTGTAAGGGTGTCGGGGATTGGAGAACAAAACGTCGCGCGGTGCGTTCTCGACCATAAAGCCAAGATACATCACGCCGACCGAATCCGCGATATGGTGCACGACCGACAAATCATGGCTTATGAACAGATACGAGAGTCCAAGCTCGTCACGCAAATCCTTCATCAGATTGAGGATTTGCGCCTGAATCGATACGTCGAGCGCCGAAACCGGTTCATCAGCAACAATAAGACCAGGGGTTACGGAAAGCGCGCGCGCGATGCCGATACGCTGTCTTTGGCCCCCCGAGAACTGATGCGGATAGCGCCCGGCATGCTCGGCGTTCAAACCCACCTTGGCCAGCAGCTGTTCGATCCGGGTCGGCACAGTCTTGCGGTCACGCGCGCTCTTGGTTTGTTCCAGCAAAGGCTCGGCAACAATATCGCGGACACGCTGGCGCGGGTTCAGTGAAGCGTAAGGGTCCTGGAAAATCATCTGCATCCGGGCCCGCACGGGCAGCATCTGGGCAAAATCGTAACCGGCGATATCCTCCCCTTCGACCAGCACTTCGCCAACCGTCGGCTTGTAGATACGTGCGATGGCCTTGGCGACCGTTGATTTGCCACACCCACTTTCACCGACCAGCGCCATAATCTCTCCACGCGCGATCTTGAAGCTGACACCGTTGACCGCGTGCACGACAGGGTTTTCCAGCCGCACGCCTTTGGCATCGATCTTCAGCCGGTCGAGAATTCCACCGCCGATCTGGAAGTGCATTTCCAGATTGCGCACTTCAAGCATGGGGGCCTGATGATCGGTCATGCTGCGTCTTCCGGCGCTAAAGGAAAGTGGCATGCCGCCCAAAGCGTTGCACGCGGTTTACTCAGTTCCGGTTCCTCTTCGGCGCAACGGGCCCGCGCACGCGGACAGCGATCACGAAAGTTGCACCCCTTGGGTAGGTTACGCACGTCAGGAACAGCGCCCGGGATCTGGCTCAGCCGGTCATGCCGGTTTGTGATGTCGGGAATGCTGTCGATAAGGCCTCGGGTATAGGGGTGCGAGGGTGCCTCGATCAGGTCACGCGTGCGGCCGCGTTCCACAACCTTGCCGCAATAAAGCACCGTGATGTGGTCGGCCATTTCCGAGACGACAGCAAGATCATGGGTGATCAGGACCATCGAAGCGCCCTTGTCCTTAATCTGCTGACGCATGAGCTTGAGAATTTGGCTTTGAATTGTGACGTCTAGAGCAGTTGTCGGTTCATCCGCGATGATCAAGCGGGGACCCGCCAGCATGGCGATAGCGATCACCACGCGTTGACGCATACCGCCCGAAAACTGATGCGGGTATGCCTTGAGGCGTTCGTTGGCACGGCTGATCCCCACACTTTCCAGCATGTCGACACAGGCTTGCCGACGCGTCCTGGCATCAAGATCGGTGTGCAGGCGCAAGACCTCATCCATCTGCTGCCCGATTGTTTGCAGCGGATTGAGCGAGGTCATCGGGTCTTGAAACACCATTGAAATCTCTTGCCCACGCACTTCGCGCAGACGCGTTTCGCCAGCCGTGACAAGGTCCTGACCGTCAAACAGGATTTCTCCGCCCTCTATCTGACCCGGACTGTCGATGAGGCCGAGGATCGAAAACCCAACTACGGACTTTCCACCGCCGCTTTCGCCGACCAGCCCCATCACCTCACCTTCGCCGATTTCAAACGTGACGCCATTCACGGCCCGCACGGTGCCGGAGTAGGTATGGAAGCTGGTATGCAGGTCGCGCACGGCCAGCAGTGGTTTCTGAACGGTCTGCTCCATCACTTGAGCCTCGGGTTTAGTTCGTCGCGCAGAAAATCGCCGAAAAGGTTGATCCCAAACACCAGCGTCATGATGGCCACGCCCGGAAAGACAGAGGTCCACCACAACCCGCTGAAAAGCACATCAAAGCCGTTCTTGATGAGCAGCCCCAGCGACGGTTGGGTGATCGGCACCCCAACACCAAGAAAGCTGAGCGAAGCCTCGATCAGAACAAAAGTGC
Source organism: Ruegeria sp. B1 (assembly GCF_056535885.1). NCBI lineage: Bacteria > Pseudomonadati > Pseudomonadota > Alphaproteobacteria > Rhodobacterales > Roseobacteraceae > Ruegeria > Ruegeria sp. B1. The sequence continues at coordinate 682,373 of NZ_JBQFJA010000001.1, read as the reverse complement.
CGACCTGAATGGTGGCAATTACGATGAGTGGCGTTAGCACATTGGGCAAAACGTGCTTGCGAATGATCTTGTGGTTGGGCAACCCCGCGACCTTGGCGGCCTGAACGTATTCTTTCTCGATTTCTGACAGTGTCGAACCGCGTACCGTGCGCGCATAGACAACCCAACCCACGGCGGTCAGGGCGATCAGCACTTTATCAATACCGGTGCCGACGGCAGACATCAGAAAAAGTGCGATCAGGATAGACGGAAATGACAACTGTACATCCGCGATGCGCATGATGACGGAATCGACAAGGCCACCGTAAAACCCGGCTATCAGCCCCAGCATCGTGCCGATGATACAGGACGCACACATCGCCACCAGCCCGATGAAGACCGATATTCGCGCACCGTACAGGATCGAAGCCCAAACGTCCCGTCCCTGCCCATCAGTGCCAAACGGAAAGCGCGGGTCGCCGCCTTCCAGCCACATGGGCGGCTTGTAGCTGTCCATCAGATCGAGTGCCGCAATGTCATAAGGGTTCTGGGCGACGAGAAACGGTCCGGCAACCACTGCGAATGCAAACAGCGCCATCAGCGCACTGCCGATCATGGCAGACGTGCTGCGTTTGTAGTTGTGGAAGAACTCGGATCGAAGGAAACCGGACATCATTGTTGACAGCTCACTTCAGCTTGATGCGCGGGTCGATCAGCGTATAGACCACATCGACCAGAAAATTGATGACGACAAAGATCAGCGCGACCAACATCAGATAGACCACGATCACCGGACGATCGGCGCGGTAGATGGAATCGATCAGCAGCTTGCCCATGCCGGGCCAGGAAAAGATCGTCTCTGTAATTGTCGCAAAGGCGATCAGATCACCCAGTTGCAGGCCAAAGATCGTGACCACAGGGATCAGCGCGTTTTTCAAGCCGTGCTTGTACAGAACGTCACGCTTGGTAGCCCCTTTGGCGCGTGCAAATTTCATGAAGTCCTGACGGTTAACCTCCATCATGCCGGCACGGGTCATACGCAAGAGGATCGCGGTGGTTCCAAGCGATAATGTCACGGCCGGCAGTATAATGTGGTGCCACCCATCCCGGGTCAGCAGGCTGATGCGCAGACCGAACAGTTCGGCCGTGTCGCCGCGCCCCGAGGAGGGAAAGATGCCCCAGTTCACGGCAAAGAGATAGATCAGCACCATGCCGACCCAAAAACCCGGCAAAGAGATGCCCAGAAGCGATCCGGCCATGATGATGCGACTGATCCGGCTGTCGGGATGTGCGCCTGCAAAGACACCTAAGGGGATTGCAATCACAATCGCCAGCGCCATCGCGACAAGAACCATTTCGACGGTGGCGGGAAGACGCTCGAGGATCAGCGTCATCGCCGGCTGGCGGAAGACGTAGGAGCGCCCAAAATCGCCCTGTACGAGGCTGGTCAAGAACTTCCAGTATTGAACGGGCAGCGGTTGATCGAGCCCCAGCAGACGGCGCGCCTGTGCAATCTCGGCGTCGGTCGCGTCAATGGGCACGACCATGAACACCGGATCGCCGGTAAAACTCATCATCAGGAACACGATGACCGAAACAACCCAAAGCACGAGCGTCATCTGGATCAGTCGTTTTAGCAGATATCCGAACATGAACGGGGATCAGTCTTTCGCGAGATAAAAAATTGAGCTGATGGGTCCCGGCAAAGGTTTTTCACCGGGACCTATTGGCGTTCGCGGTTATTCGACATCCATGTCGAAGGCCCAAATGAACTTGTCCACGCGCGGCTCAAGCATCACGCCATCCCGGACAGCATAGATGTCCTGCTCGTAGTGAACGGGGATCATCGGAATGTCCGCCATCAGGATCTTGGTGGCTTCCTGCAGATAGGCGTCGCGTTGCGCGATATCCGGCGTCGAGTCCGCCTTATCGACCAGCGCGTCCACCTCAGGGTTCGAATAAGACCCGCGGTTGACCTGGCCGTACCCCTCTTTCTTGTCGCGGGTGTAGAACAGCGCCCCATACATGGAGCCCGCGTCACCCGCCGGTACGTCCCAACCGCTCATGATGAAGCTCGAGCTCTCGGTCGGCACCCGGATATAACCCCAGAAGTTCGATTTCGGCATGATATTCAGTTGCAGATCAACGTTGATCTTGGCCAGCATCGACGCCAGCGCCTGCGCAATCTGCGCATCGTTCACATAGCGGTTGTTGGTTGCATCCAGCGTCATAGTGAACCCATCGGCGTACCCCGCGTCGGCCATCAGTTGATTGGCTTTTTCGATATCCACCGCATACATGTCGCGGAAATTCAGCCCGTCGACATGGCCGATGTGAGATGCCGGTACATACTGCTCACTCGGCGTGGCCAGACCGTTCATAACGATTTTGTTGATCGCGTCGACGTCGATGGATCGCGCGATGGCTTCGCGTACGCGCTGATCCGTCATCGGATTCTTGCCTTCGATGGTCGGAGATTCCTCACGCATATCCATTGCCAGGACGACGTTTAAAAGGCTGGGGCGGGTGATGACCCGAAATCCATCCTCGCTCTTGACCCGATCCACGTCACGCACAGCAAGATCCTGGATCACATCCACTTCACCCGTCAGCAACGCCGCAGTACGGGTCGCAGGGTTTGTGATCGGTCGGAAGGTCACCGTCTTGATTCTTGGTGCGCCGGCCCAATAATCGTCGAATGCCTTAAGGACGAGTTTCTCCTCCTTGATCCATTCATCCAGCATGTATGGGCCAGTACCAATCGGCTTGAGGTCCATCTGCTCATCGCCGGTCGCAGTCGTGTATTCCTCGTCAAGGATCAGCAGCTCCGCCAAATCATTGGGTAGCACAGCATAGGGTTTCGGTGTCTTGATCTCGACCGTCAGATCGTCGATGGCGTTAATCGACGCAATGTTGGCCACCAGGTCGGGCCGGATGGATTCACGCGCTTTTTCAACCGTAAAGACCACATCCGATGCGGTGAACGGGTTACCGTTGTGAAACGTTACGCCGTCACGCAGTTTGAACCGCCAGGTCGTTTCATCCACGTTTTCCCAGCTTTCCGCCAGACCGGGTCCAAATGACAGGTCGGCACTGCGCTTCACCAACGGATCAAACAGATGATAATACATGATGTTTGACGACAGCTCTTCGCCCGCAAGCGGATAGAGGTGGCTTGGGTCGGAGGTCAGGCCAATCGTCACGGATTTGTCTTGCGCAAGCGCTGCACCTGCGGTGGCAGCGATTATCGCTGCGCCGAGAACGCCTGCCCAGAGTGTGTTTTGTGATCGGTATTTCATGGAAACTCCTCTGTGTTGGTCGAGTGTGCGGATATTGATTGGAGCCGGTGAGCCGGCCCTTCTGGTTAACTCCATAGCTGTGACAGACCGCTTAGTGCCCGGGCTTCGCGGTTTGTATTTCGATCTGATATCCCTCGGGATCATTCATGACGAAAGCTCGAATACCGAGCTCGTCGCTGTCGCGCGGCTCAGTCAGCCCGTCGACTTTGTTTGCCGCGGCCCAGGCGTGCCATGCGTCCACGTCGGGCACTCGCAGGCAAAGCTGGACGGTCTTGGCTTCTGCCCAATTCTGCATCCCCCGTGTTTCATCCACGAGGCCCACATTCGCTTTCCCGTCTATGCAATAAATCTTTGACCAGCCTTGATCGATAGCCAGCCTGAACCCCAGCACATCCTCGTAAAAAGCCATCGCCTTTGGCAGATCGCGGTAATACTGGAACGTCACTGCGAGGACGATCCCATCCATTGGCCGACCGGCGATCTGCGTGATCATGGCGAATACCCTCAAACTGAGACTTTAGCTTGCATCCAGACGGTATACACTCTGGATACCAAGTCAACATCTCAGTTCAAATAAATTCGCTACAGCTGTTCGTCGGATCAAAACGGATGGTAGATATGCGAAATGATCGCCTCCCGGACATTGGTCAGGTGCAGTTTCATCGCTGCAGCTGCCTCGTCCGGTTTTTGCGCAACGACAGCATCAATGATCGCAAGATGCTCATGGCAACCGGGGACAAGCCGGTCCGGAATCGATCCCTGGTCATACATGCGTGTCTTGGTCTTGAGGCCTTCGATCAGCTCAGACAACAGCTTGGACCCGGCCATACGCGCGATGACAAAATGCAATTGCATATCCAGCGCGGAATGCTCCTCGGAACTGGGGCGCGGTCCCTCCAAGAACCCACAAATCTTGGTCCTTATCGCCATAAGATCCTCAGTGGGTTTGCCTGAACCTGCGGCTTTTCTGGCGGCCTCACACTCCAGCAAACTGCGCACATGGAGGATCTCCATAATGTCACTCAGCGAGATGCTGTTGACGACAGGAGCGCCCCCAGCCGTACGAATCGCAAGCCCTTCACTGATCAAATGGCCTATGGCTTCGCGCACAGGGGTGCGGGAAACGCCCAAAAGATCCGCAAACTTCTTCTCACTCAGGCGCGTGCCGGGCTCCAATGAGCCGTCCAGGATCATCGCCTTGATACGCGTGAAGGTGGTTTCCCCCAATGTCTGCAATGTATCGGCCATAATCCCTCCTGCTGCGACACAGAACCTTTGGGTTCTTTTCACGCATCATCTTTAAACATCTTTCTTTTGGTATACACTCGGTATGTCAATACGCAAACAATTGCTTCGGGACCGCCATGCAGAACTCTCAATTCGACGTCATTATCCGGGGCGGGACAGCCGTTACCGCAGTGGGCACCCAAAAGACCGACATCGGCATAGCAGCTGGCAAAATCGCAGCCATCGGCCCGGACCTGTCCGGAACGGCCCCGGTCGAGATAGACGCGACCAACCAGCTTGTCTTGCCTGGCGGCGTTGACACCCATTGCCACATCGAACAGGTCTCGGGCGCGGGGCTGATGAACGCCGATACGTTCGAGACGGCCACGCGATCCGCGGCGTTTGGGGGGACCACAACCGTCGTGTCGTTCGCAGCGCAGCATCCGGGCCACAAAATACGCAAGGTCGTCGCCAACTACGCCGCATTGGCGCGGAAAGGCGCACTGATCGACTATGCATTTCACATGATTGTTGCCGATACAGGCGAGGGGAACCTGACCGAAGACATTTCACAATTGATTGCCGAGGGCCACCGCTCAATCAAAGTATTCACCACCTATGACAAGGTGCGACAAGACGACAAATCCATTCTGGACATCCTCGATGTCGCCAAGCGGGAGGGTGCACTTGTCTGCTTTCACGCCGAGAATGACGGTCTTATCCGTCATATGACAGAAAAGCTGCTTGCCGCGGGAAAGACACACCCAAAATACCATGCCGAGTCCCACCCCCGCGAAGCAGAGATCGAGGCGATCGACCGGATGTGCCGATTTGCCGAATTCACCGGCGCGCGCATCATGATCTTTCATGTTTCAACGCGCGAAGGTGCCGAGATTGTCCGCCGGGCGCGCGCACGCGGCGTAAATGTCCAGGCAGAAACCTGCCCGCATTACCTTTTCATGACGGTCGATATCCTGGAACGTGAAAATCCTGCGCGTTTCATGTGCTCACCTCCGCAGCGCACATCCGACGATCAGGAAGCCCTGTGGGAGGCAATTGCGGACGGCACCGTTCAGCTGGTTACCTCAGACCACGCCCCTTACCGCATGGACGAGAGTGGGAAATTCGCTCACGGCGGTAACGCTCCGTTTAACCGCATCGCCAACGGCATGCCGGGGCTTGAGACCAGATTGCCACTGATGTTCAACGCGATGGTGAGCGAGGGTCGCATGGGACTAGAGACCTTCGTGGAACTGACCGCGACTGCGCCAGCCAAGGCGTTTGGCCTATCGGGCAAAGGGCAGATCGACGTGGGATGCGATGCCGATATTGCGGTCTGGGACCCCGATCTGACCATCACTTACGGGGCCAACGATTTGAAGGATAACGTTGGCTACAACCCATTTGAAGGGACCAGTGTAAAGGGCGCGCCGGTTCATGTCCTGTCGCGAGGGCAAACCATTGTGAAAAATCGCAAACTGTTGGGTGTGGCCGGAGGCGGAACCTGGTTGCCTATGTCGGGGTGAATGCCCAGCGATCCAGAAAAGCAGAAAGCTCTGGCGCCTAGTCTTGAAGCTCGGCAACAAGAAAATCGAGAAATACCCGAACCTTGGACATCACATAGCGTCGGGATGGATAGACGGCATAGAGTCCCGTTTCGTTCGGTGTCCAGTCTTCCAGGGCCGTGCACAATCGTCCTGCCTGCAGATCCTCAGCGACGTACATACGAGGCACAAGGCTCAAACCGAACCCTGCGCGCAGAGCATCCCGGACCGCAAGGCTGGAGGAAACCTTGTAGCGGCCCTGAACAGGGACTTCGACGGTTCGCCGGCCCTGCCCGAAGGTCCATTTGGCGGCATGATCCGAATGGGTGAACTGAATGCAGTTATGCTGCGCAAGATCCTCAGGTCGGGTTGGACGACCGTACTCCGCCATATAAGATGGCGCGGCGCAGACGACGTGATCCAAATTCATCAGCTTTCTTGCAATAAGACCCGAGTCCTCAAGACTGTCACTTCCACGCAGAGCGACATCAAACCCTTCTTCCACCAAGTTGACCCGCCGATCATCCAACCTCAGGTCCAGCGTTAGATCGGGATAACGGTCGAGAAACTTCGGGATTTTTTCTGACAGCCCGATCAGCGTCACCGTGACCGGCGCGCTGACGCGCAACACTCCGGATGGCGTGGCCTGAATTGCCAGCAGTGTTGCGTCGGCCTCTTCCAGATCATCGAGGACTTGCACAACACGCTCGAAATACAAGGTTCCGGCCTCTGTCAGACTCATCCTTCGAGTTGTGCGATTGATCAGACGCGCGGAAAGATGGGCTTCCAACTCGCTGATATTCTTGCTGATCGCGGCAGGAGACAGGTTCAGTTTGCGGGAAGCCGCAGCGAAACTGCCAAGCTCGACCACAGCTCGAAACACGGTAAGGGCAGTCATTCGATCCATGGTTATTTACTACTGGTAAATTAAGTTTTCATAGACCGGCCTATTCTCTACCAATTCGCTCCGTTGTATCTCCTTAGACAGTAAGTTGCGTAGCTGACGTCAGGGACCGGCTTCCAAGTTTTGATCTCGACGTTGTTCTCATGCGTCTGAAAGGTGCACTACCAGATTTAGCAGAAGATTTTTGGCGGAATACACAGAGTACAGTGCCCGTTTAGGTCGACAACTGACTCTACTCCAAAATGACCGCATTGGTGTCACTGAGCTTCTGGGAAAGATGAGGTGCCCCGCGAATGAGTTCCATTCTTTGCCTGTTCATCCAAAGTGTCGCGAAAATCGGAAGTTCATTATCATACATTTTCGCCCCCTGCTGGGCTCGCGCCTAAGAAATCCAATACAAGTACTCCAGTGCCGCTCGCATGCTCGAAAAGTGGACTTCGTCGTTCGCAGAGCTCGCACAATAAAACCAACCAGAGCGATCGCTTCGATCAACGCCAGAGTTTACCGCAGATCCGTCGCTGGTGATGGCGGGTGTGCTGTATCAGCTTTCGCTGAATTGCAATAGCGACTGCGTGTGTCTTTGACGCTGCTCCGAGCTTCGTTGCCGCATTACGGATGTTGAAGTTCACCGTGCGCTCACTCAAACCAACGATCTTTCCAGTCTCCCAACAGCTTTTACCTTCGCTGGCCCAGATCAAAACGTCTCTTTCTCTGGGCGACAGCTCAACGTCATGGTCATCTGCGGAGTTGGTCCTAACGATGGCAGAGTGGATAATAGATCCGAAATAGGTCAGATCGGATAGAAGGTGCTTCTTGATCGAGCGCTATTCCCCTACCGGCTCCCGAGAACTGGCTGAGAAGAGCGCCTGGCTGCCATAGGGGGCTCGGATCGGTATGGAAACGCCCTGTGAGCTGACACCGAATTCGGTCGCTTCACCAAAAAATCTATCGCAGACTTGTCGGATTTGGGAACCGTGCCCCAGTCGAATGGTAGTATACCAAGGAAGCTACTTGAAACTACCGGATCGCTGGCATCGTAGCCTTTTTCAACATAGCGGTCCTCCCAAGCCTTCAAACAAGTGGTCAAAAGTTCAATTGGAGGCGTGGTGGCGGAAAGTGGTTTAAGCCGTATATAGGCGATTTCCGAGAGGCCGAACCTCTGACCGAACCTCCGAAGATAATCGGGCTGGTCATCTGATCGTGCGAACAGGGCGATGTCTTCAACAAATGCTTCTGAGATATCTGGTCGCATAAACCTTTCCCCTCAAAATCTTCACATCACATCGAAAGCCAACACGTCTTATGATTTAATAGGCGAGCACCAGCTCGCCACTTTGAATTCTCCTCCCCATTTATAATGGAGTGTATATGCGTCAGTATTATGAGTTTAAGCCCCACAGATATACTGAGCTAAAACAAGCCGTTAAGCCGACAGCTAACCTTGACGCACTACATCCGTCGAGCGATCGATCGGGTTCCGAAAATCGCTGCAAGAGACGCCAACACAGCCAAAATGACTGCCAAAATCGGTAACCCGACCTGATCAGCCGCGACGCCCATAATGATTGTTGTGACCGCCACTCCACCAAATGCCATCCCGTAAAAAATCACCATCAAACAGAGAACATCCTCGCGATCAGCGTTCTTGAGAATCCTGCTCATGGAAACGCCGAAAGCGACTTCGAATGCAACATAAACGCAAAACACGGGGAGAAGGTTATCAGGGGGTTCTGCGCGACAAATGGAGCGATCATCGAAAATGAGGCGAAAACGAGTATGGTCGTCAACGGTGCCTTCATATTCCGACTACCAGTAAACAGATAGTTTACAAAGACAACGCGAGCGACAATTCCGAAGACCCCCACGGCTTCCGAAATCGCACCGTATTGTGGCGGAAGGCCAAGCCACGCAAGAGGTATCCATACTCGGGTAACTTGGTTGAATGCTTGCAAGAAAACCACTGAGAAAACCAGAATGATCATTGCGTGCATGATTGTCCTGCTCGACAAGAGCGCGACCCGGCCACGATGGAACAAAGAAATGTAGCCGCCGATATCCGACCGAACGGCCGGGATAAAGGGCAGCAGCAAGCAGGTCAGAGCCGATAGGACGTAGGTGCACGCATTCGCCGCTGCGATTGCAGTAATCGGCACGAACGAGATCAGCCAGAAGCCGACCACGGTACCGATCGCTTGACCAACATAATTGCAGGTCATGACCAGATTGTTCGCACGATCAATGTATGAGTCGTCAAGATGAGCCTTGAGGGCGACGTTCCGCGCGACCTTGGTCGTCATGTCGAAGAACCCGCGAATAAATAACAGCCCACAAGCAAGGTAGAAGTATCCGGCCGCCACCGCGAGACCAACGCAGAGCGTCGCAAGCGCTGCCCCGATTTCTAGGCCGATCAGAGCATTCCTTGCCGGAAGCCGGTCAGCCAATCGCCATGCGACAGGCATCAGTAAAAAGATGGGAAGGAACTGAGCACGGGGAAAGTGAAGCAAAGTGATCTAAGGGATTTTCCAGCGACCGCCTCGGTGGTGCCGCTTGAACCAGCCGACCGAACCATGACATTCAACATCAGTTCAGGGCGGATTACGGCAGCGCTTAAAGGTGTCTTTACAGATCAACACCGCAGGGACGGAAAGAAATCTCCGCGGCCATCCGGCGTGAAATCCAGCACGTTCCACAGCGGCCAGGCTGCGTCCACGTGCCGGGGATGCCAGTCGCTGGGCTCGAAAAACAGCTCGGAGTTCCAGAAATGGTGGATGCCGTCCTGATCCCTTTGAAAAATATTCAGGATTGGCAACTGGCTGCCATCCTCAGCCTCGGCGAGGTAGTCGCTTTGGTACGTGGTTCCCAGCGCTGAGTAGAGCGGCAGGTCAGCCCAGCCCATGCGAGCTTTCAGATCCTTCAGCTTCTCAGGCGCGTTCTCAGCCACAACGGCAAAACCGATCTTTTTCGAAAGATGCGGGATCTGGCTGTTCAAGCCGTCCAGAAAAGCGGAACACATCGGGCATGGCTGGGCCGCGTTGGGGCCGTACATGAGAGAGTAAACGGCCAGCGTGTCATGAGATCCGAACAGTGACGATAGCCGTGCCGGTTTTCCGTCCAAAGACCGAAATGCATAATCTGTAGGAGGGTGACCGCCCTTAGGCAAGGAACGGCGCAAACGGGCGACCGCTTCTACTCGGGCGCGCAGCTCTGCTTCCGCCGTCAGCAGTTTGTTGCGGGCGGTTCTGTATTCGGGGCTTTCGTTGGGCAGCGATACGGGCATGTCGTCCTCCTGGATTTGTTATTTAACATAAATGTTAAATAATGATAGGCCAAAAATCAACCGCCATTCCGGCCAGCCTTTGCTTACGGGGAATGCTCGGAATTTTTCCCTTTGTTACACGTAGCCTTCTGTTTAACCTGCCGTCACATTTTCAGGAATGTGAGTAAAACACAGCAAGAACTGCAAATAAGGGAGAGTGTTTAATGGGAAAGCGTGACGACTTGATCGCCAAATATGCCGAAGATTTGAAAGGCAAATGCGGTATGAATCCCGATATGGATCTGCTGACAAAGGTTACGATCGGATGCGGACCAGCGATTTATGACGCAGATGCATCAACGGTAGCGGCCAGCCAAGAGGGTGAGCTTGAGACGGTGAAGAACAACTTCCTGATCAAGAAACTCGGTCTATCGGACGGTCCCGAATTGATGACGGCGATCAACTCAGCCCTGGAAACCTATGGTATGTCCGAACGCAACAAATACCGCGCCGTCGTATACTACATGCTGACCAAACATTTTGGCAAAGAGTCGGTCTACGGCTGATCCCGGTTCCGGCCGTTGAACAGCGCCCGTCGACCGGTCGGCGGGCGTTTTGCATTTGAGTAGTAGTTTAAAGACTTGGAGTTTGAACCGGCAGCCGGTCATCGGGTATTGTCGATCTGTGACCAGGACGGTCAGAACCAAGAAATTCTATACGTGTGTGGTGAGTTGGGAGCACGCGGGGTAGGGAAGGTTCTGCATCGTTGGGGCCTTCCCTTTTTTTGCGGCAAGCTTGAATCTGATCCGGTCACGGATAGGATCGGGTTACCTTGCAGCGCAATAACGAGGCATGAATGCCAGCCAACGATGACCCCAACAAAGATGGTCCGTGTGTGCGGATCAAAGAGGTCGGTAGCTTTTTTGCCGGCGGCCACAGGGTAACGCTGCGCGATCAACCGATACGGCAGATTCAGGTTGCACGCAACGCCCCACCCCGAACCGTTGATACAAACGGCGACTACATTACCGGCCAATGCTACGTTCAGTATTTGCGTCAGGTCGAGCCGGAATTCGAAACCCCGTTGATGTTCTGGCATGGCGGCAGCATGACCGGTGCGGTCTGGGAGAACACGCCGGATGGCCGACCGGGTTGGCACAACTTTTTTCTGACGTCCGGGTTTGATACTTTTCTTTGCGATGCCGTGGAACGTGGGCGGGCTGGCTGGTCGGCCTATCCCCAGATTTACAAAGACGAACCGGTGTTTCGAACTCAGAACGATGTCTGGAACATGTTCCGGTTCGGACAGGCCGGCGGGTACAGGTCAGAACAATCCGAGAGACACCCGTTTGAGGGGATCAGATTTCCCGTGGATGCGATGGATGTGCTGGGGGCTCAACTGGTGCCCCGCTGGACCACCCATGCCGAAATGACGCTTGCCGCCTATTACGATGCGCTAAAGCGGGTTGGCCCGGTCTGGCTGATCGCTCATAGCCAGGGTGGCAATTTCGCGTTGGAGGCGGCGGCAACACATCCGGAATTCTTCAAGGGGGTCATCGCCATTGAACCCGCGTCGGCACCTTCGACCACAGGCAAGGCCGCTGAGGTCCCGCATTTGGTGATATGGGGAGACTACTTGGAAGAGTTTCAAATCTGGCACGCCTACCGAGCCGCGGCAAACAGCTATGTGTCTCAGCTTGTTGCCGATGGTGGATCCGTCAGGGTTCTGGACCTTCCTTCTATGGGCATCAATGGCAACACGCACGCGATGATGATGGACAACAACTCGGATCAGATTGCCGCGATGGTTCTGGACTGGATCAGGGACACCGAAGGCAAGTCCGAAACGGCCTAGCCTAGTCCGCTTGCGTCTGACCCAAGCCGCAGATTATCGTCCACTCGGTTTCGCTGACCGGTTGCACGGAAAGCCGCGAGTTCTTGACCAACACCATATCTGCCAGCCGTTCGTCCGCCTTGATCTGGTCCAGTGTGACAGCGGTGGTGAAGGGGCGCACAGCCTTGATATCCACGCATTCCCAACGCTCATCATCGGTTGTGCTGTCAGGATGCGCTTCGGCGCATACCTCGACGATCCCAACGATCGCCTTGTCTTTTTGCGAGTGATAAAAGAACCCACGATCCCCAACCGCCATCTGCCGCATGAAATTGCGCGCCTGATAGTTCCGCACACCGTCCCATTCCTCGCCTGCGTCGCCCTTGGCAACCTGCTGATCCCAACTCCAGGTCGACGGTTCGGATTTGAATAACCAGTATGCCATCAGCCAATCACCCTTTTCCACGGAATGAGTTCGACGGACTCGAATAGCCCGGCCATCGCATATGGATCACTCTCGGCCCAGGCGTGCGCTGCCGCCAAATCCTCGACCTCCAGAATGATCAGGGACCCTATCATCGTTTCGTCGTTCAACAGAGGGCCGGCCTGCAACACCACGCCGGTTTCCTCGATATAGGCCAGATGGGCCGCGCGGTTGTCCAAACGGGTCTGCAGGGCGCCATCCTTGTCGCGGGCGATCAGGGCGATCAGCATGTTATTCCTCCTTGAGCGGGCGATTGAGCAGCGATTGAATCGCCTCGGCCACACTGTAGGCGCCGCTGCTGAGTTTCGCTACCGTCGTACTGATCGGCAGGTCCAGCCCTTCGGCTTCGGCAATTTCAGCGACGGCGCGCGCCGTGGCAACGCCCTCGACCGTGGTGTTGGCGTCGAACTTCAGATTCCGACCTAGCGCCAAACCAAACCGATAATTGCGGGATAGTTCGGATGAGCAGGTCAGGACCAGATCACCTAAGCCGGACAGTCCCATAAGCGTCTCGGCGCGCGCACCACGCAAGGCTGCAAAACGCTGCATCTCAGCAAATCCACGCGTGATCAAGGCCGCCCGTGCGCTATCCCCCAAACCGGCGCCGATGCTGGCACCGCAGCCGATGGCCATCACATTTTTCAAGGCGCCCCCAAGTTCGGCTCCGACAGTGTCGGTCGTTCGATACAGGCGCAGATTGGCGGTGGTCAGCTTTTTTTGCAGCTCCAGCCCCAGATAGGCGTCGGCGCAGGCCAGTGTCAGTGCGGTGGGCAAACCGTGCGCGATGTCATCCGCAAAACTTGGTCCGGTCAGAAGTGCGGGGTGGGCGTCGTCGATGGTTTGCTTGATGACAGAGATCGGACCCAATCCGGTCGACAATTCGATTCCCTTGCAACAGGACACCAGGGTTTTTCCCGCCAGAAGGGTCTCATGCTGGGTTAGTGCCGCACGCAGGTTTTGCATCGGCACGGCCAACAACAGGGTATCTGCCTGACACGCCAAGCCAATATCGGACGTCACCGTGACCGATGACGGCAGGCTCACACCTGGAAGGCGCGGGTTTTCCCGTGTGTCCTGAATCCGCGCGGCCTGATCGGTATCCCGGGCCCATAAGGTCACGGGCCCTTTGCTCGCCAGTGCATTTGCTAGGGCGGTGCCGAACGCACCAGAACCAAGGACCGAAACGCTCATGCCTTGGCGCCTTTCCTGCCGCTGCCCAGCATCGCGGGGCTGGTGCGATCCAAGGGCCAACGCGGACGTGCGACCAGATCAAGACCGTCCCTTGCGCCAGCGCGAAACCGCTCGATCCCGGCATATGCGATCATGGCGGCGTTATCGGTGCAAAGGTTCAGCGGAGGCGCGGTGAATCGGACGCCGAATTCTGCACAAACAGACTCTAAACCAGCCCGAATTGCCGAATTGGCCGCTACGCCGCCAGCCACGGCAATCACAGGTTCTGACGGGTTCTGCTGCAGGTACAGCACGATGGCCCGTCGTGTTTTCTCGGCCAATGTGTCAACGACGGCCTGTTGGAACCCCGCACACAGGTCGGCCCGATCCTGACGGGTCAATCCGCCCTTTTCAGCGGAAATCTGATCGCGGGTCCGCATCAGCGCCGTCTTGAGGCCGGAAAAGGACAGATCACAGCCGGGTCGATCCATTAAAGGACGGGGGAACCGGAACCGCGCCGGATCACCCGACCGGGCCTCGACCTCAACGGACGGACCACCGGGTTGCGGCAGGCCCAACAGACGTGCGGTTTTGTCAAACGCTTCACCGGGTGCATCGTCGATCGTACCCCCCAGCCGGGTAAACTCCTCCGGGCCATGGGCGATCAGATACTGGCAGTGCCCGCCAGACACCAGCAGCATAAGATAAGGAAAGGCAACATCGTCGGTCAGGCGCGGGGTCAGTGCATGCCCGGCCAGGTGGTTAACGCCGATCAGGGGCAAACCTGTTGCGGCACTCAGACCCTTGGCGCACATGACGCCAGACAGCACCCCACCGATCAGGCCGGGACCGGCGGTGACTGCGATGGCATCCATGTCGGACAGGGTCAGCCCCGCCCCGCCCAGCGCCTCGACCACGCAGATATCCAGCTTTTCCGCATGCGCACGCGCCGCAATTTCGGGCACAACCCCACCAAAGGCGCTGTGCAGTTCGGTCTGCCCGTATACGACGGACGACAAGATCTCGGCCTGTGCGCCCTCTGTCTGGCGCACAACGGCGGCGGCTGTGTCGTCGCAGCTGCTTTCCAATCCCAGCACGGTAAGTGTTTGCACCATTGGTCTGATCCGTTGCATCATGACTGCCAAGCGGGGTATCACCCTGCGCGGACGCAAACAATCCCAAGGCCAAAGGCGCCGCCCGTTGTATCTGTTGATGACCCGCCCGCGCGCCGCCTCGGAGAGGTTTTTGGCGCAGCTGCCGACCCGCACCATGTCCCGGGTCACCGTCATCCATTCTCCATTGCTCGACATCAGGCCGCTTGGCGTCGAGGTGATCACCAGCGGAATCCGGGGACTGATCTTTTCCTCGGCAAACGCCGTGAACGCCGCGGCTTCGCTGGGAGTGACCCGAGACTTGCCAGCCTATTGCGTCGGTCCCGCAACAACGGGAACCGCAAAAGGCTCGGGTTGGCGGGCGCAAATGGCAGGCGGAACGGCCGAGGAACTTGTCGCCGCTCTGGTCAAGCTCCGCCCCGAGGGTCCTCTGCTGCATTTGCGCGGCGAGCACACTCGCGGTGAGGTGGCCGAGCGGCTGACCGAGTTGGGGGTGACGACCCGGGAACAGCCGGTGTATCAGCAGCGCCTTTTGCCGCTGAGCGATGAGGCATCGCAAGCCGCCATTGGGGAAGTCCCGATAATCGCGCCGATTTTCTCGCCGCGCACCGCGCGACAATTTGCCGATGTCTGGACCGGATCCGCGCCGTTATGGCTGGCCGCAATAAGTGAGGCGACAGCCGAACCCCTTTATTCCTTGACCTATGAGCGATTGAAAATCGCCAAGGAACCAACGCCTAAGAAAATGCGGAAAGCCGTTAAAAAACTTGTGAAACATGTGATGCGGGTTGAGGGTGAGACAGGCGCGGATTAACTTGGCCACGCCCGTAATTCAGTTGTTTTTAGAATCGATAAGGGGAATGCGACGGTGGCTGATAAGAAGAAATCCGATCAGGAACCGGTAGAAGACCCCAAATCGAACGATGCAGTCGATGAGGCCGTTGGTCGTGATGAGGGTTCTGCAGACACGTCCCTTGACCTAAAAGACCCTGCGGAAGAGGTGAATTCCGAAGCCGAAGCCGAAGCCGAAGCCGCGCCGGCGCAGGAAGAGGAAAAGCCCGTTGAGCGCGTTGTCGAGAAACGCGGTGGGTTTGTTCCCGCCCTAGTTGGCGGCGTCATCGCGGCAGCCATCGGGTTTGTCGCCGGGCGCAGTGATTTAATACCGATGGGCGCAACGGATACGTCAGAGGCGATTGCCACACTTGAGGCCAAACTGACAGACCAATCAGACCAGATCGCAAACCTGTCCAAAACGCTTACGGACAACTCCGATGTCTCGGACCTGTCGGCTCAGGTCAAGGCATTGGCGGACAAGCTCGCGCCGGTCGAGACCGATTTGACCTCGGTGAAGTCCAGCGTCGACACATTGACGGGTCAGGTGGGCCCACTAACCGACCGTCTGTCCGCGCTGGAAAAGAACCCGATCGAGGCCAGTGTTTCGCCCGAAGCCACCGCCGCCTTTGAAGCTGAGTTGGAAAAGCTGCGCGACTCGCTGGCCGCCCAGCGCAGCGAGGTCGAGAAAATGGTTGCAGATGCACAGGCCTTGGAGGCCAAAGCCTCGGCAGAGGCCCAGGCCGCGACCAATGCGGCCATCCTGTCGCGCCTGCGCAGCCAATTGGACGCTGGCCAATCCTACAGCGAGCTGGTGAATGAGTTGAAAGCCGGAGGCCTGGAAGTTCCCGATGCGCTATCGGGGCCTGCGGAAAATGGTGTTGAGGCCCTGTCATCGCTGCGCACCTCATTTGCCCCTGCGGCCCGATCCGCTTTGGCGGACGCGCGGGACGCGGATAAGGGAACGGGCGTAATCGCCTTCCTCCAGCGTCAGACCGGCGCGCGTTCGGTGACACCGCAGGACGGCGACGATCCGGACGCGATCCTCTCGCGTGCGCAGGCGGCGCTGTCGGATGGGGACCTGTCAAAAGCGCTGAGCGAACTGAAATCTTTGCCCGAAGCGGCGCAGACCGCAATGGCCGAATGGGAGCAGGCGGCTCAAACGCGGGTGTCCGCCATTGATGCCGCCGACACGCTGGCTTCCAGCCTGAACTCGAACTGAAGGACCTGCCATGCTGTGGTCATTGTTTAAGATCCTTGTCTTTGTAGCGATTATTGGCCTGCTGGCCCTTGGGGCCCAGTTCCTGATGCAGACCAGCGGCGGCGTGCAGGTCACTGTCGCCGGAACGGAATACACGCTGAGCCCGCTGCAATCGGTGATTGCGCTGGGCGTCCTGGTTTTTGCGGTATGGCTGTTCTTTAAACTGCTCAGCCTGCTGATCGCGACGCTGAAGTTCCTCAACGGCAATGAAACGGCCCTGTCGCGCTATTTCGACCGCAGCCGCGAACAGCGCGGCTATCAGGCTCTTGCAGACGGAGTGATGGCGCTGGCGTCGGGCGAGGGTCGCGTGGCTATGACCAAGGCCAACAAAGCCGAAAAACTGTTGAACAAACCCGAGCTGACAAATCTGCTTGTGGCACAGGCCGCCGAGCTGACCGGCGACACCAAGAAAGCGTCCGAGACCTATAAAAAGCTTGTCACAAACAACGCGACCCGGTTTGTCGGCGTGCGCGGCATCATGAAACAAAAGCTAGCCGAGGGTGACGACGAAACCGCGCGGAAGCTGGCGGAAAAGGCACTGGCCATTAAACCCCGTCACGAAGAAACGCAGGACGTTCTGCTGAAACTGCAGACCAAGGCGCAGGACTGGGCCGGCGCCCGCTCGACTTTGACGTCGAAACTGAAAGCCGGCTACCTGCCCCGCGATGTTTTCAAACGCCGCGACGCGGTTCTGGCGCTATCAGAGGCCAAGGACATTCTGGACGAGACCGCCAGTGTGGAGCAGCAGGAACACGCGATTGAAGCCAACCGCCTGTCGCCTGATTTGGTGCCTGCCGCTGCCATGGCCGCGCGTGCCTATATCGCAAAGGGCAAACCCAGAGCGGCCACCAAGATCCTGAAAAAAGCGTGGGAGGTTCAGCCGCATCCCGACCTCGCCCATGCTTTTGCCGAGATCGCACCGGATGAAACACCTCAGGAGCGGATCAAGCGGTTCTCTGCACTCACGCGTATCCACCCGGAGAATATGGAAACCCGCCTGATTCTGGCAGAGTTGAACATCGTCGCCGAAGACTTCCCAGAGGCACGCCGGGCGCTGGGCGACGTGATTGAAAAACAGGCCGATGCACGCGGTTATACGTTGATGGCTGCAATAGAACGGGGCGAGGGTGCGACGGACGCCGTCGTCCAGGGTTGGCTGGCCAAGGCGCTGAACGCTCCGCGCGGGCCTCAGTGGGTGTGCGACAACTGTCATCACATTCAGGCTGAATGGGCGCCGGTCTGCCAGAATTGCGGCAGCTTTGATACGCTCAGTTGGCAAACTCCTCAGACGCCAGAGATTGCTAGTGCGACGGGCGCTCACATGTTGCCGTTGATCGTGGGTGCACTTGAGGATCAGCCTGAACCGCCCGAGGAACCGGAGGCCGAAACCACCGACGAAACCGACGTGATCGACGTCGACGCGGAACCGGTCGAAAAACAGGCGTGACTGCCGGCGCTGCCCAGTGCAAGTTGTGCAGCCAGGCTGTATCTCGGGGGTTCGGACCGCGCCGCAACCCTTACGGGATGGACCAAGCTTTCAGCTGCGTACTTCACGTTCAGGCATGTTGGAACGTGTCAGGGGTTCTTGCCGGCCGCTAAGGGGCAGATCATTTTGCATTTCTTCAAATGCAGCCTCAAAAAGCGCCGTTATCTCGGATTTTTCCAGCGGCGGGTGCTTGTCGTCCAATGCCGGGGACGGGGTGTCTGCGTCGCGGGCAGGCGCGGGTTTGATCAAATCAGCTGGGTTCAAGCGACCTAGAAGTGATTTGATTTGCATATTCAGATTCCTTCGACCCTAAAGCGCAAAAAGACTTTGCCGCTGCGAACCGTGTCCGAGCCCAATGGTGGGACGGGCGCAAGGACGTTTTTCCGTGAGTGACGATCCGCAGCGACACGGCGCATTTAGGAAACGCATTGTACTTCGTAAGGGGGAAGAAATTGCAGTTTTGCGTCAACTTTTGATCGGTTAGTCAAAAAAGTGATAACAGACTGACGTTTACGTCAACTTGTTAAACGAGAGCGTAAATCCAAAGGACGTTGCGTCAAAACTCGGACAGCCATTACACCGCCAAGTCCGATTGCGCGTTGGAGCGCCGCCATTGGGTACAGACCGCTGTATAAGCTTCATCAGGCTGGATGACGAGATAGCCGAAAGCTTAACGCATCCTTCGGGAAGTCCGGCCCTCCAATACGATGTTCGAAGGTTCACCGTGCGAAGCATCCTTTGTTTTTCATGCGGACCCTTCTCCCCGAAACCAGCCCAGGCCATCAAGCGTTCCATTCCGCGGGATGTACTCGCAGCCAACCCAGCCGGAATAGCCGATCTGATCAATGTGCCGGAATATCTCGGTATAGTTCAACTCGCCCGTATCGGGTTCATGGCGATCCGGCACACCGGCGATCTGAATGTGGCCAATCAGATCCTTGCAGTCGGTCACGGACGACATGACATCGCCCCGCGTGATCTGATGATGGAAGATATCAAACTGCAACCGTACTCTGGGGTGCGCGATACGCTCGATCAGAGCCATTGCTTGCTCAGTCGTCGATAAGAAGTACCCCTGCATCGCTCGCGGGTTGATAGGCTCGATCAAAAGATCAAGATCAGCCTGAGCAAATCTGTCGGCAGCGTATCGGATATTGTCCACATAAGTGGTCACGCTGTCGGCCCTGGGCGCTGTAATCCCCGCCATGGCGTGCAAGCGTCGGGCCCCAAGCGCCTCGGCATAAGGCAAAGCCCGCGCGACCGATGCTTTGAACTCGGCCTCCCGTCCGGCCAGCGCTGCAAGACCTCGGTCCCCCTCTGACCAATCCCCCGGAAAGAGGTTGAAGACCGAAACTTCAAGACCGTTATCCGTTACTGCGCTGCCCACGTCCTCGGGCGAATGGTCATAGGGAAACAGAAATTCCACCGCGTCGAATCCGGCCTCGCACGCAGCTTTGAAGCGGTCGAGAAAGGCGTATTCGGTGAACATCATGGAAAGATTGGCGGAAAATCGGGGCATAGGCGATCACCAGGGCGGGAAATGCCGATCCAGATCCGCGATCTGATCAACGTTCAGGGTTTGTGGATCCGCGCCGCGCAGCATCAACGCCAAGCGCGCGGTCTGTTCCAGTTCTTCGGTCGCGTACATGGCGTTTCGCAGCGATGTACCCGCGACAACCGGTCCGTGATGGGCCAGCAAAATGCTCCAGTGTTTGTGGGCCTTTTGCTGTACCGCCTCCGCCAAGGCCACGTCCCCTGGTCTAAAGTAGGGCAGCAGAGCGACGTGCCCGCATTGCATATGGCTGTAAGGCGTCAGTTTTGGCAGGGCATCCTCGGGGTCCGCGACCGGCAGACAGGACAACGCAACAGAATGGGTGCCGTGCAGGTGGATCACCGCGCCTGCACGGGCACAGGCAGCGTAGACAGCCCGATGCAAAAAACTCTCTTTAGTCGGCTTGTCGCCGGACACGTGATTGCCATCGAAATCCAGTTTCGACAGGCGGGCCGGGTCAAGCGCGCCAAAGGAGCTGCCCGTCGGGGTCACGATCAGCCCATCTTCGACCGGTACGGAGATATTGCCGGTGGATCCGTGAGTGTAGCCGCGTTCAAACAGGGATGTCGCGGTGGCGACGATCTCATCCCGGATTTGCGTCTCTTGTGTCATGTTATCCCTATCTGTGATGTACGGAAAAAGAAGTCGTCGCCCCCGAAATTCCCCGATTTCAAGGCCAAAGGGATCACCGGTGCGCCAGAGGCGTCCAGCGCCAGGGTCCAGGGCACGCCGGGGTCGATTTCCGCGCCTATTTTGAGAGCCGCAACCTTCAGACGAGAAACAACAGCCCCCGAGGTTTCCCCGCCAGCCACGACGATCCGCCCGAGGTGCGGCAATGAGGTCAAACGGGCGGCCAATTCCGACAAGGCCTCTTCAATTAAGGCTCCGGCGCGGGCCTCACCCAATTGGGCTTGTGCCTGTTGTACGTCTTCAGGGCGGGCCGAACCATGGATAAGCACCGGGCCCGTGCCAAGCGTATCTGCAGCCCATTCGGCGATCGCTTCGACCGTAATCTCGCCCGCATCCAAGGCGAGCGGGTCCAACTGACGGATAGCGCCGCCCGCGGCCTGAAACGCCTCGATTTGCGCCAGTGTTGCTTTGGAACAGCTTCCGGCAAGGATCAATGTATGTCCCTCGCCTGAAATGGGGATATCGGCCTGCTCCGCCCGCGCGCCTTTGCGGGATGCGACATGTCTCTGTGCCAGAGGTGTCGCGAGGCCCGAGCCGCCTGCAAAAAACCGGGCATCCTGCAAGACTTCCGCCCAGACGGCAAGGTCGTCTGCGTCGGTTGTGTCGCCAATGACATGGGCCGCGCCGCTTCGTTCGGCTAAGGCCATGCTGACGTTGTCGGCTCCTTTTGCAAGAACGGAATGGTCGATCAGGGCCACGTCGCCCACCACCTGCGGACGCAGCCAGCGCAAAAGATTGGCATCGGTCATCGGGTTGAGCGGGTGGTTTTGCATCCCGCTTTCATGCAGCAGGCTGTCGCCCACAAACAGGTGCCCCTTGTAGACTGTGCGCCCGTTCACCGGCAGCGCAGGCACATGTACCACTTGAGTACAGCCCAGTTCTGCCGCCAAGGCATCGCTGACAGGGCCGATATTGCCCTCAGGTGTGGAATCGAAGGTCGAGCAGTATTTGAACTGGATCTGAGAGACACCGGCCGCCTGCAACGCTTTCAATGCAACAAGCGATTGCGTGACGGCATCGGCGGCTGGGATCGAGCGCGTCTTGAGCGCCACCACCACGGCGTCGGCGTCGCCAAATGCGAAATCCGGGGCTGGCGGACCGATGGTCTGCACAACGGACATGCCACCGCGCACCAGCATCGAGCCGATATCGGTGGCACCGGTGAAGTCATCTGCGATCACGCCAAGGTTCGGAGTAGCCATGATCATACCACCTTGCAGGGCGGCACTGCGCCGGCAAAAAATGCATCCAGATTGTCCGCGGCCAGCATCCCCATTTCTGTGCGCACCTCCTCGGTGGCCGAGCCGATATGGGGCAGAAGCGTAACGTTTTCCATTTTGCGCAACACCTCCGGCACCGATGGCTCATTCTCAAAAACATCGAGCCCTGCCCCGGCGATGCGGCCTTTGGCCAGAGCCTCGATCAGCGCGGCCTGATCGAGGCTGTCCCCGCGCGCTGTGTTGACCAGATAGGCCGAGGGTTTCATGGCTGCGATATGCTTGGCCGTGACCAAAGGGGTTGACCCTCCGCCTGGCACGTGAATTGACACCACATCCGCTGCAGCCATGACGGCGTCGATACTGTCGAGACGCCGTGCCTCGAACCCGAGAGGGCCGATGGGCGACCGGTTGTAAAACACAATCTTCATCCCAAAGCCGAGGGCGGCGCGACGGGCGGTGGCCCGGCCGATACGACCCATACCGATTATGCCCAAAACCTTACCCTGAATGCTCATGCCCAGACCGTCGACAACCGAAAACCCGGCCCAACGCCCGGTGCGCAGCTTGGCCTCGGCGGCAAAGGCGTTCCGGGTCGCCGCCAGGATCAGCAGCAAGGCGATATCCGCAGTTGCGTCCGTCAGAACATCGGGCGTGTTCGAGACGGTGAGGCCTGCGCCCTGCGCGGCGTCGGTGTCAATATTGCTGTAACCAACACCGACATTGGCGATCATTTGCACCGTACGCCCTTCGGCCTTCAGACAGTTTGCATCCAGCCTGTCGCTGACCGTGGGCACCAGCGCGTCATAGCGGCCCATTGCCTGCGCCAACTCTGCGCCCGTCATCGGGGTATCAGAGGGGTTAAACGTGGCGTCATAATCCCGCGCCAAGCGGGCCTCAACCGGCGCTGTGAGCTTGCGCGTTACAAGGATCTTTGGTTTCACTATTACCTCGCCTCAGGTTCTGGCCGCTTCGAACCTGGCCCAGGCCTCTTTCAACACCTGGATGTCGAAGCCGGGCGCACGGGCGGGATCGAGGACGATGGATTCGCTGGCTATGACGGTTTCAATTGCCTGTTTCAGGGCCGGGATCACGTCGTTGGGGATCACCAGAGCGCCGTGCCGGTCGGCATGTATCAACTCGTCTTGCGCGACGCGCATGCCCATGATGTTTACCGACGTACCAATCTCAACCACATGCACATAACCGTGGCTTGGCCCGATGGAGCCCGCCAAGACCGGAAACCCCTCGTCCATCACGTCAAGGTCGCGCATGACGCCATTGGTGACAGCGCCGGCAAGCCCAAGCCCCTTGTGAACGGCGACGTGCACTTCGCCCCACCAGCCCGCAATACAATTGGGGTAGTCAACATCCTCAACGACAGCAGCTGTCGGACCGTCGCCAGATGCCATTGACTCAAAGTAGTCAATGCGCCTCGCGCGAATAACCTCGGCTGGCTCTGTCGGCGGCGCCAGGCCGGATATTTTGGCGGTACGCGCGAAACCGACAGTCGCCGGATCACCGGGTTTCGAATGGTGCATCGTACCCCGGGTAAAGCGATTGAAACCACGCTTGCCGTGGACCACTTCGATTGCATTGCAGACCGTGGGTGTATCGACCGTTCGCAACAGAGCCAATAGGTCTTCGGGGATCATTGTGTCAGCCATTTCTTAAGCACCTCATTGGTTTTTTCGGTTGTTCCAGGGTCGGCATGTGGCCCGCCGCCGGGATCACGGCAAGCTCGGAGCCGGGGATCAGATCATGCATAAGCTGGTGGCGCGCCACCGGGCAGAGCGCATCCTCGGTCCCACAGAGTACAAGCGTTGGAACGTTAACGCCGCGCAGGGTGGCAGTTTGATCCGGGCGCGATTGGATCGCCGCAGATTGCGCTGCAAATACTTCTGCCCCCAACGCCTCCGCCATCTCCATACAAAGGTTCAAAACATCCTCGCGGCGCGGCCCGGAGGCTAGGTAATTCGGTTTCATCTCATCGCGCATGACAGCGCGCAAACCGCCGCTGCGCACCTTGGCGACCTGCGCCTGCCGCACTGGCGCTTTGTCCGGCGGATCGGCCAGCGGGTTGGTGTCCAGCAGGGCCAGGCGGGTCACGCGTTCCGGTGCCTGCCGGATGATCTCCATGGCGACAATGCCGCCCATCGAAAGCCCCGCCAGCGCAAAACGCGGCGGTGCGATCGCCAGGATCGCGTCTGCCAGCCCCGCCATGGTATCGGCCCCCGTCAAAGGGGCCGACATTATTGCGCGTTCTGCTGAAAGCGCATCGATCTGCGGACCAAACAGCCGGGCATCGCACATCATGCCCGGCAGCAGGAGGAGAGGATCCTGCATCAGGTCAGCGACATGCTTTTCCCGGCGGGATCATCGGTGCTGCGCACCCGGTACATGCTGGCCTCTCCGGTCATCGACGGGACCACGGACCGCGACAGGCCCTCGGGCACTAGACAAGTGTCGCCGGGGTTCAGCGTGGCCGATCCACCGTCCCAATCCAGACGCCAATGGCCGCGCACCGGCATCAGAACCTCGGGCGCGTCGCAGCTATAGCGCGCCTCGGGGATCGACCCACGGGTGATGAAGTCAACCTCGAAACCGGGCCGGTCCCTCAGTTTTGCATCCGGGCCTATGACCTTGGCAGGCTGACGATCCGCCAGCGCCATCAAATCCCAGTAGCGGGCCACGTGGTTCGGCAGCACATCCGCAGTCGTCGGCTCGCCCCGTTTGGCCAGTTCCTCGTCGGACATCAGTGGCATCGGCGATACACCTTGGGGCAGACTTTCACCCTTTTTGGTGTCATATAGCGTTCCATTCTCGCCCAGGACGAGGCCATGACTGGCCGCTTCTTCGACCACCTGCGGGGCCCAATGCACGCCACCGCCGGCATCGTCGCCGCCCAGGAATGCCATGATCATCCCATAGTCGGTGCCTATGTTTTCGAACCCGCGAAACACGCCGGTCGGGATGTTAAAGATATCGCCTTCTTCCAGCGTCACTTCGCCGGCATCGCCCCAACGGCCCCAGAAAAACCGCCAGCGGCCTTTCAGCACAAAAAACGCCTCGGCCGTGTTGTGGTCGTGCAAAGAGTTGCGGCAATTCGGTGGTTGCCCAGCGGCACCGATGTTGAAGCCCGGCGTCTCACGGATATGGACATGCTGGTCGGCGCCTTCGGAAACTCCGCCGCCAATTATGGTAAAGTTCTCTTTCTGATCCGAGCCCGGCGTATGCGTGTCGATGAAAGCCGTTTTGCACGGTCTCAGGTCTCCATAGCGTACAATGTTCGCTTCCATTTGTTGCGGTGTCATTCAGATTCTCCAATTATCAGCAGGATGTTGGTCATGGGGGTCGTTAATGCTGTGTCGCTGGCAAAAGACAGGTGCATAACAGTTTAAGCGCGACGCAATTGCGCCGACGTCGTATTTAGGGGGTCACGGGTCGGCCCACTTTTCAGGAATGCGGGCGCTGCCGCGGACCATAAGTTCGCTCTCAATTTCAACGGTGCCGGAATGGGGTTGCTTGTCTTCGATCATGCCGAGCAACAGCGTCACAGTGGTGTCGACCATCCGGTTCACGGGCTGCCGCAAAGTTGTCAGGTCAAAGATCTTCCATGCAGCCATTTGCACGTCGTCGTAGCCGATGATGGAAACATCTTCGGGGATCCGCAGGCCAAGATCGCAGCGCACCGTTTCGATCACCGCAAAAGCCATGTGGTCATTGCCCACAAAAATCGCATCCGGCACCTCGATACCCTTGAACAGGGTCTTAGTTGCCTCGACGGCCAGATTTCGTCTGAAGTGGCTGTCGATGATTGCAAACGGCTCCATACCGTATTCGGCCAATCCCGCGACGAAGCCCGCTTGGCGGTCGCGACCGTTCAGAGACTTTCTCCAACCGGCAATGTGGGCGATCCGCTTGTGTCCTCCCGCTGCCAGAAATCGACCCGCAATCCGACCGCCTTCGAAATTCGCGGCCGTGACTGAAGGCAGTGAGCGGTCTTCTTGCCCACGGTTGAACAACACATAAGGAATGTTCATCTCGGCCAATCGGTTCGTCAGCTGGTTCGACATACTGACCGAAGCCAAGATGATCCCGTCGACCTGATGGGCCAGCAGGTTTTCGACAACACCGTCCACCTCTTCGGCCATGTTTGCGGCGAAAAAGACCATGACGTGATATCCGCTTTCGCTCAGCCGTTCGGAAAGCTTCTGCAACGCTTCGGGGTAGAAAGGATTCTTCAGGTAGGCAAGAACGATGCCAATTGTGTAGGAGCGTCCGGTATTCAGAGACCGCGCCAAGGTGTTGGGCCGATACCCCAACTCCCGCGCCGCCTCGGTCACGCGTTTGATCTTGTCGGCCGACACCTGGGCACCGGGCGTAAAGACCCGGCTTACGGTGGGCTGGCTGACGCCCGCGCGCCGGGCGACATCGGCTGAGGTGATACGCGTGTCAGACATCCCAGACCTACTCCGCAGCGTCGCGATAAGGCGCGCCCTCTCCGTAAGGCACGTTGATCCCGCCGTAGCGGCGGACACGGATGTTGCATTGTTCGGCGTGACCCACAAAGCCCTCCAGCATGCAGAGCCGTGAGCCGTATTCGCCCACCAGCGTTGCCGCTTCATCCGTGGTGACCTTCTGATAGCTGTGGGTTTTCAGGAACTTGCCCACCCAGAGACCGCCGGTGTAGCGGCCCGCCTTCTTGGTCGGCAGCGTATGGTTGGTTCCAATCACCTTGTCTCCATTAGCCACGTTGGTGCGCGGGCCCAGGAAGAGGGCACCGTAGCTGTGCATATTGTCGAGATACCAGTCATCACGGTCGGTCATGACCTGGACGTGCTCGTAGGCCATGTCATTGGCCACCTGCAACATGTCCTCGTGGCTGTCGCAGAGGATCATGTCCCCGTAATCCTCCCACGAGGTGCGGGCCGTTTCGGCAGTGGGAATGATCTTGAGAATGCGTTCGATCTCGCGCAGGGTTTCGTCGGCGAGCTTGCGCGATGTGGTTACCATTGCGGCGGGAGAATTATAGCCATGTTCGGCCTGGCCCAAGAGGTCCGTGGCACACATCTCCGCATCGACAGTCTCGTCAGCGATGACCATGGTCTCAGTGGGGCCCGCGAAAAGATCGATGCCCACCCGGCCGTAAAGCTGGCGCTTGGCTTCGGCCACAAAGGCATTGCCCGGGCCGACAAGCATGTGCACGGGATCAATCGTCTCGGTCCCGATAGCCATGGCACCGACGGCCTGAATGCCGCCAAGAACATAGATTTCGTGGGCGCCGCCCATCTTCATCGCCGCCACAATCGCCGGATGCGGTTCGCCGTTCTGCGGCGGCGCCGAGGCCACAATACGCGGCACGCCCGCGACCGACGCGGTCAGCACCGACATATGCGCCGAGGCCACCATGGGAAACTTGCCACCGGGCACGTAGCACCCCACCGATTGCACGGGGATGTTGCGGTGGCCAAGGATGACGCCGGGCATGGTCTCGACCTCGATATCGGTCATCGACGCCCGCTGCGCCTCGGCAAAGCCCCGCACCTGATCCTGGGCGAACTTGATATCCTCCATATCGCGGGAGGAGACCTTTTGCATCGCCGCCTCGATCTCACTGTCGCTCAGGCGGAAAGACGGTCGGGTGAAACCGTCGAACTTCTGGCTGAGCTCCGCAATTGCGGTATCGCCGCGGGTTTCGATGTCTTTCAGGGTGGCCTCAACCGTGGCGCGCACCTTCGCGTCGTCTTCGGCACGCTCTGCTTCGGGTTTGGACCGTTTGAGGTACTCAATCGCCATCGGAATCGCTCCTGATCCGGTTTCCGGTTTCGGGATCAAACAAGTAGAGGTGGTCGCTGCTCAGCGAGATGCTGACCATATCGTCCTGCTCTTTCCGCAGGTGCCGATCCCCTTTTGCGATGACCCGCTGCTGGCCCCATTGCACGGTCAGCAAAGTCGCCTCGCCGGTGTTCTCATAGGCGTAGATGCGCACATCGATCTCGGCCTCGCCGGGTTCAAAGACCCGCATGTCGTCGGGGCGTACACCGAGGATCACCTTGGCTCGGTCGGCGGCTTTCACCGGGACCAACCGTGTGCCGCCGGTGGTGACAAACATGCCATCTTTGACCGATCCGTTGATCAGGTTCATTGCCGGCGAGCCGATAAAGCCCGCCACAAACAGGTTGGCGGGATCGTTATAGATCTCGTCTGGAGTGCCAAGCTGCTGGATGACGCCGTTTTTCATCACCGCCACACGGTCGGCCAGCGTCATCGCCTCGATCTGGTCGTGGGTGACGTAGACAGTGGTGATCCGCAGCTCCCGGCTGAGATGTTTCAACTCAGCCCGCATGGTCACGCGCAGCTTGGCGTCGAGGTTTGACAGCGGCTCATCCATCAAGAACACTTTGGGTGTCCGGACGATGGCGCGCGCCAATGCTACACGCTGCCGTTGACCACCTGAAAGCGCCTTGGGCTTGCGGTGCAGGAACTCGGTCAATTCCACCTGCGCCGCGGCCTTTTTCACCCGCGGACCAATCTCGTCCTTGGGGGTGCCGCGTACTTTGAGCGGGTAGGCGATGTTGTCATAGATCGTCATATGCGGGTAGAGGCCGTAGTTCTGGAACACCATCGCCACGTCTCGATCCTTTGGCAGATCGTCGTTGACCATCCTGTCGCCGATCCAGATTTCACCCTCGGTCGGGTCTTCCAGCCCAGCGATCATCCGCATGGTTGTGGTCTTCCCGCAGCCCGACGGCCCCAGAAGAACCAGGAATTCCTGATCGTGGATCTCCAGTGATTGGTTGTCGACGCCGACAAACTCACCCCAGCTTTTTGTAAGATTTTTTAGGATGACATCAGCCATCAGCGTACCGCTCCCATAGTCATGCCTTGAACGAAGTATTTTCGGATCAAGAGCGCGAGGACGAACATCGGCACCATGATAATGATGCCGGCCGCACTCAGCAGATTCCAAAGGTCGCCCTCTTCAGCACGGAACAGCGCCAGGCCGACAGGCAACGTCACCGCATCCCGATTGGTCAGGATCAGGGCGAAAAGAAACTCATTCCATGCGATGATGAAACAAAAGATGCCGGCCGTCAGCAGCCCGGGCGCCGCCATCGGCAGCACAATGTTCCGGATCACTTGAAGCCGCGAAGATCCGTCGACCATCGCCGCCTCTTCGGTGTCCATCGGGATGCCATCGATGAAACCTTTGATCATCCAGATCGCAAACGGCATCACGATTGCCAGGTTCACCAGGATCAAACCGATCCGCGTGTCCAGCAGCCCGATATCGCGGAACATGACGAAAAAAGGCAGGATGATCACCACCGCCGGGACAAACTGCGTGGCCAGGATCACCACAAGCATTGCGGTTTCGCCCGTCAACCGGAAGCGGCTGAAGGAATAGGCCGCCATGGTCGCCACCGGAATTGCGAAAAGCACGGTGAAGAAGGCCACGATGGTGGAGTTCAAGAGTTTGCTACCCAGATAATACGGCGCGCGGAACACCTCGCTGAAATTCTCCAACGTTGGAGTGAAGAACAGCTTGAGCTGGAACACATCGATATGGTTTTTAAAGGATGCCATGAAGATCCACAGGATCGGCATAAGCATGATCAAAGTCGCGATCAGGATGAGGACGATCTGCACCGCATTGACCAGGTTTTTTCTGTGTTTCCCTGTCATCGCCTCAGCCCTTCCGGAACACGTATTTGGCGTAGGCGTAGGTCAGAAAGATCATCGGGATGACCATCAGCCACGCGACGGACGAGGCATAGCCGATCTGCCCGTACTTCATACCGTTGACATAGATGTAATGCGACAGCGTCTGCGTCGCCGTGCCGGGGCCGCCATTGGTCAGCATGAAGATCTGATCGAAGGTTTTGAGGCTGAAGATCGATTTCAGGATAATAACAACGGCCAGAACCGGTGCCAGTTGCGGCAGCGTAACATCGCGGAACACGCGCCAGCCGCTGGCGCCATCGACCTGTGCAGCCTCGATTGTGTCTCGCGGCACGCTGGCGAGCCCACCGATCAGCACAAGAGTCAGAAACGGGATCCAGCCCCAGACATCTGCCATCACGCAAACTGCGAAGGCCAAGACCGGGTCGGCCAGCCAACTGACGTCGGCCAGAGGAGGGATCATGACCCCAAAAAATGCGTCAAACAGGCCAAATTCGGGGTTGAACATGAAACGGAAGCTGACCCCGATCAGAGCAGGGCTCATAGCAAAAGGTAGGATAAGCAACGTTTGCACGCCTGAGCGCAGCCGCCCACCAGGTGCCAGTAGCAGGGCCAGCCCCAGGGCCAGAAGTGTGGTCAGCGCCACCGTAAGCACGGTGTAGACTGCCGTGACCTGCACCGAGTTCCAAAAGGCGGGCTCGTACAGGAAGGCCCAGGAGTAGTTTTCCCACCCAAGATACTGGTCCAGCGATCCGGGCCGGTTCAGCCGTCCAACCGTAAAAGACAGCCGCAGGCTTTCAAAGAGTGGCCACAAGGCGGTTAAACCAACTACAAGGACTGCTGGCATAATCAGCAGGTATTTCAGGGTATTGTCGCGCATTTAGAGTGATCCCAATCAGGGTATTTCCCTCCCGCCGTGTGGCAGGAGGGAGCAGTACGAGGCTTGATCAAAAGGAGTGGTGACCGAGCCCCATGGGGAGTTCTGATCTATTCGATCCGACCAGCGCGACGCAGGACGCGGTTGGACTGATCGGCGGCATCCAGCATCAGCTGACGGGTATCACCACCAGATGCCGCCTCGGCTATGGCAGCCGAGAGGATGTCACCAACTTCTGACCATTCCGGGATCTGCGGCATGATATCGGACTGTTTGAGCGAATCCCAGGCTGCCATCTGGATGCCGTTATTTGCAGCGTTCACATCCGGATCGGTCAGTGACGAGATATGTGTCACCACATTGTTGACGATCCGTTCACCCGCAACCTCACGCTCGATGGCGTTGGCCTTGTCCATGTCGGGGTTCGAGAGCCATTTCAGGAACTCCCAGGCCGCTTCTTCGTTTTCGGAATACTGCGAAATACCAAACGGCATGGAGATCGCGTAGGTTCGGGTTGTGCCAGTGTAAGACGGCATGCCAACAAAACCGACCTGATCTTCGGTCAGGGTCGAGGTCTCAGGGTTGAGAAAGGCGGAATAGAACCACCACCAGCCCGGGATCATGGCGGAGTTGCCTTGCATGAAGCTCTGGCGCGCATCTTGTTCAACAAAGGCCACCGAGTTCGGGTTGGCCGCGCCATTTTCGGTCAACAGCGCAATGTAATCTTCTGTCGCCTTAAGCGCCGCTTCACTTGTCCAACCAGCGGTGCCATCCTCGTTGAACACCTCGGCGCCGGCGCCCCATAGGAAGTTCAGCCAAATGAACAAGGACTGCCGGTTGCCGTCATTGTTGTAGTAAAGCGCCATGGGCGAGATGCCCTCGTGCTCCCAACCATCGGCCATGGCCGCGACTTCTTCCCAGGTTGTGGGGGGCTCGTCGATCAGGTCGGTTCTGTAGAACAGCACCTGCGGATGCGCGCGCAGGGGGAAGCCCAGGGTTTGACCTTCAAACTGTGCGGAACGTGCGAATGCTTCGGGATAGCGGTCCATCGAAACACCGTCGCGTTCCATCAGATCATCAATCGGACGCAGCCAATAGGCGTTCGGCGGACCCCAGCTGTCGAGATAGTTGACCACATCGAACGTGCCGTTTGCAGCCACACCTTCGGCATTGATACGCTCTTGCAGCGATCCGAAGGGAATAAAGGTCCATTCAACCTCGATACCGGTCAGGTCTGTAAACTCCTGGTCGCGGAGCATCAGGCCATCGAATTGCGGCGTTACAACCGACAAGACATTGATCTTTGTGCCGTCGTATGGCCGCCCCTCTTTCAGCCCGTAGGGCAACTCTTCTGCCCAAGCAGAAAGCGGCACCGCTGCAAGAGCCAGCGCCGCGGCACCGGCTTTGAGAATTGTCCGTTTGCGCATCTTGTCCTCCCTGGCGATTCGCAATTTGTCTAATAGTGATAGGTAATCCTGAATGCGTATTCAACAAAACTCTGAGTACGTATTCAAAAAAGATGTGTGCCGGATGCCTCTTTTGCAGTCAGAGATCTGAGAAACCTCAGACATTTGTGTCTCAATCAATCGTCAAATCCTAAAGAAATGACTAAATCGCGTCATTCAAATCAGATCCAAACATCAAGCGTTTCTGACTCAGCGACAGCAGCGGTCATTGACCGGCCCTGGTTTTCAATATGGGATGCGCGCCCGACTGATGAATTGGCGCAGCGCGAACCGCGAACGCACCACGCGTAAACCCGGCAATCGCATGAGTTTTGTCTGAAGGAAGGCCTCAAACTCCTCAAGGCTTTCAACGGCGACCTCCAACAGGAAATCCTGTGCGCCGGTCATCAGCGTTCCGGTCACAACCTCGTCAAACAGCGCGACCTGGCGCTGAAAGTCGGCCACTTTTTCGGCGTCCTGCCTCTCGAGCTCGACCGAGACGAAAGCGGTAATCGAAAAACCCGCCGTTTTACGGTCGATACGGGCGCTGTACCCAGAAATCAGCCCGGATTCCTCAAGACGCGCCAACCGGCGTTTGCAGGGTGTAGCGGACAATCCGATGCGTTCGGACAGTTGGACCAATGACATACGTCCGTCCTCTTGTAACGCACGAAGAATCTCTCGATCCGCCTGATCAGTAGTGTAAGGCACTATGTATCCTTTGTTTTGTAGCAGAAACCACTCTGTTTCCTTCAGATTATCTTGCTAAAGCGGTTTTTCAACCCAGCGCAGGACCATAGGCTGGACGTGATGATCCTGACGGATCGAAACGACGACACCCCTGCCATACAAACGAATGGTGAAATCATGCCCCTGATCATCACGGAAGAAACCCCACCGCCCGGGTACGAACGCCTGATATTTGCCGAGGAAGCCAGCCACGGGTTACAGGCTTACATCTGTCTGCATTCAACGGTTTTCGGCCCGGCGGCGGGTGGCTGCCGAATGTGGGCTTACGAAAGCCGGGAAGCTGCGCGCGAGGACGTGTTGCGCCTCGCGCGTGGTATGACGGCCAAGAATGTCATGGCCGGGCTTGGGCTGGGTGGTGGCAAATCGGTGATCATCGGCGATGCCCGAACGGACAAAACGCCGGAAATGCTGCGCGCCTTTGGCCGGGCGGTCAACGCGCTGGACGGACAGTATTACACCGCCGAAGATGTGGGCTTCTCGCCCGAGGACATTCGCATTGTGGCTGAGGAAACGGATTTTGCCGTTGGTCTTGAAGGCGGCGAGCATGGCAGTGGTGACCCGTCGCCCTTTACTGCCGAAGGGGTTTTTCAGTGTCTTAAGGTTGGGGCAAAAGACGTATTCGGGAGCGACGATCTGGTCGGACGTCGCGTGCTGGTTCAGGGGCTGGGCAGCGTGGGCATGAGCCTTGCGGAAAAACTGCATGCCTCGGGTGCCTCGCTGATCGTGTCGGATATCAATCAGGCCGCGCTGGACCTCGCCCGCGACAATCTGCGCGCGGATATCTGCCCGGTGGATCAGGTCTTTGACGCGCAGATGGATATTTTCGCGCCCTGCGCTCTGGGTGGAGTTCTGACCCACGAAAACGCGCAGAAACTGTCGGCACAGCTCATCTGCGGCGCGGCCAACAACCAATTGGCCGAAGACGCTGTGGCCGAGACGCTTCTCGTGCGCGGAATTCGGTATTTGCCGGATTATGTGGTCAACGCGGGCGGCATCATCAGCGTCGCCGGTGAAATCCACAAGGCAGGTGAGACCTATCGTCAGGCCAGGCTCAAAGAAATCGCGACTCGCATTGCCGAGATCCTCGAAACTTCGAAACGCACCGGCCATTCGACCACAAAGGTCGCTGATCAAATTGTCGACGACATTCTGGATCGCGGCCATGACCACCGACATGAGGGGGCAGCATGAGCGACACGCCCAAACCGCTATCGCTGAACGTACCTGAGCCGGGGTGCCGCCCCGGCGATACGCCGGATTTCTCGGATTTCGAGATTCCCCGCGCCGGTGAGGTCCTCCGACCTCCGGTCGACGTTGCGGCGGATGATATTCGCGACATGGCCTTTTCAATTGTTCGGGTTCTGAACAAAGAAGGGCAGGCCATCGGCGACTGGGCAGGTACATTATCGCCAGATGAACTGCGCGCCGGCTTGCGCCATATGCTGACCCTGCGCGCATTTGACAAACGCATGTTGATGGCGCAGCGCCAGGGTAAGACAAGCTTTTACATGCAGCATTTGGGCGAAGAGGCGATCAGCTGTGCCTTCGCGCGGGCTTTGCAACCCGGTGACATGAACTTTCCCACATATCGTCAGGCCGGACTGCTGGTTGCGGTAGATTATCCGATGCTGACGATGATGAACCAGATCTATTCCAATGCCGATGACCCGCTAAACGGCCGGCAACTGCCAATCATGTATACGTCAAAGGAACACGGGTTCTTTTCGATCTCAGGCAATCTGGGCACGCAATTCGTGCAATCGGTGGGCTGGGCCATGGCTTCGGCCATTTCGGGGGATACCCGGATTGCCGCCGGCTGGATCGGCGACGGGTCAACAGCGGAAAGCGATTTTCATGCGGCGATGGTGTTTGCCTCGACCTACAAGGCGCCGGTGGTTCTGAACATCGTCAACAACCAATGGGCCATTTCAACCTTTCAGGGGATCGCCCGGGGTGGCGTGGGCACGTTTGCCGCGCGTGGTCATGGGTTTGGTATCCCCTCGCTTCGTGTCGATGGTAACGACTATCTGGCCGTTCACGCCGTCGCCAAATGGGCCACCGAACGCGCGCGTATGGGGCTGGGTCCGACCTTGATTGAATACGTGACATATCGCGCGGGCGGGCATTCTTCGTCGGACGATCCCTCGGCCTATCGCTCGGGCGAGGAAGCCAGTGCCTGGCCGCTGGGCGACCCGATCGAGCGATTGAAACAGCATTTGATCACCGTCGGCGAATGGTCCGAGGAACGCCATATACAGGCCGAGGCGGAAATCATGGACGGCGTCATTACAACCCAGAAACAAGCCGAGAGCGTCGGCACCCTGGGCGACGGCAAGGCACCCTCCCCGCGCGACATGTTCGAAGGTGTCTACGAAACAATGCCGCCACATCTGGTTCGGCAGCGCCAGCAGGCGGGGTATTGAGCCATGACCCAAATGACAATGATCGAAGCCATTCGCGATGCCCATGATGTGGCCATGGCGGCCGACGACCGGGTGGTTGTATTCGGTGAGGATGTCGGCTTTTTCGGGGGTGTCTTCCGCTGCACCGCTGGTTTGCAGGAGAAATACGGCAAGAGCCGCTGCTTTGATACGCCGATCAATGAAAGCGGCATCGTTGGTACGGCAATCGGTATGGCTGCCTATGGTTTGAAACCGGTGATCGAGATTCAGTTCGCCGATTATGTCTATCCCGCCTATGATCAGATCGTAAGTGAGGCCGCGCGTTTGCGCCACCGCTCGAACGCCGATTTCACCTGCCCGTTAGTCATCCGCATGCCCACGGGTGGCGGTATTTTTGGCGGCCAGACCCACAGCCAAAGCCCCGAGGCCCTGTTTACCCATGTGTCGGGCCTCAAGGTGGTGATGCCGTCCAACCCCGTCGACGCCAAAGGGCTGTTGCTGGCCTCGATTGCCGACCCGGATCCGGTGATCTTTCTGGAACCAAAGAGGCTCTATAACGGGCCATTTGATGGGCACCACGACAAGCCGCTCACCACCTGGAAAAAGCACGAGCAGGGCGACGTTCCAGCAGGTGGTGAGATCGTACCGCTGGGCAAGGCCAAGGTCACCCGCGAAGGGGCGGATGTGACCGTGCTGGCTTATGGCACCATGGTTTATGTGGCCGAGGCCGCTGCACAGGAAACCGGCATTGACGCAGAGGTGATCGACCTGCGGACACTCATGCCGCTGGATCTGGACGCGATCACCGCTTCGGTGAAAAAGACCGGGCGCTGCCTGATCGTGCATGAAGCCACGCGCACCTGCGGCTTTGGTGCCGAGTTGCTGAGCCTCGTACAGGAAGAATGCTTCTATCACCTCGAAGCGCCGATTATCCGGGTCACCGGTTGGGACACACCTTATCCGCATGCTCAGGAATGGCAGTATTTCCCGGGCCCCGAACGCGTTGGTGAAGCCCTCAAAACTGTCATGGAGGACTGAGCCATGGGCGTGCACATCATCCGCCTTCCGGACATTGGCGAAGGCATCGCCGAAGCCGAGTTGACCGGATGGCAGGTCAAGCCCGGCGATGTCGTTCGAGAGGACGATATTCTGGCCGTTGTGATGACCGACAAGGCCGCGGTCGAGGTGCCATCATCCGTGGCTGGCACAGTTCTGGAACTGGGCGCCGAGATCGGAGAGTTGATGGCCGTTGGCGCCACTTTGATCCGTATTGAGGTCGACGGCGAAGGCAACGAAGGCGACGCCCCTGCCGACGCTGCGGTGCCCGACATTGAACCGGAATCCGAGCCAGAGCCAAAGGTCGAGCCCAGGCCTGACCCTGCAAAAACACCCGAGCGGGCGGCACCTGCGGTGGTTCGAGCTCAGGGCACCAAGCCGCTGGCCTCACCCTCGGTCCGCGCCCGTGCCCGCGAAGAAGGGATCGACCTGCGCCACGTGCCGGGATCCGGTCCGGCCTCGCGGATCAGCCACAGCGATCTGGATCAGTGGATTGCCTCGGGCGGCATTCAGCAGGGTCAAATCACCCGCGGTGCCAATACCGGCATCGAAGAGGTGCGCGTTGTCGGCATGCGCCGCAAGATCGCCGAAAAGATGCAGCTTTCAAAGCGCCAGATTCCGCATATCACCATCGTCGAAGAGGTTGAAATTGAGGCGCTCGACGCCCTTCGGGTAGCCCTGAATGATAAACACAAAGGTGATCGGCCAAAGCTGACCATGCTGCCGTTCCTGATGCGCGCGATTGTCGAAGCGGTGCGCGAACAGCCCGGACTGAACGCGCGTTTTGATGACGAGGCCGGCATCATTCATCGCCATGGCGGCGTGCATGTAGGCATCGCTACGCAGACGCCAAACGGGCTGAATGTCCCGGTGGTCCGCCACGCCGAAGCGCGCAGCCTGTGGGACAACGCCGCTGAACTGACCCGGCTGGCCGAGGCCGCGCGAGATGGCACGATCCAGCGCGAGGATTTGCAGGGCGGTACCATCACCATTACCTCGCTCGGACCCTTGGGCGCATTGGCCACCACGCCGATCATCAATCATCCCGAGGTGGCCATTGTGGGCGTCAACAAGATGCAGATCCGCCCGGTCTGGGACGGCCAGCAGTTCCAGCCGCGCAAGATGATGAACATCTCGTGCAGCTTCGATCATCGGGTGGTCGACGGCTGGGATGCGGCGGTCTTCGTGCAGAAACTGAAATCCCTGCTGGAAACTCCGGCCATGCTGTTTGTGGAGGGCTGAATGTCGGACCTGAAATGTAAGTTGCTGATCATCGGCGCGGGTCCCGGCGGGTATGTCTGCGCCAATCGCGCAGGTCAGTTGGGCATCGACACGATCGTGGTGGACGAGGGCAAGCCCGGCGGCACCTGTCTGAATGTGGGCTGTATCCCCTCCAAGGCGTTGATCCACGCAGCCGACGAGTTTCACCGTATCGCGACGATGAATGACGGGCCGCTTGGCATTACCACCGCAGCTCCCGCAATCGATCTTGCCAAGACCGTCGCCTGGAAAGACGGTATCGTCAAACGGCTGAACAATGGCGTCTCAGGTCTGATGAAAAAGGCAGGCGTCCGGTTCGTTTCAGGCCGTGCCCGGTTCTTGGATGGCAAGACGGTGTCGGTTACCGGTGCTGACGAAGAAGCCCGCGAAATCAGCGCGGAATACATTGTCATCGCATCCGGCTCAGCCCCGGTCGAACTGCCGTTTTTGCCGTTTGGTGGTGATATTCTATCCTCGACCGAGGTACTGGCGCTGCGGGGCGTACCTTCAAGCCTCGCCGTCGTGGGCGGTGGGTATATTGGGCTGGAACTGGGGACGGCGTTCGCCAAACTGGGTGCCAAGGTCACAGTGGTCGAGGCCGAGACCCACATCCTGCCCACTTACGACAAAGCACTGACTGAACCAGTAGCCAAACATCTGTCAGCACTGGGCGTTACGGTCATGCCCGGCGCCAGGGCGCTGGGGTTCGCCGATGGTATTCTGACCACGGATCAGGGTGATATCACCGCCGAAAAAGTGCTGGTGACGGTTGGCCGTCGCCCCCGCACCCAAGGCATCGGCGTTGAGGAATTGTCTTTAACCATGAATGGACCGTTTATTCAGATCGACAATACCTGTCAGAGCTCGATGCGGGGCATCTACGCAATCGGGGATGTGACTGGTGACCCTATGCTCGCGCATCGTGCTATGGCGCAGGGTGAATTGGTTGCCGAGCATATCGCGGGTCACGCCGTGGAGTGGGACAAACGCGCGATCCCGGCAGTCTGTTTCACCGACCCCGAGATTGTCACCTGCGGCGCTCTACCCGATGAGATCGAAGGTACACAGGTCAGCGATTTCCCGTTGGCAGCCAATGGTCGGGCCATGACATGCGAACGCGAAGACGGTTTCGTCCGCGTGGTCTGGCGCGAAAGCGACCATGCGGTTATGGGCATTCAGGCCGTTGGCGCGCAAATGTCGGAACTATCGGCCGCCTTCTCCATCGCCATTGAAATGGGTGCCTGCCTTGAGGATATCGGCGCAACCATCCACGCCCACCCAACCCAGTCCGAAAGCCTGCAGGAAGCTTGCCTTCGGGCTTTGGGCAAGGCGCTGCATATCTGAAGGCCGGTCGGCCCGCATCGGTCGGGCTGGTCCCCTCTGCCGGCTGAGAAACGCCGCGTCGAGGGCTCTATTTTGGCATAAACGAGCTGGAAATCCACCTACACTACGGCCTGAAACCGTTCAGAGGAACCAAACCATCCCCGCATGCTGAGATCACTGCCAGATTCAACTCACCCAACAGATTTCGACGTGCTCCGAAGGTGGAAGAAAAGCAGAATCACGCACCAGAGTGAGACTGAAAGCGTGTGGGCAATAGCGCCACCCGTAATTCCAATGGCGGGCGTAAGAAGCGCAACCAAGGAAAGAAAACAAACAGTGCGGATGAGAGCCGCCACGATCAACGCGCTGTCTTTGCGCCCGACCTGCAGCAGGATGTCGATGGGCCCGAAAGCGCTGTTGATCAGAACCGAGAGGGCAAGAATGCGGACGGCTTGTTTGCCGCCCAGGAAGGTTTCCCCAAAAATGGTTTCTACAATCAGGTCGGGAAAGACCATCAGAGCGAGTACGACGGGTATGGAAAAACCCATGCACAGGCGGATCGCGTTTAAGTAAACCCCCGTTGTTGCACGCCTTCCCCCGTTTTTGTCTGCCTTGGCGACCTGTGGGGCTATGACTGCCTTGGCGGCCAACAGTCCCATGCCGGCGGCCACAGAGAGCTGATAGGCCACGCGGTAAATCCCCAACTCTTCGGCCCCTGCAATATGACCGATCAACAGGAAGGAAATCGGAAAGGACGTCGTGATCAGGATAGAGGTGGCTGAGTTGAGCGCCCCTCCGTGGATCCAGGGCAACCAGGAGAATTGAGCGGGGCCGCTCCACCGTTGGCGTGTGAAACACCAGAAAGTCAGGCCGGAGAACCCCGCCGTGGCCAAAGTGGCAGCAAACAGGGCGAGAATTGCGTCTTCATAGGTTAAATCGCCCACAGTGTGTATCAGCGTCAGGATGACCAGGAAAAGTAGCCCAAGACCCGGTCGTAGCAGAAGCTCGGCAACTTGGCCGATTGTTGTTCTGCCCAGACCACGGGTGGCGTTTTCGAACAGGATGGAAAGACCCCAGAGAAGCACAATTGCCCAGGCGACCCATCCCATTCCACCTTCGACCGGTTCATACCCAACGACCAGCTGCGTCAGACCGTAGACCAGCCCGCAAATGCCAAGCAAACCCAGGAAAACGGCGATAGAGAAGATCAACACTCCTTTGCTCAGGGAGTGGTTGCCTTCAACAGTGTTTAGGGAAACCTCGCGCAAGACGAGCACAGGCAAGCCGGCGGTTGACAGGAAATAGCCCAGCGAAATCCACGAAAAGATCAGCACGTATTGGCCATAGAATTCCGGCCCAAGTACACGAGCCAGGACAACCCCGTTGAGGAACGTCAGCACCGCTGAGGCGACGCGCATCACGGCAGAACTGAGCAGGGATTCTTTCAGGTTCAAGAAGACACATTCCCAGAACTGGGCCATTTTCCTGAGCTATGCGATCCGGTGAAACGCTGTGTAGCTATCCAGAGCAAGGGATTGTTGAGGGTCGCCTTGGTTGCGAGCACAATAGCGATGTTTACCAGCGAAAACCGCATGCGAACCAGAAAGGCAGTTACCAGCAAAGCACCCGGAAAACCCAAGATCAGGAGGGTAGAGAGAAGCGGCCCCAGGTCATATACGACGAACTTTTGAATGATGTCGGTGTCATGACCCTGAAAAAAGTTAAATTCGTCGAATGCGATCTGGTCCCAAGTGAAAAACAAAGCCTCGAACCGTTTGGCCGTTTCCAAACCTTGCCCCGCGTACAGCGACACCTTTTCGACAAAGAACAAATAGAAACTCCGCAGCGCAACGACTCCGCCGACCAAGACGACGGGCAACAACAGCAGGGAGAATTTACTGCGCAGCACTTTGCGCAAATCCATTACGATCTTGAAGGCAGCCAGAATGGTGATCGAACTGAAGGTCAGGAGGGCAATCCCTGCAAAAGTCATGCTGACGAAGCGTTGCCGGGGGTGAGTCTGATCGGCCCAGAGTGACAACAACAGCATGTGCAGCCCAAGTGTCGAGGGTTCTTGATACAAGCCCGAAACCCGAAACTTCAGAAAGACGTTGTCGTGAACCGCGTGACGGCTTTCTCCATAAATGAGTTGCGGGATCAGGTCATAGCCAAATGCGATCAGCGTAAGTGCCGAGGTCGCTACCGCTCCGGCATGAATCCACAATACCGGTATCAAATTCCAATTGCCCTGTGATTCATTGATGAGACGGGTAATTAGGATCGCCAGAAGCAGGCTGACCAGGAAACCGAATTTAGCAGGGTCCAATATGATAAGAACTACAGTGGCACTGGCCAGCCCGACAAAGGCCAACGCATCGTAAGGCCGAAATCTCATGCGGAGATCTGTCAGAAGATAGAACACCAGAAGAAATGGCACCACCCGTGCCCCGATCTCCGGCAGTGGGACGAAATAGAGCGACAACAGAATTGGCGTAAGCCAAGCTCGGGTCGTTGCTGAGGCCGTCGCCCTGCCATAGGTATCGACGCCGTGCAGATATCGATCCGTGGTTACCACCCCGTCACCCTGCGTAACCGTTTGGGTTCGCTTTCTGCCAAATCCATGTGCTCTTACACATGTCATCCACATCGTATTGCGCCGCCCAGCCCAAAAGCGACTGCGCCAGATCAACCGCAGCCAGACTGCGCGCGACATCGCCGGGGCGGCGTGCAGCGATCCGATGGGGGATATCGCGGCCGGAGGCTCGTGTAAAAGCCTCGATCATCTCCAGCACCGTGGTGCCGCGGCCCGTACCTACATTGATCGCCTGCGCTCCGGTCATAGTATTGCTGTAGCCCAACGCTGCCAGATGGGCGCTGGCCAGATCCTCGACATGGATGTAGTCGCGCTCGCCCGTACCATCGCGCGTTTCGTAATCGTTGCCGAACACCGCCAATTGATCGCGCCGCCCGACCGCCACCTGTGCCACAAATGGCATCAGATTGTTGGGGATGCCGTTGGGATCTTCGCCGAGCCACCCGGACACATGCGCGCCCACCGGATTGAAATAGCGAAGCAGCACTGCGCGCGCGTCAGGCCACGCCACGGCCCAGTCTCTGATGATTTCTTCGACGAAGTATTTGGTCCTGCCATAGGCATTGGTCGGCTTCAAAGGGTGCTCTTCGTCATAGGGCAGATACTCGGCCTCACCATAGACCGTGGCCGAAGACGAAAACACGATCTGCTTGCAGTCGTGCTTTTTCATTGTGGACAATAGGGTCATGCTGCCCCTGACATTCTGGTCATAATAGTCCAGCGGAATCTGCTGGGATTCCCCCACCGACTTGAGTCCCGCAAAATGAATCACTGCCTCGGGGCTGAAATCGGCAAAGCACTGGTTCAAGAGCACTTCGTCGCGCACGTCGCCTTCTTGGATGGCAAAGTCTTTGTTGGCCAGTTGTCGCACCCGTGTCAGAGGTTCGGGTGAGCTGTTGGAGTAGTTGTCAAAAACCATCACCTCATGACCTTGCCTAAGAAGTTGCAGCAAGGTGTGGCTACCAATGTAGCCAGCCCCTCCTGTTACGAACACACGCATGATTTTGTCCTTTCTCGCCCGCCTCTGTATCAAGTTCCGGGATTGGCACCAAGCAGCTGTTCCCAAACCTTCAGCCAGCGTTCCTGAAAGCGCTCGCGGACAGTGCGGCGTACTGCATCCCTCAGCGTCGCGCGGTCTTTAGCGGTGCCATCATTGATACGGGCAATCGCTTGCGCCAGCCGCTCTCCATCCTCATCCACCATTGGGACATCGGGAATCTCAAAGACAAAACGCTGCGAGGGCAGGTTGGTCACCAGAGGTATCAACCCGCCATCCATGGCTTCGAGCAGCGACAGGGACAGGCCCTCACGGTCACTAAACGAAACATAGAAGCGGCAGGTCGAGGCGATTTTGGTGATCTGCTCATGAGGCATGGCACCATGAAATCGGATGTTCGAGCCTTCGATTTCATATCGTGTGCGCAATTCGGGCAGCAAATCGCCATCGCCGATGATGTGCAGGATGCCTCCGGGCTGATACCTGTGCCAGAAGGCTACGGTTTTGTCGACGCACTTGGCCCGGGTGACCCGACCGACAAAGACAGCATCCGCGGATTGATCCGTGGCCTTGATACCCGCGCTGGAAAAGTTCTCCAGCACGAACACCCGGTCATTGGACCGGTTGGGATAGATATCGTCCGACACCAGCACGATCGCTTTTTGCGTAAAGGCTTGCGCCCGGATGACGGCCCGGGTCAGCCCCTGCCGCTGGCCCGGCCCGTGGATCACCGTGATGTATTTACGGGTGGGGCGCAGAAACCCCAGTAGTGCGGCGCGCAGATCGTGAAATACGTAGGTGTTCCGCCCAAAGGCGATGTCGCGCATCAAACGCAGCATTTCGACCGCGCTGAGAGTCTGCAACGCAATGATCTCGCACCCCCAGTTGCGGCGCATGGTCTCAACATAAATCTCGGCACCGCCGAAACTACGCCCGCTCCAAAGGACATTAATATTTTTTGGCGCGGAGGTCTCGTTCAACGCAGTCGAGATAGGTGTCGGCTTGTTCATTGCTCCGCTCCATCATTGTACGCTCGAGGACAAAGCTCTGACCGTTGGGGATGATCGCCACGCGTTCTTGCGCAAGAAAAGGATAGTCGAGAAGCCCCGAGCGATATCCGATCAGCACCTCTGCATTAGAATACAGGGTGTTGCTGATGACAAAGCGATCCGAAAAATCATACTTGCCCGGTTGGCTGCGCGGATGTGGCTTGACCATGATCTGCTCGGAACCGGTCGTATCCAGAATGCTCTGAAGCAGGCCGGTTTCCTGGGCCTTGGAGATGCCCATGGTCTGCCTAAAGGGTTCGTCGATCAATTGATAGGCCACCGGATCGTCGACAACGGGTATATCCTCGATAGTACCGAAACGCGTGGGATCTGGACGCGGGCAGGCCATATCTTGAAAGCGATCCCGCCCCAAGGCATCTATCCATTCCGCAAGGTAATCCGAGGTGAAGTGATAGACGGTCGTTGGCACACTGTGCCGTCCTTGGCCGAGCAGTCCCACCAGTTTACACAGTAGGATGAACACGCTCCAGTAAATCAGCTTCTTAAAGTTGCTCAGGAAGTATCCGGGCGGCAGTTCTTTGAAGCGGCGGCGTTTGTTGACGGCGTGCTGCAGGATCACCACTGAGTCCGCGTAGCGCCCCAGCGCCTTTACGGCGGCCTTATCCGGGGGCCGGGCACCCAACAGAATCATTGTTCCCGTACCTTTGCGCACCAACCTCAGGATCTGGCCCCAGCTACGGGCCTCCTCAAAAAAGAGTACCCGATCGCTGTCTTTCATCAGGCTGCGCGCGAAGCGGCGTGCGTCCGTCGTGTTCAACGCGATGATCGTACGTTCCGGGCGTGCCATAACCTATTCTTACACTTCTTTCGCGAGGGGGCCGAGACGGTCGGCCAATTGGTCGACCGGGATCATGTTCGGGCCATTGCCGGGTGCCTTATCAGGGTCTTCGCGGGTTTCCACATATACACCGCCAAAACCGGCGGCACGCGCCAAAGTGGTGACAAACTTTCGTTCATCGCCCGAGCTGTTACCCCGCCCGCTGGATTGCTACACAGAGTGCGTGGCAGCGAAAGCCACCGGGCTCCTCCGGTCAAATGGGATGTCTCCGATGGTTACGATGTACCGGTCGTTCACGAAATCTGACATAGTTCATTTCTTTGTGGGTAGTCTAGATACTGTGTACGTCTTTATGGCCTTAAGCTGGGTAGGTTTTCGTAAGGCAGGGTCTGTTGCAAATTTTGGCCGGCGTATTGCTCGTTGGTGGTGTTTGATCCGACTGGCGGTTTGACCGCCACAATATCCGGACCGCCCGATAATCGACTTCACGCGCTTCGCTTCATCTGCCGCGACCCTGGCGGGTATCGAGGCCGCCAGGGTGATCCGCAAAGGGCAACCTGGATTCTCGGCAAGTGGGTTGCGTCAATTTGCAGATCGCGCGCGATAACCCCACCAATCACAACCATGGCCTCGTTCAACGCCAGAGGTTGCGGCAGATCCTCTCAGTCTACTCTGTATAGAAAATTTC
Source organism: Ruegeria sp. B1 (assembly GCF_056535885.1). Classification (NCBI taxonomy): domain Bacteria; kingdom Pseudomonadati; phylum Pseudomonadota; class Alphaproteobacteria; order Rhodobacterales; family Roseobacteraceae; genus Ruegeria; species Ruegeria sp. B1. The sequence continues at coordinate 637,602 of NZ_JBQFJA010000001.1, read as the reverse complement.
CCGAGCCGGATCAGGTGCAATAAACTCCGATTGCAATGTGCGCTCAAGCCCATCCTGCAGCGAATAGGGGGGCTCAAACCCGTCCAACTCGTGCTTGGAACTGGAAAAGCTGGATTCCGAAGTAAACTTGATCACACGGATGGAACTGACGGGGAATTTGCGGCCGCTGATGTAGGTAATAAAATCAAACACCTTGCCAATTCCGATGCCCAGCCAGCGCGGCAGGCGCAGACCGGCGCCGTTCTTTTGGGTCAGCTTACCCCGTACCAAACCGACCAGCGCGTTCATGTCTGCGTCGGGGGTATCGACATAGTTAAAGATGCCGTGTTTGCGGTCAGTGCGGATGCAAGTTTCGAGAAATGCCGCCACGTTGCCTACGTAAGCCATGGATTTGCGGTTTTTTCCATTCCCGATCATCAAAAAGCGTCCTGAGGCAATCTGGTTGAGCAGGTTGTAGACATTGCCGCGATTGCCTTCGCCAAAAACCACGGTCGGGCGCAACACGAGCAAAGATTTTTGTTCCGCCGACTCGTTGTACCAGGCGTCGAGCACTTCTTCGGCCTGCCATTTGGTGCGACCGTAGTCATTGAACGGGTTGATCCTGCCACTTTCATCGGTGCCTGATGGGGCAAACCCATAGACGGCGACGGTGCTGGTGAACACGATCTTTGTAATTCCCTTTTCATCGCAGACCTCAGCGAGGTTGCGTGTCCCGTCTACATTGGTCGAGGTATAAGCATTTGGATCGGAGACATCATCCGTATGCACAGCCGCCAGATTGACCACCACATCTCCGGTAATGGCCTTACGAAGGGTGTCCTTAACACGGATATCCGCGATTTTGGTCTTTTCCGGGAAGCGGACAGATGTCTTTAGATCAATAATTTCAAACGGAATTTGATGATCGGCCAGGCGTTGACAGAGGTTGGTGCCGATAAATCCAGACCCTCCGACAATTGAAACTCGCTGCACGTGAAAGACCCGCTTCTTCTCTTAAGATTTTGATAGCCGAATATGTGCGTTCAGGCATTTTCGAACCACAGTGTGCACACCTTTAGCCTCCTACGATTTACAGGTACAGTACATCTTTGGAGGATGAGACCTCAATGGACCCGCCCGGTTTGGTGCCGCTCAAATTGTTTTTGGGGCGACCTTTCTTTCGAAAGCACATGGATGGTCTTATGGTCGGTCTCTTGCACAGTGAGCACGGTGATAACCCTGGAGAACATCCCCTCTCGACTGCATGAATAGTTTTCTCAAGTGTATGAGAAAAATTAATACCTACAACCAATCCCGCAGGATCGGAATCAGAGGCACATCTGCCTCAGGCATCGGGTAGTTGCGCAGATCATTCGCGCGCACCCATTTCAGCGTCTGACCTTCTTTCGACTGCGGGATACCCTCCCACTTGCGGCAGGCAAAAAGCGGCATCAGCAGGTGGAAATCGTCATAGGTGTGGCTGGCGAACGTCAGCGGGGCGAGGCAGGAGGCCCAGGTGTTGATGCCCAACTCCTCATGCAATTCGCGGATCAGGGCGGCCTCGGGTGTTTCGCCGGGCTCTATTTTGCCGCCGGGGAATTCCCACAGGCCGGCCATGGATTTGCCTTCGGGGCGTTGGGCCAGCAGGACGCGGCCCTCGATGTCGACAAGGGCGACGGCAGACACGAGGACCGTTTTCATGGTCGCAATCCCGGACGCAAAACCGGGCTCCACTTTTGCTGGAGTTGCTTGGGTTTCACGAGCGGTAATCCGCATTGATTTTGATATAGCCATGGGTCAGATCACAGGTCCAAACGGTGGATTGCCCCTCGCCCAACCCCAGATCAACGGCAACAACCAGATCCTGACGTTTCATGTAAGCGGCGGCGTCTTCTTCGCTATAATCGGGACTAACCCAGCCTTTTTCGGCAACAAGGATGTCTCCGAAAGAGATGCTGAGGCGATCGCGATCGGCGGCCGCTCCGGATTTGCCAATGGCCATAACGACGCGACCCCAGTTCGGGTCTTCGCCCGCGATGGCGGTTTTCACCAGCGGAGAATTGGCGATGGCCAGTCCGTGGGTCTTGGCGTCCGCGTCCGAGGCGGCACCGGTCACACGAATTTCTACGAATTTCGTGGCCCCCTCACCGTCGCGCACCACCTGCTGCGCAAGGTCCAGCATGACGGTTTCCAGCGCCTCGGAAAAGGCCGGGTTCCCGGTTGCATCGACGCCAGACGCGCCGGTTGCGCACAAAAGCAGCGTGTCCGAGGTCGAGGTATCGCTGTCCACGGTAATGCAGTTGAACGTCCGGTCTGTTTGTGCGCCCAACATCTTCTGCAACGCCGGTTGTTCAACTTGGGCGTCCGTAAAGATGTAAACCAGCATGGTCGCCATATCCGGTGCGATCATGCCAGACCCCTTCGCGATCCCCGAAATAGAGACTGTTTTGCCCTCAATCCCGACCTGCGCGGCGGCGCCTTTGGGGAACGTGTCGGTGGTCATGATGGCGCGGGCAGAGTCTTCCAACGCGTGCCGGTTGAGGTTTGATTTCAATGCCTCTAGCTGCGAGACAATTCGGTTATGAGCCAGTGGTTCCCCGATGACCCCGGTGGAGGAGGTAAACACCCGCTCCACCGGTACTCCGGCTGCCTTTGAGACTGCCTGGGTGACTTCGGCCACCGAGGTCTGACCATAATGCCCGGTAAAGGCGTTTGCGTTGCCCGAGTTCACAAGGATCGCCGCCGGACCGTCGCTGGGGCCGCCGATTTTGTCCTGACAATCCAGAACTGGTGCCGCGCGCGTGGCAGAGCGTGTAAACACCCCGGCCACCGACGTTCCCGGGTCCATCACGGCCAGCATGACATCGGTCCGGCCCTGATAGCGTACGCCCGCCGCAACCGTGGCAAAACGCACGCCATCGATTGCGGGCAGATCGGGGAAGGCCGCTGGCGCCAGCGGCGAAACCTTGGTGATCGTGGCCACGAGGGTTACTCCTGAATCAAGTCCAGCTGTCGGATGACCTCGGGGTCAACACCCTCCAGGGTGGGCCGGTCGATCTGGGCTTGCTGTGTCAGCTCGTCAATCCGGGCCGTGATCGCATCTTGCTGAAGGGTCTGAACCAGGTCCTCGCGCACCGTGGTCAATTCGGGAACATCTGTTTTGCGCGTGTCGTTCAGGATCAACACATGCCAGCCGAACTGGGTCTGGACCGGATCAGAAATCTGGCCCTTTTCGAGGCTCAGAACCGCCTCTTCAAATTCGGGAACCATCCGGCCTTTGCCGAACCACCCAAGTGCGCCGCCGTTGGGGCCTGACGGACCGGTGGACTTTTCGCGCGCAAGCTCGGCGAAATCGGCACCGTCATCCAACTGTGCCTTGATTGCAATTGCCTCTTCCTCGGTCTCAACAAGGATATGGCTGGCGTCAAACTCATCCTCGCCCTCAAAATCGGCAAATTGAGCGTCGTAAGCGGCTTGCACGGCGTCTTCGGTCACAACCTCGTCAACCAGTGCATCAACAGTCTGCACCGCCTTGAGCGAGCGGGTTTCGTTTTCCAGCGCCAATTCGTGTTGCGCCGTCAGGCCGTCCTGTTGCTGGCTCAGCAATTGTTGCTGGATCAGTTGCTCGACAATGAAGTCATAGAGAACGGCATCCTCGGCCTGCTGGTATTGCGGTGGCAGGTTGGCGGCGGTGGCGATGACGTGACCCAATGTGATCTCATCGCCGTTTACGCGGGCGACAACAGTATCGGCGTCGGGTTTGGTTTCGGCGGCCAGCGGCAGGGCCATCACGGTGGCAAATGCCAGCGATGGCAGAAAAGTGAGGCCTTTGGGCATGGAATCATCCTATTTTCTTGCCGCGACGGGGCGCGGCGTTGACACTCTGGAACCTGCCGCTTACATCGCCTTGAAGCCTTGGACAGGGCCGCCTTTCACCCCCGTATCTATGGGTTGCGCGCAAGGTGGGCAAGCCTGTCGCAACCAAGACAAGAACAGATCCGCTGGAGTGAACATGCTGGGACTCGGAACGCTCGCCAAAAAGGTGTTCGGAACACCGAACGACCGCAAGATCAAGGCGACCCGCCCCCTGGTCGAAAAGATCAACGCGCTCGAGCCCGAGTTCGAAAACCTGTCCGACCAAGACCTGATCTCGAAAACCGAGGAACTGCGCAGACGCGCGCTGGACGGCGAAGCTCTGGACGCTCTTCTGCCCGAAGCCTTTGCCAATGTCCGCGAGGGCGCAAAACGCGCGCTGGGTCTGCGCGCCTTTGACGTCCAATTGATGGGCGGCGCGTTTCTGCATCAGGGCAACATTTCGGAAATGAAGACGGGAGAGGGAAAGACCCTTGTCGCGACCTTCCCCGCCTATCTGAATGCGCTAACGGGTAAAGGTGTGCACATCGTCACAGTGAACGAATACCTGGCCAAGAGAGATGCGGAATGGATGGGCAAGGTGTTTGGCGCCGTCGGTATGACCACCGGCGTGATCTGGTCGGGCCAGCCCGATGCCGAGAAAAAGGCGGCGTATGGCTGTGACGTGACCTATGCCACAAATAATGAGCTGGGCTTTGACTACCTGCGCGACAATATGAAGGCCGACCTGGAAGAGGTTTACCAGAAGTACCACAACTTCGCGATTGTCGACGAGGTCGACTCGATCCTGATCGACGAGGCCCGCACACCGCTGATCATCTCGGGCCCGTCGCAGGACCGCTCGGACCTGTACACCGCGATTGATGGGCTGATCCCGTCGCTGCAGGACGATCACTTCACGCTGGATGAAAAGACTCGAAACGTCACCTTTACCGATGAAGGCAACGAGTTTCTAGAAGAGCAGTTGCTGTCCGCCGGCCTGATCCCTGAAGGTCATTCGCTGTATGATCCCGAAAGCACCACAGTGGTGCACCATGTCAATCAGGGCCTGCGTGCGCACAAGCTGTTCCAGCGCGACAAGGACTACATCGTGCGGGACGGCAACGTTGTTCTGATCGATGAATTCACCGGACGTATGATGCCCGGTCGCCGCCTGTCCGAGGGTCTGCATCAGGCGATCGAAGCCAAGGAAGGCGTTCAGATTCAGCCAGAAAACGTGACCCTCGCCAGCGTTACGTTCCAGAACTACTTCCGCCTGTATGACAAGCTGGGCGGCATGACCGGGACCGCGCTGACGGAAGCTGAAGAATTCCAGGAAATCTATGGTCTTGGTGTGGTCGAGGTGCCGACCAACAAGCCGATCACGCGCATCGATGAGGATGATCAGGTCTATCGCACGGCGCTGGAAAAATACGGCGCGATGATCAAGGAAACCAAGGAAGCCCAGGAAAAGGGGCAGCCGGTTCTGCTGGGCACCACCTCGATCGAGAAATCCGAAGTCCTGAGCCAGATGCTGACCAAGGAAGGCATCGAGCACAACGTGCTGAACGCCCGCCAGCATGAACAAGAAGCCCAGATCGTGGCCGATGCGGGCCGCTATGGCGCGGTGACCATTGCCACCAACATGGCCGGTCGGGGGACCGACATTCAGTTGGGTGGAAATGTCGAGATGAAGGTTCTTAAGGCGCTGGCCGAAAATCCGGACGCGGATCCGGCCGACCTGCGCGCGGCGGAAGAGGCGCACCATGCCGAAGAAAAAAACAAGGTTCTGGAAGCCGGTGGGCTTTGTGTCATGGCCTCGGAACGGCACGAAAGCCGCCGCATCGACAACCAGCTGCGCGGTCGTTCGGGCCGTCAGGGCGACCCCGGACGCACGGTGTTTTACCTCAGCCTCGAAGATGACCTGATGCGCATCTTTGGCTCGGAACGGCTGGACAAAGTTCTGACCACGCTGGGCATGAAAGAAGGCGAAGCGATCATTCACCCCTGGGTGAACAAGTCGCTGGAACGCGCGCAGTCCAAAGTCGAAGGCCGCAACTTTGACATGCGCAAGAATGTTCTGAAATTCGACGACGTGATGAACGATCAGCGGAAAGTGGTCTTCAGCCAGCGCCGCGAGATCATGTCGACGGGAGACTTATCAGAAATCGTATCGGACATGCGCGAACAGGTGATCGATGATCTCATTGACGAATACATGCCGCCGAAATCTTATGCAGATCAATGGGATACCGAAGGTCTGTATGAGGCCGTCAAGGACAAGCTGACCATCGACGCGCCGGTTCAGGACTGGGCCGCTGAAGAAGGCGTTGATGATGACGAGGTGCGCGAGCGCCTGATTAAGGCCGCCGATGAGATGATGGCGCAGAAAGCCGTGGCCTTCGGCCCCGAGAACATGCGTAACATCGAAAAACAGGTTCTGCTACAGACCATCGACGGCAAATGGCGCGAACATCTGCTGACCCTGGAACATCTGCGCTCGGTCGTAGGCTTCCGGGGCTACGCCCAGCGCGACCCGCTGAACGAATACAAAAGCGAAAGCTTCCAGTTGTTCGAGGGGATGTTGGACAGCCTGCGCGAGACCGTGACACAGCAATTGTCGCGTGTCCGTCCGCTGACCGAAGAAGAGCAAAAAGAAATGCTGGCACAGATGGCGGCCCAGCAGGCGCAAGCTCAGAAAGCGGTCGATCAGGCGGCGGGTCAAGCCGAAGCGGTGGCCGAGGCCGAAGCATCAGGCGACGCGCGTCCGGGCTTTGTCGAGGATGATCCATCAACATGGGGCAACCCGTCGCGCAATGACAGATGTCCCTGCGGGTCCGGCAAAAAATTCAAGCATTGCCATGGTCGCCTGACCTAGCGTCACCTTAGAATCCGACACAATGAGTCCGCCTCGTGGCCACATATTGGCCGCGATTGGCGACGACATTGCGACTCGCTCCTTCAACTGGGGAGGGTGTCTTGTTTGTTGTTCGGAACTACGTAACCATGTTCGGCACCGCTATTTGCGCGCTGGGCATCGGCTTCCTGATGCAGAACGGATCACTTGCGCGCGGCGACCGCACGCAGGCAGCCGTTGACGTGGCTTCGACAGACGGTCAGGCGTCGGTTCTGGCCGGCCTTAAAAGCATCACTCTGACGTCATCTTCACCGAGTGATGTACCTATAGATACCGCACCCTCGGCGCAGCGAACGCTGCGCGCCGAACCGAGCGCCTCAACAACTCCAAAATCCTGCAATCTAAGCGCCCGCGCATCAGCCGTGCAGGGCGCCAAGGCGCACCTGTCCATAAAGGCGCCCTGTCATGCCAATGAACGTGTCGAGATTTACCACAGCGGCCTGATCATTACGCAGGTGACCGACACGAACGGTGCTGTGGATCTGACGGTTCCGGCGCTGACCGAATACGCAATTTTTCTGATTTCCTTTCAAGATGAAACCGGCAGCGTTGCCACCACTCACATCTCTGATATCGATCAATACCACCGCGTCGCTTTGCAATGGAGCGGCGCCACAAACCTGCAGATACACGCGCTGGAATTTGAAGCCAGTTACGGCGGAGACGGTCACGTCTGGTCCGGGCAATCGGCGCAGGGTATCGGCAATGTCGTCAATCTGGGCCGAGTCGGCTTTGAGGATGCTCAAAACGTCGAAGTATACTCTTTCCCCGCTGGGCAGAATGACCGATCCGGTTCAATCGCGCTGACCGTCGAGGCCGAGGTAACTGACGCAAATTGTGGTCAGACCCTGAGCGTTCAGTCGCTGGAGCTGCGGTCCGATCGCAGGTTGCGCTCGCGCGATCTGACGCTGAGCTTGCCGGACTGTTCGCACACCGGTGAGTTTCTGGTGTTGAATAATCTGCTCGAAGACCTGACAATCGCTGCAAAGTAATCCGCAGGCAGGCTCGACCTTCTCATGACATTCTTCCGTGCAGCGGTGGCTGCGCTGTTTTCGGTGACATTGGCGGCAGGCGCCGCAGCGCAGGACATCACGCTGACCTCGCATGACGGCAAGGTCGAGATCACCGGAAACCTGCTGGGCTATGACGGTGAGTTCTACCGCGTCGACACCCAGTTCGGCGAATTGACCGTGGATGGGTCCGGTGTCACCTGCGAAGGTCCCGCCTGCCCTAACCTGATCGATTTCGTGGCCGAGGTCTGGTTTTCCGGCTCATCCGTGATGGCAGAAACGGTGCTGCCAGCGCTGATCATTGGCTTTGCGCGCCAAGAGGGTCTGACCGCCACTCCAAAACGGATTGATTCATCCACATTTGCCTATGAGCTGCACCAACCTGGACGACAGGCCGCATTGGCTACGCTGATGTTTAGGGTCGGCACCACAAGTCAAGGGTTTGCCGATCTCGCGGACGATGCCACCGACATCGTCATGGCCATGCGCGAGATTCGAGATACTGAACGCGAGGCGCTGCAATCCGCAGGTCTGGGTGATCTTGCGCATCCGCGCCGGTCGCGGGTTGTTGCGCTGGACGCGATGGTCCCGGTTGTGGCCGACGACAATGTGGTGCGGCAGATATCGCCCGCGGATCTGGCGCGGGTTCTGTCGGCAGATATTGAGAACTGGTCCGACCTTGGCGGACCCGACGCTCCGATTGCATTGCATATGCCGAATGCCAGTTCCGGTCTGGCGCAGGCGGTTGAGGATCAGCTTTTGGAGCCCGGCGACGTCAAAATTTCGGATGCCCCGATCCGCCACGCGCGCAGCAGTGACCTTGTACGTGCCGTCGCCAAAGATCCGTTTGCCATCGGAATCGCCACGCAGGCGGCGGTCGGAGGGGCACGTGCATTGCCGCTCACGGGTGGTTGCGGGCATGCGCTGGCGGCGACGCGGCAATCGATCAAGACCGAAGATTACCCCCTGACGGCTCCGATGTTCCTGTATCTGCCGGAACGCAGGCTACCCCGGATCGCGCGACAGTTCCTGGCGTACAGCCAAAGCCCAAACGCTGAGTTGGCGATTCGGCAGGCCGGTTTCGTTGATCAGAGCCCCGAAATGCTGGGAATCGGGTTGCAAGGTGACCGTCTGGCCAATGCCATTGTGACCGGAGGGGCCGAAGTTGGATTGCAGGAACTACAGCGCATGATCGAGACGCTGCGTCCGATGTCTCGCCTGTCCTTGTCCTTCCGGTTTGAAACTGGATCCTCGAGGCCGGACGCGCAATCGCGATCGAACATCCTGCAATTGGCACAAGCGCTCGAGGCGGGCCGGTTTGATGCGCGCAGGCTGGTCTTTGTGGGGTTCAGCGACGGGGATGGGGCGGCGGATGTCAACGCCCGCATCGCATTGCGACGCGCCCAAACGGTGCGCAATGCGGTTCTGGGTGCCATTGAAACCGCTGTTCCTGAAAACATCCAAATTGGGGTGGAGGGGTTTGGCGAGGCCATGCCGATGGCTTGCGACGACACCGAATGGGGTCGAAAGGTCAATCGCCGGGTCGAAATCTGGGTGCAGTAAGGGTCACAGATACCCCTCTGAGCGAAAACTCAGTTCGGTCGATTTCCCGATGATCAGATGGTCGTGCAGCGTCAAACCCAGCGCGGTGCAGGCATCCTGAATCCGGTTTGTCATGTCGATGTCGGATTGTGACGGGGTCGGATCGCCGGACGGATGGTTGTGCACCAGGATCAGCGCCGAGGCGTTCAGCTCCAGCGCACGTTTGGCCACTTCACGCGGATAGACGGGCACATGATCCACGGTGCCCTTGGCCTGTTCCTCATCCGCGATCAGCACATTTTTACGATCCAGATAGAACACCCGAAACTGCTCGGTCTCGCGATGCGCCATCGTGGTGTGGCAGTAGTCCACCAGCGCGTCCCATCCCGAAATTACGTGCCGCTGCATCACCCGCGCGCGCGCCATCCGGTGGGCGCACGCTTCGAGGATTTTCAGATCGGTGATCACGGTGTCCCCAACGCCCTTGATCTGCCGCAACCGGTCCTCGGGCGCTGTCAGAACGCGGTTAAAGTCGCCAAATGCGTCCAGCAGACGCCGGGCCAGCGGTTTCACATCCTGCCGGGGGATGGACCGAAACAGAGCCAGCTCCAGCAACTCATAGTCCGGCATCGCCGCCGAACCGCCAGACATGAACCTTTCGCGCAGCCGCCGCCGGTGGTCTTTGATGTAGGAGGGTAACCGACCGGTCGGCAGCGGCTGCGCGGGTGCTTCGTCTGTGTCAAACAGCATCGGGGCTTCGGCAAAGGCGTCCTGTGTCATGCCCCGAGACTGGCGCAGAATCGGTTGCCGAATGGTTAACGCACCTCGCCCGCCATGCGCGCCGTGGCACGACGGACAATCATATGCAGAACGACGGAAAAAACGCCGAGTGTCAGCATCGCGGCAAACATCAGATCGGTCTTGGCGCGGCCATTGGCGAGCAGCATCAGATTGCCCAACCCACCTGAAGATCCGCCAACCCACTCTCCGATGACGGCGCCGATCGGGGCGTAGACAGCGGCCAATCGCATTCCCGAGGCCAGTGAGGGCAGCGCGGCGGGAATACGGATATGCCACAGAATCGCCCACCGGTTGGCCTGCATGGTGCGGGCCAGATCAAGATAGCCGGGCGGCGTCCGCACCAGCCCGTCAAAAAAGGATGATGTCACCGGAAAGTAGATAATCAGCATCGCCATGGCGACCTTGGACCAGAGATCAAAGCCCAACCACAAGGTCAGCAGGGGCGCCAGCGCAAAGACCGGCAGAGCCTGGGTGAACACCAGCAACGGCTGCACCAGAACCCGCGCCGCACGTGAGCTTGCCAGCGACAGCGCCGTCAGGACACCCAAAGTAACCCCGAAGACAAAGCCAATTATGACTTCAACCGCGGTGACCCACGTGTCCCGTGCGATGATCCAGCGATTCTCCCACCAGGTCTCGGCCACAACGGCGGGTCCGGGTAGTATGAATTTGGGCCAACCCGTTACAGTCACCAGGCCCTGCCAGAGCAGCAGAGCAAAAATCGTCGCGGCAAGGGCAGACAGGTACTTCATGCCGCAGTCTCCCGCAGCAACCGTAGCAAGGCACCCTGGGTTTCCAGCGTCTCAAGGTCGTCGACTATGCGCGGCGCCGGGGCGCGGGGCGGCTGACAGGGCGTCAACCCAGCGGGTGTCATCACGACAATTGACTGCCCCAAACGGGCCGCTTCGCCGGGATCATGCGTCACCAGCAAAACAGTGCGGCCGTGCAACGCCTCTGCGGCCAGGTCCTGCATGTCCGCGCGGGTGCGCGCATCAAGGGCCGAGAACGGCTCGTCCAACAGAACGACAGGCCGATCCTCCATCAGGGTCCGCGCCAGCGCCACGCGTTGACGTTGGCCCCCGGACAGCTCGGCCGGTTTCTTGTGCATATGGTCCTGCAACCGCATCCGTGCGATCAGCCGATCACGGCGATCGACATCAACCCGTTCCCTACGCAACCGCGCGCCCAATGAGACGTTCTGCGCCACCGTCGCCCAAGGCAAGAGCAGATCGTCCTGCGCCATATAGGCCACCCGTTCTGCCACCGGCTGGCCATCGCTGGCGGTAATCTGACCGGAGAACGCGGCTCCGGTCTCCAGTCCCGCGATCAGACGCAGAACGGTTGTCTTTCCAACCCCCGACCCGCCCAGCAGACACGTCCATTGCCCTGCCCCAAGTGTCAGGGTTACCGGCGCAAACAAGAGTGCACCGTCAATGTCCGCGTGCCCGCTGATGAACAGGTCAGGGGCCGGTGTCATGGGGTCAGACCCATTTGCCAGAAATTGACCTCGAGCGCTGTGGCCGTTTCAAAGGTCTTGCAGAGGGTCGACCACATCGGAACGGTTTCGTAGCGCTCTCCCAACCGACGGACCAGCGCCGCGTCCAACAATGCGCCGATGTCGTGGCAATAGCTCTGATACTGATCACCCGCATAGGTATCGATCCATTGGCGGTAGGTCTCAGACGTTGCCTCGTTTGCCAAGCGCGCGCCAATCTCGGCATATCCGATGACACAGGGTACCAGCGCCGCAAGCAGGTTCAGGTAGTCCCCTGAATACCCGGATTCGAGGACAAACCGTGTGTAGGCAAGGTTTTCCGGGCGTTCAGGCGTTGCGAACAGGTCTTCATGCGATATGCCCGCCTCGGCGCAAACGCCAACATGCAGCATCATTTCTTCCTGCATCAAGCCGTTCACCGTGGCGGCAGCAACCTGCATCTCTTCATGAGTCTCGGCCTTGACCACGGCCAGAGCCCACGCCCGCGAAAAGTGTGTCAGGAATACATAATCCTGCCGCAGATAATGCAGGAACGCCTCGCGCGGTAGGGTCCCGTCCCTGAGCCCTTCGACAAAGGCGTGGCGGGTATAGTCCCGCCACGGCCCCTGCGCCGCGTCGCGCATGAGCGCAAACGCGTTGCCATACGCGCCGCTCATTGCGCGGTCACATCGATGGCGATGTCACTGACCGGGTTGATGCTGTCGATCATACCGCTTTCGTTCAGGAACGCTTCAAACCGGGCATACCGTCCGGCATCCAGGCCGGCCGGACGCAGTGCAAAGCGTGGCAGAGTGTCAACCCAGGCGCGGGCGTTCAACTCGTCCTGCAGTTCCGGCGAGGTGGCGGCGAAAATCTCCCAGCTTTTTTCGGGGTTGTTGACAATGTACTGGGTGGCCTTCTCGGTCGCGGCAAGGAAGCGGGCGATCTGGTCGACATCCATCGTCTCGGGATTGGCGACGTAGATCAGCTCATCATAAGACGGCACGCCCTCTTCCTCGATGTAAAAGCACGTGCCGGGAACGCCCTCGATATCCATCTGGTTCAGTTCGAAATTGCGGTAGGCACCGATGACGGCATCCACCTGACCGGTCATCAGCGAAGGCGAGAGCGAAAAGTTCACGTTGATCAGTTCAACATCATCCAACGTGACGCCGTACTTGCCCAGAACAGTTGTCAGAACGGCCTCTTCCACACCGGCCACAGAATACCCGATCTTCTTGCCCTTCAGGTCCGCCGGGGACTTGATCGGGCCATCTTTCAACACGAGGAGACAATTCAGTGGCGTGGCAACCAGCGTCCCCACACGCTTTAGCGGCAGTCCTTCGTGAATCTGCAAATGCAGCTGGGGTTGATAGGACACGGCAAGTTCCGCCTGACCAGCCGCAACCAGACGTGGCGGCGCGGATGGATCGGCAGGCGGGATGATTTCCACGTCAAGCCCCTGCTCGGCAAAGTACCCGTTTTCCTCGGCGAGAATAATGGGTCCGTGATCAGGGTTGATGAACCAGTCCAGCAGGACGGTCATCTTGTCCTCGGCCCAGGCGGGCGCAGCGGCCAGCAGGGCAATAACAGCGATCAGTTTTTTCATGTCTCGCATTTCCTTCTGTTCACGAGGTTGAGGCCGCGACGAGGACGATCTCGCCCGGCCAATCCGGTTGAATCTTTTCGGCTGCGCGCCAGGCGCGCAGTCCGGTGGCACAGCAAAGGGCCAGTCTTTGCCCTTTGTTAGGTTCGTTTTTGAGACCTTCCGGCGATATGCGCCGCGCGTCGGGATGGATAGGCACCGGCGCTTCATCCGCGCCGCGCAACTCTACGATCACGTCATCCGGCATCAGCTCGGACGCGCTTACAAAAGAGAAATGGGAGTCAGGCTCTGCCGCGTCGTCAAAGCGAAAGCTTGTGCTGCGGCAGGTGCGACCGTCAAATTGCACCATCTGCCCAAGCGGGGATGGATCGAGACCCAACAGCAGGGTCAATGCCATCTGCGCCTGCATCGCGCCGACCACTCCGACAACCGGGGCCAGTACACCAGCCGTGGCGCAGCTCGCGCCACTGTCGGGCGCATCCGGGAAAACCGCGCGCAGTGAAGGAGCGCCTCCGCAAAACCCGCCGACATAGCCCGACATCCCAAGCACTGACGCACTGATCAGTGGCACGCCAACTGTCAGACACATGTCCGACAGACAATAACTGGCCGCGTAGCTGTCTGCGCAATCCAGAACCAGATCGACCCCAATGACCATTTCAGCAGAATTGTCGCTTGTTAGAGTCTGTTTTCTGGCCAGCACCTGAATGTCGCTGTTCAGAGCCCGGCACCGGTCTGCAGCCACCTCGGCCTTGGGCAAATCGCAATCCTGTTCCGAAAACAACGTCTGCCGGTGCAGATTTGACAACGATACAGTGTCGGCATCCATGATGGTCAGCCGTCCCACACCAGCCCCCGCCAGCAACGGTAGGGCGGGCGCCGCCAGCCCGCCTGCGCCAACGACCAGCACGCGCGCCTTCGACAAGCGCATCTGCCCGTCTGGTCCAACCTCCGGCAGGGTCATCTGGCGGACATAGCGGCTCATCGCGTCACCTCAATCCATTGGCGTACGCGCGCCTCTGGGTCCGCGTTTAAGGTGATGTCGGTGACGACCGAGACGATATCGGCCCCGGCCTCCAGCACGCCAGCCGCGCGTTCGACGCTCATTCCGCCGATGCCGACAAGCGGGATATCCCCAACCCGCTGCTTCCATTCCGTCACGCGCGGCAGACCTTGTTCGTGCCATTTCATCTTTTTTAGGATCGTCGGATAGACAGGGCCTAGCGCCACGTAGTCTGGGTCCATGGACAGAACACGCTCAAGCTCGTCATCGTCATGCGTGGACACGCCAAGCTTGAGTCCCGCGGCGCGGACGGCTTTCAGATCGGCCTCGTCCAGATCTTCCTGCCCTAGATGGATCCAGTCGCAACCCGCGTCGATCGCGGCCTGCCAATAGTCATTCACAACCAGTACGGCGCCGTGATCCCGGCACAGCCGTTGCGAGTCCACGATTTGCTTGCGGACTTGCGCGTCAGGCTGATCCTTGATCCGCAGTTGGACCAGCTTCACACCTAGGGGCAGCATGCGACGCAACCAATCAGAATCGTCGAAAATCGGGTAGAACCGGTCCAGGCTCATGACAAAAACGCCTTTCCGACAACGGGGGTTGAGGGTTCTGCCATATCCCGGGGCTCGATCGGGTCGGCCTGATGCGCCAATTGGCCGGCCTCGATGGCCAGTGCCATCGCCCGCGCCATGGCAACCGGATCACCGGCGCGAGCAACAGCAGTGTTGAGCAAGACGGCATCATAGCCAAGTTCCATTGCATGCGCGGCGTGGCTCGGCAGGCCGATGCCTGCGTCAATGACCAGTGGCACATCAGGAAACGCGGCCCGCATTGCCCGCAAGGCGTATTCATTGTTCAGCCCACGACCCGATCCGATAGGCGCCCCCCAAGGCATCAGGACCTCACACCCCGCATCAAGCAGGCGTTCGCCGACAATCAGATCGTCGGTTGTGTAGGGAAAGACCTGAAAGCCGTCGTTCGACAATATGCGCGCGGCTTCAACCAGTTGAAACACATCGGGCTGCAGACTGTCTGTGTGGCCGATCAGTTCCAGCTTGATCCATTTGGTGTCAAACACCTCGCGCGCCATGTGCGCGGTGGTCACCGCCTCTTTTACCGTGTGGCACCCGGCCGTATTGGGCAGGATCAGAACACCCAGATCGCGGATCATCTGCCAAAAGGTCTGACCCGCACCAGATTCCCGACGCAGAGACACCGTGGCCACGCCCGCACGGCTTTCGCGAAAGGCTTGCTCCAAAATGGCCGGGCTGGGATATTGGGCGGTGCCCAGCATCAGCGGGTTGGGCAAGTCGGTGCCATAGAAGGATTTCACGATCAGCCCCCCTGCATGGGCGACAGGACTTCGACCCGGTCGCCGTCTTTTAACTGATGGCCAATGCGCAGACTGGATGGCACAAATTCTTCGTTTACGGCGGTTGCGACGCGACCGGAAAACCCGAACTCCGTCAGCAGATCGGACAACGTGGTTGCCTGCACGTCGAGGGAGTCTCCGTTAAGCACGATCTTCATCGACCATCTCCGAATGTTTGTTCTCAAGCGCCAGATCGGCCACGCCCTGCGCCAGAGCCGGCGCAAGAAGGTAGCCATGGCGGTAGAGCCCATTGGCATAGATTGTCCGGCCCAGGCGCCGGATACGCGGCAGGTTGTCCGGAAAAGCGGGGCGCAGATCGACGCCGATTTCCAGCACTTCGGCCTCACCAAAGGCCGGGTTCAGGGCGTATGCCGCACTGAGCAGTTCCAGCATCGAGCGGGCGGTGATCCGGCTGCTGTCCTCGGACTCGATCATCGTTGCGCCCAGCATATATACACCGTCACCGCGTGGTACGATGTAGAGCGGCATCCGGGGATGTAGCAGGCGAACCGGGCGTTTCAGCGTCACATCCGGGCAGCGGATCACCAACATCTCGCCCTTCACGCCGCGCAGGTCGCCAAGATAGTCGCGCGCATGCAAGCCACGGCAGTCAATCGCGTTGTCCAGTTGCGGCGGCGCAAGTTTCTGGTGAAACGTCACGCCCTGCTTGCGCAGGCTGCGGTGCAGGTCGGTCAGTGCGCGGCGCGGATCGATATGCGCCTCGGATTTGAAGTAAAGCGCCTTGGAGAAACCCGACAAATCGGACTCTAATTGGGTTACTTCGTCACCATTGACTTCATCAAAGCCCTCGGTACGGCGGGCAAACCGGCGCAGATCCGGCAGGTCACGCGGATTGGCAACGACCAGTGTTCCCAGACGGGACACCTGTGTTCGTTCTGCCCACCAGTCGATGGAAATCTGACCCAGCCGCAACACGGGTTCTTCGGCGTTTTCGTATTCGCACCAGGGGGCCAGCATACCCCCCGCCCACCAGGAACAGCCATGCGGACCCGGGGGACCGCCGGGATCATAGACCTCGACCCTGGCAGCGCGCGAAGCCATTTCGCTTGCCACGGCCAGACCGGCAACACCCGCCCCGATGACAGACCAGACCGTCATGTGGGCCAGACCCGGTGAAAATGATGAACCGGTCCGTGACCTGACCCGACCTGTAGTTCATCCGCGCGGGCAATTGCCGCTTGTAGGTACCCATGGGCCCGGGCAGTCGCCGCTGGCAGGTCCATCCCGCGCGCCAGGCCCGCGGCGATGGCGGAAGACAAAGTGCAGCCGGTTCCATGGGTGTTTTTTGTATCGTGTCGAGCGGCTTGATACTCGGCAACAATGCCAGCCGCAGTGATCAACAGGTCATGGCAAACGGCACCGGTTCCATGGCCGCCTTTCATCAGCACCGCATCGGCACCCAACGCGCACAGCGCGCGACCTTGCATCTCCATTTCTTCCGGTGTGTTCGCCGCGCCTGCGTTCAGCAAACATGCAGCCTCGGGCAGGTTCGGTGTCAACACCGTCGCGCGGGGCAGAAGAACGTCACGCAACGTCTGGATGGCATCATCTGCCAGCAAGGCGTCTCCAGACTTGGCCACCATCACCGGATCTAGCACGACCGGCCCCTTGAAGTCGGCGATACCCAGAGCAACAGAGTGGATGATTTCAGGTGTCGCCAGCATGCCAATCTTGATGGCCCGCACGTCCAGGTCGCTCAGCACGGCATCGATCTGCGCGGACACGATATCCAGCGGAATTCCGTGCACAGCGGTCACCGCGTGCGTGTTCTGCGCCGTGACCGCTGTGACAACACTGGCGCCAAAAACGCCCAGCGCGGACATTGCCTTCAGATCAGCTTGAATACCGGCCCCGCCACCGCTGTCGGATCCTGCTATGGTCAGGGCAATTGGTGCCATGTCGTTGCTCCATCTTGGTCTGGGCAACGGTGGCTCGGAAAACGTCTGTAGACTTGAGACCGTTCCCTCCGCCGGTATTGCCCGGATCAGGTTCGATGGGTTGACACATGCGCGCCTCTCAGCCCCTCAAGCAGGGCACCCCAACGGTTGGTCGGACAATCTCAGGGCTTCGGATGGGAATCAAGGGCCAATACGCCGCAGTAACCAGCCAAACTGGACTTATACCACAAAAAAAGCCGGTCCAAAAAGACCGGCCTCTCCTGGTGATCTGGGCTATGATTTCAGCTCTTCATTCCGTCCCAGAACGACTTTACGGACGAAAAAAAGCTTTTGGATTCGGGGTGGTTGTCTTCCCCCAAATCGTCAAACTCGCGCAGCAGTTCTTTCTGCCGGCTGGTCAGGTTGACCGGTGTTTCGACGGCCAATTCGATGAACATGTCCCCAACACCACCACCGCGCAGGGCCGGCATACCCTTGCTGCGCAGTCGCATCTGACGGCCAGACTGGCTGCCCGCCGGGATCTGAATTCGGCCGCGGCCACCGTCGATGGTGGGAACTTCGATCGACCCGCCCAACGCGGCCTTGGCCATGCTGACGGGAACGCGGCAATAGAGGTTGACGCTGTCACGTTCAAACAGTTTGTGCTCGGACACTTCGACGAAGATATAAAGATCGCCCGGAGGGCCGCCGCGCATGCCTGCTTCGCCTTCGCCCGCAAGCCGGATACGGGTTCCGGTTTCGACGCCTGCTGGGATGTTCACAGACAAGGCACGTTCTTTTTCCACCCGGCCAGAACCACCGCAGACTTTACATGGATTTTTGATAATCTGACCTAGGCCGTTGCAGGTCGGGCAGGTGCGTTCAACCGTGAAGAAGCCTTGCTGAGCGCGCACCTTACCCATACCAGAACAGGTCGGACAGGTCACCGGCTCAACGCCTCCTTCGGCGCCGGTTCCATCACAGGCCGAACAGGCCACGGCGGCCGGGACATTGATGGTTTTTTGCAGACCGGCATAGGCCTCTTCCAGCGTCACACGCAGGTTATAGCGCAGGTCTGAACCACGCGCGGCCCGGCGTCCACCGCCACCCCGCTGGCCACCCATGAAATCGCCAAACAGGTCGTCAAAGACATCCGAGAACGCGCTAGAGAAATCGCCCTGTCCGAATCCACCGCCCGGACGACCACCGCCGGTACCGTTTTCAAAGGCCGCATGGCCAAAGCGATCATAAGCAGCCTTTTTGTCGGCATCGCGCAGGATGTCATAGGCTTCGTTCGCTTCCTTGAACTGGGCCTCGGCATCCGGGTTGTCCTTGTTGCGGTCGGGATGCAATTCCTTGGCCTTCGCACGAAAGCCTTTCTTGATCTCGTCCGACGATGCGCCCTTGGACACGCCGAGCACATCGTAATAGTCGCGTTTTGACATCAGTGGTTCCTTATGTCTCAACGTATACGGGCCGGCCCGGCAACCGGACCGGCCCGAATTGGCCCGGTTAACCGTTATTTACGCTTGTCGTCGTCCAGATCTTCGAACTCGGCATCGACAATGTCGTCATCGCCCGGTGCGGCATCGGCGGCTGCCGGCTCGTCATCTGCCTCTTCCGACTGCGCCTTGTAGATCGCTTCGCCCAGCTTCATCGCCGCTTCGGTCACGTTCTGAATGCCCGATTTGATCTTGTCGGCATTCTCGGTTTCCAATTCGTCCTTGAGCGCGGCAATCGCCAGTTCTATGGCTTCGATGGTGGTCGGGTCGACCTTGTCCGAGTGCTCTTCCATTGACTTTTCGGTCGCGTGGATCAGGCTCTCCGCCTGGTTCTTGGCCTCGACCAACTCCTTGCGCTGCTTGTCGGCCTCGGCGTTTTCCTCGGCGTCCTTGACCATCTTTTCGATGTCATCATCCGACAGGCCACCCGATGCCTGAATGGTGATCTTCTGCTCTTTTCCAGTGCCTTTGTCCTTGGCCGAAACCGAGACAATGCCGTTGGCGTCGATGTCAAACGTCACCTCGATCTGAGGCAGACCGCGCGGGGCGGGCGGGATGTCCTCGAGGTTGAACTGACCCAGGATCTTGTTATCCGTGGCCATTTCACGCTCACCCTGGAACACGCGGATCGTCACGGCGTTCTGGTTGTCCTCGGCGGTCGAGAAGACCTGAGACTTCTTGGTCGGAATGGTCGTATTGCGGTCGATCAGGCGGGTGAACACGCCACCCAGCGTTTCGATGCCCAGCGACAGCGGGGTCACGTCCAGCAGAACCACGTCTTTGACGTCGCCCTGAAGAACACCGGCCTGAATGGCGGCGCCCATAGCGACCACTTCGTCCGGGTTCACACCCTTGTGCGGCTCTTTACCGAAGAACTTGGTAACCTCTTCGATCACTTTCGGCATCCGGGTCATACCACCGACCAGAACAACCTCGTCCACGTCGCCAGCCGACAGGCCAGCGTCTTTCAGGGCGGCCTGGCACGGCTTCATGGATTTCTTGATCAGGTCGCCCACCAGCGATTCCAGCTTGGCGCGGGTCAGCTTCATGACCATGTGCAGCGGCTGGCCGTTGGCGCCCATCGAGATGAACGGCTGGTTGATTTCGGTTTGCGAGGTCGAGCTGAGTTCGATCTTGGCTTTCTCAGCGGCTTCTTTCAGACGCTGAAGGGCCATTTTGTCGGCAGACAGATCGACACCGTGTTCCTTTTTGAACTCTTCCGCCAGGTAGTTGACGATGCGCATGTCAAAGTCTTCACCACCCAGGAATGTGTCGCCGTTGGTCGACTTAACTTCGAACAACCCGTCGTCGATTTCCAGAATGGTCACGTCGAAGGTACCGCCACCAAGGTCATAGACCGCGATGGTTTGGGTTTCCTGCTTGTCCAGACCATAGGCCAGTGCAGCAGCTGTCGGTTCGTTGATGATCCGCAGCACTTCCAGACCGGCGATTTTACCGGCGTCTTTGGTGGCCTGACGCTGAGCATCGTTGAAATAGGCCGGAACGGTGATGACGGCTTGTGTAACTTCCTCACCCAGATAGCTCTCGGCGGTTTCCTTCATCTTGCCCAGAGTGAAGGCCGAAATCTGGCTTGGGGAGTACTTTTCACCGCGGGCTTCGACCCACGCGTCGCCATTGCCGCCATCGACGATGGCATAGGGCACCATTTTCTTGTCTTTTTCGACTTCGGCATCATCCACGCGACGACCGATCAGGCGTTTGACGCCAAAGATCGTGTTGTCGGGGTTGGTGACCGCCTGACGTTTTGCAGGCTGACCGACCAGACGCTCATCTTCCGTAAAAGCGACGATCGAGGGCGTGGTCCGCGCCCCTTCGGCGTTTTCGATGACCTTCGGCTGCGAGCCGTCCATGATGGCCACACACGAGTTGGTGGTTCCTAGGTCAATCCCGATTACTTTTCCCATGTTTTTAATCCCTTTCTCTTCAAGGCGATGTCCCGAGGCATAGACCCGTTATGGCATCCCGGCCCCGATTTGATATGCGCAACGGCCCTACACCATCGCGCGTCCCGGCGTATATAAGGGCGTGATGAGAGGCCTGCAAGCGTTCAGAAAAGCAGGTTTTCGGGAATCTGAAGCCTTTTTGGCAAGGATTTGGAAAGGAATGGGGTTTCTTGAATGACGCGGGTGCTTTTGCGGGGGTTCGATATCAGAAAAGGGTATCTGGATGCCGCAACGCAGACACAGATGGTCGAGGCTCTGCGACCGATTCTGAAGGAGGCGCCTTTGTTCCGCCCGATCACACCCTCGGGCAAGGAAATGTCGGTGCGCATGACCTCGGCCGGCGATCTCGGCTGGGTCACCGACCGATCCGGGTATCGATATCAGGACGAACACCCAAAGGGCGGGCATTGGCCCGACATTCCCGACCTGATTCTGGATGTCTGGCGTGATCTTGTCAGTGCGGATCGCGCCCCGGATTGCTGTCTGATCAACTATTACGGAGACGGCGCAAAAATGGGCTTGCATCAGGACAAGGACGAGGCGGATTTTTCATGGCCTGTCTTGTCCGTGTCGTTGGGCGATGATGCGTTGTTCCGCATCGGCAACACATCACGCGGCGGCAAAACGGAATCGATCTGGTTGAATTCAGGTGACGTCGTAATCATGGGCGGCCCGGCGCGTCTGACCTATCACGGCGTGGACCGAATCCGACACGGATCGTCGCGCTTGCTGCCGAAAGGCGGGCGGATCAACCTGACGATGCGCGTGGCGCGTTAGCGGCGTGCATTCCAGCTTTGTGAAACATGCTTGCGGGTGAAAAACTCAGCCAGCAGCCCGATCATCAGCAGGGTAATCCCCACCCAAAGCGCGTATTCCCAACTGGTGTTGCGCGGAAAGTAGTTGCGGAACACGAACCCGCGGCACTGATCGATGATATGAAACAGCGGGTTCCAGGCGAACATCATCAACAGACTGCCCCCAAGCGCGTTGGCGATAAACATCTTGCCCGAGAACACCATGTTCATGCGTCTGTAAATGTTGCTGATCATCGTAACAGTCGTCGGAAACCATGGCTTGATTGCCATAAACACCAGCCCTACGGCGCACCCGGTGAACCAGGCCAATATCAACATGGCAAACGCCCCACCGGGGTCCTGAATATCCAAGGGTGCCACCGCGACGCTGTAGATAAACAGGATTACAAGAATGGCCATCAACTGCTTGTAAAGTGTCCCAAAGGCTGCCGCCAGAATCATGACCATCACGTTCATCGGCGAGTGCAGCATCATCGGGTTATTGGCGGACCCCACACCGGTGAGAGAACCAACCGACTGGACATGTGTCATGAACAAAAAAACACCGGACAGAACATACAGAATGAACTCACCCCGGATTTTGGCCACACGGGTGCCCATAAAAGACATGATCAAATAAAATACAGTTGCCATGACGACGATCTGCAAGATGTTGATCAGGATCGCGATCACGGCATTAGCGTGCTGCGCGCGCACATTGCGCACCACCGCGTGAAACACCAGTTCCGCGGTTGTGAATGCGCCGCCCAACAGCGTTTGATTTCGCTTGAAATAGAACACTCGAAGGATCTTTCCCGCCTTGTCGCCTGTATTCTGGCACGAATATCTTGCCGTTCTGTAACCGGCACATCATAAGTCCGTCAGGATTTCGGATCAACAAACCACAGGAACGGAGCTTTTTTGTGACCTATGACGCCCTTATTCCAGTCATCCGGCGGCTGGCCATTGAGGCCGGTGACAAGATCATGGAGATCTACGAGGCGGATGATTTCGACGTGAAGGTCAAATCAGATTCAAGCCCCGTGACGGAGGCGGATGAGGCCGCCGACGCCCTGATCTCGGCCGGCCTGCGTCAAGCCTTTCCCGACATCCTTCTGGTGACCGAAGAACAGGCCGCTTCACACGCAAAAAAGGGCGATACCTTCCTGATCGTCGACCCACTGGACGGTACCAAGGAATTCATCAACCGGCGCGGCGATTTCACGGTCAACATCGCGCTTGTCGAGAACGGTGTGCCAACAAGGGGCGTGGTTTACGCACCCGCGCGCGGCCGCATGTTTTATACGCAGGCCGATGGTCAGTCGGTCGAGGAAACCGGGGCGCTGAACAAAGACCAGCCTGGCGATTCAGCCCCTATATCAGTCTCTAACCCGGACAATTCCGCCCTTTTGGTCGTGGCCTCCAAGTCCCATCGCGATCAGGCCACCGACGACTACATCAATAAGTATCAGGTGCAGGACAGCAAGAGCGCGGGCTCCTCGCTGAAATTCTGCCTTGTCGCAACGGGTGAGGCCGACATTTACCCAAGGGTCGGACGCACGATGGAGTGGGACACCGCCGCAGGACACGCCGTGCTGGCCGGTGCAGGTGGCCACGTGGTCCGCTTTGACGATCATACGCCGCTGGCGTACGGCAAAGACGGCTATGCAAACCCGTTTTTTATCGCCTATGCCCCGGGTGTGGAGCTGAAAGAGGCCTGATGTCGGTTCTGATCGCGATACCTGCCCGATACGCCTCAACCCGCTATCCCGGCAAACCGCTGGTGCCCCTGAGCGGAGCAAATGGAACTGCGGTGACGCTGATCGAACGGTCCTGGCGCGCGGCCAAGTCGGTTTCAGGCGTGGACCGCGTTGTCGTCGCCACGGATGACGACCGCATTCGCGACGTGGCCGAAGGGTTCGGGGCCGAGGTTGTCATGACGTCCGAGACCTGCGGAAATGGAACCGAACGCTGTGCTGAAGCCCACGAGGTGTTGGGCGGCGGTTACGAGATAGTGGTGAACCTGCAGGGCGATGCGCCACTGACGCCGCACTGGTTCGTGGAAGACCTGATTTCGGGCCTGCGTTCCGCGCCGGATGCTGGGGTCGCGACACCGGTGCTGCGCTGCGATGGCAACGCGCTGAACAGCCTGTTGAACGACCGCAAACACGGGCGCGTCGGCGGGACAACGGCCGTGTTTGCCGCCGATCACAGCGCAATGTACTTCTCAAAAGAGGTCGTGCCCTACACGGCGCAGACTTATGGCGGGGATGCGCCCACACCGGTGTTTCATCATGTTGGTGTCTATGCCTATCGTCCGGACGCGCTGGCCGCGTATCCCGGTTGGCCAATCGGACCACTGGAACAGCTTGAGGGTCTTGAACAACTGAGGTTCATGGAAAACGGCCGCAAGGTTCTGTGTGTCGAGGTCGAGGCTAAAGGCCGCCAGTTCTGGGAGTTGAACAACCCGCAGGACGTGCCGAAGATTGAGGAGATGATGGCCGCCATGGGGTTGGAGTGACCCGTTTTCCCCATTACGCCGCTTCCCCGCATAACCTAGGCTGGCCTGACAAGCAGGGATTGGATCGCTCATGTCGACTGTACTGGTAACCGGTGGCGCCGGATACATTGGATCGCATGCCTGCAAGGCGTTGGCGCGGGCAGGTTATACGCCGGTGACCTACGACAACCTGATCACCGGGTGGCAGGACGCGGTGAAGTTTGGCCCGTTTGAGCACGGCGACCTGCTGGATCGGGCGCGGCTGGATGAGGTTTTTGCCAAACACCAACCCGCCGCGGTCATGCATTTTGCGGCTCTGAGCCAGGTGGGTGAAGCGATGCAAGAGCCCGGCAGGTATTGGTCGAACAATGTCACAGGATCGCTGGCCCTGATCGAGGCGGCGGTTGCAGCCGAATGTCTGGATTTCGTCTTTTCGTCGACCTGCGCGACTTATGGCGACCATGACAACGTTGTTCTGGATGAAAACACATCTCAGCACCCTCTGAACGCTTATGGCGCATCAAAACGCGCGATTGAGGATATCCTTAGGGATTTCGAGGCCGCACATGGGCTGCGCCATGTGATCTTTCGCTATTTCAACGTGGCCGGTGCAGACCCTGATAGTGAGGTCGGTGAATTCCATCGACCAGAGACGCATCTGATCCCGCTGATGCTGGACGCAATTGATGGCAAACGGGATGGTCTGACGGTTTTTGGCACCGACTACGATACCCCGGACGGCACCTGCAGCCGCGACTATGTGCATGTCTGCGATCTAGTCGACGCGCATGTGCTGGGTTTAGAGTGGCTGGAAAACGGCAAAGGCAGCCGCGTTTTTAACCTTGGGACCGGCTCGGGGTTCTCGGTGCTCGAAGTGATCGACAAATCAAAATCCGTCACCAACCGACCGGTGCCCCATATCATCGGTCCGCGACGCGCTGGCGATTGCACCAAACTCGTCTCCGGTTCGGCCCGCGCCGAAACGGAGCTGGGCTGGACGCCAAAAAGGTCCACGTTAGAGACTATGATCACTGATGCATGGCGCTGGCACCAAACCGGACATTACGAAAAGTGAGGGTGCGGTGATGACCGGCGCGGCGGCTCATGCTCTGCCTCAGATTAGCTGGGCGCAAAAGTACCGCCTGCGCTGGAAACGCCGTCGCCTGTTGTGGAGGTCTCTGCGCAGTCGCACGCAGCTGTCCAATCTTAAGGATAAAACGAGCCAGATCGCGCGCGGAGATATTCTGGCCTTCACGACGCTGCGCAACGAAATCAACCGATTGCCCTGGTACTTCCGCCACTATCGCCGGCTTGGCGTGAACCACTTTCTGATCGTGGACAATGGCAGCGACGATCGATCGGTCGAGTACCTGCTGGATCAACCGGATGTGTCACTGTGGCAGACCCATGCCAGCTATCGCGCGGCCCGATACGGGTTGGACTGGCTGACATGGTTACAGATGCGGTATGGCCATGGACACTGGACCCTGATGGCGGATGCGGACGAGTTGTTGATCTACGCCCATCACGAAACGCGGTCCCTGCAGGACCTGAAGGCCTGGCTGGACCAGACCGGGCGGTCCGCATTCGGGGCGCTGATGCTGGATCTTTACCCGAAAGGACCATTGGGCACTCAGGATCATGATCCGGAAACAGACCCCACCAAGACGCTGTGCTGGTTCGATGCCGCGCCATACCGCGCTGCGCGACAAAGCCCAATGGGCAATCTGTGGGTTCAGGGCGGCGCGCGTGAGCGCATGTTCTTTGCCCAAACCCGGAAACGCTCACCCACGTTGAACAAGATCCCGTTGGTTCGATGGTCGCGACACTATGCTTTTGTGAATTCCTGTCATTCGGCCCTACCCAGATATCTGAACACACTCTATGATGGACCGGACGGTGACACGCCGTCGGGTGTTTTGTTGCATACAAAGTTTCTGCCGGAAGTTGTTGAAAAGTCCCGGATCGAAAAACAGCGGCGCCAGCATTTTCACGATCCCGACCAATTCGCGCCTTACTATGATGGAATTATCAGTCGGCCCGTTATGTGGGCCCCCGAGTCCCAACGCTACACGGGTTGGAAGCAGTTGCAGCAGCTTGGGTTGATGAATGATGGCGGTTGGGCCTGAGGGCAGAACAAAAAGGACCAAAATACCATGCCGGAAACTAACGTCTTTTAAATCCGTTGCCTCGAAAGATGCAAAAGTGG
This sequence comes from Ruegeria sp. B1, assembly GCF_056535885.1. Classification (NCBI taxonomy): domain Bacteria; kingdom Pseudomonadati; phylum Pseudomonadota; class Alphaproteobacteria; order Rhodobacterales; family Roseobacteraceae; genus Ruegeria; species Ruegeria sp. B1. The sequence goes on along the minus strand of NZ_JBQFJA010000001.1, from coordinate 611,176 downwards.
CATAAAACCTCAATATCCCGGCACCAAACAGAATTTGGCGGGCCAGGGGGTCGCTCGCGTTAAAAACAAAGGTTGGGCAGTCACGTGAGCCTGTTGGACTCTTACCGGATGAGATTGCGGCGCAAGCGCCGTATTCTGCGCTGCCTGAAAAAGCGTCACGAATTGAAGCCTGCCAGCGCCAATACGGATGCAATCCAGCCCGGCGACGTGCTTTTGATGAGCGTCGTGCGCAACGAAAAGATCCGCCTGCCTTTCTTTCTGGACTATTACCGCACGCTGGGCATCGACCACTTTCTGTTCGTCGACAATGACAGCGGCGATGGCAGCTTTGAATTTCTACAGGCGCAACCCGATGTGTCTGTCTGGCGCACGACGACCAGCTATCGTCGCTCGACCTTCGGAATTGACTGGTCCAATTATCTGCTACGCAAATATGCGCACGGGCACTGGGTTCTAACCGTCGATCCCGATGAGTTCTTTATCTATCCGTTCTGCGACACGCGCCCGATCCGCGCGCTGACCGATTGGCTGGACGGATGCGCCGTGCGCAGTTTCGGAACTATGCTGATCGACATGTATCCGCAAGGCCCTGTCGACGATCAACCCTATCACGAGGGGCAGGACCCGTTCGAAATTGCGCGGTGGTTCGATTCCGGTAACTACATGATCACGCGCAATCCGGACTACGGGAACCTGTGGATTCAGGGCGGCCCGCGCGCACGGGTTTTCTTTCAGGAGACCCCGTCTAAAGCACCAGCGCTGAACAAGATTCCCCTGGTGAAGTGGGATCGGCGCTATGTTTATGTCAGCTCGACCCATTCCCTGCTGCCGCGGGGCCTGAACCAGGTCTACGATGAATGGGGTGGGGAAAAGACCAGCGGTGCCTTGTTGCATGCCAAGCTGATCGACACGCTGGGTGAAAAAGCGCGGGAGGAGCTGCAGCGAGGCGAGCATTATCGCAGGTCCGGCGAGTACAAGGCCTATGCCGAGCAGCTAGAGAGCAAACCGGTCTTTTGGTGTGACCGGTCCGAAAAGTACATCAATTGGCGGCAGCTCGAGATTCTGGGTCTTATGTCCAAAGGAAACTGGGCATGAGCAGTCTTGGCATCGTCATGCTGGTACACACGGCACTGGACCGCGCCGAACAGGTCGCCCGCCACTGGACCAAGGCGGGATGCCCCGTGGTGATCCATGTCGATCGCAAAGTGCCCGACGATGTGTATTCCGAATTTGTGAGCGCCTGTTCGGACGATCCGCAGATTGCGTTTTCCGAGCGTCACACCTGTGAATGGGGAGGCTGGGGCATTGTTGCGGCATCACAATCCGCGTCAGAGCAGATGCTCAAGGACTTCCCGGATGTCCGCCATGTATTCCTGTCCTCGGGTGCCTGCCTGCCGCTGCGCCCGGTACAGGAGTTGATCGACTATCTGTCCGACCGACCTCGCGTCGACTTTATCGAAAGCGCAACCACGGCGGATGTCAGCTGGACCATCGGCGGGCTGGATCACGAACGCTTTACGCTGCGCTTCCCGTTTTCCTGGCGCAAACACCGCAAACTGTTTGACCGGTATGTCAAACTGCAACGCGCCCTGGGCATCCGCCGGCGCATCCCGGAGGGTCTGGTACCTCACATGGGAAGCCAGTGGTGGTGTTTGACCCGGCAAACCCTGTCCGCAATTCTGCAAGACCCCAAACGCCAGACATACGACACGTATTTTCGCCACGTCTGGATACCGGATGAAAGCTATTTCCAAACCTTGGCGCGGCTTTATTCCACACATATCGAAAGTCGGTCGCTGACTCTGTCCAAGTTCGACTATCAGGGACGCCCGCACATCTTTTACGACGATCACCTGCAACTGTTACGCCGGTCCGATTGCTTTGTCGCTCGAAAAATCTGGTGGCGTGCCGACCGTCTCTACCAGTCCTTTCTTACGGATGCGGCTGGTGCCATGAAACCGGCGGAACCGAATCCGGGCAAGATCGACCGCCTGTTTGCCAAGGCGGTCGAACGGCGCACCCGGGGCCGGGACGGGTTGTACATGCAAAGTCGCTTTCCGCGACATGGCAGCGAGAATGGTCTGACCTCGTCGCGGTATTCCGTGTTTCAGGGGTTCACCGAACTGTTCGAAGACTTCGAGCCCTGGCTGACGCAGACAACCGGTGCCAAGGTGCACGGGCATCTTTTTGGACCGGAGCGGGCCGAGTTCGCCCAGGGCGAGACAATAACCAATGGTGCGCTCAGCGACTGCGCGACACTGCGCGATTACAACCCGACGGCATTTCTGTCGAACCTGATCTGGAACACGCGCGGCGAGCGCCAGTGCTTTCAGTTCGGGCCGACCGACACGCAAAAAGTCAACTGGTTTCTGGCCCGTGACAAGAATGCACAGATATCGGTCATCACCGGTGCCTGGGCCATCCCGTTGTTTCGGTCGAACATGAACTTTGCCGATATCCGTAACGAGGCCGCGCGCCTGCAGCAAATCGAAACCAAACAGCTTGAGATTCTGACATCCGTCTGGACCAAAGCAAGAGTGCGCAGCTGGTCTCTGGCAGAATTTGTCGAATCGCCGATGGAACCCCTGCAATCCGTCACCGAGGAAATCGGGCCGCAACACTTCAGCCACCTGACCGAGGCCCCGACCATGGTCGATCTGTCCGGTTTCGGGCAATTCCTGCAAAACCTCAAGAATCAGGGCATGCACCCCTATCTCATGGGCGATTTTCCAGCAGACGATGTGTTCGGGTCCCAGACAAAACCCTTCCGCAAACCTTACTTGGTTCAATAAATACGCATGTCTGCGAAGTTCGACTATTTCATTATTCTGGCCGCCATGCGCACCGGTTCGAACCTGCTGGAAGCCAATCTGAACGCGCTTGACGGTGTGACCTGTCATGGCGAGGCGTTCAATCCACACTTCATCGGCCGCCTGAAATCCAACGACTTGCTGGGCGTATCGCTGGACGAACGCGATGCCGATCCATCCCGGCTCATCACGGCCATTCGGAACGGTTCAGAGGGCTTGGGTGGATTCCGTTATTTTCGGGACCATGACGCCCGCGTTCTGGAGCCGGCCCTGAACGATCCTCGTTGCGCCAAGATCATTCTGACGCGCAATCCACTGGACAGCTACCTGTCTCTCAAGATCGCGCGAAAAACCAAACAGTGGCAGCTGAAGAACATCAAACGCCGTCTCGACGCGCAGGTCGAATTTCTTGCCAAGGAGTTCTTAGAATACGTTGAGCAACTGCAGGATTATCATCAGTTTCTGCTTGCCCACCTGCAAAAGTCGGGCCAGACGCCGTTCTTCATTGGCTATGACGATCTGAACCAGTTGGACATTCTGAACGGTCTGGCGGCCTGGCTGGGGGTTGCGGCACGGTTGACTGGTCTGGACGATACGTTAAAGCCGCAAAACCCGGCCCCGCCCCGGTCAAAGGTGACCAACCCCGATCAGATGGAGCAGGCCCTGTCCGAAATGGATGGCTTCAACCTGTACCGGACGCCGAATTACGAGCCGCGTCGCAGCCCGGCGGTCGGGACCTACATCGCGGCCCCTGCGACGCCTGTGATGTATCTGCCGTTGCGCAGCGGTATAGAACCAGTGGTCAATCAGTGGCTCGCGGACTTGGATTCCGTTGGCATCGACGGTCTGATCACGGATCAAAGCCGCAAACAGGTTCGGGACTGGATGCAATCGCACCCGGGCCATCGCAAGTTCACCGTCCTACGGCACCCCTTAGCCCGCGCGCATACCGCTTTTTGTACGCGCATTCTGGACAAAGGCTCTGACAGCTATCACGTGATCCGACACACATTGCGCAACCGATTCAAATTGCCGATCCCCGGTCAGGTGCGGGCAAACAACTACTCGCAAGATCAGCATTATGATGCGTTTGCAGCGTTCCTGACATTCCTGCGCCAGAACCTAAATGGGCAGACACCGATCCGGGTGGACGGAACATGGTGCAGCCAATCGCAAGCGCTGGACGGGATGTCCGGATTTGCCGCGCCCGATCTGATCCTCAGGGAGGAAGAGTTGCCCACCGCACTACCCGATCTGGCGCGCAGGCTGGGGCATGCGGCTCCGCCGCAACCGGGACAAAACACGCCAGACACGCCATTCACTTTGGGCCAGATATATGACGCCCGGCTTGAGGCGCTGGCGGCCGAGGCGTATCCGCGTGACTATATGCAGTTTGGATTTGGCAACTGGGTGCCGGCTTAGCCCTGCCTCAAGGGCGCAGGGTGATCAATGTGCCCCGGTTCACCATCGCATAGATTTCTTCCATCTCGTCATTCTTGACGGCGATGCAGCCCGCGGTCCAGTCCGGCGTCTTTTTCGCACGCTTATATTCCGAGCGTCGATTGGGCTGGCCATGAATGAATATGTCCCCACCGGGATCGACACCCGCAGCCTTGGCCTGCGCGATGTCCTGCGAGTTGGGATAAGAAATACCCAGCGATAAATGAAAGCTGCTGCGCGGGTTGCGGCGGTCGATGAGATAGGTGCCTTCGGGTGTGCGGCCGTCCCCACGTTTGGTCTTGGTCCCGTCGGGCGCAAATCCCAAATCCACCTCGTATTCCCGCAGGATCTGCTCATTGTGCAAAAGATAGAGTTTGCGCGCGCCCTTGTTGACGACCAAAGAGGTCACCTCGGGACCATCATAGGTCAGAAATTTTGGGCTGGCTGAGGCACAAGCCGATAAGCTCAGCGTTGCCATTGCCCCCAATCCAAATGCTCGACGATCCATGTTTTCACTGCCTGCTGTTTTTTGGGAACTATTATGCCAAAAAAACAATAAACTGAAATCACTTTTTCATGTTCGACTGCTCAATTAAGTGGCGTTCGATGATTTCCAGCCGCTCCAGCACCTGATCGCGATAAGCATCGGTTTTCACTTCATCCTCGGCATGATGGGCGTCCTGCATCGAGTTCACGATCAGACCCACAAGCAAGTTCACCACCGCAAAGGTTGTGACCATGATGAAGGGCACAAAGAACATCCAGGCATACGGGTACACATCCATCACCGGCCGAACGATCCCCATGGACCAGCTTTCCAGCGTCATGATCTGGAACAGGGTGTAGGCCGACAGACCAAGATCGCCGAACCATACGGGGAAGGACTGTGAGAACAGTTTGGTTGCGATCACCGCGCCGATGTAAAACAGGATGGCCATCAGCAGGAAGACACTGGCCATTCCGGGTAGTGCTGAAATGAACCCCTCGACCACGCGGCGCAATCGCGGGGCAACGGAAATGACCCGCAACACCCGCAGGATTCGCAGCGCTCGCAGCACCGACAGACCCCCGCCGCCTGGGATCAGAGCGATGCCGACGATCACGAAATCAAAGATGTTCCAGCCACTTGTGAAAAACCTGCGCCCTGTGACGATTAGTTTTGAGCCGATTTCGGCAACGAAAATCGCCAGGCAGACCTGATCGAGAAACACGATCAGCGGCCCGGCCTGTTCCATCAGCGTCGGTGATGTCTCCATGCCCAACAGCACGGCGTTGAAGATGATCACACCAGTGATGAAGCGGCTGAAAGCCGGAGCCTCGATAACGGTCAGCAAACGCTGTCTGAACCCCATTCTGCCTGTCTCCTGTCTGCTCAAGATGCGGGGTTCAGCACAAACCGCGCCGCAAGTTCCGTATGTGACGACCATCGAAATTGGTCAACGACCTGTACCCATTCAAGGGTGTAACCCGCGTTAACAATGGTTTTTGCGTCGCGCGCAAAGGTCACCGGGTTACAGGATACATAGGCAATGACCGGGCGTTTGGCCTGAACCAGCTGGGCGACCTGCGCTTCGGCCCCCGCGCGAGGCGGATCCAGAACAACGGCGTCGAACCGCGTCAACTCGTCGGGCATCAGTGGGCGGCGAAACAGGTCGCGCGCCTCGGTGGTGACTTGTTTGAGCCCTTTTGCCTTTCGCCAACCCTGCTCCAGCGCCTTGGTCATCGCGGCGTCGCCTTCAGCCGCGTGTATCTCGGCGGTTTGCGCCAGTGGCAATGAAAACGTCCCGCACCCGGCAAACAGATCAACGATCCGCCGAGCTCCCTGCGTCGCTTCACGAATGGCCTGTATTAGAGCCTGTTCTCCATCCTCGGTGGCTTGCAAAAAAGCGCCGGGCGGTGGCGTGACATCAGCGGTGCCAAAGCGCTGAACCGGCGGGTGTCGCGTGGCAATGACTTCGTCGTCCCAACTCAGGCGAGCCAAAAGATGCTTTTCGCTGATCCGAGCCAGGGTCAGTTCCAGCGGGCCGTCCAGTGGTTTGCCACCTTTGACCGCAACGTCCAGACCGCCCTCGGACAGGGTCAGGGTAACGGCCAGAACGCCCTTGCGGCTGCCGCCCAATACCGCCAGCTCTTTGGCGAGAGGGATCGCAGCGATCAACTTGGGGTCCAGCAGCTGGCAGTCCGGGATCTCTGTGATCGTCTCAGATGCGCGGGCGTGGAACCCGGCCAACGCGCCCTTTTTGGTGCGTCGCACAGCAATTGTGGCGCGGCGCCGGGATCGGTCCGGCGATGTGTGGATCGGCCGCATCGGGGCCTCAAGCCCTTGCGCGGCCAGCGCGGTGCGAACCACGTCTACCTTCCAGTCGGAGACAAACGCGTCGGATGCGTGTTGCAATTGGCAGCCCCCGCACGATTTGTAATGACGGCAGAGGGCTTGCACACGGTTTTCGGATGGAGTCTGGACGCGAATATTTTCCAGAAATTGACCCAGCAGTGTGCCGGTGACCACTTCGCCTGGTAGGGTGCGTGGCGCGTAGACCGGCCCATCTGCGACACCGTCGCCCTGATGTCCAAGGCGGTTTATGGTGAATTGCTGGGTCATGGACGCCTGATACCGGGGGTTGGTGCGCAACAAAACCCCTTATTCGGCGGCCTCAGCCTGAATGAACCCGCCTGATTGGCGATGCCAGAACCTTGCATACAGCCCGCCCTTTTCAAGCAGGACATCATGGGTTCCGCTTTCCACGATACGCCCGTGATCCAGAACGACGATGCGGTCCATCTCGCTGAGGGTCGACAACCGGTGTGCGATTGCGAGGACGGTCTTGCCCTGCATGACGCGGTGCAATGCGGTCTGAATCGACGCTTCGACCTCGGAATCAAGTGCCGACGTTGCTTCGTCCAGCACCAGGATCGGCGCATCCTTGAGAATTGCGCGCGCCAAAGCGATCCGCTGGCGCTGGCCGCCGCTGAGCTTTACGCCGCGTTCGCCCAGATGGGCGTCATACCCCGTGCGTCCGCGGGCGTCCTGAAGCCCCAGTATGAAATCATGAGCTTCGGCCTTTTTCGCGGCCTGGATCAGCTCTTCTTCGGTTGCATCAGGGCGACCGTAGAGGATGTTTTCGCGGGCCGAGCGATTGAACATCGCAGTTTCCTGCGTAACCATTCCGATCTGGCGGCGCAGGCTGTCCTGAGTAACTTGCGATATGTCCTGCCTATCGATGCGGATGGACCCATTTTCCCTGTCATAGAGCCGCAACAACAAGGACACCAAGGTTGATTTCCCGGCTCCGGATGCACCGACAATACCCAGCTTTTCGCCCGGCTGCACGTTCAGGTGAATCTCTGTCACGCCGCCAATGTCACGCCCATAGGCAAAGCTGACCGAGTCAAACGTGATGCCACCCTTGACTACCTTCAGGTCCACCGCCTGCGCCACATCCTCGACACGGTCCCGTTTGGCCAGTGTCTGCATCCCGTTCTCGATCTCACCCACGTTCGCGTACAATCCCATCAGCGTAAAGCTGACCCAGCCAGTCATCTGCGCGATACGGATCGAGACCGCGCCCGCCGCAACGATGTCTCCGGCGGTGGCCGTTCCAGCCTGCCAGAGCAACAGGGTGGCACCCAACAGCAGAACGGGCAAAATCCCGGCCAGTGTCATCAAAATGAATCGGAAACTGGCCGACAGTTTGCCGAAATCCAACGACCTTTCACGCAGCTCGACCATGGAGTTTCGCGCGGCCTGATCCTCGAACGCGGAATGCGCGAACAGCTTGACAGTTTTGATATTGGTGATCGTGTCGACCACCTGTCCCGAGACCATGGCCCGTGCACCGGCCCGTGCCGCCGACCGCATGCGAATACGCGGCAGATACCACCGCACCAGCAGGAAATACACTGCCAGCCATGCTACAAAAGGCAACATCACGAGCGGGTGAATAGAGCCTAATAAAAGCAAAGACCCCGCGAGAGAGGCGAGTGCAAAGACAATCGCACTGATCGTCTCGGACACCACAGAAGCCATCGCGTTGGATGTCTGCATCTGTTTCTGAGCGATCCGCCCGGCAAAATCGTCATCGAAATAGGTCACCGACTGCCCCAGCGTCCAGCGGTTGAGTTTGGCCAGAACCAGCGGCGGGATGTTCGGCATGACAATGTAATTATTGGACACCGACGACAGCCCAAATAGCAAGGGCCGCAACAACATGAAGAATGCCACCACACCCAGAATCATCCACATGTTCTCAGCTGTCAGAAAATTCTCAGGCCCGCTGGATGTTGCCACATCAATGACCCGTCCAAGGATCCAGGCCGTGCCAGCCTCCATCGCGCCGGCGAGTGCCGAAAAGAACGCCGCCACGAACAGCATCGGCCACGCCCCGGACAGGCTCCAGCGAATGAACGCCCCCAACGTCTGCGGTGGGGGCGTTTCGATGTTCTTGAATGGGTTGATGAGGTCGGCAATCCTCATTCAGCGGCCTCCGGGTTCATGAAACCGCCGGATTGCCGCGCCCAGAACTGAGCGTATAGACCGCCCTGCGCCAGCAGGTCGGAATGCGCGCCCTCCTCAACAATCCGTCCGGCATCCATAACCAGAATCCGGTCCATCTGAGCGATCGTGCTCAGCCGGTGGGCAATGGCTATCACGGTTTTGCCTTGCATCATGCCGTAGAGGGTCTCCTGAATCGACGCTTCAACCTCGGAATCTAGGGCGGATGTCGCCTCGTCCAACAAAAGGATCGGCGCGTCCTTGAGGATCACCCGCGCCAACGTCACCCGCTGCCGCTGACCACCGCTGAGTTTGACACCGCGTTCGCCCACATGCGCATCATAGCCGGTGCGCCCCTGCGGGTCCTGCAGGTCGAGAATGAACTCATGCGCTTCGGCCTGTTTGGCGGCGGCGATCATCTGCGCCTCAGACGCATCCGGCCGTCCATACAGAATGTTGTCGCGAACCGACCGGTGCAGCAGGGCACTGTCCTGCTGAACCATACCGATCCGGCTGCGCAGGCTGTCCTGCGTCACGCCCGAGATGTCCTGACCGTCGATCAGGATCGCGCCACGTTCCACGTCATAGAACCGCAACAACAGCTTGACCAGCGTTGATTTCCCGGCGCCCGACCGCCCGATCAGGCCGATCTTTTCGCCGGGCCGAATGGTCATGTTGATGTGGTCCAGCCCGCCGGTGTCCCGACCGTAGTGGTGCGACAGATCCCGGATCTGAATCTCGCCGGTTGTCAGTTGCAGCGGTTTGGCCCCGGCAGCGTCCAGCAGATCAATGGGCTGCGCGATGGTCTCCATGCCTTCGGCAACGATACCGAGCTGGCGAAAGAAACTGGTCAGCGCCCACATGATCCATCCGGTCATGGCATTCAGCCGAAGCGTTAACGCGGTTGCGGCAGCAACAACGCCAACCGACGCGCTGCCCTGCATCCACAGGTAAATGGCCCAACCGACAACACCAACGATCAACAGGCCGTTCAAAGTCACCAGAACGGCGTCCATGATGGTGAAAATCCGCATTTCTACCTGAAACGTGCGACGTGTCTCTTCGATAGCCTCACGCGCATAATCCAGTTCCTGCGTGTCATGTGCAAACATCTTGACCGAGTGGATGTTGGTATAGCTGTCCACCACCCTCCCGGTCACGGTCGAGCGTGCGTCCGAGGCCGCTTTGGATGCAGGTTCGACACGCCGGACCGTCCAGCGCACCAGCAGAGCATAGAAGGCAAACCAGATCAGCAGCGGGATCAGCAGGCGCGGATCTGCCGCATACAACAGGATGGCCGCGCCAATCAGATACGCCAGCGAGAATGAAATCGCGTCAAAAACCTGAAACACCACTTCACCCGCCGCAGGCGGCGTTTGCATGATGCGGTTTGCGATCCGTCCGGCAAAATCGTTCTCAAACCATCCAACGGACTGACGCAAAACATGCTTATGGGCCCGCCATCGGATCAGCGTGCCAAAGTTCGGCAGGATCGTGTTGTTTAACAGCAGCACGTCGACAAAATGCAGGATGGGACGCAACAGCATAATGAACGCGGCCATCAACAGCAGTTCGGTACCGTGATCCTGCCAGACCTCGGCTGGCGAGCCGCCCAACAGGTCGACAACGCGACCCATGTAATAGATCAGGCCAATCTCGACGCCAGCAACGATTATCGAGATAAGCGCCGTCCAGAAAAACACCCGCATAAAGGGCTGCGAGTAGTCCAGCATGAATGGCCACAGCCGGGTCGGCGGTGTGTCGGATTCCTTATAGGCGACAAAAGGGTCAACGAGGTTTTCGAAATAGCGAAACATGAAGGGTGCTCCGATTGAGCAAGACTTTAAGGGCGTGCGAAGAAAGATGGCGCCAGAACACCACCCCTACGGGTCGAGCGTTCCGGCTTTAGCCGAACCAGATCCCGTAATACATTCGCATGCCTCCCTCCAAATCAAGTGACAGGCGCAAGTAACCACAAACAAATTTGTTTGTCATCCCCTTTTGAGACTTCGTTTCAGCCGGTCAGCAAATCTTCGCGGGTCAGCTGAAACCCCGAGGCAATCCAGCGCGCCTCAAGCTCTGCCAGTTTCTTGCCCAGCGCAGGGCCTGTGAAATCCGGGATCAAATCGGTGGCCTTTATTGGGAATCGCGCCTCGGCGCCCGAATGCAAGGCGATCCGCAAGTCCTCGGACCAAGGGTGTTCGAAAAGCGCGCACCGCAACAGGGTTTCATGCAGCCCGCCTTCGTCGCCGTACCTGTAGCCCAACTCAGCCACGCTGGTCGAGGCCGAGGCCTCGTCCCGCATGCGTGTGAGGCGTTGCAGTTGCGCCCGGCTCAGGCGCAGGGTCGCCGCGTCTTCCGGCGTTGCAATGGCCGCCAGCCGACGCACCGGGTCGGGCGCAGCACCTGCCGCCTGTTCGATGGCCACCAAAGGTGCCAGCGCCCGGTCATCCGCGCCGGGAAGAACCTGCGCCATGACCCCCGTGCTGCGCATCGCGGCGACAGACGGTGCCGGGTCAGGCGCCCCAAGCAGTTTCAGCAGTTCGGCCCCCACGCGTTCGCGGGACAAAGCCGACAGCCCGTCAAGATTTGCCGCAATCGCCGCTAGAGCCTCAGCATCGAACCCGTTTCCGGCGTCCCCGTACCAGGCGTGAAACCGGAAGTACCGCAGCGAGCGCAGGTAGTCCTCGCGAATGCGGTGCGCGGCTGTGCCGATGAACCGTACACGGCGTGCCGTGAGGTCCGGCAACCCGCCAAGCGGATCCAGTATGGTTCCATCAGGCTGCGCATAGATCGCGTTCATGGTAAAATCCCGGCGCGCAGCGTCTTCTTCCACAGTTTCGGCGTAGGCGACGACGGCGCGGCGGCCATCCGTTTCCACGTCGCGTCGAAAGGTGGTTATTTCGTGCGGAATACCGTCGCTGACGACCGTGATCGTCCCGTGGTCGATTCCCGTGGGAATCGCCTTGAGCCCAGCCTTTTGGGCCAGCTCAACCACCTGTTCAGGCCGGGCATCCGTCGCAATATCGATATCAGAGACCGGCGCACCCAGCAGGGCGTTTCGGACGCATCCTCCCACGAACAAAGCTTGTGCTCCAGAGGCCGTGAGGGCCGTGCACACCTGTTGGGTCGCCGGTTCGGACACCCAATCCTCTTCGATCCGCGTCATTCATTCACCCGTGCCGCCATCCCCCGCAAAATGCGGGCGGTTGCGCCCCAGATGTAATAGGGGCCGAACGGCACTGTGAAGTACTTTCGTCGCTGGCCGCGCCACTGGCGTGACTCGATGAGGTAATTGGCAGGATTCAACACATGCGACAGAGGAACGGAAAACACCTCATCCACCTCTCCGGGTTCCGGGATTGCCGCAAAGCTTTCGCGCACGATCGCTACCACCGGCGTCACAGAGAAGGATGTTACCGTCTCATGAGTCGGCAAGAACCCCAGAATCTCGGGCAGGTCTGTGGGCAGGCCAATCTCTTCGTGGGCTTCGCGCAGGGCCGCCGCTGTTACATCTGCATCTCCGTCATCCTGCTTGCCGCCGGGAAAGGCGATCTGACCGGGATGGTGTTTCAGGGCCGAGGACCGCTTGGTCAGGATCAGACGCGGCGCTCCACTGACGACGGAGATCGGTACCAGAACGCCAGCAGGGCGCAGCTTGCGCCCCGGCGGCAGGACGGTTTCCAGGTTGAGGTCAAAGTCGCTCGAGCTGTGACCGGGGCGACCAAGCGCCGCCCGGATCTGTTCAGTGGGGTCATCCACCCTTGGCGCCTTCGGCGTCAAAGCCGACTGTTGCGGGGTCCAGCACATAGTGGGCCCCGCAGAACTGGCAGTCAGCCGTTACTTTTCCCTCGGGCGTGGTCATCTTTTCGATATCCTTGGCCGAATAGATCGACAGGCTTTGCCGCACGCGATCCTCGGAACAGGTGCACCCGAACTGGACGGCCTGCGCGTCGTAGACGCGTGGCTGTTCCTCGTGAAACAAGCGGACCAACAGGTCTGTCGGAGCGATTGATGGCCCGATCAGTTCCAGATCCTCGACCGTGTCCAGAAGGATGTTGACCCGGCCCCAGTTTTCACCTTCGGCCCAGTCGACCAGATCGTCGGCGGACAGGATGTCACCGTGACCTTCGCCAGACGCCACAAAAGGCGACGCTTTGGGCATGTGCTGCAGCATGATACCGCCAGCGCGCCAGTGCTCACCCACGCCGGGTTCTGTCGATTTTCCAAAGCTCAGCGAAAACCGGGTCGGCAGCTGTTCGGACTGCGCAAAATACGCTTCGGCGCAAGCGCTTAGTGATCCGCCCGCCAAAGGCGTGATCCCCTGATACGGTTGCGTGTTTTCACCCTGATCGATCATGATCGCGAAATACCCCTCGCCCACCTGATCAAAGGCGACACCATCGCTTAGCCGGTTCCGGTCGAAACTGGCATAGGCCCTGATTCTGGCCGGCTCGCCCTCGGTTTGTGGGGCGTAGTAATCCGTAGCGATCATACGCACCGCCCCCTTGGACTGCACCTGCAGCGACAGCTTCCAGCGCAGCGCAACGGTCTGGCCGATCAATGCGGTCAGCAGGGCCATCTCGGCCACCAGTGCTTCGACCTGCTCCGGATAGTCGTGCTGCTTCAGAATCCCGTCCAGCGCGCCGTCCAGACGGGCCACGCGGCCGCGCATGTCCGATACATCAAGCTGAAAGGGCAGGACGGTATCGTCCCACGCGATTTTGGTTCCAAGAGACATGGGGTTTCCTTACACGCCACGGGTTGGCATACCGCCACCATATAGGTCGAACAAAATGGGTTGAAAGGGGCCATACATGATCAGACGGTTCGGTGAAACCCCGCAGCCCGGACGAAAATACACGCGGCGGGTCGGCGTTTATGCCCTGCTGCCTCGGCGCAGGCATCTGTTGCTGACCTGCCAGACCGAACCCGGACCGGATCTTCAACTGCCCGGCGGAGGAATCGACCCCGGCGAGTCACCCATGACGGCCCTACATCGCGAAGTGTATGAAGAAACCGGCTGGACGATTTCCGATCCGCGGCGCATCGGCGCCTTTCGTCGGTTCACTTATATGCCGGAATATGACCTTTGGGCCGAAAAGATGTGCCTGATCTATCGCGCCAGGCCCGTGCGGCGTATGGGTCCGCCGACCGAAGCGTTTCACGAAGCGTTGTGGATGGACACATCCGATGCGGTCGAGTTGCTGGGCAACGATGGTGACCGCCATTTTGCCGGTCGGCACCTCGCAGGCCTTTAGGGTCCGTTGTACTCGAAGAACACTGCCGAGACATCATCCTCCATCCTGGCATCAGGTGGCATGACCTGCGTCAGTCGCCAGAACATGTCGTCCAGAAATTCAGGCCCGCCCCGATCAGCAGCGCAGTCTTGAGCCATCCGCAGCAAACCGTCCTCATCCAGAAGCCCGCCTTCGGCCAGACGACACTCCGTAAAGCCATCTGAATACAGCAACAGCTTGTCACCGGGGTTTAGATACGTCTCGAATTGATGAAAGGATGCGTTTGACAGTAACCCGACGGGCAACCCGCCATCCCCCAGAAACTCGGTGCTGCCATCCTTGCGCAACAGCAGCGGATGCGGGTGCCCGGACTGCACCATCTTGAGGTGGCCATAGCGCAGGTCGATGATGGCGTAGGCCATTGTAAAATACTCTTCGATCCCCGCATCCGCGATCAGCCGGGAATTGAGCGTTTCAGCAACCGCTTCGGGCGGCAAAAGAGCGTAAAACTTGTCAAATCGCCGCTCCATCGCGACGTTCTGATCAAAGTGCTTGCTGGACAGATACCCCCCCAGCCGCGCCGTCATCATGGCCGAGGTGATACCGTGCCCAGACACATCGATACTGTAGAACCCCAACCGATTGACGCCAGGTGAGAACATACCCACCAGATCGCCACCAATATGACCGCACGGTTTCAACAACAGACTGACGCGAGACTTGCCAAACGTGCGCGTCAGTTCTGGGACAAGGGATTCCTGGATCTTGCGGGCCTGCATCAGATCCTTGTCGATTGCATCATGAACAAGCTTCAGTTCCTCCAGGGCAGATTCGATCATACGATTTTTCCGGGACAGTTCGCGCTGCATGTCCAGAATGCGGGCCCCGGCTGAAATGCGCGCGCGCAGCTCATCCGCCTCCAGCGGTTTGATCAGGAAATCGTCAGCCCCGGCATCCAACCCCCGTGCAACCTCCTGCTTTTCGCTCTTGGATGTGAGCAGTATGAAATAGCTGTAGTGTTCGGTGCCCATCGCGCGAAAAGCGCGGCAGAACTCCAGCCCACTCATCCCCGGCATCACCCAATCGCTGAGCACCAGATCGGGCGATTGATCGGCGCATAGGGAAATGGCCGCGTCGCCACTATCGGCCTCAAGAACCTCGAACCCCCATCTCCTGAGCGACGCCACCAGAATACGCCGCTGCAGGCGGCTGTCATCGACCACCAGCACCCTGCGAATCGCGCCGAAATCCAGCCCGGGCCTGGCTTCCTGTTGACTGGTTTCTGGCACGCTGCAATCCCTGACCTGTGGAATCCTCCGGACGGGGCAATCTTATCGCCTGTGGATTTAACATCCGATGAAAGGGCAAAACCGGCGCCCTCTCCACCTCATTTAACGACCCGTTTACGGGACGTACGGTACCAAAAGTCACGCACGGTGCGACGCAGGAGAATGCCGATGATTCAATGGCCCAGGGTCAGACAGCTCAGGGACGAGGTTGGCGCGGACGAATTCGACGAGGTCGTCCAGATTTTTCTAGAAGAGGTGCAGGAGGTTATCGCGCGCCTGCATTCAGACACAGCGCGAAACCAGTTGGAACAGAACCTGCATTTCCTCAAGGGCAGCGCGATGAGCCTGGGCTTCGACGAGTTCTCGAAACTCTGCCAGGACGGTGAACGCCGCGCCGCCACTGGCCACGGGATGGACGTGGATTTGCAAGAAATACTTGCGGCATTCGACACGTCCAGATCGGTTTTTGAGGCAGGGCTCGCAAAAAACCTGACCTGAGTCAGATCACAAACTGCGCAAGCGTTTCGTCTTCGGTGATATCCGTATAAGTGAACCCGGCATCATCCAGATGCGCAAACAGACGCATAAAGTTTTCGGGTTTTCTCGTTTCAATCCCGATCAGAACCGAGCCGAAATTGCGCGCCGATTTCTTCATGTATTCGAACCGCGCGATATCGTCCTCGGGACCCAGAATGTTCAGAAACTCTTTGAGTGCGCCGGGGCGCTGTGGCAAGCGCAGGATGAAGTATTTCTTAACACCAGAGTAACGCTGGGCGCGTTCCTTGACCTCGGGCAAGCGTTCGAAATCGAAGTTTCCGCCAGAGGTCACGCAAACCACGGTCTTGCTGCGAACAAAGCTTTGCACGTCCGCAACAGCCTCAACCGCCAGCGCACCAGCGGGTTCCAGAACGATGCCTTCGACATTCAGCATTTCGATCATCGTTGCGCAGATGCGATCCTCGGACAAAACCAGGACATCCGACAGGTGACGGTTCTTAAGCAACTCGAAGGGCCGCTCTCCGATCCGGCCCACTGCCGCGCCGTCCACAAAGTTGTCAATCGAGTCCAGCGCCACTGGATGCCCCGCCGCCAGCGCAGCATGCAGACAAGCGCCACCCTTGGGCTCGACAAACAGGCAGTGGGTGCGGTCACCAAACCATGTCGCCACACCCGAAGACATACCGCCGCCGCCCACGGGAAGGATCACGTGATCCGGCACGCGCCCCAGCTGTTCCTCGATCTCGACAGCTAGAGACGCCTGACCTTCGATCACATCCGCATCGTCGAACGGAGACAGAAAGTGCCCGCCCTGCTCGGCGCACCAGGTTTGAGCGGCGTCCAGAGTATCATCGAAATAGTCGCCGGTTAGATGAACTTCGATATTGTCACCACCGAAAATACGGGTCTTTTGAATCTTTTGCTGGGGCGTGGTCACGGGCATGAAGATCACGCCCTTCACGCCCAGATGCTTGCACATATAAGCCACGCCCTGCGCGTGGTTGCCCGCGCTGGCGCAGACAAACAGCTCTTGCCCCTGCTGCTTGCGCATCGCGTTGAACGCGCCGCGGATTTTGTACGACCGAACCGGGCTCAGGTCTTCCCGCTTGAGCCAGATATCCGCGCCATAGCGCTCGGACAAATGCGCATTCCGCTGCAACGGCGTTGCCGGAAACACAGAGCGCATCGCTTGTTCGGCGGCACGGGCACGGGTGATGAAATAAGTCATGCGGATGTCAGTGGCTTATCCTTATAAAAAGAGCAAGGTATTCGTGAGGCCGATCAGGTGAGTTCGCGCTTTTCGATGAAGACACCATACATCGTTGTCAGAATGCTGACGTTCAGAAGCGCGACTAGCAGGAAGCTGCTTGTTTCCCAGAGAACTTGAAGCCCGGACTCGCCCGGCATGGCTACCAAAACCAGTTCGGTAACTGTTTCAATAACCAACTGGCACAAGAGCAAGATAAGGATTGCGTTTTTGAATTTACTTGTTTCGAACCAAGCGTCTCCGATCGACATTGGCTTTTCGAGCGCTGCCGCCGGCAGGATCAACGCCAAGCGCAACGTTAAAT
Organism: Ruegeria sp. B1; assembly: GCF_056535885.1. Taxonomy (NCBI): domain Bacteria; kingdom Pseudomonadati; phylum Pseudomonadota; class Alphaproteobacteria; order Rhodobacterales; family Roseobacteraceae; genus Ruegeria; species Ruegeria sp. B1. The sequence continues at coordinate 593,836 of NZ_JBQFJA010000001.1, read as the reverse complement.
AGCCGGCCACAACTGAAAGAACAAAAGTCGTCAGAATTCCTCCTAAAAGCAAAGGGTTCATCACTGTGCCGACAATCAAAGCCAAAGGAAGCGAGATCAGTGAAACCAGTAGGACCAGCAGAACTGAGCGCCAGAGGTAAGCTCCAATCCTGCCAGTGTTGAATTCCGGGATGATCCCTTTTGGATACTCTTCAAGTAAAATGTAGCGATGCCACGAAACAACGCCCCAGGCTAAAAACACAGCCGTTCCGACGGCCCATGCTACACCTCTCAGTATGAATGCCCCTGTGTCTTCGCCAATCTGATTGAAATTTTCTTCGGCCGATGTTCCATCAAGTATCCCAAAGAGAACCGCGATACAGATACAACCCAAAATTGGTAAACAGAAGACTGTTAGTACTGCAGGAAGGTTTCTGACGATCAATCTCACCGAATGTACAAAAATCTTCCAACCCAACATCCGCTGTCTGTCCTCTCAACCAATCCTTGTTCTCTTTGCGCCCGTTTCACCCCAATTCCCGGCCCTCGTCAACGCTGACAACTTGCCCCCACCAACAAAACCCGCTAGGGGCCAATCGTTCTTCTGACAAAGGGAAATCAGATGTCCGCGCCCAAGAAAGTTGTTCTGGCCTATTCCGGTGGCCTTGATACCTCGATCATCCTGAAATGGCTGCAGACCGAGTATGGCTGTGAGGTCGTCACCTTCACCGCCGATCTGGGTCAGGGTGAGGAGTTGGAGCCGGCGCGTAAGAAGGCAGAGCTGCTGGGGATCAAACCCGAGAACATCCATATTGAGGATATCCGCGAGGAATTCGTCCGGGATTTCGTCTTCCCCATGTTCCGCGCCAATGCGCAATATGAAGGGCTGTATCTGCTGGGCACATCCATTGCGCGACCGCTGATCTCGAAGCGTTTGGTCGAGATTGCCGAGGCCACCGGTGCGGATGCCGTGGCCCATGGCGCAACCGGCAAGGGCAACGATCAGGTGCGGTTCGAACTGGCCGCCTACGCGCTGAACCCCAACATCAAGGTGATCGCCCCGTGGCGGGAGTGGGACCTGACCAGCCGCACCAAGCTGCTGGAATTTGCCGAGGCAAACCAGATTCCGATTGCCAAGGACAAACGCGGCGAGGCGCCCTTCTCGGTCGATGCCAACCTTCTGCACACCTCATCCGAGGGCAAGGTTCTGGAAGACCCCGCCGATATGGCGCCCGACTATGTCTATCAGCGCACTGTGCATCCCGAGGACGCGCCGAACACTCCGGAATTCATCGAGATCGGCTTTGAAAAAGGCGACGCGGTCAGCATCAATGGCGAGGCCATGAGCCCCGCCACGATCCTGACCAAGCTGAATGAATATGGCGGCAAGCACGGCATTGGCCGTCTCGATCTGGTCGAAGGCCGGTTCGTCGGGATGAAATCACGCGGCATCTATGAAACGCCCGGCGGCACCATCCTGCTGGAAGCGCATCGTGGCATCGAATCCATCACAATGGACCGTGGCGCGATGCATCTGAAGGACCAACTGATGCCGCAATATGCCGAGCTGATCTATAACGGCTTCTGGTACTCGCCCGAGCGTGAGATGCTGCAGGCCGCGATCGACAAGTCGCAAGAGCACGTCACCGGAACCGTTCGCGTGAAACTCTACAAAGGTCTGGCCTCGACGGTCGGTCGCTGGTCGGATCATTCGTTGTATTCCGAGGCGCATGTGACCTTTGAAGAAGATGCAGGTGCTTATGACCAGAAAGATGCGGCAGGCTTCATCCAGTTGAACGCCCTGCGCCTGAAACTGCTGGCGGCACGCGACAAGCGGCTGGCAAAGTGATCGACGACGACGATATCGACAACGAGCTCGATATGTTCATCGAGGCGCAGGACACGGTCTGGACCGATGTCCTGAAAGAGTTGCGGCAGGGGCAGAAGACCAGCCACTGGATGTGGTTTGTGTTTCCGCAACTGGCGGACCTTGGCAAGTCCCATATGGCGCAGCTTTATGGGATCGAAGGATTGGACGAAGCGACAGCTTACTTGGATCACCCCGAGCTGCGCCGGCGCCTGACGGAAACCGCCCAGTTGATGCTCTTGCACAAGGATCGCGACGCCAGTGACATTCTGGGTGGAATAGACGCCAAGAAACTGCGGTCTTCCATGACCTTGTTCTCGTCTGTTCCGGATGCCCCGGCCGAGTGTCAGGACGTATTGGACGCGTTTTACGGTGGTCAGCCCTGCGAACGGACCGTGCAAATTCTGCAGGCACTCTGAATCACAAGTTCCCGCAGGGTCATCCTTGATCACAAAGGTCCCGACGCTCTACGCATTCAAAAACTGCGAGGGGACAATGGATGCTTCAGGACATCGCCGACGGGATACAAAAGGGACTAGCCGGCAAGAGCTTTGACGGGTCCCTCAAGTTCGATTGCGGTGCCAAAGGTGTGATTGTTCTGGCCGACAATCAGGCGTCGACGCAGGATCAGGACACGGATTGCACGATCCGCATTTCGCAGGAAAACCTGACCAAGCTGCTGACCGGCAAGCTGAACCCCATGACGGGCGTGGCGCTGGGCAAGCTCAAGATATCCGGCAATATGGGCGTGGCGTTGAAGTTGGGGCAACTCCTGGGCTGAGCTCAGCGCAATGCCTTAATGGACGTTTGCATGGCAAGGATCAGCGCGTCCCGCCGCTGCGACAGTTCTGCCGGGGTTTTGCCCCGGGCCTCGGATGCAACGCCTTCGGCCAGCTGGTCTACGATCTCTTCCGTCAGAGAAACCTTGCCCAAATCATCCCACCAGCCATTGAACGTATCCGAGAAGTGTTCGCAGAAGGCTTTCAACCCGCCTTCTCCTGCCCCCAAGTTGAACAACATGGTCGGACCCATTGCCGCCCATCTGACTCCGGGCCCAGCACAGACTGCCTTGTCCACGTCCTCGACGGACGCAACACCCGTCACCACAAGATGGATCGCCTCGCGCCACAGCGCAGCCTGCAGGCGATTGGCGACGTGACCCGGCACCTCTTTGTTCACGCGGATCGTGGTCTTGCCGAGGCTTTCATAAAACCGCTGCGCGGCGTCGACGATACCGTCTGCGGTTTTTTCATTGCCCATCACCTCGACCAACGGGATCAGATGCGGCGGGTTGAACGGATGGCCCAGCACAAAGCGTGATGGATCGGACCAGCCGGTTTGCATCTGCCCCAGAGTCAGGCCCGAGGCTGAGCTGGCGACAATGGCGTCCGGTGATAGGACCGGTTCGATCTCGGCATAGGTCGCGTGTTTGATCTGCAACCGTTCGGGCACATTTTCCCGCACGAATTCAGCGCCCTCAACGGCACCGGCCGCACTGGAGCAAAACCGGATCGCACTCGGGTCGCCGGTGTCTGTCAGGCCCAGCGCGTCCATCACCGGCCAGGCGTCTGCGATATAGGCCAGAACGTGATCCTGTACGCTGGGATCAGGGTCAAACAGGGCCACAGACCGGCCCGAGGCCAGAAACAACGCTGCCCAACTGGCTCCGATCACACCGCCGCCAAGGCAGGCTGTGTGCGATGCGTCCATTAGAATACACCCGGATTAAGGGGCGAGGCCGCCGTCAGGCCGCCATCCACAGTGAACAATTGACCGGTCGCAAACCCGGCTTCGTCCGAGGCCAGCCAGACCGCCATACTGGCAATATCCTCCGGCCGACCGAAGCGACGTGCAGCATGGCGGGCCAGAGCGTCCTGTCGCGCCGCCTGCGGATCAGTCGCCATGTCAAAACCGGCCTCCAGCATGCCGGTCTCAATCCATCCCGGACATATCGCATTGCACCTGATCTTTGGGCCGTGATCAACCGCAATCGAGCGGGTTAACCCGTGTACAAACGCCTTTGATGCGTTGTACAGCGCCATCGATGGATCCGCAGTATTCCCTGAAATAGAGCCTATATTGATGATCGAGCTGCCATCAGGCATTCGGGGAATGTAGGCGCGGCACAGGTTAAACACGCCACGACAATTGGTGCCGATCACAAGGTCCCAATCCGCATCCGTGCTGTCGGGGACGGTCTTTTCGACTTGAACCCCCGCGTTGTTGACGAGGATGTCGATGCCGCCTGCTGCTGCCGCCATCTCTTCGACTGCGACCACATCCGTGACGTCCAGCACATGCCAATGGATATCGTCAGCCAACCCGTCAGGCCGGGGGCCGCGACCGCAGGTAGTGACCGCCGCGCCCTCGCGCCGAAACGCCTCGACAATCCCGCGCCCGATGCCTTGTCGGCCGCCGGTGACCAGGGCCTTTTTTCCGGCCAGCCGCATCAGTGCGCCACCATCACATGGCGCACCGACGTATAGGCATCCAGCGCATAAACCGACATGTCACATCCAGTGCCCGATCCCTTCATCGCAGCCCAAGGCATCTCGGCGGCTGGCATCCCGTGGGTGTTGACCCAGGTCATGCCGTATCGCAGCTGCGCCGTTATTTTCATCGCGGTTGAAATATCTCTGGTCCAGATGGACGAGGCCAAGCCATAACGCCCGACATTGGCGATCCTCAGCGCCTCATCCGCCTCGGAAAACCGCGACAGGGTCACAACGGGGCCAAAAACCTCGCTGCACGCGATCTCGGCATTGTTGTCGACATTGACCACGACAGTGGGCTGGTAAAAGAACCCGGCCCCATCCCCTGCGATGCCGCCCACCGCGATCTCGGCGCCGTCGCGCGCCCGGTCGACAAACCCGGCAACGCGGTCCCGTTGCACGGCAGAGACGATGGGGCCCATCTCAGTCCCATCGGCTTTCGGCGCGCCGATCCGGATCTGTCCGACCTGATCTGCCACGGCGGCGACCACCTTGTCATAGATCTTGTCCTGAACCATCACCCGGCAGGGCTGCGCGCAGTCCTGACCGGCGTTGAAGAAGGACCCATAGCGGATGGTTTCGGCCACCGCGTCGATATCGGCGTCGTCAAACACGATGACCGGAGCCTTGCCCCCAAGCTCCAGATGCACATGGCGGATCTGGTTCGAGGCCGCCCGCATCGCCGCCATCCCGGTCGCGGGCGAACCGGTGATGGAAATGCCCTCGATTCTCGGATCGTTGATCAGACGATCCCCGACTGAGGCGCCCCGGCCGTGGATGACGTTCAAAACCCCTTTAGGCAGGACATCTGCCAGCAGGTCTGCCAATCGCAACGTGGCCAGCGGCGTAATCTCGGACGGTTTCAACACCATGGTGCAGCCAGCCGCCAGTGGCGCGGCAATCTTCCACGCAGCCATCATCAGCGGATAGTTCCAGGGCGCGATTGAGGCGACAGGCCCTATCGGGTCCTTTCGGATCATTGAGGTGTGCCCCGCCACGTATTCTCCGGTTGCAGACCCTGTTACCGTCCGAGCGGCGCCGGCCATGAACCGGAACGTATCGATGGTCAGCGGCATCTCTTCATCCCGCGCCATGGGCCAGGGCTTGCCGACATCGAGGGTTTCCAACTCCGCTAATTCCTCGATGTTGTCTTCGATCACATCTGCGATTGCGTGCAAGTGACCTGCGCGCTCGACCGGTGTAGTCAGGCGATATTTCTCGAACGCATCGTGCGCCGCGCTGGTGGCCGCCTCGATCTGTTCTGATGTTGCCTCGGGCACCTGCGCCACGGTTTCTCCACTGGCCGGGTCCAGCACAGGCAGAGCATCGCCCCCTCCTGCAACCATCTCTCCGTTAATCAACATTTTTGTCTGCGTCGCGCTCCCCGTCAAAAGGCGGTCTGGCTGCGGTCTTTGAGGGTCAGCCGCAAACGGGCCTCCTCTGGCGCGGCAATTGTCAGACCAAGGTTTTCAATGATCGAGCGAATCCGATCTGCATTCGATTTCGCCGATTCAGCTGGTTGGAAGTTCAGACCGCCTGCAGGCGCACTGGTATCACTCTGGAGACTGCTCATAGCTTCATCTGCTGAACCTGTGCACTCAGCCCCCCGTCCAGAACCCAAAGCTGCCCGCTGGCATAACGCGCCTCGTCCGACGCCAGCCAGTTGACCAGATTTGCGATATCGTCTGGCGTGCCGTAGGTCCGCATCGGGTGCACATCACGTACGGCCTGTTGCAGCTGATCAATGGTCTGTCCCCCACCACCCGAACCATCGCCGGTGAAAAATCCCTGAAGCATCGGGGTGTCCACATAACCGGGACAGACCGCGTTGACCCGGATGCCTTCGGGGCCGTGATCGCAGGCCATCGCCTTGGTCAGTGCGTGCACCGCCCCCTTCGTCGCACAATAAGCGGCCAGACCCGGGTCAGCGATAAGGCCGTCGTAACTGCCAAAATTTATGATCGAGGCCGAGCTTCCCGAAGCCGCCGCAGTGCGCAGCAGGGGCAATGCGTGTTTCGACGTCAGAAACGTGCCGGTGACATTGACAGCAAATGACTGGTTCCATTCGTCCAGCGTCGTGTCCTCGATGGTCTTTTCGATTTCGATTCCGGCGGCGTTCACAAGGATATCCAGTTTGGCCGCCTCTGCGCCAATCCTGGCCAGCGCGGCAACCGCATCGCCCTCCTGCGTAACATCCAGTTTGACAAAGATACTGCCATCGTCGTCATGCGCAGCCAAAGACCCCTGCGGCGTAAGATCGGCGGCGTAGACCCGGGCCCCTTCGCGCAAAAACCGCGCAACAATCGCGCGGCCAATCCCGCCGCGGCCACCTGTGATCAACGCTGTCTTGCCTTCCAGCATCATTTGCCATCCTCCCCGACTGGCGGAAACCGATAGCGGGCCGCGGCTGCCGTCCAATCGAGATGATTTCGCACGTATTCCTGCGACGCATCGCGCGGAGGGTTGTAGTCCCAGCTTTCGCCAGCGCCAGCTTCCATGACAGCATGTAAGGCCCGGCGGGATTTCTGTGTTGCAATCACGTCTGCGCGCAGCTTTTCGCTGTCCCAGCGCCGTGCAACTTCGGCGGCAAACCGCGCCGCGTGATCCGCATAGGCGGGATCGTTTGCAACATTGGTTGTCTCCAAAGGGTCCTGCGACAGATCGTAGAGTTGTGGCGGGTCCGCATCACAGTGAATGTACTTAAGCGGCCCGCGCCGGACCATGAACACCGGATAAGGCGTCATCTCGGCGCAGTACTCCCCGATTGCCTCGTCCGCCGGATCGTCCTCTCCCCGCGCCAGCGGCATCAGGGAACGGCCGTCTATAGGCTCCCCAAGTATATCCTGTGTACCGCCGGCGATTTCCACGAAAGTGGGCAGCAGATCCACCAAGGAACAGGCATTGGGTGCGGTGCCGTGCGCGACACCGGGACCGGCCATGATCAAAGGCACGCGGGCCGAGTGTTCGAAGAAGTTCATCTTGTACCACAAGCCGCGCTCGCCCAGCATATCGCCGTGATCGGCGGTGACGATCACGATAGTGTTGTGCAGCGCGCCGATATCCTCCAACGCTTGCCCCAATGCGCCGACCTTGCTGTCGAAATAGCTGACATTGGCCAGATAGGCCCGGCGGGCGCGGCGCACCTCCTCTTCGGTCAGCGGCACACAGCTCGCCTCGATCCCATCCATAACCCGACGCGAGAAGGGGTCTTGCTCTTCAGGCGTCAGAGTTACATCCGGCATCGGGACGTCCGCGCCAGAATAGAGGTTCCACCATTCGGGTTTGGCCACATAAGGATCGTGGGGATGGATGAAGCTGGCCACAAGGCAGAATGGGGCGTTGTTTCCGGCAGCACGGTCCCGGCCCCTGTCAATCAGCCAGCGGCGCGCGGCAAATTCGACCTCGTCGTCATAATCGGTCTGAAAGGTTGCGACCGCTTCACCGCTTTCCTTGACGGTCTGCATGTTGTGATACCACTTGTCGATCCGCTCGTCCGGCGCCTCCCAATCCGGGGTCCAGGCGAAATCGGCCGGGTAGATGTCGGTGGTGACCCGATCCTGAAACCCGTGTTTTTGGTCCGGACCGATGAAATGCATCTTGCCCGACAGGCATGTCCGGTAGCCTAACGCCTGCAGGTAATGCGCAAATGTGGGGACCGAGGCCCGAAATTCGCTGGCATTGTCATAGGCCGCGATCCGGCTGATCAGCTGCCCGGACATAAACGCAAACCGTGACGGCGCGCAGAGCGGCGAGTTGCAATATGCCGCATCGAAGCGCATCCCCCGCGCGGCCAGCGCATCTATGTTCGGAGTTTTAACCGTCGGATGGCCATAAGCGCCGCAAAAATGTGGCGCCAGCTGATCGGCCATCACCACAACGATATTGGGCCGACTCACGGGGCGGCCCTTGCATAGGCGTCCAGGACCAGCCCGTGGAAATGATGCACGGCATGTTCGGATTTCCCTGACCCGTTTGGGTCGTGCACGATGCGGCCCTGGGTGAAGGCGGGCGTGCTCATGCCGCGCTGAACGCTCTCGACAATGTCGATGTCTTCTTTCTGCAAAACCTCGTCCAGATAACGGATGGCCTCCAATTCCGCATCATCCGGCTCCGGGGTTTCGAGGAAGAAGTCGTAGGTTTCCAAGGTCCGGTCCGGACCGACCGGAATGATGTTCAGCACGATCATCGAAGATCGCCCCGGATACCGCATCAGACAGGTCGTTGGCCACAGCCACCAGACGGCATGGGTTCGAACCGTTGCGTTCGACACGTCATAGGCCGTGTTTGTGCCTTTACCTGCCTCGGCCATGTGGCTGGAATAGATGCCGTAGGTTGTGACCTTGTACGTGTCCATATCGACCAGATCGCAGAAATCCTTGTGCGCGGTCGGGCAGTGGTAGCATTCGAGAAAGTTGTCGACGACGTTTTTCCAGTTGGACTTGATGTCATAGGTCAGGCGATGTCCGAATGTCAGGTTCTCGATATCCGGAGCCCAGTGCCGGATTTCGGTCTCCAGATTGCCCGAGACCTCGCGCAGCGGGCGCGCCTGGGGGTCGAGATTGACGTAGATGAACCCAGTGAACTCTTCGACCTGAACCTGATCCAGACAAATGTCCTTGGTGCTGAACCCTGTCAGGTTCTCTGTCTCGGGCGCGCGCACCAGCTGGCCGTCCAGTTTGTAAACCCAGGCGTGGTATGGACACATGATGCGCGTGGTTTGACCCTCGCCCGAAAGCAGGTGATGCGCACGATGTTTGCACACGTTGTAAAACGCGCGCAGAATTCCGTCGCGATCGCGCACAACTGCAATCGGGCGACCTGCAATTTCCACGGTCAGATAAGAGCCCGGGCTGCGCAGTTTTTCGACATGGCACACCCATTGCCAGGATTTGGCGAGGATCTCGTTTAGATCGACGTGGCTCCACGCCGGATCGACGTAAGCCTCGGCCTTCAATGAACTGGTGTTGAACGGGTCGGTGCTGAATCCGTCTGAAATCCGCGCAAATTGTTCCCTGGATGGCAGCTGGCTCATAGTTGGCTCCGCTAGGCTCGGGCGCGCTGGCCCCGGTGACTGGACTTTGGCGCACATGATCCGTTGAAGTTCTGTCAGCAGCTTAACTTTTTTTGCCGCATACTTGACTTTTTCAGACGGTTTCGGATCAGCGTTTTGGCTTGCGATGCATCGGCCATGCCCGGAATTCAAACGGAACCCGCCCTTCGATCCGGTCCTGCGTCGGGGCCAATCCGAACCTGACTTTGTAGGAGCGGCTGAAATGCACCGGGCTTGCAAACCCCGACGCCAAAGCAACCTCGGCAATCGGCAAGTCGGTTTGGGTAACCAAACCGCGCGCGCGATCCAGCCGGATATCCCGATAGTAGAGCACAGGTGTTTTACCGATATGGGCAGCAAAGAGGCGTGTCAGCTGCCGCTGCGACACACCGATCTGACGGCTGATGTCTGGAACCGAAACAGGTTCTTCAAGATTGGCCTCCATCACCTGTATCGCCTTTCTCAGCTGGGCGGGTACGGTCGAACCCAGCGGTTCGCTGGCTTTCGGTTGTTGCATCTCGGCCGGGCCACGCAATCGGTCATGAAACACATACCTTGCCGCTGCGTTCGCCAGCGCACTGCCGTGGATGCCTTGCAGGATTTGCAGGCCAAAATCGACCGCAGCAACGCCACCGCAACAGGTAACCCGGTTGCCGTCGAGAACGTACAGATTCTCGACCACCTCAATGTCTGGATAGAGTTCCTGAAAAGCATCGATATGTTCGTAGTGCACGGTGGCGCGCCGACCCTTAAGCAACCTCGCCTGCGCCAGAATAAAGGCGCCGGTGTCTAGCGATCCCAGGGTTGCGCCGCTGCGGGCCCAGTGACGCAAGGCGTTGCCCAGCTTGCCCGTCAGATGCCGTTCCGGCGTCCAGCTGGCCGAAACGATGACGATGTCGGCCTCTGCCGCAGCCCGCCCATCCAAAGATGTGGTTTCAATCCCCAGGCCATTGCTTGAGAGGCAGTAACCGCCAGCCTCGGACACAAATTCCCAACTGAAATAAGGGCATCCATCCAGATAGTTCGCGGCGCGAAACGGATCGATGAAGCCCATTGTTGCAGCCATGTTGAAACTGGGCGCAACGATTATAAGGAGGCGGGTCGTCGTCTCTGCATTCCGCGCCATCTGGCCATCGCCCCTCTTGCTTGTCTCGAGCCTCATGAAAAGTCTTTTGGGTCCATCGTGCAAGGCTTGCACCACACCGATACTGTGAGAACAGTCCGTACCACTGGGTCGTGAAACCTCAGCCCAGCGATAAACTCGTCTCACCACCGCGTGACATTCGATTTCTGTGGATTGCCAGATCGCGTGACACAAGGCAGCCTGACCCAAAAGGAGATCTGTCATGTGCCGGACTGCCTATAGTGATTGTATCAAACCTGCCCTTCTGTTCACGCTGATTACCCTTGTCGCGTTACTGCGCGCGCTGCCTGCGCCGGCGGCGGGAACCGAAACGCTGACCGTTGCCGGAGGATGTTTCTGGTGTGTTGAATCCGATTTCGAATCTGTGCCGGGCGTGATCGGTGCTGTTTCCGGCTACACTGGCGGGCAAACCACCAATCCGACCTATGATCAGGTCACCAGAGGCGGCACAGGACACTATGAGGCTGTCCAGATCACCTTTGACCCTGCCCGCATATCCCGTGAAACGTTGTTGAATATGTTCTTCCGCTCGGTTGACCCAACCGATGCCGGCGGGCAGTTCTGCGACCGCGGCGACAGCTATCGCACCGCCATTTTCGTCTCTAATACGGGCGAAAAAGCGCAGGCCGAAGCCGCCAAGGCAAAGGCGCAGGCCGAGTTGAGCCAAACGGTTGTGACGCCAATCCTGCAGCAATCGACCTTTTACCCGGCGGAAGCCTATCACCAGGATTACTACAAAGGCGAAAAGCTGGTGTTTACCCGGTTTGGCCCCAAGCGCCAGAAAAACGCCTATAAGGCGTATCGCGAGGCGTGCGGTCGGGATGCACGGGTCAAACAGCTTTGGGGAACAAACGCACCGTTTGCCGGATCTTAATCGAACTGCGCGTCCTGCACTTCTTTGAGGTCCGGGATGACATCCGCTGTTCCGTGCCGCATCACCATCAGGGCCGCTGCGCGGTTGGCCTGAAGGATCGCCTGCTCCATCGGCATACCGCGATCCAGTCCGGCCAGCACATATCCGGTGAACGTATCCCCGGCTCCGGTTGTGTCCACGGCCTGCACTTTATGCGCCGCGAAATCCACCGGATCGTTTCCATGCTGAAGATATCGCGCGCCTTTGGCACCAAGCGTCACGATCACATGTCGTACCGGCAGGTCACCAACGCCCAAACCGGTTTCGTGCTTTAACTGTTCCGCTTCCACCTCGTTCAGAATCAGAAAATCCAGATACGGCAGTACGGCCTGAACCGAGTCGGCCTGAAACGGCGCCGCCGCGTAGCAGACAGTCAGGCCCAGCTCCTGGCCCAGACGGGCCGCATCGACCTGCGCGTTGGTCTCATTCTGCATGACCAGCAGGTCACCGGTATGAGCCGACGCCAATGCTTGGCCCAGGTGTCGGCTGTCCAGCGTATGATTGGCCCCGGGAAAGAGAATAATCAGGTTCTCACCCTTCGCATCGACGCCGATGATCGCATGACCGGTCGGCACATCGGCGTCGGCTATGTGCCGCGTATCCACCCCGTATTCCAAAAGACGATCCCGCGCCCAGCGCCCGTCGGACCCGACCGCACCGATGTGGCTGACCCGCGCGCCAGCGCGGGCGGCCGCCACGGACATATTCGCGCCCTTGCCACCCAAAAACCGCTCCAGCTTGTTGGCGGCGAGCGTCTCGCCCGGCTCGGGCAGATGCGGCAGGGTGTAGATCATATCCGCGTTGATCGAGCCGAGATTCCAGATCGTCATGGCCTAGCCGATATCACAAGAGGCCAGAACGGCCATGTTGAGGATGTCATTTGCCGTCGACACAGTCGAACAAACCTGAATCTGCTTGTCGATCCCCGAAAGGATAGGCCCAATGACGGTTGCGCCGCCCATTTCCTGCATCAGCTTGGTTGAAATCGAGGCCGAGTGCCGCGCCGGAACGATCAGGATGTTCGCCGGACCGGTCAGGCGCGAGAAGGGGTAAGCTTCCTGCTGATCGACGTTCAGCGCCACATCCACGGTCATCTCACCCTCGTATTCGAAATCGACACCTCGGTTGTCGAGCACCGCAGGCGCGCGGTGCATCTTTTCTGCCCGCTCTGAAACCGGATAGCCAAAGGTGGAAAAGCTGACAAAAGCAACGCGCGGCTCGATCCCCATATGGCGTGCCACGGCGGCAGCGCGTTCCGCAATATTCGCGAGGTCGTTCTCGTCCGGCCATTCATGCACCAGCGTGTCGCCGATCAGCACGATGCGGCCCTTATGCAGCACCGCAGTGACGCCCGCTGCCCCATGCGCGGCATCTGCGTCAAACACATGGTTGATGCGATCCAGAACATGCGCCGACTTGCGGGTCGCGCCCGTGACCAAACCATCCGCATGGCCGTGGGCCAGCATCAGCGACGAAAACACATGCCGGTCGCGGGCGGCTAGACGATGAATATCCTTATGGTCAAAGCCTTTGCGTTGCAGCCTCTGGTACAAAAAGCTCTTGTAGGTCTCGAGATGCGTGGTGTTGGCCGCGTTCACAACCTCCAGCTCGCGAACCGCATCGTCGAGCCCGGCGGCCTCAAGCTTTTCTTTCACGTCATCCGGGCGGCCCACGACCAGAGCCTTACCAAAGCCCGAGCGCTGATACATCACAGCCGCCCGCAACACGCGGGGATCGTCACCTTCGGCAAAGACCATCCGGCTTTGTGCGGCGCGGGCGCGGGCGTTCAGGCCTCGCAGGATGCTGGCGGTCGGGTCCATGCGGGATTTCAGGCTCAACTCGTAAGCGTCCATGTCGATGATCGGACGCCGCGCCGCGCCTGTGTCCATCCCGGCCTTGGCGACAGCAGGCGGGATGCGGTGGATCAGACGTGGATCGAACGGCGTCGGGATGATGTAGTCGCGGCCAAAGGTCAGCGACTTGCCATAGGCCATAGCGACCTCATCCGGAACGTCCTCACGCGCCAGACGGGCCAAAGCATGGGCGCAGGCAATTTTCATCTCGTCATTGATGGCGCGGGCATGGATGTCGAGCGCCCCACGGAACAGGTAGGGAAAGCCCAGGACGTTGTTCACCTGGTTCGGGTAATCACTGCGCCCGGTGGCAACGATCGCATCCACGCGAACCTCATGTGCCTCTTCCGGCGTGATCTCGGGGTCGGGGTTGGCCATCGCAAAGATCACTGGATTGTCGGCCATGCTTGCGACCATATCCTGCGTCACGGCCCCTTTGACCGACACACCCAGAAACACGTCAGCACCCTTCATGGCCTCTTCCAACGTGCGCAGATCGGTCGTGATCGCGTGAGCCGATTTCCACTGGTTCATGCCCTCGGTCCGGCCCTGGTAGATCACGCCCTTTGTGTCGCAGACAATGCAATTCTCATGTCGCGCACCCATCGATTTGAGCAGCTCGATACAGGCAATTCCCGCCGCACCCGCGCCGTTCAGAACGATCTTAACATCTTCGATCTTCTTACCCGAGATATGCAGAGCATTGATCAGCCCCGCCGCACAAATCACAGCCGTCCCGTGCTGGTCATCGTGGAAGACGGGGATATCCATCTCTTCCTTCAGGCGCTGTTCGATGATGAAACACTCGGGCGCCTTGATGTCCTCGAGGTTGATGCCGCCAAAGGTCGGCCCCATCAGCCGAACCGCGCGGCAGAACTCATCTGGATCCTCGGTGTCCAGCTCGATATCGACCGAGTTCACATCCGCGAACCGTTTGAACAAAACCGATTTACCTTCCATCACCGGTTTCGAGCCCAGCGCACCCAGATTGCCGAGGCCCAGAACAGCCGTCCCGTTTGAGATCACGGCGACCAGATTGCCCTTGTTGGTATAGTCGTATGCGGTCTCGGGAGCTTCGGCGATGGCTTCGCAGGGAACCGCCACACCCGGGCTATAGGCCAGCGACAGATCGCGCTGCGTGGTCATGGGAACGGTGGCCTGCACCTCCCACTTGCCAGGGGTCGGGTCCAGGTGAAAGGCCAGCGCCTCTTCTTTGGTAATCTTGGCTTTTGGCATTTTGACGGTCGTTTCCATGACTTCGGGGCCTTTGCCTCATAACGCAGGCCGGTGCGCGCCTCAACGACAATACTTTTCGCCTTTTACTGCCGAAGGCGGATTTGTAAGGTCGCCAGCGGAATACGCCAGAAGGGATCAGCCTTGTCCACAGTCACGCCGATGATGGCGCAATATCTCGAGATCAAAGAGGCCCATGCCGATGCGCTGCTGTTTTACCGAATGGGTGATTTCTACGAGATGTTTTTCGAGGACGCGGTCAATGCCGCCCAGGCGCTGGACATCGCCCTGACCAAGCGCGGCAAACACAATGGCGCGGATATTCCGATGTGCGGCGTGCCTGTGCATTCCGCCGAAGGTTATCTGCTGACACTGATCCGCAAAGGCTTTCGCGTCGCCGTTTGCGAACAGATGGAAAGCCCGACGGAAGCGAAGAAAAGAGGCTCTAAATCAGTCGTAAAGCGCGATGTCGTGCGCCTGGTGACGCCCGGCACGCTGACCGAGGACGCGCTTTTGGAAGCCCGTCGCCACAACTTTCTAGCCGCTTATGCCGAGGTGCGCGATGAGGCCGCGCTGGCCTGGGCCGATATCTCAACCGGCGCGTTTCACGTGATGCCGCTGACATCGGTCCGCCTGAGCCCCGAGCTTGCACGGTTGGCCCCGTCCGAGCTGATCATGGCGGACGTGTCCGAACAGCATCTGCAGGAGCCAGTTCGTGACCTCGGGATCTCTCTGACCCCGGTCGGGCGCGCAAGCTTCGATAGCACTTCGGCCGAAAAACGTATTTGCGGCCTGTTTAACGTGGCCGCACTGGATGCGTTCGGGAACTTCGGAAGGGCTGAAATATCGGCCATGGGTGCGCTGATCGACTATCTGGAGATCACGCAAAAGGGCAAACTGCCGCTGCTGCAAACACCACTGAAGGAATCCGAGGACCGCGTGGTGCAGATCGATGCGGCCACACGGCGCAATCTGGAACTGACGCGATCCTTGTCTGGCGGGCGCGCCGGATCGCTCTTGTCGGTGGTCGACCGGACCGTCACGCCCGGCGGGGCGCGGCTGTTGGAACAACGCCTGTCCAGCCCCTCGCGCAATCTGGATGTGATCCATAGACGGCTGGATTCGGTTTCCTTTGCAGCCGAGGACAGCCTGACCGCCTCGGACCTGCGTGAAGCCTTGCGCAAAACCCCCGATCTGGATCGCTCCTTGTCCCGACTGTCGCTGGAGCGCGGCGGCCCACGTGATCTGGCCGCCATCCGCACAGGTTTGACCCAGGCAGCGGCAATTGCGAAGATCTGTGCAGATCAGGAGCTGCCATCGCTGCTGGCAGCCGCACTCCAGGACCTTGTTGGCTTCGACGACCTGTTGACCCTGCTGGACAAGGCGCTGGTCGCCGAACCACCCTTGTTGGCCCGCGACGGCGGTTTCATTGCGCAGGGCTTTGACACTGAGCTGGACGAAGCCCGCACCCTGCGCGATGAGGGACGATCTGTGATCGCCGGTTTCCAGCAGAAGTATGCAACCGACACCGGCATCACGTCGCTGAAGATCAAGCACAACAATGTGCTGGGCTATTTCATCGAAACCACGGCCACCCATGCCGAGAAGATGCTGAATCCGCCCTTCAGCGAAACCTACATCCACCGTCAGACCACCGCCAATCAGGTCCGGTTCACCACGGTCGAACTGTCGGAGATCGAAACCCGAATCCTGAACGCGGGCAATCTGGCCCTGGAGATCGAAAAGCGGCTCTATCAAAGGCTTTCTGGCGAAATTCTCGCTCTGGCCGCGCAATTGAACCAAGCTGCCCGGGGGCTGGCCGAACTCGATCTGACCACGGCACTGGCCGATCTGGCGCGTGGGGAAAACTGGTGTCGCCCGCAGGTCGACAGCTCCCGCGCCTTTGAAATACAGGCAGCCCGCCATCCGGTTGTCGAACACGCGCTGCGCCAGCAAAGCGGCGATGCCTTTGTCGCCAACGATTGTAACCTGAGCGCTGACGACGGCGCGGCGATCTGGCTGCTCACCGGGCCCAACATGGCAGGTAAGTCGACCTTTCTGCGTCAGAACGCCTTGATTGCGCTGCTGGCCCAAATGGGCAGCTATGTTCCCGCCGAAAAAGCACATATTGGCGTTGTCAGCCAGTTGTTCAGTCGCGTTGGGGCCTCGGACGATCTGGCCCGGGGCCGCTCGACCTTCATGGTCGAGATGGTTGAAACCGCCGCCATCCTGAATCAGGCCGATGATCGCGCGCTCGTCATCCTGGACGAAATCGGTCGCGGCACGGCCACGTATGATGGTTTGTCCATCGCCTGGGCCACGCTCGAACATCTGCATGCTGCAAACAAATGTCGCGCGCTGTTTGCCACGCATTACCATGAACTCACCGCCTTGGCCGGCAAGCTGGCAGGTGTCGACAATGCCACCGTCGCGGTCAAGGAATGGGAAGGCGAGGTGATTTTCCTGCACGAGGTTCACAAAGGCGCCGCCGACCGGTCCTATGGCGTTCAGGTCGCACAGCTCGCGGGCCTGCCAGCCTCCGTGGTGGATCGCGCGCGTGTGGTCCTCGACCAGCTTGAAAAAACCGAACGCGAGGGCGGCAAGCAAAAAGCGCTGATCGATGACCTGCCGCTGTTCTCAGCGGCGCCACCGCCACCCCCGGCCCCCAAAGCCTCACCGGTGACCGACATGTTGGAGGACATCCTACCGGATGAACTCAGCCCCCGCGACGCACTCGACCTGATCTACAAACTGAAAGAAGCGGCCAAATCCTGACCGCCCCTTCATCTTTTTGAAAACACTCTCGCCGAAGGCTTGGCTTCTTGGAAGCCAATCAGCTTGCAGGCGTCGAAGACACGCCTACCTGCGCCGGGCGCAGAAGACGATCATGCAGCATGAATCCTTCTGCCGAGACCTGAATGATGTCGCCTGCGCGCGTCCCCGGTACAGGCGCTTCGAACATCGCCTCATGCAGGTTCGGATCAAAACGGTCGCCCACCTCGGGTGTAATCACCTCGATCCCGTGTTTCTGGAACACATCTTTCAGGGCGCGCATGGTCAGCTCGATCCCTTCGATCAGACCCGCAGCAACTTCTTTCTGCTCGTCGGTCACCGCCTCAAGCGCACGTTTCATATTGTCGTAGACCGGCAGCATGTCGCGCGCCAGTTTTGACCCGCCATACTGTTCTGCATCCCGTCGCGCCTTGTCACCGCGCTTGCGGGCGTTCTCGGCATCCGCCAGCGCGCGCATGAACTTGTCTTTATAATCGTCCCGCTCGGCACGCAACTGGTCCAGCTCCACTGCGTCGTCGCTGATTTCCGCAAATTCATCCGCCAGCTCTTCGGCTTCGGCGGTTGCGATATCGTCCAGAAAATCTTCGTTCTTGGGCTCTGCCATCTTCTAACCTCTAGCTCCGGTCGGATATCAGCTTGCCGACCAGTTGTGCCGTGTAATCCACAATTGGCACGATCCGTCCGTAATTCAAACGTGTGGGTCCAATGACCCCGACCGCACCGATTATCTTACGATCAGCGTTCATATATGGAGACACCACCAAAGAGGAACCCGAAAGTGAGAAAAGTTTGTTCTCAGACCCAATAAAAATGCGCACACCTTCGCCGTCTTCGGTTAATTCAAGGAATTCCGCGATGTCACGCTTACGCTCAAGATCGTCAAACAGGGTGCGAATGCGGTCCAACTCCTCCGCTTCACCGGGTTCACTCAACAGATTCGCCCGCCCTCGGACGATCAATCGGGCCGAGTCGGTCCCGTCCCCATCCCAGGCTGCTATGCCGCGTTCGACCATTTCCCGGGCTAAGGCATCGATTTCCTGTCTGCGGGCAGCGATCTGGGTCTGCATCTGACGCCGCACTTCGCTGAGCGTGCGCCCCTCGATCAATGCATTGAGGAAATTTGCAGCTTCGCGCATCGAACTTGGCGTCTGACCGGGCGGCGGCGTGAACAGCCGATTTTCTACATGCCCGTCGGCAAACACCAAGACCACAAGCGCGCGGTCATGCGCGAGGGAAACGAACTCAATATGCTTGATTTCAGATTCCTGCTTAGGGGTCAGAACCAACGAAGCACCATGTGTCACATGTGACAGAGCGGACCCGACCCGATCCAGCATTCCGCCCACATCGCCTGTGTTAGAGCCTAAAGTCTCTTCCAGTTTTTGACGGTCTTCCGCCCCCAGGTCACCGAGTTCAAGCAGGCCATCCACAAACATACGCAGGCCCATTTGGGTGGGAACCCTGCCGGCGCTGACATGCGGACTGTCCAAAAGACCCAGAAACTCGAGATCCTGCATCACATTTCGCACCGTTGCGGCGCTGACTTTTTCCGATAGCGTGCGGGTCAGGGTGCGACTGCCGACCGGTTCGCCGCTGTCCAGATAACTCTCGACGATCAGACGGAACACTTCGCGCGACCGCTCGTTCATCTCGTCCAGAATCTTGCTTGCTTCGCTCATCGGCAATCCCTTGCTGGATTGTCATTAAATAGCAGGCATCTGAAAGGTCAATCGGGGTTGCATCGTAACGCCACGGGACGGTATCCCCAAGCCAGCAAACAAAGGATTTCCCATGCGCCCCTCTGGACGAGATTTAAGCGAAATGCGCCCGGTTTCAATTGAACCCGAGTTCACCAAACATGCCGAAGGCTCCTGCCTGATCAAAGTCGGCGATACCCATGTGCTGTGCACCGCCTCGCTTGAGGATCGCGTGCCTCCATTCATCAAAGGGTCCGGACTAGGCTGGGTCACCGCAGAATACGGCATGCTGCCGCGGGCGACCAACACGCGGATGCGGCGCGAGGCGGCGTCAGGCAAACAGGGTGGACGAACTGTTGAGATTCAACGCCTTATCGGTCGCGCGCTGCGAGCCGGGGTAGACCGGGTTGCATTGGGGGAGCGCCAGATCACCGTGGACTGCGACGTGATTCAAGCCGATGGCGGGACACGCTGCGCCGCGATCACCGGGGGCTGGGTCGCTTTGCGCCTGGCAGTTAACAGGTTGATGAAATCTGGAGATGTGATCTCGGATCCGCTGGTCGATCCGGTCGCGGCCGTATCCTGTGGTATTTATGCGGGCCAGCCTGTCCTGGATTTGGACTATCCCGAAGACAGCGAAGCCGGGGTGGACGGAAACTTCATCATGACCGGATCCGGTAAGTTGATCGAAGTGCAGATGAGTGCAGAAGGCTCCGTCTTTAGCCGCGATCAGATGAATCAACTGATTGACCTGGCCGAGAAGGGCGTCGGCGAACTGGTCGCGGCCCAAAAGGCCGCCACTGCATGACCCGTAGGTTCGAAGGTGACAAGTTGCTTGTTGCCACCCATAACACAGGCAAGCTTGAAGAGATGGCGCATCTTCTCGAACCCTTTGGGGTGACTGTCGTGGGTGCAGCCGAGATGAGCCTGCCGGAACCGGACGAAACCGAAACCACGTTTGTCGGAAACGCCCGGATCAAGGCGCATGCAGCCGCCAAAGCCACCGGCTTGCCAGCCCTGTCGGACGATTCCGGCATCACCATCGACGATCTGGGAGGCGCGCCGGGTGTCTACACCGCGGATTGGGCAGAAACCGCCACAGGACGCGATTTCATGATTGCGATGACACGTGCGCACAACGAGCTCGAAGCCAAAGACGCTGCACACCCGCGCAGGGCGCAGTTTCGGTGCACGCTGGTGCTGGCCTGGCCCGACGGGCATGACGAAGTGTTCGAAGGGGTCGCGCCCGGCCATCTGGTCTGGCCGATCCGCGGCAAGGACGGCTTCGGCTATGACCCGATGTTTGTCCCCGAAGGTTACGACATTACCTATGCCGAGATGGATCGCTGGGAAAAGAATAGGATCAGCCATCGCGGTCGCGCGGTGGAGATGTTCGTGAAAGGCTGTTTTGACGGATGACTGGCGCAACGGGGGCTTTGGCCTGTACGTGCATTGGCCTTTTTGCGAGGCCAAATGCCCTTATTGCGACTTCAACAGCCATGTTTCAAAAACTATTGATCAAAAACAATGGCTTGAGTGCTATCTCAGCGAACTAAAGCGCTCAGCCGCCGAAACGCCTGATCGGGTGTTAAACACGATCTTTTTTGGTGGCGGTACGCCATCGCTGATGGCCCCGGAAACAGTTGCAGCGATCATCGACGAGGCCCGCGCCCTCTGGCATCCGGCCAATGACATGGAGATCACGCTCGAGGCCAATCCCGGATCCGTCGAAGCAGGTCGGTTTACGGCCTATCGCGATGCCAGGGTGACTCGAATATCTATGGGTGTTCAGGCGCTGAACGATGATGATTTGCGCCGACTGGGCCGCATTCATACGGTCGCAGAGGCACGCGCTGCATTTGATATCGCCCGCGCCTGCTTTGATCGCGTTAGTTTTGATCTGATTTACGCGCGACAACACCAAACGCTGGAGGCATGGCGCGCGGAACTGGCCGAGGCGCTTTCGATGGCGGTTGACCATCTGTCGCTCTATCAACTGACAATCGAGGATGGCACAGCCTTTGGCGATCGCTATGCGGTTGGCAAGTTGCGCGGCCTGCCCGAAGACTACAGTGCAGCGGACATGTATCTCGCGACGCAAGACATCTGCGAGGCGCATGGCCTTCCGGCCTATGAGATCTCGAACCACGCCCGTCCGGGAGCAGAATCCCAACATAACCTGATCTACTGGCGTTATGGCGATTACGTGGGTATTGGACCCGGCGCGCATGGCCGGATCACATTGGGTGGTCAAAAACTCGCGACCGAAACCTATCTGGCGCCAAATGCCTGGCTAAGGGCTGTTGCGGACGGGTCGGGCGAAAAGCAGCGCGCGAGTCTGACGCTCGAAGATCAGGCCGTCGAATACCTCATGATGTGTATGAGAGTTTCTGAAGGTCTAGATATAGATAGATATGAGACACTATCTGGCATACCCCTGCCCGAGGCAAAGCTCAAAGCCCTTCGGGAAATGGGTATGATCACGCAACAAGGCAACAGGCTATCGGCCACCAAAGACGGGCGGGCCGTGCTGAATGCGGTCATCCGCGAGTTGTTGGGGTAGATGATGCAGTATCTCTGGGCCGGATTGGGGTTGCTTTGCGTCGCACTCGCGATGATCGGGGTGCTGCTGCCGCTGTTGCCGACCGTGCCCTTCCTGTTGCTGGCCGCTTTCTTCTTTGCCCGCTCGTCCTCGCGCCTTCACAACTGGCTGATCACTCATCGCACATTCGGGCCGATGATCCTGGACTGGCAAAGATCCGGAGCAATTCGCCCGGTCGCAAAAAGAGCCGCCACGGTATCTGTCGCCGCTGTCTTTGGCATCTCTGTGCTGGCTTCAGCCCCGACGCATATCCTGATGATTCAGGCTGTCGTTCTGGGTGGCGTGATGATCTTTATCTGGACCCGACCTAACGGCTGAGCTTGGCGCACAGATCGTCCAGCTGATCAAGGTTTTCATAGGTCAGTACAACCTGGCCCGTTTCTGAACCCGGCTTGTGATTGATGGACACTTTCATTGCCAGAATGGCCGACAGGTCTTTTTCCAACGCGCGCGTATCTGCATCTTTGCCAGCGTTCAGGTTTCTGGATCGCGGTGCAGGACGATCGGAACCGGATTGCTGTTGTTTCTTGACCAACGCTTCGGTCGCACGCACTGACAATCCATCCCGCACAATGGTCTTGGCCAGCTCGGACGGGTTATCCGCCGTAATCAGCGCCCTTGCATGACCGGCGGACAGTTTGTCTTCGATAACAAGCGTCTGGACGTCCATTGGAAGCGACAACAGCCGCAACAGGTTGGCAATATGGCTGCGGCTCTTGCCCAGCGCCTCGGCCATCTTTTCCTGCGTATGGCCGAACCGATCCATCAGTTGTCTGTAACCCGCCGCCTCTTCGACAGCGTTCAGATCGGCACGCTGGATGTTTTCGATAATCGCGACTTCAAGCACTTCGGTATCGTCGAAGTCGCGCACAATCACAGGAATATCATGCAGTTGCGACATCTGCGCCGCACGCCAGCGGCGTTCGCCAGCAACAATCTCGTACTCGCCATCACCGATGGAGCGGACGATCAGCGGTTGAATGATACCCTTTTCTTTGACCGACGCAGCCAGTTCATTGAGCTGGTCTGGCGAAAACGTGCGGCGCGGCTGGTTTGGATTGGCGCGCAGTTTTTCGATGGGAACGGTCAAATCGGGCCGACGCGGCTCGGTTGAGGGGCGGCCCCCGCCCTCGGGTGTGACATCAGCCATCAGGGCCGACAATCCGCGCCCCAGACCTCTTGATTTTGTTTTTCTGGCGCTCACCTCGCCCTCCTCACTGCCGCTTATGCGGCGATCTTATTGTTCTTGTGCATGATCTCGCGCGCCAAATGCCGGTACGCCATCGCCCCAAGGGAGCCCGAGTCATATTGCAATACGGGCAGAGCGTAAGACGGCGCTTCGCTCACCCGCACGTTCCTGGGTATCTTGGTCTTAAAGACCATCTCACCCAGATTGTCACGCGCATCCTTTTCGACCTGACGGGACAAGTTGTTGCGGTTGTCATACATAGTTAACACAACACCTTCGATTCTGAGGTCCGGATTTGCGGCTTGGCGCACCTCGCGAATGGTCAGCATCAGCTGTGACAGGCCTTCCAAAGCAAAGAACTCGCTCTGCAACGGAACCAACACTGAGTGTGCCGCCACCATGGCGTTGACGGTCAGCAAGTTCAGCGAAGGTGGGCAGTCAATGAGGACAAAATCCAGCTCAAAACTATCGATCGCCGTCTGGCGGAGCGCGTCATGCAGCAGATAGCTGCGTTTTTCATTCGATATCAGCTCGATATCAGCAGAGCTTAGATCTACGGTCGCGGGAACCACAAGCAGACCGCCAATTTCGGTTTCCTGTACAACAGCCTCCAGCGGCGCGTCATCAAGGATCAGATCATAAGTTGTCCAGTCCCGGTCCTCGACCCCCAAACCCGTGGACGCATTCCCCTGAGGATCCAGATCAACCACCAGCACTTTGCAACCGGCTTCGGCCAGCCCCGCCGCGAGGTTGATCGCAGTTGTGGTTTTTCCAACTCCGCCCTTCTGATTGGCAACCGCAATAATCCGGGGCCCTGAGGGACGAGACAGATCAACCACGTGAAACTCCTTTAATCTTAAGGATGACGGCCTTAGGTTCCGTTAGACTTGTAATCGGCTCTGCGTCAAATTTCCATTCTTCGCGCGCGGCATCCACTTCTTTTTTCCAGTTTGCGCCTTTCGGCAACAAGGCCAAGCCGTTCTTGTCTAAGTGCCTGTCACAAAAGGATAATAGAGTTCTTAATTCTGCCAGTGCACGGGCAGATAGGATATCCGCGCTCAGTGGATCAACCGACTCGATCCGCTTGGAAAAAATGCGGCAGTTCACTCCGCACTCTCGCGCAACCGTCCGCAAAAAGGCAGACTTGCGCTGGTCGCTTTCGAGCAGGGAAAAGCTGGCACTCGGCGCGCCTTCAGCAGCCAGGATAGCGCACACCATTCCCGGGAAACCTCCGCCGCTTCCAAGATCAACCCAGTGATCAAAACGGCCCGCCAACCGATAAACCTGCACCGAATCCAGGATGTGCCTTGACCAGGTATCTGTCAGGCTGCTGCGGGACACCAAGTTTATCCTCGGATTCCAGCGTTCAACAAGGTCGACATAGGTTGTCAGGCGCGCCAATGTTTCACGTGAAACATCTAAAGCGTCAATCACTCTTTTGTCCGGTGTCATGCCCGGCGCACTTTGCTGTCCCGGCGCAATTTGGCCAGAACCAAAGTCAGCGCTGCGGGCGTGACACCTTCAACGCGGCTGGCTTGTGCAATATTGGCAGGTCGGGCTTGCGAAAGCTTCTGTTTCATTTCGGCGGACAGCCCATCCAGCGAAAAGTAATCAAAGTCGCGTGGAATCTTGTAAGATTCGTCCCGCTTCATCGCCTCGACATCGCGTTGCTGTCGGGAAATGTAGTTGGCGTAAAGCGCGTCCCGCTCAACTTGCTGCCGGATATCACCTTCAACCACATCAAGGTCGGGTATCAGCGGCAAAAGATCACCGAAAGTAACATCCGGAAAGGCCAGAATGGCCATACCGTCCCTGCGGTTACCATCCTGGTTGACGGCAATTCCTGCGGCCCGCATCTCTTTCGGCGTATATGTGCCGTCCGTCAGTATCGATTTCGCGGCCTCAAGCTTGGTCATTTTATCTTCAAAGTGCGCGCGTCGCGTCTCTCCAACGCAGCCAATATCCAAACCAACAGATGTCAGGCGCTGGTCTGCATTGTCCGCGCGCAGCGACAGACGAAATTCAGCACGCGACGTGAACATTCTGTAGGGTTCCGCCACACCACGGGTTGTCAAATCGTCGATCATCACTCCGATGTAGCTGTCGGCGCGCGTGAAATGCACTGGGTCGCGACCTCGCGCCTCAAGCGCGGCATTCAGACCAGCAACCAGACCTTGCGCCGCCGCCTCCTCGTATCCCGTGGTTCCATTAATCTGACCGGCAAGATATAGGCCTGAAACATCCGGCAGCGAAAGCGACGCAGACAAAACGCGCGGATCTACGTAGTCGTACTCAATCGCATACCCAGGCTGCAGTATAGTCGCCTGCTCAAGTCCTTTGATCGAGTGAACATAGTCCAGCTGGACATCCTGTGGCAGCGACGTTGATATTCCATTCGGATAAACTGTGTGATCATCAACGCCCTCAGGTTCCAAAAAGATCTGATGGGAGTCCTTTTCCGCAAAGCGCACAATCTTGTCTTCTATCGATGGGCAGTACCTGGGTCCAACACCGTCGATATGCCCGCCATACATGGCGGATTTGAACAGGTTTTTCTCAATGATTTCATGGGTGCGCGTATTTGTATGTGTGATCCCGCACGAAATCTGAGGTGCAACAACTGAAGTAGAAAGAAACGAAAACAAGGTCGGATCATCGTCGCCATTCTGTTTTTCCAAGTCAGACCAATCGATCGTCCGACCATCCAAACGTGGAGGCGTGCCCGTCTTCAGCCGCCCCGTGGGCAAGTTGTAGCTGTCCAAACGCTCGGCCAGCCTAACGGACGGTTTGTCACCCATACGCCCACCCGGGCGCGAGACATCCCCAATATGGATAACACCTCGCAGAAAAGTTCCAGAGGTGAGGATGACCGTGCGCGCAGGAACCTCGGAACCGTCACCTAGTTTGACGCCCGCAACACAATCCCCGTCCATGAGGAAATCGACCACTTCGCCGATGATGACATCCAGGTTTGGTTGCGCCTGCGTCTCCTTCTGCATGGCTGCGCGATACAATGCCCGGTCGGCCTGTATTCGCGGCCCCTGCACCGCAGGTCCTTTGCGCCGATTCAGCAGGCGGAACTGTATGCCCGCCTGATCCGCGACGCGGCCCATGACGCCGTCAAGCGCATCAATCTCGCGCACCAAATGGCCCTTGCCCAATCCACCTATGGCCGGGTTGCAGGACATCACGCCAATATCGGATGCCGAAAGCGTGACCAACGCCGTAGTCGCCCCCATACGCGCAGCCGCATGGGCAGCCTCGGTTCCAGCATGGCCGGCACCGATGACAAGGACATCAAATTTTGAATGTTTCACGTGAAACACTCCTTACTTGCCCAGACAAAAGCTGGAAAAGATTTCATCCAACAGAGTTTCGACATCTATTCTGCCAAGCAGAGATTCAAGGGCCCGGATTGAGGTTCTGAGTTCTTCTGCCGCGATATCATACAAGTCCGGACCCGATTCCAGAACCGCAATTGCAGCCCCAAGCGCATCCAGTGCTTTGACAATTGCAACCCGATGGCGTTCGCGTGTTGCAATACCATGGCCTGTAGATCGCTCACCGAGTACACACGAAATCTGGGAAATCAGGGCATCTATACCCTGTCCCGTTTTCCCAGAGACGCCGCCCGCAGCATCCGGCAAAAGATCGGCCTTAGGCAAAACCTGGATATCACCGGCTTCCATTGAAACGCCCAAAGCCTCGGGAACTTCCGACAGGAAGACACGCAAGTCCGCTGCTTCGGCGCGTTTTCTGGCCAATTCGATTCCCAGGTTTTCAACGTGATCCTCAGTATCCCGCAAACCTGCCGTATCCAGCAAGGTCACCGGAAGGCCAGACAAGTCCATGCGCACCTCGATCACGTCCCGGGTGGTTCCGGCGTATTCGGACGTGATTGCAGCTTCGCGCCCGGCCAGCGCATTCAGCAGTGTGGATTTTCCGGCATTTGGCAGACCAACAATGGCCACTTCGAACCCGGTCCGAATGCGTTCGGCTATCTTGACGCCATCCGCTTCACGACGCAGATCATTCATGACACCAGTCACCAGAGTGCATACCTCGGGTGTGACGTCTGTCGGAACATCTTCTTCGGCAAAGTCGATCACCGCCTCGAGCAGAGATGCCGCCCGGATCAGATCGCGCCGCCAGCGTTCGACCAAAACACCCAACTCGCCGGCCAAAATGGTCTGCGCCTGCTTTCTTTGTGCTTCAGTTTCAGCATCAATTAAATCTGCCAAACCCTCGACCTGGGCCAGATCCAATTTGCCGTTTTCCAGCGCCCGCCGCGTGAACTCTCCGGGCTCGGCCAAGCGCAGGCCATCGGAGTCCGACAAACACCGCAACACCGCATCAACTGACGCTGTGCTGCCGTGAATTTGCAGCTCCGCCACAGTCTCACCGGTAAAGCTTGCCGGGGCCTGGAAGGTTAGAACAAGCCCCTCATCCAGCGTTGCCCCTGTGTGATCCCGCAGCCTGCGCACACTTACGCCGCGCGCCGGTAGATCGCCACCAGCCAAAGCGGCCGCGGCAGAATGCGCCGATGGGCCGGACAGACGGATAACCGCCACCCCTGCTTTGCCTTGCGCGCTGGCCAAGGCGAATATCGTATCCATTCGAAGGCCTCGCGTCGGTTAAGACCTGTGTCAGGTGTTCATCGAATCGAAGAACTCGCCATTTGTCTTGGTCTGCTTCAACTTGGACAGAAGGAACTCGATTGCGTCCGTCGTGCCCATTGGGTTGAGAATGCGACGCAGAACATAGGTCTTTGCCAGATCCCCTTTTTCGACCAGTAAATCCTCTTTCCGGGTCCCGGATTTGAGAATGTCGATCGCGGGATACACGCGCTTGTCGGCGATCTTGCGATCAAGGACGATTTCCGAGTTACCGGTGCCTTTGAATTCTTCAAAGATGACTTCGTCCATCCGGCTGCCGGTGTCGATCAGCGCGGTGGCGATGATCGTCAGCGACCCACCTTCTTCGATATTCCGGGCTGCACCAAAGAAACGCTTGGGCCGTTGTAAGGCATTTGCGTCCACGCCACCGGTTAAAACTTTACCCGAAGATGGGACCACAGTGTTAAACGCCCTACCAAGTCTTGTGATCGAATCCAAAAGAATAACAACATCTCGTTTATGCTCGACCAAACGCTTGGCCTTTTCAATCACCATTTCTGATACCGCCACGTGACGGGTGGCAGGTTCGTCGAAGGTCGAGGAGACAACCTCACCCTTCACCGAGCGCTGCATGTCAGTCACCTCTTCCGGGCGTTCGTCGATCAGCAGGACGATCAGGTAACACTCGGGGTGGTTCTGTTCGATCGAATGCGCAATGTTCTGCAG
Organism: Ruegeria sp. B1; assembly: GCF_056535885.1. Classification (NCBI taxonomy): domain Bacteria; kingdom Pseudomonadati; phylum Pseudomonadota; class Alphaproteobacteria; order Rhodobacterales; family Roseobacteraceae; genus Ruegeria; species Ruegeria sp. B1. The sequence continues at coordinate 565,682 of NZ_JBQFJA010000001.1, read as the reverse complement.
GATCACCGTCTTACCGGTCCGAGGAGGCGCAACGATTAGCGACCGCTGGCCTTTACCGATGGGCGAGACCAGATCGATCACCCGGGCCGACTTGTCCTTGATGGTCGGATCTTCGATCTCCATCTTAAGACGCTCGTCCGGATACAACGGCGTCAGGTTATCGAACAAAATCTTATGTTTGGCTTTTTCAGGGTTTTCAAAGTTGATCTTGGTGACCTTGGTCAGCGCAAAATAACGCTCGCTGTCATCCGGTGATTTGATCTCACCTTCAACCGTGTCACCGGTCCGCAGGCTGTACTGGCGGATCATATCCGGTGAAACATAGATGTCATCCGGACCGGGCAAGTAGTTCGCCTCGGGCGAGCGCAGAAAGCCAAACCCGTCCTGCAGAACTTCGAGCACGCCATCGCCACCAACGGTCCAGCCATCGTCCGCGCGTTCGCGCAGGATCTGGAACATCATCTCGCCTTTGCGCATGGTCGAGGCGTTTTCGATCTCCAGCTCTTCGGCCATCGCCAGAAGATCTTTGGGGCTTTTGGCCTTCAGGTCGGCCAGATTCAGAGAGTCAGTTGTCATGATTATAGAAACCTTGGCCGCATCGGTTGCTGCACGGAGTGGATTTTTAAACTGGAAAAGTCATCGCCCGGACGGGCGCGTTGAGACCTACATAAGCGGGAGGTCAGTGAGAGTCAAACAGGCGTCAGAATTTCAGAATAACCGACAGGACGATCACAACCATCAAAACGGTTGGAACCTCGTTCATCATGCGATACTGCCGCCCTGTGAGCGTGTTTCGCCCCTCGCGGAAGTCCTTGCGCCGCGTCAACAGCCAGTGATGAAACCATGTCATTCCAATCACAGCGGCACCCTTGACCCAAGGCCACGTCCAGTCCCATCCCACGATGCCCGGCGTAAAGACCATAATCAGCCCGCAGACCCAGGCCACGATCATCGCAGGGCCCATGATTACGCGCAGCAGTTTTTCTTCCATTTCAAAGAAAATCTCTTGCGCCCCATCGACGGCCTGCGCCTTCTCAACATGATAGACGAACAATCTGGGCAGATAGAACAGACCCGCCATCCACGAGATGACCGCCATAATGTGAAGCGACTTCACCCATGGATAGATTGCAAATAGGAAATCACTCATCATGGCTCTCAGCTTTGGTCTGATCCTCCCTAATAAAAATATATAGAAAGAAAAAGGATGATGGTTTTGTAGGACCCTTAGAATCCGTGGATTACTTAGTTTTGCAGGTGCTTTTCCCCAGGTGGACAGTATTCAAAACCGTTAGAGTAAATCTGTTAGTACGAAAAATAAGTGTTTAAATATAATTACTTAAATGACGTCCGGGTAATTCATACTGTGGATAACTTACTGGGTATCTGGGGAAACACGTGTTGTCCAAGCCTCTAGAGTTATCCTTGTTCACCTGGGACAGAATCCGAACGACTCAGAGATGTTTCCCACGAAAGTCTCGGGGTTGCGTGTCAACCGGAAAACCATACAAACCGTACCAGACCACCCATTGATTAGCCCACGGGGTTTTCCACATGACTGTCCCCATCGTCCTCGCTTCAGGGTCTGCCATTCGGGCGCAATTACTCAGGAACGCTCAGGTCCCGTTCACGGTTCAGATCGCCCGCGTGGATGAGGATACCATGAAACGCGCCTTGTTGGCCGAGAACGCATCCCCGCGTGACATTGCCGATATGCTAGCGGAAATGAAAGCCCGCAAAATCAGCGACAAGAGTCCAGGCGCCATGGTTCTGGGTTGTGATCAGGTTCTGGACTTCGAAGGGCGATTGCTGTCAAAACCCGAAAGCCCTGAGGACGCGCTGGCGCAGCTAAAGGCGCTGCGTGGTAAACGGCACATGTTATTGTCTGCCGCGGTAATTTATCAGGACGGGGAACCGATCTGGAGGCATGTCGGGCAGGTTCGTCTGCGCATGCGTGCCAGTTCGGACGCATACCTAAAAGACTACGTGGCGCGAAACTGGGATAGCATTCGGCACGCAGTCGGGGCCTATAGGCTAGAGGAAGAGGGCGTGCGTCTGTTTGCCAGCATTGACGGCGACTACTTTAACGTTTTGGGTATGCCCTTGTTGGAGCTTCTAAACTATCTGGCTGTCAAAGGGGTAATCAAGCAATGACCGACTATCGGATTCCTCTGGCCGGGGTCATCGGGCATCCCGTTGCGCATTCACGGTCTCCGAAACTGCACGGGCATTGGTTGAAAACCTATGACTTGCCGGGACATTACATTCCAATGGATGTCGCGCAGGCAGATCTGGAAAATGTTCTGCGCACCCTGCCAAAGGCCGGTTTTGTCGGCGCGAACGTAACGGTTCCGCATAAAGAGGCTGCCTTGAGACTAGCGGATCACGTATCGGACCGGGCCTCGGTTATTGGGGCAGCAAATACGCTTGTGTTCAGGGAAGATGGCGCCATCCACGCAGACAATACAGACGGCTACGGTTTCATGGAAAACCTGCGTCGCGGAGCGCCGGACTGGAATGCACAGGATGGTCCGGTTGTTGTGTTCGGCGCCGGCGGGGCCGCGCGGGCGGTGCTGCAAGCACTGGGCGATGCGGGTGTGCCGGAGATTCTGCTGACAAACCGCACGCGCACTCGGGCTGATCATCTGAAAGAAGAGTTTGGCCAGCGCATTACAGTGATCGATTGGGTTCAGGCCGGCAACGTCATCGAGGACGCGGAGCTGGTGGTCAACACTACGTCGCTGGGAATGCAGGGCCAGCCAGACCTGCGCGTGCCGCTGGACGGCCTGCAGCCCGGCGCGGTTGTCACCGATCTGGTCTATGTGCCCTTGAAAACCCGGCTTTTGCAAACCGCCGAAGAGGCAGGATGCACCGCGGTCGACGGTCTGGGCATGCTGTTACATCAGGCTGTGCCCGGCTTCGAACGGTGGTTTGGACTGCGTCCCGAGGTTGACGCTGAAACGCGCGCGGCGACTTTGGCATGAGCTTTGCCCTTGGCCTGACAGGATCCATCGGCATGGGCAAAAGCACGACGGCACAGATGTTTGTTGAAGAGGGCTGTGCCCTTTGGGACGCTGACGCAGCTGTGCACCGGCTGTATTCCAAAGATGGCGCTGCGGTCGAACCCATCCGCACCACTTTTCCGTCCGCCGTCGTGGACAACGCGGTCAGCCGGGATGCGCTGAAACGGATCATTTCAGACACGCCAAGCGCCCTGAAAACCATAGAGTACATTGTACACCCACTGGTCGCAGAGGATCGAGCGGCGTTCCGGTCGCAAACAGCAGCAGAGATTGTAGTGTTCGACATTCCATTGCTGTTCGAAATTGGTGGCGAAGCGGCGATGGACGCTGTGGCCTGCGTTTCAATCCCAGAAGCAGAACAAAAGCGCCGCGTTTTGGAACGGGGAACGATGACCGAAGCACAGTTTGAGCAGATTCTCAGCAAGCAAATGCCCAACGATGAGAAATGCGCCCGGTCAGATTACGTGATTATCACCGACACTCTGGACCACGCCCGCGCTCAGGTGCAGGATATCGTCAGGCAGATACGGGCGGGGATAGCAGATGCGTGAAATTGTACTTGATACCGAAACCACCGGTTTCGACCCGGATGGTGGGGATCGGATTGTGGAAATCGGGGCGGTCGAACTCTGGAATCACGTGGCCACCGGCGAAACCTATCACGTCTACATCAATCCCGAACGGTCGATGCCCGAGGAAGCCTTTGGTGTACACGGTATCGGGCCCGATCTGCTGGAAACGCCGCGCCCGGCGGAAAAAGGCGAGGTCACCTTAAAAGACAAACCTGTCTTTTCTAAGGTTGGTCAGGGGTTTCGCGACTTTGTGGGTGAAGCCAAGCTGGTAATCCATAACGCATCCTTTGACATGAAGTTTCTGAATGCGGAACTGAAATGGATTGGGCTGCAACCCATTCCGATGGATCAGGCACTCGACACGCTTGCCATTGCGCGCAAGCGGTTTCCGGGGTCGCCTGCATCTTTGGATGCACTGTGCCGGCGATTCAACATCGACAACTCAAACCGCGTTTTGCACGGGGCGCTACTCGACTCGGAAATACTAGCCGAGGTGTATCTGGAACTGATTGGTGGGCGGCAGCCCGACTTTGGGCTGTCCTCATCGGGCGCAACGGCAGCAGGCGGAGGCGAGGAGTGGCGGCCTGTACCTAGGGACGCGCCACTTCCATCCCGGATCACCGAGGATGAACGCGCAGCACATAGGAAATTCGTGGAAAAACTGGGCGAAAACGCCCTATGGACCCGCGCCTGAACCGATCAGGCACGGGTCATAATCTTCAGGCGTCTGTTTTCTGGGCCTGCTCGGCCTGACGGCGCAACAGTTCATTGCGGTACAAAGACACAAAGTCGATGGTGTCCAGATTGACCGGCGGGTATCCACCGTCGCGGGTGACGTCGCTGACGATCCGACGCAGGAACGGGAACAGCATACGCGGGCATTCGATCATCAGGAACGGGTGCATCTGATCTTCTGGCACGCCTTCCACGTGGAACAAGCCGCAATAGTCGATCTCGAACAGGAACAGAACGTCCTCCAGCCCTTTGGCCTTGGACTTCAGGTTCAGTTTGATCGCAACTTCGTATTGATGATCCTGCTGACGCTTTTTGGCATCCAGGTTCACCTGAACCGAGATTTCGGGCTGCACGTCTCCAGACACGCCCTTTTGGGCCATCACGTTTTCAAAGGACATGTCACGGATGAACTGTCCTAGAACGCGCATCTGTACCTGGGGGGCAGCTTGGGCCGCAGTGTTTTCTGCAGTGTTTTCTTCGGCCATGGATCTACTCCAAAAATAAAATTCGCCACTGCTTAGCAAGTTGGGCCGGGTACCTCAATGCTGGTGCGGACCTTCAACCCATTTGGACGGTTTTGACGGGTCTTTTTGGGGCCGAACCTCGGTAAATTCGCCATCAATGACGTCGTCCTGATCAAACGGGTTGCGCTGACCCCGAAACCCGGGGCCGGGTCCCATTTGAAACTGGGTGACGGTGACTTTGGACTTCAGATAGCGGAAGACCGCCACCCGAACGCCTGGAACCAGCAAGGCAAAGCCGACCGCGTCGGTAAAAACCCGGGCGTCAGCAGCAAGGCGCCGGACAGCAGGATCATGGCACCATGGGCCAGCGGCTCGGTCGGATCGTCAAGCTCGGCAAAGGACCGCTGTAGATTGCCCAGCGCCATGCGACCTTGTGTCCGCACCAGAACGGTGCCTAAAACCGCAGTCAGGACTACAATGGCCAGCGTCGGCCATAGACCGATCAGACCACCAACCTGGATGAACAGGGCGATCTCGATGATCGGAACCAATAAAAAAGCCAAGAACAGGTACATTTGCGGTATCCTTTACCATAGGCCGGGCTGTGGACTTGCCACGAACTGTCACCTACATAGTGGCATGAGGCCGCATACACAAAGTTCCGGCGCTGAAAAGAGGACGAAATGAACTCACCCCTGATCCAGCTTCTGGTGCTGGCCGGAATTGCGATTTTCCTGATCCTGCGCCTGAGAAGCGTACTGGGAACGCGTGAAGGCTTTGAAAAGCCGCCGCTGCAAAAGCAGTCCGACGCCAATAACTCGCGCCGCGATTTCGAGGTGATTGAAGGCGGTCCGGATCACGATATCACCGACCATGTTCCCGAAGACAGCGAACAGGCGCAGGTACTGGCTGCGATGAAACGGGTCGAGCCTGCGTTTTCCGTTGGCGAATTCGTGCAGGGTGCCCGTGGTGCGTATGAGATGATCGTGATGGGATTCGAGCGCGGTAATCTGGACGAAATCCAGCCCTTCCTGTCGGAAGAGGTGTTCGACACCTTTGTGTCGGTCGTGGCCGCACGCGAAGACCAGGGCCTGACCATCGAGGCCGAATTTGTCGGCGTGCGTGAAACCACCCTGAGCGATGCAAAATTCGACAAGGATACCAATCAGGCGGAAATCACCATGCGCTTTGTTGGCGAGCTGACCTCGGTCGTGCGCGACCGCGGCGGCGATATCATCGAAGGCAACCCCAACACCATCAAACGCCAAAAGGACAGCTGGACCTTTGCCCGTGTCATGGGCAAAGACGATCCGAACTGGCTGCTTGTTGCCACGGACGCATGATTGCAACGCTCCGGTCGCTATGTCTGGTGGGCGCTATGACCACCGCCAGCGCCGCCGGAGCCGACGCGACGCGGTCCATTCTCTCGTTTGACGAACTCGATGGCTGGGCCGCCGACGATCACGGGGCGGCCCTTTCTGTATTTCTGAACACATGCGGGGATCTTGGGGATCCGGATTGGCGTGCGCTGTGTGGGGTTGCGCAAACCTACGAACCGGATGCCGCTCGCGCGTTCTTTGAATTGTTTTTTCGCCCCGTTTTGGTCGAAGACGGCAAGGATGCCCTGTTTACCGGATATTTCGAGCCAGAGCTTGACGGGTCCCGGACCCGATCTGACCGGTTCAAGTATCCGCTCTACCGTATTCCGCCCGAGGCTCGCGCAGAAGGCAAGTGGTTGAGCAGGCGTGAGATTCTGACGGGTGACGTCATGAACGGCCGGGGGCTGGAAATTGCCTGGGTCGACGACCCTGTCGAGCTGTTCTTTCTGCAGATCCAAGGCTCGGGGCGTGTCCGGTTGCCGGACGGTACCGCTCTGCGCGTGGGGTATGGCGGCGCAAATGGGCATCCCTATCGCTCAATTGGAGTCGAGTTGATCCGACGGGGTATACTTGGAGCTCATGAGGTCAGCGCCCAGATGATCCGCGCCTGGGTGCGCCGAAATCCCGAAGCCGGGACCGAGCTGTTGTTTCACAACCCGTCCTATGTGTTTTTTCGCGAGGTCACGCGCGTTGCGCCTGAATTTGGGCCATTGGGCGCGATGAACCGGTCGGTGACAACGATGCGCAGCATTGCGGCTGATCCGGCTTATACACCGCTGGGCGCACCGGTCTGGGTGGAGAAGGATGGAGAAGATCCTCTGCGACGGCTGATGACTGCACAGGACACCGGCTCTGCGATCAAGGGGGCCCAGCGCGCCGATATCTTCTTTGGGACCGGGGATGAGGCCGGACAGGCGGCGGGTCAGCTCAAAGACCCTGGCCGGATGGTCGTATTGCTGCCGATCCAGCGTGCATATGCAATGTTGCCGGATGAGTTCTGATGGCGCGGCGCAAATTGACGGCGGATGAAATCGAACTGTGGCGCAAAGTGGCAAAACAGACCGAGAGACTGCACCCTGAAATTCCGCAGACGGTGCATCCGACCTCGCTGCCCAAACCTAAACCCACCAAATCGCCGAAACCCCGCTTGGATGCGTTCGAACCCGGCCAGAAAGCGCCGACAAAGCAGGGTGCAAACGCTCTGAAGCCATCAGTCACCGAGGACCTTCGTGCCAGACCGGTTCAAATGGACACCAAGGCTTTTGCCCGCATGAAGCGTGGCAAGCTCAAGCCTGAGGGAAAGCTGGATCTGCACGGGATGCGCGTCGACAATGCACATCCTGCCCTGATCCGCTTTGTCCTGAATGCGCAGGCGTCCGGTAAGCGGCTCGTTCTGGTGGTCACCGGCAAAGGCAAGGACCGGGATGAGCCCGGCCCGATCCCGACCCCGCGTGGCGTGTTGCGCAATCAGGTGCCGCAATGGCTGTCATTGCCGCCGCTGGCACAGGCGGTTCTGCAGGTGACGCCTGCACATATCAGCCATGGTGGCGACGGAGCCTACTATGTCTACCTGCGCCGGGTTCGTTAGAACGTACGCACTGCGCGGGATACCCCGACATAGATCAGACCGCAGACCAGAACGAAGCCACCGCCGATCCACAGGAACTGCGTGTCCAGAGAGACGCCAAAGTCAATCAGTAGGCCGGTCAAACCCGGTCCGATTGCGGACCCCAGAACCATGACAGCTGTGGCCATGGCCTTGATGGCACCGATATGTCGCGTGCCATAGAACTCGGCCCAGAACGCGCTGGGCAAGGTACTGTTCGCCCCAACGGTCAGTCCCAGAAGGATCAAGCCCAGCAGCGCGCCGCTGATCGACGTAGCAACGGACAGGACAACAAAGCCAAGCGCGATGGGTAGTTGGTAGTACGGCATCATGCGCGCCGTACCCCATTTGTCCAACGCCCACCCTGCCGCGAACATCGACAGTAGAGACACCCCCGTAAACACCGGGAACAAGGCCACCAGTTGGATGTGCTGCCAGCCTTTGATCTCGGCCAGGTAAACCTGATGAAAGAAGAACGCGGTTATGAACGCGGACGGCGCCATCACCGACGGCATCATGAACCAGAACAGCGGGTTGACCAAAGCCTCAAGCCGCGACCAGTGCCGCCCTTCCATCCCAGTGGCGGTGTAAGCGTCGGTCAGGCTTTGCGGCGTTCTTTCGAGACGCAACAGGCGTGTCAGAACGGGCACTCCCAGGATGGTGATGCAGGCTGCCACCACCCACAACCAGCGCCAGTCCAGAAAGGCCATCGCCGCGACAAAGACCAATGGCAACAGGGCCTCTCCAATTGCGTACCCGGCTGAGGCGATGGACAGTGCCTTTCCGCGTGTCGCGGTGAACCAGCGCGCCATGGCAACAACGGCGAGATGTGTACTCATCCCCTGACCGAACAGGCGCAGGCAGAAGATTACGACCGGCAAAAGGGCCAGCCAGGTATTCGCGGCCATTGCCAGAGCAGCGAGGGCGACACCCAACAAAACGGCAGGGCCCAGAACCCGGACGCGAAAGAAATCCGTCAAGCCGCCGGCCCAGATCATGACAATCGCGGCCCCGGTTGTTCCCAGCGTGTACAACCCGCCCCATCCGCCATGGCTCAATCCGAATTCGGCACGAATGTCACCTGCGAAGATCGAGATAAAGAACGTTTGGCCAAAGCTGGACAGAAAAGTCAGCAAGACGCCCGCGCTCAACCACGTGGCATTCTGAACGAGATAGTCCCGGAGGCTGAACCGTGTCACGGAGCGCTGACCTGCGGCTGACCGGTTCCTGTCAGCACGATTTCGGTCGCCCCATCGGTGTTTCGTTCGGTCGGCGGAACCAGACCGTCTATGCCGGGTCGATCCCGCCCAAAGGTTCGGTTGACACGACGGACCGAACTGAGCAGTGACAGCAGCGCAGGTGAGGTCGCTGCCACGAAATGCGATGATCCGGCATCGCTGTTGAAGGCCGTCGTGTCGATCACGCTGATGGGATAATCCGCCAGTTGCGCAACGGAGTCGATGTTGCCCAGCCGTTTGCTGTCCGCAGTGCCGCGCAGCCTGGCCGAGATATTCAGGACTTTGTCCTTTTGCGATACCATCACCACAAACGGGTCTGGCGGGGTTTTGATGCTATTCATCTGCGTGCGGAACAGGTCGACATCCAGATCCGGTGAAATCAGAATGACGCCTGCTATGTTGCGGCGGGACCAGCCCGGTTGGCGCAGTTCGGCCTGACGCATCATTTCCATTGTAAGCGCGCCGCCCATGGAGTGTGCAACAATATTGACGTGAGTCACGCCCATGGATTTCAGCTCGCGCACGGTCCGTTCCAATCCGTCCCGTGCAAAAAGCATGCTGTCCAGATCGTAGGCATAGCCGACCCCGCGCGCCTGACTGGGCCATGAGTAGATCAGGATTGAGCCGGGAATACCGATATCATGAGCCACTTGTGCAGCCCGGAACACGGTCTCGGTTTGCGTCGCGTTGTAGCCATGCACAAAGATCGTGACTTCGTTGACGCCTTTCAGCCGATTGCCCAGGTCCTGCGGTCCTGTGAACTCTGTGACACCAGCCAGGACAAACTGGGTGTTCGGATCCGGATTCGCGTAGGAAAAATTGAGCGATCCGGGCGTGTGGGATGGCGGAATCGACACTGTCATCTCGAGATAGCGCAGCTGCTCGGCACGGCGGTACCCGTAAGAGCCATCGGTTTCACGAGCGCGGGAGGTCACGGCAAACACGGTCTCGGGCGTGCCGACGCGCAGCGCGTCCGGAACCGTCTCGGAGACCGAACGGTCAACACAAGCACTCAGCGACAAAGCGGTCAGCAGGACAAAGAAATAGCGCAGCACAATCAGATCTCAGCATGTCTTGCGGCTACGCTATCGATTTCTGCCCCTGCGTCCAGAGACGAGGCGCCGCAATACCGTGAAATACGGCAAGTTCCGGCCGGTCTGGTTACAGAACGTAACGGCTCAGGTCCGCCGATTTGGTCAGCTCACCCAAGTTATCGCTGACAAATTGCGCATCGACCGTGATTTCTGTTCCGGCCTTATCCGGCGCCTCAAAGGACAGCTCTTCGAAGACACGTTCCATCACCGTATGCAGCCGTCTTGCGCCGATATTCTCGATGCTCTGGTTCACGTCAGCCGCAATCTTGGCCAGCGCGGCGATGCCATCGTTGGTAAAGGTGACGGTGACTTCCTCGGTGCCCATCAGGGCGGTGTACTGGAGGGTCAGGGCGTTGTCGGTTTCGGTCAAGATGCGCACAAAGTCTTCCTCTGTCAGTGCGCGCAGTTCAACACGGATCGGCAGGCGGCCCTGCAGTTCTGGCAACAGGTCCGAGGGCTTGGCGATATGAAACGCGCCAGACGCGATGAACAGGATATGGTCGGTTTTGACCGGACCGTGTTTGGTCGAGACCGTCGTGCCCTCGATCAAAGGCAGCAGATCGCGCTGCACCCCTTCGCGGCTGACATCGCCACCACGGGCATCTGTTCGCGCGCAGACCTTGTCAATCTCATCCAAGAAGATGATGCCGTTCTGCTCGACCGAGTCCAAAGCTGCGCGGGTCACGGTTTCATCGTCCAGCAGTTTGTCGGCCTCTTCCCCGATCAAGGTGTCATAGCTTTCGGCAACGGTCATGCGGCGTTTGACGGTGCGCCCGCCGAACGCTTTGCCAAAGATGTCCCCAAGGTTCATCATGCCCATCTGGCTGCCGGGCTGTCCGGGTACGTCGAACATCGGCATGGGATTTGAGCTGTCGACAACCTCGAGTTCGATCACGGTATCGTCTAGCTCACCGGCCTTGAGTTTTTTTCGGAACATTTCTCGCGTTGCGTCGCGCGCATCCTCGCCGGCGATGGCTTCGATCACGCGGTCTTCTGCGGCCAGATAAGCTTTGGCTTTGACGTCCTCGCGCATGTATTCGCGGGTTTGCAGGATGGCGGCGTCGGCCAGATCGCGCACGATCTGTTCCACGTCGCGCCCGACATAACCGACTTCGGTAAACTTGGTCGCCTCGACCTTGATGAACGGCGCGCGGGCCAGCTTGGCCAGCCGACGGCTGATTTCCGTTTTACCAACGCCCGTGGGCCCGATCATCAGAATATTCTTTGGATAGACCTCATCGCGAATGTCATCCGCCAGCTGCTTGCGCCGCCAGCGATTGCGCAAAGCAACGGCGACCGCGCGCTTTGCGTCCTTCTGACCGATGATAAAGCGATCCAGTTCCGAGACAATCTCGCGCGGGGTCAGGTCGGTCAAGGGGCAGTCCTCTCACTCAGCATAGGTAACATCCGGCTTAGGTAGTCACTGCATTTGCGAAAACAACCAAGCCGTTTTCCGTCGGCAGCGCTGGTTAGCAACGCTTCATCGGGTTTGCAAATGCTTTCCTCAAACAGCGCCATTAGGTGAAGCGGCTGCCGTCTGCTAAAGTGTTTTCAATGGTTTGAGGGTCAGGGTTTTGGAATGACGAAGATTGCCAAGGTTACCTTGCTGTTCGTGGTGTTTGTAGATCTGATCGGGCAGGGCCTTGTTTTTCCCATCATCAACTCACTGATCATGGAGACAAAGTCCGGATTTCTGCCTGAAAGCACAGCCACGGGGCGTCGGCATTTCTACTACGGGCTGGTGATCGGCTGCTTCTTCCTGTCCTGGTTTCTGGGGGTGGTCTATGTGTCCAAGGTCTCGGATTCCATTGGACGAAAGAATGCCCTTCTGGTCTGCTTGGCTGGTGCGCTGGCAGGATATGCGCTGACCATTGTCGCACTCTACATCAACAGTCTGCTGCTGCTGATCATTGGCCGTTCGATCACCGGGTTCACCGCCGGCAACCAACCCATCGCGCAGGCGGCTATGATCGATGGGAGCACCGATGCCGCCGATCGCGATCGCAACATGGGTTACATCGTAACTGGCGTCAGCTTTGGCTTGGTGGGCGGCCCGATTATCGGGGCAGTTCTGTCGGACTCTGCGTTGCTGGGAAGCGCTGCGACCCTGAAAACGCCCTTCTACGGGGCCTTTGTTCTGGTCCTGATCGCGATATTCCTGGTGATCACGTTCTTTAAGGACACAAGGTCCGAGCGGGCGCCCTTTGTCTTCCGCCCGCGTGACATCACCGATAGCCTGATTGCGGTGCGCGGGCATCCGATGGTGCTGAAAATCATGCCGGTTTACGCTCTGTTCATGATCGCCAATGTGACGTTCTACGTGTTTGTCGACAACTTCCTGACCAGCGCCTTTGGCTATGGCGTGATCGGGGGCAGCGTGGCGATGGTGGTCATCGGCTTTGCCCTGGCCTTTTCTAGTACGTTCCTTGTTAAACCCGCGCAGGAGCGGTTCAGCAAGCATTCGATCATCTATACATCGCTGCTGGTCATGGTGATCTGCGGCTTTGCCTTTGCCTTCAGCCCCAGCGGCGTGTTCAGCTACGTCCCGGTGTTCTTCTTCTACTTCTTCTTTGGTGTTTCCTACCCGACCCTGCTGGGCCTGTTTTCCTCATCCGTCAGCGAAACCGATCAGGGCTGGGTCATGGGCGTCACCACGGCCGTGTTCTGTCTGGCGGGCGGGGTCATGTCGCTGATCGGCGGCGGATTGATGAGCATCGACATCCGGCTGCCCTACTACATCGTAATCGTCACCGCGATCCTGGGTCTGATCGGCATGCACCTGCGGTGGAAAGGCAAGGAAATCTCGACCCTCTTAGCCTGAGATCGCCTCGACCGTCAGATTTCCGTTGGTGTAGACGCAGATATCTGCGGCAATTGCCATGGATTGACGGGCGACCTCTTCCGCAGATTTGTCGCCATCCATCATCGCGCGCGCGGCGGCCAGGGCAAAGTTTCCGCCGGACCCGATGGCAGCCACGTTATGTTCGGGCTCCAGCACATCCCCTGCCCCGGTGATGACGAACAGGTCTTTTCCATCGGTGACGATCAGCATCGCCTCGAGCTTTTGCAGGTATTTGTCGGTGCGCCAGTCTTTGGCAAGTTCAACCGACGCGCGCGCCAGTTGACCGGGCGTGGCTTCAAGCTTGGCTTCGAGCCGTTCGAGCAGCGTAAAGGCATCTGCGGTCGACCCGGCAAAGCCTGCGACGATCTCGAACCCGCCGGGGGACAGGCGGCGCACCTTGCGTGCGGTGCCTTTGATCACGGTCTGGCCCAGGCTGACCTGCCCGTCACCCGCGATGACGATCTGACCGCCCTTTTTGACGCCGATGATCGTTGTTCCGTGCCAACCGGGAAAATCATTGTCTGCCATGCAGGCCTCCGTTCTTACCGGCGCTATATATGGGCCGCGCGCCGGTTCGGCGCAACCCGTTCTAAAACTGCACAAAAGATATGCACAGGACGCAATTCGGGGTTACCAGACCAGCAATTGTGAGTCGGAGGGTCGGACACTATGTGAGGCTTACAACCGACAAGGGGTCGGCTGTTTCAAATCCAAGGACTGCGCAAATGGCAACCACAGCAAACATCCATGCGCCGCTCGGAGCAGCTACCATCCTGCACGTAGTGGACGCGTTCTATAAAGCCTACGACGACGTTGTCGTATGGAATGAATCCCGCAAAACCCGCAAGATCCTGTCGGGTCTGACAGACGCCCAGCTGGACGATATCGGCCTGGAGCGCGCGGATATCGCAAAACTCTGATCCCACCCGGATCCAAGATTTGGAACGGCCGCCCGGATCTCCGAGCGGCTTTTTCCATGTCAGCATTGCCTGTATTTGCCCGTCTGATCCGGTAGATACGCTTCAATCGCGGCGGTTGCGACCACGTGGCGTTCGCCTGAGGCCTCATCGAAGACATCCAGACCGCCTTTGACCGCGTGCACCTCGGCCCTGCCCCGGGGCAGATCTGCAGCGACGCGTGCGCAGTCCACGTTTTCCGGTTGCTGAACAGCGATTGTGACGCGCACACGCATTTCGTTGTGGTCGAGTCCCAGCTTTGAAAACAAGGTGATCGAGGAATGGTGCAAGGCGTCCTGCACGGCCCGGCACGCGGCTTTGGTATAGTCCTGCCCATACAGGTCGTTTCCGGTGCCCATTTCCAGAATGATGCGTTTTTCACTCATTGCGCGGGTTCCATGTCAAACGATACGATCACAGCGGCATTGGCGATCACCGTCTGGCCCTGCCCGCCCGGTTTTCCCACGTCCAAACCGCCATGGTTGACCGTGATGCTTGGCCGCCCATACGGAAAAATGGCCAAAAGCTCTTGAACATCGACCTGATCCGGCTGCTGCACGCCGATTTCCGCGTCAATGATCATCGCTTCCTTCGGAAATCCAAACAGCTCGGCCATGTTGATCGAGTTATGCCACAGCGCGTCCTTGATGGCGCGCGCTGCAGCCTGCGTATAGTCCGCGCGCCGCAAAGACGTTCCCATCCCGAATTCCACAAGTACCCGTGTCTTGGCCATGTGTATTTCCCGATTCCTTAGGACTGAACTGATGTGTGCTGGATGATCGCCAGATGTCGCTGGCCCAACGAAAAAGGCGCCCCGATCAGGACGCCTTTGGTATCTTTCGGTAGAAACCCGATCAGATCGACTCGTCAATCCAGCTTTGCAGGGCAGCCTTGGGTGCAGCGCCCGCGCGGTTTGAAACAACCTGACCGTCTTTGAAGATGAACAAGGCCGGTATGCCACGAACACCCATTGCGGCGGCAGCGTTCGGGTTGCTGTCGACGTCAACCTTGGCGATCTTCAGTTTTTCGCCGTATTCGGTTGCCAGCTCTTCCAGTGCGGGGCCGATCTGCTTACAGGGTCCGCACCATTCGGCCCAGAAATCCACTACGACTGGGACATCCGAGTTCTTGACTTCGGCGTCAAATGTTTCGTCGGTGACGGCTACGGTCGACATACTCTGTCTCCTGAATGAGATGCGCTTGGGCAGTGAACGTATGTGCGGCTGTGGGTGAGGTCAAGATATCTGGGCGCGGCCCAACGCATCTGTCACAAGATCGTGTGGCAGCCACATCAGCTCGGCCGTTCGCGTCCACAGAATTGCTGTGCGAATCTCCCTGTCCGGATAGATTTGAGACAGCGCCTGCGCGTATGCTCCCATCTGTCGTAACAAACCGTCCGGGCAGGCCTCAGCCCGATCCGGGACCGTTGCATTCGATTTGAAATCAATCACTTGTATGTCGGTGTCCGTCACGATCAGCCTGTCGATGACCCCGTGCATGCGCCACCCGTTTAGCTCGGCTGAGACAGGAACCTCGGCCAAAGCGCCAGAGGCAAAGATGGGCTGCAAATGATCTGCTTTGAGAACGCGGGATGCTTCGACCAAAATCTCCTGCCGATCCGTATCCTGCATATCGGGCAGAACCCGCGCGCATAGCTGTGGCCAGTTGCCGGGCTCTGTGTCCGGCATGTGTTCCAGCAGGAGATGCAGCCGGGTTCCGCGCAGCTTGGCCGCCTCCTCATCCTGACCGGCATCGCCTGGCAAAGCTTTGGCTCCGCCAAGGTCAGATGGGCTGATCGTCCCTGCGTCAGTAACCGGTACTTGCGCGGGGTGCAGAAACAGGTCTGGCAAGGCGTCCAAGATGCCGGATGGTTCAGCGCGATCTGTCGATGGAAGCCCGTCCCAGTCCCCATGCGACAGCCGACGGGTCTGCGACCCAGGCACTTGAACGGCCCCGGCACGCTCCATCGCGGCGTCGACCATCTGATACCAACTGGTCCCATCCTTACCGACATCCCCCGCCGCCGCGACAATCAACCACTTTTCGGCCCGTGTTAGAGCCACATAGAGCAACCTTAGCCGCTCATTCTCCTCCTTTCGCCGCGCTTCGATGCGTGCCTTGGCGATCAGATGCGGAGATGTGTCTGACGGCACTTTCCAAACAGGAATGCCGTCTGCGACCATGATTTCCGCGTCGCGCGGTGCTTGTCGCTTGCCGGTGTCCGGCAGAATCACGATGGGCGATTCCAACCCTTTGGCGCCATGCACGGTCATCACGCGGATCATATTGCCGACACCGCTCATCTGCCGTTTGATTTCCAGATCATCGGTCTGCATCCAGACCAGAAACCCGGTCAGACTGGGAATATCCGTCCGTTCATAGGCAAGGGCCTGAGACAACAGAGCGTTGATCCCGTCTTCGGCCTCGGCACCGAGACGGCCAAGCAATTTGCGCCGTCCATCGTGGCGGGTCAGGATGCGTTCGATCAGGTCGTAGGGGCGGAGAAAGTCGATTTGCCCGCGCAGATCGTCCAATACGGCCAGTGTTTCCGGGAAGTCTTCGGCGCGTCTGCGCAGTGCCACCCATAAGAACGGTTCATCCCGCCGGTGGGCCAGGTCAAAAAGCTGCTGTTCCGTCCACCCAAACAGCGGAGATTTCAGGACGGTGGCCAGCGACAGGCTGTCTTCGGGTGTCGCCAAGAAGCTCAGCAAGGCGGCAAGGTCCTTGACCGCCAGCTCCGCGCCCACTTTCAGGCGGTCGGCCCCGGCAATAGGAAGCTGCTTGGCCTTGCACGCGCGAATGATCTCGGCGAACAGGTCCGATCGGCGCTGCACGAGGATCAAAAAGTCGCCTGGCCGCACGGGTCGGCGCGTAAACGTGCCGGACGGGTCTGCATCCTCGGGGATGGTTTGGCCCGTGTCGATCATGGATTTGATCTGGCAGGCAATCTTTTCCGCCAAGATGACCGTGTGATGCTGGGCCCCCGGCCGGTCCACCGGGTCGGTCCAATGCGCGTCCTCTGTGTCTTCGACCTTCTCAACCACGGGCCACAGATCGACCCGTCCTGGTAAGCCGGTTTTGAAAGCGATGTGAAGCGCTTCGTCCTGAAACCCGGCCTCAGCATGGTTTTCAAACAGAATATTCACCAAAGACAGGATCGCGCTTGAGGACCGAAAGGAATGCGCAAGCTCAGAAACCTCAAGTTTAGAGCCTGCTTCCGCCAGTTTTCGCCCAAACTCGGCCTGCATCCGGTCAAAGGCTTGCGGGTCCGCGCCCTGGAACGAATAAATCGACTGTTTTTTGTCCCCAACCACAAAGATCGTGCGTTCAATGTCCGACCGGGCCCCTTCCCCGCTGGTGAATTCCTGCGCCAGCTTCTCGATCACATCCCATTGGTCCGGGCTGGTGTCTTGTGCCTCGTCCACCAGAATATGGTCGATGCCGCCGTCCAGTCGGTAGAGAACCCATTCCGCCACCGCAGGATCATTCAACACCTGCCGCGCGCGCAGGATCAGATCGTCAAAATCGAGCCAGCCGCGCAGCTGTTTCCGACGCTCATATTCCGGAAGAAAAGCGGCAGCAAAGCGGTGCAGGACCAGGGTTTTTTGCGCAGCATACAGTGCAAGCCGTTGTTCGCGTGCCGCCTCGACCCGTGTCATCAGCGCTTCTATCTTTGGCATCCGGTCTGCCAACACGCCTTCTCGTAAGGCTTTGGTCGGAAAGCTGCCAATCTTAGCTGTGAACGGCTCTTTTGCAGTTTTACCGGTCAGCAAAACGCTCTCCAATAGGGGCAGAGCGTCAATACGGGCTTCTGTAAATCTGGCAAGCTTCGCGGCCGCTTTGGCGTTGTTGCCACCGTTTTCTGTCAGCGCGGGCAGAATGGATTGAACCAGTTGAACTTCATCGCCTTGAAAGACCTTAGCACGCAGGACACCCTCGTCGAACCCGTCAGGCAATCCAAAACATTGCGCGACATCGCGCCAGTCTAATGGGTCCGAAAAAGGCTCCGCCGCTGCGTTACTGCTGCGGTCAATGTGTCAAAGCCAGTATCGGTTACAAATCCCGCAACGTCTTCGATCAAAGCGGCCTGAGGCCCTTCGGCAAAGCCCTCGATGATTTCTTCACGCAGCAAAGCAGCGGCGCGGTCCTCCATCTCGGTAAATTGCGGGCTGACGCCAGCCTCTAGCGGGAAACGGCGCAGGAGCGATGCGCAGAACGAGTGAATCGTCTGGATCTTTAAACCGCCTGGTGTCTCGATCGCGCGGGCGAACAACGTACGGGCCTGAGCCAGCTGGTCGTCGTCAATCGATCCGGAAACGCCCAGTTCCGTGAGGTTTCTTCGAAGATCATCACTGCCGCGCATCGCCCATTCCCCAAGGCGATCAAACAGCCGGTTCTGCATCTCGCTTGCTGCAGCCTTAGTATAGGTCAGGCACAGAATATGCTGGGGCTGTACCCCGTCCAGCAACAGCCGTGCGACGCGATCCGTCAGTACGCGCGTCTTGCCCGAGCCCGCATTGGCCGCCAGCCAGGTCGAGGCATCGGGGCGTGCAGCCTTGACCTGCCGCTCCGTGGCATCGTTGCGCGTTCTCATGTCATGTCCTCAGGGAAGGTATCGGCAGTGCGATCCCATTCGCCGAACCGCGCCAGGTGATCATAATCGCCATGGTCTGAGTCTTTGTGCAGCATGCGGCGGGAGGAATAGCCCTGATCAGGCTCTAAATAGGCGGAAACAAGCTCTCTGAGTTCGGCCAACACCTTGTCAGTCGGTTCACCGGCCAATGGGGCCGCGACCTCTCGGTAGGTTCCGCCCATGCCGATGAACACCGCCTCCGCGACGGCGGTGGGGTCAAACCCGTCGAGACCACCCTGTTCTGCGATGGCTGCTTCGATCAGCAACTGTTTTTCAAATTTGGCCTGTTGGCTTTCGGTGGGTGGCGCGCCGGTTTTGTAGTCGATGATCCGCAGGGCACCCCGGCTGTTGCGGTCGATCCGGTCGGCGCGGCCGGTGATCGTGAACTCCAGCGGGGTCAGCGCCAGGCGCATCGCGGCCTCGAACGCAACTGGCCCTCCGTCACCGCGGCGCGCTATTTCAGCCCGAAGGAAGTCATCTGCGATCCGATCCAGCCGTGCGAGCCACAGTTTGCGCGCGGTGGGCCATGCGACATGGTCCTCAAGCAGCGTGCCGGCGCGTTTGATAAAGTTCTCTCGCGTCAGCAATGCTGCGTCGAGGACGCTGGATTTGATAAACTGCTCCAGAACCTCGTGGATGACGATACCGCGCAGTCGGGCATCCGGCGCCTGAACCAGGGGATCCAATGGCCGCAGCCGCAACACGTATTTCGCGTAAATTGCATAGGGATCGCGGATCAGCCGTTTGACGTCGGTCACTGTCAGCTGACGAGGGCGCGCCGCGACCGGCGGTCTTGGGGAGGGACGGTGTGCGGCCGCAATTTCGGGGGCGTGTTCAAGTGTTTCGGACCAGCCAAGCCACTTTTGGCCGCGGTTTCGCATGTCGGACAAGGCCTCGGGGCCACCCTGGTCAGGCAGACCGTTCAGCAGGTTTGTCAGGCGGTTCAGCCAGCGCGACGGCACGGTTTGCGCGTCCTCCGACCGTGTGGCCCGCGTCAGCCAGACCTCAGGTGCGGCGATGGCTTGCTGAAAATCATGCGCGGACAGACCGATCCGGCGTTCCGGCAGCAACAGCCCGGCCTGGTCCCGCATCTGACGGTTCAACCAAGGGTCCGGCGCGGGCGTTTCGGGCCAACTGCCTTCGTTCAGACCCCCGAGAATCAAAAGCTCCGCGCACTGAACGCGGGCCTCCAGCGTGCCCCAGATCATGATATGCGGATGCGGCGCGTCGCGATCGCGAACCTCTTCGCCGGCCAGCAAGGCGCCCAGAAGGTCCGAAAAGTCATGGGCCGTCATTGTGCCGCCATGATGCGCCTCGGCCTCGAGCGTTGTCAGCACGGCCAAAGCCTTTTGGCCGGCGTTCTTATCCCAGAGCGTTCCGGGTTCCCCCGTGCTGCCTGCCGATATCACCTGGGCCAGAGTACGCAGGGTCTCGACCCACTTGGTCAAAGGCTGTGTGCCAGTGACCTGTCGGTCGCAAAACTGATCGACAAGCCACGTGGTCCACGTGGCAGGCACATCCTTGCGCATTGCAAAAGCGGTCAGGCTGGCGCTGTCTGGAAAGGGGGGGCCGTTTCGGCGCAGGTCCAATTCCAGATCGCGGGTGTGCAGGAGATGGCTCCCGCGTTCTCCGCCATCATGGCAGAGCGGGTGTTTGAGCAGCGTTAACAGCGCCTCACCGTCCAGCCGATGGGTAAAAAGCTCCGCTGCGTGACGCAGGAACCGGCCCGGGGGTGACAGTTGCAGCGGCAGTCCGGCACTGTCATCGGGCAGAATGTTCCACCGGCCCAAAGCGGCGCTGACCTGCCGCGTCAGCATCCGGTCGGGTGTGATCAAAGCTGCGGTCTGCCCGGTCTCGGCGGCTTGGCGCAAGCGCAGCGCAATGGCCAAAGCCTCGGACCGTGGAGATTGCGCCTCGATCAGCGTCAGATCCTGTGTTGCGGCGTGAAGATCAGTCAGCTGAGGCCCTTCGGTCATCCAGGCATCTGTTATGGGCGCTGGGCGCAGGGCCAATGACACGAGGCGGTTTCGCGCAGGCGAGGGGCCTGACGATCCGTCCATCGCACGATCTGATCCGGTGACAGGTCCAGTTCCCGCATCAGTTTTCGGAACCGATACTGCGGGTGATCCTCTGACGTCAGGGCTTCGTCCAGATTGTGCCAAACCGGGTCGGGCTGATCGAAATCATACCCCGGCAAAATGACGGCCCCTTGCGGCAACCGTGCTACCGCCTTCATTAGCATCAGCGTTGTGCCGCGCGAGCCCGTCGACCCCGCAAGGATGACGGGGTAGTTCGGCGGGGTATCTTGCCATCGCGCGATCAGGTTCTCGACCACATGCCGTTGCCGGGCCTGTGCATCCATGGCATCCGACTCTGTCCCGACAAAATGATCGGTAATCCCGATGAACGCCTGTGCCCGGGCCCAATGGCCGGACATATCGCTGACATCAAGCTGGCGGATCGCTTCCGGTGACACTCCTTCGCCCTGCATCTCATCCATCAATGCTGCAAGGCTGTCGGACAGGTCAAACAGCGATGACCGAGCTGCCAAGTCGGGTTGCTGGTCTAGAAGCTTTGCAATCAGCTGTGTCAGTTCCAGCCGACGGCGCAGCGGAGAAATCGCGGGGGGGAGCCGCGCCAGATCCGTCATCTCGCCGAGATCGGTAACCAGCGATATCCGAGGCAACAGGCCCGGAGGGCCCTGATCGAACAGATCTCGTACCCGTCTGGCCATCCGGCGGGTGTTGACCACCAGTTGGACCCGCGCCATGGCTTCGGGCGGGTCTGAGATGCGGGCGCGCAGACCTGCGACCAGATCCTTGGGAAAATCCACGCCCGGTGGAACGGCGAAGACACGGGGTTGGGCGGTTGGGTCAAACATCCGCAAGCAGACTTTCGGCCAACGCAATACCCTCGGGTGTACCGACGTCACACCATCGCCCAGGATACTCCAACGCAAACAGTCGACCTTGATCCTGGATGCGATCCCAGAGCCAGTTCAGCGAAAACGCCTTTTCCTGAAAAGCTCGCAAGCCGTCTGTTTTGAGGATTTGCGCCCCGCCATACACCAGTCCGGGCCCCCGTGTGATGCGCCCGTCCTTGTCGGCGGTGAAATCGCCGGGCCCTGCGTGACCGAGTACGCGATCTGTTAGGATGCACATCAACAGCGCATCCATCCGCTGCGGGTCCCAAGCGTTTTGTAGCAATGTCAGGGGATTAGGGCCTGCCCAGATCGCATCTGAATTCATCGTGAAAACCGGGTTGGACCTGAGCAAGGGCAGGGCTGCACGCAACCCGCCGCCGGTCTCCAGAATGTCCGGTTCTTCCCGAGACAGCATTACGCCTTTGGGTGCTAGGTGTGCCTCCATCTGGTCGGCACGATAGTGCAGGTTGGCCACGACACGCAGATCGCCGTGTGCCTCGACATGCTCAAGCGCGTGATCTATCAGCGGCTTTCCTGCCACCTCGATCAGCGGTTTGGGCGCGTTTTTGGTCAGTGCACCCATGCGGGTGCCAAAGCCGGCCGCAAACAACATGAGGGCCTCGGGCGACTGGATCATGCCGCCCTCAGCTTTGCCAGATTGTAGGGCGTCGGTTCGGGCAGCGCATCGCGTAACAGCTGTGCCACTGACACCAGTGCAGGGTGTTCCAGGTCGCGCATCAGATGCGCCCAGGTGGCCGGGATCAGATCAACGTATTGCGGTTTGCCATAATCGGTGGCCAGCCGTGCAAACCCGCCCAGAATACGCAGATTGCGCTGTGCGCCCAGAACATTGTAGGCAGTGCGGAAATCATGGTCGTTCATCCCGGTGGCCATCAGGTAGCGATCAATCATCCGCATTTCGATACTGACCGGAACAGACCGGCGCACATCCTGCAACAGGGACATCAGGTCATAGGCTGGGTGTCCCAGCATCGCGGACTGAAAATCCAGCAACCCGACCCGTTGAAGGCCCTGCCGATCAGGCAACCAGATCAGGTTTTCCGCGTGGTAATCGCGTTGGATGACCACTTTGACACCTGATGTTTCGCGGTGCAGAAGGTCCGAGAACCGGTTCTCGAACCGATCTAGGGCATCTGTGTCATAAGACCCCAAAATCCCTTGCGTATATTTGGTGAAAGACAGCGCGGCCAGCTCGGTCATCAGCGCAGGGTCATAAGAGGGCAGCGAGAGGGATGGTGAATCATGCAGATGGATCAGCACATCTGTGGCCGCTTCGTACAGTTCGCGTTCCCTTTTCGGGTTGCGCCGCAAAACCCGGGCAAACAGATCATCGCCCAAATCTTCCAATAGCAGAAACCCAAATTCGGCGTCTTTCGCAAAAATTTCCGGCGCACTCAGACCAATAGACCGCAGGTATTCCGCGACGCGCACAAATGCGTGGACATCTTCGCCTTTGTCCGGGGGGGCGTCCATGAAAATAGCGGTATGGCCTGTGGCCGGATCGGTCAGACGCTCATACCTGCGGTTCGAGGCATCCCCGGCCAAAAACGCACGTTCGGCACCTGCCCATTGCGTCTGTGCAATCAGGGCCTGGGCCAGCACCGTCCGGTTTGTCATGTGACATTCTCCAATTTCGGTGCCCATTTCGGGTCGGACCAGGACAGGGTCAAGTGTCGGGTCTCCATATCATTTGGGTCGGTTTGAAATTTCAGTGTCAGCGCGGTCGGCGGGATCAGCGGACCCAGCTTGTCTGGCCATTCCACCAGGCACAGGGCGGTGTCGAATGCCTCGATCAACCCCAGTTCCTCAATCTCTTCTGTTGTGCTGATACGGTACAGATCGCAATGCCAGATATCGCCTGCAGATGTCTCGTAGGATTGTACCAGCGTAAAGGTGGGCGAGGGGACATCCTCGGGGTCGGTCATCCGAGATTGAATGAGGCTGCGTGCAAAGTGAGTCTTACCACTGCCGATCTTACCGTCCAGCAGAATGATGTCGCCAGGTCCGAGGTGATTGGCCAATCCCGCAGCAAATGCGGCGGTTTTCTTGGGCGACTCCAACTTAATCTTTAGGGGCGGCTTGGTCATGGCGCCACAATGACCTCGCCTCCGGCCCGCTGCAACCCGGTTCAGGCGCTGACTTTCTGCACCCCCCGGCTGGTGGGTGATTTCCTGTCTGCGGCAAAACGCACGATGGTTGCCCCGTTTTGCATTGGCGTGATCGTACAGTCCAGATTGGTGCCATTGCGCATCTGAATCTCAGCCGACCATTCCGTCCGGTCGTCGTGCATTTCTACAAAGTCACGTATTTCACCCAGAATCGGAGTGGCCATGCAGCTTTCCTGCCATTTCCGCGTCACATCCGTAAGGGACTCGGGCTCGAATCCGGCTTCATGGGTGTCGTCCCACATCTGCTGATAGGCATAGTTTGTCAGGGCCAGGTTTCCGTCACCTGAAAAGACGGCGATGGCATCGGCCAGCTTGTCCAGAATGGATTGCATCAGATCCATTTCTGAACGGAACCGCCGGGTCAACGTGATCTCGGCGGTGATGTCTTCGAACAAAAACGCAACGGCGCCATCCGGATGCGGACGCCCACTCACGGAGTAAACGGATCCGGACGGCAGAGACCACGTCTCCTGGAAGTTGCCATCCTCCGCGGCTTCGAGGAGATCGTTCATTTGCCGACGCCAACTGCGGTAATTTTTGGGTTCGGGCATCATGTGCTGATCCCGCAGCCTGTCAAAAAAACTGGACAGACTGGGGCGGCAACTCAGGAAATCGGGCGGCAGCGCCGTCAGGTCGATCAGTGCAGGGTTAAACAGGGCCAACTGGCGATTTCGGTCGAAAATAGCAAGCCCGATCGACAGCTGCGCAAATGTCTTGGTCATCGTCTGAACAAACTTGCGCTGGGCCGTTTCAGCCTCGACAATCGCGTTGACGTCGGCCGCGTAACAGAGCCGGCCTTCGTCGCGCTCGATTTGAGACAGATCGAACCATAGCTTGTTTGCGCCGCCGTTTACGGCAACGGAAACGCGGAACTTTCCGCTGGAGCGCGCCTCGTCCCGGGTGGCCGAAAACAGAGGCTCTGTCAGATCGGCATCCTGACCGCGCACCTTGCGCACCAGCGCGACGTAGGCGGCATTGCACCACAAGACCCGGCTGTTGTGGCCCAGAAGCCAGACCGGATAGGGCGCCTGGTCCATTGCGAGGCGGATGGGATCGTTCGGGTCGCGCAGCACCGCGCTCGACGCTTTGGACAGTTCGCGCAGCTGCACGCGGACAATGCCATCAATCCACTGGCAGAGCACCTCGCGTTCGACCGAGAAGTCAATGGCGGAGACCACCAGATCACCATGATCGCGAATGGCTTCAGGCGTTTCGGGAAAGGTTGGGAAATCCCGTTGCAGAAGGCGGCGCAGATCATCCCAGTCGCCAACATGTTCAAAACCCGCAAGTGCAATATCCGAGTGGCTGATCAAACGATGACCATCAAACAGAAACACCGCATCAAACAAAGAAGACGGCGAGAACAGCCCATATCCGTCGTCACGCTGCACACGCGGCGGCGCCAGCCATTGAATCGCGAAACAACATGAAACCAGACTGATCGCGGCCAGAATGATCCAGTCGGCCATTTTTCACCCCATACCTGAACGGAATTCGATCAGACTATGCGTGTGATTGGTTAACGGTGTCTTAAGCCTAGACCTGGATGTGCTGATTGACGCCGGATGGCACGGGCGTGTCGCCTGTTTGCGCATCGACCAGGTTGCGTGGCCAGGACACTCTGACAATTGCGCCCTTGCGGTCCGGGTGATCCGATAAATGCTGGTAGGGATCAGAGCCATTGGCAAAGTCCAGTTCGGCTCCGCTGCGTTCCAGAAGGGTTTTGGCGATGAACAGACCCAAGCCCATGCCTTCGTATTCCGGCCGGGTCCGCCGGTCGGTCTCGCTCCGTCGCCGGCGTACAAACGGATCGCCGATTCGGCCGATCATCTGCGATGGAAACCCGCGCCCGTCATCCATGATGATGACGGTGATCCGATCTGACGTCCATTCCGCCTCGACCCAGACATTCGCGCGGGCAAAATCCACCGCGTTCTGGATCAGGTTGCGCAGACCGTGAATGATCTCGGGCTTTCGCAGGATCGACGGTTGTTGAACATCCCCGTCCTGACCCGGACCTTCAGAAAAACTGATAGCCTTCCCCCGATCGATATGTGGTTCTGCGGCTTCGTGAACGACAGTCGACAGCGGGGCCTGCCGCAGATGCAGGTCATCTTTGCCGGCCCGGCCCATATTGCGCAGAATATCCCGGCACCGATTGGCCTGTTCCCGGATCAGGGCGGCGTCATCCTTAAGATCGGGCCGGTCGTCCAGTTCTTCGATCAGTTCCGAACTAGTCAGCTTGATCGTGGCCAACGGCGTGCCCAGTTCGTGCGCCGCCGCCGCGACAACCCCACCTAGGTCGGTCAATTTCTGTTCGCGCGCCAGCGCCATGTAAGTGGCCGAAAGAGCCTCGGACATCGACTGAACCTCGGAACTCACGCGGTGCGAATAGGCGCCGATGAAGGCAATTGCGATAACAATCGCGGCCCAGTTCCCAAACAACAAGATGTCTGGGATCTCCAACACCACGCCGAGATCCGTGCGCAATGGCAGATGGAACTCCGCCAGCAGGGTTGTCAGAACAATTGCAACGGCACCCACGATCAGGGTCGACCGAGTGCTCATGACATTCGCCGAGATCGTTACCGGGCCAACGAGAAGCAAGGCAAACGGGTTATTCAGCCCGCCGGTGAGATACAACAGAAACGCCAGTTGCAACAGGTCAAAGAGAACCATCAGAAAGTTCTCAAACTCGGTCAGACGCTTGTTGCGTGGGAAAATCACGATTGCGGTCAGATTGCCCACAACCGACACGCCGATGGCCAGGTAGCACAGACCCAGTTCCAGCTGAACATGGTAGGATTGCTGAGCCACAGTAATGGCGGTGAACTGACCGACAATAGCGACCCATCGCAGAAAGATCAGCGTCCGCAACCTGATCCAGCTGCTGCGTTCCTGTCCGCGCCATAAGCCGTGGTTGGAATCTGCCATAGGTCAATTATGTCCTATTGTACCGGTCCATCAAGTTGATAGGTGTACCGGTGGAAATGATCAACAATCCCTCTTTCCCAGGATGAGCGCCATGACCCGCATTTATGCCATACTTGCAACCGTTGTTCTGGCCGTTGGCCTTGGAGCCATGTGGCTGCTGACGTCGGGCAATGGATCAGATGATAAATATGCACAATGCCGGTCCGCTCAGATCGCAGGTGGGGCGGCTGCGATTGGCGGGCTGTTTGAATTGTTGAACGAGAAGGGTGAAATCGTCACTGACAAAGATGTGATCACCGAGCCGACACTGATCTATTTCGGGTACACATTTTGCCCGGATGTGTGTCCGTTAGACGTGTCCCGCAATGCCGAGGCCATTGATATCCTCGCCGAGCGCGGAAAGTCTGTGACCCCGCTATTCATCTCGATTGATCCGGATCGGGATACGCCGGAAGTTGTGGGAGACTATGCATACAATATGCACGAGCGCATGATCGCGCTGACCGGAACGCCCGAACAGGTTCAGGCGGCCAGCAGAGCCTACAAGACCTATTACAAGGCGCATGATAAGAGCGACGAGTATTACCTTGTCGATCACTCGACCTTTACATACCTCGTTACGCCCGAAGACGGATTTCTGGAGTTTTTCAAACGAGATGACACGGCCGAACAGATGGCCGACAAGGTGGGCTGTTTTCTGGAGCAAGTCTAGAAAAGACACATCGGTTTGACGTTTGCACCCGCGCTGCTATTACTCATGTGCAGGCCAAAAGGCATGAAATAGCAGAAAGACAAGACTATGGCGGACAGTTCTCAACTCGACATCGGCCCCGATAAATCGCTGCTGTTGGTGGATGATGACGAGCCATTTCTGAGACGTCTGGCCAAGGCGATGGAGAAACGCGGGTTTGAGGTTGAAACCGCCGGATCGGTCGCCGCAGGCCGTGCCATTTCCACAGCCCGCCCCCCAGCTTACGCTGTGGTTGATCTGCGCCTAGAGGATGGCAACGGTCTGGACGTGGTCGAAGTGCTGCGCGAAAAACGCCCCGATAGCCGAGTGGTTGTGCTGACAGGTTACGGCGCGATTGCCACCGCGGTGGCAGCGGTCAAGATCGGTGCGACCGACTATCTGTCCAAACCCGCCGATGCCACCGATATCACCAACGCGCTACTGGCCAAAGGCGACGAACTGCCCCCACCCCCAGAAAACCCCATGAGCGCGGATCGTGTGCGCTGGGAGCATATCCAGCGGGTGTATGAGCTGTGCGACCGGAATGTCTCGGAAACCGCGCGGAGGCTGAATATGCACCGCCGGACGTTGCAGCGGATTTTGGCAAAGCGCAGTCCGCGGTAACAGCTTTCGCAAACGATTGGGTTAGCGTCCGCATACTTGCCAGACAGTGGTGGCAATACCTGTCGTTCGGGCACAGACAGTCCTAAAACTGGATTTCCACAGAAGGCGCGCTGCGTCTAGCTTCACCGTGAAAAACCGCTTCGATGTTGTTTCCATCTGGGTCGAGAACAAAAGCGGCATAGTACCCGGGATGATAAGACCGTTCACCGGGTTTGCCGTTGTCGCGCCCGCCATGCGTCATTGCAGCGCGGTAGAAGGCATCCACTGTTGCACGATCTTTTGCTTGAAATGCAATATGATGACGTCCAGTCAAAACCCCCAAAGCTGCTTGGCTATCAACGGACGACACCACAAGTTCGTCAGCCCAGAGATAGTCTTCGGTTGTCTCAACAACGGGGATGTCCAGAACGTTTAAAACGGCCGTATAAAACTCCCTACTGGATTGGAAATTGCGAACCACAAGCTGCAGGTGATCAACTAGCCGACCTCGGTGTAAGCAATTGGCTTCCATGATTTTTCTCCAAATGAGAATTGGGTTTTTGACCTGACGAATTGAGAGAGCACCAAAAGCACCTGAATGACGACCCGTCAACGCGCTAGATTGCCGCCTTAGGCTTTGGATACCGGTGGTGCAGGGAATTGCCACTCACAGGAGGTCTATCAACGCCGCATGACGATCTGTGTAAGCCTGCCGCACCTCAACCGGTGGTCTGAGCTTGATGTGTAACCCTTCCATCACCTCACGATCTGGCCGACCAAAGAACTTCGTTGCCTCAGCCTCGGAAAACCCCGCGATCTGCGTCGCTTCCATCCAGGCGCTGATTTTGTCGGCCTTTTTGATCTGGCGTTTGATTGTTTTTGGGATCTCGGCGGGTAGGCCGAACCGGATATGGATCGCCGCCGCCAGACGGTCATCCATCGCGCCATATCCGGGGCCGACAGCGGATTTGACCGGAGAGATCATATCTCCGATCACATATTCCGGCGCATCGTGTAACAAAGCCGCGAGCTGCCATTTCATAGGCGCTTTAGGCGCAATACGGCCAAACAGTTCTTCCACCAACAACGAATGCTCGGCCACGGAATAGGCGAAATCGCCGCGTGTTTGCCCGTTCCATCGTGCTACAAATGCCAGTCCGTGGGCGATGTCTTCAATCTCGATATCCACCGGGGTCGGGTCCAGCAGGTCCAGCCTGCGCCCGGACAGCATTCTCTGCCACGCTCTGGGTTGTGTTGCCATTATGCCATGCCTTGTGAAGTCGGACACTTTCATGCCGCGTTTTTATGGTAGGATGTACCTGTCTGGATCACTTGCTGCCAACTTTTTCTTGAGCATTCGTGCTTTGAACCGGCGCGTTGCGATCCCGACATAAAGGACTGAGGGGGGTGCATACTCCTCCCAGTGTGCCCCTCTCGAACCAAATACGTATCGAAAGGAGCATGATATGTTCAAACGTCTCTTTGCAATTGCCATGACATTCGGAATGGCCGCGACCGCACCACCCGCCTTTGCCCAGAATTGTGCACAGCGCGAGCATGTGATCACAAAACTGCAGGACGGTTACGCGGAAGAGCTGGCCTTTGGCGGTTTGCAGAAAACACGCGGCGCGCAATCGGTCATGGAGGTTTGGACCTCAAAAGAAACGGGCAGTTACACTGTTCTGGTGACCCACGCGAACGGCATTAGCTGTATTGTCGCCGTTGGCACGGATTTTTTCGAAGCGATCCCCAAAATCAAAGCAGAGGGGACGCCTAGCTGATTTTGACAGCGGAATACTCCGTTTCCCGCCATCCTCGTTGCCACCTGCCCCAAGGAATGCTAGGGGCAGCCCGGACTGAGATTTACCGGAGTGGAGCACCTGATGGCCGGGGACTATATCGTTAAAGACATTTCACTGGCCGGGTTCGGCCGCAAGGAACTGGATATTGCTGAAACTGAAATGCCGGGCCTGATGGCCTTGCGCGCGGAATATGGCGAAACCAAGCCCTTGAAGGGCGCGCGCATTGTCGGTTCGCTGCATATGACCATCCAAACAGCCGTTCTGATCGAGACGCTTGTGGCGCTGGGCGCGGATGTGCGCTGGGCATCGTGCAACATCTTTTCAACCCAGGACCACGCGGCTGCTGCGATTGCCGAGGCCGGTATCCCGGTCTTCGCAATCAAAGGCCAGACTCTGGAGGAGCATTGGGATTACCTGGACAAATCCTTCCTGTTCGCGGACGGACCCAACATGATTCTGGACGATGGCGGCGATGCGACACTGTACATCCTGCTGGGCGCTCGTGCCGAGGCGGGTGAGGACATCATCCCTGTACCGTCTTCGGAAGAGGAAGAGGTGATCAAGGCCCAAATCGCCAAGCGGATGGCGGCCTCTCCGGGTTGGTTCACCAAGATGCGCGATCAGATCCAGGGCGTGTCCGAGGAAACCACCACCGGCGTGAACCGTTTGTATCAGCTGGTGAAAGACGGCCACTTGCCGTTCCCCGCGATCAATGTGAATGACAGCGTTACCAAGTCGAAATTTGACAACAAATACGGCTGTAAGGAATCGCTGGTCGACGGCATCCGCCGCGCGACCGACACTATGATGGCCGGCAAGGTCGCGGTCGTTTGCGGCTATGGCGACGTGGGCAAAGGTTCGGCCGCTTCGCTGCGTGGCGCGGGTGCCCGCGTGAAGGTCACCGAGGTCGATCCCATCTGCGCGCTGCAGGCCGCAATGGACGGATTTGAAGTTGTGATTCTGGAAGACGTCGTCGACACAGCTGATATCTTCATCACCACCACCGGCAACAAGGACGTGATCCGCATCGAGCATATGCGCGCGATGAAGGACATGGCCATCGTCGGCAACATCGGTCACTTCGACAATGAAATTCAGGTGGCCAATCTAAAGAACCACAAGTGGACCAACATCAAGGAACAGGTGGATATGATCGAGCTGCCCTCGGGTAACCGCATTATCCTTCTGTCCGAAGGCCGTCTGCTGAACCTCGGCAACGCCACCGGCCACCCATCCTTCGTGATGTCGGCCTCGTTCACCAACCAGGTTCTGGCGCAGATCGAGCTGTTCACCAAGGGCGACGAGTACCAAAACGAGGTCTACATCCTGCCCAAGCATCTGGATGAGAAAGTGGCGCGTCTACATCTTGACCGCATCGGTGTAAAACTGACCCAGATGGATAGCGACCAGGCCGCCTATATCGGTGTGAAGCCCGAAGGCCCCTACAAGCCCGAGCATTACCGCTACTGATTGCGTTTTGAACATGACGTGGAACTCTGGACGCCGCCGGTTGTTACATCTGGCGGCGTCCTTTGTTTTAAAGTGGCGGTTGTAGCGATCCTGTTCGGGGCCGGCGGCAGGTGGCTGCTGGCGCATCAGAAACTACAGGCCGCTCCATAGAGCTTAGATTGCAGCATGGGATCGCCGCGCTTCGATATTCTACCGCCATAATCGGTATTGCCTGATTGGTGACACCGGGAGGTCAGCCCGAGATAGGTTCCGGCGGATCTGGATTTTGAGAACCGTTGCGGATGATCGGTGGTCGCAACACAGTTCACTGCACTTGGTGAGCAAAGGAAGAATGACGCTGGACAGGATCAGCCGATCTTTCGGGATCGCGTGAAGGACGTCATGAGTGGGCCTGTAACTGCATAAGACCGGAAGTCATTCGGCCGCTAACCACGAGACCGTCAACCGTCAGAAGTTTGTGACAGAGCCGACTTAACTACATGCGGCTCGCAGGAGGAATGAGCCTGGCTGTGTCACGTCCGGTGACGGTGACGCCAGTGTCGGACCAGCGCCCGGTTCAGAGCCTCAGGCTTGGGGTTCGCCCGTGCCGTGCCGGAGACTTGTTCTCGATCTGCTTGCTGCCGGCCTTTGTTTTCATTCTAGCAACTGTATTTCTCAAACGTTCAGAGAAGACCGTTTTTACTGAGATCTGAAGGCCCCTTCTCCTCGGAAGCGGACGCTGGGGCTTAGCCTGCTTGATGCTCGCGGGATGCTACCCCTGTAAAATTCAATGTGATCTGTTTTCACCTTTGCGGTTATCTTCGGCTCATTGGTAGATTTTCACATATCCTTTTTTCGAATGGGCACTCCACCATTCTTCTCAGATACTCGTTGACAATTCCGATCATCCTAAATAGTCAAATTGACTATATTAGGTTCAATCGAGATCGCGCATGACGGCGTTCAACAGGCGATCATATCAGGGTTGTTGAGTGGCGATGTTTGATGATAATTTGCCTGACCGGAAAGACCTCGTATCTGAGGTTTGTCCTCGTTCTGCATCGGTTACACCTTGCGTCACATTCAAACTGGCAAAGCGGACGTTTGATCTTCTCGCAAGTACTTTATTCCTGCTACCGCTCGCGGTGCTGTGCGGTGTTACCCTGCTGATCCTGAACCCGTTTTGGAACAAGGGGCCACTGTTTTACTCGCAGGAGCGGATGGGTCGAAACTGCGTACCATTCACGGCTTACAAGTTTCGCTCAATGCGTCCGGCCGGCAAGATTGAGCGCAGTGCGGATTGCCCGCTGGAGGAGGACAGGATTACTCCGGTTGGCCGATTTCTGCGCAAATCCCGCCTTGATGAATTGCCGCAAATTATCAATGTAATCAAAGGCGAAATGAGCCTTGTGGGCCCTCGTCCAGACTATATCGAACATGCCCGCAATTACCTAACGCAAGTGCCGGGATACCAAGAGCGGCACGGTGTGCGCCCCGGGATCAGCGGCTGGGCTCAGGTTGAGTTGGGCTACATCGAGGGAACAGACGCGACCCGTCGTAAGGTACAGGCGGATCTGTATTACATTGCCAACGCGGGTCTGGCGATGGAAACCCGCATCGTCTGGCGGACCCTTGCTGTCATGTTGCGACGTAGCGGGGCGTGATTTGAAGATCCGGGCAAAACCTCAGGCGCGGAAAGGCCTGTTGACCTTGGCGTGCGCAGTTGCGACGAGCATGGCGCAGGCGCAGTCTGTTTCGACCTATGGTACGCCGGGCCTGCTTGAAATTCCCACCGCCGAAATGTTCGACGATGGCATGCTTGTGTTCACCACCGCCGCGTTTAGGAATACCGGTCGGGCGACGATGACCTTTCAAATGTTGCCCTGGGTCAATGGAAGCTTCCGCTACGCAGTGATCAAGGATTTCAACGGTCCCGATGGCACGCTTTATGACCGCAGCTTCGACGTCCATTTCAGGCTGCTTGAAGAGAGCAAACACAGTCCTGGCATCGTCATGGGTTTGCGTGACTTTGGCGGCACCGGTGTGTATGCAGCCGAGTACTTCGTGGCCACAAAAACACTTCGGGACCGATTCAAGCTGACCGGTGGCATTGGCTGGGGGCGTATGGCCGGGCGCGGCGCGTTTTCGAATCCGCTGGGCATATTCGGCGGCCGGTTTGATACCCGTCCACGCTCGAACTCAAGCGGCACGGGCGGTCAAGTGGAATTCAGCAATTGGTTTCGCGGCGACGCCGCGTTGTTCGGTGGAGTCAGCTGGCAGTTCAATGACCAACTGACTTTCCTGGCTGAATATTCTCCCGATCTATACACGCAGGAAGCCGTCAATGACAGCTTCAGGGTTGAGTCCGCCATCAATGTCGGCGCTCAGTATCGGTTTCGGAACGGATCGCAACTGAAGGCCTCAATCCTGTATGGCAACACACTTGGGCTGACCTACGGCTATTTTGTTGATCCGCGCAGATCGGTGGTCCCCGGCGGACAGGGCTCGGCACCGCCGCCCTTGCAGCCAAGATCCCAGGTCGCGGCGGCAACAGCAAACCTTGGAACCGACGACATTCGGAACCGAATGCAAGTCGCATTAGATCAGGAAGGGTTGCGACTGGTCTACCTGTCTGAGACCGGCGAGACCGTCCGGGTCGGAGTCGAGAACAACACCTATGGCCAGGCGGCCCAAGCCCTTGGACGTACGGCCCGCGTGCTGGCCAATGAACAGCCACCCGAGACAAAGCACTTCGACATCGCGCTGATGTCGAACGGCGTGCCGCTCAGCGCAGTGCGCGTCAATCGTGACGACCTTTACGATCTGGAACATGACCCCGATAATGCCTGGCGCAGCTTTGCCCGCGCCGAGGTTTCGGACACGATCCCGCTGGTCGAGGGGGGCATCCTCAGCGATGTATATCCACATTTCTCGTACCGGCTTGGGCCTTATCTGAACTTCTCGTTCTTCGACCCTGACGACCCGCTGCGATACGAGGTAGGGGCCGCGCTGGGAGTTGATTACACCCTGTCGCCCGGCTTCACCTTGTCGACCGGGTTGCGCCAGCCGATCCTCAGCACCCTGGATGACAGCACGCGCGTTTCAGATTCCCCATTGCCGCATGTGCGCTCGGATTGGGCGATCTATGCCCGTGACTCCAATCTTCGTATCGAGCATATGACCGCTGAGTACATGTGGCGTCCGGCCGAAAACTTCTATGCCCGCACCACGCTGGGTTATCTTGAGACCATGTTTGGCGGGCTCTCGACTGAGCTGCTCTGGTATCCCAACGACAGCCGTCTGGCCCTCGGGATCGAGGCCAACTATGTGGCCCAACGTGATTATGATGTTCTGTTTGGTTTTCAGGACTATTCCGTGGCCACTGGCCATGTCTCGGCCTATTACGACCTGCCAGGCGATTACCACGCGCAGGTCGATGTCGGGCGTTATCTGGCTGGTGACTATGGTGCCACCTTCGCGTTGGATCGCGAGTTCAGCAACGGCTTCAAGGTCGGGGCATTCTTTACCCTGACAAATGTAAGCTCTGCGGATTTCGGCGAAGGTTCGTTCGACAAGGGCATCCGGCTGGAAATCCCGATCTCGTGGCTGACCGGGCGTCCGTCGCGCAACAAGATCAGCCAGACCATCCGCCCCACTCTGCGGGATGGCGGCGCGCGGCTACATGTGCGCAATCGCCTTTACGAAGTGACGCGTGAGGCCCGGTCACAGGATTTGTCCCGCAGTTGGGCGAGGTTTTGGCGATGAAAGGAATGCGTTTCGCTTGCCTGGCCCTGCTTCTGATGTCGTGCGGTGCAACGCAGGAGGATGTCGACCTGCTCAAGGGCACGCTGTTGCCCAATGCACCCCGGTTTCACCCGCGGGCCGAGGCATTGGCCGCCCGCCGCCCGGTCCCGCCCCGGCTTGAGGTTGGTTTCCCCTCGCGCGATCTCAGCGGCATTATGCTGCTGGAGACCGAGCGCGCTGGCGTGCAGACTTGGCTGACTGCGGATGGGGCAACCATTACGCTGAAGCAAGGTATGCTGACCTCAGCCAAAGGTTTTGGCGGCGGAATGGAGGGCTCTGACGTCAGCCAGAGTGTCCGTCTGATCCTGGGCGGTGGCGCGGGTGAGGTCGAACGGTTCCACAGCTTTCTCAACGGCAATTCTGAGATCGAGTTGCACGCCTATAAATGCCAGATCACCTCGCTGGGTTCCGAGACCGTTCAGCTGCGCGGCCACCCAGTCTCAGCGGAAAAACGGAGGGAACAATGCTACGGCGTCACGGAACGCTTCACCAACGTTTATTGGGTGCGGAGCAGCACCGGTCGCATTGTGCAATCCTCGCAATGGACAGGCGATTTTCTGGGCAACATGGTCATAAAGACGGTTCCCCATGACGGCTAAGATTTTACGCAACGAAGGACGTATCGTGCGCCATATCCTACTTCTCCTGAGTGTGCTGGCCCTGGCTGTTCTGACCGCTGGATGCTCGACCATTTATCGCAGCCCATCGGTCACCGCCGGAGTTTCAGATGCGGGCAACGTCCGCGTTGTCCCGGTGACGCCGGAAACTGTCCTGGTGGCTAACCGTTCGCCCTATTCTCCCAAAACCCTGCCCCCGGTGTTCGGCCTGTCAGCCGGTTCCGGATCCAGCACCAGCATACCGGGTGCCGGCGCGCTTCCCGAAGCGCCTTCCACTCAGGGTGGATCGCGTGCCGGACTGCAACTGGACCCGCCGCCGCAGGTGACTTCGGGTCCTTACACCATCGGTGTCGGCGACGTTCTGGTGCTATCAACCCCCTCCACCCAAGGCACCGCCGGAGAACTGTCCGCCCTGCTGGCTGTGCAAAACAGCCGCAATGGCTATACCGTGCAGGATGATGGCTCGATCAACATTCCCGACGTCGGGCGTGTCCGGTTGGTCGGCCTGACCGTGGATGAGGCCGAGGCCCTGCTGTTCCAGCGCCTGGTGGAGAACCAGATCGACCCGACTTTCAGCCTTGAGATCGCCGAGTTCAACTCGCGACGTGTGTCGGTGGGCGGTGCCGTTGGCAATCCCGGCGTTCAGCCGATTACGCTGACGCAACTGACACTGGGTGAGGCCTTGTCGGCGGCAGGGTCTGTTTCGGTCAGCAATATCGACAACAGCTCGGTCCGCATTTATCGCAACGGTCAGGTGTATCAGATCCCGCTTGAAGATCTCTATTCGCGGACCGCATTGCAAAACCTCAACCTGATCGCAAATGACTCGGTTTTTGTCGACACCGACTATGATCTGGATCGCGCCGAACGCTACTTTGCCCAGCAGATTCAGCTGCGCAATGTCGTGCTGGAAGCTCGTCAGACCGACCTGCAAGAGCTGAATCTCGCCGTGAACCTGCGTCGCGATGACCTTGCCGAACGCCGGGACAACTTCGTCCAATCTCTCGAACTGGATGCCGTCGACCGCGACTATGTCTATCTGTCTGGCGAGGTCCGCACCCAGGGGCGCTATGCCTTGCCTTTCAACCATAGGGCCACCCTGGCCGACGCGCTGTATGACACTGGCGGCGGTGTGGCCAAGGAAACCGGCGATGCCTCAGAGGTTTACGTTCTACGCGCTGCTCAAGATCCGCGCGAATTTGGCGCCATTACAGCCTGGCACCTCGACACCCGAAATGCAGCGCACCTGACACTCGCTGCTCAATTCGAACTGCGCACCAACGACATCATCTTCATCGCGGAAAACCCGGTGACGCGATGGGGTAGAACCATCAGCCAGATCACACCGTCTCTGTTGACAACACCTATCAACGCGGCGGCAAACTAGTTACAGACGCTGCCGGAAAGCGCGTCGCATTCGTGAACGATCTCGTCAAATCTGGACATAACCGTCTTTTCAAATTGGTTGAGAAACAAGATTGCGAGCGGTCTCAACACCAACTCAAGCCGAGCAGTACCGCCGAGCCTGATCCTGGGTGCTACGTTCCAATCGGTCCCTGCGCCTATCCCCGCCACTATTGCGCAAACCGCGCTTCCGGATCTCATCATCGCGCCTGCAATCCGGATAAAAACGCGATAGGTCCGCACACAGCCCATGGGTCTATTCGAATGGGAATTCCGACCTGCTGCCCGGGCTGAGGCGGGGCTTGCTCAGACCGCCAAGTGAGGATATCACGCCCTGATTCCAATGGGTGGCGACCCTTTTGCCGTGTTTTCACGGGTCGCAATGACCCAGACAGGAGGTTTAGTCGGCGTGCTGTCATCGCTGTTTCAACGCTTTGGGCGGCGCGCTTCATTTGAAACGCCATCGCCGACCAGCCCGATCTGCGTGATTGGCGACGTCCATGGCTGCATTGCGCATCTCGAGAAACTGTTGCCGCAGGTGCCCCAGGATCATCGGATTGTTTTGGACGGCGATTACATTGATCGTGGCGAGAACAGCGCAGAGGTGCTGCGCCTGATAAGTGACCGAGCAGATTTCACCTGTCTGAAGGGTAACCACGAAGACATGTTGCTGAGTTTCATACATGATCCGGTACAGAACGGTTTCCGATGGCTGCGTTATGGAGGTCTTCAAACCTTGGCCTCGTTTGGTGTGGGCGGTGCGCGTACCGAGATGAGCGAAGCAGAACTAATCGATTGCCGTGACAGCATGGTTGAGTCGATGGGCGGGTCATTGATCCAGTGGCTCGACGAGCTGCCGACCTATGATTATTCTGGCAACGTCCTTGTGACACACGCCGGTGCTGATCCAGGCGCACCGGTGGATCAACAATCTGACAAAACACTTATGTGGGGCCATCCCGATTTCCAGACAACAGACCGCCAGGACGGTGTCTGGGTTGTATACGGACACACTATTGTCGAGCTTGCGACCGCGCGGCAAGGGCGTATTTCAATCGATACAGGTGCTTACGCAACCGGTGTGCTGAGCGCGGTTTGCCTGAGCGGTGGCGAACCTGAATTTATCACCGTCGGCCCATAATGTCCGGACCTTAAGCAACCCACGTGGTTCATTGTTTAAGAGTGTAAATACATAAGGGTATTGGGGATACCGTCTTTGACGCAATGATCCGCGTCCCGAGTCATTTGAGGCAAATGCACGCTAATTACCACATTGAATAGTCTTCAGCTCAGTTTGACCGCACCAAAGATCGTGCACGCCCCGCTCGTGAACCTGTTGCGTCTCGGCATTTTAGCGGCGCTATCCATGAGTCTATCTTGCTTGGGCGTCCGGACAAACTGAACGCGCATATCTATGGCTTTCAGAAGGACGGGTTACCCCGGTTGCTCACTTTTTGGAGACATTATATGCGGGCATTTTCATTGGCTTATCTGTGGCCGCCAACCCAGAGCTTCGTTTATGTACACCGGATGCAGCGCTCTCAGACAAGCTTCCACGGCCATCGAGTACATTGGATATACGCGTAAGGAAATCGAGTATCCAGCATCCAGTTGGACCCCTTCATGACCGCTTCGGTTCACGCTGTACGTAAACCCACTGTGACAAAACGTGGTTGACGAGCCGTCAATACTTGTGAAGTGAAAAAATCCAAATTGATAAATTTTTTCTCACTTTTGTGCCCCCAGTATTCTCAGGTTCCGTTCGCTGTGGTATCGATTGAGCAGGATCGAATTTTGGAGATTCCAGATGATCAGAACAACACTTCTCATGCTGGTTCTTTCAGCGACAAGCGTTCATGCGCAGGATGCTGGCGCTGCAGGTGCGGTTCAGGCTGGCGCAGGCGGTGCCGGAGGTGGCGCTGCTGGTGCAGCAGCCGCAGGTACGGCTGCGGCTGGCGTGACTGGCTTTGTGCCGCTTGTTGCGCCGGCCCTTGGCGTAGCTGCAGCCGTAGTAGGTGTGGCGGTCGCCAGTGGCGGTGGGTCAACCAACAGTACCACAAGCACAGTCAGCACCAACTGAACCCTGGGTTCAACTAAAACTAAACGGGGTGCTTTTTCAGCGCTCTGTTTGTTTCGCGTTTGATCGATTTTTACCTTTAGTTACTGTAGTATTTGTTTGCGTAGTTGCCGTGTGAATAACCGTAGTGCTTCGCGCTTCGGGCGTTGATTTGTGATAGAACAAGGCCGGTGAGGCGCTGGTTATCGTTGTGAAACAGGCGCATGGCTTCGGTGACGTCTTGTTCAGACGTGTCGTTCCATTTGACGGTCAAAAGCACCGCATCGGCGTTTCGCGCGATCAGACGCGCGTCGGACACAAGCAGGGTGGGCGGTGTGTCAATCAGAATGACTTCGTACAGCCTGCGCATGTCGCCCAGAAACTGCCGGAACCGCTCTGAGGCAAACAGATCCGCGGCATTGGCTGAGGTTTTCTTGCCAGCTAGAAGGTCACAGCCCAGCAGCGGGTCCTGAAAGATTGCCTCTTGTGCGGTGGTATCCCCCGCCAGAACTGACACGATCCCCTTCTGAGGCACGCCTTTTAGGTGCGCCGTCATTGTCAGGCGCCGAATATCGCCTTCGATCAGCAGGACCTTTTTCCCGATTCCGACAAAGTTCTGCGCCAGTGCCAACGCGTTTGTCGTCTTGCCTTCACCCGGCAGCGAAGACGTTATCACCACAACTTGCGGGGGGCTGTCCACATTGGACAGCATCAGCGAGGTGCGCAGGTTGCGTACAGCCTCGGCCGTTGCCGAGGACGGTTTGGCAGCGAGATACTCCAGAACTTTGCGGCGTCCGCTGGCGGGAAAGGTCGGGATCTGGCCCAGCACGCTATACCCGGTCTTGCGCTCCAACTCGCGCGCGGAGCGGTAGCCTTTGCGCTGCGCCTCTGCCAGCAGCACGATGCCCGCCCCCAGCATAGCGCCCAGAACGCCCGAAAGTGCTAAAGCCAACGCCTTGCGCGGTGAGGTTGGACTGTCGGGGATCACGGCACGTGAAAGCTGTCGGCTATCTGCTTTTTGGATTCCTTCTTGCACTGCGGTCTCTTTCAGGCGGGCGAGGAAATACTCATACAGCAACCGAACCGCTTCAGCTTCGCGTGCCAATTGTTGCAAGGTGATCAGATCTGCATTCTGTAGCGCGATCTGCCGATCCAGATCTTCGGCGGATTGCGTCAGAGCCTGAACTTGCTGTGCCGCCCGCCGCGCCTCAAGCGCTGTTCGTGCGACGAGGCGCTGAAAAGCGGTGTCGAATGCGGCCTCATCGGTGTCAGAGGCCCCAATTTGCGCATAGAGACGCCGCAGCTGCTGATCTTGGCCGGCTTCGGCCTGTGCCGCGCGGTCATCCGCGGCCACCAATGTGTCGTAGCGGGCCTGCGCAGCCACCCGGGTTTCCTCGGCCGACATGCTGCGTTCGCGCAACTCTTTCAGCTGGATTTCCTGCAATTGCAATGCCTCCGGCGAGGTCAGAGCCGTTGTCGCGTTAAACTCGTTGACCTTCGCCTCTGCGGTTTCCAGTTCGACCTGCAACTCGGCCGCTCGGTCGGTCAGCCATGCGGTTGCCTGTTCGGTGGCTCCAAGCTTCACTTCGATCTGGTTCAGCACATAAAGCTCGACAATCGTGTCCGCGATCAACGCCGATTTCTGCGCCGATTCCGTCTCGACCGTCACCTCGAAGACAAAGCTTTGCCGCACGTTGCGCACCGACACTTTCCGGAGAAGCGCCGTGATCACGCTGTCCCGGGTGCGCTGTTCGGCCAACTCCTCCGGCTCTTGGTCTGGAGTACTCCCAGTGCCAAGTAGGGATTTCAGGAGTTCTTTTGCCGCGTCGATTGCCGAGACCGGCCGAAGCGCCGCGTTGAACTCGGGATCCGCCTCGAGCTCCAATTTGTCCGAAACCTTGCCCATCAGGTTCCGAGACTGCAGCACCTCAAGCTCTGAATTGACCTCGGTCGTGTCTCCGGCCAGACCGCTCACGACGCTTTGAAGATCAATAACGCTGGTCTGTTCGGTCTCCAGCATGACCACGGCGGTGGATCGGTACAAAGGAACAGCAGCAACAAACGCGTAATACACTCCGACTAAAACCGCTGCGGCGGTCGCCAGGGCAATGATCCACTTGCCGCGCCACAACATGCCCACCAATGTAGGCAGGTCGATCGTGCTGTCTCCGGCAGCATCATTCACAGGCCCAGAGCCGGGGCTGAAGTATCCGTCGTGTATCGGATTTTGCTTCATATCTGATATCGACTCCCGGGTGCCAAAAACGCGCAGTACGCGTGGGGTCAGTACATGACCCCGGCCCGTAAATAAAGACCTCCGAACGCTCTAACCAACCGCAATTCGATGCAAAACAAACAGCCACAGAGATTTGAGCACAAACAACACTCGATAGATCAAACGATCGCTACGCCTACCTCGGCCACACCATCGCCCAGACCGCGCTTCTTGGATCGTATCATCACCACGGCCAAACCGAATGCAGAAGCGATTTGGTTGCCCTGTCAAAGTACAGACAGTCAGGCCGAAGTTTTCGAACAGCACGATCCAACATGATTGCTGGTATGATGTTTGGCCATGCCTAGGGCCAGATCGTTGGCTTCGGACCCGGTGCAGGTGAACATGGCATGGCCGATATCGGGCTCGAACGTGTCCAACAGGGTCTCGGCGAAATTCAGAATACCGTGCTGCATATAACGGGTGTGGGTGTACATGACCTCCATCTGCTTCGCGATGGCAACGTTCACTTGCGGGTGGTTGAACCACCACCGCGCTGAGATTTATCGCGATTTCCTGCCGGAGGAATTTGCGGGCG
Organism: Ruegeria sp. B1; assembly: GCF_056535885.1. Classification (NCBI taxonomy): domain Bacteria; kingdom Pseudomonadati; phylum Pseudomonadota; class Alphaproteobacteria; order Rhodobacterales; family Roseobacteraceae; genus Ruegeria; species Ruegeria sp. B1. The sequence goes on along the minus strand of NZ_JBQFJA010000001.1, from coordinate 523,816 downwards.
CGATCGAAGGCACGCCTGTCACTGAAGTCATCGCCGTTCAGGTCGCGCCGAGCGAGGCTGAGGCGCAATGGCTGCAAGAACAGGCGCGCGGATACGATTGGGTCTCCGGGGTCACCGGCGGGATTGATCTGCCCGGACCCAACCCGGAGGCCGCTTTGCGCCGGGTTCGCGGTTACAGGAGGCTTGTCGGTATCCGCCAAATGGAGGGCGTTTGGCGTGGACCGAACTGGCTGGACGAAGCAGATTTTGCACGTTGGATCGACGCCGTCGCAGCCTCTGGTCTCGTTTTTGAAGCGCTCTTGTTGCCTCATCGCTTGCCGGGGCTCCTGGCCATTGCATGGCGACACGGCGAGATGCCGATCATCATCAATCATGCCACCAAGCCGACGCCTGGAAACTTTGAGGCATTGGTCACAGACCTTGAACTGTCTCAGGCCTTGGACAACGTATCATGCAAATTGTCGGGCCTAACAGCGCAAAGCATGGATGCGGCCTTTCACGACCGCGTTTTTGACACGCTTACCAAGGTCTTCGGAGCGGATCGGCTGATCTGGGGCAGCGATCATCCGATTCTTCTGGAAAGCGCTTGCTATCGAGCTTGGGTCGACACAACTCATCGCCTTCTTGAAGGTTTGGATGGCGGAGAGCGCAACGCCCTGCTTACCCAAAATATGCGCCGCCTCTACGGTCGGAAACAAGGACAAAACCATGCGTAGACTTGAGGCAAAACCTGCCTCGTCACCGCCGCCGGACAAGGCATCGGTAGCGCTTCGCTGCTGGCCATGACGGCGCAGGACGCGCGTCCTGGCCATTGACATTAACGCTAATGCCCTAAAACCCCTCGAAAAAGATGGCATATAGACTGCCGTTCTGGACGTTTGTGACCCAACTTCGATTGGGTCTTTTCGAGACGGCAGTTCTGCGCCAGATATCTTGTTCAACTGCGTCGGGTTTGGCAAGAAATACCTTGAGTTTTGGTTGAACCTGCGATCGAGCATAAAAGAACACCGCGAACAGGATCACGTCCCTCGGATATTGCGCGCCTTTGAAAGAGATCATGGGCCGACTCTCGGCCTGAAAACACCGATAGCCATTCACTCGCAGCGCCTACGAGCGTCAACAGCCAAAAGTTTGCAACAGATCCGAATACCGTGTTACCCATCGGTTCAATCTGGTGTGGTCTACCGAAACACCACGCTCGGCCATGATTTCTTCTGGGTCTCGATAGGAAACACCGTAGCGGACGTAAAAGAAGACTGCGAACAAGATCACGTCTTTCGGATACTGTGCGCCTTTGAAAGAAATCGTGGACCAACCTTCAATTGGATAATGCCGTTCGCCACACAGGCGCTGACGCCACAAAGGTCAATGGTCAAAAGCTTGCAACACAACCAGGTCCGACCACCCATCGCCTCCGTCAAGGCTATTCTTCGTGGCCAAAAAGATTTCCATGCCGGTCGCCCTCTACCGCGCGGCCCGGGCGAGAAACTCGACAAGTGCCTGCCGGTCTGACGCACTCGGTATTTTCTGTTCAGGCATTCGGCTACCTGGCGTGTATGCTGTCGGACCGTACTCAAAAAGCTCTGCCACGGTTTCCGGCGTCCAGATGATGTCCATCTCGCGCAGCGCTGGAGAGTAGTCGTAGCCTTCTGCCGTTCCGATCATCCGACCGAAGACGCGATAGAGTGTGGGACCGGCGCGTCCCTCATCATCCGGTGTCAATGCGTGACAAACCGCGCAGGCGCGGAACACTTCGGCCCCTCTTGGATTGGTCAAGGTCGGCTCAGGTGTTCCGGAGCCAGCACCCATTGGGTCACCCGACAGGGACCATCGACGAATAAATCCATCATTGCCACCTGTCAGGATCTCTGATTCGAGCAGAGCGATTGCCCAAACCGCGCCCTGACCAGTATCGAAGCGCGCTCGAACCTCTAGTGTCTCCGGGTCTAGCACCCAGACCTGGCCGGTCATGTCTGCGGCAACAACAGCGCTACGACCCGCCGTAATACTCGTCAGTGGCCGAGTGGTGAGTTCGATCTTAGCGTTTTGGACATCAGGCGCGACGCGCGCCACGAACCCGTCGGATCCGGCCACGAACAGAGACTGGCCATCGGTCGCTAGATCTGCGGGCAGAGCCTGCAAGTCTAGCACTGAACGGGCCAAACCGTCATTGCGCCAAATTCGAAGACGAAGGTCCGACCCCACGCTTGCAAGCCCGTCGTCAAAAGCCACCAGACCGGTAACCTGACCATCGTGGCCCGTTAGATATTCGGGAGGTTCTGTTCCCCGCCAAAGCGCTATTTGACCGTCCCAAGAGGCAGAAGCGAACCCATCAGACAATAATGCAAGGTCGGCAACAGGCATCGCATGCAATTGTTCTAACCAGACAGGTTCGGCCCCGTCATCCCAAATTGCCACTTTGCCATCCTGACCTCCCGAAACAAACCGCCCATCAGGCAAAGCGAGCACGGCTGTCACCCCACCAGTGTGCGCGCGGGTGACCTGGCGCGCAACGGGGCCATCCCAAACGATTGCGCGGGTGTCGAAGGAGCCTGAGTAGATCCTACCATCCAGGTGGGCAAGCGCGCGCACAGGCCCCCCATGTCCGCGAAGGTCCTGTGCAAAAACCGGCAGTGAATGGACACCAACCCCCAAAGTAAGAGATAGGATGAGACGCAACGCCATTGCAGACGGCTGCCCGGCTCAGTAGTTGATCAGATTGTCACCGGGTTTGTCGACCCGAGCGCCCTCGGTGGTGAATTCGCTATGTGCATCGGCCTGAAAGTTTCCGTTCAGAACATAGGCCGCACCGATTGCCACGACCAGGCAAATGGCCAGAGAGGCGACGAAAGCTTTCATGGGTTACACTCCTAACTGAAGTCTTGGGGTTTCTTCGGGTGTGGATGCCAGCGCGTTCCACAATGTCCGGGCCATGCCGACGTAGGTCGATCCAATCGCGCCATCAGGGTCCCGGGCCACAATTGGCTGGCCGTTGTCGGATGCCTTCCGCAACTCCATCGTCAGCGGCACAGCACCGAGATAGGGCACGCCCATCCGGTTGGCTTCTTCCTGTGCGCCTCCGGCGCCAAAAATCTCGTGCCTGGATCCGCAATCAGGGCACAAGAAATGGGCCATGTTTTCGATGACCCCGAGGATTGGCACGTCAACCTTGCGAAACATCGCAATGCCCCTGCGGGCGTCGATCAACGCCAGATCCTGCGGGGTGGACACGATGACCGCGCCGGACAAGTCTGTACCTTGCGCGATTACAAGCTGGGCGTCTCCGGTGCCCGGGGGCATGTCGATGATCAGAACGTCCAACTCACCCCAGTCAACCTCGGCCAGCATCTGGGTAATCGCCGACATCACCATCGGCCCCCGCCAGATCATCGCAGTTTCGGCATCGACCAGCATGCCCATCGACATCGCGTACAGACCATGGGACTGCATCGGTTTGAGACGGCGATCCGATCCGACGCGCGGTCGGCCATGCAGCGCCAGAAGTGTCGGCAACGAGGGGCCGTGTATGTCAGCATCCATGATCCCGACCTTCAGGCCCAATGCCCGGAGACCCAGCGCCAGGTTGACAGACGTGGTCGATTTGCCAACTCCGCCCTTTCCCGAAGCGACCGCGATCACGTGTTTGACCCCGGCAAGAACCGGCGGCGGGGTCTTGGGACCGGCATCGGCCGACTTCAGTTGCGGCGGCGGTTGGGTTGCAGGCTTCTCTCCGGTCAGAACGACGATGCTTTCTTCGCAACCGGGCGCAGACCGCAAGGCCGCCTCGGCGCGGGATCGTGTTTCCTTATAGGCCGCAGCTTCGCTTTCCGTGATCGATATCGCCAGGGTCACACGACCGCAAGCGATAATCGGACCGGAGACCTTGTCCGCAACCAGCAACGGTGCGCCGTCGGGCAGTAAGATACCCTCAAGCGCCGTGCGGGCCGCGGATAGCTGATCGTCTTCAGTCATTGTCATTTGTATTCTCTGAAATCGCACCAAGCGGTCTTTCTAGATTGGGTAGGTGCGATATATGAAATCGTCGGCGGGGTCGCCCCGCCGACCATATTCCTGAGGTGTCTCACTCGGCCGGGTGCAGTTTCTTGTCACCTGCGGGTTGTTGTTCGTTTTCTTCCTGAACTTCCTCAACCCAAAGCGAATGGTGTTCTTTGGCCCAGTTCAGGTCCACCTCGCCCGATCCCATCGCATCGAAGGCCCCTTCCATGCCAACCGAGCCGATGTAGATATGCGCGATAACAACGGCCGTCAGCAGAGCTGCGATTATGCCATGCAGAACTTGATAGAGCTGCCAGGTGCCTTCACCGCCCGCCCAATCGGGGAACAGCAACATCACGCCGGTAAACGACAGTGCCGCACCGCCCAAGACGACGGACCAAAAAATGACTTTCTGCCCGGCGTTGAACTTCTTGGCTGGCGGGTGAACGCCTTTGGAAAACAAGCCACCCGCCTGTTTGATCCACTGCACATCCAGCTTGTTGGGGATATTGTGCGCCACCCATGTCAGGAACACCATGATCAGACCCAGCATAAAGGCGAAGCCCATGTAGTTATGAGTAATTTTTCCCCATGCTGACAGGGTTCCAAACGCGTTTTCGCCAAAGAGCGGCAGGATAACCGCCCTGCCAAAAACGAGATTCAAACCCGTCAATGCCAGCACAATGAACGACACGCCCATTAGCCAATGCGCGAACCGCTCAAAGCTGTTGAACCGCAAGATCTTGATCGCCGAACGACCGGAATCGATACGGATCTTGCCACGGATCATGTAGAACGCGATCAGAACCGCGAAAATCCCGACAAGCGAGAGGATTGTAACCACACGGACCGGGCCCCCGTGAGTTGAGGCCCAGTCCTTGTTGCCGGGTTTAATCAGTCCGGCCGACAGGCCGTCAGGGATCGACACCCGCCCTGCGACCTGCCCATCCGGGTTCAACGCCTGCATCAGCGTTTCCTCGGTCACAGATTGCGCCGTCGGGTTAACCTGCTGCGCTTCGGCCAACTGTGGCAACGCAAAGAGCGCGACCAGACCGAAACAGAGGATGGCGGCGATACGAGCCGTGAGTGATGATGTTGTCATCGTTTCGCTTCCTTCCCTCTTACACATTGACAGTTTCGCCATAGGCGCTGCGCCAACCCCAAGCACCCGAACCGTAGCCACGCGTCACCACGCGCTCGCGATAAATGTCGGCGATGATGTCGCCATCACCGGCCAACAGGGACTTGGTCGAGCACATCTCGGCGCAGATTGGCAACTTACCTTCTGCCAGACGGTTGGCGCCGTATTTGACGTATTCCGCCTCGGTCATGTCTGCCTCGGGACCACCTGCGCAATAGGTGCACTTGTCCATCTTTCCACGCGTGCCAAAGTTACCGACCTTGGGATATTGCGGCGCACCGAACGGGCAGGCAAAGAAGCAATAGCCACAGCCAATGCAGGTGTCCTTGGAGTGCAGCACAACACCGTCATCAGTGGTGTAAAAGCAATCCACCGGGCATACAGCCGCGCAGGGCGCGTCGGTGCAATGCATGCAGGCCATCGACACCGAGCGCTCACCCGGCAGACCGTCATTGATGGTCACGACACGCCGCCGGTTGATGCCCCACGGCACTTCGTGTTCGTTCTTACAGGCCGTTACACAAGCGTTGCATTCGATGCAGCGATCCGCGTCGCAAAGAAACTTCATCCTTGCCATTTTTTGTCTTCCTCCTTTACGCCGCAGCGATCTGGCAAAGGGTCACCTTGCCTTCATGCATGCCTGTCACCGGGTCATACCCATAGGTCGTGACGGTGTTTACGCTTTCGCCCAGAACAATCGGGTCGGTGCCCTCGGGGTACTTGCCGCGCTGATCTTCGCCCTGGAACCACCCAGCGAAATGGAATGGCATGAAGGCCACTCCCGGCGCAACGCGCTCGGTCACCAACGCCTTGACACGCGCTTTGCTGTCCATTTCTGGGCCGCGCACCCAGACCCAGCCGCCGTCGGTGATCCCGCGGGCCTCGGCATCGGCTGGGTTGATCTCGACGAACATGTCCTGCTGAAGCTCTGCCAGCCACGGATTCGACCGGGTCTCTTCGCCGCCACCTTCGAATTCCACAAGACGGCCCGATGTCAGCACAATCGGGAAATCGGTTGCCACGTTCCGTTCAACCGCCGAGTCCTGCATGGTTCGACCGATATTCGGCACGCGGAACTGACGTCCGTCTTCGCGGGTCGGGTAGTCGGCAACCAGATCGGGACGCGGGCTGTAGATCGGTTCGCGATGAACTGGGATCGGATCCGGCAGGTTCCAGGCAACCGCTCGCGCCTTGCCGTTGCCGAAGGGCACGCAGCCATGCGAAATCGCCACCCTCTGAATGCCTCCGGACAGGTCCAGAGACCAGCTGACCGCTGCCATCCGTTCAGGATCATTGCCGCCGATCCGCTGGATTGTGGCCAACTCTTCCGGGGTCAGTTCGCCATCCCAGCCAAGGCTTTGCAGCACGCCATAGGTGAATTGCGGATAGCCATCCTCAATATCCGAGCCAACCGGATAGCTGCCTTCGGCAAGCAAGGTCTGACCCTCGCGATCCAGGCCAAACCGCGGACGGAATGCACCGCCGCCCTCGGCCACCGGAATGTTGGGATTGTAGAGGATATGCGTTCCGGGATGCCGTAGTTCCGGCGTTCCCCAGCATGGCCAGGGCAGGCCATAGTAGTCGCCTTTGACCTCATCCGGCGCATCGTCAAAGGCGCGCAACGTGACCAGGTCGAACGCGCCCTGGTTTTGCATATGCGCCTTGAGTCGTTCCGGTGACTGCCCGGTATAGCCGGTCGACCAGCCACCCCGGTTGATCTCTTCCAGAATGGATTCCGCCGTCGGCTCCGGACCGAACTTGCCATCGACCAGTTCGTAGTTCTTGACCATCTCATCTGCGAAGCCAAGACGCTGCGCGAGGCGGTAGATCACGGCGTAGTCATTGTCGCTTTCAAAGATCGGGTCGACAACTTTTTCGCCCCATTGAACCGAACGGTTCGACGCAGTCCGGCTGCCGTCGCACTCGAACTGGGTCGAGATCGGCAACAGGTACGTGTTGTCTGTCCGGTCATGCAGCGCGGCGAAGGTCGTTGGATGCGGGTCGGCCACAACAAGCAGGTCCAACGCGTTCATACCCTGCAGCGACGCGCCCATCCGCGGCACCGTGTTGCCGCCATGGCCAAAGACGATCATCGCCTTGACGTTGTCGCGCTGATCGACTTCTTCGGCATCAAGCGTGGCGGCGTCGAACCAGCGGGTCGACGGAATGCCCGGAACGCTCATGTTCTCTTTGCGGGTACGTGCATCCCGGCCGCCTTTGGCCGGAACCTCGTCAAAGCGGCCTTCGAGATACTCATAGGGCACCTCCCAGACGCGCGACCAGTGACGCCAGCCGCCCTCGGACAGGCCGTAGTAGCAAGGCAGCGAGCCGATATCGAGGCCGAAATCCGTTGCGCCCTGCACATTGCAGTGACCGCGGAAAATGTTGGCGCCGTTGCCAATATTGCCGACATTGCCGGTGGACAGAAGCAGGTTGCAATAGGTGCGCACGTTGGCCGTACCAACGGTGTGCTGCGTGCCGCCCATGCACCAGATGAAGGTGGCAGGTTTTTGGGTGGCAAAGGTCTGCGCCACGCGCTGCAGCGTTTCGCCCGGAATACCGGTGATGCGCTCCACCTCTTCCGGCGGATAGGCCTGCACAGCCTCACGAATCTGGTCCATGCCCCAGACACGCTGATCAATGAACTCTGTGTCTTCCCAGCCGTTTTCAAAGATGTGCCACATAATGCCCCAGATCACCGCAATGTCGGTGCCCGGACGCATCCGGATGTAGTCCGTTGCATGTGCCGCCGTTCGGGTGAAACGTGGATCCAATACGATTACGTTGGCGCGGTTGGTCTCTTTACCCGTCAGGATATGCTGCAGGGATACCGGGTGCGCTTCGGCCGCATTCGACCCCATGAAGACGATCGTCTTCGAGTTGCGGATGTCGCTGTAGCTGTTGGTCATGGCGCCGTAGCCCCATGTGTTCGCAACACCGGCAACGGTGGTTGAGTGGCAGATACGTGCCTGATGATCGACGTTGTTGGTGCCCCAGAACGCTGCAAACTTGCGGAAGAGATACGCACCTTCGTTGGAGAATTTGGCCGATCCCAACAGGTAGGCTGAGTCCGCGCCGCTCTTCTCACGAACCTCCAGCATTTTGCCGCCAATTTCATCGATGGCCTGATCCCAAGATATGCGGACCCATTTGCCATTCTCTTTCTTCATCGGGTATTTCAGGCGGCGGTCGCCGTGGACCAGCTCGCGGACTGATGCGCCTTTGGCGCAATGGGTGCCACGGTTGATTGGGCTTTCCCAAGCCGGTTCCTGCCCGACCCAGACGCCATCCTGAACTTCGGCTTTCACGGTGCATCCCACCGAGCAGTGGGTGCAGATATTGGTCTTAATCTCAATCGGCTTGCTGTGATCGGTCGGGCCGGCTTCGGCCCGCCGCATCGTGCCACTCCCTACTGTAGCAACAGCCGCCAAACCGCCAACGGCAAGGCCTGACCCACGAAGGAAAGAGCGACGGTCGACCGGACGCGCGGCCACGTTTTTCGCAAAAGACTGGAGGCCACCGCGTGCAGCAACAGAGGATCTACGTTTCACAAGCATCGATGATCAATCCTTCTTGTAGTAGCGGTTGGTGCGGTAAAAGGCGCGCACATGATCGGTTTCCTGATACCGGGCCTTCGTGCGTTCATCGCCCACCTCATCTGCAAAGGCCGGGCGTGCCGATCCTGTTGCAACAACGCCTACGGATGCCCCGGCAATTGCGCCGAAAAAGCCTCGCCGACCCATTTTCATGGGTTTTGTTTTCTTGTCGCGCATGCGGACCTCCTTAACTTCTCCTCCGACGGCGTCGCGCCGCGATATTCCTTGCAACCGCTGAAGCTGGATTTACTAAGCGGCGCCGCGTGGTGAGCCCGCGGCCTCTTTGCGCGCCAATTCAAAGGCACGCATCTCAACATCGGTGAACGTCCTGCCGATCTCAGCAACCGCACGATAAAACTCTGCGCTGGGTGAGACCGCGAGGTCGTCAAAGAACTGCGTCACCCACGGCTCCAGATGGCGCGCAAAAAAACCGGCCTCGCCCGCGCCGCCGCATCCAAGCGGGGCTGCGTCGTACTCCCCTGATGCAAGTCCGGCCATAACTTCGGCCAGGCTGGCAATGTGGTCCTCGGGTTCGAACCGGTCCTTGGCGCGCTCGATCCCCATGACGGAAAGATCGCGGCGCAGATCGGCAAGCGGACGTTCGTTCAAAAAACCGGTGATGTAGAACGAGGCATAGGGCAGCAACTCGCCACGACCAACGCCCACAAACAACTCGAAGAACTCATTTGCAACGTCGTCCGCAGACGCGTCACGTGCAGTCTTCGCAAGTACGCAGTAGGCTTGGCCAAGCGCTGTATCATCGCCGTCGAGCTGGGAAAGGCCCATCAGCATTTCAGAATTGGGAGGAGATGCCAGAATTCGCGCAAGAAAGGACCACTGCTGAGCCCGGAGCACATTCTCTTCTGCATTTTCGCGCGTGTCTTCGTAGACGACCTGGGTCAATGCCACTCAACTCCCCAATTGGCATTTGGCCTGAGTATCTCAGATTTTAGTGCATTGAAGGTAGCCGCTCGGGTATGGCTCTTCCACGGGCAAAGACCCTGATAGACAAATCCTATCAGATATTTCAGACGAAGCTATGTTTTTGGAGTTGCACCGCCATGTCGTGCAGCCCGCGCCAGCGGCTCGTCATCCGTATCGTCTGTAACTTTTCTTTTGTCTATATCGTAGTTATCCGTTCCTACAGTTCCTGTCGGGTCAGCGCTGTCGCCGCGTCGAACAGCTGGCGCCGGCGGACCAGTCTCCTCAATTGCGCGATCTGTTTCGGCCATATCAGTGTCGGAGGATGGCTGTACCTCAGCGTCCATTGCCTGCCCATCGGTTGACCCTTCGGCGTGCGCCAACTGCTCGGGTTCTTCCGGGCTGGCACGGTTGACCAGATCCTTCACCATCTTCGACACGCCTTCGTCATTGAGAGCGCCGCCTGCGCCGGGCACACCCTCGGGTGCATTCCAGTCCCAGGCATAATCGACCGCTGGATCGTCATGATCCCGGATCAGTGTGTTGGCCAGCCATACCTTGCGCATCGCAGCATTGCGCAATTGCGCGGGCACACCCCGCTTCAGAAACGGTTGCAAATCTGTCTGGCCGGTAATCTCATCAATTGAAGGCAGCGATGCGATATACTGTTCATCAACCTCTGCCTCCTCTGGCTCTGTCTGGACCTCAGGGTCAGTGATTTCAGCTGCTGGCTGAACGGTGTCATCGTCTAGAGACGCCTCGGCCTTCCGCGCGGCACGCTTTCGGCGCGACCAGGCGCTCAGGACACCTTCACCATCTCGCCTTGGCTCATCCTCTGCCATCTCAGCCCTTCCCGCGCGGCGGACGACCGGCGCGACCTCGGCTGGTGACCCACTTCTGATTGGATTGCAAAATGCGCGGCGCGCGCGGATCATCGGCAGAGGTCGCCGGCACACGCTTGCGTTTGTGAAACACCTCTTCGACGTGATGTTCCGCAATAAACGCTTCGAGCTGCGCCGCCAACGCCGACGGCATCGGCACGGCTTCGACGATCCGTTCAGGATCACTTGCCAACGCCTCGCCTTCGTAGGGGTCGACCGTAACCAGACGCACCTGGCCTTCGTCCAACGCCACCCAGACCGAAGGGCGCTTGGCGGTCAGGTTGTCGATGTAGTGCCGCGTTTCACCGGAATAGAGCACTAGAGCGTGATCGCCCATATAAGTGGTTTCGATGCCGTCGCGCTCTGACATCAGAGTGCCCGCAGCCATCATTGGAATATCCGTCATCACCGCAACAGGGCGCGGCATACGGCCAGTCCACTGGTTCGCGGGGGGATGAGATGCGACCACAATACCCAGCCGAAAGACATGCTGAGGCATCAGGTTTCCTCGGCCGGTTGGAGCGCCAGCTCTTGCGCGCCTGCGGCCGCAATCGGAAGGTTTGTGACAAGGTTTTGTGGCTTGCATCGGATCACGTTGTCGCTGCCCATTCCCAAAAGAAGATAAACCGGATGTCCTTTGGCTCTAGGCTCAACCCCCTCTTCACTTGCGAAGTCTAACGCATAGATGCCAACGAGGGTACTTTTGGGCACCGCACCGTCCCAGAGCGCGTTCCCGATGTCGGTACCGACCGGGTCGAGCCCAACAAACCAACGCAGGTCCGCATCCGGAACCTCAGTCATGGCAGTCACGGTGACCTTACGGCCCAGCAAGTGTTCAACCCATATTTCGATAACCCGACCGAACGCATCCCGGGCCTTTGGGTCCGCCCCGAAGGGCAAAACCATGGTGTGTGCGTCCGAGCGGCTCCAATAGGTCCAGCCGTTGGCGTCCCCCAACACGTCAAGCGATTCAAGGCCGCCTTTCATCATCGCTCCAAGAGGATCGGCATGCTTGTCTGCCTCGATCTCGGCGACAAGCTCGTCGTCTGCCAGCATTAACGCGCCGTCGTTCACATATGCGCGCTGAGGCCGGAAGAATAGCTCTCCAGCGCGCAGGACCCGCGTGTCCTCGCATCCTTCCAGCGCATTGCGCAGGATAAGCTGGACCAGTTGGTTGTAGAATAGCACCGGCAACGCAATGCCTTCGCGTACCAGCCGCACATAACCCGCTTCTATGCTTCCTTCATCCAGTAAGACATCGCGCAGGCGCAAGAGGAATCGCCAGTTCTCCTGTGCGTCGGCATCCGCCATCGCATCGACCTGCTCAGCATCCACCGGCGCCTTGGGCGCTGCGAGTAGTTTGGCGTGGAGCGCGCGTTCGGCATCGCAGGCCTCTGGCGGCGGTAGGATCTCTGGCCGAGCCAACCAGGCCAGTATCAACTCGTCGGTCACCTGCATGCGCGCGCGCTCATCAAGGCGGGTCAGTTGATGGCCCGAAGCCACCCAGAACTCTCTCATTATGGTGTCTCCCCCCGGCCCATCGCAGCAAGGTCGATTTCGGCAACCCCGTCCTCTTCATCGGTTTCGACAAAATGGAAGGCTCGGTCATGACCCTGCAAATAGCCTGCAGAGAATGCGGTTTCGTCTCTGGGTTTCAGAGACCGGAATTGTTCACGCATCGCGCCCGTATCGTCAATATGGCGATGAATTGCGATCAGCGTGCCCTCGTCATGGCCACGGCACAGCTCTTCCGACAGCGCCAATTCCTCTTCGGCTGCGGGCAACGCAATCTCCAGGCTCGGCGCGCCTAAATGCGTCACCAGTTGATGCGCCAGACCGGCAACAGCCTCTGAGCGTTCATCGCCGCGCGCCTCAGTTACGACAACCAGTGTCGACCAGCCGAAACTTGTGATCCCCAGCAAGCCCGACCGGAAGGCGATCTGCTCTTTGCGGCTCATGGTATCGACCGCCCGCCCGGCAAAGATAAATGTGCCGGGCACAGCCCATTCATTGGGATTGGCCGCAGGTGCGAATATGACACCGTCGGACTTATCCAACCGAATTGTGCGCAGCAACCGTGTCACAGGTCCGGACCTTCGGCGCCCCGCCAGCCGACTTGGGCAAGACCTTCGCGCAGGCTCGTTACCTGACCGTCGCGAACCAGTTCACCAGCCTCACTCAGGGCTCCGTCGGTTGTCAGGCGCCCAGCGTAGAGCGCAGCGACAGACGCGAAACCCGAATGGGTCCACCGGTCGAAATTCAGCATCAGATAGGCTGCGAAGCTTTCAACAATTGCCAGCGGGTCAGAAAACTCTTCTTCTTCCAGTGAGACCGAATTTGGATACTCCCCCGCATCGCTCAGATGGTTTCGGTCGGCGATCAACTCGACACCCAGAACCATCCAATCGGGCACATCGCCCTTATTTGTGCGGGGCGCGACAGCAAGCCGCATGCCGCCTAGACGACCGGCGTCCAGAACCAACTCTGTCGGCCAGTCGAACCGCACGTCCCGTTCCGGCGGGCAATGCGCCGCTACGGCTTCGGCGAGTGCCACCATCCCGATGATCACCGCTTTCTGCGCATCGTCGACCAGTGTTTCCGGCTCCAAAACAACCGCAAAATCAAGGCGACCGGGCCCGTCGCCGCCGCTGCTGTAGTGCCAGATCAGGCAACCTGCGCCTTCCTGTTCCGCCCGCCGCTGTGCCTCTTCAAACGCGTCGCCAAGCGGCAACCAATGCTCGGTGTAAGGAGGTGGAAGGGTAAGCTTTCTGGGCGGTGGAATTTCATCCAGCACAAAAGGATCCTATCGTTGCGGGTTGAACTGCGAGAGACATAGAGCATCTTTCATTAACCTCAAGTCCCGGCCACAATGGCCGACACCAGCAACCGATAAGAAGGCAGCTAGATGGTGAACCCTGACCGCAAACGGACTGTTCTGACCTGTACATGCGAGGGGACCATGCGCCTCGACGAAACGGCCCTGAACAATGCCGGATGTGGGGGCGACCCTGCGGCCCACCAGCTCTGCCGCGCCAATCTTGATCGGTTCCAGGCCGCGCTGGCCATTGGCGATCCTGTCACGGTCACCTGTACTCAGGAGGCGCCCCTGTTTCGCGAGATAGCCGAGACCGAGGCGCCCAATGTCGACCTGAGCTTTGCAAACATCCGCGAGACAGCCGGCTGGACAGCAGACGCAGCTGAGAGCGGGCCGAAAATGGCAGCGCTTATTGCAGCGGCAGAAGTTGCACCTTCGGCCTTCTCTTACACCGCTATGGAAAGCAATGGCGTGGCGCTTGTGCTTGGCCAGAACGACGTGGCCGTGAACGCTGCGCAAGACCTTGCGGACACGCTCGACATAACCGTTCTCCTTATGCCCGGAGCCGAAGTAACACCTCAGCGTCAAACGGTTTTTCCGGTTCTTCAAGGCAAGGTCGCACAGGCGGAGGGGCATCTTGGTGCCTTCAAGCTCACCATCGACAGTTATGCTGCGCCGTTGCCGTCCTCGCGCCAATTCCTTCAGTTTGAAAGCTCGCGTAACGGCGCGGTTTCCAAGGCCGATCTGGTGATCGACCTGACCGGCAATACCCCGCTGTTTCCGGCGGCGGACCTGCGACCCGGTTACTTCCGCGCTGATCCTGGGAACCCGACAGCCGTCGCCCGTCTGGTGCAAAAAGCGGCACAGATGGTCGGCACTTTCGACAAACCGGTCTTTATCGATTTCAACGCTGATATCTGCGCACATTCCCGTAATGAAATCACCGGCTGCACCCGGTGTCTGAACCTGTGTCCGACAGGCGCCATCCTGCCCGATGGTGACAGTGTCCGCATCGACCCGAACATCTGCGCTGGGTGCGGCCAGTGTGCCGCGGCCTGCCCGACCGGTGCCGCTTCATATGCGCTGCCGAATGTCGCAACCCTGGCGCATCAACTCAGGGCAGGCCTGCGCGCCTGGCACAACGCCGGGGGGCTTTGGGCACCGATGGTTCTGTTTTACGACACCGATCATGGCGAGCCGTTGATCGATGCCTCGGCGCGCTTCGGTAAAGGTATTCCGGCCCATGTCATCCCCTTTGCCGTCAATGAAATCTCGCAGGTCGGCCCCGAGGTGATGGCGGCAGCGATGGCCTATGGCGCCGGAGCGGTAACGCTTTTAGGCAGAGCGCGACCGCTGCACGATCTCAGCGGACTTCACGCCAGCCTCGCCCTGGTGAATGACGTATCCGCAACGATCGGGCACGGCCCGGCATCGTTGATCGAAACGGATGATCCTGACGCCATGGAGGAGGCGCTGGCCGCCTTTCCACGGGCGCCGCGTCATGAAAATCCCGCCGGTTTCCTTCCACCCGAGGACAAACGTGGCCTGTTGGTGATGGCCTTTGGTGAAATGAACCGCAGTGCTCCGCGAACCGCTGAAACCATACCGCTGAAAGAGGGTGTACCGTTCGGTGCGGTTCGTTTGGATACAGATGCCTGCACGTTGTGTATGGCCTGTACCGGCGCATGCCCTGCCAACGCGCTCATCGACAACCCCGAGACGCCCATGCTGCGCTTTACCGAGACGGCCTGCGTGCAATGTGGCCTGTGCGAAGAGACCTGCCCCGAAAACGCGATCACGCTCGAGCCGCAGATCGATTTCAAAGCCTGGAACACTCCGCGTCGCATTCTCAAGGAGGAAGAGCCTTTCTGCTGCACCGGCTGCGGCAAACCATTCGCCACACCCACAGGTATTGAACGCATTCAGAAGCGGCTGTCGGATCACTGGATGTTCACGGGCAGCGAAGGCGAAAGGCGTTTGAAAATCCTGGAGCTTTGCGAAGACTGCCGTGTTGAGGCCGTGGTCAATGAAGGGTTTGATCCACACGACGAAACAACCCGACGCGTCCGCACTATCGAAGATGACTTAGGTGATAGAGAGATCGCGGAACGCTAAACTAACTGGTCGCGATCGCGGGTCTCACGCATCAGCGTCGCCCAAACAGGCCGATGCACAACGCGCGTTTCACACTGCTGGGAAACTGAAAAGGTATTTTCCCGGGGGATCAATTGCCCATCCAATGGATAGGAGCTTGCCAATCGTCGAGCGTCTCCATCACGTCCTGCAAGTCGCCTCCCCACCATTTCACCATCCGTGCCAAGCTGCCTACAGGTGCAGAAACATAGCTGTCCAATATAGTGAACGGCCACGGAGACTGGATGTTCTATGGCCATGCGGGGCCAGATGGGCGGACGATCCTGAACTGGTTGTTGATTGACCTTCGGGCGTTCAGAGCGGCGCTGATACGACACAAGACAGCGGGTTCATTCCTGCATATGGGTGACAAACGCAACGCCGATGGGACCTGCTTTGAGTGGTTCGACATCCGGTCGTTTCCGAAAGAGCCGCCGTTGGTGGTGGCTAAGGGGGAAATTCCGTGTCTCTAAATCTGCGCCACGAAGAGACTGTAGCTTCACCCGCTTGGGTTGAATAGATACGCGAGGAATTGCAATCAACTATGGCAGCGAGGATTGAAATTGACTCAGTTCTCAGAACAATTCACCCGAATAACTGAGTACTTTATTGGAATTGGTTTCAGATATGAGTCCTAAGCGATTCTTAGTGACAACTGATCAAACCTGATCCTTAGGCAGGAATGTGCAGAGTAAGGGCGGTTCAGGCTTACGGCTATGCTGTGCCCCTTCGGCTTGACTCGTTTCAGCGTCAGTCGTCATCGTATGCTCATGAGCAAAGGTCAAGATTACAAGTACATAGCCTACATCGATGAAGCTGGCGATGATGGCCTAAAAGTAATCCGTCCGATGGATGAAGCGGGTAGTAGTGAATGGCTTGTAGTATCTGGGGTTGTCGTAAAGGCTTCGCGTGAAGATGAAGTGGCCCAGTGGGTGGACGACATTATCTCGGGCTTGTGGCGTTATAATGGGCGCGGACTACACTTCAAAAACCTTAACGAGAACAAAAGGCTTTATGTCTGTGAGCAGATGGCTTCACTAAGTGCCCGGTATTTTGTGGTGTGTTCAAACAAGAAAAACATGAAAGGATACAAAAACCCCCTAGCCGCCGAAGTCCCTTCGCAATGCTGGTTCTACAACTGGATGACACGACTAATGTTGGAAAGAATCACTGATTTTGTCTGCTGGCACTCGACTAAGGAGTATGGAAGACCCCAAAAGATGAAGGTTGAATTCAGCAATCGGGGAGGTCTCTCGTATCCCCAAATGAACGCTTATTTCCGCTGGATTAGTTACCAAGGTAACAATACGTTTCTAAGGTTTGGGGCAATCGAGTGGGAGACAATTTCCTACGAACTTCTAAAGGTCTATCCCCACTATGAAAGAGCAGGCTTGCAGCTTGCCGATATAGTCGCCAGTGCCTTCTTCAAAGCCGCAGACAAGTTTAATACAGGCTCTTGTGACTCGCGGTTTGCTAAAGCGTTAAAACCACGGATAGCCAAATTCCGAGACTTACCAAGCCAGAACGCTGCGGGTTACGGTGTTAAGCTAATGCCTTCTCTGAGTGGCGCAAAGCTGTTGCCTGAACAGCAGGAGATATTTAGATTCTATGGCTATCCTAGGCAGTGGTGGGCCCCGGACTCGTCTAATCCGTTGGCGCGATAGGCTGGCGTCACGTTTGCCAACCGTCCAGCAGACGCCCTTTCACCTATTGGAAACGACCCGAGCGACCCGGCGACCCACACGAGATTGATAGCATGCTGCGCAGATTCCGTCAACGAATCCAACGGTATAGCGGAAGCAGCTATTTAGTTTCAAAGGGTTAATGTTTCTAAACCTGCTGATGCGTCGGCCTCAAGTCAGTTAAGCCAATCGGGTCATTCAAGTAGGTCGTGGTTCCAAAGACCTTATTGTCAAGGGCAGTATGGTTCGAACCTGCGACACTAGTATTAAATATCATTGTAATCGACTATCCAGTGATCGCCGTGCGAGAAAACTGGATAAGGTGGTTGGAAAGGTGGATCAAAATCAACCTGACCCCATCAAACCATTGATTTAAAACCGTTTCTTTATGGGAAATGGTGCCCAGGAGAGGACTCGAACCTCCACGTCCATACAGACACTAGCACCTGAAGCTAGCGCGTCTACCAATTCCGCCACCTGGGCAGGTGTCGTGCACGGGCGTTTAAGCCGACTGGCGCGGGGCGTCAACTGGATTCGAGAAGAATGCAAAAGTTTTTTTGAAGCGCAGGACAACGTGTCGAATTGCTTCTGTGCGGCCGTCCAACCTGACTGTCACGCGGCGAATTAGCGTCTTGTTCGACGCGTATCTGAGCGCTACTTGTATCGGCATCTAATCACCGGGAGCACCTCATGTCGAAACTCGTCACGATTTACGGCGGATCGGGATTTGTCGGTCGCTATATTGCGCGACGCATGGCGAGCGAAGGCTGGCGCGTGCGCGTGGCTGTGCGGCGCCCGAACGAGGCTATGTTCGTCAAGCCATATGGCGTTGTCGGTCAGGTTGAGCCCGTCTTTTGCAACGTAAGGGACGATGCTTCGGTTGATGTGGCGATGCGCGGCGCCGATGCGGTGGTGAACTGTGTGGGTGTTCTGAATGATCTGGGTGGAAACAGCTTTGGCGCAGTGCAGGCAGATGGCGCTGAACGGATTGCACGGTTGGCCGCAGAGCATGGTATCGAACAGATTGTGCATATTTCTGCGATTGGCGCAGATGCCGGGTCCGACAGCCAATACTCCCGCACCAAGGCGCAAGGCGAGGCGGGCGTGCTGGCCCATATGCCCGCAGCCGTGATTTTGCGACCCTCTGTCATTTTTGGAACCGAGGATCAGTTTTTCAACAGGTTTGCAGGGATGGCCCGTTTGGGACCCCTGCTGCCAATTGTCGGGGCGGATACAAAATTCCAGCCGGTTTACGTCGATGACGTTGCGCAGGCCGCTGTGTTGGGTGTGCTGGGCAAGGCAGAACCAGGTGTTTACGAGTTAGGCGGGCCCGAGGTCAAAACCTTCCGCGCCCTGATGCAACAGATGCTGTCGGTCATTCAGCGCCGTCGCATCATCATCGGTATGCCGTTTTTGGTAGCGCGGATCATGGCAGGTGTCCTGGACATCCTGAAATTCGCCAGTTTCCAGTTGTTCCCCAACAATATCCTGACGCGTGATCAACTGAAGAACCTGCGTCGCGACAATGTGGTATCCGAGGGTGCCAAATCCTTTGCAGATCTTGCGATCGAACCTGCGGCGCTTGAGGCCATCCTGCCGGAATACCTGTGGAAGTTTCGCCCGTCAGGTCAGTACAATGAGATCCAGAAATCGGCTGACAATCTGCGCAACTGATCAGTTGTAGGCGATCACCAACAACACGATCCCAAGTACAACCCGATAGACCACGTATGGTGTGAAGCTGACGCTGCGCAAAAGGCGCATCATCAGGCTCAATGCCAGCAAGGCCGACACAAAGGCGAATGCGGCGGCAATGGCGCCTTCTTTGGCAAGTTGGTCGTTTGCCTCGCGGATGACATCCACAGACAACAAAACGCCCGACGCCAGAATCGTCGGGATGGACATCAGCATGGCGATCCGGGTGCCGTCCTCTCGCGTATATCCAAGCTGCCGGGCGCCGGTAATCGTTATGCCCGAGCGAGATGTGCCGGGGATCAATGCCAGAACCTGCCACAAACCCATGATGATCGCGTCGCGTGGCCCCCAATCTCCGGCCGTTTTGGATTGCGGGCCCTTCTGGTCCATCCAGTATAGAAGCAGTCCGAAACCAAGCATTGTCCAACCGATAACCGCAATTGAACGCATCGCTGCATCGAGCCCGGTCAGGTGCAGCACAAGGCCGGCAATTACGGTGGGTATCGTGGCGACGATAAGCCCCAGTGCCAGCCGGGATTGTGCGGTGTCGGTGCGCCCGGTCAGTGCTCGCGGCAAGCCGGAAATCGCCTGTTTCACATCGGACCAGAAATAAAGAATGACGGCGCCCAACGTTCCGACATGCACTGCTACATCGATGGTCTGCCCCTGATCGTCCATACCGGTCAGGTTGGGGAGTAGGATCAGATGGCCCGATGAAGAAATCGGCAGAAACTCGGTTATCCCCTGAATTACTGCCACGAGAATCAAGTGAAACAGACTCATCTGCTCATCGTCCTGCTGTCACGTATTGTTCGCGCTCAATGGGTATAAGTGATGCCTGAAAAAGGAAAGCATACATATAGGTCCGAATCGGAACTAAAATCACAGAAAAAACTCCCCAAATTTCTTGGGGTTTGAAATCTATTCTAAAAAAGGTCAGTACAATTGACTTTTCATTTATGCATCCGTACCGTAAGGAACTCCGACTACGCCAATTCATGGAGTCAAACCCGTGGCCAAGCAACCAATGCTGAAATTTGTGCAAATCGACCGCGTCATGCCGAAAAAGCGCGATGCAGATGACCGCAAGGAAGACTTTGACGAAATCTACGCGGAATATGCGGCGGCAAAGGCTGAAGAACAGGCCAGCCGGTGCAGCCAGTGTGGCGTTCCATATTGTCAGTCGCATTGCCCCTTGCACAACAATATCCCCGATTGGTTGCATCTGACCGCCACAGGCCGTCTTGAAGAGGCGTACGAAACCAGTCAGGCCACCAACACGTTTCCCGAAATCTGTGGCCGGATTTGTCCGCAGGACCGCCTGTGCGAAGGCAACTGCGTCATCGAGCAGTCGGGCCATGGCACCGTCACCATTGGAACGATCGAGAAATACATCACCGATACCGCGTGGGACAAAGGCTGGGTCAAGCCGGTCGCACCAAGCGCCGAGCGCAGCGAAAGCGTCGGTATCATCGGGGGGGGACCCGGCGGTCTTGCGGCGGCCGATATGCTGCGGCGGGCCGGTATTCAGGTGACCGTATATGACCGCTATGATCGGGCCGGCGGGTTGATGATGTACGGCATTCCGGGCTTTAAACTGGAAAAGGACATCGTGCAGCGTCGCAACGACCTGTTGAGCGACGGCGGTGTGGAGTTTGTTCTCAATTGCGATGTGGATGCTGAGAAATTTGAAGAGATCCGGTCGCAGCACGACGCGGTGATCATTGCGACGGGTGTTTACAAATCCCGGGACCTGACCATGCCCGGCAGCGGGCTGACCGGCATCGAAAAGGCCATCGACTACCTGACTGCCTCGAACCGCAAGAGCTTTGGTGATGTTGTCGAGGATTTCGACAGCGGGCGCCTGAATGCAGATGGCAAGAAGGTTGTGGTCATCGGCGGCGGCGACACGGCGATGGATTGCGTGAGAACGGCAGTTCGGCAAGGCGCGACATCCGTCAAATGCCTGTATCGCCGGGACCGCGCCAATATGCCGGGCTCGCAGCGCGAAACACAGAATGCCGAAGAGGAAGGCGTGGTCTTTGAATGGCTAAGCGCTCCAAAAGGCTTTACCGGAGATACCTCGGTTTCAGGCGTGATGGTTCAGAAGATGCGGCTGGGGCAGCCCGACGCCTCGGGCCGCCAAGCCCCCGAAGTGATCGAAGGCGCAGACTACGTCGAAGACGCGGATCTGGTCATCAAGGCGCTGGGCTTTGAACCCGAAGACCTGCCCACGCTGTTTGGCCAACCCGATCTGCCGGTGACACGGTGGGGAACGGTCAAAGCCGCGTTCCAGACCGGTGAGACCGAGATGGACGGCGTTTATGCCATCGGAGACATCGTGCGCGGTGCCTCTTTGGTCGTGTGGGCCATTCGCGACGGGCGCGATTGTGCCGACGCGATCATCGACCGGTTCAACGCCAAATCGGCCATCGCGGCCGAGTAACCGCACAAGCCAACGACAGGAGGGACAGCAATGCCCGAATTGCAAGGTCAATGCATGTGCGGCTCGGTCACGGTGACCGCCACACCGGCGAGGGAAGCGCTGGGGGCCTGTCATTGCGACCAGTGCCGTCGCTGGACCAGTTCGATGCTGGTCACGTTCCCGGCCGAGCCTGGGTATGCCGCGCTGGGACCTGTAAAGACGTTTACCTCGTCCGATTGGGCCGAACGCGCTTTCTGCTCGGACTGCGGTTCGGCTTTGTGGTATCGGATCACCCTGCCGGGCGAGATGCACGGGCAGACGCAGATCGCGGCGGGGCTGTTCGAAGACACTGGCCATCCGCTGAGCCTGGAACTCTACATCGATAAGAAACCCGCAGGATATGCGTTTGCCGGAGATCGCAGGCAAATGACCAAAGCAGAAGTCGAAGCCATGTATGCCTTGCCCGAAGAAGGAGACAGCCAATGACACAATATGACGCCAACTGGGTCCGGGCCGAAGAAACCAAGCGCAAGTGGATGGCGGAAAACGGGCTGTATTCCGAACAGGAGGAGCATTCTTCCTGCGGCGTTGGTCTGGTGGTTTCGGTGGACGGGAAGAAAAGCCGCAAGGTGGTCGACGCCGGTATCGATGCGCTCAAGGCAATCTGGCATCGCGGCGCGGTGGATGCGGACGGTAAAACCGGTGACGGCGCAGGCATTCACGTGCAGATACCGGTGCGGTTTTTCTATGACCAGATCCGTCGTACCGGTCACGAGCCCAATCTGGATGAGTTGATCGCTGTCGGTCAGGTGTTCCTGCCACGCACCGATTTTGGTGCACAGGAACAGTGCCGGACCATCGTCGAGACCGAAGTTCTGCGCATGGGCTACTACATTTATGGCTGGCGTCACGTGCCGGTTGATGTCACCTGCCTGGGCGACAAGGCCAACGCAACCCGGCCGGAGATCGAGCAGATTTTGATCTCGAATTGCAAGGGGGTTGATGAGGATACGTTCGAGCGCGAACTTTATGTCATTCGCCGCCGCATCGAAAAGGCAGCGGCTGTTGCCGGCATTTCGGGGCTCTATCTGGCGTCGCTAAGCTGTCGTTCCATCATCTACAAGGGCATGATGCTGGCCGAGCAGGTGGCCGTGTTTTATCCGGACCTGATGGATGAGCGGTTCGAAAGCGCCTTTGCCATCTACCATCAGCGGTATTCAACCAATACCTTCCCGCAGTGGTGGCTGGCGCAGCCGTTCCGCATGCTGGCGCATAATGGCGAAATCAACACGCTGAAAGGCAACATCAACTGGATGAAAAGCCATGAAATCCGCATGGCGTCCGCGACCTTTGGCGACTACGCTGACGACATCAAGCCGATCATTGCGGGCGGATCGTCGGATTCAGCCGCATTAGACTCTGTTTTTGAGGTGTTGGTCCGTGCAGGACGCTCTGCACCGATGGCCAAGACCATGCTGGTCCCGGAAAGCTGGTCCAAACAGGCGGTCGAGCTACCGCAAACCTGGCGTGATATGTACTCCTACTGCAATTCGGTGATGGAGCCGTGGGACGGTCCGGCCGCGTTGGCGATGACTGACGGTCGCTGGGTGTGTGCGGGTCTGGACCGGAACGGGCTGCGCCCAATGCGATATGTCGTGACGGGCGACGGGCTGGTGATTGCCGGATCCGAGGCGGGCATGGTGCCGATTGATGAGGCAACCGTTGCCGAAAAAGGGGCTCTTGGCCCCGGTCAGATGCTGGCCGTGGACATGAAAAAGGGCAAGCTGTTCCGCGATAAGCAGATAAAGGACAAGCTGGCTGCCGCATTGCCGTTCAGCGACTGGGTCAGCAAGATCAACGATCTGGACGAAGCGCTGGCCGGTGTAACCGAGACGCCGAAATTCTTGGGCGAAGAACTGCGCAAGCGTCAGATCGCGGCGGGCTATTCGGTAGAAGAACTGGAGCAGATCCTGGCCCCCATGGCCGAGGACGGCAAAGAGGCGCTGGCCTCGATGGGCGACGACACGCCGTCTGCGGTTTTGTCCAAGCAATACCGCCCGCTCAGCCACTTCTTCCGCCAGAATTTCAGTCAGGTGACCAACCCACCCATCGACAGCCTGCGCGAATACCGCGTGATGTCGCTGAAGACACGGTTTGGAAACCTGAAAAACGTGTTGGACGAAGACAGCAGCCAGACCGAGATCATCGTGCTGGAAAGTCCCTTTGTCGGGAATGCACAGTGGGACGAATTGGTCGGCCACCTGAACGCGCCACTTGCAGAGATCGATTGTTCGTTCGAACCGGGCCGGGGCGCGCTGAGCGCCGCTTTGGCCCGTATTAGAGCCGAAGCGGAAGAGGCCGTTCGGTCGGGTGCCGGGCATTTGGTCCTCTCGGATATGAACTCCGCAGCGGATCGCGTCGCCATGCCAATGATCTTGGCGACCAGTGCGGTGCATTCGCATCTGACCCGCAAGGGGCTGCGGACGTTCTGCTCACTGAACGTGCGCTCGGCGGAATGTGTCGATCCGCACTATTTTGCAGTTCTGATCGGCTGCGGCGCGACCGTCGTAAACGCCTATCTGGCCGAAGACTCACTGGCAGACCGCATTGACCGTGGGTTGCTGGATGGCACGCTGACGGAAAATGTCGCACGGTACCGCGAGGCCATTGATCAGGGCCTGTTGAAGATCATGGCCAAGATGGGGATTTCGGTGATTTCCTCATACCGCGGAGGGCTGAATTTTGAAGCCGTTGGCCTCAGCCGCGCGATGGTGGCTGAGTATTTCCCCGGCATGACCAGCCGCATTTCAGGTATCGGGGTCACCGGTATTCAGGCGAAAGCGGAAGAAATCCATGCCAAAGGTTGGGAGAGCGGTCTGGATGTCCTGCCCATCGGCGGCTTTTACAAAGCGCGTCAGACGGGTGAGACCCACGCTTGGGAAGCCACATCAATGCACATGATGCAAATGGCCTGTAATAGAGCCTCATATGAGTTGTGGAAGCAGTACTCGGCCAAGATGCAGTCGAACCCGCCGATCCATTTGCGCGATCTGATGGATTTCAAGCCCATGGGCAAACCGGTACCGATTGAAGAGGTCGAGTCGATCACATCGATCCGCAAACGTTTCGTGACACCGGGCATGTCGCTGGGCGCGCTGTCGCCTGAGGCGCACAAGACGCTGAACGTGGCGATGAACCGGATCGGTGCGAAGTCGGATAGTGGCGAGGGCGGCGAAGACCCGGCACATTTCGTCCCGGAACCGAATGGCGACAATCCGTCGGCCAAGATCAAACAGGTGGCCTCGGGTCGGTTCGGCGTTACCGCCGAATACCTGAACCAGTGTGAAGAGTTGGAAATCAAGGTGGCCCAAGGCGCGAAACCCGGTGAGGGCGGTCAACTGCCCGGCATGAAGGTTACCGACCTGATTGCGCGCCTGCGCCATTCAACCAAGGGCGTGACGCTGATCTCGCCGCCGCCGCACCACGATATCTATTCGATCGAGGATCTGGCGCAGCTGATCTATGACCTGAAACAGATCAACCCGCGCTGCAAGGTGACGGTCAAGCTGGTGGCGTCTTCTGGCGTTGGCACGATTGCGGCCGGTGTGGCTAAGGCGAAGGCGGATGTGATCCTAATCTCGGGCCACAATGGTGGCACTGGTGCTTCTCCGGCGACTTCGATCAAATATGCCGGTCTGCCGTGGGAGATGGGGCTGACGGAGGCGCATCAGGTTCTGGCAATGAACAACCTGCGCGACCGGGTGACTCTGCGGACCGATGGTGGTCTGCGCACCGGTCGTGACATCGTCATGGCCGCGATGATGGGGGCCGAGGAATACGGTATCGGCACCGCCGCCCTGATCGCGATGGGCTGCATCATGGTGCGTCAGTGCCAGTCGAACACCTGCCCGGTAGGTGTGTGTACGCAGGATGAATCCCTGCGCGCCAAATTCACAGGCAACGCGGACAAGGTGGTGAATCTCATCACTTTCTACGCTCAGGAAGTGCGCGAGCTGCTGGCCAGCCTCGGCGCGCGCTCGATTGATGAGATCATCGGACGGGCAGATCTGCTGGATCAGGTCAGCCGTGGCTCGGCGCATCTGGACGATCTGGACTTGAACCCGCTGCTGATCACTGTCGATGGCGCTCATGACATCGTCTACAACCGCGACAAGGATCGCAACGCGGTGCCGGATACGCTGGACGCTGAGATCGTGCGCGATGCGGCGCGGTTCCTGAAAGACGGTGAAAAGATGCAGCTGTCTTATGCAGTGCAGAACACGCACCGCACCGTGGGCACCCGCGTGTCCAGCCACATCGTGCAGAATTTCGGGATGCGAAACACGTTTCAATCGGATCATCTGCACGTGAAACTACAGGGCTCGGCCGGTCAGTCGCTGGGGGCATTTGCGGCCCCGGGCCTCAAACTCGAAGTGTCGGGCGACGCCAACGACTATGTCGGCAAAGGTTTGTCGGGTGGCACGATTGTCGTGCGCCCGCCGCAGGTCAGCCCGTTGAAAGCAGATGATAACACTATCATCGGCAACACCGTGCTGTATGGCGCGACCGATGGGCACCTGTTTGCCGCAGGTCGCGCCGGAGAACGATTTGCCGTGCGCAACTCGGGCGCAACGGTCGTGGTCGAAGGGTGCGGGTCAAACGGGTGCGAATACATGACAGGTGGCATTGCGGTTATCCTGGGCGATATCGGCGCCAACTTTGGGGCCGGCATGACCGGCGGAATGGCGTATCTGTATGATCCCGAGGGCAAGGCGGGACTGCTGATGAACATGGAGACCCTGGTCACCTGTTCGGTCACTGTCGATCATTGGGAAACGCAGTTAAAGTCGCTGATCGAACGTCACGCCGCCGAGACCGGTAGTCGCAAGGCTGTCGACATCCTGCAGAACTGGGAGGTTGAAAAGACCAATTTCCTTCAGGTCTGTCCCAAAGAGATGCTGAACAAACTCGGCCATCCGCTGAGCGATGAGGCAGAGGCGGTGCCTGCGGAATAGGCCCGTTTCGACAGAAAACACAAAACCCCGCGTGTCATTTGAATCACGCGGGGTTTTCTATTTCTTGGCCAATTGCTGCGTAATTCTTGCTTTTTTGTACGAGTCACGCCTAGCTTCGGCCACAGTTTGTTCAGGAATTGCAGTCATACTGCGTTCGACCGGTAACGAGTGTGCAGGAGCAGTTGAATGCCGACGACATATATTGATCAGTTCTTTGTGCTGGATCCGGCCAACCCCGGAGCAAACGGGACAGTTGTAGGGTCGGCTCTCACAGTCGAGAAGTTCAACATCGTCGATCAGAACGACGATGATCTGATCAACAGGCTCAATGATGACTCGGTTGATGGGTCAGACATCACCGCAAGCTATTTCAACGATCAGGTGACGATCCTGTTGGACGATGGTGTGACCCAGGTTACCTATACCGGCGTCACCTTTTATCTCGCGGACGGGCGCGAAGTCTTCACCCCGACGGATGGGCAAGTGCTGCAAAGCGGAACGTTCGTGTCCTCATCGGTGACAGATTTCAGCGACAATGGGGCGTCCTTCGGATCGGTTGATATCGACAACGGTGACCTTGGCCCGCCCTGCTTTACGCCCGGTACACTGGTTGAAACGCCAGATGGTCCGAAACTGGTCGAGTCTCTCAAGCCCGGAGATTTGGTGACCACGGCGGACAACGGTTCTAAGGCGTTGAAGTGGATTGGAAAAACAATCGTTCCTGCCGAGGGAAAGCTGGCACCCATTCGTTTCGAAGCCGGGGTTTTCGGGCTTGAGCGTCCCTTGCTGGTATCGCCGCAGCATCGGATGTTGATCGCTGATTGGCGTGCGCAGTATCATTTCGGACATTCCGAGGTTTTGGTCGCGGCGCATTGCCTTGTTAACGGAGACACCGTTACGCGCGTCGAAGGCGGTGACGTCGAGTACATTCATCTGCTGTTCGACCAGCACGAAATCATCTTTGCCAATGGTGCGAAGAGTGAAAGCTACTACCCCGGTCACGCCGTATCCCGGCCCGAGCGTGAAACACAGAGAGAGATTCTGCGATTATTCCCCGAGCTGCGTGCACGCGGTTGGCGGAGCTCAAAAACAGTTCGCCCGGTCATTCGTCCGCGTGACGCGCGGGTGATCGCAATTTAGGCCGTTCCAAACCTTCGCTGCGCGTCGTATAGCAAGACTATGGCAAAGAAAGCAGCGCGCAAATCGCGCCGTAGGAAAACCAGGGCAACCAAGGCGAAAAGACTGTCGATCCCGCGCATTCGTCTGTGGCTGACGCGCGGGATTCTTGCCTGCGTCGCGTTCGTTTTCGGACTGGTTCTGCTCTATTCGGTTGTGAACCCGCCGGTCACCCATACGATCTGGTCGGAATGGCGCCGTCTGGGCAAGGTCGAACGTGACTGGGTGCCGATCGAAGAGATTTCCCCGGTCATGGCCCGATCAGTTGTTGCGGCTGAAGACGCGAATTTCTGTTTGCACTGGGGGTTCGATGTCGAAGCAATTCGCGATGCGCTGGAGGACGGCGGCTCGCGCGGGGCATCGACCATCACGCAACAGGTCGTCAAGAATGTGTTTCTCTGGCAGGGCCGCAGCTGGGTGCGCAAGGCACTGGAAACATCGCTCACACCCGTGATTGAGATTTTCTGGAGCAAGCAGCGTATTCTCGAGGTGTATCTGAACGTGGCCGAGACCGGCAATGGCATGTTTGGGGTCGAGGCTGCGGCACAACGCAACTTCAACGTCAGCGCCGCGCAGATAAGTTCCGTTCAGGCCGCGCGGATCGCGGCGATCCTGCCGTCACCGCGCAAAAGATCGGTGACAGACCCATCCGTTTTCACACGCAGGCGCGCGGCATCCATCCTTGAAGGAGCGGCCACCATCCGCGCAGATGGCCGCGCTGATTGTTTCGAGGATTGAAACCCGTGCCCCGCCAAGGCTAAAGCTGGAAAGAAACTACTGGTTCGATTGGAAGTTCATGGCGCGTCTGTTTCACGTTCCCTTATCCCCTTATTGCCGCAAGGTTCGACTGTCGTTGGCAGAGAAGAAGATCGAAGTGGAACTGGTCGAGGAAAAGTACTGGGAGCAGGACCCGGACTTTCTGCGCCGAAACCCCGCCGGCAAGATCCCGGTTTTGCGTCTGGACGGGCAGATCATGTCGGAAAGCGCGGCCATCTGCGAATACATCGAAGAAACCCGGCCTGAACCGCCTCTGATGCCCAAAACCCCCGAAGCCCGGTTCGAGGTGCGCCGCCTCGTCGGATGGTTCGACGACAAGTTCCATCATGAGGTCACCTCGAAGCTGTTGTACGAGCGCGTGAATAAAAAGGTGACCGGCCAGGGGTACCCGGACAGCAAGAACGTGAAACAGGGGGCGAAGGCCATAAAGTACCATCTGGACTACATGGCGTGGTTGCTGGATCATCGTCGCTGGCTGGCCGGGGACAACATGACACTGGCCGATTTTGCCGCCGCCGCGCATCTGTCT
This sequence comes from Ruegeria sp. B1, assembly GCF_056535885.1. Lineage (NCBI taxonomy): Bacteria > Pseudomonadati > Pseudomonadota > Alphaproteobacteria > Rhodobacterales > Roseobacteraceae > Ruegeria > Ruegeria sp. B1. The sequence continues at coordinate 495,034 of NZ_JBQFJA010000001.1, read as the reverse complement.
TCGCTGGATTACATCTCTGACGTCGACTGGAACCGCAATCCGGGGGTCAAGGACTGGTATGCCAAGATCAAGTCCCGCCCCGCCTTCCGGTCCATTCTGGCGGACCAGGTGCCCGGGTTCCGGCCGCCGGCCCATTACGCCGATCTGGATTTCTGATAGGGTCGGCAAAAGGGGGCTGTCTGCCCCCTCTTGGCCCGTTGGGCCAATTCACCCCCGAGGGTATTTTTGGCCAGATGAAGAGCGGATCGGTTTTGAAGGACAGACTGGTGGCGCAGGCGCTGAACGAAGGGTTCGTGTCGTGCCGGGTCTGTCGCCCAACCGATGTTCCGCAGGTGCCCGCCCAGTTGGAGGCTTTTTTGGAGGCCGGATACCACGGCCAGATGGGCTGGATGGCCGAGCGCAGCCATTGGCGCGGTGATCCATCGACACTTTGGCCAGAGGCGCAGTCGGTGATCATGCTGGCCGAGAGCTATACACCCGAGCATGATCCCACCGATGTTCTCAATCACCCGAACAAGGCGGCGATCTCGGTCTATGCCCAGAACAAGGACTATCACGATCTGGTCAAGAAACGCCTGAAACGGCTGGCGCGATGGCTGATTGCCGAAGCGGGCGGGGAAGTGAAGGTGTTTGTCGATACCGCCCCTGTGCCGGAAAAGGCACTGGGCCATGCGGCAGGTCTGGGTTGGCAAGGCAAGCACACCAATCTCGTCAGCCGAGATTGGGGGAATTGGGCCTTTATAGGGTCTATTTTTACGACTTTGGATCTGCCCACTGACCCGGCAGAGATTGACCACTGCGGCTCCTGCCGCGCGTGTCTGGACAGTTGCCCAACAGATGCATTTCCCGCACCCTACCAGCTCGATGCCCGGCGCTGCATTTCGTACCTGACGATTGAACATAAGGGGCCGGTTGCGGAAGAGCTGCGCGCCAAGATGGGCAACCGGATCTATGGCTGCGATGATTGCCTGGCGGCGTGCCCTTGGAACAAGTTTGCGGTTGCCGCCAGCGATATCCGTTATGCGGCGCGTGACGATCTGAAAGCCCCATCCTTGTCGGAGCTTGCCACATTGGATGATGCCGCGTTTCGGAAGAAGTTTTCCGGCTCGCCCATCAAACGGATCGGCAGAGACCGGTTTATCCGCAATGTGCTGTATGCCATTGGAAACTCCGGTCAGGCGGATCTGCGGTCGGTCGCGCAGGCGTTGACAGACGATCCTGACCCAACGGTGGCGGATGCGGCGCTCTGGGCGGTGAAACGACTGCCGTAAGTGCCGCAAACAGACTGGACGCGGCGATCCAAACCGCTACACCCGTGATCAGTAAAAAATCAGGAGGACCCGATGGCTTTGGCTTTGGGCGTGGATACGGGCGGCACCTACACTGACGCGGTTCTGATCCGGGATGAGAAAGAGGTGATTGCCTCGGCCAAGTCCTTGACCACGCGCGCCGATCTGGCGATTGGGGTGGGCAAGGCGATTTCGGCGGTTCTGGATGCCGCTCAGATTACACCCCAGCAGATTTCCATGGCATCTTTGTCCACCACGTTGGCCACGAATGCCCTGGTCGAAGGGCAAGGCGGGCGCGTCGCGCTGATCTATGTTGGGTTCAAGGAAAATGACCTGGAAAAGCATGGGCTGAAAGAAGCGTTGAAAGGGGATCCGGCGCTGATCATCTCGGGCGGCCACACGCATGCCGGCGGTGAAGCGGCCGCGCTGGACGTGGGGGCTTTGGAGGCCTTTTTAGACTCTCATAAAGGCGTTTCCGGGTATGCCGTCGCCGCGCAATTCGCGACACGAAATCCGGCGCATGAGTTGGAGGTGGCGCGGATCATATCGGACAGAACAGGCGCGCCCGTCACATGTTCCCACCATTTGTCGGCCAAGCTGAACGGTCCCAAGCGAGCCGTCACAGCGGTGTTGAATGCCCGGCTGATCGGAATGATTGATCGCCTGATCGGGCGTGCTCAGGATCAGTTGTTGGCTTTGGGGATCACCGCACCAATGATGGTGGTGCGTGGAGACGGCGCGCTGATGAGCGCCGAGCAGGCACGGGAACGGCCGATTGAAACGATCCTCAGCGGTCCGGCGGCGTCAATCGTGGGCGCGCGCTGGCTGACCGGGGCCGAAAACGCACTGGTATCGGATATCGGGGGCACAACAACCGACGTCGCGCTGATCCGGGACGGCAAACCTGCCATTGATCCTGCCGGCGCGCGGGTCGGTGGGTTTAGAACCATGGTCGAGGCTGTTGCGATGCGAACCCACGGACTTGGCGGCGACAGCCAGGTTCATGTTGTCACCGAAGGGCTTGGCGGCGGGGTGCATCTGGGCCCACGACGCGTGCTACCGGTTTCGCTAATTGCCGCTGAGGCGCCAGAGGCGGTGCACGCGGTTTTAGACGAACAACTGCGTGCCACTACGGTCGGCGAGCATGATACACGCTTTGCGCGACGTGTTCCCGGGATACGCGCAGATGGGGTCGGCGCGCGCGAAGATGCGTTGTTGGACCGGCTGGGGGATCAGGTACTTCCGCTGAGCGCGTTATTGCGGACACGCATGGAAAATGGCGCGCTGACCCGGCTGGTGGATCGAGGGATCGTTCAGGTCTCGGGCGTGACGCCGTCGGATGCCGGCCACGTGCTGGGTATGGTTGCGGCCTGGGACGCGAGCGCGGCGCGCAAGGCCTTGGAGTTGATTGCGCGCAAGCGGGTTGGGTCTGGCGATATGCTGGCGCGTTCGCCGGAACATCTGGCGCAGATGATCGTAGATCAACTGACAGAACAGACCAGTCTAACCTTGTTAGAGACCGCTTTTGCCGAAGAATCCGATGATTTTGGACTTGCGCCACAGGATTTGGCCCGACATGTGCTGACCCAGCGCGGTCTGGGACAGCATCGCGGTCTGCTGGCCCTTGATGCGGCTTTGAACGTCGATGTTGTGGGGCTTGGCGCCTCGGCACCCAGCTACTACCCGGCCGTCGGGGACCGTTTGCGGTGCCGCATGATCCTGCCCGAACATGCAGGTGTCGCCAACGCAATCGGCGCAGTTGTCGGGCGCCTGACCCTGCGGCGCAGCGGAACCGTGACCTCACCAGCCGAAGGACGGTACCGCGTGCATCTGGAAGACGGGCCGCAGGACTTTGGCGCATCTGACGAGGCGCTGGCGCTGCTGGAGTCAGTCCTGCGCACAGAGGCAGAAGGTGCCGTGCGTCAGGCCGGTGCCGAAGACATTCGCGTGGTCGTGGATCGGGATATCAAAACAGCGCGGATCGAGGCGAAGGATGTGTTCGTCGAAGCGATGATCACCGTCGAGGCCAGCGGTCGGCCCCGGGTTGCCGTAGGCTAGCCCCTCTGAGCAGACATCAGAGGGACTGGGGCGGGTGGCGCATTACTCGGCCGCGCTGGCGCGTTTGGGCAAAACCCAATCCTTGCGCGGGAAATGGCAGGTGTAGCCGTGCGGGATGCGCATCAGATAGTCCTGATGCTCGGGCTCAGCTTCCCAGAAGGATCCGACCGGCTCGACCTCGGTCACAACCTTGCCTGGCCACAAGCCGCTGGCATCCACATCGGCGATTGTGTCCAGCGCCACCTGTTTCTGGGTGTCATCAACGTAATAAATGGCCGAGCGATAGCTCATCCCCACATCATTGCCCTGCCGGTTCACCGTCGTCGGATCATGGATCTGGAAGAAAAACTCCAGCAGATCGCGGTAGGTGATCTGTGACGGGTCAAACCAGATCTCGATCCCCTCGGCATGGGTTCCGTGGTTGCGATACGTTGCGTTGGGCACGTCACCGCCGGTATAGCCGACGCGGGTGCGATGGACGCCGGGCAATTTGCAGATCAGATCCTGCATGCCCCAGAAACAGCCTCCGGCCAGTACAGCGCGTTGTTCGGTCATCAGATGTCCTCCACATGGATCAGGTATTCGCCGTAACCTTCGGCCTCCATCTCGTCGCGATGAATGAACCGTAGGGCGGCAGAGTTGATGCAATAGCGCAGCCCGCCATGTTCGCGCGGACCGTCCGGGAACACATGGCCCAAGTGGCTGTCACCGTGTTTCGAGCGCACCTCAGTGCGGGCCATACCCAAGGTTGTATCACTGAACTCTTCGACGTGTTCGTGGATGATGGGCTTGGTGAAACTGGGCCACCCGCAGCCGGACTCGTATTTGTGCGTTGACGCAAACAGCGGTTCGCCCGAGACGATGTCGACATAAATGCCTGGCTCTTTGTTGTTCAAAAGCTTGCCGGTGCCCGGGCGTTCCGTACCGCTGCGTTGGGTGACGTGGAACTCTTCGGGTGACAGGGCGGCGATGGCCTCGGGGTCTTTGGAATAGCGGGTCATGGCACTTTCTATTGTTCTTTTCTGCTTGCGCCATAATTTGGGTGTAGCGGCACCGAAATCAAAGCCCTATTTCAGGAGCCTCGCAAAGACGTGGGGGTGATCTGCCAAGCCGCTGACAGCGTATTACCCGTAAAGGGAGGCAAAGAAATGTTCCGACTGTTTGTTTTGGTTGCCTTAATCCTCGCCGGGCGCGCGGTGCAGGCGGCCCCCCTGACTGGCGAGTTTCCATCCATTGATGGTGGCACATTGTCGATCGAAGACTGGCGTGGACAGCCTGTTCTGGTGGTCAACACTGCGTCGCAGTGTGGCTTTACCGGTCAGTATGCGGCCCTACAAAAGGTGCACGAGGCCTATTCGGAGCGCGGGCTTGTGGTGCTGGCCGTTCCGTCGGATTCGTTCAATCAGGAATTGGGCTCGGCTGAAGAGGTCAAGCAATTCTGCGAGATGAACTATGGCCTTACCCTGCCGATGACTGACATTACGCCGGTCAAGGGCGCAGACGCGCATCCGTTTTACAAGGCCGTCAAGGCTCAGACCGGGTTTGTGCCCGGGTGGAACTTCAATAAGATCCTGGTTGGGCCGGATGGGGCAGTGGTGGCGACCTTTGGATCGAACACCAGACCGGATTCGCCAAAACTGCTGGGTCAGGTTGATGCTCTGCTGCCCTGAGCGGGTTGCCTGGACAGTTGTACGGCCAGAATGCCCAGCGTGGTGATACCCACACCCAGGGCGTCCAGCGGTCCCAGCTTTTCACCCAACAGTATGGCGGCGATTGTCACCCCGAACACCGGGTTCAGGAAGTGAAAGGTGGCCGCCCGAATGGCCCCGATCCGGTCGAGCAGAAGGAACCAGATCAGCGTAGCTAGTAGACCGGGGAAAAGCGTGGTGTATGTGAAGGCCAAAAGCAGGGGCACGGTCGGGTGTATGTAGATGGTTTCAAAGACGGGCGCAGCGACAAACAGCGCGGTTGATCCCACAAGCATCTGCAATCCAACCACCATCATAAAGTTTCCGCCGGAGGTTGCGCCCCGCACAGCAAGAGTGGCGAAGGTTAATGCCAGCGCCCCAATGCCACAGAGCACGATGCCGAACATGTCGACACCCGCGTTGATCCGACTGCTCATGATCAACGCGACGCCTGCAAAGCCTGTCAGCAATCCAATGATGCCCAGCGGGCGCAGCCTTTCACCCAAAAGCAACCAACCCGTCAGCGCAACCAGCAGTGGCATTGTCGAGGCGATGATGGCCGCAACCGAGGCCTCAACCGTCTGCATGGCATAGAAATTCAGACCCAAATAAAGGGCATTTTGGCAAATCCCGAACAAGATGGTTGCGTACCATTGCGACCGAGTCAAACGCCAGCTCTGGCCCATTGCCCGCGCGATGGCGACCCCCAACAGGCCAGAAATCAGAAATCGGAGCGCCAGGGAAAACAGCGGCGACGCGTCGGCCACGATGATCCGCGCAGATGTGAAGGCGGACGACCAGATCAGGGCAAACACCAGCCCCATGGCGATAGCGCGCAGATCCATGGAGACCCCCTGAAACGTTGCGCGGACTGTTCCCGATTTTCCTGCGGCCTGCAAGCGTCCCACGCCAAAAGGCGCCTGCATTCTTTGCCGTTCAAGGCTTCGGTTTTTCGATCAACTCTATATGTGTCGATCACCCGACGCGCGACACATCAAAAGCGAAAACGGAATGCCAGGCCCACTATTGGAGCAGTTTCATAGCTTTGTCGGCTGATTTCGTTTCCATTTGCATCGTCCAGGGTCAACCGGCCGTCAAACTCGGCGCCGGCAAACACGTTCAGTGACACCGCTGGATTGGGACTGTAATCAAGCGCCAGGACAACGGGAAAGCTGCGGTCTTCTCCGACACCGTTGGGTGCGAGCCCGACATCATCCAGACGGAACCGAATTCTCTCGGACCTGGCTGCCAGTGACAGGCTGAGCGCATCCGTCATTGCGTAGCTCAAGGTTAGACCGGGGCCTCTGGTGGCACCAATTCCGGTACCGGTATTCAGATTCCAGCGATCATTGATGTCCCAATCCACCAGAATATCGGGGAAGAAATCTGCGCCACTCTCTTCGAGTTGAGAGAAAGCCCCGAACGCCGGTCCGATGGTCAGATTTTCGCTGACCTGCCACGCGATACCGGCGAACACTCCATAGGTCCGGCCGTCCGACGCGTCAGCGCCGCTTTGATAGTCCCATCTGATTTGCGGAGACACAAACATGCGCGCTGATTGACCCAGTTGAAACTGCATCGGAGCCGAGATACGCACGTCACGAATGTCGGTCCAGGGCTGGTTTGTCGCTTGGCTGAAGTCATAGTCCAAACGCCCGACACTGGCGGACAATCCAAAAGACGTCCCGTTGCCGGTATTATACAGGGTGCTTGCACGCAAGAACGCGCGGTTTGAGGTGAAATCGCCGCCGCCGCTCAAGGACGCGCTGCCCTGATACGCAGCCAGGCCGTCGATCTGGCTGCCCCAGCCCTGTGGCTGTTGTGACAAAACGGCCAAGGGGGAAATGGCAAAGACTGCTGCCGTCAAAACCCGAATTGAAGCGAAATATCTCATGATGTCCCATGCGCCGGTTACAAATTCCCGTACTTTAGCTAACCCATGCCCGTAGCCTGTCCAGCGTGAGAGCATGACATGCGTCAACGTTGCGCGAGGTTCCGGAATCGGGGTCCGACAAATGCGGGTCTTTTGTGCACCCTGCGACCAATTTCCAACAGAGCTCGATCCGTTGCCGGATGCCCGCATCGATTGCACATGACAAAAAAATAGGGCCGCGAGGACGCGACCCTTGATCTTGTGATGTGAACGCTAAAATCAGCCGTTCACGCTGTCCTTAAGAGCCTTGGCAATGGTCATCTTGACCACTTTGTCAGCGTCTTTTTTGAACTGCTCACCGGTCGCAGGGTTGCGCACCATGCGCTCAGGGCGCTCGCGGCAATAAATTTTGCCAACGCCGGGTAGGGTCACGGCACCACCGGCGGAAACTTCGCGGGTGATCAGGCCTGTCATGGCCTCCAGCGCGGCATTCGCGGATTTCTTGTCAGTTCCCATTTCCTCAGCGAGAGCAGCCACCAGCTGAGTCTTTGTCATAGGCTTTGCCATTTCTTGGTCTCCTTAACGTGCCCGATAAATAGGGCCTCACGGCGTGACTTTAACGGTATATTGTGGGCGAATACAACGAATAGTAGCGTGGAAACCCCTAAAAATATGGGAAACTCGTTGCTTTTTTGCGTCAGAGGAAGGCTGTTTCGTCGAATGAGCGCAATTTCCGGCTGTGTAAACGCTCGAGCGGCATGCCGCGCAGGTGTTCCATCGCTCGTATCCCAATCGCCAAATGGCGGCTGACCTGAGTCGTATAAAAGGAAGACGCCATGCCGGGAAGCTTTAATTCGCCATGCAGGGGTTTATCCGACACGCAGAGCAGCGTTCCGTACGGCACGCGGAAGCGATAGCCATTCGCGGCTATGGTCGCGCTCTCCATATCCAGCGCAATGGCCCGCGATTGGCTCAGCCGCTGCACCGGACCCGACTGGTCGCGCAACTCCCAGTTTCGGTTGTCGACCGAAGCGACGGTGCCGGTGCGCATGATGCGCTTGAGCTCATAACCCTGCAACTCGGTGACTTCGGCCACGGCCTGTTCCAGCGCAACCTGGATCTCGGCCAGCGGCGGGATTGGAACCCAGACCGGCAGGTCGTCGTCCAGCACTTTGTCTTCGCGCAGATACGCGTGGGCTAAGACAAAGTCCCCCAGCGCCTGCGTGTTTCGCAGCCCGGCGCAGTGGCCAACCATCAACCAAGCATGCGGGCGCAGGACTGCGATATGGTCCGTGGCTGTTTTGGCGTTAGACGGGCCGACACCGATATTGACCAGCGTAATACCGGACCCATCGGCGCGTTTCAGATGATAGGTTGGCATTTGCGGCAGTTTCAGCGGCTGCTCCAACGTATCCTTTGGCCCGGTGATCTCGACATTTCCGGTCGACACGAAACTGACATAGCCGCTGTCCGGGTCGGCCAACTGCTCACGCGCATAGGCTTCGAACTCGGAGACATAGAACTGGTAGTTGGTGAACAAAACGTGGTTCTGAAAGTGGCTCGGGTCGGTGGCTGTGTAATGCGCAAGGCGGGCGAGCGAGTAATCGACGCGTTGCGCTGTGAACAGTGACAGCGGTCCGTCACTGTCTTCGTGGTCATGCACGCCGTTTACGATATCGTCATTTGTTGTGGTCAGATCCGGAACGTCGAACACGTCGCGCAATGTGAACCCAGCCGCACCCTGATGTGGCACGACAAGATCTGGGTTGTTAGCCACGGCAAAGTGAACGGGGATCGGCGTGTCAGACGCGCCTATGGTGACAGGCTGGTCGTGGTTCTTGATCAGCAATGCGATCTGTTGCGTCAGGTATGACCGGAACAGGTCCGGTTGTGTCACCGTTGTGGCATGGGTCCCGGGTTCCGATACGTGGCCAAAACTTAACCGACTGTCGACCTGTGCGTATGACGAGGTCTTGATGCGAATTTCCGGGTAATAGGCTCGATGGCGTGCGGACGGCGCCCCCTTTTCCATCGCTTTGGCAAAGCTGTCGCACAGGAATTCCGTTGCCTGACGGTACAGTTGCTCAAGGCGTGCGACGGCGGCGGCGGGATCGGTGAACTGTTCCGGTCCGGGAATGTCGGGGGTTATTATTTTTGTCATGCCAGTGGTTCCAGAAGTTCGATCTTTTCAAAGGTGCGCACGTCTACAAGCCCAATGTCCGATATCCGGAGTTCCGGGATAACGACAAGCGCCAGCAGCGAGTGCTGCATATACGCGTTGTTGAGCTGACAACCGCAGGCCTGCATCGCCCTGACAATGCCCTCAGCCTTGGCGGCAACTTCTGAGGCCGGGCTGTCGGACATCAGACCGGCGATGGGCAATTCGACCAGGGCCAATTCCTCGCCATCCCGAAAAATGGTGATGCCGCCGCCGACCTCGGCCAACCGGTTCGCTGCAAGTGCCATCTGTTCTCGGTCTGTGCCAACGACGATCATGTGGTGGCTGTCATGGGCAACGGTCGACGCCATCGCCATTGGGCCCTGATATCCAAAGCCCGACACAAAGGCGTTGGTCACACCACCGGTGGCGCGGTGCCGCTCGACCAGCGCGATCTGGCAGACCTCGCCCTCGGCCTCAACCAGCCCGCCAATTATGGGCAGTTCTGCTTTTAGTGCTTTTGTTGGTGCCTGGTTTTCGACGACACCGATCACATTGGCCTGCACCCGATTTGCCCCGGGCGGTGCCGTGATTTCGAAGTTGTCCGCGGTTAGCTTATGCCCCAGATGCACAGTGTTTCGCGCCTTGTCCGGCCAATTCAGATGCGGGCAATCCACGGCAATCACCCCGTTTTCGGCAACGACCTGCCCACGGGCAATGACCATTTCAATAGGCAGCTCTGCCAGGTCCGAACTGAGGATGACGTCCGCCCGCCGTCCCGGTGTGACCGAGCCAATCTCACGCTCCAGCCCGAAATGCGTGGCGGTGTTAATGGTGGCCATCTGCAACGCGATCAACGGATCGCACCCGCAGGCCACGGCATGGCGCACGACGCGGTTCATATGCCCGTCATTCACCAGCGTACCGGAGTGACAGTCATCCGTGCACAGAATGAAACTGCGGGGATCGAGGCCTTTTTCCGTGACTGCTGTAATCTGGCTCTCGATATCGTACCAGGCCGAACCCAAACGCATCATGGACCGCATCCCTTGACGCACCCGCGCGATGGCGTCGGCCTCACATGTGCCTTCGTGGTCATCGGCAGGACCGCCCGCCACATAGGCCGCGAAATCAGGCCCTAAATCAGGGGATGCGTAATGTCCCCCGACGGTTTTGCCCGCCCGCTGGGTCGCTGCCATTTCCGCCAACATCTTGGGGTCACCGTGAATAACGCCGGGAAAATTCATCATTTCGCCCAGGCCGATGATCCCAGGCCACGACATCGCTTCGGTCACGTCCTCTGGTGTGATTTCGTATCCTGTTGTTTCCAGACCTGGGGCAGATGGCGCGCAGGACGGCATCTGCGTGAAAATGTTCACGGGTTGCATCAGGGCTTCGTCATGCATCATCCGCACGCCCTCAAGCCCCAGCACGTTTGCAATCTCATGCGGGTCGGTGAACATGGATGTCGTGCCATGCGGAATCACGGCACGCGCAAATTCTGCAGGGGTCAGCATACCGGACTCGATATGCATGTGCCCATCACACAGTCCCGGCAGGATATAACGCCCCCGCGCCTCGATGATCTGCGTGTCTGGTCCCGTGCAATGGCCTGGATCCGGTCCGACAAAAGCGATGCGCCCGGCGGCAATCGCTACCGAATGATCCGGAAGCAATTCCCGGCTGTGGACGTTGACCCAGATCCCGCTACGAATGATCAGATCCGCAGCTTCGCGTCCCGCAGCGACTGCAATCAGGCGGGGTGCAACATCGGGCCAGCTTGCGAAGGGTGTGTGTTCCATGGCTCAACTTTCATGAATGCGCGGTCGTGTGCAACCCGGTAATGGGGTATCATGAAGGGAAGTTAAAGCGCAGTTCCTGGTTCTTTTGTGTTCGACCGCGGCGCGTTAGCGCCGCCCGGCCCAACCAGAGGAGTTGCCCCGAAGGGGCAATGAAGATGGGCGGGAGCGCGCCCGACACTACTAACTCAAAGATCGGACCCAAACTCGCGGCGGATCCAGTTTGCGAATACCACAGCGCCGGGTGTTTCCTCGGCCTGCGGCGACAGTAGCAGATAATAGGCCTCTGGCATCGGGGCTCTGTGCTCGAAAGGTGCAACCAACCTGCCTTGCGCAATCATCCGGTCTGCGATGGCGTCATGAGCCAGGCACAATCCACCTCCGGCCTGTGCGGCTGACAGGCAGACAAGGTAGGTCGTGGCATAAGTGATCGACGGATTCCCCCAAGTTAGAGCCTGTTCATCCACCCAGGCCGCCCAATTGGACAACAGGTTGGAACAATCAAACAGCGGTTGCTGTTGCAAGGTTTTCAGGGTGACTTCAAAATTCGGGGCACAGACCGGGTAATAAAACTCGGTCCGCAGCAATTCGGTCCGGACCGTGTCGGCGGGTCGCAGAGAAAAGCGGATTTCCACCGCGGCCCCTTCGGCCATTTCCCGAGGCTCCCAAAGTTCGGTGAAAATGTTGAGTTGCACGTCGGGATGCTCGGTACGAAAGTCGGGCAGGCGCGGGGCCAGCCAGTTGACCGCAAAGCTGATGTTGCACTGGACCTGAACCGCGTTTTGCTGGGCGCCGGTCACAGCCTGGGTCCCGCGCACAAGCGTTCTAAAGGCTTCGCGCACCACTGGCAGATAGGTGATACCAGCCTCGGTCAGTTCCAGGGCCTTTGGGCGGCGCAAGAACAGAGGCTGCCCCAGATGGCCTTCAAGGGACTTGATCTGCTGGCTGACGGCGCTTTGCGTCATGTTCAGATCCCGCGCCGCACCGGTAAAGGACAGATGGCGCGCGGCGGCTTCGAACGTCCGCAACCAGCCGATAGTGTTGAAAAACTCGAAAATTCCGATGATGCATTTTCTCGCCAAATTCCATCGCGCCTGAAAAGTCACCCCAGTTTGGACGGAGAAGGCCATGAGCGCGCGGCACGACGGCAATGCCGTGCTTTGGCCGACCCCCTAGCTAAAATTTTCGACCGGCTTTCAACGGCTGGATTTTTCAACACCTTCCGTCAAAAATGGTGTTTTTCAACACTATCAGCCCAAAGGGGGAAGTTGTTTCTGCATTCGCATAACCTCGGCATAAGTTTTACTAATGAGATAGTGGTGTTTTTTTCGTTGGTCAATTTCGCGAACCGGATGCAGGCTTTTGGTCAACTCGGCCAGCACAGGAGGTCCGCCATGAGTGTCGCCAGTCTTCGCCCCAATATCGACCACTGGTCCGAGCGTGTGGATATGGCTGCGACCTTCCGGTGGATCGAACGCCTGAACATGCATGAAGGCGTGGCCAATCATTTCAGCCTCGCGGTGAATGAAGACGGCACCCAATTCCTGATGAATCCCAACCAGATGTATTTCGGGCGCATCCGGGCCTCGGACCTGTTGTTGTTGGATGCGAACGATCCTGACGTGATGGCCCAGCCGAGTGCGCCGGATCCCACCGCCTGGGGTCTGCATGGCTCGATTCACCGCCACTGCCCTCATGCGCGTTGCGTGATGCATGTGCACTCGATCTTTGCGACTGTTCTGGCCGCGCTGGCCGACAGCAATTTGCCGCCCATCGATCAGAACACTGCCACCTTCTACAACCGCTATGTCATTGACGAAGAATTCGGCGGGCTGGCCTTTGAAAGCGAAGGGGAACGCTGTGCTGCGATGCTGTCGGACCCACAGAAAAAGGTCATGATCATGGGCAATCATGGCGTTCTGATCATCGGCAGTGATCCCGCAGACGCCTTTAATAGACTCTATTATTTTGAGCGCGCCGCCGAAACCTACATCCGCGCGCTACAAACCGGTCAGCCTTTGCGCGTGCTCTCGGATGAGATCGCCGAAAAGACCGCGCAAGAGCTGGAAGACTACCCCGATCAGGCCGAGGCGCATCTGCGTGAGATCAAAGCGATGCTGGATGCCGAAGGATCGGACTACGCAACCTGACCTCATACCCGGAGTGACTGCCATGACCGACACCGCTCAGGACCCCGAAGCCACCCGCTGGAATTACCGCCCCGAAGGCCCGGTGGGATTGAACCCGCTGTTTAGCTGGCCGCCGCAACCGGGCGCAGTGCTGAAATGGTACAGCGGCGCGTGGTTACAGATCACGGCGCTGACCCTTTGCATGGGCTTGGCCATCACGGCCTATGTGCTGTTTTTCCCTGGTTTAGAGTCTATGCGCAGCTTTTCGGTAGGATGGATGTTCCGTATCTGGCTGTTGAACATGGTGCCTCAAATCCTGGTCGCGGGCGGCCTGCATTGGTGGCTGTACATGCGCAAGGGGCAGGGCATGTACAAAAAATTCGACCGCCGCGATCTGACCCGCGACAACGGAAACTTCACCTTCCGCAATCAGGTTCTGGACAATATCTGGTGGACGCTGGGCAGCGCGATGACAGTGGCGACGTTCTATCAATGGGTGATCTACTGGGCGATGGCCAACGGCTATGTCCCGACCTTAACTTGGGCCGCCGCGCCGGTTTGGTTCGTTCTTTGGATGCTGTTTATCCCGATGTGGTCAGGTCTGCATTTCTATTGGGTGCATCGGCTAGAGCATCACCCTAAGCTGTATAAACACGTCCATGCCGTGCATCATCGCAATGTGAATATCGGGCCGTGGTCCGGGATTTCGAACCATTGGTTCGAAAACCTGCTGTATTTCACCACCTATTTCATCCACCTGATCATCCCGTCACACCCGTTGCATCTGTTGTTCCACACGTATTTCCAGCAGATCAGCCCGGTTCTTTCGCATTCCGGCTTTGAAAAGCTGCGGGCCGGGGACACCGACGCCGCGCGGGCCGGAGATTTCTTTCACCAACTGCATCACCGGTATTTCGAGTGCAACTATGGCACCTCGGAAATCCCGTTCGACAAGTGGTTTGGCACCTATCACGACGGGTCGGCTGAGGCGACAACCCGCACGCGGGCTTACAAAAAACAGATGTATACCTAACCTGCTCGCAAGTTGCGTGGGGCAATTCCGAATTCACTCTTGAACGCGCGGGTCAGTGCGCTGGGGTCTTCGTACCCGGCGCGTAGGGCGATTTCGGCAATACTCAGGTCTGTCTCGGACACCAATTTGCGGGCCAGGTTTAACCGCAGCCGTCGATAGACCTGTGCTGGCCCTGCACCTAACTCGGATTGCATTCGCTGGGACAGCGCCTTGTGAGATCGGCCAACGCGGCGGGCGATCTCGGATATCGGAAGGGGTGTTTCCAGATGTTCATGCATCAGTGCCAGCGCCTTGTTCACATATCCGCTGGTCGCGCCTGCGCCACCCGTATGGGATCGGGCGGAATCGCGTGTCATGAACAGCTGGGCCACTTCCAGCGCCAATGCCTGCCCCTGTGCCTGTCCGATCAGGTGCAAAACCAGATCGAACGCTGCCATCGCGCCAGAACAGGTGATGCGGTTCCGATCAATCATGAATCGTTCGCGCACCGCATCAACATCTGGGAAACGCTCGGTAAAGCCTGTCAGTTCTTCCCAGTGAATGGTAGCGCGATGCCCGTCCAGAAGGCCCGCCAAAGCCAGCAACCAGCTGCCTGTGTCCAACCCGGCCAGAGTTTCAAAGCGAGATGCAGCCGACCTGAGACCCGAAAGAGTATGCCAGCCGCTATGGGCCTGAAACCCGTAGGATGGCATCACCATCAACATGTCACCGCTTGCGTTTTGCAGCGTGTCATGCGGTGCGACCTGCAAACCCGATGAAGATGTCACTGGTCCGTCGCCCAGCGACAGGAACGTCCAGCGATAGAGATCCCCCCCGGACAGCATGTTTGCGGCCCGCAGCGGTTCAACCGTGTTGGCCAGGCAATGGTTCGAAAATCCATCGAACAGAAGCACACCGATTTGCTGCGGTGCGGCGGGGGATTTAGTCCAAACTCGCATGATAAACAGCTATCTTTGCATGATTGGATTCTCAAGACCCGTCACGATACGCGCAGGCCCAGATGTGGAGAATTCAGATGCAATATGGTCTGTCCGACGAACAGGAAATGATCGCCTCGACCGTGCGCAGCTTTGTCGAGAACGAGATTTATCCGCATGAAGAGCTGGTCGAACGCACCGGCGAAGTCCCGCATGAGATTGTGGAGGAGATCAAGCGCAAGACCATCGAGCTGGGCTTCTACGCCTGCAACTTTCCCGAAAGCGTTGGCTGTGCGGGTTTGAACCATCTTGAATTCGCGCTGGTCGAGCGGGAACTGGGCCGCGGGTCGATGGCGTTGAACCATTTCTTCGGACGTCCGCAGAACATCCTGATGGCCTGCGAGGGTGAACAGGTTGAACGCTATCTGATGCCCGCCGTTCGCGGTGATCGGATGGATGCGCTGGCCATGACAGAACCCGGTGCCGGATCGGATGTGCGTGGGATGAAATGTGCCGCCGTTCGGGATGGCGGGGATTGGGTGGTCAACGGGACCAAGCATTTCATCTCGGGCGCCGAGCACGCGGATTTCATCATCGTCTTCATCGCGACGGGTGAGGATCAGACGCCCAAAGGGCCGAAAAAGCGGATCACTGCGTTTTTGGTGGATCGCGGCACACCGGGTTTCACCATCCGGGATGGGTACAAGTCGGTCAGCCATCGCGGCTACAAGAACATGGTGCTGGATTTCGATGATTGCCGCCTGCCGGATGCGCAGGTTCTGGGCGAGGTCGATGGCGGGTTCGAGGTGATGAACACATGGCTTTATGCGACCCGGATCACCGTGGCCGCCATGTCGGTCGGGCGCGCGCGAAGGGCCTTTGACTATGCGCTGGACTATGCGGCCACGCGCGAGCAGTTCGGCCAGAAGATCGGCAAGTTTCAGGGTGTATCCTTCCAGATTGCCGACATGATCACCGAAATCGACGCGGCGGATTTGTTGACCCTGGCGGCGGCGGATCGGCTGGACAAAGGCCTGCCCGCGAACCGAGAGATTGCGACGGCCAAGCTCTATGCTTCGGAAATGCTGGCGCGGGTGACCGATGCTGCGATCCAGATCCATGGCGGCATGGGTCTGATGGATGACTATCCGCTGGAACGGTTCTGGCGGGATGCGCGTGTTGAACGTATCTGGGACGGCACCAGCGAGATCCAACGTCATATCATCAGCCGGGATTTGCTGAGGGCGCTGGGCGCATGAGGCCCCTGGGGCGTGTTCTGAACCCGTCTTCGATGGCGGTGATCGGTGGCGGCGTCTGGTGTGCTGAAGTGATCAATCAGGCTCGAAAGTTCGGATTTCAGGGAGATATCTGGCCAGTTCACCCCAAAGCTGAACAGGTTGGCGGACTGCAAGCCTATGCCACCATCGAGACGCTGCCCGGCCCCCCGGACATAGCCTTCATAGGGATCAATCGACACGCAACAATTTCGGCTGTTGAGGCCTTATCCGCCGCAGGTGCAGGCGGTGCCGTGTGTTTTGCCTCGGGTTTCACCGAAGCGCGGGCCGAGGATGATCAGGGCGCTGATCTTCAGGCGCAGCTGGTCGCAGCAGCCGGCGATATGCCGATCCTGGGGCCCAATTGCTATGGATTCATCAACGCGCTGGACCCAGTGGCTGTCTGGCCCGACCAACACGGAATGCGCCCGGTGGAGCGCGGCGTGGCGATCCTGACCCAAAGCTCGAACATCGCCATCAACATGACGATGCAGCAACGCGCGCTGCCGCTGGCCGTCATGCTGACGTGTGGGAATCAGGCGCAAACGCATCAGGCCGATATCGCCTCGGCCCTGCTGGACGATGACCGGATCACCGCAATCGGCGTTCATATCGAAGGATTTGGTGACCTGCGGAAGTGGGAGGTCCTGGCGAAGAAAGCACGTGACCGGAACGTGCCTGTGATCGCCCTGAAAATGGGGCGGTCCAACCACGCGCAGGCGGCCACGATTTCGCATACGGCGTCGCTGGCAGGCAGTGATGCCGGGGCCCAGGCCTTTTTGGATCGGCTGGGCATTGCGCGTATGTCCGATATTCCCGGCTTTCTGGAATGTCTCAAACTGTTGCACGTCACCGGCCGCCTCGATGGTACCGGAGTGGGCATGATCAGCTGCTCGGGGGGCGAGGCCAGCCTTGCCGCAGATATGGCCGAGGATCGAGACTTGCATTTTCCACCTTTGACCGACCGCCAAAAAGGCGACCTGCGCGATGCGTTGGGTCCGATGGTCGCCTTGGCGAATCCGTTGGATTACCACACGTATATATGGCGCGATGCCGCTGCAATGACACAGGCGTGGAAAGGCTTGGCTGGGCCGGACACGGCAATAACTGTGGCGGTAGTCGATTATCCCCATACGGATGCGTCGGACTGGGACTGCGCGACGCAAGCTGCCCTGAATTGCGTCCGGGAGACTGGTCGCCCTTTTGCCGTGGCCGCAACATTGCCGGAGTTGATGCCTGAGGATGTGGCGCAAACGCTGCTGGACGGCGGCGTGGTCCCATTTGCAGGCCTTCATGAGGCCTTGTCGGCGATTGAAGCTGCCCAGCCAATGCCAGTGCCGGCAGAGCCGATATTGCTGCCTTCGGCTACAGAACCGGATCAGCTTTTGACCGAGGCGGAGGCCAAAGACGCCCTGGCCGCTTTTGGTTTGCAGGTCCCGAAGCGCGTCGTCACCCGTGCGGATCGCCTTGCGACGTCGGTTGACGAACTGGCTGGTCCTTTTGCTGTCAAAGGCGTGGGTCTGGCGCATAAGTCCGAACAGGGCGCGGTGCGTCTGGGAGTCCCGCGCAGCGACCTGACTGAGACCGCGGCGCAGATCGGAACACCCGAGGTTCTGATCGAAGAGATGGCGACCGGAGGCGTCGCGGAACTGCTGATCGGAGTGACCCGCGATCCGGCGCATGGATTCGTCCTGACGCTGGGCGCAGGCGGTGTTCTGACCGAGATCATGCGGGACACTGTGTCGGCGTTGGTTCCGTCTTCTCGCAAAGCAATCCGCGACGCCCTGGGAAAACTCGCTTGCGCGCCGCTGTTGGCGGGGTATCGCGGCAAACCGGCAGCTGACATGGACGCCATTCTGGACGCTGTTGAGGCTATTCAAGCCTATGTTATTGCCAACGCCTCATGCGTCAGCGAAGTTGAAATAAACCCGCTCATTTGCACCCCCGATGCGGCGGTTGCAGTCGATGCCCTGATCCGAAAGGCAAGCATATGAACCCGATCAAGACCAAACGCGATGGCGCCATTTTGCATGTCACGCTGGATAGGCCCAAGGCCAATGCAATCGATCTGGCCACAAGCCGGATCATGGGCGAAGCGTTCCGGGAATTCAGGGATGATCCAGAGCTGCGCGTGGCGATCCTGACCGGTGGAGGCGAGAAGTTCTTTTGCCCCGGTTGGGATTTGAAAGCCGCCGCCGATGGCGATGCGGTGGACGGAGATTACGGCGTTGGCGGGTTCGGCGGGCTGCAAGAGCTGCGAGATCTGAACAAACCGGTGATCGCGGCCGTCAACGGCATTGCCTGTGGCGGTGGACTGGAGCTGGCGCTGAGTGCCGACATTATTCTGGCGGCGGATCATGCGACCTTTGCACTGCCGGAGATTCGCTCGGGCACTGTCGCTGATGCCGCAAGCGTGAAACTGCCCAAGCGCATCCCCTATCATATCGCGATGGAGTTGTTGCTGACCGGGCGGTGGTTTGATGTGGACGAGGCCCATCGCTGGGGCCTGGTCAACGAAGTTGTACCGTCTGACCAGTTGGCGGACAGGGCGTGGGAACTGGCCCGTCTGCTGGCCAGTGGTCCGCCCTTGGTCTACGCAGCCATCAAGGAAGTCGTGCGCGAGGCGGAAGACGCGAAGTTCCAGGACATCATGAACCGGATTACGAAACGGCAATTGCCGACCGTTGATGTACTCTACGGCTCCGAGGACAATCTGGAAGGCGCCCGCGCATTTGCCGAAAAGCGCGATCCGGTCTGGAAGGGGCGATAGCTCAGCCTAGGCGGCGTCAAATGCGGCAACGACCTCTGCAACCGTCTCTTGGACCTGTTGAATGATACTTGGCCCGTTGCTGACGAGAAGTGTCAGAACTGCCTTCGCATTTTGATGGTGCAAAACAGGAGACGATTGTACAACATCAATCAGCCGGTCCTTGGAAATCCAAGCTTTCAGTCCAACAGGTGTGGTTAGCTCGACCAGCGGTGTGGCGGCCTGCAGCTGTGAAACTATTTCTCCAAGGTCAGAGCCTGAATGAAACTTCTGATTGTCCGTTCTGATTGTGATTGCGTCCGTCGGTTCGCTGTCACCGAATGCCTTACGTATTCGAATGAAGCTGTCGGAATTGAACGCTGCTGCTGAACCTTCAAGATCTTCATAATGGATTAGTGACATAACACCCTCGAAACCGAACAAATAAATGCCGTTACAGTATCAGAATTCTTGCCCAGATTCCATGGTCGTCGGATTACAGGTTCTGCGCAGCGCCAGATCACCAGGCTAACCGCACAGTATCCTTTGTTCACCCTGACCCTTTTTCAAACAGAGCGATAAAGGCGGTGTCGTCGTTGTTGGGACCTGCGGCGAGATCACCGTAGATACGCACTTGGGGCAAGGTGAGATTGCGGATCTGGTTCTGTTCTATTTCGCGAAATGCTTCTGCAAAGCCTAGCTTTTTAAAGTGCTTTGCATTGATTGACAGCGCAAACTGAGCGCCGGATCGCGCGACGCGCAAAAGGGCGGGTAGAACCTCGGGGCCCAGATGCCCGTGGGTGAAGGTGCCGGATGAGACAATGCCGGCATAGCTGTCGCGCAGAACCGGGATGCCTTGGGTCAGATCGGCCTCAATCGCGTCGCGGTAGATATCCTTGAGCATGGCCTGATGCAGCATCTCTGCGCTGATATCCGTTGCATCGATGGGTCCGACACCCAAACCGGCCAGGACAGAGCCGCACAGGCCGGTGCCTGCACCCACATCCAGAACCGGGCCCTGTCCGCCAGCGCTGACAAAGGCGCGGGCGGTGTGGATGTGCAACTGATAGTCCTCCAGCGCGGCAAAGCTGTCGTCATAGTTCCCGGCCCATTCGGCATAGAGGCGTTTGTTCTCCTCTGGCGAGTTCAGGGCGTAGGCCGCGTGTAGGTCGGGTGTTTTCTGGCTCATACTTTAAAGAAAGGCGCATCGGGGGATTCGAATCAAGTGCGTCCATGCGGCGCTTGCATCCCCGGTTCAGGCGGACCATCAAAGGGCGCATGACAAATACGCTCTTTTCATTTGGTCACGGGTATTCAGCGCAGGCTTTGTCCCGCAGTTTAGCGCCCGCAAACTGGCGCGTCATTGGTACGACGCGCGACAGTGCGGGCACGGAGGGCATCCGGGCCTCGGGCGCCCAACCCCTGATCTGGCCCGGGGAAATGCCTGGCTTGGATGGGGTCACGCATCTGCTGATCTCGACAGCTCCCTCGGCCGAGGGCGATCCGGTCCTGG
Organism: Ruegeria sp. B1; assembly: GCF_056535885.1. Classification (NCBI taxonomy): domain Bacteria; kingdom Pseudomonadati; phylum Pseudomonadota; class Alphaproteobacteria; order Rhodobacterales; family Roseobacteraceae; genus Ruegeria; species Ruegeria sp. B1. The sequence goes on along the minus strand of NZ_JBQFJA010000001.1, from coordinate 474,557 downwards.
CCGCGCTATGCGCTGAGATCGCGGAACGGGCCGGGCAGTTTGAATGGGTCGGGTATCTGTCGACGACTGCGGTGTACGGCGATCATCAGGGCGACTGGGTCGACGAATCCACGCCGCCAACACCTGCGGCCAAACGCGGCCAATGGCGATTGTTGGCAGAACGGCAATGGTCGGCCATTCCCGGGTTGCCCGTGCACATCTTTCGGCTGGCGGGCATTTATGGCCCCGGGCGCGGACCATTTTCCAAGCTCAAGCGCGGCGGCCTGCGGCGTATCATCAAGCCGGGGCAGGTCTTTTCGCGCATTCATGTGGACGATATTGCGCAGATACTCATGGCGTCGATGAAGGCACCGAACCCCGGTGCCATCTATAATGTCTGTGACGACGAACCCGTGCCGCCGCAGGATGTCATTGGCTATGCGGCGGAATTGCAGGGTCTGCCATTGCCGCCTGCGATTCCCTATGACAAGGCAGACCTGACGCCAATGGCCCGCAGTTTTTACAACGAGAACAAGCGGGTCCGAAACACCCGGATCAAGGATGAGTTGGGCGTTCAGCTGCTTTATCCCAACTATCGGGTCGGGCTGGAGGCTTTGATGAACAGCCGGTAGCGCGCCTTAACGTGCTGCGGCCTTGATCAGATCGGCCGCTTTTTCCGCGATCATGATGGTTGGTGCATTTGTGTTGCCCGAGACCAGCGTGGGCATGATCGAGGCATCGACAACCCTCAGCCCCTCAATCCCGCGCACCCGCAGTTCCGGGTCAACGACAGCCATCTCGTCCACACCCATTTTACAGGTGCCAACCGGGTGATAAATTGTGTCGGCGCGTGCGCGAATGTGGCTTTCCCAGTCTTCATCACTTTGGGCGGTGTCGGTTCCGAACAATTCTTTGTGCCGGTATTTGGCCAGCGCGGGGGCTTCGAGGATATCGCGCATCATCCGCGCACCCTTGATCAATGTCCTGAGGTCGCGGTCGTCGGACAGAAAGGCCGGATCAATCGCAGGCGCGGCAAACGGATTGGCACTTTGCAAACCTACCGTTCCACGGCTTTCTGGGCGCAGTTTGCAGACGTGGCAGCTGAACCCATAGCCATAGTGCAGCTTACGCGCATGATCATCGACCAGCGCAATGGTGAAGTGCAACTGTATGTCAGGGCGGTCCAGATCAGGCGAGGTTTTCAGAAACGCGGCCCCTTCGGCAAATGGGGTGGCCACCATTGAGACACCGGTTTTTCGCCAGCGCCAGAGGTGACCCAGCAAACGCGCAGTGCCGACCGGGCCGATGCCGAAATTATCGGTGTCCTTGCTTTTGTAAGCGAGAATGAAATCCAAATGATCCTGTAGGTTCTTGCCGACGCCCGGCAGATCATGGCGGACAGTGATTCCGTGTTGGGTCAGCTCGTCCGCAGCCCCAATCCCCGAAAGTTGCAGCAATTGAGGTGACATCAGCGCGCCAGCGCAGATCAGGACCTCTTGCCGTGCGGAGATCTGGATGTCGGGCTCCTTGCCCTTTTTCCTATAGAGCACGCCGGTCGCACGCTTGCCGTCGAATGTCAGTTCTTTGACGTGGGCATGGGTGATGACGGTCAGGTTGGGGCGATCCATGACGGGAAAGACATAGGCAGCGGCGGCAGAACACCTCTCGCCGTTTTTCTCGGGGTCGTGGAACTGCGTGACCTGATACAGCCCGACCCCCTCATTGTCACCGCGATTGAAATCGTCGAGGCGCCGGTGCTGCATCTGCTCGGCGGCTTCGAAAAAAGCGTGGGTGATTGGGCGTGGTTCTTTCTGATTGGACACCTGCAACGGTCCGCCGGTTCCATGCAGGTCATCCGCGCCTTGTTCGTTGTTCTCAGCCCGTTTGAAGTACGGCAGAACGCTGTCCCAGTCCCATCCGGTGCAGCCCTGACCAGCCCAGCCGTCATAGTCTTGGCGCTGACCGCGAATATAGAGCATGGCATTGATCGCGCTCGACCCGCCCAGAGCCTTGCCCCGTGGCTGATACCCTTTGCGCCCGTTCAGGCCCGCTTGGGGCACGGTTTCAAACGCCCAATTTCCGATCTTGGGTCGGCCGGGCAATACCGCGACAACGGCCGAAGGCAAGCGGACCAGAATGTTGTTGCCTTCGCCACCGGCCTCAAGCAGGCAAACACTTTTATCCGGGTCCTCACTGAGGCGGTTGGCAAGCACCGATCCCGCTGATCCCCCGCCGACGATAACATAATCAAAATCCATCCGGGTTTCCCTGTTGTCTGGACCGAGCCGTCAGTACCCGATCATTTTGGGACCAGGCGTGTGCGCCTTGGTCCGAAATCTAAACTCATTAGTGCGACAGTGACCGAGCGCCGCAAAAAAACAATCTCAAGACAGATGTTATGACCCAAGGTAACTACGCATGCCGAAGGCGTCGCAAGTCGGCAGCGCCCGGCCCCTTACTTTTTCATAACCAAATCTTATAAATACAATCAAAAAACAAAACTTATTCTCATGGCATTGATTTGCTATATCGGGATAGAAGCAAGACCAAAGTGTCGTTGAAGTCCTTCTGTCACAACATCCGTTTCCCAATCCGGGTTCGATGAGCGATTTCACCGACATCTTCTAGTGATCTTGTACATGACAGATTCGACCGCGCGACGTAGCCGAAACTTAGCCAGGAATGGAGAATGATATGGACGGAAGTGACACCCCAAACATGGGCGGATGCCCGGTAATGCACGGTGCCGGTACCCGGTCAAACAGGGATTGGTGGCCAAACCAGCTGAACCTTTCGATCCTGCACCAGCACGCGCCAGCCTCGGACCCGATGGGGGCGGGCTTCGACTACGCCGAAGAATTCAAGAAACTGGACCTGAAGGCGCTGAAAGAAGACCTGTATGCCCTGATGACGGATTCCCAGGACTGGTGGCCTGCCGACTACGGCCATTACGGCGGTCTGTTTATCCGCATGGCGTGGCACAGCGCGGGAACCTACCGGACTGCCGATGGCCGCGGTGGAGCGGGCAGCGGGTCTCAGCGGTTTGCGCCGCTCAACAGTTGGCCCGACAATGGCAACCTGGATAAGGCGCGTCGCCTGTTGTGGCCGATCAAACAGAAATACGGCAACCAGATATCCTGGGCCGATTTGATCGTTCTGGCGGGCAACTGCGCCATCGAATCGATGGGCGGAAAGACCTTTGGATTTGCCGGGGGTCGCACCGATACCTGGGCGCCCGAAGAGGATATCTATTGGGGTGCCGAAACCGAGTGGCTGGCGCCCACTGACAACCCGCAGAGCCGGTATTCGGGCGAGCGCGATCTGGAAAACCCATTGGCCGCAGTTCAGATGGGTCTGATCTATGTGAACCCCGAAGGTCCGGATGGCGAGCCCAACGTTTTGGCGTCCGGCCGGGATATCCGGGACACGTTTGCCCGGATGGCGATGAACGACGAGGAAACGGTCGCATTGGTTGCCGGCGGTCATACCTTTGGCAAGGCCCATGGCGCGGGTGACCCCGATCTGGTCGGTCCCGAGCCCGAGGCTGCCCCGATCGAGGATATGGGTCTGGGTTGGATCAACAAGTTCGGCAGTGGCAAAGGCGATGATACCACCACCAGCGGTATCGAAGGCGCATGGACGGCAAACCCGATCAAATGGGACAACGGCTATTTTGATCTGCTGTTCGGATATGATTGGAACCTGACCAAGAGCCCTTCGGGCGCTTGGATATGGGAGCCAATCGGTGTAAAAGAAGAAGACATGGCCCCTGCGGCGCATGATCCGTCCAAGAAGGTCAAAACCATGATGACCACCGCCGACATGGCAATGCGCATGGACCCGATCTATGGCCCGATTTCCAAGCGATTCCACGAAAACCCCGAAGAGCTGGCAGATGCTTTTGCCCGCGCGTGGTTCAAACTGACCCACCGCGACATGGGCCCGCGCGCCCGCTATCTGGGATCTGAAGTCCCCAGTGAGGAACTGCTGTGGCAGGACAACGTCCCGACAGTCGATCACGATCTGATTGATGACGCGGATATCGCCGTGCTGAAAGAGAAGATTTTGGCGACCGGTCTATCGACCTCGGAGCTTGTGTCCACGGCTTGGGCATCGGCCTCGACTTTCCGGGGTTCGGATATGCGCGGTGGCGCCAATGGCGCGCGCATCCGTTTGGCGCCTCAGAAAGACTGGGAAGTGAACGAACCTCTGAAACTGTCCAAGGTTCTGGACGTGCTGGAATCTGTGCAAAAGGCGTTCAACGACTCCCAGTCTGGCAACAAGAAGGTGTCTCTGGCGGATGTCATAGTGCTGGCGGGCGGGGCCGCAATCGAACAAGCCGCCAAAGCCGGGGGTCAGGATGTCGAGGTTCCTTTCTCGCCCGGTCGGACTGATGCCTCCCAGGACCAAACAGATGTCGAGTCCGCCGCCGTCCTGGAACCCGAGGCCGACGGGTTCCGCAACTACCAGAAGACGGAATTCAGCGTGTCACCCGAAGAGATGCTGGTCGACAAGGCGCAACTGATGACGCTGTCCGCGCCCGAGATGACCGTTCTTGTCGGCGGCCTGCGTGTTCTC
>NZ_JBQFJA010000001.1:0-465000 GCF_056535885.1 Ruegeria sp. B1 | reverse complement strand
ATGTTGAAGGAACTCGGCAAAATACCTCCGTAAGTTCGCGAGAAGGAGGCCCGGTTCCTAGGCAACTAGGGGCTGGGGGCACAAACCAGGGGGTGGCGACTGTTTATTAAAAACACAGGGCTCTGCGAAGTCGCAAGACGACGTATAGGGTCTGACGCCTGCCCGGTGCCTGAAGGTTAAAAGGAGAGGTGAGAGCCTTGAATTGAAGCCCAGGTAAACGGCGGCCGTAACTATAACGGTCCTAAGGTAGCGAAATTCCTTGTCGGGTAAGTTCCGACCTGCACGAATGGCGTAACGACTTCCCCGCTGTCTCCAACATCGACTCAGCGAAATTGAATTGCCTGTCAAGATGCAGGCTTCCCGCGGTTAGACGGAAAGACCCCGTGCACCTTTACTACAGCTTCGCACTGGCATCAGGATTGTGATGTGCAGGATAGGTGGTGGGCTTTGAAGCAGGAACGCAAGTACCTGTGGAGCCACCCTTGAGATACCACCCTTCGCACTCTTGATGTCTAACCGCGGTCCGTTATCCGGATCCGGGACCCTGCGTGGCGGGTAGTTTGACTGGGGCGGTCGCCTCCTAAAGCGTAACGGAGGCGCGCGAAGGTTGGCTCAGAGCGGTCGGAAATCGCTCGTTGAGTGCAATGGCAGAAGCCAGCCTGACTGCAAGACTGACAAGTCGAGCAGAGTCGAAAGACGGCCATAGTGATCCGGTGGTCCCGAGTGGAAGGGCCATCGCTCAACGGATAAAAGGTACGCCGGGGATAACAGGCTGATACTGCCCAAGAGTCCATATCGACGGCAGTGTTTGGCACCTCGATGTCGGCTCATCTCATCCTGGGGCTGGAGCAGGTCCCAAGGGTACGGCTGTTCGCCGTTTAAAGAGGTACGTGAGCTGGGTTTAGAACGTCGTGAGACAGTTCGGTCCCTATCTGCCGTGGGTGTAGGAGACTTGAGAGGAGTTGCCCCTAGTACGAGAGGACCGGGGTGAACGATCCACTGGTGGACCAGTTGTCGTGCCAACGGCAGTGCTGGGTAGCTATGATCGGACAGGATAACCGCTGAAGGCATCTAAGCGGGAAGCCCCCCTCAAAACAAGGTCTCCCTGAGGGCCGTGGAAGACCACCACGTCAATAGGCCGGAGATGTAAGCGCAGTAATGCGTTCAGTTGACCGGTACTAATCGCCCGATAGGCTTGATTTGATCCAGTAACAGAAAGACAAATCAAAAACATACACCAACATTGACCAAGGATAACTTCGTCGCTTCAAACGATGATGTTGATTGACATAACAACCGTGCAGGAACGGGCATCCGCTTCGCGAATACGCTGCCTCCTGCGCGTCGCTTTTTTGCTCCGCAAAAACAGCGACGTGGGCTTTTCCTCGGTTTGGTGGTCATAGCGCAAGTGAAACACCCGGTCCCATCCCGAACCCGGAAGTTAAGCACTGCCGCGCCAATGGTACTTGGGCTTAAGCCCCGGGAGAGTAGGTCACCGCCAAACCTAGCAAAAGCCCACAATCTCTCTAAAACGATCAAACATATTCGACCCCGGCCTCAAGCAGCGTAAGCGGTAGGCCAACTATGGTCTCAAGTAACCGAATAGGCGGTAGACCAACGCTAAGTGTCGCGGGATGGAGCAGCCCGGTAGCTCGTCAGGCTCATAACCTGAAGGTCGTAGGTTCAAATCCTACTCCCGCAACCAGCGTCACAGAACCGCCCGTAGCATCCAAGGCACCAGCCGGTGGTGTAATCGAGTTGCCGAAGGGATAGGGGTTTTGAAAAGTCGACACCTGAGTTCGAATCAGCCTGTATCTGCTTTTAATCAGCCGAAAGTGCACACCCTTGAATGAGATCGCCACGGTCTGCGCCTTCCTTTTAGAACACGCGTCAACAGAATGACGCCCGACCTGGCAGGTTCGGAAAAACTTGCGACAGGATCGAAGGTCAATGGTCAAAGCACTGCAACAAATCCAATGGCAGTTTGAACCGGTTCTTCTGAGGTCGAATCCGGCTGGGGGCGAAATCGTATCGTAAGGGCGGGTTTTGTGGATTCGGCCACCTGTAGTCCCCCATGAGCAGAATATGTGCCATCTGAATGGAGAGGTATGTGTCGGCGCTTCCGGAGACGCTCCAATCTTCCTTTCTGCTGAGTTTTCCAGTTTCGTTGATTGATATCTTGCACAGCTCGAAAGACCACCCGCCTCCTCTGTTACAATTCGTAAGAATTGAGAAAACATCAGGAAAAAGTTGACGCTGATCGTGCGGCTGTCCCTAATCGGGGCATCGGCGTTCGGGCTTTGCTCGGGCACGCCGTTTCCGGCCCGGAGGAGGGGCCGGATGGGGAGGAGAGATAAGAGTGGCTCAGACGCAGTCAGGCGCCGAGGGATTGGACTCCCTTCCGGCGCTTCTACACCGCAATGCGACGCAGTTCGGGGATGCCCCGGCCTACCGGGAGAAAGAGTTCGGAATCTGGCAAGGCTGGACCTGGGCTGAGACGGCGGCCGAGGTGCGCTCGCTTGCATTGGGTTTTCTGGAACTTGGCGTAGAAAAGGGCGACCACATCGCGGTGATTGGGCGCAATCGGCCGGCGCATTACTGGTCGATGGTCGCCGCGCAGATGGTCGGCGCAGTTCCGGTGCCGCTGTATCAGGACTCGGTCGCCGAAGAGATGGCTTATGTGCTGGAGCATTGCGGCGCCAAGTATGTTGTCTGCGGGGATCAGGAGCAGGTCGACAAGGTCATCGAGATCCAGGAAAACCTGCATCAGGTCAAACACATCCTCTACACCGACAAGCGCGGGATGCGGAAGTATGACCATTCTCAGATGAATGCCCTTGAGGACATCATGGCCGAGGGCAGCGCCGGGCATCAGCGCTTTGATGCCGAGCTGGATCGGCGGATATCCAAGATCACCTATGACGACACCTGCGTGATGCTCTATACGTCGGGCACCACCGGCAAGCCCAAGGGCGTGGTCCTGTCCAACCGGAACGTGATTGAGAGCGCCAAGAATTCGGCTGAGTTCGATCATTTGAACCGGCGCGAAGACATCCTGTCATACCTACCAATGGCCTGGGTCGGGGATTTCATCTTTTCCATCGGTCAGGCCTATTGGTGCGGGTTCTGTGTGAACTGCCCCGAGAGCGCAGAAACCATGATGACCGATCTGCGCGAGATCGGACCAACCTATTTCTTTGCCCCACCGCGTGTGTTCGAGACACAGCTGACCAATGTGATGATCCGGATGGAAGATGCCGGGAAGTTGAAGCAGCGGATGTTCCACCACTTCATGGCGCACGCCAAGAAAGTGGGTGGCCTGTTGCTGGACGGCAAACCGGTGGGCTTTGGTGATCGGCTGAAATACGCGTTGGGCAATATGCTGGTCTACGGCCCGCTCAAGGACACTCTGGGCTATGGCCGTTTCCGCGTTGGCTATACGGCGGGTGAGGCAATCGGGCCGGAAATCTTTGACTTTTATCGCTCGCTGGGGATCAACCTGAAACAGCTCTACGGTCAGACCGAGGCGACCGTGTTCATTACCGTCCAGCCGGATGGAGAGGTACGGGCGGACACGGTTGGCGTACCTGCGCCGGACGTCGAGTTGAGGATCGATGACTCCGGTGAGATCTACTACCGCTCACCCGGTGTGTTTGTGGAGTATTTCAAGAACCCGGATTCCACCGCCTCGACCAAGGATGCCGAGGGTTGGGTGGCAACTGGGGATGCCGGATTCATCGAGGAAAACTCGGGCCACCTGCGGATCATCGACCGGGCCAAGGATGTGGGCAAAATGGCTGACGGGTCAATGTTTGCTCCGAAATATGTCGAGAACAAACTGAAATTCTACCCCGATATTCTGGAAGTTGTCCTGTTCGGAAACGGCAAGGACCGCTGCGTGGCCTTTATCAATATCGATCTGACAGCGGTCGGCAACTGGGCGGAGCGTAACAACATCGCTTATGCGTCCTATCAGGAATTGGCGGGACATCCCCGGGTGCTGGAGACGATAAAATCCCACGTGGAAGAGGTGAACAAATCGGTGGCCGCCGATGAAATGCTGTCGGGCTGCCAGGTGCATCGTTTTGTGGTTCTGCATAAGGAACTGGACGCGGATGATGGTGAAATCACCCGCACCCGCAAAGTGCGCCGTGGGTTTGTCGAGGACAAATATGCCGACATCATCGCCGCGCTTTATGACGGGTCGGACAGCGTTTCGACCACAACAGAGGTGACTTATGAAGATGGGCGCAAGGGATCGATCAGTGCCACGCTGGAAATCGTCGATGCGCCGGTTGTGGCAGCGGCTCAGCACAAGGTAGCGGCGGAATGAGGGGCGGACGTGCGCCGCTCGACCTGCGGTTATCGCCCCGCCCGCCGTCCGGTATTTTCGCAAGTCAGGGAGTGACTGATGCTGGATAACGCCGAAGGGTATGTCACCGAAGATGGCCGCAAGATCGGCGGAGTGGTGATGGAGATGAAGAATATCACCCTGCGCTTTGGCGGTGTGGTGGCGATCAAGGATATCTCATTCGACATCCGCGAAGGTGAGATCCGGGCCATTATCGGGCCGAACGGGGCCGGGAAGTCTTCGATGCTGAACGTGATCTCGGGCTTCTATGTCCCGCAAGAGGGCGAGGTCTGGTTCCATGGGGCCAAACGCCCTCAGATGCGGCCCTATGAGGTGGCCCGTCAGGGGATCGCGCGGACGTTCCAGAACATCGCCCTGTTCGAAGGCATGAGCGTTCTGGACAACGTCATGACGGGGCGTCTGAACTTTATGAAAACCAACATTCTGCAGCAGGCGCTGTGGAAGGGGAAGGCCGAGGCGGAGGAAACCGAAAACCGTGAGGCTGTCGAAAAAATCATCGACTTTCTTGAAATTCAGCACATACGCAAAACGCCGGTGTCCCGTCTGCCTTACGGACTAAAGAAGCGCGTCGAACTGGCCCGCGCGCTGGCGGCCGAGCCCAAGCTCTTGCTGCTGGATGAGCCGATGGCCGGCATGAACGTCGAAGAGAAAGAGGACATGAGCCGCTTTGTGCTGGACGTGAATGACGAGTTCGGCACCACAATCGCCTTGATCGAGCATGACATGGGTGTGGTGATGGACCTGAGCGACCGGGTCGTTGTGATGGATTACGGGCGCAAGATTGGCGACGGCACACCCGACGAGGTGCGCAACAACCAAGAAGTCATCGACGCCTATCTGGGGGTCAGCCATGACTAGGCTCTGGGCAGAATTGGGGAGGGGCTCGCATGCCTGAACAACTCGTATTTGCGATGGAGGTCATCCTCAACGGTCTGATGGCCGGGGTGCTTTATGCTCTGGTCGCGCTGGGCTTTGTGTTGATCTACAAAGCGTCCGGGATTTTCAATTATGCCCAGGGTGTGATGGCCCTTTTTGCCGCGATGACGCTGGTGGGGATCATGAACGGCCAGGTGCCGTTTTCCCACCTGATCAATGCCATCTTTGGGACGCATATCCATTACTTCGGATGGAACGTGCCGGCGCTGTTTGCGATTCTTTTGACCATGGTGGTGATGGTGTTTCTCGCCTGGGCGGTGCAGCGGTTTGTCATGCGCCATCTGGTCGGGCAGGAACCGATCATCCTGTTCATGGCGACGATCGGGCTGGCCTATTTCCTTGAGGGTGTGGCTGACCTGATGTGGGGATCCGAGATCAAGACGCTGGATGTGGGTTTGCCGCAAGGGATCAACCTTTGGATTGATGAGCGCACCTACAACATCTTCGGCTACGGCTTCTTCATCGACAATCTGGACATTGTGGCGACTGTGATCGCAGCACTGCTTGTGGCAGCACTGGTGGCGTTCAGCCAGTACACCAAGCAAGGCCGCGCGATGCGGGCGGTGGCAGATGATCACCAGGCGGCCCTTTCTGTTGGGATTTCGCTGAATTTCATCTGGATTATGGTCTGGTCGGTTGCCGGGTTTGTCGCTTTGGTCGCTGGCATCATGTGGGGCACCAAGTCAGGCGTGCAGTTCTCGCTGTCGTTGATTGCGCTCAAGGCGCTGCCGGTGCTGATGCTGGGCGGCTTCACCTCGATCCCCGGCGCTATTGTCGGTGGGTTGATCATCGGCGTGGGCGAGAAGCTGTTCGAATTCGCACTTGGCCCAGCGTTGGGTGGCGCGACGGAGAACTGGTTTGCTTACGTGCTGGCGCTGATCTTCCTGGTGTTCCGACCGCAAGGTCTGTTCGGTGAGAAGATCATCGAGAGGGTGTAGCGATGACCAAGCTGATCGCCATCATCAATGTGATCGCGTGGGCCGGGTTCTGGGCCTTCGGATACATCGCGCTGACCACCGACGATCTAAGCGACCGCCAATTGGTGATCGCGGCAGTGCTGGCGTTTGCCGGGCTGGTGACCGGCATTCTGGCCTACATGAAACTGGTGCGTGCCTCAGAGGCGAGCGGATACGCCAAAGGGTCCAATCAACTGGATGCCGAAGCCCGAAACCGGGCACAGGAAGAATGGGGAAAGTAAGATATGTTCTATCGTGAGGCCGGGGATTTCAAAACCTCGTACATTGATGACAGCCAGACGTTCCCGATCAAGTTCGACCGGTACCGGTACTATGTCGTGCTGGCCGTGGCGTTTGGGATCATCCCGTTCATCATCAACGACTATTGGGCGAACGCGCTACTGCTACCCTTTCTGATCTACGCAATTGCGGCCATCGGGCTGAATATTCTCGTGGGTTATTGCGGGCAGGTCTCGCTGGGCACCGGTGGGTTCATGGCGGTGGGTGCATATTCCTGCTACAAGCTGATGACGGCGTTCCCGGATGTCAGCATGTTCATCCATGTGCTGCTGGCCGGCGGGATCACGGCGCTGGTGGGCGTGGTGTTTGGCTTACCGAGCCTTCGGATCAAGGGATTTTATCTGGCGGTCGCAACGCTGGCGGCACAGTTCTTCCTTGTCTGGCTTTTCAACCGGGTAAGCTGGTTTTACAACTATTCGGCTTCGGGCCAGATCAACGCGCCGGAACGGGAAGTGTTCGGCATCATCATCACCGGCCCGAATGCGCCCGCCTGGGCTGCTTATCTGTTCTGTCTGGTCTTCTTGACGGCCAGTGCGATCATTGCGCGTAACCTCACCCGAGGCACCACGGGCCGGACCTGGATGGCGATCCGCGACATGGACATCGCGGCCGAGATCATCGGGGTGAACCCGCTCAAGGCCAAACTAACCGCCTTTGCTGTGAGTTCCTTCTTTGTCGGCATCTCGGGCGCACTGTTCTTTGCCGTCTACCTTGGTGCGGTCGAGGTAGGTGAGGTCTTTGGCATCCAGAAATCCTTCCTGGTGCTGTTTATGGTCATCATTGGCGGGCTGGGATCAATCTTTGGATCGTTTGCAGGGGCGGCGTTTCTGGTGCTGTTGCCGGTTGTTCTGAAAGTTGTGGGCGTGGATGTGCTGAGCTGGCCCACGGATATCGTGGCGCACCTGCAGCTGGTGATCGTCGGTGCGCTGATCATCATGTTCCTCATTCTCGAGCCACACGGGCTGGCGCAGCTCTGGCGTCTGGCTAAGGAAAAACTCAGACTCTGGCCCTTCCCCCACTAGGCGGGACGAGCCCAATCACAAGACGGGTGCAAAGCCCGAATACACCATCGGATCAATCAAGGGAGGAGACACCCGATGAAGACGAAACTGGCAACCATGGCGCTGGGCGCCTTGATGGCCGCAGGGCCGGCACTGGCGGATCTGGTTATTCCGGATCTCAGCTATCGTACAGGGCCTTACGCTGCGGGCGGAATTCCGTTCTCGGATGGCTACAACGACTATTTCACCCTGCTGAATGAGCGGGACGGTGGTATCGGCGGTGTTCCGATCCGCGTCGTCGAATGCGAGACCGGTTACAACACAGAAAAGGGCGTGGAATGCTATGAAGCGACCAAGGGTGAAGGTGCGTTGGTCTATCAGCCGCTCTCAACAGGTATTACCTACCAGTTGATCCCAAAAACGACGGCTGACAACATCCCGATGCACACAATGGGCTATGGCCGAACTTCAGCCAAGAACGGCGACGTATTCAGCCACACGTTCAATTACCCTGCAAACTATTGGGATGGCGCTTCGGGCGCGGTCAACTATCTGCTTGAGGCCAACAATGGTGATATGAGCGGCAAGAAAGTCGCGCTGGTCTACCATAACTCGGCCTATGGTAAGGAGCCGATTCGCACACTGGAAGAGCTATCGAAGAAGCACGGCTTTGAACTGGTGGCCCTGCCGGTTGACCATCCAGGTCAGGAACAGAAGTCCCAGTGGCTGCAAATCCGTCGCGACAAGCCCGATTACGTCCTGATGTGGGGCTGGGGCGTGATGAACCAGGTCGCTGTGCAAGAGGCTGCCAACATCCGGTTCCCGATGGAAAACTTCATCGGTATCTGGTGGTCGGGTTCGGAAAATGACGTGCTGCCTGCGGGTGAAGCCGCCAATGGCTACAAGGCACTGACCTTCCACAACGTGGGCACCGACTTCCCGCTGTTCGATGACCTGCAGCAATATGTCGTCGACGCAGGCAAGGCCGCTGGTGCTGGGGATCAGGTCGGTACGGTTCTGTACAACCGCGGTCTCTATGCGGCGATGCTGGCCGGCGAAGCCATCAAGAAAGCACAGGAACTTTCGGGCAATGCTGACATTACACCCGCAGAAATGCGTGATGGCATGGAAGCGCTGGAGATCACCGAGGCGAAAATGACTGAACTGGGCCTGCCCAACTTTGGCCCGACATTCTCAGTCTCGTGTGAAAACCACGGCGGCGACGCGCTGGTTGGCGTGACCCAGTGGGATGCGATGAACAAGACCTGGACCCTGATTTCGGACTTTAAACCAACGGATGGTGAGGTGATCGGCGCCCTGATCGACGCGGATTCCGCAGCTTACGCGGCGGAAAACAACATCGAGTCGCGCTGCAACTGATGCGTCAATGAAACCGGGGCGGCGGTCAGCCGCCGCCCTGACCCCAACACGTGGCATGAGGATACACGCTGATGCTGGATGCGGCACAAACCACTGACGTGCAGGCGGACACCCTGCTTGAGGTCAACAATATCGAGGTGATCTACAACCACGTGATCCTCGTGCTGAAAGGCGTCAGCCTGACTGTGCCGAAGGGCGGGATCACCGCATTGCTGGGCGGCAACGGTGCAGGCAAGACGACGACGCTCAAGGCGGTGTCGAACCTGCTGCATTCCGAACGTGGCGAGGTTACCAAGGGCTCGATCAAGTATCGCGGTCAAAGCGTGCATGAGAGCGACCCTGCCGATCTAGTCGAAAAGGGCGTCATCCAGGTCATGGAAGGCCGCCATTGCTTCGAACACCTTACAGTCGAAGAAAACCTTCTGACCGGGGCCTACACCCGCAAGGATGGCAAGGCCGCAATTCAGAAGGACCTTGATCTGGTCTATACTTATTTTCCGCGACTGGCCGAGCGGCGCCGGTCGCAGGCTGGCTATACCTCGGGCGGCGAACAACAAATGGTTGCGATGGGGCGGGCGCTGATGTCGCGGCCCGAGACGATCCTGCTGGACGAACCTTCGATGGGTCTGGCCCCGCAACTCGTCGAAGAGATTTTCGGCATTGTAAAGGACCTGAACGAGAAAGAGGGCGTATCCTTCCTTCTGGCCGAGCAGAACACAAACGTGGCGCTGCGGTTTGCGCATTACGGATACATTTTGGAATCGGGTCGTGTGGTGATGGACGGACCCGCCGCCGAACTACGTGAGAACCCGGATGTAAAGGAATTCTACCTCGGCATGTCCGAGGAAGGCCGCAAAAGCTTCCGCGACGTGCGATCTTATCGCCGCCGCAAGAGGTGGCTGTAAGCGGATGGAGGATCTGGCGATGACCTATTTCGACGCACTTGAGACGCGCTCGGCGGACAAACGCGCCTCTGACCAATCCGTAGCGTTGCGGGAGCAGATTGTGCGGGCCAAATCCGCCGCCGGTTTTGCCGGACATCTGGCCGGTGCGGATATCGACGCGATCCAGTCGATTGACGATCTGCCATCCCTGCCGGTCTTGCGCAAATCCGATCTGATCCGCGCGCAGGCCGAGCGGTCACCTTTTGGCGGTTTTACCATCAAACCCGCGCACCAGTTTCATCATGTGTTCCAGTCCCCCGGCCCGATCTACGAGCCGGGTGGGACGGATCACGACTGGTGGCGCATGGGTCGGTTCCTGAATGCGGCCGGGATTGGCGCCGGTGATATTGTCCAGAACTGTTTCGGATATCACCTGACCCCAGCCGGAATGATTTTCGAAAATGGCGCACGCGCTGTTGGCGCAGCCGTCCTGCCCGCCGGAACCGGGCAGACCGAGTTGCAGGTGACAGCGGCCCGCGACATCGGATGTACCGCGTATGCCGGGACACCCGATTACCTCAAGGTGATCCTGGACAAGGCCGACAACATGGGCGTCAAGCTGCATTTCTCAAAGGCTGCTGTCGGCGGGGGGGCCTTGTTCCCGTCGCTGCGTCAGGACTATGCGGACCGGGGCATTTCCTGTCTGCAGTGCTATGCAACAGCCGATCTCGGTAACATTGCTTACGAAAGCGCGGCAGTGGAGGGGATGATCATCGACGAGCACGTGATCGTCGAGATTGTGACCCCAGGTACGGGAATGCCGGTTGAACCGGGCGACGTGGGCGAAGTCGTGGTGACCACGCTCAACCCCGACTATCCTCTGATCCGGTTTGCAACGGGTGATTTGTCAGCGGTTCTGCCAGGCGTATCGCCGTGCGGCCGCACAAATATGCGCATCAAGGGCTGGATGGGTCGTGCGGACCAGACCACTAAGATCAAAGGCATGTTCGTGCGCCCCGAACAGGTGGCGGCGCTGGTGGACAAGCACGAGGAAATCGTCAAGGCGCGTGTCATTGCGGCCCGCCAGGGCGAAATGGATACGATGACCGTCCAGATCGAAAGCCCGCGCAGCGATGACATGGCCTATGCCAAATCCGTTGCCGAAGTGCTGAAACTGAAGGGCGCAATCGAAGTTGTGGCCCCGGGATCACTACCCAAGGACGGTTTGGTGATCGAGGATCAGCGCGTCTACGAGTGACGGCATACATGGCATCTGCGGCAGTATGCGCCGCAGATTTCTTGACCCGCCCACTGGCGTTTCCGAGCATTTTGGTCGATTAAAGGCGAACCTTTCGCGTTCGTTCCACAAAAGCCGGATGTATGGCTCAGACCGATAACTCAGAACATGGTTCGCGCAGTCACACTGCGCTGGGGTCCCGGTTGCTGGGTTGGGTCACCTATGCTGTCGCCGCAGCCTGCCTGCTCCCCATGGTGGCCGTGTTGTTGGCGGCGATCACAGGCGGAACCGACACGATCTCACATCTGGCGGAGACCGTTCTGCCCCGTTACGCGACGACCACACTAATCCTGGTCCTTCTGGTCGCTATCGGCACATTCGCCATCGGAACTGGGGCCGCCTGGCTGGTGACCATGACCCGGTTTCCCGGGGTGCGTATGCTTGAGGTCGCGCTGGTTCTGCCTCTGGCTTTCCCGGCCTATGTGCTGGCCTATGCCTATACGTTCATTCTGGATCATCCCGGCATCGTCCAGACGACGTTGAGACAGGTTTCAGGCTGGGGGCCGCGTGACTACTGGTTCCCCGAAATCCGCTCGACCGAGGGCGCCGCGTTGATGCTGATCCTGGTCCTCTATCCCTATGTCTATCTGCTGGCGCGAGCAGCCTTTTTGCAGCAAAGCGCCACGGCCTATCTGGCGGCGCGGGCGCTGGGCAACAATCCTTGGCTTGCATTCAAACGGGTTTCGCTTCCGATGGCCCGTCCGGCCATTGCCGGTGGCGTTTTGCTGGCGGTGATGGAGACCATTGCTGATTTTGGTACGGTATCCTATTTCGGCGTCCAGACTTTTGCCACGGGGATTTACACCAGTTGGTTTTCCATGGCCGACCGCGCAGCGGCTGCACAGCTTGCCTTGTGCCTGCTTGGCTTTGCTCTGGTCATAGCGGCGACCGAGCGCCTTCAGCGCGGAAAGGCCAAATATTATCAGACCGGCAAACAGCACGCCGCCCATCCCGCTGCAGACCTGACGGGCTGGAAAGCAGCCGGGGCGTTCGTGTTGTGCGCCATTCCGGTTCTGTTCGGATTTCTGCTGCCCGTGATTGTTCTGTTTGAGATGGGTCTGGGGTCTGAACAGAACCTGATGTCGCGGCGTTATGTCGGGTTTATCCAAAACTCTCTGATCCTTGCCGGTACAGCCGCGATCATCACCGTCTGCGCGGCCATCAGTGTCGGTTTTTTCCAACGCATTAATCCGGGCAGACGCTCTTCGACGGCCACCTATATTGCCCGGCTGGGCTATGCCGTGCCCGGCGGGGTCATCGCCGTGGGGCTGATCGTTCCGTTTGCAGCCTTTGACAATGCACTGGATGCCTGGATGCGGCAAACGTTCGGCGTTTCGACCGGATTATTGCTCACCGGATCGATCTGGCTGCTGGTGATTGCCTACATGGTACGGTTTCTGGCAGCGGCGTTGAGCGCCTATGAAGGCGGGCAAAGTACGGTGCACGCCAATATGGATGCCGCAGCGCGATCCCTTGGTCAAACCCCCTTGGGCACGCTGCGACGCGTTCATCTGCCGATCCTGACCCCTTCGCTGCTGACCGCTTTGCTGATCGTCTTTGTCGATGTGATGAAGGAACTGCCTGCGACGTTGATCATGCGACCGTTCAACTTTGACACGCTGGCGGTTCAGGCCTACCGGCTGGCCTCGGACGAGCGGCTTGAGGGCGCGGCGGTACCGTCGCTGGTTATTCTGGCGGTGGGTCTGTTGCCAGTCATTCTGATCTGCCGTCAGGTCGGGCGCCGCTGATCCGCCTCAGTCCTTTATGGGGGCCTCGGATGTGAAGTTCGGAATGACATTTGTCGAGGCAGGGTCGCTTTCAATTCCGGGCCAGTTTTTGTCTGCCAAAGCGATGTTGCCGGGAATATCCTCTTCCCAGAAGCCAACCACTGTCTTGGTGATGTTCAGATAGAGCTTGTCATCGACGATCCGCCACAGGTTTGGATTGCCGGGAACCTTGCCGCCCTTGGAAACGCCATAGGCGCAGTGCCCGTCAAATTGCGGTGCGTAGTAGGTCGGGTTCTCAAGGAACGTGTCCCGGTTCTCGGTGGTTGCAAAAGCCCAGGTCGAATCGTTGTATTCGGCAGTGATCGACGCGCGGCCCTCGACACCTTTGGGTTGGGCTGTGCCGACAGGCGATTGTTCAAGGTTGCGATACGCAACCACATCGTAGCCTGAGACCGCGTATCCGGTACCATCGATGTATTGCGGACCGGCAAAAGCCGGGGATGCAATTGCGATGGCGCATGTTGCCAATACGGCTGAGATTTTCATCACCGAACCCTTTTGTCTGAACCAGTATCAGTTGGCATTGGATATGACATAGGTATCCCCGAAGCCGATTAAACCCTTTCGAAGCAAGACAAAAATCCGACAGAGCCCCGGAAACTGTCGCTCGTGATCGCCGCGGGCTTGATTTGCAACAGGTTTCCGGCAAGGCTGGGCTCATGAACATGCAGCCTCCTAGCCGGTTCTCTGCAAGCCCGGCCCAGTTGCCGGTCGCGTTCGACAGGCGCGAAATGTCTCAAATTCTGTCCGTGTATGGCCGTATGGTCGCTGCCGGAGAATGGCGGGACTACGGTATTTCTAACCTACGTGACATAGCCGTTTTTTCGATTTTTAGGCGTACGGCCGAGCATCCGATCTATCGGGTGGAAAAGGACCCGCGACTGCGATCGCGACAAGGTATGTACTCGGTCGTAGGCATGGACGGACAGATCCTGAAACGCGGCCATGACCTGCGCACGGTATTGCGCGTTCTTGAACGCAAGCTGATCCGGGCGGTGAACCTGGACTAGAGCCGCTTGTGAGAGGTCACAGGGCCGTCGCCCTGCGCCAGTATCCGGTCGATTGCCGTGTCCATGGGTTCGAAAGCCACCGCCATGTGACAGGCATTGGCGTGTAACAGCATATTGTCGCCGGATACCCAGGCGACGTGGCCTTTCCAGAACAGAAGGTCGCCGCGTATGGCAGTCGTGTCGATTGGCAGGGCGGTGCCCAATGCGTGTTCCTGGTCACCGCTGTCGCCGGGACACGGGAGACCGCACGCCAGCAATCCAACCTGTACCAGACCTGAACAGTCCAGCCCGAACCAACTGTTGCCACCCCACAGGTAAGGCGTGCCCAGAAATAATTCAGCGACCGCGACCGGGTCGGTTGGTTGTTCTGAAATCAGCGCGCAATGTGCAGACGGAACATAGCCAAGCTCGGTTTCCAGAAATTCACCCTGTTCCGACAGAACCTGTACTTTGCTGCCGTAACTCAGTGATGTCAGATCACGGCTTTTCATATCCGCCTGCTCATAGGCGTGTGTCGCCGGTACGTTGATCCAATGTGACGCGGGCAGATCGGTTCCCAGTTGGTCCGTCGCGACCCAGCCGGGATAGCCGTCCTTGTCGGAGGTCACCTGGCTCCATCCCGCCTCGCTTTTGGTGATCTGTACCGTATCGCCATAGAGCAACTGGCGATCACGGGGTCCGCCCGGTGCGCGGAGCAAATCGACGACCGGTTTTATGATGCGTCTGCGGGTCATAGGCCCAGAATGTCAGGCAATGCGGTCAGCACTGCGCGCGGGCCCTGACCCAGCCCGCCTTTGCTGCGCCCGGGGGTTTTGCTGGGTTGCCACGAATAGATGTCGAAATGCATGTAGGCGCTGTTTTGAACAAAGCGCCGTAGAAACAGCGCGGCGATGATCGACCCTGCGAACCCTCCGGAGGGTGCGTTGTCCAGATCGGCGATCCCCGGCTCTATCATGGCCTCGTACGGTGCGTGAAAGGGCATGCGCCACACCGGGTCTGCGGCTTTCTGCGCCGCTTGGAACAGGGCGTTGGCGATACGATCCTCATCTGTGTAAAATGGCGCGAGATCCGGCCCCAACGCCACGCGCGCAGCACCTGTCAGCGTTGCCATCGAAATCACCAGATCGGGCTTTGCCTCATCCGCAAGTACCAGTGCATCTGCCAGCACCAGCCGCCCCTCGGCGTCGGTGTTGTTGATCTCGACTGTCAGTCCTTTGCGGGATGTCAGGATGTCTCCGGGCCGGAACGCGTTGCCAGCCACCGCGTTTTCGACCGCCGGGATCAGCACGCGCAATTGCAGCGGCAGTTCCAATGCCATGATCATCCGGGCCAGTCCCAGCACGTTGGCGGCCCCGCCCATGTCCTTTTTCATCAGCCCCATAGACGCGCCGGGTTTCAGGTTTAGGCCGCCCGTATCGAAACAGACGCCCTTGCCGACCAGCGTAAGTGACGGGCCGCTGTGGCCCCAGGTCATATCGATCAACCGCGGTGCCTGCGCGGCCGCACGCCCGACCGTGTGAATCATCGGAAAGTTTTGCTCCAATAACGCATCGCCGGTGACTGTCGTGCAGGACGCGCCAAATTCCTGTGCCAAAGCCTCTGCCGCTGCCTGCAGCTGCTCTGGCCCCATGTCCGAAGCGGGTGTGTTGACCAGGTCGCGGGTCAGCGCCTCGGCGTTTGCCATGGCTTCGATCCGCGTGACATCGACATTGTTTGGCGCGACCAGAACAGCTCCGGCGGGCGATTGCGACGCGTAGCGATCAAATGAATAGCCTGTCATCAGCCAGCCGAAACACTCCATATCCAGCCGCTCCGCAGGAACGCCCGAGGCAATACGATAGCTGCCCGGTGGCAGCGCTTCGGCCGCGGCCGCCAGAACAAAGCGTTTGCGGGTGCGTTTACCCTCGGCCCCGTATCCTGCCAGCGCCATCTCTGGCGTGCCATCCGGGCTCGGCACCAACAGTGTTTCCCCAATTGCGCTCGAAAACCCATAGGCGTCTACCCACGCCCGAACATGCTCTGCCTGATCCTGTACCCAGTCGTCCAGATCGGGTTTTGCCACCACGTGCAGCGGCAAGGTGTCATCAGAGGGTGGGCTAAATCTCAGGGGCATTGGCATCTCGGCTGGTTCAATCCGCGCCCAGACTAACGGCCCGCGATGTGCCTGCAACCCCCGTCAGACGGAAAGGTCCTGTTGATCCCACACGGCGGTCAGCGACCGTTCGCCGACCCGGATCAACCGGCCCAGCGTGGCGCCGGTCGCCACCGCGTCACCTGCATCCACGGCCTGCGCCACATCGCCGGCAACCCGGGCCAGCGCGGTCATCCCGATCTGTTCGGAAATGGCGACCAGAGATTTGGCACATTTGCGCAGATCGACCCAGTCACGCTGCCGCCAGTACCGTTCGCAATTCGACAGGCGCATAGCCAGTTCCTCGATCGTGCGGCACAGAACGTCCACCGCATTCTTGTCGCCCAATTGCCGGTACAAGCCATGCAGACGATCCGGATCCAGATGCACGGATTCCTTGTGTTCAAGCGCAATTACTTTGTCCACCACATTCACCCCAGTTTCTACGCCCCCACGGCGTACGCCAACAATGTGGGCGAATTCCTTTGCAAATCCTTGCGCTGGAATTGGATAATGGCTCGAATTTTCGTTGAATTCGGTTTAGAGCATCCCGCAGCAATAAGAACAGGGACACCGAAATGGACGTAGCCAAACCTCTGCCAACCTATCTGGTCAAGCGGTATCACGGTTGGAAGGCCACAACGTATTCCGAAAATCAGGTCTGGTACCGGCGTCTGGCGGATGAAGGGCAACGGCCGCGTGCCATGGTGATTTCCTGTTGCGACAGCCGGGTACATGTCACCTCGATCTTCGGGGCCGACCAGGGCGAGTTCTTTATTCACCGCAATATTGCCAACCTCGTCCCACCTTACGCACCGGATGGCGATCATCACGGCACAAGCGCTGCCATCGAATATGCGGTTACCGCGCTGAAGGTCGCACATTTGATCGTTCTGGGTCATTCCCAGTGTGGCGGCGTTCAGGGGTGCATCGACATGTGCAAGGGCCACGCCCCGCAATTGGAGGCCAAGGAGAGCTTTGTTGGCCGCTGGATGGACATCCTGAAACCGAAATACGATCTCGTTGCCGATGTCGAGGACGACATCGAACAGGCCCGCCAGTTTGAAAAGCACGCCGTCGTTGCGTCGCTTGACAACCTGATGACCTTTCCCTTTGTGTCTGAGGCGGTCGGGCGGGATGCGCTCAGCCTGCACGGATTGTGGACCGATATCGGTGCGGGCGGGCTAGAGTGTTTCGACCCTTATCAGAAAAAGTTTGTCCCGGTCTGACCTCCAATTCACACAGCACTGGGTGCGATGCGTATCACGACGCTGACATCGCGCGTTTTTTTTGTATGATCCGCCTGTGTGTTTTAAGATTTGGAGCGCGACATGAAATTGATTAAACGTATTCTTGGTGTCCTCATCGTCCTCATTTTGGTTCTGGTCGGTGTTTCGTACCTGTTGCCGGGCAAGGCGGAAGTGTCCCGCAGCATTACTATTAACGCACCGGCAGACGCGATCTTTCCCTACATAAACTCGATGCAGGAGACCGAGAAATGGTCGCCCTGGCTGACGCGCGACCCGGAAACCAATCTGACCTACTCTGGTCCCGATACCGGTGTCGGCAACACGCTGAGTTGGAGTTCCGAGCACCCGCAGGTTGGCACGGGCACGCAAGAGATCACCGAGAGCGTGGAAAACCAAGTCGTTAAGACCGCGCTGGATTTCGGGGACATGGGAACGGCGTCTGCCTCATTCACTCTGCAACCCGAAGGGGATGAGACCAAGGTGACATGGGGGTTTGAATCAGAGCTGGGTCTGAACCCGATGATGCGGTGGATGGGGGTAATGATGGATGACTGGGTCGGCGGCGATTATGAACGCGGACTGGAAAATCTCAAAACCTTGGTCGAAGGCGGTTGATCGCACCGGCCCTGTCCAATCGGGCCCGGAACGGGCGGTTGCGCAATTGTCAGGTTTGGGGTTCAGGCCCAAACGTGAAGCGCCGCCCAAAGCAATGACGCGTCACTATTACACCGTGCCACATCCAATGCGAATTTAGCCCCAACCCAGCCGGACAGCAAAATACCTGTAGGAGGTGCATTTGCAGGTAATTTCATTGATATTGACCTTCCTCGGCGCGATAAGCGGCCCGTTTTTTTTAGTGTTGTTCGGCATAGTCTGGATCGCTGCCGCCGCGTATTGTGGAATTGCCGCAGGGTATGCCTCTGACCGGAAAAGGGTCAAAAAATGGCTTGTTGATTTTCCGGAACGCGCCAAGGCCTACCGTTGGATGGTGGGCAGCATCCTGGCCTCGCTTCAGGCGGCCGCCAAGCCGGGTGTTCAGAAAGAAGAAAAAGAGGAAGACGGGTTTTTCGGTTGGCTGTCACGTAAATCCAAGCTGGATGTAAAGACAAACCAAGAGGCGGTCAGGATTTCCTCCAATCCGTGGGGATGGCCGGTTTTCGATTTCGCGCTGCGTTTGGCGATAATTTACCCTGCGGGATTTTCCATTCTCCTTTGGATGATCACCGGCAGCGGCGCCAATATCGGGGAAGGAAAGCTATTCATAGACGCCAACCTGCTCGAGCGACTGGCATCATGTGTGATTGTGCTTGTGGCGGTGGCACTGATTTCCGGATCCGCTCATGAAAAACTCGGAATTTGGGCTTGGCCGATCATTGTGGTGTTCTGCCTTTTGTTTGGGTTTCTGCGCAATGTTGAACTGGGTGCGTTCAACAGAATCCTAGAAAACGCGGCCTTTGGTGCGGTTTTGGTCCCAATTCTTCTTTTTGGCATCAGGAACAGCGGATTGTTCGTAGGAATTGTCTGCGCTTTTTCAACGTCGATATTTACCGTCTTAATTTCTCCGGTGGACAACGTTATCGAAGCCCTCTTGCTGACCGTGCTCGTCCTTACATTCAGCTTTTTTGTCGGATCGATAATATACTTTTTGATCACATTTCTGATCCGCAACGGAATGGGGTTTCTGGCCTGCCTTTTGTGTTCTGCCTTTTGGTGCGGGTCGGTTATAGCGGCCTCTTTTGTCCTTAGCAGATACGAGGCAAACATCGTCTTGCGATCAGGATTTCTTTACATCGGTATTCTGCCATTTGTGAACGCGGTGTTCGACTATGTTTCCTATGCTCTGACACTGACTCTTGTGCGTTTGGGTATCAGATCCAAGGGATGGTTGGCCGTGGCCTACGGTGCCCTCGACGTGGTCCTAGCGGCGCTGCTTTTTAGTGTCCTCGGCGCGACGCTTGTTGCCATCATGGCGTTTCTGGATCGAACCGCGACGGGGAGCGCCTATCCGGTCAATCTGATACTGGACGGTATCGCGGAACGAAAATCAGAGTTCTTCTGGGTTTACGGAATGCTCTTTTCGACCTTTTTGCCAACCATAATTCACTTGTCCTTGTCGAGCCTGACCCTTGTGTCCGTTGTTCCCAAGACATGGCGGACCGCTCTTTGGGTTGAGTTTGACGCCCAGGCGAACGACTGGTTGAAACGCGCGGGAGCATGTGCAGGGATCGGCGCCTTGTTTGCGGTGGCTTTGACAGCTCCGATCGCCATCTTCTGGGGCCTGGCCTATACAATTCTCACAAACTCCCAAACAATAGGAATTGCATATCTGTCGTTCTTCCGGTTTGTGGCGACGATATTCTAGGAATAGGGGTCATGGCGTGTGCAGCCTTGTACTGGCGGAAGCACCACGACCAAAAAACCCGCCTGTTTGGAGGCGGGTTTTGATGCTTCAAGGCAGCGACCTCAAGCAGGTCAGCCTTTTTTCAGAACCTCACGGCCAAGCAGTTCCGCGATCTGAACCGCGTTGAGCGCGGCACCTTTGCGCAGGTTGTCCGACACGCACCACAGGTTCAGGCCATTTTCGATAGTCGAGTCCTGACGGATCCGGCTGATGAAGGTGGCGAAATCACCGACGCATTCAATCGGTGTGACATAGCCACCGGCCTCGCGCTTATCGATCACCATGACACCCGGGCTTTCGCGCAGGATGTCGCGGGCCTCATCTTCATCCAGGAATTCCTCGAACTCGATGTTCACGGCCTCGGAATGGCCGACGAACACGGGAACACGGACGCAGGTGGCTGTCACCTTGATCGACGGATCGACGATCTTTTTGGTTTCGGCAACCATCTTCCATTCTTCCTTGGTCGAACCGTCTTCCATGAAGGCGTCGATATGCGGAATGACGTTGAAGGCGATCTGCTTTTGGAACTTCTTCGGCTCAACATCTGTAGTGGGATTGTAAACAGCCTTGGTCTGATCCCACAACTCGTCCATGCCTTCTTTGCCCGCGCCCGAGACCGACTGATAGGTTGACACCACGACGCGCTTGATCTTGGCGCGGTCGTGCAGCGGTTTCAGCGCGACCACCATCTGAGCGGTCGAGCAGTTGGGATTGGCGATGATGTTTTTCTTGGCGTAATCGTGGACCGCCTGCGGGTTGCATTCAGGCACGATCAGCGGAACATCCGGGTCGTAGCGATAGAGCGACGAGTTGTCGATCACCACGCAACCAGCCCCCGCCGCCCTGGGCGCGTAAATCTTGGTCGCTTCGGAGCCGACGGCAAACAGCGCCATATCCCAGCCGGTGAAATCGAATGTGTCCAGATCCTTGGTCGTAAGCGTTGTGTCGCCGAAGCTAACTTCTGTCCCCAATGACCGACGGCTTGCCAGAACGGCAAGTTCATCGATGGGGAACTGGCGTTCTACCAGGATGTTCAGCATTTCGCGGCCCACGTTACCTGTGGCGCCGACGACGACGACGCGATAGCCCATTCTTAGTCTCCTGAATAAAGGACGCGCGTTCATAGCCGCGATGCAGAAAAGAAAAAAGGGCTTTTGCAGGCGATTGGAAAGATTGACGCGGATTTGAGGCGGTTCAGTCGCTCAGAAGCTGCTCGTACAGGGCGACCAGCGCTCTGGCCTCGCCATTGATATCGAAATTCTGTTCGACATGAGCCCGCGCAGACCGACCCGCGCGCGACAGGGAATCACGGTCCCCCAGCATGCCTGCCGCCGCATCGGCAAGCGCCGCAACATCCCCCGGCGCGACAACCCGACCCAAAGCTGGGTCTGTCACGATCTCGGAAAATGCCCCGACATCGGTGGCGACAACCGGCACGCCGCAGGCCATCGCCTCCAGCGGGGTAAGGCCGAAGCCCTCCCAACGTTGCGGGGCGATGAACAGATCCAATACCTGATACCACTGGGTGATCTGGTCGACGGTCACCTCGGGCATAAACAGGATACGATCCGCCAACCCGGCTTGCGCGACCTTATCTTTCAACTCGTTCAGAAACCCGGTGTGTTGCTCGGTGGCGCGCCCCATGACGATGCCCGAGACGTCCTGGAACCGCCTACACAGATCGATCATTGCGTCAACAAAGGCGTCGGTGCCTTTTTGTTGACGGATGCGGCCATAGCAGCCCAGCATCAACCCGTCGGGCAGGCCCAGCTCTGCACGCAGCGCTGCCTTGTCTTGCGGTGGCACAAAGTCCTGCAGATTGATCCCATGCATGATCACCTGAGCATCGCGCTCCATGTACCCGGCGGTCTTGCGCGATGTGGCAACAACCGCATCCATCCTGCGAATCAGCCATTTTGTGTAGCCGGTATGGGCACGTTGAGAGGCGCTGGTGAACAGCAGCTTCAGTCTCAGCCGAAAGAGACCGCGCAAGACCAAACCCAGCAGCATTTCGGTGTTTCGCCGCGCGTGCCAGACGCGCAGTTTGCGACGGGACAGAAAGGGCAGGCGGCTCAGTGGAACGTGCGGGACGGATGCGGGCAGGCCCGGTCCGGTTGCGGCAATGTCGATCCATTGCGCCTGCACCGGCACCAACCGCGCAATCGTTGCCGTCACGCCGGACAGTCTGCGTTTGAGATTGGGGGCAATGACAACGGGGTCGTTCACCGGGCTCTCCTGATCCATATCTCAGTCCACGCTATCCCGGCTGAATAGATAGATCGCGCAGCCGATAGCAAGCGTAACCGCAAAAAACGCGAATATGGCCGTGTAGGGCGCCGTCGGGCCAACGTCCACGGTGGCAGCGTGAATCCGACCTGTCGCAAACTGCGCAATACCGACGCCTCCAATGCCGAAGAGATTCAGCAGGGTCACCCCACGCCCCATCAGATGCGGCGGCACAAAGGCGCGGCCATGGGCCATGATGACCGGAAAACTTGCCCCCAGAAACCCGATCACAGCAAGTAATACAACCGACACCCAGACCGCAGTGTCGATCCACAGACATAACAGGCCCAGTGACACAGCGCCCAGCGCGTTGCCGCCAAAGACGACCCATTTGCGCGTTCCCAGAAGGCGATCAAGCGGGCCATAAACAAAGGTTCCAGTTATCATCGCCGCCCCCATCACCAGCGTCGCGGTTCCGATCTGTGTGGTGTCCAGTCCAAACACCTCATTCAGATAGGGACCGGCCCAAAGTCCGCGCAACGCGGCCGCGGGCGCATAGGCTACCAGCATCAGTGGCATGATCAGCAGCAAGGCGGGGTGTTTCAGTAAGTCCAGCACGGACCCCTTATGCTCGGACACGACGCGGGCGGGTTCCCTGACGCTTGCCAAGATGCCCAGCGCGATGGCGGCCGAGATCACCGCAAGGGTGAGCATCGTTAAACGCCAGCCCATCAACTCGACCGCGATGGCCGTTGGGTAGGAGGCTACAACGTTGCCAACCGACCCCACGCCCAGCATCACTGCTGCTAAGGTTGCAAAGCGGGCAGGCGGGTATTCGCGGGCAAAGATGTAATAGGATGCCATCAGGACCGGAGAACATCCCACCCCGATCAGCGCCATGGCGATACTGACATGCAGGGGCGCGGTCGCAGCCGCGAATGTTACAGCACCACCAGCGCCACCGATAACTAAGAGAACCCCAGCTGTCAGGCGTGGTCCGATGCGATCAAGTGCCCAGCCTACCGGGATTTGCATCGCTGCAAAGACCAGAAACCAAAGACCCGAGGCAAAGGCCAGATCCTCGGGCGATGCTCCGATGTCGCGTTCCAGATCCAGGCTGAGAACGGCCAGAAAGGCGCGAAAGAACTGGCTGAGGACATAAGCCAGGCACAACACCACCAAACCTGCCTGCATTCATTGTCCCCTTGTCGTTCTTGCGCGCATGCTTGGCATGCCATGGTAAATCGCACAAGCACGTGTACTATGTTGCAGGAAACGGACAACGATTTTGATCGAACTACTATCGGGTCATTAATCCATTTTTGAGGGGGACCATGAAAGACCTCCATTCTGATTTTTACGAGACCCTTCCGCTGCAACGCGACTTCACGCAGCTGGCAGATCCGGTGCGTTTTACTACCGTCCCGGATGACTGGATTCTTGGGGTTGCGGACATCGTGGATTCGACGGGTGAAATTGCCCGGGGTCGATACAAGACCGTCAATATGGTCGGTGCGGCGGTGATTTCGGCCATGATCA
This sequence comes from Ruegeria sp. B1, assembly GCF_056535885.1. Lineage (NCBI taxonomy): Bacteria > Pseudomonadati > Pseudomonadota > Alphaproteobacteria > Rhodobacterales > Roseobacteraceae > Ruegeria > Ruegeria sp. B1. The sequence goes on along the minus strand of NZ_JBQFJA010000001.1, from coordinate 441,527 downwards.
ACGCGATGGGCGGCAAACTGTTTCCATATGTCTTTGGTGGCGATGGTGCGGGCTTTGCAATCCCGCCAAGCATAGCGGACACGGCGCGGGTCACGCTGGCAGCGTTGCGGCGCTGGGCCGAGGAAGAGTTTTCGATGCCGCTGCGCGCCGCGTTGGTTCCGGTGGTTGAAATCCGCAGAGCGGGCAAAGACCTTCGGGTGGCCCGCTACGCGCCGTCAACCGGAGTGGACTATGCCATGTTTTCAGGTGGCGGTTTGGCCTGGGCCGAGGCGCAGATGAAAGCGGGGGCCTTTGAGGTCGTCGCGGCGGACCCGGGCGCCCAACCCAATCTGACAGGATTGTCTTGCCGCTGGTCGAACAGCCCGGCGCGGCATGGTCGGATCGTTTCATTGGTGGTTCAGCCGACATCTGCCGCGACCGAGAGCGATTTCTCTGATCTGGCCCAATCCGTCCTGTCCGCATCCGAAGGGTTGGAGCGTGCAGGCCATCCGGTCCCTGCGAATGGTCCACCCATCAACTGGCCGCCACCGGGTGTCGACATCGACGCGCATGTGTCCCGCAATGGGCGCAGTGTATTTTTACAAAAGGTTTTGTTGCTGGGTCAGAATTTGATGATCGGCCTGTTGTTCAAAACCGGCAAACGAATGGGTAATTTCGAGCCCGAGCACTACAAACGCATGGTCAGCAGAAACGCTGATTTCCGCAAATTTGACGATGGTCTGAAAATGACGCTGGATTGCGATCCGGCGACCCTGTCCCAGATCGAACGCATGCTGGAAGACGCGCGCGGACGGGGTAAAATCCGCTATGGTATCCATGCCCAGGATGAGGCGATGATGACCTGTTTTGTGCCGTCAGCCATGCGCGACGACCACGTCCACTTTGTAGACGGTGCGTCAGGGGGGTATGCACAGGCGGCGGCAGAGATGCGCGCCTGATCCCGCCATACATTTCGCCTCGGTTACGGCCTTGCTCGGAAAACAAGACATCAGACGGGAGAGGCCGATGCTGAATGACTTTGAGATCACTGAAATATGGTCGGGGCATAGGGTTAAATTTCTTTGCCCGAGCTTCAATTGATAGAAATGCGGCGGAAAGCCCTGCGATTACAATTGGTGTATCAAAGTCTCTAACACAGGGTGTTTGAGTGTTTTAAGGCCGATATAGTGAACCGCTTGCGAACACCGGTAAATTCGGCCAAGCTTTGTTATGACCCACAACCTTCCGCTGACGTCGCGATCCTTGCCTATTGCGCTGTTGAGGGCGCGGGAAAAGGTCATGGGGCCTATTCGTATGTTGCTGGCGGACGCAGGTGTCACTGAACAACAGTGGCGGGTTCTGCGTGTCCTGAATGAAGAAGGCCCACAGGAGCCGACGCATATAGCGGAACGGGCCTGTCTTTTGCTGCCCAGCCTGACGCGCATTCTGCAGAAGCTTGAACACAAAAAGCTGATCGTCCGGTCCCCGCACCCGGTCGACCGCCGTCGGCAGGTCGTCGAGATCAGTAAGGACGGCGTTCAGATCATTCACGACAATCTCGAGGTGAGCATGGCACAGGCCGAACGCCTCAGAACCCTGCTGGGACCTGAAAATCATGAGCTGTTGCTCGACCTACTGAACGAGTTGAGCGATCTGGAAAACTAGGCGCGGCGGAAGCGACCTGTCGAGGTGCCCCGCCGGAGACGTAAGGGGGATATCTCCGGCGGGGAGGCCAGACCCGGACTGGATTATGTGCCTGGCCCGAGGCCGGTCTCGTCTTGTCTTTCCAGACGGTCCGGCCAACGTTTCAGAGAAGTTGATGAACAGAAAATACAGTTCAAAAACAGACGTATAGGGTCCAGGGGGATGGACATCTCGTCCGCTCTCTCCGAAACGGTCGTTCTCAATTGCCGACTTGTTTTTGTGTTCGCAAGTGGTGTCTTAGCGTCAATTCGGTCTTGATTTTGTGGTCCACCATTCGGCAGTGGCGGAGAAAGGTGTCGGTCTACATCCAGACGTCGATCTTCCCGCCCCCAAACCGCGCCGTAAATCGCAGTAGTGACATAAGAGATAGCACGATCCCGGCATCTTCCAAGCGAGGTGGTCCCGTCACTGCAATAGCTGTGCCGAGCCCGTCCAACTGCGTTCTGGTCAGTAGAGCGGGTCAAAATACGTGCCCTTTGTAACTAAAACATCGATCTTGCGAGACTGCGGTTATAAAGGCGGAACGGACTGCATCGGGGAACGTTGGGTCGCAGGACACGCAGAATTGGGCAGGTTCGCGCCGAAACAATCTAAAGCTGTGGGCAAAAACCGGCGCGCGCGCATGACTTGTCGGTCGTCCTGCGTTTACTAATATGCCGCTTATGCAAGCTAAACGGGGGCCATCATGTCGAACAGTTTGTTTTCTCTACCTGAACCTGCTGCAATCCCGGTTAGGGGAGAGGCGGCGGCGTACCCAATCGGCAGAATTTTCTGTGTTGGTCGCAACTATGCGGCCCATGCGGCCGAAATGGGTCATGACGTGGACCGCGAGGCACCGTTTTACTTTACCAAATCCGCCTCAAATGCGATTCTGTCCGGCGCCACGGTGCCCTACCCGCCGGGAACCGCAAACTATCACCATGAAATGGAACTGGCCTTGGGGATTGGGCAACCAGTGTTTCGTGCCTCCAGCGCAGAGGCATTGGCGGCCGTCTATGCCTATGGGTGTGCGCTGGATATGACGCGGCGCGATCTGCAAATTCGAGAGCGCAACAAACAGCGCCCGTGGGACCTAGGCAAGGATGTTGAGAACGGCGCGGTCTTTGCATCCCTGACAAAAGCAGCGGACTGGTCCCCGGACGACGACAAGCGCATTCATCTGAGCGTCAACGGCGAAACGCGGCAAGATGCGACGCTTGGGGAACTGGTCTGGAAGGTCGACGAAATCATCTCTCATCTGTCCGGGTTTTATCACTTGCGTCCGGGTGACCTGATCCTGACAGGCACACCCGCTGGCGTTGGCCCGGTTGAGGCAGGAGATGTGATTGAGGGCGGAATTGATGGGCTAGACTCAATCCAATTGACACTGTCTGCGGCAGAATAGACCCTATTTAGGGTCTTTCAGCCAATCCGCGGCAAATACGACCTCATCCAGATCGGCAAAGCGACGCACCCTGTCGAGTTCGGAGTGCAGGCGCCGAGTGCGCGCGTCAGACCATCGGACACCGCGTTCGGGCCAGACCGCCCGAACACGCAATTCACCGCAATCCCGGTGGGCCTTCATGTCGATCCGCCCGATCAGCTTGTCTCCTTCCATCAATGGAAAGACATAATAGCCATAGGTTCTCTTGGCCTCGGGCACAAAGACTTCAATCCGGTAGTGAAAGCCAAACAGCCTTTCTGCCCGATTGCGGTCGCGAAGCATGGGGTCAAAGGGGCTGAGCACCCTGATCCGCCCGGTCGGCGGCTCCAGTGCTTTGGCCTGATCAGACAAGCCCGGGCGGGCCAGAACCTTGCGGGCGCGACCATCCGCGCACGTGACCTCAATCTCTTCCAGGGCGCCGCTTTCCAAGGATTTCGCACACCAATCCTTGGCTTCCGCAGGGCTGACTGTATCCCAAAAAGCGGCCAGTTCGCCTGAAGTTGCAAATCCCAACCGGTCCATGGCGGAGTTGCACAACCAGTCGACTGTCGCGTCCGTGTCGCAGGGGGTGGACCCCGGGCATAGTTGTGTCTCGATCACTCGTTCCGTCAGATCATAGCGCTTCTGAAACCCACTCCGGCCAATAACGGTTAACGCACCCGAGCGCCATAGAAACTCCAGCGCCGTTTTTGACGGGTGCCAGTCCCACCATCCGCCTGAGCCCTTCTTTTCATCCTTGCCAACATCCGAGGAGGAGACGGGGCCGTGATCCCGGATGTGATCAAGCACCGTGGCAAATTGTTGCTCGAATCCGTCGCGTCGCCAATTCTTCCAACGCGCTTTCAACAGGTCCGCGTCGCGCTGAAACCGCAGGTGCCAGTGTTGGTAGAATTCCATCGGGATCACGGCTGCGTCGTGGGTCCAGTGTTCGAACAGGGCCTTGTCACGCTCGTACAGACGTTTGAGGTTCTTGCTGCGATAGGTCGGCCTGCGTGAAAACAAGATCATATCGTGCGCGCGGGCAACGGTATTGATGCTGTCGAGTTGGACAAACCCAAGCCGATGGATCAACTCCAGCAACGCGTCCCCCTTGGCCTTGCCCGAGGGGGGCTCGGCCAGGGCATGGCGATCCATGAAAACGGCGCGCGCCGTTCGGTTGTCGAGTTGTTGCAGTGCCAAGGTTTCAGCGCCGTTTCAGCGTGTCGCCGTAGCTGATTTTCGGAGTCAGGGTGACGCGCGTTTCAATCTCGGTATCCGGGTCGTTCAGGCGTTCTGCGATAATTTTGGCGGCCTGATGACCGATTTCCAAACGACAAGCATCCATGGTCGCCAGTTTTCGGGGCAGGCCCTGCAGCAGTTCGACATTGTTGAACCCGGCCAGCCCGATTTGTCCGGGTATGTCGATGCCCTGTTCCAGCAGGTACAATAATCCACCGGCACCGATCATGTCGTTGGAGTAGTATAAAAAATCCAGATCCGGCGAGCGCTCCAGCATTGTCTGTGTCATCTCGCGTCCTTTGGCCAGAGCGGAGCCGCCGGAATAGAACTCGCGATCTTCGATTTCTATTCCGTGTTTGCCCAGCACCTCAGTGAACCCTTCGAACCGCTTCCGCGCGCGGTGATCCAGCGGCATTTTTGTGCCCATGAACCCGATATGCTCATATCCCGCTTTCAGAATCGCCTGCGCCATTTCGCGCCCGGCGCGGCGGTGCGAGATACCAACCATCGCATCCACCGGTTTGCCATCCGTATCCATGATCTCAACAACCGGGATGCCGGCGGAATCCAGCATGGCCCGTGCAGCTTCGGTGTGCTCGAGACCCGCGATGATCACCCCAGACGGCCGCCACGAGAGCATCTCGTAAAGCACCTTCTCTTCTTTTTCCGGGAGGTAGTCGGTAACCCCAACCACGGGCTGCAACTCGGTGTCCTCCAGAACTTGATTGACTCCGGTCAGAACCTCGGGGAACACCATGTTCGAGAGCGACGGAATGATCACCGCGACGAGGTTGACCCGGCTGGATGCCAGCGCGCCCGCGATCTTGTTGGGTACATATCCCAGTTCCTTCGCGGCGGCCAGAACGCGGGTGCGGGTGGCATCGGACACATCGCCCCGGTTGCGCAGAACCCGGCTGACCGTCATCTCGGACACGCCGGACGCCTCAGACACATCGCGGAGGGTGAGCGGGCGTTTGGTTTCAGTGTTCACGGAAGGGCACCTGCATCGTTGTTTTGCCTGATGGTAGCGTGAACGGGGTGATCTGTACAACTGTTGTGCAAAGGCCATGACAACCTGGAAAAAGCCCGCTACAGAAGGCGATGCGCGGCCCCGTGGCTCAACTGGATAGAGCAGCCCCCTCCTAAGGGGCAGGTTGCAGGTTCGAATCCTGCCGGGGTCGCCAAAACCGGCTGAAAAATAATGCTTCTTTTACAGGGCATTTTGTAGAGACGTGCAGAAATGCCCGCTAGTTTTCGCGCCGAACTCGCCTGAAAAGGGCGAAATCTAGTACAAAACTCGCACGTCCTTGCGCCTTGTGGTGCGGTCCAATGAACTGGCGGGTAGTATGATCCGCGAAACTGCACCAATGACCGACATAGCCCAGGAACGTTGGCCGGGGTGCGGCGCGGTCAGCAACGCTGCCTTATGCATCGCCTCGCCCCGCGTAAGCTGAAATCACATGTGTGGTTTTGCTGCCGCGCAGCTTTGCGCTCCCGATCAGAAACGAGACGGGGCGTAAGGTGCCAGATCGAGTGCGGGTGCCGTGCCTGTTGCCAGGTCCGCAATCAACTCCGCCGTTCCTGCCGATTGCGTCAGACCAAGATGGCCATGACCGAAAGCGTACAAGACCTGCGGCACCTTAGACGCGTGTCCGATGACCGGCAGGCTGTCTGGCAGAGACGGGCGAAATCCCATCCATTGCGTGCCCCCAGTAACATCGAGGCCTGGCAGAAACCGGGCGGCTTTGGTCAGCAAGGCGTCGGCCCGTTTGAAATTGGGGCTCAGGTCCAGCCCGCCCAGTTCGACGGCTCCGCCGATGCGGGCGCCTCCGTTAATCCGGGAAACGACAAACCCGTGTTCGCCAAAGGTCAGGTGTGTCCTTAGATCAAAGGCACCTTCGGGCAGGGTCGTGTTGTAACCGCGCTCGGTTTCCAGGGGGATCGTGTCTCCCAGATGCTGCGCCAATTTGTGAGACCATGCGCCCGCCGCGATCACAACATGGCGTGCGCCCAATTCCCCGTCCGATGTGTGCACGGTGACCCCGGTTTCAGTTGGTGCCACCGCCTTGACTGCAGCAATCTTCACCTGCCCGCCGCGCGCTTTGAACTGGGTTTCAAGATGTCTGGTCCAGCGGTCCGGGTCGAGCGTATTGAACCATGTCGGCGTGAACCCGGCATGGGTAAAGCGGGCGTCCAGCCCCGGTTGAATCTCCGAGATGGCCTGCGGGGTGTCGAGCAAATCAAACGGAATGCCGCGATCCTTACGCAAGTCCCATGCCGGGAGGCTCGCGCGAAACTGTGCCTCACCTTCGTAGAGCTGCAACTGGCCGTCGCGCTGCATCATCGCTTCGCCATTCACGTCCACGATCTGCCGTTCAACGGCTGCGCGGCAGTGATCCATAAGTGCAGATTGGGCGTCCAGTGAGGCAGTGTACCGGTCCCGCCAGCTTGCGCGCCAGAACCGGATCATCCACGGCGCGATCTTAGGGGCGTATGACGGTGGTATGGACAAGGGCCCCAATGGGTCGAACAGCCATTTGGGCGCCTTGCGCATGATCCCGGGGTGGGCCAGCGGTTCGACCTCCGCAAAGGCAAACGCCCCCGCATTGCCCTTTGATGCGCCGGACGCGACGCCTTCACGATCGATAAGAAGAACCTGACATCCGCGCTTTTGAAGCTCCAGCGCTGTGCTAACGCCGATGATACCGGCACCAATGACAGTAATCCGGTCGTCTGTGTCTGGTTGCATGATTCAGGTCCTTTTCGGGGGTCGTCGCGCAGGTCTGCGCCCCGTGGTGCGGTGCTATGACGTTATACCGGTTCGAAACGGGTCAGCTCGGCCAAAGTGCAGCTGGCTTTCGGCGATGATATGGGCCTGACCGGTCAAACAGGGAATGATCCCGCCCGTTGGTCCCGGTTGATAAAACAGCCGGTAGGAACTGTTGATGACGCTTTCCTGAACGATCTCTTCACCCGGGGCGAGGCGCCCGTCCGCTGCAAGGCACGCCAGGCGCGCCGAACTGCCTGTGCCGCAGGGCGAGCGGTCATAGTGATTGTCCGGGCAGAGCACGAAATTCCGGCCGTGAACAGCTTGGTTCGAAGAGGCGCCCTGAAAGATCACGTGATCGACGGGCTCACCGTTTTCGCCACTGACGCCCTGCGCGACACAGGCTTCGCGAATAGCGATTGCCATGTCGGTCAGGACAGGAATGTTGTCACTGGCGACAGGGATCGGACTGGGCTCGACGATGTAGAACCAGTTGCCGCCATAGGCGATGTCTCCGGTGACCGGGGCATAACCTTTGGGTTCGACCGTCACCGAACGATGCACGCGACGGCTTTCTACATTCGTGACCTGCACGGTGTTCGGATCGCGCAGATTGATCGAAACTGCGCCGACCGGCGTGTCGATCTTGTGTTGTCCGACATCGATCCGGCCCAGATGTGCCAGCGTTACCCCAAGGCCGATGGTTCCGTGCCCGCACATCCCCAGCACTGCATCGGAGTCGAAGAATATGACCCCTGCTTGACAGGTCGGATCGTCAGGTTCGACCAGCAATGCGGCCACCATGCCCGGTTGTCCACGAGGTTCCAGAAGGACGGATTTCCAAAATTCCTCATGATCTTCGGACAATCTGCGCGCGCGTTCGGCCAACGGGCCCGACCCAAGATTGGGACCGGTGTCAAGAATGACCCGAGTTGGCATACCACCTGTATGGCTGTCGATTACATGCATTCGGCGATGACCCCACCCTGCCGTGACCAGTCTGCAAACCAGGTTCGAAACTGAGTGTATTGCTGTTCGCAATAGTTGCGTTGTGCGTCAGAGAGTGCGTCCGTTTCGTTGAAATGCAGTCGGTACTCCTCCTCGCCGTTCAAGACGAGCAGGTGCTTGTAGTACAGAACCAGATCGGTCCCCTCGTCAAAGCTTGCCAATACGCCGATTGCCTCTTCCAACTCACGCGCGCGACGGCGGGCTTCGGCATGCCCAGCCGCCGCTTTTTCGGACAGAGCGATCAGCAGCAATGCCTCTTTCGGAAGAGCATTCCCAATTCCGGTAATCGAGCCGGTGGCCCCGCAATTTACAAATCCGTGATACACTTCGGTGTCCACGCCCACCATAAGGGTTACGTTGTCATCTTTCGATGTGATGTGTTCCGCCGCATAGCGCATATCCTCCTTGCCGCCAAACTCTTTGAACCCGACAAGGTTTGGATGTTCGGCCCGCAAGGCAAAGAACAGGTCGGCCCGCGTCGCGAACCCGTAGACCGGGCTGTTGTAAATGATAGCTGGCACATCAGGTGCCGCGCTCAGGATCGCCTTGAAGTGATTTTTCTGAGCGTCAACGGAAGATCCGCGCGATAAGACACGCGGGATGACCATAAGGCCTGCCGCCCCAACCTTTTGCGCGTGCGCCGCGTGGGTGACAGCCGATTTCGAATTGATTGCCCCGGTGCCCACCACAACCGGCAAACCCGCATCAATCAGCCGCACGACCCCTTCCATGCGCTCGGCATCGGTCAGCAAGGGCCAGTCTCCCATCGAGCCGCAATAGACCACAGCCGACATCCCGGCACCGATCATGTCCTGTCCTTTTCTGACCAGCGCGTCGTAGTCCGGCGTGCGATCCGCTCTGCAGGGCGTCATCAAGGCCGGCATGGTGCCGCTGAAGACAGTTTTGGACATGGTGGTGTGTTCTCCTGATCGTCGTGTTCGATATTTCGGTTCGGGTCTGTCGGGTGTCTTGCCAGGCCAATATGTATCAGTATCAATTTTAGGATGTTGTATCCAAAACGAAATCTCAATGGCGACGACAGGTATTGCGCCGTTTTCGGGCGGCTTTCAGCGGTATGGCCGTCGCAAGTCGCCGGTCAGAATTGCTAATTGACCGATGGGTATTCTCACTTTTCGGACGGGTCGCTTTCTGCGTAGTCTCGCAGATTTCTTATGTCCGCAATCTCGGCGTGATTCCGGTTGATTTTCACGCCCATCGGCCGCAGCCGCGAGAAAGCCCGGCTTAAGCTTTCGGGCTTCATGCCCAAGCGTCCGGCAATCAGCATCTTGTCGTATGGCAGTTCGACATCACAAGTGCCCGCGTCCTCTTCGCATAAGTTTAGAAGAAATTCGGCAACCCTCTGCGCGCCGGTTTGGGCTTTTAGCTGCTCAAGCTGGGCAACAAGAGAATGCAAATGGGTGAACGTCGCCGCCAGGATCGACACGCCGATTTCCGGGTCCTCACGCATGAGGGACAGCAAAACCGGGCTTGGAATGTGCATGATTTCGCAGGCGGACACAGCCTCGGCTGATACGGGGTAGGGGACATTGCGTAATGCCACTGCCTCGCCAAAGCTTTCGCCGCGGGTAAAGACGCTGACCACGGCTTCGGCGCCAGACGGCGACATGCGAAACAGTTTCACCCAACCGGCCAGTACCACATGAACAGCCTTGGCCTTTTCTTCCTGCAGAAAGATTGTCTCGCCCCGATCGTATTTTCGCCAGATCGCGTGGCTCAGAAGTGTTTCGATATGGTGTTCCGGTAAACTCTTGAGTAATAGCGACTGCTTGGCGACCGTTTTTTGTGCCTCATGCGCCACAAAACTTCCCCCTCTTTCCTGGCTGACAATCTGATCTGTTCGCTTAGGCTTCTACTGGCTATGCCAAACCTAAATCCCCCGCACTAGTCTTTTCATACGCGTCAACTTGACAATTGTCATGTCACAAGAGGGGCCAGATGCTTAATCTCGGCATGCAGCCAGTACTCCGGGAGTGTTCAAGATGGACTACGAGCAGTTTTTTAACCAGAGCCTCGATGACCTGCGGAACGAAGGCAATTATCGCGTTTTCATCGATCTTCAGCGACGCCGCGGCGCGTTTCCGAATGCGCGCCAGACCGATGGAGCACTTCAGCGTGACGTGCGGATCTGGTGCTCGAATGACTATCTTGGCATGGGGCAGCATCCGGATGTGATCGCGGCCATGCATGATGCACTGAACCGGTGCGGCGCCGGTGCGGGCGGCACGCGCAACATTTCCGGTACGACGCACGACCATGTGTTGCTGGAAACCGAACTGGCCGACCTGCACGGAAAAGAAGCCGCGCTGTTGTTCACCTCGGGCTACGTGTCGAACTGGGCTGCCCTGGGGACACTGGCCGCCAAGATTCCGGGTCTGATTGTTTTCTCCGATGCGCTGAACCACGCTTCGATGATCGAAGGTATCCGCCACTCACGGGCGCAGAAGGTGATCTGGAAACACAACGATCTTGAGGATCTGGAGGCGAAACTGGCCGCTGCTGATCCGGACGCGCCAAAGATGATCGCCTTTGAGTCGGTCTATTCGATGGACGGCGATATTGCCCCGATCAAAGAGATTTGTGATCTGGCTGACAGGTACGGTGCAATGACCTATCTGGACGAAGTCCATGCCGTCGGCCTCTATGGTGCGCGCGGCGGCGGCATCGCCGAGCGCGAAGGTCTCATGCACCGTTTGACCGTGATCGAGGGAACACTGGGCAAAGCATTCGGCGTGGTCGGTGGATACATCGCCGCATCGGCCGCGCTGTGCGATTTCGTGCGCAGCTTTGCCAGCGGGTTTATCTTTACCACCGCATTGCCGCCGGCGATCGCGGCAGGGGCGGCCGCGTCGATCCGGCATCTGAAACAGTCGAATGCCGAACGTGATCTGCAGAAGGCCCGCGTGGCGCAGGTCCGCGCCCGGCTGGACGCAGAAGGTATCTCCCATTTGCCGAACCCAAGCCACATCATTCCGGTGATGGTGGGCGATCCGGTGAAGTGCAAGTTTATCTCTGACACCCTGCTTGAAGAGTTCGGCGTTTATATCCAGCCCATAAACTATCCCACCGTGCCCAAGGGCACCGAGCGTTTGCGGATTACGCCGTCTCCGGTTCACACGGATGAAGATGTCGACCACCTTGTTGGCGCCTTGTCGACCCTGTGGCAGCGCTGCCAGATCGCGCGGATGCCGATGGCAGCCCAATAACCAAAAGCATCCCTTTGCTTTGCCGACTGCCGCCCCTTTTTGGGGCGGCTTTTTTCAGATCAGATAAAGGCCGAAGATCAGTGTCGTAAAGGCGATCAGCACCGTGGTGAAGCCGCGTAGCCAGACGGAGCTTTTGGCAAGCTCAAGATAGCGGGCAAGAATTATACGAGCCTTGACCAGCGCGAGGATCAGGATGCCCGCTGCGGGGAGTGTTGGAGGCGCGGGCAGCATGGTCAGCACAGCCGATGCAAGGCTCAGCGCCAACAGGGTGAGCCAGGCGCGCGTAAGGGGGTTCGGGAGCCTCCGGCGGGAGTATTTGGAAAAAGATGAAGCGATGGACATGGCTTTCATCCCAGCAGGTAGATCACGGGGAACAGCATGATCCAGACCAGATCAACCATGTGCCAGAACTGCGCCCCCGCCTCGATATTACGTGGCTCGTCCCTCCAGGCGACCAATAGCAGAATACCCACGCCGGCCAGCACATGCGCGGCGTGAAAGCCGGTGAGGAGATAGTAAAACATGAAAAACGGGTGGGTCTCGAAATCGATTCCCTGGGTGGCTTTGCCAGCGTATTCGATACCTTTGATGATCAGAAACGTCACCCCCAGCATTGCTGCACCGATCAGAGCATACCGCGCCCTGTCGCGATGTTCCGCCGTGCGCCAGTGCAGGGCCTGCGCGGCGAGATATCCCGAGGTGACCAGAACAGCCGTGTTAAGGGCGGCGCCGGTTCGATAGAGATGCGATTGTGCCTCGGCAAAGCCTGTCGGGTCAGTTAGGCGTACGCTCATAAAAGCAACCAGCCCCGCGCCGAACACCAGCAGTTCCGAAATGATGAGCACCCACATCAGCAACTCGCCAGGAAGCTCGTCGATGAGGGAGGTGCCGTTCATGCCCCGACCAATTGGCGATAGATCTGCGGCAGGGCCATGGTCAGGCGGTGTGGGTCGGGAATGGCCGCAAATCCACCTTGTCCGAACATACGCGGGAACCAGCTTTTGCCGGTTTTGTCGACCGTGACGCCGAACACTGACTGCCCGGACCGACGCGCCTCGCGCACGGCTTGCCGCGTGTCTTCAATTCCGTGGCGACCCTCGTAATGGTCCAGGTCGTTAGGCTTGCCGTCGGTGATGACCAGCAGCAGGCGGCGGTTGCGTGACTGAGTGGAGAGGTCGGCGGCGCAGTGGCGGATTGCGGCTCCGAGCCGGGTGTAGTGACCCGGGCGCAGGGATGCGATGCGCTGCTCGACGATTGCGCCCATCGGCTCGTCAAAATGCTTGCATCGCTGGACATAGACGCGCTGGCGCTTCAGCGAGCTGAAGGCATGAATGGCAAAATCGTCCCCACAGGCGTTCAGGCCCCAAGCGAGCGCGGTCAGCGCCTCGCGTTCGACATCGATTACGGCGCGGCCCGTGACGGCGCTTTCGGTCGAGCGGCTGACATCCAGCAGGATGGACACAGCCAGATCGCGGGCCTCGGGGCGGGATTGCATCCACACGCGCTCGGTGCCTTCGCCGTTGGCATGGCGGTCGGTTTCGGCGCGGACTGTGGCCTCAATATCCAGTTGATCGCCGTCCAAGTGACCTCGGGTCATCACGCGACCGGGTCGCAGCGCTTCGAACTGGCGCTTGACGGCGCGAATGCGGCGGGCGGTGGCGGGGTCTTTTCCGAATTCGGCAGCGTCGTCGCGAATTTCGGCATCCGACAGCAGAACGTTTACGTGATCCGGCAGGTATTGACCCGTGCGTACATCCCATTCGGGATATAGGATACGACCTGACAGACGCTCGCGGTTGACGTCTTCGGGCGCAAGGTCGAGGTGCAGCTTCAGCTTGGTTGGAGGTGCCTTGGAAATCTGACCCAGACCGATCTCGTCCTGATCGTCGGCGGCCTTTTTGGCATTGTCGGGATCGTCGTCGTCGATGCGCCGGTTGATATTCAGGAACTCGGCCCAGCTGAGGATCGCTTCGAACTTGTGCAGGATGAAACTGTCACTGCGGGAAGCCTGATCCGATTTACGACGCCGCGCCCGGTGGGTTTTTTCGCTGGACTCTTCCGGCGGTCCCTCGGTGTCCGGATTCTCGACCTCGTTGTGTTCGGAAAATCCGACGGCGCGCAGTTCCGGCCACAGCGGGATTGGGCGGACGGGCCGGTACCCGCGCGGGGCGGTCAGGTCATCGTCCAGCGCAGCAAGGGCCTTTGCTTTTTCTGGCAGCGGTTCCGGATCTCCCAGCATATTGCGGACCAGCTCTTCGACGGCAGCCTCAAAGGGTGGAAGGTCAGGCGTGCGGCGCAGTTGCAGTATGCCTTTGCAAAGTTCGCAGTAGAGTGGCCGCAAACCGGGAGCGTCGTTCAGTGTTGCGTCGACCATTTCTTGCGCGGCCCTCAAGGCGTGTAGATCAGCGCGCAGGGGGTCCGGTTCGTCAATTCGGGTTCCGGCATGCGCGGCGGCGGCCGCTAGCCAGACATAGAGCGCACCATTGGCCTCGCGCGCCGGGAAAACGGCCAGCGCGTCGGGCAGGCGCAGTACCTCGCCATCGAACGAGGCGCGCGGCGTAAGCTCTATTTCGGTACCCAGCTGGCGCCGCCAGCTCAGGCGGTGGTGAGAGACCTCGGGTGAGACCGGGCGCAATTCCACGCCCGGACTACCCCCAAGTCCCCGGAAGAGGACTGCCAGCCGCCCTGCGACCTCGGAGAGGTCGACCGCGGCTCCAACATGCACCTCAGGTGCATCAAGGCGGCTGGCAAGGGTGTGCCACAGTTTCCCGATCGTTTCTTCGGGTTCCCATGGCTCAAAGTCGATCTTGACCATCGGCGGGCCTCACCCAAAGACAGCCGTGACAAGATCGAGGAGCCCGCGTTTGATATCCTCGTCATCGGTCAGAGGTTCGATCATTGCGGCAAGGATGGCGCGGTCGGTGGACATGCCCTGTGCAATCAGCATCGCGGCATAGACAACCAGACGGGTGGAAACGCCTTCTTCAAGGTCCTGACCCTTGAGCCCGCGCAGCTTACCTGCCAGCCGGACCAGTGGCTTGCAGCGCTCCAGCGGCAGACCGCTTTCCTGGGCAACAACCTGTGCCTCCATCTCTGGCGACGGGAAGTTGAACTCCAGCGAGATAAACCGCTGGCGGGTCGAGGGTTTCAGGGTCTTCAGGATGTTCTGGTAGCCGGGGTTGTAGGAGGCCACCAGCATGAAGCCCGGCGCGGCCTGAAGCTCCTCGCCGGTGCGGTCGATCGGCAGGATGCGCCGGTCATCGGTGAGCGGGTGCAGCACAACGGTGACGTCCTTGCGCGCCTCGACCACTTCATCGAGATAGCAGATCGCACCCTCGCGCACCGCCCGGGTCAGGGGGCCATCGACCCAGACAGTTTCGCCGCCTTTCAGCAGGTAACGACCGATCAGGTCGGCGGCTGCCAGATCGTCATGGCAGGCCACTGTGTAAAGCGGACGCCCGAGGCTGGCGGCCATATGGGCCACAAAACGGGTCTTGCCGCAACCTGTCGGTCCTTTCAGCAGAACCGGCAGGTTGTTGGTATAGGCGGCGGCGAACACGTCGCATTCATCGCCCTGAGCGAGGTAGAAGGGGGCGTCAGCCGCCCCCGTTCCCATTTGTAATGAACCGTCCATTTCCATCACTCCGCAGGGGTCTCAGCTGCACCTGGTTCGATGATCTCTTTCCGGGGCACCCAGATGGCGTACATGAACAAGAGCGCACCGAGGACCACGACCACACCAGATCCAAAGCGCATCCAGTAGAAGATCGCGATCTGATCTTGCACGTCCATGAAGTAGTCGCCGACCACCCGCTGCATATGCGTTTGAACGGTTCCGCCAAAGGTCAGCACGAAGGTCATGAAAACCATGCCGCTGGTCATCAGCCAGAAGCTGCCCATGTTCAGCACCTGATTATACGGATCCCGGTTTTTCAGGATCGGCATGGCATAGCTGAAGATCGCCAGGTTGAGGCAGACATAGGCGCCGTAAAAGGCCAGGTGACCGTGGGCTGCGGTGATCTGCGTGCCGTGGGTGTAGTAGTTCACCCCGTGCAACGTGTGCAGGAAGCCCCAAACGCCGGCACCGAAGAAGGCCAATGTGGCACAGCCCAGCGACCACAGCAGTGCGGCCTTGTTGGGGTGATCCCGGCGACCTTTCCATACCATGACGAAGGCAAAGGCCATCATCGCAAAGAACGGGATTACTTCGAGGCTTGAGAAGATCGAGCCGATCCACTGCCAGTACGCAGGTGTACCGATCCAGTAGTAGTGGTGGCCGGTTCCCAGGATGCCAGAGAACAGGGCCGCCGCGACGATGACATAGAGCCATTTCTCGACGATCTCACGGTCCACACCCGTCAGCTTGAGCATCAGATAGGCCAGAATCGAGGCCATGATCAGTTCCCATACACCTTCGACCCACAGGTGGACGACATACCACCAGTACTGTTTGTCGAGGCTTAGGTTACCGGGATTGTAGAAGGCAAACAGGAACAGCAGCGCCAGACCCCAGAGACCCAGAAGCAGGATGTTGCTGATCGCGGTTTTCTTGCCTTTCAGCACTGTCATCGAGATGTTGTAGAGGAAGATCAGCGCCGCAACGACAATGCCGGCTTTGACCCATTTGGGCTGCTCAAGGAACTCGCGTCCCTCCTTGCCCAGCAACCAGTTTCCTTCGAACAGGTTGAAGATATAGGTCACAACCACGCCCAGCGTCCCGACCACAAGGATCAGCAACTGCAGATAGGCCAGCTTGGTCGAGTGGATCTCGCGTTCAGTTTCTTCCGGGATCAGGAAGTAAGCCGCGCCGAAGAAGCCGAGGATCAGCCAGACGATCAACGCGTTGGTGTGCAGCATGCGCACGATGTTGAACGGCAGCAGCTCGCTCAGGAAATTTGGGGATACATAGATCCAGCCAGCCAGCAGACCGCCCAGCACCTGGATCACGAACAGGCCCATTGCCACCGCAAAGTAGGCATAGGCGATTTTTTGGGATTCGTACTTCATTTCTCCGTTCCCTTCTCAGCCCGCCTCGTTCGGCGGCCAATCCTGAGCGTCGATATTGTCCGTCCAGATCAGGAAGTTGGTCAGGTCGCGGATTTCTTCGTCGCTGAGGTTGAAATTGGGCATCTGCCGGCGGCCGGGAATTTCAGTCGGCTGCGCCTCCATCCAGCCCTTTAGGGCCTCAAAGGCTGATTCAGGATCGTCCAACACGCCCCAGCGGGTCATCACATTTGCAACTTCGGGCGCATAGTAGGCGCCTTCGCCCATAATTGTGTGGCAATTGACGCAGGCATGTTTTTCCCAGATGTGTTTGCCGCGAACGACACTGTCATCAAGTTTCGCCGAGTTCTCGGAATTGACGATGTAATAGTGTGAATGGGCTGACAGAGCCAGAAAGATGATTATAAAGAACAGTGACCCGCCATAGAATATGTTACGAGCCATGCTCTTTGTCATGACTTCTCGCATTGCGCTCTCCTTTGCGCAGATTAGCTAGTCTGATGACAATGGCGGTTGAGCCGCGGGGCTGCCTTAACGAAAGTCAAGCATGCCAAAGTAAGCAAGGTATTGGATCTCCGTGGTCATAATTGCGTCAGAGCCACTAAAATGCCCTGAGATTGCCTTGAAAAAATATAGTTAGATCAGCATGTTTCCGAAGGTTCGTAGACTTGAAACGAGCGTTCTCGGTTAATTGGTAATCAAAGGTGCCGAGATGGCACCTAAATCGTGGTGGTTAATGAATGGCGAATTATTCATACATCGGTTACGCACCCGGCGTCATTACGGTGAATACATTTGGGCCTGATACGATCACCCTGGACGCAAGCTACGATCCCGCAACGGACCGACGGGTATTCAATGTTGAGGACGAAGCCGGGGGTTCATTCGCAATGGATTTGGCCCGCCGGTTCCCGATACCGGGGATGTTTTCAACGGTGATAGATTCAACAACGAAAATGGCGACGACGATACACAGACCGGAACGGTAACAAACCTTGATGGTTCGACAACGTTTCTAAGCGGCGACATCTATCTGGAAGAATCCTACATTCTGACAAACCCGAGCGGTGGTACGATCACTGTGTACCGCGTCGAGGTTGAAGGAACCCCTGCAGGCTACATAACCTCAGAGCCGCTGGATCCCGGGGTGACGTATTCGATGAATATCGTCAACGTTACACCGAGCAACGCACCGGACACGACCGACCCCGATGCCATTGTTGACGTTCCCTGTTTTTCCTCCGGAACGCTTATCGCGACACCTGACGGTGATGTTGAAATCGAAACCCTTTGTGCCGGGGATGAGGTTCTGACCCAAGACCATGGCCCGCAGCGCATACGCTGGATTGGCGCGCGGTCTTTAAATTCTCGTGATCTGGCTGGCAAGCCAAGACTGCGCCCGATCCGGATCGCAGCCGGAAGTCTGGGCAGCGGTCTTCCTCGGCGAGATTTGCTGGTCTCCCCGCAGCACAGGATGCTTGTGCGCTCGGCCATCGCAGTGCGCATGTTCGATGCCAGCGAAATCCTTGTTCCCGCCCACACCCTGATTGGCATTCCCGGTATCGCGGTGGATGAAGATACCGACACCGTCGAATACTACCACATGCTGTTTGAGCAGCATGAGATCGTCTTTGCCGAGGGCGCACCGGCGGAAAGCCTGTTTGCCGGTGCCGAGGCGCTAAAGACAGTGCCGCCCGCTGCACGGGCCGAGATGTTGGAGTTGTTTCCGTCTTTGGGACGCCCGGACTTCGTGCCCTTGCCCGCCCGCCCGATTCCACCCAAGGGTCGGCAGGTCCGCAACATGGTGCAGCGTCACATCAAGAACAGCCGGGCCTTGATTGAACGCACTTGATCTCGCCTGAAGACGGGCGGTTAGCTATTGTGTGCCCGGGGGCCCGTCAGCGCCGGCCACATGGCAATCAGATATAGCGCAAAGGCGCTGACCCAAAGACCGTCCGACACCAGCATGGCAACCAGATAGCCTGCATCCAGTTCTGCCCCGATCCAGCGTGTCAGGGCGGCTACGGCCATCAGCCCATAGGCCAGAACCATCGAACCCGGCGCCACAAGCGCGCGGCCACTGTGACCCAGTGCCGCCCGGCTCATGACCGCCAGGGTCATGCCGCCCACACCTCCGATGCCTAGTACATGCAGCGCGGCGACCTCGTTGCCAATGCCAAGCATGGCCAACCCCCAAAGGATCAGACCCAACGCCAGCATTGCAAGCCCCAGATGCAGGGCAAGCAAAATCGGCTGCCGTGCCGCCCATCCTGTGCGCCAGTGCACCATGCGCAGGGCCTGCATCCCTCCAAGCCCCAATGCCACCACGCCGGTCACCGGCGTCGCACCAAAAACCAGCGCAACCACCGGCAAGATCAGGGCGAGTCTCATCGCAGCCTTGTCCACAATCGGTATGGAAACCGGCCAGGAGGCCTCGGGCTCTCCCGCGCGTTTCATGGCGTTCCGGGTGAATGCGGGCGTGATGCGCCCCCCGAGGATCACGATCATGGAACACAGTGTCAGCAGGCCCGCCCGCAACCCGGTTTGCAACGTGTTCTGCGTTGCGCCGATCCAGTCCAGATGGGTGAGTAGATCAGCCACCCAGATGAAACTCAGCAGCAGCATGAAAATCATGTTCTGCGGCTTTGGGCGGCGGATCAGCTGCGTTGCGATCTTGGCCGCAAGGATCGGCACAAAGGCCAGGTCAACTGTCGCAACAAAGACCGGCGACAGCATCCCGGAAAACCACATCGCCATCCGACCGGCCAGCCACACCGCCGCAGCCAGAGTAATGAATCGCGCCCGCGCATCGGGCGCCCCCGTCCAGTTCGGCACGGCGGTCAGAAAGAACCCGCCCAGCGCCGCCGTGGAATAGCCAAAGATCATTTCATGCGCATGCCACATGGGCGGCGTCATTGCGTAGCTTTGGTCCAGATATGGCGCCGTCAGCCACAGCCCCCAGACCAGCCCGACAAACAGACCGTAGAGGCCTGCGGATAGAAAGAACACACGAAACCCTTCACCAAAGATACGAGCGATGACGTTGGGCATGCCAATCCTCCGTGGCTGTTTTCCCCAGACCTATCAGCCCGCCCGCCGGTGGGACTTAACCAAAATCAAAAACCGAAAACATGCCCCTGAAACACAGATTTTTGGCCGGGATTTTCGGGTGCGAATCCGCTTCGTGCCGTCGATTTGCGCCACTCCCGTTGACTTTGGTCAAGGAGCAGCCTGCCACGATGCACCACCCTCGGGCCTGCCTCACCACGCATATGGAGAGTGATCATGTCACTTGGAATCAGCTACAATAAAACTGGCCGCGCCTTCGGGGCCGGTTTGGCGATGCTGCTGGGCAGCGTCGCTGCACCAGTCTTTGCCGAAGAGCCAACATTAAGCGATGAAGCCTTCGAATCGTCCAAACAGCTTTACTTCGAACAATGTGCTGGCTGTCACGGCGTTTTGCGCAAAGGCGCCACGGGTAACAACCTTGAACCCTATTGGAAGACCACCGCAGACGACGGCACCGTCACTGAAGGTGGTACCCTCAAGCTGGGTCAGGAACGTCTTGAAAGGATTATCTCCTGGGGAACCGAAGGCGGCATGAACAACTTCTCGGACATCATGACCGAGCAGCAAATCAAGGATATGGCGACCTACATCCAGATGGATCCGCCCAAACCGCCCGAAATGTCGCTGGCGCAAATGAAACAGACCCGCAAGGTCTACGTCGAAGAAGCCGACTATCCGACCGAGCCGCTGCATGGCCGGAACTGGGAAAACTTTTTCGTCGTCATCGAACGTGACGTCGGCAAAGTTGCCATTATCGACGGTGATACAAAAGAAGTTCTGGTCCACATTCCCACCGGCTATGCGGTGCACGTGATCAAAGCCTCTGAGCACCACAAAATCACCGAGCCTGAGAACCCGGGCCGCTTTTGGTATACGATGGGCCGCGATGGCAAGATGACCAAGATCGACCTCTGGCAGACGCCGGACAAGATGTTGGTCTCAGAAGTCACCGTTGCTTATGATGCCCGCGACGTAGCTGTGTCCGGCGATGGCAAATACATCATCGGTGGCGGATACTGGCCGCCGCACTTTGCTATCGTAGACGCCGTCACCATGGAACCGCTCAAGGTCGTATCGACCCGCGGCGTGAACGTGGATGGCGACTATGTCGAAGAAAGCCGCGTGGCTGCGATCTACACCACCCCAAACGAGCCAAGCTGGCTGGTCGCGGTGAAAGAGCTGGGTCAGATGTGGCAGGTCGACTATTCCGATATCGACAATCTTCGCATCGAAAAAATCGATACTGCCAAGTTCCTGCATGACGGGTTCTTTGACCCAACAGGTCGGTACTTCCAGATTGCTGCAAACGCGTCGAACAAGATGGTTGTTGTCGACACCAAAGAACGCAAGCTTGAGTCCATGATTGACGTTGCCGCCCTGCCGCACCCCGGCCCTGGCGCCAACTGGGTCGACCCGAATTGCGGTCCTGTGGCCGGTACAACGCACCTTGGCGTGGGCACCGTGACCGTCTGGGGCAACGATCCCGAAGGTCGTCCGGACGAGGCATGGAAGACCTGCTACGAAGTTGAGACCGATGGCCCCGGTCTGTTCATCCGCACCCACCCGAATTCGAAATATGTGTGGGCGGACCAGACCAAACACCCCGAGCCGGAAATTCAGCAATCGGTGCAGGTCATCGACAAAGAAACCGGTGAGATTGCCAAAACGATCCAACTGACCGAGCGGGAAGGGAACGCCGCGGTTCACTTCGAGTTCAATGCCGACGGCACCGAGGTTTGGGTTTCCAACTGGAACCTGGCCGACTCGAAAGAACCCAACGGTGAGATCGTGATCTACGACGCTGAAACGCTGGAAGAAAAGGCCCGGATCAAAGGATTGTTCGCGCCGACCGGCAAGTTCAACGTCTACAACCGGTCGAACCACGTCACCTGACGGACATCTCCATAGCACCAGAAGGGGCGGGCCTCTCGCCCGCCCTTTTCTCAGATTCCCGGGAACCGGCTTCCCGGCGATCCATCAGCTAAATTCAACGGCCTGCGAGCACGGGTCAAACAAGACAGCCAAAACGGAGCCTGGACATGACCCAGTCCGAACCGGAAAAGAAAAACCGATCTGGCGCCGGTATTTCCTGTGGGGAATGCCCTTGGCCGGCATTGCCGCAGCGTTTGCCGCCGGTATCATCTTCTGGGGCGGATTCAACACCGTCGTGGAAGCCACCAACACAGAACCCTTCTGCCTGTCCTGCCACGAGATGCGGGATTACGTCTATGAAGAGTACAAAGGTACAATCCATGACGTGAACCGCTCCGGCGTGGGCGCAGTCTGTTCTGACTGTCACGTGCCAAAGGACTGGACGCATAAAATGATCCGCAAGGTCAAGGCGACCAGAGAGCTCTACGGTAAAGCGGTTGGGTCCATCAGCACGCCCGAAAAATTCGAGGCCAAGCGCGTCCATCTGGCCATGAACGAATGGGAGCGGATGAAGGCCAACGACTCTCGTGAATGCCGCAACTGCCACGATTTTGAATCCATGATGCCCGAGTTCCAGAAACCGCGGGCGCGGCAACAGCACCTCAACGCGATGGAAGTCGGGCAGACCTGCATCGACTGCCACAAGGGGATCGCGCACTCTGACCTGCGTGACCGCGCCAGCGATGAGTATCTGGAAGAGCTAGAAGCTCCAAACCCCGATTTTATCCGCGCCATCCCGCCTAAGTATCTGGCAAGTCTTGCGCGGATCGAAGCCAAGGAAGCTGCGGAAGCAGAGGCGGAAAAAGCCGCGAAGCAAGCACAGCTGAAATCGGTTCAGGCGCAGATCGCTGCAGCCGTTGATGCAGCTGTAGCTGAAGAACGTGCCAAAGCTGCAGGTGAGGAAAGCGCGGCCCCGTCAGGAGGCGGTAGCGATGTCGGGTCGAACATCGACTGGGCGGCTGTTCCTGCTACGGATATGAAGCTGTTCTACCCGGGTCAGGCGTCCTTCGAATGGGTTCAGAACGGCCGGTCTCATGGCGGTGCACGCCCGTTGACCAAGGGCGGTGACAAATGCACAACCTGTCATGCCGCCGAGTTGGATGCGATCGGCAACAAGATCGTGGCCGGTGGTGAGCTTGAACCGACCCTGATCCCCGGCAAACGTGGTGTCATCGACGCAACCGTTCAGGCCGCTCATGATGATGAGACCCTGTTTATCCGCCTGCAATGGCCGGATGCGGGCCACAATCCGGCGCCCTTCGTGGATGGCGGCAAAATGGATCCCGACAACCAGACGAAGGTGGCCATGATGATCACGGGCACCGGGATTGAGATGGGGGAACAGGTGGGTTGCTGGGCTTCGTGCCATGCGGACAACAGCTATATGCCGTTTGATCCCGGCGCCGAGGCAATCGCCTCAAACAGCGATGTCTCAGGTCGCTTGAGCGCACAGGACACGGTGACCAAATACATCAGTGAAAGCCGAACCGAGGTCGAGACCAAAGGCCGTCGCGGCAAGGCGCTGGGCGGCTGGGACAAGCTTCAGGCCGCTGACCAGATCGAGCAGTACCTGGCAGACGGTACCTATCTGGACCTGATGCGTGTTTACGCGGACGGCAGCGCCACCAACGGCTACCTGCTGGAACAGCGCGTGGTCAATGACGGCGAGATCGCGGCCTCGGCCAGCCTCGACGCAGGGATGTGGACCGTGGTCTTCTCCCGCCCGCTGAATTCGGGCGCAGCGGGGGATATTCCACTGGAGCCCGGTCAAACCTACACCGTCGGCTTTGCCATCCATGATGACTTTGCTGCCGCCCGGTTCCACCACGTAACACTGGATACAAGCCTGGCGCTTGATGACGATACGGCCGCCATCAACGTGGTGAAACAGTAATGGATCGGGGCCGGGTGATCCGGCCCCATCCTTTTTGGAAAGGAGACTTGGACGATGAACCCCCAATACCTTCTTCCTGCGCTGCTGGTTCTGGCCGCACCCGTATGGGCAGACGAGGCCGCCGAAATCTGCGCTGAGGCCGAAGACCGTTATGTCGAGCTGTTCGGTCAGCCCTCCTCGGCGATTGAGGACGCCGAGGTGGTCCTGATGTACAAGTACAGATTCTGCCCGTTCGAGTTGACTGTGAAGCCGGGCACTACGGTGCGTTGGGTGAACGTGGATAAACGCACCAGCCACAGCGTGTTTCTGAAGGACGGCAGTGAGCCCGAAAGCGACCGGCTGTTTCCAGAGGAATCGGTGGACCTTACCTTTTTGACCCCCGGCCCACAGGAATACCTCTGCGGCCCGCATTGGGAAACACAAAATATGATCGGAATGATCACCGTCGAACCCTGAGCCGAGGTAGAAGTACAGGCAAGATCAAAGGAGCGCAGGGTACAATCCTTGCGCTCCTTAACTTTAGTCAAGGCATGCGCGCGGCCAATAGGCGACCCTAGTCCTATGACACGCCCGGTTCTCCCAGCAATGTCCCGTTTCTGCACCGGTTTCGCGGGGGATACCCGGGCTCCGAAGACACTCAGAACAAGCGAGTTTGCACATGAACGGTAAAGTTTTTCTGATCGGGGCCGGTCCGGGTGATCCAGAATTGATGACGCTGCGCGCCCTGCGTTTTCTGCAACAGGCTGATGTCGTGGTCTACGACCGCCTTGTCTCGGACGAGATACTTGCGATGCATGCCGACGGCGCGCGGCTGATCCCTGTGGGCAAGGCCCCGAGTTGCCATACGGTGCCGCAAACACGCATCAACCAGATCCTGCGGGATGAGGCGCGTGCCGGGCACACTGTGGCGCGGCTCAAGGGCGGCGATCCGATGATCTTTGGCCGTGGCTCGGAAGAGGCGGCCTATCTGATGGATCACGGCATCGCCGTCGAGTATGCCCCGGGCATTACAGCGGCGCAGGGGGCGTCCTGCTCGACCGGCGTGCCTTTGACCCATCGGGGGCTGGCAACGTCGGTGCAATATGTCACCGGCCACCGTCAGGCCGACAAGGTCCTCGATCTAGACTGGAAGCGACTGGCCGATCCAGACTCGACTTTGGTGGTGTACATGGGTGTCGCCAATATTGGCCAGATCGCCATCGGGCTGATGACCGAGAACCTTCCAGGCTCGACCCCGGTATTGGCTGTTTGCAAGGCCACCACCTCGCGCGAACGCCGCCTTGTATCCCGGCTGGATCGTCTGGCAACGGATGTGCGCCAAGCCGAACTGAAGGCACCCACCCTTTTCATCATCGGCCAGGTCGTGTCGCTTTATGCAGAGCGGCCGGTTGCCGAATTGTTGGAGCAGGCCCATGGCTAGTCTCACACACAGACATCTTGGATTACGTGCCGCCTCACCCGCAAACGCGGCTGGGCGTTCTGGATGGGCAGCGCGGGCTGTTCTGACCACCGCTGTTGTGCTGGCGACGTCGGCCTTTGCGGCTGATACGCTGGACCCCAATACCCTCAAACGACTGGTCCATCAGGATTGCGGCTCCTGCCACGGTCTCTCGCTCAAAGGTGGCCTTGGTCCGGACCTGCGGGCGCAAACCCTGGATCACTACGATCCGGACGTCCTGTCCGGCGTTATTCTCGACGGCATCCCCGACACCGCGATGCCGCCCTGGCGGCCCCTGATCTCTCAGGAAGAGGCCGAGTGGATCGCGCGCTACCTGCTGCAACCGGAGGCACAATGAAACATCTCATCCTTGGTCTCGCTGCAACCCTCATGATGTCAGCAGCGCAGGCAGAACCCACGGCCACCGGGGATCTTGGCCTCGTGATCGAACGGGCCAAAGGCTCTGTCCTGTTGATCGATCAATCCGACCGCGCGGCGCTGGCGCGGATCGAAGGGTTGGGCGATCTGTCTCATGCCTCGCTGGTCTATTCGCCGGACCAACGGTTTGCCTATGTGTTCGGACGTGATGGCGGGCTGACCAAGGTGGACATCGTCACCCGCCAGATCGTGAACCGCGTGATACAGGCGGGCAACGCCATCGGCGGGGCGATATCGGATGATGGCGCATTGGTCGCTGTGTCCAACTATGAACCTGGCGGCGTCCGGGTCTTCGACGCGGTCACGCTGGAAATGGTGGCCGATATCCCAACGGACAGCAAAACCATCGGTTTGGTCGACGCACCCGGCCGCAGGTTCGTCTTCACCATGTGGGACACCGGCGAAACCTGGATTGCCGACTTCGGCAAAGGCACGCCCGAGATCACCAAGATCCCTAATATGGGCAAAAACCCCTATGACGCGCTAATTACCGCCAATGGCCGTACTTACATCACCGGTCTGTTTGGCGAGGATGGCCTGACTGCGCTGGACCTTTGGGACGACACGCCCGAGCCTATCCGCGTACTGCCCGACTATGGGCGCGGACAAGAGGAGATGCCGGTCTACAAGATGCCCCATCTGGAGGGCTGGGCGCTGACGGGACGCGAATTTGTGCTGCCCGCAGTGGGCCATCACGAGGTTCTGTGGGTCGATGCTGAGACGCTGACCGAGACGGGGCGCACCAAAACCCACGGCCAGCCGGTCTTTGCCATGGCCCGGCCCGACGGGCGGCAGGTGTGGGTGAATTTCGCCCATCCGCTGAACGACACCATCCAGATAATCGACAGCGTCAGCAAAGAGGTCATTCACGAATTCAAGCCCGGCCCCGCCGTGCTGCATATGGAGTTCACCCCACGTGGGCACGAAGTCTGGATCAGCGTGCGCGATGCCAACAAGGTCATGATCTACGACACGCAAAACTTTGAAAAACTGCGCGAAATCGAGGCGGACAGCCCGTCGGGCATCTTCTTCACCGCGCGCGCGCATAGAACGGGGCTCTGAGGCGATGAAACATATCACCGATCCCATCAACCGTCGCCTTCTGGATGATTTTCAACGCGATTTCCCGATAACCGACCGCCCGTTTCAGGTGCTCGCCGATGCGCTGGATCTGAGCGAGGCAGACGTGATCGACCGCCTCGCCCGGATGCGTGCGACCGGACGCATCACCCGCGTCGGCGCGACCATCGCCCCGGGCACGGTGTCGGCCAGCACCCTCGCCGCCGTATCGGCACCCGAAGAGCGGTTGGAAGAGGTCGCGGCGCTGATTGATGCGGAACCGGGCGTGAACCACAATTACCAGCGCGAAAATGACTGGAACCTCTGGTTTGTCGCGACGGGCCCGGATCGCTCCCATGTGGAGGACACGCTGGCGCGGATTCACCAACGAACCGGGTTGGACGTTCTGGACCTGCGGCTTGTACGCCCGTTCAACGTGGATTTGGGATTTCGCATGTCCGGTAACGCCCAAACCGTTCCCGGCCCCAGACAGGTAGACCGATCTGTCATGCAAACCGGCGACCGCGCGCTGCTGCAGGCCCTGAGCTCTGGCCTGCCACTCGTCTCCGACTCATATGCCGCGCTGGCCCGTTCCATGGGGCGCGACGCCGCAGAGCTGATGGACCGGATACGGTGTCTGCACACGGCTGGAATCCTCTCGCGCCTCGGCGTCATCGTACGGCACCGGGCGCTGGGGTGGTCCGCCAACGCGATGGTGGTCTGGGACCTTCCCTCTGATCAGATCGATCAGGCTGGCCCCGCTCTTGCCGCGCATCGCGGCGTGACCTTGTGTTACGAGCGTCGCCCGGTCGAGGGCATATGGCCCTACCGCCTCTATTGCATGATTCACGCAAGATCCCGCCCCGAAGCACACGACGTGCTAGCCGGTGCCGCGAACCTGCCGGAACTGGCGAATGTGCCGCACAAAGTGCTGTTTTCTACCCGCTGCTTCAAACAGACCGGGGCACTGATCAAACCGAAAGAGGTCGTCGCATGACCCAGTTGGACGCAACCGATCGCGCCATTCTCAACCGCATGCAGGAAGATCTGCCTCTGACGGCGCATCCCTATGCAGCCGTCGCGCAGGATCTGGGTATCTCGGAGAACGATCTGCTGACGCGGCTGGCCCGGATGAAAGCGGATCGCATGATCACCCGTTTTGGTCCCTTTTTTGATGCAGCTGCAATGGGTGGCGCGTTCTGCCTGTGCGCCATGGCGGTGCCGGCAAACGAATTCGAAGCGGTCGTGACCAAAGTCAATGCGCATCCCGAGGTCGCGCATAATTATGAGCGCACGCACCGGCTGAACATGTGGTTCGTACTGGCCACGGAAACACCCGAAGGGATCGAGGCCACCGCCGATGCCATCGAACGGGAAACGGGGATCGCAGTTCTCCGTTTCCCCAAACTACAGGAATTTTTCATCGGCTTCCGGGTGGCAGCATGATCGACGCAACAGACAGACGGATCATTGAAGCGCTTCAGGGCGGTCTGCCTCTGGTCCCGGCCCCTTATGCCCAGGTTGCCGACACGTTGGACATCGAAGAGCAAGCGCTGATTGATCGGCTGACGGCCCTCAAGGCGCGCGGCGTGATCCGCCGCATCGCCGCCGCGCCCAATCACTACAAACTGGGGATGACATCCAATGGCATGACCGTGTGGGATGTCGATGACGATCGCGTCTCTGCCTTGGGTGCTCTGATCGGAGCCCTGACCTTTGTCACCCATTGCTACGAGCGCCCGCGGGCTTTGCCCGACTGGCCCTACAACCTGTTTGCCATGGTTCATGGGTCAGACCGGAATGAGGTCGATGAGAAACGTAAGCAGATTGCTGGAATTCTCGGCAACGCCTGCCGGTCCAAAGACATCCTCTTTTCCACGCGCATTCTGAAAAAGACCGGGCTGCGCCTGAAAGCGAAAGGCTGAGATATGTTCCGCCTGACCGAATACATGCAGCAACTGGTGACCCCGACCCCGGTGCGCAAACGCCGTCCCGGACCCGTTAAACCGGTGGTGATCTGGAACCTGACACGGCGTTGCAACCTGAAATGCCGCCACTGCTATACCGTCTCGGCGGATGTGGCGTTCCCGGGCGAGCTCAGTCACGAGCAAGCCATGGTAACCCTTGAGGATCTTGGCCAGTTTCGCGTCCCGGCCTTAATCCTCTCGGGTGGGGAACCCTTGGATCGATTTGATTTCTTCGACATCGCCAAACGTGCACGCGATCTGGTGCCGATGCTGGCCCTGTCGACAAACGGCACGCGGATTCACAACGAGACCGCCGATATGATTGCCGATGTGGGCTTCAACTATGTCGGCATCTCGCTGGACGGGATCGGGGCCACGAATGATTGGTTCCGTGGCGTCGAAGGCGCCTTTGCCAATGCCCTGCGCGGCGTGCGCGAATGCAAGAAACGGGGCATCAAGGTCGGCTTGCGGTTCTGCCTGACAGAAGGCACGCAACATCACCTGCCGGATCTGCTGCAGCTGTGCGATGATGAGGGTGTCGACAAGTTCTACCTGTCCCACCTCGTGTACGCCGGGCGTGGCGACAAAAACCGGGGCGAGGATGCCGAACACCTGCGCACCCGCAAAGGTCTGGACCTGCTGCTGGACCGCGCGTGGGAAGCTGCCTCGGGCGGGCGTCCGCTGGATATCGTGACCGGCAACAACGATGCTGATGCAGGCTATTTCCTGAACTGGGTCCGGGCGCATTTCGACGCGGCCAAAGCCGCGCATGTGCGAGAACATCTCGCCGCGTGGGGTGGCAACTCCAGCGGTCTGGGGGTGGCCAATATCGACAATCTGGGACGCGTGCATCCCGACACTTATTGGTCCGATTACACGGTCGGCAATGTGAAAACCAAATCGTTCTCGGAGCTCTGGACCAGCGAAGATCCGATGCTCGCCATGCTGCGCACCCGCCCGCGCCCGCTGAAAGGGCGTTGCGGGGCCTGCCGCTTACAGGACGTCTGCGGTGGCAACACTCGCATCCGGGCCTTGCAGGTGACTGGCGATCCCTGGGCCGAAGACCCGGCCTGCTACCTGTCAAACGATGAAATCGGCGTTGATGACGTGGGCGAGCGCCTGCAGGTCACGCCTTTCCGGGGGAAACGTCATGATCCGGCACATCAGTTCTTTTAACACTCTGAAAACAGCCTCACTCTGTTCTTTGCTGCTGGCCGGAACTGCATGGGCGGATGCCCCAACGGATTACGCCGAGCATTGCGCGTCCTGTCATGGCGAGAACCGTTTGGGCGGGGTCGGACCAGCGCTGATCCCCGAAACGCTGAAACGGATGCGCGGCCCCCGTGTGGCCGCCGTGATTGCGGAAGGACGCACTGCAACCCAGATGCCCGCCTTTTCGCACGAGCTCAACACGCTGCAGATCGAGGAATTGGCCGGCTGGCTCAAGTCGCCGCTGGAATCCAATCCCGAATGGGGCGAGGCCGAGATCATGGCCAGCCGAACGCTGGATGAGGACTACACCCCGGTGGTCGCGCCCATCTGGAACAGCGACCCGATGAACATCACTCTGGCCGTCGAAACCGGGGATCATCATGTCAGCGTTTTGGACGGTGATACGTTCGAAGTTCTGGATCGGTTCGAAACACCCTTTGCCGTGCATGGGGGGCCGAAATTCAGCCCCGACGGCCGCTACGTTTTCATCATGTCGCGCGATGGCTGGGTGCAGAAGTATGACATCTGGGCGCTGAAACAGGTGGGCCGCGTGCGCGCGGGCCTGAACAGCCGCAACATCGCTATGTCGGGCGACGGCAAATGGGTGGCCGTGGCGAATTACCTGCCGAACAGCCTGACTCTGCTTTCGACTGAGGACTTGTCGGTGGCTCAGGTCATTGAGATCAAAAGTAAAAAAGGCCAACCCAGCCGTGTATCGGCCGTCTATCAGGCCCCGCCGAGGGAAAGCTTTGTACTGGCGCTCAAGGACGTGCCAGAGATCTGGGAAGTGTTCTATGGTGACAACCCGCCGCAATTCGGGCTGGGCCATGATTTCAGGATCGAAGGTCGGTTCAAGAACCCCAACCCTTTCCCGGTGCGCAAGATCACCACGCCCGACTATCTGGACGATTTTTTCTTCGACCAAAGCTATGAATACGTCATGGGCGCGTCCCGCGACGGCAACGGGGGGCAGGTGATCGATCTGGTTATCGGGCAGAAGGTGGCAGACCTGGACCTGCCGGGGATGCCGCATCTGGGCTCGGGCATCACGTGGCGGCATGGCGACACAACCGTGATGGCGACGCCGCACCTAACCGATGGCACGGTATCTGTTATCGACATGGAAAGCTGGGAAACCGTAAAGCGCATCAAGACTGAAGGGCCCGGGTTCTTCATGCGGAGCCATGAGAATTCGCCTTATGTCTGGGCCGATGTGTTCTTCGGCCCCAACAAGGACGCCATGCACGTCATCGACAAGCAAAGCCTTGAAATCGTGAAGACTTTGCGCCCTGCGCCGGGCAAGACCGTCGCGCATGTGGAGTTCACCAGAGATGGCAGCCACGCGCTTGTGTCGATCTGGGAAGATGACGGCGCGGTGATTGTCTATGATGCGCAGACATTGGAAGAGGTCCGCCGTCTGCCGATGCGCAAACCGTCTGGGAAATACAATGTCTGGAACAAGATCACCTTTTCAGAGGGCACCAGCCACTGAAGGTAAATGGCCGGTCTGGAAACTGGCCCTCCTGCTTTATCCGGCGACGGCGCTGACTGTGGCGATAAACCTGTTTCTGGCCGGGCTCATTCTGCACAGCGTCGGATTTGGCGCGATTGGTACGGTGCCGGCGATCCTCTGGTCGGTCCCTCTGGGCGTGCCTGCTGCGTGGCTGGCGGGGCGCTGGCTGCGGAGTCTGATGGACGAGGCGGATGGCTAGTCCGCATTTTCCCCGAACCTGACCTAAGTCAAGTAGTTGGCGATGCGAATCCAATACCATTTGGGAACTCTTCCCGAGTTGGAGCCTCCATGCCTGCCCTTTCCCAAATGGAAAACCTCTCTGCCCGCGCGACTCGCGCGGCGTGTGGTTTGGTGGGTATCTTCCTTTTGTTGATGCAAATATTTGGCCCGGCGCTGGCGAGTCCCGGGCAAAGTATGTGGGTGGAAATCTGCTCGGAAGCAGGTGCGGTCTGGGTTGAGGTCGACCTTGACGAGGAAGGCCGGGACCCGACCGCACCTTGCCCAAAATGCGCCGATTGTGTGCTGTGTGCGGCGACAGGCGAAGCGCCGATACCGGATCTGCCACAGGTAACGCGGATCGATTTTGTCCAGTTTGTACACTGTCCGGGCGCCGGTGTTTTCGATTTGTACACGTTGGATCGGCTCTGGCCCGAAACCCGCGGACCCCCGCAGGGACCCGAAATCAAAACCGAACGCGCCCTGCGCGCGTCCATGGCGTCAATCCAAATATCCGGAGGTGCGCCGTGGTCGTAAGTCGCGCAATCCATCTTCTTCTGGCCCTGTCCCTGTCCTGTCTGATGGCGCTGAGCGCACAGGCCGACAGCCTCGCCAGTTTCCTGCCCGAAATCGAACCCACGGACTTGTCCCCCGGTGCAGATGCCTTTGGCCCGGTGCGAGAAGATGTGCCCGTCGCCCCCGTTCTGAAGGATGGCGAGACCGTCGCATGGGCTTTTCTGACCTCTGATTTTGTCGGCACCACGGGCTATTCCGGCAAGCCGATCCATGTGGTCGCTGCCATCGACACCGATGCGGTTCTGACCGGTGTGCAACTGGTCAAACATTCGGAACCCATTGTTCTGATCGGCATCCCCAATTCGCGCATGGCCGAACTGACCGAAGGCTATGCCGGTCTGGACCTCAAGCGCGAGGCAGAGACCGGGGGAGAAGGGCACGACCTCGACATCATATCCGGCGCGACTGTCACAATCATGGTGATCGATGACAGCCTTGTGCGCGGCGGCATCAAGGTGGCGCGAGCACTGGGTCTGGGTGGCCTGTCGCCGTTGCAGGCAGATGGTCCAAAGCGGGAAATCGATATGGCGCAGGAGTCCGTTTACGACTGGACCACCCTGGCCGGCGATGGCTCGATCCGGCGGCTGACGCTGGATGTTGGGCAAGTCAATGCCGCCTTTGAGGCCACAGGCGATCAGCGCGCCATCAAACGCCCCGAACCGGGCGAGCCGGATGACACGTTCATCGACATGCACTTGGCGCTGGTCTCGGTTCCATCCATCGGCAAATCCCTGTTGGGCGAAGCCGAATATCAGAACTTGGTCGAGTGGCTGGACGAAGGCGAACAGGCCATTCTGGTGCTGGGACGCGGGGCGTACAGCTTTAAGGGCTCGGGCTATGTGCGCGGCGGTATCTTCGACCGCATTCAGCTCATTCAGGGCGACAACTCGGTACGTTTTTTTGACAAGCAGCAAGAGCGTCTTGGCAGAGTTGCCGCCCCGATGCGCCCAGTTTCACTGAGCTGGATATCTTCAAAATCCCGGCTGAGGCCGAGTTTGATCCGGCCGAGCCATTCCGGCTGCAACTGCTGGTGCAGCGCGCGGTGGGTGCGGTTGAGAAGACGTTCCTGACCTTCGATCTGGGCTACATTCTGCCCGAGCAGTACCTGTTGCCCGTAGCGGCCCCCAAAATCGTCGATGACGCCACCAGCGAGGCCGCCGCCAAGGCCGCCCTGTGGCAGCGCATCTGGAAGGACCGCACTGTCGAGATTGCCGTGCTGGGCGTCATGCTGCTGGTGCTGACGGCGACTTTCTTCTTCCAATTTCACGCCACGATGAATGCCCGTGTCTTCTATTGGTTCCGCATCGGTTTTCTGACCATGACCCTGTTCTTCATCGGCTGGTACGCCAATGCGCAGCTAAGCGTGGTGAACCTGATGGCGCTGGCAGGCAGCTTGCGGACCGGGTTCTCGTGGGATGCGTTCCTGCTGGATCCGCTGGTGTTTATCCAGTGGTTTGCCGTGGCTGCTGCCCTGCTGTTCTGGGGACGGGGCGCCTATTGCGGTTGGCTGTGCCCGTTTGGCGCGTTGCAAGAGCTGACAAACAAGATCGCGCGCGCCCTGAAGGTACCGCAATGGACGCTGCCCTGGGGTTTGAACGAACGCCTCTGGCCTGCGAAATACATGATCTTCCTTGTGCTCTTTGGCATCAGCTTTGTCTCGATCCCGCTGGCCGAGAAATATGCCGAGGTCGAGCCGTTCAAGACCGCGATCATCCTGAAATTCATGCGCGAATGGCCCTTTGTGGTCTTTGCGTTGACCCTGCTGGGGATCGGGCTGTTCGTTGAGCGGTTCTACTGCCGATACCTGTGCGCGCTGGGCGGTGCTCTGGCGATCCCCGCCCGTATCCGCATGTTCGACTGGCTGCGCCGCTACAAAGATTGCGGCACCCCCTGTCAGACCTGCGCCAACGAATGCCCCGTTCAGGCGATCCACCCCACCGGTGAGATCAATCCGAACGAGTGCGTCACCTGCCTGCATTGTCAGGTGCTCTACCAGTCCGAGGACAAATGTCCCGTCGTTATCCGCCAGCTGAAGCGGCGGGCCAAGACAGGGTCGGTCCAGATGAAGACCCCACTCGGACAACCACCGGCGAACCATCCGAACGCCAAACCGTTAACCGCTTCCTAAAAGGAGGAGCAAATTATGTCGGAACATGACAATAAACTGAACATCACACGCCGCGGGATGCTGGGGGCAACCGCCACCGGCGCCGTGCTGGCCGGGACCGGTCTGGGTTCGACCCTGATGACCGCAAAACAGGCTAGCGCTGCCGCCAATGCCAATCTCGAACCCGGTGAATTGGACGAATATTACGGCTTCTGGTCCTCGGGTCAGACCGGTGAGCTGCGCATTCTGGGTTTCCCGTCCATGCGCGAGCTTATGCGGGTGCCGGTGTTCAATCGCTGCTCAGCCACCGGTTGGGGTCAGACCAACGAGTCTCTGAAGATCATGACCGATGGTCTGCTGCCGGAAACCAAAGAGTTTCTCGCCAAGCGTGGCTTGAAAACCTATGACAATGGCGACCTTCACCACCCGCATATGTCGTTCACCGACGGCACCTATGATGGCCGTTATCTGTTCATGAACGACAAGGCCAACACCCGTGTCGCCCGTGTGCGTTGCGATGTGATGAAATGCGACAAGATCACCGAGATCCCGAATGCTAAGGCGATCCACGGTCTGCGTCCGCAGAAATTCCCGCGCACCGGCTATGTCTTTGCCAATGGTGAAGATGAAACTCCGCTGGTCAATGATGGCTCGGTACTGGACGATCCGTCGCAATACGTGAACATCTTCACCGCGCTGGACGGCGACACCATGGAGGTCGCATGGCAGGTGATCGTGTCGGGTAACCTCGACAACACTGACTGCGACTATCAGGGTAAATACGCCTATTCGACCTCGTACAACTCGGAAATGGGTATGAACCTGGCCGAGATGACCGAGAACG
The DNA here is from genome assembly GCF_056535885.1 of Ruegeria sp. B1. Taxonomy (NCBI): domain Bacteria; kingdom Pseudomonadati; phylum Pseudomonadota; class Alphaproteobacteria; order Rhodobacterales; family Roseobacteraceae; genus Ruegeria; species Ruegeria sp. B1. Next base: position 406,935 of record NZ_JBQFJA010000001.1, on the reverse strand, counting down.
AGCTGGACCACGTTGTTGTTTTCAACCTCGCGGAAATCGAAAAAGGCATCGAAGCCGGCGACTATCAGGAGCTAAAAGGCGTCAAGGTTCTGGACGGACGTAAGGGTCAGAACAAGAAATACACCCGCTACATTCCGATCCCGAACTCGCCCCACGGCATCAACACCGCGCCTGACGGCAAGCATGTCTGCATCAACGGTAAGCTGTCGCCGACCGTGTCGATCATGGATGTGACCAAGCTGGATGCTATCTTTGACAATGATGCGGATCCGCGGTCCTGCATCGTCGGTGAGCCGCAGCTGGGTCTTGGCCCGCTTCACACCGCCTTTGACGGTCAGGGCAACGCGTTCACCACGCTGTTCCTCGACAGCCAGATCGTGCGGTGGAACATCGAAAAGGCCATTGAGGCCTATGGTGGTGCCGATGTGGACCCGATCATCTCGAAGGTCGATGTGCACTATCAGCCGGGTCACAACTCGACATCGATGGGTGAAACCAAAGAGGCCGACGGCAAGTGGCTGATTTCGATGAACAAGTTCTCGAAGGACCGCTTCCTGAACGTAGGCCCGCTGAAGCCCGAGAACGAGCAGCTGATCGACATCTCGTCGGATGAGATGAAGGTGGTGCACGACGGCCCGACCTTTGCTGAGCCGCATGACTCGATCATCGTTCGCAGCGACATCGTCAACCCGGTCAACGTTTGGGATCGGAACGACGTCACTTGGGAAGACGCCCGCATTCAGGCCGAAGCCGATGGCATCGATCTGGAAGAAGGTGCCGAGGAACCGATCCGGGATGGCAACAAGGTGCGGGTCTACATGACATCGCAGGCCCCGACCTTCAGCCTTGAGAAGTTCACTGTCAAACAAGGTGACGAGGTGACGGTCTACATCACCAACCTGGACGATGTGGATGACGTGACCCACGGCTTCTGCCTGGGCAATTACGGGGTTGCGATGGAAGTTGCCCCGCTGGCGACCGCCTCGGTCACCTTCACCGCTGACCGTCCAGGTGTGCACTGGTTCTATTGCCAGTGGTTCTGCCACGCGCTGCACATGGAAATGCGCGGCCGGATGCTGGTCGAGCCGCAGGGAACCTGACCCATGCGTTGGTCCCTGCTCATACCGCTCCTGCTTGGCTCGCCCCTTTGGGCGGCGGACTGGGATGTGCCCAACCGGGCGGGGGCCATCAATGAAATACTGGCGCAGGCGGCGGATGGGGACACCCTCCGCCTGAGCCCCGGTGTCTACGCCGAAACACTGGTTCTGGACCGGCCTGTCACTATCGACGGCCTCGGACAGGCCACCATTGACGGACAAGGAAACGGCAGCGTCATCACCGTGACCGGACCCGGCGTGACCGTGCGCGGTCTGACCGTGATCGGCTCAGGCTCAAGCCATGACGGGATCGACAGCGGCATCCAATTGACCAAGACGGCCACTGCGCCGGTGATCGAGGATAACGTGCTACTGGGCAACCTCTATGGCATCGATATTCATGGGGCCAAGGACAGCATCGTGCGTGGCAACCGGATCGAAGGTCGCCAAGACCGGCGGATGAATGACCGCGGCAACGGTGTTTATGTCTGGAATGCACCGGGCGCGGTGGTTGATGGCAATGACATCCGGTACGGGCGCGACGGTATCTTTGTGAACTCCTCTAAGAAGAACACCTTCACCAACAACCTGTTCCGCGATCTACGATTTGCCGTGCATTACATGTATGCCGACAATTCTGTGGTCAGCCACAACGTCTCAATCGGCAACGATCTGGGCTATGCGGTGATGTTTTCGACCAATGTGAAAGTGGCCGACAATGTTTCAATCGGTGACCGCGAACATGGCGTGATGCTGAACTACGCCAATAAGAGCATTATCACCGGCAATGTGGTGAAGGGTGCGAAAGAAAAGTGTACGTTCCTCTATAACTCGAACAAGAATGAATTCACCGACAACTGGTTCCAGGGATGTGGCATCGGCATCCACTTTACCGCTGGCAGCGAACGCAATCAGATCGTTGGTAACGCCTTTGTGGGCAACCGGACCCAGGTGAAATACGTTTCGACAAAATGGGTTGAGTGGTCCGAGGGCGGGCGCGGCAACTACTGGTCCGACTTTGCCGCCTTTGACGTGGATGGCAACGGCATCGCCGACGCCCCCTATCGCCCCAATGACTCGATGGACCATGTGTTGTGGACCCAACCCTCAGCCAAACTGTTGCTCGGCTCGCCTGCCGTGCAGCTGGTGCGCTGGTCGCAATCGGCCTTCCCGGCGTTGTTGCCGGGGGGCGTAGTGGACAGCAACCCATTGATGCAAGCCCCTGAACCCCCAGCTATGAAAAAGGTGCCTCATGACGGATAAGGCCCTGTCAATCGACCATGTTCTCAAGGACCGGGGGAAAACCCGCGTTCTGGACGATATCACTCTGTCCCTTGCCCCTGGCCAGCGCGTTGCGCTGCTGGGACATAACGGCGCGGGCAAATCAACCCTGATTAAATCCATCCTCGGACTGACGCCAATCCAGGACGGAGCCATTCGGATCGGAGACGCGACCCCCGGCAGCGCGCAGGCACGTCGCGAGACGGCGTATTTGCCCGAGGCGGTCTCATTCCACCCTGCGCTGACCGGGCGGGAACAGTTGACCTTGTTTGCGAAACTGTCTGGTGCCAGGTCTGACGTGCCTGCCCTGTTGGAGCGCGTTGGTCTGAGCGATGCGCTGGACCGTCGGATCGGCACCTATTCTAAGGGGATGCGGCAACGTTTGGGTCTGGCACAGGTGCTGCTGGGTCAGCCCAGGGTGGCGCTGCTGGATGAACCGACAAGTGGGCTGGACCCGATCTCGCGGCAGGATCTTTATGCCATCATCGACGAGTTGGCAGCCCATGGGACTGCGGTCTTGATCGCCTCTCATGCCCTGACCGAGGTCGAGGCCAGAACCGACCGCATTGCCATCATGCGCAAGGGTCGGATGGTTGCGGATGACACATTGACCAACCTTTCAGCGCTGGCCGGATTGCCGATCCGGTTACAGGTGCGTGCCAGCACCAACCCAGATGCGCTTGCCGCCGAACTGGGCGGCAAACGGGTCAATGGTGTCTCGGTCGAGTTGCTGTGTTCCCCGGATGACAAGATGGAGGCCCTGCGCCGGATCGCCGGGTTGGGCGATGCGGTTGCGGATGTGGAAATGACCCCGCCCAAGCTGGAAGATCTCTATCGCCACTATGCACAGGAGGAGATGCAATGACACGTTTCCTCGCCATCACCCGCACCGAGATGCTGATCCTGCGCCGCAACCGCTGGCTGCTGGTCGCAACGCTGATCATGGTTCTGTTCGCGTTGGCGCTGACCTTTGCTGGCAGCGCGCCAACCGGCACGCTAGGGGTCGACATGCTGACCGTCTCGGTGGCCTCAATGACCACGCTTTCGGTCTATCTTGCACCGTTGCTGGCGCTGATGATTGCCTTTGACGCCATCGCCGGGGATGTCGATCGCGGCAGCCTGTCGCTGCTGTTGTCTTATCCGGCGGGGCGCGGAGAGATTCTGCTGGGTAAGTTCACCGCGCATCTTGCGGCGTTGGCTTTTGCCATGGTCATCGGCTTTGGCACTGCAGGAGCCGTCGCGGCTTGGTTCGGAGGCGCTGGGCCGGAAAGCCTGATGGCGCTGGTCCGTCTCATCCTCACATCCATCCTGTTGGGCGCCGTGTTCCTGGCGTTGGGATACCTGCTGTCTGCCTTGGCAAAGGGGGCCACGGCGGCGGCGGGTCTGTCGGCCGGGCTTTGGCTGGTCTTTGTCGTCCTTTATGATCTGGGGCTGTTGGGAGCCGTGGTCATGGATGAGGGCGGCACCTTCACCCAATCCGTCTTTCCATGGGTGATGGTGGCCAACCCGGCCGACGCGTTCCGTCTGTGGAACATTGCGGCGACGGAAGGTGTTGCCATGGCCTCCGGCATGACCGGGGCCGCACAGGCGCTGCCGGTCTGGGCCGCGCCCGCGTCGCTGGTGATCTGGCCGGTACTCGCCTTCGTCCTCGCACGCCTTGCCTTTCGGAGGGTTGAGCCATGAAACGCCTTACCCTGATCGCGTTGCTCGCGTTGGTGGCCTGCAAGGAAGAGGTGGCCGTTGCGCCCGACCCGGTGGATCTGACGACAGACGCGTTGAGCTTTTTCTGCCAGATGAACGTTGCCGAGCATGGTGGCCCCAAGGGACAAATCCATCTGGAAGGATACCCGACACCGCTGTTTTTTGCGCAGGTTCGCGACATGGTTGCCTATCTCAAAAGCCCCGAACGCGACGCCACGATCACCGCCGTCTATGTCAGTGATATGGGAGCCGCACCCAACTGGCGCCAACCTGGTATCTCCAACTGGATCGCCGCCGAGGGTGCGACCTTTGTGGTCGGTGCAAATGTCGCGGGCGGCATGGGCGCGCGGGAAGTCGTGCCCTTTGCCGACCCTGCGGACGCCGAGGTTTTTATTGATCAGTATGGCGGAGCCGCCTTGCCGTTATCCGACATACCGGACACCGAGGTGCTTGGACCCGTTGATCTGGACCTGAAACTGGAGACGCCCGCATGAGATGCCTGCCTCGCCGCCGTTTTCTGATCATGTCAGCCGCCTGCGCCGCGCTGCCCGCGGGTGTGTCGGCTGCGCCCTTAGCCCGTTGGCGCGGCACAGCGCTTGGGGCGAGAGCCAGCCTGCAGCTTGTGGGGTTGAGCGACATGCAGGCCGCGCCCCTCATTGCGTCGGTCGAAGCCGAGCTGAACCGTCTGGAGAACATATTCAGCCTGTACCGGCCGCATTCTCAACTCAGCCAGTTAAACCGCAAGGGAACTCTGTCCGCCCCCGCCCCCGAGTTGCTGAATGTGCTCAGCCTGTGCTCGGCACTGCACGCGGCCTCGGAAGGTGTCTTTGACCCGACTGTTCAACCCGTTTGGCAGGCGCTGGCTATGGGGGCGGATGCGTCCGGGCTGGCTGCTGCGCGGCAAACTGTTGGCTGGCACCGGGTGCGTTTTAACGCTGATGCCATCCGCCTGCCGGTGCCGGGCCTGTCAGCCCTGACGCTGAACGGAATTGCTCAGGGTGCGATCACGGATCGGGTCGCGGCGGTGCTGCGGTCCTTTGGGTTGCGCGACGTTTTGGTCGACATGGGGGAAATCACCGCCCTGGGCCAGCGGGATCACGGACAGGACTGGCGGGTCGGCCTTTCAGATCCGGGTGGTGCGGTTCTCAAAAAGATCGCATTGCGAGAGCGGGCGGTGGCAACGTCATCGGCCAGAGGTACCATGCTGGCGGATGGCCGGGGGCATATCCTGAACCCGACGGGCGAGATGGTCGCCAACGGCACCGTATCCGTTTCGGCCCCGGAGGCGGCGCTGGCGGATGGTCTGTCCACAGCGCTTTGCGCGGCACCGGGTGAACGGGAAGCCCGGATTCTGCGGAGTTTCCCAACTGCCAAGGTGGAATTACGGATCTGACCGGTAAGCCTTTTACACGGGCTTGATGTAGATTGCCAAAAAGAATGTGCGAGTGCGTCCGTTTCGCGCGATACTCAGCCATGCCCGCCGAGCCCCAATGACGATCAAGAACACGTACCTCTATCCCACATCTCGGGGCTTTTCGTACGAAACTTGTCGCCCCAAAAAGCAGTTAACACAGCACCTTGGAGTGCCGTGCTCTAGCGGTCAGACCTCCCTCCAGTCAGAGGTTTAGGAACAGATGGCTGCCTTTGCAGGAGATCATCAGGGTATGCCGTCTTGCATCGAGCAAAAAAATGGAACCTGCCGGGCCCGCCGATGCAATCTCACGATTTGCGACGGAGTTGTAGGGGCCAGGGCATCAAGCCACGGCCCACATTCATATCATTTTGTGCTTCCTCGAATGATGAGCTCAAATCCTATGTCTTCCTTGTTTTCTACTGAGTCCTTCTCTTGTAAGCGTTCCAAGATCATCTCGGCAGATCGCCGGCCAATTCGTTTGCCGCGTATGTGAATTGTTGTCAGTCCAGGATCAATCAAACTTGCAATATTCGCATCACCGATCCCGGCAACGCTGACATCGTCGGGCACGACGTATTTGCGAATCTGCAATTCTCTGATTGCTCCGACGCCGATGATTTCATTGGCACAAATAAGCGCGTCGATCTTTTTGTTGGCAATCACAAAATCGGCCGCCAACACGCCAGAGGTTTCAGTATCCAATGGGTCGGTGACATCACAACGCAGGGGAGGGGGAACATCGGCATCCACAAAGGCTGCATAGATGCCAGCGCTGCGTTTCGCTGCGCGGTTTTCATGATCTTCGTGCTCCGGCGTGCCTGCGACGTAGCCAATCGTCCTGTAGCCACGTTCCAGCATGTAAGTCGCAAGATCATACCCGGCCCGAAAGTTGTCAAAACCCACGGACATGTCGACCGGATTTTCAGGGATATCCCACATTTCAACAATTGGAACATCTGCGGTTCTTAGCAGGTTTCGGGTTGCGTCAGTGTGCAGGGAACCGGTCAAGATCACCCCGTCGGGCCGTCGTCCAAGGAATGCTCTTGTCAGCTTTTCTTCCTTTTCCAGGCTGTAAGAGGTGCAGCCGAGTAGAAGCTGGTAGCCCGCATCTTCCAGAACGTCGGACACCCCCTGGATCGTATCGCTGAAGACCGAGTTGTCGATGGTCGGAACCATCGCAACGATAACGCCGCTGCGCTTGCGCCTAAGGGTGTTGGCAGCGAGATTGGGCACGTAGCCAAGTGCATCCAGCGCCGCTTCCACGCGTTGCCGGGTCTCGTCAGCAACTTTACCCGGCTGATTGATCACGCGAGACACCGTCATGGCCGAAACACCAGCGTGTTCTGCCACCTTGATAAGGTTCGCTCTGCCCTTGGGAGGATCACTGCCGCCGATCGCCATTTCTACCTTCTTGTTCCGCTTCTTCAAAATAGACTCGACAAAATGATGCTTGATGTTAAGGTTAACATCACAGGGTCTATCCTGCATAGGCCCGTTAGATCACAATCAAGCAATAACGCCAGCATACAAAAAACACCGATTGAGGAAATGCGGTAAACAACATGGAGGAACAATAATGTTAAGCTTAACATCATCGAAATGCGTCAGCTTGGGCATGCTGTTGTGCGGTACGATTTTGGGTCAGTCGGTTGCAGCGGCGGATTTCGAAGCCCGCCCTCAAGGGGGTATTGCCGGAGCTCTTCTGCCCGAAGAGCGTGCATTGTGGCTATACAACAAGGACACGAGTGCCTTTGAGGTTGTCGAAGGGGACGCTTCGGCGCCCTACGTGCCAAATCTGAGGGCATTGCCCAAGGGTGCAAAAGTGGGTTTTGCCGAAGGCTGGGCAGCGATTCCATTCTCATACGCAATCAATCAGCGACTTTATGAACTGGCAGATGAGTTGGGCTTTGATGTGGTCTATTGTGACAATGATTTCAAGGCGGACAAGGCGGTGTCCTGTGCGGAACTGATCGTACAGCAGGGCGCAGATGTTGTTATCGAGTCGAACTGGCAATCGGGCGCGGCCGCCGCGGTTATGAACATCTTTGATGAGGCCGGTATTCCGGTTATGTCCGTGGATGTTGTTCATCCAAACGCCATCTTCCTGGGGGCGGACAATTATGTAAGTGGCCTGATCGGCGGGCAGGCGGCGGCCGAACATGCCAAGGCGCTGGGACGTTGTGATGACGTATCAGTTCTGGTTGGCATCAATCCCGGTGAAGGTGACGCAGCGAATGAACGTCTGTCCGGGTTTGTCGATGGTGTGCAGACCGTTTGTGGTGCGTTGCCTGAAGATCGGATTGATGAGGAACTGATCGATGCGGGAACTACGGATCAAGCCCTTACCAAAGTCACCGATTGGCTGACGGCCCATCCCGAGGCGGGGTTCGTTCTGGCTACAGCTATCGATGACCCACGCGGTTTTGGCATGTCAAATGCGCTTGCGCAGGCCGGACGTGACGGTGTGGCAATCGGAATCGGGTGTGACGAAATCGGCGTGGCGGCAACCCGGACGCCGGTCGAGGACAACAACTTTCTGGGATGCGTCGCGTATTTTCCCGAGAAGTATCCGGACTACGCTGTCTCGGTCGCAGCCGACATCCTTGAAGGCAAGGCTGTTCCGCAAGAGGTTCATCTTGAACACGTCTTTTTAGGCGCAGAAAGCATCAATGATGTCTACCCAGTCGATTAAGCCGGACACATCGGATTCGGGCGTCACATCCGACGCCCGCACCCCGTTGATCGAGCTGTCAGGCATCACCAAGACATTTGGCAATGTCGAGGCGCTCTCTGGTGTTGATCTGCGGATCGGTGAGTCGGAATCGATCGGAATTATCGGGGATAACGGCGCAGGCAAGTCGACTTTGGTAAAAGTCCTGTCGGGGGTCTATCCCCCAAGCGGGGGAACCATGCGATTTCGTGGCCGCGAGGTGCAGTTCAACAGCCCACTGGATGCGCGTCGTAACGGGATTGAGATGATCTATCAGGATCTGGCGCTTTGCGAAGATCTGGACGTGGCGCAGAATATCTTTCTGGGCCGTGAAATCCAAAAGAAACTAGGGCCGTTCAGCGTGCTCGATAAACGGGCAATGACGCGTGCGGCAGCGGAAGACATTGCCAATATGGGCCTCGATTTCGATGTCGAGCGCGAGGTCGGAATGCTGTCGGGCGGAGAGCGGCAGATGGTTGCGGTTGCGCGGGCCCTGCAGTTCGACCCTTCGGCGCTGCTGATGGATGAACCGACCGCAGCGCTCTCTGCAGAGAAGATTCGCCGGCTTTGGGAACTGATTTCAGAGCTGAAGAACCGAGGCGTGTCGATCCTGCTGGTCAGCCATCGCTTCACCGACATTCTGAGCATCTGTGATCGCATCGTCGTTGTGCGCGGCGGTCGGATTGCGGGTGAGATGAAGCCACACGAACATCCGCCGGCGCAGACAATGGCGATGATGACGGAAATGATGACGGGTGATCGGATCACCGAAGAGGCAGACATATGAAACTTCTGGATGGTTTGATGAATTCCAGGGTCTGGGGCCGCGGTGCGTCCGCGATTAATCCTGGGCTGGTGATGGCGACGATCATCGCCTTTATCGTGCTGAGCTTTGCGTCGCCCTATTTTCTGACAACAAACAACCTGCTCAATGTGGCCAAAGCGCTGGTGATCGTCGGAATTGCGGCCGCTGGCGAGACTGTGGTGATCATCGCTGGCGGTTTTGACCTTTCCATCGGTTCGACGATGGCGGCGGCGGGCATGCTGGCCGCGTACCTGCTGGATATCGGGGCAGGGGTTGGGCCTGCGTTTCTGGCTGCAATCGTATTGGGGATCTGCATCGGTGCCACAAATGGCACGCTGATTGCCTACTTCCGGATCAACCCCCTGATCGCAACCTTGGCGATGCTTGCGATTATCCGGGGTCTGGCCTTTGTGATCTCGGATGGACGTGAGATAATCATAACCGACAAGACCTGGCTGAGCCTTGGAACCGGCAAATGGGCGGGTGTCCCTTATATCGTATTGGTCCTGCTGCTGGTCTATCTGGTCTTTGCGCTGATTATGCCGCGCACCACCTTTGGCCGCTATGTCTATGCGATCGGATCGAACCTGCGGGCGGCACGGTTGTCCGGGATTTCGACCAAGCGCTGGCAGATGGCAATCTACATAACCTGTGGGGCCACTGCCGCGCTGGCCGGGCTGATGCTGGCGGCCCGGACTGGAAACGCGCGCCCGGCAGCGGCCATGGGGTTCGAACTGGATGTGATTACCGCCGTTATTCTGGGCGGGGCCAGCCTGAAAGGTGGGCGCGGCACGATCCTGGGAACCGCGATCGGCCTGATCCTTTTGTTCATGATCAATAACGGTTTGACCCTCGCGCAGGTGCCCTCGTTCTGGCAGCAGGTGGTCAAGGGGTTCATATTGCTGGCTGCCGTTCTTTACGACGAATACCGCAGTGGCCGAAGCGATGACAGTTAGCAGATTTAAGCGATGCCGCTTGCGCTGAGACAGCGATAGACAAGGACGTATGAATGTACTTTCATCCACCAAAATCTGGCGATGTGACTCCGCAATCCGGTCAGCCGGTCATCCGTGAAGTGCGCGCATTGGTGAGCAATGCCGACCAATATGGCGCGAGCGATGTGCATGATACAGCGGACACACACTGGATTTCGGGACGCCCTGCGGCGGATGGCACATGGGATCACATTGCGACGCACCCACCGATTGCCAACCCGATGTCGATTTACCCGACCTATTCGGGATCCCGGCAAAGCTGGGGCGTCGCCAATGTGCCCTCAGTCATTGTTGAGATTGAAGATGAGGATGGGCGGGTTGGTACCGGTGTCAGCACCGGAGGGACAGCGGCAGCCTTTATCATTGAAAAACACCTATCGATCTTCGTCGAAGGTCAGGCGGCGGCCAACAGGCATCTGATATGGGAACAGATGTGGCGCGCCTCGATCCACTACGGTCGCAAAGGGCTGGGTGTACATGCCATCAGCGCCATCGATCTGGCCCTTTGGGACCTTTATGGGCGAACCTTGGGGGCACCGGTTTTTGATCTGATGGGCGGGCGCACCATGGATCGGGTGCCGGTCTATGCCACGACATCGCGGCCCGACATTGCAAAAACCCTCGGGTTCCATGGCGCCAAGATTCCTCTGCCTTATGGTCCTGGCCACGGGATTAAAGGCATGTCCGACAATATTGCCTTCATCGCCAGGTGGCGCGAGTCGGTGGGTCCGGATTTTCCCTTGATGTTGGATTGTTACATGGCCATGACCACCGATTACGCTGCTGAATTGGCGCGTCGGATGGCCCCTTACAATTTTCAGTGGCTGGAAGAACCGCTTATGCCCGACGACTATGATGGCCACGCGCGTCTGGCACAGACCATGCGCGCCCGTGCCGGAGGCACCGTTCTGGCCACGGGCGAGCACGAATACACCCGGTTCGGATTCCAGCAGCTGATCGACGCGAGTGTCGCACTGATCCAGCCCGATGTCATGTGGATGGGCGGGCCAACCGAATTCATCCGTGTGGCCGGGCTGGCAAATACTCGGTCGGTGGATGTGATCCCGCATGGTTGCGGTGTCTACGGGTACTACATGGCGATGGCGTTGGAACATATCGCACTGGCCGAGTTCATGATGATGAGCGAGGAGGCCGACAAGATCGAGCCGAATTTCGGCACTATGTTCCTGAACGAGCCGCTGCCTGAGAATGGCTACATCTCATTGCCAGACTCGCCGGGGTTCGGGCTGGAGCTGAACCGGGATGCTCTAAACCTGATCCGACCCTTTGATCGTTCCAGATAGGCCAGCAAGAGTGGACAGGAGACACTGATGAACAGGATAGATTTTACAGACCGCACAGCGATCGTCACCGGTGGGGCGCAGGGCATCGGCAAGGCCGTGACCGAGTCGCTGGCCGAGGGCGGCGCGCGCGTGGCCATCTGGGACGCCGACGCTCCGCTTGCTGCCGAGACCGCTCAGACACTGGGTGTGGGTCATCTGGCTGTTGCGGTGGACATAGCCAGCTGGCAAAGCGTTCAGTCTGCCTATCAAGAGACGCTTACGGCGCTGGGCCGTGTGGATATCGTGGTGAATTCAGCCGGGGTCGCGGGATCGAACAGTCCGGTTGCGGACTATTCGGTCGATGAATTTCATCAGATCGTATCGGTCAATCTTCTCGGCACATTCCACGTCAACAAAGTGGTCGCTGCGGGTATGCGCCAGCAGAACTATGGGCGCATCGTCAATATTGCTTCGATTGCAGGAAAAGAAGGAAATCCCAACGCGGCGGCGTATTCCTCGTCCAAGGCCGGTGTGATCGGGTTCACTAAATCACTGGGCAAAGAACTGGCCGACTGTGACATCGCGGTCAACTGCGTCACACCAGCCGCTGCGCGGACTCGGATTTTTGACCAGATGAGCCAGGAACACATTGACTACATGCTTTCAAAGATTCCAAGGGGCCGCTTTCTTGAGGTGGAGGAAGCGGCCGCAATGATCGCCTGGCTGGCCTCGGAGGATAACGGCTTTACCACCGGTGGGGTCTTTGATCTATCCGGAGGGCGGGCGACCTATTGAACCGAAATCAAGGAGAATACACCTAAAATGAAACTCTTGAGATATGGACCACAAGGGCAGGAGAAGCCGGCGCTGATGGATGCAAACGGGGTCATTCGGGACCTCTCGGATCATGTCAGCGATATCGATGGTGCGGCGATTTCATCTGAAAGCCTGGCCCGCCTTTCGTCGCTTGACCCATCGAGTCTGCCGGATGTTTCCCGCGAGGTCCGGATCGGGCCTTGTGTTGCCAATGTCGGTAAATTCATCTGCATCGGGCTGAACTATTCTGATCACGCAGCAGAATCCGGCATGCCGGTACCCGATGAGCCGGTTCTGTTTTTTAAAGCCACGTCCGCAATCTGTGGTCCCAATGACAATGTCGAAATCCCCAGAGGGTCAACGGCAACCGACTGGGAGGTTGAGTTGGGTGTCGTCATCGGGCGTCACGCCAAATACCTGAAAGAGAGCGAGGCGCTGGACCATGTCGCTGGCTATTGTGTGGTGAACGATGTCTCGGAACGGGACTTTCAGTTACACCGGTCCGGCCAGTGGGTCAAAGGCAAGTCCGCTGATACATTCGGTCCCATCGGGCCATGGCTGGTAACCTGTGACGAGGTGCCAGATCCGCAAAATCTTGCGATGTATCTTGAGGTCAATGGTAAGCGATATCAGGACGGGTCTACGAAAACCATGGCCTTCGATGTGGCCACTGTTGTCGCTTACGTGTCCCAATTCATGAGCCTGCAGCCCGGCGATATCATTTCGACCGGAACCCCGCCTGGCGTGGGAATGGGGCAAAAACCGGAGCCGATCTATCTGCGTCCCGGCGACAGGATCGAGCTGGGTATCGAAGGTCTGGGTGTTCAGCGGCAACAGGTGACTGCGGCCTGAGTACCGACGGCTCAGGGACAGAGGATGGGAGTTTGAAGTGAAACTGAGCGTATCAACCTGGTCCTTCCCGCATCTCACACTTTCGGAGGCCGCCGCCGTGGTCTCTGCCATTGGGGTTGGCGCCATTGATCTGGGGTACTTTTTTGCACCTGCGCTGGACAAAACACGGCTTCTGACTGAGCCCGAGGCTTATGGTGCAGACCTGGCGGCAAGTCTTCCCTTGCCGGTTGCAAACCTGTTTCATCTTTTTGGTGACGATCTGGTTGACCGCAATCTGGCCGGGCCCGCGAATGCACAGAATCTGGAGGATTTGAAAGCCGCCCTCTCGTTTGCCAAAGCCGTTGGTGCCCCGTCCGTCTTTATTCTGCCGGGCATGATCAATCCTGGACAAAGCCGGTCCGAAGCGATGGCATTGTCCGGTGAAGCCCTGAAACCGATGGTTGAGGCTGGCGAGAAGGTTGGCGTCAAAGTGTTGATCGAACCGCATACCGGCAGCATTTTGAATTCTCCCGAACTGACGCAAGAGCTGGTCGGGCAGGTTCCGGGTCTTCAGATCGTTCTTGATCCGTCGCAGTTTGTCGCCATGGGATTCCGCCAGCAAGAGATCGACCCACTTGCCGATATCGCGGGGCACGTCCATCTGCGGCAGGCAAGGCCGGGACTGATCCAAACCAAGATGGAAGAAGGCATCCTCGATTTCCCCGGCTTTTTTGGGGCGCTCAGAACTGCAGGATATGATGGATGGTTGAGTGCGGAGTACGAGCATGAAGCCGGAACACCCTCGCAATATGACGACGTTCTGTCAGAGACGGTGAAAATGCGCGATTGCTTCCGAAACTGGGTGGGGGAGTGAGATGTCACACTACGCCTGGGTGCTGGAAATTCGTCCGGGATATGAGGATGAGTACAAGAGACGTCATGATCAAATCTGGCCGGACGTCGTTGCGGAAACCCGTGAAGCGGGCATCCGGAACTATTCGATTTTTCGCCATGGCCTGACCTTGTTTGGATACTTTGAAACTGACGATCTCGAACGATCAATCCGAATGCTGACCGAAGGTGAGGCCAATAGGCGCTGGGACGAATACATGGCTCCGATCATGAAGGTGGACATTGACCAGACGACCGGTTTCCCTTCCTGTTGCCATTGATCTGGCGGATGGAGGGCTAGCGCTCAGACCGTCGCGCCCCCATCCACCACAAGGCTGGCGCCGGTTACGAAAGATGCTTCGTCTGATGCCAAAAACAGCGCCGCATATGCCACTTCTTCCGCTGTGCCCTGACGTTTGAAAAAGCTTGCATTTGCCTCTTCCGCCATGAATTCCTCGCGGCTGCGTCCGTCGAATTCCAGATGCCGTTCAGTGGCGGCCGTGTAGATCGCGCCCGGGCAGACACAATTCACCCGAATGCCGAACGCTCCCAAATCCATCGCCAACGACCGGGTCAGTTGCAACAACGCGCCTTTCGACGTGTTATAGGGCACAAAGGCCGGGGATGCGACGAAACTGCTGACCGAAGCCATATTCACCACCGCACCTGCATCAGATTTCTTGAGATAGGGCAGGGCATAGCGCACCATGTTTGCGGACCCGACCACGTTGACCCCCATGACCTTGTCCCAATCGGCCTTTTCGACCTGATCCACAGTGCCAAAAACAAATGCGGCGGCGTTGTTGACGACGATATCGATGCCGCCCATTGAAGTTACGGCCTGTTCGGCCAGCGACTTTACATCCGTTTCGTTCGAAACGTCTGTGGGCAGAAACGTGGCTTGCCCGGCGGCCTCGGTAATTCTGCGTACCGTCTCTTGCCCGCCTTCTGCATCAAGATCGCCAATGACGAGTTGCGCTCCTTCTTTGGCAAAAACCTCACATACTGCGCGTCCGATTCCAGACGCACCCCCCGTGACAACGACACGTTTCGATTGAAGCCGCATTCTTCTCTCCCTTGGTCTCGGCGATATCATGTCCGTAGGCATAAGGCGCAACAGAACAGACGGACGCTGAATAATCGTTTTGGAATTGAGAAAAATTCCAATGCTGGGAATACTCTAAACTAGGGTTTGCCTTAGTGTAACACTTTGTTCCAACTTCTGTTTCCGATTTTTAGCTCTTACATTGGGTGAAAACCTATTTTGCCATATCCATGATCAGATTTCGGCGTTCCTCACTCCGTTTATCGGTCGGTAAAACACCCTGTGAGCCAACAGAACCAGCTTGCAGCATCAGAGAGTCTTCCAGATCTCTTTCTGCACTTGGCCTAGCCTTGTCAGGCAACGCTTTCAAACGCTGCGGATTTGCAAACAGACTACTCCCTCTAGAGTCAAGGCATGCCTTTCAAAGACGTTCATAAGCTGTGCGATATACATATTGATGGCCCAAACAGCCATCGGCCAACCGAAGAGCGCATGAAAGAGGCGCTCTTGGTTTCCGGTCAGGTCGTTGCGCAGAGCAGCCTCAGGTTTCGTCTATAAGAAACGCATCATAGGCATCGCGCCAATTGGGATAGCGCAGATCAAAGCCCGGCAGTGCAAGCAGCCGATCGTTCTTTAGTCGCCTGTTTTCAGCATAGAACCCAGCAGCAGCCGGAGGAAGATTGGCATCGTCAAACGCGACCTCCTCGGGGCGTGGAAGACCCAGCATCCTTGCAACCGCAAACAGAATTTCAGATGCCGCGCAAGGGCTTCCGTCCGACAGGTTCAACAAACGGTCCCCGTCCGGGGACCGCATCGTTGCCAGGATCGCCCCGGCGATATCGTCTCGGTGAATCCGGTTAAAGACTTGTCCCGGTTTAATAATTGCACGGGCATCGCCAGATTTGAGACGCGTGATATTGTTGCGCCCCGGCCCATAAATCCCTGCAATGCGCAGAATGTCGAATGCCGCGCCAAAACGCCTTGCCACCTGACGCCATTCCTCTTCGGCGATCAGTCGCGCCTTGGCATCCCGGCCCCGAGGAGCAGGGGGGCGGGTCTCATCGATCCAGTCGCCTGCGCAATCGCCGTAGACAGCTGTTGAAGACAGGTAACCGATCCACTCCGCCCCACTACCATCAGGCAGATTTGCCAATGCGGATCGGGCCGACGCCAGCGCCGGGCACCCCTCGGGCGCGGGCGGCACCGAGATCAGGATATGCGTCACATCCGTCAATGCGTCCAAAACGATGTTTGCCCCCTCTGGCACCACAACTGCTTTGATCCCCATCTGTCGCAGAGCCTCTGCCCGTTTAGCGCTGCGCGTGGTGCCACGCACGGTGGCCCCCATTTCGACCGCCTGCCGGGCGGCCTCGCTCGCGCTGTAGCCAAGGCCGAACACAAACAGATCGGCATCTTTCAGCGTTGCCATTACGCGGCCTCGCTCGCGATCAGTTCGGCTTCCAGTGAGTCAAAAGCCACAATCTGTTCGGGTTTGATCTGTCGATCCGGATTGCGCCCCAGGTAAACCTTGAACATGCAGGACCCGTCCTCGGCGTAGAACTGAACTGAATAGGTGGCCATGGAAAACAGTTTTCGGCGCACAAAGGCCACGCATTTGCAAGCATTGGTATTTAAATGACCGCAAATCGGCTTCTCGTTCAGATTGTACATACCGTCCGACAGCTTGCCCTTGCCCAGCTCGGATTTCACCTCAAGGATCACCGGTCCGGTATTGACGATAAAAGTGATTTCCCCCCACTTGGCGATGTTATCCAGAACCGAAGGCATGAGGGAACCGGGCAGCGATGTCACCTCGCCCTGGGGCAAGGCCTCCAATACCTCCAATGTCGTGCAACCGGCAGCCCGCGCGATGTCTTCCAGCGCAGAAACCGGATTGTCGCTCAGGGCTTGCTGAATGGTGGTCTGTGTCATGTTTCTTCTCCGATGTCAGGATGTTGTCCAAGCCAGTCAATCAACCGGCCAGTCATGGCGACCTGCCAGAAGCGGCCGGCGCGGGTGAGTTCTAGAAATCTGTGTCGCGGGGTCATCAGGCCGGTTTGAACCCATTGTTTCAAAAGTGGCTGGGCATGGGCGTGAAAGGATGTCTGCGCATTTTTCACCGTTGCCGTCAGGACCCTGTCAACGTGGCGCAGATCCAGCCTGCCGCGCTCCATACCCGATTTTATGGCGTTTTGGATCGGGCTTGTGGGCTGCTGCATCATCATCCCCGGCGCAAGGCAGCTTCCATCTCCGGCCCTCGCTTGAAAATCGCTGAGCTCCGAGGTGATGCGGTAGTTGTAGCCGCCCAGAAAGCCGCCGGCCCCGGCCCCAAAGGCCAGACAATCCGCACCGGTTTTGACCTCCATGTTGTACACACTGCGCTCCCGCAGCGTCCCCTGCCAGTGGGTCGTGGAGATCTGCGACCATCCTTCCTGCTCGGCGGCCCGCTCACCCGCTGTAAAAAACGCGCCAAGCTGCTCTACGGTTGAAGGCGTCATCTTGCCCTTTTCCACCGCCGTCAAAAGCGGGGTGCCGGGGATCAGGTTCAGCGAATAAAGGTCCAATCCGTCCAGCCCCAGATCGGCACACAGATGCACATCCTCCGCTAGGTCCTGCGGGGTCTGTTTGGGCAACCCATACATCAGATCGACCACGATCGCGCCACAGTCCATTTTGATCAGGTTCGACAGGGCCTCGATAATCTCTGCGCGCGACGTTTTTCGACCCAGCGGTTTGCGGATCGCATCGCTGAAACTCTGAACGCCAAGGGACACACGTGTAACCCCGGCATCAAATGCGGCGCGAGCTTTTTCCGGTCCAAAGGACAACACGCGCCCCTCCAACGTGATCTCGCAATCCGGAGCCAGCGGCAGATGGGTCCGCAATGCGGTTACAAGCCTTGCGATATCCTTTGCCGAGAGGGCCGTGGGCGTGCCACCGCCAAGATACACCGCCTGCATCGGAGGGCCTTGGACGGCCGCGGTGTCGGAAAACTGTTTGAGTTGTGTGCAGATTGCATCGACATAGGGTCCGCCGCTCTCGTCTCGCCAGGCGTTCTTGTAAAACCCGCAAAACAGGCAGTGGTTCTCGCAAAACGGAACGTGCACATAGGCCACAGAGCGCGATGTCCTGGGTCTGGCGTGGATGGCCTCCCAGATATGAGGCACCTGTTCGGCGGGTACAGGGGCCATCCCGACAAATGGATGAACCGCACGTTTTCCGGGGAATGCACGCGCAATTGGATCGTCACTTTCCCTGGCAAACAAATCTTCGAGCTGGACCGGCGCAGGCCGGGGATGACCCGGATTTGCTTGATGGCCTGCGGGCGCTGGGCTCGATTCTACCTCAGCCATCGCACACGTCCGATGCGTCGAGAGCCAGATTGGCCGAAAACCGAAGACCAACGGAGATTCCTGCGTAGTCCGCAGGCGAACAGACAGTTTTCATCACGAGCTTACGCCTCACAGCGGCAATCAAACATGCTACCTTGCGATAAGCTGGGTGGGAACAGATGCTGCCCCGCACGATGACCTGATTTGGCGATTGCATCATTGACTAAAATCAAGGTGCCTGTGCCGTTCCGTGCGCGCGGCCATCGGGATTTTCAAGAGCAGGCGTTTCAGGAAAGCGCTGCATTTATGCCTTCAAATGCCAAGCTTTCCGCTTGCTTCGTGCCCCTCATCACTGAAGACCGTCAGAGATTTCTCGCGCCGTTGCCGTAAGCTGATCGAGTCTTTGCCGCTCGGGCACTGGCAGAGACAGATAGCGTGGCGGAAATACGCGAGGGACACCGGCGCCAAAATCAAGCCATAACTCGTCTTCCGAAAGCTCAAGAAAGCGCGCTAAACGAGACAGGTTGTCCCGTGGTTCCCGCGTCATCCGATCATACTGTATTACCATCCGACGCTCGGCGGGCAGGGCGGTAAACTGCGTAATCCCGTGTGTCATCATGGCCGACCAGCAGGCGGCAGTGTCTTCGATGGTGGGCGGCGTGTTCAGAATGCGCTTGATCGGCAGCAACGATCCGATCACGCGTTCGGTTATCGCAATCCAGCGGGCCTTGCCGATATGCGCGCCGGGTTGGAAGACATCGATCCCCATCCGGTTCGCCTGTTTCCAGAACCAGATGAGAAAACGCGCCGGTTTGTAGTTCCGCAGTGACAGCACGACATCGCGCCCGTCGCGCCGGATCAGCACAAACTTGGCTTCGGGAAAGCTCTCGGCGAGGGTCGAGGTCGCCAACAAGGTGCCGCCGGACCGCTCAACCCAAAAGTGCCGCTTGGTGAGAACGCCGAGCGTCTCGATCAGCGCGCGGTAGTGATCGGCCCGCGTTTGCTTGCCAAAGGAGGGCACTGCCTGCGCCAGATGATCAAGGGCCGCATCCGGGTCCTCGAACAGATGCGGGAGCGTGACTGCCAGCACCGGGGGACACGCAAACGGGTCAAAACGCCCGCCGGGCACTTTGTGATACAGGAATTCATCCGGCGCGCTGTCCGGGTTTGCCAGATGGCGCATGATTGTTGTCGGTGTCGCAAGCTGCCGCCAAAAGGCGTCTCCGCTGATGGTGCCCGGCAACAGAGCGCGCGACCCTTGCATCGTCATCAGTTCCGAGAGACTCAGAACTTCCGGATGCCGACGCAGAATGGTCGACATCATCGTCGAGCCGCTGCGCGATGCGTTTACGAGGAAGGCGCCGTTCATCACCCTGTGCTGCGCCATCGGTTTTCCACCCGCCGCAGCTTGCGGTTTCCGTCAGGTTGCAAGTCTTCGGTTCTGGCCGATACGCTGACGTCTGGACACCGGATGCGCATCAGGGTCTCCAGCGCATGACGGGATTTTTCAATTTGGTTCTGATGGCTTGCATTTGGGAGAACCAGTTCCACCTGATTTTCGGCAATCCGCCGGATCCTGAAATCGTCTATTTGCCTGTCCGTATCCAGCACCGTGCTGCGCAAAACATCCGGCGTGAAACAGATCGGTTGACCCTCTCTGGAAAACACAAACAGATCATCCATGCGGCCCACGACCTCATCCACAACCCGTAGCGGTGAGCCGCAGGAACAAGGGGTATCCGCCAGCCGCAGAAGGTCATTCATCCTATAGCGCGCCATGATCTGAAACCGGCGTTGAAAACATGAAACGATCGGGTTGACCAATCCGTTTTCCGCAGGTTCAAACTCAAAAAACACCGCGTCTTCGGCCAGATGCAGCGCGCCATGTGGGCAGCTGACTGCAAAAAGCCCCTCGGTCGCCATGTAGATTTGCCCAAGTGGGACACAGAACGCGGCCTCAATTATGTCGCGGTCCACAGGGTCCAGTGTTTCGGCGCCGGAATAAAGAATCCGTGGGCGCAGTTTGAGGTTGGCCTCGGCCAGTGCGCGCAACACGCGGGGCGGTCCAACCACACATGTGGGATCAAACTTCTCTAGTCGCTGCGACCAGGTTTCCATCCCGTCCGTGAGATCAAAGAAAGCAAGTTTCAGCTGTCTTGCCCGGGCTGCGGTGTCATAGAGTGCCGAGGACTGTGGCAGGATCACCGCAACTCTTTCGGGTTGCAGCGGAAAGCGGGGCAGCGCCTTTGCCAGGATCACTCCCAGCCAGCGCAGACGCTCTTGCGGGGTGATCATATAAAGTGCGCGGTTGCCGCTGGTGCCGGTGCTGGCGCCTACGCTGATCTTGCCAAACGTTCCGCCGTCTTCGAAACAGCGCCACCCTTGGTCGGCCGATACGTTCATCAAATTGAACGCGCCGAAATCGGCCATCATGGTGGCCTTGTTCATAATCGGCAGGTCCCGAAGTTCGGCCGCGCCAGACGCATACTGCCTGACCTTTGGGACGTCCCGTTGCAGCCAGCGCTGTACCTTACGCGCCTGCCAGGCCTCGAAGGCGGTGCGCGAAAGACCGCTTCTGGTGCGCATCCGTGTCGACGCGAGCGACCGGCCAACGTGCCAAAGGTCATACATCTTCGGCTTGGTCCAGATCATAAGGCGACAGATCGGGGTCATGGCATAGGACAACCCTGCCGCCCGCCTCGCTGAACTCGGCCACCCGGATGCTGGATCGGCGCGCGGCCCGCCAGTCATCCGAGACAAACCGCGACAATAGGGGTGGCGTTTGGGGCACGGACAGCGCCCTGTTGATCCACTGAACATCGCAGGCATAGAGCATCACCGGATCAATCTCCGGAAAGCACAGCCCCAAATGGCCTGCCGCATGTCCGGGCAGATCGATGGCAATGACCTGGCCATCACCAAAAAGATCCTGCCCGACGCCGAGATTCAGCGGTGCAGAGATCTTTGGCAGGGTCGCGACGTCTATGATCCGGTCAGGCAGATTTTCGGGTAATAGCTCGGTAAAAATCCCGTGTCGCAGGTTTGCGAAATGTCCTCGACCCAGAATGTCGGTCAATGCCGCGCCATGGGCAATAACATCGGCCTTGGGGAAATTGCGAAGGGCGGACACATGGTCGGCGTGAAAATGGGTGATAACGATCCTGGAGATATCCGCATGTTTGTACCCAAGCCGTGCAAGCACAGCCCCTAGGTCACCATCTTTCAAAAGCCGGGGCTTCAAAGCGGACGAATAGGTGCGCAGGGCGAAACTGCGGTGGGGCGCGTCCGCGACATCGGCGCTGTAGCCCGTGTCGATCAAAACCGGCCCAAAGCGCGGATTTTCGAGGATGCCGTACCGGACGCGAAGGCGCAGTTTCTTACGCCAGCGCCCGCCGCGCAGGACGGCACGTTCGGGGGTGTTGATAAATGCGCTATTGGCGAAATGCAGTTTCATGAGTCCCTCTCACCGCGAAGTGCCTCTTGCAATCCGTCCTCAAAGCGAATTTGCGGGGACCACTCCAAAACCTGCGCGGCTTTGTCGATATTCAGGCTCTGTTCAAAGGCCAGCAGCGCCAGCGCATAGGCTGTGATCCTGGGCTCGCCAGCGCTGGGCAGCAACGCGGTTATGCGCTCGGACAGTTTCGCAGCGGCAAATGCCGGTCTGAAAGGTATGGCACGCCAGCGGGGTGTGATCCCGGCGCGGGCGCAGGTCATGTCGATGATCTGGCTGATTGGCAGAACCTCTCCACCTGAGATATTGAATGTCTGCCCTTCTGCTTCGGAACCCGCCCGCAGCGTGGCTTCGATGGCGGCGCAGACATCCGACACATGGGTCAGGTCAATTTTTGCGCGGCCCTCCCGGAAAATCGGCAACGGGTGCGCGCGTGCGGCTTGCAGGAGCCTGGGCAACAGGGTTGTGTCCCCGAACCCGTAGATGCCGCGGGGCCTGAGGCTAATGGGGCCGATCTCGGGGGTGGACAACGCAAGGCACTCGGCTTCTGCCTTGGTTCGGGCGTAGTCGTTGAATGGTTTGGGCAGCGGGCGGCCCTCGTCGACATTCAGTTGATCCTTCGGGGCGAAATACACGGATGGCGACGAGATATTGACTAACCGCGCCACACCCAAGCGCCGGGCGGCGGTGATAATGTTCCGCGTTGTGTCGATATTGGCCGCTTGGAATGCGACCGGGGCTCCCCATGGTGCCGACAGAGCGGCTGTATGCACAATTGCGTCCGGATTGCCCAAGCGACCTTGAACCGGACCGGCAGACAGATCGGCCTGATGAACCTCAAAGCCTTGTTCGACCAACAGCGCGCAGCGCCGCGCCGAGCGTCCGGTACCAACCACGTCGTAGCCCCGGTCCCTCAGAAACCGGCATAAGGTTCCGCCCAGAAATCCAGATGCCCCTGTTACCAAAACCCGCAAGGCGATCACACCTGCAAAGCCAGGCCTGAAAAGGACACGCCGGCCGATGTTCCCAGCATCAACAGGCGCGCGCCCGCGCCTGCCCGGCCATCCGGGCGCGCGTGGTCCAGCGCCGTCGGCACCGAAGCG
Source organism: Ruegeria sp. B1 (assembly GCF_056535885.1). Classification (NCBI taxonomy): domain Bacteria; kingdom Pseudomonadati; phylum Pseudomonadota; class Alphaproteobacteria; order Rhodobacterales; family Roseobacteraceae; genus Ruegeria; species Ruegeria sp. B1. The sequence continues at coordinate 384,180 of NZ_JBQFJA010000001.1, read as the reverse complement.
GCGATCTGGTTGCCGATATCCGAAGCCAGGTTAACGATCTTTTCGGGTCCAAAGCCGGTCTGATGCGCCATATGGGCCAGCGCATGGGGGCTGGCCTGATGCGGTATCACGAGGCTCACATCTTCCTTGTGCCAGCCAGCCAGTTCCAAGAGCCGGTCCACGAAGGCGGGGAAGTGCTTTAGAGTGACTTTGAACAGATCGGGTCCGTTCATTTGAAACACCGTCTGCCGGGCAAACTCACCCGGCTCTTTGTGAAAATCCAGCCGGGTTCCGCCAGCGCCGATCTGGCAGGCCTCGTATTTCGACGGATAGCTTTGCATCAGGCTTGCGTGGATACCGGTATCCGGCTCATGGGTTGCGCTCACAACAGCTGCGGCCGCCCCGTCACCAAACAGCGCTGCGACTTCTGGCTGACTGGACCAGGGCAGCCCCCGCGACGCGATCTCCGATGACACGATCAGTGCATTCCGACACGCACCGGTTGCGATCCGGTGGCCCACGGTCTCCAGCGCGGTAATGAAACTGGTACAGGTGCTGTTGATATCGAACGCGGCGGCGGAGCCGTCCTCAAGCCCCAATTCGCGCATGATCAGCGGGGCAGTGGACGGCAATGTCTGAAAGGGAATACCGCTTGCAGATATTACAAGGTCAATGTCGCCCGGCTCCATCCCCGCCTGATCGAGAGCCCCCCGAGATGCCTGCACAGCCATGTCAATCTGATTGGTGCCCTCAGCGTAGTGGCGGAACCTCACGCCAGACTTGTTTTCCAGATATCCAGTGTGGCGACCTATTCGGGTGTCCAGAACGTCGGAACTGATAGGGTTTCCGGGAAGGATGTGGCATGTCCCGCGAATGGCAATTCGTGCGGCGCTGTTCAAAAAGCGGCTTTCGACTTGTTTAGCATTACCCAAGGTAATCGGACCTGCCTCTATCAACAAGTTTGGTAATCCATACCTGTCACTTCATCGGACGATGCGCGCGCCAGTTTCTGGAACGGATTGCGGCCGTGAGAAAGGTTAAAAAACGGCCTTTTGCACTCGGATGGATACCTTGCATTGCGACACTGACTTGCAGCACGTTTTTGGGGAGTCGACGCGCGCGGTGGGCCCTGGTCAGCTGATAGCCTGTGGCAGAATGAAGGGCATTTTGCCTTTCGGGACAGTGTTGGTTGGCAGGTCGATGCCGTATACCTGCTTCATTGTCTCGTCGTTCAAAACGTCCGAGGGCGTGCCGGACGCCCAAACGCGGCCTTCCGAAAGGATGTAGACAACGTCCGCGAAAAGGGCTGTCAGATTCAGGTCGTGCATCACGACAACAACACCACCACCGCGCGCCACGAAATCCCTTGCGATGCCAAGCACCGTGAACTGATGCGTGATATCCAGACTGGCTACAGGCTCGTCCAAAAGGAGCCATTTGGGCTGTTCCTGATCTGCGGCCTCCCAAACCTGGGTCAGGACGCGGGCGAGTTGTACACGCTGCTGCTCGCCGCCAGACAGGTTCTGGTAGGAGCGTTTTTCGAACCCCGTGAGATCAACATGCGCCAGCGCCTGAGACGGCAAACGATCATCGCCTGCGGCCAGCCCGTTTGCGAGCCCAAGCCTGACGATTTCCAACACGGTGAACGGAAAGGCAACCGTCGACGATTGCGGCAACACGCCTCGCATCGCCGCCAGTTCCCAAGGTTTCAGGGTCGAAATGTCCCGCCCATTCAGAGAAATGGTTCCGGAGCCTTGGATTTCACCGGACAGCGCCCTCAACAGGGTCGATTTGCCCGAGCCGTTGGGGCCAATGATGGCGGTGACCTTGCCGGGTTCCGCATGAAAGTCCACTTGGTGCAGAATTTCCTTACGCCCAAGGCGGATGCGAAGATTTTCGCCCTTCATGACTTACATCCCCATGGACCCGTGGCGCCGCAGCAATATCCAGAAGAACACAGGCGCGCCAATGATTGCGGTTACTATTCCGATTGGCAGTTCTGCCGGCGCGACAATGACGCGGCTGATCATGTCAGCGCCCAGCAGAAGGCTTGCGCCCAGCAGAGCCGAGTTTATCAAAAGCCGGTGGTGATCCGGACCAGTGCCCAGCCGTAGCAAATGCGGGACAACGATCCCGACAAACCCGATGCCGCCGGACACGGCAACGGCAGCGCCGGTCGCCCCGGCTACCGTCAGTACGGCAATGTTCTTGCTGCGTTGCACTGGAATGCCCATATGGTGGGCAACGGCCTCTCCCATCGCCAGACCGTTCAGTGCGCGCGCAAGAAACTGGGCACAGAAAACAGACAGCAGGATGATTGGCGCCGCAGTTATCGCCTTGGACCAGGTCGCGCCAGCCAGTGACCCCATGCCCCAGAAGGTCAGATCCCGCAATTGCTGATCATCGGCCATATACACCATGACGCCCGAGAGCGCTCCGGCCAGGGCTGCCAGCGCGATACCAGCCAGCAACATGGTGGCAACCGATGTCTGGCCCTGACGCGTAGAAACGCGATACAGGATCAGCACCGACGCCCAGCCGCCGAGAAATGCCGCAACGGTGATCAGCCCGTTCCCGACCCAAGCAAGAACAGTGGCCGGCAGGAAGCCTCCAAGAACAATGGCCGAGATCGCACCCAGCCCCGCCCCCGCGCTGACGCCCACGATCCCGGGATCGGCCAGCGGGTTGCGGAACAAACCCTGCATCACCGCACCTGAAACCGCCAAAGCCGCACCAACCAGTATGCCCATCGCCAGCCTCGGCAGGCGAATATCCCATAAGATAACGCGGTTCAGCTCGGACATCTCACGCCCGTTGACAAAATCTGCCATCGCGGCGGTAAGTGACGCTTCGGACGCGCCAAGCGATACACTGATGACGCTGACCACGCAAAGCAGAACAACCAAGGACAGCGTCACGCGCCCGGCCATCACCCGACGATCACGCGCTGCGGACGAGCCGGCGTGATCCAGCGCCAATGTCATGATCCGCTGACGCCTTGCAGCGCCGCTGAAAGGTCGGCGATTGCCTCAGCAGTGCGGGGTCCGAACCCCAGAAGGTAGGCGCCCTGCATTCGGATCAGGTTCTCGTTGCGGCCCGCTGGTGTCAGTTTCAAAGCTGGTAGCGAAAACAGGTCTCCGGCACCCATCGGATGGTCGTCGCTGCGGTCCATCATCAGGATGACGTCCGGCGACGCAGCTGCCAACGCTTCGGGTGTAATCGGCTTGAATCCGGGCACGTCCGCCGCCGCGTTCACGCCGCCAGCAAGGCGAATGATGCTGTCGGCTTGGGTGTCTGCGCCCCCAACCAAAATGCGGTTATCCTGTGCCGAGAGAACGAACAGCACACGGACATCCCCGGAGGCGCCAAGCGCCATGGAATGCGCGTCATCTATTTTGTTAACCGTCTGTTCCGCCAGTGCATTTGCCGCGCCTTCAACACCAAGTGCTGCGCCGACGGCGCGTATCTTTTCAGCGACACCGTCACGTGTGAACTCGTTGCTGATCGAGACGAATTGCACGCCCGCCTCTTCCAGCACAGCTATGGCGTCCGGCGGTCCGGCACCGTCCACTGCCAGAATCAGGTCCGGCTCGACCGACAGGACACCCTCGGGTGACAGCGCGCGCATGTAACCCACATCCGGCAGCACTGTTGCCTCGGGCGGGTAGACCGAGGTCCGATCACGCCCAACCAGACGATCCTGCTGACCCAGGGCATAAACGATCTCGGTGACCGAACCTCCTATGGCAATGACACGGCTGGCCTTGACCTGCTCTGCAAGCGCGTTTTGCGTGCCGGACATCACCATTATTATGAACACAAAGGAGGATGCGATATGTCCCAGTGGTCCCATCATGCAACCTCCGCCTTGTTTTTGGAGTCGAGCCCGGCCACCAGGTCATCCCAGGCTGGACGGTAATCCGTTTCGCTCGAACGACGCCCGAAAATCTGAAAGATCAGGCTACCCTCAGCGTCAAAGGCCTCGACCGAAACCGCCGGACCCCGCTGTGTCGGTTTGGTGATGGCCCAGACTTCGGCCAGGTGGTCCGAGCGCAGGTGCAGGTTGAAACGCGGGTCGAGCACGTTGAACCATGGACCCATCTGTTTGATTTTTTGAACCGGACCGCCGTGAATCTCGATACACCCGCGATTGCCGACAAAAATCATGACCTCAAGGTTCCCGTCGCAAACCTGCTCAAACATTTTCGAGACTGTTTCTGGCTCCAGTTCCCGCGCAAGTGGTTCGCCCGCGATACGATAGGCGCCTAGACGGTTCATCTTGAGCCTGGATGTCAGGCGCATGAATTGATGCGTATCGGTCATTTTGACCCATTCGGCGCGCAGAGTTTCAGCCTTTTCAGGATTTGCTTTGGCCATTTCGGCCGGCTTTCGCGGCTCGGCTTCAAGAGTGTCGGATTGATCCTCGGCCGTCAGGGCACTGACGAGCCCGTTCCAGTTTTCGAGGTTCGACCCCTCACGCAGAAAAATCTTGTGAACCGCGTCCCCCGCCGCGTCGAAGACCTGAAGCGACCGCTTGGTACCGTTCTCCGTTTCGCGTTCGATGGCGAAAACATGGACCCAGTGCTTGGGAAACATACGCAGATCGATCTCTTCGGTTAGAACCATCGCGGCATGGGCACCCGGATGGTAATTGTCATACCGTCCCACCTTCTCGATCACGCAGGACGGGTTGCGTGTCAGAGCCATCACTTCGCCCAGCCCGTTCAGCTGCGGGAACAGCTGATCCAGATTTGCCGACAGCCGTGTCACGTTGCGCCCTGCAAAAGCGGCAACAAGCTGCCCTTCGGCAATTCCAAGCGAGTCAGCTAGATCGCGGTCCCGTTTTCCCGCGTTTTGGGCATAAGCTGCGCGAATATGTTCCGGGACCATAAGCATCTGCTCTGTCATAGGGTCTTCCAACTTCGAATGTTTGTTCGACACGCCGAACAGACCGCTGATCCTTTCAGATGCCGGCTGGTGAGTGTCGCGGTGGCAATCAGAAATTTATGTTGACTGTTTTAGTAAGTTTTAAAGGTGAGCACAAGCCGCCAAAATGGGTGGGTCCAAAAACAAAAAGACCAATCAACCTGTCGTTTGCACCCTTATGGTGGGTCTGGGAGTATCGAAACTGCATTGGCTGGTGGAAGCGTCCCACGTGGGCCAGCCAATATACGCAACCTGCCAAAACGTTAATTTTTGAAGGCGTTGCAGACTCAATGAGCCTATCTGTGCTAAACCCTTCTGCGAAGTGGGGGACTTCAGAGGGGCGGCATGTCTCAGAGCCTGCAGGACTGGCTGGGCGCACTTGGATTGTCTGACTACGCGCAAGCCTTTTTGGATAACAAAGTTGATTTCGAGATACTGCCCGATTTGACGGGCGAAGATCTGGTGGAATTGGGGATCACGGCGATTGGTGACCGGCGCAGACTGTTGCGGGCCATTGGCGACCTCGAAACAGTGGCGCAGGATGAGGACTCTAAGTCTGATCCCCCAACCGAGCCTGCGCGGCGGCAGGTCACGGTCATGTTCGCGGACCTGTCAGGATTTACCACGCTTTCCAGCGAACTTGATGCCGAAGACATGCATGCCCTGCTCAACGAGTTCTTTGGCAAGGTGGACAGTGTTGTCGAAAAATACGGCGGGCGTATCGACAAGCATATTGGCGATGCGGTTATGGCTGTGTTCGGCGCACCTATATCGCACACAAACGATACCGAACGAGCGGCGCGTGCCGCGTTGGATATCCATACAGCCGTCAAAACACTGACACGGCCGCTGACTTGCCATATCGGTATTGCCTCGGGTCAGGTGATCGCAAGCACCACCGGCAGTCAGGCGCATACGGAATACACTGTCACCGGCGATGGTGTGAACCTTGCGTCGCGCCTGACGGACATCTCGTCTCCCGGTGAAACTCTGGTGTCGCATGATATTCAACGCGCTCTGGGGCCTTTGTTCATTGGCGAATCTGTGGGTGTGCAGGCCATCAAGGGTCTGAAAGACGATGTCGAAGTCTGGCGATTGGACAGGCTGGCCCAAAACATCCGGACACGACGGCACCGCTTCGTGGGGCGCGAGCGCGAGATGTCCTTGTTTGCGGCCACGTTTGAGAGGTGCCAGCGGCACGGCAAAGGTGAGGTTCATATTATTCTGGGGGAACCCGGCATCGGTAAAACGCATCTGTCCGAGCAGGTTGTCGAAATGGCGGACAGCCTGTCTTATTCGATCCATGCCGGTGTCGTCATGGATTTCGGGGCGCGCGAAGGGCATTCGGCGGTCCAGTCCGTGGCGCGCAGCATTCTGGGTTTGGAACCGACCGATGATGCCGCTTTTGCAACGACTGCGGCGCAAAAGGCCATCGACAAGGGGTGGGTGAGTCCGGCAAATGCCGCACATCTGAGTACGCTGCTGGAGCTTGAGCAGGACCCGGGCCTGGCAGAGGTCTATGCGGCAATGGACAACAAGGCGCGATTGCGCGGCCGGCGTCAGGTCATCGACGAGTTGCTGTCAGCCCGAAGCCGGGACGCACCAATGCTGATACAGATCGAGGATATTCACTGGGCGTCGCCCGAGATTCTGACAGCATGTTCGCACATCGCGGCAGCGACACGCGATCTGCCCTGCGTTTTGCTGATGACCAGCCGGGTCGAGGGTGATCCGATCAACCGGGACTGGCAGTTGGGTGCGGATGGGGCGCTTGTATCCAAACTTGAGTTGGCGCCGATGCGGGAAGAACAGGCCCGGCAACTGGTTGAGGAATTCACCGGCATAGATCCCGAGCTGTTGGATATCTGCGTGCAGCGTGCTGGCGGCAACCCTCTGTTTCTGGAACAGCTACTGCGCAACATTGATGTTCTGAAGCGCGAGTCCGTTCCCGGCAGCATTCAGGGAATCGTCCAGTCACGGCTGGATGCGTTGGACAAATCCAGCCGGACGGCCATTCAGGCGGCCTCGGTTCTGGGCCAGCGTTTTGCGCCGGAGGTGCTGAACTTCACTTTGGGCGAAGGACATTTGGACACCACAAACCTGATCCGTTCAGCGCTGCTCCGCGAAGCGGACGCCGATCTGATGTTTGCGCATGCCCTGATCCGGGACGGGTCTTACGCCACGCTGGTCAAATCGGAACGTGCCCGATTGCACCGTCAAGCGGCCAAGTGGTTCGAGGATCGTGACGCGACCCTTCGCGCGCGGCACCTTGATCGGGCGGGCGCGCCAAACGCTGCGCAGGCCTACCTCGACGCTGCGGACAAGTTGATCCAGGCGTTTCAGTTTGACGATGCCAGCCCACTGATTGAACGCGCGTTGGAACTGCCGTCTCCTGACAGTGTGCGGTTCGATCTGCTCTGTGCCCAGGGTGAAATCCTCCGGTTGCGGGGGTTGTCCGACGCGGCGTTGCAGGAGTTCAAGGGCGCCGCTGATATCGCGGAGACCGACGAACAGCTGTGCCGGGCGCATATTGGCCTGGCGCAGGCCGCTCGGCAGGCCAGCCTGTATCAGGATGCTCTGGACGCGCTCGGGATCGCAGAGGCAGCGGCGGAACGCAGTGGGTCCGAGCAGGACCTGGCCCAGATCAACTATGTGCGCGGCAACGTGTTCTTTCCCTTGGGCCGCGACAAAGAGGCGTTGCAGGCTAATGAGCGCGCTTTGTCGCTGGCCCGCAAACTGGGGTCGGCCCGTTTGGAGGTTGGGGCACTCAGCGGGTTTGGAGACGCCCATTTCATGAAGGCCACGATGCAGACGGCAACCGGGTTTTACACGCAGGCTGTCGAACGGGCGCGGGAAGAGGGGCTGGTCCGTGATCTGGCCGCCAATCTGCACAATCTCAGCGTCGCGCGCAGCTATACCGGAGATGTCCAACGGGGCGAAGCAGATGCAAAAGAGGCCATAGAAGTTTCTCAGACGTATTTCGCGTTTGTGCCGGAATGCGTGGCGCAAACCTGTCTGGGTGTCGCGCAAACCTTTCTGGGCGCGCTTGATCAGGCGCATGAGTCCTTTGCGAAATCCGCCGAGATTGCCGAACGTGTAGGGGCCAAGCGGCTCGAGGCACAAGCGTTGGAACATCTTGCCCGAACGCAGGTCTACGCTGGCCATGTAACGGAAGCCCGCGAAACTGGACGGCAAGCCGTAGAGATTGCGCTGGAACACGGTCGCAACTTTGTCGGTCCAAAGGCACTGTCTGCGTTGGCCATGGCCGAGACCGACCCCGCCGAGCAGGATCGTCTGTTGAAACTGGGGGCCGAGATCATTGAGGAAGGCTGCGTGGGTCACAGCCATCTGCATTTCTACCCCGATGCCAGTGTCGTCATGCTGGCGCGTCAGGATTGGGACGCGGCCATTCGTTACGCCGACGGGTTGGCGCAGTTCACGGCCAAAGAGCCTCTGCCGATGGTTGACCTTACTATTCTTCAAACACGTATTTTGGCCGAAAGCGGATCGCAACAAAAGCAGCCCGCATCTCATGAGCGGTATGCGGAGATGCAAGCGCAGTTTGAGCATATGGGTATTTCCCAATCCCTGCTAGGACACGTGGACTATCTGACAAACCGTTAGCCAATGCGATCCGCGCGGATTGATGATTGACGTGTCGGGCTGTGTGTCAGTCTGCCGTCTCATATTCCGGTTTGAGGGTTCCGGACGCCATATCCAGCGTGTATTCAGTGACCGCCTCCGAGGTTCCATCGCGCCAATTGGCAACGTACTTTTCGGGATCGGCGATTACATAGGCGTAGGCCGGTTTCATCGCGCCATTCACGATCACGTTGATTTTCTTGCGGATATAGACGTTCTCGGGTGAATCGGGTCCGTGATATCCTTCGAGCTTATCAAGCTCGCGCAAACCGGACTCGGTAACGCGGTAGACCTCACCGCTGATCTGCTTGCCCATGCCCTGCTGATCCACCAATGTTGCCATTCGGTGCAGATAGGCGCAGTTCGGATTGTCGCAAAATGGCTCGTTGGGCACGATCAAAGGCATCGGCTGGCGCGTCCGCGCGGTTCCGACAAAGTCGTTCAGAACCTCGCTATGCGCCTCGTGGTTCGGGAAGCCCTTCTTGAGTGACCCATATGTGAAATACAGATAGGTAGGTTCTGTCACCGAAACATAGGTTTCATCGCCGCCTTGTTCGAGCTCTGCCATCTTCAGGTTGTGATCGCGCGCCCAGCCGTTCAGCATGGCCCGGATTTCTTCTGAGATTTTGAGATCCTTAACAAACTCAATGCACGGCGTCGCGTCCATATCCTTTGCCCCGAGCAGGATTTCGACCATCCTCGGCGAGTCGTTCATCACCGCCACATGCAAGGCCGTAAAGCCGTGGTCGTTGACAAGGTTGACGTCGATATCCCGATCAATCAGCTTTCGAGCGGCTTCGTAATCGGGTTTGCCCAGATCGATGCCGCTTTCGCTCAGTTCACCTTCGCCGCCCGCCGCATAGTGCAGGAGTGAATCGCCGTGAGTTTCGTCAACGATATTGACCCCGACGATGCCCTCGTCGATGGCGCGGAACACCCGCCTCCATTCATTGATGTCATCTGCGGCGGCGGCCTCCTGCGCCCATTTGCAAACGCGGTATTTCTGGTCGTCCAATTCCTCGAATGCCTCGCCGAGCGCTTCCATGATCTGGTCTGGCGTCGCCATCATGCCGATGCCCATCCGACCGTTGGACAGGCGCCCCTCGCGCGGTCCAACGAAATCAACGCCAAGCGTTTTCAGCCTTTCGACATTGTTCTGGGTCGTGATGTTGTTCCACATATTTGTGTTGCAGGCCGGGCAAAAGATCACCGGCTTCTTCTGGTACTGCCACGCCACGAAGACCGAGGTCAGAAGATTGTCGGCGATCCCGTTTGCGACCTTGCCCATCGTGTTGCAAGTGATTGGGGCAACGATCACGCAGTCGGCCCAGTCACAAAGGGCGAGGTGCGACGCCCGGACCGGCATGTCGAATTCCATGTAGCGGAAACTCCATTCGTCATCGTCACGGTAATAGTCGTTGGGCGTGATCTTGGCGTCGATCTGGTCCGCCCCGAAATCGCGAAAGAACTTTTCGGCCGATACCGAGGGGATCAGTTTAACGTTGTGACCGGCGTCCACAATGCGTTCGACAAGCGTTGGAATCTTGTCTGCCGCCGATGATCCGCAAGCACAGAGCAGCACATTGCGCTTACCCGTGCCGACCTCGGTTAACGCGCCCTTGGGGTAGCCGAACATGTTTTTGTCCAGGCTGGGCGTTTCGTCCAGCGTTGAGACCGTGAGGCCCGCTTCGATCATCCGCTCCTGCAAGCGGTTTGCCTTGACCATATCGACAAGATCGCGCAAATCGTCTCGTTTGATCAGGTTTTCGCCTTTGAGAAACAGATACGGAACGGTGGCCTTGTCACCGATCGACACCAGCGCCCGCCGCATCTTGATCGCTGTTGGATCGCGCCCGGCCACGTCTATCTGTTTGACGCCAGTGGCGCTGATATTCGACAGGATGCTTCTGAGCATGTACGACCACGGGTCTTCGTCTTCGTAGAACAATACCATCGGGTTTTGTCTGATGATGCTTGCAACATCGCTCGGGTCTTCGGGCGGCTCAACTTCCTCGATCACCAGAAGCGCTGGGTTCTCGAGATCACGCAGGCCGCGGAAAATATTGCCGCGTGGTGCCTGCCAGACCTGCGAGGTCGCGGGGCTCATGTCGACAATCGTGACGACGTCGGTATCGTCGTCATAATCGATACACAAACACCAGAACTCTTCGAGCAACGCGGTCTCCCGATACACGTTGTCTGGCGGGCGGATGGCTTCGATTCCAGTTACGCGGTTAAAATCGATATTGATCATCAGATGACGATCCTTGTTGACGTTCAGACTGTGCAATTGCTCTTGAAACCAGGCTTCGGGGGTTTGTGTTGATTTGTCCGGACGCGTCGCGAAGCTTTGGAATGAACTGCCCAGATGCACATCCTCGGACTGGCTTAGATACTTCTTAGCCATCTCGTGCATGTCCTTGGCGGTGGCCACCCGGGACACTGCATCGGTAAAGGAAGATTCCGTTGCCCTGAGCAGTTCGTCTTCGTCCACTCTGTGGTCACCGTGGATGGCAAGACTTTCGGCCAAGACACCCAAAGAGTTCATGTTCGGAGTGCCACGGCGGAACAGGTTGCGCCGTTTCTTGGGATCTTTCGCGAGATAGAGCGTGCTGTCGACGTAGTTGCACCTCTGCTTGAAGGTCTTGAGGTGAGTCTTGACCGCTGCACGCGCCGAAAATCGCAATATGCCGCGCGACCGCATCGAGGTTCCGTCCCGGTCCGACATTGCCTTCCAAAGCCGGTCAACCGTCGTCACCCAAAGCTTGCCGTATTTTTCGGGATGCACATCCATCATATGCACCAGACCGGTGCTTGGATTGCATTTGGCGATCACGGCAAAATGCCCACCGGGCATGTTTTCCTTGCCGTGCGCGACGCCGACCTGGAAATTCGCCACCAGTATATCGTTTTCGCCGCCCAGCTGATTGGATTCGTCGATTGCGTCCAGCAGCAGTTGAACGTCTGTCGTGTCTTCATCCATGAAATAGGCCTGAACCTGAACCCGGTCGCGCAAACCCTGCGAGTGGATGTAGGTGCAGGCGACATCAAACAACTCACCAAGCGATATTCCGTCATTCACGACAAAAGACGAGGGCAGGGCGCATTCGCGGAAAATGTCATTCACTTCGCAGCTGAACCCAAGGGCCGACATGCTCAGCGCGGCGGCCGTCACGCTGCAACAGTTGATGGGTTGCTGAAAGTTCTGCAGTTGAACAGAGACGAGATCACCAAACATCGTGGCAAAACATGGCTTTCGGACATCTTCGGGTATCCGCCGCCAATTCGCGCTGGACAGGTAGGCCAGCCGCGTTCCCTCCAACGCAAGCGCCTCTAGACTGACCGGAATGTCCGATATCTGAAGGTGCTCTTCGTAGAAGTAGTCCCCCACATCAGCGCTGGCCAGCGCATGCCCGGCCTGACGCAGTTGCACTACGCCGCGCAGAACAATATACATGCCGTCTGCGGGCAGAACCGTGTCTTTGATCACTTCAAAGAACTCAAAATGCGGCCTGATCGCAGCGGGAGCCGATGTTTCGGTCTCCCCCGGTATCACTGCGTATATGTGGTTCCAGTCACTGTCGTTTGGGACAAAGGTGTTTGACTCGGCAATAGGCTCATTTGGCACGACTGTTTCCCCCCTGAACTGCGTCGCAAATGTCGTCATTCAGCCAGTGCAGGTACGGGATAGACGTTCGAAGACGTCTTTGGGTCAAACAGCAATACAGACCCATCCGTCATTGTGACCCGCGCTGGCCGGGCCGGTTTCACGTATCAAAAAAACGCAAACAAAACGGCCCAAGTTTGCGCACCGTATCGTATTTGCGAACAAAAATCACGGACAGCGTCGTAACGGCTGGATTTGTCGGTTTCAGAGACCGCGTTTGCGCGACCTGTCATTATGACAAAAGTTCCGTGAAATTAACGGATTGATGCGCCTTTTCGTCAAGATTGGCCCTGCGAAACGAACAGTCGCCGCGTCACACTCAACAAAACATCAAAAAAGAGGAGGCGCGCGATGAACTGGAATATCTGCGTGATAGGAGCAGGCAAGATCGGGCAGATGATTGCATCTCTGCTTAGAACCTCTGCTCAGTACTCGGTAACTGTTGCGGATCGGGACTTGTCCGCGCTGTCAGTGCTGAACCGACAAGGAATTGCGACACGGCAGATCGATGTCGGCAACGCAACAGAACTGGCCAAAGACCTGTCGGGCTTTGATGCGGTCATATCAGCGGCCCCGTTCTTTCTGACACCCGATATTGCCCGCGCGGCGCAGGCGGCGGGGGCGCATTACTTTGATCTGACCGAAGATGTAGCGGCAACAAACGCCGTGCGCGATCTGGCGCAGGGAAGCTCAACGGCCTTTATGCCCCAATGCGGGCTGGCACCGGGTTTTGTCGGGATTGCTGGGACGGCGCTGGCCGCAGAATTTGACGAGATTGACAGCCTGCACATGCGGGTGGGGGCGCTGCCGCTTTATCCGACCAATGCTTTGAAATACAACCTGACCTGGTCAACCGACGGGCTGATCAACGAATACTGCAACCCCTGCGATGCCATTGTGAATGGCCAGAGGATCAAGACCGCGCCTTTGGAGGATTACGAACGGATCGGTCTCGACGGGGTCGAGTATGAATGCTTCAACACATCCGGCGGGTTGGGCACGTTACCCGAAACGCTGGACGGCAAGGCGCGGGATGTATCTTATCGTTCGATCCGCTACCCCGGGCATCGGGACATCCTCAACCTGTTGCTCAACGATCTGGGTCTGGAACGTCGCCGGGATCTGATGAAGGAGATCTTTGAGTCCGCCTTAGCGCGTACGGATCAAGATGTCGTGTTGGTCTATTGCACCGCTAAAGGCCGGATCGATGGCGTTCTGCGAGAGAAATCGCTGATCAATAAGTCCTTTGCCCGCACGATCAATGGCCAAGTCTGGAGCGCCATTCAGGTCACCACCGCCGCCGGTGTGTTGGGCGTTGTTGACCTGATGCGGACCGGAGCGCTTCCGTCGCACGGGTTTGTCCGACAGGAGCAGGTCAAGCTTGCGGATTTTCTGAACACCGAATTTGGCCGGCTGTACCGCGCCGGTGATGTAACCCCACAGAACAAGGCGGCCTGAGACATGAAAGACATCGTGATGACAGCAGAAACCACGCTTGCGAACCTGGATTTGACTAAGGCGGAGTTGAGCGGCGGTACGCTCCGGGTGACTTCCCCCATCGACGGGAGGCTGTTGGCCGAAGTGCATGAAACGCCTGTCGGTGAGATGGACGCCATATTTGCCCGCGCCAATGCGGCCTTTAAATCCTGGCGCGTGGTGCCCGCTCCGCGCCGTGGCGAGTTGATCCGCCTGCTGGGCGAAGAACTGCGTGCGGCCAAGGGCGATCTGGGTGCTTTGGTCAGCTGGGAAGCCGGCAAGATAACCTCCGAAGGTCTGGGCGAAGTGCAGGAGATGATCGACATCTGCGATTTTGCCGTGGGCCTGTCTCGCCAGCTTTATGGCCTGACGATTGCGTCCGAACGACCGGGGCACCGGATGATGGAGACATGGCACCCGGCGGGTCCGGTTGGCGTGATCTCGGCCTTCAACTTTCCGGTTGCAGTCTGGTCCTGGAATGCGGCGTTGGCGCTGGTTTGCGGCGATCCTGTGATCTGGAAGCCGTCCGAGAAAACCCCCCTGACCGCGATGGCGTGCCAAAAGATCTTTGAACGGGCTCTGGTCCGGTTTGGCGATGCCCCGGACAATCTTCTTCAAACCCTGATTGGCGGGGCCGCGCTGGGCGAAGCGCTGGTGGCGAGCGAGCACGTGCCGGTCATTTCTGCCACTGGTTCGACCCGTATGGGCCGTGCAGTGGCACCGATCGTGGCGCAGCGGTTTGGCAAGTGCATTCTCGAGCTGGGTGGCAACAACGCGATGATCGTCGGCCCATCGGCCGATTTGGAAATGGCAGTGCGCGCCATTGTGTTCTCGGCAGTGGGAACCGCCGGTCAGCGCTGCACGACATTGCGCCGCCTGATCGTGCACAACTCGATCAAGGATGAACTGGTGTCTCGCCTAAAGAGAGCTTACGCGGGCTTGCCGATTGGCGACCCTCTGGCCGAAGGCACATTGGTTGGTCCCTTGGTGGATGAAGCCTCCGGCCAGGCGATGACATCGGCGCTTGAGGCGGCCTCGGCCGAGGGCGGTACGGTGTTTGGCGGCAATCGCGTGACCGAGGGCGTGCCGGCAGGAGTTTATATGGCGCCGGCGATTGTCGAAATGCCCGAGCAGACAGCGACCGTCAAAACCGAAACTTTTGCGCCGATCCTCTATGTGATGGGATATGAGGCATTTTCCGACGCATTGGATATCCAGAACGATGTTCCGCAAGGGTTGTCATCCTGCGTCTTCACCCTGAACATGCGCGAGGCCGAGCAATTCTTGACAGCAGCCGGTTCGGACTGTGGCATTGCCAACGTCAATATCGGCCCCTCAGGTGCCGAGATCGGTGGCGCCTTTGGAGGTGAAAAAGAAACCGGCGGCGGGCGCGAAAGCGGCTCGGATGCATGGAAATCCTATATGCGCCGTCAGACGAACACGGTGAATTACTCGGCTGAGCTGCCTCTGGCGCAAGGGGTCAAGTTCGATATATGATTGCCGGGACCCGGCGGCATACATACGTGTTGCCGGGTTCAATCCAGAAACAGATACTCCAGCTGCATGATGGCCTGAGCCTTTTCGACGGGTATCTCCAAAAACGCTGCGATTGTGGCCTCGTTCTGTGTTCGCTCCGCAGATTCACGCAGACGGAAATGCCCGTCGAGATCGGACGCCCGGATCAGCTCTGATTCATAGGCCAGCGAGTTGCGCAAGGCAGGCAGCAGGCGGGCCACCTGCTCCGCCGGGCTGTGATCGCCGGCAAGGCCAACGCGGCGGGCGTGGCCGACCAGATAGTCGTCGGAATAGTCGCACTCGATTTCCAGTACATGTGTTGTCGCCTGATCCGCGCAGAAATCCTGTATGATCTCGAGATTGGCCGGATCTACGCACAAAACCAGTTTGTTGGTTTCAAACGCGTCAAACAGCATTCGAACCACGGCCCGCCTGTGTCGGGACCGTTTGGTCAGCGAAGTCTCAATGCCACCGAGATCGGGCAGCGGGGTGTCCTGCTCGTTGAACACATACTCGACACAGGGAATATCGGTTTCCGAAACGATCTGATCAACAAGCCGTTTGGCAACGTGCCATTTCTTGCAGACGATCAGAAAGATGTCCCGTTCGGGGCCGAGCGTGCTACCGGCCTCCCAGAACCGCCGCGCGAACCGGCGACCGACACGCCCGCGCCCGGCAAGAAAATCGTAGAGGCTGCGACCCTCGTTTGAAATCTGGAACTCCACCCCTTCGCTGGCATAGAGCTGGCCCAGTCGCTCCTTGAGTTCATGCGCCTCGGGGCTGATCTTGCGGGCAAACAGATAATCCTGCCCAAGCAGCATGTCATAGTGATCATTGTAGAACTTGACCGGCATGCCGTAGTCCGAAAACATCAGGAACGTGAGCGTCCTGTTCTCAATCTCCTGCTTTGGAACGAGATGCCGGACCAGCGTTTGAAAAAAGGTTTCGTCAGGAATCCATGTGGTCGAGAAGAACCGGATGACGTCGCGGCGCTCACTGAGAAAGTCGAGGATCATCTCAACCGTGCGTCGCCGCAGGCACCACCATTGACTGCCGATCATAACCTGAATGTCCTGCGGAATGTCCCGCGTCAGGCCAAACCGCTTTTGCAGCTCGTATGACGCGTAAAACCGCACGCTCTGGCTGCGTTCGTTGAAGTAATGGCGATAGATCAGCCGGTCCTCTTTCATGCCGGTCTTGATCCAGTTGCTTTCAAAAAAATCGTGGCTTTCGATAAAGTCTTTGTCGTTTTCGTCCAGAAAGTGATGAACGTATTCGGCCGTTTTGATTGCCATGCAGTCGCCGGACAGCATGTAAAAATGCGTGGCCCTTGGAAAGCTGTCGACTGCGGCTTGCAAGGCGTTGAGCGTCGCATGAACCAGCGACCAGGCGCCCCAGCCGCATTTGACGCGCTTGGCTGCAAAGGCGACGTTTGGGTTGTTCTTGAGGGCGTTTCGAATGCGCTCAAAGTCAGCCGCCTTGGACCGCGCGTCGAAGTGAATTGCCATGCAATCACCGGCGGCGGTCAACTGCTCTGCCTGCGCAATGATTGCATCAGGATCTTTGTGGCATAGCAAAATGTAGGCAATCTTTGCCATTTTGGGTACGCAATTTCCGTTTCTGCCCGTTTCCAATGGTGATACTGAGGATGAGCGATTGAATAAACAGAATATTTTTGGTTCTTTGGGTTCAAAAGCCGCCAGGTTGAATTCAGACCGTCCCGGCGGAGGAGGCACAGTAGATGGGTTTTCCCGGCACTTGGATGACCGAAAGCGAGAGCATGGTTTACCGGGTCGTGCCGAAATGCGCCTGCTCGACCATTGGTCAGATCATGTACTACTCCGACCATGGCAGGTTCTTTGACGGTGACATTCACGATGCCAAGGACGGTATGCACAAATGGGCTTTTGGCCCAAGCCAGGATCAGATTTCCAGTAACGTACGCTCACACGCATCTTATTCCTTTACCTGCGTCCGCAATCCATACACCCGTATCCTGAGCTCGTTCTTTGACAAGATCTGCGGGATTCAGCGCAACGGAAAACGCTATCGGGGGAATCTGGTTCCTTCGCTGGTCTACAATTACGGAATCCAAGTTGGCGGCGACGATGGTAAAGGTGAGTTCGATCAGATTGCCAGCTTTCGCCGGTTTCTGCTGTTCGCGCGCGACACGATACGGTGGCGCCGTCCGATGGATCCCGACATTCACTGGTCAGCGATGTCCGGGCATGTGTCGACCTTCATCGTAAATGGTGGACAGTATGACCGGATTTTCTGGACCGAAAAATTTAACGACGGCATGCAGGATGTGCTGAACCATATTGACGTTCAGCATCCTGTCACACTGTCCGAAATTCCCCGCTTCAACGAATCCGAGGGACACGGACCCAAGCGGGCTCATCCTGTCGAAGACTATTTCGACGATCTGTCGATGCATCTGGTCTATGAAATCTACAAACAGGATTTCGAGCTGTTCCGGTACGATTTCGAAAATACGGCTAACAAGATGCCGGTTGGCGAGATCGACTTGGATGAAATCCACGCCAAGCTGGGCGATTAAACAAAGTCACAGGCTCTCCCGCCCATCGTCAATGTCTCTTGCGAGACATTTCCTCCGGTGGGCCCGGCGCCGCGTCGCGCGGCGCCGGGCCCGATAAGACATCGGCATAGCCGATGGCGCAGTCCGGACGCGTGAGCCCACGGTCACCGTTCAAAGTTGGCGCACCGCCCCTTTCGCAGCACTTGTTGTCAGCTTGGCATAGGCCTTGAGTGCGGTAGACACCCTTCGTTTGCGGGGCTTGCCCGGCACCCAGCCCTTTTCGTCCTGAATTTCGCGCCGCGCCGCCAGTTCTTCGTCTGAAACGGCCAGGTGGATTGTGCGGTTTGGAATATCGATTTCGATCCTGTCACCGTGTTGGACAAGTCCGATCTCTCCACCCTCGGCGGCCTCCGGCGATACGTGACCGATCGACAGGCCCGAGGTGCCGCCTGAAAAGCGGCCATCCGTCAGCAAAGCGCAGGCTTTGCCCAGACCTTTCGATTTCAGATACGATGTCGGGTACAGCATCTCTTGCATCCCCGGCCCGCCCCTTGGCCCTTCATACCGGATCACAACGACATCGCCTTCTTTGACCTTGCCCGTCAGAATGTCGCTGACCGCCTGATCCTGGCTTTCGCAGACATAGGCTGAACCAGTGAATTTCAGGATGTTCTCATCGACACCGGCGGTTTTCACGATACAGCCGTCGCGGGCAATGTTGCCGAACAGAACCGCCAACCCACCATCCTGACTGAACGCATGGTCTCTGGATCGGATGACGCCGGTCTCCCTGTCTGTGTCCAGCTCTTTGTACCGGTTGGACTGGCTGAAAGCCTGCGTGGTGCGCACGCCACCGGGGGCGGCCTTGAACAGGTCCTGTGCCCTTGGGTTGTTTGCGACCTTTATGTCCCAATTGGCGATCGCCTCCCCAATTGTGGCCGAGTGAACCGTGCTGCAGTGATCGTGCAGCAGGCCCGCGCGGCTCAGCTCACCGAGGATCGAAAAGATGCCACCTGCGCGGTGAACGTCCTCCATATGTACGTTTTCCGTGTTCGGCGCGACCTTACACAGGCACGGAACCTTGCGGCTGAGCTGATCCATGTCCGACATTGTGAAATGCACCTGCCCCTCGTGGGCGATAGCCAACAGGTGCAGCACGGTGTTGGTCGATCCGCCCATGGCGATATCCAGACTCATGGCATTTTCGAATGCGTCGAACGTGGCGATCTCACGCGGCAAGAATCCCTTTTCATCCAATTCGTAGTGACGCTTGGTGATTTCTACGATCCGGCGCCCGGCCTCAAGAAACAGCTCCTTCCGGTCGGAATGGGTCGCCAGTGTCGAGCCGTTTCCGGGCAGCGCCAGGCCCAAGGCCTCGGCCAGACAGTTCATCGAATTGGCCGTGAACATGCCCGAGCATGACCCGCAGGTGGGGCAGGCGTTTTCCTCGATATGCTTGACCTGCTCGTCGGTAAAGCGGTCATCGGCAGCTGCCACCATCGCGTCAACCAGATCGATCTTTTTGGCATCCAGATCCGCGATGTCGATCTTGCCGGCCTCCATCGGCCCGCCCGAGACAAAGATGGCCGGGATATTCAGACGCATGGCGGCCATCAGCATGCCCGGTGTGATCTTGTCGCAGTTCGAGATGCAGACCATGGCGTCGGCGCAATGGGCATTGACCATGTATTCGACACTGTCGGCGATTACCTCACGCGATGGCAGCGAATACAGCATACCATCGTGACCCATCGCGATGCCGTCATCCACCGCAATCGTGTTGAACTCTTTGGCGACGCCACCGGCTTTTTCGACTTCGCGGGCGACCATCTGGCCCAGATCCTTGAGGTGAACGTGCCCGGGCACAAACTGGGTGAACGAGTTGACGATGGCGATGATGGGTTTGCCGAAATCATCGTCGCCCATGCCTGTGGCGCGCCACAGGCCACGGGCGCCCGCCATGTTGCGGCCATGGGTCGAGGTTCTGGATCGGTACATTGGCATGATGCTGTTTCCCTTTTGCCCTGCCTGAGGTATTCGGGTTCGTATGTTATAGCGCACGTAGCATGCGTACGTTATAGCGCACAAGAGGAATTGCAGGGCGATCGCATGAAAAATTCGGCTGAACCGGGCGAAGTTACCTTGAAACTAAGGGACGTAAGGGCTGCATCGGGTCTGAGCCTCTCCAAAGCGGCGGACCTGACCGGTGTCAGCAAGGCCATGCTGGGGCAGATCGAGCGGGGCGAATCAAGCCCGACCATTGCCACGCTGTGGAAAATCGCCAAGGGCTTCCAACTGCCGCTCAGTGCATTGATCGGCGCTGCCACGCTACGCGATCCGTCGGATGCAGGGTTTTTTCAAACAGTTACGTTTCCGGGCAGCATCGAAGTCAAAATTGTCTTCCCGTTCGATCCGATGCTCGGGGCCGAGACGTTTCATGTGGCGTTGAAGCCAAGCCAATGCCACGAATCTCCGGCGCATGCGGCCGGCGTAACCGAAGAAGTGTTTGTGCTCGCAGGAAAGCTCGAGGTGCTTCGGGATAGAGAATGGGTTCTGCTGCAGGCCGGGCAGGGCTTGCGTTTTGCGGCCGATCTGCCGCATGGCTACCGGGCAGGCGAAATGGGCGCGACATTTCTGAATATGCATCACTACGCGCAACCCGCCGTGCCAGAGCGGGTGGAATAAATCAGCTTCGGACCCAAGACTTGAAAAGGGCAAGAGATGGCAGCGTTTTTGGACACATTAACCATGGCGGATGCCATTGGGTCTTTCGGGACGCTGATTGTTGTTGCGGCCTACTTCGCAACCCAGATGCGGATGATAAATTCTGAAGATCTGGCTTTTCCGGTGATCAACCTTCTGGGCTCGGTTCTGATCGTTTACTCGCTTTTGCAGAATTTCAATCTTGCCTCGATGCTGATCGAAGGCTTCTGGATTATCATTAGTCTGATAGGAATAATTCAGCACATACGGTTGCGCAAAGCTTGAAACGGCCGTTCCGGTCTTATCCAGCCTTGAACACCCACCCGGCCAAGTATAGGGAAAACCCTGCGCGCAAAGGGGAGGCACCGATGCTGGACGATCCAAAAACCCTGGTTTCCACCGATTGGCTGGCGGCTCACATCAAGGACCCGGATCTGCGGATTCTAGACGGGTCCTGGTATCTGCCGCAGCATGGGCGCCACGCCAAGGCCGAATACGACATGAGCCACATTCCTGGTGCGCGCTTCTTTGATATCGACGATATTGCCGATCACCGCTCGGATTTGCCGCATATGGTGCCTCCGGTTGAGAAATTCATGTCACGCCTGCGCGCAATGGGCGTAGGGGATGGCCATCAGGTCGTGGTCTATGACGGCTCGGGACTGTCTTCGGCCGCGCGTGTCTGGTGGATGTTCCGCCTGATGGGACAGGACAATATCGCAGTGTTGGACGGCGGTTTGCCAAAGTGGCAAGCCGAAGACCGAGAAATTGAAGACCTGCCACCCGTGATCCGCGACCGGCACATGACGGTACGGGTTCAAAATCACCTTGTCCGCGATGTCACGCAGGTGTCTGCCGCCGCCAAGCTGGGTGATCACGAAATCATCGATGCACGCGCGGCAGGCCGCTTTGCAGGAACCGACCCCGAGCCGCGCGAAGGGCTGCGGTCGGGACGCATTCCCGGATCGCGCAATGTACCGTTCGGATCATTGTTGAACGACAATCACACACTAAAATCCCCCGAGGAGTGCCGCGCCATTTTCGAAGCCGCAGGTGTCGATCTGTCGAAACCCGCCATCACCTCCTGCGGGTCAGGCGTGACCGCCGCGATCCTCAGCCTTGCGCTTGAGCGCATGGGCAAAAAAGACCATTCGCTGTATGACGGCTCCTGGGCTGAATGGGGTGCCTTCCCGACCCTGCCCGTCGCAACCGGAGAGACCTGATGTTCGAGAACCTCAAACCGCAGCCCGCCGATAAGATTCTGGCGCTGATGCAGATGTACCGCGAGGACCCGCGTGATCAAAAGATCGATCTGGGTGTTGGCGTCTACAAGAATGCCGACGGTGTCACCCCAGTCATGCGTGCGGTCAAAGCCGCCGAAAAGCGCATTCTGGAAGAACAAGAAAGCAAAGCCTATACCGGTCTGGCCGGTGATCCGGCCTATGCAAATGCCATGATTGGCCTGATCCTTGGTGAAGCGGTTCCACGCGCCAACATCGCCGCCGTCGCGACTCCGGGCGGTACAGGCGCCTGCCGCCAGGCGTTCGAGATGATCCGGATGGCCAACCCCGAGGCCCGTGTGTTTGTGTCGAACCCGACCTGGCCGAACCACCTGTCGATCCTGAACTATCTGGGGATGGAGATGGTTCCCTACCGCTATTTCGATAGCGAAACCCGTGGCGTTGATTTCGACGGTATGATCGCCGACCTGAAAACGGCCAAGGCGGGCGACGTCGTGCTGTTGCACGGCTGTTGCCACAACCCAACCGGGGCAAACCTGAACCTGGTGCAGTGGCAAGAGGTCGTGAACATCATCAACGAGCTTGGCCTCGTGGCGATGATCGACATCGCCTATCAGGGTTTTGGCGACGGCCTTGAGGAAGACGCACAGGCGACCCGTCTGGTGGCTTCGTCCGTCAAACGCTGCCTGATCGCGGCGTCCTGTTCCAAAAACTTCGGCGTCTACCGCGAACGGACCGGTCTGCTGATGGCCATCAGCGATGATCCGGCGCAAACGGCCCTGAACCAATCGACGCTGGCTTTCCTGAACCGCCAGAACTATTCCTTCCCGCCCGATCATGGAGCGCGCGTCGTGACCACAATCCTGACCGACCCGGTGCTGCGGGCAGACTGGGAAGCTGAGTTGGAAGAGGTTCGCTTGTCCATGTTGGACCTGCGTCAGCAATTGTCAGATGAGCTGCAACGCTTGACCGGCTCGGATCGCTTTGGCTTTGTCGCCCAGCACCGTGGTATGTTCTCGCGCCTCGGCGCGGCCCCTGAACTGGTTGAGCAACTGCGCAACGATCACGGTATTTACATGGTTGGTGACAGTCGTCTGAACATCGCTGGTCTGAACGCGACGACGGTTCCGATTTTGGCGAAGGCGATTGTCGACGTCGGCGTCTGAAAAACACGAACGAGAAATAAGAAAACCCGGGCGCGAACGCCCGGGTTTTTTGTTTGTCAGGTCAGGTCTTAGCCTTTGGAGAATTCCGGATAGGCTTCCATACCCAGTTCCGCCATGTCCAGGCCGCTGATCTCTTCTTCTTCGCTGACACGGATACCGACAACCGCTTTCAGGATGGACCACAGGATCAGCGCGCCGACGAAGGTGAAGACACCATAAGCCACGATACCGGTCAGCTGGGTGATCAGGCTGGCCTCACCATAGAAGATCACAGCGATGGTACCCCAGATGCCGGCAAACAGGTGAACCGGGATCGCACCGACAACGTCGTCGATCTTGAACTTGTCCAGCATCGGAACCGCGAAGACCACGATAATACCGCCGACAGCACCGATCCACAGCGCACCGAACAGGGTCGGGGCCAGAGGTTCAGCGGTGATCGAGACCAAGCCCGCCAGTGCGCCGTTCAGAACCATGGTCAGGTCAGGCTTTTTGTACAGAACCTGAGTCAGGATCAGGGCTGCAACAGCACCGGATGCGGCGGCCATGTTGGTATTGGCAAAGATGCGCGATACGTCGGTTACGTCACCCACGGTGCCCATGGCCAACTGCGAGCCGCCGTTGAAGCCGAACCAACCCAGCCACAGGATGAACGTCCCCAGGGTCGCCAGTGCCAGGTTCGAACCGGGGATCGGGTGGACTTTACCGTCCTTATACTTGCCGATACGCGGGCCAAGGATCAGACAGCCCGCCAGAGCCGCCCAGCCGCCGACCGAGTGGACAACTGTTGAACCGGCGAAATCCGAGAAGCCTGCTTCGGACAACCAGCCGCCGCCCCACTGCCACGAGCCCGAGATCGGGTACATGATACCGGTCAGCACGACGACAAAGATCAGGAAGGGCCACAGTTTGATCCGTTCGGCCACGGCGCCGGATACGATCGACGCAGTTGCAGCCACAAAGACCAGCTGGAAGAAGAAGTCCGACCCGATTGATGCGTAGTCCAAAGCAGCCTCGGCAGGGTCAACACCAACCGGATCCAGCACGGTTGGACCGCCAATGGCAAAAAATCCGTTAAAGTCGCCGGGATACATCGTGTTGAAGCCAACCAGCCAGTACATGATCGCGGCAATGGAAAACAGCGCGATGTTCTTGGTCATCTGCATGGCCACGTTTTTGGACCGCACCAGACCGCCTTCCAGCATGGCAAAGCCTGCCGCCATGAAGAAGACCAGGAAACCTGCCATCAGGAACAGCAGGGTGGCAAAGATATACTGGGTGTGCAGCGCGGCTTCGCCGGTTGCTTCGGCCTCTTGCGCCAGACCCATCTGCGGCAGCGCGACAAGCGCGGCAGCAGGGATGAGAGATTTCATCAGGTTCATTGTCAGTCCTCGAATTGATGTGAGTGCCGGCGCTTACAGCGCCTCTTCGTTTGTTTCCCCAGTCCGCACGCGTAGGGCCTGCTCGACATCGAGGACGAAAATCTTGCCGTCACCGATCTTGCCGGTTTTGGCGGTGGTGGTGATGGTCTCAACGATCTGGTCGGCCATCGTGGCGGGCACCACGATTTCCAGCTTGATCTTGGGCACGAAGTTCACAGCGTATTCCGCGCCGCGATAGATTTCTGTGTGACCGGATTGCGAGCCGAAGCCCTTGATTTCGGTCACCATCATGCCGCGCACGCCAGCTTGGGTCAGTGCCTCGCGCACCTCCTCGAGCTTGAACGGCTTGATTGTCGCAATGATCAGTTTCACGTCTTTCCCCTCTGCTTCCCCGGTCGGACCGGATTGTTTGCACCTGCAGAAAAAGAGCGTGACAGAGCGTGGTTAGGAACGTTTTCCACGCCCGAAAGTTAGGAAAAGCTGCCCAATGTTGCACAATTTTTGCACAACTTGCACAACTTGATTAAAATATAGGCGGAAAAGAGAGGGAAATTTCCGGAATTTCATACCTCAACATGGCTGTGTCACCGGGGTATGGTGGCGCAAAAGCATAATCGGGCAGAGTTTGAGCATGACTGAGTCCAAGCGCCGCAAACCGACCTTGGTCGCGGATAAGAGATACCCGTCGAAAGGGCGCAAGCCCACGGCGTCAAAGCGTGCTGCCAAGCCGGCGGGCCGGAAATCGACCGCCCGCAAAACGGCGACTCGCAGAACCTCCCGCAGGAAGACACGGAAGGGTTCTGGCGGCAACGGCGGCGGCCTGTTTCGGCGCCTGTTCCGTTGGATCGCTCGGCTGATCTGGGGTCTGACCTGGCGTGTTGGCGCTGTGGTGGCGATGCTGATTGCCCTGGCAGTGGGTATTGTTTACACAACGCTGCCCGATGTCGATGCGCTGTTGGATGGGCGGGCTCGGGGGTCTGTCACGCTTCTGGATCGGGACGGTCAGGTTTTTGCCTGGCGTGGTGATCAGTTTGGCGGTGTAATTACTGCAGATACCGTCTCTCCTCATCTCAAGAATGCGGTCATCGCGACCGAGGACAAACGCTTTTATCGCCACTTTGGTGTCAGCCCGCGCGGCGTTGCCAGCGCCGTTCGCATCAATCTGAGCGAAGGGCGCGGGCCTTTGTCGGGCCATGGGGGTTCAACCATCACGCAGCAAACCGCCAAATTGCTGTGTCTGGGCGTGCCATACGAACCTGATCAATGGGAGTCCGAGGCTGCTTATGAGGCCGATTGCCGTCGGGGCTCGCTGTGGCGCAAGGGAAAAGAGGCCATCTATGCGATGGCGATGGAGGTCAAGTACTCCAAGGACGAGGTTCTGACCGTCTACCTGAACCGCGCCTTCCTCGGGGCGGGCGCGCGTGGGTTTGAGGCGGCCAGCCAGCGCTACTTCGGCAAATCCGCCGCTGAAGTGAGCCCGGCCGAAGCCGCAATGCTGGCCGGCTTGTTGGTGGCCCCGACGCGGTATGCGCCCACAAACAGCCTGCAGCGGTCTCAGGACCGGGCGCGGCTTGTAGTGGGTTTGATGGAGGATCAGGGGTATCTGACCGCGGCGCAGGCCAGCGAAGCCCGCAGCAGACCCGCCCAATTGTCCGAGGCGGCAGCCGCCCGGGCCGGAGGCTACTTTGCAGATTGGGTGATGGCCAGCGGGCCGGAGTTCTTTACCCGCAACACAACAGAGGACGTGGTGATCCGCACAACACTGGATCAGCGCTTGCAGAAATCGGCCGAAGAGGCGTTGCAGTTCATCTTTCAAGAAAAGGTGCGTGAGGGGTCCAAAGCACAGGCCGCCATTGTCGTGATGTCAGCGGACGGTGCCGTGCGCGCCATGGTGGGCGGTCGCAAAACGCGCGTTTCGGGTGCCTTCAACCGCGCAACGCAGGCCCTGCGGCAAACGGGCTCGTCCTTCAAGCCCTTTGTGTATGCAACCGCGCTCGAACTGGGGTATTCCCCGCTCGATACGGTTATAGACGAGCCATATTGCGTGAATATTCCGGGCTCGGGGCAGTGGTGCCCCAAGAACTACACCAACAAGTTCTACGGCCGGGTCAGTCTTGCAGATGCGCTTATGAATTCTCTGAACATTCCGGCGGTCAAAGTGGCAGAGATTTCGGGTCTCGATAACGTGCGCACCGTGGCCAGCGAGTTCGGTATCGCGAGCGATCTTGCTCAGGGGCCTGCGCTTGCATTGGGGGCATCGGAAAGCACCCTGATCGAGATGACGGGGGCCTATGCGGGCATCCTGAACGGCGGTTCCGCTGTGGAGCCTTACGGCCTGACCGAACTGAAGCTGCTGGGCGATGACACCCCGGTCATGGTCACGACTACGGGGATCGGGGAGCGGGTGATTAATGACGCAGCGGCCAAGCAACTGACCTGGATGATGGAACGTGTGGTGTCCCAAGGCACCGGCGGCCGTGCCAAGCTGCCGGGATGGCAAGTCGCTGGAAAAACCGGCACGACTCAGGCCGCGCGCGATGCGTGGTTCATCGGGTTTACGGCGGATTACGTGACCGGTGTTTGGATGGGATATGACGACAACACACCTCTCTCGGGTGTGACAGGGGGTGGATTGCCGGCGGAAATCTGGAAAGAGACCATGCTGCGCGTGACTGAGGGGATGACGCCCACGCCCCTGCCGATGCTGGCACCCGCACCGCCTGTTCAGGTTGCGCAACCGTCCCAGCCGCGCCGCAGGCAGGGGGGCTTTGAGCGCGCGATCAACGATTTGCTGAACGGGATCTTTGGCGGAAACTAGGGTTTGGGCGGTGCGCGACGCACCGCCCGCACAAGTCTCAGTTGCTGGCATCCAGCGCTTTAATGATGGCGTCGCCCATTTCTGTCGTCGAAACCGGTTCCACGCCTTCATCGGCCAGCAGATCGCCGGTGCGAACACCATCGGCCAGGACCGTCTCGACCGCAGCTTCCAGTCGATCCGCCTCGGCGCCCTGATCAAAGCTGTAGCGCAGCGCCATCGCAAAGCTGAGGATGCAGGCAATCGGGTTGGCTTTGCCTTGACCGGTGATGTCCGGGGCGGACCCGTGGACCGGTTCGTACATGGCTTTGGGGCGACCATTCGCCATCGGTGCGCCCAAGCTGGCCGAGGGCAGCATGCCCAACGAACCGGTCAGCATCGCCGCACAATCTGACAGGATATCGCCGAACAGGTTATCGGTCAGGATCACATCGAACTGTTTCGGCGCGCGCACCAGCTGCATTGCGCCGTTATCGGCGTACATATGGCTCACTTCCACTTCGGGATAGTCCTTGGCGACGCGGTCGACAACCTCGCGCCACAGGATACCCGATTCCATCACATTGGCCTTTTCCATCGAGCAGAGCTTTTTGTTCCGGCGCATCGCCAGTTCAAAGGCCGACCGTGCGGCGCGTTCGATTTCAGATTCAGTGTAGCGCTGGGTATTGATGCCAACGCGTTCGTTGCCTTCTTCAAAAATACCGCGCGGTTCGCCGAAATAGACGCCAGAGGTCAGTTCGCGCACGATCATGATGTCGAGGCCCGAGACGATATCCCGTTTCAGCGAGGAAAAGTCCGCCAGAGCGTCAAAGCATTGCGCCGGGCGCAGGTTCGAATACAGGTCCATTTCCTTACGCAGGCGCAACAAGCCGCGTTCGGGTTTCAGGCTGAAGTCCAGATCGTCGTATTTCGGCCCGCCCACGGCGCCCAGCAAAACCGCATCTACCTCTTGCGCCTTGGCCATGGTTTCGTCGGAGAGAGGTTTGCCATGGGCATCATACGCTGCACCGCCCACCAGATCCTCGCTTACATCGAACTGAAGACCACGATTGGCACCAAACCAATCGATGACCTTGCGCACTTCGGCCATAACTTCGGGGCCAATTCCGTCACCAGGCAGGATGAGGAGTGAGGGGTTGGACATGAAGGCTCTCCTTGCGTTTCGTCGCAATGGCCCTAGCCTTTGCATCGCCTCGGGTCAATGAGACGGCGGGGCCAAATCAAATGGTCAATGCTGATATGGCCGAGAAAACTAAAATGGGTGAGTCTGCCTCCGCGCTGAAAGGCCTTAAAGTGCCGCTTTCAGACCTTCGGCCAACAGGTCCCAGATCCGACGGATACGCGGGGTCTGGCGCATGGCCTGGGGTGAGGCCAGCCAGACAGGCAGAATGGGAACCTCGACATCCAGTGGCAGTACCTCGATCAACGGATCGGCCTCGGCCACCTGGGTCTGGCTGAAACCGATGCCGCACCCGGCACGGATCAGCTCCCAATAGGCGCTTTGTAAATCGCAGCGAGTGGCAAAGCTTTCGCGGCTTGCAGGCCAACCTTTCTCGCGCATTTTTGCGATGATCACTTCGCTTGCGTCAAATCCGACAAGGTCATGCGAAAACAGTTCGGCGGGCGTTTCGGGGCGCCCGGCGCGATCGAGGTACGATTTCGCAGCACAAAAACACAACGGAACGTCGCCCAGATATCGCGAGACAATATCCATCTGTTCCGGCCGGTACATCCGCACGGCAATATCGGCTTCGCGGAACAAAAGGTTTTCGGTGGCGTCGGTGGCAACCAGTTCCAACTGAATTGCCGGCTCCTGCCGCCTGATATGGGCCAGAATCGGGGGCAGCAGATGGTGGGACGCAAAAACCGACGCGGTGATCCGCACAGAACCCTCCAATTGCTGAGACTGGCCCGCTGCGGTCAGGCTGAACGCGCTCATAGCGCTGTGCATTTCTCGCGCCATGGGTAAGAGTTGCGCGCCCACCTCACTGAGGTTGAGACCGCGCGCATGCCGGTCGAACAAAGAGACGCCCAGATCCGCCTCAAGCGCCTGCACCTGACGTCCCAGCGTCGGCTGGCTGCGATTGAGCTGCCGCGCTGCCGCAGACAGGGACCCGGTTTCGGCAACCGCCAGAAAGCTCTGTATCAGGGACCAGTCCGAATGCATCAGCGATCGTTCCATTCAAAAATGAATACACGTTCTGCGCCGCGCGGCAATTCCCCCGACATACTGAATGACTAAATTGAGGACAAATAGGAGGGTTCTATGATGCAAACCGTTCTGATTCTGGGCGCAACCGGCCGCTTTGGACGTAATGCGATGCAGGCATTTGGCGATGCGGGTCGGACCGTAAGGAGCTTTGATCGCAAAACCGAGCGGCTGGAACAGGCCGCGCTTGGGGCCGACGTTATCGTGAACGCCTGGAATCCCCCTTACCCGGATTGGGCAGGTTTGCTTTTGAAGCTGCACCGGCAGGTGATCGAAGTCGCCTCCGATACGGGCGCGACAGTGATCGTTCCAGGGAATGTCTACGTGTTCGGCGCTGGAACGCCTGGGCCCTGGTCGGCCGCGACCCCACATCTGGCGCAAAACCCCCTTGGCCGTGTCCGTATTGAGATGGAGGAAGCGTACCGCAGCTCACCTGTGCGCACGATCCTGCTGCGTTCGGGGGATTTCATCGACACCTGCGGATCGGGCAACTGGTTTGACCAGATCATGATCAAGCACCTGTCCCGTGGCCGGTTCGTCTACCCAGGCAATCCGAATATTCCTCATGCTTGGGCGTATTTGCCCGATCTGACCCGCGCGGCTGTCGCGCTGGCAGAGATGCGGGACGAACTGCCTCGGTTCAGCGACATTCCGTTTGGTGGATATACGCTGACCGGAACCGAGATCGCGCAGACCTTGTCGCGCGTGACGGCACGGGGCGTTTCTTTGAAAGCGATGAACTGGTGGCCCGTTCATCTCGCTAGGCCATTTTGGCGCATGGCAACGCATTTGCTGGAGATGCGGTATCTGTGGGACGTTCCGCACCGCCTGGACGGCTCACACTTGTCCGAACTGCTTGGCGAGGCTCCCCAGACCGATCTGGATAACGCGTTGCGTGCCGCGATCCCAGCCTCTTTGGTGTCGCAGACGCGCCACGGAAGGATCGAGAGTGTAGCCTGAAAACGCGCTAGGGAAAGTTGACGTCCACCCAGACCAGGCGATGGCGACTGGCGCGTTGGGCCACTTCGCGGAGCTGGCTATCCGGTTCTGGCCAGAAAACGCCGGAGCCTTTAACCCACAAGTCTGCCGACGGCAGGACGTAATCGACGCGCATCTCCCCGGCCGATTTCCAGTGAACCGTGGTCAGCGCACCGGTTGAATCCTTTGGCTCGACGTCCTGCACACGCGGATGCGACAAGAGATTCTGAATGGCCTCTGTCCGCCCGTCTCCGCGTTCGGGGTCCAGATTGGCGTCCCCGGCGATCACAAAGTGCCCCTCTGGAGCCGTGCCAAACTCGCCATTCAGCAGCACTGACCAGAACCGGACCTCGTCTTGGTTTCGTAGCCCGTTGCGATCTTCGGGCCCATCAAACACAGGCGGTGTGGCGTGAAAGGTCATAAGGCTCAATCGTCCCGCCGGGGTTTTGATCGGGACGATCCAATGCGCGGTCGAGGACAGGCGCTGCACACTCTGGGCCTGCACTGACGGGTAAGGCTGGCTGTTAACGGTGGGTAGGGTGGCGCCTGGCAAATCCCGCCACAACAGATCGGAATAGTCTTGAACCTCTGACTCCACGATCTTGAACTTGGACAACACCGCCAAACCACCCGCCCCAGTGAAACGGCCCCAGCCCTGTGCATCTCCGGGTCCGTGCCTGCGCCCATCCCCATCGAGATCATAATTGGTTTCAACGCCAGAGTTTGGCTTGGCCGAGAATGAATAAGGATAGCTCAGACCGGCGTCGTTCAGTTCGTCAGTCAGGGCGGCAACAGCCAGGCCGTCAAGATCCCAGTCCAAACCTTGAAGGGCAATGATGTCAGGTCGCACCGCGGACAAGACGGCAACAACGGCCTGCACTTGCGCATCATCCCGTTGGATGTCCCGCAACAGAAGGCCAGGGCCTTTGCGGCTGAGTTCGGTGTTAAAGCTGGCAATGCGCACAACGTCTGCCTGCGCCGCAAACGGCATCAGCAGCATAATCAGGGCACGGATCATGCGGCCTGAGTGGTCTCGGCAGTGGAATAGGCGCGCCGTTTCTCAACGATCAGACCGGCGATACGCACGGTCGCCATGCCGCGCATGATCATACTCGCTGGCAAAAAGGCCCAGGCGCACATGGTCCAGATCAGGGTCTGTGGATTGTTGAGCGATATCGGCGTCGCAAAGTTCGTGAGAACCTTGATCGCTGCGGGGATTAGGAACGGTAAGAGGATACCGATACAGATATTCAGGCGGCCATCCCGCTGCAGGCGGGTCACGACATCACCACCCTTGGTCGGGTCAAACAGCGGCAGGTTTGTCCAGACATTGAACGCGCCATTGCCCGTGGGCCATCCGCGCATTTTTACCGCGTAGAAAAAACTTGCAATTGTCACAAGCGCGGCGACGTAAGCAACACTGGCGGTGATCCGCACCAATTCGAGGAGTGGCTGGCTAGAGTTCTCCGGCAGCATCAGAACGATCAGGCGCACAGGTGAATAGGGGAAGTCCATCACATTGGCGACGGCCAGGCTGATCGAATAGAAAAAGGTGGTCATTTCGGTCGGCGCATAGGCGTTTTTGCAGATCAGGGTCAGAAAGGTGACCATCGACATCAGACCCACAAACCTCAACCGGTTCACCGGTGGCGCATCGCGGAATTCGATAAAGCTGGGAAACGCAGAGTTGTATTCGGCAAATGTCAGAATGAACGCGAGAATCGCGAGAAAGACCACAATCTCGGTCCCGTTCGCCGATGAAACAGGCAGGTACAACGCGGGGGTGAGCACCAGAAGCGCAACCAATATTCCACGTATCGCCGCCCCTGTTGTGCGCGCAATCACTATTCCGAACCCTTTCACACCGGACCAGTCGATTCTCCGACGACTTAGTTCCAACCCGTGCCCGCCGTGCTGTTTTTTTGACGGTTGCCTCTTTAGCGCCAACATGGACGATAAGCGGCTTTTCGCTCAAGCCAAGGCGCAGAAAACACGGAATTTCGGGCAAAAAGATGGCAAAACTGGTGCGGGTTTGCATCATTGCTGACGCAAACACGACGTGTAGGGAAATCAAAGAACTACATGTTGTGGTTGCCGTCTGCTGGACCCCAAGAAAGCGAACGCACTGGCCAGTTCCACCCTGTTTGGTTGAGTGTCCACAGAATCATCCACAGAATCAGACCCAGGGACGGGCCTGACCTGCGTGTTCCTCGAACGCATCGATGTGGTGATCCTTTTCCATCGTCAGCCCGATATCATCCAAACCGTTCAGCAGGCAGTGCTTGCGATGCGGGTCGATGTCGAACTCAATCACCACTCCATCCGAGGTTGTGATCTGCTGATCTTCCAAATGGACGGTCATGCGGGCATTCTCGCCTTTGTGGGCGTCGTCCATCAGGATTGCATGGTGCTCTTCTTCAACCACGATGGGCAGGATGCCGTTCTTGAAGCAGTTGTTGAAGAAGATGTCAGCAAAGCTGGTCGAGATTACGACCTTGATACCAAAATCCTTGATCGCCCAAGGCGCATGTTCGCGTGAGGAACCGCAGCCGAAATTGTCGCCTGCGACCAGAATCTCGGTTTGGCGATACGCGGGTTTGTTCAGAACGAAATCCTCGTTCTCGCCGCCATGATCATGATAGCGCATCTCGTCAAACAGAACGACGCCAAGGCCGGACCGCTTGATGGTTTTCAGGTGCACCTTGGGAATGATCATATCGGTGTCGATATTGATCAACGGCATTGGGGCGGCCACCCCGTGGACTTTGTCAAACTTTTCCATGTCTACACTCCTGCGGGAGAGGGCCGACCCCGTGCCCCGCGTTTAAGCTTCTTTCGTGTCTGTTGAATCGCCTGACGGCGTGTTTTCATCTTCGGGGGCGTTCTTGACGAAGAACGCCATAAAGGTCAGCCCGAACCCGTTGAACAGCATTTCGATGCCCAGCAGAATGCCCAGCAACTGAAACAGAACGGCCGGTTCCGCTGCAGCATAGGACCAGATAATGCCAGCCAACACGATGGACAAAATGCCCGAGATCAGCGTTGGCCAGAAAAATGACGTTCCGCGCATCTGGAAGGACAGGATGATCCGCGCGATGCCGCCTGCCAGGAACAGGATCAGCACAACGGTTGCCAGCGTCAGCGTGCCTTGCAGCGGGTGGTCCAGAAAGGACCAGCCCAGAAACAGCATAACAGCACCCATGATAAGCGACAGGATCTTGTTGCCGGTTCCCTCGACAGTGAACCCGCCAACAACCTGAAAGGCACCCGAAACCAGCAGCAACACACCCGTCACAACTGTCACAGCAATCGACGCCACAACAGGCGCGCCCAGCACAAAGATGCCAAACGCGATAGATAAAAGCCCCAGCAGGAGCCATTTGACCCAATCACTCATGTTCTCAATCCCTCAAAAGTTGATTTATGAGGGCAGCTTACATCAATTCTCGGACGTCTGTCAGCCGTCCTGTGAGTGCCGCAGCGGCAGCCATTGCAGGGCTTAAAAGGTGGGTGCGCCCCCCGCGTCCTTGACGGCCTTCGAAGTTGCGGTTCGAGGTCGCGGCACAGCGCTCACCCGGCTGCAACTGATCGGGGTTCATCGCCAGACACATCGAACATCCGGCCAGACGCCATTCGAATCCGGCCTCTTTGAAGATCTCGGCCAGACCTTCTTCTTCGGCCTGCGCCCGCACAAGACCTGAACCGGGAACGACCATGGCGCGCATTCCGTCCTTGATCTTTTTTCCCCTGAGGATTTCGGCTGCGGCACGCAGGTCCTCGATCCGGCCGTTGGTACAGGATCCGATAAACACGGTGTCGATTTCCACATCGCTGAGCTTCTGCCCCGCTTCCAGACCCATGTACTCGATAGAGCGGCGGGCCGCGTCGACCTTGCCGCCTTCGAAATCCTCCGGATGCGGAACCGATGCAGTGATTGGCAGCACGTCTTCGGGGCTGGTGCCCCATGTGACGACCGGGGCGATGTCTTCACCACGCAGGGTCACAACCTTGTCGAAATGCGCATCTTCGTCGGTATAGAGCGTATTCCACCAGTCCATCGCCGCTTCCCATTGCGCGCCTTTCGGGGCGTGCGGGCGGCCTTTGACATAGTCGAACGTGGTCTCGTCCGGTGCGATCAGGCCCGCGCGGGCGCCGCCTTCAATGGCCATGTTGCACACGGTCATGCGGCCTTCCATCGACAAATCACGGATCGCTTCGCCGCAATATTCGATGACATAGCCGGTGCCACCCGCGGTTCCGGTCTCGCCGATCACGGCCAGAGTGATGTCCTTGGCGGTCACGCCCGGCTGCAGTTTGCCGGTGATCTCGACCTTCATGTTCTTGGATTTCTTCTGGATCAGGGTCTGCGTGGCAAGAACGTGCTCGACCTCGGAAGTTCCAATGCCGTGGGCCAAAGCGCCGAATGCTCCGTGCGTGGCGGTATGGCTGTCACCACAGACCACGGTCATGCCCGGCAGGGTCCAGCCTTGTTCGGGACCCACGATGTGCACAATGCCTTGGCGGACGTCGTTCACCGGGTAGTAGTGAATGCCGAAATCCTTGGCGTTCTTGTCCAGCGCTTCAACCTGGATACGCGATTCAGGGTTTTCGATCCCGTTCACGCGATCCGGCGTGGTGGGCACGTTGTGATCAGGTACCGCGATGGTCTTTTCCGGTGCGCGCACCTGGCGGCCCGCCATGCGCAGGCCTTCAAAGGCCTGCGGGCTGGTCACTTCGTGCACCAGATGGCGGTCGATATAAAGAAGACAGGTGCCATCATCGGCTTCGTGCGCGACATGGGCATCCCAGATTTTGTCATAGAGCGTTTTGGGGGACATCGGTCCTCTCCCGTGGGTAATGAGAATAGCTGACGAGTGGCTGGGCGCCGCTTATAGGCGGGCCAGAACCGTGCGGGCGGCCCCAAAAAACCGCTCGCGCAGGCGCGCACGGTCTTGCAGGTCGATTTTCGGGGCCATATGAGGTCTCATACCCGGTCAGATATAGATACAAACTGAGTCTATCAAGGCCTTGTGCAACCTCGCAGATGCCGTCAGGGCACAATCCTGCGAGGGCTCAGTGGCCTTCATTGAAATGTCATCAGGTGCTTGTTACCTTATAAGTATCCCGGCGTCGGGGTTTTACGACGCGCAACAAAGGAGGACTATGTCCTGTCACTACAGACTCAGGCGGGTTTGCCTGCCGATGACGGGGTCAAAATAATGGCCCACTCTCAGTCAATCAGCGATAAGCTGCTTGAACGTATCCTTTCCTCACTTTCCGATGACAAGGCCGAAGATGTCGTGCAGATCAATCTGCAAGGCAAATCGTCGGTTGCGGATCACATGGTGATTGCCTCGGGTCGGTCGACCCGTCAGGTCTCGGCCATGGCGGAAAAGCTGACGGATCGGATCAAGCAGGAATTCGGTTTCACCTCGAAGGTCGAAGGCAAGGATGCCGGCGACTGGGTGTTGATCGATACGGGCGACGTGATCGTCCATATCTTCCGCCCCGAAGTGCGTGAATTCTACCAGCTGGAAAAGATGTGGCTGCCTCAGGGCGGTAGCGCCTCAGCCAACTGAGGCGCCATCCCGGCCTGTATTGAAAGGTCGGAGGCGAGAGAAATATGCGTATCAGCATAGTTGCGGTCGGGCGATTGCGCGCCGGACCCGAGAAAACCCTGCTTGACGACTACCTAACCCGATTTGACCGGACTGGCCGCGCGCTGGGCCTTGGTCCCGCGCGTGTTGTCGAGATCGAAGACAAGAAAAACGCGGGCATGGGGGCAGAGGCCATGCTGCTGCGCAAAGCGCTGCCCAAAGGCGCGGTGGTGTGCACGTTGGATGAGCGTGGGCGGGGAATGTCCTCGCCGGATTTCGCGCAAAAGCTGGGCAATTGGCGTGATGCGGGACGGCAGGATTTGGCGCTGATCATCGGCGGAGCGGATGGGATCGACGCGGCGCTGCGGGCCGACGCGGATTTTTCGATCTCATTCGGTGCCATGGTCTGGCCGCACATGTTTGTTCGTGTGATGTTGGCCGAACAACTCTATCGGGCCGCAACCATCCTGTCGGGCGGCCCTTATCACCGGGTCTGACATGGCACAGCTTTTGATCGTATATCACTCGCGCACCGGCGGGGCGCGGCAAATGGCCGAAGCCGCAGCTAAGGCGGGGAAGGATGAGGCGGATGTCATCCTGAAAACCGCGGATCAGGCAGGCCCCGAGGATATTTTGGCCGCTGACGGATATATCTTCTGCGCGCCCGAAAATCTGGCAGCGCTTTCGGGGCTGATGAAAGAGTTCTTTGACCGCTGCTACTATCCCGTTTTGGGTCGGATCGAGGGCCGGCCCTACGCTCAGATGATCTGTGCTGGATCGGACGGTGAAAACGCTGCCCGCCAAACCGCCCGGATCGCTACAGGCTGGCGGTTGAAGGAGGTGCAGCCGCCGTTGATCATCTGCACGCATGCTCAGACGCCAGAGGCGATACTTGCGGAAAAGACAATCCCTGAAGATCAGCTTGAGAAATGCCGTGAAATCGGTGCCGCCATGGCAGTCGGGCTAAGTCTCGGGGTGTTCTAGACGTCAGTTCAGGTCAATGACAGTGGTGGCTTCACCCCAACCACCCACGTTGTCGCGCGCTTGAATCTGCACCTGCGTGACGCCTTCGGGAATCGCGACCCCGCTCAAGGACCGGGTAAAGGGCTGCTCATCAACATGGGGGTGATGCAACACGCGCATGCCAAGCTCGGTTCCCTCCATGTCCAAAACACGCCAGCCATCGGCATAATCATCCCAGCCCGTATCCGGATGCCGGATCGTGACGTCGAACCGCCATGTGTCGCCATTGCGGCTGGCTGAGACGTCCTCGATCACCGGTGGATCGGCAAAGGCAGGGGCTGCCAAAAAGGCACTGAGAATCACATAGCGCATGCCCAGATGATAAATTGCGCTGCGGTACTTTGGAATCACGACTCTGTGTTGGGCGGCTGCGTCAGAAGGATCGTTCTGGAATGGGACGCGAACTCGCGCCGATAGAGCACCCCCACTGTGATCACTAGACCCAACATCAGCGCCACCGGCCCCAATATCCAGGCCAGAGAAGCCAACGCGAAATAGGTCGCACGCAAGGCGCGGTTGAAGCTGCGCGCAGCGGTGACGCAAATCTCGGCCGCTTGGGCTGCGCGCGGGTATGCCTGTGGATCTTCGGGGTCATTCGGAACGGCAGCCATCAGCACGGCGCAGTAGCCAAACAAGCGATGCGCCCAAACGTATTTCAGGAAGGCGTTGGCGAGAAACAAAATGACGACCAATATCTTGATCTCCCAGACCAGCGCAGGGGCGCTGCCGACGGCCAGATCACTGGCGACCCCGGCCAGACGTTCGGTATTCCCTAGCAAAGCAAGCCCGCCGCCGATTGCAATCATGGTGGTCGAGGCAAAGAACGTGCTGCCCTGCCGCATCGCCGCCACTACCTGCGCGTCGAACATACGAGGCTGTCGCGTGACCATTTCTTTCATCCAGCCGCGCCGGAAATCGTCCATCATCATTGATACCGATTTCCTGTTGGGCGACGGGTGTTCGATCCTCCACCCGATCCATTGCCAGGCACCGACGAGCAATAAAACAGCGGCGTAGTCCAGCGGCGAAAACAAAAGAGCGCGGTCAATCCAGGTCATGATCGCGACGATAGGGCCAGCTGGCAGGACTTGCCAGATGGTCTGATGCAACCTGGCATCACCTTCGATTGAAATCTCCTGATAACTGCCTCGCCCTATTTTCGCCCCACGTTTCACGTATTTCTGGTGTCTCGGAGTAAACGCCGGAGAACCGCGTGCGCAACTGGATCATGGCTATCGCGCTGAATATGCTGCCTTTTGCAGTCTTGGCGCAGGATTCCGGGCTGAAAAGCCTGGAAACCTCGGATTCGGGCCGGGCATGGATGGCGGTCGGGCGGCTGGACATCGATGGTACAGGGTTTTGCACCGGTGCGCTTATTTCACCGACGCTGGTTCTGACGGCCGCGCATTGCCTGTTTGACAAAGCGACTAAGGCGCGGATCGACCCGGCACGGATCGAATTTCTGGCCGGCTGGCGCAGAGGCCGCGCCTCGGCCTACCGGGCGGCGCGGCAGGCGGTTGTTCATCCGGATTATCATTATGATGGGAAAGCAACGACAGCCCGGGTGCGCAACGATATCGCTTTGATCGAGTTGTGGCAGCCGGTGCGGAATACGACCGTGATCCCGTTTGACACCGGTGACCGTCCGGCGCGCGGCGAAGAGGTTGGCGTCGTCTCTTATGCGCATGATCGGGCCGAGGCCCCGTCACTGCAGGAAGTCTGTTCAGTCATGGCGCGCCAATCCGGTGTTCTGGTGATGTCCTGCGACGTCGACTTCGGTGCCTCCGGCGCCCCGATCTTTTCTTTTGCCAACGAGCGACCGCGTATTGTTTCGGTTGTGTCGGGCAAGGCCGAGCTTGGCGGGCAGAGTGTCGCGCTGGGCACTGCGCTGGATGAATCGCTTCAACTGTTGCAGGCCGAACTGTCCTCGGGACGCGGGTTTGGCTTGTCCACGTCCGGCTCCACTGCAGGCAAAAATGTGGGTGCGAGATTCATCAAGCCATGACCAGAGTTCTGTTGAGCGTATTCCTGTTCGTGTCCGTCTTGGCGACCGGCGCCTACGCGCAAAGTGACAAGCGCAAACTGACAGATCGCGATGATCTGTATGGTTGGGAGGCAATCGGACGGCTGGATATCGGGACCGTTTCTTTCTGCACCGGGACGCTGATCGCGCAGGACATTGTTCTGACTGCGGCCCATTGCGCCTTGGACAAGAAAACAGGCAAACCCTATTTGCCGGGCGAAGTCACGTTCCGGGCGGGACTGAGTAATGGTACGGCGCTGGCTGATCGCAAGGTTGTGCAAATCGCGGCACACCCGGATTACGGCGCAAACGACCTGTTATCCCCCCAGAGCATTCGGGCAGACGTTGCCCTGATGCGGCTAGAGGAACCAATCCCCTACGAAATCGCGGATCCTTTTGCGCTCCATGGCGGGCGCGTAGCTGGAAACGAAATCAGCATCGCCTCGTATGGCCGCGGGCGGTCTGAAGCCATCACGCGCGAACGGTCGTGCAACATCCTTGAACGGCGCCAGGGTTTGATTGCGTTTAACTGTGACATCACATTCGGGTCGTCAGGGTCTGCGATTCTCGCCAGGAACGGATCGCGCTG
Organism: Ruegeria sp. B1; assembly: GCF_056535885.1. Lineage (NCBI taxonomy): Bacteria > Pseudomonadati > Pseudomonadota > Alphaproteobacteria > Rhodobacterales > Roseobacteraceae > Ruegeria > Ruegeria sp. B1. The sequence goes on along the minus strand of NZ_JBQFJA010000001.1, from coordinate 344,710 downwards.
GCAGATTCTGTCGGTTGTGTCCGCAGTGGGCGTGCATAACGGCAGGAAGATCGGTTACGGCATGGAACTGGCTGGCGTCGTGTCGGAACTCAAGTCGATCATGCGACGGGATGCGCCGCAGCCCAAGGCGTCGATCCGCAGGTTGAAGGTCGGGGCCGGCAAGTCCAATTCGGGCGCAAAATTCATCAGCTCCGGCGGGTCTTGAACTCGACCAAAATCCTACCCATCTGAAGTGTACCGGATCGCCATAATCGGGGTCCGGTGACAATCATCGCCCGTCCGAACGGAGGGCAAAAATCGTGAATCGCTCAACATGAGGATACAACACATGCGTAGTTTTGATTTTGCACCGCTGCATCGCGCCACCATCGGCTTTGACCAGATCGCGGACATGATGGACCGGGTTCTGACCAGTGATGTGGCTCAGCCCAGCTACCCCCCATACAACATCGAAAAAACCGATGCCGACACCTACCGGATTTCCGTGGCTGTCGCCGGTTTTTCCGAAGAGGACCTGTCGGTCGAAGTGAAAGAAAATTCACTGGTTGTGGCCGGCAAGAAGGCCTCTGACGACAAGGATCGCAGCTATCTGCACCGTGGCATTGCCACCCGCGCGTTCGAGCGCCGCTTTGCTCTGGCCGATCATGTGCGCGTCACCGGCGCCAGCCATGAAAACGGCATGCTGAACATCGACCTAAAGCGTGAAGTACCCGAAGCCCTGAAACCACGCCGGATCGAGATCGCGTCGTCCAAGGCCATCGAGAAGGACGTGGTCGACGCCAAAGCCGTGAACTAAGGCGGCACAGGACCGAGCGGTAATCTTATCCTCTCTGGATTATCGCATCATACGCCCCGCGTTCCTCCAGACGCGGGGCGTTGTTTGCTTGGCTGAACCGGAAGGCCGGTCCCAAAATCCAATGAGGGCACATTCAGGTTTGGGCACTGTGAGCAGTGTAGCGCGCGACCCAGTCACGGCTGACGCGATCGGACATCTTTTTTGTCGGCGGCTGAATCCCGTCAGCGCCGTTTTCATCCAAGCCCAATCCGACCAAAACTTTGCGCAGGGTTTTTGTCGGAGCCTGAGCCAGTTCGTCATACGTGATGCGCAGCGGAGTGATCCGCTCCTGTTTGAACCAGGACAACCAACCACTTTTGTACTCTTGCAATGTCTCAATGCACTTACTGATTTCATCGGCGTCGTATTGAGGTCGTTGATCTGGGGCCGTACGTTCCAGTTCTGATCCATCTTTCGCGACATGCCACAAACCAGATTGGCGCGCCTTGATCAGCGACACGGCCTGTTCCAGCTTGTCCTCTCGCGTCAAGTGAATAAAGAAAGTTTCGCCAAAAGCGGCCGCTATGCGATCACGGTCAGTTGTGGCCTCCGGAGACATGACTGCAAGCTTATCGCAAAGAAAACCAAAGCTAGGCCACTGCTGACGCAATCCGAATATCGGAGTTGCGCCGCGCCCTTTCACAATAGCTGCCTGAAGGATCGCCCCGATTAAATCGCGCTCTGCCCCATCACTTTTCTGGATTTCCAGCCTGTTCATCCAGTCTTGCAGTGAGGGTCGATAAAAATAGGAGGCCGGTTGGCCAGCCACACCGGTCTGCGCCAACATGCTGCAAAGAAGTGTGCTTCCGCTACGCGGAGAAGTGCAGATTATGTATGTTGAATATTGCATGGGGGCGATAGGTAGCGCGTCTCTGTGACACCGCCGTGGCGATATCTTTTTCTATGCCGCCATCACAAATCTGACAGTCATCAGGTTATTGATCCGACAACCCATCGCAGATTTTCCCAAGGAGACGCTGCAACGTTTCCAACTCGTCGCGTTTCAAAGTCGTTCCCTGAACCATGCATGCCGTGATGTCCGGTGTTTCTCGTTGCAGCGCTTTGCCCTTGGCGGTCAGATTGACATACATCTCGCGGCTGTCTTTTTTGCCTCGGGTTCGTTTGACGTGGCCTTGCGTTTCCAGCCGTTTGAGCAAGGGCGTCAGCGTGCTGGTGGCCATGCGCAGCCGCCCGGCAAGTTCGGTCACTTTCTGACTGTCCGTCTCCCAAAGCAGAGTGAGGGTGATGTACTGCGGATATGTCAGCCCCAGGCGTGTCAGGTGTGGTGTGTATGCCCGGTTGACAATGTGAGACGCCGTATAGATGCCGTAACAAAACATGTCTTCGGCCCGGGTCGGTAGCTGATCGATATCCACGTCTTCACCCATTTTAATATCGTGCACGATATAAATGTTGACATAGCTCGTGTGACGCATCAAGCTGTTAAATATATCGTGTACGACATAAAAGAGGATTCCATGTCCTGGTTGCCAAGCTTAGAAACGAAAACTCCCGAGGCCGGGTTTGACCTGGCGATCTTGCTGTCCCGCATGGCGGTCAAGAAGACGCAGCCCGATGACGAGGCCCGGAACAGGATGCGTCCAGACTATGCAAACAATGCCGACAGTTTGACGATGGCATCCCATGTGGTTGCCGCAAACTTTCACACAATCGCTCAGGCAAACAATTACTGGCGCTGAGCTTTAGCGAGGCCCAGTGCAGTAGATGCAAAAAGCCCCGCAGATGCGTTCTGCGGGGCCTTTATTTGTCAATTTCAGGGGTCAATTCCCGGCAGTTACCGACCCGATCGACCAGAACATCGTCTCGCCCGAGGCGTCATCAACACCGTCGTTGTCGGTCATCACAAACGCCTCGCCCGAGGGCAGGATGGCCAGACCTTCGATCTTGTCCAAAACATAGCCTCCGGTCGAGGTCAGGTCGGACAGCAGGTCACGCACCTCTTCCTTGCTGACAACGGGCAGGTCACCGTCCAGCGGAGCCGGGGTCATTTCCGACAGCGGGATGCGATAGATCTTCTTGGTCACGGCGCGGTGGTCGTGCTGGTTGTCGCGTTCGATGACATAGACATGGTCACCGAAGGCCACGATTTCCGACAGGCCAACCCAGCCCTTCTCAGGATCCGCTTTGGGATAGTGCACGGCGCCCCACTCCTTGGTGTCCAGATTATAGGCGACCAGTTTTACGTGGTTTTCCGGATCGTCTTTCCATTCGCGCTGAACGGCCATCCACAGTGTGTCGCCGACCTTGGTGATGCCCTCAAAGCCAAAGCGCTTTTCGACTGCCATCAACTCCGCTGGCAGGCCGATCTCGCCCTTGCGGTCTTTGATCAGGCCGTCCGGGCCGACATGGTAGATCGCGTGTGGGATGACGCGGTCGGTGCGGCCTTCGGAGGCGACGTAGAAGCCACCTTTGCCGTCCAGCGTGATGCCTTCCATGTCGATCTTCTGCGCCGGGTTGCCATCCTGACGATGCACGCGGATCACGTCCACGATGCGCGCTGGAGTCTGGCCGGGGTCGATCTTGAAGATCGACGGCTGGAAGCCATAGAAGCTGTCATTGACCGCATAGATCATGCCATCCTCATCTGCGACCAGACCCGACAGAGCACCCCATCCAATCAGCTCGTCCGCGCCTTCCGAGGTCAGATGCGGATAGTTGGCAGGGGCGTCCTGATATTCAAAGATCGACACATGCGCGCGCGGGCCGCCATCTTCGATCAGGTCTTTTTCGTTGGCGGAGACCAGCAGGTTGCGTTCCGGGATCGCCACATACCCTTCTGGGCCAACACCTGAAGGCAGCAGCTGTTTCAGCACCGGATTGGCCGGATCGGTCGCATCATAAACACCCACGACCGATGCACGCTCGGCCCCAACAAAAATCATCGGCGTGCCGCCAAAGGTGGCCGCAGTCACGCTTTCCGGCTCCACGCCTTTGCTGTCGGAGCGTTTGTCGGGGTAGTGGCCAATCTGAATGATCGCCTTCTCGAAATCGGTACCGTTTTCGTAAACAACGGTGCCGTCCTTGTGGAAGATGGTCCAACCGCGCGACCCGCCTTCGTAGTCGCCTTCATTCGCAGTGGCGAAGTGATTGTCATCGATCCATTTCACCGCGTCCGGCTCGCGCAGGCGGCCCGGCTGGCTTTCGGTGAAGATTAGTGCCCCACGCTCATCCGTGGCGTCGATGCCTTCCAGATCCACGCTGCCTGCCGAGAAATGGCTGACCACGTTGCCGTCCTTGTCGACAACCGTGATGTGGTTGTTTTCCTGCAAAGTGATGACTGTTTCACCCAGAGCGTTGATGTCAACAAACTCCGGCTCGGGATCGGTGGGGGCAACCTCGGCTAGGCCGGTCAGATCGGCCATTTTCATGCCTGCGCAGTCCAGCGCACCGCCTGCCACAGGAACCATCACGAGGTTCCCGGCCGGGAGCTGCGGAATAACGCCGTCATTGAGGTCTTCGTCACGCTCGTTTTCAATCGCAACGGCAACAAAGCTGCCATCAGGGGCAACTGCAATGCTGTCGGGTTGACCGCCCAGATCGCACGCGCCGGTTTCGGACTTGCCAGCGATATCAACCGAAATCAACTTACCGGACGGAGCGGTGTAGCTTTCCGATGTGTTGACGCCAACAAATGCGGTGGAACCGATGATGCCGACCGACGTGGGCTCACCACCCACATCCATCGCGCCCAGCGGGGCAGGGTTCGCAGGATCGGCAATGTCGATCATGCCGATCACGCCCAGCGGGCTGTCGGTGTAGATGAGCGTCATGCCATCCGCGGTGGCGGCGATGATTTCCGGCGAGGTTTCGCGGTTGGTATCGGCCCCCTCGGCCATATTCTTGACGACGGGGAAAGACGCAATTCTGTTGAAATTCATCTCTGCCCAGGCCTGACCGGCGGTCAGGGCAAGTGCAGATGTCAGGCAAACAAAACGCAATGACATCGGTGGGTATCCTCTCTCACTTGGACGTAAGTGGGATGGCCGCCGATGGTTGCAGTTTTGTGACGTTTTAAATGCGCTTTTGTAACAAGCCGATTAAAACTGGGGATGGATGATGCGGCCCCTGAAGGAGTGTCCAGATCAGAGGCCGCCTATGGTCAAACAGAGAGGCAGACGTATTTCATCTCAAGGTAGTCCTCCATCCCATGATGGCTGCCTTCGCGGCCAAGGCCGGACTGTTTGACGCCGCCAAACGGCCCCAACTCGGTCGAAATAATACCCGTGTTGACGCCAACAATACCGTATTCCAGTGCTTCGACGACTTTGTAGACGCGGCTGAGATCCTTGGCGTAGAAGTATGCGGCAAGACCAAAGATTGTATCATTGGCCATAGTGATGACATCATCCTCATCTTCGAATTTGAAGAGAGGCGCCAGCGGGCCAAAGGTTTCTTCCTGCGCGACCTTCATCTTCTGCGTAACACCTGTAACGATCGTAGGCTGGAAAAAGGTGCCGCCCAGATCATGCGGCAGGCCGCCGGTCAGTAACTGCCCGCCTTTCGAAGTGGCATCTGAGATGTGATCCTGAACCTTGGCAACCGCCTTGTCATTGATCAGCGGACCGGTGGTTGTGCCTTCGACCAGTCCGTCACCAACCGACAACGCTTCGGTTGCAACCTTCAGCTTGGCGGCAAAGGCGTCATACACCCCGGCTTGAACATAGATGCGGTTGGCGCAGACGCAGGTCTGGCCGTTGTTGCGAAATTTGCACATCATCGCGCCTTCGACGGCGGCATCCAGATCGGCGTCGTCAAAGACAATAAAGGGCGCGTTGCCGCCCAATTCCATCGAGCATTTCATGACCTGGTCGGCGGCCTGCCGCAGCAGAATGCGCCCAACTTGAGTCGATCCCGTAAAGGTCAGTTTGCGCACGCCGGGGTTTTCGCAGAACTCCTTGCCGATTTCGCTAGCATTGACCGAAGGAACGACGTTGAACACGCCGGCCGGAATGCCCGCGCGCTCCGCCAGCACGGCCAGCGCCAGGGCAGACAGGGGTGTTTCTTCCGAGGGACGTGCGACAAAGGCACAGCCGGCGGCCAGCGCAGGTCCGGCCTTGCGGGTGATCATGGCATTGGGGAAGTTCCACGGGGTGATCGATGCGGCAACGCCGATGGGTTGCTTCAATACCATGATCCGTTTGTCGCGCTGGTGGCCGGGGATGGTCTCACCGTAGACCCGTTTGGCCTCTTCGCCGAAAAACTCGATAAAAGACGCACCATAGCTGACCTCGCCGATCGCCTCGACCAGCGGCTTACCCTGCTCGGCCGTGAGAATCTTTCCCAGGTCCTCGGCGTTTTCCGTCATCAGATCGAACCAGCGCCGCAGGATCACCGCACGTTCTTTCCCGGTCAGCTTGGCCCAGTCTTTCTGCGCCGCTTCAGCCTGTGCAATTGCGCCGACGACCTGGGCGCGGCTCAGATCCGCGACGTCGCACAGCACATCTCCACGGGCTGGATTGGTGACCGCGAAGTTGCCATTGTCTCCGTCGACCCATTGCCCGCCGATATAGGCCTGGGTGGCCAGCAATTCAGGGTCTTTCAGGATGGATTTCAGATCGGTGGTCGCGTCCAGCATAGGTAAGCCTCCGGCAGGGAATGATTTGCGTGCACACAATCAGGTGGGGCAGGGAATGTCTATGGCCACACACACCGCCGGATCAATCCAGATTTGATCAAAAATTCCAGGCGCGACGTTGCGCACGGGTCGCAGTCTCTGGCTCCCGTTTTGGCTGCAGAGTCGCGCCTATCTTTTTCTTTGTGTTTTTGCCAAAGTCCCAGTGATTTGGAGGCCCAGGGGGATGTAAATGATCGTAACATCGCCTATATATTTGGGTATATAAAGAAAAAGGGATAGCACAGATGTCGAACCAGCAGTTTGAGGCGTTGATTGAAGAGACGCAAACCAAAGTGCGTGAGTCGCAGTCGCAGATCGAAGGACTGACATCGCGGATCGAAGCGGCCCGCGCCAAGATTGGCACCGCCGAGGCGGATATCGACATCGAAAACGCCACGCTTGAGGACGTACACGCCCATACCGAGGTGATGAACGCCAATATCGCCGAGCTGATCATGGGTCTGGACGACGTCACCAGCGCCTTTTCCAAGGATTTTGACGAGATGCGGTCAAAAACCGGGTGGGAGTCCTTTGTCGGTATCTTCGCCAAGGCCAAATCCGAGTCGATGCGGCAGGAGCGGATGCGCACCGCCAATATCGACGACAAGCTGCAGGATTTGATTGCTAAGTCGGATGTGATCGTGAAGCTGCTGGAAGGGCAGTTGGCTGTGCTGGAAGAACAGCGCGTGAAGGTCGAGGACAACCTGACCGTCACGCTGGACGACCGCGAGGCGACTGTTGCGGAACTTGAGGCGCTGCGGGCTGAGATTCAGGGCATGGACCCGACGATCATCACCTTGGAAAACAAGATCAGCGTTGAACAGGACGCCGCCGCGCGGACCCAGCTGGAAACCGAACTGGCCGAGCTGAACAAGCAATACAACGCCAAGGTTCAGGAAGAGCAGGTCAAGCTGGCCAAAAGCCAAACGCTGGAGCGGTATATCGAAAAGGGCAAGACCTGGGTCGATTCACTCCAGAACCAGGCGGCGACACAGATGGTGCTGATCAACAAGCTGCAGACAGACACGCAACAGCGCGTCGTGCTGTATGACGCCCTGACCAAATCGCTGAAAACAGCGCAGCAGCAGGACGTGGCCCACCGCATAAACGAGATCGGCGTGCAGACCGACCAAGAGGCGCAGACGGCCATGGCCGCCATCGGCACCGCGACCAACCAGAAGATGGCCGACATGCTGGAGGCACACGAGGACCACATGGTCTTCGCCCGAGACGTGCTAGAGAAAAAGGCCAAGGCGGATGAACGCTTTGCCCGCCGGTTCGCTTCGATTGTCGAGAAGCATGATAAGAATTTGTATGGGGGTTAAATGGCCTCTTTCATTCTAATGTTTGGCCCAATGCTCATATTCGTTGGAGCGTTGGGAGTAGTGCTGGTGATCTTTACGCTGACTTTATGGGCCCTTGGCTTCTTGGGTTTAACTGGTGACGGAATCGTTGAAGGTTTGGCCATATTGTTCAGTGTCCTGCTGTTACCGGCCTATTTTTATTTTGTAATCCGTATCTGGCTTCCAGCAATTTGGATGGGATTGGTCAACTTTAACGAAGCGATCTTTCGGAACAACGGTATGTCCGTGATCCAAGCGATACGTGCAGTTAGAGATCGTTTGGGATGTTTTGCGAAAGATTGGACCAGATATAGAAAGTTCATTCGTGGTCGAAATTAATCCCACCCAAGACCATGTCGGCTTGACCGACACTTTCGCCTCGCGCCGCTATTTCCGCAAATTCGAGGTGATCACAGTCCACCTCCTACGCGTGGCCGCGACGATGGAGGCCGAGGGCGCGATCAGCAAACAAGAGGTGCGGATTGTGTCGCGCTACCTCTCGGGGTTGCTCTACACGTTCCGCGCGCTATCCATGAAGTATCTGCTGGTTGGGCGCGATACCGGGCGGTTCTTTGGCAGCCTCGCCATGGATAAGCGCGACAGCGGGTTTCCCGTGGCGGCCGAGTTGCTGACCATGGCCAATGACGCGCAGCAGGCGCAGGTGCATCTGGCGAATATGCCCACGGAAGACGATCTGAAAACCGACATGGTCCGCACGATCATTGGCGATCAGGAAATCCCCACCAAGCTGCAATTCGCACTGTCCCAAAGGCTCTATTACGAGGAATTGCTGAAGGGAGAGCTGTTCTGGGCCCGCAACGATCCCGAATGCCATTGGATCGGGAATGAGGGCGAGCGGCGAAAATTCATGATCCACTGGGCGGTCTATGACAGCCAGATCAATCTGCCGGTCATCTACCTGATGCAGTTGGAGGATAGCGGCAAGACGGCTCTGCCAAAGGATCAGCGCCGCTGGCCCGAGGTGCAGGTGCATCTGATGGCTCAATCCTTAGGCGGGTTGAAACTGGTGACAATCGCCAAGGGCTTTGATCAGGATTTCGACGACCTGCACCCTAAGCACATGCGGCGCATCCATGTAGGGCCGATGTATTCCTCTGCCTTTACCGAGCAATCCGGCCCCCTGCGGCAGGTGCTGGAGGACGCGCAGGCGCCAAAGGGGCAGGATTGGGCGCTGGCCTGGACCACTGAGGAGCTGGAAAGCGAAGAGGTGATCGAGGAACGCGCTGGGTGGTTCTCGACCGTCGAGCGCGAGGTGTTTGCGCTGGATCCGTTTGGCGGGCAAGGGGCCGAGACCGGAGCGACGCAGACGGAACGCTCGATTATCCTACCCCAACGCCCGTTTCAGGTGTTAGCCGAACGCAACCCACCGGGGTTTAGGGACGTGCGCAAATTTGTGGTCAGCAAGTCCGGGCAGGTGTTGAGGTACTGATTTCGCCTTCGGCGGGAGTATTTTTGAAAAGATGAAGCAAGGGCGGTTTTTGAGATGAGTTTGACGTCAGATCAGATGGAATTGCGTGAAGACGACATTCGCAAGCATTATCCGGCGGCGACCGCTTTGCTGAACGCGTTCGAACACGCACCGCGATTTGCCAAACCTGTTGAAGCTACTGTTGAACGGTCTCCGGGCGTCTCTACAGGTCGGCGATTTAGGTCCACCACGCCGGGTCTTGTCACTCGCCGCACCGTGCGCGCCAATGGGGTGCATCTGGTTGAACGGATTGAGGCCTCGGACGATGGCGATACGCTGGTTTCGCCGCCGCAGGCCACCACGCAACAGGCCATTCGTCGGGCCATTGCCATTGCTCTGGCCGTGGCCGAGGCTTATGCGGAGCAGACCCCGCTGGCCGATCTGAAACGCGCAAACCTTGCCGGGGATTTGCCTGTTGCGCGCAAGACCGAATTCTCGGAATTGCTGACTGCTGAGGCTTTGATCACATCTCACACCTTCGGCAATGCACTGGCCTATCTGATGTCGTCGCATATGCACGAGACCACCATTGACCTCGGTGAAATCGAAGAGGTTCTGACCGACAATGGTCAGCTTGCGCTGCACGGTGCCTTGTGGGAGTTGGATCAGGTGTTGGCCAAGCACGCCCCTGACGACGCGCATCTGATCGCCGCCATCAGCGCCTATGCCGAGCAGCTGATGGACAAGATTGCCCTGCGCGCGCAATCCGTCGGCCATCTCGCCCCGTTCCAGAACGCCGCCTGGCATATCGAAGCCGATGACCTGACCATCCGGGGGTTTGAGCCGGCATCCAAGGCCAAATCAACCACCCTGACCATGACGTTCAAGAAACCGAACGAGGTGGTCGGCAACCATATCGCCAAATATCAGGCGATGAAGCTCGCCAAGATGGTGATGGCCTATGACTTCGATCGCCGCCTGAACCCGTTTGCCGAGCTTGGCGGTTTCATCTTTACCTTCATGGGCGATGGCAAACCGGGCACCGGCAAGACCACTTTGATCCAGATGATGGCCGGGCTGATCAACGACTATTGCCAGAACGCGGGCTATCCGTTCCGCTATCAGAACCTGAGCACCGACAATATCGACAGCTATCAAGGCAAATCCGGCCAGAACGCCAAGGCGTTCATCAACACGATCATCGACCCTTCGGTCATCGGCTTTGGCACCATCGACGATATCGACCAGCTGGCAGGCAAACGCGGCGACCGGCAGTCCTCGGCGGGGCAGCTGGAAATCACCGCCGTGCTGATGGAGAGCTTTGCAGGCGCTAATACCGTCGTGCGCGGCAACTGCACCTTTGGCATGTTCTCGAACTACCCCGAAAACGTGGACGACGCCCTGCGCCAGCGGGCGGGCGCGCGGTTTCTGGTGGACGGACCGCAGACGCGTGAGGATTACATTGATATCCTGCACCTGCTGATGGGCCGCAACCACGATATCCCGCTGGGTGAGCACGAAGCCTATGCTGCGCAAGAGATCAAAAAGGCCGTCGCCGCCAGTTTCGAAAGTCATTCCCGCCCACATGAGGACGCGCTGCTGCAGGTTTATGATCGGGTGTCCGACGATATCGGGCAAATGGACACGATTGCCAAACTGGGCACCTACCTCAAGGCGATCCAACAGGCCGATGAGCGCTTTACCGGCCGCGCGATCAAGAACATCACCGACGCGGTCAAGGTCCGCGCGATGGATTTCGAACTGCCCGACGAGTGGATGGAAACCCCCGAGTTGTTCCTGTTCCGAGACTACGACACTAAGAAGGCCATGATCGAAGACCTGCGTCAGCCGATCACGGTGGACATGGTGATACAGGAGATCAACCGCTACGCCGACAGTGAGTTCCGATATGCCGACAAGAGCGACGAGGTCGCCATTGAAAACACGGTGCGCGAGATGGGCCGAATGGAAGAGGCCAAGCGGCGGTACCTTGAGGGGAAGGGATAATGCTCGTCTACGCGATTTCTGGCTTTGCGCTTGTATTGGGTCTGATCCTACCTCTGCGCTGGGGCGTGATCGGATTTCTGGGCGCTGTGGCGGTGCTGTTCCTGACCCAGTTCGGTGTCAACGCGGGCAGCGGGTTCGAGGGCACTTCATGGGAAGAGTCCCTGATCCTGTTTGAGGGCAGCGTGGTGTCTTACCTTGGGTTCAACTTGCAGATCACAGGGCGGTCGTTTGCATTGCCCTTGTTGGTGCTGGCGGTTGTGGTTGTTGGTCGGTTCAAGAGGATTGCGATCTGAAAGATACAGAACACAACACGAAGCCGTATTTAGAAGGGAGGGTTTGAGTTTGGAACTTCTCACTGCATGGAACCAATGGATTATTGGCCACAAGGAATTGATAACTCTGGTGGTCGTGCCGTTGATTACTCTTGCAGTAACTACAATAATAAATCGTTCTGCCGAGAAGCGTTCAGCAGCAGCTTCAAAGGAGGCGCAATATCGAGCCGCTCAAGAACGAAAGCTGCAGCTCGAGCTTTCAAGGCGCATGAAACTTGCAGATTTCCGCCAGAATTGGATAGACCAACTACGCGATGACTTTGCTGTCATTTTGGCGTTTGCCCCCGAATATGGAAAGCGAGACGACGCAAAGTTTGCAGAGGTAAATGAACGGATTCAAAGCGTTTTATTGAGAATGAATCCCAATGAAGACGCACCTAAAGCAATATTCAAGCAACTGCTAAGACTCATCAATGAAAAAGAGGCCGAAAAAGAGAGTATTGCATTTGACTTAATGAATTTGGTGAATCTGTATCTGAAGTCTGAGTGGGTTCGTCTCAAGAGAGAGTTAAGCGACTACAGAAATCTAGAGGAAAGCCAATGATCCGCCTCATCGAAAAAGGCCTGATGTTCGGCAACCTCGTCCACATCTCCAGCCCGGCTCTGGTCGAGCGGTATAACCGCGCGTTGCAGCATCTGGCGGGCAAGACCACGGCGCTGACGGATTTCCATGTCGATGTTTCGGGCTATTCGCCGGAGGTGGGGATTGAACTGGACGACCCGCTCTACCTCAACCCCAACGGGGTCAACCGGCAGTTCATCCTGCTGACGACCGAGCAGAAACGCGCGCCTCTGCTGAACGTCAAATTCTCGACCTCGCGCGATATTCTGCGTGAGTTTATCGAGATGAACGAGGCGCAGTTGTTTGCCCTGACCGCCACCGATGCAGTGGCCGGAGAGCTGGTGAACTCGGTCATCAAACTCACCACGCCCAATGAACTGCTGAACCTGCGCAAGATCGAGATTGAGGCCGACACGGTCGGCGGCACCCTGCGTAAGGCGGAACAACTGGCGGGCATGGTCGAGCAGTTCAAAACCGAAGAAGACGCCTGGTTCGACGATGTGCTGATCGCCCGGATGATCGACACGGCGAAAGAAACTGGCGACGTCACCCGCAATCCTGTCCGCTTGCGCCATACGGATTTTGAGCAGCGCAACTTCTGGACAGCGCATTTTGGTGGGCTCTATCTGTTCCCCGATCTGGATCACCCGGCGGCAATTTGCATGGGCGATATGCCTGATGACCTTCCGATCAAATACGTCTTTGACCCGTCTCAGCGGAACCAGATTGCCAAGTTCCTCGACTATAACGATCTGGTCGAACCCATCGTGAAGGCGCGCGGTGTCGATTCGGCTGCGGTCCTGCAGCAGAAGATGGACTTTCTTACAGTCGCTGCCGCGGCCGATGCCGATGTCGATTTGACGGAACTGGACCGCAGCGATATGCGCCGGCTGGCTCGCAAACACTCCGACCAACTGCCCAAGGCCTATCACGGATTGGCGCAGCTGTTGCGGTGGGCGACGGACGGAGGGCAATGGCCGCGCATCACGTCGGACCACCCGGCCTATTTCTATACGCTGCGCGCCGCCGACACACCCAGTCGCGATCTGGTCAATATGTTGCTGGCCGAGCTTGCCCCGCTGGACCCGCGTCAGATGTTCATTTGCCACAAGGAACTGTTCTACAGAACCTACGCCAAATGGCCCGAGACCAAGAAAGCCTATGTTGCCGATTTTCTCGCCCGAGAGTATCAGGTGGACAAGGTCGGTGCCCGTGCTGCGCTGTTCGGCCATGAACCGGATATGAGCGGCAACGACCGGGTCAGCGATGCGGTGATTGCACGGGTCGGGCCTTGGGGCGCCGTGAGGAGGGGTTAGAGATGTTGGGAGCACTGCGGCTGTTTCTGATCCTGCTGGTGATCCAGACGGTCGCCTATGTCGCTCTGTCTCTGTATTCGCGCAGTGTGCGCCGCCGCAAGCTTGAAAACTGGTGGGACGAGAAAGGTAAGACCGGCAACAAGGACGCTTTTGTCGCGCGCGGGTTGCATGTCTATGACAATTCGTTCCGGCGCAAACTGATCCTGGGTGTCTATGTTATGCCATGGGTGGCGATTGGCGCACTGATCTATATCGTGAATTACATGTGAGGGTATTGGCATGGCCTATGTGAAATGGGCGTTCATCATCATATTCTGGGTCACCATTGGCACGATCCTGCAATACTCGCTGCCGCAGCAGGATATCGTGCGGATCGTCAATACCTATGAGGAACGGCAAGACCTGAACGATTGGACCCGTATCTTCTGGTCAGAACCTGATGATCAGTCGACGAGCCTGTCAAACCGTGATGTGCAGTTTATTCAGGCGGTGCGCGCAAACGGTAAGCCGATCGTCTATCGGAACGAGGATACCAGTTGGGGTTGGCCGCCCTATTTCAAGTTCGACACAGCAAACCTTTACACCGAAGCCAACGATGCGAAATCCACCAAGGATGACCCGGATTGGGTTGTGGTCACGCATTACGGCTGGCGGAATGAGTTTATGTCGATCTTTCCCAATGCGGTTTCCATCCGGCATGTCGATGGTCCGGACACCCGTATCATCCCGTGGTTCAACATTGTGTTCCTGACTGTGTTGGCCGCGTTGGTCTGGGCGCTCTGGGTTCGGTGGCGCAGGTTCCGGCAAGCACGGATCGATCCGATGCTCGAGAATGTCGAGGACGGGTTTTATGCGGCCGGAGACGCGATTGACGAACGCCGTACCCGCCTCCGCCGTTGGCTGGACAGCTGGAAATCGAAATAGTCGGCACCATTGCAGAAATGCCGTCACCTTTTTTGGTCGAAGAAATGGCCTGCTGGAACCGCCCCAGAGCTACCGGACGATGAACTCGGCATGCAGCGCGCCCGCGGCCTTGATCGTCTTCAGAATGTCGATCATGTCCCGCGGCGACACACCCAAAGCGTTGAGCCCGGCCACGACCTCGGACAGGGTTGTCGCCTCGGGAATCTCGGCAAGACCTGTGCCCTCCTCCTCTTCGATTCCGGCGATGGTCCTTGGCACAACAACGGTCTCTCCCCGTGCAAAGGGGTTGGGTTGAACCGCAATCGGGGCTTCTTCGACGGTCAGGGTCAGGTTGCCCTGGGATACTGCAACACGCGAAATACGCACTTCCTGACCCATAACAATGGTGCCGGAACGCTGATCAACGACAACCCGTGCTTTGGTTTCCGGTTCAACCAGGATATTCTCGATCCGGCCAATCGCATGTGCCGTGGAAATGGCTTGCGTTGCGGCGATATTCAGTTCGACGGTTCCGGAATCCCGCATGATCGCCACGGCACGGTTGAATTCAGTGTTTATGGCCACCTCGATACGTCCAGCCGTTGTAAAATCGGGTTCGCGCAAGGCCAGCCGCATCTGGGTCAGCGTCGACAGGTCAAAATCGATTTCGCGCTCCACCCGCGCGCCAGAAGGAATGACCCCGGACGTGGGAACGCCCTGAACGACGGAGGCCGCCTCACCCTCGGCAACTGCGCCACCCGCCAGAACCGTCCCCTGCGCCACTGCATAGATCTGCCCGTCCGCCGCGTTGAGCGGGGTCATGATCAGCGTCCCGCCCAGTAGACTGTTGGAATCCCCGATTGCGGACACAGTCACGTCAATCTGACCCCCGACCCGCGAGAAAGGGGGAAGGCTGGCGGTCACAAGGACGGCCGCCACATTCTTGGGCCGGAAATCCTCACCCGTGACGTTGACGCCCAGGCGTTCAAGGATGTTGGACATGATTTCTTCCGTAAAGGGTGAGTTCCGCAGTCCGTCGCCTGTTCCGTTCAACCCCACGACAAGGCCATAGCCCACAAGATCGTTGCCCCGTACGCCGTCAAAATCCACCAGATCCTTCAACCGGATCGCACCAGCAAATGCCACGCCGGGCAGAAGCGCAATGAGAAAAACAAGAACCCTCATCTCAGGAAGTTCACCAGGGACAGGCCCGCATTGCGAACGGTGACGGTGTAGAGGCTTTCAAGTTGGCTTTGTACGGTTTTTAGTTTGACAGCGGTTTCATCCGGATCGACCCCGATCAGCACATTGCGGCTGTATTCCAGACTGGTGCGCGCAGCAGCGTTTCGGGTTACGGCCTGCTCGACCCGGGATTCGGCGGCGCCGACCTCGGCCTGAAGTTTGACGATTTCATCCTGCGTATTGGCCAATGCGACCCCCAGCTGTTTGAACAATCCTGTTCGCTGATCTGTGGGAATGGCCAGCGCGTTATCCGCAACAAGCGCTGCAATTGCCACGTCACGCATGGCGGCTTTCAAAGCAGGGTCTGTTGCCGCTATTGAAAGAGAAATCCGCTCGTTTTCGGCAATCTGCATCGACGACAGGGCTGTGTCGGATCCCCGGTAAATGACCGTGTCAAACCCCGCAGGGTCGTTGAACCAGGCGTCAGCGGCATTGCGGATGTCAGTGATGGTCGCCAAGCCGGTCAGTTCCGCCTCGAGGTTGGTCAACAGAGTCTCGACCGACGGCAGTGGCGAGACATCTGTGGCAATACCCGAAAACAGGCTCCTGTTGCCGATACGCGTGTTCAACGCGGACATCATAGTATCCAACTCGTTGCGAGCTTGAACCGAAGCCTGTTCGTGTGTGACAGCGTGATTTGCCGTGCCGAATGCCAGCAAGCTCGCCGTCATCTCGCCGCTGGAGTCGCTAAACAGCGTCAGGCTCTGCTGCATAGTATCAGTGAACAATTCAGCCTCCGCTGAGGCAACGTCAAAAGCATCCAGCCGGGTCAGACTGCGGTCTAAATCGAGAAGGTGGGAGTAATCGCCCATCAAATGCGCGGATACATCCTTTGCTTTCCAGGTCGACAATTCATGCGAAAGGTCTTCGATTTGATGTTTGAGTTCATTTGACCGGGTTTGCAGAGTCAAATTACGTGCGAGATCTCCTATGGACGTCAAAGTCATGTTTACAACCTCAGAAGGGTTTCCATCAGCTCATCCACGACCGAGATGAGACGTGCATTGGCCGCGTAGGCTTGTTCGATCTGTATCAACCGTTGCAGCTCGTCATCAGTATCCACGCCCTGTTCTGCCTCAAGCAGTGCCATCTGCTGCTGAGCGCCGGCCGCGAAGGTTTTGCGTTGCTCGGCAACATGGGCATTTGCCCCCGTACGGGACATCATCGCGTCAGCTATCTCTGCTGCACGCATGGCCCCGGTTCCGAAGATCGCCCCTGGAACCGGTCGGGCATCGCCCAGAACGGCACTAAAGGCCTGCAATTGGGTCGCGTCTCCGGGATCGTTCGGAACAGTGGCCCCGAGCCCCGCGCGCAGTCGCCAGCTGTCGCCGCCCGTATCGGGATCAACACTGGTATTGAGGCTAATCCGGGATGCCAGACCCGAGAGCATGGTCAGATCCAGGCGGTTGCCATCATCGGTAAACAATCCCGGATCGGTCGCCAGGACCGTTGGGTCCAGTCCGGGGGATTCGAACCGTTCAATCAGATCGCGGGCAACTGTGTCGAGCTGAGTCTGAGCTTCGGGTGCAAGTTCATCACGGATTTCGAACTGACCTGCCAAGGCACCGCCCCGGATTTGCGCGGTATCGCCACTGATTCGCACCGGATTTCCATTCATCTCCAGCCCTGACAACAGACCGTTGGCCACTGTCATATGGGGCTGCGTATCGCCGGTGATGGTGAAGGAAAACTCGGAGGCTTTCCCTTCGAGCAGGATCAGCCCGCCATCGGAGTAAAGAGAAACACGATCATTGTCGCGTGGAACGACATTCACCGGAATCAGTTGGTTGACCTGATCAATCAGGACTTGGCGCTGATCGAGAAATCCGTTGATGTCACCACCCGAATTGCGAATTGATGGAATCCTCGCGTTCAGATCTTCGATGTCTTGAAGGGCCTGGTTCAACGCGGCCACTTGTGACCCGATCGTGCGATCGGCGTCCGAGCGCAACTGTCGCAGCCCTTCGGACGCGCGGTTCAAGCCGTTTGTCAGGTCACGACCGCTGCGGGCCAATTGATCCAGCCGTTCGACCGAATTTGGAAGGCTGGCCGCCGTGATCAGGTTGTTTCCGAATTCGGTCAAGCGATTAGAGAGCGACGCCGCATCTTCGGGCGTGCCCACAAACCCCTCTAAGCGTGTGTGAAAATCAGACACCGCCGAGCGATAGGCTAAGTCGGCATCGGTGGCTCGGCGATTGGCGGTCAGCACCGGGTCCTGATGTCGGATGACCCCCGCAACGCGTACGCCATTGCCTGAAATGAGGTTTGATGTCAGTTCCAGCGAGCGTTTTGCATAGCCAGGTGTCAGGGCGTTTGCGATGTTCCCGGATACAACAGACGCGCCCCGACTCGTCGCGGTCAGGCCGCTCATGGCGTTGTTCAAAGCTGTCGACAGATTCATCCGACGGGTCCTTTCCGGTGGTCAAAGCTCAAATCAGCGTTTGATATTGGTGGTTTCCTGTAGCATCTCATCGACGGTCTGGATCACCTTGGCGCTTGAGGAATAAGCGCGCTGTGTCTGGATCATCGAGGTCAGCTCGGTCGCGATATCCGTGGTGGATTCTTCGCGGGCGAAGGATGCGACTTCGCCGGTTGGGCCTTCTCCAGCGTTCCACAGGAAGAAGTTGCCGCTTTCGCGGGATGGGGCGTAAGTCTGGTTGTCGAGCGCCGTCAGCCCGTTGGGATTCGGCACATCTGCCAAAGGTATCTGAAAAACCCGGCGGCTGACGCCGGTGTCATACAGTGCAAACACATACCCGTTTTCGTCAACTTGAACGCTGGTCAGTGTTCCAACCGCCGAACCGTCGCGCGCGATAGATCCGGGTGCGAATGTATCCGATAGCTGCGTGATCCCGTCAGCGTCACCGATCTGACCGATGTTGACCTCCATCGGTCCTCCGGCGACGTTTACGACAACGCTGCCCGTGGCCGGATCGTAGGCGCCGCCCGAAACGGTTGTGACGGTGGCAAGCGTGCCGCCCGCTGTTCGGTTGTCCGTGAAGGTCAGCGTGTATTCCCCGATCACCGCACCACCTGAGGCGGAGTCGCGCATAATCATGGTCCATTCGTTGCTGGACCCCGTTCCCGGTACCGTTGGTACCAGTTCGATATCGACGCTTTCGGATTTGCCAAGATTGTCGAAGTATTCGACCGACAGAGTCTGCGTCTCACCCGCCGCACCCGCATCCGTTTCTGTTGCAGGCAGGTTCATCCGCAGGCTCATCTGCGTCGTCGGGGAACCGGACAGTTGATTGACGCTCAGTTGTATCGGTTCCAGCGCTGCAGGCGTGTCTCTTGGTACGGCTGGCATCGACCCATCCGGATTGGCACGCCATCCCAGCAGGACCAGGCCCGATTTGGATACCAGATAGCCCTGATTGTCTGGTTCAAATGAGCCAGTTGTTGTCAGCAGCATCTCATTCGAGCCAGCCGCAATCTGAGAGCTTGGGCGCACCGGCAACATGCCCCGTCCGCGAACGGCCAGATCGGTTGCACTGTTGGTTGTCACCAGCGAACCGCCTTGGTCAATCAGGCGATGGCTGGTCGTGCGCACACCCCCGGCCGAATAGCTGCCGCCTTGGCCTGAGGCGACCATGGAATGAAAATCCGTCTCCACCCGCTTGTAACCGAAGGTTGAAGCGTTGGAGATATTGTCGGAAATCGTGGCCAGCCTGTTCGCGTTGGCCTTTAATGCGGCCACACCGGCATTCAGCGAAGAAGAAATTGTCATCGGCGCTCCCTTCTGTTGCGTCAATCGTTGATGCAACCAGTAACGTTCCTGCCCTTAACAGCGCGCTAACAGCTAAAATGCTATCTATCCTTTAGGTGTCGCGCAGAAATATGATCTCGATTCTGTTGTTGCGCGGTGCCATTGGTATATCGCTGTGCAGCTTACGATCCGCGTGGCCTGTAACCCGATCCAGCCGCTGCGGCTCCAACCCGTTGTTTTGCAGCATCTGCCGGACCGTCTGAGCACGGGCCGTCGACACATCCCAGGCGGGGTTTTTTGCCAGAACGATGGGAAAGGCGCTGACATGCCCTTCAACGGCCACGGCGTTTGTCACCAGGTCCGAGGATCGCGCAACCACAAGAGCCAGCGCGCGCATGACCGGTGTTGGCGTGTCTGTGTCTGGTTGGAAGAGCGTTTGATCTTCCGTATCGAACAGCTCTACGACCAACCCTTCATCTGTGACACGGGTGACAATGTGCTTGAGAAGGTCGTCTGATACCGTGCTTTCACCCGTGCGGCCCAGAAGCTGTGCTTCGAGCGATGAGAAATCTTCGACGGCACCTTTGCCTCCGCCATCAGAATCCACGCCAGTTGATCCGCGCGCCTCTCGGGCTTCGGTCGGGTTTTGGTTGCTGGCACCCGAGCCGTCCATAACCAGCGTTTTTTCCGAGAACATGTTGTTGCCGCCAAAAGCATCATTCCCGCCGCCCGACACCGGATTGACCGGAATCGAAGGCGAAAAGTAATCCGCCAGGCCTTTGCGTTGTTTCTCGGTCGTTGCATTCAGCAGCCACATCAACATGAAGAAGGCCATCATGGCTGTGACAAAGTCCGCATACGCGACTTTCCACGCGCCACCGTGATGGCTGTCACCAGCCGTCACACGCTTCTTCTTGATGATGATTGGCGCCGCATTGGATTGCGCACCCATCTCCACCACCTTTTCTCACCCGATTACGGGGGTAGCAGCAGAGGTGTTAAGGCGGGCTTAACGCCTGAAACCGATCAGGTTGCGGACGGGCGTTACTTTGGCAGACCTGCATTGGCGCGCCGCAGGATCACGGACAGGCGGTCGAAGCTGTTCTGAATGCCCTCGGCGTCGGTTTTGCCGAAAAACCCATCCAGTTCCTCGTGGACCCGCACCGCCTGATCCAACAAGGGATCCGCGCCTTCGGAGTAAAGCCCGGCCCGAATCATAACCTCGGATTGCTCGTAGCTGCCCACCAGTTTGCGGGTTTCCGCGATCATCTGGTTTTCGGTTTCCGTAGCGGCGCCAGGCAGGCTGCGGGATACTGACCGGCTCAGATCGATGGCGGGGAAACGGCCGCGCTCGGCAATGTCACGGCTCAAAACAACGTGACCATCCAGAACGCTCCGCAGAATGTCCGCAACGGGTTCGTCCATATCGGACCCTGCGACCAGAACACTGAATATCGCGGTAATGTCGCCCTGTTCAAGGGTTCCGGGACCAGCCCGTTCGCAAAGGTTGGCAATCAAGGGCGTCACAGACGGGGGAAAACCGCGCAATGACGGCGATTCTCCCATGGCCACGGCGATTTCGCGATGTGCCTCGGCAAAACGCGTGACGGAATCCGCCAGAAACAGCACGTTCAGACCCTGATCGCGCAGGAATTCCGCCACCGACATGGCCGACCAGGCGCAGCGTCTGCGCGCCAGGGCCGACTTGTCCGACGTCGCGGTCACAACAACGGACCGTTTCATGGCTTGCGGTCCGAGCGCGTGTTGAAGGAACTCGTTTACTTCGCGCCCGCGCTCCCCAACCAAGGCGACTACGACCGCATCAGCCTGCATGGATCGCGCCAGCGTCGCCAGCAACGTGGATTTGCCAACCCCGGAACCCGCAAACAGACCAACCCGCTGCCCGCGCACAATCGGCAACACTGTGTTTAGCACGGCCAGACCGGTTGCCAGACGCTCTCCCAAGGGCTTGCGGTCAACCGCCGGCGGGGGCGCTTGCATAATGTCGCGGTCATGTGGTCCGCCCAGCAGCGGTTTGCCGTCCAGCGGTTGTCCGAAAGGATCAATGACACGGCCAAGCCAGTGCATCCCGGGCGCGAACCCGGGCGAGGGGTCAAGTGTCACACGATCTCCCAGGCTGACCCCCTCGGGCGTGGCCCCCGGCAGCATGTGAACGTGGTCCGACCCGACATACAGCACTTCACCTGCCAGATCCGGACCCGAGCGGCGATGCAGTGTCAGAAGATCCCCGATTCGCGCATGCGCGGTCAAGCCGGTTGTTTCGATCACACCATTCGCCACACCGGTCACCGACCCCACATGCCGCACGGCACGCATCCTGTCGAATTCACTTTTCAAAAGTATCGGATCGAGATCGGACATGACGGGGTCTCCAACTGGTTTGTCGAAAACGGTTTCTAAAGGAATCGGGGTTAAGCCTTGATTGAAATTGATCGAGGGAGAAGCCCCGATGTTCTCTGACCTGAACGTCTTTAAGACAGCGTACGCAATGGCAACTCATGCCGGACAACGGCAGGCGGTCATTTCGCGCAACATGGCCAACGCGGATACGCCGGGATACCAGCCGCGCGATATTGAAGCCTTCAAAACAGCATATGAAACCACCGGGCGCAGGCCCGAGATGATTGCGACCCGACCCGGGCATCTGCACGGCGCCACACTGACGGGTCAGTCCTGGGCGGAACATGTCGCCGCGCCTTCGGGTGATCCCAATGGAAACGGTGTCTCGCTGGAAGCGGAAATGCTGAAAGCGATCGAGGTCAAGCGGCAACATGACCGTGCTTTGGCGATTTATCGAACCTCTATCGGCGTTCTGCGGTCCAGTCTGGGTCGCGCGTAAGGAGAGGCTGATATGAGCGATTTTTCCCATTCCCTGACCGCGTCCGCCAATGCCCTGCGGGCGCAATCGGCCCGGTTGCGCCACGTGTCTGAAAACATCTCGAACGCGGATACGCCGGGATACAGGCGCAAGACAGTGCCGTTCGAAACGGTTCAAAAAGACGGCAAAGACATCGTTCAGGCCGGTCGCATACGGCTCGACCGGAGCGATCTGAGCCGCGTTTACGATCCCGGTCACCCGATGGCCGATAAGACAGGCCATTATCGCGGGTCAAATGTCGATCTGATGATCGAAATCGCCGACGCGCGTGAGGCGCAGCGCAGTTACGAAGCCAACCTCAAGATGTTCGACCAGGCGCGGCAGATGTCGTCGAGCCTGATGGAACTGCTTAGAAAATAAAGGAAACCCAGAATGGATATCCGATCACTGACGGCGGCGCAGAACTATGCGTTTGCACGACCCGCCACACAGGCCGATCCCGATCTCAGTGGTGTGGCCCAAGGGGTGCGATCCGCATTTCAGGACTTTGCCACCACCCTGAAACACAGCGAGCAGATGTCAGAAACGGCAATGACCGGCCAGGTCGACCCGCATGCTCTGGTCCAGGCGCTGGCGCACACCGAACTGGCGGTCGAAACCGCCGTGGTCGTGCGCAACAAGGTGGTCGAAGCCTATCAGGAAATCCTGCGAATGCCGGTCTGAGCGATGCTGAGCGAAGGTCTTTTTTATGACGTTGTGCGTCAGGCGCTGTGGATCGCGGTGATTACCTCGGTTCCGATCCTGGCCATGGCGCTTCTCTCCGGTCTGGTCGTGGGCCTGTTTCAGGCCTTGACCTCGATCCAGGAAATGACCCTGACCTTTGTTCCGAAACTCGTCGCTATTGTCATCGTGTTCTGGATTTCGATGGGGTTCATGACCCAAACGCTTGTCACTTTTTTTACCGGAACACTCGTCCCGTTGATCGCAGGAGGCCGCTGATGGATACGGCTTACACCACATTGTCCCGCCAATCTGGACTGATGAAGGAAATGCGTCTGGTGGCCAACAATATCGCCAACGCAAATACGACCGGGTATCGCCAGCAAGGCCTGGTTTTCTCGGAGTTTATCAAGGACCTGCCCAATTCCCCCTCGCTTTCGATGAGCCGGTCCGAGGCTCGCAATACGTCCCTGCAACAGGGTGTTCTGACGGAAACCGGTGGCCAGTTCGACTTTGCCATCGAAGGTGAAGGGTTTTTCCTGATTGAAACACCGGCAGGCAACCGTCTGACGCGAGCGGGTAGCTTCTCTCCTGACGCGCAGGGAGATCTGGTCACGATGGACGGGGCGCGTGTGCTCGACAGCAACGGATCGCCCATCTTCGTGCCACCGGATATTGCCTCAATCGATGTCGGCAGCGACGGCACGCTGAGCGTGAATGGTCAGCTTCTGGGCCAGATTGGTGTTTATCGCGTCGGCGAGCCAAAGGATCTGATACGCGAAGGCAACACACAGTTCCGCGCTCAGGGCGATGTGGAACCTGTTGAAGAACCGGTTGTTTTGCATCGTTTTCTCGAGGGGTCGAATGTCAACGCCATCGAACAGGTGACCCGCCTCATCGAGGTTCAGCGCGCCTATGAACTGGGCCAGAGCTTTCTGGAAACCGAAGACGAGCGGCTGCGCGGTGCGTTCAAGGCGCTGATGCGCTGATTTACTGATACAGGAGACACAGACATGCGTGCACTGAAAATTGCCGCCACCGGCATGACCGCGCAACAAATGCGGGTCGAGACGATCTCGAACAATCTGGCGAACATGAACACCACAGGCTACAACGCGCGACGCGCGGAATTCGCGGATCTGCATTATCAGCAGATGGCCCGCGCCGGAACCGTGAACGCTTCGGACGGAACGGTTTTGCCAACGGGCATTCAATTGGGCCTCGGTGTGCGCCCCGCCGCTGTCACTGTGCAACTGGCGCAAGGCGCTTTGTCTGAGACCGGCAGCGATCTGGATATTGCGATTGAGGGTCGAGGATATCTGGAGGTGACCCTGCCGAATGGCCAGTCCGCCTTTACCCGTGATGGCAGTCTGAAACGGTCGGCCGAAGGCCTCATTGTAACCTCCGATGGCTTTGCCGTCGCTCCCGAGATCACGATTCCGGATGATGCCAGATCAATCTCGATCAACGCAGTGGGAGAAGTTTATGCCTATTTCGATGACACTGCCGAAGGGCAGTTGTTGGGTGAGTTCACCCTGACGAGTTTTTCGAACGCCAAGGGGCTCGAGGCAATCGGCAGCAATCTCTTCAAAGAAACCGAGGCCTCTGGGGCACCGGTCGTGGGACCGCCGGGTGAGGACGGTCTTGGCACCTTGCGGCAGGGCTATCTGGAAGACAGTTCCGTTGACGCCGTGCGTGAAGTGACGGAACTGATTGAGGCGCAGCGCGGGTATGAAATGAACGCAAAGGTCATTTCGGCCGCCGATCAGATGATGGCCGCAACGACCCAGGTGCGGTGATGCGTGCGCTGCTCCTGTCCGTCGCAATAGCCCTGCCTTTGAGTGCGCAGGCTGACATTGTTGTGTCGACCCGGACGATCCGTGCCAAGGAGATTATCGTCGCTGCAGATCTGGAGACACAGCCCAAGACGATACCAGGAGCTGTCTCAGAAACAGAGGCTTTGATCGGACAGGAAGCACGTGTGGCCCTTTATCCGGGCCGCCCGATTCGCGAAACCGACGTGGGCCCCCCAGCCATTGTGGACCGAAATGATCTGGTTCTTTTGGTGTTTCGACGCGCTGCTCTTTCAATCACGACCGAAGGCCGCGCCCTGGGGCGCGGGGCCGCTGGCGATCGCATCCGCGTCATGAACCTATCGTCGCGTACCACTGTGTCAGGCCAAATCCGGCCAAATGGCCAAATCGAGGTAAACTGATGTCTGCGTTGTCAAAATCTCTTGTAATCACGGTATTTGCCCTGTCTGCGTGCGGGCGTCTGGATCACTTGGGGAAACCGCCAAGTTTCACGCCTCAGGAAGAGTCGCCTGAGCAGGTTGCCATGCTGTGGCCCGGCCTGCCTCTGCACACCCAATCTCAGCGCAATGTCGACAGGGCATCCTTGTGGAGCGGTGGTCAACACTCGCTTTTGGGCGATCAACGCGCCATCAAGAAAGGCGATATCCTGACGGTGGTCATCGAGCTGGACGAAGAGGCAGAGATTTCCAACAACACCAACCGTTCTCGGTCCGGCTCAGAAAACCTCGGGGTTGTCGGTCTATTCGGTTTGCCGCAACGGGCGCAAAACAGCTTGCCAGAGGGCGCATCTCTGGAAGAGGCGGTCTCGATTGACTCTGACGCATCCAGTTCTGGGCGCGGATCGGTTCGGCGAAACGAGAAACTGACACTGCGCGTCGCAGCAACCGTACTGGATGTTCTGCCGAATGGGGTATTGTCTATCTCTGGGTCTCAGGAACTGCGCGTCAATTTCGAGCTAAGGGAGTTGCTGGTCGCCGGATATATCCGCCCGCAGGATATCTCACGCAAGAATGAGATCACCTATGACAAAATAGCGTCAGCGCGGGTGTCCTATGGCGGCCGCGGGCAAATAACCGACGTGCAGCAGCCAAGATATGGCCAGCAAGTCCTCGATTCCCTTTTGCCTTTCTGAGGTCTGGTTATGGCGAAATTGCTGATACCTCTGATTTTCATGGTTGCCGGGCTTGGAGCCGGAATCGGTGCAGGTGTGTTCCTTTCACCTTCTGGGGAAGCGGAGGACACGCTTTCGGAACAGGACGCCGCAGCAAAAACAGACCAACAGACAGATGCACCGGTAGCACCAACTGAAAGACATGCCGATGCATCCGGCGGGTCGCCCGGTTTCGAATATCTTAAGATGACCAAGCAGTTTGTTGTCCCGGTTGTCGAAGATGACGAGATCAGGGCTTTGGTCACGATGTCTCTGAGTCTTGAGGCGAAACCGTCGGTCACCGAAACCTTTTATGCAATTGAGCCTAAACTACGCGATGGGTTCCTTCAGGTCCTCTTTGACCATGCCAATACGGGTGGCTTTGACGGCATATTCACGCAATCCGACAATCTGGATGTATTGCGCAAGTCGTTGTTGGAAGTGGTCCGTAAGGAACTAGGCAGTGATGTCTCGCAGGTTCTAATCACGAGCGTCAACAGGCAGGATAGCTGAGACCTGAACGCGTAAAACACGAGGTCTGTATCAGGTGGCTCTACTGCTCCAACTGTTTTCTGATCCGGGCCTGTCTGTCAGCGCCCTGCAGACGAACTGACAGAGTTTGAACCGCGGTTTTACGACCAAAGGCTTGGCGTAGCGCGCTTAGAGCGTCGAGCTTCTGAGACCGCAACCGGGCAAGTTCCATGTTCAGCTGACGGCGGGTGGCGGATTCCCAGCCATTCCACAAGATATCCGCGCCAGACACTTTGTAGCCGTCGCTGCTGGTGCTGTCCCGGCACGCCTGATGCATCTGTTCATCCAAGCGGGACAGTTGGTTGTGAATTCTTGCTTCAGCCTCAAGCACCGGGCGCAGCGATTGGAACTTCTGCTGAAACATCGCCTCGGTCACTGTTTCAAGGTTCTGCAGGTGAGTACGTCTCATCGCACCTGTCCTTTTGCTCTTTTGCGCATCGCTTCGGCAAATCGGATCGCGGCGGCCACTGGGCGATAAAGCTCTTCGGGCACTTCTTGTCCGATTTCGACCGTCGCGTGCAGTGCCCGCGCGGTTGGCGGATCGGCATGGATCGGGACACCCGACTGCCCCGCCGTGGATCGAATTGCGGCAGCGACTTCGTCGACGCCTTTGGCCACGCAGACCGGTGCGGCCCCGGCCGCGCGCGACCATTTGAGCGCAACAGCGAAATGTGTGGGGTTCACAATGACCACATCGGCGGTTGGCACATCCGCCATCATCTGGCCCGTGGCAATTTCCTGGGCGCGCTGGCGGCGATGTTGTTTGACGTGCGGGTCGCCTTCTGCGTCCTTGGTCTCATCCTGGATTTCCTTTCGCGACATCCGGTTCTTGCGGATGTGTTCGGCGTATTGCCACAGGTAGTCGACAATTCCGATGGCCAGTGCGATCACAATGACAATGAATAAAAACCGAAACAAAAGGTTCATCATCAGCAGGATCGAGGACCGCGATGGCGCCGCGCTGGCTGACAGAATCTCCATCAGATTCGCCCACAGAAAAAGCGCCAGGCAGGTGCTGTAGATGGCAAGTTTGGCGAAGCTCTTGGCAAACTCAAAAAGGCCACCCCGACCGAATTTGTTCTTTGCGTTCGAAGTAATCGAGATACGCGAGAGCTTTGGTTTCAGCTTGTCGGGAGAAAAAACAAGTGCGCGCTGGGCGATCAGGCTGAGCAACACAGCCGTCGCCGGAAGGGCAAACAACAGGATTGCTGGAACAAGTGGTCCTTTGAGCAGCCCTCCAACAGGCGCAGAAGCCGGGCCAAGCGTCATCAGATCTGACAGTTGCTCAGACTGATCAATAAGAACCATGAAAGCCGTGCCCAGTTGTACGGCTGCATAGGGCCCTGCTGTGAGCAGTGCAATCAGGAGTCCGGCGTAACCGGCCACGCCTGACAGATCTGTGGATTTTGCGACCTCGCCTTTCTCCCGCGCTTTCTCCAGCTTCTGCGGCGTTGGCTCAAAGGATTTGTCACTGTCGTCGTCCGAGGCGTTCATGGTGCTGGCGCGGTCGGGTTGCGAATGAAGTCGAACAGCGCGTCAGACCAAACCGACAAGATCAAGGGTGCCCCGGCAAACAGCAGGAACAGCCCCGCAAAAGTGATGGCCGGCGCGCCGACAAAGGCGACCATCAATTGCGGCATGGCTCGGTTGATCACGCCTAGTGCCAGATTGTAGATCAGCGATGCGATGACGAACGGCGTCGCCAGGGCAAAGGCCAGTCCGAAACTGCGCGAAATTTGCTGCACACCCCATTGCGACAAATCGGGCGCCGATAGTGTCTGGCCTACAGGAAACAGTGCGTAGCTGTGGATCAGGAACTGCGCCACACGGACATGCAGGCCCAATAGAACCGCCAGAGCGAGTCCCGCTAAAGTCAGCAGATATCCCATCGCCGGAACAGGGTCGACGGCTGCACCGCCCAGAATCTGTGCCAGTGAGGTGGATTGGGCCGCAATGGACCCTGCGGTCTGCATCGCCAGAACAAAGAGACGCAAACCCATGCCCAATGCGAGGCCGATCAGGATCTCCGTTCCGACCAACCGCACCGTCGGCAGCAAACCGGGTGCGGCAAGGGGCGTGGACACGGCCGGGGTCACGATCAGCGTGAAGGCCGCAGCGATCCCCAGTTTCACCCGCGTGGGTATGCTGCGTTCGCCGAAGGCAGGCAGTAGCGAAACCAACGCGGAGATTCGAAGGAATACGACGAACAGGTGCCACAAGCCCGTGCCCAGTTGCGGCAGAAGCTCAGGCGGCAGGGCAATCATGCGGGCACCGTTCCAACCAAAGCGGGCCGCGCCTCCAACCCGATTTCCTCGAATGACAGAACAGGGTTGGACACGCCGCGCGCCTGCATTATTGTCCTCAGTAGGCGGCGGCGGCGGGTGGACGTGACCACAGCGGGAAACAAGCCCTGGTCCGCCGAATTTGCAACTGTACCGACCACCCCATCCGCCAGTTTGTTGAACAGGTTGGGCGGCAACGCCACGTCCAGACCGGCATTGGGCGTGTCGATCTGGTAAGTGGCGAACGTATCCTCCCAGTCGGGATCCAGTTGGATCAGCGGGATGGATCCATCCTCGCGTTTCATCTCGGCAACCAGCTGAAATCCCAGCCGCTGCCGGACCAGTTCGCAAATCCCTTCGGGCTGGGTGGTTGTCAGTCGCGCCTCGGCAACAGCCTCCAGGATCAGGGTCATGTTGCGAATCGAGACCCGCTCGTCCAGCAGCAGGCGCAACACCGCGTGCAATGTGTCGATCGGCACTTTGTCCGGGATCAATTCGTCCAGCAATTTGCGGTTGGCCTCGGCCCGCACCGGATCGCTCAGCCGGGTCATTTCGGACAGCAGGCGCCGCAGGGATTTCAGGGTCAGCAGGCGCGAGAAATTCTGTTTGATGATCTCCAACAGATGCGTCGCCAGAATTTCCGGAGGCGACACAATGGTGGCCCCGCTCAGCGCTGCCTCTTCCTGATCTTTTGGCAGAATCCAACGCGCCGGAGCGCCATAGACAGGCTCGGTCACATCATTGCCATCCGGCAGCAGGTCCGGCCCGTCCTGCACCAGCGCCAGAACCAGATCGGGGTTGAGGACCCCTCGGGCCTGTTCCACGCCGTGCACCTTGATCACATAGGTTCCGGTCGGCAAATCTGCGCGGTCGGTCAGGCGGATGTCCGGCAGGATCAGGCCAAAGGTCGAGGCCACATAGGTGCGCATATTTGCGATCCGGGCATCCAGACCCGTGCCGGCGTTCAGAACCATGCTGATAAGATCCGGGGCAAATTCCAGATGCACGTCGTCGAGGTCCAGAATATCCCCAATGGCCTGTGAGACAGGCGCATCGGAGTCGGTTTGTGCAGTGTCCTCGGCTCCCTCTTCGCCCTGTTGTTTTCGATGGACCCGAAAGGCTGTATAGCCAAGTACGGCGGCCCCGAGGATAAACGGCAGAAACGGCAGCCCGGGCACCAATGCAAACAAAAACATTAACACCGCAACAGTGCTCAGCGCGGCGGGGTGGCGCCCCAGCTGCGAGAAGATCGCGTTGTCGGTTGCGCCCTGCGTGCCGCCCCGGGCCAGCAACAGGGCAGATGCAATCGAGATGATGACGGCCGGGATTTGCGACACCAACCCATCCCCAACGGTCAGAATCGCGTAAGTCTCAAAGGCCGACGAAACCGGCATGCCATGCACGATCACGCCCATCACCAAGCCCATGACAAGGTTCAGCAGGGTGATCAGCAACCCCGCGACGGCGTCGCCCTTGACGAATTTCGACGCCCCGTCCAGTGAACCGAAAAAGGTTGTTTCCTGTTGTTCCCGTTCGCGCCGTTCCTTGGCCTGCTGGTGATCGATTGCACCTGCGGACATGTCGCTGTCGATGGCGAGTTGTTTACCCGGCATCCCGTCCAGCGCAAATCGTGCGCCGACCTCGGCCATCCGTGCGGCACCTTTGGTGATGACCATGAAATTCACGATCAGCAAAACGCCAAACACAACGAGGCCCAGGAAAATGCTGCCCCCCATGACAAACTGGGCAAACCCTTCAATCACGTCCCCAGCCGCGTTAGGGCCGGTATGGCCCTGACCGATGATCAGCTTGGTGGACGAAACATTCAGCGACAGGCGCAGCATCAGCGATGCCAGCAAAATGGTCGGAAAGGACGAGAAATCCAGCGGTCGTTCGATAAACAGGGTCAGGGTAAAGATCAGGATCGCCAGCGCAAACGAGGCGGCCAGCCCAAGGTCCAGCACCCACGCAGGCATTGGCAGGATCATCATCACAATGACCGTCATCAGCGCCAGCGCCAACAGAACGGTGGGCGAAAACAAGGCCCGGGTGTCAATCTTGGGCAATCGGACCTCCTAGTTGAACGCGATGAAGGCGGTGGCAGAGTCGGCTGCGGGCACTAATGATCCGAGCATCCCGTTGCCGACGCGCGCGGCGGTCAATGGGATCAAAGGAGCGGCCGCGCTTGTGAACGGATCGCGGGACATGGCCAGCGTTCGTTCGGTGTCTTGGCCATCCAACTGTGCCAGCGCGGTTTCGAAACGGCCCCGATACGCCTCTGCCAAGGACGGGGTGCGGGAATGATACGCGCCCGCCGCGGCGGACCAGGACCCAAGTTCGGCATACAACTCATTCAGAAATCGGGCTGCGTATATCGCGTTTTCATCCGGGTCGAACATCGCATCGATCGACCGGAACGCCTGCCCATGCCAGCGGTAATTGATCTGAAAACACCCCACATCAAAGCTGCGCTTGCCTGCCTTGAAGATATCAAAGACGTAAGACTTGGCTTCGACCTCTGAGGTAAACCAATATCCCTGACCCTCAACGTTGACGGTCCAAGGCCAGGGTTCCAGGCGACCGTCCCGCGCCCGCCCGGTTTCCACGCGTGAAATGGCCTGTAGAACGTCAAGCGGCACATCTTCTGACAGAGCCGCGCGACGGGCTGCCTGATCACACACACCTCCGAAGCGAGGATTTGGCATAGCATAGCCCGGCTCAGCGGCAAGTATCAGTGCCAATAGGTATAGAAGCGGGAATTTGCAATTTGGCATTCTGCCGGTCCGGGGTTCTGATCAGTCCGGAGCAAGCTAGCCAATCATTGGTTTACAGCGGGTTATCGGCTGGTTAGTTTCGGTCGATGCGCCGACCAAAAACAACACTTGTGTTGGTGCGCAGGACACCCGGGATCTTTGCCAGTTCGTCAACGAGAATGTCCAGATCTTCGATCCGTGGCGCCTCGGCGGACAACAAGAGGTCAAATTCGCCGTTGATCGACAGGCAGAGTTTGACTTCGGGATACGCCTCGAGCCGTTTGATGATGCGGGTGGTTTCTTTCTGTTGCACCTCCAGCAGAACAATGACCTGAACCTTTGGGGCGTCGTCGGAACTGTTGAGCACCACAGAATAGCCTGCAATCACTCCACGGTCCTGCATCCGGTTGATTCGCTCGTGCACGGTGGTCCGGGCCACGCCCAGTTTCGCCGCGATCTTGGTGGTCGACTCGCGAGCGTTGTGCTGCAGGGCGGCGATGATACGGCGGTCAAGCTGATCCATGCGCTCTCCGTTTTGTGGTTTGTCCGGTGTAATTCAGGTTCGCGCCTCTGCTCAAGACTGATGCGAGACCGGCGCCGGGTCCGACCGGGGCCAGATGATCACGGCCACGGTCAAACCCAGCACCGCAGCGATGGTCATACACGCGAGGGCAAAGGTTGCGCCAAACCGGGTCATCAACCACCCCGCCAACGGATACAGAATCAGCCAGCAGGCGTGGGACAGCGTGAACTGGGCTGCAAACACCGCCGGTCGATCCTCGGGGCGGGCGGACCGGGTCAAAAGACGGCCAGAGGGCGTCAAGGTTGTGGAATACCCAAATCCGACACAACACCATAAGGCGGTAAGCATCATCAGTGACATCGGCGTAGTTGCCGACAAAATCGCGGCGGATGCCATAGCCAGGGTTCCAATGGCCGCGCCGCTCAGCATGACGTTGCGATCTTGGAACCTGTCCAAAAGCGGAGGCAAAGCAAATGCCGCCAACATTGATCCGCCGCCAAAGCCCGCAAGTGCAATCGCAACAGCACTTTCGGACAGGCCAAAATCGGTGCGTATGATGACCACCGTGTTAACGATGACCATCGCGCTGAGGGCCGCCGCATTCCAACTGAGCGCCAGTAATCCGCGAAGACGGATCGTCGAAAGGTAAATTCGAATACCCCGCGTTGTGCGGTCATAAACGCCCCGTCTTCTGGTCACCTTAGGAGAAGGGAGAACAACCGAGACGACGAGAATAGCAGACGCAGCAAAGCCCAGGCTGGTACCCCAAAACAGCGTATCAAAGCTGAGAAAGACCAAAAGTGCCGCGGCCAGCATCGGGCTCAAAAGGCTCTCCATGTCGACGGCGAGACGGGACAGTGACAACGCCCGTGTATAGTCGTGTTCATCCGTCAGAACGTCAGGGATCGTTGCCTGAAACGCCGGTGTGAAACCGGCGGACGCGGATTGCAACACAAAGATCAGGACGTAGACCTGCCAGACCTCGGTTACAAAAGGCAGGCACATTGCGACAGCAGCGCGCACCAAATCCAAAAGCACGAGCATTCTACGCCGGTCGACCTGTTCTGCAATCGCCGCAGCCAAAGGGGCGATCCCGACATAAGCTGCCATCTTTATGGTCAGTGCGGTGCCAAGAACCAGTCCCGCCGCGTCGCCCGCCAGATCGTAAGCCAAAAGCCCCAATGCAATTGTGGCAAGGCCGGTGCCCGTTAAGGCAACGACCTGTGCTGCCAGCAAATGGCGATAGGTGCGATTCCGAAGAACACTCAGCATTGGTTACAGGTATTTTGTAATGGTCTTGAAATCCTCGACATTTGGCTCTCCGTCGGTGGGCGACAGGCAATGGTCGATGTGATCCTGAATCAAAACACGCTTTGCATTGGTGATTGCTTTTTCGACGGCAAAAAGCTGCTGGGCGATGTCCGAACAAGGCGCCTGATCTTCAAGCATCGCGATAACTTTCGCCAAATGCCCATGCGCCCGCCTGAGACGCGCGGTGATTTGCGGGTGCGATTGATGCGGGGTATCTTTCATGCAATATCCTTATCCTCCCCATGGGGATAAAGTCAAATGACCCGGCGCTCGATGGCGCGTCTCAAACCCATGGCGTTGAGTTTGCACGCCAAACCGCCTATCTCGGGGTCGATACCACACAAAGGAAGTTTTCGTGGCGAACCATTTGTACAAGAACGATCTGCCGGATGGGTTGGATCTGGGTCCTGTTGTGGCCCTCGACTGTGAAACCATGGGGCTGAATCCACACCGGGACCGCCTGTGCGTCATCCAAATGTCGGGCGGTGATGGTAACAGCCATATCGTGCAGGTCGAAAAGGGACAGACTTCTGCCCCGAACCTGTCCGCGATGCTGGAAAACCCGGACGTTCTGAAGTTGTTTCACTTTGGTCGCTTCGACATTGCCGCGATGTATCATACCTTTGGCGCGCTGGCCGCGCCGGTCTTTTGCACCAAGATCGCCAGTCGGCTGGTCAGGACTTACACCGACCGGCATGGCTTGAAAAACCTGTGTCAGGAACTGATCGGCATCGATATTTCCAAACAGCAGCAAATGAGTGATTGGGGCGCCGAGGCCCTGACCGACGCTCAGCTGGACTATGCCGCGTCTGATGTACTGTACCTACACCGGTTACGCGATGAGTTGAACAAACGTCTGGAGCGCGAGGGTCGCACCGAAATGGCGCAGGCCTGTTTTGACTTCCTGCCGATGCGTGCGAAGCTGGACCTCGCAGGCTGGCCCGAAACAGATATCTTTGCGCACTCATGACCGATAACGAGTCCTTCCTGAAAACCGCCAAGCAAGTTGTCACCGACGAGGCCCGGGCCCTAGACGTTTTGGCAGACAGTCTGGATGTGCCCTTTGCCGAGGCCGTGCAGCTGATCCTGCAGGCAACCGGTCGCATCATCATCAGCGGAATTGGCAAATCCGGCCACATTGGACACAAGATCGCAGCAACGCTCGCCAGCACCGGAACGCCCGCCTATTTCGTGCACCCGGCGGAGGCCAGCCATGGCGATCTGGGCATGGTTTCCAAAGGTGACGTCGTGCTGGCGATCTCGAATTCTGGCGAAGCGCCGGAACTGGCTAACCTACTGGCCTTTACCCGACGATTTGGAATTCCGCTGATCGGGTTGTCCAGCAAACCCGAAAGCACGCTGATGAAACAGGCGGATGTGCATCTGCTGATCCCGTCTTTGGGCGAGGCCTGCGGCTTTGGGATGGTGCCATCAATCTCAACGACCCTGACATTGGCCATGGGCGACGCATTGGCGATTGCCTTGATGAAGTATCGGGATTTCAAGCCCGAGAACTTTCGTGACTTCCATCCGGGGGGGAAGCTCGGTGCCCAACTCAGCAAAGTGCGTGACCTGATGCATACGGGTAGTGCGCTACCTTTGGTTGCGTCGGATACGCCGATGAGCGATGCGCTGATTGAAATCAGTCAAAAAGGGTTCGGTGTTGCAGGGGTCACAGATGGGCACGGAGCATTGAGCGGTATCATTACCGATGGTGACCTGCGACGCCATATGGATGGGTTGCTGGATAAAATTTCTAAAGAAGTCATGACGCAAAACCCAACAACCATTGCCCCGGATGCGCTGGCTGAAGAAGCTGTAGCAATCATGAACGATCGCAAGATCACCTCTCTTTTTGTGGTTGATCCCGACAATCCGGGTAGGGCACAGGGCCTCTTGCACATCCATGACTGCCTGCGCGTCGGGCTGGGGTGAGGGAGGCCGAGGTGGATCGTCATTCCCGATGGGTACAGTTCCTCAAGGTGCTGTTGCCACTGGCGGCGATCCTCCTGCTGTCCACTGTTTTCCTGCTGTCGCGCAGCATCGAAACGGATGTGTCTGTCCCATTCACGCAGAAGGATATCGACGAGCGTCTGGCGGGTCAGGTAGTCACGCAACCTTATTACCGAGGCACGACCCGCAAGGGTGAAGATGTTCAGATAGAGGCGACGCAGGCTACGCAGGGAACAGAGGGCTCCGTGCCGTCAGCCGCAGAGTTTCGCGGGCGGTTCGGGTTGCTGAATGGCGGGGTCATAACGCTCGATTCCAACGAAGGTCGGATTAGCCCGGACAAAGGAGTTGCAACATTCGTGGGCGACGTCCTGATCACGACAACCGACGGAATTCAGGTGACGACCGATCTTCTCAACACGTCGCTGGACGAAATAAGGGGCGACACACCGGGCCGGGTGAATGGCACTGGAGCCATCGGAAACTTTTCTGCGGGCCGAATGACATTTGGGACGGAAAAAGAGGATGGTCCGGTCCATATTCTTTTTACAGATGGCGTGAAGCTGGTATACGAACCGGCAAAAGAAGAAAGATAACACGTGTTTGATTTTCGTACTTTTATTGTTTGCATTGCTTTGGTGGCGGGTTCTGTTTCTGCAACCGCTCAGGAAGCGCAGGTAGCGTTCGGATCGGTGAAGGCGGACCCGAGCCTCCCGGTCGAAGTGACGTCGGAAACCTTGAACGTGAACCAGGAAAACGGATCTGCCGAATTTGTCGGAAACGTAATTGTCGTTCAGGGCGAAATGCGCCTGACAGCAGAGCGGGTGCTTGTCATCTACAACCAGGATCGCTCGGCCATCCAACGAATGGAAGCGACCGAGAACGTGGTTCTGGTCAGCCCCCCCGATGCCGCCGAAGGCGACTATGCCGAGTACACGATCGAATCCGGTGTGATCGTGATGAAAGGCAACGTGCTGCTGACTCAGGGGCCCAGTGTTATCAGCGGCGACCAGATGACCGCGAATCTGACGGCAGGCACGGCAACGATGAATGGGAACGTTAAGACCATTCTGCAGCAGGGCGAAAACTGATGGCCAGACCAAGCCTCTCCGTCGCCCAAGGCAGTTTGGGTCTGAAGATCGAAAAACTGCGCAAGTCCTACCGGAAGAAGACGGTCATCCGCGATGTGTCCATGACCCTGGACAGGTCCGAAGTTGTGGCCCTGCTGGGTCCCAACGGGTCGGGTAAAACCACGACGTTCTATTCGGTAGCGGGTCTGGTGTTCCCTGAGGCGGGAACCGTTACGATTGACGGGCAGAATGTGACGACCTTGCCGATGTATCGCCGTGCGCGCATGGGGATCGGCTATCTGCCGCAGGAAATGTCAATCTTTCGTGGCATGAGCGTCGAAGACAACATTGCGTCGGTTCTGGATATCACCGTCAATCACGCGCACCGCCGTAAAGAACGGCTCGAAGAGTTGTTGTCAGACTTCTCCATCGAACATCTGCGTCGGGCGCCCGCTCTGGCCCTGTCCGGCGGGGAACGTCGTCGGGTCGAGATTGCACGCTGCCTGGCGGCTGATCCCAAGTATCTTTTGCTGGACGAACCCTTCGCTGGTGTCGACCCGATCAGTGTCGGAGACATTCGGCATCTGGTGGCTGATCTGAAGAAGCGTGGAATTGGTGTTCTGATCACCGATCACAACGTCCGCGAAACGCTGGAAATCGTTGATCGCGCCTACATCCTGCATGACGGGCAGGTGCTGATGTCGGGCACACCGGACGAAGTTGTGGAGAACGAAAACGTGCGCCGGGTCTATCTTGGCGAAAATTTCCGGATTTCATGACCTTGCGACAAAATGCGCGCGGCTTATGGGCGGATTTCGCGTATATACACGCCCTGTTTCGATTGACTCTTCCGCCGTCTCTTGCCTCAATTAGGCCATGGCATTTCTTCGGTTCCAGTCTGGATCTCGATGTCCCTTCATTGAAGGGCAGAGTCTGGGACAATCCGGGTTTATGCCGATATCCCCCACCCGATAAAAACAAGCGCGACACGTGACGTGACGTCAGAAATGGGTGTGAATTGTGAAGGAGATCACATGCGTTACCAAATCAGCGGAAAACAGATCGACATCGGCGCGGCCCTGCAGACCCATGTGCAGACCGAACTGGGCGAAGTCGTGGGCAAATATGCCCAGCGTCCAACAGATGCCAATGTCGTCTTTTCCCGTTCAGCGCATGAATATGTATGCGAAACCACCGTGCATCTTTCGACCGGTCTGACCGCGCAGGCCAAGGCGCACGCAACTGAGATCTATGCGGCGTTCGAGGGCTGCTGCGACAAGATGGAGACCCAATTGCGCCGCTACAAGCGCCGCTTGAAGGACCACCACAAGGATCGCGCGGAGCCGGTTGAACTCTTCGGAGCGTCCTCTTATATCCTCGCCTCTGACGAATCGGAGACGGCCGACGAACCTGAATCACTGCAGCCCATGATCGTGGCTGAGATGGAAACCAAGATTCCGTCG
Organism: Ruegeria sp. B1; assembly: GCF_056535885.1. Taxonomy (NCBI): domain Bacteria; kingdom Pseudomonadati; phylum Pseudomonadota; class Alphaproteobacteria; order Rhodobacterales; family Roseobacteraceae; genus Ruegeria; species Ruegeria sp. B1. Next base: position 306,991 of record NZ_JBQFJA010000001.1, on the reverse strand, counting down.
CTCAGTGTCGGTGAGGCCGTAATGCAGATGGAACTTGCCGGTGCCCCGGTGCTGGTGTTCCGGAATGAGAACAAGGATGGGTTGAATGTCGTATACCGTCGGAAGGACGGGAATATCGGCTGGATCGATCCTTAACAGGCAATGAGAACGAGGCACGCCCCTGCTGTGGCAGGGGCAATGCCAATGGAGCATGATCATGGAGCTTTCGAGCATTTTGAAGCCCGAAGCAGTACGTGTGTTGTCCGCCGCTTCCAGCAAGAAGCGGCTGTTTCAGGAAATCGGTGATGTTGCATCCACCACACTGGGCCTTGATGCTCAGACCGTGGTCGATTGCCTTTTGGAGCGTGAAAGCCTTGGGCCCACCGGCGTGGGCCATGGCGTTGCTCTACCACACGCCCGACTAACTGGGCTTGAGGCGGTTTCGGGCGTTTTTGTCATGCTCGAAAAACCCATTGATTTCGGATCGGTTGACCGTCAGCCGGTAGATATCGCGTTTTCGCTGTTTGCGCCCGAAGACGCGGGCGTTGACCATCTCAAGGCGCTGGCGCTGGTGTCCCGGACGCTACGGGACACATCGGTTTGCAGTAAGCTGCGTGCAAACCTGGATCCGGTTAAGCTCTATGCAATTCTGACTGAAGCCCAATCCATGCAAGCCGCATAAGCTATGAAAAAAAGCCCCCGAAAACTGGGGCTTGCTTGCTTCAAAACGGCAGTTCCTTACCCGCCGGTTCCCATTTCCAGCGTCCACCAGATCTTGCCGCCGCCTTCCTGGTGCCAGGCAAAGCCCATCTGTGTGGCTTTCGGGTCCATGATGACCGATCTGGGTCCGGGTTCCTGCATCCAGGCGGCCAACGTTTCGGTTTCGGTTTCGTAGGTTTCCGAAATCGCCTCGCCCAGGAAAGTCCCGAAATACCCGACGCGTTGGGCGCGATCCAAAGGCGAGGATCCGTCGGACCCGAAGTGCCAGGGTCGGTTCTGTCTTGCCATGTCCTTGGAGTGCGTGGCAGCGGCGGCGTTGAGTTGGGCGTTGAGTTGAACGGCCTGCAAACCCGAGGCCTGCCGCAGCGCATTAACCGAATCTAGCATCCGGAATTGCAACTTTTCCGGGTTGCCGCGGATTTTGTAGACTGTCGGCAAAGGCTGGCCATCTGCGCCCAAGGCAGTTGGGCGAGTGTCCGTACATGCCGCCAAAGCGACAAAGCAAATCAACAGTAAAGAAACGATACGCGTCATGATCGACCTGATTATTGTGCTGTAACCGGGCATAGCGTGCCTGATCGTGCTGAGCAAATGCACAATGGTCACTTCTCGCGTGATTCTGCCGGTTTGATTTGCGACTGAAGCATTCTGGCAATAAAATGGACCGGATTTCAGTATTTGCCATAGCAAAGGACCGCTCGAGATGGTCAAGAAACGTATTCCTTCATCCACCCGCCGGGGTTTTCTGGCTGGCGCGGCAACGGCGTTGGCGTCGCCCGCCATAGCGCAGTACATCCCAGGTGACCCACTGCGCCCCGCGCCCGAGCAAGAACCAGCCGTGCGTCGCAACATTTCAGGTTTTCGGGCGCTGGACTGGCAACCCTATTTCTCGAACACCCGCAACGGGGCCATTCTGGTCGACACAGTGTCTAGGGCGCTGCATTACTGGTCCGATGACCAATCCGTATACAAGCTCTACCCGTCCTCGGTGCCCCTGACCGAAGAAATGACCCGCCGAGGACGCACCAGCGTGATCCGCAAAGTCGAAGGTCCCAGCTGGGCTCCGACACCTTCTATGAAGAAAAGAAATCCGGAATGGCCGGACTATATTCCGCCTGGACCGGATAACCCTTTGGGAACACATGCTTTATATCTGAGTTGGAAGTATTATCGAATCCACGGAACGCATGACACCCGGAAGATTGGCCGTCGATCGTCGAACGGGTGTATCGGCCTGTTCAATGAAGACATCCAAGAGCTGTTTTCTATGGCGAAGGTCGGCACGCAAGTGTTGCTAATTTGACGACATTTTGGCGCACGAACCCGCTTGCAGGACAAGTTGCAATTGCAATCTCGCCGCTTTGCTGATTAGAAAAAACTCACGAGGTAAGTCTTAGGTGTGCGGCTCCGGGTAAAGGAATCGCGCAAATTCTGGAGGTTAATATGAAAAAACTCGTTCTCGCCGCTGCTCTGACTGCTGCAGCTTCGACCGCATATGCGGGCAACCTGGAAGAGCCGGTTGTTGAAGCACCTGTTGTTGTCGAAGAGACGCAGGGCACTTCTCAGGGCATCCTGCTGCCGCTGATCCTGCTGGTCGTTGTGGCCGCAGCTGTCGCAGCAAGCTAATTTGACGCCAGTCATCTAGAGAAAAGGCGGTGGATCTTCCCACCGCCTTTTTTCATGCTCGAATGATGCCCGGGGTTAGTCCAGCCACCCCCGTAGGTTGTTTTCGATGATCGTGCTCAGTGCAGCAATGTGCGAATCGTCGTCGTTGAGGCAGGGGATATAGGTGAAACTCTCGCCACCCGCCTCTTCAAAGCTTTCCTTGATCTCTTCGTTGATTTCTTCCAGCGTTTCGATGCAGTCGGCAGAAAACGCCGGCGCGACTACGGCTATGTTCTTTTTGCCCTCTCGCGCCAGGTCTGCCACGTGGTCCACGGTGTAGGGCCTGAGCCATTCTTCGGGGCCAAAGCGCGACTGGAAGGTCGATACAATCTGATCGTCCGACCAGCCAAGGCGCTCTTTCAACAGGCGCGAAGTCTTGGCGCACTGGCAGTGATAGGGATCGCCTTGCTGCAGATAGCGCTCGGGCATGCCGTGATACGAACAGACCAGAATATCTGGTTTGCTGTCCATTTCGGCGTATGCGCGCTCGACCGATTGCGCCAGAGCTTCGATATAAGTCGGCTCCTCATAGTAGGCCGGTACCGTCCGGCTGGCCGGCTGCCAGGCTTCTTCCATCAAAGACCGAAAGAACTGATCGTTTGCCGTTGCGGTCGTGGCGCCCGCATAATGCGGGTAGAGCGGAAAGAACAAAATCCGGTCGCATCCTTCGGCCACCATATGATGGACCTTGGATTTGGTGGACGGGTTGCCGTAGCGCATGCAGAAATCCACCATCACCTGATCGCCATAGCGGGCCTGCATCGCGTCGCGCAGCTTTGCGGTCTGATCCTTGGTAATGGTCATCAACGGGCTTTCGCCCTTGTCGTGATTCCAGATCGATTTGTAGGCCGCGCCCGAGCTAAAGGGGCGCTTTGTCAGGATGATGCCTTGCAGGATCGGTTGCCATTTCCACGCCGGATAGTCGATGACACGCTGATCTGACAAAAACTCGTTCAGATAGCGACGCATGGGCCAATAGGTATAGTTGTCCGGCGTGCCCAGATTGGCCAGCAGGATACCGACACGTCCCATCTTGACTTTGGGATGGTCGGCGGGCGCGTGCACTGGGCGGGTGGCGTCAAACATTGGGGCTTCCTGACTTTACGAGTTCTGGCCTGAGATAAAGGGAAATGTGGGCCCGTCAATCGGGCAGTTTGCCCTCATCCGTGCCCAACGCGTCGGCCAGACGCGTTTGCGCTGATCCGGGGCGTAGAGGTTTTGGTTGGCTGTCATCAGGGGACCACCCCGTCAGGCAGATCAGTTCGAAGGTTGCGGGTAGCTTCCCGTCGCGTGTTGCGAAGTGGTCATTGTAGATCTGCTGTGCTCTGTCAAACACCTGCCGCCGTGTGGTGTGCCTGAGGCGGTTCGACAGGACATTGGTCTCACCCATTGCACGCAGATCATGCATCAGATGAACCAGATCACGATACTCGGCCGTCAGAGAGGCGGCGTCAGCCACGGGTAAAGCCAAGCCTGCCCGCTGTAGCAAGGCGCCCAGATCGCGCAGTTCGGCCATCGGAGCAACACGAGGGCTCAGCCCGCCGGTGACTTCGATTTCGGCCTGACCCAGCGCTGCGCGCAGCTCGTGCAGGGTCTCCCCGCCCAGACACACGGCCAAGAACAACCCATCCCGGCGTAAGGCCCTTTGGCATTGAATGATTTGGCCAACCGGATCATTCGCCCAGTGCAGAGCCATCGCGTGCACGACAAGATCGTGACGTCCCGCGTTCAGGTCCAGTATCTCGTCATCGGCTATGATAGAGGCACCATCGATCATATCGCCCCAAAGCTGCGGAAAAGGCGTCACAATCGCCGGATCCGTAAAGGATCTGTTAACCATAGACAGCCGATCCTGCACCTCGTCGACAGCGGCATGGTGCAGGAACAGGGCGTCGTCCCGGACCCGGGCGCGTCGCTGGGCCAGAATCGGTCGATTAAACAATGAGGGTGCATTGGACGCAGGCAGTTTCATAGGTCGCAACTATCGCATTTGGCAGCGAGTTCAAACTGCTCTCAGGCTGGTTTACCCCCCGCGGTGTCTTGGCTGCGGGCAGCTGACCGAGTCAGACTTTGGCCTGTGCGGATCATGCTGGCGCGACACGCCCTTTATTGGTGGCACGGTATGTGAGAGCTGCGGAACACCTGTTCCGGGTGCCGCCGACGGCCACCGAATTGAATGCGACGACTGCCTCAAAACGCCCCGCCCATGGCGGGCCGGACGCGCGGCGCTGTTGTACCAGGGACGCGCCCGATCTCTGATTCTGGCCCTGAAACACGGGGATCGGCCCGAACTGGCCCGCCCTGCGGCCCGCTGGATGGCGCAGGCGGGGCGCGACCTGTTCCATCCCGATATGCTGATCGCTCCTGTCCCGCTGCACTGGTCCCGCCTGATCAAGCGACGCTACAACCAGTCGGCTCTGCTGGCCCAGCATCTCAGCCGCGAAACCGGGCTGGACGTCTGCCCTGATTTGCTGCAACGACATTCTCGGACGCCGGTTCTGGACGGAAAAAGTGCAGCGGAACGCGTCGAAACCCTTAGCGGCGCCATTTCGTCACACCCAAGGCGGAAAAACAAACTAAAGGGGCGGGGTGTTCTTCTGGTCGATGACGTCATGACCTCGGGCGCGACGCTGGCCGAGTGCGCGCGCGCTTGCACTGCATCAGGTGCAAATCATATTTTCGTGTTGGTGCTGGCGCGCGTTGCCAAGAGTACCTAATTCGCCGAAAGTCATGCGAAACCCATAGGGACGGAATATGAAACCGGTTGAAATCTACACATCACCGTTGTGCGGCTTTTGCCACGCGGCCAAACGCCTGCTGAAACAGAAAGGCGTTGACTTCAAAGAAATCAACGTGCTGCTGCACCCCAAACGCAAGCCTGAAATGATCAGCCGCGCCGGCGGCAAACACACTGTGCCGCAAATTTTCATTGGTGCCGATCATGTTGGCGGCTGCGACGAGCTGTACGAGTTGGACCGTCAGGGCAAACTGGATAGCCTGCTGGCTGCCTGATGAAAACGGCGCTGCTGCAAATCACCTCGTCGGATGACCCGTCCCAAAACTTGGACATGGTCCGTGCCATGATGACACAGGCCGCTGATAAGGGCGCGCGTTTCATACTGACGCCAGAGGTCACGAACTGTGTGTCGACCAGCACGACCCGGCAGCGTGACGTCTTGCAGCACGAAGAAGAGGACATCACTCTGACAGGTCTGCGCCAACAGGCCGCCGCGTTGGGTGTTTGGTTGCTGATCGGCTCGCTTGGGGTCAAAACCCACGATCCGGATGGGCGCTTTGCCAACCGATCCTTCATGATCGACCCGCAAGGCGAGATCGTGGCGCGGTATGACAAGATTCATATGTTCGATGTGCAGGTCACCGAAACCGAAACGTTTCGCGAATCCAGGAATTACCGGCCTGGGGATCAAGCCGTGATCGCCGAAACGGAGTTCGGAAAGGTTGGTCTGACCGTTTGTTACGACATCCGTTTTCCGCAGCTCTATGCGGCATTGGCGCAAGCGGGTGCACGCATCCTCACAGTCCCAGCCGCGTTTTCACCGGTCACCGGGGCCGCGCATTGGGAATCGCTGCTGCGCGCGCGGGCGATCGAGACTGGTTGCTGGGTGCTTGCCCCCGCCCAGACCGGAGAACATCCGAAAACCCGTGGAAAGACGCGATTTACCTATGGCCACAGCATGGTTGTGGCCCCGTGGGGCGAGGTGCTGATCGACGCAGGCACCGATCCGGGCATTCACTTTTTCGATTTGGATGATAGTTCTGTGACAGAGGCGCGCCGCCGCGTGCCCTCATTGCAGCACGTGCGGCCCTTTGACGGGCCCTGACCCAGAACCGGACCATGACGGACGAACACAATGCCTTGGCGGTCACGCTGTTCAGCGAGATCCTGACCGCTGACCAACTGTTGCGCAACCGGCTGAGCCGGGTGCTGCCCAAGGGCATGGAGATTTCGCATTTCTCGGTGCTGAACCATCTGGCTTTTGTTGGAGCCGAACGCAGCCCGGCGCAATTGGCCAGCTCATTCCACGTCACGCGCGGGGCGATGACCAACACCTTGGCCAAGCTGGAATGGGCCGGGTACATCCACATCCGCCCCGACTGGGACGACGCCCGCCGCAAGATGGTCGCGATCAGCCCCGCCGGTCGCCGCGCGCGCGATCAGGCCATTTCCTCGATTGCGCCGTTGATTAACCGGGTGGTCGGAGAGTTGGGTTTGGAGCGCGTCCGCAGTACGTTGCCCGTGCTGCGGGATTTACGGTTACAGTTGGAGGGGGAGTAGGGGTGCTAGGAAATCTACGCCTGCCATTCAGTGAGATTAGACCACCCACTTAAAACTCGCCGATTTGATAATAGAGATTTATGGGAATCAACCGAGTGAAGAATTTTCTGATTGGGGGGCTGTTTTGCCTAGTGGTAGCTTTGGTTGTCGGCTTTGAACCGGTGCAACGAACGATTAACGAGGCCACGAACAAGGGCACACTGAAGGGCGTAGAAACCTGCATGTCCTATTCGGACAGTGAGCTTCTTTCTTCGGAGGCCGTCAAAGCAACATGCGTTGCCGCATTCCAGAAACGCCTTTACCACAATGATCATGCCATAGGGCGTGCAGGGCCTCTGACAAAAAATGGGGTAGTAAATTGGGGCGGCGTTTTGGAGAACAAGACCCCCGACCATGTAACGACTTGGTTGCGGATTTCCGTTGTAATCCACGACGATGAGGGTGCCGAATTGGAGTATTTCGCCGCAACTCAAATCTGGATAGATCCTTTGGAAGAAACAGAGTTTGAGGTGGAACTAACTGATCTTGATCCGGCAAAATTGGACGGCTTAGAGTTCTGTGAAAACGATAACGCGACACCGACCGACTGCATGACTTGGGGTATTACAGATTTATTTGGGCTTTCGATTTAAGGTAGCGCAAACTGTTTCTATCCCGGCTTCACACTCGCCGTCACATAATTCACGCTCAGGTCCCGGTCCGAGATCGACCAGCTCCACAGGATCGGGTTGAAGACAAACCCCTTGCGATCCACCGGCTCCAACCCGGCCTGACGCAGCAGGTCGAACAGCTCGTCAGGCGTGATGAACTTGTTCCATTCATGTGTACCGCGTGGCAGCCAGCGCATGACGACCTCGGCCCCGATGATCGCCATGGCATAAGACTTGGGGTTGCGGTTGATGGTGGAACACACCTGTAACCCGCCCGGTTTCAGCAGTTGTTGTGTAGCTGTTAGATAGGCCTGCGGATCGGCCACATGCTCGACCACTTCCATGTTCAACACCACGTCGAATTGCTCACCTGTGGCGGCCATATCCTCGGCCGTCGTGTGACGATAGTCGATCTCCAGCCCCGATTGCTCGGCATGGATCCGGGCGACGGGCAGGTTGCGTTCAGCGGCGTCGGCACCAACCACATCAGCCCCAAGGCGGGCCATGGGTTCACTCAGCAAACCACCGCCGCAGCCGATGTCCAGGATGCGCAGGCCCGCGAAAGGTTCCGAGGCTGTCAAATCCCGGTCAAACTCACCCGCTATCTGTTGGGTGATGTAATCCAACCGGCAAGGGTTGAGCATATGCAGCGGCTTGAATTTCCCGTGCGGATCCCACCATTCTGCGGCCATCGCCTCGAATTTTGCGATCTCTGACGGGTCCACCGTGTTCGGATGCGCTTGCATTCCTGTCTCCGTGTGCTCTTTTACGCATAAGAACTATATAGGGCCATAATGGACAAGTACCCGGACCAAAAGCGCGCAGTTCAGTATCTGTACCCGCCGATCGATCCGTACGATCAGCGCATGGTCAGAGTCGGCGACGGCCATCAGATATATATGGAGCAAAGCGGCAATCCGGATGGGATCCCGGTTGTGGTGTTGCATGGCGGTCCGGGCGGCGGTTGTAGCCCCGCGATGCGCCGGTATTTCGATCCACAGATTTTCCGGGTGATTCTGTTTGATCAAAGGGGCTGTGGGAAATCCCGGCCCCATTCATCTGTTGAGAACAACACGACCTGGCATCTGGTGGACGATATTGAACGTTTGCGAAGCCTTCTGGATATTCCGGAATGGACCGTGTTTGGCGGCAGCTGGGGCGCGACACTGGCGCTGATCTATGCGCAACGTCATCCCGACCGGGTCAGCCGTCTGGTTTTGCGCGGTGTTTTTCTGATGACCAAGGCCGAGCTGGATTGGTTCTATGGCGGCGGTGCCGGCAAGTTCTGGCCCGATCAATGGGCAAAGTTCACGGCCTTGTTGTCTGAGAATGAGTTGTCGGACACCATCCGTGCTTATAACAGGCGCCTGTTTTCCGGCGATCGTGCGACGGAAATCCTGTTCGGGCGGGCGTGGTCCAGTTGGGAAAACGCCTTGGCGTCGATCCATTCCAACGGCACGACCGGTGAAAGCCCTGGGGAATATGCGCGCGCCTTTGCCCGGATCGAGAACCACTATTTCATCAATGGTGGATTTCTCGAGAGGGATGGGCAGATTCTGGACGGAATGGACAAGATTTCCCATATTCCAGGACATATCGTGCAGGGCCGGTATGATATGATTTGCCCGCCGCAGGCTGCCTGGAAATTGTCCGAACGTTGGCCGAATGCTGAACTCAAGATGGTGCGGCACGCGGGCCACGCCCTCTCTGAGCCAGGGATCAGCGCTGAACTTGTGCGTATCATGGATCGTGTGGCGGAAGGTGTGGCATGACGCGCATTGATCGCCGTGCCCTGTTTGCATCCGGTGCCGCCGCCGCGCTGTTGGCGGCCACCGGCACATCTCTGGCGGCCACGCCCAAATCTGGAGGGACATTGCGCCTCGCTGTTCCGCGCGATGACAGTCTGGAGCAGGTGGCGCGCGGTGCAGTGTTCGATACGCTGACCGAAGTGGCCCCTGATGGAACCCTGCGCGGCGAGTTGGCGGTCAAATGGCACACCGATGCCGAGGCGCGGATATGGACGTTCGATCTGCGGGATGATGCGGCCTTTCATGACGGTTCGCCGTTGCATGTTGAGGATGTGCAAGCGCTGTTGGCCGAGTTTGGTCGTGTAGAGCCTCTGACCCCGCATCAGGTGTGTCTGGAGTTGGCCGAGACAAATCCCGGCCTGCCCTTCCTACTGGCCGATAGCCGGTTCGTCATCACACATGATGGGGAAGGTGTGACGCCTCTGCGGTCCGCCAGCGGCACCGGCTGTTATCGCGTAGAGCGGGCCGATGATAACCGGCATTTTCTGGGGCGTCGCGTGCCGAACCACTACAAAGACGGACAAGCCGGTTGGGCGGATGAAGTCGAAATCATCGTGATTCCCGACAATCACGTTCGGGCCGAAGCGTTGCGCGATGGATATGTAGATGTCGCCGTCCTGCCGAACCCGAACGATGCGCACCGCATCCGGGGTCTGCGATATCACCCGTCCAAGAGCCAGATCGCGCTGGCGGTGTCGGGCAAAGTGGGTCTACCACGTCAAATCGGGCGTCGCGGGTGTCTGGACGATGGTCGCATCGCCGAACGGTGGTGGATGGCCTGAACCGGCTCTGATTTGCCACTGTCCCGCTGCGGGGGTTGCAGACTCAGAAAACCCTGCGTATATGCAGTTGCAACAGCGGCGCGTTGGACTTCTGGTTCAAGGCTCCACCGGAAAATTCGACGGGCCGCGCGCCCGTTTTTTTGTGCCCGACGACAGGGTAGAGAACCTGATGACAAACGACCTGATAGCCAAAGCAGCCATCGATAGGCGACTGGCCGAGATCATCACCCCGGTGATTGAGGATCTGGGGTATGAATTGATCCGTGTTCGCCTGATGAGCGGCAAGCAGACCACGTTGCAGATCATGGCCGATAAGCCTGACGGCGGCATCGAAGTGGATGATTGCGCCGAGATTTCCAATGCCGTCAGCGCCACGCTGGACGTCGAGGACCCGATCCTTGATGCGTATACGCTGGAAGTGTCCAGCCCCGGGATCGACCGCCCTCTGACTCGTCTCAAGGATTTTGAGGCGTTTGAAGGCTATGAGGCCAAGATCGAAACCGCGGAACTGATTGACGGTCGCCGCCGGTTCAGGGGCGAATTGGCCGGGATCGAAGGGGATGAGGTTCTGATCAACATCCCCGAAGGGTCCGAGACGATTACCATCGGTCTGCAATTCGACTGGCTCAGCGACGCCAAGTTGATCCTGACCGATGATCTGATCAAGGAAATGCTGCGCCAGCGCAAGGACGCCGGTGCCCTGAACGAAAACGCTTTCGACGAGATTGAGACCGAAGGGTCCGAAGAGGAGACGAACTGATGGCAATCACCTCAGCCAACCAGCTGGAGCTGTTGCAGACCGCCGAGGCTGTGGCCCGCGAAAAGATGATCGACCCCGGTCTGGTTGTCGAAGCGATGGAGGAATCGCTCGCCCGTGCCGCCAAGAGCCGCTACGGCGCGGAAATGGACATCCGCGTGTCGATTGACCGCAAGACCGGCAAGGCGACCTTTACCCGCGTGCGCACCGTGGTCGAGGATGAAGAGCTTGAGAACTATCAGGCAGAGTTCACCGTCGAGCAGGCCAAACAATACATGGAAAACCCCGAGGTCGGTGATGTCTTCGTCGAAGAAGTGCCCCCGGTGGAAATGGGTCGTATCGCGGCGCAATCCGCCAAGCAGGTGATCCTGCAGAAGGTTCGCGAAGCGGAACGGGACCGTCAGTACGAAGAATTCAAGGATCGCGCAGGCACCATCATCAACGGTGCGGTCAAGCGCGAGGAATTTGGCAACGTCATCGTCGATCTGGGCGGTGCCGAGGCTGTTCTGCGCCGTAATGACAAGATCGGCCGCGAAAGCTATCGCCCGAATGACCGTGTGCGTGCTTACATTAAAGAGGTCCGCCGCGAAGTGCGTGGCCACCAGATCTTCCTGTCGCGCACCGCGCCGGAATTCATGGCCGAGCTGTTCAAGATGGAAGTGCCGGAGATCTATGACGGCATCATCGAGGTCAAGGCCGTGGCCCGCGACCCGGGCTCGCGTGCCAAGATCGCCGTGATTTCCTATGACGGTTCCATCGATCCCGTCGGTGCCTGCGTGGGTATGCGCGGCAGCCGCGTGCAGGCCGTTGTGAACGAGCTGCAGGGCGAAAAGATCGACATCATCCCGTGGAACGAAGATCAGCCGACCTTCCTGGTGAACGCGCTGCAGCCTGCAGAAGTATCAAAAGTGGTTCTGGACGAAGAAGCCGGCAAGATCGAAGTGGTGGTACCCGAAGAACAACTGAGCCTCGCCATTGGTCGCCGCGGTCAGAACGTGCGTCTGGCTAGCCAGTTGACCAATCTGGACATCGACATCATGACCGAGGCCGAAGAATCGGCACGCCGTCAGAAGGAATTCGAAGCCCGGACGCAGTTGTTCATGGAAACACTGGATCTGGACGAATTCTTCGCACAGCTGCTGGTGTCGGAAGGGTTCACCAACCTCGAAGAAGTCGCCTATGTCGAGATCGAAGAACTGCTGGTCATTGATGGTGTGGATGAAGGCACCGCGCAGGAACTGCAGACCCGCGCACGGGAATTCCTGGAGGCACAGGCCAAGGCTGCTCTGGATGCGGCGCGCGCTGGGTGTTGAGGATAGCCTTATTGAATTCGAAGGCCTGACACCCCAGATGGTAGAAGCGCTGGCCAAGGATGATGTGAAGACTCTGGAAGACTTTGCGACCTGCGCCGACTGGGAACTGGCCGGTGGCTGGACGACAGTCGACGGTGAGCGTATCAAAGATGACGGTGTTCTCGAACCCTTCGGTGTTTCGCTGGAAGAGGCGCAGGACTTGGTGATGACGGCACGTATCATGTTGGGTTGGGTTGATCCGGCTGATCTGGAACAGGCCGAAGAAGCAGACGAAGGCGAAGCGGCTGAAGAGGAGGCTGAGGCCTGATCTCAGGCCTCGGGTGGCGCGTATGGGCCGCGGCGGCGTCCATAAGGGTCGGTCTGATGGACCAGAGCGGAAGTGCATCGCCACGGGCGAGGTGCAGCCGAAATTTGGCCTGATCCGCTTTGTAACGGGGCCAGACGGTCAGGTGTATCCGGATGTCGCCGCAAAATTGCTGGGGCGTGGTGTCTATGTGGCCGCTGATCGTGCGGCACTGGACAAGGCCATTGGCAAGAAGCTGTTCGCGCGGGGGTTCAAGGCTCATGTTTCAGTGCCCGAGGGCCTGACGCGCGATGTGGAAAAGCAGCTGGCAGGCCGGGTTGTCGAATTGCTGAGCCTTGCGCGCAAGTCCGGCGATGCGGTTGCGGGCTATGAAAAGGTCAAGACGTGGCTGGACCGGGAAGAGGCCGAGGTGCTGATTCAGGCCGCAGACGGGTCGGGGCGCGGTAAGTCGAAACTGAGTACGCCGCATTTCGGCAAGTACATTGGTTGGCTTACGGCAGACGAGCTTGGACAAGCATTTGGGCGCCAAACGGTGATTCATGCGGCGTTGGCCTCTGGCGGACTCGCCAAACGTGTTGTAGAGGAAGCGCAGCGCCTGCGTGGCTTGCGCGAAAAGGATGACGGCGGCAAGGGCCGCGCGGAAGGGTAAGAAGCTTTATGAGCGATAGTGACGGCAAAAAGACATTGGGTCTTCGTGGTGGGGCACGCCCCGGAAATGTGAAACAGAGTTTCAGCCACGGACGGACCAAGAATGTCGTGGTGGAAACCAAACGCAAGCGCGTGGTGGTTCCAAAGCCGGGCGCAACCAAGCCCAGCGGCGGCGCTGCGCCGTCGAGCGATCCGTCGCGTCGTCCTGCCGGTATCTCTGATGCCGAAATGGCCCGCCGGATGAAGGCGCTGCAGGCGGCCAAGGCCCGTGAGGCTGACGAGGCCGCTCAGCGTGAAGCACAGGAAAAGGCGCGCGAGGAAGAGCGTGCGCGCCGCCGCGCCGAACAAGAGGCTAAGGAACGCGAGCAGCGTGAAGCTCAAGAGCGTGCAAAAGCCAAGGCCGAGGAAGAAGAACGCCAGCGCAAGGCTACGGAAGAAGCGGCGCAACGTGCCGCTGCGGCCCCCGCTCCGGAAGAGCCGAAAGCGGCGCGTAGCGCGGCCAGCAAACCTGCGCCTGCTGCGGCGCCGCGCAAGCAAGAGCGCGAGCGCGAGCAACGGGGTCGTGGCAAGGGGCGTGATGACAACCGCCGTTCCGGCAAGCTGACACTGGGTCAGGCGACCGGCGGTGAGGGCAATCGCCAGCGGTCGATGGCTGCAATGAAGCGCAAGCAAGAGCGTGCGCGTCAGAAAGCGATGGGCGGCCCGGTTGAGCGGGAAAAGGTAATTCGCGACGTTCAACTGCCCGAGGCCATCATGGTTTCGGAACTGGCCAACCGTATGGCTGAGCGTGTGGCGGATGTGGTCAAGTCGCTGATGCAGATGGGCATGATGGTGACGCAGAACCAAACCATCGACGCGGATACCGCCGAACTGATCATCGAAGAATTCGGTCACAAGGTGACGCGCGTGTCCGATTCGGATGTCGAAGACGTCATCAAAGAGGTCGAAGACGACGATAAGGATCTCAAGCCACGCCCACCTGTCATTACCATCATGGGTCACGTTGACCACGGTAAAACCTCGTTGCTGGATGCGATCCGCGATGCGCGCGTTGTGGCTGGCGAGGCAGGTGGTATCACCCAGCATATCGGCGCCTATCAGGTTGAAACGGATGGCGGCACCACTCTGACATTCTTGGATACGCCGGGCCACGCGGCCTTTACCTCGATGCGGTCGCGCGGTGCGCAGGTGACGGACATCGTGGTTCTGGTTGTGGCTGCTGATGACGCGGTCATGCCGCAGACCATCGAAGCGATCAACCACGCCAAGGCGGCCGAAGTGCCGATGATCGTGGCGATCAACAAGATCGACAAGCCCGATGCGAACCCCGACAAGGTGCGCACCGATCTGCTGCAGCACGAAGTCATCGTCGAGAAGATGTCGGGTGAGGTCCAGGACGTCGAAGTTTCGGCGATCACCGGCCAGGGTCTGGACGAACTGCTGGAAGCTATCGCGCTGCAATCCGAGATATTGGAACTGAAAGCGAACCCGAACCGAGCCGCTCAGGGCGCTGTCATCGAAGCGCAACTTGACGTAGGTCGCGGGCCCGTTGCGACCGTTCTGGTTCAGAATGGTACGTTGCGCCAGGGTGATATCTTCGTTGTGGGTGAGCAGTACGGTAAGGTCCGTGCGCTGATCAACGACAAGGGTGAGCGCGTTGACCAAGCGGGTCCGTCTGTTCCGGTCGAAGTTCTGGGCCTCAATGGCACGCCCGAGGCTGGCGACGTTCTCAACGTGACCGAGACCGAGGCGCAGGCCCGTGAAATCGCCAGCTACCGCGAACAGGCCGCTAAGGACAAACGCGCCGCGGCCGGTGCCGCCACAACTCTCGAGCAGTTGATGCAGAAGGCAAAAGACGACGAAAACGTCTCGGAACTGCCCATTCTGGTTAAAGCGGATGTGCAGGGGTCTGCCGAAGCCATCGTTCAGGCGATGGAGAAGATCGGCAACGATGAAGTGCGCGTGCGCGTGCTGCATTCGGGCGTTGGTGCCATTACCGAAACGGATGTCGGCCTCGCCGAAGCCTCCGGCGCGCCTGTCTTTGGCTTCAACGTGCGTGCCAACGCCTCTGCCCGCAACACGGCGAACCAGAAGGGTGTGGAGATCCGCTACTACTCGGTGATCTACGATCTGGTTGATGACGTGAAGGCGGCCGCCTCGGGTCTGCTGAGCGCCGAGATCAAAGAGAACTTCATCGGTTACGCCGAAATTCGCGAAGTCTTCAAGGTCACCGGCGTCGGCAAGGTAGCGGGGTGTCTGGTCACCGAAGGCGTTGCCCGCCGGTCCGCAGGCGTCCGCCTGCTGCGCGACAACGTGGTGATCCACGAAGGCACACTGAAGACGCTGAAGCGTTTCAAGGACGAAGTGGCCGAAGTTCAGTCGGGTCAGGAATGCGGTATGGCATTCGAGAATTACGATGATATCCGTCAGGGCGACGTGATCGAAATCTTCGAGCGCGAAGAGGTCACCCGCACGCTGGATTGATCCGCTGCGGTATAGAAACAGAAAGCAGCGGCTCAAACGAGCCGCTGTTTTTACTTTTTGTAGAACGTCGCGAACCTGTTTGCTCTTTTAGATTGAGCTGTTAGAGCTAATCACTGCGGCGCGTCAGACAATTCCGCCTCAAATGCTAAGTCAATCTGCCTCAAGGTCGGCTGTGCGCGGCGAAGCGGCCATCGCATCAGAAATCCTTGGATCCTTTTACGCCTTGTCACACCCGTACTATCGCGGTGCCGTTTGATGGATTATGCAGTACCCATTGGTTTTTCTGAAAAATGGGCAAGGTAATGATTGGTCCAGATGTCTTGGTAAATGCTGCGAACGTCGTTTATTTGCTATCCTATTCAGTCCGGGAGATTTTGTGGTTGCGAATTCTCACGGTGGTTGGTGGATCGCTGCTAATTCCTTACTTTTATTTTCAAAGCGCACCTCTTTGGGTCCCTATTGGGTGGAACACGTTCTTCATCGGTATCAACCTTTTTTGGATAGCCCGCCTATTGGCGGAAAGGCGCCCTGCACCATTTACCGAAGAGGAACGTCGACTCTATTCGATTGCGCTCAGCAATCTTTCCGAACACGATGCATTTAGGCTTCTCCGAATGGCTGAGCGTCGATTGACGCCCAAGGACTCTGAACTGATTGTGCAAGGAGATCAGGTTGAGGAGCTGTCCTTGATCGTTGCTGGTGATGTCACTGTTGAAGAGAATTCTAAACGTGTTGACGACCTTGGCGAAGGTAACTTCATTGGCTCAGTCGCGTTCCTCAGTCAGGGCAGTGACTTTGCCGCGCCGGTTACAGTTCGTTCGATTGCTCCGACCACACTGTTGACTTGGAAGTTCTCAAAGCTGAACGAAGAGCTCTCTCGAAACTCTGCTTTGCAGGTCGCAATAGAAGCAAGATTGGGCGTAGAAATTTCCCGTTGGTTACAGACCTCTCGTCAAATGCTGCTAAGCGCCTAAATCCGAGCTTGCTTTAGAAACCCTGTGACAGAGGAAAGCAACGCTGTGACTAGGTCAACGACCGTTTTGAGCTGATTCCGTTGAAAAAGTTGCCCGTCCTTAGCCGTTTTGGCGAGCTGTCGCTTTGATTTCTTTTGGGCGTTGAAGGCTGGTTCGCCGGTTTATCCGATGGCGGGCACCAGCGGCTTGAGTTTGGCCAGTTTCCGGAGGTTTTGGGCGGTAGCTGCGAGGGTAAATTCGTCTTGAACGCCGCATGGCCCCCGCAATCGGAGCCGCCCCAAACTGAGAATGCGTTTGAGATGGGCGAAGAGCATCTCGACTTTCTTGCGGCGCGCCTGAGCCTTTGGATTGAACTCAGAGGCCGTGCATTGGCGTGCAAATTCCCGGACCTCCTCGAACCGCTCGCGGGTGACGGAACGTGCATCGACCTTCGGGCAGCACTTCTCCTTCGCGGGGCAGATACTGCAAACCATCTTGCTGGCGCGGTATTTGCGACGCCCTGTTCGCGGCTGTTTATTGCGGGGGTCCTTGTGGTATTGCCGGGTGCGCTTCAGCTCTTTGCCTTCGGGACAAAGATACCTGTCATTGTCAGGATCCCAGATGAAGTCAGAGCGCGACCACGTTCCATCCTGACGTTTCGATTTGTCGAAGACAGGGATGAACGGCAGGATTTGTCGATCCAGCGCAAGCCAGGCGAGGTTCTCTGCGGAGCCGTAGGCGGTGTCGGCAGCGACCCAGCCCGGCTTCAGCCCGAACCGTTCGCTGGTCCGGTCTATCATGCGGCGTGATGCGCCCACTTCCGCTGTTTTGACGGACCGGGTGGCCTCAACATCGACAATGATCCCATGATCTGTGTCGATCAGGTAATTGTCCGAATAGGCAAAGAACGCAGGACCTTTCCGGGCTGCCGTCCATTGGCTGGAAGGGTCCGCGTGAGCAGTGAACTTGGGCTTCACTTCGCTGGCGGCTCCAAAGGCTTCGTCATCCAATACATCAAGATACTCGCGCACCGCACGTGGCGCATCAGAAAGATCGATCTCTCGCGTCGCCCAGTCCTCGGGGTTGCTGGAGTTCTGCTTCTGGACATCCGCGACGATCAGACTGGCATCGACCGCAAAGCCCTGACCACCAACCAACCCTTCCGCCATGCAACGTGCGACAGTCGTCTCGAACACATGCCGCAACAGGTCACTCTCGCGGAAACGTCCGTGGCGGTTCTTGGAAAAGGTTGAGTGATCCGGGATGCCGTCCGTCAGATCGAGGCGGCAGAACCACCTGTAAGCCAAGTTGAGGTGCACCTCCTCGCAAAGTCGACGTTCCGACCTGATGCCGAAGCAATATCCCACCAGCAGCATCCGGATCAGAAGTTCAGGATCAACTGACGGGCGACCCGTGTGGCTGTAGAAATCCGCAAGGTGCGCGCGGATGCTGTTTAGGTCGACGAACCGATCAATCGAACGCAGCAGGTGATCCTGCGGAACATGCTCCTCCAACGAGAACTCGTAGAACAAGGCAGCTTGCGCCTCTTGCCTCGGCCCCATCATCGCAAACCCTCCCGCTCGTTGAGAGGATTGAATCAGGCGCTGACGACCCAATCAAGGAAGAGTTTTTCAACGGAATCAGCTCAAACCGGACACTTCCCTATACGTTCCAAGCATGTGGTTCGTAGCGGTTAAGCCGCGCTGTGACACACAGACCAAAACTGTATTACGTTCAACATTTGTGGCTAACGCGATGAGAGCAAAAACGTCCCCGGATGCATGATGATGTCAAAATGATGCATCCCCTCTTTCAGGTCGAAACTGACCGAATGGCCGCCCTTGCGCAGCAACTCGGCATAATCCCGGCTTTGGCGGATGAACTCGGGCGTGTCGCGCTCTGCCACTGCCACGTGATAGCGCGGGCCGGGTGCGGGTCGGTGCCGGATGGGTGACAGGTCGTGCACCTCAACCGGTGTCAGTTGCAGCGGGTCATTCGCAGAGATCAGGCTGATCGGCTCAAGATCGTAGACGCCGCTGATCAGGATCACATCGCGCACGCGCAATCCGGCGCGGGCCAGCGCATCGGCTGAGGTTGCCATAACCATGGCTATCAGATGCGCGCCGGCACTGTGCCCCGACAGGGTGATCCGTGATGGATCGAATCCCATTCCGCCAGCCTCGGCGGCAAGCCACAACAGCGCATCGCGGCATTCGGCAATCATCTGGTCCAGTCGCGCGTCCGGAGCGAGTGTGTAGTTCAAGGTCGCAAAGGATTGCTCGGCTTCTATCAATGCTGGTGCCATCATCGCCGACTCGCGTTGGCTGAGCGCCTGCCAATAGCCTCCGTGAACAAAGACGTGCAGCGGCGCACCTGCGCCTTTTGCAGGAAAGAAATCCAACACCTGCGTCGGAGAAACGCCATAGGCGAGGTTTTCTTTCACCTGCAAGCTGGCGCGGTGCTGCGCGCTGAGCGCGGCATAGCTGTCAAGATAAGGAGAGAGATCGCCACCGATCATCGAACTGGGGGAGTATTCCCGTTCAAGCTCTTCCTGCGAAAACCCGCGATACAGCATGATCAGCTCTGCCCATTGTACATCAGTTCCGTCCGCACATCGTAGAGATCGTGAAAGAACCGCAGTTCCAGTGCCTTGCGCAGAAAGGCCACGCCGCTGGACCCGCCGGTTCCGGGTTGCATACCGATAACCCGTTCCACCGCCGTCGCGTGATCAAAGCGCCAGCGCTGAAACAGGCTTTCGACATCCATCAGTTTTTCCGCCAGTGCGTAAAGGTCCCAATACCTCTCGGTGTTGCGGAACACCTTGACCCAGATTTTGACGACACGCGGATCTCCGGAATAGGGCCGCGCGTAGTCTCGGTCGATCAGGTCCTGCGGCACATCGAAGCCTTGCCGGGCCAGCATATGAAGTACTTCATCGTAGAGCGAGGGCTTAGTCAACGCCGCGGTCAGCAACTCCATTACGTCCGCGTCGTGTTCATGGACCTTCAGGGTCGCGGCATCTTTGTTGCCCAGTATGAATTCGATCTGACGGTAGCCATAACTTTGAAAACCCGAAGAACTGCCCAACGCCTGCCGGAAGGTCATGTAGTCGGCAGGCGTCATGGTCAGCAGGGTCTCCCACGCTGCGATCAACTGCCGCTGGATCGCCTTAATCCGGTCGAGATTCTTCATCGCCGGGCCGAATTGATCCTGCTGCAAGAACCGACGTACTTCGACCAACTGGTGATGCATCAGCTTCAGCCACAACTCACTGACCTGATGGATGATGATGAACAGCATCTCGTCGGGCTGAGCAGGGTCCTGAAAGGTCTTCTGTAGGTTTAAGAGCGTCTTGAGCTGCAGAAAATCGCCATAGCTTTTGCGGTGGGTGGCGGCAAAATCGGTGACAAGGGACTCTTCGACACCACGTTCCAGAAACCTGTCGTTGTTGTCACCCATTTCACCCCTCCGATGCGATTTTTGCACCCGTGTAGGGGTTCAGTCTGCAACTTTCCAGCGCGTTACGTCCAGTCCAGCACAACCTTGCCCGAAAGCCCGGATTTCATAGCGGCAAATCCCTTGGCAAAGTCATCAACGGTAAATCGGTGCGTGATCACGCGGGACACGTCCAGTCCATTCTGCAGCATGGCAATCATCTTGTACCACGTCTCGAACATTTCGCGCCCGTAGACGCCTTTAATCGTGATCGCCTTGAACACGATGCGCGACCAATCCACCGGGGATTTGCTGGGCGGGATGCCCAGTAAGGCGATCTTGCCGCCCATCACCAATGCTTCGACCATTTGATCGAGAGCGACCTGCGATCCGGACATCTCGAGGCCCACGTCGAAGCCTTCCTTCATGCCAAGCTCGGCAATAATGTCTTGCAGGTCTTCACGGCTGACGTCGACAGCCCGCACTGTCGGCACAACATGTTCGGCCAGTTTCAGGCGATCCGGGTTGATGTCGGTGATCACTACGTGCCGTGCACCGGCGTGCCGCGCAACTGCGGCTGCCATGATACCGATCGGGCCGGCACCGGTGATGAGCACGTCCTCTCCCAGCAGATCAAAGCTGAGGGCCGTGTGCACGGCATTGCCCAAGGGGTCGAGGATCGCTCCGATTTCATCCGGGATATCGTCCGGCAACGGCACGACATTGAAAGCGGGCAGTTTCAGGTATTGCGCGAACGCACCCTGCTCATTCACTCCGATACCGCGTGTGCCGGGGTCGAGGTGGAACTTGCCGGCCCGGCTTTGTCGGCTTTCGGTGGTGATCAGATGGCCCTCGCCTGAACAGCGCTGGCCGATCTCCAGACCGGTCACATTGCGACCGATCTCGACGATCTCTCCTGCAAACTCATGACCGGTGATCATCGGAATCGGAACAGTGGCAGCTGCCCACTCGTCCCAATTCCAGATGTGGATATCGGTTCCGCAGATACCGGTCTTTTGGATATGGATCAGCACCTCATCCGGGCCGATCTCGGGCACCGGAGCCTGCACCATCCACAACCCCTCTTCGGGTTTGGACTTTTCCAGCGCTTTCATTGTGTTTGCGCGCATCAGATCACCCCTAACTCTGTGCCGACCTTACCAAACGCGGCCAATGCACGGTCCAATTCGTCTTTGGTCAGCGCTGCGTTCATCTGTGTTCTGATCCGCGCCTGACCGCGCGGAACAACAGGGAAGAAAAAGCCCGAGACATAAACACCCTCGTCAAACAGGCGGGACGCCATCTCTTGCGCCAGCGGTGCCTCCCCCAGCATGACCGGGATGATTGGGTGCTCCCCCGGCAGCAGATCAAAACCCAGTTTCTCAAGTCCCGCACGCCAGTATTTGGCGTTGCCGAACAGTTGCGCGCGCAGCATGTCGCCCTCTTCGACCAGGCGGATCGCCTCGAGCCCGGCGGCGACGATGGACGGCGGCAGCGAGTTTGAGAACAGATAGGGCCGCGCCCGCTGCCGCAGCAGGTCGATCACTGGCTGCGGCCCGGCGATGTAACCGCCGATTGCCCCCCCAAGTGCCTTGCCCAGAGTTCCCGTCAGAATGTCCACATCAACGCCGAAATGGTCTGGCGTGCCCGCACCGTTCGACCCCATAAAGCCGGTGGCATGGCAGTCATCAACCATGACGATGGCATCATACTTGTCTGCCAGGTCCCGGATTTTCGGCAGGTTGGCCAGATACCCATCCATCGAAAACACGCCGTCCGTGGCGATCATGATGTGCCGTGCCCCGTCCGCGCGCGCCTGTTTCAGCCAGGCTTCGAGGTCGTTCATGTCGTTGTTCAGATAGCGATAGCGTTTGGCCTTGCACAACCGCACGCCGTCAATGATCGACGCGTGGTTCAGACTGTCCGAAATGATGGCATCCTCGGGTCCCAGCAAGGGTTCGAACAACCCGCCATTCGCGTCGAAACATGCCGCAAACAGGATCGAATCGTCCTTGTTCAGAAACTTCGCCAGTCGCTGTTCCAACTCGCGGTGGATGTCCTGGGTCCCGCAGATAAACCGGACCGAGGCCATGCCGAACCCTCTGGGTTCCATCGCGCCTTTGGCAGCGTCGATCAGCGCCGGGTGATCGGCCAGGCCCAGATAGTTATTGGCGCACAGGTTGATAACATGCTTGTCGCCCACGGTGATTTCGCCGCCCTGAGGCGAGGTGATCATTCGCTCGCGTTTATACAGGCCTTCGGATTCGATCTGCGCGAGTGTGTCCGTGATATGGGACAGGAATGCATCTGCCATGGCGATCTCCTTGCGTTGAGTCGCATATCTAACATAACGGATGTAATTCCCAAATAGGGGAATTACAATATGAAAGAAAAAATCCGTGAAGGCGGAAGCGCGTCGAGGTCAGGCGTTTTTGACGATCAAAAACACACGCGCCGGTTCCTTGGCAGAAATGGAATGGGCGACATCTGCAGCATACCGTGCAGTGTCGCCTGTGCTCAGGTCCATTTTTGCGGAACCTGAGCGTACCTGAACCGAGCCCTCAAGTACGGTCAGCTGCTCCCGCGCGCCGCGCGTGTGCGGTTGGCTGTTCAACGCGCCGTTCTTGTCGAATTGGATGTCATAGACTTCGTGCCCGCCAGCCTCTTCCGGTGGCGACAGGATGCGGATACGACAATTCTGTCCCATGTTATCGATGCTGGGCACCTCGGATGTCCGGAGCACTTCGATCTCGTCGACACTGTTTGCCTCTTCCAGAAGACCCGCAAAATCCACCTGCAATGCGCGGGTGAGATTCCATAGGGTCGAGATTGTCGGGCTGCTCTCGCCGCGTT
The DNA here is from genome assembly GCF_056535885.1 of Ruegeria sp. B1. Classification (NCBI taxonomy): domain Bacteria; kingdom Pseudomonadati; phylum Pseudomonadota; class Alphaproteobacteria; order Rhodobacterales; family Roseobacteraceae; genus Ruegeria; species Ruegeria sp. B1. The sequence goes on along the minus strand of NZ_JBQFJA010000001.1, from coordinate 284,343 downwards.
CGATCTGACTGACCATGGATCGCGAAACGCCGCTGAGGTTTGCGACGGCTTCAAGCGACAGGCCCTTGGCCCGGCGTGCCTCTTTCAGGCGGGCGGGCAGGCGTGTCAGGATATCGTCTGTATCTTCCGTCATGACGGAATCTCATGCGCTCTGAGCGCTGCATTGTCAATTCCGCCTGTGACGGGACGTCTCAGGGGACAGCCTTTTACGCAGGGTGCATACTGTCACCAAATTCATGAGGAGTGATCCATGACCGACATCGTAATTTTGGATGGTGCCCGCACCGCAATCGGCACTTTTGGCGGGGCATTGGCCTCGACCGCGCCCATTGATCTGGCCACGGTCGCAACCGAGGCCGCGCTGGAGCGTTCGGGTGTCGAAGGCGCCCAGATCGGGCACGTGGTGTTCGGTCATGTGATCAATACCGAACCGCGCGACATGTACCTGTCCCGCGTTGCCGCGATGCATGCAGGTGTTCCCAACGGCACGCCGGCAATGAATGTAAACCGGCTGTGCGGCTCGGGTGCGCAGGCTGTTGTGTCGGCGGTTCAATCCTTGATGCTGGGCGACGCAGAGTTCGCAGTGGCAGGTGGTGCCGAGAGCATGTCGCGCAGTCCTTACATCGTGCCTCAGGCGCGGTGGGGGGCCAAGATGGGAGATGTGACCTCGCTGGACATGATGCTGGGCGCCCTGAACTGTCCGTTTGGAACAGGCCATATGGGGGTCACCGCAGAAAACGTCGCAGACGAGCATCAGATCAGTCGCGAGCAGATGGATGCGTTTGCCCTGACCAGCCAGACCCGCGCGGCGGCGGCAATTGAGGCCGGGTACTTTGACACCCAGATCGCGCCGGTTCAGGTAAAGGTCAAACGAGACATGGTCGACTTCAAGGTCGATGAGCATCCCAAGGCCACGACGGCGGAAGCACTGGCTGGCTTGAGGGCTGTCTTCAAGAAAGATGGCCGTGTGACGGCTGGCAATGCCTCGGGCATCAATGACGGTGCGGCGGCGATGGTTCTGGCAACTGCAGATGCCGCGGAGAAGGCGGGTTTGAAACCCAAGGCCCGTATTCTGGGCTATGCGCATGCCGGCGTTCGCCCTGAGGTGATGGGGATCGGCCCGATTCCGGCGGTGCAGAACCTGCTGGAAAAGACGGGCTTGTCGGCTGGAGATTTCGACGTCATCGAAAGCAATGAGGCATTTGCGGCGCAAGCTTTGGCCGTCAATCAGGAACTTGGTCTGGACGCGGAAAAGGTGAACCCAAACGGTGGTGCGATCGCGTTGGGCCACCCGGTGGGGGCTACGGGCGCGATCATCACGCTTAAGGCGCTGTATGAGTTGGAGCGGATCGGGGGCTCCAAAGGTCTGATCACAATGTGTATCGGTGGCGGGCAGGGTATCGCCATCGCCATCGAGCGGCTTTGAGCTGAGGCCGGGTGGGGGGCTGTCTGCCCCCCATCGCGTCGCGACGCGATTCCCCCCGAAGATATTTTGGGCCAGATGAAGCAGACGGATCGGCGTCAGCCGAACATCACGACCAATAGGGTGACCGCAGCGCCTACTGCAGCACCCAGAACCGCTGGCAGGAGGTTTGCTGTAAACCGATTGTTGTTATGGTCGTCTTTCTGGGTTTGCGCGATCAGAGCGTTTTCTACGAGGGTCGGCAGACGCGGTCCGAAACGCGCCAGCACCATTGCGGTTTTGCCAAAGTCGCGCAGGGCGGCGCGGGGGCCTATGGAGCGTTTGATATAATCCTCGACCACCGGCCTGGCGACTTCCCAGATGTTCATATGCGGGTCCAGTGAGCGGGCGACGCCTTCGACGACGACCATTGTGCGTTGCAGCAAGATCAACTCGGTCCGGGTTTCCATGCCAAAGCGTTCGGTCACTTCGAACAGGTAGTTCAGCAAGCGTCCCATTGAAATGTGCGAGGCGTTCATGCCAAAGATGGGTTCCCCCACCGCGCGCAGCGCGCGGGCGAATTCATCGACATCTCTGTCGGCAGGCACGTATCCGGCTTCGAAATGCACCTCGGCCACACGTTTGTAATCGCGTCGGATGAAGCCGAAGAGAATCTCGGCATAAACCCGGCGGGTGTATTCATCGATATGGCCCATGATGCCGTAGTCATAGGCGATGATATCGCCATTGGCTGCGACCTTCAGGTTGCCCTGATGCATGTCTGCGTGGAAAAACCCGTCGCGCAGGGCATGCAACAGGAACATCCGAAGGACTCGTTCGGCAAGATCGCGGCGGTTATGACCCGCCACGTCCAGCGCGGCATTTTCCCCCAACGGGATACCGTCCGCCCAACTGAGCGTCATGACGCGGCGGGCTGACAGGGACCAGACAACGGGTGGCAGCCAGAACCCGGCATCGTCCTTGGTATTGGCGGCATACTCCGAGGCGGCAGAGCTTTCCAGACGCAGGTCCAGTTCACCCCGTACCACGCCGTCAAAATGTTCGATAACTTCCATCGGACGCAGTCGGCGCGCGCCCGGCGCGAACAGCTGTACGATACGGGCCGCGAAATAGAACGCATCTACGTCCTTGCGAAAGGCGCGTTCAATACCGGGGCGCAGGACCTTTACGGCCACGTCCTCACCGGTGCTGACCAGCTTGGCCTTGTGGACCTGCGCTATGGACGCGGCTGCGATAGACTCGCTGAACTCTGAGAAAATCTCATCGACCGGTTGCCCCAGCTCCTTTTCCACCTCGGCCCTTGCTTCGGCCTGGGAAAACGGAGGAAGTTTGTCTTGCAGCACGCGCAACTGTTCCGCCAGTTCGTCGCCCACCACATCGGGGCGTGTCGACAAAACCTGGCCAAATTTGATGTAGGCCGGGCCAAGGGCCGTCAGAGCGCGGGTTGCGGGCGGCATTTCGGGGTCACCCTTGTAGCCCAGCCACTGAAAGGGCTTGCCCAGTGCATGCGCGACGAACCGTAGGGAACGCGGTGCCTCGAACGCGTCGAGCACGACGTTCATGGCGCCAGTCCGCTCCAGTGTCGCGCCAGTTCGGATCAGGCGGATAATGTTGTGCGGGCCGCGCATGCGTCAGATCTTCCATCCGGAATGCAACGCGGCGATTCCCAGGCTGAGGTTCCGGTACTTGGCATTTTCGAAGCCAGCCGTGCGGATCATGTTCAGGAAGGTTTGCTGATCCGGAAAGTTGCGGATCGATTCGACCAGATATTGATAGCTGCCCCGGTCACCGGCAATCGCCTGTCCCATGCGCGGGATGACATTGAAACTGTAGAGGTCGTAGAGTTTTTGCAGCCCGTCATTCGGTAACTGGCTGAATTCCAGAACCATCAGGCGACCGCCGGGTTTCAGCACGCGAAACGCTTCGTTCAGGGCGTCCTGCGGGCGGGTGACGTTCCGGATGCCAAAGGAAATCGTGTAAACGTCAAAGCTTTTGTCATCGAAGGGCAGGGCCATCGCATCGCCGACCACCCAGTCGAGGCTGTCGGCCATTTGATCGGCCTCGGCGCGCTGGCGGCCTTCGACCAGCATCGGTTCGGTCAGATCCAGCACTGTGGCGTGGCCATGGCCTGCGCGTCTGAGGAACCGGAACGAGATGTCTCCGGTCCCGCCCGCCACGTCGAGCAGGCGCTGGCCGGGTCGGGGCGCAAGCCAATCCATCATCGCGTCTTTCCAGATACGGTGAATGCCCATCGACATGACGTCGTTCATCACATCGTATTTCGAGGCGACCGAGTTGAACACGCCTTGCACGCGACCGGCCTTTTCGGCTTCGGGCACGGTTTCGAAACCGAAATGAGTGGTCTTGTCGCAATTGTCGGACATAAGCCTTGCCGTTTGTCGAATTTCGCCTCTGTTATAGGGCTCTGGCACCGGGGCACAATGCGGCCCTTTGAATTAGGAGACCTGTAATGCCTGAATTGCCCGAGGTCGAGACAGTACGACGCGGCCTGACACCGGCAATGGAAGGAATTGTGATTGATAAGGCGGATGTGAATCGTCCTGATCTGCGCTGGCCTTTTCCCGATCGGATGGCCGAACGGTTGACCGGGCAAAGGGTTGATCGATTGCGGCGCAGGTCAAAGTACATTCTGGCCGATCTCAGCAGCGACGAAACCCTGTTGATCCATTTGGGCATGTCCGGACGGATGACAGTTTCCGGGGATCCTCTGGGTCAGTTTGTCCACGAGCACCCAATGCCCGAAAAGCATGATCATGTGGTGTTCCACATGGCCAATGGCGCGCGTGTGACGTTTAACGACCCGCGCCGCTTTGGCGTTATGGATCTGTTGCCAACCGCACAAGTTGATGGCCACAGGCTTTTGTCCGTTCTGGGGCCAGAGCCTCTGGGCAACAGCTTTGACGAAGCGCATTTGATTGAGGCGTTCCAGGGCCGGAACACACCGGTCAAATCAGCCCTACTGGATCAGGGAATCGTTGCCGGTCTGGGCAACATCTACGTGTGCGAGGCGCTTTTCCGTGCGGGTGTGTCGCCACGTCGCAAGGCTGGGCAAATCTCCGAGCAACGCGTTGCGACACTGGTTCCGATCATTCGCAATGTGTTGAAGGAGGCGATTGAGGCCGGTGGATCCTCGCTGCGAGATTTCCGGCAAGCCGATGGAGAGCTTGGATATTTTCAGCATAGCTTTGACGTCTATGGACGCGAGGGGGAACCCTGCCGGACACAAGGTTGCAGCGGTGTGATCAAGAGAATCACTCAATCCGGTCGCTCATCCTTCTACTGCGCGCAATGCCAAAGATGACTTGATCCAGCATTTTCGCGTGGTAAGGAATCGTACCTGAACGGAACAACCGGAAGCTCACACCTCATGGCTTTTGAGACGATCATCGTCGAAATCGAAGACCACGTCGCCCTAATCAAGCTCGACCGACCAGATGCTCTGAACGCGCTGAACACTCAGCTGATGAGTGAACTGTGCACAGCGCTGGAAGAGGCGGATGCAAACGACAAGGTGCGCTGTATCGTCATCACCGGCTCGGACAAGGCATTTGCCGCTGGCGCGGATATCAAAGAGATGTCCGAGATGAGCTTTGTGGACGTCTACGCCAAGAACCTTTTTGGGGATGCCAATGATCGGATCTGCGCGATCCGCAAGCCGATCATTGCGGCCGTTGCCGGTTACGCATTGGGCGGTGGCTGCGAACTGGCCATGCTGTGCGATTTCATCATTGCGGCGGATACGGCCAAGTTCGGTCAGCCGGAAATCAATCTGGGCGTGATCGCGGGTTTGGGGGGCAGCCAGCGGCTGACGCGTTTTGTCGGCAAATCCAAATCCATGGATATGAACCTGACAGGTCGCTTCATGGACGCCGAAGAGGCGGAGCGGTCCGGATTGGTCAGCCGCGTCGTCCCGTCCAAGAAACTGATGGACGAAGCCATCGGCGCCGCCCAGAAGATCGTCGAGAAATCCCAGTTGACGGCAATGGCGGCAAAAGAGGCCGTCAATCGCAGCTACGAATTGCCGCTGAGCGAAGGGATGCTGTTTGAACGTCGCGTGTTCCATTCGATGTTCGCGACCGAAGACCAAAAAGAAGGCATGGCGGCGTTTCTGGAAAAGCGTGCGGCCCAATTCCGCGACAAGTGATTGCCGCTGATACTTGGAACAACAAGGCGGGCAGGTCCCGCCTTTTTCATTGCCGTTATGCGGCAAAGAAGAATCGGCTTGGCAAACCCCGCAAACTTGGATAACTAGCGCCGCTATACATGCGCGTGCGGCCCGCTCTGGCCCGACTCACACTCGTGATTCCTGATCCGGTGCGGATAGACCCGTGGCGCGCAACCCAGATAACCGTACCGAACAAAGGTCAGAGAAACACATGGCAAACTCGCCCCAGGCAAAGAAACGCGCGCGTCAGAATGAAAAGCGTTTCGCCGTTAACAAAGCGCGCCGCTCGCGCATCCGCACCTACCTGCGCAAAGTCGAAGAAGCGATCGCCTCCGGCGACAAGGAGGCCGCAACCGCAGCTTTGCGCGCGGCACAGCCCGAGCTGATGCGCGGTGTCACCAAGGGTGTTTTCCACAAGAACACCGCAGCACGCAAAATGTCCCGCCTCTCCTCGCGTGTAAAAGCGTTGGGCTGAGTCCTTGGTTAACCTTGGGTCACGTAAGCAAGGCTGAACTAATTCGAAAGGCGTCGCGGGCTGCGACGCCTTTTTCGTGTTGCCGGAAAACCGCGCCTTCACATTACTGAGAGATTCTTTCGGCCAAAGTGCCGAGTCAATATCAGAGTTTCGTTGCCGCGCCCCGCTTGCTCTTGTTACCACTGATCCAGCGATTCACTCGCTTGGGGGGACAGGCGGTCCCAGCAATCACCCTGACGGGCATCAGGACGATTGCGGGACGATTGTCGTCAACCGGTAAAAGCCGGGCTGCCGATCTGCTTCAGGTCTCGGGACAACCGAAGATCTTGGCCCTGTCGAAAAATGATTGCGATGCGCAACCCGATCTCCGGGGCACCCTTGTTTTGGGGCGTTTCCAGGATCAGGCAGCGCAGAGTTGAAGAAGGAAACCCGCTGAACGATTTGGTTTGGCGAGAGGAACCCTTTTTGCGTGTGAATTCATAATCCGGGCGACCGGGACACAGTTAATAAGGCCGACAGGCCAATAAAGAATGGGATGCGTGAGGCGCTGAATGACACAAGAGAAATGGGGACTACTGCGTAACAAGCTGCTGAAGACCATTGGTCGGAACAACTACACCACCTGGATTGAACCTCTGGAATTTCAGGAGTTGCAGGACGGTGTAGCCGTGTTTTCGGTGCCGACCAATTTCATGGGCAACTATGTCAGCCAGAACTTTGCCGACCTCATTTTGTATGAACTCAACACCTCGGGCGAAACGGTGCAGCGACTGGCTTTTCGTGTCGCCGCCAATTCGCCGGCTCAGCCCACGCGCGTGACCGAGCCCTCATCTGAAGCGACCCGGGAGGTAGGTGTTGTGCCGCAAGTGGATAATCCGCAAGACGCATTGGACTCATTGCAGGCCGCACCGCTGGATTCTCGATTTACGTTCGACAGTTTTGTCGTCGGCAAACCCAATGAACTGGCGCATGCTGCGGCGCGCCGCGTTTCCGAAGGCGGCCCCGTCACGTTCAATCCGCTGGTGCTGTATGGCGGCGTCGGCCTGGGTAAAACCCACCTGATGCATGCCATTGCGTGGGAGTTGAAAACCAAGCATCCCGAATTGAACGTGCTCTATCTGTCGGCTGAACAGTTCATGTACAGGTTTGTGCAAGCCTTGCGCGAACGCCGCATGATGGATTTCAAACATCTGTTCCGTTCGGTCGACGTGTTGATGGTCGATGATGTGCAGTTCATCGCCGGCAAGGATTCCACGCAGGAAGAGTTCTTTCATACATTCAATGCGCTTGTGGACCAGAATAAGCAGATCATCATCTCCGCGGATCGTGCACCGGGCGAGATCAAGGACCTTGAGGACCGAGTGAAATCGCGCCTGCAATGTGGTCTGGTCGTGGATCTGCATCCAACCGACTACGAGTTGCGTTTGGGTATTCTGCAGAACAAGGTGCAGCATTACAGCAACACGTACCCGGATCTGGTTATCGCCGACGGCGTGCTGGAGTTCCTCGCCCATCGCATCTCGACCAATGTGCGTGTGCTTGAGGGCGCATTGACACGGCTGTTTGCCTTCGCGTCTCTGGTTGGACGCGAGATCGACATGGAACTGACCCAGGATTGTCTGGCAGACGTACTGCGCGCCTCCGAACGCAAAATCACCGTCGAAGAGATCCAGCGCAAAGTCTCGGATTACTACAACATCCGGCTCAGCGATATCATCGGGCCCAAGCGCCTGCGCTCATACGCCCGTCCACGCCAAGTGGCGATGTATCTGTGCAAGCAACTGACCAGCCGGTCGCTGCCCGAGATTGGCCGCCGTTTTGGTGGGCGCGACCACACAACTGTCATGCATGGTGTCAAGCGGATCGAAGAACTGAAGCTGACCGATGGTCAGATCGCCGAGGATGTTGAAATGCTAAGGCGGTCGCTGGAAGCCTGAGTGTCCAGCCTCTGACACGCGTGAAACGCCCCGGAACCACAACCGGGGCGCATTCATGTGCGGTATTGCCCACGGTTGCCCAGGAACTGTACCGGATGGACAATGTGCCCCTTGACGCTGTGGCCTTTCCAACCCAGAAATCCGTAAAAAATCCTTGTGCCTCAGGGCTGAACCGCTAACGTTCCAGTCCCGCCCATGTAAGCACTCAAGTCAGAGGAATTGAGGGTATGAAGATCAGCATCGAACGCGCCGCCCTTCTCAAGGCCGTTTCGCAGGCCCAATCCGTTGTGGAACGCCGCAACACAATTCCGATCCTGGCCAATGTGCTGATCGAGGCCGAAGGCGATCAAGTGCAGTTCCGGGCCACGGATTTGGATATCGAAGTGGTCGACAAAGCGCCTGCGCAGGTTGAGAAAGCCGGGGCCACAACTGTTGCCGCAACGACCCTGCATGAAATTGTGCGCAAGCTGCCGGACGGGGCATTGGTGACCCTGACGGCGGACAGTGCGGCGGGGCGTCTGACGGTTGAGGCCGGTCGGTCGAATTTCTCACTGGCGACCCTGCCGAAAGAGGATTTTCCGGTCATGGCATCCTCGGAGTATCAGTCGAATTTCACGGCGACGGCAGCCCTCTTGCGTCGGCTGTTCGACAAGTCGAAATTCGCGATTTCGACCGAAGAGACCCGCTATTACCTGAACGGCGTCTATATGCATGTCACCGAAGGGTCCGACGGTGGAGAAGTTCTGCGCTGCGTGGCAACAGACGGGCACCGCCTGGCGCGGATCGACGCGGACTGCCCCGTGGGTGCCGCAGACATGCCCGGCGTCATCGTCCCGCGCAAAACCGTGGGCGAGTTGCGCAAGCTGCTGGACGATGATGAAATGGACATCGCCGTATCGGTCAGCGAAACCAAAGTACGCTTTGCGACGCCGGATATTACACTCACCTCCAAGGTGATCGACGGAACCTTTCCCGACTACACCCGCGTCATTCCGCAGGGCAACACCCGCAAGATGGAAGTGGACGCGGCAGAGTTTGCGCAGGCGGTGGATCGGGTCGCAACCGTTTCCTCGGAACGCTCGCGCGCGGTAAAGCTGCAATTGGACGGGGACAAACTGGTGCTGTCCGTCAACGCGCCTGACAGCGGTGCCGCCGAAGAAGAACTGGCGGTTGCCTACGGCGACGAGCGGCTGGAAATCGGCTTTAACGCCAAATACCTGCTGGAGATCGCGTCTCAGGTCGATCGCGAAAACGCGGTGTTCCTGTTCAATTCGGCGGGCGATCCGACATTGATGCGCGAGGGCAATGACCAGAGCGCGGTTTATGTCGTCATGCCAATGCGCGTCTGATCGCGCTGGCGCGCGATGCCTGCGGCGCGAGTATTTGTAAAAAGATGAAGGGAGGGGTCATGGCATTGGCCCTGACCGAGCTGACGGTCTCACATTTCCGGTCGCACAAGTTGGCGCGTCTTGCCTTGGACCGGCGCCCGGTTGCGCTCTATGGGCTGAATGGTGCAGGCAAGACCAATATCCTTGAGGCGGTTTCACTGTTTTCCCCCGGTCGCGGATTGCGGCGGGCCAGCGCGGCAGAGATGACGCGTCGCCCTGAGGCGCTTGGTTGGAAATTGACTTGTGTGCTCCAGGCGCAGGGGCAGATATCCGAAATCGAAACCTGGTCCGAAGGGGGCGCGGCGCGGCAGGTGCGGATTGATGGCAAGACCGCCAGTCAGATCGATTTGGGCAAACTGGCGCGGGTTGTTTGGCTGATCCCGTCGATGGATCGTTTGTGGATCGAAGGTGCCGAGGGACGCCGCCGATTTTTAGACCGGATCGCCCTGAGCTTTGATCCCGCACATGCCGAGACCTCGCTGACATACGAAAAAGCGATGCGGGAACGCAATCGGCTGCTTAAAGAACAGGTGCGGGACGCCCATTGGTATGCGGCTCTGGAAGGGCAACTGGCCGAGACGGGTCATCAGATCCACGCGGCGCGGATGGCAGCTTTGGATCATATCAGGGGCGCGCAAGCCAAGGCAGAAACCGCGTTTCCGTCGGCAGAGCTGGAATTGGTGCAGACCGAAGGCGAAATGCCTGCGACAGTCGATGACCTGCAAGAGGCATTGGCGGAAAGCCGGTTTCGCGATCTGGCAGCCGGTCGTACTCTGGTCGGGCCGCACCGAACCGATCTGTACGGTGTGTTTGCCGCAAAAGGCGTGCCCGCGCGCGATTGTTCAACCGGCGAGCAAAAAGCGCTGCTGGTCTCGCTGATCCTGTCCAACGCCCGGGCTTTGGCTGGGTTGATCGGCGCGCCGCCGATCGTACTGTTGGATGAGGTTGCAGCCCATCTGGACGCTGATCGCCGCGCCGCGCTTTATGATGAGATATGTGCTTTGGGGGCTCAGGCCTGGATGACGGGCACCGGGCCTGAGTTGTTTGCGGAACTGGGTGAACGTGCCCAGCTGTTTTCCGTCGCCGAAAGCGATGAGGGCTCGGTCGTGACCTCTTAAGCGGTTTCGGCCACTTTGCGTTCCCAGAGAAAGCCCCGCATGACTTCGTCAACGGGTGTCTGTGCCATATGGTTGACGTAGTTCGACATGGTTTTCTGCGCGAGGCCCAACACGACGTCCAGCACCGCCCGGTGTGAATAGCCAGCATCAAAAAACGCCTGCAACTGTTCTTCGGTGACATTGCCGCGTGTTTGCATCATCTGCAGCGTGAACGTACGCAGTGCTTCCAGCTTGGCATTGGGCAGCGGGGTTTCATTGCGCAGGGCTTCGGTGATCTCGTCCGACACTTTCATCATCTTGGCGATACCCGTATGGGCCGGAACGCAGTAGTGGCATTCGTTTTCCACATTGATGGTCTGCCAAACGACGGTCTTTTCGTCATTGTCGAAATCGGTTTTCAGAAAGAGATGATGCAAGACCTGGTAGCCTTCCAGATGCTGAGGGCTTTCGGACATGACCTTGTGCAGACCCGGCAGCCGGCCAAAGGCGGCCTGAGATTTTTCCAGCAGTGGTTTGGATCCTTCCGGGGCGGATTCGAGATCGTGAGAGGGGAAATTTGCCATGTCGGAACTCCTGTTTCTGGTGCGACGGGTCGTATTTAGGGTTTATTGAGCGATCACTCAAGTATATATTTGAGCAAACGTTCAAGAATTGGTGAAGCCAATGCCCCGAAAACCTGCATATGACCGAGAGGCTCTGATCGACCAAGCCAGAGATATCTTCTGGCGTCAGGGTTGGGCTGGCACCTCGTTGAAGGATCTCGAGCGAGAACTGAAACTAAAGCCAGGCAGCTTTTACGCAGCTTTTGGGTCCAAGGATGCGCTTTATGCGCTGGCGCTAGAACGCTATGCGCAGGAAGGCGTCGCGCGCATGACTGCACTGGCAGAGGAACTGGGCCCCAAGGCGGCTTTGCAGGCGCAGCCCCGGCTGGTGGTCGAGGCTGCGGGGCTGCCCGCCAAAGCGTGTATGTTGGCCAAGACTTATGCGGAGTTGCAGGCAAAGGATCACGAACTGGCCGAAAAGGCAGGAGCGCATATGGCTGAGATGAAAGCCTGCTTTTCCACCCTGTTCCGGAGAGCCCAGCAGGCAGGCGAGATCGGCCCTGAACACGACCCGGAGCGGTTGGCAACGCGCTATCAGTCTGACCTGTTGGGGCTGCGGCTGTCTGCGGAACGCGATGATGTGGATGCCTTCGCCATAGCTGCGGATATTGCAGCGGATATTGATCGTCTCTGACGCCGCACAAAAGACCAATCTCAAACACAAAATATTGGGGGATCGCGTGACATTCCCCACCAGAGAACGTATAAGATAGCAAAATAATAAAGGTACTAACGGCATGTCCGAAGACGCACAGGCACCGCAAGAATACGGCGCAGATTCCATTAAAGTTCTCAAAGGCTTAGAGGCTGTTCGCAAGCGCCCCGGTATGTATATCGGGGACACGGACGACGGCTCTGGCCTGCACCACATGGTGTATGAGGTCGTCGACAATGGAATTGATGAGGCATTGGCCGGCCACGCCGACCATGTCACCGTAAAAATCCACGCCGATTCCAGCGTATCGGTAAGCGACAATGGGCGCGGAATTCCGGTCGATACGCACCCCGAAGAAGGCGTTTCCGCCGCCGAGGTCATTATGACCCAACTGCATGCGGGCGGGAAGTTTGACAGCAACTCGTACAAAGTGTCGGGCGGTCTGCACGGTGTGGGTGTTTCGGTGGTCAACGCTTTATCAGATTGGCTGGAGTTGCGCATATGGCGGGCCGGAAAAGAGCACGTTGCGCGCTTTGAAGGTGGCGAGACGGCGGAGCATCTGAAAGTTGTGGGCGAGGCTGGCGGCCGCACCGGGACCGAGGTGCGATTCTTGGCCTCGACCAACACGTTTTCGAATCTGGAATACTCTTTCGAGACGCTGGAAAAACGTCTTCGCGAACTGGCCTTCCTGAACTCGGGCGTGCGCATCATTCTGATCGACGAACGTCCGGCGGAACGCCTGGAAACCGAGCTGTTCTACGAAGGCGGCGTCAAGGAGTTCGTTAAGTATCTGGATCGCTCAAAAACGGCGGCCATGCCGGAACCGATCTACATCAAGGGCGAACGGGATGAGATCGGCGTTGAAATCGCCATGTGGTGGAATGACAGCTATCACGAGACGGTTCTGCCCTTCACCAACAACATCCCCCAGCGCGATGGGGGTACGCACGTAGCGGGCTTCCGGGGTGCCCTGACGCGGACGATCAACAACTACGCACAGTCCAGCGGCATCGCGAAGAAGGAAAAGGTCAGTTTCACCGGCGATGATGCGCGCGAGGGTCTGACCTGCGTGTTGTCGGTCAAAGTGCCTGACCCGAAATTCTCATCCCAGACCAAGGACAAGCTGGTCAGTTCCGAGGTGCGCCCGGCAGTTGAAAGTCTGATGAATGAGAAATTGGCCGAATGGTTCGAAGAGAACCCAAATGAGGCCAAGATCATTGTCGGCAAGATCATCGAGGCCGCTCTGGCCCGCGAAGCAGCCCGGAAAGCCCGTGAACTGACCCGTCGCAAGACGGCAATGGATGTGAACTATCTGGCCGGGAAGCTGAAAGACTGTTCCGAAAAAGATCCGTCCAAGACCGAAGTGTTCCTCGTTGAGGGGGACTCGGCGGGTGGCTCAGCTCAGACCGGGCGTGACCGGCTGACCCAGGCCGTTCTGCCACTGCGTGGAAAAATCCTGAACGTCGAACGCGCACGGTTTGACCGGATGCTGTCGTCTCAAGAGATTGGCAACCTCGTCATGGCGCTGGGCACCGGCATTGGCCGCGATGAGTTCAACATCGAAAAGCTGCGGTACCACAAGATCGTGATCATGACCGATGCGGACGTGGACGGCGCGCACATTCGGACGTTGTTGCTGACCTTCTTCTACCGGCAGATGCCCGAACTGATAGAAGGCGGATATCTCTATATCGCGCAGCCACCTCTCTACAAAGTATCTCGCGGCAAGTCCGAGGTCTATCTGAAGGACCAAGCCGCGCTGGACGACTACCTGATCAATCAGGGGGTCGAGGGTGCCGTGCTGCAGCTCGGGTCTGGTGAGGAAATCATCGGCCAGGATTTGACCCGCGTAGTGGATGAAGCCCGTCAGTTGAAACGCGTTCTGGATGCTTTCCCAACGCACTATCCGCGTCACATTCTGGAACAAGCCGCCGTCGCCGGTGCTTTTGTCCCCGGCGCGGTGGACGCCGACCTGCAGGGCGTGGCCGACAAGGTCGCCGCGCGGCTGGACCTTATCGCGTTGGAATACGAACGCGGTTGGCAGGGCCGTATCACACAGGACCATGGCATCCGCCTGGCCCGCATCTTGCGCGGTGTCGAAGAGGTTCGCACGCTGGACGGCCCGATGCTCCGATCAGGTGAGGCGCGCAAGACCGGCAGCTTCACGCAAAGCCTTCAGGAGATTTACAACACGTCGGCAACCCTGATCCGGCGTGACCGCAGCCAGGTGATCCACGGCCCTCTGGATTTGCAGCGCGCCATTCTGGAAGAGGGTGAAAAGGGCCTGTCCTTGCAGCGCTACAAAGGTCTGGGCGAGATGAACCCGGATCAGCTGTGGGAAACGACGCTCGACCCGGATGCGCGTACGTTGCTGCAAGTGCGTGTAGATGACATGGTCGAAGCAGATGATCTGTTCACCAAGCTCATGGGTGACGTGGTCGAACCCCGCCGTGAGTTCATCCAGCAAAACGCTCTGAGTGTCGAGAATTTGGATTTCTAGGCCGTTTTGCTCGGACTGAAAGACGGGTCCAGAAGCTTTCGCTGAGTGGTCCCGTCGGCGTTCCGTAGTGGAGGACGGGCCACATCAGCAATCCTCAGGGCAATCCCGGCCAGACCTGTGCCGGTCAGCTGAGCATACGTTCAGCTACGTCTTCCAACATGTCATGCAAATCGAAAGCAGCGGCTTTTTCTGCAAGACCATGATCGCGCAGGATAAAGGACAGGCCGTGAACGAAACTCCATAACAGAAAGCCACGACGGCGCACCTCATCGGTGACTTCCGACTCTCCCAGGCATTTCGCGACTTCAGAAAGCAGGATTCCAAAAACCTGTTGGCCTGCATCTTCGAGGCGCGGATCCGTAATGCGATCGGTGAATCCCCCGAATTTCAATCGGAATACGCCGGGTTCCCGAATGGCAAAGGCCACATACTCCATCCCAATCGCCGTGATGCGCTCAGGAGTTGCTTCGGGGATGCCCTCCAGCGCAGCGAGTGTGTTTTCGCGGTGCCGCGCCATACCTCCTAAAACCACCGCAACCAGCATTTCTGTTTTATCTTTGAAATGTTTGTAGGGTGCCGCCGTCGAAACGCCCGCCAGTTTACAGGCGTCGGAAACCGAGAAGGTGTCTGGACCTTTTTCCTCAACCAATTGCCGCGTCGCGTCGATAAGAGCCGCGCGCAGGTCCCCGTGATGGTAGCCCTTCTTAATGGCTGCCTGATGCCTCTTCTTTGTGCGCAATGCCTGATTTTTTTCGTTGCTCGTCATGATCCAACATGTGGCAGATCGCGTATACCTTGTCAAAGTGAGAAGAACTAACATATGTTAGAGACGCTAACTTAACGAGGCCCTGAAATGTCGGAACCTGCAAAGTCTCCCTCAACGCAGCCCAAGCGCAGCCTCTTGGCGCGCCTCTTCCGTGGTGGCGTGCGGTTTGGTCTGACCCTCGGTGTCATAGCCGCCGCCGCCGCTGCGGTTCATTTCGGGGCCTCGGAATTGACACGTCGGGCCGACGCTGTGCCTGCGCCCGACGCGGCCGCAGTAACACCTGTGTCTGCAACGCCGATCACTCAGGAAACCGGCTATTCGATAGATCGTGTATTTATCGGCCAGGTCGAAGCCCAGCGGTCCGCCGACATCTCATTCGAACTAAGCGGAACGCTGGATAAGATACTTGTCGACGAAGGCGATGGAGTTGCGAAAGGGCAGCTGTTAGCGACCCTCGACGTCGCCTTGCTGGACGTTGAGCGCGACCGCTTGACCGCTTCTCGCGACGCCGTCGAAGCGCAATTGGTGTTTGCGCAAAAAACTGTTGAACGGAACGCGAAACTTATCGAGCAGGGGTTCACCAGCCAGGCGCGTCTGGACGAAGCGGTGGCCCAGCAGGACGAATTGATGTCGCGAATGGGTGAGCTTGATGCCGCCCTTCAGGACGTGACAGTGCGGATCGAAAAATCCAGCATCGAGGCCCCATTTGCCGGTCGTGTGGCGGCCCGTCATGTAGATGGAGGAGAAACCCTGCGACCCGGTGATCTTGTCCTAGGCATGGTCGAAGTTGTATCGCCACAGGTTCGGATCGGTATTCCGCTGGATGTGGATCCGATGCTGTTGTCGGAGGTGGAGATCGAAATCGGTGGTGAGCGACTGACTGCAAGCTTGGCAACGCTGCGGCCCGACATTGATCCGCTGACGCGTACACGAACCGCCCTCTTCGATCTGCAGAATGGCGTCGACGTCGCGTTTGGTCAGACTGCGCGCGTCCACATTCGTCAACCGGTTGAAAGCGCGGGTACGTGGGTACCGACGACATCTCTTAAAGAAGGGACCCGGGGCAGGTGGACCCTGCTTGTTGCCGATCCGCAAAAAACGGTGCGCGTGGCGACAGTCGAAGTGCTGCATGCGGAAGACGAGCGTGTCTTTGTGCGCGGTGCCTTTCCGGATGGAACGGTTCTGATCGACCAGGGTCCGCAACGGGTGACCGTCGGGCAGCGTGTTGCCTTTGAAATGACCGAGTGACGGAGCGGGCAGATGGAAACGCTTACCTTTCGTCACCCACGGCTGGTCGCTCTGATCATTCTGGTCCTTGTCTCTGCCGGGCTGTCTTCTTTCCTGTCGCTGGGCCGTCAGGAAGACCCTACAATCACCAACCTGTTTGCAACGGTCACCACGCAATTTCCGGGGGCTGACCCGGAGCGGGTCGAGGCTCTGGTGACAGCAGAAATAGAAGAAGAGTTGCGAAAGATCGCCGAGGTGGACGAAATCAGTTCGGTTTCCAGATCGGGCGTGTCCGTGGTGTCGGTCGAATTGCTGGAGACGCTGGACGAAGCAACCATCGAGCAGGTCTGGTCCGAAGCGCGCGACGCCGTCGATGATGCAGCGCAGAACTTTCCGGCAGGTGTTCTGCCACCTGAATTCGACGCCGAAGGTGTCTCGGCTTACTCAGCCGTCATAGCGGTCGCGGCAGAAAGCGCGGATTATCCCGTTACGCTTCTGTCCCGCCATGCCGAAGCACTAGGCGACAGGCTGCGGGCAATTCCTGCGACCCGCGCAGTGGACTATTTCGGGCAGCCCGAGGAAGAGATTCTGGTCAGCGTCGATATGGACAAGGCCACGGCATTGGGCCTGAGCGCGACGGAAATCTCGCAGCGTATTGCCGAGGCGGATGGCAAGATCCAGTCCGGTCGGCTGCAATCTGATGTTGATCTGACCATCAATATCAGCGGCGAAATCGAAACACTGGATCGCATTCGGAACATCGTTCTGCGCGAAAGCACCGAAGGCGCAGTTGTCCTGCTCGGTGACATCGCAGTTGTCGACCGTGGAGCCCGTATGCCGCAATCGGCCATCGCTGTGGCCAATGG
Source organism: Ruegeria sp. B1 (assembly GCF_056535885.1). Classification (NCBI taxonomy): domain Bacteria; kingdom Pseudomonadati; phylum Pseudomonadota; class Alphaproteobacteria; order Rhodobacterales; family Roseobacteraceae; genus Ruegeria; species Ruegeria sp. B1. The sequence goes on along the minus strand of NZ_JBQFJA010000001.1, from coordinate 267,200 downwards.
GATGCCCGCAGTTTTGATCGGCGTGCTGGCGCAAGACGGCGTTCAGATTGACCGCTGGATGGGGTTCGTGCGCGATGAGCTTACTGCTGGTGCCGATGCCGTCCCCTTGGGCATTCAGGAAATGCTGCTGTTTGATCAAAGTGGATACACAACCGATCGCCTGACTGAGGTTGGGATCAACATGGCCATCGGCGTCGCATTGGTGGTGGCGGTGCTGTTCGTGACGCTGGGCGTCAGGGCGGCAGCCATTGTGGCGCTCGTACTACCTGTTGTGTCCTTGGCGACGCTTGCGACCATGAACATGATCGGACTGCCAATCCACCAGATGTCCGTCACCGGATTGATCGTTGCGTTGGGTTTGTTGGTGGACGCGGCAATTGTCATGACGGACGAGATCCGGCGCCGCCTTCAGGACGGGATGGAGCGTATCGCGGCCGTTCGGGATGCGGTGCGCCGTCTGGCGGCACCCCTTTTGGCGTCGACCGTAACAACCGCCTTGGCGTTCATGCCGATGATCCTGCTGCCGGGGCCTGCCGGGGATTTTGTCGGCGCCATCGCCATCGCCGTGGTTTTGATGCTGGTCTGGTCTTTGTTTGTCGCTTTGACAGTGACACCGGCCATCGCAGGCTGGGTTCTGTCGAGCAAATCTGACGCCGGAATGCTGAGCCAGGGTATCCGCATTCCCCCCCTTGGCCGTCTGTTTGAGGCTTCGATCCGATTGTCCGTCGCCAATCCGATACGGTCCATTGCAGTGGCCCTGATCTTGCCGGTTTTGGGGTTTGCGGCGTTCCCGACCCTGACGGCACAGTTCTTTCCCGGCGTGGACCGCAACCAGTTCTACATCGAAGTTGACATGCCCGGGGGCACGTCCATCGCAACAACCCGGACCACAGCTAACCAGATCGACGAAATGCTGCTGACCGACTCTGGGGTCAAAAGCGTCTACTGGACCGTTGGGGAGTCAGGCCCGGCTTTCTACTACAATATTGTCGGCAACCGGTCGCGTGAGCCGGGTTTTGCACAGGCCATGATCACAACTGAAACCGATGCCGATGCCGCGCGCCTTGTCGGAGAGTTGCAGACGCGGCTGGATACCGATTTCCCCGATGCTCAGATCATCGTCCGGAACCTCGTGCAGGGGCCGCCGGTCGCCGCGCCGGTTGAGGTCAAGATTCAGGGACAAGACATCACAGTCTTGCGCAACCTCGGGGATGAGGTCCGGTCCGTGATGGCCAATCTTGATCTCGTAACCCAAGCTCGCGCTAGCGTGAACGGTGGCAACCCGCAGATCCGTTTTGAAATCGACGAGGTCAAAGCCCGTTTGTTGGGCCTGGATGTCACGGATATCGCAGCGCAGCTGGACACCGCCCTTGTCGGGGTCACCGGCGGGTCATTGATCGAGGGGACGGAACAACTGCCCGTGCGTGTGCGTTTGGGTGAGGATGTGCGATCCGACCTCAGCGCAATTGCCAGCATGCCCATTCTGTTGCCAAATGCGCCGGCGATCTCGGCGACCGGTTCATTCCCCGCAGTGCCTCTGTCAGAACTGGCCAAGCCTGTCATTGAACCTGCGGAAAGTGTGATCACCCGTACGGATGGCGTGCGCGAGAACACGATCCAGGCCTTCATCGTGCCGGGCGTTTTGCCGGAAGAAGCTTTGCAGGACGTGTTGGAGGCTCTGGATGCATCGGGCTTTGCGTTGCCTCAGGGGTACTCAATCTCTTTAGGCGGCGATAGTGATGCGCGGTCGAACACGGTCGGAAACCTGATGGCGTCGGTCGGGCTGATCGTTACCCTGTCGATCGCGACCATCGTGCTGACGTTCAATTCGTTCCGGCTGACACTGGTGACCTTGGTTGTCTGCGTCCTGTCGGCGGGGCTATCGATGTTATCGCTGGCCGTTATGCAGTTTCCCTTTGGCATTCAGGCGATTATCGGTGTGATCGGGTCAATCGGTGTTTCGATCAATGCTGCCATCATCATCCTGACCGGCCTGCAGCAAGACCCGCAGGCCAGTCGCGGAGATCGCGCGGCCATGGCGCGCGTGGTCACAGGATCCAGCCGCCACATCATCTCGACAACCGTTACCACGTTCGGTGGGTTCCTGCCGCTGATTTTGGACGGGGGCGCCTTCTGGCCGCCATTCGCAGTTGCGATTGCTGGCGGCGTGTTGCTGTCGACGGTTGTTTCCTTCTACTTCACACCGCCCATGTTTGCGCTGGTTTACCGTGGGCGGTTCCGGGAAGGGTTGGCAAGCGACACCGCCGGTCCGGATAAGTCCGTTGCAGTGCACAAATTGGTGGCGGCTGAATAGGGGTCTGGACGCTGCGCCGCAATTCAGAGGATCGGTAAAGGCCCGCGCGTTTTGGTCTGACGCAGAACAAAATTGCTGCGGGTGTCGCGGACAAGTCCGGATTTTAGCAGGCGCTGCATGATGAACATCTCCAGATCTTCCGGAGTCTTGGCGTAGACCTTGAGAATGAAATCATGATCTCCGGTGATTGACGCGCATTCGACAATCTGCGGTTCGGTTTCCACAAGGCGCAGGAAGTCGGAGATACTGTCTTCTTGATGGTCGCGCAGAGCCACGTGAACATAGGCAATAGCGTTCAACCCAACAGCCTTGGCCGCGACCTGCGCGCGGTAACCGGAAACCACGCCGGATGCCTCCAGATCACGAACGCGCCGCCAGCATTGCGAGGCGGACAGTCCCGTTCGCTCCGCCAACTCCTGCATCGAAAGCCGGCCACTGATCTGCAATTCACGCAAGATGGCGATATCGGCTGATTGAAGCATTCTTTCCGAATTCTCTCAGGTTTCGATATGTTTATGCCAAGATAACTGCGTTTCTTTCAATTTCCAAACGAAACGCTTCGGAATTAAGGGGTATCCTGTCTACAAGCAGGAGGATCCCCATGCCAAAATCAACCAAATACACTGCCAAAGTGGCCGATGAGCGCGGCCATATTGACTATACCACCGAAGAGGATGCCGTTTGGGCAGACCTCTATGCCGCTCAGGAAGAGAATGTGCAGCGCTATATGGCGCGCGAATACATCGACGGGTTGACGCGGCTGGACCTGCCTAAAACGGCTGTGCCTTCCTGCGCCGACATCTCTGACCGGTTGATGGACATGACCGGGTGGCGCGTACAACCGGTTCCAGCACTGATCGGGTTCAAGACCTTCTTTGGCATGCTGGCAGATCGGGTCTTTCCTGCGGCGTCCTTCATTCGCTCGCGCGAGGATTTCGACTACATCGAAGAGCCCGATATCTTTCACGAGATCTTCGGGCATACACCGTTGTTGAGCGATCCTCGATTTGCGGCGTTCAGCCATGCAATCGGCCGCGCCGGTGTCCGAGCCGATGCTGCGGACTATTCCTGGCTGATCCGGCTTTATTGGTTCTCGATTGAGTTCGGCCTGCGCCGTCAGGATGGCGAGATCAAGGCGCTTGGGTCCGGGCTTGCCTCTTCCCCGACTGAACTCGTTTACGCGGTCACCAGTGACATCCCGGATCGGGATGAGTTTGATATTCTCACCATTCTTCGCACGCCGTATCGGATCGACATGCACCAGATGGGATACTTTGTGTTGAACGATCCTGAGGACTTGTTTGCCGCGGCAGAACGCGACCTTTTGGCGGACGTGCATCAGGCCCAATCGCTAGGATTGTTGCCCAACAAGTTTCCTGAGAAGGTCACGGCTGCGGAATAGGATGGCCATTGCACAGGCCCAACGCCAACGCTGGCGCTTCCAGGAAGACTAATTGAGATCCTTGTACATATATGTCGTTGGTTCAAACCGGTCCTCAAACGGATTAAGGCAATAATTCGGAATCTCGCCCGCAATCTGAAATCCAAGGCTCTGGTACAAAAGGCGCGATGGATCTGAACTGCGTGTGTCCAGAACCAGCAGCGTCCGGCCCAGATGCTCGGCCCGTTCAGTCAGCGCCTGCATCAGCGCGCGCGCCAGACCGCGCCGTCTGGCGTTCGGATGAACAAGCAGTTTTGCCACATCCGCCCGATGCGGCTGGTTGGGCATGTTTGCGGGGATCAGTTGCACGGTTCCTTGGATTTGACCCTCGCCGTAAACCACGAACAGGTCCAACGCCCCCGAGAGCAGATCTGGACGCACTTTATCCTGCCAATAGGTTCTGGCGTCCTCGGGTGCAAATGGCAGGACAAAGCCGATGCTGGCCCCCGTCTGAACACAGGCGTGCAGAATATCCGTCAGGTCATCCACCGCGTCTTCAAAATAGGCAGTCGTCAATCGGGTGATCATATCAACACCAGCAGGTAGCGCGCGCCACGGTTGGCGCCTGTTTCAAATCGTGTCGGCCCAGACAGGTGATAGCGCAGGCAATCCCCACCGCTGAGCGCGTGTGGCGTGCCATCAACGGTAAGCGTCAGCCCACCGTCCAACAGGATCAGGTGATGCTCCTGCCCGGGCTTGGGGGGCGTCTCATAGGTGATCACCGTGTCACGTGGCAAATGGCACTCCAGAACCTCACCGGTCAGCCCATTGGCCGGAGGTGAAACAGATCGGCGGGTGAACCCAGTCTCAGGGTCAGTCCATTCCAACTGCCGTTCAAAAGGAACCTTGGGGTCAAAGCCGTCTTCGACCATCATCAGCAACCGGGACATCGGCAAACCATACGCTGCGCATAGTCGGCCCAGATTTTCTGCTGTCGGGCTGACCTCGCCTTTTTCCATACGCGACAGGGTGGCGCGGCTGATCTTGCTGCGGTCCGCCAGTTGATCCAGCGACCATCCGTGCCTGTGGCGTAGTTCGTAAAGGCGTGCTGCAAGTCGGGTTGAGAGGGCTTCAAGCATAGATCACATACGAGAATCTGTTCCTAATATGAGAAATATACCCAAAATAATTAGGCCCACAACAAAAAAGGGTGCAGAAACCTCTGCACCCTTACACTGCTCGGAGAGGGTTGGAATTTACTTCCAGCCGACCTCGTTAAAGATTTTCTGTGCTTCGGGCACGTTCTTCGCAACGGCTGACAGGTCGACGCTGTCACCTTTGAAGTCACCCAATTCAGTAACAGACGCCGAAATGGCAACGCCTTCGACTGCCGGGTATTCGTCGTTACCGGCCGAGAAGTACTGCTGAGCCTGATCGCTCGCCAGATACTCCAGGAACTTGATGGCGTTGTCTTTGTTCGGTGCGTTTGCCGCAACGCCGCCACCAGACAGGTTCATGTGCGACCCGTTGCCGTCCTGATCCGGGAAGACCCAGCCGATCATGTCACGTTCAGCAGAGACGCCGTCCACGTCTTTGCGGATCGCGCGGGCAAAGTAATAGGTGTTGGACATCGCGATGTCGCACTCACCGGAAACGATGCCACGCAGCTGATCGGTATCGCCGCCCTGCGGATCGCGGGCAAAGTTTGCAACAACGCCTTCAGCCCAGTCTTTCGCGGCGTCAGCACCGGCATGTTCGATGATCGCTGCCAGGATGGTCTGGCTGTAGACATTGGTGCCTGAACGGATGCAAACCTGACCTTTGTATTTAGGGTCGGCCAGTTCGGCGTAGGTTTGCGGCGGCTCGCTCACGTCGTTCTTGTCGTAGAACAGAATGCGCGCACGCTGCGAGAAGCCAAACCACTGGTTGTCGCTGTCTTGCAGGTTTGCGGGGATACGCTCTTCGAGGACTGCACTGTCGATCGACTGCAGCACGCCTGCGTCTTTGGCGCGCTCAAGACGCGACGTGTCGACGGTGAGCAGAACGTCAGCGGGCGAGTTTGCGCCTTCGGCTTCCATACGAGCGATCAGCTCATCGGCCTTGCCTTCAATACGGTTGATTTTGATCCCGGTCGCCTCTTCGAAATCGGAATACAGACGTTCGTCTGTGTCGTAGTGACGTGACGAATACAGGTTCAGCTCACCTTCGGCGGCCGCCGAGGTGGCAATCAGTGCCGTCATGGCAACGGCAATACAGGTCGAGGATTTCAGCATAGTTTCTCCCAACATTTTTGTTCGCGCGGATATTAATCCGACTGATTTGCTCAATTAAACGATTCCAGAGGAGATTCAAGCAAATCCGATAGATTTAGTTGGTCAAAAGGCCGCATGCGTTCATCCGCCAACCTCGAAGCAGTGTGGCAAGTCAGATCCGTTAAATCTGCACAACTGTTATTTTCCAGGGTTATGGGCTTTGAAGGCCGGCAATCACCCGGCGCATGAAATCCATGAATCGCTCTTGTTCAGAGGCATTCAAAACACGCAGGGCATCTGCGTTCACGCTTTGCGCGCATGTGTATGCACTATCCCGCAATACAGCCGCCTTTTCTGTCAGCCAGATGTGCTGAGTCCTGGCATCGGTCGGGTTCCTTGTGCGTTTGATCAGGCCGTCACGCTCCATGCGATTGAGTGTATTTGCCAGTGTCGCCTGCTCGACATCGATCTTTTTCAACAGATCCTTTTGCGACACGCCGTCCTTGTGCCACAGCTCCAGCAGAACCGGGAACTGTCCGACAACGATGCCCAGGGGCGAAATCTGATGCTGCAATTCCCGGGCAAACAACCGCGCCATGTGATTTACGAGATATCCAGCTGAATCTTCTTTTCTGAGTTCCATGCCAAAGTCTAATACTTGAATAGCTTGCTATGCAAATATATATAGCTTGCTATATTAAATGGCCAAACGCCCCTTTGCGTGATGGAGCACGCAGGGTTTACCGTCAAAACCGGAGCAAGGAAATGCTGAGAAGAATACACCCAGTCGCCGGAGTAATCGGGTTTGTGATGATCCTGACCTTTTGGACCTCGACGGTCTTAAGCGAGCTATTCGGAACGCACGACATCGTTGCGGCGGTCAAATCTATGATCCTATACGGACTGTTGATCCTGATCCCGGCGATGGCAATTGTGGGTGCAACCGGGATGTCGATGGGACGGCGCCGCAAGGATAAACCTGCGATGGCAAAGAGGAGGCGCATGCCGATTATTGCCGCGAACGGTCTGCTGGTCCTTGTCCCGGCCGCGTTCTTTCTCAGTTCAAAGGCAAATGCTGGGTCGTTCGACACCAGCTTTGTTGCCGTTCAGGCCGTGGAGTTGATCGCGGGGGCAATCAATCTCACATTGATGGGGCTAAGTATTCGGGACGGTCGCACCATGCGCCTAAAGAGGCGCGCTGCGGTTTTGAACTGAGAAGGCTAAGGTCAGCCGAGAGCGGTACCGTGCGATCTCCGGATGGTTTGTCTGGATGATCCGGGTCACAAAAAAACCGCGCTTGGTCGGCGCGGTTCTTTCGAATCTGCGTGTGCTGTTCTCAGCCCTGACGCGCTTTGAACCTGCGCTGTGTCTTGTTGATCACATAGACGCGGCCCTTGCGACGCACAACCCGGCAGTCACGGTGCCGGTTCTTGAGCGAGCGGAGCGAGTTCTTGACCTTCATGGTCCGTCTCCAATTCCTGCGGCGCCTTCATCTGCGAAGTGGGCAGCGCCTGGGTTAGCGGGTGTCCCGGGCGTCCGGAACAGCGAATAGATGGTGGGCGGTACAAGGATCGAACTTGTGACCCCTTCGATGTCAACGAAGTGCTCTACCGCTGAGCTAACCGCCCACGAACCTTTGCGACCCCTGCCCCACAACGAAATGGGGCGCGGAACTCCGCGCCGGTAGCGGGCTCTATAAAAGGAGTCGCAAAGGGGTTCAAGGGGTTTGGAAGAACAATTTTCCAGTCTATGTTGAATGCGAAGACGGAGGGACCATGCAGACCGCAGCCTACAATTTGGATATGCCCGCAAACCGAAGCTCGTGCGCGGTCTTTTCGTCCCCGCATAGTGGGCGAGACTATCCTGATGCCCTTTTGAAGCGCACCGTTCTGAAACAGAATGCGATTCGATCGTCAGAGGATGCGTTCGTCGATCTGTTGTTCGCGCCGGCCGCGGAGTTCGGTGCACCGTTGATTGCGGCTGCTATGCCGCGCGCTTATCTGGATCTCAACCGCAGCGCAGATGAATTGGATCCGGCGCTTATTCAAGGTGCCCGCAGGCATGGGCACAATCCGCGTGTGGCGTCCGGACTGGGTGTGATCCCGCGCGTTGTGGCAAATGGGCGGGCGATCTACAGGGGCAAGCTGACGATGGACGAGGCACGATTGCGGATCGATACCTACTGGCGGCCCTATCACGCCCGGTTGAAGTCGCTGCTGACCGAAGCGCACGAGATCTTTGGTCAGGCGATACTGGTTGATTGTCATTCAATGCCTCGTGAGGCCGTTGCCATGGCCAGCACTGCGCAGAGCAAACGGCCCGAGATTGTGCTGGGCGATCGCTTTGGCGCCTCGGCCTCGGGCGAAATCGTGGACCGGATCGAGGCGGCCTTTGTCGCGGCCGGTTTGAACGTGGTGAGAAATGCGCCTTTTGCGGGAGCCTATGTCACCCAGACCTATGGCCGCCCGGGGCAGCAGCGGCATGCCGTCCAGATCGAGGTCGACCGTGCGCTTTACATGGACGAGGAAAAGATTACGCCGAATTCCAATTTCACGGCGTTTTCCAGTGTTCTGCGACAGGTGATTGCCGAAATTGCCGGCATTGGTGCGCAGCCGGTGAAACTGGCTGCGGAGTAGCGCTCAGCGTAGCGAGCGGCCTTTCACAATTGCATTGCTGCCGAACTTCAGCCGGATTTCATCCGTTGCGCGTTCGGCCTGCGATCTGCGCGCTGCCCCCGGATCCAGGAGATCTCCGGACGCATCTGCCTGATCCGCCGCGCACAGATCGGACAGGCCGCATCCCAGCAACCGGTATGGCCCCTCATCGCCGACCTGATCGAACAATCCGCGCGCGGTTCGGTAAATCCGGTCTGCAATTTGGGTGGCATCCCGCAACGACACCCGCCGGGTGAGGATTTTATGGTTGGCTTTCTTCAGCTTGAGCGTAACCACGCGCCCGGCCAACCCCTTGGCCTTGGCGCGGTCGGATACCTTGAGGGCCATGCGCCACAAATGACCGTCCAGAATATCAAGGCTGGAGGTGTCTTCGAAGAATGTCGTCTCGTTGCTGATCGACTTCATCGGCTCATGGGCCGATACTCTGCGCTTGTCCTGACCGCGGGCCAGATGCCACAGGCGATAGCCCATCGATCCAAACCGGGCGACCAGCGCCTCCTGATTCCAGCGCAACAGGTCCGAAAAGACCCGGATTCCGGCCTGCTCCAGTGACTCTTGGGCTGCCGGGCCAATACCCCAGATCAGCCGCACGGGTTTGTCATTCAGGAATGCGGCCGTCTCGGCCTTGCCGATCACCGAAAATCCGCGCGGTTTGTCCAGATCCGAAGCGACCTTGGCGAGAAACTTGTTATGGCTGAGACCGATGGATCCGGTCAGGCCCAATTCATCCTTCATACGCTTAACCAGTCGCGCCAGCATCACCGCAGGCGGCGCGCCGTGCAGGCGTTCGGTTCCGGACAGGTCCATGAAGGCTTCGTCCAGGGACAAGGGCTCCACGTCGGGTGTCAGTTCATCCATCATCGCGCGGATTTCGCGGGATACCTCGGCATAGACGGACATACGCGGTTTGATCACGACTGCCTCAGGACAGAGTTTCAGAGCTTTGAACATCGGCATGGCAGAGCGCACCCCGCGAATGCGCGCGACGTAACAGGCCGTCGAGACCACACCGCGTTTGCCCCCGCCGATGATCACCGGTTTGTCGGCCAACTCGGGATTGTCTCGTTTTTCAACCGACGCGTAGAAGGCATCGCAATCCATATGCGCGATGGACAGGTCAAAGAGTTCGGGGTGCGACGTCACCCGCGGGCTGCCGCAGGACGGGCAACGCCGTTCTTCTGTCAATAACGCAAGGCAATCTCGGCAAAGACCGGGCATCGAAGCTGTCTCGCAATCCGCACAACAGTCTGTGTGTCCTTATATCACGCCTGTCGCAGGATCAAAGGTTCAAGAAAGCTTGCAGTGTCTGAAAAGAAGCCCCCCCGCTCACAGGGCGGGGGGAAGTAACGAACCTCAGGAAGACGCGGTTCGTTGGGGAGTGTTTCGCCACCAGAATCGCGCAAATCGCTATATTTAGATAGGTTTAAGCCCGCTGCCCCATAACTTGTGGTGATCCTGTGTGCTTTGAGGCACAGGGGCGCTGTGCGCTTGCAGAGCCCAAAACTGACGTAAGGTCAAGATATTGCGAGTGTTTCCCGGTCCAGTCCGCGCCGATTCCCAAGAACCGCTTAATGTCGTGTCAAAGAATTTAACTCGGTCAGAACCGTGTCCACGGCGGCCTTAGGATCGTCAGCCTGATAAATTGGGCGACCCACGACGATGTGGTCGGCGCCTTCAAGGATCGCTTTGGCCGGGGTCGCGACACGTTTCTGATCCCCAAGATCGGCACCTGAGGGGCGCACCCCAGGGGTGACAATCAGGCGACCTTCGGCCTGCGGCAAGGCGCGGATCAGCGCGGCCTCTTGTGGGCTTGCGATGATGCCATCCGCACCGGCTTCAAATGCCTTGGCCGCGCGCTCGACCACCAATTCCCGCACGTCGCCGGGTTTGAGAAGGCTGGCATCCAGATCGTCCCGGTTCAAAGAGGTCAGGATGGTAACCGCCAAAATCTTGAGATCCTTGCCCAACGCTCCCTCTTTTGCGGCACGCACCACATGCGGATCGCCATGCACCGTCAGAAAATCCAGGTCGAACTGCGCAAGTCCTCGCACGGCGTTTTCCACAGTGTTGCCGATGTCAAACAGCTTCATATCAAGGAAGATGCGCTTGCCATGATCCTGCTTCAGCTCATTGGCTAATGCCAATCCACCGCCCGTCAGCATGCCCAAACCGATTTTGTAAAATGACACGCTGTCGCCGAGCCTTTCGGCCATCGCCAGACCCTGCAGGGCGTTTGGGACATCGAGGGCCACGATCAGACGATCATCGGACATTGCGAACGCTCCATTTTGCCAAACGCTTGCGTCGTAGCGGCTTCGGGGCGGTATGTCCATGCATGTCATCCGTGATCAAGGTCACGTCGGGTACTGCAATATGTGGTATGGTCCGGCAATCTGGTCGTTGAGAACAAAGGGGACAGCAAATGAGGAAGTTGGCAGTGCTTGGGCTCGGTCTGGTCTTGGGGGCGTGTAGCGAAGGACCGGAAAACGACACACCAGACGTCATTGTTGCGCCGCCTCCGCCGCCGACAAATGATAATTTGCGTTTGATCAGTGGCTACAGGTCTGCTGATGACTGGTGTGAAACAGCCGGCGAAACCGCGTTTACCGCCGAATTTCTGGACGATACGGCCGATCTGGTTGCCTGTCCAACCGGAAGTGACGCAGCGCAGTCTTTGGTGGCATCGTATGGTGCGCGACAGATGGCTGAAACCGGTGGCTACACGATCTATTCCGTACCGCGACGGTGAGGGCGGAATTTGCGCCATAGCCTCTTGAACCGGTTCAGATGTTTCCCAGATTGAATGTGAGGCCCAGACCGAGGCGCGCCGCCCAGCGGGCGCATCAAAACAGGGCGCTTAGGAAAAGGAGAATTCTATGGACTTGAACAAGTTCACCGAGCGGGCACGGGGATTCGTGCAAGCGGCGCAGACCATTGCCATGCGTGAGGGGCACCAGAGGCTGGAGCCCACACATATACTTAAGGCATTGATGGACGATGATCAGGGGCTGGCGAGCAATCTGATCACACGCGCGGGCGGAGCGCCGAACCGCGTGGTCGAGGCGTTGGATGCCGCGATGGGGAAAATTCCGAAGGTCAGCGGCGACGCGAGCCAGATTTACATGGATGGCCAGACCGCCAAGGTTCTGGACGAGGCCACCAAGATTGCCACCAAGGCGGGTGACAGTTTTGTGCCGGTCGAACGCGTGTTGATGGCGCTCTGCATGGTGAAATCCAAAGCCAAGGGCGCTTTGGAGGCCGGGGCAGTATCCGCGCAGAAATTGAACGAAGCCATCAATGATATCCGCAAGGGCCGCACTGCGGACACCGCTTCGGCCGAAGAGGGCTATGACGCGCTCAAGAAATACGCGCGCGACCTGACCGAGGCCGCGGCTGAAGGCAAGATTGACCCAATCATCGGCCGCGATGAGGAAATCCGCCGCTCGATGCAGGTTCTGTCGCGCCGTACCAAGAACAACCCTGTTCTGATCGGGGAACCTGGCGTCGGTAAAACCGCGATTGCCGAGGGCATGGCCCTGCGCATCATCAACGGTGACGTGCCGGAATCGCTGAAAGATAAGAAGCTGCTCGCGCTGGATATGGGTGCGCTGATCGCCGGTGCGAAATATCGTGGTGAGTTCGAGGAACGCCTCAAGGCCGTTCTCACCGAAGTGACCGAAGCCGCCGGTGAAATCATCCTGTTCATCGACGAGATGCACACGCTGGTCGGTGCCGGCAAATCCGACGGCGCGATGGATGCCGCCAACCTGATCAAGCCTGCGCTTGCCCGGGGGGAGCTGCATTGTATCGGAGCAACCACGCTGGATGAGTACCGCAAATACGTCGAAAAAGACGCGGCCCTTGCGCGTCGTTTCCAGCCAGTGATGGTTACCGAGCCGACGGTCGAGGACACGATCAGCATCCTGCGCGGCATCAAGGAAAAGTACGAACTGCACCACGGTGTGCGCATCTCGGACTCGGCGCTGGTCTCAGCGGCAACGCTGTCGCATCGCTACATCACCGACCGCTTCCTGCCTGACAAAGCCATCGATTTGGTCGATGAGGCGGCGTCGCGTCTTCGGATGGAGGTGGACTCCAAGCCCGAGGAACTCGATCAGCTAGATCGCCAGATTCTCCAGATGCAGATCGAGGAAGAGGCGCTGAAGCTTGAGGATGACGCGGCCTCCAAGGATCGTCTGGAAACCTTGCAAAAGGATCTGGCGGACCTGCAGGAGCAATCCGCCGAGATGACCGCCCAATGGCAGGCGGAACGCGATAAGCTGGCGGGTGCGCGGGATCTGAAGGAACAACTCGACAAGGCGCGGGCCGATCTGGAGATCGCCAAGCGTGAAGGCAACCTCGCCAAGGCCGGTGAGCTGTCCTATGGCGTCATCCCCGAGCTTGAGAAGCAGCTGACCGAGGCCGAAAACGCCGAAAGCAACGCCATGATGGCCGAGGAAACGGTGCGTCCTGAACAGATCGCCAGCGTTGTCGAACGCTGGACGGGTATCCCGACCTCGAAAATGCTGGAAGGCGAGCGCGAGAAGCTGCTGCGGATGGAAGATGATCTGCACTCCCGCGTCATCGGTCAGGATGCGGCGGTGACTGCTGTCGCCAACGCCGTGCGCCGCGCGCGTGCGGACCTGAATGATGAGGGTCGCCCGCTGGGTTCGTTCCTATTTCTCGGCCCGACCGGCGTGGGGAAAACCGAGCTGACCAAGGCCGTGGCGAACTTCCTGTTCGACGACGACAACGCGATGGTGCGCATCGATATGTCCGAGTTCATGGAGAAACACGCGGTCGCCCGTCTGATCGGGGCCCCTCCGGGCTATGTCGGTTATGACGAAGGTGGTGTGCTGACCGAAGCCGTGCGGCGCAGACCCTATCAGGTTGTGCTGTTCGATGAGGTCGAGAAGGCGCATCCGGATGTGTTCAACGTGCTGCTGCAGGTTCTGGACGATGGCGTGCTGACCGATGGGCAGGGCCGCACCGTGGACTTCAAGCAGACGCTGATCATCCTGACGTCGAACCTTGGGTCTCAGGCGCTCAGCCAACTGCCTGAAGGCGCGGACAGCGCACAGGCGCGGCGCGACGTGATGGATGCGGTCCGGGCGCATTTCCGGCCGGAATTCCTGAACCGTCTGGACGAGACCATCATCTTTGATCGCCTCAAGCGCGCCGATATGGACGGCATCGTCGATATCCAGATGGCACGCCTGCAGAAACGTCTGGCCGCCCGCAAGATCGAGCTGGCTTTGGACGACGGTGCCAAGGAATGGCTGGCCAACGAAGGCTATGATCCGGTCTTCGGTGCGCGTCCGCTCAAGCGCGTCATCCAGCGCGCGTTGCAGAACCCGCTGGCCGAGGCGCTGCTGGCTGGCGACATAAAGGATGGCGAGACCGTTCCTGTCACTGCAGGAACGGATGGTTTGATCATTGGCGATCGGTTGGGCACGTCCGAACGGCCCAGACCAGATGATGCTGTGGTGCACTGAACGTCTTGAACATCAAAGATGATGAGACCCGCCAACCTGGCGGGTCTTTTTGTTTGTGTTTGTTTCCGGTCGATGGCGATCGAATGACGGCATGTCCTTGCCAAAAGCGCTCCGATGCCACCGCTTGGGTTTGAAAAACGATCTCAGGCAGCCTTACGCGCAAGAAACGGGTCGCCGCCCAAAGATCGCTTCGGTTATCAAGCTGGTGTTCCTATGCCAGCCGGACCTATTGCGGATGATTCAAAAACCCAGTCAGATAATGGACTTGAAATCCATAGTCCTGCTGCTCTTGCTTGCAGCGGTATGGGGCGGCTCATTCTTCTTTGCTGAGATTGCGCTGAGCCAGGTTCCCCCGCTGACAATCACGCTCCATCGCGTGCTTTGGGCGGTACCTGTTCTTGCACTCGTCCTTCGCTTTCGGGGGCTCACCCTTCCAAAATCACCGAAAACATGGGCGGCTTATCTTGTAATGGGCGCCCTCAACAATGCCATTCCATTTTCCTTGATATTCTGGGGTCAGTTGCAGATCGAAAGTGGGTTGGCGTCGATACTGAATGCGACGACCGCCATGTTTGGGGCGGTTGTTGCAGGTATCTTTCTGAAAGATGAACCCTTGACCTCAAAGAAAATTCTCGGTGCTGCACTGGGCATAGCAGGGGTTGCATTTATCATGGGACCCAGCGCCTTGATTGAATTTAATCCAAGCAATGTTGCGCAGCTCGCGATTCTTGGTGCCACTCTTTCTTATGCGTTTGCCGGTGTCTGGGGCAAAACGGCGCTTTCAGGCCAACCACCTCTTGTGAATGCCTTTGGCATGTTGGTCGGCAGCAGCGTGCTTATGCTTCCGGTTGTCCTGATTGCGAACGGCCCGCCCAGCTTTGAGCTGTCAACCGATGTATGGGGCGCTTTGATCGGACTGGCCGTTCTTTCAACCGCGCTGGCCTATGTTCTCTATTTTGCGCTGCTGGCAAGGGCAGGGGCTGCCAATCTTTTGCTGGTGACCTTGCTTATTCCGCCGTTCGCCATTGGTCTTGGCGCCGTGTTTTTGGACGAACGCATCAAGCCCGAGGCCTGGGTCGGGTTCGCAATTATCGCTCTGGGCTTTGCCGTGACAGACGGTCGGTTGTTTTCTCGACTTATTCGAACGAAGTCATAAACCGTCGACGGGCTACGGGTGAGAGACTTCCCGGTAAAACAGCCGTGCAGCAGGCTACCACGATGTTGGTCTGACAACTTGCATACGCTTCGTGCTGAATCTCCTGGGCCGTGTGTTTGCTGCGGCGTGCCTATGTCTGCCGGCTTTTTCGCAGAGCCCGCAATTCTTCGGCGGTCATCCGCGGCCCAGAATTTGTGGTCGGCGGCGGCACTGGCTGCGGATCCGAAACCTCCGCGCCCGTTATCGGAGCCGATCCACCGCTCAGCTTCAGATAACCCAGCACCCCGCCAGCGCATTGCAGGCTGAAGCTCCACAAGGCGATGACAATATAGACCGCTGCAATGACGATCATTGCCCAATTGGGCCGAAACGGAGCAGTACCGTCAATCATCGCCTGCAAATCCTGTATCTGGCCATCGAGTATTCCGGTTGCCGCCAGCGCCAGAAGAACGACAAAGGACACCGCATAGATGATCGCCATACCCAGATAGCTGAGGACCACCAGAGCAAACAGCGGCCAGAACGAAGCCCCGAAGTTCCGGAACGGTGTATAGGAGTGATTGTTCGGGTCTCTGCCGATTGACGCTGATGCCATGGGCACCAGCAGGCAGGCCCGGATGCCGCAGATGGCAATCAACGGAACAAGCGCCAATGCCAAAAGCGGACCGGACGTTTCAAGGATTTGCGAGATTTCAGATCCTTGCGCCGTCGCAAAATCCAGCGCGTCCGGCGTGAACAAAAGCATGGCGGTGCCCAGAATCGGAAGCAGCGCCAACGCTGTAATTAGGGTTTCAAGCGCACCGTACATAAGCGCAGGCAGGATCAACTTTTTGTACCCGCTGCTGGGCCGGATGTGCCGGGATTGAAAACCAAAGCGGGCACCGACCAGAACTGGAATGACACTTGAGGATGCGCTGACCAGAAACACGATCAAGACGTTTGTGCCGGGGAACAGAAACCCGAACAAGGCCCCGATCAGCCCGCCCACCAATCCGTAGAGGACAAGGCCGATGACAAGAATCGGGAAGGTCACGACAAAACGCCACAAAATGGAGAACGAAAAGGGAATAGCGTCAATAACGAGCACGGTGACACACTCTGATCAACTTTCGGATGAGCCCGAGTTACCCAAGCGCCGCTATCGGTGCCAGCAGTTTCTGCCAATCGCGGGCAAACTTCTTGAAGACGGGGAGTAATGGGCACACCGGCCGACCCCGGCGGAATTCGATACCATTAACGGACCCGCAGGTGCCGCAAATGCAAAGGTTTCGTTACAGTCCCGTCTCTCAATCGTTACGCCGGTTTCCTTGGCTCTGTGCTATCACGCCTTAAATCACCAACCAGGTTGACTGACTTCGGAGGCCAAAATGGCACATCGCTGGACCAATACTCTGACACATGCAGACGTGACCCCCAGGGCTGCGTTTTTGAACCGGCGGCAGGTCATGGCTGGGATGGCAGGTGTCGGGCTGGCCGCGATGTCTCGACCCGTTGCAGCACAGGATGCTCTGGAGCCGAATACGTGGGAAGAGATCACGTCCTACAACAACTACTATGAGTTCGGAACTGGCAAGGACGACCCGGCCAAATATGCTGGCGCCCTGACGACCGAACCGTGGAGCATCAAGATTGACGGTCTGGTCGACCGCCCCGGCGATTACGATTTTCAGACCATCCTGTCGGAGATGACGATCGAAGAGCGTATATATCGTTTCCGATGTGTCGAGGCGTGGTCAATGGTCATTCCGTGGAACGGGTTCGAACTGGCCGATCTGCTCAACATGGTGGGCGTGCAGGAAGGCGCGAAATATGTGGCCTTTGAGACCGCGTATCGACCGGATGAAATGCCAGGCGTTCGGTTCCCCGTGCTCGATTGGCCGTATCGGGAAGGCTTGCGGCTGGACGAGGCGATGCATCCGCTGACACTTGTGGCAACCGGCATTTACGACCGTCCGATTGCAAATCAGAACGGCGCTCCGCTGCGGCTGGTGGTGCCTTGGAAATACGGGTTCAAGTCGATCAAGTCGATTGTGCGGGTCACCCTGACCGAAGATGAACCCCCCGCCAGTTGGAACATGTCAAACCCGCGGGAATACGGCTTTTACAGCAATGTGAATCCGAATGTGGATCACCCGCGCTGGTCACAAGCATCCGAGCGCCGCATCGGGGGCGGTTTGTTCGCGCGTCGGGAGCCCACATTGATGTTCAACGGTTACGAACAAGAGGTTGCCGGTCTGTATGACGGAATGGATCTGTCAGAGTATTACTGAGGTCATGCAGGCGCTGAACCAGATACTGCGAAAACTCCCCGTATGGGCGGTTTATCTGATTGGTTCCCTCCCTGCGCCTTGGTTTTTCTATCTCGCACTGACCGGCGGCCTTGGGGTCGAGCCGATTGAAGCGCTTGAACATGAATTTGGGGAACTGGCCCTCCAACTCTTGATCGTCGGTCTGGCGGTCACTCCGCTGCGTCGGCATCTTGGCCTGAACCTGATGAAATTCCGCCGAGCCTTTGGGGTTCTGACCTTTGCTTACGTCAGTCTGCACCTTCTGGTTTGGCTGGTTCTGGATGTTCAGGTGCCCAGCCAGATCTGGGCAGATATTCTCAAGCGCCCCTATATAACGGTTGGGATGGCGGCGTTTTTGTTGATGGTGCCGCTGGCGCTCACCTCGAACAACTGGTCGGTTCGTAAGCTGGGTCCATCATGGCGGGTACTACATCGCCTAATTTATCCCGCAGCTCTCCTTGGGGCGATCCACTACGTGTTACTGGCCAAAGGGTTTCAGATTGAACCGTTGGTCTATCTGGTGATCATTCTGGGTCTGCTGGCCTTGCGACTTCCGATTCCGGGTCAGTTGTTTCGCCGGTACCGGGCCGATTCCACCTGACTCCCATCCACCAAATGCCGGGATTGAACAGCTGAGGCATTGTCCCGGTCGCGGTTTTCCAGACTTACCAATCTCCATACCGATACCAACCGTTACACGGGGAATGGGGCGCACCCTGCGCCCCACCCAAAGATCAGGCGTTGATCACGTTGTGGTCGGGCCCATACGGGAACCCCGTGATGTTTTCTGCCCCGTCTTCGCCCACCACCAGAATATCGTGTTCGCGATAGCCGCCAGCACCGGGTTGGCCTTCGGGGATCCACAGCATCGGCTCGATCGAGACAACCATGCCCGGCTCGAGCACGGTGTCGATATCTTCGCGCAGCTCCAGTCCGGCTTCGCGCCCGTAGTAGTGGCTGAGAATACCGAACGAGTGGCCGTAGCCGAACGAGCGGTATTGCAACAAGCCCTCATCGGCAAAGAACCGATTGATCTCGGCAGTGATGCCCGAGCAGGTGGCACCGGGCTTGATCAGGCTCAGGCCCAGTTCGTGCGCCGCGACGTTGGCCTTCCACAGGCGCAGGCTGTCCGCATCGGGTTCGCCGAGGAACAGAGTACGTTCCAGCGCGGTGTAGTAGCCTGAGATCATCGGGAAGGTGTTCAGCGACAGGATATCGCCCTTTTGCAGCGCGCGTTTGGTCACCGGGTTGTGTGCGCCATCGGTATTCAGACCAGATTGGAACCAGACCCAGGTGTCGCGGTACTCAGCCTCAGGGTAGGCGCGGGCAATTTCCGCTTCCATCGCGTCGCGCCCGGCCATGGCGATCTCGATCTCGGTGGCGCCTTCGCGGATCGCTGCGTGGATGGCGGCCCCGCCCACATCTGCGGTACGTGCGCCACCTTTGATCAACTCGATCTCTTCTGCCGACTTCACCATGCGGGCAAGCATTGTATCGGGCGCGATATCGATCAGCTCTGGCCCGCCCAACATGTCCAGCGCCGTGTTGCGTGCAGCAAGCGTTATGTGGTCGCCTTCGATGCCAATCCGTTTGGCACCGCCGATCAGGCTGGCCACTGCCCGCCAGTAATTGTCGCGCTTCCAATCGGTGTAGATGACATTTTCATCGACCGAACGACGCCAGGGCTGACTGGCATCGATGTTGGCGGAGACGGTGGTGCAGGCGTCTTGCGTGACGACGCAGCCATAAGGGCGACCGAAAGAACAATATAGAAAGCCCGAGTAGTAGGCGATGTTCTGCATTGAGGTCAGCAGAACGGCGGGTACATCATGCTTGGCCATGATCGCACGCAGGGTGCCAAGACGGCGGTCATATTCACCTTTGCTAAAGGGCAGTGGGGCTTTGTCACCGTTGTGGCAGGTGAAGAATTCGGGGCGTTTTGGTGTGTCTGTCATCACAAGGTCTCTCATCTTTGCCGGGCGGCAAACCCGGCCACTTGTCCCGGCGTTCAGGACAGGCGGTCTCGGGGTCCGAGAGCCGATCAACCCTGTCGCTCCGCGACGCCATCGCAGCAGGGTTGGACGGATGAATCGTTAGATCAGTCAGGTTGCTCCGTCAAGCGGGAGAAAGCCCCCGCAGACGTTCCGAACGGCGCCGCAACAGTTCGACGGTGGTCAGCAGCGCGATGGACAGCACCACCAGGATTGTAGCGACGGCCAGAATGGTCGGGCTGATCTGTTCGCGCAGGCCGGTGAACATCTGCCACGGCAGGGTCTTCTGGCTGGCGGATCCTACGAAGAGGACAACGACCACCTCGTCGAATGACGTAATGAACGCGAACAGCCCGCCCGAGATCACGCCCGGCAGAATCAGCGGCATCTGAATTTTAAAGAAGGTGCGCACCGGCCCGGCACCCATGTTTGCTGCCGCGCGCGTCAGTGATCTGTCAAAGCCAACCAACGTGGCGGTCACGGTGATGATCACAAACGGAATGCCAAGGACCGCGTGGGCGAGGATCACTTTCAGATAGCCCACGAAGTTTTTGTTCATGCCCAGTGTGCCTTCGAGAAAGCGGCCGATGTCGCTGTAGAAAAAGAACATGCCCGTGGCCGAGATGATCAGCGGCACAATCATTGGCGAGATCAGGATACCCATGATCGCGCGCCGTCCCGGTACATGAGACTGGCTGAGACCGATGGCGGCCAGAGTGCCAAGAGTTACCGAAATCACCGTGGCGATTGGCGCAATGATCAGCGAATTCCTGAAGCTGCGCTGCCATTCGTTGTTGGTGAAGAAGTCGCGGTAGTGCTTCAGCGAGTACCCCTCGGGGTCCAGGCGCAGCATCTCGGGTGTGAACGTAAAGAAATCCTGCGCGTTGAACGACAGGGGCAACACCACAAGGATCGGTGTGATCAGGAAGACAAAGACTGCACCGCAGATCACGCGGAACAGGTAGTGATTGAATACCTGCCGCCCGGTCAGGTAAGGCAGTAATTTCCGGCGATAGCGGCCCTCGTACAGCCAGTAGATGAACCAGACAAAGAACCAGCCCCCTAACAAGCCAAGGATGCCGCCCATCAGCCCGGAAAAGAGGAACCCGACCAGGCCAAAGCCTAGAATATTGATCCAGCGCGCCAGGCTCTCGTTTTTTAGGACCGTGATGTAGACCCATGCAACGGCGGCGATCAGGACTGCGCCGCCTAAGATGCCAAGCAGGATCGAGCCGTTGCCTGCGCCGACAAAGATGCCAGCAAAGGCGCCGGCCAGCGCAACGCTGGGCAGGACCATGGACAGAGGTTTGCGGGATATCGGTGTCAATGCGGCCATGTCGTTATCCCAGCTTCACGTTATCGATGCCGACGATCTTGTCGTAGACCCAGTAGAGCAACAACACCACGCCCAACAGGATCGTACCCAGTGCCGCTGCCAGCCCCCAGTTCAGCGAGGATGAGATGTGAAAGGCGATCCGGTTCGAGATGAACACGCCCTTGGTCCCGCCCACGATTTCCGGCGTGATATAGTAGCCAATCGCCAGAATAAACACGAGGATCGACCCCGCGCCGATGCCCGGAATGGATTGCGGGAAATAAATGCGCCAGAAGGTCGTCCAGTTAGTGGCCCCCATGGATTTCGCAGCGCGCGTGTACGAGGGCGGAATGGTCTGCATCACCGAGTACATCGGCAGGATCATGAAAGGCAGCAGGATATGTGTCATCGCCACGATTGTGCCGATCTGATTGTTGATGATGATCAGACGCGATTCATCTGCGACCAGACCCAGCCAGACCAGCGTGTCATTGATAACCCCTTGTTGTTGCAACATGACCTTCCATGCGGATGTGCGCACCAGAAGGGATGTCCAGAATGGTAAGAGCACGAGGATCATCAATAGGTTTGAAACTCGCATAGGAAGCGTGGCCAACAGATAGCTGACGGGATAGGCCAGCAAGATACAGGCCCCTGTTATGACCAGCGACATGAATAAGGTACGCCCGAACAATTTTAACAGAATCTGTTTGTTTTCGGGTTGAGCTTGCGCACCTTCCGTAGTCCGGCGCATATCAACCGCATTCAGAAAATAGCCGTTGGTAATTGCAGGAGAGTGGGTCTTGATGACTGCCCAGGTATTGGGCTCGCCCCACCCATCGTGAATCTCGATCACTTGATCCTTGAACGGCCCGTCGGTTTCAGGGTCCAATTTACCCAGACTTCGACCGGACCGGCGGAACATCGACGACATGCCGGTTTCTTCATAATTCAGACGCGAGCCCAGTCGGGTATGGGTCTTGTTGTCGACTGCCACCACCATGTCTCGGACAAAAGCGTCGTAGACGGCCTCGTCCGGCAATTCGCCACTGCTCTCATCCCAGTTTTGCAGCGCCTGAACCGTCAGAGGCAGTGTCTCTTGCACGATGCTGTTTTCCACCGAACGGAACAGCATCGCGGCAATGGGCACAATGAAGGAGAACATGACAAACAGCAGCAAGGGGGCCACCAGCAGCAAAGCGCGCAGCTTCTGCCGGCGCAAGGAACGTGCCAGCGATTGCTTGAGCGGTGTGCCGTCCGCCGCCAGCATGGGTCCCGCGTTTTGGCTTGCGTCAGTCATTGGTGCCCCTTGGGTTTGTCCGGGTCAGGGGGCGGCGCACCGCCCCCGACGGTTGTGTCAGATCAGCAGACGATTATTGCGCCAGCCACGCCTGGAATTTGGCGTCGATGTCGTCGCGGTAATCCGCCCAGAACTCGTAGTTATACAGGAACGTGTTCTTGGCGTTTTCCGGATCGGTGGGCATGTGCGGTGCCATGTCGATGCCCAGTTCAGCATGCTGACCGACCAGCGGCGCTGACGAAGCACGGGCCGGACCGTAGGAGATCCACTTGGCCTGGTCTGCCAGTCGCTGGGTGTCAGTTGCGAACATGATGTAGTCCAGCGCTTGTTGCGTGCGCTCTTCGCTCAGGCCAGCCGGAATGATCCAGCCGTCCAGATCGAATACCTGCGCATCCCACAGCATCGCAACCGGCTGCTTCTGCTCTTCGATCACGCTGAACAAACGTCCGTTATAGGTCGAGCCCATCACGACTTCGCCGTCCGCCAGAAGTTGCGGGGTGTCCGCGCCTGCCGACCACCAGACAACGCTGTCTTTGATGGTATCGAGCTTGGCCAATGCCTGATCCTGACCTTCCGGAGTGGCCAGAACGTCATAGACATCGTCCTTGGCAACGCCGTCACACAGCAGCGCCCATTCCATGTTGTTGATTGGACGCTTTTCCAGCGACCGCTTGCCGGGATAGGTTTCCAAGTCAAACACCGCGCAAACCTCGGTCGGAGGCGTGTCGCCAACCAGATCGGTACGATAACCGAATGTGGTTGAATATACGATCTGCGGGATGAAGCAGTCGCTGACCAGCAAGTCACCGAAGTCCTCGGAGGCCGGTGTACCATCGGGTGCGGCGGCCAGTTGAGTGTCGAAATCGATCTCCATCGCCAGACCTTCGTCGCACAGGCGGATCGCGTCCGCCGCCACAACGTCAACAACGTCCCAGGTGATGTTGCCCGCTTCGTTCATTGCGCGCAACTTGGCGACCGCTTCGGCCGAGCTGTCATCATTCAGGATGGTGACGCCGGTCTTTTCCGAATAGGGCTCGTGATACGCTTTGAGCTGTGATTTGGAATAGGCGCCGCCCCAGGACACGATGGTCATCTCTTGGGCCGAAACGCCACCGGCGGCAGTTGCCAGCGCAGCTGCTGTCAGCAGAGTTTTAGTTGGTTTCATGTGTTACTCCCAGTACATCCCGTTTTGTATGTGTTCAGCTGGCGCACGGGTTTTCACCAGCCGGTCCCTCAGTGAAACCGCGCTTGTCACGCGCGGCATGGTCTATGCGTCAAGCGCACGACAATCCTGTGGCAGCCAGCCGATCTCGATCTCCTGACCTGATTGCAGCCGCACGGCATCGGGGGCGTTGCGTGTTTTGACGATGAACTCATCGTTACCCGCAACAGACATGCGGAACCGGAACACGTCGCCCATATAGATGAATTCCTTGACCGTTGCCTTTAGCGTATGCGCGTCGGCGTGCAGACGGTCCTTGTTGAATTCCACACGTTCGGGCCGGATCGACACCTTGGTGCGCTCGCCCGGGCTGTGCACATTGATCGGTACCGCGTCGATCTCTGACCCGTCATCCAGTTGTACAAGGCAGGTCTCGCCGTCGATGGACTTCACCACGCCTTCCATAGTGTTGTTTTCGCCGATGAACTGCGCCACGAAGCTGTTTTCCGGCTCTTCATAGAGCTGGTCTGGCGGTGCCAGTTGCTGAATACGCCCGTCATCAAAGACGGCGACGCGATCCGACATCGTCAGCGCTTCGGTCTGGTCATGGGTCACATAAACGGTTGTGATGCCCAGTTCATGCGCAAGCCGGGTAATTTCAAACTGCATATGCTCGCGCAATTGCTTGTCCAGAGCGCCCAGTGGCTCGTCCATCAGGACTAGTTCGGGTTCGAAGACCAAGGCACGAGCCAGCGCGATCCGTTGCTGCTGCCCCCCGGACAGCTGCGCCGGACGTCGACCACCAAAAGCTCCCATCTGCACCATATCGAGCGCCCGTTTGACCTTGGTTTCCCGCTCGGACTTGCCCAGCTTTCGGACCTCCAGCGGAAAGGACAGGTTCTCGGCCACTGTCATGTGCGGGAACAGCGCATAGTTCTGAAACACCATGCCGATTCCGCGCTTGTGCGGCGGGATGTTGTTGATGGGACGCCCATCCAACAAGATCTCGCCATGTGTGGCGGTTTCGAACCCCGCCAGCATCATCAGACAGGTGGTTTTGCCGGACCCTGACGGGCCTAGCATTGTCAGAAACTCTCCCTTGGGCATTGCCAGATTGAGGTCTTTTACAACGAGGTTTTCGCCGTCATAAGACTTTTGAACGCGTTGAAACTCGACAAACGCGGTGTCGTTAGATGTGTCGGTCAACAAGACCCCCTGTTTTGCCAAACGATTACCCGGTGCGACCGGATTTCATCTGATCATCTCATGCATTTCGGAAAACGCTAACAAATGCTTGCAGACCAGTAAAGCATCAGAGCCGTGCAAAGCGTCCCTTCATCTCATGTTTGCGACATATTCAGGCGCGCCATATGCCAGGCCAGACTCTGGTTGCTGGACAGCACCGGTTTGCCGATTTTCGCCTCGATAAGGGGGATCGCGGTCAGCGTTCTGAGATTCGTGCAACTCAGAAATACGGCGTCGACGGTTGGGTCAGAACCAAGCTTGGTGGCCGCGTCGACGACGGACTGTTCCGAGATACGCACGACCCGCGCCTCTTCAGCCTCGGCAAACGTGCCAAACACGTCCATTGATATGCCGTTTGCCGCAAAAGCGCGGCGCAGGGGTGTGTTCACCTCTTCGACATACGGCGACAGCAGGGCAAAACGGGACACGCCCAGATCCGCCGCACAGGCAGAGGCGGCACGAAGCGGGTTGGTGACGACATCGACGGTACAGGTCTGTTTGACCAACTGCTCGACACGTTCGGACCCAATCACGGAACTGGCCGAGGTACAGCCATACCCAACGACCCGATAGGGCCGCGCCTTTGGCAACAGGTCGGCGGTTGCAGGCAAGGCCGTTTCCATTTGAGCCAGGGCATCGGTGCTGACTTCGGGGTCGCTGGCGATTCGGCTGACATAGATCGGGCTTTTGTCTGCGGCGAACAGAGCGCGGAAGTCGGGCTCGATGGTTTCGTCCGTTTGCAGGACGATAAGGCCCATCGGGTGAACCTCTGGGTCGTTCGGATCAAGGACATAGGGCAGCGGCGTCATAGCTCTGGGATATCCTCTCCGGTCGGGTATCGGCTGCGGTTCACAGCGCCGAGGCCACGCGTTCTGCACCAAAGGCAACGTTCATCACGAGAGTGCGGGCGCTGGTGGGCAAATGCCGCGCTATGTGAGTTTTGAACGATCCGCATATGATCCACTCAGGTGCCTAATGCGGTGACGTGATCTGATCGCACGGCATGTGTCAACCGCCGTTTTCCGCAATGGTCAGGTGGCCTGCAGGATCACTTCTTTTCGAAGAACAGGATGACTTCGCCCAACCGAATTCCAAAGCGCGAGACATAGGCCCGGTTCAGCAACCGATCATCTTCCAAGAGCCACATCCAGTCATCGAAATTCACCCGCATGGTGCCGTCTTTGACCGGTAGATCGATCTTGTATGTCCAGTTGAAGGTATCCCCACGCTCGATTCCGGTTGCGGTGCCCAGAACGCCGGGTGCGGTCCCGGTCCAGGTGTCTTCGCCTGTCTTGGTCAACGTCCAGATACGCTGTTCCGTCGCGCCGTCGTCGTACAGGAAGTCCTCGACCAGTGTCAGCGTCTCACCGTCCCATGTGCCATCGATATCAACCGAAAAACGGCGCGGGACATTGCCCAAAACATCCTGGAACTGACCATAGGCAACGGTTTTGCCTTCGAAGAACTCTTCGAGGTTCAGTTTGCGGTCGGACAGAAATGTGTCCGGAATGCGGGGCTTGGCGGAACAGGCCGCCAGCACCGTCAGCCCGGCAATCGCAACAATGGTGACGAGGGAACGATACGAGATCATTGCAGCGGTTGTCCTTCCGAGGCGGTGTCATATCCGTTGGCGCCATTCAGGTGCACCGGCTTGGCCTTGGGGGCCGGGCGCATCGTGGCAACCAGTTCGGCCACTTTGAGACCGAATTTACGCATCTCCGACCGATTCATGATTGTTCCGTTTTCGGTCAGGTACATCCAGTCGGTTACATCGAGTGTGTGACCGCCTGCATCCTTTGGCAGGATGATCCGATAGTTCAGTTTGACCGTCGATCCGGAAATGGTGCCTCTGCCTTCACCCACGATGTCATCGGCGGTTGCCGTAAAGGTGTTTCCGGTCCCCACGGTCAGGTACCATTTGCGGGTCATCTTCTTACCGTTGGAATAGGTGAAATACTCGGCCAGAGTGCCCGAGTTCCCTTTCCATTCGCCGACCATGCGTGCGACAAAGCTGTTCGACATTTTCGCATTGGGTCCATAGATCAGACCCTCAGACAGGATTTCGCCGTTCAGATGTTTCTGAAGTGAGAATTCTGGCCCCGTCCCGGAATAGTCCGACGGTGACTGGGAGCGAAAACTCATAAGGCGGCTCTTCGCGATGATTGCAGCGAGGAGGGCTAGCAAGATAATGACAACGACATTCATTTGTTCGCGACCTCTGTAGGCAGGGTCAGCACCATTCCGAATGCCCCAAGTTTGAGAATGCAGGGCAACACAGCATAGGCCAGATTGAGTGTATCCAGCGCCTGTGCGGAATTGGCTTGACCGGGTGTGAAGCCATTGCGTTCAAGCAATGGCAGGGTGAAAAAGGCAGCCAGGGCGAGGCCCAGCTTGCCTGCAAATGACCAGATGCCGAACGCCGCCGAGGCGTTCAGGCCAGATCGTGTCAGAACGACCGAGAACATGGCAGGTAACACCACCATGTCCGCCCCAAGCGCCGCGCCTGATGCAATGCAGATCAGGGCAAATCCCGTAAGGTTACCAGCGGCCAGTGTGGCAGCACCAATGAAGCCCGCAATCGAAAGGGGCATGGCGATGATCAGGGTACGCTTTGGCCCGATGCGGTTGCTGAGCTTTGCCCAGAGCGGCACGCTTGCGCCCGCGCTCAGAAAGAACAGGATGAGCAGCGGTCCGGCTTTGCCCGGCAGTTGCAACCGATCCTCGACGAAGAACAGGAACAAGGTTGACGTGATCGCAACTGGCAGGCTGTTGACCAGGGCAAGCCCCAGCAGGCGCAATGCCCCGGCCTGACCCAGCCCGGCAAAAGACAGGCTGTGCCCGGTGATCGGCGTGCGGCGCCACATCGGAAAGGTTAGCATCAGCGTCAGGATAGCCAGAAGGCCCAGAAACAGACCAAAGGCCGGATAGCCTTGCGCTTGCGCGCCCAACGCCACGAATAGTGCCGGCGCGCTTGCGGCAATCACAACACCGGCCAACTGTCCGCCCTCGCGATAGGCCGCCAGCGTCATCAGTTCTTTTGGATCGGGACGTTTGGCCAATGTGGCGCTGCGTCCGTAGAGCAGGATCGCGCCAAGACTATAGGCCGAAAACAGCAGGATAAGAATGGCGACCAGCGCTGCAACACTGGCCCCCTCGGGCAGAGAAAACAGCAAGGGAAAACCGACGGCCAAACCAATTGCGGCGACCGCGGCAAACAGAATCTGGCCCTTGGGCCACCGGTCAATTGCCCAGCCGATCAGCGGGTCTTGCACCAGATCGACCAGCCGGATCACCAGAAGGACCGTTCCGATGACGCCCAGACTGATACCAAGATTCACTGCCGCAAAGCGCGGCAGGTGAATATAAAGTGGAATACCCGCCGCGGCGAGCATCAGCGCATAGAGGCTGACACGCGGGTACAGCATCACTTCCCTTTCAACTGTTGTGTAAAGCTTGCGGATCGCGTGTCGCTGCCCAGAAAAATCGACATGAAAGCGCGTTTGATGCCCGGGTTTGACAATGTACAGGTCTGCGCACCGTTCCGCCAAAAGCCCACTTTGTTCGGCCCTTCGGAAATGGCAAGATAGCTGTCGCCTTTGCTGACAGCCTTAAAGCATGTCTCCAACTGCCCGCGAATGGACGCGCTGTTCCCCTGCCGGTCCATCTCTTCCAAGGTCGAATTGACCAGTGCCTTTTGCGTGAGGCTCTTGCGATATGTCAGCAGTAGCCCGAAATCCTCGTCCCAACTGAACGGCGCGCCGCCGGGCGTATAAAGTTTGGCGTCGTATAGCGGCAGCCCAAGAAAGCGGAACGTGGAACTGCCCAGCAGTTTGGGATCGCTGAGCTGACTATCCAGCGGGGAGGCCGCCAGCCCACCCGGGGCCAGCAGCACAAGCGAAAGCAGCGCAGCGCGCAGGCTTTGGTTATTCGGCCGCAACGGGTATGGCCGGGTCTTTTTCAAGAATGCCATTTTCAGCTCCGAAAGTTTGCGGGGTGCCTTGCAGCAGCCCGACGACATGCATCGCGCTGGCAATCCCGTCTTCGTGAAACCCGTGCCGGTTATACGCTCCGGCGAACCAGGTTCTGTTTTGTCCCTGAATATCGCGGATCTGCCCTTGTGCACGCAGCGCCGCCTTGTCGAAAACCGGATGGGCGAACTCGACCTGGTCGTAAATTTTTCCTCCGGAATATCCGATGCGGCGTTGAGCGTCACAAACAACGGATCGCTGTCGGGAATATTCTGAAGCCGGTTCATCCAGTAGGTGACTCCGACATTTCCCGCGTGAGAGCGGTAGGTCCAACTGGACCAACACGCGCGCCGTTTGGGCATCTGTGCCGGGTCGCAATGCAGGACTGCAGAATTGGGCTGATAGCGGATCGCCCCCAGGGCGGCACCTTCTTCGGCGGTTGCGTGTTCACCCAGAATGGCCAGCGACTGGTCGGAGTGAGTGGCGAGGATGATCTCGTCGAATTCGTCTGACTGCCCGTGGCTTGTGACGGTCACCCCAACGTCGTCGCGCCGAACGCTGTCGACCGGGCTGGCAAGTCGGATGTCGCATCCGCGTGCGCGCAGCGCGGCGTCGATCCGGCGGACATATTCAATGCTGCCACCTTTGACAGTCCACCACTGGTGTTGCTTCGCGCGGCCGCTGGCCAGCAGGGCATGGTTTCGAAAGAACTGCACCAGCGAGCGGGCCGGAAACTGGTCAACGAACTCGGTTGGGGTCGACCAGATTGCCCCGCACATCGGCATCAGGTAGTTGTGGCGGAACCAGTGACCCAGGCGCAATTGGTCGACAAGCTCGCCAATTGTCGTATCGTCGTCCTTTGCTGCATCCGGCGCCTCGCGGCTGAAACGCAGAATGTCGGCGATCATCTTGTAGTAGGATGGGCGCGCCAGGTTGCGCTTCTGGGCGGTCAGCGTGCGCAGGTTGTTCAGGCCATATTCGATGCGGCCGTTGTCAATGGTGGCGCCAAAGCTCATTTCGCTTTTGACGACGGGGACATTCAGCTCCTCGAACAGTTTTGTCAGGTAAGGGTAGGTGGCATAGTTGAAAACGATAAAGCCGGTGTCCACCGGCTGGTCCCCGTTTTTGCCTGCCATGACGGTTCGGGCATGTCCGCCCAGACGCGGTTCGGCCTCATAAACGGTGATATCGTGGTCTTCGGATAGATAGTAAGCTGCGGATAAACCCGAAATGCCTGCACCTACAATTGCGATTTTTTTACGTACGCCCCGTGTCTCGTCGAACATATGATCCTCTTTGTGCGACATTTTACAAAGGGATACGTATCAGGTTTGGGCGCGGATCAATCAGTTAAGATTAAATTCCCAGCTACAGCAAACGGACCTGCGATTGGGTTTTCCTGTGCTGTCACGTGATCCAGCCATGTTGCGCGCTCGTAAAATTCATATCATGACTGAAGTGAAGCCAAGAAAGTGTTGGGGCGTGTTCCGCACGGTATCCCGGATAGCAAGAACATGAGCAGTTTCAGCGGAAAGACCTATTGGATCATTGGCGCCAGCGAGGGGCTGGGCCGGGCGCTGGCCGAAGCCTTGAGCAGCCAGGGCGCCAAACTGGTCCTGTCAGCGCGCAATGCCAACCGTCTGGCTGAGATTTGCGATGCGCTGCCTGACGCACATGCGGTGCCGTTCGATGTGACCGATCTGACGGCTGTCCGCCGTGCCGTGGCCTATGCCGGTGACGTGGACGGTCTGGTCTATAATGCCGGGGCCTATGACCCGATGCGGACGATAGATTGGGACACTGAGGCCGCGCTGGCGATGAGTGATGTGAATTACACCGGTGCCCTGCGGGTTCTGGGAGAAACCGTCCCGGGCTTTGTTCGGGCGGAGCGGGGAGAGATCACCCTCATCGGTTCGCTTGCGGGCTATCACGGCCTACCGGCGGCCATCGGGTATGGGTCCAGCAAGGCCGCGCTGATTTCACTGGCGGAAACCATGCGGCACGATCTGGCCGGAACGGGCGTGACTGTGCGGATTGTCAATCCTGGGTTTATTAAAACCCGGTTGACCGAGAAGAACGACTTCAAGATGCCAATGCTGATGACGCCTGAAGATGCGGCGGATCGTGTGGTCAAGGCGATGTCCCGGCGCCGGTTCCGCACCGATTTTCCGGCGCCGTTTTCCTGGGTGATCCGGCTGATTGACTATCTGCCGGACCTGCTGGTCTATCGCGGAAAATAGACCCTAACCAAACTGCCCTTGGCAGAACCAGCCCGCCGACATGGTGCCGCCATGCCCGTAAAACAGCCACAGCCGCTCACCTTGTTCGGTCACCACCACCCAGTAATCCCGCACCCCGCTGCGCCAGTTGGGATCGTCCAGCCACCATTCCGGCGCGATCCGTTCCGGGCCGGTGGCCTGTGCCATCTGCCAGTCCCGTCCGCGCCAGCGGAACGCAACCGGAACATCCGGGGTGTCCAGTGCCATCACCGGTTCAGGCTGCCACATCTGCAGGGGGCGTGGGCGCAGCGGGGCGGGCCAGTCCCGTGCGGTGTCTGACCACGCAGCCGCCAGCGTCTGCGCTGTCTTTTCCGGGATATGCGAGGCCGCCGGGTGGCGTCTTGTGATCGCCTCCAACCCCACCCGCGCGCCCAGCTTGCCGATCAGGTCTTCGACGCCCATCTTGCCCGTGATCCGGTTGCGCGCGGCGGTGCTGGCCTCGGCATGGCCGGTGCGGGTTCGGGCATGGACGGGCTCGGTCTGGATCGCTTCAAGCCGCAGCATGTCGATGCCATAGCCAGCATCAATCTGGTCGATTTTCATCTCTAACAAAGGCCGAATACGGTGTTTATCATAGGTCGGGCGCGCCAAGCCAACGTCGATAATCTCAGCAGCCTGATCGGCGCGATGCGCCTCGAGCCGTAGCGTACGCACACCGCGCCCCTTCTCTTCCAGCTTGGTACAGAGCGTCGGCAGGACCCGGTCGACGGCAGCCATCATATCCTCGATCAGTCCGATCGGGTTGGGCAGGGTCATCCGCACGGCAAAGTGATGTGGTGGACGGGCGGGTGATACCGGTTCGGGCGCGCTGCCGATGGCCTGATCCAGCCGCAGCACCAGCCCGCGCCCGAACCGGCGCGCTAGCGAGGCGCGGGGCTGGCCCAGCAGGTCGCCGATCCGGCGCAGGCCCAGCCGGTTCAGTTGTGTCACGATCCGATCCTCAAGCCGCAGCGCCGCGATGGGCAAAGGGCTGAGCGTGGTATAGGCCTGTCCTGGCGGCGCGATGCGCGCGCCGCCGCCCAAGGCCATCACCTGCGGCGCGGCCCCGCCTTTGGTCCAGTGCCGCCGCTTGGTGGCCCGGGCGCGGGTGGCGCGGGCCTCTTGGCTGATTGCATCACCGTTGCGGTCCGATACAGCTTCCTGCCCCGCATAGCGCGCCAGTGCCCAGGCCGCGCCCAGCGTGTCGGCGATGCCCATCTGCACGCTCAGACCCATATCGGCGCAGTCGGTTTCAATGACATTCAGCAGCACGTCTTCTCCGCCGAACAAATGCGCGCAGCCAGACAGGTCGACGATCAGCCCGTTTGGCGCCTCTTCGGCCACCCAGGGGCTGAACTTGCCCGCCCAGCGGCGCAGCGCGGTCAGGAATGTGGCTTCGGCAGGGGCGTTACGAGGGCGGGTCACAAGTGCTGCGCACATGGCATGGGCATCGCGCACCGGCTGACCCACCCGCAGACCGGCGGCCTGAGCGTCGGCATTCAGCGAGGTGATGACCTGCATGTTCGATTGCTCGGCCACCACGGCCAAAGGCCCGTCCTGCAACCCGCGTGCGGTGCGGATCAGCCGTTCAGCCCCCAGACGGGGAACCAGATCGAGAGTATTCGGCGTTTTGGCATCAGGCAGATATTATAATGTTCTCATTTTGTTCTTAAATGAGAATCGCCGCCCGAGTCGAGTCTGCCCTTATCCGCAAGTCAGGCGCTGAATGATGCCTTCACTGTCGACATACACGTTCAGCCGGTCGATGCGATAATCCTGCGTCGCAATGTCATCAGGGCCCAGAACACGCGCGCTCCGGCAGATTTGCCTGAATCGTCGATACCGATTGGCCAACTGATTCCGCAAACGCTTCGCCCTTGCAAAAGGCCAGATCAACCGGCGCAGGTTCAGGCGGAAGAACATCGTCTTCGGGCGCGGATGGCGTTTCAACACATGCCGCCAGAAGGGTCAGGATCGGAACAAATCGGTACATTGGCGGTCCTCTTTCGGGCAATGTCGTTTCTGCAATATCAAACATTTAGCCAACCTGCCATCAAAGCGCAGTTGAAAACACCCTGTATTTGCCGCAGGGTCGGGTCAAAACGAACAGGGAGAAGTGGACAATGCGTACCCGTGCCGCCGTTGCCGTTCAGGCGGGCAAGCCGCTGGAAGTGATGGACGTAAACCTCGAAGGCCCCAAGGCGGGCGAGGTTCTGGTCGAGATCAAAGCCACCGGTATCTGCCACACCGACGAATTTACCCTGTCGGGTGCCGACCCCGAAGGCCTGTTCCCGGCCATTCTGGGCCACGAAGGCGCAGGCGTGGTTGTCGAGATCGGAGCAGGCGTGACCAGCCTCAAACCGGGTGATCACGTGATCCCGCTCTACACCCCGGAATGTCGCGAATGCGAATACTGTCTGCATCCCAAGACCAATCTGTGTCAGGCGATCCGGGAAACACAGGGTAAGGGTCTGATGCCTGACGGCACCTCTCGGTTCTCGACGCTCGATGGCGATCCGATCCTGCATTACATGGGCTGTTCAACTTTTTCGAACCACACGGTTCTGCCGGAAATTGCTCTGGCCAAGGTGCGGGAAGACGCGCCGTTCGACAAGATCTGCTATATCGGTTGCGGCGTGACTACGGGGATCGGTGCAGTGATCAACACCGCCAAGGTCGAGATCGGCAGCCGTGCCATCGTCTTCGGTCTGGGGGGCATCGGTCTGAACGTCATCCAGGGCCTGCGTCTGGCCGGAGCGGACCAGATCGTCGGCGTGGATCTGAACCCATCCAAAGTCAACATGGCTACGGCCTTTGGCATGACCGATTTCGTGAACCCCAAAGAGGTCGAAGGCGATCTGGTTCCCTATCTGGTCGACCTGACCAAAGGCGGCGCAGACTATACTTTTGATGCCACCGGCAATGTCGGCGTGATGCGCGATGCGTTGGAATCGGCGCATAAAGGCTGGGGTGAATCGATCATCATCGGCGTTGCCCCTGCCGGGGCCGAGATCTCGACCCGTCCGTTCCAGCTGGTGACCGGGCGTTCGTGGCGCGGGACCGCCTTTGGCGGCGCGCGCGGGCGGACCGATGTACCCAAGATCGTCGACTGGTACATGGACGGCAAAATCGAGATCGACCCGATGATCACCCATACAATGAGCCTTGATGACATCAACCACGGGTTTGACCTGATGCACAGGGGCGAAAGCATCCGGTCGGTTGTAGTCTATTGACAAATACAGGCTCTAACAGAGCAGATAGCGAAAATGGCGGCGCGTTTCAGGTCTTGTCATCCGATTGCGGTGACGGCCTCGCGGTCGCGCCGGTGTCGGCCCGAGGTGACCGGACCCGCAGAACGGGTTTATTTGGCGACACATCTGCGCGGCTTTCCCGCCAGACCACAAACACCCCGGACGCGATGATGATGCCAGCGCCAACGGCGACCCAGACGTCAGGTGTTTCTCCGAAAAACACAGCACCAAAAATTGTCGCCCAGACGATCTGACTGTATTGACTGGGTGCCACAACCCCTGCCGGGGCCGCACGGTAGGCCAGAATGATCAGGTGCTGCGCGATGACCGAAAACACGCCAACCAGTGCCATCATTGCCAGATGCAACAGAGATGGCGGTTGATAAACGGCCGGTTGCGCGAGGCTCATAATCAGGATCGCCAGCAACATCGGATACAGGATCAAAACGGCGGATCGTTCCTCATTCCCGATTTTGCGCACCAGCACCGAGGCAAATGCGCTGCAGAAGGCGGCGGTCAAAGCGGCCAGATGACCCAGAGTGATATCCGTCGTTCCGGGCCGCAACACGATCAGCACCCCGATCAGCCCAGCGCCGACGGCCGCCCAGCGCTGCGCGCGCACCACCTCGCCCAGGATTGGAATCGACAGGACGGTGACGATCAAAGGAAATGAGAAGAGCAGCGAATAGACCTCGGCCAGAGGCAGAACCGAAAAGGCATAGAATGCACAGGACATGGCCGTGACCATCAGACCCGATCGCAACAGCACCAGCCACGGGTGATGCGGACGGAAGTTGTCGGTCGTGCGGTCGGCCAGGATCGTGACCGCCATGGGCACAAAGGAAAACAAGGTTGCAAAAAATATGATCTGCAGCACGGAATATGTGCCGCCCAGCACCTTGATCAGCGCGTCATGGCTGGCAAAGACCGCGAATCCAAGAAACGCGAACCCAAGTCCCCGGAGGGTGGTGTTTTGAGTGCTCATGGTCTGGCCTCAGGCGATGTCGGTGTGGTGGCACGATGCCGTTGCAGCCAAAAGGGGCTGTCTTGCCCCTGAGTAAACCCATTTGGCAGGTCCGCATAGCCCCTATTTTACCGCTAACATGCAAAGCTGCCATGTCGTGGGATCAACGCAGGATCGGAGGCGCGTCCTTGGGCTGTCTTGCGGATTGCACGCCCGCCTTCATCCCAACACCGATGCGTCGGGCCAGCGCGACCCAAGGGGTAGCTGTCTCATAGGGTAGGGTTTGGGTGGCGACCTCTTCAAACAGGTCCAGCCAATGGGCGAACATCTCGGGTTTCACATCGGGTCGTTCGATATGGATCCGTTGCGGATTGCCATCATAGCTGCGCTCGAACAGGATGGCGTTGCGCCAGAAGGCGGCGATTTTGTCCTCATGTGCGGGCCAGTCATGGACATGTTTGTTGAAAACCGGACCCAGTACCGCGTCCTGCCGCACGCGGGCGTAAAAGGCGCGGACCTGCACGTTGATCTGCTCGGGCGTCGCGGGAAAGCGCGGGGGAAGGGTGGGTCTGGTCATGATGGCCTGAATTGCGACTCTGTTCAACGCCAGATAGGTTGCTCCGCTGTCATGTGACAGAGGTGGTTTTGTCGCGCCCGTCCGGTGTCAGCAGATGTCGCAACAAGGCGACCGGATGCGCGCGCAGGCTGAGGCGGGTGGCGACGTAATCCTCGACCACCTGCTCACCCAACGTCATTTGCGGCAGGTAGGCTTCGGGTTCGTCCAGCGCCTCGCCTTCCAGATCCTGCGAGAACAGAGGCAGGGGTTTGGCGGTGGCAATTGCCTTGGCCTGCCACAACGCCTCGCGCCGGGTCAGGTCGCAGGCGGCAAAGGTATCGGCCTCGGCCAGCCGTTCGATCACCGAGGGGCCAAGTCCCGCCCGGCGCCAGACGTCGTCGACCTGATGGTAGCCATTGCCGCGTGCAGCGGTCAGCCAGCTGGCGTCTTCTTCGGAAAGGCCCTTGATCTGGCGGAACCCCAGCCGCAGGGCCAGCCCGCCATGGCCGTCCGGCTCCATCACGTTGTCCCAGAAGCTGGCATTGATACAGACCGGGCGCACCTGAACCCCGTGTTCGCGGGCATCCCGTACGATCTGGGCGGGGGCATAGAACCCCATCGGCTGGGAATTCAGCAGCGCGCAGGCGAAGATGCCCGGATGGTGGCATTTGATCCAGGCCGAGGCATAGACCAGCAGCGCAAAGCTGGCCGCGTGGCTCTCGGGGAAACCGTAAGAACCGAAGCCTTCGATTTGCGAGAAACAGCGTTCGGCAAAGTCATCCTCATATCCGTTGCGCTTCATCCCGCGCAGGAACAGGGCGCGGAACTCGCTGACATTGCCGTGCTTCTTGAACGTCGCCAGCGAGCGGCGCAGCCGGTCCGCCTGTTCCGGGGTGAACCCCGCGCCAACGATGGCGATCTGCATCGCCTGTTCCTGAAACAGCGGTACCCCCATGGTCTTGCCCAGTACCTCGCCCAGTTCATCCGAAGGAAAGACAACCGGTTCTTCGCCATTCCGCCGCCGAATATAGGGATGGACCATATCGCCCTGGATCGGGCCGGGGCGGATGATGGCAACCTCGATGACCAGATCATAGAAATTGCGTGGTTTCATCCGCGGCAGAAAGTTCATCTGGGCCCGGCTTTC
This sequence comes from Ruegeria sp. B1, assembly GCF_056535885.1. NCBI lineage: Bacteria > Pseudomonadati > Pseudomonadota > Alphaproteobacteria > Rhodobacterales > Roseobacteraceae > Ruegeria > Ruegeria sp. B1. Next base: position 230,479 of record NZ_JBQFJA010000001.1, on the reverse strand, counting down.
CACCTGAAACACGCCGATACTGTCAGCCTTGCACAGCATGTCATAGACCCTTGAATCTCCGGGTGGCAGGGTGGCCAGCGTATAAGCCGTATGATGATGGTGGTGGATCAGATCGAATGCTTTGCGGATGCAGGTCAACATCCCAAGGCTCAGCACATCGACCTTGAGAATGCCCAAGCTGTCGATATCGTCCTTGTCCCAGCAGATGACTGTGCGGCCCTCCATCGTGGCGTTTTCGATGGGAACCAGCTCGTCCAATCGCCCCTCGGTAATGACGAAACCGCCGACATGCTGAGACAGGTGGCGGGGGAAGCCGTTGATCTCATAGACTAGGGATAGAGTCTGTTTCAGGCGATGATCATCGGGGTCAAGACCGATCTCGCGCATTCGCTGCGCCTCAAGCCCTTCGGCTGAAAAAAAGCCCCATAGCTGCGAACTGAGCCCGGCAATCGTGTCCTCTGTCAGGCCCATGGCGCGCCCGACTTCGCGGATGGCGCGCTTGCCGCGGTAATGGACGACCGTAGCACAAATACCAGCGCGTTCCCGCCTGTAGCGGTCATAGATGTGCTGAATCACTTCCTCGCGGCGTTCATGCTCGAAATCCACGTCGATATCGGGCGGCTCATCCCGCGCTTCGGACACGAAACGTTCGAACACCATCGTACCCATCTCGGGGCTCACCTCGGTGATGCCGAGGCAGAAGCAGACCACCGAATTGGCCGCCGATCCGCGCCCCTGGCACAGGATGTCGCGTGAGCGGGCGAAGGTGACGATGTCATGAACAGTCAGAAAGTAAGGTTCGTATTTCAGCTTGCCGATGAGGGTGAGCTCATGGGTCAGCATCTTCTTGACCTTGTCCGACGCCCCTTCCGGATAGCGCCAAGCCAACCCTTCATGCACCAGACGGTGCAGGCGTTCGGTTGGGGTTTCCTGTTCGCTGCCTTCGTTGGGATATTCATAGCGCAATTCATCAAGTGAGAAAGTGAGTTGCTCGCTGAGTGCGTGGGCGCAGGCAACGGCCCTCTCATGACCTTTAAATATCCGCAGCATCTCGCCCTCAGACCGCAGGCGCTGTTCGCCATTGACCAGCGCGTCACGGCCCAGTTCATCGACCTTGCGGCGCAAACGGATGGCAGTCAGCACATCACCCAGTTTGCGGCGGGCACCGTGATGCATCAGCGGCGTGGCACTGGCGAGGGTGGGGAGGTCGAGCTGCTTCGATTCAGTCTCTAACAAAGAGAAAAAAGCGTCGTCTGCGCCATCATAGCGAGGGTGCATCAACAGATGCATCCGCCCGGCAAAGCGGCGCGTCAGCTGTTGCGCCTGTGTCCGCCATGTACCCGCGCCGCCCTGCGACCGGATCGCCTGTGGCCAGAGCAGCAGATGGAGACCGTCGGAAAATTCCAGCAGGTCGGACAGATGCAGGATGCAGTCGCCTTTCTCGGCACGCAGGCGGCCTGTGGACAGGATACGGCACAGGTTCCCCCACCCTTGCCGGTTCAGGGGCAGAGCGGTGACGGTGGGCGCGTCGGTAAAGATCAGCCGCGCTGCCGGGATCAGGCGTGGCACCGCATAGACGGGATAGGAGGGCGGTTTGGGGATGTGATCGGGACAGGGCGGGCCGATCAAGGTATTCTGTGCCTCCCATTCCAGCCGTTCACGCACCTTGCGGGCGATCTCGCGCCCTTGCGTGTGGGCGCGAACGATCCCGGCGACCGAGTTGTCATCGGCAATCGCGATAGAGGGCAGGCCGAGGGTCACGGCACGCTCCATATACTCTTCGGGGTGCGAGGCCCCGGTGAGGAAGGTGAAATTCGACGTGATCGACAGTTCGGCATACATGGCGATTCCCTATTATATTCACGTTTTGTTCTTTTTCGAGTCCTTTGCGCCATTGCGCAGGAAACGGGTCGTTTGAACGCACCCAAACGAGCATGCTGGGTCAAAGAAGGAGACCTGACATGTATATGATCACCGCCTTGCCCACCGAAGAGGTCCGCGCCTATCAGGCCGGCGCACCGGATGCGTATGGGACGCCGCCTGAACGGGCCATTTCGACCGGGGCCGGTAACCCATGCCGACACTGTCTGAAGAACATTCCCAAAGGCGCCGAGATGCTGATATTGGCCCACAGGCCCTTTTCAGAGACACATCCATACGCGGAAACTGGGCCAATCTTTCTGTGCGCCGAGCCATGCGAACGGCACGCAACTGAAGACCTGCCGGACATTCTGACCTCGTCGCCCGATTATCTTATCAAGGGCTATGGTGCCAATGATCGCATTGTCTATGGCACCGGGATCGTGACGCCGACAGATCAGATGAGCGCCGCGATCACGGATATCTTTGAGCGCCCCGATGTGGCCTATATCCATGTGCGTTCGGCTCGAAACAATTGCTATCAGGCGCGGGTAGACCGCGCCTAGAGCTTGACGCGATGCAGCCCCCTGTGCGGTTGATCCTGATCGACGGCCGGGGGATCGTCTGTGCGTGCAGACGTGAGGGCGAGGAACACATCCTCAAGATCGGCCTCTTCGGTGCGCACGTCCCGGATACGGATGCCAGCCTGCCGGACGGATTCCAAAACCTGTTCGGCGCTTGTGGACTTGCTGTGATACTGCAGGACGAGGCTGCCATCGCCGCGCAATGACGCGGCGACGCCCGCGGCTGCGGGCAAGTCAGCCATCGGCCCATCGGGGACGATCACCATGGTCCGGCTGTCCATCCGATCCAGCAAATTGGCCGTGCTGTCCTGCGCGATCTTCTCGCCATGGTTAATGATGGCGATTTCGTCGCACATCTCTTGCGCTTCTTCTAGGTAATGCGTCGTGAGGATGATCGTCATGCCCTGTTCGTTCAGTTTCCGCACATTGGCCCAGAGCATCTGTCGCAACTCGATATCAACGCCAGCGGTAGGTTCGTCCAGCACAAGGATTTTTGGGTGGTGTACCAGAGCCTTGGCGAGCAAAAGCCGCCGTCGCATGCCTCCGGACAGAGTTCGCGCGTAGGCTTCGGCTTTGTCGCTGAGGCCCACAAGCTGCAGAATCTCGTCACTGCGCCGGTCGGATTTCGGTACACCGTACAGGCCGGCCTGCACTTCCAGTGCGCCGCGCGGGGTGAAGAACGGATCGAGGTTCAACTCCTGCGGCATCACGCCAATGGCCGCGCGAGACTGGCGCGAGTTCTGATCCTGATCGAAACCCCAGATCGACACGTGACCGGCGGATTTAACGACCAAGCCCGCCAAAATGTTCATCAGGGTCGACTTACCGGCCCCGTTGGGGCCCAGCAAACCAAAAACGGACCCGCGTGGAACGGCCAGATCAACGCCCTTCAAAGCCTGCTTTTCCGGTTGCCCCTTGCCGCCGCGGTATGTTTTGCGCAATCCTTCGATTTTGATCGCTGCCTCGGTCATTTGTGGCCCTTGCCCCCGGTTTGCTCATCGCCCATAAACGCACCTAATGCATGCCCGCGAGGCCGACAACCAGTGAAGGATCGCCAGCCGTGACAATCGAAGCGCCGGAAACCAAGATCGTTGAGCAAACCCGCGTCGCCTGCGATGGTGGCGAAGGCGCATTGGGCCATCCGCGCGTCTGGCTGCAAATTCCCGAGAATACCGGTTGGGTCGAATGCCCGTATTGCGATTGCAAATACGTGTTGAAAGGGCGCGAGGCCGGCTGAATGCGAAAGGCGGTTCCTGGCACCGCAGTTGGTATATTTTCCGTTCTTGCACTCTACTTTCTGGCTGCTTTGATCGGGGCGGTCATTCCCGGGTCTGGCTTCCGGGCAAGTGGCGAGGACGTGGTGGAAGTTCACCTGATCCGCGGACCCATCCATTATGACTTTCTGATTCCTTTGACCGCCGAGACCCGCGAAAGACTAGGTGATCTGAACGATGCGGGTGTCCCGCTGGATGGGCCAAGGGCGCAGGGGCTGCTGATTGGTTGGGGCGCGCAGGAGTTTTACACAACAACCGGGACCTATTCTGATGTCGCCTTGGGCGCGGTGTTCAAGGGGCTGGCGGGCGACCGATCCGTTCTCAGAACGGATGTGGTTGGGCGGTTGCCAACCGACCTGGACTTGCCTGGAATCCGGATGAACCCGGAACAGTTCGCCCGGTTTCTGAATGCCATTGAGGCCAGTTTTGCCAGATCGGACCAAGGTCGACTGGTGCCTCTGAATGCAACGGGATTTTCGGCAACCGACCGGTTCTTTGCGGCGCGCGGGACATTCAACCTGTTTCAAACCTGCAACGTATGGATCGGGCAAATACTGCGCGCCGCCGAAGTGCGTTTCGGGTTGTGGGTTCCGCTTCCCTATTCGGTCACCCTGTCCCACTGGCTTTTTCAATCGCAGTAGCGGCTGGGGTGCCCAAGTCTTGCCCTGTTTCGATGATACCCACGCCGCGCACATGAAAGAGTAGCAACTATGACCGACCTTTCTGCGACCGATCACCACAAGCCTGTTTTTGGCTGGATTGGGTTTCTTCTAGCGGCAATAGCGCTGCTGGCGGCTTTGTTCGTTTTCTGGGCAGGACCATTTGCAGCGCAACAGTCGACAGGTGTTTCGTTGGGAGAACTTGCGGCGGAACTGGGTAAATCCACACTGCGCGCTGCGGCCGGATTGGACCAGCCTGAACCGGTGGCGCGAGTACGGGACATGGATGACTTCCTGCGCATTGGCGTCGCGATGCTGGGCGGCATTGCAATTGTTCTGTCCTCTGTTGGCCTTTTGCGGCACGAGAGGATGCGTCCCGCCATAGCCGGAATCGTGATTGGCGCAGGTGCGATCCTGTTTCAGTTCTTTGCCTGGGCGTTCTTTGCGTTTTTGGGCGTGCTGGTCATCATGGCGTTGCTCAACAGTTTCTCGGATGTCTTCACCGGCCTGTTTGGCGGTTAGCCTGCGTTCTTGACTGGCCACCCGCGCGGCCCTGTGGCAGAACCGTTTCTGACCGACAGGGAGAAGGCGCATGAGTGAATTCGGAAAAGGGTGTCATCTGCATCTGATCGACGGATCGGCCTTTATTTTTCGCGCCTATCACGCTTTGCCGCCGCTCACGCGCAAGTCTGACGGCCTGCCGATTGGGGCAGTCTCCGGTTTCTGCAACATGCTGCAGAAATATGTGGACGGAAATACCGGACCGGATGCCCCGACCCATGTGGCTGTGATCTTTGACAAGGGATCACACACGTTCCGCAACGACCTCTACGACCAGTACAAGGCCAATCGCGAGGCCATGCCCGAGGATTTGCGCCCGCAGATGCCCCTGACCCGGCAGGCAACTCAAGCCTTCAACATCGCCTGCAAGGAATTGGAGGGTTACGAGGCCGACGACATCATCGCGACCTTGGCCGTTCAGGCCCGAGATGCCGGCGGGCGCGTCACGATTGTCAGCTCTGACAAGGATTTGATGCAGTTGGTCGGCGATGGCGTGGAAATGCTGGATGCGATGAAGAACAAGCGCATCGACCGCGATGGCGTGATCGAGAAATTCGGCGTCGGGCCGGAACGGGTTGTCGATGTGCAGGCGCTAGCCGGGGACAGTGTCGATAATGTGCCGGGTGCTCCCGGGATTGGGGTTAAAACCGCGGCCCTGCTGATCAATGAATTCGGCAATCTGGAATCGCTGCTGGACCGCGCTGAAGAAATCAAACAGCCCAAGCGGCGCCAGACGTTGATCGACAAGCGCGATCAGATCGAGTTGTCAAAGAAGCTGGTGCAACTGGACGAGCAAACGCCACTGGATTTCACGCTGGACGATCTGGAGGTGAAAGACCCCGAGCCGAACGCGTTGATGAGCTTTCTGGCCGAGATGGAGTTTCGGACGCTCACCAAGCGGATCGCCGACAAACTGGGTGTTGAGGCACCTGTGATCGCCGATGCACCGGCTCCGGTTGTCGAAGATGCAGAGGCCGAGGTCATTCCATTCGATGCGTCGAAATACGAGTGTGTGCGGGACGTGGTGGCCTTGCAGAAATGGATCGATCAGACCTACGAGCGTGGCTGGGTCGCGGTGGATACGGAAACCACCGGCCTGAACGAAATGATCGCCGATCTGGTTGGCATTTCTCTGTGCATAGAGGCGGGCGAGGCCTGTTACATCCCGCTGATTCACCGCGAGAGCGCCACCGATGATCTGTTCGGCACCGATGCTCTGGCCGAAGGGCAAATGGCGCTGGAAGAGGCTCTGACACTGCTCAAGCCCGTGTTCGAGGACCCGTCGATCCTGAAGATCGGGCAGAATATGAAATACGACGCCAAGATCTTTGCCCGCCATGGCATCAACGTGGCACCCATCGATGATACGATGCTGATGTCCTACGCGATGCATGGGGGCGAGCATGGGCATGGCATGGACACCCTGTCCGAACGATATCTGAGCCACACGCCCATTCCGATCAAACCGCTGCTGGGGTCCGGCAAGTCCGCGATCACCTTTGACAAGGTTCCGATTGATGAGGCGACGGCCTATGCGGCCGAAGATGCGGATATTACCCTGCGCCTGTGGAAACTGTTCAAACCGCAGCTGCATCAGGTGCAGGTAACGACCGTCTATGAGACGCTTGAACGCCCACTTGTGCCCGTTCTGGCCGAGATGGAGATGCACGGCATCAAGGTCGACCGTGATGTGCTGAGCCGTATGTCCAACGCCTTTGCGCAAAAAATGGCCGGATTAGAGGCTGAAATCCACGAACTGGCCGGGGAAAACTTTAATGTGGGTTCGCCCGCGCAACTGGGTGAAATTCTGTTCGACAAGATGGGTCTGGAAGGCGGTAAGAAAGGCAAGACCGGTAAGTATTCAACCGGGGCGGATGTACTTGAGGATCTGGCGACAGAGCATGAATTGCCCCGTCGCGTGTTGGATTGGCGGCAGCTCAGCAAGCTGAAATCGACCTATACCGACGCGTTGCAGACCCATATCAATCCCGATACGGGCCGTGTGCACACGTCTTACTCGATCACAGGGGCGAATACGGGGCGTTTGGCGTCGACCGATCCCAACTTGCAGAACATTCCGGTGCGCACCGAGGAGGGGCGGCGTATTCGTGAGGCGTTTATTGCTGAACCGGGGAACGTTCTGGTCAGCCTCGACTACAGCCAGATCGAACTGCGGATTCTGGCGCATATTGCCGGTATTGATGCCCTCAAGCAGGCCTTTGCGGACGGGTTGGATATTCATGCCATGACAGCCTCCGAGATGTTCGATGTGCCTTTGGATGAGATGACACCGGATGTCCGGCGGCAGGCCAAAGCGATCAACTTTGGTGTGATCTATGGGATTTCAGGCTTTGGTCTGGCGCGCAACCTGCGTATCCCACGGGTCGAGGCGCAGGGGTTTATAGACCGTTACTTTGAACGGTTCCCGGGCATCCGCCGGTATATGGATGACACCATCGCCTTCGCGAAGGAGCATGGGTATGTCCAGACGCTGTTCGGTCGAAAAATCCACACGCCCGAGATCAACGCAAAAGGGCCGCACGCGGGGTTCGCCCGCCGCGCGGCAATCAACGCCCCGATCCAGGGCACGGCAGCCGACGTCATCCGACGCGCCATGGTCCGCATGCCAGATGCCATAAACGGGCTGCCGGCCAAGATGCTGTTGCAGGTGCATGACGAACTACTGTTCGAAGTGTCCGAGGACGCGGTTGATCAGACGGTCTCGGTCGCGCGGGACATTATGGAAGGCGCAACCGATCCGGCCGTGAAACTGGATGTGAAACTGGTGGTCGATGCCGGGCAAGGTGACAACTGGGCTGAGGCACACTGATCCGGTGCGCGCCGCTCATCAGGCCCGGCGGGCCCTCTTTGCGGCGGGTCAGGCCTCGGGCCTGACCATGCGCGCAACCAACCGTTTCACGGATGGGCTCAGCAGCAGAATGACCGTAAATGCGATGGGCCAGCAAAACGCCCAGGACGCCATCCAGTTGCCAAGGGTATCGCCGCCAAATCCAATCGCCTTGACCGTGGCAATTCCGGTCACGATGCAGGACATCAGGCCGGACATGATCAGACCAAAAACGGCCTGGGCAAAGCGGGCAGGAATCATGTGGGGTATCCTTTGTTCATGCCGCCCCGATCTGCGGCATTCCGGCGTAAAATGTCAGAGGTGGTCCCGGCTTATTGCCATCGCCGCATCCAGGTCAGCGACTCGGATGTTCGAGTGGTGGAGGGCGTGTATTCCGCGCTGACCCAGCCGGTATAGCCGCTGGCGTCCATGGCGTCGAACAGGGCGGGAAAATCGGTTGGTCCCAGGCCGGGTTCGGTGCGGTTCGGCGCGGCCCCGATCTGCGCGTGAAAGACACGGTCCCTGAACCGGTTCCAGACATCCAGGGCGTAGCCGTGAATCATCTGGGCGTGAAAGCTGTCATATTGCAATCCCACATTGGGGCGGTTGACCCGGTCCAGAACATCTGCCGCCAGACCGTAACTGTCGAGAAAGTACCCCGGCTGTGAGACCGGGTTCAGCGGTTCAATCGTGAATCGCTGCGACGGCGCGACACCAGCGGCCCACTGCAGATTTTGTACAAAACACCTCAGGGCATCCGATCCTGCGGCGTGTCCGGCCATTATGTGAATAACGCGCGGTTGCAAAATCTCCGCATAGCGCAACACGCGACGGATGTCGGACTGAAAACGTGCGACGCCATCCGGGTCGGCAGCGTATCCCGGCTGACCCCCGGTATAGTTCGGCGGTGGCGCATTCATCAGGACCAGCTCTAGCCCATTTGCCACCAAAGCCCGCCGCGTTTCTTTGGCGGCGATATCGTAGGGAAACAAAATCTCTACCGCTTCGAACCCGGCGGTGGCGGCGGCCTCGAACCGGTCGAGATACGGAAGTTCGGCAAATAGCAGCGAAATGTTTGCGGCAAATCTGGGCATGAATGGTCTCGGACAGTGGTGCCCGGACCATAGCGGCGGGTCGATTTTCGGGAAAGGGACTGAAAACGACAGATTGTCGAAAATCGACCAGATCAGTCCGCTCAGATCAGAGAGGGTCAGGGCAATGCGGCGAATCATTTCAGTGGCGCCGCGCCAACAAAAGGTTTGATGACAATGGCCATGAGCCCTGACCCCGTGCGCGGGAACGGCTTGGGTACGGCTGCGGGCCGCAACCCTGCGGCGTCCGGCAACGGTTTGGCGGTGGCGTCCATGCTGACATGGGCGGCTGGATTTCCGGCGGCCGAGGTTCTGCTGCAAAGCTGGCCGCCTGTTGCGCTGTTGGCGGCGCGGCTCGGGCTGGCCGTTGTTTTTATGGTGCCGATCTGGGTTCTGTGCGACGGGCCCCGGCGTGTTCTGAACGCGCGATGGGGGCATGCGATGCTGGTCGGCGGCCTTGGCATGGGGTCGGGCATGTTTCTGATCATTCTGGCGCAGAAACTGACCGACCCCGTGACCGTGGTGATCATAGCATCCTGCGCACCCCTGATCGCGACTCTGTTAGAGCTTGCGACCGGCACCAGGCGATTGCGATGGAACTTTGTTCTGGGCGTCGTGGTCTCGATTGTCGGCGGGCTGATTGCCACCAGCGCCGTGGCCCCGGCTCAGCTGGGCCTGGGTGCGCTGTGCGCCGCACTCTCGACGGGCCTGTTCTGCTGGGCCAGCCTTGCGACCGCGCGGGATTTCCCCGAGCTCAGCCGAACCGGACGTACCACCATTACCTTTATCGGGGGGCTGATCATGGCATCGCTTCTGGTGTTTGGGACGCATCAACTGGGGATGGATGTCATGCCCACATCAGCGATTGATGCCGAGCAACTTGGGATGCTGGCGATTTATGCCCTGATCTCGATGGCCGTGAGCCAGGTTCTGTTTATTGGGTCTGTTGAAAAGCTGGGCGTTGCGCTGGCTTCGTTCCACATCAACATTGCACCGTTTTATGTGATGCTGATCATGCTGGTTTTAGGCGAAGAGTGGAATTGGACCCGCGCGCTGGGGGCTGGCATCGTCGCCTTTGCTGTGGTTCTGGCGCAGGATCGTCAGGCGGCACGCCCGGCCTAGATGTGGGTCAGAGCATCCGATGGCGTGATCGGAAAGAACTCACCCCCGGACCAGACGCCGAACCACCCATCGTGATCGACGCCGATATCGATCAGCCGATAGAAACTCTTCCGATCGATGCGCGCTTCAAGGTTTGAGCGAACCAATACATATGGGCTGGGTTCATCCGTTTCCGGATCAATGACAATTCGGATCGGGTGGTCCGGACCTGCGGCGGCTTGATCGCCGACCTGGGTCGTGAAAGTCAGCGTCTGCGTCTCATCCTTACCCGCTTGGTCGAAATCCACAGCGAGGAACGGCGCGTCCTCGACAGTGATTCCCACTTTCTCGACAGGAGTGACGAGATAATATTTGTCGCCTTCTTTCTTAAGAATTGAGGAAAAAAGCTTCACAAGCTCGAACCGGGTGATCGGTGAACCCATATAAGACCAAGAGCCATCTTTTGCGATATGGATGTCCAGATCGCCGCAAAACGGAGGATTCCAGAGGTGAACGGGCGGTAAACCCTTGGTTTGGGCCACTTTGACCGACGCTGCCAGCCGGTCGGGCGACGGTTTCACAGGTTTTTGTCCGCTCATTGCTTTTGCCATTTCCTCTTAGCGCGATACACTTCAATCATATTAGTCCACGGAAGGGAAAGTCATGTCCGAACCTACCGACCTCGTTGTCGAGATCGAAGCGCTGGAAAACAAGCTGCAAGAGGCGAAATCCTCGATCACCCGCCGCTTCATCGGACAGGAACGGGTCGTGGACCTGACGCTGACCGCATTGCTGTGCGGGGGACACGCCTTGCTGATCGGTCTACCGGGTCTGGGCAAGACGCGATTGGTCGAAACGTTGTCGACGGTGATGGGCCTGCATGGCAACCGCATCCAGTTCACACCCGACCTGATGCCGGCGGATATTCTTGGATCAGAGGTTCTGGATACAGCGGATGATGGCAGTCGTCATTTCCGGTTCATTCCCGGCCCGATATTCTGCCAGTTGCTGATGGCGGACGAGATCAACCGCGCCAGCCCGCGGACCCAGTCGGCGCTGCTGCAGGCGATGCAGGAACGCACGGTGACGGTGGCAGGCGAAGACCGGTCTCTGGGCGTGCCGTTTCACGTACTGGCGACGCAGAACCCGATTGAACAGGAAGGTACCTATCCGTTGCCCGAGGCACAATTGGACCGGTTCCTGGTGCAGATCGATGTGGACTACCCCGACCGCCAGACCGAACGGGACATTCTGCTTGCCACAACCGGGGTTGAGGAAGAAGAGGCCAGCCAGATCTTTACCAAGGAGGAGTTGCTGGCGGCACAGGTTCTGCTGCGGCGGATGCCTGTCGGAGAGTCGGTGGTCGAGTTGATCCTTGATCTGGTCCGCGCCTTCCGCCCCGAGGAACAGGGTGTGGCAGACCGGGTGGCAGAGACGGTCGCCTGGGGCCCCGGTCCAAGGGCGGCGCAGGCCCTGATGATGACTGTACGGGCTCGGGCAATGCTGCAAGGCCGGCTGGCACCGAATGCCGAGGATGTGCTGGACATGGCGCGCCCTGTGCTGAGCCATCGAATGGCCTTGAATTTCGCGGCGCGGGCGCGGGGTGACAGTCTTGCCGACCTTATCGATTCGACCGCTGCCGGGCTGATCCGGACCGAGGCCGCGGCGTGAATGCGGCGCTGACCCTTCGCGAAAGATCCGAAGCCGAGGCGTCCCGGTTACCGCCGCTTTTGGCGCGTGCCGAGCATCTGGCAGGGACCGTTTTGTTGGGAGATCACGGTCGGCGACGATCCGGTATGGGTGACGATTTCTGGCAATATCGCCCGGCCCAGATCGGTGACAGCCGCCGCATGATCGATCATCGCCGTTCTGCCCGGGGGGATCAGCAATTTGTCCGTGAACGGGAATGGCAGATCGCGCAATCCATCATGCTTTGGGTCGATCAGGGCGCCTCGATGCGCTTTGCGTCTGAAACGACCTTGCCCACCAAGGCGGATCGGGCACGCCTGTTGGGGCTTGCCACTGCCATCCTGCTGGTACGTGGCGGGGAAAGGGTTGGCCTGACGGGTACACGATTGCCGCCCCGGCGCGGCAATGCCCAGATCATCCGGCTGGCCGAGGCCTGGTCCGAGGATGAACAGGCGGACTATGCGCCGCCGGAACACCGCGCCATGATCCCACACGCACGCGCCGTTTTCATCTCGGACTTTTGGGCCCCATGGACGAGGTTGAATTGGCTCTGACCAAGGCGGCTGACCGGGGTGTCCGAGGCGTTGTGTTGCAGGTGCTGGACCCGAAAGAAGAGACCTTTCCCTATCGCGGGCGCACGATTTTCGAAAGCGTCAGCGGGTCGCTGCGTCACGAAACGCTCAAGGCTGGGGACCTGCGCGACCGGTATCTGGAGCGACTGGCGCAGCGCAAGGATGCGCTGACCCAACTCTGCCGCGCGACCGGATGGCAACTGGGGTTGCATCACACGGGTGATAGCGCGCAGGCGGCTCTGTTGTGGCTCTATCGGGCGCTGGATGGGGGCATGCGATGACGGTTCTGGCGGGCATCGGTTTTACCGCGCCGTGGGTGCTGCTGGGTCTTCTGACCCTGCCGATCTTGTGGTTGATCCTGCGCGCCGTGCCGCCAGCTCCGATCCGCAGGTTGTTCCCTGCGGTCACTTTGCTGCTGGGGCTCAAGGATGACGAAAGCGTCTCGGACCGAACACCCTGGTGGCTTCTGTTGCTGCGGATGCTGGCAGCGGCCGCAATCATCATCGGATTGGCGGGGCCGGTCCTGAACCCGTCACGGGATCAGACCGGGACCGGGCCGTTACTGCTGGTTCTGGATGCCAGTTGGGCCGGAGCAACGCGCTGGTCTTCGACACTGGATCAGATCGATGCGCAGTTGACCGAGGCCGGGCGTGCCGGGCGGCCTGTGTCGATCCTGCGTCTCAGCGAGCCGGAACCGCCGGTGTTTCAAGCAGCTGAGGCATGGCGCAGCCGTTTGCCGGGCCTGACGCCCAATCCCTGGCAACCGACCGAGGCGCAGATCGAACAAGTCATGACCGCGCTAGACGATGTAGACGGCGGATTTGACACCCATTGGTTCAGCGACCGGCTAGCCTATGCCGGCCATGATCAATTGCTTGCAACTCTGCGATCCAGTGGGTCTGTGACGGTGTACCAATCACCGGCGCCAGCCATGGCAGTATTGCCCGCTGCATATCATGACGGTGTTATCCAGCTAACCGTCCTGCGGGCTGAACCCGGACCGGCGGATACGGTGACAATTCTGGCGCAGGGCCGCGATCCGGCGGGCACGGCGCGTGTTCTGCAATCTGCCGAACTGAATTTTGAGGCCGGTGCTACGGACGCGCAGATCGAACTGGCCTTGCCGTCCGAGTTGCGCGCCCGGATCACCCGGTTTGAGATTCAGGGCCAGCGGTCTGCTGGCGCCGTCACGCTGACCGATGACAGCCTGCGCCGACGCGAGGTTGCCCTGATTGCGGGAACGGTCAATCGCGAGGGCTTGGAGCTGTTATCGCCCCTGCATTACCTAACACAGGTCCTGATCCCCACCGCGGATTTCGTGGATGGGGGCTTGTTGGACGTTCTGCCTGCGAACCCCGACGTGATTGTCCTGTCTGACGTGGCGCAGATGTCGGATACCGAAGAGGCCGGGCTGATCGAATGGGTCGAACAGGGTGGCCTTTTGTTACGCTTTGCCGGTCCACGGATGGCGGCCAGCGATCTGGGTCGGGACGAAGAAGATACGCTTTTGCCCGCGCGTCTGCGCAGCGGCGGACGCACCGTGGGCGGCGCAATGAGTTGGGGCGAGGCAAAAACACTTGCTCCATTCCCCGAGGACTCACCGTTCTTTGGTTTGCAGATTCCCGATGATGTGGTGGTTTCAACCCAGGTCATGGCACAACCGGACCCTAACCTGGCGGATCGGGTCATTGCGTCGCTATCGGATGGCACGCCCTTGGTCACCCGCAAGGCGCTGGGCTTGGGGCAGGTTGTGTTGTTCCATGTCACTGCGGACGCGGAATGGTCCAGCCTGCCTCTGTCCGGTCTGTTTGTTGAGATGTTGGACCGTCTCGCGGTTGCGTCGGCGGCAAAATCCCGACAGGAAGCTCAATTGCAGGGCACGACCTGGGAGCCGGTTCAGATGATGGACGGGTTCGGGACACTGTCGGATGCAGGCACCCTGGCGGGCGTTGATGGCGTGCAGTTGATCTCCGGCCAGATCGGACCGGACCTGCGCCCGGGCCTATACGAAAGTGGTAAACAGAAATTGGCGCTGAACGTGTTGTCAGAGGACGCGGTTCTTAGCCCGGCTGACTGGCCTTCCGATGTTCCGATCAGGGGGCAGGAAGTCACCACCGAAACGCCGCTTGGCGGCATTCTGTTGAGCCTGGCGCTGATCCTTTTGACGGTTGACGTGATCGCATCGCTGGCCTTGTCGGGGCGATTGGGACTGGCCCGCACCGCAGCCATGGCATTGGGTGCTTTCTTGCTTGTTCCTCACGCGCAGGCGCAAACGCCCGAAGACACTGCTTTTGCGCTTGAAGCCACGCAAGAGCTTGTCCTGGCGCATGTCCTTACGGGCGACCAACAAGTCGACGATATTGCGCTGGCCGGGCTACGCGGGCTGGCCCAGACGCTGTTCTATCGCACGTCGGTCGAACCTGCGGAACCCATCGGTGTCGATTTGGAGCGGGACGAGCTCGCGTTCTTCCCGCTGCTCTATTGGCCGATAACGCCGAGCCAGCCGCGACCTTCGACGGAGGCTTACGCCAAACTGAATGCCTACCTGAGGTCGGGCGGTATGATCCTGTTTGACACACGCGATGCCGATATTGCCGGGTTCGGTGCGTCCAGCCCCAATGGGCGCAAGTTGCAGCAACTGGCGGATCCGCTGAATATCCCCGCGTTAGAGCCGATACCCCGCGATCATGTCCTGACCCGCACATTCTATCTGCTGCAGGATTTCCCGGGGCGTTACGGCGGGGCAGAGGTCTGGGTCGAATCCGCGCCGTTGGACGCAGAACAGATCGAGGGGATGCCGTTTCGCAACCTCAACGACAATGTGACGCCGGTGGTGATCGGTGGCAATGACTGGGCCGGGGCCTGGGCGGTTGATCGCAACGGTCAGGCGCTGCTGCCGGTTGGTCGTGGCTATGCCGGTGAGCGGCAACGCGAGCTGGCCAACCGCTTTGGCGTCAATCTGGTGATGCATGTGCTGACCGGGAACTACAAATCCGATCAGGTCCACGTGCCCGCCCTTTTGGACAGGTTGGGACAATGACAGGAACCGTCATCTTTGATCCATTGATCCCCTGGCCGGTTCTAGTCGGCGTGGCATCCGTTGCCGTGGCTGGCATTGTTTTAGCACTGTGGCGCGGCCTGTCGGGATGGGCACTGCGCGGTTTGGCGGCACTGGTGGTCATCGCAGCCCTGTCCGGCCCGGTGTATCAGGTCGAGGATAGATCACCGTTGACCGATATTGTGCTGATGATCGAGGATGAAAGCGCCAGCCAGGCCCTCTCTGACCGGGCAGAGCAAACGGCGCAAGCGGCCGAAGACCTGGCGGTTGAGATCGAATCCCGCGACAATACCGATCTGCGGCGCATTCGTGTAGGCGACAGCGACGGGGACGAAGGCACACAGGTCATGGGGGCACTGAACGCCGCGCTGGCCGAAGAACCCCGTGCGCGCATCGCTGGCATTCTCGTTGTGTCGGATGGCATCGTCCACGACGTCGATCAGGCTCCCGATCTGCCGGCGCCGATGCATCTGCTGCAGACCGGTCGCGACAGTGACTGGGACCGCAGACTTATCGTCCGCAATGCCCCGGCATTCGCCATTATTGATGAGCCGGTCACTCTGACCCTGCGGGTCGAGGACAGCGGGGCCGCCACCGCTGGCGCGACAACCGCGCCTTTAGAAATCTCGGTTGATGGTGGCGAAGCCGAACGCTTTAGCATTCCCATCGGCATCGACGTCGAACTTCCCGTCACACTTCCGCATGGCGGGCGCAACGTCATTCAATTCACCATCCCTCAGGCCGAGGGTGAGTTAACCGATCGCAACAACACCGCCCTGATCCAGATGAACGGCGTGCGCGATCGGTTGCGCGTGCTGCTGGTTTCGGGCGAACCGCATCCCGGTGGGCGCACCTGGCGTAACCTGCTGAAATCCGACAGCTCCGTTGATCTGGTGCATTTCACCATTCTGCGCCCGCCAGAAAAGCAGGACGGCGTGCCGGTGGATGAACTGTCGCTGATCGCCTTCCCGACCCGCGAGTTGTTTCTGGAAAAGATCAACGATTTCGACCTGATCATCTTTGACCGTTACAAGCGACGCGGCATTCTGCCAGCGATCTATCTGGACAATGTGACCAGCTACATCAACGATGGCGGTGCGGTACTGATTGCGGCGGGTCCTGATTTTGCCTCGGCCGATAGCATTTTCCGCTCGCCTCTGGCACCGATCCTGCCTGCACAGCCCACTGCACGGGTGCTGGAAGAACGCTATGTGCCGATGGTTAGCGATCTGGGCCATAGACATCCCGTAACCACCAATCTCGGAGATTCCGAAGACTGGGGCGCGTGGCTGCGGCAGATCGATGTAAACCACCGTTCTGGCGAAGTGTTGATGACCGGCCTGGACGAACGTCCTCTGCTGGTGCTCGACCGGGTGGGCGAAGGACGGGTGGCGATGCTTGCCTCGGACCATGCATGGCTTTGGAGCCGGGGATTTGAAGGGGGCGGACCGCAGCTGGAGTTGTTGCGCAGGCTGGCCCACTGGATGATGAAAGAGCCCGAGCTTGAAGAAGAGACCCTTTGGGCCGAAGCAAACGGCCAATCCATGCGGATCATCCGCCAGACACTGGAAGACACCGTCGGGCCGGTGACAGTCACACGCCCGAATGGCGAAACACTGGATATCCCCCTGGAAGAAGTGACGCCGGGGCGGTTTGAAGCGCGGTATTTCGGGCCGGAAATCGGCCTCTACCGCTTGCAGGAAGGCGACCATACTGCGGTGATTGGCCTTGGCCCGGCGGCACCTCGGGAGTTTGAGCGTACCATAGCGACCGGCGACATACTGGAGCCTGTCCTTGCAGGATTGCGCGGCGGTGTGGTGCGTTTGGAAGATGGTTTGCCCTCCATCCGCAACGTGCGCGCCGGTCGGCCAGCAGCGGGCCGGGGGTGGATTGGTCTGACACCTCGCAACGCCTATGAAACACGCGATGTTACCCAGGCGGGTCTGTTGCCGCCCTGGCTTGTCCTGCTGTTGGCCGGTGGGTTCTTGCTGGGCGGCTGGTTGCGGGAGGGTCGGCGCTGACGCCGGTCAGTCAATCCGCACAGTCACCTGATCTGAATGCCCATGTGCATCCACAACAACCAGCGCTGTATAGCCGGGTCCCGGATTGGGGATCTCGAATTCCCGGTAGCGCTGACCGGTGACGACAGGTGTCCCATTTGCCAATACCGAGAAGGGGCCAACCCCGCCACGCAGTTTAAGCGTCAAAGGCGTCCCAAACGTCTCTAAGACAGCGTTTTCCGGCGGAAACAGCACGTCAGGTGCTTCGTCTTCATCCTCGAATGCGGCAGCACGCGGGCGGAAGCGTTGCAGTGGCGGGGGCAATTGCGCGGCACCGACAATCAGGGTCGCGGGTGGTGGTGCGCTGAGCGGTGTGAAATCGGGTTTCAGATGGCCGAACGCTTCGAACAATAGCGGGGCGGCGATGTCGCCGCCAAAAGCCCCCGGTACGGGTGTTCCATCCGCGCGGCCCAGCCAGATGCCGATGACATGCTGTCCGTCAAAGCCAATGGCCCAGGCGTCCCTGTGCCCGTAAGAGGTGCCGGTTTTGTAGGCCATTCCTCGCGCGGGTGCACCAGAGGGCGGCACAATTCCGGCGAGAATGTCCGCGACCTGCCATGCGGAGACATCTGACAGGATCCGCTCGGTTTGCTCTGATGGCTCCAGAACTCTGTCCCACAGGATCGGGCCTTGTCCGCCAGCAGCCAGCGTTGCGTAGAGTTGCACCAGATCATGCAGGCTCAGACCCACTCCACCCAATGAAATCGCAAGCCCGGGAGAGCCGCCCGATAGGCGCGGATCGGTTCCTGCGCTACGCAGGGCGGCCATCACACGGGCGGGTCCCAGTTCATGGGTCAATCGCACAACGGGGATGTTCAGCGACAATTGCAATGCATCACGCACCCTGACGTCGCCCCTGAATGCACCATCGAAGTTTTGCGGGGCATAGCGGCCAAACATCACCGGGCTGTCGTTGATCAGCGTTTCCGGGTGCGCAAGCCCCTGATCAAAGGCGAGGCCATAGATCAGCGGTTTCAGTGTCGAACCCGGTGATCGCAGCGCTCGGGTCATGTCCACGAATCCTTGTCTGGCGTCGCGATATCCCGCGGACCCGACCGAGGCCAGAATTTCACCTGTGTGATGGTCGGCCACGATCAGTGCACCCGAAACGCGCGAGCCAATCCGGGTTGCCGCCTGCGCAACTAAAGGTTCCAGCCGGGACTGTAGCGAGGCATCCAGCGTCAGGTCATGCGTGCGGGTCTCGGGGTACATGGCCTGCGCGCGGTCCGTCAGATGTGGGGCCAGTCGTGGAAACGATCGCATCCGCGCAGGCACGGGTTCGGTCTGTGCGCTGCGGGTTTCCTGTTCGGGCAGTACCCCGTGCCGTTGCATTCGCGACAAAACCCGGTCGCGGGCTTTGCGCGCCGCATCAGGGCTGCGATCTGGTCGCCGCGCCTCGGGTGACTGGGGCAGGGCAACCAAAAGTGCGGCCTGCGCCGGTGTCAGTCGTCCCGGGTCCTTGCCAAACCAGGCACGGGTTCCGGCGCGGATGCCTTCCAGATTTCCGCCATAAGGCGCGTGTATGAAGTACAGGTCGAGAATCTGCTGTTTGGTCAGACGGTGTTCCAGCGCCAATGCGACCCCGATCTGGCGCAATTTCCCGTTCCAGCGCCCGGTTGGGCCATCCTCGATCAGGCGCGCGACCTGCATGGTGAGTGTGGATCCGCCCGACACAACACGCCCATTCCACAGGCTTTGCGCCGTTGCCCGTACCATCGCCACAGGGTCGACGCCGCCATGGGACCAGAAGCGTTTGTCCTCGTACCGGATCAGCATGTTGATAAAGGCCGGATCGACCGGGCCGGGCCGCAGGCGCCAAATGCCGTCCTCAACCGGGACAGCGCGCAGCAAGGCCCCGGTGCGGTCCCGCATCTCGACCGAGGTCTCCGTCAGCAGTGGTGGCAGTTCCGTGTTTTCTACCCAGAGTTCCGCGCGATCCCGTGCTAATGCTGCAAGGTACAGGAACGCGGACAAAGCCAACAGTAGTCGCGTGCTCCTAGGCATGGTCGTACCCCGCAACGAGATATGGCAGGAGGCCGATCACCGGACAACTATGCGACCAGTACTTGCGCGCGCCCGGTTCTGAGGCCGGTACATGTCCTCAACCGAGGCCGCAGGCAGGTGGAACTCTCCGGGTGTGACCGCGCGGGCCACATAGGCCAGCGTGACAGTCTGCCGACCCGACAGGTCAACCGCCGCCAGGAACCGGTCCGCGCGAAACTCGGTATGGGTCGCCTCGGACAGGTCCAGCCAGTCGAGTGCCCGAACGTCGCCCGAACGCAGCAGGCTGGGATTGTCGATCTCGATCCCCGCTGCCAGCGGATCGTCCACCATCAGCCGCGCCCCGCCATTTTCGAAGGGTCGAACCGTCAGAACGGTCACAAACCGGTCACCAACCGCGAAATCGGGCA
This sequence comes from Ruegeria sp. B1, assembly GCF_056535885.1. NCBI lineage: Bacteria > Pseudomonadati > Pseudomonadota > Alphaproteobacteria > Rhodobacterales > Roseobacteraceae > Ruegeria > Ruegeria sp. B1. The sequence goes on along the minus strand of NZ_JBQFJA010000001.1, from coordinate 210,711 downwards.
GGTCCAGAGGGTCCCCCTCCAGCGAGTAGTAGCGGCGTTCAATCGCGTATCCGGTGCCACCGGCTTCCGGTGCGACCTCGGGGATGCCTGTGACGGTCAGCGTGATATCGGTCGGGCCGCCATCCGTAGCGGTGATATTCAGGTCCTGGTTTTGCCCGGTTTCCAGAACCTGCACGAAGGGACCATCAACCGCCGCGCCGTTCACCTTAAGTCCGCTTTGCGTCGGGTTTGAGACCAGCGCATGCGCCGCGAGCAAGGACCATGCCGCCTCTTGTGTGGAGAGATGGGATCGCCCGGAGCTGACCCTTTGGACAAGAGCGTCCCGGTTGATCACCTCGCTACCCGCATCCACGGCCAGCGTCAGCAAACCAGCCGCGTCCCGCAGGTCAGTGCCGTAATCGGCCCGCCAGTAGGTCTGGTTCTGGGCGGGGCGCTGGGCCAGCAATTGCGCCGCGCGGGCGAACATCGCATCTGCGCGTCTCTGATCGCCATATGCGGTCAGGGCCGCCCCAAGCTGGGCTGCGGCCAGCGGCGTGTCAAATGCATCGCCTTTGACGTCCGCATAGTACCGCAAGTCCCCCATCGAGGCCGCGCCTTCGCGCGCCAGAACCATCAGGGCGTAGGCGATGTCCTGCCCGCCCGCGTCGAAATCCGGGGCATAGTTGATGCGGTTGCGCAGGTTGTCCATCGCCTGAGCAAAGGCGCGATCCGGTACGGTATAGCCCTGCGCGCGGGCGCGGGACAGGAAATCGGTGACATAGGCGTCCAGCCAAAAGTCACCGTTGCCCGCACGCCAGAGACCAAAACTCCCGTTTGACGACTGGCGTGTCAGCACACTCCGGATGGAAACGCTTATGCGTTGATCCACGGCGGGGCCATCCCCGAGCCCCGTCGCCTGCGCGACCGAGGAAAGATACAACAGCGGCAAAGCCTGGCTGGTGATCTGTTCGGTGCAGCCATAGGGATATCGGTTCAGCTGATCCAGCAGGCCCGGCGTGTCGAACTTTGCCAGAGGACCTGCGGACAGGATCGCCTTGGCCGTGCCGGGCCGATAGCCGTCGAACACATCCTGCGAGAACAGGAAACTGTCGCCCGCACCCAGCGCAAACCGCCGTGTCATAGCGACAACGGGATCATTCGCACGCACGGGCATCCGCACGGTCTGCGACAGGTCGCGGCCATCCGGCGTTGTGATGGAAACGGCGATCTCCGGGTCGCCGACCAAATTGGCGCGGATCGGAACCTCGAACACGGCTTTGCCGTTTTCTTCGAGTGTAAAACTTGTGGGAACTGCGCCGAGTTCCAATTCAGACGAGGTTGCCAGCCCCAGCGCCATATCCCCGGCGGGGCCATCCGCGTGCACGATTTCCAGTAACATCCGACTTTGATCGCCGGGCGAGAGAAAACGCGGAAGGCTGGCAGTTACAACGACCGGATCGCGGACGATCATCTCAGCTTCGTCCTGACCGACCGCCGCACGGGACCAGGCCACGGCCATCAGACGCACGGTTCCGTTGAAGGCGGGCAGGGGGATGTCGATCTCGACCTCGCCATTGGGACCCACTTGCACGGGTCCGCTGAACACGGCCATCAAGTCCTGTGTCGGTGGCGGTCACATAGGCCCCAGTTCCCCACTCTTGTGTGACGTCGATAGGGATCACGGTCTCGCCTTTCGGCACCTCAATCATCTGCCGGTGGATAAGCCGGTTCGACAACACGTCAATCTGCGCCACGCCCGCCATGCGCGGAACAATCCGAAGCTGCGCGGTATCGCCCAAGCGATACCTGTCGCGGTCTAGTGACATCTCCAGCCTGTCAGGAGTCGTCGACGTATCTGCGGACTGGTACCAGCCTGCATAGAAATCGACCGCTGTTTCGGCGTACGGGCCATCCACCCTTTGCACCACCAGTTCATACCGGCCCCAGCCGACAGGCTGAGTCAGCGTCAGCGGGTCGGATACAAAATCAACCTCGCCTGTCGCAACCCGGGTGCGCCGCGTTGTCGGCTCCCAATTCCAGTTTCCATAGAGCTGATACCATTTATACTGCGTTTCGACCCGGTTCAGCGTCCAGCGCAGGCGCATGGGGCCGGGGGTCAGATCGCGGGTCAGACCCACGATTTGGAATGCGGCCTCGGTGCCTTCCGGGATCACCTCATCGAACATCGGTTTGATGCCGATCAAAGTTTGGGCCGGTTCAACGGGGACGGTCAGGCGACGCTCGACAGGGCGGCCGGATCCATCGGACAACCGCGCGGTTACCGCCGCCTCCGCAGGCCGTCCTTCGGTCTCCAGCAAAGGGACTTCGATGGCAATTGACGCCTGCCCGTTTGCATCCGTGCGTGCGTCTCCGAAATAGGTGCTTTTGGTGACTAACTCGGCGTCATAGCGACCAAAGCGGTATCCGTCGAACCCGGCCAGTGTCTCGGTCGGAGCCAAGCTGACCTGCCCTTCGATGGTCAAGTCGGCGCCGGGCGCGCCAAACAGATACCGCGCGTCGATGCTCAGAGGCGGGCTGTCGCCCGGACGCAGGGGTGCATCGGGCAGAGAGAGCTCGAAATCGATCCGTTCCGGCAGGAAGTCCTCGACCAGAACAGTCTGGCGGGCCAGCGCGTCCCCTTTGGGGTCTGATTTGACCTCGATCTTCCATGCGCCGCGCGGCGCGTCTACTGCGACCGGCAGTGCGAACACACGCCCTCCCGCGACACCTCCGTCCGAGACGGATCGGCGGTATTCCACGCCGTCAGGCCGGTACAGAATGGCGGTCAGCGGCAGTCCTTCAATCGCTTGAGCCTCGCCATCTCTGGACAACGCAGTAAGGTGGATCACCTCACCGGCGCGGTACGCGCCCCGGTCACTGGTCAGGAAAACGTCGATCGGCCCGGCGGGCGCACGTCCTTCGACACCGCGGTCGGAGAGATCAAAGGCCGGATCGGTCAGCGACAGAAAGCTGAAGTCACCGTCAGCCGCAGACGCGGTTACCAATGCAGGTGCGCTGGCTCCGGTGCCGCGCGTCAGGCCCGGTTCAAACTGCGCATATCCGTCTGCGCCGGTCTGGGTTTTTGCAATCACGGCGTTGGCCTGGGAGATGAGCGACACCTCGATTCCCGCGCGCGGGGCAGCATCATGCAATCCGCGCACGGTGACGTGCAGCCCGTCTGTGCCAAGGGCCGCGCTCAGTCCCAGATCGGTGAGTACAAACCATTGCGTCGCCCCCGGATCGTCATAGGGGTCCGCCCCTGGAACACGCGCGGTCAGTGTGTAGATGCCCGCAGGCTGATCCGCGATGGCGTTGGCCATGGGCAGGCGGGTTGTCATCGTCTGATTCAACTGATTGGGAACTTCGGCCTTGCCGGTCCAGATCTCTTCGGCGATTTCGTCAGAAAACTCGCGCTCCTGCCACTCGCTGAGCGGTCGGCCAAAAAAGTCCTGCTGCACGGCGCGAAGGAGGTTTCGGTCACTGACCCGCCGCAGCGTCAGGTCCAACTCGGCGACATTGACCGTCTCGGATGGCAGGGCCGCATCAGCGGATTTGGGAAGGATGTAGCTGCGTCCCGGAAACCGGACCGAAGGCGCGCGATCCCGCACATAGTGGATGAGTTCGACACTGCGGTTCAGAACTTCGCCAGAGGCGGCGGGCAATCCTTCGCGCAGGGTCAGGCGATACCGTTGACCATGTGCGACCCCGTCGACACAGAGTTGCGCATCCTCGACCTGCACCACTAACCCGTCAACGCTGCGCTGCACAAACGGATCATAGTCCACTCCGGCTTTGACCAGTGGTTCAGAAAACGCGACGCAGATGCGGGGCAGGGCCGTGTCGCTTTCGACCGTGCTGTCTGTGACACGGAAGCCGTATTTGCCAATTGCGTCATCCAGCTTGGCCAAGACATCTTCGCGCGGCTGCACTTGTTCCGCCAGTCTGAGGACCGGGATCATGTCGCGCCCGCGTTCCACCTCTTTCAATGCGTCGGCGAGGGTCATGAGGGCCGCAATCTGAACACCAGGCGTGTCGGCGCGCAGATAACCATTGATGGCGGCGTTCACTGCGCGATTGCGCAGGTCCCGTTTTTCGTTCCAACCGGACGGGTTGAGGGTCAGCAGTAGCCGGGCGTATTCCGTCCAGAGGTCGGGCGCGTCGCTGAGCGACACGGCGACACCGGTCCACTGCATCGCCTGGGTCACGTTGGTCGCATTGCGGGCCGCAGTCAGAACTGCGTCGAGGTCCAGCCCGCCCGCGTTGTGGACAAATCCCAGATCGCGGGCCTGTTGCGCCGCGCTCTCTAGATCGGTTGACCGCAGGACCGGCAGTGCCTTCGCGCGCGTTTCGGCCAGATTCAAGGTCTGTTCTGGCGTCGGACTCTTCTCCGCCGACAGGGCGCCTTCGTACACATCCTGCCTGTTCACACCGCTTTTGGGGAAACAGGCGTTTGACCGGGTGTTATACGTAAATGCAGTACACCGGTTGTTGGCCGAGCATGCCTGAATGCAGGACTTCAGGTCCGTGTCAAACAGCGCATCCAGATCCGACCCGTAAAAATCCGCGTCCCGGGTCGTCACATAGCGAAACTCTGGGGCGGGAGCTTGGGCAAAGCCAGCGGCAGGCTGAACAATAAGCGGCAAAAGAAGTGTAAGAATAAATGAAACAAAGCGGTGCATAACGGCCTCCTCTTTGTCGCAAGCCTCGCATGCCATTTGTGCAGTTTGCAACGGCTTAAACACTTTTTCACGGTCTGTCGGGATGCTGGGTGCGGGTTGTGTCAGGATCTCTGAATGAGTGTTACAAACAAACTGGCTCAGGAACGACGCGCGCGTCTGGCGGCTGAACGGTTGCTTGCGCTGAAACAGGCTGAATTGTCGGAGGCGAACCGTAAACTGGGCCGCCACGCGATGGCGCTGACCAAGCAGATTGGCGAAACCCAGGCCGAGGTCGAGACGGTTCGGGATGAGAATGAAAAGGTCAAATCCGACCTGACCGTCGCCAATGCCAAGATCGAAGTTGCCGAACGCCGACTTTGGCATTCGATCCAGACCATTCAGGACGGTTTTGCCTTCTTCGACGGTGACAGCCGCCTGATCAGTGCCAACACGGCATATTTGAGTGTTTTTGAAGGATTGGATGAAGTTGTAACGGGAGTTTCCTATCGGCGTATTCTCGAATTGCTGACGACCGAAGGGATTGTAGACATCGGATCCGAGCCCGCAGGAGAGTGGATCGCCAAAATGCAGGCCAGATGGCGGCGCGTCAATCCTCCGCCGGTGGTGATCCAACTCTGGAATGGCCATTACATCAGACTGGTCGATCAGCGCGGGCACGGTGGGGACATGGTGAGCCTGGCGCTCAACATCACGGCATCTGTCCGGCACGAGGCCGAATTACAGGCCGCCCGGGATCGGGCTGAGGCGGCGAACCGGGCCAAGTCCGCATTTCTGGCCAATATGAGCCACGAGATTCGCACGCCGATGAACGGTATTGTCGGCATGACCGAGTTATTGACCGAAACATCTCTCGACGAAGACCAAAGGCTCTACGTCAACACGATCCGCAATTCCGGTGAGGCGCTGCTTGTCATCATCAACGACGTTCTGGACTACTCCAAGATCGAGGCGGACAAGCTGATCCTGCATCCTGAGCAATTCGATCTGGAACGCTGTATCCTTGAGGTGGCGATGCTGCTTCAACCCAGCGTACGCGACAAGGGGCTGTCCCTGCTGGTTGATTACGATCTGTTCCTGCCCACGCTGTTTGTCGGCGATCCCGGTCGGGTGCGGCAGGTTCTCACCAACCTTGTCGGCAATGCCGTGAAGTTCACGGATTCAGGCCATGTTCTGATCCGGGTTACCGGGGTGCCGCATGCCGAAACCCAAAGCTGCGATATTCACGTAGCGATCGAAGACACCGGTATTGGCATCGAAGCCGATAAGATCGGACACATCTTTGGGGAATTCAATCAGGTTGAGGATGAGCGCAATCGGCAGTTCGAAGGCACCGGTCTGGGATTGGCGATTACAAAACGTCTGATCAACATGATGGGAGGTGCGGTTTGGGTCGAAAGCGAGCTGGGGCAGGGATCGTGTTTCGGGTTTCGCTTTTCCCTGCCGACCGTCGAAGGCCAGCAACCCGCTGCACCCGATCTGGCTGGGCACCACAAACATGTGATGGTGGCCGAGCACGTCGCAGTGAACCGTGCCATTCTGGCCAAGCAGTTGGACCTCCTCGGGGTGGAGGTGACGGTATGTGCCTCGGGTGCCGAGGTGCTGTCGGCGCTGAAAGATACGGTGGACCTGCTGTTATGCGAACACGACTTGCCGGATATGGACGCATTTGAGCTGGCGGCGGCTCTCAATGACGAGGGTTGGGGCGACCTGCCCGTTGTCGCGATGTCCGCCAACCCCGCAGTCATTCATGCCAACCCCAACCGACATCTGATCAAGGGCGTTTTGCAAAAACCCGTCCCCCGGTCGGAACTGTTTGCGCGGCTGATGACGCTCCTTAGTGTCACGGAAACCCGGGGCGCAGTCGGCAACTCCGGTGCAAAATCGGCTCAGCCCGCGCGTCCGACCCAGGATCAAAGACGGATGCGGATACTTGCGGCGGAAGACAACAAAACTAATCAGCTGATCCTGAAGAAGATGGTCAAGGATCTGAACATCGATCTGCGCTTTGCGGCCAATGGACTCGAGGCAGTCGAGGCCTATCTTGAATTTGATCCGGACCTGATCTTCATGGATATTTCTATGCCAAAAATGGATGGAAAGCAGGCAACCGCAGAAATCCGGCGGCGCGAGATCGAAACCAAACGGCACGTGCCAATTGTTGCTCTGACCGCCCATGCCATGGATGGTGATGATCAGGGCGTTCTGTCGGCAGGGCTGGACCATTATCTGACCAAGCCCCTGCACAAGAAACATATTCATCAGATGGTTTTGAGCTACCACCCCGAGCAGGCCCTGCCTGTGATTGCTGAACCTGCCCAAGGTGACTAGGATTCGCTCATGACACATGATCGAGGTTTTCGTCCCCGTGCGTTGGGTGAAATTGCAATTCGATGCGCGGACATGGGCGCAATGGTGGACTTCTATGAACGCGTGATCGGGTTGGAACGACTCAGTGGCCACCATAACAGTGCCATCACCTTCTTTCGCATTGCAGAAGGATTTGGCGGGCACACGCAAGTGCTCGCGCTGTTCCATCACAACGCCTCCGCACGACCGGGTTTACACCCGACGGGTGCGGACCGACCGGTGACAGGCGGTGGGTCGGCATTGCACCATATCGCGCTGTCCCTGCCGTTCAGCGAACAGGGCGCGGTGATGCGCTGGTATGAAAAGATCGGGCAACCTTACCGGGTTGAGGAATTCGGATGGATCGGATGGCGCGGGATTTTCACCCCAGACCCTGAGGGGAACACCGTCGAACTGGTCGCGTATGACCGCTCGATGCTGGATCAGGCCTGATTGGGCCGCACGAAGACCGGTTTGTCTTCGTCCGACAGGTCTGACCGATAGGCGTAACCGCCGCTGTCAAACTCCAACAGACCTTTGGGATTGGTCAGCCGGCGCTGAATGATGTACCTTGCCATCGCACCCCGCGCCCTTTTGGCAAAAAAGCTGACGATCTTGGGTGCGCTACCTTTGTCTTCCATGAAGACCGGCGTGATCACGCGCAGCTTCAAGGCTTTGAGGTCGACTGCGCCAAAGTATTCCTGGCTGGCACAATTCACCAAAACATCGCTTTTGACTTCTTCGGCCTGTGTGTTCAGCGCCTTGCTCAGCTGATCGCGCCAGTACTCATACAGGTTTTTGCCGCGGCGAGTTTTCAACCTGCTGCCCATCTCAAGCCGGTAGGCCTGAATGGCGTCGAGCGGGCGTAGAACACCATAGAGACCGGACAGAATGCGCAGGCGATTCTGCGCCCAAGCCATCTCTTCTGCATCCAGTGACGAAGCCTCGAGCCCCTGATAGGTATCGCCCGCAAAGGCAAGGGCGGCCGGACGGGTCATGTTGGGGTCCGGTGTGTCGGAAAACACACTGTATCGATCCCGGTTCAGACGGGCCAGATCGTCGCTGAGGCTCATCAGTTTCTTCAGATCGCCAAGCGTCAGATTGCGGGCCGTTTTGGACAACCGGATCGCGTCGTCTTGAAAATCGGGTTGCGTGACCGCGATGTCCCGTTCTGCCCAGTCCAGCCTCTTGGCCGGGGAAATCACAACCAGCATATCCGCCCCTCGTTCCTTGCCTGTCAGACCCGTATCTAGTCTGCGCCCTGCAGCACGTCCAGAAACGCTGCGCCAAATCTTTCCGCGCGGCGTTCCCCCAACAGACGTTCCAGGGCCTGCACATCGCCATTCCGCAACTCGGCAACCTTTGCCAGCTGTGACGCGGAACATGTCAGCGGTTTGTCGATCCCATCCGAACCACGCGAGAGCTGATTTTGAACTGCCAGCAACTGATCGTAAATCGCGCCCTGTTCTCGCCCGGCGAGCTTACGTCGAACCGGATGAACCGCAGTGACCGGGCCGGCAACCACCTCGAGAAACGCGTCGCCGTAACGTTCCAGCTTTTTTGCGCCCACGCCGCCGATACGCGCCATTTCGTCCAGCGTGGCCGGACGGGTTTCGGCCATTTCGATCAGGGTGCGATCCGGAAAGATCACATAGGCCGGGACTCGGGCGGCCTCGGCCAGTGCGCGGCGTTTGGCTTTGAGTGCTGACAGCAGCGGGGCGTCCTCTTCGGCCACCATGGCCCTGACGGCTGGTCTGCGCGTGGCTTCGCGGATCGTGTCCTTGCGCAGAGTGATTTGTTCCTCACCTTTCAGTATCGGTTTGGCGGCCTCTGTCATGCGCAGTGCACCATGGCGTTCGGGATCGGGGCGCACCAGATCGTGGCCCATCATTTGCCGGAAAATCGACTGCCACTGCGGACGCGACCACTCTTTCCCGATGCCGTAAGTGGGCAGGGCATCATGACGCCGCGCGCGGATTTTGTCGGTTTCGTTCCCCAGTAGGATATCGATCAGGTGCCCGGCGCCGAACCATTCCTCGGTGCGCAGAATTGCGGACAAGGCCATGCGGACCGGTGTTGTGCCATCGAATACCTCGGGCGGGGTATCGCACAGGTCGCACTTGCCGCAGGGCTGTGCCTGCTCGCCAAAGTATCCCAGCAGGGTCTGACGGCGGCAGTGCAATGCCTCGGCCAGGCCGAGCAGCGCGTTCAGGCGCGCATGATCGGCCATACGGCGTTCCGGCGGGGCCAGCCCTTCGTCGATTTGCGAACGTCGCAGACGTATGTCATCCGGTCCAAACAACGTCAGGGTTTCGGCGGGCGCTCCATCGCGCCCGGCCCTTCCGATTTCCTGATAATAGGCCTCGATTGACTTGGGCAGATCGGCATGGGCAACCCAGCGGATGTCGGGCTTGTCGATGCCCATGCCAAAGGCCACAGTGGCGACCACGATCAGGCCATCCTCGCGGGCAAAGCGGGTCTCGACGATGCGGCGATCCTCGGCCTCCATCCCGCCGTGATAATGGCAGGCGGTATGGCCATCGGCGCGCAAGGCCTGGGCCAGCGCCTCGGTCTTGCTTCGGGTGCCGCAAAAGACAATGCCCGACTGCCCCTTGCGGGCTGCGGCGAAGTCGAGGATTTGCTTGCGTGGTCCGTCCTTGGCGGCGAAAGCCAGATGTATGTTCGGCCGGTCGAAGCCGCGCAGAAATTTGCGCGGTTCGATGCCGTCGAACAGCTTCTCGACAATTTCATCTTGTGTTTCGGCATCCGCCGTCGCGGTAAAGGCGGCCAAGGGCACGTTCAGCGCGCGCCGCAATTCTCCGATCCGCAGGTAGTCGGGGCGGAAATCGTGGCCCCATTGGCTGACGCAATGCGCCTCGTCCACGGCAATCAGGCTGACGTTGATCCGGCGCAACATCCCCAGCGCAGATCCGGCAGCGAGACGCTCGGGGGCCATGTACAGCAGCTTGAGCCGTCCGGCCTCCAGCGCCTCCCATACGGCGTCGGTTTCTTCGGGCGTATTACCAGAGGTCAATGCGCCAGCCTCGACACCGGCCTCTTGCAAGGCACGGACCTGATCACGCATCAGGGCAATCAGCGGCGAAATCACCACAGTCACACCCTCCCGCAGCAGGGCGGGCAGTTGATAGCATAGCGATTTGCCGCCACCGGTCGGCATAATGGCCAGAACGTTTTCACCCGCCGTCACGGCATCGACCACCTCTTCCTGCCCGGGGCGGAAATCGTCGAATCCAAAAACATCTCGCAGCAAAGGTGCGGCGTCGAACATGTGCGGGGTGGCCCTGTTTTATGGTTTAGCTGCTCTCAAGACAGGACCATCACATACTAAGATTCAGTGAACAAGAGGTCAGACGAAATAGACCATGTTGTTGACCAGAATAATCCGCAAGGCGTACACGCCGATCAGCACCACCAGCGGGGTCAGGTCGATCCCGCCCATGGCGGGCAGGATGCGGCGGATCGGGCCGTAGATCGGTTCCAGCAGACGGTTCAGCCCATACCAGATTTGCGCGACCAGCTGTTGATGCAGGTTGAGCACCTGAAAGTTGATCAGCCAGCTCATGATCACATGAACGAGGATGATGAACCAGACTATGTCCAGGATCAGCAGCAGGATTTGGATCAGCGACAGCATGGGAACTCCGTTTTCACATCTTCCGAGACCTAAGCGCCCCCGCGTGAAAGAGCAAGTCTGGGCCAATTGAAAGCTTGCGAAACGCACCAAAGGTCCGTCTTATGAGGCAAAGACGTCAAGGGGCAGGCATGGCAGAGATTTCCAAGCGCAAGCGCATCTGGGGATGGTGGTTTTTCGACTGGGCCAGCCAGCCTCTGCATACCCTGCTGGTCACATTTGTCTTTGGCCCCTATTTCGCCGGCGTGGCCGCCGGATACTACGCAAACACCGGGTTGGACGCCGAGGCCGCCGCCGCGCAGGCACAGACGGTCTGGGCAAATTGCTTGACCATCACCGGCCTGATCATCGCCTTTGGGGCGCCGTTGCTGGGGGCCATGGCGGATGTGTCCGGCCGCCGCATTCCTTGGATTTTTGCGTTTTCTGTGATGTACGCGGTGGGCTCTGCCGCGTTGTGGTTCACGCTTCCGGATGGCTCGAACATGTGGCTGATGCTTTCGGCATTTGGCCTTGGATTTGTGGGCGCGGAATACGCGCTGATCTTTATCAATTCGCAACTGCCGGATCTGGGAGATGACGACGAGGTCGGCGAGATATCCGGGTCGGGATTTGCCTTTGGCTATTCAGGCGGCCTGATCTCGCTTGCGATCATGCTGACCCTTTTTGTTGAACAACCCAGCGGGAAAACCTTAATCGGGATCGACCCGATCTTTGGTCTGGATGCGTCGCAACAGCAGGGGACGCGCTTTGTTGGCCCCTTCACGGCCGTTTGGTTCATTCTCTTCATGGTCCCTTATTTCCTCTGGGTGCGTGACGATCCAAATACCGCAAAGCACGGCAGCGTTGGCGAGGCGTTGCGCCTGTTGGGCAAGTCGGTGTCCGACTTGCGTCATCGGATCAGCCTGGCCACTTACCTTGGATCATCGATGTTCTACCGAGACGCCTTGAACGGGCTTTATAGTTTCGGGGGTGTTTACGCGCGACTGGTCCTGGAATGGGATCTGATCAAGATCGGTGTTTTCGGAATCGTCAGTGTGCTGGCCTCGGCAATCTTTGCGTGGATCGGCGGCAAAATGGACAAAAGATACGGCCCCAAACCGGTCATTCTGGTGGCCATCTGGGTGCTGATCTTTGTCTGTCTGACCGTCGTTTCGATGGATCGGACGCAGATATACGGTATATCGCTACCCGAAGGATCCGGGCTGCCGGATCTGGTGTTTTTTGGCTGCGGTGTTCTGATCGGCGGCATGGGCGGCATTCTGCAGTCCTGCAGCCGATCCTTGATGGTGCGCCATACCGATCCTGCAACCCCGGTTGAGAGCTTTGGACTCTACGGGTTGTCGGGCCGCGCCACCGCCTTTGCCGCCCCGTTGTTGATCGGGATTGCAACAACTGCGACCGGCAGTGCACGTCTGGGGGTGTCACCCATCATTCTGTTGTTTATTCTGGGTCTAGTCCTGATGCGCTGGGTCAGACCGGAAGGGGATCAGAGCAGATGATTTTACTACGATTTTTGGCACTATTTGCGGCAATGACACTTGCAAGCGCAGCAGGGGCACAACCCCTGGCCAAGCAATTGTTCGGGGCGCAAAAGCAAAGCTCACAGCAAAAGCCGGCAGCTTTCGGCAGCTATTCGCGCGGCTGTGCCGCGGGGTCGGTGCAGTTGCCTGAAACCGGGCCGACCTGGCAGGCGATGCGCCTGTCGCGCAACCGCAATTGGGGACACCCCGTCGCCATCGACTACGTGCAGGACCTCAGCAAATTCGCGGCCAAACAACCCGGCTGGAATGGTCTTTATGTCGGAGACATCAGCCAACCGCGCGGCGGGCCGATGACATCCGGGCATCGCAGCCACCAGTTGGGCCTGGATATCGACATCTGGATGCTGCCGGGCGACAACATGCGCCTGTCCCGCAAGGCGCGCGAGAATCTCTCGTCGATTTCCCTGCGCCGGTCCAACGGGGCCTTTGTGAACAGTAACTGGACCAAGCAGCACCACGCTGTTCTGCGCGAGGCGGCCAAGGACAAACGCGTGGCGCGCATCTTTGTGTTTCCGGGTGCCAAAGTGCAGATGTGCAATGATGAGACCGGCAACCGGGCCTATCTGCGCAAGATCAGACCCTGGTGGGGGCACCACTATCACTTCCATGTGCGGCTGAACTGTCCGCGCGGATCGCGCGGATGCATCAATCAGGACCCACCGCCGAAGGGTGACGGCTGCGCCGAGGCGCAGCAATGGGTGCAGAACATTCTGAACCCACCGCCGCCCGACCCGAATGCACCGCCACCCAAGAAGCGCCGGGAATATGTTTTGGCGGATTTGCCCCAGCAATGCGCCGCGGTTTTGCAATCCAACTGATTGCGGCGCTGCTGCTGGCCGGGTCGGTCTGGGCGGTCGTTGTTAAAACGGCGAGCCAACTGGACAGTTTTGTCTGGCGGCACAATGCGGAATGGTTCGGCGGGTTCTCGGCCCTTCATGTCTCGGAGAACGGGCGCCATATGATCGCGGTAAGCGACCGGTCCGTTCTGGTGACCGCGCGCATCGATCGGGACGGGGATCGGATAACGGATATCCGGATCGTCGGCCATTGGCCTTTGCTGTCGAGCACCGGCCGCATCATGCCGGGCCATGCCGGAGATTCCGAGGGGCTCGCTGTCACTCCGGAGGGCGACTTTTTCATCTCTTTCGAAGGTGTCCATCGCGTGGCGTATTACCCTGCCCCCGGCACCAAGGCGCGTGTGTTGCCGCGTCCAGCCGCGTTTGACGAGCTCGACCGCAACGGGTCGTTCGAGGCACTGGCAATCGATGATCAGGGTTGGCTTTATACTCTTACCGAGAAAAGCCGAACTGCACACGGCGACATCCCAGTCTATCGCTGGAATGGCCGTTCATGGTCCACGCCGTTTGTTCTGCCGCAACGGGACGGATTCCTGCCGGTGGCCGCCGATTTCGGGCCGGAAGGACGGTTCTATGTGTTGGAGCGTAGTGTCTCCCTGACGGGGTTCCGCTCGCGCTTGCGGCGGTGGCGGATCGACGGGGATGATCCAGTGGCCGAAGAGATCCTGTTCGAGACCGGCACCGGCGCTCATGACAACCTCGAAGGTCTGTCGATCTGGCGCGACGATCTGGGTCGCTTGCGGGCGACCATGATCTCGGATGACAACTTTCTGGCGTTGCAGCGGACGGAACTGGTGGAATACCTGCTGCCCGATTGACAGGGCTGCGGCAAAGGTCTAAACGCACGGCCTGCCCTGGGATGAACCCGGGGCCAAGTCGCCGCTACCTTGTCAAAACGGGCATCAAAATATGCAACGCGCCTATATCCCCGGCATTATTGCCATGGCCTCCATTGTTGTGGCCTCGAACATTCTGGTTCAGTTCCTGATCTTTGACGGGCTGCTGACCTGGGGTGCTTTCACCTATCCGCTGGCCTTTTTGGTCACCGACATCATGAACCGTGTCTATGGCGTGGCAACGGCCCGTAAGGTTGTATTCGCCGGGTTCATCACCGGAATAGTCTGCTCGCTGATCGGCAGCCAGATCATGCTGCAGGGTGATGGGTTCACCTATGCCGCCGTACCGCTGCGCATTGCCGTTGCGTCGGGTACTGCGTTTCTGATTGCACAGCTCGTAGATGTCACCGTGTTCAATTCTCTGCGCGGGGGTCGGTGGTGGCGCGCGCCGCTTGTCTCGACACTGGTTGGCTCGGCGCTGGATACCGCGCTGTTCTTTACCATCGCGTTTTCCGCCTCGGTTGCGATTTTCGGTGCCAATGCCGATGCCGCGATCAGCTGGGCGTGGGAACCGGTTCCGTTCATGTTGACCGAACCTATGGCACCGCTGTGGGTGACGCTGGCTTTCGCAGACTGGCTGGTGAAACTGTCAATAGCCATGGTCGCCCTGATACCGTTCAAGGTGATCGTTGCACGCCTTACGGTGCAACCGTCGTAAAAAGTGCTTTGAGATTGGCACAACTTGTGCCACGCTCAATGCTAACCGCAACAGATAGAAAAGGAGGTGATCCAGTGTCGAGAAAGAGATTGGAGAGAGGTGTCGGAACAACCGGGGGGATCGCCTGTTAAGGCAGCCCTTGGCGGAGCGCGCGCTCCGGCTGGTCGATTGATCTAACCGACCCGACCTCCTGAACTTTCGAAGGGCCGTCCCGCCGGGGCGGCCCTTTTTGTTTTCGCGCACCGCTTGTAAGGTCGCGCTCATGCTGCGCATCACCGACGATATCATCCTGCAAGACTGGGAGTTGACCGAGAGCTTTGTTCGCTCGTCCGGTCCCGGCGGGCAAAACGTCAACAAAGTGTCGACGGCTGTTGAACTCCGGTTTGAGGCTGCACGTTCACCCTCACTACCGGATCCGGTCAAGACGCGCTTAAAACGTCTGGCCGGGCGGCGTTGGACCAAGGATGGCGCGATTATCATTCAGTGCGAAGAAACCCGATCACAGTCCCGAAACCGAGACATTGCCCGCAACCGGCTGACTGAACTGATCACCCGGGCCCTCGTCAAACCCAAACGTCGCATTGCGACGAAGCCGACCTATGGCTCGGTCAAACGTCGGTTGGCCGCGAAAAAGGCGCGCTCGGACGTCAAAGCGTTGCGCGGCAAGGTGTCCGAAGATTGATCTGGTAACTTTGCAAGGCCTTGTTACTCTGCCTTTAAACGAGTGCAGGGAGGCAAGGTCATGAGGTTGGATGGAAAAACCGCGATTGTGACAGGCGGTGCGTCCGGCTTTGGGGCGGGGATCGTGCAAAAACTCCTGACCGAGGGCGCACGTGTCATGATCGCCGATATCAATGGTACAGCGGCAAGTGATCTGGCACAGCAGCTTGGAGAGAATGCCTGCGCCCAAGAAGTCGATGTGTCGGACGGTGGCTCTGTTCAGGCCATGTCGGATGCGGCGTTTGACAGGTTTGGGGTTCTGGATGTTCTGGTGAACAATGCAGGTGTTACCCATTTGCCAACCCCCTTGGAGGAGGTGAGCGAAGCGGATTTTGACCGCGTTTTTGCCGTGAACATGAAGTCGGTCTACCTGACCGCCCGTTCCGTCGTGCCGCATATGAAGTCCCAGGCGAGCGGAGCGATTCTGAATGTTGCCTCAACAGCCGGCCTGTCACCGCGCCCGAGCCTTAACTGGTACAACGCCTCCAAGGGCTGGATGATCACCGCAACCAAGACGATGGCCGTGGAATTGGCCCCGTCCGGTGTGCGCGTTAACGCGATTTGCCCTGTGGCGGGCGAAACACCCCTGCTCAAGTCTTTTATGGGGGAAGATACGCCTGAAATCCGCGCCAAGTTCCTGTCCACCATCCCGTTGGGGCGGTTTTCGACACCGGAAGACATGGCCAACGCCGCTTGTTTCTTGTGCTCGGACGAGGCCAGCATGATTACCGGTGCGGCGCTGGAAGTCGATGGCGGTCGGTGTATCTGACCTTATGGGTGACAAAGCGATGATCCCAGGACCCAGAAATCTGATCACCGACGTCTCTGGCCTCAAGGTGGGCAATGCTCAGGATGATGACCTGAAATCCGGGACGACCGTTCTGGCTGCGGACGAGCCATTTACAGCATCGGTCCACGTGATGGGTGGGGCGCCGGGCACACGGGAAACCGATCTGCTGAACCCGGACAAGTCGGTGACGCATGTCGATGCAATTGCTTTGTCCGGCGGGTCGGCCTTTGGGCTGGACGCCTGCTCGGGCGTCTCGGATGCATTGCGGGCACGCGGCAAGGGTTTTCCCGTCGGCAGCACGGTTGTGCCGATTGTCCCGGGCGCAATCCTCTTTGATCTTTTGAACGGCGGCGACAAGGGCTGGGACCAAAACCCATATCGTGAGTTGGGACGCGCGGCCTTCGAAAGTGCCGCGCAGGAGTTTGGGTTGGGTACTGCCGGTGCTGGCACCGGCGCGCTGGCGGCAATGCAAAAGGGGGGCCTCGGCTCAGCCTCTCTTGTGCTTGAGGATGGGATCACCGTCGGAGCCCTGGTCGCCGCCAATCCGATGGGCAGTGTTACCACCCCGGGGGACCGACATTTCTGGGCCGCACCTTTCGAAGTGGATGATGAGTATGGCGGTCTCGGCCCCGATCCGTCCTCGGGTCTGGGTCGGCGACCTGCGAGCCGTAAGGCTGAGGCGATGCGCCTTGCCGGACCTGAGAATGCCAATACGACAATTGCGATTGTCGCGACCGACGCGACTCTGACAAAGCCGCAATGCCACCGAGTCGCCGTTGCCGCGCATGACGGAATTGCGCGGGCTATCCTGCCTGCGCACACACCGGGTGATGGCGACCTCGTTTTTAGTATCAGCACGGGCGCATTTCCACTGGAGACCGGGACAGAGCTGGACCTGATCGGGCATGCCGCATCGCTGTGTCTGTCGCGGGCGATTGCACGCGCGGTGTACCTTGCATCGCCTGCCCCGGGGGACCTGTTGCCGTGCTGGTCCGAGTTAAATGACTTTGGTTAAGGACGCGATCCAACCGTCCTGACACAGTACCCGCGCGCGGCAATCTGCGCGTTGACTCTCTGCCGTGTCAGCGTTCCATTCGGGTCAGCCAAATAGTATCGGAGCAAAAAACTATGAATCGCATCCTCTGTGCCGCAATCGTCGGTCTGCTGGCTGTCCCTGCCTATGCAGAAGGTGACGCCGAGGCGGGCAAAAAGACCTTCAACAAGTGCAAGTCCTGCCACATGATCGCCGACCCGGACGGTGAGGTGATTGTAAAAGGCGGCAAGACCGGTCCGAACCTGTATGGCATCGCAGGCCGGACTGCAGGGACTGTCGAAGGGTTCAAATATGGCGATAGCATCGTCGCAGCGGGCGAAAATGGGCTGGTTTGGGATGAAGTGACTTTTGTCGAGTATTCGCAGGATCCCAAGGCCTTCCTGAAAGACTACCTCGACGAGACGTCCGCCAAATCCAAGATGACCTTTAAGCTCAAAAAGGGCGGCGAAGATGTTTATGCCTATATCGTCAGCGTGTCCGGCGAATAGCGATTAAACCTCAATCCGTTGTGAAAAAGACCAAAGGCCGCAGCCCCTGCGGCCTTTGGTACGATTGATCGAACTTTATTTTGTGGACACTCTGGGACCAATAGGTGCATATCACCTGTTGTTTTGCACTCAAACGCCAAGCTGATCCGGCTGCAGCCAAATCATAACGCCCGATGGATTCGCGGACCGGCAGCAGGAGACGACAGATGGGTATCATGATTCCGGCCTGGGTTGACGGCGAGCTTTGCCCCGTTGACAAGCTGGAGGCGCATGAAAAAGGGCTGAGACACAAGGCCGTGTCCGTTTTTGTCGTGCGCGGAACCGAGATTCTGATACAGCGCCGTGCACTGGGGAAGTATCACACGCCTGGCCTGTGGGCGAATTCATGCTGCACTCATCCCGACTGGAACGAAAGCCCGTCGGGCTGCGCCGTGCGCCGTTTGCGCGAGGAGTTGGGGATCACCGGCCTCTACCCGGAATACCGCCACCGTTTGGAGTATCATGCCGATGTCGGCAACGGCTTGGTTGAAAATGAGGTGGTCGATGTGTTTTTAGCCCACGTTCGCGGCCCGTTGAAAATCGAGCCGAACCCGGACGAAGTCATGGATATCCGCTGGATTGACTACCACGATCTTCTGGCCGAGGTGCAGCGCCACCCGGACCGTTTCACCCCATGGCTCAAGATCTATTTGCACAGTCATGCCGACACGATATTTGGTCCCGACCTGATCATTTCATCGAAAACCTGAAGATGGCGGCGAATCCCTATCTTGCATGGGTCGCGCAAGCCACCTAAATCAACGCGTCATGGCCAAGCAGAAGACAGACCCGAACTACAAAGTGATCGCCGAGAACCGGCGTGCTCGCTTCGACTATGCGATCGAAGAGGATATCGAGTGCGGTATCGTGCTGGAAGGGTCCGAGGTCAAATCCCTGCGCGCGGGCGGGTCAAACATCGCCGAAAGCTATGCCACGGTCGATGACGGAGAACTGTGGCTGGTGAACAGCTATGTTGCGCCGTACGAGCAGGCCAAGTCGTTCAAACACGAGGAACGCCGTCGCCGTAAGCTGCTTGTATCGCGCAAGGAGCTGTCAAACCTGTGGAACGCAACCCAGCGCAAAGGCATGACACTGGTGCCGCTGGTTCTGTATTTCAATCACAAGGGCCTGGCCAAGGTGAAGATCGGGATTGCGAAGGGCAAAAAGACCCATGACAAACGCGAGACTCAGGCAAAGCGGGATTGGTCGAGGCAGAAGCAGCGACTGCTGAAAGATCACAGCTAGAACGCCATCGTCGCCTCGACCGCGCGTTGCCAGCGTGCGTAGGCTGCGTCACGCTCAGCCTCGGGCAGGGCGGGCTCAAAGCGCCGATCCAGTTGCCATGTCTCGGCAAATCCGTCCTGATCGGGATACACCCCGGCTTTCATGCCCGCCAGCCAAGCCGCCCCCAAAGCGGTGGTTTCCTGCATCACGGGGCGATCAACCGGGGCACCCAGACAGTCCGACAATCCCTGCATCGCCCAGTCGGACGCGCTCATCCCGCCGTCAACGCGCAGAATCACATCGGCATCCGCGCCCCAGTCGCCCTGCATGGCATGCCATAGGTCCCGGGTCTGATAGGCATTGCTTTCCAGCGTGGCGCGGGCGATCTCGGCCCGGCCTGAGTTTCGGGTCAGCCCGAACATGGCGCCACGGCACTCCGGTTTCCAATAGGGCGCACCAAGACCGGTGAACGCAGGGACCAGAACCACATGCTGAGTCGGGTCAGCCTGCGCCGCCAGTTCTCCGCTTTGAGGGGCCGAGTCGATGATCTGCAGCGCGTCGCGCAGCCACTGAACGGCCGCGCCCGCGATAAAGATCGAGCCTTCCAGCGCATAGGTCCGCTGCCCGTTCAGTTGATAGCCGATTGTCGTCAGCAGACGATTTTTGGACGCGACTGGCTGTGCGCCGGTATTCAGCAAGGCAAAGCACCCGGTGCCGTAGGTGGATTTCATCATGCCGGGCTGAAAGCAGGCCTGGCCGATTGTGGCCGCCTGCTGGTCACCGGCCACACCGAGGATCGGGATGTTCCCCCCGAACAAAGATGTGGTGCCAAATTCTGTTGCACAGTCCCGGACCTCCGGCAGCATGTTCAAAGGCACATCCAACAGGTCGCAGATTTCAGCACTCCATTCGCCCTTGTGGATGTCAAACAGCAAGGTGCGCGCTGCGTTGGTGGCGTCTGTGACATGGCTGCGGCCCTCGGTCAGCCGCCAGATTAGGAAACTGTCGATGGTGCCGAACAGCAAATCCCCGGCCTCAGCGCGCACGCGCGCACCCGGAACGGTATCCAACAGCCATTTGACCTTGGTGCCCGAGAAGTACGGGTCCAAGAGCAGACCGGTCTGCGCGGTGACATCGTCTTCGCACCCCGCCTGACGGTAGCGCGCGCAGATATCGGCGGTGCGGCGATCCTGCCAGACGATTGCGTTGTGGATGGCCTTGCCGGTTGCGCGATCCCAGACAACGGTGGTTTCGCGCTGGTTGGTGATGCCGATCCCGGCGATCTGTTCAGCAGCAACGCCGGTTGTTTCCATGACCTCCCGGCAAACGGTCAGAACGCTGTCCCAGATATCCTCGACATCATGCTCGACCCAGCCTTCTTGCGGGAAATGCTGGGGAAACTCGCGTTGCGCTGTCCCCGCCCGCTGCATCTGTGCGTCGAACAGAATTGCGCGTGAGGATGTCGTGCCCTGATCGATTGCGAGAATAAAGGTCATGCCTGCGTATCTCCCCCGTTTCGTTTTGCGGGACTTTAGCGCAAACAGTCGTGATCCTGCCAGAGCAGAAATCAGGCCGGTTCGACAGGGATATTGTCAATCAAACGCACACTGTCGGCCCAGGCGGTGATAAACAACCGCGCAGGGCGCGATGCGCGGGACAGTTCTTCGAGTGTTTCGGCACAGCGCAGATCAATGTACTCGACATCGGTGAACCCTGCGGCCAACAGATCTGCCTCTGCTTTTTGCGCCAATGGGGCAAAGGCGTCACCCGCCGTCAGCCGATCTGCAATCTCGCGCATAACCCGGTTTTTCGTCGCTGCAATCTCCAATCCTTGGGCAGAGAGCAAAAGGTTTCGGGACGACATCGCCAGCCCGGATGGCTCACGCACCGTTGGACAGCCGATCACCTCGATCGGGATGTCCAGATCGCGGGTCATGCGGCGGACCACGAGAAGCTGTTGATAGTCTTTTTCTCCGAAATAGGCTCGATCCGCTTGCGTCTGGAGGAAGAGTTTGGCCACTACAGTGGCGACCCCGTCAAAATGACCGGGGCGAAATGGCCCTTCCATCACATCCGTCAAACCGGATACAGCGACCGTCGTGGAAAATCCGTCCGGGTAGATTTGATCCGGGTCCGGTACATAAATTGCATCGACGGTGTGTGGAGACAGTTTCTGCGCGTCTTCATTCTCGGTGCGCGGATAGTTCTTAAGATCGTCCGGGTTGTTGAACTGCTTTGGATTGACAAAGATCGTGACGATCACCCGATCACAGTTGGCCTTTGCGGCGGCAACAAGGGACAGGTGCCCGGCATGCAGCGCGCCCATCGTCGGAACGACACCGATCACCTCGCCCTGTTGGTGCCACGCGGCCGTCAGGGCCCGCAAATCCTCTAGGCGCCGCAGGATGGGTGCGATCATGTTTTGGGTCCCTTGGCCGGAGCCTGATCCGAAAACACATGCTCATCTGCCGGAAAACTGCGGGCGCGCACTTCGGCGGCGTAATCTGCAATGGCGGCTTCTGCCAACGGACCCAGATCGGCGTAACGCTTGACGAATTTCGGTTTGAACGCGGTGAAAAAGCCCAGCATGTCGTCCACCACCAAAATCTGCCCGTCGCAGCCAGGGGAGGCGCCGATGCCAATTGTTGGGATTGCAATGTCGGCTGTGATCCGGTCAGCCAGACCTTGCGGAACCTTCTCTAACACAACCGAAAACGCGCCTGCCTTTGTAACGGCGCTAGCGTCTGCCAGAACTGCGTCGGCCTGCTCGTCACGTCCCTGAACCTTGTAGCCACCCAGCGTGTTGATCGACTGAGGCGTCAGACCGATATGCGCCATCACGGGTATGCCGCGTTTCACAAGAAAGCGAATGGTGTCGGCCATTTCCACCCCGCCCTCCAGCTTGACTGCGCCCGCACCGGTTTCCGACATGAGCCGGGCGGCATTGCGGAAGGCCTGCGCGGGGTCGTGCTCATAACTGGCAAAGGGCATGTCGATAACCATCATCGCCTTGTCCAGCCCTCGTGCGACGGCCTGCCCATGCAGGATCATCATCTCCATGGTCACCGCAAGGGTCGAGGGCAGCCCGTGCAGCACCATGCCGACACTGTCGCCGACCAGAACAAAGTCGCAATGGTCGTCCATCAGGCGGGCCATTGGTGTCGTGTAGGCGGTCAGGGATACCAGAGGATCGCCGCCTTTTCTGGCGCGAATATCTTCGGCATTCGGTGCTTTTTTGCGGGCGGTGGCGCTCATGCTCGCTCCTGCGGGATTCATGTTGCAGCGCGGCATAGCAGATCGGACAGGGGCGAAGAAACCCCGGTTGCGCGAACATTTCCTTGAATGACCCAAGGTTTATAGGGACATTACACACAGACAGGTCCGTCAATCACGAGGCCATACAACCTCAGCGGGGAGAGAACTTCATGACACAGCAGACGTTTCGCGGCTTTGCCTCAGCGCTGGCGCTGGGCGCTAGCCTTCTGGCCAGTCAGGCCCTTGCCAAGTCAGACATCACCATCGCGATGCAGCTCGAACCGCCGCATCTGGACCCGACCAGCGCGGCAGCGCAGGCCATCGATTCGGTGGTTTACACCAATATCTTCGAAGGACTTACCCGGTTCATGGGTGACGGATCGGTGGTGCCTGGTCTGGCGGAGAGCTGGGAAATCTCGGATGATGGAATGGTGTATACATTTGCGCTGCGGGATGGTGTCACCTTTCACGACGGCACGACCATGGATGCCGAGGACGTCAAGTTCAGCCTTGATCGCGCCATGGCCGAAGACAGCGCCAACGCGCAGAAAGCCCTGTTTGACGGAATCCAGAGCGTTGAGGTTGTCGACCCGCTGACCGTCACGGTTACATTGTCCGAGCCAAATGGGAACTTTCTGTTCAACCTGGCTTGGGGCGACGCTGTCATCGTTGCGCCCGAAAGCATCGAAAACATCAAAACCAACCCGGTCGGCACAGGGGCGTTCACCTTTGGCGAATGGGTTCAGGGCGACAGTGTCACGCTAAACCGCAACCCCAACTATTGGGGCGACGCGCCTGCGTTAGAGACGGCGACATTCAAATTCATCTCTGACCCGACAGCTGCGTTTTCCGCAATGATGGCCGAGGATGTCGATGCATTCGACAACTTCCCGGCGCCGGAAAACCTGCCTCAGTTTGAAGCAGATCCCCGCTTTCAGGTGCTGGTGGGCTCTACCGAAGGGGAAACGATCCTGTCGACCAACAACAAGCAGGCACCGTTTGATGACATTCGCGTGCGTCAGGCGCTGGCCCATGCGATTGACCGTCAGGCCATCATTGACGGGGCGATGTTTGGCTATGGAACGCCGATTGGCACTCATTTCGCCCCCCACAATCCCGCCTATGTCGATCTGACAGGCAATTCCGCCTATGATCCGGAAAAGGCCAAGGCGTTGCTGGCCAAAGCCGGGTTTGCCGATGGGTTCGAGACCACGCTGCACCTGCCGCCGCCGTCTTACGCCCGCCGAGGCGGAGAGATCATCGCAGCGCAGCTGGCCGAAGTAGGGATCACGGCGGAGATCATCAATGTCGAGTGGGCCCAGTGGTTGGAATCCGTGTTCAAAGGTAAGGATTTTGGCTTAACAATTGTCAGCCACACCGAACCGATGGATATCGGCATCTACGCGCGACCCGACTATTACTTCCAGTATGACAGCACCGATTTTCAGGCGCTTATGGACATGCTGAACTCGACCACCGACCCTGAAGAACGGGCACGGCTGATGGGTGAGGCTCAGCGCCTGATCGCAGATGACTACGTTAACGGGTACCTGTTCCAGCTTGCCAAGCTGGGCGTGGCCAAGGCCGGTGTTCAGGGGCTTTGGGAAAATGCGCCCACGGCAGCCATTGATCTAACTGCCATCAGGTGGAGCGAATAGGCGCAAGTCAGTACACCGGAGGCGTCGATGTTCCGAGGCGCGCTAGTTGCACTGGCCTTCGCATGCAGTTTGTTGGGCGGTGCGCCCGCTATGGCGGAGTCTCGCTTGGAAACGGCCGTTGAACTTTGGCTGAACGGCGACGATGCGCACAGCTTGCCAATGCTGGCAGAGATGGCGGCGGATGGGCATGTAGAGGCGCGGGTATTGCTGGCCCAGATCGAGACAACTGATCTGGGCCCGTCCCCATATCGTCAGTCGCTTCGACCGGATCAGGCGCGAGACCTGTTTCGGTATGCTGACGGAAGCCCCTTTAGCAAATCCTGGCTGGTGGTTGAGGCGGATGCTGGAAATGAGCGGGCACAGGCATTGCTGAAGGCAAAATTCGCCGACCCGGATCCCGATCTGATTGCCACTCTGAACCGGCTGGGTGAGCATCAGGCCACGGATCGGCCAACCCGGATCGTGGCTCTGTATGGCGATCAGGCTATGCGCAAGGCACTGGCTGCGAACCCCGACGTCATGCAGGATTTGCGGCCTTATCTTGCCTATTTGACCGACAAGCCTGAACCGCGCGGTGATGGGTTGGCTGCCCTGCGCCACATTCAGCCCGACGCCGTCAATGCAGCACAGCCGGGAGCATTGGGCATGGCTGGTGTTCTGGCGCTGGGGCTGGGATATGGAGATACATCGCCGGACAATCCATGGCGACCTGCGGTGGAGCAGTGGCTCATGTCGGCCACATCTACCCAACCGATCGCAGACCTGTGTACAGCGCAATGCGCTGAGGGGGTTGCCGATTGCGCCTTTGCCTTTCTGGCGCTATCGGGCGGCTATTTCGAAGCGATCCGAATTGATAGCCCGCTTGAGGCGGTCATTCCACAGGCCCGGTTTCTGAACAGCCCTCGCGCGCGACTGATGGTATTGCGCCGCGCGGCTCTGGCCCGGACAGAGACGAACCTGAATTGGCTGTCAGATACGGCGGATGGGGCAGAGTTCTCCATGTGCGCCCTTGACCTGATACGACAAGAACGACGCAAGTACCGCTAGATGCTGGACCCGGGCAGCGCGGGTCCGTAACGTGTTGATGATGTTGCGCTACACCCTCAAACGTTTGCTGTCTCTGATCCTCAGCCTCGCGGTCGCCTCGGTGGTGATCTTCGCGGTGATCGAGATTGCGCCCGGGGATCCAGCCTCGTTCATGCTGGGGGTGAACGCCCAGCCCGATACGCTGGCGGCCTTGCGCGCAGAGCTTGGGTTGGATGTCTCGAAAGTCGAGCGGTATTTCGACTGGGTTGGCGGCATGTTGGTGGGCGATTTCGGCACGTCTTACACGTATCGGACGCCGGTATCGCAAATGATTGCGGATCGCCTGTGGGTGTCGCTGCCTCTGGCCCTGTACGCCCTGACCCTATCGACCCTGATCGCATTCCCAGCGGGGATCTACGCGGTCGCGCGGCGTGGGCAACCCGGTGATCTGACAGTGATGGGTGCGACGCAGTTGGGCATCGCGGTTCCGAATTTCTGGTTCGCCATGATGTTGGTGCTGATCTTTGCCATCAACCTGCGCTGGTTCAATGCAGGTGGATTTGCGGGCTGGGACAAAGGGGTCTGGACCGGCCTTCACTCTCTAACCCTGCCCGCAATTGCACTTGCCCTACCACAGGCCGCCATTCTGGCCCGTGTCATGCGATCCGCGCTGCTGGATATTCTGGGTGAGGATTTCATGCGCACGGCCAGGGCCAAGGGCCTGAGCCGCCGCCAGGCGCTGTGGCGTCATGGGGTACGCAACGCCCTGATCCCTGTGCTGACCATCATCGGGTTGCAAT
Source organism: Ruegeria sp. B1 (assembly GCF_056535885.1). Lineage (NCBI taxonomy): Bacteria > Pseudomonadati > Pseudomonadota > Alphaproteobacteria > Rhodobacterales > Roseobacteraceae > Ruegeria > Ruegeria sp. B1. The sequence continues at coordinate 185,049 of NZ_JBQFJA010000001.1, read as the reverse complement.
TTTCGTTCCTGCTGGCCGGCGCTATCATCATCGAGCAGGTGTTTTACCTGCCGGGCCTCGGTCGGCTGGTATTTCAGGCGATCTCGGCCCGCGATCTGATCGTGGTCGAATCCGTGGTCATGTTGCTGGTCTTTGCCGTGATCACCGTGAATTTCCTGGTTGATCTGGCGTATGCCGCTGTCGATCCGAGACTTAGGAGCAGATCATGAACCGAAACATGATCCTCGGCGCCGCTCTGTCCTCGCTGGTTGTGCTTGCGGCATTGGTCTCGTTTATCTGGACACCGTATGACTACGCGGCGCTAGATATCCCCGACAAGCTTCAACCGCCTGACGCGCAGCACTGGTTCGGAACGGATCATTTCGGCCGGGATATGTTCTCGCTGATCATGGTCGGCGCGCGCACGTCAATTGCGGTCGCGCTGGTGGCCGTGGGGATTGGCATGGTCCTGGGCGTGCCGCTTGGGCTGGCGGCTGCGGCGCGCAAAGGATCGTGGCTGGACGAGGTGATCATGCGCGGCAACGATCTGGTCTTTGCCTTCCCCTCGTTGGTGATTGCGATCCTGATCACCGCCGTGTTCGGTGCAGGGGCGATCAACGCGATCATCGCCATTGGTATCTTCAACATCCCTGTCTTTGCCCGCATCACACGCGGTGCTGCGCTGTCCTTGTGGGAGCGCGAATTTATTCTTGCCGCTCGGGTCTCTGGCAAAGGGGCCGCCCGGATTTCTGCCGAGCACATTTTGCCCAACGTAGCCAACCTGTTGATCGTACAAGGGACGATCCAGTTCTCGCTGGGCATTCTGGCCGAGGCGGGCCTGTCTTATGTCGGGCTGGGGGCGCAGCCGCCCACGCCCAGCTGGGGTCGCATGCTGGCCGATGCGCAGACAATGGTCAGTTTTGCCCCGCATTTGGCTCTGATTCCTGGCATGGCCATCATCGTGACGGTGTTGGGTCTGAACCTGTTGGGCGACGGGTTGCGCGATTGGCTGGATCCACGCATTAGGGTGGCGCGTGCATGAGCCTGCTGGAGATCAAAAACCTCTCCGTGAGAATCCACGGCATCCCGATACTGGATAGTGTGGACTTTTCCGTGGCGCCTGGTCAGATCGTGGCTGTGACCGGTGAGAGCGGATCAGGCAAGTCGATGACCGCCCTGTCCGTCATGCAGTTGTTGCCAAACGGGGCGGATTGTGACGGATCGATCCTGCTGGACGGTCAGGACCTGCTGCACCTTTCCGAGGCTGACATGTGTCTTCAGCGTGGCGCGGCGATCGGGATGGTGTTTCAGGAGCCGATGACGGCGCTGAACCCGGTCCGCACAATTGGTGATCAGGTGATGGAAACGATCCTGATCCACAAGGCAATGCCCCGCGACAAGGCGCGAGATCGCGCGCAAGAGGTGCTGACCCGCGTTGGTTTGCCGCCGGACCGTTTCCCTTTGTCTCGCTACCCGCACGAATTGTCCGGGGGCCAACGCCAAAGGGTTGTGATTGCGATGGCCATCGCGCTGCGCCCCAGACTGCTGATCGCGGATGAGCCGACCACGGCACTGGATGTCACCACACAGGCCAGGATACTGGATCTGCTTAAGGGTCTGGTGGCCGAATTTGGTATGGGCCTGCTGATGATCACGCATGATCTGGCCGTCGTTGCTGATATGGCAGATGAGATCGTCGTGATGCGAAAAGGCAAGGTGGTCGAGGCCGGTGCGACAGTTCATTTGCTGTCCCATATGCAGCATCCATATACTCGGATGTTGTTCGAAGCGTCGGGGCATCAGGTGACGTTACCCACGCCCACGCATCCTCATCCGCTTTTGCAGGTTTCGAACGTCGTTCGCGATTACCGCTTGCCCCGCAAAAACCTGTTTGAGCCGCCCGCACACAACCGTGCCGTCGATCAGGTGAGCTTTACGCTGAGCAAGGGTGAAAGACTGGGGTTGGTCGGTGAGTCTGGATGTGGAAAATCGACACTAACACGGGCTATTCTTGGCTTGGAAGAGGTGCAGAGCGGTGAAATTCTGCTGGATGGGCAGCCGGTCTTCTCAGGCCAGTCACCCAACCTGGCAGTGCGCCGCAAGATGCAGGTGGTGTTTCAGGACCCGTTCGGCAGCTTCAACCCGCGGCACCGCGTCGCGCGTCTGATCACCGAGCCGTTTCACTTGCTGGACAAGCCACCCTCCGGGTCCGAGCGGCAGGAGCGTATTGCCGAGATGTTGACCGCCGTTGGTTTGCGCCCCGATGACGCAACCAAATACATTCACGAGTTTTCAGGTGGGCAGCGTCAACGGATTGCGATTGCCCGGGCGCTGATCATCCGGCCCGATCTTATCCTGTTTGACGAGGCTGTTTCGGCCCTGGATGTTTCGGTCCGGGCGCAGATTCTAGACCTGTTGGCAGAGCTTTGCGCGGCTTATGATCTCACATACCTGTTCATCAGCCATGATCTGAGTGTTGTCCGCACCATAACCGACCGTGTTCTGGTGATGCGCGCCGGTCAGATCGTCGAACAGGGTGAGACCGAGCAGGTGTTTGCAGAGCCGCAACACCCTTATACGCAAACGCTGATCGCTGCAGCGCCTCGATTGCCCGAATTCGGGAAGAGCGTCGCATGAAAACGCCAAAAACCCTTTGTGAGAGCCTGATTCTAAGGAGTGACTAATGACCAATCCCCTCTGGTTTGATCCCGGGCTGTGTTTGATCGGAGGCGCGTGGATACCGCCCGCATCCGGTCGAACCCTGCCAATGATCAATCCCTCCGACGGATCCGAAGTGTGCCATATTGCCCGGGGAGAGCATGCCGATGTCGATGCCGCCGTTTCAGCGGCCCGGTCGGCGCGCGATGGGGGGTGGGGCCGCATGACTGCGGTTGACCGGGGTCGCATCCTCAGTCGACTTGGGCAGCTCGTGCAGAATCGGATCGATGATCTTGCTCTGCTTGAGGCGATGGATGTCGGCAAACCTCTGACACAGGCCCGCGCGGATGCGGTGGCCCTTGCGCGGTATTGCGAGTTTTACGGTGGGGCGGCTGACAAGGTAATGGGCAATACCATCCCCTATCTTGAGGGCTACACCGTCTACACACTGCGCGAACCGCACGGCGTGACCGGCCATATCGTACCTTGGAACTACCCGATGCAGATCATCGGCCGATCCGTCGGCGCCGCTCTGGCCATGGGCAACGCTTGCGTCCTAAAGCCGGCGGAAGAGGCATGCCTGACCGCGCTTGCGTTTGCCCACCTTGCGATCGAAGCAGGCTTTCCGCCGGGCGCGTTGAATGTGGTCCCGGGGCTTGGGGCCGAGGCAGGGGCTGCGCTGGCGGGGCACCCGGATGTTGATCACATCTCGTTCACAGGTTCGGTCGCGACAGGCGCGCTGGTTCAGCAGGCGGCGGGGCGGAACGTCGTGCCGGTGACGCTGGAACTGGGCGGGAAGTCCCCGCAACTGGTCTTCGATGACGCCGATCTCGATGCTGCACTGCCGTTTCTGGTCAATGCGGGCATCCAGAACGCGGGGCAAACCTGCTCTGCATCCTCACGCATTCTGGTACAGCGAGGGGTATATGATCAGGTCAGGTCGCGTATGGCAGACGCCTACACGGATCTGACAGTAGGACCGGCAACGGCGGATTTGAGGGTGGGGCCGCTGATCTCGAACCGGCAGAAGGACATCGTGGCGGGGTTCCTCGACAAAGGGGCCGATCTGACGATTGCGGCGCAGGGCGTGATTGTCGGTGATGCGCCGCAGACTGGGGCGTATGTCAGACCCACGCTGTTTTCGGACGTCCCGCCTGATCATACCCTGGCACGTGACGAGATTTTCGGCCCGGTTCAGGTGCTGATCCCGTTCGAGACCGAAGATGAGGCTCTAACCATAGCGAACAGCACCGACTACGGTCTGGTTGCGAGCATCTGGACACGCGATGGCGCACGCCAGATGCGGCTGGCGAAACGTCTGCGCTCAGGTCAGGTTTTCATCAACAACTACGGGGCCGGTGGCGGCGTTGAACTGCCCTTTGGGGGCGTTGGGAAATCCGGCCATGGTCGCGAAAAAGGCTTTGAGGCGCTGTACGGGTTTTCTCAGGTCAAGACGGTTGCGGCACTTCACGGTTAGCACCGGTGAACCCAAGACCAGCGACCCGTCAGCCCAAAGCGCACCGGAGCTGGGTATCTAGCTGAATCCGCTTGATTTTTTCGGAAATTTAAATCGGTTGGAGCGGGTCGAACCCGCACGTTACTTTATTTTGAGCGCGACCTTAAGGTCTCCGATTGCTCCGACTTGTGACCGCGAAAGCTGATCACCGGCCAATGGCATCAACATCTCTTGCAAGCGATCCCATGCCTGTCCTGTGTCAATCTTTTTCAAGCGTCGGCCCAAGCGGGGCATCGCATCGCTGGGGCCCTTGCATTGGGTCATCAGCCAGCGGCCGAGCACCTCCATTTCCTGCGCTTCTTCCTCGGAACAGCGCAGTTTTGTGCGCAAAAGGACGTGCAGTTGTTGACGTTGCTCGGAGGTTGGCAGGTCATCCAATTCGATAAAAGCCTGAGCGATTGCGCAGATCGCAATGCGTGGGTCGTCAATTCCTTCGACAGGATGGGCGTTGGCGACGCTTCGAAAGGCCAGTCTTCTCGGCGCGTTCTTCAGGGTCGTTGCAACGTCATGAGCGGTGTCGAGCGCTTCGCTCGGGTTGCTGCGCACCCACCACCAGATCGCACCGCCAATAGCGGTGAGGACAAGAATAATAGTTGGAAAATCAATGGTCTCCGGCAATTTCTTCGGAGTGGATCATTCATCGCTTTGCGCTGGATTGCAACTCTGGGTCGAAAAACTAGAATAGGATGGGCGATTTAACCCATCCTTTCGGGGCTGCTAGACAACATGGGTAAGAGCATCTATCGTGCGCTTGCTGGCTAGGATGAATGAGGCCAGTCATCCTAGGCTCGTTGCTTTGCCGAACGCACTTAGAACATGTTAGCAACAGGCGACTTCGCAATCAGATAGGTTTCAGTTAAGCTATTCAATGTATGACCTATTTTGGTGAAAACGTAGTTAAGATTCGACACTTCATCTGGGCTTTGTTGTAGACGGCGTTTGCCCACGCGGGGTCTTTTCTGGCTTGGGATTTAGCAAAAGTACGTTCGCAGATTTCCAACGCGTCTTGCTCGGCGACCTGTTGGGAGTTGGCGGGCGCGGAATATGACCACGTGTGAATTCCGTTCGTGGCGAAAGAACGATATTCATCGAAGTTTACCCGCGCCCATTTGATGACAAAATTATAGGCATCTACGCCAGTTTTGGACAGTGTTTGCGCCTCCGTACTTGTGCTGAATCCTTTTGGAACAACCGAAAGGTATAAGACACAGTCTTCGGGATTATCGGCCTTGAACTGGCACGACCGCAACGCAACGCTCTGTGCCGTTTCTAAAGTGTGGTAGCCCCAAGCAGCACCACTTGCTTCATACTTCTTGTTTACAGTGTTTATCGCGACGGCTCCAAAGAAGTCGGCCTTGCGCGCATCTCTAACATCTCTTTTCTGAGACCCGCTCAGCTTGACGTCGGAATGATAAATCACGTTTCGACCAGAATAATTCAACTCAGCTAGGTCAGCGTAAGCGAAATTGATCGTCGCGAGCATGGCCGCGCAGAAAGACAGAAAAAGTCGCATTTTAAGCCTTTTAGATTCACTAAAACTGTATTGATGCATAAACATTTATAAGTAGTTGAGTGACTTGGCCTCAATACTAAAATGTCGCTGCGGACTACCTCTTCCTCCGCTTCACATTCCCACCCCGCTGCCCTGGCCTGCCAGCTGTTGAACGCCCGCGCGATTTCACCGCGTCTTCAGAGGCTTTCTCGACCGCCCATTGGCGCGCCATGGGGTCGTCGGCGACGGCCAGGTCGACCGCTTCCAGACGTTTGATCTCATCCCGGATGTTGGCGGCCTCTTCGAATTCCAGGTTCTCGGCGGCTTTGCGCATCTGGTCGCGCAGGCCTTCCAGATGGGCCTCGAGGTTGGCGCCGTGCATCGGTTTGTCGATGGTGGCGGTGACGCGGTTCATGTCGACGTCGCCTTCGTAGAGACCGGCCAGAACGTCCTCGACATTTTTCTTCACCGTCTCAGGGGTGATGCCGTGTTCCTCGTTATAGGCAAGCTGTTTGGCGCGGCGGCGGTTGGTTTCGCCCAAGGCGCGCTCCATCGAGCCGGTGATCTTGTCGGCATACATGATCACCCGGCCATCGGCGTTGCGCGCGGCGCGACCTATGGTCTGGATCAGCGAGGTTTCCGAGCGCAGGAAGCCTTCTTTGTCGGCGTCCAGAATGGCGACCAGCCCACATTCGGGGATGTCGAGCCCTTCGCGCAGCAGGTTGATGCCGACCAGCACGTCGAAGGCGCCAAGCCGCAGGTCGCGCAGGATTTCGATCCGTTCCAGCGTGTCGATATCCGAGTGCATGTAGCGAACTTTGATACCCTGTTCGTGCAGGTATTCGGTCAGGTCCTCGGCCATGCGTTTGGTCAGTGTCGTGACCAGCGTGCGGTAGCCATCGGCGGCGACCTTGCGCACCTCGTCCAGCAGATCGTCCACCTGCATGCTGACAGGGCGGATTTCGACCTCGGGGTCCAGCAGGCCAGTGGGGCGGATCACTTGTTCGGTGAAGACGCCGCCGGTCTGCTCGATCTCCCATTTCGCCGGGGTGGCCGAGACAAAGACGGATTGCGGGCGCATGGCGTCCCATTCCTCGAACTTGAGGGGCCGGTTGTCCATGCAGGACGGCAGGCGGAACCCGTGTTCGGCCAGCGTGAACTTGCGCCGATAGTCGCCCCGGTACATGCCGCCGATCTGGGGGACGCTGACATGGGATTCGTCGGCGAACACAATGGCGTTGTCGGGAATGAACTCGAACAGGGTTGGGGGCGGTTCGCCCGGCGCACGGCCGGTCAGATAGCGCGAATAGTTCTCGATCCCGTTGCAGACGCCGGTGGCCTCAAGCATTTCCAGATCGAAATTTGTGCGCTGTTCCAGACGCTGCGCCTCCAGCAGTTTGCCCTCGCCGACCAGCTGATCCAGCCGGATACGCAGTTCCTTTTTGATGCCGATGATCGCCTGCTGCATGGTCGGCTTGGGCGTCACGTAGTGCGAATTCGCGTAGACTCGCACCTGCTCCATCGTGGCCGCGCGTTCTCCGGTTAAGGGATCGAATTCGGTGATGGTTTCCAGTTCCTCGCCAAAGAACGAGAACTTCCAGGCGCGATCCTCCAGGTGGGCAGGCCAGATCTCCAGTGAGTCGCCGCGCACCCGGAACGAACCGCGCTGAAATGCCTGATCGTTGCGGCGGTATTGCTGGGCGACTAGATCGGCCATCACTTGCCGCTGGTCGTACTCATTGCCTACCTTCAGGTCCTGCGTCATCGCCCCGTAGGTCTCGACCGAGCCGATACCATAGATGCACGAGACCGAGGCGACGATGATTACGTCGTCCCGCTCTAACAGCGCGCGGGTGGCTGAGTGGCGCATCCGGTCGATCTGTTCGTTGATCTGCGATTCTTTTTCGATGTACGTATCGCTGCGCGGCACATAGGCCTCGGGCTGGTAGTAGTCGTAGTAGGACACGAAATACTCCACCGAGTTTTCGGGGAAGAAGCCTTTGAATTCGCCATAGAGCTGCGCCGCCAGCGTCTTGTTGGGGGCCAGAATGATGGCGGGGCGTTGGGTCTCTTCGATCACCTTCGCCATGGTGAATGTCTTACCGGTTCCGGTCGCGCCCAGTAGAACCTGATCGCGTTCGCCGTCATTCACACCTCCGGCCAGTTTCGTGATCGCGGTTGGCTGGTCCCCGGCGGGGGCGAATTCGGTATGCATGACAAATGCCTTACCGCCCTCAAGCTTGAGGCGGTCGCGAACGTCATCCTGCGTCAGTTGTGTAGTGTCGGAATTGGCGTACGGCATCAGAAAACTCCGGGTCAGGCCCCTACACTTGTTCTTATTTTGTCCAACTGCAAGGCCTGATCCGGATTGAAATCGGCAGACTCAATAATAGGCAGGCAGACAGTCTGGAATTTGATCCGCACAAACTTTGTCAGAGAGGGTTTTCAAGTTACTGTCCAGAATGCGGGTCATCATTATTTTCATGAGGGTTTGCCCCATGATCCATCCGAGGACGCCGTATTTTACCGTATAGTCCATACTCCATATCACTTGCGCACGATGTCCGGCGAGTGGCTCGATTTCAATTGCGGCATGCGCCTCGGTTAGTGGCAGAGCAGACATGTCGGACAAGCGGACACTGTAGCCCCGGTAGGGTTCCCAGTTCGTAACCTCTTCGATCAGAGAACTTCCGTTCTGGAAATAGCAGCGCCGTTTTGATCCAACCCCATTTGCGCCACGCGTCAGCGCGTCCACGTATGTGACCTGAGGCGCAATCTCGTCAATGTGCATGAACCGGCTTAGTATCGCCCAGACGGCTTCGGGCCGTGCGTCGATTTCCAGGCGTCTTTGATGGGTGATCATCTGATTAATTCCTTGCTTGAAGGTCCCAAAGTGTAGCCGGATCTGATGACAATTACTGTCATCAGGCCGCGGCATGGACAGCGCGACAATTGTCGTCTTGTCCCAGAGCGCGCTCTGGCGCATAAACGTGCGCAGCCAAGCGAGTACGGAGAGGCGACATGCGCGCACGGATTTACCAGCCTTCGCGGAACGCGATGACATCGGGGATGGCTGAGACACGCAAATGGGTTCTGGAATACGCCCCAGCCTCTGCGCGCGAAGTGGACCCCTTGATGGGCTGGACCTCGTCCAGCGACACGCAGACCCAGGTGCGGCTGAAATTCGACACCAAGGAAGAGGCGCTGGATTACGCCAAGGACAATGGTATCGACGCGCAGGTCATTGAACCGCACAAGCGCAAGCCCAACCTGCGCGCCCGCGGGTACGGCGAAAATTTCGCCACCGACCGTCGCGGTCCATGGACACACTAACCGAGAGTTCCAAATGATCGATATCCGCGAGGCGGATCCAGGCGCTGAGGACCTGCGGCCTATAATTGAGGCACATCTGGCCCATAGCTGGGACGCAACGCCGCAGACGTCGAACCATACGCTGGATGTAGATGCCTTAAGGGAACCGGGCATCCGCTTCTGGGCTCTTTACGAAGCAGGCCGGGCATTAGGATGCGGTGCACTCAAATTCCTGCCGGATGGAACCGCAGAAGTGAAATCGGTTCATATTCTCGCCGAAGCGCGCGGACGCGGCCTAGCACGCGTGGTGATGGCCCATCTGGCCGATCTGGCGCGGACCGAGGGCGTTTCAGCGCTGGTGCTTGAAACCGGTGCCGCCCATCTGACCGAGTACGACGCGGCGCGCAGGCTGTATGAAGCGCTGGGCTATTCCTATTGCGGCCCGATCTTCGGTTACGATCCCGACCCCAACAGCGCCTTCATGCGCTTGCCCCTTGAACCCGCTCGGTAAAAGCCTCAAGAAGGGCGCAGCGGTCCCGTAGCTCAACTGGATAGAGCAGCTGACTTCTAATCAGCAGGTTGAGGGTTCGAGTCCTTCCGGGATCGCCATTTCCTTTTGTTTCGCAGAGGTAATTTTACCGCAAAGGCCCTTGAGATTCAAGGTTTTCTGTCGACCCAGGCACATGGGTCGACTAGAATAGATATTGATTTGTTCTCTTAATGTTCTTATTTGGGTGGGCAGGAGGTCGGCATTGGGAAAGCTAGGCGTGGCGATACTCGCGGCAATCATCGGGGGGTTCGCCGCTACCGCTGCAATTGTATTCTGGTTTGGCTGGGGGCTCCCGGGCAAAGGTCAGGCTACCCACATCGACCCGACGAGGGCGGACTACGTTGATCTGCTGCTGACCGTGGCGACGATATTCCTTGGTGCTGTTGGCCTTGCGGTGACGGTCGGAGCACTCGTCATTGGTCTGGTCGCCCTAAAGACCCTGCGCGAGATAAAGGATGAGGCAGCGAGCGAGGCAAAGTCAGCGGCTGCCACAAAGATCACCGAGACCATGGAAGCGGACCTTGACCCAAAGGTGGACAAAAAGGTTCGCGAGATTTTGCCTTTGGGATTGCAGGTGGTGCTTGCTGACGATGAACACAGAGACGAAATCCTCAAGGCGCTCGTGCGAACGGGCGCTCTGGATGACGCAGTTGGAAGGGTTATCGACCGGATAAACTCGGGTGGGCCAGTGATGGACCCTCAAGACGTAGTTGAAGGTGGTGACCAAGATTAAAGCAAAACAGGAGGGAGAACAAATGGACGGAAGTATGCATCGAATAGCAGCTTCAAACGGTTGGGAGGTCAAGTCGCCTTCCATGGAATACCTGAACCTTGCGCCGGAGGTGCGGGCGGAAATTGACGAATATCTGGCGGAGTATCCGGTAAAACTGGGTGCCATCGCCAAGCGCCTTGGCGTGAAGGTCCTTTTGTCTACTTTGCCTCGCGGCACCTCCGGCCAGATCAGCCAGGAAAATGGCGACTTCGTGATCCGCATCAACCGACACGAGGCCAAGCACCGCCAGCGCTTCACGCTTGCACACGAACTTGCTCATTTCTTGCTCCATCGAGAACGAGTTGAGGCGGCAAATGGATGGTCTGAGAACGTGCTGCTGCGGGCTCCAAATCAGCCGATGCAGATTGAATACGAGGCGAACCGGCTTGCATCCGATTTCGTCATCCCGTCAGCGCAGCTTGCGGAGGCTACGGCGGAATACTCGGGGCCGATGACGCCTGAGGTGATTGAGGACCTCGCCCGTCGCTTTGGTGTCTCTACGGCTGCGATGGAAATCAAGCTACAGATGGTGTGAGGAGGCGCAACGGGCAATGGATGTTCAGGAGTATCTGGTGACGTTGGGCATCCGCCCCGCCGAGCTCAGCGGTCTCAAAGAGCTGCCGGGGACAACCAAAGATCGACTTACGCCACTCATACTGTTGGCTCCTTGGCTGGCGACCTCGCCCCTTTCTCGGGCATTGGGCAAGTTTGAAGAGTCATACCCATCACGCCCTTACTTCATCGACGTGGACACTTACTACCAGGTGAACGACAAGCCTAACGAGGCAAAAGAGCAATGGGCACGGCTGGCCGCGAAACCGGCAGACCTTGACGCGTGGTGGGCGCTCCTATCGGACTATCCGAATGCAAACCCTTGCCTGTTGATGGCAGAGCGAACGATTGAGAGCGCGCGGGACCAGATTGCATGGGCACGTGAAAACAACCGGACTTTCTGCCTTCGGATGAACCTTGCCGAGGGTATTGGGTCGGGTATCCCGCAATGGATGCCTGCTTTAGTGGCAGAACTGGCCGCAGATGGGGCGAACGACTATGCCGTAGTATTCGAGTTTGGCTGGGTGCCGGACCCTCTCCTAGTGGCAGCCCTTGCCAGCGGTTATACCAACAGCTTCTTCGGAACGATACCGCCTGAGGTTCCGATTGCCGTTTCCTGCACTTCGTTTCCGAAAGACTTCACGGTTTTTGACGGGACAGATGTTTGCGGTTTCACGAACCGTGACCTCTTGGCCCAAGTGCAACAGGCGACCAACCACCCAAGAATCATCTACGGAGATTGGGGCACGACCAGACCCCGGAGCTATGGCCATGCCAGCCAGCCTAAGAACCGTATCGACTACCCAGCGGACACTTCGTGGATCATCGCTCGCGACCAACAAGGTGAAGTCTCGTTTCAAGTCGCGGCACAGCGAATACGGGACAGCGGCTATTGGTCGGGGAACCTTGGGACTTGGGGAGAACAGCAAATAGATGGCACCGCAGACGGGCAGGCATTCGCTATCGACACCATGCCCAAGATGTATGCTGCGAGGATCAATATTCACCTTCACAGGCAGGCTTTCTATGGCCACCTGCCGCCGCCTGACGCGCTGGATGAAGAATGGAGCGACGATGATTTCTAGGCGGCAAACGGCAAGCTAGCAAGGCTCTCGCATGTGAGAGGGCGAGTTGTTCAAAAGCGAAACGCCGAGCGAAAGCTGGGCGTTTTTTCGTTTTCTATTCAATGTTTTGGGATTTTCCTACCACTTTATCCTTGACGAATAACCTACCACTTGAAGCAGCTGTGTTTGCTCCGTCCATCAAGGAGCCCTGAGCTTCCGCTCAGCGGGCACTAATACTCGGCACATCAGTGAGGTTAGGTGAATGGCAAAGGAGTGAGACTTGACTATACGCCCTTGCCGCAATTCCCTACCTCATGCAAACTTGTGCTCAAGGGAGGACGTTAATTTGCAATGCGGAAATTGCTGCCAAAAGACCAGCGCGGCAATGTGTTTTGGGAGGCGTAAGTCATGACATCCGAGACTGCAGGTTCCACACCACCGAACAAGCTGACGCCGCAACAGCCGGGCACTCCCGCAGTCAACACGGTGACGGTACATGACATCATTGGGTCATTGAAAGCCGGGGTTTCGGATTTTCTGGCCCGCCCCGTCATGAGCGGTTTTTTGGACTGTTTTATGCGGTTTTCGGCATCCTGTTTGTTTGGTGTCTGGTGTGGATTGGCAAGGTCTGGATGGTCATTCCCGCCGCTATTGGTTTTCCGCTGGTCGCGCCTTTTGCCGCCGCCGGGCTTTATGAAATGTCGCGCCGTTTGCAGAAGCACGAGAGTTTCGGTTGGATCGAAATCCTCACTGTCATGGCCCATCAGCGCAAGCGCGAGATGGGCTGGATGGCCTTTGTCACCCTGTTCATTCTCTGGGTGTGGTTTTACCAGTTTCGGACTTTGCTGGTGATCATCCTGCAGGATTCATCTTTTTCGGATTTAGACGGGTTTTTGAACACTGTATTCTTCACACCTGAGGGCTGGACGTTTCTTGCCATCGGCGCCTGCGCGGGTGCGTTTCTGTCGGCGGTATTGTTTTCGGTGACCGTCGTAGCCATGCCCATGTTGCTCGACCGGGACATTGATTTCATTTCTGCCGTGTTGACGTCTCTTCGCGTCGTTCGGGAAAACCCCGTGGTCATGCTCGTCTGGGCGGCGGTTATAGTTTCAACCATGCTGGTGTCGATGCTTCCGGCATTTCTGGGCCTGATTTTTACCCTGCCAATACTTGGTCACACAACCTGGCATCTTTACCAGAGGGCCGTTCCCCCGGTTGAGGGGTAATCATCCAGTTTTTTTTGAGCCGTAGCGCGCTTTTGTTGCCTCCGGGTAACCAAGTTCAATTCTTGCGGTGTCCAGAAGCAAACCCCCAATCGTGCCGAACTGAGTAACGCCTGCGAACAGGGACAAGCGTGTACCTCAACAACACTTAAGCTGAAGTTCTTTGATCAGAACGCGTGCGTTTGGTCTCTTCCCTAAACGTCACAGCCAACCGGTCCGTACTGCCGTCCGTAAGCCGCAATCGGTTTTTGCGACCAGTCTTACGGCAATTGATGACCGCCGTCTCTCAAACGCTCCGCGACCTCTCACAGACGAAGCGTCTTCACAGCTCTCATACGGCCACTCGCAATGAAAGCCTACAGCCCCGATTTTTTACAAAAAGGGTTGTGCGCTCCCAACGAAATGATCGAAATACAGCCATGGATGACAAGGATTATGAGATACTTGCACTGGTGCAGTCCGACGCCCGTCTGACCGCCGACGCATTGGGTGCGTCGATCGGGCTTTCGGGACCTGCTGTTCAGAAACGCCTCAAGCGACTGCGCGAGACCGGTGTGATCGAAAAGGAGGTTGCCGTCCTCTCCCCCACCAAGCTGGGGCGTGAAATGACGGTCATCGTCGAGGTCGTGCTGGAACGGGAAAGCCGGTTGCATCTTGATGCCTTCAAGCGAAAGATGCGCGGGGCGTCGGCGGTGCAGCAATGCTACTACACGACGGGCGAGGCCGATTTTATCATGATCGTCGTCGTAAAGGACATTCAGGAGTATGAAGCGTTCACGCAGGAGTATTTCTTTGATGAGTCGAATGTCGGCCGCTTCACGTCTTCGATTGTGATGGACCGGGTTAAGGCGTCGCTCGACATTCTTTAAAATACCTGCGCCTCGGGCCATAAGGCTCCATGGGTCTTTTGGGGATGCCCCGGCTGTCAGATCACCGGCAGATCCCGCGCCGCGCGGGTGGTGAGCAGTTCTGCCCCCTCTGCCCGGATCACGATGTCTTCCTCGTGCACCATCATCAGGCCGTCCCCGTACGACAGCGACGGCTCCAGCGTCAGGACCATTCCCTCTTCCAGCACCGTCGTGTCGAACGCGGCATGCGAGGGCTGTTCGGTCAGTTGCATCCCCAGCCCGTGCCCAAGACGTCCGACATCGCCGCCCGAGGCGTCGATTTCGGCGATCACCGAGGACATCGCATGGAACAGGTCGCGGCAGGTGTTGCCTGGCTTGGCGGCCGCCAGGCCCGCCTCGGTCGCGCGCCACAAGACATCATAGGCGCGACGTGCCATGTCATCTGCCCGGCCTATGGCCCAGTTGCGATCGAAGTCGCAGAAATAGCCATCCCAGGTGCATCCAGTGTCCAGCATCACTACATCGCCCGCCCGAAGCGGTCGCGTTGAGGGGGGCGAGATGACATCGGCATAACCACCAGGTTCCGACGCGCCGACGACATACGGCGCATCATCCGCACCCTGCGCCAGCGCCTCGTGGCGAAAGGTGCGGAACACGTCATCCAGCGGCATGCCGTCGGCTACGATATCGGGCACGCGGGCAAATGTGGCCGAGCCAATGGCGCAGATATGGGCTAGCTTTTCGATCTCGGCCGGGGATTTTACCATGCGCAGATGCTGCATCAGGCCGGTCGCATCGGCGACACGCAGTCCAGGCAGGGCCGCGATCAGCCGCTCCCAATCCCCGAGTGGCATCCTGAGCTGGGTCTCATGCCCCTTCATCACTCCAATCGTGGCACCCTCTTTCGCCAGGGGGGCTAGGAGGTCGGACAGCAGGCTGATTCCATCGTCGTCGGGGCAGGGGGCTGACCAGGTGCGGATATCTTCGAGCCATGATTTCCGCATCAGGGCCGCACCGATTTCGGGGATTACGGCAATCGGTTTGCCCGACGCGGGGACAAACAGGAACCAGGGTCGGGTCGGGCTCTGCCAGAACAAGGTCTGAAACCCCGAGAAATAGCGCAGATCGGGCTCGGTCATCAGCAGAAGACCGGCCAATCCCGCGTGAGCCATTTTGGCCTGGGCCTTTGCCGTGCGGGCTTCGAATTCCGCCTGAGGAAACCCGCGTTCGGGGGTGTTACGCGGCATCGCGGCCCTCCATGATCATTTGGTAAATCTCGGGGTCTGTGACCCCTTCGGAGCCGATAAGAAGCACGCGGGAGCCAGCGTCAAGACCAAGCTTTTCCGAGAGTGCCTCATCACCCCGCGCGACGATCAACGCCGAAAGGCCCGCAACCGCGCTTTCGCCTGCCTCCAGCGGCGTGTCTCCAGCCAAGGGGCGGGCCAGCAGGCGTACGGTGGGTCCAATCAGACTGTCCGGAATGGTGAGGTAATCCGATGCTTCCTCGGACAGGATCTCCCACGCGATGGGGGACGGCTCACCGCAGGAAAGGCCGGCCATGATCGTTTCTTCTTGGATGGTCACGGCAGTCATTTTACCTGCTTTGGCGCTTTCAAAAAGGCAAGGCGCAAGCTCTGGCTCAACCACCACAACGCGGGGAGACGCTGCGCCCCAATACTGTCGCAGCGCGGCGGCGATCCCGGCGGCCATGCCTCCCACACCGCCTTGCAGGAAGACATGGGTGGGGGCGGTCTCCATCGCGTCACAGATCTCGCGCGTCATAACACCGTATCCGGCCATCACATCGCGGGGCGGCTCGGAGTAGCCGGGCCAGGATGTGTCAGAGACAACATACCAGCCATGTGCCTCAGCCTCGTCCTTGGCCAGTCTGACTGAGGCGTCATAGTCGCCTTCGATACGGATCACCTCGGCGCCAAAACCGCGCATGACCTCGGCGCGGCCTTCGCTGACCTCGGCATGGATATAGATGCGGCACGCTGCCCCAAATTTCTGACACCCCCAGGCGAGCGAGCGGCCGTGGTTGCCGTCGGTGGCTGAGACCAGCGTGATCCGCGCCACCGCCGCGCTATGCTTTCCTTCGCGGATATCGGCCAAGGTGACATCGTGGCACAAACGCTCGGACAGCACCCGCTGCAAAACGCGCAAGGCTGCATAAGCCCCGCCAAGCGCCTTGAAACTGCCGAGACCAAAGCGTGGGCCTTCGTGCTTATACCGCACCTCGCTCACGTTGATCCGTTCCGCCAGCGTTTTCAGAGACACGAGCGGCGTGGGGGCATAGCCGTCCCATGCCGTAATCTCGGCCCGGGCGGTCGCAAAATTCTCGGGCGTCAGAACCCGGTGTGCGGCATCGCCGGTTTTTGGGGTCACACCAACATGGCCGAGGCGGACTTGAGGGAGAAGGTCGGTCATGGATCAATCCTTTCTGGGTGCAAGGCGGTCGCGCACCAGAGTCGCCCAAAAGGCAGCACCGATGGGCAGAAGCGCGTCGTTGAAATCATAATCGGCGGCATGCAGCGGCTGGCCATGCGCGCCTTCGGTGCCGTTGCCAAGTAGTAGAAAACAGCCCGGTACGGCGGCGGAAAAATGGGCGAAATCCTCGGAAAAGCTCATCGGCGGGCGGTGGCCGTCAACCTCGAGCCCTGCGGCTTGCGCGGCGCGCATAACGGCGTCGACCGGACCGGGGGCGTTAATGGTCTCGATGAACTCGGTGTTGAAATCCATCGTTGCTGTGATGCCGTGGGTTGCGGCAACGCCGTCGACGATCTGGCGCATGAAGCGTTCCACCGACTTGCGATCTTCGGGCAGCCGCGCCCGGACATCGCCCTTAAGGGTCGCGTGGCCCGGCAGAACGTTGCGCTGCCCGTCGGTCACAAACTCTGTCACTGACACAACGGCCCCCGCTCCGGGGGCGAGCTTGCGCGATACGATGGTCTGGAGCGCCAGCACCATCTCGGCTCCGACGGTGATCGCGTCCACGCCGACCTGCGGCATCGACGCATGGCCGCCCCGACCTGTGATCGCGATCTCAAAGAGACTTTCGGATGCGCAAATCTGTCCTACCCGGGTCGAGACCTGCCCCACCGGCGCGCCGGGCAGGTTGTGGATTGCATAGACCTCTTCGACCGGAAAGCGTTCCAGCACACCCTCGTCGATCATGGCCCGCGCGCCCAGCCCGTGTTCCTCGTTTGGCTGGAAAAGAAAGACGACCGTACCGTCGAAGTCTTTATCGCGGGCCAGCGTTTCGGCGGCCCCTAAAAGCATGGTCATGTGCCCGTCATGGCCGCAGGCATGCATCACACCGGGGTTGGCCGAGACGTAATCATGTGCGCTTGTCTCGGTGATCGGCAGCGCATCCATATCGGCCCGGAGCCCGATGGCGCGGTTGCCGGTCCCGGCCTTGAGCACACCGACGACGCCAACACCCTCGATGACCTCGATCCCCAATTCGCGCAGACGCGCCGCAATCCGGGCTTTTGTGCGGTGCTCCTGAAATCCCAGTTCGGGGTCGCGATGAAAGGTGCGCCTGAGGGCGGTCAGTTCCTGATGCCAATTGTCCATACAGCCCTCCTGCGGATCACTTGAGAATGATAGAGTGCAGCTACGACTTTTGGCGTCGAATGTCTGTATGAAGGCGACCAAAATCTTCAAAAGGCGCGTGTTTCAGGTGTTTTTGCGGAACCAGCCACGCCCGCCCCGGCATCGGGCAGTGACCCCGTTCAGCGGGTCCAAGGGGGTTGGTATCGGGTCTTTGCCGAGCTATTGCACGCAACTTCGATTTTGCGGTCGCAGTCGCGACCAAATAGTGCCTGTTGGGCATACCACAGGTGCCCCATGGCGTTCTAAGACCACCCGAGTATGAACGCTCAGGTGCGTTGGTCCACGACTTGCAAATGCTGGGCCAGCCTGTCGATCTCAGCCATCCACGTCGTAACGAGTTTCGGGTCGCTTGGTGCGGCGTGCACGCCAGCCGGGATTGCGCGGTTTTGAACGGCTTCGACGGCCAGGGATACGGGGATAGAAACCAGCCGTGCCATGGCGGAACCGCGTGCGTCGCCCCAGGCATCCATAACATAGGTCTTGTGCCAGACTGCACGGCCCTCTTTCTCGGCTTTCAGACCAACGCACAGCACAACGCGGTCCGGCTCACCTTCGGCATATGCGTTTTCGGCCCAGAATTGATCAGACATCTCTTTCAGACGTGCGTCGCCTTCGGGGCCGGACAGGGTTTCAATTTCGCGGAACACATCTGCCCAGGCATCGGCCCAGCCATTCAGACGCAGGGTCCCGCGCACGAACTCCTTAACCGGCCAATGCTTCTCGAAATGATATTGCTGCATGAACGGGAGCGAGTCCCGGTTGGGATAGACCTCAAAGCTTTCAGGCGTTGGCAGGGGAGCGATATAGCTGGTGATCGCATCCCACGGTCGTTTTACATCCAGCGGAGCGTAGTCGCGAATAGACCGGGACGGTGAACGCAGCGCTTTGAGTACGCCAAGCGGCGACCAACTGAATTTGTACCGGAACGGGTTGGGATTTTTGGGAATGCCGCCGCAATAGGAAATGAAACTCAGATGGTTCTGCGGGTCGAAGGCGTCAGATGCGCGGTAATCGTCAATCAGGGCATGCGCCATCAGATGGTCAATTCCGGGGTCCAACCCGACCTCGTTTACCAGCGCAACCCCGGCGTCTCGGGCTCTTTCGTCCAGATCGCGCATCTCTGCTGCGATGTATGAGGACGAGACAAAGTTGGCGCCCTTTTCGATTGCCAGTTCTGCCAGCGGCACGTGCCAGTCGCCGGGCAGCATCGAAACAATCACATCACCGGGTTCGACAACATTGCCCAGCGCCTCGATGTCAAAGGCGCGGATGTCATCGGTCAGATCGCCGACCTCGGCCTTTGCCTTGTCCACGGTCCGGTTCCAGACGGCGACTTTGTGACCGGTCTCGATCAGGCGGCGCAAACCGGGGATGGCCGACAGGCCGGTACCGCACCAGTGAATTGTCATCGCTCAGATCCTTTCGATATGCGTTTTGTAGGTCGCCGCTGCGCGGCCCCAGACACCGTCATCCAGATCGGTCAGGGTCAGAAGCGAGGGCAGCAATTGCGCCGCATAATCCTCGGAGCTTTCAACAGGCAACATCGATGGCAGGTTGTCGATGGCCATGACATCCATCAACGGGTCGGTCGCAACGCGCAATGCGGGATGATCCCACGTGGTGGCCCGGTCGTAGACCGGAACCGGGTTGTAGTCGCTGTCGGGGTCACACGCCACGTCACCGATGGCGGTCAGGCTGCGTGGCGCTGTCAAAGCTGCGCGTGGCACAAAGACCGGTGTTCCGGGGCGTGCGAAGATGCAGTTCAGAAACAGATCATGGTCCAGGATTTCGGGGAATGGCCCACCGCCGGCGGTTTCAGGCATATCCCATTTGGTGACCTGCATGCCCATCGCTTCGCATAGGTCTGCAGCACCTGTTCCAACGCGGCCCAAAGCGCCGATCACAATGGCGCGCGGTCGCGGGTGCCCGGTCGCATCCAACTCGGCCAGCAGTTCTGCGTTCAGCGCGTCTTTGCTAGGATAGACTCCGACGGGTGGGCATTCTTCCCTCCGTTGCTGCGCGGCCCATGTCTTTAGCGTGACCGCGGCCCCGGCGTAACCGGCCCAATAGCCAAAGGCGGCGACGCGGCGGCCATCCTCGTCAACGAGATACTCCAGATCATAAAGCGTGCCGCCCCCGGCTTTGAACCGCTCCAGCAGCGCTCGGCCCGAGTGCTGACCCTTATAGGCATGGCCAAACATGATGTGGCGATTGGGCAGAGGTGTGCCGTCCTCAGGCAGTTCCTTGAGGCCGAAAATGATCGCATCGCGCGGAGCCTCGGGCCAGGAGTTTTCCGCTGCGATCTCGCATCCGGCGTCTTTGTAGTTATCAATCGGTATTGCTCGAACCGAGCTCTCCTCGACCGTCACGCGCAGGCCAGCGGCTACAAGCGCTTCTGCGCCCTCGGGCGTCAGGCCCACCCGTTCCTCGTTGGGGCGCTGTTCAGCCCTGACCCAGAGATGTGTCATCAAAGTTCCTTTGATCAGAGCATTCCGGCGGCGTTAATGGCCTGAACCGAAGCGCGGGCTTCCATCGCGTCGCGGAACGCCACGATCTTTGGAAAGGCCGCAACATCCACACCGTCCCCTTCCAGCCAACTGCACACAACATAAAGATAGGCGTCGGCAAGGCTGAAGTGCTCGCCCAAAACGAACGGACCACGCAGCCCATTGGATACGATGTAGTCGCAGCACGCGGTCATGGATTCGGCCACCTTGGCGGTCATATCGCCCCGGCTGGATTGTGCGTCAGCCCAGCGATGGCCGCGTTTCTTGTGCGCGTGGTTCACATGCATGGTGGAGGCCAGATAATACATCATCTCGCGCATCCGGGCGGCCAGAACCGGATCGGCCGGGATCAGGTTCGCCTGTGGCGCTTTGGCTGCGATGTATTCCAGCAGCGCGCCCGTTTCGGTCAGGATACCGCCCTCGACCGCCAGCGCCGGAACGCGTCCCTTGGGATTGATCTGATGATAGGCTGGTTTCGTTTGCTCACCACCGGCGAAATCGAGCTGGATCAACTCATAGTCCAGTCCAGACTCTTCCAGCGCGATGGCGACGGCAACCGAAATGGTGCGTGGGGCATAGTATAGTTGCATCGAGGCTTCTTCGTTGGGGCCCGTCAAAGATGCGTCTGGGCGAACTGCCGGTCCGGTGCTTCCAGATGCGGGACAGCGTTAAACAGGACCGGGCTGAGTTGGGTTCCTATCGGGTGGAGACGATGCATCGACGTGTTCATGATGGCAAGAGCCACGCGCGCCATTGACGATATGTCCAGACCCATCGCCTGTCGTACGACCATTGATATCAGACCGCCTGACGTCACGACGATTGCCGGGCCGCCGTCCGTGCCGATATCGTGCAACGCATCGGATACACGCTGTTCGAAGTCCGAAAAAGTCTCGGGCGTGTTGCTGATGTCGCCGTTGGCCCATGCGGTAAATGTCTTGGGCAGGTGCTCAACAAACCCCTCTCGGTCGGTCGGAACAGTCTCGCCATGTTGTTCCTCGAACAGTTTGGCGATGTTAAAATACTCGATCTCGTTCAATCGCGGATCTTGTATCGGATCGGACAGACCCATGCTGGATGCGGTTTCGATGTGGCGCATGAGCGTGCCGCAGTATACTCGTGGGTGGTGCGCGCGGGTTTCCCGCAGATGCGCGCCCAACCAGTGCGCCTGCTGATGGCCAAGCGCACTCAGCTTGTCATAATTCTCTTCGTCGCGTGCAGTGGTGTTTGCCTGACCATGACGAACCAATGTGATGTGTGACATGACGGTCCCTCTTGGGCGAACTCTTAGGACAGGTTCCGGGCCAGGACCAGAGGGGTTTCTCAGGCCAGTTCCAAAATTTTTGGCTGATAGCTGCCCTCCGCTTGCACGACGATCCGCGCCGCGTACTGTTGCGGCATTTCTGGAGGGGGCGGAATATGGCGGTTGATGAAAAACGGTTTCTGGCCGATTTGCACAAGCTGCGCGAATTCGGCGCGTCGGGTGTCGGCAAAGGTGTCGTGCGCCCGGCGTATTCCGAGGCGGATATTGCCGCACGCCACTGGCTGGCGTCGCGCATGCAAGACGCTGGTCTGACCCCGCAGTTTGATCCGGTCGGCAACCTGTTTGGCCTTGCGCCGTCACCCTCGCTGTTGATGGGGTCTCATTCAGACAGCCAGCCCGAAGGCGGCTGGTTGGACGGGGCCTTGGGGGTTATCGCTGCTCTTGAAGTCGCGCGCGCCAGTAACCGCCCCATATCGGTCGTTAGTTTCCAGGATGAGGAAGGTCGTTTCGGTGTCACCACAGGGTCCGCGATCTGGTCCGGGGAGGTGTCATTGGCCGAGGCAGACAGTCTGACAGATCACGTCGGCACACCCTTTTCGGATGCGCGGGCGTCCATGCGGGACCTAGCACAGGGGTTTGTCGATCCGGCTCAGTTCACAGGTTTTATCGAGATGCATATCGAGCAAGGCCCATCACTGGATCAGGACGGGGATCAAATCGGCGTGGTGACCGATATCGTGGGCATCCGCGATATGGTGATCAGTTTCGAGGGCCAGCAGAACCACGCCGGCACCACGCCGATGCATCTGCGCCGCGATGCGTTTCAGGCCTTGTCCGACTTCAACACGGAAATCATCGCACGGTTCCGGAACGTTGTGGCCCCCCAGACCGTGTGGACAATCGGGCATGTTGATCTTCATCCAAACGCGTCCTCGATTGTTCCGGGGCGTGTCCGGTTCTCGATGCAGTGGCGGGATCGCGACTCGGATCGGCTTCGGCGAATGGAGGAGATTATCCGTACGACGGCGCAGGAGATTGCGGACCGTACAGGTCTGTCGCTGAACTTTGGCCCATTGCTTGGGCTTGAGCCGGTTGCGATGGACAAGACGTTGCGGGCATCGCTTGAAAAAGGTGCTCAGCAGGTCGCCCCGGACAGGTGGCGCCGCATGCCGTCCGGCGCTTTGCACGACGCAACAAATGTCGCGCGGCTGATGCCGGTTGCCATGCTGTTTGTGCCGTCGATCCGGGGCATCAGTCACGACTTTGCTGAAGACACCGCAGAAGACGATCTTGTTGCAGGGCTTCGCGCGTTGGAACATGCGGTAGAGGTACACGAAAGCTGAATGCAAAATCTTGTGTGTTGCGTAACGGAAAAAAGTTTCCTATAGGAAATTTGGAACTGTGACGCATGTGCTCATTCGCCATCCAAAATGGCGCAATCGGTCGTTGCAAATTGCTCGACTTGATTCAGACTGACGGGCATTCGTGCTGATAACTTGGAACGAAGAGGTACACGCCATGACAGACGCTCCAAAACGCACGCCCTTGTACGACTTGCACGTTGAGCTCGGCGGCAAGATGGTAGATTTCGCGGGGTGGGAGATGCCTGTTCAGTACCCAATGGGGATAATGGGCGAGCATAAACAGTGCCGCGAGAAGGCCGCTGTTTTTGATGTGAGCCACATGGGTCAGGTTATCCTTCGGGGTGAGAATGTGGGGGAGAAGCTGGAAGCTTTGTGCCCGCAGGCTTATGCGACGCTGAAGGAAGGCAAGGCGCGGTACGGGTTCTTTACCAACGAAGACGGTGGGATCATGGATGACCTGATCGTGTCGAACGCGGGTGATCACTATTTTGTGGTGGTGAACGCGGCGCTGCGGCATCAGGACATTCCGCATATGCGCGAACACCTCGAAGGCGTTGAAGTGACCGAGATCTTCGACCGCGCGCTGGTCGCCGTGCAAGGCCCCGCAGC
This sequence comes from Ruegeria sp. B1, assembly GCF_056535885.1. NCBI lineage: Bacteria > Pseudomonadati > Pseudomonadota > Alphaproteobacteria > Rhodobacterales > Roseobacteraceae > Ruegeria > Ruegeria sp. B1. The sequence goes on along the minus strand of NZ_JBQFJA010000001.1, from coordinate 161,721 downwards.
GGAGAACGTTGTGGGTGAGCTTTGCCCCGCCGCCCGCGACCTGAAGTTCATGGAAACCACCGCGGCCGATATCAACGGCGTCGAATGCCGTATCTCACGCCTGGGCTATACCGGTGAGGACGGGTATGAGATCTCGATCCCCGAAGATAAGGCCATTGAGATCACCAAGGCGTTCCTGGCACATGAGGATTGCGAAGCGGCCGGTCTGGGCGCGCGCGACAGCCTGCGGCTGGAGGCCGGTCTGTGCCTTTATGGCAATGACATTGACCAGAGTACCTCGCCGATTGAGGCCAGCCTTGGCTGGGCGATCCAGAAGCGCCGCAAGGAAGAGGGCGGCTTCCCGGGCGCGGATCGCGTGCAACGCGAACTGGCCGAGGGTGCCGCCCGCAAGCTGGTGGGCATCAAGCCCGATGGCCGTGCGCCTGCGCGTCAGGGCGTTGAGATCCAGTGCAGCAATGGCAACACCATCGGTCAGATCACCTCGGGCAGCTTTGGCCCCACGGTGGGTGGCCCGGTGGCGATGGGCTACGTGTCCGTCGGTCACGGTGAGCCGGGTGAAAAGGTCAATCTGATCATCCGGGGCAAGGCGCAACCGGCGCAGATTGTGGCGCTGCCCTTTGTCACACAGAATTACAAGCGTTGAAGCCAGGAGAGAGAGACATGGCAACCTATTATTCCGAAGAGCATGAATGGCTGATGGTCGAGGGCGACACCGCCACGTTGGGCATCACCAAACACGCGGCTGAACAGCTGGGCGAAGTGGTCTTTGTCGAGCAGCAGGAAGTGGGCGATGAGTTCGAGAAGGATGGCGAGATTGGCGTGATCGAATCTGTCAAAGCGGCGTCCGAGCTCTATGCACCGGTCGATGGCGAGATCACCGAGGTCAACGAGGCGCTGGCCGACAATCCCGGCGCGCTGAACGAAGACCCCGAGGGCGAGGCCTGGATTTACAAGATCAAGATCACGGACGCGTCGCAGCTTGAAGATCTGATGGACGAAGCTGGCTACAAAGCCTTCATCGGCTGATCCAGACCGGAGCCCTGCACAGGGCTCCGCCCGTTCGGGCCGGACTGGCTCGTGATGATGTATCGGGGGCCTGCGTGGTCTCCGCCCGACCTGACTTATTCATAGGAGCGCACAGATGGCCTTCAAACTGACCGATTACGAAGCCTATGACTTCGCCAACCGCCGCCATATCGGGCCCAGCCCGACCGAGATGCGCGACATGCTCAAGGTGATCGGCTTCAAGACGCTGGACCAGCTGATCGACGCCACCGTCCCACCAGCGATCCGCCAGAAAGAGCCGCTGGACTGGGGTCCGGCGATGACGGAACGCGATGCGCTGTTCTACATGAAAGAGGTGGCGAGCAAGAACACCGTTCTGACCTCGCTGATCGGTCAGGGCTATTACGGCACCACGACGCCTGCGCCGATCCTGCGCAACATCCTGGAAAACCCGGCCTGGTACACCGCCTACACGCCTTATCAGCCCGAGATCAGCCAGGGCCGTCTTGAGGCGCTGCTGAACTTCCAGACCATGGTCAGCGACCTGACCGGGCTGGACGTGGCCAATGCCTCCTTGCTGGACGAAGCCACAGCGGCGGCCGAAGCCATGGCGATGGCCAAGCGCGGCGGGCGTTCGAAAGCCAACAACGCGGCCTTCTTTGTCGACAAGAACTGCCACCCGCAGACCATCGCGGTGATCAAAACCCGCGCCGAACCTCTGGGCATCGACGTGCAGGTCGCCGATCCCGATACGCTGGATGCAGGTGCCGTTTTTGGCGCGATCTTCCAGTACCCGGGCACCCACGGCCATGTGCGCGACTTCACATCGGAAATCGCCGCGCTGCACGAACACAAGGCGATTGCCATTGTCGCTGCCGACATCCTGTCGCTGGCCCTGCTGAAGTCACCGGGTGAGATGGGCGCGGATATCGCCATCGGCTCGACCCAGCGCTTTGGTGTGCCGATGGGCTATGGTGGCCCGCACGCGGCCTATATGGCGACCACCGACAAGCTGAAACGCTCGATGCCGGGCCGGATCATCGGCGTCAGCATCGACAGCCGGGGCAACAAGGCCTACCGCTTGTCGCTGCAAACCCGCGAGCAGCATATCCGCCGCGAGAAGGCGAACTCGAATGTCTGCACCGCGCAGGCGCTGCTGGCGGTGATTGCCTCGATGTATGCGGTCTATCACGGCCCCGACGGCATCAAGGCGATTGCGCAATCGGTGCATCGCAAGACCTCGCGCCTGGCGGCCGGTCTGGAAGAGGCGGGCTTTGCCGTGGAACCGGAAGTGTTCTTTGACACCATCACGGTTGAGGTCGGTCCCCTGCAGACAACAGTGATGGAGGCCGCCGTCGCGCGTGGTGTGAACCTGCGCAAGGTCGGCGAGACCAAGGTTGGTATCAGCCTGGATGAACAGACCCGGCCCGAGACCATCGAGGCCGTCTGGGGCGCCTTTGGCATCGACCGCACCGATGACAGTTCGAACGTGGCTTACCGCCTGCCCGATTACGCGCTGCGGGAAAGCGAATACCTGACCCACCCGATCTTCCACCAGAACCGGGCCGAGGCCGAGATCACGCGCTATATGCGCCGTCTGGCTGACCGCGATCTGGCGCTGGACCGGGCGATGATCCCGCTGGGGTCCTGCACCATGAAGCTGAACGCGACGATCGAGATGATCCCGGTCACCTGGCCCGAGTTCGGCAACCTGCACCCGTTCTGCCCGGAAGATCAGGCGCAGGGCTATCACGAGATGATCGCCGATCTGAACGACAAGCTGTGCCAGATCACCGGCTATGACGCGATCAGCCAGCAGCCCAACTCGGGCGCGCAGGGCGAATATGCGGGTCTCTTGACCATCCGCAACTATCACTTCGCCCGTGGCGAAGGGCAGCGCAATGTCTGCCTGATCCCGACCTCGGCCCATGGCACCAACCCGGCTTCGGCCCAGATGGTGGGCTGGCAGGTTGTGCCGGTGCAGGCGGATGAGAATGGCAACATTGATGTCGCCGATTTCCGCGCCAAGGCCGAGAAGCATTCCGATCATCTGGCTGGCTGCATGATCACCTACCCCTCGACCCATGGCGTGTTCGAGACCACCGTGCAGGAGGTCTGCCAGATCACCCATGATCACGGCGGTCAGGTTTATATCGACGGCGCCAATATGAACGCCATGGTGGGCCTGTCGCGCCCCGGAGACATTGGCGGCGACGTCAGCCACCTGAACCTGCACAAGACCTTCTGCATCCCGCATGGCGGCGGTGGCCCCGGCATGGGTCCGATCGGTGTCAAGGCACACCTGACCGAGCATCTGCCCGGCCACCCGGAATACGGCACCGCCGTGGGTCCGGTCTCGGCAGCGCCCTTTGGCTCGCCGTCCATTCTGCCGGTCAGCTGGGCCTATGTGCTGCTGATGGGCGGCGCAGGTCTGACGCAGGCAACGAAAGTGGCGATCCTGAACGCCAACTACATCGCCGCGCGCCTGAAGGATGCTTATCCGATCCTCTACACCTCCGAATCCGGTCGGGTGGCGCATGAATGTATCCTCGACACAAGACCGCTGGACGAGGCGGCGCATGTTTCCGTCGACGATGTGGCCAAGCGCCTGATCGATTCAGGTTTCCACGCGCCCACGATGAGCTGGCCAGTGGCGGGCACCCTGATGGTGGAACCTACGGAATCGGAACCCATGGCGGAACTCGACCGCTTCTGCGACGCCATGCTCTCGATCCGCGCCGAGGCGCAGGACATCATCGACGGCAAGATCGACGCGGAAAACAACCCGCTGAAAAACGCCCCCCACACGGTGCGCGATCTGGTCGGCAACTGGGACCGCCCCTACACCCGTGAACAGGCCTGCTTCCCGCCGGGCTCGATGGGCGTCGACAAATACTGGTCCCCCGTCAACCGCGTCGATAACGCATACGGCGACCGAAACCTCATTTGCACATGCCCAACCATGACCGAATACATCGAAGCCGCTGAATAAAACACCCCCCAACAAAGGGGGGGGTCCACTTTACGGCTTGAAATCTTCGGGCACACCAAAAGGCGGTGTGTCCACGCTCGTGCCTGTCAGGGCGTTCAGAAACGCGATGAGGGTGTTGATTTCCGTGTCGGTAAGAACCACCGGGGAAATGTCGATTGTGTTGCGCACACGCTGCATTTCGAACCGGTCTTGCCAGACGACAAAATCCGCTTTTTGTAGCCAAGGAACCTCGGGCAGGGCCGCCGAGTCCGGCGTCCAGTCGGAAAGGCTGACCTGCGGGTTCAAATGGTGGCGGATCATCGTGTCCAGATCTGGAAAAGCCCCGTTATGGCCATAGGGTGCGGTCAGCGCGACGTTACGCAGCATAGGGGTGCGGAAGCGATAGGCGTCCTCGATCCGATTGCTTTCGCCCATGCGGCCCACGTCGCGGGCGTATGGGTCCCATTGGCGAGTTCGTCCAGGGCCAAAGGGAGGCAGGCCCAAAGCGTGAAATTGCTGATCCGTCATGAAAGGGCCGGAATGGCAGGTCGCGCAATTGGCCTTGCCATAGAACAGGCTCATACCGTCTATCTGAGCGTCCGTGAGCGCCGTGGCATCACCCGCCAGGTACTGATCAAACGGGCTGTCAGCGCTGCGCCATTCGATGGCCATGAACGCGGCCAGAGCATTTGCAATCTGTGTGATTGTGATGTCTTCAGTGGTATCGACTTCGTCGAATGCCTTTATCATTGCCGGTCCGTAACGCGGATCGGTGCGGACGCGTTTGGCCAGAATGGGCCAGCCCAGATCGATCCGGTCGGCAACCGCTCCGGTCACCTGATTTTCGCCGACATTCCCGGCCATCTCGAATTGCGACGTCAAGGGAAACAGCGCCTGCGCAGCGAGCAATGAGTTCAACCCTTCGGGCAACCATTCCTGTGCTGGTGAATTGAAGCCGTTGCCGTAGACATCCGATTTGCTCAGGCGGCCATCGTGAAACACTGTGTGGATGTCCTTTGCGCCGAGGTTCCACAGCCCAGGTGAATTGCGGGGAATGCGTTTGCGGATTCTATCGATCCCGGTGCCGGGTGTGCGATCCGGGCCCAGACCCTCACCACCTTCGCCTATGCCTAAAGACAGCCCATCCGAGGTGCCGAAATCCGGGTGATGGCAATGGGCGCAAGAGATGTTCTGGTTGCCCGACAGAATCGGATCATAAAACAGTTGATGACCAATAGCGGCCTGTTCCATATCAAAGGGGATGAAATCAGCATCCGTCAGCGGACGCGGCAAATCTTGTGCCGCTGCAGCCCCGGCCAGAAGGAAAGCAGCCCCGTGCGTCAGTTTGTATATGCCCTTTGCCTGTTCGCATCCCCGGCGCTGGCCGAGTTGGAACAGGCGCGCGACATGATGGAAGCTGGGGAATTTGAGGCCGCGCGTGAGGAGCTGTTGCCAGCGGCGCGGTCCGGCAATGCCGAGGCCGAGGAATTGATCGGTGTGATGTACGGGCTGGGGCTGGGTGTCGAACAAGACTATGAACGCGCGTTCGAATGGTATCTGCGCGCCTCGATGAAGGGGCATCCGGGGGCGCAATCGGGTGTTGGCTGGTATTATGAGCTTGGTCTGGGCATGCCCGCGCCCGATCTGGTGCGGGCCTATATGTGGTACACGCTCAGCGCCATTGGCGGCGATCCCGATGCCGCGATCAGCCTTGAGGAAGTGGTTAAGAAAATGTCGCCGGAGCAAATCGAAAGGGCGCATGTTCTGGTGAATGACTACAAGGGTTGGATGTACCCGTTTCGGTGAGGGCCGGGCCAATCAGGCCCGACCCATTGTCTTAGTTCAGGTCAGCGTCGCGTGAGGCATTTACGTCGGCCTCAGCCGCTGCAACGGCATCGGTCAGCGCAACAAAGATCTCATCACCGCGGGCAACGTTGGACTGGAACCAGTCATAAACCGGAGTAGCGGCTTCTTTGAACGCGGCCTTCTGATCGGGTGTCAGAACATAGAGGTCACCGCCACCGGCGACGAAGTCTTCATAGGCCTGAATCGACTTGCGTTTAGGCGATGCAAAAGTGGCCTGTTGCAACGCATAGAAACCGTCGACCACGACGCGGCGCATGTCCTCGGGCATCTCCTGGAACTTCGCATTGTTCATCCACCAGAGGGCGCCCATATAGGCGTGGCCGTCCAGCGTGACATATTGCAGGCCCGCATCCGGGAATTTCATGCCCATGATGTCTGTGATGCCATTTTTGGAACCCTCAACAACGCCAGTCTGGAAGCTGGTGAACAGTTCAGGCCACGGGATCGGGGTGGGTGATGCACCCAGCGCCTTGACCAGTTCCTGCGGCAGGTCGGCGACCACGGTGCGGATTTTCAGACCGTCCATATCGGCAGGTTCAGCGATGCGCCGTTGTGTGTTCGCAAAGTTGCGCCAGCCGCCGGTGTTGCCGATGGTCATCAGACGGATCGCGCCGCCGGAATCCTCCAGCGCCATGTCACGCATGGTGCGGGTGAAGTCGCCGGACAGAACGTGTTCGGCAATGCGGTCGTCGGCCATCAGATAGGGTAGATCAAGAACCTGCACATAGGGAAAGATGCCGGAGGCCCCACCTGAGGTGGAAATGTAGATGTCGATGGTGCCGTCAGCGACGCCCTGCAGACATTCGGCCCCGTTCGAGCAGAGCTGGGTGCCGATGAACAGCTCCACTTCGATGGCGCCGTTCGAGGCGGCTTCGACATAGTTCTTGAAGACGATCAGGCCGTCATAGTCCTCATCATTTTCATTCGAGTTGGCGGTTGCGCGCAGAGTATAGTCGGCGGCCGTGGCGGCCATAGCGGATGCGGCCACAAGCGATGTGGCCACCGCTGCGGTTTTGATGAATTGTCTGAGCATGCGTTTCCTCCCTGTGGTACTCAGTTAGTTTGCAAATCCCGTTATCCTCGGGATCGTCATGGATAGTGCCGGGATATAGGTGATCAAAAAGATCACTATGATTTCAACCGCCAGGAATGGCAGGATCGCCTTGGCGATGGTCTCGACCCGCTCGCGCGAGACGGCGGCAGCGACAAACAGGACCAATCCCATAGGTGGCGTCGCCAGACCTACGGTCAGGTTGACGCTCATGATGATCGCAAAGTGGATCGGGTCGACGCCAAGGCTAGTGAAGATCGGGCCCAGGATCGGGCCAAGAATGATGATCGCCGGGCCTGCATCGAGAAACATGCCCACGATGAACAGCAGCAAGTTGATCAGAAACAGCAGGATCAGCGGGTTCTCCGACAGGCTGAGGATCAATGATGCCAGCTGTTCCGGCGCGTGGCTAAGGCTGACGACGGTCTTGAATGCCATCGCAGCACCAACCAGCAGTAGCACGACAGCGGAGGTCATTCCTGCATTGCTCAGAACATCTGGGACCTCTTTCCAGGACAGCGTCCGCAAGACGAAGAACCCGATGATGAACGCATAGCCAACGGCGACCGCTGCCGCTTCGGTAGGTGTGAAGATGCCGCCCAGAATACCGCCCAGAATGATGACAGGAGTCATGAGCGGAAAGAAGGCCTTGAGGCTGGCCTGTCTGCGTTCGCCCCATGTGTATTTGCGGCTGGCCACGGGAAAGTCGTACCGATCTGCCATCAGCTTGATCATCAGCATCAACCCGACGCCGACCATGACGCCCGGAACAATGCCTGCTAGGAACAGGGCGGCGACGCTTTCACCCATGACATAGGCATAGATGATCATGATGCCCGAGGGCGGGATGATCGGCCCGATCACTGAACTGGCCGCCGTAATGGCGGCGGCGAATTTGCGGGTATAGCCTTGTTTCTCCATCGCCGGGATCAGCATCGATCCAAGTGCTGAAGTATCCGCAACGGCAGACCCTGACAGTCCTGCGAAGAGGATGGAACTCAGCACATTCACATGCGCAAGGCCGCCGCGCAGATGGCCCATAAGGGCTTGCGAAAATTCGACCAGACGGATGGTGATACCGCCCCGGTTCATCAGTTCTCCGGCCAGCATGAAGAAGGGGATGGCCATCAGCGGAAAGCTGTCCATGCCGTTATAGACATTGCGATACAGCAGTGTGATGTCATTGGTCTGACCATTCAGCCAGAGCAGAATGCCGGGTGCAGCGAGCAGCGCGAAGAATACAGGCAAGCCGATCAGCAGGAAGATCAGGAATGTCGGAAGAAACCAAATCAGCATTTATTCAGCCCCAACCGCAGCATCGGGAATTTCCGGCAGCAAGTGACCGCCGCCCAGCATGGTTATGAACGAGCGCAGGATCAGTTCGATATTGACCGATATCAGCAGGACAATGCCGACCAGAAGAGAGGCCATCATCCAACTACGCGGGATGCGGAACCATTCGTCAAAATTGAAGGAGGTCGGTAGGTATAGTGCGGCCGTGGCGAATTTGCCGCCAAAGCCGGTGACCTCGGACCAGCCGATTGTGACAGCCACCAGCAAAACCGCCAGCGAAATCAAAAGCAGAAAGATGTTGAGCGTTTGTCCGACACCACGCGGCAAGAACCGCTGCAGCATGTCGATGGCGACAAACCCGCCGCGTCGGAAAGCGGTGGGTGCCATCAGACCGGTCATCCACAACATACAGAACCGGGCAGCTTCGTCTGGCCATGGCAGCGCGTTGTCCAATATGTAGCGGAAAAACACCTGAATCAGGATGGCCACAACCATCAACGCGATTGCAACGATGCCAACCGCGCGGCCCAATCGCAGCACGGTTTCGTTCACGAATGCAATCGGCGCAAGCACCGATGCCAGTCCGCCCATGCGGATCCTCCCATTTCGGCCGCGGGTTTTCCCCGCAGCGGTTTTCCCACGCTTATTGGTGCGCGAATTGGCCGAGTTTCCCGGCGTAAAAGGTCAAGGCGTCTCCCTCCGCCATGCTGACCCGTAGTACCTTACCTACCACAATAACGTGATCTCCTGCATCGTGATACGCATGTTGTTCACACTCGAACCGCGCCAGGCAGTCCGGCAGCAGCGGCGTGCCGTTCACACAGCGCTCGTGTTCGATGTCCCGCAAAGCGTGCGCGTTCTTGGAGCAGCCAAAACACAGTTCGGCCTGTTCGGCTGACAGCACATGAACGCTGAAGTGGCGGACTTTGTGGAAGTATGGAAACCGCCGCGAGTTCCGGTCGCCGGCCCACATCACAAGCGGTGGGTCGAGCGAGAGCGACGAAAAACTGTTGGCGGTTATGCAAATCGGTCCGTCGTTGCTGTCGCAGGTGACAATTGTCACTCCGGTGGCAAAGCGGCCAAAAGCATCCCGTAACGTGCGGGTGTCGTCCTTGTGGGGAATGAAGGTTCTGGCTAAGTCCTTTGAGATTGCGTTCATCATGGCACCTCATGACCCAGTGCCGCCTCGTAGAGACGGAACCAGGTTTCGCGATCCAGATTGACTTTCAGGGCGTCGGAAATCCGCTTGATGCGGTTCAGATTGTTGGTGCCGAGGACGGGCAAAATCCCCGCAGGATGGGCCAACAGGAACGCAACCGCGACGGCAGCGCGATCAACATTGAACTCTGCCGCGATTTCGTCTGCGACTATGCCGACCGGAGGGTTGCCTGCCATCAGCAAACCGCCCCCTAGAGGCGACCAGGCCATAACGGGCTGCCCATGTTGCTGGTGAAAGGCGAGGTCGCCGTTGGTGAACGGGCTGATTTCGCCAAGGGAAACCTCGATCTGGTTGGTCACCAGCTGAGCCGTCATCGCGGATTGCAGCAATTGCCAATCCCAGGGACGGAAATTGGACACGCCAATTGCGCCGACCTTGCCGCTGGCGATCACTTCATCCAAGGCTGCCCCGGTTTCGTGGTGATCCATGAACGGATCGGGGCGGTGGATCAACAGCAGGTCGATGTGGTCGATTGCCATTTCCCGCAGCGAGGTGTCGACGGATTTCAGAATATGCGCGCGCGAGGTGTCGTAGTATTTGACCTTTGCGCCCGCGTAGCGGCCGCATGGCGCGACGATGTCACATTTGGTGACAATCTCCATCTGCTTGCGCAAGCCGGGATTGGCGCGCAGGGCATTGCCCAGAACCGCTTCGGCCCCGTACTCACCATAGATATCTGCCTGGTCAAATGTCGTGATGCCCTGATCCAGACAAGCCTGTATCTTGGCCTCGACATGTTGGGCCGAGGTGTCTTCGTCGTCGCCGAGCCGCCACATGCCATAGACAAGGCGACTCATTTTCAATGTCTCAGATAGTTTCACACGTTGCATCACCGACGGACTCCGTTGCCCAGCGGCGTGGCCGGGATGTTTGCGGGGACCCTTCCATAAGCTTCAGGAAGAGAACATGTTTTCAGGTTGGGCATCACCCGCGTACCAAAGTGCCGGGCCTCGTCCATGTGTGGATAGCCCGAGAAAACAAAGGCCCGGATACCCATTTTCTGGTAGTCTTCGATCTTGGACATGACCTGATCGGTTGATCCCACCAGCGCCGCACCGCAACCTGACCGGGCCCGTCCAACGCCGGTCCACAAGCCGGGCTCGACATACCCGTATTCATCCGCCAGATCGCGGTTCTTGGCTTGGTGCGCCACACCCAGAGACGTCGCATCCAACGCGCGTTCCCGAATCGCGCGGCCATACTCGTCATCCAGCTTTGAAACGATATAGTCGGCATATTCCTGCGCCTCGGCCTCGGTGTCGCGAACGATCATGTGAACGCGCAGGCCGTAATCCAGCGTGCGATTGTAATTCTCGGCAACTGCGTGAACGGCCTTCATCCGTTCAGCCAGTTGGTCCCTGGTTTCGGGCCACATCAGGTAGACGTCGCAGTGTTCACCGCACAGGTCCAGAGCGGAGGGAGAATAGCCCCCGAAATACAGAAGCGGGCCGCCGGTCTGATAGGGTCGGGCCGGATCAGTGGTCAGGCCCGAGAAATTGTATACTTCACCTGCATGGTTGATCTCATCCTGGGTCCAAGCCTGTTTCAGGATCTCGACCACCTCGCGCGAACGTTGATAGCGATAGGCGCTGTCGGCTTTTTCGCCCGGGAAGTCGGACGAGATAATGTTGACCGTCAGCCGGCCTTTGAGCATGTGATCCAGCGTCGCGATGGTTCGGGCCAGCATGATCGGCTGCATCTCACCGCAACGCACAGCGGCCAGCAGGTTGATCTTGTCCGTGATGGGCGCGCACCCGGCGACAAAGCTCAGAGTGTCCTGCCCAACCTGATAGGATGACGGACATAGGATGTTGCGGAACCCCTGTGCCTCGGCTTCTTTGACGATGCCCGAACAATGGTCCCAACTGGACCGCAGATCCCCATCCGGCACCCCAAGAAACTGGTAATCGTCCGAGCACAGCGCCGCGAACCACGAGACCTCAGCCGCATCCAGATCCGGGGATGTGATGGGGACGATTGTCATCTGAGTCACGCTCCGCGTTGAATTTGCTTTTTCTCTTGCGTAGCAATCACATTGATGTAGATCAATAGTGTATCAATTTCTCCTGCGACGGAGTGAAGCACGCCCAGTGTCTCCGAACAGCCGAAACCCGAATGCCTTGCCGATCTATGTGCAGATCGCGGAACTGCTGATCCGCGACATCGCTGCGGGTCGGCTGATAGATGGTGAGAGGCTGCCGCCCGAGCGCGAGATGGCGGCAGGGTTGCAGGTGTCGGTGGGAACCTTGAGAAAATCGCTCGCTGAGCTTGAGAAAAAAGGGATGCTGGAGCGTATCCAGGGATCCGGCAACTACGTGCGGGAGACCGGAACACAGAACAGTGTCTATGCGATGTTCCGGCTTGAACTGCCTCAGGGGGGCGGTTTGCCACGCGCGGATATTCTGTCTGTCGACCATCTGAGTAAGCCTGACGCTCTGCCGGAATTCGGTGCCTCCGATACAGGATCCCGCGTGCGTCGAATGCGATATCTGAATGACACAATTATCGCCGTCGAGGAAATCTGGCTGGACGAATCAGTTGGACTGATCGACCAGACGCTGCTGTCGGACTCGCTCTATCGCTATTACCAGCAACAGTTGGGGTTCTGGATCACGCGGGCCGAAGATCGGGTTTCGGTCGGCTCTCTGCCTGGGTGGACACCCCCAGGTTTCACCAAACCCGCCGGAGAAACGGTTGGATATATCGAGCGGTTTAGCTGGTCCGAACGGGCAGAGCCCGTCGAGTTTTCAAAAACGTGGTTCGATCCGGATCGGACCACCTATGTACAACGTTTGAAGTAAAAGGAAAACGCATGACCCGGACCATCCACTACGGGCTGATCGGATGCGGCATGATGGGGCAGGAGCACCTGCACAATATCGCTTTGCTGGAGGGGACGTGCGTTGCGGCAATCTTTGAACCCGATCCAGGCATGGCCCAAGCGGGGCAAGCCATCGCGCCGGATGCGGTCATAGTGGGGTCCATGCAGGAGTTGCTGGCGGTCAAGGATCTCGATTGCATTGTCATCGCAAGCCCCAACCATTTACATGTGGATCAGATTTGCGAGATCGCAGAGGTGCGCCCTTTGCCATTGCTGGTTGAGAAACCCCTGTTCACCGATCCAGCGGATGCCGCGCGGCTTGAGCAGGTGCAGCGGGACTACCCCCACCCGATCTGGGTGGCGATGGAGTATCGCTATATGCCGCCCATCGCCGCCTTGATTGATCAGGCGGGTGTGACGGGCGGCGTCCAGATGCTGTCGATCCGTGAACATCGTTTTCCGTTTCTGAGCAAGGTTGGTGACTGGAACCGGTTCAACCGTAACACCGGCGGGACCTTTGTTGAGAAATGCTGCCACTTCTTCGACCTGATGCGTTTGATCCTGCATTCCGACCCGGTGCGGATCACCGCCAGTGGCGGGCAGGCAATAAACCATTTGGATGAAAGTTATGATGGCGAGACACCGGATATCCTGGATCACGGTTATGTATTGGTCGATTTCGCCAACGGGGCGCGGGCGATGTTGGAACTTTGCATGTTCGCCGAAGGATCGCGGTATCAGGAAGAGGTCTCCGCCGTCGGCCCTAGGGCCAAGATCGAGGCGTTGGTGCCTGGCCCAGGTCGGTTCTGGCTCGATCATTTGGGCGAGCCGCCGGTGCCACAGCTGATTGTTAGCCCGCGTGATCCCAAAGGACCTGTGTCAAAAGACATCCCGGTTGACCCCAAGTTGCTGGCGGCTGGGGACCACAATGGCTCGACCTTCTATCAGCATCAGGGGTTTCTGGAACTTTTGCGCGGTCAACGTTCTGCCCCGGATGTCTCGCTTCAAGATGGGTTCTGGGCAGTTCGCATGGGGTTGGCGGCGCAACAGGCGTCGACAACCGGCGAAAGCGTACATTTCGACACGTGATGCCGATCGGAAACACGTGTTCCGAATTCAGGCGCGGATTCCTGTCGTTTTCTTCGCCTAAAGCGTCTTTTTCGCTTGTCGTTGGGTTTTGCGCACCATAGCTCTGTCCGTGGGACACCCCTCCCCAACGAGGGGCGTGTATCTGGAAGGGTAATACAGATGAGCACTCAACAACCGGCGACGCGGCCGGCGAATCCGCGTTTTTCCTCGGGCCCTTGCGCCAAACCCCCTACATTTGAGCTGTCCAAACTGGCCGATGCCGCGCTGGGCCGGTCGCACCGTGCGGCTGTTGGCAAGGACAAGCTGAAAGCGGCTATCGAAGGCACGCGTGAGATTCTGGGCATTCCGGCAAACTACAAGATCGGCATCGTTCCCGCCTCAGACACCGGTGCGGTTGAGATGGCGCTTTGGTCGCTGTTGGGTGAGCGCAAGGTTGAGATGCTGGCGTGGGAGAGCTTCGGCGCGGGCTGGGTGACTGACGTGGTCAAGCAGTTGAAGATCGACGCCGAGGTGAAGACCGCAGATTACGGGCAGATCGTTGATCTTGCTTCGGTCGATTTCGCCAACGACGTGGTGTTTACATGGAACGGCACGACCTCGGGCGTTCGGGTACCCGACGGCGACTGGATCGCCGATGACCGTCACGGCTTGACGATCTGCGATGCGACCTCGGCGGCCTTTGCGATGGACTTGCCCTGGGACAAACTGGATGTGACCACTTTCAGCTGGCAGAAGGTGCTGGGCGGTGAAGCGGCTCATGGAATGCTGATCCTGAGCCCCCGCGCGGTAGAACGGCTGGAAAGCTACATCCCCGCTTGGCCGCTGCCCAAGATTTTCCGCCTGACCAAGGGCGGCAAACTGATCGAGGGGATTTTCACCGGCGCGACGATCAACACGCCGTCGATGCTCGCGGTTGAAGATTACTTGTTTGCGCTGGATTGGGCGCGTTCGGTCGGCGGGTTGCAGGGGTTGATCGCCCGTGCCGATGCCAATGCCGGAGCGGTTCACGCCTTCTGCGACCAAAACGATTGGATCGCCAATCTGGCCGAAGATGCGGCGACGCAATCGAACACCTCGGTCTGCCTGAAATTCACAGATGGGCGCATTCAGGACGGTGCAGCATTCGCCAAGGCCGTGGCCAAACGGCTTGAAGCAGAGAATATCGCCTTGGACATCGGTGCCTATCGCGACGCGCCTGCGGGCCTGCGCATCTGGTGCGGTGGCACGGTTGAGACCTCGGATATCGAGGCGATGCTGCCTTGGCTGGCATGGGCCTTCGAGGCCGAAATCGCGGCGCAGTCTGAGGCTGCCTGACTTTTTGCCGGGCCACACAAGGCCCGGACCTTCCATACAATTCAAGGACCAGAGAAAATGGCCCCCAAAGTACTCGTATCTGACAAGCTCAGCGAAACCGCCGTGCAGATTTTCCGGGATCGCGGCATCGACGTGGATTTCATGCCCGATCTGGGTAAGGACAAAGACAAACTGGCCGAGGTGATCGGTCAGTATGACGGCCTTGCTATTCGTTCGGCCACCAAGGTCACGCCGACCATTCTGGAGAAGGCCGACAAACTGAAAGTGATCGGTCGTGCCGGGATCGGGACCGATAATATCGACAAGGATGCGGCCTCGAAAAAGGGTGTGATCGTGATGAACACGCCCTTCGGCAACATGATCACAACCGCTGAGCATGCGATTGCGATGATGTTTGCCGTCGCGCGGCAGATCCCCGAGGCCAGCACCTCGACCCATGCGGGTAAATGGGAAAAGTCCAAATTCATGGGGATCGAGCTGACCAACAAAACGCTGGGCGTGATCGGCGCGGGGAACATCGGCGGGATCGTCTGCGAACGCGCACTCGGGCTGAAGATGAAGGTCATCGCCTATGATCCCTATCTGGGCGAAGAAAAAGCCGCGCAGATGGGTGTTGAAAAGGTGGAACTGGACGAGTTGCTGGCGCGTGCCGACTTCATCACTCTGCATGTTCCGTTGACGGATCAGACCCGTAACGTTCTGAGCCGCGAAAACCTCGCCAAGACCAAACCGGGTGTTCGTATCGTCAACTGCGCACGGGGTGGTCTGGTCGACGAGGAAGCGCTGGCCGAGATGTTGCAGTCCGGCCATATCGCAGGCGCTGCGTTTGACGTGTTCAGCGTGGAACCGGCCAAGGACAATCCCCTGTTCAACCTGCCAAACGTTGTCTGCACACCGCATTTGGGTGCGGCGACTACAGAAGCTCAGGAAAACGTGGCCCTGCAGGTGGCCGAACAGATCTCGAACTATCTGCTGACCGGCGCGGTCGAGAACGCCCTGAATATGCCCAGCGTCACGGCCGAAGAGGCCAAGGTCATGGGTCCGTGGATCAAGCTGGCGGGTCATTTGGGCAGCTTCATCGGCCAGATGACCGATGAGCCGGTTAAGGCGATCAACATCCTCTATGATGGTGTCGCCGCTGAGATGAACCTCGCGGCGCTCAACTGTTCAGTCGTTGCCGGGATCATGAAAAAGTTCAACCCCGAGGTGAACATGGTCTCGGCACCCGTGGTGGCGAAAGAGCGCGGCATCCAGATTTCGACCACCAATCAGGATAAGTCGGGCGCCTTCGAGGGGTATATCAAAGTGACCGTCGTCACCAGCAAGCGCGAACGCTCAATCGGGGGCACGGTATTCAGCGATGGCAAGCCGCGCTTCATCCAGATCAAGGGCATCAATATCGATGCCGAGGTTGGGGCGCATATGCTGTACACCACCAATGAGGATGTACCGGGTATTATCGGAGCGTTGGGCAACACCATGGGCGAAAACGATGTCAACATTGCCAACTTTACACTCGGCCGGTCCGAGGCCGGAGGTGAAGCAATCGCGTTGCTCTACGTCGATGAGCCGGTTCCGGCCGAAGCGCGTGCAAAGCTGGCGGAAACAGGTCTGTTCAAGCAGATCAAACCGCTGGAGTTCGATGTCGCTTAAGGTACTGTGTTGAGATTCTGAAACAGCTTGATGCCCGTACTGGAGACAGAGCGGGCATTGTCTTTTCTCCGCAGCGATTTTGCTTCAAATCAACCGAGAAGGGAATCGAGTGGTCATGACGACACCTGTTTATGCCATCGGGGATATTCACGGGCAACTGGACATGCTCAGAACCGCATTGCATCGGATCGAAGCGGATGGTGGTCCAGACGCGCGGGTGGTTTTCCTGGGCGACTACGTGGACCGGGGCCCGAATTGCAAGGATGTGATCGATCTGTTGGCCAAGGCACAGCAAGCAGGGCGCAACTGGATTTTTCTGCTGGGAAATCACGACCGGATGTTTGCCAGATTCATGCGGGATGGATCTGTGGCAGAGGCCCGGTTGCGGATTGGAGAACACTGGTTGCACGAGCGTCTGGGCGGGGCAGAAACGCTGGCCTCATATGGCGTAGGGTTCGAACCTGACGAACGTGTTTTCCACATCCTGAACCGAGCACGCACAGCGGTGCCTGAATTGCACGTTTCCTTTCTGAACAGGCTTGTTCCATACCACGAGGACGGTGATTTGCTGTTCGTACATGCCGGTATTCGCCCAGGGACACCCTTGTCAGAGCAGATAGAGGAAGATCTTATCTGGATACGCGGCGAATTTCTTGACGACCCGAGCCCGCATCCCTGGCTGGTCGTGCACGGTCATACTCCGGTTTCCCAGGCCAAACATTTTGGCAACCGGGTGAATCTGGATGGCGGTGCCGGGGTTGGGCGTCCGCTGATCCCTGCGGTGTTCGAAGGTCGGTCTTGCTGGCTGCTGGCCAAAAACGGACGTGTCCCATTGGAGGCCTGAGCATTAACTGTCGCTGAAACTGTCTTTGTAGGTGTCGCGCAGCAGGTTCTTTTGCACTTTACCCATGGTGTTGCGCGGCAATTCATCGGCAATAATCAGGCGGCGGGGATGTTTGAACCGTGCAAGCTGACCGTTCACTGCAGCCATGATCGCTTGGACATCGGGATCTTGACCGGACCGAGCCACAAGGATGCCCAAAACGGCCTCTCCAAAATCCGGGTGCGGCACACCAATCACGGCGCTTTCCAAGACACCAGGTTGTTCGTCCAGCAAGAGTTCGATTTCCTTAGGGTAGATGTTGTAGCCCCCGGAGATGATCAGATCCTTGCCCCGACCGACGATGTGGACATATCCATCCTGGTCGATGCGCCCCAGATCGCCGGTGATAAAGAACCCGTCCTCGCGCAACTCTTCGGCGGTTTTTTCGGGCATCTGCCAATAGCCGCTAAAGACGTTCGGGCCGCGCACCTCGATGATGCCGGTCTCACCATCCGGCACGACCTCACCCGTTTCCGGGTCGGTCACTTTCAGTTCTACATCTGGCAGAGGGAACCCTACCGTTCCCGCGCGACGTTCGCCATCATAGGGGTTTGACGTGTTCATGTTGGTCTCGGTCATGCCGTAGCGTTCGAGAATGCGATGACCGGTGCGCCGTTCAAAGCGCTCATGTGTTTCGGCCAGCAGAGGGGCCGAGCCCGAGATGAACAACCGCATGTCCTGCGCCAGATCTCTGGTGAACCGCTCGTCCCCCAGAAGGCGGGTGTAGAACGTCGGAACACCCATCATCGACGTCGCGGCGGGCAGCAGGCGCACCATGTCGTCCAGATCAAACTTTGGCAAAAAAATCATCGACCCGCCCGAGGCCAGAACAACGTTCGTCGCCACGAAAAGACCATGCGTATGAAAGGTCGGCAATGCGTGCAGGAGCACGTCCTTATCCGTGAACCGCCATTCGTGCACCAGCGTCAGCGCGTTTGACAATAGGTTGGCCTGCGTCAGCATCGCCCCTTTGGATCGCCCCGTGGTGCCCGACGTATAAAGGAGGGCCGCCAGATCATCTTCGGACCGGCTGACCGGGGCAAAGGCGGGCAGCATCCCGAGTGCGCGGCGCATCAGGCTGCCGGACCCGTCAGCGTCCAGCGTTTCCAGACGCGCATTCTGCGCCTTGGCAACCAAATTCAGGTCCTCGGCGTCTTTTGAATCGCAGACGACCAATGACGCGCCGCTGTTTTCGATGAAATAGGTCAGCTCATGCGTTGTGTAAGCCGTGTTCAACGGCAGGAAAATCAGCCCTGCCTGTGCGCAGGCCGCATAGAGGGCCAGAGCTTCGGGTGTTTTTTCCACCCGCACAGCCACGCGGTCGCCAGGTTCCAATCCCAATCCCGTCAGGGCATTTGCGAGGCGGGCAGCCTTATCCAGAAATGCTGCGTGACTCAGGGTCTGGCCATCGGGCAAATGTAGAAACGTTGTGGTCTTGCCGGAGTGGATGCCGAACAGGCGGTCATACAGCGGGTTACCCATCCCGTTCCCCTTTTTGTCTTCGAGCGTCATGATTTTCTTGCACAAGCGCAGACCCAAAGACCTGACACCTAAGAAATTCTTACGGGTTGCGCGCGGTCGGGGCAATCCACCTCTGGCGAAAATGCTGCGCCTGCGATATGCGCGGTTAAGCTTGCCGGAGATCGAAGATGTACGTTGCCACCCTGCTGACCAATCCAGCTACGCCGTCGCTGGAGCGTCCTCTGGTCGAGTCTCTGCGAAACGCTTGGGGTGGTGATAAAATCGTTTGGCTCAACCCGGACGAAGCGGCGGAGTTCTTCTTGTCGGACCTTCCGGACAATCGCTGGGAGATCTGGGCGGATTTGCAGAAGATGGGTGTGGACCTGATCGTCCAGCCGGCAGACGGGCGCCGCAAAAAGATGCTCTTGGCAGACATGGACAGCACGATGATCCAGCAGGAGTGTATCGACGAACTGGCGGATGAGGCCGGTGTAGGCGAACGTGTCAAGGATATCACGGCCCGTGCAATGAACGGAGAGCTCGATTTCGAAGGCGCCTTGATCGAACGGGTCGGCCTGCTGAAAGGTCTGGATGAGACCGTGATCGACAAGGTTCTGAACACGCGCATCACCTTGATGCCGGGGGGGCGGGAGCTGGTGGCGACCATGCGTGCAGCCGGTGGCTACGCCGCGTTGGTTTCAGGCGGGTTCACGGCCTTTACCGCGCGGGTGGCCGAGCTTTTGGGCTTTGACGAAAACCGGGCCAATACCCTGCTGGCTGAGGACGGCAAACTGACCGGTGATGTGCAGCGCCCGATCCTGGGACGGCAGGCCAAAGTCGAGTCGTTGGAACGCATAAGTGCGCGGCTGGGTTTGCCCAAGACCGATGTGATAGCTGTTGGCGATGGTGCGAACGATCTGGGCATGCTGGGCCTCGCGGGCACGGGTGTTGCGTTGCATGCCAAACCCTCGGTTGCCGCCCAGTGCGAGGTGCGCGTAAATCATGGCGATCTGACAGCGTTGCTTTACTTGCAGGGCTATTCGCGTCGGGAATTTGTGACCGTCTGATGCGCAAAAGAAGCGGGCTTTCTTTTATTTAACATTTATGTTAATTAGTGGTCATGAATACACTTTTGACCACATTTTCTGCCCTGTCCGATTCCACCCGGTTCGCGATTGTCGAGCAATTGATGGAAAACGGAGAACTGGCCGCCGGAGACCTGATTGACGGAAAGGGCATGTCCGGCGCGGCTGTCTCGCGCCACCTGAAAGTTCTGCGCGAGGCCGGGCTGATTCAGCAGCGCGTGCAAGGTACGCAACGGATGTATTCTATTCAGCCGGACGGTCTGCGTGCGATTGCCGAGTGGACGATCTCAAAACGCCAGTTTTGGGAAAGCAGCCTTGATCGTTTGGGCAACATTCTGGAAGGGGAGAACTCATGGCCGACCTGAGACTGGAGCGGGAGTTTCCCGTCAGCGCCGAGACGCTGTTTGCGTGGATCAGCGATGGTTCAAAGCTGTTGCAATGGTGGGGTCCTGAGGGCGTGCACGTCCCTGAGCACAACCTGGATTTTTCGCGGTTGGGGCCCTGGTACTCGGTCATGATGAACAACGATGGTCAGCGCTTCAAAGTCTCTGGTCACGTTACCCATGTCGACGCACCAAAATCTGTTGGATTTACCTGGGCCTGGCATGACGATCAGGACGAACGCGGCAATGAAAGCCACGTCACCCTGTCTGTCGCGGCCTCGGGCGAGGGTGCGCGTCTGGTCGTGGATCATCGTGAATTGGCGGATGCCGACGCTGCCGCCAACCATGAACAGGGCTGGACCTCGTCGCTGCGCAAACTCGAAGCGTTCTTGAACTAGTTTTTTAACAAGGAGAACTGAAATGCCTCAATATTTGTTTGTCTATCATGGCGGAACAACGCCAAGCGATCCTGCCGAAGTCGAAGCAACCATGGCAGCCTGGGGCGCATGGTTTCAGGGTATGGGGGACGCGCTGGACATCCCCGGTAACCCGGTTGGTCAATCCCATACCGTCAGCCACAGTGGCGTTGCCGACAATGGTGGCGCCAATCCGGCTTCGGGTTTCACCGTCATCAAGGCTGACAGCATGGATGCGGCCACCGAAATGGCAAAAGGCTGTCCCATGGTCGTCAACGGCTCGGGGTCGGTCGAAGTGGCCGAGGTGCACGAAATCGAGATGTAACAGGCTTAACCGGGAAAGCCCGGTGCTGGCCTGATCACGCCGCACTCCAGTCCACGGCGACTGTATTGCGTGGCGTTCATGAATTTGCGGGTGGCCGGGTGGTCGGCCTCCAGCACCCCAAGGCTGACAAGAATGGATGCAATCGCGCATTCGCTGGCACGCGTTGTGCCATCGGTAATCTTCAACGCGACGCCCATACGCTTTTCCGGGATGATGGCGACAAAAACGGCCTCGGCGCCAGTTTTGATCGCGGCGCGCCCTTCCATGGCGCGCATCAATTCGGTACAGGCCCGTGTTTCCCCTGCGACCAGTTCGGGATGTCGGATCATCGCTGCCGTGAGTTGCCGGGCGGCGTCACTCGCCCGGTCGGATCGATCACCTGCTGACGCGAACCACGCCATTGATCGTGCCAAGCCTACCAGTGAAGTGGCGAAGTTCGGGGCCGAGCAACCGTCAATCCCATAGGCCGGGCTGGTCTCTCCAGTTGTCTCCTCGACGGCAGACAGGCAGGCCTGTTGGACCGGATGATCAATTTCAAGGTATTCCGGCCCTGCGCCCATGTGCTGCGCCACCGTCAGAAAGCCGCAATGCTTGCCCGAGCAATTGTTGTGGATCTGGCAGGGCGTGTCATCGGCCAGGATCAGCCCGTCGCGCGCCGCCATATCAGATGGTTCTTGCGGCCCGCACCGCAGATCGCTGTCGGCCAGACCCAGATGGTCCAGCCAGGCCGAAACCCTGTCGGTATGAATATGCGCGCCGTTGTGTGAGGCGCAGGCCAGCGCCAGGTGCTCGCTGTTCAACCCAAACTTTGCCGCAGCGCCCGAAGTGATCAGAGGCAGAGCCTGGATCATCTTGGCAGAAGATCGAGGGTATATCACCTCCTTCGGATTACCCCAGCTTTGGACGATTTGACCCGCATCATCACAGATCACTGCGTGACCAAGATGCAGGCTCTCTAACAAGGGTCCGCGCCAGAGTTCTGTCATTGCTACGGGCTGCGTCATCTGGACCTCCGGTTTTATGCGCAAAATTCTGCCAATCGCCCTTTCGCCTGTGGCGAAACCTGCGTTAGTGTGTGTATGTCGGCAATCATCGGGATGCGCAACGTTACAGACGAACCGGCAGGGTTTGCAGCCATTTCCGATGGATAAGAGGTATGGGTCGAGCTAGGAGGCTGGACAAATGGGATCAAGGCTCGTCCGCGTGATCGCGGGCCTGTGTGTGGCGGGGCTGGCCACAACTGCAATCGCTCAGCAGGCGACAAGCACCAATCGGGTTGCGGCAAAGACCGACTGGAGCGTTTTCGTCGAAGACGATCCCACCGAATGCTGGAGCGTCTCTGCGCCCAAAGAGACCGTGAACACCCGTGGGGGTCGCGTCGTATCTGTGCGGCGCAGTGACATTCTGTTGTTTGTCTTCTATCGGCCCAATTCCGAGGTCAAAGGCCAAGTGACCTTTACCGGCGGCTATCCCTTTGCGTCCGGGTCCACCGTGAATGTCCGCATTGACGACTCCGAGTTCGAGTTCATCACCGAAGGAGAGTGGGCCTGGCCCGCAACGGAAGGTGAGGACCTGAAAGTTGTCACCGCAATGAAGCGTGGAACCGAAGCGGTTCTGACAGCAAGGTCCGAACGCGGAACCCAGACAAAAGACACGTTCTCACTTTTGGGTTTCACCGCCGCAATCGAAGACGCCGAGAAGCGCTGTACAAATTGAGATCGAAGGGCAGAGAATCCGAGCCTCGTCATTTCGACGGGGCTTTTTTCGTACTCAGCACGCAGTTTGCATCCTTACGCTACGTCCGGTGCTCAATTTGATCCGTGTCAAAGTGAAGCATCGTCGCCTCTGAACTAATTGGTGCAAACGAAATGAGGAGTTGTCCGATGTTTAGAAATTCTGTTCTTGTCCTGTTGATGATGGCCGCCGCAGTGTTGAGCGCGTGCGAAAACACAGCAGAGACTTACCCGGTGAGTGGCGAACAGTGCGGGCCGGAAGATCCGGTGCAAACCTTGGATGCCGCCGACTGCAACGTTCCGCCTGCGGGAGTCTGACGGGCACTTCCACCCGAAAACCGGGTAGATGAGTAGATGTAGTGCTGGCCGTTCGGGCATCGCCTGAACGGCCAGACGGCATTTTGGGCTGTCGCTAAAACCGTGCTAGGCTGCCGAAAGTTTTCCCGAGCAATCAGGAGTATCGGATCATGCGTTGGGCTCTTTTCGCCGTGTTTCTTCCGGGGACTGTACTGGCCGACCCTGCATTGGAATGTCCTGATGCAAGTTCGCAGGTCGACGTCGGATCTTGTGTTTCTGAAATGGAAGAACGCGTCAATGCTGCATTAGGGGAAAGCTATGGCTTCGCGATGCAGGCCGCCAGAGAACTGGACGACGTCACCGAACGGACCGAAGCCCAGCCCGCGCTCGAAGCTGCGCAAAACGCTTGGGTTGCGTTTCGGGACACACATTGCGAGGCGGTCGGCACGTCGTTTGGCGGTGGATCCGGCACCGGTATTGCGATTACTTCCTGCAGGATCGACCTGGGCAGAACGCGTGTGGACCAGTTGCTGAGTTTTGCAAACTGAGCGGCACGAATTCTTTTGATCTTTGCGTGCAGTCCTATATAGAGGCGCATCCCAAGCCAGAAGCCTCGAGACCAGACTATGTCAGCCAAAGCGCCGATCACCCAGGACCTTGTGACCATTCCGCGCAAATTGCCGGAAGGGAAGTTGAATCTGGTCGGCCTGACCCGGGACCAGTTACGCGAAGTTCTGATCGAACATGGCACCCCGGAGAAGCAGGCCAAAATGCGGACCGGCCAGATCTGGCAGTGGATCTACCAGTGGGGCGTGCGCGACTTTGCCGAGATGACAAATCTGGCTAAAGCCTATCGCGCCCAGCTGGCTGAGGACTTTGTCATCGAGATCCCCGAGGTTGTAACCCGACAGGTCTCGGAAGATGGTACCCGAAAGTATTTGTGCCGCATTGCGGGCGGGCACGAGGTCGAGGTTGTTTACATCCCCGAAGAGGACCGCGGCACGCTGTGCATCTCGTCTCAGGTTGGGTGCACGCTGACCTGTTCCTTCTGCCACACTGGAACGCAGAAACTGGTGCGCAACCTGACAGCTGCCGAGATTGTCGGTCAGGTGATGATGGCGCGTGATGATCTTGAGGAATGGCCGACCCCCGGAGCCCCCAAGGACGAAACGCGCCTGCTGTCGAACATTGTTCTGATGGGCATGGGCGAGCCACTTTACAATTTTGAGAACGTCCGCGATGCCATGAAGATTGCGATGGACCCCGAGGGCATTTCCCTGTCCCGTCGCCGCATCACGCTGTCGACCTCGGGTGTTGTGCCCGAGATTGCGCGGACGGCCGAGGAAATCGGTTGCCTGCTGGCAATCTCGTTCCACGCCACCACGGATGAGATACGCGACACGCTGGTCCCGATCAACAAGCGCTGGAATATCGAGGAGCTCCTGCACGCGCTGGCCAGTTACCCCAATGCCTCGAATTCCGAGCGGATCACGTTTGAGTATGTGATGCTGGATGGGGTGAACGACAGTGATGAGGACGCGCATCGCCTGATCGACCACATCAAACGCCACAAAATTCCCGCCAAGATCAACCTGATCCCGTTCAACGAATGGCCCGGCGCGCCCTACAAGCGCAGTTCGAACAACCGTATCCGTGCCTTTGCCAATATCATCTATCAGGCGGGATACGCCTCCCCCATTCGAAAAACGCGGGGCGAGGACATCATGGCCGCGTGCGGTCAGTTGAAATCCGCCACCGAGCGGGCCCGAAAGTCGCGAAAGCAGATTGCGGTCGAAGCGGGTTTGGACAGGTAGGTTCCGCTCGTCTGGACTTGCAGCGGCTGCAATCTTAATGTTCCGCCGCTGTTTATTGCCAGAAAAGCTTGGTATCTTTTGAATGTTCTGGCTCCGGGTGGCCTCACCTTTGTGCACAAAGCGGTGAGATGACGGAGCGGGTTCTGGCAGTGCATTCTTAGGCCGCTATCCTATTTCAAACCGGTATGCGGTATCCAGGCGAACTGTTTTACAGGTGGGCCAGTATTATGAATTTGTTTTTTGGATATTTTTTCTCGAAGTTGATCGTAGCGTGTGTCCTTGTGCTTACTGTGGCGACGGAAGCGCTTGCTGATGAGCAAGATGCGCATATCGCAATCGAAAACCCGGCAGAGCTGAACAAGGAAGAGGCGCTGGCGTTCTATCAGTCCCTGACGCGGCGTATGGCGCGCGGCTATGCCGCCGCTCAACTGGATCTGATCCGCAACTACCAAAGCTGGCCGCTTTTTAACGACGCACCTTACATTTCGGCCACCCATGGCCAGCGCTATGTCAACAGCTATGCCAACAGGATGGCGCATAACTATGGGACTTTGCAGGAGGGCGAGACCCTGCCGATGGGGTCAGTGCTGGCAAAAGACAGTATGACCGTGACGGATGAAGGCAACGTACATCCTGGTGCGATGTTCGTGATGGAGAAGCTGTCCGAAGACGCAAGTCCCGCAACCGCCGACTGGCGCTACATCATGGTGTTACCAGAC
The DNA here is from genome assembly GCF_056535885.1 of Ruegeria sp. B1. NCBI lineage: Bacteria > Pseudomonadati > Pseudomonadota > Alphaproteobacteria > Rhodobacterales > Roseobacteraceae > Ruegeria > Ruegeria sp. B1. Next base: position 136,323 of record NZ_JBQFJA010000001.1, on the reverse strand, counting down.
GGGTCGGTTTTTGGGGATACGTCAGGCGACCGGTCCGCTGCCGTGGCCTATTGCCACGAGTGCCATGAACTGGTCGCAGACCGGGACTATACCTTCTATGTCCCGGAAGATTACCGCGTGGGTGACTAACTGCGCATTGGAAGTCAGACCAGCCCAAGCCCGACGTTTGCTCGGCCCGACCGAGTCACATGCGCCGGAAACGCGCTGTGCCGATCACCTCGATCAGTTTCTCGCGCACCGGGTCCGGTTGCGCCTCGACCGCGTTCAGAACGTCGCGCAACTCGGCGCGTAGACCGTGCATCTGATCAATCAGCGAGATCATCATCGACAGGGCGTCTGTCTCCATGTCGTATTGCTCATGCAGTTCACACGCGAGTTCAAGACGGGCGACGTCCAGTCTTTGATATACAAGGCCCTGTTCGGATTGCTGCGGAACGACAATTTCTGCCGCCAAATACTCTGACAAACGATCCGAGGTCAGGCGCGCGATGGCATTGATCAACTGCTCTTCTGTCAAGGTGCGGGTCATGACGGCATTCCTTTCCGCGGATCATAGCGGTTTTTTTCACGCCAGGTTTCCATGAATTGCTTTAACTCATCATCGATCTGATCGGGCAGCGCGACCGTCAACTCGATCAGTTGATCCCCGCGATCTGACGATCCGCGTTTCTTGACTCCCTTGCCGCGCAGCCGCAGCGTCTTGCCGCTGCTGGTGCCCGCAGGCACGCTGACGTTTACGCCGCCATCGATAGTTGGGGCTGCCACTTTGCCGCCCAGGACCGCCTCGTCAATTGTGATTGGCAGCGTGATATGGATATCGTCGCCCTGTCGGTCAAAAATTGGGTGATCCGAGACCGAGACCGTCACCAAGGCGTCCCCTGCCGGCCCCTCGCCGTAGCCCGGCGCCCCTTTGCCACGCAGGCGAATGGTCTGGCCGTTTGTGATTCCTGCTGGGATTTTGACCTCAATGCGGTCTCCATCCGGCAGCGTCAACTTCTGGCTGGCACCGAACACCGCATCCAGAAAACCGATCTGCAGCGAATAGTTGAGATTGTGCCCGGGGGCATGGAACTCTGGTGTACGCTGTTGCCCAAAACCGCCCCTCCCACGCATGAACTCGGCAAAGATGTCGGACATGTCATCCGGATCGCCATAGGCGGCGCCTGATCGGTACGGGTTGCCTGCGGCTTCGGCATAGTCGCGGTAATACTGTTGCTGCGGGCGTTCCTGACCCGATGCGTCGATTTCGCCATTGTCGTAGCGCGCCCGCGTTTCCGGGTCCTTGAGCAGATCGTAGGCGGCGGCGGCGGCCTTGAACTTTGCCTCGGCCTCGGCATCGCCAGGTTTGAGGTCCGGATGGCAGTCCTTGGCGATGCGCCGGTAGGCTTTCTTGATATCGGCGGCGCTGGCGTCCTTGGTAACGCCAAGAACCGAATAGGGATCGTCGCTCATCTCACTCTCGCTGATGTAGGGCGCTGCAGGTCTGACCTGATTAGATGGGTTTTATCATGGGGGTTCAACAGGTCAAAAGGAAGAGGCGGTTGAATTGCTTCGCAAATTCCTGCGGATTTGCTAAACTGGCCCTGTTTGGAAAAGTTGATTGCAGGAGACTGTCCCATGTCTCGCAGAATTATGTCCGTTCTGGCATTGCTGGCCGGAAATGCCATTGGATTGCTGTTGGCGTCACTCGTTTTGGCCGAGTTTGCAATCCGGCCTCTGTCTTTCATAGTGGTAGTGATCGTCTTTACTCTGGTGCAGGTCGTGGCCGAACCACTGATCCTGAAAATCGGTGAAAAGAACGTGCCCGCGCTCAAAGGCGGGATCGCGTTGATTGTAACGTTTGTGGGATTGTTGGTGACCGATTGGATCACTGCCGGGCTGACAATCGGAGGTATTTCGAACCTCTTGGCCGCAACGCTACTGGTCTGGTTGGGTGCCCTGATCGCCAGTGTCGTCCTGCCGATCTACGTCTTCAAGGAGTTGCGTGACCCAAAGGGGTGATCATAGCGCGTTCAGGCTGGCTTCGATCGCTGGCCAAAGCTCATCTAGCGGCTCACAGCCAACCGACAGACGGATAAAAGCGGGGTCGACATCGTCGCCCCAGCGCGCACGCCGTTCTGCCGAACTGTGCACGCCGCCAAAGGATGTGGCAGGTCGCAGCAGCAGGCAGGTGTCGATGAACTGTTCGGCCTTGGCTTCACTTTCCAGCGTCAGAGACATCAGAAAGCCAAAGCGCATGCACTGAACCTTGGCCAAATCATAAGCCGGATCATCCGGTAGGCCGGGATAGCGGATTCCCTTTACCGCATCGTGCGCTGCCAGCCGTTCGGCCAGAACCTGAGCGGAGGCGCACATCCGATCAAACCGAACGTCCAGAGTTTCAAGCCCCGGTGTAACAGCCAGGCCTCATGCGGGCCGGGGATCGCGCCGGAGACCCGCCGCCAGTCTTCGACGCGACCCATGATGTCAGGGTCGTTGCTGGCCACGTGGCCCATCAGCAGATCGGAATGGCCACTCATTGCCTTTGTGTCGGACGAGACAACCACGTCGATCCCGAGGTCCAATGGGCGCTGGCCCAACGGTGTCATGGTGGTGTTGTCGGCGATTGTCATGCCCCCTGCGGCGCGCACGCCCTGCGCCACCGCTGACAGATCGATCATGTCCAGTCCGGGGTTCGAGGGGCTTTCGACAAACACCACATCGAAACCGTCAAAGCCGCCGTCTGCAAAGGTGAGCGTTGGGCGTTCTTCGACGGCAACACCCAAGTTAGACAGGAAACGGTCGGCCAGCAGGCGGGTGACATAATACCCATCCGACGGGATCAGGAGCCGGGAGCCAGATTGGACGGTTGCAAAAAGCGCTGCCGAAATCGCACCCATACCCGACGGAAAGCTCAGACAGGGCGCGCCTTCGAGATGGGAGAGCATATGTTCCAGTTGGACCCATGTCGGGTTATCGACACGCCCGTAAGTGGCATGGTCCCCGGGTGCGCCGGGTAGATGAAACATGCTGCTCTGGGTCAGCGGCAGCGCGACCGGTTCGCCCTTGTTCAATGCGTTGCCGCGCAGGTGGAGCATTTCTCCGGTCTTTGGCGTTTTCATCGGTCAGCGCCCCGGGATTTTGTCACGAGGCGGAGCGGGCTCCCAGTTCTCGATGATATCGACCGCCTCTTGCGCGGTGTCGACAAAACGGAAGAGGTCCAGGTCCTGATCGGAAATCGTGCCTGCGTCCGCCAGTGCCTCCCAGTTGATCACCCGCTCCCAGAATTCACGGCCAAACAGCAGGAAAGGCACGCGCTCCATCCGGCCCGTCTGGATCAAAGTCAGCGATTCAAACAGTTCGTCCATCGTACCGAACCCACCGGGAAAGATGGTAATCGCCCGTGCGCGCATCAGGAAATGCATCTTGCGTACCGCAAAATAGTGAAAGTTGAAGCTGAGTTCAGGCGTGACGTAGTGGTTGGGCGCCTGCTCATGCGGCAACACGATATTCAGGCCGATAGAACATCCGCCCGCATCCTGCGCGCCGCGGTTTCCCGCCTCCATAACGCCCGGCCCGCCGCCAGTGACGATCACGTTCTCGCGGCAACCGGTTTCGTTAGATTTCTCAGTCATCAGCCGGGCAAACTCCCGCGCCTCTTCGTAATATTGCGACAGACCGGCCAGCGTGTCGGTGCGCGCGGTGTGTTTCTGCGATGGCTCGGGAATGCGTGCGCCGCCGAACATCACGATAGTCGACGTGATCTCACGCTCGCTCATGATCATTTCGGGTTTCAGCAACTCCAACTGCAGGCGCACTGGGCGCAGCTCATCCCGGCACAGGAAGTCGTCATCCGCAAAAGCAAGGCGATAGGTCGGGGACCGCGTCTGCGGCGTGTCCGGAACTTCGCTCGCGGTCGAGCGGTCGGTTTGCGCATCGCGGAAAGGGCTGAGGCGGTCTTCTCTCATTGCGGGGGTTCCCTGCTTGCGTGTTTCCCAAACAGCTATAGGGTTCGCGGGCAGAGTGCCAGTCACGGAAAGACAAGAATGAATTGGAACACAGAGATTTCAGAGGCCGCCAAACGCATTGACGGTTACGCGCAGGTGACCCCGGTGATGGAAAGCCGCGTGCTGGGGCTGGACTATCCGGTAGAGATGAAGCTGGAGCACATGCAGCATACCGGCAGCTTCAAGGCGCGCGGGGCGTTCAATACCTTGTTGAGTTCGAATGTGCCCGAGGCGGGCGTCGTGGCCGCGTCTGGCGGCAATCACGGCGCTGCCGCTGCATTTGCGGCGCGATCGCTTGGGTATCCGGCCAAGATCTTTGTGCCGGAACTTGCCGGACCATCCAAGATCGCCCTGATCGAACAGATAGGTGCCGATCTGAGCGTGGTGCCCGGGGAATACGCGAATGCCCTGACACTGGCCCGCGCCCACGAAGAGCAATCCGGTGCCATGCAAATCCATGCCTATGACGCGGCTGCAACTGTCGCAGGCCAAGGTACATGTTTTGCAGAATGGGACACGCAAGGTCTGCAGGCTGACACGGTCCTCATAGCCGTCGGCGGCGGCGGATTGATCGCCGGGGCGCTGGCCTGGTTTCAGGGCGCGCGCAAAGTTGTGGCCGTTGAGCCCGAAACCTCTTGCGCGCTGAACGCCGCCCTCAAGGTGGGGTCGCCGGTCGACGTGTCAGTGTCCGGGATTGCCGCCAACGCCTTGGGAGCTCGGCGGATCGGGTCGATTTGCTTCGATCTTGCGCGCGGCATCGACTCGGTTCTCGTTCCAGACAGTGCGATTTCCGAGGCGCAGAAAACGCTCTGGCAAGCACATCGCATTTTGGTGGAACCTGCCGGGGCAACCGCTCTGGCGGCCTTGACGAGCGGTGCATACACCCCCGAACCGAATGAGCGCGTTGCGGTTCTGATCTGTGGCGGCAATATCGCGCCGGCCCCGCTGGCATCCTGACAAAGCGCCAATCAGCCGCAATCGGGTGTATCAGCGTCGCATTGCGCCATGGGCCTGTCTTGCGTATAGGCCAGACCAACGTGAACAGAGTCTTGTGGGAGCCACCCAATGTCCAACGCGCAACTGGAAACCGCTATCGAAGCCGCATGGGAAGCGCGTGATACGATCACGCCCACCACATCGGGAGAACAGCGTGAGGCGATCGAAGATACTCTGAACGCGCTCGACAGCGGATCGCTGCGCGTGGCGGAAAAACGCGGCGACGGCAGCTGGCATGTGAACCAGTGGGCCAAGAAGGCGGTTCTGCTGGGCTTCCGCATCAAGGATATGGAAATCCAGTCGGGCGGGCCGCAGGATGGCGGCTGGTGGGACAAGGTGGACAGCAAGTTTGCCGGTTGGGGCGAGAACCAGTGGCGCGCTGCGGGCTTTCGCGCTGTGCCGAACTGTGTTGTTCGCAAGTCGGCCTATATTGCGCCGGGCGTGGTACTCATGCCGTCTTTCGTGAACCTGGGCGCCTATGTGGACGAAGGCACCATGGTCGACACCTGGGCCACCGTTGGGTCCTGCGCGCAGATTGGTAAGAATGTGCACCTCTCGGGCGGCGTCGGGATCGGCGGTGTGCTGGAGCCGATGCAGGCGGGCCCGACGATCATCGAGGATAACTGCTTTATCGGCGCGCGTTCGGAAGTCGTCGAGGGGTGCATCATCCGCGAAGGCTCGGTTCTGGGCATGGGCGTATACATCGGACAGTCGACCAAGATCGTTGATCGCGAAACCGGCGAGGTCACCTATGGTGAGGTTCCGCCTTATTCGGTCGTTGTTTCCGGGTCCATGCCTTCCAAAAACGATATCAGCCTGTATTGTGCGGTTATCGTGAAGCGAGTGGACGAAAAAACCCGATCCAAAACCGGAATCAACGAGTTGTTGCGGGACTGATTGGACGGTTTTCAAACAGGCTGCGGATGACCGCTGCGGCGTGTTTGCCCTTCCCTTATGGCATGCTTTCTAAGCAACCAGATCAATTGCCTGATTGATTTGCGCCCCCCGATTCACAGCGCAATAGGTTGGGTGCGGCACCCGTTCCGAGGTGATAATATCGCGGCGCAGCCACCTCTGCGCCTCTAACTGATGCAGTGACTTGGACAGGGCACGGTCCGTTATTGTGACCAATCCCGACTTGATGCCCGAAAAACGTTTCGGTGCATGTGTCAGAGCCAGAATTGGAACTGTCCAGCTGCGTCTGAGCAGGGAAAACTCGGTTTCGTCCGGGACCGCATTGACGATGCGGCCAGCGATCTCTGCGGCCTTCTTTCCATTTTTGGTGAGTCTGAACTCCGGTCGCAATGGGTGGCCGTGGCCCGGGTTTCGTTCCAGCAGCCCAAGCTGGACGAGATGCTCAAGGCTTGCAGAAAAAGATGTACGGCTGGCGTTGGTTGCTGACAAAAGGGATGCTTGCCGACCGGGCACGCCGTTGTGGAGCGATGCCAAGATGCTCAGAGACCATGAGCGGGACGTGAGCTTGACAAGAGTCCTTATGTCCATAAAGTATAGTTACTTTAATTTTTGTCAAAAGGAAAGATAAATGCCGCTCGTTTCTTTGGATAATACCATCACGTTGGCCATTTCCGTCCGCGACCGACACGCCAGCGCCGAATGGTATCACGACAAACTCGGATTTGAGTTGATTCACCATATTGATGAAGCTGGCTGGAGCGAAATGCAGACAAAAACCCAAGGGGTCACTCTGGGACTAGGCGAGCAGGCCGAACCTGCGCCGGGGAACACAGTGCCTGTGTTTGGCGTCAGCGATATCGGGTCCGCTCGCGCGGCATTAGAAGCCGCCGGTGTGGCGTTCGACGGCGAAACAGAAACCATCGAAGGGATGGTGAGCACCGCAACATTCTACGATCCGGACAAAAACGCTCTCATGCTAGCGCAGGACCTGACCGTGACCGGATAATCCTTCGTGGACACAGCTGTTTCAGAATGTGCGCACGTCCCGTGCAAATCTTGACCAATGGTATCCCCGTCGCTAAGGCCCTGCCATGGAAAAGAAAAAGAAACCGTCTCGGCAACAGGTCTATACGCTTCTGGTCCAGATTGGCCGCAAAGACGGCGATGGCCTGCCTGAAGGCGCAACCGGCGCTGCCCTTATGTGCTTTGCCAGCGGCGTTGACGAAGCAGAAGCGGTCCGTGAAACGGTGGCTATTCTGAAGCAGGCCGATACGGCCCCCTTGGATGTGACCGGCTACGGCACTCTGGCCGAGCGCGAGGCACAAGGACATGACATTGAGCCCGACGAACGCGCCCTGATGCAGCGGGCCCTGGACGAAAATGCGGTCATCGTTGCGCAGATGACGCCGTTTTACGGCGAGGACACGGCGGAGGATTAGTTCCGGGACCCAAACCACTTTCGATAGATTTCGTCATAGGTTCCGTCTTCGCGCAGGGCCAAAAGGGCTTGATTGACCTCTTCCACCAGTGGCGACCCAGTGGGAAAAACGATGCCATAGTTTTCACGCAGGAATATCCCGCCGGTCATGGTGGCGATCCTGCGACCTTCATGTGCCGCGAAATACGACAAGATTGGCGCGTCAAAGACTACGGCGTCCAATTCCTTGGCCTTGAAGGCATCCAACACTTCCGCAAGACCTGGATAAGCGGCGAATTCAATGTCTCTGCGGTCTAGAAAGCTGGCTGCGGTTGATCCGGAAATCGTGCCGACACTCTTGCCATACAGATCGTTGACCGAGTTCACGTTGCCTGTAATCGCATCCACCGTCATGACCGAGGTGATCCGGGCGGTGAATACCGACACGATGAACAGGGACGACACCACCAGTATGACACCCAACAGATGTCCAAACGGTGTGCGCGGCATCCGCTCTTCGAAGCCGCCATTGACCACGAGGTTCAACGCCCACCAGAACGATGGGAACCAGGCCTCGTCCAGCTTGCGGTCAAAGTAAGGCTGGGCCCGACGTTCGAACCCCCACATCAGCATGCCGCCCCCCAGAAGGATCGCAAAGGCAAGTCCGATTGCGATGAACAACTCGCGCGATAGCAACGCCTGCAGCAACGAAGGCCGTCGCGCGGCGTCGGACGGCACCATGATTTGCAGACCGGCCTCAAAAATCGGCTGGCTGAAATCCATTAAGGTCTCACGCGACGCCGTGATCGAGATATTGGCGATCGCGAGATCCGCGCGGCCGTCCTGAACCGAGCTTAGCATTTGGCCGAACGCATCGACCCGGTTGACTGTGTAATCCCAGTTCAGCGACTCGGCCAAGGCCTCGAGCAGATCCATGGAAAACCCGACCTGTGCCCCGTCTTCGACATAGGAAAACGGAGGGCGGGTCACGGTGGTGACCGATAAGGACTGCGCCTGGCTTTGCTGTGCAAGAACCGTGAAAGTCAGGCAGATCAGTGCGAAGAGTGAGCGCTTCATAGTCGGTAACCTGTTTCGCCGCCCTGTAACGCAATTTTCACGGGCGCGGCAAGATGGTCGCGGGGTCAAGCCCCACGTTTTCTTCGCGTCTCAAACCGATATTCGGCGTTGTTGGCAAACAGTTTTTTGCACGATGGGGTTGGAAATCCGGCCAATTCGTTGAATCTGTGCACGAACCCCAAGAGGTACCTGTTTGAAAGGCACTCTATGACTGACCCAGTCCAGTTGACCGCGGACCTTATCCGTTGCCCATCCGTCACACCTGAGGAAGGTGGAGCCCTTGTTCTTTTGGAGGCCTTTCTGACGCGAGCGGGTTTTGAGTGCACCAGGGTCGACCGGGGAGGCATAAGCAATCTGTTTGCTCGCTGGGGTTCAAAAGGTCATGCAAAAAGCTTTGGTTTCAACGGCCACATCGATGTGGTCCCGATTGGGAACGAAGGCGCATGGACCAAACCGCCTTTTGGGGCCGATATCGAAAATGGCGTCATGTATGGACGCGGCACAACCGACATGAAGTCTGGCGTTGCCGCCTTTGCTGCCGCTGCCTCAGATTTCGTGCGTGAAACGCCGCCTGATGGAGCCGTCATTCTGGCTATCACCGGAGATGAGGAAGGGGATGCCGTGGACGGCACAACGGCCTTGCTGGACTTCATGGACCGGACCGGTGAACACATGTCGGTTTGCCTAGTCGGAGAGCCGACCTGCCCAAATAAAATGGGGGAGATGATCAAGATTGGCCGGCGCGGTTCGATGACAGCCTGGTTTACGGTCACGGGTGTGCAGGGCCATGCGGCCTATCCGCATCGTGCCAAGAATCCGCTGCCGGCAATGGTGCGGCTGATGGATCGACTGGCCAGCCATGAACTGGATCAGGGGACAGAGCACTTTGATGCGTCGACTCTGGCCGTCGTTGCAGTCGACACCGGGAACACTGCGACAAATGTCATCCCGGCAGAATGCAGCGGCACGGTGAACATCCGTTTCAACGATCTGCATTCCGGTGAAAGCTTGAGCGAGTGGCTCGCATCCGAGGTGGATCAGGTCGCGCAGGACTTTGAAGTCGCGGTCGAAACCCAAATCAAGATTTCGGGTGAGAGCTTTCTGACGCCGCCAGGACAGTTGTCCGATCTGGTCGCAAATGCCGTCAAAGCCGAGACAGGCATCGTTCCAGAACTATCGACAACGGGGGGAACATCTGACGCGCGTTTCGTCAAGAACCATTGCCCAGTGGTCGAATTTGGTTTGGTTGGTCGAACGATGCATCAGGTGGATGAATGCGTTGAGATTGACCAGATTCATCAGCTGAAGGCGATTTATACGCGCATATTGGCGGACTACTTTGCCTGACCGATGCAACGCACATTGATTATCATGGTCAAGGAACCGCGCCCGGGCCGGGTCAAAACCCGGCTGGGTAAGGACATCGGCATGGTCGACGCAGCGTGGTGGTTTCGGCATCAGACCCGATCTTTGATCCGGAGGTTGCGGGACCCAAGGTGGCGGATCACGCTTGCCGTGTCGCCGGATCGTGAGGGGCTTTGCAGTCGTGCATGGCCTGCTGATCTGCACCGCGTGCGGCAAGGGCGCGGCAATCTGGGTGACCGTATGGGTCGGTTGCTGCGGTCAGCGCCAATGGGGCCGGTTTGTTTGATCGGTGCGGATATCCCTGGTATCACACGCCGACACATCGCGCAGTCGTTTCATGCGCTGGGCCGGGATCAGATGGTGTTCGGGCCTGCGCCGGATGGAGGATACTGGTTGGTGGGGGCGCAGCGGTTCAAGGCGCTGCCAGCCGGTTTGTTCCGCGACGTGCGCTGGTCGACAGAACATGCCCTGTCGGACACGCTGGCAACCGTTCCGCAGCATCGTTTGGCTTTTTTGGAACAGTTGAGCGATGTCGATACGCTTGACGACTTGCAACGCTGAGGCAGTGCGCTCTTTTTGGCCATGACGCAGTCGCATGGTCGTGCTAGGCGAAAGATATGACTCGCATTCCCTCCAAGCAGGAGGTCCTCGACTGGATCTCGGCAAACCCCACCCTGACCTCGAAACGCGATATCGCCAAGGCCTTCGGGATCAAAGGCGCAGATCGGATCGATTTGAAGCGTATCCTTCGGGAACTTGAGGCTGACGGTCATCTGGAAAAACGCAAACGCAGTTATCGTGACCCAGATCGCTTGCCGCCGGTGAGCGTGTTGCAAGTCAAGGCGCCCAATTCGGACGGGGATCTGTTCGCGCGCCCGCTGGAGTGGCATGGCGAAGGCGTCGAACCCATTGTTCTGATTGTGTCACGTGCAAGCGACCCTGCACTGGGCGAAGGTGACAGGATTCTGTCACGGCTGACGGTTGTGCATGAGGAAGACCACAACTACGAAGCGCGGCTGATCCGTCGTATCGGAACGAACCCGCGCCGCATCGTCGGGATTTTCCGCAAGGGTGCGGAAGGCGGCCGCATCGTGCCTATCGACAAGGCGGGTCAGACCGAATGGCTGGTTCAGGACGGTGCAGTTCTGGGGGCCAAGGATGGCGAACTGGTCGAAGCAGAGCAAGCCGGACCCAAAAACCGCATGGGCCTGCCCCGCGCGCGCATCGTCGAACGGCTGGGCGATCCGTCGGCCCCCAAGGCGGTCTCGCTGATTGCCATTCATCAGCATGGGATACCTGATGATTTTCCCGATAAGGTGATCGAAGAGGCCGACAAAGCCAAACCGGTTGGCCTGAAGGGGCGCGAGGATCTGCGGGACATGCCCTTGCTGACTATCGACCCGTCGGACGCACGCGACCACGACGATGCTTGTTACGCACATGAAGATGACGACCCCAAGAACAAGAATGGTCATGTGATCTGGGTCGCTATTGCCGACGTCGCAGCCTATGTGCGGCCCGGAACCGCCTTGGATCGCGAGGCGCGCAAACGGGGCAATTCCAGCTATTTCCCGGACCGGGTGGTGCCGATGCTGCCGGATCGCCTGTCGGGCGATCTATGTTCCCTGCACGAAGGCGTTCCGCGGGCCTGTATCGCTGTGCGGATGCAGATCGATGCGGACGGTAACAAACTTGGCCATCGTTTCGTACGGGGCCTGATGCGCTCAGCCGCGTCACTGAACTACACCGAAGTGCAGGAGGCAATCGACGGCAACCCGAACGACCGAACGGGGCCATTGTTAGAGCCGGTGTTGAAGCCACTGTATGCTGCCTATGCTGCATTGAAAAAAGCGCGCGCGCTGCGCCAACCCCTGGAACTGGACCTGCCCGAGCGCAAAATTGTCCTCAGCGATACGGGCGAAGTAAAAAGCGTTGCCTTCCGTGATCGATTGGATGTGCATAAGCTGATCGAAGAATTCATGATCCTGGCCAATGTGGCATCAGCAGAAACACTGATCGCAAAACGGCGACCTCTGTTGTTTCGTGTGCACGAAGAACCCGCGCCCGAAAAACTTGAAAGCCTGCGGGAAACCGCTCAGGCGGCGGGCCTCAACCTGGCCAAGGGTCAGGTGCTGCAGACACGACATCTGAATGCGCTGCTGAACGCCGCCGCCGGAACCGAGGATGCCGAGTTGATCAACCTCAGCACGCTGCGGTCTATGGCGCAGGCCTATTACAACCCCGACAATTTCGGCCACTTTGGGCTGGCGCTGCGAAACTATGCCCATTTCACGTCGCCGATCCGACGTTATTCAGACCTGATCGTTCACCGCGCACTGATCTCGGCACACGATTGGGGGAAAGACGGTCTGACCGAAGAGGAAATAGACCGGCTTGAGGAAACCGCCACGCATATTTCAGATACCGAACGGCGTTCGATGATGGCGGAACGTGACACGACGGATCGGTACCTGGCCGCCTATCTGAGTGAACGGGTCGGCAATGAATTCACCGGACGGATCAGCGGGATCGCCCGGTTTGGGGCCTTTGTGAAGATGGACGAAACCGGGGCGGATGGGTTGGTACCCGTGCGGTCGCTGGGGCGAGAGTTCTTTCATTTCGACCGCGAGGCGGGCACGCTGATGGGGTCGGACACGGGTTTGATCATTGCCATTGGTCAGCGTGTAACCGTGCGCCTAACCGAGGCGACGCCTGTCACCGGCGGGCTGGAACTGGAACTGTTGTCGATAGATGATCAGGCCCTGCCACGCGGACGCGGGCCTGCAGGTCGCCCCACACGGCGCAAGGCCGTCAGCACCAAGCGCAAGAAGGACAAGATCAAACGCAAGATCGAGCGCAAGCGCCGTCAGAGGTGATAGGTCAGGGCCCGGGCGATGATCCAGCCGTGGCGGGTTTTATCAATCTGGTCCGGGGCATCAAATAGGATGGCGCGATTGCCTTCGATCCGATCCTCGCCCGGAAAGGTGGATGTGAAATCCCCCATCAGGCGACTTTGGCAATGTACGAACAAGGCAAACCGGGCGGATTTGTGCCCTCCCAGCCGGATCGTAGATCCTTTGGGGGCAAGATATGCCGGCTGACCCCACCGCAAGGCCTCTTCCAAGGGATGCGCCATGGGCAACGTCTCAGCCGTTTCCAGGATCAGATCGCGCAGCGCCAGAACGCCCGAGCGGGTGTCTGCTGGAAAAGCCTCAAAGGCTGCCGCAACGGCTGGGTCTTCAAACGGTTTCATGTTAGGGGAACGGCCTCTTGCATTCGATCCAGATAACTGCTGAGCAGGTTATCCTGTTTGATGCGTCGGGTCAGCGGTGTATCGGCCGGGGTGGCGCGCATCGCGGCCAGCATCGGCCCAACGCTCATATCCGCTGAGGTTGGTCGCTCTCCCAGCAGAAAGGGGGATTGCCACAGATAGGCGGAGATTGCCTCTAGATCGCGCTCGATCCGTTCAAGACGGTCCGCCTGCGAGAACCGGCCAATACCCTGCATGTTGAGCCCTTTCAGGACAGCTTTCCGGATCGAATTTGAAATCGGCTTTCGGATCAAGACCGGTATTCCGGCGAAGTATGTGTCGCGCAGGATCGGCCAGACGTCATCATTGCCCCAACGATCAAGAACGATATGAAAATAAAGGTGTTCTTCAACCATCCGGATCAAGGCGCGGGATTGCGCCTTTTGCACATCCGTCAGACCCTGATCAAAGTTGGCGCCTTGGCGCTCCAGCCACTCTCGGATTTGGTCACTGTCCGGCACCAGCCGTTCGGGCGTGCGCAAGACCGGTAGCTTCTGGTGTGGCATCTTACGTGGATCCAGCAAGTCAGAGCGCTGCCACGCGTAACCGGACTGCTGAAGCATGCACGCGGTCTTTACACAGAACGGACTGGCGCTGAACTGGCCGAAGGCAGAGGGGTAGGTAATCAGGGTCAGCATCATTTGCTCCATCGCAAGAGGGGTGCGTGATTGCTACGCTGACCTAATGACACTTTCTGTCATTAGAGATAGAGTAGTTTGCACTATGTCCCGTACCGCCCGACTGTTCCAACTGATGCAAGCCCTGCGCTCTGGCCCGTCGCCCAAGACATCGGTGCAACTAGCGCAGGATCTGGGTGTGTCTGCCCGTACGGTCCATCGCGATATCGATGCCCTGCGCGGCCTTGGGGCGGTGATTGATGGCGAGGCGGGGTTTGGATTTACGCTGATCGAAGACGCCACACTGCCGCCTTTGGGTTTCACTGATGATGAGCTTGAGGCCCTGGTTCTCGGCCTGCGCGAAGTTCAGGTGATCGGCGATCCGGCGTTGGCGGATGCGGCCAGCGCAGCCTTGCGAAAATTGCAGGGTCGGTTGCCGCAGCGCCAGTCACATCGGCTGAGCCATGCGGTGCTTGCGGCTACGCGGTTTAACCGACCGGCCACCCCTACCATTGAGGTTGCTGACTTGCGGCAAGCCACGTGGGACGAGCGCACGGTTGAATTCTCGTACACGGATGCAAAAGGGGATGCCACGCGTAGACGGGTGAACCCGCTGAGCATCGTTTACATGGATCGCTCGAATGTGCTGCTGAGCTGGTGCCACCTGAGACAGGATTATCGCGTGTTCCGTCTGGACCGGATGCAAGATATGTCTGTGACAGATCAAAGCTTTCGGCCAAACCGGGTGCCGATGCTGCGCGATGCCTTGGCCCGCATCCGGGCGGAACGCGAGGCGCAAGAGTACGGGACCGCGCGTTGAGTGCTTTGTGAAACTCTGATTTTGCGCTATCCTCTGGTTGAGCAGTAATCAGGAAAAAATCGGAATGCGTATATGCGTAGGCGGCGTTATGACCGTCGCATTGTGGGCATCCATCGGACAGGCGGATACTACAGGCAACTCCTTGAGGTCGGATAGCCGGCCACTTGACAACACACTCCAGCTGGCGTCAGCGGATGTGACCGTTTCGGTGCGTCCGGTGCCGCGCCCCTCGGCAGAAGTGCTGCGGGTGTCGGCGGCTGGAAACGCGCGGTTTCAGGTCTGGCTTGGGGCGTTTCAAAGGCGGGCCCTTGAACACGGCATCTCGCAATCAACGCTGGCAAAGGCCCTGACCGGCGTAACCTATGACAAGAAAGTCATAAATCGAGACCGCAATCAGGCCGAATTCTCGAAACCGATCTGGGAATACTTGGATTCGGCGGTCTCAGACACACGTTTGTCCAATGGTCGTGCGGTGCTGAATCAGAACCTGCGGGTGTTGGATCAGATCGAGGCCGAGTACGGTGTCGAGAAAGAGGTCGTCACCGCCATCTGGGGGCTTGAAACCTCATTTGGCTCGTACCGGGGCAGCAATCAAACCATCCGCTCGCTGGCGACGTTAGCTTTTGACGCGCGTAGAGCACAGTTTTTTGAAACCCAGTTGATCGCGGCCTTGCAGATCATTCAGGCCGGGGATGTCAGTGCCGGCAACATGATCGGCAGCTGGGCTGGTGCGATGGGGCATACGCAGTTCATGCCAACCTCCTATCTGGAACACGCAGTGGATTTTGACGGTGACGGGCGGCGCGACATCTGGTCAGAAGACCCAACAGATGCGCTGGCGTCTGCGGCGGCGTATCTGAAGCGGCACGGTTGGATCAAAGGACAGCCCTGGGGGGTAGAGGTGCGCCTGCCGCAGGGTTTTGACTACGCGACTGCCAAGCGGACCTTTACATTGATGCCCTCGGAATGGGCGCAGCGCGGTGTGCTGGCCAAGGATGGCAATCCGGTTCCGGATCATGAGCAGGCGGCAATTCTGCTGCCAGCGGGCGGGCAGGGCGTGGCTTTGATGATCTTTGACAACTTTGGGGTCATCGAAAAGTACAACGGCGCGGATGCCTATGTGATTGGCATCGGTCATTTGTCTGACAGGCTTGCGGGTCGGAGCCCGTTCAAGTCTGACTGGCCACGTGGAGACCGGGTTCTGAGTTTCACGGAACGCAAAGAGTTGCAAACGCGCCTTACCCAGGCCGGATTTGATACGCAGAGCATAGATGGCCGTATTGGCCCGAACACAACCAACGCCGTGCGCGCATATCAGCTGGCAGAAGGCCTGCTGCCCGACGGATATGCGAGTTTGAGACTACTTGAACGCATGCGCTGAGCTGCTCCGCGATGTTTGCGCATGACATCTGCCAGCCGTGACATACAAAGTCGCCTTGGACTCCTTAGCGACGGCTTTTCATACTTGGCTTCGGGGTTTGAAACGCGCAGTCTCGCCATATGCCGTCAACAGGGCCCCGACCATGTAGATCATCAGGCCCGCAAGGGTCGCGGTTGAGTAATTGATGCGACCATCGAATAGCTGCATTATGAAAACGAAGGCCGGGCCAAGGGCGGCGACGGCTGCGATTGTTGATGCCGGAACAAGTGGGATCGCCTTTTGCACGAGGTACAGTGGGAAGGCGATGACGGCCAGACCGATGAGGACAATCACTGTCATATCTTCTGGTGCCAAGGGGATGCCCTTGTCATCTAAACCTGCGCGAAAGGCCGCAAATGCCAGTGCGGTGTAGAGAATAAAGCGCAGCCCGAACTGGGCGAGCGGGCCGACGCCCTTTTGATTCAGGCGAACCGAGTAGAGGATCACGAACGCTGTGCAGCCACCCGAGAAGGCCGACAGGGCTACACCCGTCAAGGCCGTCGCAACGCCACCGCCGCGCGTAAATCCCGAAAGCCCAAGAATCGTGACAACACCGAGCACCAGGATCGAAACCAGAATCGTTGCAGTGCCGATACGTACCATCAAGCGTTTCGGAACACGTGCCTCTGGCAGTCCGATCCATGCGCCGACCACTGTGCCAAGCGGCAGCATTCCCGAGAAGATCGTGAAGACAACAGCAGGTTCTATGATCTGAACCGCGATGAAGTAGGTCGTCCAAGTCAGGGACGCGAACAGGTTGAGGGTCAGGACGATTCTCCAGGATTGAAGCGACAGGCGGAGTTCGTTCGGTCTGAAGATCGCGGTCGCAATCGTGCACCCGACAACGGAAATTCCAAACACCCATGCGCCCGTAAGGAATGAGTCCGCGTTTTGAAAAACGGATCCGAGGTAAACTGCTTGAAACGCTTCGAGGATCACAAAAGCAAAGCAGAAGAAGAGTCCAAGTTGGGTGCGTGACATAGAACATAGCTTTCGGGCTCGTATGGTCTGAACCTAGAAATCATGTATCCTGGCCAAGAAAAAATGAGTAATTCGGAATTTTGCATGAGCTTGAGTTATGGATAGACTTGCCCGCAGATTGCCGCCGCTGTCACGTCTGACACCTTTTGAGGCCGCCGCACGACATGAAAGCTTTTCTTTGGCAGCGGCCGAACTTGGACTGACCCAAACCGCGATCAGCAAGCAGATAGCGTTGCTGGAACAGGACCTCGGTACCAAACTGTTCGAGCGGCGTAACAGAGCAGTCTTTTTGACGGATGCTGGTCGGCGCCTGGGGCGTGTGGTCGGGGCCTCACTGTCTGACATTGCGGGTGAAATTGCCTTGTTGCGCGGTCGCAGGCGCGCGGGCGAGTTGGTGCTGCATTGCCAGCTTTGCGAGGCCTTCTATTGGCTGATGCCACGGCTCTCTGGCTTCCACGAGCAGCACCCAGGTGTGGAGTTGCGGGTCGTCAGTGCCCTAAAACCACTTACCGACTCTTCCGAGGCGTTCGATGTCGCTATCCAGACATCGGGTCGGACGTCTGGCTCGGCGCGTTTGGCCTTCACGGCGGCTGACGATGTTTTTCCGGTATGTGCGCCATCGCTTGTGCGAAACTCAAACCTGCCTCTCTCCCCTCGGGATCTTGTGTCTTTCACCCTGTTGTCGCATTCCGTGATTCCGCAGGACTGGATAGATTGGCAAGGCTGGTTTGAAAACGTCGGGTCATCTCTGCCGAGTCGCCATCGCATTGTTCCATTCGACAGCTATCCTGTAGCGCTGCAGGCAGCGGTGGCAGGACAAGGGATTGCCCTTGGGTGGCGGAGAACAACCGAAGGGATGATTGCCGAAGGTAAGCTGATGCGACCCTGTAGAGAGCAGGTGAGGAGACCAACAGAGTTGTCGGTTTTTCGTGGCACGGCAGGGGGTCAACACCCAAACGCAGAACACCTTCTTAACTGGCTTTCTGATCAATTGGCAGAATAGCCGGGGCTGGCTGTTTGATGCCGGGCACCGGTTGAAAGACCACCTGACCAAGAAAAACAAGAGGCTGGCAAGTCTGCCCGCCTCTTATTCCAATCGACGCGTTTGACGTTTGATCAGGATGCCGCCTTCATCAACCCTTGTGCGATGATGTCGGCCTGTGCTTCGTCCAGAGATTTGTGGATTCGCACAAACATCTCGTCAATATCGGCAGGTGTCAGGACCAGCGGTGGCGAGATGACCATGCGGTCGCCCACATGCCGCATGATCAGGTTGTTAGCAAAGCAGCGATCACGACAGACGTAGCCGACGACGCCCGGTTCAGACGCAAATTTGGCGCGGCTGGCCTTGTCAGGTGTCAATGCGACCGAGGCCATCATGCCAACAATTTTCGCCTCGCCCACCAAGGGGTGGTCGGTCAGCGCTTCCCATTTCTGCTTCAGGTATGGGGCCGCCACGTCCCGGACGTGTTCGACGATCTTCTCTTCTTCGAGGATGCGCAGGTTTTCAAGTGCAACGGCTGCTGCGACCGGATGGCCGGAATAGGTGTATCCGTGGTTGAATTCGGTGCCGCCGATCACTTCGGCGATTTCATCATTGACGATTGAGCCGCCGATTGGTGCGTAGCCCGAGCTGAGGCCTTTGGCGATAGTCATGATATGCGGCCTGATTCCGACGGTTTGCGATCCGAACCAGTTCCCGGTGCGACCGAAGCCGCAGATCACCTCATCCGCGATCAGCAGAATGTCGTACTTGTCGCAAATACGCTGGATCTCGGGCCAATACGTGTCTGGCGCGACGATCACGCCGCCTGCACCCTGGACGGGTTCGGCGATAAAGGCTGCGACGCGGTCCTCGCCCAACTCCAGAATGGCCTCTTCCAATTCGCGCGCGCGGGCCAGCCCGAACTCTTCGGGCGTCATGTCGCCGCCTTCGGCCCACCAATTTGGCTGGTTGATGTGATGGATGTTCGGGATCGGAATGCCACCCTGAGCGTGCATACGTGCCATTCCGCCCAAGGACGCCGAGCCCACGGATGAACCGTGGTAGGCATTCTTGCGGCTGATGATGATGTTCTTGTCCGGTTGACCTTTTTGAGCCCAGTAGGTCCGCACCAGACGAATATTGGTGTCGTTTGCCTCGGATCCACCTGCCGCGAAAAAGACGTGGTTCAGATCTCCGGGCGCGATTTCCGCAATCTTAGCGGCCAGCGCGATAACCGGAACATGGGTCGTCTTGAAAAAGGTGTTGTAATAGGGAAGCTCGCGCATCTGCCGCGCGGCGACATCGGCCAACTCATCGCGGCCGTAGCCGATATTGACGCACCACAGCCCGGCCATGGCGTCCAGGATTTTCTCGCCCTCGCTGTCAGTCAGATAAACACCCTTGGCGCGGGTGATGACACGGGCCCCTTCTTTTCCAAGTGACCCGTTTGCCGAAAACGGGTGAAGGTGATGCGCTGCATCCAGCGCCTGCAATTCAGCGGTTGGCATATAGTTGGTGATGGTGGACATCTGAGCCTCTCCTGCAACAGGGGTTGTGGATTGAGATATGATCAAATTGTTCGCTTCAATCGAATGGTACCGGATCAGTCAGGGATCAGCGCGGTGGCCATAAGTTCCATTACCTGCTCAATATCCTGTTCGGTCGCCAAAGCAACTCTTTCTGCGTCCTGGGTGCGTAATGCCACTACAATATCCTTATGCCGGTCTGGCAGGCTTTGCGTTCCGAACCGACCGCAGACAACCCTGAGCGATGGTCCAACCCTCAACCACAGTCGATCTGCCAGATCACTCAGGATCGGAGCGCTCGCATAGGAGTAGAGCGCTTCATGAAACGCGTAGTTAAGTCGTAGGTACCCGCCGACATCCCCATCCACGATCGTGCGATCAAGCTGTCGATTCAGACACTCCAGATGATCGATGTCTCGGGCGGCCACGCCTGAGGTTGCGCGTCTGGAAAGCTCTGATTCTAATGCCTTTCTTACGTATGTTATCTCCTCAATATCGACATCGGACAATAACGGCACATTGACCCGCCGGTTGTCCTGGAAACAAGCGCCCCGTCCGAGATCAACCGGCGGATCGCCTCGCGCACCGGTGTCATGCCAACACCCAGTGAAGCGGTCAGTCCCTGAATGGTGACCGACTGTCCGGGGACCAGATCGCCATACAGTATCTGTAATCGCAGGGCCTGATAAACTTGCTCATGTGCCGGGCGTTTTTGTCCTGCACTTTCGGGTCCGTATGTCTTTTCTTTGATCGAGTCCAACTGGTTCATTTCAATCTGTAATGCCCTGGCTCGCCAAGTGTCAGCCTCAGGTGACCATATTCTGGATATAAGGAAAACGCAAAACTTGATCAAATCCAAGCGCCGAGAAGAATCCTACATCCTTGCAGAGAGACGAATATGACAAAAAATGCTGCCAATGACTGCGGTGTTCCTGGCTGGCTTCCGGCTTTCGCACTTGCTTTAGATGAGATGGAGACTTGCGAGCGTCACCCGATGCCGAAGTTGAGGTTTGCCGTAGTGTGCAAAGCAACTTCACTCATGTTTCCAGCATAGCCTCAGGCTGGGGTTACGAACACTTAGTCTGGCCGGTCTACAGCCTGTCCATTTCCAGCCTCAGACCTGCGGCATAATCAGGCGAGCCGTTTTCAATCCGCCATAGACAATACGCCGCCATGCGCCAGGAATACCAGGGGCGCAGCGTGCGGAAACGGCTGACGGTTTCGCTGTGCCCGTAGGCCGAGAGAAACCGATCCTCCTCTGCTTCGCTCAAAGGGTGGCCGCGATATAGGGTCTGCATGGCCGGGGATGTGAACAAAGCCAGATCTTCGCACGGGTCACCAATCGCCGGGCACTGCCAGTCAATTAATGTCAGACCGCTTTTGGCCACCAAGATGTTTCCTGCTACCGGGTCGCCGTGGATCAGGCATCTCCGATGGGTCGGTGGGACAGATCTGGATGGGCGTAGTGCGGTCAGAGTATTGCGCGTGTCCGACTCGCACAGGTCCAGTATATCCTGCCCATGTGACGCCAGTCCGGCGCTGCCGTTGCGGCCATTCGGGATCGGTATCGAAACTTCAAGCGCATGCAGCCTGCGTAGGAGCCTGCCCACAGGTTCAGGATCAGTCGCCCACGGCGATCCCGGTGCGTGGTCATAAAGAACCCAATGGTCGGTCTCATGACGGCCAACCGCACGCAGGCGCGGAACGAATCCGGTGGTATCGAGCGCCTGTAGGCATTCGGCCTCAAGCCCGGCACTGTTTCGGAACATGGGGTTACGCAGGGTTGCGCGGTAGAGTTTAAGCACCTTGTGACGGTCATCACCCAGTACTTTCCATACCCGATTGGTGCGGCCGCCATACAGCGTTTCGAATTGCGCCCCGTGTGCAACCAGCCTCTGCGCGTAGAGATGTTGCACAAGGTCAGAGGGCGGACAGTTGGACAGTTGCTTTACCAGTTCAGAGGACGAATCGGAATTTGCCAAGCTTTGGCCCGTTGCGCCAGGCAGATCAAGCGCCGGTTCTGATCGCCATGACCTGGCCCGCGCTGATGACTTCGCCACCTTCCAGTGTCAGCAGGACCGAATTGCTTCCAACCTGCGCCTCGATCACGCGATTAAACACCGACACCGGTGTCTCGGACAGCAACTTGCCGTCCTTATAGCTTTCAAGCGTCGCAGAGTAGTGTCCCGCATCCAGGGGGGTGCCCGCCTCATCCATACCCGCCCAAACAAACTCTGCCTCCGGCTCGGGTATCGCGATGCGATCAATGACGTTGTCGTCGGCATCGCGGAGGACCAGAACAGCCTCGTCCGCCGCCGGGTCGGGCTCGGTAAACAGGGTCACAGGCGCGCCATCGAAGTAAAACGCCGAGTCTGTGCGGACATCCATGCCAACCCAACTGGCCAGTTCGTCCAGATTGACGCTGCTCATCGTTGCTGCAAGAACAGACAACAGGTCATTGGTCTGTACCTGTTGTTCCACCATCGAAAACTGCGCAAGCTGCGACGCGTACTGAGCTGAGTCCATTGGATCCAATGGATCCTGATTTCTGGCCTGCGCTGTCAGCATCAACAGAAATGTCTCAAAATCCGAGGTCACGTTCGACGCTTGCGAGACCCCGGCAGATTGTGTCTGCGCCGCAGGTTGTGTGGATTGGGTGGGCGTTATCATGAATCAAATCCTCATATCGATACCGCGGCCCGGCAGCGTGCGAGAAGCAACCGGAGCATCCTGTGCGGCGGGTTCTTCGGTCTCAGAATCAAAGGAGACCGCCGCTTGGGAACCCGGGCCTTCGCGATTTGCGTTCGAGGACGTTCCAAGATCAAACGACATCCCGCCATAGCCCAATTTCTGAAACTCCGCCGTCAACACGGCAATATGCCGACGCATCAGGTCCAAGGTTTCGGGCCGGTCCGCCGCGATGGTCATGTGCAGCCCGTCCTCGCGACCGGTGAGTACGATAGAGACGCGCCCCAACTCTTCCGGGTGCAGGGCGATTTCTACTGCCCCGGTTCCAGGACGTATCTGGATCATGGCCGCCATCTGACCGGCAATTGCCCGTGCCACTTCGGCGCGTGCGGCCGCGTGCGGCGAAGTCAGCTGGGATGTTGTGTCCCGCGCGCTCTGAAACGTTGGCTCGTCGCCAAGGGCAAAAAGACTGTCGCCCTCGCGGGTCGGTGCAACCTTTTCCGCTTCGGCAGCTTGAGGGGTTGCCTGTAACTGCATTTGCACCGGATTCGTGCCGCGACTCGGGGGCGCTGGTCTGGTGTGCGGTTCGGACGCGATCGAGTGCGTCGAACGCGGGTCTGTTGTCGCTTCGTTTGTTCCTTGTCTGCCGAGCCTGTTTTCCTCCACCGGCCCATCAGCCCGTGTCTTTTGACCGGCGGGGGGTGGCGCGGGTTGGCTGGCAACCGGGTGCGTGTTGGGGGGTGTTGGGTGTTGTGCTTTGCCGTCCTTGGGACCCGTCTGAGGCAGAATCCCTGGATTGGCTGCGCTGATGTCGCCCGCTGTTGTTGAACGCGCTGGTTGATTCATGGCTTGTGCTTCGCGCGACGGGCCTGCTGTTACACCGATTGGCACCTGCGCGGCCTGTGTACCATTGGGCGCGCTGCCATCGGGCTCGCCGGGTTTTGCAATAGCGCCCTCGTCCGTCCGAAGCGGGTTAGCGGGTTGCAGCTCGACCGGTGCATGGTGCGGTTCGACTGCCTGGGTTTCGCCGGGCAGGGTGTCCGGGTCACCATCGACCTCGATTTCCAGAGTTTGCGTGTTATTAGCCTGTGCCTCAACGTCCTGATTCAGAACCTCCTGAAAGGTTGTCGATCCTTTGGGTTCTTGCTGATCCCGTTGGTTTGCATCGGGATTGGCCGCCCTGTTCGGCGTTGATGTTGCCAGCATAAGCGGGTTGGGCATTTTGCTCCGGCTCCGTCGTGTCTAATCGCAAGATGCCTGCAGGAAGTTACGTTTTTTTTAACCGCAATCCATTTTGATCAAGACAGTTCGAAGCAAATTCGGAGCATGTTATGAAGATTTCGTCGATGCCCAATATACCTCCCGCACCATCGCAGGCGTCAAGACTACGGGAGGCAGCCGTTGAGCTTGAGGCTGCATTTCTCAGCGAAATGTTGAAATCCGCCGGACTGGGCAAGACGCGGCAGTCCTTTGGCGGCGGCGCAGGCGAGGATCAGTTCTCTTCGTTTCTGGTGCAACATCAGGCCCGGCAATTGGCGCAATCCGGCGGTATTGGCCTGTCCGAAATTTTGCTCAAGTCAATGATGGAGAAACCCAATGACGGCTGAACCCAACGCAGCATTGATCAAGACGCTCGAAGATATCCTGGACCGGGAACGCACCGCGCTTGTCGAAGGGGACCTTGATCGTTTGAACACGATGGTGCCCGAAAAGGAAAAACTGATCGGTGCGATCAACGATCTGGGCGTTTTGGACAGCTCGGATCTGATTCGCGTTCAGAAAAAGGTCGAGCGTAATCAGGTTTTGCTGAACAACGCCGCGGATGGGATTCGCGCCGTGGCCAGTCGGATGGCCGAGTTGAGAAAGGTTCGTCAGGAGTTCACCACTTACGGTGCGGATGGCCAGCGCAACGGATTTGCGGTTCGTAGTCGCACAAAGCTGGAAAAACGGGCCTGAGGCACGTTTGAATCAAATCCAATGTTTCCCGATCCCCGTGTTTTAGTAATCCATTAGGGGATCGGCCTCAAAGTGGTTCTGCACCTGAAACAGCAGGTGGCGCGACCAGCCGTATGGTTCATCGCATAGGTCAGAAAGACATCAATGCCCGCGTCCCAGACGGGGTGATCATGGGCACAAAAGGCCCAAACGGAAAAGGATGACATCTATGTCCAGTATTCTGACAAACAACGGCGCGATGGTCGCGCTGCAAACCCTCAAATCGGTCAACAAGAACCTGGCGCAGACGCAGAATGCGATCTCGACCGGTAAGGACATCGCAACCGCCAAAGACAACTCGGCGGTCTGGGCGATTTCCAAAGTGATGGAGTCGGACGTCAAAGGCTTCAACGCCATCAAGGACAGCCTCGCCTTGGGTGAATCCACCGTTGCGGTGGCTCGTAACGCGGCAGAGACTGTGACCGACCTGCTAACGAAGATGAAAGAAAAGATCGTTGCCGCACAGGAGGATAACGTTGATCGCGACAAGATTAACGACGACGTCTCTGCTCTGCGCGATCAGATCGCTTCGGTTGTTGGCGCCGCCCAGTTCAATGGCCTGAATCTTGTGAACGGAACGACCGGTACAGCGTCGATCCTTGCCTCGTTGGATCGGGGAGCTGGGGGCAGCGTAACCGCGTCCTCGATATCGGTTTCCGGTCAGGATCTGTCTACCGGTGGATATGTCAGCAAGGCGGTTCTGGCTGGCTCTGACAACACGGCGACTGACAACGACGCCGCAGGCTTCACCATGGACAAGGACACTGGCACCGGAACAATTGTCATCGACAGTTCAACCGACAACTTTGAGGTTGGTGACAAAGTATCGATCAGTGTTGGTGATCAGACTGTCTCATACACAGTGCAGGACTCCGACCTTGATCCTTCCGGCACCTATGACGCAGCCTATACAGATGCGGTTGTCGCAGTTGGCCTGAAGAATCAGATTGATGCGCTTGGGGTTCAGGGTTTGTCGATCGATTACGACCCCACCAACGAAGGCACGTTGTCGTTCGTTACGGGTACCGGTGCTGACGCTGCTGATCGGGACGTGTCTGTTTCGGCGCAGTTTACAAATGCCGGTTCTGGCGGTCTTGGCGCATTGGCATCCATTGATGTAACCACGGATGCAGGTGCGGCTGCGGCGCTGGGAACGATCGAAGGATTGATCGATACGTCGATTGACGCCTCGGCGGCTTTCGGCTCTGCACAAGGACGGATTGAGACGCAGAGAGAGTTCATGTCGAACCTGTCTGATTCGTTTAAATCCGGCATCGGATCGCTGGTTGACGCCGATATGGAAGAGACATCGGCCCGCTTGCAGGCATTGCAGGTCCAGCAGCAGCTGGCGACCCAATCGCTGTCGATCGCCAATCAGGCTCCGCAGTCGATCCTGTCGCTGTTCCGTTAAGCTCTGGAACCTGATCGGGGCGCAATTTCTCGCGCCCCGATCTTGACCGTCTGAAGACGAGACCCATTGGAAGGACTAAACGTGACACCTCAAACGCTCGCTCATCGCGCCTATGCGCAGACTGCCGCTCCGACACGCACGCCGCGGGATACGGAGTATGAGGCGATTTCCAAAATCACGCATCGCCTGAAGGCGGCGGCGACCCGCAGAAAAACCGATTTTGGTGGGTTCGTGCATGCCTTGCATGAAAACAGGCGGCTTTGGACAGTCTTGGCGACAGGTGTGGCGGATTCCGACAATGGCTTACCCAACGAGCTGCGCGCCCGAATTTTTTACCTGGCGGAGTTCACGGAACAGCACAGCAGCCAGGTGCTGGGAAACAACGCAACCGTTGAACCTCTGCTTGAGATCAACATGGCCGTTCTGCGCGGGCTTCGTCAGATCGGAGCCGCATGATGAGCGGGCTGGTTTTAAAGCTTGCCCCCAAGGAACGGGTCCTGATCAATGGTGTGGTCATCGAAAATGGTGATCGCCGTGGTCGGTTCTCGATCATGACGCCGGAGGCAAACGTGTTGCGCCTGAGGGATGCGATCCACCCGGATGAGGTGACCACACCGGTTCGGCGTGTGTGTTACGCGGCGCAGCTTATTCTGTCCGGGGATATGGCACCGGACCAGGCGCGTCAGCAACTGTTGCGTCGGGTAGAAGAGTTAAGTCAGGTATTTACCGATGCGGACAGCCGCCGGGTCCTCGCCGAGGCGACTGACGCCTTGGTTGCGGAACAATACTATAAATGTCTGAAGTCGCTGAGATCGCTGCTGCCACGCGAAGAGCGGTTGATGGCCGATTCTGTGGAAAAACAACGTGTTGCGGACGCAGAAAGTGGTGTGCTGAACCGAGCGCGAGTGCCTTTCTGATCAGGCTTTACGTGTTTGCTGCGGTGCGGGAAAGATCTTGGCCAGTTTGCGGAGGTTCTGGGCGGTGGCGGCGAGGAGGAATTCGTCGTTTGCGCCGCATGGGCCACGTAATCGGAGCCGACCCAGGCCGAGAATGCGTTTGAGGTGGGCGAAGAGCATTTCCACCTTCTTTCTGAGCTTCATTGAGATGTCGTACTGGCGGGTCTTGGCAATGTCTCGAGCCACCTGGCGGGCGTCTTCTGTTTCTTCGCGGCTGATCTTGCGGGCATCCGCGTTGGGGCAGCACTTGGTTTTCGATGGGCAGACCTGACAGACCTCTTTCAGAGCGCGATAGCGAGCGGTGCCCTTGCCCGTCGGACCGCGGTTGGGGTCTGAGTAGTTGCGGCGGAACTGCTTGAGGGCGTGACCTTCGGGACAGATGTATTGGTCATTCTCAGCATCCCATTCGAAGTCGGCGCGGGTCCAGGTGCCGTCATTGCGACCGGACTTGTCGAACACCGGGATATGCGGCGCAATCTTGCGATCAACCAGCCAGCCCAGAAGTGGGCCGGTGCCATAGGCGGTGTCCGCGATTAGTCTCTCCGGATGCAGATCGAACCGTTCCTTTACTCGGTTCAACATGGTCTTGGTCGATCCGACCTCAGCCTGACGGATTGATCTGGTGGCTTCGACGTCGATGATAACTCCGTGATCTGTATCGATCAGGTAGTTGTCGGAATAGCTAAAGAATGCAGGGCCTTTGCGGGCTGCGGTCCATTGGCTCGCCGGATCGGAATGCGATGTGAACTTGGGCTGAACCTCGCTGGCAGCGCCGAACGCAGCCTCGTCCAGCGTGTCGAGATACTCGCGGACGGCGCGGGGCGCGTCGGTCGGATCAACGGTTGAGGCGTCCCACTCTTCCTTCGGCGTTGAGTTCTGCTTGTTGGCATCGGCTTCGATCAAGCTTGCATCGATGGCCATACGCTGACCGCTGACGAGGCCTTCCTCAATGCTGTGTGCCACGGTCATCTCGAACAGGTAGCGCAGCAGTTCGCTTTCGCGGAACCGCCCATGCCGGTTCTTCGAGAATGTGGAATGATCCGGCACACGGTCGTTCAGATCGAGCCGACAGAACCACCGATAGGCTAGGTTCAGATGAACCTCTTCACAAAGCCGCCGCTCGGACCGGATCCCGAAGCAGTAGCCCACGAGTAGCATTCGGATAAGCAACTCGGGGTCAACCGAGGGCGTCCAGTATGGCTGTAGAACTCCGCCAGATGCGACCGGATGCTGCCAAGATCGACGAACCGATCAATCGAGCGCAGCAGGTGATCTTGCGGGACATGATCTTCCAGCGAGAACTCGTAGAACAACGCCGCCTGCGCTTCCTGCCTCGGTCCCATCATCGCCAATTCCTCCCTACAGGACGAATTGAATCAGCGACTTACCACTCAATCAACCAAGAGTTTTTCAACGAAATACGCCGATTCTGTGGAAAAACAACGTGTTGCGGACGCAGAAAGTGGTGTGCTGAACCGAGCGCGAGTGCCTTTCTGATCAGGCTTTACGTGTTTGCTGCGGTGCGGGAAAGATCTTGGCCAGTTTGCGGAGGTTCTGGGCGGTGGCGGCGAGGAGGAATTCGTCATTTGCGCCGCACGGTCCACGTAATCGGAGCCGTCCAAGGCCTAGGATGCGCTTGAGGTGGGCGAAGAGCATCTCAACTTTCTTTCTGAGCTTCATCGCAATCTGGTACTCTTCAGTTTTGGCCAGATCTCTGGCGACCTGGCGCGCATCTTCGTGCTCTTCGCGGGTGATTTTGCGTGCATCAGCGTTGGGGCAGCATCTTTGTTTGGACGGACATACCTGGCAGACTTCTTTCAAGGCGCGATAGCGGGCTGTGCCCTTGCCCGACGGCCCCCGGTTTGGATCAGAGTAATTCCGGCGGAACTGTTTAAGCGCGTGACCCTCTGGGCAGATATATTGATCATGCTCAGCGTCCCATTCGAAGTCTGTGCGTGTCCAGGTGCCGTCGGGGCGTCCGGCCTTGTCGATGACCGGGATGTAAGGATCGATCTTGCGATCCACGAGCCAGCCGAGCATCGGGCCTGAGCCGTAGGCGGTATCGGCGATCATCCAGTCGGGGACGAGGTCGAACTTGTCCTTCACCCGGTCCAGCATCGTCTTTGTCGACCCCACTTCGGCTTGCCGGATGGATCTGGTCGCTTCCACATCCACAATCACGCTGTGATCTGTATCAACGAGGTAGTTATCAGAGTAAGCAAAGAAGGCTGGTGCCTTGTGCGCCGCTGTCCATTGGCTGGCAGGGTCCGAATATGAAATGAACTTAGGCTTGACTGGCGAGGCAGCACCAAACGCGGCCTCATCCAGGGTTTCCAGATATTCCCGAACAGCGCGCGGTGCGGTCTTGGCATCGATCTGTGCAGCATCCCATTCTTCTTGTGACGCTGAATACTGCTTGGTCGCTTCTGCCTCAATCAAGCTGGCATCAATCGCCATACGCTGGCCGCTGACCAAACCTTCTGCGATGCACCGCGCCACTGTCGTTTCGAACACGTGCCGCAAGAGTTCACTCTCGCGGAACCGACCATGGCGGTTCTTGGAAAAGGTAGAGTGATCCGGCACTCGATCAGTCAGATCGAGGCGACAGAACCAGCGATACGCAAGGTTCAGGTGCACTTCTTCGCACAACCGCCGTTCCGACCGGATGCCAAAGCAATAGCCCACCAGCAGCATGCGGATCAGCAACTCGGGATCGACGGAAGGGCGACCAGTATGACTGTAAAAATCCGCCAAATGATTGCGGATACTACTCAGGTCAACAAATCGATCAATCGACCGCAGCAGATGATTGTCCGGGACATGTTCCTCCAGGGAGAACTCATAGAACAGCTCAGCCTGAGTTTCCTGTTTTGGTCCCATCATCATCCAAACTCCCATTCAATAAGAGAATTGAATCAGCCAGATGGCCTTCGATCAAGACAGAGTTTTTCAACAGAATAGGCCTATCAGCAATGACGTTTCAGCCTGTCATACCTACAGGTGGAGTGGTCGGATGGCGGTTTCTCCAGCGGACCTATGAAGCCCAGTTCCAGAGTTTTTCGACGTCAAATGTGAACGAGCGGGAAACACAATATTTTTTGGAGAACATAGGCAACGTCAGCACGGCAGAGGAGCTTGTCTCGGACCGGCGTCTGCTGCAGGTGGCACTGGGTGCTTTCGGGCTCGAGGCAGACCTGAACAACCGCTACTTCATCCAGAAAATCCTCGAAGACGGTACAAAGGCGGAAGATGCCTTGGCCAACCGCCTGAGCGACAAAAGATACCGCGCTTTTTCAGACGCCTTTGGCTTGGGTCCCGGTGAGGTGCGCAAGACTGTCTTGGTGACGGATATGGAGAAGGTCGCCCAGGACAATTTGAAATCCCGGTTCGAAGTTGCGGTCGGGGAAACTGACGACACAATGCGCATTTCTCTCTATGCACAGCACGCCTTGCAAGAACTGGCTGAAAAGGATGTCAGCTCGGATGCAAAGTGGTTCGATATGATGGGGTTGCCCCCGCTGCGCAGCATGATGGAAACAGCGCTTGGTTTGCCTTCGACATTTGCGCAACTGGACATCGACACGCAGCTGCGGGAGTTTAAGGACCGGCTGTTTCAGATGACAGGCTCGGACGATCTGGCGCAGTTTTCGGATCAGGACGCAGTGGAGAAACTGACTGATACCTACTTGGCCCGCAACCAGATCGCACAATTGCAAAGCACGATATCTCCTGCTCAGACGGCCCTGATCTTGTTAGGTGCTGCCAGCTGAACGGCATAGGTTTGACCAGTGGGCAGAGCTTGCCCCGCGCCGAAACAGGATGGCGGGCGAAATGGCACAAACCACCATGGATCACCGCGCGCAACGGTCAGGCAAACCCGTAGGCTCAGTTGGGTTCCCCATCAGACACAGCTATGCCCTTTTTTGGTTCATGCGTTCAGAACGGCATCCGCTGCGGTGCGCAGCGCATAACATGTCACGGGCTGCGACACGTTGTGAAGGTTCACCGCACCAAGTGGCAGAGCATCGACGCATGCAGGTTCAATGTCTTTTGACACAACAATACGATGACCGGTGGTCTTGCCGTATTCACCCAGCCGGGCGGCAACATTTGCGGCCTGTCCGATCACCGTAAAATCCAGCCGCTCCCGCGATCCAACATTGCCATAGGTCACGCGCCCGAAAGCTACACCAATCGAACAGTCGCAGTGCACATCCGCCCCGGACTTGCGCAAGTCGGCCAACTGCTGGACGATTTCTATTGCTGTGTTCTGTGCATTTTTGCGCGCCGTCGCGGCATCTTCGTCAACCACCGGAAAAACCGCGAGTACAGCGTCGCCAATGAACTTCAAAACCTCACCACCATTGTCATGCGCGATGACGGATACCGTTTCAAAGAAGTCGTTGAGCAGGTTGATGTAGGCCGTTCGGCCAAGCTTTTCCTCCAAGCTGGTCGAGTTGCGCAGATCACAGAACATGATGGCTGCGTCGATTTCGTCGCCGTCGCCGCGTCTGATCTCGCCCCCCAGCACGCGGGCCCCTGAGCGCTTGCCGACATATGTCTCTAACAGCACCTGCGCGTTTTCGCGCTGCATGAACACCTCGTAATACCGCGCAATCACAGTCGAGCATTCGAAAACCAGGCCGAGGTTTTCCGTCGTGAACCCATCCGGGTGGTCGCAGGTCAGGGTCAGAACATTCGTCCGGCCGTCCGAAAACGGCAGCGGCATGGCGACATAGTCCGTCGCACCTTTGGCCCGCAGATCCTCGATGATCGGAAAGTTGTACTGCGGATCCTTGTCATTCAGTCTTTGACGTATGCCGCCCAGGCCGTTCGATACATGGCGCAACGGGCTGTTGATGAACGAAGGGTGATCGTGGATTTCATATGTTGGGGCGTGGGTCAGGATTTCTGTCTGGCCCTTCTCCCAGATATAGTGTTTGCCGGCGATCAACGGGTGCAGGGACCACGCCAGGATACTGAGACGTTGAATAGCGATACCGTGCTCCAGCATCTTCTCTGCCAGGTCTCTGGTAAAGGCCTCTGGCGTTTCGGCCTGCGACGCCCCCCGCATCAACCAGTCAATCAAGGGACCGCTGATGTTTCCATCGTCAGGTTCGCGCAAGCGATTGTTGCCTAGATCGACATGCGTGTAAGCGCCCGGCATGAACCCGATATGTCCCTGGATCGCCTTGCTTTCGGGAAGGGCGTCTTCATAGGCCCAAACGGAATTCGGCAAGTGTTCTTCGGAGAGAAAAACGTTGTGATAGGTGGCCGTGCCTTTGAAAGGGCAAAAGGTCTGCAAATCGGTTTCTTCGCCAAGGTCCACGCAAACATCTTCGCGCGGAAAATAGATGGCCGGCGGCAGCCGCGTCTCGTACATGACTTTGGCGTTGTGACTTTCGGCCAACAAAACGTCGTCACGGTAGATGGCAACTCTGCCTTTCAACCGCTCAACCGAGATTCCGTAACCTTTGATTTTTGGTGCGGCGTGGACGTTCATGATCGACCTCCCTTGCCCGAAGTCTCCATAGAATGGGCCTTTGCGGGAGCTATTCCAAGAGGCAAGGAGGAATTAAACCAAGCTATCCCACAAGAACGCTTGAAATCAGACCATTTGAATGACGTCTTTTTCGATGGAAAGCATGTAGCCTTTTTTTGCGATGTTCTTGACCAGCAATTCGCTGACCATCTGATTTCCCAGCGCGTCCCGCAGCCGCTTGATCCGTGTCGCCCCGGCGGCCTCGTCACAATCGGCGGCGTCGCGCCCTGAAATCATGCCTTCGATCTGGGCGCCCGAGAGGACCTCGTCATCTAACCGGGATTCGGCCAAAACCGACAGGGTTTCCATGGCCGCCGGCGTCAGCTTGAAATCCATGTTGTTGAGATAGACTGTGTTTTCTTCGCGGCTGATCAACAGGGACGTGACTTGAATGCCGGTGCGCTCGATTTGCGCCATTCGACGGTTCAGCAATACCAGCATGACCAGAAAGACCAAAGCCGAGATCAGCATTGCGCAGGCGAATACCAGTAGGACGTAGATCACCATTCTATAGCTGGCCAGGGTATCGGCAAAAGCGGTGCCGGACTGCGCCAGGATTTCTAGCAAACGAATCTCGGTCTGAGAGGTCAGATCGCTTTCTACAAACAGACGCTCCACGCGTGCATTAAACGCGTTGGCATCTGGCAGCGACCAGAACAGGAAAATCGCGGCGGTTGCCAGGATCGCCACTATGGCCGCAATGCCCAAGCCAACCAAACGAACACCGGATCGCCGCGCGTCAGAAACGGAGATAGAATTTTCCGGCATTGGCCTTCCTTTGATCCAACCCTTCCGGTCCAAACACAGATTGGACGTTGAGCAATGTCCAGCCCGATGCCTGCAGGCGTTGGGCAACCTCCTGGCGGGCCTGCCCTTTGTCGCAGGCCGAGACCTGCATCACGCCGTAGTGCAGACGCAGGGGATTGTCCTGCTTGGCCTTGTAGTCTGCATAACAATCCGCAGCCGACGCCGCAGATCCAAGCGATATCAGGGCCGCGCAGGCCAGAGAAGAGAGGATGTGTTTCATAGGCCGCATCCTGCGCATGGGTTGGCATGATATTCAATAACTCAAGGGGTTTGCGGGCCCTGATATTGGATAGCACTTTGCCGTTATTGCCTGTCCGACTGTGACGCCCGCAGTGTTGGGGCATCAAGGTTGCGGTCCGCTGCGGGTCGCCAATAGCATCCAAAAGGACACGCATCATGCACAAGAAATTCATCGCTCTGATCGTCGCCACCGCAGTCGTTATCACCGGGGTGTCCGCGTCTCAGGCACGCGCCGCCGACGCCAAGGACATTCTGGGCGGTCTGGCCGCAATCGCGATCATTGGCGCGGCGGTCAACCACTACAACAAGGAAAAGCGACGGGACGAAGTGGCGCGTCAGTACAATCCGGTTCCAATTGATCGCCAAGTGAAAAAGCACAAGGTGCGGCCCTTGCCCAATCGGGTAGCGCGCTATGATCTGCCTCAACGCTGCCTGCGCACCTATGATGGCTATGCACAGCGCCCCTTGCTCAGACCAAAATGCCTGAACAAACATTACAGACACGCCAATAGCCTGCCGCAACAGTGCAAGGTCGGTTTCTGGGATGGCAACAAAGTAAGGCAAGCCTATGAACCCGCCTGCCTGCGTCAGAAAGGATACCGCGTGGTTTACCAGTAAGCGTTTTCGAGCAGGAGTGGTGCCACAGAAGCACCGCGCCGGGAGGGGGTGGCGACAGCTGCCCCCTCCTTTTTTTCTTGCGGACACGCGCCAAACGCGATCTTTCGAGGTCATGAAAACACCGAACTACGATCTTGAAAGATCACTTCTGACTCAGGGATATGTCCGTATTGCCGGCGTAGACGAGGTCGGGCGCGGCCCCTTGGCCGGACCGGTTGTGGCTGCTGCCGTTATTCTGAACACGGACAATATTCCCAGCGGCCTGAATGATTCCAAAAAGCTGAGCGCCCGGCGGCGTTCGGAGTTGGAGACGGCTATACGTGATCAAGCAGAATGCGCAGTCGGTGAAGCGTCGGTTGCCGAAATTGACCAAATCAACATTCTGCGCGCGTCGCATCTGGCAATGGAACGTGCTGTTGCGGCGTTGGACCCGGCGCCCGATTTCCTACTGATCGATGGAAACATGATCCCGCGCGGATTGCTGATCCCGTCTGAAGCTGTGGTCAAGGGAGATGGACGATCCGTTTCAATCGCGGCGGCTTCGGTCATCGCAAAAAACTGGCGAGATCAACTGATGGTGGATTTGGCGCAACAGCATCCGGGCTATGGGTGGGAGGCAAACGCGGGCTATCCGTCAAAACAACACAAGGAAGCGCTGCAAAATCTGGGCGTGACCCCACATCATAGACGTTCGTTCAAACCGGTCCACAATATCTTGTATCAAGAGTAAATCGTAAGTTGCTGATTCAAAAAAGAATTTGACGCCGAATCGTCTTTGACTCATCCTTGTCTCAACCAAATGAGCGCAAAAGCGCCGCGGAACTGAGGCAGTGATATGACCACAATCAAGACAAAGGGCGCAGCTGCGCTCCCTGTAAACACGATTCTATCCGGTGACTGCATCGAGGTGATGAACAGTCTGCCGGAGGCGTCGGTTGACTTGGTCTTTGCGGACCCGCCCTACAACCTACAGCTCAAAGGCCAGTTGCACCGGCCTGACAATTCTCAGGTCGATGCGGTCGATGATCACTGGGATCAGTTCTCTAGCTTTGGCGCTTATGATCAGTTCACACGAGACTGGTTGAAAGCCGCGCATCGGCTGCTGAAACCCAATGGCGCGATCTGGGTGATTGGGTCCTATCACAACATCTTCCGCGTCGGGTCGGCCTTGCAGGATGCCGGCTATTGGATTCTGAACGACGTCGTTTGGCGCAAGTCGAACCCGATGCCGAATTTTCGCGGCAAACGGTTCACAAATGCACATGAAACGATGATCTGGGCCTCCAAGCAGGAAGGCGCGAAATATACGTTCAACTACGAAGCCCTAAAGGCGTTGAACGAAGGCGTTCAAATGCGCAGTGATTGGGTGCTGCCGATCTGCACCGGGCATGAACGTCTGAAGGATGAAAAAGGTGACAAGGCACACCCAACTCAGAAGCCAGAATCGCTGCTGCACCGGGTCCTGGTCGGTTCGACCAACCCCGGCGATGTGGTGTTGGACCCGTTTTTTGGAACCGGCACAACAGGGGCAGTGGCCAAGATGCTGGGGCGCGAGTTTATCGGTATTGAACGCGAAGAAAGCTATCGCAAGGTGGCTGAAAAGCGCATCTCAAAGGTCCGCAAGTTTGACCGCGAGGCGCTGGAGGTCAGCGCCAGCAAACGTGCGGAGCCGCGCGTGCCATTTGGCCAGTTGGTCGAACGTGGCATGCTGCGGCCCGGAGAAGAGCTATACTCCATGAACCAGCGCCACAAGGCCAAGGTTCGTGCCGATGGAACGCTGGTGGGCGACAACGTCAAAGGTTCGATCCATCAGGTTGGTGCGCACCTGGAAAACGCTCCCTCCTGCAACGGCTGGACTTACTGGTGCTTCAAACGCGATGGCAAAACAGTGCCCATCGACGTGCTGCGTCAGCAGATCCGGTCTGAGATGCATAACTGATCTCAAGAATACCGCCGGTGCCTGTGGCCTGACACAAGGCACTCAGCCTTGCCCCGCCGATGTTACGGCGGGGTCTTTTGTTTTGGGCCAAGGAATGATTGCATAGGCAAACCCGTCAGACCGTATAGGAGCGCTGACTTTGACCGATATCGCCCCCAGCCCGTCCCGCTTTAGCCGTTTTTTCATAACCCAGCCGGACGATTTTAATCTGGACCACAAATACGCAGAAGAGGCGCTGGAACGGCATAAGCGCGAGGGGCTGGAACTGGCTGTCAGGGCGCGTTGGGTCGCCATGGGTTTGACCGGGGTCTTGCTGATTTACCTGAACCCGAATTGGGAGGTTCTGTATTATCACTTCATCCTGTTGCTGATCTGTGCAAACGGCTGGTTGATCCAGCGTGCCGGGCGGGTTGGACAATCCAGGGTCGAACTGCTTTTGATCTTTGTCGATCTGCTGATCATGACGCTTGGCATGATCGTTCCAAACCCCTTCAGCGACGATGTGCGCCCCCTGGCGACGCAATTGCGGTTCGATAATTTCCAGTACTTCTTCATTATTCTTGCTGCAGGAACGCTTGCCTATTCGTGGCGCACAGTTATTGCCATCGGATCCTGGACGGCGATGATTTGGACCGTTGGCTGGGTCACAGCCTGGTGGGTTGCGACACCGTTTCCTGAACTGGGTGAAAGAGTCTTTGTCGCGTTGCAAGGGTATCCCGATCTGCAGGGATTGCTGGATCCCAACAACTTCCTTGTGTCTTTGCGCATTCAGGAGGTCACAGTGTTCGTCATGGTCGCTGTGACGCTAGGTGTGTCGATGCGACGGCTGAACCATCTGCTGATGACCAATGCAGGGTTGGAGCGGGAGCGTGCAAACCTGTCCCGGTACTTCTCGCCCAATGTCGTTGATGAACTAAGCCAGAACGACGAACCGCTGAAACAGGTGCGCAAGGAAAACATCGCCGTGTTGTTTATCGACATCGTGGGGTTCACCAAGTTTGCGGCCGGGCGGGACCCTTATGATGTGATAAAAGTGCTTCGCGGTTTTCATGCACGGATGGAAACCGAGGTATTCAGGCATCACGGCACGCTGGACAAGTATCTGGGGGACGGGCTGATGGCAACTTTTGGAACGCCGGTTCCGACGCCTCTGGATGCCACCAATGCGCTGTCGTGTGCACGATCCATGGTGGATGTGATCGAGCGTTGGAATTTGGAGCGGCGTCGGGCTGGAGAGCCTGAGATTCAAGCGGGAATTGGCGTACATTTCGGGTCAGTCGTTTTGGGAGATATCGGCGCCAACCGGCTCGAGTTTGCGGTCATCGGAGATGCAGTGAATGTAGCGGCCAAGCTGGAGGCCATGACGCGTGTAGCGGGCGCGCGCGTCCTGGTCAGCGACACGTTGCGGACACAGGCATTGGCCGAAGGCCCCCCGGGTCAAAGCCTGATGGAGGAGTTTACGCCCCTTCCCGATCAGGCTGTGCGCGGCGTGGAGAACCGTATGGATGTTTGGATGCTCTGAAAAACGCGCCGCTTGCCGATCCCTGTACCTGTTGATGGCCAGTTCAGTGTTAGAACCGCACGCCCGCTTCGGTCACGCGCCAGGCGACGGATTCAAAGCCTTATTGTAAGGGTGCCAGTCTGTGATCTCAGGATAATATCGCTTACGCCAAGCCCGAACCCGCGGGTTCATCACCCGACGCCATAGGGGCGGGATCATCGCCGCCACGGTCATGACCGGATACCCATAAGGTAGTTGCGGCGCAGCGTCCTCAGTATGATGCTGCAACAGCGGAAAGCGCCGGTTGGGTTTGTAATGGTGATCCGAATGACGCTGCAGGTTGATCAACAACCAGTTGGAAGCCTTTTGCGAAGCGTTCCATGAGTGTCGCGGCAGGACATGCTCATATTTGCCGTTGCCCATGTGCTTGCGGGTCAGCCCATAATGCTCGACATAGTTGACCAGTTCCAACTGCCAGATCGCAACGCCGGCCTGTAGCAGAAACAGGCCTAGGCCGGCCCACCCGCCGATTACAAAGGCGAGCATCAGCATCCCACCCTGCAGTGCCCAATAACGCCAGAAAGGGTTCGCGGGATCGGTCCAGTGACGATCCTTGCGCGCCAGTTTGTCCCGTTCGGCACCGAATGCAGAGGCGAGGCATTGCCACAGCACGCGCGGGTAAAACCGGTGAAATCCTTCGTTGTAGCGGGCCGTGACAGGATCGCGCGGGGTGCCGACAAACCGGTGATGCACCAGAAGGTGTTCGGACCGGAAATGAGAGTACAAGACCATGGCCAACAGGATGTCACCCAACCAACGTTCAAAACGCCCTTTTTGGTGCATCAGCTCGTGACTGTAGTTGATACCGATGGTTCCCGAAATGACGCCCATTCCGAAGAACAGGCCGATCTTTTCAATGACGGACAAATGATCCGCCCGGGTTGAATACCAGATCAGGCCATACAGCGTGGTGAACTGAACCGGGGCCCACAGTTTTGTCAGAAGGATGTACCATTTTAAGCCATCATCGGCGGTGCCGGGGTCCGCATTTTGCACGTTCAGCCCGGTGAGGCGGTCAAGGACCGCAAAGGCCCACCAGGTCGACAAAGGAACCAGCAGAACCCACCATCCTCCGACAATGGCGGTTGCCCAGATCAGCGGTATCAACAGGAACGATATCCAGAAGGGCAGGGCCGACTGCCAGCGGGAAAGCGTTTCTGGTGCGATCATAGTGGTGCTCCGATCTGTTAGGGCTAAACTAGCTTCGCAGACTGGGCTTGCCCAGTGGTCTGTTGTCCACGCCACAGATCATGAGCCTTGCGCATCACCGTTGGCAAATCACTTGGTTTGAAGACGTGTTTGTCGAGAAGGACCAGCCCATCCGGGACTGATCTGCTGGGCAATTCGGCCGTCCAAAGGCGTAAAACAAGATGAAAATGCGTGAATGTGTGGCGCACCTCGCCTGGAAGCAGACGCCAATCCGCCGAAAAAGGTGGTGCCTCCGGCGGGTTGTCTGACCATTCCGATCCGGGCCATCCCAGCATTCCACCCAGCAGCCCTTTGTTAGGCCGGCGCTCCAACAGCATCGCGCCGTTTTGATGTTGAGCTACGTAGACATGGCCGAACCGGGTTGGCTTGGGCTTTTTGGGTGTCTTTTTGGGCAAATCGGCCTGCGTTCCATTTGCGCGAGCAAGACAGGGATCGCGCAATGGACAGATACCGCAGGCGGGGGACTTGGGTGTGCAGATTGTGGCACCGAGATCCATAATGGCCTGAGCGTAATCACCCGGTCGAACACTCGGTGTCACGTCGCCCGCAAAGCCCTTTAGCAAAGGCTTCGATGCGGGCAGCGGATCGTGAATGTCGTGGAGACGCGCCATCACGCGTTCGACGTTGCCGTCCAGAACGGTCTCGGCCCGGTCAAAAGCAATCGCGGAAATGGCGGCGGCGGTGTACGGCCCAATGCCCGGCAAACCCATCAATGCGTTGTAGGTGTCGGGAAACTGGCCGTCGAACTCATTTGCCACGACCCGGGCGCATTTCAACAGGTTTCGCGCCCTGGCATAATACCCCAAACCGGCCCATTCCCCCATGACATCTCCATCTTTTGCGCTGGCCAATGCTCTGACATCGGGCCAACGCGTCGTGAAGCGGAGAAAATAGGCGCGCACCGCAGCAACAGTGGTTTGCTGCAGCATGACTTCCGACAGCCAGACGCGATAGGGATCGGGCCGTACCCCAGCAGCACGATCCGAAGGGCTCACACGCCACGGCATTTCCCGCGCGTGGCTGTCATACCAATCGAGCAGCGCCCCGCTCACGTCGAATTCATGGATGTCACGCAAGTTTTATCTAACTCCCTGTCGGGTTTCGCTGGCGCCGGGTTGCGTGCCCATTACAATAGCGGGACAGGAGTTGGAAACCAGATGCAACGCAGACGTTCGTCCACCCGCGGGTTTAAGCGCACCGCGACGCTACTGAACGATCAGATCAGGCGCGCCGGGGAAAGCCGCGGATTTGCCGTGTCGCGCCTGCTGACCCATTGGGCGGAAATTGTCGGACAAGACACTGCTGCGATCGCACGTCCCGTGAACGTGGGTTATGGCAAAGGCGGTATCGGTGCGACACTGACCGTTCTGACCACCGGGCCGCAAGCGCCGATGCTGGAAATGCAGAAGGAGCAACTGCGCGGTAAAGTCAACGCCGTCTACGGGTACAACGCGATCAGCCGAATTCGCATCACCCAGACCGCTCCGACCGGATTTGCCGAGGGGCAAGTCAGTTTCGAACACAAGCCGAAACGGCCGAAACCCGAAATAGACCCCGAAACTGCTGCCGAGGCCGACAAAGTGTCGCGCGCTGTTCACGATGGTGATCTGCGTGCGGCCCTTGAACGCCTTGGCCGCAACGTTTTATCAAGTCAGAAACGCTGAGAAAGGGCCAAGTCATGAGCCGTATTGCAACCGTAATCTGCGCGGCTGTCGCTGTCGCCGCTGGCGGCTATTGGCTGTCGCAGTCGAATACTACACCCGCCTATCCGCTGGTCAGCAGCGCCAAGGCGCAGGAGGCTGATCTGGACACGTCGACCGTTGTTGAAATGGTTCAGGGCTCCAAAGACGCTCCGGTCGAGATCATAGAGTATGCGTCCTATACCTGCCCGCACTGCGCGACATTTCACTCGGGTACGTTCAAAAAGCTGAAGAAGGACTACATCGATACCGGCAAGGTCAAATTTATCTACCGCGAGGTGTATTTTGATCGCTACGGCTTGTGGGCCTCCATGGTGGCACGTTGTGGCGGCCCCGAGAAGTTCTTTGGCATCACCGACCTAATCTATGACGGTCAGTCGGAATGGACCCGGGCCGGAGGCCCCGCAGAGATCGTTGATGAGCTGCGCAAGATTGGGCGACTGGCCGGGATCGACAATGACCAGCTTGAAGCCTGCCTTCAGGACGGAACGCGTGCACAAACACTGGTCGCTTGGTATCAGGAAAACGCCGAGCGGGACGATATCACCGCGACACCGTCTTTTGTCATCAATGGGCACAAGGTGTCCAACCAGTCCTACGACGACTTCAAAAAGCTGATCGACGAAGAACTGGGCAGCTGATGCTGTAGCCGGCCGATCCGAATGGCATCGGCCGGTATATTCTTTTATTAAGGCGACGGCGCGGTCTCTAGAAGCATCTCTCTGGCTTGCTCAGGGTCATTGACCCGCAGTCGAACCGGAAGGGTGATGACCTTGCTTCTAAACGTCTGTGGCAGGCGCACCGCATCCTTTTCGGTTGTGACCAATTGCGCGTTCAGCAGACGCGCCTCGTTTTCCAAACGCGTCATCAGCGCTTGTGTCAGCGGCTGGTGATCATCCAATGCTTCGGCCCGTGCAAGCTCGACCCCCAGGTGCCGAAGAGTTTGAAAAAATTTCTCAGGGTACCCGATGCCGGCAAAGGCCAAAGCCCGAGTGCCGCTCCAATCCATTCCGGTTTGCAGGGGTTCGATGGTTCCGGTTGCGTGCGGCACGGTCAGACTTGGACCCCATTGACCTGAAAACTGGGCCTGTGCGACTTCATCGCCAAGCGACAGCACAAGGTTCGCGCGTTTCAGGCCTGCCTCAACAGGTTCGCGCAACGGGCCAGCGGGCAGGCACAGCCCGTTTCCAAACCCCCGCTGCGCGTCCACAACGATGATGGAGAAATCCTTGGCGACCGAGGGATTTTGGAACCCGTCATCAAGCACAATTACAGATGCCCCGTCTTCCGCTGCGGCCTGAACACCAGCAGCGCGATCCTTGGCGACCCAGACTTTGGCAAACATCGCCAACAGCAGCGGTTCGTCCCCGACTTGCGCGGCCGTGTGTCTGGCGGGATCAACCTGAACAGGGCCATCCAATGACCCGCCGTGTCCACGCGTGACAATATGCGGTTTGTGCCAGGCGTTGCCCAGCTGTTCGACGACCCAGATCACAGTCGGGGTTTTTCCCGTTCCGCCTGCGTTCAGGTTGCCGACGCAGATCACCGGAATGCCGGGCCGGACACCCGTGTCCGACG
The DNA here is from genome assembly GCF_056535885.1 of Ruegeria sp. B1. Lineage (NCBI taxonomy): Bacteria > Pseudomonadati > Pseudomonadota > Alphaproteobacteria > Rhodobacterales > Roseobacteraceae > Ruegeria > Ruegeria sp. B1. Next base: position 94,664 of record NZ_JBQFJA010000001.1, on the reverse strand, counting down.
CTACGCGGCGCGCGGTGGCCAGAGCATAAAGACGTCCCAACGGCGCCAGCAATCGCGCTCGTGGGTCCAGCCGGTTCGGATCGGTGTTCCAGAATTCAGGGGCGCGCATGATCCGCACTCCGCAGGTCCAATGTTTCCTGAACCATGTCTATAAGCTGGTCTGCCTGTGGCGCGCCTTCGGTTATCATTTGCCACCCCGCCAACGCCATATCCGCCGCGCGATCCGGCGCCAGAAGTTCCACAACCGCATCGCCCAGCTCGGTTGCCGTTTTGACCATGCGCCCTGCGCCGGTCTGTTCCAACCGATCATACAAGTCTTGATAGCGATGGACAAAAGGTCCGTGAATGATCGCGGATCCCAGAGCGATCGACTCCAACGGATTCCGTCCGCCCGCGCCACGTTCCAGAGAACTGCCCAGGAATGTCACCGCAGACACGCGGTGCCACAATCCCAGATCTTCGGTCTCCGATGACAGGATGACCTGTGTGGTATCTTCGATTACACCACCTTCATCCCAGTTGGCACAGCGCAGATCCATCGACTCCAGCCTTCGGTGCAGCGGTGCCGCCTCGTTGGTATCGGCGACATGCAGCACCAAAGCCAGTCTTGGAAGCATGCGCAATGCTTGGCGGTGGGCGCTCAGGATCGATATGAATTCCTTATCCTGGACCCAACCGGCAAGCCAGACAGGTCGCCCTGCGAGCGTCTGGTTGATCTCGATAAGCTCGTCCTCGGGCCACGGTTTGGGATTGGGGCTGATTTGCAGCGGCGGAGCTTCGGTGACCTTCGAGGATCCGATGCCAAGGCGGCGAATTTGGCGTGCCGTTTCGTTGGTTGTCGTAAGAATCCTTTGGAAACAGTCCAATGTGTATCTGCTGATGTCCGGCAGCCAACGCGCGATGCGGGCCGCAGAGATGTCCGGTTGCGCCTCGATCAGCACCAGCGGGATCCCACGTTCTCCGGCGCGGGTAATGACGTTGGGCATCAGTCCGCCGCCGACCCACAGACCCATATCCGGATGCCAATGGTCTAAAAACCCACGCGCAGCGCCAGCTTGTTCGGCTGGCAGTCTGCGCAAGGTAAATGAACAGCCCGTCCAGTGGTGCAGATCAGCGTCCGGCGGAACCGTCAGCAATAACGACAACCCCGGGCGGGCCTGCTGTATCCTGAGACAGAAATCGTTCACGGCGCGCATGCGATGCCTATTAGCGATGTGAACCCACAAAAGCTCGCCTTTCGGGCGGGGTAGATCTGGGTACACGACATTTTTGGGCACACCCCAGGACAGAACCCTGTAGGCCACCAGACTTAGAGAGCGCGGCCTGCTCATGATACGATTCCGGGTCCATTCGGGTCGAGTTGAATGGAAATCTGCTCATGGATGTTGGTCCCTGCCGCAATCACGCCGTTCAGTTGTGGATGGGGATTATTAAAGCGCAAGGGCCGCCCCAGACGGTCCGAGCAGATGCCGCCAGCTTCGCGAATGATCAGGTCTCCGGCGGCGATGTCCCATTCCCAACTCGGTCGCAGTGTCAGCATGCCATCGAAACGACCCTGTGCGACCAATGCCATGCGATAGGCGAGCGATGGCCGGTAGGCCCGTTCAAACTCCGGCACTGCTCCGCGTCGCCAGTGGCGTGTATCCATGTTGGGTCGGGCGGCCAATATCTCGGCCCCGCGCAGGTTGGGCACTGGCGATGCCTGTATCGGATCACCATTCAGGGTCGCGCCCTGACCCTTGGCTGCTGCGTACAGCAAATCGCGCATGGGCAGATAGATCACCGCTGCCGTGACTTCGCCTTGATCTGCCACGGCAAACGAGTGTGCCCAAGTGCGCGCGCCGTCCGCAAAGCTGCGGGTGCCGTCAATGGGGTCGATGATGAACGCGTTCTTGCGTGACAGTCTGTGCGGTGAATCCTCGGTTTCCTCGCTGAGCCAGCCATAGCCGGGGCGCGCAGACGGCAGAAACTGTTCCAGCATCGCATTGACGGCCAGATCGGCCTCGGTAACCGGACCGGTCCCGTCGGGCTTGTCCCACCGTTGTGCTTGCGCACCGGAGTAGCGGGTTGCGATCTTTCCAGCTTCCAACGCGGCGTCGACTAACAGAGGCAGATCAGTTGCCGGCAAGTGTCATTCCTTCGATCAGCAACGAGGGGACAACGCGCGACAGGTAAGGGCGGGCATCATTGGCCGGAATGATCCGGCGCAGCATATCACGCAGGTTGCCTGCGATTGTACATTCGTTGACCGGATGGGTGATCTTACCATTCTCCACCCAGAACCCCGACGCGCCCCGGGAATAGTCGCCGGTGTTTGGATTGATTGTCGATCCGATCATCGACGTTACCAGCAAACCGGTTCCCATATCCCGCATAAGGTCCGCGCGGCTGCGCGCGCCTGATGTCAGGCTGAGGTTCCAGTTACTTGGCGATGGTGGACCCGAAACGCCACGCGCCGCGTTTCCGGTTGGTTTCATGTCCAGTTTACGCGCGCTGGACAAATCCAGGGTCCATCCGGTCAGAATCCCATTCTCGACGATAGCACGGCTTTTGGTGGGCAGACCTTCGGCGTCAAAAGGGCGAGAGCCCGAAATGCGCGGCCGGTGCGGATCCTCGATAAGCGACAGGTGCTCAGGCAGAACCTGTTCACCCAGACAGCCTTTGAGCCAGGACGCGCCACGGGCAATGGCCGCGCCGTTGCTGGCAGCCATCAGGTGGCCGATCAGCGACGACGAGATACGCTCGTCGAATAATACAGGAAAACTGCCGGTCTCCGGTTGACGCGCGCCAACCTGTTCGACCGCGCGTTCGCCTGCCGTGTGCCCGATATCATCTGGGCTGCGCAGGTCGGTTTGATAGGTGCGGCTGTCGCCATCGTAATCCCGCTCCATCCCGGTGCCTTGGCCTGAAATTGCAACGCAGGAGGTCGACCGGCTGCTGCGTGCATAGCCGCCGGAAAACCCATTGGTGGCGGCCAGATGAACACGGTGAACGCCATAGCTGGCTGCCGCGTCGGACACTTGCGAGACGCCTTTCACGGCCAGCGCGGCGGCTTCGGCGGTCAAGGCGTCCTGCATCAGAGCCTCGGCCGAGGGTTCGCCCGTAGAATCAAACAATTCCAATGCCTGAACATCCCATCCCGCAGCCAACTGATTACTGTCGGCCAATCCCGCAAAGGGATCTTCGGGTGCTTCGCCAGCCATCGCGACGGCGCGTTCGGCCATTGCAGCGATAGTCTCGGGCCGGCTGTCCGAACTCGAAACAATCGCTTGCCGTTTGCCCAGAAACACGCGCAACCCCAGGTCCGTGCCTTCCGACCGCTCGGCATGTTCCAGCGCTCCGCCCCGCACTTCAACCGAAACCGAAGACCCTTCGACCACGATAGCGTCCGCTGCTTCGGCTCCGGCGACTTTGGCGGCGTCCAGCAGATGCTGGCTGATGTCTTCCAGTGTTCGGGTCATAACGCCTCCGTGGTGATTGCATTGGACCTAGCCTTGGATTGCGTGTCTCGCAAGCCCTGCAGCAGGATTGTGTCTGTCAGGAAGTAGCCAAAAAAGCTAAGAATTCGGGCGTTTGCCTAAGAGGCAAGGATTGATCCAGCACATCGGCGGACCCGTTACAAAACAACGAAGAGTTCATGTGGATTGGGGGTCGACAGATCGCTCAGTCAATCCGAGTGCGTGGTCGCTGTCAGGACCCGAGTCGATAGGGCGGGGAAGGCCGCATCGGTGCAGCCTTCCCCAGTGTCGTTTACTTGATCCGCTGGCCGTTGGCGACGATCTGGCCGTCTTCTGTGAATTCGATAGTCGAATTCAGCGTGTCCGGCTCTTCGCCCGGTACGGCCATCATGCCCATCATCATGCGAGCGCCCAGCGCGTCATCCTCTGACATCATGCCCATACTTATGAGTTTATCGATCAGGGCATTTGCACCCACCAGTTGCAGATTCGCCTGACCTGTCGGCGCCGGCATGCCATCGAACTCTTCCGTGTTCGAATTGTCGAAGGTAAAGTCGCCATCGCCCGTCAGCTTCGCGCCAACAAGCGACACCAGAAGCTCGCTGATCTGAAGCGAATGAAGCTCACCGGGAACCGCGTCTGCTGCCTCCATCGCGGCGGCAGATTCCGGATCGAAGATGTTCATGAGGACCTTGGCCGTGCCGGTGGTGTTCAGCGCGATAGTTGCCGGGTCACGTGGCAAAGTGCCTGCCGGGTCGAACATGCTCCACAGAACATCGGACATTGTGAAGTCCGTCAGGTTCAGTGCGAAACCAAAGGGTTGGATTTCTTCGGATGGCTGGATTGGGAACTCGAACTTCAGACCCGCATCGGCCATTGCGATCTCGATCGGGAATGGCAGATCAGCGCTGGTCACGGCCAGTTTGGTGCTGTTCTGTTCGATGTCATAGGCAATGCGCTGGGCGTCGATGCTGGCTGCAAAGCGCCCGCCGTCGGACGAACTGCTCATCGAGAACTCTTCGCCTTCGCTGTTGCCGCTGATGTTGGTTGCCCCAGAGGCGTAAGTGAAATTGCCCGAAAAGGCGAAGCCCGCCTGATAAAAGGCTTGCGGATCAGACAAGTCGAAATTGCTGGGGATGACGTTGTCACCTTCGAACGCGAGTTGATCGAGCTTGCCGTTGATCAGACCGGAATCGCCACCTTCGGGGTCCGTGAACATGACATTGTAGGTCATTTCAGCGGCATTGAAGGTCTGAGCTATATTTCGGTTTTCACCGATGCGCATCTGTGAGCTGCCGTCCAAATCACTCATCTCGACGTTTACGCCCAATGTATCGCTGGGCAGCGTTTCACCGTCGACTTCCAGCGTATCCACCAGAATACCCAGCTTGTCCGCAGTATAGTCATAGGTCATTTCTTCGGGTGACCCAGAGACGGTCATTTCAAGCTGGCTGTGCGAATACACGATATTGGCCGAGAATTCTTCACCTTCGGCCTCACCGGAAATCGTCATCGGAAAGCTTTCCGGCAGGCCGATGCTGACAGTACCGTCGCCGTTTTCGGTCAGCGTCATCTCCGGCATGACCATCTGAAACTGACCTTCATCTTCGGGGAGTTCCATCGAAACCATCATGTTGGAAATCGTGGTCACGTTCCCGGACGCGCTTTCCTCGCCAGAAATGGTGTAACCCATGGACCCCAAATAGGACTGCCAGTCAGACCAGACATCATTTGCGGTCAGGTCTGCAAATGCCCCCTGGGTGGCAACGGCATAAACAAAGGCTGCGCCGCAACCTCGGCGAAGAAGAACAGACATAAGGAAACCCTTCTTGATCAATTTGTCGCGCATGGTCGGCGCTGTTGCGGTCATCGTCAAGGGGGCAAGGGGTGGACGAATTCCCCGTTTCCGCGTTACGGCTTCATTCGACCGCTGACTAAGAGATGAGGATCACGAGATGCAGGGCAAAACAGTACTTATCACAGGGGCCAGCCGCGGGATCGGTGCCGAGGCGGGGCGCGTTTTTGCCGCAGCGGGAGCCAATGTCGCGTTGGTTGCGCGCAGTCGCGACCAAATCGACGCACTGGCGGCCGCACTGGGCGACAACGCCATCGCGCTGACCTGCGATGTCAGTAACTTTAAGCAGGTCGAGCAGGCGGTCGCGGATTGCGTTGACCGTTTTGGCGGGCTGGACGTTTTGATGGGCAATGCCGGGGTGATCGAGCCGATTTTTCACCTGTCTAACGCGGACACCACGGCCTGGAGCCAGGCAATCGATATCAACCTCAAAGGTGTCTTTTACGGCATGCGCGCCGCGCTGCCCGTTATGCGGGCGGCGGGCGGCGGGACCGTGTTGACCGTCTCCTCCGGCGCGGCGTCCAACCCCGTGGAAGCCTGGAGCCACTATTGCGCGTCCAAGGCCGGGGCGAAGATGCTGACAGAATGCCTGCATCTCGAAGAGGCCCAGCACGGCATCCGCGCCATGGGTTTGTCGCCGGGGACCGTGGCAACAGACATGCAGCGGGTCATCAAATCCAGCGGAATCAACCCGGTCAGTCAGCTGGATTGGGACGTCCACATCCCGGCCGATTGGCCCGCGCGGGCGCTGTTGTGGATGTGTTCCGGGGACGCGGATGAGTTTTTGGGGACCGAAATCTCCCTCAGGCATGACGAGATTCGCAAAAGGATTGGCCTGACGTGATTGAGCTAACCAAGTCCGACGGTCTGTGGACTGCGACGATCAACAATCCCGAAAAGGCGAATGCGCTGACCGGTGCCATGCTGACGGAGCTGGCCCAGATCGCCGAGGCGGCCACTGATGCGAGGGCCCTGATCCTGACAGGTGCTGGCAAGGTTTTCAGCGCAGGTGCCGATCTGGAGGAGGCGCGCGCAGGACTTGCGACCTCGGATGTGTGGGAGCGGCTGTCCGGTGCAATCGCTGCGCTGCCCTGTCTGACCGTGGCTGCTCTGAACGGAACTATGGCGGGTGGGGCAAACGGAATGGCCTTGGCCTGTGATCTGCGGATCGCGGTCCCATCGGCCAAGGTCTTTTATCCGGTGATGAAGCTGGGATTTCTGCCGCAACCCTCTGATCCAAAACGGATGTCTGCGCTGATCGGACCAGCGCGTACCAAGCTGATCCTCATGTCCGGTCAGAAGATCACTGCGCGGGAGGCCTATTCCTTTGGTCTGGTGGATCGCATTGTAGAGCCCGAGGATTTGATGCCAACGGCGCATGACCTGGTGGCGGACAGCCTGCGCGCCGATCCGGCAATCGCTGCAGGAATAGCGGAGTTGTGCGGTTGAGACTGTCAGCCCTGCGATTGCGCGTCGCTGATCCTGATCGGCTCGCAGATTTCTATCGGGAAGTCCTTGGCATGTCGGTTGTGCGCGAAGGGCCGAACCGTCGGATTGGATACCTGGGCGAGGATGCAGACCTGCTGCTGATGCCCGGGGGCGGTGGATACACACATGACCGGGGACAGCGCTATTGGAAGATTGGGATCACGCTGCCCGATGTCGACATGGCCGCCGCGTCGTTAAAGCAGCGGGGTCTGGCTGTCAGCACTCCGGACCAGTTTCTGGATATCGGATACTTATGCCATCTGAGCGATCCCGAAGGATTTGTCATCGAATTGCTGCAGCATGATTTCGAAGGGAATCGCCCGGCACAGGCCGCTGACCCGGCCGCGCCGTTTGCTCAAGCGCGGATTGGCCAGATCACTCTGCGGACCGGAGACATCGCCGCCGAAGACGCGTTCTGGCGTGCACGGGGGATGTCGTTGCTGTCCATGCAGGACGTCGCACCCTACGGGTTTGACCTGCATTTCTACGCGTTCACAGATGACGCTCCACCAAACCCTGATCTCTGGTCGGTCGAAAACCGCGAATGGCTGTGGAAACGCCCCTACACAACGCTGGAGTTTCAGCATGTTCCCGGAGTTCAGCTTGCGCCGGTACCAGACTACAGAGGGATCGAGGTGGCAGGTTTGGCCGAACCATTAGAGGATGCGTTTGGCAGCCCGATCCTGCCGGGTTGATCATCGTCCGCGCCGCTTGCCCGGCACTTTTGATCGAAAACCGGGCGGGCGTTTGCGCACCCAGGACAGGAATTTCTCAAGCCGGGGATGGGTGCGCAGAGAAGCGACCGTATTGAAATTGCGGGCAAGTTCCGCCTCGGTCAGGGTCGCATGAACCTCTTTGTGGCAAATCTGGTGCAGAAAGACAGTGGGTCCGCCCTTGCCACCTTTGAGTTTTGGGATCAGATGGTGCAGGCTGCCCGACCCTTCGGGGATAGGGCGGTCGCAAAGCGGGCAGATCGGATCGCTGTTCGTCATGATGGTACGAAATTTGCGCCAAAGGGCGATTAAGGCAAGAGGGCGACAATGGGGCAGGCAGTTGTGATCGGGGCAGGGCCTGCCGAGTTGATGGCCGCCGAGCAGCTTGCCGCCGCTGGCCATGCAGTTGTGGTGGTCGAGGCCAAGCCTTCGGTCGCACGCAAGTTTCTGATGGCGGGAAAATCAGGGCTGAATCTGACCAAGGATGAGCCGCTTGATGCGCTTCTGCAGTCTTACGAGGACAGCGCGGATTGGCTGCAGCCGATGATCACGGCGTGGGACGCGCAAGAGGTGCAGGCTTGGGCAAAGGAGCTGGGACAGGACCTGTTCACAGGCTCGACGGGGCGTGTTTTTCCGACGGTGATGAAAGCCTCGCCGCTCTTGCGGGCGTGGCTTGCGCGGCTGGGCAAAGCGGGTGTCGAGATCAGAACCCGATGGCGCTGGACCGGATGGGACGGCGACGTAGTCCGGTTTGACACACCGCAGGGACAGCGGACACTGGCCGCTGATGCGACGGTTCTGGCGTTGGGCGGGGCCAGTTGGGCGCGATTGGGCTCGGATGGTGCGTGGGCGAGAATTTTATCGGCCAAAGGTGTTCTGCTTGCCCCCTTCGCTCCGGCCAATGCAGGTCTCTTGGTACAATGGTCGGACCACATGCGACCAAGCTTTGGCAGGCCAATCAAAGGTGTCGCGCTGCAAGCCGGAACGTTGCGCACCCGCGGTGAAGCGGTGATTTCGACACACGGACTGGAAGGCGGTGGCATCTACGCCGTCTGCAAAGCGGTGCGCGAGGGGGCACCTGTTACGATGGACTTGATGCCAGACGTGCCTTACGAAGCGATCACCGCGCGGCTGAGCAAGTCTCGTGGCAAGACCAGCCTGTCCAACCATCTCAGAAAAACACTGAACCTCGGACCCGTCCGGCTGGCGCTGCTTATGGAATTTGGTCGCCCCATTCCGGACACCAGCGAGGCATTAGCACAATTAATCAAAGCACTTCCTGTTCGTCACACCGGCTTAAGACCAATGGACGAGGCCATTTCCACCGCCGGAGGGGTGCCGCGAGACGCATTGAACGATGGCCTGATGCTAAAGACCATGCCGGGTGTTTTCTGTGCCGGGGAGATGCTGGCTTGGGAGGCGCCAACCGGCGGCTACCTGTTGACCGCCTGCTTGGCCACAGGTCGTTGGGCCGGGCAATCGGCGGCAGGTTGGCTGGACGCACGTCGCGCCGGCTAAGTGCTCGGCTTTAGTTCGGCCAGTTTCCGATAGGCAGACCGGTCTCGCATCTGCTTGTTGTAAGCGTTCAGAGTCTCTGAGTTGATCGGAAATTTTACACCTTTGGCCCAACTGAGGCAGTGGGACAACAGGATGTCCGCAATGGTCATCTGGTCACCCATCACAAACGGGCCTTTGAAGCGTTTTTCGATGCGCTGCAGGCTTTGGTCGAATTCCCATTTCGCGGTCTCGCTGACCTGCGGGACACGCTTATCTTCTGGCAGGATGAACGTGTGGCGTGCCGAAACCCACAAGGTGGCATCCAATTCGTCCAGGATGGCGTGAAAGACCGAATCCTGCTCCGCCCTTTCAGGACTTCCGGCCGCATAGGTCAACGCCCCGTGCTTGTCGGCAAGGTAAGTCATGATCGCCGAGCTGTCGCTGATCACCGCATCGCCGTCCATCAGAACAGGGATCTTGCCAGACAGGTTCAAGGCCACGACCTGTGGATCACGCGGCCCCGCGTCGATGTGTTCATAGGGCTGACCAATTTCTTCCAACAGCCAGATCACGCGGGATGCGCGGCTTGGGATGCGTCCGTAGACCTTGTACATGCGAGGCTCCTGCCATTTGAGATGGCCCTGAATTTGAAGCCATTTTGCAGTGGGTCAAGCGAAACGCTTGGTCAGTATTGCTCAACGGGACCGCGCCAGCATGGCCAGACGGATCATGGCCCGTTCGACCAAGGCCATGGCTGGGGCGGTTTGACCGGCGGACCGCAGCGACAGATCGGTATCGGTCAGAACGGTCAGCGCCGTCTGGAGTTTGGGCGTGCCCCAACCTTGGGCCTGTCGGAGAATACGGTCGCGGCGTTTTCCATAGACCGGCGGGCGCAGTTTTCCGACCCCCTGCGCCGTGCCGCCCGGGTCGGCGGCACAGGCATAAAGCGTCCGAAAGTGACGGGTCGCTCCGATACACAGCGCGACGCCGTTGGTCCCCTGCGCCTGCAGGCGCCGGATCAGAGGGCCAATCTCGCCTGCTCGACCCTCGGCCACGACGTTCAGCACATCATCCAATGCAGCTTCTGTGGATCGTGGCGCACAAGCCTCAATATCCTCAACTGTCAACTCAGAGCTGTCGCCGCGCTTATAAAGAGACAATTTTTCAACGGTTTGTGCAAAGTCGCCGGGGCTGAGGTCAACAGCCAGATCGCTTATTGCCGACATGGCTTCTCGTGGAATTGACCGTAATCCCGCCTCGGCGAGAACGCGTTCCACCTCGGCCCGAGAAGGTGGGTCGTCGTAGATGCCGACCGCAAAAGCTGACGGGTGTGCCTCGAACGCTTTGCGGATTTTCGAACTGGGTTTCAACGGACCGGCGGTTACGATGATCTGCGCATCGCCGGGTGCCCAGTCATCCAATGCTGCAGCAATCGCAGGTGCGGCGGCGTCGGTGGTGTCTTCGACAAATACGGCGCGAGCCCCGGGAAAAAACCAACGGCCTTGATCGCGTCCAGCAACAGGGCAGGATCGCCGCGCAGATCGCCGCCGGGCATTCGGGTCAGGCGCATTTCCTCTTCGGCATTGGGCCCGAGCAAAGCGGTCAACACTTGCTGACGCTTGAGCGCGACCCGCATTGCGTCTGCGCCATAGATCAGAAGCCCGGTTTTGTCTGGGTCCGGTTTGGAAAAATACCCGTCAGCCTCACGCGGGCTCAGTTTCATGCGGACAGGTCCGGGGTTGCATAAAGGCGGTTCATGATCTGCCCGGACAGAATCACCATAAGCCGTTCTTTCGCATCCCGTTCGTCGGCCAAGGTGGATACGGTTGATCCCGCAGCTGAATAGCCCACAAAGTCGGTGACTGTGCCAGACGCCAAAACCTCGCCCGTCGCGTTGGATCTAAGCGCATAATCTGCCTGGCCGTCGATCGAAAACCGGTTGGTTTCATTGGTGGTGGTGATCGCTGCGGCCTGCGTCACCGTCGAGACAGTTACGTCGAGGCTGTAGTCGCTGCCTGAACTGGCGCTGCGGCCAAGTTCCTGTTCCAGGTTTTGAACCAGCAAATAGCTTTCAACCGTATTGGGCGCAGAGACAGCGACTTTTCCGTAAAGTTCCGAACCCGCCCCGCCCGGCGCATACACCGGCTGAAATCCGCAGGCGGCCAGCGCCAGCGGGAGAAACAGCAAGCTTCTGCGATCAAACGACGACATTGACGATCCGACCCGGCACCACGATCACTTTCTTCGGCGCGGACCCGTCCAACGCCTTTTGCACAGCTTCGGTGCTCAGCGCGACTTTTTCAACCTCGAGCTTGTCCATGTCCTTTGGCACGCTGATTTCCGCACGGCGTTTACCATTGATCTGGATCGGCAAAGTTACGGTATCATCGACCAGCATGGCTTCATCCGCGACCGGCCACGCGGCTGTTGCCACCAGCCCCTCGCCGCCGAGCATCTGCCACACCTCTTCGGACAGGTGCGGGGTCATGGGAGACATGAGCTGTGCCAGCGTCATAACCGCCTGACGCTTGGCGGCCGCGCCAGCCTTGGATTTCGCAAGCGTGTTGGTAAAGGCATACAGCTTGGCAATAGACGCGTTGAACCCAAACGATTCGATACCGCCCGAAACATCGTGAATCGCCTTGTGCATTTCGCGCAGCAGGATTTCGTCTTCCGCATTGGCGGGTTCATCTGAATCGGCGATTTCCGACGCGATTCGATGTACACGGCTGAGATGTTTGAACGCAGCCTCCGCGCCGGCGGCTGTCCATTCGACGTCGCGCTCAGGCGGCGAATCGGACAGAACGAACCACCGGGCAGTATCCGCACCAAAGGCCGAGATGATATTGATCGGGTCGACCACGTTATTTTTGGACTTGGACATCTTTGCAGACGGTATGATTTTCACCATCCGCCCATCGGCGTCTTCTCTAAGCCAAAGATCATTCAAAGCAGCTGAGTCAGATTCATTAATCCCTTGTTCTCTAGCTACTGTGCGTCGAACAGCGCGTTTTTCGCCCACCGGATCAGTAAATTCAATAACTTCTTCTGGATAAAGGTACTTGGCTCGGGTCGGATTGGCTTTCATAACTTCAGAAAGTTCGGCGTCTGCTGCGGGACCAGAACCTTGAACTCCGGGGGCATCTAAGCCCTGAACGAACTCATAGATGGCATGTGTCACCATGCCCTGTGTGAACAGCGCGTCAAAGGGTTCGATGGCCTTTTTTGGTAGATGTCCGGTGATGTGCATCGCACGCGCGAAGAAGCGGGAATAGAGCAGGTGCAGAATCGCATGCTCGATACCGCCGATATACTGGTCGACATTCATCCAGTATTCGGCCTCGGCCAGATCGGTCGGCGTTTCGGCGCGCGGGGCGGTGAAACGGGCATAGTACCAGGACGAATCGACAAACGTATCCATCGTGTCGGTTTCGCGCTTGGCCGGTGCGCCGCAGGCCGGGCAGGGGGTGTCCCGCCAGTTCGGATGGCGGTCCAGCGGGTTGCCGGGGATCGAGAAATCGATGGGTTTGCCGTTGCCATCATCGTAGGGCAACTCGATCGGCAGGTTTTCTTTCTTTTCAGGCACCGTGCCGCATTTCTCGCAGTGCACCACGGGAATCGGGCACCCCCAATAGCGCTGACGGCTGAGACCCCAGTCGCGCAGTCGGTATTTTGTGACACCTTCGCCCCAGCCCGCCTTTTCGGCAAAGTCGATGGTTGCGTTGATCGCGTCATCGCCGGTGGCTTCGGTGAGTCCGGCAAAATGGGTCACCCAGCGGACTTTTTCAGTCTTTGGCGGGACAAAGGCAACTTTGTCGACCGGGGTGTTGTCGTCGAGTGCAAAGAACGTGTCGATCACGGGCAAGTCGTATTTCCGGCAGAAATCGAGATCCCGCTGATCATGAGCCGGGCAAGCGAAAATCGCGCCAGTGCCGTAATCCATCAAAATGAAGTTGGCGATCCAGACCGGCAACTCCCAGTTCGGGTCAAGCGGGTGCTTTACCTTAATGCCGGTGTTGTAACCCAGTTTTTCAGCGGTCTCGACGGCCTCCTCGGTCGTGCCGCCCTTTCGGCATTCTGCAACAAATTCAGCGACTTCCGAATTTTCAGCCTCAAGCTGCTTTGCAATCGGATGATCCGGCGAAATACCCACAAAAGACGCGCCCAACAGCGTATCGGGGCGGGTTGTATAAACTGTGATCGGCGCGCCGCCGTCCGTGCGGTCGAACGCAAATTGCAAGCCGCGCGACTTGCCGATCCAGTTTTCCTGCATCAGGCGCACTTTGGCCGGCCAATTGTCCAGCGTATCCAGAGCTTCCAATAACTCCTCAGAATAGTCCGAGATTTTGAAGAACCACTGTGTCAGCTCTCGCCGTTCAACCAACGCGCCCGAGCGCCAGCCACGTCCATTTTCCACCTGTTCATTGGCCAGAACGGTCATGTCGACCGGATCCCAATTCACCACGGCGTTCTTGCGGTACACCAGACCGGCTTCGAGCATATCCAAAAACAGCGCCTGTTGCTGGCCGTAATACTCCGGGTCGCAGGTGGCGAACATACGAGACCAGTCAATGGCAAAGCCCATTGGCTTCATCTGGGCGATCATCTCGTCGATATTGGCGTAGGTCCAGTCCTTGGGATGGCCACCAATCGCCATCGCGGCGTTTTCGGCAGGCATACCGAAAGCGTCAAACCCCATCGGATGCAGGACATTGAAACCACACGCGATTTTGTGGCGCGCTACAACGTCGCCCATGGTGTAGTTGCGTGTGTGTCCAATATGGATTCGGCCGGACGGATAGGGAAACATCTCAAGCACATAGTATTTTGGCTTGCCCGCCTTGCGCTCAGCGGTGAAGATCCTGGCCTTGTCCCAGGCCTTTTGCCATTTCGCTTCGATCTCAGCGGCCGAGTAACGCGACATCATGCGGTCCTTCGTGAATGAAAACGCCGGGTATGAACCCGGCGTGGTCTTAGTGCGAATTTCATCGGGTTGCTAGAACTTGTTGTCCGCAATGCGCAATTGGCGGGCACGAGACAGGATGGCATCTTCCACCGCGCGGGTCGTTGCCGCGCTGACAGGGGCGCCCCCGCTAGTTTGCAGGGAAACCGAGAGGGATCGAGCCGCCAGAGCAGGATCGCTGATGTGCACGGTAGCGCGATAAGACCGTCCACCTCCGGGTGGCGTGCCATAACCCGTTACAATCACACCCGTAAATGGATCGACCTCCTGCACCGGCAGGAAATTCAGGATGTCCAGCGACGCAGACCAAAGGTAGCGATTGACCTGGGTTACCTGTTCCGAGTTGTTGGGTCCGAAAACGTCCCAGATGGTTGATCGGTTCGGATCGTTCAACTCGCGCTCTTCAGTCGAACTGCCATCAGCCGTAAGAACGCTTGCATCACCTGGCGGCGGTCGACCGCATGCCGAGAGAGCGGCTGTTAGCGTGATCAAACCCAAAATCGTCGGCAAACGCATTGTCAGTTGGTCCTATTTCGCTGTTTGTGCGTTGTTTGATTGATACTCCTAGACAAGGTCCAACTGCGCAACAACCCTATTCTTCTCAAATGTCAGCGTTCCATATGGTCAGGGGCCGCTAAATGACTGTGGCATCCTTGCACCAATTTGAGGCCAATGAGGCCAAGTAAATTATGCCAAGCTTGCGCAATGGGGGCAAAAAGAGCGAAACGATGTCCGTGCTGAGACATGTGCCGAGGCATATGTCGAGTAGATAACTCTTTTGAAACCGAGGGAAACAAGATGAAAAAAGTTCTCTTCGCAACGACGGCGCTGGTAGCGACCGCAGGCGTTGCAGCAGCTGAAGTAAAATTCAGCGGTTACGGCCGGTTCGGTCTGGGCTACCTGGAAGACCGTACAGGCACCGTAAGTACCACTGGTGGTACTTCGGTCGCTGATGTTGATACAGACGACACCATTCTGGTTTCGCGCTTCCGTTTGAACATCGACGGCATCGTTGAAACCGATGGTGGTGTGCGCTTCGAAGGCCGTGTTCGTATTCAGGCTGATGAAGACGCCGGCAACGGTGAACAAGGTGAGGCTGGCCTGAACGGTGCACTCTTCTCGGTCATTTTCGGCGGTCTGCGTGTTGACGCGGGCAACGTTGCGGGTTCGTTTGACAACTTGGCGAACTACTACGGTAACGAGCCGGGTCTGGAAAGCTTCTTGGGTCAGTATTCCGGTGTTGACTATAGCTTCTTGAGCTATGATTCCACTGGTACTGGTTCAAACGCCGTGTTCTTCCAGTATGCAATAAATGATTTTGCATTCGGTGCATCGTACGACCAGCGTACATTTGCTGATACAGCAGTTGCTGGCTCGACCACTTCTGATGCCGACCGTTGGGACATCAGCGCAACCTACACCTTCAACAACATCACCGCAGCACTGGCCTATGGTCAAACTGACGGCGTTGGCGGTGCAGAGAAAGAGACGCTGACCGTTCTGACCCTGGGTGCAGAATTCGGTGATTTCTCGGGTACTCTGTTCGTCGCGGACGACGACGTGTCCGATGATGCAGAAAACGGTACTGCCTACGGTCTGTCGGCCGCCTACAACCTGGGCGCCGCGACCACACTGCAGTTCGTCTATGGTGACGGTTCGGGCGACGGTGATACCCGCAACATCGGTGTCGGCGCCATCTACGACCTGGGCGGCGGTGCATCGCTGCGCGGTGGTATCGGTGAGATCAAAGACGGTGACGCCGATGGTCAGATCCGTGCTGACTTCGGTGCCCAGTTCAACTTCTAAGTTGATCTGATCTCCACAGTATTAGGGCGGGTCTTTGGACCCGCCCTTTTCTTTTGCGCCGACATGGTGTTTGTCTGCGGTACGGTCAGATCGAGGACTTTCATGTCGCTGCAAGACATCACCGCCCGCATTGCCAAGGCAGAGGCCAAAGCCGGCTGTTCCGCAGGATCAGTCACACTAATTGCTGTGTCCAAGGTCCAACCGAACGAACGTATTCAGGCCGTTCTCGAACAGGGTCACCGCTGCTTTGGTGAAAACCGGGTTCAGGAGGCCGCCGGTAAATGGCCTGCCTTCAACGCGCAGTTCGATGATATAGACCTACACCTGATTGGTCCGTTACAAACAAACAAAGCGCGACAAGCCATGGAGTTGTGCGACGCAATCCATTCGGTCGACCGCCCCAAACTCGCCAGGACACTGGCCCGGTTGGCACAGGAAATTGGATCCTGCCCTGAGCTTTTCATTCAGGTGAATACGGGGGAAGAGGATCAAAAAGCCGGTGTTCTGCCCGCAGATGCGGATGGTTTCATTGCCGAGTGCAAGAGTCTGGACCTACCTATCCACGGATTGATGTGCATCCCGCCCATCGAAGAAGAACCATCCTTGCATTTTGCATTACTGGCAAAGATTGCTGCGCGAAACGGGCTAGACGGCTTGTCGATGGGGATGAGCAGTGACTTTGAGCAGGCGATCGCGCTGGGGGCGACTCATGTCCGCGTCGGATCGGCAATCTTTGGTGAAAGGGTCAAACCGCAGGGATGATAAGACGCGTGCCCGGAGCCAAGTGTCTCGCAATCCAATGCAGATGATCCCGACGAAACGCAAGGCACCCCTCGGTTGGATAACCCGGCCTGCGCCATTGGTGTAAGAAAATCGCAGACCCCTTGCCCGGCACCGCATTTGGCCAGTTCCAGTCGCTGATCAGCACCAGGTCATACAAGGGATCTGCGCGGTGCAGTCTTTCGTGACTGAAATCGTGAGGTGCCGCAACGAGATGATTGTACATCGTGTCACACACGTCATCCGACCAGAGGTCTTGCGGCCCGATAGGGACCGCCCAAGAGGCGGGCGCCTTGATCCGATCGCGCCGATACAACATGCCAACGATGTGATGCAGCCCGGTCGGCGTTGCTCCATCGCCTTCATACTTGGAATTGCTGAGACCGCCTTTGCCGATGGAACATGGAAAAATTCGACCCTGAAACCGAACCCCGTTTGGGGTCAGCACCAGATCGTCCGGGCTCACAACAAGTGACCTGATTTTGCGGCTTTGGTTGCCAGGTACTCGCGGTTATGAGCGGTTTCGCCGACCTTCAGGGGCACCCGCTCGGTTACTGCGATGCCTGTGCGTTCCATCATGGCGATTTTGGCCGGGTTATTGGTCAGCAGACGGACAGAGCTAAAACCCAGTGATTTCAGGATGTCCGAACCCAATCTGAAGTCCCTCTCATCGTCCTCGAACCCCAGCCGGTGGTTGGCTTCGACGGTATCGAAGCCCTGATCCTGCAGGAAATAGGCGCGCATCTTGTTGGCGAGGCCGATGCCGCGTCCCTCCTGGTTCATATACAGAAGAACTCCGGCACCTTCGGCTCCCATTTGCGCCAGCGCACCACGTAGTTGCGGGCCGCAATCACATTTCAGACTGCCCATCAAATCGCCGGTGAAACAGGCTGAATGCAGCCGGGCCAAAACGGGCTTGCTCCGGTCCGGCCGACCGATTTCGACCGCATAATGCTCCTCTCCGCCGTCTTCGGGGCGGAAGACATGCAATCGTCCGGCTTCGGACACTTCCATTGGAAGGCGTGCAGCGACAACCGAATGTAGGGGGCTGCGGTTTGCGAGGTGTGGTGCGGCGCGGGCGTGGTCGATACATGTCAGACTGTGGGTTGCTGCGAAGTCCCGGCCTCTCTCGAGGGGCACAACGACAACAGCCGGCAAAAGACGCGCGGACTTGGCCAGCGCGATGGCAATCCGATGCAAGCCGGCATTGCCCTTCCGCTCCGTCATCAACGGGCCTTTCATCGGCGCGTTCAGATCATCTGACGGATCCGCAACGGCTTGGATCCAGCCGATATCCACATCCGCAGGAATCAGGACGCGGGCCAGATCGCCGTCATAAGCGCGTGCTTTAAGCGTCTCCGCCCGCCGCCCGGTGATGGCAACAACAGGGGTGTCGCCGAACGCTCTCAGATCGGCCAGACGTTGCGCGCTGAGTGTTTCAGCCGACACCGCCAGCACAGACTGTCCGCTGTCATCCGTCAAAACCACCGGCACGCCCATGCGAAGGTCTGCGCGGGCCCGTGCGAGCAACTCGGTGATATCAGGGATGATACTCATTCGCGTTCCTATAACGTCCGGACCTTCTCCTAGCGCTTTCGGCGGGAAATGTGAAACATTTCCGCTGCGTCGGACACGAGGGCGTGAGACCGTTGCAGCAAAGCTTGTTGATTGCTTATTCCACGCGCAAGTGATGGAAAAGGCTTTGGAGGACCGGGAAATGGCTCAGCTCAAGAAAATCCTGCTGGTGGACGACGACGAAGATCTGCGCGAAGCGCTCAGCGAGCAGCTCGTGATGACCGAAGACTTTGACGTGTTCGAAGCATCCGATGGTCAATCCGCGATGGAGCGGGCCCGCGAAGCAATTTATGATCTGGTGATTCTGGATGTAGGCCTGCCCGACACCGATGGCCGCGAGTTGTGCCGCCTGATGCGCAAACAGGGTGTGAAAAGCCCGATCCTGATGTTGACCGGTCATGATAGTGATGCCGATACCATCCTGGGTCTCGATGCCGGTGCCAACGATTACGTGTCCAAACCCTTCAAATTCCCGGTTCTGTTGGCACGTATCCGCGCACAGCTGCGCCAGCACGAGCAATCCGAAGACGCGGTATTTGTGCTTGGCCCCTACACCTTCAAGCCAGCTATGAAGATGCTGATCACCGAAGACGACCGAAAAATTCGGCTGACTGAGAAAGAAACCAATATTCTCAAGTTCCTGTACCGGTCGACAGATGGTGTTGTTGCACGGGATGTCCTGTTGCACGAGGTTTGGGGTTACAATGCCGGTGTGACCACGCATACGCTGGAGACGCATATCTATCGACTGCGCCAGAAAATCGAACCGGATCCCTCCAATGCGCGCCTTTTGGTCACAGAATCCGGTGGATATCGACTGGTATCTTGATCGCCTGTAGATTGACTTGGATCAAAGTGATACTCTGCAGTCATCTTTAGGTTAATCCCAACCCGTGCATGTCCGGGTAATGACATGCACCTCCCTGTTGGACTGCCGGGCCTTTGGGCCCGGCTTTTTTTCATTGGCAGTTTTGCCGAGCTTCAACGTTTCCATTCGCCTACTAAATCCACTAATTCTTCAATTTGTTGTTCGGAAAGCTCTTTCTGGCCTGCAACACCATTCTTTTTGTGAATGAATTTGATAGCTGCATATCGGCTACCACCACGTTGATGAAGTTCCAAAACGTGATTGTAGAAGAATTCTTGCCAAAAAACCGAAGACTTTAACTTCAGTTGCTTCACATCACGATCGGCTATGTTGAAATGCTCTTTCAACGCGATATCTATCGCGCCATCTGGTGCTTCCAAGGTATTCGCACGCTCGACAAATTCGAGTGCCGTTTCGTATTCGAGTGGTTTCAGGTCTGCCATGTATAATTAAGTAGTACGGGTGTTTCCTACACAGAACAAAGTAGTTGTCTGCAGCTATTAGTGTTCAATTCATACTACCAGGTAATTTTTCCCCGTGGCACAACACTCCCCACCACGCTAACCTCCGCCCAATTGCGACAGAGGAATCTCCTATGCCCTTCACCCTAGCCACATGGAACATCAACTCAGTCCGGTTGCGCGAGCCTATCGTTCTGAAATTGCTGCAGGAAGAGGCTCCGGATGTCCTGTGTTTGCAGGAGTGTAAATCCCCTGTCGAAAAGATCCCAATGGAGGGATTTTCGGCCCTCGGCTATTCACACATGATCGCGCGCGGACAAAAAGGGTATAACGGCGTCGCCATCCTGTCGCGCCTTCCAATGAAAGAAGTCGGCGACAAGGATTTCGCCAATTTGGGACATGCGCGTCACATAGCGGGGCAACTCGAAAACGGGGTGACGATCCACAATTTCTATGTTCCTGCGGGTGGCGATGTGCCGGACCGCGATGTGAACGAGAAATTTGGCCAAAAGCTGGATTATCTGACCGATATGCGCGACTGGTTTCACGCGGAAAAACCTCAGAACTCCATTCTCGTTGGAGATCTCAACATTGCACCGCGCGAAGACGATGTCTGGTCGCACAAACAGTTGCTCAAGGTCGTTTCACATACACCCATCGAGGTCGAGCAATTGGCCGAAACGCAAGATGCGGGTGGCTGGGTCGACGTAACCCGACAGGATATCCCCGACGGGCAGCTATATACTTGGTGGTCCTACCGGGCGCGGGACTGGGATGCGGCAGACAAGGGCCGTCGTTTGGACCACGTATGGGCCACGCCCGATATCTCCAACGCGGGGCATTCCAGCCGTGTGCTCCGCGATGCACGCGGCTGGGAGAAGCCAAGCGATCATGCACCGGTTTTTGCGACCTTCGACCTTTGACCCGTGC
Organism: Ruegeria sp. B1; assembly: GCF_056535885.1. Classification (NCBI taxonomy): domain Bacteria; kingdom Pseudomonadati; phylum Pseudomonadota; class Alphaproteobacteria; order Rhodobacterales; family Roseobacteraceae; genus Ruegeria; species Ruegeria sp. B1. Next base: position 74,270 of record NZ_JBQFJA010000001.1, on the reverse strand, counting down.
GAAACGTCCAAGACAACCCTTGGTTTCCGCACCATGTGGTTGCATATAGGGCGCAAGATCGAACCAAAGAGTGAACACCATGGACCTTCTGAACGCCGCCAATGGCCCTGCCGCCACCGATCTGATCAAGGACGGGACCGAGGCCACATTCATGGCCGATGTCGTCGAAACGTCGCAGGACATTCCCGTTATCGTTGATTTCTGGGCGCCGTGGTGTGGCCCGTGCAAGACGCTTGGGCCGCTGCTGGAAGAGGCGGTGACCGCCGCCAAAGGGGCGGTGAAGATGGTCAAGATCAACGTGGACGAGGCCCAGGCAATCGCGGCGCAACTGCGCATACAGTCGATTCCGACCGTCTATGCGTTTTTCAAGGGGCAGCCGGTGGATGGGTTTCAGGGCGCTGTGCCGGGGTCGGAGATCAAAGCCTTTGTTGACCGCGTGATCGAGGCGGCGGGTGGCGAAAGCCCGGGCGGACAACTGGAGGATGCGGTACAGGCCGCAGAGGACATGCTGGCCGAAGGCGCGGCTGTTGATGCCGCCCAAACCTTTGCCGCCATCTTGGGCGAAGACCCCAATCACGCTGCTGCCTATGGCGGACTGGTTCGCGCCCATATAGCGTCAGGTGATCTGGAACAGGCCGAAGCAATTCTGAACGGCGCACCGGCCGAGATTTCTAATGCGCCCGAACTTGAGGCGGCGCATGCGCAATTGGAACTGGCCAAACAGGCCGCCGATGCGGGCCCTGTGGCCGAACTGACAGCAACGGTAGAGGCCGAGCCGGACAATCATCAGGCCCGGTTCGACCTGGCGCAGGCCTTGCATGCCAATGGCAATGTGGAAGAAGCCGTGACACAGCTTCTTGAGCTGTTTCGCCGGGATCGCGAGTGGAACGAAGGGGCGGCAAAAACGCAGCTTTTTACGGTTTTTGACGCCCTCAAACCAAATAATCCGATTGTGCTGAACGGGCGTCGCAAGCTCAGTTCCATGATATTTGCCTAATTCGGGTTCAGAGCTACACTCGGATACATGATGCATCCCGCCGACCTGCCGGATATCGTATCCGTGTTTCCATTGCCCGGGGCGCTGTTGCTGCCCCGATCACGCTTGCCGCTGCATATCTTCGAGCCGCGCTATCTCCAGATGCTGGATGATGCTTTGAAGACTAAAGAACGTCTGATTGGCATGGTGCAACCCAATCCGTCTCTGAGCAATGACGACAGGTTGCATCGGATTGGGTGTGCAGGGCATATCACGCAGTTTTCTGAAACCGAGGATGGGCGCTATCTCATTACGCTGACAGGTATTTCCCGGTTCCGGATCACTACAGAGGTCGATGCTTTTACACCGTATCGCCGCTGCGACGTATCATGGGACGGATTTGATCGCGATCTCGGGAAAGCTGAAAAAGATGACGACTTCAGCCGAGCAAAGTTTCTGAAGCTGTTGGAGCGGTTCTTTTCGTCCCAGCAGCTCTTGACCGACTGGGATTCTTTGAAGGACGCGGATGACGAATTACTGGTCAACTCGCTCTCGATGCTGCTGGATTTTGAGCCAGAGGATAAACAGGCCCTACTTGAGGCACCGTGCTTGCGCACCCGCCGTGAAACACTGGTGACATTGATAGAATTTGCCCTGCGCGGCGGGTCAAACGAGGAAACATTGCAATGAGCGAAACCGAACACGCGTTTGACCGCCACATGCTTGAGGCTCTGATCTGCCCGCAAACACATACGACCCTGCACTACGACGCAGAAAAGCAGGAGTTGGTTTCAAAAGCCGCAGGCTTGGCCTTTCCGATCCGAAACGGGATTCCGGTGATACTGGTCGATGAGGCGCGCCAGTTGGATTAAATTGTGCGGCCTTGCAGCAGCTTTGGCAGGTCCCCAGTCAGCCCCGCCGCTTCGCGGACAAAACCACGGCGCAGTCCTGGCAATGAATCGACAATCCCCATGCCAATATCGCGGCCTACCCTGAGAAGCGGATTGTCGTTCGAAAACAGCTTGTTGAACAGGTCGGTCGCCATCGCCAGAGAGGCTGTGTCGAACCGGCGCCATTCCTGGTAACGCTCCAGAACCAGCGGGGACCCGATGTCTTCGCCGCGCCGCCCGGCCAGCGTCAGAACTTCGGCCAATGCGCCGACATCCCGCAGCCCGGCGTTCAATCCTTGCCCGGCAATAGGATGCATGCCGTGCGCCGCATCGCCAACCAGTGCCAGGCGATCCGCGACAAAGGAATTGGCAATCGTCAGGTTCAGTGGATAGGTGAACCGGTCGCCCTGCAATCGGATATCGCCTAAAAAGTCGCCAAACCGCGGGCGCAGAACCTGAAGGTACTCGGCCTCGGACATGGCGTTGATACGCACTGCGGTCTCCGTGCGCTCGCTCCAGACAATCGAGCTGCGGTTTCCGGTCAACGGCAGGATGGCCAAAGGACCGGGGGGCATAAAGAATTGATGAGCGACACCGTGATGCGGCAGGTCATGTTCGATAGCGCAGACCAGAGCCGTCTGACCATAGTCCCACCCGGTGCGTTTGATGCCCGCCCGTTCGGCAGTGCCGCTGCGGCGCCCGTCACAGCCGACGAGCAACTGTCCGGCGACGGTAGACCCGTCATCCAACGTCAGTGTAATGCCCGTTGCGCCTGTTTCCTGGGCCACAACGCTTTTACCGCTGATTTCTGTGATGCGTTTTTCTGCGTTCATTGCGTCCAGAAACGCGCGGCGCAGATGGCGATCTTCGACCATATAGCCCATGGGGCCTTCTTCGATCTCCGCATGATCGAAATGCATGAAAAACGGCGACGGGCCAGCACCAGCATGCCCATCGGTCACCTTAATCTCCCGCATTGGCTGTGCGTGATCGGCGACTCGTTCCCAAACGCCTGTCGCGTCCAAAAGGCGTTTGGAGGCTAGGGCCAGCGCATAAGCGCGCCCATCAAAGGCGGTATTTTTGCGGACTTTTTCCGCCAGGGCGTCGATTACGGTCACCGTATGCCCCGTTTGCGCCAGTGCCAATGCCAGGGCCGGGCCGTTCAGGCCGCCGCCAACGATCAGGATATCCGATGCCTTTGTCATACCCCGCACTATGCGCGCCCTTTCGGGATTGTCCATGCGCAGTCCTGTCGCTACCGTCCCGTAAGCCATAATTTGGAGGGGGCAGGATGCAGGATTGGTTGACCATGACGGCGTGTGATTTGGGCCGTGGCATCGGCATGGGACAGATCGATCCGGTTGAACTGGCTGAAACCTATCTGACGGCCATCGACGAACACCCCCATCGGGATCGCATATATGCCCGTGTCACCCATGACCGCGCGCGGGCTGAGGCCAAAGCCGCCAAAGAAAGGGCTCGGTTGGGGTTGCGCCGCTCTCTTTTGGATGGCGTTCCGATCAGTTGGAAAGATCTATTCGACACGGCCGGCATCGGAACCGAGGCCGGATCGGCGCTTTTGCAGGGACGCATTCCGGAAACAGACGGGGTGGTTGTGCGGAATGCAACGGCGATGGGCACGGTCTGCCTAGGTAAGACGCATATGAGCGAGCTGGCCTTTTCCGGCCTGGGTCTGAACCCGGTCACCAACACACCGCCCTGTATTGAGGATGAAGAGGCGGTTCCCGGCGGGTCTTCGTCCGGTGCCGCAGCATCGGTTGCGTGGGGTCTTGCCGCTTGTGGAATCGGATCCGACACGGGCGGGTCCGTGCGTATTCCGGCGGCCTGGAACAACCTTGTCGGACTAAAAACAACCGCTGGCCGGATCAGTCTGGAAGGCGCTGTGCCCTTGTGCTTGCGATTCGATACGGTCGGGCCGCTTGCACGATCCGTCGAAGACGCAGCGCAGATGCTGGCGGTTTTGGAAGGCAGTGCGCCCGCAGATTTGCGCGGCGCAACTTTAAAGGGTCGCCGGTTTGCCGATCTTCAGAACATTGCCAAGGACGATCTGCGCGACGTACCGCGCGCGGCGTATGAATCAGCCTTGCAGCGCTTAAAAGACGCGGGGGCCGAAATTGCGCCGCTGGAGGTTCCGGAACTGAACGAAGCAATGGCTTTGTCGGGGGTGCTGTATACGACCGAGGCTTATGGCCTGTGGCGGGATGTGATCGAAGCAAACCCCGAGGCTATGTATCCTGAGATACTGGAGCGCTTTCGGGCCGGAAAGGTCTTTTCCGGTCCGGATTACGTGGCTGCATGGTCAAAGCTCAAGGCCTGCCGCAGCGCCTGGGATGCGGCAACGGCCGGTTTTGATGCGGTACTTGCTCCAACGGCTCCGATTCTGCCTCCAAGTCTGGACCGGTTGATGACCGATCACGAATACTACGTGACCGAAAACCTTCTGGCTCTGCGCAATACCCGCATCGGCAATCTGATGGGTCTGGCGGCGCTGACTTTGCCGACCGGAACGCCCAGTTGCGGGTTGATGATGCTGGGTTATCCGGGGTCCGAAGAAGCCCTGTTGCGGCTGGGATCGGCGGTGGAATCGGCATTGGCCTGAATGCCACAATCCCCTGATTCGGCACCTCTTTGTCTGGACGAAGCCCGGATCGGCCTGTAATCTGCCAAAAAATCGGGGCGTGAATGATCCCGACATTGAGGCAGTAGTTATGAATTTCCCCGAGCGGTTTTCGAACCTACCGGCATATGCATTCCCGCGTCTTCGCGCCCTGTTGGATCATCATCAACCGGGCGGTGATGTCATTCACATGACGATCGGCGAACCTAAGCACGATTTTCCGGACTGGGTGACCGACGTAATTCTGGAGAATGCCGCGGGGTTTCAGTCCTATCCGCCGAATGAAGGGTCGCCGGATCTGCGCGCGGCGATCACGGGCTGGATCAAACGCCGCTATGGCGTGGCGATGGACCTGGAAACCAACGTGATGGCCCTGAACGGAACGCGCGAGGGGCTGTACAACGCGGCTATGGCGCTGTGTCCGGAACAAAAGAATGGCCAGCAACCAGCTATCCTGTGCCCGAACCCGTTCTATCAGGTCTACATGGTTGCCTCGCTCTCGGTTGGGGCGGAACCAATATTCGTGCCTGCAACGGCGGCAACAGGTCATCTGCCTGACTATGCCAGCTTGCCCGACGACATCCTGAACCGGACAGCCATTGCTTACATTTGTTCCCCGGCTAATCCGCAGGGCGCCGTTGCCTCACACGCCTATTGGGTTGAACTGATAAAACTGGCAGAGAAGTACGATTTTCGCATCTTTGCCGACGAGTGTTACTCTGAGATCTACCGCGACACCGTGCCCGTGGGCGTTCTGACGGTCGCACAGGAACTGGGCGCAGATCCCGAGCGTGTGACCCTGTTCAACTCATTGTCGAAACGGTCGAACCTGGCCGGTCTGCGATCCGGTTTGATTGCGGGCGGGCCCGAGACGATCAAGCGGGTTACACTATTGCGCAGCTACGCAGGCGCACCCTTGTCGGCCCCGTTACAAGCGGCGGCGGCCAAAGTCTGGTCGGACGAGGATCACGTTGTCGAAAACCGCGCGCTATATCAGGAAAAATATAGCATCGCAGATGAGGTCTTTGCTGGCGTACAGGGCTACATGCCGCCTGAGGCCGGGTTTTTCCTGTGGCTGCCCGTCGAAAATGGCGAAGACGCGGCACTGAAGCTTTGGCAGCAAACCGGCGTCCGGGTTCTGCCAGGCGCATTTCTTTCTCAAGGTGATCCGGGCAGCAACCCGGGTGAGGCATTTATCAGGGCCGCCATGGTGGCCCCAAAAACAGAGATGCAGCGCGGGCTGAAATTGCTTCGCGACTGCCTCTATTCGTGAGGTACGAGGGCAAAATGGCATCATTGAACGCGCGCAATCGCGATCCATTGTTGGACAGCACGACGCAGGCCGCCATTGAACGGCGCAGCAAGGAATTGATCGGGATCGCCCTGATCCTGTTGGGGTTCGCGGCTGCGGCAATGATCTGGTCTTACACGCCGGATGATCCGAACTGGATGGTGTCCACAGATGCGCCGGTGCAGAACTGGATGGGGCGGACTGGCGCCTCAATCGCAGCGCCTTTGTTCATGATCGTCGGCTGGGGCAGTTGGGGCATCGCGTTGGTCCTGATCGCGTGGGGTGTGCGTTTTGCCGGGCATTATGGCGAAGAGCGCGCTGTGGCGCGGCTGATCTTTGCCCCGATCTGGATTGCAGTTGTATCCGTTTATGCCGCAACCCTGGTGCCCGGCGCGGAATGGCGTGCCACGCACAGCTATGGGCTGGGTGGTTTGTTTGGCGATACGGTCATGGGTGCGTTGCTGACGCTGCTGCCAATCTCATCGCATTTCATGGTCAAGCTGATGTCACTCGCCATGGCGGTTGGAATGCTGTCTATGGGTGTCTTTGTAACAGGGTTCACCAAAACGGATGTTGTGCGCGGAACCCGCGCGTTCCTGCTGGGTCTTGTCGTGTCCTACGATGCTCTGATGAACCTGATGGGCCGCGGTGCATCTGCGACGGCAAAGGCGGCCCGCGACCGGCGCGCACACTGGGATGACCGCAGGGCGGCGCGGGCTGAAGCTGCCGAAGCCGAATTCGAGGACGAAATCGTCTTTGGAGATCCGGTTTTTGAAGACGCAGAGTTACAAGCTCCGGCGCCTGCGACCAAAACAGGGTTACTAGCCCGAATGCCGGCCTTGATCCGGCGCCCAGACCCAATGCCGGAACCCGAGCTGATCGATCCGGAACCTGTCACCGGGTATGATGAGATGCCCGGCGAAGACCGCATTCGGTCGAAAATTTCCGCCGCCGTGCGCAGCCGCAAAGTGGCAACGGGTGAGATGACAGCTGAACCGGACCCGAACCTGCCATTGACCAAGGGACGGGGACGCGGGCCGGATCCGTTGATCCTCAATACGCACCAGGCGGGTGGTCTGCCACCAGAACCTCCGGTTACCTCGACCGGTTTGCCGCCCGAACCACCCCTTACGGCATCCGGTCTCCCGGATTGGCAGGAACCTGTGGAAGATGAGTTTGCTCCGCAGACAGACGACGGATTCGATCCGGCGCAGGATTATCTGCCGCAACCGGATTTCGACGATGAGGCTGTGCTGGTGGATGGTGCCCAATCACGTCCCGCGATGAAGATTCCTGTGGCCGAACCGCGCAAACCCGTTGTCGCGCAGCCTGTCCGGCGTGCCCCACCCCCGTCGCGCCGCGCGCAGGCCGAGGCGCAACCCACTTTGTCTTTTGAGGAAAAACACGCCGATTTCGAACTTCCGCCGCTTGGCCTGCTGTCCAACCCGTCCAAAATCCAGCGCCATCATCTGAGCGATGAAGCCCTGGAGGAAAACGCGCGGATGCTGGAAAACGTGTTGGACGACTATGGTGTGAAGGGCGAAATCGTTAGCGTTCGCCCCGGTCCTGTCGTCACCATGTACGAACTGGAGCCCGCTCCAGGTTTGAAAGCCAGCCGCGTGATCGGTCTGGCTGATGACATTGCCCGCTCAATGTCGGCCTTGTCTGCGCGCGTCTCGACCCTGCCCGGCCGCTCTGTCATCGGTATCGAACTGCCGAATGAAAACCGCGAGATGGTGGTATTGCGCGAAATCCTCGCCAGCCGTGATTTCGGAGACGGCAACCATGCGTTACCTCTTGCGCTGGGCAAGGATATTGGTGGCGAGTCCGTTGTGGCAAATCTGGCAAAAATGCCTCACCTGCTGATCGCCGGGACCACCGGTTCCGGTAAATCGGTAGCGATCAACACAATGATTCTGTCGTTGCTCTATAAGCTGACGCCGGATGAATGCCGCCTGATCATGATCGACCCCAAGATGCTGGAGCTGTCCGTCTATGACGGCATTCCGCACCTACTGTCGCCCGTTGTGACCGATCCAAAAAAGGCGGTTGTCGCCCTGAAATGGGTCGTGGGTGAGATGGAGGATCGTTATCGCAAGATGTCCAAAATGGGCGTCCGCAACATCGCAGGCTACAATGGCCGCGTAAAAGATGCCCTATCCAAGGGAGAACTGTTCAGTCGCACGGTCCAGACCGGGTTTGACGACGAAACCGGCGAACCGATGTTCGAGACCGAGGAATTCGCACCCGAAGCGATGCCCTATATCGTCGTGATCGTCGACGAGATGGCCGACCTGATGATGGTCGCGGGTAAAGAGATCGAGGCCTGCATCCAGCGTCTGGCGCAGATGGCGCGCGCCTCGGGCATTCACCTGATAATGGCGACCCAACGCCCCTCGGTCGACGTGATCACCGGAACGATCAAGGCAAACTTCCCGACCCGGATCTCGTTCCAGGTGACGTCGAAAGTCGATAGCCGGACCATTCTGGGTGAAATGGGGGCCGAGCAACTGCTGGGGCAGGGCGACATGCTTTACATGGCAGGTGGCGCAAAGATCACCCGTTGCCACGGTCCATTTGTTTCGGACGAAGAGGTCGAAGAAATCGTTAACCACCTGAAACAGTTCGGACCGCCGGATTATGTAAGCACTGTGTTGGATGGCCCGGCCGAAGACAAAGCCGACAATATCGATGCTGTCTTGGGCCTGGGTGTTGGTGGCAACACGAATGGTGAGGATGCGCTCTATGATCAGGCGGTCGCAATTGTGATCAAGGATCGCAAGTGCTCGACCTCATACATTCAGCGAAAACTCGCCATTGGCTACAACAAAGCTGCGCGGCTTGTTGAGCAAATGGAGGAGGAAGGCGTTGTTTCGACGGCAAATCACGTCGGAAAGCGGGAAATCCTGGTCCCCGAGCAATAGGATATTTAATAACACGGGCTGAGCGCATATCTGTGGGGCATGAAACAGATTGCCTTAGCCCTCGCGTTGACACTCTCCGCGCCTGCTGTGTGGGCGGCAGATAAACTGCCGCTGTCACAAATCTCCAACTATCTGAACGGGTTGAAAACGGTTCAAACCACGTTCACGCAGGTCAATGATAACGGGTCGCTCAGCACGGGAAAGCTGTGGTTGGAGCGACCCGGAAAGATGCGGTTCGAATACGACCCACCCAACAGCGCAGTGGTTGTGGCGCGTTCTGGCAGCGTCAAGATCTTTGATCCGAAGTCAAATCAACCGCCCGAGCAGTACCCGCTGAACCGCACGCCTCTGTCGCTGGTACTGGCGCGCAATGTGAACCTGAGTCAGGCCAATATGGTCGTCGGGCACGACTTTGACGGAACTGCCACGGTTGTGACAGCGCAGGATCCCAAAAATCCCGACTCCGGTCGCATCGAACTGATGTTCACTGGCGATCCGGTTGAACTCCGAAAATGGGTGATTCACGACAGTGCGGGGACCCAGACAACAGTCTTGCTGGGACAGCTGACCGAAGGTGGCCCTGTCGATCAGGACCTGTTTTCCAGCAGAACCCGCAGCGGATCAGGCAATCGCTGACCCGCTGTCGGATGCGTTAGTATCTGCAGCTGGCCAATTGGGCCTGATACATCTGAGCGCGGGAATCCACGTCATTGGCTACGTTCACCAACCAGGATTTGCTGTTGTAGCTGCCGCGGGCAAACCCTGTGTGCCCCTCGTGATACGCGAGATACTGATTGCGCGTGTCGGTCGGGTGGATGCCGTTCCGCTCGTACGTCTTGTTCATGTACCAGCCGATGAAATCCGACGCGTCACGGATACGGTCCCGTTTGGCGCGGCGTTTCCCGGTTTCTTTCTGGTATTCTTCCCAGGTCCCGTCCAGCGCTTGGCTAAAGCCATAGGCGCTGCTTTGACGGCCCATCGGAATGACGCCCAGAACATACCTATGCGGTGTGCGCGCGTCGTGACGATACCGGCTTTCCTGATAGATTGTTGCCATCTGAACGTGAACCGGGACGCCCCATTTTCGCTCGGTGCTCTTGAACGCTTTGATAAAGTCTGGACGTTCGCGCGCAATGCTGCACGCGTCATTGAGTTTGCTGGGCGGGCGCTGGGACCCACCACCACAGGATGCCAAAAGCAGCACCCCAAGGAGTACGAAAAGAATTCTGCTCATGTGCCTCGTGCCTTTTTTCTGCATTCTAGCGCAGATTGCAGGCAGAGGAAATCACTTTCGTTACAAAACCATAGCCAGCACAACTGGCAAGGCACCCACCGACAACAGTGTGGAAACCATGACCATACCGGCCACCGCGTCGGAATCGGCGTTAAACCGCTCGGCAAGCAAATAGGACGTGACCGCGACGGGCGTGCACATCTGTAAAACCAGAACGCCAAAGGCCACCGTCTCAAGACCGAAGGACAGGGCCACCGTCCAGCCGAGGGCAAAGCAAACACCCAACTTCAGGACCGCAAGCCATGCGGCCTGACCCAACCTCTGCGGGGCCAATCTGGCAATGGCGACACCCAGCGTAATCAGCATCATCGGCACGGCCATTTGACCCAGCAAGCCCAGCGTATTTGTCAGAAACAGCGGTGTTTCCCATCCGCGCCACAAAAACAACGCGCCCAGAAGCGTGGCCCAAACCATCGGCTCGCGCAGCACCTTTCCGAACGACCCTTTCCCTGCAACAAGGTAGATACCGTAAGTAAATGAAAACAGAGCGGAAATCGAAAAGAAGATCACAGCATAGCCAAGCCCGACCTGGCCGAAGGCAAAGATGCACAGCGGCAATCCCAAGTTACCAGTATTGCCAAAAATCAGCGGAGACAGGTACGTGCGTTGGTCCAGGTTCAGCACGCGAACGACCAGCCAGAACACGCTTGCAAGGGCGAGGTTTGCCAAGATCGCCGCCACGGTAAATCGCGAAAGATCGCCGCCCGGAATATCCGTTTGCATCAGCGCCACAAAGATCAGGCTGGGCACCGCAAGGGTCATGGCAAAGCGGGTTACAAATTGCAGACGGTACTCGAAACCCAGCCGGACCCACGCAAATCCGACGCCGCCCAACAGGAAAACCGGCGCAACGATTTCGAACACTGTCAGTAAGAGGTTCACAGACTGTTTCCTTAAATTTCAGATCAATGATTGGCATTCCGGCCCGGAACACGCTAGTAAGTGCGGTGGGGGCAGAAGAGATGCTGAAGACACAAGCTAAGTACCGCCTGGGTCAGGTGGTTCGCCACAAAAAACATCCCTTTCGAGGGGTGATTTTTGACGTTGACCCCGAGTTTTCCAACACCGAAGAATGGTACGAGGCAATCCCCGAGGACAGCCGCCCGATCAAGGATCAGCCGTTTTATCATTTGCTGGCCGAAAATGATCAGTCCTTCTATGTGGCTTATGTTTCAGAACAAAATCTGATTGCTGACCAATCCGGCGAACCGGTTGAACATCCCGATATTCCCAACATGTTCGGACCGTTCGAGGATGGGGTCTACCCGCTGCACTTTCATCTGAACTGACCGATCCGAAACTCGGCACGGACCCGCGTTCTCAATACCCCAGTGCACATCCATCTTTGCGAGGGTCACTGGCCCCTTGCAAAACACCATCACTGCGGATTCGGATGGCTTGGGCGCCGCCGATAGGTGTTTCTGAAATGTGGATATTGTGCCCCATTTCAGATAACTATTTCGAAATCTCGGTAGAATACCCCTGTTCCAGTTTGAGGGCAGGGCCGTCGGCAAATGCACGCGGCGCGTCTATACTGGCCTGCAGCCCAAGTCCAAAATCCGTGAGGTTGGACAAGAAGCGCGCGTGCCCGGTGGGCTGATAGGCACCGCCCATCACGCCAAAGGGCATCTCGACGCGGCCGTTCTGTCGCAGCAGTCCGGGAATGATTGTGTGCATCGGGCGTTTGCCACCGCTCAGTTCATTAGGATGGCCGGGCTCCAGAGAGAACCCAGCCCCTCGGTTTTGCAGCAGAATACCGTACTTCTCGGACGCGATCCCCGACCCGAAGCTATGAAAGATCGAATAGATCAGCGAAACGGCCATGCGATCACGATCCACAACGGTGATATACACGGTGTCCTTATGAACGGCTTCGGTTAGGGGTGCGGCTGCCGGCATTGCACGTTTGGGGTCGATCAACGCGGCAAGCCTAGCCGCAGTTTCAGGGTCCAAGAAACGCTCGGCCCGGGCTGTGTGATCCGGATCGGCAATAAAACGGTTGCGGGCATCATAGGCCAGTTTCGTAGCCTCGGCCTCGATATGCACCCGTTCGGCCCCGAATGGATCCATCTTTGACAGATCGAAATGCTTGAGAATGTTGAGCAGCAGAATCGCGGTGGCGCCTTGCCCATTGGGCGGATGCTCCACCAGTTCGGTTCCGTTATAGTCACCACTTATAGGCTCTGACACGGTGCATCTCGTGGCTTCAAAATCCTCAGCGGTGTGAACGCCCCCCATCAATGACAGCGTTGCGATCATGTCGTGGGCGATGTCGCCCGAATAGAAGGCGTCACGCCCGTCGCGGGCAATCCGGCGCAACACCTCGGCCTGACCTGGCGCGCGAAAAATCTGTCCAACCTGAGGGATCTGCCCCTCGATCAGATAATGCTCTCGCGCCGCGCCCTGAAGCACGGTTTCTCCGGTTTGCCAGTCAAAGGCGACGCGTTCCGCAACCGGAACACCGCGATCAGCGTATTGAATTGCGGGTTGCAAGATCACGTCCAAACCCAAGCGCCCTTCGGTTTCTGCGAGGTGACAAAACGCGTCGACCGCGCCGGGTATCGTGATTGCGTCCGGCGTGTTTAAGGGCACAGTCGACAAGCCGTTGATCCGCAACTCTTCAGCCCGCGTCGCCGCCGCGGCGCGGCCAGAGCCATTGAGCCCGCGAATGATGTTTTCGCCGGCCCGGTTGTAGAGAACAAAGCAATCCCCGCCCAAGCCGGTCATCTGCGGTTCGCAAATGCCAAGCACAACCGCCCCAGCAATCGCGGCATCCATCGCGTTGCCGCCCTGTGTCAGAATGTCGATTGCCACCTTTGCCGCAAGCGGGTGCGAGGTTGCGCACATCCCCTCTGTCGCCAGTACTTCGGACCGACCCGGTTGTTGCAAATCGCGCATTCCGCAAACCCTCCCGCTTAACGGGGCGAAGGTATTACGCAATCCAGGATTGTCCAGCCATTTCAAGGGAGAAGTTCCTCGGCGCCGTTCACTGGGTGGGGGCTGTGACACATGGCGCCGAGGGAAGCTATCTGAGCTACGGGATATGTTATGTCGCCTGTTTGAGGCGCTACAATGGTTCGAAAAAGGCCTTATTGTGGCCATTCATGCCCAATCAATCCTGTCTTGCAAAGTCAAACCGCAGCGACAGCCGGTTGCAACCGCGACTGTACTCATAGCGGATATCGTTGGTCAGCTGGTGGATCAGAAACCAGCCAAACCCGCCCTCGGGCAGCTCCTGAACAGACGTCCCAAGCGGCGCGGGTGTCCCATCAGGTGGGTGAAGTCCTGGCAAGGGATTGCCCGTGTCCGAAATCAAGATGTCCAGTCTGTCCTGATCCAGTCGGCAGGTGACGCGGACTTTGGCGGGCGCAATTCCGGCGTAGGCGTGTTCCACGACGTTATTGATTGCCTCGGCCAGGGCAATCTTCACGTCATCTGCTTTGTGCGGGGGAAGCCCCCGCTTCTCTAGGCCGCTGCTAAGCTCGGCGATTCCGACACTGGCTTCGGTCTCAATCGCGGGGAAGCTCAGCTCCAGGCAGGGTTCGTCAGAAAGAGGCTTCACGCCGGTCCACTCCTGCTGAAGGGTCATTCCATAGCGACTGACAAAGCGTCGTCAAGACTGGCGAAAAGCTTGAAAACCGTGTCCATACGGGTCAACCGAAAGACTTTTTCGACCACCGGCTGCAGACCGGCGAGGTCCAGCCGTCGGTCTTCGCCCAGTTGTTTCATCGACGCGACAATTGCGCCTAGCCCGCTGGAATCGATGAACTCTACATTGGACAGATCAAGTACAACACGACTCGCGCCGCCTTCAGTTTCAGTGCGCATATCTTCCTTGAACTCAATGGCCATTGCGGCGTCGATGCGTTTCGCATGAACCGTGATGACCTGAGTTGTGTCGGTCGTTGTGCTGGTGAGTGCCATGTTCGACCGTCCTCCGAATTTGATGATACGTCGTAGAAATACGCTAGACGGCAATTCTTACCATTCGGTATTCAGAAGGCGGGAAACAGGAGGACAACCCGGATGAAAGACGTCGTGATTGTAGGGGCCGCGCGCACGCCTATGGGTGGATTTCAGGGAATGTTCGACGGTGTTGCTGCTGCGGACCTTGGCGGGCACGCAATCAAGGCGGCGCTGGCCCAAGCCGGCGCGCAGACGGTTGATGAGGTTCTGATGGGTTGTGTCCTTCCTGCGGGGCAGGGCCAGGCGCCCGCCCGCCAGTCCGGGTTTGCGGCAGGGCTGGACGAGTCGGTACCTGCGACAACGCTCAACAAGATGTGCGGGTCGGGGATGAAAGCGGCTATGATGGCCTATGACCAGATCGCATTGGGGCATGCCGATACAATGGTTGCTGGCGGAATGGAGAGCATGACAAACGCGCCATACCTGTTGCCCAAGATGCGCGGCGGGGCCCGTATTGGCCATGGTCAGGTCGTCGATCACATGTTTCTGGACGGGTTGGAAGACGCTTATGACAAGGGTCGCTTGATGGGTACATTTGCCGAAGACTGTGCCGAAGCATACCAGTTCACACGCGAGGCGCAGGATGAATATGCGCTGCAATCGCTCTCTAACGCGCTGGCGGCTCAGGACAATGGCGCCTTTGACGGTGAAATCACGCCCGTCACTGTGCGAACCCGAAAAGGTGAGATCACACAGGAAACGGATGAGCAGCCAAAATCTGCTCGGCCCGAAAAGATCCCCACACTGAAACCTGCGTTTCGCAAGGACGGGACCGTGACGGCGGCCAATTCATCCTCCATTTCAGACGGCGCCGCCGCGCTGGTGCTTGCGTCTGCAGATGCGGCCGAAACGCAGGGGTTGACCGTCCGCGCCCGCATTCTGGGGCATGCCAGCCACGCACAGGCACCTGGTCTTTTCACAACAGCCCCGGTTCCGGCGGCGCAAAAACTGCTGTCCAAAATCGGATGGTCCAAGGACGATGTCGATTTGTGGGAGGTCAACGAAGCCTTTGCCGTCGTTCCCATGGCCTTCATGCACGAGATGGGTTTGCCGCGTGACAAAGTGAACGTGAACGGCGGTGCCTGTGCCCTTGGGCACCCGATTGGCGCATCCGGTGCGCGGATCATGGTGACGCTGCTGAATGCGCTGGAAAAACGAGATCTCAAACGCGGCGTGGCCGCCATTTGTATCGGAGGCGGAGAGGGCACAGCCATCGCAATCGAACGCGTTTGACGGTTCACCCATTTTCCAATACTCCGAAACAGCTTGGACCCTTGGCGATAACAAGGGTCAGGTTTTGTTAAAACTTGCCGCCAATAGCACCGTCATGAGCCTTGATTACGATACGCTTGCCAAAACCATATCGGCCCTGACCGAAGGGGAAACCGATCTCGTCGCCCTCATGGCGACTGTGGCCTGCGAAGTGCATCATGCGGACGCCCGTTTCGACTGGACCGGGTTCTACCGGGTGACCGAACCGGGCCTGTTGAAAATCGGTCCTTATCAGGGTGGGCATGGCTGTCTTGTGATCCCGTTCGAGCGCGGCGTGTGTGGTGCGGCGGCGCGCACGGGTGAAGTTCAGTTGGTGGCAGACGTTGATGCCTTCCCGGGTCATATCGCCTGCGCCACATCCACAAGGTCAGAGCTGGTGTTGCCAGTGCGTAATACTGCCGGCGACGTCATGGCAGTGTTCGACATCGACAGCGACCAGCCTGATGCGTTTGACGAAGATGACGCCCGGAATCTGGATGCAATCCTGACGCAGGTCTTTGCAAGAGGATAACGGCGTTCAAAAGGTATCCAAACCTAATCGACACGCCGAACCTTGGGGCTTGCAACGCTGAGCTTGTCATTCCGGTGTTCAGTATCGACGGTGGAAGCGAAGACCGATTTTCATATTGTTTCCAGGGCCTTGGTTGATACCAGAAAGTAAAATGCAAGCGCCTGCACGCCCAACAAGCCGAAAAGAATTGCAGTGAAACCGCGCTTACGGCTTTTGTGGCGAAAAATCCATCGACCCAGCAGGGCACACGGGCTGCCCCCCAACGCGGCAAGCCATAACAGCTTGCGCTCGGGCACGCGTCGTTTTCGGCGCCGAGCCCGCAGTTTGTCCCACCCGAAAACCAGTAAGGTTAATCCATTGATTGTCCATAGGTAGGTGACCGCAATCCACATGCGTGCGACTTACCTAAGCCGTCACCAGACCGCAAATGAAAAACTGCTTGGATTTTTCACCGATTCGCATCAAGATGAAAATCAGGGAAGAAATTTCACGAGATATCGGAGTGGCAATTGAACAGCCAAGCCCCCCAACGTGCGACACTCGGTGCCGATATTCGTGCCTTGCGCAAGGCGCGTGGACTGACTCTGACCGAGATCGCGGCACGTTTGGACCGCTCTGTCGGCTGGCTCAGTCAGGTGGAGCGTGACCTGTCAGAACCTTCGATCTCGGATCTGCGTTTGATTGCCGAGTGTCTGGGTGTGCCAATGTCGATGTTGTTTGCCCATTCCGCCGCGCCGGTCGAAGAACAAGGTTACGTTGTGCGAGCGGGATCGCGGCGCCCCATGGGCTCGCGCGAGGAAGGGTTGATCGAAGAGCTGCTGTCGCCGGACCTGACGGATGATTTCGAAGTCGTTCATTCGACCTTTGAACCCAATTCCCGGATGCAAACCCCAGCAGATCGACCCACGCAAGAAGTCGGATATCTGGTCTCAGGACAGCTGGATCTGACGATCGGGTCGCGTCGCTTTTCGGTCGGCCCGGGGGACAGCTTTCGGATCAAGCACGAAACCTATCACTGGGCCAACCCATATGATGAGCCTGCCGTGGCCGTCTGGGTCATTGCCCCGCCGGTGTACTGATGAGCCTGGAAGCCTGGACCATATTCGCGCTGTTCTGGGTGGTGTTTGTCACTACGCCCGGCCCGAATGCGGTCAATTGCATATCCAACGGGATGAGCTTGACGTTCCCCAAGGCCATGTTGGGCGTTCTGGCAATTCTGACACAGGCCAGTACTTTTCTGATCCTGTCTGCGCTGGGCGTAACCGCTTTGATAGCGGCTTCACCTTCCGGGTTTTTTGTCGCGAAACTGATCGGTGCGGGGTTTCTGATTTGGCTTGGTGTTCGCGGCTGGATGAACGCCACAAAACCTGCCCCTTCAACGGAACGCCCGGCGCAACATGTGTATCTGCATGCGCTGGCCATTGCGACCATCAATCCCAAGAGCGTGGCGGGATATCTGGCAGCCTTTTCGCAATTTGTGCAGCCGGATGTTCCGATATGGCAGCAGATGTTTGTCATTATGCCCACCGCCCTGATCATCACAACGCTGAGCTATACGGGGTTCACCCTGCTTGGGGCGCTGATGGGCAAGGCTGCACTTGGGGCGGTTTTCAACATCTGGGTGCGCCGCGTGATGGCCACCTGTTTCGTCGTGTATGGCGTGTTGCTGGGTACCAGTACCGCGCCGGCAACAAGGGGGTAGTGCGATGCAAACCGGGTCCTGCCTGTGCGGCGCAGTTACGTTCACAATTGAGGGTACGTTGTCGCCGCCCTCAGCGTGCCATTGCGGTCAGTGCCGCAAGCAATCCGGCCATGTCTGGGCCTCGACGTCGACCCATCAGGACAATCTGAACATCGATGCTGACGAAACCCTAACCTGGTTCCGGGCCTCTGACATTGCGCGACGCGGGTTCTGCCGCGACTGCGGCGCCTTTCTGTTTTGGCAGTATAATGACGAGGACACCATTTCGATTTCTATGGGGGCGCTCAGCGAACCCACCGGGCTACGGCTTTCCCGGCACATCTTTGTGGCCGACAAGGGCGACTACTACGACATCACGGACGACCTGCCTCAAGAGGCACAGTAACAGGGATCAAGAAATATGAGCGACTTTCCGACAAAAGCCCGCGTGGTCATTATCGGCGGCGGTGTGGTGGGGGCCTCCTCGCTGTATCATCTGGCCAAGAAGGGCTGGACCGACTGTGTTCTGCTGGAAAAGAATGAACTGACCGCAGGCTCGACGTGGCATGCTGCGGGCAACGTACCGACCTTTTCAACATCGTGGGCGATCATGAACATGCAGCGCTATTCGACCGAGCTGTATGCGCGTCTGGGTGAAGAGGTCGATTACCCGATGAACTATCACCAGTCCGGCTCGATCCGACTGGCGCATTCGAAAGAGCGGGTACAGGAGTTCGAACGCGCCATGGCGATGGGCCGCTATCAGGGCATCGAGATGGAGATGTGGACGCCCGAACAGGCCAAGGAAAAGTATCCATTCCTTGAAACGCACGATCTGGAAGGCGTGCTGTATGACCCTAGTGACGGTGACATTGATCCGGCGCAGCTGACGCAAGCTTTGGCCAAGGGCGCGCGGGATATGGGCCAGAAGATTCTCCGCTTCACCCCCGCGACCGGTGTGACCCAGCATGATGATGGCACATGGGCTGTTCACACTGACAAGGGTGATATCGCCTGCGACCACGTGGTCAATGCGGCTGGCTACTACGCACAGCGAGTCGGTGAGTGGTTCAAGCCCTTCGGTGGTCGAACGGTTCCCGCCATGGTTATGAGCCACCAGTACCTGTTGACAGATGAGATTCCCGAAATCGAAGCATGGTCAAAGGAAAATGGCGGCAAGCTGCCTCTGCTGCGCGACGTGGATATCTCGTACTACCTGCGTCAGGAAAAGAACGGCTTCAACCTTGGACCCTACGAGCCCAACTGCAAGGGCCACTGGATGACCGAGGATGACCCGATGCCCGAAGATTTCAGCTTTCAGCTTTGGAACGACGATCTGGACCGGATCGAAGATATCATGACCGACGCTATGGAGCGTGTGCCGCTGATGGCAAGCTCGGGCGTTGGCCGCGTGATTAACGGCCCGATCCCTTACGCGCCGGACGGACTGCCGCTGATCGGTCCGATGCCGGGTGTGAGAAACGCGTTTGAGGCGCACACATTCACCTTTGGCATCGCGCAGGGCGGGGGCGCCGGAAAGGTTCTGGCGGAATGGATCGTCGATGGCGCGACCGAATGGGACATGTGGGCGGTCGATCCGCGCCGTTACACCGATTACACCGATCAGGATTACTGCAACCAGAAAGGCATGGAGGTCTACGGCAACGAATACGCCATGCACTTCCCGCATCACGAATGGCCTGCCGCACGCGACAAGAAGCTGTCTCCGGTACATGACAAGGTCAAAGCGCTGGGCGGCGTGATGGGTGCTTATAACGGATGGGAGCGCGCCAACTGGTTCGCGCAGCCAGGCGATGACGCGTCGCTCGAGGCGACCCACACCTGGGGCCGCTCCGGCCCATGGGAGCAGCGCATCCGAGAAGAATGCGAAGCGGTGCGAGATCATTGTGGCGTGCTGGATTTGCCGGGCTTCTCACGTTTCATGCTCAGGGGAGAGGGCGCCGCCGAAGCGCTGCGTGGTTTAGCCACTGGCGGGTTGCCAAAGGTCGGCCGGATGAACCTGATCTATATCTCGGATAGCCGCGGTCGAATTCTGACTGAAATGTCCTGCATCCGTTTGGGTGAGGATGAGTTTATGATGATCACGGCGGCAACCGCGCAATGGCATGATCGGGATATCCTCATGACCGCGATGCCTGCCAGTGTGTCGATCGAAGATGTGACCACCACGCGCGACACGCTGATCGTCACTGGTCCGAAATCGCGTGAGATCCTGTCCACCATGACCGATGCGGATCTGACGTCGGGATGGTTGACCCACCAATCCGCGACTGTTGCGGGTCAGCCCGCATATCTGATCCGCGTCTCCTTTGCGGGAGAGCTGGGTTGGGAGGTGCACGCCCTAAACGAACACATGCCTGCGATCTACGACGCGATTATCGACGCCGGTGCCAAGCCATTTGGGATGTACGCCCTGAACTCTCTGCGTATCGAAAAGGGATACCGCGCATGGAAAGGCGATCTGAGCACCGATTACTCGCTGCTGGAAGGCGGTCTGGAACGCTTTGTCAAACTGGACAAGCCGCAGGACTTCCCCGGCAAGGCTGCGATCCTGAACGAAAAGCAGCAAGGCGTGAAGAAATCCTTTGTCACGCTGACTGTCGAGGCCGGTGCCTGTGACGCGCCTTACATGTCCTGCATCTGGCAGGGGGATCAGATCGTGGGCGAGACGACCTCGGGCGCGTGGGGCTATCGCGTCGGCAAATCCATCGCGCTGGGCATGATCAAGGCCGAGCTTGCCAATCCCGGTACCGAACTTGAGGTCGAAATCTACGGCCAAAAATGCCGCGCTGTGGTAGAGCAGGACCAACCGCTCTGGGATCCCGAGAACGAGCGGTTGCGCGCTTAAACTCTCGCGGAGACAGCCATGAGCAAACGATACGCAAAGCTGGGGCCCGGAGAGGGTCCCAACTATGGCTGGGAGAATGACCACACCTTTGTAAAGGTGTCAGGTCAGGACACAGACGGGGCGTATACGCTTATGGAAGACAATCTGAAGGCCAGCTTCGCGCTTGGCCTCCATCGTCATGACAGCCACGCCGAGACGTTCTATTTTCTGGAAGGCGAGGTGGATTTCTATGTCGATGGGGATTGGCATCGTTGTTCGCCGGGCACGACGATGCACGTACCGGCGGGCATTCCGCATGCGTGTCGCGTGGCGGGTGGTGCCCCGGCGAAGATGCTTATGATCTTTCAGCCATCAGGCTTCGATGGCTTTCTCGCCGAGTTGGCAACTATGGGTGACGCCGATTTTGCGGACCAGACCAAAATGGCAGAGTTGAACGCCCGCTACGACATTGTTCCGATGGGCCCGGTTCCGCCTTATCCCGACGGTAGGGCCTGATAAGTGGTTGCGCCAAATACCATGTCCGGCGTCTACCTTACCGGTCACGGTGGTCCGGAAGTGCTGGAGTGGCGCAAGGACATTCCTGTTCCCGCCCCCGGCCCGGGGCAGGTTCTGGTGCGGGTTGCGGCTGCCGGCGTGAACAACACCGATATCAACACGCGCGTCGGCTGGTATTCGTCAGACGTGACCGGTGCCACAAACGCTGTCGACCAGGTCGTCGAGGCCGGTGGCTGGGGTGGTGCGCTGCATTTCCCGCGCATTCAGGGCGGCGATCTGTGCGGTATTGTCGAACTCGTAGGACCTCGAACCAATTTCGAACCAGGACAGCGCGTGACCTGCCCGATCAATCTGCCGCGCCCGCGACCAGGGCATCCACATGGCTTCATTGCGTTGGGATCGGAAATTGATGGGGCCTTTGCGGAGTTTTGTCTGGTCGAGGCGGATGATCTTTATGATGTTTCGTCTTCGCCTTTGTCCGACGTTGAAGTTGCCGCCATCCCCTGTGCGTTTGGCACCGCCGAAAACCTGCTGACCCGCGCTGGCGTAACGGCAGGTCACAAGGTTCTGATCACCGGGGCGTCCGGTGGCGTCGGTCTGGCTGCGGTGCAACTGGCGACCCTTCGGGGCGCGTCTGTCTGGGGTGTGACCTCACCCTCCAAAGCCGAAGTGGTCAAAGCCCAGGGCGCAGCGGAAACCTTCGACCGCGATGCCATCTTGCCAGCCGACAGGTTTGACGTTGTGATTGATGTGGTCGGTGGCCCGGCTTGGCCCACCCTTATCGAGGCGCTGAGACCCGGCGGGCATTACGCTGTGTCAGGTGCAATCGCAGGCCCGATTGTCGAAGCGGATTTGCGTGACATATATCTGCGCGACATCACGATTCACGGATGTACCTACCAATCACCGGACATCTTCGGCCGTCTCGTTGGGTTGATGAACGGCGGACGGATCAAGCCATTGATATCACGAATCTATCCGTTGCAAGAGATAGCCCGGGCACAGGAGGATTTCCAATCCAAATCCTTGCCGGGCAAGCTGGTTCTGATCCCCTGAGAAAGACAAATTATGGCAGATATCACTCTTTTGGATGGCTCGGTCGGACAAGAGCTGGTCAAGCGCAGCGGTGACAATCCGACACCCTTGTGGTCGACCCGGGTCATGATCGATCATCCCGATCTGGTGGGCGCGGTTCATGCTGAATACTTCCGCCGGGGTGCCACTATCGCGACGACAAACACCTATGCGATCCACCGCTCGCGTCTGGTGCGCGAGGGTCTGGAAGACCAACTGGAAATGCTTATTGCAACAGCAGTGTCGCAGGCTGAGGCGGCGCGGCGCGACCCTTCGGCCCGCATTGCCGGGGCTCTTGGCCCTCTGCTGGCCTCTTATCGACCCGACTTGAACCCCGATCCTGAGGAGGCTGGTGCCAAGTTCACGGAACTGGCCGAACTGATGCGCGACCGGGTGGACCTCTTCCTGATCGAAACAGTCTCGTCGGTGCTGGAAGCCGATGGCGCATTGCGCGGCACTACTAACTCCGGAAAACCGGTTTGGCTGGCTCTGACAGTCATGGGCGGCGATGGTTCCCGTTTGCGGTCCGGCGAAGCGCTCGGCGACATTGGTCCGCTTGTCGCGCAATATGCACCTCAGGCTGTGCTGATCAACTGTTCCCGACCCGAAGCGATTCCGGCAGCTCTTGAAATTCTTGCCGGAATGGGCCTGCCTTATGGTGCCTATGCCAACGGATTTACACATATTTCCGACGGCTTTTTGGAAGACGCACCGACGGTCGACAGTCTGGACCGGCGTCACGATCTCGGACCGGACGCCTATGCCGCGCATGTCATGCACTGGATCGATCAGGGCGCGACAATTGTCGGCGGCTGTTGCGAGATCGGCCCCGATCACATTGAAACCCTTGCGAAGCGCATTCGAGCGGCCGGTCACCGGATCGTCTGAGGAGTTCGCATGACGGTCAAGACGCACCCTGACAAAGCCCAGCTAGACAAAGAAACCTGGCACTTTGACGTTCTGGTCGCGCCAGGGTTTGTGTTGTTGGAGCTCGCGTCATTGGTGGATGTATTGCGTTTGGCCAACAGGGTTTGCTCACGACCTCCGTTCACCTATGCGTATCGTTCTTTGCGCGGTGGCCCGGTACCCAGCAGCAGCGCGGCGACCGTGACGACCGAACGCATCCTTCCGCATCCCAAGGCTGACTATCTGTTTGTTATCGGCAATTCGGATCCCGATCACCCGGACCTTTCGTTGGGACGGATCGTCTCGGATTACACCTATCGTGGCGCACAGGTCTTTTTGCTAGCAGAAGCCGCCAGTCGCTACATCGATGAACAAGGCACCGACAACCTGGCAACCCATTGGGAAAATGCATCCTTTCTGAGAGAGCGCGGTGCGCGGTTTGAGGCCAAGCTGTCAATCGCAACCGAACAGGGCGGCGTCGTGACCTGCGCCGGGATGGGCGCGACAACTGATGTTTCCCTGGCCGTGATCGGGCGGCATGTTTCCGGACCCGCCAAGATGACGGTCGCCGACATCATGCTGCACGAGAATATTCGGGACTTCTCGTCCATGCAGCCGTTTTCCGGCGCCAAGACAAGCGCTACGGGCGACGCTAAGTTGGATCAGTGTCTCAAGCTGATGCAGGCACATATCGAAGACCCGTTGCCGATTCAAGAGATCGTCAACGAACTGCACCTGTCGAACCGCTCGCTGGAGCGTAAGTTCAAATCCTTCTTTGGGACGACCCCGAACGGGTTTTATCGCGAGATGCGACTGGCCAAAGCCAATAACCTGCTGCTCAACACCACGATGAGCGTACGGGAAATCGGACTGGCTTGCGGTTTTCCCAACGGGTTTTCCTCGGTCTACAAAAGCGTTTTTGGCGTCACGCCCTTTGTCATGCGGCGGGAAAGAAGGCAGATGTCGCAAAGGTGATTTTTGCCGACACGCTGACGCTTTTGGTGGGTTTCCTGTCGATCTTTCGTGTCAGGTAGGGGAAAACCTGACAAAGCGGAGACATCAGGATGGTTGATCTTCCCACCAAGGCCCGTGTGGTCATTATCGGCGGCGGTGTGATCGGATGTTCGGTTGCCTATCACCTGACCAAAAAGGGCTGGAAGGATGTTGTTCTGCTGGAACGCAAGCAACTGACCAGCGGAACGACCTGGCATGCAGCGGGTCTGATCGCACAGCTGCGGGCAACCGCGAACATGACCAAACTGGCGAAGTATAGCCAAGAGCTTTACGGCGCGTTGGAGGCAGAAACCGGCGTCGCGACCGGGTTCAAGCGGGTCGGGTCGATCACTGTGGCGCTGACCGAAGAGCGTAAGGAAGAGATTTACCGCCAGGCCGCCATGGCGCGCGCCTTTGGCGTCGAGGTCGAAGAGATCTCGAACGAACGGGTGCAAGAGATGTATCCGCATCTAAATCTCGATGGTGTCACAGGCGCTGTTTACCTGCCGCTGGACGGGCAGGGCGATCCGGCAAACATCGCGCTGGCGCTTGCCAAGGGCGCGCGGCAGCGGGGCGGCATCGTTAAGGAACGGGTGAAGGTCACAGATATCGTCAAACAGGGCCGCAAGGTCACCGGCGTCGACTGGGTTTCCGATGACGGCAGCGCCTCGGGTCATATCGAATGTGACATGGTGGTGAACTGCGCGGGCATGTGGGGGCACGAGGTTGGCCGTATGGCAGGCGTGAATGTACCGCTGCATGCGTGTGAGCATTTCTACATCGTCTCGGAACCCATCGAAGGTCTGACCCCTCTGCCGGTTTTGCGCGTGCCGGATGAATGCGCCTACTACAAGGAAGATGCAGGCAAGATGATGCTGGGCGCGTTTGAGCCAAACGCCAAACCCTGGGCCATGGACGGCATCCCCGACAGCTTTGAGTTCGACCAACTGCCCGAGGATTTCGACCATTTTGAGCCGATCCTCGAAGCCGCCTGTGAACGTATGCCGATGCTGGCGGAGGCGGGGATTCACACTTTCTTCAACGGTCCCGAGAGCTTTACGCCGGACGATGCCTATCATCTCGGACTCGCACCTGAGATGGACAACGTCTGGGTGGCTGCCGGGTTCAACTCGATCGGAATCCAGTCCGCCGGCGGTGCGGGCATGGCGCTGGCTGAATGGATGGACAGTGGCGAGAAACCGTTCGATCTCGGAGATGTGGACATCAGCCGTATGCAGCCGTTTCAGGGCAACAAACAATACCTGTTCGAACGCTCGAAAGAGACATTGGGCCTGCTTTACGCCGACCACTACCCGTATCGTCAGAAGGCTACTGCGCGCGGTGTGCGCCGGACACCGTTCCACCATCACCTGAAGGAGCAGGGTGCTGTTTTTGGCGAATTGGCTGGTTGGGAACGCGCCAACTGGTTTGCCAATGAGGGTCAGGAACGCGAGTATCAGTATAGCTGGAAACGCCAGAACTGGTTTGAGAATTCAGCCGCAGAACACCGTGCCGTGCGTGAGAATGTCGGCATGTATGACATGTCCTCGTTCGGCAAGATCCGCGTCGAAGGTCCTGATGCCGAGAAATTCATGAACTATATCGGCGGTGGCGATTACTCGGTGCCCAACGGCAAGATCGTCTATACGCAATTCCTCAACAGCGCGGGCGGGATCGAGGCTGACGTCACAGTCACGCGCCTGAACCAGACCTCTTACCTGGTTGTCACCCCTGCCGCCACTCGACTGGCAGATCAGACATGGATGATGCGCAACTCTGGTGGCTTTAACGTGGTGATCACCGACGTGACGGCAGGTGAGGGTGTATTGGCAGTCATGGGACCGAACGCGCGGGTCCTACTGGAAAAGGTGTCGCCAGCGGATTTCTCGAATGCATCAAACCCCTTTGGTACGGCGCAAGAGATCGAGATTGGCATGGGTCTCGCGCGGGCGCATCGCGTGACTTACGTTGGTGAGCTCGGTTGGGAAATCTATGTCTCGTCGGATATGGCCGGTCACGTGTTTGAAACACTGCATGAAGCTGGGCAGGACATGGGTCTGAAGCTCTGCGGTATGCATATGATGGACAGTTGCCGCATTGAAAAAGGGTTCCGCCATTTTGGTCATGATATTACCTGCGAAGACCACGTTGTTGACGCAGGGCTTGGCTTTGCGGTGAAAGCGGACAAGGGGTGCGATTTCATTGGGCGTGAGGCTGTGATTGAGCGCAAGGGGTCGGGGCCAAAGAACAGATTGGTTCAGTTCAAGCTGACAGACGCCGAGCCGCTGCTGTTCCACAATGAGCCGATTGTCCGAGATGGCGCGTATGTAGGCTATCTCAGTTCAGGCAACTACGGGCACACTTTGGGTGCCGCGATCGGCATGGGCTATGTTCCGTGCGAAGGGGAAAAAGCTGCGGATGTGCTTGGATCGACATATGAGATCGACGTGTGTGGCGTCAAAGTCAAAGCCGAGGCGTCTTTGAAGCCGATGTATGATCCGAAATCCGAGCGCGTAAAGGTTTGACGGATAGTGATCGGGGCTGGGCCAATAAGCGCCCAGCCTCGATTTTGCGACATTGAACCAGTGACCCATCACAATTCTTGATACCCGACTTCACGGTTTTCCCAGTTCCCAACAGGCCCTGATCTGCCGTAAAGGAATCCGGTATCAACCGGAGAGCCGCCGTGGCAGACACCCCTTCGCCAGCCCAAGATGCCGATACGCCAAAAGGTCTTGCGTTGGCAGTCACGGCGTATGTGCTGTGGGGCTTCCTGCCGCTTTACATGAAAGCGATGGAGCACATGGGGCCGGTCGAGGTTGTGTCTCATCGCATCATTTGGTCGGTTCCTGTGGCTGGCCTGCTGTTGGTCGCACTGGGGCGCACCCGCGATATCAAAGCGGCGATCAGGAATCCCAAGATGTTGGGTATGGCGGCTCTGACCGCCGCGCTAATCTCCGTGAACTGGGGCATCTACGTCTGGGCCATTACGTCAGGGCATGCTCTGGATGCGGCGCTTGGGTACTATATCAATCCGCTGTTCAGCATAGCGCTGGGCGCGATCCTTTTGCGCGAGCCGTTGAACCGGACTCAGTTGGTGGCGGTTGGGCTGGCGGCCTTGGGTGTTCTGGTGCTGGTACTCGAGGCGGGCAGGCTGCCCTGGGCGGCTTTGGGGCTGATGGTGAGCTGGGGGTTTTATGCCTTCTTCAAGCGCTCACTTCCCATTGGTCCAAATCAAGGGTTCCTGCTTGAGGTTCTGATCCTGTTGATCCCCGCACTCGCCCATGTGACCTGGTTGGGCACTAAGGGGACCGGGCATTTCGGGGCGGTGGCGACCGACACAATGTTGTTGGCCGGAGCAGGCATCGTGACGGCCGTTCCGTTGCTTGTGTACGCCAACGGCGCAAAGCTGGTGCGATTGTCTACGATGGGCATTCTACAGTATATTGCGCCGACCATGATC
Organism: Ruegeria sp. B1; assembly: GCF_056535885.1. Classification (NCBI taxonomy): domain Bacteria; kingdom Pseudomonadati; phylum Pseudomonadota; class Alphaproteobacteria; order Rhodobacterales; family Roseobacteraceae; genus Ruegeria; species Ruegeria sp. B1. Next base: position 47,027 of record NZ_JBQFJA010000001.1, on the reverse strand, counting down.
TTCATCACGGCGATAGCGGTTTTCGGAGAGCAAGTGGATCGTGGTCGTATGATTGCGTTCCCGCTGATCTGGGCCGCCCTGGTGGTGTATTCGATCCCTATGATCCGGCAGGCGCGGGCTCAGGCCTGAAGCAGAATACCGGCCGCTTCGTCGGCCCACAGCGCATAAGTTCTTGGGCTGGGATGATACCCGTCAGGCGCGGCAAGCGCCGGGTCATCCGGTAAGTCCAGTGTCAAATGCCGGGCCTGAGAATAAGCGGCGACAACCTGCTGTAGCCCGTCATCCAACCGGGCGGCCTGACGACCCAGAACCCACGCCAACGGTTGCGGCAGGGCCGGAAAGCGGTTCATCTGCGGTACGGCGGTTGCAACGACCGTCCGAGCGCCAAGCCCATTTGTGAGAAGATCCAGCAACTGTGCTTGCCGCTCGGCAAATGCCTTTCGCGTAACGGCGCGGGTCACATCGTTCACGCCAAGCGCGGTGACAACCGCATCGAATGGACCCTCGAGGTCCTTCAACCTGTCGATGGTATCCTGCGTGGTATGTCCTGTCGTCGCCTCCAATCGCCATTCGACCGAGTAGTGTCTCGCCAATCGGCTAACTAAATGCCCTGACAAAGCCTGCGCCTGTGTTCCCGCGCCCACCCCGGCTGCGGAACTGTCACCCGTGATCAGAAGACGTAAGCGTGGCCCCCGCCCGTCGCGCCCTTGTCTCGGACCGGTTGGCTCCGGCAACAGTTGTGCCTTGCGGCGGACGGACAACCCTTGCACCGCTAGAACCGGCAACAACGGCACCCGCAAAATCTGATCGGTCGCTATCGGGCGCGGCATAATCAACTCAGCGCGTTTTGGAATTCCAGGAACCGGGCGTCCTTCATCACCCTGGCCATCATGGCCTCGCGCAGTGCGCCGACAGTCTTACAAGGTCGCATAGCCACTTCGAAGGTTTGAATCAGACCCTCGTCATTCAGGGTGATCAGATCGACACCAACAGCGTCCAGATCCCCAACTTTGCATTGAAATTCCAGCGCCCAGTCCTTGCCGTCGCCCATGAACCGACGATAGCAGAAGTCCGAAAAGACCTGCCCGACATGACCCAGCACCGCAGCCACGGGCGCACGTCCGGTCCAGGTGGCGTAATAGGTGGGCGGCATGAACTGCACATCTTCGGCCAGAAGGTCCGCAATCAGCGTATCGTCGCCTTTGGCGACCACGTCTTTCAGTCTCTCGATTGTCGGGTGCATGTCCACTCCTCCGGTTTAATGCGAGCGTCTCCGAAGGCGGTACTGCACGCAAGGACGACGTTGCGGGAGGTTGTGGGCTGCGATAGGCAGGCGGCTATGAGCGAGACCTATGATCCCCCCAAACGCCACTGGACGTGCTGCATGAAGACTCGCAACTGATCGTGGTGAACAAGCCGCCGGGATTGCTGTCGGTTCCGGGGAAGGGGTCTCATTTAGCCGACTGTCTGTTGGCGCGCGTTCAGTTGGCGTTTCCGCAGGCTTTACTGGTGCATCGGCTGGATCGTGATACGTCCGGCATCATGGTGTTTGCCCAGACACCACATGCGCAGCGCCATCTCGGCCTGCAGTTTGAAAAGCGCCAGACGCGCAAAACCTATGTGGCGCGCGTCTGGGGGCGGGTTGAGCCGAAATCCGGAACTGTCGATCTGCCACTGATTGTTGACTGGCCTAATCGTCCGCGTCAGATCGTGTGCCACGACACTGGCAAGCCCGCCACGACAGACTGGCGTGTGGTGAAGCGCGAAGGGGATACGACCCGAATGCGGCTCTTCCCGAAAACAGGCCGCTCACATCAATTGCGGGTCCATATGCAAGCGCTCGGTCACCCTATTCTGGGTGATCCGTTTTATGCCGAGGGTGCGGCCCGGGACTTCTCCCGCCTGATGTTGCATTCCGAAGAACTTCGGCTGAAACACCCCGAAGGCGGGATTTCTATGACATTCCGGGCGGCCCCGTCGTTCTGACGTCAGGCGGTGCTGCTCCACAGCGCTTTTAGATTGCCCAGTGAAAACCACCGTGCCCGTTTTCTGGGTTTGAACTGACTGCATTGTCGGGCGGTCATGATCTCGCGTTCGATCTCGAACGCACGCAGGGTGTGGTCTTGCGACCAGCGATCCAGTTTTAGTGTCATCAGGACGTGGTTGTCGCGGCTTGGCATTGTGCGCTCCTTTCTCCAGGTTTGGCCAAGTCTTGCGCATCACTCCTGACACCACCCTGTCAGTGGGGTGTGCTAGGGTGTCAGCAGATCGACAGGAGACTGACATGCGCCGTTCGACCCGATTGTTTGAAATCATCCAGATTCTGCGGGCTTCAGGCGCCCCGGTGACGGCCGAGGCGTTGGCGGAAAAGCTCGAGGTGTCTGTGCGGACCGTGTATCGGGACATCGCTGAACTACAGGCGCAACGGACACCGATCGAAGGAGAGGCGGGTGTCGGATATCTGATGCGACGCGGCTATGACCTTCCGCCGCTGAATTTCGATGCCGAAGAGGTCGAGGCTTTGTGGGTCGGGCTGTCGATGCTGGCGCGGACCGGGGACAGTCACCTGCAGCGCGCTGCGAAACGCATTTGCCAAAAAATTGACGCGCTCCATTGCCCAGCCGATTGGTTGCAGGTCGCGCCTTGGGGTTCGCCGCCGGACGATCCGGCGAAAGGATGCGTCCCGGTTGCACATTTCAGGCAGGCAATCCGCGCAGAGCAGAAGATCCGGATCACCTATGTAGATTCGAATGATCAGCGCACCGAACGGATCGTGCGGCCGGTCGCACTGACATACCATATCGAATGCACGATGCTGGCCGGGTGGTGTGAATTGCGCAACGGCTTCCGCCACTTCCGCACGGACAGAATCTGGGCCAGCGAACCAACCGACGAAGACTTTCGCGGCCAGGGCGAGGCACTGCGGGACCTTTGGCAAGAGCAAAACGGGACGCCCCAGTCTGCAGGTGCCGCCTGAATGGCAGGTATTTGCCGATTTCACCGTTTTGTTGCTTGAGCCCACCTATGCGAGCCGTGATATACTAGGCCACAAGAGGCATACCTGCACAACAGGTCCTAGAGCAGAAGGTAACATCATGACGATTTCAAAGTTTATTCTGGCGGCTGGACTGTGTTCGGTCGTGACGCTGGCGGCCTGTACGGACCCCGGCACGCTGAGCGTTCAGAACGATCCCAACCAGAACGCCAAACAGGGCGCACTGCTGGGTGGTCTGATCGGGGCGGGGGTTGGCGCGGTCGCCAACGATTCTGACCCGCTTCTGGGCGCACTGGCAGGGGGCGCCATTGGCGCGGCAGGCGGCGGTCTCATCGGCAACCAGCTGGACCGGCAGGCGGCCGAACTGCGGCAGCAACTGGCCAATGACGGGATTACTATCGTGAATGCGGGCGACCGCCTGATTGTCACGGTGCCGAATGACATCACTTTTGATACCGACAGCGCGACCGTCCGCCCGGCGTTGCGGGCCGATCTGGTCAAAGTCGGCCAGAACCTCGTCAATTATCCCAATTCAAACGTTCAGATTATCGGGCACACCGACAGTGATGGCGATGCGGGCTACAATCTGGGCCTCTCGGAGCGCCGCGCCAATGCGGTGGCCGACATCCTTCAGGCAAATGGTGTGAGCTTTAACCGCATCACCACGATCGGTCAGGGTGAAAACAATCCGGTGGCAACGAACCTGACACCCGAGGGCAAGGCCCAGAATCGCCGCGTTGAAATCGTAGTCGTGCCAAGCGGCAACGCCTGATCCCAACAGACTTACCATATTGGAACCGTCGAAAGACGGTCCCAATCTCGCGCAATGTCTGTACGATAAACAGGGTTTGGATTGGGAAGATGTCGGTCTAGTTATTGGGAGACTGAAAAACGGAGTTTCCCCTGATGTCCGAACCGACCCTTCTTGGCCTGTCCGGGTCTTTGCGCCAAAATGCCACCAACCGCAAACTCGTGCGCGAGGCGGCTCGGCTGTTTGGCCCCGCCAGCTTTGTCGAGGCGGATCTGAACATACCCCTGTATGATGGTGACGTTGAAGAGGGCGAAGGCATCCCCGCCGCTGTTCACACACTGGCGGACCAGATCGCACAGGCCGATGCGGTGATCATCTCGACTCCGGAGTACAACAAGGGCCCGTCAGGCGTTCTGAAAAACGCGCTGGACTGGGTCAGCCGGACCAAGGGCAATCCGTGGGCGGACAAACCCCTTGCGGTCATGTCCGCTGCCGCCGGCCGCGCCGGTGGCGAACGCGCTCAGATGATCCTGAGATCCTGCATGGTGCCGTTTCAGCCGCGCATTCTGCAAGGGCCGGAGATTCATATTGCAAGCAGCTCTGACGAGTTTGACGAGCACGGCAAGCTGATCAACGAACGGTACGAGAAGTCTCTGCAGACATTGATGCAAAAACTTCGGGCTGAGGCCGGTTTCTAGACCTAAGCTGTTGGCATGACGCACGAAACACAGGCCGACACTATGGATCCCGCACTGGCCATCGCGTTTCAGGTGGCCCTCGGTCATCGCCCGACGATCACCCGTGGGGCGCCTTTGCCGCCTTTTTTTCACCAGCTGTACTTCTGGGCCCCACACGCACCTGACGCGTTGGAGCGGGATAAATATCCAAAGGTCGGCGGAACTCTGAGCCTCGACATGGGTTTGCCGCGCAGGATGTGGACCCACGCGCCAACCTAGCCTAGGTGTTTCTGCATCGTGATCGAGGTTGTCCGATCATAGCCGGGATGCGCGGTCTCACCGGATTTTCGAAAACCCATACGGCCAAAAGCCGAGTGGTTTTCTACAAGCTCGACCCGCGTCTGCAGTTCCAGAACCTGCAGACCCATGGCTGCGGCCCGCATTTCGGCCAGGTCCACTAAGCGTCTGGCCAGCCCCAGCCCGCGGCGGTCTTTGTCCACAGCGAGTTTGCTCAGATACATGCAGCCGGGTTTCGGCGTCAGAAACACCACGGCATCAGGCCGGTCTCCAATGACCCAGATTTCACCTTGCCGAGCCTGTTGGCGCACGTCCGACGTGGACAAACGATGCATGGACGAGGGCGGATTGATCCGACCCTCCATAAAGGCAAAGCTATCGCGGATCAGCGTCAGGACCCCGGGGATTACAGGGCTATCCGGTGCTAACCGGATAGGGGTCGTGTCGGTGCCTGTCACAAGGACGCCTCGGGCTTGAACTCTTCCGGAATCATGTCGCGGTCTTCCAGAACAAGATCGGCCATGACATCGGCCACTTTCGGTGCCATGCCAAACCCGATCTTGAAGCCACCATTGGCGATAAACTGATCCGGATGCAGCGGGTGCGCACCCAACATCGGTGCGCGGCTTTTGCTGCGCGGACGAACACCGGCCCAGCGTTCAATCACCTCGGCGCCGTGCAGCACCGGCACGGCGCGCATCGCTTTGTCGATAACGTCATCCAGAGCGCTGTCGGTACTGGCTGGATCGTCGTAGTCCCGCTCAGATGTCGACCCGATGGCCAAGGTTCCATCGGCGTGAGGCACGATATGGATTGCATCGGTGAAGAGTTGCGGGACGTCGCCCGCGTCAAAACGCAGCAAGGCCGCCTGTCCTTTGACGCCGTTGCCAACGGTCTTGCCCAAAGCCCTGTTCAGTTCATCCAACCCGGCAAGACCGGTAGCATGAACGACGCGGCCTGTCTCCGGCGCGTCTGCGACGACATCAACGCCCATCACGGACAGAGCCGCGACCAGCGCTTGACAGGCACGACGTGGATGCATCCGAGCGGTCAAGGTATCGTGGATCAGATACCCCGTCGGGCTGGGCGGATGCCATGCGCCTGCCTCGGCCTCTTGGATCACGCGCCAGTCGGCCCGACCCTGCCACAGCTCCTGCGCCGAGATTTGACGCTGCCGTGCCATGTCTAGACTGTGTTGATCCGGGACCGGCTGAATGCGGCCCAGCCGTCCATACCCTGAAGAGACACCACCGGTCGCCTCGACCTGAGCCCAGAATGGCTCGGCCATGATCAGGCTCTCGAACTGGAACGCTTTCTTTGCATTCCAGTTTTCTGGCACATGTGGCGCCAACGCGCCAACAAGACCCCCGCTGGAGCCTTTACCGGGACCATTGGGATCGACGACAGCAACCTTTGCGCCGCGCCGCGCACAGGCCCACGCAATGGACAGGCCAAAAATCCCCGCACCGCGCACCGTCACATCGACCATTGCCAATCCCCTTATCCTTGTTCAGTGTCGCGCCGCTTAGCTACAGGATTCCCCGATGGCAGACCAGCATGCCCGTTTGACGTGGACGGATGATGAGATACCGGTCTCAGACCGCTTCGATGATCCGTATTATTCGCTGCAGAATGGGTTGGACGAAACCCGGCACGTTTTTCTGGCCGGTAACGATCTTCCCAAGCGGTTTGCTCCGGGATTTCATATCGCTGAACTTGGGTTCGGTACCGGGCTGAATATGCTGACCGTCTGGTCCGAATGGGAAAAGTCCGGCCAGTCTGGACCGCTGCGTTTTACCAGCTTTGAGGCTTTTCCAATGTCTCACGGCGACATGGACCGGGCGCTGGCCGCTTTTCCCCAACTCGCGCCGTGGAGAGACCGGTTTCTGACACACTGGACCAGGGGCCGTTGCACTCTTGAAACCCTAGATTTGAACGTTATCGAGGGGGACGCGCGCCAGACACTTCCAAGCTGGAGTGGCGCGGTCGATGCCTGGTTCCTTGACGGCTTTTCACCGGCCAAGAACCCTGAGCTTTGGGGCGTTGAACTGATGCTACAGGTGGCAGATCACACAGTGCCCGGTGGATCGGCCGCCACTTATACAGCTGCGGGGTTTGTAAGGCGGGGTTTGGAGCAAGCCGGTTTTACAGTCAGCCGAGTGGCTGGTTACGGGCGCAAGCGTCACATGACCAAGGCGATCAGGACATGACGCAGCAGAACAATATACGCGCCGGCATTGCGCTGATGATCGCTGCAACGGTTGTTTTTGCATTGCAGGATGGCATCTCGCGGCATCTGGCGGCGACCTACAACACCTACATGGTTGTGATGATCCGGTACTGGTTCTTCGCTGCCTTTGTCATCGCTCTGGCTGCGCGGGCACCCGGGGGTGTGAAGGCCGCTGCCCAAACCAGCCAACCGGGCCTGCAGATTTTTCGTGGCGTACTTTTGGCCGCTGAAATCTGTGTCGCGGTCTTTGCGTTTACGATCCTTGGGCTGATAGACACGATGGCCGTTTTTATCTGCTACCCGCTACTGGTGGCCGCGCTCAGTGGGCCGGTTCTGAGGGAAAGAGTCGGCTGGCGGCGATGGTCCGCAATTGGCGTCGGGTGCATTGGTGTCCTGATCATTCTCCAGCCGGGTGTGGGCGTCTTTAACCCATGGGCCATCGTTCCCCTGATATCGGCGCTGATGTTCGCGCTTTATGGATTGCTGACCCGATATGCCGCGCGCCGCGATAGTGCGGCCACAAGTTTTTTCTGGACGGGGATCGCCGGTGCTGTTGCGATGACCCTGGTCGGGATGTGGTTTTGGGAGCCGATGGCCAGCCGCGACTGGGGTTGGATGGCGGTTCTTTCTGTGTTTGGCGTTTTGGGCCACTGGTTACTGATCAAATGCTATGAAATGGCCGAGGCCAGTGCCGTGCAGCCGTTTGCCTATTTTCACCTCGTTTGGAGCGCCATTCTGGGCATCTCGATCTTTGGCGAATCCCTGCGGCCAGAAGTCGTGCTGGGGGCCGCTCTGGTTGTCGCGGCCGGATTGTTCACCTTATGGCGCGAACGCAGCCAGAGTTGACCCGGTCAGTTCCTGCGAGAACGGAACCGGCAACGCCGGCTGTCCCAGACGGGAGCGATATACAGGCAGGCTCTCAGCGACCCGCATCACGTAATTGCGCGTTTCGCTGAATGGGATGGTCTCGATCCAGTCCACCACATCGACTTCTCCTGCGCGCGGGTCTCCGTACCGCTCCATCCACGAAATCGGGCGTCTTGGTCCCGCGTTGTATCCTGCGGCCATCATAACAATGTTGCCGTTGAAATCTGCCGCCAGTCCCGAGAGATAGCTGGCCCCGAGTTTCGCGTTGTATTGCCAATCGGTCGTCAGCCGCCCTGTCTGATGGCGGCTGAGAATCCCCAATTCCTGCGCGACCAGCTTGGCCGTTGCGGGCATGACCTGCATTAGCCCTCGCGCGCCTGCGCCGCTGATCACCACTGGGTCAAACTCGCTTTCGCGGCGTGCGATGGCCAGCGTCATTTCCTTGGCCATTGGCAGGCCCATATCGGCCACGGGATGCACCGGGTAGTAAGCTGCCGGTAAAACGGTTCCCTTGGTTGCAGCACGTTTGGCGATCATCACGGCAAGATGCGGTTCTTTCAGCTCAATTGCCAGATCGCCCAGTTGGTTGGCCTGCACCGGGTCAAGGCCTTCCACCAGGTGCGTTAAAAATCGTTCCGCCAGATTGTCTTCGTCCGCTTTCAACAACAGCAGACCGGCTTCTAACACGCTGGAATTGGCAAACGCAGCCTGTTTCCAATGCGGCGCTCGACGGGGATTGGCCAATTCGGTGTCAAAGGGTCGCCCGATTTGCTCGGCTGCCAGCAAACCGTAGAAAGAGGTTTGGTGGTCGGCCCCCTTGGCATAGGCTTCGTAGGCTTTTTCTGCTTCGCCCTGCGCAGCGTAGGCGCGGCCCAGCCAATAGCCTCCGCGGCCTTGCGAGATGGGCGATCGAACGGCGGCGGAGAAGTTTTTGAAATGCCGTGCGGCGGTTGCCGGATCATCCAACCTGCGCAACGCCAAAAACCCGGCCAGCCATTCCAGATCAGCATAGCCATACCCCATTTCAGGCGTCATATGATGGTTCGCTGCAATGTCGTAGGCGCGAGACGCGCTACCATTGCGCATTTCGAGCCGCGCCAACCTGCGCCGTCCTTCGGCCCATTTGTCGGGCTCGCCCAACGCATCCGGTCCGGTTGACCGCGCCAGCATCAGATCGATCGCACTGTCGTCCAGTTCTTTCCTGTCGCGCCAGACGAAACGGTCGAAGGCCAGCCCCGGTGCATCGGCCTGAGATTTTGGCACAGCGGCAACCTTGCCATCCACGCCGGGTTCGCGCTTTTGCAAAGCAATGCGCGCCTCGGCAAGCTTTCGTTCATCAGTGCTGACCAAAGGCAACATGCGACCCGCACTGATCAGATGACCGTCCCATAGCATCCGGTCCAGCCGGGCGGCATGATGCGGCTTGAGCAGGTTTCCGAAGTTTTCCAGATAGTCTTTTTGCAGCCCCGAGCCCATCGGCATCGTGCGCCATGCGGTGACGATGTCCGCCTGCGCTTCGCCCTGTTGGCCTTTGGACATCAACGCAACGGCATAGTTCAGCGCCCCTTCGGCCGTTTGCGGCGGCAATTCACCAAAAAATTTCAATGCGCGATCGGGATCAGCGCCAGTGAAAGACGGCTCGCTTTTGCGGCGCAGCCAGGCCAGTCCGGGCCAATCCGGACGGCGTTCCAGAAACACCAGAACATCGCCCGAGCTTCCGAAACCTTCGCGCAGCCAGTGCCAGACAATAATGTCGCGCGACACGGATCCGCGTGCGCCCGAGACCCGCAACGCCTCGTTCCAATCACCTTTGCGCATCTCGTTCAGACCAGAACGCAAATCCGCCGCAGCATCCGCTTTTACAGCTTGCGGCTGAAACGCTGCGCACAGAATCAGTGTCATCATTAAGGCTAGAACGCGTGTCATCCCTTGCAATTCCTGACCAACCAAGGATAGAGCCTGTGAGGATAAACCTTGCGCCGCCGGGATCAACTCACAAACCCAATATCGTGACGGACTGGTGCGCAAAAAACAGCATACTGCACCTTAAGGAGCGCTCCATGTTCACAGGCTCGATGCCAGCTCTCGTCACCCCGTTCCGCAACGGCGAGTTGGACCTGGACACGCTCAAACATCTGGTAGAATGGCAGATACAGGAAGGCTCAACCGGTCTGGTCCCGGTGGGGACAACGGGCGAAAGCCCGACCCTGAGCCACGAAGAGCATGAAACTGTAGTGGAACAGGTCGTGAAGGCCGCAGCCGGTCGTGTGCCGGTCATTGCAGGGGCAGGCTCGAACAACACGGTTGAAGCTGTGCGCTTTGTCCAGTTTGCCCAGAAGGTTGGTGCCAGTGCGGCTCTGGTCGTGACGCCCTATTACAACAAACCGACGCAGCGCGGGCTGACCCAGCATTTCACAACCCTGCATGAGTGTGCCGAAATTCCGATCATCATCTACAACATTCCGGGCCGTTCGATCATCGACATGACGCCTGCGACGATGGCCGGATTGTCCAAACTGCCGCGCATTGTCGGTGTCAAGGACGCCACTGGTGATCTGGCGCGCGTTAGCCAACAACGCGCCGCGTGCGGTTCGAACTTTTGCCAGTTGTCTGGCGAAGATGCCACGGCGCTTGGCTTTAACGCGCATGGTGGGGTTGGGTGTATCTCGGTCACGGCCAATGTCGCCCCAAAGCTCTGTGCTGAATTCCAGCAGGCGACGCTGGCTGGGGACTACAAGACGGCGCTGCAGTATCAGGACCGCCTGATGCCGCTGCATGAGACGCTCTTTATCGAACCTGGCCTCGTGGGCGCGAAATACGCCCTCAGCAAGCTGGGCAAATGCGACGAAGAGGTGCGCTCGCCCCTGACCGCACTGGAAGACAGCACCAAGTCGGCCATAGATGCGGCCATGGCCCACGCCGGGCTGGTGTGAACCAAGACCTTCGGGCCCATTGCATTTCGTGGGCCCGCTAAGCCAGAAGATGCTCCAGATGGCGGGTCTTGTCGGGATTTCGAACCACGTAGATTGTAGCAATCCGGCCGTCTTCGACCCCGAGCGATGTGGCTTGCACGATCCCGTCAGGCTCTCGGTTGATGATGGCGGGCTGTCCGTTCAAACTGCACACCGCCCAGGATGCAGCATGTTCGGATCCTGCCTTTCGCGCCAATCCGGCGAAGAATCGGATGACCTTGTCCCGTCCGTAAATCGGATTCAGGGTGGCCAAAACTTTGCCACCGCCATCGGAATGCAGGCGGACGTCTTGTGCCAATAAATCAGTAAGGCCTTGGGTGTCGCCGCTTTTGGCTGCTTGGAAAAACGCCCTTGCAAGATCATCGCTGAGCGCTGGGTCGACATTCGAACGCGGCTTGGCCTGTTCGACATGCTTGCGCGCCCGGCTGACAAGCTGTCTGCACGTGGTTGGGCTTCGATTCAGGGCTTTTGCCAGGTCGTCATAGGTTTGATCGAAGATATCGTGCAACAGGAATGCGGCGCGTTCCAGCGGCGACAACCTTTCCAATGCCATCAAAAGAGCCACCGAGACGTCACGATCCAGTCGCTCGGTTGCGTCTTCGGTGACAAGTGGCTCGGGCAGCCACTCGCCGGGATAGGTTTCTCGAACGGTGCGTGCCGCGCGCAAATGATCCAGGCACAAGCGCGTCACGACGCGGATCAGAAACCCGGTTTCATCGCGTACGATGGCAGGGTCGACCCGTCGCCAGCGTAGATAGGCATCCTGTACGATGTCTTCGGCATCGTTGACCGATCCGAGCATGCGATATGCAACCGCAAAAAGACGCGGTTGCATATCGACGAAGGCGGTATCGCCGGGCTTTGATCCGGGCCGGGTCACGCGGCCGATGCCGTGTTGGAAACCGGGTGCGGCACGTCGAATCCGATGGCCAGACGGTTCCACGCGTTGATGGTCGTGACGACAAGTGTCAGCGCCACCTGATCCTCTTCGGAAAACTGCGCTGCGACTTTTGTATAAGTGGCGTCGGGAGCGCGGCTGGTTTCGATCCGAGTGAGATCCTCTGCCCAGGCCAGAGCCGCCTGTTCGCGTTCCGAGTAAAGCGATGATTCACGCCACGCGTTCAAAAGATGTAACCGGTCTTCGGTTTCACCACTCGCACGGGCGTCGTGGGTGTGCATGTGAATGCAGTAGGCGCATCCGTTGATCTGAGACACCCGCAGCTTCACGAGCTCGATCAGGCTGTGCTCCAGCCCTGACGCCATAAGGAGGTCTTCCATATCCAGCATGGGCTGCATCAACGCGGGGGCGACGGAAAAGTGATTGATCCGAGGGGACATTGCGTACTCCTGTTTTTGATTTGTACAGAAACAGGACGCACGAACCACCGTGTTTGTGACACGGTGCCAAAAAGAACTCCGGAGAAAACTCGGATTTTTGAGGCGTCAGCGTTTTCCGTAATACAGGCCCACGACATGTTCGGCCTGCGCAAAAAACAGCCAGCGTGAGACCAGAACGCCCGCCAGATGTGACAATACGGCAAGCAACGCAAAGACATGTTTGACCACGAAACCCTCGACAGGTGTCAGGATCAGCACAAGGGGTAGGGCAAACGCCAGGACGAATGAGATGACACGCAGTTTCTGTGCGTGCTTTCGCCCAACCACATGTACGAACTCACGAAGCAGGTAGTTTGTTCCGGTGTGCGGCGGTTCGAATGCGCGCACCGCTCCGCGATCCCCCAATCCGGTGGCGGTTGCCATATTTGTTCCGGAATTCTCCAACGCCCGGTCGCCCTTGGCCCAATAGGCCAATTGCGCCACCCCAGCGATCAACAACAGCCAGGGGGCAAGGTTTTCAGCACCTGCTAGAAGGGCACCCCCTGCCAGGCTGAAAGATAGAAAGACAAGCGGCGTCAGGCCCATGTTCCAGCGCGGCACGGTCTTGAGCTGTGTGTAGATCATCGAGGTTGTGAATACGGTGGCCAGGCAGAGCAACGCACCAACCCAGCCCAAAAGCGCCCAATGGCTGTTCAGGAAGACCGCGCCAAGTGCATACAGACCCATGATGACGAGGGCGGCGACGGCGCAGATACCTTCTCGGCTGAGCCAGCTCGATTTCCACTGGCTGAAAGCCTTCCAGGCACGTTCCGGATGACCCAGATGAAAGGTCGATGCCAGAAGGCCACCGACTGCCAGCGCGTAGGCAATGGCATAGAATACAAAGGCAACCACCCCGGTGACTGCGGGCTGACCGAGGCCGAGAAAGAACAGCAGGCCAAAACCCAATCCGGAAAACGTGGTGAATATGATGACTGAAGGGGCTGGATGCATCAGGTCGCGCCTCCGGGCAGTTTGTCGAGAGCCTTATCGAGCCATCCAACAAAACCCTTGGCTTCGTCGGCAACCGGGGTCAACAGCGGCGCGAGGATGTCGATCTGGTCCTCAACCGTGTCCCTTGGCCGGGGCGGCAGGTATTTGTTGACCGGCTTAGTCCCCATCTCAGGCATTAGGTCCATGCCTTCGCGCTCGGCCACCAGCTTGCTGACATCGCTGTCTGGATCACCCAGATCACCGAAGTGGCGCGCGCCGGCAGGACAGGTGCGCACGCAAGCGGGGACGCGATCTACTTCGGGCAGGTTTTCGTTGTAGATGCGGTCAACGCACAGCGTGCACTTTTTCATTACGCCTTCGGCCATGTCCATCTCTCGCGCGCCATAGGGGCACGCCCAGGCGCAGAGACCGCAGCCAATACAATCGCTTTCGTTGACCAGAACGATGCCGTCTTCAACCCGCTTGTAGCTTGCCCCGGTGGGGCAGACGGTAACGCAGGGCGCATCCTCGCAATGCAGGCAGGATTTGGGGAAATGAACCAATTGAGCCTGACCTTGTTCAGGCTGAATTTCATAAGAGTGCACGCGGTTTAGGAACGTGCCAGACGGGTCGGCACCGTAAGCATCCTGATCCGACAGCGGCGCGCCATAGTTTTCCGTGTTCCAGCCTTTGCACGAGATCACACAGGCATGGCAGCCGACACAGGTGTCGAGATCGATGACCAGTCCCAGCTTGCGGTCGGTCGATTGGGGGAGTTGGGTCATTTACCTACCTTCCACGCCAGATCTTTGGGGCCGGTTCCAACCGGCGATTTAATCGGGCCAAATTCTGGCTGGCTTTCCGCGTCACTCGGCGCCTCGGTCTTTTCGATTCTGACCTTCAGGTCGAACCAAGCGGCCTGACCCGTCACGGGATCAGAGTTGGCCCATCGCATCCCGTCACCTTTCGGCGGCAACAACTCATGAATCAGATGGTTCAGCAAAAAGCCTTTGGTGGCCTCGGGGGCGTCATCCTGCAAAGCCCATGCGCCTTTGCGCTTTCCAATGGCGTTCCATGTCCAAACGGTGTTGTCGTTCAGCGCTGCCATTTCCATGACCGGTACGGTAATTTCTCCGTGCGGAGAGCTGACTTTGGCCCAGTCACCATCCTTCAGCCCGTGTTCGCGCATCAGCTTTGTCGGGACATAGAGCGGATTGCGACCATGCAATTGCCGCAGCCATGCGTTCTGCGTGCCCCAACTGTGATACATGGCCATCGGGCGCTGGGTCAGTGCGGTGATGGCGAAGCCCTCATTGCCTTGCTGATCGGTTTCGTACCAGATCGGCAGCGGGTCCATGGTTTCCTTGATCCGCTGACGCAGATGGTCGGGTGGTTGACGGTCGCCATAGCCTTCGGCGGCTAGTTGGAATTTCCGCATAGGTTCCGAATAGAGTTGGAACAGATAAGGTTGCGGACTGTCATAGATGCCCATGCCAACCGCCCAGTCCTGATAGGCGGCATTCCAGGGTTTGTAGTAATTCGCGCCTTCCGGAATGTGCGCGACGTAGAACCCGCCGTTTTCGATGTAGCGATTCAACTGGTCTGGGTTGACTTCGCCGCGCCCTTCCTTGTCGCCGTTTTCGCCCCTGAAACCGGCCAGAGGGCCAATACCCGGTTTGCGCTGATGATTTACGATATAGTCGGCGTAATTCTTCCACTTTGGGCTGCCGTCCTCGTTGGTGAAGCCCGGCAGACTCATGCGGTTGGCCAGTTCGATCAGCACCGATTGAAAGCCGCGCACATCGCGGTCGGGCTCGATCACGGGCCAACGAATTGCGTCGGCGGCGGCATCGGCCTCGCAAATCGGGCGGTCGAGCAGCGAGATGCAATCGTGGCGTTCCAGATAGGTCGTGTCGGGCAGGATCAGGTCGGCATAAGCAACCATCTCGGACGAGTAGGCGTCCGAATAGATGATATGCGGGATGACGTATTTGCCGTCTTCGTTGCGGGCGGTCAGCATCTCCATGACACCCTTGGTGTTCATGGTCGAATTCCACGACATGTTCGCCATGTACATGAACAGCGTGTCGATCTTGTAGGGGTCACCCGCAGCCGCGTTCGAGATCACCATGTGCATCAGCCCGTGGGCCGACATCGGGTTTTCCCAGGTAAACGCCTTGTCGATCCGCTGCGGCGTACCGCAATCGTCGAGCAAGAGATCCTCGGGTCCGCGTGGGAAGCCCAAGTGCGGACCTTCCAGGGGCGTCCGGGACGCCGGTCGCCATGTGGGGTCGGGTGCGCTTCGACCGGTTTGGGATAGGGGGGTTTGAACCGAAAGCCGCCCGGAACCTCAACCGTTCCCAGCAGGATCTGCAGTGTGTGCAAGGCGCGGCAGGTCTGAAACCCGTTGGCATGGGCCGAGATACCGCGCATCGCGTGGAAGCTGACCGGGCGGCCGATCATCTTTGCGTGTGTTTCACCCCGGAAATCTGTCCATTCCTGATCTATCTCGAACGCTTCGTCAAAAGCGACGCGAGCGATTTCAGCGGCGATGGCGCGGATGCGTTCTGCGGGAATACCACAACGATCTGCCACGGCCTCGGGCGCGTGCGCGTCATCAAGATACTTTTCAGCTATCAGGTGAAAGACCGGGCGGTGGGTGACACCGTCCTTCTCGTAAGTCGCAGCCAGATCCGGGCGCACGCCGGGTTTGTCAAAGGCGGTGGGTTCGCCCGTCACGCGGTCGATCACCAGTGGCTTGCCGTCTGCGTCGCGCAGGAACAGGCCGTTTTCCGGACCTTCGGCGGCGTTTACCAGAACAGGTGCATTGGTGTAGCGGCTCAGGTAATCAAGGTCGATCTTGCCGGCCTTCATTAGCACGTGGATTAGCGACAGGATGAACAGCCCGTCTGTGCCAGGTGTGATCCCGACCCAATCATCTGCCACGGCATTATAGCCTGTACGGATCGGATTCACCCCAATCACCCGGGCGCCACGTGCCTTGATCTTGCCAATGCCCATCTTGATCGGGTTGCTGTCATGATCCTCGGCCACGCCGAACAGCATGAACAGCTTGGTATGGTCCCAATCGGGTTGCCCGAATTCCCAGAATGCACCGCCCATCGTGTAGATGCCGCCAGCCGCCATGTTGACCGAGCAAAACCCACCATGGGCTGCATAGTTTGGCGTGCCGAAATTCTGAGCCCAGAACGAAGTGAAACTCTGGCTCTGATCGCGCCCCGTAAAGAAGGCCAGCTTTTGCGGAGCCGTTTCGTGCAACTCGTTCAGCCAGCCAACAGCCGTACTGATCGCTTCTTCCCACTCGATCTCGCGAAACTCGCCCGACCCGCGCGGGCCGACCCGGCGCAGGGGTTTACGCAGCCGCGACGGTGCGTTGACCTGCATGATCCCGGCCGAGCCCTTGGCGCACAAAACGCCCTGGTTCACCGGGTGATCGCGGTTGCCTTCGATATAGGCAACCTTGCCGTCCTTCATGTGCACGTTGATGCCGCATCGGCAGGCGCACATGTAGCACGTTGTGCGACGAATCTCGTCAGACACTTTGGGTGATAAGTCAACTTGCGGCTGCTGGTTCACGTAATCCCTCCCCTAGGCTCTATACTTTAGAACCGTCCTCCCATTTAACAGGTGCAGTACATCCCGGGCAATCTGGGCCTCTTCATCAGCCGGTACGATGTGCACGGAAACTGGTCTCAGAAAGGACAGATAATCCATTATTCTGTCGCGGATTTGAGGGGCGTTTTCACCGATACCCCCGGTAAAGGCGACGGCGTCCAGACCGCCTAGGGCCACGATTGCGCTGCCTGCGTGACGCGCCGCCCAGTAGCAAAAGTGATCGACAGCAAATCGGGCGTCTTCATCATCCCGCTGCAGCAGATCGGCCATATTGTTGGTTCCAGCCAATCCGGTCAGACCGCTGGAAAAGTTCAGTAAATGGTTTGCATCGTCCAGCCCGTGCTCACGCGCCAGCCGCAACACGACCATCCCGTCAATCGCCCCGCTGCGGGTCCCCATTGTTAACCCGTCCAGAGGGGAATACCCCATGCTGCTGGCAACACTCTTCCCGTTTCGAATAGCGCAGAGGCTGGATCCGTTCCCAAGATGCAGGCCTAGCAACCGCTCGGGCAGGTCATCGCCCAGATACTCGACCATGGACGCATAGCTGAGCCCGTGAAACCCGTAGCGGCGAAGCCCTTTATTGCGTTCTTCGATCGGAATGGCATAGGCGACAGATACAGCGGAATTGTCGGCATGAAACGCGGTGTCGAACGAGCCGAACTGAGGCAGATCCGGCAAACGGTCCGCCAGAACGCGGATGGCTGACAGGTTGTGTGGATTGTGCAAAGGCGCAAGCGTCACGCAATCCTCAATCCGTCGCAGGATGTCCGGGGTCAATGCGCTGGGCGCCGTCAGGTCGGCGCCGCCATGCACGATCCGATGGCCGGCAGCGGACAGGTCCGACAGGTTGTATCCTTGTCGGACCAGTCCCGCCAACAGGGCATCTAGCGCGGCGCCGTGATTTTCTGCGGTGATCTGCGATTTTTCGGCACCCAGTTTGATCTGCGCGTCGCCACCGATTTCGCTGACCGAGCCGGACAGGATTGGGGCCAGATCAAGCGTGAAAAGCTTGATTTTGATCGACGACGATCCTGCATTCAGAACGAGGATCATGCCGACCCCCCATTCGCAACAATCGCGCCCAATGCCGCCGAGGCCAGCCGCGCGGCTGACCCCTGAGACCGTGATGTCAGCAGCAGAGGCACTTTTGTGCCCATGATCAGACCACCCGCGCAACAGCCCATCCCCAGCACCATCAGTTTGACCACCGCGTTTCCGGTTGTGATGTTGGGCGTCAGAATAATGTCTGCGTCTCCGGCCACAGGTGTTTCAACCCCTTTGATATCGGCGGCCTGACGCGACAGGATGAGGTCCATGGCGAGCGGACCGGCCACATCTGCACTGGGCAGACCGGTTTTGGCCCATGCCGCGATTTCCGCAGCTTCCATGGTGTTTTGGATAGTGGGTGTTGGATCTTCGCTGGGTGCCAGGATAGCGGCCTTGGGACGCTCGATCTCTAATAGATGCGCCATATGAACTGCGTGGGCGAGGCTGGCTTGGCGTGTCTCGACACTCGGATCGACGTTTAACGCGGCGTCCGTCAACAGGATCGGACGATCAGATCCCGGCGCCGTCATATGGAACACATGCGCACACCGCACGCCGGGCGCGCGAAGTCCGGCGGCAGTCGGCAGCAAGCCCTTCAGAAAGGTGGAGGAATGAATCTGCCCCTTCATAATGGCATCGACGTGGCCGTCGCGCGCCAGGCGTGCCGCTTCGGGCGCTGCGGCGTCGTGCGGGGCGTCGATGACCTGAATACCTGTCAGATCAAATTCGATGGATTCGGCGGCTTGGGTGATTTTTGCCGGATTGCCGATCAAAACAGGCTCGGCCAGATCCGCTTTGGCCGCTTCCTGAATACCTGCCAAGGCGGTCGCCGAACTGGCGTTGACCAGCGCCACACGCGGTGTCCGCAGATTTTGCGCTTGTCGGAGCAGTCGTCCGGAAACGGTTGGAGATGTTTGTGAGAGAAAAGGGAACATAGGTCAGCTCATGTCGTTTTTGGGATAAAGCACGGCATGTAACCAATAACGTTCCTGTTTGACATTTACGATAAGTGCGGGCCTGACGTTTCGTCACGCCCGCAGCAATTTTCAGTTTTACTGCGCTGCCATGTCGGCCGCTGCGATCCCAGCAACTTTGACTGGTTTTTTCATGGCGTCGCGGCGGAAGGGTTCCCCGAGTTCCTGGTTGATCATGGCTTCGATCAGGGTTGTGATACCGTTTTTCTGGTCCGCGATGGCCTGGTTCAGGGCGGCGGTCAGCTCGTCCTGGGTGCGGGCCACGACACCTTTGAGGCCGCAGGCTTGGGCGATCCCTGCATACGAGACCTGGGTGTCCAACTCGGTACCCACGAAGTTGTCGTCGAACCACAGGGTCGAGTTACGCTTTTCCGCGCCCCACTGGTAGTTGCGGAAGACGATCTGGGTGATAGCGGGCCATTCCGAACGGCCGATGGCGGTCAGTTCGTTGACCGCGATGCCAAAGGCACCGTCGCCGGCAAAGCCGACAACCGGCACGTCCGGCTGGCCGATCTTGGCGCCGACGATGGCCGGCAGGCCATAGCCGCAGGGGCCGAACAGGCCGGGGGCCAGATACTTACGGCCCTCGTCAAAGTCAGGATAGGCGTTCCCGATGGCGCAGTTGTTGCCGATATCGGACGAGATGATTGCCTCGCGCGGCAGTGCCTGCTGGATCGCGCGCCACGCCATGCGCGGGCTCATCCAGTCCGGTTTGGCGTCGCGGGCGCGCTGGTTCCAGGTGGTGCCGGGATCGTCTTGCTCATGCGTCAGCGAGGTCAACTCCTGCGCCCAGGCGGATTTCTTCTGCGCGATATTGGCCTTGCGCGCGTCGCGTCCGGCATTGCCCGCATCGTCGGACAGCTGGCGCAGGATGCCGTTTGCCACCTTGGCCGCATCGCCGACAATACCCACGGTGACCTTTTGGTCAGGCCGATCCGGTCGGGGTTGATGTCGACCTGGATGATGGTGGCATCCTCTGGCCAGTAGCTCATGCCATAGCCGGGCAGGGTCGAGAACGGGTTCAGCCGGGTGCCGAGCGCCAGCACCACATCGGCTTCCTTGATCAGCTCCATCCCGGCCTTCGAGCCGTTATAGCCCAGCGGGCCGGCAAACAGCGGGTGGTTGCCGGGGAAGGCGTCATTGTGCTGATAGCCCACGCAGACCGGCGCATCCAGGCGCTCGGCCAGCGCGATCGAGGCGTCGATGCCGCCCTCGGACAGCACGACGCCGGCACCGTTCAGGATGACGGGGGTCTTGGCCGTCGACAGGATCTCGGCGGCTTTGGCCACCGAATTCTCACCGCCCGGGCTGCGCTCGAACTCAATCGGATCGGGGATCTCGATGTCGACGACCTGGGTCCAGAAATCGCGCGGGATGTTTAGCTGCGCCGGGCCCGACAGGCGTTTGGCCTGGGCGATCACGCGGGTCAGAACCTCGGCGACGCGGGTCGGATCGCGGACCTCTTCCTGATAGGCGACCATATCCTCGAACAGCTTCATCTGCTCGACTTCCTGAAAGCCGCCCTGACCGATGGTTTTGTTTGCCGCCTGCGGTGTGACCAGCAGCAGCGGCGTGTGGTTCCAGTAGGCGGTTTTCACGGCGGTCACGAAGTTGGTGATGCCGGGGCCGTTCTGCGCAATCATCATCGACATCTTGCCGGTGGCACGCGTGTAGCCATCCGCCATCATGCCCGCGCTGCCCTCATGTGCGCAGTCCCAGAACATGATCCCAGCGGTCGGAAACAAATCCGAAATCGGCATCATCGCAGACCCGATGATCCCAAACGCATGCTCAATGCCGTGCTTCTGCAATACCTTTACAAAGGCCTCTTCGGTCGTCATCTCCATCTTTGTGTACTCCGCGCAATTGGGGTTGCAGCCAGACGGGCAGTCCAGCCTTTGACTATGGTTTTCGCCGATGGGGCAGGTCCGCGTTAGGTCCAAAACGAAATGCGGATTATGTCCAGATACCGGCTACCCGGCGCGAATAGCATCCGCAATCAGCTTTATGCCGGGTGCAATGCGATCGGTCGATATGGACGAGTAGCCAAGGCGGTAGAAATTCTGGGGCCGATGGGGCCCCGAAAAGAACGATGCACCCGGCTCGATATGGACACTTTGGTTTTGCAGCTTTTGCGCAAGTAAAGTCGCGTCGACATGTTCAGGCGCGGACATCCACAAAGACGAACCGCCCATCACACCGCGCCCGGCCACAGTCAGTCCGTTTTCATCTATGGCTGCGTCCATCGCATCGCGACGTTCTCTTAAGGCTTGGGACATTCGCCGGATTTGGGCATCGTAGTGGCCCAGAGACAGGAAATACGCCGCCGTGCGTTGGATATGGCCAGGAGGATGGCGCAGCACGAGGGAACGCAACGCCCGGGCTTCGCGTATGAAAGGTTCGGACCCAACCATGTACCCCAGACGCAATCCCGGGAACAGAGATTTCGAGAAACTGCCCACATAGATCACCCGGCCGTCACGATCCATGGATTTGAGCGCGGGCGATGGCGCACCCAGAAAGGCCATTTCAAACTCATAGTCGTCTTCGACCACCATGGCGTCCAGTGCGCGCGCGCGGTCGAGCAATTGTTTGCGGCGATTGACCGGCATGGTTGCAGTTGTCGGACTTTGGTGACTGGGTGTGGTAAAGATGACGTCCGTGTCGTCACGCAGCGCATCAGGCGGCAATCCATCCCGGTCCACGCTCAAGGGCGTTACCTTGCAATCCCAGTGGTTTAGAAGACTCCGCAGCGCATAGTAACAGGGGTTTTCGATGACAGCTGTGCGATTGTGGGTCAGCAAGATACGCGAGGCCAGCCAAAGCGCGTTTTGTGCCCCGAGCGTGATCAAGATCTCTTCGGGGCGCGCTGCGATGCCACGGCGGGGCAGGGTGTGCCGGGCGATGAACTCTACCAGCAACGGGTCATCCTGATCCACGTAGTCGCCTGTCAGCGAGTCGAAATCCTTGTGCCCCAATGCACGAACCGCACATAGCCGCCAGTTGGCGTGGTCAAATAGAGTCCGGTCTGCCTGTCCGTAAATGAAGGGATACCTGTATTCGCGCCAGTCGCTGGGTTTTGGCAATACATCCGAATCCAGAAAACGCCGCGCCAGCGCTTTGTCCCAGTCCACTGTTTCTGTGCCGCGTTGCATCGGTGAATACTTCGGAGGGACCGGCGCGTTTTGTGAAACATAATACCCGGATCGGCCTTTGCGGTCAGATAGTCGTTGGCCAGCAATTCAGTGTAGGCCAACGTGACAGTGATCCGGCTGACCCCAAGATGGGCGGCCAGTTTGCGCGAAGAGGGCAGTTTTTCTCCGACGTGAAACCGGCCCGACAGGATGCCCTCGGCGATCATCTGTTGGATCCGCGCCTGCAGCGTGCCTTGCCCGTTCAGTTCAAGAAAGAATGTGTCGACCGATATTCCCATAGGGTCTTATAGGTTGGACTTATAAGATGGGCAATCTGGACTTACGAAACTGCTGAAAAATCATGCGGACCGGAGTTGACCAAATGGATTACATGGATTAAATAACTATAAATCTAGTTTAATGGAGTTAAAGAGATGTGGGAAACAGCGGCTGCCGGGTTTTCAGCTATGGGGTCGGAAGCCCGGTTGAAAGTTCTGAAAACGCTTGTTCGTGCTGGTGAGGCAGGATTGACGGTTGGCGAGATCCAAAGCCGGACAGGGATTGCCCCGTCAACACTGGCTCATCACCTGCGGTTTTTGGCGGCAGGGGGTGTGGTCGAGCAAGAGAAAATCGGGCGCAGCACGATCAACCGCGCCTGCTACGACGAACTTGAAAACCTCGCCCAGTTCATTCTGAGTGAATGCTGCGCGGACGAGGTTACAAAGGCTGCGAACGATGGCTGAGCTGACACAAAATCCCAGACCCTTAAGCAAAGGCGCGCTTGACGTGATCAAAACACCGTGGGCTTTGATCGTAGCGATCCTCGCCGCTGTTGCGGTTCTGGACCCCGGCAACTGGATCGAAGTCGTCACTTTTGCGGCCAAGGCGCTGGCCCATACCGGTCAGTACATACTGTTTGCCGTTCTCCTGCTGTCCTATCTCAAAGCCACGGGTGCCGAGGTGATGGTGGCCCGGGCGTTTGAGGGCCGCGAAACACGGATGATTCTGCTGGCCGCGTTGTTTGGAGGTTTGGCCCCGTTTTGTTCATGCGAGGTCATACCGTTTATTGCCGGGTTGCTGGCCTTGGGCGCGCCGCTGTCTGCCGTCATGGCTTTTTGGCTCAGTTCGCCCTTGATTGATCCGCCAACGCTGCTCATTACGGCTGGGGCCTTGGGTTGGCCGTTTGCTGTTGGTAAAGCCATTTCCGCCGTTGCGTTGGGACTGTTCGGCGGGTTCGCCGTTCGGTTTCTGATGCGGCAGGGAGCCTTTGCCCAACCTTTGCGCGAGTATAAGCCTGCAGGGTGCTGCGGCTGTGAACCAAAACAAGAGGACAAGCCGGTTTGGAAATTCTGGCAGGAACCTGAGCGTCGTGTGCGTTTCCGGGCAGAGTTTGTGCAAAATGGCCTGTTCTTGCTGAAGTGGCTGGCCCTGGCCTATGTGCTGGAAGCGCTGCTTGTCAGCTACGTTCCCGCAGACCTGATTGCAGGCGCGGTCGGGGGTGAAGGTGTCGTACCGATAGTTGTCGCCGCGCTCGTCGGGATGCCCGCATACCTGAATTCCTACGTTGCACCGCCCCTGCTGGCCGGTCTGATGGAGCAAGGCATGAGCGCGGGGGCTGCCATGTCGTTCATGGTGGCAGGGGCCGTCAGCTCAATCCCGGCAATGGCCGCGGTCTGGTCCTTGGTCAAACCGCGCGTCTTTGCAACCTACCTGACGCTTGGCGTCGGTGGCGCGATCATCACTGGCATCCTGTTCCAGATGATCTAAAACCAAACCGTCCGGTGGCATCGTCGGACGGTTTTTCTAAGCAATCTGGACCTCAACCGGTGTCGCAGAACCTTGGCAGTTTGAACCGGTAGCGCGGTTCGCCACTTTCGACATACACCCGCTTTTCAACACAGGCACTGGTGCCGACCGTCTGTGAAATCGGAGCTTCGGTCGACGTGATCGATGTGGCGGTTCCATCCGGCAAGCGAACAGATGCGATCACCCCGTTTTTGAGATCTCCGTTGATGGCCGTCGCAGACAAGACCGGCACGGTCATGAACGAATGATGTTCGTGTTCGCCATCGTCGCCCAGCAAGAACAGGCTGGTCACGATCACGATCATGAACGCGCCGCCCGCCAAACCCAGCCCCCATGTTTTCAGGAAGGCGTAGATCGAAACGGCAAGGTGGGGGCCAAAAATGGCGGACAGAAAGTTCAGCATGGGTGTCCCGTAGAAAGGACCCGACCCGGTCAGGTCAGGGTCACCATTACTTTAGGGGCGTGGGTCATCCTCGCCATCGTCTTCACCGCCGCCCTTGGGCAGGTTGAAAAAGCTGTCGGCATCCACCATCGGCTCGTCTTCTTTCTCGTCCGCCGGTTCATCCGACAGTGAAAATGTTTCCAGACCTTCGATGGCGGTCGGAATCTTTGGCGCCGCATCCATTTCGAGCGATTGCTCGGTCGATACCAGCTTGCGGCGCTCGTCGTCGCTCATCACGCCGCCCTCGGCGGCTTTCTTCGCGGCGGCCTTTTGCACGATCATGTCCAGCTCGGACTGCTTGCATAGGCCCAGCGCAACCGGATCGATCGGCTGCATGTTCGAGATGTTCCAATGGGTCCGTTCGCGGATTGACTGGATGGTGGGCTTGGTCGTGCCAACCAGTTTTGCGATCTGCCCGTCGCTGAGTTCAGGGTGGAATTTCACCAGCCAGAGAATCGAGTTCGGTCGATCCTGTCGTTTGGACAAGGGCGTGTATCGCGGGCCGCGGCGTTTCTCTTCGCCGGTTGCCGCCGGATTGAACTTCAGCGACAGCTTGTGCAGCGGGTTATCCTGCGCCGTGTCGATCTCTTCTTGCGTCAGTTGGTTGTTGGCGATTGGGTCGAACCCTTTAACGCCAGCGGCAACGTCACCATCCGCGATGCCCTGCACCTCCAACTCGTGCATGCCTACGAAATCCGCGATCTGCTTGAAGCTGATCGTGGTGTTGTCCACCAGCCATACGGCTGTCGCTTTGGCCATCAGGGGTTTTGCCATCAGCCCGTCTCCTTCGAATACATGTGTCCCGTCGCCGGAATTCGGCGGCCCCTTTATCTTGGGGCAGGTTTCCGTTGTCGGGGAACTTGGGCCGTATATAGTCGCGCAAAGGCAAGAAGGGAAGAGGCGAATGCGCTGGGTTGTTTTGTGGGTGTTGAGCGCAATGGCAGCACTGGCCGATGGTGAGAAGGCCGGTGAATTCGACTATTATGTTCTGTCGCTCAGCTGGTCGCCAAACTGGTGCGCGCGCGAAGGGGATGCCCGGGGATCGGACCAATGCGATGCACGGTATGACCATGGATGGGTGCTACACGGGCTTTGGCCACAATACCATCAAGGCTGGCCGGCCTACTGTCCCACGTCCGAGGCACCACCGACTCGGCGCATGACCCGCGAAATGGAAGATATTCAAGGCAGTTCCGGCCTGGCCTGGCACCAGTGGAAAAAGCACGGCACCTGCACGGGACTGAGCGCGCCCGACTATCTCGCGCTGTCACGCCGGGCGTATGAGGCCGTTCAGCGACCCAAAGTCTTTCGCATGCTGGATGCGTCGGTGCAACTGCCTGCATCGGTTGTTGAGGAGGCCTTTCTGAAGGAAAACCCGGTGCTGGAGCGGGATATGATCACCGTGACGTGTAGGCAGGGCTATATTGAAGAAGTCCGCCTGTGCCTCTCCCATGACCTAGAACCAGTTCCTTGCGGTCGTGATGCCATAAAGGATTGCAGCGCCAAAGACGCTCTGTTCGATCCGATTCGTTAAAGCTCACGGTTCTGGCACTCGCGGGCATATTCCAGCGCCTTGGCGGTGCCTTTCAGATCAATCGCCATCACCACCTCACCCGCCGGGTTGTAGACAGTCAGCGTCTTGTTCTGCGCAATCGCGTTGACGAAACTCCGGTCGGTGAAAAACACGGTGGCCCCCGGAACGTCGCGTTCATTGAACCCGATGGCAGTAGCGTCATAGCTCTTACCGTCCAGTTCGAACCGGATCGGATAGCTTTCACCTTGTTTAATGTCGCCCCAGGCCTTGTTGTAAACGGCGAAGTACCCCCGATTGTCCAGCGCGTCATAGCCCAACCGAACGACCGACAGATCCTGATACACCGTCTGGATCAGGCACCCGTTTCCAAGCGCAGGGTCCATCATGATGTTCCAACCTTCAACAAAGCCCTTGTCGATCAGCTCCTGCGACAGAGCGGAGGTTGCAGTGACGGCTGCGAAGATGAAGGCGAGAAGGCGGGTCATAATTAAGCTCCCAAAACAAATACTTGAGTTTGCTTGTCTCTAACCTAGTTCGGCGCGCCATCAAAGGCACCAGTTCTCTTAAGCCTACAGGTCAAGCGACTTTGAAAGGTCGATTCAGGGCACCACAAACGATCTGATCTTGCGGACCTCTTTGAATTGGCGACCGATCTGATCTTCAGTTTCCATTCCAGATTGGTCTTAACGGAAGGCCATTCAAAAGCAATCATGGACTAAACGACCAAGCCCTATTTGTTCCATTGGGTGCGATTATGTTTGATCTCAACACTTCTTAGCTGGCTTGGCGGGCGCGGCTGGCGTTTATCAGTTCTTCTCGGACTTCCATCCGGGGTCGCCAGTTGTAGCGCTCATCCGCTTTGGTTTTTGACCAGAACAGCACCCCGCCGTAGCGCCAAGGATCAAGAATAATGCCATCATACATAGTGTCGCCGCGTCTGCTGATAACGGCGGAATGGTGGATGATCCTGAAATCCGTGGGCGGTGACGTGGCCCAGTGCAGTGTCAGCGTCCGAAAATTCTCCTGGTTCAAACGCTTCTGGATATCCTGCGCCCAATCGTTGCAGAGCCCGCGTTCCCGAAAGCCATGCATCACCTTGGCATTGTGAATCAGCGGCGGGTCCGTGACCCGGTATTCCTGCGCGAGTTGTTGCGAATAGGTATAGGCGATATGCGCCGCGCGCGATGCCTCCTCTGGATCCACATCCGGCCCAAGCCCCTGAATTTCAGCGGCAAGGTCCTCTATGTCTGACGGGCCGGGTGTCGGTTTAGTGGTGCAGGCAGAAAGTGCCGCAGCTAGCGCCACGATTAACATTAATGCAATAACGCGCATCATGTTTTCCCACTCGAATACATGGTTTTTCGGGGTCAACACCCGGTGTCCACCTGTTATGTTTCGCTAAAGTTCTTTCCGCGCGCGCAGCGCTGCCGTGATTGTGCCATCATCCAGATAGTCCAGCTCGCCACCAATCGGCACGCCCTGGGCCAGTGAGGTCAGGCGCACTTGACCGTCCAATTGGTCCGCGATGTAATGCGCTGTAGTCTGACCATCGACAGTGGCATTCAGGGCAAGAATGACTTCTGTTATGCCTTCTGCGGTTATCCGATCCTTGAGCCGGGGAATGCGCAGCTCTTCTGGACCCACCCCATCGAGTGCGGACAAGGTGCCGCCCAGAACGTGATAGCGGCCTTTGAACACGCCCGCGCGTTCCATCGCCCAGAGGTCAGAGACGTCTTCGACCACGCAGAGCTCTCCGGTGGCGCGAGCCTCGTCATTGCAGATGTCGCAGATGTCGGTCGTGCCCACATTGCCGCAGTTCAGACACTCGCGGGCGGTGATGGCCACCTGTTGCATCGCGTCCGAGAGCGGCGTCAGCAGCAGAGCGCGTTTGCGGATCAGATGCAGCACGGCGCGCCGCGCCGAGCGCGGCCCGAGACCCGGCAGTTTGGCCATAAGGTCGATCAGATTGTCGATATCGCTGTTCGAACTCACCGCGTGTTCCTGCAGAGCGGCCACGCAAGGTGGCCCGACCATTGATCCGTCAGGACGGTGTATCAGAACGGCAGCTTGATGTCTTTCGGCAATCCCATGCTTTCGGTCAGCTTGCCCATTTCTTCCTGCGAGCGTTCCGACGCCTTGGACTGGGCATCTTTGATGGCCGCCAGGATCAGGTCTTCGACCACTTCCTTGTCGTCGCCGTTGAAGATCGACGGGTCGATATCCAGACCTTTCAACTCTCCTTTTGCCGTGGCCGTGGCTTTGACCAGCCCGGCACCGGATTCGCCGACAACAACGATGTTGTTCAGCTCGTCCTGCATCTCGGTCATCTTGGTCTGAAGGTCCTGAGCGGATTTCATCATCTTGGCCATGTCGCCCAGACCGCCGAGTCCTTTGAGCATCTGTTTTCTCCTGTGTATCAATTTGCTGCTTAGATACGGGCGGTGCCTGCGCTGCACAAGGGCCGTGGGCATTCCCATCGGTCGCTATGGTCTGTGGCGAGAATTTTTTTGTTTGTGCGCCCAAGAACTGTCCAGCATTCAGAGGCGGGGCAGACTAATCCTCTTCGAACGGGTCCCATTCGTCTTCGACTTCGGGCAACGCCTCGGTTTCGACCTGGGCCGCACGTTGTTCGGGGGTTTCGATCCGGGTGATCTTTGCCTTTGGGAACTGAGCCAAAACGGCCTGAACCAAAGGGTGTTGTTCGGCCTCGGCCTTCAAGGTCAGTTCTGCCTTGTCTCGCAATTCGCTTATCGTGGGCGCGTCGCCGTCTGACACGATGGACACCGCCCATCGGTTGCCCGTCCAGCGCTGCAACGCCGAACCCAGTCGCGCAGCAAGGTCTGTCGGAGCCTGATCCGCCGGTGTGAACTCGATCCGGCCCGGTTGGTAAGAGATCAGACGGATGCCGTTTTCCACTTCGACCAGCAGTTTGACATCCCGATGTGCCCGGATCAGTTCGACCACATGTTCGAAAGTCGGATACCGGGCCAACGCGGCCTGAACATCTTGGGCCAATGCTGCTACGGGCGCGCCACCGGAACCTTGTGGCGTGGGGGCGTACGTCTGGGATGTGGTCGCGCTCGTCTGAACGCTCGGCACACCGGTCCGTTGGGGTGTCACGCCGCCGCCAGGACTTCCATTCGGCGGTGGCGGGGCATCTTGCAGCCGTTTCACCAGTTCTTCCGGGCTGGGCAGGTCCGCCACATGCGTCAGGCGGATGATCGACATTTCCGCAGCCATCATCGCATTTGGCGCGGCGGACACTTCTTCCAGAGCCTTCAGCAACATTTGCCACATCCGGGTCAGCACACGCATCGGCAGGGCTTCGGCCATCTGCAGCCCGCGTGTGCGCTCATCTGGGGCGACAGTTGGATCTTCGGCTGCATCGGGTGTGATTTTGACGACCGAGACCCAGTGCGTGATTTCGGCTAGATCGCGCAGAACGGCCAGCGGATCCGCACCCTCGGCATATTGTCCGCTCAGCTCAGTCAACGCGCCTGCTGCATCGCCGCGCAGGATCATGTCCATCAGGTCCAGAACCCTACCGCGATCTGCCAAACCCAGCATGGCGCGCACCTGATCGACCGTTGTTTCGCCGGCACCATGCGAGATAGCCTGGTCCAACAGTGAGGTTGCATCCCGCGCTGACCCTTCTGCGGCGCGGGTAATCAGTGCCAAAGCGTCATCGGCGATCAGAGCGTTCTCGCTTTCGGCAATCTTGCGTAACAGGCCAATCATGTCTTCCGGTTCGATCCGGCGCAGATCGAAGCGCTGACAGCGTGACAGAACCGTGACCGGAACCTTGCGGATTTCAGTGGTTGCAAAGATGAACTTTACATGTTCCGGGGGTTCTTCCAGCGTTTTGAGCAGCGCGTTGAAGGCGCTGGTCGAGAGCATGTGAACCTCGTCGATGATGTAAATCTTGTAGCGTGCGCTAGCCGCGCGGTATCGGACGCTGTCGATGATTTCGCGAATGTCGTTGACGCCGGTGCGACTGGCCGCGTCCATTTCCAGAACATCGACGTGACGTCCTTCCATGATGGCGACACAGTGCTCGCATTTCCCGCAGGGTTCAGTTGTCGGCCCGCCGTTGCCGTCCTCGCCAATGCAGTTCATGCCCTTTGCGATGATCCGTGCGGTGGTGGTTTTCCGGTGCCGCGGATCCCGGTCATGACAAAGGCCTGTGCGATCCGATCCGCTTCGAACGCATTCTTAAGCGTGCGCACCATGGCATCCTGTCCAACCAGATCCGCAAAGGTCTCTGGGCGGTATTTGCGGGCGAGAACCTGATAGGCGGGGCTGGAAGTGTCGGTCATGTCTGCTCTGGTGGATTCGGAACTTCGATGCAGCGTAAGGCCCGCCGCCGCCCGCGTCCACAGCGCGATGACAGGATTTTCGGTTTGGAAAGTGTCACGCCGCGGGTAGATTAGACAGGTGCATTTCACACGACAGTTTGGTTCTAGGGAGTATCGGGAGGTCGCGATCCATGTCTCAAATGGTGATCTACGCTTTGCAGGTGGGTGGTGGCACACTCGCTCTGACCTCGCTGCCGGGGCGAGGTGGGGATTATCCGGGTGATCTGGATGTGATTTCCGACTGGAAACCCGGTATTGTGCTTTCGATGACGACCGCTGCCGAGATGGTGCAATACGGCGCGCAGGCTTTCGGCCAAGACATTCAGAGTCGTGCCAGTCGCTGGGTGCATCTGCCGGTGGATGATTTCAATTCACCGCCCGCAACCGTCATCAATCAATGGCCCTCGGTTAGCAGTGCGATTCGGCACGCCTTGTCGGGCGGTGGGCGTGTGATGGTCCATTGCAAGGGCGGGTGCGGCAGGTCCGGGATGGTCGTCTTGCGGTTAATGGTCGAATGCGGTGAACAGCCGGGTCAGGCTCTGGCGCGTTTGCGGGCTTTACGCCCCTGCGCCGTCGAGACAGAGGCGCAGAGGAACTGGGCCGCTGAACCGGCCCGAGCAACGGTGGATCACTAGGTCACGCAGGAACGTGCTGCGGTTCTTGCGCCGCGGCTGGGGGCGTCAAAACCGTTGCTTCCAGCAGAGCACAAGGTGGTTTGCAGATGGTGCCGGACGCCATCGCGCTGAACTCCAGACCAAAGATCATATCGGCATAGTTATCCAACAGGTTCATCCCGGTTTCGGGATCAGCGCCACAGTAGACCCGTATCTGATCCTGTTGCGCCCGAAACCGAGCCATGCAGCCCTCAGGACAATGGGTCAATGTGCTGTCGCCTTCGATCTCAAACGCCTCGGTGGTGACATTGGCAGCTTGGGCCATGGCCTGTGCCATTACCCGCGCCATGCGCGCAAGCGCAGGGCAGGGTTTGCCCGTCCGCTGACACACCGTTGCGGTGAATTCATGTGTTTCCGTCTTCCAGATCATCCTGCGCCCTCCGCGCGGCGGACAGGGCATGGACCAGGCGGGACGGCAATCTACGCCGTCGAGACCTGCCCGGACACCCCGCCCGAGTTTCGGTTTCAGTTTCGATGGCAGGTCTCCTGACTTGCGGATCATCGCTCTGCCGACCTTCCCAGCCTTTCGGCCAGTGGTATTTCGGCGTTGCTCACCGCTTACAGTTGCGGGGGCAGTCGCGGCCTTGGTCCGTTCCGGTCATCACCGGGCAGGACCGCACCGTGTTCCCTTTTCATCCCGAGCCCTTGTGGGGCGCGAGAACCATCACACAATCGCTAGCGGGTACCGGCGACCAAAGTCAAGTTGATCTTTGGTATCTGACGCCCTGCGATTTGAAGGCCGGAGCTGACCTTAAGTGGACGTTTGGTCAACTCGGATCAGTGTTGACTTACGCCCATCAAAGTGAACTGCTTGGTTCAGATTGAGTCCGAGGGCACCATGTTGGATACGCAGCAGGCGGTACTGACCGAAGAATTTCAATTCCCGTCTGGGCCGGCAATGCTGTCGGCGCGGTTCTACCGACCATTGGCCGAGCCGGATACGGTCGTGGTTCTGAACAGCGCGACAGGTGTGCCGCGCGATTATTATCGACATTTCGCCCATTGGCTGGCCGCAGAACAAGGGATGGCTTGCCTGACCTACGATTATCGAGATTTCGGTCATTCCCGTAGCGGTCACCTGAGAGACTCTCGCGTCACAATGGCGGAGTGGGCTCTGGTCGACATGCCTGCCGCTCGGACCGAGATGCGGAACCGGTTTCCTGACGCAAAACAGTGGACCATTGGCCACTCAATAGGTGCGATGCTGGGGCCGTTGCAGCCGGATATCGATCAGATCGATCGGATGATCTGCGTGTGCTCGGGCCTTGTGACATTGGCCGACCATCCCTGGCCGTATCGGGCTTTGGCCTGGCTTTTCTGGCACGGCCATGCGCCACTGTTTGTGCGTGCATTTGGATACTTGCCCGGGAAAGCGCTCGGGTTTGGGTCCGACCTGCCCGCTTCGGTGTATTGGGAGTGGCGCAAGTGGTGCACGGCCCCGGAGAACTATGTGCCAGATATTGGTGTCGAATTGCCGGACGCCCATTGGTCGGGGTCAGGTGTACCCGTTGATCTGTTCACGTTTGAGGACGACGAAATGGTCCCGCCAGAAGCGGTTTGGCGTCTGGCCGATCTGTACGGCCCAGAGGGTGAGCGACACCTGTTGGTTCCAAAGGACTTTGGGTTGTCAAAAATTGGCCACATCGGGGCGTTTGCCCGCCGCAGTGCAAACATCTGGCCCCGGCTGATCGCCTGAAGTCAGGGGCGCCAAAAATCGGCGCCCCTTTGGTCAGTAGCGTTTGCGGGCATTTTTGTCCTGCATCACGGAGCGCACCATCTTGCCAAAGGCTTTGTTGCGGGCGCGCGATTGCGCCACGGTTTCCGAATTGCGTTGATCCTCGCGCCGCAGTTTTCGCCACCGTTCCAACCTTGCCGAATCAAGCGCGCCTGTTTCGATGGCCGCTTGAACCGCGCAATCGGGCTCTGAGATGTGCTGGCAATCCGAGAACCGGCAGGAATCCGCCAGTTCCAGAATGTCCGAGAACACTTCGTCAACGCCCTCCTGCGCGTTCAGCAACCGCAAGGCGCGCATTCCCGGTGTGTCGATCAGCCACCCGCCGTTGCGCATCAGGCGCAGCGCGCGGACAGTTGTAGTGTGTCGGCCATGTGCATCGTCTTCGCGAATGCTGGCGGTGGCCTCGCTCAACCCGGTCATCCCATTTGCCAGGGTCGTCTTGCCTACCCCGGACGATCCAACCAGCGCTGCGGTCTGACTGGCAGGGCACCAGGACAAAACCTGATGAATGGCGGTCCGATCCAGCGCATTGAGCGTTAGCACAGTTAGAAACGGGGCAAGCGATTGCGCGCGCGCTTCGAAATCGTGGGGGTCGGCACAGGCATCGGCCTTGGTCAGAACAACAACCGGATAGCATCCAGCCTGATGCGCCAGAGCAAGGTAACGCTCTAACCGGGGCAGGTTGAAATCGGCGTTGCAGGAACTGACGATAAACAGCACGTCCACATTGGCGGCGATCAGCTGTGATGTTGCACCGGTTCCCGCCGCACGCCGTTTCAGCACGCTGCGCCGCTGCAACAGATGCTGAACGCAGTTGTTTTCGTCTGCGAGCACCCAGTCTCCAACCGCGAAATCGCCTGTCGGACAATGCGGGGTCAGCAGAGGTATTTCGCCGGCGGGGTCAAGACCGATCAGACGATCCCGGTGAACCGCCGAGACACGAAATGGATTGCATGATGGATTAGCCGCGTGCTGCGCGGCAAAGTGTGAGGACCATCCCAGGTCCGATAAGGTAAAGGACATTGTTCTGCCTGTGTTCAGGTACAACAAACCTTCAGATGGCCACGCGCGCATCTGTCGGTGATGTGTTCAGGCAGTCAGGGGTTTTGAAATTCAGAACCGCTGTGCCCGAAGGGAATTTGCTACAATCATAAAAGCCCTCCTGCGGCTAGTGATTCCACTGCGCCAATTGGCACCTTAAGTGAGAGGTTGGACATCGACCCAAGCGGGGCTCGTTGTGGCTGCTTCCTTCCGGACCTGACCAGGTTGGCGAGGCGCTCGCCCGCGCCAACCTCTCAGGTGCCGATATAGGCAACACCAGTGGAAAACACAACCCGTCAAAGGGTCAGGCGGATCTGCGCAAACCCCTCGGAATCATGTTTCAGTACCTGTGGATCATACACCTCTATGTCCGAAAGATGCCGGAGCGCTCCGGGTCCCGTTTTGAGGATCGCGTGGGTCCCGGATTGCGGCGTCAGTGAAAACGGGTAGGGCATGGAGTTTATCGGATCGTGTGGTAACTGCTCGGTCAGATAATCCCGCACGACGCTTTTGATGTCCAACGGGGGCAACTCGATCCGTTGGGCTTTTTTGACAAAGGGAAACTGCCCGCCACCGCTGGCGCGGTAGTTGTTCAGGGCCACGACAAACCTGTGATCTGGTTGAAAGGGTCGTCCCTGGCATGTCAGGTTTTGCACCCTTCCATGGGTCGCGTCCGTCAGATTTCCAGCCGCGTCGAAGCAAGCTGGCCGGGACGGATCAATCTGGTAGGTGAGTCCAAAAATGATGTCGAAATTGTACCCGGCCCGGCGGGTGTCCATCAGATCGGTTTCTGAACCGGGCACCAATTGGTTAAAGACACTTGCCGACATTTCCAGCCAATCGTGTAACTGTGCCCCGGTGATCAGAACCGCCCTCAACTCGTTCGGGAAGACGTGCAAATCCGCGACATGGCGTTGGCAAATCTCGCCGGCCGGGACATCCGTATAGTGCCGGGGGCCCCCGCGCCCGCCCGTTTTGCAAGGTGACACCGCCGATAACAGCGGCAGGTGAGCCCAGGCCGTTTCGGGCAGATATGACCGCACGGCCGCAGCCTGCGCGGATGCCACCAATGCCAGCCCGCGATCTGGCGCACAGAAACTGAAATAGCTGTGCAGGCTGCGCGGAAACCAGGCAACCGGCTCGGCTGCCATCGTCCTGGTGCCCGCATGTCCTGATGCAAAAAGACGCAGCATGTCGGGGTCTTCCGCTATGGGACGGCTGCTTTCTGCTGGAAAGATCGGTCGCAGATCAGTTTGGTGGGTGCTGACGCGCCACCCGCCGCCCGGCTTGGGTTCGACGCGCAAATCAATGACGCCCAGATGGGATCCGGCAGATCCGGGTAAGACAACAGGTTTGTTGTGAATTCGCCCAGCCGTGTGGTCGACATGCTCGCAGTCGTCTTTGACCTTGTTGGGAAAGGCCAGATGTGTGTGACCGGCAATGATCGCATCGATCCCGTTGATCTCGGCAAGAGGCACAACCGCATTTTCCAGTCCTGGATGCGGTCGGCTTTGGCCGAGGCCGGAATGCGCCAGCGCCACAATGACATCGCAGCCATCGGCCAATAGCTTGCCAACGGTGTGTTGTGCCGTTGTCAAAATGTCATCGACAACGACCTCTCCGTGTAAAAGGTGACTTTCCCAACGGGCGGTTTGTGGGGGCAGAACGGAAAAGACGCCGATACGGATCGCTCGGTGGGTGCCGTCTTGGCACACTGCACGGTCGAGAATTATGCGGTCTTGCCATTCCGGAGTTTGGGAGACACATCGCAGGTTGCTACACACAACCGGGCAGGAGGATTGGCTGAGCATGTGATTGATGGCTTCCAACCCAAAGCCAAAATCATGGTTCCCAAGACCGATTGCGTCATAGCCCAATGACTTGAAAGCCTGCATCATCGGGTGTGGGCCACCATTCTGAACAGCCCAATCTCCAAACGGCGTGCCCTGAAGGGAATCGCCGTTGTCGAACAGCAAAACGAGGGCGTCCTGCGCCTGCCGCTGGGCCTCTCGGATCAGGCTTGCCGTTCGTGTGAAGCCAATGGTCGGGTCCGGTCTGTCGGCATAATAGTCGAAGCTGCTCAGGTTCATATGCAGATCGGTTGTCGCCAGAATACGGACATGCGCACTGGGCGGCTGCGTTTGAACCGGCCTTGACGGTTTGTGGTCCAATTTCAATCTTCTACTTTAGGATGCTGTTGTTCGAACAATTTGATTAAAAAGCACAATACGTGAAATTTCCGGGGCGACCATGCGACCTTTCGGCGGCACCTGTCATACTCGAAATCAAGAAAACACCATTGCAAGACAGCTTCAACCATGGCAGCCGTGTGAGCAAGATCTAAAGGACAATTAATGAAAAACGCGGAATCGGTGACTTTCGGCGGCGCGGGTCTGGACCGGGCGGCGCATTTTCGTATCGACGCGGATAAACTGTCCCAAGCCACTGATGATCCGGCGGCACAGTGTCTTTTGGTTTGGCGCGGAAAACCCTTGGTGTGTGGTGAGGCGCTGGACCAAGTTGGGTTGATTCCGATGTCCGATACGTTCGTCATCGAACGCGCAGAGCTTTTTGTCGAAAGCCCAATTTTCCTGGGTTGCCTTGATGATCAGGCTCCGGTTTTTGCGATTGATATGTCCAAATGGACTGCCGAGGGTCAGGATCTTTCCGGTCTGGGTGAGTTTGTCGACAGGACGGTTCAGCATCACCCAGATCTACCTGACGGGTTTGTGTTTGCTGAATTGCGCGGGATGCAGAACTGGTGGCGACTGCAAAGGCGGTGATAGGCTGGCATGAGACACATCGTTTTTGCGCGCGGTGTGGCGCGGCCAGCGTGCCTTCGCAAGCCGGGTGGCAGCGCCGGTGCCCCTCTTGCGGCGCACTGCATTTTCCTCGAACCGATCCGGTCGTTATCATGCTGATCACGCATGGAGATTTAGTTCTGATGGGGCGGTCCCGGGATGGCCCGAGAAGATGTTCTCTTTGTTGGCCGGCTTTGTTGAGCCCGGCGAAACCCTTGAGGCCGCCGTCCGACGCGAAGTCATGGAGGAGGCGGGCGTTCCGGTTGGTGCGGTCTCTTATCTCTCGAGCCAGCCCTGGCTGTTTCCCGCTTCGCTCATGATTGGATGCGCAGGTGAAGCGCTTTCGCGGGATATCCACATCGACCCCGTCGAGATTGAAGAGGCGATGTGGGTTAGTAAGACCGATGTGATGCAGGCGTTTGCCGGGGAACATCCCAAACTGCTGCCAGCCCGCAAAGGGGCGATCGCACATTTCCTGTTGCAGAACTGGCTTGCAGATACGCTGGACTAAGGAAACACTAGGCAAAAGCACATGCAGCAAAGGCAGATATGCAGTTTCTAGCCCGGGAAGACATCGAAGCTCCGATTCAGTCGGTCTTTGACATGGTTGCTGATTTTGAAAGATTCGAACGAATGGCAATGCGGCGCGGAATTGACGTGCGGCGCATGACCCTTGGAGTGCCGGTTGCTGCGGGAGCTGAGTGGCAAACCGAGTTCAAGCTGCGCGGTAAACCTCGGCAGATGACTATCGTGATGACGGATTACGAACGACCTGGGCAAATGCGGTTCGAATCGACGAGCAAGGGAATGACAGGGGTTACAACGGTTGACTTTCTCGCATTGTCTCAGCGCAAAACCCGGCTGAGTGTCGAAATGTCACTGGCTGCCAAATCGTTACCTGCGCGTCTGTTGTTGCAGTCGCTGAAGCTGGGCCAATCGAGGTTTCGCAGGCAGTTTCAGACGCGTTTGGATGATTTTGCCAGAGAGCTGGAGCAGCGACATTTGCATGGATCGTGAAATCCGTTTTGGGAAAAGGCATGGGCAATTGAAGGATGTGAGCTTTCGAAGCGCGCAAGAAACGGATGCCGAAGGGATCGCAAGTGTTTTGCAAGACCTTGTTGAGGCTGGAAAGCGAACAAAACCATGCACTTCTGAATTTGTTCTGGGTCACTACATAGACCACCCTGATGGTATTCGATGTACGGTCGCTGCGGACGAAATCGGGCGCATCCTGGGCTTTCAGTCGCTCAAACATGCTGTGGCGGACAACCCTTATGATGTGGCTGTCGGCTGGGGCATCATAGGCACGCACATCCGACCGTCAGCTGCCCGCCGTGGCATCGGACGAGGGTTGTTTGCCAAGACATTTGAGGCTGCGCGTAAGTTTGGTCTCACCAGCATTGATGCGACAATTGGCGCGAAAAACAGTGAAGGGCTGGCATATTATGAGGCAATGGGTTTCCGCGAATACCGGACGCAAAAACATGCGGTGTCAAAGGTTTTTCAACTACCGTCCTGAACCTTTTCAGCGTCGGTGTTAGATTGGTGCGGTAAGGCTCAGCTGTGTCTCAGATCATCTTTCTTCATGGCGCATCAAGCAGCGGCAAATCGACAATCGCCAAAGCTTTGCAGCGGCGATTGCCTATGCCGTTCTGGCATGTGTCCATAGACCACCTTAGGGATGCGGGTACGCTCCCAATGGATCGCTTTCGCAGCGGAGAATTTGACTGGTCGGCGTCGAGGTCAACCGTGTTTGATGGTTTTTACCAGTCGCTGGCCGCCTATGCCAATGCCGGTAACAATCTGATTCTCGAACATATCCTCGATACAGCCGGATGGGCGGACACGCTGAAGAGCTTGTTTGAGCCTCATGACGTTCTGTTTGTGGCTGTGCATTGCTCCCTTCCGGTTCTGAACGCCCGCGAGCAAGAACGCGGAGATCGTCAAGCGGGCAGCGCGCAAAAGGACTATTTTGAAATCCATAAGGGCAGACTCTACGACCTCGAAATCCACTCCGAGGCCGGAGTGGAGGAAAATGTCGGGCGTATACTGGATGCCTGGAGTGGCGCTTTGCGTCAGTCCGAATTTGCATCGGGCTCCAATAGGTAGATTTGCCTACCCCCGCGGGTGTGCGGCCGGGTAAACGCCCAATATCTCCACATTTGTTGTAAAGTGCTCCAATTCGTCCATCGCCAGCTTGACGTTGCGGTCTTTGGGGTGGCCAACGATGTCAGCGTAGAACTGGGTTGCGGTGAACGACCCGTCGACCATATAGCTTTCCAGCTTGGTCATGTTGATCCCATTGGTCGCAAATCCCCCCATCGCCTTATACAGCGCGGCGGGAATGTTGCGGACCTGAAATACGAAACTTGTGATCATCCCATAATCTCCACGCCGCGACGTGTCAGCCTCTCGCGACATCAAAAGAAAGCGCGTCGTATTGTCGTCGTGGTCTTCGATATGGTGGGCGAGAACGTCGAGATCGTAGATTTCGGCAGCAAGCGCGCTGGCCAGCGCAGCGGAGTGAATATCCCCCACTTCGGCCACTTCGCGCGCCGCACGGGCATTGTCCGGGCTGACACGGCCGCGAATGTCGTGCTTTTTCAAAAACTCTGCGCATTGCGGCAGGAGAACCAGATGTGAATGCGCTTCGGCAATGTCCTCAAGCTTTGCCCCTTTGACACCAAGCAGGTTGATGTGAACCCGCACAAAGGCCTCGTCGATAATCTGCAAGCCGCTATGGGGCAGCAGCCGATGGATGTCGGCAACACGCCCGTATGTGGTGTTTTCAACCGGCAACATGGCAAGATCGGCATCGCCCGCGCGGACCGATTCGATCACATCCTCAAAGGTCCGGCAGGGCAAAGCCTCCATATCCGGGCGCGCATTACGGCAGGCTTCGTGACTGTAGGCGCCGGGTTCCCCCTGAAAGGCAATGCGGTTGGTCATTTGGTCGATTCCATGCAACAAGTTCGTGAATTGGGCGTTTCGTCGCGGTGTCTATACCTTGCCTCTCGTCAGGGGAAGCCTTAGACACCTGCGCAGACAGCTGAAATGGACTCGCGATCAATGTTCGACACGATGACAGTTACCAAGGCCGCAGCAGGCCTGTTCGGCACGTTTCTGGTGCTGCTGTTGGCCAAATGGGGGGCCGACATTCTTTATTATGCCGGTGGCCATGGTGACGGCGAACTTGCGTATATCATCGAAACCGAAAGCGCGGGTGAAAGCGCGGACGGCGAAGAAATTGTGTTCGAGGACATGTTGGCGGCTGCCGATCCCGAGAAGGGCGCCCGCGTGTACCGTAAGTGTACGGCTTGCCACAAACTGGAAGATGGCGCCAATGGCACCGGTCCGTACCTGTATGGTATCGTTGACCGGCCCGTTGCAACGGCCAAAGGATTCACCGGTTATTCGGCAGCCATGCAGGCGCATGGCGGAAACTGGACACCTGAGGCCCTAGACGCCTTCCTTGAACGCCCAAGCGCGTATATTTCGGGCACATCCATGAGCTTTGCGGGCTTGAGAAAACCCGAAGAACGCGCCGATCTGATTGCGTATCTGCAAACCATCGGGAACTGATATCCGGTCAATTCTAGGTGATTCCAGGCCGCTGCCGACAGGCAGCGGCTTTTTTGTTCCGGAAAAACTTCACAAAGCGTTTATGCATTCTAAACTTGAAACAGTCAGTGCTGGACCTTTAGCTAGGTTTAGCCGCATGAAGACGGTCGGGACTATGCAGGAGAGGCGGGTATGACGAATAAACGCATTTGGCCAGCGCAGACGGTGCTAAAGCGGCGCACTGCCCTTCAGCTTTTGGGTGGCGGCGCTCTGGCTGCGGTGACGCCGAGCTTGCAAGGCGCCTTTGCCGCTGGTGTTGAAGGAAGTGGCACAATCAAGGCGCACGGATACTCCTATTTCGGAGATCTCAGCTACCCGCCTGATTTTCCACATTTCGATTATGTGAACCCAAAT
This sequence comes from Ruegeria sp. B1, assembly GCF_056535885.1. Classification (NCBI taxonomy): domain Bacteria; kingdom Pseudomonadati; phylum Pseudomonadota; class Alphaproteobacteria; order Rhodobacterales; family Roseobacteraceae; genus Ruegeria; species Ruegeria sp. B1. The sequence continues at coordinate 6,771 of NZ_JBQFJA010000001.1, read as the reverse complement.
GCCCCCATTGGCGGAGAGATTTCCGTCTCCACCCGGGGAACGTTTGATGGCATGAACCGCTTTAACTGGCAGGGTAAGGCGGGTCTTTATTCCGGGCTGATAGCGGAAAGCATGTTTGGCGGCAGCCCGTTCGGGTCAGCCTCGCCTGCCGACTCGATCACCGAATCCTACGGGCTACTTGCCGAGTCCGTCGAGTACCCCGACACCAAGGAATGGTGCATCTTTTATATGCGTCCAGAGGCGCGGTTTGCCGATGGAACGCCGCTGACAGCCCATGATGCCGCCTTTACCCATGATCTGTTCCTGGAACAGGGCATCCGCAGTTATGCGCGGGCGGTCAAGCAGCGCATTGAAGGTTATGAAATCATCGACGATCACACGATCAAATACAATTTTGTGGATGGGATCTCGCGCCGGTCCCTCATTTCTCAAGTCGGTGGTACGCCTGTCTTTTCAAAGGCCTGGTATGAAGAAACCGGAGAGCGGTTGGACAAGCAAAGCCTCGTGACGCCCATGGGCAGCGGCCCGTATGTGGTCGATGATTTTGAGTTGAACCGATATATCCTTTACCGTCGCAATCCCGACTACTGGGGTTGGCATTTGCCGATCAACGTGGGTCGGCACAATTTTGAAACCGTACGGGTCGAGTACTTTGCAGACGATGCAGCCGAGTTCGAAGCCTTCAAGGCCGGCATATACACCTTCCGCGCCGAAGGCAGCACCAAGAAATGGGCAACCGGATACGATTTTCCTGCGGTTCAAAAGGGCTATGTGAAGCGTGAGAGCATTCCCGTGATGACGCCGCCGTCGCCTTCGGGTTTCATTTTCAACATGCAGCGCGCGCCATTCGACGACATCAAAGTCCGGGAAGCACTCGGACTGGCGTTTAACTTCGAATGGACCTCTGAATCGCTCCAGTTCGGGTTGACTGAGCAACGCCATTCGTTTGCCGAAAACTCGGAAGTTGCAGCGGATGGGGTGCCCACCGATCAAGAGATAGCGTTCCTAGAATCGCTCGGTGATATCGTTCCCGAAGAGATCTTTACTCAAGAGGCAGTGCGCGCTCATAGCTCCAGCGCAAGCCGAACAGTCGACCGCCGAAATAAACGGACAGCATTGCAACTGTTTTCCGACGCGGGTTGGACGGTCTCCGGCGACGGTAAGCTGAGAGATGCCGAAGGCAACCCGATGGCAATCACAATCATGCTCAACGCGTCCTCTTCGGACACTGCCGAGGCAATCGTGACGACATATGCGTCGAACCTGGAAAGCTTTGGCATATCGGTCACAGTCGAAAAAACTGATAGCGCACAGTGGATTCAGCGCTACTACGACAAAGATTTCGACATGATCTTTTTCCGCAACCAGCCTTTCCTGGAAGCGGGTACTGGCCTGAAGCAGGCCTACGGATCAGAAACGGCGGTGGTGTCGTCTTACAATCCTCAATCCCTTCAGGAACCTTTGGTCGATGCAATCATTGATGCGGCCTTGGAAACCAAGTCCCGTGAGGAAGAAATTGCTGCGTTGAAGTCGCTGGATCGCGTATTGCGATACCTGCGCATTCAGGTCCCCACAGGGTATGTCGCAGATACATGGGTTGCGTATTACGACATGTTCGAGCATCCCGAAGTGCTGCCACCACTTGCTGTCGGTCAGTTTGACTTCTGGTGGTTCAACGAGGAGAAATTCCAGGAATTGAAGGCCGCAGGCGCGGTGAGGTAACCGGTTTTGGGCGCATACATTCTCCGCCGGCTGTTGCTGGTGATCCCGACGCTGATCGGCATCATGGTCGTGAACTTCACTCTGGTTCAATTTGTTCCAGGCGGCCCGATCGAGCAAATCCTGGCCCAGATGCAAGGCGAAGGGGATGTTTTTGCCGGCTTTGCCGGTGGCGAAGGGGCGCAGACCGAAGAAACCTTTGGCTCGGACAGTGAGTATATCGGCGCGCGTGGTCTGCCCAAGGAGTTCATAGAAGAACTTGAAAAAGAGTTCGGGTTCGATAAACCGCCGCTGGAGCGGTTTTTGACGATGATGGGCAACTATCTGACTTTGGACTTCGGCGAGAGCTACTTTCGCTCGATCAGTGTGATTGATCTGGTGCTGGAAAAAATGCCGGTTTCGATCTCACTGGGTCTCTGGTCGACTCTAATTGCCTATCTTGTCTCGATCCCGCTGGGTATCCGCAAAGCCGTCAAGGACGGCTCTCAGTTCGACACGTGGACCAGCGGAGCCATTATCGTGGCCTATGCGATCCCCGGTTTTCTCTTCGCCATCCTTTTGCTTGTGCTGTTTGCCGGCGGTTCGTACTGGCAGATTTTCCCCCTGCGCGGTCTGACCTCAGACAATTGGGAAAGTCTCAGCCTGTTTGGCAAGATTGTCGACTATTTCTGGCACATTGCCTTGCCGATCATAGCGCTGACAATCTCGGCCTTTGCGACGCTGACCCTGCTGACAAAGAACTCCTTTCTCGATGAGATCAAAAAGCAATACGTCATGACGGCGCGTGCAAAAGGGCTGAGTGAGCGGAAGGTTTTGTATGGTCACATCTTCCGTAACGCGATGCTGATCGTAATCGCGGGTTTTCCTGCTGTCTTCATAGGCGTGTTCTTTGGTGGCTCGATCATCATCGAAACCATCTTTTCGTTGGACGGTCTGGGGCGTCTGGGTTTCGAAGCAGCCGTGGCGCGAGACTACCCGGTCATTTTCGGTACGCTGTTCATCTTTGGTCTGATGGGGCTTGTTGTCGGCATCATCAGCGACCTGATGTACGTTCTGGTCGACCCGCGTATCGACTTTGAAAAGCGGGAGGGGTAATGGCACTGTCCCCCTTAATCAGCGCCGCTGGCGCAACTTCCGGCGTAATGGTCGGGCCTTCTGGGCGCTGATCATTTTCTCCGTGCTTTTTGGCCTGTCATTGTTTGCCGAGTTCATCGCCAATGACAAACCGATCCTGGTGAAGTATCGCGGCGATTTCTACACGCCGATCTTCAACTTCTACGCCGAAACCGAGTTTGGCGGCGATTTTCAGACCGAAGCGATCTACCGCGATCCCGAAGTTCAATGCCTGATCGACAGCGGTGGGCTTGAACAATGTTTTGACGATCCCGAAGGCATTATTGAGCAGATCGATGCCGGAACGTTTCAGGCCGAGGGTTTCGAACGCGGTTGGGCCATATGGCCGTTGATCCCCTATTCATATAACACCAGCGTCGACCGCCCCGGCGCAGCGCCCCTGCCACCAAACGGGCAGAACCTTCTCGGTACCGATGACACCAAACGGGATGTCCTGGCGCGGGTGATCTATGGGTTCCGTTTGTCCATTTTGTTCACCTTGATCGTCACCGGCGCGGCCAGCCTAGTCGGGATTTTTGCAGGCGCCATTCAGGGGTTCTTTGGCGGATGGTTGGACCTGATATTTCAGCGGATCATCGAAATCTGGTCGGCGACGCCATCGCTGTATGTGATTATCATCATGTTCGCCATACTTGGCCGAAGTTTCTGGCTGCTGGTGGCCTTGATGATCCTGTTCAGTTGGACCGGTCTGGTCGGCGTTGTACGCGCGGAGTTTCTGAGGGCTCGAAATCTGGAATATGTGCGCGCTGCAAGGGCGCTGGGCGTCGGCAACATGACCATCATGTTCCGCCACATGCTGCCCAACGCGATGGTCGCCACACTGACCTTCATGCCGTTCATCGTAACCGGAACAATCGGCGGGCTTGCCTCGCTGGATTTTCTTGGGTTCGGCCTGCCGTCTTCGGCCCCTCTCTGGGAGAGCTGACCCTTCAGGCCAAACAGAACCTGCAGGCGCCGTGGCTGGCGTTCACCGCCTTCTTTACTTTCGCCATTATGCTGTCGCTGCTGGTCTTCATTTTTGAAGGCGTCCGTGATGCCTTTGACCCGAGAAAGACCTTTTCATGAGCCTGTTGGATGTAAAGAACCTCAAGGTTTCCTTCCGACAGGACGGACAGGTCTCTGCGGCTGTGAAAGGTTTGTCCTTTAGCGTTGATCGCGGTGAAACGGTTGCGTTGGTTGGAGAGTCCGGGTCGGGCAAGTCCGTCACAGCCCTGTCGACCGTGTCTTTGCTGGGTGAGAGTGCGATTGTGGAAGGGTCGGCAAAATACGACGGGCAAGAGATGATCGGGGCCTCTGAGCAGCATCTGATGGACGTGCGCGGTAACGACATCAGCTTTATCTTTCAGGAGCCGATGACCTCGCTGAACCCTCTGCACACGATTCAGAAGCAGATGGCGGAATCTCTGGCGCTGCACCAGAATGTGACAGGTGATACCGCACGCGACAGGATTATCGAACTGTTAGTCAAGGTCGGTATCCGCGACCCCCAGGACCGGTTGGACAGTTATCCACATCAGCTGTCCGGCGGTCAGCGGCAGCGTGTGATGATTGCCATGGCCTTGGCCAACAAGCCGGATATCCTGATTGCGGATGAGCCCACAACCGCTTTGGACGTGACCATTCAGGCTCAGATTCTTGAGTTGCTTGCAGAATTGCAGCGATCCGAGAACATGGGGATGCTGTTCATCACCCATGACCTGGGCATTGTGCGGCGGATCGCAGACCGGGTTTGTGTGATGAAAGATGGCGAGATCGTCGAGACGGGCCCGACGCTTGAAATTTTCGACAACCCGCAACATCCATATACGCGCAAATTACTTGCGGCAGAGCCATCTGGCGCGCCCGATCCGGTGGCGGGCGATGCGGAGGAAGTTGCCAAAACTGAACACCTGAAGGTCTGGTTTCCGATTCAACGCGGGCTGTTGAAACGCACCGTTGGCTATGTGAAAGCGGTCAACGACGCGACCCTGAGCGTGCGCGCGGGGGAGACGCTGGGCATTGTCGGTGAAAGCGGTTCGGGGAAGACGACGCTGGCCTTGGCGATCATGCGGCTGATCGCGTCCGAAGGTGAAATCACATACCGTGATCAGGATGTCCGAAGCTGGTCGACACGCGAGTTACGGCGGCTGCGCAAGGATATGCAGATCGTTTTTCAGGATCCGTTCGGTAGCCTCAGCCCGCGCATGACCTGCCAGCAGATCATCGCCGAAGGCCTGGCAATCCATAAGGTCGATCCGCATCGCGCTCCGCGAGATCTGGTGGCCGAGGTGATGACCGAGGTCGGCCTTGATCCTGTGTCAATGGATCGGTACCCGCACGAGTTCTCGGGCGGCCAGCGTCAGCGCATCGCCATTGCGCGGGCGATGGTTTTGCGTCCAAAACTGCTGGTGCTGGACGAACCAACAAGCGCGCTGGACATGACCGTGCAGGTGCAGATTGTGGACCTGCTGCGGGATCTTCAACGAAAATACGGGCTGGCCTATCTGTTCATCAGCCATGACCTGAAGGTTGTGCGGGCCATGTCGCACAAAGTGATCGTCATGCGAAATGGCGACGTGATCGAGATGGGCGCTGCCGAGGATCTGTTCGAAAACGCGCAGACGGAGTACACCCGCGAACTGATCGCTGCGGCGGGCTAAAGGCAGCCTGCCTCTAAAACACTTCAGGCGTTGGCGGTTTCCCGTGCAGCCGATTTGGGCACTGGCCCGCGAAGCTCTTCGTAGTGATCAAAGTTCAGCTTAACCCAACCGGTGCCGCGCGTTGCGCTTGCAAGGGTGCGGTGCAGCTCGTCCTCGGCGACCGCCGGCAGCAGGGCGTTGAATATCTCCCATCCTGATGCGTTTGGATTGCCTTCAAAGCCCAGCACCTGACCCTGCAGAGAACTGATCGTTGGTACGAGATCGCCCACAAAAGCTGAAGGCAGGTGGATTTCTGCGTTCAGGATGGGTTGCAGGACAACCGGTTTGGCCTGCGGGAGCGCCTCGCGCACGGCGTTTTTGCCTGCGGTCCGGAACGCATAGTCCGAGCTGTCGACATTGTGGTGTTTGCCATCGCTCAGCGTGACTTTGACATCGACGACAGGAAACCCTTCGGGCCCCTGTATCAGCGCGTCTTTGGCGCCGTGTTCGACCGATGGAATGTAGTTTCTGGGTACCGCACCGCCTTTAACGACTTCCTCGAACTGAAATCCCGCACCGCGCGGCATTGGCCCTATCGAAATCACCACATCCGCAAATTGCCCGGCGCCGCCGGATTGCTTGCGGTGCCTGTGCCGGTGTTCGATGGTTGACTTGATGGTCTCGCGATACGCGGTTTCAACAGGTTCGGCCTCGATTTCGATCCCAAAATCCTCGGCCAGTTTCGCCGTCACGCGCCGCATATGCTGCGGACCTTGCGAGCCAAGCACTGCGTGCCCGCTGAGTTCATCCTGTTCCAGATGCAGTCCAGGATCGATCTCGGCCATGCGTGACAAGGCGTTCGACAGGCGCACATCGTCGCGTTCATGGGACGGAGACACCACTTGCCGGTGAGCCACCGGGTGCGAAGACGCCCACTCCGGAAGCGGAGTGGCCGAGTTGCTGTCATACAGATATCCGGGATTGAGGTGATCGGATTTCACTGCCAGCCCGATCTGTCCTGCCTCCAACGCACCGATCTGTGTCTTGGCGTCCAGCGTTGTCAGATTGCCAACTGTTTCCCTCCCAAGGCTTCGTGCGCCTTAACGCCGTCGCCGAGACCCCGCAGAACAACGATTTTTCCAATGTGCTTTTAACATCCGCAAAACCCGCAATGGCGCGGGCATTGTCTGCGGCCTCATCCCGACCGGCGGCGATATCGAATTCCGGCGCCTCATGCCGCAGAGCTTTCATCAAGCGGGTGAGGCCGTTTCCATGACTTGCCGCGCCCAGGCAGGCTGGG